>NZ_SUMB01000001.1 GCF_005048155.1 Streptomyces piniterrae
TTTGAGGGGTTAAGGCTCCCAGTAGACGACTGGGTTGATAGGCCAGATATGGAAGCGCCGTAAGGTGTGGAGTTGACTGGTACTAATAGGCCGAGGGCTTGTCCTCAGTTGCTCGCGTCCACTGTGTAGGTTCTGAAGTAACGACCGTTGAGTCTGCTCCGGTTGGTTAACTTCATAGTGTTTCGGTGGTCATTGCGTTAGGGAAACGCCCGGTTACATTTCGAACCCGGAAGCTAAGCCTTTCAGCGCCGATGGTACTGCAGGGGGGACCCTGTGGGAGAGTAGGACGCCGCCGAACAATTTTTGGGGAAAGCCCCGCCAGGAACCAGGTTCCAGGCGGGGCTTTTTCGCGTTCCGGGGGTGGAATCGGCTGATCACGGACCCGGAGCACGGCGCGGCCGACGGGGCAGGTAAGGTCAGGGGCATCATTGGCACATTTCCCACAGGAGGCCCCCGCGTGGAGGTCCAGGAGACGCGGGTCCAGACGGATCGAGTCCTCACCATCCCGAACATTCTGAGCATGGCTCGCCTGGTCGGCGTGCCGGTGTTCCTGTGGTTGGTCCTGTGGCCGGAATTCGGCGGGCCCAACGCTGACGGGTGGGCACTGCTCGTGCTCGCACTGAGTGGTGTCAGCGACTACCTGGACGGCAAGCTCGCCCGGCGCTGGAACCAGGTCAGCAGCCTGGGCCGGATCCTCGATCCCGCCGCCGATCGTCTGTACATTCTCTCCACCCTGGTGGGTCTGACATGGCGTGAGATTCTGCCGCTCTGGCTCACCGCGGCCCTGTTGGCTCGTGAACTGATGCTGCTGATCGCGGTCGGATTCCTCGCACGCCACGGTTACGGCCCTCCCCAGGTGAACTTCCTGGGGAAAGCGGCTACGTTCAACTTGATGTATGCCTTCCCGTTGCTCCTGCTGAGCGACGGAGGGGACTGGCTTCACAGGCTCGCAGCTGTTTTCGGATGGGCGTTCGCCGGATGGGGTACCGCGCTCTACTGGTGGGCAGGGATCCTCTACGTGGTCCAGGTCCGCCGACTCATCAGGGCGGACGCCACGGCCGACTGAGCTCGCCGAACCGGCAGATTGTGCCAAGTCCCGGCGCCCGTATGCGCGAACAGTGGGCGATCTGGACAGGTGAAGTCGGCAAGACCGTCGTCTCTTAGAGGAGGACGCTTCCGACATGAAGGCCGTTGTGATGGCCGGCGGCGAAGGAACACGCCTTCGCCCCATGACGTCCAGTATGCCCAAGCCTCTGCTGCCAGTGGCCAATAGGCCGATCATGGAGCATGTACTCAGGCTGCTGAAACGGCACGGTCTCAGTGAGACCGTCGTGACCGTGCAATTCCTTGCCTCGCTCGTCCGGAACTATTTCGGCGACGGGGAAGAGCTCGGAATGGAGCTCACCTACGCCAATGAGGAAAAGCCGCTGGGCACTGCCGGCAGTGTGAAGAACGCCGAGGAAGCACTCAAGGACGATGCCTTTCTCGTCATCTCCGGTGACGCACTCACCGACTTCGATCTCACCGACCTGATTCGGTTCCACAAGGAAAAGGGCGCCCTCGTCACCGTCTGCCTCACGAGGGTGCCCAATCCGCTCGAGTTCGGCATCACCATCGTCGACGAAGCCGGCCGGGTCGAACGGTTCCTGGAAAAGCCCACCTGGGGCCAGGTGTTCTCGGACACCGTCAATACCGGTATCTACGTCATGGAGCCGGAGGTCTTCGACTATTTCGAGCCCGACGTTCCGGTGGACTGGTCGGGTGATGTCTTCCCGCAGCTCATGAAGGAGGGCAAGCCGATCTACGGCTATGTCGCCGAGGGCTACTGGGAGGACGTCGGCACTCACGAGAGCTATGTGAAGGCCCAGGCCGATGTCCTCGAGGGCAAGGTCGACGTCGAAATCGACGGATTCGAGATCTCGCCCGGGGTCTGGGTCGCCGAGGGCGCCGACGTACACCCGGATGCCGTACTGCGCGGTCCGCTCTACATCGGCGACTACGCCAAGATCGAGGCGGATGCGGAAATCCGCGAGCACACCATCGTCGGCTCCAACGTCGTGGTCAAGAGCGGTGCGTTTCTCCACAGGGCGGTGGTGCACGACAACGTCTATATCGGGCAGCACAGCAATCTGCGTGGCTGTGTGATCGGCAAGAACACCGACATCATGCGGGCCGCGCGGATCGAGGACGGCGCCGTCATCGGCGACGAATGCCTCGTAGGTGAGGAATCGATCGTCCAGGGCAATGTGCGGGTCTATCCGTTCAAGACCATCGAGGCCGGTGCTTTCGTCAACACCTCGGTGATCTGGGAATCCCGTGGTCAGGCGCATCTGTTCGGCGCGCGCGGGGTGTCCGGGATCCTCAATGTCGAGATCACCCCGGAGCTCGCCGTCCGGCTCGCCGGTGCGTACGCCACCACGCTGAAAAAGGGCTCCACGGTCACCACCGCCCGCGATCACTCCCGAGGCGCGCGGGCGCTCAAGCGGGCGGTGATCTCCGCACTGCAGGCCAGCGCCATCGACGTACGCGACCTGGAGAACGTCCCGCTGCCGGTGGCCCGACAGCAGACCGCCCGCGGCAGCGCCGGCGGGATCATGGTGCGGACGACGCCCGGCGTGCCGGACTCCGTCGACATCATGTTCTTCGACGAGCGGGGAGCCGACCTGTCGCAGGCCGGGCAGCGCAAGCTCGACCGGGTGTACGCGCGCCAGGAATACCGTCGCGCCTTCCCCGGCGAGATCGGCGATCTGCGGTTCCCGGCCAGCGTGTTCGACTCCTACACGGGGTCGCTGCTGCGGGCGGTGGATACGAAGGGCATCAGCGATTCCGGGCTGAAGGTCGTCGTGGATGCCTCCAACGGCAGCGCCGGCCTGGTCCTGCCCAGCCTCCTCGGCCGGCTCGGGGTCGACGCGCTGACCATCAACCCCGGCCTCGACGAATCCCGGCCGACGGAGTCCGCCGATGCCCGGCGCTCCGGCCTGGTCCGGCTCGGCGAGATCGTCGCGTCCGCCCGGGCCGCCTTCGGTGTGCGCTTCGACCCCGTCGGCGAGCGGCTGTCCCTGGTGGACGAGCGCGGACGGATCATCGAGGACGACCGCGCTCTGCTGGTCATGCTGGACCTGGTGGCGGCCGAACGCCGCACCGGTCGGGTTGCGCTGCCGGTGACCACGACCCGCATCGCCGAGCAGGTCGCGGCGTACCACGGGACGCAGGTGGAGTGGACGACGACGTCGCCCGACGATCTGACCCGGGTGGGGCGTGACGATGCCACGGTCTTCGGTGGGGACGGTCTGGGCGGGTTCATCATCCCGGAGTTCAGCAGCGTTTTCGACGGTGCCGCCGCGTTTGTCCGGTTGATCGGTCTGGTGGCCCGTACGCAGCTCACGCTCAGCCAGATCGACGCGCGGATCCCGCGGGCGCATGTGCTGCGCCGTGATCTGGCGACGCCCTGGGCGGTGAAGGGGCTGGTCATGCGGCATGTGGTCGAGGCGGCCGGGGACCGTGACGTGGACACCACCGACGGTGTGCGGGTCGTGGAGGCCGACGGCCGCTGGGTGCTGGTGCTGCCGGACCCGGGCGAAGCGGTCACCCATCTGTGGGCGGAAGGGCCGGACGACGCCTCCGCTCAGCAGCTGCTGGACGAGTGGTCGGCGGTGGTGGACAGCGCCGGACGGTGAGCCCGACCCCACCGGCGTGCCGTGATTCGGCACGCCGGTGGGGCCATTGGGAGAGTGCGCGGGCGACGTGGGACGATGTGCGGCATGTCGCAGCAGCGCCCCGATCGGAGCACTCCCCAGAAGCCGGCCGCGCGCCCCGATGCGTCCATGTCGCTGCTGACCAACGTGATGGATCACAGCCTCGACGACGGATACGCCGAGGCCGCGGCGCGTAAGTCCGCTGTGGGCGTGAGTGGTCTGCCGCGTACCCTCCGGGCGAAGTTGGGTCTCGCGGCCGGTCTGGTGCTGGCGGCGGTTGTGGTGACGGTCGGCGCCGCCCAGGCGCGGATAGCCGCGCCGACGCTGGCCAAGGAGCGCGAGGAGCTCATCAACCGTATCCAGAAGGGCACCGACGCGGCGGACGAGCTCCAGGAGCGGGTCGACGAGACGCGGGCCGCCGTCAGCAGGATGCAGCGTGAGGCGCTGAAGAAGCACGGCGGCGACAAGGCCGAACTGCTGGCGCTGCTGGCCGGTTCGACGCAGGTCACCGGGCCCGGTGTGCGGCTCGTCGTGGACGATGCCAAGGGCACGGAGTCCAGTGGCGGAGGGCCGCGCGAAAGCAGTGGTTTTTCGGACACCGGCCGGGTACGTGACAGGGATATGCAACGCGTCGTCAACGGTCTGTGGGAGTCCGGTGCGGAGGCCATCTCCGTCAATGGGCAGCGGCTTACGTCACTCTCGGCGATCAGAGCCGCGGGAGACGCCATACTGGTCGACAACAAGCCACTGGTACCGCCTTATACGGTGCTGGCGGTGGGGGACGGGCAGCGGCTCAGCACCGCGTTCCAGGACAGCGCCGACGGTCAGTATCTGCATGTGCTGCAGGAGAACTACGGCGTACGCACCAGGATTTCCGCTGAGAACGAGGTCACGCTGCCGCCCGCGCCCAGCTTGATCGTTCGTACCGCACAGCCGAAGGCCGGTGCCGCGAAGGCGGACGGCGCCGACATAGGGAAGGGCACATCGTGATCGCCGTACTGGGCCTCATCGTGGGAGTCGTGGTCGGACTTGTCGTCCGACCCGTGGTGCCGACGGTGGTCGAGCCCTACTTGCCGATCGCTGTCGTCGCGGCGCTGGACGCCGTGTTCGGCGGTCTGCGCGCGATGCTGGACGGCATCTTCGACGACAAGGTCTTCGTCGTGTCCTTCCTGTCCAACGTCGTCGTCGCCGCGCTGATCGTCTTCCTCGGTGACAAGCTGGGCGTCGGTGCCCAACTCTCCACCGGCGTCGTCGTGGTGCTGGGCATCCGGATCTTCTCCAACGCTGCCGCGATCCGCCGGCACGTCTTCAGGGCGTGAGGCGGATGGCTACCGACGAGACGCCGGAGCCGGAGAAGAAGCCGGAGCCGGAACCAGGACGTCCGGCCGAACGGCGGCCGATGCCACCCGAGAACTCGGGTGCGCCGGAGCCGGCGGCAGATGGTGCACAAGGTCAGGAATCGGACGACGGTGCACAGAACGACGAGGACACGGCGGCCGGCGCAGCCTCGGACGAGACACCGGAAGAGGGGACTCCGGGACGGCCGAAGACCGGTCGGCAACGCCTCGTCGCGAGCCTGTGGCCGCCTCGGCTGACCCGCGCTCAACTGATCGTCGCTGTCCTCCTGTTCATTCTCGGCCTCGGCCTGGCGATTCAGGTACGTTCCACGAGTGAGAGCAGTGCGCTGCGGGGTGCGCGTCAGGAGGACCTGGTGCGCATTCTGGACGAGCTGGACAATCGCTCCCAGCGGTTGACGGACGAACAGCGGCGCCTGGAAGGGCAGAAGACCGAGCTGGAGAACAGCTCGAACCAGGCCGAGGAGGCCCGCAAGCAGACCGTGGAGAAGGAGCAGCAGCTGGGTGTGCTGGCCGGGACCGTCGCGGCGCAAGGGCCCGGCATAAGCCTGGCCATCGACGATCCCACGCACTCCGTCGAGGCGGACAAGCTGCTGGACACCATCCAGGAGCTGCGGGCGGCCGGCGCCGAGGCCATTCAGGTCAATGACGTACGGGTCGTCGCGGACACCTATCTCTCGGATGTCCGGGGCGGCGTGGAGATCGACGGCAAGCGGGTCACGCAGCCGTACCGTTTCAAGGTCATCGGCAAGCCGGAGGACCTGGAACCGGCGCTGAACATCCCTGGCGGGGTCGTCCAGACGCTGGAAAAGGAGCAGGCCAAGGTGGCTGTGACGCGTCAGGAGAAGATCATTGTGAACGCCTTGCGAGTGGCGAAGCGGCCTGACTACGCTCGGTCGTCCTCGCAGTGAGGCGTCCACGTATGGCGATGGCCCGGGGAGGGCATGAGGTAGCGGGGGGTCGGCGCACCGTGCGTGTGGTGTGTGGTGGAAACTGTCTGAAGGCCACGGACGTTCACAGGATGTCCGGATCGGCCGGTGTGTGCATCGAGGGTTCGTCCTGCCCCACGGGCGGGTCTGTTTCGTTCAAGGGGAATCGCCCGTGAAGTTGTTTGGAAAGCTGTTCGGCAAGAGCGCACGCCAGGAGGGCGGCAGCGGCTCCGCGCGGCATCGCGCGCCGCGCCAGCCCGATGAGAGCGGCGCAGGTGAGGACCGTCCGCTCTTCCGTGATGAGGTCGGCGGTCCGTCCGGGGGGCACGGGGCGGGTTCTGTTGACCCCTCCGGGCCCGCCCGCATAGGTTCCCAGGAACCATCGGCCGCACGCACGGGTGGAGGGCTCGCCTTGCCGGTTTGTACGAGGTGTGGGCACCGGAACGCCGAGGCGAGCCGGTTCTGCTCCAACTGTGGTGCGCCGCTGCGCGCGGGCGCACAGGCCGAGCGCGCGTCGGAGACGACGTCGACCATCTCCATTTCGGGGCTCGAGGCCTATGACGCGGAGGCGACGGGGCAGACCCTGACGCCGTCGCTGTCCCCCGAGGCCCAGGCGGCGGTCGACGCCCTTCCCCTGGGCTCGGCGCTGCTGATCGTCCGCCGGGGCCCGAATTCGGGCAGCCGCTTCCTGCTGGACGGCGAGCTGACGACGGCCGGCCGTCACCCGCAGAGCGACATCTTCCTCGACGATGTGACGGTCTCCCGCCGCCATGTGGACTTCCGTCGCGGCGAGGACGGTGCCTTCACGGTCTCCGACGTCGGCAGCCTGAACGGCACGTACGTCAACCGTGAGCGGATCGATTCTGTCGCGCTCTCCAATGGCGACGAGGTCCAGATCGGCAAGTACCGCCTGGTCTTCTACGCGAGCCAGCGAGGCGCCGGTATCTGACCGGCCGGGGAAGGTATATGCGCGATACACCGACAGGCGGTGCCGGTTCTGCCGGCACCGCCTCCTCGGACGGCAGGCCGGTGAGCATCGGCACGGTGCTCAATTCGCTGCGCGAGGAGTTTCCCGAGGTCACCATCTCCAAGATTCGCTTCCTGGAGGCCGAGGGGCTGGTCGAGCCGAAGCGCACGCCTTCCGGGTACCGCAAATTCACCGCGGAGGACGTCGAGCGACTGGCGAGCGTCCTGCGGATGCAGCGGGACCACTACCTTCCGTTGAAGGTCATCCGGGAGCATCTGGACGCCCTGGAGCGCGGTGAGCGGGTCCAGCTGCCGGCTCAGGCGGCGGCGCCCTCACGGGACCTGCTGGAGGGCATGCACGACCCCGATGAGGAGCGGCCGGCGGCGGCCCGGATCGGCCGGGCCGAGCTGTTGGCGGCCGCCGGGGTGGATGAGGCGGCGCTCGCCGACTGGGAGTCGTACGGGCTGATCGTTCCGGATGCGGGCGGGGGGTATGACGCCGAGGCCGTCACCGTCGCCAAACTTGTCGCGGATCTCGGCCGTTTCGGTCTGGAACCGCGACATCTGCGGGCGGTGAAGGCGGCCGCCGAACGCGAGGCGGGCCTGGTCGAGCAGGTCGTTGCACCCCTTCGGCGGCACCGCAATCCGCAGACCAGGGCGCATGCCGAGGCCACCGCCCAGGAGCTGGCGACGCTGTCCGTACGGCTGCACGCGGCACTGGTCCAGACCGCTCTGCGGGGCCGGCTGCAGTGAGCAAAAGAGTGCCCGACTACCCAAACCGGCCGGGCACGTCCTAGGGTTACTGTGTGAACGAGCTCGACGTCGTGGGTGTCCGGGTGGAAATGCCTTCCAGCCAACCGATCGTGCTCCTGCGGGAGGTGGGAGGCGATCGCTACTTGCCCATTTGGATCGGGCCAGGGGAGGCCACCGCCATTGCCTTCGCCCAGCAGGGCATGGTCCCTGCCAGGCCGCTGACGCACGACCTTTTCAAGGATGTGCTGGAAGCGGTGGGCCAGGAGCTGACGCAGGTCCGCATCACGGATCTGCGCGAGGGAGTGTTCTACGCCGAATTGGTCTTCGCCAGCGGCGTCGAGGTCAGCGCGCGTCCGTCCGACGCCATAGCGCTGGCACTGCGCACCGGAACGCCGATCTTCGGCACCGACGGTGTGCTGGACGACGCGGGCATCGCGATCCCGGACGAGCAGGAGGACGAGGTGGAGAAATTCCGCGAGTTCCTCGACCAGATCTCGCCCGAGGACTTCGGCACCAACAGTCAGTGACCAGCCGCCGGACATCTGATTCCGGCCAATCTGCTACGCCTTCCCCGCGCGAGGTCACGAGAAACCACTCGTAGGGTGATTATCACTCGGCGTGGCGAGCGCGGCGATCGTTGACGCACCCCGGGTGACTGCATACCGTCGATGTGGCAGGTCCCGTCCGGGACGTGGAGGACGGAGGGCGGCGTGGCAATCACCGGCGACGGTACGGCGGCGGAAGGGGCGTTGCCGCTCCACTCGGGCGCGGCGGCGAACCGTGCCCCGGTACAGGCCGCCGCGGTGTCGGCGGACCGTGAGACGCAGAACATCGGCTACCGCGGCCCGACCGCGTGTGCGGCGGCGGGCATCACCTACCGGCAGCTCGACTACTGGGCACGTACGGGCCTGGTGGAGCCGAGCGTGCGGCCGGCGTACGGATCCGGCACCCAGCGGCTCTACAGCTTCCGGGACGTCGTCGTCCTGAAGATCGTCAAGCGGCTGCTGGACACCGGGGTGTCGCTGCAGAACATCCGCACCGCCGTCCAGCACCTGCGCTCGCGAGGGCTGGCGGATCTGACGCGGATGACGCTGATGAGCGATGGTGCGACGGTCTACGAGTGCACCTCGCCCGACGAGGTCGTCGATCTGCTGCAGGGCGGCCAGGGCGTCTTCGGGATCGCGGTCGGTGTGGTGTGGCGGGATGTGGAAAGCGCGCTGTCACAGCTGCACGGAGAGCGCGTGGACACCGGCGAGACGCTCATCGGCAAGAACCCGCACGACGAACTGGCCAGGCGACGCAACCGGGCGGGCTGAGGCCGGGGCGGGAATGGGGGATCGCTCGGGGGGCGCCGGGGGAATTCCCTAGGGGGTGTTCGAACGGTTCCCCTAGGGGACGCGAGGACCCCCTGCGAGGCCACAACGCCCGGGTGCTGAGCGGTATTCCGGCGTGCTGAGCGGTATTCGCGTGGTTCACGGCGTGGCCGACGACGTGGTGGTTCCGGCCGGGGGCGGCGAGGGAGTGCCGGGGCCCGGACTGGGCCGGCGGGGTGTGGTGCGGGCCCGGGGCGGCGAGGGGATGTCTTGGACCGGTGTGAGCCGGCGAGGTGTGGGTGCGCGCCCGGGGCGGCGAGGGGACGTCTTGGTCCGGTGTGAGCCGGCGAGATGAGGTGCGGGTCCGTGTGGTCGGCGAGGGGCTGTTGGCGCCCGGCGTGGTCGGTGTGGGGGTGTCGGGGCCCGGCGTCGGGGCGATTGTCAGTGGTGTGCGGCAGCATCGGAGATGTGAGAAGTGCGCCGACGATCCTGCATCTGGACATGGATGCGTTCTACGCGGCCTGTGAGCAGGCGGCGAAGCCGAGTCTGCGGGGGAAGCCCGTGGTGGTCGGCGGGATCGGGCCGCGCGGCGTCGTAGCGACCGCCTCGTACGAGGCCCGGGTCTTCGGGATCCGCTCGGCGATGCCCACGGCCCAGGCGCGCCGGCTGTGCCCCAATGCCGCGTATCTCCACCCTCGTTTCCTGCTCTATCGCCAGGTGAGCGACGCCGTGATGGAGCTGTTGCGGGCGCTGTCGCCGCTGGTGGAGCCATTGAGCCTGGACGAGGCGTTCGTGGATCTGGAGGCGGGCGGGGTCGCGGCGGAGACGTCCGCCGTACGGGCCGTGGGGGAGAAGCTGCGGCGGGACATCCGGGAGGCCACGGGTCTGACGGGTTCGGTGGGGCTCGCGGGGGCCAAGATGCTGGCGAAGATCGCGTCCGAGGCGGCGAAGCCCGATGGCCTGGTGGTGATCGAGCCGGGCACCGAGCGGGAGCTGCTGGGGCCGATGACGGTGCGGACGCTGCCCGGGGTGGGTCCGGCGACGGCAGAGGCGTTGCGGCGGGCCGGCATCACGACTGTCGCGGAGACCGCCGAGGCCGGTGAGGCGGAGCTGGTGCGGCTGCTCGGCAAGGCTCACGGCGCGGGGCTGTACGCGATGGCGCTGGGCCAGGACGACCGGCCTGTGGTCGCCGACCGGGACGCGAAGTCCGTCTCGGTCGAGGACACCTTCGAGGTCGATCTGACCGACCGGACGCGGGTGCGGACGGAGCTGGTGCGGCTGGCCGACCGCTGTGTGCACCGGCTGCGGGAGGCCGGGCGCTCGGGGCGCACAGTGGTGATCAAGGTGCGGAACTACGACTTCTCGACTTTGACCCGTTCGGAGACGCTGCGCGGGCCCACCGACGATCCGGGGGTTGTCCGCGAGGCGGCCGTGCGGCTCCTGGAGACCGTGGACACGACCGGTGGGGTACGGCTGCTGGGCGTGGGGGTGAGCGGGCTGGCCGACTTCACGCAGGAGGACCTGTTCGCGCAGCTGGCGACGGAGCGGGAGGCCGCGGAGACGGCGCAGGCCGCCCCGGAGCCGGCGGCGGACGACGCGAGCGAGCCGGAGCCCGAGGAGGCGCGGCCGCGGCGCTGGCATCCGGGGCTGGATGTGGTGCACGACGAATATGGCGCCGGCTGGGTGCAGGGGAGCGGGGTGGGGCGGGTGACCGTACGTTTCGAGACGCCGTGGTCCGCACCGGGGAGGGTGCGGACCTTCGCAGTGGAGGATCCGGCGCTGCGGCCGGGGGAGCCGTTGCCGCTGGTGGGAGGGCCGGAGGCGGTTCAGTCCTCCGATCCGGCGATCTTGCCGAAGTCCTTGTCGGCGGGCGGTGGCGATGACACCGAGTCCGTGGGGGAGGAGATATCCAGCCGGTAGTGGTGGTAGAGCTGGAGCTCCTGCTCGGGGGAGAGATGCCGGCCGACGCCGAAGTCCGGGGCGTCCTTGATCAGCTTGCGGTCGTAGGGGATGCGCAGACCTTCCTCGCGCATTTCGCTCGGCTCCAGGGGGACGAAGGCGTCCCGGCTGAAGAGTCCGGTGCGGACGGCCGCCCATTCGGGTTCCCCCGTGGCGTCGTCGAGATAGACCTCGTCGACGGTGCCGATTTTGTTGCCGTGCCGGTCGAATGCCTTGCGGCCGATCAGGCTCCGGGGATCGATATCGGTTTGCACGGCCCCTCCAACTGCTCGCATTTGCCCTGTAGACAACTACCAAACGGCACATTTCATGCCCCGGCCACTCGAACGATCCTTCAGAGGGTGCGCTGGTAGGCTGGCGATTGGCCGCTGACCCCATGCGGGAGAGTCCTTTGTCGTTCGCGACGGGGGCGCCGAAGGAGCAAATCCTCCCCGGAATCTCTCAGGCACACGTACCGCATGGACGAGGTCACTCTGGAAAGCAGGGCGGGCCACGGTGAGGCACAACGCCGGAGCCCACCCTCACCGACGGTGAAAGCCGGGCCGCAGCGCGCGGGCCGGTGAAGCTCTCAGGTTGAGATGACAGAGGGGGAGGCCGTCCGGGCACCAGCGCCTTGGTGCCCCTCGTAGGTCGTATTGACCAGGAGGCCCCCGCAGATGACCACCAATCGCATCTCCTTGACCGAGCTGGAGCGCGGTACCCCCTTCGAGCGTCGGCACATCGGTCCCGACCACGAGGCGCAGGCGAAGATGCTCGCGCAGATCGGGTTCGGGTCGCTCGACGAGCTCACCGCGACGGCCGTACCCGACGTGATCAAGAGCGCGGAGGCGCTGGGCCTGCCGCAGGCCCGTACCGAGGCCGAGGTCCTCGACGAGCTGCGCGGCCTCGCCGACCGGAACCAGGTCCTGTCCTCCATGATCGGCCTCGGCTACTACGGCACGTTCACCCCGCCGGTGATCCTGCGCAACGTCATGGAGAACCCCGCCTGGTACACGGCGTACACGCCCTACCAGCCGGAGATCTCGCAGGGCCGCCTGGAGGCGCTGCTGAACTTCCAGACGATGGTCGCCGACCTGACCGGACTGCCCACCTCCGGCGCGTCCCTCCTGGACGAGGGTACCGCCGCCGCCGAGGCGATGGCCCTCTCCCGCCGCGTGGGCAAGGTCAAGCAGGGCGTCTTCCTGGTCGACGCCGACTGTCTGCCGCAGACCATCGCCGTGATCCAGACCCGCGCCGAACCGACCGACGTCGAGGTCGTCGTCGCGGACCTCACCGACGGCATCCCCGCGGAGATCGCCGAGCGCGGCGTCTTCGGCGTGCTGCTGCAGTACCCGGGCGCGTCCGGCGCGGTGCGTGACCCGCGCGCCGTCATAGCGCAGGCCCAGGAGCTCGGCGCGGTCGTCACCGTCGCCGCCGACCTCCTCGCGCTGACGCTGCTGACCTCGCCCGGCGAGCTCGGCGCGGACATCGCCGTCGGCACCACCCAGCGCTTCGGCGTCCCGATGGGCTTCGGCGGCCCGCACGCCGGCTTCATGGCCGTACGGGAGAAGTTCGCCCGCAGCCTGCCCGGCCGCCTGGTCGGCGTCTCCGTCGACGCCGACGGCAACAAGGCCTACCGCCTCGCGCTGCAGACCCGCGAGCAGCACATCCGCCGCGAGAAGGCCACCAGCAACATCTGTACCGCGCAGGTGCTGCTCGCCGTCATGGCCGGCATGTACGCCGTCTACCACGGCCCCGACGGCCTCCGGGCCATCGCGCGGCGCACCCACCGCTACGCCGGCGTCCTCGCCGAGGGCCTGCGGAACGGCGGCGTGGAGATCGTCCACGACGCGTACTTCGACACGCTGACCGCGCGGGTGCCGGGCCGGGCCGCCGAGGTCGTCGCCGCCGCCCGTGAGGCCGGCGTCAACCTTCGTCAGGTCGACGCCGACCTGGTCGGTATCGCCTGCGACGAGACGACCGGGCGTGCGCAGCTGGCCGGTGTCTGGGGCGCCTTCGGCATCCAGGCCGACATCGAGCAGCTGGACGCGGCCGCCGACGACGCGCTGCCGCAGGGGCTGCTGCGCACCGACGAGTACCTCGCCCACCCGGTCTTCCACCAGTACCGCTCCGAGACGGCGATGCTGCGCTACCTGCGCACCCTCGCCGACAAGGACTACGCGCTGGACCGCGGCATGATCCCGCTCGGCTCCTGCACGATGAAGCTGAACGCCACCACGGAGATGGAGCCGGTCACCTGGCCCGAGTTCGGCCAGCTGCACCCGTTCGCGCCGGCCGCCCAGGCCCAGGGCTATCTCACGCTCATCCAGGAGCTGGAGGAGCGGCTGGCCACGGTCACCGGCTACGACAAGGTCTCCATCCAGCCCAACGCCGGTTCCCAGGGCGAGCTGGCCGGTCTGCTGGCCGTCCGCGCCTACCACCGTGCCAACGGCGACGAGCAGCGCACCATCTGCCTGATCCCGTCCTCCGCGCACGGCACCAACGCCGCCAGCGCCGTGATGGCCGGAATGAAGGTCGTCGTCGTCAAGACCGGCGAGGACGGCGAGGTCGACACCGACGATCTGCACGCCAAGATCGAGCAGCACCGCGACGAGCTGGCCGTCCTGATGGTCACCTACCCGTCCACGCACGGCGTGTTCGAGGAGCACATCACCCAGATCTGCGCCGCGGTGCACGACGCCGGCGGCCAGGTCTACGTCGACGGCGCCAACCTCAACGCGCTGGTCGGCCTCGCCGAGCCCGGCAAGTTCGGTGGCGATGTCTCGCACCTCAACCTGCACAAGACCTTCTGCATCCCGCACGGCGGCGGCGGTCCCGGCGTCGGCCCGGTCGGCGTGCGCGCCCACCTGGCGCCGTACCTCCCCAACCACCCGCTGCAGCCCACCGCGGGCCCCGAGACGGGCGTCGGCCCGATCTCCGCGGCTCCCTGGGGCTCGGCCGGCATCCTGCCCATCTCCTGGGCGTATGTCCGGCTCATGGGCGGCGAGGGCCTCAAGCGCGCCACCCAGGTCGCGGTGCTCAGCGCCAACTACATCGCCAAGCGCCTGGAGCCGCACTACCCGGTGCTCTACACCGGGCCCGGCGGTCTGGTCGCCCACGAGTGCATCATCGACGTCCGGCCGCTGACCAAGGCGACCGGTGTGAGCATCGACGATGTCGCCAAGCGTCTGATCGACTACGGCTTCCACGCGCCGACGATGTCCTTCCCGGTGGCCGGCACGCTGATGATCGAGCCGACCGAGAGCGAGGACCTCGTCGAGCTGGATCGTTTCTGTGACGCCATGATCGCGATCCGTCAGGAGATCGAGAAGGTCGGCTCGGGGGAGTGGGACAAGGACGACAACCCGCTGCGCAACGCCCCGCACACCGCGGACGCGCTGGCCGGCGACTGGAAGCACTCCTACAGCCGCGAGGAGGCGGTCTTCCCGGGCGGCGTCGTGGCCTCGGAGAAGTACTGGCCGCCGGTGCGCCGGATCGACGGCGCCTTCGGCGACCGTAACCTCGTCTGCTCCTGCCCCCCGCTGGACGAGTACGACGGCTGATCCGTCCGCCCGGCATCGTCCGGACAGCATCAAGGGCCCTCGGCAGTTCGCCGGGGGCCCTGTTGTACGTCCGGGCGTGCGCGGGTCAGGCTGCGGTGACGACCCGTGCGCCGCCGAGCGGCCGGTGCGGGGCGATGACCTGCCCGTCCGGCAGCAGCTCACCGGTGTCCTCGAAGAGCAGGACGCCGTTGCACAGCAGGCTCCAGCCCTGCTCCGGGTGGTGTGCCACGGGGTGCGCGGCTTCCCGGTCGGTGGAGTCGGCTGACGGGCAGGGCGGTTGGTGCTGACACATGGAAGTTGTCTTTCGCTGCGGAGTGGTGAACGTCGTCTCGCGGCTCGATGTGGTCGTCATGCCGCTCCCCCGTTTCCTCGATCGGTCCCAGTGTTGCCCTACGGAGAGGATTCCGCAGGGATTTCGCAGCAGCGGTACTCACTCGATACGGACGCGTCACCCGTGCGGGCGGTTGCTCCCAAATCCACACCTCCTACAGGCGGTTGGTAGTGGTAGCGGCGGGCTAGCCCGCGCGGGTGAGAACGGCGGAGCGCCCCGCGGCCGGAAAGGGCCGCGGGGCGCGCTCTGCGGGACGGCGTACGCCGGGTGCACCGTCCCGCGGTGTCCGGGGCGGCGCCCGGGGTCAGGCGGCCGGGGAGCCCAGCAGCGGGGCGGAAGCGAGGCGCAGCGACAGCCGGGGGAGCAGGTCCGCGACGCGCTGCGGGCGGTGCGGGGCGATACCCGGCGGGGCGGGCGCCAGCGGTACGAGGAGGTCACCCGGGTCCGGCAGGCCGTCGGAGCCGTCCGAGCCGATGTCGTGGTGCAGCCACAGCGTGAGCATGTACAGGTCCGGTACGGACAGCAGCCGCGGCTGGTACGGCGCGGCCAGCGCCTCGGCCTGCTGCAGGGCCCGTTCGGTCGCGGCGACATAGGGGCCGCCGCAGAAGTGCGAGAACGTCCAGCCGTCGGCGGTCAGCCGCGCCTCGGCGGTGGCCACGGCACGGTCCCCGCCGCGGACCTGGAAGCGCCAGCCGGCCAGGCGGGTGCGCGGCGGGCCGCCCGCGTGGCGGCGGACGTCGTCCCAGACGTGCACGGGCAGCGGACGGTCGGGGCTCAGCGGGCCCTGATGGGCGCGCAGGGCGGAGGCGGGGGCCTCACTGACCGCGGTGGGCGAGCCGAGGGCGGCGAGGACGCTGCGCAGGGCGGGCGCCGGAGCTGGGGGAACATGCAGCGGCATGATGGGTCGCCTCTCACTTCGGAGACACGGTGGAGCTGGGCAGGTGCGGACAGCGCTGTCAGCGGTGCGGGGTCAGAGCAGGGCCGGCCGGAGCTGCGGCCCGGCGGGGTCAGCCGCTGTGCCCCGGCACCGGTGAGAACACCGCAAACTGGGCGCCAAGTCTCTGCCTCGTGAGAGGAAGTTTATACGACGTATGTTCTCAATGTGTTTCGGCTAGCTTCCGTGCGAATTTCCGGCAAGGCGGAATCCAGACTCTGCGCCGGGGTGTTTTCCGCCTCTTTGTGCGGGGCTTTTGAGGCGCCACCTCGTATTCGTCCGCCGATGCGGTAGGCCGGATCTCGTCGTTGAATTCCACCAGGAAAATGCGGGCGGCTATTGCCGCTGAGATATGCCCGCGGGCTCGCTGGGAAACTCCGCTGATTCGAGCCTATCGGTACCCGCCTGCCGGTGAGGCGTTATCGATCAGATCACCGGGGCATCATCGACCGTAGCGTGTGCCCCGGAAGTGCCGGGGTAACCCCAAGCGGCCCGTGTCCGCGGGCCGTTCACTCGAGGAGGGACCCTTCGATGGGGGAGAAGGTCGCCGCGGACGGGATCGATCCGGCGGACCGGGAGCGTTGTCGAAGAAAGCTTCACGAGTGTCTTGAGGCATTGCGGAGGATGCTGGCGGAGAAGCGGTTCGACCGGCCCAGAAACCTCATGGGCCTGGAGATCGAGCTCAATCTGGCGGGCGCCGACGGGCTGCCCCGCATGCTGAACTCCCAGGTGCTCGACCGTATCGCGAGCCGTGATTTCCAGACCGAACTCGCCCAGTGCAATCTGGAGGTCAACATCATGCCGCACCGTTTGTGCGGCCGGGTCCTGGACCAGCTCGCCGAGGAACTCCGTACGGGGCTCGCCTATGCCGACCGGCAGGCCCGCGAGGTCGCCGCGCAGATCGTGATGATCGGCATCCTGCCGACCCTGACCGCCGCCGACCTCACCGTCGCCAGCCTCTCCGAGAGCGACCGCTATGTGCTGCTCAACGACCAGATGCGGGCCGCCCGGGGCGAGGACTTCGCGATCGACATACAGGGCGTCGAGCATCTGCTGGCCAGCTCGCCCTCGATAGCGCCGGAGGCCGCCTGTACCTCGGTCCAGCTGCACCTCCAGGTGACACCGGGCCGCTTTGCCGCCGTCTGGAACGCCGCGCAGGCCATCGCCGCGGTGCAGGTCGCGGTCGGTGCCAACGCGCCCTTCGTCTTCGGGCGCGAGCTGTGGCGCGAGTCCCGGCCGCCGGTGTTCCTCCAGGCCACCGACACCCGGCCGCCCGAGCTCACGGCCCAGGGAGTACGCCCCCGCACCTGGTTCGGCGAGCGCTGGATCGATTCCGCGTACGACCTCTTCGAGGAGAATCTGCGCTTCTTCCCGCCGCTGCTGCCGTTCTGCGGACCGCAGGAGCCGCTGCGGATCCTCGACGAGGGCGGGGCGCCGGACCTGGGCGAACTGGTCCTGCACAACGGCACGATCTACCGCTGGAACCGCCCCGTTTACGCGGTCGCCGACGGTGTCGCGCACCTGCGGGTGGAGAACCGCGTACTGCCCGCCGGCCCCACCATCGCCGACGTCATCGCCAACACGGCCTTCTACTACGGGCTGGTGCGGGCGCTGGCCGAGGAACCGCGCCCCGTCTGGACCCGGCTGCCGTTCGCCGCCGCCGCCGAGAACTTCGACACCGCCTGCAAGAACGGCATCGACGCGGCCCTCCTCTGGCCGCGCTCCGGGCGCGGCGGCGGCCTCGCCGAGATCCCGGCCGTACGGCTGGTACGCCAGGAGCTGCTGCCGCTGGCCGCCAAGGGCCTGGACGCCTGGGGGGTCGAACCGGCCGACCGGGACCACTACCTGGGCATCATCGAAGCGCGCTGCGCCCGCCGGGTGAACGGGGCGTCCTGGCAGGCCGCCGCCTACCACCACGCGCTGCACCAGGGCCTCGGACGGGACGGCGCGCTCGCCGCGATGACCCGGCGCTACAGCGAGCTGATGCGCACCGGGGAGCCGGTGCACACCTGGCCGGTGGCCTGGGCGGTCGGGCGGCCCGCGGTACCGGAGGAGCGGCGGGTGGCCGAGGGGGCGTAAGGGCCTGATCGCCGGCGTCCGGGTCGGTGGCGATGGCGATCACCGGCACCGGCACCGGCCGCGCCGCGCCGCGTCGGACAGGTTCTTGAGGCTGCGGACCAGAGCATCCAGGTACGGGGGCGGGACCCCGTGTGCTGTGGTCCGGGGGCGTCGGGCAAGCTGTGTCGTCCCCTCGCGGTAGCGCCTCTCCTGATTCTCGGAGCCCGATGTCCGGTGTCCGATGTCCCGGGGGCCGATCGGGATTCGCGGGGGAGAGGGAACGCGCCACGCGGATGGCGCGTTCTTCGGCCTGTCGCGCGCGATCTTCGTACCTGCTTTCGAGACCCTGGCGGGGCGGTGGTGGCGAAGAGCGGTATTGCGGAAGTGGAGGAAGCCGTGCAGTCGGATACAAGTCCCGTGGCCGATGCGGACGTTCCAGGTCAGGGGCGTGGATCGGGGGGCGGCGCGGGGGTGGCCGAGGAGCCGTGCAGGCGTGTTCTGCGCAGTGAGACGCTGATCGTCCTGGCGCTCTCGCTGGGGGCCAGCGCGGTGTCGGCGGTCATCAGCTTCGTCGGTTCGGTGACGAAGCCCGGTGGTCTCAAGGACCAGGCGGCGACGCTCAACGGGTCCCATGCGCCCGGTCGGCCATGGCTGGATCTCGCCTGGCAGCTGTTCGGTATCGCGACCGCGCTGGTGCCCGTCGTCCTGGTGGCGCATCTGTTGCTGCGGGAACGGGCCGGCGGGCTGTCCGCGATCGGCTTCGACCGGCGGCGCCCGTTCTTCGATCTGAGCCGGGGCACCGCGCTGGCGGCCGTCATCGGCGGCAGCGGTCTGCTGCTCTATCTGGGCGCGCGGGCGGCCGGATTCAATCTGACGGTGGTGCCCGAAGCGCTGCCCGACGTGTGGTGGAAGATCCCGGTGCTGATCGCCTCCGCGGTGCAGAACGCCGTGCTGGAGGAGGTCATCGTCGTCGGGTATCTGCTGCGCAGGCTGGGGCAGTTGGGGTGGGCGCCGATGGCGGCGCTGGCGGCCAGCGCGGTGCTGCGCGGCTCGTACCACCTCTACCAGGGCATCGGCGGCTTCTTCGGCAACATGGTGATGGGCGTGATCTTCGTGCTGCTGTACCGGCGGTGGGGGCGGGTCGGGCCGCTGGTCGCCGCGCACGCCCTGATCGACATCGTGGCGTTCCTCGGCTACGCGCTGCTGGCCGGCCGGGTGGGGTGGTTGCCGACGCCGTGAGGTGAGACGGGGGGCAGGACGGGCCCGCCCCCCGGAACGGACGCGCTCAGCCGCCGGCCAGCAGTTCCCCGTCGATGACGGTGACCGCCGAGCCGGTCAGCAGCGTACGGTCGCCGCGCAGTTCGACCCGTACGAAGCCGGTGCGGGCGCCACCCTGCAGGCCGACCAGCGCATCACGGCCGATGCGCGGCGCCCAGAACGGGGCGAGCGCGGTGTGCGCGCTGCCCGTCACCGGATCCTCGTCGATGCCCACATACGGGAAGAAGCCGCGCGAGGCGAAGTCGTAGCCGCCGTCGGGGTCTTCGGCGCGCGCGGTGGCGATCACGCCCCGGCCCCCGTGCCCGGCCAGCGCCCTGAAGTCCGGGGACAGGGCCCGTACGGACTTCTCGTCGGCCAGCTCGACCAGGAGGTCGCCGACGTCGGGACCCGTGTCGTATGCGCAGCGGATCTCGGAGCCGAGCGCGTCGGCGACGACCGGCGGCACCTCGACCGGCGTCAGCGGCGCGGTCGGGAAGTCCATCGAGATGGTCCCGTCGTCGCCGGCCGTAGTGGTCAGCACCCCGCTGCGGGTGCGGAAGCGCACCGTCCCGGTGGCCGTCCCCGTGCTGTGCAGGACATGCGCGGTGGCCAGGGTGGCGTGCCCGCACATGTTCACTTCGGCGGCCGGGGTCAGCCAGCGCAGTGCCCAGTCGGCGTCGCCGCCTCCGGGCAGCGGGTGCGCGAAGGCGGTCTCGGAGAGATTGACCTCGGTGGCGACCTGCTGGAGCCAGGCGTCATCGGGGAAGGCGTCGGAGTCGAGGAGTACGACCCCCGCGGGGTTGCCGGCGAACGGACGCTCGGTGAAGGCGTCGACGATACGAATCCTCATGGCCGTGAGCGTAGGGGCGGCGCAAAGCCGCAGGCCAAGGCCAATCCCGGGAAATTGGCCCCGGAGGGGGCCGCGAGAGGGCGGCTGCCGGAAGGCCGACGACCGCGCCGACGACAGGACGGCGACAGTGCCGACAACAGGGACGGCGACAGGGACGGCGACACAGCAGGGCCGGCGAAAGGGATTGCTCGCCGAACAGTTCCGATATATCGTTGAAGCATCGCGATCGATCAACGATGGCGACCTTGGTCCATGGCCAAGGACTCGGACAAGGAAGACGAGGAAAGGGAGGACGCCACCATGCGTTCCCAAGGACACGAACACGGACGTGAGCACGGTCATGAGCATCGGCACGAGCACTGCGGACCCGGGCGCCACGGCGGCTGGGGCGACTTCGTCGGCGGCTTCGAGCGGCGGCGCGCCGCCTTCGGGCCGTTCGGGCCGCCCTTCGGGGGGCCGCCGTTCGGTGGCGGCCGGGGTCGCGGCGGACCGCGCGGCCGGGCGCGGCGCGGCGATGTGCGCGCCTCGATCCTGGCGCTGCTCAAGGACCGGTCGATGCACGGCTACGAAATGATCCAGGAAATCGCCGAGCGCAGCGGCGGGGCGTGGAAGCCCAGCCCCGGCTCGGTCTACCCCACCCTCCAGCTCCTGGAGGACGAGGGGCTGATCGCCAGCGCCAGCGAGGGCGGCAAGAAGCTCTTCTCGCTGACCGACAGCGGGCGCGCCGAGGCCGAAGGCGGCTCGGACGCCCCCTGGGAGGACGCCGGCCGCGGCATCGACTGGGAGGCGATGAACGAGATCCGAAAGGCGGGCGGTGGCCTGGTGGAGGCGTTCCGCCAGGTGTGGGCCACCGGCACTCCCGAGCAGCGGGAGAAGGCCATGGCGGTGGTCAACAAGGCGCGCAAGGAGCTGTATCTGATCCTCGCGGAAGAGGACTGAACCGCTGCCGGGGGGTGAGTGAGGGGGGCCGTGGCCGGTGTCGTACGGGCCACGGCCTCCGCGTACGAAAACCCGAGGCGCCCTATGACACCAGTCCCGCGAGTTTGCCGAGCGACTCGTTGAGGGCGGCGCCCGCCGAGTCCTTCAGCCTCCCCGCCATCAGGGACACCGCCGCGCCGGTGAACTCCCCGTCGATCCGGAGCGTCGTCGCTCCGCCGTCCGACGTCAGCTCGTAGCGCATCCCCAGGCTGACGCCCATCGGGCCCTTGCCCTTGATGTCGAGCAGGCGGCCCGGCTCCAGCTCCCGTACGGTCCAGTTGACCTCGGCCGGGAAGCCCATCAGCTTCATGTTCTCCTCATAGGTCGCGCCCACTTCGAGCTTTTCCGGGCCGCCCTTGGGGAAGGCGGTGTGGGTGGCGTTCCACTGTCCGTACGAGTCGAAGTCGGTGAGCCGGTCCCAGACCTTGCCGGCCGGAGCCTCGATGCGGGCCTGAGCGGTGACTTCGGCCATGCGACCACCCCTTCGGTGACTGTCCCTGGCTGGTGCCGCGGAACGTAGCCGGACGGGGATGAAGGTTCAATAGCGGCGGGCACCAAATCTGATGGGGCGTCAAATTTGGGTGGGGGTAGGGGGTTCGGGGGAGCTCAGAGGGCGCATACGGGGATGATCCCGGGCGGATCGGCGCCCGCCCCCTCCTGACCGCGGGGCATCCGTCTCCTCCCTGAGGATGAGAGCCGGTGCGAGCGTCCCCAACCACGGTGGGATGCGCAAATGCTTCGCTCCGGGGATGCTGCCCCTCCCGGGGGCTGGTGGGGTGGGACTGTGCAAAACCGTACTGCGTACACCGGCGGCGAAGGCGCCGCCCAGGACGACCTCGACAGCCGGCTCACCGTGGAGCTCGCGTCGGTCGTGGCCGCGGCCCGTAGGCGGGCCCACCGCGATGGTGACCGGCAGGTCGACACCGCCCACCTGCTGCACGGTCTCCTGGAGACAGACCCCGCGGTCCGCGACACCTTCGACGGCGGACCACAGGTCGCCCGGCTGCTCGGCTACCTCGTCCAACGCAGCATCGGCTACGGACTCCGGTGGCACGGGACCGTCGAGGACTCCGGCGCCGTCCCCCTGGTCACCGAGGGCGGCGTCCCCGGCTGGTCGCCCGCCGCGGCCGCGGCCCTGGACGGCGCCCTCGACCGCGCCCATGCCGGCTACGCCACCCGGGCGGGCTGCCTCGACCTGCTCGCCGCCCTCGTGGACGACCCCGAGTCCCGCGCCGTCGAAGTCCTGCGCCGCGCCTCCGTCGACACCGCCCTGATCGCCGCCCGCCTGGACGGGGACCGCCCCGGCCAGGACTGACAGGGGTATCCGGGGTGGCGCTGCTGACGACGGCTGTCATGATGACCCGATGCACGCGTCATCGGGGAGCCCGGCCGGTCCAGCGACCACCACGGGCCAGGGAACTCCAGGATCCGGCCAGATATCCCCGGGGTCCGGGCAGGGAAATCCAGGGTCCCCTCAGGGCAATCCAGGGTCCGGCCGGGGAACTCGGGCATCCGGGGCGACCCGGAAGTCACCACCCGCCCCCGGGGCATCCAGCGGCGGCGCGGCTCGGGGCAGGGGCGCCGCCCTCGCCCTCGCGCTGCTCTCCGCCCTCGCCTTCGGCGGCTCGGGCGTGGCCGCCAAGCCGCTGATCGCGGCCGGACTCGAACCGCTGCACGTCACCTGGCTGCGGGTGGCCGGCGCCGCCCTGGTCATGCTGCCCGTCGCCTGGCGCCACCGTGACCTGCCGCGCCGTCGGCCCGCCCTGCTCATGGGCTTCGGCCTGCTCGCCGTCGCCGGCGTGCAGGCCTGCTACTTCGCCGCCCTCTCCCGAATCCCCGTCGGCGTCGCGCTGCTCATCGAATACCTGGCGCCCGCCCTGGTACTGGGCTGGGTGCGGTTCGTCCAGAAACGGCCGGTCACCCGAGCCGCCGCGGTCGGCGTCGTACTGGCCGTCGGCGGCCTGGCCTGCGTCGTCGAGGTGTGGTCCGGGCTGAGCTTCGACGTCATAGGCCTCGCTCTCGCTCTTGGCGCGGCCTGCTGCCAGGTCGGCTACTTCGTCCTCTCCGACCACGGCAGCGACGGCGACGACCCGGTGGACCCGCTCGGCGTGAGCGCGTACGGGCTGCTGATCGGCGCCGCGGTGCTCACGCTGATCGCCCGCCCCTGGGGCATGGACTGGTCGCTGCTCGGCGGCAGCGCGGACATGAACGGCACCGCGGTGCCCGCCGCGCTGCTCCTCGCCTGGATCGTGCTGATCGCCACGGTGCTCGCCTACCTCACCGGAGTGGTGTCGATTCGCCTCCTCTCCCCCCAGGTGGCCGGTGTGGTCGCCTGCCTGGAGGCGGTGATCGCGACGGTCCTGGCGTGGGTGCTGCTCGGCGAGCACCTCTCCGCACCGCAGATCGCGGGCGGGACGGTGGTGCTGCTCGGCGCCTTCATCGCGCAGTCGGCCAAGCCGAAGGCGACGGAGACGGTGACCGTGGCGGGGTCCGGCCCGGTGCACGGCGGGGAGGCCACCGCCCCCGGGAGCGCCGGATCGGCCGCGCACTCCGGGGACGACTTGTCGGCCGGCTCACCCGCCACATAGGGTCACGAACATGCGTTTGACTGTGCTGCCCCCTCCCGCCGCGTAGCGCGGGCGGCGGCCTCCGAGGAAAACCCGGCTCGGGCAGGTTCCCGAGCCGATCGTCGCTGCCCGTACACGGGACCACGCGACCATTCCACGGCGCACCGCGCCGTCCTGGATTTCCCGGAGCACCTCTCCCATGCATGCCGTTCCCACCTCCGCCCTGCCCGTGGGCCGGGGGCTGTTGTACGTGACCTTCGCCGCGACCGCCTGGGGCACCGCCGGCGCGGCCGCCGCCCTCCTCTACCGGGGCAGCGGGCTCGGCCCGATCTCCCTCACTTTCTGGCGCACCTTCGGGGGCCTGGTCCTGCTGCTCGCCGTAGTGGCCGGACGCGCGTTGCTGCGCCGCCGTACGGGGGCGCTCACCGTCCCCCGCCCGTACGAACCGCTCCGCCGGCGCCTCACCCGGATCGTCGTCACAGGCCTCGCCCTCGCCGTCTTCCAGGCCGCCTACTTCGCCTCCGTGGAGGCCACCGGACTGGCCGTCGGCACCGTCGTCACCATGGGGGCCGGACCTGTTCTCATCGCCATCGGCGCGCGACTGACCATGGGCGAACGGCTCGGCGCGGGCGGCGTCCTGGCCGTCGTCGGGGCCCTGGCCGGGCTCACCGTCCTCGTCCTCGGCGGGGGCGGCGCCGGTACGGTCCGTCCTGCCGGCATCGGTTACGCCCTGCTGTCCGCAGCCGGCTGCGCCGCGATGACCCTCACCACCCGGAGGATGGGTAGGGGCGGCGCCAGCGACCCGTATGCCTCGACGATCAGCGCGTTCGCGGTCTGCGCGCTGATCCTGCTGCCGTTCGCCGCGGTGGAGGGTCTGTGGCCCCAGGCGCACGATCTGGGTCGCAGCCTGATTCTGACGGGCTATATCGCGGCCGTGCCGACGGCGTTGGCGTACGGGCTGTACTTCGCGGGTCTGGCGGCCGTACGCGCCGCGACCGCATCGGTGATCTCGCTGATCGAGCCGGTGTCGGCGGCGGCCCTCGCGGTGCTGTTCCTCGGCGAGCGGCTCACGATGGCGACCGCGGCCGGCACCGCCGTACTGCTGACGGCCGTTGCCGCGCTGGCGGTCACGGAGGCGCGGGGCGCGGTGGCGGCGCGGGCGGCGGCGGTCGCGGGCTGAGGTGCGATGCCCGGCCGGCGGGCGCCACTCCGGCCGGGCATCCGGGCATCGGGGCATCCGGGCGGGCAGGCGGGGGCCCGCCCCTCAGGACCCTGACGCGGGGCGGGGCGCGGACCTGGGCATCGGCATGGTGGCGGCCGCCAGGCGGCGCTGCTGGTTGATGCGGGCCGCCGCGTCGCCGGGCGCGTCCCGCTCGGCGAGGCGCTCCGAGATGCGCCGCTGGACGGCCTCGCTCCGCTTGCCCGCGTACTTGAACTTGGCGCGCACCTCGCGTACTTCGAGCCGCAGCCCGCGAATACCGGAGAGCAGCCGTCCGAACGGTGCCTCGCCCGCGGCGACCGGAGCCGTGCCCCCCTCCGGCTGGAAGTGGTCCGTCTGCCGTTGCAGCAGGGCCGCCTTGGCCTCCGGATCGTCCACGACATGAGCGGTGCAGGTCAGCTGGACCGCGGCATAGAAGCTGGTCGGGGCGCCGTGCTCGGGCGGCTGGTCCTCTGTCGCCTGCCACGGGCCCGGTATGAACGCGTAATCGTCCACCACGCTCAACAGGACCGTCGGCCGGCCCTCCAGCGCGCGCCAGATGGGGTTGGGGCGGGCCAGATGCGTGACGGCTTCGTTGCACGCGGGGTCGTACGCGAAGTGCAGTGGTTGCAGCAGCGGCGCCTCGCCCGGCGATCCGTTGACGGCCAGCTGCCCGAAGTCGTGCGCGGCGAGCCAGTCCTGCCACTCGGCGTCGTCGGTGGGGGCGTCCCAGGGATGGATCAGCATGCGACGCCTCAGCTTTCGGCGACGGGGGAGAGGGCCGAGAGGTACGCGGGCAGTGCGGTGCCCGGTGCGAGATCGTCTGACGGTATGGGGGCGCCGTATACGGGGGCCACCGGGAGGACGCCGCTCCAGTGGGGCAGCGCGAGGTCCTCCGGCTCGTCGTGGGGCCCGCCGGTGCGGATCTTGGCGGAGACCTCGCGCAGATCGAGACGGATCACGGCGGTGGCGGCCAGCTCCTTGGTGTTGCCCGGCCGGGAGTCGGCGGCGCGGCCCGGCACGACCTGGTCGACGAGCGCGTCGAGTGCGGCTGTCTTCTCGGCGTGGTCGGTGACCTGATGGGCGGTGCCGTGGACCACGACGCTGCGGTAGTTGATCGAGTGGTGGAACGCGGACCTGGCCAGGACCAGCCCGTCGACGTGGGTGACGGTGACACAGACCGGGAGGCCCGGGTCCGGCGCCCCGCCGGCCATTCGGAGCGGCCGAGCGCCCGTCGATCCGTGCAGGTAGAGGCGGTCGCCGACGCGGCCGTAGAGCGTGGGCAGGACGACCGGGGCGCCGTCGCGCACAAAGCCCAGGTGGCAGACGTATCCCGCGTCGAGGATCGCGTGCACCGTCTCGTGGTCGTAGGCGGCGCGCTCGCGGGCGCGGGTGGGGATGGTGCGGTCGGTCGTCGGGTAGGCCGCGCTTTCGGTGGCCTTCGCGTCTGCTGGTGCCGTCGCCGCGTTCCCGTGCCCGATCCGTTCCGTCCGACCGCGCTCTTCGCTCGGCTCGACCTGCTGCTCTGCCTGCTGAACCTGCTCGACCTGGTCCACTTGCCAACTCCATTGCACTAGTGCATAATCAAATTTGTGCTAGGAGAGTATCGGATCGAAGGGCGGCGCGCATCGGAGATTGCCGCCAGCGTCGAGCGAGCCGTCGGTGCGGGCGAGCTCCAACCGGGCGAAGTGCTGCCTCCGCTAAGGGAGTTGGCCGTCTATCTGGAGGTCAATCCGAATACCGTCGCGGCCGCTTACCGCACGCTGCGCGACCGCGGTGTGATCGAAACCGCCGGCCGGCGCGGCAGCCGGGTGCGGCCACGGCCCGCCAGCACCGCGCGCGAGGCGCTGCGCGTGGAGGTCCCGCCGGGCGTCCGGGACGCCTCGGACGGCAACCCCGACCCGGTGCTGCTCCCTCCGCTGGAGCGGGCGCTGGCCGAGGCGGCGGCGCGCAGTGCCCGGCGCCCCGTGCTCTACGGTGCCCCCGCGGTGGACGACGACCTGGCGGCACTGGCCCGCTCGGCCTTCGCCGCCGATGGCGTGCCGGACGGTCCGATCGCCGTCACCAGCGGCTCGCTGGACGCCATAGAGCGCGTACTGGCCGCGCACCTCCGGCCCGGCGACACCGTCGCGGTGGAGGATCCCGGATGGGGCAGCCTGCTGGACCTCATCCCGGCGCTCGGGCTGCGGGCCGCACCGGTCGGACTGGATGACGAAGGGCCGCTGCCCGAGCAGTTGGCGCGCGCGATCGAGGACGGCGCACGGGCGGTGATAGTCACCGACCGGGCCCAGAACCCCACCGGAGCGGCCATCACTCAGCCCCGGGCCACCGAACTCCGCACCCTGCTGTCCCAGCACCCCGGCGTCCTCCTCATCGAGGACGACCATGGCCACGGCATCGTCGACCTCCCGCTGCATCCGCTCGCCGGCGTCACCGACCACTGGGTGCTGGTGCGCTCCACGGCCAAGGCGTATGGCCCGGACCTGCGCCTCGCGGTGCTCACGGGCGACGCCACCACCGTGGACCGGGTGTGCGGAAGGCAGCGTCTGGGCCCCGGCTGGGTCAGTCATCTCCTCCAGGACACGGTCGCCCATCTGTGGCGGACGTCCGCGATCGAGCCGGCGGTGGTCGCCGGAGAGTACGACCGGCGGCGGGACGCACTGATACGGGCGTTGGCGGGGCGCGGAGTGCGCGCGAGGGGGCGCAGCGGGATGAACGTCTGGGTGCCGGTGCCGGACGAGACGGGCGCGGTGGCCCGACTCCTGCACGCCGGCTGGGCCGTCGCTCCCGGCGCACGCTTCCGCCTGCATTCGCCGCCAGGCGTACGGATCACCGTGTCCACGCTGTCCGACGACGACATGGATCCGGTGGCGGAGGCGGTCGCCTCGGCGACGGGGGTGGGTGAGGCCCGACGCTATGAGTGAGGCGAGGCAGCGTGAGTAAGAGAGAGGTAGGTGTGCGGTGCGGCAAGGCGGGGGAGCGGCCTGCTCTGAGGCACCCGCCCGTAGCGGCAAGTGGCCGGCTCCGTCGTTACCGAGTCGCTGCGCCGAGCGGGAGCCCATCGGCCGGGCGCCCATCGGCCGGGCCGGCCAGGCCGTCCGCACGGTTGGTGCGACGGTTCCGCGCCCACGGCACGAGCTCGACGAGGCCGAACACCACCTCGACGGCGAAGAACAGCCACAGCAGCCGCATGGCGCCGTGGGCCAGCGCGTACGCCTGCCACATGGCGAACAGCGTGCGCGCGACGCCGTCGAACAGTCCGTGCACCGGCAGCGGTTTGACGATGCGCAGGAGGGCCCAGACGACCACGACCGAACCCATCAGATTCGCGTACAGGGTCTCCATCGGGGCGAGGGCGGGCAGCACTCCCAGCCCGAGCGACCCACTGAGCGACGACAGTCCACCGTGCAGCAGTGCGTACGTCCACGGCGTCGCGAATCCCGCCGTGACGACGAGGTCGTACCAGGCACTCGCGCGGACGATCCGAAGATAGGCGGCGTGGGAAGGGGCGAAAGGGCGGATCACGATGAGGCTCCTGCTGGTCTCTCGGCAGCGACGCCTCACGGTAAACAGTGGAGTAAGCTCCAAGGTCAAGCCCGGTGTCAAGGTCGAGCCCGGTGTCCGGCAGCAATTGACGGGGAGTCATGCGTATCGGAGAGCTGGCCGCGCAGGCCGGGATGACCAAGGACACCATTCGCTTCTACGAGAAGGTCGGCCTGGTCACGGGGCGACGGCTGGCCAACGGCTATCGCGACTTCCCGCCCGAGACGGTGACCTGGCTGCAGTACGTCCGCACCGCGCAGACGCTCGGATTCTCGCTGGCGGAGATCGCACGGCACGGAGAGGAACTGCGCGCCGCGCCGGACACCGCGGAAGCGCTGTCCGCGCTGTTCGCGGAGAAGATCAAGGTTGTCGACGCGCGCATGGCCGAACTCGCCGCTCTGCGGGCCGACCTGGAAGCGCGCATCGGCACCGGATGCCCGTTGCGGGCGGCCGGCCAAGCCGGCTGAGCGCGAGGTGGAGACCGGTCGAGTCGGGGAGCTCAGGCCGGGCGCGGCGGGCCGGTTGGCCGCGCCCGGGTGGTCCCAGGGCCTTCCGGCCCTGAGCCGTCGGACAGCCCCTAGGAGTCGGTGCCGGACCCGGCCGTGACGGAGGGGGTGACGGCCGCGGGCTTGGTGGGGGCGGACGGCCGTGTGGGGCGGGGCTTGCTCTGCGTGAGGGCGGCGCCGGCCAGGACGATGAGGGCGCCGACCGGTGTGTTCCAGCTCAGTGGTTCGTTCAGGAGCGCCACGCCGGCAGTGGTGGCGATCACCGGGATGAAGTAGGTGACCATCTGGGCGGTGGTGGGGCCGACTTCGGCGACCAGGCCGTACTGCAGGAGGAAGGCGAGGCCGGTGCCCAGTGCGCCGAGCGCGAAGACGGCGAGCAGCGGGACGAGCGGGTAACTGGCCGGCAGGGACGTGAACAGCGGTGTCACGACGGCCAGTTGGAGGGTGGCCAGCATCAGCTGGGCGCTGGACATGGACAGGTGCGAGTGCTTGGCGCCCGCCACGGTCCGGCGGACGTAGATCCAGCCGATGGGGTAGCAGAGCGCGGCGCCGAGGGCCATCGCGGTGCCCGCCGGATCCGTGCCGGTGAAGCCCTGCCAGACCCCGAGCACGGTCAGCACGCCCAGGAAGCCGATGCCCAGCCCCGCGACCCGGCGCCGGGTGGGGCGGTCCTCGGAGAGCGCGACGAGCGACAGTGCCATGCCCCAGAGAGGGGAGGTGGCGTTGCAGATGCCGGCCAGCGTGGAGGGGATGGTCAGCTCGGAGTAGGCGAAGAGGGAGAACGGGAGGGCGTTGAGCAGGAACGCGGCGACCGCCAGATGGCCCCACGTACGAGCGGAGCGCGGCAGCCGCTCACGCTTGATCGCGAGCATCGCCACCAGGACCATCGCGCCGAATGCCAACCGGCCCAGCGTGACCTGCAACGGGGCGAAGGCGCCGGTGCCCAGCTTGATGAACAGGAAGCTGAAGCCCCAGACGAGGCAGAGGGCGGCGAAGCGCACCGGCCAGGCGAGGGCCCGCCGGCGGGCCGGGCCGCTCCCGGAGTCCGGGGAGCCGGTGGTGCTCGTCGAGGCGGTCGTGGTGCGCGCCGTGGGGGAGTTGGTGGTGTGCGCGGGCGAGGGGGCTGGGCCGGTGGCGGTGCTCATGACGTCTACGATGCGGGGCGCGACTTCGTAGCACAAGCGAGTTTTCGTGGCCGGTATCGCTTAGCATTGCTTATATGTTGAACCTTGATCGCCTACGGACGCTGAGCGCGGTCGCCCGCCATGGTTCGGTGAGCGCGGCCGCCGACGGGCTGCATGTCACGACCTCGGCCGTTTCCCAGCAGATCGCCAAGCTGGAGCGGGAGACCGGACAGCAATTGCTGGCGAAGAACGGGCGCGGGGTGCGGCTGACCGACGCGGGACGGCTGCTCGCCGACCACGCCGTGCGCATCCTCTCCCAGGTCGAGCTGGCGCAGGCCGAGCTGGAGGCGCATCGCGGCCAGGCGGTCGGCGAGCTGCGGCTGGGTGCCTTCCCCACCGCGGCACGCGGGCTCTTCCCGGCCGCCCTCGCCGCCCTCCGCACCGAACACCCGCAGCTCCGCGCCCGGCTGGCGGAGCTGGAACCGGAGGACTCCGTACGGGGCGTGATGCGTGGCGACATCGACCTCGCGGTCGTCCTCGACTGGTACAACCGGCCGCTCTCGCTGCCCGACGGGCTGGCGAAGGCCCCGCTCCTCGACGACTCGGCCGATGTGGCGATGCCGTCGGATCACCGGCTGGCGCACCGGCGGTCCGTGGAGCTGGAGGAATTCGCGGACGACGAGTGGATCTCCTGGCCGCAGGGCGAGTTCTGCCACGACTGGCTGATGTTCACCCTGCGCAGCAAGGGCGTCGAGCCGCGCATCGCGCATATGGCGGAGGAGCACAACACCCAACTCGCGCTGATCGCCGCCGGGCTGGGCATCGCGGTCGCCCCACGTCTTGGCCGGGGGCCGGTGCCGGAGGGGGTGAGCGTGGTGCCGGTACGCCATCCCATGCGCCGCCATGTCTATGCCATCTGGCGCGCCGACGCCGACCGCCGGCCCTCGATCCGGGCCGCCGTCGCCGCGCTCCGGACGGCGGGGAAGAGCGTGGCGGGCAGCTGATCACCCACCCCCCCGGCGCCCGTCAGGCCGGTGGCACGATGCCCCGGATCACCCCCAGCTCCAGCAAGTCCTGCGGGCGGATGCGGAGTTGGTCGGCGGTGGCCCGCACCTGCCGCGCGTCGCGTTTGAGGATGGCGGCGGCCAGTTCGGGGGCGATCACCGAGAAGTAGCTGTCGGGTGTCGCCCAGAGCCGGTCGGGCGCGGCGAGGGCCAGCGCGCCGCCGGATCCGCCCTCGCCTATGAGCAGGGAGGTGACGGGTACGCGGGCCGAGGCCAGCGCGGCGAAGGAGTCGGCGATGGCCGCACCGGCGCCGGCGCGTTCGGCTGCCGCGTCATTGGCCGCGCCCGGGGTGTCGACGAGGGTGAGGACAGGTATGCCGAGCCGGTCCGCGAGACGGACGAGACGGGCGGCGGTACGGAAGCCGGCCGGGCGGGTGGCCGTACCGCACTGGGCCGCGAAGGCGATCGTCCGGCCGTCGCGACGGCCGAATCCGCAGCGCATCCCGTTGTCGACGCCGCCGCTGCGGTCGCCGCTGATCTCCTCCCAGTCGTCGAAATACGCGCGCAGATATGCCTCGGCGCGCGGCCGCCGGGCGTCGCGGGCGCGGATCACCGCACCCCAGCCGCTTTCCGGCAGGCCGGGCACGTCACCGAGCGCGTACGGCGCCGGCGCCGCCCCGGGAGGCGCTCCGGGAGCCTCCGCCGTCCCCGACTCCCTTGCGCCGCCCAGCAGTTGAAGCCATCGCCGCAGAGCGGCGCGCAGACCGTCCGGCGGGACGACGGCGTCGATGTGGCCCGCCGCGAACTGGCCCTCGGCCGAGTAGGCGTACGGATCGGCATCGTCGGGGCGTACCCGTGAGCCCGCGAAGCCGACCTGCGCACCGGGCAGGGCGAGGATCACATCGGCCCCCGCGCCGAGCGTCGCCCAGCCGCCGCCGGTCGTAGGATCGCGCAGCACGGCGATCTGCGGCAGTCCGGCGGCACGGTTCAGCGCCGACTGCCCGGCCACCCGCTGGAGCTGGGTCAGTGCCCGCATGCCCTCCTGCATCCGGCTGCCGCCCGTGGCGATCAAGGACACCACCGGCAGGCGCCGCTCGCGGGCGCTGGCGTAGGCGGCCTCCAGACGGTCGCCGGTGCGCTCGCCGAGCGAGCCGCCCAGATAGCCGAACTCGAAGGAGATGACGACGGCTTCGGCGTCGCCGACCGTGGCGAGCGCGGTGATCACGGACTCGTCCTCGCCGGTACGGGCGCGGGCGCGCGCCCGGGACGCGTCGTAGCCGTGCCAGCCGAGCGGGCCGTCGGGCTTGTCACCGCCCGGCCGGTCCGCGGCGCCGGCGGCTCCGGAACCGTCGGGCACGGCCGGCTCGGTATACGCGTCCGCCACCGCCGCTATGGCCTGCCGGGCGGTCAGCCGCTGACTGGGCAGCGGGCCGCGTACGGCGTCGGGTGCCGAGCCTCCGGCCATACGCGCGGAGCTGCCGCCCTCATGGGCCGGGCTTCCGCCGCCCCGCTCAAGGCTGCCGTTGCGCGCCGCGCCCTCGCTCTCAGACATGGAGCTCTCGCTTGAGGATCTTGCCCATGTCGTTGCGCGGCAGCGCGTCCAGGAAGTGGACGGTGCGTGGGCGTTTGTGCGGGGCGAGCTGGGCGGCGACATGGTCGGCCAGCTCCTGGGCCGAGGGCGGCGCACCGGCGTCCGGACCGGTCTCGGGCACGATCCAGGCGACGATCCGCTCCCCGAGGTCCTCGTCCGGCTCGCCGGTGACGGCCGCCTCCGCCACCCCGGGGTGCGCCAGCAGGGCGTTCTCGATCTCGCCCGCGCCGATTTTGTAGCCGCCGCTCTTGATCAGGTCGGTGGCCTTGCGGCCGACGATCCGGTAGTTCCCGCCTGCGTCGCGCAGGGCCATGTCACCGGTGCGGAACCAGCCGCCGTCGAAGGCCGCCGCGGTGGCGTCGGGGCGGTTGAGGTACTCCACGAAGAGATTCGGGCCGCGGACCTGGATCTCGCCCACCGTCTCGCCGTCGCTGGTCTCGATCGGCTGTCCCGCGTCGTCGACGAGCCGGACGTAGACGCCCGGCAGCGGCACCCCGACCGTCCCCGTGGCCTCCGGGCCGTCCGCCCGCACGCTGGTGTTCATCAGCGTTTCCGTCATGCCGTAGCGCTCGATCACCCGCCGGCCGGAGGCCGCCGCGATGCGCTCGTGATCGGTCAGCGGCAGCGCTGCCGACCCGGATACCAGCAGCCGGGCACGGGAGAGCGCCTTGGCGAGCACCGGGTCGCGGCCCGCCTCGACGGCCAGTCGGTGGTACATCGTCGGCACGCCGAACAGCATCGTGGCGTCCGCGGACAGCTCACGGGCGACGCCGTCGGCGCTGAAGCGCCCCAGGTGGTGGACGCTGCCGCCGCGGCGCAGCGGGCCGAGGATGCCCAGGATCAGACCGTGGACGTGGAACAGCGGCAGGGCGTGGACGAGGACGTCGTCGGCGGTCCACTGCCAGGCGTCCGCCAGCGCGTCGAGGGTGTGGGCGATGGCGCGCCGGGGGATGACGACGCCCTTGGGCGGCCCGGTGGTGCCGGAGGTGTAGACGATCAGGGCCGGCGCCTCGTCGCCCGGTTCGTACGGCAGCGCGACCGGCTCGGACCCCTCCGGAGGCTCGGCCGCTTCGACGTCCACGCGGGGCAGCGCGGCGAGCGCTTCCGGAAGGTCGGCTCCGGGCTCGGCGAGGACGAGCGACGGCGCGCTGTCCGCCACGATGTGCGCCAGCTCGCTCTCGCCGCTCTTCGGATTCACCGGCACCGCAGGCACCCCCGCGAGCAGCGCGGCGACGACGCCGACCGAGGTTTCCAGCGTCGCGGTCGCCCAGATCGCGACCCGGGTCGCGCCGCCGATCCGATCGGCGAGCGGGCCCGCCACCGCGGCCAGTTGACCGTAACTGAGCGCACGGTCACCGAAGCGCAACGCTGGGGTGGGCGAGCCGTCGCACAGCGCGGGGAAGAGCACGTTCACCGGATCTCCTTCGTCCTCGTCGGCGCCCGGCCCGGCAGGGCCGGTGCCAACCCGCTCCGGCGGCCGTGTCGGCGCGGAACGAGCTGACGCCTACCACTCTCGCAGAGACCACTGACATCGCGATCTCTCCGGCGATCCGAGCTCTTCGAGCGTCCGCGCCCGCCGCCGCGACGAGGCAGGTCACCGCCGGCGCCACCCGGTGGCCCGGCGCCGGCGTGGCGTGCCCCTGCCAGGCGCGCCGGATCCCCTCACCCGGGGATCTTGCGGAAATCCCACGAGGCGACGGAGTCCGGGGTCAGCCGCAGCCAGGCGTGCCGGCCGTCATGCGGCATCGCGTCCATCCCGAAGTACTTCGCCGCGAACAGCCGCTCCGGGGCGTCCAGTTCGGGGCATGCCTCCCCGGTGCGCGGCGCCTCGCCGACGAACACCGCACGCCCCGCCAGCTCGGCCCCGCGCAGCTCCCCGTACTCGTGCCCGTCGTCGACGACCACCGCGATCCGCGGGTCCCTGCGCAGCTGCGCCCACCGCTTGCTGCGAGTGATCGAATACAGCCACAGCGCCGTCCCGTCCCAGACGAACCACAGGGCACCGATGTGCGGCGCGCCGTCGGCGCCGACCGTGGCGACCCGGCAGGTCCGCTGCTCCGCCAGGAACCCGTCCAGCTCGCCCGGTGTCATCATGATCCGGCGCCCGCGCCGCTGTGCGCCGGTCGGGTCCGTCCGCTGTGTGCCGGTCCGCTGCGTGTCGGTCATCCGATATCGCCCTCCGTCGCACGGGTACGGGTACGGGACCGTGCTCGGGCCGAGGCGAGCCGCGTGCCCCGGCCCCGGAATCCGGCCGTCATCCCACCGTAACCTGACGAGTAGTCAGGAATCTTGGGGGAATCATGAGCGCTCTTCCTCACGGGCGCAATGCCGGATAGCCTCACGCGCCTCGAACAGGCCGCCGGAACGCGGGAGCCCGCCGCGCGACACAGCCCGGAAGGAACGCGATGCCCTCGGACGCACACCTCATCGAGCAGCTGGACCCGGCCTCGACGGTACTGCTCACCGTCGAGTGCCAGCGCGGCGTGGTCGGCCCCGACAGCGCGCTGCCCGAACTCGCCGAAGCGGCCCGCAAGTCGGGGGCGCTGGCCCATACGGCCCGGCTGGTGGCGGCCGCCCACGACGCCGGCGTCCAGGTGCTGCACGCGGTCGCCGAACGCCGTCCCGACGGCCGCGGCGCCAACCGCAACGCCCGCCTCTTCAGGGCGGCCGAGCGGCTGCCCGTCCAGCAGATGATCGGCTCCACCGCGGTACGCGTCGCCGACCCGATCCCGGTCACGGAGGACGACCTGGTGGTGCGCAGGCTGCACGGGCTCTCCCCGATCGCCGGCACCGAGGTGGACGCGCTGCTGCGCAATTTCGGGTGCCGGACCCTCGTCGTCACCGGGGTGTCGGCGAACGTGGCGATACCCAACGCCGTGTTCGACGCGGTCAACCTCGGGTACACGGCCGTGGTGCCCGCGGACGCCATCGCCGGGGTGCCCGCCGACTACACCCCGATGATGGTCCGCAACACCCTCGCCCTGGTGGCCACCATCACCACCACCGATGACGTCCTGACCTGCTGGAAACGGCCGCGCCGGGCCCGCCGACCCGAGGCGGGCCCGGCGGCCGGTCTCAGTCGAGCGTGACCGAGCCGCCCTCGACGCTCACCTTGGCCGTCGCCAGCCCCTTGGTGGCGGGACCGTCCTTCACGCTGCCATCGGTGATGTCGAACTTGCTGCCATGGCACATGCAGTTGATGGTCCCGCCGGAGACCTCGCCGACGACGCAGCCGACGTGCGGGCAGACCGCGGAGAACGCCTTGAACTCGCCGTCCTGCGGCTGCGTGACCACGACCTTCTCGTCCTTGAAGATCTTGCCGCCGCCCTTGGGGATCTCCGAGGTCTTCGCGAGACTGACGCCCCCGGCCTGCGCGCTGCCGCCGCACGCCGAGAGCGCCGCGGTCAGCCCGGCCGCGCCGACCGCGGCGACAACGGTGCGCCGCGCCGGCCCGTCGACCGCTCCGGCCGCCGCGTCACTCTCGCCGGTCCGCTCCGCTGGTGTCTGTCGAGCCATGGTGTGCCTCCGGTTCCTGGTGCCTTCGGTGCGAGGCGCGGAAGAGGGCCCGCATACAAGGTCCACATGGCGACGTATCGACGTACCGGTACGGCGATTCGACGTACCGATACGGCAATGCGGCGATGTGTCCGCTCTTCCGCACACCCCTCCGCGCCGTTTTTCCTGCGCCTTGCACAACGTCCATACGGGCGCGCGGCGGTGCGCGTTCAATCGCCGATGCCACCCAACGCATCGCGCAGGAAATCGCGCTGGATCCGGAGCAGGTTCTCGTTGACCCCGTCGTCGGCCGGCGAATGCGTGGCACCGGGCAGCGGCAGCACGCTGTGCGGTCGGCCCGCCGCGAGCAGCTCCGCCGAGAAGCGCAGCGTGTGCGCGACCGCCACGTTGTCGTCAGCGAGACCGTGGACCAGCAGCAGCGGGCGGCGCAGCAGATGGCCGCGGCCGACCAGGGAGGAGCGCGCGTAGTTCTCCGGCCGCTCGTCCGGGTGGCCCAGGAAGCGCTCCTTCCAGTGCGTGTCGTACAGCCGCTGGTCGGTGGGCGGGGCCCCGGCGACCGCCGCGTGGAAGACGTCGGGACGGTGCAGCACGGCGGCGGCCGCCAGGAACCCGCCGAACGACCAGCCGCGGATCGCCACCCGCCCCAGGTCCAGGTCGGGAAAGCGCTCCCCGGCCGCCCGCAGCGCGTCCACCTGGTCCTCCACCACGGGCGTGAGGTGGTCGCCGTGAACGGCCTTCTCCCAGGCGGGGCCCCGCCCCGGCGTCCCGCGCCCGTCGACGACGAGCACCGCGAACCCCTGCTCGGCGAACCACTGCGACACACACGTGAACCACGTGCGCGCCCGTATGACGAGCTGCATGGCCGGTCCGCCATACGGGTCGAGCAGCACCGGCAGCTTGCCCGCGCCCTCCTTGTGCCACGACGGGAGGAAGAGCGCCCCGCGCAACTCCCGTTCGCCGAGCGTCAGATGAACGGGCCGCGGGGTCACCGCCGGCTCCTCGGCGACCGAGGCGATGACGCGATGGGGCGCGCCGTCACCCCACGGCTCGCCGTCCCCGTCGGGCGCACCCCCGTCCGCATCCGGAGCGGCCCGCACCACGCGCACCTCGTTGCCGCGCTCCGTCATGCCCTCCAGGACAACCGTCCCGCCCCGCGCCACGCCCGTGTACCGGCCGGGCGTGCCACTGAGCCGGCGCAGGCCGTGGCCGGGCTCATGGCGCCACACATGGGTCTCCGTGGGGTCCTCGCTCGCCGTGAACAGCACCCGCTCGCCCGCCACCCCGAGGACCGCACGCAGTTGCAGCCCCTCCGGTGTGACCCGCCGTCCGCCGACGGTCAGATGGCGGGTGTCGCCCTCGTCCTCGGGCAGCACCAGGGCGCCGGACGCCGTACGGGCCGGGGTCCCCGGCACGATCTGCACCCAGGCGGGATCGGTCCGCTCGTGCAGCACCTCCGTGGCGCCGGTCGCCGGGTCGACCGCGAGTGTGCGCAGAGTGCGCTGGTCGCGGCTCTGTACGGCGATGAGGGGGCCGTGCGCGTCCCAGCCCGCGGCGACGAGGTACTCGTACGTCCTCCGGTCCCACACCACGTCGACGCGCTCCCCCTCAAGGGAGAGCAGATGCAGGGTGACCTCCGCGTTGACGGTGCCCGCCGCCGGATAGCGCATCGCCCGCGGCGGTTTCGTCGGGTCGGCGGGGTCGCCGATGTAACGCTGTTCCACACGGGTGGCGTCTGCCCTGGCCACCAGGACCTGGCGGCCGTCCGGCGCCCACCAGTAGCCGCGCTGCCGGCCCATCGACTCGGCGGCCGCGTACTCGGCGAGCCCGTAGGTGATATCCGGTCCCTCCGCGCGGGCCAGCCGGCGGTCGTCGCCGGCCGGATCGACGACGTGGAACGAGCCGCCGGTCACGTAGGCGATCCGCCGGCCGTCGGGGGACGGCCGGGGATCGACCACCGGGCCGGCCGTCGGAACGGAGAACGGCGCGCCGCCATCCGTACGCACCGCCCACAGGACGCCCGACAGCGCGAAGGCCACCAGATCGACGGCGTCGTCCGCCGCATAACCCACCACACCCTCGGACCGCTCGCGGGCCCGCTCCCGCCGCAGCCGCTCCTCCTCGGGCACCGCTCCGGCACCGGCGCTCACCAGGACCGTAGGGTCGGCCAGCAGCCGTTCCCCGCCGGCGCCGTCCTCGCCCTCCGCGCACCCCTCCTCGTACTGCCACAGCCGTCCTACGGGATCGGTGCCCGACCCCGTACGGACGAAGACGATCCGGCGGCCGTCCGGGGAGACGGTGAAATGCCTCGGCACCCCGAGGGAGAAGCGCCGGCTGCGGGCGAACTGGCGGGGAAAGTCGGCGGGGTTGGGGGTCTTCCGGTTCAAGGTGCGTCCTCCAGGTGCTGTCTACGGGTCCGTTGCTCCGCCGCGACACGGTGCGTCGGGTGCTGCCCGCCCGAATGAAGGCAGCAAAAAAGCCCGGTACAGGACCGGGCGAAATGGTGGGAAGGAGAGCGTTGCAGGCACGTAACCTGTGGGAATGTTGACCGAAGTCATTGCGACGCGCTACGTCACGCCTTTGCGTGAGGGCGGATCGCTCCCGGGAATCGTCGAGGCCGACGATCTCGGTACTTATATCATGAAGTTCACCGGTGCCGGACAGGGCCGCAAGACGCTGGTCGCCGAGGTCATCTGCGGCCTGCTGGGCCGCCGGCTCGGCCTGCGGGTGCCGGAACTGGTCCAGATGCAGCTCGACCCCGTGATCGGCCTCAGCGAGCCCGACCAGGAGGTACAGGAACTCCTGAAGGCCAGCGGCGGACTGAACCTGGGCATGGACTACCTCCCGGGGTCGCTCGGCTTCGACCCGCTCGCCTTCGAGGTGAGCTCCCGCGAGGCGGGCCGCGTGGTGTGGTTCGACGCGCTGATCAACAACGTCGACCGGTCCTGGCGCAACCCCAACGCCCTGGTCTGGCACGGCGAACTGTGGCTGATCGACCACGGCGCCACGATGATCTGGCACCACAACTGGCCGACCGCCGAGAAGTCCTCGGCCAAGCCCTACGACGCCTCCGACCATGTCCTCGCCACCTTCGCGCCCGATGTCCCGGCGGCCGCCGCCGAGTTCGCGCCGCAGATCACCGAGGACATGCTGACCGGGATCGCGGCCGAAGTGCCCGACGAGTGGCTGGTCGACGAGCCCGGCTTCGACTCCCCGGACGCGCTGCGCCGGGCGTATGTGACCACGCTGCTGGCCCGTGCCGGGATGATCAGCGACCACATCACCCTCGGGGAGCCCAGCAAGGACAAGCCTTCCCAGGCGCCGGGCTGGCTGGCGGGCAAGCCGCCGCGGAGGGCAGTGAAGTGACTGGTCTGCACAACGGGCGCGACGTTTTCGAGTACGCCCTGCTGAAGGTCGTCCCGCGTGTCGAGCGCGGCGAGATGATCAATGCCGGGGTGGTCGTGTACTGCCGCGCCCAGCGCTTCGTCGAGGCCCGGACGCATCTGGACGAGGCCCGGCTGCTGGCCCTGGACCCGTCGGCCGATGTGGACGGTGTACGGGCCGCGCTCGGCGCCGTCGAGGGCGTCTGCCATGGCGGTGAAGCGGCCGGACAGGCGGCGGGGGACGATGCGGGGCGCCGCTTCCGCTGGCTGATCGCGCCGCGCAGCACGATCGTCCAGCCGGGTCCGGTGCACACCGGCCTGACCGCCGATCCCTCCGGCGAGGCGGAGCGGCTGCTGGAGCTGCTGGTGCGCTGAGCCGGACGTGGGCGACGCCGCGGGGCCGGGACGGGGGGGCCGGATCGCGCCATGTCACGGGCGCCGCCGCCGGTGAGGTCGGCGACGGCGCGGTGGTGGGCGTTGACAGCAGGTGGCCGGGCTTCTAGCGTCAGCCCTGCTGAAGCTACTAAGCGGTTGCTCACCTCGGGATCGGTGGGCGAAGGACCGCTTGTCGAGGTTTCGAGGGTGAGGAGAACCCGCATGTCCACCACCGAGCAGCGCGTCGCCATCGTGACGGGCGCGGCCCGCGGCATCGGCGCGGCCACCGCCGTACGCCTGGCCGCCGAGGGCCGCGCCGTCGCCGTACTCGACCTCGACGAGGCGGCCTGCAAGGACACCGTCGAGAAGATCACCGCGGCCGGCGGCAAGGCCATCGCGGTCGGCTGCGACGTCTCCGACGCGGAGCAGGTGGAGGCGGCGGTGGCGCGGGTCGCGGCCGAGCTCGGCGCGCCGACCGTGCTGGTCAACAACGCGGGCGTGCTCCGTGACAACCTGCTCTTCAAGATGAGCGAAACCGACTGGGACACCGTCATGAACGTGCATCTGCGTGGCGCGTTCCTGATGTCGCGGGCCTGTCAGAAGCACATGGTGGACGCCCAGTTCGGGCGGATCGTCAACCTCTCCTCCAGCTCGGCGCTCGGCAACCGGGGCCAGGTCAACTACTCGGCCGCCAAGGCCGGTCTGCAGGGCTTCACCAAGACGCTCGCCATCGAGCTCGGCAAGTTCGGCGTCACCGCCAACGCCGTCGCCCCCGGGTTCATCGTCACCGACATGACCGCGTCCACCGCCGAGCGTGTCGGCATGGGCTTCGAGGACTTCCAGGCCGCGGCCGCCACCCAGATCCCGGTGCAGCGGGTCGGCCGCCCCGAGGACATCGCCAACGCCATCGCCTTCTTCACCGGCGAGGCGGCCGGCTTCGTCTCCGGCCAGGTCATGTACGTCGCCGGCGGCCCGCTCAACTGACCGCCCGACCGACTTCAGGAGTACAGGACATGACCGAGCAGGACAGCGCTCTTCCCGAGCTCTCCGGCAAGGTGGCGCTGGTCACCGGCGCCAGTCGCGGCATCGGCCACGGCATCGCCCAGGCCCTGGTCGCCCGCGGCGACCGGGTCGTCATCACCGGACGCAACGAGGACGCCCTCAAGGAGGCCGTCGACAAGCTCGGCGCCGACCGGGTGATCGGGGTGGCCGGCAAGGCGCATGACGAGGCACATCAGGCCGTCGCCGTCGAGCGCGCGATGGAGACCTTCGGCCGGGTCGACTACCTCGTCAACAACGCCGGTACGAACCCGGTGTTCGGTCCCATCGCCGACCTCGACCTCAATGTGGCACGCAAGGTGTTCGAGACCAACGTGATCTCGGCGCTGGGCTTCGCGCAGCGCACCTGGCACGCGTGGCAGAAGGAGAACGGCGGGGCGATCGTCAATATCGCGTCCATCGCCGGTATCAGCGCCTCGCCGTTCATCGGGGCGTACGGCATGAGCAAGGCCGCGATGGTGAACCTGACGCTGCAGCTCGCCCACGAGTACGCGCCTCTGGTGCGGGTCAACTCGATCGCGCCGGCCGTGGTGAAGACCAAGTTCGCCGCCGCGCTGTACGAGAACCGCGAGGAGGAGGCGGCGGCCGGCTACCCCATGGCGCGGCTCGGCGTCCCGGAGGACATCGGCGGGGCCGCGGCCTTCCTGCTGTCCGACGCCGCGGGCTGGATCACGGGCCAGAACCTGGTCGTGGACGGCGGGCTGTTCCTCAACGCCGGGGTGTGAGGACGGGCCACCTGGGGCGGGCGGCTACGGGGGTCGTCTGAGGGGCGCCACAGGTGGCCGTCCACGGGTGCGCGTCTGGCGACGCGCACCTGCCCGCACTACACCCGCCCACCCCCCGAAGGGGGGTGGGCGGCGGGGAAAAACAAAAAGGGTGCGCGGTGGGCGGCGGGGAAAGCCGAAGAAGGTCCGGGGTGGGCGGCGGGCCTTTAGGAGCCTTGCCTTGGCGTGCACTCCAAGAGGCAGAGTCCGTGGTGCCGGTCCCTATGGGGCCGGCACCACACTCATCAGCGGACCTCTCTGGGGGAGACACGCCATGCACTACCGCACCCTCGGCGGCGATCAGGGGCCCCTGGTCAGCGCCGTCTGCCTGGGGGCGCTGCCGTTCGGCACCACCGTCGACGAGCCGACCGCCTTCGCCATCCTGGACCGGTTCGCCGAGGCGGGTGGCACGTTCGTCGACACCGCGAACAACTACGCCTTCTGGGTGCCCGGCGCCACCGGGGACGAGAGCGAGCTGCTGCTCGGCCGCTGGCTGCGCAGCCGGCGTGCGGCCGGCCGTACGGTCGTGGCGACCAAGGTCGGCGCCCGGCCCGACCGGGCCCGCGGTCCCCGGTGGCCCGGCAACGCGGAGGGGCTGGGCGGCCCTGCCATCCACGCCGGCATCGACGGCAGCCTGCGCCGTCTGGGCACCGACCGGGTGGATGTCTATTACGCGCACGTCGAGGACCGCGGCGTGCCTCTGGAGGAGACCGTCCAGACGCTGGCCGGACTCGTCCGCGGCGGCCGGGTCGGCGCCCTCGGGGTCAGTAACCATCCGACCTGGCGCCTCGCGGAGGCCCGGCACCTCGCCGCCGGCCGCGGACTGCCCGGCTTCCGGGCCGTACAGCAGCGCCACACCTACCTGCGGCCGCGCCACGGCCCGCCGTGCGGCCTTCAGCGCGAGACCGACGACGAGCTTCTCGACTACGCGGCGGCGCATCCGGATCTCACGCTGCTCGGCTATTCGACGCTGATGGACGGTGCCTATACCCGCGAGGACAAGCCGCTGCCGGAGCGGTACGACCACCCGGGGTCGGTGGCGCGGCTGCGGGTGCTGGCGGAGGTCGCCGCGGAGTGCGGGGCCACCCGGAATCAGGTGGTCCTGTCGTGGCTGATGGGTGGCCCGGTGCCAGTGATTCCGGTGATCGGTGTGAGTTCGGTGGGGCAGCTGGATGAGTGCCTGGCGGCGCTGGACGTCGACCTGGATCCGTATCAGCGCGCCCGGCTCGACACCGCCTGAGACATGTCGGACCTCGGTGCCGGCCGGCGGATCCGGCCCGTGGACGGCGTTGTCAGTGGTCGCCGGTAAGTTCTGTGAGTGAGAACGCAACGCACACCGGAGGTTGTTGACGTGGTGACCGACATGCTGCCCGATTCCTGGCGCGGGGTCCTCGGCGAGGAGTTGGAGAAGCCCTATTTCAAGGAGCTCACCGACTTCGTCGAGCAGGAGCGGGCCCAGGGGCCGGTCTACCCGCCCCGTGCGGAGGTCTTCGCGGCTCTGGAGGCGACGCCGTACGACCAGGTGAAGGTGCTGGTCCTCGGCCAGGACCCGTATCACGGCGCTGGGCAGGGGCACGGCCTGTGCTTCTCCGTGCAGCCCGGCGTCAAGACGCCGCCTTCGCTGCGGAACATCTACAAGGAGATGAAGGAGGAGCTGGGCCACCCGATTCCGGACAACGGCTATCTGATGCCCTGGGCCCGGCAAGGCGTGCTGCTGCTGAACGCCGTTCTCACGGTCCGCGAGGGCGAGGCCAACTCGCACAAGGGCAAGGGGTGGGAGAAGGTCACCGACGCGGTGATCCGCGCCGTGGCCGCCCGGCCCGACCCGGCCGTCTTCGTGCTCTGGGGGAATTACGCCAAGAAGAAGCTGCCGCTGATCGACGAGGCGCGGCATGCCGTGGTGCAGGGTGCGCACCCCTCGCCGCTGTCCGCGAAGAAGTTCTTCGGTTCCCGCCCGTTCACCCAGATCAACGCCGCGATCGCGGCGCAGGGCCACGCCCCGATCGACTGGCGCATCCCCGACCTGGGCTGAGCCCGCACCCCGGGCGCGTCGCGCACACCGCGCGGAGCCTTCCCCTGGCGGTTAGCGTCGGGGGAAGGGCCGGGTCGTGCGGATGCCGCCGGGCCGGAACGGGCGGCGGCGAGCGAACGCGGGGAGTGCACGGTGGCGGAGAAGCGGCCAGAGGAGCGGCGGGAGAAGCCGCAGAGCGACCTGCAGCCGGACCGGCACCAGCAGGGAGCGGCGGTCGAGGACAGCGTGCTGACCCGCATCGGCCAGGCGATCATGCTGCATCGCGCCGGCGACCGGGAGGAGGCGCGCAACCGTCTGACGGAGCTGTGGGACGAGATCGGGCCGCACGGCGACGCCTTCCACCGCTGCACCCTCGCCCACTACATGGCCGACACCCAGGACGACCCCAAGGACGAGCTCGACTGGGATCTCAAGGCGCTGGCCGCGGCCGAGGGCTATGTCACCGAGCGTGCCGCGGACACCGGCGCCGCCCTGGGAGCGACGAGCGTCGCCGATGGCCCAGGGCCGCGACACCCCCTCATCGCGTTGCGGGCGTTCTTCCCTTCGCTCCATCTCAGCCTCGCGACCGACTACGCCGGGCTCGACCGGCTCGCCGACGCACGTGCCCAGCTGCTGCGGGCCCGCGCGTCGGCCAACGCCCTCGCCGACGGCGAATACCGCCAAGGGCTCAGAGAGGCGATCGAGCGCCTGGAGTCGCGGATCGACGGGGAGGCGGGGCGTTCGTAGTAGGTCGTGGGTGTGCCTCGCCGGCGCGCTGTCGGCTCTGTCGTCACATGCCCACAGCACCGCGCTACGGGCACGCACCCGTGGCGTGCATCTGCACCCACGGCACCCACGGCACCGGCGCCACGCGGATCCGGGCCGCGTGCCCCGCACCCACAGCGCCCGCACCCCGCACCCCGTGGCGCGTCACTCCTCGTGCGGTCGGTCGCACTCCTGACGCGCCGTGCCGTCGTGCTTCCCGTGCCAGTGCGCCCGGCCCGGTGCGCAGCCCGGTTGGCCGCCGGGCGCTGGGGCGGGCTGCGCGCCGGGCCGGCGCACAGGGCGCTCGCGGGGCTCGTCGGGCTCTCGGGGCGGTACCCCACGGTGCGCGGGCGCCTTGCCATTGTCCCGGTCCGGGGCCGGCGGGGCGCCGTCGTCAGGAGCAGGGAACGGCCGGTTGCGGCTGTGCTGCCGGGCGCTCCCGTCACCCGCGCCGTCGCCCCCGGAGATCCGCCCCCGATCCTGGTGCCGATACCGATCCCGGTCCGGATCCTGGGCCCGGACCTCGTCCGTACGGCTGCGGCTCCCCTCCGACACCGACGGCGGCCCCGCCGGCGCGGATGCCCCCGGCTGGGCTTCCGGCCCCGAGGACGGCCGCAACGACGGTGGCGACGACGGTGCGGGCACCACCAACGCCATCCGGTCGTCGCCGGGGGCTTGGACGCGGGGACCCAGTGGTTCCACGGAGGGCGAGGGCGGCCCGGGGGAGGGTTCAAGGACGGGGCGAGGGGCGTCGGTCGAACAGCTGGCGACGGTCGCCGCGACCGCCCCCGCCAGAACCGGCCCCGCCAGGATCGCCACAGCGAGTAGTCGGCGCACGCGCGCAACTCTTCTTGCCGCATGGGCGTTTGGGAATTCCCCGCAAGGGTGAACGGCGCGTCGCCGACAGGACCAGGGCCTGTCGAAGGCGGTTCCGCGCGGGAAGAGAGCGGCGCGTCACGGGTCGGCGGGGCGGCGCAGCCGGGACGGCACCGCGGGCCGGTGGCCGCTGGTCGCCACGTATGCTTCCGGGGCGCGGGGCACCCGGACCGCGGAACTACCCGAGGAGAACGAGTGAAGGTCGGCTGCATCGGACTCGGCGATATCGCCCAGAAGGCGTATCTCCCCGTAGTGGGCATGCAACCCGGTGTCGAACTGCATCTGCAGACCCGTACCCCGGCCACGCTCCAACGAGTCGGCGCCGCCTACCGCCTGACGCCCGATCAGCTCCACGGCGACCTGGACTCACTGCTCGCCGCCGGCCTCGACGCGGCCTTCGTGCACGCGCCGACCTCCGTGCACCCCGAGATCGTGACCCGGCTGATCGAGGCCGGCGTGCCGACCTATGTGGACAAGCCGATCGCCTACGAGCTCGCCGAGACCGCGCGTATCGTGCGGCTCGCCGAGGACCGGGGGGTGGGGCTGACCGTCGGGTTCAACCGTCGCTTCGCACCCGGCTACGCCCAGTGCCTGGACCACCCTCGTGATCTGATCCTGATGCAGAAGCACCGCATCGGCCTCCCCGAGGACCCGCGCACCCTGGTGCTGGACGACTTCATCCACGTCGTCGACACGCTGCGTTTCCTGGCTCCCGGTGAGATCGAGCAGGTGGATGTGCGCGCCAGGATCCGCGACGGGCTGATGCACCACGTCGTCCTCCAGCTCGCCGGCGACGGTTTCACCGCCATCGGCGCCATGAACCGCCTCAGCGGCTCCTCGGAGGAGATCCTCGACGTCTCCGGGCATGACACCAAGCGCCAGGTGGTCAACCTCGCCGAGGTCATCGACCACAAGGGGCAGCCGACCGTGCGCCGCCGCGGCGACTGGGTGTCGGTCGCCCGCCAGCGGGGCATCGAGCAGATCGTGCTGGCGTTCCTGGACGACGTGCGGGCCGGCCGGCAGCCGTCCGCCAGGGACGCGCTGCGCACCCACGAGCTGTGCGAACAGGTGATCACCGAGGCGCTCGCGCGGACCGCGTGAGCGAGCTCGCCCCCCGCAGAGCGCCGATCAGGCCGTAGCCGCCGTAGAGGACGAGGGCGCCCATCGCGCCGTAGAGGGCCCAGTCACCGAACCGTGTGTACGGGCTGGTGCCGGTGGCCAGCGGCAGGTCGTAGACGGCGACCCCACTGCGGTCGGTGTCCAGCCGCCCGCCGACCGGCTCGCCGCGCGGCCCGTACACCGCGCTCACCCCGGACAGCGTGGCGTGCACCATCGGCCGCCAGGTCTCCGCTGCGCGCAGTGCTCCCAGGGAGGCGTGCTGCGCGGGTGCCCAGCTGTCCTGGAACGTGGCGGTAGAGGACTGGGCGATGATCACCTGCGCACCGTCGCGCGCCAGATTGCGGCTCATGTCGGGGAAGGCCGTCTCGAAGCACACCAGCGGTCCGATGCGCAGTCCGCCCGCCGCGGGGACCGGCATCACCACCTGGCGGGCGCCCCGCAGCCGGTCGGTGGTGGCGGCCTTGCCGACCCGGGTCGCCCAGCCCAGGACGGACCGGGCCGGTATGTATTCGCCGAACGGCACCAGCCGCATCTTCGCGTAGCGCTCGCCGGCAGGCCCGTCCGGACCGATCAGGACCGCGCTCTTGTAGATGCCGGGCCGGTCCGCATGGGGCGCGTCGGTGTTGACCAGCAGGTCCGCGCCGGTACGCCGGGACAGCGCGGCGAGGCGGGCGGCGAGGGCCGGGCGTGCCGCCGGGTCCCGGTAGAGACTGCTCTCGCCCCAGACGACCAGGCGTACGCCGCGGCCCGCCAGGGAACGGGTCAGCGCCTCGCTGCGGGCCAGCCGTCCTTCGGGGCCGCCGCTGAGGCCCGGCTGGACGATCGCGATCCGCACCGTGCCGGCGGGCCGGGGGAGCGGCGCCCAGAGCCAGGCGGCGGTGCCGGCGAGCGCGCACACCAGGAGTGCGGCGACGGCCGGCATCCGGGCCGCGGGCCGGGCGATCAGCTCGGCCAGCGCGGTGTTCACCGCCACGATCAGCAGGCTCACCAGCCACACCCCGCCGACCGACGCCAGCCGCAAAGCGGGCGGCACCTGCCACTGACTGGCGCCCAGCAGGCCCCACGGACCGCCCAAGTACTCCCAGGAACGCACCAGTTCGACCATCAGCCAGCCGGAAGGCACCAGTACCAGCGCGGCGGCACACCGGCCCGCGCCGGGCGCACCGGAGAGCAGAGCCCGTACGAGCAGCCCCCATGGTGCCCACAGCGCGCCCAGCAGCAGCGCCAGTACGAGGATGAAGACATGCAGGCTCGGCAGCAGCCAGTGATGGACGGCCATCATGAAGCCGGCGCCGCCCAGCCAGCCGTCCAGCGCCGCCCTCCGGGGCGTCGGCGCCGACATCACCAGCAGCAGCCAGGGGGCCAGGGCGACGTACGCCAGCCACCACCAGGCCGGCGCGGGGAACAGCAGCACCGGCAGCGCGCCGGCCAGCGCCGCGGCCAGCCCGCGTGACCAGGAGGAGGCGAGCCACCGCGCCCGGTTGCCGAGCGGTGTGGACATACCGTCTCCCCTCTCGCCGGATGTCACCGGGTGTCGCCGGACGCGGCCCGTGTCCCGCTGGCGCCCGTCGGCGCCCGCCGGTATCCGCCGGTCGGGTGGCCGGTGGGCGCAAACGGCCAGTGTGCGCGGGCGGACCGATCAAGAAAAGAGTGCGTCCGGGATTCGTCTTTCGCGCCCGTCCGCATCCGTACGGGTCAATGCGACGGCCTGGGGTAGCGCACCGGTTAGGCGTCGATGCACCGCCACGGGTCCAGGCACCGCTACGAGGCGATCATCGGCGCGGGTCGATCACCGGCGTGGGGCAGGGCGGCGGCGTCCCCGGAAGGTCAGACGTTCGCGGCGCCTACCTGCCGCCACTTCTCCTGGACGACGACCTCCGTCAGCCGCCAGCCGTCGGGGGTGCGCCGGGCGGCGAAGCGGTAGCGGCCGGCGGAGGTGTGATCGGGGGCGGTGGGGCCGCCGGGGGTGCCCGCCGCCGGGCCGGCGAGCCGCATCGGGTTGAGATAGTCGGCCTGGACGGTGGCCGTGTCACCTGGGGCGCCGTCGTGCCTGGCGAGGGTGATACGGCGGTTGACGATCAGATGCTGGCGGATGGAGAAGTGCCGCAGCATCTCGTCGAGCCAGGCCGCGATCTCCTTGGTGCCGCCCTCGATGCCGCCCGCCGAGCGGTAGTCCGCGCGGCCGTCGCGGGTGAACAGAGCCCGGTAACCGGGCCAGTCGCCGTCGTCCACGGCGATGGCGTATTCGGTGATCAGATCGTCGATGGCGAGGCGGTCCATGACAGTCGAGTGTTCCGAACGCTGCGTCATCGCCTCAGTTTTCGTTATGCGGAGGTCCCCGCCAAGGGGCGGGGACCGTCCGGCGCGCCGTTACGGGACCAGCGCCGTCGCACTGACGAATTCCGGGCCGGCGTCGGGGTCGGTGCCGGCATCCGGGCCGCCGGCGAGGACCTCGTCCAGCTCGGCATCTTGGCCGGAATCCGACGTGGCGAACTGCGTCCGGTACAGCTCCGCGTACCGCCCGTCCGCCGCCAGCAGCGTCTCGTGCGTGCCGCGCTCGACGATCCGTCCACCCTCGACGACGAGGATCAGGTCGGCGGCCCGCACGGTCGACAGCCGGTGGGCGATCACCACCGCCGTCCGGCCCACCAGCGCCTCGGTGAGCGCTTCCTGGACCGCGGCCTCGGAAGTGTTGTCCAGGTGGGCGGTGGCCTCGTCCAGGATCACCACCCGCGGGTGCGCGAGCAGCAGCCGGGCGATGGTCAGCCGCTGCCGTTCGCCGCCGGAGAGCCGGTAGCCGCGTTCGCCGACGACGGTGTCCAGGCCGTCGGGGAGCGAGCCGACCAGCTCCTTCAGCCGGGCGCGGCGCAGCGCGTCCCACAGCTCCTCCTCGGTCGCCTCCGGCTTGGCCAGCAGCAGGTTCTCGCGGATCGAGTCGTGGAAGAGATGCCCGTCCTGGGTGACCATGCCGAGCACGTCACGGAGCGAGGCGGCGGTCAGATCGCGTACGTCGTGCCCGGCCAGCCGGACCGCGCCCGCGTCGGTGTCGTAGAGCCGGGGCAGCAGCTGCGCGATGGTCGACTTGCCGGCGCCCGAGGAGCCGACCAGGGCGACCATCTGGCCCGGCTCGGCGCGGAAGGAGATGCCGTGCAGAACCTCTTCGCCGCCCCGGGTGTCGAGGGTGGCGACCTCTTCCAGGGAGGCGAGGGAGACCTTGTCGGCGGACGGGTAGCCGAAGCGCACGGAGTCGAACTCCACCGACACCGGGCCCTCGGGCACCGCGCGGGCGTCCGGCTTCTCGGCGATCAGCGGCTTGAGGTCCAGCACCTCGAAGACCCGTTCAAAGCTGACGAGCGCGCTCATCACCTCGATGTGCGCGCCGGACAGCGCGGTCAGCGGGGCGTAGAGCCTGGTCAGCAGCAGGGCGAGCGAGACGATCGCGCCGGCCTCCAGCTGCCCGTGCAGTGCGAGGAATCCGCCGAGCCCGTAGACGACGGCCAGCGCCAGGGCGGAGACCAGGGTGAGCGCGGTGACGAAGTACGTCTGCACCATCGCCGAGCGGACGCCGATGTCGCGCACCCGGCGGGCCCGGGTGGCGAATTCGGCGGACTCACGGGAGGGGCGGCCCATCAGCTTGACCAGGGTGGCGCCGGGCGCGGAGAACCGTTCGGTCATCTGCGTGCCCATCGCGGCATTGTGGTCGGCGCCCTCGCGCCGCAGGGCGGCCAGCCGTCGGCCGACCCGGCGGGCGGGCAGCACGAACACCGGCAGCAGCACCAGCGCGATCAGCGTGATCTGCCAGGACAGGCTCAGCATGACGACGAGGGTGAGCAGCAGCGTGACGATGTTGCTGACCACCCCGGAGAGGGTGTCGCTGAACGCCCGCTGTGCGCCGATGACATCGTTGTTGAGCCGGCTCACCAGCGCTCCGGTGCGGGTACGGGTGAAGAAGGCGACGGGCATCCGCTGTACGTGGTCGTACACGGTGGTGCGCAGATCCAGGATCAGGCCCTCGCCGATGCTCGCCGACAGCCAACGGGTCAGCAGACCGAGGCCGGCTTCCGCGATCGCGATGCCGGCGATCAGCCCGGACAGGCCGACGACCAGGGCGGATGAGTCGCCGCCGACGATCGCGTCGACCACCCTGCCGGCGAGCAGCGGGGTGGCCACCGCGAGCATCGCCGTCACCGTGCTCAGCACCAGGAACCACACCAGACGGCGGCGGTGCGGGCGCGCGAAGGCCAGAATGCGGCGCAGGGTCGTGCGGGAGAACGGGCGCCTGCCCTGCTGCGCGGTCATCGTGCTGTGCAGCGAGTGCCAGGCGGTGACTTCCATGTCCATCGCGGCCTCCAGAGTGTCGCGGGTCGTCACGGGATCGATCGCCGTGGGTGACCGGCGACATGAAAGGAACCTAGGACCTAAACCAAACTTGAGGTCAAGACATTCCCCTCGGGTCACCCTCCGGGGTACTTCGGCGGCCCGCGGTTCCCGCCGAGCCCGTCGCTACGATGATCCACATGCGACGCGGGGGCGGGGGCACAGCGATGGGACACGGGGACGGTGCGGGGGCGGGGGCCCGGGCGGCGACTCTGCTCCTCCCGCCGCGCCTCACCGCCTCGGCGGCCGGGCTGCGCGACACCGCCCGTCGCCGCGGACTGCGCACCGTTCAACTGCCCACCTTCGACCTCCCCGAAGGGCTGCGCGCCACCCATCTGCACGCCGGCCCGTCCTTCGCCGACGCCGTCGCCGCCCCCTTGGGCATCGCCCCGCTCGAAGCGCCGGAACACTGGCTCGCCGGCCTTCCCCGCGACCTCGTACGGCGCGAGATCCGCGCTCTCCCGATCCGCGACGCCCACGCGCTGCGCCGTCCCGTCTTCGCCAAGTCCCCCAACGACAAGGGCATCCGGGCCATGGTCTACGCCGACGGCACCCGGCTGCCCGGTACGGACGCGGTCGACCCCGGCACCGTCGTACTGATCTCCGACGTGGTGTCCTTCGGCGACGAGCACCGGCTGTACGTCCTCGACGGCGAGGTGCGCACCGGCAGCCGCTACGCCGAGAACGGGCGGTTCAGCCCCGGACCGCTGGCCCCGGACGCGGCCGCCTTCGGCGCCGATCTGCTGGAGCGCTGCGGCACCACTCTGCCGTCCGCGATCGTCGTGGACGTCGGCCGCATCGACGGCCACTGGGCGGTCGTCGAAGCCAACGCGGCCTGGGCGAGCGGCCGTTACGCCAGTGACCCGGAGCTGGCCCTGGACGCCGTGCTGCGCGCCGCCGGCCCGATGTCGCGGCTGACCGCCCGCGATCTGCCGTTCGTCAGGCCGGGTGCTCGCCGGCCCGGGAGGCGATGAGCGGGCCGATCACCTGGGTGCCGGGCCCGATCTGCCCGCCGGGGCCGGGGAGTTGGGTGGTGTTGTCCACGGTGAGCGGCTCGCCGCAGTGGGCGCAGGCGGCGACCATCGTGGTGTCGTGCTCGCAGGTCAGATGGTGGATACGGGCCGGCGGCCCGGCCTCGCCCGCATACCAGCGGTCGCCCCAGTTCATCAGCGCCAGCAGTACGGGGTAGAGCTCCGCCCCCTTGGCCGTCGCCACATAGTGCTCACGCGGCGGCCGCTCCTGGTAGCGCTCGCGGGCCAGCACGCCCTCCTCGACCAGCCGGGACAGCCGGGCTGCCAGGACCTTTCGGGAAACTCCCAGGTCATGGACGAGATCGTCGAAGCGGCCGATGCCGGTCAGCACATCACGCATGATCAGCGCCGTCCAGGCGTCGCCGAACAGGTCGGTGGCGCGGGCGATCGAGCAGGCCACGTCGGAGAGGGGGGTGCGGGTCACATATCGAGGCTAGCCGAGTTCCCTCAAGAAACTAAAGATGTTACGTTCGTAGAGTTTCCTAAGGGAACTTGATTGCCGCGACCTGGTGTCCGTGTCTGCCATGAGCGAGGGAGAAGCCGATGGCCAGCGCTCCACTGATCGAACTGGACTCACCCGCTCCGGAGGCGGTCGACGGGCGCCAGATCCGCGCCGTCGCCTTCCAGGGCGCACGCCTCGCCTACACGGAGGGGGCCTTGGCCCGCGAGGGCCGCGCCGCCTCCGGGCGCGCCCTGGTGGTGGGCAGCGGACGCGGTCTGCTGGCACGCGGCCTGGCCGGGCTCGGCTTCGACGTCACCGCCGTCGATCCGTCCGAGTCCGCGACGGCGATGGCGCGCGCCGCGGCCGACCAGGAGCGCCTCGACATCGACCACCGCACGGCGCCCGCCGAGCACCTCGACCTCCCCGACTCCGAGTTCGACCTCGTCTACCTCGCGGACACGCTGGAGATCACGTCGGCCCCCGGCCGCGTGATCGAACAGGCCGCGCGTGCCCTCAAACCCGACGGCCTCCTCGTCTACGACACGGTCAACCGCACGCCGGTCTCCCGCCTGGTCTACCTCGTCGCCTTCCAGAGCCTGCCCATGACCCGCGTCATGCCGGCCGGCCGCTACGCCGCGCGCCGCCTGCGCACACCCGGCGAAGTCGCCGAGCACATGGCGCGCCATGGCCTGCACCCCGCCGATACCTGCCATTTCAAGCCATCTGCCGTACGGAGTCTGCTGACCGCAGTCCTGGCGCGCCGCCGGGGCCGGATCACCGACGATCAGGTCGCGACCATGGTCAACTTCGAACTCGCCCCAGGTAGCAAGCCCTTGGTCACCTATCTCGGCTATGCGCGCAAGGCGTGAGCCCGGCGCCCGCCGGGCGTGGGGATCGCCCCCGTCGCCGCCTCCCGAGCATAGCTTTGAGACAAACTGTTTTCGTTGCCCCGAGCGGGACTTGACGCCCTGTACGGCGGGTATGCCGTAGACGCGTAAGGGCACAGCCGACGACCCGGACACGTCGGATCCGCCAGGATCTCACCGGGCGCTCCCCTCACCTTCCGTACGCCTCCTCCGCACGCGCGTGGCGATTCCCGCGTCCCGCGCACTGGCACGAAAGTGGGTCGGGCCGATGATGGACGAGGGCCAGGACTTCGTGAAGACGGCGGACGGGTCGGACCCGGGCCGGGACAACGAGGGCCACGACGGCGCGAGCCAGGACTATCAAGGATTCGTCGGGCGCGTACGAGCGGTGGGCACCACCACCATCCTCGAACTCCGCGGCGAGCTGGACATTCTCGCTGTGGCGGTGCTGTCCGACCGGCTGAACGATCTCAGCGGCGCCCGCCCCGATCTGCTCCTCGACCTGCGCGCGGTGACGTTCATCGACTGCGCCGGGCTGTCCCTGCTGGTCCGTGCCCGGCAGCGGGCCCGGGACCGGGGCGGCCGGCTGCGGCTGACCGGCGTCGCCGCCGGGGGGAGCGTCGACCGGCTGCTGCGGATGACCGGTCTGATCGGTGAGTTCGAGATCGTCGCCGACCGCCCCGACGACCAGGGCCTCATCGTCGAGGGCATCGTGGCCGACCGCCTCAGCATGATCGGCCGCGTCGCCATCACCGGTGTCACGGACGTTACGGACGTCGCGGACGGCGCGGTGGTGTAGGGCCCACGGACCGGGGCCAGGGCCTTCCCGACCCTGACCCCATCGGACAGGCCCGGACAGGCCCGGACAGGCCCGGACAGGCCCCCCATCGGGCGGGCCCGCCCCCATCGGACAGGCCCTAGGCGGGCAGCGCCCCCTCGATGGCCGCCACCAGTTCATCGGCGTCCGGCTCCGTACGCGGCCGGAAACGGCCCACGACCTCGCCGTTGTGGTCGACGAGGAACTTCTCGAAGTTCCACTGCACATCACCGGACGCGCCCTCGGCGTCCTCGGTCTCCGTCAGCACCTCGTAGAGCGGGTGCCGGTCGGCCCCGTTGACGTCGGTCTTCTCGAACAGCGGGAAGCTGACCCCATATGTCGTCGAGCAGAACGTGGCGATCTCCTCGGCGGTGCCCGGCTCCTGGCCCGCGAACTGGTTGCTGGGGAAGCCGAGCACGCTGAAGCCGCGGTCCGCGTAGCGCTCCTGGAGCCGCTCCAGGCCCGAATACTGCGGGGTCAGCCCGCACTTGGACGCGACATTGACGACCAGCAGCGCCTTGCCACGGTAGTCGGCGAGCGAAGCGGGCTCACCGGTCAGTGTGCGCAGCGGGATGTCGTACAGGCTCACGGTCATGCTCCTCATTGCGGGTACGCGGACGGGGAATGCCATCATCCGCCCCAACACCGCTGCCGGGCCGCTTCTTCCCCGGATCGTCAACCGGCCATGACACAACCGGCCGTAGCGCGCCGGCCCGCCATTCCTTGAGCAGCTGATCGAAGATCGGAGTCCCCTCCTCAGCCGGACGGGGGGTATAGGGGGCCATGATCGGCGGAGGCTGGTGCGAGCCGGCGATACGGAGAAAAGGGTGACCGGGGGTCGGTTTGACATCCATGTCCGGACTCAACCCGAAATCCGCCTCCGAGTTGCGGGACCGGGCCGGGAGGGCCGTCAGATGCCCCTCCGGTGGTGACGGGCAGAAACTACGTTCCAGCGGGGCGGTCCGGGCGTCTCCGGATGTCGCGGTGACGAAGCCCCGCGGAGAGGCCGACGGCCTGGTTCGCCGAGCGGCGGGGAACGCGGTGGCTTCGTCGAAACTCCGCTCCCAAGCGCACCATGGGAATGATCAACCGGCCTTGTGGATCGTCGCTTCGATGCCGTCCAGGATCACGGCCAGACCGACCTCGAAAGTCGTCTTGGCCTCGCGTTCCAGGTAGGGCACCGAATCGTCGTACGGCGCCGAAGAGTCCGTATCGTTCGCGCCATCCGTGCCGTGGTGGGCGACGCCCTCGGTTTCCAGGCGGATCACGAGCGGGAAGCGGTCCGAGAAGTCGGGTACGACCTCGCCGAGGACGGTGGAGCGGGACTGCCACCACTCCTCGTCGGAGACGCCCGTCGCCGCCGCGGCCAGCCTCGCTTCCGCGACTGTCTGCGCGGAGCCGCGGACGAAGTGGAACAGTGTCCCGACGATCCGGCGCAGCGCGGCGGAGGGCAGCTCCGTCGCGTACAGCAGGCGCACCACCGTCTCCAGGGCCCCGTACTCGTTCGGGCCGAGGACCGGTCGCGCCTGGGACACCTGGAGCACCCACGGGTGGCGGAGATAGAACTCCCATGTGTCCTCGGCCCAGGACGTCACCGCGGCCCGCCAGCCCGGTGCGAGGTCGTAATCGGTGGGCAGCTCGGCGAGCGCGTGGTCGTACATCAGGTCCACCAGCTCGCTCTTGCTGGGGACGTACGTGTAGAGCGCCATCGCGGTACGCCCGAGGCGCTCGCCGACCGCGCGCATGGACAGCGCCGCCATGCCCTCCGCGTCGGCCACCGCGATTCCCGCGTCGACGATCGCGTCCACGCTCAGCGCGGGTTTGGGGCCGGGCGCCGAACGCGGGCCGGCGGAGCCTTCCTTCCGCCACAGCAGCGACATCGAACGGTGGGGGTCGCCCTGGCCGGCGAAGAGAACCACTTGCAACTCCTTACGGCATAAAGTAACCTCGGTCGAGATAACTCTTTACGGCGTAAGGATATCAGGGGGAGGGGCGCGAAGCGATGGAGCCGGAGCTCCGCATCTCCCCTGACCACTTCCCACCTTTATGGAGGATTTGATGGCGGACGTGCCCGTCGCGCTCATCCAGGTCACCGACGTCCGGCGGATCTCCCCGCACATGGCCCGTATCACCTTCGCCGGGGACGGCCTCGACGACTTCCCCACCTGGCCCGACCAGCAGCTCAAACTGTGCTTCCCCAAACCCGGCCAGACCGAGCCCCGGCTGCCCGACGAGGGAGCGGACGGCGATGTCATGCGCTGGTACCAGGCTTTCCTCGCCATCCCCGAGGACCAACGACCGTGGATGCGCAGCTACACGGTGCGGTCCTACGACCCGGTCCGTCAGCGGATAACCGTCGACTTCGTGCTGCACGGCGCGTCCGCGTCGACGGCGGACGCGGTGAGCGGCCCGGCCACCCGCTGGGCGGCGTCCGCGGCCGTGGGGGACACCCTCGCCCGGTACGGGCCGGCAGCGCTCTACGCCCGACCGCTGCCGCTCGACACCGCCGACTGGCTGCTGTTCGCCGGCGATGAGACCGCGCTGCCGGCCATCGGCTCGCTCGTCGAAGCACTGCCCCCGGGCGCCCGCGCCGTGGCCTACATCGAAGTGGCCGACCCGGCCGAGGAACAGCTCTTCACCACCGAAGCCGACCTGACCGTCCACTGGGTCCACCGCAACGACGGCGAGGCCGGGCACGGTGACGCGTTGCTGAGCGCGGTGCGGGAGGCGCCCCCGTTTCCGTCCGGCTCGGTATTCGCCTGGCTCGCCGGGGAGGCGGGCATGGTGCGCGAGATACGTCGACATCTGCTCGGAGAGCGCGGCATGGACAAGCGCCAGATCGACTTCACCGGATACTGGCGCCGCAAGCTCACCCAGGAAGACGCCCCGACGCAGGAGGACCTGGCCGAGGCCCAGGAGAGAGCCGCGATGGCTGCGGGGTAGGGAGAGGGCGAGGCAGAGGGAGAGGCAGAGGGCGAGGGTGCCTACGAGTGGTCTTAGGGAGCGGTGTATCCCGGAGACTCGTCAGCACCTGCCTGACGAGGGCCGGGGCGCTCATCCCGTGCCGAGGCGGCGGGCCCAGAAGGGATGCCACGGCCAGCGCCGTTCCATCGCGTAGGTGGTGCGGTGGTCGCGGGTGTAGGCGTTGAGCACGCTGGCCATGCTCGCCGCGTACGTCTCCAGGGCCTGTCGCTTTCCGCGCAGGCTGCCGTCGACCGCCTCGCCCGCACGCAGCCCGGAGTAGAGCGCGGTGAGAATGCCCTGCGACGACAGGGGATCGAAGGCGGCAGCCGCGTCCCCCGCCGCGATCCAGCCGTCCCCGCACACCGGGTCGAGGCGGGCGCTGTGGGCGGCGGCCCGGCGCGGGGCCGTATGCCCGGGGAACCCATGGGCTTGGGGGAGGGGCGCCGTGTGCCGGGTCAGCGACAGGCGCTGCCGGAAGGCGGGCAGGGCCTGGAGGGCGGCCGAGGGGAGATCCGCGTCCGTGAAGTAGGTGAGCAGGCGTCGGCGGGAGGGCAGCAGGGCCGTGTACCACCAACCATCCGGGTCCGACTCGACCAGGGACCGGGTGTCGGCCGCCGCGCTGTCCTGACCGAGGGTGAGGTAAGTGGCGATCAAGCGGTCGCGCCGGTCCCGTCGGGCCCCGCAGTGGGCGGCGATCGCGGCGGCGCGCCCGGTCGCGTCCACGACCCACGCGCAGTCGACGGCCCGTACGCCCGCCGGGCCCCGCAGGTCCACGGTCCAGCCGGCGCCGCGGCGGCGGGGGCGCCGTACGGCCGTGCGCTCGGCCACGTCCGCCCCGGCGGCGCGGGCGCAGTCGCGCAGGCGCCGGTCGAACACGGGCCGGTCGAGATGCCAGCCGAGCCCGTAAGGGTCGCGGATGAAGTCCACGGTGTGCAGTGCGGACGACCCCCAGGCCGAGGTGTTGCCGTGGCAGGGGAGGTGTCCGGGGCCGGGGACGCGGTCGCCCACGCCGAGGTCGTCGAGGATCGTACGGGCCGCCCCCACGAGCGCCTCGCCGATCTTCGGGGCCCCGGTGCCGGCGTCCGCGAGCAGTACGGACCGGCCCGCGCGGGCCAGGACGAGAGCCGCTGCGCAGCCGGCGGGGCCGCCGCCCGCGACCACGGCGTCGTAGTGGTCGTCGCCGTGGTCGCGGGGGCCGAGGACCGGCTCGGTCACTGTTCCTCGCGGTGCGGTTCGAGCTTCTCGTAGTACGCGGCGGCGATGCTCTCCTTCGCGAAGCCGTACTTCCGCGCCACCGCGTCGATGGCCTTGCCGAGGACGTCACCCGGCGCGGAGGAACCCGCCGCCTCGGGCACATGCAGATTGATCAGATTGCGGTTGAGCGGCGCCTTGTCGAACGGCGACCCGGGACGGGATTCCACCAGGACGGTGTCGGGGAACTTGCCGTCGCCGCCCGTGTACGGACGCGCTTCGACGATGCCCAGCGCGTACCAGTGGTCCACCATCTGCTTGAGCGCTTCCGGGTAGTTGGCGCTCAGCCCACGGATCCACACCCCACGCCGCTCGAACGCGGAGTCGCGGTCCGGCTTCCCGGTGTCGTTGACGATGGCGAAGTCTTCCTCGGTCAGCACGTGGTTGGGGACCCGCGCCGGCCAGAACGTCGGGAGGTAGGGGGTGTAGCGCGGCCCCAGCCCCTTGGTGTGCTCGTAGCCGGACCGGCAACTGGCGGTGTCGGTCTGCCATGGGACCGCCATCCACCGGGTGAGGCCGCCGGGGACCTGGCCGTACAGCGGGCCGTACGCGGACAGGGCCCGGTCCGGGGTGAGTCGGGGCCCGTAGTCGGGCTCGGAATCCGCGCGGTGCCTGATCCGGAAGGGGGCCATGTACATGGTGTCGTGGCGGATGGGCCAGGTGACCTCGCACCCGGGGTGGAAGGCGTCGGCGAGGGCGCTGTCGAGGGCGCCGCGGGTCAGCAGATCCGGCTGCTCGGCGACGGGTGCCTTGTCGACGTCCGGGTAGGCGGTGCGTTGGCTCTTGACGTCGAACTCGCCGGCGGCCCACTGCTGGAGCATCCAGTCCTGGGTGGGGCTCAATGCCATGTGCTGGAGCTCGGAGGCGGCGGGGACGGCCATGCCGTCGCCGTAGATCCATGGCCAGGGCTGGGGCGAGGCTCCGTCACGGGGGCGGTACCGCATGGCGGCGTATATCTGGCGACGGAGTTCGCTGCTGGTGTGGCCGGGGTCGGCCAGCCGTTCCGACATCTCCGGGCCCATGAAGTGGTGGGGGCCCCGCCAGCCGAACTGAGCGGCGAAACCGTGGTTGACCCACTGCAGATCGCAGAAGCGCCGCAGGATCGGCTCGATGTGGTCGGGGAACGACACCACGTCAGGGCGCCGCAGTTGCCCGTTCCTGACGAAGACGTCGTAGATCAGGTCGTGGAGCGTACGGACCGTCTTCACGGCGGGCGCGTAGTCCGGAGGGGCCACGACGACCCAGGCGGGATCCACCGGTACGTCCTTGCCGCCGATGGTGACCTCGGCGGTGATCGGCCCGTCGGAAGTGTCGTCGTACCAGCCGTCGTTGTTGCCGAAGGTGTGGAGTGCGGAGGTGTCCCACGTTCCCGAGCTTCCGCGGCCGCCGAGGACCAGCAGGCGGCCGGCGGCGTCGGTGCGCAGTTCGCCGAGGTAGACCGGCTGCCCCATGACCGTGCCGGATTCGAACCGCACGGGCTGGGCCGAGGGGCCGGAGATGGTCTGCCTGCCCGGGTCGTTGATCAGGGAACGCCTGTCGGTCACCGCCGGGTTGCGCAGGCCGAGCTTCTCCGGGGCCAGCCGGGCGGCGTCGGGGATGTCGAGAGCGAGATTGAACCTGTACCAGGCCGACTTCTGGTTGGCGAGGTGCGCGCTCCACACGATGTGGGTGGTCTGGTCGCGCCCGGTCGTCCGGTCGCGCCGGGCCTTCTTGTCCCCGGCCGTCGAGGCCGTGATTTCCCGGACGACCTGGCCTGCGGCGTTGTAGCCGTACAGGCGGAACCGGGCGGCTTGTCGCTTGATCGCCCCGTTCGCGTCCTTGTACTGGCCGGCCTCCAAGGTGCCCTGATCCGGGGACTCCGGTCCGTAGAGGAAGTCGGTCTCGCTGTTTCCGACCCGGGCGATGCCGATCGGCGGGTAGATGGCGACGCGCGTGATCGTCTGATCCATAAGAGCCCCTCTGACGGTCCTTGCCGGTCCTGCGGTCCTTGCCGGTCCCTGCGGTCTTTGCCGTTCCTGCGTCCGGCGGACTGTATGGATTTGCGGGCGCCGGCCGCCAGACCGGTTCGGGGGAAAGCAATGGGAATTGGACAGCCGTCGGGCTACCGGAAGTAAGCATGGAATTCGGCCGTCACGTTTGCGACCGGTATTCGTTGGCGGGTCGGCCGGATTTCGTGTGCGGGGTGGCCGGTATGACGTCCTGGGAGCGGAATTCCGGCCGGTGCGGTCCGCCTCCTGGCGGATTTCAGCGACGTGATCTCCACCTCTCGGTTGTCCCAGCACGCTGCTAGATTCCCGGAGTTGACGTCCGGGGCCGATCGGCCCCGGCGATCCGGTGAACCCAGGAGGAGACCGATGCGGGTAACCACTGGCACGGCAATGGCCTTATGCAGCTCGATACTCGGCGGAACGGTGCTGGTGGGCACGGCGCAGGCCGCGTCGACTCGGTACGTGCCCTCCGTCGCGCAGCCCACACAGTGCCTGGCCCCTTTGCAGGGGGACTGGTCCCTGGGGCCGAAGGACATTCCGGCCAAGGGGACGGTCGGCTCGCTCGTCAAGGATTACCGGAGGTTCGGGACGTACCCGACCGCCAAGTCCTTTCTCGATGCCTGGAAGAAGGACGACTGGACATGGTCCTATCCCCCCAATGACGGTTTCTCCGGCAGCCCGACACCCGTCACCCTGGGGGCGGGGACCATGCTGGACCGCTTCGGAAGCACAAGCGGCAAGTTCGTCTCACCCGTCACGTCCGCCAAAGCGGTTCCTTACAAGGAACGTTCCATTCCCCCGTCGAACCTTCAGACGTACCGGAATGGGGACACCTACGACGTCGAGTGCAACTATCACGTCTACAAGGTCAGGACTTCCGTCACGGGGAAGCAGGGCGGCATAGCCGCCGCATTCGGTCAGCCCGGCGGTGGAACGCAGATTCAGCTCAATCAGTCTGTTGGTCAACTCTTGGCGGCCAACGCTCTGGAAGACGTCACGCCCGGCCGCGTCCGCACTCCTCAGCGAGCGGTTCCCAAGCCCGCGAAGCCGGTCACGGACCGCTTTTCCGCCCATGCCGCACTGCAGCGTGCCGGAATTCCCGATGAGTACTACCGCATCGATTCCGTCCACGAACCCCGCCTCCCGGCCACCGAGTACTACCGCTTCCGCCGGGTTGCCGGCCGCTGGGAACTCAGCCTGAACGAGCGCGGAGAGAACAGGCTCATCGCGCGCTACGCCGACGAATCCCGCGCCGCCCAGCGCCTGTACCGGGAACTCGTCGAGCAGCAGCGGCGGGGCTGAGCGGGTCGGGCTGGGCAGGCCGGACTGGGTGAGCCGGGCTGGGTGAGCCGGGGGACAGGCCTCGATGGCAAGAAGCCCCCTCTTGCCGATGGCTTCCGCTTGCTGGGCCCTTCTTCCCCGCACTAGCTTCGCTCCGCGCTGCCTGCACCGCCTGCACTTCCCGAACTCCCTCCCTGCGCTGCCTGCAGCGTTCATGCATGCGGCGGTGCTTCCGCGCCGCCCATACGGCGATGGGCCCGTATGGCCGTGCACCTCCGCGGGCCTGACAACCGAAGGGATCTGCCCGATGGAACAGAACCCGACCACCCCCTGGGGCCTGTCGCGCCTCGACTCGTACGCGCCGACAGGTGAACTACCCGAAGTGGCAACCGAGTTGGACCCCATGTCGCAGACCACCCGGTATCGCGACGCAGCGAACCAACCCATGGCGATCGACGAGCAGTGCGCCGGCCGATGCGCCGCCCCGCCCACCACCCGGTCGGGGGCGGACAGCGATGTCTCCTACGCCGGTGACGCCACCGATGAGGCCCACCGCGACGACGCCCCCGACGGTGACGAGGAAGGCGGCGGCTGCCACTGACATGGGATCCTCACCGGTCCTCGCCGTGACCTCGCTCGGTGACGTCACCGCGGATCTGGTGCTGGACGAGCTGTACGGCCGGGGAGTCCCGGTCGTACGGCTCGATCCGGGCACCGACTTCACCGCCGGGGCCGTCATGGCGGCCCGTTTCGACAGCCAGGGCCCGCACGGCACCCTGCGCACCGCCAGCCGCGACCTGGACCTCTCGGCCGTACGCTCCGTCTACTGGCGCCGCCCCACGCCCTACGGGGGAACCGGCCCGGCAGCCGAGTCCGCCGCGTCCCGTTTCGCCATCTCCCAGGCCCGCGCCGGCTACGGCGGCATACTCGCCTCGCTTCCGGGCGCGCTCTACCTCAACCATCCCTGGCGCAACCGCGACGCCGAATACAAGCCCGCCCAGCTCGCGACCGCCGCCCGGGTCGGCCTCGACCTTCCTCCCACCCTCATCACCAACGACCCTGACGCCGCCCGACGCTTCGTCGCCCAGCACGGCTCGGTCGTCTACAAACCCGTACACGCCGTGCACATCAGCGCTGACGACACGGGCGCCCCCGCCCGCACCATCTGGGTCCGCACCGTCGACCCCGACGATCTCGACGACGGCGTCTCGGCCTGTCCGCACCTGTTCCAGTCCTGCGTCCCCAAGGTCGCGGACATCAGGCTCGCCGCCGTCGGCGATCAGTTCTTCGCCACCCGTATCGACATCGACGGTGACCACCTCGACTGGCGCCAGGACTACGACTCCCTCACGTACTCCCCGACCGAGACACCCCCGCGGTCCGTACGGCGGTGCGCGCCTACCTTGACGCATTCGGCCTCGTCTTCGGAGCATTCGATTTCGCTGTACGGGCCGACGGCCGCTGGATCTGGCTGGAGACCAACCCGAACGGCCAGTGGGCTTTCGTCGACGAGCCCACCCGCCGAGCAATCACCACCGCCCTCGCCGACCGCCTCCAAGAGGGAATCCCGCGGGACTCGTCTCCGTGGAAATGGGACCATGCTCCGTAGAAATGTTTCCCGGCTTCCGTAGGTATTGGCCGGAGGAGGCACAGTATTCGCCGTAGCAATAGTGATCACCCGTTGTCGCCGCGGTGAAGCGACCCATTGACTGTGCTCAGGCGCAATCTGCGCTGTATCCGACCGGACCGGAAGGTAAATGCACAGTGGGAAGACATCGCAAGCCCTCACATTCACCAACAACGCGGCGGATGGGCATGGGCGTTGCCACCGCCGCCCTCGGCGCCACCGGGATCGGGTTCACCGCCACCAGCGCCCACGCGGAAGAGGCGCCCAAGCCCTCTACGGCTGACGTGCTCAACCAGATGATGAACCTGCCTTTCAACGAATTCGCGAAGCGGGCCGCAACGGTGAAAGAAGCCCAGAAGAACAACCCCGGCGAATTCGTGCAGGGAACTGACGCTCACACCGGCCTGCCCAAGGTGGTGGACAAGGACGGAATTCGCTGGGACAACGACGGGTGCTCCATCCCGGATTCATTGAAGCCTGCCGCGAAGGCGTACTTCGGAATCGACGAGACCCACCCGGTGCAGGATGCCTGCAAGCGACACGACCTCGGCTACCGCACCCTTCAGGAGCACCACCTGTGGAGTCAGGCCAGCAAGGATCAGATCGACGCGCGATACCGGGCCGATCTCGACGAGCTTTATAGGAAAGGAGCTTTCCAGGGGTGGACCGCTTCGACGCAGAAGTGGGCACTGGACAAGGGAGCTACCACCGCCACGAACTACCTCCCGAGCCAGGTCCTGGGAGTTCCTGTCGGAGTCGCTCCTTGGGACAACCCGACCGGCGCAGTTCCCTACACCTACGCGGGTACGGGTGCAGGTACGGGCACGGCTACGGGTACTGGGGTCGGCACTGGTGCCGGCACTGGGGCGGGGAACTGATCGGAGTTCGCTGACCGATTGCGCATCACGGTGGAAGAGAGATGCCCGGGCGGACCACGGTCGGCTCGGGCATCTTTCGGTGTGCGGCTGCTACGCCGCTCCCTCTACCTCACCCTCCCAACCTCACCTTCACACAGCCCTCAGTGGCGAACCGTGACCACGATCTTGCCGATCTGGCTGTTGGACTCCAGATGACGGTGCGCTTCGACGATCTCCTCGAGGTCGAAGGTCCGGTCGATCACCGGTGCCAGAGTGCCCGCCCGTAGGCCGGCGTCCAGGAAGTGCCAGATCCGGTGCCGGACCTCCGGAACGCCGGCGACCTGGAGGTTGCCGTAACCGAGAATGCGCAGGCTCCAGTTGAGCGGCAGCGGCGCCGGCCTCGGGTCGAGCCAGCCGTAGACGATGAGCAGCCCGCCCGGTGTGACGGCCCGCGCGACCTCCGCCAGTCCGGGGCCGGAAACCGGGTCGAAGACGATCTCGGCTCCTCGCCCGCCGGTGAACTCGGCGACCTGTTCGAGCAGCCCGCCCTCGTCGAGTGCGATCACGTGGGCCGCGCCGAGCTGCGCCAGACGCTCACGCTTCGCCGAGCTGCGGGTGACGGCCACCGGGATCGCGCCTATGTGGTTGGCTATCTGGATCGCCGCGATGCCCACGCTGCTGGAGGCGGCGGTGATCAGCACGGTGTCGCCCGGCCGCAGCCCACCCTGCTCCACCAGGGCCCCGTAGGCGGTGCTGTACGACAGCCAGACGGCCGCGCCGGTCACCGCGTCCGTCCCGCCGGGGCGATGCAGCAGGCCGTCGGCCGCCAGCCGCAGGTGGTCGCCGTACACACCGCTGGCGCTCATCTCACCCGTGCCCGCCGTCAGCACCGGGTCGCCCACCGAGAAGCCGGTCACCCCTTCTCCGACCGCCAGCACCTCCCCGGACGCCTCGTAGCCGAGTCGGGAACCCGGCAGGGTGGGCTGGTAGTAGTAGCCGCCCGCACGGAACAGCGCCTCCGCCCGGTTGAGGCCGAGCGCGTCCACACGGAGCAGCACTTCGCCCGGACCGGGCTCGCCGTGTTCCACCTTCTCGATCCGCAGCACTTCCGGGCCGCCGACCTCGTCGAACACCACCTGCTGGGCCATCATCACCGTGAATCCATTCCGTCAAAAGGTCAAAGGTCAAAAGGTCAAAGTCGAAAGTCGCAAGAGCCAAAGGTCAGGTCATGGGGCACAAGGCGTAAGGCACCTCTTGAGCGCCCAGAGCGCCCCAGACCGCCTGAGCCGCCGACGAGGCATCAGATGTCCCCTTTCCGCGGCGAATTCACCGTACGAAGATCACGCTCGGCCGCCCATGCCGCAGCGTCTTGCGATCATGCGCGAGCGTCTTCCCGGTTACGCTCGCCGGCATGGACGTACTCAGCGATGCGATCACCGCGATGCGCGCCGGGCGGCCGCATGCGGCCCGCAAGCGGCGGCATGGGGCGTGGGGCCTGCGCTTCCCGGCCACGGCCGGCGTCGGGTTCCACGCGGTGTCGGAGGGGTCCTGCTGGCTGCTGCCCGAGGACGGCAGCCCGCCGATCCAGCTCACCGACGGTGACCTCGCCTTCGTGCACGGCATCGCCTACGGGCTGGCCGACGACCCCGGCACCCCGCTGGTCGAGGTCGTCCAGAACCCGGACGGTTCCTGGCCGCCCGGCCCGGCCACGCCGGACGACGGAACGCCCGGGACGCTGATGCTCTGCGGCGCCTACCGCCTGAACCGCGCCCGCCCTCACCCGCTGCTGGCCTGCCTGCCCGGCGCGGTCCGGCTGCCCACCCACGACCGGCCGCTGGGTGCGGTACTGGATCTGCTCCGCGCCGAGATGGCGGGCTCCCGGCCCGGCGCGGCCGCCGCCACCAGCGCACTGCTCGACACCGCCCTGCTGTACATCCTGCGTGCCTGGTACGACGAACACGCCCAGGACACGGCCGGTTGGGGCGCGGCACTGCACGACCCGGCGATCGGGCGGGCCCTGAGCGCAATCCACCACGATCCGGCCCACCCGTGGACGGTGGAGGAGCTGGGCACGGTGGCGGGCCTGTCCAGAGCGGCTTTCGCGAAACGGTTCACCGCGCTCGTCGGCGAGCCGCCGCTCGGCTATCTGACCTGGTGGCGGCTGACCTTGGCCGGCCGTCTGCTGCGCGAAGGAGACCAGCCGCTTCGGGTGATAGCCCAACGGACCGGCTACGCCTCGGAATTCGCCTTCGCCAAGGCGTTCAAGCGGGAGTACGGTACCGCCCCCGGTCGGTACCGGACACAGCCCTCGGCCCGGCTCGACGCCACGGGCTGACCGCATCAGGGCCCGGGCCCTCCTTCAACCTGCCGGGACCTTGCTGCTCAGCTGTTCATCCGCAACCTTGCTGTTCATCCGGGACTTTGCTGTTCATGAGGCCCGTGCGAGAAAGCCCTCCACGGCGCGCCGGTCCTCAAGCCAATGCCCCGGCAGCCACCTGCAGGTCCGATACGAGTCCCGCGTACGGCTTCTCGCGGTCTTCGGCACGCAGAATCGCCGCCGGGTGGAGTGTCGCCACGATGAATCCCCTGCCGCCGGGGGCAGGGCCCGGTGTCCCTTCTCCCGGTGTGTTCTCCTCGGCCAGCGGAATGAGCGTGCCCCGGTCCCTCGTCACCCGGAACGACGGGCCCAGAAGAGCCTTGCCCGCGGTCGCCCCGAGCGCCACCACCACCTCCGGATCGACCAGGCGCAACTCGGCAGCCAGCCAGGGGCGGCAGGCCGTCATCTCCCGCAGGCTGGGTGGCTTGTGGATGCGGCGCTTGCCCCGTGTCGCGGTGGTGAACTTGAAGTGCTTCACGGCGTTGGTGAAATACGCCTGATCCTCGTCGAGCCCGGCCTCCCGCAACGCCTTCCTCAGGAGACCGCCGGCCGGCCCGACGAACGGCTCCCCTCGCCGGTCCTCCTGGTCGCCCGGCTGCTCGCCGACGAGCATGACGCGCGCCGAGGGACTGCCCGCTCCGAATACGGTCCCGGACGCGTCCCGGAACAGCGGGCAGCCCTGGCAATCCGCCGCGGCACGCCGATGCGCCGCGAGTCCGCCGCGCCGGGGCAGGTACGGGGTCGCGTCGTACTGCCGGCCGGCGGAGTCGTCACCGTTGCCGGTCATCGGCGTTACTGTCCGCGGCCGGTGAGGTAGTCCCTGGCCCGGTCCACCAGGCCCAGCCCCGGAGCCAGCAGCTTGTTGGCGGGCGGGGCGCTCGGCGCCGAAGGGCGCGGCCGGGTGGGAGCCGTCTTCTTCGTCTCGTCCACGAGCCTCTTGCGGCGTTCACCACCGGGTGGCGCGGCTTCGAACTGCGAGAAGAGTTCGTCGACTTCCCTGTGATCAGCGGTCAGTTCCGCGATGACATCCCCGCCGTGGCTCATACTGTGCCGCCTTCTCGCGTCATGCCGCCTTCGCGTGGTGGTGGGGGCGACCGCGGGCCCGGCGCCCGCCCCCACGCGTTCCCGAAGCAGGGGAGGTCCTAACCCGACGGAAGGATCATGGCCACGACCGGCGGAATGGCCGGGGGCGTACCGACCAGCCAACCCGCCGAGGCCCCGCGCCGGCTCGGTCGTCGGCAATCCATCCGCACTCCTGGGACGTATCAGAGAAGTCGGACGCATCTATGGGCATTGGCTCTGGGCATGGGCGCTCGGGGCCATCGATCATGCCCGGGAAGGAGATCGGACGATGAGGCCCATCGCTCGCAGGGCGGGCATCGCCATCAGTGGTGCACTCCTTACGTTGGGAGCCGTTGCCGTTCCGTCTTTCGGTGTCGCGAACCCCAGCGGCACCGGTCAGCCGTCAGTGGAGTGCGAGGACAGTCGGCCCGGTAACGCATCGGGAGCCCGCGGATCAGCCTTCAACGAGGACGGCATCGCCGGCACCCGCTACGCCGGTGAGCAGCCGCAGAACTCCAGGAACAGCCACTCCGTCTCTCAGTACGACGTGGCCTGCTTCCAGGTCTCTCAGCGCTGATTTCGCAGCCGCTCGATACATTTACAAGATCGACGAGAGCGTGGTCTGGGCCCGGTCGGACCCAGACCGGCTGCGAGCATCGGCGCTCACATTCCGGGGCTCGACCGGATGCCTAGATGCCTATCGGCGTGGGATCCGCGTCAGTGATGCCCGTGCGCGGTGTCCGAGGCTCCCCCGAAGAGCCGGGCCACGGCCCGGAAGGGAAGTGTGACGACGGTGGCAATCGCGCCACCGATCGCCCGCAGGACGTCGGCGATGGCCTTCAGCATCAGCGGCCTCCTTCCATGGGGCGCTTTGTGCTGCTGTCTCCGACACGTTCCCGTCAGCCGCCCCAGCCGGGGGCGAATGTTGAATTCAGCGGCCGAGGGCGTTGCGGAGCTGTTGCTTGCTCATGTTGGAGCGTCCCTCGATGTTCTTCTTCTTGGCCTCCTCGTACAGCTGGTCCTTGGTAGGCCCCTGGGCCCCGCTGTGGGAACGTTCGCCGCCGCGCTGCGAGGCGGACTTCGGGTCGCGGGTCGAGACCTTGCTCGAGGTCTTCGACTCGCCGGCACGGGCGCGTTCCTTGTTCACGGTGCGGGAGGCGATTTCCTTGGCTTGCTTGGTGGATTCGCCTCGTTCTTCGGCGCTCTTCTTGATGTGCTCGTATTGCCGCTCGCGTTTCCTGCTCGACCCCGCAGGCATATCGACTCCTTGGTCCGAACGTGCTTTGTGCCCGGTCGGCCGTTGGGAGAGCGGCCACCGGCCACGTCTTCATTCTCACCCGGATGGGGGCGGGTGAGGGCCCGCGGCGCATGCAATGGCACGTCCAGTCCTCCGTCACCGAGCGCGATCAGGTCTTCTGTGTGATCAAAAGGGGCCTCTTGGCCCACTCGGGATGCGGGGGACCGGACACCGACCAGTCTGGAGATATGGCTGAGCGCTGCCGCTGAGCGGGCGGCCCCTGCGCAGACGCCGATCGGTTGTATGCCCACGAAAAGGTGACGCGCCCATGAAGGACGTAAACAAGGTTCTGCTCGCCGCAGCATTGGCGGGCGGCTATGTGCTGGGCCGAACGAAGAAGGCCCGGTTCGCTCTCACGGTCGCCTCCTATATCGCCGGGCGTCAAATCGGGCTCGATCCGCGTCAGCTCGTTGCTCAGGGAATCCGCAAGCTCGGGGAAATCCCTCAGGTCGCAGAGTTGGGGGAGCAGCTTCGCGGAGAGGCCATGGACGCCGGCCGGGAGGCCGTGACGGCCGCTGCCAACCGGCAGCTGTTGAGACTCGCCGATTCACTGCATGAGCGGACCCTTCTGCTCGAAAGCGGTGGTGAGGAACCGGAAGAGGAGGAGGAAGAGGAAGAGGAAGAGGAAGAAGAGGAGGGAGCGGACGAAGAAGGGGAGCCGGAAGAGGGATACGAGGAGGAAGAGGAGTACGAGGAAGGGGCTGAGGAGCCCGAGGAGGAGGAAGGCGAGGAGCCGGAGGAAGAGCGCGAGGAGCGGCCCCGCCGTCGCGCTCGCGCAGCTGCACCGGCGAGGAAGCGCACGTCGCGCCGTAAGGCCGCAAAGCGTGGGGCTCCCGCCAAGAAGGCACCGGCCGGGAAGCGGGCCGCCACCAAGAAGGCCGCTGCGAAGAAGACTGCGGCCAAGAAGACCGCGGCCAAGAAGACGACAGCGAACAAGGCTGCGGCCAAGAAGACCGCTGCTAAGAAAACCGCGGCGAAGAAGGCACCTGCGAAGAAGGCGACCGCGAAGAAAACGACCGCGAAGAGGGCGGCGGCAAAGAAACAGACGTCAAAGAAGTCCGCTGCCAAGAGAACGGCGACGACGGGACAGAAGAAGACCACGGCCAAGAAGGCTGCGAGGAAGACCACCGGGCGGAAGAAGACAGCCCCACCCGCGAAGAAAGCCGCCAAGAAGGCCACCAAGCAAACCACCAGGAAGACCGCCGCTAAGAAGTCCGCGGCCAAGAAGACATCAGCGCGCGTCGAGCGCCGGAGGTAACCGGTCATGGCCAAGACGGGACAGGGCAACGCGGGCTCGGGGCTCGACCGACTGCGTGACGAACTGGGTGACTTCGTGACGGCGTGGGCAGGAAACCTGGCCGAGAGGGCCGGCGACAAGCTGTTCGATGTGACGGATCAGCTCACCGACGTCGCCGAGAACGGCGGATCACTCTCCAAGGTCGGAGCCAATCTCCTGGGGGGCGAGTCCCCTCTCAAGGGCGTGCTCTCCGGGGCGGCCAAGAACGTCAAGGACAACGTGCTGGGGAAGGCAAAGGAGGCTCTTGGCGGCGGGCGGAAGCGCAAGTCGGGAGACCAGAAGGTCACCAACATCATTGAGGTCATCGATGTCGGGGTGCCCCTGCGCACGGCCTACGACCACTGGACGCAGTTCGAGAAATTCAGCAGCTTCACCAAGGGTGTACGTAACGTTTCGGCGACCGATGAGTCGACCAGCGACTGGAAGGCCAAGGTCGGCCCGTCGACCCGCAGTTGGACGGCGACCGTCCAGGAGCAGGTGCCGGATGAACGCATCGTCTGGACGTCCGAAGGCGCCAAGGGCACGACGCGGGGTGCCGTCAGTTTCCATGAGCTGACACCTGGACTGACCCGCATCGTTCTGGTCGTCGAGTACTACCCCTCGGGATTCTTCGAGAAGACCGGAAATCTGTGGCGCGCTCAGGGGCGTCGGCTCCGGCTGGACCTCAAGCACTTCCAGCGGTACGTCACCCTCACCGACGAAGAGCCGGAGGGCTGGCGCGGCGAAATCCGTGACGGTGAGGTCGTACGGACCCATGAAGAGGCCCTTGAGGACGAGGAAGCCGAGGAATACGACCGCGAGGACGTTGAGGAATACCGCGACAAATACGGCGATGAATACGAGGACGAATACGACGAGGACGAGGAGGGCGAAGAGGACGAGGCGGGGGACTGGGAAGAGAGCGATGACGAACGCGGCGCCGACGAAGCGGAAGAAGAGGGCGAAGAGGAAGAAGAAGAGGAGTGAGGATGAGTGGTCGGGGCGGCTGTGAGGAATCCCTGCTGCGGTCGCTGGACGCGCTGGGCCGCATGGAGCAGCTCGACGCGGTGATCGGCCCAGTGCAGCGGGTGGTGCGCGGCGTGCCGCTGGGACGCTTCCGCGATGTGCTGCACGGGCGGCAGATCGGTCACCCCCTGCACCCCGCGCTGGTACAGATTCCGATCGGCGCGTGGGTGTCCGCCGCGGTGCTGGACGTCGTGCCCGGCACCGGGCGCAGCGCTCGTCTGCTGGTGGGAGTGGGCGTGGTCTCGGCCGTGCCGGCCGCATGGGCCGGGTGGGTGGACTGGGCGGAGCAGCACGAGAGTCAGATGCGCACCGGTCTGGTGCACGCGGCGACGGTCGCCACGGCCATCGGTCTGTACGCGAGATCCTGGGTGCATCGCGGCCGTGGCCGTACGGCCTGGGGCAAGGCGCTCGGCTTCGCGGGTCTGTGCATGGCCGGCACCGGGGGAATGCTCGGCGGGCATCTCGCCTTCCGTCAGGCTGCGGGCACCAACAAGACGGAGCCCGTCCCGCATCTGCTGGAAGAGGGCTGGCACATCGTGGGCGGCGTCGAGGACTTCCCGGTCGGCGAAGCGGTGCGAAGGGAGCTGGGGGAGGTGCCCGTGCTGGTGTTCCGGCAGCCGGGCGGCCGGATCCATGTGCTCGCCGAGCGGTGCAGCCACCAGTCGGGTCCGCTGTCGGAAGGCGAGATCGTCGACGGCTGTGTGGAGTGCCCCTGGCATGGCAGCGTCTTCCGGCTGGCGGACGGCATGAACGTACGCGGGCCCGCCACAGCGCCGCAGCCGGCGTTCAAGGTGCGCGTGGACGGGGACGGCACGGTCCACGTACAACTGCCCGGCGCGGGCTGAACGGGACGGTCCTTCGCCGAGGGCAGCGCCCGCCGGCTCCGGGGGTGTGTCCGGGATCACAGGGCGGCCGGCAGGAGTGGCGGAATGCGGTGCCCACCGGGGCGGTTACGGCTACACGCATTGAATGCGTGTGCACATACCGTCTGGTACCTCGAGGAGCACCTCCGTGACCGTCACCGTGTCCGCCGCCTCGCGTGCGGCCGAGATCCTGTCCCGGCCCGTTGCGCTGAACGGCTTGACCGTCCCGAACCGCATCGTGATGGCGCCGATGACGCGCATGTTCTCCCCGGGTGGTGTTCCCGGTGAGGATGTGCGGTCGTACTACGCCCGGCGTGCCGCCGCGGGTGTGGGTCTGATCGTCACCGAGGGGACCTATGTCGGCCATGAGTCGGCCGGGCAGAGTGACCGTGTGCCGCGGTTCGACGGCGAGGAGCAGCTGGCGGGGTGGGCGAAGGTCGCCGAGGACGTGCACGCCGCGGGCGGCACGATCGTGCCGCAGCTGTGGCACATCGGCATGGTGCGCCAGCAGGGCGATGCGCCCTACGCCGACGCCCCCGCCGTCGGTCCGTCCGGCATCCGCGTGGACGGTACCGAGAACGCCGGCAAGGCGATGACCCGGCGCGACCTGGACGATGTCATCGGCGCCTTCGCCGAGGCCGCCGCGGCCGCCGAGCGCATCGGCTTCGACGGCGTCGAGCTGCACGGCGCCCACGGCTATCTCCTCGACCAGTTCCTGTGGGAGCGCACGAATCGCCGTAGCGACGCCTATGGCGGTGACCCGGTGGCTCGTACGAAGTTCGCGGCGGAGATAGTGGCCGCGGTCCGCGAGGCCGTCTCGCCCGAATTCCCGGTGATCTTCCGCTACTCGCAGTGGAAGCAGGAGGCCTACGACGCCAGGCTCGCCGAGACCCCTGAGGAGCTGGAGGCGATCCTGGCCCCGCTCGCCGCGGCCGGCGTGGACGCCTTCCACGCCTCCACGCGCCGCTACTGGGTTCCGGAGTTCGACGGCTCCGAGCTGAACCTGGCGGGCTGGACCAAGAAGCTCACCGGCCGGCCCACCATCACCGTCGGCTCGGTCGGCCTCGACGGCGACTTCATCCGCGCGTTCGCGGGCGAGGGCGCGGCGGTCGGCAGCATCGACAACCTCCTGGACCGCCTGGAGCGCGACGAGTTCGACCTGGTCGCCGTCGGCCGCGCGCTGCTCCAGGATCCGGAGTGGGCGGCGAAGATCCTCGCGGACCGGTTCGAGGAGCTGACGCCGTACGACGCGGCGGCGGTGAAGACCCTGAGCTAGGGACTGTCCGAGGGGTCATGGCCGGGCCCGCGTGACCCACCTCTTGGAACAGCGCACCCGGCCCTGCCGGACGTCGCCGGCCCGCCGTTGCCCCTGGCAGCGGCGGGCCGTGATCTTCAGTGGGTGAGCGTGCCCAGCGCGTAAGGCTGCCCAGCGTGTGAGCGAGCCCGGTGCGTGGGCGTGCCCTTCAGTGCCGGAAGGTGTCCTTTCCCCGCTCCACCGCATGCTTCACTTTTCCCTTGATCTTCTCGGCCTTGCCTTTTCTCTCCAGGCTTTCGTGTCCCGTGGCCTTCCCGGCCATTTCCTTGGCCTTTCCCTCGACTATCTTGCCGATGTTCCTGGTCTTGTCTCCGATTCCCATGTCATTCTCCTTTCCTGTTCATTCTCTCCGGGTCATTCCGGTGGTGGTAGCAGAGTTCCGAGAGGACCGAGATCCAGGTTGAGGTCCTGCATCGAGAGGTCGTATCGGGCGCAGAGTTCGGTCATGCGGTCGTGCAGAATCATCAGGGTCGCGCCCAGGCGCTCCTCCTGTTCCTCGGTGAGATCTCCCGCGTCGACCCGATGCAGGGCCTGGCGTTCCATGAGCTGTCGCAGCAGTTCGACGAGGGTGAGCACGAGCTTGATCAGGTCCCGTTCCACGGTGTCGGGATCGGTGGCGATCCTGTGTGCCGGTCTCGGCTTCTCGCTGCTGCCCGGGGGCGGGAGATCCTGCGGCGCGGCGGGCAGCAGACGGAAGGCGCGGGCCGCCGCGTCGGCGACATCGTCGAAGCGGTTGACGGGCAGGCGGTCCTCACCCGGGCGGTCCTCGCCCGAGTGCTCCTCACCCGCCATCGCCCTCTCGTACGGGAGGTTCTCACTCATGGCCGTCCCGTACGGGTGGTGAGACGGCATGCCACGGGGAGAGGTTCTGTTCGCTGATGGACACGATCAGCGCACGCAGGGAGATGCGTACGAGGTCGATATCGGCGATGGAGAGCACGACGTCACCGGTGAGGACCACGCCCCCGCTGAGCAGCCGGTCCAGTAGATCGATCAGCGCGATCTGCCGTTCCGGCAGCGGTTCCTCCACTGTGGCCGGCGGCCCGGCTGCCGTTCTCACGGTGCGGCTCCCCTCGCTGGTTCGGTCTCGGCGGGGGTGGCGAAGGAGTACGGCGCCCAGGGCCCGGTGACCTCGACGTGCACTCCCGTGAGCCCTTCGGCCGCCCGCAGTATCTCGGTGCGGAAGCTTTCGGCGTGCTGTTGCGGCACCAGGTAGGCGTCGTTGATGACGTTCTCACCCGGCCCGTGGGCGAGTTCGCCCTGTTGAGGACGGTGTTGGAGCCGGTCGACGGCATAGTCGCGGGCCGCGTCCGCGACGCGCCGGGCCGCCTGCTCGGCGTCCCGGTAGGCGTCCTCGCGGGCGTGCCGCTGGGCCTTCCGTCGGCTGAGGTAGGCCCGTCCTGGGCTCACGTCCGGATCGGCGGACGGCTGTGCCGGTGTTTCGGCCGCCGCGGGGGCCTCGACATAGATCTTGACGCCCCACTCCACATGCGCGGCCAGCCGGGAGAGCCGGTCCGCGAAGGCCTCCCAACGGGCTTCGAGCATGAGCCGCACCCGCTCGTCGTCGAGATAGACGGTCGCCAGGCGGAGCGGCAGGACGGTGGTGCGGGTGGCCAGGGCCTCGATCACCCGGTGATGGGCGCGGGCGACCAATTCCAGCCAGTCCAGATCCTCGAGATGGGCGCGTAGCGCGCCCTCCTCGAAGTCCCGCTCGGGTACCGGGCTCACGGCGACCACCACATCGCCACTCGCTCCCGCGCGCACGAGATGCACCGGCGCGTCCGCCACTCCGAGGAGCCCGGACAGCGCCTCCTCCAGCGATCCGTCGTCGTCCCACGCGACGGCGTACGCATAGCTGACGGACTCGTTCATGACTCGTCCCGCCTCTTGCCACGGGAGCCGGACGCCTTGCCACCCGAACCGGGCGCTGCCCGTTTGGCGCGCGATGCGCGGCGGGGCGCGGCCGGCCGGCCCTCCTCGTCGTCTTCGCCGGGCGGCAGCTCGCCTTCCCGGAGCGCGGCGATCTCGGCCCGCAACCGCTTGTTCTCCTCGGTGAGCGAGCGGTAGCCGTCGGAGGCCCGGGAGGACAGTGCGGGATCGTGCTCCCACCAGTCGATGCCCATCTCCTTCGCCTTGTCGACCGATGCGACCAGCAAGCGCAGCTTGATGGTGAGGAGTTCGATGTCCAGGAGGTTGATCTGGATATCGCCTGCGATGACGATGCCCTTGTCCAGGACCCGTTCCAGGATGTCGGCGAGATTGGCCGACGAGCCCTGGCCGTACGGCGTGGCCCTGGACGGGTAGTCACCAAGCCTCCTGGCGACGGGTTCGTTCACGGCCGCTGCACCTCCTCAGCCGCCCGTGCCCCGGACATGGGCCCTGATCTCCTCCAGTCGGTCCAGCAGTTCGTCCTCACGCCGGTCGAAGGTCTCCTCGTCGATCTCTCCCGCCAGGAGCTGCTGCTCCAGCGCGGCGAGTTCGCGCTCGATCGGTTCGGGGTCGTAGTACTCGTTCTCCGCCGCCTCGACGACGCGTTCCACAACCCAGGCCACGCCGCGCACCGGGGCGAGCGGGAGGGTGGCGATATGTGTCAACAGGCCCATGGGGACTCCTAGACGAAGCTGTAGGCGGGTAGCGGTCCGCGCAACCGCAGGTCGAAGTCGCTGCCCAGTTCATCGGCGAGATGCTTCTCCGCGGTGCGGAAGCCGTCCTCGCCGTCCCGGGGCACCAGGAAGGACACGCTCAGGAAGTCGTTCCCGCTCGGCTCCGAGACGCGTCGGTCCCGGGCGAAGCCGTCCAGTGCGTCGAGGGTCTCGACGGCGAGCTGGTTCTGGCGTGCCTGCACTTCGTTGGCGACGAGTTCACCAAGAGCGAGCGGCAGGTCGGGCGGGTTGCCGCCGCTCTTGATCTGCTCGTTGAGCCGTCGTGCCTCTTCCGAGTCCAGCAGGATCTGACGCAGCAGCGCGTCCTCGTCCATGGCGGCCTTCAGGTGGTACTCGGCGCAGTCCTTCAGCGCCCGCAGCCGTTCGATGAACTCCTGCGTGCGCTCCTCCAGCACCGCCCGTACGGCGTCGTCATCGGGAGCCGTGAAGCCGAACTGCATGGGCAGAACCGTGCCGTCGGTCATCAGGCGTTCCTGGACGGCCTGATGAGCGCCCAGGTCGCGGCGTTTGGGCCGGAGCTCTTCGGGCGCGTCGCTGACGACCGCGGTCAGTTGCTCAGCGGCCACCGTGCGCAGTGTGGACGGAGGATCTCCCACGCCGTCCAGGTCGTCCAGCCGCTGGGGATGATCGGTCGCGACGATGGAGTACACGTACACGGCCATGGCTCATTCCTTCCGGCGCCGGGCCGGCCGACGAGCCGGCCGCTCTCGCTTCTCCACGGGCTCCTTGCGCTTCTCCCTCTTGGACTCTTCGTCGTCCTCGCCGCCTCCCTTGAGGGCGTCGGACAGCACCTCGGCGGCGCCGCTCAGAGCGCCCTTGGTCTTGCCGCGGGATCCGCCCTCGGTCACCTCGCCGACCAGGTCCGTGAGCTCCTGGGGCTTCTTGTTCCCGGCTTCGAGATCGAGGCGGTTGCAGGCTTCGGCGAAGCGCAGATAGGTGTCGACACTCGCGACGACGACCCGGGCATCGACCTTGAGGATCTCGATGCCCACCAACGACACACGCGCGAAGACATCGATGACCAGACCGCGGTCCAGAATCAGATCGAGAACGTCGTAGAGATTGCCGGTACCGCCTCCTCCAGCAGCCTGCGCGATGGTTCCTCCGCTTTGCGGCACCACAGTCACGGTGCCTCCCTTCGCCGGCTCACCCCGTCCAGCGGCAAGGCGGCCGTCTTGTTCACCTGGCGAACGGCACTGGTGGCGGCCCGGAACCTAGGCATGTGGGTCGATCTGTCCCCGGGTGTAGCGGCGGGTGCGCTCGTATGCCACCAATTCGCCCTCCTCGTCCAGCGTCACCCGGTAGCTCGCCATCACGCTGGTGGTCCCGGGGACACGTTCCAGCTCCAGGACTTCCACATCCGCCTGCCAGCCGGTCTCGGTCGGCTTCACGGCGGAGACGGACTCGGGCGCCCGCCCCAGAAGCTCTTGGAGCTGTTCAGCCGCGTACCGCATGGCCCGCGGCGCCGAAACGCGGCGGGCGGCGCGCTTCGTTTCACCATCGCTCGTTCGGCTGCCGGCCCGCGCCTCTCCGGCGCTGCTTTTCCTGACGGCCTTCTTGGCCGTTTTCTTGGCCGGCTTCTTGCTGGTCGGACGCCGGACTCGCGGTGTTTCGTCCTCTTCGCCTGCGGCCATGTTCCCTCTCCGGAATCGGAGACGACATGCTGCCCGCGCCACTTCACAAGGCGCCATTACATGATATACGGCGTGAGCTGGGCGCATCCGGACGGCATTCCGGCCGCGATGGCCGCCGGGCTGCGATGCCGCCGAGCGCACGTTGCCCGCGTACACCTTTATGACCCCCTGCTGCGATCCGCTACGCAACGTCGAGGGGCTCCACGACATGAGCGGCCGTTTCCCGGAGTGCTTGAGCGGCCGTTTCCCCCGATATCGGGCAGTCTTGAGATATGAGCATTCACAATCCGGATCCGGATCCGGACCGCACTCCAGGTCTCGAGCCTGGTGGCGGGGTGCCGCCGGGCGAAACCCCGCCGGGCGAGGACAGCACGGGCGCGGAAGCCGGCCCCCGCGGTGACCAGGCGAGGGGTTGGGGCAAGGGCCCGGTCATCATCCTTGCCGTCATCGTGCTGCTCTGCGCGGCGTTCTTCATCGCCTACGCGGTGATCGTCGCGCTCTGAGCGTGCCGCGGTGACCCGGTGTGGTGACCGGCGCTGCGACCTGCTGCGCTGACCCGGTGTGGTGATCTTGGCGCGGTCGGGCAGTGCCAAGATCAGGAATCCTGATCGTCCGGGTCGACGCCGGTGTAGGCCTCCGGGTCCCGGCCCCCGCTGGGACGGCGCGCGGGCCCCTTCGGGCCCATGTCCCGCAGCCCCTTGTCCTCGGTACTGGCTGCCCGCCGCTCGCCCCGGCGCGACTCACCAGTGGGGGGCCGTCCTCGCCATACGACGGGCTCTCGATGGACAAAATGTCCACGCCCCGCGGGTGCCCTGCGGCCGCACGCCGCCCGCGTCGGAGACTCTCGTAGCTCCAGGCTGAGGGCTCCGGGGACCGTCCGCATCTCCGTCCACGGGGACGGTGCCACCGTGGTCAGCCGTCGCTCTCCACCATCACCCTGACCGTGCTCAGCCGGGTGTCGACGGCATCCGGCACGTTCATTCCCGCCTCGATCCCCGAGCGCAGGTACTGGAGTACGGGTCCGGTGAGCACCTCGCCCGGCAGGACGGCGGGGATGCCGGGCGGATAGGGCGTGAGCATCTCGGCCGCCACGCGACCGGCGGCGCTGCTCGGGAACCTCGACCGTGGGGCCGGGCCGCAGATCCGACGCGGCGGCGGCAACGGCCTTGAGCGCCGTCAGCAGGACGCCCGTCGTCTCCTGGTCGTCGGCGTGGGTGAGCTGGGTGTTGATGCGGCGGTGGTCGGACAGATGCACGTCGACGTTCCGGTGCTCATGCAGCCAGTCCGCCACCTGGTAGCCCGTCGTACCGAGCCCGCTGACATCGATGACGACGGGCAGCGGGTCGAAGTCGTCCGCCAGTCCCGGCCCACAGAAGTCCGTGCGGTCGTGGACATGCAGACCGTCGATCTTCTCGATCTCCGCCCGTACCCGGGCCGCCAGACTCAGGTCCCGGTCCATCAGGTCCCGGCCGTGAGCAGAGCCGGGTCGATCAGATCGCCCTGCAGATGGAACAGACATCCGCACCCGCGTCCATCGCCCAGGTGGGCAGATCGGGGTGGAAGGGCAGATGCGCGCCCCATGCCTCGTCGACGATCAGCGGGCGGCCCCGGCGGTGGCATGTGTCCGCGATGGACCGGATATCCGCGCAGCTTCCGTACGGGGTCGGACTGGTGACCAGGGCACCCTTCGCATCCGGGTGGGCGGCGAAGGCCTGCTCGAAGTCGGCCGCCGACGGCGGGTGCGCCACGGAGAGCATCGCGGCCTTCATGGACAGGGAACTCCCGCAGGTCGAGAAGAACGTGTGGGAGGCGTGCACCGCGTCTGCCATCAGCTTCTCGGCGCGCTCCAGGACCCTGTTCCGGTTGCGGCGGTCGTCCAGGCCGCCGGAGGCGAGGACGTCTCCGTAGAAGACGGCATCGCCCAGCACGTCCCGGACCCGGGGATCAGCGCCCCGAGCCTGCTTGTGGCCGGGAGGACCGAACGGCAGCCGGGCCGATGTGCGGTACCGGGCGAGAGCTTCCAGTCCCGCGGAGGTCAGTGGTAGTTACACCAGGTTGATGGGCCATCAGCTCACCGTAGGATTTTCCGCTCGGCCGATGCACGATTCGGCGCCGAGGATCGCTATAGGTGCAGAGGATGCACAAGGCACCTCGGGGCGCAGCGGAACTTACGCGTCCCACCCGCCACAGGAGGGATTCCCGACTCCGTGAAGCTTCATCTCGTAGGACACCTGCTGACCGTGGCGCTCGCCGTGCGTGTCTTCGGCGGTGACGCCCTGGCGGCACTGCGCCGTCTGGCCGCCGCGGGTGTCTTGATGGGCCTGTCCGAGCTGCGCTGCCGGCGCATCGGCCGGGGAGACGAACTGTGACCAGGTCCCGTCGCGCCACCACCCTCCCCATGACCGAACTGCCCGCCGAATTCCGGGCCTTCCACCAGCTCTACCGCGGGGTGTACGTCCACTGGGCGGAGCTCTACCTCAGCAACCGGGCCGATGCCGAAGAAGCCGTCGACCAGGCATTTGAACAGCTCTACCTCGCGTGGTCCGACGTCCTGCAGCACGAGAACCCCAACGCGTACGCCTGGACGGTCGTCAAACACCGCACCATCGACTACGCCCGCGCCCGCGGCAAACGTCCCACCGTCGTCGACACCGCGGCCTTCGAAACCACCGCACTGCGCGACGCCGCCGACGAAATCGGCGCGCTCGAAGAGAGCCTGCACATCTACGAAGCCATCCGCGCGCTACCGGACCGCCAGCACGACACCATCGTCCTGCGCTACTGCCTGGGCTACACCGTCAGCGAAACCGCGGACATCCTCGGCGTCACCGAAGCCGGCGTGCGCTCCACCGTCCGCTACGCCCGCCACCGGCTCAAAGTCGCACTGGACCGCACCAAGGGGGAGGACAAGCGATGAGCGAGGCCATCGACCGCGCACTCGCCAAGGCCCGGCTGCCGCGCCGGTCCTACATCGACACCGAAGCGGCCGAGGCGCGCCTGACCGCCCGGATCACCCAGCGCGTCTGGCGCGGCGCGCTGACCTTCGACGACCAGATGGAACCCGTCCGCGCCGCGGCGGCCCGCGCACCGGAGCGGGCCGGACTCCCGCGCCGCCGTCACCACCAGCATCTGCGCACCCTGTGCGAGACGGTGGTCGCCAAGCAACTGCACAAGCTCAGCACGTTCTTGACCCGCAGCATCCTGGAACCGGACGGGGCGCGGGTGCTGGGCTGCGTGCTGCACCTGGCCAATCGCGCCGACAGCGCACAGTTCTGGTGGCAGTTCGCCGCCGGCGCGGGCGACACCGGCGCCGCCTGCTGCCTCTACCTGCACCACATGGCGCTCGGCGAAGAGCAGGAGGCGCAGCTCTGGTACGGCCAGGCGGCGATGGAGGTGCAGACCTCCCGCACCCCCGAGTGGGCCGACCGGCGGGACGTGCTGGCCGCCTTGCGCATTCTCGAACTGCTCCGTGAGAACAACGCCCACCGCTCCGCCGCCGCGACCGCGGTCATCGCCTACGTACCCGATGCCCTCGGCTTCGTCGACGACGTCGAACTCCCCCTGCCCGACGCGGACTTCGCCAGCCGGATCGAGGAACTCACCGCCTGCGACTAGCTTCGTCCGGTGTCCATCCGGCGGGGGGTTCGGTTCCGTTCGGATCATCTCGGCTCAGGTGTGGAGCGCGTGCCCGACTGTCGCGTCCACATGGTCGGGGATCTCGTCGTGGCGGTCGCCCACCGTCGATGTTCCGGTGGGCTCGAACAGCAGGATGGCCGCGCCGGACGGAGCGTACGGCTTGTGTTCGATGCCCCGGGGGACGGTGAAGACCGCACCTCGTGGGAGCAGGACCGTGCGCTCTCCGGTGGGTTCGCGCAGGGAGATGTGCAGCTCTCCGTCGAGCACCAGGAAGAACTCGTCGGTGTCGTCGTGGACGTGCCAGATGTGCTCGCCCTCGACCTTGGCGATGCGGACGTCGTAGTCGTTGACGCGGGTGACGATGCGGGGGCTCCACAGGGCGTCGAACGAGGCCAGAGCCTTGCCGAGGGGGATGGGTTCGTTGCTCATGGGCTCATCCTCGGCCGTTTCGCACGGTCGGCGTGAGTGCTAGAAATCGCATATGGCGAAAGAATCCTCGCAGACGGGTACCAGGACCGGGCAACGGTCGACGGGCGTACCCCGCGTCGTCGTGATCGTGGACGAGAACTCGAACCCCTTCGAGCTCGGCTGCGCGACCGAGGTCTTCGGTCTGCGCAGGCCCGAGATCGGCCGTGAGCTCTACGACTTCAGGCTCTGCTCGCCCGAGCCCCGCACCCTGATGCGGGACGGATTCTTCACGCTCACCGGAGTCGCCGGCCTCGAAGCGGCCGATGCCGCGGACACGCTGATCGTCCCCAACCGCCCCGACGTCGAGGTGCCCCGCCGGCCGGCCGTACTCGATGCCGTCCGACGGGCGCACGCGCGTGGTGCGCGCCTGGTCGGGTTCTGCAGCGGCGCCTTCACCCTGGCCGAGGCCGGAGTCCTCGACGGGCGCCGGGCCACCGCGCACTGGCAGTGGGCGGATTCCTTCCGGGCCCGCTTCCCTTCCGTCCGGCTCGAATCGGATGTGCTGTTCGTGGACGACGGCGACATCCTGACCGCTGCGGGGAGTGCGGCCGCGCTCGACCTCGGACTGCATGTGGTCCGCCGCGACTACGGCGCGGAGATCGCCAACTCCGTGAGCCGGCGACTGGTCTTCGCGGCGCACCGGGACGGCGGGCAGCGGCAGTTCGTGGAGCGCCCCATGCCCGAACCGCCCGACGCGTCCCTGGCGCCTGTCCTGGCCTGGGCCCAGGAACGGTTGGACGCACCGCTCAGCGTGTCGGACCTCGCGGCGCGGGCGGCGGTCAGTCCGGCGACGCTGCATCGCCGCTTCCAGGCGCAACTGGGGACGACACCGCTGGCGTGGCTCACGGGCCAACGACTCGCCCTGGCATGCCGGTTGATCGAGGGGGGCGAGTCGCGCTTCGCGGTGGTCGCCCGACGCAGCGGGCTGGGCACCTCTGCCAACCTGCGCGCGCTGATGCGCCGCGAAACCGGCATCACCCCCTCGGCATACCGGCGCCGGTTCGGACCCGAGGTGAGCTGACGGCGGCTCATCCCCTCCCCGTACCGCCCCGGATCCGTGCCGTCCGCTTCCGTGCGCCCCGCATCCTGTCCGCGCGCCCCTGCACCAGGGGAGCAAGCCAGGTGCGCGATGGGCACGCTCACCGCGCACCTGGCAGAGCTCGGTCACAGGAGGTAGTACATGGCCACACCGCACGCGATCCGACGCAGGGCACTCCGGAGGGTGGGCGCACTGGCGTCCGGAGTGCTGCTGTGCGCCGGGCTGGCGATGCCCGCCGCCACTCCGGCGGTGGCCGACACGGGGGACCTGACCTGTAGTGGGAGTGCCGATCTGAACTTCTCCCCGTCCCTCACACCCGGTGGAACCGCGGACGTTTCCGGCTCGGGACACCTGTCCAACTGCAGCTCCCTCACTGGCCGGCAGCTCACGTCGGCCTCCATCGAGCCCGCGGGCGTGGCGACCGCCGCGGAGGCGCCGTGCTCCGCCTTGTTCTCGGTGGACGGGACCGGCACATTCGTCTGGAACGACGGCACCACGAGCGAATTCGACTTCACCATCAACACCGACCCCCTCAACGGCCTGCCCGCCTTCAGCGCCGAGGTCACCAGCGGCCCGCTGGCGGGTGACACCATCACCGCGGCGCCCCTCGTGGCCACCGTCAACCTGGACTGCGCAACCAAGGGCCTTACGACCTTCTCCACCACCCTCTCGGCGCTGACCTTCACCTGAGCGACCCCGCCCGCCCCGTGCCACGGTCCCGATGCGAGGGGCCGTAGCACGGGGCTTTTCGGCAGGTGCGAACCGCGCCGGGCGACGTAACCTACGGCCGCATGACCGAACACCCTCTTGAGCTGCTCAGGGAGCAGCCGCGCCTGGCCGAGCCGGCCGCGTTCACCTTCGACTTCGACCTCCGTCGTGCCGAGCACGGCGAGGAGGTCCGGCTCGCCTCCGGGGCCACGCTGGAGGCGATAGCCGGGGACGACACGGGCGGCACCTTCTTCCTCTGCGGTGGCGGCGGGGTGCTCTACGCGTCGTCGGACGGACAGGCGGGGCTGCTCGGCGACAGCGTGACCGAGGCACTGGAGGTGATCGTCGGGCTGCCCGGCTGGCAGGACTACGTCCATCTCGCGCCGGAGGACGGCGAGGAGCGGCTGCTCGCCGAGATCGCCGAGGTGGAGGACGCGATCCGCGCCTCCTACGGCCCCGATCTCGATGCCCAGCGTGCCGAGTTGCGCGCCGGGCTCGGCCTCCCCGAGCGTTCCCCCGTCGAGCTGATCGCCCGGCTGCACGGCGCGCTGCTGCGCACCGAACCGGACCATCTCCTGCTCACCGCCGAGGAGTTGCTGGCGTACCGACTGCTCGACGAGAGGCTGCGCACACCGCTGCGGGACGTCGTCCTCGCGGCCGGCCTGCCCCTGCCCGAGGGCCCTCCGGGGGCCGACGGCTCCGGCCAGGACCCGGCGGACGAGCCGAAGCCGACCTCGGACGAGAGGGAGTCGACCTCGCACGAGTCGGAGCTGACCTGGGTGCGGCTGGCCCGCGACCAGGGCCTCACGGAGCATGCGCGGGTCGCGCTGATCCGCATGCTCGACGACACGGGACCGGACGCGAAACGGCTCAGCGTCCTCAGCGACGAGCTGGCACTCCTCGGCGACTTCGCCCAGGCGGCTCGGGCCCGGCGCGAGGTGGTGTCGCTCCAGGACACGGCATGGGACCGTGCCAGGGAGGGCCGCACCCTGGCAATGCTGGAGAGAAGCGCGGGCGACCTGGCGGCCGCATGGCGGACGTTGCGGCAGATCCGGCACGTACTCGGCATCGACAAGCCCGCACCCGAGCCCACCGGCCAGTGGGAACAGCTCGGCATCCCCCTCGCGGTCGAGCCGCCGGAGAAGGACCCGATGGCGTGGCAGTGGCACCGGCGCGGCCTCGGACGGATGATCACCGAGGAGCACCTCCGGCTCGTCCTCGCCGCCGTGGAGGCCGGTGACCCGGACTTCGCCCGCGAGGTCATGGCGCACGGCGCCAGGCTTCTCAAGCTGATCGGCAAGTTCCGCAAGGAGATGGGCACCCTGCCCCAGGACGCGAAATGGGCCGTCGCCAGGCTCAAGGGCTAGGGCCCGGCCATGCCCCATCGGACACGCCCCAGGGGGCGTGTCCGACCGTCACCGGGACGGCTCGCGGTACGGCGCGTTGTGCTGGGCGTGTGCGAGGAAGGAACGGGCCGGGCGGCTCAGCGCCCGGCGGGGGTGCACGATGCCGACCGGGCGGAGCAGCGCCGGGGTGAAGGAGCGGATCTCGGCGCGCGAGCCGAAGGTGCGCAACGCCATCTCGCGGTACCAGATCAGTGAGCCGTGACCGCTGAGCACGCTCGCCAGCCAAGCCAGCCGTTCGTCCACCTCCAGCGCGGCCACCGGGCGCACACCCAGCCGGCTGAACATGGACTCCAGCTCGGTGCGTCTGCCGGTGCCTCTGGTGGGCAGCACCAGCGGCAGGCCGTCCAGCCGGCGGACCGGGAACGGGTCGGGGAGGCCGGAGCCGGGCGGCGAGACGAGGACGACGTCGCGCTCCTGGAGGTGGTGGGTGGACAGGTCCTGGTCCACCGGCAGGTCCACCAGGCCGAGTTCGGCCGTGCCGTCGACCAGCGACTGCACCAGCGCCTCGCGGCTGTCGTGCTGGAGCAACCGGATGTCGACCCAGGGGTGGCGGGCGGTGAAGGCGGGCAGCAGATCCGCCGCGAGGTCGATGGCGAGGGTGGGGGTGGCGACGACGCACAGCCGCTCACGGGCCCGGCCGCCGTGGCCGGTGCCGATGTCCTCGATCGCGTTGACCGCGTCCAGGACCGTACGGGCCAGGCGCACCACCCGCGCACCCTCGGGCGTCAGCTCGACGCCCCGGCCCTTGCGGGTCACCAACTCCACATCCAAATCGCGCTCCAGAGCCTGCACGGCCCGGGACAGCGCGGGCTGGGCGACGTAGACGGCGGCGGCCGCTGCGGTGATGGACCGGCAGTCCGCGACCGCGACGAGATAACGCAGTTGCTGGAGGGTGAGCGCCATGGGCGGACGGTAGCCCCGGCAGGGTGAACCCGTAAGGGAAAGGGAGCGTCGGCGGGGCGGGGCGTGTCCGCCGGGGCAGCCGGCGAGACCGGGTCGGCACCGTCCCCATGCCGGGCGGGCATGGCTCGTGGGTGAGCGGAGGCCGCGAGGGGTACCCGGCAGGCGGCGGGGCGGAGGGCGTGTGCGCAGGTCGGGGGCGGTGTGCGGAGGGCGCGAGGGCGTCCGGTCGGGGCCGCCGCGCCGTCCACAGCTCCAGCGCGGCTCCAACTCCCCTTGCTGACACCGGCGTTGACAGTGCAAGGGGTCGGCCGCACGATGCGACGCGCCTCCCCCCGAAGCCGGCAGCCGGTCGCCTCCCCCTAGACAAGGAGCTGAGTCCCCATGAAGCCGATGAGACCGATCAAACCGATGAAACCGATCCAACCGGTGCAGCAGACGAAGACGAGGAAGCAGCCGGTGAAGCCGAGGAAGCCCTCGGCCGTCCGCCGGCGCAGAGCGCTCGCCGCGACGTTCGGCGCGCTCGGCCTGATCGTCGTGGCCACCACAGCCGAGGCCCGCAGCACCACAGTCGAGACCCGCAGCACCACGGCCGCGCTGCCGTCCTACGACCATGTGGTGGTCGTCGTCTTCGAGAACAAGCAGTATCGGCAGATCATCGGCAGCTCCAACGCGCCCTACATCAACCAGCTCGCCCAGGGCGGCGCGAGCCTGACCGCCATGAAGGCGCTGACGCACCCCAGCCAGCCGAACTACTTCAACCTCTTCTCCGGCGCCACCCAGGGCATCACCGGCGACGGCTGCTACACCCCGCAGTCGAAGGACGCGGCCAACCTCGGTCAGGAGCTGATCGCCGCCGGGAAGACCTTCGCCAGCTATAACGAGGACCTGCCGAACGAGGGGTCCACCACCTGCAGCAGCGGCAAGTACGCGCAGAAGCACAACCCGTGGTTCGCGTTCAAGAACGTCCCGCTCAACACCGGCAAGACCTTCGGGCAGTTCCCGAAGACCGACTTCAGCCAGCTGCCGAACGTGTCCTTCGTGGTCCCGAACCTGTGCAACGACATGCACGACTGCGCGGTGGGCAGCGGAGACACCTGGGTCAAGAACAATCTCGACGGATACGCCCAGTGGGCCAAGGCCAACAACAGCCTGCTGATGCTGACCTGGGACGAGGACAACTACCTGGGCTCCAACCAGATCGCGACCGTGTTCTACGGCGCCCATGTCAAACAGGGTGGCAGCGCCGGCGGCGCATACAACCACTACAGCCTGCTGCGGACCCTGGAGGACCTCTACGGCACCGGGCACGCGGGCAACGCGGCCACCGCGACCCCCGTCACCGAGGTCTTCGACACCGCGTCCTGACCGACGCGGGACGACCAGGAGCGCAGGAGCACTGGAGCACAAGAGCACAGGAGGAGACGGCCGTGTATCTCTCGTCCAGTCGTGCCGCCGACAGCATCGACACGGGCAGCATCAAAACAGGCAGCGTCGACACCGGCCGCGGCAACGCCATCGGCAGAAACGTCGTCGCGCTCGGACTGGTCAGCATGGTCACGGACGTCTCCTCGGAGATGGTCACCGCCGTCCTGCCGCTCTATCTGGTCGTCGGCCTCGGTGTGTCCCCGCTCGCCTTCGGCCTGCTCGACGGCGTCTACCAGGGCGTCACCGCGCTGGTCCGGCTCGTGGGCGCGCACACCGCGGACCGCACCCGGCGCCGCAAACCCGTCGCGGGCGTCGGCTACGCACTCTCCGCCGCCTGCAAACTCGGCCTGCTCGCCGTCACCACCCCCTGGGGCATCGGCGTCGTCCTGGCCGCCGACCGCACCGGCAAGGGACTGCGCACCGCCCCGCGCGACGCGCTGATCTCGCTGTCCGCCGGCCCCGAAGCGCAGGGCCGCGCCTTCGGAGTGCACCGCACCCTGGACACCGCGGGCGCCCTCTTCGGCCCGCTCGCCGCCTTCGCCGTCCTGTGGGCCGCCCGCGACGGATACGAGGCCGTCTTCCAGGTCAGCTTCTGCTGCGCGGCGTTCGGCGTGCTGCTGCTCGCCCTGTACGTCCGCGAGCCGGCCGCACAGTCCCCGCACGTCGACCCGGCCCGCCGCCCGGGTGCCGTACTCACGCTCCGCACCCTCGCCCGCACCCGGGGCGTTCCCCGCCTCGGCCTGGCCGCCGCGCTGCTCGGCGCCGCCACGATCGGCGACGCCTTCCTCTATCTCGTACTCCAGCGTCAACTCGCCCTCGACGCCCGGTGGTTCCCCCTGCTGCCGGTCGGTACCGCGGCGGCCTTCCTGCTGCTCGCCCTCCCGATCGGCCGCCTCGCGGACCGCGTGGGCCGCATCCGCGTTCTGCTCGCCGGCCATGGCGCCCTGCTCGCCGCATACCTCCTGCTGCTCCTCACGAACGTCGTCTCCCCACTGCCCCTCGCCATCGCGCTGTTCGTCCTGCTGGGTGCCTTCTACGCCGCCACCGACGGGGTGCTGGCGGCCGCCGCCGCCCCGCTGCTGCCGCCGGCCCTGCGGGCGAGCGGCCTCGCCCTCGTCCAGACCGGCCAGGCGGCGGCCCGCTTCGCCGCCGCGGCCCTGTTCGGGCTGGTCTGGACCCTCACCGGGCCCACCACCGCGCTGACCGCGGCGGTGACCGCGCTGACCATGGCCGTATGCGCCTCCCTGTGGCTGCTGCGCCCAGGGAAGAAAGGGTGAACCATGCGCCACCGCGCGACACTTCTCACCGTCGTCACTGCCCTGCTGGCCACCACCGCCTTCCTCGCCGTCGATCGCGCAGCCGACCGTGCGGCCGATCGCGAACGGCCGCACACCGGCCAACCGGCAATTCAGCGAGGGGAGTTGGACCTGCGTCGGCCCGGCCGCCTGGTCTTCAGGAGCCTGGCATGGGGTCCGCAGCGCGACCGGCTCGCCACCGTCCCGCTCACCGCCCCCGGCGGCCCGCGCACCGCGGCGCCCCGCGACTGCCTCCGCTTCCACGCCGCGGCGGGCACCGGAATCTGTCTGCGGAAGAAGAGCGGTGTGATCCCCGGGCACGAAGCCGTGCTGCTGGACGCGCGGGGCCGGGCCGTGCGCCACTTCCCGGTGCCCGGTATCCCCACCCGCGCCCGCGTCTCGCCCAGCGGTCGGCTCGTCGCCTGGACCGTGTTCGTCAGCGGCGATTCGTACGCGGGCGGCGCCTTCTCCACCCGCACCGCGGTCTACGACACCCGCACCGGCACCCTCCACGACACCCTGGAGGATTTCACCGTCCTGGTGAACGGCCGCCGCCATCAGGCCGTCGACCACAACTTCTGGGGCGTCACCTTCGCCGCCGACGACAACACCTACTACGCCACCCTCGGCACCGGAGGCCGCACCTATCTGGTCCGCGGCGACCTGGCCCGCCGGTCCCTGACCACGGTCCGCGAGAACGCCGAGTGCCCCTCCCTCTCCCCGGACGGCACCCGCATCGCCTTCAAGAAGCGGATACGGCCCCAGGGAGCCGACGCGCCCTGGCGGCTGTACGTCCTCGACCTGCGCAGCGGGCGCGAGACACCGCTCGCGGAACGGGCCAGCGTGGACGACCAGGCGCTGTGGCTGGACGGGCGCACCCTCCTGTACGCGCTGCCCGGCGACTTCGGCGCCGACCTGTGGTCGGTCCCCGCGAACGGCGGAGGCCACCCCCGCAAGGAGGTGGCCTCCGCCGTGTCGCCCGCCGTCACAGGGCCGGTCAGCGCCTCCGCACCAGCGGGAACGGCAGCGTCTCGCGGATCGACAGCCCGGTGAGGAACATGACGAGGCGGTCCACACCGATTCCCAGACCGCCCGTGGGCGGCATCGCGTACTCCAGGGCCTGGAGGAAGTCCTCGTCCAGCTCCATCGCCTCCGGGTCGCCGCCCGCCGCCAGCAGCGACTGGGCGGTGAGCCGCCGCCGCTGCTCCACGGGGTCGGTCAGCTCCGAATAGGCGGTGCCCAGTTCGGTGCCGAAGGCGACCAGGTCCCAGCGCTCGGCGAGCCGCGGGTCCTTGCGGTGCTGACGGGTCAGCGGCGAGACATCGGTGGGGAAGTCCTTGTAGAACGTCGGCAGCGTGGTCTTCTCCTCGACCAGCCGCTCATACATCTCCAGGACGATGTCACCGCGCCCCATCTCCGGCTTCACCGGCACCGAGGACCGCTGGCACAGCCGCCGCAGCACATCAGGCCCGGTGTCCGCGTCGACCTCCTCGCCGAGCGCCTCCGAGATCGCGCCGTAGACGGTCTTGACCGGCCACAGCCCGGAGATGTCGTGCTCGACCAGCCGCCCGTCGGCGTCCGCCTTGCGCGCCGTCGCGCTGCCGAACGCCGCGACCGCCGCCCCCTGGATCAGCTCCCGGGTCAGATCGAGCATCACGTCGTAGTCGGCGAACGCCTGGTACGCCTCCAGCATCGTGAACTCGGGGTTGTGCTTGTACGAGATGCCCTCGTTGCGGAAGGTCCGGCCCATCTCGAAGACCTTCTCCATACCGCCCACACACAGCCGCTTGAGATACAGCTCCGGTGCGATACGCAGGTACAGGTCCAGGTCGTAGGCGTTGATGTGGGTGTGGAACGGCCGGGCGTTGGCGCCGCCGTGGATCTGCTGGAGCATCGGCGTCTCGACCTCCAGATAGCCCCGGTCGATCAGGCCCTGCCGCAGCGCCTGCACGGCCGTGCTGCGCGCCCGCACCGTCTCCCGTGCGTCCGGTGAGACGACGAGGTCCACATACCGCTGGCGGACCTTGGCCTCCGGGTCGGACAGACCGCGCCGCTTGTCCGGCAGCGGACGCAGGCACTTGGCCGTCAGCCGCCACTGCGACACGAACACCGTCAGCTCACCGCGGTCGCTCGCGCCGACCTCGCCCTCGGCCTCGACATGGTCACCCAGGTCGATGTCCGAGCCGAACCGCTCCAGGGTCTCCGCCCCGCTGCCGTCCCGCGTCAGCGCGATCTGCAGATCGCCCGACCAGTCCCGCAGCACCGCGAAGTGCACCCCGCCGTGGTCCCGGGTGAGCAGCACCCGCCCGGCGACGCTGACGACCTTGCCGGTACGGGCCCCGGGCTTCAGCTCGGGGTGCTCGTCGCGGACCTGGCCCAGGGTGTGCGTACGCTCCACGCCCACCGGATACGGGTCGGTGCCGTCCGCGCGCAGCCGCTCCAGCTTGTGGTGGCGCACCCGCACCTGCTCGGGCAGCGCGGCCAGCTCCTGCTCGCGCCGCTCCTCCTCGGTGACCGGGACGTGCACCAGGCCGAGTTCGTGCAGCGACGGCAGGCCCGCGGTGCTCGCCGGGGCCAGCACCTTCTTCTTGTGGCCCTTGCCCCACAGCTTGCCCAGGCTCGGCACGGCCACGAAGCCCTCGGCGATACCGGAGGCCAGACCGATCCGGGCGAGCGCCCCGGCGTCCGCGTAGCACAGGAACCGGGGGTACCACTCGGGGTTGTACTTGGCGTTGGACCGGTAGAGGGCCTCCAGCTGCCACCACTTCGAGAAGAACAGCAGCAGCCTGCGCCAGAACTTCAGCACCGGTCCCGCGCCGATCCGGGCGCCTTCCTCGAAGGCCGAGCGGAAGACCGCGAAGTTCAGCGAGATCCTGCGCACCCCGAACGAGCCGGCCTGTGCGCACAGCTCGGCGACCATGAACTCCATGACGCCGTTGGGCGCGCTGCGGTCGCGCCGCATCACGTCCAGCGAGATGCCGTCCTTGCCCCACGGCACGAAGGACAGCAGCGCGATCATGTTGCCGTCGCCGTCGAACGCCTCGGCCAGCAGGCAGTCGCCGTCCTCCTCGTCGCCGAGCCGGTCCAGCGCCATCGAGAAGCCGCGCTCGGTCTCGGTGTCCCGCCAGGCGTCGGCCCGGTGGATGACTTCCTGCATCTCCTCGTCGGAGAGCGCCGAGTGCCGGCGTACCCGGAAGGTGGCGCCGGCCCGCTGCACACGGTTGACGGCCTGTCGGGTCACCCGCATCTCGCGGCCGTCCAGGTCGAAGCCCGCGACATGCAGGATCGCCTCGTCGCCGAGCTGCAGCGCGCCGAGGCCGCTGCGGGCGAACGCCTTGGCGCCGTCCTCGCTGGCGCCCATCACGGCGGGCTGCCAGCCGTACCGTCCGGCGACCTCCAGCCAGGCTTCGATGGCCGGCGTCCAGGCCTCCCGGTCGCCGACCGGGTCGCCGCTGGCCAGGCAGACGCCGGCCTCGACGCGGTAGGTGACGGCGGCCTTGCCGCTGGGGGAGAAGACCACGGCCTTGTCGCGGCGGGTGGCGAAGTAGCCCAGCGAGTCCTGGCTGCCGTAGCGGGACAGCAGAGCCCGGATGCGGGACTCCTCGTCGCCGTGCAGCGCGGCTTCCATCCGCTGCGAACGGAACAGCGCGGCGGCGGCGTTCAGCAGCGCCAGCGCGCCCAGCAGACCGAGGACGGTGCTGATCCAGTGCGGCGGATGGCCCTCGACGATCCGGCCGCCGACCAGCCCGCCGCAGACGCGGTTGGCGGCCCACAGCAGCCGGTTCGCGCCGCCGGCCTCCAGCGTCCCCGGGGCGAGCGACACCAGGCCCCAGCCGATCAGCACGGCCACCACGAGCCCGGCGGCCAGCACCCCGGCGGCCCGCAGGAACGCGCCGCGCCGGGTGATGGCGTAGAACTCGCGGTGCGAGACGAGCAGCAGCACCAGCGCTCCGGTGCACAGGACCAGGGAGAACGCGAACTCCCAGTATCCGGCGGCGAGGAACAGTGCGTCCGCCAGCGTGACCAGCAGCATGTAGGCCACGACGAACCACAGGGCGACCCGTTTGCGCGCGGTCATCGCCGCGGCCAGCAGGAAGAGGAACGCCGCATAGGCGAAGTTCGGCGCCACGGGGATGGTGAGGGTGTCCAGCCAGTAGATCACCGGGTGGAGCCCGCGCCGCAAGGGCCCGATCAGCGCCGTCAGGGCACAGAACAGCCCCAATACGCTGAAGATGATGGCGAAGCCATTGGGGACGCGGCGCTTGAAGCGCTGCCACCCCGTAAGTTGATCCTGGTCCTGCACGGTGCTCATTCCGTCACATTAGGCTCTGAAAAGGGTCAGCTGCTCGACGAGAGGGCGCTGTTCTTCCGCCACCGGGACCAGTCGACCATCCAGTCTCCGATCCCGTTGGTCCGGTCAGCTTTCCCTCGTACGGAGGATCCGGTGACCTCGAAGGGGTCACCCACCTGGATCTTGCCGTACAGCCAGTCCGCATCCGAATCGATCATGCCGATGCAGCCGGAGCTGGCGTTGATCCGGCCCACTTTGCCCGCGTTCCAGGGCGCGGCGTGCGCATATGTCCCGGAGTTCGTGAGCTTCATCGAGTCGCGGACCATCTTGTTGTACGCGTCGCCGAGGCCCACGGTCTCCGAGTTCATGTTGATCGTGCCTTCCTTCGCCATCAGCGGGAAAGTGCCGGTCCATGTCGCGTGTTCGGCGTCCGGTTTCCCCGCCGAGACGGGAATGCTTGTGGCCTCCCGGCCGTTCTCCACGAACGACAGCCGCTTCGCGTCCAGGTCGACCTTCACCACCTGGCTGCTGCCGATGCCGAAGTCCAGGCGGTAGTCCTTGGCGAAGTAGCGGCCGCCGCCGGAGTCCACCCCGTTCAGCTCGGCCCGCAGTGCGACCTTGGTGCCCGGTTTCCAGTACTCCTCGGGCCGCCAGTCGACGCGGTCCTTGCCGGTGTAGTCCTTCACCCAGCCCCATGAACCGGTCGTGTTGTTGCTGGTGGTGACCTTCAGTCGCTTCTCCACCGCGGCCCGGTCGGTCACCGGGAAGTCAAAGGTGATCATGATGGGCTGGGCGATGCCGACCGTGGCGCCCTGCGAGCCGGGATTGAGCACCAGCTTGTTGAGCTTGTCCGCCTTGGCCGTGGTCAGCGACTCCTTGGCGTCGAACGTGCCGCCCTGTGCGTTCTTCGTCCTGGCGACCACGGAGTACTTGGTTCCCGGCGCGGCCTTCGCGCTGGAGATCCACACCGTGCCGCCGTGCCCGAGTCGGCCGGTCAGCCGCCGGCCCTGGGGATCGGTGACCGTCACCTCGGTCAGCACCCCGCCCGCCGCCGTCACCTTGATCCGGTCACCGGCCTGCACGGTCTTGGTGCCGCTCGCCGCGCCCAGCCCCACCGTCACCGGGTCGCCCTTGGGCGCCGACGCCGCACTGCCGCCGCACGCGGTGAGCGCGGCCATACCGATCAACGGGATCAGTGCGCGGGCGGCGCGCGGCGACCGGGAAGGCCGCGGGCGGCGGGGGAGGGGGGTCTGACTCATCTGCGGCTTTCCGTCAGCGGTGCGGTGGGGGGCGATGTCGGCCGCTAAGACGGCCGATCGCGGTGCGCCGTTGCGGGGAGTGACGTGATCCACGTCACATGACGGGAGTGTGGGGTGGCGATGTGCGGCCAGAGCGTCACGGACGGTGGCCATCAAAAAGCCAGTCATCACCTGATCGGAGCATCCCGCCTCAAACAGCGCATACCCGAAATACGCCAAACTGGCCACCCATTGCCGCCCGTTCGGGCGGCGGTAGAGGAGGTGTCCCATGGCTATTTCGATCTCGATCGTGCTCCTACTGGTGATCTTGGTGGCTATCTTCCTGCGCACCGGAAATCTCAAGATCTCGCACGCCCTGGTATGCGGGCTGCTCGGCTTCTACCTGGCGAGCAGCAGCCTCGCACCGGAGATTCACAACGGCCTCGCCGGCGCGGCGGATGTGGTGAGCAGCGTGCGCCCGTGACGGTGGCCGCCTACCGCAACCTCACCCTCGCCACCCTCGGTTTCACCATCACCTTCTGGGCCTGGAACCTCATCTCCCCCCTCGGCCACGCCTTCAAGGCCGCCCTCGGCCTGACCAGCTTCGAGGAGGCGGTGCTGGTGGCGGCGCCGGTGGTGGTCGGCGCGCTGGGCCGGGTGCCGGTCGGCGCGCTCACCGACCGGTACGGGGCCCGGCTGATGTTCCCCCTGGTCTCCGGGCTCACCATCGTGCCGGTACTGCTGCTCATCCCCGCCCGGCACAACTACGCCGCACTGCTCGCCGCCGCCTTCCTGCTGGGCCTCGGCGGCACCACCTTCGCCATCGGCGTCCCCCTCGTCAACGGCTGGTTCCCGCCCGGCAGACGAGGCCTGGCACTGGGCATCTTCGGAATGGGCATGGGCGGCGTCGCGCTCTCCGCATATCTCACCCCCCGCATCCACAGATACGACGAGAACCTGCCGTACCTCGTCGTCGCCATGGCGCTCGCCGTCTTCGCGATGCTGGCCGCGCTGATAATCACCGACGCCCCCGACCGGCCCGTCCCGCAGAGCTCCCTCGCCACCCGCCTCGCCGCCGCCGGCCGGCTCCGCATCACCTGGGAACTGGCCGCGCTGTACGCGGTCGGCTTCGGCGGCATCGTCGCGTTCGGCGTCTATCTGCCGACGTATCTGCAGACCTGGTACGACGTCGGCGCCGTCCACGCCGGCACCAGCGCCGCCGGATTCGCGCTGGTCACCGTCGTCTTCCGGCCCATCGGCGGCTGGTGCGCCGACCGGGCGCACCCGGCCGTGGTCACCGCCTGGGCGCTCGGCGCGGTGGCCCTGTTCGCCGTGGTCCAGGCCCTGGACCCGATGCTGCACCCGCTGGGCACCCTCGACTTCCTGGTCATGGCGGCGGGCCTGGGCGCCTCCAGCGGCGCGATCATCGCCCTGCTCGCACGGGTGACACCACAGGCCCGGGTCGGCAGCGTCACCGGCATCGTCGGCGCCTGCGGCGGCCTCGGCGGCTTCGTTCCGCCGCTGGTCATGGGCGCGGTCTACGGCACCAAGGGCTCCTACGCCATCGGCTTCATGCTGCTCTCCGACCTCGCACTGGCCGGCTGCGTCTACGCCTTCGGCCGGATGCGCACCGCCGGCGCCGACGACACCCCGGCACCGGTCTCACCAACCGAGTGAGAAGACCCCGATCGCGTTCGGCACCGGACGCTCCACGCCGCCCGAAGGGTGGTTGCGTACCGTGATCCCGCCGCCATCCGGGTCGTACGGATCGCCGGTGACCAGCGTCGAGGACCCGCCGCCGTCCAGGTCGACCGCGTCCCGCGCACCCAACACGGCCATCAGATCAGCCAGTTCACGCACCGTCAGGCCGGCCTGACCAGGCGCCCCGTCCAGCGCCATCAGATACAGCAGCCGGCCGCCGCCCCCGGTCCCCGCGGCGGTACGCACCGCGGCGGTGACCGTGTCCAGACCGGCCACCGGACGGTCGTCCCGCACGATCGGGAAGCCGCCGACCGCACATCGCAGCGGCGACGGCCCCCGGCCCACGAGCCGGTGGCCGACACTCACCGGATCACCGATGCGCAGCTCGCGCAGCTGCCGCGCCCCTTCCTCCCGGCCCACCAGCACCACACTCCCCGGGGCGATCCCGCCACCGCCCGGCCGCTCCGAGAGCGCCACCACCCGCCCATGGCTGACCGTCACCTCGGCGGTCTCCGCGCTGCACGGCGCCGCCCGGTCGGCATCCGTACCGCAGGTCGCCCGCACCCGGGACGCGAGCCCCCACCGCGCGGTGTACGCCCCGATACCGTCCACCGGCAGCGCGTACTGGTTGAGCCCGCGCAGCGGCAGCGTCCCCTCGGCGGTCCGCACCGCACCGCGCAGCGTCAGCCGGTCCAGCCGCGCCCGGCGGTCGTAACCCACCCCGATGACATCCTCGGTGGACGCGCCGGGCGGCATCACCGGCCCGAACCGCTGCCCGTCGGGCACCGCGCCCTTCAACCCCCGCCCGGCCGCGACCGCCGGCCCCACCGGCGCGCCGGTCGCCTCCACGCCCGGGTGCTGGGTCTCGTTGATATGGAAGAAGTCGCCGTTGACGGCGCCCACCGCGCCCCGCACCGCGGCCAGTTCCGACACCGGCCAGCGCGCACCGACCGCCTCCGGATACAGCAGATCCACCGAGACCCGCGGATCGGCGAGATCGACCGTCAGCAGATGCCCGTGCGCGACACCGCGCGGCACCGTCATCCGGAATTCGCCGTACTCCACACCGGGCGCCACCGGCACGGCATCCGACCGGACCAAGGTGTCGCCGGCGGCGGTGGCCCGAGTGCCGCCGGCCACCCCACCGCCGACCAGCACGCCCCACGCCACCAGCACCGTCAGCACCGCGCGAACACGACCGAATCGCTGCTTCACGAGCCCCCCTGACGTCGCGCCAACTGTCCCAGGTGCCGTAGACGCCCACTATGACCTGGAGATGTCATGAATTCGTACACTCGCCGAACGGCCGTCGTGTCGCTCGCCGCCGCCCTCGTCGCGGGCCTGGCCACCGGAGAGAGCCTGCCCGCCGCCGCCCTCGACCGCACCGCCACGGGCGGCCCCGCACCGCTGCCGCGCGCCCACGCGCACAACGACTACGAGCACCCCCGGCCGCTTCTCGACGCCCTCGACCACGGCTTCGGCAGCGTGGAGGCGGACATCTGGCTCGTCGACGGCCGGCTGCTGGTCGCCCACGAGGAAGCGGACCTCGACCCGTCCCGCACCCTGGAATCGCTCTATCTCGCGCCGTTGCGCCGACGCGTTCAGGCCAACGGCGGAACGGTCTACCAGGGCCACCGCCTGTCGCTCCAGCTGCTGATAGACATCAAGACCGCGGGCGACCCCACCTATCGCGCCCTGTCGCGCGTACTGCACCGCTACCGGGAACTGCTCAGCGTCTGCACCGGCGGCCGGGTCAGGAGCGGGCCGGTCACCGCGGTGATCTCCGGTGACCGCGGCGCCCGCGCGCCCATGGAAGCCGAGCGGGTGCGGTACGCGTTCTACGACGGCCGCCCGGAGGATCTCGGCACCGCCGCCCCCGCGTCGTTCGCCCCGCTGATCTCCACGTCCTGGACCGACACCTTCCGCTGGCAGGGCCACGGGCCGATGCCCCGCGACGAGCGGGCCCGGCTGCGGCAGATGGTGTCCGCCGCCCATGCCGAACGCCGCAGGCTGCGCTTCTGGGCGACACCGGACGCGGCCGGCCCGGAGCGCGAGGCGGTCTGGCAGGCGCTGCTGGACGCGGGCGCCGACTACCTCAACTCCGACGACCTGCCGGGCCTGGAGGCGTTCCTTCGCGACACTGCGCACGGCGTCATGTGACGGAGTGCCAGGAGGATGTCGCGGCGTTGACCAGATCGATGTACCGGGCCCAGTCCCAGTAGTCGCCCGGGTCCTTGTGGTCGGTGCCGGGCACCTCGACATGGCCGATGATGTGCTCCCGGTCCTTGGGGATGCCGTAGCGGTCGCAGACGGCCGCGGTCAGCAGCGCGGACTGCTCGTAGAGCGCGTCGGTGAAGTACTCCGGCTTGTCGATCCAGCCCTCGTGCTCGATGCCGATGCTGCGGGTGTTGAAGTCCCAGTTGCCGGCGTGCCAGCCGACGTCCCGCTCGCGTACGCACTGTGCGATGTAGCCGTCCTCGGACCGTACGAGATAGTGCGCGGCCGCCTTGTGGTTCGGGTCCTGGAACAGCCGGATGGTGTCGTCGTAGGTCTCCTGGGTCACATGCACCACGACCAGATCGACCGGATACTGCGTCGGACGGTCGGCGGCTGTGTAGTTGGCCGGGTCGGCCGGAACCCAGTGGCAGGGGGGATAGCCGCCGGCGCCGCCCTCGAGAACGCCGTCCGGAGTCGCCTCGTCCGGAGCGGTGCCGTCCGGAGTGGTGCTGTCCGAAGGGGTACCGTCCGGCGGGCAGTCGCGTCCGGGAGTGTCGCCGGACGGGTCGTCGGGGAGCGGCGTCGCGTGTGCGGCGGTTGCCGTGAGCGGGGTGAGTGCGGCGGCCACGGCGAGCGCGGCCGCGCCGGTGAGCAGACGTCGTCGGGCCGGGAGGGGGCGGTCGTGCTCCATGTGAACTCCTGACAATGACCGAGAGGGTCGCGTACATGTCACGCACATGTGATGCGTTCATCATGCGCAACAGGACACCCCCTGCCAAGGGAATGGCCGATCTGCCAATGGCCTTGACCAAAGACGGAACAACGCAGGTCAGAAGTCCGGTACCACTGAACACACCTGATTGGCCGTCACCCGGGTGCCACACCCCGCATCCCTGGCCGCAGGGAGGGCTTCGGCACCCGGGTGCACCGGACTTCCGGTCAGTGACCGATCTCCACGTCCTCCAGAATGCCCAGCGCGTCCGGCACCAGCACCGCCGCCGAGTAATAGGCGCTGACCAGGTACTTGATGATGGCCTGCTCGTTGATGCCCATGAAACGCACGGAAAGCCCCGGCTGGTATTCGTCCGGGATGCCGGTCTGGTGCAGCCCGATCACACCCTGGTTCTCCTCGCCGACACGCATCGCGAGAATGGAACTGGTCTGGTCCGGATTGATCGGGATCTTGTTGCACGGCAGCAGCGGAATCCCCCGCCACGCGCGGACCCCCGCACCGTTGACCTCCGCACCCGTCGGATAGATTCCGCGCGCGTTCCACTCCCGCCCGATCGCCGCGATCGTCCGCGGATGCGCCAGCAGGAACTGGGTCTTACGGCGCCGCGAGATCAGCTCGTCGAGGTCGTCCGGGGTGGGCGGACCGCTGCGGGTGTGAATGCGCTGCTTGAGATCGGCGTTGTGCAGCAGCCCGAACTCGCGGTTGTTGATCATCTCGTGTTCCTGGCGCTCGCGCAGCGCCTCCACGGTCAGCCGCAGCTGCTGGTCCAGCTGGTTCATCGGGTCGTTGTAGAGGTCCGCGACCCGCGAGTGAATCTTCAACACGGTCTGCGCGACACTCAGTTCGTACTCCCGCGGCCCCCGGTCGTAGTCGACGAAGGTGCCCGGCAGCTCCGGCTCGCCGACATGTCCCGAGGCCAGCTCGATGGCCGCCTCACCGTGCTTGTTCTGCGGCGGGACCAGCGCCGAGCGGAAGGCGTCGATATGGTCGCGCAGCGCCTGCGACCGGTCGAGCACCGCTTCGTACTCGCTGCGCGGCAGGGACAGCACGGTCACCCGGGTCACCGCCCGCACGGTGTGCTCCCACTCCGCGTCGGCGTCCAGCAGCGCCGCCTCGCCGATCGCGTCACCGTCGGCCAGCACCCCCAGGACCGTCTCGTCGCCGTACTTGCCGGTGCCGAGCTTGTTCAGCTTGCCGTGCGCGATCAGGACGACCCGGTCGGCGGGCCGGCCCTGCTCGGCGATGGCATCGCCCGGCGCGTACTCCTGCTGGACGAACCGGCCGGCCAGCGACTCCAGCGTCGCGGCGTCGTCAAAGCTCCGCAGCGGAGTCATCTCCCGCAACTCCGCGGGAATCACCCGGACTTCGGAGCCCTCCGTGATGAACTCCACCCGGCCGTCGCCGAGCGTGTGGGTAAGCCGGCGGTTGACCCGATAGGTACCGCCGGAGACCTGCGTCCACGGCAGGATGCGCAGCAGCCAGCGGGACGAGATGCCCTGCATCTGCGGGACGGTCTTGGTCGTGGTCGCCAGCTTGCGCGCCGCCGAGGTGTCCAGGCTGGAACGGTTCTGCTGGATCTCGGAGGGCTGCGGGACGGACGTCGGGTCCACCGATGTGGTCATGAAGAAAGCTCACCTGTTCTGGTAGGTGCTAGGGGGGTGCGTGAGTACGGGCGGGCTACGGCGAGCCCCTCGGGCACGTCGACGCCCTGCGAAAGGGCCGCATGACGGCGCGCTATTTCCTTCCGTGTGTCTTTCCGTGCATATTTCCGCGCATCTTTCCGTGCATTCTCAGTGCCCGATTTCCACGTCTTCGAGGACGCCCAGCGCATCGGGTACGAGAATCGCCGCCGAATAGTAGGCGCTCACCAGGTAGTTGACGATGGCCCGCTCGTCGACTCCCATGAAACGCACCGACAGACCCGGCTCGTATTCATCCGGAATTCCGTTCTGGTGCAGTCCGACGACGCCCTGCTTCTCCTCGCCGGTGCGCATCAGCAGAATGGAACTCGTCTGCTCCTTCGTCACCGGGATTTTGTTGCACGGGAAGATGGGCACGCCACGCCACGACGGCAGTGAATGCCCGTTGAAATCGACCGCTGTCGGGTACAGCCCACGGGAGTTGCACTGCCGGGCGATCGCCGCGATCGTCCTCGGATGGGCGAGCAGAAAGCCCGGGTCCTTCCAGACCGTCGCCAGCAGGTCGTCGAGGTCGTCGGGGGTGGGCGGGCCGGTACGGGTGTGGATGCGCTGCTTGAGATCGGCGTTGGCCAGCAATCCGAACTCCGGATTGTTGATCATCTCGTGTTCCTGGCGCTCGCGCAGCGCCTGGATGGTCAGCTTGAGCTGCTCCTCGACCTGGTTCATCGGGTCGTTGTAGAGGTCCCCGACCCGGGTGTGGGTGCGCAGCACGGTCTGCGCGACGCTGAGTTCGTACTCCCGTGGCGCCAGGTCGTAGTCGACGAAGGTGCTGGGCAGGGACGGCTCGCCGTGGTGCCCCGACAGGACGGAGACCGCCGCTTCGCCGCTCGCGTTGACCGGGCGCGCCGGGCCCTGCCCGTCCGCCGAGAGATGCTCCTGAAGTCCCGGCGAACGGCCGATGACCTCGTGTGCGGCCTCCCGGGCCAGCGCCATCACGGTCACCCTCGTCACCGCGCGGTAGCTGAACTCCCAGGTCCCGTCGGGGCTGGTGAGCACATGGTCACCCAGGTGGTCGCCGCCGGCCAGCGCCTCCAGCGCGGTCTCGTCGCCGTATTTGCCGGTGCCGATGCGGTCGACCCGGCCGTGCGCGATCAGCACCAGCCGGTCCCCGGGGTGGCCGGCCTCGGCGATCAGGTCGCCGGGGGCGTACTCGTGCCGGGTGAAGCGCGCGCCCAGCGCACCGAGTACATCGGTATCGGTGAAGTCCCGCAGCGCGGGCAGTTCGCGCAGCTCGTCGGGGATGATCGCGACGTCGGTGCCGCTGATGGCGAAGTCGATGCGCCCGTCGCCGAGGGTGTACGACAGCCGGCGGTTCACCCGGTACGTACCGCCGGAGACCTGCACCCAGGGCAGCAGCCGCAGCAGCCAGCGGGACGTGATGCCCTGCATCTGCGGCGGGGTTTTGGTGGTGGTCGCCAAATTCCGCGCAGCAGTGGTGCTGAGACTTGAATTCGGGGTATCTTCAGAGCTTCCGCTTAACGTCTGGTCGGTAATCGTCACAATGCTCCGCCTAACTCGTTCGAGGGTGCGACGCGACCGGATCGATGTCCCATTCAGGGGAGTACGTCGGCAGCCCGCCCAGCCGAAGATAGTGGCGCGCTTTTTATCGGCACAATCGCTCGAACGAGTGGCATGGAAATCTCTTTCCATGGAAAGGTTTAGCGGATTCGGCCGGGGGGAGAGTGTGTCGAGGCGCCGGCGGAAAGCGCATCGTCAAAAAGTGCCCGCGGCGCGGAAAGAAGCTCCCAATACCTCCCCCGCCCTCACCCCCGCAGCAGCGCCCCGCCGCTCTCCAGCGTCGCGGCCAGCCGCTCCCAGGCGGCGCCGTCCCGCTCGACCGCCGGGTACTCCGCGCCGCGCGTCGTCCCCCAACGGCGCGCCACCGCCGCCGGATCCTCGCCCAGCAGCAGCCCGGCCGCCTGCGCCGCCGCCCCGAGCGCGACCAGCTCCTTCGCCTGCGGCACCACCACCGGGCGCCCGGACAGCCGTCGTACGGTCTCCCGCCAGGCCCGGCCCTTGGCGCCGCCGCCGATCAGCAGCAGCGGCGTATCGGCCCCGGCGTCCCCGTCCAGCACCTGGTCCAGGGCCTGCAACAGGGCGAACACCGACCCGTCGTACGCCGCCTGGAGCAGCTGACCGGCCGTGGTGCTGTGCCGCAGACCGTGCACCAGTCCCGAGGCGTGCGGCAGGTTCGGGGTCCGTTCGCCGTCGAGGAAGGGCAGCATCACCGCGCTGCCACCGGGCTCGACCGCCTCGCGGTCGCGGCCCAGCAGCGCCGCCACCCGGTCCACGGCGAGCGTGCAGTTCAGGGTGCAGGCGAGCGGCAGCCAGTCGCCGCGCGCGTCGGCGAACCCCGCGACCATGCCGGTCGGGTCCGTGGGCCGGTGCGTGGAGACCGCGTAGACCGTCCCGGAGGTGCCCAGGCTCAGCACCGGCTGACCGGGGCGCAGCCCCAGGCCGAGCGCCGCCGCCATGTTGTCACCGGTGCCGGCCGCCACCAGCGCGCCATGGGGCAGCGGCAGCTCTTCGGTACGTACGGTGCCGGCGGCCTCTCCGGGCAGCGCCACCCGCGGCAGCGCGTCCGGGGACAGCCCGACATGCTCCAGGATCTCGGTGTCGTAGGACTGGGTGGACGATGCCCACCAGCCGGTCCCCGACGCGTCGCCGCGGTCGGTGACGCTCTGGCCGGTCAGCCGCTGGGTGAGGTAGTCGTGCGGCAGCCGCACCGCGGTCGTGGCGGCGGCCGCGGCCGGCTCGTTCTCCCGCAGCCAGGCCCACTTGGCGACGGTGAAGGCGGGCCGCGGCACGATGCCGATCCGCTCCGCCCAGACCTTCGCGCCCCCCAACTCCTCGGTCAGCCGCTCGCTTTGGGGCGCGGGGCGTACGTCGTTCCAGAGCAGCGCGGGACGCACCACCTCGCCGGCCGCGTCCAGTGCGACCAGGCCGTGCTGCTGCCCGCCGACGGACACCGCGGAGGCCTGCCGCGCCGCGTCACCGCACTGCCGCAGCGCCTCGCCCAGCGCCTGCCACCACTGCTCCGGGTCGCTCTCCTTGCCGTCGCCGCTGACGGTGTGCGGCGCCTGGCCCCGGGCGATGACCAGACCGGTCTCCGCGTCCACGACCAGCGTCTTGGTGGACTGGGTGGAGCTGTCCACGCCGACGACGAGCGGTCCCTCTGACTGTGCGCCCATCGTGCTCTCTCCCTTGGCGGACCGGTGCTTCCAGGGGTGTCCCCGGTGTGCTGCCGCATATTAGTTTGAGCGCGGCAAATTTCGTAAAGCGCCCTGACAAAATAACGCCTGACGTATTCACGCCTGATGAACCAACGCCCGGCGAATGTCCGAAGGAGTCGGAGAGTCGGAGTCGTAGTGGGAGGGGGAGTCGGCTGCGGCGCCCCTCGGCCATTCGACGTCAGGCCGCCGCGTACCGTGCGTCTGAGCGAGCCGGCCCGGCCCACCCGCCGAGGACGGCCGAGGCTCAGGCCCCTCGGCCGAACAGCTCGCGCAGGAACCGGATTTCGGCCGCCCGCTGCTGACCGCCGCCCCCTTCATGGGCGTTGAACCGCCACACCTCGAGCTTCTTCTCGCCTGCGTAGTGGTGGAACGCGGCGAAGCCGGTGGAGGGCGGCACGACGGCGTCGCGCAGCGCCGTGCCGAAGAGCGCGGGCGCGCTCGCGCGGACCGCGAAGTTGAGGCCGTCGAAGTGGTCCAGAGTGTGCAGGGCGGTGTCGATGTGGGTGCGTGCGCCCGCGAAATAGCGGGTGAGTTCGCCGTACGGGCCCGCGTCCGTGATGTCGACGGCGCGTCGGATATGGGTCAGGAACGGCACATGGATCAGCGCCCCCGCCAGATCGGGCACCAGGCCCGTCATCGCGAGGGCGAGGCCGCCTCCCTGGCTGTGGCCCGCGACCACGATCCGGGCGGGGTCCACCGCGGGGTGTTGGCGCGCCACCTCCACGGCGCGGACCGCGTCGGTGAACAGCCGTCGGTAGTAGTAGTCATCGGGGTCCAGCAGCCCCTGGGTCATCTTGCCGGGGACGCCCGGATTGCTGGAGCCGACCGGGTCGGGGGTGTCACCGGGCCGGTCGGGGCCGCTCTGCCCGCGGGTGTCCATGACCAGCGTCGCGTATCCCGCCGACGGCCACAGCAGCCAGTCGTGCGGCAGCAGCCGCCCGCCTCCGTAGCCGAGGTACTGCACCACGCACGGCAGTGGACCGGCGGCCTGTCGCGGGATCAGGAACCAGCCGCGGATACGGTGTCCGCCGAATCCGGAGAACGCCACGTCGTAGCTGTGCAGCAAGCCGAGCCCGGAGTCGACGTCGGTGAAGCGGGCGTCGAGGTCATGCGCGCGGGCCGCGGCGAGGGTGCGCTCCCAGAACGCGTCGAACCCGGCCGGTTCGGGAAGCGGTGGGCGGTAACGGCGCAGCTCGTCCAGGGGCAGGTCGGTGAACACGCAGAACCTCCGGGCCGTAGGGTGGCAGGACGGATAAGTCCTATGACTCGTCTAGCCGACTGTCGCCAACCGTGCCCACGGGCCGAATGTCTCAGACGGAAATTGTTCCAGGTTGGTCACCGTGTCCCTCAAAACCTCGTAAAGAAGCGATCATTCCTGCCATGAGTTTTCCCCCGCCTCCGCCGCCACCGCAGAACCAGCCGCCCAACGAGGGTGCCGGTGGCTTCGGCCCGCCTGCCGGTGGTTACGGCCAGGGCGCCCCGGGCCAGGGTGCCCCGGGGCAAGGCGGTGACGGCCAGGGCGGATACGGCCAGGGCCAGGGTGGATACGGGCCGCCGGCCGGCGGCCAGCCTCCGGGTGCTTACGGCCCGTCATCGGGCGGCGGCTACGGCCCGCCCGGCCCCGGCGGCCCGGGTGGTTGGCAGCAGCCCGGCGGCCCGCCCGGAGGCGGCGGCAACGGCAAGACCATCGCGGCGATCATCGGCGGCGGTGTGATCGTGGTGGCCGCCGTCATCGTCGCCTTCGTGATGGCCAACGGCGATGACGACGAGAACGTCCGCGCGAAGCCGTCCAGTTCCAGCACCAGCGCGACACCGTCCGGGAGCGCGTCCGCCACCCCGTCCGCGACGCCGACCGACAGCAGCTACCAGAGCGCCACGCCCTCGCCCTCCAGCAGCAGGATCCCCTACTTCCAGCTGAAGGTCGGCGACTGCTACGACATCCCGCCGGGCGGCGGCGGTGAGATCACGGCGGCCTCCTGCAACGGCCCGCACGATGCCGAGGCCGTCAGCACCCACCGTCTGGGCTCCGGCTTCACGACCAGCTCCGCCATCAAGGCGAAGGCGTCCTCGCTGTGCCAGGACGACCTGGAGCGCAAGGCGGCCAAACAACCCGCCGGAACCGCCGAGGGCACCTACGTCCTGTACCCCAACATCAGCGGCTACAAGATGGGCATCAAGACCGTCAGCTGCAGCCTGACGGCGAACCGCTCCGGCACCAAGAAGCTCACCAAGCCGCTTTCCTGAGCCGGCCGGTCGTCACCATCGCTGGAGGTGCCGGCACCCCGCTGTCCACGAGACGGCCCTGATCGTCGAACACGTCAGGGCCGTCCGTCATGCCGAAGTCGTTGTCTGCGACATCGGCCCTCCCGCTCAGCGGTCGACGCGCTTGCCCGTCGGCCCGGTGTCCGCGACCTCGCCCACCTCGGCTGCTGCCGGGTCGAGCACCCGCGCCAGGAACGTGCGGGTCCGCTCGTGCTGCGGATCGCCCACCACCCGCTCCGGGATGCCCTCCTCGACGATCACTCCGCCGTCCATGAAGACCACCCGGTCGGCGACCTCCCGGGCGAAGCTCATCTCATGGGTGACGACCAGCATCGTCATGCCCTCGTCCGCCAGTGAACGCATCACCGCCAGCACGTCGCCGACCAGCTCCGGGTCGAGCGCCGAGGTCGGCTCGTCGAAGAGCATCAGCTCCGGGTCCATGGACAGCGCACGGGCGATGGCCACCCGCTGCTGCTGCCCGCCCGAAAGCTGCGCCGGGTAGGACGCCTCCTTCTCGCCCAGGCCCACCCGTTCGAGATTGACGCGGGCGATACGGTCCGCCTCCGCGCGGTCCCGCCGCAGCACGCGTCGCTGGGCGATCGTGAGATTCTCCAGCACGGTCAGATGCGGAAAGAGGTTGAAGGACTGGAAGACCATGCCGATCCGGCGCCGGACCAGATCGATGTCCACGTCCGGGTCGGTGACCTCGGTGCCGGCCACCGTGACCCGGCCGGAGCTCGGCTCCTCCAGCAGGTTCACACAGCGCAGCAGCGTCGACTTACCGGAACCCGAGGGCCCGATGATGCACACCACCTCGCCGCGTGCCACGGAGAAGTCGATTCCGCGCAGCACCTCCAGCTCGCCGAACGCCTTGTGCAGACCCTGCACATCGATCGCCTTGGCGTCCCCGGAATTCTCCGGAGCGGCGTCCTTGGCTGTTTCCTTCTGCACGGCTTTCTCCACGGCCTTCTGCTCGGCCTTGTCCTGCGTCATGCCGGTCACCTGGCCTTCGCCGTACGGGCCTCGAGCCGCCGGACCACCTGGCCGAGCGGGAGGGTGATCACGAGATAGAGCAGTCCCGCGATCAGGATCGGGGTCAGGCTCTTGTGCTCATTGAGCGCGTCCCGGCCGAAGTTGGCCAGCTCGAACTGGCCGAGGGAAAGCCCCAGCAGATAGACGAGAGAGGAATCCTTGGTCAGCAGGATCAGCTCGTTGGTCAGCGGCGGCAGAACGATACGGAACGCCTGCGGGATGACGATCGAGAGCATCGCCCGGCCGTGCGACATGCCCAGCGAACGGGCCGCTTCCGTCTGCCCCTTGGGGACCGCCTGAATACCCGCCCGGATGGTCTCCGCCATATACGCGGCGCCCACCAGACCGAGCGACAGCATCACCGTGACGTTCATATCGAGCGCCACTTCGAAAGCCAGCGGCACACCGAAGCCGAGCGCGATGAATACCAGCAGTGCCGGAATCCCGCGGAAGAACTCGATATAGGTGACGGCGATCCAGCGGTACGGCGGCACCGACGACAGCCGCATCAGCGCGAGCACCAGACCGAGCGCGAGTCCGAACCCGAAACCGAGCAGGGTGTAGAGGACCGTGTTGACCAGCGCCGTGGTGATGATGTCCGGGAACAGGGCCTTGGCGACATTGACGTCGAAAAACGCCGTCCGCAGCTGGTGCCAGTCGGCGACCAGCGCGAATATCACTACGGCGGCGACCAGGACGCCGTATTGCACGCCGCGGATGATCCGCGCGCGCCGTCGTTTGGACAGGGGCATGAGGGCCGACCTTCTCCGATCATTGCTGCGGAACGCTGCGCGCGATGCGGCGCGCAGCGTTCCGCGATGCCTTGCGTTTACGCGGCAGGGTCAGCTCTGCGGGGTGGCGCCGAACCACTTCTTGTAGATCCGGTCGTAGCTTCCGTCCGACTTCGCCTTCTTGATGACCGCGTTGATCTTCTTGCGCAGCGCGTCGTTCCCGGTCTGGACGCCGATTCCGTAGTGCTCACCGGTGTTGAATTCCGCGGTCACCTTGGTGTCCGGGTTCGACTTCACATAGTCGAAGAGCACACCGTTGTCGTTGATTCCGGCGTCGACCTGGCCCGACTTCACCGCGGTCAGCAGCAGCCCCAGATCCTCGAACTCGACCAGTTCCACGCCCTTGCCGTGCTCCTTGGCGTAGATGCCGCCGGTCGTGGCCTTCTGGTAGCCGAGCTTCTTGCCCTTGAGGTCCTCGACCTTCTTGGCGGGCTTGCCGGCCTTCGTCAGAAGGGCCTGAGTGGCGTTGAAATAGGGGTCGGAGAAGTCCATGACCTTGTCCCGCTCAGGCGTGATCGTCATGCCCGCGGCGGCCAGGTCGCACTTGCGGATATTGAAGTCCTGGCCGGTCTCGATGCCCTCGAAGGGGGTGTTGACGATCTCCTGCTTGACCCCCAGATCCTTCGCCACCAGATCCACCAGGTCCACATCGAACCCGACGACCTTGCCGTCCTTCTTCACCTGGAACGGAGCGTACGGAAGGTGGGTGCAGGTCTTGAGCGTCCCGGAGGAGATCAGTTTCAGGCCGCCGGACCCATTCTTGCCGTCGGACTTGGTGCTGCTGCACCCCGCCAGAACGGCGACGGCCGCGAGGGCGGCTATGACAGGCAACGAGGAGCGAGCGGACACGGGTCCTCCAGAGCGGGACGAAGATCAATCAAGCCAATTCGGTCAAGCCGAGGTGCTGCGAGATGGCCTGCATACTGCCACCGGCCAGGGCATATGTCGCCGCTACGCGGGTTGCGTCTGTGTAACGCCTCCGGCCCGCGTCCGGGGCCGGGACCGCGCGCTCAGCCCTTCAGGACGGCCGCCAGCTCGGCGATCGCCGCCGGTCCCACCCGGCAGCAGCCTCCGATGAGCCGGGCGCCGGACGCGGCCCACGAGGCGACCCGATCCGCGCGGAACGCCGGGCTGCCGCACCACTCCCGCGCCTCCGCGTCCCAGCTCTCCCCGCTGTTCGGATAGACCACCACCGGCTTGCCGGTGATCCGCGCCGCGAGCTCCACCGCGCCGTCCGCGTAGTCCGGCGTGCAGCAGTTCACGCCGACCGCGATCACCTCGTCCGCGTCCGCCGCCACCGCGAACGCCTCCGCCAGCGGCTGCCCGGCCCGGGTGCGGCCCCCCGCGACGCTGTACGACAGATAGGCCGGGACGCCCAGCCCGCGCACCGCCCGCAGCAGCGCACGGGCCTCGTCGGCGTCCGGCACCGTCTCCAGTGCCAGCACATCGGGCCGGGCGGCGGCCAGCACCTCCAGGCGCGGACGGTGGAAGCGCGCCAGCTCGTCGACCGACAGCCCGTAGCGGCCGCGGTACTCCGAACCGTCCGCCAGCATCGCCCCGTACGGGCCCGCCGACGCCGCGACGTACAGCGGCCCGGCGATCCCGCCCGCCAGCGCCCGCCGGGCCGCCTCGCGCGCCAACTCCACACTGCGGCCCAGCAGCGCCGCGGCCTCCTCGGTGCCGATGCCGCGCCGCGCGAAGCCCTCGAACGTCGCCTGGTAGCTGGAGGTGATCGCGACCTGTGCTCCCGCCTCGTAGTACGCGAGATGAGCGCGGACGACCGCCTCCGGGTCCTCGGCGAGCAGCCGGGCCGACCAGAGCGCATCGCTCAGGTCGTGCCCGGCCGCCTCCAGCTGGTTGGACAGCCCGCCGTCGAGGACGACCGGCCCCGCGGCGAGGGCTTCGGCGAGCGTCGGGGGCGTGCTGGCCATGGGGAGGGAACCTTTCGGTGGTGCGGGGTGGCGCTGCTGGACGGCCACGCGGTGTCCGTTTGATTCGATTCCTGTCGGGGTCGTTGATTCCTGTTGGAGTCGGGCCTGCTTGATCCGGATCGTAACGCCGTGCGCCGCATGGTTCACCGAGCTCAGGAACCGGCGAAAGGCGAGGCCCCGCGCAGCGAGGAGAACCCGAACGAGAACCGGGCCGGCGCCACCTCCAGCCGGTGCTGCGGCAGCACCCCCGGCCCGCACGACTGGCTGCCGATGCCGTGCTGCGCATGATCGAGATGCAGCCACACCGCATCGCCGGGGGTGAGATCAGTGGTGTGCCTTGCCGCGTCCAGCTCCTCCACGGGCCACCGCCGCGCGGTGAAGTAGAACTCCGGGTCGCCCTCGATCCGCATCCCCAAGCCGTCGGAACGGGTCAGCCGAGCCCACCGCACACCGGGCCGCGCGCCGTTCTCCTGCGGCCGGACGTACGGCGTCTGCATCGCGTCCACCGGCATCGACCACCGGCCCACCCGCGCCGCGGCCCGGGTGTCGGGATAGCCCTCGCCGGGCCCGCCGCCGTACCACTCGGCGAGCCGCAGGCTGGCGCAGACCGACATCCGCACGCCCAGCCGCGGCAGCGGCGCCGGCCAGTCGCCCTCCGGGTCCACGGCCAGCTCCAGGCGCAGTACGTCCCGTTCCGCGGTCCAGCGATAGACCGTGCGCAGCGCCAGATCCGTAGCGGCCGGCGCGACCCGGGTGCGTACCACCAGGGCGTCCGGTCCGGTCTCGACGGCGTCGACGCGGTGCCGCATACGGTGCAGGCCGAGCCGCCGCCATTCGGTGGCCGGGCGCGGATCCGGCTGCCAGGGCGCGGCCTCGTCGTTGTCGGTCGGCGCCCGCCATACGTCGAGCCGGGGCCCGGTGAGCCGGATGCCGTCCAGATAGCCGAGCGTTCCCGTGGTGGCGTCGAAGATCCCCGGGCCGAGGAGGATCACATTGCCCTCGCCGCGGCGCGGGGCGGCCAGGGCCGGGGCGGCCGCCGGGGGAGCGGCGGTGCGGCGGGCGGCGGCTCGCAGCTGGCCCCAGGCGACCTCGTGCCCGGCCTTGGCCCATGCGGTGTCCTCGGCCAGTACGGCCCGCACCGTCCAGAACGCCTCCCCGCCGTCGTCCGCCACGACGGGCGGCGCCGGCAGCTTCAGTTCCGCCGACTCGCCGGGCGCGAGAGGCGGCACCACGAGCCCGCCCTCCCCGCGCACCTCGCCCTCCACCTCGTAGGTCCAGCGGAACGCGAGGTGATCGAGGTCGGCGAAGTCGTGCAGGTTGGTGATCCGCACCGTGTCGGCCGCGCCGCCCGCCTCGCCCGGCCCGCCCGAGCCGTCCGCGCTGCCACCCCCACTGCCGCTGCCCTCGATCCGTACCGGCTCGATGACCTTCTTGAATTCGATCAGCCCGGGTGACGGTGTCCGATCGGGAAACACCAGCCCGTCGCAGACGAAGTTCCCGTCGTGCAGCTCCTCGCCGAAGTCGCCTCCATAGGCGTGGAACACCTCGCCGTCGGGCGTCTGCTGCCGCAGCCCATGGTCGATCCACTCCCATACGAAGCCGCCCTGACAGCGCTCATATCTCTCGAACAGCCGCTGGTACTCGCTCAGCCCGCCCGGACCGTTGCCCATCGCATGCGCGTACTCGCAGAGAATGAACGGAAGTTCACGACGGCGGCCGTCCAGCTCCGGGTCGGGCAGCGGCGTCTCGGTGCGCTGCCCGATGCGCTCCACCTCGGCGTGGTCCGCGTACATCCGGGAGTAGACGTCGGTGTCGGCGCAGCTGGGATCGCCCTCGTAGTGCAGCGGCCGTGACGGGTCGCGCTCGCGCACCCACGCCGCCATGGCGGACAGCCCGCGCCCCGTTCCGCACTCGTTGCCCAGCGACCACAGGACGATGCTGGGGTGGTTCTTGTCCCGCTCGACCATCCGCCGGGCACGGTCGAGCAGCGCCGGCTCCCAGCGCTCGTCGTCCACCGGATTGCCCCGCCAGCCCTGCCGCCCGAAGCCGTGCGTCTCCAGATCGCATTCGTCGATCACCCACATCCCCAGCTCGTCGCAGAGATCGAGGAAGGCGGGATGCGGCGGATAGTGGCTGGTCCGGACCGCGTTGATGTTGTGACGCTTCATCAGCAGCAGATCGCGGCGCATCGCCTCGGGGCCGACGGTACGCCCGTATCGCGGGTGGAATTCATGGCGGTTGACGCCGCGCAGCAGAATGCGGCGGCCGTTGACCTTCAGCAGACCGTCCTCGACGCGGACCGTACGGAATCCGATCCGCAGCGGGATCCGCTCGCCGGGCGTGACCAGTTCGCCGTCGTAGAGATACGGTCGCTCGGCCGTCCACGGGCGCACCGGGACGCTCGCACTGTCGCCGGTCGCCAGATCGAGGCCGAGCTCGGGGACGGTGACCCGGCCGGCCGGCGCGCACTCCACCCGCAGGGTGCCCCGTCCGGTGACATGGTCGAACCCGGCGTGCACGAAGTGGTCCACGACCGCGCCTTCGGGACGTCGATGGAGCGTGACGTTCCGGAAGATGCCCGGCAGCCACCACTGATCCTGGTCCTCCAGATAACTGCCCGACGACCACTGATGGACGCGCACCGCCAGGACGTTGCGGTGTGGCCGCAGCAGATGCCCGACCTCGAACTCGTGCGGCAGCCGGCTGCCCTTGAAGTGCCCCAGCTCCTGCCCGTTGAGCCAGACCCGGGCACAGGACTCCACCCCGGCGAACTGCAGCATCGCGGGCCCCTCGCCCCAGCCCTCGGGAAGATCGAAGAGCTGCCGGTGGTCGCCGGTCGGGTTCTCGTCCGGCACGCGCGGCGGATCGACGGGGAAGGGGTAGGCGGTGTTGGTGTAGGCGGGCGTCCCGTGCCCCTTGAGCGCCCAATGGCCGGGCACCCGCATCTCCGCCCACTGGGCATCGTCGAAGTCCGGCCGGGCGAAGGAGTCGTCCTCGGCCGTGGCGCTCGGCGACAGCCGGAACCGCCAGGTGCCGTGCAGTGAGATCCGGGCGGCATCCGACCTGGCGTACCAGGCGCGCGGCGGCAGCGTCCCGCTGCCCGGTGAGCGGTCCTCGTAGTAGGGGAGATCCGGGGAGTGTGAGGGGCGGTTCGCCTCTCCCGCGTTCCGCGGCGGCTGCTCGTACGACGTGTGGTGCGACGCGTGATGCGAAGTGCCGGTCAATGGTCCTCCTCGCTTCGGGCGACGGCCTGGAGGTGGGGGGATCGTGGGCGGATCGCCTCAGCGAATCACGGCGGGGCGCGCGACGCAGCCGGATGGGGAGGATTGGGGGCGGCGGGGCGGCGGTGGGGTGCGTGGCCCCACCGCCTGAATTGCTCTGGCTCAGCCCTCCGCCGACAGTGCGGCAAGCGCGCTCGCCGGATCGTCCGAGGGCGGCCCGGCAGGCGCCCATTGGCCGTGCTCCTCGCGGTACGGCCACCAGCGCCCGTCCCGTCCGTAGCGCAGCTGGGCATGGCCGCCGACCACCGTCCAGCGGTTGCGGGTCGCGCGCAGCCGCGGCCGGGCCTCGCCGTCCTCCCAGGCGGCCGCGAGCCGGTCGGTGGCGCGCGCCAGAGCCGTCGGCTCCGGCGTCCAGTCCTCCTCCAGGACCGCGAGCCCGGCCGTACCCCCCAGCTCCCAGGCCCGTACGGCCAGCGCCAGACCGCGTGCGTCCCGCCCCGAACCGGCCGCCAGCCGCTCGGATATGGCGGCCCCGGGTGCGGCTGCCGCCAGCCGCACCGCGTCCTGAGAGGCCGTCAGGGCGGGCGGCGGCGGATCGTCCGGGTGCCAGGTGGAGAGCGCGTCGGCCAGCAGCCGCTGGGCGCGGGCCGCCGCGTCACCTATGAGGAACTCCAGCGCGGCCACGTCCACCCCCGGCGCGGGCGGGGTGCCACCGCCCAGGACCGGCGCCTCGCCGGGCGTCTCGACGAGCGGCGGCGGAGCGGGCAGCGGCGGCAGTATGTCGCGCGCCGCATAGGCCTCGTCGGCCGGCACTCCCGCGGCGGGCTGCCCCGCCGCATTCTCGTCCGGCCGTGCCTCGCCCGCTGGTGACTCGCCCCGGGACGCGCTGCGCGCCTGCAACTCGTCCAGCAGCTCCCGCTCCCCGAGCCCACGCAACAGCAGCAGCACAAAGGGATCCTGGTCCAGCAACCGGGCCAACTGGTAGCAGAGCGCTGCCGAATGGGCGCAGTGATCCCAAGCCTCGCAACTGCACTCCGATTCCAGGTCGCCGATGCCCGGGAGGAGTTCGATCCCGGCCGCGGCCGCGTCCTCCACGAGGATCGGTGGCATGTCACGGTCCAGGAGTGCCGCGATATGTCCCGCCTGGTCCGCGACCAGGTCCAGGAAGCGGTCCCAGTCCGCCGCGCCGAGCTGCTGGAGCAGCACATCGGAGCGGTACCGCGTGTGGTCGCGGTCCTGTACGACAGCGGTGATCCGGCCGGGGCGTACGGACACCGCGCCGACCGCGCCGGCGCGTGCGTGCCGCCGTCCCAGCTTCAGCTGCTGGCCGTCCAGCGCGGTGTCCTCCAGCGCCTTGAGCCATGCCTGCCCCCACCAGCTCCGTGCGAAGGCCTGGCCACGGGCGGCGGGCAGCGCGGCGAAGGTCCGCTCCACGGGGACGTCCACAGGGGCGGCCTCGGGGCTGTCCAGGGCGGCGTCCCCGGGGGTGTCGATGGCGGTGTCCTCGGCGGTGTCCGCGGCGGTCTCCAAGGGGGTGCTGTCCTTCCAGCTGTCTTCCGACGTGTTCATCGCTCGCTCCCTCGCAGTGCGACCAGATCCGCCAGCTCGGCGTCGGAGAGTTCGGTCAGCGCGGCCTCGCCCGCCCCGAGCACCGCATCGGCCAACTGCTGCTTACGGGACAGCATTTCGGCGATCCGGTCCTCGATCGTGCCCTCCGTGATCATCCGGTGGACCTGCACCGGCTGGGTCTGCCCGATGCGGTACGCGCGGTCGGTGGCCTGCGCCTCGACGGCCGGATTCCACCAGCGGTCGAAGTGCACCACATGCGCCGCCCGGGTCAGGTTCAGGCCCGTACCGGCCGCCTTCAGCGACAGCAGGAACACCGGCACCGCGCCGTCCTGGAACCGCCGCACCATCTCCTCGCGGCGGGCCACCGTTGTCCCGCCGTGCAGGAACTGCGTGGGTACCCCGCGCGCCGCCAGATGCGTCTCCAGCAGCCGTGCCATCTGCACATACTGCGTGAACACCAGCACGCTCGCGTCCTCGGCGAGGATGGTGTCGAGCAGCTCGTCCAGCAGTTCGACCTTCCCCGAGCGCCCGGCGATCCGCACCGCTGCCGCTGCTGCTGCCGCCCCCTTCGGAGCGCCGTCCGCCCCGTCGTGCTCCTTCAGATACTGCGCGGGATGGTTGCAGATCTGCTTGAGCGAGGTGAGCAGCTTGACGACCAGCCCGCGGCGGGCGAACCCGTCCGTCCCGGCGATCTCGCCGAGCCCCTCGCGCACCACGGCCTCGTACAGCCCGGCCTGCTCCTTGGTGAGCGCCACCGCACGGTCGGTCTCCGTCTTGGGCGGCAGCTCCGGCGCGATCCCCGGGTCGGACTTACGGCGGCGCAGCAGGAACGGCCGCACCAGCCGGGCCAGCCGCTCCGCCGCCGCACCCGCCTCGGGGGAGGCCGTCGCGCCGCTTTCGATGGCCTGCGCGTAGCGCGTACGGAAGCGGCCCAAGGGGCCCAGCAGCCCGGGTGTCGTCCAGTCCAGGATTGCCCACAGCTCCGACAGATTGTTCTCCACCGGGGTGCCGGTGAGCGCCACCCGGGCCTTGGCGGGGAGGGTGCGCAGCGCCTTGGCGGTCGCCGAGAACGGGTTCTTGATGTGCTGCGCCTCGTCGGCGACGACCAGCCCCCAGCCCGCCTCGGCCAGCTTCCCGGCATCCAGCCGCATCGTGCCGTACGTGGTGAGCACGAACTCGCCGTCCGCGAGATCCGCCAGGCTGCGCCGTCCGGCGTGGAAGCGCCGCACCGGGGTGCCCGGTGCGAACTTCTCGATCTCCCGCTGCCAGTTGCCCATGAGGGACGTGGGGCAGACGACCAGCGTGGGTCCGGCCGAGGCGGGGTCGCTCTGCCGGTGCAGATGAAGGGAGATGAGCGTGATGGTCTTGCCGAGGCCCATGTCGTCGGCGAGACAGCCGCCCAGGCCCAGCGAGGTCATGCGGTGCAGCCAGCGGAGCCCGCGCAGCTGGTAGTCGCGCAGCGTCGCGGCGAGCGCCGCCGGCTGCCCGACGGGGGCGTCGTCCGTACCCTCCTGCTCACCCTCAGGGTCGGCAAGCCGGTCCCGTACGCGGGCCAGCCAGCCGTCGGCCCGCACCTCCACCCGTCGCCCGTCGTCGTCCTCGACGGTGCCGGTGAGCGCGGCACTCAGCGCATCGAGCGGCGTGACCTTACGGTCCTGACGGTCCCGGGTCGCGCGCAGCGCCTCCGGATCGATCAGCACCCACTGGTCGCGCAGCCGCACCAGTGGCCGGCCGGCCTCGGCCAGCCGGTCCAGCTCCGCCCGGTCGATCTCCTCGTCGCCCACCGCGAACCGCCAGCTGAAGGAGAGCAGCGCATCCGCGGACAGCAGCGACGGCAGTCCGGACTCCGTCCCGTCCATCAGGTCGGGCGGTCCGACGACGGCCCGGCTGGTCAGCTTGCGCGCCAGCTCCTTGGGCCAGTGGACCTGCACGCCCGCGGCGGCCAGCGCCCGGGACGCCGGGCCGAGCAGTTCGGCGATCTCCTCGTCGGCGAGTTCCAGCGCGTCGGGCACCGCCGCGGACAGCAGCGGAGTGAGCGGTGCCCAGGCCGCGGCGGCCCGACGGAGCGTCAGCAGCGTGTCCATCCGCGCCCTTGGCCCGAACGCCTGCCCCGCGGGCGACGCCCCGGCCCACACCTCGGCGGCATCCGCGACCAGCGTCGGATCGGTGAGGCTGTGCAGCTGGAGGACGGCGGTGAAGGAGAGGGGGGCGGGGGCGGCGCCTGCTGCGTGATCGGGTGCGGTGGGCGTGGTGGCGCCGTCCCACAACCCGGCTGCCCCGTCCGGCCCGTACGCCCCATCCGACCCGTCCACCCCGTCCGGCTCGTCCATCCCGTCCGGCCTGTCCACCCCGTCCATCCCGTGCACCTCCACGCGCAGCGAGATCCGGACGCCCGCGTCATGTCCCGCGGCGACATCCGCTGCCCAGGCGCGCTGCTCGGGGATGCGCTGCGGGGCGGCCGCCGCGAAGGCGGGTGCGCCGGTGGCCAGCGCCGCGGCGGGGGAGCGCGGCAGGCCGTCGGCCACCGCGTCGAGGAACGCCCGTAGGTGACGCACGGGCTCGGGCAGTTCCAGTGGGTCGGAGTCGGGGAGCGGGGTGGCGTGCGCGTACGGCGGCATCGCGGCGGCGAGGTGACGCAGCCGCTCGACGTCGGCCGGGTCGAGCGGGCCCACGCGCCAGGCGTCGTGATCGGCGGGGCTCAGGCCGGGCAGCAGCCGGCCCCGGGCGGCGAGCTGCAACGCCTGCAGGGACGCCGCGCCCCAGAAGGCGGCGGCCGGATCGGCGCCACGGGCCGCCCGCGCACGCGTCAGGACCGGCAGCGCATCGGCGATGGGCAGCAGCACGGCCGGTACGGCACACACGGTGATCCCGCCGTCCCCGTCGGGCAGGGCGACCGTCAGCTCGTCCACTGCCGGGAGTCCGGTGCGTACGGCCGGGTGCGGGGGTGTCATCCCGTCCGAGGTCGTCCCGTCCGCCGTCGTCCCGTCCGGCATCGGCCCGTCCTCGCCGGTCGTACCGGGGACGGGCTCGCCATCGGGGCGCCAGAACGCGATCCGCCCGGCCCGCGGTGGATCCGACGGCAGAAAAACCGCCGCACAGCGGGACAGCTCAGAGAGGTGAGCGGGTGGGACCGCGGAAGGAGATGCCACTGGGTCGATGACTCCTCAAGTTTGACTACTGGCCCTGGAGCGGCCGAGGGTACAGGACGACCAGGCCGTTGAGGGAACCTGCGGCGCGAATCCGGCGTTCAATGGAGTACACAGAGCGCGGCATGCGCCGCGGAAGGGGCGTGAAGGATGTCCACACAGGCGAAGGTCGCGATCGGCGGCGTCGCGGTGGGAGTGATCCTGCTGTGGCTGCTGCCCTTCTGGGCGGCCGTACTGGTCATGGTCGGGGTCCCGGCCCTCGCGTATCTGACGCTCGACTCCTCGCAGCGGCGCCGACTGCGCCGCGTCAGCCGCAAGCAGATCGGCCGCTGAGCCACAGGGCCCCCGTCGCGTGCGGGGGCCCGGGGCGCTGCGCGCGCCCAACGGGCGGGGGCGTCCTGCTCGCCCGGGGGCGGCGCTGGAGCGGTGCCGCTCGTACCTGCTCGCCGGTGGCCGGAACCCCTCCGCCGGAGCCCTCGCCGCGCCCCGTCCCGCACCGTCCCGCCGCATGAACGCCTCCCCGTGTGCCTTGCTCAAGCGATCGTGAACAAGTCCATCACACGGGTCTGACAATGACCGTCCGAGCGGATTCCGCAGGGTTCAGACGGGCCGTGGCCCGCGGCTTCAGACGGGGGCAGTGCCCCGCAGGCCTCAGACGGGCCGTGCCGCCAGCTCGTCCAACGACGACAGCAGACCCGGCAGTTCGGGCCCACGGCCGACCGGATGCACCTCGCCGGGCTCCTCGTCCAGCAGCACGAACGCGATGTCGTCGGTGCGGGCGACCATGCTCCAGCCCGGCCCGTCGACGCGCAGCGTCCGTGCGTCGCCCGCCGCGAACGACGACCGCACCCGGCCGGGCGGCGGCGGTTCGGCCACATAGCCCCGCGCCTCGTCCAGGACCCGCCGCACCCCCTTGTGCGGCTGCTCGCCCGGATCGACGAAGGTGACGTCGTCGTCCACCTGCTCGCGCCAGGCCGCCCACTGCAACGCGATCTCGTCCGCGCCGAGCCGCCGTTGGGCGGGCCCCCACTCCGAGGCGTCCGGTGGCGCGAGCGGCGCCGGCTCTCCGTCCCGCGGCTCCGGGTCGTGCGGCTGCGGCACGCCGGGAGCCGACACGGCCAGGGCGAGAGGCCAGCCGGGGAGAGCGGCGACGATGCTGTGCTCGCCGGGCGAGAGGTCGTACTCCATGCCGCAGTCCCAGGCCGCGATCGCACACGCCACCAGCGACACGTCCTCGGTCGCCACCGTCCAGCGCGCGCCGTCGCCGTCCTGGCCGAGGACCAGCCCGTAACCCTCCGCGTACGGCTCGAGGCCGAGGCCCGCGCACACTTCGGGGTAGTCGTCGCCCAGCACACTCGGGAACTGCGCGGGCGTCAGCAGCACCGCCGTCAGCACGAACAACTGGTCGTTGTCGGCGCTCTCGGTCGTGGGCACGCGGGGCCTCCCCATCCGATCCATCCGGAGTACGTCGGCGCACCTTAATTTGCTGGGCGGGAGCTTGTCACCAGCCCTACCCTGCGCTCATGTGTTTCTACAGCACCCGGATGCACTTCGTTTGCCTGAGCTGCCGGGCCGCGTGGAAGGGGACGGCGACCTCGCGGGGACCGGGCCGCTGCCCGCAGTGCCGCGCCGAGCTGATCGACGCCGGCGCCGACCTGGCGGTCCCCAAGCGGCGGGACGACGCGGGCTGGCGCGCGCTCGAGGCCGTAATCCGCTCCGGTCTGACCTTCCACGGCGGCTGCTGCGGCACAGGGCCGGGCTACCGCCCCCGCACCCCGCGCGAGGTCAGAGACCGGCTGGCGCTCGCCGAACGCACGGGCATGCCCGTCGAGAAGGCGCTGGCCGTAGTGGACCCCACGATGACGGACCGTTACGGCCCCCGAGGCAAAGAATCCGGCCATCCCGGCTCCCGAACTGGCGCCCGTCACCATCGTTGAAATGCACCCGACGTGCCTAAAGTGAGGACTTTCGGCTGACGAAGGGACGGATTCCAGGTGCGGCGCTATGACTGGCTGAGAGAGATCCGAAGGCTCGATCCGGAGCGCGATTTCTTACGGATCTACCGCATCACCGCGACCCACGAATTCCCCTGGGACATCACCCGGGCACTGGAATTGGCTCTCTACCGCACCTATGCCGTCCCGAGCATCGGCCGGCTGCTGGCCGAAACCGCCGAGCTGACGGACCGCACCCAAAAGAGGTACGACGACACCGCGCTTCTCCTGGACGCCGTCGTGGAGCACGGGTTCGACGGCGATGACGGCCGGACGGCGATCCGCCGCATCAACCAGATGCACCGCAGTTACCAGATCAGCAACGAGGACATGCGGTATGTCCTGTGCACCTTCGTGGTCGTGCCCAAACGCTGGCTCGACGAATACGGCTGGCGGCGGCTGAGCGAGCACGAGATGCGCGCCATGGCCGCCTACTACCGCAGCCTCGGCCGCCATATGGGAATCACCGAACTCCCACAGACCTACGAGGACTTCGAGCGCTGCCTGGACGACTACGAGCGGGCGCACTTCGGCTGGGACGAGGGCGGCCGGCGGGTCTCCGACGCCACCTTGGACCTGATGGCGGGCTGGTACGGCCCGCTCGCTCCGGTGGTGCGCGGCGCCAGCATGGCTCTCCTGGACGACCCGCTGCTGGCAGCCTTCCGCTACGACCCGCCCAAACCGGCGGTCCGGAAGGCCGTGCGCACCGCCCTGAAGCTGCGCGCCAAGGCCGTACGGCTGCTCCCGCCCCGCCGCACCCCGCACTACGCCCGGCAGAACCCGGAGATCAAGGGCTATCCGAACGGCTTCTGCGTCGCCGACCTCGGCACCTTCCCCGCCCCGCGCCGCGCGGGCGGCTGCCCGGTCCCGCATACGGAGGGCCCGGCGGCGTCCTGACGTGGTGCCTCACCCCTGGCGGACCGCCAGTGCCAGATAGCGGGCGTCCTCGTCCACGTACCGGATCAGCTCCCAGCCGCTGCCGGCCAGCAGGGGCCGCAGGTTCGGCTCCGCCCGGATGTCGTCGGGAGTGAGCCGGCGGCCCTTGCGCGCGGCGAGGGCCGCCCGGCCGATGGGGTGGAAGAGGGCCAGCCGGCCACCGGGGCGTACGACTCTGGCCAGTTCCGCCAGGCCCTCCGTCGCGTTGTCCAGGTGGGTGAGGAGACCGGAGGCGAAGACGGCGTCGAGCGAGGCGTCGGGGAGCGGCAGCCGGGTCACATCCGCGAGCAGCAACCCCGCACGGCGGTCGTGTCCGGCCTGTACAGCCACGCGCAGCATCTCGGGTGTGAGATCGGCCCCCAGCACCGTCCCACCCGCTCCCACGGCCTCCCGGAGGGCGGGCAGCGCGCGCCCCGTACCGCAGCCGGCGTCCAGGACCCGGTCTCCTTCGTGGAGGCCCAGTTCGGCGATGCCCGTGGCGAAGGTGGCCGCGTCCTCGGGGAACTTGGCGTCCCAGTCGGCGGCGCGCGCCCCGAAGAACGCCCGGACGTCGTGCGGCTGGTCGGCGTTGCGGTCGGTCATCGGGCTCCTTCGGGGGCGGGACGGTCGGCGAGCGAGGCCGTGGCGGCGTAGAGGGCGCCTGCGACGACCAGGGCTACCACGACGCCGAGGTTCATGGCGCCCAGCGTGCCGTGCGCGGCGCTGTCGGTGAGCAGAAAGCCCACGGCCTTGGCGATGTGGGGATCGGCGGAGGTGATCAGTCCGAGGCCGACGGCGGTGGCGACGGCGAGCGAGAGCACCGCCGGCCACCCCGGGGTGCGTACGGTGGCCAGATCGAAGCCCGTCCGGCGGCGGCGCCACTGCTCCACCAGGAAGACCGCCGTCCAGGCGGCCATCGCCACCCCGATGACGGACAGGAACGCCTGGAAGGTGGCGAAGAAGCTGGGGGAGAGGAACAGCACGTACCAGCCGCCGAAAGCCATCAGCACACCGTCCACCAGGACCGCGAGATGCCGGCGGATCGGGACGCCCAGGGCCAGCATCGACATGCCCGAGCTGTAGATGTCCATGATCGCTCCGGAGGCGAAGCCCCCGATGGCGGTGAGCAGATACGGCACCAGGAACCAGGTCGGCAGCTCGGCGGCGAGGGCCCCCACCGGGTCGGCGGCCGCGGCCTCGGCGAGCTCGGGGTCACCGGCGTTCAGCAGCACACCGAAGAGCAGCAGCACCAGAGGGGCCAGCACCCCGCCCAGCGTCGTCCAGCCGGTGATCGCCCGGCCGCTGCTCGCACGGGGCAGATAACGGCTGTAGTCGGCGCCGCAGTTGACCCAGCCCAGGCCCAGCAGGGTCATCGCGAACACGATGCCGCCGATGAACGTGCCGAGATCGCCCGACCCGCCGTCCCCGAGGGCGGACAGGTCGACGCGGTCGGCCATCAGCACCATGTACACCGCGGTCAGCACGGTGATCGCCGCGGTCAGATACCGCTGCACCTTCATGATCAGCGCATGCCCGAAGATCCCGACGACCACGACCGAAACGGCGGTCACCGCGAAACACAGCGCCTGCGCGGCCGTGGTGGGCGTCGATCCGCCGGCTTCGGCGAAGGTGGTGGGCGAGACGCGCGCCAGGATGGCGGCTCCGCCCAGCGAGGAGAGCGCCACCAGCACGGTCTCCCACCCGACGTTGGAGACGTAACTGAACAGCGTGGGCAGCTTGTTGCCCCGCAGCCCGAAGGAGGCCCGCCCGATGGCCATCGTGGGCGCGCCCGTGCGCGCCCCGGCGATCGACACCAGGCCGACCAGGATGAACGACAGCACATAGCCGATGGCCCCGGACGCGATCGCCTCCCAGGGGCCCAGCCCGAGCCCCATGAGATAGCTGCCGTAGGCGATGGACAACAGGGACAGCCCCGACGCCGCCCACGGCCAGAACAGGGACCTGGGTGTGCCGTGCCGTTCCGACTCCGGCACCGCGTTGATGCCGTTGCGCTCGACGGCACGGGGCGAGGCGTTCGCGCCGGCGCGCGGACCGTGCCGCTCCCGCGACTGCTGCTGCGTCATGAGCTCATGATCCCGCACAGCTGGCGGCCGCGAGGAACATGCGTACGATGAATCCGTTCGGTCGCATGGCGATCGTCCATGGTGTGCGCATGCCGGCGCATAGCCCAACTTCCGTGCCGGGGAGGCACGGTGGGGCTCAGCTATCGGACTGTGCGCGCCTTTGACGAAATCGAGGTATTCCCGATCAGTCGGCGGTACGGTCCTCGCCATGGATTTCCGGACGGCGTGCCGCCGCCGGGGGCTCCCCTCGTCGAGCCATGAATCCGAACACCCCCCTGACGCACGGGACCTGCATCCTGGAGGAGACGGCCGATGAACGTCGCACAAGGGGCCCCGACGGGCGTGACCCCGGGCCCTGACACCGAGGTGGCCCTGAAGGTCTTAGTCGCGGGCGGCTTCGGGGTGGGCAAGACGACCCTCGTGGGGTCGGTCAGCGAGATCCGCCCGCTGCGCACCGAGGAAGGACTCAGCGAGGCCGGCGAATCGGTGGATGACACCGATGGGGTGGACCGCAAGAGCACCACCACAGTGGCGATGGATTTTGGCCGAATCACCATAAGAGCGGGACTCTCGCTCTACCTCTTCGGGACGCCGGGGCAGGACCGCTTCTGGTTCCTGTGGGACGACCTGTCGGAGGGCGCCCTGGGAGCCGTGGTGCTGGCCGACACCCGGCGGCTGCAGGACTGTTTTCCGGCGGTGGACTACTTCGAGCGCCACGCGATCCCGTTCCTGGTGGCCGTCAACTGCTTTGCGGACTCGCGCGCTTACGGAGCCGACGAGGTGTCCCGCGCACTCGACCTGGACCGCGGCACACCTGTGGTGCTCTGCGATGCGCGGGACCGCGACTCGGGCAAGGAAGTGCTGATCCGCCTGGTCGAGCATGCCGGGCGGCGGCACACCGCCCGCGCGCTGGACTCGGTGGGGTGACGGGCCGTCAGGTCACCGTGGTGCTTTCGGAACCGGCACGGGCGCCGGACGGCCCGCAGGGGCGGCGGCGCTTCCGCACCACCAGTGCTCCCGGAACCCCGTTGCGGGCGCCGAATTCCTCCGCTCGGTCCTCGCCCATGTAGCGCGCCGCGGTCCGGGTCGTCCAGTCACGCACGTCGGCGAGATCCTCGGTGAACTCCGCCGCCCCCTCGACGACCACGAGGGGAGTAGGGCGGCCACTCGTCGTCGACGCACGGTGCAACCCTGCCTTCGCGGGTGAGGTTGCGGCCCTCGACCGTCTCCTCACCGGTGTTGAACACCAGCTCATCGCCGTCCAACAGGGACCACGCCCGCGCGATGTGCGAGCCGACCGTCCGCGCGCACCGTCGCCGGCCTGCCGGTGCGGTGCTCCCCGAAAGGAACTTCTGCCACTCTTCCTCGGTCATCTTTCTCACCGTGACGACATCCTCCCCATCCGGCGCGATCGGGCGGGGTCCGGCATGCCGGGCCGCCGGGCCGCTTGCCGAGATGGCGGAGGTGGGACAGGCTGGCACGGCGGTCGCGGATGGGCTGCGGACCACCGTCCGGCCAAAGGTGCGGACGGGTATACGGGGAGGAACCGGCATGGCATTGAGCAGCGGACTCGACTGGCTGCTGGACGACCTGACCAAACGGGTGGAGAAGGTACGGCACGCGTTGGTGCTCTCCAACGACGGGCTGGTGACCGGCGCGAGCCAGGGACTGGAGCGGTCGGACGCCGAGCATCTCGCGGCGGTCGCCTCGGGGCTGCACAGTCTCGCGAAGGGTTCCGGGCTGCACTTCAGAGTGGGCCGGGTGCGCCAGACCATGATCGAGTTCGATGACGGGGTGATGTTCGTGACGGCGGCGGGCGACGGCAGCTGTCTGTGCGTACTCGCGGGCGCGGACGCCGACATGGGGCAGATCGCCTACGAAATGACGCTGCTGGTCAATCGCGTCGGCGAGCACCTGGGGGTCGCGGTACGGCAGCCGGAAAGTTATCCACAGGCCTGAGGCGGGGGTTGACCGACTGTCACACCCCGCGGCTATGGTCGTCACTGTCAGTGATTGATCGAGTTGCGGGGGAACAGACATGACAGTGATGTGCGACGGGCGGCAGACGCTCGCGGTGGGACGAGCAGCCCGTGAACTGGGGCTGAGGACCGGCGAGTTCGAGCTCGCCACCCAGCTCGGCGAAGTAGGGACGATCCCGGCGGGGGCGGACGACCGGCCGGGAGGTGCCGGACCGCTCGGCCGACGGCGCGTCCCGGCGGAGGAGGTGGCCCGGCTCCAGGCCGAGCCGGGCTTCCCCGACTCGCTCCGCGAACGGATCCGAACGGTCGGCACCACCGAGGCCGCCGAGCTGATGGGCATCGGCCCCGGCCGGTTCCTGCGGCTGACCCGGGCCGGCTGCTTGGGCCCCGTCAGGTTCTATGTGAACCGCTACGGCGCGGTGGCCTGGCTCTATCTCGCCGCCGAGGCCGCCGGCCTCGCCGACCGCGAGCCCGAGCTGATGCGGGGCAATATCCCCGCCGCGATGCGCGTGATGCTCGACGACGGACAGGACTGGCGGGTGCGGCAGTGGCGCGGCCGCAGGGTCGCCCAGCTCATGGGGCAGACGGAGGACCGCTGGGAGAAGGCGGCGGTGATCGCCGCCGTGCTGCCACCGGAAGAACTGGCCTCGGTCGTCGAGGACGCGCCGGAACGCTCCCTGCTGCGCGGGCTCAGGCCCGTTCTCGCCTCGGTGATCACGGCGACGCCCGCCGCCAGGGCCTCCTTCGAACGGGCCCTGACGGCCGAGGAGTTCGACGAGGTGCTGTGGTACCGCGTCAACCTCTCGCGGGCCCTCGAAGCGGCCCGCCGGGAAGATCCCGGGCGCCCACGCAAAGCGGCCGCCCCCGCCCACGCGGCCCGCCGTCAGCCGCGCTTCCTGCACGGCCCTTCCTGGGAGGGGCCTGCGCATCCCTACAGCGGACGAAAGAGCCCCTCCTGGACGACCGAGACCAGCAGTCTGCCCTCCCGGTCGTAGATCCGCCCGCGGGCCAGGCCCCGGCCGCCGGTGGCGATCGGTGACTCCTGGTCGTAGAGGAACCACTCGTCCGCGCGGAAGGGGCGGTGGAACCACATCGCATGGTCGAGGGAGGCCATGTCGAACCCCCGCGGACCCCACAGCGGCTCCACCGGGATGCGGACCGCGTCCAGCAGCGTCATATCGCTGGCGTAGGTCAGCGCGCAGGTGTGCACCAGCGGATCGTCGCCCAACGGCCCTACCGCGCGCATCCATACGGCGCTGCGCGGCTCCGCACCCTCGACCTCGTCCGGCGTCCAGCGCAGCCGGTCGACATAGCGGATGTCGAACGGCTGCCGTCGGGCCATCCGTTCCAGCGCCTCGGGCAGCCCGCCGAGGTGCTCGCGGACCTCGTCGACCACCGTCGGCAGCTCCTCCGGGTCGGGCACCGCCCGGCGCATCGGCAACTGGTGATCGAAGCCGGGTTCCGGCTTGTGAAAGGAGGCGGTCAGATTGAAGATCGTGCGTCCCTGCTGGACGGCGACGACCCGGCGCGTGGTGAAGGACCGCCCGTCGCGGACCCGCTCGACCTGGTACACGATCGGCACCCCGGGCCGGCCCGGTCGCAGAAAGTACGCATGCAGCGAGTGGACCGGGCGGTCCCCTTCCGTGGTCCGCCCGGCGGCCACCAGAGCCTGGCCGGCGACCTGCCCGCCGAAGACCCGCTGCAAGGACTCCTGCGGGCTGCGGCCCCGGAAGATGTTCACCTCGATCTGTTCGAGGTCCAGCAGATCGACCAGCTTCTCGGCCGGATTGGTCATGACCGGTGGCCCTCCGTCACTTCCCTCGACGGCCTCGGCCGAGGCCGTCTCCTCACATCTGACCCACGTCGGTGACGCGCACCACCGCGCGCCCTTCCTCGTCGGAGGCGGCCAGGTCCACCTCGGCGGAGATGCCCCAGTCGTGATCCCCGTTCGGGTCGGCGAAAGTCTGCCGGACCTTCCACAACCCGTGCTCGGCATCCTCCTCGATCTGCAGGAGTTTCGGGCCGCGCGCGTCCGGACCGGTGCCCAGCTCGTCGTATTCCTCCCAGTAGGCGTCCATCGCGTCGCCCCAGGCATCCACGTCCCAGCCGGAGTCGGCATCCATCTCGCCGAGCTCCTCGACCTTGTCCAGTGCCGCCAACTCCACCCGGCGGAACATCGCATTGCGCACCAGCACCCGGAAGGCACGCACGTTGGTGGTGACGGGCTTGACCTCGTCCGCGTGCTCCATGGCCTCCTCGGCCGTCTCCTCCTCGGGGTTGGCGAGCTGCTCCCACTCGTCCAGGAGGCTGGAGTCGACCTGGCGGACCATCTCGCCGAGCCAGGCGATGATGTCCTGGAAGTCCTCGGACTTCAGATCGTCGGGCACGGTGTGGTCCAGGGCCTTGTACGCGCTCGCCAGGTAGCGCAGCACGATGCCCTCGGTGCGGGCCAGCTCGTAGAAGGAGACGAACTCGCTGAAGGTCATGGCGCGTTCGTACATATCGCGGATGACCGACTTCGGCGACAGCGGATGGTCGCCGACCCACGGGTGGCTCCTGCGGTACAGGCCATAGGCGTGCGAGAGCAGCTCGTCCAGCGGCTTGGGGTACTCGACGTCCATGAGCCGCTCCATGCGGTCCTCGTACTCGACGCCGTCGGCTTTCATCTGGGCGACCGCCTCGCCGCGAGCCTTGTTCTGCTGCGCGGCCAGGATCTGCCGGGGATCGTCGAGGGTGGACTCCACGACCGAGACCATGTCCAGCGCGTACGACGGGGACTCGGGGTCGAGCAGATCGAAGGCGGCCAGCGCGAAGGTGGACAGCGGCTGGTTGAGCGCGAAGTCCTGCTGGAGATCGACGGTCAGCCGGACGATCCGGCCCTCCGCATCCGGTTCCGCCAGTCGTTCCACGATCCCGCCGTCGACCAGCGACCGGTAGATCGCGATGGCACGGCGGATGTGCCGCAGCTGGTTCCGGCGCGGCTCGTGGTTGTCCTCGAGCAGCTGCCGCATCGCCGCGAAGGCATTGCCCGGCCGTGCGATCACGGACAGCAGCATTGCGTGCGTGACCCGGAAACGACTGGTCAGCGGCTCGGGATCGGAGGCGATGAGCTTCTCGAAGGTGTTCTCGCCCCAGTTGACGAAGCCCTCCGGCGCCTTCTTGCGGACGACCTTGCGGCGCTTCTTCGGGTCGTCGCCGGCCTTGGCGAGCGCCTTCTCGTTCTCGATGACATGCTCGGGGGCCTGCGCGACGACAAAGCCCGCCGTGTCGAAGCCGGCCCGGCCCGCACGTCCCGCGATCTGGTGGAACTCCCGGGCCCGGAGCGTCCGCACCCGACTGCCGTCGTATTTGGTGAGCGCGGTGAACAGCACGGTACGAATCGGCACGTTCACCCCGACCCCGAGCGTGTCCGTTCCGCAGATCACCTTCAGCAGTCCCGCCTGGGCGAGCTTCTCCACCAGCCGCCGGTACTTCGGCAGCATCCCGGCGTGATGGACGCCGATGCCGTGGCGCACATACCGCGAGAGGTTCTGGCCGAACTTGGTGGTGAAGCGGAAATTGCCGATCAGCTTGGCGATCTCGTCCTTCTCGGCCCGCGTACACATGTTGATGCTCATCAGCGCCTGCGCCCGCTCCACGGCGGCGGCCTGGGTGAAGTGCACGATGTAGACCGGGGACTGGTGGGTCTCCAGCAGTTCGGTCAGCGTCTCCGTCATCGGTGTCGTGCGGTATTCGTACGACAGCGGAACGGGCCGTGTCGCCGAGCGCACCACCGCTGTCGGCTTGCCGGTGCGACGGGTCAGGTCCTCCTCGAACCGCGACATGTCACCGAGCGTCGCCGACATCAGGATGAACTGCGCCTGCGGCAGTTCCAGCAGCGGAATCTGCCAGGCCCAGCCGCGGTCCGCCTCGGCGTAGAAATGGAACTCGTCCATGACGACCTGGCCGATGTCGGCGTGCTTGCCGTCGCGCAGCGCTATCGACGCCAGCACCTCGGCGGTGCAGCAGATGATCGGCGCGTCCGAGTTGACGGACGCGTCACCGGTGAGCATGCCGACGTTCTCGGTGCCGAAGAGCTTGCACAGGTCGAAGAACTTCTCCGACACCAGGGCCTTGATCGGCGCGGTGTAGAACGTGACCTGGTCATTGGCGAGGGCGGTGAAGTGCGCGCCGGCCGCCACCAGGCTCTTTCCGGAGCCGGTGGGGGTGGACAGGATGACGTTCGCCCCCGAGACCACCTCGATCAGCGCCTCCTCCTGGGCGGGGTAGAGCGCGATGCCCCGTTGCTCCGCCCAGTCCGAAAAGGCTTCGAAGAGGGCATCGGGGTCGGCGTCTTTCGGCAAATGATCGATGAGGGTCACGCCCCCATACTGCCTTCCTTCGGCCCGTATCAGGGAACCGGCGGGTCAGACGGAGATCATCGGACGCTACGCTGTGTCGCCGATCGGGCGTCAGAAGCGCCGGAACCGAGCGATCAACCGAGAAAACTAGGGGTGGGGAACGACCATGATGGGACCGGCGCACTCGCTGTCCGGGGCCGCTGCCTGGCTGGGGGTGGGCGCGGCCGCTTCTGCCGCCGGACATCCGATGCCCTGGCCGGTGATCGTCTGCGGCGCTCTGATCTGCGCCGGAGCGGCGCTCGCCCCCGACCTCGACCACAAGTCCGCCACCATCTCGCGAGCCTTCGGCCCGCTGTCGCGGATGCTGTGCGAGGTGGTCGACAACATCTCCCACGCGGTCTACAAGGCCACCAAGATGCGCGGCGACACCCACCGCGGGGGAGGGCACCGCACACTCACCCATACCTGGGTGTGGGCAGTGCTGGTCGGCGGCGGGATAGCCCTGCTGGCGAGCCGGGGCGGACGCTGGGCGGTGCTCGGCATTCTCTTCGTCCATATGGTGCTCGCCATCGAGGGGCTGCTGTGGCGGGCGGCGCGGGTCTCCAGCGATGTACTGGTGTGGCTGCTGGGCGCGGCCTCGGCCTGGATCCTGGCCGGCATACTCGACCAGCCGGGCAACGGCGCGCACTGGCTGTTCACCGGGCCGGGACAGGAATACCTCTGGCTGGGCCTGCCGATCGTGCTCGGTGCGCTGGTCCACGACATCGGCGACGCGCTGACCGTCTCGGGCTGCCCCGTCCTGTGGCCCATTCCCATAGGCCGCAAGCGCTGGTATCCGCTGGGCCCGCCCAAGGCCATGCGTTTCAAGGCCGGCAGCTGGGTGGAGCTGAAGGTGCTGATGCCGGTGTTCATGCTGCTCGGAGGCCTCGGCGGCCTGGGAGCGCTCGACTACATCTGACCGGCGGGCCACGACCGACCAGACCGCCGCGCTCCGGGGCGCGGCGGCGGTTCGGGCGCGGCGAGCTTGACGTCGTCATGACATTCGCCGTCGTCATGGCGTTCGCGGTCCTGGCTGCCCAGGGCCGCGTCGGTTCCGGACGCCTCGGAAAGCTCGGGGTGCACGCCCAACGGGTCGGCGCCGGACGGGCGTCGGTGCGTCGGCGCGTGGGTGCGACCATGGAGCCATGCGGAGAGTGGGCGGTGCGATACGGGCGGCGGCGGTGGCCGCCGCGGGGCTGGTTCTTCTGGCGGGCTGCGGAGGCGGCGCTCCCGGCCCCGAGGCCGGCGCCGATGACGGTGCGGGGAAGGCGGAGCGTCCCGGCGGGCCGGGCCGAGGGGCGCCGGCCACCACGCACCTCAAGAACATTCCGGACGTCGGCGCCGCACTGCGGTCGAAGATCCCGGCTGATGCGCGTCAGGTCGTGGCGGTCTACGGCAAGGGCCCGGACTCCGCGGAAGCCACCGTCGTCCTGTACGAGAAGGGCGCCAAGGGCTGGGACCGCAAGGGGAGTTGGGCCGCGCACAACGGCCGCCGCGGCTGGACCCTGGACCATCATGAGGGCGACAAGCGAAGCCCGGTCGGTGTGTTCGCGCTCACCGACGCCGGGGGAGTCCTCGCGGACCCCGGGGCCAAGCTGCCCTACACCCACTCCTCGGCGTTCACTCCGCCCGCCTACTGGGCCAAGAGCACCCGCCATGACTTCGACTACGTCATCGCCGTCAACTACAACCGCGTCAAGGGGACGACCCCGCTGGATCCGTCGCGTCCCGAGGGGCAGTCCAAGGGGGGCGGCATCTGGCTGCACCTGGACCACGGCAGCGGGACCTCCGGCTGCGTCAGCATCTCCAAGTCCGGGATGGCGGCGCTGCTGCGCGCCCTCGACCCGGCGCGGCACCCCGTCGTGGTCATGGGAGACCGGGCGCGCCTTTCCGGCTGACCGGAGGAGAGGAAGGACCACTGGGCGAAGCCGGACCCCGTGCCCGTCACCAGCGCCGAGGAGTGACGCCCCCGGGTCCGGCGGAGTTCCCCGTCCGCCGGGCCCCGGGGCCACCTCTGCTACGCCTCCGGCTTCTCGGAGTCCATCCCCGGCCGGGACTTCTTCCACAGTCCCCGGGTGAAGTCGGGGATCTTCTGCGGGGCGCCCTTCGCCTTGATCGAGAGGTCGCTGAGCGGCACCGGCGCGGTCCAGGTCGCCGCGTCGTAGACGTCGAAGTCCGGTACGAGGCCGAGCCGGATGCACTGCGCCAGCCGGAAGACCAGCATGTAGTCCATGCCGCCGTGGCCGCCGGGCGGGTTGGCGTGGTCCTTCCAGAGCCAGTGGTCCCAGTCCGCGTACTGCGCGAAGTCGCCCCACTCGTCGTTGCTCTGGTCCGGCTCGATGTAGATCCGTTCCGGGTAGTCCTCGAAGACGCCCTTGGTGCCGCCGAGACTGTTGATGCGGCTGTAGGGGTGCGGGGTGGAGACATCGTGCTCCAGCCGGATCACCCGGCCCTTGGCGGTCTGTACGAGGCTGATCGTCCGGTCGCTCTCGATGTAGGACTCCTTCCAGCTGGGGTCGTTGGGCGGCATGTGCTCCTTGCGGTACGCGGCGAGCCCCAGCGCGGGCGTGCCGTAGCTGGAGATCTGTACGGCGCGGTCGCCGCGGTTGATGTCCATGTAGTTGGCGACCGGGCCGAATCCATGGTTCGGGTACAGATCGCCGCGCAGCCGGGTGTGCCACAGCCGTCGCCATGGGCCCTCGTAGTAGTCCGGGTCGAACATCAGCCCGCGCAGATCGTGGTTGTAGGCGCCGGCGCCGTGCAGCAGATCGCCGAACAGGCCGGCGTGCGCCATCCGCAGCACCCGCATCTCGTTTCTGCCGTAACAGCAGTTCTCCAGCTGGAGGCAGTGTCTGCGGGTGCGTTCGGAGAGGTCGACCAGCTCCCACAGTTCGTCGAGCCGCAGTGCGAGGGGGCACTCCACGCCGACGTGCTTGCCGTTCAGTATGGCGGTCCTGGCCATGTCGAAGTGCCAGTCCCAGGGCGTGGCCACGTAGACGAAGTCGATGTCGCCGCGCTTGCACAGGTTCTCGAAGTCGTGGTCGCCGTTGGCGTAGACGGCGGGCGCGGGCTGCCCGGCGTTGGTGACCTTCTTCGCGGCCTGTGCCGTCTTCTCCTTCACCGGGTCGCACAGGGCGACCACGCGCACCCCGGGCACCGCGAGAAACAGGTCGATCATGCTGCCGCCGCGGTTGCCGAGCCCGACGATGCCGACGCGTACGGTGCTGCGCGGCTCGAAGGGGACCCCGATCATGGTCTTGCCCTTGGCCGCGGGAACGGCGTCGGCGTCGGCCGTGGTGGGCGTGGTCGCAGAGGACGTGGCCGCCGCGGCGTGCCCGGTCCCCAGTCCGCCGAGCCCCAGCCCGGCGCCCGCCGCACCGGCGGTCCACAGGACCGAACGGCGGCTCGGGCCGGCCTCGTCGCGGTCGTGGGCGGGGTCGTGGTCCTGCGGATGTGCCTCGTTCATCGGTCCTCCAGGAGAGCGGATGGTGTGCGAAGCAGGTGTCAACCTCGGTCAGGACCCTGGCGGTTGAGAGGCATGAGACACAAGAGGGCCATTTGGACTCTTGGTACGGCGTGCTTGGACTCTTCGTACGCTGGACGCAAGGCGATGCCGTACCCGATGCATCGCCTTGCATGGTGTTGCGTTGCCAGGCCGGGTCCACCGTACGCTCCGCCTTTCGCAAGTGGTTGAAAAGACTTGCGGAAAACCTTGACGTGTTCACGTGTGAACGGCAGGCTCCGACGCGGAATCCCCCCACGGCGGCCCGGCGCGTGGCTGCTCTCGTGGGCACGGCATGCCGTGCCGTGCTCGATGTTGAAGGAGCCGCAAGATGCAGCAACGTTTCCGTGTGCTGGGCGGGGCGCTGGCCGGAGTCCTGGCCGCGGCCGGCCTCGCAACCTGGGCGCCCTGGTCCTCACAAGCCTCCCCACCAGGCGAGAAGACCGTCACGGCCACGCTGTTCGAGTGGAAGTTCGCCGATGTCGCCAAGGCCTGCACCGATCAGCTGGGCCCGGCCGGCTACGGCTATGTCGAGGTCTCACCGGCGTCCGAGCACATCCAGGGCAACCAGTGGTGGACCTCGTACCAGCCCGTGAGCTACAAGATCGCCGGGCGGCTGGGCGACCGCGACGCGTTCGCCGGGATGGTGAAAGCCTGTCACGGCGCGGGCGTCAAGGTCGTCGCCGACGCGGTCATCAACCACATGGCGGCCGCATCCGGTACGGGCACCGGCGGCACGCAGTACAGCAAGTACAACTACCCCGGTTACTACCAGGACCAGGACTTCCACGGCTGCCGCAAGAACATCTCCAACTACGGCGACCGGGACGACGTCCAGAACTGCGAACTGGTGGGCCTTGCGGACCTCGACACCGGCAGCGACGCGGTCCGCACCACGGTCGCCAAGTACCTCGACGATCTGCGGTCGCTGGGCGTGGACGGCTTCCGGATCGACGCCGCCAAGCACATGTCCGCCACCGATCTCGCCGCCATCAAGGGCAAGATGAGCGACCCCGGCTTCTGGGTGCAGGAGGTCATCTACGGAGCCGGCGAGGCGGTCCAGCCCGACGAGTACACCGGTATCGGCGACGTCGACGAATTCCGCTACGGCGGACACCTCAAGAGCGCCTTCCAGGGCAGCAACCTCGCCCAGCTCAAGTCCGTCGCGGACGGCAAGCTCAGCGGCGACAAGGCCCGCACCTTCGTCGACAACTGGGACACCGAGCGCAACGGTTCGACGCTGACCTACAAGGACGGCGCGGCCCACACCCTCGCCAATGTCTTCATGCTGGCATCGCCCTACGGCTCGCCGAACGTCTACTCCGGCTACGAGTGGTCCGACAAGGACGCGGGCCCGCCCAGCGGCACCGACGGCTGGACCAACGAGCATGCGAAGCGCGAGATCACCGGGATGGTGGGCTTCCGCAACGCGGTGGGCTCCGCCGAGCTGACCGAGTGGTGGGACAACGGCGGCAGCGCCATCGCCTTCGGCCGGGGCGGCAAGGGGTTCGTCGCCATCAACAACGGTGACGGCGAGCTGACCCAGACCTTTGCGACGTCGCTGCCGAGCGGGACGTACTGCAACGTCATCGCGGCCGCGCCCTCCTCCTGCGACGGCAATACGGTCACGGTCGGGGACGACGGGAAGGCGAAGCTGACCGTGCCGGCCAAGAGCGCCGTCGCACTGCACGTCAAAGCCAAGAGCTGAGCTGTCACCGATGCGCCGCGGCCCGTACGCCACCCCCGTACGGGCCGCTCAGGTGCGCGCGATGCCCGGCCGTGTCGCCCGCTCCAGCTCCATCAGCACCGAGTGGTATCCCAGCCCGTCCGTCGCATGATCCATCCCGATCTCGCACATCCGGTTGGCCGACAGATACGTGTCGAAGTGCCGGGCGGTGACCTCGGCCGCCTCCTTCGCGGTGGCCGACTCCGTCAGCTCCTTGTGGAGCATCCCGCGGTCGCCGGCGAACGCGCAGCAGCCCGCGTCGTCCGGGACCACGACCTCCCGCGCACACGCCTCGGCGACTTCCCGCAGCTGCGCCTCGTCCCCCAGGTGCCGCATGGAGCAGGTGGGATGGAGCACCGCGGAGTCGACGGTGCGCAGGATCTCCAGGTGCGGCAGCAGTTCCCCGGCGGCCCAGACGATGGAGTCGACGACGGTCAACTCGGCGTGCAGCGCGCGATTGTCGGGTGTCAGATACGGCACGACCTCGTGGGCGATGCCGAGGGTACAGGAGGAGGCGTCCACGACCAGGGGCAGCCGGCCGCCGGCCGTCCAGCCCCAGGCCGCCTCGACGATGCGGTTGGCCATCACCGTGGTGCCGCTGTCATAGCCCTTGGAGTGCCAGATCGTGGCGCAGCAGGTGCCGGCCACGTCCGGCGGGATCCACACCGGCCGTCCGGCCCGCCGCGACACGGCCACCAAGGCCTCGGGGAGGGACGGTCCGCGATATCCGGCAGGTTCGCCGAAGATCCGGTTCACACATGCCGGGTAGTAGACGGCGGCCGCGCCCACCTTCCGCGTCGGCGGCAGCGTCCGGGCCGCGGCGCCGGGGATCTGCGGCAGCCACTCCGGCACCAGATCGGGGCGAACGGCCTTGCGGGCGGCGCCGGTCAGCGACTCCAGCAGCCGGTCACCGATCCGGTCCGCGGCCGCCACCGCCAGCCGCGCGGACCTCTCGACGGCCTTGAACCGCCGGGCCGTCTGCGCCGCCGTCCACTCCTCGCGCGGCGAGTGCCGCCGGTGCCGGAAGTCCTTCATCATCGCGCCGGTGTCGATACCGACCGGGCAGGCCAGTTTGCAGGTCGAGTCGCCGGCGCAGGTGTCCACCGCGTCATAGCCGTACGACGCCAACAGCTCGTCGGTGACCGGCGATTCGGGTTCCTGGCGCATCATCTCGCGGCGCAGCACGATCCGTTGGCGGGGGGTGGTGGTCACGTCCTCGCTGGGGCAGGTCGGTTCGCAGAAGCCGCATTCGATGCAGGGGTCGGCGATGGCCTCGACCTCGGGGATCGTCTTGAGGCCGCGCAGATGCCCCTTCGGGTCGCGGTCGAGCAGCACCCGCGGGGCCAGGATGCCGTGCGGGTCGACGAGCTCCTTGATGCGCCACATCAACTCCGTGGCCCGCGGCCCCCATTCGAGCTCCAGGAACGGGGCGATGTTCCGGCCGGTCGCGTGCTCCGCCTTCAGTGAGCCGTCGAAGCGCTGGACGGTCAGCCGGCAGAATTCGTCCATGAAGGAGGCGTAGCGCTGCACATCCGCGGGCTTCGCGGCGTCGAAGGCGAGCAGGAAGTGCAGATTGCCGTGTGCGGCGTGGCCGGCGACCGCGGCGTCGAAGCCGTGCCGGGTCTGGAGTTCCAGCAGCGCGGCGCAGGCGTCCGCGAGCCGGGACGGCGGCACCGCGAAGTCCTCGGTGATCAGTGTGGTGCCGGACGGCCGGGAGCCGCCGACCGCGGTCACAAACGCCTTGCGGGCCTTCCAGTAGCCGCCGATGACCGCCGCGTCCCGGGTGAAGGCATTGGTGATCGACGGGACCGGTGCGACCAGTTCCAGTTCCGCCAGCACCCGGGCCGCCGCCTCCTCGTACGCCTGCTGCCCGGCCTGGTCCGGCGCCCGGAACTCCACCAGCAGGGCGGCGGTCTCCTTCGGCAGTTCCGCCCAGTCGGCCGGCACCCCGGCGACCCGTACCGACGCGCGCAGCGTGTTGCCGTCCATGATTTCCACGGCCCGCGCGCCGGCCTCGTTGAACCGCGGGACGGCGGCGGCCGCGGCCCGCAGCGTGGGAAAGAAGAGCAGTGCGCTGGAGGTGTGCCGGTCCAGCGGCAGGGTGTCGAAGACGGTCTCGGCGATGAAGCCGAGGGTGCCTTCGGAGCCGACCATCAGGCCGCGCAGGATCTGTACGGGCGTCGCGCCGTCGAGGAAGGCGTCCAGGCGGTAGCCGTTGGTGTTCTTGATCTCGTACTTGGCGCGGATCCTGGTCACCAGCTGCGGGTCCGCCTCGATCTCGGCCTTCAGCGCGAGCAGCCCGGCGCACAGTGCGGGCTCGGCATGCGCCAGCTCCGCGTCCGCTGCCGGGTCCGCGGTGTCGACGATCGTGCCGGACGGCAGCACCAGGGTCAGCGATGCCAGCGTCCGGTACGAGTTCCGGGTGGTGCCGGCCGTCATCCCCGAGGAGTTGTTGGCGACCACTCCGCCCAGGGTGCAGGCGATGGCGCTGGCCGGGTCGGGGCCCAGCAGCCGGCCGTGCCGGGCGAGGGTGGCGTTGGCGCGAAGTACCGTCGTGCCGGGCCGGATCCGGGCGCGGGCACCGTCGTCGAGCACCTCGATGCCGGCCCAGTGGCGGCGTACGTCGACGAGGATGTCCTCGCCCTGCGCCTGGCCGTTGAGCGAGGTCCCGGCTGCCCGGAAGACGACGTTCCGGCCCTTGCCGTGGGCGTACGAGAACACCGCGGAGATGTCGTCGACGTCCTCGGCCAGCACCACGACCTGGGGCACGAAGCGGTACGGGCTGGCGTCGGAGGCGTAGCGGACCAGGTCGGAGATCTTGTGGAGCACCTTGTCGGCGCCGAGCAGCGCGACGAGGTCGCCGCGCAGCGGCTCGGGGGTGCCCGTCGAGCGCCGGTCGGGCACCCGGTCGGGCGCCGGGCCCGTGGTGGCGGTGGGCCGCAGGGCGTCGGGCTTCGGCTCCAGCAGGGGCATGACGGCACTCCTCCAGCGGTCGAGCGGCGGTCCGTCGGCGGCCCGGCGGCCGGCGCGCAGGCTCAGTGGTGCGTTCCCGGCCCGTCGACCAGGGTGGCCAGCAGACCGCCGAGCACCTCGCGTTGTTCGGCGGTCAATGGAGCCAGGATGTCCTCTGCGGCCGCCTGGCGCGCGCTGCGCAGCACACGGAGTGTCGACCGGCCCGCGTCGGTGAGCTCGATCCGCACCACCCGTCGGTTCGCGGTGTCGGGCACCCGGCGGACCGCGCCGTTCGCCTCCAGCGCGTCCACCAGCGTCGTCACGGCCCGCGGCACCACCTCCAGCCGCTCGGCGAGATCCGCCATCCGCGGCGGGGTGTCGCGGTAGTGGCCGACGATCCGCAGCAGTCGCGACTGTGCGGGCGTGAAGGCGATGTCCAGGTGCTCCAGATGGTGCTTCTGTGCGCGGTGCATCCGCCGGGTCAGCCGTACCAGCTGTTCGGCGAGGTTGGAGCTGCTGACCGTCGGCTCGGGGGAGGGCATGAGGCGAGGATAACAGGACAAGGTCCATTGTGAGCTTAGGTAACAATGAGCTAGGCTCCTTCATCCTGAGCCACGTCCTGAAACCGTCCCGAGCCCGCGTCCCGCACCCACGTTCCGAACCCGCGTTCCGACCCGTGTTCCGAACCCGGTTTCCGAGCCGCACCGGGAACGCACCAGGCGGCCCCTCTTCTCCGCACACCTCGAAGGAGCCCATGCACCACGACGAACCACAATGGACCCCACCGCCGAAGGACCCCGAACAGCCGGTCCAGCTGCGGCGGATCCTCACCCTCTTCCGCCCCTACCGCGGCCGGCTCGCCCTCGTCGGACTGCTGGTCGGGGCGTCCTCGCTGGTCTCCGTCGCCTCGCCGTTCCTGCTGCGCGAGGTCCTCGACGTGGCGATCCCCGAACGGCGCACCGGGCTGCTCACTTTGCTCGCCCTCGGCATGATCGTCACCGCCGTCACCACCAGCGTCTTCGGCGTCCTGCAGACCCTGCTCTCCACCACCGTCGGCCAGCGCGTCATGCACGACCTGCGCACCGCCGTCTACGCCAAGCTCCAGCGGATGCCGCTGGCGTTCTTCACCCGCACCCGCACCGGCGAGGTCCAGTCCCGGATCGCCAACGACATCGGCGGGATGCAGGCGACCGTCACCTCCACCGCGACGTCCCTGGTCTCCAACCTGACCTCCGTCGTCGCCACCATCGTCGCGATGATCGCCCTCGACTGGCGGCTGACCGTCGTCTCGCTGCTGCTGCTCCCGGTGTTCGTCTGGATCAGCCGCCGGGTCGGCAACGAACGCAAGCGGATCACCACCCAGCGGCAGAAGCAGATGGCGTCGATGTCCGCGATGGTCACCGAATCCCTGTCGGTCAGCGGCATTCTGCTCGGCCGCACGATGGGCCGCGCCGATTCGCTGACCGAGAACTTCGCCACCGAGTCCGAGCGCCTGGTCGACCTGGAGATCCGCTCCAACATGGCCGGACGCTGGCGGATGGCCACCATCGGCATCGTCATGGCCGCGATGCCCGCGCTGATCTACTGGGCGGCAGGTCTGGTCCTCCAGCTCGGCGGCCCCACCTTCTCCATAGGCACCCTGGTCGCCTTCGTGACCCTCCAGCAGGGCCTGCTGCGGCCGACCGTCTCGCTGCTGTCCACCGGCGTGCAGATGCAGACCTCGCTCGCGCTCTTCCAGCGGATCTTCGAATACCTCGATCTGCCGGTCGCGATCACCGAGCCCGCCGAGCCGGTCCGCCTCGACGCCCCGCGCGGCGAGATCCGCTTCGAGGGCGTGAGCTTCGCCTACGACCCCGAGGTGCCGCAGACCCTCCGGGAGATCGACCTGACCATCCCGGCCGGCGGCAGCCTCGCCGTCGTCGGACCGACCGGCAGCGGCAAGAGCACCCTGAGCTATCTCGTGCCCCGGCTCTACGACGTGACCGAGGGCCGGGTCACCCTCGACGGCGAGGACGTCCGCGCGCTCGACTTCGACACCCTCGCGCGTTCGGTCGGCGTGGTCTCCCAGGAGACCTATCTCTTCCATGCCTCGGTCGCCGACAACCTCCGCTTCGCCAAGCCGGACGCCACCGACGACGAGATCCGGCGGGCCGCCGAGGCCGCCCAGATCCATGACCACATAGCCGCCCTCCCCGACGGCTACGACACGCTCGTCGGCGAGCGCGGCTACCGCTTCTCCGGTGGCGAGAAACAGCGCCTGGCCATCGCCCGCACCATCCTGCGCGACCCGCCCGTGCTCGTTCTGGACGAGGCCACCAGCGCCCTCGACACCCGCACGGAACACGCCGTGCAGCGGTCCATCGACGCGCTCTCCGAGGGGCGCACCACGCTCACCATCGCGCACCGGCTCTCCACGGTCCGCGACGCCGACCAGATCGTGGTCCTGGACGGGGGACGGATCGCCGAGCGCGGCACCCATGACGAACTGCTCGCCGCCGATGGTCGGTATGCGGCACTTGTGCGGCGCGATGCGCGGGGGGTTCCGGGCGAGGAGGCGGGGGGCCTCGGGGCGGGTGACACCCAGGAGGCGGAGGGCCGCGGGCTCGACGACGGCCGGGGCGCGGGTGACGCACGCCTCACATCAGCCGGCGATCAGGTGATGACCGGGTAAGTGACCGGCGGGTAAGGTCGGTTTCGCGGCGGCCTGTTCGGTGGTCGGGGCGGCCGCCGCACCCAAACCTGATCCAGTGGACAGACCCTCCCCCGCTCACAGCGCGGCGAGGTCGATGGCGGTGGCCATCACCCGGTAACCGTCGTCGCTGGGATGCTTGCGGTCGCCGCTGTCGTAGCCGGGCGCGAGCGCGTCCGTATCGGCCGGGTCGGCGAGCGCCGCGGCGAAGTCGGCGACCGCGTCGAACTCTCCCGAGGTACGGATCCAGTCGTTGACCTCCCGGCGCTTCGCCTCGGCGGCCGGCGTGTGGTACTCCGACCCCTTGAACGGCATGATCGTCCCACCGGTGATCCGCACCCCGGCCGAGTGCGCCATACCGATCAACTCCCGGTATCCGGCGATCAGCTCAGCGACCGAGATGTCCGGATCGGGCTTGTACGTCGGCAGGTCGACCTCACTGAATCCGATGTCGTTGAGCCCCACCAGCACCACCACGGACCGGACGCCGGGCTGGCCGAGTACATCCCGCCGGAAGCGGCCGACGGCCCGTTCGCCGAACCATGGCGAGTCGTTGAGCAGCAGATTTCCGCCGATACCCAGGTTGAGAACGGGGCGCGGGGTGCCCGCGGCCGCCAGTCGCTCGGCCAGGGCGTCCGGATAGCGGCGGTTGCCGTCGATGGTCGACGAGAAACCATCCGTGATCGAGTCGCCGAAGAGCACCACCGTGTCCCGGCGCGCGGGGGAGCCGTCCGCCAGCTCGACCGCGGCGAGGTGGTACCAGGACACCGTCGTCTCGCTGAACACGGCCGGATCCGCGGCCGTGAGCTGCTCGCCCATGGCGCGGTAGGCGGTGGCGAACGCCTGGGCGTGGAAGGTGGCCGGGCCGGTCGGCCGGGCGAAGTACAGCGACACGGTGAGCGACTCGAACGCCGCCACGGCCACCTCGGCGGCGTCGCTGTGGACCTCGCCGCCCGCCGGGATCCGTACCGACGCGGCACCGCCGAACGTGAGCCGGCGGACCGTGCCGCCCCGCACCACCGCACCCGCGTCCGTACGGGCGATCGTGGCGCCCGCGACCTCCAGCGGGGCGGTCCCGTAGCGGTTGGAGAGCTTGATCCGGGCGGCGGTGCCGGAGCCGGTGACCCGCACGACCTGACGCACCGTCTGGTCCGCGAAGCCTTCCTCGGCCCAGTTCTTGTGGAAGCCGGTGCTGGGGCGCTGGACTGCTGTAGCCCAACCAGCGTGCCAGGTAAGGGAGTTGAGATTGCTCATGACGTCTCTCCGCCTCTCTGCCATCGGCCCGGAGCCGATGACGCCGATGACGGAGAGTCTGCTGGCGGCCGGGAGGGCTACCCAGCCCCCTCGGCTTCGTACGCATCCGGTGCCTACCCCCGCGAGGGTCAGCCTCGACGGCTGCACAGGCGTACCCGCTCACCGGCCGACCAGAATCACCTCCAGCACCCGCGGCCCATGCACCCCCTCGACCCGGTCGAGTTCGATGTCGCTGGTGGCGGACGGGCCGGAGATCCAGGTCAGCGGACGGTCCGGGGCCAGCCGCGGCAGCGCCTGCGGCACCGAGCCGACGACCTGGTCCGGGACGCGTACGACACAGAGGTGATGGTCGGGGACGAGAGTGATCCGGCGCCTGCCCTGGTCGGGCCCCGCGTCAAGGACGACGGTGCCGGTCTCCGCGATGGCGACCGCGCAGCCCGTCACCACACTGTCCACGGCGTCGAGTTGATGGGGCGTCGACATCGCGGTGTCCGGCAGCAGCTCGGCGTCGGTGGCGGCCAGCCAGTGGTCCGGCAGGCCCGGCGGTACGACCACGGTGCGCGCGCCGCGCTCGGCCAGCAGGCGTGCGAGCAGCGCGGGCAGCCCCGCGGCGTCCGTACGGTGCACGATCGCCCGGTAGTCCGCGAGGTTCTCGGCGAGCAGATCGATGGTTTCGGCGGCCGTACGGGAGCCGTGCTCGATGTCGTAGTCGCGCGGGACCGGTGGATCCTCCGGCCCCTCACCGCGCGGTACGTCGGCCAGCGCCCGCCGCACCCGCGCCAACACCACTTCCCTGCTGCTCACTTGGCGCTCCCTTCGCCGCGGGCCGCTTCGTCCCGGGCCTCTTCGCCTCTGGTGCGCTGCCACCAGTCGCGGAACGACTCGGCGGGCACCGCCGGCAGTTCGCGGGTGTCGGACCAGGCCCGCCCGGGGCCCGGCAGCCGCCGGGGATGCAGCCGACGGGTCCGGGCCGCCAGCCGCATTCCGGCGCGCAGCGCTCCCGGGTGGTCGAACGCCCAGCCCGCGGCGCGCATCGCCGCCCGTTCCGCGGCGTGGCCCCTGGCCGGTTTGAGGACGGTGCGTACACCGCCACGGGTCACCGGGCCGCCCTCCACCACCCGCTCCCGCAGATGCACCAGCACCTCGGGAATGTCGATCGCGACCGGACACACCTCGTAGCAGGCCCCGCAGAGCGACGAGGCGTAGGGCAGTGACGCCTCCAACTTCCCTGCTGTGCCGCGTAGTTGGGGAGTGAGGATGGCGCCGATCGGGCCGGGGTAGGGCGAGCCGTAGGCATGCCCGCCGGCGCGCTCGTACACCGGGCAGACATTGAGACACGCCGAGCAGCGGATACAGCGCAGCGCCTGCCGCCCGACGGTGTCGGCGAGGGTGTCGGTCCGGCCGTTGTCGAGCAGCACGAGATGGAAGGTCTGCGGACCGTCGCCGTCCGTCGTCCCCGTCCAGGTCGAGGTGTACGGGTTCATCCGCTCGGCCGTGGACGAACGGGGCAGCAGCTGGAGGAACACTTCCAGGTCCTGCCAGGTCGGTACGGTCTTCTCGATGCCGACGACGGAGATCAGCGTCTCGGGCAGGGTCAGGCACATCCGGCCGTTGCCCTCGGACTCGACGACGACCAGCGTGCCGGTGTCGGCGACCATGAAGTTGGCGCCGGAGATACCGACCTTGGCGGTCAGGAACTTCTCCCGCAGATGCAGCCGCGCGGCCTCGGCCAGTTCGGCGGGCGAGTCGGACAGCCCCTCGGGCGCCGGGCGGCCCCAACTCGCCATCTCCCGGCGGAAGATGGCGCGGATCTCGGAGCGGTTGCGATGGATCGCCGGGACCAGGATGTGCGACGGCAGATCGTTGCCGAGCTGCACGATCAGCTCGGCCAGATCCGTCTCGTAGGCACGAATACCGGCCTCGGCGAGCGCCTCGTTCAGCCCGATCTCCTGCGTCGCCATCGATTTGACCTTCACCACCTCCGTCTCGCCGGTCTCCCGTACCAGCCGGGTGACGATCCGGTTGGCCTCGTCGGCGTCCGCCGCCCAGTGGACCTGCCCGCCCGCCTCGGTGACCGCGGTCTCCAACCGCTCCAGATAGTGGTCGAGATGGCGCAGCATACGGTCCTTGATGGCGGCGCCGGCGGCCCGCAGCCGCGCCCAGTCGTCGAGTTCGGCGACGGCCCTGGCCCGTTTGTCGCGGATGGTGTGGGTGGCGTGGGTGAGATTGGCACGCAGCCGGGTGTCACGGGTGGAGGCGGCCGCGGCCCGGGGGAAGGCGGGCATGCCCAGATAGGTGCCGCTCACCGCAGGCTCCCTTCCGTACCTACGGTGCCGGCATCCGGGCCTTCGGTAGGCACTTCCGGCCCTTCGGTACTCGCTTCCGTACTCGCCAGGATCTCCGCGATATGGACCGGGCGGACCGGCGCGCCCTGCCGGGCGAGGGTGCCGCCGATGTGCAGCAGACAGGAGTTGTCGACGGTGCAGACCGCCTCGGCGCCGGTCCCGATCACCGCACGGACCTTGTCGGCGCCCATCGCGGCCGAGACCGCCGGGTTCTTCACCGCGAACGTACCGCCGAAACCGCAGCACTCCTCGGCGCCCGGCAGTTCGCGCAGCTCCAGGCCCCTGACGTTCTCCAGGAGCCGTCGAGGGCGGTCGCCCAGGCCCAGCATCCGCAGACCATGACAGGTCGGGTGATAGGTGACGACATGCGGATAGTAGGCGCCGACATCGGTCACCTTCAGCACATCCACCAGGAACTCGGTCAGCTCGTACGTCTTGGGCACCGCGGCCGCCGCGATCTGCTGGAGGTCACGGCCACGCCCTTCGGACGCCGCCTTCGCCCCGATCCGCGGGTAGTTGTCGCGCACCATCGCGGCGCAGGAGCCGGACGGGGTGACGACGTACTCGTAGTCGCGGAAGGCCCGGTGGAAGCGGCGTACCAGCGGCTCGGTCGCCTGCCGGTAGCCGGTGTTGAACTGCGGCTGGCCGCAGCAGCTCTGCTCGGCGGGGAAGTCGACCTGGACCCCGAGCCGTTCCAGGAGCCCGACCACCGCCTGCCCCGTGCGCGGCTGGAGCGCGTCATTGATGCAGGTGACGAAGAGTGCTACACGCACGTTGCCATCTCCTTTCGGGCACCGCGGCCTCTGGCGGCCGGCCACCTCGCCGGGTCATGATCACGTGTCGGATCATCCTGCCCCAGCAGCAGGCCCAGGAGAAGAACCGCGAGCGGAGGACCATGTCGAGTGCGGAACACATAGCCGAGGAGGACCGGGCGCCCGACGGCGCGCGGCCGGCATCGCGGTTACGGCAGCTCGCCGCCGCCTCGGTGGGCAACGCCGTGGAGTGGTACGACTGGTACGCATACTCCTTCCTGGCGGTCTACTTCGCCGAGCAGGTCTTCCCCAAGGGCACCGGCGACTCCATGGTGCCGCTGCTGTCCTCCTTCGCGGTCTTCGCGGTGGGCTTCTTCATGCGGCCGATCGGCGGTCTGCTGATGGGCGCGATCGCCGACCGGCGGGGCCGGCGCGCCGCGCTGACCCTCACCATCCTGCTGATGGGCGGCGGCAGTCTGCTCGTCGCGGTCACCCCCAGCTACGCCGCCACCGGCCTGCTGGCCCCGGTCGTGCTGGTCATCGCGCGCCTGGTGCAGGGCCTTTCGGTGGGCGGCGAGTTCGCGGCGTCCACGACCTTCCTCGTCGAATCGGCGGGGCCGGGCAGGCGCGGGCTGTTCTCCAGCTTCCAGTACGTCTCGACGACCATCGGCCAGCTGCTGGCCTCCGGGACGGCGGCGCTGCTCGCGGCACTGCTCAGCGAGCGCCAGATGGGGGAGTGGGGCTGGCGGGTGGCGTTCCTGGTGGGCGCGCTGCTGAGCCTGGTCGGGCTGTGGGTCCGGCGGGGCGCGCAGGAGACCCGCAGTGAAGTGGACCGGACGGCCGCTCGCCCCGGCCTCTTCGAGGCGCTGCGCCGCTATCCCCGCCAGTCGCTGCTGATCTGCGGCATCACGGCCGGCGGCACCATCGCCTACTACACCTGGACCACCTATCTGCCGACCTTCGCGCAGGTCAACGCGGGGTTCGACAAGGGCGATTCGCTGACCGTCGGCACCCTCTCGCTGGTGTTCTTCGCCCTGCTCCAGCCGTTGGGCGGCCTGCTCTCGGACCGTATCGGCCGTAAGCCGCTGCTGCTCGGCTTCGCGCTGGGCTTCGCCGTCCTGGCGGTGCCGCTGCTGCATCTGGTGACCGATGCGTTCCTCTCGCTGCTGTTGGTGCAGTGCGCGGGCATGGTGCTGCTGACCGGTTACACCGCGGTCGCCGCGGCCGTGAACGCGGAGGTGTTCCCCGCCCGGGTGCGGGCCGCCGGCATCGGCTTCCCGTACTCCCTCACCGTCGCCCTCTTCGGCGGCACCGCCCCGTACGTCGGCACCTGGTTCAAGCAGGCCGGGCACGCCGACCTGTTCCCCTGGTACGTGGCCGTGCTGTGCCTGGTGTCGTTCTGCGTCTATCTGACGCTGCCGGAGACCTCACGGCAGAAGCTGGACAATTGACGTCTCCTCCACCTGAGGGTGGAGGATTCCCGCCTGCCCGCCGCCGTTGAGTGGCGGGCTTCGGGGGTTACTGCTTCATCGCCCACCGCCCGGCTTGCCGGGTCTTACACGGGCTCCACAGTCGTTTTACGTGTCGGCCCGCCCGGCCGCCACGATGTGCCGCCCCTCACGGCGGATGTTGATTTCGGCGTTGCCGTCCCTGTCGTGCCGTGCCCCGCAGTCGCAGGTCCACTGCCGGATCTTGAGTCCGGCCTGGCCCTTGGGGCCGGTGAGTGCGCCACAGGCCGAACAGAGCTGGGTCGAGGGAAACCAGCGGGACACCTTCACGAACGTGCGGCCGTACCTGACGCACTTGGCTTCGAGGGTGCGGGCGAACATGCCCAGCGACTGGTCGTGGACGGATTTGCCGCGCTTGCCCTTGCTGTTGCCCATGCCCTTCACGTTCAGGTCCTCCAGGTAGACCGCTTGGCTCTCACGGGTTATCCGGGTGGTTTCCTGCTCGATGAAGTCGCGCCGCTGGTCAGCGATGCGGGCATGGATCTTCGCTACGGCCAGCTTGGCCTTCCAGCGTTGTTGCTGCCCTTGGCGCACCTGGACAGCTTGCGCTGGGCACGCTTGAGCTTCTTCTCCTGACGCCGGAAGAACTTCGGCGTCTTGATCTTCCGGCCCCGCAGGACCGCGTAAGTGGACAGGCCCAGGTCGATGCCGGTGTCGGTCTCCTCCATGTCCAGCTCCGGCAGTGGCTTGTCGTCCACCTCCACGGTGAAAGAGGCGAAGTACCTGCCGGCCGCGTCCTTGATGACCGTCACCGACGACGGGGCCGAGGGCAACTCACGGGACCAGTGCACTCGCACGTCGCCGATCTTGGGGAGCCTCAGCCGCCCGTCGCCAGTGATGCAAAAGCGGGAGTTGGCGGTGAACCGCACGGCCTGACGGCTGGTCTTCTTCTTGAACCGGGGCGGCCCCAGCTTCGGACCCTTACGGGCTCCCTTCACCGACGCGAAGAAGTTCGAGAAAGCGGTCTCCAGGTCCCGCAGCGATTGCTGCAAAACCACCGCCGACACCTCAGCCAGCCAAGCCCGCCCCTGCGTCTTCTTCGCCTCGGTGATCACCCGCCTGGACAGCTCGGCCGCCGTCGGACGCGGCAAGCCCTGCGCGTGGGCGCCCTGACGGATACGCAACGCGTCGTTCCATACGACGCGGGCGCACCCGAACGCCCTCGTCAAATCCTGACGCTGAGGAACGCTCGGGTACACACGGAACTGGTACCTGAGCTTCACGATCCAATTCTACCGAACGAGCAGGCGAAATAGGCGAGTTGACCGCTAGTCGTGATGCTGAAGTGCGCCTGCAGACCCGTACTCAAGTGCAGGTCAGAGCGGTGTTGAGAATCGCTTCGCCACCGGGCCGGAGCCCGGCGCACTGCGATGAGACCCGGTAGCCGCCGACAGCGGCCGTACACGCGAGGCGCCGCCCCTCCCGGGACAGGGAGGGGCGGCGCTTTGTGCTGCACGATCCGTCAGACGAGCCAACCCACGATCTCGACGATGCCGGCGATCACGGTGGTGATGATGTTGTCCATCTGGCTTGTTCTCCTTGAGAAAGTCATGCGTTGTGGGACCAACTCTCCGGCCCAGCAAGGGATGTCGACCGGAGGCGCGGTGACGGTCTGCAGCCCGCCGCTTGCGCCCCGTAAGCATCACCTGACGCGGTGTGCTCGTGGAAGCCCCTCCGGTCTCGATCACGCTTTCCAGTGAACACTCGTTCTCGCGTTCGTTTTCGATCACGTAAACGTTTGAAGTCCGAACTGGTGATTGAATTCCGAACTTCCCCGTCTGGCGGTCTTTTCCGTTTTGCGGGCGCCTGCCGGGCATATGGCGGCATGGCGGTCGCGACATGCGTGACCTTTCTCATTGTCGATCTCATTGCCAATTCCCAGACCGGTATCCGAGGTCCGGAATTGACGGGAAATCAGGAGCGCCGGGGCCGGGCAATGACGGACATTTACCCGGGCATGGGCTCACAGAACTCGCCGGTAATGCAACGGTGCGTCAAGGCGCTCCCATTTCCGCCCGAATCGATCCGCATCCGTGTCCGAATTTCACAAGACGATCACCTGCTAACGTCCGTCGCCGCGAACCGAATACGCGAAAGGAAACTCCGTGGGCCACATGCAACACTTCAGCGCGGGCTGGGTATCCCCGGTCCTCGCCTATGCGATGGCGTGCGTAGGATCCGCTCTCGGACTCCGCTGCACCGTGCGGGCGCTGGCCGCCGACGGCCGTTCGCGTCGCAACTGGCTGCTGACCGCCTCGATCGCCATCGGCTCCGGCATCTGGACGATGCACTTCATCGCCATGCTCGGCTTCGGCGTCACCGGCAGCCCCATCCGCTACGAAATCCTGCTGACCGTGCTGAGTCTGCTGATCGCCATGGTGGTCGTCGGGGCCGGTGTCTTCACCGTCGGCTACGGCGCCGCCCGGGTGCGATCGTTGCTGCTCGGCGGCCTGGGCACCGGCGTCGGCGTCGCCGCGATGCACTACCTGGGCATGGCCGCGATGCGCCTGCACGGGCATGTCCGCTTCGATCCCGGCCTGGTCGCGCTCTCCGTCGTCATCGCCGCCGGCGCCGCGACGGCCGCGCTGTGGGCCGCGCTCAATGTCCGCGGCGCGATCGGCGCGGCCCTCGCCTCCCTGGTGATGGGGCTCGCCGTCAGCAGCATGCACTACACCGGAATGTCCGCCGTACGCATCGAACTGACCCCCAGCCGGGCCCCGTTGGACGGTGTCACCCCCATGGAATTCATCTTTCCGCTGGCCGTCGCAATCGGCTCTTTCCTCTTCCTCACAGTGGCCTTTGTCGCATTGTCGCCGACCGCCCGGGAGCGTGCCGAATCCGCCTCCGCAGAGTCGTTCCGCGAGGCCGAACTGCCCGCCTCTTCCTGACCTATTGAGGAATTCATGTACGCACGACAGACCCCGGGCCATTCCGGGTCCGAAGGGAAAGCGAGACCGCCCGCCGGCCCGCGCCACGCACTCCCCGCAGCCCCCAAGTCCAGGAAATCCGAGGCGAATTACGGCCGCGGTCCGATGCCCCGCTCCGTGCGGGCCAAGATCGTCGCACTGCTCATGGTGCCGGTCGTCTCCCTGATCGCCATGTGGGCCTTCGCGACGGTCACCACCGCCCAGCATGTCTCCGACCTCAACCGCCTCAAGGAGATCGACACCACCCTCCTCGCGCCGATCGGTGACTACGTCAACGCCGTACAGGAGGAGCGCGGCGCCGCCGCCCGCGCCCTGACCTCCCCGGACGCCGCACACCAGCAGACACTGCGCGACCGGCAGCGCGCCACCGACTCCGCCGCTGCCGCCCTCCGCGACGGCGTCAACGCCGGCAGCGCCGACGCCGCGACCGTCGACCCCGATCTGCCCGCCCGCATCGACACACTGATGCGCGACGCCGACCGGCTGGCCGCGCTGCGTACCCAGGACACCCACCGGAAGCCCGATCCGGACCGCACGGTCCGCGGCTACACCGACACCATCGAGCACGCCCTCGCCACCGCCGGCTCGCTGACCGGCATGGAGCAGACGGCGGACGCCTCGGAAGCCCGCGTCGTCCTGGAACTCTCCCGGGCCCGTGAGGCGATCTCCCGCGAGGACGCGGCCCTCGGCGCCGCCCAGGCCGCCGGACGGATGTCCCGCGACCGGTTCGACTCCTTCACCGGCTCCGTGCACACCCAGCGCGCCCTGTTCACCGCCGCCGTCGACGACCTGCGCCCCGCCGACGCCGCCGCCTACCGCCGGATCCTCAACGGCCCCGCCTACCGCGAACTGCGCGCCGCCGAGGACTCCGTGCGGGACGCCGGCGCGGGCACCCGCGCCGCCACCGCCGTCCCCGCCGCCCGCTGGAGCGAGGCGAGCGGCACGGTCCTGGGCGAGCTGCGCACCGCCCAGAAGGACGCGAGCACCGGAGCGGCCCGGCGCGCCGACCCGCTGTCGCTCGACGTCCTGGGCGGATCGGGACTCGCCGTGGTCCTGGGCCTGGCCGGCGTACTGCTCTCCCTCCTCATCTCGGTCAAGATCGGCCGATGGCTCGTCGTCGAGCTGGAGGAACTGCGCAACTCCGCGCTGCGGGTCGCCGGCCGCGATCTGCCCGAGTCCATGCGCCGGCTGCACGCGGGCAAGCCCGTCGACATCGACGCCGTCGCACCGCTTCCCGCACCCGGCACAGGACGCGACGAAGTCGGGCAGGTGGGCGAGGCCCTGGTGGCCGTGTACCGCGCCGCGCTCAAGGCGGCGGCCGAACGCGCCGAGGCATTGCACGGCATCTCCGGCGTCTATGTCAGCCTCGCCCGGCGCAGCCAACTGCTGCTGCACCGCCAGCTCGCCCTGCTGGACACCATGGAACGCCGTACCGAGGACCCGGCGGAACTGGAGGACCTCTTCCGGCTGGACCACCTCACCACCCGTATGCGGCGGCACGCGGAGAGCCTGATCATCCTCTCCGGCGCCGCCCCCGGCCGCGGCTGGCGCAATCCCGTGCCGCTGCTGGACGTGGTGCGCGCGGCCGTAGCGGAGGTCGAGGACTTCCAGCGGGTCGAGATCCACGCGGTCGCCGACGAACGGCTGGCCGGCGCTGCGGTGGCGGACTGCACCCATCTGCTGGCCGAACTGGTCGAGAACGCCGTGATGTTCTCGCCCCCGCACACCAAGGTGCAGGTCCGCGCCGAGCGGGTGGGCACCGGCATCGCCCTGGAGATCCAGGACCGCGGGCTCGGCATGGGCAAGGAGGCGCTCGACGAGGCCAACCGCCGTATCCGGGACGCCGACGAGATCGACCTGCTGGACACCGAACAGCTCGGCCTCTTCGTGGTCAACCGCCTCGCCCACCGCCAGCAGGTCAAGGTGACGCTCCAGCCGTCGGTGTACGGCGGCGTCACCGCCGTCGTGCTGGTCCCCGACGCGCTGCTGGCCCAGGGGAGCGACGAGGATCCGGCGGCCCCCGGGGCGGAGGACGAGGCCGGGGCGCTGTTCCACCGTCCGCGGCCGGCCACCCGCCGGGCGCTCGGCTCCGTGCCGCGACCGCTGCCCGCACTGCCACCCGCACCGCCGGAGCCGCCCATGGAACGGGAAGCACCCGAAGCCCCCGAAGCCGCGCCGATCACACCGTCCGCCACGCCGTTGGAGGCCGAGGCCCTGCCGCGCCGGGTGCGCCAGGCGAACCTCGCTCCCGGACTGCAGGACACCCCGCAGGAGCAGCCCGAGTGGGTCCCGCGTACGGAGGGCACGCCGGCGCCCGGCCGTTCTCCGGAGCAGGCCCGCGCCACCATGGCGTCCCTTCGCGCCGGCTGGACCCGCGGCCGTGCCGTCGCCATGACACAGCACGAGCCACCGGCCCGGAACCCGGCCCAACCGGACGCCTCGACCGAGCCGAACAGGCCACCCGAGCCGACCGATCAGACCGATCAGACCGACCCGATCGACCCGATCGACCCGCACCGGCCGACTCACCCAGCCGATTCGACCAATCCGGCCAACCCGGCCAACCCGGCCAACCCGACCGAGCATTCCGCACGACGAGAAGAGACCCGATGATGACCGGCGACCAGCACCTTTCCGGCGAACTCAACTGGCTTCTCGACGACTTGGTGTCCCGGGTACTGGAGATCCGCTACGCCGTGGTGCTCTCCGGCGACGGCCTGGCGGTCGGCGCCTCCACCGGGCTGACCCGCGACGACAGCGAGCGCTTCGCGGCGATCGCGTCCGGCTTCCACAGCCTCGCCAAGGGCGCCGGCCGGCACTTCGCCGCCGGCCAGGTCATCCAGACCATGGTCGAGCTGGAGGGCGGCTTCCTCTTCGTCGTGGCGGCCGGCGACGGATCGTGCCTGTCGGTGTTCGGCGACGCCGAGGCCGATATCGGCCTGGTCGCCTACGAGATGGCCCGGCTGGTCAAACGGGTCGGCGCCCACCTCGGGACACCCGAGCGCGCCGGGGCGGAATGATCGGCCGTATATGACCGACTCCACCCCGCACTGGTACGACGACGAGGCGGGGCCGATGGTCCGGCTCTACGCGATGACCGCAGGGCGGGCCCGGCCGAGCAGCGAGGCCTTCGATCTGATGGCCGTGGTGCATGCCGATTCGGGGCCCGGCCCGCTCGGCGAGGGCTCCGCGCTCTCGCCCGAGCAGTACGCGATCCTCACGCTGTGCGCCGACCGCCCCCGTCCGGTGGCCGAGGTCGCCTCCGACTCCGGACTGCCGCTCGGTGTGGTCCGGGTGCTGTTGAGCGATCTGCTGGCCGAGGGCCTGATCCATGTCAACCGCCCGGTACCGCCCGCCCAGTTGCCCGACGCGCACATTCTCAGGGAAGTGATCGATGGACTCCGCGCGCTCTGACTCGTTCATGGCCCTCAAGATCCTGGTGGCCGGAGGGTTCGGCGTGGGCAAGACGACCCTCGTCGGCTCGGTCAGCGAGATCCGCCCGCTCAGCACGGAGGAGCGGCTGACCGAGGCCGGACGGCCGGTCGACAGTCTCGACGGGATCCAGCACAAGACCACCACCACCGTGGCGATGGACTTCGGACGCATCACCATCCACCACGACCTGGCGCTGTATCTCTTCGGCACGCCGGGTCAGGACCGGTTCTGGTTCCTGTGGGACGAGCTGGCCCAGGGCGCGCTCGGCGCGGTGGTGCTCGCCGACACCCGGCGGCTCGCCGACAGCTTCGCGGCGGTCGACTACTTCGAGCACCGCGGCGTCCCCTTCGTCGTGGCGGTCAACTGCTTCGAAGGCGCCCGCTCCCACCGGGCCGAGGACGTGGCAGGGGCCCTGGACCTGGACCCGGGGACCCCGGTGGTGCTGTGCGACGCCCGGGAACGGGAGTCCTGCAAGGAGGTGCTGATCCGCCTGGTGGAGCACGCGGCCTCGTCCTACGAGGCGAGGCTGGACGCCAACGCACCATCTTCGTAGGCGAGTTGAGGACTCTCAGGACTCTCAGGGCTCTCAGGGCTCTCAGGCGTCTGGGTTTCCGGAGTCCCGTCGAGCAGTCGGCGGATGTCGCGGACCGCGGCACGGCCCGCCCGGTTGGCGCCGATGGTGCTGGCCGACGGCCCGTAGCCGACGAGGTGCACCCGCGCGTCGCGCAGCGCGCGGGTGCCGCCCATCCGGATGCCGCCGCCGGGCTCGCGCAGCCTCAGCGGCGCGAGATGGTCGATGGCGGCGCGGAATCCGGTCGCGTACAGAATCGTGTCGGCTTCGACGTCCCGCCCGTCCGCCCAGCTCACACCGCCGGGCGTAACCTGTTCGAACATCGGCAGCCGCTCCAGCACACCACTCTCCCGGGCCCGCCGGATCGCCTCGGTCATCGGCAGCCCGGTCACACTCACCACACTCCGCGGCGGCAGCCCCTCCCTGACCCGCTGCTCGACGAGGGCGACCGCGGCCCGGCCCTGCTCCTCGCCGAACGGCCCCTCGCGGAACACCGGCGGCCGCCGTGTCACCCAGGTCGTCGCGGCGGCGACCGGTGCGATCTCCATCAGCTGCTGTACGGCCGATGTCCCGCCACCCACCACCACGACCCGCGACCCGCGGAACGCCTCAGGACCCTCGTAACGTGAACTGTGCAGCTGACGGCCGAGGAACGTCTCCTGCCCGGGAAAGCGCGGCCAGAACGGCCGGTCCCATGTGCCGGTCGCGTTGATCAGCGCCCGCGCCGCATAACCGCCCTCCGAGGTCTCCACCAGCAGCCGCCCTCCGGAGCCGTCCCGCACCGCGAGCACCCTCACCGGCCGGTGCACCCGCAGCCCGAAGGCCCTCTCGTAGCTGTCGAAGTACCCGCCGATCACCTCGGACGACGGCCGCCGCGGATCGGCATCCGCCAACTCCATACCCGGCAAGGCGTGCATCCCGTGCACCTTGCCGTACGTCAATGTGGGCCATCGGAACTGCCAGGCACCACCGGGCCGCGGCGAGTGATCGAGAACGACGAAATCCCGGTCGGGGACGTAACCGACCCGCTGGAGGTGAAAGGCGGCGGCCAGACCCGCCTGACCTGCGCCTATCACCACGACCTCGACTTTGCGCACCTCGCCGGTGTAGTTCATGCTTCCACTAACGCGGGGAGGGGTGACTGTCTTCCCGGCGGGATCGAGCAGGCCGGTGAACCCGGGCGGGACGGGGCGGATGGTCGACGGCCCGTGCCGCCGCGGCGTACCACCAGTCCGGCCGCGAGGGGCTGATGATCGTCGAGGTGGGCTGGTCGGGGTGGAGTCCGAGCGGGCGCAGCGCGTCGGCCCGGACACCCACCGAGATCCAGCCGCGCCAGCGGCCGTCAGGCCCTGGCCCACAGGCGAGGTCGTATCGGATGTCGCCGTCCTGGAACGGCATCCAGTCGATCCCGCGGTCCCGCAGTCAAGCGTGCAGTGCCGCCCCTGGGTGCGGGGCGCCCGGCAGATTCTCGTACGCGGCGATGGTGATCGTCTCGGCGCGGGGGAGTGCGGCGCGGTCGTGGTCGTGGTCGCGGTCGTGGCGGGGGCGGGGCATGGCGCCGATGATGCCGCGCCCCGCATGGCCTGCGCCAAGGGTTTAGGGCTTTGCCGGCCCTGACCCGATCGGACAGGCCCTCAGCGCGGTCGCATCGCGTGGACCGCCGCCCGCCCTGACCGCCGCGCTCCCCTGTCAGCGACCGCCCGCCACCAACAGCGGCGCCCCTCCGGGCGCGGACGCCGGGCGGCCGTTGGCGGCCGGTACGCCCTTGAGAGGCGACGGGACCGGGTCCAGCAGGCCGCGGGCGGCGAGCTCCGGGCGAACGCCCTCGCCGAACCAGTAGGCCTCTTCCATGTGTGGATAGCCGGAGAGGACGAAGTGGTCGATGCCCAGGGCGTGATACTCCTCGATCCGGTCGGCCACCTCGGCATGGCTGCCGACCAGTGCGGTGCCCGCCCCGCCGCGGACGAGCCCGACGCCCGCCCACAGATTGGGTGCGATCTCCAGCTTGTCGCGCGAGCCGCCGTGCAGTGCCAGCATCCGCTGCTGGCCCACCGACTCGCTTCTGCCCAGGGCCTGTTGGGCTGCCGCGACGGTGTCCGGATCGAGATCGTCGAGCAGCCGGCCGGCGGTCGCCCAGGCGTCCTTGGCGGAGTCCCGCGAGATGGTGTGCAGCCGGATGCCGAAGCGGACCGTACGGCCCTCCTGCTCGGCCAGCCCCCGGATCCAGTCGATCTTCTGCTTGACCTGCTCGGGCGGCTCGCCCCAGGTGAGATACACATCCGCGTTCCGGGCGGCGACCGGCCCCGCGGCCGCCGACGAACCACCGAAGAAGACCTGCGGCAGCGGGTCCGGCGGCAGTGCCGTCAGGCCGCCCTCGACCTGGTAGTGATCGCCCTGGAAGTCGAACGGCTCGCCGCTCCACACGCCCCGTACGACCTGGAGGAACTCATCCGTACGGGCATAGCGTCGATCGTGGTCCAGATGATCGCCGAACCGCTTCTGCTCGGTCGAGTCGCCGCCGGTGACCACGTTCAGCAGCAGCCGCCCGCGCGAGATCCGCTGATAGGTCGCGGCCATCTGCGCGGCCAGCACCGGCGAGATCACCCCGGGCCGGAACGCGACCAGGAACTTCAGCCGCTCGGTGACCTGGGTGAGCGCCACCGTCGTCAGCCAGGCGTCCTCGCACCAGGTGCCGGTCGGCGTGAGTACCGCCTCGAACCCCAACTGCTCGGCGGCCTTGGCGATTTGGGCCAGATACTCGATGTCCGGTGCCCGCACCCCCGTGACCGGCGTGATGCGGTCGCGCCGGATGCCGCCGTCCGTGTAGGCGTGCCGGTCGACGAGCGTCCGCCCGTCGCCGCCGGTCGGCAGAAACCAATGCAGCTGTACGGGCATGTCAGCCGGCCTTTCCGTAGCTGCGCGGCGCCGTAGTCGACGACGGCAGATCACTGTTGAAGCGGGGATCGACGTAGCGGGGGTCGACGTGGAAGCGGGATCGACGAGCGACCCGAAGAGGCGAGGTGAGCCGAGCGGAGCGCGCGAAAAGGCGTCAGCGGCCGCGGCGACACGCGGCGGAGGCCACCCGCAGCAGGTCGATGTGACCGCGCGTGATGAGCAGGGCTGACGTGGGCATGTGGCCGAACGTAGCGGTGCGCTCCGAGACGGGTCAAACGTCGTCTCGGCCGGTGGACCTTTGTTGCACGGGGATTGCGGCGGCTGTTGCACGGGTATTGCGGCGGCCGTTTGCCGGGGCCGCGGCACCACATGGGGGTGCGCCACAGCCTGGCGTCTGTGGCGCACCCGGTGGGTGGGGTTGATCCGGGGGGCTACCCGACGCGCTCGATCCGGGCGTTGCGAATCAGGAACTTGCCCGCTTCACGCACTTCCTCGAACGCCGCGTTGTTGAGCAGTACGCAGCTGCCCGACGTCGAAGTGACCTCCACGGTGGTCGACTTGTCGTTGTCCAGGTTGGTCACCTTCAGCTTGGTGCCTGCGGGGAACTCGCCACTGGAGGCGGCCGGGGCGCCGCCCTCGCCGGAGAGGGTCACCGTCGACCCTGGGCAGACGACATCGCCGCTCGGCGCCGCGGATCCGGAGCCCGAGCCGGCGTCCGAGCCGGCGTCAGCGTCCGAGCCGGAGCCGGGCGCCTGGTCGCCGGCTGCGGGCGGGGCCTCCGCATTGGCGTCACCGCCCTCTTCGGCACCGCCACCGCCGCCCTCTTCGGCACCGCCACCGCCGCCGTCTTCAGCAGCGCCGCCGCCACCGCCGCCATCGCTCGCGCAGCCGGCGGCTTTCTGCTGCACCTCGATCTGCTTGATCACGGCCTGCCGGTTGGCTATTCGGGCGGCCGACTGGGCGTCGGGGTTGGCCTGTTGCTCGGCGATGAACTTCTGGTTGTTGCTCAGTGCGGTGGCCAACCCGTCGCACGCCGCGGACGCCTGGCTGGTGCCCGTGGTGACAATGGCGATGCCACCGACCAGCGACGCGGCGCTGGCGACGAGGGCGATTTTCGTACCCTTCCCGACTCTTCTCTTGCGGGACATCCATGACTCCTGTCCTCGACTGTAGAACCCCGGGGGAGCGGGTTCGGTTGCAGGCGAGTACGTCGAGGACGGCAGGCCCGCTCATCCCCACCGCGAACTTGTCGGTGGATGACAAAGCGCCGCCGTCGATCGTCGTGAGCAGCTGCTCTACGATGCGCGGATGCGCGTCCTCATGCCGCTTCCCGACCGCGATTTCGACGTCACCGAGGTGGCCGTGCCATGGCGGATCCTCACCGACGCGGGCCACCAGGTCGTCTTCGCCACCGAGCGGGCCGGGACCCGGCCGGCCTGCGACCCGCTGCTGCTGAGCGGCGTCCTCTTCGGGCGGCTCGGCGCCGCGGCGGAGCCCAAGCGGTTCTACGAGGAGCTCACCCGGAGCGAGGAGTTCGCCGCCACGGCCGGGTGGGCGGAGCTGGACCCGGAGGCGTACGACGGACTGATCCTGCCGGGCGGTCACGCGCCGGGCATGCGGCAGTACCTGGGCTCGGAGGCGCTGCGGCGGCAGATCGGCAGGTTCTGGGCACTGGACCGGCCGGTCGGGGCGATCTGCCATGGCGTACTGGTGCTGGCACGGACGCGCGAAGCCGCCGGCGGCCGCAGCGTGCTGGCCGGCCGCCGTACGACCTGTCTCCCGAAGTACATGGAACGCTCGGTCTATCTGGCCACCGGCTGGCGCCTCGGCCGCTACTACCGCACCTATCCGGCCTATGTGGAGGACGAGGTCAGGGCCGCCCTGGACGCCCCGGCCACGCAGTTCGCACGCGGCCCGCGGGTGCTCTCCGCGCGCGGCACCGCGACCGACGACGGTCCGGCGTTCGTGGTGCGGGACGGCAACTATCTCTCGGCGCGATGGCCGGGGGACGCATACCTTTTCGGCCGCCGGTTCCGGGAACTGCTGGAGGGCGCGGGTGGTTCGTAGAACTCGCCGCCCCGTGGTGCGGGCATCGCCGCGCGGGAAAGATGCGGCGTGATGACGACGCGGACGTGTGAGGTGTGCGGTACCGGGCTTTCCGTGCGTGGTGTGCGGTCGAGGGACGAGTCGAGGGACGGCAGGGCACGGGGCGGGCGGCCGGCCCGCTACTGCTCCGGCGCCTGCCGGCAGCGCGCGTTCCGGGAGCGTGCGACGCGTGAACGTGCGGGGAGCGAGCGGGCGACTCGCGAGCCCACGGCGGGACACCCTCCGGAGCGGGCCGCCCCGCGGACGCAGGGCACCGGGCTGCCGCGTGCGCTCGACTCCTTCGTGGGGCGCGAGCGAGAGCTGGCGCGGCTGCGCACGCTGCTGAGGTCCGCGCGGCTGCTCACCCTGATCGGCCCCGGCGGAGTGGGGAAGACGCGGCTGGCGCTCGAACTGGCGAGGGGTGTGCGCGGCGGCCGGGAGGGCGGTGCGCAGCTCGTGGAATTGGATGCGCTCCGCGACGGCGACCTGCTGTGCCAGGCCGTCGCCGCGGCACTGGGGGCGGGCGAGCGCAGCGGCCGGGCGGGCGTCGAGGCGATCGTCCACGCGCTGGGTCCCCGTCCGCTGCTGATCGTCCTGGACAACTGCGAGCACCTGGTCGAGGGGTGCGCACGCCTGGCCGCGACCCTGCTCGCCCGCTGTCCAGGCCTGCGGATCCTCGCCACCAGCCGGGAGACGCTACGCGTGCCCGGCGAAGTGGTGTTCCGTGTGGGCGAGTTGTCGCTGTCGGCTGCCGAGGGGAGCGAGGCCGGCGCGGGCGAGGACACGACGGCGCTGCTGCGCTCGGAGGCGGTCCGGCTCTTCGCCGAACGCGCGCGGGCCGCCGACCCCGGCTTCGCACTCGGCCCTGGCAACGCCCGCACCGTCGCCGAGATCTGCCGGCGTCTGGACGGCCTGCCGCTGGCCATCGAGCTGGCGGCGGGCCGGACCGGTTCGCTTCCGCTGGGCGACATTCTGCGCGGACTGGACGACCAGCTCTCCCTCCTCACCGACGGCAGCAGGACGGGACCGGGCCGCCATCGCGAGCTGCGCGCGGCGATCGACTGGAGTTATCGATTACTCGATCCCGTGGAGCAGGCGGTGTTCCGGCGCCTGTCCGTCCTCGGAGGCGGCTTCGACGCCCGGGGCGCGGCCGAGGTCTGCGCAGGGGGCGGCGCCGCGGACACCGAGGTGCGCCCTGACCAGGTGCTGCGTGTGGTCTGCGCCCTGGAGGCCAAGTCCCTGATCGTACGGATGCGGCAGGGCGATCCGGACACGGCGAGGTTCCGGCAGCTCAGTGCGATCCGCGGGTACGGGATGGACCGGCTCGCCGAGTCCGGAGAGCTGCACACGACATGGCATCGGGCGCTGGACCGGCTGGCCGGCCAGGAGGCCGGCGCCCCCGAGCCGGTGTTCGCCGACACCGTGGAGGGACCGCTGAGCGGCGAGCGGGAGAACCTCGCGGCGGCCGTGGCGTACACCTCCGGCCGTTCCGACAGCCGCTATGTCCCGCTCGCGATCGCTCTGGCCCGATTGCGTTACCAGCAGGAGCAGTTGACGGCCGCCCGGACGGTGTTGTCGGAGGTGCTGGACCGGGCGTCGGACGGTGTGCACCGGGGGATGGCGCTGGCGTTGGCCGCGCGTTGCGCCTGCCTCCAGGCGGATCACACGGCCGCACTCGCTCTCGCCGACGAGGCGGTGGCCGTCGAGCGGGCCGGGAACCGCCCCGGCGGGCTGGCCAACGCCCTCGACGCGTTGGCGGCCGCGCGATTGTGCCGGAGTGAGTTCGCCGAGGCGGTCGCCGTCTTCGCGGAGTGCCTCGACGTGGTCCGTACGCTCGGCCGGCCGCTGGACACCGCACTGTGCCGACATCACCTGGCCTGGGCACTGCTGCACACCGGCCAGGCCACGGAGGCCGACGAGCTGATGGCCCGGTGCCTGCCCGACCTGAGAGCGGGCGCCCCTACGGGGCAGTTGACGGCGGCGTTGCACACCGTCGGCGCCATCCGGCTGGCCCAAGGGGACTTCGATGCCGCGGAGGACATGTTCGCGGAGGTGCTCCACACGACGTCCGGGGAAACCTTCCATGCGCTCTACCCGCTGGAAGGGCTCGCCATAGTGGCGGGCGAGCGGGGCGATATGCGGCGTTCGCTGCGGCTGTACGCGGCGGCCGCGGCGGCGCGGCGGCGACTCGACACGGAGCCCGAGGCGCATTGGCGGGGGCAGGTGGAGGCGGCGGCAGCGCGGGCGAGGGAGCGGGTCTCTTCCGCCAGGGCGGAGGCGGCGCTGGAGGCGGGCCGGAGGCTGCGCGGGGACGCGCTCTTCGCGTATGCGCTGCGGGAGACGGGGGAGATGCGGGAGACGCGGGGGACGCGTGACGGGACCGGACGAGCGGACCCGGACGGCGTCGTGAGTGCCGTTGCTCCGTCCCCGCTGACCGAGCGCGAGTCGGCGGTCGCCAGACTTGTCGCGGAGAGCCTGACCAATCGTCAGATCGCTGCTCACCTGGGGCTTTCCAAGAGCACCGTCGCCAGCCATCTCGACCGGGTCCGGGACAAGTTGGGACTCCGGTCCCGTACGCAGATCGCACTGTGGGTCGCCTCGCAGACTCATCCACATCCACATCCCGGCTCCGAGGTTTCGTAACGCGCGCAGGTCGCCGGTCGTCTGATCGATGTGCGGCGCCGTGCGGTGGCAGACGCTGTCCGGGTGAGCCGATTCCGACGACGACTCACGACGACTCACGACTCACGACGACTCACCACGACGACTTTCGGACGACAGGAGACCCGGATGCGTTATGACAAGGAGAAGGGCTCAAGGCGGGCGTTCATCAAAACCACTTCCGCGGGCGTGACTTCGGTGGCCCTCGCGGCGACCGTGGCCGCCTCGGCCGGACCGGAGGCCGCCGTGACGGAGGCACCGAAGGCGCGCCGAGAGGGGCCGCCCCTGGCCGTCACCCCGGCCTGCTCGGGCCACGAGACCCCCGCGTCCATCGAGGGTCCCCTGTTCAAGCCCGACTCCCCGGAACGGTCGGACCTCATCACCCCCGGCATCCGGGGTGTCCGGCTCGACCTCGGCGGAGTCGTCTACGACACCGCCTGCAAGCCGCTTCCCGGGACGCTCCTCGAGTTCTGGCAGTGCGACCAGAACGGCGACTACGACACCTCGGGATTCTCGCTCCGCGGTCACCAGTACACGAACAGCCGGGGCGCCTTCCAGCTCCGGACGATCATCCCCCGGGACTACTGGGGCCGTTGGGGCCAGCGGGCGCCGCACATCCACACCCAGGTCCAGGCACCCGGTGGCCCCGTGCTCATCACCCAGCTGTACTTCCCCGACGACACCGAGGCGTACGGCCGTGACTTCGCCGCCCTCAACGCCGCGGACCGGCTCCTCAACCGCGCTTGCGTCATCGGGCTCGGCGCGTCGGACAACGGCCACTACACCGGCACGTTCGACTTCGTCCTCAAGACCACGGCCTAACCCATTCCCCCATCCCCATTCCACCTCCATCCCCCACCAGAGAAGGAATTCCGTGATGCCATCGAATACGTCGTCGTCCAGGGGGACCAGGCCGCCCGGCGGGAGGCCCCTGCTGGCCGCGCTCGTCGTCACCGTCGTGGCCGGGAGCCTGGCCGTCGCCGGCGGGAACGGTGAACCGACCGCCGCGGCGGAGCACACCGTTCCCGCGTCGTCGTCCGCGCACTCCGGGTCTCGTACCGGGCAGTGGCAGCGGACCCCGGTACCCGTGACGAAGGGCGACCTGACCGCCATAGCCGCTCTGGGCGACAAGCAGGCCTGGGCCGTGGGTTACCGGCTGAAGAGCGCGACCGCGCTCGAAGCCGTAGCACTCCGCTGGGACGGTACGTCCTGGGCACAGGAGTCCACGCTCCCGGAGAACAGCTTCCCGCAGGCCCTCACCGTCCGGTCCGCCGACGACATCTGGGCGGTCGGCAGCGCGACGGAGCATTGGGACGGCAAGACCTGGACCACGCGCCCCCTGGACCGTGACCCGGCCGGCCGTGTCGTGCCCGAAGCCGTGACGACCACCTCCGACGGGCAGGCCTGGACGGTGGGCCGGGCGATGGCACGGTCGATCAAGGACTCGGTGCCCGCCATCCAGTCGTGGGACGGCAAGAGCTGGCACCGGCAGGACCTTCCGGATGTCGGGAAGGGTGAGCTGAGCGGCGTGACGGCGGTGGCACCGGATGACGTCTGGGCCGTGGGCGCGGACTACGCCGGGGAAGGGAAGTCGCCGCAGACGGCTCTGCTGCTGCACTGGGACGGCACAAGCTGGAAGCGGGTCGACGCGCCCGGCCCGGAGGTGGGCCACGCCTGGCTCGGGGGGATCACCGCGTTCGCCGCCGACGACGTCTGGGCGGTGGGCGGCAGCACCTCCGGAAGCGCGGAGCGCCCCTACGCGCTGCACTGGGACGGTGTGAAGTGGTCGGCGGCGGACACCCCGGATGTGGCGGACGGGCGGTTGCGTGCCGTCGGCCGGGCCGGGGACGGCGAACTCTGGGCGGTGGGCGGCAAGGGCTCCGCTCCCGTCGCCCTGCGCTGGAACGGGCACACGAATCGGTGGGACGAAGCCGCTGGTCCGGGCGTCGTCGTACGGGGCTTCGCCACGGTGCCGAACAGCGCCGATCTCTGGGTCGCCGGAATCGCCGAACAAGGGGACCTTGCCCCGGCGATCACCCGCATGAAGGGCTGATCCGGCCGCGCGGAGAAACATCGGTCGTCGGATCGTTGATGCGGCTGATTTCCACGGCTGAGGCGCGGAGAATCCGCGGTCCACGGAAAGGCGCACATGCGGACCGGTGCCCATGGGGAAAGGCGCGCATGTGGAAAGGCGCACATGTCGAGCCACCGGAAGATCCTGATGCGGCTGGTGAACGCGGACGGGGACGAATGCGGGCACCCGTGATCATCGTGGGGCGTACGGACAAATGGTGAAAAGGCGGCCGGCGTTCACCCTGGAGCGGCCGGGGTGTCGTCGCCGTCCCGCCCATCCCGTCCGCCATGTCGGGCCACCTACTTGACGCCCTGTCGAACAAACCCTCCCTCTTTGCTTGGTCAATACACAACACTCTTTCATATCGTTGTGGCCTCGATTCTTGACGGGGGCGTAGCGGTGTCGTTCACTTCAGCAGTTCCGGGCCGGTCAGGGCGGCCCCATGGGAGGTACCTGAAATGAATGCAAGACTGCGTCGCATCGTGATCAGTGCGATGGCACTTTCGCTCGCCGTGCCGTTGGCGGCCTGCGGAGAAGAGAAACACGACGCAGGTCTCGGCAAGGACACCATCGGTCTTCTTCTGCCGGAGGACAAGGCGGACCGTTACGAGAAATTCGACCACCGCATCATTTCTCGAAGAGTCGCCACGCTCTGCCTTGAATGTGAATTGGACTACCGAAATGCAAAAGCATCGGTGGACACCCAGAAAATGCAGTTCGAGGGTCTGGTGAAGAAGGGCGTCAAGGTCATCATCCTTGACCCGGTCGATGCTCAGGCCGCCGGAAGCTGGGTGGACGCGGCCGCCAAGAAGGGCGTCAAGGTCATCGCGTACGACCGGCTCGCCGAGGGCAATGTCAAGGCGTACGTCTCCTACGACAACGAGAACGTCGGCCGGCTCCAGGGCCAGGGAATCGCCGCGGCGCTGGGCTCCCAGGCGGCCACCGCCGATGTCGTCATGATGAACGGCTCACCGACCGATCCGAACGCACCGTCCTTCAAGAAGGGCGCGCACGCGGTCCTGGACCGCAAGGTCAATAAGATCGTTTCCGAGAACGACATCCCCGACTGGTCGCCGGCCGAGGCCAGGAAGAAGATGACCGAGGTCATCAACGCCATTGGCGTCGACGGATTCGACGCCGTCTACTCGGCCAACGACGGCATGGCCGGCGGCATCGCCGAGGCACTCAAGTCGGCGGGCATCAAGAATGTGCCGCTCGGCGGCCAGGACGCCGAAAACGCCGCACTGCAGCGCATCATTAAGGGCACGCAGTCCTTCACCATCTACAAGGAGGTCAGGCCGGAAGCGGAAACCGCCGCCGAGATCGCCTTCCGGCTGCTGCGGGGCAAGAGCATCGCGTCCCTGACCTCGACGACCGCCGACAGCAACAGCAAGGCCGATATTCCGGCGAAGCTGTTCGATGCCGAGATCGTCACCAGGAAGAATTTGAAGGACACCGTGGTCCTGGACGGAGTCGTCCGTACCGACCTGCTCTGCACCAAGGACCTGGCCGCCGCCTGCAAATCCATTGGCCTGGAGTAAATTTCATGCCGTTACGTCTGAAGGAAGGCCCGCCGCCACGGAGCGGCGGGCCTTCCTGTTTCCTGTCCGCGTGAGCCCGCGTGAGCCCGCGCGAGCCCGCGTGGGCGTCCGTGGGCGTCCGTGGGCGCGGACGGTGATTTATCGATTGACGACGGATCAGCTGATGTGTGATCAATTGGCTGTAAGGCGCCCCTTTGGCGCTGCCCATGTCGTCACCTCACCGTCCCCCGAGAGGATCCGCTCAGCCCATGCCGCAGCAAACCGAGGTCACCATCCAGGAGTTCACGATCGCCGGCCCCGACGCCGGGCCGTACGCGCTCGCTCCGGGCCCGGACGGTGCGCTGTGGTGCACGCTGGTGCACGGGGGCGGCATCGCGCGGGTCACCACGGACGGCAAGGTCACCACGTACGACCTGGACTCCGCCTCCGGCGGGCCGACGATGATCACCGCGGGGGCCGACGGCGCCCTCTGGTTCACCGAGTACAAGGCGCACCGCATCGGTCGGATCGGCACGGACGGGCGGATCAGCTCGTTCGCCCTGCCGACCGAGAACGCCGGGCCGCTCGGCATCGCCGCCGGGCCCGACGGCGCACTGTGGTTCACCGAGTCCGCGGTCGACCGCATCGGCCGGATCACCACGGACGGCGAGATCAGCGAGTACGCCCTGCCGACCGCCGGCGGCTTCCCGTCGGTCATCGCCGCGGGCCCGGACGGCGCGCTGTGGTTCACCGTCAACCAGGCCGGCGGCCGGATCGGCCGGATCACGGTCGACGGCGACGTCAGCCTTCATCAGCTGCCCACCCCCGAGGCGGGGCCGGTCGGAATCGCGCCGGGACCGGATGGCGCGCTGTGGTTCGTGGAGATCGCCGCAGGACAGATCGGCCGGATCAGTACCGGCGGCATCGACGAATTCCCGCTTCCGGACCGGCAGTCCCGCCCGCACGCCATCGCCGCGGGCCCGGACGGCGCGCTGTGGTTCACCGAGTGGGGCGCCGGCCGGGTCGGCCGGATCACCACCGACGGGCGGATCGACGGATACGACCTCCCGGACCGCGCCTCGGAGCCGCACGGCATCGCCCTGGGGCCCGACGGCGCGCTCTGGGTCGCCCTGGAGACGGGATCGCTGGCCCGGATCGGCGTCGGTGGACCCGCTCAGCCGCGCTGAGCCGCGGCCGGCCCGCCCACCGACTCCACCAGCGGCAGCATCCGGTGCGGCACCCGCTCGCGCAGCGCCACCTCGGTACGCGTACGCACCACCCCCGGCAGGCTGATCAGCCGCTGGATCACGTCCTCCAGATGCTCCGCGTCCCGCGCCACCACCCGGGTGAGCAGATCTCCGCCGCCGGTCGTCGAGAACGCCTCGATGATCTGCGGCACCTCGGCCAGCGCGGCGGCGACCTCCTCCAGCCGTCCCTGGGTCACCTCGATGTGCACAAACGCCAGCACGGGGTGGCCGAGGGCGGCGGGCGACAGCCGAGGGCTGTAGGCCGTGATCACCCCGTCCCGCTCCAGCCGGTCCAGACGAGCCTGCACCGTGCCGCGGGCGATACCGAGGACGCGCGCGTACTCCCGCACACTGGTGCGCGGCTGCTCCAGCAGCAGCCGGAGGATCTTCGCGTCGAGAGCGTCCACAGCCATCCTTCGACTGTACCAATGGCCCAGTCGGCGAGGCGTTTGCCTGGCCACCCGCCCCTCTGGTGCCCGTCCCCCGGTGACCGTCCCTCCGACGCCCGTCCCTCTCACGCCGAGTTGCCCGGCAACGTCCCCTCCGGCACCACCCGCAGCGCCTGCAGCGCCGCTCTGAAGTCCGCGACGGCGCACGGGTCCTGGAGCGACCGGCCGGTCAGCTCCTCCACCCGGCGCAGGCGATAGCGCACCGTATTGGCATGGCAGTACAGCAGACGGCCGGCCTCGGCAGCGGATCCGGCCGCGGCGAACCATTGCTCAAGCGTCTCCACGAGCCGCTCGCGCTCCTCGTCCGGCAGGTCCAGGATCCTGCTCAGGACGGTCCGGGCCACGCGGGCCGCCTCCACCGGGGCAGCGGCGACGAGCATCGCCACCGGATTGTCGTCGAAGCGGGCGACACCGGGCCGACCCGCCGGCAGACCGGCCAGCGCCAGCCGCGCGTAGTGCAGGGCCTGGGGAGTGTCGCGCAGCGAGTCGTACGGCGGGCTGACGCCGACGCGCGCCGCGGACTTCTCCAGGGCCCGCAGGGCCGCCGCCTCCGTACTCACCGGCGGCACGGACAGCACCCCGATCTGCTGGTCGGGCAACAGGCGCCAGGCGGAGGGAAGGTGCTCGGTACGGAGCGTCGCCTCGATGCCGGGGAGCGCCTCGCGTCCCGGTGCGGGGACGGCCGCCGCCACCACGATGAACGGCCCGGCGGCCGGCAGGCCCAGGATCCGGGCCGTTTCCCACAGCGTGGTCTGATCGGCGATGACCCCCGTGAACAGCGCCTCCACCAGGACGGACCGCTCGTGCTCGCGCTGGAGCAGCAACTCGGCCGCGGTCTCACGGTAGGACGCGGTCATCGCGTCGGAGTAGGCGCCGACCTGCCGCCACATCTCGGACGACAGCGCCACCAGCGTGCGGCTGGAGACGTCGTGGGCGTCCCGCGCTTCGGCGATCAGCTCCGCCCAGACGAATTCGAAGCCGATACGGAAAGCGCGCAGGGTGTCGGAGAGCGGGACGTCCTGGAGCGCCCGCACCCTGCCGGTCTCGCGGGCGGTGGCCCGATTGACGGGGGAGCCCCGCCCGGCCAGATGCAGCAGGGGCACTTCCACATTGCTCTCGCAGGACTCCCGCAGTGAGTCCGGGGGGACGAGTGCCTCATCGCGGTAGGCGTCCACCTCGTCCCGGATCCGCCGGGCCAGTCGCTCGGCGAGTTCGGGCACGCGCCCGAGCAGAGCGGTGGCCACGGGGATGATCTCCTCGCGGGGCGCCGGACAGTCCATTGGCGCAGCGTACCTGCCGCCTGTTTGTGCGTGGGAACAACGAGGGGCGGCGGATCGAGGGGGCCGGACCATGGTCCGCGCCGCCCGCCGAGAGGACGATGTCCGCATTGTCGGCAACCTTGTCGGCAACCGCTGATTTCCGGGAGACGTGCATGCCCAATCTGGCGACGAGGCTGGTCAAGTCGGCACGTAGGTTCCCCGACCGGCCCGCCGTCCGTCTCGGCACGCAGACTGTGACATACGCGGCGCTCGACGCGCTGTCGGCCCACGTCGCGGCCGATCTGCGGGCCCGGGGCGTGACACCGGGCGACCGGGTCGCCGTGATGCTGCCGAACGTGCCGGAGTTCGTGGCGCTCTACTTCGGCGTCCTCAGGGCGGGCGGCATCGTCGTGCCGCTCGACCCGCTGCTGACGGAACGCGAGACGGAGTACCACCTGAGGGACTCGGGCGCTTCCGTTCTGTACGCCTGGCGCGACGGTCCCGGCGGGAGCGCTCAGGGGGCCGCGGCGGCCGACACCGACCTGCTCCCCGTCGGGGCCGGCGAGTTCGCCGCTCGGAGGCCTGCGCCGGATCGCGAAGTGGCCGCCGTACGCGACGCGGACCTCGCGGTGCTCCTCTACACCTCCGGCACGACCGGCCGGCCCAAGGGCGCGGCGCTCACCCACGGCGGTATCGCGCACAACACCAAGGTGAACGCCACGACGTTGCAGCACCTCGGACCCGCGGACGTGGTGCTGGGCTGTCTGCCGCTGTTCCACTCCTTCGGGCAGGTCTGCGCGATGAACTCCGTGATCCACAGAGGCGCTTCGCTCACGCTCGTACCGCGCTTCGAACCCGGGGCGGTCCTCGGGGCCATCGCGCGGGACCGGGTGACGGTCTTCGACGGCGTACCGGCCATGTTCTCCGCGCTGCTGCATCATCCGGCGGTGCACGAAGCGGACGTCTCCTCGCTGCGGTTATGCGTCTCCGGCGGGTCCTCGCTGCCCGTGGAGGTCCTGTACGAGTTCGAGCTGGTCTTCGGCTGTGCCGTCCTGGAGGGCTTCGGCATGTCCGAGACCGCTTCGATCGTCTCCTTCAACCACCCGGACCGCCCGCGCAAACCCGGCTCTATCGGCACCCCGGTGCGCGAGGTGCGGATGCGGCTGCTGGACGAGCACGGGGCGGACGTCCGGCCGGGCCGGATCGGCGAACTCGCCGTCCGTGGACCGAACGTGATGCAGGAATACTGGCGACGGCCCGCGGAGACACGCGCCGCCATCCCGGACGGCTGGCTGCGCACCGGTGACCTGGCCCGGCAGGACGCGGACGGCTATTACTTCATCGTCGACCGCAAACAGGACATGATCATCCGCGGTGGCTGCCAGGTCTCGCCGCGCGAGATCGAGGAAGTCCTGTACGGCCACCCCGCGGTGGCGCAGGCCGCGGTGGTCGGCGTACCCGACGACCGCTTCGGCGAGGAGGTCGCGGCCGCGGTCGTCACCAGGCCCGGGGCACGGACCGACGCCGAGGAACTGCGGGAGTACGTCAGGGAACGCGTCGAGGCGTCCACCTACCCGCGCCATGTCTGGCTGGTCGACGCGCTGCCCACCGGCCCCACCGGCAAGATCCTCAAGTGCCGGATCGAGCGGCCTCAGTAACGCCGTTACACCGCCGGGGGCACGGGCACGGGCCGATCAGCGACAGCGACCGCCCATCGGCCCCCAGCGCGAGCATCAGCAGCCGTCAGCCGTCAGCCGTCGTCACCCGTACGTCACCCGTGACCCCCGCTCGGCGCCATCAGCCCTGCCGCGCCCCGAGTGACCAGTTCTCGCCGTCCGATGCCAGTGCGTGGACCAACTCGACCCGGGAGCGGATGCCGAGCGCCGCGAAGACGTTCCGCAGATGGTGGTCGACCGTCCGGTGACTGATCGTCAGCATGGTGGCGACTTCACGGTTGGTGTGTCCTTCGGCGACATGGCGCGCCACCCGGAGTTGCTGCGGCGTGAGGCCGGTCAGCGGCCGGGGGCGGGCGCCGGGCTGGGCCTGGCCGGCCGCTCGCAGTTCGTCCCCGGCTCGCTCCGCCCACACCTCGGCGCCGCAGGACTCGAAGAGAAGCCGGGCGCCGCGCAGATGATCGCGGGCTTCGTTCGGTCTGCGGTGGCGCCGTAGATACATGCCGTACGACAGCTTGGTACGCGCCAGTGCGAAGCCCGATCCCGTCCTCTCCATGACGGCGAGCGCCTGGTCGAAGTGCGGATCCGCGGTTCCCCGGGTGGCGAGCAGCGCCCGGCAGTGCAGGGCCGTGGCCCTGGCCTGGTGATCGCCACTGGTCTGCGCCCACCCCTCCAGTGTGCGCAACGCCGCGCGCGCTTGATGAAGAGCCCGGTGAAGTCGCTCTCGCTCCGGGGCGGGGATATCCGCGTACGCCAGGGCGACGGCCTCCACGAACCAGGGGATCACGCGCAGCCGCCATGCGAAGTGCCGTGGTCCCGCGCTGCCCAGAACGAGCGGGCGGAGCCGCTCGACGGCCTCCCGTGGCGCATGGTGCGCGAGATCGAGCAGGCCGAGACTCCACGTGGCCAGCAGGGCCGGAACCATCAGGCCATGGGCCCGCCCCGTCGTCAGCGCCGCCTGCGCGCGGGAGCGGCAGGCGGCCGTGTCGCCGCGTATCGCCGCCGTCATCGCGAGGACGCTCTGGTGCAGCGCCGCGGAGTTGTGCTGACCGCGGGCCACGGCCAGGTGCAGGCCGCGCCGTGCGTGGGCGGCGGCACGCGGGTGGTCGTCGGCGGCGACTTCGACCAGCGCGAGGTGACCGAGGACTTCTGGGAGCGACGGACCTGAGGGCGACGGATCCGGGGGCGGCGTGGGCTGCGGCTCGGTTGAGATCCGTGACGTACGGTGCGCCTCGACGCGGGCCAGGGCACATGCCGACAGGTCCCGCGCATCCGCCGGCTCGCCGAGCGCCAAGGCGGCGCGCGACGCATGGACCAGCGCGTCCGGACCGTCGTCCCCCGGTGCGGGCCGCGCCGCCGCACGAAGCAGGGCGACGGACCGTGCCCCATCGCCGTGCAGCGCCGCCGCGACGCCGCGGTGATAGTCCCGAACGGTCCCCGGCACGCCGGTGCAGGTGCCGAGGCGCTGCGCGGTCGCGAGGTAGCCGGTGCGGTCGCCGGCGCTCCAGCTGGCTTCGGCGGCCCTGATGAGCGCGGTCGCCTCCTCGTCCGCCCGGCCGGCGCCGTGCAGCAGCGTGGCGGCGAGCAAGAGGGCTTCGCGTGCGTCGAGCGCAGAACCCTCCCGAAGGGCGCGCACTCCACGAGTCAACTCCGCCTGCCCTGCGGCAAGTTGAGCGCTCCCTGAAGCCGGCCCGGCTTGGTCGTGAGTCGACTCCCCGCGTCCTGGGCGATCGGCGTCCCGGGTGAGCGCACGGGCCCACCGGCGATGCAGCCGCCGCCAGTGCGCGGACTTGCCCGTGCGTGGTGGTACGGCTCGGTGGGCGCGCACGTTGCTCCTCCTGGTTCGGACGCCGGCTGGGCTCGGGATGGGCAGCACCGGGATTGCCAGCAAGTTACTCGCAAGTAAAAGCCTTGGGGAGCCTTGGGCGTCCGCCACGCGAATTGCTGTGCCGCGGAACAACGGTTGACCGGAAGAGTTGTGCCCGGGACCAAGTGCCGGACGGTATACGGCCGAGGAAGCGCAGCTCACACGGGGGTTGGACGCAATGCCGCAGGCCCCCGCCATCCGCACCGGCGCCCACCCCGCCCACGTCACACCGGTGATTTCACCGATTCGCAGCGACTCCGCACCGCCGCATGCTCCCCGGACTCCCTATCCCCTCGGAGGGCCGCATGCGAAGGATCATCACTGCTCTGGCCGTCTCAGCAGCCACCGCGATGGCGCTGGGCACGATCGGCACCGCCGAAGCCACCTCCACCCACACCCCGGTGGTGTTCGTGCACGGCTACCTCAGTCACGGCGTCTCCTGGGCGCCGGCGCGCGACGTGTTCAAGGACGCGGGCTACAACGACAACGAACTCTTCACGTACTCCTACGACTTCAACGCGTCGAACAAGGCGAGCGCGCAGGGCCTCGCCGACTTCGTGGCGAAGGTGAAGGCCGAAACCGGTTCGGACCAGGTCGACATCGTGAACCACTCCATGGGCGGCATGGTGTCGCTGTGGTACGTCAAGGAGCTCGGCGGGGCGTCGAGCGTCAAGCACATCGCCTCGTTGGCGGGCGCCCATCACGGCACGTACACGGCCGGGCTCTGTACCGCGACCTCCGCCGCATGTACGGAGATGACGCCGGGGTCCGACTTCCTCAAGACGCTCGCGGACGGCGACGAGACGCCCGGAGACGTGACGTACCGCACCTGGTACTCGCCCTGTGACGGAGTGATCAACCCTTACGCGAGCACCGTGCTCGACGGCGCCACCAATACCTTCGTGCCCTGCGAGACCCATCTCGGCTTCCAGACCGACACCGGCCTGCTCGCCAAGGTCGCGGCGTTCATCAAGGCGGCCTGAGGCAGGTGAGAACTCCAGGGCCGCTCCGCCAAGGATGACTCCGCGGACCGGCCCTGGTCCCACAGTTGCACCAGGGGCTCACATCCCCTTGGCGCCGGCCTTGATGGCCTCCCGGATCCGCGTATAGGTGCCGCAGCGGCAGATGTTGCGGATCTCGTCGAGGTCGGCATCGCCGATCTCCCGCCCCGCGGCCGCGGCCTGCCGGACCTTGGCGACGGCGGCCATGATCTGGCCCGGCTGGCAGTAGCCGCACTGGGCGACATCCAGTTCCAGCCACGCCTCCTGCATCGGGTGCAGGTCCTTGCCGACGGTCGCGGGCAGCCCCTCGATCGTGGTGATCTCGTCGCCCGGCTCGATCTTCGAGACCGGCACCGAGCACGGGTTGAACGCCTTGCCGTTGATATGGGACGTACACGCCTGGCATACGCCGAGCCCGCAGCCGTACTTCGGCCCGGTCACTCCGAGCAGGTCGCGCAGCACCCACAACAGCCGTACGTCGTCCTCGGCCTCGACCGTGATCTGCTCGCCGTTGAGCTTGAAGGTGTGGCTGGTTTTGGACACAGAAGCTCCTCAGTAGGCGCGGTTCAGCAGGCCGGGTTCAGTAGGCCCGGTCGAGGCCGTCGGTGGGGGACTGCGGTGTGGACGGTTCGAGCGGCAAGGGGTCGAAGCCGAGAGTGCCGTGGTTGATCGGGAAGCTGGTCGGCAGGGTGCCGGTGGCGCGCGCATAGGCACAGGCGATCGCGGCGAACGCCGGCGCGACCCCGAGCTCACCGGCGCCGGCGGGCTTGTCGTCGGCGCCCGGCATGACGACGACCCGCAGCTCGGGCGGCGTGTTCCACTGCCGCGTGTAGAAGTAGTGGTCCCAGCTGCCTTCCAGCGGGATGCCGTCCTTGATGTGCAGGCTGGAGGTGAGGGCCAGCGCCAGGGCGTCGTTCAGTCCGCCCATCATCTGCGCCTCCAGGCCACGGGGATTGATGGCGAACCCCGCGTCCACGACCATCAGCGCCTTGGTCACGCGAGGGCCGGTCACCCCGTCCCTGACCTTGCGATCCACCGTCTCGGGACGGCAGTCGATCTCGACGAGCGAGGCGACCGCGCCCCGGTACTCCGCATGCAGCCCGATGCCCTGCGCGACGCCGGCCGGCAGCGACCTGCCCCACCGGCCTTCCTCGACCGCCGTGTCCAGCACGGCCCGCAGCCGCTTGTCCTTCAGGAACTCGCGGCGGAACGCCACCGGATCCCGGCCCATCCGCTCCGCGAGCCGGTCGACGATCAGCTCCCGCGCGCACGCCACGTTCGGCGAGTAGATGTTGCGCATGCTGCCGGTGTTGAACTCCAGCGGCACCTCGTTGAGGAGCTGGGTGGTGACGCCGAAGTTGTAGGGCGAGGACTGGGTCAGCGCGAAGATGGTCTCGGCGAAGGACAGATTTCCGGCCACCGGCAGTTTCGCCGCCGTCGACGTGATCATCTCGCCGAGGCCATGGCCGAAGTCCGTCTGCGAACTGGTGTGACGCTGTTCGTAACTGAGGACGTTGCCGAGCGCGTAGGTGGCGCGCACCCGCGAGACGGACATCGGGTGCGTCCGGCCCTGCCGGAAGTTGTCCGTACGGGACCACGACAACTTCACCGGTTTGCCCATCTTCTGCGAGATCTCGGCGGCTTCGGCGGCCACGTCATGGAAGAGATGCCGCCCGAACGAACCGCCCCCCTCCACCACATGCACCGTGACGGATCCCTGAGGCAGGCCGAGCCGGTCGGCTATCTCCTTCTGGGCCACGATCGGCACCTTGAGGCTCGCCCAGATCTCGGCGCGGTCGGAGCGCACATCGGCGATCGCGTTCTCCGGTTCGAGGGGGCTGTTGCTGGCGAACGCGAAGGTGAACTCGGCGTCGATCTTCTTGCTCAGCAGCGGCGGTACGGCAAGGGGCAGGGCCGCCTTCCTGAGCTTGGCCAGGACGGTGGCGTCCGACTCGGTGTCCACGGTGCCGGGACCCCACCGCACGTCGAGGGCCCGGAGCGCATCGATGCACTGACCGAACGTCTCGCCACGCACGGCCACCCCGTGCTTGATCGCCGCGACATCGGTGATCCCCGGCATCTTCCTGACCGCGTCGGCGTTCCGCACGGCCACGACCGTGCCGTTGATCGTCGGCGGCCGGCGCACCATCGTCGGCTTGGCGTCGGGGACCTGGAGATCCAGCCCGAACTTCTTGCGCCCGGTCACGCTGTCCAGGGCGTCGACACGGTTCCTGGGAGTGCCCAGAACGGTGAACTCGGACGGGGACTTGAGGACGGCGGCGGCCGTGACCGTACGGGCGCTGGCCGCGGCCGTCGCGAGCGACCCGTAGGTGGCGCTCTTCACCGGCCCGCCCCCGTCGCCCTGCGCCGACCCGTACGTGATCACGCCGTCCCTGGTCGTCAGCTCCGACGCCGGCACACCCCACCGCTCGGCGGCCGTCGAGACCAGCCGCTGGCGGGCGACGGCCGCCGCGGTGCGCACCGGGAGATAGATGCTGCGCATCGAGTTCGACCCGCCGGTGAGCTGGTTCATCAGCAGGTCCGGGCGCGCGTCGGCCAGGGTGACCCTGACCTTCTCCAGCGGCAGGTCCATCTCCTCGGCGATCATCATCGCGACGGCCGTGGTCATGCCCTGGCCCACCTCCGCCCGGGGCACCGCGAACGACGCGGTGCCGTCGGAGTGGACCCGCACCGAGATCAGGCCCGCCGTCGGCGCCGCCGCCAGATTCTGCATATCGCCGAGGTCGAAGAGGTCGCCGGGCTGCGGGGGAGACGGCACCGCGGCCTCGGCGGACTGCGCACCGGCCGCGTCCAGACCGAGCCGCGCGCCCACGGCCAGCGTCGGGGCGGCGAGCAGATACCCGAGCACACGGCGACGACCGGGCCCTTCGGGCGCCCCGGACGCCACCTCCGGACTCTGCGGCGGGTCCTGCGACAGGCTCTGCGACGAATCCTCTGGCGGTCGGCTCTGTTCGGCCATGTGTGGTCCTCCCGGGGCGCCTGGACGGTGAGTTGCGGGCCCGCTTACACGCCCTCGGAGCCTGTCATGAGCATGGTGGACTGATCCAGAGTCTGGCGGTGCTCTGTGGGCCGGATGTGGCCGTGAGCTCGGAGAGGGGGCAGAGGGAGGCCTGCGTTCATCGAGCCGCACCGGTAGGAGCGGAAAGCGCCCCGCGTACCGACTCCCCATGGGTCGGAGCGCGGGGCGCTTCCCCATTTCCCGGCGCGGACTCCCCCCACGGGATCCGGCCGGGTGCCTGCCGCTCGTGGCAGGGGCAGGCCTGGCAAGGGGGTCCGGTGGTCTGCCTTTCCCCTTTGCCGGCGGGCCCATTTTGGCGGCGGGCCCATGAATGCATTCAAAGGTGAGAAGCGGTGGCGTGACAATGGGTCTTGGGCATTGTTGTGGTGATGACTGTGGGGTGTACCTACGGTAACTGTGGGCCGCGTCACAAATGCCTGCGGACGGAATTAGGTTCAATTGTTAACGTTCAATTCTCAACGATGGAGAGGGGGGCGGTTTCGGTCGTGGATACGGGCACGCCAGATCACCGAAACGGTCAACGGGAATGCCCGAGTCGCTCCCCATGCCCGTTCTGACCTGCGTAAACGAGGGAAGTGGCAATCGCCCAAACGGTCAAGATCTCCGCACTGACGGAAGCCTGGAAAGGTACCCGGCACAGGTATAAATCTTGGTACATGCGGCCCCGCCAACCCCCATTAGCAGGAGCCACTTTGACTTCCTTGAACAGCACGCCGAACAACTCGGCGAAACGATTCGATGATGCCGGGAATGCTCGGTGGCAGGACCGGTCGGATCGGCCGGTACGCCCCGCAGGGCGGCCGCCGACCGTTTCGGAGCCGACCGCCCCCCATTCCCCCGATGGACGCGCTCTCCGGCGTGATTGAGTACGTACGTGATTGAGTACGCAACCGAAACCGGCCGCCGAATGCGCGATATGGGCACCGACCGTTCCGGGCTGGTGGGCCGGGCCGCGGAATGCGCCGATCTGGCCTCGCTCGTCGAGGAGGCGGAAGGTGGCGGGCAGGCGCTGGCGCTGATCGAGGGACCGGCCGGGGTCGGGAAGAGCGCCCTGCTGGCGGCGGCCGCCCGGTACGCCGGCGGCCGCGGTCTGACCGTGCTCCAGGCGAGCTGCTGCCCGCTCGAGCAGACCATCCCGTTCGGTGTGGTCCGCCAACTGCTCGAACCGCCCCTCGACGCGGCCACGCCGGGAGAGCGGGCCTCCCTGTTGGCCGGGGCCGCCGACATCGCCCGGCCGGTCTTCGAGCAGCAGAACTCCGAAAGAGGGGACGACGACCGGATCGACGCCGACGCGCCGGAGGTCCCCTTCTCCCAGCTCCACGGGCTCTACCTGGTGGCGGTGCGGATGGCGGAGCGCACGCCGCTGCTGCTCCTGGTCGACGACGCACACCGCGCCGACCTCCGCTCCCGGCAATGGCTGACCTACCTGGCGCGCCGCCTGCGGGGCAGCCGGGTGTCCCTGGCCGTCGCCGTGCGCACCGGTGAGAGCGCGGCCGACGACGAGCTGACGGCTCAACTGGCCGCCCACCCCGGCTGCCGGCGGCTGTGGCCCGGCCCACTGTCCCCGACCGCCGCCGCGCCGTGTCTCCACACGGCGGTCGGCGCCGAACCGGCCCCCGAAGTCGCCGAGTTGTACGGACGGGCCACCGGCGGCAACCCGTATCTGCTGCGGACGCTGGCCGACGACCTCGCCCGCAGCGGCGTACCGGCGACCGGCCCGGAGCTGCCCCGGCTGACCGCGGTGACCGCCCGCTCCCTCGTCCATCACCTGCCGGTGCTGCTGAGCCGGCACTCGCCCGAGGTCCCGGATGTGGCCGCCACGGTCGCCGTACTGGAAAGCATCTCCAGCATGGCGCTGCTGCGGGAGGTCACCGGGCTCGACGACGTCGCCGTGGCCGGTGCGGTCACCATCCTGGAGCAGGCCGGTCTGCTGGAGCCGGGACCGCCCTGGCGGCTGCGTCATCCCCTGCTGCGGGAGGCGCTGCTGGCCCGCGCCGACCCGGCCCGCCGGCACGAGCTTCCGGCACGGGCGGCCGACGCCCTCCAGGCGCTCGGCGGGGACGTGACGGAGGTGGCGGAGCTGCTGCTCGCCACCGAGCCGGACGGACAGCCATGGCGTGTGCGGGTGCTGCGGGCCGCGGCCCAGCAGGCGCTGGACCGGCACGACATGACCCACGCCGGAGCGTGCCTGCGGCGGGCCCTGCAAGAACCGCCGGCCGAGGCCGACCGGGCGGCGATCCTCGCCCAACTGGGCATCGCCGAGGTCCACCTGGACCCGGCGGCCGCCGCCGAGCATCTGCGTACCGCGATGGACGAGGAGCCCGAACCGGCCCGGCGCGCCCAGCTGGTCGCGCACCTGGCCGAGGCGCTGACCCTTGTCGGCCGGGCCGAGGAAGCCATCGGCGTGCTGGACGCACTCGCGGACCAGATCCCCGAGGCCGACCGCGAGTCGCTCTACCGGCTGTGGGCGCAGGGCATCCTGTTGCTGCTGGAGGAGACCCCGCGGTTGGCGGATGTGTGGATCAGCCGCGGCGGCATCGGCGACGACCTGCCGGGTGACACCCCCGGCCAGCGTCTCCTGATGGCGGCGCTCGCGCTGAAGAACACCCTCACCGGCCAGTGCGCGCACACCGCCGTCGCCTTGGCCGAGCGCGCCCTGGCCCGGTGCGGTCCGCCCGCCGACCCCGTGCTCACCGGAGCCTTCGGCATCATCACGCTGCTGCACGCGGATCGGCTGGACGAGGCCGCGGGCTGGTACCAGCGCGTGGTCGCCACCGCGCTGGACGAGCAGCCGCCGCCGATTCGGTCACTGCTCCTGTCCATCCGGACCGAGGTGGCCTACCGGCTGGGAGACCTTCCTGCGGCCCTCGACTACAGCAGACAGGCGCTCGCCCTGGCCACGACCGACCAGCGCTACCCGCCCTGCGCCGTCTCCCAGGCCGTCCGCGTCCTGCTCGACCTCGGTGACGTTTCCGAGGCCGCCCGGCTGTGCCAGGCGCCGTTCGAAGAGCCGGTCGGCAGGCACCGGCGCTGGATACCGCTGTTCGCCGCCCGAGCCCGGCTACGGCTGACGCAGGGCCACCCCCGGGCCGCCCTGGCCGATCTGGAGGAGTGCGGCCGCCGCGCGGCGGAAGGCGGCTACGACAACCCCGCGCTGGTCCCATGGCGCTCCGAAGCCGCCCTGATCCACCACCACCTGGGCGACCGCGCCACCGCCGCCCGCCTGGCAGGCGAGGAGTTGGAGCTCGCGCGCGCGTGGGGCAGCCCGCGCACCGTCGCCGCGAGTCTGCGCGCCCTCGGGCTGCTCCGTACGGGCCCGGCCGCGATCGACGCACTGACCGAAGCGGTCGTCCTGCTGGAATCGATACCGGCGCGCATCGACCTCGCCCATGCCCTGACCGACCTGGGCGAGGCCCTGCACAGAGACGGTCATGTCAAGGAATCCCGCGCCCGGCTCCGGCAGGCCCTCGACCTGGCCGACGCGTCCGGTGTCGCACCGTTGACCGAGCGCGTCTACCGCGCCCTGCTCGCCACCGGCGCGCGTCCACGTCGTAAACGGCTGTCCGGTGTCTCCGCGCTGACCAGCAGGGAACGGCGGATCGCCACGCTCGCGGCCGAGGGCATGACCAATCAGCAGATCGCCACCACGCTGTTCATCACCTGCCGGACCGTGGAGTTCCACCTCACCAGGGCATTTCGCAAACTCGCGGTCAATGGGCGAGGGGACCTGGCGCACGTGCTGGCCGGCGTGGACAGGGAACAGCCGGCCGGCGTCGAGGGATAGACGGGCATCGAGCGGAAATCCGCCATCAGGCGGCAATTGGACATCGAGCGGAGGGAATCTCGCGGCCGGCCGGGCCTTCACCTGGAATCTCGCGGCCGGAATCATAAGAACGCACCGAGCGTGGCCGTCTGTCCTCCTCTTTGGGCGCTTGCCGTCCACAGATATCCGCAACCCCGCCGCAGACACCCCCGTAGGTATTTGTCGGGCGGGTCCCAGAGATAGTCACAGCTCTCTCCGCGATCCATTGTGTGCCCGGCCGCGGGCGTCATTGACTGTGGTCAGCGCCGATACGAGCAGGGCTGTTCAGCGCGTTCCGCATTCCCCTTCACGACCGATCAGAAAGGAGGTGTGCGGCAGAGATGTCCGTCCTCCAGCAGCTCGACGTCATAGGCGGCAGCGGCTCCGGCACCACTTCCGGACCGGGAAACAACCAGGAAGCGGTGCAGCCCTGGGCCGAACTGCCCGATGCGGCAATCGCCTTGGCCCTGCGCACCCCCGCGACGCGAATTCCCACGGGCCGACGGGTGTCCGCGGCGGAAGCCGAAACATCCACTGAGGATCCCCGGGCCCGCAGAAAGCAGATCGGAAAGGCCGCGGCCGAACTGCGCCGGCGTCACCTTCCCGCGCTGCTCGACTACGCCCGTCTGTGCGGACGGCCGGCATCCGCCGAGGACCTGGCCCTCGACGCGTTCCAGCACGCGGTGCGCGAAATCCGCACCGCGCCGCGTGTCGCCCAGCCGTCGCGTTACGACCTGCTCCGCCACGTCCCGAAAACCGCCGCCCGGTGGGCCGCCTCCGGCCGTCGAGCGGACCTCGCTCCCGAATTCCTCGCGTGGCTGGACGGCAATCCGCACAGCGCCACCGGCCAACCGCCCTCCGCCTCACTCCCGTTGGATGCCACTCCGGCACTACGGGCCTTCCGACGGCTTCCGGACCGCGCCCGCGCCATCCTCTGGCACACCGTCGTGGAGCACGACGACCCGGAGGAAACCGGCCGGCTTCTGGGTGTCCGGCCAAAGACCGTGCCCCTCCTGGGGCGACGCGCTCTGGAGCACTTTCGGGGCGTCTGCCTGGAAGCGCACGCCGACGCGTCCGATGGCCGGCAATGCCGCGGTTTCGGCTCCCTGCTGGAGGCCGCCACCCGCTGCGCCGACGCGCGTCCCAGCGCTGACATCGATCAGCACCTGGCCGGCTGTCCTTCCTGCACTCACGTACACACTCTGCTGGCCGGCATGAACGAGCGGCCGGACGCGACGCTGGCCGAAGCCCTCCTCCCTTGGGGCGGCGCCGCCCTGGTGGCCATGAGACGCCCCCGAACGACCACCGGGACGACGCCGAACCGGCCTCCGGGGAGACGAGGTGCGGCCCGCCATCCCGCAGGATCCGGCCGCCGCGCCGCTTCCCACGTCGCGTCCAGGACAGCATCGGTATCCGGCGCCGGGCGGCTGCTCTCCCTCGCCGGCAAGTTCCCGGTGGCGAGCGTCACCGCGGCGGTGGGCCTCACCGTGGCGGCCGCCGCCCTGGTCCCGCTGCCGATGGTCGGCGGCAACACCGGCTCGGCCGCCGGGCCGCTGCCCTCGGACACCCCCCGCTCCACCCCCGACGGCGGCTCCGCCCCGACCCCTGCCGTCAGCACCCCACCCGAGCCCATCGCCCCACCCGCACCCAGCTACCCGCCGCCACCGACGAACCCGCCCCTGCCCAGGCTCTCGCTTCTGCCCGACCGGCACTCGGCGGGCGTCGCCGAGCCCTGCCCGCGCGGGGCGGGCCGGGACACCGCGGACTGCCACCAGGCCACCCACGGTCACACACCGCCCGCCCCGCACAGCGCGCCCGCCCCGCCACATCCCGACCACTCGAATTCGGCCCTCCCACTTCCCGCGTCGGTTCAGGCACACGCCAAGGTCGGCACGGATACGTCCGTCACCTCGTACCTGGAACTCCTCAACGGCCGGTCCAGCCTGCGCCTCGACGTCGGGCACCAATTCCCGAAGATCGGTGCCGACGTCCTCGCCAGTCCCCTGGGCGCCGACGTCCTCGCCAGGCCCCTGGGTGCCGACGTCCTTGCCCACACCCTGGATTCCGGTGGCGGCCTGCATGCCCGGGTCGGGGTCGGGCACCTCACGTCCTCGGCAGGCGAACCCGAGCACGACACACAACTCCTCCCTTGTGCGTCGGCCGGCCGGGTCATCCCCCTGGGCAGTCGCGTATTCCCCGACCAGAGCTCAGCTCGGACTGCCTCGGACGACAACTCAGGCGGTGGAGTCGGAATTCCGGCGATCCAACCCCAGCCCCAGCCCCGTCAGACATGGCTCACCGGGGAAACGGCCTCGATGCCGCCCAGGCAACAACTCCCGCCCAGAGACAGCCTCTTCGCGCCCCTCGCGGCAGACAAGGACTGATTTCAGATGCGCGTATCGACAATGAGCGGTGTCGTGTTCGCCGCGGCCCTGCTGGCAACCAGTGGCGTGACGTCGAGCGGTATCGCGGCCGCCGAGCCGACCAAGACGGCCGCCGGCGACAGCGCGACCGTCGCCACTCTCGGGCGGTTCCTGCACAGTGACACGATCGATGTGCCGGGTGCGGACGGCGGTCCGCGCGAAGGCGGCACCATGACTCTCCGGCTCCGCGGCGAACCGCTTGAGGTGTACTGCGTCGATTTCCACCACCCGACACACACCGGTGTCCGCTACTCGGAAACAGACTGGAAGAAAACGACGCTGTCGGGGAACCGGGACGCCGGAAAGATCGCCTGGATCCTCAACCACTCCTACCCCGGCACAACGATCCATCGCATCGCTTCCACCACCGGTATCCGCGGGCTGACCGCAGACGCGGCGGCGGCCGCCACTCAGGCCGCCATCTGGCACTTCTCGGACAAAGTCGATGCCAGGCCGCGTAATCCAAGCGCCGCGAGACTCACCGACTGGCTTGAGAGCCATGCCACGAAACTGGCGGAGCCCCGCCCCTCGCTACGGCTTTCCCCGTCGCATTCCGCCGGAAAGCCCGGCGAGAAGATCGGCCCGATAACGTTGACCACCAGCGCCGCCGAAGTCCGGCTACGGACGAGCGCGCCCTCAGGCGTGCAGGTCGTCGACGAGCACGGCGCACCGGTCAGCACGGCCTCGGACGGCGACAAGCTCTTCATCTCCGCGAATTCGACCAACTCCGTGAACTCCGAGAACTCTGCGAACTCTGCGAACTCCGAGAACTCCACTGCGGTAAGGAATGCGAAACTGGCCGCCACGGCGACGGTCAAGGTACCCGTCGGACGCGCCTTCACCGCACAGGACGCAGCCACCCAGACGATGATCCTCGCCGGCTCCGCACCCGTTTCCCTCGCCGCCGAGGCGACCGTCGAATGGATACCGCCCCGCGAGGCGCTCTCCTCGCCGGCCGCCAGGCATCACAGCCCGGCCGCTGCCCCCCACCTCGCCCAAACCGGCAGCAGCGCGACGCCATTGTTCGCGATTACCGCATCCCTCTTCGTGGCGATGGGTGGCGCAATGGTCTTCTTCTGCTGCCGGGGCCGCCTGCCGTTCCGCAGGTGCGCGCGGCGGAGATGAGTAGCCGTACGGATACGCCGGCCCGCCCCGCCTGCGATGTTGGCCCGATGAACCACTCGACCTCGACATCCGCCGGGCCGGCCGGCCACATGGCCGCGACAGCGCTGGGCATCCTGCTGTGGCTGGCCACGGCCGTCTGCCTCGGCCGTCTCGTGCTCCAGTGGGCGAAGCCGTTGGGTCGCCTGCTGTTGGCCGCGGTCGCCGGGATGTTCGGCGTCGATCTTTCGCTGGACACCGGGCCGCGGACGGGCTCGCTCCTGCTCGCCATCGGTGCCGCCGCCGTCGCATGACCGCTTGCGCCCCCCGTCGGGAGGCGATCGGCGGCCCTGCTAGTCGCGCTCCGCGCTCCCCTTCTCCGCCTTCTCCGCGTTCTTCTCCTTGATCCGCGCCGCTTCCTTCCGGACGTCCGCCTGCGTGGCGCGTTCCTTCTGAAGCCACTCGGGGCTCTCCGCCTTCAGCGCCTCGATCTGCTCCGTGGTGAGGGCTTCGGTGACGCCGCCACGCGCGAGACCCGAGATGGAGACACCGAGCTTCGCCGCGACCACCGGACGGGGGTGCGGACCGTTGCGCCGCAGCTCCCGCAGCCACTCGGGCGGATCGGCCTGCAGTGCGTTCAGCTCGGTGCGCGAGACGACACCCTCCTGGAATTCGGCGGGGGTGGCCTCGAGGTACACACCCAGCTTCTTCGCCGCGGTCGCGGGCTTCATTGTCTGGGTGCTCTTGTGCGACGTCATGGTGTCAAGGGTATCGAGCGTGTGCGCTACCTCTGACCACGACCGGTAGCCTGGCGCGGTGACAGGCTCGGAAGAATCCCCTTCGTTCCCGGAAGAATCGTCTTCGTTCCGGCTCGCGTATGTCCCGGGAGTGACGCCCAGCAAGTGGGTGCGGATCTGGAACGAGCGCCTGCCGGACGTCCCGCTGACCCTCATCCCGGTATCCGCCGCCGAAGCGTCCGACGTACTGCTGAGCGGCGGCGCCGACGCGGCTTTCCTGCGGTTGCCGGTCGACCGGACGCACCTCAGCGCGATCCCGCTCTACACGGAGACGACGGTGGTCGTGGTCCCGAAGGACCACGTCGTGGCGGCGGTGGACGAGGTGTCCGCCGACGATCTCGCCGACGACATCCTGCTGCATCCCCTCGACGACACCCTCGACTGGGAGCGTCCTCCGGGACGGCCCGCGATCGAGCGCCCCGCCACGACGGCCGACGCCATCGAGCTGGTGGCGGCGGGCGTGGGCCTGCTGATCGTTCCGCAGTCGCTCGCCCGTCTGCACCACCGCAAGGACCTCACCTACCGCCCGGTCACGGGCACCCCCGAGTCGCGCGTCGCGCTGTCGTGGCCGGAGGAGAAGACCACCGACCTGGTGGAGGACTTCATCGGGATCGTCCGCGGGCGGACGGTCAACAGCACACGGGGCCGCCCCCAGGCCCAGACCCAGGCCCGATCCCAGTCCCAGGCGCAGCCGAAGGGCAAGCGCGCCGATGCCGCCGGCGCACGCCGGAAGCCCGCCGCCGGCAAGTCGACCGGCAAGAGTCCGTCGTCCGGCAAGAGCGCACGCAGCGGTTCCGGCGGCCCCAAGGGCGGCAAGCGCGGCAAACCCCGCCGCCGGTCGTAGCCCCGGTCGTACCGTCCGCGCGCGGACTGCTCAACGACCGTGGCCAGTTCAACGACCGTGGCCCGTACGCCTCTTACCGGACGTCGACCGCCGGGCGACTCCGCCCCCTAACCAGGGGAAACTCCGGCTAACCAGGGGAAACTCGGGGATTCTCGTCGTGTGTTACCGGCCGTCCCCGGTGCCGGATGAGAAGATCGTGTCCAGCATCGGCATCGGCATCGGCCCCGAGCGATTACTCGCTCCCGCGCAGTTGGGAGTTGATGTGTCCGAGAACAGATCAGCACTGAACAACAAGTCAGCTCTGCTGAGTCAGCGCGCCGCCATCGTCCTCCTGCTGGGCGCCCTCACCGCCCTCGGCGCCGGCGTGCTCACCTGCTTCAACGGTGGCACCCTGGCTTCCGCCGCACTCGTGGGCAGCGCGGCGTTCGGCGCCGGAGTCACCTTCTTCCATTCCGTCATCGACTGAACCCTCCCGGGCGGGTTCCGCTGTGCCAGATCGCGGGAACTGCTCCGCGTACGCCCCGTGTTCGCATCCGCCGACGGCCCACGAGCGCACGGCTGTGACAAGATCCACTGCTGATGACCGAGTTGACGGGCTGCGTCTTGTGCGGCGGAACGATCGCCCCCGATGGGTACTGCTGGGAATGCGGTGAGGCACAGCCGGCCTACCGCTCGCACGTCGAGATCACGACCGAGGGCGGTGCGGCGGGAGTCAGCGACCGCGGCAAGCGGCGCGGTGTCAACGCCGACTCCCTCGCGTTGCTGACCGTCGACGTGTGGACGATCGGTGTCGTCTGCGACGGTGTGTCCATGTCGCCCCGGGCGGAACGAGCTGCCCAGGTCGCGGCCGAGGTCGGCGCGGCGTCCCTGGCGGCGCGGCTCCGGGACGGCGTGCTGCCGGAAGTCGCGCTCCATGAGGCCGCCGTTCGCGCGGGCCGCGCGGTCAGCGCCCTGGCCGCGTCCGTCGACGCGGCACCGGCCTGCACCTACGTCTCGGGAATCGCCGGTCCGGACGGCATCTGGAGTGCCTGGATCGGCGACAGCCGTGCCTACTGGCTGCCGGACGAGGGACCGGGGATGGCGCTGACCGAGGACGACAGGGGTGAGCACGAGGCCCTCTCCGCCTGGCTCGGAGCCGACGCCGACGCGCCGGCACCGCGTATCCGAAGCTACCGACCCGCGCGGTCGGGCCGTCTGCTGCTGTGCACCGATGGGCTGTCGCGCTATCTGCCCGAGGCCGACGGTCTGCGGGACATGATTTCTCGTCACCGCCGCGCGGCATCGGCCGGCGGTGACCTTCTCGACGAAGCGCGGTCGCTGGTCGGATACGCGCTGGACGCCGGCGGACACGACAACATCACCGCACTGCTCATCCCCGTCAGCGGAGGTGTACCCACGTCAGGCTGAGGGAGGCCGCGGGGGCGGAGCGTGCGGAGCTCGTCTCCGGCGGCCCTGGGCCGTTGGCCTCCTCGCGGCCTATCGGGATCGGGCCATGCTGCGCCAATGGTCCAGTGTTTTCGCCTTCTGTTGAGCCAGAAGGGCTCCGGATGCTGTGATGTCCCTGTCGATGGCGCTGCGGATTCCGCGGCGCCTTTTTCATGCGGTTAAACGGAAGGGGCGGGGAAGCCGTGCTGAAGAGGATGTTCGTGGCTCCGGATCCCGGGCGACTGCGGTTGCGCAGCGCGTCGCGGGCCGTCCTCGGCATCGCACTGGCGATGGTCCTGTGCGGCCTCGCCGGACACTCGCTCGCCGCGGCCATCACCGGCGGCCTGGCCGCGCTGCTCGCCCTCTTCACGGTGACCGACGCGACGGTCCGCGCGCAGGCCGTCAGCACCGCGCTGCTGCCCGCCGTCGGCTTCCCTGTGCTCGCACTGGCCGCCGGCCTGCACGACCACCCCCTGGTGCGGGACACGGCCTTCCTCGGCGTCGTGGGCGCCGGTGTGTACGCCCGCCGCTGGGGGCCGCGCGGGCACGCCCTCGGCGTCTTCGCGTTCATGATGTTCTTCGCGACACAGTTCCTGCACTCGGTCCCCGCACAGCTGCCCGAGCTCTACGCGGCCGTCCTGTTGTCCCTCCTCGCCTCGTCGGGCGTGCGGTTCGGCCTGTGGTGCTACGAGCGGCGGCTGCCGCAGGGCGCGGTGCCCGCTCCGCCCGGCGGCCGGGGCCTCGCCCGCACCACGACCCGCCAGGCGGTCCAGGCCACCGTCGCCTGCGCGCTGGCGCTGGGCGTCGGCCAGTATCTGTCCGAGGACCGCTGGTACTGGGCCGTCGGCACCGTCTGGTGGATCTTCGTGAACACCGCCTCGCGGGGCGAGACGCTGGTCCGCGGCTTCCGCCGGGTCCTCGGCACGGTCGTCGGGATCGCGGCCGGTCTGCTCGTCGCCATCCCCTTGCACGGTGCACCCGCCCCGACCGCCGCCCTCGTCGCCGGCTGTGTCTTCGGGATCTTCTACACGGCCGCGGTCTCCTACTCCTGGATGATGTTCTTCGTGACCGTCATGGCGGGACTGCTGTACGGCCTGCTCGGTGTGCTGCACCCCGGTCTGCTGGCGCTCCGCTTCGAGGAGACCGCCGTCGGCGCGCTGGGCGCCGCGCTCGCCGTCGTGCTCGTCCTGCCGGTCACCACCCACGCCGCGACCGACGCCTGGATCCAGCGCGCCGTGCGGTGCGTACGGGACTGCACCGCCGAGTCCGCCCGCCGGCTGGCCGGCGACGCCGAAGCCGACCCGTCCCCCTATGTCGCCGAACTCGAACTGCTGCTGGCCCGGGTGCGGCTCTCGCTGGTACCGCTGCTGCATCCGCTCAACCCGCTGCGCCACCGCAAGGCGCGCGCCCGGCAGGTCATGACCTACCTGGACGACTGCGCCGCGCAGGTCAAGGGGCTGGCCGAGGTCGCCGCCGACCCGGCCGCCTCGCACGACGCCCGGCTGACCGCCGCCTGCCAGCGGGTCGAGGCCGTCGTCGGCGCCCTGTTCGCGCCCGGCGCCGAAACCGCCGCCGCGCCCGACGCGCCGGCCGCGGCCCCGCACCACCACCCGGGTGCCGAGCGTGCCCTCGCCCATCTGCACAGCCTGGAATCCGCCCTCACGGCTCTCGCCCAGCCCGTACGAAGCTCACCGCGCGCGCCGTTCGCGGCGTCGTAGGGACGTGGGTCCGAGAGGCGACGGCCGAGGAGGACGGTTTTGGCCATCCGCCGTGCCGTCCCGGGCCGGCTGTTAGCGTCGGCCGGAGAATCTCCAAAGGGGCGACGGGCAGCCGTGGGGCCTCAACGGGCAGGCGGACGAAGGGCGGACGAATGGGGACGACGGACAACCGGCGCGCGTACATCGGATCGTTCACCACGGCCGGCGGCCTCGGCATCACCGCCGCCGGAGTCGACCGGGAGACCGGGGCGCTCACCGTCCTCGGCTCCACCGACGCCGTTCCCAACCCCTCCTACCTGGTCACGAGCCCGGACGGCCGTTACCTGTACGCGGTGAGCGAGACGGCCAACGGCGCCGCCGCCGGCTTCGCCCTCACACCGGACGGGCCCCAACTGCTCGCCCCCGCGGTGCCCGTGGGCGGCGCCGACCCCACCCACCTCGCACTGACCGCCGGCCACCTCGTCACCGCCAACTACAGCTCCGGCAGCGTCAGTACGCTCCCCGTACGGGCCGACGGCACGCTCCGCGGCCCCGCCACCGTGCTCCCGCACCAGGGCAGCGGCCCGCGGACCGACCGTCAGGAGGGCCCGCACGCGCACGCCGTGCTGCCCGACCCCGGCGGCCGGAGCCTGCTCAGTGTCGATCTCGGCACGGATTCGGTGCGGGTCTGCGCCCTCGACCCGGCCGGCGGGTCGCTGACCGTACGCGACGAGGTTCGGCTGCGGCCCGGCAGCGGACCCCGCCATCTCGCCTTCCATCCGCGTGGCGACCGCGCCTACGTCATCAACGAACTCGACCCGACGGTCACCGTCTGCCGCTGGGACGCCGCCCAGGCCACGCTCACGCCACTGGGGGAGACCCGCCTGCTCCCCGACGAAGTCCCATCCGCCGGCACCTTCCCCTCCGCACTCGTCATCTCCCCGGACGGCCGCTTCGCCTGGGCCGCCAACCGTGGCCACGACAGCATCTCCGTACTGTGCCTCGACGGTCCCGGTGACACCGCGACCCTCGTCACGACCGTGCCCTGCGGCGGCCACTGGCCCCGTGACCTGGCACTCCATCCCGGTGGCCGGCACCTCTACGCGGCCAACGAACGCTCCGGCGACGTGACATGGTTCGCCGTCGACCCGCAGACCGGCATCCCGGCGCGGACCGGCTCCATCGAGGCGCCGGCCGCCTCCTGCGTGGTGTTCGCCTGAGGTGTGCGGCAGACCGTGGCCGCGGCGCCCTCAGCCCTGCCGGAACCGCCCGCCGAAGTACACCTGGGTCTCGCTGATCCGGCCGTCCCGCACGGTCATCACCTCGACGTTGCGATGCCGTGCGCCGGTCTTCAGCTCGTACTCGTACCGGACGAAGACCTGGCCGTCGTCGGCGGGCACGGCGTCGAGGATCTCCTGGGAGCGGAGCCGGTCCGCGGTGGGGAAGCAGCGCTCGAAGAACGCGGCCTTGCCGATGTGGTCGTCCTGCGGACTCGTGAAGACGAAATCCTCCGCGAGCAGCTGGTCCATGGCCACGCGGTCCTGTGCGAGATAGCTCGCGAACGCGGCCCGGACGATGTCCGTGGTCGACGGGGAACTGGAGTCGGAACTGGACTGGGAACCCGGCATGGAGCTCCTCCCATAGGCGGTCCGTGCGGCCCGTATGCGGTCGGGACGCGGCCCGTATGCGGTCGGCTTGCGGTCCGTGTGCCGTCCGTGTGCGGTCCCCTCACCGGAGGGGGAGCCCGCGGCCGGCACCTGGTCTCGGCACGAACGTAGACCGGTCGAGGCCGCCCGGCCTGCCGGCCGACAGGAGGAGACATACGGCAGGGCCTCTGACGGGGCCGCTCGCGGGCGCGTGGCGGGCCGGGCGCCCGCAGCGCGTCCGCCCTCGCGTCAGGGCGTCAGACGGGCATCTGCGCCGATCAGGCGATACGCGGCCGGCCGAGGCGGCCCGGACAGCGCGAAGGGCCGTCCCGCACGGTCTGTGCGGGACGGCCCTTCGGAGGTCTGCCGGCAGCCATTCCCGGCGGCGTGTCCTAGCGCACCGGCGCGCCCTGCTGGAGGGTGATCCCCACCTTCGCCGCGTAGTTCGACAGCACCAGCCGGCCCACCGCGCCGTACGCGCCGAGCGCCTCGGCCGACGCGCAGCCCGCCTCCGCCGCGGCCGCCCCCAGCAGGCCGTCGGCGATCTCCGGGCCGATCAGGTACGGGGCCAGCGCCAGCTGCTGCGAACCGGACGCGCGCAGCTGCTCCGCGGTACGGGAGATCGCGCCCTCCTCGTCCAGCGCGGCGGCCAGCACCGGCACCGCCAGCCGCGCCGAGAGCAGCATGCCGGTGATCCCGGCGGCCTGCACGGCCTCCTCGCCGCCCACGGTGGCGAGGACGATGCCGTCCGCGGCCGTGGCGACGGTGAACAGCCGCGCCCGGTCGGCGCGCGCCAGACCGGCCTCGGACAGCCGGACGTGCAGTGCCTCGGCGAGCAGCGGGTGCGGGCCGAGGACCTCGGTCAGCTCGGCACCGGAACCGCTGTTCATGATCGCCTGGCGTATCCGGCGCAGCAGCGCGCTGTCCGGACCGGCCAGCAGCGGCACCACGACCGCGGCGGGACCGGGCTGCTCGCCCTGGCCGAGAGCGGCCTCGCGGGCCTTCTGCTCGGCGGCGGCGTGCGCCAGCACGGCCTCCAGCGACGGGAACTCGTCGTCGCCCCCGTCGACATAGCCGATACGGGCGTCGAGGCCGGGCAGCTCGGACCGGGCGATGCTGGAGACCTCCTCAGCCAGGCTGCGCGAGGCGGAGGTGGGGGCGCCGGGCACGGCGAGCACCAGGGCGGGTGCGCCCTCGGGTGCGGCGATCGGCTCCGGCTTGCGGTGGCGGCCGGACTGCCGGCGCGGCATACGTACAGGCAGGCCGGGTGCGGCGCCAGGGCTCGAGGGTGCGGCGTCGAAATCGGGCGAGCCAGGTGCGGGCCCAGTGGGGGAACTCATGGCGCCGCATGCTAATGCCTTTGACCACTCCGGTGCCGAGGGAGGGCGCAGTCGAGAGGTATCCGTCCCGATTTATCCCGCGCGTCACGCCCGGCTAACCCCGGACAGGCCGTGTGATCTGCAACAACTTCGGATCGGCGGGCAAAACCAGGCGGTTTCCTGCGAGCGCCGCGGCGATGGTCAGGGCTCCGTCCAGGGGGCTCCCCGCAGCCTCCGTCAGGTGCGCTTCCGGCAGCCGTTCGGCGAGCGCCTCGCGCAGCGGGACGAGCAGCGGCTCGCCCATACGGAACAGGCCGCCGGTGCAGGCAACCGCGTTGCGGGACCCCGGCGGGCAGACCGCGGCCGCGGCGTCGGCGATATGTCGCGCGGCGTCGCGCAGGATGCCCGCGGCGACCGGGTCCTCGGGCGCGCAGGCGGCGAGCTCCGGGGCGAACGAGGCCAGTACGGCGGGCCGGTCGGGCCGTGGATACAGCGCGCCGGGCAGCCCGGCGACCGGCCCGAACACCGCTTCCGCGCGGGCCAGCAGGGTGTCCGAGCCACCCGGCCGCCCGTCGTACGCGCGCATCGCGGCCTCCAGCCCGGCCCGGCCGATCCAGGCGCCGCTGCCGCAGTCGCCCAGCAGATGCCCCCAGCCGTCGGCGCGCCGCCAGCCGCCCGTGGCGGTCAGGTCCGTGCCCAGGGCGATCATGCCGGTGCCCGCGGCGACGACGGCACCGGGCGACTGCCCCAGGGCGCCGGCGTACGCGGTGACGGCGTCGGCCGCGAGGGCGAGGTGCCGGACCCCGAAAGCGGTGGCCAGTGCGGCGGGCAGCCGGGCCCGCAGATCGTCGCCCAGGCTGCCCATCCCGGCGGCCCCCACACAGCAGGCGGCGAACCCCGCCGCGCCGGTCTGCCGTCGCAACTCCTCGGCGGCGGGCAGGAGTTGGGACAGCAGGTGCGCCGCGTCGATACCGGCAGGGCCGGTGCGTACCGGCTCGTCGGAGGCGTGGGTGGCCGACGGCCCGGCCTGGGGGGCGTCTGCGCGGGCGACGGCGATCCGCAGGCCGGATCCGCCGGAGTCGACACCGAGGACGTAGCGCTCGCGCTCTACCGGGGCGTCGACGGCGGGGCGTTCCGCTGAAGTGGCCGACGGCTCACCCAAGGCCGCGGGCGTCCTGCTTGAGGGCGGTGTCGACGGTCAGCGCCGTGGCGACCACCAGGCTCAGCAGCGGGTCGGGCAGCTGGCGATGGATCTGCAGTACGTAGTTGTCGGCGGTGGTGAACATCGTCTTGGCCAGCCCCTCCCAGGTCTTGGTGATCCGGGCGACCTCGGCGTCGGTGTGGTCCACGATCGCGAAGTTCCAGGCGCGCCAGTTCTCCGCCTTGATGGCGCCGATCTTCTGGCCGTTGACCACCATCGAGAAGTTGATCTTCCCGATGGCGTTCTGCTGCACGATCTCGCCGACCGGCCGGCCGTCCGGACGCTCCACCAGCACCTTGGACTTGATGATCTTCGCCGGGCGGGTCAGCACCAGCTGCGGCCGGCCGTGTGCGTCCCGGATCTCCAGCTTGTGGGTCATGTACTGGTCCAGGCTGGAGACCACCCGCAGCACCTTCTTGGCGGTGCTCTGACCGACCTGCACCACCGAGCCGAGGGTGTTTCCGTGCTGGTCGAAGACCGTGTACTCGTTGGTGACCTCGATGAGCTTGGCCTTCTGGTTCACCACCAGGACCGGCTCGGTGAAGAGCGTGCCGCCGCCGGGGCCTGTGGGTGCGACGCCGGCCTGCTGTTGCACCTGCTGCTGGATGCCTGCCGGGTTACCGACCGGCTGCCCTGGCAGGTGCCGGCCCGGCACCTGCTGCTGCGGGTACGGCTGCTGCATCGGCTGGTGGTGCGGGCTCTGCTGCTGGAACGGGGCGGCCTGCTGCTGGGGCGTGTGCTGCTGGGAGACCTGCTGCGACGCGTGCGACTGCGGGGTCGGCTGCTGCGGCGCGTTGTGCTGCGGGGCCTGCTGTTGCGGCGCCGGCTGTTCCGGCTGTTCCGGCTGCTCTTTGGTCAGCTGGGGCGCCTGGCTCTGTGCCGGCGCCTGCTGCCGGCCCGGGTGGGTGTTCTGCGTCCACTGGGAGCCGTCCCACCAACGGAGTTGGTGGGGAGTGCCCTGCGGGTCGGCGTACCAGCCCGCAGGAATGTTCGCCTGGGTCATGCGGGCACACTATCGCCCCTATCACCCGGTATCAGGGCAGCTTCCAGTCCACGGGCTGCGCCCCCTGCCGCACCAGCAGGTCATTCACCCGGCTGAAGGGACGCGAGCCGAAGAAGCCCCGGTCGGCGGACATGGGGGAGGGGTGCGCCGACTCGACGACCGGCAGATTGCCGAGGAGCGGCCGCAGATTGCGCGCGTCGCGCCCCCACAGCACCGCCACCAGCGGACGGTCACGAGCTGCCAGCGCGCGGATGGCCTGCTCGGTGACCTCCTCCCAGCCCTTGCCGCGGTGCGCCGCCGGCTTGCGGGGCGCCGTCGTCAGCGCCCTGTTCAGCAGCAGTACACCCTGCCGGGTCCACGGGGTGAGGTCGCCGTTGGACGGCCGGGGCAGCCCGAGGTCGGAGTGCATCTCCCGGAAGATGTTCTCCAGGCTCCCGGGCAGCGGGCGCACATCCGGCGCCACGGAGAAGCTCAGCCCGACCGCATGCCCCGGTGTGGGGTAGGGGTCCTGTCCGACGATGAGCACCCGCACGTCGTCGAAGGGCTGTTGGAACGCGCGCAGAACGTTGTTGCCGGCCGGCAGGTACGTACGTCCCGCGGCGATCTCCGCCCGCAGGAAGTCGCCCATCGCGGCGATCCGTCCGGCGACGGGCTCAAGTGCCTTGGCCCAGCCGGGTTCGACGATGTCTTGGAGAGGTCGTGCAGCCACGCGATCACCCTACTGGCCGAACGCCCATCCCCTTAATCGATGGCCTGGGGTTCCTTTCCCTCTTCGGCCGCCGTCCGATCTCGTGTCCGGCCTCCCCATGTGATCCTCAATCGGCTGTCATCCGGTCCGCACCTCCGCGTGCCCCGCCGCGCCTCCCTTCCCCGTCCCGCGTCCGGCGTCCCTCCGCGTCCGGCACGGATCCCTCAACTGCCGCCAGGATTCGGTTCGTTGGCCGGTCTGTGCCGACCGCCTCGCCGCTCGCTCCGCTCGCCCCTCACCCCACGGCCGCCGCCCGTACGCACAGCACATCCGGCAGGTGGGAGGCGACCTGGCGCCAGCTGTCGCCGTCGTCCGCGCTGGCGTACAGCTCGCCGTTTCGGTTGCCGAAATACACCCCCGCGGGATCGGCGTCGTCGACGCACAGCGCGTCCCGGAGCACCGTGCCGTAGTGGTCCTCTTCGGGGAGTCCGTCGCTCAGCGCCTCCCAGGTCCCGCCCGCGTCGGCGGTGCGGTAGACCCGGCAGCGGTGCTCGGCGGGCACCCGGTCGATATCGGCGGTGATCGGGAAGACGTAGGCGACATCCGCTCTTCTCGGGTGGGCGGCCGCGGCGAAGCCGAAGTCCGAGGGCAGTCCGTTGCCGATGTCCGTCCACCGGGCGCCCGCGTCGTCGCTGCGGTAGACGCCCCAGTGGTTCTGCAGATACAGCCGGTCGCGGTCCACCGGGTCCTGCGCGATCTTGTGGACGCACTGGCCGAACTCGGGGTTCTGGTCCGGCAGGAACACCGCCTTCACGCCGGTGTTCGACGGTGCCCAGCTGGCCCCGCCGTCGAGGGTCCGGTAGACCCCGGCCGCCGAGACCGCGACGGTCACCGCGTCGGCGTCGCGCGGGTCGGTGATCACCGTGTGGACGGCCAGCCCGCCGCCGCCCGGTGCCCACTGCTCCCTGGTCGGGTGGTCCCAGAGCGGGCGCACCAGCTCGAACGTCTCCCCGTTGTCCTCGGACCGGAACAGTCCGCCCGGCTCGGTGCCCGCGTACACCACATCCGGGGCGGCCGGGCCCGCCGGATGCAGCTGCCACACCCGCTCCAGCGAAGTCCCGGTGTACTCCGGGTACTTGACGGCGGGGCGGGCCGGCTCATGCCAGGTCTCGCCGAGGTCGTCGGAGTGGAAGACCGAAGGACCCCAGTGGGAGCTGTCCGCCCCGGCCAGCAGCCGGGGCGTCGCACGGCGGGTGTCGATCCCGAGGGAGTACACCGCCTGCGCGGGGAAATGGGGGCCGCTCAGTTCCCACTCACCATGCCGCCTTCGGCCGATGAAGAGCCCTTTGCGAGTGCCCACCGCGAGTAGTACGTCAGTCATGCCGGAACACCTCCGGGACGCCGTTGTCTCAGATAGTGGCCAGTCTGCACCCGACCACTGACAACGGCGTTCCGGAACGGTATCCGCGCAGGTCAGAAGGGCGTGTGGGTCAGATCGCCCGGTGGTACTGCGACGGCACATGGACGTCGGCGCCGAGCTCGCGGGCCGCGTGCTGGGCGAAGCTGGGCGACCGCAGCAGCTCCCGGCCGAGCAGCACCGCGTCGGCCTGGCCGTCCGCGACGATCTTCTCGGCGTGCCGTGCCTCGGTGATCAGCCCGACGGCGCCCACCGGCAGCCCGGTCTCCTTCTTGACCCGCTCGGCGAACGGCACCTGGAAACCGGGCGCGGCTTCGATCTTCGCGTCGGGTGCGTTGCCGCCCGTGGAGGTGTCCAGCAGATCTATGCCATGCGCCCGCAGGTCGTGGGCGAACCGCACCGTGTCGTCGGCCGTCCAGCCCTCGCGCCCGTCGTCCGCGTTCTCGCTCAGCCAGTCCGTCGCCGAGATCCGGAAGAAGACCGGCAGGTCGTCGGGCCACACCTCCCGTACGGCGGCCACCACCTCCAGCGGGAACCGGGTCCGGTTCTCGTACGAGCCGCCGTACTCGTCGGTGCGCCGGTTCGTGAAGGGGGAGAGGAACTCGTTGATCAGATAGCCGTGCGCACCGTGGATCTCGGCCACCTCGAAACCGGCCGCCAGCGCCCGGCGGGCGGTCTCCGCGAACTTCTCGACGAGTTCGCCGATCTGCGTCGTGGACAGCTCTTCAGGTGTCGCGGACCGCTCGCCGAACGGCACCGGGCTCGGGCCGACCGGCGTCCACCCGTACCCCTCGCCCGGCAGCAGCGTGCCGCCCCGGTTCACCCAGGTCCGCTCGGTGGACGCCTTCCGCCCGGCGTGCGCGATCTGGATGCCGGGCACCGAACCCTGGGACTTGAGGAAGCCGGTGATCCGGCGGAACGCCTCGGTCTGGGTGTCGTTCCACAGCCCGAGATCGAAGGGGCTGATGCGCCCTTCGGGGCTCACGGCGGTCGCCTCCGTGAGGATGAGCCCCGTCCCGCCCGCCGCCCGCGCGGCCAGATGCTGGAAGTGCCAGTCGCCGGGCGCGCCCTCGGCCGGCCCCTCGGGAGCCGCGGAGTACTGGCACATGGGTGCCATCCAGAGCCGGTTCGGAATGGTCAGCGAGCGGAGGGTGATGGGCTCGAACAGTGCGCTCACGGCAGGCTCCTGTACCTGAGAGGAACGGGCTCCGGATGAACCCGCGGTCATACGATAGGCGTCGTAGTACGGTGGATGTCAAACTACGATGCTTCTCGTACAATGGCGCTTGCCGTCGGCGCGCCTGGGCGCCCCGGGGAGCATCAACCGAGCCGCACGTCAGGAGCCGTCATGCCGACCGATACGACGCCCACGGGTGCCCCGTCCGGCGCCCGGTCGCTGGAGCATCCGGCCCGCGAGGACATCAGGCTCGCCGATGTCCTGCACGCGCTCGCCGACCCGATGCGGCTGCGGATCGTCTGCGCGCTGGCCGCCGCCGAGGGCGAGCTGAACTGCGCGGACATCGAACTGCCGGTGAGCAAGTCGACCTGCACCCACCACTTCCGGGTGCTGCGCGAGCACGGCGTCATCCAGCAGATCTACCGGGGCACGGCCAAGATGAACGGGCTGCGCCGGGCCGACCTGGACGCGCTCTTCCCCGGCCTGGTCGACGACGTGCTCCGGGCGGCCGACCTCCAGTCCCGCCGCCTCGCCGACGAGGGAGACGCCTGACGTCGACGGGCCTTCGGGCGCCGGGTCGCCCGGCCGAGAGGTCCGGGCGGGCGCCCGACCGAGGGGTCTGCGTGGCCACGCCGGCTCACCCCGCCGAGCGAGCCGCCTCCAACAGGGCCTCCCAGTCCGGCAGTTTGACCGTCCCGCGCCCCAACTGGCGCCCCCACGCCGCCTCCGCGACCTCGATGCCCTGCCAGCCCGTCCAGGGGACCGGCTGCTGGCCCGCCCGCCGCAGCGCGTCCACCGGGTCGTCGGCGATCTCGCGCTCCGCCAGCGCCGCGGCGTCCTCCAGGAGTGACGTCGCGGTCTCCTTGGCGCAGGGCCGGTTGGTGCCGATCACCCCGGTGGGGCCGCGCTTGATCCAGCCCGCCACATAGACGCCGAGGCAGGGCTCCCCGTCCCGGAGCACCCGCCCCGCCCGGTGCGGCACCGTCCCGGTCGCGTCGTCGAACGGCAGCCCCGGCTGCGGTGTCCCCCGGTAGCCGACCGAGCGCAGCACCAACTGCGCTTCGATGTCCTCGTATTCGCCGGTCCCCACGACCCCGCCGCGCCCGTCCGGGGCCGTCCGCTCGAACCGGACCGCGCGTACGCCGCTGTCGGGGTCCCCGATCATCTCGACCGGCCGCAGGAAGAACCGCAGATGAATCCGGCGCTTACGCTGCGCCGATGCCGATGCTGGCTCCGGTCCCGGTGCCGGTCCCGATGCTGGTGCTGGTGTCTGTGGTCCCGTCGTCGGCGACGACCCCGCCGCGATCGCCACCTCGTCACCCGCCCGCTCGGCCCAGTCACGCAGCACCTGAACGTTTCGCCGCCCGACGGCCGGCAGCTCGGCGGGGTCGCGGTACGCCGGATCCAGCGCCAGCTCCTCGGGACGTACGAGCACCTCCGCACCCGGAAGGGACCCCAGTTCCCGCAGCTCCTTGGTGGTGAACTTGGCTTGCGAGGGGCCGCGCCTGCCCACCATCCAGATGTCCTCGACGCGGCTGTCCGCGAGTGCGCCCAGCGCCCCCTGAGGCATGTCGGTGCCGGCGAGCTCCGCCGCGCCACGGGCCAGGATCCGGGCCACGTCCACGGCCACATTGCCCACGCCGATCACGACCGCGGACCGGCCCGAGAGCGGGAAGCGGGCCGCGATGGCGTCCGGATGCGCGCTGTACCAGGCCACGAAGGAGGTCGCCGAATGGCTGCCGGGCAGGTCCTCGCCGGCGATACCGAGATGCCGGTCGGTGGCGGCACCCACGCAGAACACCACCGCGTGGAAGATCTCGCACAGCTCCTGGACGCCCAGCCCCGGCGTCCCCACCTCCACATTCCCGAGGAAGTGCACCCGAGGGTGCTCCAGCACCGTCCGAAGGTTGTTCTGCAGCGATTTGATCTTCTCGTGGTCCGGTGCGACGCCGTAGCGCACCAGTCCGTACGGACAGGGCAGCCGGTCCAGGACGTACACCTCGACGTCCGGCACTGCCTGCTGTCCGACCAGGGACTGGGCGGTGTAGACACCGCTCGGTCCGGAACCGATCACTGCGACACGAAGCACGGGAGGCCCCTTCCGCGGAGTACCCCCAGGATCGCACCGGCGGGCGTCCCGTGGGAGATGAGCTATCGGGGTTGCTCCCGGTGCGATGAGCGTGCCGCGCCCCTGGGGCGGCTGGGCCGGCGGCTACGTTTTTCCCGTGTCGGAAAGTGAGTTTTATACCGTCAACAGCGGATATAAGGCCCCGGGTGAGGTCCCTGACTGGCCCGTCTGGGAGCTCCGAGGCCATGGCTCCGCCGCGCCTGCCCCCGAGCCCGCCGCCCCCGACGATTCGGCCGGAAATCTCGGTCCCGGAGCCTCGCCGCGGCGGCTCGACCCCCTGGGGCCGTGGTTCAGCGCCCGGCTGACCTTCGACGACGGCGCCCGGATCGATGTCCTCGTGACGGTCTCCGAAGACGGCCGCATCACCGTCGAGGACATGCGGGCCGACCCGCCCCTGACCCTCGACGGCCTGTCCGCGCTGGCGCGCTGGATCGAGGGCCCGTTGGACGATGCCTGCCGGGTGGCCACCGGCCGGCCACGGAAGGACCAGCCGTCACCGGGGCAGGAGCCGGCGGCGGAAGGCGGAGCGGATCCGGCGGCGTGGCCGGAACAGGGCCCGGTGGCGGCGGCCGGTCTGGACACGGGGCCGGTATCGGGGCCGGTATCGGGGACGGAGCCGCAGTCGGAGCCTCTGTCGATGGCCGCGCCCGGCCTCGTCCCGGAAGCGGAGTGGACCGCGGATCCGAAGGCGTTTGCGGACTCGGGTACGAGTGCGGGGACGCCCACCGGCACGGGTACGGAGGCGCCTGCGGACACCGGTGCGGACGACGAGCCGGCGGCCGTCCATACGAGGGAAGCCGCCGCCCGTACGGGGGAAGAGGAAGGGACCACCGAGCCATCGGCCGACGGGGGAGTGCCATCCCCCGACGGGCCCGTCGTCAAGGGCGACGGTCTGCTCTGCCGCGCGCCCACCGCTCTCGTCGAGCCGCCCGTCGACTCGCCCGCCACCCTCGTAGAGCCGCCTTTCGTCGACCCGCCCCTCGACCCGCTCGTCGACCCGCCCTCCGAACCAGAACCCGAGCCCTCCCCCGAGCACAATTCCGCAGGTCACCCCGAGCACGCCGCCGACCCCTCGGCCGCCGAAGCCCGCCCGGAAGACGTCGCCCCCTCCCCTGAGGGCTCGGCGTCCTCCCCGTCCGCCGTTCTCACCCGGTCGCGGGCCGGCGAGCGCCGCAAGTTCGCCGCGGACGTGTACCGGGAGGCGCAGCGGGAAGGCCGTGATCCGGTGCTGGCCGTCATGAACGCGACCGGCCGCAATCGCCGCAGGTCACTGCGTCTGATCGCCGGAGCCCGGGACGACGGCCTGCTGACGCCACGCCACAACAAGCGCTAGACGCCGCAACAACCCGAGGTCACGCCTGTTCGGCCTGTCCGGGCTGTTCGGCCTGTTCGGGCTGCTTAGGGCCCGGCGGCCCCACCCGCGCCCGCGTCGCATCCGGCGGCTCCTCGTCCGGCGGAACCCCCAACTCCCAGTCCAGCCCGTACCGTTGGAACAACTCGGCACGCAGTCGGACCAGCGGCATCTGCGCCCCCGGCAGCAGCATCGGCACCACCGAGCCCATCAGCAGCGCCCGCAACAGGGGGTAGTCGGCATCCGGGTCCGTCGATCCGTACGCCACGACCGTCTCGCGCAGCAACTGGGCCAGTCGTTGCTGTTCGGGGCACTGGATGAAGCCCTCGGCCGTGAGAATCCCCGCCATATGCGTCCGCATCAGCAGGGGGCGGTCGTGCGCCAGTCCGAGGATGGCGTCGATGGCACGCGCCATCAGCTCACGCCCCGCGTCCGGCCCGGTCGGCCGTGGCTCGCGCTCCAGCGCCGCCTGCAGCGTCAGATGCATCAGCCGGTGCACGGCGGATTGCAGCAGCTGCCGCTTGCCGGGGAAGTAGTACGAGATCAGCCCGCGGGCCGCCCCGGCGCGCTGGGCGATGTCCCCGAGGGTCGTCGCTTCGAGCCCTCGCTCGCCCACCAGCTCGACCGTCGCCTGCAGCAGCCGCTCACGAGACCGCCGCCGCAATTCTTCATTGACCGAGGCGCTGCGGGGGGACATGCTGTTAACTCCTGCGTTGACTGGCTGGGAGCCAATATACTCAGCAGAGCTCCGGATGTCCGCCCGCGGTGAGCGGCGAATCCGGTCAGACTGCCTGATTCGGGCGACGCGGGGGATCGCCCGAGTCAGGCTCTTCACCTGGAATGATGCACCTTGCCGCGTAGGTGCGCGCCTATCCGTCCTGGTGGGTGAGGAAGCAGCCGGGGCTGCGGGGCGGCCGGCACGTCGACCGCCGCACAGCCCCGCCCACGCCTCGGGCGGAACCCCTATCCCTCGTCCGCCGCGGCGTAGAGCGCCGCCACATCGATCTTCTTCATGCCGAGCATCGCCTTCATGGCCCGCTCGGCGCGTCGCCGGTCCGGGTCGTTCATCAGCTCCGCCATGCCGACGGGTGCGACCTGCCAGGACAGGCCGTACTTGTCCTTGAGCCAGCCGCAGGGGCCCTCCTCACCGCCCTCGGAGAGCCGGGACCAGTAGTAGTCGATCTCTTCCTGGTCGCCGCAGTTGATGAGCAGCGAGATCGCCTCGTCGAAGGTGAACTGGGGGCCGCCGTTGATCGCGGTGTAGTCCTGACCGTCGAGCCGGAAGTCGACGGTCAGTACGGTGCCGGCCTCCCGCGGGCCGGCCTCGCTGTAGTAGGAGACGTTGGTGATCTCCGAGTTGGGGAACACCGAGACATAGAACTCGGCGGCCTCCTTGCCCTGGGTGTCGAACCAGAGGTTGGGGGTGATCTTCGGCATGGTGCTCTCCTGGTGTCGTCGGCGGTGCTGCCTCCCACTACTGACCGTTGCACCGGGCGAAAGTCATCGCTACTCGGCACGCTTCGCGACACCGTTTCCCGGCACTGCTTCTCGCCGTTTCCGGGCACGAAAACGCCCGCCGACCGGTGCGTCCGGTCGGCGGGCGATGCGTACGAGGGGGCGTGCGGGGGTTCCGATCGACAGCGGAACCCTCAGCTCTGTGCCTCTGCCAGCCCCTGTGCCTCCGCCGCCACCGGCTTCGGGATCAGGAACGACGTCGCGATGGCGGCGGCCATGATGACGACACCGGCGATCATGCCGGCGACGTAGCCGGCGGGGGACGCGGGGTCCGTCGGCAGGGCCGCCGTCTGGACCGCGAAGAGCACCGCGAAGCTGAGCCCGGCGCCGAGGTTGAACGCGCCCGCGTTGAGGCCGGGGAGGAAGCCCGGGTTCTCGCTGGGGGAGAGGACGATGCCGAGACCGTTGAGGACGATGTTCGCCACGCCCGCATAGGTGATGCCGACGAGCAGGGACGCCGCCAGCAGCAGTATCCGCGAGTGGCCGTCGATCGTGACGAGCATCAGGACGACCGTCGCCACCGACCCGACGAGGCCGAACCGCAGCACGCGGCCGTATCCGAAGGTGGCGGCGAGGCGGCCGGCGACCGGGCCCATGGCCAGTCCGGCGAGGGCGTACGGCGTCAGGGTCCACCACGCGGACTGCTCGGCGGTCATCCCGAGCCCGGCCTGCGCGTCCTGGGCGAACGCCGGGATCAGCCCGTTCATGACGGCGAACACACCGGTCATGGTGAGCACGGTGGTCAGCAGGGTCGCCCAGGTCGCCCGCTGCTTGAGGTGCCGGGTGGCGACCAGCGGGTGCCCGCTGCGGTTCTCCGTCCGCCAGAACAGGGCGAAGGCGGCCGCGCTCAGGACCACGAGGCCGGCGATCAGCGGCCAGTTGGCGGCGGCCAGCTTTCCCGCCTCGTTCAGCGCGGTCAGCAGCGAGCCGACCGAGACGACGAGGAGCGCCACGCCGGGCCAGTCCATACGGCTCGCGGCGGCCGCCCGGGACTCGGGGGTCAGGGTGGCGACCAGGACGGCGGCGACGGCGGCGACGATGGCCATCGCCCAGAAGACCGACGGGAAGCCGTGGTTGTCGGCGAGGTAGCCGCCCGCGAGGGAGTCGACGCCCGCGATACCGCCGTTGACGGCGGTGATCACGCCGAGCAGGGTGCCGTACCGCTTGGGCTCCCGCACCTCGACCCGCAGCATGATCAGGCAGAGCGGGACGACCGGACCGGACACGCCCTGGGTGACGCGCCCGACGAACAGCATCGGCACGCTCGTCGCCAGCGCGGCGACCACGCAGCCGAGGACCATCAGGGCCAGCATCCCGGTCAGGACCTTGCGACGGCCGAGGACATCGCCCAGCCTCGGCAGGAAGAGCGAGAACAGGGCCGCCGAGGTGAAGAACGCGGTCTGGGTGAGGCCGATCTCCGCGGAGCTGGCGCCGAGGGTGTCCTCGATGCTCTTCAGCGCCGGGCTGAGCATGCTCGCGTTGAGCTGGAAGGCGAAGCACGCCGCGAGCAGCGCGGTCAGCAGCACGCCGATCCGGACGCCGGACCCGCCGCCCTTCACTTCGGCAGGGGCCTGTGCGGTGGGGACGTTCATGCTGGTGGAGCCGTTCGTGCTGGTGGGGCTGTTGGCGCCGGTGGAGTCGTTCGTGCCGGTGGAAGCGCTCATGCCTGGACGTCGCCGATCCGTTCGAGGGCGTCCACGACGAGGTTCCAGAAGCGCTCGTGGTCGAGCTTGACCGCGACCTGGGTGGTGCAGTCGGCCGGGGCCGGCGCACGGAAGTCCGCCACCGTCATACCGAGGGTCAGACCGCCGGTGAGCTCGATGTCCACGGGGGCCTTGCGCACCGTCATGACATCGGGGTCGATGACATAGGCGACCGCGCACGGGTCGTGCACCGGCGGGAACTCGAAGCCCTGGTTCTCCCGGTAGGCCTCACGGAAGAAGTCCAGCAGCTCCAGAACGAACGTCGCCGGCTTGGTGCCCACCGCGGCGATCTTCGCTTCGACCTCGGGAGTCGCCAGCGCCTGGTGGGTGAGATCGAGGCCGACCATGGTGAGCGGCCACTTCTCGTTGAAGACGATATGCGCGGCCTCGGGGTCGATCTTGATGTTGAACTCGGCGACCGCGCTCCAGTTGCCCTCGTGGTAGCCGCCGCCCATCAGGACGACCTCGCGCACCCGCTCCGCGATCCGGGGCTCCTTGCGTACGGCCAGCGCGATGTTCGTCAGCCCTGCCGTCGGGACGATGGTGATCTCACCGGGCTCGTGGGCCATCACGGTGTCGATGATCAGGTCCACGGCGTGCCGGCGGTCCAGCTCGAAGGCGGGCTCGGGCAGGTCCGGGCCGTCCAGACCGGTCTCGCCGTGGATGTCCGGCGCCGTCTCGATCTTCCGGACCAGGGGACGCGGGCAGCCGGCCGCGAACGGCACACCGGTGATCCCGGCGATCCGCGCCACCGACAGCGCGTTACGGGTCACCTTCTCCAGCGTCTGGTTACCGACCACGGTGGTGACGGCGACCAGCTCGATGCCGGGGTTGCCGTGTGCCAGGAGCATGGCGATCGCGTCGTCGTGCCCCGGGTCGCAGTCGAGGATGATCTTTCTGGCCAACGGAAGAGCCCCTTCGCTCTGCTTGCTGTGCGCTGTGCGGCGCTTGCGGGTGACGTCGAACTCTCGGGGAGCGCCGCAGAAGGCCACTACCGCTGGAAAACGTTCTCCGGGAATCTGGCCCATCGTCCCGTCCGATGTCAACGGAGTGTGAGCAATACGACCGGATGCTCCCCGCATGTCCCGGAGATCTCTCACGTTCCGGCACTGGACAGGCGCACACGCGGTGATAACGTTTGCCGCCAATTCAGGCCAGGGAGCGTGCCGGAGGCTTGACCGAGCGAGCGGCTTGACCGAGCAAAGGGGCGCACACCGTGGCCGAAGTCACCCTCAGGGACGTCGCCCGCGCATCGGGCTGCTCCGTCGCCACGGTGTCCCGGGTGCTGGCCGGCACCCGCCCGGTCGGTGCCGAGACCGCCCGCACCGTAAGGGAGGCGGCCGAGCGGCTGGGCTACCGGCCCAACCAGGTGGCCCGCGCGCTGCGCAGCCGCTCGACCGGCACCGTCGGTCTGGTCCTGCCGCAGATCACCAACCCCTTCTTCCCGGCGCTCGTCCGGGAGCTTGAGCACGCGCTGCATGCGGAGGGGCGGGCCGTACTGCTCGCCGACTGCGACGACGACCCGGTGACGGAGGCGGCCCGGATCGGCGCGTTCCTGGACCGGCAGGTCGATGCGCTGCTGGTGATACCCGTCGAGGAGCGGGCCAGCCGGAACGCGGTGGCGAGCGCCGTCGCCCGGGTGCCGCTGGTGCTGTTGGACCGCGGCTGCGGCCCCGGTGTCGCCGATTCGGTGGCCGTCGACAACGCGGCCGGTATGGCCCTCGTGCTGGAGCATCTGGCGGCCATGGGCCGTCGTCGTCCCTGGTTCGTCGGGGCGGCCGGGACCGCGTCGGCGGCGGTCGAACGGCGCGCGGCATACGAGGCGGGGGCGGGAGTGTTCGGCCCTGAGGCCCCCAGGCGGAGGGAACTCGGCGACTTCTCGGTGGAGTGGGGGCGCGCCGCGGTGGACCGGATCTGGCCATCCCGGCCGGACGCCGTCGTCTGTGCCAATGACCTGATCGCGGTCGGCGCGCTGCAGCGGCTGCGGCAGCTGGGTGCGGACGTCCCGGGCGAGGTGGTCGTCACCGGCTTCGACGACATCCCCCTCGCGGGGCTCGCCGACCCGGCGCTGACCACCGTGCGGCAGCCGGTCGCCGAACTGGCCGCCGAGGCCGCCTGGTTGCTCGGCCGCCAGCCGACCGGCGGCGGGCCCGGCTCGCGGCGCACGGTCCGGCTCGCCCCCGAGCTTGTCGTCCGCGCCTCCACCGGGGCCGGGGTCGCCGCGAAGTGAAGCCGACGGTGGCGCTGTCAGTGGTGCCGTCTGCGATGCCGTCTCTGATGCCGTGGCGGTGCCGTCACTCGTGCGCCGGGTGAGGCCCGTACGGGGCCGGTCCGGCCTCTTGACCGTACGCGGTCAGCGAGTAAAGTCTAGACCAATTGGCGGTCGTGCCCACGGGACGCCGTGCTCGGAGTCGGCGCCGGGCGGGGCGGGCGTGGGGGCGTCGTCGTGGCACACCCTCGCGTCATCCACCCCCACACTCAACGAGGCTTCCCGGGGCGGACGTTCGGCGCCCGTGGCGGCGTCGGGTCCCCTGTTCTCGCGTGGTGGCCTCACTCGCGAAAGGGTTGACATGAACAGGAAAAGAAGGCTGGCTCTCGCCCTCGGTGCGGGCATCGCTCCGCTCCTCGTCGTGACCATGCCGGCCAGCCCGGCCAGCGCGCACGGCTATGTGTCCTCGCCGCCCAGCAGGCAGGCGCAGTGTGCCGCCGGCACCATCGAATGCGGACCCATCAAATGGGAACCGCAGAGCGTCGAAGGCCCCAAGGGGCTGACCAGTTGCAGCGGCGGCAACAGCCAGTTCGCGGAACTCGACGACGACTCGAAGGGCTGGCAGGTCACCCCGGTCGGCAGCTCCCAGAGCTTCAGCTGGAAGCTGACCGCACGTCATTCGACCAGCACCTGGCAGTACTTCGTCGGCGGCCGGAAGGTCGCCGAATTCGACGACGGTGGCGCGCAGCCGCCGGAGACCGTCACCCACACCGTCAACTTCGGTGGTCTGACCGGTAAGCAGAAGATCCTGGCGGTCTGGAACATCGCCGATACCGCCAACGCCTTCTACGCCTGCATCGACGTCAACATCGGCGGCTAGCCGAGACCGGTGGCCCACCGCTCCCGGCATCACGCACCGGCGCGTGATGCCGGGAGCGGTGCGGGGGCCGGGCGTGGCGGGAGTTGGGCCGACGAGCCCCCGATGCGCGGAATCCGACAAACCAGCAGCGGGGCGGAGACGGCGCGCGTAACGAAGAACAGGGGGTGCGCGGCCGCCTCGCACCCTCCTCCGGGCAGCTGGAACGTGTCAGGTGCGGCAGGCGCACCCGTTACGATCAGCCCATTCATGGCCGTTCGTTCGTGGCCGTTGCCGGGAGGAAGAGATGGGCCTGTTCCGCCGAGGACCGAAGCGGGATTCCCGCGACCTCGCACGCGACGCGGAGTTCAGCTTCTTCTCCGAGCGCGAGGGCGGCGTCTTCAGATCGCAGGTCCGGCAGGCCTTCGCCGAGCACGGACTCGAAGTCACCGCCTACGCCGGAGTGGTCACCGACTCGGCGGGCCGCCGGTTCGGCCTCGGCAACCTCGCGGCGGTCTGCCACCGCGACCGGCGCGGTGAGCGCAGCTGGCCCGCCCTGATCCGTGATCACGTCGGCAAGGTCCTGCGCACCATGGACGGCCCGCAGCCGCTGGAGATCCTCTCCGAGGACGAGATCCGGGCCTGCCTCTACCCCCGGGTCGTCGCCCAGGAGACGCTGCCCGAGTCGGACTCCTTCCGGTACGGCCGACAGCCCGCCCCGGGGCTGCGCGAGGTGCTCGCCCTCGACCTGCCGGAGGCGGTGCAGATGCTGAGCGAGGACTCGCTGGCCGACCTCGGGGACGTGGCCGAGCTGCGCATCCGGGCGATGAACAATCTGCGGGCGCTGCCGGTCGAGGGGCATGAGACGGTGCGGCGCGGCGACGGCTCGGCGTTCGAGGTGCTGCTCGGGGACTCCTTCTTCACCGCGAGCCGGGTGCTGGTGCTGGACGAGCTGGTGCAGCGGCTCATGGGCACCGAGCTGACCCCGGACGGGGCGCTGGTCGCGATGCCGTTCCGGCACCAGCTCGCCTTCCACCGCATTCACGACGCCCAGGTCATCCCGGCATTGCAGGCGATGGCACAGTTCGCGGCGGCCGGCCACGAGGACGCCGCGGGCGCGATCAGCCCCAAGGTGTTCTGGTGGCGGCGTGGCGTGATGACCCCGCTGAGCGAGCCGGACGGGGAGGGGCTGCGGGTGGTCGTGGACGGGGACTTCCAGGAGCTGCTGGAGCGACTGGTGCAGGACGAGGCCTGAGGGTGATCTCCGCTCCTGACCTGGTCAATCCCTGGTCGATCCGCCCGATCGGCCTCCCCTCACCCCGGGCGGAAACTTTTTTGCGGAATCTTCACGACCAGGGAACGAATCCGGCCACCCACCCGTTGTACGGGGTGAGGTCCCGTGCTCTCCCCCGTGTGCGGGGCCTCACCTCGTCCTCCGACGGCTCTCCCGGCCTGCTGGGGCGCGTCGCCGGTAGCTCACCAGCAGGTTCTTCGTCGTGGTGGCACAGCGCTCGTACTGGTGCTGACCTGCTGAAATAGCGGCTGCGACTGCGGTCGGGAGAGCGTTGGTCCGTGCCTGGTCCGGATCTCGGTGTCGGCTGCGAGCGGGTGCAGGGCGCGCCCCGGCGGGTGCAGCTTCGGGTCCAGGCGGCGGTGGCCTGGGGTGCGAGGGGTCAGATGAGGCCGGCGCGGATGGCGTAGGAGACGGCGTGCGCCCGGTTGCGCAGCTGCAGACGTTTCATCAGGCCGTGGAGGATGTACTTCACCGTGCGCTCCGAATAGCACAGCTTGGCGGCTATCTCGGAGAGTTCCCTGCCTTCCGAGACCAGGCGGAGGACATCGAGTTCGCGGGGGCTGACGCCTGAGGCGGTGAGGCCGCGCGGCGCATGGACCTCCCGGCGGGTCCACCGGACCTGTTCCATCAGTGTGCCCTGCAGGGTGGGCGGGAAGCTGCCGCCGCCGTCCGCGACGGTGAGCAGGGTGCGGACCAAGGCGGACGGAGTGAACGCGTCACGCCACAGCACGGCGCGCACCCCCCGGTCGATCGCCGCGGAGACGTCTGCTCGCCAGTGTCGTCCGGCGACGAGGAGGAAGCGCGTGTCGGGTCTGTCGGAGAGGACGCGCAGCTGGTCCAGTGCGCCGGCGTCGACGGTGTCGAAGGCCGCGACGACGGCGTCGGCCTCGTGGATTCTCTCCGGTGGGACTTCCTGGACGCGGTGGTCGTGCTTGAGGGATCTGACGAGTCCCGCGTGGACTACGGCGTCGGGTGAGTGGACCGTCACACACACGGTGCCGGTGGGTAACTGCTGGGGCATTTCGCCTCCCGTCGGAAATCGCCCAAGAGGTAGATGATCGTGCCACGTACATTTCGGCAACCGGCTTTCCGCACGCCTCATTCGCTTAAGGACAGGGAAACCTGGCACGAGTGCCGGGCGTGCCGTCCCGATGGGTGGGACGGTTGCCGGCCGGCCTTGCCGCGGACGATTCCGCGCCGCATCATGCAGCGCTCAAGGCCACGGCTCTGCCCGGTCTTTCGCCTGTACAGGGCGTTTTTTCGCCACACCCGCCCGCGGCGGACGCACCGCACCGCGGCACGGTCGCGGGGACGGCGTCGGCACGACCGCACAGGCATGACGGCCTGGCGGCGACCGCGCCGCGACGCTCTCGTCCGCCGCCTGCCACCGCTTTTCGGGCAGCATGAAATCGCTTTGTGTTCCCCGGAATCGCATCGAATCCGCGGGAGAATCCCGCCGTCCAGGAGAAGTCCGCCGGCCGCCCAGAAGAGTTCCGCGAAAAGGGATTTCCCCGCCGGGACTCCCCGGGCATCGCTCCACCCCGGCCCGCCCCAGGGGGAGACGGGCGCGAGGCGGGACGTTCAGTGGTCCGCGGCCGTCAGGGGGTTGCCGGTGAGCATGGCCGAGACGACCTCGGTACGGGACCGCAGGCCGGTGCGTGCGAACAGCCGTGACAGGCGATTGGCGACGGCGTCCTCGCTGAGCCGCAGCACGGTGGCGATCTGGCGGTTGGTGAGCCCCTCGGTGATCAGGGTGGCCAGCAACTGCTCGTTCTCGGCGGTGGCCTGTTTGCGGCCGGGGACGGTCACCCCGGCCTCGCGCATCGCGGCCCTGGTGTGGAAACGGCACAACAAGGAGCCCGTCTCGCCGTACAGTTCGTACGCCTCGTGCAGCAGCTCCGGGAGACCCGCGTCCCTGGCGGCCGCCGCCAGCGTGACCGCGGTCTCGAACGGCTGGCCCCGCGAGCGGGCCAGGTCCACCGCCTCGTGCAGCATCTCGCGCGCGGCACCGGAGCCCTGGCCCAGCACCCGGGCCGACGCCACCAGGTGCAGCAGCCGGGTCCGTCCGCTGCCGGTGCGCCCGGCGAGGTCCCCCAGGCGTCGCAGGCAGTCCGCCGCCTCACTGGGCCGGCCCGCCTCCGCCCGGATCACGGCAAGGGAGGCCGCCAGCTCATCGGTGCCGTAGACGCTGCCGCGCGCGTCGGCCTCCCGCAGCCCGCGCTGCAACGTCTGCTCGGCCGAGTCGGGGTGGCCCATGGTGCGCAGCACTGCGGCGTCGGCGAGGTCCAGGAAGACTTCCAGGGGGCCGTCGCCGGCGCCGCGCTCGGCGGCGATCAGGCGCGCGGCGCTGGCCGTCTTGCCCCTGGCCGCCAGGATGCCCGCCCCCCGCGCGACGAACAGGTGGTGTTGCGGCGCCGGGGCGAACGTCTGGTCCTTCGCGACCATCCAGCGCCCCAGCACCAGCGCGTCGTCCCAGCGGCCCTGGAGGTGGAGCAGGAGAAAGCGGTTGCCGGGGGGCAGCGCCTCGGGGGCCATGGTGCGAGCCTGCAGCAGCGCCATGACACCGGACAGGTCGGCGGCGCCGAGCAACTGGCCGACGTACCCCACCGTCATCGAGTACTGCGAGACGGCGGGAAGGTCGGGCGCCGGGGGCTGCTCGATGAGCCGGGCGAGCAGGTCGGGCCGGCCCTGCACCACCATGGCCCCGACGGCCTGCCCCATCTCGGGCACTATCCGGCTGTGCGGATCGGTATTCCACAGCTCCTCGGTCGGTGCGAGCAGGTCCAGCACCTCCTGCCACCGATCCAGCAGGCACAGCGCCAGCGCCTGCGCCGGTACGGCGGCCACCGGGGGCAGCCGCAGGCGCTCCCACCACCGGGCCGAGCCCAGCCGGCCCAGCCCGGTCCAGTCCTTCCCGGCGGCGGTCGCGACGACCAGGAGGCTGGCGATTTCCTGGAGCGTCTCCCCGGTGAGGACGTCGGAGGGGTCGCGAAGAATCGTCTCCGCCGTCCTGCGGGCGGTCCGGTGGTCGCCCACGAACCAGGCGGCCTTCGCGCACCGCTGCAGCGCCAGTTCGCGGGCCGGGGGTTCCTCGACCAGGCGCAGCGCCGCCCGGAACCACCGCAGCATGCCGCGGTCCTCGGGGTCGGGGTGCAACGCCTCGGCGGCGGCCGTCAGTTCCGCCGCGGCGCGATCACGGTCGACCAGCACCCCCGCGTCGGCGATCCGGTCGGGCAGGTATGTCTCGGCGTCCGCTTCTTGGACGATCGCTGACGGCTGCTCCGTCGCGCCGTCCCGTGCCGCCCACAGCGCCCGCACCGCTGCGGCGGATATCCGGGCGCGCTCCAGCGGCCCGAGCCGTTCCCGGACGGCGTGTTCCACCAGGGGGATGCGGAACGTCCAGCCCCGGGGGCCGCCGTCCCCGCCCGGCAGTTCGTCCAGCAGTCCCGCGGCGACCAGTCGGCGTACGCCGTCGGCGGTCTCTTCGGCGGACAGGCCGGTGGACTCCGCGGCCAGCGCCACCGCCGTCCTGCCGAGCGGCCACAGGACGCTCAGCGCCGCCGCCACCGTCCGGCAGGGTTCACCGAGTTCGTGCAGCGCCCGCAGGAACCGGTCGTCGTCGGGCAGGACCGGCACCGGCGCGCCCGCGGCGAGGAAGACGTGCCCGTCGGCGATCCGTATCGCGTCCTGCCTCGACCACTGGACGAGCAGCGCCCTGGTGGCCGCGGGAACCCCCCGGGTCAGCCCGAGCGCACACTCCACCAGGGCAGGGTCGGGCACCGCCTGGAACCACCGTGCCGCCATGGCAGCGAACTGATGCGCCGTCAGGCGCGCCAGGGTGATCGTCTTCGATCCGCCGCCCCCACCTGCTAACGGCCTTGCGATGACGTCCTGTTCGGCGGGCCCTGCCTCGCCGTCCCTGGTGGTGTGCCGTACCGACGTGACCACCAGTACGTCCGTCGGCCGCCGGGCGGCGACGGCGGCCAGCACGTCGAGGGATGCCGCGTCGGCGTACTGCGCGTCGTCCACCACCACGGCCACGGGCGCCGCATGCGGCAGCGCGGAGAGCAGTGCGTCGGCGAGCGCCGCCCGATCGCGCCTCTCCGTGGCGGGCAGCACCTCGGCGCCCAGGTCCGCCCTGCCGGCCGCGGGCTGCCTCCCGGTGGCCTGCCGGTGCTCCCGCACGGCGGTGACCGCCCGCAGTGCCAGCAGGAGCGGACGGTCCTGGTCCCCGCGCACGCAGACCAGCGGCAGGACCACATGATCCCGCGCGGCCAGCCGTTCGGCGGCCGCGTGCGCGAACGCGCTGCGCCCCGCCCCCCGTTCTCCGCGGACGAGCACCAGGCCGGGACCGTCCGGGTCGTCCAGGCAGCGCTCGAATTCGGTCAACTCCCATTCACGGCCCACCAGATGCTCGCTCGCGCCGTTCGCACACGTCTCCGTTGCTCCGCGCACCGACCCGGCTTCCGCCGCCCGGCAACCGTCCACGGAACCTCCTCAACGATGTGTCACCGGCGGGCGTTCCGCCCGGTGCGCGCGAGGGACCGGTGCGCCGGTCCCGTCGGAGCCTGCATTATGGCCGTCTCCCGCGACGACGTCACGATCGGTGGGACGGCCCCGTTCGACGTGGGCCGAAAGCGAGTGAGGAGTCCCAGTGGAACGCCGTGCATCTCTCGTCGGCAGGGACCACCAGGTCGGCGTGGTCGCCGACGCCCTGCGTCCGGCCGGTACGGCGCGGACGCTGTGGGTGACCGGCGAGGCCGGAGCGGGCAAGACCGCCGTGCTGGACGAGGCGCGGCACGCGGTGATCCAGGAGGGGGCCAGGGTGCTGCGGTTGTCCTGGGAGACCGCCACCGGGCCGACCGGGGCCGCCACCCTTGCCGACGCCGTCTGCGGCGTGCTCGCCGAGCTCCACCACGACCGGCTCCCGGCCCACATCACCGCCGTGCGCCGGGCGCAGTCGCGCTCCGGTGACGGCGGCGAACTGACGCTGCTGTCCACGCTGGGCGAGACCCTCGCGGACGCGGCGTGCCACGTACCGTTCGCCCTCGTCCTCGACGGCGCCGAGCGCATGCCCCCGCCGACCGCGTCCGCGCTCCAGCTGATGCTGCGCGTGTTCCGGCCCGCGGGCCTGCCGGTGGTGATGGCCGGGCGCCCCGTGCCCTGGGGCCCGGCAGACGCACCCGACCTGGTGACGGCGGCCGACCGGGTGCTCGACCTGCCGCCGCTGCGACCGGAGGACGTCGGTGAGCTCGTCGGACAGCGCCTCGGCCGTCCCGCCGAACCCGCGCTGCTCGCGGCGGTGGGGAGTTCCCTCGGCCCGCTGGCCGGCAACCCCGCGGCCGTGCTGTCGGTGCTCACCGCGCTGCACGAGGACGACGGCCTCGTCGACCTCGACGGCCGTACCGGCCTGGCCGGAACGGAGGACGATCTGCGGCTCACCGTGGACGCGGAACCGCTGCTCCGGGTCACCGCCGACGGCACGGACGTCGCCGTCGTCCTGGCCGGCCTCCTGCACCGCGCCGAACTGCGGCTGGAGGACCTGCACAGCCTGATCCCGGCGTGCGCGGTGCTCGCCGCGGACCTCGGCCGGACGGTGGACCGGCTGGTGCGGGAGCGGGCGTTGACCCTCGACGGGGACGGCCGGCTGGCCTTCGCCGTCCCCGCGCTGGCGGCGGCGCTGCGGACGCTGCCGTCCCGCCGCGACGTCCGCGCGATGCACGCCGCCGTCGTGCGGACGGTCGCCGAGCGACTGGGCCCCGCCACCACGGGCGCCTGCCATCCGCTGCTGGCCGACCACGTCGCGGCCGCGGGTCCCGCGCTGACGGACGGCGTGGCGGTGCCACTGCTGCTGGCGGCAGCCGACAAGGACGCCAGGTCCTACCACCCGCGGGCGGCGCGGGCCTACCGGTCCGCGCTGCGCCGCCTGCCGCCCAACTACCCCGCGACACTGGGCGTGTTGCGCGAGGCCGCCGAACTGGGACTTTTATGCGGCGACCACGCCGGTGTCCTCGCGCTGGGCGAACCGATCCTCGCCGGCCTGCGGGACGCCGGCCCCACCGACGGCGGCGGGCTGGAGTTCGCCACCCACGCCTGGGGGTTGTCCGCGCTGCACGAGCACCGGTTGCCCTACGACGACGGCGCCGTGCCCCGGGAGGCGTTCGCGCGGATGCCGCGGGCGGCCATGCTGGCCGCGCTCGGCGGCCGGTACGGAATCGGCCCGCTCACCCCGTGGCCGCCGTCCGCGGAACCCGCACCGGACAGCGGCCGGCTGCGCGACGGGCACGGCCCGCTGCCGTCCGGGGCCGAGCTGCGGACGCTGGCCGCCGCCGTGGGCGGCCACGAGGAGCTGACGAGGGCCGTCCACGGCATGCGGCGGGAGGAGTTCGGCGGGGCGGCCGTCGGGCGGCTGCGGGACGCCGCGGCCTACGGCGACCTGGCGGGCGCCCTCGAATCCGTGCTGGGCGAACGCTACGTACGCGCGGGCCACAGCGCCGCCGGCCGCTACCACGCCATGGTCCGCGACTACCTGGCCGGGCGCTGGGACGACGCCCTGTCGGCGGCCCGCGGCATCGAGCGGCGCAGCCGGGCCTGCGGCGGGCCGGGTGCCGGCCAGTTGGCACGGGCACTGGCGGCCGAGATCCACTGCTTCCGCGGTGACCTCGTACGCGCCCGCGAATGGCTCGACCTCATTCCCGGCACGGTCGTCCACCCATTGGTGGCCCGCGCCCGGCTGGGTGTGCGGTACTGGTCGGGACAGCAGGACGCGGCACTGGAGGAGGCGTGGCACGACGTGCGGCGGGCGCGCGACAGCGGCCTGCTCGTGGGGACCGAGAGGGTGCTGATGCGCATCCTGGAGTTCGCCGAGGAGACCCGGTCGGGGCAGGCGCGGCAGGCCCTGGAGGAGCTCGCGGCACTGCACGCGGAGGCGGACACGGCCATGACCCGGGAGGCACTGCTCGTCGCCCGCGGGGTGCTGGACCGCGACGCGGACGGCGCGCACGACGCCTACCGCTCGGCCGAGCGGCGGGGCGACCGGCACATGATGCTGTACTGCTGCCAGATCCTCGCCGAGGTCGGCGACGATCCCCAGCCGTGGCTGGCCGAGGCGGCGCGGCATATGCACGTGCTGTCGCTGGGACGTCCCGGGCGAGCGCGGCTCGGCCGGTCGGCGCAACGCCGCAATGTGCCGCTGCCGAGAGGCCGTTCGGCCCGCGAGGGCCTGAGCGAGGCGGACGTGCAGCTGATCCGCATGGTCGGCGAAGGCGGCACCAACCGGCAGATCGCGGCCCGTCTGGCGTGCAGTGAGAAGACGGTCGAACAACGGCTGGCCCGGCTGTTCCAGCGCACCGGCCGACGCTCGCGGGTGGAGCTGGTGGCGGCCTGGCTGGACGGGAGCCTTGAAGACCTTGCCCGCCGTACGCATTCACGACCCATGACGCCACATGGAGACGAGTGAGACGGCCTGTTCAGGGTTGAGGCGGGGATCGCACAGTGTGGTGCGCCGGATGGCGAGGCGGTCGAGGACGCGCAAGTCGGGGGCGCATTCGCTGACGTTGTCGGGGGTGGCCTCCAGGTGGAGTCCGCCGGCGATGCCACCGGAGAAGGTGACGGCCCGGCAGAAGGCCCGGACCTCATCCGCCATGGTGGGCAGCAGGCGGGTCTTGTGACCGTCGGGGGTGGTGACGGTGTTGCCGTGCATGGGGTCGCACAGCCAGATCACCGGGTGACCGGCACAGCGAACGGCCTGGACGAGCGGGGCGAGGCATGAGCTCGCCGCCTCGGCGCCCATACGGGCGATGAGCGTGAGGCGGCCAGGTCGACGCTGTGGGTCGAGGCGAGCACACAGAGCAGTGATCTCGGCCGGGGTGGTCGCGGGACCGACCTTCACCGCAACTGGGTTGATCACACCGGCGATCAGATCGATATGGGCACCGTCGAGGTCATTGGTGCGCTTGCCGACCCAGGGCCAGTGGGTGGAGCCGAGTAGGCGTTGCCCGTCGCCCAGGTCACGGACCATGGGCGATTCGTAGTCCAGGACAAGTGCTTCGTGGCTGGTCCAGGTCGAGGTGCCGGTCCTGGGCCGGCGCGTGTCGCCGGCGGTGCCGCGCCAGCCGAGATGCTCCATGACGTCGTTGGCGGCCCGATAGGCGCTGAGCATGCGCAGGGGGTCGTGGCGGCGGCCGTCGAGGTCGCGAGCGGGGGTGTTGACCATGTGACCGCGATAGACGGGCAGGTCGACACCATTGACCGATTCGACCTGGTGGGAGCGGGGCTTGGCGAACTGGCCGGCGATGCGACCCACGCGGACAACCGGTTTGCCGGTTTCGGCTTGCAGGGTATCGCCGAGCAGGTGAAGCAGGGCGCGCTTGCGTGAGACATGTTCCGCCGTGCATTCATCGGGGTTCTCCGCGCAGTCACCGGCCTGGAGGACGTGGGCCTCTCCTCGGGCCACCCGCGCCAACTGGTCACCGAGCCTGCGGACGTCCTCCGCCCTCACCAGAGGGGGCCGGTCGGCGAGGATCGTCCGTACCCGCGCGGCCTGGAGGGGGTCGGCCCACTCGGGCTGCTGCCTGGCGGGATTGCGTGTCTGTGTGACGGAGCTACCCACCACAGCCTCCAGAGTGTCGGGAAGGGAACGTACGGGATGCAGAGAAACAGGCGAAGCGGCCTCGACGGTTGACCAGCCAACCCTCACCTCGAAGAAGAATCCCGAAGTGCCATGGACCACCCCTGCTCCCCGAATACCTGATGGGTGACACCGTCACAGGGTGACCTGAACTGTAATCCGCCCGTGAAAGGCGCACATCGCGCGGAGGCGAAAACAGGGGGGTGGCGCGGAGAATAGGGGGGAGTCGTAAGTATCAGGGGTGAGCAGACAAGGTCCTCGAATGGCACGCCGCGGAGCGGCAACGGAAGGCGACGGCGCTCCGGATCGTTCTCCGTGGCGGCCCGTTGCCTCCTGTCGTGTCCCGGGGGAAGTACCCGCCTGTCCAAAAGGGCAAAGATGTTCCGGGAAGCTGGACTCCGGACCGGGCATCCTGCAATGTGACGGTGCGTGATCCGCCGAATCGGTCCTCGGTCCATTCCGGATCCGAGGAAGTCAGCGTCATCCACAGGAGTTCGGATGCTGCCACGTAACCGCACGCCCTTTCTTTCCGAGTCCTTCGCGGCGACGCAGATCTCCGGAATTCCAGCCGTTGGGATTCTGGGCGCGCTGCAGACAGTTGCCGCCGAGGACCCGCTGCGTGAGCGGCTGAGCGGCCGGCTGATCCGCATCTCCTATCGGGCAGCCATTGAGGCATTCCAGGGATGACGGGTCGGTTGACACCGCCCGTCGTCAACGTCGGATGTTCATTCCTCGATGCGCATCGAATCGCGCATCCAAGCCAATAGTTCGCTGTTGACTTGCAGTTGTGTCTTGCGAGAGGACCCCCCATGAGCGGCATAGTTGAATTGGTCTTGTCGAAACATGCAACCCCGGAGTTCATAACCTGGCAGACAAATGGGGGACTCCTCTTCCTTCGTGGCCCGAGATGCGTGGGGAAGACCACCACGCTCAGCCGGATCTGTGCAGCGGAAGCAGAGTCCGGAGCGCTGACCCTGTGGGCGACGGGCTGGCTGAACGAGTACGGTTCCCCGTTCGGAGTCCTGCAGCAGATCCTGGACCAGTTGGACGCGGCGGACGGGTGCGGAGACCAACCGAACGGGGCCGGCCCATCGACGTCCCTCGCGGATCGTCGACGGCACTCGTCCGGCGTGACCTACGGGTATGTGTACGCCCGGCTCTTGGAGATCGCGGCGCAACGTCCCCTGCTCATAGTCGTCGACGACATCAACTACGTCGACGCCCCTTCACAATTGTTCCTGCGCTTCGTGGCGCGGCGGCTGAAGGGGACGCGCATCCGGCTGGCCATGGCCGAGCGAACAGGATGCGCCGTGTCGTTCTGCGACGACCTGCGCACGGACATCCTGCGACTGCCGTACACCAGCCTGGTCCGGCTGCGGCTCCTGGGACGCAAGCAGATCGCCCGGTCTCTCACCGAGCACATCCCGCAACTCGGCGCTTCCTTCCCGGGCTCCGCAGCGAACCGCCTGGCCGGTGACATCCATGACCTGACCGGCGGCAACCTGCTCCTCGTCGACGTTCTGACACGGACGTGGCTCACGTCGGCCGATCCGAAGCGGACGGAGCCGACCGTCGACACGACCTTCCACGACTGCGTCCGGGGCATGATCAGCGACACGGACATGCCCGGTATGCTCCGCGGCGCCCACGCGGTGGCCGTCCTCGGCGACTTCGCCTCCCTGCCGCGCCTGGCCCGACTGCTCGGCGTCGACATCGCCAGGGCCGGCAGGGTTTTCGGCGCGCTCGACGACCTCGGCATGCTGGTCGGCGGCTGTCTGCGGTCCGAAATGCGCCGAGCGTTGCTCCAGGACGAGAGTTTCACCGCGCGTGGAGAGCTGCATCTGCGGGCGGCACATGTCCTTTTCGAGGACAGCGCGCCCCTGACACAGGTCGTGGAGCATCTCACCGCGGTGGGGAGGATCGGCGCGCCGTGGGATCTGCCACTTGTCCTGGGCCTCGTCAACCAGGCCCTGAAGAGCGGCAGCACGGACGCGGCCATCGGGCTGCTCAAACTGGCCAAGACCTCCGCCGCCGGCCCCGATGAGCGCTCCGCCGTGGAGATGCTGCTGCTGCGCACCACCTGGCTGACCGACCCCGGGCTGGTGGCCTCCCTGCTGCCGACGCTGAGCCGCACTGCCGGCCGCGGTGTTCTGAACACGACGGACCTGGCGTTCCTGGTTCGAGCGGCGCTGTGGCACGGCTTCACGGAAATCGCCGCGGAGTTGATGCCACTGATGCGTGAGAAGTCTCCGCAGTCCCCACATCCGGCCGAGGTCGGTCTGGCGGAAGCGCTCTACAGCCTGTGGAGCGGCATGCCGATGAACTGGGCGACATTGGAACTGTCCTCTTCGAGTGAGGCCGACGAGCCTTATGGGCCGGGTGCCGACGTTCACTCGCTGCTCATCGGTCTGCGGAAAATTCATGACCCGACGAACGAGGGAGGCCGGGCCCAGGCGATGTTCTGGGCCGAGCAGGTGCTCCAGGGCATCCGAGTCCAGTCCTCGGCGGTGGAAACCCTGCTGTTCGTCTACGTCGTGCTGGAAGGTATGGGCTCGCTGCCCGCCGCGCGGCCGTGGTTCACCCAGCTGTCGGAGGCGCTCGAAGCGCATCCGTCTCCGCTGTGGAAGGCTCTGGTGTCCGTTGTCCAGGCGAGGATCTCGTTGGAGCTCGGTGACCTCGGCTCCGCGTACGGGCTGATCCAGAAGGCGCTCGCGTGCAAGCCCTGGCACGAGTGGGGTGCGCCGATCGCCGGCATCGCCGCGCTGCTGGTCCAGACTCTGACGGAGATGGGCAGGCCGCAAGAGGCCGCAGAGGTGCTCGACCGCCCGATTCCCTCGGTGGCGTACCAGGGATGGGGCGGTCTGAAGTATGTCAACGCACGTGGCAGGTACCACCTGGCGACCGATCGGCCGCACGCGGCGTTGGCCGACTTCGAGTTCTGCAGGGACCTGAGCGCCTCTCTGTGGATCGAGCCGCCCACGCTCGCCGACAAGACCCGCCTGATGGTGCCCTGGCGCTGCGGGATGGCGGAGGCCTATCTGGCCCTCGGGGACGTGGCGGGCGCCCGGGAAGTTCTCCAGCAACAGCTGAAACGGCTGCCCAAGGAGGAGACGTCCGTCCACGGGACCACCCTGCGCCTGCTCGCCAAGACCACCAAGGACGGCGCCCAGCGGCTCTCCCTGCTGAAGAGCTCCGCGGACACACTGGAACGCTACGGAAGCAGGTTGCAGCTCGCGTACACGCTTACCGAGCTCGCCGCCGCCTACCGGGAGACCTCGCGACTGAACCTCGCCCGGACCACGTCGAAGCGGGCCCGGCGGATGGCCGAGCAGTGCGAGGCGGGTCGGCTGCTCGATCTCGTCACCGTGGACGTCCACGGGGCCGGACGGGACAAACACCAGGTCGGCGACCACCCCCAACTCGCCGAACTGAGCTCCGCCGAACGGCGCGTGGCGGTGCTGGCGATCCTGGGACACACGAACCGGGAGATTTCCGGCAAGCTGTTCATCACCGCCAGCACGGTGGAGCAGCACCTGACGCGCATCTACCGAAAACTCCACGTACAGCATCGCGAGGACCTGCTGGACAAGTTCTCCACCGTGTTCATGGCCCTCGAACAGAGCGGCTGAGACCGACCGTCCGGGGGAGTGTGGGGGAAACGAGTCCGCTCCCTTCTCGTCTCCCCCCACTCCCGCAGGTCCTCACCCCACGGCGACGCGGGTTATCCGGTGCGCCGCTCGCAGGCCTTCCGCTGTGGCCCGTACGGCGTTGAGCCCGTCCGTTCCCGCGGCGCCGCCCGCGGTGACGACCGGGACACCGGCCTCGTGCAACAGCGGGGCCAGGTTCCGTACCGGGACCTGGCCGACGGCGAGCACGACGTGGTCGGCGTCGATGGAGCGGTCTCTCCCTTCCGCGTCGGCGACGATGACGCCGGCGGGTGTGATCTCCCGGTAGGTCACGCCGGTGAGCATCCGCACACCGGCGGACCTCAGGTTCCGCATGACGACCCAGCGGGTGCTGGGGCCGATGCCCGCTCCGATCCGCCGACCACGTCGCAGCAGCGTCACCTCGCGCGGCGCGCCACGGACGGCGGGTTCCGTCTCGGGCCGTGGAGTGTTCTCCGCCACGGCATGCCGGGCCAGGAACTCCTCCGGCGTCACCTCGGCATACGGGTCGGTGGTCAGGGTGTGCGCCAGATCGACTGCGATACCACCCCCGCCGATGATGACGGTCCGTCCCTGGAGCGCTTCGGGATCGGCCAACGCCTGTGCGTAGTCCCGTACATGGGGCAGCTCCGCGCCGGGCAGGGACAACCTGGCGGGGAGCACACCGGTGGCCAGCACCACACCGTGGAACGACCGCAGCTCCGGGATGTCCTCGCCGCCGATGCGACGGCCCAGGTGCAACGGCACGCCGGCTTCCAGCAGTTCCCGTACGTGGTGGCGGATGGTCTCGGCGAATTCCGCCTTTCCCGGCACCTGGGAGGCCAGCCGGAACTGACCGCCGGCGTGGGCCGCCGCTTCGTACACCTCGACATGGTGGCCCAGGCCGACCAGGGTGCGGGCGGCCTCCAGTCCGGCGATGCCCGCGCCGATCACGGCATAGCGGCCGAACGGCCCACTGCGGTGGCGGGTCGACTGCGGTGGGGGGAACTCCTCCTCGTGTCCGGCCCTGGGGTTGACGAGGCAGGACACCCTTTCGGTGCCGAAGGAGCGGTCGATGCACGCCTCGTTGCAGGCGATGCACAGAGTGACCTGGTCGGGGCGGCTCGCGGCCGACTTGGTGACGATCTCCGGGTCGGCCAGGAACGGCCGCGCCATGGCCACGAAGTCCAACTCGCCACCGGACAGGGCTTCTTCGGCCTGTGCGATGCGGTTGAAGCGGTTGGCGGCGATCACCGCGACATCCTTGTGGCCGACGGCCAGCAGTGCGCGTTTCAGTGCCTTGCCGCTGGCCGCCCAGGTGCCGGCGGGGACCTCGGACTGCACGGTGGGCACCGGTGACTCGTGCCACCCCACGCCGACGGAGAGCGCGTCGGCCCCGGCCTCGGCGAGCGCCACCGCGAGCGCGGTGACCTCGCCGGGCGGAGTGCCGCCTGTCACCAGGTCGTTGCCGGAGATGCGGAAGAGCACCGGGAAGTCCCGGCCCACGGCTGCGCGGACCCCGCGCAGCACCTCCACCGGAAACCGGCGCCGTCGTTCGGCGTCACCGCCCCACGTGTCGTCGCGCAGGTTGGTCAGCGGTGCCGTGAACTGGTTGATCAGATAGCCCTCGGACCCCATCACCTCCACGGCGTCGAATCCGAGGGCGCGTGCGGCGCACGCACCCTCGGCGAAGTCGTCGATCGTGGTGGTGATGTCCCTGGGGCTCATCTCCCGGGGGGTGCAGCGAGAGAAGCCGCTGTGCACCGGCGACGGGGCGAGGGGGAGACCGACCCCCTCGCGGGCGCCGGGCCGAGCGTACCGTCCGGCGTGGAAGAGCTGGAGCGCGATCCGTCCACCGTGGTTGTGCACCGCACGCACCGCCGCCGAGAGGGCCGCCCTGTCCCGGGAGTCGCCGATCACCCCGTACCCCGGGCCGCCCGCGCCGACGGCGTTCACTGCCACGCCTCCGGTGACGATGAGCGCCGCGCCCGCGGCCGCGCGCTCGGCGTAGAACGCGGCCAGGGCCGCGCCGTCATCGTCTCTGGTCTCCAGGTTGAGGTGCATGGCGCCCATGACGATGCGATGCGGAAGCGTCATGGTGCCGATGGCGCCGGCCCGGAAGACGTGGTCGTACATGTCGCACGCCCCTCTTCCCTCAGGATTCCCGTGTCGGGCGGGGCGGCAGACGCAGTGCTTCGCCGGCATCCGTGAAGAACGGCGGTGCGACCACGCTCAGGCCCCCGTCGACGACCAAGGTCTGGCCTGTGACGTATCCGGCGCCATCACCCAGCAGGAAGGCGACGGTGTCGGCCATCTCCTGCACGGTGCCGGGTCGCCCGGCAGGGATGCGATCCAGGACCCCGCGCATGTCGGGCATGCCCTCGACGCCGTAGAAGTAGGCGAGCGAGTCGGAATCGATCAGGCCGCCGTTCACCGCGTTGACGTTGATGCCGTACGGCGCGAACTCGACCGCCATGTAACGCACCCACGCCTCGATCGCCGCCTTCATCCCGCCGAGCGCGGCGTAGGTCGGGTAGGCGCGGATCGATCCGTAGGACGACAGCGCGACGATCCGGCCGCCGTCGTCCATGAGCCTGACCGCCTGCTGGGCGCCGAGCACGAAGGGGCGCAGGTTCATGGCGTAGGAGCGGTCCAGGTGGTGCTGGCCCAGGTCGAGGATGTTCCTGAAGACGCTGGCGGCGGCGTTGGAGACGAAGTGGTCCAGGCGTCCGTAGCGACGTCCGACCTCGTCGAACAGGGCCGTGACGCCGTCCGTCGTCTCGATGTCGGCCTGGATGGCACATCCCCGGCCGCCGGCCTCCTCGACGTCGGCGACGGTCTTCTCGGCCAGGTCGGCGTTCTTCTTGTAGTTGACGACCACGGTGCCGCCCTGGCGGGCCAGGGTGAGCGCGAGTGCGCGTCCGATGCCGCGCGAAGCGCCCGTGATGAGGGAGATCTTGGCGCCGCCGGTCGCTTCGTCCTGTCGGATGTCGTTCATCGCGCGGCTCCCGCGGTGACGGTCCCGGCCTGCCGCAGCAGTTCGCGGAAGACCACGGCTTTCTGCACCTCGTTGGGGCCCTCCTCGAAGCGCTGCGCGCGGGCGTCACGGTAGACGCGCTCGATCTTCTGGGACTTCCAGTAGCCGAGCCCGCCGTGGATCTGGAGCGCCTTGTCGGTGACGGTGGTCAGCATCGTCACCGCGTGCATCTTGGCCATCGAGGACTGCATGGACGCGTCGTCGGCGCCCTCCTCGAAGCGGCGCGCGGCGTGCAGCACGAGCTGTCGGGCCGCCTCGATGTCCGCCGCGTTCTCGGCGAGCATGAACTGAATGGCCTGACGCTCCGTCAGCGCTTTGCCGAAGGTCACCCGGGAGCGGGCGTAGTCGACGGCGAGCTGCTGGGCCCGTCGGGCGAGGCCGACGCAGCTCATCGCGACGGATATCCGCGACGGGGTGAGGAATCCGCCGAGAAACACCTCCAGCCCCTGTCCCTCCTCGCCGAGCCGGTTGTCCACGGGCACAGGGGTGCGGTCGAAGACGATCGAGGCGTGGTCGGTACCGGTGACGCCCATCGTGTGGGAGGTCTCCTCGGCCCGGACTCCGGGCGCGTCCCGCGGCACCAGCAGGGCGACTGTGCCCTCGTGGCCCCTGGTGCCCGCGACGCGCGCCGCCAGGAGGTAGTAGTCACAGCGCATCCCGAACGTGATCAAGTGCTTGCGGCCCGACAGGTAGTAGGTGTCGCCCTCGCGGACCACCGAGGTCGTGATGTCCGCTCCGGTGCCGTTGCCCGGCTCGGTCAGGGTGAACGCGATCTTGATCTCGCCCAGGACAGCCGGCACGACGAACCGCTTGCGCTGTTCGTCGGAGGCGTGACCGTCCATCGACCGCCAGATGCCGTTGACGACGTGCACGATCATGCGCAGGGAACCGTGGGAGCGGGAGAAGATCTCCATCAGCTCCATCCACTGGGTGAACCCGAGGCCCTGGCCGCCGTACTCCACCGGGGCGGCGAGCCGCAGGAACCCGAGCTCGTTGAGCTCGGTCCACACCGCCTCGGGTACCTCCCCGGTCTCCTCGATGTGTTCGGCCCAGCGCTCGCCCGGACCTTCCACCCACTGCTCGACCACTTCACGGACTTTTGCGAACCGCTGCCTGTCCATCATCTGTCGCACTCCGTCTTCTCCTGTCACTGCGCGGTATGGGGACGCAGGTGGCGCGCCCTGGCCCGCAGTTCGAACTTCTGGACCTTGCCGATCGGGTTGCGTGGGAGATCCGGGACGAGCTGGAGCCGTTCCGGCCAGTACTGCTTGGCTGCCTGGTGTCCGTCGAGGTAGCGGCACATCTCCTCGAAGCCGAGCAGCGCGCCGTCCTTGAGGACGACGAACGCACAGGCACGCTCGCCGAGTCGCTCGTCGGGCATGGCCACGATGGCCACGTCGTCGACGGCGGGGTGACCGAACAGCAGCTGCTCCATCTCGGCGACGGGGATCTTCTCGCCGCCGCGGTTGATCACGTCCTTGACCCGGCCGGTGATACGCACGTAGCCCGACTCGTCGATCACCGCGAGGTCGCCGGTGCGGAACCAGCCACCCGGGGTGAAGGCCTCCGCGGTCAGGTCGGGGCGGTCGAGATAGCCCTCGAACGTCGTCGGCGAGAGGATCTCGAAGTTGCCCTCGGTGCCCGGTGCCAGCACCTCGCCCCGGTCGTCGGTGACCCGCAGCCGTACGCCGTCGAGGACCCGCCCGTCGGTGCCCCAGCGCCGCTCCGGTGCGTCGTTCGGCGTGGACAGTGCGCCGAGGCAGGTTTCGGTGGTGCCGAAGGCGCCGCACACCTTCGTGCCCAACACCCCGCTCGCGTGCTCGGCCAGCGAGCGGGGCACGGTGGCGCCGGTGGCCACGAAGATCCGCAGATGCCGGGGCGCCTCGCCGATCTCCTCGACCGCCTTCACCAGGTCGGCCAGGAACGGCGTGGCGGCCTGGACGAACGTCGCCCGGTGCGTGTTCAGCGAGACGAGGGCGCGCCGCGCGTCCCACTCGGACTGCAGGATCTGGGGCACGCCCAGCACGGTCGCCAGCGTCATCCCGTACAGGAACCCGGTCTGGTGGGCGAGTGGAGAAGGCACCCAGACGGCGTCCTCGGGACCGAGGCCGAGATGCCGGATCTCCATCGAGACAGCCCGGACCAGGTTCGAGGACGACTGCATGACCCCCTTGGGCTCGCCGGTGGTGCCCGAGGTGAACAGCAGCTGCGCCGTCGTCTCGGCCGCCGGCTGGATCGCGTCGAGGGCCGCCCGGTCGACCGTCGTCGTCTTCAGGGCGGTCGCCCAGTCGTGCAGGCGGACGCCGTCCGGGGGCGGTTGTGGCAGTGGGCTGCTGCCGCCCGACCGGGCCAGCACCACGACATGCTCCAGGTTCGCCGTGTCCGGGCCGCGGGTGGCGGCGAGGGCGAGTGCCTCCTCCGCGGGGCGCCGAGAGCGGTACTCGTCCATGACGACGAGGACGCGGGCCCTGGAGCGACGCAGGACCAGGCCGAGTTCGCGTTCCCGGAAGAACGGGATGACCGGGCAGCAGACGGCGCCGATCCGCAGGGCCGCCAGCGACAGCACCACGTACTCCAGGCGGTTGGGCAGCTGGTACGCCACGTTCTCGCCCGGCCGCACGCCGAGTTCGAGGAGCAGCGCGGCGGCCTTGTCCACCTGGCCGGCCAGATCGCTCCAGGTGACGACGGAGTCGCCGTCCGGGCGTACGTCCACGAGGGCGGTATCACCGGGACGGGACGCGGCGTGCCGGGCGAGCCACTCCGGCAGGGTGACCTGGCAGGCGTGGTCCGGGTCCGCGGCGGGCTGGACGGGTTTGCGGGCACGGCTTCTGGCGGAGCGTCCGGGGCCCTTCTCCACGGACGTCGGCACGCCGACGGCGTTCATCATGTCGAGGAAGCCCGGATAGGAGATGCGGTAGGCGTGGGGGTACGTCAGCGTGGAGTGGCCCCCGGCGCGCGAGGAGGCGACGGCCAGCGACATCAGCACCCGGTGGTCGTTGTACGACGACAGCTCCCCGCCGACCAGACCGTCCACCCCGGTCACCCTCAAGGTGTCGTCGGCCAACTCCAGTTCGGCGCCCATGGAGTTGAGCTGGAGCATCGCGCCGGCCCGGTCGGACTCCTTCAGCCGGGTGTGCGCGACGTTGTGGAACACCGACTCGCCGTGCGCGAAGGTGGCGAGGGTGGAAAGGATGGGAAGCATGTCCGGCACGTCGCGGCAGTCGACGTCGACGGCCTTCAGCAGGGGGGCGTCCTGCTGGATCCGGACACCGCCGGCCACCGGGTCCAGTTGCATGGGGACGCCCATGGAGCGTGCTATGTCGATGAAGTGGAACTCCGGGTGGTCGGTGGGGCCACCGGTCAGGCTTGGTATTCCGCGCAGGAGTACGTCGGAGGGGTGCAGCGCGGCGGTGGCGATGCCGAAGGCCGCGGATCCGATGTCGGGGGGCAACGTCAGCTCGGTGGGCCGCACGCTCTGATTCGGCGCCACGTCGAAGCGCCGCCAGTCGGGCGTCACGGTCACTTCCAGGCCGAACTCCCGCATCATCGCGACGGTCAGCTCCAGATAGGTGCGTTCGTTGAGCGTGCCCGACACGGTGATGGTGGTGGGGCCGGTGGCGAACGGCGCGAGCAGCAGCAGTCCGGATATCCACTGGGACAAGGTGCCCGGAATGGTCACCTCGCCGCCCGTGGGCCGATGGCTCCGGATGTGAAGAGGGGGGCAGTCATTCACCGACTCCAGGCGTACGCCCATCTGTTCCAGTGCCCGCAGCAGCGGGCCCACCGGGCGGTTCCGAAAGTATTTCTGCCCGGTGATCGTGACCGCTCGGTTCGACAGGGAGGCGAGCCCGGTCATGAAATAGAGGGTGGTGCCGGAACTGCCGGCCGAGACGGCGTCCTGGACCGGCCGGTAGTGGCCGCCGAGCCCCCGCACCACAAAGGTGTCGCCCTCGCGGACGATCCGTACGCCGAGGTCGCGCAGCAGCCGAACGGTGTACTCGACGTGCCGGGCGTCGGACAGGCCGTGGATCCGGCTCTCTCCGTCCGCGAGCGAGGCGAGGATCAGTGCACGGTGTGCATGATATTTGGAGTTCGGTACGAGGATTTCGCTGGAAATCCGGTGCTGAACTCCCTTGACGAGAAGATGCATGGGATGTGTTCACTCCTAGGCATTTCGCAAAATCCTCTTGATGAATGCTCTCCGGTATCGGATCGATTCACTATCCCCTAATGGCCCCTAATGCTGCGGGGCTTACCCGCTCATAGCGGGACCGGGTAACTAGTCGAAATGCTTCTCGACGATTGCGAGCAGTTCTTCGGCGGTCGCCGATTCGATGTCGTCCGCGACCGGGTCCGACAGCCGGGTCTCGGGCGGGGCCGTCGTACGGTCGAGTCGGGCGAGCAGGGCGTCGAGCCGGGAGCCGAACCGCGCGCGGGCGCCCTGGCTGTGCGCGGCGTCCAGCAGGGTGTTCTCCAGCCAGTCGAGCTTCTCCAGGACCTCGTTGGTGAGGGCGTCCCGGTCGGGCTCGAACCGGTCGCAGAGGAAGTCGGCCACCTCCGCGGGACTCGGGTGGTCGAAGACGAGGGTGGTCGGCAGCGCGAGGCCGCTGACCACGCCGAGCCGGGCGCGCAGTTCGACGGCCATGAGGGAGTCGAACCCCATGTCGGTGAAGGCGCGGTCCACGGCGACGGCCTGCGACGTGGCATGGCCCAGCACCCCCGCGACCTCCGCGCGCACCAGATCCAGCACCGCGCCGCGCCGCGTCCCGGCATCCAAGGCCGCGAGGCGCTCGGCCAGTTCCGTCCGGGCGGGGGCCTCGCCGGCAGCAGCGGCAGGCTCCGTCAGGTGCCGAAGCAGCGGGCTGGGGCGGTTGCTGGCGAAGACGCGGGCGAAGTGGTCCCAGTCGACGTCGACGACCGTGACCGTCGTGTCGTCATGCTCCAGGGCCTGAGCGAGGGCGGCGGTGGCACCTTGGGGTGGGAGGGCACTGACACCGCGGCGCAGCATCTCCTCCTGGAAGCGGTCGTCCGCCATGCCGCCCCCGCTCCAGGGTCCCCAGGCGACGGCCGTGCCGACGGCGCCGCGTGCCCGCCGCCGCTCGACCAGTGCGTCCAGGTGAGCGTTGGCGGCGGCGTACGGGCCGTTGCCCGCGCTGCCCCAGGTGCCGGCGATGGAGGAATAGACGACGAACGCCGCCAGGTCGTCCCCCAGCACGTCGTCGAGGATTTCCGCGGCGGTGACCTTCGCGTCGGCCACCGCCGAGAAGTCGTCCCCGACGAGTTCCGTCAACGGCCGTTCGGCGGCGACACCCGCCGCGTGCACCACCGCGCGGACGGGGGCGCCCTCAGCGGCAAGGCCCTCGGCCAGCCGGCCGACGGCGTCGCGGTCGGTCACGTCGCAGGCCGTCAGGTCGACCGTCGCGCCGAGTGCCTCCAGTTCGGCGCGCAGTACCTCGGCGCCGGGAGCGGCGGGACCACGACGGCTGGCGAGGACCAGCCGGGACACACCCCGCGAGGCAAGCATGCGGGCGGTGTGCGCACCGAGCGCTCCGGTACCGCCGGTGATCAGAACCGCTCCGTCCGTCCACCCGTCCGCACCGGGTGCGTGGGCGCCGGCCCCCGGGTCGTCGGGCGTGCCGGCAGGGGTGAGGCGACGCGCACGAACGCCGTCCCCGCGCAGTGCCACCTGGTCCTCCCCGGTGGTCCCGGAAAGGACGACGGCCAAGCCGGCCGGCTCCCCTTCGGCGGGGAGATCGATCAGACCGCCCCACAGCGCCGGGTGTTCGAGGGCGGCGACGCGACCGAGGCCCCATACCTGGGCGTGCCAGGGGTCTGGTGCGGTGTCCGCCGGCCCGGTTCGTACGGCGCCCCGCGTCAGCGTCCACAGACGGGTCGATATGTCCGCGTCGTGCAGGGCCTGCAGGAGCACCAGGGTGGCCAGTGCCCCGGCCGCGACGCCGCGGTGCCTGGTGTCCTCGCCGCCGGACTCCGCCAGCAGGGACACCGTCCCCGCCACCGTGCCGTCGGCGGCCGCGGCAAGTTCCTTCGCCAACGTCGCGCGGTCCGTGCGGTGCGGATCGACGGTGATGACCCGGGGGTTCGCACCTGCGGCGGCGAGCGCCCGCCGCACGGCGTCGGCCGTCGTGGTGTCGGCGGCATCCCTGGGTACGACGATCCACCACGTGCCGTCGAGCGCCACGGCCGTGTCGTCCGCGGGCACTTGGTCCCAGGCGACGCGGTAGCGCCAGCCCGCGGCCCGAGCGAGCGTGGTGCTGGTGCGGTGCCAGTCGTGCAGCACCGGCAGCGCGGCCCGCAGGGACGTCTCCGCGTCGAGACCGAGGGTGCGGGTCAGGCCGTCGAGGTCCTGGTTTTCGACAACCTGCCAGAACCGTGCCTTCGTCGCGTCGTCCACGGAGCCGGTGCCTCGGCCCGCCGCCGTGTCCTCGTCCAGCCAGTAGCGCTCGTGCTGGAAGGAGTAGGTGGGGAGCCGGACCTGCCTGCCCTCGTCGAGCGCCGCCGTCCAGTCGACGGATACGCCGTGGGCGTGCCCGGCGCCGAGCGCCGTGACCAGGGTGCGTACCTCGGGCTGATCGCGTCGCGCGGAGGCGAGGACCGGCTTCTCCGTCCCTGCCAGAGGCGCCAGCGCGGCGTCCGGGCCGAGTTCGACGAGCACGTCAGCGTCGTCCAGGCCGCTGAGGGCGTCGGCGAAGCGTACGGCGTGGCGGGCGTGGTCGAGCCAGTACTCCGCGGACGCGAAGGGCCGTGAGCTGTCGGCCGACGGGCTGACCGGGATGGACGGCTCGTGGAAGGTCAGTTCGCCGAGGACCGCCGCGAAGTCGTCGAGCATCGGCTCCATGAGTGGCGAGTGGAAGGCGTGGCTCACCCTCAGCCGGGTTGTACGGCGGCCCTGTTCACGCCAGTGGTCCGCGATCCGCAGCACGTCGGCCTCCGTCCCGGAGACGACGACGGCTTCGGGGCCGTTCACGGCGGCGATCGCCACATCCGGTACGCCCGCGAGGCTCGCGGCCACCTCATCCTCGCCCGCGGCGATCGCGACCATGGCCCCGCCGTCCGGCAACGCCTGCATCAACTGGCCGCGCACCACGGCCAACCGGGCCCCGTCGTCCAGGGACAACGTCCCGGCCACCACCGCGGCGGCGATCTCCCCGACCGAATGCCCCGCGAGCACGGAGAACTCCACGCCCCACGACTGCCACAATCGCGCCATCGCCACTTCGAACGCGAACAACGCCGGCTGCGCGAACTCCGTCCGCTCCAACACCTCCGCGGACCCCGACCACATCACCTCCCGCAACGACCGCCCCAACAACGGATCCACCACCGCGCACACTTCGTCCAGCACATCGGCGAACACCGGGAAACGCCCCGCCAGTTCACGCCCCATACCCGACCGCTGCGCACCCTGACCGGAGAAGAGGCCCGCCACACGTCCGCGTCCGGCCGTTCCGGTGGACACCGCGCGGCGCGGCGTCGTCGCGGCCGGGTCCGCGAGTGCGGCGAGGGCGTCGAGCAGCTCCTGCCGGTCCTCGGCCACCAGGACCGCCCGATGGTCGTGAAGGGACCGGGTCATGACCAATGACCAGGCCACATCGGCCGGTTCGAGCCCCGGGCGGCCGAGCAGGTGGGAGTGCAGGGCGCGGGCCTGTGCCGGGAGTCCGGCCGCGCTGCGGGCGGTGAGCACATACGGCAGTGGAGTCCGGGCCGCGGCGGAGTCCGACGTGTCCACGGGAGCGCCGCTCTCGACGGACTCGCCGTCCACAGGTGCTCCCTCGGCGGGCTCGCCGTCGAGGGGATCGCCCTCCGCCAGCACGATGTGCGCGTTCGTGCCGCTGATACCGAACGACGACACGCCGGCCAGGCGCGGCCGGTCGCCTCGGGGCCAGGGGCGTTCCTCGGTGAGGAGTCGCACGGCCTCCGACGACCAGTCCACCTCGGGTGACGGCGGGTCGGCGTGCAGCGTGCGGGGCAGCAGTTCGTGTCGCAGTGCCTGCACCATCTTGATCACACCGCCGACTCCGGCCGCCGCCTGTGCGTGGCCGATGTTCGACTTCAGCGACCCGAGGTACAGCGGCCGCTCCGCCTCGCGCTCCCGGCCGTAGGTCGCGATCAGGGCCTGGGCCTCGATCGGGTCGCCCAGCCGGGTGCCGGTGCCGTGCGCCTCGACGGCGTCGACCTCGGTGGCTGCGATGCCCGCCTGCGCGAGCGCGGCCGCCACGACGCGTTGCTGCGCGGGACCGCTCGGGGCGGTCAGGCCGTTGGACGCACCGTCCTGGTTGACGGCGGAGCCCTGGACCACGGCGAGGACCTCGTGTCCCAGCCGGCGCGCGTCGGACAGCCGTTCCACGACGAGCAGGCCGACGCCCTCCGACCAGCCGGTGCCGTCCGCGTCGGCGGAGAACGACTTGCACCGGCCGTCCACGGCCAGGCCGCCCTGGCGGCTGAACTCGACGAAGATGTGCGGTGACGCCATCACGGTGGCGCCGCCCGCCAGCGCGAGATCACACTCGCCCCGGCGCAGCGCCTGGCCGGCGAGGTGCAGGGCGACCAGCGAGGTCGAGCAGGCGGTGTCGAGCGTGACCGCCGGGCCCTGAAGGCCGAGAAGGTAGGAGATACGCCCGGACATGACGCTGTTGCTGTTGGCGATGCCGATGATCCCCTCAAGGTTCTCCGGCGTGCTGCTCAGACGCGAGAAGTAGTCGTTGTACATGGTGCCGACGAACACGCCGGTACGGCTGTCGTGCAGGGTGTCGGGAGCGATCCCCGCATGCTCCACGGCCTCCCAGGACGCCTCCAGCAGCAGCCGCTGCTGCGGGTCCATGGCCAGCGCCTCACGGGGCGAGATACCGAAGAAGGCCGCGTCGAACCCGGCGGGGTCGTCGAGGAATCCACCCTGACTGGTGTACGTGGTACCGGCCCGGGAGCGGTCCGGGTGGTAGAGGCCCGCCAGGTCCCATCCCCGGTCGGTGGGGAATTCGCCGACGGCGTCCCGGCCCTGCGCTACGAGTCGCCACAGATCCTCGGGAGACGCGACACCGCCCGGGTAGCGGCAGGCCATCCCGACGATGGCGAGGGGTTCGTCGGCGACGGCCGTCCTGGGCGTGGCGGGCTGCCGGGGGAGTGGCGACGGCTCGGTGGCGAGCTCGCTCTCCAGGTGCCGGGCGAGCGCGCCGGCGGTCGGATGGTCGAAGACCAGCGTCGCGGGCAGACGGACACCGGTCGCGGCCGAAAGCCGGTTGCGCAGTTGGACGGACATGAGGGAGTCGAAACCGAACTCGCCCAGCGGGCGCTCCGCGTCGACCGCGCTCATGTCGTGGTGCCCGACGGCCGAGGCGATCTCGGCCCGTACGAGGTCGGACAACGCCTTGCCGCGGTCCCCGGACGGGAGGGCGGCCAGCCGCTCGGCCGTCGATCCGGGCGCGGCCGTCGCGGCGGACGCCGTTGTGTGGCGCGGCGCGGGACGGAGAGCCGTGAAGAGCGGGGCAGGACGGCCGGCGGCGAACACCGGCAGGAAACGCGACCACGCCACGTCGGCCAGAACCCGGTTCTCGCCGAGGGACACCGCCGTCGACAGCGCCGCCACGGCGTCGTCGACCGGGAGCGGGATGAGGCCCTGGCGTCGCAGCCGTCGCTCCAGGTCGGCGTCGACCATGCCGCCGCCCGACCATGGACCCCATGCGAGCGCCGTGCCGGCCAGACCGCGTGCTTGGCGCCGGGCGGCCAGCGCCTCCAGCACGGCGTTGCCCGCCCCGTACGCGCTCTGCCCCGAAGCTCCCCAGACACCGGAGACGGAGGAGAAGACGACGAAGGCGTCCAAGTCGGCTTCGCCGAGCACCTCGTCGAGGACCCGGGCACCGCCCGCCTTGCCCTCCAGGACGGCGTGGAACCGGTCGAGGGTGGTCTCCAGCAACGGTGTCTCGTCGGCGACTCCCGCAGCATGGAACACCGCGCGGACGGGGGTGCCCGCGTCCGCCGCCTCACGCACCAGCTCGGCCATGGCGGACCGGTCGGCGACATCGGCGGCGACGATCCGTACCGGGGTGCCGGTGGCGGCCAGTTCGGCCAGCAGTTCCTGCGCGCCGGGCGCCTCCGGACCCCGGCGGGAGACGAGCAGCAGGGAGCAGCCGCCGAGGCCCGCGGCCCAGCGGGCGACATGACCGCCCAGCGCCCCGGTGCCCCCGGTGATCACCACTGTGCCGGACGGCGTCCAGTCGGCGGCCGGTTGCGTCGCCCGTTCCGGCTTGATCAGGCGGCGTACGGACACCCCGTCGGGCCTGAGGCGGATCTGGTCCTCGCCCGTGCCCGCGGAGAGCAGGCCGGCCAGGCAGTCGAGGTCGGGCCGTACGCCGGCCGGGGGCAGATCGACCAGGCCGCCCCAGCGGTCCGGGAGTTCGAGGGCCGCCGCCCGGCCTGCGCCCCACACGGCGGCCGTGTCGAGCTCGTCGTCCGACTCATGGGTCAGGCACCACACCGGGGCGTCCACACCGGCGTCGGTGAGCGCCTGCAGCGCGGTGACGAGGAGGTCCGGGTGGGCGGCGAACAGCAGCACACCCATCGGGTCCGCGGCTGTGGGAACTTGTGTGACGTCGGCCAGCCGTGCCACGAGACCGGGGCGGTCCGCGGTGGTGTCGAGATCGACGGCGAGCGTGTGCTCGGCCAGGTCCCGGGTCCAGGAGACGTCCGTCGCCGGTGGCGCGAGGACGATCCAGGTGCCGGGGAGCCGGTCGGCACGCGGCGGGTCGGGCAGGATCTGCCAGGTGACCTCGTAGCCGAGGCGATGGATGTGCCCGTCCGCCCGTGCCGTCAGCCGGGCGGTGTCAGCCACCCTCAGCACCAGTTCCCCGATGGTGAGGACCGGGTCCCCGGTGCTGGTGACCGCGTCCAGGCGCATGGTCTCGGCGCCGGTCCTCAGGCGTACGCGCAGTTCGGAGGCGCCGGGGGAGTGCACGGTCACCCGGCCGAAGGCGAAGGGCAGCCGGACCTGCTGACCGGAGTCGGCGGCTGCCAGCGGGTGCAGGGCGGCGTCCAGCAGCGCGGGGTGGCAGCCGTACCGGCCGTCGTGGGCCGGCTCGGGGAGGACGACCTCGGCGTACAGCTCGTCGCCGGACCGCCATAGCGCCCGCAGGCCGCGGAAGACCGGGCCGTAGCCGTAGCCACGGGCGGCGAGGGTGTCGTAGAGCTCCTCGACCGGCATCTCCTCGGCGCCCTGCGGCGGCCACTGTCCGATGGCCCACTCGGCGTCGGTGCGAGGGTTCCCCTGAGGGGAGGACGCGGGGGGCTCTGCCACGAGCCTTCCCGTGGCGTACTCCACCCAGTCGCTGTCGCCGTCGCTCCGGCCTCGGACGACCAGCGCGCGCTCCGGCTCGCCCGGCGGTTCGACCCAGACCTGGATGTCGGTGCCGGCGGCGGGCAGGACGAGCGGCGTCTGGACGACGAGGTCGGCGACCTGCCGCCACCCCACCTGCCGGGCGGCCCGCAGGGCGAGTTCCAGGAAACCGGTACCGGGGAAGAGCACGGCACCGGAGACCGCGTGGTCGGCGAGCCAGGGGTCACGGTCGGGCGAGATCCTGCCGGTGAGCACCACGCCGCCCTGACCCGGCAGTTCCACGATGCCGGACAGCAGGGGGTGGTCCAGCGCGTCGGCACCGTCACCCGTGAGGGCGGGGGGCGCGAGCCAGTAGCGTCGGTGCTGGAAGGGGTAGGCGGGCAGGTCGGCACGGGGAGCAGCCGGGAAGAGGGCCGTCCAGTCGACCTCGACGCCATGCGCATGGGCCTCGCCGAGCGCGGTCAGCAGAGTCAGGGTCTCGCTCTGCTCACGGCGGCAACTCGGCAGAACCGTACGACCGGTGTCGATCAGCGGTGCCAGGACCGCGTCGGGGCCGATCTCGACGACGACGTCCACCTCCGCGAGTCGCGTGACGGCGTCATGGAACCGCACCGCCCGACGGGCGTGGTCGACCCAGTAGGCCGAGGTGGCGAACGGATGCGTGGTCTCGGCCGACGCCATCACCGGCAGCGTCGGCTCCCTCCGGTCCAACTCCTCCGCCACCACACGGAACTCGTCCAGAACCGGTTCCATCAACGGCGAGTGGAACGCGTGGCTGACCCGTAGCCGGCTCGTGCGCCGACCACGCTCGCGCCATATCCCGGCGACCCGCTCGACCTCCTCACGGGCACCGGAGACCACCACCGCCTCAGGGCCGTTGACCGCGGCGATGCCCACGAGCGCCGGATCCCCCAGCGTCGCGGCGACCTCCTCCTCGCCGGCGGCGACCGCCAGCATCGCTCCGCCCTCCGGCAACCGCTGCATCAGCCGGCCGCGCACCACGGCCAACCGGGCCCCGTCCTCCAGGGACAACGCCCCGGCCACGACCGCGACGGCGATCTCCCCCACGGAGTGCCCCGCGAGCACGGAGAACTCCACGCCCCACGACTGCCACAACCGCGCCATCGCCACCTCGAACGCGAACAACGCCGGCTGCGCGAACTCCGTCCGCTCCAACACCTCCGTAGGCCCCGACCACATCACCTCCCGCAACGACCGCCCCAACAACGGATCCACCACCGCGCACACCTCGTCCAGCGCCCCGGCGAACACCGGGAAATCCGCGGCCAGTTGATGGCCCATCCCGACGTGCTGAGCGCCTTGGCCGGAGAACACAGCCGCCACTCGACCGCCGCCGGCGGCCACGGGAGTGACGTCACCGAGCCCGGCCAGCACGGCGTCGCGGTCACCCGTGACCGTCGCACGATGCTCGAACGCCGTCCGGTGCACAGCCGACTCCCGCGCCGCCCGCGCGAGGGACAGCTCCGGCCGAGCCGCCAGGTGGCCCCGCAGTGCCGCCGCCTGCGCACGCACGGCCCCCGGCGTCCTGCCCGACAGCACCAGCGGTACCGATGTCTCCGCCCACGGGGCAGACGGCTCCGTCTCTTTCTCTCCGGCGGGCTCGGGGACGAACTCCTCCACGATCACATGCGCGTTCGTGCCGCTCATTCCGAAGGAGGACACACCAGCCCGACGCGGGCGGTCCTCGACGCGCTCCCACGCCCGCTCCCGCGCCAGCAGCGCGACCGCCCCCGAGGACCAGTCGACCTCCGTCGACGGACGCTCCGCGTAAAGGCTCCGTGGCAGTACGCCGTGCCGCAGGGCCTGCACCATCTTGATCACGCCACCGACGCCCGCGGCCGCCTGGGTGTGCCCGATGTTCGACTTCAACGAACCGAGCCACAGCGGCCGTTGTGCCGAACGCCCCCTGCCGTACGTCGCCATCAAGGCCTGTGCCTCGATGGGATCGCCCAGCCGCGTTCCCGTCCCGTGCGCCTCCACCACGTCGATCTCGTCCGCGGTCAGACGAGCACTGCGCAGAGCCGAGTCGATGACGCGCTGCTGAGCGGGACCACTCGGCGCCGTCATCCCGTTCGAGGCACCGTCCTGGTTGACCGCGCTGCCCCGTACCACCGCCAGGACCTCGTGCCCCAGCCGCCGCGCGTCCGACAACCGCTCCACGGCCAGCACGCCCACCCCCTCGGACCAGCCGGTTCCGTCTCCGTCGTCGGCGAAGGAGTGGCAACGGCCGTCGGTGGACAGCACCCGCTGACGGCTGTACTCGACGAAGAAGGTGGGGCCGGCCATGATCGCGACGCCGCCGGCCAGAGCCAGATCGCACTCGCCCGCGCGGAGCGACTGACATGCCAGGTGCAGGGAGACGAGCGATGAGGAGCACGCGGTGTCGACGGTGACGGCTGGACCCTCCAGGCCGAAGTGGTAGGCGACCCTGCCGACGGCCATGCTGCCCGCGCTGCCCATGTGGACGTAGCCCTCGAACCCGTCAGGGGCTTTGGTGAAACGGCTGCCGTAGTCGTGGTGCATGACACCTGTGAACACGCCCGTGCGGCTGCCGCGCAGGACGGCGGGACGGATGCCCGCGCTCTCCAGCGCCTCCCAGGACGTCTCCAGCAGCAGCCGCTGCTGCGGGTCCATGGCCAGCGCCTCTCGTGGGCTGAGTCCGAAGAAGTCGGCGTCGAAGAGGTCGATGTCGGTGAGGAAGCCGCCTTCGCGGGTGTACGACTTCCCGACGGCGTCCGGGTCGGGGTCGTAGAGGCCGGCCACATCCCAGCCGCGGTCCTGCGGGAAGCCGCTGATGGCGTCGCGCCCCTCCACGACGAGCCGCCACAGGTCGTCGGCGCCGTGCACCCCGCCCGGATAGCGGCAACCGATGCCCACGATCGCGATCGGCTCGTGGTTCTTCGTCTCGGCGTCCCGCAGCCGCGATCGGGTCTTCTGCAGATCGGTGGTGACCTTGCGGAGGTATGCGACGAGCTGGCTTTCGTCTGTTGTCATGTCTTGCACCTATCGGCTTCGCGGCGGTCTGCCCGGAACAGGGCGCGACGGGAACAGGAGTGGTGGCAGCGGGATCGGTGGCGGCTCCGCCCAGGGCCTGCGGGGCCGACGGGGTCGCCCGGGGTCAGATGTCGCCCAACTCGGTGTCGATGAACTGCATCAGCTCGGCGGCACTGGCCGAGGCGAGCCCGTCCGCCTCGGCGACCGGCCTGGCGTCGAGTGCGGCCAGCCGGTCCAACAGCTCGGTGAGACGGCCGGCCAGGGCCTTGCGGGTGGAGGTGTCGGTGAGCGGGGACAGGCCCCTGCTCTCGATCTGCTCGACCACTTCCAGCAGCGGCTGTTCGGCCGGCGCGGCGCCGGCCGCGCCGAGGTCGAGGTGCCCCAAGAGATGCAGGGCCAGCGCGTTCGGCGTCGGATGGTCGAAGACCAGCGTGGCGGGCAGCTTGACGTTGATGAGACCGGCGAACCTGTTGCGCAGCTCAACGGACATCAGGGAGTCGAACCCGATCTCCTTGAGCGCACGGTCGGGACCGACCCGCTCGGGTCCGGACTCTCCGATGAGTGCCGCCACATGGGTCCGCACGACCTCGGTCAGGGCGGGGAGCCGTTCGGCGTCCGGCAGTGCGGCGAGCCGCTGCGTGAGGCTCTGCGTCTCGCCCTCGGTAGGCCGGCCGTCCGACGATGCCAGGGGCTCAACGGCGGCCTTCTCCTCGAACGAGCCGAGCAGCGGACTGGGCCGGGACGCGGTGAACGCCGGCAGGAAGCGCGACCAGGTGATGTCGGCCACCACCGGGTCCCACGCGCTGTCGGCCATGATGCTCTGCTCCAGGGCCTGGACAGCGGCAGGCACCAGGAGAGGGGTCAGACCACGCTTGCGCAGTTCCCGTTCATCGTGCTCGGTCAGCATGCCGCCGCCCGCCCACGGCCCCCAGGCGACGGAGGTCGCGGGCTTGCCCTGCTCGCGTCGACGCCGGGCGAGCGCGTCGAGGCAGGCGTTGCCCGCGGCGTACCCGGCCTGGCCCGCGGCGCCCCAGACTCCGGAGATGGAGGAGAACAGGACGAAGTCGTCGAGGTCCGGCAGCAGTTCGTCGAGCAGCAGGGCACCTTCGACCTTGGCCGCCATCTGGGCCGCCAGTTCCTCGGCCCCGGTCTGCGCGATCGGTACGTCCCGGACCACGCCCGCGGCATGTACCACGGTGCGCACGGGGGTCCCCTCTGCTGCCAGGGTGGCGATCAAACCGCCCATCGCGGAACGGTCCGTCACATCGACGGCGACGACATCGGCCTTGGCGCCGAACGCGGAGATCTCCGCCAGCAGTTCGGTGGCGCCGGGGGCCGTCGGACCCTGACGGGAGAGGAGGAGGATACGGTCGGCGCTGTTCTGCTCGGCGATCCGGCGAGCGACGTGCCCACCGAGACCGCCGGTCCCGCCGGTGATCAGCACAGTGCCCTTGGGCGCCCAGGTACTGCTCTGCGGCGCTGTCGCGGTCACCAGCCTACGAGCCCACAGACGTCCGTCGCGAAGGGCGAGTTGGTCCTCGGCGTCGTCGGCGTCGTCGCCGTCGCCGTCGCCGGTGAGGATCCCGGCGAGTGCCCGTCGGGTGGCGTCGTCGATCCGCTCGGGCAGATCCACCAGTCCGCCCCAGCGGTCGGGCAGTTCCAGTGCGGCGACCCGGCCGAGCCCCCAGACACCCGCCGCCCGCACGTCGGCGGCGGGGTCGGCGGTCCCCACTCCGACGGCACCGCTCGTGACGCACCAGACCGGGCCGGTCTGCCGCCCGGCGACCTCGTGCAGGGCGGCGAGCAGGTCCTCCGCGCGTCCGGCGCCGACCAGCACCCCGTCCGGCGCGGTCGAGCGGTCCCAGGAAGCGGCGGTGACCGGGTCTTCGAAGAGGGAGCCGAGCGCCGAGGGCACCTCGCCGAGCAGGAGCCAGTTCCCGGGCACCCGGTCGGCGGTGGCGGCCCGCCCCAACTGCCGCCACGTCACGGAAAACCACCCGGTGCGGCCGGTCGCCCCCGCCGCTTCCAGCTGTGCGCGCTCGATGGAGCGCAAGGTGAGGCCCTCCATGGCGAGGACGGGGGACCCGGCGTCGTCCGTGATCCACACGGCGGCGGAGTCGACGTCCGCCCGGATACGCACCCGCAGCCGCCGGGCATCCGAGGAGAACAGGGACACGCCGTTGAAGGAGAACGGCAGCCGGATCTCGCCGGCCTCGTAGAGGCTGCCGGTGATCGGCAGGGCATGCAGGGCGGCGTCCAGCAGCGCGGGGTGGATACCGAACCCGCGAGGCTGCCCCTCGGGCAGCACGACCTCCGCGAAGAGGTCGCCGTCACGCTCCCAGAGGGCCTTGGTGCCCCAGAAAGCCGGGCCGTACTCGTAGCCACGGGCGGCGAGGTCCTCGTAGAAGGAGTCGCCGACGAGCTGCCGCGCACCGGCCGGGGGCCAGACCTCGCCGGCCCAGTCGCCGTCGCTGAAGCCTTCGGTGTCGGCGGCGCGCGCCGCGAGGAGGCCGGTGGCATGCAGCGTCCAGTCGCCGCCGGTCTCCCTGGTACGGATCCGCAGCTCACGCTCGGCGCCCTGGTCAGGACCCACCCACACCTGAAGGTCACGGGGCTTGCCGTCGGTGAACACCATGGGCGCGCGCAGGACGAGTTCGTCGACCGACCCGGCGCCGGACGAGCGGGCCGCTTCGAGCGCGAGCTCGACGAAGCCCGTGCCGGGCAGCAGCATCGTGCCCATGACGACGTGGTGCGACAGCCACGGGTCGCTGCCGGGTGTCAGCCTGCCGGACAGCAGCAGGCCCCCCGCATCCGGCAGATCGGTGCGCGAGGTGAGCATCGGGTGCGGCTGCGGATCCGCTCCCGCGCAGACACGGTTGGTGGTGTCCGACGCGGAGTCCCAAAAGCGCTGCCGTTGGAAGGCGTACGTGGGCAGGTCGGCGCGGGGAGCGGGCGGCAGGACGGCGGCCCAGTCGACGTCGGCGCCATGGGCGTGGGCCCGGCCCAGCGCGGTGAGGACGGTGTGCGTCTCGGACTGGCCGCGCCGGGTGCTGGGCAGGACGGTGTGACCGGTCTCGATCAGCGGGGCCAGGGCGGCGTCCGGGCCGACCTCGATCAGGATGTCTGCTTCCGGAAGCCGCCCTGTCGCGTCGCCGAACCGTACGGCGTTGCGCGCATGGTCGACCCAGTAGGCAGGGGTGTCGATGGGGTGGGCGGTGTCGGCGGTGGCACTGATCGGGAGGGTCGGCGGCTGGAAGCGCAGTTCCTCCACCACCGAACGGAACTCGTCGAGGATCGGCTCCATCAGCGGTGAGTGGAAGGCGTGGCTCACCCGGAGCTCGGCGACCCGCCGGCCGCGTTCATGCCAGATCTCGCCCACGCGTGCCACTTCGCCGCGGGCACCGGAGACGACGACCGCCTCGGGCCCGTTGACCGCGGCGATTCCGACGAGCGCGGAATCGCCCAGAGTGGCCGTCACCTCATCCTCGCCCGCCGCGATGGCGAGCATGGCGCCCCCGCCGGGCAGGGACTGCATCAACCGCCCCCGGGCCACCACCAGCCGCGCCGCGTCCGGCACCGTCAGCACCCCGGCGACGACGGCGGCGGCGATCTCGCCCACCGAGTGGCCGACGACAGCCGTGAACGACACGCCCCAGGACCGCCACAGCCGGGCCAGCGCCACCTCGAACGCGAACAGCGCGGGCTGTGCGAACTCCGTCCGGCCCAGTAGTTCCGGATCTTCGGACCACATCACCTCCCGCAGTCCACGTCCGAGCTCCGCGTCGAGGTGGCCGCACACCTCCGTCAAGGCCTCGTCGAACACCGGGAAGTGCTCGGCCAGTTGCCGGCCCATACCCGCGCGCTGCGCACCCTGGCCGGAGAACACGGCCGCCACCTTGCCGGACCCGGCGAGCACCGGAGAGACGTCGCCGAGACCGGCCCGCACCCCCTCCCGGTCGCCCGTGACCACGGCACGGTGCTCGAACGTCGTACGGCACGTGGCCAGCTCCCGGGCGACGTGCGGCAGCGGCAGCTCCGGGTGGGACGCGAGGTGCTCCCGCAGCGCCAGGGCCTGCCCGCGTACGGCGTCCGGGGTCTTGCCGGAGAGCACCAGCGGCACCGCCACGTCCGCCCAGGGAACGGCGGACTCCGCGCCCTTGGAGGTCTCGGGAGTCTCAGGGGCGAACTCCTCCAGGATGACGTGCGCGTTCGTCCCGCTGATCCCGAAGGCGGAGACACCGGCCCGGCGCGGGCGGCCGTCGGCGCGTTCCCACTCGCGCGACTCGGCCAGCAGCTCGACCGTGTGCGGTGACCACTCCACCTCCTTCGTCGGATGGTCCGCGTACAGGCTGCGCGGCATCACACCGTGCCGCAGCGCCTGCACCATCTTCACCACCCCGGCCACCCCGGCCGCCGCCTGCGCGTGCCCGATGTTCGACTTCAAGGACCCGACGTACAACGGCCGTTCGGCGGGGCGGTCGCTCCCGTACGTCGCCATCAGCGCCTGTGCCTCGATGGGGTCGCCCAGTCGCGTCCCGGTGCCGTGCGCCTCCACCACGTCGATGTCCGCGGCGCGCAGGTCGGCGCTGTCCAGCGCGGCCCGGATCACCCGCTGCTGGGCGGGGCCGTTGGGCGCGGTGAGGCCGTTGGAGGCGCCGTCCTGGTTGACGGCGCTCCCCCTGACCACCGCCAGCACCTCATGGCCCAGTCGCCGTGCGTCGGACAGCCGCTCCACCACCAGGACGGCCACGCCCTCGGCCATGCCGAAGCCGTCGGCATCGGCGGAGAACGGTTTGGAACGGCCGTCGGGCGCGAGCGCGCGGAGCCTGCTGAACTCGATGAACAAACCGGGTTCGGCCATCACCGTCGCCCCGCCGACCAGGGCCAGGTCACTCTCGCCGCGGCGCAGCGACTGACCCGCCAGGTGCAGCGCCACCAATGAGGAGGAGCAGGCCGTGTCGAGGGTGAGGGCGGGACCTTCCAGGCCCAGGACGTAGGACAGCCGACCGGAGACCACGCTGGAGGTGGTACCCGTCATCACATAGCCCTCCAGGTCGGGCCGTGCCTGGTGCAGCGGCCTGCCGTACGGCAGGCTCATGACGCCGGTGAAGACCCCGGTCCGGCTGCCCCGCAGGGTCGTGCTGTCGATTCCGCCGCGTTCCAGCGCTTCCCACGACGTCTCCAGGAGCAGCCGCTGCTGCGGGTCCATCGCCAGTGCCTCACGCGAGGAGATGCCGAAGAAGGCGGCGTCGAACTCCGCCACGCCGTCGAGCAGGGCGGCTTCGCGTTGGTACGAGGTGCCCGGCTGCGAGGCGTCGGGATCGTACAGCGCGGTGAGGTCCCAGCCGCGGTCGGCCGGGAAGGCCGCGACCGCGTCGCGCCCTTCGTGCACCAGCTGCCACAACTCGTCCGGGGAGCCGACCCCGCCGGGGAACCGGCAGGCCATGCCGACGATGGCGAGCGGCTCGTCGGGGTCGGCCGGCGCTGTCGCGGCCGGTGCCGGTTCGTCGCCGCCGAACACGGCGCGCAGCAGTTCCTCCGCCAGCGTGCGCGGAGTGGGGTGGTCGAACAGGACCGTCACGGGCAGCCGCAGCCCTGTCATCTCGACCAGCCGGTTGCGGACCCGGAGGGCGCCCGCGGAGTCCACCCCCAGCGACCAGAACGCCTCGTCCGCGCCGATGGCCGTCGCCGAAGGCTCGATCTCCGCGGCCACGGCGTCCGCCACGAGGCGTACGGCCTCTTCGACGCGTTGTGCCGGGTCGCACCCGAGCAGCCGCTCGCGCAGTCCGGTGCCGGGCTCGGTGCCGCCGCTGCCGGCGGCGTCCGCGGTGTCCAGGTCGAGCCGGTACGGAGGCAGCGTGACGCGGCGTGCGTCGGGGAGGACGGTGCTCCAGTCCGGGGCGACGCCGTGCAGGTGTGCCTCGGCCAGGGCGCGGAGGTAGCGGTCGTGGCCCGCGTCGTCACGACGCATGGTTTCGAGGACGACGACGTCCCGGCCGATGTGCGCGGCGGTCTCCTCGATCGACAGGGTGAGCACCGGGTGCGGGCTGATCTCCACGAACACGCGGTGGCCCTGGCCGAGCAGTTCCTCGATGACCTGCTGGAACCGGGCCGGCTCCCGAAGGCTGAGGAACCAGTGCTCGGCGTCCAGGTCGCCGGTGTCGAGCGGATCGGTCGTAGTGGACGTGTACACGGGTATCTCGGTGGCGCGCGGCCGTACCGCCGCGGCCTCCCGCACCAGATACTCGTGGGCGGGCTCCATGCGTCGCGAGTGCCCGGCGATCCCGATGGGCAGCAGTGTGGCCCGTACGTCCCGGTCGCGCAGCCTCTCCAACAAGGCCGCCGCGGACTCGGTGGTGCCCGCGACGACCGTCGAGCGAGGGCCGTTGACGACCGCGATGTCCAGGTCCAGATCCCACTCGGCGACCAGTTCGGCGACCTGTTCGGCGGGGAGCGCCACGGCGACCATCTCTCCGTTGCCCTGGAGCCGCGCCAGTGCCTTGCTGACGGCGGCGACCAGCCTCGCGCCGTCCGCCAGGGTGAGCGCTCCAGCGGCGGTCACCGCCGCGATCTCGCCGAAACTGTGGCCCACGACCGCGGCGGGCGTGACGCCGTTCGACCGCCACAGCTCCGCGAGCGACACCATGACGGCGAACAGGGCCGGCTGGATCACCTCGACCCGCTCCAGCGGGAGGGCCCCGGAGAGCACGTCGTCGAGCTCGAAATCCACGAACGGGCGCAGTTCCCGCGCGCATTCGGCCAGTTTGTCCCGGAAGACCGGGGCCTCGGCGGCGAGTTCGCGAGCCATCCCCACCCACTGGGCGCCCTGGCCAGGGAAGACGAACACCGCGGACTCGGGTCCACCGCTCCCGGCCCGTACCGCCATATCGCTCGCGCGGCCCTCGGCCACCGCGCGAAGGGCCGCGACGATGGCATCCCGGTCGGCCGCGGTGACCATCGCCCGGTGCGGCCAGAGCGTGCGGGTCGTGGCCTGGGTGAAGGCGGCGTCGGCCAGGGAGATGTCCGCACGCTCCTGGAGGTGGCCCGCCAGACGGCCGGCATGGGCGCGCAGACCGGCGTCGGTACGGCCGGACAGCAGGAGCGGGACGGTGCCGGTACTCGTGGCATCCGGGGTGCTCGTGCGGTCCCGGGGCCTGAGCGCGCGCAGCTGTGCCACGCGCTCCTCGGCATCGTCGGAGAGCGGACCGTAGTGCTCGGCATCGGCCGACTCCAGAGCGAGCGCCACCGCTACGTCGCCGGTCGCGTCGCGGACGACGACCAGTGCGGGGCGATCCGCGCGCAGACACGTCTCGGCCGCCGCGAAGATCTGGCCGGAGTCCTGCCGAGAACGCACGCTCACACCAGGGATTTGGTCCCAGTCCGGCAGGTCCTCCTCGTCCGTCCGTGCGAGCAGAACCACCACGCGGCTGCGGGCGGACGGAACCACTTGGGCATCCTCGATCGCGGCCCAGAGGGCCGACGACACCGAAGCGACGCCGAATTCCTCCCGGCGGGCCACACCCACGACGACGACGCGCTGAATTCCTGCTGTCATACCGAACAACCCAAGCAAGAGGGTCCTGGCCGCGACACCCCTATCACCCCCGAATGCGGTGCCCGGGGCTACGGTTCGGCGACTCACCGGTCGGTAATGCGCCGCCGGGAAATCGGGGAGGCCAGCGGAGCGAATTCCCCCAGGGACGGGAAAGCGCTATCGGCGGTACGTGGCTTGAGGGGGGCGTAGGGGTTGCCCGGCAAATAGGCCGACCGGCAGATTGTCGACAAGGTTTGACGGTCTCTTGGGGAAGGTGTGTTCTGATATGCGAGGACCACTGCCGCGTCCAGAACTGCACTCCATCGCCGTTCACGCGGCGAGCCGATCGGGCGGTGCGCCAACTTCGGAGCCCCTGCACCTGCTGGCGGCGAACGAGAACCCGTACGATCCGCTGCCCGGTGTCCTGGATGCGGCGATCGCCGCCGCCAGGCGGTTCAACCGTTACCCCGATCTCGGCTGTGAACGGCTGATTGACGCGCTGGCGTGCAGGTTTGATCTGCCGCCCACCCGATTCGCCGCCGGCGCGGGGTCGGTGGGCGTCATCCAGTCGCTCATCCAAGCGATGGCCGCCCCGGGGGACGAAGTGATGTACGGCTGGCGGTCGTTCGAGGCCTACCCCGTCATCACCACGGCCATCTGCGGCGCGACCGCGGTCGGGGTTCCGTTGACCGACGATGGATACCACGACCTCGACGCCATGGCAGAGCGCGTCACTGAGCGGACCCGGCTGATTTTCCTCTGCACCCCCAACAACCCCACCGGTACGGCAGTGCGCCGGGATGAATTGGCGAAATTCCTCGACCGCGTTCCCGAGAACGTGCTTGTTGTATTGGATGAGGCCTACGCCGAGTACGTGTGTGACAAGGACGCGGTGGACGGTGCCACCATTTGCCGCGAGTACCCCCATGTCGCCGTGGTGCGGACCTTCTCCAAGGCATTCGGCCTGGCCGGATTGCGGATCGGGTTCGCCATCGCCCCGGAACCCGTCGCGGCGGCGCTGCGCATGACGGCGCCCTATGGGGTCAGCCAGATCGGGCAGGAGGCGGCAATCGCTTCCTTGGCCGCAACCGACGAGGTCATGAAGCGGGTTGACGTGGTCGTTGCCGAGCGGCTCCGGATGGAGAACGCCCTGATCGAGCAGGGCCGGCCGATCTCACGCTCCCAGGCGAACTTCCTCTGGCTCCCGCTCCGCGAGCGCAGTGCCGAATTCGCCGACGCCTGTGCACGTGCCGGTATCGCGGTACGGGTATTCGCCGAGGAAGGAGTCCGGGTCACTGTGGGCTCTCGGGAATCCAATGACCTCTTTCTGGCAACGGCAGCGAATATCCCGGCCGGAGCATGAGCATCAGCCCACCCCGGCCCCCCGTTATCCCGGAGCAAATGCCTGCTCGATGGGCGTCGAACCGGTCGTGGCGAGCCACACACCCGTGATTTTCTGCGCCAACACGGTACGCACCGCCTCCGCGCAGTCGCCACGGGAGAGTTCGTCGCCGACCGCGGGCACGCCGTCGGGGCGGGCCCGCACGGTCCCCAGCGGGGGATCGTCGGTCAGCATGCCCGGGCGCAGCACGCACCAGTCCAACTCCCGCTCGCGCACCACTTGTTCGGCGGCGCGCTTCTCGGCCAGGTAGGCGTCCAGCTGGTCGCCGAGGGCGGCGCGGTCCGCGGCGCCGGGCAGGTGCGCGCTCACCATCACGAACCGGTGGATGCCGCAGCCCTCGGCTGCGGCGCACAACTGCGCCGCCGGCGAGGACACCGCCGCGCCGAGCGAGCCCGGACCGGTGCCGGTGCCCGCCGCCAGCACGACGGCGTCCGCGCCGCGGAAGGCCCGAGTCAACTGCCCGTCGAGGTCGGATCCGTCGGTGTCGAGCAGGAACGGTTCGATGCCGGCGGCCCGCACGCGCTCGGCGTCGCCGTGGCGCAGGACCAGCCCGACCGTGGTGTCTCCGCCGGCCAGCAGGGAGGAGGCGAGCCGGCCGCCGAGACCGGTGGTCACCCCGAGCACGACCACCCGCATCGCGCTCACCCCTGCGCCCCGGTGCCCGCTTCGGACACCTTCCCGCGGACCGGACCGGCCACCGCCCGGGCGATGGCCATGCCCCCGCCGACCGCGCCGACGATCGTGTACGAGCCGGTCCAGTCTGCGACGAGGAAGGACAGGGCCACCGGCAGCGCGCTCAGATGGACGCGGGGGATCAGGGACAGCGGGAGCAGGGCTCGCAGCCACGGCACATCGGCGGACACCCGCAGCGGACGGAACATCGGTGGACTCCAGTCGGGACGGTCGGGGCGGTCGCGCTCGGCGCGCTCAACGCACCGAGGACACGCGGTAGATCAGCAGGCCGCTGACGAGGCTGGTGACCCCGGCCAGTGCGGACAGGACCTGGTACCCGCCCAGTTCGCCGATGACCAGGCCGGCCAGCAGCGGGCCCAGGGTCTGCGGTCCGAACAGGCCGATGTTCATGATGCCCAGGTCCCGGGCGCGGTTCTCGGCCGCCGGCAGCACCGCGGTGATGATCGCCTGGTCGACGGCCAAGTAGGCGCCGACGCCGAGGCCGAACAGCGACGCCGCCACCAGCGCGGTGTCCGTACCCGGCGCGATCGCGAGGACCGCGCAGCCCGCCGCCTGGCCGGTCGCGCCCCAGGCCACGAACGCCCGGCGCCGGCCGAGCCGGTCGGACAGCACCCCGCAGGCGTAGAGCGAAGCCAGCGTCCACCCCAGATTGACCAAGGTCAGCAGCAGCAGCTCCTGTTCGGGGTGGGCCAACCGCAGCTCGTCGGTGAGGAAGTACAGCAGGTAGCTGGTGGCCAACGCGTTGGCCAGGTTCATCAGCAGCCGGGTGCCGAAGGTCCAGGCGAACGGGGGGTTGTCCCGAACGGTGGCCACGAGTTGGCGGAGGCTGACACTGCCGTCGGACCGGGTCGTGGCGGTGTCGCGGTGCTTGAGGACGAAGGGCGCGGCCAGCACGAGCACGCCCGCCGCGAGCAGCAGGTAGCGCGGCAGGTCGCCGGTTATCGCGGTCAGGCAGAACAGGCCGAGCACCACCCCGATCGCCTGCGGTCCGAACATGGCGCTGGACACGGTGCCGCGCTGGGCCTCGGGGACCTGGTCGGCGACCAGCGCGGTGAAACCGACCATGGCTGTCGAGAAGCCGATCGAACACGCCAGCCAGGACAGGCCCACCCCGATCCAGTCGGATTGCAGGCCGGTGGCGACCAGCCCGCCCGCGAACAGCGTCGCGCCGCCGGCGACCCAGAGCCGCCGGCGGCCGAACCGGGACCGGGTCCGGTCGCACAGCGTGCCGTAGAGGGGCAGCGCGACCAGGGCGACGACGCCGCACACGGCGTTGATGACGCCGAAGTGAGCGATCCGGCCGGCCGGGTCGATCCGGGCCAGCTGGTCGGGCAGCGCGAACTGCTGCGGCACCAGGTAGGCCGTCCAGAGCCCGAGCCAGGCCAGGGAGTACCGGCCGATCCAGGCCCGGGACATGGATCTGACCGGGGTGAGCTGTTCCGTCATGACGGTTTCGTGGGTCGACTCGGCAAGGCCGCACCCCGGGCCGCCCGCAACGGCCTCACCAGGTGACCGGAAGCGCTCGGACGCCCTGGACGTCGAAGGTGTTGCGGAAGACCAGCTGGTCGAAGGGGACCGCCAGCCGCAGCTCGGGTATGCGGCGGAACAAGGTTCCGTACACCACTTCCAGCTCCATGCGCGCCAGTTGCTTCCCGATGCAGGTGTGGATGCCGGCCCCGAAGCCCAAGTGGTGTTTGGCGTCGCGCCGGATGTCCAGGGTGTCGGGATCGGTGAAGAACTTCTCGTCCCGGTTCCCCGCACTGATCAGGCAGATGACGCCGTCGCCGGCCTTGATGGTCTCGCCCGCGATCTCGATGTCCGCGGCCGCCACGCGCTTGGACGAGAACTCCGTGACGACCGTGTAGCGCAGGAGTTCCTCCACCGCCGCCGGTGCGAGGTCCGGATCGTCGATCAGCGCCGCGGCCTGCTCGGGATGCTGCAGCAGCGCCAGGATCCCGTTGGTGATCATGCTCCGGGTGGTGTCGAGTGCCGCCGCGATCAGCGTGACCGACTGGGTGAGCACGGACACTCGCGTCAGCTCGCCCTTCTGGTAGTAACCGACCAGGTGGCTGATGATGTCGTCGCCCGGTTCGTTCTCCCGGTGCGTGATCAACTCGTCGATGTACGCGAACAGTTCGTTGCGCGCCTCCATGGCGCCCTCCAGTCCGGAGTCCTCGTCGAAGAGCCGGGGAACCAGGCTGATGAGGCGCTTGTCGGCCGGGGGAACACCCAGCACCCATCCCAACGCGGTGGAGGGAACCGGCATGGCCAACGCCGTCACCAGGTCCGCCGGCCGGGGGCCCGCGAGGATGTCGTCGATGAGCCCGTTGACGAGGGACTCCACATCGCCGCGCATGTTCTGGATCTTCTTGACGAGGAATCCCTGGCCCAGCATGCGCCGCATGGCGGTGTGTTCGGGCGGGTCCATCCGGCCCACCGGCTTGACGCCGCCGGTCAGCACGACGGTCCGCTGCTGCTCACTCAGCCACGGATAGCCGGGCTGTGTGTTGTCGACGCTGATGCGGGGGTCGGTGAAGATCGCGCGGATCTCCTCATAACCGGTGATCAGCCATACTTCCTTGCCGTCCCACAGCCTCGCTTTCGCGACCGGCCGGTCCGACCGCAGACGGGCGTATTCGGGGGGCGGGTCCAAGGGGCAGCCCTTTGCCTTGGACATGGGGAAAGAGGGGAGTTCGGACGAGAGCTGCGACATCTGTGTTCAGTCTCCTAGCGTGGGAAATGAGGTGTTGTCGGTCCGGATGCAGGGGTGTTCACGCGAACTGGCTCAGGAAACGCTCGCCGTCCTGTTCGGCCGACGCGAGGTTCTTCCGGGCCCGGTCGAGGAGGTTCGCGTTGCTGAGGTCGCCGTGGTTCCCGATGTCGTTGCCCACCCACTCGCGCCGGGCGTAGATCCAGGCCTCCGCGGCCGCACGGAACTTCAGGAGGGTTCCGAGGAGGGGGAGTTCCGATCGGGGCACCGGAGACTTCGTCATATATCCCCGCAGCAGCGGGCCGACGTCCACGGACTCGTCCAGATAGCTGAGGGCCGTGGCGACATCGAAGAGGAAGGGGCCGTACATGACTTCGCCCCAGTCGAAGAGCCCCATCGAATCGGGCTTCACCCGGAACGTGTTCATGCTGGCGTCGGAATGGATGAGACCCATCGTGAGCCTGCCGGACACCGTCTCGTGCGCCTCGCGCATGGCCTGCTGGATCCACGGCTTGTCCTCGAGGAACGGAGCCGGAGCGACCATCATGACGTCCAACTGGTCAAACCTCAGGATGTCCGGCGGAGGAGGGGTGCCAACCAGTGCGGTATGGATGGCGCCCAGCGTCTCGCCGGCCCGACGCAGATGAACAGGATCGTTCTCGTCGACCCGCCCGCCATCGAGGTGGCGCAGCAATGCCCAGCACCATTCGCCGTGGTAGGCGGTCACCTCGCCCTCGACGGTCGGCAGCGGCGCGCCGGCAGGGATGCCGTGGTCCTCGACCACCAGGGCCACCTTGAGGCCGCTCGTGAATTTCGGTCCCTGGTCGGCGGGCACGCACTTGGCGACGTACATGTCCGAGTCGGAGCCGACCAGATACGTATAGGAGTGGAAGCCCAGGTCGACCGGATCGCGTTCCCAGGGCAGGACCCGCAGATCGTTCCGTCCCCACAGGGAGAGCGGTATCTCGTCGGTGAGCGGCTCGGCCGGTAGAGAGGTGTTGGCTGCCAATTTCTTGTGCTCCGTATTCGGTGAGTGCGTATGTCTGTCGGCGTCGGGCAGCCGGCCGATCACAAGGGACCCTCGATCGGTGGCCGACCACCCACCCGCCCGGGGGCGTCCGCCGGTGCGGCAAGCCGGATCGCCGCCGCGGGGCAGCCGGCCGCGGCCTCCTGCACCTTGCCGCGCAGTTCCGGGGCGGGGGAGTCGGTCAGCACAATGGCGACCCCGTCCTTCTCACGCTGGTCGAACACCTCGGGGGCGGTCAGGACACACTGCCCCGAGGTGACGCACTTCGATTCGTCGAGGTGCACACGCGCAAACGACATCTCTGTCTCCTTCTCGTCATGCGTGGCGGGCGCCGAGGGCCGGGCCTCAACTGCTGCGGTTGTGGAGGCGGAAACGGTTGATACCGGCCAGGTGGCGCACTCGCAGCGCCTCGTCCTGGACGCCGAGCCCCTCCGCGGGCGCCAGGCACAGCACCCCGACCTTGCCGGCGTGCTGATTGCGGTGTACCGCCTGCGTGGCGATGCCGACGTCGGACAACGGGTACACCGTGGACAGGGTGGGATGGATCATTCCCCTGCCGATGAGACGGTTGGCCGCCCACGCCTCCCGGTAGTTGGCGAAGTGGCTGCCGACGATGCGCTTGAGCGACATCCACAGATAGCGGTTGTCGTACTCGTGCCGAAACCCGGACGTCGAGGCGCAGGTGACCACGGTGCCGCCGCGCCGCGCCACGTACACGCTGGCGGCGAAGGTCTCCCGGCCGGGGTGCTCGAAGACGATGTCCGAGTCCTCACCCCCTGTCAGCTCCCGGATGTGGGAGCCCAGGCGCTTCCACTCCGTGGGGTCGGGCGTGGATTCGTCCTTCCAGAACCGATATCCCTCCTTCGCCCGGTCGATCACGAGCTCGGCGCCCAGGGACCGGACGAGTTCGGCCTTGTGCTCTCCGGACACGACGCACACCGGAGTCGCGCCTCCGTTGAGAGCGAGCTGCGTGGCGTACGAGCCGAGGCCGCCCGCCGCGCCCCAGACGAGAACCACGTCGCCCTGCTTCATACGCGCACCGTTGCGCGAGACGAGTTGCCGGTAGGCGGTGGAGTTGACCAGTCCGGAGGCGGCGGCCTCCTCCCACGTGAGGTGCTTCGGCATCGGCATGAGCTGGTTGGACTTGACAAGGGACAGCTCGGCGAGCCCGCCGAAGTTGGTCTCGAACCCCCAGATGCGCTGCTCCGGGTCGAGCATGGTGTCGTCGTGCCCGTCCGGGGACTGCAGGCCGACGGACAGGCAGTGCGCCACGACCCGATCGCCCGGCTTCCAGCGGTGCACGCCGGGCCCGGTACGCAGCACGATGCCCGCCAGGTCGGAACCCACCACGTGGTACGGCTGATCATGTCGGTCCGCGCCAGGATCGTCGGACCGCGCGTACCGCTGGAGGAAACCGAAGGTCGGCATCGGCTCGAAGAGGGAGGTCCACACGGTGTTGTAGTTGATGGAGCTGGCCATCACCGCGATGAGGGCTTCGCCCGGAGCGGGCTCGGGAGTCGGCACCTCGTGCACGCGGAGGGACTTCGTGGGTTCCTTGTCGGCGGTCGCCATCCCCTGGAACATCTCCGACTCGTCCCGCAGGACGACGGCACCGCGGTAGGACTGCGGAACCGGCAACGCGGCGAAGTCCGCACCGACCGCATCTTCCGACAAGGCAGCGCTGACGATCTCCCGCATGACGTTTCCTCCAAAAGTACGGTGTTTCACGGGTGTCGCTAACGGACGTGAAGTGCGAACCGGCTCAGCGCTCGTGGTTCCGCAGTCCCTTGCCCCGCTTGCGGCCCAGGTGGCCGGCGGCCACGAGCTGCTCAAGAGGGCGCGAGGGCAGGAGGCGTTGCTCCCGGAACGTGGTGTGCAGCGTGCGCAGGATGGCCACGGACACATCCAGACCGATCACGTCCAGCAGTTGGAGCGGGCCCATGGGATAGCCCTGCCCCAGGGCCATCACCGTGTCGATGTCCTCGGCGGTGACGATCGCCTCGTCGAGCAGGGCCACCGCGCTGTTCAGATAGGGGAACAGCAGCGCGTTCACGATGAACCCGCTCCGGTCCGCACAGCCCACGGGACGCTTGCCGAGCGCGGTGGCGGTCGCGTGCGCCATTCCGAGTGTCTCGGGCGAGGTCAGCGCGGTCCGCACCACTTCCACGAGTTTCATCACCGGTGCCGGATTGAAGAAGTGCATCCCGACCACGGCCTCGGGCCGACTGGTCGCCATGGCACATTCGATGACCGGCAGACTCGATGTGGACGTCGCCAGCACCGCCTGCGCCCCGCACCCGGCGTCGAGTTCCCGGAACACCGTCCGCTTGACGTCGATGTCCTCCACGACCGCCTCGACCACCAGATCGCATCCGGCGACCGCTTCCAGGCCGGACACACCGGTCAGCGACTCCATCGACGAGGTGAGCTGATCCGGTGTCAGTCTGCCCCGCTGCACCGCCCGGTTCAGCGAGTTCTCCACGGCGGCGAGCGCCTCTTTGGCGCGGACCTCGCTGCGCGCCACGAGAGTCGTCGGGTACCCGGCCCGTGCGCAGGCCTCCGCGATGCCGGTGGCCATCGTCCCCGAACCCACTACACCGATATGCCGTACGGGGCGGGCCGTCGGCAGCTCGTCGCCGGTGTCCGCGGCACCCTCGGCGTCCGGGGCGCCGTAGCTGTAGAAGCCACGCCCGGCCTTCAGCCCGAGCAGGCCGGCGGCGACCATGTGCGTCAGTACGGGGGCGGGCAGGAACCGGCGGTCACCGGTGCGCTCGTACAGGGCGTCCCGCGTGTCATGCGCGACGTCCAGCCCGATCGCGTCCAGGTGGGCCAGCGGCCCCCGCGGGAGCCCGCAGCCCAGCCTCATGGCGGTGTCGATGCCGTCGCGTGAGGCGTAGCGCTGTTCGTACATCGTCGCGGCGTCGTTGAGATAGGCCATCGTCAGGGCCCCGCCGACGAAGCCCGCGCGATCGGGCACCGACACCGGGACCTGCCCGAGGTCCCGTATCAGTGCTTGGACGTCCGTGAGCACGGACCCGTCCGTCAGGGGCGTCCCCACGACCTCCACGGCGGCCGCCCGGTCCGCCGGCCCCTGGGGGAACATGTGCAGTCCCACCGTGCGACTCGGCCGCCCCGAGCCGAAGGCGAGGTCGGTCACCGCCAGTCCGGTGGTCGTCGTCGCGAACACCGTGCCCGGGGCGCACACGTTGTTCGCGTGACGGAGCACCTCGCACTTGGTCTCCATCCGTTCGGGTACCGCTTCGATCACCAGGTCCGCCGAGATGATGTCGGCCGGGCGCGTGGTGAGGTCGACCGTGCCGGTGCCGGTGCCGGTGCCGCTGCCGCTGCCGGTGTCGGTCAGCCGGGCACCGGCCAGGTCCAGGGCGCCGGCGTCGGTGTCGAGGGCGATCACCCGGCGGCCGCTGCGGGCGACCATGCCCGCGAGCGCCGATCCGGTGGTCCCGAGACCTATCACCGCGATGGTGGAGAAGCGCTGAGCCATGCCGTTGAGTCCTTCGAGTCGTTTCCTGGGCGGCCGGTGCGGGGGAGTGCCTGCGTGCTCAGTGGCGGGCCTCGCCGCTCTGCCATCGGACGAGCGCGGTGCCGAGCGACATGCCGCCGCCGAATCCGGCCAGCAGGAGCAACTCTCCGTCGGTGAAGGCGCCTTGCCGCTGGGCCTGGTCGAGCGCCAGCGGAATGGAAGCGGCGCTGGTGTTGCCGTGTTCGGCGACCGTGAGGTGGACCCGTGCCCGGGGCAAACCGATATCGGGCAGGGCCGTGCGCAGCAGGACGTCGTTGGCCTGATGCGGGATGAAGTGATCGACGTCGGCGGACGCCACGTCGTGGGCGGCGAGCAGTGCCCGCACCGCTCGGGGCAGCTCGGCGAGCACATAGTCGCTGACCGCCCGGCCGTTCATGCGGAAGTGGTGCCGCCCTTCGGCCACGGTCTTCTCCGACGCCGGTTCGCGGCTGCCGCCGGCCGGGACGCGGATCAGATCGTGCCGCTCACCGTCACTGGCGAGGTGCGCGCCGATCAGTCCGTGGCCGGGCCGCACCGGGCCGAGGACGAAGGCTCCGGCGCCGTCACCGAAGAGGATGGCGGTGCGTCGGTCCGTGGGGTCGATGATGCGTGAGTAGACGTCCGCCCCGATCACCAGGGCGTACGGGACCGACTCGTCCGGGGCGGCGGACAGCAGCCGGGCCGCCGTCACCAGCGCGAACACGAAACCGCTGCACACCGAGTTGAGGTCGAAGGCCGCGGCGGCGCGGGCACCGATCCGCTGCTGGACCAGGCAGGCCGTGGCGGGCTGAGGATGGTCCGGGGTCGACGTCGCCACCACGATCCACTTCAGTTGCCCGGCAGTGATGCCGGCCGCGTCGAGAGCGGACCGCGCCGCTTCTGCGGCGAGGTCGGAGGTGGCTTCGTGCCCGGCCGCATAACGACGGCTGCGGATACCCGTCTTGGTCTCAATCCACTCGGCGGTCACGCCCGCCCGTTGGGCGACCACATGATTGGAGACCAATTCGGCGGGAAGATACGAGCCCGTGCCGAGAATTCCTATGGGGAATTCGGTCTGCGGCCCCATTATGCCGCCACTTCTGCACGGGAGTTGCAGCGGTGTACGAGTGAAAGAGACACGGGCCTTTACCTCCGGTTCCATGCTTGGTGTCAGACATTACGGACCGGGGTGTGGCGGGGATAACCCCTAGCTTCCCCTAGCCGCTCTTCCCTTTCCGGTACAGCTATCAGGGCCATGGCGGTAAGGGCGTAGCTTTCCCTTGGTCGTGAGCAGTGGTTCCCGCGGAAACGCTGGAAAAAAATCCGCGTCTGATGTGCAACGCGCGTGAGGGCTGTTCGTGCGCAATCCGGGGATGGCGTCTGCCGGTTCAGCGTGCGGGAACGCTCACCAGCGCACCGGCAGACTGCGGACGCCCCGGACTCTGATGCCCGGCAGCCAGTCGAGACCGGCCGGATCGATGTCGAGCGCCAGGTCGGGACAGCGGCGCAGCAGGGTCAGGATCGCGACCCGGCTCTGCATCCGCGCCAGCCCGGCACCCAGGCAGAAGTGGATGCCGTGGCCGAAGGCGACGTGGCCGTTGCGGGTGCCGGTCGTACCGCGGTGGATGTCGAACGTGTCGGGTCGCTCGAACTGCGCAGGGTCACGCCCCGCCGCCGCGATGCTGACCAGAACCGTCTCCCCGGGCGGGATCTTCGTGTCGCCGTAGCTGACGGTCTCGATGGTGAACCGCTTGGTCGACGTCTCCACCGGGCCGTCGTAGCGCAGCATCTCCTCGATGGCCTGGTCGATCAGGCCCTCCGGGTCGGTACGCAGCGCCGCCAGTTGTCCGGGGTTTGCCAGGAGTGTGCGTACCCCGTTGGTGATCAGGTTGGCCGTGGTCTCGTGGCCCGCGACGATCAGGATGAACACCATCGAGCGCAGCTCGGCGGCCGACAGGCGGTCGTTGTCCTCCGCGTTCGTCCGCAACAGCGACGAGATCAGGTCGCCGGTCGGCGTAGCGCGGCGCTTGTCCTCGATCAGGTTCTCCAGGTAGTCCGTCAGGGCCATCCCGGCCTGCGCGAAACCCCGGCTCTTCCACCAGGCTATGGTGCCTGGTTCGGCCGGCACCAGAACCCGCTCCGTCCAGCCGCGGAAGTCCGCCCGGTCGGCGAACGGGATTCCGAGCAGTTCGCAGAGCACGGTTACCGGCAGCGGGGACGCCAGCGCCGAGACCAGGTCGGCTCGCCGCCGCCCGGCCACCATCTCATCGAGGAGACCGTCGGTGATCTCCTGGACGCGCGGGCGCATCGCCTCCACCCGGCGCGCGGTGAACTCCCGCGAGATGAGCCGTCTCAGCCGCGTGTGGTCCGGCGGATCGGTGATCAGGACGTGCCGCTCGTCCTCGCTCGGCGGGTCGAGGGACTTGGCCAGACGTGGATCGGCCAGGGCCGTCCGGGCCTCGTCGTAGCCGACGATCAGCCAGAACCGGTCCCCATCGGCCAGGACGATCTCGTGCACCGGCCCGGCCTCGCGCAGCCGGGCGTAGTAGGGGTACGGGTCGGTGAAGAAACCGGGGCCGTACGCGCTCAGGTCGACGGTCACCATACGGAGGACGTCGTCTCTTCGTGCTCGGGGCGGCCGGCCGGATGTTCCAGGCCGGTCAGGTAGTCGAGGCCGGCCAGCGGCTGGTCGGTGAAGAACCGGCGCACCAGGTCGGCCCAGTCGGCATTGCGTTCCAGGAAGGACAGGTGGCAGGTCTCGCGAATGGTCGTGAACGCCGCGCCGTCGATGCCGGCGGCCATTTTCCGCGCCAGGTCGGGGGGAGCGAGATCGTCGTGCTCCCCGGTCACGCACAGGGCGGGTATCCCGGAGATCCGGCCCGGTAGCGTCGCCGGATGGTCGACCAACCGCTGGGCGACGGCGAGGTACCGCACCATTTCAGCCTCCGACGCCGTGCTCAGATGGTCGAGCAGAGCGCGCCGGACGGCCTCCCGATTGTGGACAGTCCGGGTCGGGTCCCCGTTCACGCACAGTTCCACCATCTTGCGCCCGAATTCGTCCGCCCGGCGCAGATTCAGCCAGTGTTCGAGTTCGACGGCCCCGCGACGCGCGGTGTCGCCCCACGCCGCGCCGGTGAGCATCAGCCGCGCGATCCGCTCCGGGTACTCCTGGGCGAACCGGTGCGTGGGCGCGGCGCCCAAGCTGACGCCGAGCAGGTTGATGCGGGGCAGATCCAGTTCGTCGAGCAGATGGGCCAGCGCGCCGGCGTCGAAGTCGTATCCGACGGTCCGCGGCACCGGATCGGGCGAGTACGACCCCGGCGGCTCCATGCAGATGAGGGTGGCCGAGTCGTGCCAGTACTTGTCGTAGCGGTGGTAGCTGCGGATGTTCTGGAACGCCGCGCACAAGACGACGATCGGCTCGGTGACCGGTGCCGGGCACTCAAGGATCCGGCAGGCGAATTCGTAGCCCTGGTACGTGAATTGCCTGACCTGTTCGGCCGCAAAGCTGTCGGCCATGGTTGCGTTCTCCGATCCGCCGGTGACCCGGCACGGTGAGGGAATTGCCGGCCCGCGGGCGACGTCCACGCTGACCGGCTCGACCGTTCTCCGGGCGTACGTCGGCAGGCAGACCGGCGGATGCCGGTCGGCCAGTGGAATATGGGGTGATGGGGGGCGAGGCCGGATTATGCGGTGGCTTCTTCGACGGTTTCGGCCGACGGTGCGCGCGGTTTGCGGCCGAATACGGTGAGCACCAGTGCGGCCACGACAAGCGCTGCGCCGGCGGCGACGGGCAGCGAAGGCCCGGAGAAGTCGAGCAGCACCCCGGTCAGCACCGCACTCAGCGCGCCGCCGCCCGCGGTTGCCGTCGCCATCCAGCCGAACGCCTCCGCCCTGCGGTTCTCCGGGGACGCCTCGGCGATCTGCTCGTAGGTGGCCGCCAGAGTCGGCGCGATGGCCGTCCCGCCGAGGAACAGCACCACGACGATCAGCCAGAGGGGCACCGTACCCAGAACAGGCGGGAGCAGTACGGCGAGCGCGGCCATCCCGGCGGCCATCCCGGCGACCCGCAGCGCCCGGGGCAGTCCCCGGGCAAAGGTGCTCAGCGCGAACCCGCCGGCCAGCGAGCCGGCCGTCCAACAGGCGGTCAGCACCCCGGCCAAGGCGGGACGGCCGATGTTCTGCGTCCAGGCCACCACCGACAGGTTGACGGCGAAGATCGCGGCCGTGACCAGCATCGAGATGGCGACCACCCGGACGAAGGGCCCCTCGGCCAGCAGGGACCGCTGGGCGAGCCGCTCGCCGCGCTCCGGCAACGGCTCGCCGCCCAGGCCGACGCGGCCGAGCGCGGCGGCGAAGACGAGGGCCGAGACCAGGGCCAGCAGCGCCGTGACACCGACCGCCCAGTACGGCCCGGCGACGGCGATGACCAGGGAGGCGAGCAGCGGCCCGATGGTGGTGATCACCTCCGACGCGGTCGCCTCGGCCGTGTAGAGCGCGGGGGTCAGCTCCGAGCCGACGATCTTGGGCCACACCGCCCGGCTGATCTGCGACACCGGCACGGCACTGAGCCCGGTCACCAGCGCGACGACCACGACCACCGGCCACCCGGACGCGGGCGCCCTCGCCGCGAGCGTCACGATCACGGCCAGGCCTGTCGCGTAGCCGCCGCCCGTGATCATCAGCAGCCGGCGTGTCGAGCCGCGGTCCGCCGCCCGTCCGCGCAGGGGCCCGGCCGCGGCCTGTCCCAGGGTCAGTGCGCAGGCGACCAGGCCGACGACGACGTACGACTTGTTCCAGCGCACCAGCATCAGCGACAGCGCGATCGGTAGAGCCGACACGTTGAGCCGGCCCAGCATCGACCAGAGGAACAGCTGGGGCAGACCTGGAACCCTCATCAGGTCCTTGACGCCACTCATCGGTTGAGACACGTGGAGCCCTTCCTGGAAGGTCAACGTGAGGCCCCTGACTCAACCAGCGCCGGCGACGGGCCAGAACCCCTACGAGCCCCTAGCTGAACGGTGGTTGTCGAGCCGGTCAGAGGGCGTCCAGCCAGTCGTGGACCAGGGCCGCGGTGGCGTCGGCGTTCTCCGCGACGATCGTGCAGTGGTCACCCGGGACCGTCGCGTCGGTGTGCGGCAGCGGCCAGTGCGTGCGCCACTCCCCGCTGAGCGGAGGGAGCCCGGGATCGCCGGGGATGCACTCCTCGGGGCGGATGAACAGCGTCGGCGTGGAGACCGGTTGCGGGGTCCAGCCGCGGAACATCCTGCGGTAGGTACCGAGCGCGGTGATCGTCGTGAAGTTCAGCTTGGTGAACCGCGACCGTCGCTCGTTCACCTCGTACGTCATGGCCTGGCGCAGTGCCACCGACATGCCGTCGGGGAGGTACGTGTCGAGCAGGACCAGTCCCTGGGCCGGTGCGCCGAGAGCTTCCATGCGGGCCGCGACGCAGTGCGCGAGCCAGCCGCTCGACGAGTACCCCAGCAGTGCGAAGGGCGAGCCGGCCGCGCATTGCATGGCCGATTCGGCCAGGACGTCGATGAGCACATCGACGCTCTCGGCCAGCGGTTCGCCTTTCAGGAAGCCCGGCACGGTCACCATGCTCAGATCCCGTCGGTCACGGAAGAAGCTGGCCAGCCGGACGAACTGCAGGGTCTGCTCCACCGGTGCGAACGGCGGGAAACTGATGACAGCGGGCCCTTGCCCGCCGGTGGCGAGCCGTACGAAGCGAGTGCCGTCCGGAGCCCCGGAAGCGTCGGAGAAGCGGGCACGCAGGCCCGACGCGCTGCCCAGCAGGTCTTCGACCTCCTCCATACGCCCCCGCAGCGCGACCTTGCGGTAAATGGCGGCGAAGGACTCGTCAGCCCCGGACACCACGTCCTCGTGCCCCTCACCCGTCTTCTGTGCCGTCCGGTCCCGGCCCGCGCCGTCGAGTTCGGCGGCCAGGAAGTCGCGTACGGCGGTCACCGTGGGGTGGTCGAAGACGAGCATCGCGGGCAGCGAGAGCCCGGTGGCGAGGCCCAGCTTGTTGCGCACCTGCACGGCGGAGAGCGAGTCGAAGCCGAGTTCCACCAGGGGCTGGTCCAGGGCGAGGGCGGACGGGTCCGGGTGACCGAGCACCTCGGCAAGAGTGGCGCGCACCAAGTCGTCCAGGAGGGGCCCCCGTTCGGCCGGCGACAGCCCGGCGAGCCTGCCCCGCAGGTCGTTCCGGTCCGCGGCGGAGGCGGTCGCCTCCTGCGGACGCCGCGCCCGCACCTGCGGCAGCTCCTCCAGCAACGGGCGCCGACGAGCCGCGCCGTAGCCGGTCATGAAGAGGTCCCAGTCCATGTCGGCCACTACTGCCGTGGGCTCGTCGGCGTCGAGAACCCGTTCCAGCGAGGCGATAGCCCTGGACGCGGGCATCGGTATCAAGCCGCGCCGCCGGTACTGCTGTTCGGCCTCGGGAGTGACCATGTGGGAGTCCGCCCACACTCCCCACGCGACGGACGTCGCGGCCAGCCCGCGGCTGCGGCGCATCTGGGCGAGGGCGTCGAGGTAGGCGTTGCCCGCGGCGTACCCGGCGTAGCGACCGCTGCCCCATACCCCGGAGACGGACGAGAAGAGGACGAACAGGTCGATCTCCGCATCGCCGAACACCTCGTCGAGCACTGTGGCGCCGGTGATCTTGGCGGAGTAGACGGTCCGGAACTCCTCCAGACTCATGTCCATGAGCGCGGTGTTCTGGCCGACGCCCGCGGCGTGGAAGACCGCGCGCACCGGTTCGCCCCTGGCCGCGAGTTCGGCCGCCAGGGCGGACATCCGCGCGTGGTCCGCGACGTCGGCCGCGACGACGCTTACCCGGGCGCCGGCTTTCTCCAGCTCATCGACGAGTTCGGCGGCCCCGGGCGCGTCGGGCCCGCTGCGGGAGAGCAGGACGAAGGAGCACTTGGCGCGCTCGGCGAGCCAGCGGGCCACGTGCGCGCCGAGTGATCCGGTGCCGCCGGTGATCAGCACGGTGCCGGACGGGTTCCAGGCGCGGGCCGCGGGCAGGGCGGGGGCCTGCACCAGCCGGCGCACCAGCACGCCGCTGTCCCGCAACGCCACCTGATCCTCGACCACGTCGCCCGCGAGGATGCCGGCGAGCCGGCCGGTGGCGCGCTCGCCGAGCCGGACCGGCAGGTCGAGCAGACCGCCCCAGCGGTCAGGGTGTTCGAGGCCGGCGACCAGACCGAGTCCCCAGCACGCCCCCGCGTGGGCGCTGCGCGGCGCTTCGCCGTCGCTCGTGCCCACCCCGCCCTGGGTCAGGCACCACAGCCGGGCGCCCGTCCCCGCGTCGCCGAGTGCCTGAAGGAGCGTCAGGAGCGCGTCCGGGTGCTGGATCAGGCTGACGACTCCGGCCAGCATGGGCGCGTCGGCGAGGGCATCGACCAGCGCTGCCTTCGCTTCCTCGCGGTCGGTCCCGGTCTCCACGATCACCGTGTCGGCGAGGATCCGCGTCAGGACGCGCAGCGCCGCGGCGGTCTCCCCGGTGTCGTCGCCCGACTGCACCACCACCAGCCAGGTACCCGGAACCTGTGCGACGGACCGGGGCTCGGCCACCGGCTGCCAGGCGATCCGGTAACGCCACGAGTCGAGCGTGCGCTCCCACCGGGCCTCACGGTGCCACCGGGCCAACGCCGGGAGGGCCGGGGCGAGTTCGGCCGGTGCGCCCAGGCTGGTGAGCGTCTGCTCGTCCGCCTGCTCGACGGCTGCCCAGAATCGCTCTTCCCGGCTGTTGCGGGCTGCCGGACGGGCGCCGTTCGAGTCGGTGGGGGAGGCTGTGCCGCCGAGCCAGTACGTCTGCCGCTGGAAGGGGTACGTGGGCAGCGGCACCCGCCGTCCGGTGCCCAGCAGGGCCGGCCAGTCCATCGCCACACCGTGGGCGTGTGCCCGGCCCGCGGCCTGGAGGAGGGTGAGCGCCTCTGGCTTGTCCCGGCGGGCGGTGGCCACCGCGGGGCGGTCCCCGTCCAGCAGCGGGGTCAGTGCGGCGTCCGGGCCCAGTTCGAGAAAGAGGTCGACCGTGGGCATCTTCTGGATCGCGTCGGCGAAGCGTACGGCGTGGCGGGCGTGGTCGAGCCAGTACTCCGCGGATGCGAAGGGCCGTGAGCTGTCGGCCGACGGGCTGACCGGGATGGACGGCTCGTGGAAGGTCAGTTCGCCGAGGACCGCCGCGAAGTCGTCGAGCATCGGCTCCATGAGCGGCGAGTGGAAGGCGTGGCTCACCCTCAACCGGGAGGTACGGCGGCCCTGTTCACGCCAGTAGTCCGCGATCCGCATGACGGCTGCCTCGGCACCGGAGACCACGACCGCCTCCGGGCCGTTGACCGCGGCGATCGTGGCCGCGGGCTCTCCCGAGGCGAGGAGTTCGACCTCGACGTCGCTCGCGGCGATCGCGACCATGGCCCCGCCCTCCGGCAACTGCTGCATCAACCGGCCCCGCGCCACCACCATCCGCGCCGCGTCCGACAACGACAGAACCCCCGACACACACGCGGCGGCGATCTCCCCCACGGAGTGCCCCGCGAGCACGGAGAACTCCACGCCCCACGACTGCCACAACCGCGCCATCGCCACCTCGAACGCGAACAACGCCGGCTGTGCGAACTCCGTCCGCTCCAACTGCTCCGCGGGCTCCGACCACATCACCTCCCGCAACGACCGCCCCAACAACGGATCCACCACCGCGCACACCTCGTCCAGCACCCCGGCGAACACCGGGAAATCCGCGGCCAGTTGACGTCCCATCCCGACGTGCTGAGCGCCTTGGCCGGAGAACACAGCCGCCACACGTCCGGGGCCCGAGAGCACCGGGGTCACCGACGACAGCGCGTCGAGAAGGGCTTCCCGGGTCTCGCCGACGACGACGGCGCGGTGTTCGAACACGGTCCGCGTGGTGGCCAATGACCTGGCCACGTCCGTCAGTTCGTCCGCGGGGCGGCGCAGCAGGTGTGCGCGCAGCGCCTCCGCCTGGTCCCGTACCGCCTGCTCCGACCGGCCGGAGAGCAGCAGCGGGACCGGACCTTCCGGGGCGGGTTCGTGAACCTCGGGCTCGGCTTCTACCTCTTCGAGGATGACGTGCGCGTTGGTGCCGCTGATCCCGAAGGAGGAGACCCCGGCCCGGCGCGGGCGTCCCTCGCTCGGCCACGGACGGGACTCGGCCAGCAGCCGGACGGCGCCCGCGCTCCAGTCCACCGCTGTGGTCGGGGTCGCCGCGTGCAGGGTCGGCGGCAGGGTGGTGTGCCTCATGGCCTGCACCGTCTTGATGACGCCCAGTACGCCCGACGCGGATTGGCTGTGCCCGATGTTCGACTTCAGCGAGCCCAGCCAGAGCGGCTTGTCGGGATCCCGCTCCCGGCCATAGGTCGCCAGCAGTGCTTGGGCCTCGATCGGGTCACCGAGCGTCGTGCCGGTTCCGTGCGCCTCCACGGCGTCGATGTCCCGCGGTTCCAGGCGCGCGCTCGCCAAGGCGTCGAGGATGACACGCTGTTGGGAAGGACCGTTCGGTGCGGTCAGGCCGTTGGACGCACCGTCCTGGTTGACGGCGGAGCCACGGATCAGGGCAAGGACCTGGTGGCCGTTGCGGTGGGCGTCGGAGAGCCGCTCCAGGACGAGGACGCCGGAACCCTCGGCCCAGCCGGTGCCGTCGGCGTCGTCGGAAAAGGACTTGCACCGGCCGTCGGCGGCCAGGCCGCCCTGCTTGGTGAACTCGACGAACACGCTCGGCGCCGCCATCACCGTCACACCGCCGGCCAGTGCCAGGTCGCTCTCGCCACGGCGTAGCGACTGGCAGGCGAGGTGCAGCGCCACCAGCGAGGACGAGCAGGCCGTGTCGATGGTCAGCGCTGCGCCCTCCAGGCCGAGGGTGTAGGCGATGCGCCCGGACACGAGGGAGGTGGTGACGCCGATGATGCTGTGGTCCTCGGCGTCGGTGTCCCGGTCGTCGGCGTACATGTTCCAGCCGTAGCCCTGCGTGCCGGCGCCGACATGGACCGAGGTGCGGCTGCCGCGGAGGTCGGCGGGGAGGATCCCGGCATCCTCAAGGGCCTCCCAGGTCGTTTCCAGCAGGAGCCGTTGCTGCGGGTCCATGCCGACCGCTTCACGCGGTGAGATGCCGAAGAACCTCGCGTCGAAGCCGCTCGCGTTGTAGACGAAACCGCCCTCGAGGATCCGGGTGGTGCCGGGCTGTTCGCCCAGCGGGTCGTAGATCCGCTCGGTGTCCCAGCCGCGGTCGGTGGGGAAGGCCCCGATGGCGTCCGTGCCTGTGGAGACCAGTTCCCACAGCTCGGCCGGGTTGGTCGCGCCACCGGGCAGCCGACAGCCCATCCCGACGATGGCGACCGGCTCGTTCTCCTCGGCCTCGTACGCGCTGATCCGCTTCTTGGCCTGGCGCAGCTCGGCGGTGAGTTCGGTGATGAAATGCCGCATCCGTCCGTCGGCGGACGCGCTCTCTTCTTGGGGCACGGGGGAAGCCTTTCGTGGCGGTGCCTGTTCGGGACATACGGTTGTCGGGCCGGGAGACGGCTCGTCAGGAGATACCGAACTCGCGGCCGAGGGCGTCGAGCAGTTCGTCGTCGGAGGCGTCGGCGAGACCCGCGTCCGCGGCGTCCTCATCGGCGGTCGGCAGGGCGGAGGTGGGCCCGGTCTCCTTCCAGCGGGCGAGGATGCTCGACAGACGCATGGTGATCCGGGCCCGGCCGACCGATCCCGCCTCCGAGCCGGCGAGTGCCGCTTCCAGACGGTCGAGTTCGTCCTCGACACGCACCGCCGGGTCGCGGTCGGCACCATCCGGCAGGAGGAGTTCGAGCAGGAAGGCGGCGGCCTCGGCGGGTGTCGGGTGGTCGAACGCGAGAGTCACCGGAGTCCTGAGCCCCGTTTTGCCGTCCAGCCGCTTGCGCAGGCCGACCGAGGCCAGGGAGTCGAGCCCGAGGTCCCGGAAGGCGCGGTGGGGTTCGATGCGCTCCGGGTCGCTCCACCCCAGCTGCGCCGCCGCTTCGGTGCGCACGAGATCGGTCATCGCCGTCAGCCGCTCCGCCGATCCCAGAGCCAGCATCTCGCTGCGGAAGACCTCTGCCGGTACGGACTCCACCCGCGGCCCGGCTTCACCACGCAGGGCAGCCTGCCGCACTTCCTCCAGGCCCTCGATCAGCGGGCGGGGCCTGGCCGCGGTGTAGGTGGCGGCGAACGGCTCCCAGTCGACGTCGGCCACGGCCACTGCCACATCGTCGTTCGCGAGGGCGAGGTGGAGTGAGGCGATGCCGTCCTGCGGGCTCATCGGGACGAGGCCGATGCGACGCAGCAGCGGGGCCGTTTCGGCGTCCACCATGCCACCGTCGCCCCAGAAACCCCAGGCGACCGAGGTGCCGGCTGCGGCGCGGGCGCGGCGTTGCTCGACGAGGGCGTCCAGATAGGCGTTGCCGGCGGCGTAGGCGCCGCTGCGGGAGCTGCCCCAGACCGCGGAGATCGACGAGAACACGACGAACGCGTCCAGCTCGGTGTCGCCGAGGAGCTCGTCGAGCACCCGGGCCCCGTCGATCTTGGCCGAGACGACCTCGTGGAACTCGTCGACCGACATGTCTTCCAGCGGGGTGCTCTGCGGGACACCGGCGGCGTGGAACACCGAGCGCAACGGCCCGAACTCCTCGGTGACGTCGCTCAGCACCCGCGTCATGGCGGCGTGGTCGGCGACATCGGCGGCGATGATCCGGGCGGGCGTCCGCATGGCTGCCAGCTCGGCCGCGAGCTCCGCCGCGCCGGGGGCGTCCGGGCCACGGCGGGAGACCAGGACCAGCGAGCAGCCGCCCTGCTCGGCGAGCCAGCGTGCCACCGCCCCTCCGATGGCCCCCGTCCCGCCCGTGATGAGCACCGTGCCGGACGGCTTCCACTCGCCCGGTGACTCGGCGGTGGCGGCGTGGGCGAGCCGACGGGCCCAGACGCCGTTCGACCGGACGGCGAGCTGGTCCTCCTCGTCGGCGGTCGCCAGCACTCCGGCGAGCAGTCCGGCTGTCCGGTCGTCCAGCGAGTCGGGCAGGTCCACCAGGCCGCCCCACCGGTCCGGCCGTTCCAGCGCGACGACCCGGCCGAGCCCCCAGAGGGCCGCACCGTCAGGATCGGCCGGCGGGTCGGACGGGCCGGTGCTGACCGCACCCGTCGTCAGACACCACAGGGGCGCGGTGACGTCCATGTCGCCGAGGGCCTGGACGAGGACGAGCAGCCGTTCGGCGTCCCGGCCGACGTAGGCCACGGCGTCGAACGGGTCCGCCCCGCCGAGCCGTTCGACGAGTTCGGCACGGTCCACGCCGACCGAGGACAGCACCTCGGCCGCCTCGAACAGCCGCTCCACCTCCTTGGTCCGGTCGTCGTCGCCCACCAGCAGCCAACGGCCCGGGACCTTGGCCGCGGACGGCGGTTCGGTGACGGCCCGCCAGGTGATCCGGTAGCGCAAGGAGTCCAGGCGCGACCGGCGGCGCCCCTCGCGCCGCCAGCGGGCGAGCGCGGGCAGGACCTCGGCCATGCCCGTGTCCGTGCCGAGTTCGTCGGCCAGCTGCTCCAGGTCCTCGCGCTCCACGGCGTCCCAGAACCGGGCGTCGGTCTCTGTCACGGCGCCGGCGGTGTCCGCGGCGGTGAGCCAGTAGTGCTCGTGCTGGAAGGCGTACGTCGGCAACGGCATCCGCTCGCCCGGCTCCAGGACGCGGGTCCAGTCCACCGGGAGGCCGTGGACGTAACCCTCCGCCAGGGAGAGCAGCATCTGCTCCGGACCGCCCGAGTCGCGGCGCAGCGAGCCGAGGACCGTGCCGTCGGACTCGGCGGCCTTGAGCGTCTGGTTCGTGCCGACCGTCAACTGCGGGTGCGGGCTGGCCTCGACGAAGAAGCCGATCCCGTCGGCCACCATCGCCTCGGTGGTGTCCAGGAACCGTACTGTCTCCCGCAGGTTCCGGTACCAGTACTCCGGGTCCAGCTCCCGGCCCGTGAGCCGGGTGCCGGTGACCGTCGAGTAGAAGGGCACGGCCGCCTCGCGCGGTTCGATGCCCCGGAGGGCGGCGACGAGTTCGTCGCGTACCGACTCGATCTCGGCCGAGTGCGCGGCGATGCCCGCCACGTCGACGCGCCGGGACCACACCCGGTCGGCCTGGCAGCTTTCCTGGAAATCGCGCAACGCCCCGGCCTCGCCCGAGACGACGACCGAATCCGCCCCGTTGACGGCGGCGATGGACAGCTTTCCGTCCCACGGCGTGATCCGGTCCGTGGCGGCCTGTGCGGAGAGCCCGACCGCCAGGGCACCACCGCGGCCGGCGACCTTGGTCAGGAGCCTGGACCGGGTGACCACGATCCGTGCGGCGTCGGCCAGCGACAGCGCGCCCGAAACGTACGCGGCCGCGATCTCCCCCTGGGAGTGGCCGACGACGCCGTGGACGTCGATGCCGTAGGAACGCCAGAGTTTCGCCAGGGAGACCATGACCGCGAACAGCGCGGGCTGCAGGACGTCCACCTCGTCGAGGCGCTGTTCGTCGGCGCCTGTCACGACGCCGATCAGCGACCAGTCGACCATCTCGTCGATCACCCGGGCGCACTCGTGCAGCGACTCGGCGAACACCGGGGAGGACGCGAGCAGTTCGCGGGCCATGCCCGGCCACTGCGAGCCCTGCCCGGGGAACATCAGGGCCACCTTCCGGCTCGCCGTCACCGTGCCGGTGACGACGTTCCGCGGCAGGTCGAGTCCGTCCGCCAGGCACCGCAGGTCGGCCAGCAGAGCCGTACGGTCCTGGGCCACCACCGCGGCCCGGTGGTGCAGGTGCGCGCGGGTCGTGGCGAGCGACCAGGCGGCGTCGGCCGGCTCCGCGTCGGGCGTGGCCAGCAGGTGCCGGCGGAGCCTGGCCGCCTGTGCGGCGAGACCGGCGGACGACCTGGCCGAAAGTACGACGGGGACGGGCCCCGGCGACGCGGTCGGTGCGGTGGATTCCGCTTCGGTGTCGGTGTCGGTGTCGGTGTCGGGCTCGGCGGGGCGGGCGTCGTATTCGAGGATGACGTGCGCGTTGGTGCCGCTCACACCGAACGCGGACACCGCGGCCCGGCGGGGCCGGTCGACCTCCGGCCAGGTCAGCGCCTCGCGGAGCAGTTCGACATGGCCGGCCGACCAGTCGACCTGGGTGGTCGGCCGGCTCACGTGCAGGGTTTTGGGCATGACCCCGTTCCGCAGCGCGAGGACGGTCTTGATGACCCCGGCGATGCCGGCGGCGGCCTGGGTGTGGCCGATGTTGGACTTCAGCGAACCGAGCCGCAGCGGGCGGTCGGCGCCACGGCCCTGGCCGTACGTCGCGAGCAGTGCCTGCGCCTCGATCGGGTCGCCGAGCGGGGTGCCGGTGCCGTGCGCCTCCACCATGTCCACCTGGTCGGCGGCGACCCTGGCGGCGGTGAGCGCAGCCTCGATCACCCGCTGCTGCGACGGGCCGTTCGGCGCCGTCAGGCCGTTCGACGCCCCGTCCTGGTTGAGGGCCGAGCCCCGGACGACGGCCAGTACCTGGTGGCCGTTGCGGCGGGCCGCGGAAAGCCGCTCCACGACGAGCACACCGCATCCCTCCGACCAGCTGGTGCCGTCCGCTTCGGCCGAGAACGCCTTGCAACGGCCGTCCCGGGCCAGCGCTCGCTGCTTGCTGAACTCCGTGAAGACCATCGGGGTGGCGATCACGGCCGCCCCGCCGACCAGGGCGAGTTCGCACTCGTCCCGGCGCAGCGACTCACAGGCCAGGTGGAGGGCGACCAGCCCCGCCGAGCAGGCGGTGTCGACGGTCATCGCCGGTCCTTCGAGACCGAAGAGGTACGAGATCCGTCCCGACGCGACGGCCGGCGCACCGCCCGTCACGACGTGCCCCTCAGCGTCGGCGGGGACCTCCGCCGACTGGGGTCCGTAGCCGAAGGGCGACATCCCGACGTACACGCCGGTGGTGCTGCCCCGTAGCGAGGTCGGTGGGATTCCCGCGTGTTCGAGGGCTTCCCAGGAGGTTTCGAGCAGCAGCCGGTGCTGCGGGTCCATCGCCCGTGCCTCGCGCGGTGAGATCCCGAAGAACTCGGCGTCGAATCCGGCGGCGTCGTGCAGAATCCCGCTCTCCATGACGTAGCTCTTGCCGGGGCGGTCCGGGTCGGGATCGTAAAGGGTGTCCAGCGGCCAGCCCCGGTCGGCGGGCAGCGGACCGATGGCGTCGACCTCGGCGGCCACCAGCTCCCACAGGTCCTGGGGCGACTGCACGCCCCCGGGGAAACGGCACCCCATGCCGACGATCGCGAGGGGTTCGGCGGCCTGTTCACGCTCGGTCCGCAGACGCTGCTTGGTCTGCCGCAGATCGGCGGTCACGCGCTTGAGGTAGTCGCGGTACTTCTCCTCGGTCGGTTGCGGGGACGCGGTGGACCCGGCGGACTCGTGGGAACGACCGGGTGCGTCGGACGCGGTGGGCTCGGTGGACACGGGTGGGCTCCTTGTGTGTTCGGTGGGAGGGCGGCCGGGCTCGAAGGACGCGGAGCCGGGCTCACGCCAGGCCGAGCTCCCGGTCGACGAGCGCGAAGATGTCGTCGTCCGTCTCCGCCTGGTCCGCGGCGTCCTCCGTGCTCGCTGCCCCGCCGTCGTCGAGCCGCCACAGCAGGGAGCGCAGTCGGGCGGTGACCTGGCTGCGTTCCAGGTCCCGCACGTCAGGGGTGGTGAGCAGTGCCGTGAGGTGGTCGACGGCCTCGGCCAACGGGGACTTGCTCTCCTGCGACACCATGCGGGTGAGCAGGTGGTGGGCGAGCGCCGACGGCGAGGGAAGATCGAACAGCAGGGTGGCCGGGAGTTTGAGACCGGTGGCGGAGGCGAGGCGGTTGCGCAGCTCCACAGCGGTGAGGGAGTCGAGCCCGAGGTCCTTGAACGGCTGTTCGTCGTCGACCGCCCCGTCCTGACGGTGGCCCAGCACGGCTGCCACGTTCTCGCGTACGACGTCCAGCAGCATCCGGCGGCGCTCGTCCTCCGACAGCTCCGACAGCCTCGTCCGCAGCGCGGCCCCGGACACCTTGCCGCTCTTCGCCGCGCGGGCCGGTCCCGCGGGTGTGCGGACCACGTCGGCGAGCACCGACGGCAACGCTCCTGCGGTGGCGCGGGCCTTGAGCGCGGGCAGGTCGAGACGGACGGGCAGGACCACGGGGCCGTATTCCCCGCCGATCGCCGCGTCGAACAACGCCAGCCCCTCGGCGGGGGACATCGTGACCAGTCCGGAGCGGTTCAGGCGGTCGACGTGCGTGGTGCCGATCTCGGCGGCCATGCCGGTGGTGTCGCTCCACAGCCCCCAGCCCAGCGAAAGTCCGGGGAGTCCCTCGGCGCGGCGGCGCTGGGCGACCGCGTCCAGGAAGGCGTTCGCGGCGGCGTAGTTGCCCTGGCCCGGACCGCCCAAGGTGCCTCCGACGGAGGAGTAGAGCACGAACGCGGCCAGATCCAGGTGACGGGTCAGCCGGTCCAGGACGACGGCGGCATCGGCCTTCGGACGCAGTACCGTGTTCAGCCGCTCCGGTGTCAGATCCTCGACGAGACCGTCGTCCAGGACGCCGGCCGTGTGGATCACCGCGGTGAGCGGATGGTCGGCGGGGAGCGAGCCGATGAGTTCCTCGACGGCGGGCGAGTCGGCCATGTCGCACGCGGTGGCCGTCACCTGCGCTCCCAACTCGGTCAGCTCGGCGGCCAGTTCAGCGGCTCCGGGCGCCTGCGGACCACGTCGGCTGGTCAGCAGCAGATGCCGTACCCCGTGCTCGATTACGAGATGACGGGCCAGCAGACTGCCCAGTCCTCCCGTACCGCCGGTGACCAGCACGGTTCCCACACTGTCGAAGGGGGTGGGCCGCTCCGCGGCGGCGCGGGCCGGGGTCAGGCGGGGCACGTGGGCGACACCACGGCGGATGGCCACCTGGGGTTCCTCGTGGGCGAGTACACCGGGCAGCACGGACCAGGACGCCGGATCGTCGTCGATGTCGGCCACCAGGACCCGCCCCGGATGCTCGTTCTGCACGGTCCGGACGAGGCCCCAGGCGAGACTGCCCGATTCGTCACCGAGGGGAGGGTGGCCGGCGTCGGGCGTGACCGCGCCTCGGGTGAGCAGGAGGAGCCGGGAAGCCTCGAAACGCGTATCCCCCAACCATGTGCGCACGAGGTCGAGGACGGTCGCGGCGTAGTCGTGCGCCCGCTCGACGAGGTCGGCGGAGTCTTCCGGCGGGCAGCCCGGAGAGTGGGGGAGGAAGCAGGGGACGAGGACCGCTTCGGGCACGGGTACGTCCGTGGCGTCGAGGGCGGCGGCGAGCGTCGGGAGACTCGTGTAGTGGCTCAGCTCGACGCCCTTGACGTCGTACCCGTCGGGCTCGGCGTCTCCGATCAGCGCCCAGGTCCGCGCCGCGGAGCCCTCCGCGCCTTCGGGCAGCTCCTTCACGGGCCACTCCACCGTGTACAGAGACGTGGCGTCGGCGCCGGGGGGCCGCAACTGCTCCTGGGCCACCGGACGTAGGGCGAGTTCACCGACGGTCGCGACGGGCCGGCCCGTACCGTCGGCCAGCTCCAGGCTGACGCTGCTCGGCCCGGTGCCCCGGACCCGTACGCGCAGCGCGTCGGCCCCCGAGGCGTGCAGCCGTACCCCGCTCCAGGAGAACGGCAGGTGGGCCTGGCCCGTGTGCAGGATCGCGCCGGGCAGGGCGAGGGAATGCAGGGCGGCGTCCAGCAGTGCGGGGTGCAGCGTGAACCGCTCCACGTCGGACAGCAGGGGGAGATCGATGTCGGCGTAGAAGTCCTCGCCGAGCCGCCAGGCGGCCCGCAGTCCCCGGAACGACGGTCCGTAGTCGACGCCTCCCTCGGCCAGGCGGAGGTAGAGGTCGTCGACAGGGACGGGGACGGCCCCGGTCGGCGGCCAGACTTCCGAAGAGGTGGCCGGCTCCTCCTGCGGGCCGGTGGCCAGCAGCCCGGTGGCGTGGCGCGTCCACGCGGGGTGCGGGTCGCCGTCCTGCGGCCGCGAGTGGATCGTGATCGCGCGCTGCCCGGAGTCCTGGGCCGTGCCGACCAGGACCTGCACGGAGCGGGCTCCCTGTTCGGGGAGGATCAGCGGACTCTCCAGCGTGAGCTCCTCGACCTGGTTGCAGCCCGCGTGCTCGGCGGCGGTCAGGGCCATGTCCAGCAGCCCCGCGCCGGGCACCAGCACCACGCCCAGCACGGCGTGGTCGGCGAGCCAGGCATGGTCCCGCAGCGAAAGGCTGCCGGTGAGGACGACACCATCCGTGCCCGGTAGCGCGGTCTCCGCCGGCAGGAGCGGATGGCCGATGCCGGTCAGGCCGGTGCCCGCGACATCGGTCTCCGCCACGCCGTCGAGCCAGTGGCGCTCCCGCTGGAAGGCGTAGGTGGGCAGGTCCGGCAACTCGACGGACGGCGTGGTCGCGGCGGGCCAGCGGACGGGGATGCCACGGGCGTGCAGCCGGGCCAGCGCCGTCAGAAACGTGGACGTCTCGTCGTGCTTGCGGCTGAGGGCGGGCACGAAAGCGGCCGTGTCCTGGTCGAGGATCTCGCCGCCGAGCGCCGTGAGTGCGGCGTCCGGGCCCAGTTCGACCACGGTGTCCACCTGCTCGCGGGCCAACGCCCGTACTCCGTCGGCGAACCGGACCGTGGCGCGGATGTGGTCCGCCCAATAGGCGGGGTCCGCGAGCCGGTCGTCGCCGATCAGGTCCCCGGTCACGTTGGAGACGACGGGGGTCGCCGCCGGCCGGTAGGTGACCGACGCCGCGATCCGGGCGAACTCGTCCAGAACCGGGTCCATGAGCGGGGAGTGGAACGCGTGGCTCACGTCGAGGTATCGGACGCGGCGGCCACGCCCGGCGAACTCCTTCTCCAGCTTGTTCACGGCCTGGGTGCGGCCCGAGACCACCACCGACTCGGGCCCGTTCACGGCGGCCACCGCCAAGCCACCGGCCTGCTCCGACAGTTCGGCGACCCACGGCAGCACCTCGTCCTCCGACGCCTGGACCGCCAGCATCCGTCCGTCCTCGGGCAGGGACTGCATCAGCCGCCCACGGGCCGCCACCAGCCGTGCCGCGTCGTGAAGCGAGAGCACCCCGGCCGCGTGAGCGGCGGACAGTTCGCCCACTGAATGCCCGATCAGCAGATCCGGGTGGACGCCGAGCGACTGCATCAGGCGGAACAGCGCCGTCTCCACGGCGAACAGGGCCGGCTGTGCGTACGCCGTCGTCTTCAGCGCCTCGGCGTCGGCGGGATCGTCGGAGAAGACCATCGACGCCAACGGGCGCTCCAGGTGCGGGTCCAGTGCCGCGCACGCCTCGTCGAACGCCTCGGCGTACGCGGGAAAGGTCTCGTACAGGCCGCGTCCCATACCCGGGCGCTGGGCTCCCTGCCCGGTGAACGCGAAGGCGAGACCGCCCCCGGCCGTCGTCTCCAGGCGTACGCCCGGCGCCGGCCGGTCCTCGCTCAGGGCCGACAGCCCGCTCAGCAGTTCGTCGTGGTCGGCGCCGGTGATCACCGCGGTGCGCTCGAACACCGACCGCCGCCTGACCAGAGCCAGGCCCACCTTCTCCGGCGCCACGTCCGGGTGTCCCGCGGCCCAGTGCCGCAATCGGGCCGCCTGAGCCCGCAGCGCCTGCCTGCCCCGCCCGGACACCACCCACGGCATCCCCGGGAGGCGGGGCGCTTGGGCGGCCGCGTCTTCGGGAGCGTCTTCCGGGGCTTCTTCGAGGATGAGGTGGGCGTTGGTGCCGCTGATCCCGAAGGCGGACACGCCCGCCCGGCGCGGCCGGCCCGCACGCGGCCAGTCCCGCCGCTCCGTCAGCAACCGCACCTCACCCGCCGACCAGTCCACCTCCGGCGTCGGTGCGTCCACATGCAACGTCTGCGGCAACACCCCGTGCCGCAACGCCATCACCGACTTGATCACGCCGCCGACACCCGCGGCAGCCTGTGCGTGCCCGATGTTCGACTTCAACGACCCCAACCACAAAGGCCGGTCGGCCGACCGGCCCTGGCCGTAAGTCGCCAACAACGCCTGCGCCTCGATCGGATCACCCAGCCGCGTCCCCGTCCCATGCGCCTCCACCGCGTCGACCTCATCAGCCGTCAACCGGGCCGCGGTCAGTGCCCGCCGGATCACCCGTTGCTGCGACGGTCCGTTCGGCGCCGTCAGACCGTTCGAGGCGCCGTCCTGGTTGACCGCCGACCCACGGACGACAGCGAGCACCCGGTGCCCGTGCCGCCGCGCGTCCGACAGCCTCTCCAGTGCCAGCACACCCACGCCCTCCGACCAGCCGGTACCGTCCGCGTCCGCCGCGAAGGACCGGCACCTGCCGTCCGGGGACAGTCCGCGCTGGCGGCTGAACTCCACGAACATCACGGGGGTGTTGATGACCGTCGCCCCTCCGGCCAGGGCCAGCGAGCACTCTCCGGCGCGCAGTGCCTGGACCGCGAGGTGCAGTGCCACCAGCGATGACGAGCAGGCCGTGTCCACGCTGACGGCGGGGCCTTCGAGCCCGAGGGTGTAGGCGAGCCGGCCGGACACCACCGAGATGGCGTTACCGGTGCCGACGAATCCCTCGGCCTCCTGCCGGGACTTCTGCAGGTGGATGATGTGGTCCTGCATGCCCGTACCGATATAGACACCGGTGTCGCTCCCGCCGAGAGACGTCGGGGGGATTCCGGCGCGCTCCAACGCCTCCCAGCCCGTCTCCAGGACGAGCCGCTGCTGCGGGTCCATCGCGGCGGCTTCCCGCGGTGAGATCCCGAAGAACCCCGCGTCGAAATGGGTGGCGGTGTCGACGAACCCACCGCCGCGGGCGTACGTGGTACCGGGTGCCGTCGGATCGGGGTCGTAGAGGGTGTCGAGGTTCCAGGAACGGTCGGTGGGCAGATCTCCGATGACGTCGCGTCCCTCGGCGACCACCTGCCACAGGTCCTCCGGCGAGAACACGCCGCCCGGGTATCGGCACCCCATCCCGACGATCGCGATCGGCTCGCGGGACGCCTCCTCCGTCGCCTGAAGCCGCACCCGGGTGTCGTGCAGGTCCGCGGTCACGCGCTTCAAGTAGTCCAGCAATTGCTCTTCGGATCGCATTTCCTGCTCATCTCTGGAATATGGGCCGACGACGGTTCCTGGCTACGAGATGCCGAGCTCCCGGTCGATGAAGGCGAGGACCTCGGCCTGGTCGGCGTCCGCCAGCGTCTGTGCGACGTCTCCGGCGCCGCTCGACGGGCCGACTTCCCATCGGGAGGCCAGCGAGCGCAGTCGGGTCGCGACCAGGTTCCGTTCCGCTTCGTCCAGGTCGGCGGAGCCGAGCGCGGAGCCGAGGCGGTCGATCTCGGTGAAGAGGGAGGACGACGTGTGCGCCCCGTCACCGAGGATGGTCCGGCCCAGATGGACGGCGACTGCCTCAGGCGTCGGATGGTCGAAGACCAGCGTGGCCGGGAGAGCGACGCCGGCCACGGCCCGCAGCCCGTTGCGCAGTTCGAGGGCGGTGAGGGAATCGATACCGAGTTCCTTGAACTGCTGCCGCGGGGACACGGCGTCGGGCCCGGGATACCCGAGCGTGAGGGCCACCTGGGCACGGACCGTCGTGAGCAGGAGCCGGTCCCGCTCCGCTTCGGTGAGGCCCGGCAGGCGTTCGGCCAGCGTGGGGCCGGCCCCGCCGCCGGGTGCGCCGTCGTGCCCGTCGGTCGCGCCGGGGTCCGCGTGCGAGGGCTGGTGCAGTTCCCGCAGCAGGGGGCTCGGCCGGGAGGCGGTGAACGAGGGCAGGAACCGCCGCCAGTCGACATCGACGAGCGCCAGGTTCGCGGGCCCTTCGGGGCCGTCGGAAAGCAGCGCGGACAGCCCCAGGACGGCCAGCCGGGGTTCCATGGCGGTCAGGCCGCGCCGCAGCAGGCGCTCCTCGGTGCCCTCGTCCACGAGACCGCCTCCGGTCCACGGCCCCCAGGCGATCGAGGTGGCGGGCAGTCCGTCGGCCCGACGCCGCTGGGCCAGGGCGTCGAGGTGGGCGTTGGCGGCGGCGTAACCGGCCTGGCCGCTGCTGCCCACGGTGGCGGCGAAGCCGGAGAACAGCACGAACGCCGACAGTTCGGTGCCGCGGGTGAGTTCGTCCAGCAGCCGGGCCCCCTCGGTCTTCGGCGCCAGGACGGTTTCCAGACGTTCGGTGTCCAGGTCGGCGGTCATGCCGTCGTCGAGTACTCCGGCAGCGTGGAAGACCGCCGTCAGCGGATGCCGGTCCGGAATGCCGTCGAGTAGTTCTTGTACGGCCTGGCGGTCGGCGACATCGCAGGCGGCGACGGTCACGGCAGCGCCCGACGCCTCCAGATCGGCCCTGAGTTCGGCCACACCGGGCGCGTCGGCCCCGCGTCGGCCGGTCAGCAGAACATGGCCGGCTCCCTGGGCGGCGGCCCAGCGGGCGACGTGGGCGCCCAGAGCGCCGGTACCGCCGGTGATGAGGACGGTTCCGGCCGGCCGCCAGGGCGCGGTCCGAGCGGCCGGGCGATCGGCGCCGTCCGGGACCAGTCGGCGTCCGAGGATGCCGACCGGGCGCAGCGCCAGTTGGTCTTCGTCCGTGTGTGCGCTGCCCAAGGCCGCGCACAACTGGGTTCGTACATGCGGGTCGAGGGTGCTCGGCAGGTCGACGAGTCCGCCCCAGCGGTCGGGGTGTTCCAGCGCGACCACCCTGCCCAGGCCCCAGATCTGGGCCTGTTCGACAGCACCGGGCCGGTCGCCGGTTCCGGTGGTGACCGCGCCCCGCGTCAGGCACCACAGGGGTGCTGTGATCCCGGCGGCGCCGAGCGCCCGGACGAGGGCGAGGGTCGCCGCCGTGCCCCGGGGCACCGAGGGACACGCGGTGTCGTGCCGCCCGTCGAAGGCCAGCAGGGACACCACTCCGACCGGCTCCGGCCCGCCGCCCGCGCAGGCCTGCTTCAGGCTCTCGGTGACCGCCGCGGCCTCGGTGTCCGTCGTGTCGACCAGGAGGTCGACGACCGAGCAACCCGCCTCCAGCAGGCTGTCCCGCACCCATTCCGTGGTGGCGTCGGAATCCGTGCCGCCCGGGTGGACCAGCAGCCACCTGCCGTGCGGCCTGGTGGCGGGTACGTCGAGCGGCCGCCACTGCTCGACGTACCGCCAGCCGTCCACTCTGGCGTGTTCGAGCCCCTCGCGGCGCCAGGAGGCCAGCTCCGGGAGGACGTCCTTGAGCGGGGTCTGGTCGTCGAACCCTACGTCCGGACCGAGGCTGCCCAGGTCCCCGTTCTCCACGGCCTCCCAGAAGTGGGCGTCCACCGCCCCTCGGCCGACGGTCGCGGGGGCGCCCGCCCCCGGTCCACGGCCGCCGTTCGACGCGGCCGCCGGACGCGGCCAATAGCGCTCGCGCTGAAAGGCGTACGTGGGCAGGTCGACGTGTGGAGCGCCGGCCAGGTCCGGCAGCGCCGCCCAGTCGACGGTGACGCCGCTGACGTATGCCTTGGCCAGGGAGGTGAGGAAGGCCCGCCGGTCGCTCGTATTGCGTCGCAAGGTGCTGAGAACGGCTGCCTCCCGGCTCTCTCCCTCCACGATCTCGGACAGCGCCACCTGCAGCACCGGGTGGGGGCTGATCTCGATATAGACCTTGCTCCCGGTGGCGGCGAGCCGCCGGATGACCGGCTCGAACTCGACGGGCCGGCGCGTGTTGCGGTACCAGTACGCGGCGTCCGGGACCGTTTCGGTCTCCGCCGACTCCCCGGAGACCGTCGACAGGAAGGCGATCCGCGCCGGTGTCGGCGCAAGGTCCGCCAGGTCCGTCAGCAGCCGCTCTTCCAGGGCTTCGACGGCGGGGTAGTGGGAGGCGCAGTCGGTGGCGACGCGCCGGGCACGTACGCCCCGCTCGGCACAGACCGCCAGCAGCTCGTCCACCGCCTCGTTGTCGCCGGAGACCACGGTGATGGACGGGCTGTTGACCCCGGAGACGAACAGCCGGTCCGGCCAGGCGGCGATCAGTTCCTCGACCTGCGCCCGCCCGAGAGGAACGGACACCATGCCGCTGCGGCCGGACAGTTCCAGCAGGGCCCGGCTGCGCAGCACCGCCACCTTGGTCGCGTCGGCGAGCGACAGCGTGCCGGCCGTGTAGGCGGCCGCGATCTCGCCCAGGGAACTGCCCACCACGGCCGAAGGCTCGATGCCCAGGGAACGCCACAGGTCGGCGAGGGCGACCGTGACCGAGAACAGTACTGGCTGGATCACATCGACCCGGTCCAGGCCCGGCGCCCCCTCGGCCTCGTGCAGGACGTCCAGCAAGGACCAGTCGACGTGGTCGGCGAGGGCGTCGGCGCAGGAGTGCAGGGTCTCGGCGAAGACCGGGAACTGCTCCATCAGCTCCCGGGCCATGCCTGCCCACTGGCCTCCTTGACCGGGGAAGACGAAGACCACTTCCCTGCCGCCGACGGCGGAACCGGTGACCGTCCGCGCGTCCGGAACGCCCTGGACGACACTGTCCAGCCCTGCCAGCAGTTCGGCACGGTCCGTGCCGATGACGACGGCCCGTTGATCGAACGTGCTCCGGGTCGTCACCAGCGAGCCGGCGACCTGAGCGGGTACGAGCTCGGGGTGTTCGGTCAGGTGACTGTGCAGCCTGCGGGCCTGCTCCCGGACGGCGGCGGCGGTACGGGCCGAGAGGACCCATGGCAGCGTCGTGCCGCCGCCGGTGTCCGTGTGGTCCGCGGCAGCGTCGTTTCGAGGAGCTTCCGGGGCTTCTTCGAGGACGAGGTGGGCGTTGGTGCCGCTGACTCCGAAGGAGGACACGCCCGCCCGGCGCGGCCGGCCCGCACGCGGCCAGTCCCGCCGCTCCGTCAGCAACCGCACCTCACCCGCCGACCAGTCCACCTCCGGCGTCGGTGCGTCCACGTGCAATGTCTGCGGCAACACCCCGTGCCGCAACGCCATCACCATCTTGATCACGCCGCCGACACCCGCGGCGGCCTGCGCATGCCCGATGTTCGACTTCAACGACCCCAACCACAAAGGCCGATCGGCGGGCCGGCCCTGGCCATAAGTCGCCAACAACGCCTGCGCCTCGATCGGATCACCCAGCCGCGTCCCCGTCGCATGCCCCTCCACCGCATCCACCTCATCGGCCGTCAGCCGGGCGTCGCGCAGGGCCTGCCAGATGACGCGCTCCTGGGAAGGCCCGTTCGGGGCCGACAGGCCGTTGGAGGCCCCGTCCTGGTTCACCGCGGAGCCACGTATCAACGCAAGAACGGGATGGCCGTTGCGTTCGGCGTCGGACAACCGCTCCAGCACGAGCATGCCGACACCCTCGGCCCACGCGGTGCCGTCCGCGGCGGCGGCGAAGGACTTGGCCCGGCCGTCGGGGGCAAGATTGCGCTGCCTGCAGAACTCGGTGAATGTCGTGGGCATCGACATCACCGTCACCCCGCCGGCAAGGGCCAGCGAGCATTCCCGACTGCGCAGCGCCCGGGCCGCCAGGTGCATGGTCACGAGCGACGAGGAACAGGCCGTGTCGACGGTGACGGCCGGGCCGACCAGACCGAGGGTGTAGGACAGCCGACCGGAGACCACGCTGCCGGTGTTGCCGGTTGTCAGGAAACCCTCGAAATCCTCGATGGACTCGTGCAGTCGGACGGCGTAGTCCTGGTTCATGGCCCCGGCGAAGACGCCGACGTCGCTGCCGCGCAAGGCATGTGGAGAAATCCGGGCCCTTTCCAGGGCTTCCCAGGCGACTTCCAGCAGCAGTCGCTGCTGGGGATCGATTGTCACGGCTTCGCGCGGAGATATCCCGAAGAACGAGGCATCGAACCATCCGGCGTCGTAGAGAAATCCGCCCTCGCGAACATACGACGCTACTTTTCCGTCCGCCGTCTCATTGAAGAGCGCGTCCAGATCCCAGCCCCGGTCCACAGGAAACGAGCCGCTCGCTACCCTCCCTGACGACACCAACTCCCAAAGTGCTTCCGGGGAGTCCACATGACCGGGGAAACGGCAGCTCATTCCCACAATGGCAATGGGCTCGCCGTTCCTGTCCTCTTCTGCCTGAAGTCGTCGCCGTGTATCGCGCAGGTCCCGCGTGACCTTCCGGAGCGCGGTCACCAGCTGGTCCGACCGACCTTCACCTGTCATGACCATCCGTTCTCTCCACTGACGCTGCGGGTTCCGCAAGAAGGGTTCACCGGTCCGCGGCAGCAGGACAATCCCCTAACCACCCCCTATAGCCCCTGACTTAATAAGATCCGCGGGGCCGGGGGTTGAATCGACAATAGGCGACTGCGATTCTCTGAGTACTTCGCACTTCATGCAGGGCGCCAGTTCACCACGGCAGCGGTAGGGGTAATGAGTTGAGTTCAAAAACAGTCACCGAGTCGGACCGGTGGATCCGCAGCTATTCACCGGGTCCCGCCGAGGCACTCCATCTCGTCCACTTTCCCCATGCAGGTGGTTCCGCCAGCTATTACCGGCCTTTCTGCACCTCCCTGTCGGACCGGTTCAACGCGCTCGCCCTGCAGTATCCGGGGCGTCAAGACCGGCGCGATGAGCCTTGTGTGACCGATCTGCACGTCCTGGCGGACCTTCTGTTCGACCGGCTGCGGGAATTCGCGGACCGCCCGATGGCGTTCTTCGGCCACAGCATGGGGGCACTCTTGGCGTTCGAGGTGACACGGAGGTTCGAGCGGGAACTCAACACCTCACCGGTGGCGCTCTTCCTGTCCGGGCGGCGAGCTCCGTCCCGCCATCGGGACGAGAACGTCGACCTGAGCAGCAACGAGAGCCTGCTCGCCGAGATCCGGGAGCTGAGTGGCACGGATCCCCGGCTGCTGGGAGACGACGAGATGCTTGAGATGATCATGGAGCCGCTGCGCGCCGACTACCAAGCCCTGGGCGCCTACCGGTTCACACCGGAACCGCCCGTACGCTGCCCGGTCACCGTTCTGACCGGCGCCGACGACCCCCGTACCGCCCAGGACGAGGCAGCCGCCTGGCAGGAGCACACCACTGGCGCCTTCGAACTGCGGGTGTTCCCCGGTGGTCACTTCTTCATCAGCGAGAACGTCGCCGATGTCACCGGCTTCGTCGCCGAGCGACTCTCCGCCGTCCCACTGCCTGGTTGAGCGCCCGCCCAGGCCCGGGGACAACCACGATGCGACGCGTCGGCGGCCCACCGTGAGGGACTTGCCCGACTCGGTGGCTCCGAGCGTGAGACCGCGCGGGACCGTCCGGTAGTCGCGGCAGTGGACCGATCCGTCCTCGCGCAGCACGACGGGAACGCGCATCGGTACGCGATCGAGCTTGGCGGGCATCTGTACGCGCCTGAGCACGTCGTAGCCGCTGCCTTCGGCCAGGCGACGGCGCATCAGCGCGAAGTAGGGGCTGAGCAGTTGCGGGCCGACACCCTGCTGCTCGGCGGTGTTCAGGAAGGTCGGCGTGCCGGCCACCTGCATGGCGAGGTTGGCGACGACGCCCTTGGTGTAGTCGCCGCTCCGCAGATGGTCAGCGGTCTGGCGAACTGCCGGGGCCACCGCGACGAGCCAGTCAGCGAGCAGCGGGGCGAGTGACGTGGGGTCGATGTCCCCTGGGCAGGGGTGCTGGCGGTCAGGTTGACCAGGTCCCTGTCGGCCAGGTCGGTGCCGGCCAGCACCTCGTCGACCGAGGTGTCGTCCAAAGACAAACGACGATCAGGGTGTTCGCCGCGACCGCCTCAGCGGCGGTGGCCGCGACCCTTGCACCCTCGGCGGTGCAGGGCTTGGAACATCGCGGTCTTGCCGGAGCCGTTCTGCCCGGTTATCAGGGTGAAAGGCTGGGCGTCCAGCTCCGTCAGCTTCGCGTGGCGGATCGCCTTGAAGCCGGTGACCGCGACGGGAGCAGGCCAACCGCCTCATCGAGCAGTCCATGCAGGAGTGGGACCGCTTCAGCCAGGGCGCGACGCCTGCGGGGTGAGTCGGGACTTGGACCGGAAAAGGACCGGAAGAGCTGGTCAGGAGCGGGATGGCTGTGGGGGAAACTGGAAGTTACCGCGCAAGCCGGGCCCTGCTCTGAGCGGGCCGAGCGATAGGCGCCTGACGGGCAAAAGCCCAGTTCAGGCGCCATTTCTCATACCCCCTAGAAGAAGCCGAGCTTCCTCGGCGAGTAGGACACCAGGAGGTTCTTCGTCTGCTGATAGTGGTCCAACATCATCTTGTGGTTCTCCCGGCCGATGCCGGACTGCTTGTAGCCGCCGAACGCCGCATGCGCGGGGTAGGCGTGGTAGCAGTTCGTCCAGACGCGGCCGGCCTGGATCGCACGGCCCGCCCGGTAGGCGGTGGAGCCGTCCCGGGTCCAGACGCCCGCGCCGAGGCCGTACGGCGTGTCGTTGGCGATGCCGATCGCGTCGTCGAAATCGGTGAACGGTGCCACGGCCACCACCGGGCCGAAGATCTCCTCCTGGAAGACGCGCATGTCGTTGCTGCCCTCGAAGATGGTCGGCCGGACGTAGTAGCCACCCTCCAGCTCGCCGCCGAGCTCGGCACGGGCGCCGCCGGTGAGGACGCGGGCGCCCTCCTTCTGGCCGATGTCCAGGTAGGAGAGGATCTTCTCCAACTGGTCGTTGGACGCCTGCGCGCCGATCATGGTGTCGGTGTCCAGCGGATGCCCCTGGACGATCTTCTCCGTACGGGCCACGCCGGCCGCCAGGAAGTCCCGGTAGTGGCCGCGCTGGATCAGTGCACGGGACGGGCAGGTGCACACCTCGCCCTGGTTGAGGGCGAACATGGTGAAGCCTTCGAGGGCCTTGTCCTGGAAGTCGTCCACCAGGGACGAGACGTCGTCGAAGAAGATGTTGGGGCTCTTGCCGCCCAGTTCGAGTGTCACGGGCCGCAGATGCTCGGACGCGTACTGCATGATCAGACGGCCGGTCGTGGTCTCGCCGGTGAACGCGACCTTGGCCACCCGCGGGCTGGACGCCAGCGGTTTGCCGGCCTCGACGCCGAAGCCGTTGACGATGTTGACGACGCCGGGCGGCAGCAGATTCGCGATGAGGGACATCAGGAAGTGCACCGAGGCGGGGGTCTGTTCGGCCGGCTTGAGGACCACGGCGTTGCCGGCGGCCAGCGCGGGGGCGAGCTTCCACGCCGCCATCAGGATGGGGAAGTTCCAGGGGATGATCTGGGCGACCACCCCGAGCGGCTCGTGGAAGTGGTAGGCGACGGTGTCCTCGTCGATCTCGGAGAGGCTGCCCTCCTGAGCGCGCAGGGCGCCCGCGAAGTAACGGAAGTGGTCGACGGCGAGCGGGATGTCGGCCGCCAGCGACTCCCGCACGGGCTTGCCGTTCTCCCAGCTCTCGGCGACCGCCAGCGCCTCCAGATGCTGCTCCATCCGGTCGGCGATCTTGTGGAGGACGGCGGCGCGGTCGGCCGGGGCGGTACGGGCCCAGCCGGGCGCGGCCGCGTGCGCCGCGTCCAGCGCGCGCTCCACGTCCTCGGCCGTGCCGCGCGCGATCTCGGTGAACGGCTGACCGTTGACCGGCGTCGGATTCTCGAAGTACCGGCCCAGTGCGGGCGCCACGAACTCGCCACCGATCCAGTGGTCGTAGCGGGTCCGGTAGGTCATGACGGCCTCGGCGGAACCCGGGCTGGCGTAACGGGCCATGGGGCGGCCTCCCAATCACTGTCGGCGCGGTGCCCGCCGCTCCCGTGCGGCGGGCGTTGCGCGCAGGCTAGGGCGGCGAAGGTTGCGCCGACGTTGCGTGGCGGGGCGGCGGCCGGTGGGCGGGGCGGCGGTTGGCGCGCCGGGGGTTGGTGGGCCGAACCGGTGGGGCCGGCCTGTACGCCGGATTTCGCTCAACCGGTCGCCTTCGCCGGGGAGTCACCGGCCAGTCCGTACGCCACGCGCAGCCGGTCCGCCGTGGCTCTGGGCGCGGCGCGCGCCGGTGAATGCTCCGGCAGGGTGTCCACCAGGGCCTCCCAGATCTCCAGGTCCTCCTCGCCCCAGGCCGTCTGTGTCCATCGGCGCAACTGGTCAGGGTCCCGCGTGACCAGCAGTGCGCGCCGCAGCCGGTCCTCCAGCGCGGCGCGCAGCCGCCGTACGCCCGGTGCCTCGGACGACGGCAGCAGCGGACCGCGGTAGGTATCCAGTGCGCTGGTCAGCTCGCCAGTGGTCAAATCCGCCTCGACGGTGGTCAGATCGGTCTCGACCGGCCGGGCGAGACGGTACGGGCGGGCCTCCAGCAGCGGGCCGACGAGCTTCCGCAGCCGGGACATCTCGGCCCGCAGCGTCACCGGGCGCGTCTCGCGCTCGCCGTACAGCAGCACCGATAACCGCTCGCCCGTCAGCCCTTCCGGGTGCCGGGACAGCAGCACCATGATCTCGCTGTGCCGGCGGCCGAGCCGCAGCCGCTTCCCGTCCACGACCAGCAGCGCCTCATCCCGGCCCAGGGCCGTCAGACAGACCCCCAACTGCCTTGTGCACGCGGCCAGATGGGCCTCCGCCGCGCGGGCGGTGGCCTGCACCAGGGCCAGGCTGTGCGGGCTCGCCAGATGATTGCCGCCGGTGATGTCCACGGCCCCCAGCAGCCGCCCGGTCCGCGCATCGTGCAGCGGTGCCGCGGCGCACGTCCAGCGCTGCACCTGCCGGTTGTAGTGCTCGGCGGCGAAGATCTGTACGGCGTGGTCGGCGGCGAGCGCGGTACCCGGCGCGTTGGTGCCGGCGTGCCGCTCGTCCCAGCGGGCCCCGACGACGAAGTTCATCCGCTCCGCGCTGCGCCGTACCCCGGGGTGCCCCTCGACCCACAGCAGCCGTCCCTGCGGATCGCAGACCGCCATCAGATGGGCCCCGTCCTGCGCGATGGCGCCCAGCAACTCCCGGAAGACGGGCATCGCGCGGGCGAGCGGATGCCCGTCCCGGTAGGCGCGCAGCGCGGCCTCGTCCAGCTCGACGGGGGCGGCGCCGTCGCAGGCCGCCCTGGCGTCCGCCGACCGGCGCCAGGATTCGGCGACCACCCGTCTGACCAGCGGTGCCACCGTCCCGCCCGCCAGGAACGCCGCATGGGCGCGGCGTACCGTACGGGTGCGTTCGGCCGGGTCGGCGCCCGACTCCATCGCCAGCCAAGGATTGCCCACGTGTCACCTCTCCGCCGCGGCCGCTGCCCCCCGTACGCCCGATGGTGCTCGTACGGGGCGAGGCCGTAAACCCCGCCAGGGAGGCGCGCCGGGACCGGGTTTACCAGTCGCCGACCGCCCGCAGCCGCAGCCCATCGGCGGTGATCAGGTCGGAGGTGACCAGTGCCTGCTCGGCGGCCACGTCCGTCATGAAGACGAACGGCGGGACGACCGGTGGTACGGGCAGGGTGTCGGGGGTGAAGGTGAGGCAGACCAGGCCCTCCAGGCAGCCGCTGAACTTGGTGAGGTAGAGGGTCACCTCGCCGCTGAGGTCCAACGAGTCGGCCTTCAGGCTGAGTTCGGGGCCGCCGTCGCGGGTGGTCAGGTGGTAGTCGGTGAGCGAGGCGGCCTTCATCTTCAGCACCATCGCCTTGACCGGCCCGTTGGCGGTGGGCACCTCGGTGACCCCGGCGAGTGTGAAGCCCTGCGGCGCGAACAGGGTCGTGGTCACGGTCGGCGGGGTGGACGGAGCCGGCACGGGGGCCGCGTCGGCCTTCTGGGCCGGTCCGCCGACGGCCGCGAGGAGCGCGATCGGCAGCCCTACGGCGAGGGCCTTGCTGCGGGCGCCGGCACCGCCACCGCCACCGCCCCTCGTCTCGGCCCCGGCCGGCGGGGCACCTTCGGAAGGCGCGTTCCCCTGGGCTTCCAGGACCCCATCGGCGTCCAACACTCCATCGGAGTCCCGCACCCCTCCGGAGTCCTGCACCCCATCTGAGCCCTGTGCCCCATCGGATCCCCGCCCCCCGCCGGATCCCGGCACCGGCGTCGTCCACCCGAACCCCATCGCGCTGCCCGCGATCCCCAGCCCCATGCCCACCAGGAAGCCGCCGAGGTTCGTCGCGGCGAAGGAGAGCACCGACAGGATCAGCGCGTTGATGCTCACATAGTGGTGTGCGGCCGGTGCGTACCAGAGGAACAGTCCCGCCACCATCAGTGCCAGGCCGATGCCCAGTGCGGCCAGCCCGCCCAGGCCCAGACTCACCAGTACGGTCAGTGGCGACAGCGGGACCAGCAGCAGTTCGGCGCCGCCGAGGAGCAGCAGCAGCCCGGCCCAGAACGGCCGGGTGCGCCGCCAGCGCCGCAGTACGGCCCGCCGCTCGGGCCACGGCAGCGTACGGTCGAGCCGGGCGGCCCAGCGGGCCCGGCCCGCGCTCAGAAACACTTCGCGCCGTCCAGGCTGACGCTCACCCGCAGCCCCTTGAGGCGGAAGTTGCCACCGGTGGCCGACCAGGCATGCGACTTCACCCCGGCGACCTCGATGTCCCCGGCCTGGAGTCCGAACTTCCCCTTCGGGCCGCGCACCCCCGGCACGGCGTCGAGCGTGGCGGCGTCGCGCCCGATCTGGGCGGTGCCGAAGCGGGCGTCGCCCACCAGGTCCTCGCCGTCGATGACCAGGCTGTCGGCGGACACCGCACCGGCCTTGCCGCCCGCGGTCAGCTTGAACACCACCGTGCCCACCGGAGTTCTGACCTGAGCGGACTGGCAGATGTCGGCGAGCGTGGCCTTGCCGATGCCGAGCAGTGCGACGGGGTGGCCGCGGCCGTCCGTGTCGCGGTCGGTATGGACGTACGAGGCGAGGCCGCTACTGGTCAACTTGCCGGAGGAGACCTGGAAGTTGGTGCCGGACACGGCGAAGGAAGCGGCCAGTGCGCCCTGGGCCATCACCGTCGCCAGCGCGCCCACGGCGAGCAGCGCGGGCAGGGCGACCACGGCGGTCTTCTTCCAGGAGGTCCGCCCCTCGGGCGGTGCGTCGGAGGTACCGATCGTTGAGCTCACTGCGTCCTCCCCGGGGCAGCGGTCGAGTGCGCGAGGGAAGTGCTTCTTCGAGCCCCCACGGAGCCGAACGAGATAACTCCGCAGGTGGTGACGTCCTGTCATACTGCGCAAAATCCTTGGCAGTTGGAGACTAGGACCGAATTTGAATAATAGTCAACAGCGCGCACGGACCGGTCCGACGGCGGGCCGCGCCACCGAACGCTCGCAGGCGCGTCGCACCGAACTCATAGCCACCGGGCGGAAGTTATTCGCCGACACCTCGTACGACGCACTGTCCATGGACGACATCGCCCAGCACGCCGGCGTCGCCAAGGGCCTGATCTACTACTACTTCACCAACAAGCGCGGCTATTACCTCGCCGTCATCGAGGACGCCGTGGCCGAACTCGTCGAGCGCGCCGCCGCCACCCACGACCTTCCGCCGGCCGAACGCGTCCACCGCACCGTCGACGGATATCTGCGCTACGCCCAGCACAACCAGGCCGCCTACCGCACCATCGTGACCGGCGGCGTCGGCTTCGACACCGAGGTGCTGGCGATCCGGGACGCCGTCCGCGCCCGGCTGCTGGCCACCATCGCGGTCGGCGCCTGGGGCCGGGAGTCCATTCCGGCGCTCGCCCGTACCGCGCTGACCGGCTGGCTCTCCAGTGTCGAGGGCGTCACCCTCCACTGGATCGCGGACCAGGAGGTGCCGCGCGAGACGGTCGTAGCGCTGCTGGTACGCGGGCTGGGGGACACCCTCCGGTTGATAGAGGAGTACGAGCCGCGCTGTCCGGCGCCGTCCCGGCCGGTCGGCTGAGGCTCCGTCAGCCCCCATCGGAACACGCAAGGGCGGGAGGCCATCGAAGCCTCCCGCCCTCGCAACTCCCTTGTGTTCAGGGCTGGTTGACCTTTCCCAGGCTCACTTGATCGACTTGATCAGCTCGCCGTTGGCGGTGTCACCGCTCAGCTCCCAGAAGAACGTGCCGCCCATGCCCTGCGCGTCCTTGAAGGCCATCTTGGTGCCGATGGTCTCCGGAGTGTCATAACTCCACCACTGGTCACCGCACTTGGCGTACGCGGTACCGCCCACCTTGCCGGTGGCCGGGCAGCGGTCCTTGAGCACCTTGTAGTCGTCGATGCCCGCCTCGTACTTGCCGGCCGCCGCACCGGTCGCCGTACCGCCCGGCGCGTCCTGGGTGACGCCCGCCCAGCCGCGGCCGTAGAAGCCGATGCCCAGCAGCAGCTTGCCGGCCGGGATGCCGAGGTCCTTGAGCTTCTTGGTGGTGTCGGTGGTGTTGAACCCGGCCTTGGGAATGCCGTCGTACGACGAGAGCGGGGAGTGCGGCGCCGTCGGGCCCTTGGCGTCCCACGCGCCGAAGTAGTCGTACGTCATCGGGTTGTACCAGTCGACGTACTGGGCCGCGCCCGCGTAGTCGGCGGCGTCGATCTTCCCGCCGTCCGAGGCGTCCGCGGTGATCGCCGCGGTGACCAGGTTGTCCTGCCCGAACTTCGACCGAAGCGCCTTCATGACATGGGTAAACGCCTCCTTACCACTGGTATCACAGGTAAGACCGCAGGCGTTGGGGTACTCCCAGTCGATGTCGATCCCGTCGAAGACATCCGCCCAGCGCTTGTCCTCGACCAGGTCGAGACAGGACTGCGCGAACGCGTCGGGGTTCTTGGCGGCCTCGGTGAAGCCGCCCGACCAGGTCCAACCGCCGAACGACCAGATCACCTTGAGGCCCGGGTGCAGCTTCTTGAGCTTGCGCAGCTGGTTGAAGTTGCCGCGCAGCGCGCCGTCGTCCCAGGTGTCCGCCTTGCCGTCGACGCTCTGGTCCGCGGTGTATGCCTTGTCGTAGTCGGCGTAGGAGTCGCCGATGGCGCACTTGCCGCCCTGGACGTTGCCGAAGGCGTAGTTGATGTGCGTGAGCTTGCCCGCAGAGCCCGACGTCTCGATGTTCTTGACGTGGTAATTGCGGTCGTAGACACCCCAGTTGGTGAAGTATCCGACGACCTTGTCGCCCGCGGCGGCCGGCTTGGCGACCACGGACGGGCGCTGCGCGGTGGGGGCGCCGGCCGGGTGGGCGGTGGCCGACTGGGCGAGCAGCGTGCCGGCCAGCGCCGCCGTACAGAGGGCGGTGGCGGCGGCGATCAGCCTGCGCGGCGATCGCTTCCGGTGCGGTCTGAGCATGTCGTCTCCTCGGAGGGGGGCGAGGGATGTGGAGCCTGACCTGACCCGCGCTCGGAATTGGCATGAACGCGGTGAGAACGTTGGGGAGAAGGTAGAAGGACTAGACCAGTGAGGTCAATGGTTCGGACCAATTTCGTGACGGGGGTGAGCCCGGCCCGTATCTGCCGACTGATGATGATCAACCCGTGACGCGGGGCCGCCGATCGGGCATACTCCTAGCGCCGCAGCCGCAGGTCATGCCCGGTCCGAGACCCGGAGGGCGATCATCGGCTCGGCACATACGGAAACCGGCGCCGCCGCCTCACCCCCGCGCGTGCGTCGCCGCAGCGCCCGACAGGGAGGAGAGCGCCGCCATGACCGAGTACGGCCCCCGGCCGGTGGATCGCAGGTTGCCCACCGAGGAAGCCCGCGACCTGATGACACTCGTCCGAGAGCTGGCCGAGCGAGAGATAAGGCCCACGGCGGCCGAGGAAGAGGACGCCGGGCGCTTCCCGCGCGAGACCTTCACCCTGCTGTCCGAGTCCGGGCTGCTCTCCCTCCCGTACGCCGAGGAGTTCGGCGGCGGCGACCAGCCCTACGAGGTCTACCTCCAGGTCCTGGAAGAACTCGCGGCCGTCCGGCTCACCGTCGGCCTCGGCGTCAGCGTGCACACCCTCGCCTGCCACGCCCTCGCCGGCTACGGCACCAAGGAACAGCGCACCGAACACCTGCCGGCCATGCTCGGCGGCGGGCTCCTCGGCGCGTACTGCCTCTCCGAACCCTCCTCGGGTTCCGACGCGGCCTCCCTGACCACCCGCGCCACCCGGGAGGGCGACACCTGGACGATCAACGGCACCAAGGCGTGGACCACCCACGGCGGCGTGGCCGATTTCTATACCGTCCTGGCACGCACCGGCGGCAGCGGCCCCCGCGGCATCACGGCCTTCCTCGTCCCCGGCGACGCCGAGGGCCTGAGCGCGGCGCCGCCCGAGCGCAAGATGGGCATGAAGGGCTCCCCGACGGCCCAGCTGCACTTCGACGGCGTCCGGGTGCACGACGACCGCCGCATCGGCGACGAGGGCCAGGGCTTCGCGATCGCCCTCTCCGCGCTGGACTCCGGCCGCCTCGGCATCGCGGCCTGCGCCATCGGCGTCGCCCAGGCGGCGCTGGACGAGGCCCTCTCGTACACCGCCGAGCGGCGGCAGTTCGGCCGGCCGATCGCCGACTTCCAGGGTCTGCGCTTCATGCTGGCCGACATGGCGACCCAGATCGAGGCCGGCCGCGCCCTCTACCTCACCGCCGCACGACTGCGTGACGAGGGCCGCCCCTTCTCCAAGGAAGCGGCGATGGCCAAGCTCTTCTGCACGGACGCCGCGATGCGGGCCACCACCGACGCCGTCCAGCTCCTCGGCGGCTACGGCTACACCCAGGACTTCCCGGCCGAGCGCTATATGCGCGAGGCCAAGGTCCTCCAGATCGTCGAGGGCACCAACCAGATCCAGCGGATCGTGATCGCCCGGCATCTGGCGGGTCCCGAGTCGCGCTGAACGAGGGGCGGGCCGGGCGCGTCGCGCAGTCGTCGCCGTCCGGCCCGCCCGGGTCCGTCCCTAGGGCGTGTCCGACCCCGACCCATCGGACAGGCCATGGTCGCCCAGCTGCTTGAGCCCGGTCGCCGTTCCGATCGTGATCACCAGTGAACCGGGTTCCCGCACCAGATCGCGTGCCACCGCGACGCCGACCGCGGACGACGGCTCCAGGAGCAGTCCCTCGGCCGCCAGCCGGCGGTGTTCGGCGAGGGTCACCTCGTCGGTCACCGCGACGGCCGTGCCGCCGGTGCGCCACAAGGCGTCGAGCCCCTGCCAGCACGGCCGCTCCCCGCCCACCGAGAACGCCACGGTGGGGCCGTCCACCACTCGCGCACGCTCCTGGTCCGCCCGGTCGGTGTAGCGCAGCGCGGCGGTCAAAGGGGCCCGCGGTGCCGGTTCGGCGGCCACCAGCCGGGGCTCCGCCGCCACCAGCCCCGCGGCCACCAACTCCCGGAAACCACGGCCGATTCCGGCCAGCAGATCGGCCCGGCTGGTGGGCACCACGACGGTGTCGATCCGCCGCCCGGCGAAGTCCCGCGCCAGCTCGTACGCGACCGACTTGTAGCCCTCGTCGGCATACGGGTTCGAGCCGGGCGGGACCGCGGCGAAGCAGGTCAGCGGGTACCAGCCGCGCTCCTCGACGGCCTTCGCCATCGCCGCGTTCCGCTCCGCCACGGTGCCCCGGTGCAGCACCCGCTCGGCTCCCAGCGCATCGATCTGCGCCCGCAGACCCGCCGGGACCGCCTCGTTGGTGAACACCACGCAGCGCAGCCCGGCCCGCGCCGCGTATGCCGCGGCCGCCGCGCCGGCGTTGCCGGACGATGCCGCGAGGACGGTGTCAGCGCCGGCCGCCACCGCCGCGGCGAGACCGACGGCCATCGCCCGGTCCTTGTGCGACCCGGTCGGGTTGGCGCCCTCGAATTTCAGCCACAACTCGCCCGAACCGGCGTCCTGTTGGGCGTCGCCGCCCGTTGTGCGCAGTCGGATGTTCGGGGTGTTCCCCTCTCCGAGGGTGACGGGTGGACCGGGCACCGGCACGGCATCCGGCCAGCCCCACGGTCCGCCCGGGTACGACGCGAGATCCAGCCCGGTCAGATCCGCGAGCGGCGGCGGCGTATTGACGCCGATGCCCTCCTTGGCGCAGGCCGGGCAGCCGCCGAGGTCCTCCGCCCGGCGTCCGCAGCGCGGGCAGTGCAGGGGTGTTGGGGTCACTGTCGCTCCCTGGGATCGGGGTGGGGTTCGGCCCGAATTCGACCCCCTGACAGTAACAGCTGGAGTCGCCTGGAGCCGGTTACGCGCGGCCTTGGGTATGGCCGTCCGCCGCTAGCTGACGTACCGTCAACTCCCTTGTCGCAGCGGCCGGGACCGCACCCCGGGCGACCCCATACCCCATGCGCGCCCAGGAGGAGACCGTGCCCGACCGCCCGATCGCGCTCGACGAATACCCGATCCACCAGGTCCCGCTGTCCATGCGCCATGTCGCCACCGGCGACCGCAACGCCTACGACCGGTGCATCTTCCACGTCCTGGACCACTCCGGGCGCGCCCTGCTCATCGCCGGCCTCGGCGTCTACCCCAACACCGGCGTCATCGACGCCTATGCCACCCTCCGCCTCGGCGACCGGCTGCACGCCGTACGTGCCTCCGACGCGCTCACCGACGACCGCCTCGCGCTCACCGTCGGGCCGCTCAGCATCACCGTCGAGCAGCCGCTCAGCCGGCTGCGGCTGACCTGCGCCGCCGACCCCGACGACCCGGACGGCCTCGCCTACGACCTGACCTGGACCGCGGCCTTCCCCGCCACCTGGGAGCCGCACCACACCCAGTACCGCGGCGACCGGCTGACGCTGGAGGGCCGGCGGTTCGTCCAGGCGGGCACCGTCACCGGCGTCATCCGCGTCGCGGGGGAGGAGCTCGCGGTCACCGCGGGGGAGTGGACCGGCACCCGCGACCGCAGCTGGGGCGTACGTCCGATCCCCGGCGAGGACGGCGGCCGGGCCGCCGAGGAGCTGCGGCCCGAGGGCTTCCACTGGGTGTGGTGCCCGGTGCGCTTCGACGACCGCTTCGTCATGGTCATCGTCCAGGAGGACGCCGACGGCCATCGCACCTTGAACGAGGCCCTCCTGGTACGCGAGGGCCACCACGACGTCCAGCTCGGCTGGCCCCACACGGACATCACCTACCGGCCCGGCACCCGCCCCCAAGCTCTCAACTCCGTTCGAGCAGTGGGTGCCCCCATCCCCGAGCGCGCCGTCATCCACCTCACCGACCCGTCCCGCAAGCCCCTCGAACTCACCGCGGAGATCCTCACCTCCTCACCCCTGGCCGTCGGCGCCGGCTACCCTCCCGCCGACGACTGGCAGCACGGCACCTGGCGCGGCCGCGGCTGGACCGACCGCCGCAGCTATGACCTCTCCGACCCCTCGGCACACCCCCACGCCGCCTACGGCGTCACCGACCATGCCGCCCGCTTCACCCTCGACGGCCGCACCGGCCACGGCATCTTCGAGCACGGCAGTTTCGGCCGGCACGACCCGAGCGGCTTCACCGGCTACGGCGACGTCGCGGGGGAGGCCGGCCGATGACCACCGCTCCCCGCCCCCGCACCACCACCCGCGACCCCGAAACCCTCACCCGCCGGCTCACCGCCTGGCTCGACACCAGGCTCCCCGGCGCCCGCGCCACCGGGGCGACCGTCCCCGACTCCAACGGCATGTCCAGCGAGACGCTGCTCTTCGACATCGACCACCCGGAGCCGCCGCCCCCCGGCACCCCCATGTCCTGCGCGCTGCGCCTGGCCGCCGACCCCGCCGCGTACACGGTCTTCCCGCGCTACGACATGGCCCGCCAGTACCGCACCATGCGCCTGGTCGCCGACCGCACCGACCTCCCCGTGCCCCGCACCCTCTGGCTCGAAGAGGACCCGGCGCACCTCGGCGCGCCCTTCTTCGTCATGGAACGCGCCGTCGGCCGCGTCCCGCCGGACGTCATGCCCTATACGTACGAGGGAAACTGGCTGCACGACGCCGGCGACGACGACCGCGCACACCTGGAAGCCGCCAGCGTCTCGGTCCTCGCCCGCCTCCATGACCAAGTCCCGTGCGAGGAGGCGGGGTTCCTGGGCGCGCCCGGGAGCGGGCCCGGGACCGCACTGCACCGGCATGTCGAGGCCCAACGCGCCTATTACGCATGGGTGGTCGAGGGACGACCGCGCTCCCCGGTCATTGAGCGAGGCTTCGACTGGCTAGCCGGGCACTGGCCGTCCGACCCTGGTGAGACCGTGCTGACCTGGGGAGACGCCCGGATCGGCAATATCGTCTACGACGGCTTCGCACCGGCCGCCGTCCTGGACTGGGAAATGGCCGCCCTGGGCCCCCGCGAACTCGACCTGGGGTGGATGATCTACCTCCACCGTTTCTTCCAGGACCTCACGGTGGGCAGCGGCCAGCGGGGACTGCCCGACTTCCTGAGCCGCGACCGCGTCGAGCGGCGCTATGCCCGACTGACCGGCCACACGCCGCGCGACATGGAATTCCACACCCTCTACGCGGCCCTGCGGCATGCCGTCGTGATGCTGCGGGTGGCATACCGCCAGGTCCACTTCGGGGAGGTGCCCGTACCGGCCGACGCCGATGCGCTGATCCTGCACCGGGACACCTTGGAGGCGATGATCGACGGCCGCTACTGGTGAAACGGTACGGCCGGACGGTTCTACAGGTCGGGCGGGCTCTACAGGTCGGGCGGTCAGGCGCCGCGGCGCATCCGGGGCACCCGGACCGGGCGCGAGCCGGGCCCGCCGATGTGCGAGAAGGGCTGGCGGCGCCAGTCCAGGCTCTCCGGGAGCGTCAGCAGCATCGCCGCGTCCTGCTCCTGGGTGTCCAGGGTGTCGTCGGTCGACGGGGCGTCGGCCACCGGGCGGCCCGAGCCCTGGCACACCGTCAGGCCGAACGGGTTCCACGGGGAGGGGCACAGCGCATGCTCGGGAAGTGCGTCCTCGTCCGCCAGCAGTGCGATCGGCTGCCCGCAGTCCGGGCAGGTCACACGGTAGATGTCAAAGGTTTCGAAGGCCTCGTGCGTACCGTCGCCGCCGACGAGACCGATACTTTCGCCCTCCTGGGCGCCGACGTTCGCCGCAGCGGATTCCTGCTTAAGGCGTCGCATGATGTCCATCCCCCTCGGGTGGGCCCCCATCGGACCGCTGACTTCCTGTGACGGGCGGTCCCGGCCACCACCAGCAATTCCCTTCATGCCGCGCGCATAATCGCGGAGCCTTGACACACGACGATTCACGTGTGTGGCATTCGTCACACTGCCCGGCGCAGGGTGTCCACGATCCGGCGCGCGCTGCGCATACGCGCCCGAGCACAGTAGGTTGAGCGGGTGGAGGAGTTGGACCGACAAATCGTGGAGCTGCTCGTCAAGGACGGGCGGATGAGCTACACCGACCTGGGCAAGGCCACCGGCCTGTCCACCTCGGCGGTGCACCAGCGCGTGCGCCGACTCGAGCAGCGCGGTGTCATACGGGGCTATGCGGCGATCGTGGACCCCGAAGCCGTGGGCCTGCCGCTCACGGCCTTCATCTCGGTCAAACCCTTCGATCCCAGCGCGCCGGACGACATCGCCGAGCGGCTCGCGGAGGTCCCCGAGCTGGAGGCCTGCCACAGCGTCGCCGGCGACGAGAACTACATCCTCAAGGTCCGGGTCGCCACCCCCCTGGAGCTGGAGCACCTGCTCACCCGCATCCGCACGCTGGCCGGGGTCTCCACGCGTACGACCGTCGTCCTCTCGACCCCGTACGAGGCCCGGCCGCCGCGCATCTGACGGGCGGTCGGCCTGCCGACCGTTCAAAGCCCGCCGACCCGTAAGCGGCCCCCGCGCGCGGTCCGTCCGCGCGCAGGGGCCAAACTGTCCGGTATGAGCGAGCGCATCCCCGATGGACCCCGTCGGCACCTTCCCGGCTCTGACCGGCCCCGCACCGTCCTCCTCCGGGGCGGTGAGGTGCACAGCCCCGCGGACCCCTTCGCCACCGCCATGGTCGTGGAGGGCGGCAGCGTCGCATGGGTCGGCGAGGAAGGCGCCGCCGACTCCTTCGCGGACGGCGTCGACGAGATCATCCAGCTCGACGGCGCGCTCGTCACCCCGGCGTTCACGGACGCACATGTGCACACCACGGCGACCGGCCTCGCGCTCACCGGACTCGACCTGGCCGGCGCCACCACCCTCTCCGACGCACTGGCCCGCATCCGCGCCCACGCCGACGCCCGCCCGGCCGACAAGATCCTGCTCGGGCACGGCTGGGACGCCAGCGCCTGGCCCGAGGGGCGCCCGCCCGCCCGCGCCGAACTGGACGCCGCCACCGGCGGCCGTCCCCTCTATCTCACCCGCGTCGACGTGCACTCCGCCGTCGTCACCACGGCCCTGCTGGACCTCGTTCCCGGCATTCGCGAGCGGGCCGGGTTCCACCCCGACGCCCCGCTGACCGGCGACGCCCACCACGCCGTACGGAAGGCCGCGCACGCCACGATCACCCCGGCCCAGCGCGCCGACGCCCAGGCCGCCGCCCTCGCCCATGCCGCCTCCCTCGGCATCGGCAGCATCCACGAATGCGCGGGCCCCGAGATCTCCGGCGAGGACGACTTCACCGCGCTGCTCGCCCTGGCGGCCGACAATGTCGACGGCGGTGCCGACAGCGGCGTCAACAGCCCGCGGGTCGTGGGCTACTGGGCCGAGCTGATCGCATCAGCAAAGGACGCGGAGCGGATCCGCGAGCTCGGCGCGACCGGCGCGGCCGGCGATCTCTTCGCCGACGGTTCGCTCGGCTCGCACACCGCCCACCTGCACGCCCCGTACGCGGACGCCGGCCACACCGGGGCCGGACAGCTCGACGCGGCGGCCGTCGCCGCCCATGTCGCCGCCTGCACCGAGGCCGGTCTCCAGGCCGGTTTCCACGCCATCGGCGACGCCGCCCTGACCACCGTCGTCGACGGCGCGCGGGCCGCCGCCGACCGGGTCGGCCTGGCCCGCGTCCGCGCCGCCCGGCACCGCGTCGAACACGCCGAAATGCTCACCGACCACACCATCGCCGGTTTCGCCGACCTGGCCCTGACGGCCTCCGTCCAGCCCGCCTTCGACGCGGCCTGGGGCGGCGCGGACGGCATGTACGCCGCACGTCTCGGCGCCGACCGCGCCCGCACCCTCAACCCGTACGCCGCCCTGCTCAAGGCCGGTGTCCCGCTCGCCCTCGGCTCCGACAGCCCGGTCACCCCGCTCGACCCCTGGGGCACCGTGCGCGCCGCCGTCTTCCACCGCACCCGCGCCCACGGCATCTCCGCGCGCGCCGCGTTCACCGCCCACACCCGGGGCGGCTGGCGCGCCATCGGCCGCGACGACGCCGGCGTCCTGGTGCCCGGCGCCCCCGCCGACTACGCGGTCTGGCGCACCGGCGACCTGATCGTCCAGGCCCCCGACGAGCGAGTGGAGCGCTGGTCCACCGACCCCCGCTCCGGCACCCCCGGCCTGCCCGATCTCACCCCCGGCAACGACCTCCCGGTGTGCCTGCGCACCGTCGTCGGCGGCCGCACCGTCTTCCGGCGGCCGATCGAGTGACATCGGGTGGGCAGGTGCCCCGGGAGCGGGCGCTTGCAGCTACTCGCCCCACCCGCGGGCGCTCGCCGCTGACCTGGGGCGACGCGAAATCGACGCAGGCGGAGCACCTGTTGACAGCAGGCGGTCGACGGCCGGTAGGTTCTGCCGAGTCCACCGAAGGACGTCCGATCGGGAGAGCTCCGCGCAGTCGTCGAACGCAGCTGGGCCATGGGGCGGTGCGCCACACCGGCACACCGCCACTGGGAGCCAGGTCCAGGACCAGAGGCACGGCGCGACGGAAGGTTTCGGCCGGCTGGGGGTCCCTCCCTGCTCCTCACGAGCCTGGGGGAAGGTGCGACCCGGGTGGGGCCCGGATGCTCAGTAGACAACGGCTTTCGGTCGACCCGCAGCCAGCGGGTCCCAGGTCGGCCCGAAGGGCGCCGGGCCCCGATCCGCCCACGCCGCGGCCCGCCCCGCACCGGAGGGACACCCTCCGCCTCACCACCCCGCACCCGCGATCGCGGCTACCCGATGTACGGTCAGCTCACCACCCCACGACCTGCAGGAAGGCCGCGACCGTGCCATCGGGTTCCGACACCACAGCAGAAGCCGTCAGCGGCACCTCGCCCGACGGCCCGGTGCCGCCCGCCGCGACGGATCCGGCCGCGACGGGCCCGGCCGCCGAGGCAGGTGCCACCGCCGAGCCGCACCGTCCCGGGCGCGCCCGGCGGCTGGCCGCGCTGGTCCGCCGCGAGGCCCCGTGCACCGGCCTCGCGATCGGCGCCGGCATCGCGCTGGCGCTCGCCTTCCCGCCCTACGACCTGTGGCCGCTGTCCCTCCTGGGCGTCGCCGCGCTCTCGCTGCTGACCCGCGGCCGTAGTGTCCGGCAGGGCGCCTGGACCGGCTTCGCGTTCGGTGTGCCGTTCTTCCTGATCCTGCTCAAGTGGCTGCATGTCGTCGGCTGGGACGCGGTGATCGGCCTCTCCCTCGCCGAGGCGCTCTTCCTGACGCTGCTGGGCGGGGCGCTCGCGGGCACCTCACGACTGCCGGCCTGGCCGCTGTGGGCCGCCTGCCTGTGGGTCGCCGAGGAATGGGCCCGCGACCGCCTCCCGCTCGGCGGCTTCCCCTGGGGCCGGCTCGCGTTCGCCAACACCGGCTCGCCGTTCACCCCGCTCGCCGCGCTGGGCGGCGCCCCCCTGGTGACCTTCGCCGTCGCCCTCGTCGGCGCGCTGCTGGCCGCGTGCGCCGTCATCCTCTGGGGCCTGCGCGGCTCCGGCACGCTGCGCCGGGCGATCCCCGCCTTCGAGGCGTTCGGACTCGCCGCCGCGCTCACCGCGGCCGGCGCGGCCGTGCCCGTCCCCACCAAGGCCGATGACACCGTTGACATCGCTGTCGTGCAGGGCAACGTCCAGCAGGCGGGCATGGACTTCCTCGGCCGCCCGATGATGATCGTCGACAATCACGCCACGGCCACCGAGAAGCTCGCCGCCGACATCAAGGCCGGCAAGGCCAAGAAGCCCGACCTGGTCATCTGGCCGGAGAACTCCTCCGACCTCGATCCGTTCCAGTACCCGCAGGCGTACGACCGGATCGACGAGGCCGTGAAGTCGATCGGCGTCCCCGTACTCGTCGGCGCCCTCATCGACCACCCCTCCAAGAAGGGCTATGTCTTCAACGAGGGCATCGTCTGGGACCCGAAGAAGGGGCCCGGCGCCTCGTACACCAAGCAGCACCCGGTGCCGTTCGGCGAGTATGTGCCGTTCCGGGAGCAGCTCAGCAAGATCATCACGCGTTTCCAGCGGGTGCCGCGCGACTTCTACCCGGGCGACCACACCGGCGTACTGAAGATCGGCCCCGCCCGGCTCGGCGACGTCATCTGCTTCGAGGTGGCCTACGACGAGATCGTGCACGAGACCGTCGGCGCCGGCGCCCGAGCCCTGGTCATCCAGACCAACAACGCCACCTACGGGCGCACCGGCCAGCCCGAACAGCAGCTCGCCATGTCCAAGCTGCGCGCCGTCGAACACGGCCGGGCCGTGGTCACCGCCGCCACCAGCGGCATCAGCGCCGTCGTCGCCCCGGACGGCACGGTCACCCACCAGATCCCCGAGTTCACGCAGGGCGTCGTCTCCGCGCGGATCCCGCTGCGCGACGAAACGACGTTGGCCGACCGCGTCGGTGCGGCTCCCGAGTGGGTGCTCGCTATCGTGGGGCTTCTCTCCTGTGCCGCGGCGACGGTGATCGGCCGGCGGGGGCGTACGAAGGACGAGAAGGGGCAGCAGTGACAGACGGCGGTCAGCGGCAGTACGGTCCGCTCGGCACCACGTTGGTGATCATTCCGACGTACAACGAGGCGGAGAACATCAAGCCGATCGTCTCGCGGGTGCGGTCCGCCGTCCCCGAGGCGCATGTGCTGATCGCGGACGACAACAGTCCGGATGGCACCGGCAAGCTGGCCGATGAGCTCGTCGCCCAGGACGAGCAGGTCCACGTCCTGCACCGCAAGGGCAAGGAAGGGCTCGGCGCCGCCTACCTCGCCGGCTTCCAGTGGGGCATGGACAACGGCTACGGCGTGCTGGTGGAGATGGACGCCGACGGTTCGCACCGCCCCGAGGAACTGCCACGGCTGCTGACCGCCCTCAAGGGCGCCGACCTCGTGCTCGGCTCGCGCTGGGTGCCGGGCGGCCGCGTGGTGAACTGGCCCAAGTACCGCGAGCTGCTCTCCCGCGGCGGCAGCACCTACTCCCGCCTCCTGCTGGACGTCCCGATCCGCGATGTCACGGGCGGTTACCGCGCCTTCCGAGCGGAGACCCTCCGGGGCCTGGGGCTGGCAGAGGTGGCCTCGGCGGGCTACTGCTTCCAGGTCGACCTCGCCCGCCGCGCCGTACTGGCCGGCTTCCACGTCGTGGAGGTCCCGATCACCTTCGTCGACCGGGAATTCGGCGACAGCAAGATGAGCCGCGACATCGTGGTGGAGGCGCTGTGGCGGGTCACGGCCTGGGGCGTCGGCTCCCGGGTGGCCAAGCTCCGCGGCCGCTGATCGCCGGCTCCGCCACCGGCCCGGGAGGAGCCGTACGGCGACCCTTCGGGGGCGCTGTCGGTGCGGCCAGGCACACTTGAGGCATGACGTTCGGAGCAGCCACGCCACCATCGAGTCCCCGCCCGCCCAGGCGCTCGCGCGCCCGTCGGTTCGTGCCGTTGGGCGTGGCCGCCTGGATGGTGCTGGAGATCTGGCTGCTGTTCGTCGTCGCCCGTGCCACGAACGGTCTGACGGTCTTTCTGCTGCTGCTCGGCGGTGCGGTCGCCGGCGGGTATGTGATCAAGCGGGCCGGCCGGCGCGCGTGGCGGAATCTCACCGAGAGCCTGCAGGCCGGCGGTGGTCCCACGGCGGCCGCGCCGTCCGCGTCGGCGGGCGGCGGCAATACGGCCGCGATGATCGGCGGGCTGCTGCTGATGCTGCCCGGACTGATCTCCGATGCGCTGGGCCTGCTCTGCCTCTTCCCGCCCTTCGCGCGGCTGATGGGCCGCCGTGCCGAGAAGCTGCTGAACCGCCGGGCGGGCTACGCACCGGGGTCGTTCGGTGACGCCTTCCAGCAGGCACGTATGCACAGGCCGGACGGCAAGATCGTCCAGGGCGAGGTCATCCGGGACGAGGAGGAACCCTCGCGCGCACCCCGCCAGGACCGTCAGGACCCGCCGCTGACCCGCTGACCCGGCCGACCCGCCGAAGGCGCACAAGGGCCGGGCCACTGCGGAATGCAGTGGCCCGGCCCTTGTGCTTGCTGCTCAGCGCGTCCGGTTGTCAGGCGGACTTGCGGTTGCTGTCGCGCGGATGCACGGCAATGTTCATGGTGCCGGAGCGCAGGACGGCCAGCCGCTCGGCCAGCACCTCCTCGAGCTCCTCGCGGGTGCGCCGCTCCATGAGCATGTCCCAGTGCGTACGCGCGGGCTTCCCCTTCTTCTCCTCAGGGCCATCGCCATCCACCAGAAGAGAGGGTGCACCGCATACCTTGCACTCCCACTCCGGCGGAATCTCGGCCTCAACCGAGAACGGCATCTCAAATCGATGTCCGTTCTGGCATGCGTACTCCACCGCCTGGCGCGGGGCCAGGTCGATGCCGCGGTCGGTCTCGTAGCTGGTCACCACGAGTCGCGTGCCGCGGAGAGCTCGCTCACTCATGAATCGTGCCTCCCGGGCTTGTCGCCCACAGGACAGGTGTCGCTGTCGTCGTCATCCGGTCAACGTCCGGTCGGCGGTGAAGATTCCCGAAATTGGGACATGCTCCCAGGCGCTGCGCGCCGATGCCTTCCTCGTGCCGCCCCTTGTTGTACCCACCAATGCCCGGTTTGTCACATCTGGCAGCAGATGTCACCCAGCGCCTTCAATTGCTAAGCGCGCAGTAACGGTCCGCCTGGTGAGCCAAAGGCGTATACTACCGGGCCGCCTGCCCCAAGCCTAAATCCGGTCGGGTACCGGATTCCCGGCAGCCGCGATCGCCCGCCGCACCGGAACCCTCGCCAGCAGTACGAAACCGGCCAGAAAGAACGCCACCAGGGAAACGATCGCGTCCCGGTAGCTCCCGGTCAGCTGATAGGCCACCCCGAAGACCAGCGGACCCAGCCAGCTCACGCCCCGGTCGCTCATCTCGTACGCGGAAAAGTACTCCGCCTCCTTGCCGCGCGGTACCAAGTGCGAGAACAGTGAACGGGAGAGCGCCTGGCTGCCGCCCAGGACCAGGCCGATCCCGGCGGCCAGGGCGAAGAACCACACCGGCGCCTTCGCGGGCAGCACATAGCCCACCCCGATCGTCAGCGCCCAGGCCACCAGCGAGCCGAGGATCGTGCGCTGGGCGCCGTACCGCCGGGCCAGCCGCCCCATCAGCAGCGCCCCCGCCGCGGCCAGCACCTGCACCAGCAGTATCGCCACGATCAGCGTCGACTGATCCAGCTTCAGCTCCTCGGAGCCGTAGACGGAGGCCTGGGTGATCACCGTCTGTACGCCGTCGTTGTAGACGAGATACGCCAGCAGGAAGGCGAGGGTCAGCGGATGGTGGCGCATATCGCGCAGCGTCTCCCGCAGTTGGCGCCAGCCCCGGCCGAGCGAGGCGCCGGCCGCCGCGTCCCGGGCGCCGCCGGCGGCCACCGCCCGCCGGTCGCGCAGCCGGCGAAGCGGGATCAGGGTGAAGCCGCCCCACCACAGGCCGGCCGTCGCCAGGCAGATCCGCACGGCAGTGCCCTCGTCGACGCCGAAGGAGTCGTGCCCGGCGTAGAGCGCCAGATCCGCGAGCAGGACCAGCGCCCCGGACGCATAGCCGAACGCCCAGCCCCGGGAGGACACCGCGTCCCGTTCGTCGGGCTCGGCTATCTGCGGCAGGAACGAGTTGTAGAGCATCATCGACACGACGAAGGAGACATTCGCGATGATCAGCAGCGCTCCGCCCAGCAGATAGCGCTCGCCGCCCAGGAAGAACATCCCGCTCGTCGCGGCGGCGCCGGCGTACGCGCACCAGCCCAGCAGTGGTTTCTTGCGGCCGGTACGGTCCGCCAGCGCCCCCGCGACCGGCATCACCAGCACCGAGAGCAGCAGCGAGGCGGACACCGCGTAGGCGAAGAACGACCCCGCGCGCACCGGAACGCCCAAGGGATGGACGAAGCCCTCGGCATCGGCCGCAGCCTTCGCCACCGACGTCAGGTACGGCCCGAGGAAGACCGTCAACACGCTTGTCGAATAGACGCTGTTGGCCCAGTCGTACCAGTACCAGCCGCGCTGTTCGCGGCGTCTGGCATCCGCCTCGTCCGCACCTGCGGTCATGACTTGTGCGCTCACCGAGCCCACCCCCGTCTTCCTGTCCCCGTCACGGCGGTGGCGGCCGCCGGGCCGGGAGTGTGCGGGGACACCGTCAGACCCAGGAGCCGCGTTCGGTCAGCACCGCGCGCAGGGTCCCGATGTGATCGGTCATGATGCCATCCACCCCGAGATCCAGCAGAGTTGTCATCCGCGCGGCGTCGTTCACCGTCCAGACGTGGACCTGCATGCCGAGCGCATGCGCGGCGCGCACGAAGAGCGGGTCGACCACGGGGATGCCGGACTGCCGCTCGGGGACCTGCACACACACGGCGCTGCGCCGCACCGCCGCGCCCAGCAGCCGGTCCAGCGGCAGCGCGCCCCGGCCGTACGAGCGCAGCCGCAGGCCCGCCACACCGCGGGTGCCGAGCGAGGTCGCCATCCGGGAGCCCGCCAGCCGCTGCGCCCGCGCCACCCGGGCCTCCGAGAACGAACCGACGCACACCCGGTCCCAGGCGTCGGTCCGGCGCAGCAGTTCCAGCAGCGGCTCCAGGGCGGCCTCCGCCTTTATGTCGACGTTCCAGCGGGCCTCCGGGAACTCCTCCAGGAGTTCCTCGAACAGCGGCAGCGGCTCCCGGCCGCCGACGCGGGCCTGGCGCACCGCACGCCAGGGGAGCTTGCTGATCGCGCCGCGGGCGTCGGTCACCCGGTCCAGCGTCGCGTCGTGAAAAGCGACGAGCTTTCCGTCGGAGGTGGCATGGACGTCGGTTTCCAGATAGCGGTAGCCGCTGTCCACCGCGCACCGGAAGGCGGCGGCGGTGTTCTCCAGGCCGTCCGCCGCCCCGCCCCTATGAGCAAAAGGGAGCGGAGCGGGGTGATCGAGATAGGGGTGGCGCAGTCGTATCGCTGAGGTCACTCGGGCAGTATGGCGTGCTCGGGTTTCGGCCCTCCGCGCGCCACCACGGGCGACGGCTGCTCGGCCAGGCCCCTGATCGCGAAGCAGCGGATGAAGAACTGTGCCAGTGGTCCGATGGCCAGCGCGTAGACGACCGTGCCCACGCCCACCGAACCGCCGAGCAGGAAGCCGGCTGTGAGGACCGTCACCTCGATGCAGGTCCGCACCAGCCGCAGCGGCTTGCCTGTTCGCCGGTGCAGCCCGGTCATCAGCCCGTCGCGTGGTCCGGGGCCGAAGCGGGCGGAGATGTAGAGGCCGGTCGCGGCACCGTTGAGGACCACGGCGAAGGCCAGCAGCGGGATACGGACGCCGAGCGCGTCGGACTCGGGCACCAGCGCCAGCGTCCCGTCCATCACCAGACCGAGGATCACCACGTTCGACACCGTGCCCAGCCCCGGACGCTGCCGCAGCGGAATCCAGAGCAGCAGGATCAGCGCGCCGGAGACGATGGTCACGGTGCCGATCGAGAAACCCGTATGACGGGAAATGCCCTGATTGAGGACGCTCCATGGCTCCAGACCGAGGTCGGCGCACAGCATCAGCCCCATGCTCACGCCGTACAGCACCAGCCCCAGATAGAGCTGGACCAGCCGGCGCGGCAGCAACGCCCGCCGGGCGGCGGGCCCACCGGCTTTCCCGGCTTCCCCGTTTCCTCCCGCTTCCTCGGCTCCCTCGGTGATCGACACGGTTTCCCCCTCCTGGAAAGATTGGACTGGCACATGAGAGGATGTGGCATGTCCGGTCTTCGAAAGAAGAGCCAATCCGGGGAAGGTGGACTGATCTTCATGGCTCAGTGGACTTCGGCGGTAGGTGCGCCCCAACTCGCCCGGCTGCTCCGGTCCCAGGACCCGCGAGCCGCCGAACTCGCCGTCGGCGGCCGCAAGTTGCCCGCCTACCGCAGCCTCGCCGACGGCGTACGCCTCCTCGTTCTGGAAGGCCGGGTACCGGTCGCCGCCCGGCTACCCGCCGAGCGCGAGCTGGCGGCCGCGTTCGGCGTCAGCCGGACCACCGTCGCCGCCGCCTACGAAGCGCTGCGCGCCGAAGGCTTCCTGGAGTCCCGGCGCGGCTCCGGTAGTTGGACCGCCGTCCCGGCCGGCAACCCGCTGCCCACCCGCGGGCTGGAGCCCCTCCCCCCGGAGGCCGCCGGCTCCATGATCGACCTCGGCTGCGCGGCCCTCCCGGCCCCCGAACCGTGGCTGACCCGCGCGGTCCAGGGCGCCATGGCCGACCTCCCGCTCTACGCCCACACCCACGGCGACTACCCCGCAGGGCTGCCCGTCCTGCGCCAGGCCCTCGCCGACCGCTACACCGCCCGCGGCATCCCCACCATGCCCGAACAGATCATGGTGACGACCGGGGCGATGGGTGCCGTCGCCGCCATCTGTCGCCTCTTCACCAGCCCCGGTGAGCGGGTGGCCGTCGACTCCCCGTCCTACGCCAACATCCTCCAGCTGATGCGGGACGCCGGCGCCCGGCTCGTCCCGGTCGCCCTCGGCGAGCGGCTGGCCGGCTGGGACATCCCCGTCTGGCGCCAGGTGATGCGCGATGCGGCCCCCCGTATGGCGTACGTCGTCGCCGACTTCCACAACCCCACCGGCACCCTCGCCACCGAGGAGCAGCGCCGCCGCCTCGTCGATGCCGCGCGCTCGGCCGGCACCCTGCTCGTCGTCGACGAGACGATGACCGAGCTCCAGCTCGACGAGGACGCCGAACCGCCGCGCCAGGTCTGCGCGTTCGACCCCGCGGGCAGCGCCGTGATCACCGTCGGCTCGGCCAGCAAGGCGTTCTGGGCCGGTATGCGGATCGGCTGGGTGCGGGCCGCGCCGGACGTCATCCGCAGCCTGGTCGCCGCCCGCGCCTACTCCGACCTCGGCTCACCCGTCCTCGAACAGCTCGCCATCGCCTCGCTCCTGGAGACCGGAGGCTGGGAGGCGGCCGTCGGGATACGGCGCGAGCAGGCCCGCGAGAACCGCGACGCCATCGTGGCCGCGCTGCGCAAGCACGTCCCCGACTGGGAGTTCAGCGTCCCGCGCGGCGGCCTCACCCTCTGGGCGCGGACCGGCGGACTCTCCGGTTCCCGTATCGCCGAGGCGGGGGAGCGGCTCGGGGTGCGGGTGCCGTCCGGCCCGAGGTTCGGCGTCGACGGTGCCTTCGAGGGCTTTGTACGGCTGCCCTTCACGGTCAACGGAGCGGTCGCCGACGAGGCCGCCGTCCGGCTGGCGGGCGCCGCCCGGCTGGTCGCGACCGGTGCGCCGGTGGAGTCGGGGGCGCGGCAGGCGTTCGTGGCCTGACGGAACTGGCTGCCTGAGGGAACCGGCTCGACGGAACCGTCCTCACGGCCCATGGGGCGCACGGAGCGTGTGGAACGTATCGAGCGGACGGCCGGCTTCGCGGCGACCCACGGGCGGGTCGGTGCAGCTCAGCCCTCAGCCCTCAGCCCTCGGCGCGAGCGGTCGTCTCCGCCGGCCCGTTGACCGCGAAGGGCTGGCCCGCCCGTACGGTGCTCATGCGGGTGGTCGCGGCCATCGGCTCCGCGTCGGTCGGTGCCTCCGCGGCGGGCCCGTCGTCGGCGTCCGGCTCGTCAACCACGAGCGCCTCGACGGTCGGCGCGGGCTGCACGACGGCCAGCGGCGAGGCGACGGTCAGCGGCTTGGTGAACGCCGCCTCGCCGGCCGGAACGGTGGGCTCCGGCAGCAGCTCCAGGACGGCCCGCCGATGCACCTCGCTCGCGCCGTCGTCGAAGGGGTCGGGCGTGGCCGGCACCTGGAGCCGCAGGACCGGTCCTGCCCCCAGCCGCGCATAGCCGCGCCCCGGAGGCACCTCCGACGTGGGGGTGGTGTGCGGCGGTGCCCCGAGCACCGCCCGCACCACCTCAGCGGTCGCGGGACCGAGCACAATCCGCGCTTTGGTGTGCGCTCGTACCGCGTCGCTGAGCATTCCGGCGGTCTCGAACTGATCGGCCACGACCACCGTGACATTGGCCGCCGGTCCGTGCCGCAGCGGCACCTGGAGCAGTCGCTGCGGATCTTCCCGGCCCTCCGCGGCCGCGACATGGGCCAGCGCGGTGGGACGGTCCGCGATGATCCACAGCGGCCGGCGGGTGTCCTCCGGGGCGTTCAGGCCGATCTGCCGCGCCCGGTTCGTATCGATCAATCGCCGCTCGGTCTCGTGCGCGGCCCACTCCAGCGTGGCCAGCGCTCCCGACAGCCCGCTCTCCACCCCCATCACCCCGCTGCGGCCGGCCAGACACGCGAACTCGCCGGTGCCGCCACCGTCGATGACCAGCACATCGCCGTCCTGCAACGCCTGCAGCGCGATCGAGCGCAGCAGAGTGGTGCCCCCCGTCCCCGGCTGCCCCAGGGCGAGCAGATGCGGCTCGGTGGAGCGGTCTCCGGTACGCCACATCACGGGCGGCGCGTTGCGCCTCTCGTCGTCGCCGTGCACGACCGGGACGGTTCGCGCGACGGAGTCCGGGTCGGTGAACCCGAGCACCGTCTCGCCCGGCGAGGTGATGAAGGGCTGCGCCGCGATATCGGTGGGCAGCGCGGCCAGGACGCTCAGGACCAGTTCATTGGCCTCCTCGTCCCAGGCGAAGTGGTACTCCCGGCCGCGGCCGCACTTGACGTGCAGCAACTGCTCGATACGGGCCCGGGACTGGGGCTCCCCGTCGGTGAAATAGGCCGGGTACTTCAGGCGCAGGCGCTCCAGCCGCGCGCTGTCGTCGAAGGCGTACTCGGTGAAGACCTGCTCCCAGTCGCCGTCATGGGCGTAGAGCGGGCTGGGGTCGGCGCCGGCGGAGAAGTACGGCACCAGCGCCTCGTACAGGGTCTGCAACCGCCCGGTCTCCGCCTCGTCGGGAACCTCGGCCTCCGCCGCCTCGGCGCGGTCCCGCCCCGCCCAGGCCGCCACTCCCATCACCGAGATGAGCGCGAGCAGCGGCCCGTACGGGACCAGCGCCACGACCAGGACGCACGCGGCGACGGAGAAGAACAGCGGACCACGACGCTCCTTGGGCGTCTCGGACCAGCGCTCCCGGCCGGCGGCGACCAACCGGCGCAGTCCACGGCCGATGGTGATCAGCGGATGGAGCACGTCGGTGGCGCCGTCGGCGGCGGTGCGCGCGAGGCGTGTGCTGTCGGTCAGGATGCGGGGCAGGGAGTGCCGGGCCACATCTGTCTCCTGTTGCTCGTGCGAGGTTCGTCAACGGCTCGGCGCGGGAGACGAGCCGGTGGGTGAAAGGGCCTAGATCTTCAGCCCTCCAAGAAGGTTGGCCAGGCTCGCGCCGCCGGCTTTGATACTGGGCGCGATGGCGGAGCCGGCGAGATAGAAACCGAAGAGCGCGCAGACCAGGGCGTGGGACACCTTGAGGCCGTCTTTTCGGAAGAACAGGAAGACGACAACGCCGAGCAGAATGACGCCGGAAACGGACAGAATCATGGGTTCTCTCCTGGGTGGTGGGGACGGTCACCATGAGCTCTTCCAGCCTCGCCGCAACTATCAAGCCGTCAAAAGATGCAAATGGGCGATTTATCGTTGAAACCCCTCAAACGGACGTAGCCCGTGAGGGAGCCTCATCGCGGCTTGGCACAATCGTCGGGTGCCGAAGAACAAGCCGAAGAGCAAGCCGAAAAGCAGGCCCGACAGCAAACCCAAGAGCAAGCACGAGAGCAAGCCGGAGAACGCGCCGCGCCGTGCGGAAGCCGGCGCCCCCGCCGTCACGTCCGCCTCGCCCTGCCCCTGCGGGCGCGACGCGACCTACGGCGACTGCTGCGCCGCTTTCCACCAGGGGCGGGCCCATGCCCCCACCGCCGAGCGGTTGATGCGCTCGCGCTACAGCGCCTTCGCGGTCGGTGACGCGGGATATCTGCTGCGCACCTGGCATTCGACGACCCGGCCCGACGCCCTCGAATTCGAGCCGGCGCAGCGGTGGACCGGGCTGGAGATTCTCGGCACCACCGGCGGCAGCGCTTTCCACACCGAGGGCACCGTGGAATTCCGCGCGCACTACACACTGCGCGGGCACGCCGACAGCCAGCACGAGAACAGCCGCTTCGTCCGTGAAGCGGGCCAGTGGGTGTACGTGGACGCGCTGGCCTAGCGGCTCAGTGCCCGCGCAGCTGCTCGATCTCGCGGCGGTCGCGCTTGGTGGGACGGCCGGTGCCGCGGTCGCGCAGTGCGATGACCGGCGCCTCCTCGCGCGGCGGGGCCGGCGGGCTGTTGTCGATGAAGCACTCGGCCGCGACGGGCGCGCCCACCCGCTTGCGCACCAGCCGGGTGACGACCACGATCCGCTCCCGGCCGGCGTGCCGCAGCCGCACCTCGTCGCCGTTGCGCACGCCGTGGGCCGGCTTCACGCGCTCCCCGTTGACGCGTACGTGCCCCGCGCGGCAGGCCGCCGCCGCCATCGAGCGCGTCTTGGTCAGCCGCACGGACCAGATCCAGCTGTCGATGCGGGTGGTGCCCTCGTTCCCCTCGTGTGAAGCCATGCCACGACTCTAGAACCCGGGGGGCGGGGGCGGGCGCTAGGCGGGCGGTTTCCTGCTCGTCTTCTTCGCGGCGGCCTTTTTCGCAGTCGTCCCGGCCGTGTCTTTGGCTGCGCTCCTGGCCGTGCTCTTGACCGTGCTTTTGGTCGTGCTTTTGGTTGTGCCTCTGGTCGTGCTCTGGCGCTTGACGGTGGTTTTCCCGGCCGCGGCGGTGCTCCCCTTTGCCGGGGTCTCCTTTGCCGTCGTCTTCTTCCCCGCGGTCTGTTTCGCCGCCGCCTTCTTCGCCGGCTTCCGCCCCCGTATCGGCGTCACGGTCGCCGACTCCGTCCCCGTCCCCGTCTCCGCCCCGGCCCCCTGCGCCGCCCGCACGCTCTTCTCCAGTGCGGCCATCAGGTCGATGACCTGGCCCGCGGCCCTGCCGGTATCGACGGCGACCGGCTCCTCACCCTCCAGCTTCGCGGCGACCAGCTGCTCGACCGCCTCGCGGTAGTCGTCGTGGAGTTCGGCGGGATCCAGCTCGCCCAGCGAGTCCATCAGCGTCTCGGCGAGCTTGAGCTCGTTCTCGCGGATCTGGACGTCCTTCGGCGCCACACCGTTCGCCGGCCGGATCTGGTCAGGCCACAGCAGCGAGTGCATCACGATCGCCCCGTCGTGCGCCCGCAGCATCGCCAGCGACTCCCGGCCGCGCATGGCCACCTTGCCGATCGCGACCTTCCGGTGATGCTCCAGCGCCTCCCGCAGCACCGCGTACGGCTTCATGGCCGAGAGACCGTTGGGGCCCAGGTAGTACGCCTTGTCCAGCTGGAGCGGATCGATCTCGTCGGCGTCGACGAACGACAGGATCGCCAGCGTCTTGGCGGTCGGCATCGGCAGCCTCGACAGGTCGTCGTCGGTGATCGGCACGATGGCCTCCTCCTCCGGCGCCTGGTAGCCCTTGCCGACCTCCTCGTTCGGCACTTCCTTGCCGTCCAGCTCGCAGATCTTGCGGTACTGGATCGGCGCGCCGTCCTTCTCGTGGATGCGGACGAAAGAGACCGACGAGGTGCGGTCGGTGGCGCTGTAGGTCTTCACCGGGATGTTGACCAGGCCAAATGAGATGGACCCATTCCATACAGATCGCATGTTCTATCCCTTGTGTGGGATTTTGTGTGGGATTCTCATCGTATGTCCCCGATCACCGTCGTGGAGGGGCGGCGCCTCTCGCTGACCAACCTGGACAAGGTCATCTATCCCGAGACCGGCACCACCAAGGGGGAGGTGCTGCACTACTGCACCACCACCGCTGACCCGCTCCTCGCCCACCTCCGCGACCGGCCGGTTTCCTTCCTGCGCTACCCCGACGGTCCCGACGGACAGCGCTTCTTCACCAAGAACGTGCCACCCGGCACACCCTCCTGGGTGAAGACCTGCGAGGTGCCCCATACGAGCGGCGAGGCCACCCGGCAGGTCCTCATCCAGGACCTGTCCTCGCTGGTCTGGGCCGCCAACCTGGTCGTCGAGCTGCACGCACCGCAGTGGACCGACGACGTCCCCGGCTCAGCCGACCGCCTCGTCTTCGATCTGGACCCCGGCGAACCGGCCACCATCGTGGAGTGCTGCACCGCCGCCCAGTGGCTGCGCGACCGGCTGTCGGCCGACGGACTCCCGGTCTACGCGAAGACCAGCGGCTCCAAAGGCCTGCACCTCATCGTGCCCATCGAGCACACCCCCTCGGAACGGGCCACCGCCTACGCCAGGGCCCTCGCCATCGAGGCCCGCGCCGCGCTCCCCGACCTCGTCGTGCACCGGATGACCAAGGCGCTGCGCCCCGGCAAGGTCTTCATCGACTTCTCCCAGAACGCCGCCGCCAAGACCACCGCCGTCGCCTACACGCTGCGCGCCCGCGCCATGCCCACCGTGTCCACCCCGGTCACCTGGGACGAGGTCGCCGCCTGCACCGAACCGGGGCAACTCTCCTTTCTCTTCAGCGATATCGCGGCCCGCCGCGAGCGCCACGGCGATCTGCTCGCCCCGCTCCTCGACCCCGGCCACGCCGCCCCGTTGCCGAAGTCCGCTTCGTAACCGGGTCCGTGCGGGCCGCGACGTACATTGGCCCCATGATCGACGGGACGTCAGAGGACACCATGCAGCTGCGGCCGCCGGGCCGGGAGATATCCGGCGGCGATCCGGCGTCCGGCGGCGATCGGGCACCCGGTGGCGATCGGGCACCCGGTGGCGAGGGCGGCACGGGCAATGGCGCCAAGGGCGGCCTGGCCCGCTCGTCACGGCTGATGGCGGCCGGGACCGTGGTCTCCCGGGCGACGGGAATGATCCGCATGGTCCTCCAGGCCGGCGCACTGGGCACCGGCCTGCTCGCCAGCACATACAACATCGCCAACGTCGTCCCGATGAGCATCTACACCCTGCTCATCGGCGGTGCCCTCAACTCGGTGCTGGTGCCGCAGCTCGTCCGCGCCAGGGCCGAGCACGCGGACGGCGGACGGGCCTACGAACAGCGCCTGGTCACCCTCGTCCTCACGGTGCTCGCCATCGGTACCGCGCTCGCCGTATGGGCCGCGCCGCAGATCGTCGCCATCTACACACCCGACACGCCCAGGACCCACGCCGCCTTCGAGCTCACCGTCGTCTTCGCCCGCTTCCTCCTCCCACAGATCTTCTTCTACGGCCTGTTCTTCATCCTCGGCCAAGTCCTCAACGCCCGGAGCAAGTTCGGCGCGATGATGTGGACGCCGGTCCTCAACAACGTCGTCCTGATCGCGATGTTCGGCGTCTACATCGGCGTGATGGCCGGTCCCGACCGCGTCGAGGACATCACGCCGGGCCAGATCGACCTGCTGGGCTTCGCCACCACCGGAGGAATCGCCCTCCAGGGCCTCGCCCTGATCCCCTTCGTCCGCGCCGCGGGCTTCCGCTTCCGGCCGCGCTTCGACTGGCGCGGCACCGGCCTGCGCAAAAGCATCGTGGCCGCCCGCTGGACGCTCCTGTTCGTGCTCGCCAACCTGGTCGCGATGACCGTCGTCACGCACTACGCCGACGCCGCCGACCACCAACTCCCCACCGCGGGCGTCGGGTTCAGCGCCTACTCCTACGCGCAGGGCATCTGGATGCTGCCGCAGTCGATCATCACCGTCTCCCTCGTGACGGCGCTGCTGCCGCGGATGAGCCGGGCGGTCACCGAACACCGCCTGGACGACCTGCGCGGCGACCTCTCCCGCGCCCTGCGCGTCAGCGGCGTCCTCATCGTCCCGGCCGCCTTCTTCTTCCTCGTCTTCGGCCCGCAGACCGCACAACTGCTGCTCGCCCACGGCACGGTGGACGCCACCTCGGCCGGCCCCGCCGGACAGATGCTGCAGGCCTTCGGCCTCGGCCTCATCCCGTACTCCGCCCAATACCTGCTGCTGCGCGGCTTCTACGCCTTCGAGGACACCCGTACACCGTTCTGGATGGCCGTCTGGATCAGCGCCGTCAACATCGCCCTGGCCACCGCCTGCCACCTGTGGCTGCCGGCCCGCTGGGCGGTCACCGGCATGGCCCTCGCGTACACCGTGGCCTACGGCGTCGGGCTGCTCGCCACCGCGCTGCTGCTCCGCCGACGGCTCGCCGGCCGGCTCGACGGACGACGGCTGTTCCGCACCTACGGCAAGCTGACCGTGTCCGCCGGCGCGGCCGGGGCGCTCGGCTGGCTCGCGGCGCGCGCCTGCTCCGGCGTCCCCCTCTCGGCGGGCTGGACCCCGGTGCTGACGCTGGCCGCAGGCGCCGCCACGATGACGCTGATCTTCCTGGGCCTGGCGCGCCTTCTGAAGATCGGGGAACTGCGGAGCCTGCCCGGTTTGCGGTGAGCAGGGGCGGACCTACGCGTCCCCCTGCGCGGCGGCGGTGATCCAGCCGATCACCGCGGCGACCGTGGCGTCGTCCAGGGCCGCGAGGACCCGGACGGCGGCCGCGTCCCCGGCAGCGGGAGCGACACCGGCCTTGGTGAGCGCGGCCTGAAGGTCCAGCCGACGTCGGTCGGGCGTGGCCACGGAGTACCGCAGCCGGTCCTCGGGGCGCGGGGGAGCGGGCGGCCGGTCGCCATCGCCACGGTACGGGGGCTGGAGCTGGGGGCCCTGCGGATCCGTGAGGCTCTGGGGGCGGGAGAGCCGGTGGGCGTCCGAGGCGGGTGCCGGAAACGGGATCCGGTCCTCGGGACGTGGTGGCGGACAGATCCGGTCCTCCGGGCGCGGTGGCGGGAGACGGAGATCCGTCGAGTACGCGGGTACGAAGAAGCGCTCCGCCGGCGGCGTGCCCAACGCCGTGTCCAGCGGCGTGACCAGGGGGTGCTCGCAGTACAGCGACATCAAGGCCTCCACAGTTCTGTCCGGTCCATCCGGCTCGATGCCCGATCGATCCGACGTCGATCCGGCGATGGTTGGTGAGAACGTCTCAGCTCTTCGGAAGCCCTGCCGGCCCTCCACGGTTGCGCGGGCCGCGGGGGTTCACCCGATGGGAGCAGGGTTCCTCAGTACGGTGGGCGGATGCCGTACTCCGACCGGATGCCGAAGCCGTACTGGAACCACAATGTGCACTACCACCGGCTGGTGCTCGACGCCGTGCCGGACGGCTGTGCGCGGGCCCTGGACCTCGGATGTGGCGACGGTCTGCTGGTTCGCGAACTCGCCGGGCGGGTTGGTGAGGTGACGGGGGTGGACCGCTCCGCCGAGATGATCCGGCTGGCGCGCGAGCGCAGCGTGGAAATCCCGAACGCGGCGTTCGTCGAGGCGGACTTCATGGCGGTGCATGTCATGCCGCAGGGTGGTTACGACTTCGTCAGCGCCGTGGCCGTCATCCACCACCTGGACTTCGCGGCCGCGCTGGACCGGATGGCCGCGCTGCTCGCGCCCGGTGGCCGCCTCGTCCTCGTCGGCCTGGCGGCCAACCGTACGCCGCTGGACTGGGTCGTCAGCGGCGCGGGCCTGCCCGCCGCCCGCCTTCTCGCCCGGCGCCACGGCGGTAAGACCGGTCCGCCCGGCATGCCGGTCCAAGAGGTCGAGATGGCCTGGGGCGAGGTACGGCGCGCGGCCCGCGAACGGCTGCCGGGCAGCCGCTACCGCCGCCATCTGCTGTGGCGCTATTCGGTGGTGTGGGACAGGCCGGGTGCATGACCCGAGGGCCGTCGGTGTCCACATTCACCTCAAGTTAACGACATCGAACATTGTCTGACGATTGATTCGTTTCTTACATGTCATCACCCTCTATACGGCTGCATGGCATCAGTTCTCACCGCTTGCGCCTCGATCAGCTGAAAGATCCGGGCAATGGACCGGGAAAACCGAGGCCTTTCGGTGGTGAATCGGCGACCATCACCGGCCGGACACATAACTCTCTCCTGCTGTTCACACTGTGGTGATTAGCGCGGTGAAATGGTGTCAGCGGCCGTATACCCAACGGCCGGCGCCGGCCGTGCCCCACATCTCGCGGTCCGGTGCCACATTTCGGGGAGAGGACACCCTCCGTGGACAACACCCGCGTGACCCGTCGTGGCCGCATCGCACTGACCGTAGCGGCCGGAACCGTATTGGTGGCGGTGGCCGCACAGATTCCGGCCACCGCTACCGCCACCCCGGCCGCGCACGCCGGATCCGGTGCCACGACCGTCACCCAGCGCTCGTCCATATCCGTCGGCGCGTATGACGACTCGTACTACGAGGACGCCATAGGAAAGACCGGCCAGGACCTCAAGAATTCGCTCCACCAGATCATCAGCAGCACCCAGACCGGGAAACTGACCTATGACCAGGTCTGGGACGCCCTCAAGGAAACCGACGAGGACCCGGCCAACAGCGCGAACGTGATTCTGCTGTATTCCGGCACATCGCAGAGCAAGAACTCCAACGGTCCCGATCCGGACGACTGGAACCGTGAGCACGTCTGGGCGAAATCCCATGGCGATTTCGGCACCGCGACCGGACCCGGCACCGACATTCACCATCTGCGGCCGTCGGATGTCTCCGTCAACAGCACCCGCGGAAACAAGGACTTCGACAAAGGCGGTACCGAAGTCGGTGAGGCACCCGGCAATTTCACCGACGACGATTCCTTCGAGCCGCGCGACGCGGACAAGGGCGATGTCGCCCGCATGATCCTCTATATGGCCGTCCGCTATGACGGCGACGACGGCTTCCCCGACCTGGAGCCCAACGACAGCGTCGACAACGGCTCCAAGCCCAACATCGGCCGGATCTCCGTCCTGAAGCAGTGGAGCCAGCAGGACCCGCCGAGCACCTTCGAAAAGCACCGCAACCAGGTGATATTCGATAAGTACCAGCACAACCGGAACCCGTTCATCGACCACCCGGAGTGGGTCAACGAGATCTGGTAACCCGTACAGCGGAACCGGGGCACCGCCGTCCGGCACATGACGACGGCGGGGCTCCGGCACCGAGGCCCGAATATGGTCGTACATTCGCCCGATCGGTCGTGGACCTACCTGACCGGATATGCCCTTGCCGGTGAAGGGTAACGCGTCTGCCACGGTTGTCGTGACTGCCGGGCGTTGCTCGGTGTAGCGTCCAGATCAGCTGTCGTGGTTCCGAAGTGCCGGGCGCCCGTGTCGCATTCACGGGCGTTCTTGTTGTGTGGTGCGCCTCTGAACCAGGGCGATCACCTCCGGGTTCCGCAGTGTGCGGGAGCCGATTCAAGCCCATTGAACGAAGGAAACAGGTATGGCTTCTTCCTCCGGCACTGTGAAGTGGTTCAACTCGGAGAAGGGATTCGGCTTCATCGCGCAGGACGGCGGTGGCGCCGACGTTTTCGCGCACTACTCGAACATTGACGCCACGGGGTTCCGTGAGCTGCAGGAAGGCCAGAAGGTGATCTTCGAGGTCACCCAGGGCCAGAAGGGCCCTCAGGCGGAGAACATCCGCCCGGCGGAATAATCACGGACCTCCTGCGACGGCGCCCGCTCCCGGACCGGGGGCGGGCGCCGTCGTGTGGGGGGCCGTACGCGACCGTCGAGGTGCCGGGGACCGCGCGGGGGCGCGTGCGGGCGGCGGGATCACCCGATCGGCCGTGAACCGGCGCATCGGATTCGCGGAATCCAGGTGTGGTCTCTCCGCTGCCGCTCACGGGCGGCGGTCGTTGAGGATCTTCTGGAAGAGGCGGTGGTCGCGCCAGGCGCCGTTGATGTGGAGGTAATGCGCAGCGGTGCCGTACGGCGTGAATCCGCACTTGGCCAGCACGCGTTGCGAAGCCACGTTGTCGACGAGGGTGCCGGCCTCCAGCCGGTGCAGGCCGAGCGCTCGGTCGGCCGTCGCACAGACCTGGTTCACCGCGGCGGTGGCGAGGCCGTGGCCCACGTGGTCCGCAGCGATCCAGTAGCCGACGCCGGCGCTGCGGAAGGGGCCGAGCGCGATGTCGGAGAGAGTGATCGCACCGACGATGTGGGGTTCCGGGGCGCTTTTCGCCTCCGGGGCGGAGTCCGGCCCGGTGGCCGTGCCGGAGTCCGGCCGGCGCTGCTGCGTACCGCGCCCGGAGACCGCGCAGGCTTCGTCGGGCGTGTCGATCCCCGGCACCGTCTCGGGTGTCGTACGGACCAGAACCCAGGGCATCATCCGTCCCGCGCGCTGCTCGGCCAGGTGCAGACGCAGCCGCTCCGCCTGCCCGGCGGGGGTGAAGAAGGCGTCGTCGCGGTCCGGCTCCCAGGGGTGGAGATGCGCACGGCTGCGCCGGTAGGCGCGGGCGAGGCCGGTGGCGTCCTCCGGAGTGGCGGGCCGCATCAGGACGTCGGGGGTGAGCTGGGCGGACGCGGTGATCATTCGCCCAGCGTAAGCACGGGCCGGCCGGCTTCTCCCGGATTCAGCCTGCCGGGACGGGTCCCTGCATCCGCTCACTGATCCAGTGCAGCGAGTCGGCCATCTTCTTGATGTAGTTGTGGCTGCTGTGCTTGCCGGGGACCCAGAACAGCGTGCTGTGGACCGGCCCACGGGTGTGATCCTTGATGAACTGCCGCACCTTGGGGATGGCGACTTCCTTGTCCCCGAGTTCAAACGCGAGATAGACGTCCGGCCCCTTCCGTGCGACCAGCCGCCGGGCGAGCCAGCCCGGATCGTTCGCCTGCTTTTCCTTCGGGTGGCCCTGCCACATCACGGAGTCGGGAGCCACATCCGGCCCATTGGCGATGGCCGCCGTGAATCTCTCGGGATACTGAAGGACGGACTTCAGGGCAGCGAAACCCCCCGACGAGGTCCCCATGTAGGCCCAGCCGGCACGGCCGTCGTACGTACGGAAATTGGCGCGGGCGAAGTCGGGGACGTCCTCGGTCAGCCAGGAGCCCATCTTCGGCTGGCCGGGGATATCGCTGGCGTCGTAGTACTTCTTCTCCGGATTCAGCACCGGCATCACCACGATGAAGGGCAGTGTCCTGCCCTGCCGTGACCACTCCGCGATGCTTTCCTGGAGCCGGAAATCGCCACCGGCCCAGTAGTTTCCCGGATAGCCCTCGGCGCCGGGCAGCGCGATGAGCACGGGGAAGGCGCTCTTCGCGTATCGCGGTTGGTGGTACTGCGGCGGGACCCACGCCCATACGTTCCCGGTGTAGCCGGACTTCCGCCCCCGCCACTTGGTCTTCACGATTTTCGTGCCGTCGGCGCCGGTCGTGCGATACGTACGGAACCTGGCACGTGGACCGGTTGGCCGACGTACTTTCGGGAGCCGGGCGTTTGCCTTTTCCGGGTGGTCGGCGAGGGCCGGAGCATCGGAGGAGCCGACCAGATTGCTGCCGTCACAGCCGCCGCTGGCGAGCAGGCCCATGGAGACGGCACACACCGTGACGCCGATGCGCAGGAGATTCATCGCAATGCGCTCCTTGGGCGGACGATGGGGAGCCACCGCGCGACGGCACGGCTCCCCGGGAGTCAGTACTGCGGCGGCCGGTCCCGCCCCCCGTCCCGATCCGATCCGAGCTGTGTATTGAGCTCTTCCTGGGCCGTGTGGACCTGACTGGAGTACTTGCCCCGCGTCTTCTCGTCGACGAATTCGCCGGCCTGGTCGACGCCCTTGCCGGCCTGTTCCTCATGGCCCTTGAGCAATTGTTGGAGCTTGTCCATCACGGACATCGCCCACCTCCTCGGGGCATCCTCCTCGCCAGGGTTTCCGCCGCTCCAGCATCGCCCGCATCCGTGCGATCTGCATCCGCGCCCGACCCGCGCCCGAGCGGCCACACGAGGAAGTCACACGAGAATTCACACGAGGAAGAGGCCAGGTGAGAGGCCCGGCCAGGCCTGGTACCGGCCGGTCCGGCGGTGTGTCGTACGCGGTCCCGGTTTCGCCACCAGGTCCTCAGGAACCACTGGGGACCGGCGCCTTGAGATGCTCACTGATGAACTTGATGGAGCCGGCTTCCATGCCCTTTTGGTAGTCCCAGGCGTTGTGCCGCCCACCGGGAATGATCTGCAATGAGGTGTGTATCGGACCCCTGCCGAAGGTCTGCCGGAACTTGTTTATCTGGGAGGTGACGGCGGCGGGTTCCCTGCTGCCGGCCTGGAACGCGAGATAGACGTCCGGGCCACCCTTCCGCAGCAGACCCTGAGCCAACTTCTCGGGGTTGTTGGCATCCTTCTCCGCCTGGTGCCCGGCCCACAGCGGCGAGTCCGGCACGATATCCGGGCCGCTGGCTATCACCGCCTTGAACTTCTCCGGGAACTTCAGCACCGACTTGAGACCGGCGAAACCACCCGAGGACGAACCCATGAAGGCCCAGCCGTCACGGGACTTGAACGTCCGGAAGTTGGCCTTCGTGAAGTTCACGACGTCCTCCGTCAGCCAGGTACCCATCTTCTGCTGGCCCGGGATGTCGCTGCCGTCGTGGTACTGGGTGTCCGGATTGAGCATCGGCATCACGACGATGAACGGGAGGCTCTTGCCCTCCTCGGTCCACTTGGTGAGGTTCTCCTGCAGCTTGATGTCACCCCCCACCCAGTAATTCGTGACGCCGCCCTCTTCCTTCGGACTGCCCAAACCGCCGGGCAGAGCCATCAGCACCGGAAATCCGCTCTTGGCGTATTTCGGGTCCTTGTACTCCTTCGGCGCCCAGACCCATACGCTGCCGGTCACTCCCGACTTCGCGCCCTTCAGCGTCGCCCGGCCTATATGGGTGCCGTCATCCAGCGTTCGGGTGATACGGAAGTCGCTCTTGGGGCCGGTCGGCATCAGGGTGTCGCTGTCCACCGGCTTGCCCTGCGCGGAGCCGTCGCCCTTGGCACCGGCATTGAAATCGACCGGCTCTCCGGTATCCGAGCAGCCGGTGAGCAGTGCGGAGGAAATGGCGAGCACGGTGGCGAGCGGGACGGCGTAACGGGATTTCAACGGTGACTCCGCGGGCTGGGCGATCAAGTGCAAGTGCCCATAAAGAGGGAAAACCGATGCCGGAGGTTCCGTGGTGGTGAGATGGGGTGCGGCGGCGAGGGCGCCGGGATATCCGGGGGTCGTTCCGGCGCCGGCCACCCGATCGGCCCAAGGCGGCTCCGGCGCTTCCTCACCCGGGCTCGTCCGCTTGATCGACGGGCACCGCGCCGCCATCCGGCTGAGAATGCAGCGGTGAGCGATGAACACCGCAGTGCAGACGACACCGCGCCTCGCCCCACGACGGCCGACGAGGAACGGCGGCTCGCCAGGCGGGCGCTGGCCGGCCGCGCGCGGGACGCGGCCGATCTTTCTCTGCTGATGGACATGCTGGATCTGGATCCATGCCACGACCCGCGCCATGAAGCGGCGCGCGAAACGACTCCCGGCCACGAGGCGACGTACGGCCGAGAGGCGGGGCGCGGCCACGGAACGGCGCGCGGGTCACGACACCGGGCACGGCGCCGACCGTGAACTTTCGACCGTGAACCTTGTCGATGACGCGGGAGCGCCTCAACGAGAGGGCGGCGCGACCGTGAATTCCCGCGGCGCAGCCCTGCTCAGCACACTCAGATAGTGGCTGAGCCGAGCGGCCGCATCGAGCATGGCGAGCCCCCGCGCGGTGAGCTTCCGTTGCCAGTCGTCCAGGGAGCCGGACAGCGCATCTGTGCCCCCGGCGGTTCGGATCTGCTGGACCACGGTGGAGATGTGGTCCAGCGGGTAGCCCCCGCGTCTGAGGAGATGGGCGAGCTCGGCGTCGCGGATGTCGCCCGCCCGAAAGACCCGGTATCCCGTGACCGGGTCTCGCGAGGGGGTGAGGATGCCGACGTCTTCCCAGTTGCGCAAGGTCGCCGGGGTGACACGGAGCTGGTGCGCGAGTTCACCGATGGTTCGGGCGGCGGGGTCTGCCGAGGGGTCTGGAACAGCGACGGACTCCGCCGTCAGATGACCGACCGCTTTCCGCACCGCATCGAGCGTGTCCCGGTCACGAAGCAACTGGCTGTGGCCACGGTCGATGACCGTCAGGGCGTCGTCGAGCTCGTCATCGTGGACCGCGGTCATGATCTGGCCGCCGGCCGAGTGCCCGTACGCCGGGAGGAGAGCGACGTAGGTGCGGAGTGCGGCCGCATGCACCTCGGTGTAGATCCGGTAACCGCTGCGTGTCCGCTCGGCGGGTGGGATGAACCCGTCCCGCTCGTAGTTGCGGACCGCCTGGGTCGAGATGCCGTGCTCGCGCGCGAGGTCAGTCGGCCGCATCGTTATCCCCGGTTTGAAACTTTGCCACGTGGATGAGCGGCAAAGGCTACCCAAGTCTCAACTGTTCTTTCAAAGATACGATTGAGGCCCATGACCAAGGAAATTCGCGACTTCGCAACGACGTCATGTGACCTCCTGGCGCTCGGTGAGCCGACGCACCGGGAACCGGCCTTCGGGTGGGTCCGTAACGAACTGTTCGTCCAGCTGGTCGACCGAGGCTTCCGGTCGATCGCCCTGGAGACCGATCGGGTGGCCGCGCTCACCGTGAACGACTTCGTCCAGGAGGGAGTGGGAAGCCTCGATGCCGTGATGAGCGAAGGCTTCTCGCACGGCTTCGGAGAGCTGGAGGCCAACAGGCGACTGATCGCCTGGATGCGCGAACACAACGAGAGCCGACCGCCGGCGGAACGACTGGCCTTCCACGGCTTCGACGCCGCCACGGAGACGATGAGCGCACCCAGCCCGCGGAGCTACCTCGAGTACGCCCGCGACTACCTGAAACTCGATCTCGACCTCGCGAGCCTCACCGGCGATGACGAACGGTGGAGCCGCACCGAGGCGATCATGGATCCGGCCATGTCGATCGGCGACACCGCCGAGGCCCAGAGGCTGCGAGCGCTCGCCGACGACATGCTCACCTCGCTCCACGCACGTGCCCCGGAACTGATCGCGGCAACATCACGCGCCGAGTGGTTCAGGGCCAGGGCGCATCTCACCGCCGGCCTTGGCCTGCTGCGCTATCACAAGCAGTCGGCGCAACGCCTTGAGCAGGGCGTCCGGTGGACCCACATGTGTGCCACCCGGGACGCGCTCATGGCCCAGAACCTCCTCGACATCCGCGACATGGAAGCGCGGCGGGGCGCGACGCTGGTCTTCGCGCACAACCTCCACCTACAGCGAAACCCGAGCTCTATGCGCATGGGGGACATGGAGCTCGACTGGTTCGGCGCCGGCGCCATCCTGGGGTCCCTGGTGGGCGAGGAGTACACCTTCGTCGCAGGCAGCCTGGGCCGCAGCGAAGCGCTCGGACTTCAAGAGCCCGAACCGGACACCTACGAGGGCCTCCTGCAACGCCGCATCAGCACCTGGGGCCTGACAACAGCCACCACGGTCGTCACCACGGCCACCACGGCCGCTGCCACCCGCACGCGCACCGACACCACACCACAGCAGGGCTACTTCCCTCTCGACGAGGCGACCCTCGACGAAGCCGACGCGGTCCTGCACATCAACACCGGAACAGCGGCCGGTGTTGCACCGGCGGCTCGTTGATCGCGGCCAAGTCGGGCCGATCGCGCAGGACGGCGCGGGCCTGGGCTGCGTGATCCCCTAGGGGACGTTCGAACAGATCCCCTAGGGGATGGGAGGACCCCCTGCGGGTCCACAACGCCGGGGCGGGAGGCGGGTATTCCCGCGGGGGTAATCCCGAGAGGGGTGTTGCTGACCGGGGCAATCCCGAGAGGGGTGTTCCCCGACCGGGGTGTTCCCGAGAGGGGCATTCCCGACCGGGGTGTTCCCGAGGGGCACCCCCGGCAGCAGCATTCCCGTGGCTCAGTCGTGGCTCAGTCGCAGAGTGACGATCTGGAACGGCCGGAGCGTCATCCGCACCGCGTTTCCCCGTCGCTCGATGGCCGGGCCGTCGTCCGTCGGCCGTTCCAGGAGGTCGGTGGTGACGGCGTCGGCCAGTTCGAAACCCGTGGTCAGGGTGGTCCTGGCGCGTCCGCCGTGTGCTTCGTGGAGGCGTACGACCACATCGCCGCTCGCATCGTCGGCGAGCTTGACCGCGGTGACGACCGTCGCGTCGTTGTCGACCGTGATCACCGGTGCCACCGGGCCGGCACCGGTGATCCGGCGCTCGGGCAGGTTGATGCGGTGGCCCTCGCGCACTGCGTCGCCGATCGCCGCACCGGGCGCGAGCGCGTAGCGGAAGCGGTGCAGGCCCTGGTCGGTCTCCGGGTCGGGGAACCGCGGGGCGCGCAGGAGGGAGAGCCGTACGGTCGTGGTGGTGCCGCGATCGCCGTCGTTCCGTACGGTCCGGGTGACGTCATGCCCGTACGTCGCGTCATTGACCAGTGCGACGCCCCAGCCCGGCTCCTCGACCTGCACGAAGCGGTGCGCACAGGCCTCGAACTTGGCGGCCTCCCAACTGGTGTTGGTGTGCGTGGGGCGGTACAGATGCCCGAACTGGGTTTCCGCGGCGTAGCGTTCGGCGTGGATGTCCAGCGGGAACGCGGCCTTGAGGAATTTCTCCGTCTCGTGCCAGTCGGCCTCGGTGTCGATGTCGAGACGTCGCTGCCCGCGCGCCAGCGTCAGCGCCTGCTTGACGCGGGATTTCCCGAAGGAACGGGAGACGTGGACGGTCGCGGCGTCCTGTGTCACCTCGCCGAGTGCCACCTCGTCCGCCGCCGTCAGGTCGGTGACGACATTGCGGTAGAAGGCGTCCACGTCCCAGGCATCCCACATGTTCGGGAAGTCGGGGTGGATCTGGAGCAGGTTCGCCGCGTGGCCGGGCGCGACGGTCTCGCGTTCGGCCGCGATGTCGTACGCCGAGACGATCAGACCGCGGTCGTCGATCTCGATCCGCAACAGGCCGTTGACGAGGACGAATCCGCCGCCCTCGCGTGCTTCGGCACGTACCTCGCCCGGCCCGCCCGCCTCGGTCACCGCCGACGCGATGGCACCGGCCGCGACCCCACCGCGGGTGTGCGGCGCCGAATTCACCACCAGCTCGTGGTCCCCGGCACCGGCCAGCGCGGACAGTGCGCCCGCGATGATGTCCTCAAGCTCCGCGGCGACCGCGGCGTAGGTCTTCTCCGCCTCGCGGTGCACCCAGGCGATGGACGAGCCGGGCAGGATGTCATGGAACTGGTGCAGCAGGACGGTTTTCCAGATTCGGTCCAACTGGGCGTATGGATAGGGGTGTTGGGTCCTCACAGCTGCCGTCGCGGACCATAGTTCGGCCTCGCGCAGCAGCTGTTCGCTGCGTCGGTTGCCGCGCTTCGTCCTCGCCTGGCTGGTGAGGGTCGCCCGGTGCAGTTCCAGATACAACTCGCCCACCCACACCGGCGCTTGTGGGTACTCCGCCTCCGCCTTCGCGAAGAAATCGGCGGGCCTTTCCCACTCCACCACCGGTGAGCCGTCCAGATCGCGCAGCCTGCGGGCCTTGGCGATCATCTCGCGGGTGGTCCCACCCCCACCATCGCCCCAGCCGGTGGGCGCGAGCGAACGGCGTGCCACTCCCTTGTCCTTGAAGTTCCGTGCCGCATGGGCGAGTTCACTTCCGGCCATTTGGCAGTTGTAGGTGTCCACCGGCGGGAAGTGGGTGAAGATCCGGGTGCCGTCGATGCCCTCCCAGCGGAAGGTGTGATGCGGAAAGGCATTGATCTGACTCCAGGAGATCTTCTGCGTCAGCAGCCATTTCGCGCCCGCCGCCTTGATGATCTGCGGCAGCCCCGCGGCGAAACCGAAGGTGTCCGGCAGCCATGCCTCATCGTTCTCGACGCCGAACTCCGCCATGAAGAACCGCTTGCCGTGCACGAACTGACGGGCCATCGCCTCCGACCCGGGCATATTGGTGTCCGACTCGACCCACATACCGCCCGCCGGAACGAACCGCCCCTCCGCGACCGCCTTCTTGACCTTGGCGTAGACCTCGGGCCGGTGCTCCTTGATCCAGGCGTACTGCTGCGCCTGCGACATGGCGTAGACGAACTCCGGCTCGTCCTCCAGTAGTGCTGTCATGTTCGCCGTCGTCCGGGCCACCTTGCGGACGGTCTCACGCAGCGGCCACAGCCACGCCGAATCGATATGCGCATGCCCCACCGCGCTGATCCGGTGCGCGGACGCTCCCGCCGGCGCCGCCAGCACCTCCCGCAACTCCGCACGCGCCGCGTCCGCGGTGCCGTTGACGTCCTGCAGATCGACCGCGTCCAGCGCCCGGCCCACCGCCCGCAGCACCTCCCACCGCCGCGGGCTGTCCTCCGCGAGCTCCGCCATCAGCTCGCCCAGCACCTCCAGGTCCTGGATCAGCTCCCATACGGTGGTGTCGAACACCGCGAGATCCATCCGCGTCAGGCGGTACTGCGGTGCGCTGCCCGCCGTCTCCCGGTCGCCCAAATGGGTGGGCTGAAACGGCGGGACGTCGAGAATGACGGGATTGGACGCGGCCTCCAGATGCCATTCGACGCGCTCGCCGCCCCGCACCGGCGCGCCGACCCGAACCCACTGGTTCCGGGGATTGAGGCCCTTCACCGGGCTGCCGTCGGGTGTGTAGACGAGAGCCTCGCACTGGAAGCCCGGCATCCGCTCGTCGAACCCGAGGTCGAGCACCGCCTCGACCGTGCGGCCGGCCCACTCCCGAGGCACCTCGCCACGCACCCTGAACCAGGTCGTCGCCCAGGGCGCGCCCCACATCTCACCCACGGCCACGGGCGAATGTCGGGCGGACAGGCCCTCGGCGACGGGAACAGGCTCACCCGGCGCGACCCATGCCGCGACATCCAACGGGATCGATTCCGGGTAGAGGGCGGGCCGGATGCGCTCGTTGAGCACACGCTTGAGACGGGCTTCGACCAGTGCGCGATCATCATGCATGGGAGGGCTCCGTGGAGTCGGGGGAGGGGCGGGGGGCTTCGGCGGGCAGGCGCCAGGTGGGCCGGTGGCGGCTGTGAACGGCCTTGCTCACCAGGGGTGTTGGGCCGTAGCGGGCTTCTCCGACACCTGGTAAAGCTCGTCCACGGCACGCACTTCCAGTCGTACGGCCGGCTCGTTCTGCCGGCGGCCGAGGCCCGGGACGTAGAAGGCCGTGCCGCATGTACCGCCGAGGAACTGCCGTGTTCCGTCAGGGAGTTGACGATGCAGCTCGTAGTGGCGTACGGGGCCGGCGGCGCGCTGCCACTGGAGCCGTAGCGACATCGTCCCGTTCGCGATGGCCGAGTCGGTGACCGTGAGCCCGCTGGGCGAGCCCGGCTTCCCTGAGCTCTCACGGACCGCCAGGGCTCCCAGCCGCCAGGCCACCGCGGCACCATCCCGGCCGGTCAGCCGGATGCCCAGCGAATGAAGGGTGCCGGTGCCGAGGGAGCCGAGGCGTACGGAGGCGGTGCGCCAGCCGCTGCCCGGCTCGATGGTCCCGGCGGGCAGATACGCGTACGGGGCGGGCGCGCCCGGCTCCGACGGTTCCTGGAGTGCGACGGCCACTTCGATGGTCACCGGACCCGATTCCGCGTCCGTGCGATGGGCGATGTCGACCACCGTGGCGGCGCCGGCCGGCAGCCGGGTGGGGAACAGCTCGACGGTGACGGGGGCGTCGAGTGCGCCGCGCACCAGCAGACTGCTGCCGCCGCGCCAGGCGTCGGCGAAGTCCAGGGAGACATCCGGGCGTTGTCCCTCGGTCCGTATGACCCAGCGCCGGGGCGGCAGCCGGTCCTGGAGGCCGAGATGGTTCCATGGCGCGGCGGAGGTGGCCGCGCCGTCCTCGTACCAGCGCAGGCCGTGACCGGTGTTGAAGGTGGTCGCGAACGGCAGCGCGGAGACCGTCGAGCGGTCGGCGACGGCGGTGGCGGGCGCCCGCCATCCGCTGCCGGTGCCGCCGGGCCGGGTCGGATCCAGGTGCTCGCCGGACCAGAAGCGGTCGTCCGCGGCGTGGAACTGGCTGGGGGTGCGCCCCTCGGGCAGGTGGTTGAGCGTCCATTCGGGGCGGTAGAAGCCGTAGGAGACGACATGGTCGCGTCCGGTGGGGATGATGGCGTCCCAGTCCGTTGCGGTGTCCCAGCCCGCCGACTCGACGTCGACTCCGGCCCACAACTCATAGCGGCTGCGGCCCAGTTGGTCCGCCAGCCGCCCGGACGCCGCGAGCCGCTCGGCGGTCCAGCGGAAGTCCACGAACATCGAATCCGCGACCGGGCCCGAGTCGTCCTGGAAGAACGGCTGGTTGCGTTCGTTGAGCGCGCCTTGCCAGCCGACCTGACCAGTCACATTCATCGCGTCATACCAGTTGATCCGCAGTCCATGACCAGTCCCCGCGGCCCGCAGCGCACGAAGAAACGCCTGCATGTCCGCGGCCAGCTCGGCATCCCCGCCGTCGGTCTCGGCGTTGACGAACCAGCCGTCGAAGCCGTACGCGGTCGCCACCCGCACCAGCTTCGCGGCGAGCGGGAAGGCCCCCGACGGGTCCTTCCGCACCAGGTCGCGGGTCCAGCGCAGATCCCCGCCGAAGGCGACCGGCGGCAGGAAGACCGTGCCCAGCACGGGGACGCCGTTGCGGTGCGCGGCATCGACGACCGGGGCGTTCGGCGCCAGAATCAGGCCCTCGCCGGACGACCCGCCCCAGAACACCAGCTCGTCGAGGTACGCCCAGTGCGTCGGTGCGTAGTAGTCGGCGGTGCCCGAGCCCTGCGACGGGTTGCCCGCGGTGTGGTCGAAGGCCGCGAGCGCGCTGATCCGGGCCTGCCCCGAGCGGGCCGTGGTGTTCGCCGGGACCGGCGTGAACCGCTGGGCCAGCGGCACCGTCGCCGTGTTGAACGGCAGATCCCGGTCGCTCTCCGGCGTCCACTGCGCCAGACTCCGCCAGGTGATGCCGTCGCCGGGAGTGCCCGAGGGCAGCGAGTCGGGGAACCAGTACGACGCGTAGGGCTGGAGGGCGTCCGCGGCCCGCTCGCGGGCCCGCGCCCCGGGACGGCCGGCCGCGAGCGCGGCACCGCCTCCCGGTGACGGGCCGAGCAGGGCGGCCGCGGCGCCCACCCCGGCCAGTACCACCCGGCGACGGGACAACGGGAACGGTTGCTGGGTCATGGTGCGGTCCTCCGGTGGGGGAACGGATGGCGACTTCCGGGGTGTGCTGTGCCCGGTCTCGTCGGGTGGACCGGGACGTCGAGACCTGGGGTCTGTCCGACGGGCCGGCCGAGCCGATCTCGCCCGGCCCCTGCGGAGCCGGCCGGGTGTCCGGGCCACCCCTGATCTGTCCGGGCAACCCCGGATCTATCAGACCTCGTCGGGCGTGCGGACCTCGGTGATCCCACGTGACGTCAAATGGCCGCTATCGGCGGCGAGTTCGGCCAGTACGAGGGTGGGGCGTACGCCCTCGGCGGTGAGCCGGGCCCACGCCTCGAAGACGGGACCGCCCGGCGCGCACACCGAGCGGCGCGGCGCCGCCTCGGCCCCGCCGACGTCGACGACCAGTGCGGTGCTGCGAACCGGCGGCCGGTGCTGACGACCTTGCCACTCCTTGACCAGTGCGGCGATCGCCTTACCAGCGGGCTTGACCATACGGTCGTTGCCGAGCAGACCCAGGTCGTACTCCAGCTCGGGGAAGTCCGCCAGCGACCGCGACACATCGTGCGAACACCACCAGGTGACACCCCAAATCCCCGTGCAATCAAGGGCGTTGACGACGGTGGCCTCGGTGAAGCGGGCCGCCCGGTCGGCGGGAATGTGCGGCGCGGGCGCCCCGACCTCCTGAAGCCACACCGGGCGGTGCGGGTCGGCCGCCCAGGCCTTGGACAGCTCGATCAGATACGCGGCGTGATGCTCGGTGGCGGTACCGGACGGGCCGTGCCGCTGCGCGGTGCCGTTGAACACCCAGGAGTGCACGGCCGTCACGGCGCCGAGACGGGCGGCCTGGGCGGGGGTGAAGGGATGGCCGTCGCGGTACCAGGCGGCGTCGTACTCGGCGTGCAGATGCATACGGGCCGGCGCGCCCCGCTCGCACGCCGCCAGCATCCGCTCCAGCCAGGCGGCCGCCTGCCCGGCGGTGATCCGGTCCGGATCCGGGTGCGGACCGTCCGAGAACTGGTTGATCTCGTTGCCGAGCGTCATACCGAGGAAATTGGGCCGGTCGGCGAGCGCGGCCGCCAGCGTCCGCAGATATTCCTCCTGGGCGGCGAGTACGTCGGGGTCGGTGAAGATGTTGCGGCGGTGCCAGGTCTGCGTCCAGGCGGGCAGGAAGTCGAAACTCGACAGATGGCCCTGCAGCCCGTCGACGTTGACGTCGAGACCGCGCTCGGCGGCGGCGTCCGCCAGCGCCACCAGCTGCTCGACGGCGCGCGGCCGGATCAGGGTGCGATTGGGCTGGAAGAGCGGCCAGAGCGGGAAGACCCGGATGTGGTCCAGGCCGAGTTCGGCGATGGAGTCGAGGTCGGCGCGTACGGCGTCCGGATCGAAGTCGAGCCAGTGGTGGAACCAGCCTTGGGTGGGGGTGTAGTTGGCGCCGAACCGAAGGGGGCGCTGCGGGCGCCCATGACTGGTCTGGCCGGTCTGGTCGGTCTGGTCAGTCCCGTCGGTCTGGTCAGTCCGGCAGGTCAGGTTGATCTGGTTGGTCTGGTCAGCTTCCGGCATGGGGCACGCGGCTTCCTGTGAGTACGGGAGCGGCGGGGCGAGGCTCGGTGGTCAGCCCTTGACGGCTCCCTCACCGACGCCCCGGAAGAAGTAACGCTGGAGACAGGCGAACATCACGATCAGCGGCAGCACGGCGATGACGGTGCCGGCCGCGACCAGCCGCTGATTGTCCGCGAAGGTGCCGTGCAGGAAGTTCAACCCGACGGTCAGGGTGAACTTCGACTGGTCGCTCAGCACGATCAGCGGCCACAGGAAGTCGTCCCAGGCGCCCATGAACGCGAAGATCGCGACAACGGCGAGGGTGCCCTTGACCGACGGCAGCGCGATCCGTACGAACCGCTGCCAGGCGTTGGCGCCGTCGACGAACGCGGCCTCCTCGACCTCGTACGGCAGCCCGGCGAAGGCATTGCGCATCAGCAGCACATTCATCGCGCCGATACAGGCGGGCAGCAGCACACCGATGAGGGTGTTGTTGAGCTGGAGTTCCCGCATCGTCACAAACTGGGCGATCATGATGCTCTCGACCGGCACCAGCATCGCCATGATGAAGACGACCAGTGCGGTCCTACGGCCCCGGAAACGCATCCGGGCCAGGGCGTAGCCGGCGAGTGCCGCGCCCGCACAGTTGGTGAGCACGTTCGCGGCGGCGACCTTGAGGGAGTTCAGGGCGAAATCCCAGACCGGGATGATTTCCGCGACGCCGGCGTAGTTGCCGAAGGTGAGGTGACCGGGAATCAGGCTCGGTGGATAGCGGTAGATGTCCTCGCCGGGGCCCTTGAGGGAGGTGGACAGCTGCCACAGAAAGGGGCCGACCGTCAGCGCCAGCACCGCGAGCAGCAGCAGATAACGGAGCAACAGCCGCCACCGAGGCGTCCGCCCGCGACCAGGCATCCGACGCCGCTCGGCACGGTCCCCGTGCCGTTCTCTGTGCCCTGCCGTCATGCGTCCTCCCTGCGGTTGGCGCGCAGCACCAGCAGCATCAGGCCGAGCGTGATCACGAAGACCACGACGGACAACGCGGCGGCATAGCCGACCCGGCCGCTCAGGCCGGTACCGACCTGCTGGACGAGCATCACCAAGGTCGTGTCCTCGCCGCCGGGGCCGCCCGTCGGGCCGGCCATCAGATAGACCTCGGAGAACACCTTGAAGGCGTTGACCGCGGAGAGCGCGCCCACCAGCACCATCGTGGAGCGCAGCGCCGGCACGGTGACGGTCAGAAAGCGGCGCACCACCCCCGCCCCGTCGACCGCACACGCCTCGTGCAGTTCCCTGGGGACGTTCGCCAGCGCCGCCAGATAAATGATCATGTAGTAGCCGAGGCCCTTCCAGACCGTCACCGCCATCGCACTCAGCAGCAGCAACCAGGGATCGCTGAGAAAGCCGACCTTCCCGAAGCCGACGGTCTCCAGCAGCGCGTTGATCAGCCCGCGATCGTCCAGCAGCCACACCCAGATAAGCCCCACCACGACCACGGAGGCGACCACCGGGGTGTAGAAAGCGGCCCGGAAGAAGGTGATTCCGGGGATCTGCCGCTGTACGAGCATGGCCAGCAGCAGCGGCAGAATCACCAGCAGCGGTACGACCCCCAGGACGTACACAAGGCTGTTGCGCAGCCCCGTCCAGAACATCGCGTCATGGATCAGCTCCTGGTAATTGCCGCCGCCGACGAACCGCCCCTTGATGAGGGTGCGCGCGTCGGTGAAGGAGTTCACCACAGTGCTCACGAACGGATAGAGGCTGAATCCGCCGACGATCAGCAGGCCGGGCGTGAGGAACAGCCAAGGGCTGGACGGCAGATGGGTACGGATCCGTCTCACGGTGCGCGGCATTCTCAGCCCGTCTTGAGCAGTCGGTTGCATTCGGCGACCGCCCCGTCCAGTGCTGCCTTTGGTGACTGCTTGCCCTGCACGGCCCTGGCGACCGCATTCCGCAGCACCGTCTTCATCTGGTCACTGAGCAGCACCGGTGTGTAATTCACCGCGTTTTCAAGGGACTTGGCGGACGCCACCCGCACCCGGGTCGCGTCGGTGCCGTCCTGCTCGGTGAAGTACGGATCGTCCAGCGAGCCCTTGGTGCTCGGGAAGATCGTGACCTCCTTGGCGAAGGCCATCTGGTTCTTCTTGTCGGTGACGAAATGGGCGAAGGCGACGGCCGCCGGCTTGACCTCGCTCTGCGCGTTCACCATCAGGCCCTGGACGTACATATTGGCCTTGCCGGTGTTGTTCACCGCGTCCGTGATCCCGATGTTCTTGTAGAGGCTCGGTGCCTCCTTCCTGAAGTTCTCCAGGTCGAGCGCGCTGCCCGGGTTCATGGCCACGGCCTGCTGCTGGAACTTGCGCCCGGCGGACTCGGCCTTCGCGGTGAGCGCCTGCGAGTCCAGCGCGCCGGCCTCGTACAGCTCCTTGTAGTGCTGTAGCAGCTCGACGCCCTTGGGCTCGTTGAACGTGAACTCCGTGCCCTGCGGGTTCATCAGCCGCACGCCGTAACGCCCGAAGTCCTCGATCGACGGCGTGCTCGCCAGCATCGCCATCTTCCGGCCGCTCTTCTCCGCCATCGACTTGGCATCCCTGAAGAGCTGGTCGTACGTCGTAGGCGGCTTCGCCGGGTCCAGCCCGGCCTGCCGGAAAAGCTCCTTGTTGTAGAACATCGGCCCGGTGTTCAAATACCAGGGAAAGGCATAGACGCCCTTCATGCCCGGCATCTCGTTGCTCTTCCAGGCCCCGTCGAGATACTCGCCGCGGTACTTCCCGGCGGACTTTTCCAGATCCAACGCCATTCCGGCCTTGGCCAGCGGATAGGCAAGATCCGGCGACACGTTGACGACGTCGGGGAGTGTACCGCCGGCAGCATCCGCACTGAGTTTTTCCGGATATCCCTCGGCGGGCTGATCCACCCACTTGACCTTGGCATCCGGATATTTCTGCTCGAAGTCCGCGATAAGTCCCTCGAAGTAGTCCTTGAAATTCGCCTTGAGATTCCAGGTCTGGAAGACCACCTGCCCCTCGACCTTCCCCGACGCGCTGTCCGCGCCGCCGGAGCCGTCCGGGGCCCCGCAGGCGGCCAGCGCGAGCGCCGAGGCGAGGGCGATGGTGGCGGTGGCTGCGCTACGCGATCTGCGCATTGATGTACGCATGGCTGGCGGGCTCCTTCGCTCGGACCGGAAACCTGTCGAATTGTTTATGGCGCCGTCAGATCGGTGCTGCGATATCGGCGGCGTAATTCCAGTGACACGGCGGAACGAGATGTGCGGCGTGACGATCTTCGGAGCTGGCCGGATGGCTCGGTCGGGTCGTCGTCTGTCCGCTGGCCGGTGGCTCGGGTGGCGATGCGGCAGAACGTACTAATGCGCTTTAGTGAGTGTCAATACCCCCGTCCTCCGACCGTTTGACACGCCGCCCACCGCTGAACAGACTGGCCGCACTAATGCGGTTTAGGTTGCGCGGTTCAGGTCGGGCAGTTCAGGTCACGGCCGTCGCCGCCGCGCCCCACGAGGAGAGGCCCGTCATGACAGCGCCTGGTGAGGCCGCCCGCCGCAAGCCGGCGCGCCGGCCGACGATCAAGGACATCGCACGTCGGGCCGGGGTGTCGGAGAGCGCCGTCTCCTTCGCCCTCAACGACCGGCCGGGTGTCTCCCAGGACACCCGCGCCCGTGTGCGCCGCGTCGCGGAGGAGCTCGGCTGGCAAGCCAGCAGCGCCGCCCGCGCGCTGTCCGGTGAACGTGCCGGCTGCGCGGGCCTGGTGCTCGCCCGCCCCGCGCAGACCTTGGGCGTGGAGTCGTTCTTCCTCCAGCTCGTCTCCGGCATCCAAGAAGTGCTCTCCGCGCGGAAGATCGCGCTCCTCTTCCAGGTCGTGGAGGATCTCGACACCGAGTGCGCGCTGTATCGCCGCTGGTGGGCGGAGGGACGCGTGGACGGCGTCCTCGTCGTCGACCCGCGTACCGAAGATCCGCGGCCGGGGCTCCTCGCCTCCCTCGGCCTGCCCGCGGTCGTCGTCGGCGGACTCGCGACGCACCCGCCGGGCGGCCCCCAACCGGCCGCCGCGCACCCGCCACTGTCCACCGTCTGGGCCGACGACGCCAAGGCCATGGCCCGGGTCCTCGACCACCTCTACGGCCTGGGGCACCGCAGGATCGCGCATGTCGCAGGGATGCCGGGACTCGCCCACACCGAGCGCCGGATCCGCTCGCTGCGCACCGAGGCGGACCTGCGGGGACTCGACGAGCGGCAGGTCCGCTCGGTGACCACCGACTACTCGGACGCCGAGGGCGCGGAAGCCACCCGCCGCATCCTCGACGCGGCCGAACCGCCCACGGCGATCATCTACGACAACGACGTGATGGCCGTCGCCGGCGCCTCGGTCGCCGCCGGCCGCGGCATCCCCGTACCGGCGCGGCTGTCCATCGTGGCCTGGGACGACTCGGCGCTCTGCCGCGTCACCCACCCCCGGCTGACCGCCCTCGTCCGCGACACCCCCGGCTTCGGACGACTCGCCGCCCAGGAACTCCTCGCCGTCCTCGACGGCGGACCGCTGCGCACCGTGGAAGGCGAACTGCCGCACCTGGAGGCGAGGGAGAGCACGGGGGCGCCGCCCGCGGGATAGGACACGCCCACGTCATGCTCATGCCTGACGCTGTGTCAGCTCGGCTCTCCGTGCTTAGGATTGCGGTCAAGGCATCGCGCGTTGGTCACCGACCGGGTGAAGCGTGGAGGTGCCGGTGAGATGCCTTTTGGAGGCATTCCACAGTGTCAGTCGAGTTGAACCACACCATCATCTGCTCCCGGGACAGCCGGGCTTCCGCCGAATTCCTGGCGAACATCCTCGACCTCCAGGTCGGTACGGAATCGGGCCCGTTCATCCCCGTCGCCACCAGCAATGGCGTCACCCTGGACTTCGCCACGGTCGACGCCGAGTCGATCACGATGCAGCACTACGCCTTCCTCGTATCGGAGGAGGAATTCGATGCTGCCCTGGCCCGCATCAAGGAAGCCGGGCTCACCTATTGCGCCGACCCGCGGATGGAGCGGGTGGGCGAGATCAACCACCACCACGGCGGGCGCGGCGTCTACTTCCTGGACCCGAGCGGTCATGGGCTGGAGATCCTCACCCAGCCGTACGGCAACCTCGAAACGGCCGGGTCGGAAACGTGATGCCGCATAACTGAGCCACGACCCATCGGTCACCTCCTACGACCACGTACGCGCGGCCTGAAGCAGATGGTCGCGTACGAGGGCGACATGGGGATTGCCGGCTGAGCCGGGGCGCTGCACCAGGTAGCCGGTGTTGATCGGTGGGTCCTCGGGCTCGTGCAGGGGGACGAGGGCGCCGGCGGAGAGTTCGGCGAGGCACAGGTACCGGGGCAGCACGGTGAAGCCGGCGCCCGCGGTGACGGCGGAGAGGACGCCCCGCAGGTCAGGAACGGTGAGGGCGGCCAGGCAGGTGAGCCGTTTGCCGAAGACGTGCCGCCAGTAGCGGCGGGCGATGGGCAGGTCCTCCGCGTACGTGACCAGGGGGACGCCGTGCAGTGCCGCGGGGCCGTCGGCGGCGATGCGCTGCGCACCACCGATCCGCTCCGCCCAGGCGGGCGCGGCGACCAGCACGAACTCCTCGTCCATCAGCGGCACGGCGGTCAGCGACCGGCCTCGTGGGCGGGTGGTGGCGATGACCAGGTCGTGCCGCCCGGCGCGCAGTTCGTCGAGGAGCGGGTCGGTGAGGCCGGTGGTCACACGCAGGCGCACCCCGCTCTCGACCAGGGGCGCGAGGTCGGGCAACGCGCGTACGCACAGCAGCTCGGCGGGCCCGGCCAAATGGACGGGTTCGGCGGGGCCGTCGTCGGGGCCACCGTGCCCCGTGAGGGCCGCGAGCGCGTCGAGGGGTGCGACGGCCCGCGCCGCGAGTTCGTCCGCGTAGGGCGACGGGGCCACGCCGCGCGGCAGCCGCTCGAACAGCTCGCGCCCCAGCTGCCGCTCCAAGGCACGGATCTGGGTGGTCACCGTCGGCTGCGAAAGCCCCAGCAGATGAGCGGCGGCGGTGAAGGACCCGGAGCGGTATACGGCCAGGAAGGTGCGCAGCTGGTTCAGATCGAGCGGCGCCGCGGTCGCCGTCGGCCGGACACGGCCCGTGGACCCGCCCGGCCCGGACGGTCCAGCCGGCCCGGCCGGACCACCCGACTCATCGGAATCCCTATGCCTCATGGGAGGAAGTTTATGACTCCCTATGGGTGAGCGGCGGCCACGCCCATTGGATTCCCGATATCTGCCAGTGGATGTCCTATTGGATCCCTATGGGCGGGCGGTCGTACCGTCGAAGGTGTCGACGCCCTGACGATCTGAGTCCAGAACGTCAGCGCGTGGACCGCCGACGACTGACCACTTGGCCACGCACCAAAGACCACTGACCACTGGCCGCCAACCACCGGCCACCATGAACCACCACGGAGAACGCGACATGGCAATGATTCTTTTCGTGATGACCGGCGTCGATTACTGGACGCTGGCCGACGGCAGCCGGCACCCGACCGGCTTTTGGGCCGAGGAGGCCGTCGCCCCGTACGAGGCGTTCAAGGCCGCGGGGCACGACGTCGTCGTCGCGACCCCGGACGGCGTCGTGCCGACCGTCGACCAGGCGAGCCTGGCTCCCGAGGTCAACGGTGGCCAGGACGGTGCCGACAAGATCGCGAAGGCGCTCGCCTCGATCACCGAGCTGCGGCAGCCGCTGAAGCTGGCGGAGGTGGACCTGGCCGACTACGCCGCCGTCTTCTACCCCGGCGGCCACGGCCCCATGGAGGACCTCGCAGGCAGCGCCGACTCCGGCGCGCTGCTCACCCGGGCCCTGGAGTCCGGCAAGCCGCTCGGCGTCGTCTGCCACGCACCGGCCGCGCTGCTGGCCGCCGCGAAGGACGACGGCACCAACGCCTTCGCGGGCTACCGACTGACCGGGTTCAGCAACGCGGAGGAGTCCCAGGCGGGCTTCGCCGACAAGGCGAAGTGGCTGCTCCAGGACCGGCTGGTGGAGCTCGGCGCCGACTTCCAGGAGGGCGCGCCGTGGGCCCCGAACGTGGTCGTCGACCGCAACCTGGTCACCGGCCAGAACCCGGCCTCCTCCGGTCCGCTCGCCGTCGAGATCCTCAAGGCGCTGGGCTGACGATGGGAACCGACCGGCTCACCGAGGTCCTGGATGCCACGTACGACTGCCTGACCAGGTACGGCGTGCGGCGCACCACGATGGACGACATCGCCTCGGCGATGGGGGTGTCCCGGTCGGCGGTCTACCAGTACGTCCGCGGCAAGGACGACGCCTTCCGGCGGCTCGCCGAGCATCTGCACACCCAGGCGCTCGGCCGGGCCCGCCGGGCCGCGGCCGCGGACGCCCCGCCGGCCGAGCGGATCCACGGCATCCTGGCCGCCAAGCTCGATCTGGTACGGCAGCTGGCCGGGGACTCCCCGCACACCGCCGAACTCCTCGACGAGAAGGCCCGGTTGTTCGGCGGCATCTGCCATGGATTCACCGCGGACCTGCGCCACCTGCTGATCGCTACGTTCGGGGAGGCGGCCCCGGACGGCGCGGCGCCCGGCATGGCCGTCGAGTCCGCCGAGGCGGCCGATATCTGCCTCGCCCTCGTCATCGGGCTGGAATCCGTACCCCACGGCGAGCGGCTGCTCGGCCCCGCCGCCGACGCACTGCTGGCCGGGCTGTGGGGCCAAGCGGTCACCACCCATTTCCGTCCGGAAACCACCACCAGCTGAGGAACCCCTCCCATGAACCCCCAGACCACCCCCACACACCCCACCCCCACAAACTCCGGCTCCACCGACCCCACCGCCCTCGTCGCCCACCTGCGCGCCACCTTCCGCACCGGCCGTACCAAGCCCCTCGCCTGGCGCAAGGAGCAGCTCACCCGGCTGCGTGCCCTGCTGACCGAGCACCGTGACGACATCGCCGGCGCCCTGCACGCCGACCTGCGCAAACCGCGCGCCGAGGCGTACGCCGCCGAAGTCGACTTTCCGATCCGGGAGATCGATCACACGCTGGAGCGCCTGGACGAGTGGCTGCGCCCGGAGACGGTGGATCCGGCCGAAGTGACCGGCGTCTTCGGACCGGGGGCGACGGCCGGCACGCAGTACGACCCCCTCGGCGTCGTCCTGGTGATCGCACCCTGGAACTACCCGGCCCAGCTCCTCCTCGTCCCCCTCGCGGGCGCGCTCGCCGCGGGCAACGCGGTGCTGGTCAAGCCGAGCGAGCTGGCGCCGGCCACCTCGGCACTGCTGGCCGGGCTGCTTCCCCGGTACCTGGACAGGGAAGCGGTGACGGTGGTCGAGGGCGGCGTCGAGGAGACCACCGCCCTGCTGGCCCAGCGCTTCGACCACATCTTCTACACCGGCAACGGCACGGTCGGCCGGATCGTGATGCGCGCCGCCGCGGAGCATCTGACCCCCGTGACGCTCGAACTCGGCGGCAAATCACCGGTGTTCGTCGATCGCGGCGTCGACGTCGACGCCGTGGCCACCCGTCTCGCCGACGCCAAGTTCCGCAACGCCGGCCAGACCTGCGTGGCCCCCGACTATGTGCTGACCGATCCGGTCACCGCACGGGCCCTCGAAGCCGCCCTGTCCGAAGCGATCGAGAAGCTCTACGGAGCCGACCCGGCGGCCTCGGAGAGGTATGGACGCCTGGTCAACGAGCGGCATTTCGACCGGGTCGAGGCCCTTCTCGACTCGGGGCGCACGGTCGTCGGCGGGCAGCACGACCGCGCCGACAGGTACATCGCACCGACCGTGCTGGCCGACGTGCGCCCGGACTCGCCCGTCATGCGGGAGGAGATCTTCGGACCCGTGCTGCCGATCGTCGAGGTCGACGGCCTGGACGAGGCGATCGGGTTCATCAACGACCGCGACAAGCCGCTCGCCCTGTACGGCTTCACCGACAACGAGACCACCCGGCAGCGCCTGGCCACCGAAACCTCCTCCGGCGGTCTGGGCTTCGGCCTCCCGATGGCGCATCTCCGCCTTCCCGAGCTGCCGTTCGGCGGGGTCGGCGAGAGCGGCACCGGCGCCTATCACGGCCCGCACTCCATCGCCACATTCAGCCACCGCAAGGCCCGGCTGGACGTGCCGCTGGGATGAACCACCGCTGACGCCACGCGCCACCCGGCCGGGCGCGCGTTCCGGGCCATTGGCATCCTGAGACCATGACGAACCAGGCCAGGCGCGATGCGGCAGTAGTGGTAGGGGCCGGCCCGAACGGCCTCGCGGCGGCGGTCACGCTGGCCCTGAGCGGGCTCGAGGTGACGGTCTTCGAGGCGGCCGGCGAGATCGGCGGCGGCGCCAGAAGCGGTGAACTGGGCGTACCGGGCGTGCTGTTCGACCACTGCTCGTCGACCCATGTGATGGGTGCCGGCTCGCCGTTTCTGCGCACGCTCGACCTGGCGGCGTACGGGCTGGAATGGCTCTGGCCGGAGGTCGATCTGGCCCACCCGGTGGACTCGGGGGACGCCGGGGCGCTGTACCGGTCGGTCGAGCGGACGGCAGCGGAGCTCGGCGCCGACGGGCCCGCCTGGCGGCGGCTGTTCGGGCCGCTGGCCGCCGGTGCCCAGGCGCTGACCGAAGAGGTCATGCGGCCGATCGTGCATCTGCCCCGGCACCCGCTGCGGCTCGCCCGCTTCGGCCTGCACGCCCTGCAACCCGCCACCCTCGTCGCACGCCGCTTCCGTACCGAGGCGGCGCGCGGCCTCTTCGGCGGGGTGGCGGCCCATCTGTACGGACCGCTGACGCAGCCGTTCGGCGCCTCCGTCGGACTCATGATCATCGCCGCCGGGCACCGGTACGGCTGGCCGGTGGCCAAGGGCGGGTCCCGCGCCATCACCGACGCGCTGGCGGCGCTGCTCATCGATTCCGGCGGCCGGATCGAGACCGGCGTACGGGTCCGCTCGCTGGACCAACTCCCGCCCGCGGCAACGGTGTTGCTGGACCTGGCGCCCGCCGCGGCCGCCGCCGTGATCGGCGACCGGCTGCCGCCCCGGGTACGCCGGGCCTACACCCGCTACCGGCACGCCCCCGGGGCGTTCAAGCTCGATCTGGCCGTCGAGGGCGGGGTGCCGTGGCGCGCCGAGTCCTGCCGGCGGGCCGGGACCGTGCACCTCGGCGGCGACTTCGCACAGATCGCTTACGCGGAGCGGGAGGCGTACCAGGGCCGGATGCCCGAGTGGCCGTTCGTCCTCGTCTCCCAGCAGTACCTCGCCGATCCGGCCCGCTCGGCCGGCGACGTCCACCCCGTCTCCGCGTACGCGCATGTGCCGCACGGCTACGACGGCGACGCCACCGAAGCGATCCTCGCGCAGTTCGAGCGCTTCGCACCGGGAACCCGTGACCGCATCGTCGCCGCCACCGCCACCTCGACCGCGGATCTCGAACGGGACAACGCCAACTTCGTCGGTGGCGACATCATCGGCGGCGCCAACACCCCGCTGCGGCTGACGATGCGTCCACGGGTGGCCCTCGACCCCTACAGCACGGGCGTACCGGGCGTGTTCCTCTGCTCGGCGGCCACCCCACCGGGCGCCGGCGCCCATGGCATGAGCGGCCACAACGCGGCCAGGTCCGCGCTACGGGCGCTGGGGGCGGGGTGAGCACCCCCTGGAAACTCAGTCCAGGGACCGGACCCGGGCTTCAAGGCCGGGCATCGAGGCCGGGCATTCAGTGGTGCGTGACGACACCCGACGCCATCCGGCCGCAGTTCGAGCCGGACACACTGACGCTGATGGTCTCGATGGTGCCGCCCCAGTCCACACACAGGCCCTTCGCCGCGAGATACACCGGACCGGCGTAGGAGGTGTATTCACCGCTGTCGAAAACCGGCTCGGAGCTGGCGTTGGTGGGGCCGAGATAGGTGTACATGTAGACCGGCTTGCCGGGACTGTTCCGCACCGTCACGACACAGTTCTTTCCGGTCTTCGCGCTGTACGTGAGATAGACGGTGCCCTTTCCGGCGACCGGCACGGAATTCACCACGCTGTAGCCGCTTCCGCAGGCTCCGTTGTACGTGGCGGTGGCGCCCGCAGGAGCGGCGGATGCGGTGGTGGCCGTTGCCATCGTGGCAATTCCGGCCACGGCTAAGACCGCGGAACCTGCGACGGCGTGTGCACGCTTCATGGAATACCCCCGTCGGGTGGTATACGTCAGGTGGTCATTTCACAGCGTTGGACGCCGGGCGGACGGGGATGGTTGTAGCGCTTTTCCGCCGCTGACCTGTCGGAGAGGCCCTGGCGGATCCGGGGCAGCCGGTTCGCGAAACGGCCGGGATCCCGAAACGGCCGGGCGCGCGAAACGGCCGGCCCCCGACGCCGAGGAAGGCGCCTGGGGCCGGCCATTTCGCTTGCGGGCAGCTGGGACCGGCGTATCAGCCGTTCGCCAGAGCCTTGAGCCGGCTGTACGGGCCGTTGAAACGGTTGCGGTCACCGATCGGTTTGCCCGAGGAGGTGTGCTGCCAGATGGTCTGGAACCGCCAGCCGGCCGGCAGCGGCCCGATGGAGGTGCCATAGCGCGGGATCCACAGCGGATTCGTCCTGCCGAACCGGGTCGAGTTTCCGGTGCACGCCTTCCACCAATTGGTCGAGGTGTAGATGACCGCGTCCCGGCCGGTCCTCGCCCGGTACGCACGGAAGAAGTCGGCGATCCAATCGACCATCGCCAAAGGGCTCTTCCCGTAACAACTGGCGCCGTAGGGGTTGTACTCCATGTCGAGCGCGCCGGGCAGCGTTCTGCCGTCCCGGGACCAGGCGCCGCCATGGGCCGCGAAATACCTCGCCTGTGTGGCGCCGCTGGAGTGATCCGGCAGCGCGAAGTGGTACGCGCCACGGATCATTTGGGCGTTGTACGAGCCCCGGTACTGATGCGCGAAGTACGGGTTCTTGTAGTTGGTCCCCTCGGTGGCCTTCACGTACGCCCAGCGCACACCGCTCCGGTACAGCGCCGGCCAGGCGACGTGCTTGTTGTGGCTGGAGACATCGACGCCGGGCACGATCTTGGCGGTGCCCCGGGGCTCGGAGCCTTGGGGACGCTCGTCCCCCTCGTGGGCGGCGATGGTCGACCCCATCCAGTCCCGCTCGGGGTGGGCGGGTCTCTTCCCCGCGTCCGACGACGCCCCAGCGGAACCGGGCAGCGCCAGGGGCAGCACACACACGGAGAGGAGAGAGACGAGAGTTCCGGCCGCGATGGTGAGTGGGCGGCGGGCCGGACCGGATCTGCGCAAGGGCATCGCAAGCCTCCGAGGGCCTTCGGTTGGGTCAGTGTCAGCAGATTTTGAGCAGATTCCTGCCGATAAGAAGATTTATACGCTGAACTGACCGCATACGTTCCCTCACAAGCCGTCAGCCCGCTGACCGGTGGGGCCATCTCACCCGACTGGCCGTCAGGTGCGGGGACCCCCGCGGCCATGCGAAAGCGGGCCCCGGCCAATGCCGGGACCCGCTTCGGATGCGCAGCGGCGAACGCGCCATACCGCCGCTTCGCTTCTGCCTACGCCGACCCTGTCGGCCTATTCGTCTTGTCCGTCATGCCCACTGCCGCCTTCGGCTCAGTACGCGGAGTTGACGTTGTCGATGGAGCCGTAGCGGTCGGCCGCGTAGTTGGCGGCGGCGGTGATGTTGGCGACCGGGTCGTAGAGGTCGTGGGCGGTGCCGGCGACGTGGTAGGCGTCGAAGGTGGGCTGGATGACCTGGAGGAGGCCCTTGGAGGGGATGCCGTTGATGGCGTTGATGTCCCAGTCGTTGATGGCGTAGGGGTTGCCGCTGGACTCGCGCATGATGTTGCGGTGCAGGCCCTCGTAGCTGCCGGGGATGCCCTTGGCGTCCATGATGTCCAGGGCCTCGCGGATCCAGCCGTCGAGGTTGTTCGCGTAGTCCTTCGTGGTGACGGCCTTGCGCTCGGTCGAGCGGTTGGCGGCCTGCTGGGCGGTGTGACCCTGCTTGGCGACGGCCGTGACCTTGATGCGGTCGGCGACGGACTTGACGGTCTTGGCGTCGTCGGCCTTGGCCTTCACGGCGGGCAGGCCGTTCGCGCTGACCGGCTTCACCACTATCGACGCGTGCGTCGGGGCCGCCTGAGCCGAACCGGGGGCCGCGGTGACGGACAGCGCCGTAGTGGCGCCGGCGGCGACGAGGACGGCGGTGGCGACCTTGTGGGTGCGGGTGATGCGGGCGATACGGGCAGCGCGGGGCAGGGTGAAGCTGGGCATGCGGGAGTGACCTCTTCCAGGTGCTCGGGGCGGGGCAGCGGCCTTCGGTGGCGCGTCAGGACCGAGAGGGGATGGGCCGCGTTCGCCGTAGGGGCTGGAGTCGCTGGCTCGTTCTCGGTGCTGCCTGAACCATGTTTAGCGACCGCCCTGAAACGTGGCAATGGTGCTATGTACTACGCCTCATCGTGAGATGCAGGTAAATGTCCGAAACGAAGCGAGTTTCTCGCGGTATACGCCGGGAATGGCTCGACTAACCGCGCTCGTATGTGACGTGCGTCCCGTGCCCCGCATCACCTGGCAGCGGCCTCAAAGCCGCCTCCGGAGGCCCGTTGAAGTTGCCTGGCTCACACCCGAATTACGCGGCACCGAGCCTCTACGGCACCCCGAAATGGGCCCGGCGGAACGCCGATAGCCACTGAGGAGCCGCGAAATCTTTCCCCGGAAAGCCGCTATCAAGATCGGGAATCGCCTGGATGTGGCGCAGCCCACTTCGGTCGAATGTGGCGCGGCCCACTTCACGGGAATCGCGGAGTGCGGCAATTCCCGCCGCAGGGGCGGCGAATGGGGCCCGGCATGGCCCGCTCGGCCGTTCGTGAGCGCGGCGGCGGCGACACGACGGGGCCGGTCGTCCGTTCGCAGCAGCGTCGCGGCTTTCGGATGGCGACGCGCCCGACAAGGCCGGAAAGTGAGATCGCACCCGGCAATCACTCACCGTAAGGAAAAGCTCATGCTCCGTCGTATGACCGTCATTCTCAGCGGACTCGTCGTCGCAGGTTTCCTCACCACAGGGGCCGCTGCCGCGGCCACGGCCGACATCTACGACCCGGAGGACCAGAGGGACCAGAAGGCCTCCGCCTCGGAAGCAAGGGAAGGGGAGCGCATCTACCCCGGCACCCTCGCCGACCTGCTCAACGGCGTGCTGGGCGGTCGCAGCTACTGACGCCCGCTCCGTCCACCAACGGCAATTGCCCTGCCCGCGCGATGCGGACAGGGCAATTGCCGTTCAGGCGTTCTCGACGCTCCGGATGTTCCGGCTCAGCTCAGCTCAGCTCAGCACGGCACGGTGGCCGCCGGTTCGGTCGCCTTCGGCTCAGTACGCGGAGTTGACGTTGTCGATGGAGCCGTAGCGGTCGGCCGCGTAGTTGGCGGCGGCGGTGATGTTGGCGACCGGGTCGTAGAGGTCGTGGGCGGTGCCGGCGACGTGGTAGGCGTCGAAGGTGGGCTGGATGACCTGGAGGAGGCCCTTGGAGGGGATGCCGTTGATGGCGTTGATGTCCCAGTCGTTGATGGCGTAAGGGTCGCCGCTGGACTCGCGCATGATGTTGCGGTGCAGGCCCTCGTAGCTGCCCGGGATGCCCTTGGCGTCCATGATGTCCAGGGCCTCACGGATCCAGCCGTCGAGGTTGTTCGCGTAGCGCTTCGGGGCCGGCTTCGGCGCGGCCTTCTTCTTCGGGGCGGCCTTAGGCGCGGCCTTGGGCGCCGCGAGGGCCTTGCGCTCGGTGGAACGGTTCGCGGCCTGCTGGGCGGTGTGACCCTGCTCGGCGACGGCGGTGACCTTGATGCGGTCGGCGACGGACGCGACGGCCTTGCTGCCGGTCTTGGCGTCGGCGGCCTTGGCCTGTACGGCGGCGGGCAGGCCGTTCGCGCTGACCGGCTTCACCACGGTCGGCACATGGCCGGCCGACGCCTCTGCATTGCTCGGTCCCGCGGACAGCGCAACGGCGGCCGCGCAGCTCGCGGTGGCCACGAGTGCTGCGGACAGCTTGTGGGTGCGGGTGATGCGGGCAGTGCGGGGCATGGTGGAGCTAGGCATGCAGAGTGACCTCTTCCAGGTACTGGACGGCGGGGAGGTGGCCTTCGGCGGCGTGTGAGGACCGAGGGTCATGGCCGCGTCCGCCCTCTGGATGAGGTCGCCGGCTCGTTCTCGGTGCTACCGGAAACATGGTTAGCGCCGGCCCTGGATATGGGCAACGATGCCCTGTACTACCCATCTTCGTGAGAAAGGGCGAGATCTACCGCGTAATAGCCGTTCTGCCCGTTCATTACGGCGTGCGACCGAAATGGCATCGACTAAGTACCTTCGTACGTGATGTAGGTCCTGTGCCCGGCATCACCTGAGACCGCCCTCAAAGGCTCGCTCCGCGCCCCGTGAAGTTGCCTGCGCCACACCGCGAAAATGGCATTTCCCCGCCCATTCAGCCGCAGACCGCACTACGAATAGCGGGCGCCGAAAAGGACGAATGAGCCGCCATCCCGGGGCGCCATATAACTGCGCCCCCTACGGGCATGTAGGGGGCGCAGAGATCATCCGCCGTACTCGGCCTCGGCTGCCGTCAGCTCTCCAGCAGTCGCGCCGCCAGATGCTCGATACGGGAGTGCCATGCGGCCAGGGCGGACTCCGCGTCGAAGTCCCGCGGGCCGGTCTGCGTGAGCACGAGGCGCGCGCCGTGACCGGTGCCACGGCCCAGCTCCCAGCGGACCGTTCCTTCCGGATGCCAGCGGTAGGCGAGCACCGTCGGTGCCCGCACTTCGGTGACGGGCCCGTTCGGGATCTTCTCCGCGGCGAAGCCGGCCGGGACGGGGGAGCCAGGACGCGGTTCGTCTCCCCTGGTCAGCTCGGCCCAGACGGCTTCCGCCGGCCGTACCAGCTGCCGCTCGAAGCGGATCAGCGGACCGTCCGAGGTCTCTTCGACGGCACCCTGACCGAGGTCGAACTGCTCCAGGTACGCCTCGTGCAGCTCGCCCGTATCGGGAGTGACGGCCGTCGGCTCGCCGTCGAGCAGCTGTGCCAGCGCGGTGATGCACAGATGCCACCCGGAGGCGAAGCTGGCGCCGCCGAAGCGGTCGCCGAAGGTGTGCACAAAGGTCAGCAGCGAGCCGTCCCCGTCGGGGGTGATTTCCCAGCTCAGATGGTCCTCGCCCCAGGTGAACGCGAACAGCCGGGGCTCGTCGGCGGCGGTGACCGTGCCGGTCATCGGGGCGCCGGCGGCACCCGGCATGGAGAAGGTCATCGCCCCTCCCGGTACGAGTTCCACGGTGACCTCGGACGGGAACCACCGTCCGATCTGGGCCGGATCGGTGATCGCGGACCAGACCTTGTGGGGCGGATGGGCGAGCCGGCGCTCCATGCGCAGCGCGGTCCGGCCATCGGCCGTGATGAGGGTGTCGGAGTGCGGGTTCATCGGGGTTCGTCCTCCATGGCGTCGAGGTGCCGTTCGAGGGCGTCGAGACTCCCGGCCCACAGATGCCGGTAGTGCGCGAGCCAGGCGTCCAGCTCCGCCAGGGGCTCGGGCCGCAGCTCGTACCAGCGGCGCTGTGCGTCCTGCCGGACCCGGACGAGCCCGGCCTCGCGCAGCACCCGCAGATGCTTGGAGGTGCCGGGCTGGCTGAGCCCGAGGTGCTCGGTGAGTTCACCGACCAGATGCGGGCGCTCCAGCAGCAGGTCGAGGATCTTGCGCCGGCTCGGTTCCGCGAGTACGTCGAACGGTATGGGCATGACTCCAGCATCCCTCGACGGTTATATAACCGCAAGGGAATCTACGGGATCCTACGGATCCCGCCGGGGTCGACATTCCACTCCCCGGGCAGGTCACCGCCGCAGAAGACACAGCTGAAGTCGCCGTCCCGCACGATCGCGGGCTCGTCGCAGGCGGGGCAGCGCCGGAACACCACCTCGTACGTGAACCGGTCCGGGCGTGCGATCCCGGCCCCGTCGAGCGCCCGCGCCACCGCCGGCCACGACGTCACGTCCGGGCAGTAACCCGTCGACTGGTTGCTGACCTCGTCGGCGGCCCACCCGCCCGCTTCTCGTACGAAGCCGATCTCGCCCGCACCGAGCACGCGCCCGCCGCCCGCACAGGCCACATGCTCACTGCGGCGAGGGGCCAGCCGCAGCGTCCCCGCCGCGTCGACGACGTAGGTGAACGGCTCGGTCCGCTCCTCCGGCGGCCGGGCGCGGATCCACATGTCGAGGTCGGCCGCCGTGCGTATCGCGGCGCCCGAGCTGTCCGCCCGTACCGCGCCCCGCAATTCCGCCGGCCCGACATAGCGGTAGCTCCGCCGACGCGTCTCCTGACTCATCAGCGGAGCTTAACTTCAGCCGTGTCGTGGGGGTTTGCCCTTAGGGGGTCGTAGGGGCAAACCCCTAGGGGTTGGTCGAACGGATCCCCTAAGGGTCGCGAGGCCCCCCTGCGGGGCCACAACGTGCGGGCGGCGGCCGGTATTCCCAGCGGCCGGTATTCCCGGCGGGGCGGTGTTCCCGCCGGGCGGTGGTTTCCCGGGCGGTGTTCCCGACGGGTGGGCCGTATTGCCGGCGGGCGGCGCTCCCGGTTCCCGCGGGGCGGTGTTCGCGGCCGGGTGGCATTCCCGCCGGGCGGTGTCACACGAACGCCGCACCGGCCACCGACAGCTCCTCGCGTGGCACCGGTACGAGGCAGGGAGCCGAGGTCAGAGGCGCGTCCGTGAAGAAGCGGGCCGCCAAGTCGGCCACGTCGTGTGGGCGTTCGAGGACCACCCAGTGATCCGCGTCCGGGATGGTCAGCACGCGGCTGCCCGGGATGGTCGCCGCGAAGTCGCGCTGCCGGGCCGGCGAGGTCACCGTGTCGTGCTCGCCGCTGAAGACCAGCGTCGGCACACCGCTCAGGCCGCCGGAGAAGTCCGGGCGGTCCAACAGCGCACGGAACAGCGAGTCGGCGGCATGCGGCGAATGCCGGGCCGAGTTCAGCATCGAGCGCCTGACGTACCGGTAGGCCAGCCGCCGCCGTGTGACGTGCCGGGCCTCGTCGAGGCACATCAGCCCCTCGGTGGCCACCGTGGCGAAGGATTCGGTGTCGCCCTGCGTCAGGAGCTCGGCGGCCCGCCGCCAATAGGCGAGCTGGGTGGCACTGATGTGCGCCGGTACGCCGCCGAGCGCGAGCCGCGCGATGCGCCGGGAAAAACGCTGGGCGCAGGCGAAGGCGAGACCGGCGCCGTAGGAGAAACCGAAGAGGTTGATCTGCGGGACGTCCAGGTCGTCGATGATGCGCTCGATCGCCATGCACATGAACTCGGTGCTCGGCCCCGGGGGCAGCTTTCCCGCGCTCCCCATGCCGGGCAGGTCGGCGGTCACGATGTCCGTCACCGGACCGACCTGGTCCTCCATCTGCGGCCAGCCGTACATCCCTTGCAGCGCGCCTCCCAGGACCATCACCGGTTCGGTGATCCGGTCCGGCTGCCGCAACAGCCGGTAGGAATAAGACACCCCGCGCACCGACAACGGGTGGATCGTTTCCTCGGACATGGCTGTTTCCTTTTCGGGGAGACCTGCGGGAACGGGCTGCGTGCGAGGGCTGATCGGGAGGCGGCACGCGGGGGATCCGGGCTGCTGGACAAGGACCCGGGCCGATCCTTGAGAAACGACCCGGGCCGGTCCGCGGACGTCACGCCTCAACCGCGGGTCAGCACGAGTGCGGCGTTGTGTCCACCGAAGCCCAGCGACGTCTTGACAGCGCAGTCGAACGTCCCCGGCCGCGCCTCCCCGCGCACGATCTCGATCGGGATCCGCGGATCGGGCACTTCGAGGTTGGCGGTCGGCGGCACCAGCTGCCGCTCCAGGGCGAGCACGGTGAGCGCCGCCTCGATGCCGCCGGCCGCGCCCAGCGTGTGCCCAGTCATCGCCTTCGTGGAGGTGACCAGGGGGTGGTCCCCGAGCACCCGGCGCAGCATGGTGGCCTCGATCAGGTCATTGACGACGGTCGAGGTGCCGTGCGCGCTGACATGGCCGACGTCGCCGGCCTCCACGTCCGCGTCCGCCATCGCCAGGCGCAGCGCCTGCTCGATGCCGTGGCCGTCGGGGTCCGGTGCCACGGCCGAGAACGCGTCGTTGGACGCGCCGTATCCGGAGACCCGGGCGCGGACCGTGGCTCCGCGGGCGCTGGCGTGCTCGGGCCGCTCCATGACGAGGAGCCCGGCCCCTTCGCCGATGACGAAGCCGTCCCGCTCCGCGTCGAACGGGCGGCAGGCAGCGGACGGGTTGTCCCGGCGGGTGGAGGTCGCCTTCATCTGGCAGGCGCTGGCGACCAGCAGCCGGGAGAGGGCCGACTCGGCGCCGCCGGCGATGGCGATGTCGCAGGCCCCGGTGCGCAGCAGCTGGTGCGCGGTCCCCAGGGCGACGGTGCCGGAGGAACAGGCGGTCGCCACACCCAGGCTGGGGCCCTGCGCGCCGATGTCCATGCAGATGCTGCTGGCGGCGCTGTTGATCACGGTCAGCGGGGCGAGCTTGGGGGAGACCCGCCGCGCACCGCGCGCCGCCATGGCGACATGCTGCTGGTCGTAGAAGGGCAGCCCGCCGTGTGCGGAGCCGATGACGACCGCGACGCGGCCGGCGTCCCAGGTGCCGGCGTCCAGCCCGGCGTCGGCCATCGCCTCCCGCGCGGCGATCACCGCGAGCTGCGAGAACCGGTCCATCATCCGCTGGGTGGCCACGCCGAGCACCGCGGCGGTGTCCAGATCGTCGATGGTGTAGAAGAAGTCGCAGGGCAGATCCGCGAGTTCTTCCTGGTAGCGCACCCCGCGCGGGACGGGGTCCTCGGTGACGGCATGCCAGGTGGCCTTCGTTCCCACGCCCGCGGCGGTGACCAGCCCCAGTCCCGTGACCGCCGCGTGGAACGGCGTCCGGCGGGCCGTCACGCGGCGACGCCGTCGACGGCCGCCACCAGCTGGCCCACGGTGTTCCGCGGGGTCAGCGACACTTCTTCGAGGTCGATGTCCAGCTGCTCCTCGAGAAGAACGCGGAGCTCTTCCAGGGCCAGTGAGTCCAGGCGCAGACTGCGCAACGGGGTCTCGGCGTTGAGGTGGGCCGAGGGGATTCCGAATCGTTGGACCAGCAAGCTTTTGACGACTTCTGCCGCATTCACGTGGCGCTCCTCGGCTGTTCGTAGGCGATGCTGCCCACCGCGTCCTGGCGGGTTCTCGCCGGCGGCTCCGGCTGGTACGGCCAATCTTTATACGCCTTTGTCCCGAAAACGCCCCAACCTTGGTAGCTCAATGGGGTGATGAGCGTGGCGGGGTGTGCGCGAGGGCGCGCCGTTTGTGCGCGCATCGCGGTGCGCACCTGCTTGTCCTAACGGCGCGGGCCGACGGGAAGATACGGGCGGGCTGGCGGACTTTGGCCACTTTTGTCGGTCATTGGTCGTGACCGGCGCGCCGGCCGGTTCCGCCCGTCGTTTCCCTGCTCAGGCGTCGTCGAGGGCGCTGGTCACGCGCCCCAGCAGGCCCCGGAGCGTACGGAGTTCATCGACCGTGAGGCCGGTCGCGGCCAGCATCCGCCGGGGCACCGGCAGGGCTCGTTCGCGCAGCTCCTCGCCGGCGTCGGTGAGGTGGATGGTGACCGACCGCTCGTCCTCGGCGCTGCGCTCGCGGCGTACCAGACCGGCGGTCTCCAGGCGCTTGAGGAGCGGGGAGAGGGTGCCGGAATCCAGCCGGAGCTGCTCGCCGATGGTTTTCACGGGCTGCGGGCCGTGCTCCCAGAGGACCAGCATGACCAGGTACTGGGGGTAGGTCAGGCCGAGGTCCTTGAGGGCGTCCCGGTAGACGCTGCCGAACGCGCGCGAGGCGGCGTGCAGCGAGAAGCAGACCTGGTGGTCGAGGCGGAGCAGTTCGGCGTCGGGTACCGGAGGGCTGGTCGGGCGGGTCATGGCTCCAGGTTAGCCGGTCGAGGACGATTGTGTTGTGTGCAACTTAGTTGCGCACAACTTAAACGTGTGCAATGGTTACGGGCATCGGGTGGCCGGGACACGGCCGCCGAGCTATCGAAGGGAACCGACATGGACGCGCTGTACACCGCTGTCGCCACCGCCAACGGCCGCGAGGGCCGCGCCGTCAGCTCCGACGGCCAGATCGACCTCGCCCTGGCGCTGCCGCCGGCGCTCGGGGGCAATGGCGCGGGCACCAACCCGGAGCAGCTCTTCGCGGCCGGGTACGCGGCCTGCTTCGCCAGCGCGATGGGCAATGTCGGACGCCAGCTGAAGATCGACACCAAGGACGTCTCGGTGACCGCCGAGGTCTCCATCGGCAAGGACGACACCGGATTCGGCCTCGCCGTGATCATGCGGGTGGAGCTCCCGGACGCCCTGGCCGGCGAGACCGGCCGTCAGCTGGTCGAGGCGACGCACCAGTACTGCCCGTACTCGAAGGCCACCCGCGGCAACATCGACGTCGAGCTCGTCATCGAGTAACGAGCTCGTCGCCGAGTACGGCGAACCGGCCGGCCAGGGCGATCGGGGCGAGCCGCGCGCTACCGCCCGCGGATCAGTTCCGCGTAGTGGCGGCCGCTCTCCTTGAGCGTGCGGCGCTGCGTCGCGTAGTCGACGTGGAACAGGCCGAAGCGCTTGTCGTAGCCGTAGGCCCACTCGAAGTTGTCCATCAGCGACCAGGCGAAATAGCCGGCGAGGGGCGCTCCCCGGCGGGCCGCGCGGGCGCACGCCGCCACATGCTCGTGCAGATACGCGGTCCGCTCGGGGTCCTCGACGGTGCCCCCGGGGCCCACGACATCGGGGTAGGCGGAGCCGTTCTCGGTGACGTAGATCCTGCGCGGCGCGTACTCCCGGGTGAGCCGCAGCAACAGGGTCTCGATGCCGTTCGCGTCGATCTCCCAGTCCATGCCGGTACGGGGGACGTGCGGGCGGCGCACCTGGCGGGCGTACGGCGGCGGGCCGGCCGGCTCGGCCGCGACGACCGCCGGGAAGTAGTAGTTCAGCCCCAGCCAGTCCAGCGGCTGAGCGATGATCTCCGGGTCGCCGGGCCGTTCCGGCAGCTCGACCCCGTACACCTCGCGCATGTCCGCCGGGAAGCCGCGGCCGTGTACGGGGTCGAGCCACCAGCGATTGGTGTGGCCGTCCATCCGGCGCGCCGCCGCGGCATCGGCCGCCGACCCGGTGGCCGGCTCGACGGTGTTGAGGTTGTTGACGATGCCCACCTCGGCCTCCGGCGCGGCGGCCCGGATCGCCTGCGTGGCCAGGCCGTGCCCGAGCAGCAGATGGTACGAGGCGCGTACCGCCGCCGTGAGGTCCCGGACGCCGGGCGCCATCCGGCCTTCGAGGTGGCCGATCCAGGCGGAGCACAGTGGCTCGTTGAGCGTGGCCCAATGGCGGACGCGATCGCCGAGCCTGCCCGCGACGACCGAGGCGTAGGCCGCGAGGCGCTCCGCCGTCTCGCGCTCGGGCCAGCCGCCGCGGTCCTGGAGCGCCTGCGGCAGATCCCAGTGGTAGAGGGTGGCGGACGGGGCGATGCCCGCTTCGAGGAGGCCGTCGACCAGCCGGTCGTAGAAGGCCAGGCCCCTGGCGTTGACCGGGCCGACGCCGTCCGGGACGATCCGCGGCCAGGCGATCGAGAACCGGTAGGCGCCGACGCCCAGTTGGCGCAGCAGCGCGATGTCCTCGCGCCACCGGTGGTAGTGGTCGCAGGCCGTGTCGCCGGTGTCGCCGTTGTCGGTCCTGCCCGGGGTGTGCGCGAAGGTGTCCCAGATGGAGGGGCCGCGGCCGTCCTCGGTGACGGCTCCCTCGATCTGGTACGCCGAGGTGGCCACGCCCCAGGCGAAGTCGTCCGGCAGGGCGGCGAGGTCGATCCGGGAGAGGCCGATCCGGGAGAGGCCGGGCCGGGAGAGGCCGGGCCGGGAGAGGCGGGTCCGGGCGGGGTCGGTCGGGGCGGAGTGGGGCCCGTTGACGTCGGTCCGGTCGGTCACGGAGGTCCTGCCTTTCTGGACGTGGGTCATTTGACGGCCCCGGCGGTGAGCCCGGCGACCAGATAGCGCTGGAGGAGCAGGAATCCCGCGACCACGGGCACGCTGACGACCAGGGAGGCGGCCATGACCTGGTTCCAGTAGACGTCGTTCTGCGTGGCATAGCCCTGGAGGCCGACCGAGAGGGTGCGGGTGGTGTCGTTGGTCATGACGGAGGCGAACAGCACCTCGCCCCAGGCCGTCATGAACGCGTACACGGCGACCGCGACGATCCCCGGGAGCGCGGCCGGCACCACGACCCTGAAGAGCGCGCCGAGCGGACCGCAGCCGTCCACGTGGGCGGCCTCGTCGAGCTCGCGCGGCACCGACGCGAAGTACCCGGTCAGCATCCAGATGGAGAACGGGAGGGAGAAGGTCAGATAGGTGAGGATGAGGCCGCCGCGGGAGCCGTAGAGCGGAATACCGGTGGAGTTCCCGATGTTGACGAAGATCAGGAACAGCGGCAGGAGGAAGAGGATGCCGGGGAACATCTGCGTGGACAGCACGGTGACGGTGAAGACCCGCTTGCCGCGGAAGCGGTAGCGGCTGACGGCGTATGCGGCGAATATCGCGATGACCACCGAGCAGACCGTCGCCGAGCCCGCCACGATCAGCGAATTGGTGAAGTACCGGGCCAGCGGGACGGTCTTCCAGATATCGAGGTACGGACGGATCGTCACCTCGCTGGGCAGCCAGCGAAAGGCGCCCGAGACGTCCTCCAGCGGCTTGAGCGAGCTGCTGAACATCACATACACGGGCAGCAGGACGAACCCGGTCAGTGCGGTGAGAAAGATCCGGCGGGTCCAGAGGAAGGACCGGGGCGGCGCCATGGGCGAACGCCTGCGGGAGGGGCGTGGGACGCGTACGGACGGGCTAGCCATCGGCGTGCTTCCTTCCTCGCGAGGTGGCCAGGAGATAGCCGGCCGTCACCAGGAGCAGGAAGAGCAGCAGCAGGACGGACATGGCCGAGCCGGTGCCGAAGTTCCAGGTGACGAACGAGGACTGGTAGATGTGGAGGGAGATCAGGTCGGCGGCCTCCGGCGCCGCCTTCCCGAACAGCACGTACGGCGTGTTGAAGTCGTTGAACGTCCATAGGAACAGCACCAGCACCAGGACCTGGTTGATCGGCCGCAGCGCGGGCAGGGTGATCCGCCGGATCTGCTGGCGGATGCCGGCACCGTCGAGGGCCGCGGCCTCGTAGAGGTCCTTGGGGATGTTCTGGAGCGCGGCCATCACGACGAGGAACGCGAACGGCCAGGTCTTCCAGACGGCGACGACGACCAGCGCGACGAAACTGTTGTCCCCCAGCAGCCAGAAGGGCCGGCCGTCGGTGAGGTGCAGCTGGTCGTGCAGGACGTGGTTGACCAGCCCGTTGTCCCGTTGGAACAAGAACGCCCAGGTGATCACCGCGGCGTAGATCGGCAGTGCGTACGGAGTGAGGAAGACGGCCCGCAGCAGGCCGCGGCCCTTGAAGTTCTCCTGCAGGAAGATCGCGGCCGCGGTGCCGATGAGCCAGCACAGCCCCACGGCCAGCACACTGAAAGCACAGGTGACGAGGAAGGAGTGCAGCAGTGCGGCGCCCACGGGAGCGTCCAGGTCCACGCTGATCCGGTAGTTGCCCAGCGCCTTCCAGGGAGCCGCGCCCCAGTTGCCGATGTAGAGCTGGGTCAGCTCCTTGAAGCTCATGACGATGCCGATGACCATCGGCGCGAGATGGACCAGGAGTTCCAGCAACAGCGCGGGCAGCAGGAGCAGATACGGCAGGCCGATGCGGCGCAGACGGGCGAAGCGGGGAAGGCCGGCGGGTCGGCGGAGGCCGGCGGTGCGGCGTCTCACTGCGCCATCTGCTGTTCTGCCTTGGCCAGCCGCGCCCTGACCGACTCCGTCGTCACGGCATGCCCGGACGCCGCATCGGCGAACAGATCCTTGATCGCCGTGCCGACGGAGGTCTCGAACTGCGCCTCGTCGGCGATCTGGGGGAGTGGCGCGGCGCTCCTGGTGAGCGTCTCGCGCAGCACTTTGGTGTCCTGGCGGTTGAACGCGGGGTCCAGCTGAGCGGTCCTGACGGGCGGAATGGAGCCATACGTCTTGTTGAGCAGCCGCTGTTCGGCGTCGCTCGTCATGAACTTCACGAACTTCCGCGCGCCGTTCAGATTGCGGGTGTTCTTGAAGACGGCGATGTTGATGCCGGCGAGCATGGAGTTGGTCTGCCTGCCGGTGCCCGGAGTGCCGGACGGGACGGGTACCGGTACGACGCCCCAGTCCGCCGGCTTCATCCCGTCGGCCGCGAAGGTGGTGGCCGCGGCCTGCCACAGCACCATCGCGGTCCGGCCCTTGGCGAAGTCCCTGAGCGACTGGTTCTGCCCGTACTCGGCGTTGCCCGGGGCGATGATCTTGTCCTTGGCCATGAAGTCGACGTACTGCTTGACCGCCGCCACCGCTCCGTCCGAGGTGAACGTGGGTTTGCCGGCGGCGTCGAAGAAGTCGGCGCCATGCTGCTTGCCGAGGACGAACGCCTGGTGAATGTTGTTGGCGAGTTGGCCGCCCTCGGCGCCCAGGGCCCACTTCCCGTCCTTGGACAACCTCTTTCCGTTCGCGACCAACTCGTCCCAGGTGGAGGGCGGTTGGCTGATCCCGGCGTCCTTGAACATCCGCTTGTTGTAGTAGAGCGCGTAGGTCAGCGAGTACAGCGGCACCGCGGCCGGGTCCTTGCCCGCCGCGCCCGTGGCGCCCAGCGCCGGCGTCACGAACCGGTCCCGCCCGCCGATCCGGTCGAAGTTCCGCTTGTCCCAGGGGAGCAGCGCTCCGGTGGCCTGGAGCGAGGCGGACCAGGTGTTGCCGATGTTGAGAACGTCGGGCCCCTGCCCCGACGTGGTGGCCGCCAGGATCCGGTTGAGCAGCTCCGGCCAGGGAATGACCTCCAGTTTCACCTTGATCCCGGTCCGTTTCTCGAACTTCTTCAGCTCGGGACCGAGGATCTTCTTGTCCGCCTCGACATTCGGACCCTGGTTGGACGCCCAATACGTCAGCGTCTTGGGGGAGTCGTTGCTGCCGCCGCCCCCGAAGGTCGTACCACCGCCGCATCCGGAGGCCGTGGCGGCGAGCGCGGTGACGGTGGCGGTGACGGTCGCGGCTCGGAGTATGCGCATGACGGAAGCGCCTCTCTCTGAGGAGTCCGGAAGAAGTCGCCATGTTCAGTTCCTGAACGGCTTCATGACTTAACTTAGGGTGTGAGTTAAAGCCCGAGAGAAGGTCGCGTCAAGAGAGCAGACGCCGGCAGGTGGCGGGCCGAAAGGGGACCAGATGCCGGAACGCACCCACCGGACCGTGCGTGACCTGCGGCGCGCCAACCGCACCGCGGTTCTGCAACGGTTGTATTCCGACGGGCCCATGAGCCGGCAGGCGCTCGTCCCCGCAACGGGACTCAGTTCAGGATCCATCAGCAATGTCGTCGCCGAACTCATCGAGGACGGGCTGCTGGAGGAGGCCGGCATGCTCGAATCCGACGGCGGGCGGCCGCGTACCCTGCTGCGGGTGGCCCCGTCGAGCGGCTACCTGATCGGCGTGGACGTCGGCGAAACTCGGGTCAGGGTCGAGCTCTTCGACCTCACGCTCGGCGAACTGGCCCGCGCCGACCTGCCGTTGAGTGGCGACAACTACGACGTGAACCTGATAGCCCGTCATGTCGGCGCGGGGATAGCCACCGTGCTGAGGGACGGCGGCATCGCCCCCGACCGGCTGCTGGGCGTCGGCGTCGGAGTCCCCGGAATCCTGGAACGCGGCCGCCCCGGCGGCGCCGTCGTGCACGGCCAGACCATCGGCTGGCACGCCGTACCCCTGGAAGCCCTGCTGCGCGAGGCCGTCGAACTCCCCGCCGGCGTAGGGTTCTTCCTCAACAACGGCGCGAAGGCGCTCGGCCGGGCCGAAATGTGGTTCGGCGGCGGTCGCGGCGCCAAGGACGCGGTCATCGTGCTGCTCGGCTCCGGAGTCGGCGCCTGCATCGTCACCGACGGCGTCATCCACGGCGGCGAACGCAACAGCGCCGGCGAATGGGGACATCTGACGGTCAGCGTCCGCGGCCGGCGCTGCCGCTGCGGCGCCCGCGGCTGCCTGGAGGCGTACACCGGATCCGGGGCGCTGCTGGAACGCTGGCGGGAGGCGGGCGGCCGGCCACCGGAAGGCGCCGACGAGGAGGCGGGCGTGACGGCACTGGTGGCCGCCGCCCATCCGCAGGAGGCCGCCGTCCCGCCCGACCCCGTCGCCCGCGCCGTCCTGGACGAGACCGCCGAATACCTCGGCGCCGGCATCTCCGATCTGATCAATCTCTTCAGCCCCGAACGCATCCTCATCGGCGGCTGGGCCGGCCTCCGGCTCGGCCCGCACCTCCTGCCCGCCGTCCGCGCCCACGCCACCGCATACGCCCTCGCCCACCCCGCCGGACGCGTCACCATCGGCATGGGGGAGCTCGGACCCGACGCGGTCACAGTGGGCGCCGCCACCCTGCCGCTCGCGGACTTCTTCGCGAACGGAGGGCGGCGAAGGGCGGCTGGCGCGGCTACTGGATGTTCAGCCGAGGGGGATGCCTCGGGTCGACCGGGCAGCTGAAGATCCGCAGCGAGCCCCAGCGGCCGTGGGTCAAACCCGTCGGTGTGGCGGCGCCACCCCGCTCCACCGCCGTGTTCTCGACCGGCCGCCAGCTCCCGCTGCCCCCGTCCCATTCGCTGCTGGCGAGCGTGAGCAGTACGTCCATCGGGGCGCCGCACCGGCAGTCGACGGCTGCCGGGTCGGTGAGGTGCCAGGACGCCCAGCCACCCGCCTTGCAGCCGGGAGCGATCGACAGGTCGTACTGGTAGGCGTACTCGGTCTCGCTCTCCCACTCCTCGTCGAGGGCGTCCAGGCGGTCGCGGAGCGCCTCCGGAAGCAGATCCGCGTACTGGTACTCGGTGACCTGCTCGGGGTGCAGCACGCACGGGGTGGGGAGGTAGCAGTCCTTCGCGTCATGGGGCCGGGGAGGCGCCGTTCCGCTGTGGTCCGGCGCCGCCATGACGTCGGCCGCCCGGCGCCAGACGAGGTGGACCACCGGGCCGCAGTAGCGGGGCTGGCCGGGCGGGTTCTGATGATCCGTGGGGCACCACAGGACCTGAAGCAGGTCGGCCCCCGGCGGAAACGCCACCGTCGGGATGTCGCGGGCGTGCAGCTGGGCGACGGCGACCAGCGGGTTGGGCTCGCGATGGTCCTCCGGCTCGTACCACTGCGCGGTGTAGTTGACGAGATCGACGCTGCTCTTGCCCCGCAGGGCCGGGTCATCGAGCAGGGCACGCTCTCCCGCGGTGAGCCGCGACCCGAGCCCCGACCGCCGCCGCTCTTCCCGTTCTGCCTTCGCCCTCTTCAGCCTGGCGGTGAGCGACGGCTCCAACGGCTCGCCACGGCGCACCAGGGGCGGAGCGGAACAGGCCGGCCACGGCTCGTCGGCGGGCCACAGCAGCGGACCGCCGATCGAGCTGTCGGCCACCGACGGTGCCCCCGGCCTGGGGTGCAGCCGGGTCGTCTGCCTGGCATGGGCGGCCAGTTCGGGCAGCGCGGCGGTGACGTCGATGGGGCGGGGTGGAGTACGCATCACCGGCGATTCTCATGCATCATCGGCCGCGTACACCCGCCGCCCCCCGACGAACGTCTGCAGGACGCGCGTCCCGGCGATCTCCTCGCTCGGCCCGTCGAACGGGTCGCGGTCGAGGACGACCAGGTCGGCGAGGTTCCCGGCCCTGATGCTGCCGGTGTCGTCGAGGTGGTTGGCGTATGCGCTGCCGGCCGTGTACGCGGCGAGCGCCGAGCCGAGGTCGATCCGCTGCTCGGGCAGGAAGACCGGCGCCGAGGGCGGCGCGTCCGGCGTACGGCGGTTCACCGCGACATGCAGGGCGGCGATCGGGTCGGGCGAGCTGACCGGCCAGTCGCTGCCCGCCGCGAGCGTCGCCCCGGAGCGCAGCAGATCGGCGAACGGATACTGCCGGGCGGCGCGTTGGGCGCCCAGGAAAGGAATGGTCAGCTCGTCCATCTGCGGCTCGTGCGCGGCCCACAGCGCCTGGATGTTCGCCGTCGCCCCGAGCTCGCGGAAGCGCGGTATGTCATCGGGGTGGACGACCTGGAGATGGGCCAGGTGCGGCCGGGTGTCCCGCCGGCCGTTGGCTTGCCGCGCCGCCTCGACCGCGTCCAACGCCTCCCGCACGGCCCGGTCGCCCAGCGCATGGAAATGCACCTGGAACCCCTCGGCGTCCAGCCGGGTGACATACGTCCGCAGCTCATCGGGCTCGATGAACGAGATGCCGCTGTTGTCGGACGCGCAGCCGCACGCGGTGAGATACGGGCTCAGCATGGCCGCCGTGTGATTCTCCGCGATCCCGTCCTGCATGATCTTCACGCTGGTCGCCCGGAGCAGTCCACCCGTCAACTCCCTTCTCCTATCGCGGAGTTCGTCGATCTGCTCGACGCCACGGGCCCGGTCCCACCACAGCGCCCCGGTCACCCGGGCGGTCAGCGTGCCGTCACGCCTGGCCGCGAGGTACGCGGGAGCCGGATCGGTCATGCCGGCGGCCCGGCCGAGTATCGCGTCCTGCCAGGCGGTCACCCCGTACGAATGCAGCAGGCGCTGCGCCCTGAGCAGGCCCGCGGTGCATTCGTCGAGCGTCGGTTCCGGGATGAGTCCGGCCACCAACGCCATGGCCCCCTCCTGGAGCATTCCGGACGGCGCGCCCGCGGCGTCCCGCTCGATCCGCCCGTCGGCCGGGTCGGGAGTACGGGAGGTGAGACCGGCCAGTTCCAGGGCGCGGGAGTTGGCCCAGCCCCCGTGGTGATCGCGGTTGACCAGGTAGACCGGGCGGTCGGGGACGAGAGCGTCCAGGAACTCCCGGGTCGGCTTGCCGCCGGGGAACGCCTCCAGGGACCAGCCGCCACCAGTGATCCACGGGGCATCCGGGTGGGCCACGGCGTAGGCGGCGATCAGCTCGCGATACGCGTCCGCCGTGACCGCCGAGCTCAGATCGCACTGGCCCAACTCCAGCCCGCCGCCCACCGGATGGACATGCGCGTCCTGGAATCCGGGGATGAGCAGCTTGCCTCGTAGATCGACGATCTCCGTACCGGGGCCGATGAGCTCACGGATCTCCGCCTCGTGCCCGACGGCGACGATACGGTCCCCGCTGACGGCCACGGCGCCCACCCGGGGGCGCGCGGGGTCGACGGTGTGGACCCGGCCGGTGGTGTGCTCGGGAGCTGTGGTGTGGTCACGGCCGGAGAGGAAGACGAGGTCGGGGGCCGAGGTCGAGACCGGGGTGGGGCTGGCGTTCGGGGGCATGCGGTTGCTGCTCCTAGGTGGGGGTGGCTGTGGGGTGCGGAGTAACGGGGGGTGGCGCTATGGGGTCGTCCGGTCGCCCTCCTCGTCGATCGGCGGGCCGACACGGCCATCCGTCGGCGAGCCGACACGGTCGTCGATCGGCGGGCGGACACGGCCGTCCATCGTCGAGCCGACAGGGCCGTCCATCGGCAACGTGATCGCGTCCGCGTCCGTTCCGTGTCCCGTACGGAAATACGGGGCGCGGCGTACCCACTTGGCCCACGCGGCGACCGCCAGGCCCAGCAGCACGAAGAGCGCCGGCAGCGTGAGCATGAACCAGCCGTTGTCGGGGTTCGCGGCGAAATGGTCGCTCATGGTCGCGTAGTTGACGACGAGGTAGCCGCCGAGCCCGAACAGGACCAGCGCGCTCGCCGCCGGGACGACCACGTCCCGTAGCGCGCGCACCACCCCCTCGCGCAGGCTCGCGCGGAAGCGCACGGCGCAGGCCAGCGCGGTGAGTCCGTAGTAGAGGGCCACCGTGAGGCCGATGGAGTTGACGGCGGTGAGGATCATGTCGTTGAGCTCGGGAATGCCGACGGCGAGCACCGCCAGCAGTGCCGCGATGGCCATGATCAGCAGGGTTCCGGCGGCGGGCGACCCGTAGCGCGGGTGTACGCGCTGCCATATGGAGCCGAGCGTACGGTCCCGCCCCATGGCCAGCGCACCGCGCGCGGTGGGGATGACGCTGGACTGGAGGGAGGCGAAGGCGGAGCACATCAGCGCGGCCAGCGGCAGGGAGGCCCAGGGCTCCGGGGCCAGCCGGCTGCCCAGGAAGGTGAGCGCCTGCGGGCCGTTGCGGATGAGTTCGTCCGCGTCCATCACCCGCTGGAACGCGAGCGCGCCGACGAGGAACAGGCCGAGCATCGCGACCAGCGCGATCAGGCCGCCGCGCGCGGCGTCGGAAGCACTGCGGGTCTCCTCGTTGACGCTGAACGCGGCATCCCATCCCCAGTAGATGAACACCGCGAGCACCATTCCCTGCGCCAGCGCCGTCGGCGAGCCGATCTCGAACGGGTTGAGCCAGGACAGCGAGAACGGCTGGTCGCCCACGATCAGGGCATAGCCGCAGAAGACCAGCAGGACCGCGTACTCGAAGATCAGCAGCCCCATTTGCAGCCGGGTCGCGGACCGGACGCCGGTGATCGCGGTGATCGTGACAACGACCAGCGCGACCAGGCCGACCGCGGTGCTGACGCCGGTCGAGGACGGATCCAGTTCGAGTCCGAGCACGCTGCGCAGACCCAGCTTGTTGAGGAACTGGAGCACGACGGACCCGGTGACCGCACCCGTGTACGCCATGAAGATCACGTTGCCGACCAGCACCACCCACCCGGTGAGAAACCCCGGCCAGGGGCCGATGGACCGGCCGACCCAGGTGTAGCCGCTGCCCATGTTCGGCTCGGAGCGGTTGAGCCGGGCGTACGACAGCGCGATACCGAGGATCGGGAGGAACGCGAGCAGCAGCAGGGCGGGGGTCTGCCGGCCGGCGTACGCGGCCAGTGCGCCCATCCCGATGCCGATGCTGGTCGTGGCGGCGGTACTCGACGCGGCGATCGCCACACCGTCCTTCACACCCAGCGATCGGCGCATCCTTGGCCGGCCGGGGTCCTGCGGCACCTTCTGCACCTGCTGCATTGCGGAGGGCATGGCACTCACTCCTTGGGCGGGGCGGGCGGGGTGGGGTGGAGCGAGGGGGTGGGGCGAGGTCTCCTGCGTGCGCCGATAAAACAGTCCGCCCAAGCTTGTGTCAACGATGTTGACGTAATGTGGTGATTAACTTGCCCGGGTGTGGGCGGCATCGGCGGGCGAGGCCCGAGCGGTCCCGGAGTGGGAGCGGAGCGGAGGGGCGGCATGACGGAGAGCGATCACGTTCCGGGGGAGCGCGGATCGGGTGAGCGGGACCCGGGGGAGCGTGGATCGAGCGATCGTGCCCCGGTGGAACGTGCCCCGATGAAGCGTGTCCCGGTGGAGCGCAAGCGGCGGCGGCCGACCGGCTCGGGCGTGGTCCTGTCCGTGGATCTCATCGTCGACACGGCGCGTGAACTCATCGACGCCCAGGGGGCCCAGGCTTTCACCGTGCGGAAACTCGGCGCCGCCCTCGGTGCCGATCCGTCCGCCGTCTACCGCTACTTCCGCAACACCGAGGAGCTGCTGCTGGCACTGGCCGACCGCCTCATCGGTGAGTCCATGGCCGACTTCGCACTCAGCGGCGACTGGGCCGCCGACCTGCGTGAACTGTGCCTGTGCGCCTACCGTTCCGCGCTCCGGCATCCGCAGATCGCCGCGTTCAGCACCATCCGCGTCACGGGCCGCCCCCACGAGCAACGCGCCGTCGAGACGGGCGTCGGCCTGCTGCTCCAGGCCGGTTTCGACGACGCCACCGCCGTACGGCACTACCACACGCTCATCGACACCGTCCTGGGCCACGCGGCGCTGGACGCAGGTGTGGCGCGGCTGGCCCCGGCGCAGCGCGCGGCGGACGAGCGGGCGTGGCAGGCCGCGTACGGAGCCCTGCCAGCCGACGAGTACCCGAGCCTGCATCGCGTACGGGAGCACTTGCCGCTGATGGCGGGGTCGGCCGTCGAGCCCGCGCTGGATCTCCTCCTCGCGGCGCTGAAAGGGGAGGCGGCGGGGCGGGAGCGGTGAGCGGGCTCATGGGCGCCCCGCGCCGAGCACCTCCAGGTAGTGCGGGCTGTACATGATGCCGAGGATGTTCCCGAACGGATCGACCACGGAAGCGGTCACGAACCCCGCGCCACGTTCGGTGACCGGCTGATACTCCTTCGCACCCATCGCGAGCAATTTCTCGAGAGCGGCCATGACGTCGTCGACGTGCCAATGCATCACGGCACCGCCCGAGCCGCTCGCCGCGCCGCCTTCCGGTGCATAGCGCCTGTCGATCAGACCCAGCTCATGCTGATAATCGCCGAGCCGGAATTCGGCGTACCCCGGCCGCTCGAAGTACGGGTCGATACCGAGCAGTTCGGCGTACCAACTCTTCGCCGCGGCCAGATCGTCCGCCCAGAAACTGATCGTGCTGAACCCTCGCAACATTTCCTGCCCCTTCCCAAAGCCCGAAGTCTGGAGCCCTGACCTTAGGAGCGATATAGGACAGAAGCTGTCCCACTTACTGTCCCACTTGCTGTCCCACTTCCAAGGACCACCCCATGGATGAAATTCATCACCCCTGCCAGGCGCGTCAAATCAGGACATTGGGCGTGAAAATTCGCCGAGATAGTGCCGCTTTAGCCGCCTGTCCCGATGGGGCTCGGCCTCCTTTTCCACCTGACGCTTCCTCAATCCCAGCCCTCTTGGTAGACACGTCCGAATCATCCGTAAGTGGTATGGGAAGCGCACCATGATCGACCGCAACACCTCGGACCACCAGATATTCGAGTTCGACCTCACCGAGCACGAAACCCGGCGGCGCACCGAAGTCCTCGCCGCGCTGGGGGACACCTGGGACCCCGTCGCGGTGCTGGAGGCCGAGACGGAGGCCAACCGGCTCCTGTACTCCGGCCTGGACGCGGAGCAGCAGGCCACCTACGAGATGCTGGTCGCCGCGGGTGTCCTGCCGGCCTCCGGGCGGGAGTGACCATGATCCCGCTCGACCCCACCGCCGATATCGGCCGCCGGGCCTGGGTCCCGTGCCCTCGATGCCATGATCACCGGGACTGCACGAGCTGCCTCGATGGCCGTACATGCAGAGACCACTGGCGCTATCTGCTGTCGAACAAGGGCAGTGTGCTGCATTTGCAGTGCCCCAACTGCACCCACCTGTGGGCCTGGGAATCGGAATTCGGGGCGGGCAGCCGCACGGCCTCCTGAGGGCGAGTCCGGCAACGCCTCGATGAGGTCAGACGGTTAAGAGCCGATCGCTCACAGTCACGACCATGGCGGGAAAGCCGCTGCGAGGGGCGAGGCGGCCTCCAGGGCCGCGTCTTGCCGACCAGCAGGCCGGGCGGGCATGCCGCCGAGGTGCGGCCGCTCAGGGCCCCTCCGCTCGTTCCACCGCTCCTGAGGCGCTGCGGGCAGGCCTGGGAGACCATGGATATGCGTCCAGATATGGCGGGCGCGCGGCGGCGGAGGCGGAGCTGCGCTTCAGGCCCCTGCAGAGCCTTGTAGGGAGGCCACCATGGAGGATTACCCGGAAAGCTACGAGCTGGTATTTCAGGCGTCCGTCGTGGAAGACGACGTGGTGACCGTCCGGCGCACCGAAAAGGCAGGCGCGGGCGGATACCCGATCTACGAGGACGAGACCGGAATCGTACGCGCGGAGATCAGCGACCGGGGAGAGGTGCGCATGCTGGCCAGCGGCGGTCACCAAGTGCTCCGGGCGCCGCTGATGGCGCGGCCGCTGACCCCTTGACCGGCTCTGACCAGCCTGACCGGGCTGTAGCTCACAGCCCGAAGTCCGGCTTCGCGGCCGACTGCTAACCTCGACTTGCGCGAATCACGCAACTAGCCCACCGGGAGCGGGTGGTGGGTGGCAGGCAGAGGCGGGCAGTGAAGTGGGCAATGGGGAGCGCTCGGCCACCCGGAGGCGGCGGCAGCGCCTGGTGGAGTTGCTCGGCGCCGACGACGTCAGCGTGCACGACCTGGCCGCCGAGTTCGACGTATCCCTGTCCACCATCCGCCGTGACCTGGCCGCGCTGGCCGATGCCGGCCGGATCACGCGTACTTACGGTGGCGCGGTCGACCATCGCGCCGTGGAGCGGTCCTGGCACGACAAGGAGCGGGTGCAGCGCACCGAGAAGGACGCCATCGCCCGCGTCGCGGCCGGGCTCGTCCGAAGCGGTGACGTCGTGCTGCTCGACGCGGGTACGACGGTAGCCAGGCTGGCGCACGAACTCCGGGACCGCACGGACATCACCGTCATCACCAATGGACTCTCCACGCTCGTGGAGCTGGCGGACGCCGAGGTGGACGTCGTGGTGCTCGGAGGGCGGCTGCGGCGCCCCAACGAGTCGCTCCTCGGCACCCGGACGGAACAGGCGCTGCGCCGCCTCACCCCGGACATCGCGTTCCTCGGCGTCGACGGGCTGGACCCCCGCCGGGGCATCAACTGCCCGGACCTCGAACAGGCCGCTTTGAAGGAGACGATGGCCGAGTGCGCCCGTGCCTGCTGGGTGCTCGCCGACCATTCCAAGTTGGCCGGGGGAGGGGGCTTCCCCTACTGGGCCGCCATGCCCGCCGGAACCGGGCTGATATCCGGGGGCGACGCCGAGCGGTTGGCGGCATTTGAGCAGGCAGGTTGGTCGGTACGGTCGGTGCAGTCAGGGCGCTCGGTGCGGTCGGAGCAGTAGGCGGCGCGGTACTCCCTTGACAGCCCGTCGGATGGATCGCCACTCTGAATTTGCGTGAAACGCGCATCGTTGAGTGCATGGATTGCGTGGTTCATTCATTTTGGGGTCGGGGCCGGAGATCGGGACGGCACCGGAGCCGACGGGAGGAGACCTCTTGGCGCAGGTGCTCGTCATCGGAGATGACCTCACCGGAAGCAACGCGACCGGAGCGCTCTACACCCGGCTCGGCCTACGAGCCATCACCGTCGGCGCGCTCGCCCAAGTACGGCGCTACGCACACCAGGTGGACGTACTCGTCGTCAACACGGCCTCCCGCCACTGGGCCCCGTCCCGCGCCTACGCGGCCGTCAAAGCCGTCGTGGAAACGGCGGGTGAAGTACCTCTGGTCGTGAAGCGGGTCGACACCACACTGCGCGGCAACCCGGGAAGGGAGATCGATGCGGTCGTCGACGCGCTCACCGTGCGCGCCCCCTCGGCGCGTGTCCGGGTGCTCGCTGTCCCCGCCTTCCCCGACGCGGGCCGAACCACCGTCGGCGGCCTGCACCTTGTCGACAGCGTACCGCTCACTCGGACCGCGGTAGCCCGCGACCCGTTCGATCCCGTCCGGCATTCACGCGTCGCGGACGTGCTGGGCACGCAGACCCGCCGGAGTACGGCGGAGCTCACGCTCGATGTGGTGGAGCGCGGACCGGACGCTGTGGCGGCGGCGTTGAGCGAGAGCCGCGCCGCCATCGTGGTCTGCGACGCCACCGAGAACGCACACTTACGGACCGTCGCGGTGGCCGCCGCACGCCTGGCCGCACAGGACGGTGTCCGCTGGGTCGCGATGGACTCCGGCCCCTTCGGCGCGGCCCTCGCCGCCGAACTCGGCCTGCGACCCGAGGGCGCTGCGCCCGCCCCCATCCTCGCGATTGTCGGCAGCGTCACGGACCGCACCCGCGACCAACTCGCCCGTACGGAGACCGCTCTCGGTGCCCGCTGGGTCGACCTCGACCCCACCCACCCGGACCCCGACCGCCTTATGGGGGCGCTGCGGACGGCGGCGCAGGAGGGGGCCGCGGTCCTCGGCGTACGGGTGGCACCCGAGCCGCGGCCCAGCCCGGCCACAGAAGCCCCCGCCGGGCCCGATCCCGATCCTGATACCGCCGCGCGCATCCTGCGCTGTCTGGCCGACGTCGCCCGCCGCGCGGTGGCCGAGTTCCGGCCCGGCGGCCTGTACGCGTCGGGCGGCGATGTCGCCGCCGCCGTCACCTCCGCACTGGGCGCGGACGGCTTCGCCATCGAGACCGAGGTACTGCCGCTGGCCATCGCGGGGCACCTGGTGGGAGGGCCTTACGACGGGCTGCTCTTCGCCACCAAGGGCGGCCTCATCGGCGGCCCGGACGCCGCCCGCGACTGCCTGGAACACCTGCGCGCGGCCTGCACGCGCATCGCGCACAGCGCGCCCCATCCGTCGGCCGGGCACCCGAAGGCGAGCCCGAGGCCGACCCGGGGCCCGACCCTGAGCCCGACCGAGGGCCCGCCCCAGACCCCGCCGCCCCCGTCCCGAGAGGCAACCCCATGACCCCCGATCAACTCCCCACTCCCCCCACTCCCACCCTCGCCGTAACCCTCGGCGATCCCGTCGGCATCGGCCCCGAGATCACCGCCCGTACGCTCGCCGACCCGGCCATCACCGCGCTCGGCCGCGGGCTCGCCGTCGGCGACGCCGCCGTACTGCGCCGCGCCGTCGACATCTGCGGTCTGGACGTCCGGGTGCACGCGGTCGGCTCGCCCGCCGAGGCCCGCTACGAGCCCGGCACCATCGACGTACTCGACCTCGCCATCGCACCCGCCGACCTGCCATGGGGGAAGGTCGACGCGCTGGCCGGCCGGTCCGCCGTGGCCGCCATCGAGGCCGCCACCCGCGCCGCACTGGCCGGCGAGGTCGACGGGGTCGTCACCTCACCGATCAACAAGGAGGCGATCTGGGCGGCCGGTTCGCAGCACCTCGGCCACACCGAGATGCTGGGCGAACTCACCGGCGCCGCGCACTTCGACACCATGTTCGTCGTCCGCGGCCTCAAGATCTTCTTCACCACCCGCCATCTGTCGCTCCGCAAGGCCCTCGACCAGATCACCGAGGAACGGGTCGCGGCGAGCATCCGCCACGCCCTCACCGCTCTCCGCGTCTTCGGACACGACGAACCCCGCCTCGCCGTAGCCGCGATCAACCCGCACGGTGGCGAGGGCGGACACTTCGGCGACGAGGAAATCACCGTGCTGCGCCCCGCCGTCGAGAAGGCGGCCTCGGAGGGGCACGGCGTGGTCGGCCCCGTCCCCGCCGACTCCGTCTTTCACCAGGGCCTCGAAGGCCGCTTCGACGGAGTGCTGAGCCACTTCCACGATCAGGGCCATATCCCCGCCAAGACAGTCGACTTCGACGGCACGGTGTCCGTCACCGTCGGCCTGCCGATCCTGCGCACCTCCGTCGATCACGGCACCGCCTTCGACATCGCGGGAACCGGCCGCGCCTCACACGGCACCATGGCCGCCGCCTTCCGCGCCGCCGCCGACTTCAGCCGCTTCACGGACCGTATCCGGGCCACCTACGGGACGGCGGGCGCATGACGACGGACGCGGTGCCTCAGCCCATTCCGGAGCCCGTTCCGGCCAAGCGCTGGACGTACGTCATTCCCGTCGCCGCCGTCATGTACATGTTGGCGTATCTGGACCGCAACAACGTCTCCGTGATCCTCCCCTACATGCACGGCGACCTGGCCCTTTCCAACGCCGACAAGGGAATGGTCGGCGGCATCTTCTTCGTCGGCTACGTCTTCCTCCAGATCCCCGCCGCGATCCTCGCCCAGCGCTGGAGCGCCCGTAAGACCGTCGTCCTGCTCATGATCGCGTGGGGACTGGCCGCGATGCTGTCCGGCCTGGTGCAGAGCAGGACACAGTTCTACGCCGCGCGCTTCGTGCTGGGCTTCTTCGAGGGCGGCGTGTGGCCGGCCGTACTGATCCTGCTCGCTTCGTGGTTCCCGCTGCGCGAGCGCGCCCGTGCCAACGCCCTGTGGATGACCTGCCTTCCGCTCTCCTCGATCCTCATGGCACCGCTCTCCGGCTGGATGCTCGACCACGCGAGCTGGCGCTGGGTACTGGTTCTCCAGGGCATCCCGCCACTCCTATGGGCGGTGGTCTGGTGGTTCGCGGTCGCCGACCGCCCGGCGTGCGCCCGGTGGATCTCCCGCGCCGAGGCCGACCACCTGGAGCGGTCGATCGCCGCCGACGAAGCAGCCAAGCCCGCGGCGGGCAGCGGCTCGTACCTGGACGCCGTCAAGCACCGATCCGTCCTCGTCCTCATCGGCGTCTACTTCTTCTGGATCACTGGCTTCTACGGCTTCAGTCTGTGGCTGCCCTCGGTCATCAAGGAGCTGACACACGACGGATCGTCCACCGAGGTCGGACTGCTCACCGCGGTGCCGTTCGCCCTCGCGCTGGCCGCCATGACGGCCAACGCCGCCTGGTCCGACCGCACCGGAAAACGCCGCCAGGCGGTGGCCGTGCCCCTCGTCGTGGGCATCGCGGCACTGCTGCTGGGACAGGCCGTGGACGGCTCCCTCGCCCGGATGGCGCTGCTGTGCGTGACGGCCGCCGCGGTGTACGCACCGTACGGTCCGTTCTGGGCGATCCCCGGCCAACTTCTGCGCTTCGAGGTGGTGGCCGTGGCGATGGGCCTGATCAACGCCTTGGGCAACCTCGGCGGCTTCGCCGGGCCGTACCTCGTCGGCTGGCTGACCGACGCCACAGGCTCCAGCCTGACGGGCTTCGCCGTCTTGGCGGCCTTCCTGGCGGTGGCCGTGGCGCTGGTGACCATCGGACTGCGGCCGAGGAATCCGATGGGCGATCAGGTGCCGAACGCCCGAGCCGGCCTGTCCCGCTGACCATGCCGGTCAACCCTGACACCTCCAGCCCTACCGCACGGCAACCAGCACCTGACTGTTGCCGAACTGCCATACCGGGCCGACGTGCCGGAACCCCGCCTCGTGCAGCAGAGCCACGTGTGCGGAGAGCGTCAGGTCGTTCTCCTCGCTGCTCGGGAGCCGGCGGCTGCGGCGTTCGGTGAGCAGGTCGGCCAGTTCCTGGTCGGCGGCCGCGGCCGACCACCACGAGTCCCAGTCCTCGTGCGCGAACGCGTGCTGCCGCTCGGCCCGGCGGCGTCCGACTACGCCGGCGATCTCGGCGATCGTCGGGGCGTCCTGGCACAGATGGTCTCCGTTGACCAGGACGCCGCCGGGCCGCAGCAGGGCGGCCAGCTGCCGGTAGACCCGTCGTAGCGTCTTCGTGCAGAGATAGTGCAGCGCCGTGGTCGAGACGGCCGCGTCCAGCGGGCGGTGCAGGGCGAGGGCCTTGAGCCAGCCGGGCTCCCCGATCACCGTTTCGACGTATCGGACGGTGGAACCGTAGTGGGTCCGGCCCAGCTCCAGCAGGAGTGGGTCGGCGTCGACGGCCAGGATTTCCGCCGCCGGCAGACGATGGGCGAGCTCGGCCGCCAACGCGCCGGGACCGCAGCCGAGGTCGACGACCAGGGGCGTCGAGTGACCCACCGTCATATGCTCGACCACATCGGCGATCACGGTGAATCGCTCCTGGCGGTCGATCGCGTACCGCTGCTGCTGGCCCTCCCAGCGCTCCACCCAGCGCGCGGCCGTCGCCATGCTCAAGCCCATCCGGTCGTGCCGCCTTCGCCCTCTTGTCCATCCACGCGGACTGCCACTGCCAACTGCTATTGGAAATCATTGCAGACTGGCGAGGGTGGTGAGCAACGCGTCTATCTCGTCAGGGGTGTTGTGGATGTGCAGGCTGACCCGTACGGACCCGTCCTTGTCGGACGTACCGGCCTGGCAGTGGCTGTCGCTCCGCACCATGAAACCGTCGCTGAACAGGATGAACCCGAGGTCGCCCGAGCTGATTTCGCGGTGCCGGAAGGTGACGATGCTGGTACGCCGCTGGGTCGGCGACCGGGCGGCAAGGCTCAGCTGGCAGCCCACCACCTCGTAGGCGTCGAGCCGTCGCAGCCCGTCGGTCAGCCGGGACGCGAGGGCGGCCGTCCACTGCTCGATCCGGTCCGGGCCCGCGGCGTCCAGCCAGTCGAGGGCCGCCGCCAGGCCGGCGATGCCCACGGTGTTCGGGGTGCCGCTCCAGCCGCCCGGACGGAACCGCGGCCCGCGCGCACCCCGGGACCAGATCGCGCCGGAGCCCGGCAGCGCCAGCGCCTTGTGCCCGGAGAACACCACGAAATCCACGTCGAGTTCGGCCACCGAGACCGGCATATGGCCGACGCTCTGGGCGGCGTCCAGGCAGATCGGCACCTCAGGACCGACCACCCGCCTAATACGGTGCACATTCATATCGCTGCCGTAGACATGGTGCACATGAGTGGCCGCGACGAAGCGGGTACGCGGGCCGACCAGCGCGGCGAGCGCCGCCGGGTCGTAGTCGCCGGACGTCTCCTGGTACGGCAGCTCCCGGACCCGGATGCCGACTCCCTGGCGGGCCAGCAGCTCGCGGGCCTCCAGCCAGGGCGAGAGGTTCGCCTGGTGGTCCGCATGCGGGACCACGATTTCGTCTCCGGCGGTGAGGTGGCCGGGCAGCCAGTCGCGCGCGATGATGCGGAGCCCGTCGGTGGTGCCGGCGGTGAAGTGGACGGACGAATGCTCCGCGGCCGGGTCACCGAGGAATTCCTTGACCCGCTCGCGGGTCCGCTCCACCAGCGCGGTCGTGGCATTGGCCCAGGGGTATGTCCCCCGGCCCGCGTTGGCGTTGGTCGTGGTGAGGTAGCTCTGTATGGCGTCCAGGACGGCCTGCGGTTTCTGGGTGGTGGCCGCGCTGTCCAGGTAGGCCAGTTCCGGATGGCCGACGATGATGGGGAACTGCGCGCGCAGCGCACGCTGCCACGACGCCAAGTCGTCCAGGGGGCAGCCCCTGCCCGGCATGTCAGTCACAGCGGTCACGTCAGTCACGCACCAGGGGTGCGCCCGCGTCACGCCAGGCGATGATGCCGCCGGCCAGGCTGCGTACGTCCGGATGGCCCATACGGGTCAGCAGGGCGGCGTACTGGGCGGACTTCTCGCCGACCGGACACGCCAGCAGCACCGGCTGTCGCTTGCTGAAAGGCAGGCCGCCGCGTATGAGCTCGTCGAACAGCTCGTCCACGATATTGACCGCGCCCTCGATATGGAGCGCGGCGTAGGCGAACGGGCCGCGCAGGTCCACCACCAGCGGCCGCTCCGCCGCGATCCACTTCTGCGCGTCGGCGGTGTCGATGACTGTGGCCGCCTGCAGCTCGGCGTCGGTGAGAGTGGCCACGGAGTTCTTCACGGGCGGCCTGCCCAGCAGCTCGGGCCGGCGCTGCCGGACATAGCTGAGATAGCTCTCGACGCGGTCGCAGACTATGAAGACGGCGGTTTGGCGCCGCCTGTCCGCGTGGCGCTCCGCAGGGTGCTCCGCATCCGGTCCCGAGTTCGCCGGCGAGTCCAACTCTTCGTCGACCGGGCGGAGTTGGCGCACCGCGCCGAAGTACGCGGCGCCGCCGGTGGGCCCGGAGAGTATGCCGCAGCGGCGGACCAGCGTCAGCATCCCGTCCAGGGCTTCCTCGGCGCTGACCGTTTCTATGGAGTCGTATGTCGCGGGGTCGAAGAGGCCGACCTGGTTCACCTCGTCGACGTTGCGGATTCCCGGGATGAAGTCCTTCTTCTCCCCGACCAGTCCGACGACCCGCACCGCCGGGTCATGCTCCCGCAGCACCCTGGCCACCCCGGTCGACGAACCGGCCGTCCCCACGCAGGCGATGAACCAGTCGGGGGACCGGCCGTCCAGGTCCGCCACGATCTCCGGGCCGGTGCCGGCCGCATGCGCTTCGGTGTTGAGCTCGTTGAAGTACTGGTCCGTGTGGAGACTGGCGCTGCCGGGCTCGGAAAGCTTCTGGTGGAAGAGGGTCAGCGGGTCCTCGGTGTTCGTCGGGTCGAGGCACTCGGTCTGCCCGGGCAGCTCCTCGATCTCCGCGCCCAGCAGCAGAAGCAGATCCTTGATCTCCGGAACCCGCATCCGGTTGGTGACGCTCTTGAACGACACCCCGTGCATGCCTGCGATAACAGCAAGTGCCTTGGCGGTATTCCCGCTCGACAGCTCCACCACCGTCGCGGCGCGCTCCCCGGCGTCGGCCAGGCCCGGCCGCGCCATGTTCCAGGCGGCCCGGTCCTTCACCGAGCCGAACGGATTGAGCATCTCCAGTTTCGCGTAGAGGTCGATATTGCGCAGGCCGTGTACGGCTGGGTCGATACGGACCAGCGGGGTGCCGCCGATGGCTTCGGTGATGCTGTCGTATCTCATATCTGCTGCCCCCCAGGACGTGTGATCGGCCAGTACTGCTCGTCGAGACACCAGCGCCAGGAACCCCCGTCCCGGTGGACGGCGACCTTGCGGGCGATGGGCTGCTGCTGCGCGTGGGTGGCGCTGAAGTCCATGCAGTAGCCCGCGGTGTTGGCGAAGGCGAGGAGGTCACCCGGCTGCGGCAGTCGTGGCAGGTGAACGGTTCGACGTGTGATCAGGTCGGCCTCCAGGCAGAGGTTGCCGGTCAGATGGACGGCTGCTGGGCCTGTGGCCGCGGCGACTCCTCCGCGGGGGAGGAGGACGGGGTCCATGAGGACGCCGTGTTCTTCCAGGCTGGCGTCGTTCGCCTTCATGGCGAGGCGTACCAGGTGGTCACCGGTGTCCGTACGCCGCACTTCCAGCACCCGTGCGAGGGAGAGTCCGCACTGGTCCACCAGCGACCGGCCGGGCTCGATATGCAGGTCGTACAGGTTCTCCAGGAGCAGGGTGCCCAGCGGACGGCCCAAGGCGCGGGCGGGGAGCGACAGCAACTCGTCGAGGTAGGCGGCGCCGGCGACCGGCCGGTGGGCCGGGTAGAGGCTCAGAGTGCCGCGGAGGGTGCCGTTCTCGGCCCGGAGGCCGTAGCCGTGCCCCGACCAGGTCATGGACGGGCGTTTGCCCAGGACCGCATTGGTCAGTTCGGTGGTATAGCGCTCCCATTGGGCGGCGTGGGCGAGGTAGTTGACGCCGAAGCCGCCGCCGATGTCGATGACGCGCGGCTGGAATCCGCGCTTCCGTAACGCGTCCATGGCCAGCAGACAGCCTTCGAGCGCGATGGCCTTCTCGTCGAGGCTGGTGGTGTCGAGGTGGTAGGCGACGCCGATCGGCCGAATGGCTTCCTGGTGGCGTTCCACCACGTCCAGCAACTGGTCCAGCGACTTCACCGACGTACCGAAGTGGGTCTGCCGGGACAGGACCTTGGCACCGGGCGCCTCGAAATCCGCCAACCGCAGCAGGACTCGTACGGGTGGCAGGCCGTGCCGGCCTACGAGGGCGTCGAGTTCTTCCAGCTCCTCGGGCCCGTCCACGCTGACGGTGACCCCGGAGCGGGCGGCGAGCCATCGGAACTCCGGGTTCTTGGGGCCGGTCGCCAGGATGCGGTCGGGGGCGAAGCCGGCGCCCAGCGCGTGCTGGAGTTCGCCGAGCGAGGCCACGTCGATGCCGGCGTCGGTCGCGGCGAGCCGCCGTACCAGGGCGCTGGAACGGTTCGCCTTGTGCGCGAAGAAGACTTGGCCGGCGAGGTTGTGCCGACGATAGGCGGCGCGGAACCGCTCGACGTTCCGTGCGATCTCATCGGGCAGTACGACATTGAGGGGTGAGCCGAGCGCGTCGACGAGCGTGTGGAGGAACGCGGCAGAGTCCAGCAGGGATGCCAGCGACGGTTCCAGGTGCGGTTCCAGGTAGAGGGGGGCACTGTCCATCTCACGTGTTCCTCCCTGTGAAATTACGGACCACTGTCGGCGCAGGCCCCAATAACGTGTATCCATCCGGAGGGCTGTTCATGCCCGAGCGGTTCGGGGGCCGAAAGCCGTGGGCGGCCTGCCTCTCGATCCCTCCGACAGCTCCGCCCCCAGGGGCGCGACCCGCTCCCTCCTCCCGTACCCACCCCGCAGCATCCACGTTCCCCACATGCCCGCGACAGCAAGGACACCCCGGTGAACTCCTCCCTCGCACGCCTCGTCCGACTGATCCCGCCGCCCTCGGCTCCCCGGGAGAAGGACTGGGAGTCCGTGGAACAGGCACTCCGCGCTGAGCTGCCGTCGGACTACAAAGAGCTCACACAGGCATACGGAGGGAGCCACTGGGACGGATATCTCTACCTCTTGGAGCCCGGGTGCTGCAATGACAACTACGACCTCATCGAGTGGGCAGAACAGCAAACCGAAGCGCTGGAAGGCCTTTGGGAATTCGAGAGGAAGCCAACCGAGCTGGCGGAGAGAGGTTCCCGGGTCGTCCCCTGGGCAACCACCGACAATGGAGAGTGCCTGTACTGGCTCGTCCGCCCGGGAGAGGCAGCAGACCAGTGGACCGTCATGGTGAACGAAGCTCGTGGCGATCGCTGGGAACATTTCCCCGTCACCTGTACGGAATTCCTGGTATCCGTCCTCACCGGTGAGCTGCGCTCCGGCATCCTCTCGTCCCTCTTCCCCCTGGCCGTCCATGAATTCCGCCGGTTGGCGCCGATGTGAGAGCAGGCTGCAGAGCACTCACACCACTCACAGCACCCAGAGCAGTCAGGGTGGTCAGGGTCGTCAGTCGGTGAGGTCGACGCGCACTGTGAGCAGATTGGTACCGACCACCCGGACCGCCGTGCTGTTGAGCCGCGGCAAGGTCCTGAGCCGCGCGCGAGCGTCGTCCTGGGGGACCAAATGGGCGGTGCCGGTATACCACCGTCCCTTGACCCGGACCCGGACTCGTGGATCCGCCTGAATGTTGCGTACGTACTGCGACTTCTCGCCGTACTCCGAGACCAACCAGAATTCACGTCCGATGCGGCGTCCGCCGATCGGTGTCCGCCGAGGCAGCCCGGACTTCCGCCCCCTGGTCTCCAGGAGAGTCTGATGCGGTAGCCGCGTGAGAATCGGGTTGCCGATGCGCCTCTGGAATGACGTGACCGCACGAAACTTGAGCTCGCGGTAACGCGACATTCGAGGCCCTCCCGGTGTGGTGCTGGAGCGATTGCTGCCGCTCGGCGATGCTAATGCCGTCGGCCCTGCCGGGGCATTCCGGCAGGGCAGCGTGGCGGGCGCACCGGCACCCCGCGACGTCGGCCTACTCGACCCGCCCCGTCCACCGGATCGGCAGGCGCTCCGGCCCCCGGATGAGCATCCCGCTGCGCCAGGCCAGTGCGTCCGGATCGGCGTCCATGGCGAGGTCGGGGCAGCGGTCCAGTAGGGCGCGGATGGCAATACGGGCCTCCATACGGGCCAGCGGAGCGCCGAGGCAGAAGTGAATGCCGTGGCCGAAGGCGACATGACCGCGTGCCTCGCGTGTGATGTCGAAGTCGTCGGCCGCGATGAAGCGCTCGGGATCGCGGGAAGCCGAAGCGAGGACGACCAGTACGGTGGCCCGAGCGGGTATGACGGTGCCGCCGATCTCGACCGGCTCCGAAGCGAAGCGCCAAGTGGCCGTCTCCACGGGACCGTCGTAGCGCAGCATCTCCTCCACGGCGTTGTCGAGGAGGGAGGGGCCGGCCCGGAGGGCGGCGAGTTGGGCCGGGTGCTGCAGCAGCGCACGTACGCCGTTGGCCAGCAGGCTGACGGTCGTCTCGTGGCCGGCGACGAGCAGCAGGAACGCCATGCCGACCAGTTCGTCGCGCGAGAGCTGGTCGCCGTCCTCGTCGCTGGTACGGATCAGGGCACCGAGCAGGTCGTCGGACGGGGTGGCCCGTTTGTCATCGAGGAGGCGGACCAGGTACTCGGCCATCGCCTGGATCGCCTCTTGCGCCGCCTCCTGGCTGGTCGGCGAGACGATCTCGTTCGACCAGGCGCGGAATTCGTCCCGGTCCATGGAGGGGACGCCGATCAGCTCGCAGATGACGGTCATCGGCAGCGGGAAGGCGAACGCCTCCACGAGATCGGCACGTCCATCGGGCGCGGCGAGCATCGCGTCGAGCAGCTCGCCGGTGATCTGCTGCACCCGCGGGCGAAGCGCCTCGACGCGGCGCGAGGTGAACTCCTTCGCCACGAGTTTCCGCAGCCGGGTGTGGTGGGGCGGGTCCGTGTCCAGCATGTTGGTGAAGAGGGGCGAGTCGCCGTTGTCGCCGTCCAGCAGCCCGGCGGCGCGCCAGTCCTTACCGAGCCGAGGGTCGCTGAGCGCGGCCCTGACCGCTTCGTGGCCCACGACCAGCCATGTCTCCGCCCCTTCGGGGGTCCGCGCATGGTGCACCGGCCCCTGGGCGCGCAGCTTTTCGTAGTAGGGATACGGGTCTGCGACAAAGTCCGGTCCGTAAGCCCCTAGGTCGACGATCTCTGACATGCGAGCCCCCGTTTTCCTCAACAATCAATTTCGTCCAGTCGGATCGTCCCGATTCGCGCGACTGGTTGCTGGTGTCTGGTGCCTGGTCTCCCGTACTGGGTGTCGAGGTGTGTTGTCCGGCACTGACACTGCAGGTCAGCGTACGCGCGGCGGGCGAACCAGACATCGCCCCACGGGATGATCTCAACTGGGCCTTGTCCTCCGCTGGTTGTGGAACGCCCTGGCCTCGTCCCCTTGCAGGTTGAGCGTTGGGACATGCGCGTGGGATCGGAATCGGATGAGGATTGAACGAGGGCGGTCGGTTTCCCGTATCACTCTTCGTGCGCCCTGGGCCCGGGGTGCCACGCCCCTGCGGGGGCTCAGCTCGTGCTACCGAGACGTGAGGAGGGGCCATGACCGACCCCGGCAATCCACCGCTCCAAGCCCTGCCGGACGGAGACGCCGAACTCCGTGTGGTGCTCCGCCTGCAGTGGGAGGACGTCGCCGCGCTCGGTAGGGAGGCGGCCAGGCTCGCCGCCCAGCTCAAGCGGCCGGTCACTCTGGACGAGGCCGCCAGCCACCGGCTGCGCACCCGTTCGCCGGCCGTCCACGCGAAGCCGCCGGCCGCCCAGGAGCGGCCGCAGCCCGCAGCGCTCAAGCCGACCGCGGGAGCTCCCCTTCCCGCGGGCTCACCGGGTGAGCAGGCCCGCCAGGCGATCGAGAGGATCAACGGGAGCCCGGCAGGGAGCGGAAGCTGAGGGGAGCGGAGACAAGGAATTACGCTTCTACGCGCAGCCAGGTGTTGCCGGTGCGGAGCCAGAGGAAGCCGTCGCGTCCCTGGCCGCAGTGCAGTACCACGCGACCGGGCACCCGGAGTCTGCGTCGGCTGGTCACTGTCCAGGTGGTGCCGTCCAGCTCGGCGCGTATCAGCTGAACGGACCGCCGGTTGTGGTCGCGCACGGTCAGTACGGCGCGGTTGCCGCGGACCGCGAAGCCGTCCGGCTGGGGAACGGGGCTGGGATAGCTGGTCACCTCACCGGTGGACGGGGTGATCCGGCTCAGAAACGTGCCGCCGGGGCCGGAGAACCAGACCAGCCACACCCGTTCCCCCTCGGTCGCGGCGGTGCAGCCCTCCAACGGGGCGTCCGGCAGTCGCCCCTGGGGAGACCACATCGCGTGACCCTCGGTGTTCCAGCCCGCCAGGCCGGCCGCCGACTCCGGGTGGCCACCGTAGATGCCCTCGTCTCCGTGGGCGGTCCAGATTCCTCCGTGGCAATCGGTGACCAGAGCAGGGATGTCGTCGCCGATACAGAACTCGCCCTCGGGTGTTCCCGAGGCGGAGAACACCACGGCATTCGGCTTCCAGACGGCTTCCGTCGCACCCCGGAACGTGCGCCCATGTGCCAGGAGGAATCGGCCACTTGGGAGCACGGCCAAATGGCAGGGCGAAATCCTGACGTCCCGCAACAGTGTGCGCTGCTCCTCCTGCCCTTTGACGACGACCAGCTCACCGGTGAACGGGGTTTCCGGCCGCCAGCCGATCCAGCCTTTGACGTACCGGTAGCGGCTCAGATACCGCCGGTGGACCAAGAGGACCACGAGTTCTCCCGTGGGCCCGACGCTCCACCACAGAGCTTTGCGCCCTTGCACGGCATCGGCGGCGGGCAGCCGCCACACCTTGTGTATCGCAGCGTCCGGACGAGAAGTCACCGGGCGGAAGTTCATCAGGGTCAGTCGCCTTCAGGACTCCGGGAGCCTGCGCCACCCGAAGTTGGCTACCTTACCCGGCCCCCGCACCGGGCCTGCCCCGGCCGGCAAACAGCAACGGCAAAAACGAAGGGCAAAAACAAAAGGCAAGGAGCTGCCCGCTCCTTGCCACTCTCAACTTATAGCGCATGGGGGGCCTTGCGGCAAGGCCCCGGTCGTACCGCAGAATCACCGGCCTGAGCCAGAAAGAAATTGCGGGGATGGTGGTTGTAGTGATCGACGTGATTGTTGCGGGTGGCGGACCGACCGGCTTGATGCTGGCCGCCGAGTTGCGGCTGCAGGGTGTGCATGTGGTCGTGCTGGAGAGGTTGACCGAGCCGACCCAGCAGTCCCGCGGTCAGGGCCTGCACGCCCGCAGCGTCGAGGTGATGGATCAGCGCGGTCTGCTGGACCGGTTCCTCGCGGTGAATGAGAAGTTCCAGGCAGGCGGTCTCTTCGGCGGCATCGCCAAGCCGTGGCCGGACCGGGTGGACACCGCCCACCCGTACGGTGTCGCCTCCCCGCAGCCCGTCACGGAGCGGCTGCTCAACGAGCGCGCCCTCGAACTCGGCACCGAGATCCGGCGCGGCCGCGAAGTGGTCGGGCTGAGCCAGGACGAAGACGGGGTGACCGTCGAACTCTCGGACGGGGCCCGGCTGCGCTCGCGCTACCTCGTGGGGTGCGACGGCGGTCGCAGCACGGTGCGCAAGGCGCTCGGAGTCGACTTCCCGGGCGTGCCCGCCACGGTGGAGACGCTGCTGGGGCAGATGGAGGCGACCGCTGACCCGGAGACGATCGCCGCCGCCGTCGAGGAGGTCCGCAAGACTCAACTGCGGTTCGGTCTGCAGCCCGAGGCGGGCGGCGGCTACCGCGTCGTGGTGCCCGCCGACGGAGTGGCCGAGGACCGTGCGACCGAACCGACCCTCGACGACTTCAAGAAGCAGCTGCGGGCCTACGCGGGCACCGACTTCGGCGTGCACTCGCCGCGCTGGCTGTCCCGGTTCGGCGACGCCACCCGGCAGGCCGAGCGCTACCGGGTCGGCCGGGTGCTGCTGGCCGGTGACGCGGCGCACATCCACCCGCCGACCGGCGGGCAGGGGCTCAACCTCGGCGTGCAGGACGCGTTCAACCTCGGCTGGAAGCTGGCCGCCGCGGTCAACGGCTGGGCGCCGGAGGGACTGTTGGACAGTTACCACGCCGAGCGGCACCCGGTGGGCGCCGCCGTGCTGGACAACACCCGCGCGCAGATCACGCTGCTGGGGGCCGATCCGGGTGCGACCGCGCTGCGGGAGCTGTTCTCCAAGCTGATGGACTTCGAGGAGGTGAACCGGTACGTGACCGAGATGATCACCGCGGTCGGGGTCCGCTACGACTTCGGCGAGGGCCACGAACTGCTCGGCCGGCGGATGCGGGACGTGGGCCTGAAGCGCGGTCGCCTCTACGAGCTGATGCACGGCGGCCGCGGGCTGCTGCTCGACCAGACCGGCCGGCTTTCGGTGGCGGGCTGGGCCGACCGGGTCGACCACGTCGTCGACGTCAGCGAGGAGCTGGACGTGCCCGCGGTGCTGCTGCGTCCGGACGGCCATGTGGCGTGGGCCGGTGAAGATCAGCAGGATCTGCTCGGCCGGCTGCCGAAGTGGTTCGGCGCTGCCGCCGGCTGAGCGCGCGGTTGCGGCCCGACGGGTGAGGCCTTGATCGGGGCGTAGCGCCGGCGAGGTTCGAGTGGCACGGAGTGTTGGTGTGTCAGGGTGGCGGCGGGGAACTCGTGGGTGCGTACGGGCACCCGGGCCTGAGAGCGTTTGACCTGGGGTGGGAGCGATGACGGTGGCGATGCGGGCGGTTCCGCTGGTCGGCGGGCCGGTGGAGTTACGGGGTGCGCTGGACCTGGAGACGACACCGGCGGGGGTGATGCCTCGCCGGCTGCCCGCGTGGACGAAGGAGCAGTATCAGGATCCGTCGGTCTACGGGGTGACCGTGATGCCGTCGGGGGTGCGGCTGGTGTTCCGCACGGATGCGCGTGAGCTGGAGTTCGAGGTACTCACCTCCACGGGGCAGCTCGACACCGACCCGCAACCCCGCCCGACCGGGATGCTGGAACTCCTGGTGGACGGCGCCCTTGCCGATCGGCGGCAGGCGCCGGTGGGCAACGTGGTGCGGATGGCGGGCCCCGGCGCCGTGCAGCGGGTGATTCCGGGCGAGCCGGGCACCGTACGGTTCGGCGGGCTGCCGGCCGGCATGAAGGACGTCGAGCTGTGGCTGCCGCAGCAGACCCCCACGGAACTGGTGGCGCTGCGCGCGGACGGCGAGGTGCTGGCGCCGTCGCCGGACGGGCGGCGCCGCTGGGTGCACCACGGCAGTTCCATCAGCCACTGCATCGAGGCCGACGGACCGACCGGCACCTGGCCCGTGGTGGCGGCCGCACTCGGGGGAGTGGAGGTGATCAATCTCAGCCAGGCGGGCAACGAGATGCTGGACCCGTATGTCGCCCGGACGATCCGCGATATGCCCGCCGACCTGATCAGTCTCAAGGTGGGCATCAACATCGTGGGCCTGGCCGCCTTCCGGCTGCGGACGTTCGGCCCGGCCGTGCACGGATTCCTGGACACGATCCGGGAGGGGCACCCGGACGCGCCGTTGCTGCTGATGTCCCCGGTGAGCTGTCCCGCCCTCGAGGAGTCTCCCGGCCCGACGAAGATCGGCCCGGACGGGAAGATCACAGCCCTGGGCGACCCGGCCGATGTGGCCGGTGGGGCGCTGTCGTTGACGGTGGTCCGTGCCGAGCTGGCCCGGATCGTGGCGGCCCGGCAGGCTCGCGACCCCCACCTCCACCACCTCGACGGACGCGAGCTGCTCGGCCCGGACGAGGTGGCCGACCTGGCCGACGGCCTGCACCCCACCGCCGCCGCATACCGCCGGATGGGCAAACGCTTCGCCGCCCATGCCTTCGCGAAGGACGGTCCCTTCCGGTGAAGGACCAGGGCGCTGACGAAGAACGCTCGCCGGTCGTGGCCCGGCACGTACGCCGGGTCCCGGCCGGATGATCGGGGCCCGGCGGCAACTACCGCCCCCGCCCCCTCGCTCCAACGATCAACCCTGAAGCCCGAGTTCGGCGTCTCTTGCACCACAGGGGCAGGACCTGCCCTGCCCCCTCGGTGCCTGGAGGCGAACCCCCATGAAGCAACGGGCTGCACGCACAGCACGCACAGCCTTACTCGCTCTGGCAGTGGCCGCAGCCACGGGAGCGGCCACGCTCACCCCGACCGCACACGCGGCGCAGTCGGAAGACGCGGCGCAGTCGGAACACCTGGCGCGGTCGGAACACGGCCACAAAGCGACCCAGATCGCCCTGCATGACCTGGTCGCGAAGGGCGAACTTCCCGGGGTTGCCGCCAAGGCGTGGGACGGCAAGGGGAGTTGGTTCGGCTCGTCCGGATACGCGGACACCGCCACACGCCGTAAGCGCTCGGCCGGCGACCACTTCCGCGGGGCCAGCATCACCAAGACGTTCGTCGCGACCGTCCTGCTCCAGCTGGAGGCGGAAGGAAGACTGAGCCTGGACGACACGGTCGAGACATGGCTGCCGGGCCTGGTGCGGGGCAACGGATACGACGGCAGCAAGATCACTCTGCGCCGGCTCCTCAACCACACCAGCGGCATAGCCAACTACACCGCCGACCCCGCATTCATCCACAACGCCGCCGGTCCCGGCTTCCCCGAGCACCGGTACGACACCCACACGCCCGAGGAACTCGTGGCGATCGCGCTGAAGTACCCGCCGCAGCCCGGTCCGGAGAGGGCGCCGCTGTACTCGAACACCAACTATGTGATCGCCGGGATGGTCATCGAGAAGGCAACGGGCCATTCGTACGGGCAGGAGGCCACCCGTCGCATCATCCGGCCGCTGAAGCTGCGCGGGACGTCGTTCCCCGGCACGACACCAGAGATGCCGAACCCGCACCCCGTCGGCTACTCCCGGCTCCACCAGGAGGCTCCCGACGCCAAGATCCATGACGCCACCCGGCAGAACATGACCTGGCTGGGCGCGGCCGGCGACGTCATCTCCACCAGCGGCGACCTCAACCGCTTCCAACGCGCCCTGATGCGGGGCGAGTTGCTGCCCGCCGCGCAGATGAAGGAGATGCTCGACGAGGTGCCGGCGGGCGAGGGGATCGGGTACGGACTCGGCGTCGAGTTCGCGAAGCTGTCCTGCGGTGTGAAGGTGGTCGGCAAGAGCGGCCGCACGAACGGCTCGCTGTCCGCGATGCTCGGCACGGCGGACGGGAAGCACCAGCTGACGTTCAACATCAACGGTGACTGGCTGCGGGACGGATCGCGCTACGTCAACGTGATCGAGGCGGAGTTCTGCGGCAGGATCCCGGACCCGAGTGGCAATTCCGCGTCTCCGGGGGCTCCGGCGTCTCCGCCGTCTGTGACGGGGCAGCTCCCGGCCTCTCTTGCGCCGCGCGCGCTCGGCTGAGCTGCGAGGCGGCCTCGCCGGTCAGGGCGACGGCGACGGTGGCATGGCAGGGTGGGGGTATGTGCGGCCGATATGCCTCCACCCGACGCCCGCAGGATCTGGTCGACCTGTTCGACGTCACGCGCTGGGACCCCGACCAGGCGCTCGACCCGAGCTGGAACGTGGCACCGACCGACAACGTGTGGTCGGTCCTGGAGCGCGTCGAGCGCGACACCGGCGAGGTCACCCGGCAGCTGCGGCCGCTGCGCTGGGGCCTGGTGCCGTCCTGGGCGAAGAGCCTGGCCACGGGCGCGAAAATGATCAACGCGAGGATGGAGACGGTCGCGGAGAAGCCGGCCTACCGCCGGGCGTTCGCCAAGCGCCGGTGCCTGCTGCCGGCCGACGGCTTCTACGAGTGGCAGGCCATCGCGGCGCCCGGGACGGCCAAGGCCCGTAAGCAGCCGTACTTCATCAGCCCCGAGGACGACCAGGTCATGGCGCTCGCCGGGCTGTACGAGTTCTGGCGCGACCCCGACGTCTCCGATGACGACGCGCCGGGAGCCTGGTGGACGACCTGCACGATCATCACGACCGAGGCCACCGACGCCGCCGGGCGTGTCCATCCCCGCATGCCCCTGGCCATCGCTCCCGACGACTGGAGCGCGTGGCTCGATCCCGCCCACCACGATGCCGGCGAACTGCGCGCCCTTCTGGCGGCCCCCGCCGCCGGCCACCTGGGCGCCCGTGCCGTGTCCACCGCGGTCAACGACGTGCGCAACAACGGCCCGCACCTCCTGGACGAGATCGCCGAGGCGCAGTGACGCCCGGGGAGGCGGGGCCGGCGCCAGGGTGTGCCCGATGGGTCATGGCCGGGCCCGCGACGCGCCCCCCGGCTCACGCTCGTTGCGCGACTATTCCGCGACGCCGGGGATGACCGTGGTCACGACCTTCCGGACGGCTGCGGCCTCCGGCGGGGTGCCCTTCCGGTCGGCGAACAGCATGTGCGCGGCCCCGATCAGGGTGGGGGCGAGCGTGTCGACGTCGGCAGCCGCCGCGATGCGGCCCCGTTCCCGTTCGGCGGCGAGGTAGGAGGCGATCATGGCCGCCGCTTCCGTCAGGAGCGGGATCCCGGTCGGTCTGGCCTGACGGAGCCGGGCGCGCAGGTCGTCCCGGGAGGTGACGAGGCCGACGATCGCGACGGCGACCGACCCGAACAGGTCCGTCAGCGCACTGGTGAGGTTGCCGGCGACGGTGCCGGTCCCGGCGGCGTCGCGCAGTGCGGCCGCCTGGTGGTCGAGCCGGGCGATGCGGTCCAGTACGAGCTCGGCGAGGAAGGCGTCGAAGTCGGTGAAGTGCCGGTGCAGGACGCCCTTGGCGCAGCCGGCCTCCGTGGTGACCGCCCGGCTGGTCAGCGCGCTCGGCCCGTCCCGGAGCAGGACGCGCTCGGCGGCGTCGAAGAGCTGCTCGCGCACGTCGCGGATGGCTACGCCCGTCGGCATCGTGCCTCTCCTCCTTCTCCCGCCCGCCCGTTCCGATTGACGGGTGGGCACTCGCCCACTCATAGTGGGCACATGCCCACTATACCGCCGGAGCGCGTGCAGCCGTCCCCGCAGGAGCCCCACCGACACCGCCAGGTGGCGGAGTCGTTCGGCGCGGATCCCGAGCGCTACGACCGGGCCAGACCCCGCTATCCCGACGCGATGGTGGCGCGGATCGTCGCCGAAAGCCCCGGTCCCGACGTTCTCGACGTCGGCATCGGTACCGGCATCGCGGCCCGGCAGTTTCAAGCGGCCGCCTGCCAGGTGCTCGGGGTCGAGGTTGACGCGCGGCTGGCCGAGTGGGCGAGACGGTGCGGGCTCGATGTCGAGGTGGCGGCGTTCGAGGCCTGGGACCCGGCCGGCCGGCTATTCGACGCGGTCGTCTCCGGGCAGGCCTGGCACTGGGTGGACCCGGTCGCGGGCGCGGCCAAAGCGGCCCGGGCGCTGCGGCCCGGCGGCCGGCTCGCGGTGTTCTGGAACGTGGACCAACCGCCGTCGGAACTGGCGAAAGCCTTCGCCGAGGTCTACCGCCGCGCGATGCCCGACTCGCTCGCCGCCGGCCGCTGGACCAAGACCAGCTCGGACGGGCACGCGCTGCTCTGCGGCAAGGCAGCCGACGGGATACGGGAGACCGGCGCGTTCGGCGCCCCGGCGCAGTGGCGTTTCGACTGGGAGCGGCGCTACACCCGGGACGAGTGGCTGGACCAGGTGCCCACCACCGGGGGCCACGCCCAACTCCCGGCGGCCGAGCGGGAAGAGGTGCTGACGGGCATCGCCGCCGCCATCGACGCGGTCGGCGGCGGCTTCACGATGCGCTACGCGACGGTCGTGGTCAGCGCGACGCGCGCCGGTGCGGCCTGAGCCGGCGCCCTGCGGCGCGCCGTCGGTTCGCCCGGCGCGGCGGGAGAGAATCAACGGATGACCGAACACTGTTGTGCAGCGATGACACGCCATCTGGACTGGCACTGCGAAACCCACACCGACCCGTTCGCCTGCCCGGACGCGCTCGTCGACTTCAGCGCGAAGTTCCAGGAGTACGGGCTGATCGTCCACGACGGCGGTACCTCGCGGATCGGCATCGTCTTCTGCCCGTGGTGTGGTGGGCGCCTGCCCGAATCCCAGCGGGACCGCTGGTTCGACGAACTGGAGGCCCGCGGCATCGACCCCTGGGAGGACGAGGTACCCGCTGAGTTCGAGGACGGAAGGTGGCTGCGAGCGGCGTCGTGAAGCCTCCAGGGGCCCGGCCGAGGCGTACAAGTCGGTGAGTGGCGAGGGCCGTTCGGCGCTGCCGGGGGATTGTCAGTGGTCCATGTCACGATCGATTGCGTACCGACCGATGTGATCGACGCGACCGACGCGACCGATGCGTGCGTGTCGTTCCGTGCCGACCGATGCGATCGACGGCGACCGATGTGTACGGGGCGATCCGTGCAGGTCGATGCAGTCGACCGCGCTGCGAAGGGACCGCCCGTGACCGACAACTCCCACTCCGCGCTCCGCCTCGCGCTGAGTCTGGCCGGGCCGGACACCGCCGACGCGCTTGCCGAGCGGCTGCGGCCGAAGTTGCCGCCCGTCCTCGCCGACCGGTTCGGGCTTCCCGAGGAGTTGGTGGAGGAGTTGCTGGGTGCGGATGCCGCGCAGATGCGGGCAGCGCTGTCCATCGACCCCGAGGAATGGCTCCTGGGGGCGGCGGAGCTCGGTGATCCGGTGGTCGGCCTGGCGCTGTGGCGTGCGGTGTACCGCAACGATGCGGGTGGTCAGATGCGCGCGGTGGGAGAGATCCCCGGCCTGCTGGCGACCCTTCTGCACGCCGCCGACCTCGGGGATCTGCGCTGGTACGAAGGCGACGGGCTGTTCTCGGTCCTTTACGACGAGGCCACCGGACCCCTGCTCCTCCCCGTCCTGACCAGCGGTTTGGTCGGGCTGGACGTGGGTGCCCTCGCCGTCTTCGGCAGGCACCTCCCGCCACCGGTCGTCATCGACGCCTGCCTCGGCCTGCTGGACCTCTGGGGCAGCACCGCACCGTTCCGGCAGTACCTTCACCTGCTCGACCACACACCGGCCCTCGATCCCGGGCATCCATGGCTCCCGGATCTGTTGCGCCAGGCCCTCGACGCCCCCGATCCGGAGCCCCTCCTGAGGGCACACCGGCCCCCGGGCGAATGGGCCGACCCGGACCACCTCCACGCCCTGCTGGCACTCCGTTACGGTGACGCCCCCTCGGCCAAGCCCGACGGCCTCGACTGGGAGCTGCTCCGGCGCGAGCACCAGCGCCTCCCCTTCGGCACGCAGACTCCCCACCACTCGGGATACGGATACTGGTACGCAGCCCCGCTGACGCGACTCACCACCTGGGAGGGCTGTCCCGTCGACCTGGTGATGGATGCTTTCCACGAGTACCCCGCCGGGACCGCCGCGGACGCCGCCGAGCTGCCCTTCGAGGCGCTCGCGGGGCCCGAGGCGCGGACCAGCGAGATATATCTCCGGCCCGTCCTTGGGCGTGGCATCCGCGAGGGCCGGTACTCCGTCGACCGGGTCCTGGCCGAAGTGCGGCCGGCGGTGGAAGTGCCGGACGCCCTGCCGTACGACCACGAACCGGCCCGCAAAGCCTTCGCCGGCCTGCTCGCCCGGCTGGGCACGGACCCCGTCAACTGGCTGACGTGCTACGCCCGGATGCGGCGTGCCGACGGCAGCATCGCCGACCTGATCATGGACGTCACCTCGCCGGACTCCCGCAAGAAGCGCTGCACCAGCTGGCCCTGGGCGCAGGCCGCGCAGTTCCCGGCCGGCCGTCCCGTCAACGCGCGGGCGGCGTTCCTCGCCATGCTCCGGTGCGTTCCGGAAGAGGTTCAGAAGGCCGTCATCCCGCACCTCGACCTACGGGCCGTGCAGCACTTCCTGGTGTACGGCGAACCGTCCCCAGAAATCCGCGACGCGGTGGTGGCCGCCCATGGGCTCCCGGCCCAGATCGCGATGGCCGGCTCGCACCACCTCTCCGACGAGCAGACGGACTACCTCCTGGATCTCGACGAACCGGCGGTGGACGCCAAGCTGTTCAGCCACGCCCGTCTCAAGCGGTCCGAGCGGGAACGGATACTCGCCGGACGGCTGCGGGGCGGGGGAATCCGTCCGGTCGCCGAGGAACTGCTCACCGCTCTGGACGAGGTCAATATCAACGTCGACCGGGACCGGCTCGTGGCGGGTGTGGGATCCGGCGACCTCCGGGTGGCCCGTAAGATCGTCCGCTGCCTGCGGCTCCGTGTACCGGCCACTCGGACCCGGCTGCTGGTCGCCGTGTGGGAGCGCGGCGGTCCGGACGCCGTACGGGAGATCCTGGCCATGGGCCGCCTCCCCGCCCGGCTGCGACGGTGGACCGAGCGGGCCCTCGACGCGCCGGACGGCCTGGAGCGGCTGCGAGCCCGGCTCGCCGAGGAGGAGTCCCCGGCCGAGCTCCTGGAGTTCCTCACCGCAACCACCGATCCCGGTAAGCGATTGCGTGGGCTCCGCGCCGAGGGCATACGGCTGCCGTGGACCGGGCTGGTGACAGCGCAGGACGCCGGGACGCTCCCGGCCCAGCTGCTCGACCGACTGGCTGAGCAGCCCGACTGCCCCCGCGAACTCCTGCTCGCGGCCCTCGCGACCACACCCGAGTCGGGGGCGAAGTGGATACCGAACGCGTTCCGGAGCGGCCGGCTCACCCCCGAAGACCTGCTGACCCACGCCGCGCCCGCCCGCGCCGCTCTCGCCGTTCTGCGGCAGTACGCGGCGGACTGGCCCGAGGCGGCGGGGCGCCCGGTGGTGTGCCGGGCCGCGGCCCTGCCCCGGGAGCATCTGGGCACGGATGTCGAGGCATGGTCCGTCGGCCTCCAGCTGCTGCCGACCTTCGTCGGGACTCTTCCCGAACTCATAGTGACGGCGGGGGCGATGACGCGGGTCGCGTGACCGCCGGCCAACCGCCGCCGCCCATCTCTGCCGGCCGCCGTCCGTCGTCGTCGGCCCGGCTCAGCCAGTACCGCCTTGGGCCGGCGGCGTGCGGCTTCCGGCGTGGTCGGCCTGTTCGCTCCGCTCGGCCCCTTCGGCCCCTTCGGCCCGTTCGGCCGCGCTGCGTTCCACGCAGAACTCGTTGCCTTCGAGGTCGGCCAGCGTCGCCCACCCGGTGCCGTCGGCGCGGCGGTGGTCGGCCACCAGGGTCGCGCCGAGCGCGAGCAGCCGCTCGACCTCCTCGTCCCGGCTCCGGTCCTGCGGCTGCAGATCCAGATGCACCCGGTTCTTCACGGCTTTGGCATCGGGCACCGTCACGAACAGCACCGTCCCGCCCGCCGAGGTCACCGTGGCTTCCGGGTCGCCCGGCAGGTCGTCCGCGGCCAGCGATCCGTCCAGCGCCGCCGCCCAGAAGCTCGCCAGCCGGTAGGCGTCGGCGCAGTCGAACGTGATGTGGCGCACCAAAGAAGTCATGCGCGCCACTATGCCCGGTGGGAGACCGGGCCTGTCCAGCGAGTTCTCCAGGACCCGCCGGCGCCCGCACGGCCGTATCCGGCCCACCACTTCGGGCCGTCGGCCCTCGTCGTCTACAGTTGCAGAAATCCGCAACGGGAAATCCGCAATTCAACAGTGACGCGATGGCCGGTCGGCCAGGACGCGGAGGGCATGCGTGGGCGGTTTCGCCGAGTCGATACGGGAACGGGTACGCGCGGCACGGACCACCGTCGCGGCAGCGCAGGCAGCGGACGACCCATACGCGCTGGCGGTGGCCGAGGACGAACTGGACGACGCACTGCGGGTGGCCCGGAATGTCGGTATCGAGGCGGACGCGGAGACGCGCCCCGTAACCGGCACCGCCACAGCGGGCGCCACCGAGACCGACACGGTCGACACGACAGGTCCCACGACCGGCCCCGCGACCGGCCCCCCGACCACGCCCGGCATCGCCCCGGAGAGCGAGGCGTCGGTGTGAGCGGCGGGACCGCGCGGAATTCAGGGGTTCCGCTGTATCGGGCGAAGGCGGAATTCCTCCGGATGGTGACCGAGGCCCGCGGCGTGGCGGCAGTCGGATCCGGGTGATCGCGGATGGCCGACGCAGCGAGGCGTAAGGGACCGCCGCCTTGGCGGGCGGTCCGTTCGCGTATCTGCATACCGAGCGCCGGCGGGCCGGGCACCACACGTCCCTGCCCCGGGCGCCCCCACGGCCGAGGGCCGCGACGCTCCGTACAGCGCACCTGCCCGGACATCCTCGTCCGCCACAGGACGCCACCCGGCTGCGGCCTCAGGAGGGCCCGTACGACAGCGGTCCGCCCCGGCACACAGCTGGCGAGAATGCCCGGCACCGCACTGCTGACCCACCGGACGGTGCGGCGCGGCCTGCTGCGACGGGTGTTGCTCTACATCCTCATCAGTCAACTTCTGCTCGTCTTCATGGCGTTGGTCGTCTATCTGGGGCGGCACGCCGGGACGTAGGGCGAGGCTCGTTCGCCCGCCACTGCCACGCGATGTCGCGGCCGAACGACCACACCAGCAGCGCCAGCGCCCCGCCCACCGCGGCAACCGCCGCCACCCGCGGCACGATCCCGGCAGCGGCCACGACCAGCACGATTCCCTGGAACGCCGCCACGGCCTTGCGGGCCGTGCTGGGCGGCAGCGGGCGGCGCAACCAGGGAAGTCCCCAGGACGCCGCGACGTAGAGGTAGCGCATGGCGCCGATGCTCAGCACCCACGCACCCAGCGGCATCGCCAGATGGACACAGAGAACGAGGATGAGGAACGCGTCGACCTCCATGTCGAATCGCGCGCCCAGGGGAGTCACCGTTCCGGTGCGGCGCGCCACGTGTCCGTCGACGGCGTCCAGGACGAGCGCCACCGTCGCCAGGCCGATCAGCGCCGGGACCGATGCCCGCTCGGGCATCACCGCCGGTCCGAAGGAGTCCGCGACCAGGGCGGTCACTCCGCCGACGAGCGTCGCGCGGGCCAGCGTGACGCGGTTGGCGGGTCCGAAGTACGGGATCGGGGTGGTGCGCATCGCATGGGTGAGGGCGGCCCAGGTGGCCACGGCGCATACCGCCCCCGTGAGCCAGCCCGTGGGGCCGAGCCCGACCGCTTGGTGGAGCAGCGCGAGCAGCGCCAGTTGAGCGGCCGCTCCCGCCGCCGTGTCCCCTCCGTAAGGCCCGGACCGGCCGCGCGGGCCGACCGGGCCAAGCAGCCCGAACCGCCCGAACCGCCCCGCTCCGTACCGTTCTTGTACGGCCATCGAGCCTCCCGGGAGTTGTAGCGGTGCTGATGAGCGCCGCGTATGGTGACGGCGTCTTCATGATCTCCAGCATTCATGAACCCTCGCCGTAGCGTCCAGGAGGATCCCGATGCCGCGCGTCGCTTGTGCTTTTTGGCTAAGCGCTCCAGGACGGGGCGAGATCAGGACGCTGACGGTGCCGGAGCCCGGAGACGACGAGGTGCTGGTGCGTACCGTCTACTCCGGAGTGAGCCGTGGGACGGAGACGCTGGTCTTCCGCGGCGGTGTCCCTGTGAGCCAGCACACCGCGATGCGGGCGCCGTTCCAGGAGGGCGAGTTCCCCGCACCCCTCAAGTACGGCTATCTCAACGTCGGCGTCGTGGAGGAGGGGCCGCCGTCGCTGCTCGGCCGTACGGTCTTCTGTCTCTATCCGCATCAGACGCACTACGTCGTCCCGGCGAGCGCCGTCACTCCCGTGCCGGACTCCGTCCCCGCGTCGCGGGCCGTGCTGGCCGGCACGGTGGAGACCGCGGTGAACGCCCTGTGGGATGCCGCACCGCTGATCGGCGACCGGATCGCGGTGGTCGGCGCGGGGATGGTGGGCTGCGCCGTCGCCGCCCTGCTGGCCCGGTATCCGGGGGTAAGGGTGCAACTGGTCGACGCGGACCCCGCGCGGGCCGCCGTCGCCTCGGCGCTCGGCGTGGAATTCGCGCTGCCCGAGGACGCGTTGGGCGCATGCGATCTCGTCGTGCACGCCAGCGCCACCGAGGACGGTCTCACGCGCTCGCTCGAACTGCTCGCCCCGGAAGGCACGGTCATCGAGCTGAGCTGGTACGGCGACCGGCGGGTCAGCCTGCCGCTGGGGGAGGACTTCCACTCCCGTCGGCTGGTCGTACGCAGCAGCCAGGTGGGCGCCGTCTCCCCGGCCCGGCGCGCCCGCCGCACCTTCGATGACCGGCTCGGGCTGGCCCTCGACCTGCTCGCCGCCCCCGCCTTCGACGCGTTGATCACCGGCGAATCCGCCTTCGAGGAGCTGCCACGGGTACTGCCCCGGCTGGCCACCGGCGACCTGTCGGCCCTCTGCCACCGCATCCGCTACGGGCCGGCCGACGGGTCGGCGGACGGGTCGGCGGACGGACCTGCCGGGTAGCCCACAGCTCACGAAGGCGCCGGACAGCATCGGAACTTCTACGCCCACCGAGGCCCTACGCCGCCCACCAACTCCTCACCCCACCCAGCTTTTTTCGCTACGTCACCGAACGCCGAGCACCCCTGGAGGCCCCGTTGTTCAGCATCACCGTCCGCGATCACCTGATGGTCGCGCACAGCTTCCGCGGCGCGGTCTTCGGACCGGCCCAGCGCCTGCACGGTGCGACCTACCTCGTGGACGCCACCTTCCGCCGCGCCGAACTCGACGCCGACAACATCGTCGTCGACATCGGACTCGCCACTCAGGAACTCAACGGCGTGATCGGCGAACTCAACTACCGCAACCTCGACGACGAACCCGCCTTCGCCGGTGTCAACACCTCGACGGAGGCCCTGGCCAAGGTGATCGCCGACCGGCTCGCCGACCGCGTGCACGCCGGCAACCTCGGCGAGGGGGCGCGGGAGCTGGCCGGGATATCGGTCAGTCTGCACGAGTCGCATATCGCCTGGGCGACCTACGAGCGCACCCTGTGACATGGCCCGGCATCGCAGCGCCGGGGGAGCGGGTGGTGCACTTCGTCCTGCCCGGTGACGTCGACGACCCGACTGCGCCCAGCGGCGGGAACACCTACGACCTGCGGGTGTGCCGTGATCTGCCGGCGGCGGGCTGGCGGGTGCGCCGGTACGCCGCGCACGGAGGCTGGCCGCGGCCGGACGCGACCGCGCGAGCCGAACTCGCCCTGTTCCTGGGCGGGCTGCCGGACGGGGCCACCGTCCTCCTCGACGGTCTCGTCGCCTGCGCCGTCCCCGAGGTCCTGGAAACCCACGCCGCCGGACGGCTGCGCACGGCCGTGCTGGTGCATCTGCCGCTGGGGGACGAGACCGGGCTCGCGCCCGACGCGGCCGCGGAGCTGGACGCACGGGAGCGGCGCACCCTGCACGCCGTACGGGCGGTGGTCGCCACCAGCAAGTGGGCCGCCCGGCGGCTCATCACCCACCACGGGCTGGCACCCGACCGGGTCCATGTCGCCCGGCCGGGGGCGGATGCCGCGCCGCTCGCCCCCGGCACCGACGGCACCGGGCTGCTGTGCGTCGCCGCGGTCACCCCGCGCAAGGGGCAGGACCGCCTGGTGACGGCCCTCGCGGCCGTCGCCGACCTGCCCTGGAGCTGCGTCTGCGTCGGCGGGCTGGGTCGCGACGGCGAATATGTTGCCCAACTGCGCAAAAAAATCATCGGGTTCGGGATGGATGAGAGGATCCACCTCGCCGGGCCGCGGGCCGGTGCGGAGCTGGACGCCAGCTATGCCGCCGCCGACCTGTTGGTGCTCACCTCGTACGCCGAGACCTACGGGATGGTGGTCACCGAGGCGCTGGCGCGCGGGATTCCGGTGCTGGCGACGGCGGTGGACGGCGTTCCGGAGGCCGTCGGGCTGGCCCCCGACGGCAGCGTGCCGGGGCTGCTGGTGCCGTCCGACGACCCGGCGGCACTCGTCGGCGCGCTGCGCGGCTGGCTCGGAGAACCGGAACTGCGGTACGAGCTCAGGAAAGCGGCGCGCGAGCGGCGTGCCACGCTGGAGAGGTGGGAGATGACGTCGCAGAGTCTGGCCCGGGTGCTGGAACGGCTTCGGCACGAACCCCGGGGCGCGGGATGAGCGAGGCGGACAAGTCCGGATTCGCCCCGGAGTGGTTGGAGTTGCGGGAGCGGGCCGACGCCGCCGCCCGCGCGCCGGAGCTGCTGCGCCCGCTGCGCGAGTGGCTGTCGGTGCAGGCTCCCGCGGCGGCCCGCGACCGCCTGGTGATCCGCGATCTCGGCTGTGGCACCGGCTCGATGGGGCGCTGGCTGGCCGTCCGGCTGCCCGGTCCGCAGCACTGGATCCTGCACGACCACGACGCCGCACTGCTCGCCCACGCCGAGCGCCGGCTGCCCCCGACGGCCGCGGACAGCAAGCCCGTCACGGTCACGACCGAGCACGGCGACCTCGCCCACCTCACCGCCGACGCCCTCGCCGGCACCTCGCTGGTCACCGCCTCCGCGCTGCTCGACCTGCTGACACCGGACGAGGTGGAACGCCTGGCCGACGTCTGTGCGGCCGCCGGCTGCCCGGCCCTCCTGGCGCTCTCCGTCGCCGGACGCGTCGAACTCACCCCGTCCGACCCCCTCGACGCCGAGATCGCCGCCGCCTTCAACGACCATCAGCGGCGCACCGACATAGGCCGGCGGCTGCTCGGCCCGGACGCCGTCGCGGCGGCCACCGAGGCGTTCCAACGGCGGGGGGCGACGGTTCTGGTACGGCCCAGCCCCTGGCGGCTCGAAAGCGCGGAAGCCGCGCTGACCGCCGAGTGGTTCACCGGCTGGGTCGGCGCCGCCTGCGATCAGCGGCCGGACCTCGCGCCCCACGCGACCCCGTATCTGCGGCGACGGCTGGCAGCATGCGCGGCGGGGGAGTTGAGTGTCACGGTGCACCACACCGACCTGCTGGCGCTGCCCCGGATGCCGTCCGGACCCGCGTCATGAACCGGCCCCCGTCATGAAACGGTCCGTCTGGGCGTGGCTGAAGATGCTCGCAGGAGTGAGCATCCTCGTGGTGCTGCTGTGGCACCTGGGAACCGGCGCCTTCCTGGACGGGCTGCGCAGGATCGACGCCGGGAGCCTGCTGGCCGCCCTCGCCCTCGGCCTGCTGACCACCGTGTGCAGCGCCTGGCGGTGGTGCCTGGTGGCACGCGGCCTCGGGCTGCGGCTGCCGCTCGGCCGGGCCGTCGCGGACTACTACCGCGCCCTGTTCCTCAACGCCGCGCTGCCCGGCGGCGTCCTGGGCGACGTACACCGCGCGGTGCGCCACGGCCGCAGCGCCGGCGACCTCGGGCGGGGCGTCAGCGCGGTGGTACTGGAACGGGCCGCGGGCCAGATCATGCTGTTCGTCGCGGGCGCCGCGGTGCTGCTCGCCCGGCCGTTCCCGGCCCTGGCCCGGATCGGACGCCTCGTCGCGGCGCCGGGTCCTGCGGTGCTCGCGGCCGTCGGGTGCGGGCTGCTGATCGTCGCCGCCGCGTGGCTGTACGGGAGCCGAGGGGCCTCGCGTGCCGGGCGCGCCATCCGTGCCGCGCTGGCCGAAGCGCGCCGTGGCCTGCTCGCCCGCGGCGTCTGGCCGGGCGTCGCGGTCTCGTCCGCCGTGGTGCTCGCGGGCTATCTCGCGATGTTCCTGCTCGCCGCCCGCGTCGCCGGAGCGACCGCGCCGGCCGCCCAGTTGGTGCCGTTGATGGTGCTGGCGCTGCTGGCGATGGCGCTGCCGCTGAACGTCGGTGGCTGGGGCCCGCGCGAAGGCGTCGCCGCCTGGTCGTTCGGCGCCGCCGGGCTAGGCGCCGCTCAGGGACTCACCACGGCCGTGGTCTACGGGGTGCTCGCCCTCGCCGCGAGCCTGCCGGGCGCCGGGGTCCTCGTCGTCCGGTGGGCCGCCGGACTGCGCGCCGGGCACCCGCAGATCGAGCTCGAAGAGCGTGTCCTCGCCGAGCATGGCGCGCCGCAGCGGCGGCCGTAGCGCGTCCCGCATCACCGGCGTACCAGGAAACCGCAGGCCGGGCACGCCGTCTCCGAGCAGCACCGGCGCGACGGTGACATACAGCCGGTGCAGCGCCCGCGCCGCCAGGAACCGCGACACGGTGACGCCGCCGCCTTCGACCAGCACCCGGCCCAGACCGCGGCGCGCGAGCGCATCGAGCAGGCGACTTGGGGCGAACGCCGCGGCGTCCGGCAGCACCAGCACGTCGACGTGCGGACCTACGCTGACGTTCGGGCCTACTTCGACGTGCGGGCCTGCCCCGGTGTCCGGGCCCCGCAGAGCCCGCTGCCCCTCCGGTCCCACCACCCACAACGTCGGCGCCGCGCCATCCGTGAACACCTTGCGCCCCAGCGGCACCCGGCCCCGGGGATCGAGCACGACGCGTACCGGGTTGCGGCCCGCGCAGGCGCGCACCGTCAGCTGCGGATCGTCCGATACGGCCGTCCCCGCCCCGACCAGCACCGCGTCGGCCAGCGCACGCAGCCGGTGCAGATGAAGCCGGTCCTCCTCGCCGGTGACGAAATCGGCATCGCCCGTACGCGTCGCTATGAAGCCGTCCAGACTCTGCCCGAGCTGCGCGAACGCGACGCGAGGGCCGGCCAGGCACAGCCCCGGATAACGCTCGGCCAGCTCTGCCGCCTGAGGCGAGGCGCCCTGCCCCCATCGCAGCCCGCCGTGCCCGTCCGGCACCAGCCCGGCCGCCTCGGCATCCCCGGCGGTCCGGATGCGGCGCAGCCGTTCCCAGGCGGCTGCCGCGCCCAGCTCCTCGGCCGGCGACCCGGTCAGGCCGGCCATGCCGCTGGTGTCGATCTCGCCGCTCGTGTCGATCACGCCACTCGTGTCGGTCATGCGGCACCGAACAGGGCCGCATACGCACCGAACGCCTCGACCAGCCCGGCCAGCAATTCCTTTCCCTTTCGGGCGGAGGCCAGGGACGGGCGGCCGATGACCCCCGATTCGGTATAGCCGGACATACCGAGCGTCAGCAGATGCTTCCGCTCATCGGCCAGGTAATCGGCGGATTCATAACCGGGCCGGACCAGTTCGGGATGGGCGTGCAGCAGAATGGACGTCTCCAATTCCCCCGCGTGCATATCGCTGTGCGACGTCGTCTCGATCCCGGCCCGTGTGCGTGCCGCCGCCCAGTCGCCGGACCCGGGGAAGAGCGCCATCCGTGTCCCGCTCCCGGCGGATTCCTGAACCACGTTGCGCAGTACGTAATTTCCGCCGTGTCCGTTGACGAGAATCAGCGTGCCGACACCGGACCGGCGGAGCGAATCGGCGATATCGGTCACCACGGCATGCAAGGTCCGTGCCGAAATGCTGACGGTCCCCGGCCAGGCGGCGTGCTCGTGCGAGCAGGAGATCGTCAGTGGCGGCAGCAACTGGACGGGATGGGCCGCGGCGATTTCTCCGGCGATGGTGCACGCGATGACCGTATCAGTGGTCAAGGGGAGGAATGCCCCGTGCTGTTCGAGGCTGCCGATGGGGAGGACGGCCACGTCCGCCCGGCGCGCCCGCACGTCCTCCGTGGTATCCGCGGGCAGCGGGCCGCGGGCCGGGGTCCGATGTCCCGAAGCGTTCATGGAGTGCAGCATAGGCGGGTGGCGGGCGGCGTGTGCATGTGGAGGTTTGCGGAGCCGCCCGCGGCCGGCCCGGCCAACCTGTCGCACCGGCTGCCGAGTTGGACACCTTGTCGTGATGTGAGCGAATGCAGCGGATCGTTTCCCCTGCTGGGTACGATCACGCCATGACGGACTCCGATGCCGGTGGCGATGTCGCCACCGTTGCCGATGCAGATATCGCGTTGCGTACTGCCGCTCGTCGGTCGAGTGTGGAACGGGTGGTGGAAGTCCGATTGCCCACCGCTTACGGCGAATTCCTCGCCGTCGGATATCGCGACCACGACCGTGGCACCGAGCAGGTGGCCCTGGTCCATGGCGAGGTGCTGGGCGAGACGGCACTGACCCGGGTGCATTCGGAATGCCTGACCGGGGACGCCTTCGCTTCCACGCACTGCGAATGCGGCGATCAACTGTCCGCGGCATTGACGGCGATAGTGGCGGAAGGACGCGGCGTCCTCGTCTATCTCCAGGGCCATGAGGGCCGGGGTATCGGGCTACTGGCCAAGCTCCAGGCGATGCGCTTGCAGGAGGACGGGCTGGACACGGTCGAGGCGAATATCGCGCTCGGCCTGCCGGTCGACGCCCGCGAATACGGAGTGGCCGCCGAGATGCTGCGGGACCTCGGCGTCCGGTCCGTGCGGCTGATGTCGAACAATCCGCGTAAACGCGAGGCGCTGCTCAGGCATGGCATCACCGTCGACGAACAGGTGCCGCTTTTGACGGCGCCCTGCGCGGAGAACATCCGCTATCTGCGCACGAAACGGGAACGGCTCGACCACGACCTGCCGCATTTGGACGCCCTCCGCGGCCTGCTGTGAGGGACGCTCGCCACGTCGGGCAGCATCCTTGACCGGAACGCCCTCGGCAGGGGTACGAAAGAGGCCCCGCGATCGGCGTCGCGGGGCCTCTCTGCGCAGTGCGGCAAGTACCGCGTCAGGTCGCCACGGGGGCGGCCTCGGCGGTGGTGCCGGCTTCCTCGGCCCTGGTCGCCACGACGCGCTCCGCGAGATGACCGAAGATCAGCCCGAAGCCGGTCCACAGCACCAGTTGAACGGCGAGCGTCGACAGCCGGAACTGCCAGAGCAGCGTGCCGGGGAATCCGTGCGGCACATTGTCGTAGGCCGGCAGGAAGGCGTACGCGATCCCGACGGCGACGACGAACGCGGTGCCGCCCGCCACCGTCGCATACCAGTTGCCCAGCTTGGGGGCCAGGCGCCGGCCGAGGATCGTCGCCCCGACGGCCAGCAGGATGCCGAGCAGCATCATCAGGAAGTACAGGGCGGTCCGTTGGCCGATGGTGTCGGGGTCGCCGACGGCCGGCGGGTTGGCCGGGTACTTCAGGAACGGTACGAGGTAGACCAGCAGCGCCGCGCCGGAGACCAGGACGGCGGTGGCTCGGGCGCCGAAGCGGCCGATCCGGCCCAGGGCGAAGCAGAACACCAGGGCGGCGATGCCGCCCAGTGCCACGCCGTAGACCAGCACACCGGTCGCCAGGCCCGCAGTGGACTGCATGCCACGGCTGACGACCTCCACCTCGTCCCCGTGGCTATGGCTGTGGCTGTGGGCCTCCTCGAACGCGATGGCGGCGTCCACCCTCGGCTCGCCCAGGAAGTAGGCGATGACGAGGGCGAGAACACCTGCCGCCAGACCGGCGAGCATGCCGCGCACCAGAAGATTTCTGATGGTGACGGAGTTCATGGATGCGGCGTCCGATCAGTGGCAGGGGAAGCCGAGCAGGTGGCGTCCGTCGTGGACCCACTCGTGGACGTTCGTGCCGGAGAACACCGAAGTGGCGCCCTGTTCCGCGCCGATGAAGTACAGCAGGACCAGCGCGAGGACGCCGACGAACAGTGCCCAGGGGGCGAGCGCCTTGAGCGGGAGTGTGGCCGGGGTGGCGCCGGTGGCCGGCGAAGCGATGGTCTGAGCCATGGCAGGACCTCCTGTGAAGGGGAACTCGCGTCCCTGTAGATGGAGTGCGTAACGACATGCCGGGTCTGGCTCGCCCGGTCCCGGCCCTGCTGGGCTGAGTCAAAACCGGACATACAGTGGCGCGACCGCGCCGGGATCCCACCGGCTTCCGTCATGTCGTCGTCAATATCATCGGGAAGGTACCGCGAACCGGCCATCGGGCCAAGGCCGCACAGGGGGCGGAGGGGCGCAGGACAGGGCGCGTTGTCGGCCCAACTCCCCTCCAGGGGTGGCTGGTTGTCGATGTCGGGATGGAGTAAGGGGAGAGGGCATGACAAGTCGGGTGATGTTGATCTCACCGGCCGCGGGTTTGGCGCAGCGCGAGGTGCGTTTCGACGATGACGGGCCGCTGGGCGAGGCCGGGCTGCGTCGCGCCCGAGCCGCCGCCGGAACCCTGCCGGCCGCCGACCGGATCATGGTCTCGCCGTCGGTGCGGTGCCGTCGGACGGCGGAGGGGTTGGGGCTGACGGGGGAGACCGTGCCCACGTCCGCGCCGGCCGGCTGCGTGATGGGGCGTTGGCGGGGCCGGACCCTGGCGGAGGTGGCCGACACCGAACCGGAGGCGGTATCCGCCTGGCTCTCCGACCCCGGTTTCACGGGCCACGGCGGCGAATCGCTGCGGCAGCTCTGCGAGCGAGTCGGTGCCTGGCTGACCGGGCTGGCCGCCGAGTCCGGACGCGTGCTCGCCGTGGTGGAGCCGGATGTCGTACGCGCCGCCACGGTCTGTGCCCTCCAGGTCCCGGCGGAGGCGTTCTGGCGACTGGATGTGGCCCCGCTGACCGCCGTCGAACTGAGCGGCCGGAGCGGACGCTGGAACCTGGGCCTGGGACGGCCGCTGGGCGGCAGCTGAGCGGGGTCGGTCACCCCGCGGAGCCGCCCCGGAACCGCCCCGGAATCGCCTTGTCCCTCCCGGAAAATTGCCCCCTCTACTATCTACACATAAAGGCGACATAAGCGCAGAATAAAGGTGCGCGGCACGATGCCACGCGAAGACGGCCAGGCTTGCGGACGAAGGAGGCGAGTCGCATGGCCGACGTCTCACACACCAGGGGAGACCTCGCAGGTCACCCCGACGTTTCGGAGATGGCAGCTCGATACGACCGTGTCCTCGGCGGGCGTGACGTAGTACTCGTGGACGGGCCGGTGTTCCTGGTCGGTCTGTACTGCGCCGCATCACCGTGGATCATCCACTACACGAGCTCACAGCCCGCGCTCGTGACGCACAACCTGATCCTCGGCATCGCGATCTCCCTGCTGGCGATCGGCTTCACCGTGACGCCGGACCGTATGTACGGCCTCAGTGGTGCGATGTGCGCGATGGGTGCATGGCTGATCATTTCGCCCTGGGTCGTCGGCAGCGGCCCGGACGCGGGTGTCATCTGGAACAACGTCGTCATCGGCGCCCTGACGCTCCTGCTGGGAGCGGTCTGCGTCGGTGTCGCAGCGAGGAGCCGCCGCGCGACAACGTGAACCGCTCCTTCGGGGGCGCATGAGAGCCGCCGGCCCGCTCGCCGTCCGCAGACGGTGGGCGGGCCGTGCAATGCGTTCGGGGCGGGCCGGTGTGTTCGCCGCGTTGCGGCCCTACGTCACCTTCAGGGCGTTCTCCGTCGGGTTCCGGGCGATTCCGTGGACCAGGTGATGTCACCGAGTGTGCGGGGTGCCCTACTCCGCGCTGCGACCGGTCCGCCGCTGGGCGGGGCCGGGATCGAAGTACTGCCCGGACAGGCCCGCCAGCATCAACGCGCCCGCGATGAGCAGGCCGTGGGCGAGCGCGATGCCCGTGGCCAGTCCGCCGATCGCGGCGGCCAGCGCCAGCCAGGCGGTGCCGGGTCGGTCCACCAGCGCCCGGCGCGTGCGACGGGGGCCGTCGGTGCCGGCATTCGGATCGGGTGCCGCATCGTGGCGGAAGTTCTCGGCGAGGTCGCCGAGTTGGCAGTCGTCGTCGGGGGACACGGGGGCGTCCCTCCTCTCCCGGCAGGGCGGAACGGTCGTGCCGTACGGGCGGGTTGAGTGGGGCGTTGCCTCGGACTTCCGGCGAACTTAGGCTTGCCTAACCAGGATGGCGGGTGGCGGTGCGGGCCGGACGCACAACGTCACAGGCGTTGTTGTGCCCTGCGGGACCCTGCACGTAACGCCGTCGACCAGATACGCCGTCGCCCAGAGACGATCAGAGAGGTGCCGCGAATGTCGCGCGAGAATCAGTTACCCGTCGAGGCCCGGGACACGCTGGCCCGGCTTGTGTACGGCGCCATGGCGGCACAGGCGGTGGGCGCCGCCGTCCGGCTGGGCGTGGTCGATCTGATCGGCGACGGCGAGCGTACGGCGGACGAACTGGCGGCGGAGTGCGCGGCCCGGCCGCAGGCGATGGGCCGGCTGCTCAGGGCGCTGGCCGGGCTGGGGCTGCTGGCCGAACGCACACCGGGCCGGTTCGCCGTCACGCCGGCCGGCGGCCTGCTGCGCGCCGCCGGCCCCGATTCGCTGCACTCCTTCGCCCGGGTGTTCACCGACCCTGCCATGCTCCGGGCCTGGGAGCGCCTGGACGACAGCGTGCGCACCGGGGAGACCTCCTTCGACGCCGTCTTCGGGAAGGACTTCTTCGGCTATCTCGCCGAACGGCCGGAGCTCTCCGCCGAGTTCAATGCCGCGATGAGCGAGGCCACGCGGGATACGGCCCGGCTGGTGCCGGCGGCGTTCGACTTCGGCGCGTTCACCACCGTGGCCGATATCGGCGGTGGCGACGGCACGTTGCTGGCCGCGATTCTGGCGGCGCATCCGGGGCTCAACGGCATCGTCTTCGACACGGCGGAGGGGCTGGCGCAGGCCGGTGCGAAGCTGGCGCGCGCGGGGGTGGACGGCCGTTCCTCGCTGGTGACCGGGGATTTCTTCGCCCACGCTCCCGAAGGCGCTGACCTGTATCTCCTCAAGAGCGTGCTGCACGACTGGAGCGACGAGCAGTGCGCGGACATCCTCCGGCACTGCCGGCGGGTCATTCCGGGCGGCGGCCGGCTGCTGATCGTCGAGCCGGTGCTGCCGCCCGTCGTGGATCCGTCCGGGTCCGGCCTGGTCTATCTCAGTGACCTCAACATGCTGGTCAATGTCGGCGGCCGGGAGCGCACCCGCGACGACTTCGAGCGGCTGTGCCGCGACACCGGCTTCGAGCTCCGAGCGCTCACACCGCTGCCGAAGCCCAACCGCTTCTCCGTCATCGAGGCCGCGCCGGTGTGATCCGGTGGGCGGGGCGGTGGCCCCATGGTGCCCCCGTGGGGGAGGGGGCGCCGGGCCGCGCCCCGCCGAAGCGGCCACGACTCAGCCCACCGCACACATGCAATAACGGGACAAATCTGGGTAAATCTCTCCTGCGGGTCATCCGACGGTGACCCGACTCCCCGGAGAGGTAGCGCCCTGTGACTGCTGTGCCCGTCGACGACCACCAGGACTTCGCGGATGCCGATCGCGGCTTCATCGCGCCGCTCGACCCGCCCCAGGTCATCGCGGCGGACGGACGGGTCGTCTGGGACGCCGAGGCGTACAGCTTTCTGGCCGGAAACTGCCCCGGCACGGCGAACGAGAGCCTGTGGCGCCAGGGCCGGCTGGTGAGCCGGCAGGGCCTGTACGAGGTGACCGAGGGCATCTACCAGGTGCGGGGCCTCGACCTGTCGAACATGACGCTGGTCGAGGGGGAGCGCGGCGTCATCGTCATCGACCCGCTCGTCTCGGCCGAGACCGCGGCCGCGGCGCTGGAGCTCTACCGCAAGCACCGGGGCGACCGGCCGGTCTCCGGGCTGATCTACACCCGCTCGCACGCGGACCACTTCGGCGGCGGACGCGGGGTGCTGCCGCACGGTCACAACGCGGTACCGGTCCTCGCGCCGGCCGGTTTCCTGGAGCACGCGGTCAGCGAGAACGTCTACGCGGGCACGGCGATGGCCCGGCGCGCCGTGTACATGTACGGCGCGGAACTCCCCAAGGGGCCGGCCGGCCAGATCGGCTGCGGCCTCGGCGCCACCAACTCCACCGGCACCCTGACCCTCATCCCGCCGACCGTGGACATCACCAGCACCGGGCAGGAGGAGATCGTCGACGGGGTGCGGCTCGTTTTCCAGCTCACCCCGGGACCTGACGCGCCCGCGGAGATGAACTTCTACTTTCCCGCGCAGCAGGCGCTGTGCACGGCCGAGAGCGCGACCCACACGATGCACAACATCCTGGCGCTGCGCGGCGCGGCCGTCCGTGACACCAGGATCTGGTCCCACTGCCTCAGTGAGGCCCTCGCGCTGTTCGGTGAGGAGGTGGAGGTCGCCTTCGCGTCCCACCACTGGCCGACCTGGGGCAAGGACCGGATCAGAACCCTGCTCGCGAACCAGCGCGACCTGTACGCGTATCTGCACGATCAGACGCTGCGGCTGCTCAACGAGGGCCTGACCGGCAACGAGATCGCCGAGGAACTGCGGCTGCCCCCGGGGCTGGAGCGGGTGTGGGCCAGCCATGGCTACTACGGCTCGCTGAGCCACAACGTCAAGGCGATCTACCAGCGCTACATGGGCTGGTTCGACGGAAACCCGGCGCATCTGTGGGAGCACCCGCCGGTGGAGCAGGCCAAGCGCTATGTGGCCGCTCTGGGCGGCATCGATGCCACGGTGGCGGCGGGAAGAAGGTTCGCCGACTCCGGTGATCTGCGGTTCGCGGCGACGCTCCTGAACCACGCCGTCTTCGCCGACCCCGGGCACGTCGGCGCGCGGCACGAACTGGCCGCGGTCTACGACCGGCTTGGCCAGGGCTGCGAGAACGGCACCTGGCGCAACTTCTATCTCACCGGCGCGATGGAACTGCGCGGCGCCCCGGCGCCGGTGAGGGCGGACGCCGCCGGCCCCGAGATCGCCGCGGCGCTGACCGTCGATCAGCTCATCGATTCGCTCGCCATCCGTGTCGACGGCCCCAGGGCCTGGGCGTCCTCGCTCACCATGGACTGGTATCTCGCCGACGAGGACCGCACCTGGCGGCTGACGCTGTCCAACGGGGCGCTCACCTACCGCAGTACGGCCGGCGCGCCGACCGCGTCCGGCACGTCCGAGGGGCGGCCGGACCTGACCGTGACGCTCACCAAGCCCGAACTGCTCGGCATCGTCGCCGGGCGGGTGCCGGCCGGTGTCACGGAGGAGGGCGAGGCCGGCGCGCTGAACGCGCTGCTCGGGCTGCTGACCAGCCCGGATCCCGACTTCCCGATCGTCACCCCCTGACCCTCACCATGAGCGACTCCATTAGGTTAGGCTTACCTAAGTTGATCCGGGGCGAGGTGTCCGAGAAGGGGTATGACGTGCGGGAATCCGAACTTTCCGGGCGGACGGCGCTGGTCACCGGCGCCGGACGGGGCATCGGCGAGGCCGTGGCCCGACTGCTGGCCGAACGCGGCGCGCACGTGGTCGCCGTGGACCGGGACGCCGCCGGCATCACCGCACTGGAGGCGAACTCGTCATCCGGTCCCGCTCGTATCACCGCCCGCACCGTCGACATCACCGACCGACCGGCCGTCGACGCGCTGGTGGACGAGGTCGAGCGGACCGTCGGCCCCCTGGACATCCTCGTCAATGTGGCCGGCGTGCTGCGGACCGGATCCGTCGTCGAACTCACCGACCAGGACTGGGCGGACACCTTCGCCGTCAACACCACAGGCGTCTTCCAGGTCTGCCGCGCCGTGGCCCGCCGCATGACCGCCCGCCGGAGCGGCAGCATCATCACGGTCGGCTCCAACGCGGCCGGCGTGCCCCGCGCCGGCCTGGCCGCCTACGCCGCCTCCAAGGCCGCCGCCACCCTCTTCACCAAAAGCCTCGGCCTGGAACTCGCCCGCACCGGCGTACGGTGCAACGTCGTCTCGCCCGGCTCCACGAACACGCCCATACAGCGGCAGCTGTGGACCGAGCCGGACTCCCGCGGCCGCGTCATCGAGGGCGACCTCGCGGCGTACCGCGTCGGCATCCCGCTCGGCCGGCTCGCCGAACCCGTGGACATCGCCGAAGCCGTCGGCTTCCTCGTCTCCGACCGCGCCCGCCACATCACCATGCACGACCTGTACGTCGACGGCGGCGCGGCGCTACGGGCCTGACCCCCGCGCCCGCGCGGCCCGCCCCTCCCCGCATCCGTGAAAGGCCCCCCACCATGCCGCTCCCCGCCATCGCCCCCTACCCGATGCCCAGCTCCGCCGTGCTGCCCCGCAACCGGGTCGACTGGACCGTGCAACCCGCCCGTGCCGTGCTGCTCGTACACGACCTCCAGAACCACTTCCTGCGCCCCTTCACCCCGGACGCCGCGCCGCTCACCGAACTCCTCGACAACGTCGGCCGGTTGACGAAACACTGCCGCGCCATCGGCCTGCCCGTCGTCTACGCCGCCCAGCCCGGCGGCCAGACCCCCGCCCAGCGCGGCCTCCAACAGGACTTCTGGGGCGACGGCGTACCCGACGACCGGGACGCCGAGGGCATCGCCGCGGCCGTCGCCCCGCAGCACGGCGACACCCTGCTCACCAAGTGGAAGTACAGCGCCTTCATCCGCACCGACCTCGCGGAGCAGATGTACGACCTCGGACGCGACCAGCTCATCATCGTCGGCGTCTACGCGCACATCGGAGTGCAGGCGACCGCCTGCGACGCGTGGATGCGGGACATCCAGCCGTTCGTCGTCGCCGACGCGGTCGCCGACTTCTCCGCCGCCGACCACATCCAGGCACTGCGCTGGGCCGCCCGCACCTGCGCGGCCGTCACCACCACCGAGGCGCTCGTCCAGAGCATCGAAGGGGCCTGACCGCCATGGCCCTGACGCCCCAGCAGATCCGCACCGACGTCGCCGAGACGCGGGGGGCCGCGGCATGACCGCCGTCCAGGCGGCGGCCCCGCCCGTGCCACGGCCCGGCGTCCGCGGAATCCCCCTCACCGCCGCCCAGACCGGCATCTGGCACGCACAGGCCCTCGACCCCGCCAGCCCCGCACACCACATCGCGCACTACCTGGAGATCCAAGGCCCGCTGGACCCGGTGCTGTTCGCCGAGGCGCTGCACCGCACCATCGGCGAGGCCGACGCACTGCGCGTACGGATCGAGGACACCCCCGACGGACCACGGCAGTCCGCCCTCGAAATCGAGCCACCGGGGCACGGCTTCCCGCTGCACGCCGCGACCCTCCTCGACCAGGGCGACCCGGACGCGGTCGCCGACGCCTGGATGCGCGACGACCTCGCCCGCCCCTTCGACCTCGCCACCGGCCCCCTCTTCCGGCACGCCCTCTTCCAGGTCGGCGAGCGCCGCTGGCTCTGGTACCAGCGGGACCACCACCTCATCCTGGACGCCTTCGGCTCCACGCTGCTCGCCGACCGCGCCGCCGAGGTCTACACCGCCCTCGCCGCCGGCCGGGAAGCCGGCGCCAGCCCCTTCGGACGCCTCGCCGACCTGCGCGCCGAGGACACCGCCTACCGCGCCTCCGAGGCCTACGACATCGACCGCAGCCACTGGAGCGACACCTTCGCCGGCCACCCCGCGCCCCCCACCCTCGCGGGCCGCACCGCCCGCCCGTCGCACACCTTCCTGCGCCGCACCGCCCGCGTCGGCACCGGCGTCACCGCCCGCATCCAGGCGCTGGCCGGCGCCCTGCACACCACCTGGCCCGAAGTCGTCATCGCCACCCAGGCCTGGTACGTCGCCCGCGCCACCCACACCACCGAGGTCGTCCTCGGCCTGCCGATGACGGCCCGGACGGGCCCCGCCGCACTGCGCGTCCCCGCCACGGCCGGGAATCTGCTGCCGCTGCGCCTCACCGTCACCCCGCGCACCACCTTCGCCGAGCTCACCCTGCAGGTCGTCCTCGGTATCCGCGCCGCCCGCCGCCACCAGCGCTACCGCTACGAGGACATCCGCCGCGACCTCGGCCGGCCCGGCGAGCCGCGGCCGCTGGTCGGCCCGCTGGTCAACGTCATCCCCTACGACCACGGCCCGGAATTCGCCGGCGCCCCCGGCGACGCCCACCACCTCGCCACCGGACCCGTCGAGGACCTGACCGTCAACCTCTACGACCGGGGCGACGGCGCCGGACTGCGCATCGACTACGACGGCAATCCCGCGCTGTACGAGGACCGCGAACTCGCCTCACACCAGGCCAGGTTCCTGGACCTCCTCGGCCGTATCGCGGACACCGACCCACACACTCCGCTGCCACGACCATGAACCCACCACGCAAGCAATTACGGCCCGTCAACGCTGATTTGACGGTGCATCAGCACTTACAAGAAATCGGGGAACCCATGCGCGCCCTGTTCGCCGCGCCCGCCACGGCTGCCACCAGCTCCCGCATCGCCCGCCTCACCGCTCGGCTCGCCGACGCCGCACCGGACGAACTCACCGCCCTGCAGGACGAGTTCTGGGCGGCCGCCGAACGCGACGGCACACCCCTGATCGAACCCCTCGACGGCGACCCCGACCACCACGCCGTCACCTTCCTGTGGCGCGGCCACCGCGCCACCCGCCAGGTCCTGCTGCTCGCCGGCCACCTCACCGACCGCGACCACCTCGCCGGCTCCCTCCTCGGCCGGATACCGGGCACCGACATCTGGCACCGCACCCACCGGCTGCGCGCCGACCACCGCGGCTCCTACCGCCTCGTCGCCGACATCTCACCGGGCCCGCCGCCGACCGCCGCGGAACCGCTCCAGCAACGCCTCCGCGGACTCTCCGCACACGCCGCCCCCGACCCCCTCAACTCCCACACGCTGCCCGGACGCCGGCAAGGACCCGGCAGCTCGCTCTTCGAACTGCCCAAGGCGCCGGCGCAACCCTGGCGGGCACGGCGTGCCGGCATACCCCGCGGCACCGTCGAGCGGCACCGGCGCCCCGGCACGCCCCTCGGCGACGAACACGACATCTTCGTCTACGTCCCGCCGGGCGCCCCGCCCGCCCCTCTTGACGTACTGGTCCTCTGCGACGGCGACATATGGTTCGGCGCGCTCGACGCACAGCACACCTTCGACGCGCTGATCGCCGACGGCGCCGTGCCACCGCTGCTCGTGCTCGCACCCGGCTCCGGCGACAACGTTTCCCGAGGGCGGGAAGTGGGCGCCCGCGACCCCTACGCCGACTTCCTCGCCGACGAACTGCTGCCCTGGGCGGCGGCCCGCTGGCCGGTCACCACGGACCCGGCCCGCACCGTGGTCGCCGGCCAGAGCCTGGGCGGGCTGGCCGCGCTGTACGCCTGCCTCCGCCACCCCGACCGGTTCGGCAACGCACTGGCCCAGTCACCGTCCCTGTGGTGGCGCCCCGGCCTGCCGCACGCCGTACCGAAGACGCTGCCCGAGGGCGCCCCCTGGCTGGCCCGGCGCTTCACCGACGCCGCCCCCGGCGCCATCCGCGTCCATCTCGACGTCGGCCTGCACGAGGGCGCGACGGTCGAGCTGAGCCGCGCCTTCCACGACGCCCTGGACGCCCACGGCCATCCGGTCACCCGCACCGAATTCAACGGCGGCCACGACTACGCGTGCTGGCGGGGCGGGCTCGCGGACGGCGTGGTGGCGCTCCTCGGACGCTGACCCCGCCGCACCTCGTCCGCCCTCACACCTTCGGATCCCCCGCCAGCGCGTACAGCAGCTCATAGGGGGTGTGCACCATGCGACAGGTGCGGCCGTAGTGGCGGGTGGCGACGGCGGCCAGGCCCGTTCCGGACGCCGGGTGGTAGCCGAGGAACGCCTGCTGGCCGAAGGTCGCCCCGACGTGGAAGAGCAACGGGCCGCCCGCGGCCGGGTGCTGGAACCACGTCAGGGTGTGCGTGTTGCGGTGCCGCCAGCCACGGCGCAGCTGCGGCACCTGCACATCGCGCAGCGCCTGCGGCAGCGCCGTGGCCTCGGGGAACAGCAGCGCCTCCAGATAGGTGAGCAGATCGTCCGGGGTGGCGCGGACGGCACCGGCGGCGATGAAACCGCCCATGTCGGTGGACGGAACGGAGACGCCGCCGCGCTTGCGGTGACCGATGGCGTCGGTGCCGGTGGGACCGGGCCCCAGGGTGGTGCCGGTCAGTTTGAGGGGGTGCAGCACCCGCTCGGTCAGCAGCGTGGCGTAATCGGAGCCGGCGGCCCGGGACATGGCCGGGCCCAGCAGCGCCAGCCCGAAGTTCGAGTAGTGCCAGCGGGTGCCGGGAGTGTGCCGGGGCCGGGTGCGCGCGAAGGTGTGCAACAGACGCTCGGTGTCGTACCGGCCGTAGGCGTTGGTGTACGGGTGCAGCAGCGCGCCGGCCGTCAGATCGCGGGGAATACGGGGCAGCCCGGCGGTGTGGGTGGCCAGATGCCGCAGCGCGATCCGGCGCGAGTCGGCGTACGGCAGCCGCAGGCCCGGCAGATAGGCCGCGAGCGGGTCGTCCAGCGACAGCACGCCCGACCGGGCCAGCTCGGCGAGCAGCAGCACGGTGTAGGTCTTGGTCAGCGAACCCAGTTCGTAGTGCAGCGCATGCCGGGGTGTGGGCGGGGCGAGCGCGGTGCCGCCGGTGATGACGGTTCGCCGGTCGTTGCGGGTGACCGCGAGCACCACGTCCGGCGCGTCGATGGCGGTGACCGCGTCCGCGAGGCGGTCCGCGAGCAGGTTTCCCGTGCCCATCAGGCGACGTCGGCGGAGAGCGCCCGGGAGGTGGCCATCGCGGACGCGAACGCCGCCACCAGAGTGGGGTGGTGGACCACGTCGAAGACCTCCGCCTCGTCGCCGTCCGGCATCCCGCGCTGGACGGGCATCGCACCCGAGTCGGACTGCGCGGCGGCGTACCGCTCCCACATCCGCGCGTCCAGCGAGGGCCGCGGCAGACAGGCGTCCACGACGAGGAGTTCACCGAGCAGATCCCAGTGCTCCAGATCCGCCCAGCCATCCATCCAGGCCGGCAGATACAGCGCGAGATAGGAGGCGATCGCCGGCGGGATACGCTCCGGCGCCTCTCCCCAGTTGGTCAGATGGAAAACGGTGTGCGTGACGTCGTACGCGATATGCAGCTGCACCGCCCACGGCTCGGGCCGCCGGCCGAGCCAGGTCCGCTCCACCGCCAGGTCGAAGTCGGCGCTGGGCGTGAGCCCCATCTTGCGTTCGGCGTTGAGCACACCGAGCCGCCGGTTGGGCACCATCTCCAGCGCCGTCCAGGTCGTGGTGCGCCGGCAGATCTCCATGGCCGACTCCAGGCCGGGATGCCGGTAGCCCAGCTCGTGGAAGGCCGCATAGACCTCCAGGGGAACGGGGGAGAGCGGCTCGTCGTGCTGGAGGGCGGCCAGCACATTGCCGCCGTCCAGCAGTTCCCGCCAGGCGAAGTCCAACAGCTGCCCGGCGCGGGCGTGCTGCCGGGAACCGGCCACGCCCTCCCGGAACAGCACCTGCATATTGATCACCAACTCCCCGATGGGTTTGAGGCGTTCGATGAGCGCGCCTCCGGTGGCGTGGTCCTCGGGGGTCAGCCGGAAGTGCTCGCGGTGCTCGTCGAGCCAGGTCAGGGCCCGGTCGCCGACACCGTGCAGGAGCGCGGGGGGTGCGGCCGTCACTGTCACGGGGCTGTCTCGCTTTCACAGGGGATACATCCGGTCAGCATCGCCCCGGCACCGTCCCAGACCCCGGCCGCTGCCTCATCGGAGGCGACACGGGCGAGGGTGCCGGCGAAGGCGGTCACCAGGGTGGAGTGGTAGCAGGCCGTGAACGCCTCGGCGGGATCGTCCGGACGCGTCGGATCGCCGATCTCGGCGACGCTGCCATCGGCGGCCTGCGCGTCGGCCAGCCGCTGCCAGGCCACCGGATCGTACGGAGCCGCCGGCAGGCAGGCGGTCACGGCCAGCAACTCACCCACCAGGTCCCACAGTTGTTCCGCCAGCCAGTTCTCCAGCCACGCGGGCAGCCAGAGCCGCAGATAGCCGGCGTGTTCGGGGGACAGCCGCCGGCGGGCGCGTCCCCATTCGGTCAGATGGAAGACATCGTGTGTCACGCCGTACGCGGCCTTGCGGTCCAGCGCCCACGGCTCGGGCAGCCGGCCGAGACCGGTCTGCGCCAGCTCGGCGTCGAAATCGGTGTGCGGCGCCAGCCCGATGCGCCGCTCCGCGTTGAGCACACCGAGCGTGCGGGTGTGATCGTCGCGGGCCACCCGCCAGCTGCGCAGCCGCGTGGTGGCCCGTACGAGCTCCTCCACACCGGCGTGGCGCCGTCCTGCCTGCGCGAACGCCCCGTAGATCTCCACGGGATAGGTCGCATGCGGCTCACCTCGGACCAGCTCGGCGAACAGCTCTCCCTCGCCGGTCTCCCGCCATGCGAAGTCGAACAGGCCGGCCGCCCTCTCCCGGATGTCGGCGCGCGGATGCGCCGCCGCGATGAGCTGCGTCAACTCGGCCAGTTCGCCGAGGGGTTTGAGGGTCAGATTGGGATCGGCGTCAGTCGTCACGTTCGGGGGCAGGCGGAAGGACGCGCGGGCACCGTCCAACCACCCCAGGCTGTCGCCGACCAACCGGTCGAGCAACTCCGGGTCGCCCCGGCCGCCGGTCACCACCCCCGTCCGTAGAACCGCTGGGCGGCCACCACATGCAGCGTCACCCGGGCGTCGCCGCCGCACATCTGACGGACGAAACCCAGCCCGCTGTCCAGGCCCAGTGTCGGCGGCACCTCAGGCAGCCGGGCCAGCCAACGGCCCAGCCCCGCGGCCTGAAGCCAGTCCCGGCGGCGCACCGCCCGGACGAAACCGCGGGCCAGGTCGTCGGTGCGCGCCGTCAGCTCGTCGGCGAGCGACGAGGCGAGTCCGGGCAGCGCCAACGCGGCCAGCTGGGACACCCGATGGGCAAGCTTTGGCCATGGATCGGTGGCGACCCATGCCGAGCCGGCCTGTGGCGTCGGCGGCCACTGGTTGGCGCCACCGGGCAGAAACGCGTGCGAGGCCTCGACCAGGCCCCGGTAGCTCCACACCGACACATCCGAGGCGTCCGGCTTCGGGGGAAAGGCCGCAAGCGCTTCCCGTACGACTGTCTCGTCCTCTCCGCCGGGCCCGGCCCGGTGGTCCAGCGCATACGGTGCGAGCGCATCGGCGCCCAGCACCCGGATCGCAGCCGACGCCAGCGCATCGCCCTGCCGCAGAAAGCGGGAGAGCGCATAGGGATCGCCCTCGCCCCGCAGGGCGAGGGCGACCCCAGATGCGGCATCGGCGATCACAGCGCTGAGAGGGGCTGCTCCCTGCGTCTGCTCAGCCAACGCACTGCCCCTTAGCGGGTGTCGGTCTTGGGACGCGGAGTCGGCGGCGAGATCAGAAGCAGGCCGAGCAACAGCAGCCCAGCTCCGCACTCTCGGGTATCGCGGAACACGCCGTCAGGTTCGGTGGGCTCCACCAGTCCGTCGACCTCGGCGGCCAAGGCCTCCGTCTCGATGCGGGCTGTGCGATCCGTAACCATTGGGACCATCTCCTTTGCGGCTGAGGTACCAGCAGAATCAGCTTTACATCGACGTGAATCGGTCGCAAGCGGTGCAAAAGGGGTGTACTGCCTTGCCGGTAGGGGCGGGTGTGGCCTCGGGTGGATCGGCGGCGGCGCCAACCCCCTTGCCGCCCGGGGGTGTTGGCGGTAACCCCGGGTCTGTCTCGTCGTCACCCTGCGTACACATCCGGCGGGGATCCTGATGTGTGGACGGATGCGTGGGGAGATGTGCGGGCATATGTCCGGGGCGATGTGCGGTGTGGGTGCGGGCGGGTGGTGAACGGTCGCATCAGCGCGCTGGTCGCGTCGGCCCTGTATAGAGGTACGGGGTGGTCGTGCTCAGCGTGCTGAAGCCCAGCCGTTCCAGGATCGGACGGCTCTGGTCGGACGCGTCCACCTGTAGATAGGAGAAGTTGCGCGCTTCGGCGATCCATGCGCGGTGGGCGACAAGTGCCCGGTAGAGGCCCCGGCCGCGCCAGGCGGGCAGGGTGCCGCCGCCCCACAGCCCGGCGAAAACATTCCCGCGGGTCAGTTCTATCCGTGCCGCGGACACCGGCAGGTCGCCGGCCATCGCGACGACCATCGCCACCGAGCCCGGATCCTCGGCGAGCCGGCCGAGCAGCCGGTGCCGCAGCCGTGCGCCGGGCCTCCCGAACACCTCCTCATGAACCCGCACCAGTAGCTCCACGCCGGCCGCATCGGCCACCGGCAGCAACCGCGCACCCTCCGGCGGCCCGAAGTCCGCCCCGGCCGCGCGCAGGCCCCGCACCGGCGCCACCATCAGCGCCTCGGCCGGCTCCGCCGTGAAACCGGCGGTCCGCAGCCGTTCGCCCAGGTCGGCGGGCCGGTCATGGGCGTACACCTTCCACTCGAACTCACGCCCGAGCGAGGTGAAGTGCCGCACCTGCGCCGCGATCGCCGCATCGGCGGTGGACCCGTCCAGGTCCGACCACACCACACCGTTCCAGTCGTCCGCGCCGCCGACCTGGCGCACCACATCGCCATCCCGCTCCACCCGTGCGCCGGGGGAGTCGGCCGTCGCCTCGCGCCGCATCTGCCGGTCGAACAGGGCGCGTACCGCCTCGACATCGATATCCGTGCCGCTGCCCGCATCCCTGTCCGTGTCCCTGTCCGTGCCCCTGTGCGTGTCCTTGTGTGCGTCCCTGTCCATCCGGACATTGGAGCAGCAGGGGCGGCGGGAGCGGCAGCTGCGGTCGCCGGGGCGGCGGGGCGGCGGGGCGGTGCGGGGGCGGCCCCGGCCCTGGCCCTAGAGTGCGGGCGTGCCGTCATACAGCATTGGCCGGGCAGCGCGGCTGCTGGGTGTGAGTCCGGAGACCGTCCGCCGATGGGCCGACGGCGGCCAGCTGCGGATGGACAGGGACGGTACGGGAAACCGGGTCATCGACGGCGTGAGCCTGGCGGCGTTCGCCAAGGAGCGGGCCGCGGGGCTGCATCCGGTGCCCGGCGAGGTCCGCACCTCGGTACGCAACGCGTTCGCCGGGATCGTCACCCGGGTGACCATGGACGATGTGGTCGCCCAGGTGGAAATCCAGTCCGGGCCGCACCGGCTGGTGTCGCTGGTCAGCCGGGAGGCCGTCGAGGAACTGGGCATCGAGGTCGGGGTGACCGCCACCGCCCGGGTGAAGGCGACCAATGTGTACATCGACCGCACGTGAGTGCCCGGATGACCGTCGACCGGCCGGCGCTGCCCGTTCCATGGCCCGGGGCGCCGCGCCCCGGAGCCCGCGTAACGCGCCTGTGGCAGCGCTGCGTTGAGCTCCTCGGGGTGCCCCGGCCTCACGTCAGGCGGTGGCCAGCGAGATCTCCGTCGACTTGATCAGTGCGGTCACCGTGGAACCGGCCTCCAGCCCGAGATCGGTGACCGCGTCCTTGGTGATCGCGGCCGTCAGCTCGGCGCCGTCGACGCTGACCTTGACGCCGGCCATCGCGCCACCGGTGGCGACATCGCTCACCGTGCCCGGCAGCTGGTTGCGGATGCTCAGCCCGTCGACCGCACCCGTGGCCAGGGACACCTCGGTGGACTTGATCAGCGCACGTACCGCGGAACCCGCCGCGAGGCCCAGCTCCTCGGCCGACTCCCGCGTGATCGCGGCGGTGACCTCCTGGCCGCCCACCAGCCGGACCCCGACGGTCGCCATGACCTCGCCCGGGGTGACGGCGGTGACGGTGCCGGGGATCTGGTTGCGGATGCTCAGGCTCATGGGAACGCCTCACGTGGGGTGGGGGAGGGAGGGGAACCGGGTAATTGCCATAAATTGCGGTAAATATTCCTTCTTGTCGGCGTCACCTTAGCCGGGCGGCGACGCGCGGATTCCGTCCGACATCCGGTCACCGCCGATCGGCCCAACCGCGGCTTCGGCTTTTCCTCCAACCCGCCTGGCACCTGCTGCGTACATCCGCCATATGAATTGCAAATGCCAGCCGAACCCACTTATCTTGTCGCGCATGCAGTCCTACACGATCGGCCAGGCGGCGCGCCTGCTGGGCGTCAGCCCCGACACCGCCCGCCGCTGGGCGGACGCCGGCAAGGTCGCGACCCACCGCGACGACAGCGGCCGGCGTCTGATCGACGGTCGTGACCTGGCCGCCTTCTCGATCGAGGTCGGCCAGGACGGCGGCGGCGACGAAGACGCCTCGTACACCTCCGCCCGAAACGCCTTCCCGGGCATCGTCACCGCCGTCAAGCTCGGCGATGTCGCGGCTCAGGTCGAGATCCAGGCCGGCCCGCACCGCCTGGTGTCCCTGCTGACCCGGGAAGCGGTCGAGGAACTGGGACTCGAAGTCGGTATGCAGGCCACCGCCCGCGTGAAATCCACCAGCGTGCACATCGACCGCACCTGACGCGTCCATCGACCGCACCTGAACCACCGAGGAATCGCCCCCCCCACGCAGCGGCGTCGCCGTCCCCGGCGCGGCTTTTCCCCATCCGTCGGGCGGCATCCGCCGCCCCGCGTCCCAAGGAGTCCCGCCCATGTCCCGTGCCCTCACCCGCCGCCGTGCCGCCGCCGCGATCGTGACCGCCGCCCTCCTCGTCCCGCTCGCCGCCTGCAACGGCAAGGACGAGGGCAAGAAGGACGGCGGTGGCGCGAAGTCCGCCGGCGACGTTCCCAAGGCGCAGCTCACCGTGCTCGCCGCCTCGTCGCTGACCGATGTCTTCGCCAAGGCCGGTGCCGCGTACGAGAAGGAGCACCCGGGCACCAAGGTGAAGTTCTCCTTCGCCGGCTCGCAGGAACTCGCCGCGCAGGTCAAGGAGGGCGCCCCCGCCGACGCCCTGGTCACCGCCGACACCAAGACCATGGACGGGCTGAAGGTGGACGTCGGCACGCCCACCGTCATCGCCAAGAACCGCCTCGTCATCGCGACCGGCGAAGGCAACCCCAAGAAGATCCACGGCCTCAAGGACCTGGCCGGCAGCAAGCTGAAGGTCGTCCTCGCCGCGCCCGCGGTCCCCGTCGGCCGCTACAGCAAGCAGGTCCTGGACGCCCAGGACGTCGACGTCAAGCCGGTCTCGCAGGAGCCCAACGTCCGCGCCGTCCTCAGCAAGGTGGAGATGGGCGAGGCCGACGCCGGACTCGTCTACAAGACGGACGCCGACACCGCGCCCGACAAGGTCGACGCCATCGACATCCCCGACGGACAGAACGCCGTCGCCTCCTACCCGGCCGCCACCCTGAAGGCCTCCGAGAACGCCGAAGCCGCGGCCGCCTTCGTGAAGTGGCTGAGCACCCCGGAGGCACAGCAGATCCTGCGCAAGGCGGGCTTCCAGAAGCCGTAGCGGGCCGGGCGCGGCCACGCCACACACCGCGCGGCGCACGGGACTGTCCGGCTCGGGGGAGCGGACAGCCCCGTGCGGCCCCGCCCTACGTGGCACCCGCCGGGCACACCCCGTGGAACCGACCCACCCCGATCCCAGGGACCCCGATGAGACGCCCCCGCACCCCCCTCCGGCCTTCGGCGGGACGATCCCACGCACCCGGCACCCGCACCCCGATCGCACTGGCCGTCCCCGCGCTCCTCGCGGTCGCGCTCCTGCTGATGCCGCTGATCGGCGTCCTCACCCGCACCAGCTGGAGCGACCTCGGCACGCACCTGAGCAGCGCCGGCGTCACCGAGGCGCTCAATCTCTCGCTGCTCGTGTCCTTTTGGGCGCTGGGACTCTCCCTGCTCCTCGGCGTACCACTCGCCTGGCTGCTTGCCCGCGTCAGCTTCCCCGGCAAGGCGCTGGTCCGCTCGCTCGTCCTGCTGCCGATGGTGCTGCCGCCGACCGTCGGCGGTGTCGCGCTGCTCCTCGGCTTCGGCCGCCGCGGACTGCTCGGCCCCTGGCTGGAAGACACCTTCGGCCTCACCCTGCCGTTCCACACCTCGGGCGCGGTCGTCGCCGCCACCTTCGTCGCGATGCCGTTCCTCGTCATCAGCCTGGAAGGCGCCCTCGCCGGCCTGCGCCCCAGTTACGAGGAGACCGCGGCCTCGCTCGGCGCCTCGCCCGTACGCGTCTTCTTCACCGTCACCCTCCCCATGGTCGCGCCCGGCCTCGTCGCCGGCGCCGCGCTGACCTGGGCCCGCGCGCTCGGCGAATTCGGCGCCACCATCACCTTCGCCGGCAATCTGCCCGGCGCCACCCAGACCCTGCCGCTCCAGGTCTACCTGCTGCTCCAGGACTCCCCGGAAGCCGCCACTTCCGTCTCCCTGCTGCTCCTCGCCATCGCCATGGCCGTGCTGGTGGCCCTGCGCGGCCGGTGGAACGGCACCCCCACCTCCCGCCGCACGGGCCGCACCACACCCCGCTCTTCGGAGACCGCTGCAACCCTGGACACCCCATCGACGCCTTCAGCCGACAAGGGCCAACCGACGCCACCTCCGGAGGCCCAGGAGTCGCAGGAGCGCTGGCCGTTGCACGCCGACGTCACCGGCTTCAACACCCTGACGCTCGACGCCGATCCGGGCACCACCATCGCCGTCGTCGGCCCCAACGGCGCCGGCAAAACCACCCTGCTACGCGCCCTCCTCGGCCTCACCCCGCGCGCCCGTGCCACACTGCGCCTCGGCGGCACCGACGTCACCGAGCGGCCTCCGCATCGCCGCGGCGTCGCCTGGGTCCCGCAGGACGGCGCGCTCTTCCCGCATCTGACCGCGCTGACCAACACCGCCTACGGGCTCCGCGCGCACGGCGTTCCGCGCGCCGAGGCCCGCCGCACGGCGCAGCAGTGGCTCGACCGGCTCGGCGTCGGCCATCTCGCGCACCGCAAACCCGCCCAGCTCTCCGGTGGCCAGGCCCAACGTGTCGCGCTGGCCAGGGCGTTGGCCGCCCGTCCGCGTCTGCTGCTGCTCGACGAGCCGCTCGCCGCCCTCGACCAGACCACCCGGGCGCATGTCCGCCACACCCTGCGACGCCATCTCGCCGGCTTCGGCGGGGTCTGCCTGATCGTCACCCACGACCCGGTCGAGGCGGTCTCGCTCGCCGACCGGGTCCTCGTCCTCGACGAGGGACGCACCCTCCAGGACGCGCCCCCCGCCGAGGTCACCCGGCATCCCCGCTCGCCCTGGGTCGCCCGGATGCTCGGCCGCAACGCCTGGCCGGGCACCGCCAGCGGCGACGGCCTCGCGCTGGCCGGCGGCGGTCGTCTCGTCGTCGCCGACCGGCTTCCCGACGACACCCAGGCCCTGGCGATCATCGCCCCCGAGGCCGTCTCCGTGCACGTCGAGAAGCCGGCCGGCAGCCCCCGCAACGTCTGGTCCGGCACCGTACGGGAGATCACCTCCGCCGGCAGCCGGCTGCGCGTCCTCGTCACGTCCTCCGAGGCCCCCGACCTCGTCGCCGAAATCACCCCGCAGGCCGCCCTCGATCTCGGCCTCGCCGACGGCGCGCCCGTCTGGACCAGCGTCAAGGCCACCGAGGTCACCCTCGTCACGCTCTAGAAGTTGGGTATGGGCGTTTCCTGCACATCGGGAATTGCTGCCTCGTCGTCGGTTTTCCCGGTGTCCTTTTTCTTGGATTCCTGGCCCGCTCCTGCGCTGCCCGAACTCGCGGATGGTTGGGGGGCGGCCGTCGCACCCTTCGAGTAACTGGTGTCAGCGGGGTCGGACATCCACGGGTCCTTGTCGAGCTGAGGGGTTTCCACCAGGTCGGACGGCGGTGCCACGTGTTCGGGACCGGGCTTCGCGGTCGGTGTGAACCATCCGACGAGTTTCTCGACCACGAAATCGGCGACGATCGCGGCGTCGACCACTTCGCCCACCGCGGGAACGGCCTGCGCGGCGACCACTGCGGCGAGCACGAGGGAGTTGACCACGATGGTCTTCTTGTCGTGGTGCTGAATACCGTCGGCGATGTTGACGGCTTGGCCGATGACCGGCGCGATCGCGGTGACCGCAGCCGCCTTGTCGAGCTTTGTGGCCTTGGGGTCGGCGAAGGTTCTGGCCACGTCATGTGCCCAGTCGGCAACCATGGCGGCGCTGACCGCTCCGTGCACGCCCGTGCCGAGCTTCGAACGGGTCGCTTCGGCGGTGGCGGTGATCTCCTGCTTGCTCAGACCATCGGAATCCCGCTGCGGAAGACTCACCTCGTTTCCCGCCTCGCTCAGGATGTCCCGCGCCTTGTCCTTGGCGAGTTCGCATACGGACGCTGCCGCCGCACGCTTGGTGCGGCTACCGCCCGAGAGGCATTCGCCCACGTACTTCGCGGCGTCCTCAGGGCTCATCCTGGAGAACTCCTCGGCCTTGTCGGAGCCCCGGGGGTCCGGGAAGTGGGCGTGGCGCGTGGCTGTGGCGTGCTTCTCCGCGATGCTCCAGGGAACGATGATCTCGAACCTTTCGACGCCCTTCTCCGTGGTGCCGTCCTTGATCTTGAGGACCACGTTCTGTTCGCCGAGGGCGTCCATCAGCGGGCGCCCTTCGGGGATGTGGAACTCCTTCTTGAGTTGCTGCACGACCTCGGGGCTGTCGGCACTACCGGAGACCGTGGCCAGTTCGACTTCCCCGTTGAGCTTGACCTGGACGACTTCACCCGCCTTGACCTTGTAGGTCTTCGGGTCCGGCTCCCCGTTGACGTATTCCGCGGCATGCTGCGGGGTTTCCGCGAGATAGAAGGCTTTCCAGTCGGCGTTGTCGTTTCCCGCCGTCCCGTTGTCAGGCCGTTGGATCTTTTTGAGGACCTTCTCGACGTCTCCGGGTTTGACTCCGTGATAAGCCGTCAGGTCGGTGACTTTCTCGCGCTTGATCGCCACTTCGGTGTCGGTCGTTCCGGCATGGCCGAGCTGCGCGAACGCCGCTGAAACCACACCGGCGAGCGCCACCGCCGAGATCGCCTTCTTGGTGGAAATCCTCTTCCGGGCGTGTCGCATGTTCCTCCTTCGGTTCAGGTATTCGTGAACGGAAGAAGTGAACGTGGCGATCGGACGCGGTCGGAAGGGATTCCGTGTGTTGCTTCGGAAAAGTCCGGGGGACGACGCACAACATCTGCGGAGCTGCCGCCGAATTCCTACGGAGCTGAGAGAACGAGTGAGTCCTATGTCCCTCCTGGCAGGGGACATAGGACTCACTCAGTCAACCGGGTGGCCGGGCGGGCCGGCCGGCAGGTGTTACGACACCAGCTCCACCGCCCGTCGGCTGCGGCGGTGCTGTTCGGCCCAGTTCGTCAGGGCCGCGCCGCAGGCGTGGTCGAGATGACGCAGGCCGCTGAGGTCGAGTTCGATGTCCCGGTCGGCGGGCAGTGCGTCGAGCTGGTCGAGGATCTTCGGCAGCCGCAGGAACGTGGCGTTGCCGACGGCGCGTACCAGCACCGGCTCCTCGTCGTCGTCCGGGGTGTGGACGTCGAGATGGACGTGGGACGTCTCCCAGGCGGTCTTGGCGACGGCCGCCAGGATGCCGATGAGAACGCCCTCGAACATGTTGATCGTCACGATGGCGATGGCGGTGACGAACAGAACCACCGCCTCACCGCGATGGTCGCGCCACAGCGGGCGCAGATCGCGCACCGGGATGAGCTTGCAGCCCGCGTGGACGAGTACACCGGCCAGCGCGGCGACCGGCACCACACCCAGCGCGGCCGGGAACGCGGCCGCGAACAGCAGCAGCCAGGCACCGTGCAGTACGCGGGAGGCCTTGGTTTTGGCGCCCGCCTGGACGTTGGCCGCGCTGCGGACGATGACCGCGGTCATCGGCAGCGCCCCGAGGACGCCGCAGACGGCGTTGCCGGCGCCCTGGGCCATCAGCTCCTTGTCGTAGTTGGTGCGCGGTCCGTCGTGCAGCCGGTCGACGGCGGCGGCGCTGAACAGCGATTCGGCCGAGGCGATCAGTGCGAAGGCGAGGACCGTGCCGAGGACGCCGACGTCGGCCAGCCGGCCGAGGTCGGAGAGGCCGGGCGGCTGGATCGCGCCGAGCAGACCGCTGACCTTGACGCGGGCGACCGGAAGATCCAGCACCCACACCGCCGTGGTGGCCAGTGCGACGGCGGCCAGCGGCGCGGGCAGTACCCGAGCGGCCCGCCGCCAGCGGGGCCACAGCACCAGGACGGCGATGGTGCCGCCGCCGATCGCGAACGCGGACAGCGCGGATCCGGAGCCGACGGTGTCGGCGACCAGGCCCGGCAGGGAGCCGATGTTGGCGAGCCCGCTGCCCGGCGCCTTGGCGTCGGTGAGGGCGTAGAGCTGTCCGGCGATCAGCACCAGGCCGATGCCGGCCAGCATGCCCTGGACGACGGCGACCGAGATCGCCCGGAACCAGCGCCCCAACTTCAGGGCGCCCATGGCCAGTTGCAGTACACCGGCCGCCAGCACCAGCGCCCCGAGGGCGCCGAGGCCGTATTCCTTGACGGCTTCGAAGACCAGCACGGTCAGACCGGCGGCCGGGCCGCTGACCTGAAGGCTGCTGCCCGGGAGCAGACCGGTGAGCAGTCCGCCGACGATGCCGGTGACCAGGCCCAGTTCGGCCGGTACGCCCGAGGCGACCGCCACCCCGACGCACAGCGGGACGGCGACCAGGAAGACGACGAGGGAGGCGGTGAAGTCGGCCCGGAGGGTGGTGAGTTGCACTGAGGTGAGTTTCTTCATGAGATGCCGGCCCGCCTTCACAGCGGGAGGAACAGGTCGGAGTCCGGATGGTGTGACACCACGAGGCCGGTGTGCACCTCGTAGAACCAGCCGTGCAGCTTCACTTCGCCGCTGGCCAGCCGCTCCTGCACGCAGGGGTAGCGACGCAGCCGGTTGAGTTGTTCGCGTACGTGCTGCTGGACCGCGGCGGCGACCGTCGGTTCCTCGTCCTTCGGCAGTGCGTCGGACAACTGCTGCGTGAGCCAGTCGCGTACGGCGGGGACGCCGGTGAGGTCCTCGCCGCGGATCTTCGCGCCGACGGCGCCGCAGTGCGAGTGACCGCAGACCACGATGTCGGCGACGCCCAGGACGCGCATGGCGTACTCGATGGTGGCGGCTTCCGAGCTGGCCGACATGCCTTCCTGGTATTCGGGGACGGCGTTGCCGGCCGTCCGGAGTTCGAAGAGTTCACCGGGCTGCGCGCCGGTGATGAGGGACGGTATGACCCGGGAGTCGGAGCAGGTGATGAACAGCGCGAGGGGCGACTGGCCGGCGGCGAGCCGGCCGAAAGTCTCCCGGTCCTCACGCCTGTCGGCGATACGGGCCGTCAGGCCCCGGGCATGCTGGATGAAGGTCTCCATGAGGAGGTCTCCTGCAGATAAGTGGTGCCATCTCGGTGATGGCGGGAACGTGCGATGTGCCGGTGGGCGGGACAGGCCACCCATCGGCAGCGCTCAGCAACGAAAAACGCAGTGCAGTACGGGGATTTCGAGCGGTCTCGATGCGGCTGCGGCGGGTCTGCCGGCCGAGGGGTGGGCGGGGGCCGGCGCGATGTCCCTCCGGTTCGGAGGCAGCAGCCGGCCGATGCGCTGAGGCGCACCGGGAGCGGACCGCGCGGTGCGGCGGGGTTGCCCGCGCTTGCTGTCGCGCTTGTCGCTCTTGTTCTTGGTCTTGCTGTGGTCCTCTTCGTCGGCCTCGTAGGCCACGCTGACGGACGCTTGGCCGCCCGTCTTTTTGAGGGCGGCGGTCGGAAGCGCATCGGGCGCCGTCGCCGTGCCGCCCAGCAGGAACGCGAGGAGCAGGGCGAGCAGGGTCAGCGGGATGCGGCACAGGCGTGCGAGCGGTCGGCTCGGCGTGCCGTTGCTGTCCTTCCGCATCCTCGCCCCCCGACGTGACTGCTGTGCAACGACCGGCCCGGTGGTGCCAACGGGGGCCGGCTCGTCACGGTGATCGTTAACAAGACTAGGTGGTTGGTCCGCAGGACCAAAGTGAATCATTCACATGACTAAAGTTGCCCCAATAGTGAAGCATCCAGGTTTCCGCCGTGATAACGGAAAATGACGCCAAGTTTTGAGATTTTCCCGCCTCGCGGCCCGCTGACGTGGCACTGAAGCGAAGTCGTCCTTCACCTGTCATCGTGCGTACCCCTGTTCCCCGAGTCCGGCGTGCGCCGCGTCAGGTGTGGCGGATGTGGCGGGTGTGGCACGTAAACGCCGGCCCGTCAGCGCGAGTACGGGCACCACCGCCAGCGCGAGGACCCCGCCAGCGAGTGCCAGCACCGGGTAGCCGCCCAGCGCCACGACCAGGCCCGACGACATTCCGCCAGTGGCGCCGGCGAGCGCTATGCCGACGTCCACCAGGCCCTGCGCCGAGGCGCGGCGGTCCTGCGGGAGCGCGTCGGTGACCATGGCGGTGCCGCTGACCAGCCCGAAGTTCCAGCCGAGGCCCAGCAGTACCAGCGCCGTCGCCAGGGCCGGCACCGAGTGCGGCGGCGCCAGGGCGGCGAGGGCGCCGGCGCCGAGCAGGGTCAGCGCGGCCGCGGCGGCGACCCGCGTCCGGCCGATCCGGTCGACGAGCAGACCGGTGAGCGGGGAGGGCAGGAACATCGCTCCGACGTGCAGGGCGATGACGAGCCCGGCCGCTTGCGTGGAGTGCCCGTGCGCCCGCATATGGACCGGAGCCATCGTCATGATCGCGATCATGACGAGTTGGGTGAGAACCATGACGGTGGTGCCGGTGACCAGACCGCGGCGGTCGGTGCGGGCGGCCGTCTGCTCCGCGCCGCCGTCGGCGCCCGGCTCCGGCGACTCCTGCGCCAACTCGCGGGCCAGCAGCAGCGGATCGGGGCGCAGCAGAGCGGCCAGTACGACCGCGGCCGCCCCGAAGGCGAGGGTCGCCAGCAGAAACGGCCCGGCGAGGCGGGGAATGCCCCACGCGTGCGCCACCTGCCCCGTCGCGGTCACCAAGGTGGGTCCGACGACCGCACCGAGCGTGGTCGCGAAGAGCACGGTGCTCACGGCGCGGCCGCGGCGCGCGGGCGAGGCCAGGTCCGCACCCGCGTAACGCGCCATCAGGTTGGTGGACGTGCCGGCCCCGTAGACGAGCAGGGCCAGGAACAGCAGCGGAGCGCTGCCGAGGGCCGCGGCCGCGACGACACCGAGACTGCCGAGGGCCCCGGCGCCGTATCCGAGCGCGAGTCCGGGCCGCCGGCCGCGGCGCTGACAGATACGGCCGATGGCTACGGCACCCAGGGCGGATCCGGCGGTGAACAGAGCGCTGGGCACACCGGCGAGGCCCGTCGAGCCGAGCATCTCCTCGGCGAGCAGGGCGCCGACGGTGATCCCGGCCGCCAGGCCCGCACCGCTGAGGACCTGGGAAAACACCAGGACGGCCAGAGTCCTCCGCTGCGCCGGGAGGGCAGCGGGGACACCGGCGGGGCTTTCCGCCCGGAGCGGGGTACCGTTCCTACCCATTCACACAGCCATCGGTTCGAGCGCCGCGATGTCCGTGAGGGACAGGCCCATCTGCGCATGCAGAAAACGGACGATCGTCCAGTGCGCCAGCGCGCCCTCGTCGAAGGGCCCGAACTCCTGGCAGTACAGCGGTATCCAGCGCAGGGCCTCTTCGAGTGCCTGCTCCCGGCCCGGTTCCTGCTGGTAGTCCTCGTAGGCGATGCTGCGGTGCTCGATGAAGAACTTCCCCGGCAGCCGTTCCTCGCACAGCGTGCGGTATTCGCGGGTCTGGAGGATCAGGTAGTGCCAGATCTCGTCGATGTCCTGCTCGACCGGCAGGAAAAGTCCGCTGAGCCGGTCGCGGTGCCGCGAGACGAGATAGAGGTAGCGCAGGCACTCGGTGACCTGGCGCTCCACGAACTCCCTTGGCGCATCGGTCTTTTCGGCGAAGTGGGCCACTACCTCGGAGTACAGCGAATCGCCGAGCAGCGCCCTGAGGTCCTCGGCGGATATCCGCGGCTGAGTGGTCATGCTTCTCCTGTCCGGGGTGAGCTTGCTGGAGGGGGGTTCAGGAATCGTGCGCCAGCCAGGCGTATTTCCCCGACTTCCCGATGGGGATATGCGCACGGTGGTCCAGCCGGCAGCGCCGTCCGGTCAGTTCCTGGATGCCGTCTTCGAGCGCCGCGGCCTCGGCGGGTTCGAGCGGCGCGCCGTTGAACGTCGTATAGGCCAGCCGGGCTTCGGCCTCGCCCATCAGCCGCATCTGGTGCACGAAGACGTGCGATGACGCCTGGCTCACGCATCGGTCCAGGTCGCCCTGTGCGACCGGGCCCCGCGGCGAGGCGAGCAATTCCTTTTCCCGGCCGCAGAATTGGGAGATCTTCGCCGGGTCGGGCGTACCGTCCAGGGTGCGTACGCAGTCTCCCGAACGGTACCGGATCAGCGGCATATACGGATTGCGCACACTGGATACGACGAGGTGGTAGATCGTGCTCCCCGGCGCGACCGGAACGAGTTCCACGCTCATCTTGTCGAGATGCGGATGGTACCGGCCGCGGCGGTCGCTGAAGAACAGATAACCGAGCTCGGTACTGCCGAACAGGTCGATGATCGGGCAGGCGAAATGCTGCTCCAGGAAACGCCGGACGTTCACCGGGGTGTATTCGTAGGCGTGGATGATGCTGGCGGGCGGCGGGAAGGCGTCCCACAGCCCCCACTCGCCCACCTTCCGCAGCAGATGCGCCAGGTGATAGCCGGAACAGTCGAGGTGATACCAGCCGCGCGGGTGCGCCTGCCCGGCCGTCCGGACCTCCTCCAGCATCCGCTCCACCTCGTCGCGCTCCCAGAGCGCCGGGTCGAGCCGCATATTGAGATAGCAGGTACGGGCATCGAGCCACCGGTCGTCCAGGGTCGGCACCGGAGCAGGGTCCGCGCCGCGTTTCCCGGCGTTCACCCGGGCGACATGTTCCGTCGCCAGCACGGTGGTCAGCGAGACACGTCGGCAGCCCGATTCCCAGGTTTCGGCGATATCCGGGTGCTCGCGCCACAGCTGGTAGTAGGAGTTCAGGAGGAAATACGGGGGCCGGATGATCTGCATACGGGCGTGATTGGTGCCCGTGGACAGCACGAACTCGGCCTCGCCGGACTCCAGCGCCGCGGCCAGCCGGGGCGTCATCCAGTTGTCGGGAAAGCCCCGGGCGATCTCCGGCTTGTCGAGTATCGGGAAGTGCCCCCGCTCCACCGACTCGCGGTAGATCGGAATGTCGCGGATCTGCTCGATGACCTCGGCGGTCGGCTGACCATCCATGGAATCCCTCGTATGTGCTCGGAAAGCGGGCCCGGTGCGGCGCGTTCGCCGGGGCGCTGCGCCCGGGGGCGGCCGGCGGCGGGGGGAACGCCGCCGGCCACTCCCAGGTGTTCGCCGTCCGCCCACGGCCCTCGTCGGGCCGGCCGGCGGACGGCGGTCACCGGACGGTGGTCAGGAGATACAGCCGGTCTTCTTGGCCACGCTTATGCAGCCGGACTTGGGCGCGGCGCTGATGCAGCCGTCCTTCGCCGCCTGCTGCGCCGAGTTGGCGGCCAGCCAGCCCTGCCAGACCTCGTCCTGGGCCATCTTCTTGATGAGCTGCTCCATGCGAGACATGCGAGACCTCCGAAAGAGTGTGGGGAGTGCGGCGCTGACCTGCGCTGATGCCGCACCACTCGAACGTAAAAGGAGAGCAAAGCAATGTCAACGAACGGCAATGTCGTCGAGACCTGGATCACGCTCCGTGCGCCAAATATGGCGGGAATCTGACGGGGTGATCGCGTCCGGGAACTAACTGATGCGCAGTCAGTCGGCGGCTTCGTCTTCCTCGGCGGGTCAGTGACTTCCGCGCCGCCCGGCGCCTTCCTCGCGCCGCTCGGTGCCCCCCTCGGGCCGCAGCGCGGCCATCGATCGGGTGACGCGCCCAGCGGGTTCCGCCGACCGCCGGCCGGTCATGCGAAACGATCACGACCGGTTCATCGGTTCCAGGTCAACGGGAGTCTGCCGTGCGCATTCTGCTCCTCGCCGGCGCGTTCAACAGCCTCACCCAACGCGTCTACGCGGAACTCACCGACAGCGGGCACCACGTGACCGTGGAACTGGTCACCCGGCGGACACCGCTCCCCGAGGCCGTGCGCCGCCACGCCCCGGAGCTGATCGTGGCGCCGATGCTCAAGACGGCCATCCCCCGGGAAGTGTGGTCCGCGTACACCTGCCTGATCGTGCACCCCGGTCCCGTCGGCGACCGCGGACCGTCCTCGGTCGACTGGGCGGTGCACCTGGGCGCGGACCGCTGGGGCGTCACGGTCCTGCAGGCCAACGACGAGATGGACGCCGGGGACATCTGGGCGTCCGCCGACTGCCCCGTCCCCGGCGTGGGCAAGAGCGACCTCTACCGCAACGAGATCGCGGATGCCGCGATCGAGGCCGTCCTGCTGGCCGTGACCCGTTTCGCGTCCGGCACCCACCGTCCGCAGCCGCAGCACACCCTCCCCGACGCCCGGAAGCCCGGCTGCCCGCGGCCGCCGTTCCGTCAGGACCTGCGCCGTATCGACTGGCGGACGGACCCGACCGACACCGTCGTACGCAAACTCCGCGCCGCCGACTCACAGCCCGGCGTGCGGGACGAACTCCTCGCCGGAACATGGTTTCTGCACGGCGGCCACCCCGAGGACACGTTGACCGGCCGGCCGGGCGAGCTGCTCGCCACCCGTCATGGCGCGATCTGCCGGGCGACCGTCGACGGGGCGGTGTGGATCCCGGAACTGCGGGCCGCCCGCCGCCCGGGGGAGCCGCGCGCCGTCAAACTGCCCGCCACCCTGGCCCTGGGCGGCCGGCTGCCGGCACTCCCCGAGATCCCGGCTCCGACAGCCCCGACGGCCCGGGGCGACGTGCCCCGCACCTGGACCGACATCCGCTACCACGAGGACGGCCCGGCCGGATTCCTGCGTTTCTCCTTCCCCGGCGGGGCGATGAGCACCGACCACTGCCGCCGGCTGCTCGCCGCCTACCGCCACGCCTGCTCCCGCCCGACCTCCGTGCTGGTCCTGGGCGGCACCCGGGACTTCTTCTCCAACGGCATCCACCTCAACGTCATCGAGGCGGCCGCCGACCCCGCCGAGGAGTCCTGGGCCAACATCAACGCCATGGACGACCTCGTCCACGCCGTCCTGACGACCACCGACCGACTGGTGATCGCCGCACTCGGCGGCAACGCCGCGGCCGGCGGCGCGATGCTGGCCCTCGCCGCCGACGAGGTCTGGTGCCGCTCGGCCGTCGTCCTGAACCCGCACTACCGGCTGATGGGGCTGTACGGCTCGGAGTACTGGACGTACTCACTGCCCGGCCGGGCAGGCCCCGAGGCGGCCGCGCAACTCACCGAACGCGCCCTGCCGCTCACCGCGGCGGCCGGGCAGTGCCTCGGCCTGGCGGACCGCATCATCGACTGCGCCCCCCAGGAGTTCGCCGCACAGACCGCGCGGCTCGCCCTCCGTACGGCGTCGGCGCCCGCGCTCCAGGCCCGGATCGCCGCCAAGAAGGCCCACCGCGAACGCGCCGAGGCGGAAAAGCCGCTGGCCGCCTACCGGGAGCACGAACTGGCCCGGATGCACAAGAACTTCTTCGACCCGGACCAGCCCTACCACGCCCTGCGCCGCGCCTTCGTCCGCAAGGAACCCCTGACGGGGACCCCGCCCCATCTGTCGGGGCGTCACTGACGCGAAGGGACGCCACCGTGACTCGGCTGCGGCAGCTGGACCACGGCGCACGTAGGCCCGTGCGGCGACCGAACCTCGCACTCCTCTTTGCCGCCGGCGGTGACCACGATGATCTCGATGCCCCAGGCGTCCCGCGGAGCCGCGAACGGCACATCCGTCCGATGCTCGATCTCGCCCTTGTCGTTGGGCCTGAGGCTGACGTTGTAGATGTCGTTTGTGTGCGGCAGATTCGCCTGGTCGGCGTTCAGGGGGGTCACGTACACGTTGACGCTCGCCCACCGGTCGACACCGTCCGCGTGGACGCCGAAGGTCAGCCTTCGGCCGGATTCCGGCCCGACGAGCTTGACGTGGGTCAGCGTGGGACGCCCGTTGCCGCCCGCTGCCTGGGCCGCGCCAATGACCGCCACGCTCAACGCCACCATGTAGAAGACGACTCCGAGCGTCAGGACAACCGTCTCCCACATGTTGCCCCGCCGCGTCGGGTGGATGAGCAGGGCAACGATGCTGCACACGATGGCGAGGATCGCGCAGAGCGAGGCCACGTAGATGGGCCACGACTCATTGTTGAGGGCGACGAACACGACATCACTCGTCAACCCCAGCGCGGTCATGACCCCCGCCACCGTGACCAGGGCACCGGCGAGGATCTTGGCGACATCGTCCAGGCGTTTCCCGATTCTGGCCTGGACATCGTCCGGTGCGGGAGCAGGCTCGTGCCCGCCGCCTGGCACGTTCATCTCGGAGCGAGGTACTGCTGGCCGGCATCCGCGGTCAAGGACGGGTGGCCGGGTCGGACGCGTCGGGTGCGCACAAGCCAGTAGGTGGCGACCGCGGTGGCGGTGAAGGCCAGGGTTCCGGCGGTGAGTGCGGTGGTGGTCATGGCGTGGGTGAAGGAGTCCCGGACGGCGGACAGGACGTGGGCGGCGGCGGGGGTGGCTGCCAGGTGGAGGGCCTCGGGGCTGGAGGGTGGGGTGTTGGTGAGGGTGTGCAGGAGCGCGGGCGGCAGGTGGTGTGGTGCGAGGTCGGCGTTGAGGTGGGTGGTGTAGACGGTGGCGAGGATGGAGCCCTGTACGGCGACGCCGAGGGTCGAACCGACCTGGCGGGTGGCGTCGTTGATGGCGGAGCCCAGACCCGCCTGATCGGGCGGGATGGTGGCCATGACCGTCTCGGTGCCGGCCGCGGCGATCAGACCCGCGCCGAATCCGGCGATCAGCTGGAAGAGGGCAATGCGGGGGTAGCCGGAGCCGGTCTCCGTCGTGGCGAGGACGGCGAACGCGGCGGTCACCAGGGCCAGTCCGCACACGATGGGGACCTTCGCTCCGCCCCGGGCGAGCAGGGGAAGGGTGGTCACCGCCCCCGCGGCCAGCGCGCCCGCCAGCGGCAGGGTGCGGATGCCGGCTTGCTGGGGGGTGTAGCCGAGGATGCCCTGGAGATAGAGCGTGAGGACGAACAGTGCGCCGAGCAGGGCGAAGGCCATCAGTGACAGGGCGAGCGCGCTGCCGCTGATGCGCAGGTCGCGCAGGAAGCGCAGCGGCAGCATCGGGTGCGGGCAGCGGGCCTGCCACAGCAGGAAGCAGCTGTTGAGTACGGCGGCGGCGGCGAAGGCGGCGAGCACGGGAGGGCTGGTCCAGCCGAGACCGGGCCCCTCGATGATGCCCCAGACGAGGGCGAGCAGTCCGGCGGCGGCCAGCAGCGCACCGGGCACGTCGACGGGCTCGGGAGCGGCGGCACGGGATTCGGGGACCAGCCACCATGCGAGGAGGATCGCGGTCGCGGCGACCGGCACATTGATCCAGAACGCGGCGTGCCAGGAGAACTGCTCGACCAGCCAGCCGCCGATGACCGGCCCGGCCAGTCCGCCCAGGCTGCCGATCCCGGCCCACAGCGCGATCGCCCTGCGGCGCAGCGCGGTCTCGGGGAAGAGGTTGGTGATGATGGACAAGGTGGAGGGCATGAGCAGCGCGGCCCCGGCACCCATGCCGCCGCGTGCGGCGATGACCTGCCCGGCGTCGTGGCCGGTCGCCCCCAGGATGGAGGTGACCCCGCAGAGGGCGAGCCCGGAGCAGTAGGCGCGGCGCCGTCCGATGCGGTCGGTGAGCGCGCCGGTGGACAGGACCGTGCCCCCCAGGACCAGGCCGTAGGCGGCGACGATCCACTGGACCTGCGCCATGGTCGGTGACAGGTCCTGCTTGAGTTCGGGGACCGCCACGTTGAGGACCGTCAGATCCAGTCCGAGGAGGAACAGTCCCAGGCAGACGACCACGGTGGCCGCGCGACGCCGGGTTCTCGTGCCGGGGCCGCTCATCCGAAGTCACCGACGCCAGGGGGGTCGTCGAGCAGCTGCCGGGCCGGCCGGGTGGCGCAGCCGTCCGGGTGCGGTGCCGGGAGGGACGGGCTCGGCTGCCCGCGCCGGGCGGCGGAGCCAGAACCGGAAAGGGGCGGGGAAGTCACCAGGGATGCCCTCGGAGTCGTGGGGGAGTGCGGGGGACGGGGGGATCAGGACAGGGTGCGCTGGATGCGCTCGGCGAGTGCGGTCAGGTGTGTCATGCCGGCGATCTCGACCGGGGGGACGTCCCATCCGAACCGACGGTGCAGGATGGCGGTCAGTTCAGCGTTCATGAGGGAGTCCATACCGAGCTGGTCCCAGGGCCGATGCGGGTCGATCCGGTCGGCGGTGGTCTGCAGCACGTCGGCCAGGACCTCCGCCAGGGCGTTCTCGATGAGCGCGACGGCTTCCTCGGGGGTGGCCGAGGCCAGCTCCTGGCCGAGGGTCTCGGCGTCCGCGCTGCGTTCCTGGACGGGCAGCAGGGCGGCGGTGCGCGGTGCGGACAGGGCAGGCAGCGTCGCGTTCAGCAGACCGAAGTCGCCAGGGCTGAGGGCCAGGACCTCCATCCCGCGGTGCACGGGGAGACGGTCCCAAGCGGTCAGGGATTCCTCGGCCGTGCACCCGGTGGACCCGAGCGCCTGCAGACCGGTCAAGAGACCCTCACGCCGCACATAGCCGGCGTCGCTGATCACACCCCACTGCACGGCCTGGGCCGGCAGCCCCGCGGCCCGGCGCCGGCGCACCAGGGCTTCCAGTGCCATGTTGGCCCCTGCGTACGCGCCTTGCCCGGCGTTCCCGGTGAGTGCGGAAGCGGAGCTGTAGACGGTGAAGAAGTCCAGGTCCCGATCGCGGGCGAGGCCGTCCAGGACGTGTCCGCCGGTGAGCTTGGGGCGCAGCACGGCCCGGATGCGTTCGTCGGACAGCTCGGTCAGCAGGCCGTCTTCGAGGACCATGGCCGCGTGGACGATCCCGCCCAGGCGCCGCCCGGAGGCATCGATGTCGTCCAGCACGCCGCGCATGGCGACCGGGTCCGCGGCATCCGCGGCGTAGGCGCGCACCTGGCAGCCCTGGGCCTGGAGTTGCGCCGTCACCTGGGCGGCCTCGGGGGCGTCCGCGCCACGGCGACCGACCAGCGCCAGATGGCGGGCGCCGCGCGAGGCCAGATGCAGGGCGGTGGCCGCCCCGAACCCGCCGAGGCCGCCGGTGATCAAGTACACGGCTTCCGGGTCCGGAGCGGGCGTGCGCTCCTCGGGCGCGACGGCCACCGGGGCGTCGAAGGTCACCACGACCTTGCCGATGTGCCGGGAGTGGTGCAGGCAACCGAAGGCTTCGGCGACGCGGGACGCCGGGAAGGTGAGGTGCGGCAGCGGGCGGAGGGCACCGGATTCCAGCCGGTCACGCAGCGTCTCCAGCAGCGTGTGAACGAGGGGTGAGTTCTGGGTGAGCAGCTTGGTGATGTCGACGCCGAAGAAGGCGATGTCGCGCAGGAACGGGGAGAGCGGCAGGGAGTTGTCGGCCAGGAAGTCGCGCTTGCCCAGTTCCAGGAACCGGCCCTGAGGCTTGAGCAGCTCCAGGCTGCGCACCATCGCCTCTCCGGCAAGGGAGTTGAGCACCACGTCGACCCCGGCGCCGTCGGTGAGCTGCTTGACCTCGTCGCCGAAGTGCAGGCTGCGCGAATCCAGGACGTGGTCGGCGCCGAGGAGTTGGAGCAGCTCACGCTTGGCGGGCGTACCGGCCGAGGCGATGACCTTGGCGCCCACCTGCCGGGCGTGTTGCAGTGCCGCAAGTCCGACGCCGCCCGCGGCGCCGTGCACCAGCACGGTCTCTCCGGGAGCGAGCCGGGCCAGGTGGGAGAGGCCGTAGAGCGCCGTCAGGAAGGCGACGGACACCGTCGCGGCATCGGCGAACGACATGTCGTCGGGGAGGGGCACCAGCAGCTCGGCGTGGCTCAGACCATGGGAGCCGAGACTGCCGATCACCGGCCCCGCGACGCGGTCTCCCACGGTCACGCCGGTCACACCAGGGCCGACCGCGGCCACGGTTCCGGCGCACTCCAGGCCCACGCTCGCCCTGCCCGGCGCGAGACTGCTGAAGTCGGCGGGCACCAGTCCGGTGGCGATCATGATGTCCCGGTAGTTCAGCCCGACGGCCCGCACCTCGACCAGCACCTGGCCGGCCGCGGGTACGGGCACGTCGACGGCCGTCCAGTTCATGCGGTAGCGCAGACCGACGTCGTGCAGTTCCAGGGCGTACGCCGCGGGGGCGTCGCCGGCGGGGTGCTGCGCCGGGACGAGGTCGCCGACCGGGCGCAGCCGGGGAACGAAGCGGCCCCGCGGAGTGAGGAAGACCTCGTCGTCCTCCGGCCTGGCGACCAGTTCGTGCAGCAACTGTTCCCGCAGCAACCGCCGGTTCGGCGCGCCGGGGTCGCCTCCGGCCGAGACGAGGGCGATGCGCCGCACCGCGAGCGTGGGCTGTTCGTTGGCGAGACTGCGGGCGGCTCCCCACGCCGTGGCGGAGGCCGCCGGCAGGATGGGCAGGCCGTCCGCGCTATCGGGGGTGGCCGGGGTGACCAGCCACAACGTCGCCTGGACACGGTCCTCGGCCTGCGCGCAGGCGGTGGCCACCGCCCGCAGAACGGCACAGTGACGGACTGCCGTGGTGGTCACCTGCTCCGGGCAGTCCGTGTCCGGATCGCCGGTGAGGAGCACGATGTCGACGGGGCCGCTGCGCTGCGCCAGCAGGCCGGCCCACTGCTCGACGTCGTCGCCGGCCGTGGCGCAGTGAACCTGTTCGGGAGGCACGGCACCTGGCACGTCCTCATGCGACAACTCCCGTGCCGCGTCCTTCAACGCCCGTGGCTCGTCGTCGGCTTGTGCCGTCGCCGTCAGCAGCCACTGCCGTCCGTCCTCGGCAGCGGGAACGGCCTGAGGAGGCATGGTGGCGGGGTGCGGGCGGGGTGCGCGGGACGCGAGAAGCACCGAGAAGTCGTCGCGGACCGGGCCGGTCATGCTCTCGACCAGGACGGTTTCGGCGAAGCCGCACGCCCCCAGCAGCGGGGGCCAGGCGTCACGGGACAGCAGCGGGCTGTGCGGGCGCAGCTGGTGGTCGGTGGCGGTCCAGTAGCTGTCCAGCATGCCGAAGATCTGGGTCACCAAGTCATCGCCGTGGGATTCGAGGGCCAGGAGGTGTCCGCCGTCGGCGAGGAGACCCGCGATCCGCCGCATCGTTCGGTCCAGGTCGCCGGTGGCATGCAGGACGTTGGAGGCGATCACCAGGTCGAACGCGGCGTCGGCGAAGCCCTGCGCGGCGGGGTCGGCCTCCAGGTCCAGGCACCGGTATGTGAGGGCGTCGAAGGCGGCGAAGCGGGACTGCGCCTTGGGGAAGAACGCCGCGGAGATGTCCGTGTACGTGTAGTGGGTGCGCTCGGGCGGGAGATGGGGAAGCAGGTGGGCGGTGATGCCGCCGGTGCCCGCGCCGACCTCCAGAACCCGAAGCGGACGGTCCTTCGGCCACCCGGCCACCAGCGCGCGCAGCACTTCGGCGCCGGTGCGGTTCAGGTGCTGTGCCGCCGGCCAATGGTCGTAGAACCGGGCGGCGAGCCCATCGGCGTCGCTGAACAGCAACTCCAGTGGATCCTGCCGGCCTTGCAGCACGGCCGGCAGATGGCGTCCGCACACCGCGTACACGTGGGTGACCGGCCCGAAGGCGGGCAGTTCGTGCAGCAGGCGCTGGAAGATCTCCTGAGCGGCCGACGCGGCGGGGATGCGCCACTGTCCCTCGTGGACGGCGGTGAGAACGCCGTGCTTCTGCGCGGACGCGAGCAGCGTGCCCAGGAACCGCCGGTGCTTGGGATCGACGCCGCCTTCGAGCAGGTCGACCACCGAGAACACCTCCCGGCCGGGCAGGATCTCCCGTACGGCGTCCGCGGTGTAGTGGGCGGACATCTCCGTGACCAGGTCGCGGTAGGCGGCGTAGGGGACGTCCTGCCACTGTGCGGAGAGCCGGCCGATGCCGGTCGCGCACGCCGCGACGACCTCGCCGGGGGCGGGCAGAGGGGCCGGGCGATGCGGTGTCGTAGGCAGGGGCGCGGCGCGCAGCACCTCCGTCAGCGGGCCCTGATGGGCCGGGGGCGCCGTATCGAAACGTCGTAGGCGGCAGCCGGTCAGCTCCAGCACGACCTGCCCGTCCGTGGTGGCGAGGGTGACGTCGAAGACGGCTTCGCGGTCGGCCACGGAGCGGGTGCGCGCATACACCACACCCGTGTCGGGGAGCGGCCGCCAGCAGCGGATGTCGTCGATGCCGGTGGGCAGGAACGGCACCGGCTCGGTCACCTGAGTGACCAACAGCGGCAGCACGGCCTGCAGAGCGCCGTCCACCAGAGTGGGGTGAGCGGCGTGCCCGCGGGTGTCGGCGACCGCGGCATAGTCGGCCACGACTTCCGTCGATCCGGTGTGCAGGGCTTGCAGGACCTGGAAGTCGGGGCCGTACGGCAGGCCCGCCCGCGCGCAGAGGGCGTAGTGCTCCTCGGCGGGCATCGGGCCGGCCAGCCGTTTCCGCAGGCCGGCGACGTCGAGGGCGGGTGGCGGGTCGGCGAAGAGACGGCGTACCCGGCAGCGCGCGTGCTCTCCCCAGTCCGCACCTCGCCCGGAACGGCTGGAGACGCTGAACAGACCGTCGTGGGCGAGGCCGGCGTGCAGTCGCACCTCGATCGCGGGGTCGTCCAGTGGAAGCGTCAGGGCCCGGTGGATGTTCAACCCGGCGATCTCCACCGCGTCCTGCTCATGGGTCGCCTGCGCCGCGGCGACGGCCATGTCGACGTAGGCGGCGGCGGGCACCACGACCGACGTGCCGACCAGGTGGTCCTTGAGCCAGGGCAGCCGGACGGCGTCGAGCGGCTGGTGCCACGACGGCTGCGCCGACGGCTGACGGGCACCCAGCAGCGGGTGCTCCTCGGCGGTGCCCGGCGCGTCGTCCGTGGCGTCCTGATGCCACCAGGAGGGGTCGCCGGTCCAGTGCCGCTCGTGTTGCCACGGGTAGGCCGGCAGATCCACCACCGTCCCGCGGCGGGGGAAGTACCGCGACAGGTCCAGGTCCGCGCCGACGGCGATCAACTGGGCCAGGGCGCTGTCCAGGGCCGCCGGTCCTGCACAGGTGCGGCTGAGCGTGGGGACCACGGCGATCGACTGCCGGTGTGCGGCGGCGGTGCGGCGCAGGTAGGTCCCCAGGGCCGGGTGCGGGGCGATCTCGACGAGGACGTCACATCCCTCGGTGTCCACCAGCGCGTGGGCGGCATCGGCGAAGCGGACCGGCTCGCGAATGTTGCGCCACCAGTAGTCGGCGTCGGCCCGCGTACCGTCCAGACGCTCGCCGGTGACGGATGACACGACCGGGATACGGCCGGTGCTCGGCGCGATGCCCATCAGCGCGTCCTTGAGCAGGGGGCCGACCGGGTCCATCGCCGGACTGTGGAACGCGTAGTCCAGCCCCAAGTCGCGGAAGAACACCCCGCGTTCGTCCATGACGCGGCCCACCGCGGCCAGCGCCTCGGGGTCGCCCGCGAGCGTCACGTCCCGGTCGCTGTTGATGCCCGCCACCACCAGCTGATCCGCATAAGCGGGGTCGGCAAGCAGCAGCTCGGTGTCTTCCCGGCTCATGTTGACGGCTGCCATCCGGCCGGACCCGGCAGTCCTGCCCTGGGCCCGGCTGCGTTCGGCGATCACCTGGCAGGCCGTGGCCCGGTCCAGGACCCCCGCGCAGTAGGCGGCGCTGATCTCGCCCACGCTGTGCCCGGCCACCGCGGACGGGCTGACGCCCCGCTCGGCCAGCGCGGCCACCACACCGGCCTGAAGCGCGAACAGCAGGGGCTGGGCGGTCTCCGCACGCTGCCACTGTTCGGCGTCGCCCGGCTGGGCCATCTCATCCAGCACGGACCAGCCGAGCCGGGCCCGCAACTCCCCGTCGATCGCCGTGATTTCGGCCCGGAACGCCTCGTCGTGCGCCAGCATCTCCTGGCCCATGCCCAGCCACTGGGGGCCGTTGCCGGCGAAGACGAAGCCGATCCGCCCGCCCGCCACCGCTTCGCCCGTCGCGCCCGCCGGTGTGGGATCACCGGCCGCCAGTGCACGCAGCCCCGCTGCCGCCTCGGTGACGTCGGCGGCCAGTACGGCCGCCCGGTGCTCGTACCGGCCGCGGCGCTCGCATGTCGTGAACGCCACGTCGTACAGGCCGACTTGGGTGTCCTCCATGTGCTCCGCCAGACGGGACGCGGCCGCGGCGACCGCTTCGCCGGTGCGGGCCGAGACCAGTACCGGAACCCGTACGTCCGGCGTGGTGTGATCGAGCTCGGCCGCCTCCCGCCCGGCCGGGGCGGCCGTCTCACCGGCCCGCGCGGCCGGCTCCTGGGAGGGCGGTGCGGCAAGGACGACATGGGCGTTGGCCCCGCCGAAGCCGAAACCGTTCACCCCCACCAGGCCGCGGCCCTCCCCGCCCAACCTCCGTGCCGTGGCGACCGGCTCGATCCCCAGGCCGGAGAAGTCGATCGCCGCATTGGGCGGCTGGGTGTGCAGCGACGTCGGAATCCACTGGTGGCGCAGCACCAGCAGTGCCTTCATCAGCCCCGCGATACCCGACGCCGCCTCCAGGTGACCGAGGTTGGACTTCACCGACCCCACGGGCAGCGCCGCCCCCGACCGCCCGCGGCCGAGCGTCCGGCCCAGCGACTCGCACTCGACCGGGTCGCCGGCCTGCGTCCCGGTGCCATGCGCCTCCACATAGGCGACCTGTGTCATATCGATGCCCGCCTGCGCGTACACCCGCTCCAGCAGAGCGGCTTGGGCGCGGGCGTTGGGGAGTGCCAGGCCCTGGGTACGGCCGTCGGTGTTCGCCCCGCTGGACCGGATCACCGCGTGCACCCGGTCACCGTCGGCCAGGGCCGCGGACAACGGCTTGAGCACCACCACGCCCGCGCCCTCGGCCCGTACGAAACCGTCCGCGTCGGCGGAGAACGGCCGGCACCGGCCCGTCGGCGACAGCATCGAGGCGTGCGAGAACCCCACGAACCCCGCGGGGCTGATCAGCACGTTCACCCCGCCGGCCAGCGCCAGGCCGCTTCGGCCCGAGCGCAGCTCCTCACACGCCTGATGCACCGCCGTCAACGCGGAGGCGCACGCGGTGTCCACAGCCATCGACGCGCCGTGCAGATCGAAGTGGTACGAGACCCGGTTCGCCGCATTGCACCCTGCGATGCCGCTCACGCTGTAAGGGTTGGGCTCCACCGCCCGGCGGTGTTGCAGATCGGCGTAGTCGTGGGCGGAGATTCCCATCACGACCGCGGCGTCACCGCCCGCCACCGTGGCCGGGGCGATCGCCGCATCGTCCAGTGCCTCGACCGCGCACTCCAACAACAACCGGTGCTGCGGATCCAGCCTGGCCGCCTCCCGTGGTGAGATCCCGAAGAAGCCCGCGTCGAAGCCCGTCACGTCCTTGAGGAAGCCGCCGGCCGAGGTGTAGGACTTCGCCCGCCGCCCGGGCACCGGATCGGTGAAGCGGTCGGCCTCGAAGCGGTCCGCCGGCACCTCGCCGACCAGATCCCGGCCCTCGTCGAGCGCCTGCCACAGTGCCTCCAGGGAGTCGATACCGCCCGGCAGGCGCAGCCCGGCCCCCACGATCGCCACGGCGTCGACATGGGTATCCGGGGAGGGCGAGCGGTCGGAGATTTCGGCGGGTGCAGACATGGGAGATACCCCAAACGTGGCGAGGGAGGAGACCTTGATCGATTTCCTATCTGCCCGCACCGGGATCCAACTGTGCGCCTTGGTGCGTCAGAGCGCCCGAATGACACACTGAGGGCCGTTCCCGCAGGTCTCCTACGTCGGAGGCCGCGGCTCACCCCAAGGCCGCGCCCTGGAGCAGCAGCAGCGCGACACCGACCGCCGCGACGGCGACCGCCCCCGCGAACGGCGCCCTCGGCCGGGTGCGGCCCAGCAGTGCCCCGACAGCCGCCACCGCCACCGAGCCCGCGACGGCGACCGTCCCGGCGACGCCGACCGGGCCGGGACGGCCGTACGCCAGCAGTGCCGTGGCCGCCACGAGCGGCACCGGCAGCAGCAGGCCCGCCCGTCGCCCGCCCAGCCGCTGCGGCCAGCCGTACACCCCGGTGGCCAGGTCATCGGCGATGTCCGGAAGCACATTGGCCAGATGCGCGCCGACCCCGAGCAGCGCCGCCGCGGTGACCGTCCACCAGCCCGGCCAGGGCCGCCCCGGAAGCCCCAGCGCGACAAAGACGGGGAGCGACGCGAACCCCACGGCGTACGGCAGCCAGGACAGCGCGGTGGCCTTCAGCCCCAGGTTGTACGCCCAGCCCGCCGCGACGCCGGCGAGATGGACCGTGCCCGCGAGCCGGCCGCAGGCGAAGGAGAGCGGCACACAGAGCGTCAGGGCGACGACGGCCGCGGTGCGTACCGATCCCGCGGTCACCGCGCCGGCCACCACCGCTTTGGTGCGTCGCCCGACGAGCGTGTCGCGTCCCGCATCCAGCGCGTCATTGCTCCAGCCGATCGACAGCTGCCCCGCGAGCACCGCCGTGACCGCCAGCAGCGACCGGGGCCCGCTCTGGCCCATGGCCACCGCCAGCCCGCCCACCAGCAGGCTCACCACCGCGGTCGGCCCCGGGTGACACGCCCTCAGCAGTGGGCCCACCGCCCGTGGCCGCAGCGCGGCGCCCGGCGTCCCCTCGGCGGCGTCCGGCCGTTCCATGGCGTCCACGCGAGCATGCTAGAGCCGGTCCGACGGGTCGGCCCCGAGCATCCGCTGCGCCCGCGCCCCGTGTCCCGCCTGCCGCCGGACGGGCGACTTCGGCCGTGCCACGGTGTCGCGCCGCACCGTCCGGGGGCATCCCTTGCAGGGTCACCCGCCCCCGACCCCGGACCCAGATGACCAGCATCGCTGCCGTCCATGCAGTCCTCGCCCCGCACCGGCACACCCAACGCGAGATCACGGACATGGTCGCCAGGACCTGCCTGCCCGGCGGGACCGATCGCGGGGTCCTCGACCGGCTGCATCGCCGCGCGCAGGTGAATACCCGTCATATGACGCTGCCGCTCGCCCGGTACCCGGAGCTGGACGACTTCGGCGCGGTCAACGACGCCTTCATCGACGGGGCGGTACGGCTCGGCACCGATGCCGTCGCCGCGGCGCTGAAGGCGGCGGGCCTGTCCCCGCGCGATGTCGACCTGCTGATGTTCACCTCGGTGACGGGCATCGCCACGCCCTCCGTCGACGCCCGGATCGCCGGCCGCCTCGGGATGCGTCCGGACGTCAAACGGCTGCCGGTCTTCGGCCTGGGGTGCGTGGCCGGCGCGGCGGGCATCGCCCGGCTGCACGACTACCTGCTGGGCCGTCCCGACGAGGTGGCCGTCCTGGTGTCCGTCGAGCTGTGCTCGCTCACCTTCCAGCGTGCCGACGCCTCGACGGCCAACCTCGTCGCCACCGCGCTGTTCGGGGACGGGGCCGCCGCGGTGGTCGCATGCGGCGCCCGTCGTACGGCGGGGAACGCCGCGACGGTGGGCAGGGGTGCGCCGGCGAGCGGGGGCACGGCGCAGGACAGCGGGGAGGCGGCCGCCGGCCCCCATGTCGTCGCCACCCGCAGCCGTCTCTACCCGGACACCGAGCGGGTGATGGGCTGGGACATCACCGCCACCGGTTTCCGCGTCGTGCTGGATGCCGGCGTTCCCGATCTCGTACGCAAGAACCTCGCCGGTGACGTGGACGCGTTCCTCACCGACCACGGTCTGCGCCGCGCGGACATCACGGCCTGGGTGTGCCACCCCGGGGGACCCAAGGTCCTGGAAGCGGTGGCGGAATCCCTCGATCTGCCGGCCGGCGCGCTCGACCTCACCCGGCGTTCGCTGGCGCGCGTGGGCAACCTCTCCTCGGCGTCCGTGCTCCACGTCCTGCGCGACACCCTGGCCGAACGCCGCCCGCCCGCCGGCACTCCGGGCCTGCTGCTCGCCATGGGGCCCGGCTTCTGCTCCGAGCTGGTCCTGCTGCGCTGGTAGGGACGGAGAGACATGATCTGGTACGCGGTGCTGATTCTGGCCGTCGCCGCCGAGCGCGTCGCCGAACTCCTCGTCGCCCGCCGCAACGCCCGCTGGAGTCTGGCCCGTGGCGCCGTCGAGGCGGGACGCGGGCACTACCCGGTCATGGTGGCCCTGCACACCTCGCTGCTCGTCGGCTGCCTCGGGGAGGCCTGGGCGACCGGGCGGCCGTTCGCCCCTGCGCTGGGGTGGACGATGACCTGCGTGGTGGCGGCCGCGCAGGGCCTGCGCTGGTGGTGCATCCGCACGCTCGGGCCCCGTTGGAACACCCGGGTGCTGGTGGTGCCCGGCCTCCCCCTGGTGCGCGGCGGGCCGTACCGCCGGCTGAGCCACCCCAACTACCTGGCCGTGGTGGCGGAAGGGCTCGCACTGCCCCTCGTACGCGGCGGCTGGCTGACCGCGCTGCTCTTCGGCGTCCTCAACGCCGCGCTGCTCACCGTACGGATCCGCTGCGAGAGCCGGGCACTCGCCGCGGCGTGTGCCCCGGGCCGCCGCCCCGGCTCCCCGGCCGACACGGTGGGCGCGGGCCTGTGATCGACCTGCTGGTGGCGGGCGGCGGACCGGCCGGACTCGGCACCGCGATCCACGCGGCGCTCGCCGGCATGGAGGCGGTGGTGATCGAGCCGCGCGCCACCCCGGTGGACAAGGCGTGCGGAGAGGGCATCATGCCGGGCGGCGTACGCGCCCTCGACGCGCTCGGAGTCGATGTCGCCGGGGGACTTCCGCTGCGCGGCATCCGCTACGTCGACGGACGGCGGCGGGCCGAAGCGCCCTTCCGCGCGGCGTCGGGCCTCGGCATGCGCCGTACCGCGCTGCACGCCGCGCTCTCCTGGCGGGCCGCCGAACTCGGCGTCAAGGTCCTGACCGGGAAGGTCGGCGAGGTGCGGCAGAGCGAGGACGGGGTGAGCGCCGCCGGCGTCCGGGCGCGCTGGCTCATCGCGGCGGACGGCCTGCACTCACCGATCCGCGGTGCCCTGGGCCTGGACGCCCGCTGCGCCCGCCCCCGGCGCTACGGCCTGCGGCGGCACTACCGCGTACGCCCGTGGACGGACTTCGTGGAGGTCCACTGGCCCGGGGGCGGTGCCCCGTCCAGGGCCGGCACCCGCTGCCTCCCCTCCCCGGGCGAGGTGTATGTGACGCCGGTCGGCCCGGAATGCGTGGGGGTGGCCGTCCTCAGTGCCGAACGGCGGGGTTTCGACGCCCACTTGGCCGCCTTCCCGGCGCTGGCCCCGTTGCTCGACGGTGCGCCGGCCGGCGCGGTACGAGGCGCCGGTCCGCTCCGGCAGCGGGTGGCCCGCCGCACCGTGGGCCGGGTGCTGCTGGTGGGCGACGCGGCGGGCTATGTCGACGCGCTCACCGGCGAGGGCATCGCCCTCGCGCTGGCCTCGGCGGACGCCGCAGTCCGCTGTCTGAAGGCGGGCCGGCCACAGGCGTACGAGGCGGAGTGGCGGCGGCTGACACGGCGGCACCGGCTGCTGACGGAGGGGCTGCTGCGGGTGGGCGGCAGCGCGGCCGGCGCTCGTCTGATCGTTCCGTTGGCGGCCGGGATGCCGGCGGTGTTCCGCGCGGCGGTCCACGCCCTCCAGTGACCGCCGTCCGCCGGGCCCCTCCCGACCGGGGACGGCCGGCGGGAGGGGGGCGGGGTGTCCGGGGCGCCGCCTTACGGGTGCGGCAGGTACTTGTACCCGATGCCGAACACCGTGCTGATGGAGTCCCGCACCCGCGGCCCCAGACGCCGCCGCAGCCGGGCGATATGGACGTCGACGGTGCGCGCGCTGGAATGGCAGGTGGGCCATACCGCGGTCATCAACTGCTCCCGGGTGAAGGCGCGTTGCGGATGCAGCACAAGGTGGGCCAGCAGATCGAATTCCAGCCGGGGAAGGCAGATCTGGCGGCCCTCGACGGATATCGTCCGCGCCGCTGTGTCGACCTGGATCGGGTCGGGTGCGGCGACCGCGAGGGATCGCGGGGGACCGGCGGAGGCCCGCGGCGGAGCCGGTTCACCGCCCGGCGGGGCCAGGATGATGTGGACCTCGTCCGAGGGAAGCCGGTGGACCGACACCGGTTCGAGGTCGTGCAGGGTGAGTTGCCACTTCCCGTCCGGAAGTCGGTCGACTGCCAGAGGTGGCCCTTCGCCCGGCCCGGCGTCCGCCGGCTCGCCGAACTCGGCCTCCGGTAGCAACGTAAGGGTCGTCGAGGAGTTCATGAACATGGTCTCGGCCCATTCCTCTTGCAAAGCAGGCGTGTACGGACAGACATGGCGGTGCTCGACGTTCGATGTGCAGACCTACTGCGGGGCGATCGCGACGCGGACCAGCGCCGAGGTGAGGCGCTCGCGTCATGCCCGTACTCAGCCATGACGTGATGGACGCCACGGCTCCGGTCCACACGAACGCTACATGTGATCACGTGCTTCCGGAAAGTAGCATCCGCTAATCAGCGTTGGTCTTTGAGCCGTTTTCAGGTCGAAGTGATGGAGCGTCAGATGCCGGTTGAACCATCCCGTTCGCATACCTCCTGACCTTAGTTCAGCAGGTATGTGAGGAATCCGTGAAGGCGGGGGCCCGCCTGAGGGTGAGAAGTGAAAGGACCCGATCAAGCCTTCGACGCTGACACCGCAGCCCATCGGCCCTCAGCGGGGGTGGCTGGAAAGCGCCTGTGAACTGGCCTGGATTTATGAACATTTGCTGAACGGAAAGCGTCGGGAGCATATTCGGCGGCGTGAGAGGCCCCTGAGCGGCCATCAGTGACCACCGAAAACGGGCATGACACCGCCCCGTTGCGTGACTTACGTCACTTCCCTCCGCTTCCCCTCAGCTCGCCTTTTCCCACCGGGATCCCCTACACGAGCCCGGACTGCGCCTTGCTGAACAACTCGCCCTCGGAATAGAAGAACACCGCGCTGCTGCCGTCGGTGCCGAAGCACGTCCAGGTGGTCGGATAGCCGTCGGCCGGCTGGGTTTCGCCATCCTGCTGGCAGGTGGTCGCATAGCGGAACAGGGTTTCCGCGCTGCTGCCGGCTTTGATCTTCTGGTACTCGGCGAGAGTCAACGGGTCACCGGCGGTGGCGCTCCCTTTGCAGGCGCCGGCGATGACGAGGAGACCGAGGACGCAGCCTCCGGCTATCGCGCTCTTCTTCACAGGTGGGGGTGTCCTTCTGCGGTGCTGGGGGCGGGGGGCGATCCGGGGATCATAACGAGATTGTCTCGGGGCCCGTGCGGGGAGTGCGCCGCACTCCGACGAGCCGGATCACCCGGAGATCCGGCGCCCCCGCACGGTGATGTCCTTGAACTCGACCACCGCGTCCTCCGTGTAGAGGCCCACCGACCCGCGCGTATACGGATTCCGGCGGTCGGTGTAGGTGACCAGCGGTTCGTCGTCGACGTGGAGGGTCATGGTGGCGCCGCGCTGCTGCACCTGGACGTGGTGCCAGGAGTGGATGTCATACGAGCCCCGGTGCGTCGCGAGGAAGCACTGCTTCTCCGGGCACGAGGGATCGACCTTGCCCAGTTCCCAGCCATGGGGCTTGAGGATCAGGTAGTAGAAGCGGGTGTGACCGGTGGCGTGCCAGACCACCCAGCCGGCCTCCCACAGGTTGGGGGTGGGCGTGCGCAGCTGCTTCGCCGTGCGCATCCGCAGCCGGTAGGTCAGATCTCCGTAAGTGGCCGTGGACAGCACCAGCGCCGCATGCGTCACGTCAGGGCGCCGGGCCGGGCGGGGCGCCAGGACGATGGTGCCGTTCCGCTCGTCGACGGTGCCGTGGCCGTTGAACACGGTCCGCCAGGGCCCGTGTTCGGTGCCCTCGGTCCACACCGTCCGCTGCGGCTCCGCGCTCGGGGACGTGCCGCAGGCGGACAGCGGCGTCGCCAGTGTCATCAGGAGCAGGACGGAATACGACGTGACCGGCCGCCGGGCGAGACCTCTCATGCGGCCGTGACCTCCAGGGCGGGAGCCGGCGCCAGGGTCCGGCCGAAGTCGCGGGCCAGCCGGGCGACGATCCGGTCGGCGGCATGGCCGTCGCCGAACGGGTTGTGGATGCCTGCCATGTGCCGGTACCGCACCGGGTCGTCCAGCAGGGAGGCCGCCGCCGTATGCACCGCGCCGGGATCGGTGCCGACGAGCTCGGCGGCGCCCGCACGGACCACCTCGGGACGTTCGGTCGTCTCCCGGAGCACCAGTACCGGCTTGTCGAAGCTCGGCGCCTCTTCCTGTACGCCGCCGGAGTCGGTGAGCACGAGTTCGCAGGCGGCCAGGGTGGCGATGAAGTCGAAGTAGTCCAGCGGCTCGGTCAGGGTGATCCGCGGATGGCCGCCCAGGGCCGGCAGGAGCACATCGCGTACGGCGGGGCTCTTGTGGAGCGGGACCAGCACCTCGACGTCCCGGCGTTCCGCCAGTTTCAGCAGCGTGGCGGCGAGCGCCCGCATCCGGGGCCCCTGGTTCTCCCGCCGGTGCAGTGTCACCAACAGGCCCCGCCGGTCGCTGACGAAGGCCGAACGGCCCTCGCCCTGGCGGCGGGCCCACAGGAGACTGTCGATGACCGTGTTGCCCGTCACCATGACCCGCTCGGCGGGCACCGCCTCGTCGGTCAGCGCCGCGGCCGCGCGCGGCGTCGGCGCGAAGTGCCACCGTGTCATCTGGGTGACCAGCCGGCGGTTCAGCTCCTCGGGGAACGGGTCGTCGATGACGCCGCTGCGCAGCCCGGCCTCCACATGGGCCACCGGAACGTGGTCGTAGAAGGCCGCGAGGGCCCCGCACAGCGTGCTGCTCGTGTCGCCTTGCACCATCACCAGATCGGGCCGTTCCTCGCGGATCACCTCGCCCAGCCGGCCGATCAGACGGGCGGTGAGCGTGGACAGTTGCTGGCGCTCGCGCATCACCGCAAGGTCGTGGCCCATGGTGAGCCGGAGCCTTGGCAGCATCTGCGCGAGCATGTCCCGGTGCTGGCCGGTGCTGACCAGCACGGGTGAGAACAGCGGCGAGTTCTCCATGGCCCGCAGGACCGGGGCCAGTTTGATGGCCTCGGGCCTGGTGCCGAGAACGACCGCCACGTGTACCGCGCGGCTCGACGTGTCGCCGGGCCCCGCGGCCAGCGCGTGCGAGAAGCCTATGGAAGACATGAGATCACCGCATGTGAGAGAGGCCGGAAGGGTGAGGGGTGGGGACCGTCATCCGACGGTCTCGGCGTCGGGCTGTGGCTGTTCGGGAAGTCGCCTGGTCTTCGTCCATGCGCTGCGGCGGAGCAGTTGCCGGCCGACCGCCAGCCAGCCGACGGGCAGCCAGTGGTAGCAGTAGAAGATGAAGAGGAACGCGTAGGCCACGCTGCGCAGGAAGCCGGTCCGCTCGTCGGCGCGGGCATACACGTAGGCGCATACGGGTGCCACGCCGAAGGAGACGAGGCACCAGATGATCAGGGCCAGTCCGTGGTTCGCGGTCAGCGCCTGCAGTGCCGTACTCGCCCCGTCGCCCGTCACCAGCGCGATCCCACCCACGTAGAAGGCCACCACGGACAGCGTCGTCAGCAGGACCAGCAGCGGCAGGGTCAGCGTGATCAGCAGGTCGGTGGCGATGGGGACGGCCAGCTGGGCCCGCAGGATCCTGGGGATTCCGGCGGCGCACTGCAGATGGCCCTGGAACCACCGGGTGCGCTGGCGCAGGAAGGGGCGAAGCCGGGTCAGGCCCTGCTGGGACACATGGGTCCGGGGCGTGAAGCGGGTGCGCCAGCCCTGGGAGACCAGCCGTACGGCGAGGTCGAGATCCTCGGTGAGACAGCGGTTCCACGGGCTGTCGCCCAGCGTCTCCAGGGCGGAGAGCCGGGTGAACTGGCCGTTGCCGCCCAGCCCGGCGCTGCCGATCCGGCTCCTGGCGCGCTGGAAGATCTCGGTGTAGGTGACGAACTCGATGTCCTGCAGCCGGGCCAGGAGACCCGAACCGGCGTTGTGGATCCGTACGGCGATCTGGACGGCACCGACGTCCGGCGGCCGGAACATCGGGGCCACCACGGACAGCGCGTCGGACCGCACCCGGCCGTCGGCGTCCACGACCACCAGCACGATGTCGTCCGCGCCGTACCCGGAGAACGCCGGTGTCCTGGCCAGCACCGTGCGGATGTGCCGGTACGCCGCGTTGAGCGCCTCGCCCTTGCCCTGGCGGGCGAGCGGCGGGACGCGCCGCAGCAGCCGGATCCGGGGATCGGTGTAGCGCTCGACGATGTCGGCGGTGGCGTCGTCCGAGCCGTCGTCGACGACAAGAGCCACCCAGTTGCGGTCCGGCAGCGCCAGCAGCCGCTCCAGGCTCGCGCCGATGACGAGTTCCTCGTCGAGACAGGGCAGTACGAAGACGAACAGCAGCCGGTCGGTGTCCGTCGCGGTGTGCTCGTCCGGCTCCGGACCGGCCTGTCCCCGGCCGAAGGCGAACATGCCCAGGGCGTAGAGCAGGAAGCAGAGCAGGACTACTGAGGCCAGAGTCATGTGGGTGGTGCCTCTCTGTGCGTGTCCCACCACCGGGCGACCACGCGCTCGGCTTCCTTGCCGTGGGCGGAGTAGTCGAGTGCCCTGGCCCGGCTGCCGAGGGTGGGGAGCTGTTCCCAGACCCACCAGTGCACACCGGCCCACCACGGCCGGCCGGTGAAGGCGCGCAGCAGCGCTTCGTAGCCGGCGGCCTGCTCGGCGGCGTCGGGCACCGGTGAGACGGTCCACGAGTAAGGAGCCGTCACCCCGCCGTGCACGCTGGTGTATCCCGCCTCGGTGAAGACGATGGGCTTGCGGACCCGGTCGGCGAACCGCGCCAGGCGCTCGCGGATCGGGTGCCACGCCCGGACCAATTGCCGGACATCGCTGTTCGGGCGGTCGCTCAGCGGCCAGTAGGCATCGATCCCGATCAGGTCGACCGCATCCCAGAAGGCGACGCCTTCGTACTCGTCGTAGTTCGCCGCGTAGAGCAGCGGGCCACGGTAGACCTCGCGGACCCGGGCGGCGACGGCCAGCCAGTGGTGGCGGTCACCGGCCGTGCCGGCGAGTTCGGTGCCGATGGCGAACGCGTCGGCACCGTAGGCCGCGATGCGTGCGTAGTGGGTGATGAAGTCCGTGTAGGCGGCGAACCAGCCTTCGGGGTCCGGGGGGCGGATGGTCGCGCGGTCGGACTCGTCATCGAGGTCGACATGCGGCTTGAGCAGCACCTTCAGGCCCTGTAGGTGGGCCAGGGAGGTCATCCGGGTGACTCCCGTGTCGGCCGCGGTCATCGAGGTCGGCCGGATGACCTGCGTGGCGGGGTTCGGCTGGTACCAGGTGGGGTTCAGCTGGATCCAGTTGGCGCCGGTGAGCGCGATCTGCCGCAGATGCTCGGACGCGTGCGGATCGTCGTATCCACCGGCCTCGTACGTGGGCAGGGCGAAGCCGCGCTGTACGGGCGCCGTAGGGGGCTGTGGGGACCGTCGTCCGAACAGGTCACCGATGAGCCGGGGCAGGGAGGTCGGCATGCCGTTCACCTCATGACGTCCTGCGGGCCGACGAACCGGTAGCCGAGGTCGCGGATGCCCTGCAGGATTTCCCGCAGCTTCCCGGGGCCCAGGGGCGGGTGGTAGAAGAAGCTGGCCACACCGTCACGGACGACCAGGGTGCGCCGGGCCGCGCCCACGATGTCCTTGGGGCCGCGTGGCGGACGGCCGTTGTGCCCGGTGGCCTCGACATTGCCCAGGCTCTCCGGGATCACCGCCGTGCCGTACACGTCCCTGACCACGTACGGATAAAACTGGTCGTCACGTTGCCGCAGGTCGGGGACACCGCCGGACAGCGAGCTGGCATAGGTCATCGTCTCGTCGTAGCGGTAGCCGAACCGCTGCCCCACCGCCTGGTAGTCGTCGGGCCCGGCCGCGTAGTGGGGGAACTCGAAGACCTGTGGCCGGGGCAGTCCCGCGGCCTTGAACTCGGCGAGGCCGCGGTCGAGACGCGCCAGGGTCCGCTCGCGCGCATGGCCGGGCACCAGGCCGTCCATGACGACGTCCTGCTTCGCGTTCTGGTGCGCGGTGACGAACTCGTAGTCGGAGCCGCTGACCCCGTCATACGGGTTGGGCTTGTGGTCGAGCTGATGGGTCACTCCGTGCATCACCATCGTGCCGCCGTGGCCGATCATGTAGCGGAGCGCCGCGACCAGCTCCGGCCGGTCCTTGAGGGCGAACGTCGTCGGCTTGCCGCCGTTCGCCGCTCCCCGGGGGTCCGCGTAGACGGGGATGACGCCGAAACTGAACGGCACCCGGGCCTGGTGGAGGCAGGTCGCGACCGCCCGGAGCTGGCCCGGGTCGGAGTTCGGGGAGATGTCCTCCAGCCGGACCAGCGCGCGGTGGCGGTTCGGGGTGCCGGGGGCCAGCACGTCGAAGAGCAGGTCGCTGAAGGCCAGATACCGGTCGGAGGCCGTGACGTAGTCGAAGGGGTTCTCGCCGATGTACCAGAGATTCCCCGCACGGACGGCCCAGGGGGAGCCGCTGCCGTCCGGGCGCTGCCCCTCGGCCAGCACCTTCGCCTTGTGCGGGTCGTCGATCCGTATGTTCCGGATCCCGGCGTCCCCGGGTTCGGTCAGGCGGGTCAGCGTGGTGCCCCGGTACGTGACGCGGGTGACGCCGTCGAGGTTGGGGCCCGTCGTGTGGAAGGCGTAACGGGACTTCCACGCCGTGGGGTTGTGGTCCGCCAGCCGCTTCAGGTTCTGGTCGGCCCACACCACGGGGACCCGCGTGGTCAGTACGTCGTCGAGGAAGGACGACGGGATGCGGGCGGACGGCGACGACCCGAAATACAGCACCGCGGAGTACTTCCGCATCTCATCGGGCCTGTACTGGGACACCGGCTTGACGGACCAGGTGCCGAAGTGCGAGGCGAGATGGGCCGCCTGTTGGGCGTTCAGCTGGTTCTCCCATTTCCCCCTGCCGCCGTCGTAGAGGACGAGGGCGCGCCGCCCGTGGTGCTGCACGGTGGGCGCGGCCTGTCCGCTCAGCGCTCCGGGCCCCTGGTGTCGCGGGGGCGTGGTCGGGCCGGAGAGGTCGGCGCCGGGCAGGCGGGACACGGCTTTCGCCGGCTGTGCGGGCGTGGTCGGAGCGCAGTTCGTCGGCTCGGCGGAGAGCCTGGGTGCCACCACGTTCGGCCACGACCACAGACCACCGGCCAGCACGGCGGCCAGGCCGAGGGCGATCAGGCTCTGCTGACTCCGGCGGAGTCTGCCGAACCACCGGCGGGCGCGGTGCCCACCGAAGGCGGCCATCAGGATTCCGAGGAACAGCGGATAGGCGATCAGCGCGATCGCGGCGAGGGCGACGAGCCGGCTCATCGGATCGGCCCTCGGAGGGGGTGATCGGTTGGCGTCATGAGGACGCTCCGCATTGCTGACGTGCTGCTGGTGTATCTATAGCGTCTAAGTTTTGGTCGTATACATACACTTTTCTCCCATTTTCCCCTATGGTCAAGACGTGGAGTGAAGCAAAATATTTACGATGTATCCGTACATTTCGCACGTCCGGGCTGGAGTGCAGACATGGCCAAGAGGGACAAGGACGCCGGGCAGCGCGGCAGGGCCAACGGGCGCCGCGCCGGGGACCGCGGCCACTACGGGCGGCTGAGCCGGGAACGCGTACTGGCCACCGCTCTGGAGCTGGTGGACCGCGAAGGTCTCTCGGCGCTGAGCATGCGCAGGGTGGGAGCCGAGCTCGGCGTGGAGGCCATGGCGCTGTACCGGTACGCACGCAGCAAGGACGCGCTTCTGGACGGCCTGGTCGAGGCCCTCTACCTGGAGTTGGAGGACGACCTGGCCGACACCGACGCCACCCGGGTCCCCGTCGCCGACGGGCCCGCATGGCGCGCCGAACTCCATCGGATCGCCCAGGCGACGTACCGGGTCGCCCTGGCCCACCCGCATGTGGTGCCGCTGCTGGCCACGCGCATGCTGGCGGTCCCCCTGGCCCGCCGCCCGCTGGCCGTCCTCAAGGACCACGAGCGCGTGCTGACCCTGCTGGAAGAGCAGGCCGGCCTCGACGAGAAGGGTGCTTCGGCGGCCTTCCGCGCCTTCAGCAGCTGGGTCCTCGGCTATATCTTCGTGGAACTGCGGGCCATGGTGGACAACCCCGAAGAGCCCGACCCGGCGTTCCGGCTGGGACTGCACCGTATGCCGGCACAGGAACTCCCCAGGCTCCGCAGGACCGCTCCGTCCCTCGCCGAACACGGCGGTGTACGGGGGCTGGCGGCCGGCCTGGACGCTCTGCTCGACGCTGAGCTGGGCAGGCCCTAGGCCGCTTTCGAGCCGGCTCGCCCCCAGACGCGGCGTCATGGCATCGCACCAGGGCCCGGCGGTCCCTCGACCGGGCGGCCGAGCAGGGCGCGGGCCCGGCGGTACAGGCGGTAGCCCTTGGTCTGCAGGGATTCGGGCAGCGGGGCGGCCGGTGCGCCCATGCCGAGGGTCCACTGGGTGAAGCGTTCCGGGGAGGTGTCGGCGCGCACCATCAGGCGGGCGATGCGCATCGGCTCGTCGGTGACGGAGCTGAACGCGTTGCGTACGGCGCATGCCGAGGTCCAGCCGGCTTCCCGTGCGGTGCGACGGACGGCCGCGCTGGAGTAGCCGTGCGGGTAGGCGAAGGCGTAGACCGGGTGGCTGAGCACGTCCTCCAGGCGCCGCTTGTTGTCGACGATCTCGTGCCACGCCTTCTCGGCGGACAGGGTGTCCAGCTGCGCATGGGTGACGGAGTGGCCGCCGATCTCGAAGCCCAGGGCGTCGAGGGTGGCGATCTGACGCCAGGACAGCATGGGCGCGGGGGGCAGCAGGCTGCCTTCGGGGCTGCCGCCGGGCGGATGGATGACGCCGGTGGTGATGTAGACCGTGGCGGGCACCTGGCGGTCGGTGAGGAGCGGGGTGACGCTCCAGTAGAAGTCGGCGAACCCGTCGTCGAAGGTGAGCACGGCCGAGCGGGTCGGCAGGGGCGGACCGCCCCGCATCGCGGCGACCAGCCGCCGCAGTGGCACCACGGTGAGTCCGGCGTCGGCGATCCGGTCGAGGTGCTCCGCGAAGACCCGCGGCGTGACCGTGTACGGAGCGATCCACTCGGGAGGGTCGGTGCTCACCGAGTGGTAGACGAAGACGGGCACGGCACTCATGATCGGCCCTTCGGGGAGTGCGCACCGGCCACCACCGGTTCGGGAGACGCACGGCGGAACTCCGCGGCCCCGGGGTCGGTGGCCCTGGCGCCGTCCCGGGCTCCTGGTTCGCGGCCCGGCAGGACACGGTGGACGAGGACGAGCGCCGAGCATCTGACGCGGCGTCGCAGCACGGTCGGGTACGGAACCCCGGCGGGCTCGGCCGGGCAGGGGAGAGCGGCGTGCGAACCCGTACGATCACGCCCTTGTGAACCCATGCGATCACGCCCGTGCGGCGCGGCGGCGATAGCCGTACAGGCTGCGGAGATGTCCGAACGCCCGGCGGAGCGGCCCTCGTAGGGCGGTGGGAAGGCGCCGGAGCGCGGCGGTCGGGAACGCGTCGAGCCCGCCGCCGCGGTGGAATGCTGGGGCCGGCGCGGCGGCGGGGGTGGGGCGGTGGCGGTGCCAGACGATGGCGTCCGGCTGGTAGACGATGACGCTGCCGGCCGCGAGCACCCGGAAGAAGGCCAGCAGCTCGTCGCCGCCCTGCGAGGGTGTGCCGGTCCAGACCGCCGGGGCGAAGCCGCCGAGTTCGCGCAGGACGTCGGTGCGGAACGCCATGTTGGCGCCGGAGCCGTACTGCCCCGCGGTGAAGGGGAACAGCGGGTCGGTGGGCGGGCGCGCCACCGACCAGCTGCGCCGGGTGAATCCCTTGCTGAAACCGCCGTGTCCTTCGTGGGCGCACTGTGCGGCGGTCTTCAGGTCCGCGGGCAGGATCAGGCCGGTGACGCAGTCGACCCGCTCGCCGTCCGTGTCCGGGTCGGCCGCGCGGTCGGCGAAAGCACGGTCCAGCGCGGCGATCCAGCCCGGGTCGACCAGGGCGTCGTCGTCGGTGAAGGCGCAGATCCGGCCGTGCGCCACGGCGAGCCCGCGGTTGTGTGCCCGGGCCAGGCCCGCCAAGGACTCCCTCACATACCTGACCCGGGCCGTATAGCGCTCGCGGACCAGTTTCTCCGCGGCGTCGTCGGAAGGGGCGCTGTCCACCACGATGATCTCGAAGGACGGATGGCCGGACCGCAGCAGGCTGTTGAGGCACCTGCGGAGCGGTTCGGGCCGGTTGTGGGTGGCAACGATGACACTGACCGCCGGCGGGTCGCCCGGTTCCGCGGCCCGGACGGTGCGTCCGGGGTGCGGGCGTGCGTCCCGTTCGGCGGCAGACGTGTTCAGCTGGCGGTGTGCGGCGTCGGCCAGCGTCCGGTACAGCCCCGCGGTGTCCCCGAGGGCACCGTGAGCGCTGACCAGTCCGAGCGGGTGTCCATGCAGCCGCACCAACGCCAACACGCGTCCGTCCGGTGCGTCGGCCGGGGCGCCGCCTGGTGAACGCAGCACACCAGGCACCTCCAGGTCCAGCTCGACGACGCGGGCGGGGGTGTAGAGCGAGTCGCGGGCGGCAAGGCGGGGGCAGGCCGCTGCGGTCCGCCGGCCGAGGCCGTTCATTGCTTCCCCACACCCACGGGTGTCGAGCGCCGGGCACACGGGCGTTCGGCGATCAGGGTCCGCGGCACTCGGCGGCCGTCGGAGACCGCGTGCAGATGCGAGCGCCCGCCGCGACGGGGAAGGGTGAGGCTGCGCCGGAAGACCCAGGCGATGTTGCGGGCCTTGTGGTGCACCGGGAGCACCGAACTGACGATGTGTCGGATCGGCCGCTCGCACGCGTGGCGCAGCGGTGGCGTGCAGGTGAGGCGGTCACTCGTCCGGCACAGGGGGCGGCCGCCGTCCACGGTGCGCGGTGTCGTTGCTGAGGGCAGGACGGAACACATGGGGGACTGCCTAACTGCCTGGCGCTGACGTGCCTGGCGAGAGGCAACGGGCGTGCCCACGGGTCATCGACACCGGGCAGACCCGATGTGGTCAGAAGGCGCTGCGCCTTCGGACGAGTGGAGAAACGAGCCACGGGGGGCGGGGTGAAATGTGCACCCGGATCGCTCGGCCCCGGACGCTGAGGCGTCAGGTCGTTCTCGGACGCGGGAAGCGTCGACCACCACAACTGGCAAATGTGCTGTCCGTACGGGAATGCGGAAACGGGGTCCGCACGGGGTACGGTGCCAGGTCTTCATGGTGGATACGGAGCCCGGCCGCAGTCAAGAGATTTGCCCGGTTTGGTTGAATTTGTGATTTATCGTCCTGAAGTCTGCTGGAGCCCCTGACGCGAGCCCCGGACGCGTCTCACATCTTTCCCGGCCTCACCGCGCCGCCGCCGAGTTCGCGGCCTCCGCGATCCTGCGGGTGATGTCACCGGGCCGTGCCGGACGGCCGTAGTACCAGCCCTGCGCCCAGTCGCAGCCCAGCTCCCGCAGCCGTGCCGCGTCCGCCTCCGTCTCCACGCCCTCGGCCGTCACCGTCAGCCCCAGTGAATGCGCCAGCGACACCAGACCACCGATGATGCGCTGGCCCAGGGGATCGCCCTCCTCGGCCGGCGCCGTCCGCAGATCCTCGACGAAGGACCCGGCGATCTTCAGCCCGGACACCGGAAGATGCCGCAGATACGCCAGGTTCGACCAGCCGGTACCGAAGTCGTCCACGGTCAGCGAGACACCCATGTCGACCAGCGCGCGCAGGGCCGGCAGCGCCGGATCGCGCGGGCCCAGCATCGCGCTCTCCGTGATCTCCAGCTGGAGGCGCCCCGGTTCGAGGCCGCTGGTCCGCAGAATCCGGTCGATGTCGGCCAGCAGCCCGGCGTTGCGCGCCTGGCGCACCGCCAGATTGACGTTGATCCGCGGCGCCGCGGAACCGAACCTGGCCGCCCACCGCGCCGTCTGCTCACATGCCTGCAACAGCACCCAGCGCCCCAGCGGAATGATCAGCCCACTGTCCTCGGCGCTGGTGATGAACTCGTCCGGTCCCAGCACCCCCAACTCCGGGTGGCGCCAGCGCACCAGCGCCTCGACCGCCACCATCGCCCCGTCGGACAGTGAACACAGCGGCTGGTACTCGATGAAGAACTCACCGCGGTCCAGCGCCATCGGAATCCGTACCGACATCGCGTACTTGCTGGCCGCCACCGCGTTGCGCTCCGGGTCGAAGAGCGTCCACCGGCCGCGGCCCTCCTTCTTCGCCCGGTACATCGTCAGGTCGGCGCTGCGCATCGCGGCCCCGGGAGTCGTCGCGGAGATCTGCTGCTCCACCACGCCGATGCTCGCCCGGATACCCAGCTGCTGATCCCCGATCAGGAACGGCGGGGCCAGCGCCCCCAGCACCGTCTGGGCCACCGCGATCCCCTCCTGCGGACCCCGGCAGTGCTCCAGCAGCACGATGAACTCGTCACCGCCCAGCCGCGCCACCAGGTGACCCATCGGCGCGAGGCAGGACTGCAACCGGTCCGAGACCAACGCCAACAGCTGGTCGCCCGCCTCGTGCCCGAGACTGTCGTTGATGCCCTTGAAACCGTCCAGGTCCACCGAGCACAGACCGAAGCGGGCGGCCGGCTCGGTGCTCTCCTCGAAGAGCCCCTCCAGCCGCTCGAAGAACGCCGTACGGTTCGGGAGTCCGGTCAGCGGATCGTGGGTGGCCTGATAGCGCAGCCGCTCCTGCATCCGGTGCGGGTCGGTGATGTCCTCCAGCATCGCCACCTGGTAGCGCGGCACGCCCTCCTCGTCGCGGATCAGCGACACCGTCAGATGCGTCCAGATCACCTCGCCGTCGCGCCGGTAGTACGGCTTGTCGCACTGGAAGTGCTCCCGCTTGCCGGTGATCAGCTCGCGGTACGCGTCCCAGACGCCGGGCGCGTCCTCGGGATGCACCAGCATGTCGACGCTCAGATTGCGGATCTCCGAGGCGGGCGCGCCGAACATCCCCTCCAGTGCGCCGTTCACCGCGAGGATGTTCCCGTCGAGGTCGCCGATCCCGATCCCGATCGCGGCCGTCTCGAACACCGCCTGGAACCTGGCCTCCGAAGCGAAGAGCGCCTTCTCCGCGCCCTTGCGCGCCATGTCGACGGCGAGCCGCATCGACTCCTGCTCCCGCAACGTGCGTTCGCGCAGCGCCGCCGACCAGCCCGCGGCGAACGCGCCGGTCAGCGCCGGCCCCCGGTCGTCCGCCGCCGGCCAGCTCTGTAGCAGCGCCACCGCCCGCGCCAGCACGCCGGAATCCGTGAAGTGCGCTTCCACCAGCAACGATCCGGCCTGCTCGGCCGACGCGACGTCGAACGGGTCGTCGTCGTGGGCGCGCCGCAGCAGTTCCGCGGTGGTGGACACCAACGCGCCCAGCACGGCCGGACTCAACATTGCCCCGTGTTCCGCATGCAACAGACGCGACCAAGCGTCGCGGAAGCGGGCCGAAGGAGCGTCGAGCGTCCCGGCCGCCGGAGTGTTCACAACCGGCGCCCCACTCCCGCCAGGCCGCACATCAACTCCGGATGCGGTCCCACCGAATCCGGCAGGTCAGGATGCCATTCCGGCATGTAGACCACGCCCGGCTCGACGGGTTCGAAGCCGTCGAAGAGTGCCACGATCTGGTCCCTGGTGCGCATGGTGATCGGCGTCGGCGTGCGCTTGTACAGCTCCTCGTGCTCCTCGACCACCTCGGGCCGTCCCTCCCGCGACGCATGGGAGACCACCAGCGCACTGCCCGACGGCACCGCGTCGTGCAGGACCCGCACGATCCGCCCCGGATCCTCCTCGTCCTTGACGAAGTGGAGGACGGCCACCAGCAGCACCCCCACCGGCTCCCCGGGCCGCAGCAACTCGGCGACCGCGGGATGCGCCAGCAGGGCTTCGGGATCGCGCATGTCCTCCTGGACCACCCGGCACAGCGGATCGCCCTCCAGGATCAGCCGGCTGTGCTGCACGGCCACCGGGTCGAGGTCGACATAGACGACCCTGGTATCGGGCCGGATCTCGCGGGCGACCTCGTGGACCGCGCCGAACGTCGGGATCCCGGAGCCGATGTCCAGGAATCGGGTGATGCCCTCCCCGGCGAGGAACTGCACCGCCCGCCGCAGGAACGCACGGTTGGCGCGCATGATCAGCGGAAGGTCCGGCCACATGGAGATCGCCTTGCGGGCCATCTCCCGGTCCACCGCGAAGTTGTGCGAACCACCCAGATAACAGTCGTAAACCCGGGCGACGTTCGGGGTGTCCTGATCCGTGCCCTCGGGAACCCAATGCTGTCGCGCCATACAGCACCTCTTCGCGCCAGGAGACCAGCCAAGAGGACCCAACCCCCGCAGAAAAAGCCTCCTACGATCCCACAACCCACGCAAGCGGACCAGCCGAAACCGGGCGGGGCACACGCCGGACGAGCGGCTCGCGAAGACCTGCCGGGCCCCCGAGAATGGAATCCAGCGAGGGAGCCGCCATGCCCGGAAGAATCGAGGACTACGCCCTGCTCGGCGATCTGCAGACCGCCGCGCTGGTCGGCAGGGACGGCTCGGTCGACTGGCTCTGCCTGCCCCGCTTCGACTCGCCCACCTGCTTCGCCGCCCTCCTCGGCGACGAACGCCAGGGCCACTGGCGGATCGCCCCCACCGGCGCCCGGCAGTGCACCGGCCGCGCATACCGCGGCGACACCCTCGTCCTGGAAACACACTGGGAGACCGCCACCGGCACCGTACGGGTCGTCGACTTCATGCCGCAGCGCGACCACGCACCCCGCCTCGTACGCCTCGTCGAAGGCCTCAGCGGCAGCGTCGAGATGCGCGGTGACCTGCGGCTGCGCTTCAACTACGGCCGCACGGCGCCCTGGGTGCGGCGCACCGACCGGCACCGGATCGCCGTCGCGGGCCCCGACTCCGCGTGGCTGCGCGTCCCGCCGGGCGTGCACACCTTCGGGCACGACGGCAGCACCCGCTCCGAATTCACCGTCACGGCCGGTGACCGGCTGCCCTTCGTCCTGACCTGGCAGCCCTCCCACCTGGCCACCAGCCACCGCGTCGACCCGGAACACGCCCTCCGGGAAACCACCGAGGAATGGCGGAAGTGGACGGCCGGCTGCCGCTACCAGGGCGAATGGCGGGACGCCGTGGTCCGCTCGCTGATCACCCTCAAAGCCCTCGCCTACCAGCCCACCGGCGGCATCGTCGCCGCCGCCACCGCATCCCTGCCGGAACGCATCGGCGGCGTACGCAACTGGGACTACCGCTTCTGCTGGCTGCGCGACTCCAGCATGACCCTCTCCGCACTGCTGCGCGGCGGCTTCCGGGAGGAGGCGGCGGCCTGGCGGCACTGGCTGGTGCGGGCCATCGCCGGCGACCCCGGGGACCTCCAGACCGTGTACGGCGTCGGCGGCGAGCGCCGGCTCCCGGAGACCGCGGCGGACTGGCTGCCCGGTTACGAGGACTCCGTCCCGGTCCGCTTCGGCAACGCCGCCGTCGAGCAGCTCCAGCTCGACATCTACGGCGAGGTCGTCGACACCCTCTACCTCGCCCTGGTCGCCGGCATCCCGATGGAGCGTCATGTCTGGACGCTGCTGCGGAAGTTGATGGCCTTCCTGGGCGAACACTGGCAGGAGCCCGACGAAGGACTCTGGGAGGGCCGGGCCGGCCGCAAGCACTGGGTGCACTCCAAAGTCATGTCCTGGGTCGCCGCGGACCGTGCCGTACGGATGGCGGAGGCGACCGGCCTCCCGGCACCCGTCGACCGCTGGCGGGAGCTGCGCGACACCATCCACGCCGATGTCTGCGCGCACGGCTACGACCCGGAGCGGGGCGTGTTCGTCCAGCACTACGGGGGCCGGGAACTGGACGCGGCCACCCTGTTCATCGCCAAGACCGGATTCCTGCCGCCCGAGGACCCCCGGGTGACCCGCACCGTGGACGCGGTGCGCGCCGGGCTGGACCACGACGGCTTCGTCCGCCGCTACGCCAGCGACACCGGCACCGACGGCCTGCCCGGCACCGAAGGCGCCTTCCTGGCCTGCTCGTTCTGGCTCGCCGACGCACTCGCCGCGACCGGCCGCAAGGACGCGGCCCGCGAACTGTTCGGACGTGCGCTGTCGTCCGCCAACGACGTGGGCCTGCTGTCGGAGGAGTGGGACCCCGCGCAGCGACGCCAACTGGGCAACACCCCGCAGGCCTTCACCCATGTCGCGCTGGTCAACACGGCGTTCCTGCTCACCGAGGACGCCGACCCGGCCAGGCCGGCGCAGGCCACGGACAGCACCTGATCACCTCGGACAGCACTGATCACCGGACAGCGCCTGGCCGGTGATCAGGGCAGAACGTTCAGGGCAGATACCGCTCCAGGGCGGCGACCCCTTTCTCGTCGATCAGACGCTTGGCCCATTTGAGGTTGTCGGGGGTGGGCTCGCGTCCGGACGCCTTGACCAGGTCCTCCGGGTCGAAAGGCCGCTCGGCGCCGGTGTACAGCTCCGTCGGCCGCTTTCGTTCGTCTGAACTCTCCGTGCTGTTGGTCGTCACAGATCCTCCTCTTTCCGCGCCCGCCGAGTCCCCTGGGGCGGTCGCTTGGTTCCATCATGGGGCTGGCTCCGAACACCCGCACGACGTGCGCCGCTCACCCCACAGGGCGTGGCGCCCCCGGATACCGCGTAGGGAACGCCTGCTCGGTCCAGATGGTCTTGCCGTACGGCGTGTAGCGCGTCCCCCAGCGCTGGACCAGCTGCGCGACGATGAACAGCCCGCGCCCGCCCTCGTCGTCGCTCGCGCTGTGCCGCAGATGGGGCGAGGTGTGGCCGGTGTCCGAGACCTCGGTCAGCAGCGTCTGGTCGCGCAGCAGACGCAGATGCAGCGGCCCGGAGGCATGCCGCACCGCATTGGTGACCAGCTCGCTGACCGCGAGTTCCGTCGCGTACGACAGCTCTTCCAGGCCCCAGTCGTGCAGCTGCCCGGTGGCCAGCTCCCGCGCCTTGCCCACCGCCGCCGGCTCCGCCGGCAGCTCCCAGGCCGCCACCTGCCGGGTGTCCAGCTCGCGGGTGCGCACCAGCAGCAACGCCGAGTCGTCGGGGGCCGTCCCGTCGGGCAGCAGCGCCTCCAGCGCGTGGTCGCACAGCTCCTCCAGCGGCCTGTGGTGGTCGACCAGCACCCGGCCCAGGGTGGCCAGGCCGACATCGATATCGCGGTCACGGGCCTGCACAAGGCCGTCGGTGAACAGCGCCAGCAGGCTGCCCACCGGCAGTTCGATCTCCAGGGACTCGAAGGGCAGCCCGCCCAGCCCCAGCGGCGGGCCGGGCGGCAGGTCCGGGAACGTCAGCCCGCCCTCCGGGTCGACGACGGCCGGCGGCAGATGCCCGGCCCTGGCCATGGTGCAGCGCCGCGAGACCGGGTCGTAGACGGCGTAGAGGCAGGTCACGCCGGTCGCCACGTCATCGGGTTCGCCGTCCGTGCCGAGCGTGGTCGCCTGCTCCTGCGCCGACTGCCCCACCAGGTCGTCCAGCCGGCTCAACAGCTCGTCGGGGGCGAGATCCAGCACGGCCAGCGCGCGTACCGTCGTGCGCAGCCGCCCCATGGTGGCCGCCGCCTGCAGCCCGTGGCCGACCACATCCCCGACGACCAGACCGACCCGGGTCCCGGACAGCCCGATGACGTCGAACCAGTCGCCGCCGACCCCGGCCCGGTTGTCGCTGGGCAGATAGCGGTAGGCCAGGTCGACCGCGGACTGGGTGGGCAGATGCTGCGGCAGCAGATTGCGCTGGAGGGTGAGCGCGGCGGCGTGCTCGCGGGCGAAGCGGCGCGCGTTGTCCAGGCACACCGCGGTACGGGTGACCAGCTCGTCGGCGAGGTCGATCTCACCGCTGTCGAAGACGGACGGATGCCCGCCGCGCACGAAGGTGACCAGCCCCAGCAGCGTCCGCCCGGCCCGCATCGGCACCACCATCGTGCTCTCCGAGCGCACCCGGCCGCCCGAGGAGAGACTGCGGTACTGGAGCGAGCCGGGCGGGTACTCGACGCGGTACGGGTCGGGCGGCGGCCCCCCGGCGGACATGTGCGCGGAGGCGGACGCCACGCGCAGCAGCACCGGCACCGCCCCCGGGAGGTCCTCCGGCTCCTCGCCCTCCAGCACCGCCTGCACCAGGTCGACGGTGACCGCGGCCGCGAAGTCCGGCACCGCCACCTCGGTGATCTCCTGGGCGGTGATCGTCATGTCGAGCGTGGTGCCGATCCGGCCACCCGCCTCCACCAGCAGGTTCAGCCGCCGCTGGGCCCGGTAGCGGTCCGTGATGTCGAAGGCGTCCTCACACACCCCCAGCACCCGGCCGTCCGCGTCCTGCAACCGGTAGTAGGAGCAGGACCAGACGCGTTCGGTGCCCGGGTCGGTCGGCAGATAGCCGACGAAGTGCAGATCGAGGATCGATTCGCCGGTCGCCAGGACGCGTCCCATCACCTCGCGGAGCGTGGTCGGATGCCCCTCCGTGACGAATTTGCCGGTCGGATACAGGTCCTCGGCCTGCTTGCCCATAAACGCCCGCAGCGGCAGCCCCACCTCCCGCCCGTACGTGGCGTTGAACCAGGTCAGCCGCATGTCGGGGTCATAGATGGCGAGGCCCAGCGGCGACTGGGTGGCCAGCCCGTGCAGCATCGACTGCCGGGACTCCCACACCCGCAGACCGTCCAGCTCGGCCGCCACCAGCACCCGCGCGGGCTCCGTGCCCGCCTCGGCGCCGGGGGCGGCCAGCGGGCAGGTCGTCGTCGCCACCCGCAGCAGCCGCCCGTCCCGGTGCCGCGCCGTACGGACCTCACTGCCGCTCAGCGGGGCCGCGGGCGGCTGTTCGGCCGACACCGGGCCCGGCGGCAGGATCGACGCGACGGGCCGCCCGACGATGTCGCCCGAGGAGTAGCCGAGCAGCCGCTCGGCGGCCGGGCTCCAGCCGATGACCCGGTCATGGGCGTCCAGCACCGCGGTGGCCGCCCTGGTGACGTCGAGGGGACCACGGAAGTCGGCGCTCTCGGCCGCGTTCCATGCGTTCATGGCCTCAGTCCAGCCCGGTTCAGTATCTACAGCATCGAGCCGGATCAAGACGGGCACAACCGCGCTGCCGGTGACCGGACCGCGCCGCCCTTGTGCAGCCCCGAGGCGTCGCTGGCAGAGTGGAAAGGGGCGGTGACCACAGGAGGCGGATGCCATGCCGGCCGAAGGCCCCACCCGTCCCATGCGCGGTGCCCCGTGCTGGGTCAGCCTGCTGGCCCGCGACCTCAAGGCCGCGCAGGACTTCTACGCCACGGTCCTCGGCTGGACCTTCCGGCCCACGACCCTGGGCGAGGAGTTCTCCCTGGCACTGGCCGACGGCGATCCGGTCGCGGGCATCGGCGCGCTCGCCCCCAGCATCCAGGTCGCGGTGGCCTGGACCGCGTACTTCTCCGTCGAGGACGCGGACGACACCGCCGCCCGTATCCGCGAGCGGGGTGCCACGGTCGCCGTCGGACCGCTCCGGATCGGCCCCGGGCGGGCAGCCCTCGCCGCCGACCGCGACGGCGCGACCTTCGGCTTCTGGGAGGGCGAGACCCTGCCCTGGTCGGTCGGCCACGGCAAGGCGCCGGCCTGCCTGGAGCTGCGCACCCGCGACGCGTTCGCCGCCGCCATCTTCTACGCCGAGGTCTTCGACTGGGCCAAGCCGGGCGGCTGCGAGGTGACCTACGAAGACGAACAGGTCCTCGTCCGCGACGGTACGCACACCGTCGCGGCGCTGCGCGGCGGCGCCGTCGAGGCCGCCCCCGACCCGCGCGTCCGCCCCCAGTGGCACGTCCACTTCCCGGTCCGCGACCTCGAGAAGGTGACCACGGCCGCGCGGTCCGCCGGCGGCAGCGTCCTGCCCGTGGATCCCGCGGTCGACGAGGACGCCGGGCGACGGGCCGTCATCCGCGACCCGGACGGCGGCATCTTCAGCGTCACCGCGATCCCCTCCTGACCCCGCTGCGGCCGCCGCCCGCCCCGGGTGCGCCTCAACTCGCCCTGAACGAAGGCCTGTTGGGCCTCCCGTCGGCCGGAGTCCGTCACCGCCCCTTCTCCGGCTCCAGACGCGGACACCACGACGACTGCTGCCGCCCGCCGACCCGGCCGCAGAACCCGGCCTGCGTGGGCCGCCCCATGCCATCGATGTGCTGCACCGACAGCAGCTTGTCCAACGGCACCTGGCGGTCCACATCGCCGCCGAAACTGATGATCCCGCTCTCCCCGTCGAGCGCCTCGTCCCCGTGCACACCACTGATCGCATGCCATACCGCGGGCGGCGTCAGCGGCATCTCCGCGGCCTCCTCACGCAGCTGCTTGACCGCGTTGACGTACAGCTTGACGGCGTCGAAGCCGAGCGCCGCATGGCCGTCGAGCGACGAACTCGCGACCTTCGCGCACTCCTCGGGGAACAGCTTGCTCAGCTCCGCGTACAGCTCGCTGGTGCCGTCGCAGCGCGCCGAACCCAACGTGAAGTCCAGGAAGTCGTACGGGATTCCGGGGTAGTGCTCCCGGCGGTCCGCGTCGGCGGCCAGCCGCGCCACGTCGTCCCCGCCGATGAGCGTCGGCGGATCCGAGTTGCAGGACTCGTTGATCCCGCCGAGCAGCGACTCGAAGTCCTCCGACCGCCCGGCGAAGAACACCACCCCCGGGTACGAACAGGTCCGCTGGCCGACGGTCCCGGGGCCCGGCGCGTCCGAGGAGGGCTCGGCGCCCGGCGCCGGGGGAGGGGCGAACGACGTCCGCTCCACCGCGAACCCCTTCGCACGGAACCGCTGCGCGACGTCGTCGCTGAGCGTCCTGCTGTAGGTGTCGGTCGGATCCGCGGAACCGATGACCCGGACCTGCCGCGCCACCTTCTCCTTTCCGCCGCCCACGACGTGGTCCGCGTAGGCCGCGGCGACCGCCGCCTCCCGGGTGTTCTGCGGCGACACCTGGAAGTACATCGGGGACTGCCGGACCAGGGTGTCCGCGGACAGCGTCGTCGCCACCATCGGCAGCCCCGCCGCGGTCAGCTTCCGTATCGTCCGGTTGGTCGCCTCCCGGCTCTGGTCGAGACCGGTGACCCCCACGATGGACGGATCCTGCCGGATGAGCCCCTCCAGGATCTCCTCCACCACCCGCGTACCGAACCGCATCCCCGACCCGGCGTTGGCCGGGAAGATCCGCAGAATCGGCTCGTTGGCACCGGTGCTCCGCAGCTGCCGGGACTGCGCACTCGCCGCGCCCTGCAACGACTCGCGGCCGTACGCCAGCTGCCCGCCCGGCTTCCCCGAGCTGCTCAACAGCGCCGACAGATGGACGAGGGTGACCAGCGGGCGACCCGGCGCCTCCCGGTGCGCGGCCTCGGCGCGCCGGTTCTGGGCGTAGACGGTCCCCAGCGTCTTGTTCATCTCAGGATCGGGGGAGTGGAAGGTGAACCCGTGCCGCGCCACCCCGATGCACTCACCGGTCTCCGCGGTACGCAGCGTCTCCGCGTCCTCGTCGAACCGGTTCAGACCGCAGTGCGCCCGCCGGTAGTCGCTCTCCCTGCTCCACAGCAGCCCGCCCGACCCCAGCAGCGCCACCGTGAGGCAGCACGCCGCCAGGACGGACATCGACCGGCGCGCCCAGCGGGGAGGTTCGGGAATCCGCAGCCGGGCGTCCTGGGCGACCTCCAGCCGCCGGGTCAGCTCGTACTGCTCCTCGGACGGCGGCATCAACGGCGGCACCGACACCGGCAGATACCAGGGCGCGCGGTTACGGGCCCGGCCCTGGTGGAGAAATGTGTCCCGCCAGCCGCCGTAGAGCCGGTCGTCGAGTTCCCACAGCGAACTGTGGCCCCAGTCGGCACGGACCTGGGTGCCCTCGGCGGGCGGCTCCGCACTGCAGCCGATGACCAGCAGCGGGTCGAAGGCCCCGGTCTCGTTCCGCACGTCGATGATCGCCTGGAGCAGCTGATAGCCGCAGTTGTCCGCTGCCACACCGTCCAGCAGCGCCACGCAGTACGCGGTGCGCCGGGCCGTACCCGGCCGCCAGATCCGCCGGCGGAACGCCACCCGCAGATCCTCCAGGAAGGCGTTGACCATCAACTTGCGTAACTGCTCCGGGTCTTCGACCTGGTTGTGCGGGACGGTCAGCCGCTCGGCGAAACCGACGAAGGTGCCCGGGTCGCGCGGTGCGAGATACGGCTGGTTCAGCAGCCACCGGTACTCGCGGCCCAGGCCACGGCGGATCCGGAACCAGGCGAGCGGAAAGACATGCACCGCGAACAACCACACCCACCACGGCACATTGCCGTCCACCGCGAGCTCGGTCTCCGGCGACCGCAGCAGTCCGAACAGCCGCCGGCGCCGGAACTCCCGCTCACGCAGCCCCTGCAACAGCGAATGGTCATTGCCCTCCAATCCGCCCGCGCCGCCGGGGCCACCTCCGGCGCTCGACTGCGTCAGCCAGTTGACCAGCCCGAACCTGCGGAAGCGCACCCGCCCGTCGCTGCCGTTGACGCTCAGCGCGAAGCCCTGCGCCAGCCGCTCCAGAGTGCGGCGCACCGCCTCCACGGAGTCCGGGGCGGGGGGCGGCGATCCGGTGGACCCGTCCTGGAGATCGTGCAGACAGTGCGGCACCCGGCGGGGATCGGCATGACTGAGGAAATAGCTGATGCCCTTGGCGAGTTGGGCATGGTCGTCCCCGCCGACCAGGCAGACCACCGGCAGGCCCTCACGCCCTTGGGCCACATCGCGGTGCCGCACCGGCTCCGGGCACTCCCGGCGGCGTGGTCTGCGCACCAGATCGGCGATCAGACGCAGCAGATGACCGGCTCCACGGAAGACGGGGATAGGGGAATCGGGTGCGTTCGACGCCATGGTTTCCCTGAGGGAGGGTCGGAGTAGGGCCGGTATTCTGACACCGCTCCGCGGGCGGTCGCTATGGTTCCGCCGCACTCAGGGGCCCCGTACTTCTCAATGGCCCAAAAGCGCGCAAAGGCCCCGGCTTCACTGGTGGTTGAGGCAGCCGGGGCCGATGACGCGCGGTCAGTTCCGCACAGTTCCGTAAGAGGTCAGTTCAGCGAATCGCCGCTGCTCATGCCGGGGTCTTCCGTGCCCGGGTCCTCGGTTCCCGGGTCTTCCGTTCCGGTGCCACCGTCAGCCGGCTCACCGGCACCGGCGTCCGCGCCACCCGCATCGGCACCCGCGTCGGCACCGGCGTCCGCGCCACCGGCATCGGCACCGGCGTCCGCGGCGCCTCCATCGGCACCCGCATCGGCACCCGCGTCCGCGCCGCCCGCACCGTCGTCGCCGCCCCCACCGGCGCCGATCTCCGCACCCGTGGCCTCCAGCGCCGCGGTCACCGGCTGGAAGAAGGTCTCACCGCCCTGCTTGCAGTCGCCGCTGCCGCCCGAGGTCAGCCCCACGGCCGAGTCGTCGGAGAACATCGCGCCGCCGCTGTCGCCCGGCTCCGCGCACACATCCGTCTGTATGAGCCCGTTGACGATGTCTCCGTTGCCGTAGTTCACCGTCGCGTCCAGGCCGGTGACGGTGCCGTCCGTCAGCCCCGTGGTGCTGCCCGAGCGCTGCACCTTCATGCCGACGGCGGCCTCCGCCGCCTTGGCTATCGGCTGGGTGCTGCCGTTCTGGAGGTCGACCGCGCTCTCCGGCTGCGCGTTCGCGTCGTCGTACATGACCAGCGCGAAGTCGGTCTTGGGGAACTGGGAGTCCTGCACGGTGCCCAGCGGCTGCGTGCCCTCCTGATCGGCCGTCCAGGTCTTCGACTCGTTGCCGCAGTGGCCCGCGGTGAGGAAGCCCGGCGCGCCCTGGACGGTGACGTTGAAGCCCAGGGAACAGCGCGACTGGCCACCGAAGATCGCAGTGCCGCCGACCGGACCCGCGGCCGCGCCACCTCCGGCGCCACCGTCCCCGCCCGCCCCACCGGCACCCTGCTGCCCGTTGCCACCTTGTCCGGCCGCGCCGCCCTGCGCACCCTGTTGTCCGCCGCCGCCGGCACCCCCGCCGATGCCACCGCCGTCGTACCGCTCGAACTCGCCCGCGGACTGCTTGACGGTCACCATGTCGCCCATCGCACCGGTGGCCTTGGCCAGGGCGGCCCGCTTCGCGCCGGTGACCGTCCGGTCGGCGAGGACCACGATCTTGTTGGTCTTCGGGTCGATCGACCACGCGGTGCCGGGAACCGAGGCGGTGTCGCGGAGTGTCTGCGTGCCGGCCTTCAGCGCGGTCATGCTGTGCCGTACGACCTTGGCGACGGCCCCCTTGTCGGTGACGCTCTTCGCGTCCTCGGCCGACAGGACGTTCATGACGAGGTGGCCGCTCTCACCGTCCAGATACCAGCCGGCGCTCTTGTCGCCGAGATCCGACTTCAGGGACGTCGCGAGCTGCGTCGCCGACTGGGCGGTGAAGGTCCGCAGGACCGGCTTGTCCGTACTGGCGTTGGCGTTGGGGAGCAGAATCGCCGCGGCCGCGATGGCGGCTACGGAGGCTCCGGCGATGGCGCCGGTCCGCTTGTTCACATGACGGTGGCTCACTTCACTGACCTCCAGCTGGGACACACAGGAAGCACACCGGGAGCGGGCGGGGTGCCGCGCCAAGCCCGTGCGCTGTTGCCATCCAGTCCTACGTAGCCGGGCCCGCTCCGGTCTCATGGCCACTCAAGGTGTGATGAATTCCGACGCTCCCCGCGGCAACGCCTTACACTCCCGGGTCTGCTCCCGCCTCAGGAGTCGTCGTCGGAGTCGTTCTCGGGCTTCGGCATGACGCACAGGTAGTCGGTCCGGTTGCCGGGTCCGTAGACGGGGATCTCCTGCTTGGCGGTGGTGTTCCGTACGATCGCGGGGATGCCGCAGTTGGAGCCGGCCCGCCGTTCGAGAACGGTGAACCCGGTGGCGGCCGACCAGCACGGGACCTGGACCCACCCCCGCTGCTCGTTCCCCTCCGGCGGGACCCAGTGCACACAGTCCCCCACCTGGGCGGACGAGACATCGCCGTGCAGCCCTTCGCTGACCCAGTCGGCGAAGGCCTCGTTCTCGCCGTACAGAATTGCCAGCACCACGGCGGCGACGAAGAGCCAGCCCATGAAGGCACCCGAACCGCCGCCCGAGGAACCGGCCGCCGAAGTGCCGGACGTGCTCGGCTTCGCCACGGTCGCCGGACTCTTCGGCCTCGGAGCCGCCGACTTCGCCGCGGACTTCGGCTTCTGCGGGGCCGTCGACTTCGCCGGGGACTTCGGCTTCTGCGCGGACTTCGGCTTCTGCGGAGCCCTCGGCGTGGCGACCGTCTCCCGCTTCGTGGCCGGCAGCGACGGATCGAGCAGGGCCAGCGCCTCGGAAATCTTCGGGCGCCGGTCCTGGTCCTTCTCCAGCAGCCTCGTGATCAGCGGCGTCAGCCGTCCCGCGCGCTTCGGCGGCGGAGCTTCGTCGTACGCGACCGCGTGCAGCGAGCCGGTCGCGGTCTCACGGTGGAACGGCGAGACACCTTCGACGGCTTCGTACAGGGTCGTCCCGAGCGAGAAGAGGTCGCCGGCGGCCTTGCCCTTCTCGCCGCGCGCCCGCTCCGGCGAGAGGTAGGGCGCCGAGCCGATGACCACCCCGGTCCCGGTCAGCCCCTGGTCGGCCTGGTTGGCCGCGATCCCGAAGTCGGTGAGCAGGATCCCGCCACTCGCGTCCACCATGACATTGGCCGGTTTGACGTCCCGGTGCACGATCCCGGCCCGGTGCGCCGCGTCGAGCGCCTTCAGCAGCGCCTCGGAGACCTTCGCGGCGGCGTCCACCGAGAGCGGCCCCTTCTTGGCCAGGCGCTCTTGCAGCGTGCCGCCCGAGACGAGCTGCATCACGATCCATGGGGCCTCGTTCTCGACGACGACGTCGTGCACGGTGACGACATTCGGATGGTCGCGCAGCTTCGCGGCGTTACGGGCCTCGCGTGCCGCCCGCTGGAGCCGCTCGGCGCGTTCGGCGGCCGCTGTCGCCGGTGGCAGCCACAGCTCCTTGATGGCCACGTCACTGTCGAGCGTCTCGTCGAGCGCCTTCCAGACCTGCCCCATGCCACCGCTGCCCAGAGGCCGGATGAGCCGGTAGCGGCCCCCGATCAACTGCCCTTGCTGCGTCACCTGTTGCCCGTCCCCCCGCTCATGTAATCGACGATTACATCAGTGGCGGAAAGGGCGGTCAAGGCCCTTGAAAGGCGGCCGTGTGGGTCAAGGCCCCTGAAAATAGGCCGGGTTGACGACTCCCACGCCAAACGTGTCCACCACCTGTTCGGCCAGCTGCTCCGCCTGCTCCGCCGGGATGTATCCGTCGGCGATCATCTGCGACAGCCCGTACACCAGCGCCTGACCGGCCAGGCCCAGCACCGCCGGATCACCCTCGCGCAGCTCGCCCGCCCGCTGGCCCTCGACGATCAGGCCGGTGAAGGTCCGCTCGATACCGGCCAGCCGGTCCTGCAGCTCATCCGGCTGCCGCGGGCCGAACACCCGGGACTTGATGAGTTCGAAACGCCGCGGATGGCGCATCGCGAAGCGCACGAACCCCAGCCCCAGGGCGCGCATCGCCGGGCCTCCCTCGGCCTCCGCGACCGCCGAGAGCTGCCACTCCTCGAACTCCTCCAGAATCCGCCCGGCCACCGCCGTCAACAGCGCCTGCCGGTCCGCGAAGTGCCGGAACGGCGCCCCCGGCGACACACCGGCGCGGCGGGCGACCTCACGCACGGTCACCCGCTCCAGGCCGCGCTCGTCGAGGAGTTCGAGCGCTGCCGCGACGAGGGCGTCGGGCAGGGAGCCATGGTGGTAACCGGCGCGTTCGGCGGGCTGGTGGTTCATGTGAGCAGTGCTACCACAGGCCGGCGGGACGGCCGGCGGCGAGGCGGCCGTGCGCCACGGGTCCGCCGGCCGGGCCCCGCGGACCCGTGGCGCACGGGGCGTAAAGGGCAGCTGTGAACGCGGTTAAGAAAACCTCGATGGACCGGACGGCCGCCATACGGAAGATTTCCTGCCGAGATCGGGTGGCCGGAACCGGCCCCCGCGCACCACAGCACTCTTACGTACGGGAGCCGTCGCGTTGAAGGCACTGGTCAAGCAGAAGGCGGAGCCCGGACTGTGGCTCACTGACGTCCCCGAGCCGTCCATCGGCCCCGGCGACGTACTGATCAAGGTGCTGCGCACCGGCATCTGCGGCACGGACCTGCACATCCGCGCCTGGGACGGCTGGGCCCAGCAGGCCATCACCACCCCGCTGACCGTCGGTCACGAATTCGTCGGCGAGGTCGTGGCCACCGGCCGCGACGTGACCGAGGTGAAGGACGGCGACCTGGTCAGCGGCGAGGGCCACCTCGTCTGCGGAAAGTGCCGCAACTGTCTCGCCGGCCGCCGCCACCTGTGCCGCGCCACCGTCGGCCTCGGCGTCGGCCGGGACGGCGCCTTCGCCGAATACGTCGCGCTGCCCGCCGCCAATGTGTGGGTGCACCGGGTCCCCGTCGACCTCGACATCGCCGCCGTCTTCGACCCGTTCGGCAACGCCGTGCACACCGCGCTCTCGTTCCCGCTGGTCGGCGAGGACGTACTGATCACCGGCGCCGGACCCATCGGGATAATGGCCGCGGCCGTCGCCCGGCACGCGGGCGCCCGCAACGTCGTGATCACCGACGTCAGCGAGCCCCGCCTGGAGCTCGCCCGCAAGGTCGGCGCCGGCCTCGCCCTCAACGTCGCCGAGACCTCCATCGCCGACGGCCAGCGCGAGCTGGGCCTGCGCGAGGGCTTCGACATCGGCCTGGAGATGTCCGGACGGCCGGAAGCGATGCGCGACATGATCGCCAACATGACGCACGGCGGCCGGATCGCGATGCTCGGCCTGCCGTCCCAGGAATTCCCCGTCGACTGGGCCCGGATCGTCACCTCCATGATCACGATCAAGGGCATCTACGGCCGGGAGATGTTCGAGACCTGGTACGCCATGTCCGTACTCCTCGAAGCCGGCCTCGACCTCGGCCCCGTGATCACCGGCCGGTACTCCTACCAGGACTTCGACGCCGCCTTCGACGACGCCGCCAGCGGCCGCAGCGGCAAGATCATTCTCGACTGGGCCGCCTGACCCCGGCCCCGACCGGGCCGCTGACCCCGGCCCGCCCGCCCCAACCGACTCCTGGAGAAAACCCGATGTTCGACTCCGTACGCGACGAACTGCGCACCACCCTCGACGACATCCGCGCCGCCGGCCTGCACAAGCCCGAGCGCGTCATCGGCACCCCGCAGTCCGCCACCGTCGAGGTCACCGCCGGCGGCCGCCCCGGCGAGGTCCTCAACTTCTGCGCCAACAACTACCTCGGCCTCGCCGACCACCCCGAAGTCATCGCCGCCGCCCACGGCGCACTCGACCGCTGGGGCTACGGCCTCGCCTCGGTCCGCTTCATCTGCGGCACCCAGGAAGTCCACAAGGAACTGGAGCAGCGCATCTCCGGCTTCCTCGGCCAGGAGGACACGATCCTGTACTCCTCCTGCTTCGACGCCAACGGCGGCGTCTTCGAAACCCTCCTCGGCCCCGACGACGCGGTCATCTCCGACGCCCTCAACCATGCCTCCATCATCGACGGCATCCGCCTCTCCAAGGCCCGCCGCTTCCGCTACGCCAACCGCGACATGGCCGACCTGGAACGGCAGTTGAAGGAGGCGGAGGGCGCCCGCCGCACCCTCATCGTCACCGACGGCGTCTTCTCCATGGACGGCTACCTCGCGCCGCTGAACGAGATCTGCGACCTCGCCGACCGCTACGGCGCCATGGTGATGGTCGACGACTCGCACGCCGTCGGCTTCGTCGGCCCCGGCGGCCGCGGCACCCCCGAACTGCACGACGTCATGGACCGCGTCGACATCATCACCGGCACCCTCGGCAAGGCCCTCGGCGGCGCCTCCGGCGGCTATGTCGCGGCCCGCGCCGAGATCGTCGCCCTGCTCCGCCAGCGCTCCCGCCCCTACCTCTTCTCCAACACCCTCGCGCCCGTGATCGCGGCCGCCTCGCTCAAGGTCCTCGACCTGCTGGAATCCGCCGGTGACCTGCGCGAACGCCTCAACGCCAACACCACGCTGTTCCGCACCCGGATGACCGAGGAAGGCTTCGACGTGCTCCCCGGCGAGCACGCCATCGCCCCCGTCATGATCGGCGACGCGGCCGAGGCGGCCCGGATGGCGGAGCTCCTGCTGGAACGCGGCGTCTACGTCATCGGCTTCTCCTACCCGGTCGTCCCGCAGGGCCAGGCGCGGATCCGCGTACAGCTGTCGGCGGCGCACTCCACCGAGGATGTCAACCGTGCGGTGGACGCGTTCGTGAGTGCGAGGGCCGCCCTACGAGGCTGACGCCGGGCCGACCGGGAGACCCGGCGGCGGCCGCCTGCGAAACTGGGAACATGATCGAAGCACGGCGGCTGCACATCCTGCGCGCGGTGGCCGACCACCGTACGGTCACCGCCGCGGCCGCCGCGCTCTACCTCACCCCCTCCGCCGTCTCCCAGCAGCTGGCCGCCCTGGAGCAGGAGACCGGCCACCGCCTCGTCGAACGCAGCGCCCGCGGGGCCAGGCTCACCGCCGCCGGCGAGATCCTGCTCACCCACGCCAACGCCGTCCTCGCCCAGCTGGAACGCGCCGAGTCCGAGCTCGCCGCCTACGGCTCGGGCGAGGCCGGCACGGTGACCGTCGCCGCCTTCGCGACCGGCATCGGACTCGTCGTCGCCCCCGCGATCACCGAGCTCGCCGCCTCCTCGCCCGGCATCCGGGTCCGCGTCCAGGACGCCGAGGGCGACGCCAGCCTCCTCATGGTCCTCGACCGGCAGGTGGACGTGGCGGTGGCCGTCGAATACCGGGGCGCGCCCCGCGAGGACGACCCGAGGCTGACCCGGGTCCCCCTCTACGCCGAGCCGTTCGACGCGGTACTCCCGGTCGGCCACCGACTCGCGAGCGCGGAACGGGTCGCCGTGGCGGACCTGGCCAAGGACCCCTGGATCGGCCCCTACTCCGGCAACCCCTGCCATGACGTGGTCGTCCTGGCCTGCGAATACGCCGGATTCCAGCCCCGCCTGGAACACTCCTCCGACGACTTCCGCGCCGTCGTCTACCTCGCCTCCGCCGCCGCCGGCGTGGCCCTCGTCCCCCGCTCCGCGCTGCGCGGCATGGACCTCACCGGAGTCGTGGTCCGCCCCGTCGACGGCGTCGCGCCCACCCGCCGGGTCTTCGCGGCGGTCCGCCGCGGCGCCGAGAACCACCCACTGCTCCGCCCCGTACTGGCGGCCCTCAAAGCAGCCGCGGCACCTCAGGCCTGAGAGTCCTCGTATCTCAAGTTCGGCAGTCGTCGTACCTCACGCCTGAGCGCCGTCGCCCCAGCGCCGGGCGAGCTCCGTGAACGCATGGACCGCGGCACTCCGGTACGCGGCCGCGCGACGCAGCAGCGTCACCCTGCGGGCGGGCAGCGCGGGCTCCAGCGGCACCGGAACGAGACGGTCGTGCCCACGGGCGATCGCATCCGGCAGCACCGTGGCGAGCGCGGTCCGCTGAACGATCTCGACGAGCGCGCCGAGGGAGTTGGCCTCCACGACGATGGGCGGCCGCACACCATACGCGTCGAAATGCTCATCGAAATACGCGTCGATATGGGTGCGAGTGGCGAAGTCCGGGCTGAGCAGGGCGAGTTGAAGACCCGAAAGCTCGTCGACGGGCAGCGGCTCGGCCCGTCCCGCGCAGGGGTGCTCGCCGCCCACGACCAGACTGAGCGTCTCGGTGAACAGCTCGGTGCCGCTGATCCCCGGAAGATGGGTCGCGGCACTGAAAGCGATCCCGAGATCCAACTCATCGGCCGACAGGGCCGCTTCCATCCGCCCCTGCGTCATCTCCCGGACGCCCAGGGTGATTCCCGGGTACCGCCGGTGGAACTCCGCAGCGAGCGGGCCGATCAGATACGCGGTGAAAGTCGGCGTCATGGCCAGCCGCAACGCACCGCGCGAAAGGTCCCGCACATCGAGTACCGCACGCTCCGCCGCCGCCAGGTCCTGCAGGGCGCGGCGGGCGTAGTGCGCGTAGCTCTCACCGGCGTCGGTGAGTCGTACGGAGCGCCCCGAACGGTCGAGGAGCTGTGCCTGCACCGCCCGCTCCAGCTGCTTGATCTGCTGGGAGAGCGTGGGCTGCGAGACATGCAGCGCCTCGGCGGCACGGGTGAAGTTGGCGTGCTCGGCCACCGCGAGCAGATACCGGAGATGCCGCAGTTCCAAGGCCATGGCTCCACCATAGGCGAGCTATAGATGAAACCAATAGCTGCCATGCCTTCTCCGACTTGGACGCTATAGGTCAAGGTCATGCAGGGTGGACGACATCGGTCGACCGCCCCGTCCAGTCGGAGCCCGACTGGGGATCCAGTCGCCATTTCCACCAAGGAGTGACCATGTCCGACCCCGACCCCGACCCCGACCTTGCCGCCGGCCGCGCCCTCGCCGAGGGAGTCCGGCGCTTCCAGCGGGACGTCTTCCCCGCACAGGCGGAACTCTTCGAGCGGCTCGCCGCCACCCACCGGCCGACCGCCCTGTTCATCGGCTGCTCGGACGCCCGGGTCGTCCCCGAACTGATCACCCAGCGCCGGCCGGGCGAGCTCTTCGTCATCCGCACCGCCGGCAACCTCGTCCCCGCCTACACACCCGGCGCGGACGGCGTGGCCGCCAGCATCGAGTACGCCGTCGGCGTCCTGGGCGTCACCGACGTGATCGTCTGCGGGCACTCCGGATGCGGCGCCATGACCTCCCTCGCCCTGCGCCACGACCTGACCGGGCTGCCCGCCGTCGCCGACTGGCTGCGGCACGCGGACGAGGGCGGCGTCACCGACGACGTGGCCGCCCTGGTCCGGCACAACATCCGCACCCAGCTGACGAACCTCGTGACCCACCCCTCCGTGGCCCGCGCGCTCGACCGGCGCAGCCTCACCCTGCACGGCTGGGTCTACGACATCCGCACCGGCGCCGTCGAAGAACTTGACCCGACAACCGGCCGTTTCACAGCACTGGCCGCCTGACCACCTCCCACCTGGTCGTCTCCGGCCACCGCCCCCCATCCAGCCCACCAGATCTATCCGACCCATCCGAAAGGACCCCCACCCCCTATGTCGCACGCCAACCCGCAACCGCACTTCGCCCAGCTCGACCCGCAGGCCCGTCAGCAGCTGGCCATCGCCGCCGTAGAGGCCAAAACCCGTAAGAACCTCACCTGGCAGGAGCTGGCCGACACCGCGGGCCTGTCGGTCGCGTTCGTCACCGCCGCTCTCCTCGGCCAGCACGCCCTGCCCGCCGAGGCGGCCCGCGCCGTCACCGAACGCCTCGGCCTGGACGAGGACGCCGCCCTGCTCCTCCAGACGATCCCGCTGCGCGGCAGTGTCCCCGGCGGCGTCCCCACCGACCCGACGATCTACCGCTTCTACGAAATGCTCCAGGTCTACGGCACCACCCTCAAGGCCCTCGTCCACGAGCAGTTCGGCGACGGCATCATCAGCGCGATCAACTTCAAGCTCGATGTGAAGAAGGTCGACGACCCGGACGGCGGCTCCCGGGCCGTCGTCACCCTCGACGGCAAGTACCTCCCCACCAAGCCGTTCTGACCCCACCACCATTTCCCTGACCGGCAGCTCTCAATGTGCCGACGCAGGGACCACGTGGCAGGCTCGAGACGGCGGTGGCCGGGGCGGTGACGGGCGATCCCGGGCCGACCGGCCGAGGAGGGCGATGCGCATGTCGGTCGGACCGGCCGGCCCGACCGGCGGAGCGTCGGACACGGTGCCGCAGGACCCGCACGCGCTGCTGCGCACCCGCGGCTACCTCAAGCTCCTCGTCATCGCCGCGCTGATCGGCGTACCCATCTGCGCCGCGGCATTCGGCTTTCTCGCGCTGGTCGGCGAGCTGGAACCGCTGCTCTACCACGACCTGCCGCGGTCCCTGGGCTTCGCCGGGACCCCCACCTGGTGGCCGCTGCCGCTGCTCGCGGTGGCGGGCACACTGGTCGGCCTGACGGTCCGTTACCTCCCCGGTCATGGCGGCCACGAGCCGGCCGACGGGCTCAACGTCGGTGGCGCACCCTCCCTCCCCTCGCTCCCCGGGATCGTCCTCGCCTCCCTGGCCAGCCTGAGTTTCGGCGCGGTACTCGGCCCCGAGGCGCCGCTGATCGCGCTCGGCGGCGGCCTTGCCGTGGGCGTGGTACGCCTGCTGCAACGCGACGTTCCCGCGCAGGCCGCCGCCGTGATCGGCGCCGCCGGCAGCTTCGCGGCGATCAGCGCACTGCTCGGCTCCCCGCTCCTGGGCGCGTTTCTGCTGATGGAGGCTTCGGGGCTGGCCGGTGCGATGCTGGGGGTGGTGCTGGTCCCCGGGCTGCTCGCGGCCGGGATCGGCGCGCTCATCTTCACCGGACTGGGCAGCTGGACCGGGCTCGGCACGTACGGGCTCGCCCTGCACAACGTTCCACCGGCCGCCTCGCCGACCGTGCCGGAGTTCGGCTGGGCCCTTGTCATCGGCGTGGTCGCCGCTTTCGCCGGGGCGGGCGTACGACGGCTCGCGCTGTTCCTGAAGCGACGCGTGGCCCGTCGCCGGGTCCTGGCCTCGGTCGGCGCGGGACTCGTGGTGGGCGCCCTGGCGATGCTGTTCGCCGAGGTCACCGACGAGTCGCCGACCGAGGTGCTGTATTCGGGGGAGTCCGCACTGGGCTCCCTGTTCGGCCACACCGCCGGCTACTCGGTGGGCGTGCTGCTTCTGCTCGTGGCGTGCAAGGGCCTGGCGTACTGCACATCGCTGAGCGCCTTCCGGGGCGGCCCCATCTTCCCGGCGCTGTTCCTCGGCGCGGCGGGCGGAGTAGCCCTGTCACACCTCCCCGGGCTCCCGGTCACCTCGGCCTTCGCCATGGGCATGGGGGCGATGTCCGTCGCGATGCTCAAGCTCCCGATGACGGCGGTGCTGCTGGCCACGCTGCTGCTGGGCCACCCCGGTCTCACCGTCATGCCACTGGTGATCGTGGCCGTGGTGGTCTCCTACGTGGTGGTCTCCCGGCTCGACGGCCCGGCCGACGGCGCCCCGCAGCCGGCCCCACCACCGCCCGCACAACCAGGACCGCCACCTGCCCCGGGCAACGCCCCGCGACCCGCCCCGGCCGACTGAGCGCGCCTGGCCGAGCCTGAGGAGTGCTTGCCGGGTGGGTTTCGTCCTACCCGACCCGGAGGAATTCTCGGGCCCCACGCAGCCGTGTGCGTACGCGCTGCTGCGTGCAGCTGCTGTCGAGGCGGACGTCGAGGGCTCCGGGCACAACGGCGTCGGCTCGGCGCCCGGCACGCAGCCGGGCTGCGTCGAGTCCGTCGCGTCGGGCGATGAGAACGCCGAGTTCATGACGGCTGAGGGCGTCCGCTCCGGCGAGGTGAAACATCCCGGCCTGGCCGGACATCGCGAGTTCCCGCAGAGCGGAGGCCAGGTCTTCGACATGCACCGGGCAGCGGATGTCGTCGGTGAACAGGATGCCGTCCCGGGTGTCGGCAGCCAGGGCGTGGACCATGCGCTCGTGCGCGGATCCGCCGTGCCCGATGATCAATGAGGTGCGTGCGACAGCAGCAGTCGGCGCCAACAAGCGCACAGCGGTTTCGGCGGCGGCCTTCGCCGCGCCATATGGGGTGACCGGGTCGGGCAGGCAGGTCTCGTCGTAGGGAATCCGGGATCCGGAGAACACGGCGTCGCTGGAGACGTGGACCAGGCGGCAACCACGTTCCGTCGCGGACATCGCCACACGGATCGAGCCGTCGGCGGTGACCGCCCAGTCGCTCCCTCCGCTCGTTGCGTTGATGACGACATCGGGGGCAACCGCACCCAGCACGTCGTCGACGTGCCCGGGGGCGCGAAGGTCGAGTCGGTGCCACGAGGCTCCGGGAACGCTGCTGGGGCGCGAATGGTACGTAGCGGCCGTCTCCCAGCCCGCAGCCGTCGCCTGGCGCACGAGTTCCGTCCCCAGGAACCCGCTGCCGCCCATGATCAGGACCTTCATGGCGCCCCACGGTAGGGCAGCCCGGCTCCGCTCCGGCACCGGCTGCCCAGCCATCAGCACAGCGGACACAGCTGCCACCTCACTCGGAGCGTGATGAGTTCCCTCGTGTGGCGAGGTTCGCGCGGCGAGGTCCTTCATGTTGCCCGGACGTTGCCCTTCTTCGGGGTCGGGCGTTTGCCGGTGGTGGTCCAGGTGGTCAGCTGGTGGGACGTCCAGGTGTTGATGATGCGGTCCGGGGGGACGCCGCACTCCTCCGCGCGGGCGCAGCCGTAGATCTGCCAGTCCAGTTGGCCCGGGGCGTGGGCGTCGGTGTCGATCGAGAACAGGGCTCCGGTGTCGACGGCCTGACGCAGCAGGCGGCGTGGTGGGTCGAAGCGGTCGGGGCGGCAGTTGATTTCGATCGCTGTGCGGTGTTCGGCGCAGGCGGCGAAGACCGCGCCGGCGTCGAACCGTGACTCCGGGCGTGGTTTGCCGGTGATCTGGCGGTTGGTGCAGTGGCCGAGGATGTCGACGAGGGGGTTGGTGACCGCGGCCAGCAGGCGTCGTGTCATCGGTGCCGCGTCCATCCGCAGTTTGGAGTGGACGGAGGCGACCACCACGTCGAGGCGTTCCAGCAGCTCCGGCTCCTGGTCGAGTGCGCCGTCGTCGAGGATGTCGCATTCGATTCCGGTCAGGAGGCGGAACGGCGCCAGGCGTTCGTTCACCTCGGCCACCAGCGCCAGCTGTTCGCGGAGGCGGTCGGCGGTCAGGCCGTGGGCGATGGTGAGCCTGGGGGAGTGGTCGGTCAGCACGCACCACTCGTGTCCGAGGTCGCGGGCCGCACCGGCCATGGCCTCCACCGGGCTGCCGCCGTCCGACCAGTCCGAGTGCAGATGGCAGTCGCCGCGCAGCGCTCGGCGCAGCCGCTGCCCCTGGTCTCCGTCGACGAGCGGGCCGCCGGCCTCTTCCTCCAGGCGCGAGAGATACGTGGGGACTTGTCCGGAGAGGGCCTCGGCGATCACTTGGCTGGTCTTGGGGCCCAGTCCTTTGATGCGGGTGAGGGAGCCGCTCTGGGCGCGCCTGCGCAGTTCGGCGGGTGAGATTCGGGAGATCACCGTGGAGGCCGTGCGGAACGCCTGTACGCGGTAGGTCACCGCTCCCTGCCGCTCCAGCAGGAAGGCGATCCGCTCCAGCGCCTCGACCGGCTCCACGTGGCGCTCCTTCCCGGCGTGCCGGGCAGTCCTCTCCCGCGGCAGTCCTCTCCCACGGTGCCGCACTCCGTGAGCGGCTGCCACCGGCGGTCGGTGGGGGCGGGCCGGGCTCGGATAATCCTCGCCCTCCGGTGCAGGGCAGTTCATCGTGGACCGTATCGGGGTGTGAGCGGGAAATCGCCCATTTACCTCGCATCCGGCGCCGCACCGTTATGCGGTTATGTCCGTTCTCCGGGCGGCCGATCCGATTCCGGCGGAATGATGTGTCCAGAACGTTGACGCATTCATGGAAATACCGCCCAGTAACCGCGCGCGAAACACATGTGCGCAATAAGCGAGCAACATCTGTCACTACATGACGGAAACACTCGTGACGGTTCCGTGCTTGCGGGGTGCTAACGCCTCGCAAAAATTGCCGGTCTTCAAAAAATCTGCACACCGAATGCGCATGGGGGGCACGGTGCCCCGTGTCGCCGCACCGTCCTGACCTGCGCATAAGTGGATTGGTGCGGGAATGTCCAGTTCGGTGCGGCGTCGGTTTTCGGGCGGCGGAAATTGAAACCGAAGGAGATGTGAAGAAGCTGGCACCAATCCATGGACGTGCGTGCACGTCAGGTAATTCGGCGGACGAACGGGGTCTGGATAGGTGACTGTCGGATTAGCAGCGCAGCGCGTCTGCATGCTTTGATCCATCGCACTGCGGAAGTCGCCCAAGGGCACCCGATTTCGGGTGCTCGACAGCCGCTGTGCCGCGGCCGGACTACCCTGCCGGACGGCTCGGTCGCAGCCTTTTTAAGCGATATTCACCCGAAGGGAATCATCATGAACTCCACCCCCCAGGTTCAGACCCAGGAAATCGCCGACAGCGAGCTGGACGCGGTTGCTGGTGGCGTGGCCGGCCTCGGCAGCGTGAACGGCACCGTCAACAGCCTCGTCGGCACCGCTGACAGCCTGACCGGCGGCACCGTGAGCAGCACCGTTGCCACCGTCAACGGCACCGTCACGGGCGCGGCCGGCACCGACGTCCTCGGCACCGCCACCGGTCTGACCGCCGGTCTCTGAGCCAGCCCTGTGCCGTCCATCGGCACAGTCCGCTCTGAGCGACGACGGCACGTCGGCGTCCCCTCCTTGCCGACCTGCCGGGCCGCGTGCCCCGGACCCGCCAGGCTTTCGCCGGGCCTCCGGGGCACTCGGCCGCCGCCCGGACACGCACCGGTAGGCTCCGCACCTACGGCCGAGCCGAGCCGGTCCGCGTTGTCCTTGATACAGACCATTGCAGTGCTGCGGGCCAGTGGTGACGCACCCACTGGCGATGCAGACCATTGCAGTTGAGGAAGAGTGTCGTGCAGTTCCGCCAACAGGCGCTTTCCAAGCTGCAGTCGCCGGAGGAAATAGAACTGCCGGTGCGTTTCGCCCGGCCCCAGGGCTGGCTCGTCCTGATCGTGACGGTCGTCGTCGTGATCGCGGCCGGCGTCTGGGCGGTGAACGGCACCGTGTCCTCCACTCTCAGCGCACCCGGCATCCTCACCCACGGCCAGGGCAGTTACGTCCTGCAGAGCCCGGTTTCGGGCCAGGTCACCGCCGTACTCGCCCAAGAGGGCAAGCTGGTGCCCGCCAACACGCCGGTGCTGAAGGTCCGCACCGCACAGGGCACCACCGTCGTCCGCACCATCGCCGCCGGCCGGCTGACCGCGATGGTCGCCACCATCGGCTCCGTCGTCACCACCGGTGCCGACGTGGCCGCCGTCGAGCGGGTCGCCAGGCCCGGTGATCCCCTGGTGGCGACGCTCTACGTGCCGGCCGACAGCGGCTCCACGGTGCCCGTGGGCGCGTCGGTCGACCTCACCGTCCAGTCCGTGCCGACCCAGCAGTACGGCGTACTGCGCGGCCATGTGAAGGCGGTCGGCCGAACCGCCCAGACCCGCCGGCAGATCACCGGATTCCTGGGCAGCGGCCAGCTCGGCGAGCAGTTCTCGAAGAAGGGCCCGCCGGTGGCCGTCCTGGTCCAGCTCGACCGGTCGCACGGTACGAAGTCGGGCTACACCTGGTCGTCCTCGGACGGCCCGCCGTACGCGGTGGACTCCATGACGCTGGCCACCGGCGCCGTCCGGCTGGCCGAACAGCACCCGATCGATTGGCTGCTGCCGTGACCGCCCCCCACTCCGGGACCGCGCCCGATTCCGGAACCGTGCCGAACTCCGATCCCGCCGCGAGCCCCGGCACGTCCGCCGGCCACGCCGCCGTACCGCGGCAGCAACTGCCCCCGGCGGGAAGCCGAGGGCGGCACCGGCCCGAGGCCGCGCCGAGCGGGCGCCGCCGGGCACGCCGTGACACGCCCCCGCACACCCCGAAGGCCAAGAAGCGGAAGGCCGTCCGCACCCCCACCGTCCTCCAGATGGAGGCCCTGGAATGCGGCGCCGCCTCCCTGGCCATGGTCCTCGCCCACTACGGGCGGCATGTGCCGCTGGAGGAGCTGCGGATAGCCTGCGGCGTCTCCCGCGACGGCTCCCGGGCCAGCAACGTGCTCAAGGCCGCCCGCAGCTACGGCCTGCAGGCCAAGGGCATGCAGATGGAGCCCGCTGCGCTCGCCGAGGTGCAGGCGCCGGCCATCCTGTTCTGGGAGTTCAACCACTACGTCGTCTATGACGGCATGGGCCGCCGGTTCGGCCGCCGCGGCGTCCACATCAACGACCCCGACAAGGGCCGCCGCTTCGTGGCGATGGAGGACTTCGACACCAGCTTCACCGGTGTCGCCCTGGTCTTCGAGCCCTCCGAAAGCTTCCGCAAGGGGGGCCGCAAGCCGGGCGTCCTGAGCGCCGTACCCGCCCGGATGCGCGGCACCACCGGCACCCTGCTGGCCGCCCTCCTCGCCAGCCTGCTGCTGGTCGCGGTCGGCGCGGCGGTCCCGGCGCTGAGCCGTACGTACATCGACATGTTCCTGATCGGGAACCAGACCTCGCTGCTGGGACCGCTCTTCGCGTCGATGGCCGCGATGGTGGCGCTCACCGCCGTACTGACCGGTCTGCAACAGGCGAACCTGCTGCGCGGCCGCATCATCTCCTCCACCCTGAGCAGCGCCCGCTTCCTGCGGCATCTGCTGAGACTGCCGGTCACGTTCTTCTCGCAGCGCAGCCCGGCCGACCTGGTCCAGCGGCTGCAGTCCAACGACGCGGTGGCCGAGACCCTGGCGCGTGACCTGGCCGCGGCGGGCGTGGACGGGATCGTCGTCATCCTGTACGCCCTCCTGCTGTGGAGCTACGACCCGCAGCTGACGGTCATCGGCGTGGGGATCGCGCTGCTCAACGTCGTCGCGATGCGTATCGTCATCCGGCTGCGCGCCACCCACACCGCGAAACTCCGCGCGGACAGCGCCCGGCTGACCAACACCTCCTACACCGGTCTGCAGCTCATCGAGACGATGAAGGCCACCGGCGGCGAGAACGGCTACTTCCGCCGCTGGGCCGGCCAGCACGCGACGACGCTGGAGGTACAGCAGCGGCTCGGCGTGCCCAGTGCCTGGCTGGCCGTCGTCGCACCGACCCTCGCGACGCTCAACAGCGCCCTGATCCTCTGGATCGGCGGGCTGCGGGCGGTCGAGGGCCATATCTCGATCGGTCTGCTGGTCGCCTTCCAGGCGCTGGTCACCCGCTTCACCGCGCCGATCACCCGGCTCAACGGAGTGGCGGGACGGATACAGGACTTCGCGGCCGACGTGGCCCGTCTCAAGGACGTGGAGAGCTTCCCCGTCGACACCCTGTACTCGCGCCGGGAGCCGGACGCCAGCACCCGCAGGCTCAAGGGCCATGTGACGCTGGAGAACATCACCTTCGGCTACAGCCCGCTGGACAAACCGCTGCTCACCGGCTTCTCGCTGTCCGTGGGCCCCGGCCGGCAGGTCGCCCTGGTCGGCGGTTCCGGCAGCGGCAAGTCCACCGTCTCCCGGCTGATCTCCGGCCTCTACAGCCCCTGGGAGGGCACCATCCGCATCGACGGGCAGCGCCTGGAGGACATCTCCCGCAGCGCGCTGGCCGCCTCGGTGTCCTTCGTCGACCAGGACGTCTTCCTCTTCGAGGGCACGGTCCGCGACAACGTGGCGCTGTGGGACCCGTCGATCCCGGACGAGGCCGTGATCACCGCGCTTCAGGACGCCGCCCTCTACGACGTGATCGCCCGGCGCCCCGACGGCATCCACAGCCGTGTCGAGCAGGACGGCCGCAACTTCTCCGGCGGGCAGCGGCAGCGGCTGGAGATCGCCCGCGCGCTGGTCCGGCGGCCCAGCATCCTGGTCCTCGACGAGGTGACCAGCGCCCTGGACGCACAGACCGAACAGATCATCATCGACAATCTGCGGCGGCGCGGCTGCGCCTGCGTCGTGATCGCCCACCGGCTGAGCACGGTGCGCGACAGCGACGAGATCGTGGTCCTGGACCACGGCGTGGTCGTCGAACGCGGCCGGCACGAGCACCTGGTCGCCGCCGGGGGCGCGTACGCCGAGCTGGTCAAGGAGCACTGACGTGTCATCGGTACATCCGTCCGCCGTCGTGGGCCCCGGCGAGACCGACGCGGTGACCCACGCGCTGGGCGGCCTCGGCGCGCCCGTCGACTGCACCGGGCTGCGCAGTGTGCCCCTGGAGGGCCCGCATGTGCTGTGGCTGGTCACCGGCGGTGCCCTGGACCTGTTCGCGGTGGACGCCGCGCAGGAGGGCCACTGGCATTTCCTCGGCCGGCTCGAAGCGGGGACGCTGCTGCTCGGCCCGGTCGAGGGCCCGCAGCACACCCTGCTCGGCCGGCCCGCCCAGGACTGCCTGCTGCGCCGTATCCCCCTGCGGGAGCTGCCGCAGCCCGAATACGGGGAGTACGGGGAATACGGCGGGCAGGGGGGATACGGCGGGTACGGGTACGCGTCGGGACACGACGACACGTACGGCGGCCAGTCGCCCGCGCCGACCCCCCTGGAGCACGCCTTCGCGCTCGGTACCGCGCGCAGCCTCGGCGTCCTCTTCGAGGCCCCGTTGGACGGCCGGCCCACCGATGAGGCGGTGGCCGACGACGACATCCTGTGGATGCCGGTGCCGTCCGGCAGCGTGCAGTACGGCGCCTCGTACAGCGCGGAGGCGGCCGGAGATCTGCTGGTCGACGGCGCGTTGTGGCAGCGGATGGTCAATCAGCAGTACCGGCTGCTGTCCGCGGTGGACCGCTGGATCGAGCAGCTGGAGCGCGCGCACGAGGACCGGACGGCGGCCGGCATAAAGGCCGGCGAGGCCGTCCGCGAGCGGGCGGACCAGGCGCTGCTGGCGTCCATCGGCCGCCAGGGCGGGCGCTCGGCCGTCGCGGACCGGGCCACCGACGACACCACCTTCGCCGTCTGCCGCCGGGTCGCCCAGGCGGCCGGGATCACACTTGCCCAGCCCCCCAAGGGCGGCGCGGTCAACGACCGCATCAGCCCGGTCGAGCAGATCGCGGTCGCCTCCCGGGTCCGTACCCGCGCGGTCAAACTCGGCGGACGCTGGTGGCGGACCAACACCGGCCCCCTGGTGGGCCACCGGTCCAAGTCCGGCGCCCCCGTCGCACTGCTGTGGCGCCGCGGCCGCTACGAGGCCGTGAATCCGGCCTCCGGCCTGCGCATACGCGTCGGCAAGGACAACGCCGACGAATTCGAGCCGCGCGCCGTGATGTTCTACCGGCCGCTGCCGGAACGGCCCATGACCATGTGGCGGCTGATGCGTTTCAGCCTGCGCGGCAGCCGGCTGGACGTCCGTAATCTGGCCCTCGGCGGGCTGGTGACGGTGGGCCTCGGCGCGCTGGTCCCGATCGCGACCGGGCAGGTGCTCGGGGTGTTCGTGCCGACCGCGGAGAAGGGCCTGATCGTCCAGGTCGCCCTGGCCGTCATGATCACCAGCATCGTGACCGCCGCCTTCATGCTGTTGCAAAACCTGACCGTCCTGCGGATGGAGGGCCGTATCGAGAGCGTGCTCCAACCGGCCGTCTGGGACCGGCTGTTGCGGCTGCCGACGAAGTTCTTCACCGAGCGGTCCACCGGGGAACTGGCCGGCGCGGCGATGGGCATCAGCGCCATCCGGCGGGTGCTGTCCGGCGTCGGCCCGGTGGCCGTGCAGGCCGGCACGGTCGGCGCGATGAACCTCGTGCTGTTGCTCTGCTACAGCGTGCCGCTGGCCATGGCCGCCATCGGGATGCTGATCGTCATCGGCACCGTGTTCGTCGGGATGGGACTGTGGCAGCTGCGCTGGCAGCGACGGCTCGTCAAGCTCGGCCACAAGCTCAACAACCAGGCGTTCCAGACCCTGCGCGGACTGCCCAAGCTGCGGGTCGCCGCGGCGGAGAGCTTCGCGTACGCGGCGTGGGCCAGGGAGTTCGCCCGCTCCCGCGAGATGCAGCAGCGGGCCGGCTGGATCAAGAACCTGACGACGGTCCTGGACGCGGTGTACCTGCCGCTCTGTTCGCTGACCATGTTCATGCTGCTGGCGGGTCCGGCCCGCGGCAGCATGTCCGCCGGCTCGTTCCTGACCTTCAACACCTCCGTGACCATGCTGCTCACCTCGGTCACCCAGATCTCCGGGGCGCTGGTCTCGGCCGCCGCCGCGCTCCCGATGTTCGAGCAGATCAAGCCGGTGCTGGACGAGGCGCCGGAGGTCCGCGGTGCCAGTGCGCAGCCCGGCGCGCTGGCCGGCGGCATCGAGGCCAGGAAGCTCTCCTTCCGCTACACCGACGACGGGCCCCTGGTCCTCGACGACGTCTCGTTCGAGGTGCGGCCGGGCGAGTTCGTGGCCATCGTCGGCCCGAGCGGCTGCGGCAAGTCCACCCTGCTGCGGTTGCTCATCGGCTTCGACAAACCCGCCTCGGGCAGCGTCCTCTACGACGGCCAGGACCTGTCGGCCCTGGACCAGGCCGCGGTACGCCGCCAGTGCGGTGTCGTCCTGCAGAACGCCCAGCCGCTCACCGGATCGATCCTGGACTGCATCTGCGGCGCCGAGGCGTTCACGCAGGAAGAGGCGTGGGAGGCGGCCGCGATGGCGGGTCTGGCCGAGGACATCAAGCGGATGCCGATGGGCATGCACACCATGATCGCCGGTGGTGGCGGGATCTCCGGCGGGCAGCGGCAGCGGCTGATGATCGCTCAGGCGCTGGTCCGCCGCCCGCGCATCCTGTTCTTCGACGAGGCCACCAGCGCCCTGGACAACGAGACCCAGCGCATCGTGACCGAGAGCACCGCCAGGCTGAGTGCCAGCCGTGTGGTGATCGCCCACCGGCTGACCACGGTCATGGACGCCGACCGGGTCATCGTCATGTCGGACGGCCGGGTCGTCGAACAGGGCCCGCCGGCCGAGCTGCTCGCCAACACCGGAGGCCATCTCCACGAACTGGTGCGACGGCAGCTGACCTGAGCCCGGTGGCGTGACCACTCGGAACCCGGAGCCGGTCAGACCGTGACCGCCTGAGGAACCCGCGCACCCGCCTCGGCGGACCTCAGCCACGCGATGAGGTCGGCGCGGGCGCGGGCCACCCGGGAGCGCACCGTGCCGATCGGACACCCCACGACCGCCGCGGCGTCCGCGTACGGCATCCCGACCAACTGGGTGAGGACGAACGCCTCGCGCCGCTCGCCGTCCAGCGCGTCGAGCAGGGCGCTCAGCGCCACCCCGTCGTCGAATCCCGGTAGCCCCCTGGGCTGCCGGTGTTCGGCGACCGCCTGCCAGTCGTCGACCGCGGCGATGCGCGGGCGGGCGGCGGCGGAGCGGTACCGGTCGACCACCACACGGCGGGCGATGGACAGCAGCCAGGTGCGGGCGCAGGAGCGCCCGGCGAATCCCGGCAGGCTGGTCAGGGCGCGCAGAAAGGTCTCCTGGGCCAGGTCATCGGCGCTGTGGGTGTCGCCGCTCAGGTACGCCACGAACCGCCACACCTCGCGGTGGGAGGCGCGTACGAAGCGTTCGACGGCGGCCCGGTCACCGGCCCCGGCGGCCAGGGCCAGGGCGGTCAGCTGCTCGTCGTCCGCTGCGGTCCGCTTGCCACGGGCCGGACCGACAAGGGCGGGAATCATCGCCACACGTCCTTCGGAGGTGCGGGCCGTGCCAGGGCATGGCAGGGCCTCATGGGGAGCGGCAGTCCGGGTGCCCGTACGAAGGCCGGTGACGGTGTCGCGGGACGACGGTCGTGGGGCGTTCGTCCACGGGCAGGCCGGAGGGCCGCGGGGCCAGGGGGCGGCGTGCGGGCGGCAACGCTCACGACGTCATGAGGAAGGCAGCCGCGCGGACACGCCGTACTCCGCCCGCCACCGACTCGGTGCGGCATCGCGGGGGCCCGGACGTGTGCCGGGAGAGTCCCCAGGGCGAGCGGTCAGCAGCAGACGGCGAGTTCCGGCGGGCCCCTGCGGGAGACGACGTGGTGAAGGAGCACCCCACGCGGGCGCAGGACGCGCACCGCGCCGGCCGACGGGCCGGCGGACGGCTTCGGGCCGGCCCAGGACAGGGTCGTCAGGACCAGCAGCAGGGGCGCGAACAACACCGCGACCATGCTGCGGCCGAGCCGGCACGCGGCCGCCTCGCCGCGCCACAGCCACACCCCGCACACCAGCGCGGCCAGCGCATGGGCGCAGAACATGCCGGGGGTCGCATGGCCGGGGTGCGCGTTCATCCCCGGCATGCCGTCCATCGGCGTCGGCGCGGGCGCGTGGGGGGTTTGCAGGTCGAACAGGAAGTGCAGACCGAGTTGGGTCAGGACCGTGGAACCGGTGACGACGAACCCGCCGCGCTCCCGCCCCGCCGGCCACCAGGCCATCGCACCCGTGGCGCCGCAGGCGGCAACCAGAGCCCACCAGGGCACGGGCCGGGGGGACATCAGCGAGTGCCCGAGGGCCGCGGTCGTCACGCACACGGCCGCGAAGATCGCGGCGCGCACGGCGCGTGAAACCGACCCGGCAGTCATGTGGGACATCGTGCCAGCCGTGCGCCCGCTCGGGCGGGGCCACGGCTCCTCGGTCCCGGTTGTTATCCAGATCCGCTAAAGCACTCCCTCCGCTGAAGCACCCCGGGGGCGGTCAACCGGTGATCTGGACGAAGTGGCTGGGTCTGCCGTCGCGTTGGACCAGGTGGCCCAGTTCGGCGGCCCTGGCCCGGGGCATCAGGGTCCAGGCGCCGTCGCTGCGGTGCAGCGCCGCCGAGTGCCAGGGCGTGGTCCAGGCGTCGGGTGCGTCGAGCAGGCGGATGCCGAACTTGCGGGCGCCGATGGGCTGGGGATGGATGGACAGGCGGATGCAGCGGGGGTGGTGGTCGGCGATCAGGTCGCCCCAGGCGCGGCTGCGCTCGATGACGCGGTAGGCGCGTTGCCGGCACTCCCGCTGGAGAGCGGAGCGGGTGCCCGGGTAGTCGGCGGTGTCCTCGACGAGGAAGCGGGTGATGCCCCGGTAGAGCGCGAGGGTTTTGTCGTCGGTGCGGACTTCGGCGCGCAGGTCGTCCGGGGTGGGGGCGTAGCGCTGGTGGAGGTGGGCGCGTTTCGCGTCGTGCGGGAGGTCGCCGAGTATGTCGCGCAGGTCGAAGACGGAGAGTCTTGCCAGGCCCAACTGGTCGATGAGGAGGCGTAGTTCGTCGGCGTAGGCGTCGATGTGCCCGTCGGGTACGCCGATGAGGTCGCCGAAGGCGTGGCCGTCGGAGCAGATGATCACGCGGGCGCCGGGCGGGTAGATCCGCTCGATGTCGCCGCACAGCCTGTCGAGGAAGCCGAGGGAGAGGCGTTCGCCCTGGTCGGGCAGGTGGCCGAGGACCTTGGCGGGGTTGGGGGACTTGCAGGGGAAGCCGGGGAGGGTGAAGACGACGGGGGCGCCGTCGCGTACGAAGTCGGCGATCCGGCGCAGCTGGTGGGGGAAGGCGCCGGCCGCGGCGGGGGCCCGGTCGGTGGTGCGGTGGTGCGGCAGGAGCAGGTTCAGGATCGCGGTGCTGATGCTGGTGGGGAGGGTTTCCGGCGCGGTCGTCAGCGGCATGTCGTTCCTCCGGAGGCGTGCGGGCAGGGCGGCATGACGCCGTGGCGTGCGCCCGTGCGTGGTCTGCCGGTCGGGTGGGTCGGTGAGGCTGGGGTGGTGCGGGGGAGGGGCTGGATCCGGGTCCGGCGGGGTGGCCGGACCCGGTCAGCCGGGGCCCGGTGTCACAGGCGCCGGTCGTAGCCGGCGGGCAGGTGGTTGGTGCCGCGGCCGAGGACGGCCGGGATCCACTGGATGTCCTCGTCCTTGATGGCGAGGTGGAGGCCGGGGAGCCGGGTGAGCAGGGCGCCGAGTGCGACCTGGAGCTCGGCGCGGGCGAGGGCGGCGCCGGGGCAGAAGTGGATGGCGTGGCCGAAGGCGAGATGCGGGTTGGGGGTGCGGTCGAGGTCGAGAGCGTCCGGGTCGGGGAAGCGGCGCGGATCGCGGTTGGCGGCGCACAGGGAGACGATCACGGAGTCGCCGGCCGGGACCTCGGTGCCGTGCAGGTCGCTGTCCCGGTTGAAGAAGCGCCAGGTGGTCAGTTCGAATGCGCTGTCGTGGCGAAGGAGTTCCTCGACCGCGCGGGGCAGCAGCTGGGGTGCCTCGCGCAGCCGGGCCAGCTGGTCGGGGTGGCGGAAGAGGGCGATCAGCGAGGTGGTGATCTGGTTGGTGACCGGTTCCTGGCCGGCCACCAGCAGCTGGAAGATCATCGAGTCCAGCTCCTCCGGCGACAGTTCGCCGCCGTCGCGGGCCACGACGAGGCGGCCGAGCAGGTCGTCGTCCCCGTGTGCGCGCTTGTGGGTGACGACGTCGGCGATATAGCTCTGCAGACCGTGCAGCCGGGCCTCGTACAGCGGTCGTCCGGGGTCGGTGGGGCCGACGGGCTGGACGACCTTGCCCCAGTCCCGGTCGAAGCGGGCGGCCAGCTCCTGGGGGAGGCCGATGACTTCGGCGAGGACCTGGAACGGGAAGTGGGCGGCGAAGCCGGCGACGAGGTCGGCGGGGCCGGTTTCGGGCAGTGCGTCGATGAGGGTGTCGGCCAGTTCCTGGAAGCGGGGGCGCAGGCTCTCGACGCGACGGGGGGTGAAGGCGTCGGTGACGAAGCGCCGCATGCGGGTGTGCTCGGGCGGGTCCTGGTGGAGGAGATGGGCCTGGAGCTGGGAGTGCTGCGGCTCGGGCATGATCGATGCGCGGGCGCGCCAGCGGTCGTTGCCGCGGTCGTGGTTCTTGCCCAGGCGGTCGTCGTTGAGGGCGGCGTGGGCGGCCTCGTAGCCGGTGACGAGCCAGGCCTGTACGCCGCTGGGGAACAGCACCCGGTGGACCGGTCCTGCCTCGCGCATCCGCTCGTAGAGGGGGTAGGGGTTGCTCTTGTAGGGGCAGCCCATCAGGGGGACCGGGTCGGCCAGGGGCTCGGCGCCGGGCTGCGGCTCCACGGCGGGCCGGGGTTGCTGGAGGGTCATGCGAGGGCTCCTCAGAGGGCGAGTTCGGGCTGGTGGTGGTCCAGCCACAGGGCCAGGTCGACGACGCGTTCGAGGCGGAGGCGGTGGCCCCACTCCAGCCGTTCGGGCGGTGTGTCGAGGCAGGGCTTGATACGGGTCTCGTCGGCCAGGGCGCGGACCTGTGCCATGGCCAGGGCGTCGCGGGCCAGGTCCTGAAGGCCGCGGTTGTAGTCGGGGTGGTGGGTGGCCGGGTAGTGGTTCTTGGGCCGGTGCAGCACGGAGTCGGGTGCGAGTCCGGCGCCGGCGGCGCGCAGCAGGCTCTTCTCCCGGCCGTCGAAGCTCTGCAGCGCCCAGGGCGCGGCGAAGGCGTACTCGACGAGGCGGTGGTCGCAGTAGGGGACGCGGACCTCCAGGCCCTGGGTCATGCTCAACCGGTCCTTGCGGTGCAGGAGTTGGCGCAGCCAGCGGGTCAGGGACAGGTGCTGCATCTCGCGTTGCCGATGCTCGACGGGGGTCTCGTCGTCCCGGTGCGGTACGGCGGCCAGCGCGCCGCGGTACGTGTCAGCGCGGAACTCCGCCATCCGCAGGTCGAGTTCCGGGTTGAGCGGCATCGCGGCCTCGTCACCGGTGACGAGCAGCCACGGGAAGGTGGTCGCGGCCAGTGCCTTCGGATTGTGGAACCACGGGTAGCCGCCGAACACCTCGTCCGCCGCCTCGCCGGACAGGGCCACGGTGGAGTGCTCGCGGATCTCGCCGAACAGCAGGTACAGCGAGGTGTCCATGTCGCCGACGCCGATCGGCGAGTCCCTCGCCACCACGACCGCCTTCCGGTGCTCGGGGTCGAGCAGGTCGCGCGGATCGAGGACGACCGTGCTGTGGTCGGTGCCGATGTGGGCGCCGGCCTCGGTGGCGTACGGGGTGTCGTGGCCGGTGCGCAGCACATCGCCGGTGAACTGCTCGGCCTGGTCGCTGTAGTCGACGGCGTAGGAGCGGATGCGGGCGTCCGGGCCTTCGCGCAGCCGGAGTTCGTCGGCGAGCAGCGCGGTCAGGACGGTGGAGTCGATGCCGCCGGACAGCAGGCTGCACAGCGGGACATCGGCCTCCAGCTGGCTGCGGGCGGCCGTGCCGACCAGGTCGCGGATCCGCTCGACGGCCGTGTCCCGGTCGTCCCCGGCAGGTTCGGCGTCCAGGTCCAGCTGCCAGTAGCGGCGTTCGCGGATGCCGTCCCGGTCGAGGACGAGCAGGCCGCCGGGCTCCACCTCCCGCACCCCGGACCACACCGTCGGCCCGGTGTTGAACAGCAGGCCGTACGCCTCCCGCAGCCCGTCGGAGTCCACCCGGGGCCGTATCTCCGGGTGGGCGAACAGGGCCTTGGGCTCGGAGGCGAAGGCCAGACCGCCGTCGACGGCGGCCCAGAAGAGGGGTTTGACGCCCAGCCGGTCCCGGACGAGGAGAAGCCGCTGTGCGCGCTCGTCCCAGACCGCGAAGGCGAACATGCCCTCCAGGTGCTCGGCGAGATCCGCACCCCACTCCGCGTACGCCCGCAGCACCACCTCGGTGTCGCTGCGGGTGCGGAAGTGGTGTCCCCGGGCGCGCAGTTCGGCCCGCAGCTGGTGATGGTTGTACACCTCGCCGCTGTAACTGAGGACGGTGGTCGGCCGGTCCGGGCGGTCGGTCATCGGCTGTACGCCGCCGGCCAGGTCGATGACGGCCAGCCGGCGATGGCCGATCGCGGCGCGCTCGCCGAGCCAGACACCGCCCGCGTCCGGGCCGCGCGGGGTGAGGGTGGCGGTCATGGCCTCGATGGCATGGGCCCGGGTGCGGGCGTCGCCGTGAAAGGACGCCCAGCCGGTGATTCCGCACATACGAGTGGCTCCTGGGTCAGTTGGGGGCGGCGGACGCCGCGTCGGTCGTCTTCTCGGGCACGGGTGTGCGGCTCCTGCCGGAAAGGGCGAGCAGGGGAACGGCGAGAGCGGCGGCGAGGGCGGCCAGTGCGAGCCCGGCCCGTACGCCTTCCTGCGGTCCGGTCAGTCCCCAGACCGCGGTGGCCAGGGCGGGTCCCAGGGTGAAGCCGAGACTGCGGGCGAGCTGCACCGTGGACCCGACGGTCGCGGTCCGCTCCGGCGGGGCCGCGCTCATGACCAGGGCCTGGGTGGGGCCGCCGTTCAGGCCCAGCCCGACACCCGCCAGCGCCAGCCGCCAGGCCACGTCGAGCGGTGACCAGCCGTCGTCCAGCGGGACCAGCAGAAGCAGGCCGGCGGCGGTGAGCGCGGCGCCGGCGACCGCCACCCGCCGGGCGCCGCACCAGTCGGCGAGGCGCCCGCCGACCGGGCCCGCCAGGCCCATGCCGAGGGGGAAGGCGAGGACGGTCAGTCCGGTCGCGGTGGCGCTGACGCCGTTGTCGCGCTGGAGATGCAGGGCGAGCACATAGTGCATGGCAGCGAATCCGGCAGCGAGGGAAAGCACCGCGCCGTGCGCCCCGAGCAGCCCGCCGGCCCGCAGCACACCGGCCACCGGCCGGCCGCCCGGACCGCGCAGCCACCACCACAGCACCGGGGCCGCCGCGACGGCGAGCAGCAGCCACGACGGGTGGTCCGACGCCAGGGTCAGCGCCAGCAGCAGGACCGCCACACCGGAGGCCACCAGCAGCGCGTCCGCCGCCGACCGCCGGTCGGGCCGGCGCGGCCCGCCGTCGCGCGGCAAGGCCCGCCAGGCCACGACCAGCGCGAGGACACAGAAGGGGAGCTTGACCAGGAAGACCGAGCGCCAGCCCAGGTGGTCGAGCAGCAGACCGCCCACGGCGGGCCCGGCCACCGCGCCCAGCGGGCCCAGGGTGGCGGGCACGCTCATCGCCCGTCCGCGCAGCTCCGGCCGTACGGAGCGGATCGCGAGGAGGGGCATCAGGACGAACAGCACCGCCCCGAACGCGCCCTGCGCCAGGCGGGCGGCGATCAGCCAGGCCATCCACGGCGCCGCCGCAGCCACGGCGCTGCACAGGCCGAAGCCGCAGGTCGCGACCAGTACGACGGGCCGCAGTCGCACTCCGTCCAGCCACCGGCCGACGGGCAACAGCAAGGCCAGGACGGGGAGTTGGTAGCCCAGCACCGCCCACTGGGCGGTCGCGGCGGACACCTGGAGACCGTCGGCGATGTCCGCCAGCGCCACGTTGACGATGTTCATGTCGAGCATCGCCACGAACGCCAGCACGCCCGCCACGGCGACCAGGGACCAGCGGTCCTCGCCGACGGGTATGTCGCCGGGCCGTTCCGGGCCGGGACTGTGGTGTGCCACCCTTCCCCCTTCGCTGTCACGGGTGGGCTGCCGGACAGCCACCTCGTCTCAGGAGTCGAGAGGGAACCGGGCGAAGTTCCCGGCCGTACCCAGGAAAAGTGACCGGCGGGCTGGTTACCGCACCGACCGGCGGAGCCGGCCGCCCCCGGCCCCGTCCGCAGCCTCGAAAAACCGGCATCCCCCACCGCGGAACTCCACGCTCCGCCGGACCGACTCCTGAAGCGTGGGCGGCGGTCTGAAACACCCCGCGCCCGCGCATCCGTACACCACCGAAAGCGCTCACAGCACCGAGGAGTTCTCCATGACCCAGAAGCAGTACAACGTCACCGGAATGAGCTGCGGGCACTGCGCGGCGAGCATCAGGGAAGAGGTTTCCGAGGTGCCGGGCGTGACCGAGGTCGTCGTCGACCTCACCGCGAACGCCGTCACCGTGCACGGCACGGACCTCGACGACCAGCGGCTGCGCGCGGCCATCGTCGAGGCCGGCTACGGCGTCGCCGACCCGGTCTCCGCCTGACCGGACCGTGCGCCGGGCAGGGCGCGATCGGCGTCCTGCCCGGCCGGGTTCAGCCGCCGGTGGCCATCTCCGCCGCCGCTGCGGTCTCCGTGCCGGCCGGCGCCCGGTGATCGAAAGCGATCAGCGGATCACCGGTCAGCGGATGGTCGACCACCGCCGCCCGCACACCGAACACCTCGGCCAGCAGGGCGGGAGTGAGGACCTGGCGCGGCGGCCCGGAGGCGATCACGGCTCCGGCATGCAGGACATGCAGTCGGTCGCACACGGAGGCGGCCGCGTTGAGGTCGTGCAGCGACACCAGTGTCGTACGCCGCTGGGTGCGCAGCAGGGCCAGCAGTTCCACCTGGTGGCGGACGTCGAGGTGGTTGGTCGGCTCGTCCAGCACCAGCACGTCCGGGTTCTGGGCGAACGCACGGGCCAGCAGGACGCGTTGGCGTTCGCCACCGGACAGGGTCGTGAACCGGCGCCCGGCCGCCGCCGTCATGCCGACCCCGGCCAGGGCCCGGGCGATCACGTCCCGGTCGGCGGCGTCATCACCCGCGAAGGCCCGCTTGTACGGCGTGCGCCCCATCGCGACGACCTCGTGGACGGTCAGCTCGAAGTCACCGCCCCGTTCCTGCGGCAGCGCGGCGATATGCCGCGCCGACTGGACCGGGGTCAGCTCGCGGAGGTCGGTGCCGGCCAGCAGCACCCGACCGGCAGTGGGCTTCAGATGCCGGTAGACGGAGCGCAGCAGCGTCGACTTGCCGCTGCCGTTCGGCCCGACCAGACCGGTGATCTCGCCCTCGGCCGCCACCAGATGGGCCCCCGCCACGACCGTACGGCCCGTGTAGGCGACATGCAGGTCTTCGATGTCGATTCTCAACTATCGCTCCCAAGACGCCGGTTCAGCAGATACAGCAGGGCCGGAGCCCCGATGAGCGAGGTGACCACACCGACCGGCAGCTCCTGCGAGTCCATCGCCGTACGGCAGACGATGTCGACCACCACCAGGAGCAGCGCCCCGAACAGCGCCGAGACCGGCAGCAGCCGGCGGTGGTCGCCGCCGACGACCAGACGGCAGGCATGCGGCACCATCAGCGCGACGAAGGCGATCGCCCCGGACACCGCCACCAGGACGCCGGTCAGCACACTGGTCACCGTGAACAGCTCCCGGCGCAGCCGGGTGACATGGACACCGAGCCCGGCCGCCGTCTCGTCGCCCATCAGCAGGGCGTTCAGCCCCCGGGCGCGCGCCTGCAACCACAGCAGGGCGGCCGGCACCACGACCGCGGGCACCGCCACCAGCGGCCAGCTCGCGCCGCTCAGACTGCCCATCAGCCAGAACAGCACGCTGTGCGTCTGCTGCTCGTCCCCGGCCCGCAACACCAGATAGCTGGTGAAGCCGGACAGGAACTGGCCGATCGCCACCCCGGCCAGCACCAGCCGCAGCGGCGCGAACCCCCCGCCCCGCCGGGCGACGGCCCACACCAGGGCGAAGGTGGCCAGCGCCCCGGCGAAGGCCGCGCCGGACAGCCCCAGGCCCAGCGCCCCGCCCGCGCCGAGACCCAGGACGATGGAGGCGACCGCCCCGAGCGACGCCCCGTTGGAGATGCCCAGCAGGTACGGGTCGGCCAGCGGGTTGCGCACCAGCGCCTGCACCGCCGTACCGACGAGGCCGAGCCCGGCCCCCACCAGCGCGGCCAGCACCGCACGGGGGACCCGCAGTTGCCACACGATCAGGTCGTTCGTGCCCGGCCGCGGCGCCTCACCGGACAGCCGCCGCCACACCACGCCCCACACCTCGCCGGGCGGAATGGACGTCGACCCCCAGGCGACCGCGGCCGTCAGAGCCGCGAGCAGCGCCACAGCGAGCACCAACGCCAGCGGTCCCGCGGGCAGTCCACGCGCGTCATCCGGACTCGCGTCCGTCGTGCTGGTGCGGCGAGACGAAGACCGTGAGGACAGTGCGGAGATCACGGCTGGCCGACCTTGCCCGGGTAGAGGGCCTTGGCGATCTCCTCGACCGTCTCGGCGTTCTCGACACCGGCGATGGTGGTCCGCTCGGAGCCGATGCGCAGGAAGTGGCCCTTCTCGACCGCCTTCATGCCCTTGGTGGCCGGGTTGCTCTCCAGCCACTTCTGCGCGGCGTCGAACGCCTTCTTGTTCGCCGCCTCGCTGCCCCGGTCGCGGACCCCGAGCTGGATCCAGTCCGGGTTCTTGGCGATCACGTCCTCCCAGCCGACCTGCTTGTGGTCGCTGTCGCAGTCGGCGAAGGCGTTGCGGGCCCCGGCCAGCGTGATCACCGCGTTGCCGACCTGACGGTTGCAGAGGACGCTGGGCTGCTTGGTGCCGGCGTCGTAGTCGAAGAAGAAGTACGTCGGCCGCTTGCTCTCCGCCGTACCCCCGATCGCCTTGTGGACCGCGTCGACCTTCTTCCTCATCCCGGCGACGAGTTCCTTCGCCTTGGCGCTCGTGCCGGTGACCGCGCCCAGCGACGTGATGTCGGCCTCGACCGCCGACAGGTCCGTCACGGGGCTCTTGCTCTGCGCCGCGCAGGCGGTGGACTTCAGGTAGATGTGCTGGATCCCGACCGCCTTGAACTCCTCAGCGGTCGGCGCGTCGCCCATCCCCCCGCCGCCCATGCCCCCCATGGACGCGAACGTGTCGATGTACAGGTCGGCGCCGGAGCCGAGCAGCTTCTCCTTCGGGATCACGCTTTGGCCGAGCACCTTCACCTTCTGCGCCTGCGCGTCCAGCGCGCCGGGCAGCGTGCCCTTGCCAGGGGGGAAACCGGTGCCGATCACCTTGTCCCCGGCGCCCAGGCGCAGCAGCAGTTCCAGGCTGGAGGCGTTGCTGGTGACGATCTTCTTCGGGGCCGCGGAGAAGGTCGTCCTGGCGCCCATGCAGTCGGTGACGGACACCGGGTAGTCACCGGCGACGGACTTCCCGGCCTTCCCGGTGCTGTCGTCCGCGCCCTGCCCCCCACCGCCGCAGCCGGCGGCCAGCAGGCCGCCGATCACCACGGCCGCGGTACCGCCCCACACACGAGAACGCATCGAAAAGCCTCCAAAGATCCACTCGGTACGCGGGCGAACTTCCGCCACGCGCTCCGGTAGTCGGGGCAGATCGCCGTCGAGTTCCCGGCCCTTGCCAGATCGGCCGAGGGCCGGCCGCTCGGTTCGATCATCGGGTCAGCGGCACAGCAGTGCGGTGTACGCATAGGTTCGTTCCGAGAGAGGTAGTGCGTGCTTGGTTCTCGCTCCGCACTGCGCGCAATCCATCGTGGTGTGCGCGGGGTGTACCAGGTGCACGGCCCGGCCGTGCTTGCGGCCCATCTCGGCCAGGGCCGCTTTGGTGGCACTGATCGCGGCGTCGGCTGCCTTGCGGGCCATCGTGGTTTTGGCGAGGAACTTCGGGCGGAAGTCCTCCACCGCCAGGGCATCATGATCGCGGACGACCTTCTTGGCCCACTTGCGGGCGGTGTCCTGGCGTTGCCGGGCCACCTTCTTGTGCAGCTTCGCGGTCCGCCGCTTCGCTTCACGGTAGCCCTTCGATCCGGGCTTGCCCTTCGCGGGCTTCCGCCTCGCCATCATCCGCTGATAGCGGGCAAGCTTCTGCGCTGCCGTCTTCCCGTGCCGGGCGTGCGGAAGGTCGTGGGCGTCGGATGTGGTGGTCGCGGTCTCCTTGACGCCCCAGTCGATACCGATCACACGCCCGGTGGTCGGCAGCGGCTCGGTCTCGCCGAAGTCGCGTATCAGCTGCTGCTGTGGCACCGAGGAGCCCTCACGCAGCCATGCCATGTGCTTGCGGGCCTCGGTCAGCATCTTGTCGAGCTGCGCCGGACCGCACGTGCGCTTGCCGATGCCCTCGGGCCGGGCCTTGTTCCGCTGGTAGGTCTGCTTCGACTTCGCAACGCATTCGTTCCACACCCTTCCCCAAGCTCTCGGCTCCGCTCGAGCAGGGGAGACCCCATTCACCGATCCCACTCGCCCATCAGGGCGGTGCGGGCCGTGGACGACACGCGCAGCCGGAACGTCCACCGGGCATGCCCGCCGTCCTCCGTCTTCGCTCGCGTCGTCATGAGCCTCAACCTATCCGGGAGGACTGACAGTTGAGCACAAACGATCTTGGTGGGCTTGCTTGCCCTGTCGTTGGTGGACGACACCCCCTTGGAGAAGGAAACGGCCGACGCTGCCGCACTCACCGTGGCGGAACTGCGGGAAGGGTGGGAGCAGCGGACGCAGGTCGTCTTCGACTGCGCCGCCGGCAGCATCAGACCCTTCGAAGGCACAAAGCGCAGCGGACCGTCCGGGAACTCACCCGCCCACCGCTCCGACCAACTGACCCCAACCCTTCCGAAACGCTGGAGCGGCGATGTCCTTCTTCCCGGCCGACCGCCGTCGGTCCGTTCTTCCGCAGACCGCGCAACGGCTGCTGCCCGCACGGTCGGTGATCGGCTTCGCCGGCCTGCTCGTGGTGCTCTTCGCGCTGTCGTACGCGGCCGGTGCCGCCGCCGGGCCCGTGGCTCCGGGGCTGCACCCCGCCGGTGGGGTCCGCACGGGAGGGGCCGAGCCCGCCGGCGACGGCGACATGGGCGGGATGCACGGGATGGGCGGGGCGCGATGACCACACAACCGCCCGACGCCGCCGCGCCCCCGCTCGTCACCACCCTGACCGTCGGCGGCATGACCTGCGCCGCCTGCGTCAACCGGGTCGAGAAGAAGCTCGGCCGCCTCGGCGGCGTAACGGCCACGGTGAATCTGGCGACCGGCCGGGCCCACGTCAGCCACCCCCGGGCGGTCTCCGTCGACGACCTCGTCGCCACGGTCGAGGCCGCCGGGTACACGGCGGAGCCCCCCGCACCGGCCCCGGAGCCGGACCCCGAACGGGCACAGGACGCCGAGCGGGAACCGGATCCGGCTCCGGACGAAGGCGCCCGGCCACCCGCAGAACGCCTCCGCCTGCCGCTCACCGCCCTGCTGTCCCTCCCCGTCCTGGTCCTTTCCATGGTTCCCGGCTGGCAGTTCCGCGACTGGCAGTGGCTCTGCTTCGCGCTGGCCGCACCGGTCGCGGTCTGGGGCGCCGGCCCGTTCCACCTCCGCGCGCTACGCGGCCTGCGGCACGGCGCCGCGACCATGGACACCCTGGTCTCCCTCGGCGTCGTCGCGTCGTTCTCCTGGTCCGCGTACGCGCTGTTCCTCGGCGGCGCCGGTGCGCCCGGCATGACCATGCCGTTCAGCCTGCTGCCGGCCGCCGGGGACGGGACCGCGCATCTCTACCTCGAAGCCGCCGTCGGCGTACCGCTGTTCGTGCTGGCCGGCCGCCGGATGGAGGCCAGGGCCCGGCGCGGCACCGGCTCGGCGCTGCGTGCGCTGGCGGAGCTCGCCGCCAAGGACGTCGCCGTGCGGGTGGACGGCACCGAACGGCTCATCCCGGTGAGCCGGCTGCGCGTCGGCGATCTCTTCCTGGTACGGCCCGGGGAGCGCGTCGCCACCGACGGCACCGTCACCGAGGGCAGTTCCGCCCTGGACCTCTCGCTGATCACCGGCGAGAGCCGGCCGGTCGAGGTCGGGCCCGGCACGGACGTGGTCGGCGGCGCGGTCAACTCCGGCGGGCTGCTGGAGATCCGGGCCGGTGCCGTGGGGGCGGACACCCAGCTCGCCCGGATCACCCGGCTCGTCGAGGACGCCCAGACCGGCAAGACCAGGGCACAGCGCCTCGCCGACGCGGTCGCGGGCGTCTTCGTCCCCGCCGTACTGGCCGTGTCCGTCACCGTCCTGGGCTTCTGGCTGGGCGCCGGGGCCGACCCGCAGGCCGCCGTCACCGCCGCGGTCGCCGTGCTGGTCGTCGCCTGCCCCTGCGCGCTGGGGCTCGCCACCCCGACTGCGCTGCTGGCCGCCACCGGGCGCGGCGCCCAGCTGGGCATCCTCGTGAGCGGGCCGCAGGCACTGGAGCAACTGCGCCGTATCGACACCGTCGTCCTCGACAAGACCGGCACCCTCACCACCGGCCGGATGAGCGTCACCGCCGTCACGCCGCGTACGGGGGGCCTGGACGCGGCCGAGGTCCTCCGGCTGGCCGCGGGGGTGGAGCAGGGCTCCGAGCACCCGCTCGCGCGTGCCGTCGTCGCGCATGCCGAACGCCACGGCAGTCCCGGCGGTGACGGTCAACTCCTCCCGCGCGTAACGGAGTTCACCGCCACGCCCGGGTACGGGGTACGGGGCACCGTGGACGGGCACCGGGTGACGGTCGCCCGGCCCGGTGACACCGGCGCCCTCCCTGGCCCGCTGCCGGCGGCCGTACACGCGGCGGAGACCGCGGGGCACACCGCGGTGCTGATCACCGTCGACGGCACCCCGGAAGCCGTCCTCGCCGTCGGCGACACCCTCCGCCCCGACGGCTACCGCGCCGTCGACCACCTGCGCCGCCTGGGCCTGCGCCCGGTCCTGGCCACCGGGGACCGCGAGGCCACCGCCCGCGCCGTGGCCGGGCACCTGGTCATCACCGAGGTCCACGCCCAAGCCGGCCCCCAGGACAAGGCCGCACTGGTCGCCACCATGCAGGAGCAGGGCAGCCGGGTCGCCGTGGTCGGCGACGGAGTCAACGACGCCGCCGCGCTCGCACTCGCCGACCTCGGCATCGCCATGGGCAGCGGCACCGACGCGGCGATCGGCGCCGCCGATGTCACCCTCGTACGCGAGGACCTCCAGGCCATCGCCGACGCCGTACGCCTGGCCCGCCGCACCCTGGGCACCATCCGCACCAACCTGGTCTGGGCGTTCGGCTACAACCTCGTCACCGTGCCGCTGGCCGCCGTCGGCCTGCTCAACCCGATGCTCGCGGCCGCCGCCATGTCCGCAAGCTCGTTGCTCGTCGTGGGCAACAGCCTGCGGCTGCGGGCCTGGAAACCGGGTCCGGGCGGCGCGAAGAGGCCCGTCAGCCGTTCCCGCAACAGCCCCCGCAACAGCCCCCGCAACAAGACCGGTTGGGAGTCCGTATGAAGCGGCTGTCCGAGATGCAGCGGCTGTCCGTGTCGGCCGTCGCCGTACCGCTGCTCACCTGCCTGGCGACCCTCGGCACCCTCATGGTGTGGACCGCCACCGGCAACGCGGGGACGCCCGCACGCCTCAGCGCACCCGAGGGGCGGGTGCTGATCCCCTCGGGCCCCGAGGCCACCGCCGCGTTCTTCACCATCCGCAACACCGGCACATCGGACGACGCACTGACCGGTGTCACCGGCCCCGCCGGCCACCGCACCATGCTCAGCCGCACCGTCGACATCGGGCGGAACGCACGGAGCATGGAGATGGCCGGCGCCGCCACCGTCCCGGCGGAAGGATCGCTGCGGATGACGGCCACGACCCTGGACGTCATGATCAGCCCGCCCCCGCGGATCGCCCCGGGGGACCGGCTCACCTTCACGCTCCACTTCCGCCACAGCCCGCCGCTGACCGTCCGGGCGCGGGCGGTGCGCCCCGGCCAGTGACCCGACGGCCCCCTCGTCGCACCGTGGCACGCCACCCGACCGCGCCTGCTCCCCGCAGACCGGGATCTCCCCGCACCGCACATCCGCGCGTCGGGGAGGATGGGCGCATGCTCTGCACACGCATCCGTACGGCACTCTCCGCCCGTCTGGACGGTGAGCGGCTGCCGTCCGGCCTTACCGACCGCCGCCTCGACGACCATCTGGAGGGCTGCGCGGACTGCCGCGAATGGGAGGCGGGCGCGCGGCGACTGGCGGCGGTGACCGCGGCCGCTCTCGGGCGCGACGGCGACGACGGGAGCGAAGGGAGCGAGGCGCACGACGGGAGCGAAGGCGACGGGGGAGACGCCGCCGCCGACGCGCTGCTCGCCCGACTGCGGGCGGCGGGCGCGCTCCCCGCGACCGGGACTCCCTCGGCCGGGGCTCCCAGGGCCGTGGACCCGCCGTCCGTGGATCCCGCACCGGCGGAGGCGCGCGAGCTCTGAGGCGGGAACGGACGCCGGCGGGATCGCCGCCGGCGTCCGCTCACGGGTGCCGCCTGTGCGATCGGGTGGCACCCGCCCCCGCTCGGCCTGTCGGCGGCCGGGAAATATTCCGCCGGGTGTCGAATCGGTCAGACCTGCGGCGTCGTCATGGGTGAGGCCGCGAAAAGCGCGGCCGAGGCCGCGGAACAAGCGGCGAATCCCTGCCGAGGAGGCGCTATGCCCAAGTACGTGATGCTGACCTATCTGCCGGTCGGCGGCGAGCCCATGCCCGAGGAGGTCGGGGCCCGCTGGGGGGAGTACCGCCGGGCCATCACGGAGTCCGGGGTGCTCGTGGCCAACGCCGGGCTGACCGGGACCGACATGGCGACGACCGTACGGGTCCAGGGCGGCGAGACGCAGATCACCGACGGGCCGTTCGCCGAGACGAAGGAGTATCTCGCCGGGTTCTTCCTGATCGAGGTCGAGGACCTGGACGAGGCGCTGAAGTGGGCCGCGGAGATGCCGAACAGCGGCTACGGGCCGGTCGAGGTGCGGCCGGTCTGGGGCGGGTGAGCCGGCACGACAACGGGTGGCGGCCGGGCACCGCGGCCGGAGATCCCGCCGCCACCGTCGAGCGCACCTTCCGCGAGGAGCGGGCCGCCGTCCTCGCCACGCTGATCCGGCACCTCGGCGACTTCCAGCTCGCCGAGGACGCCGTCCAGGACGCCTTCGCGGCCGCGGTCGCCGGCTGGCCCGACGACGGGATCCCCGCCAACCCCGGCGCCTGGATCATGGTGACCGCCCGCCGCAAGGCGATCGACCGGCTACGGCGCGAGCGGGCCCTCGCCGACCGCACCGCGCGGCTGGCGGAGCTCGCACGGCTGGACGCACAGGAGCATCCGCGCGAGGACGAGGCGGGCGCCGTCACCGACGACCGGCTGCGGCTGATCTTCACCTGCTGCCATCCCGCTCTCGCGCTGCCCGCCCGGGTGGCGCTGACCCTGAAGACGCTCGGGGGCCTGGACACCGCGGAGATCGCCCGCGCGTTCCTCGTCAGCGAATCGACGATGGCGCAGCGCCTGGTACGCGCCAAACGCAAGATCGCGGACGCTCGGATCCCGTACCGGGTGCCGGCCGACGAGGCGCTCCCCGACCGGCTGAACGGGGTCCTGTCCACCGTGTACCTGATCTTCAACGAGGGCTACCAGGCGACCGGGGGCGAGCGGCTGGTCCGCGCCGAGCTGTGCGGCGAGGCGATCCGGCTGGGGCGGCTGCTGTGCGAGCTGATGCCGGACGAGGCCGAGGCGCGCGGTCTGCTCGCGCTGATACTGCTCCATGACGCGCGTCGTGCCGCACGGGTCGACGAACAGGGCCGCTATGTGCCGCTCGACGCACAGGACCGCTCGCGCTGGGACATGGCGCGGATCGCGGAGGGGCACGAAACGCTGGCCGAGGCGCTGGCGTTGCGCCGGGCGGGCCCCTACCAGCTGCAGGCCGCCATCGCGGCGCTGCACGTCGAGGCGCCGAGCGCGGCGGAGACCGACTGGGAGACCATCGCCGAGCTGTACGGGGCGCTCGGCCGGCTGTCTCCGTCACCGGTGATCGAGGTGAACCGCGCGGTGGCGGTCGCCGCGGCGTCCGGGCCGCGGGCCGGCCTGGAGCTGCTGGCGCCGTTGCTCGACGATCCTCGCCTGACGCGCTATCAGCCGCTGTACGCGGCCCAGGCCGAGCTGCTGCGGCGGGCCGGCGACCGTGCGGCGGCCGGTCGGGCGTACGAACGGGCGCTGGCGCTGACCGGCAACGAGGTCGAGCGGGCCGAGCTGGAGCGGCGGCTGGCGGGGCTGGGGCCCGAGGGCGCGGTGTAAGGAGCTTGGGGGACACCCCGGTTGAAGAGCTGCTGCGTTCCAGTGACTCCCCGGTGGGTCGCACAACATGAGGGAAAAGCCACCTTATCGTCGCTTTTGCAGAGAATGTTCCTTTCTGCCCCAAAGCTGAGTGAAGGTGGAAGAATGATCCGTTCAATCCCTCGTGCGCTCGCAGTCGCCGGACTGGCCGTGGCCGCCGTCGGGGTGCCGATGGCCGGCGCCTCGGCCGCTGTGCCCAGCAGCGCCCAGACCGTCATGTGCGACTCGCCCATGACGGGTCGTTGCCTCACGGCTAACGGTAGTAAGGCCGTCGAGCGCGACGGCGACCACCCGCGCAGTTACGGCCGTGACGACGATGGCTACGGCCGCGACCGCGACCGCGACCACGGCCGTGACGACGACGGCTACGGCCACGGCCGCGACCGCGACAAGGACCACGGCCGCGACAAGGACCGGGACCACGGCCGCGACCACGACCGCGACCACGACCGTGACCACGGCCGCGACTACGACCGTGACTACGACCGTGGCGACATGCGTGACCGCGACTACGACCGTGACTCCGCCCCCGCCCGCGACCGTGAGTACGGCCCGGACCGCGACCGTGAGTACAGCGCCCCCCGCGACCGCGAAATGCCCCCGCGCGACTCCGGTCAGGACCGCGAGGACGACCGCAGGAGCCTCCTCGGCCTGGAGGAGATCCTGGCCCCGCTCCTCTGACCTCACCTGACCCTCAACGCTCTTGTGGGCCCGGGGTTTTGGCACCGCCACCCCGGGCCCACGTCTGCCCCGGCAGGGCCGCACGGCCCGCCCCCGGACCGGCCGGCCTCTTTCCCGGACCGACCGGCCCTGTCCCATGGCGCCGCCCGGCTTCCACCCTGGAGGTGTCACAGCGGCCGTGTCGGGGGCAGGACCGAGGAGGCGTCATGGGACAGACACCGCACACCGTCAGCGATGTGATGACACAGACCGTGGTCGCGATCGGGCAGGAGGCCCGGTTCAAGGAGATCGTCGAGACCATGGAGCAGTGGAAGGTGAGCGCCCTGCCGGTCCTGGAGGGCGAGGGGCGGGTGGTCGGCCTGGTCTCCGAGGCCGATCTGCTGCCCAAGGAGGAGTTCCGGGAGACCGACCCCAGCCGCGTGGAGCAGTTGCAACGCCTTGAGGACGTACGCAAGGCGGGCGGGGTGACGGCCGCGGAGCTGATGAGCACGCCCGCCTACACCGTCCACGCCGACGCCACCCTCCCCCAGGCAGCGCGGATCATGGCCCACAAGTCCGTGAAACGGCTGCCCGTGGTGGACTCCCACGGGATGCTTCAGGGCATCGTCAGCCGCGCCGATCTGCTGAAGGTCTTCCTGCGGACCGACGAGGAACTCGCCGCGGAGATCCGCCAGGACATCGTCGGCCGGCTGTTCGCGGTCTCCCACGACGAGCTGGACGTCGAGGTCACCGAGGGCGTGGTCACCATCAGCGGCCGGGTCCGGGACACCTCGGTCATCCCGATGGCGGCGCGGCTGGTGCGGGCTGTCGAGGGGGTCGTGGACGTCGCCTTCGATGTCACGGGCCCGGCCTCGGAGACCGCCCCGGGGGCGTCCGCGACGCGCCCGCAGCTCTGACCGGCCGCCGCCCCGAAGCCGCCGCCCCGAAGCCGCCGTCTCACCGGCCGTCCGGCGCCGTGTCCAGCACCTCGAAAGCGCCCTCCAGCCCCACCTTGCGCAGAATCCGCAGCTGACGGGGGTCCGTGACGACGAGCGACAGCCGGCCGCCGCGGTCGAGGGCCCGGCGTCGCGCCCGGCACAGGATCCCGATGCCGCAGCAGTCGAAAAAGCTCACCCCGGTCAGGTCGACCACCAGATCGGGCCGCGGCCCCGAGGTCAGGGAGTCGAGGTACCGCTTGGTCGCCGGAGCGCTCGGGAGGTCCAGCTCTCCTTCCAGGCGCACGACGACAGGCCCGTCCGCAGGGCGCCCCCGCGCCTCGCCGGTCCGCTCCCTCAACATGTCCTGTCCGCCACCCATCCCACTACCCGCGGCCTCTGGGCTGCGGCACCTTCAAAGCTGAACCCATCAAAGACGGGGACCGCGCGTCGCAGCAGTGCCGGGCGGTCCCTGTCCATAGGGCCCTTCGGCCCCCCTGCCGTGAATCGGGCCGGAATCATGCGCGCGGCAGGTCGAGCCAGCGAGTCGTGTCGGGGGCGATGGTGTACGAGCGGCCCCCCAGCCACACCCGTACCGGCGCCGGGTCCGATTCCGGTACCGCGATCCGCACCCGGCCCGCACGGATGCGCAGATCGACGTCCCAGTGGCTGCCGTAGCGCAGCCGTACCCGGAACTTCGAGAACTGGGGGAGCGGCGCCGGATCGAGCCACAGCGTGTGTTCGCGGGCCTCCAGGCCGGTCATGCCGCGCTGGACGAAGTCCAGGGTGCCGGCCATCGCGCCCAGGTGGATGCCCTCGGCGGTGGTGCCGCCCTGGACGTCCGCCACATCGCCGGCCAGCGCCTCCTCGCAGTACCTCCAGGCGTCGGCGCGGCGCGCGCGGGCCAGCACCCACGCATGGACCACGGCGCTGAGCGTCGAGCCGTGACTGGTGCGGTGCAGGTAGTAGTCGACGGTGGCGCGCCAGACGTCGTCGTCGACCGTGTACCCCAGTTGCCGGAACACGGCGGCCAGCTCCGCCGGCGCGAAGAGGTAGCCCAGCATCAGCACATCGGCCTGCTTGGACGCCTGGTAGCGGTTGACGGTGTCGCCCTCCGCCTCCAGGATCCGGTCCAGCCGCCGGATGTCGCCGTACCGGCCGCGGTACCCGTCCCAGTCGAGTTCGGCCAGGTCCGCGTAGCCCGCGAACTGGCTGATGACGCCCTGGTGGAACGGCACATGGAGCCGGTGCGCGAGCTCGTCCCAGCGCTCCTGCTCGTCCTGGGCGAGCTGGATCCGCTCGAAGAGCTGCTGCCGGCGCACCTCGGGGAGCCCATGGCAGAGTTCCAGCGCCCGCATCAGCACCCAGGCGGCCGTGACGTTCGTATAGGCGTTGTCGTCCAGCCCGGGTTCCGCGGCATCCGGATATCCGTCGTGGTACTCGTCGGGGCCGACGACCCCGCGGATGCGGTAGCGGCCCAGGTCCGGGTCCCAGACCGCGCCGGCCGCCCAGAAGCGGGCGATCTGGAGCAGCATCTCCGCGCCCTTGGTGTGCAGGAATGTGGTGTCCCCGCTGGCCTGGCAGTACCGCCACACGTTGTACGCCACCGCGGAGCCCACGTGGTGCTGGAGCCGGGAGTGATCGGGCAGCCAGCGCCCCGAGCGCGGGTTGAGATGGAACTCCTGGGTCTCCTCACGGCCGTCGGCGCCGCTCTGCCACGGGTACATCGCCCCGGCCAGGCCCGCCGCGGCGGCGGCCCGGCAGGCGGCCGGCAGCCGCCGGTAGCGATAACCGAGCAGCGCACGGGAGACCTCGGGGAAGTGCAGGTCCAGGAAGGGCAGCACGAACAGTTCGTCCCAGAAGACATGGCCGCGGTACGCCTCGCCGTGCAGGCCGCGCGCCGGTACGCCGACGTCGAGTTCGGCGGTGTGCGGGGACAGCGTCTGGAGGACGTGGAAAAGATGCAGCCGCAGAATCCGGCCCGAGTCCCCGGGGACGTCCAGCTTCGACTGCTGCCACAGGTGCGCCCAGGCGCGCTGGTGGGAGGCGAGCAGCCGGGGGAAGTCCGGGGCCCGGCGCACGGCGTCGGCGGCCGCCCTGAGGGGGTTGCTGATCGCCAGGTCGCGGGAGGTGTACAGCGCCACGGTCTTGTCGACGACGACGGTGGATCCGGGCTCGACGGGCAGGACGAACGTCTGGAAGGCGCGTCGCCCGGTGAGGTCGGTACGGGGAGCGCCGATGCCGGGTGGCGCCGCGTCGCCGGACACCGTCTCCCCGGCGGCCGTCTCTCCGGCGTCCGTGCCACTCGCGCGGGTGCGCGCGGCCATGGCGATACGGATGTCCGAGTCGACGGTGCGGCAGCGCAGCCACACCGTGTCGGTGCCCTCGGAGCCGGTCTCCCAGCCGGTCAGATGCCGGTCCGCCAGTTCCCGGTAGCGCGCCACACCGGCGTTGCGGACATCGCCGTCGATCCCGGCCGCCACCTCCACCTCGCCCGCCCACCCGGCGGCCGTGAACGACGTCCGCAGCGCGGCCAGATGCGGGTCGCCCATGTGCACCAGGCGGCACTGCCCCACGCTCAGCCGCCGCCCGGCCCCGTCCTCGTAGACCGACCAGTGGGTCAGCGTGCCGTGCCGCAGGTCCAGCGTCTGCCGGTGTTCGGCCAGCTGTGGATCGTCGGGGGACAGCCAGGGGCCGGGAGCCGCGCCCGCCGGCCGCATCCGGTAGCGCAGCGGCAGCCAGTTGGGCAGGTTGACCAGATCCTCGTTCTCGACCCGGCGCCCCGCCACGGTGGACGTCAACCGGTTGTAGCAGCCCGCCGCGTAGGTGCCCGGGTAGTGCGCGGGTCCTGGCAGCACCTCGGTGGCGGCACCCCGGGTGACGAAATAGCCGTTGCCGAGCGCGCAGAGCGCCTCGCGCAGCCGCTCCCCGTCGGGGTGGTACCCGTCGTAGGACCACGTCCAGGCGGGCACCGTCAGCTCTCCCCTGACGTCAGCAGCTCGCCGGGATCGGTCACCACCACATCGGCGCCGCGCCGGCGCAGCTCGGCGGCGTACGGGCCGGTGGCACGGGCCACGCCCACGACGAGCCCGAAGCCGCCGCGCCGGCCGGCCTCGACCCCCGCCAGGGCGTCCTCCAGTACGGCGGCGTCCCGGGCCGGGACGCCCAGGCGCCGGACCGCCTCCAGGAACAGTGCCGGGTCCGGCTTGCCCGCCAGACCGAGCCGGCCCGCCTCGTTGCCGTCCACCACGACGTGGAAGAGCTCCCGGACGCTCGCGACCGACAGCAGCTCGGTCGCATGGCGGGACGCCGAGACCGCCGCGCACGGCACCCGCTCGCGCCGCAGGACCCCGAGCAGGCGCACGGTGCCGGGCCAGGCGGAGATGGCGCGGGCGTGCAGGCTCGCGGTGAACAGCTCCTCCTTGCGGGCCGCGACGGCCCGCACCGTGGTGGTTCCCGGCGGGTCGTCCGGCTCGCCCAGCGGCAGCTCCAGACCCCGGGAGGCCAGGAACGCGGCCGCCCCGTCCAGCCGGGACCGGCCGTCGACATAGCGCAGATAGTCGTCCATCGGGTCGAACGGCCGCTGTACGCCCGCGGCCGTCAGACAGGCGTCGAAGGCGTCCTTCCAGGCCGCGGCGTGCACCCGGGCGGAGTCGGTGATGACTCCGTCCGTGTCGAAGACGACGGCCCGTACGGAGCGCAGGCACGCGGCCAGGGCTGGTGCGGCGGTCATCGTGACGGATCCCTTCGTGAGGGTGCCGTTCCCTTCATGAGGTGCCGTCTCCCATCGCACCACGACTCCCGGGCGGCGGCGCGCCGCGGGGCGCGGGCGCGCTGGCGCGCGGTTCGGCCGGGAGGGGTGTGGCGCGTCTCTGCGGGCCCGGGGGCCGGTCGGCCCCTCGGTGGCGCCGGACGGCCCCTGTGGGCGGCCCGCGCGGCGTCCGATCGTGGGAGCACGATCCCCCGAGAGGGCATCGCGAGGACCCGCACGCCGCGCCTGCCGAGAGGAGGCCGTGCGATGAAGCACCGGAGAGTCGGCAGCGTCATGACCGGCGACGTCGTCCGGGCCTGGCGCACGACCCCGCGCAAGGACGTCGAGAGCTGGCTGGACACGTACGACATCAGCGGGCTGCCGGTGGTGGACACCGACGACAAGGTGATCGGAGTCGTCTCCACGACCGACCTCCGCCTCACCCGGCAGCGGACCGGCTCGGACGAGCCGCCCACCGCCGGCGAGCTGATGTCCGCCCCCGCGGTCACCGTCCGTGCCGACGACTCCCTGGTCCGGGCCGCGCGCTTCATGGCCGAGCACCGCATCGAGCGGCTGCCGGTGGTGGACGAGGAGGCCCGGCTGGTCGGCATCGTCACCCGGCGCGATCTGCTGCGGATCTTTCTCCGGACGGACGGCGAGATCCGCGACGAGGTGATCGACGAGGTCATGGTCCGCGCGCTGTGGCTGACCCCCCAGACGGTCGAGGTCGCCGTCCACGACGGGGTGGTGACGCTGCGCGGCCGCCTGGAGAACAGTGCGGATGTCGGCATCGCGGTGTCCATGACGCGGCAGATCGACGGCGTGGTGGGGGTGGTCAACCGCCTGACGAATTTGCGGGCCGGGCCGCCGCTTCGGGGGTGAGCCGGCTTGGTTCCCGCCGTTTTCGGCTGTCCCGCCGTGGGGGTTTCTCGCCGTTGCGCCTGCGGCGGGCTGTTGTCGCTGCGCTGGGCTGTCGGGTGCGGTTCCGGGCCCCACGACTCCGTCCCGAGGCCCGGCCCCTCCCGTTGGGGTGGGTGAGAAGAGCGGGGGTGGCGGTTTCGCTGTTGGCTGCGGGGAGTGGTGGGGGGAAAGAGGGGTGCTTAGGGTCATTTGTGTGAGTACGTGAACGGGCGGAGGAACGGATGACCATGACCAGGGGTCTGCTGGAGACGCTGCCGCCCGAGGGGCGGGCGCGGCTGGACGGGATCGGCCGTGAGGTGTCGATGCCGCGTGGCGCCCGGGTCTTCGAGGAGGGCAGGCCTGCGGACCGGTTCTGGGTGATCCGCAGCGGGCGGGTCGCACTCGACCAGCATGTTCCTGGGCGTCGTGCGGCGGTCGTCGAGACGGTCGGCCGGGGCGATCTGCTGGGATGGTCGTGGCTCTTCCCGCCGTATCTGTGGCATCTGGGCGCGGAGACCGAAAGCCGGGTGGAGGCCCTGGAGTTCGATGCCGCGGTGGTCCGCTCCCTGTGCATGTCCGACCCCGTACTGGGCCGCGAGATGTACCGGTACGTCGCGGAGACGGTGATCGACCGGCTGCACCGTACGAGGATCCGCCTGCTGGATCTCTACGGCCCCCAGGGCAGCGGCCTGGAGCGATGAGCCCCGGACGCCCGCGCGCGGGAACACACCGTCACCCCCACTCACCTTTCCCCTCCCCACCCCAACGGGAGGTGACGGGCCGCGGGACGGAGTCGTGCGGCCCGTCACCGCACCCGACAGCGCCGCGCAGCGACCCCGCCCGCCGCAGGCGCAACGGCGACAAACCCCCACGCCGCGACAGGCGAAAACGGCCAGCAACCAAGCCGGCCCGGCCCAAGCGCAGCGTCCCCGCCGACAACGGCGGGAACCAAGCCCGCTCACCCCAACCGGTGCCCCCGCCGCCAAGGATCTATCTCCGCCCACTCGCGTTCCCACTGCGCCGCGCGCCGGCGGTTGAGCAGGGCGGTGCCGGCCCGCTCTCCGATGAGCAGCAGCAGGCAGGTGCCGCTCGCGGCCACCGTGCCGATGGCGATGCTCTCGACCCTGGCCTCGGAGGGGCTCACGGGATCGCGCAACAGCACGCCGTGCCCGTTGAGCCATGCCGTGGTCCGGTCACCGGCCTTGAGGTGCGGTGCCACCGCCGTCTCGCCGGTGCGGGCCGTGCCGTCGGCCGCCGTCCACCGCACCGTCGCGTGCACCCGGGCCGCCGAGCCGCCCGTGGAGTCGACGCTGACGCGGGCCGGCGGATCCTCCGTCAGTACGGCCGACACGCTGTGCCGGTCCTGGAACTGCCGCTCGTGCGCGGCGCTCACCGCGTCCGCTGCCGATATCCCGGCGACCGGCGCCACCACGGCCATCAGCACTCCGGTGACCAGCACCAGCCACGCTTCCGCCACGTCCGTACCGCGCCGCAGCGGGCCGCGACGCCAGCGCCGGAGCATCCTCTTGAGAGCCATCGCGCACCCTCTTTCACCCCTGCCCCCGACGGTCGCACGCCGAACGGCCCGGCGAGAGGGGCCGAACGGCCCTGCCCGGAAGCCGGTGGGCGCCCGCTGCGGGGCAGGGCCATGGGCCCGTTCGGCCCTGGTGCGCCCCTGGGGCCGGGGCCACGATGGAAGACGCCCGGCGGAAGCCGACGACAGCCTGGAGGTGCCATGACCGAGGCCGGGGAGTTCTCACCGCAGCATCCGATCCGGGTGTTCCTGCTCGACGACCATGAAGTGGTCCGGCGCGGGGTGCAGGACCTGCTCGACGCGGAACCCGACATCGAGGTGGTGGGTGACGCCGGTACGGCCGATCACGCGTTGGCCCGGGGCCCGGCGCTGCGCCCGCATGTCGCCGTCCTGGACGTGCGGCTGCCGGACGGGGACGGCATCAGCGTCTGCCGTGAACTGCGGTCGCGGATGCCCGGTCTGGCCTGTCTGATGCTCACCTCGTTCGACGACGACGATGCGCTGCTGGACGCGATCATGTCCGGTGCGGCCGGCTACGTCCTCAAGGAGATAAAGGGTTCGGACCTGGTCGCCGCGGTGCGTACGGTGGCTTCCGGCCGGTCGATGCTCGATCCGGCGACCACGGCGCGGCTGATGAACAGTCTGCGCGGCGAGGAGTCCGAGGCGGAGCCGGAGGCGGACGCGCTATCCGGGCTGTCGCCGCGGGAGCGGGAGATCCTGGGTCTGATCGGCGAGGGTTTGACGAACCGTCAGATCGGTGCCCGGCTCTATCTGTCGGAGAAGACGGTCAAGAATCACATCTCCCGGCTGCTGGCCAAGCTGGGCGTGGAACGCCGTATCCAGGCGGCCGTGCTCGCCACGCAGGCCCATCCGTCGCCCGCCGGCGACGCCGGGGCGCCGCATCGGACATGAGGCCCGTCGGGTGACGGACGTTCGCCAGGCCCTGATCCACCGGACAGGCCCTAGGGGAGCGGCACCGACCAGACCAGGCGGGTCCCGCCCGTTTCCGGTGTCTCGACGGTCAGTTCACCGCCCACGCTCTCGGCCCGTTTGGCGAGGTTCGACAAACCGCTGCGGCGGCCGTGCGACGGCATGCCCACGCCGTTGTCCGTGACGCTCAGCCGCAGTCGGCCGCCGCGCACGATCAGGGAGATGTCCACCGTGGTGGCCTGCGCATGCCGGGCGACATTGCTCAGCGCCTCGCCGAGCACCGCCACCACATGCTCCGCGATCTCCGCCGGCACATCGGTGTCGATGAGCCCTTCCATGTGCAGCGACGGGGTGAAGCCCAGCGGACGTGCCGCCTGTTCCACCGCCGTCACGGTCCGGACCCGCAGTCCATGGCTCGCCCGGCCCGACTCATGGGCCCGGAGCCCGAAAATGGTGGACCGAATGATCTTGATCGTCTCGTCCAGATCGTCCACCGCGCGCAGCAGCCGCTCGCTGGCCTCCGGATGGTCCACGAAGCGCACCGCGCTCTGCAGCGTCATTCCGGTGGCGAAGAGCCGCTGGATGGCCAGATCGTGCAGATCGCGGGCGATCCGGTCATGGTCCTCCAGGAGCGCGAGCTGCTCGGCGGCCCGGCGCTGTTCGGCCAGCTCCATGGCGAGCGCCGCCTGGCCGGCGAACGTCAGCAGCGGCGCGGTCTCCGGCTCGGTGAACGGCTCGCGCTCCTGGACGCGGGCCAGCAGCAGCACCCCGCGCACCCGCTCACCGGTGATCATCGGGACGGCGACCGCGGGCCCCAGGCCCGCCCAGCGCGGCGGCCCCGCCGTGATCCGCGGATCGTTCTCGACGTCCACGCTGATCAGCGGTTTCTTCGCGTCGAAGGCCGCGCCGACGAACGATCCCACACGCGGCAGCACCAGACCGCGGTGCGCCTCGGCGTCGACACCGGAGGCCAGCGCCACCCGTACCGCGCTCCCGTCCTCGGTGGGCAGCGCCAGGACGCCGAGATCGGCGGAGAGGATGCGCCGCGCATGCTCGACGATCATCTCCAGGACCCGCATCTCGTCCGCCCCCGGCAGCAGGCTCGCGACGATCTCTCCGTTGGCCACCAGCCAGCGCTGCCGGTAGCGGGCCTCCTCGTACAGCCGGGCGTTCTCGATGGCCACCCCGGCCGCGACCGCCAGCGTCGACAGCACGGTCTCGTCCTGGGCGTCGAACTCGCCGCCGCCGCGCTTCTCGGTGAGATAGAGGTTGCCGAACACCTCGTCGCGCACCCGGATCGGCACCCCGAGGAAGGAGTGCATCGGCGGATGATTGGGCGGGAAGCCGTACGACGAGGGGTGCTCGGCCAGTTCCGCCAGCCGCAGCGGCCGGGGGTGCCGGATCAGTTCGCCGAGGATGCCGTGCCCGGCCGGCAGCGGGCCGATCGCGTCCTGCTGCTCCTGGGTGACCCCGACCGGCAGGAACTGGGTGAGCCGGGTGCCCTCGCCGACCACGCCCAACGCCCCGTACTCGGCGTCCACGACCACCACCGCCGCCTCGACGATGCGGCGCAGCACCCGTGGCAGATCCAGGCCGCGGCCCACCGACAGCACGGCTTCCAGCAGCAGATGGGCGGTATCGCCGGAGCCCAGCTGTACGGCCTCGAGACGCTGCTGAAGGTCGTCCGGCAGGGCATCCAGCCGCCGCCGGGCGTCACCTCGTCGGTCGGTTCGGTCGTCGTCCACCACCATGCCTCCGCGCCGGCCCGCGCCCCGTGGCGCGGGCCACCTCTCCACCGTAGCCGCCGTGGCCTCACGGGCACCCTGTGACGGCCAGGGCCCGGGTCCGGGCGGACCGTCCGGACGGGACTTTCGGGCCCCGAGCCGTGCCGAACAGCCCCTGCCCCGCGGTACGCCGCACGCGCACGCTGGAGTTCATCGGCGGCGGACACCTCGGAGGACTGCCATGACGACCACCGCACTGCTCAATGTGCTGCCACCGCGCGGGCGGGACCGCCTCATGGAGCTCGCCCGCGATGTGTCCTTCCCCGAGGGCACCCGGATCTTCGAGGAGGGCGGCCTGGCCGACCGCTTCTGGATCATCCGTACCGGCTCGGTCAATCTCGACGTCCAGGTGCGCGGGGAACGCCCGGCGACCGTCGAGATGCTGGGGCACGGCGATCTGCTGGGGTGGTCGTGGCTGGTCCCGCCGTACACCTGGCGGCTGGGAGCCGAGGCCACCAGCCCCGTGCGGGCCCACGAGTTCGACGCGATCGCGGTACGCGCCCTGTGCGAGGCGGACCCGGCCCTCGGGCTGGCGGTGACCCACCGGGTGCTCGACGTGGTCGCCCGTCGGCTCCAGGCCACCCGGATGCGGCTGCTCGACCTGTACGGCCCGCCCAGCGGGCAGCATCTGCCGGTGGCGTGACGCCCGTCCTCGGAAGGCGGTGGAGACGATGGAACTGCCCTTGGTCGTCGGAGTGGACGGATCGGATTCCGCCTACCGGGCGCTGGCATGGGCGCTGGACGAGGCAGCCCTCCACGGACTTCCGCTGCGCCTGGTGTACGCCTCCAGGTGGGAACGGTACGAGGGCATGGTGCCGGCACAGAGCATGACCCGGCCCACCGAGCAGCTGCTCGCCGACAACATCGTCGGATCCGCCGCCGAGTACGTCCACCAACGCAACCCGGACGTCCATGTGTCGGTGCAGGTCCTCGCCGAGGACACGGTCACCGCGCTGCTGCGCGAGGGCCGTTACGCCTCCGCCCTGATCCTGGGATCGAAGGGCCGCGGCGAATTCGCCGACCTGCTGCTCGGCTCGGTCAGCCTCTCCGTGGCGGCCCGCGCCGAGTGCCCGGTGGCCGTCGTACGCGGCGACAAGGCCGCCCTGTCGGGCTCGCACGACCGGGTCCTGCTCGGCGTCGGCGATCCGGAGAAGGGGACGCAGCCGGTGCAGTACGCCCTGCGCGAGGCCGAGGCGCGCGGCTGCGCCCTCGACGCGGTGCGCGCCTGGCGCTGCCCCGCACACGAGACCACCGACCATCCGCTGCTCGCCGGCGCCCCCGAGCTGTACCACGAGGAGCGGGCCTCGGCGCTGCTCGACAAGGCCCTCGGCGCGGTGGCCGGCGACCACCCGATGGTCCATATCCGCCGTGCCACCGTCGAGGGCCCGCCGCACAAGGTGCTGGTGCGCCGCAGCGCCGCGGCGGACCTGCTCGTCGTCGGCGCCCAGCGCCGCCACGGCCATTTCGGCCTTCAGCTCGGCCGGGTCGGACACGTCGCGCTGCACCACGCCGAGTGCCCCGTCGTGGTGGTGCCCCAGCCGGGCTGAGCCCGCCTACTGCTGGAGTCCCGCGGCGTGGTCGGGAACGTACGACTGAAGGTCCCTGGAGGGCCGTTGATAGCCGGTGGACGGCGGTCGCGGCGGCAGCTCCAGCTCCGGCGCCGGCACCTCGTAGTACGGAACGGTCGACAGCAGATGGGCGATCATGTTCAGCCGGGCCCGGCGCTTGTCGTCGCTCTCGACGACGAACCACGGTGACTCCGGGATGTCCGTGTGCACGAACATCTCGTCCTTGGCCCGCGAGTACGCCTCCCAGCGGGTGATCGACTCCAGGTCCATGGGGGAGAGCTTCCAGCGCCGGGTGGGATCCGTCAGCCGCCGCCGGAACCGCTGTTCCTGCACCTCGTCACTGACCGAGAACCAGTACTTGCGCAGCAGGATCCCGTCCTCCACCAGCATCCGCTCGAAGACCGGGCACTGGCGGAGAAAGCGCCGGTGCTCCTCGTGCGTGCAGAACCCCATGACGTGCTCGACGCCCGCCCGGTTGTACCAACTGCGGTCGAACAGCACGATCTCGCCCGACGCCGGCAGATGCTCCGCGTAGCGCTGGAAGTACCACTGGGTGCGCTCGCGCTCGGTGGGCCGCGGCAGGGCGACGATCCGTGCGACCCGCGGATTGAGGTGCTCGGAGACCCGCTTGACCGTGCCCCCCTTGCCGGCCGCGTCCCGCCCCTCGAAGATCACGACGAGCCGGGCGCCCTCGACCCGCACCCACTCCTGGAGCTTGACCAGCTCCGTCTGCAGCCTGAGCAGCTCCCGCTCGTAGGGCACTCGCCGCAGCTTTTCGGGACGGGGGGTGCCGTTCCCGTGGGTGCCGCGCTTTTCCGCCATGCCACGACGGTACGAGGACATCCAGGGCCGGGGCCGGGCGTCAGGGCCGAACGGGGGGCCGTCGATATCGAGGCCGCCGACCTCGGGCCGCCGGCCCGGACGCGCCGCCGCGTAGGCCGACCGGCCCGGGAAAGGGGACACCCGACCCACGGCCGCCGCCCCCGCGCCGGCGCGAAGCTGGGACGGCAGACAGGCAGACAGCCAGTCAGGCGGCGCGGGGAGGTGGGCCATGAAGATCCGCGAAGTGATGCGCACACCGGTCGTGACCGTCGCCACCGGCACCACCCTGCGGGAGACCGCGCAGCGGATGGCGCAGCACACCGTCGGCTGTGTCGTGGTCACGGCCGGGGGGACCGCCCGCGGGATGGTCACCGACCGGGATCTGGCCATACGGGGCATCGGCGCGGGTCTGGACGCGGACGCGCCGGTCACCGAGGTCATGTCGGAGCCGGTCGTCACCGTCCGGGCCGACGACGATGTGGACGAGGCCTACCGCACCATGTGCCGGTCCGGCGTCCGCCGGCTGCCCGTCCTGGACGGAGCGCGGATCGCCGGCGCGGTCACGCTGGACGATCTGCTGCTGGACGTCTCCCGGCGGCTCGGGGAGCTGCTGGTGCCGCTGTCCTGGTGCGTGCTGGGGGACCAGCCGGGCCCGCCGGTCCGGTCGCCGGGGAAGGACCGGGCGGCCGGCCGCTGACGCACCGACGGCCGGGCTGACGGCGGGCCGGATCGCCCCCGCACCCGGCCCCCTCACCCGGCCCCGACTCACGCCATCGCGTTCGTCCAGCCGTACGCCTCCCGGTGCTGGGTGCCGGGCGGCAGCGAGCCGACCTCCTGCATGTCGTGGTCGGCCGCCCGCATCAGCTGCGCGGCGATGTGATGCATCGCGCGGGCCGCCGCCAACTCGTCCCCGATCGCGGGGATGTCCACGTCCTCGGGATTGCACCTGGCCGTGCCGAGACCCGTCATCGTCGAGGTGCCGGTCTCCAGAACCGCCCGTGCCTTGGTCGTCCCGTCCTCCTCGAAGAGGTACACATGGACGGTCCACTCCAGTGTCCTTGCCATGATCCGCCTCCGCGCTCGTCGTAGTTACCACTGTCGGACGTCGCCGACGCCGCCGGGCAGGGGCCAAAGGTCCCGGTCACCGGTGGGGCGGCGGGCCTCAGACGGGGGATGCCTGGACCCGGATCCGGCGCCCGGTGATCCGGGTCGGGCGGATGACGATCCACTGCTGCCGCCCGCCGCCCACCCACGGCGCCGTGTACGCGTGCTCCTCCAGCGTGCGGGACTCGTCGAGATCGGTGACCACATGGGCGGGCCCGATGACCAGCACACTCCACCCCTGGCTGAACGCCGAGTCGATGTGGTCGACCTCCAGCGCGGCCTCGTGCCCGGCGGCCGCGGCCGGCCCCGAGCCGGGCGCGGTGCGGTAACCCACCAGATCACCGACGACGGTGTAGTTCACGGGAAAGACGGCCGGCGCGCCCTCCACGGTCACCGCCACCCGCCCCACACCGTGCGAGGAGAGCCGCTCCCGGCACTCCGCGGTGCTCAGCTCCAGCAGCTCGGGATGGTGCCCCGCCTGGCCGAAGCCCGGCGGCAGCTCCGCCGTCCCGCCGATCAGCTCGGCCACGGTGGTGTCCAGCGCGTCGGCGAGCCGCAGCAGAAACCCGATGCTGGGCGTGGCCGAGTGCTCCTCCACGTACTGGAGATAGCCGGTGGCGGCCGCGGCCCGCGCCGCCACCTCGGCACGGGACAGCCCCAGCTGCCGGCGCCGGGTCGCCACCCGGCGCCCCAGGTCGCTGTAGTCCGGGTCCTGCACGGGCCCCGGGCCGGTGTCGTGGCTGGTCATCGTCGACACATCCCTTCGCTGCGAGCGCCGCCCGCCGGCCGGGTCCGGCGTCGTCACGGGACGGTCCTGGCCCGGTCACGCCCTTCACTCGTGCGGCACGACCACCACCGGACACGGCGCGTGATGGACGGCCGCCTGGACGACATGGCCGATGCGGGGCGCCAGCACATGGAGCCGGTGCCGCCGCCCGACGGCGAGCAGCCCGCCGCCCGCCGCACCGGTGAGCAGCGCGTGCGCCGGGCTCTCCATCTCGACCCGCTCGTCCACGGCCACCTTCGGGAACCGCTCCCGCCACGGGCGCAGCGCCTCGGTGAGTTCCTGCCGCGCGTCCTTCGCCGCCAGCTCCGCCATATACGGCTCGACACCGCCGCCCCGGTTGTACGCATGCGCCGGAAGGTGCCTTCCGTGGACGGCACGCAGGGTGACGCCCCGCCGGGCGGCGGTCTCGAACGCGAACACCAGCAGCGCCTCGCAGGGATCCTTCAGCCCCATCCCGACCACCACGTCCCGCTCCTTGTCCGACGGCGGGGGAGCCTGCTGGGCCCGTACCAGCACCGTGGGGACGCCGGAGCGGGTCATCATCTGGAGGCCGATCTCGCCGAGGACGTAACGCGCCATGGCACCCACCTCCCGGGAACCGAGGACCAGCAGGTCCGACTCCCAGCCGGCGTCGGTCAGCGCGTCCAGCGGGTCCTTGGGCACCAGCGCCTCGTCCACCGGCAGCGCGGGGTGGCGGGCCCGGACGGTCTCACGGGCCTGGTTCATGATCCGGTGCGGCCAGTAGTTCTGGTCCTGGTCGTCGGGACGGTGCGCGTCCTCGGGGGCGAGCATCACCCACGCGTGCAGCAGCCGCAGCCGGGCCTGCCGCAACTCGGCCTCGCGCGCCGCCCACAGGACGGCGGACATCGACTCGGGGGAGCCGTCCAGACCGACCGTGATGACGTCCTTCAGGGCCTCGCTCATGGCGTCGCTCCGTTTCTCCCGGCGGCCGTCGCGCAACGGGGAACCTCGGGCGTGCCGGCCTCGGCGGCCACGGGCAGTCGTTTCACATTCTCCCCCGGTGGCAGGCGGGCCGCCTGCCACCGGCACCGCACGGCCCGAGCCATGACGAACGAAGAGTGACGAACACCTCCCGCGGAACCCGCCGCCACCCCTGGTCCGCTACGCCGTGGCAGCCCCTCGCGCCGAGCTCTTAACGCCGCCCCTACGGCCACAGGTCACTTCTTAACGCTTTCTTGACGCCGGCCGGGGCCGAGCGCGACCGAGCGGTCCGAGCGCCTCCGCCGGGTGCTGCCGATCGTCCGACGCCGGGCGGAGCCACAGGCACCCTCCCGCCCTACCGGCGGCCGGAAGTGATGCATACTCGCTCCTCGTTGCCCGAACTCATGACCGACGATTGGCAGGAACCATCCGCATGACCGGCACCACGGCGGACCCCACTCCCGCGCCCCCGACCCGCTCGTGGCGGCGGTGGCTGCTGGGCGGGCTGAGTGAGCACGGCGCACGCCACCCGGGGCCGCACGGCACCCCGCCGGCCGAGCACAAGGGCAACTCCTGGTGGCGCGTGATGTGCCTGACCGGCGTCGACTACTTCTCGACGCTCGGCTACCAGCCGGGCATCGCCGCGCTCGCCGCCGGACTGCTCTCGCCGTTCGCCACGCTCGTCCTGATCGCGCTGACCCTCCTGGGCGCCCTGCCCGTCTACCGCCGCGTCGCCAAGGAGAGCCCGCACGGCGAGGGTTCGATCGCCATGCTGGAGCGTCTGCTGCCCTGGTGGGCCGGGAAACTGCTGGTCCTGGTGCTGCTGGGGTTCGCGGCCACCGACTTCGTCATCACCATGACGCTGTCGGCGGCGGACGCCTCGGCGCACGTGGTGGAGAACCCGTTCGCCCCGGAGCTGCTGCACGGCGCCAACCTGTGGATCACGCTGGTGCTGCTCGCCGCCCTGGGCGCCGTGTTCCTCAAGGGCTTCCGTGAGGCGATCGGCATAGCGGTGGTCCTCGTCGGTGTCTATCTCGTGCTCAACGTCGTCGTCCTGGCCAGCTCCGCCTGGCAGGTGCTGGCCCACCCGGTGGTGGTCGGCGACTGGTGGCAGGCGATGACCGCCCAGCACTCCTCGCCACTGGCGGTCGTCGCCGTGGCGCTGCTGGTCTTCCCCAAGCTGGCGCTGGGCATGTCCGGCTTCGAGACCGGCGTCGCCGTCATGCCGCAGCAGCGCGGCGATGCCACCGACACCTTCGCCAAGCCGACCGGCCGGATCCGCGACACCCGCCGGCTGCTCACCACCGCCGCGCTCATCATGAGCGGCTTCCTGCTGCTGTCCAGCCTGGCGACGTCCCTGCTGATCCCGCAGAAGGAGTTCGAGACCGGCGGCTCGGCCAACGGACGCGCCCTGGCCTACCTCGCCCACGAGCACCTCGGCGAGGCCTTCGGCACCGTCTACGACATCTCGACCATCGCCATCCTCTGGTTCGCCGGCGCCTCGGCGATGGCCGGACTCCTCAACCTCGTACCGCGCTATCTGCCGCGCTACGGCATGGCCCCGGAATGGACTCGTGCGGTGCGCCCGCTGGTGCTCCTCTTCATGGCCATCGCCTTCGCCATCACCGTCATCTTCAACGCCAGCGTGGACGACCAGAGCGGCGCCTACGCGACGGGTGTGCTGGTCCTGATGCTGTCGGCGTCCTTCGCGTCCACCGTCGCCGCCCGCCACCGCCGCCACCGGGGCGCCGCCATCGGCTTCGGCGCGATCACCCTGGTCTTCGCCTACACCCTGGTCGTCAACGTCATCGAGCGCCCGGACGGCCTGAAGATCGCCCTGCTGTTCATCCTCGGCATCCTGCTCACCTCGTTCGCCTCCCGCGTGCACCGCGCCTTCGAACTGCGCGCCGTGGACGTCGTCTTCGACGACACCGCACAGCGGCTGGTGGACACCGCGACGGCGGCCGGACCGCTGCGCGTCATCGCCAACGAACCGCATGAACGGGACGAGGCGGAGTACCGGGAGAAGGAGTACAGCCAGCGCGAGGAGACCCATATCCCCGACGGCCGCCCGGTGTTGTTCCTGGAGGTGACCGTCAAGGACTCCTCCGACTTCACCACGGAGCTGCACGTCCACGGCGAGGAGCGGTACGGCGCGAGCATTCTGCGGGTGGAGGGCGCGGTGGTGGCCAACACCATCGGCGCGGTGCTGATGGAACTGCGCGACCGCACCGGCGAGATCCCGCACGTCTACTTCAACTGGACCGAGGGCCACCCGCTGAGCCATCTGCTGCGCTTCCTGGTCTTCGGTGACGGCGAGGTCGCTCCGGTCACCCGGGAAGTCCTCCGCCGCGCCGAACCCGATCTGGGCCGCCGCCCGCGCGTCCACGTCGGCTGACGCCGGCCGGCCGCACCTCACCCCAGCCCCGGGATCCCCGAGATCAGCACATCGATGAGCTTGATGCCGACGAACGGGGCGATCAGACCGCCCAGTCCGTAGCGGGTGAGGTTGCGGCGCAGCAGGTCATGGGCGGACGACGGGGTGTAGCGCACTCCGCGGAGCGCCAGTGGGATCAGCGCGATGATGATCAGCGCGTTGAAGATGATCGCCGAGGTGATCGCCGAGGTCGGGCTGTGCAGGCCCATGATGTTGAGTGCGGAGAGGCCCGGATAGACGCCGGCGAACATCGCGGGGATGATCGCGAAGTACTTCGCGACGTCGTTGGTGATCGAGAAGGTGGTCAGCGCGCCCCGGGTGATCAGCAGCTGCTTGCCGATCTCGACGACCTCGATGAGCTTGGTCGGGTCGGAGTCCAGGTCCACCATGTTCCCGGCCTCCTTGGCGGCCGAGGTACCGGTGTTCATGGCCACGCCGACATCCGCCTGGGCGAGCGCCGGTGCGTCGTTGGTCCCGTCGCCCGTCATCGCGACCAGCTTGCCGCCCTCCTGCTCCTGCGTGATCAGGGCGAGTTTGTCCTCGGGGGTGGCCTCGGCGAGGTAGTCGTCCACCCCCGCCTCCTGCGCGATGGCCCTGGCCGTCAGCGGATTGTCACCGGTGATCATCACCGTACGGATGCCCATCCGCCGCAGTTCGGCGAAGCGTTCGTGGATGCCGTCCTTGACGACGTCCTTGAGATGGATGACGCCGAGCACCCGCGGCCCGTACCGGTCGTGCACCGCCACCAGCAGCGGGGTGCCGCCGGACGCCGCGATCGCATCGGTGAACAGCCGTGCCTCGGCCGGCACTTCACCCCCGTGCAGCGCCACCCAGTCGATGACCTGGGCGGCCGCGCCCTTGCGGATCGCGACCCCCGATCTGTCGGCCCAGCGCAGATCGACACCGCTCATCCGGGTCAGCGCGCTGAACTCGACATAGTCGGCGTGCTCCAGCTCCCCCTCGGCGGGCTGCCGCAGCCCGTACTTGTTCTTGGCGAGAACGACGACGGAGCGGCCCTCCGGCGTCTCGTCCGCCAGCGACGACAGCTGGGCGGCGTCCGCGAGTTGCAGTTCGTCGAGGCCGGGCAGCGGCACGAACGCCACCGCCTCCCGGTTGCCGAGGGTGATGGTGCCGGTCTTGTCGAGCATCAGGGTGTTGATGTCGCCGGCCGCCTCGACCGCACGGCCCGACATGGCCAGGACGTTGCGCTGCACGAGGCGGTCCATGCCGGCGATGCCGATGGCGGAGAGCAGCGCGCCGATCGTCGTCGGTATCAGCGTGACGAGCAGCGCCACCAGCACCGTCGTCGACTGGACCGCGCCGGCGTACGACGCCATCGGCTGCACCGTGACGACGACCAGGATGAAGACGATGGTGAGCGCGGCGAGCAGGATGTGCAGCGCGATCTCGTTCGGGGTCCGCTGCCGGGTCGCGCCCTCGACCAGCGCGATCATCCGGTCCAGGAAGGACTGCCCGGGGCGCGAGGTGACCCGTACGACCAGGCGGTCGGACAGCACCCGGGTGCCGCCGGTGACGCCGGACCGGTCGCCGCCAGACTCGCGGATGACCGGCGCGGATTCGCCGGTGACCGCCGACTCGTCGACCGCCGCCACCCCGTCGACCACATCGCCGTCCGCCGGGATCACCTCGCCCGCCTCGACCACCACGAAGTCGAAGGGCTGTAGATCAGCGGCGGGCAGCGTCTCGGTCTCGGCGCCGCGGAGGTCGATGCCGACCCGCCAGTTGTTGCGCAGCCGCCGGGCGACGGTGTCCGTACGCGTCCTGCGCAGCGTCTCGGCCTGCGCCCTGCCGCGGCCCTCGGCGACCGCCTCCGCGAGGTTGGCGAAGACCACCGTCAGCCAGAGCCAGCCACTGATCACCCAGGCGAAGACGGACGGGGTGAGGACGGCCGAGAGCGTGGTGAGGACCGCCCCGCAGGCGACGACGAACAGCACCGGCTTGGTGGCCAGCGCCCGCGGATGCAGTTTGCGCAGCGCCTCGGGGAACGACGTCAGCAGCGACTTCGGGTCGAAGAGCCCGCCGGGCCTGCTCCTTCGCCGTCCCCGGCCGCCGGGCGCCGGGGCGCCCCCGTAAGGCGTGGGCGCCGCCGGATCCGTCGAGGGCGTCGGCGCCGGGGAAGCGTGGGGCGGGGCGGGAAGCATGGGGAGACCTTCTGGGAGGGCGGCCGCCGGCCGGTGGGGGCGGCGGGATGGGACGGCGCAACGGAATCTATGACCTGGCAGAGCGGGGAGCGCCGTCCCGGGAGAGGTATTTGCGCGCCCCTTGCGCCTCTCTTGCGGGTCCCTTACGGGGCGCCGCACCCGCCCCGATCACCGGCGCCCGCCCCAGGCGGCCGCATGCGCGGATCCGCGGTCGCTGGCAAAGTGAAGAGGGGTGCGAGCTCAGGAGGCGCATTGCCATGTCGGCCACCGGTTCGGTCACTGCGGTACGCGGCACCGGCACCACTGCGGTACAAGGCGCGCCATGCTGGGTGACCTTGATGACGCACGATCTGCCGGCCGCACAGGCCTTCTACAGCGAGGTCCTCGGCTGGCGCTTCCGGCCCGGCACGCTGGGGGTGGAGTTCTCCATCGCGCTGGCCGACCGGCAGCCGGTCGCCGGGATCGGGGCGCTCTCACCGAGCTGGCGGGTGGCGGTGGCCTGGATGCCGTACTTCGCGGTGACCAGCGCGGACGAGACCGCCGCCCGGATCCTGGAGCGGGGCGCCACGGTCGCCGTCGGACCGCTGGAGGTGGGCGACGGGCGCGCCGCCATAGCCGCCGACCGCGATGGCGCGGTCTTCGGGCTGTGGCAGGGCCAGACCCTGTCCTGGGCCGTCGGGCAGGGTGCCGCGCCGGCCTGCCTGGAACTGCGTACGCGGGACGCCTTCGACGCCGCCATCTTCTACGCGGAGGTGCTGGGCTGGGCTTCCGGCTTGCCGGGCACCTGCGATGTCACCTACGAGCACGACGAGGTGATCGTCCGCGACGGCGAACAGACCGTGGCGGCGCTGCGCGGCGGCGGAGTCGAGACCGCACCGGACCCGCATATCCGGCCCCGCTGGCACGTCCACTTCCCGGTCACGGACATCGAGAGGGTCACCGCGACGGCTGTGGCGGCGGGCGGTGTGGTCATGCCGGTGACGCCGACGGCGGACAGCATGGGATGCCAGGCGGTCATCCGTGACCCGGACGGGGGACTGTTCACGGTCTCCACCCCGCAGGGGCCCGGACTGGTGACGGGCAGGGCCGTCAGTCACCCGGCTCCGGTGTGATGTGCACCGCGGCCTCTTCCGCGGATGCCGCACCGCCGTCGATTCCCACATCGCGCGCGACGATGTCATTGCTGTTGCCCAGCGGGAATCCCTGGTCCGAGCCCACGATCCGGCCGGCCCGCCGGTCGCCGACCTCCTCGTCCACGGGCTCGCCGTCACCGCCGGGCTGGTCGCCGATGCCGTCGCCGTCGGGCACCGCGATGTCCGGCAATTCCTTGGCCAGCCGCTGATCGAGGGTTTCGCCGTCGTGCTGCTCCTGTGCGGTGGTCCCCGGATGATTCACCACGAAGGGTCTCTCGGGTGGTGAGTAGCCTTCGTCCAGAATCTGATCGAGCCCCGGCTCGTCGAGGGCATTTTCCATATCCAGGTCGTCGGGGTAGTCCTGCGGATCGGATCTGGACGGCTGATATACCTCATCGCCCATCGCGTCGTCGGACATGGCCGCTCTCCTTCTGCGGATGTGGGCTCAGACGGTCTGCCGAGTCCGTGCGGAACGCTGAAGACTTCGCGTCCTTCACCTGGTCAACATTCTCGTCCACTTGCCCACCGCGCGGTAATCCGGAGAGCGGCGCGCCCGGCGGAACACGGCCGCGGCCGGTCGTGCCGCGGCGGGACGGCGTCGGCCGCACGGGTGGCGGCCGCGCCGGTCCGCCAGGAGCCCGGAGTCGTCAGCCGCGGCGCTCTTCGGTTCCGAGCCCGAGGGACTCGGCGATGCTCTGCACATTGCCGTAGCGCTCGTTCTTCGGGAGCCGCTCGGCCAGGGCGATCAATTCGTCCGGTGCGTTGTTGCGCCGGAGGGTGGCGATGATGGTGCTCCTGCCCGCCGGGTAGACGCTCCGGCCGAGGTGCTGGGCGAGCTCGGAACGCACACCGACATCCTGCGCGGTCATTCCGCGCGGCGCGGCACCCGTGAACACCGTGTCCGGATTCCAGGGTGTCACCAGCGGTTCTCCGCCCGCCGGTTGGAGATCCCGCTCTTCCTCCGCCCGCACGGACCGGTCTCCCGCGAGTTCTCCCCGCATCAGCTTTTTCAGCACGTCGTCCCGGGCGGGGCCGACCTTCTCCATACCGTGTTCCATGACCATTTCCGCCCTCCAGGGTTGTACGCCCCTACTAGGCCGGACACTCGTTGGGCCGGTCAGGTCGTCGGCCGAGACCGAGTGCCCCTGTATCCCTCTATCGTTCCGCAATAACAGCCGGCCAGCAGAGAATCAACGGCTGGTACCGGACACCGCACGGGCGCACACGGTACGTGACCGCGAAAAGGCCCGGCAGGGTGTCCCGGGCGGGAACCGGATATCGTGGATCACCGCGGTTTCCTGCGGAAAGGAAGAAATTGCTGCGGGGGCAGTGGCCGGTGCTGGGAGTCGTGGCGCTCGGCGGTGCGCTGGGCGCGTCCGCCCGCTACGGCGCGTCGCTGCTGTGGCCGACGGCCGCCGGGGCGTTCCCCTGGACCACCCTGATCGTCAACGCCACCGGGTGCGCCGTGATCGGCGTTTTCATGGTGGTGATCACCGATGTGTGGGCGGCCCACCGCCTGGTACGCCCCTTCTTCGGCACCGGCGTCCTCGGCGGCTTCACCACCTTCTCCACCTACGCGGCCGACATCCAGCAGCTGATGGCGGCGGGCCGGGCCGGGACCGGGCTGGCGTATCTGGCCCTCACCCTGGTCGCGGCGCTGGCGTCCGTGTGGATCGCGGCGTCGCTCACCCGCCGTGCCGTCGAGCGGCGCCGGCACACCGAGCCGCATCGGCACCTCGTCGAGTGGAGGCAGAAGTGAAGACCACCGGACCGGCCCTGCGCGCGACGATCTACGTCGGCGAGAACGACACCTGGCACCACAAGCCCCTGTTCTCCGAGATCGTGCACCGTGCGCACCAGGCCGGGCTGTCCGGGGCCTCGGTCTTCCGCGGCATCGAGGGATTCGGCGCCTCATCCGTGATTCACACCAGCCGGCTGCTCTCGCTGAGCGAGGACCTCCCGGTCGCCGTCGTCCTCGTCGACAGCGAGGAGCGGATCCGCGGCTTCCTCCCGCTGCTGGACGAACTGCTGGGGGACGGCCGGCGGGACGGCCTGGTGGTCCTCGACGCCTGCGAGACCATCCGGTACGGGCGCGACAAGGGGACGCGGTGAACTGGCTGTTGGTCATCGCCGGGGCGGCGGTCGGCGCGCCGCTGCGCTATCTCACCGACCGCGCCGTCCAGGCCCGGCACGACACGGTCTTCCCCTGGGGCACCTTCACCGTCAATGTCGTGGGGTGCCTGGTCCTCGGCCTGACAACCGGCGCGCTGACCTACGGGGCGGCCTCCTCGCACGTCCAACTGCTCCTGGGCACCGGCCTCTGCGGGGCCCTGACGACCTACTCCACCTTCTCGTACGAGACTCTCCGGCTGGCCGAGGACGGTGCGCGCTTCCTCGCCGCGGCGAATGTCGCCGCGAGCCTGGTGGCCGGGCTCGGCGCCGCCTTCGCGGGCGCGGCGCTGGCGGAAGCGGTGTGGGGATAGGCGGAAACGGTGTGGGGATAGGCGGACGCCGCATCGGGCGGGCCCCCGCCCACCCCCTCGGCCTCGCCGTCCGTATCGGCCTCACGTACCACCCGACTTCCGCCGCGCGGCGGAGCGCGACCGGCCTGAGGGGCGATGTGCCGGTGTGGTCGCGGACGGCACCGTGGTGAGCGGCCGGGGATCCCCGGCCACGACGCCACTTCCACTGGAGGAAGCCATGTCCCGGGTTCGCCTGCGCCGTCCCCTCGTCGCCGCCGCCACGGCCCTCACCGTCGGCGCGGCGGCCGCGCTGACCCTCGGTACGACGGGCGCGGCCACCGCGGCCGGAGCCGGCACCCAGGCCGCCCCGCACACCACCCCGCACACCGCCGACGGACCGCTGCTCAAGGGCTCCGCCAAGCTCGAGCGCCAGCCGGGCGACAACGTCCACTTCACGTTCGACGCCCATGGCTTCGCCGACAAGGCGCGCGGCACCTTCTACGTCAGCCACTACGTCGGCAAGAACTGGGGCGGCTACATGAAGGGCCGTATCGACTGCCTGCTGACGGGCGGCCCGGTCGCCGTCGCCACCGGCATCGTGACCGAGTCGCGCTTCAAGAACACACCCGGGATGCCGGAAGTCGGCGACCTCAAGGGCAAGCGGTTCGGCTTCACCGTGCTCGACGACGGCAAGAAGGACCGGCTGGGCTACAGCTGGGCCATGGACGGCCTGCCGACGGACAGCGTCGGCAAGTGCCTGGGCTCCGCCCCCATCGAGACGCTGGAGAAGGGGGACTACAAGGTGCACCACTGGATGCCGTCACGCGAGGCCGCCGTCAAGCACTGAGCCGAAGGCCCAGGGCCTGTCCGACGGGCCATGGCCGGACAGGCCCTGGTGGGCTCAGGCCTTGGTCATCTCGCCGCCCGTGCCCGCGATTTCCTCCGGCCGCAGCAGGGCGGCGAGCCGGTCGGCCGGCAACAGGCCCTGTTCCAGGACGAGTTCGGCGACGCCACGCCCGGTGGCCAGGGCTTCCTGGGCGATGGCGGTCGCGGCGGTGTAGCCGATGTGCGGGTTCAGGGCGGTGACCAGGCCGATGGAGTTCTCCACCGTCGCGCGGAGCGTCTCGGTGTTGGCGGTGATGCCGGAGACGCACCGTTCGGCGAGGGTGCGGCAGGCCGCCCCGAGGTGGGTGATGCTCTCCGAGAGGGAGTGCAGGATGACCGGCTCGAAGGCGTTCAGCTGGAGCTGGCCCGCCTCGGCGGCCATGGTGATGGTGACGTCGTTGCCGATCACCTCGAAGGCGACCTGGTTGACGACCTCGGGGATCACCGGGTTGACCTTGCCTGGCATGATGCTCGAACCCGCCTGCACCGGCGGCAGGTTGATCTCGGCGAGCCCGGCGCGCGGACCGGAGGACAGCAGCCGCAGGTCGTTGCAGCTCTTGGAGAGCTTGACGGCGATCCGCTTGAGCACGCCGGAGAGGTGGACGAAGGCCCCGCAGTCCTGGGTGGCCTCGACGAGGTTGGCTGCGGTCACCAGCGGGAGGCCGGTGATCGCGGCGAGATGGCGGCGGGCCGCTTCGGCGTAGCCCTTGGGGGCGTTGAGACCGGTGCCGATGGCGGTGGCGCCGAGGTTGATCTCGTGGATCAGTTCCATGGACTCGGCGAGCCGGCTGCGGTCCTCCTCCAGCATCACCGCATACGCCGAGAACTCCTGGCCGAGCGTCATCGGCACGGCGTCCTGGAGCTGCGTACGGCCCATCTTCAGTACATCGCGGAATTCGATGGCCTTGGCGGCGAAGGACTCCTGGAGCACGGCCATGGACTTCAGCAGCCCGTGCACCGCATAGACCGTGGCGATCTTGACGGCGGTCGGGTAGACGTCGTTCGTCGACTGGCTGAGGTTGACGTCCTCATTGGGGTGCAGCCGGCTGTAGTCGCCCTTGTCGTGGCCGAGGATCTCCAGCGCCCGATTGGCGATCACCTCGTTGGCGTTCATGTTCGTCGAGGTCCCGGCGCCGCCCTGGATGACATCGACCACGAACTGGTCGTGCAGCCGGCCGTCCTCGCGGATCTCCCGGCAGGCGGCGGCGATGGCGGCGGCCTTCTCGGGGGCGAGCAGCCCGAGGTCCTCGTTGGCGCGGGTGGCGGCTTCCTTGACCGCCGCCAGGGCGTTGATCAGATGCGGGTACGCCGATATCGGGGTTCCGGTGATGGGGAAGTTCTCCGTCGCGCGCAGGGTGTGGACGCCCCAGTACGCGTCGGCGGGGATGTCGCGGTCGCCGAGCAGGTCGTGTTCGCGGCGGTGGCCGGCAGTCATGACGCGGGTGTTCCTTTGTGAGGTGGTGCGTGGGTGGTGGTTCGTGGATCCGGGGAGGCGGTGTTACGTGGCGAGTGCGCCGGCCGCCCGCAGGGTGCCGACCGGCCGGCCGCCCCCGATGACCGGGGTGGTGGCGAACTCGGCGAGGAGCTGCGGATCGACTCCGCACCGGGCGAGGGCGGCCGCGGTCACCGGCATCCGGGCCCGGTCGGCGCCGTCGGCGATCTTCACGCCGACCGCCCGCCCGTCCGGCAGCGCCGCGATCTGCACGCCCTCGAAGCCGTCCTTGGCCACCAGGCCGGGCAGCGCCCGCACCAGCCGGGCGACATCGCGCCCGCTTCCGGAAACCATCTCCGGGTGCTTGCGCATCGCCTGCCCGACCCGGCCCTCCTCGGTGTCGGGGGCGGCCGTGGCGATCCGGGCGGCGGCTCGGGTCAGGCCGTGCAACGACACCGAGAACAGCGGCGCGCCGCAGCCGTCGACGGTCACCCGGGCGATGCCCTGGCCGGTGAGGTCCGCCACGGCGGCGGCTATCTCCCGCTGCAACGGGTGGTCGGGGTCGAGATAGTCGTCCAGGCTCCAGCCCCGGGCCCGAGCCGTCATCAACATGGCGGCGTGCTTGCCCGAACAGTTCTGGGCGAGCCGGCTCGGGCCGAGGCCGTGCCGCAGCCACTCCTCCCGTTCCGCGACGCCGTACGGCAGATCGGGGACATTGCGCAGATCGCGCTCGGCCAGCCCGGCGGTGTCCAGGATCCGCCGGGCCGTCGCCAGGTGCGGCGCCTCGCCGGAGTGGCTGGCCGCGACGAGCGCCAGCGCCGCGTCGTCCAGCGGCGGCAGGCCCGCGCGCAGCAGGCCCACCGCCTGGACCGGCTTGAGCGCCGAGCGCGGATAGCACGCGGCCTCGATGTCGCCGGCCTGGAACGCCACGCTGCCGTCCGCGGCCAGTACGACGACCGAGCCGTGGTGGACGCCCTCGACGACGCCTCCGCGCACGACATGGGCGACCGGCACATGGGCCGGTTCGCGGATGACGGGCGGCTCGCCCGGGACGCGGATCGGCAGAGTGGTGTGACTCATCTTCAACTTCCGGTTTTCTGCTGGGTGTTGCTCGGGTCTACTTGGTGGTGGTGCTGTCGGTGCCGTCGGCCCGGTCGTACGCCGCCGCGTCCCGCAGGACCCCCACCCGGCGCCGGACCACGAACCAGCCGCCGACCAGCGCGGCCACGATCGCCGGCAGGCACAGCACGGTCGTCCGGCCGGCCCCGCCGTCGGCCCACATCAGCACCAGCACCGAGGCGAGGAAGACCAGCGTCACGATCTCGGTCCACGGGGAGCCGGGGAGCCGGTAGCTCGGGCGGACCGCCAGACCGGCCTGCGTCTTCCGCCAGAACAGCAGATGACAGACCATGATCATGGCCCAGGTGCTGAGAATGCCGATCGCCGCGAAGTTCAGCACGATCTCGAACGCCTCGCTCGGCACGACGTAGTTGAGCCCCACGCCCAGCACACAGACGCCCGAGGTGAGCAGGATGCCGCCGTACGGGACCTGGCTGCGGCTCATCACGCCGGTGAACCGCGGCGCGGATCCGGACATCGCCATGGAGCGCAGGATCCGGCCGGTCGAGTAGAGGCCGGAGTTGAGGCTGGACATCGCGGCGGTCAGGACCACCAGGTTCATCACACCGCCGGCCGCGGGCACCCCGACGTTCGACAGCACGGTCACGAACGGCGACTGGTCGGCCGAGTACTCGTTCCAGGGCAGCAGCATCGCCAGCAGGACCACCGAACCGACGTAGAAGACGGCCACCCGCCACATGATGGAGTTGATCGCCTTGGGCATGATCTTCTCCGGCTCCGCGGTCTCGCCCGCGGTGACACCGACCAGCTCGACCGAGGCGTAGGCGAAGACCACGCCCTGGATGACCAGCAGCATCGCCAGCGTGCCGGTCGGGAAGACACCGCCGTTGTCGGTGATCAGCGACGGGCCGGGGGAGTGGCCGGCCACCGGGTGCTGGGTGACCAGCAGGAAGATGCCGATCAGCATGAAGACGACCAGCGCACCGACCTTGACGATCGCGAACCAGAACTCCAGCTCACCGAAGATCTTCACCGATATGAGGTTCACGGTCAGCACGACCGCCAGCGCGATCAGCGCGATCACCCACTGCGGGATGTCGGAGAACATGCCCCAGTAGTGCGTGTACGTCGCCACCGCCGTGATGTCCGCGATTCCGGTGGTCGCCCAGTTCAGGAAGTACATCCAGCCCGCGACGAACGCCCCCTTCTCGCCGAGGAACTCCCGCGCGTACGACACGAACGCCCCGGAGGACGGCCGGTGCAGCACCAGCTCGCCCAGCGCGCGGACCACGAGAAAGGCGAAGATGCCGCAGACCGCGTACGCCACCGCCAGCGACGGACCGGCGCCGGCGAGCCGGCCGCCCGCGCCGAGGAACAGCCCGGTGCCGATGGCCCCGCCGATCGCGATCATGTTGACGTGCCGGGACTTCAGGGACTTGCTGTAGCCGGCGTCCCCCGCGTCGACATGCCCCCCGGGCCGCTGTCCGTTCGGATGACCTTCCTGATCTTGATGACGCTCCGCCTGCTGGAGGGATCGCTCGCTCACGCTTGGTGCTCGCCTTCTTCGGAGGGGTCCGTGCGCGGTGCCGGCCGCACGATGGTGGTCAGCGTCGACTCGACGCGGGCCAGGTGGTGTGTCATGGCGTCGACCGCGTCCTGCTCGGAACGGTCGATCAGCGCCTCGACGATCGCCCGGTGTTCCCGGTTGGACTGCTCACGCCGTCCGCCCAGCTCATTGAGGAACGCCGACTGGCGGGCCAGTGCGTCGCGGATCTCCTCGATGACCCTGCGGAAGACCGGGTTCCGGGCCGCCTGCGCGACAGCCAGATGGAAGAGGGTGTCCATCGCCACCCATGCGGTGGTGTCGGTCTCCCGCTCCATCCGCTCCACCAGGTGGGTGAGGTGGTCGAGATCCTCGGGCGTACGGCGCAGTGCCGCGTACCCGGCCACCGGAATCTCCACATGCCGGCGGACCTCCAGGAGGTCGCTGGCCGCGTAGTCGCCGAAGGTCGGATCCTCGGACGGGCCCTGGGACACGACGAAGGTGCCCTTGCCGGTACGGGAGACCGTGAGCCCCATCGTCTGCAGGGCGCGCAGCGCCTCACGGAGCACCGGGCGGCTCACTTCGAGTCGGCGGCAGAGCTCCGCCTCCGAGGGCAGCTTGTCGCCGACCGCGTACTCGCCCCGCTCGATGGCGCCGCGCAGATGGGTCAGTACCGCTTCCATCGCACTGATCCGCCGGGGCATCTCACCAGCTGTCTGGCTGTCTGACAGGTTCACCCGGGGATAGTCAGCTGCCCGGGGGAGCGGTGTCAAGGGGTGCGACGCAGCGGAAACGCGTCGGGGGAGCCCAGGTAGGTGCGGCCGCAGCGCCTAGCCGCCCAGCAGCACGCCCCGGACGAAGGCGGCCTGCCCGGCGTGCTGGAGATCGTCGGCGATCACACTGACCAGCCGGACGCCCAGCGTCACCGGCGGCGTCCACGCCCGGTCGACGACGCGCTCCAGATCCTTGTCCTCGACCCCTGCGAGGTACTGCACGGTGTGGTCGTGCACGGCTTCGTGGTAGCCGGCCAGCAACTGCTCGCTCAGGTCCCGCACCGCCGCCACGTCCTCGGCGGAGTGGCCGTATCCGGTGTCGTCGTCCGGGAACGGCAGCCCGAACCGCTCGGACCAGTCCTGCGACGTCCAGATCTGCTCGGTGCCGGCCACTCCGGCGATGTGATCGTCCTGGATCCGGGTGAGATGCCAGACCAGCCAGCCGATCGAATTCACCTCGTCATCGATACGGGCGGCCAGCTCCTCGGGACCGAGCCCTTCGACCGCTTCCTCCACGGCCTCCCTGACCCGCCCGAAGGCATCGACGAGCAGGTCCCTTCCGGCGGTCATACGGGTTCCTTTTCGGGCGGTGGGGATGGACGACTAAAGGGATCCGCTGGGCGGTCCTCACAGCGTGGGATAGATGTCTCCGCTCCCCATGCCGCTCTCCTGCTCGCTCTGGCTCTGGAGTTTGCGTGCCTTTTCCTGGAGCCGCTTCTTCTCTTCGGGATTGTTGGTCCGCTCCGCCGCCTCTTTGAGCTGCTGGGCCTTTTCCCGCATCTGCTGGATTCGCTCGAGTGACTCGTCTTTCGGGCTCATGACCATTCATTCCTTCGAGGAGGGAGTGAGAGCTGGTCCCCTCAGCCAACCAGGCTCCCGCCCGCACGGCATCTTGAGCGGCAACGCTCTGTGACGGCTCATGCGAGACGACGGCAATCCGGGTCGCCGGCACGGCAGTTGATGCCTGGTGTCGTCATCGCGGCGACACGTATGGCCGACGGGGAATCGCGCTTTCCGTAAGAAATTCCCTCCGAGGGACAGGGGCCATTTCCGGCGGCCGCGAATCATGGCAACACCCGCTATGAGCCCTGTGGCGACGACCCCGGCCTACACCCGGCCGTGCGACTTCTGTGCGCGCCGCGACAGCGAGTCGATGACCACGGCGATGAGCAGGACACCGCCCGTGATCATGAACTGGACGGCGGTCTGGATGCCCATCAGTGCCACGCCGGAGGCGATCGACTGGATGACGAGGACGCCCAGCAGCGCGGACCAGGTCCGGCCCCGGCCGCCGAACATGCTGGTGCCGCCGATGACCGCCGCGGCGATGGCGTCCATCAGCAGGTTGCCGGAGCCCGAGGTCTGACTGGCCGAGGTGACCCGCGAGGCCAGGAACAGACCGCCCATCGCGGCCATCGTCCCGGACACCATGAAGACCGAGATCCGCACCAGATCCACGTTCAGACCGGTACGCCGGGCGGTCTCGACGCTGCCGCCCAGCGCGAAGATCATCCGCCCGTAGGAGGTGCGGCGCAGGACGAAGTCCAGGCCGACCAGGATGACGAGGAAGATCAGCAGGGCGAGCGGCAGCCCCAGGAACTGGTTGAGGACATAGGCCGCGGCCAGCGTGATCGCCGCCAGTACGGCGGTCCGGACGATGATCTCGCTCAGCGGCCGGGACGGCACCCCGGCGGCCCGGCGGCGCCGCGCGTCCTGGTAGGAGGCGAGGAAGTAGCCGGCCGTGCCGAGCGCCGCCAGCCCGTAGGCGGCGGCGACATCGTTGAAGTAGAAGTTGGTCAGGCCGGCGAGCAGGCCCTTGTCGTCGAGGTTGATGGTGCCGCTGGTACCCAGGATGTAGAGCATCAGACCGTTCCAGCCCAGCAGGCCGGCGAGGGTGACCACGAACGCGGGCACCCCGACCTTGGCGAAGAAGAATCCCTGTACCGCTCCGACCGCCGTGCCGCAGAGGATCGCGAGGAGGAGGGCGGGCCCTTCGGCCATGCCCTGGTTCACGTTCAGCACCGCGAATGCGGCCGCCGCGAGACCGCTCACCGAGCCGACCGAGAGATCGATCTCGCCCAGCAGCAGCACGAAGACGACGCCGATGGAGATCAGTCCGACGCCGACGATGTCCACGCTGAGGTTGGACAGATTGCGCGGCGACAGGAAGTTCTCGTTGAGGGACTCGAAGATCAGCCACACCACGACGAGGCCGAGGGCCACCGGGAGCGAACCGAGCTCACCGCCGCGGAACCGGCGTTTGAACGTGTCGAAATAGCTCTCCACGCCACCTCCGCCGGCCCGCTCGTCGGGGCGGGCCTTCTCGACGGCCGGCGGTCTGCTCACAGCTCCACCTCCCGCTCGTACGCCCTGCGGCGGGTCACGGCGTTGTCCGTGGCCCCGGTGATGGAGGAGATGATCTGTTCGTGGGACGTGGTCGTCACATCGAAGAAGCCGTTGTTGCGGCCCAGCCGCAGGACCGCGATCCAGTCCGCGACCGCCTTGACGTCACCCATGTTGTGGCTGATCAGCAGCACCCCGTGGCCGCGTTCCCGCAGCTGCTCCACGAGGTCGAGGACCTGGGCGGTCTGCTCGATGCCCAGCGCCGCGGTGGGCTCGTCGAGGAGCAGGAGTTTGGGCTCGCCGAGGAGCGAGCGGGAGATCGCCACGGTCTGCCGCTGGCCGCCGGACAGCGAGGCGACCGGCAGGCGCACACTGGGCATCCGGATGGCGAGGGTGTCGAGCAGCCCCAGGGTGAGCCGCTCCATCTCCACCTCGTCGAGGACCCCGAATCTGCGGATCTCCCGGCCGAGGAAGAGATTGCCGACCACGTCGAGGTTGTCGCACAGGGCGAGGTCCTGGAAGACGGTGGCGATTCCCAGGTCCCGCGCTTCGTGCGGACGGGTGATCTGGACGCTCCGGCCCTCCCACTCGACCGCGCCCGCGTCGGCCGGTGCGACCCCGGAGATCACCTTGACCAGCGTGGACTTGCCGGCGCCGTTGTCGCCCACCAGCGCGACGACCTCCCCGGCGTGTATCTCCAGCTCGACGTCCGCAAGCGCCTGGACCGCGCCGAACCGCTTGAAGATTCCGTGCAGCGCCAGCAAGGGAGGTGCCGACATATGAACCCGCCTTACCTGGTGAGCCCCGCCTTCTCGCAGGCGGACGCGAATTTCGGGGTGCAGATCTGGTCGATCGTGTACATGCCGTCCTTGACGACGGTGTTCTTGATGTTGCCGGCGGTCACCGAGATCGGGGTGAGCAGTACGGCGGGGATGTCGCGGGTGGTCGCGCTGTTGATCCGGTCCTTCGCTATGCCGTCGAGCCGCTCACCGCGCACCAGCGCCACGGCCATGGTCGCGGCCGTGTACGCCTCGGGTTTGAAGGGCTTGTAGACGCTCATGTACTGCTCACCCTTGACGATCCGCTGCATGGCCGCGAGTTCGGCGTCCTGCCCGGTGACCGGCGGCAGCGGTTCGATCTTGGCGGCCTTCAGGGCGGAGATGATGCCCGAGGCCAGGCCGTCGTTGGCGGAGTACACGCCGTCGATACGGTCCGCGCCGAGGGCCGCGATGGCGCCGGACATGTTGATGTTGGCGTTCGCCGGCCGCCAGCCCACGGTCTCGTAGGACTTCCCGATCCGCACCTTGCTCTTGAGCGCGGCCAGCGCGCCCTTCTCGAACCAAGCGGCGTTGGGGTCCGTGGAAGAGCCGTTCATCATGACGATCTGGCCGCCGTGCGCCTTGGCGCCGAGCGCCTTGAGCAGCGCCTCGCCCTGGAGCCTGCCGACCCGCTCGCCGTCGAACGAGACAAAGCCCGAGATCGGCCCCTCCGCGAGCCGGTCGTAGGCGATGACCTCGGTGCCCGCCCGTCGTGCGCTGTCGACCGAGGAGCGCAGCGACTTGGAGTCGACGGCGTCGAGGATCAGCACCTTGGCCCGCTTGGTGATCATCGCATCCATCTGCTGCTGTTGGGTGGCCACGTCATGCTGCGCGCTGACGGCCTCCACCGAGCAGCTGGGGCACAGCTCATGGATCTTCTTCTCGATCAGCGGCCGGTCGAAGTTGTAGAAGCGGGCGGTGCTGTCCGGGAGAAGTACGCCGATGTCCACGCCGTTGCCGGAGGCAGGACCGCCCGCCCGCTCCGCTTCCTTGGCCTTCCCGCATGCGGCCGACCCGGTGGCCACACACAGCGCGACCAGGAGGACGGCGGCTCCCTGAAGGCGGACGTTCATGTCAGGGGACCTCCTCGCCCCGTGCCCCGGGCTCCGCGTCCGCCGCCCGGAACCGCTCCCGCGGCGGCAGCGCGACCTCGCTCCACACCTGCTTGCCACCGCTCAGCGGCAGCGACCCCCAGGACGCCGACATCGCCTCGACGAGCAGCAGCCCGCGGCCGCCGGTCGACTCCCAGTCCACCGACGCCGGCTTGACGGGGGTGCGCGGCGAGGTGTCGTTGACGGCGATACGCAGATGTTCCGCGGTCAGCGTCAGATCCAGCCGCACCTCCCCCTGGGTGTGCACGATCGCGTTGGTGACCAGCTCCGACACCACCAGCAGCGCCACGTCCACCTCGTCCGTCACCTGCCACGCGCGCAGCTTCCGCGCGGTGAAGCGGCGGGCGTGCATCACCGCGTCGGGGAGCCGCCACACCGCCCAGCGGGCCCGGATCGGCTGCACCCGCATCCCGTCGTAGCGCAGCACCAGCACCGCGACATCGTCGTCCCGCCGGGTCGCGCTGCCGAGCAGATCGTCGGCCACCCGCCCGGCGTCGGCCGGATCGGTACGGGCCAGCACCTCGCGCACCCGGCGGATGCCGTCCTCCAGGGGCAGGTCGGCCGATTCGGCGAGGCCGTCCGTGAGCAGGGTGAGCACCGTGCCGGGGGCAAGACCGACCTCGGTCATCGGGAACTCCGCCTCCATGACCACGCCCAGCGGGGGCCCGCCCTCGACCGCCACCTCCTCGGTGCTGCCGTCGGGATGCCGCAGCAACGGCGGCAGATGCCCGGCCCGGACGAACCAGGCGATGCCTTCCACCATGTCCAGGTCGACATAGCAGCAGGTGGCGAAGAGATCGGTCTCCATGCCGACGAGCAGCCGGTTGGTGTGGGCGACCACGACGTCCGGCGGGTGGCCCTCCACCGCGTAGGCCCGGATGGCCGTGCGCATCTGCCCCATGATCGTGGCGGCTCCCGCGCTGTGCCCCTGCACATCGCCGATGACCAGCGCCACATGGCCTTCGGTGAGGGGAATGACGTCGTACCAGTCGCCGCCGACCTCCAGCCCCACCGTGGCCGGCAGATAGCGGGCGACGGCCACCCCGCCGGGCAGCTGAGGCAGCTTGCGGGGCAGCAGACTGCGCTGCAGCATCGTGGCCAGCTCGTGCCCGGCGTCCAGTGCGTGGGCGCGCACCAGGGCCTGTCCGACCAGACCGGCCGTCGCGGTCAGCAGGGAGCGTTCCTCAGGACCGAACCGGTGCTCCTGGTCCCATCCGACCAGGCACACCCCGACCATCCGGCCCTCGGCCGGCAGCGGCAGCACCGCGAGACCACCGGGGCCGATGCCCTCCAGTCCGGGCTCCAGCTCGGCCCCCGGAGGCCACAGGGCCACATGCCCGGCACGCAGCGCGCCCTCCAGGCTGGGCATGGTGTGGCAGGACGCGTCGGGCCACTCGGAACGCCACTCGGACCGCCACGCCGTGGGCCAGGCATCCGGTTCCGGGGGGTCGAGGACCGTGACCACGAACCGGTCGGCCTCGACCTCGGCGACCGCCACCCGGCTGGCGTCCAGCGGCACCCGCAGCGCGGCGACCACCACCCGGCTGACGTCCCGGATCGTCGTCGCGCCGGCCAGCGCGGCGGACAGCCGCTGCACGATGGAGACCTCGTCGGCGCTGGAACGCAGATACGAGGCGTCGGCGACCACGCCCAGGACGCGCTGCGGTGAGCCGTCGGCGGCCAGCTGCACCCGGCAGCGCAGGCTCAGCCAGCGCAGCGCGCCATCGGGCCGGCGGATACGGAACGCCAGCTCATGGCCGGTGGGGGCCAGCCGGCCCGGCTCCACGATCGACATCAGCGCGGGCACATCGTCCGGGACGGTGTGCTCCAGCAGGGTCTCCACCCGCTCGTCGAAGTCGTCGCGGCCGATCCCGAACAGGTCCAGGACCTGCGCTTCCGCCTCGATCCGCCCGGTGCGCAGCGCCAGCGTGAACCCGCCGCCCCGGAGGGTGTCCAGACCGGGCCCGAGCAGCATCCGCCGCTCCGCCCACCCCTCGCCCGGCCAGCCCTCCCGTTCCTCCGCCGGTTCACGAGCCGGACGCTTCTCCGGCGCGATGGTGCGCTCCGCGACGGCCTCAAGACCCGCGGCCACCTGGTCGGCATGCAGCTCCAGAAGGCTGCGGCGGTCGGCGTCGAAGGCGTTCGCCGACTCGTCCACGACGACCAGGCAGCCCAGCCGCTTGGTGTCGTCGCCCAGCGGCAGCACGCCCAGGGAGACATCGGCCGCGTGTTCCTCCGGGCTCAGCCACAGGGGCAGCCCGGTACGGAAGGCCGCCGCCACGGGGGAGTCGCCGGACAGGTCATAGCGCGTCGGCAGCCCGTAGGTGACGCCGGAACCGCCGACCATCTCGGCCAGCTGAAGCTCGCCGTCTGCTGCGGTCGGCACATAGACGGCGGTCAGCTCGGCCCCGGAAGATCCATGGACCCGCGCGGTCACTGCCTGCACCGCCTCCGTACGCGGGAAGCCGTCGTCGTAAGCCACGGTCGCCGTATCCGCCCTCGGTGCCGAGGCGTCCGCCCCGGCACCCCACTATCGGATATTTCGTCATTTAACGTCTCCACCCCATGATGCGGCATCCAGGGAGGCACGAGCCAGTCCGGCACCGGCCCGCCGGGCGGTGTGTGCGGCCGACCGGGTGACGGTGCCAGGGCTTGTCCGACGGGGGCAGGGCCTGGCGGTCAGTGCGCCGTGGCCCAGGCGTACCGGTGCTCGGGGCGGCCGGTGTCGCCGTATTTCAGCGTCAGGCTGATGTGCCCGGCCCGTTCGAGGTGCTTGAGGTAGCGCTGGGCCGTGGAGCGGCTGACGCCGGCGCGTTCGGCGACCTCATGGGCGGAGAGCGGGCGTTGGGCCTCGCCCAGGACACGCCGCATCAGGTCGACGGTCGCCGCGGAATGTCCCTTGGGGAGCTCCGAGTGCGGGGTGTCGGTGGTCCGGAACGCGCCGAAGATACGGTCCACCTGCTCCTGGCCCGCCTCGCCGCGCCCCCCGACGCCCTCGACGGTGCGGCGCAGCGCCGCATAGCCGTCGAGCCTGGCGCGCAGCCCGGCGAAGCCGAACGGCTTGACCAGGTACTGCAGCGCGCCGTACCGCATCGCGGCCTGCACGGTGGCGACATCGCGGGCCGCCGTCACCATGATCACGTCGGCGTGGTGGCCGAGCTGCCGCAGCCGCCGCACCAGCGTGAGACCGGTTTCGTCCGGCAGATAGTGGTCGAGCAGGACCAGGTCGACCGGGGTGCGTTCCAGAGTGGCCAGCGCCTGGGCCGCGGTGTGCGCGCGGGCGACGACGCGGAAGCCGGGCACCTGGGCCACATACGCGGCATTGATCTCGGCCACGCGGAAGTCGTCGTCCACCACCAGGACATCGATCATCTGGACCCTCCTGCGGCCGTGAGCCGGCGCTCGCGCGCGCCGTCCTCGGGGGCGAGTGCCTCGGGCAGTACGACGGTGAACACCGCGCCGCCGCCCGCGCGGGCGGTCACCCGGGCCATGCCGCCGTAACGCTCGGCGAGCCGGCGCACCAGGGCGAGACCGAGCCCCCGGCCGCGGCGCGCCGGCGCGCCCGTGGCGCCCTTGGTGGACCAGCCCTCGGCGAAGATCTGCCGGCGCCTCCCGGGCGGCACACCGGGCCCGGTGTCACAGACCCGCAGCACGGCGGTGGTGTGCTCGGCCCGCAGTTCCACCTCCACGAACGGCTCGTCGCAGCGGCGCTCCGCGACGGCGTCCAGCGCGTTGTCGATGAGATTGCCGAGCACGGTCACCAGGTCGCGCGGATCAACGACCGTGTCGGGCAGCAGCGTTGAGGCCGAAACCCGCAGCGCCACACCGCGCTCGGCCGCGACGGCCGCCTTCCCGACCAGAAGCGCGGAGAGCAGCGGATCACGCACCCGCTCGGAGATCTGTTCCGCCGACGCCCGGTGCGCGTCGGCCACTTCGGCGACGAACTCCACCGCCTTGTCGTGCAGGCCGAGTTCCAGCAGCCCGAGCACCGTGTGCAGCCGGTTGGCGTGTTCGTGGTCCTGGGCCCGCAACGCGTCCAAGAGGCCCTGGGTGCTGTCCAGTTCACGGCCGAGCAGCTCCAGTTCGGTACGGTCCCGCAGGGTCACCACGCCCCCGCCGTCCCGCGTGGGCAGCCGGTTGGCGACCAGCACCCGGCCCCCGCTGACGGTCAGCAGATCCGCCCCGTCCACCCGCCCCGCCAGCACGTCCGTCGTCCGCCCCGGGGGCAGCACCTCGTCCAGGGCGCGGCCTGCGGCATCCGGGCCGAGGCCGAGCAGCCGCCCGGCCTCGTCGTTGACGAGGCGGATCCGGCCGTCCCGGTCGAAGGCCACCACGCCCTCGCGGATCCCGTGCAGCATCGCCTCCCGCTCGTCGAGCAGCGCGGAGATATCGGCGAAGGCGACCCCGTGCGTACGCCGGCGGAGCCTGCGGGACAGCCCGATCGCGGCCAGTACGCCCACGAACAGCGCGGCGCCCGCGTACAGCAGCAGCTCGGGGATGGTGCTCAGCAGCCGCGCCCGGACGCTGTCGTAGGCGATGCCGACCGAGACCGCGCCGACGATCGCCCCGCGGCCGTCGCGCAGCGGCACCTTGGCGCGGGCGGAGGGCCCCAGCGTGCCGGTGTCGATCTGCCGGACCTCCCGGCCGGCGAGGGTCAGGCTCGGGTCGGTCGAGACATGCTGCCCGATTTCGACGGTATGCGTATGGGACCAGCGCACGCCCCGGGTGTCCATCACGACGACGTACAGCGCACCGGTGGCCCGGCGGATCCGCTCGGCGTCGCGTTGCACCGGCCCGCCCGCGCTGGGCCGGCTGGTGACCAGGTCCCGGGCCAGCCCCGGATCGGCCGCGGTGGTCTGTGCGATGGACAGCGCCCGGCGCATCGCCTGGTCGTCCAGCTCGGAGCTGAACGGGGCGAGGAACAGACTGGTGGCCAGGACCGTCACTCCGGTGGTGAGGGCCAGCTGCACGGCCAGGACCTGCGCGGAGACGCGCCGGGGCCAGCGGATCCGCATACCGCCTCCCTTGTCTCCGGCCGCCCGCAGCAAAACGGAAGCGGCACTTCTTTGTGATGTCGCAGCCATGTGACGTTGTGGTGCACGCAACGTAAGCGGCCGGGGCGGAATCGCCCAGCCCCGGGTCGTGCATGTGACGTTGTAGCGTGAGCAAAACGAGCACAACAGGGTTTGCGCGCAGAAAGGCAGCTTGCGCCCACAAGGCTGCCGCAGTGGCCCGGGTCACTCCTAGCCTCCCGGGTCATGAACAGCCAAACGAGCCCCGCCATCGAACTCCGGGGTACGAGCAAGGCATTCCGCACCCCGTCGGGGGCGCTGCACACCGCCGTCCGTGACCTGGACCTGACCGTCCGACGTGGCGAGTTCGTCGCCGTGGTCGGCCCCACCGGATGCGGAAAGTCCACCACCCTCACCCTGGTCAGCGGGCTGGAAGAGCCCACCGAAGGCGAGGTGCTGGTCGCCGGTGAGCCGGTCCGCGGCATCGGCGACAAGGTCGGCTTCGTCTTCCAGCAGGACGCCGTCTTCCCCTGGCGCACCGTGCTCTCGAACGTGATGGCCGGCCCCCGCTTCCGCGGCGTACCCAAGGCCGAGGCCAGGGAACGGGCCCGCGAATGGCTCGACCGGGTCGGACTCGCGTCCTTCGAGGACCGCTACCCGCACCAGCTGTCGGGCGGCCAGCGCAAGCGCGTCGCCCTCGCCGCGACCTTCGTCAACGACCCCGAGATCCTGCTCATGGACGAGCCGTTCTCCGCCCTCGACGTCCAGACCCGGGCACTGATGTCGGACGAGCTCCTCGAATTGTGGTCGGGGACCGGCGCCTCCGTCGTCTTCGTCACCCACGACCTGGAGGAGTCGATCGCCCTGGCCGACAAGGTCGTCGTCATGACGGCAGGCCCTGCGACCGTCAAGGAGGTCTTCGAAGTCGACCTGCCGCGGCCCCGCAAGGTGGAGTCGGTGCGGCTGGAGCCCCGGTTCATCGAGATCTACCGGGAGATCTGGTCCTCGCTCGGCGAAGAGGTCCGGATCACCCGCGAGAGGGGTGCCGCAGATGCCGCCTGAGACCACGACCACCACCGCGCCGGCCACGATGGCCAAGGCCGCCACCGCCGGGGCCCGTACGCAGGCCAGGGCACGGGCCGCCCGGAACCACAAGATCCTCGTCTACGGCACCCGGGTGCTGCTGCTCATCGGCCTGATCGGGCTGTGGGAAGGGCTGGCGCGGGCCGCCGTCATCGACCCCTTCAACTTCTCGATGCCCTCGAAGATCTGGGACCAGATGACCCAGTGGGCCCTCAACGGCACCCCGCAGGGCTCGCTGTGGGAGCAGATCTGGTACACGCTCTACGAGGCGCTCCTCGGCTGGGTCATCGGCGTCATCGGCGGTGTGGTGCTGGGCATCGCGCTCGGCCGGATCCGCTTCCTCGCCGATGTCCTCGGCCCGTACATCAAGGTCCTCAACGCGCTGCCGCGGATCGTCCTCGCCCCCATCTTCCTCATCTGGTTCGGCCTCGGACCGGCCTCGAAGGTCGCCTCGGCGGTCGTCCTGGTCTTCTTCCCGGTGTTCTTCAACGCCTTCCAGGGCGCACGGGAGGTGGACCGCAACCTGGTCGCCAACTCCCGCATCCTCGGCGCCAGCAGCCGCCAGGTCACCCTCCAGGTCGTGATCCCCTCCGCCACCTCATGGATCTTCACCAGCCTGCATGTCAGCTTCGGCTTCGCGCTGATCGGCGCGATCGTCGGCGAGTACATCGGCGCGACCAAGGGCCTCGGCCTGCTGGTCTCCGCCTCGCAGGGCACCTTCAACGCCGCCGGTGTGTACGCCGCGATGGTGATCCTCGCAGTCGTCGCACTGCTCGCCGAAGGGCTGCTGGCCTTTCTCGAAAAGCGGCTCTTCCGCTGGAAGCCGGCCGACGCCTCCGCCGACCGCTGAACCCCGCAGGGCCTGTACGGACAGGCCCTGGGCCCCTCCCCGCTCTCTCCTCACAAGGACGTGACCCATGCGCACCCCGCTCAAGATCTCGGCAGCCCTGGCCACCGCGACGCTCGCCCTCACCACCCTCACCGCCTGTGGCGGCAACTCCCCGGCCGCGGCCTCCGGTGACGACGACGGCAAGGTGAAGATCATGGTCGGCGGCCTCGACAAGGTCATCTACCTGCCCGCCAGACTCACCCAGCAACTCGGCTACTTCAAGGACGAGGGCGTCGACGTCACCCTGCTCACCGAACCGGCCGGTGTGCAGGCCACCACCTCGCTGGTCTCCGGCGACGTACAAGGAGTCGTCGGCTTCTACGACCACACCCTCGATCTTCAGGTCAAGGGCAAGCAGGTGGAGTCCGTCGTCCAGTTCTCGCACGCCCCCGGCGAGGTCGAAGTGGTCTCCAACAAGGCGGCGGGCGAGATCACTTCCCCCAAGGACTTCAAGGGCAAGAAGCTCGGCGTCACCGGCCTCGGCTCGTCCACCGACTTCCTCACCAAGTACCTCGCGGTCCACGACGGCGTGCAGACCAACGAGTTCACGCCGGTGGCGGTCGGCGCCGGCCAGACCTTCATCTCCGCCCTCCAACAGGGCTCGATCCAGGGCGGGATGACCACCGACCCGACCGTGGCGCAGATCGTGGACAAGAAGCTCGGCAAGGTCCTCATCGACATGCGGACCCCCGAGGGCTCGAAGAAGGCGCTCGGCGGCCCCTACCCCTCGTCCAGCCTCTACATGAACACCGACTGGGTGAACGGCCACAAGGAGACCGTGCAGAAACTGGCCAACGCCTTCGTGAAAACCCTCAAGTGGATGTCCACGCACACCCCCGAGGAGATCGCCGCGAAGATGCCCGCCGACTACGCCGAGGGCGGCAAGGAGCTCTACGCCCAGTCGATCAAGGACACCCTGCCGATGTTCACCGAGGACGGTGTGATGCCCGCCGACGGCCCGGCGACCGTCGAGCGCGTCCTGAAGGCCTTCAACCCCAACCTCAAGAACGCCACGCTGGACCTGAAGAAGACGTACACCACGGAGTTCGTGAACAAGGCGGGCTGACGGACCTCGCGAATCGCCCCTCGGGAATCGCTCGTCCCTCAGGAAATGCTCGTTCGTTGGCTGTTCCGCCGCCGGGTGCGAGGCCTTGACGGGCCCCGCACCCGGCCGGCGTCCGGCTCAGGGCTTGTCGAGGGCACGGCGGGCCAGCAGCGGCCCGATGTCCGGGTCACGCCCGACCACGGCGCGGAACGCCGCGGCCGGGTCGACGCTGTTGCCCTTGCTGAGCAGCTCCCGCCGGAAGATCTCGCCGCTCTCCCGAATGGTCTTCCCGTTCTCCCGGAACCAGCGCACGGTGTCCGCGTCCAGCACCTCCGACCAGCGGTAGCCGTAGTAGCCGGCCGCATAGCCGCCGGCGAAGACATGGGCGAAATAGCCGCTGCGGTAGCGCGGCGGGATCGCGGGCAGGGCCAGACCGTGCCGCTCCAGGGCGGCGGCCTCGAACGCCTCGGCACCGTCCGCGTCCGGCAGGTCGCCATCGGCGGAAAGGGTGTGCCAGGCCCAGTCGAGCACCGCAGCGGCCAGATGCTCCACGCTCCGGAAGCCCTCGCCGAAGCTCTCCGCCTCACGCAGCCGTGCCGGCAACTCGGCCGGCATCGGCTCGCCGGTGACATGGTGCCTGGCGTAGTGGGCCAGCACCTCGGGCCACTCGGCCCACATCTCGTTGACCTGGGACGGGAACTCGACGAAGTCGCGAGGCACCTGGGTGCCGGCCAGCGTCGGGTAGCGGACGTCGGAGAACAGTCCGTGCAGCGCGTGCCCGAACTCGTGGAACAGCGTGGTGACCTCGTCCCAGGTCAGCAGCACCGGCTCGCCCGCCGGCGGCTTGGCGATGTTCAGGTTGTTGACCACCACCGGCTGCTGGCCGAGCAGGCGCGACTGCACCACCAGATGGTTCATCCACGCCCCACCGCGCTTGGACCCGCGCGCGTGGAAGTCGCCGAGGTAGAGCCCGAGCGGGCTCCCGTCGGCATCGTGCACCTCGAAGACCCGGGCATCCGGGTGGTACGCGACCAGGTCGGGGCGCTCGGTGAAGGTGACCCCGTAGACCAGCCCGGCGGCGTGGAAGACACCGTCGCGCAGTACCGTCTCCAGCTCCAGATACGGCCGCAGCGCCGCCGCGTCGAGCTCGAACCGTTCCCTGCGGACCCGTTCGGAGTAGTACTGCCAGTCCGCCGCCCGCACCTCCGCGACACCGGCGGCCTCGGCCAGCGCCGCCCCCTCGCGCTCCGCGTGAGCCAGGGCAGGCCCGATCAGCCGGCCGAGCATGTCCTCGACGGCACCGGTGGAGCCGGCGGTCTGGTCGGCGACCGCCCAGGCGGCATGGCTGACATGGCCGAGCAGGGCGGCCCGCTCGGCGCGCAGGGTGGCCAGGGCGACCGCGATCGGGCCGTTGCTGTCGGCGCCGCGCCCGAGCGAGGCGGCGAGCAGACGCTCGCGCAGCGCCGGGTCCTCCAGCGCGGCGAGCTGGGTCTGGTTGGAGAAGTTCTTCAGGCCGAGCACATACCCGCCGTCGTGCCCGAGCGCCCTGGCCGTCTCGGCGGCCGCGGCGATCTCGTCCGCCGGCAGCCCCGCCAGCTCCTCGGCACGGTCCAGCACCAGCGCGGCGGAGGCGGTGGCGGTCCGCAGGTTCTGCTGGAACTCGGTGCACCGGGCGGCGATCTCGGCGTTCAGCTCGCGCAGGCGCCGCTGCTGCTCAGGGGCGAGCCGCGCACCGGCCCTTACCCGGCGGGTGTGATGCCGCTCCAGCAGTCTTAACTGCTCACTGTCCAGGGAGAGTTGGTCGCTCCGCTCGAACAGCGCGTCCAGCCGGGCGAACAGCGCGGTATCGAGCAGCAGCGCGTCCTCGTGGGCGGCCAGCCGCGGAGCGATCTCCGCCTCCAGCTCCTGGAACGCGGCATCGGTGTCCGAAGACGACTTGTTGTGGAACACGAGCCCCACCCGGCGCAGCAGCGCGCCGCTGCGCTCCAGCGCCTCCACGGTGTTCTCGAAGGTCGGGGGCGCGGCGCGGGCACCTATCTCCGCCACCTCGGCCAGCTGCTCGGACATTCCGCGCTCGAACGCGGGCAGAAAGTGCTCCTGCCGGATCCGCGCGAAAGGCGGCAGCTCGTACGGCAGATCGCTTGCCTTGAAGAAGGGGTTCGACGTCAGAGAAGTCACAGTGGCCGACCCTACGCCCGGGGGCGGCGCCCGGTCCGGGAGTTGTGAACTGCGGCCGAATCGGAGCTCCGCCGTCCGGCACCCACCAGCACGGCACTCACCCGAACGGCAGGACATACGAGGGCGGCCACCGGTTGAAGCCCGCCGCCCATCCCGTTTTGCTGGTCTTATGACTCTTCGTCGAGGGGAATGTCAGTGGCTGACGATGACCGGAACGGCCTGTCGGAGTACCGCCGCAAGCGGCATTTCGACCGCACCGACGAGCCCCGCGGCGCCGGGAACGCCGGCGGCGACGAGCCGTGCTTCGTCGTACAGATCCATGACGCGAGCACCCTGCACTTCGCCCCTCTTTTTCAGTCATGGGCCGGCTGGAGGTCGACGGCGTACTGAAGTCGTAGTCCGTGCCCAAAGGCCCATCCGACGACCCGCACGACAAACGGCTCGCCATGCCGACCGAGGACCACCCGCTGGAGTACCGGGAATTCGAAGGGGTCATCGCGCGGGGAGAGTACGGCGCGGGCACCGTGATCGTCTGGGACGAGGGCACCTACCGTCCTCTGCCCGGCAAGGGGAAGCGCCGGTCCGTCGGATTCGGCGAGGCCCTGGAGAACGGGCACGCCTCCTTCTGGCTGGACGGGAGCAAGCTGCACGGCGGCTATGCACTGACCCGGTTCCGCGGCGGCGGCGAGTCGGGCGAGCGGGAGTCCTGGCTGCTGGTGAAGGAGAACGACGCGCGTGCGTCCGGGCACGGCACCCCGGATCCGGTACGCGCCCGGTCGGTACGCAGCGGGCGCACCCTCAAGCAGGTGTCCGCCGAGGTGTCCGCCGAGGCGTCCGGCGAGGCGAGCTGACCAGGAGGTCGTGATGGAGGAGTCTTCGGATCCGCGTCCGTACGAGGGCGGCTCGCGGGGCCGTCACGAGACACCGGAGGAGCGTGCCGACCGCCGCTGGAACGAGCTGCTGCAAGAAGTGCGCGTCACCCAGACCGGCGTCCAGATCCTCTTCGGCTTTCTGCTGACCGTCGTCTTCACCCCCGTGTTCACCACCCTCTCCCATGCCGACAAGATCATCTACGTGATCACCGTCCTCCTCGGCGCTGCCACCACGGGCACGCTCATCGGGCCTGTCACCTTTCACCGGATGGTCACCGGCCGCCGGATCAAGCCGGAGACGGTCGTCTGGGCGTCCCGACTGACCTTCCTGGGGACCCTTCTGCTGCTGGCCACCGTCGCCTCCGTGCTGTTGCTCATCCTGCGCGTCGCGATGGACGACACCGTGGTGCCCTGGATCGTCGCCGGTGCCGTCGTGTGGTTCGCGCTCTGCTGGTTCGTGCTGCCGATCTGGGCCCGCCACCGTTACGGATCCAGACGCGATGCCTGAGCTGCCGGACGTCGAGGCGTTCCGGAAGGTCCTCGCCTCCTGCGCGCAGGGGCGGCGGATCCAGCGGGTCGAGGTGCGTGACGCCGGCGTCCTGCACGGGGTGAGCGCGGCGCGGCTGCGACGCGAACTTGCCGGACGGAGCTTCACCGCGGCCGAGCGGCACGGGAAATGGCTGCTCGCCCGCACCGACGACGGGCCCACGCTGATGATGCACTTCGGTATGACGGGGGAGCTGGTGTGCGCCGACGCCGCCGACCCGCCCGATCCCCACGACCGTGTCGTGTTCACCGTGGGCCGCGAGCGTCAGCTGCGCTACCGCGACCAGCGCAAACTCAAGGGTCTCTGGCTGGCGGACGAATCCGGCGTGGCACGGACCCTGGACCGACAGGGGCCGGACGCGATGACGGTGGACCGTACCGGCTTCGACGCGGCGCTGTCCGCGCGGCGCGGCGGCGTCAAGTCGGCCCTCCTCGACCAGTCGGTGCTGGCCGGTCTCGGCAACCTGCTGGCCGACGAGATCCTGTGGCGGGCACGGCTGCATCCCGCGCGCCGGGTCCGCGATCTCACCGACGGCGAGCGCGGCCGGCTGTACCGGGCCATGCGCGGCACCCTGCGCCCGGCCGTGGCCGCGGGGCACGTACCGCCGCGTCGGTCCTGGCTCACCGGCCGCCGCGACGACACCGACGCGGTATGCCCCCGCTGCGCCGAGCCGCTGCGCAGGGGCCGTATCGCCGGGCGCGGCACCGTGTGGTGCCCCGGCTGCCAGCCGGACGCGTCCTGAGCGGGCCACTCGGCAATCTGAAGGCGATGGGTCGGGCCCTAGCCGCTGGATCCCTCCGGCCCCCGCAGCCCTGCCGCCTCTGCCGCGCGATCGAGCACCTCCACCAGCATGTCGAAGGTGAGACGCCCCGTGAACGTGTTGCGCTGGCTGGGGTGGTAGCTGCCGAGGATCTCCAGGTCCGGCCGTCCGTCGGCGGCTGGCAGCGTCACCCGGGCGCCGTGCCCGAAGACCGGCAGGGGACGGGGCACCCGCCAGCCCGCGGCGCCGAGCGCGGGCAGCAGCGCCTGCCAGCTGAAGGCGCCCAGGGCAACCACCGCACGCAGGCCGGGGGCGAGGATGCCCAGCTCCGCCGTCAGCCACGGCCGGCAGGTGTCCCGTTCCCCGGGCGTGGGCCTGTTCTGCGGCGGAGCGCAGTGGACCGGCGCGGTCACCCGCACCCCGTACAGCTCCAGCCCGTCGTCCCGGTGCGTCGCCGTGGGCCGGGAGGCGAGCCCCACGGCGTGCAGCGCGGCGAACAGGAAGTCACCGGAGGCGTCTCCGGTGAACATCCGGCCGGTGCGGTTGCCGCCGTGCGCTGCGGGTGCCAGGCCGACGATGGCCAGCGAGGCATCCGGCGGTCCGAAGCCGGGGACCGGCCGCGCCCAGTACTCCCAGTCCTGGAACGCCGGGCGGCGGTTGGCGGCGACCTGTTCCCGCCAGGCCACCAGCCGGGGGCAGGCCCGGCACTGCGTCAGGTACGCATCGAGCTCGCCCAGCCCCCGGGAGCGCCCCGCGCAAAAGCTCGGATAGGTGTCTTCGCCGCTGTTCGGCGGGGTCGGCGGGTCCGCCCCACCCGTCACGTCCATTCCCTCACGCTAGCCGAGGGGCATCGGCGCCCGCCGCATCGCCGACGGGCCCGGCCAGCTCGATGCCGCGCAGGCGCGAACCGCGCCGTCGGCTACCGTTTCCGCTCCCGCTCCACCAGCTCCTTGAACTGCTGGAGGTCACTGCGTACGCCCCGCTCGATCGCGGCGTGCTGGGCGAATCCCTTCGGGCCGCCGAACGCCTCCGTGATGGTGTCCGGCTCGTACTCGAACCGGGCCTGGACGCGGGTGTGCTCCCGGTCGATGGGCAGCAGCGAAACGGTGCCGGCCAGGTCGGGGCCGCTGGTGGTCTTCCAGGCGAGTTCCTTGCCGCGGTCGGTGGTCTCGACGTCCAGCCCGCGCGTCCGGCCGCCCGCCTCGACGTCCAGATGTGTCCGGCGCTCACCCGCGGAGCGGGCCTCGCGCACGCCGCCCACGCACCGCGTATAGGTATCCGCGCGGTGCAGCGTCTCCCAGGCCTTGTCGAGCGGAACGTCGATGTCGATGTGTTCTTCGAGAGTGCTCATAGGGCACCTCACAGCTCGGTTCACGGCAACACGGTCACCCTCCAGGGTGCTCCGGGCGGGAGCCGGAGGCGACCCGAGTGGCCGCCTGCACGGCAGGGCCGACCGCGGGGTACGGCAGGGCCGACCGCGGGCCGGTTCACCTCAGCGGCATCAGATCACCGGGTGAACGGTTGGATGGACTGGGCGTGACGGAAGACGTTCCGGGGGTCCCAGCGTTCCTTGACCTCCTGCAGACGCTGGTAGTTGTCGCCGTAGTAGAGGAGGTGTGAGGGCTGGCCCGACCGGTTCCACTCGGGGTCGTCGAGATCGGTGTCGGGGTAGTTGATGTAGCACCCGTCGGTCACGACATCCGGTACCTCGTCACCAGTGGTGCCGCCCGTACCGTCTCCGGCGCCCGTGGTGTAGCCGCCGCCGGAGCCGTCCGCGTCATCCGGCGAAAGAATCGGCACACCACCCGTTTCCTTGTAGACATCACGGTAGAACTCGCGGATCCAGGTCAGATGCGGCGCTGCGATCGACGGGTCGACGGCGGCGTCGAGATAGTCCGTGACTCCGTCCTTGTTGGCGTCCTTCTTCCAGCTCCAGTACGTCTGATACTGGAGCTTCAGCACAGAACTCCGCTGGTAGACCGCGGTGTCACCGCTTTCGGGAAGGTTCATCGCGCCGCCGTAGGAGTCGACCTGGAGCAGCGCCTGCGGGTTCTCGTAATCCTTGCGGGTGAGGTGATGGTAAATGGCGGTCAGCTGCGGCTCCGTGAATCCTCGTGTCATATACGCCGACTTGTACTTGCCGCACTGGTTGTCACCGGAGCCGTTGAGCGTCTGGGTGGCGGTGAGCCAGGGCAGCCGGGTCGGCACATGCAGCCCGCCCATCGGCGCGTGCTCGCCCATCCTCCGGTCCAGAGGGGTGGGTTCTGCGTCCAGGTCCTGGGTGATCCAGTCGAGGAAGGCGTTCAGCCGTTGCACGCTGTCCGGCCTGGTGGCGTCGAGCTGGGTGATCAGACCGACCTTGCCGTTCTTCCAGTGGGTCAGCTTCAGCAGGGTGAACATATCGCTGAAGTCACCGCGGAGCTCCTCCGGCAGCTCGGTGGTGTTCTCGTACTCGAAGAACAGCCCGTAATTGCGCACCAGCGATTTGAACTGTTCCGGTTCGTCCTTGAGGTCGTCCCAAGGCCACGCCACGGCATGCAGCAGCACCTGGGGCGGGGGCTTGGGCAGCCCCTTGAACCAGTACCGGGTGACCACACCGAAGTTCCCGCCGCCGCCACCGGTGTGGGCCCACCACAGGTCCCGCAACTCCGGGTCGGGCGAGTCGCGACGCGCGACCACCGCCTCCGCATGCTGCCCGTCGCGGACGACGACGACCTCCACCGCGTACAGATAGTCGACGGTGAGCCCATGCTGCCGGGACAGCAGTCCGTACCCGCCTCCGGAGACATGGCCGCCGGCGGCGACGGAGTAGCACGACCCGCCGGGGAGAGCGACGCCGAACGGGGCGTAGAGATGGGTGGCGACATGCCAGTTGTTCGCCCCGGCCTCGACGCAGTACGCGCCCATCTCCTGGTCCAGATAGGCCCGGTCCATCTGTCCGAGGTCGAGGATCACGCCCACATCGTCACCGCAGACGAAGTTCTCGTAGCAGTGGCCGCCCGACCGGACCGTGAGCCGCCTTTCGAGAGCCTCGTCGGGACCGAAGCCCGCCAGGTATTTGTTGAGTGCGGCGACGACCTCGGCGGTCGAGCCGACCACCGACACATAGTCGGGCGTCGCGATGAAGCGCTGGTTGAACCCCCTCCTCAGGGCCTCGTAACGGGCGTCCCCCGGAACCACCTCGGTACCGCATTCGGTGCCGGCGATGGTCTGTTCCGCAGCCATGAACTCTCCCCACGCAGATGTATGACGGCCGATGGCCTACGACGGTCTATGACGACCTTCAGTAGTCAAACACCTACTGTGAGTGATTGGTTGCATGCGTGGGAAGAGCCGGCAGGTGTCGGGCGCACATGCCCGGGTTGACGATCGCCCCACTCGACGCGCAGGGACCATCGGTTACCGACCGGACCGACCGGACCGATCAGTACACGGCACGCGGGCCACGGCACGGGGGACACGGCACACCGCAGAACGCTGACCCGGAAGTCAGATCCGCAGCGTCGAGGGCGGGCGGGTGCCGTTCAGGAAGTGGTCGCCGATGTCGCGGAGCCGGTGGGTGGGCGAGCCCTGTCCCGTCAGGACGCGTGCGTTGCGCCAGAACCTGTCGAACCCCGGACCGTCGGTGGGGGAGTCGGCGCCGCCCGTGAGTTCCAGGATGCGCGTCGTGATGTGCATGACGGACCTGCTGGTGACGGCCTCGGCCGCGGCCACGAGGACGGCGATGTCGGCGTGCTCGTCATCGCTCAGTTCCCGCCCCCTGGCGAGCCCCCTCGCCAGCGCTTCCGTCGCCGGTTCGACGACCGCCGCGGCGGTGTGGGCGGCGGCCACCAACTCCCCGTAGGCGAGGAGGAGATAGGGGTCCCGGCCCGGATGCTCCGCGTACCCGCCGTGGTCCGACCCCGCCGGCCAGGTGCGCGGCGTGGCGCGGCTGACGTCCCGTGCCTCGGCCAGCGCTCCCTCGGCGATCCCCAGGCCGACGTGGACGAGGGCGAGCCGGAGCGCCAGTGGGGCGAGCGTGGCGAAGGGGGAGGCGTCGTGCTCGTCGTGCGGGACGGTGCCGAGTATGTGGTCCGCGGGCACCGGGACGTTTTCGAAGTCGATGCTGCCGGCTCCGGTGAGCCGCTGTCCGAGCCGGTCGTGCGCCGGGTCGGTCGTGACGCCAGGACGGGCCGGGTCCACGAGCACGATCAGGGGCTCGTCGGTCGAGGTGCAGACGGCGCCGAGCACCAGCCGGTCGGCGACGGCGACACCGGCGGCGAACGCCCGGCGCCCGTTGAGTACGTACCCGCCCGCCTCCGGTGTGAGAGTGAGCTCGGGACCCCGCTCCGACTCCGGTTCCGCCCCCGGGATGTCGGTACTCCCGGCCCACAGCCACTGCTCGGCCGCCGCCCGGAGTTCGAGCGCTTCGGCCGTCTCCGGGGGGCCGAAGAACCGGGCGCTCCATGACAGGACGTAGTGCCGGGCGAGCAGTTCGCCGATGGAGCTGTCGGCCGCCGAGATCTCCCGGATGACCGCACAGGCCGTCCGCCAGTCACTGCCCCTCCGAAGCGGGCCCGGCGGCACCAGCAGGGCCGGCAGCCCGGCTTCGCGCAGCCGGGAGATCTCGTCGAACGGGGGCTTGCCGGCCCGGTCGCGGGCGAGTGCGTCCACGGCGAGATCCTCCGCGAGCTCACGGGTGACGCACGGCCATATCGGGTCCTCCGGCGGGAGGTTGACCTCCGGGTCGGCGGTTCCTGCTACGGACTTCTGCGGCACGACGCCGTTCACCGTCCCCTCCCGGAACCAGGGAACCCGGCGCTTCCCTAGCTTTCCCACTGGATTAGTAGGAATAAGAATGCGTCCGGACTGCGCGAGCAGCAAGGGCCGTTCAAGGGATGGACAACAGCGTCTTGAATTCCGGACTGCGTCGGGGCGGCCCGATACTCCTCGCGGCTGTCGGGTACTCCTCTGCTCTTCTACTCCTCTACTCCTCGCGAAGCAGTCCGGTGCTCCGCGCGTCTGCGTCCGCGAACGCCGGGAGCGCTGAGAACACCGCGAACGCTGGGAACGCTGGGAACGCCAGGAATGCCGTCCCGCGCCCCGGCGTTGTGGCCTGCAAGGGGCCCGCGCAACCCCTAGGGGATCCGTTCGAACGCCCCTTAAGGGTCCGGCTCAAGGGTCCCCGCCTCAAGGGCCCGTCCGCTTACGGGTTCGTCCCCTCAAGGGTTCGTCCACGAAGCGGGATCCTCGGCCAGCGCGGTCACCCGGGTGGGCAACTCGGCGGCGGCGACATCCGCCAGTGAGACGCCGTCGAGAATCTGGCGCACGTTGGCGCGCAAGGCGACCCACACCGGGAGCAGTGACTCGGCGGGGCCGGTGTACGACAATTCGGGCGGACGGACGCCCCGTACCGCCACCAGGGGGCCGTCCACGACACGGATGACGTCCGCGATGCTGATGGCCTCGGGGGCCTTGGCCAGCCGGTAGCCGCCGTTGCCGCCGCGCTGGCTGAGGACCAGTCCGCCCCGGCGCATATCGTTCAGGATGCCTTCGAGGAACTTGTGCGGAATGTCCTGTGCGTCGGCGATCGCCTCGGCCTTGAGCGGCCCCGCCTCCCGGGCGTCAGCGAGTTGCAGCGCGGCACGCACCGCATAGTCCGCTCTGGCTGAAATCCGCATGCCGGCATTATCCCTCAGCGCGGCGGCACGACTGCTCCGGTTCGGGCACCCATCAGCGGGGAAGGAGGAAGCGGAGTGCGGCGTCGCAGACCTCTTGACGCGGTTCGGTGCCGGATCGACACTCAAGGGCGGAAACCCCGGCGAACGGGTGGGATTCATGGGGCGTGCAGGGCTGGACACCGACCGCGCGGTCCGCGCGGCCCAGCAGCTTCCCCTTCTGACCTCGCGCCGGCACATCGATCTCCTGCGCGTCTGCAGCGCGGCGAGTCTTCCTTTCTGAGGCGTAGCGGCCCGCCGCCTTCGGAGCCGTACGCCCCGGCCACCCCCCTCACCTGCTCCGCGCCGAAACCTCTTCGGATCCGGCCCTGTCGGCCTGCGCCGACGGCGCCTGCTGCCCGCTGCCCGTCGTACGCCCGCCCGTACGTCCACGACGTGCCCGTCTCCAGGGAGTCATATGTCCCCCCTTTCCGCGTCCACCGCGTCCCAGACCGCCGTCCCGTCCCTCCGGGGCAGGATCGGCTGTGATGTGCGCAGCGGCCATTACGTCGTGCCGCATCGCTACCGGCTGCACCTCTCGCCCGCTTGTCCGCACTGTCTGGGAATCGCCGTCACCCACAGCCTGCTGGGCCTCGGTGACACTCTGCCGGTGACGTTGCTGCCCGCCGTCCCCGACGCCCCGGACGGCGGGTACTCCGCGCTGCACGCGCTGTACGAGGCCAGCTCGCACCAGCACCCCGGACCGGCCGCCGCGCCGGTGCTCAGCGACGGATGGACGGGGCGGATCGTCAGTACGCACACCCCCGACATCCTGCGTGACCTGGCCGAACGGTTCGGTGAACACGGTCCCGTGCTCTTTCCGCGCCATGCCGGGGAGGACATCGAGGCGATCGGCCGGCTCTGCGAGCAGCACATCGACGAGGCAGCGCAGCGTGCCGGCCGGCTGGGGATCGGCAGCGCGGACCACGAGACCGCGCTGGCCACCCTGCTCCGCGCGCTGGACTCGCTGGAGCGACGACTGGCCGGCCGTGAGTATGTACTGGGCGGTGAACTCACCTTCGCCGACGTCCAGTTGTGGGTGACTCTGGTGCAGCTCGACACCGTGCACCGCTGGCATCTGGACGCCGCGGCGGTACACCGCATCGCCGAGCACCGGCGGTTGTGGTCGTATGCGCGCCGACTGGCGGCTCTTCCCGCCTTCGGCTCGCACCTCGACCTGGACGCCATCGCCCGTCGGCATCACGCACGCTGCCAGGGGCAGGAGGCCGCGGGAGCGGCGGTGCAGATCGTGGACTGGACGGCGGCGCATACGCCTGGTCGCGTTACGCCGTAACGGCGTCGACGGTGCGGGGTGGACGCGGAACGCCGTTCGGAGCGGATGTTCTGGACGCACCGGCGGTCTTCGGCCTGCTTCGGCCTGATCTGCGGAAAAGCCAGGGACGGGAGCGGCTTCCACGGCACTCTGGGGACCTGTGGATCAGGGCGAGGAGAGGTGGCGTGGCGGAATGGCGATAGGTGGATGGGTGAGCGGGCGGACAGGCAGGCGGTTACGTGGACATGGTGCCGCTGTTGCGGTGGGGGTGTCGGCGACGCTGCTGGTCGGCGGTGTGCAGACGCCGGTGGCGGCATCGGGGATGCACAGGACGCCCGCCACGCAGAAGGCGCGGGGCACGGAGCCGTCGGTGACCACGGCCCTGGCGCGGTGCCAGGAGCGGGCGAGTGTCGAGGTGTTCCGGGAGGGGGGCGTACCGCTCCTGGACTGGCGCGAAAACCTCGAGTTCGACGGGCGCGGCACCATGTGGGTCGCGCATGTCACCAAGCACAGGGTCGAGGGTTACGCCCCGGACGGCACGCTCAGGACCACCTTCCCCGTGAACGGACCGGGCGGCATCCGGCGCGGCCCGGACGGCATGATGTATGTCAACTCCGGTGTGAATCCGCTGACTTCGGGTCTGGGCAGCGGCGTCATGCGCTTCGATCCGACGGCCGCCCGGCCCAAGGCCCAGAAGGTCGTGGACGGGGTTTCCGGCATCAACGGCCTCGCCATCGACTCCGCCGGCAACTTCTACCTCAGCCGCGAACTGGCCACCGGCATCCTCAAGATCCGCCCCGACGGAACGAAGGACGAGCGGTGGACGCGGGCCGCCGCCGTCTTCGGCACCAACGGCCTGGAGATCGTCGGCGATCAGCTCTACGCGAGCGTCATCACCAGCACCGCCTCGCCGGTCGTCCGCGTTCCCCTGAACGACCCTGCGCACCACACCACCGTCACCGAACTCAGCCCCAACCCCTTGGACGCCAAGCTCCTCGACGACCTCACCTCCTTCGACGGAGATCTGGTGGTCGCCAGTTTCCGGGACGGCCAACTCATCCGGGTGGACCCGAGGACCGGCCGGTCCTGCGTACTGGCCACCGGTCTGCGCATGCCGTGCAGCGTCCGCCTCCCGCGCGCTTTCGGCGGCCACGATCCGCGGCGCGAACTGTTCGTCGTCGAAGCCTCAGGGCGCATTGTGAAAGTGACGGTGGGCTGACGGCGGGGCTCGTCGAGGGGCGCGGCGAGGCTCGCGTTCCGTTCGTTTCAGCGCGTCCGCACGTACACCAGGACCCGGCGTCCTCCTGCCTCGGCGGACGAGGTGAGGGTGAAGTGCTGGGCGAGGGTGGCGAGTTTGGCCCGGTCGCGGGGTGTGGCGGGCGCCGGGGTGGAGCCGATGTCGGTGACGACGACGATGCGTTTCCGGGCCAGCATCGCCGCCCGTATGCGAGGGGGTGCGGCCTCGACGCCGTACAGCGTCCCGGAGGCGACCGGGCTCTCGGCCAGCGCGAGATCGTGGAGTCCGCGGAACGAGGAGGGGGTGACGAGTGCGGCGTCACGCCGCTGGTCGGGTACGAAGACGATGCCGTCGCCGGGACGGGCGAGCGCCGCGACCCTGTCGGCCGTCACCCGCACGTCATCCGTCCGGCTCGCCGGGGTCCGCAGGCTCAGCTCCAGGGGGAGCAGCGCCGCGAACACGACCGCCACGACCCCGGCGAGCAGCGCCTCGCCCGGTATTCGCCGCCAACTCCGGCCTCCGGTCCGGCCGTACGACACCGCCGCCCGCACCGCCCGGGCGACGGCGGGGCCGACGAGCAGCGCCAGCCCGGTGTAGGCGAAGAGCACATAGCGGTCGACGTAGAGAGGCTTGACGAGCCAGGAGGCCAGCAGCAGCACGCTTTGCGGAACGGCGAGCAGCGGCAGCCCCACCGCGACATGAGACAGCTCCGTACGCTCGCTCCGGGGGTGCTGCGAGGGTATTCCCTGCTGAGGTATTCGGTGCGGCGGTATTCGGCTGTGCGATATCCGGTGCCGCGGTACCCGGGCGCATATCAGGGCGACGACGAGCATCGCGGTCACTCCCAGCAGGGTGACGCCCGAGGCGGGCGGTATCCATGCCACCTGATCCACTTGCCGACGGCTGGCGAGGATGAGCGGCAGCGTCCCCGACACGATCACCGCAGCGGCCGCCAACCACCTTGCGAGCAGCGGGCGTTGGCCCGCGCGCCAGGCGATGAGCACGGTCACACCGTGGGCGGCCAGTGCGAGGAGGGAGAGCCAGTTGAGGAGTGCGGTGGTGAGCATGACCGCCGTGTAGGCGCCCCAGCGCCAGGCCCACGCCCACTCGCCTCGCCGCTCGCGACCGTCGGGCGATGTCCCGGACCTCTCCGGGCACACCGCGCCCACCAGCAGCCAGGTCGCCACCACCACCCCCGCCGACACCAGCGCGAAGGCGCGCCCCTCCTGCGCGTAACGCTGCATCACCGGCAGCAGCGCCAGCACCAGCCCGGCCGAGAGGCCGCCCATGGGCCCGGTGAGCCGGCGACCGGTCGCCGCGGTGGCCGCCGCGGCGATCACCGCGCCCAGCACCGAGGGCAGCCGCAGCGCCGCCAGGCCCGGCCCGAACACCTCGAAGACGGTGTGTATGAGGAGGTAGTAGAGGCAGTGGACGACATCCACCTGCCCGATCATGTGCCATATCTCGGGTACGGACCGCTGGGCCGCCTCCCAGGTCGCGGCCTCGTCCCGCCACAGGGCGCCCTGCCGGGGCAGGCCCCACAGGCCCAGCGCGAGCGCGAGCAGCGCGGGCGCCCCGGGAACCACCCAGCCCGGCAGGCGGTGCGCTCCGACGGGGGCCCGGGCGGCCCCGCGTCCGGTGACGGGAGTGGCTCCGGAATCGAGATCAAGAGACATGGTGCGAACTATATATGCGACGTATACATTGGGCGCATAGATGTGCTTTTGTCCCGATGGGCGGCTCCCGGCCACCGCGTCGGGCCCGCCGGTCGCCGCTCGCCTCCGCCCCGCCCGCCCGCCGAAGTGTCCGCAGCTGAGCGACGAGCGCAGAATTGAGAGAGCTGTTCCGCAAGAGGGCTGCCGAAGGGGAGGCCGGTGCCGTCAGATCGGCCGAGTGACGGGAAGGCTCGTGGTCCGCTCTGGTCCGAGCCCGGCTCCCTGCTGGAGCACGTGCCCGTCGCCGTATTCGGCATCGACGACGACAACCGGATCTGCTACTGGGGCCCCGGCGCCCAGGACCTCTTCGGATACGACGCCGCCGAGGTGCTGTCGAAGCCCAGCGCCGTCCTCTTCGCGAGGCCCCCCGAAGACGGTCCCGACGTCGGCTCCCGCCTGGCCGAGCGGGGCCGGGCCGAGGGGTACTGGCGGGGCCGCCTGTCCGCCGCGCATCAGGACGGCACGGTCTTCCCCTGCGGGTTCCGGGTCTTCCCGGTGACCGGCCCCGAGGGGCACTCGGTGGTCATGGCCCTGGCGAGCCGCAGCGACGAGCTGGACCGGGTGAAGACCAACCTCGCCTTCCTCGACGCGCTCTTCGAGACCTGCCCGATCGGCCTGGCCATGCTCGACGAGGACCTGCGCTACCGCCACCTCAACCAGGCCCTCGCCGAGATGAACGGGCTCCCCATCGAGGAACACCTGGGTCGGCGCATCACGGAGATCATGATCGCCTCGGACAGCGGCGAGTACGAGCGCATGCTGCGCTCCGTCGCCGTGGAGGGCAAGCCCGTCGCCGGGGTGCTGGTGGGCACCCGCACCCGCGGCCACCCGGACCGGGACAAGGTGCTGTCGGTGAGCTTCTTCCCGCTCACCCAGGCGGTCGGCACCCTCCCCGGAGTGGGCGGCCTGGTGGTGGATGTGACCGACCGGGAGCAGGCCATCGTGGAGGCGACCGCCACCCGTCAGCGGCTTGCCCTGCTCAACCGGGCCTCCGCCCGGATCGGCACCACCCTGGACGTGGCCGCCACCGCCGAGGAACTGGTCGCCGCCGCGGTTCCGGACTTCTCCGACGGAGCCGTGGTCGAGCTCGTGGAATGGATGGACGAGCATGCGCCGTTCGACCCCGCGCTGCCGGTGATCACCCGCCGCATCGCCTCCGGCACCATCCTGCCTCCTCCGGCCACGGACCTGGTGAGCGGACCGGAAGTCGTGCACTACCCACCGGGCTCCGCCATCCACCAGATGCTCCGCACCGGCCGGCCGATCTCCGTGCCGGTCAACGAGGAGTTCATGGTGCGGACGATCCTGGACGACACCCGCGCCCGGCTGATGGCCGACAGCGGTCTGACCCATCTCCTCCTCGCCCCGCTCATCGCCCGCGGAACCGTCCAGGGACTCGCCACCTTCGGCCGGTCCGCGGCCCGCCCGACCTTCACCGAGCAGGACCTCGACCTGGCCGGCGAGCTCGCCTCCCGTGCCGCGCTGTGCCTGGACAACGCGCGCCTTTACAGCCGCGAGCGGAACATCGCGCTCACCCTCCAACGGGCGCTGCTCCCCAGCTCGTTGGCGACCAGCCCGTACCTGCGCATCGCACACCGCTACCTGCCCGGCGGCCGGGTCACCGAGGTCGGCGGCGACTGGTACGACGTGATCGCCCTGCCCGAAAACCGGGTGGCACTGGTCGTCGGCGACGTCATGGGGCACGGCGTCTCGGCCGCCGCGGCGATGGGCAGGCTGCGTATCACCGCCAAGACGCTGGCCCGGCACGACCAGGCACCGGACCAACTGCTCGTCGAACTCGACAACTGCTCCCAAGAGGCCGGCATCGAACTCGCGACCTGCCTCTACGTCCGCTACGACCCCGCCACCGGACACACCCTGATCGCCAGCGCCGGCCACCCGCCGCCCCTCGTCCGCCACCCGGACGGCCGGATCGAGCTCATCGACGAAGTCCTCGGCGTCCCGCTCGGCGTCGGCGGCTCGCCTTTCCGCACGACGGCGATCGACCTGCCCGACGACGCCACTCTCGTCCTGTACACCGACGGCCTCATCGAGGCGCGGGGCCACGACATCGACGAGGGTCTGAACGCCCTTCGCGCGGAACTGGGCCGGAGCTCCGACTCGTTGGAGGACGCGGCGGACCGTATCCTCGCCCGCCTCGTGCCGAGCTCCCCGGCCGATGACACGGTCCTGCTCCTTGCCCGGGTGCGCCGGCTGGGGGAGTGACCGCCGCCCCTCCACGTAGCCGTCCGCCCACGTCCCGCGTGCCGTTACCCGAAGGGGTCCATCGCGTCGGCGAACCCGCCGTGTTCCGCCACGGCCATCCCCTGTGAGTACCCGATATCGGCGGCTTCCAGAGCAGCCGCGACCGCGGGCGAGGGACGGACGCAGGCGAGGTAGTCGATGCCGTCGGGCAGTCGCAGCAACTCCGGGGCGGCGAGCGGCAATCCGGTCGCCCGGTTCGTAGCGGAAATCCGCTCGGTGATATCGCTCCAGTACCCCGCCATCTTCGCCCCGCCTACGACACCGGTGACGCCGAGCAGGGCGAGCAGCGCGATATTCGAGGAATTGTCGAAGACGAATGCCTCCGCGACGGTCTCCGACTCCTCGAGCCTGCCTGTGCCGTTGATTCTCCGGGCGCCGGTCCGCCTGCCGAGCAGGCTCGACAACCACCGTTCGTACGCGGTGGGTTCGTGGGAGGCCGCGCCCGGATGCGTCGCGCCCGGATGTCGCTCACGGAAGAACGCCACCAGCAGGTCGAGCGGCAGGTACAGGGTCCGACCGGGCTCGGCAAGACCGGCCGCGCGCTCGACCGCCGACATCACCAGCATGTAGGAGACGGCACGGTTGGCCCCGCGCAGCGCGCTTTCCCCGGCTCGGCGGTCAACGCCGTGCGCACGCCCGGGAATACCGCCCAGGGGGCCTTGGCTGGCGACGACCACATGCTTGGCTTTTTTGTTCCGGGTGAAGAGCGTCTCCCGGGTCAGCTGCTTTTCCTCGTCGAGAAACCACCACGCATAGGGCCGCCAGCCCAGGTCCGAGAAGTTCACATGCGTCAGTACGACCCGCAGATGAAAGGCCGACGGGTCCGCCCGCTGCACATGCCGCACGAACCAGGAGACCCCGACCCGCGGAAAGAACACATTGGGGCTGGCGTGCGGGAGGCTGACCACCACCTGGCGTGCCTCCTCGAAGGCCCGTAGGCCGTCGTCATCCAGGCCAAGGGCGGTGAGTGCGTCCGGCCCCGTGCCGTCACCGGCACACTCGTCGTCGACGAGCGTCCTCCGCCTCTCCCGCAGCCAGGCCACGAAATCAGCTCGGACGTGCGTGGTGTCGAAGGCCATTGCGCTGTCTCCCTCCGGAGGGTTGCCGTGCGGTCGTTGCGGTTGATGCCGTCGCCTGTCAGTCGTCCAGTGCCGTGGCGATGTGCCGTTCGGGCCGCATGACCAGCCACACCACCGTGAACAGCGCCGTGGAGGCGGCGAGCACGGCATAGGGGACGGTGATCCCGTACAGCCCGGCGAGGGTTCCCGCGGCAAGTGCGAAACCCGCCTTGGCCAGCGACGCCACCACGTTGCGGACGATCGCGAACTGACCGACCTCGTGATCCTGCGGCACCTGGTTCGTCAGCACCTGCATGGTGATCACATGGCAGGTGGCGACGAGCGAGAGGAGGAAGGCGATGACGGCCACCCCGTACGCGAGGTCGAGCAGGCCCAGTGCCGGCGCCAGTACGGTCGCCACCGGCAGCGCCCAGCGCAGCACCCGTCTCGATCCGACCAGGCCCGTCGACAGCACGATGCCGGCGAGGAAACCACCCGCGCTGGTCACGATGTTCAGCAGCGCGTAGTACGAGGGCTGGCCCGGCGAGACGCTCTTCGCCAGCGGAACCAGCAGCGTGCTCAGGAACGGCAGCGCGCCGCTGCTGGGGACGGAGAAGAGGAGGACCGTCACCAGGCCGCGGTTCCACCGGATGGCCTGCGGTTTCCTGGTGGCAGGCGAGGGCGCCTCCGCGGCCCCGCCACTGCTCGCGGCCGCACCGCCCGGGTACCCCTTGGTCCCGAGCGCCAGGGAACCGGCACTGGCGGCATAGGAGAGCGCGGCACAGAGCAGCCCCGCGGTGATCCAGCCCTGCGCGAGGGCCATACCGGCCAGCCCCGTGCCGATGACCTGCCCGATCAGCGAGGCGGACTGGGAGGCGGCCAGCAGGCGCTTGGCGTCCTCTTTGCCGAACGCACCCCGGACCAGCCGGTTCAGGGCCGCCTTGTTGAACATCTTCGCAAAGGACAGCACGATCTGGCTGGCCGCGATGACCGTGATGGAGAGCGGGATGTTGTCACCGGTGGAGAAATGCTGGATCGCCAGGAGCAGGGAGACCAGGGACAACGTCAGATTGGTGCTGCGCGCCACCACGTTCGCGCGGCCACGGTCGGCGAACCTCTTGAACAGCAGTCCGGCCACCGCGGCGGGCAGATAGCTCAGCACCACCATCACGCCGATGAGGAACGCATTGCTCGTCAACGCATAGGTGAGCCAGAGCAGCACGGCGTTCTGCCCGCCCTCGGCAAAGGACGAGAGCGTGTAGAAGAGTGTGAAGAACAGCCGTGAATTCCGGCGAGGGGGAGAGGGGGAGGGCGGGTGCAGCTGTTTCGGTGGCGTGGAGGACAGCATGGGAAGACCTGTCGTGATCGGAAGGAAGTCGTGCGCCCCTCATGGGGAGTTACGAGGCGGGTAGGCGGGAGAGGCGTTCGATGTTCGCCACCGTCTCGCGCACGGCCCGCACATCGGCGAGAGTGAAGAACGCGAACTGGGCGAAGCCGCAGGAACTTCCCAGCCTGACTTCCGTCTCGGCGCTCGGGCTTCCCTGGGTGACTCTTATGACGCCGGGCAGTGCGAGCAGTTCGGCCGCCGCGGGAATGCGACGTTCGCTCCCCGGGGCGGACGCGACCACCTTGATGACTCCGCATATGTCCCGCGGCCCGGCCCCCAGCGGTGGCCGGACGCCGGACGGCTTCTCCAACTGGAGCCGCACATACTCGTCCCAGAGATCGACGTCGTGGAAGTGCCGTAGCGAATCGGCGATTCCGCCTCCCGCCGGACGCAGACCGATCTCGTTGAACAGCAAGGTGCCGTCCGTTTCCAGCAGTTCGAGATGGAACACGAAATCGGGGATGCCGAGGGCGGCGGTGATCCGTCCGGCCGCCTCCAGTGCGGGCGTATGGCGCGGATCGTCCAGCGGCAGATGCATACTGACCCGGGTGCTGCCCACGGCGCTCAGCACCGGCCGGTCGTACACCGATGCCAGTGCCACCCGGAGTTCGCCATCCCGCACCACGCCGTCGACATGCAATTCGGCATCGGCGTCGATGGCCTCCTCGACGAGAAACAGTTCGGTGCCCTCGGCGGCCAGGCTCAGCGCCTCGTCGACGGGAATCCGCCGCACGCCCTTGCAGGAGGAGCCCGTCAGCGGTTTCACCACCACTTCAGCGGGGAGCGCGAGCCGCCCGCCGGCCGCGGCGAAATCGCCGGAGAGCCAGCAGCGCGGGGCGGGAAAGGCTGCCTTCCCGACCCGCTGCTTCATCCGCCACTTGTTGGTGGCCACCAGCGCCTGGTCGTATCCCATTCCGGGGAGTCCGTACCGGCTGCGCAGGAAAGCGGCGAATCCGAGATTGCTCTCCGAGGTGGCCAGAATGTGCTGAAAGGGCCGTCTGGCCATGAGCCGGTCGGTGATCTCCAGTGTTTTCCGGTGATGGTCGAAGGACGGGACGGTGACCTCCGGGTCGCCTTCATCGGCCACCCGGAGGTCCAGGAACTCGATCTCGTCGGCGAACCTGGCGCGGGCCGCTTCGAACAGCGGCTTCCGGCTGCTGAGTACGAGGGCGCGGGCGTCAGACACGGCCGGTCTCATTGAACGAAGCCATCCGCGCGATCAGTTCACTCAATTGCGCATTGTCGGGAGCGGAGACGAAGGCATGGCCGACCCGGCCGTACATACCGGCAGGGCCTCTGCCGTGGTCCGGATAGTCCAGCTCGTGGAACGGGAAGTGCTCGGCGAAGTCGGCTCGGGTCAGCTCGATTCCGTCGAATCGCCGCAGATAGACGCAGGCGTAGTATTCCTCGGGTGTTTTTGGCACCAGCGTCGCCGACGGGTCCTCGCCGAGCGCCAGGCTCACCGAGGCGTCGTACAGGTTGACGCCGTGGGTCAGCTCGACGATCTCGGGCATATGGGTGCCGGAAACGCGCAGCGCGCACTCGCCGAACACCAGATTCCCGCCGCGCACATAGGCTTCCAGGTGGAAGACGCAGTCCGGTGCGTCGAGCCCTTTCAGCGCCTGCTCGGCCAGTTCCGTCGCACCGTCCAGAACGCCGGCGTTCTCCGCCCTCGACAGAACCTGGGTGGCCAGGACCACACCGTCGTTCCATTTCATCGGCGGCTCGTTGTACTGGGCGACCGAATTCCACAGCACTCGGCCGCCGTACCACACACCATCGATATGGATCTCCCGGCCGTGCACAAAGGACTCCGCCACACAGGCGATGTCCGAGCCGCCCAGATGCGGCTCCAGGTGCCGGGTGAACTCCTGTTCCGAGCCGACGGCGACGGTGCCGACCGCGCCCGCCCCGTTGGCCGGTTTGACGATGAACGGCGTCCCGAGCGCGGCGGCCAACTCGCCGTAGGAAGTGGCCGAGTCGATGGGCCGGCAGCGCGCCCGCTCGACGCCGGCCGGCAGTGCGGACTTCTGGAGGTACTTGTCGCGGAAGCGCAGCGCCCCGGCGTAGTCCCGGTTTCCGGGAAGCCCCAGATGCTCGCGGAGCAGCGCCGCGGTGAAGACACCCCGGTCGTGGCCGGTGACCACGCCGACGACATCCGGAATGTCGGCGATCAGCACCGCCCGGAGAATTTCCTGCGCGTTCTCCAGGTCGCCGATCTTCATATACCGGGTTCCGGCGAGCGCCTTCTTGTGTTTCGCGACCACATGGAACGCGTTCAGGCCCCGGCGTTCGATGGCCTCCGCCAGGCCCTTCCGGTACCCGAGGACGATCACCGTGCCCATGAGTGCGCCTCCAGTCCTAACTCATATACGTCGTGGGTGTCCGGCAGGAACGGCGCACCGCGCCGGAACCCCCACTTCTCGAAAAACGCGATGTTGCGGGTCAGCGTCCGCCGCAGCACGATCTGTACCTCCTGGCAGCCGCGCGCACGCGCCCGGCGGAGCACCTCGTCCACCAGCGCCGAGCCATGGCCGCGGCGCCGGTGTCCGGGCATCGTCGCCAGAAAACTGAAGGTGTGCGGGCCGTTGTCCGGATAGTGCTTCACACAGCTGGTCAGCCGGCCCTCGTGCCGCAGGACCAGCCAGCTGGAGAGGTCCCGGCGAATGGCATCCGGGCTCTGTTTCAGCGCCGTGGGGCGGAATTCCGTGGTGAACGGTGCGTACGCGGCGGCCAGCACGGCGAGGATCTCCGGAACGTCCGCCTCCGCCGCGTCGGCCACGGTGATTCCGGTGTCCGCGTCGGCCACGGTCATATCGATATCAGCATCGGCCATGGTCATGTCGGCGTCCGGGCGGTGAAGAGTTCGCTGTGGTACGGAAGGGCGACCGCGCCGTCCCGGGCATGGGAGTCGACCAGAGCCATCAGCCGGTCCAGAAACACCTCACCGTGCGCGGCCAGGCCGCGCTGCACCTGCGTCGAGGACTTCGCCATGCCGATGAAATCCTCTGCCGCCATGGACCGGCTCCAGTCTGCCGTCGCCACCTCGACGGCGCCGCCACCGGGCGCGAAGACCTCCCGGAGCTCGGCGGCGAAATCGAAGGAGCGGTAGTGCCGGCTGTATCCCGGGCTGAGTTCCTCCAGAAGCCCCTCGTACGCGTCCAGGAACGCGCTCGCGGAGAAATCCCGGTTGTTCTGCAGAATCGCGACCACACCACCGGGGTTCAGGCATTCCCTGGCCGCGCGCAGGAAACGCGGACGGTCCATCCACTGGAAGGACTGGGCGGCGACGATCAGATCGACTCCGGACGCGCCCTCCATGAAGGGCTCGGCCTCGCCGACCGACCAGGTCACCTCGGGGAACTTGGACCGTCCCCTCGCCACCATGCCGGACGACACATCGACCGCGGCGTACCGGCAGTCCTCGCCGAGCAGCGGAACGAGCCCCTCCAGGGCGATGCCCGTGCCCGCTCCGGCATCGACGACATACGGCCGCCGCCGGTGCGACACCAACGCGGCGATCTTCCCCAGCAGCTCGTCGGGATAGCGGGGCCGATAACGCTCGTAGTCCTCGGAGAGCGCGTCGAATTTCTGCTGCTTCGCTGCCATGGTCCTCACCCGTTTCCTTTCTGCGACGCGGCCGCGTACCGGCTCGGCGGCCGGGGCAGGCCGAGCTTCTCGCGGAGCGTCCCCGCTCGGTAACTCTCCTTGTACACCCCGAGCTTCTGCAGTTCCGGCACCACGTGGTCGACGAATTCCGTCAGCGAGCCCGGGAGATACGGCGGCATGATATTGAAACCGTCCGCGGCCCCCGATGCCAGCCATTCCGCCATGGTCTCGGCCACCCGCCGGTACGAGCCGACCACCACGAGATGACCGCGGGCGACGGTCATCCGCTCGTAGAGCTGACGGATCGTGAGCCCCTCCGCCGCCAGCTTCTCGATCAGCCGCCGCCGGCTCTGGTTGCCGTTCGACGGCGGCAGCGCGGGCAGCGGCCCGTCGACGTCGTGTTCCGAGAGATCGAACCCACCGACCAGGTCCGACAACATGGCGACGCCCAGCCCGGGGTGAATGAGGCGCTGCAACTCCGCGAACTTCTCCTGGGCCTCCTCGTCCGTGGCGCCGATGAACGGGCACAGCCCCGGCATCACCAGGATGTCGTCGTGCGGACGGTCGTAGGCCGGCAGCCGCCGCTTGAGGTCCTGGCTGAAGGCGCGCGCGGCCGCCCGTTCCGGCTGCGCGGTGAACACCACCTCGGCGGTGCGCGCCGCCAGCTCCCTGCCGTCCTCCGACGAACCCGCCTGGACCATCAGCGGATGGCCCTGCGGTGGCCGGGAGATGTTCAGTTCGCCGCGCACCCGGAAGTGTGCTCCCTCGTGGCCCAGCACATGCCGGGCCGCGGGGTCGTAGAAGACACCGCGCTCCTTGTCCCGGAGCAGTGCGTCGTCGTCCCAGCTGTCCCACAGCCCGGTGACCACCTCGAAGAACTCGGCGGCCCGGCGGTAGCGGTCGGGGTGCGCCGGGTGCGCCTCCAGCCCGAAGTTGTACGCCGCGTCGCTCTTGGACGACGTCACCAGATTCCATCCCGCGCGGCCGCCGCTCAGCAGATCGAGGGAGGCGAACTCACGGGCGACGTTGTAGGGCTCCTTGTACGTCGTCGAGGCGGTGGCGACCAGGCCGAGATGAGTGGTCTCCATGGCCAGCGCGGACAGCAGCGTCATCGGCTCGAAGACGACGACCCTGCTGCCGTAGCCGCCCTGGTCGTCGTTGAAGACGGAGGGCGTGTCCGACAGGAACATGAAGTCGAACAGGCCGCGTTCCGCGGTCCGTGCGAGGTCGACGTAGTGGCCGATGTTCTGCGCGCCGTCGGCCACGGCGTCGGGATGCCGCCAGGCGGCGGCATGGTGCCCCGTCCCGTAGGACAGATAGGCGCCCAGCACCAGTGTGCGGCCCTCGGGTGTACTCATGGGAGAGCGTCCTCCTTTCGTCACAAGGCGACCGGTCCGGCGCTGGTCAGCTCTGCAGCTGGAAGACCTCGCGCAGCTCGGCGATCTCGCCCTCCAGCTCGCTGGTGGAGCCGTGCCGCGTGATGTGCGCGAGGCTCTGCCGCATTGCCGTGATCGAGGCGCGCAGGGCCTGGTTCGCGTAGATGGCGAGCGAGAAGCCGGCCGCGCGGAGTTGCTCGGCGTCGACGTCGGGATAGGTGGTGGGCACGGCGATCAGCGGTACGTCCGTGCGCTGCCAGCTCCTGCCGAAGTCCAGGATCTCCCGGCCGTCCCGCGACTTCGAGTGGATGAGCACCGCGTCCGCACCGGCTTCGACATAGGCGTCGGCCCGGCGGATCGCGTCCTCCTTGCTGCCGCCGGCGATGAAGGTCTCGATCCGCGCGACGACGACGAAGTCGTCCGTCTGCTGGGCCTTCTTGGCCGTCCTGATCTTCGTGCAGAAGCCTTCCACGGTCTCCTGGTCCTGGGACCCGTCACCGAGCGAATTCCGCTTGGGAAAGACCTTGTCCTCGATGCAGACGCCCGCGATGCCGGCCCGCTCGTACTGGTCGACCATACGCGCCACATTCTGTGCGTCACCGAATCCGGTGTCACAGTCCGCGAGCACCGGCAGATCGGTCGCGTCGTTCATCGCACGGGCCGCGTTGAGGAATTCCGTCATGGTGAGAATGCTGTCGTCGGGAACCGCATAGGAAGCGGAGATGCCCAGTCCGCTGGCCCACAGCACATGGAAGCCGCTGTCCTGCGCGATACGTGCGCTCAGTCCGTCGTGCACACCCGCGGCCAGGGAGAGTTTGCCGCCCCGGGAAATCGCCTCGCGTAACAGGGACCGCTTGTTCATGTCTTCTCCTCGAGAAAGCGCGAATAAGGAACAGATGAGAAGGGGCGCGATGTCACGGCGCGTCCAGCAACGGGGCCGCCACCGCCCGCAGAAAACCGCCCCGGCGCAGGTAGTCCAGCTCGCGGGCGGTGTCCACGCGAGCGCGCATCCGCCACGCCCCGACGAGTCCGCCGCCGGCGTCACTGGCCCGCACCGTGACCTCGCCGCGCGGCGACAGTCCGTCCAGCCCGGTGATCTCGAACGTTTCACGGCCGGTGAGACCGAGCGGGCCCGCGCCCTGACCGGGCAGGAATTCGAGCGGGTGGATGCCCATGCCGATCAGGTTGCTCCGGTGGATCCGCTCAAAACTCTCGGCCAGCACGGCCCGTACGCCCAACAGCGCCGGGCCCTTCGCCGCCCAGTCACGGGAGCTGCCGAACCCGTAGTCCCTGCCCGCCAGAATGACGACGGGGGTCTCCTCGGCCTTGTAGCGAGCGGCCGCGTCGTAGACGCTCATCGGCTCGCCGCTCGGCATATGGAGGGTGCGGCTGCCGCCTTCCGAAGGAGTCAGCCGGTTGCGGAAGTTGGGGTTGGCGAAGGCGCCCCGCACCAGCACCTCGTGATTGGCGCGCCGACAGCCGTAGGAGTTGTAGTCGGCGGGTGCGACCCCCGCCTGCGACAGATGACGGCCGGCCGGTGAACCCTCGGCGATGGAGCCGGCGGGGGAGATGTGGTCGGTGGTGGTCGAGTCCCCGGCGAACACGAGGACCCGCGCGCCGCGCAGATCGGCCGTCCGGGTTCTGCCCTCGTCGTCGAAGAAGGGCGACCGCACCAGATAGGTGGAGTCGGCGGGCCAGTCGTAGACCGGGCCTTCCGGGAAGTCCAGGTTCTGCCAGTCCGGACCGCCCTCGAACAGCACCTCCTTCTCCTCCCGGAAGTGCTCGGCCGCCACATGGCCGACCGCCCGGGCGATCTCGTCGGGTGCCGGCCACAGGTCGGTGAGCCGCACCTCGTCGCCGTTCGCGTCGATGCCGATCGGGTCGGAGCTCAGGTCGGTCCGTACCGTACCGGCCAGCGCGAACGCCACCACCAGCGCCGGGGACGCGAGATAGGCGGCGGCGACGTCACGGTGTATCCGGCCCTCGAAGTTGCGGTTACCGGAGAGCACGGCCGCCAGACGCGTTCCCCTGGTCCGTACGGCCTCCTCGGCGAGCGGCGCGAGCCCGCCGGAGTTGCCGATGCAGGTGGTGCACCCGAAACCGGCCACACCGAACCCCAGTTTCTCCAGGTGGGTGAGGAGTCCGGCGGCCTGGAGATAGTGCGTCACCGCACGCGATCCCGGTGCCAGGGTGGTCTTGACCCAGGCCGGCACCGCCAGCCCACGTTCCACTGCCTTACGGGCCACCAGCCCCGCGATGACCATGGACTCGGGGTTGGAGGTGTTGGTGCAACTGGTGATGGCGGCGAGGGCCACGGCACCGTCGGGCAATGCCGGCGCGCCCTCGGAATCGCCGGCGGGGGCCTGCCCGCGACCGTCCCGGGGGAAGCTGTCCGGCACAGCGGCGAGCGCCAGTCGTTCCTGAGGGCGACGGGGTCCCGCGACGGCGGGCTCGACCCGCGACAGATCGAACTCGACGGTCCGCGCGCAGAGGGGATCCGCCGGACGGTCCACCGCACCGTTCACGGCACTGTCCACGGCGTCTTCCACGGATACGAACAGGCCCTGTTCCTTGGTGTATTCCTCGACGCGGGCGATGTCCTCGGCCGTACGGCCGGTGAGTCGGAGGTAGTCGAGCGTCACCTCGTCGACGGGGAAGAACGCCACAGTGCAGCCGTACTCGGGCGCCATGTTGGACAACGTCGCCCGGTCAGGGACGGAGAGCGAGCGCACTCCGGGGCCGAAGAACTCCACGAACTGCCCGACGACACCGGTCTCCCGCAGGAACTCCGTCATGGCCAGCGCCAGATCCGTGGCGGTGCCGCCCACCGGCAGTTCGCCGGTGAGCCGCACACCGAGCACCGGGGGGCTCAGCAGCGAAACGGAGTGCCCCAGCAGCGCGGTCTCGGCCTCGATGCCGCCCACTCCCCAGCCGAGCACACCCAGCGCACCCACCATCGGGGTGTGTGAATCGGTGCCGAGCACCAGGTCGGGGGCGAGCAGACCGCCGGCGTCCGGCATGACGACCCTGGCGAGGTGCTCCAGGTTCATCTGATGGACGATGCCCCGGCCGGGCGGGACGACGCGCAGCCCGCTGATCGCCTGCTGGGCCCAGCGCAGGAACCGGTAGCGCTCATGGTTGAGGTCGTACTCGCGGGACATGTTGAGGCTCAGCGCCTCGGGCCTCGCCCAGGCATGCACCTCCACCGAGTGGTCCACGACGATGTCCACGGGCAGCGCGGGCCGGGCTCGGCGCGGGTCGAGGCCCCGCTCGGCCATCAGTGACCGCAGGGACGCGAGGTCCGACAGCACCGGGATGCCCGTGTGGTCCTGAAGGATCAGCCGGGTCGGCCGGAAGGCGATCTCCTCCGCGGGGCCGGAGCCCGCGCAGGCGGAGATCAGCGCGGCGGCCGAGTCCATGGCCCGGCCGACGGCGGCCTCGTCGCCGCTCGTCACGGCGGCCCGCAGGACGTTCTCCACGAGGATCCGGACACTTCGGGGCGCCGTCCGCAGCCCCGTGAGCCCATGGGCCTCGGCCGCGGCCAGACTGACGTAACGGCCCGCTTCCGGCCCCGAGCCCAGTGAGCGCAGCAACTCGTGCATTCGTACTCGACCCTTCTCGCTTCTCGCTTCGCGTGGTCTCGCATCGTGAGGTCTGCCGGCCCGGCGCCGGCGGAAGGCCGCCGGGCCGGCAGCGGAGCGGAAGGGTCAGACGCCGGCCTCGGCGAGCGCCTTCTTGTAGATATCGGCCAGGTCCTCCTGGGACACCGCGCCACCGGTACGGATGGACTGCGCCCGCACCTCGTCGAGGCAGCGGCCCAGCAGGTCCTCCTGCGGCTCGATGCCCTGCTGTTCCAGGGCCCATTCGACGAGTGCCCGCCCGGAGTGCTTGCCGAGCACATAGCGGCGCTCGCCGCCGACATGCTCCGGCGGGAAGGGCTCGAAGGTGGAGGTGTCGCGCAGCATGCCGTTGGCGTGGATACCGGACTCGTGGGCGAAGACGTTGTCGCCGATGACCGGCTGCCAGGGCAGCACCGGATGCCTGGCCGCTCGCGAGACCAGCAGGCTGAGTTCCTTGAGCTTGGTCAGGTCGATGCCCAGGTCCCGGTCGTACAGCTTCTTCAGCGCCACGACGACCTGCGCGAGATCCGCCATGCCGGCCCGCTCGCCGATGGCGTTGACCGTCACATGGAAGTAGCGGGCGCCGGCCTTGAGCCCCGCCAGTGTGTTGGCGGTGGCCAGGCCGAAGTCGTTGTGGGCATGGCACTGGGTGTCGATGGGGGCGGCCGATCCGACCGCCGCGACCCGCTCGCCGTAGGCCTCCGGGCCCAGCAGTCCCACGGTGTCCGAGAGCCGCAACCGGTCGGCGCCCGCCTCGTGGACCACGCCGGCGTACTCCTGGAGGAAGGAGATCTCGGTGCGGGCGATGTCCTCCGCGCTGATGGAGACGAACGCCCCACGGTCCTTCGCCATCTTGACGAGGTCGGTGGCGGTCGCCAGCAGCCAGGAACGGTCCTTGCGGACGCTTGCCTTCAAGTGTCCCTTGGACGTGGGCAGCCCGATGTGCACGGCCTTGAACCCCATGTCCAATGAGCTCTCGACATCGGCCCGGACGCCGCGGTGCCACACGACCAGCCGGGCCTCATCCTGCCGGTCCACACAGGACCTGATGAATTCCAATTCCTCCCCGCCCATTGCGGGGATACCGATTTCGACCGAGCCCACACCCGCGGCTAACAGCGCGTCGAGAATCTTTGTCTTGGTTTCCTTGGAAAAGGCGACGCCCGGTGTCTGCTCACCGTCTCGCAGTGTGGTGTCTTCGAGAACGAGGTCGTTGCGGATAGGCATGATGAGTCTTCAACCCTTTCTAGGCAAGGTGACGTTGAGGTGCTCTTGCAAGGGGGCGCGGGGTTACCGCGGAGATGAAGAATGCATGAACCAAACCAGGAACGACCGTGAATCACAACGGAGTTATCGGGGATGTGACGTGGATCATGGTGGGGTGCATTCGGTGGTGGCCGCATGATCCATAAAGATCAACATGACATGCCGTTATGCGTCGGCCGCGCACCGTCGCCATTTTCCCGGCGGGCAAATTTTTCACCAAGGAACCGTATGTCCACTCGCAATGACAGGGCATCGCGAAATGAAATCACCAACTCCCCTGGTTCGTGCCCTGTCCGGCTGTCCCTTTGCCCTGAGGTATGGCCGAGATAAGTAGGCGCAGGTCGAACAGGGGGGATCAAGGAAACGTAAATATCGCCACGGGGGAGTCAAGTGGAATGTTCTCGTCGGTCGCGTCCGGCCCGGCCCCGCCGACCCGGTCACGTGAGCGTGCCGGCCTGATCACCTAGACTCGGCGGATGGCGAAGTATTTCGACGTACACCCAGAGAATCCTCAGCGGCGCACGATCAGCAGCGTTGCGGACAGCATCCGCTCCGGCGGGCTCGTCGTGTATCCGACGGACTCCTGTTTCGCGCTGGGATGCCAGCTGGGCAGCCGTGACGGCATCGGCCGGATCCGCTCGATCCGGGACCTCGACGACCGTCACCACTTCACCCTGGTGTGCCAGAACTTCGCGCAGCTGGGGCAGTTCGTGCAGATCGACAACGACGTGTTCCGCGCGATCAAGGCGGCCACGCCGGGCAGTTACACCTTCATCCTCCCCGCGACGAGGGAGGTGCCGCGCCAGCTGCTGCACCCGAAGAAGAAGACGGTCGGCGTCCGGATCCCCGACCACGCCGTCGCCCAGGCCCTGCTCGCCGAACTGGGTGAGCCGCTGCTCTCCAGCACCCTGCTGCTGCCCGACGAGGACGAGCCGATGACTCAGGGCTGGGAGATCAAGGAGCGGCTCGACCACGTGGTGGACGCCGTGGTCGACTCGGGCGACTGCGGCACCGAGCCGACCACGGTCCTCGATTTCTCCAGCGGCGAGCTGGAGATCGTACGCCGAGGGGCAGGCGACACCGCGCGGTTCGAATAGGCCACCGGCGCGAGGGCGCGTGCCCCTCGGCGGGCTACTTGGTGAAGCCGATGTGCTCGTAGACCACGTCGGTCATGCCGAGGGCGCCCATGTTGGCGAGGTCCTTCTTGATCGCCGCGATGTCGGGCCGCTGGTAGAGCGGCAGGACCCCGGCGAGCTGCCAGGCCTCGGCGTCGGCCTGGTTGACCTGCTTGAGCGAGTCGGCCGGGTCGGCGGCGTTGCCGCTGGCCGCGTGCAGGAGGTCGTCCAGCTTCTTGTTGCCGACCTTGGCGTTGTTGTTGCCGCCCTTGGCGGTGTAGATGTTCGCGGGGCCGCTCGCGGGGAACGGCGTGCCGATCAGGGTGTAGGGCGAGATGTCGAAGTCGCCCGGGGTGATGTACTTGTCGAAGAAGTCGTTCACCGGCACCGTCTGGACCTGGAGCTTGACGCCGACCTGCTGGTACATCTGCGTCAGCATCGACCCCTCGTTGGTGGACGCGGGCGTGCTCGACGGGATGACGAACCGCAGCGACAGCTCCTGGCCGCCCTTCTTGCGGACCTTGCCGCTGAGCTTCCAGCCGGCCTCGTCGAGCAGCTTCCCGGCCGCCTTCGGGTCGTACGTGCCGAGCTTGCCCGAGTTGTCCTGGTACCCCTTCTGGTTGGCGACCAGGAGGTGGTTGTTCATCGTGGCGGGCTTCCAGCCCAGGCCCTTGAGATCCGACTTGGCTATCGTCTCGCGGTCGGTGGCCATGAAGAGCGCCTGGCGGACCTTCGGGTCCTTGAGCTTGGCGCTCTGGCCGTTGAAGGTGAGCTGACGGTAGTTGGGGCCGCCCGCTTCACGGATCTCACCGGCCGACACCTGCGTCGCCTGCTTGTAGGCGGATGCGTCGCCGCCGACGTCGAAGTAGTCGACCTCACCGTTGGCGAAGGCGCCGGGCATGGAGGCGGAGTCCATCGCATGGAAGACGATCTTGTCCAGCCTGGGCTTGTCGCCCCACCACTTCGGGTCGGCGACCACCGTGACCGTCTTGGCGGACTTGTCGATGCCGCCCAGCTTGAACGCGTTACCGGTGACCGGGATCTTGTTGACGTAGGCGGTGTTGAAGGACTTGGCGTCGGAGACGTACTTCGCCGGATAAAGCGGCTGGTTGTTCGACGCGTTGTACATCGCCTTCCAGTCCGCGTACGGCTTGTCGAAGGTCATCACGGCCTCGTAGTCGTCCTTGCCCTTCTTCACCTCCGCGATCCGGTCGAAGCCGAGGGTTGAGGTCACCTTGTACGCCTCGTCTTGGCCGCTCAGGGCCGTGGCGTTGGCGGCGAGGTCCTTCCAGGTGATCGGTGTGCCGTCGGACCACTTGGCCTTGGGGTTGAGATGCCAGGTGACGACCTGCTTGCCCTTGACCGTGGCGGAGTCGGCATCCAGCAGGAACGCCTTGTTGGGGCTCTGCACACCGCGCGCGTCCGAGTGCCACAGACTCGGCATGAGGGCCTTCATCACTTCCGTGGGGCCGGCCTGCAGACCGTCGATCTCCGTGATGTTCCACTGGGTGGCGAACGTGTCGATGGCCCAGTTCATCGTCCCGCCCTGCTTGAGCTTCGCGGGGTCCGTCGCCTTGATGTTGACGGCGGTGGACTTCTGCGGCGCCTTCTCCTGCGCATCGTCACTGTCGGACCCGCCGCAGGCGGTCAGCGCCAGCGACGACACGGCGAGGGTCGCGACGAGCGAGAGCGGATATCTGGAGACCTTCATCGATGCCTCTTCCTTGAGCTGTTGGGAGGTGACGGCCATGGGTGCGTGCGGCCCACGTCAGTGCGGCGCTGTGGCGGGGACGACGTCGAGCGCCGTCGCGTAGTGGCAGGCCGCCGTGTGGTCGGGGCCGAGGACGGCCGCCGCGGGGTCCTCGTCCCGGCAGCGCGCCTGCTCGCCGTCGCCGAGCCCGGCGTACTTCGGGCAGCGGCCGGCGAACCGGCAGCCCGACGGCACATCCGCCGGACTGGGCAGATCGCCGCTGAGCAGGATCCGGCCGCGTTCCCGCTCCTTGCGCGGGTCGGGCAGCGGGACCGCGGACAGCAGCGCCTGGGTGTACGGGTGGGAGGGCGCGGCGAAGACGGCGTCGGCCGCGCCGAGTTCCACGATCCGACCGAGGTACATCACCGCGATGCGGTCGGCGATATGCCGGACCACGGACAGGTCGTGCGCGACGAAGAGATAACTGAGCCCGAGGCGGGTCTTCAGCTCGTCGAGGAGGTTGAGGACGCCCGCCTGGATGGAGACGTCGAGCGCGGAGACCGGCTCGTCGAGGATGACCAGCTTGGGTTCCAGCGCGAGGGCGCGGGCGATGGAGATGCGCTGGCGCTGGCCGCCGGAGAACTCCTGCGGGTAGCGGTCGGCGTGCTCGGCTTCGAGGCCGACCATGTCGAGGAGTTCGGGGATACGGGCGGCGATCCGCGCCTTGTCCCAGCCGTGCGTCCTGAGCGGCTCGGCGAGGATGTCTCCGACCGGCATCCGGGCGTCGAGCGCCGCCATCGGATCCTGGAAGACGATCTGCATATCGCGGCGGAGCCCCTTGCGGTCCGCCCGGCCGAGGCCGCGGATGTCCTTGCCGAAGACGGTGACGGTGCCGGCCTGTCCGCTGGGCAGGTCGAGGATCTCCAGCAGGGTGGTGGTCTTGCCGCAGCCGGACTCGCCGACCAGGCCCAGCGTCTCGCCCTCGCGGATGTCGAAGCTGATGCCGTCCACCGCCCGTACGGTGCCGACCTTGCGCTTGACGATCGCGCCCTTGGTGAGCGGGAAGTGCTTGACGAGCCCGTCGAGTTCGAGCACGGTGGGGCGCTCCGAGCGCGGCAGCCGCTCGATGGCCCCGGCTTCCGGCAGCGCCGGCACCGGGTAGACGGCGTCACGGTCGAGCCCGGCGCCGATCTCGTGCGCGCGGTGGCAGGAGGTCGGATGGCCGGCGCCCTCCGCGATCTCCAACTCCGGTTCGTCCGTGCGGCATTGGTCGACGGCGATGGGGCAGCGCGGGGCGAAGGGGCAGCCGGGCGCCAGGTCGACCATCTTCGGCGGGTTGCCGTCGATGGGGGTGAGGGCACGGCGTGCGGTGCCCTCCGCCCGCGCCTCGTCGAGTCGCGGGATCGAGCCGAGCAGGCCGATGGTGTACGGCATCCGCGGCCGGTAGTAGACCTCGTCCACGGGGCCCGCCTCGACCGGCCTGCCCGCGTACATGACCTGCACCCGGTCGGCGAAGCCGGCGATGACACCGAGGTCATGGGTGATCATCACGATGGCGGCGCCGGTGACCTCCTGAGCGGTCCTGAGCACTTCCAGGACCTGCGCCTGGATGGTCACATCGAGGGCGGTGGTGGGCTCGTCCGCGATGATGACCTTGGGGTCGTTGGCGATGGCCATGGCGATCATCGCGCGCTGCCGCATACCGCCGGAGAACTCGTGCGGGAAGGCGTCCACCCGGCGCCTGGGGTCGGGGATGCCGACCACGCCGAGGAGTTCGACGGCCCGTTTGCGGGCGGCCGCCCTGTCCAGTGACTGGTGGACCTGGATGGCCTCGACGATCTGGTCGCCGACGGAGTAGACGGGGGTCAGCGCCGACAGCGGGTCCTGGAAGACCATGCCGATGTCCTTGCCGCGGATCCCCGACATGGCGGCGTCGCCGAGACCCAGCAGCTCGCGCCCGGCGAGCTTCACGGACCCGGTGACCTCGGCGCTCTCGGGCAGCAGACCGAGTACGGCCATGGAGGAGACGGACTTGCCGGAGCCCGACTCGCCGACGATGCCGAGGACCTCGCCGGGGCGCACGGAGTAGGAGACGCCGCGCACGGCCCGTACCTCGCCGGCTTCGCTGGGGAAGGAGACCGTCAGGTCGCTGACGTCGAGGACGGGCTGCGCCGCGTCGGCAGCCTCGGTGGGCTGGGCCGCAGTGGTCTCGGTCACCGTCGGGGTCCTTCCTGGGGCGCGCGCTGCGCGGTGTGCTGGTGCTGGTCGTGGTTCATCGGGCGGAGATTCAAGGGGCGCAGACTGATGGGGCGCAGATTCAATGCGCTGGGGTTCTTTGCACGGGGATTCATTGCACGGGGATTCATTGCGCGGGGATTCATTGCGCGGCGCCCTGGCCGTCCGCCGCTGCCGTTGTTGCTTGCGCCGGAACCGCCGCGACCGTTCGCTCCCGCTTCGGTCCCTCCCGCCTCGGCCGCTTCCCCTTACGCGATGAACGCGCCTTCGCACCGGCCGCGTTGGGGTCGAGTGCGTCGCGCAGCCCGTCGCCGATGAAGGAGATGGAGACACCGATCAGCACCAGACAGCCGGCCGGGAAGAAGAACAGCCACGGGTAGGTGCTGGCGTTGGTGGTGTTGTCGGCGATGACCGTGCCGAGGGAGACATCGGGCGCCTGCACACCGAAACCGAAGTACGACAGGCTGCTTTCGCCGATGACCGCGGCGCCGACCTGGATGACGGTGTCGATGATCAGCATCGAGGCCATGCTGGGCAGGATGTGCCGGAAGATGATGACCGGTGCGGGGACGCCCATGTACTTGGCGGCCTTGACGAACTCGCGGTCCTTGAGCGTGAAGGTCATGGAGCGTACGACGCGACCGGTGACCATCCAGCTGAAGGCGCCGAGCAGCACCACGAAGATCAGCCAGGTGGAGCCGCGGAACGCGGGCGACAGGACGGCGATGATCAGGAACGAGGGCATCACCAGCAGCAGGTCGACGATCCACATCAGCACCCGGTCGGTCCAGCCGCCGAAGTACGCGGCGAAGGCGCCGACGGTGGCGGCCAGGAAGGTGGAGATGACACCGACCAGCAGCCCGATGATCAGCGACTTCTGGAGACCGCGCATGGTGAGCGCGAAGAGGTCGACGCCGCCCTGTGTGGTGCCCCACCAGTGGTCCCCGGAGGGGCTGGAGAGGAAGTTCATGAAGTCGTGCTGCTGGTAGTCCCACTTGGTGAGGAGCGGGCCGCCGTAGGCGCCGAGGAACAGCAGCACGAGGAGGCACAGTCCGAACAGTGCCAGTCGGTTCCGGGCGAAGCGGCGGACGGTCAGCCGCAGCCGTGAGGTACGGGCCTTCGCGGGGCGGCCGCCGTCCGCACCGGGCGGGACGGGACCGGGGGCCGGTTCGGTGGTGGGGGGCAGCTGGACGCTCATCGCGCGCTCTCCTGAGGGGCGGTGGGGTGGGGGTCGATCTGCGGTGGGGGTACCTCCCAGCGGAAGCTGGGGGTGGGGGCACCTCCCAGTGGCAGCTGGGGAGGTCAGCGGACCCTTACGCGCGGATCGAGCGCCGCGTACAGCAGGTCGGACAGCAGTCCGGCGATCAGCACCAGTACGGCGGTGAACAGCCCGACCGTGGCAACCGAGTTGACGTCCTGCTTGTTGATGGAGTCGACGAGCAGCTCGCCCATGCCGTGCCAGCCGAAGGTCTTCTCGGTGAAGGTCGCACCGGTGAAGAGCAGCACGATGTTGTAGACGAGCAGGGGCACGACGGGCAGGATCGCGGTCCGCAGGCCATGTTTGACCAGGGCCTTTCCCTTGCGCAGCCCCTTGGCCCTGGCGGTACGCAGGAAATCGCTGCCGAGGACGTCGAGCATGGTGGAGCGCTGGTAGCGGCTGTAGAGCGCGACCTGAAGGATGATCAGGGTGAGTGCCGGAAGCAGCATGTGCTGGGCGCGGTTGACGAGAGCGTCGAGATTCCACTGCCCCGCGTACTGCGGGTCGTACTCGCCGAGCACCTTGATGGTCTGCGAGCCGTCGTTCAGGGCGGTGGCGCCGATCTTCAGCGCGACGCCGATCACGAACACCGGCATGGCCAGCACGAAGAACGAGGCCAGGGTGGTGAACCGGTCGAAGAGCCGGTACTGCCGAATGGCACCGAACGCGCCCAGGGCGACACCGCCGAGAGAGCCGATGAGGGCGGCGATCAGCAGCAGCCGGGTGGAGACCCCGACCCGGCGGCCGAAGTCGTCGTTGACGTCGTCACCCTCGATGGTCTTGCCGAGGTCGCCGTGGACGACGCCGTCCGCCCAGTGCCCGAACCGGGAGAGGATCGGGGTGTCCGGGTTCATGTTGTAGTCGTCGAGCGTCTTGGTGATGGACGCCTCGGGAAGCGGCGGGTTGCGGCCCTCGAACTTGGCGCGCGGATTGAGACTGAGCCCCGCGAGGAAGTACGTCAGTGACGCGGCGACGACCACCAGGACCAGATAGTTCGCCAATCGGCGCAGCAGATATCGGCCCATGTCGCAATGCTCTCCCTCGTGCGCACCGCACCAGCACGTTGCGGCTGGGGTGGGGACGGTGCGGGTCGAACGCCATCTTCAGGCCATAAGAGGCGTTTGTCGATCACGGGAAGCGCGCGGGACGGCAATGCCAACTCCATTGCCAGCTGAGGTATTTGGGTAGATCATCCGGTGAACTCGTAGGTCATGGCGCGCATTTCCCTGTCATTCGCAGGCGTAGGCCCGATCTTCGGGAAGCAATGCCCGCTATGCGGACGCCGCGCCGAACGTGGTCATGTACAGGGCGAATTGACGAAGACTTTACGTACGCGGCCGGTGGCAACGCGGCCGCGCTGCCGTATTCGACCGTGCTGTCGTATCCGGCCGCGGTAGGTCCTCCCTAGGCCGACACGATCCGGACTATCTCGCGAGGGCGTGACTCGCGCTCGTCGTAGGTGGTGTCCAGGCCTGCCGCCTCGACGGCGGCGAACGCCGCGGCGAATGCCTCCTCGGACTCGCACTCCACGATGGAAATCACCGCGTCGCTGTCGGGGGACACCCAGCAGTCGGCCGAGAGGCAGCCCGGCGTCCGGCGGAACTCCTCGCCGACCCGGTGGACGCGTGCGAGGAACTCCTCGCGGTGGGCGGCGTGCGGGTAGTGGTGTGCGACCATGCCGACCTTCATGCTGTTCTCCCTTGGATATCCGTATGGGTGGGCAGCCCGAGCGCGCCGGCGGCGGCGCCGGCCACGAGCGACTCGTCGTGCGGGGCCTGGCCGGACAAGGCGATCGAGGTGCCCTCGACCGCGCCGACGAAGGCGAGTGCGACGGCCCTGGCCGGCGGACCGTCAGGGATCGAACCCGCCTCGCGTCCGGCTCCGATGAGGCCGGCGCAACGCTCGATGAGTGATTGGTAGCCCTTCTCGACTTCGCGGCCGACCGGATGGTCCTGTCCGGAGAACTCCAGCCGCAGTGCGATGGCCACGCGGGCGATGTCGCGCCGGCAGTAGACGGCGTGGCCGCGTGCCAGGGCCAGCAGCGCCGCAGCCGGATCCTGCTCCTGCGCGACGAGTTGGCCCACCTCCTCGTCCCAGGTGGCCATGACCCACTCGCTCACGGCCAGGGTGAGGTCCTGCTTGTCCTTGAACTGGTGGTAGAGCGCGCCGCGTGTGTATCCGGCCTCCCTGGCCACCTGCTCCAGTACGAGGTTGCCGTAGCCGTAGCGGGACAGTCCCCGAGCGGCCGACTCCAGCAGCGCGTTGCGTGTACGCGCCCTCCGCTCGGCCTGGGTCGGGCGGCGTGGGCTCGCGGAACCGCCTGCGTCCGGTCGGTTCGCTTCGTTTTCCCGTACTTGGCTCTCTCGCACATGACTTTCTCGTACATGCATGAATGTATGTTACTCGATTTTGGTGGCGTGTGACCAACTGGCCAACCTGCCCACGGTGTTGGAGCCGCCGCCCACAGGGCCGGGCCCAGCCCGACCTGGTGGCCGGAATGCCGTCCTTTCCCGACAGTCTCACCACTCACTACGTTCCGCGGCGGGAGTGGGGTGCGTGCGGGGGAGTGGCGCCCGCACAGGCTTCGGCAGATTCGGCAGAAAGGGCAGCATGGACCAGGGAGAGACTCCGGCGTCGATTGCGGACCTCGGCGTCGACCGCCGCAAGGAGCTACGGGCTCAACGTCATGCCATAGTCGCGGCCGACGAGTGGCGGCTCGCCCCTGGATTGTCGGCGGAGTTGGCCCCGCTGGCCGAGACATGGGAGCGGCTCGACCCGGATCCGCATTTCGGTGGCGGTCGCCGGGCCACCCGCACACGCCGCTACAGCGACTTCGACTACGCACCGGACACCGGTGAGTTGGCCAGGCGCGGTCATGTCGCGTACCTCCAGAGCGAGGAGATGAACTCCTTCGTCGGCGGAACGGCCCGGCACTTCGGCGATGTCGAGCCGCGGACCTGCACCAATGCGCTCTTCCGCGCACTGGTCCGCTATGACTTCGACAGCCTCCCGATCGAACCCGAGTACCGCTCCCGCAACTGGCGCTGCCAGATCCACCAGATCCGTATCACGGTCCATCCGGGCCGGACGTACGACGTCGTCCCCGAGGGCGTGCACTCCGACGGGTACCCCTTCGCCGGGCTGCATCTGATGGCCCGGGTCGACGTCGCCGGCGGGGAGAGTTCCCTCCTGAGTTGGGGCGAGGATCGTCTGCTGGCCAGAACGACACTTCGTGAGCCGCTGGACACGCTGATATTCGAGGACCGGCGGCTGAAGCACCACACGACGCCGATCAGCGCTCCGCGTGAGAGTGAGGGGCACCGTGATGTGCTGGCGATCTCGTTCTCGCTGCCCGACTCGCCGTACCAGACTCTGGTGTGACGGGCGCGGGCGCCACAGGGGCAGACATGCCGGCGCAGAGACAGGAGGAGGCCGCGTGGTAACCATCCATCTGAAATATGAGATCGACACCGAACGCCTGGAGGAATTCGAGGAGTACGGGCGCCGCTGGATCCGACTGGTCGACCGCTTCGGCGGCACCCACCACGGCTTCTTCCTCCCGAGCGAGGGCGACAGCGACATCGCCTATGCCCTGTTCTCCTTCCCGACGCTCGCCGCATACGAGCAGTACCGTCTCGACAGCGCCACGGATCCCGAATGCCGGGCGGCATACGAACTCGCCCGTGAAACCCGCTGCATCAAGCGCTACGAACGCCGCTTCCTGCGTCCGCTCCAGCCCTGAGTCAGGGCGCCGGCGGCCGTCACAACCGACCGGCGGACAAGGACTGATCGGTGTCGGGCCGCTGATGCCGCGATCACCGAATCCCCGAAGTGATCTTCCCTGGAATGCCGGTGCCCCTCGTGATGACTTAGGTTAGCCTCGCCTCAGTGCAAGGGGAGTTGGCGTGCTGTCAGTTCCCGCTGTGAGGGCTGGTGTCGACCGCGCCGGCCCCCGAAGGAATGCAAGGAAAGCGAGGAGCCATGACCGAGCCCCGCCGTGCAGCGGACCGTAGGACTCTCCCGGGGGGAGCAGGAGGGGAGGGCATGCGGATGTCGCGCCGGGGTCTGTTGGCCGCGGGAGGGATGGTCGGGGTGGGCGCCTTGTTAAGCGCCTGCGGCGCCGAGGGGAAGGGGGCGGGCGGCGGTGCCGGCGGGTGGAGCTTCAAGGACGATCGGGGGGAGACGGTGAGAGCGGACAGCGTGCCGAAGCGGATCGTCGGGTATGCGGCCGCCGCGGCGGCTCTCCATGACCTCGGGATCGAGTGCGTGGGCGTCTTCGGGCCCGTGGCCTACAAGGACGGCACGCCCACGCCGCAGGCCGGCTCGCTCGACGTGCGGAAGCTGACGTCGCTGAGCGGCGCGGTCGGCGGGGACTTCAACGTCGAGAAGTACGCCGCCCTCAAACCCGATCTGCTCGTCAGCAATGTGAACCAGCCGCCGCAGCTGTGGGCCGTCCCTCCGGAGACCTCGGAGAAGATCCGGGGCCTGGCGCCCAGCGTCGGCATCATCACCGCGAAGGTCTCGGTGCTGCAGTCCATCCGGAGGTACGCGGCGCTCGCCGAATCCCTCGGCGCCGACCTCCGGGCCAAGAAGGTCACCGACGCCAAGGCGCGCTTCGAGCGGGCCGCGGAGCGGCTGCGCCGGGCCGCCGAGGCCAAGAAGGGGCTGAAGGTCCTCGCGGCCGCGGCCCAGCCCGATGCCCTGTCGGCGGGAGTGCCCACGGCCTTTCCCGACACCCGCTATTACGCGGAGCTCGGCATCGAGTTCATCGTGCCCCGCAACCCCGGCAAGGACGGTTTCTGGGAGCCGGTGAGCTGGGAGAACGCCAACTCCTACGCAGCGGACGTGATTTTGCTCGACGCGCGTCCCAACAATGTGCCGCTGGCGGAGCTCGCCCGCCTGAAGCCCACCTGGAACCGGCTGCCGGCGGTCAAGGCGGACCAGGTCGTCCCGTGGAACAACGAGGCACAGTCCAGCTACGCCGGCTACGCCCCGCTGATCGAGAAGCTGGCCGACGCGGTGGAGAAGGCCGAGAAGGTCACCTGAGCGCACTGCCGGGCGGCAGCGCGCCGTCCAGGATGTGAGTGAGGCCCAGACGGTAGCTGTACTGGGCCTCCAGCTGCCGGGAGTCCGCCGCGACCTTCGCCAGGTGCGGGAAGGACGTCGGGGCCGGTTCGGTGGCGGCGACCTTGGGGTAGTGCGGGGCGCCGTGCCCGGCGTCCTGGCCGGGCTCCCCGTGCGGTGTGTGCAGCGCCTGTCCGGCCGTGTAGTACCAGATCGTCTGGTGGGTCCAGAAGGCCTGTTCGCGGCCCAGGCCGGAGTCGACGAGCGCGCCGATGATCTCCTCCGTCATCCATACCGCCGAGAGCCCTACGAGTTCGCCGCGCGCGACGACCGGTACCACCCATGGGTTGTCGATGAACGCCCGGTGCATCAACTCGCAGACCACGATGATGCGTTCGCGCGGATCCTCGGGCAGCGGCGGGCGCGGCAGATCCTGTGCGACGTGCTCCAGGACGAGCATGAGGAGCTCGTCCTTGTCGCGTACGTGGTGGTAGACGGCCATGGGAGTGCTGCCGAGGACCCGTGACAACCGACGCATCGTCAGGTTCTCCGCGCCCTCGTCGCGCACGATGCAGTACGCCGCGTCGACGATCTGCTCCCGCGACAGTCTCGGCGGACGTCCCCTCTTCCGGCTTCCGGGTGCGTTGGTGTTCAGCGCTCTGCCCTCTCTCCGATTCCCGACGGTGACTGGTGCAGCCTGCCACAGGGGTTGAGGATGAAGTTTTTATACATGTACAGTAACCGTTGTTTCAGGCATCCTCCGGTGATCCCCCGTGTGCAATGCACACCGGGGGATGCCTGGGCACACGACCCTGATGTGAAACGAGGTAGGTTCTCATGGCGCGAGTCGATGGGAGCGCCCGCAAACGGCGCGAAGTCCCGGAGATCCGCACGTACTTGGCCACCGTGCTCAGGGTGGCCGCGCTGACCCCGAGGCTGCTGCGGGTGACCGTGGGCGGTCCGGGGCTGCGCGGTTTCGAGGCCGGCGAGCGGGCCGAAGAGCGCATCAAGCTCTTCTTCCCTCCGGAGGGGCAGACGGCGCCCGCCCTGCCGGAGTACGGGCCCGACGGGGTGCGCTTCCCTCCGGGAGCCCCGCTGCCGCATGCCCGTAACTACACCGTGCGCCGCTTCGACCCGGCCGGCCCCGAACTCGACGTCGACTTCGTGGTGCACGGAGACGGCCGGGCCTCGAACTGGGCGCGGCAGGCCACACCCGGCGCGCTGCTGGGCATCGCCGGGCCGACCGGCGGATCCCTGCCGTCGAAGACCGCCGATCTGCATCTGATGGTCGGTGACGAGACGGCGCTGCCGGCGATCGCCTCGCTGCTGGAGCGGCTCCCGTCCGGCGCCCGCGCCCATGTGATCGCCGAGGCCGCCGACCCGGCCGAACGGCAGGAGTTGGTATGGCCGCCGGACGCCACGGTCACCGTGCAGTGGGTGTACCGCGCGTCCGGGACCTGGGTCACTCCCACGCCGTTGGAGTGCGCCGTGCGCGCGTTTCCGTGGCCGGCCGGCGTGGTGCACGCCTGGGTGGCGGGCGAGGCGGCGGCGGTGCGCGACATCCGGCGGTATCTGCGCGACGAACGGAAGTTGGGCCGCGAGGAACTGCACGCGTCCGGCTACTGGCGCCACGGCAAGACCGTGGAGGAGTGGGTGCAGGGGGAGGGCGAGCCCGCCGCGGAGTACTGATCCCTCCGGACGTGTGGACGGGACACGCGGACCGGATGCCGGCGGCCGGGCGCGGTGCGCCGCGCCGGCCAGGGGCCGTTTCCGATCAATTCAGGGCCGATATGACCAACAGGTGCGGCATGACCAATTCAGGTGCGGCATGACCAACTTAGGGGCGGGAATGCGGAAAGAAGGAGCGGCGGAGAAGTCCTCCGTCCGGCTCGGCTGGGTGCTGTCCGTTGTGGTGGCAGCCCAATTCATGGTGACGCTGGACGCCTCCGTGGTGAATGTGGCGCTGCCGGCGGTACGCGCGGATCTCGGCTTCAGTGAAGCGGGACTGCTGTGGGTGGTGAACGCCTACACCCTGGTGTTCGGCGGGTTCCTGCTGCTGGGGGGCCGGGCCGCGGACCTCTTCGGGCGGCGCCGGGTGCTCTGGCTCGGGCTGGGCCTCTTCGGCCTGGCGAGCCTCCTGGGCGGGCTGGTACAGGAGCCCTCGCAACTGGTGGTGGCCCGAGCGGTACAGGGGCTCGGCGCCGCGGTGCTCGCACCGGTGGCGCTGACGATCGTCACCACGACCTTCCCCGAAGGCGCCCAGCGCACCAAGGCCCTGGCGCTGTGGAGCGTGGCGGGCGCCTCCGGCGGTGCGGCCGGTGTGCTGATCGGCGGTGTGCTGACCGACTACCTCAACTGGCGCTGGGTGCTGCTGATCAACGTGCCGATCGTGCTGTTCGCGGCGGTGGGCGGCAAGGAGGTGCCCGACGGCAGGCCGGAGCAGCGGTCCGGGCTCGACCTCATCGGCGCGCTGCTGGCCACCACGGGGCTGGCGGCCCTGGTCTACGGCGTGGTCCGCATCGGTGGCGACAGCCTGACGTCCGGGGCGACGCTCGGCTTCCTCGGTGCCGGCATCGTGCTGCTCACGGCCTTTGTGCTGTACGAGGCCAAGGGCGCCCGTCAACCGCTGGTCCAGCTGCGGCTGTTCGCGCACCGCTCGGTCAGCGGCGCCAACCTGGCCATGCTCCTCCTGGCGTCCGGGCAGTTCGCCAGTTTCTACTTCGTCTCGCTCTACCTCCAGCAGGTGCTGCACTTCACGCCCGCCGCGGCGGGGCTGGCCTTCCTGCCGTTCTGTGTCGGCTTCACGGCCGCGGCCATGCTCTCCGGCCGGGTGCTCGCACGTACCGGTCCCCGCATCCTGGTGGTCGCCGGGACGCTGATCGGTGCGCTGGGGCTGGCGTGGTTCAGCCGGATCTCCACGGACGGTGGTTTCCTGGCGAACATCCTCGGCCCCTCGCTGGTGGCCAGCTTCGGTATCGGCGCCTGCTTCGTCCCGTTGGCCAACGCGGCCACCGGCAGCGTGCTCCCGCAGGACGCCGGTATGGCGTCCGGTCTGCTGAACAGCGGTCAGCAGGTGGGTGGTTCGCTCGGTCTCGCGGTCACCGTCAGTGTGGCCACCAGCCGAACCGCCTCGCTCTCCGACGGCGGCAAGCCGACGCTGGCGGCGCTCAACGACGGTTACGGCGCGGCGTTGCTGGCCGGGGCCGGACTGCTGGTGCTGGCGGCGCTGGTCGCGCTGATCCTGCCCGGCCGTCAGCCGGCCGGGTCCGCGGAGTCCGCCCCCGCCGAGCCCGACGAGCAGGCCGAGGCGAGGATCACACAGCCGTCCTGACGCTTCGGAAGGGTGCCCCGGGGCGTGTGGGGGGGGGGGGGGGGGCGCCCCCCCCCCGCCCCCCCCCCCCCACGGCTCCCCGTACCCGGGTCCGGATGTAAGGACCGAACCGACACATGGCCCCTGACCTGCATAAATGCATCGCGAGGGCGCGTGGACCCGCCGATGGCTTTCAGGTTAAAAGCTATATGCGTAAAGTAATGTGACGTGGGTCACCCCCTATTTGGTTGATGGGCTGATCGCGCTGTTGTTAGGTTGTCCTTGCCTGACCAGCACGAATCGGGGGATCACGGAGGGGGATTTTTCTATGTACGGGGAATTCTTTGACTGTCCGGGGATTGAGCGCGAGCTCTCCCTGCTTCGGTAGTCGCAGCGGCACACCGCATTCATGACCAACGCTGCGTCCAACTCTTTCTCTCGCATCGGCGGAATTGCCGATTTTTGATTGATTCATCGACCCAAACTTTTCCGGTCGATTTCCGGTCTCTGTATTGGTGACTTCGGGCGGCTGCGGCCGGTCCGCGGCCGTTTTTCCGGAATCGATGAGTGTTGCCGGCCCGTCCGGTCGCGGGGCATTGTCGTACGCCTCGAAAAGTCCACCCCAATGTTCCTGGGTAGAGCTCTGCCGAAAATCACAGAAGGAGCAGTAGTGCCGGAAACAATTCCTTTCACGATGGATTCCATCAAATCTGATGTGGCGGAGATACTGGGGCTGAGCGCCGCGGAAATAGGGGACGACGACAACCTCTTGGTGGCCGGGCTGGACTCCGTTCGCATGATGACCCTGTCGGCCCGCTGGCGGGAGACCGGAGTCGAGGCGTCCTACCCGGACCTGGCCAGGAAACCCACCGTACGCAGCTGGTTCGAGCTGCTCGGCGCCGGTTCCTAGCCACACCTTCAGGGCCCGCGCGCAGGAGCGGGCCGCCGCCTACGGGACAGGGGAGCAGTATGCCGAACCCTTTCGAGGACGACGCCGGGACGTTTTTCGTCCTGACTAATTCCGAGGGCCAGCATTCGATCTGGCCGGAATTCGTGGAAGTGCCGGAAGGATGGTCCGTCGCGCACGGGCCGGTGGCCCGTGCGGCCGCACTCGATCACGTCGAAGAACACTGGACCGACATGCGTCCGAACAGCCTTAAGGAAGTAGCGCTCTGATGGTCGATCCTCTTGCTCTGGATGAAGCGGTCCTGGATGTCGTCGGATTAGGCTACGGGCCGTCCAATCTCGCCCTCGCGGTGGCGCTCGCCGAGCACAATGCCGGCGCCCCGGGAAACGCTCAGCTCACTTCCTGTTTTTTTGAGAAGCAGCCCTCTTTCGGCTGGCACCGCGGCATGCTGATCGACGACACCACCTTGCAGGTCTCGTTCCTCAAGGACCTGGTCACCATGCGGAATCCGACCAGTGAGTACAGTTTCCTGGCGTACCTGCAGAGCAAAGGTCGGCTGGCGGACTTCATCAATCACAAGATGCTGTTCCCCTCCCGGGTGGAATTCCACGACTACCTGGAATGGGTCGCGGACAGCTTCAAGGAAAACGTGCAGTACCACTGCGAGGTGGTCGATATCCGTCCGGTCGAGGAGGACGGTGAGATCACCTGCTTCGAGGTCGAGGCGCACGACCGGAGCAACCCCGGCACACCGATGATCCGGCGGGCCCGCAACGTGGTGATGGCCGGCGGCCTCCAGCCGCACCTCCCCGAGGGCGCGCAGCTGAGCGACCGGATCTGGCACAACCATGAACTCCTCGACCGGCTACGGCAGTTGACCGGGGCGGAGGCGCGCAGCTTCACCGTGATCGGCGCCGGCCAGAGCGCCGCCGAGACCGTCGAGTATCTGCACCGCACCCAGCCCGAGGCCGAGATCCATGCGGTGTTCGCACGCTACGGCTACGCGCCGGCCGACGACAGCTCCTTCGTCAACCGCATCTTCGACCCGGAAGCGGTGGACCACTTCTACCGCTCGCCCGAGGACGTCAAGCAGATGCTCCTCGACTACCACCGCAGCACCAACTACTCCGTGGTCGACCTGGAGCTGATCGACGAGCTCTACCGCCGCCTCTACCAGGAGCGGGTGACCGGCCGCGAGCGGCTGCGCGTCCACAACATCTCCCGGCTCGTCGAGGCGCGCACCGTCGAGGACTCCGTGCGGGCCACCGTGGAGTTCCTGCCGACCGGCGAGCACACCGTCATGGACACCGACTACCTCGTCTACGCCACCGGGTACCGGCCGATGGACGTCCTCAAGGCCCTCGGCACCGTCGCTCCGTACTGCCGCACCGACGAGAGCGGAAGGGTACGGGTGCGCCGGGACTACCGCGTCGAGACCGACGACGCGCTGCGCGCAGGCATCTTCCTCCAGGGGCCCACCGAGCACACCCACGGCATCACCTCGTCGCTGCTGTCCAACACCGCGGTCCGGGTCGGTGAGATCGTCCGCTCCATCGCCGGCGGCCGGCACGACACGGACCAGGCCCCCGCCTACGCCGACGCCGAGGCCTGAACGTGCTGCCATCAGCGACGGTGGGCGCGCCCTCCAGCCCGTGGATCAGGAACCACGGCGCGCGCACCACGCCGAGAACCCGCCTGGTGTGCTTCGCGCACTCCGGCGGCGGGGCGAGCTTCTTCCGGGACTGGGCACCGGGACTCCCGGACGACTGCGAGCTCTGGGCGATCCAGTACCCCGGCCGTGAGGACCGGCTCCACGAGCCCTTCCTCCCCGACATGGGCGCCCTGGCCACCGCCATCACGGGACAGCTGGTCCGGCACCAGGACCTCCCCATGGTCCTGTTCGGCCACAGCATGGGGGCGTCCGTCGCCTACGAGGTCGCCCGGCGGATGGCGTTCCGCGCACCGGGCACCGTACGGCACCTGATCGTCTCCGGCCGGATGGCGCCGCACCGCCAACCGGTGATCCCCGAGGGCGAGATGACCCATCTGCGGAGCGACCAGGAGATCGTGGACCGGCTCACCGCACTCGGCGGCAGCCGCTCCGACGTCCTGGACGACCCGGACCTGCGCGCCTTCGTACTGCCCGCGGTACGCAACGACTACCGGCTCATCGAGAGCTATCACGCCAGGCCGGGCCCGCTGCTGCCGATCGACATCACCGCGCTGACCGGGGATGCGGACGACGGCGTGCGGCCCGAGGACGTACGGGCCTGGGAGCAGTCGGGCAGCGGCGACTTCGCTTTCCGGTCCTTCCCCGGCGGTCACTTCTATCTGATACCGCGCCGGACCGACGTCACCGAGGAGATCTCCCGGGTGCTGCGGTCCACGACCGCGGCCGGCCCGGCCGCCCCCTGACGCGGGGGACGCCGTGAACAGCACAGCAGACCAGTGAAAGGTGATCCAGCGTGAGCATCGGCCTCCCCCGGTTGATCCACGACCCGGAAGCGCGCTTCGAGCCGTTTCCGCTGACCGACACCCAGCAGGCGTATCTGCTCGGCCGCACTGACGTGTTCGAGCTGGGCAATGTCTCCACCCACGCCTACTACGAGTTCGAGGGCGAACTCGACGTGCCGCGCTTCATCGCGGTGTGGGAGCGGCTGATGGCCCGGCACGACGTGCTGCGCCTGAGCATCGAACCGGAACTCGGCGAGCAGCGGATACTCCGCGAAGCGCCCCCCGTGCCGGTCGAGCTGATCGACCTCCGGCAGGACGGTCCGGCCGAGGCGGACCGGGTCCGCGAGGAGATCCGGGAGCGGATGTCGCACCGGGTGCTCCCGGTGGACGGCAGCCCCCTGTTCGGCATCGTGATCTGCCAACTGCCCGGCGGCCTGCTCAGGATCCATATCGACTTCGACGCGCTGATCCTGGACTACCTCAGCTGGAAGCTGCTGCTGGCCGAGCTCTCCGTGCTCTACGCCGACCCGGACGCCCGGTTACCCGAACTGGAGCTCACCTTCCGGGACTATGTGCTGGCCGAGGCGACGCTGCCGGAGACCGAGCGCTACCGGAAGTCGCTGGAGTACTGGACCCGGCGGCTGCCCGGTCTCCCCGCCTCGCCCCGCCTCCCGCTGGTCAAGGACCCCGCCGAGGCGAGCCACCCGAAGTTCGTGGGCCGCCGCGCCCGTATGGACGCCGAGCGCTGGGAACGGCTGCGGATACGGGCGGCCGAAGGCGGCCTGACGCCCACCGGTCTGGCCCTGGCGGCCTTCGCCGAAGTGCTCGGCACCTGGAGCGACAGCGCCCACTTCACCCTCAACGTGCCGCGGATGAACCGGATGCCGCTGCACCCCCAGGCCGACGCCATCCTCGGTGAGTTCGCCTCCTTCTCCCTGCTGGAGGTGGACAACCGGCACTCGGACACCTTCGCCGCCCGCGCGGGACGGATCCAGGAGCAGGGCTGGCACGACCTGTCCCACCAGGAAGTGAGCGGCGTACGGCTGCTCCGCGAGCTGGCCCGGGTGCAGGGCGGCGGACATGGCGCACGGATGCCGACCGTCCTGACCAGCACCATCGGGCTGCGAGGCGGCGAAAAGCCGCTGCTCGGGGGACATCTGAGGGAACTGCGCAGCATCTCCCAGACCCCGCAGGTCTACCTGGACGTACAGATCGATGAACACGACGGTGAACTGTTCGTCAACTGGGACGCGGTGGACGAGCTGTTCCCGCCGGGCCTGATGGACGAGATGTTCCACGCCTTCTGGTCGCTGCTGGAGCTGCTGGAGGCGGACCCCGACGCCTGGCAGGCGCTGGAGCCGCTGACCCTGCTCGACGGCACCGTCCGGACCGGGATCGCAGGCCCCGACAGGGCCGTTCCCGACGTCCTGGTGCAGCACTTCTTCGAGTCCCGGGTCGCGGCACACCCCGAGCGCACCGCGGTGATCACCTCCGCCACCACCCTGACGTACGGGGAGTTGTACGCCCGCGCCAACCAGGTGGCGCACTGGCTCAGGGACCGCGGCGCCGCCCCGGGGCGGCCGGTCGCCATCGCCATGGAGAAGGGCTGGGAGCAGCTCGCCGCCGCCTTCGGCGTACTCCTCGCCGGCGCCCCGTACGTCCCCCTCGACCCCCGCCAGCCCACGTCCCGCCTGCACGGCATCCTGCGCAGGACCGGCGCCGAGCTGCTGCTGACCCAGTCGGCGCTGGACGAGCGGCTGCCGGTGCCCGACGCCATCCGGGTGCTGCGGGTCGACACCGAGCTGACCGCGGAGCTGAGCACCGAGCCGCTGCCGGCCGTGCAGGGCCCTGACGACCTGGCCTACGTCCTGTTCACCTCGGGTTCCACGGGCGAACCCAAGGGCGCGATGATCCGGCACCGCGGCATGGTCAATGCCGTACAGGCGACGATCGACGAGTTCGGCGTCGGCGCGGGAGACACCTGCCTGGCGGTGACCGCCCTGCACCACGACATGTCCACCTTCGACATCTTCGGCGTGCTGGGCGCCGGCGGCACCGTGGTCGTCCCCGACGCGGACCGCGCCCAGGACCCCGCGCACTGGGCCGAGTTGATCGCCGCACATGGAGTGACCCTGTGGAACTCCGTGCCCGCGATGATGGAGATGCTGCTGGAGGAGACCGCCTCGGACCCCGCCACGACGGGCGGCACGACACGCCCGATCGACTCGCTGCGGCTGGTCCTGCTGGGCGGCGACTGGATTCCGCTGTACGTCCCCACCGACCTCGCCAAGGCCGCCGAGGGCGTCCGCGTGGTCAGCGTCGGCGGCCCGACCGAGACCACGCTGTGGAACATCTGGCACCCGGTCGACGGCATCGACCCCCAGTGGCGCAGCATCCCGTACGGCAAGCCGATCGCCAACACCCGCTACTACCTCCTGGGCGACGGGCTGCGCGGACGTCCGGACGGTGTGACCGGGGAGATGTACTGCGCCGGCCCGGGTGTCGCCGCCGGATACTGGGAGGACCCGGACCGTACCGCCGACGCCTTCCGCCGGCACCCCGTCACCGGCGAGCGCCTCTACCGCACCGGCGACCTGGGCCGCTTCCTCCCGGACGGCGGCATCGAGTTCGCCGGCCGGGCCGACTCGCAGATCAAGATACGCGGGCAGCGCATCGAACTCGGCGAGATCGAGGCCGCGTTGGGCGCACACCCCGCCGTCGCCTCGGCGGTGGCGGTGGCCCTCGGCCGGCCGACCGGCAGCGGGTACCGGGGCCTGGCCGCCTTCGTCACCCTCCACCAGGGACAGCCGCATCCCGAGGCCGAGGAGATCCGCGCCTCACTGACCTCGCGGCTGCCCGCGTACATGGTCCCGGCCGCGCTGCACGTCCTGGACCGCTTCCCGCTGACCGCCAACGGCAAGGTGGACCGCCGCGCCCTGGCGGAAGGACACGAGAGCGCCGAGCGGCAGGAGACCGTCACCGCCGGCACCTCGGCGCCCGGCACACACCTGGAGCGGGCCATCGCGCTCATCTGGGAGCGGGTGCTGGACGCCGAGAACATCGGCGCGCACGACGACTTCTTCGCACGCGGTGGCGACTCGCTGCTGGCCACCCGGCTCGTCAGCCGACTCCGGGAGGCCCTGGAGATACCGGATCTGACGGTGCGTTCGGTCCTGACCGGGCCGACCGTCACCCAACTGGCGGCCGACCTCGCCGGACGGGAGAGCGACCCGGCCCGACTGGAACTGGTCGCCGAGATCTTCCTGGAGATCGAGGGCATGACGGCGGCGGAGATCGACGCCGAACTCTGACCGACCAGCAAGCACGGGGCGAACAGCACAACGGACGACCGGTCCGTCCAGCACGGGAACGAGGGGGAAGAAACATGACGAAGCAGTCGGGCATCGAGGACATCTGGCCGCTGGCGCCGTTGCAGCAGGGGTTCCTGTTCCAGGCGCTCTTCGACGAGCAGGCCCACGACGTCTACACCATGCAGCTCGTTCTGGAGCTGCGCGGACCGCTCGCGCCGGACGTGCTGCGACGGTCGGCCGAGGAGCTGCTGCGCCGCCACCCGAATCTGCGCGCCGGATTCTGGAACGAGCGGGTGGCGCGCCCCGTCCAGGTCGTCCCCCGGGAGTTCCGGCTGCCGTGGCGGGAGACCGACCTGACCGGCCTGCCGTCCGCGGAGCAGGACGCGGAGCGCCGGCGTGTCCTGGATGCGGACCGGCAGGAGCGCTTCGACCTCGCCAAGCCGCCGCTGCTGCGCTTCCGGCTGCTCCGGCTCGGTGCGTCGCTGCACCACCTCGTCATCCACGCCCACCACATCCTGCTGGACGGCTGGTCGATTCCGCTGCTGGTCCGTGAGCTGTCGGAGCTCTACGCCCGGGACGGCAGCGCGACGGGCCTGCCGCGGCCGCACTCCTACCGCGACCACCTGGCCTGGCTGGCGCGGCAGTCCACCGAGCAGGCCGAGGCCGCCTGGCGCGAGACGCTGTCCGGACTGAGCGGCCCGACGCTGCTGTTCGGCCCCGACCGCACCCGTGAGCCGCAGTTCCCGCGGAAGCTCACCGCCACGCTGAGCGAGGAGACCACCGCGCGGCTCGGCGGCTGGGCGCGCGAGCGGAACCTGACCCTGAACACCGTCGTACAGGGACTGTGGGCCGTCCTGCTGGGCCGACTGACCGGCAGCCGGGACGTGGTCTTCGGCGCCTCCGTCTCCGGCCGCCCGGCGGAGCTGCCCGGCGTCGAGTCGATGATCGGGCTGTTCATCAACACCCTGCCGGTACGCGTCCGGCTGCGCCCCGACGAGCCGCTGGCCGCACTGCTCGAACGGATCCAGCAGGAGCAGGCCCGGCTGCTGCCGCACCACCACCTCGGCCTGGCCGACGTACAGCGGGCCGCGGGCACCGGCGAGCTGTTCGACACCCTGATCGTCTTCGAGAACGCCCCGCTGGTCTCCGAGAGCCTGGAACGCGGGCACACCGCAGACAAGGTCGAGGTCAAGGGCCTCGACAACCACGACGCCACGCACTACCCGGTGACCCTCGTCCCGCTGCTCGTGCACGACCGGCTGCACCTGGGGTTCGAGTACCAGCCGGCAGTGCTGGCGGAGCCGGCGGCCACCGCCCTGCTCGACCGCTTCCTGCGGCTGATCGACGCACTCCTGGACGACGCCGAACGCCCGGTGGGGCGGCTGGACATCCTCGGGGCGCAGGAGCGGCGCACCCTCCTCCGGGACTGGAACGACACCGCTTTCGAGGTCCCCGAGCAGACCCTGCCAGAGCTGTTCGCCGAACAGGTCGCCGCCGCCCCCGGCCACCCGGCCGTCGCCTTCGACGGCACCGAGCTGACCTTCGCCGAGCTCGACGCCCGCGCCAATCGGCTCGCCCACTGGCTCATCCGCCAGGGCGTCGGCACCGAGGACATCGTCGCGCTCGCGCTGCCCCGCTCCCTGGACATCGTCATCGCGCTGCTGGCCGTACAGAAGGCCGGTGCCGCCTACGTCCCCGTCGACCCCGAATACCCCGCCTCCCGCATCGGCTACATGCTGGCCGACGCCCGGCCCAAGCTGCTGCTGACCTGCGCCGAGGTGCTGGACGGGGCGCTGCGCAGGTCCGCGGGCACGGTGCCGACCACCGCGCTGGACACCGTCCAACTGGCCGCCGCGCTGCGCGAGATGCCCGCCACCGCACCGACCGACGCCGAGCGGCTGCGCCCCCTGCTGCCGCACCACCCCGCGTACGTCATCTACACCTCGGGCTCCACCGGCGACCCCAAGGGCGTCGTCACCGTCCACCAGAACGTCATCAGCCTCTTCGCCAACCACCAGCGGCAGGTCTACGGGCCGGCCGCCGAGGCCGCCGGACGCCGGCTGCGGGTCGGCCACGGCTGGTCGTTCTCCTTCGACGCCTCCTGGCAGCCGCTGCTGGCCCTCTTCGCCGGTCACACCATCGAGATCCTCGACGAGGACACCCGGCGCGACCCGCAACGCCAGCTGGACTGGCTGCGCGCGCGGCAGATCGACTTCATCGAGGTCTCGCCGTCCTTCTACGGACAGCTCTCGGCGGCCGGACTCGTCCAGGACCGGCGCAGCCCGCTGGCCGGGCTCGGCGTCGGCGGCGAGGCCGTGCCGCAGGCCATCTGGGACGAGCTGCGCGAGCTGACCACCACCCGCGGCTACAACTTCTACGGACCCACCGAGTGCACCGTGGACTCCGTCGTCGCCGAGGTGGGCGACAGCCCCACCCCGGTCATCGGCCGGCCCATCGGCAACATCCGCGCGTACGTCCTGGACGACTTCCTCAACCCGGTGCCGCCGGGCGTCGAAGGCGAGCTGTACCTCGCCGGCAACGGGCTCGCCCGCGGCTATCTGCGCAGGCCAGGGGTGAGCGCCTCGCGCTTCGTCGCCGATCCGTTCGGGGCGCCCGGCACCCGGATGTACCGCACCGGCGACGTGGTGCGCTGGACCCACGACGGACAGCTGGACTTCTCGGGCCGCACCGACCACCAGGTCAAGATCCGCGGCTTCCGGGTCGAGCTGGGCGAGGTGGAGACCGCGCTCGGCGGGCACCCCGACGTCGCCCAGTGCGCCGTCGTCGTCCGCGAGGACCGCCCCGGCGTCAAGCGGCTGGTCGGCTACGCCGTACCGGTACCGGGCACGGAACTGGACCCGGCCGCGCTGCGTGCCCACCTGACCGGCGCACTGCCCGACTACATGGTTCCCGCGGCCCTGGTGCCACTGCCCGAACTCCCGCTGACCACCCACGGAAAGCTGGACCGGGCCGCGCTGCCGGTCCCGGCCGCCACCGCCACCAGCACCTCGCGGCCCCCGCGCACCGAGCCGGAACGCGCCCTGTGCGCGCTGGTCGCCGAACTTCTCGGACTGACCGCCGTCGGCCCCGAGGACAACTTCTTCGAGCTGGGCGGCGACAGCATCGTCTCCATCCAACTCACGGGGCGCGCCCGCGCGTTGGGCCTGTCCCTCGCACCCAAGGACGTCTTCGCCGCCGCCTCCCTCGCCGACCTGGCCGCCGTGGCGTCCGCCGACACGGCAGCCGGCGCGCGGACCGACGACACCGGCACCGGCCAGCTGCCGCCGACGCCCATCATGCGGTGGCTGACCGGCACCGGCGGCCCGATCGACCGCTACGCGCAGGGCAACCTGCTCCGGCTGCCCTTCGACCTCACGCACGACGCGCTCATCACCGCCGTCCAGGCACTCCTGGACCGGCACGACGTGCTCCGGACCCGCTTCACCTGGACGCCCGGCAGCGACACCGCCGACTTCGAGGTGCGCCCCGCCGGATCCGTGGCGGCGAGCGACATCGTGCACCGCGTCGACGCCACCGGCCGCACCCCGCAGGAAGCGCGCCACGCCCTGGCCGCCGCGTACGACGCCGCGCTCACCCGCTTCGCCCCCGCCGACGGTGTGGTCTTCCAGGTCATCTGGTGCGACACCGGCGACCGGGACCGCGACCGGCTGCTCGTCCTGGGCCACCACCTCGTCGTCGACGGCGTGTCCTGGCGGATCCTGCTGCCCGACCTGTCGGCCGCCTGCCGCGCGGCCCTGGCCGGCGACACCCCCGACCCCGCGCCGGTGCCCACCTCCTTCCGCCGCTGGGCCCAGGCCCTGCCGGCCGAGGCCCGCCGGCCCGAGCGGGCCGCCGAACTCGCCCTGTGGCGCGAGGTGCTGGACGGCGGCGACCCGCTGCTCACCGACCGGCCGCTCGACCCGGCGCGCGACACCGTGGGCACCCTGCGGCACCTCACCCGGACCCTCGCGGCCGGGCAGACCGCACCCCTGCTGGCCGAGGCACCCGCCGCGTACGGCACCGGCGTGAACGAGGTGCTGCTCTCGGCACTGGCGCTCGCCGTGGCCGCCTGGCGCACCCGCCGCGGCGCCACCGGAGAGGACCGCTCGGTACTCGTCGCCCTGGAGAGCCACGGCCGAGAAGAGCAGCTGCTGCCCGGTGCCGACCTCTCGCGCACCGTGGGCTGGTTCACCGGCGTCTATCCCGTACGCCTCGACCCGGGCCCGGTCGACCTGGACCGGGCGCTGGACGGCGGCGGCGAACTGACCGACGTGGTCAAGCGGGTCGGCGAACACCTGCGGGCCGTACCGGACAACGGCATCGGCTACGGACTGCTGCGCCACCTCAACCCCGAGACGGCCGAGCGGCTGGCCCAACTGCCCGTCCCCCAGATCGAGTTCAACTACCTGGGGCGGTTCACCACCGGCGAGACGGCCGCCACGGAGTTCGCCATCGCCGACGAGCAGGCCGACTTCAGCGACGCGGCGGACCCCGCCATGCCGGTCACCTACAGCCTCGATGTCAACGCCTACACCCTCCATCGTCCCGACGGACCCGAACTGCATGTGCGCTGGTCCTGGCCCGAAGCACTGCTCACCGAAGCGGACGCCGAAGCGCTGGCCGACCTCTGGTTCCAGGCGCTGCGCGCGATCACCGTCCAGGCAACCCGGCGGTAGCACACCCCCGCCCCGCCCCCCTCGCAGTCCGACCCACCCCCGTACTGCGCCTTCCGCAGGAGTTGAACCATGGTCACCGAAACCGTACGAGCGGCGGTCCGGCGCGCCCGCGCCGCCCAGGAAGAGTTCGCCACGTGGTCCCAGCAACGCGTCGACGACGTTGTCGCGGCCGTCGGCTGGCAGTGCTATCAGGAGGACACCGCCCGGGAGCTCGCCCTGCTCAGCGAGCGCGAGACGGGCCTCGGTAACAGCGAGCACCTCTGTGCGCTCCAGCGCCGCAGGGTCCTCGGCATTCTGCGGGACATGCACGGCATGCGCACGGCCGGCGTCGTCGAGGACCTGCCCGAACTGGGCCTGGTGAAGCTCGCCAAGCCGCTCGGAGTGATCGCCGCGGCCAGCCCGGCCACCGCCCCCGCACCGGGTCTGATCTGCAACGCGTTACCCATCCTCAAGACCCGCAACGCGGCGGTGTTCACCCCCAACCCCCGTGCGTACCGCACCGCGAAGCGGACCGTCGAGCTGATGCGGGAGGCGCTGGACGCGGCGGGCGCGCCCCGCGACCTGATGCAGTGCCTGGAAGTGACGGGGCGTCAGGCGGCGGTGGAGCTCATGCGGGCCGCCGACCACATCGTCGCGGTGGGTGGCACCGGAACCGTACGGCGTGCGTACGAGAGCGGCACCCCCGCCATCGGCGCGGGCGAGGGGAACCCGACGGTCATCGTCGACGAGACGGCGGACGTGGCCGACGCCGCGGAGAAGGTGGCGTACGGCGCCGGCTACAACAACGGCACGTCCTGCTCCTCGGAGAGCAACGTGCTGGTGCACTCCTCGGTGGCCGAGCGCTTCCGCGGCGAGCTGGTCCGGCACGGCGTGCACCTGTGCTCCGAGGAGGAGACCCGGCGGATCCGCGGCGTGCTGTGGACCGAGGACGGCAAGCTCGACCGCGACCTGGTCGGCCGCCCGGCCGCCGAGATCGCCGAACGCGCCGAAGTCGCCCTCGCGGACCCGGACAAGGCCATCGTGCTGGCCCTGACCGGCACCGACCCCGAGCACGACGACCCCGTCCTGCGCGAGAAGATCGCGCCCCTGGTCACCCTGCTCACCTACGACAGCTTCGACCACGCCGTCCACCTCGTCCAGACACTCTCCGACCGGTGCGGCCGGGGCCACAGCTGCGCCATCCACACCACCCGCACCGACCGGGTGATGCGACTCGCGGAGACCATCACCACCTGCCGGGTGGTGGTCAACCAGTCGACGATGACCAACACCGGCAGCTTCGCCAGCGGCGTGCCCTTCACCACCACGCTCTCCAGCGGCAGTTGGGGAGGCACCAGCGTCGCGGGCAACATCACCTGGCGGCACTTCCTCAACTACACCCTCATCTCGCGCCCGATCCCCGAATCGCTCCCGGACGAGCAACAGATCTTCGGCAGGTTCTGGGGCACCGCCCCGCAGCAGCACGCCGCCGGTACACCCGAGGAAGGCGCCCCGTCCCGTGTCTGAGCAGTCCAGGAACCAGACCCACGACGCCGACCGGCTCGCCGCGAAGAAGAAGGAACTGCTGCGCCGCAAGCTCGCCGAACGCGGGCTGACAGCATCCGGCGGCACCGGCACCGGCACCGGACGCGCTTCCGGAACACCGGACGCCCGGCGCACCCCCACCCTCTCCTCCGCCCAACGCCGGATGTGGGCCCTCCAGAAGCTCGCCCCCGAAGCCGCCGCCTACAACCTCTGCCTCGCCTTCCACATCGAAGGCCACCTGGACACCCGGGCCCTGGAGGCCGCCCTGTCCGATGTGCAACGCCGGCACGAGGTGCTGCACACCGTCTACCGCGAGACCGCGGACGGCACCGTGACGCCCGAGCTCGTCACCGACCCGCGGCTGCCGCTGACCGTGGCGGACCTCCGCGACACCCCCGCCGAAGATCGCGCCGCCGCGGCGGACCGCCGGGCCGCACAACTCGGCAGGCACCCCTTCGACCTGGCCGCCGAGCCACCGCTGCGCGCGACCCTGCTGCGCACCGGCGACACCGACCATGTCCTGGTGCTCGTCGCACACCACATCGCCCTGGACGAGGGCAGCTGGAACGTCCTCTTCGACGAGCTCGCCGAGTCCTACCGGCGGCACACCACCGGCGTGAACGCCCCGGTGCCGCCCCCGCACACCCAGTACGCGGACTTCGCCGCATGGGAACGGGAACGGAACACCGACGCCTGGACCGCCCGCCAACTGGACCACTGGCGGAGCCGGCTGACGCCCTGGCCGGAACCGACCGCACTGCCCACCGACTTCCCGCGCCCCGCCACCCCCGAGGAGGACGGCGCCACGCACACCAGGCCGCTCGGCCCCGACCTGGCCGCGCGCGTCCGCGACCTGGCCCGCGAGCAGCGGGTCACCCCCTTCATGGTGCTGCTCGCCGCCGCGGCGGTCCTGCTCGGACGGCGCACCGGAAGCCAGGACATCGCCCTCGGCACGCCCGCCATGAACCGCGACCGCACCGAGTTCGAGAACCTCATCGGCAACTTCGACAACACGCTGCTGCTGCGCGTCGGCCTGGCCGGCGACCCCGACTTCCACGAGGTGCTGGACCGCGTACGCACGGTCTGCACGGACGGCTACGAGCACCAGCAACTGCCCTTCGAAAGCGTCCTCCAGGAGCTGCGGCCGCACCGCACCGCCAGCCGGAACACCCCCTTCGACGTGATGTTCCTGCTGCGCACCGACACCTTCCGCGAGTTCACCCTGCCCGGCGTGCGGGTGACGCCGCGCCCGGTCTCCAACGGCACCAGCCAGTTCGAACTGACCCTGGCCGCCGTGGTCGCCGGCGACGAACTCGCCCTGGAGGCCACCTATCGCACGGACCTGTTCCGCCACGAGACCGTCGAGGCGCTGCTGGCCCAGCTGGAGCAGCTGCTGACCGACCTCACGCACCACCCGGAACAACCGGTCCGCCTGGCGTCCCTCCTCACGCCGGACGAGCGCGAAAAGCTGCTCGTCCAGTGGAACGACACCGCCCGCCAGGTGCCCGACGGACCACTCGGCGCGCTCTTCGCCGCCCAGGCCGCTCGGACGCCCGACCGGACAGCCCTGGTCTTCGGCCAGGAGACACTCGGTTACGCCGAGCTCGACGCCCGCGCCAACCAACTCGCCCGGCTCCTCATCGACCTGGGCGCCGGGCCCGAGTCCGTGATCGGCCTCGCCCTGCGCCGCTCCGTCGACATGGTCGTCGGCCTGCTGGCCGTACTGAAGGCGGGCGCCGCCTATCTGCCCCTGGACCCGGACTACCCGGCCGAACGCCTGGCGCTGATCCACCGCGACGCCGCCCCCGGCCTGCTCCTGACCACCTCCGACGTGGCGGCCGCCCTGCCCGGTGTCGAGCCCGCCCGGCAGATCCTGCTGGACGACCCGGCGGTCCGCGGCCGGCTCGCCCAGCAGGGCACGACCGACCCGCAGCCCACCGGCCTCACCCCCGACAGCCCGGCGTACGTCATCTACACCTCCGGCTCCACCGGCACCCCCAAGGGCGTCGTCGGACTGCACAAGGGCCTGGTCAACCGGCTGACATGGTTCCACCGGCGCTACCCCTGGCACCCCGCCGCGCCCGTGTGCGCGAAGACCTCCCTGAGCTTCCTCGACGGCACCAGCGAACTGCTGGGCCCGCTGCTGCACGGCGGCACCGTCGTGCTCGCCGACCAGATCGCCGCCAAGAGCCCGGCCGACCTCGGCGCTCTGATCCAGCGGCACGGCGCCGCCCGGATCACGGTGGTGCCCAGCCTGCTCTCGGCCATCCTGGAACTCGACGACCGCGACCGGTCCCGCTTCGCCGGCTGCGACCTGTGGATCAGCAGCGGCGAGGCGCTCCCCGCGGCCGTGGCCGAACGCTTCGCCGAGGTCTTCCCGCACGCCCGGCTGCTCAACTTCTACGGCTCCTCGGAAGCCAGCGCGGACAGCCTGTACACGGAGGTCGACGGCGCCGACCCGGCACTCGGCGGCCCCCTGTGGAACACCCGCGCCCACGTCCTCGACGCCGGGCTCCAGCCGGTGCCGGCCGAGGGCGTCGGCGAGCTCTACATCGCCGGCGAGGGCATCGCCCGCGGCTATCTGCGCCGCCCCCGGCTGACCGCGCAACGCTTCGTCCCGGACCCGTACGGGCCGCCCGGCAGCCGTATGTACCGCACCGGCGACCTCGTCCGCCGAAGGGCCGACGGCGCCCTGGAATATGCCGGGCGGGCCGACAACCAGGTCAAGATCCGCGGCTTCCGGATCGAACCCGGCGAGATCGAGGCCCTGCTCCTGGAACGCGCGGACATCGCCCAGGCCGCCGTGGTCGCCCGGTCCGACGGCGCCGGCGGTACCGCACTGGTGGCCTACGCGGTGCCCGAGCCGACGGCCGAGCCCGACGCCCGCACACCGGACGGCCCCGAGCTGCGCGCGCACATCGCCGCCCGGCTGCCCGACTACATGGTCCCCGCCGCCACCGTCCTGATCGACGCCCTCCCGCTGACCCCCAGCGGAAAGCTGGACCGACGGGCGCTGCCGGCACCCGACTTCAGCGCCGCCGTGGGCGACGACCGGCCGAGCACTCCGGAAGAGGAACTGCTCGCCGGGCTGTTCGCGCAGGTGCTGGGCCTGCCGTCGGTCGGGGTGCGGGACCGGTTCTTCGAGCTCGGCGGCGACAGCATCCTCTCCATCCAGCTGGCGAGCCGGGCCAAGGCCGCGGGGCTGCCCATCTCCCCGTGGGACATCTTCCAGCACCCCACCGCGGCCGGTCTCGCGGCGCTGGCGGCCGCGTCCGCGCCGGACGCACCAGAGGGGAGTACGACACCCGTGCCGACGCCCCCCGCCGTGCGCCGGCTGGCCGACCCCGGGGCGGGCGCGCCGCGCCCCTGGTCGGCACTGCTGCGGCTGCCCATGGGGACCACCCGCGAACGCCTCACCGAGGTCCTCCAGGCCCTGCTCGACCGGCACGCCATCCTGCGGGCCGTGCCGGACGGCGCGGAGCTGCGCATCCCGCGCACCGGAGAACCGTCCGCCGCCAACCTGCTGACCCCGGTCGACGTCGACCCGACCACCGAAGCGTTCACGGAATCCGTCCGTCGTCAGCGTGCCGCGGCACCCGAGCGGCTGGACGCCCGCCGCGGTGTACTCCTCGACGCCGCCTGGTGGGACGGCGGGACACAGGCCCAGGGCCGGCTGCTGCTCAGCGTCCACCCGCTGGCCGCCGACGCGGACTCCTGGCGGATCCTGCTCGCCGACCTGGCCGCACTGGGCCGGGGGAGGGGTGGCCTGGACACCGCCCCCGCCGCGTACGCGGACTGGGCGCGGGAGTACGCACGCGCACTGCGGGCGACCGAGGACACGGCGCGGGCGCACTGGCAGGACCTGCTGTCCGGCCCCGACCCGTTCAGGGACCTCTGGGGTGCGGCCACCGCGCCCCGAGCCACCCGGACCGTGGAACTCGCCGACGGCCGCACCACGGCCGCACTGGACCGCGTCGCCGGGAGATTCCACGCGGACCTCGCCGAAGTCCTGCTGACGGGGCTCGGGTCGGCGACGCTCCGGCGGTCCGAGGAACGCGGTGCCGAGGCCTCCGACGGGGTGCGGGTCGAGCTGACCCGCTCGGGCCGGGACGCCGCGGCGCTGTCCGGCTGGACGGCCGGCGGCGCCCAACCCGCCACCGGCGTCGGACGGTTCGACATCCGGCTCGCCGTACGGTTCGGCACGGACCACGCGCACCAGGACCCCGGCGTACTGCTCAAGCACGTCAAGGAGGACGCCCGCCCGGCGGCCCCGGAGAGCCTGGGATACGACGCGCCGGACGGCCGGCTTCCGGCCCCGGGCCTGCGCTTCGTCCACCACGACACATCTCTCGACACCGATTCCGGGAGCGGTGGCGAGACCGATGGCGATGCCGGTGCCGACTGGTCGGCGCTGCCGTGCGACGACCTGGCCGAGAGCCCCGACGCCCTCCCCGGAACCGTGGCCGGCGGACCCGACCCGGCAGCGCTGGAACTGACCAGCTACCGCTCCTCGTCCGGCGGCGAGCCCGTGCTGCGCCTGGTGTGCACCTGGCCGACGGCGCCCGGAGCGGAACGGGAGGTGACGGCCCTGAGCGACGAGTGGGTGCGCGCGCTGCACACCCTGGTGGACCAACTGGACCACGACGACGCCGGCGGCCACACCCCCTCCGACTTCACCCTCGTCTCGCTCGACGCCGACGCTCTCGCCGCCCTCGAAGCGAACTTCCCAGCCCTCTGACCCGCCGGACCGCGGCCACGAACCGCCACTCCGGCCCGCCCGCCACCCCAGGTGCGGGCCGCCCGATCCGACCCACAGGAGAACAGGTCATGACCGTCGCCACCCGTACCGCGCGCCCCCGCCACTACCTGATGTGCCGCCCCACCCACTTCCGGGTCGACTACTCCATCAACCCGTGGATGGACCCGACGAAGCCGGTGGACACCGCGCTCGCCGTCGCCCAGTGGGAGCAACTCCGCGCCCTCTACCTGGAGTTGGGGCACACCGTCGAACTGATCGAGCCGCTCGCCGACTACCCCGACATGGTCTACGCGGCCAACGGCGCGACCGTCGTCGACGGCAAGGTGCTCGGCGCCCGCTTCCGCAACCCGGAGCGAGCCGGCGAGGGCCCCGCCTACCTGGAGTGGTTCCGCGCGCACGGATACCAGGAGCTGCACGACCCGGTGCACGTCAACGAGGGCGAAGGCGACTTCCTGGTCACCGGGAGCCGCGTACTGGCCGGCAAGGGATTCCGCAGCACGCCCGAATCCCACGCCGAGGCCCAGGAGTTCTGGGGCCGCCCCGTCGTGAGCCTCGACCTGGTCGACGAGCGCTACTACCACCTGGACACCGCGCTCGCCGTGCTCGACGGCGACGAGGTGATGTACAACCCGGCGGCGTTCACCCCCGCGAGCAGGGCCCTCCTGGAAGAGCTCTACCCGGGGGCGATCCACGCGGAGCCCTCCCAGGCCGCGGTCTTCGGACTCAACGCGGTCAGCGACGGAAAGCATGTGGTGCTGCCGGAGGCGGCCACAGGCCTGGCCGCCCAGCTGCGCGAGCGCGGCTACGAACCGATCGGCGTCGACCTCACCGAACTGCTCAAGGGCGGCGGCAGCGTCAAGTGCTGCACCCTCGAACTCCGCCCGGCGGCCGCCTGAGCCCGGCCGGTCTCCGCTCACCCCCCTTTTCTCTGCAGCACTGATTCTCTGCGGAACTGATCTCTTACTGATCTCTTGAGGAGCAGAAATGCTCGATGGCTGTGTCCCTTGGCCCGAATCGCTGGCACGCGAATACCGGGCCAGGGGCTACTGGAACGACGAAACCCTCGGCAGATGGCCCACGGATCCCGGCCGCGGCGAACGGATCGCCCTGCGCACCGCCGACCGCACCCTGACCTACGCCCAGCTGGACCTGGCCGCCGACCGCCTCGCCGCCGGACTGCGCGCCCGAGGCCTGGCCGCCGGCGACCGCGTCGTGGTCCAACTCCCCAACGTGGCCGAGTTCGTGGTGCTCTCCTGCGCACTGTTCCGGATGGGCGCCCTGCCGGTCTTCGCCCTCCCGGCGCACCGTGCCGCGGAGATCGTCCACCTCGTGGAGGTCTCCGGCGCGGTGGCCTATGTGTGCCCGGACGAAGTGCTCGGCTTCGACTACCGGGCGCTCGCCACCGAGGTCCAGGGCAGCACCGGCACCCTCCGGCACATCCTGGTGGCCGGTGACCCCGGCCCGTACACCGCCCTGGCGGACGTGGACGCGGAACCGGAGCGGCTGCCGGCCCCCGACCCGCAGGACGTGGCGCTCTTCCTGCTGTCCGGCGGGACGACCGGCAAGCCCAAGCTCATCCCGCGGACGCACGCCGACTACGCCTACCAGCTGCGGCAGAGCGCCCGGCTCTGCGGAGTCGGGCCGGACAGCACGTACCTGGTGGCGCTGCCGGCCGCCCACAACTTCGCGCTGGCCTGCCCCGGCGTGCTGGGCACCCTGCGGGTGGGGGGCACCGTCGCACTCGCGGCGACGCCGTCACCGGAGGACTGCTTCCCGCTGCTGGCCGGCAGCCGCGACGCCGTGACCTCCCTGGTCCCGCCGCTCGTCCCGCTCTGGCTGGAGATCGGCAAGCGAACCTCCCACGACCTGTCCGGCCTCAAGCTGCTCCAGGTCGGCGGCTCACGGCTGGACCCGGTCACCGCCGCGCGGGTGGCACCCGAACTCGGCTGCACCCTTCAGCAGGTCTACGGACTCGCCGAGGGACTGCTCAACTACACCCGGCTCGACGACCCCGCCGAGGTCGTCGTGGAGACCCAGGGACGCCCGCTGTCACCCGGCGACGAGATCCGGATCGTCGACGAGAACGGCATCGACGTCGCGCCGGGACAGCCCGGCGAGCTCCTGGCCCGGGGCCCGTACACCCTGCGCGGCTACTACCGCGCGGCCGAGGGCAACCGCACCCGCTTCACCGCGGACGGCTACTTCCGTACCGGCGACGTGGTGCGGCTCACCCCCTCCGGCAACCTCGCCGTCGTCGGACGGCTCAACGACGTGATCAACCGCGGCGGGGAGAAGGTCCCGGCAGAGGAGGTCGAGGGGCATCTGCTCGCCGACCCCCGCATCCGGATGGCGGCGGTCATCGGCCTGCCCGACCCGTACATGGGCGAGCAGACCTGCGCCTGCGTCGTTCCGCAGGACCCCGCGGACCCGCCCACGCTCGCCGAGGTGCACCTCGCACTGCGGGCCCGCGGCCTGGCCGCCTACAAACTGCCCGACCGCGTGGAGCCCTTCGCCACGCTGCCGTTGACCGGCGTCGGCAAGGTCGACAAACGGTCCCTCACCGGCCTCGTGCTCGAAAGCCTCGCGGTCCGACCCAGCTGAAAGGAATCGCCATGCCGAACCAGTACCACACGATGAAGGCGCCGGCCGCCGGGGACCGGCACGCCGTCGCGGCCCAGTTGGCCGCCTCCCAGCAGTTCGACAGCCATGTCGTCTACGAGACCCCCGAGGGGCTGTCGATAGCCCTGGGCAGCCATGCCGAACTCCGCCTGAACCAGCGCACCGCCCGCGTGGTGAGAGGGGGCGAGGTCACCGAGACCGAGTGGCACGGCGATCCACTCGAACCGGTGCGGAACTTCCTGCGGGACGTGGAGCCGGCGGACTGGCGGGTCTACGGCTGGTGCGCCTTCGAACTCGCCTACGCCATCTCCGGCAAGCCGGCCGGCGGCGCGGACGGCCCGGACGGCTCGGATGAGGTGTTGGCGCACCTGATGGTGCCGCACACCGAAGTCCGCCTGCACGACGGCTACACGCTGATCCGCAGCCTGGACCCGGAGGCGCTCGGCGCCGTCGCCGACGCGCTGTCCGAGCCCGCCGACCTCGGCGGCCCCACCGCGCCCCGCGCCGACGTGGACCTGGAAGCCTCCGCCGCCGACTACTCCCGGGCCGTCCTCGCGGCCATCGAGGACATCAACGACGGACGGCTGCAGAAGGTCGTGCTCTCCCGCCTGGTGCCGGTCGAGGAGGAACTCGACTTCCCCGCGACGTATGTGGCCGGCCGGCGCGCCAACACCCCGGCGCGCTCCTTCCTCCTGCACATGGACGGCCTCAAGGCCGCGGGCTTCAGCCCGGAGACCGTCGTGGAGGTCACCAGCGAGGGCCAGGTCACCACGCAGCCGCTGGCCGGTACACGGCGGCGGACCGGCGACGCGGCCCTCGACGAGCAACTGCGCGAGGACCTGCTCAGCGACGCCAAGGAGCTGCACGAGCACGCCATTTCGGTGAAGGTCGCGGTGGACGAGCTCATGGGTCCCTGCAAGCCGGACACCGTCGTCGTGCGGGACTACATGCGCATCGCCGAGCGGGGCAAGGTGCAGCACCTCGCCTCCCGGGTCGTGGGCCGGCTTCCCGAGGGCGGCAGCCCCTGGGACGCCTTCGCGGCGGCCTTCCCCGCGGTGACCGCCTCCGGAGTGCCCAAGCACGCCGCGTACGACCTGATCCGCCGCGACGAGCCGGTCCGCGGCCCCTACGCGGGCACCGTCATGACCATCGACGCGGACGGTTCGATGGACGCGGCACTGGTCCTGCGCACCGTCTTCTCCCGCGACGGCAAGACCTGGCTGCGTGCCGGTGCCGGCGTCGTCGGCAACTCCCGTCCGGAACGCGAACTGGAGGAGACCCGCGAGAAGCTGCGCAGCGTCTCCGGTGACCTCATCCGGCGCGTCCCCTGACGGAGCGGTCGTCTTCGGCCCACCGGATGCGTCGGCCCTGACCTGGTACGTCAGCCCTGCCCGGAATTCCCGCTCCAGCGGGGTGGGAATTCCGGGCGCCGAGGCGCCGCGTCCCGAAGCGAGCAACGGCAGCGCAGCGATCACCGCGGTCGCCGAACACCGCCCCGATGTCGTGCTCATGGACGTCAGGATGGCGTGGCGGGCATGGACGGGCTGACCGCGCTCAAGGAACTGCGGCGCTCGTTTTCACCGTGCCTTCGCTCATGGCCAGTTCGCGTCCGATCTCGGCGTTCGACAGGCCTCTTGCCACGGCCCTGACCACGTCGGACTCCCGGCCGGTCAGCTCCGCCAGTCGCCTGCGTGCCTCGGTGGCGCCCTCCGACCGCAGTCACACGTTCTGGGAATCGACGAGACCGGGGGAGTGACCACCACGGCGGCACCCCCCGGACAAGCGGGCGCGGGATCCGGTGCGGCACCCCGTACGCGGGGATTTACGCTCCCGCAGCGGAGCGCCGTGGATCTCCGGGCCCGCACACGATGTGCTCCGACACCGAGACCACGCCGTCAACGGTCCGGCACAGCCGCACAATGATCGGGATCAGCCCTGCGACCTCGACCGTCCCGCCCAGCGTGACCCGCCCCTCGCGCACCTCCGCGGTCACCGCCAGGGGAGCGAGCCCCAGCGTCTGCTGCAGCACGTCCCGGTTGATCTCCTCGCGGATCGCCTCGTCCCGGCGCAGGAAGATCCGCAGCAGGTCAGCGCGGCTGACGATGCCCTGCAACCGGTCCGTCTCGTCCACCACCGGCAGCCGCTTGACGTTCTGGACCTCCATCAGGCGCGCCGCCTCCACCACGGTCCACTCCGGTCGCGCGCACACGGCGGGAGCCGACATCAGTTCCTCGGCCGTGGCCCCCTCGGCCTTGGCCCGCTCCCACGCCTCCAGATGCGGCATCGGCGTCCGGCCTGACGGGTCGGCCTGACCGGAGGACTTGCGCAGCAGATCGGCCTCGGACACCACACCCATCGGACGGTCCAGCTCGTCGACCACAGGCACGGCGGTGACCCCGTTGTCCGCGAGCAGCTTGACGACCTCCTTGAACGGCATGTCCCGCCGCGCCCGGACGACCTTCCGGGTCATGAGCTCTCCGACCGTGCGGTGCAGCATCTTCGGCTCCTTCCGGCGGGTGACAGCCGGCCGCGGTCACCTCCTCAGCGTGTCAGGAGCCGGTCTCGCAGAGGTGAGGCCGACCGGACCGTCCTGAGCCACCGACCGGCCCCGTCCCGGGGCCGGTCGGCCCGATGGACCGGGCCCGGTCGTCCGATGTGGCCGGCCCGCCGGGCGTGACACGTTGGGTATGGCGACGTTTCGGAGGTACCGGCCGACGTCCGGGAGGAGCGGGTGATGACCATGCGAGCTCACCTCGGTGACCACCTCATCGTCGAAAGCCCGGTCACCGGCGCCGCCCGGCGCGACGGCGAGATCGTCGGGCTCCATCACGACGACGGCACGCCGCCCTTCGACGTGCGCTGGTCGGACACGGCTCGGGTGACGCTCGTCTGTCCAGGTCCCGGCGCGCATATCGACCATGTCGAGCACGGCCCCGAAAGCACCCGGCAGGACTCCCGGCACGGCGGGGCAGAGGCGGGCAGGGCGGACAGGGAAGCGGTCGCCGCGTCCGATCGGCACCCGTCCAGGGCATCGGGCCCCGGCGACATCGGCCGGCGGGTGGCAGCCGAACGCGGGCGAAAGGGACTGACCAGGACGGAGACGGCCCGCCGCGCCAAGATGGCGCCGGACTACCTGGCCTATCTCGAAGAACGGCCGGCCGACCCGAGCCTGATGAGCCTCATCCGGCTGGCCGACGCTCTGGGCACCACCGCCACGGCCTTGCGCGGGGGAGGCATCGACCTGCCGCCGGGCAGGGGCCAGGCGCTGCTGCACCCCGGGCTGTCGGATCTCGGTCCCGATGAATGCCGCGCCCGGCTGGCCACGCATGGCGTGGGGCGGGTCGCGGTATCGACCCCCGACGGTCCGGCGGTCGTCCCGGTGAACTACGAGGTCGTCGACGACACCATCGCCTTCCGGACGGCGCCCGACGCGGCCCCTTCGGCGGCCGTGGGAACGGACGTCGCCTTCGAGGTCGACCAGCTGGACGAGGCCGCGAGGACGATGAACGCCGGTCGGTCGATGAACGCCGGTCGGTCGATGAAACCCGGCCGGTCGATGAACCCCGGTCGAGCGGCGTCGCGAAGGGAGGCTCCGGTGACGGAACAGGGACTCTCCGAAAAGCGGGTGACAGCGCTGGTCCACGATGCCGCTGCCGCTCCGTCGATGCACAACGCGCAGCCCTGGCACTTCCGTTACTTCCGCGGCAGCCGCGTCTTCCACGTACGCGCCGATTTCGACCGTGTCATGCCGCACGCCGACCCCGACACCCGCGCCCTCCATCTCGGCTGCGGCGCAGCCCTGTTCAACCTGCGGGTCGCCGTGGTCCACGAGGGCTGGTACCCGGCCACCCAGGTGCTGCCCGATCAGACCGATCCCGCCCTGCTCGCCACCGTGCAGCTGATCGGCCTCGGCAGCGACGAGAGCGGCCTGGCCGCGCTGTATCCGGCGATTCACCAACGGCACACCAGCCGCTTCCCGTTCGAGGAGACGGAGATCCCCCAGTCCGTGCGGACGGCCCTCAGCGGTGCCGCCCATATCGAGGGAGCCTCACTGACCTTCCCCACCGCATGGCATCTGCAGGAACTGCTGGATCTGGTGCGGGAAGCCGAGGCACGCAACCTCACCGACCGCGCCAGCGACCAGGACCTGGCGCGATGGACACACATCGACGACTCATCAGAACGCCCTGCCCCCGACGGAGTTCCCGACTACGCCTTCGGGCCGCGAAAGCTCGGCGGCAAGGCACCGATGCGCGATTTCGCCGGCACCAGGCCCGTAGCGGGCCGCGACGCCGCGGAGTTCGAGCACTCCCCCCACCTGGCCCTCCTGAGCACCGCCCACGATCGCCCGGAGGACTGGGTGCGCGCCGGCCAGGCCATGCAACGCGTCCTGCTGCTGGCAACGCTCAAGGGCCTGTCGAGCTCCCTCGCCACCCAACCCCTGGAGTGGACCGACCTGCGCTGGCCGCTGCGGGACCCGATATCGGGGGAAGGCCATGTACAGATGCTGCTGCGCCTCGGATACGGCCCCAAAGGCACCAGCACCCCACGCCGTCCGGTGTCGGAGGTCCTCGACATCGAGCCCTGACCAGCCGAGCACGGAACATCCGGAAAGCGCTGGAAGGGCGGGAAGCGCAGAACATACGGAGATATCACGGAGAGAGCCGTAGGAGATGAACTGTGATGCGTGTGGTCATCGTTTACGAGAGCTTGTTCGGCAACACCCGACAGGTTGCCGAGGCGATCGGCGAAGGCGTGCGGGAGGCTCGCCCGGAGGCCGAGATCGACTGCGTACGGGTGGACCAGCCGGCGGCCCGGGAGCGTGCCGGTTCGGCCGACCTGCTCGTCGTGGGAGGTCCCACCCACATGCGGGGCATGACCTCCGGCCTGTCCCGGAAGATGGGCGTGAAGGCCGAGATGAGAAAGGAAGAGGCGGAGCGGCACGACCCCGAGATGGGTGGCGAGGGACCCGGCCTCCGGGACTGGTTCCACGAGCTGCCCAAGACCCGTAGCGCCCACGCCGCCGCTTTCGACACCCACGCGGACGTCCGTATGGCAGGCGGCGCCGCCCCCGCCATCGCACGGCGCCTGCGCAGCCACCACTACGAACTCGTCGCGGAACCAGAGGGTTTCCTGATCGAGGACACCGAAGGCCCGCTCCGGAAAGGGGAACTCGACCGGGCGAAGGCATGGGGAGCGGCGTTGCATGCCTGATCTCTGAGCCGAGCGACAACTCGGTACGTTCGGAACTCAGTAGCGGTGTCCCGGCCAGTGCGGGTCGTCCCAGCGGTCGTTTCCGGTGAGTCCGAGCAGTCGTATCCGGTGGAGCAGCTCTTCAGGGGCGCCGTGGGCCCGCAGCCGGGCAGGGGCATGGAGCAGCAGCCAGGCTGTCAGCCCGGCGCGCGTGTCTTCCTCGTCATGCCAGGTGTCCCAGGGAAGCCCGTCCCCCAAGAGCTCGTACTCCCAGTGGGCCACGGCTTCGGCCAGGTGCTGGTCGGCCGTGGGGTGAGTCTGCGTCTCCCAGATGCGGAGCCAGGGGCTGAGCGTGGCGGACGCCTCCGCGTTGAGCGCGAGGACCTCGTACGCCGGCACGGCGGGGTCGGGATCGGCGAGGGTGTGGGCCCACCAGGCATGCAGGAATTCCCGCACTGCGGCGGTCTGTTCGACGGGCCACTGCTGCCACTTGGCGCGGTGGAAAGCGCGTCCGACCTCCTGCATGCCGAAGAGAGGCTGGATGAGTCCGCGCGTGAGGGCTGTGGCGAACTGGGGCAGGATCCGGCGCAGTACGGATGCCTTGTAGGCCCAGTCGGTCGCCTGCCAGGTGCGACGCAGAAGGTCCGGGTCCAGCTCCGTGTCCGGCGTTTTCAGCTGCGCCAGGTCTTCCGCGTTGCCCCAGTGGCACTCACAGTTGTGTTCGTCGGGGTGGGCGGCCATCCCGCGAAAGACAGCGGCGACGCCGTCCAGCGCGCTGTCGAGGCGAAGTCGTGCGGGTGTCCGGTCGCGGAGCGTCATGGCGGTCGCCTTCGGGGACTCCGGGAGATTGCGGTCACCCGAAGGTCACCAACTTACCGGTCTGACCCCAGCACTGCACCACTGCCTCCCCCGTAACAGGAACAGCGCCTCCCCGTAACAGGAACAGGCCGGATGCGCCGCCCTTACCGTGACCGAAAGGGAGCAGAAGCGAATATGCCGCCGCTCCGCGCTGGGGCCCTCGCTGCCGGTGACCAGTTGCCTCCGGAATCACCATGGCCCCGGTCACCACATCTTCCACCGACCGGAGGGAAGTCCACCGCACACTGTTTGTCGATCAGGCATCGACTCACCGCAACGATCGGCATGTTAAAGGGGTGTTGTCGTGCATTTCCCGCCAGGGCGGCGGTGAATGCGATCGACTCCCGGACCGCCTCGTTATGGCCCATCGGTTTTGCCGGCCGGCGGGGCCGGCAACCCCCGGAAGGGAATACACGGTGTAGCGCTGATCTCACTCTCAGGCGATGCGCGTCGGCCGATAAATACGGTCTGTTGCCAAGTCCGTCAAGTGGATCGCGGGAAACGAGCAAAGGCGGCAACTATTGACCGAAGAGTTGCGTCATCCGTGCAGAGTTGTCTAGTGAAATACCCGTCCCTGACCGTGGCATGAGGCCGGACACGGGGTCTTGAAGGAGAAGGTATGCGACCGTTTGCGTTGAGCTACGCCCGCCCGGCGGTGAAGTCGGCGGCCGCCACTCCGTACACCTACGACGCCACGCGGCAACTCAACGTGCTGCCCGACGGCCGGCCCGCCACCAGCAGCCGGGCGGTCCTGCTGGCCACCGGCACCACCGCCTCCACCGCCGGGTCCAAGACCCACTTCGACGACTGAACGTCCATGACCGTTCTCGTCCTCACCTGTGAGGAAGACCTGACCGCGGACATGGTCGTCGCGACGCTGAACGACCGCGGCGTTCCGCTCGTCCGCCTCGACCCGGCCGACCTGCCCGGCCGGATCGACCTGTCCGCGGACTACGGGGGCAACGGCTTCCACGGCTACCTCAAGACCGACGAACGCATGGTGAGCCTCGGCAGCCTGCGTTCGGTGTGGGTCCGCAGGCCCGGCACACCGGGCACTCGCGCAGCGGAACCGTCGGCCTGGCTCACGCTGGAGTCCGAGCAGGCGCTCTACGGCATGCTCACCGCTACCCAGGCCCGCTGGATGAACCACCCGGCGGCGGCCGGACAGGCCCGCTACAAGCCTTGGCAGCTCCATATCGCCCAGCAGAGCGGCTTCACCGTCCCCGCCACACTGATCACCTCGTTCCCGTCGGTCGCGCGTCAGTTCGCCGCCACGCACCAGGACCTCGTCGTCAAGTCGGTCTCCGGGAGACACCCCGGCGATCCTCCGATGGTGCTGCCCACCACCCGGATCAGCCCCGACGCGGACTTCAGCGCGGTCGCGGCCGGACCGACCCTGTTCCAGCAACACATACGCAAGCAGGCCGACATCCGGCTGACCTGCGTCGACGGCCAACTCTTCGCCGCCCGTAAGGAAGCCGACCCCGACGAGGTGGACAGCCGCTTCACGGAGAACGCGGCCTGGAAGCCCGCCGACGTCCCCGACCTCATCCGCCGGTCGGTGACCGCGTACATGACCACCGCTCAACTCGCCTACGGAGCATTCGACTTCGCCGAGGACCGCAATGGAACCTGGTGGTTCCTCGAATGCAACCAGGGCGGCCAGTTCGGCTTCATCCAGCTCGACACCGATCAGCCCATCGCCCAGGCCATTGCCACCTGGTTGGCGGCGGACCCGCTCACGTGAGGCGACCGGCCATTCACCAAGGCTTTTCCGCCTGGCGCTCGGCAATGGCAATGGGAAGCGGAAGTGGAAGCGGAAATGGAAGTGGCAAAGGCGCGTTGGGGTACGGGCGGCTGAGCTTGTGAGCCGTGAATACCGAGCCGCGAATTTCGAATGTGCCGGTGCAGCAGAACGATTCATCCGATTGGGGTTTGCGCTTCCAATCCCGACACCTAATCGGGCCGTTTGATCGGGCCGTTCCGCGAAACACCGCAACGGCCCGACGACGGAAAAGATCGTGTTATGCCGCAGACCGCGGTCATCACCGGAACGAGCACGGGGAACGGCCGCGCGACCGCCCGGCTCTCCACCCTCCGGCGCGGAGGAAATCGAGCAGCGCCGCGGCCGGGAGCCCGTGCTCCCCGGTGGCATTAGGACGCCATCGACGTCCGGTTCAATGCCGCCTTCACCTCAGTGCTCGCCCCATTCGCCGAGCCGAAGCGAGCCGAACCGAGTCGTGCCGGGAGAATTCCAGCGGGTCGCCGAATCACCTACGTTGTCGGCGACGTCTATGGAACCCGGGCCGCGTCGCGCCGGGTGCTGCCGCGTAATGCGGTGACCATCGTGCAGGTCGGCTCGGTGCTTAACCATCGCTCCCTGTAGTTGCAGTCGGCATATTGCGGAGCCGAACATGCCGTCAACGGATTCACCCGCAGTCCACAAGTCCCATGCCTTCTCCACGAGAAGAGCGACGTGCAAATCGCCGTGGTGCAGGGAGCGCCGCGAAAGAGCTGCTTCTAGTGCCGGTGGTCCTCAACGTCGACCACCGGCGCGCCGGGGGACGGCGGTTGGGTGTGTCGCCGCTTGAGGATGCTCACGTATGCCGAGAGACCGATGATGCCGACGATCATCAGGATGGCGCCCACGAGGTCGAGATTGACTCCGGCCATGTCCCAGTCCACCGCGAAGGTGAGGATCGCCCCCACCGCGAGCAGACCGATGCATCCGCCGATACCCATGCTGTAGGCCTCCGTAACTGCTGTGACAATTAGGCCTGTTGACGTTCGCGTACCCGACGGCGGGCGGCTTATGTTGTCCTCCGCGGCATGGATCGCGGGGGCTTGCATCCGACGCCGCACTCCAGGCCGTGCCCCTTTCGTGCTGGTGCAGTGCTCCTCTTGCGCCGTTTCCTGCGTATCCGGCCTGTGGGACTCTTCGGTCACCGTCCGCCTCCGACACAGGAATCGGATCGGGCGTGGCGTCCTGCGTCGCCGGGACGTCGTCCGCCATGGCCGGGCCGCTCGGCTCCCGCGGTGGCCGTCCTGCCAGGCGCCTACACCTCTGTGACCGAAAGGCGGTGCCTCCGTGCCCCGTACCCTCATGGGCGGGTCACCGCCCAGGACATCGCGTCGGCCGCGGTCCCGCTGGGGACGCCGTGTGACGACGGTTCTCGTCAGCACCCTGATGATCCTGTCCATGGGCCTCGGCGTGTCCCCTGCCCAGGCAGCGGTGAGCATCGTCGAGTATCCGCTTCCCGGGGACGGCACGCCGATCGACATCACCACCGGGCCTGACGGCAACCTGTGGTTCACCGAGGTCGTCGGCAACAAGATCGGGCGGATGACCCCGGACGGCGACCTCATCGCCGAGTACCCCGTGCCCACCGAGATCAGCTTCCCGCACGACATCACCGTCGGTCCGGACGGCAACCTCTGGTTCACCGAACAGAGTTCCCTCGGCAACGGCATCGCGAAGATCGATCTCAGCGGCACCATCACCGAGTACCCCCTGCCCACGCCCATGAGCGAGCCCACCGGTATCGCCACAGGCCCTGACGGCAACCTGTGGTTCACCGAACTCAACGGCAACAGGATCGGGCGGATGACACCGGGCGGTGATCTCATCGCCGAGTACCCGGTGCCCACACCGTCCAGCGGGCCGACCGACATCACGGCAGGGCCTGACGGCAACCTGTGGTTCACCGAGGGCTCGAACCAGATCGGACGGATCACCACGGCGGGGGACATCACCGAGTATCCCGTGCCCGAACCGAACGGCGCCCCCACCGGCATCGCTGCCGGCCCTGACGGCAACCTCTGGTACACCGTGTTCGGCACCGGCGAGATCGGCCGGATCACCACGTCGGGGGACATCACCGAGTTCCTCATCCCCACCCCCGGCAGCCAGCCGCAGAACATCACCGCGGGGCCGGACGACAGCCTCTGGTTCACCGACAGGAACAGCGACGAGATCGGGCGGATCAACACGGCCGGGGCCATCGTCGAGTACCCCCTGCCCACCCCGTCGGCCGGCCCGTGGGGCATCACCACCGGACCCGACGGCGACATCTGGTTCGCCGAGACCGCCGGCCAGATCGGGCAGTTGGGCCTGACCGAGGGCGACCTGAGCGTGACGAAGTCCGACGCCGGTTCCGATCCCGTCCTTGAGGGCGAGAACGTGACCTACACACTCACCGCCACCAACAACGGCTCGGCGACCGCCGAGGGCGTCTTTCTGGTCGACAAGCTGCCCGCGGTGTTCCAGTTCGCCTCGGGCTCGCCCGACTGCACCGCGTCCGAATCCGCACCAGGGGTGGTCACCTGCGACATCGGAGCGCTCGGGGCCGGGGACACGGCGACCAGAAGCATCACCGTGACGGCGACCGCCGCGGGCACCTATCCCGACACCGCATCGGTGGCCGGCGCGGTCTCGGACAGCACCCCAGGGAACGACAACGTCACGGAGACCACCACCGTCCAGGGGTCCTGTCTCGGCCAGCCGACGACGATCGTCGGAACACCCGGCAACGACCGGATCGAAGGCACCCCCCTGCGCGATGTCATCAAGACCATCGGCGGAACCGACATCGTCAACGCCCGTGGCGGCAACGACCTCATCTGCGGCGGAGCCGACGGGGACACACTCAACGGCGACGCCGGCAACGACCGGATCGCCGGCGAGGGCGGCAATGACATCGTGCACGGCGGCAGCGGCAACGACGTCCTGACGGGCAATGAGGGCGACGACTTCCTGTTCGGCGAAGCAGGCCAGGACACCCTCGACGGCGGATCCGGCAGCAACGCCAACGACGGCGGCCCCGGCACCGACCAGTGCACCAACCCCAGCACGGGCCCCGGCTGCCCCTAGGGCCTGACCGATGCGTCAAGGTCGTTCAGACCCTAGGCCTGCTGGGTCGGCAGGATCACCACCTGCCGGAGGTTGACACGGGCCGGGCGGCTGGTGGTGTACGCGATCAGATCGGCGATGTCGTCGGCGGTCAGCGCGTCCATCGCGGTGAACATGCCGTCGAGTTGACTACTGAGCTCGGTGTTGTCGATATGGCCGCCGAGCTCGGTACCCGTCAGCCCCGGCTCGATGTTGGTGACGCGCACGTCGCGCGGGCCGAGTTCGGAGCGCAGCGATGCCGACAGGTGGGTGAGCGCGGCCTTGGTGGCGCCGTAGACGGCGTAGTTGGGGAAGGTGACATGGGCGCCGATGGAGGAGATGTTGACCAGATCGGCGAGACGGCCGTCGGCTGCGGCGGCGACCAGATCGGGCACGAAGGCACGGATGATGCGCAGCGCTCCGGTGAGGTTGGTGTCGATCATGCGGGCCCACTCGTCGTCGCGGCCGTCCGCGATCGGGTTGGGCAGCATGACACCGGCACCGTTGACGACCAGATCGGCCGGCCCGTACGCCTGGTGGATGCGCCGCGCTGCGCGCGTGACGCTCTCCTCGTCGGTGACGTCAACCTGCACCGCAAGGGCCTGGCCCCCGTCAGCGTTGATCTTCTCGGTCAGTTCGGTCAGCCGGTCGCCGCGACGCGCCAGCAGGGCCACCCGCGCGCCATGCGCGGCGAGCAGACGGGCGGTGGACTCGCCCATGCCGCTGGCGGCCCCGGTGACGACAGCGGTACGGCCGGACAGGTTCTGGTAGCTCATCTTCGACGTGCTCCTTGTCGGTGTCCTGGTGTGGGACGGCACTGAAACGGACCGATCAGTGACACCGGCAATCCTGTGACGCCTCCCCGCCCTTACCCAGGGCAACGGTTTTCCTGGGTCCGGCAGTACCAGGCCGGCCCGGCAGCGCGTCGCCTAGGCTTGCGTGTCATGAGCACTGACCTGGGGGAGTTCCTTCGCTCGCGCCGCGCCCGTATCCAGCCGCACGAGGTCGGGTTGCAGGAGCACGGGCGCCGCCGCGTGCCGGGCCTGCGCCGTGAGGAGGTCGCGCAGCTGGCCGGGGTGAGCGTCGACTACTACATCCGGCTCGAACAGGGCCGCGGCCCGAGCGTGTCGGATGCGGTGCTGGACGCCGTAGCGCGGGTGCTGCGACTTGACGAGGTCGAGCAGGCGCACCTTCGTGATCTGGCCCGTCCACAACGGCGGTCGGCGCGCCCGCGCGGAAGTCAGCGGCTCCGTCCGGGAGTCCAACTGCTGGTGGACTCCCTGCACGCCCCGGCCTTCGTGCTCGGCCGCCGGATGGATGTGCTGGGTTGGAACGCACTCGGCGATGCCGTTTCGGGCTTCTCCGGCATGCCCGACGGCCGGCGCAACCAGGCCCGCTACGCCTTCCTCGACCCGGCGGCCCGGGACTTCTACCTCGACTGGGACGCGGTGGCCGCCGAGACCGTGGCGTACCTGCGGCTCGACGCGGGACGGCATCCGCACGACAAGCTCCTGGCCGAGCTGGTCGGTGAACTGTCGCTCGGCAGCGAGCCGTTCCGTCGCCTGTGGGCGGATCACCAGGTCAAGGAGAAGACGCACGGAGTCAAACGCATGCGGCACCCGGAGGCGGGTGACCTGGAACTCGGCTACGAGACGTTGGCGCTTCCCGGCGACCCGGACCAGTTGCTGGTCGTCTACACGGCCTCTCCGGGCTCCCGAACCGCTGAGAAACTCGCCGTGCTGGCGAGCTGGACGGTGCGGCCGGCCGCCCCGCACGCCTGAGATCGGCCCCCAAAGACGATCAAGCGGTGGTTTCCCGGGGAGCGACCCTCTCGACGGGGACGCCGAGGCCGCGGATGGCCGCGATCTCCTCGTCGGACGTGGCGGTATCGGTGACGACCGACTCGTACAGGGCGACGGTGCCGTACGCATAGGTGGCGGTCTTGCCGAATTTCGAGTGGTCCGCCAGCAGGACGGCCTTGTTGGCGGAGGCCAGCATCGCTTCCTTGACCTCGGCGTACTCCCGCAGGGGGTGGAAGAGCCGCCCTTCGAGGACGGCCGTGGCGGACATCAGCGCGAGGTCGGCGCGCATCCGCGAGAGAGCGCCGGTGACCTCGGGACCGGTGCACGAATTGAACTCGCCGTGATAGCGCCCGCCCAGAAGAGTGACGTCCACACCGGGCGCGGATCCCAGACGCTGCGCCAGGCCGACCGAGTTGGTGACCACGGTGAGCTGATCGATGCCGGCCACTATGTCGGCCAGAGGGTAGATGGTGGTGGAGTCGTCCATGAAGACGGTGCTGCCCGGTGTGATCCGGCCGGCCACCGCGGCGCACAGCGCGCTCTTGGCCGCGAGGCCGACGCTTTCACGGAAGCGGGTGGCGGTCTCCATGGTCAGGGCGGGGAAGGCCACGGCTCGCCCGCGCTCCTTGCGGAGCAGGTGGCGCCCGGCGAGGTCGTCGAGGTCGCGGTGCATGGTCATCAGGCTGACGCCGAAGTGGGCGGCGAGATCGTCGGTGCGGATTTCACCCTGTTCGGCGACATAGCGCAGGACGGCCTGGCGTCGCTGTTCCACCTCGGCCTGCGACAGCCGTGGCTTGGCGGGCATACAGCCCTCCTTCCTCCCCATGCCCATATGGTGGTCAGCTCGGCTGCGGACGTACCAGGGGCTTGATCGTCGTGCGGTCACGGGCAGCCGCGGTGAGCGCCTGCCCTGCTTCCTCCAGGCCGTACCGGTGGCTGACCAGCCGGTCCAGTCGCACCTCGCCGGAGGCGGCGAGAGCGATCGCGGTCGGCCAGGTGTTGGCGTACCGGAAGGTGCCGGTGACCTCGATCTCGAAGTTTTGCACATGGGCCAGCGGGAGAGGCACCGAGTCGCCGCCCATGCCGACCAGGACCGCCCGGCCGGCCCGCCCGACGGTGCGGATCGCCTCGTCGATGACGGCCGGGACGCCGGAGCACTCCAGCAGGACGTCCGGTGCGAAGCCGGTGGCGGCGAGGCCGGTGTCACGGGCGTCCACGGTGGCGGTGGCGCCCAACTGCCGGGCGAGGTCGAGCCGGTGGGGCGCGATATCGCTGACGACGACCTCCGTGGCGCCGAAGGCACGGGCGGTCTGGGCGGCGACCAGCCCGATGGGGCCCGCGCCGGTGACCAGAACCCGCGATCCCGGGGTGACCCGGCCCTTGCGGGAAGCCCAGACACCCACCGACAGCGGCTCCAGCAGGGCCGCGGCCTCCGCGGTCAGCCGGTCGGGGACGGGGTGCGCGAAGTTCTCGTCCACCGCGACGTATTCGCACAGAGCGCCGTCGACCGGCGGGGTCGCGTAGAAGGACACATCGGGGCAGAGGTTGTACCGGCCCCGGCGGCACTGTGCGCAGGTGCCACAGGGCACGCCCGGCTCGACCGACACCAGCTGTCCCGGCTGGTGTCGCCGCGCCCCCGGGCCGAGGGCGACCACGGTGCCGCCCGGCTCATGGCCGAGGACCATGGGGGAGCGGACGACGAAATCGGCGATCCTGCCGTGCTCGTAGTAGTGGACGTCGGAGCCGCAGATGCCGACCGCTTCGATACGTACCAGGACCTGGCCAGGGCCGGGCCGCGGTACCGGCCGTTCCTGTATCTCCAGTTCCCTCGGCGCGCGCAGCACGGCGGCGCGCATGGTGGACGGGAGGTGCGAGGGCAGGGTGGTGACGGTCATTCTCCGGTCACGGCTCCCATGGTCAGGCCGGTGACCAGCCACCGGCGTACGGCGAGGCCGACCAGCATCATCGGGACCACCACGACGGTCCCGATGGCGGTCAGCTGGCCCCAGTCGATACCGGTCTGGGTGACCAGCTGGCTGGCGGCGATGGGCAGGGTCTGGGTGTGCGGTCCGCTGAGCACGAGGGCGAAGGCGTAGTCGTTCCAGGCGAAGACCAGACACAGCACGAAGGTGGTGACCAGCCCGGGGCGGGTCAGCGGCAGGACGACGTACCGGAACGCCTGCCAGTTGGTGCAGCCCGCGACCTGCGCGGATTCCTCCAGGGAGGCGGGCACCTCGGCGAAGAAGGCACTCAGCAGCCAGATCGCGAACGGCAGGTTGAAGCTCAGATAGGCCAGTACGAGACCGGGCAGGGTGTCGATCAGCCCGAGGAACCGGAAGATCAGGAAGATCGGCAGCACCACGGCGGCGATCGGGGCCATCCGGGTGGAGATGATCCAGAAGGACAGGTGTTTCTTGCCGCGCGCCCGGGTTCGGGCCAGTCCGTAGCCGGCGAGCGCCCCGAGCGCGGTGGCCAGCAGCGCGGAGGCGCCGGCGGCGATCACGCTGTTGCTCAGGTACGGCCAGAGGTTGTTGGCGCCGCCGAAGAGGTTCCGGTAGTGCTCCAGTGTCGGTGCGAACCAGAGGTCGGGGGTGGACGCGGTGACCTCGGCCGTCGGCTTCAAGGAGGACAGCAGCATCCAGCCGAGCGGAACCAGCGTCCATATCAGGGCGAGGGCGAGGACGACGCGTACGAGGGTGCGGGAGGTGCGGGTGCCGCGTTCCAGCGGGCCGGCCGTGGCAGCGGTCATCGGGTCGGCTCCTTTCGTTCGAGGAGGCGGACGAAGTAGCGGGCCACGACCGTGGTGACGGCCAGCATCAGCAGGCCGGTCACGGACGCGTAGCCGAAGTCGAAGAACCGGAACGCGGTCTCGTACAACTCGACAGAGGCCGTCTTGGTCGCGTCGGCGGGGCCACCGCCGGTGGTGTTCCAGATGATGTCGAAGTAGCGCAGCGCGTCCATGGAGCGGATCAGCAGCGCCACCAGGAGCACCGGGGCGATGGACGGCAGCACGATGTGGCGCAGCGTCCGCAGCAGACCGGCGCCGTCGAGGGCGGCGGCCTCCAGCACGGCGGAGGGCACCGAGCTCAGACCGGCCAGCGCGATCAGGGCGATGAGCGGCGTCCATTCCCAGACGTCCATCAGGGTCACGGCGGCGAAGGCCGTCGTCTTGTCGGCCATCACATCGCCGTGGTAGCCGACTTGCCGCAGCAGCCAGGCGTACAGCCCGAAGGTGGAGTCGGTGAGGAACCGGCCCAGCAGGCCGGCGATGACCGGTGCCACGAACATCGGGAGCAGCAGCAGGCTGAGCGCGGCGTTGCGGGCGCTCCGCAGCCGCCACAGACAGATGGCGAGGGCGGTGCCGAGTGCCATCTCGCCGCCGACGGTGAGGACGAAGTACCCGGCGGTACGGGCCCACGCCCAGGCCGTGTCCGGGTCACCGAACAGGCGTGTCCAGTTGGCCGCACCGACGCTCTCCAGCCGGAGACCGCCGAGCAGATGCACCCGGGAGAAGCTCATGGCGACGACCGCGGCGAACGGCAGCAGCGACACGGCGGCGAGCACCAGCAGCCCGGGCGCCATCATCCGGCCGGCGAAACCGGGCAGAGCGATCCTGGAGCGGCGTGCCGGCTGTCCGGAACGGTCGGCACGGTCGGCACCGCGCACGGCGTCGGTCACGGAGGAATCCATGGTCACTTCACCCGCCTGCGGGTCGTGATGCGGTCGATACGGTCGGCGGCGGCGTGCATCGCCGCGGCGGGCGAGGTGTCCCCGGCGAGCATGCCGGACACCTGCGTGTAGATCGTGGTGTCGCACTCCGCCCACATGGGGATCTTCGGCCGCAGTCCGATGTCGGCGCTCTCCCAGGTCCGCCGTACGGCGCGCGCGGACAGCATGTTGGGCATCTTCGAGGGCCGGTGTTCGGCCGCGGTGACGCGCGGCATCGCGTAGACCGAGGTACGGGTCGGGGTGCCGCCGCCCACCGTGCTGGCCAGATTGGCCAGCTGGGTCTTCGGCGCGGTGGCCCAGTTCAGGAAGAGCCAGGCGGCTTTCCTGCGCCGGGGCGGGACGACGTTCGAGATGGCGATCCCGGTGCCGCCGTACATCCCGGCCGAGCGGGCCGGGCCCTTGGGCAGCCGGGCGTAGCCGACCTTGCCCGGCATGGCGGCCTCGTTGGACGCCGCGTACTCGTGCCAGTTGGGACACATCGCGATCCGCCCGGCCCGGAAGGCGGCCCCCACCCCGTCCCAGTCCCAGGTCCGCGAGCCGGGGTCGGCGGTGGCCAGCAGCCGCTGGTAGAACTCGGCCCCCGCGATCGCCTCGTCCGAGCGCAGCAGGCACTTTCCGGGATCCCCGGTGCCCAGCCGGCCCACCTGCTTCCCGTTGTCGAAGTAGTCACCGCCGTAGGACCAGAGCAGGTTGGAGAAGTCGCACATCAGCGAGTCGTGCTGCTTGGCCTGGTGGCCGGTCCCGTACCGCACCTCGTCGGTCTTGTCGTTGAACCAGCGGGCGATCGCGGCGTACTGCTCCCACGTCGAGTCCTCGGACGGTGTGGGGTCGAAGCCGAGATCGTCGGCCATCCGCTCCCGGTGCCTGGCGAACAGGTCGGCCCGGTACTGCCAGACCATGGTCGGGCAGTCGTACGGCAGTGCCAGGACCTTCTCCGCGTCCTGGAAGCGGCCTGCCGCGTCCAGGTGGGTGGGGATGAAGTCATCGAAGCCGCCCGGCAGTTGGGGCAGTGCGGGGTCGTCCTCGAACTCCCGCAGATCGACGAAGGCGGGCGCATACGGGGCGAGCACCTGATACGGGTCCGCGTACACGACGTCGTATGCGCCGTTCCCCGAGGCGAAGTCCAGGGCGACCTTCTGGGCCAGCGCCGACAGCTCCAGCGTCACGATGTTGACCCGTATGCCGGTCAGTTCGGTGAACGGCTTGAGGTTGGCCGCGATCGCGGCGGTCGGTGCGGTGTTCTCGGAGATGAAGTTCAAGGTGGTGCCGGCGTACCGCCGCCAGGGTGCGGCGCCGGCGTCGAAGGCCGCGTCGGCGCGGCTCGCACAGGAGGTGAGCAGACCCGCCGCGCCCGCCGCGGCGGCGCCCCGCAGGAGGGAGCGGCGGCTGACGGGCGGGGTCGGGGGTCTGGCAGGCAGGGGAGAGGACATGGAGGTGCGTCCCTTGGGAGTCGTCGGGGGCGAACATCGATAGGCAGCATTGTTAGCAGAAGATCTCCGCTTTGTTAACGCATCTTGCGTGAAATATCTTGCCGACTTATCGTTGTGGTCGGTGCGGAGGGGCTGCGAGCCATGCCCTGGTGATCAACGCGGCGACCCCGGTGAGCAGGCCGACCGTGCTACGTTCGAGCCATGGTGAGAGACCATCGCCAGGCCACGTTGGCGGATGTGGCGCGCAGGGCCGGGGTCTCGACATCGACGGTTTCGCGGGCGGTCCGCGGGGTGTCGACGGTGTCCCCGGAAGCCCGGAGCCGCGTGGAACGAGCGGCCCAGGAGTTGTCCTTCGCTCTCTCCCGTAGTGCGTCGAGCCTCGTCACGGGCAAGACCGGCCGCGTCGCCGTCCTGACGCCCGGCCTCCCGCGGGCCCCCTGGTTCCTCGGCACCGCCCTCACCGGCTTGGCGGAAGGGCTGCGCGACGCCGATCTGGATCTTCTGGCCTATGTCATCACCGACGCTTCGGAACGGGCGGCCTTCTTCGACCGGCTGCCGGCCCGGCGCAACGCCGATGCCGTGATGGTGATGTCCTTCATCCTCACCGAGGAGGAGCGGGAGCGGCTCGACGAACTCGACGTACCTCTGGTGTTCGTCAGCCAGCACGCACCCGGCAGGGCCAGCGTCTACATAGATGACGCCGCCGGCGCCCGCCGGGGCATGCGGTACCTGCTGAACCTCGGGCACCGGCGCATCGCCCACCTCCAGTCGGCCGCCGTGGACTCGTTCGTCTGGAGCGCCTACGACCGGCTGGTCGGCTACCGCGAGGCCCTGGAAGAAGCCGGACTGCCCTACGACGACGCTCTCGTGGTGCGCGCCGAACTCAACCGTCCCGGCATCCGGGAAGCGATCGGCGCTCTGCTGAGCGAGCCGCAGATGCCCACCGCCATCTTCGTGGAAGCCGATGACATGGCCTTCGAGGTGATGAGCGTCCTGCGATCCTGCGGCATCGACGTGCCCGGACAGATCTCCGTCCTCGGCTTCGACGATCACCCCCTCGCCGAGATGCTCGACCTGTCCACCGTCGCCCAGTCCGCCTGGCACACGGGACACACCGCTGCCGGACTTGTTTCATCGATCCTCACGGACCCGGACAGCGACCCCGCCCGCCACATCGCGCTCCCCACCCATCTCATCCCCCGAGGGAGCACGGCCCCGCCCCCGGCGGACCGCCTTGCGGAGGCCGCTGCCGAAGGACCACCGCCACCAGGTCCTACGGGAGACGGCGCCTGACGGGCCGTCACCGCAGCGAGGTGGCGCAGCCTCCCGCGCCGGTCAGCCGGTCTCCTCGCCGGCGTGGGGGAGCGGGCCGGTGCCGGTGTATCCCCGTTGGCCGGCGGGGTTCCGGGACGCCCCGAGACGTTCGAGCAGCAGCCCCTCCCGGGTGGACCATGGACAGATCTCCACGCTCTCCACTCCACACGTCACCATGAGGCTCTCGGCGACCAGCGCCCCTGCCAGGGACTGCTCGGCGCGATGTCGTGAGATGCCCGGCAGTGCGGCTCGGCGCTCCGGGCCGACGCCGGCCAGCAGGCGGATGGTCGCCCCCAGCTGAGACAGGGTCAACTGCCGCCGTGACCGTCGTGGCCTGCTCCCTGAGGCGTTGGCGAGCCGTGCCAGTTGCTCGAACGTCCGGGAGCAGGCGACGACTCGGTCCCCCTTCTCGGCCGACGGCATACCGGGTGCCGCACTCAGGCAGTGCCGCAGATGCCGCCGGACCTCGTTCAGGTGCTGCCGGGAGGACGCGGTCCCGCCGGGCAGCAGCTCCCGGGTGACGCTCCGGGCGCCCAGTGGAAGGGAGCGCGCGAGCCGGGGCTGGTCACCCGTCCCCGAGGCGACTTCCACGGTGCCGCCGCCGATGTCCAGGACCAACAAGGGGCCCGCCTCGGGGCCCACCCACTGGCGAGCCGCCACATAGGCCAACCGTGCCTCCTCCTCACCGGACAGCACCTGCAGCCAGGTGCCGGTGGCGCGGGCCACCCGCGCGATGACCTCCTCGCGATTGGGGGCGTCCCGGATGACGGACGTGGCGAATGCGAACACCTCCGCCAGGCGCAGCCGCGGGTCCGCGGCGATCGCCTCGGCAACTCCCCGCTGCACGCTTTTGATCCCCGCCTTGCCCAGCCGCCCTCTCCGGTCGAGCGTCTCGTGCAGTCTCAGACGCACCTTGTGGGAGAAGACCGGCTCCAGCACCGAACCCGGTCGCCACCTCTGCACCGTCAGCAGAGCACTGTGGCACCCGACGTCGAGCACACCTGCTTGCTGCATCCCCACCCCCTGTCATCACGCTGCCGGCCCCCCGACCGTGCGGATCGAGTCCCACGGCATCGCAACGCGTCCTGCCGGAAAGGGACTTACACCCACCCCCATTATGTAACCATGATGTCACTGTATGTGGCTATATCGGTGGCGATACCGACGCCCTAGGCTTCCCTTCCGGCATCGACTTCGACCCAGGAGCGCACCTCATGATCGACCCTGCCCGGAAGCACCCGTATCCCGACGCTCTGGGACCGGACGAAGCGCCTGCGCCGCACGCGCTGCTCACTCCGTTGCTCGGGTTCCTGGGAACCTGGACCGGCCGGGGCCGCGGCGGATATCCGACGCTCGCCGAGGAGTTCGCGTATGCGCAGGAGGTCGTCTTCAGTCACGACGGGCGCCCCTTCCTCCGCTACGAGGCGCGCGCCTGGTTGATCGACGCGGACGGGACCCCGCTGCGGCCGGCGGCCCGGGAGAGCGGCTGGTGGCGGCTGCAGTCCGAGGGGCGGGTGGAGGCGTTGGTCACCCAGCCCACCGGCATCGCGGAGATTCTGGTCGGCCGTGCGGCCGATGGCACGGTCGACCTCACCACCCATCAGGTGGCGCTCGCTCCCACGGCCAAGGAGGTCGACGCCAGCCGCCGCAGCTACACCCTGACCGACGAGGGCACGCTCGACTTCGTCCACGACCTCGCCGCGGTCGGCCAGCCGCTACAGCACCATCTCGCGGCCCGGCTCCGACGCGTGGGCGACAGCTAGGCCGCGCCAACCAGCAGACGGCGGCGCAGCAGCGTCGCCGTCTGCCGTTTCACGGCTCAGGCCGCCACCAGGGGAACGATATCGCGGGGGCGTGATTCGCGCTCGTCGTAGGCGACATCCACTCCCGCCTCCGCCACCGCCGCGAACGAGGCGGCCCGTGCGTCCTCGGACTCCCACCGCACGATCGAAATCACCGCGTCGCCGGACGCCCAGCACTCGCCCGACAGGCATCCCGGTGTCCGCAACATGACGTCGCGGACCTGGCGGACGCGGGAGATGAACTCCTCGCGGTGAGCAGCGTGCGGATAGTGGTACGCCACCATTCCCACGTTCATGATGATCTCCCTGGTATCTCTGGCATCTCTGGTATCTCTCGCATCTCTCGGTGGAGCTTCTTGTTTCGGACCCCGGTGGATCGGGTCACTGCCGCCCTCGCCGGCCGTCCCATTCGGCCATCAGGCCGAACAGGGCGAATCTGTCGACCACGGGCTGGTCGGGGTGGATCTCGCGGTAGCGCCGGTAGACGTTGACCACGATCCGTTCGGCATCCAGCCAGTCGGCGTATTCGGCGAGATCGATCCCGAACGCCGCCTCGCGGAAGTCGAGTCCCTTGGCGTACGCGGCGTCCGCCTGCTCGACGACATGGGCGAAGTAGCCGCGGACGGCGCGGATCCCGGCGGCGTCCGTCACCGGGCCGTGGCCCGGCACCACGGTCGGCGCGCCGAGGTCGAGCATGGTGTCGCAGGCGGCGATCCAGTTGGCGATGGGGCCACTCCACACGATCGGTGTGCACCCGATGAACAACAGGTCGCCGGCGAAGAGCACCCCCGCCTCGGGAACGTGCACCACCGTGTCTGCCTCGGTGTGTGCGGGCCCGAGATCGAGCAGCCGCACCTCGCGGCCGCCCACCTCGAGGGTGAGCCGCCGGTCGAAGGTCCGGTCGGGGGCGCGTAGCCGGATGCCGCTGAAGTCGAACGCGCCGAAGCGGTCGCGCAGATACGGTGTGAGCGTCGGCCCGAGGTCCATGACCTGAAGTGCCGTGGTCAGCTCGGGCGGCATCTCGGTGCGCATCTCGTGCGCCGTCCCCTCGGCGGCGAGGACGCGCACGGCGCCGGGGAGCAGTTGGCCGCCGTGGGTGTGGTCGCCGTTGGCGTGGGTGAGCACGGCGTGACCCAGCGGGTGCCGGTCGGTGATCGGCCGCATGCCGGACAGCATCTCGGCCGTGAGCGGAAGGTCGTAGAGCGTGTCGACCAACAGGGAGGCGCCGTTGCCGGCGACGAGCCCCGCGTTGCTCCTGCCGTATCCGCCGTCGGGCAGCAGCCAGGCCCAGACGCCGTCACCGACCTGGTGCAGCCCCTTGGTGTAAGGCAGCGCGGAGGCGGCCGGGTTGGCCTGCCGCCGGCGGGGCTTCGCGGTGGGGTCCGGTCTGGCGGCGAGCGGATGCGGGGCGGTGCCGGCCCTTACGGTCTGCCGCACCTCGCCCAGCCCCTCGGCGTGCAGCGACACCACGTCACCGTCCTTGAGCCAGCCGCGAAACGCGGCGAGGTCGTCGAAGTCGAGATGTTCCGTCAGGCAGCAGCCGGGAACGGTGCCCGAGCCGAAGACGTCTCCCGGCTGGAGCTCGACCCCGCGGGACGCGTACGAGATGACCTCGCCGAAGGACCAGTCCATGGAGTCGGTGCGGCCCTCGCCGACCAGCTCGCCGTTGACCTCGGCGCGGACCTGGAGCGCGAGCCTGCCGTCCGGGCCGAAGGGCAGTTCGTCGGGTGTGACCAGCCACGGCCCGAGCGTGGACGCGCCGTCCTTGCCCTTCGCCTGGCCGATCTTGAGCTGGCCTTCGAGGGCCTGGAGGTCGCGGGCGCTCCAGTCGCAGAACAGGGTGTAGCCGGCGATACGCTCCTCGGCCTGTTCGGGTGTCAGGTCCCGGCCCGTGGCGCCGATCACCGCTGCGATCTCCAGCTCGAAGTCGAACCAGGCGCTGCCGGGAGCGATGGGCACGTCGTCATAAGGGCCGATGACGCCGGCGGGGTTGGCGAAGTAGAAGGCGGGGATCTGGTACCAGGTCGGCTCCAGCGTTCCCGTGCCGCCGGTGGCTCTGAGGCAGCGGCGCATGTGGTCGAGGAAGCACAGGCAGTCCCGAACCGAGGGCGGCCTCGGGATGGGGGCTTTGAGTGTGACGTCGGCCAGCGCGACGACCTCGTCGGGCTCGGCGAGCGCGCGCCGGCCCGCCTGCCGCAGCGAGCGGCCCAGCAGTTCGACCAGGGGCGTGCCCTGCGGTAACGCGTGGATCAGGTCTCCGTTGATGACGCCGGCCCGGTCGCCGTCAGCCGAGGCGTATGTGACGAAGCGCAAAACAACCCCTCCTCCATGCCCTGCGGGAGTCCCGTGCTGCTCTGTGTTGGCCAGCATAGAATATTATTGCGAGCATAGAAGGAGGCAGGGTGGCGACACGGCGAGAGCAGACCAGTCACGAGAGCAGCGAGCGGATCCTCAAGGCGGCCGCGGAGCTGTTCGCGGAGAAGGGCTACCGGCAGACCACGTTCGCCGACGTGGCCGAACGGTCCGGCATCAGCAGGGGATCGATCCCGTGGCACTTCGGCAGCAAGGAGGGCCTGCTGCTGGCCGTACTCGAACGCTCCGTGAGCCTGATCGGCGCCGGCCTGACCGAGCCGGACGAGCCCGAGGAGCCGGCGGCGGGGTTCGACCGCCTCGTGGCGGGCGCCCAGGCCCTGCTCGAAATGCCCACCACCAAGCTCTTCGTCACCCTCCTGGTGGAGGCCCTGGAGCCGGGCTCCCCGATCCACGGCCGCTACGTCGAGATCCACGACACCCTGCGCGGCCACTGCAGACGATGGCTGGAACAACTGCCGCTGCCACCCGGCCTGTCCGCCGACGCGCTGGCCGTCACGATCAGCGGCGCCGGAATCGGCATTCACCAGCAGTGGCTCCTGGCCCCCGACCGGATCGACCCCGAGGCGGCCATGGCCGCGCTGCGCCGTATGGTGGCGGCGGTGGTGCTGCCGGTCGGGGAGTGAACGCGATATGCGCCGCGCGGCGTGTTGGCGTTCTGCAGAACGAGGACGCCGGACACCCCGCAACGACCGGACGCCCGCTGCGAGTTCAGTGGAGCCGCATCGCCCCACGCCCGTTCGTGCTCGGTGTCCGCAGGGCCTGCCCCGCCGCCAGTTCCCGGTAGGCGGAGCTGGTCGTCAGGAGGTCCTCGTGGCGGCCCGAGGCGATGACGCGGCCCGCCTCCAACAGGACGATGCGGTCGGCGTTCTGGACCGTGGAGAGGCGGTGGGCGATGACCAGGAGGGCGCACTGGCGGGTGACGTCCTGGAGCACACGGCTGAGCGCCGCCTCGTTGATGGCGTCCAGATGGGAGGTCGGCTCGTCCAGGAGGAGGACGGACGGGCGGGTGAGCAAAGCCCGGGCGAGGGCCACGCGTTGGCGTTCTCCCGCGGAGAGGGTGTTGCCCCGTTCGCCCACGGTCCCGTTCAGACCACCGGGCAGGCGGTCGACCACGTCCGTGAGGTTGGCGAGCTCCACCGCCTTGCGGACCTCGGCCGGACTCGCCGTGGGTACCGCGTAGGTGATGTTGTCCCAGAGCGAACCGTGGACGACATGGGTGTTCTGGTCCACGACGGCGATGCGCGCCCGGCACTCCTTGCGGCCCAGTTCCGCTGCCGGGTGTCCGTCGAACCGGAGCGTTCCGGAGTCCGGCTCGTAGAAGCGGGCGATCAGGGCGAAGATCGTGCTCTTGCCGGCACCCGACCTGCCGACCAGGGCGATGTGCTGACGGGGTGGCACCGTCAACGAGACGCCTTGGAGGACCGGGCGGCCCGGCCGGTAGCCGAAGCGGACATCGTCCAGGGCGAGGGCGGGCTCCGGCGCGGGCGGCGCGGACCGTGGGGAGCAGCGGGCGGGCACCGGCCGTGCCGGCGGCTCCGCCTCCGACGGCTCCGGTTCCGCGGGCTCCGCCTCCAGGGAGAGCGCCTCGTCGATGCGCTGGAAGGCTCCCATGCCCCGCTGCACCAGGCCGATCGCCCGGAACACCGACGACAGCGGCACCACCAGGTAGGTGGCGTAGAGCATGAAGGCGACGAGATCACCGAGCGTGTTGGCGTTCCCGTTCACCCGTAGGCCGCCGATGACCAGGACGAGCAGGAACGAGCCGTGTACGGCGAGTTCGACGGCGGGGCCCAGCACGGATGACAGCCGCGCGGTGCGCACGCCCGCTCTGTACGCCGTGTCGATACAGACCCCCATCCGCTCGGCCTCCCGTTCCTCGGCCCGGTGGACCCGCACCATCGGCAGTGCGCCCAGCGCCCGTTCCAGTTCGGCGGCGATCGACCCGATCGCCCCCTGCATGTGCTCGGCGGCGGTGCGCAGCCCGGTCAGCAGCGAGGCCACCACCACGGCCGCCGCGACGACTGTCAGCGTCACGAGGAGCAGCAGCAGCGGGTCGATCCACAGCATCAACGCCACGGCTCCCACGGCGACGAGGGAGCCGGTCATCAGGTCCACCAGCGCTTGCGCGACCACCTCGCGCAGCAGGGAGGTGTCGGCGGTGACCCGGGAAATCAGATCGCCGGTGCGATGCCTGTCGTACTCCCGCATCTCCAGGCGCAGCAGCCGGCCGACCAGACCGCTGCGCAGACCGCGGACGACCCGCTCTCCCATGCGTTCCAGTACGAACCGGCCGGCCGCGCCCGCAACCGCTTCGGCGACGAAGAGAGCCGCGAGGACCAGCAGCGGCCCCACGATGTGGCCGTGGGCGCTCGCGTCCACGATCTTCTTGGCGAGCAGCGGCTGGGCAAGCCCGAGGGCGGAGCCGGCCAAGGTGAGCACCGAGGCGACGGCCATCGCCGACCGGTGTCCGGCGGTGAGCCGGAACATGGCGGCGATCGCGTACGGCACCGAGGGGCCGTCCCGTCCCGTGGCCGCCGCCTTCCCGCTCACCGGGCCGCTCGCCGTACCGGGGCGACGGACAGCAGGCGGTTGAAGTAGTCGTCCGGCACTCCTTCGTCCACCAGGCGACCGTCGACCTCCACCCAGGCGTGTGCCGTGAACGGGGGCACCACGCGTACGCCGGTGCACCAGGTCGGCCAGGTGCCGCCCAGCCGGCACAGCAGTGCGGTGCCCAGGGACCGCGGAAGGCAGCCGCGTGGGCCCGCGCACAGGAGGCTGACCGCGCACATCGCGTCCCGTGCGGACTTGGCCTGTGCGGCGGTGGCGGGCGCCGCACCGTGCCGTACGGCTGCGAGCACCGCACGGATACGGCGCGGTGGCAGGAAGGACAGGAGGAGGGCGACGATGAGGACGAGCCGTGCCGCCAGCCGTCGGGTGAGCGGGATGCCCGTCGGCCGCGTCAGTGCACTTGGTGTCGTCATACGGTCAGCCCCGAGGTCCGCAGCAGGTCGAGAAGCGCGGCGACATCCTGTTCGGCCCGAGCGCGGTCGATATCGAACTCGGCGATGACCGCGTCGACCGCGTCCGCCTCCTCACCGCCTTCGAGCAATGTCTGGACCACCAGTGTGCCGGTGGGGTTGAGTTCCCAGTAATGGCCGCTGCGCTGGTCGAGCAAAACGGTGCCGTATTCTGTCTCCGCAGTGGTGATGTCAGTGGCGAAACGCAGTGCCATATGGCGAGTCCCTTTCTGCCGTGAACCGACCAAACGCCCTTGGGATTTCAGCCGCTGGAAACCTCTCGCCTATTGCGCGAAAGACTTCGCAGCCACACTTCGCAGGCGATCGTCGAATACAGATTGCCCTCGTTCAGGCCGGGCGTGGACGGCCGTCGGGCCAGCTCCCGCAACGCACGACCGTCCACCAGGCCGAGCCGTGCCAGATGCGAGTCCTCCCACAACTCCATGAGGTCGCCGCGGCGTTCGCGCAGTCCGTTGGAGGCGTCCATGGACGCCTGCGCCTTGTTGGCGCGCTCCAGGCACACATCCGGCACGATCCCCCGCATGGCGGCCGTCAACAGGGGCTTGTAGGCCCAGGGCGTGACCCGCTCGACGGGGTTGACGGCCAGGCACGCCTCGATCACCCGGTCGTCGAAGAACGGCGAGGCCATCGGCACCCCCGCGCGGGCGGCCATCCGGTCCCACTGCCGCACGATCCTCGTGCAGATGCGGATCTGTTCGAGGTCGGTGTGCATGCCCCGGTCGGGGTGGAGCGGTACGGCGCTCTCGGCCGCGTCGCGCAGCGCCCGCGCGACGGTGCGCGCCGCCTCGGGAGTGACCCAGTCGAACAGTCGCGGCGGTGAGCCCCAGCCGAGGGTTCCGCTGACGGCCGGCGGCATGGCCTCGCGCAGCCGCCGGCTGGAGTCGGCCAGCCATCGTCCGTACGAGCGGGAGTCGGCCAGAGCGCGCGCGGTGTCGCCCAGCGGCCAGTGGAACAGGGTGCGGAAGCCGCGCAGGTTCCGGAGGGCGGGCAGCGGGCGGGTGCGGATGAGCCGGTGGTAGTAGGCCTCCGAGCACCAGGCGACATGGTCGCCTCCGATGCCGGTGAGATGCAGTCGGCTGCCTCGTTGCCCCAGTACGGGCAGGTGGTGCAGGACGCGTGAGCGGTCCATGACGCCGATGGTGGGCTCGTCGACGAGGTCGTCGATCGCCAGCAAGTCGTCGTACACCAGCGGTGATTCGTCGGCGTCCCAGATCACGTGCTCGACGTCCGGGAGGAACCCGGCGGCCTTCTCGGCCCAGTACAGGTCGCAGTCGGCGGGGTCGCGGCCTGGCCAGGTGCTGGCGACCACACGAGCCGCCGACCGCGCGGCCAGGAAGCAGACCGAGGTGGAGTCCAGACCGCCGGACAGGTCACAGCTGACCACGCCGCCCGCGCTCGTACGGGCGTCGACGGCGTCCGACAGCGCCTCCCGCACCAAGGGCACGCTCTCGGCCAGCGAACGCACCGGGTCGGGCGGCGTCCACCAGCGCGAGTGCCGAGCCGTCCGACCGTCAGGCGAGACGATCACGGCGTCCTCGGGAGGCACGGCCGTCACGCCGGACCAGAGCGAGGTCTCCGACAGCGGATAGGGCGCCGGCAGCAACAGCCGTACGGCCAGCCGCTCTTCGTCCGGTTCGGCGCCGATCGCGGCGGCGAGCACATCGGCGCTGGTCGCGGCCACCTGCACACCGTCGACGGCGGTATGGAAGACGAGGCGGAGGCCGGATGCGGTCCCCTGCACGCGCAGCCGCCCGTCGAGCGCGGCGACGAGATGGAAGCTGCCGGGGAGCCTGCGGGCCAGTGCGTCGAGTTCGGTGAGGTCCCGCAACCGGTGTGCGTACCCCTTGAGTTCGTCCGGGCCGACCGGGCAGCAGCCCACCACGGCGATGGCGGCCTGCCCGGCGTGGGCGGAGACGATTTCCTGGTCGCTCCACCGGCCGACCAGCCATGGCCGGCCCGAGGGATGCGCCAGGGACCTGGCTTCTGGACGGAGGAAGGAGCGGGCCGCGGTGACCGCATCCGCGCAGTCCGGAAAGACCGCGAAGTGCGCGTCACCGGGGCCCACTCCCGCCGTCTCATACGACGTGGGCATAGTGTCGATTCTGTGAGTCGACTGCCTTAGTTCTTGCTGAAGATGAGACGGTCGTTGCCGTGCTTCGCCAAGAGACCGGTCCGCTGACGGAATGTGCCGAGCCGGACGAGAGTCGGGGCTTCGTATGCCTTCTTCATGACGCTCCTCAGTGTTGGTGTACCTGTCACCCTGGGCTTACCGAGAATCGACGTGCACTGATCCCGGCGCTGTCGCGATCGCGTAATTCGCGTCGCGCCAGGGAGTTGAACGCATGGGAATATTAGCGCCGGATCAGCGATGCACGGCAAGCCCGTAGAGGAAATAAATACCGTCGAACAGAATTCAATTACCCGACCGGGAGGAGTCGGTGCCGGGAGTGATTGCTGTTTCTCATGTGCGAGCGGTGGTCTCGTATTGTGACGCCCGAATGCGGCACCCTGTGCGGCGAATGAATTGATGTTCGATGAAATTCGCTGCGGTCCCCGGCCCTCCGGCCCGTTTCAGGCGAGCGGCGGTCCCAGCGTCGCCGGGGTGGCGCCGTCGGGACGGACGGTGATGCCGTACGCCGCCTTCGTGGGGGTGGAGTGGAAGGCCGGGGTGTGGACCGGCAGCAGGTGTTCGAGGAGGACGGTCGTTTCGCGGAGCGCGAATTGCAGACCGAGGCAGGCGCGGGGGCCGATGCCGAAGGGGAGGTAGGCGCCCGGGTGGGTGGGGCGGCCGTCCGGGGTCGTGAAGCGCCGGGGGTCGAAGTGCTCCGGGTCCGGCCACAGTTCGGGAACGCGGTGGGTGAGGTACGGGCTGATCAGAATGTCGGTGCCCGCTTCGATGGCGTAGCCGGCGAGGGTGTCGTCCTCGGCGGCATGGCGAGGCAGGATCCAGGCGGCCGGATAGAGCCGGAGCGTCTCGTGGACCAGCGCCTGGAGGGCCTGGCGGCGTTGCGTCGACCCTTCGGCGCCGGCGGCAAGGGCCTGTTCGCGGGCGGCGGGGTAGCGGTCGAGGAGGAGGTAGAGCCAGGTCAGGGTGGTGGCGGTGGTCTCGTGACCGGCCACGAGCAGCGTGATCAACTCGTCGCGGATCAGCTGGTCGGTGTATTCGGGGCGGTCGGTGGCGGCGTCGAGCAGGGTGTGCAGCAGACCGGAACCGTCGGGGCCGGTCGCCCCGCTGCGGGCGGTCTCGATGGCGTGCCGGGCGACCGCGTCGATCCGGGCGAGGTCGGCGGCCACCGTGTCCTGCGCGTCGGTGGCATCGGCGGGCAGCGTCGGAAGAGCGGCCATCACGGCCTCCACGGAGGCCAGTTCACGCTCGGTCCCGTCATCGAGGGGGTGCCCGGTGAGGGAGCGCCAGATGGTGTCCAGGGCGAAGCGGCGCATCTCCCGCCCGACATCGAAGGTCTGCCCGGTGCGGGCGTACCCGTCCCAGCGCTCGGCGGTGATCCGGGCGGCCTCGGCGATCCGCTTCTCGTAGCGGCGCATCCCGGTGCCGGTGAACTGGGCTTGCAGCAAGCGGCGCTGTCGCTTCCATGCCGCGCCGGTGGCGGCGACGACGCCGTCGCCGATCAGCAGGCGGGCGCGGTGGGAGCGCTTGACGTACTGGTCCGGGTGCCGGGCGAGTACGTGTTGGACGGCATGGGGGTCGGTGACGAGGACGGTGCGGGCCGGTCCGAGGCGGAACGCGGCGATACCGCCTAACCGTTCGCGTACCTGGGAGAGCAGATCGACCAGTTCGCCTCCCGTGGAGTGCCACCGCTCCACGAGTGCGGGCTCGGCTTCGGGGACCGGTCGCCCCGTTCCGGGAGGGTGCGGGAGGGCGCCGAGGCTGGCTTCGGTGGCCACAGTCTTCTCCTGATTCAACTGCTGGGCTTGGTCCCTGACGGGGCGTTTGTCATCACGGACTGTACGTGAGTGGCGGCATGCGGTGACAGTCCGCGGAGGGATCTTCGCAGGTCCCGTTCGCGCGGAGGGATCCTCGGAGATGCGGATGGATCCCCCCGCACGACCGGATGGGCCCCCGCACGAACAGTGCCCCGGTCGCTCAGCCCCGCGGGCGGATATGGAGCTCAAGTCCGCTCGTCCCGGGCGCCTCCGCCCCCGGCAGCAGCCGCATGTCGTGGTCGTAGTCGCCACCGACGAGCGACCGGAACGGGACGGGTTCCTCAGTGAAGAGTCCGTCGAGCCGTCGGCCGTACTCCCGCTTGACCGCCGCGAACCGCTCTTGTGGCAGGTCGACCGTGCCGTAGACCGCGAACGGGTCGAGCGGTGCCATGCCGGTGAACCACAACACCCCGTGTTGCAGGGGGTGGAGGACATCCGCGAGGTCTCCGTGGATACCCCGGTCGGAGAACGCCGACTCGCGGGCGCCGATCGTTGTCGACAGCAGTGCCCGCCGTCCTCCCAGGGCGCCCTCGCTGTAGGGCGGGAGGACCGCCGGGCCGTGTGCGAACCCGTTGGTGAACACCCGGTCGATCCAGCCCTTGAGTATCGCGGGCACGGAGAACCACCACATCGGGAACTGCAGAATCACCGCGTCCGACCAGCGCACCTTCTCCTGCTCGGCCGCGATGTCGGGCGAGAGCCGGCCCGCCAGTGTGGCCCGCTCATGCGCGGCCAGTACGTCGAGGCGCTGGTCCGCGGCGTCGTCGGGGAAGTCGTCGGCGTCCACCGCCGCCTTCCACTTCATCGCGTAGAGGTCGGACACCTTCACCTCGTGCCCTGCCGTACGCAGATGCTCGACCGCGAAGTCGGCCAGGGCGGCGTTGAGGGAACGGGGCTCCGGGTGGGCGCTGACAACGAGGATCTTCTTCTGCCGCTGCGGCGTGGAATTGCTCATGCGGCCACGTTCGCGCAGGTGGGGTGGGGTAGCCAGCGCCCTGTTCGACCGGCGGACCCGCGGTCCTGGTACTGCGGGGGCCACCCATACTTGAGGCATGGACGGCGTGGACCAGATCAAGCACACGGACGGCACGGCCCAGCGGATCGACGGGATCGACGGCATCGGCGACACCCGGCGGGCACTCGGCGGCTTTCTGCGCGCCCGCCGGGGGCGTGTCGCACCGGAGCGCGTCGGGCTCGCCGGCGGCGGCCGTCGGAGAGTGCGGGGGCTGCGCCGCGAGGAGCTGGCCCAGCTCGCGGGGATCAGCGTGGACTACTACGTACGCCTCGAACAGGGCCGGGCCACCCAGCCGTCCCGGGAGGTGCTCGACGCGCTCGCCGGGGCGCTGGGGCTGGACGCGGCGGAGCGCAGGCATCTCGCCACCCTGGCCGGTGCCCACCGCGACCCCGCGCCCGAGGCCCGGGTCAGCCCTCTGCTCCAGCGGGTGCTGGACACCATGGCAGAGCTTCCGGCTTTCGTGACGAACCACCGCCTCGACGTGGTGGCCTGGAACAGCCTGGGCGCCGAGCTGACCGGCGGCCTGGGCGACCCGGGCCGCCGCGACCGGAACAACGCCAGGTACCTCTTCCTCGACCCCGCCGCCCGGCTCGTCCACCCCGAGTGGGAGGACAGGGCGGCCGAAGCCGTGGGTCAACTACGGGTCGCCGCGGGGCGTTACCCCGACGACGGGGAACTGGCCGCTCTCGTCACCGAACTGTCCCAGCACAGCGCCGAGTTCCGGAGCATCTGGGCCACCGGAGAGGTCGTCATGTGCGCGGCGGGGCGCAAACGGCTGCGGCATCCGGACGCCGGACTGCTCACCCTGGACTTCGAGACCCTCCACGTGCCGGCGGCGCCCGGCGAAACGGGCCTGGTCATGCATGTGTTCAGTGCCGAGGAGGGCAGCCCGGACGCTATCGCCCTCGCCCGGCTCGCCGTACGGGCAGCCGGCGGCCCTGGCATCGCGACGACCTGACGCGCGAACGGTTCCGCGGCCGGTGGGTCCGCGGTCGGCGGGCCCGCGCGTTGACGCCGCCCGTCTACGCCACCCGGCCTCGTCGCCCCGGGGCGCGCTCTAGTCGGGCCGGTCCGGACGCAGCACCAGCTGGAGCAGCCCCGGGAAGCGGGTGTCGAACTCCGCCCGGCGGAGCCGGTTGACGCGCTTGGGGCCCTGGTCGCGCTGCTCGACGAGGCCCGCGCCGCGCAGTACGGCGAAATGGTGGCTGAGCGCCGCCTTCCCGACGGGCACGTCGAAGCTGCCGCAGGCCCGCGACCACTCGGGAGAGCCGGCCAGCTCCCTGACGAGGGTGAGTCGTACGGGGTCGGCGAGGGCGGCGAGTGCGGCGAGGAGGGGCACGTCGTCGGGGTGGGTGTGCTCGGGAGCGGCCCGATGGCTCGGGGTGGTCACGTTGTCCTCCCGTGCGGATTCCGGCTTGCCGAGTGTTCGATGGAAACCATACACTGCGCCGAGTGTTCGCTTTTGGTTGAACACCATGACGCCCTGAGCGCCCTGAGCGCCCTGAACACCCTGAACACGCTGAACAGTCCTCGTTGAACACTTCTTTGTCGGTACATCTCGTCGGATGCTCCTCGCCGAGCAGCCGAGGAACAGTCGAGCCGGAGGCAATGGCATGCGCGCGATCGAGTTTGTGGAGTACGGCGGTCCCGAGGTCCTGACCGTGGTGGAGACGGACGCACCCGAACCCGGCCCCGGGCAGGTGAGCATCGACGTCGCGTACGCGGGCGTGAACTTCGCCGACCTGAAGGCACGTGCGGAGGGCTACCGGGTGCCGGCGCTGCCCTACCGGCCCGGTCTGGAGGTCTCCGGACGGGTGCGGGCGGTCGGCGCGGGCGTGACCGGGCTGTCCGCCGGCCAGCAGGTGACCGCCCTCACGGATGGCGGCGGCTACGCGGAGGTGGCCGTCGCGGAGGCGGCGACCGTCTTCCCGCTGCCGCAGGGTGTCGACCTGCGCACGGCCGCGACCCTCCCGACAGTGCTGCCGACTGCGTACGCACTGGTGCACACGGTGGGCCGACTGCAACCGGGCGAGACGGTGCTGGTCCAGGGCGCGGCCGGCGGAGTCGGCACCGTCGTGGGTCAGTTGGCGAAGGCGGCGGGCGCGGGCGCGGTGTACGGCGTGGTGTCGTCGGCAGGCAAGGCCGAGTACGCCCGCTCGCACGGCTACGACGAGGTGTTCGTCGGCGACTTCGAGAAGGCCGTCCGGACGGCGACCGGGGAGCGCGGGGTCGACCTGGGCCTGGACCCGGTCGGCGGCGAGACGCTGAAGGCCACTCTGTCCTCGCTCGCGGTCTTCGGCCGCCTGGTCTCCTTCGGCAACGCGAGCTCGGCCGAGCCGTGGCGCGTGGGGCAGCCGGAGCTGTATCCCACGGGACTCTCGGTCGGCGGCTTCTCCATTCTGATGCTGGCCCGCACCGCCCCCACCGCGCTGCGGACGCTGGCCGAGCGGGCGTTCGCGAAGCTCGCCGACGGCACGGTCTCCCTGCCGGTCACCGCCGAGTTCGCTCTGGCGGAGGCGGCGGAGGCGCACCGGCTGATGGGGTCGCGGACGAGCACGGGCAAGCTCCTGCTGAAGGTGGCCGGCTAGGCCGTTCCGACCCCGGCCCACCGGACAGGCCCCAGGCCCGAGGCCCCAGGGCCTGTCCGCCCCGACCGATCGGGGCAGGGCCGGACATCTCGGTGCGGCCGTGCCACCCCGCGGAGGGCGGCGCATCGGCCCGTCGGACGCGACGGCATACTTGCCCGTCGGCGCGACGTGTTCATTTCCGCATGTGAGGAGCAGTCATGGCCGATCAGCCCGATGCCGAGAAGACCACCTTCCGGACGGTCTTCGAAGTGGGCCCGGACGCCCTGGCGCAGACACAGCGCATGGCCGACACGTTCCAGCACGCCATCGCCCCGGCGACCGTCGACCACGACTTCGGCGAGATCAGCCGTGCCGCGGAGGCGATCCCCGACAGCTCGACGGTCAAGATCATCCGTGGCTGGGGGCTCCAGGAGACCGCTCCGGTCGGCGTCATGGTGCTGTCGCTCAGGGAAGCCGTCCGCCAGGGGCTCACCCATCCCTTCGGCAACCCCGCCCTCTGGGAGAAGACCGAGGCGGCGCTCGCCGACGCCTTCGTCGGGCTCGGCGAACAGGAGGGCACACACCTCTCGTTCTACGGGGATGCCACCGACAGCACCAGCTACTACTACAACCTGCTGTTCGCGCTCCAGGACGAGGAGACCGAGGGCTACGTCCACGCCCTCGCCTTCTGCGTCAATGTGACCGTCGCGCTGGACGGGGAGAAGACGCGCGCGCTGACCCTCGACGACACCGCATGGTTCACCATCCGGCTGAACGCGATCGCCGTGCGACAAGCCCTCAGGCCCACCGCCTGACCGTCGGCCGGGGCGTGGCGCCGCGCCACGCCCCGGCTCGCCGCGATGCGGGCGGCCAGGTGCGCGGTCAGCCAGGTGTGATGCGGCCGCGCCAGGCTCCGGATTCGGCGCCGCGGTGCTCGATGTAGTCCTTGAAGCGCCGCATATCACCCTTGACGCGGCGGTCGACGGTTCCCGACATGAGGGCGGCCCTCTCCGCCAGGCTGGAGGGCTCGACTTCCATCACGAGCTGCACCCGGGTGTGGGTGCCGTCCAGGGGCTGGAAGCCGACCAGGCCCTGCTGCCAGGTGTCGCCGGCGGTGGTCCGCCAGACGATCCGGTCGTCCGGCAGCTGGTCGACGATCTCCGTCTCGAACTCCCGCCGCACACCACCGATCTTGGTGGTCCAGCGGTTGTGCCGGTCGTCGAGCTGGGTGATCTTCTCGACGCCCGCCATGAAGGTCGGGAACTCCTCGAACTGCGTCCACTGGTTGTAGGCGGTGTGGACCGGGACCTCGACGTCCACCGTCTTCTTCACCGTGCTCATTGCTACGCCTCCTCAGTGGTGGTTGGGGCATTACGCAGGTACGAAATGTGCGGTGCATACCTCGCGTGGTGCAGCGGCTGCCCAATAACCGGCTTCCTAGACCACGTCCTCGGCTGTTTTTCGGGTTCCGCGCCCCTGGACGCCCTCGGGCATACCGTCCTGAGGTCGCATCAATTCGACTTCGAGCAGGGGGACTTGGCGCAGGGAACGACCAATAAGCGCTGGTCGACGGGCCCCACAGGGCTCGTAGTCATGTCGTGGCCGCGGACGGCGCGCCCAAAAACCGTGCTTCGGACGAGGTCGCCACGCATAGGTCCGAATCCCTCGGGCACCCGAACCTCTATCGCCAGCAGACGGCCAATCGTCCCCAGACAGACAACCCCACGATGTACGACAGGGCGGGATTCATGGCGACCGAGGAAGACGAGGAGCGCAGGGCGACAGACAGCGGCAGGACGGAGCGGATAACGGCTCCGGCGGCAATGCGCCATGCCTCGGGACAACTTGCGGAGATGCTCCGATGTGAACCCGGCACGGTTTCGGCGCTCAAGCCCACACACGACGGTTGGTCGGCGAATGTGGAGGTCGTGGAGATCGAAAAGGTCCCCGACACCACCAGTGTGATGGCTTCCTACCGCGTTGATCTGGACCCCAAGGGCCGGCTCCGGGAATACGAGAGAGTTCGTCGGTATGCGCGGGGCCACCTCGACACCTGAAGGGTGCCGCCTCGACACCTGAAGGGTGAGGTGTCGGCAGCGTATGGCGTGAGTCTGACACGAACGGTTCCATGACCCGCTCCAGTCCACTGGAAGGGACGATCGACCGTGACTGTCGTTCAACAATCAAAAAACGCGCCCACCAGCGGCAGCGGCTCGGGAAATCTCTACGACGTCCTTGAGCTGATCCTTGACCGAGGGCTCGTCATCGATGCCTTTGTACGGGTCTCCCTCGTCGGCATCGAAATACTCAAGATCGACGTACGCGTGGTCGTCGCGAGCGTGGACACGTATCTGCGCTTCGCCGAGGCATGCAATCGCCTGGACCTGGAATCAGGCAGCAAGGCGCCGAGCCAGCTCACTGAACTGGTGGGCGAGGCGACCGAGAACGGCGCCAGGAGAAAGTCGAAGGGCGCACTGGCAGGCGCCGTCGAGGCAATCGGTGACTCCCTGCACCAGGGCCGGGAACCCGAGCAGGAAGAACACGAGGAAGCCCACACGGGCCGCAAAACATCCGCCACCGGCGGCCGTCGCACCGCCCGCCGACGTGAGGAGGACTGACCCATGACGACGTACGTCTACGCCATCACCGGGGCCGAACACCCCCTCCGGCTGTCCGGAATCGCCGGTGTGGGCAACCCCGCGGCGGAGCTGCGCACCATCCGGACGAAGGACCTGTGTGCGGTGGTCAGCGACGCGCCGGAGGAGCTACGGGCCAAGCGCCGGGATGTCGCGGCTCACCAGGATGTCCAGGAGCGGCTTCTGGCGGACGGTCCCTCGTTGCCGATGCGCTTCGGGCTGATCGGCCCCGACGACGAGCAGGTCGCCTCCGCGCTGGAGGAAGCCCACGACACCTACGCCCAGCGCCTCGAAGAGCTGGACGGCTGCCGGGAGTACCACCTCAAGGTCGCCTGCGACGAGGACGACCTGATGCTGGAGATCGCGCGGGAGTCCGACGAGATACGCCGGCTGAACGACCACACCCGGGAGAACCCCGGCGCGTACGACGACAAGGTGGCGCTCGGCGAGCTGATTTCGCGGGAGGTCTACACCCGCCAGGAGCGCGCCCGTACGGACATCGTGGCCCGGCTCGCCCGGTCAGCGGTCCGCACCGTGACCGGCGAACCGACCAAGCACCATTTCCTCAACGTGTCGTTCCTCGTCGAGCGTGAGAACGCGATCGCTTTCTCCCATGCGGTGCACGAGGAGGAGGAGCGGCGCGGCCGGACCTACGGTTTCCGCTTGTACGGCCCGCTGCCTCCGTACAGCTTCGTCTGACAGCTCTTCCCGCGAAGGAGGAAGACTGACACATGTCCGATTCACTGGTCGGCCGTTTGGGCCACCCGGCCCCTTACAGCGGGCAAGGGGCCTCCGCCAATCTGGCCGACATTCTGGAACGCGTCCTGGACAAGGGCGTCGTCATCGCCGGCGACATCCAGATCAATCTGCTCGACATCGAGTTGCTGACCATCAAGCTTCGCCTGCTCGTCGCCTCCGTCGACAAGGCGAAGGAGATGGGCATCGACTGGTGGGAGCACGACCCCTCATTGTCCTCCTGTGCCCGGACACCGCAGCCGCCGGCCGAGGAATACGAGCAGCTGCGCGACGAGCTGGCGGAGCTGCGGGCGGCGATCGGAGCGCCCGACGGACGCGACGCACACCAGACGGACCACGAGGAGAGCCAGTGAGCACTCGTACGCCGGTCACGAACAGCCCAGCCGGCGCATCGCCCCGGTTCCAGCCCCCGCACCAGCCCACGCACCAACCCACCACCCCCCAGGAATCCGGCTCCTGGTCCTCCTACGTCTACGCCGTCGGTCGCGCCGGCCCCGCCTTCGGCGCCGCGGCTGCCCAGCCCACCGGGATACTGGGCGGCCGGGTGCGGGCGGTCGTCGCCCGCGACCTGGCAGCGCTGGTCTCCTCCGTTCCGGCGGACGCCTTCACCACCGACGGCATGAAGGCGCAGCTGGAAAACCTGGCGGACCTGGAGGTGATGGCACGTACGCACCACGCGGTCGTCGAGGCCGCGCACGCCGCCGGCACGACGGTGCTCCCCATGCGACTGGCCACGGTCTACCTCGACGACGCCCGCGTGCGGTCGATGCTTCAGGAGCACGGCACAGGATTCGGCGAACTGCTCTCCTGGCTCGAAGGCCACGTCGAGCTGGGCGTGAAGGTCCACGCGGTCCCGCGCGCCGCCCCGGCTGCGGCCGAGGCTGACGCAACGGGCACGGCCCCCGCGTCCTCCCTGGTCAGCCCAGGTCGCGCGTATCTACAGCGGCGCCGGGCCCAGCAACGTACCCAGCGCGAGGTGTACCAGGCGGCGGGAGGCATCGCCGACGAGGTACGGAGCAGGGCGGCCGCCCTCGCAAGGGCCGTGGTCCGGCATCGCACACAGCAAGGTGAACTGGCGCCCGGCACGGGGGAGAACATCGCCAACGAGGCGTATCTCGTCCCCGACGACCGGATCGGGGAGTTCCATCAGGCGCTGGCCGGCCTGGCCGATGACGCCGTCGGCGTACGCATCGAGATCACCGGTCCTTGGGCGCCGTACTCCTTCGCGACGTCATCCCAGGGTGACGGGGGTACGCGATGACCGCTGACATGGAGGAAGAGTTACTCGCAGGGCGGCAGCTCACCCTCATCGATCTGCTGGACCGTCTCCTGAACGGCGGCGCCGTCCTCACGGGGGACATCGTGCTGTCCATCGCCGATGTGGATCTGGTCTGTGTCGATTTGCGTGCGGTCATCCGGTCGATCACGGGCGATGATCCGGCGCCCATGTCCTTTCCGTGCTCCCGCGCACGCCCTTTCCACGCTCCCTTGGAAGGCACTCTCCATGGCATCCCGGCGGCTGAAGGTGGACCCGGAGACGGTGGAGCGGGACCTGGTCACCTTGGTGCTGACGGTCGTCGAACTCCTGCGGCAACTCATGGAGCGCACCGCATTGCACCGCGCCGACCAGGGTGATCTGAGTGCCGAGCAGGAAGAACGGATCGGCATGACCCTCATGCTCCTCCAGGACCGCATGTCGGAACTCTGCGAGACACACGGTCTGACGATGGACGATCTCAACCTGGATCTCGGGCCGCTGGGTTCACTGCTGCCGCGCTCCACCGATGCCGGTCCCACCCCCGGTGGCGACGCGGACGCCGGTACCGGTGGTGAGGAAACCGTCGGACCGTCCGTCTGATGGTGGCCGACGACCGTTTCGGCACCGCCGCCGAGCCCAGTCGGCCCTGTCCGCCTGGCACCGGGCCCGCATCCGGCGTGGACTGGTAGTACGCAGTGGATCCGCCCGGACCTGCTGAACGACGAGGGGACAGAGTGATGCCCGCAGGATCCAGCAAGAAGCGAGAGCGGCAGTACGAGCACATCAAGGACAACGCGCTGGAGCACGGTGTCTCGGAGAAGCGGGCCAAGGAGATCGCCTCCCGGACCGTGAACAAGGAACGCGCCCGCTCCGGCGAATCCAAGACGGCGAGCAAGACCTCCCTCCGCGACCCCAAGTCCGCACCCCAGCGAGGCGGCGAGCGCTCCCATAAGGGACCCGGCGGTCCGACCCGCGACCAGCTCTACGAGGAGGCCAAGAAGAAGAACGTCGAAGGCCGCTCGACGATGACCAAGGAGCAGCTGCGCCGGGCTGTCGGCCGCTGAACACGGCCCTGAACACGTCGTGAAAACACCGGCTCGGCACGCGGTCACGGGGAACTCGGGATCCGGGCCGGGGACGGGGCATGACCACCCCAGGAGGACCCGATGTTGCGGCACACCAGACTGGCCGGGGAATCAGCGGAATATCTCGCCGCCCGCGAAGAGCTGCGCCTGGCCGAGATCGACCTCATGCGCCACCGGGAGAAGGTCGCGGCCCGGCGACGGGCACTCCCGCAGGGCCCGCCCGTCGACGACTACGTGTTCATCGAGGGCCCCGCCGACCTCGACGCCGGCGACACCCCGCTCCGCGAGGTCGGCCTGAGCGGGCTGTTCACCGCCCCGGAGCGCCCGCTGATCGTCTACCACCTCATGTACGGCAAGCTGCAGACCGCGCCCTGCCCGATGTGCACGCTATGGATCGACGGTTTCAACGGCATCGCCCACCACGTCGCCCGCAACGCCGACTTCGTCATCGCCGCGGCCGCCGACCCGCCTGCCCTGCGGCAGCACGCCCGCAACCGCGGCTGGCACCGGCTACGGCTCCTGAGCTGCGGCGACAGCACGTTCAAATACGACCTGGGCAGCGAGGACGAGGACGGCGAACAGGACTCCACCCTCTCCGTCTTCACCCGCGACGGCGATGGCACGATCCGTCACTTCTACTCCACCCACCCCCGCATGGCCGACGACATCGACCAGCGGGGCATCGACCTCCTGGCCCCCGTCTGGCACCTCCTCGACCTGACCCCGCAGGGCCGCGGCGACTGGTACCCCAACCTCGACTACTGACCCGCGAACCTCGACGGGCGCACCGCGAACGCCACACCACCACCGGCCCGGCCACATGGTGTCGGCCGGGCCGGTGGTTCCGCCGCCCCCCACGGGCCACGGCAGCGGACGCGGTCAGATCAGGCGTCCAGCCAGGTGATCCCGTTACCGCCGTCGTTGGCGATGGTCCGGGTCATGGCGTTGCCGTCCTTCGGGTAGTTCCCGTGCTTGGTGAAGTAGCCGAGGATGGACTCGAGCGAGGTCGCGTCGCACACCCCGTCGCCGCGGATGCAGAACCGCTCCACCGGAACGCCCGGGAATTCCGCCGGCCCGGCACCGGGGGAGGTGAACCCGAACGCGCTCAAGCCCTTCGGGACGCGGGCCGCCACGCCGGTGCCGGGCTGCATCGGGTCGGCGTAGAGCATGCCGTTGACCTGTTCGCGCGGGACGCCGGTCTCGTTGTTGGCGATCTTCTGGAGCACCACGTCCGCGACCTGCGCGCCTTGGGAGTAGCCGACGATCGTGAGGCGTGCGTCCGGGTCGCGGCGGTGGGTCTCCTCGGCGGCGGCCAGCAGATTCTTGTACCCCTCCGCCACGCTGGCGTCGTAGCTCGGTGCGTTCGGGTCCGGGCTGAACTGCTTGCTGCCCACCCACGGTCCGGCGCTCGCCGGGTAGCAGACCGGAACGATCTGTTCGCCCTCGGTCAGGGACCGGTTGGCGGCCGCATAGGACGTGGTGCAGCCTTCGGACTCGTCCGCCGCGGCGCCCGTGCCGCCCACCTCCAGGTAGTAGTGGTGGACGTCGTCGGCCTGCGCGACGGTGGGTGCGATGACGGCGGTGCCGGCCACCATCGCCGCCGTCATGGCGGCGGTCCCCATCGCCCGTGTCAGCCTGCTCATCTTTGCCATTGCCTGGGTCTCCCCCTTGGGTCGGGTCGTGCCTGCGTCGAACGGCGTTGACGCTAGAGACGGCCGATGAAATTGCGCTGACATGGCAATGACCGCGCTGGTGGGGTGGCCGAGGGGCGGACCCCCGCTCCTCGCGCCGTCGGATCGGCGCGGGTCAGGAGCGGGTCAGGAACGGTCGAGTCGGGCTGCCAGATCCTGCGGGAGCGAGTCCCGACTCGCCCGGTTCACCTGGAGGAGTTCGATGTCGGCCCGCCGCTTGAGGGCGTCGGTGAACGGGTCGCTCTTCGCATGGACGGTGGCGACGATGTCGACGTCGGACGTGAACAGGCGCCGGACCACGTCCTGGAACGCGGTGCAGGCCAGCTCCATACGCCCGAGTTCGTCGATCAGCACGAGCTCACCACGAGCCGGATCCGCTGCCGCCGACCAGAGCGGCGGCAGCGCGAGCCGCTCCATGACGCCCAGATCGACGCCGTACCGGCCCACCCGCGGTGGACCCGGGAAGTCGACATGCGCGAGGACGGCTCGCGCACCGTCGTCCACCGTTTCCAGCGCGAATCCGGTCCGGGTGCCGCCCTGCCGAATCTCCTCCGTGGTGAAGCCGATGGTCCTACGGGCGCGCAGCAGCGTGGACAGTCGGCGGACAACGGTCGTCTTGCCCGCGCCGGGGCGTCCCTCGAGCAGGATTCTCGTCGGCATCTCGTGCTCCGCATCGGGTGTGTCGTACAACGTTCCCGGCGCGCTGGTCGGTGCACTCGGCCGATCGGGTGCTCTGCCCGCCTGGACCGGTGCCGACGGGCGCGAGCGGGGTACAGCCGCGCGCATGACGGGAATTCAGCTCACAAGCGGGGCGTTCAACGACCATGCGGAGATCCCTCGACGCCACAGCGGGGAGGGCGATGATGTCTCGCCACCGCTGACCTGGTCGGCCGTGCCGGACGGCGCGTCGGAGTTGGTTCTGCTCTGCGAGGACCCTGACGCGCCGGGCGGGTCGTTCCTGCACTGGCTGGTCACGGGTATCGATCCGGGGAGTGCGGGTGTGGGGGAGGGGCAGTCGCCGCCCGGCGGCCAGGAGTGGCCCAACGGATTCGGGCGGGTGGGCTGGGGCGGTCCGATGCCTCCCCCGGGGCATGGGACGCACCGCTACTTCTTCCGCCTGTGGGCCGTGTCGGAGCCGCCTGCCCTGCATGGCAAGCCGACCGTCGACGCCGTGCATCGTGCCGTGAAGGGCCGGGAGTTGGCGGGCGGCACGCTCATGGGCACCTATCAACGCTGACCAGCGGTACGGGCGCCGGCGAGAACGCCGGTGGGAGCCGGCGCGCGTCACGGTGGAACGAGGGCCTCCTGCCATCGGCTGCGGCTGCGGAATGCGGCTGAGCAGTCGACAGTGAGCCAGGAGGCCCTCACCCCGTTCAGGCACGACCCGGGGTGTTCTCGTCAGGCGAGGTTCCGGGCCGGCACGCCGAACCGGCTATTTCGCGTGCCGCACCCGTGCCACGATCTTCTCGGTCAGACCGAGGCCGGCGGCGCCCATGTCACTGGACTGCACGCTGTAGAAGGTGGTGATGACGACGTTGCCGACCCGAGTAGCCACCAGTGTGGTGCCGCCCTCCCACTCCGGCGCGGAGAGTACGGCCTTGAGGGTCTCGTCACCCACCTTCGGAACCTTCGTGGTCTTGATCGTCACTGCGGCGGCGGTGCCACCGGAGTTGTCCTTGAAATGCGCGCAGTGCGTGAGCACCTGCTCCAGGCGCTTCATGACCTTTTTTGCGTCCGTGCCTCGGAAACTGTCGACTTCCTCGTTGAACTCCTCCTGGGCGGCGTTCACGAAGTCGGCCTGGGCGAAGGAGGCGCTGGGGACGCCGCTGGTCTCGATCCAGGCACTGGCCTCCAACTTCGGGCAGGCGCTCGCCAAGTCGACGGCCTTGCTCGACGATGCCGCTTCGAAGACCTTCCCCGTGTCCCGCGTGCCCTGCGGGTCGGCGCGGTAGCCCTTGGGCAGTACCCCGACCGGGAGAAGCAGGGACTTCAGCCGGGTGCCGCTGAGCAGGCCGGCATTCGGGTCGCCCGCTGTGGAACCGGCCGACGGTCCGGACGCGGCCGGTTTACCGCCGGTGTCACCGGAGGCGCAGGCGGTGAGGGCGAAGGGCAGCGTGGCGGTCGCGGCGACCGCCATCAGGGCACGACGAAGCTTCATGAAGCCTTCTTCTGGGTCAAAGACGAAATCAGGAAATGAAGACACGAGGCCGTCGCGGGTATGGGGGTGCGCGGTGCGGCAGGCGCTGATCGTAAGGGTGCGCGGCCCAGGCGCCCAGAGGTCTGCCGCTGGGCCAGTGCCGGGCGGCCGGGCAAACCAAGGGGAAGATTTCGTCGAAACGGTGCAGTTGCCTCCGGTTTTCAGAAATTTCTTATGGTGAGTATCACGTGTGAAAGGTCCGCGACGGCGACGTCTGCCGTCGAGAACGGCCTCGCCGCAAGACCGCCACCACGGCGCGGTATGCACCACGTGACCGAGGATTCACCACTCGTGTCGAAGGAACGACCGCCCACGGGGGAGTGCGTCCGTAACGAGCACATCCGGCCCACGAGGCGTATATGTGAAGCCACGGGAAGTACCAACAGGCGCGGCGCCGCAAGGCACACCGTGCGGCGTCCCTGTTCCTGCCGGGTCGTGAGCGCGGCCCGGCAGCAGGAGATGCACCGTGAAAGTCCTGCAACCCACGCTGGCGAAGGTGCCGTGGATCCTCACGGCACTGGCCCTCGTGGTCGGCGTGTTCCTGGACCTCATCGCGCCCGAGCCGTACACGGGGCTCCCGCTGCTGGCCGCCGCACCGCTCGTCGCGGGCGCCACGCTCTCCTTCCGCTCCGCGCTCGCCGTCGTGTGCGTCACCTGCGTGGTCTCGGTGGCGGTGGACATCGAACGGGAACGCCCTGCGACACCCTTGTTCGTCGATCTGGCCGTGGTCGGCCTGATCGGCGTGCTGGCTCTCGGCGTCAACCTGCTCATGGTGCGCCAGGGGCGTGATCTGGCGCTGGCCAGGGATGTCGCGGAGGCGGTGCAGCGGGCGGTGCTCCCGGACCCACCCAGGGAGGTCGGGCCGCTGGACGTGGCCGCGGGGTACACGGCGGCGCATGCCGAGGCAAGGATCGGCGGTGATTTCTTCGCGGTGCAGGAAACGCCGTTCGGGGTGCGGGTGATCATCGGGGATGTGCGGGGCAAGGGCATGGCGGCGGTGGCCGCCGTATCGGTCGCGATCGGAGCCTTCCGCCAGGAGGCCGAGTACGATCCCACCTTGATCACTCTGGCCGAGCGGATGGACGAGGCGCTGGCCAGGGAAGCGGCCCGTGGTGGCCCGGTGATCTCCACGGAGGGCTTCACCACCGCCCTACTGGCCGAGGTCTCCGCCGACGGCGAGGTGCTGAGCCTGGTGAACCGCGGGCATCCGCCGCCGTACCTGGTCCACGACGGTCGGTGCACCCGGCTCGACCCGACCGCCCCACAGCTGCCCCTCGGGGTGGGACTGGGCGATCTCACCCCCGCCGGCTCCGCAGTGCCCGTCGACGTGGTGCGGCTGCCACCGGGGGCCTCGCTGCTGCTGGTGACCGACGGTGTCACCGAGGCGCGGGACAGCCGGGGGACCTTCTACGATCCGGTCTTCTCGGGGCGCCTGCGCAGGCGGTTCAAGGACCCCGAAGCGCTGGTGGACGCCCTCACCAAGGACGTCGGCCGCTGGACCGAGGGAGAACACGAGGACGACATGGCCATCCTGGTGGTCACCCGCCGCCGTCGCCCTCACCACGCCGTCTGACCAGGAAGCCGGCCGTGGCGCCGACCGGCCGGGCGCCCCTCCGCGCCCATGCCCCGCCGCCCCGGCCGTGAGACGCTGACCTGGGAACGATGAGTTTTCCGCGCCGGCCGGGTCTGAACAGTGCACGCCTTCCACCACCTCCTCGAGAGGAGAAGAAGATGCGCAAGCTGGTCGTATCGACGTTCGTGTCCCTGGACGGTGTCATGCAGGCCCCCGGCGGACCGGACGAGGACCGCGACGGCGGCTTCGAGCACGGCGGCTGGTCGGTGCCCTACTTCGGTGCGGACATGGGCCCCATCATGGTCGAGCAGTTCGCCGGGATGGAGGCCCTGCTGCTGGGACGCAGGACCTACGAGATCTTCGCCGCCCACTGGCCGCACATCACCGACGAGAACGACCCGGTGGCCACGAAGCTCAACGCCATGCCCAAGTACGTGGCCTCACGAACCCTGGACAAGGTGGAGTGGAACAACTCGCACCTCCTCGAAGGTGACGTCCCCGAGGCCGTCGCGGAGCTCAAGCAGCGCTCCGGCGGCGAGATCAACGTCCAGGGCAGCGGCAATCTCATCAAGACCCTGCAGCAGCACGATCTGGTCGACGAGTACCGGCTGCTGATCGAGCCGGTGGTACTCGGCAGCGGCAAACGGCTCTTCGCCGAGGGCGCGGCCCCGGCCGCGTTCCGCCTCACCGGCGCACAGCCGACCAGCACCGGCGTTGTGTACTGCACGTACGAACGGACCGGCAAACCCGGCTACGGATCCTTCGACCTGGAGAACTACGCGGAGAAGGCGCGAGAGGTCAACATCGTCGGCGGGACGACTTCGACCTGACGCCGCGCTGATCACCATCGGTGGATCAGCTCATTGTGTGGCTGCTGTCTCGGCGGGCAGTCCTGCCCAAGCGGCCCAGCACACGCAGCTGACCGTCAACGACCCTCCTGCCGCACAACCGATCTCCCTCCGGCGCGTTCACTGAACGAGGAGCGACGGGATCGGTGAGCGGAGGCGGGCTCATGGCGACGGGTGCGGAGACCAGGGCTGACCGGGCTGACCGGGCTGACCGGGCAGACAGGGCGGCAGCGGCGGGCGGTACGGGCGCGGTGCGCGTGGTGGCACGCAGACTGCTGCCGCTGCTGTTCGTGCTGTACCTGGTCAACTTCGTCGACCGGGCCAACATCGGTGTCGCCGCGCTGACGATGAACGCCGATCTGGGGCTGAGCGCCACCGCCTACGGCACCGCCGCCGGGATCTTCTTTCTGGGCTATGTGCTCTTCCAGGTCCCGGCGGCGGTGGCGTTGAGGCGGTTCGGCGCCCGTCGCTGGCTGTGCTGCGTGATCACCGCCTGGGGTGTCTGCTCGGCCGCCACCGCGTGCGTCAACGACGCGCACGGCCTCTATCTGGCCCGGTTCGCGCTGGGGCTGACCGAGGCCGGATTCTTCCCCGGCGTCGTCGCCTATCTGGCCGGCTGGTTCCCGTGCCGGCAGCGCACCCGCGCCCTGGCCCTGTTTCTGCTCGCCATCCCCCTCTCCAACATCGTCGGGTTGCCGGCATCGGGTCTGCTCGTCGACCACTTCTCCCTCTTCGGTCTCAGCGGCTGGCGGTCGATGTTCCTGATCGAGGCCGCCCCCGCTGTCGTCCTGGGTGCCGCCGCACTGCGCCTGCTGCCCGACACACCACGCGATGCGGCCTGGTTGACGGCGGCCCAACGCGAGGAACTCGAAGCGCTGTTGGCCCAGGCCGTCCCGTCCTCATCGACAGACCGGGCCACGCTGGGGCGCGTCGCGCACTTCACCGTGGTGCATGCGGGCCCGGCCTTCGCCGCGTATGCCCTGCAGTTCTTCCTGCCGAAGGTCACCACCGTCCTCTTCCCTGGAGCCGGGACGTCCGCCGCTGCCGCGCTCGCGGCCCTGCCGTCCGTCCTCGCGGCCGTGGCCATGCTCGCGTGGAGCCGCCACGGCGACCGGGTGGGCCCCCGGACCTATCTCATCGCCGCGCCCGTCGCGGCCGCTGCGACCGCGATTTCCCTGGCCGCGCTCTCACCCCCGCCCGTTCTCACCCTGGCCGCGCTGGCCGTCGCCGTCGCGGGGATTCTCACTGCGGTTCCTGTTTTCTGGAGCCGGTGCACCACGGTCCTGTCCGGCCCCCGCGCGGCGACGGCCGTCGCCGGTGTCAATGCGGCCAGCAGCCTCGCCAGCTTCGCGGGCCCGTATGTCACCGGCCTGCTCACCGACGCCACCGGTGACTACCAGGCCGCCTACTCTGTCATCGCCTGCGCCCTGGCGGTCTCGTGTGCCGCGACCCTCCGCCTCCCCGGCGCACCGGTCGGCACCCACCGAGCTTCGGCGCCGACCCGCACCCCCGCCTGAGCCCGCACCGAAAATCGGCTCGTGTGCCCCACTTGAGGGGCACGGCCCGCGCGCCGCTGACGGTGCCGCCCAGGCGAACGGATCGTCTTCGGCCTTCGAGTCCTGTTACGCGGCGGTGCCCTGCGTGTTCTCGTGCCAGCGCGGTATGCGGTGCGCGACCATACGGACGCCGACCCGGCCTCGATCATCGGCGTCGTACATGAGGGAAGGTTCTCGCCGGCCGCCGGCCCGCGTTGACTGCCGCGGGTCCGGTCGGCGTTTCCAGCCGGCGGGCGCCATGCCGCGCCACGAGCGCGGGTCGCAGTGCTCGACACCCGGAAAGCAACCGACGGCGAGAGCAAGCAGCCAGCAGAAGGAAACACCGAGACAGGAAGAAGGACGGACGTGTCCGGCAGCGAAAGCGAGAACCCGGTAATCCCCTCCCCGGCCCCCATGCCGACCCGGCCCCGGACGAACCGGGACTGGTGGCCGAACCAGCTGGACCTTCAGATTCTCCACCAGCACTCGTCCCGGTCCAATCCGATGGACGAAGACTTCGACTACGCAGCAGAGTTCGCGACCCTCGATCTCGATGCGCTGAAGCAGGACGTCTTCGAGGTGATGACCACATCACAGGAATGGTGGCCCGCCGACTACGGCCACTACGGGCCGCTCTTCATCCGGATGAGTTGGCATGCCGCGGGAACGTACCGCACCGCCGATGGCCGGGGTGGTGGTGGCGCCGGCGCTCAGCGCTTCGCCCCCCTCAACAGCTGGCCGGACAACGCGAGTCTCGACAAGGCGCGCCGTTTGCTCTGGCCGGTCAAGCAGAAGTACGGCCGGAAGATCTCCTGGGCCGATCTTCTGGTCTTCGCCGGCAACTGCGCCATGGAATCGATGGGGTTCAAGACGTTCGGGTTCGGCTTCGGACGAGAGGACATCTGGGAACCCGAGGAAATCTTCTGGGGGCCCGAGGACACCTGGCTCGGAGACGAGCGCTACAGCGGCGAGCGGGAACTCGCCACTCCCTTCGGTGCCGTGCAGATGGGACTGATCTACGTCAACCCGGAGGGGCCCAACGGCAACCCGGATCCGATGGCCGCAGCCGGGGACATCCGCGAGACGTTCGGTCGGATGGCGATGAACGACGAGGAGACGGTCGCGCTCATCGTCGGCGGCCACACGTTCGGGAAGTGCCATGGCGCGGTCGATCCCTCGTACATCGGCCCGGAACCCGAGGCGGGTCCCATCGAGCAGCAGGGCCTCGGCTGGCGGAACACCCACGGCAGCGGCATGGGCGGCGACACGCTCACCAGCGGGCTTGAGGGCGCATGGACCGCGGAGCCGACGAAGTGGGACAACGGATACCTGGACAACCTGTTCCGGTACGACTGGGAGCTGACGACGAGCCCGGCCGGCGCGAAGCAGTGGACTCCCACGGACCCCTCGGCGAAGGGCACTGTGCCCGATGCCCATGATCCGTCGAAGAAGCACGCTCCCATGATGCTGACGACGGACCTCGCGCTGAAGCTGGACCCGGTCTACGGGCCGATCGCGAAGGGCTTCCACGAGAACCCGGACCGGCTCGCGGTGGCGTTCGCCAAGGCGTGGTACAAGCTGCTGCACCGCGACATGGGTCCCGTCACGCGCTACCTCGGCCCGTGGATTCCCGAGCCGCAGCTGTGGCAGGACCCCGTCCCCGAGGTCGATCACGAACTGGTCGCGGACGACGACATCACCGCCCTCAAGAGCAGGATCCTCGCCTCGGGGCTGTCCGTCTCCCAGCTGGTCACCACCGCCTGGGCATCGGCGGCAAGCTTCCGCGGCACCGACAGGCGCGGCGGGGCCAACGGGGCACGGATCCGCCTGGCACCGCAAAAGGACTGGGAGATCAACAACCTGCCCCGGGTGACCGAGGTGGTGCAGACCCTCGACCAGATCCGGCAGGACTTCAACGGCTCGCAGACCGGCGGAAAGAAGGTGTCCCTCGCCGACCTGATCGTCCTGGGCGGATGCGCGGCCGTCGAACATGCCGCGAAGAAAGCCGGGCACGTCATCACCGTCCCGTTCGCGCCGGGGCGCACGGACGCCTCGCAGGAGCAGACGGACGTGGAGTCGTTCGCCGTGCTCGAACCCAGGGCAGACGGGTTCCGCAACTACCTCCGGGCGGGAGAGAAGCTGTCGCCGGAGACGCTCCTGCTGGACCGCGCCAGTCTGTTGACGCTGACCGCTCCCGAGATGACGGCCCTGCTCGGCGGAATGCGCGCCCTGAACGTCGACTTCGCGGGATCCCCGCATGGCGTCTTCACACACCGGCCGGAGTCTCTGACCAACGACTTCTTCGTCAACCTGCTCGACATGGGCACGGAGTGGAAGGCGTCGGCCGCGGCCGAGAACGTGTTCGAAGGCCGGGATCGCGCCACGGGTGACGTCAAATGGACCGCCACCGCCGTCGACCTCGTCTTCGGTTCGCACTCCCAGCTCCGGGCCATCGCGGAGGTCTACGCGTCCGCGGACGCCGGAGAGAAGTTCGTACGTGACTTCGTGGCAGCGTGGGACAAGGTGATGAACCTCGATCGGTTCGACCTGGCCTGAGCCCGATGTCCCGGTCGGCCACTCATCGGTCGGCCGGGACATCCGGCCGACCTGGCGCTCGGCCGCGAGTGCTCCACACAGGAGAGTGCCCTGGCAGATGAGTGACCTGGCACCTGCGGTCCTCCGCGGGGACGTCGATGTCCCGTGCCCTCACGGGACGTGCCAGCAGTCCGGCTGCCTGCCGTCAATGTCGGTGAATCCGTACTCCCTCGCCAGCTGAGCGGAACTGACCGACCGCTGGTTCCATCGGTGCCGTTCCGGATCCGCGGCCAGGGCTGCCGCCGCCCGGCCGACATAGCGTGGTGACTCCGACTGGGCGAACCCCGCCGGTGCGGTTGGCAAGCCGTCGCCCCTGTGCGGGGCGAGCGCCTCGCGCCAGTTCTCCTCGCCGACACCGAAGTTGTCCAGCATCATCTCCGAACGAAGCCAACCGGGCGTGAGGGCGACCGCGGTGGCACCGAACGGCTGCAGTTCATGCCCTTGCGAAAACGCCAGCCGGTTCACCGCGGTCTTCACCAGGTCGTAGAACACCGAGATCCGGTACGACGACGCATTGAATTCCGTTGTGCCGTCGGTGACTTCGACGAGCAGTCCGCCCGGCTCCTCGATCAGCAGGGGGAGGAGATGGTGGGAGGTGATCAGATGGGTGTCGAGACCCAGCCGGAGAATGCGCAGGCCGTCATCGAGGCGGTGCTTCCAGACCGGTGTGTTCCAGTCCGCCGGCCCGCCCTTGAGACGTTCCGCGCCCCAGATGTCGTTGATCAGAATGTCGATACGGCCGTGTTCGCCGCGAATGCGATCTGCCAGGCGGTGAACCTGATCGGAATCGAGATGATCGACCTGGAATGCCATTCCGGTGCCGCCGAGTCGGGTGACCAGCTCCGCCGTCTCCTCGATCGTCTCCGGCCGGTCGTAGTCGGACCCTCCCGGGCCCGTCACGCTGCTGCGTCCTGTGCAGATCACGGTCGCACCCGCTTCGCCCAGCGCAGCAGCGAAGCCACGTCCTGCGCCTCGTGTCGCTCCCGCTACGACAGCGACCTTCCCGCGCAACGCGTCAGGGTCCGGCAACCACACCATCTCCCGACTATCGCAGACCTGCCGCGAAGCGGTATGCGGCGCTCCGCGCGTGACAAGCCTCAAGCGGGCTGGTCCCTCTCACCGTCAAGCGGCTGCGGAGAGGTGCGCAAGCGCACGGCGAGGGCGGCGATGTCGTCGTTGAGGTGTCCTCTGCTGAAGCGGAGGAGGTCATGATGAAGAGCGTTGAGCAGTTCGCCTGGTCGCCGCCCCGGGGTCTGTCGGCGCAACCAGTCCGCCACCGGGAAGAACTCGCCGTCGCGGTCACGAGCCTCGGCGACACCGTCGGTGTAGAGGAGCAGCAGGTCGCCAGGGGCGACGCCGAAGGTGTCGATGCTGTAGTGATCACCGATCAGCTCCGCGAGGTTGAGGGGCGGTGAGGGAGCGGTGGGCTCCAGTGCGCGGACTTCCCCGCGGTTCAGGAGGAGTGGTGGGGGATGTCCGCAGTTGAGGATTCCCATACGGCCGGCCCCGTGTGGGATCTCGGCGAGAAGGGCGGTGGCGAAGCGCTCCATCATGCCCTCGGGGGGAAAGGCGGCGTTGTAGCGGGTGCTGCTTGCCTCCAGGCGACGGGCGATATTGACCAGGTCGGCCTCGTCGTAGGCCGCCTCCCGGAAGGAGTTGACCATCGCCGCGGCCGAGCCCACCGCCGGCAGCCCCTTGCCCCGCACATCGCCGATGAGCAGTCGGACCCCGTACTTCGTGTCGACCACCTCGTAGAAGTCGCCGCCGATGCTGGCCTCCGCCGCGGCCGCGAGATACAGCGCCTCGATCTCGACGCACCCGAAGCGGCGCGGCATCGGGCTCAGGACCACCTGCTGCGCCGCGTCGGCGACGAGCCGGACCTGGAGCAGGGTCTGCTCCCGCCGGAGCCGGATATGACTTCCGTACGCGGCCGCCACGGTGACGGCGGCGATCCCCGCTGCCGTCCACCACGTCCCCAGGCCGGGAAACACGATGCCGAGGCCGATCATGAGAAGAAGGCAGACCGTCCCCAGCAGGACGGTGGGGAGCACGGGCCACATGGCGGCGGCGAGGGCCGGCGCTGCCGGCAGGAGCCGACTGAAAGCCACTTCTGGGGGAGTGACGTACGCCAGGCTGGCGATGACAACTGTCAGGATCACCGGAGACAGCAGGGTAAGCGGCCCCCGGCCGTGGCGACGACCGAGGCGCAGTCGTCCGGGCTTGATCATACTTCGCAGGATATCCACGCACAGCGGACATGGCGCTCTGGTGAGTCGGAGTCGACCGTCTGCGTTCGAACGGTTGTCTGCGGTGGCGGATGCGAGCCTGTGTCCGTGGCCTGCTTGGTCCCGTGGAGCGGAAGAAGGGCTGGCAGCTCGCCGAATACGCAGGTCACCGAGGGCCGGCCGGCTTCCGGCAGGTGCCCACCCGGTGGGCCGCACCCTCGCCGCCGCGGCGCGGGTACCCCGCGAACCGCTGGTGTCCTCCCCTCTCTGTCCCGTGCCGGTGGGTGGGGCGCATGGCCGTCATACGTCGCCCGCCGGATGGGCCAGATCGCGGGCGAACGGGCTAGATCGCTGGCGAGGGGTCTTGGCGAGGGTCGGCTCGCCACTCGGCTGCGATGCCTCGCATCAGAGGCGGGTACACGAGCAGGTGCCGGAACGGCGCGATCGCGGCCATGTAAGCCCGCCCGAACAGGCCGTTCGGCTTCACCAGCACGGCCATCTGGCCACGGTGGCCGCCGGCTCCATCCGGGACCCAGCTCAGGTGCATCACCCCGTGCATGGTCCGGTTGCTCATCTCCGATGCCCACTCGTTGTCCGTCAGATAGATCGAGCGGAAGGGCAGGCGGGCGAACTCCGGTCCGAACGGACCGTCGCGCAGATCGGCCGGCAGCCGGTCGCGCAGCGTCGGCACTCGGGATCCGACGCCGGAGTCGGGGTTGTCCCAGCCGAGCAGCTTCCCGAGTTTCCAGCGGATCGTGAAGAGCGCGCAGGCGATCCGGGACGGGTTGTCCGACGTGTCCCCCTCGATGGTCTGCCGCACCAGGTGCGGGAAGTCGTCAGGGCCTCCCGGCGTCGGCAGCGCCCACACGTCATACAGGCGGAAGTCGCGCGCCATCTCATGGATCAGCCAGGGCCGGGAGGTGTGCGCGGTGTTCGGGAGTTTCATTGGTGGACCTCTATCTGCTCAGTGATGCATCTGCTGAGTGATGCATCGGCTCAGTGATGTTTCGCGACGAGGGGTGAGTCCGAGTACGTTCGCGACGGCGTGGGCCGCGAGGAGCTCATCGTCCAGAGCCTGACCGGCCAGGGTCGATCACGGTCCCCTCAGGCGCGCCGACGAAGACGAGTGCGGGAGCCGCCCTGACCTGCGATGCAGCCGCAACCCCGGGTGAGATGTCTGGTCAACCCGGGCTCGGCTCGTAGAGGCGGGTGGCTCTGCCGGGGGGCGACGCAAATGGGGGCTCTGTGCGTGCCGTGTCGGCGGTGCAGGAAGGCGCCGTACACCGAAAGGCCGAGTGCGGTCAGCCAGGCCGGGACGAGGGACAGCTCGGAGCCGCCGGAGTTCGACTGCTGCCGCATCTCGGCCGTGATGCCGAGCGCGTCACCGCCCAGCGTCCAGATGGTTCTGGCTCCGGCCCACGGGAGCACCCCGCACACCAGCAGGTAGGCCGCCCTCCTGGTGCGGCGGGTGGCGGTTGAGGCGGCGGGGTGGACGAGTGGGGCGTCGTGGCCGCCGGAGTGCCGGTGGCCGCAGCGGGGGCAGGCGCCGGGGGTGGTCAGGATGAGCGCGTACCCCACTGCTACCCGGCCGGGCCGACCGAGCTCTCGCCGTCTTGCCCAGCAGGCAGTCGCGGCGACGGCGGCCAGACCGGCCAGTATCAGCTGGGCGAGGGCTGTGTACGGGGCGTCCAGGGGGAAGGGGAGGAGAGTGGTTCTGGTTCCCTTCCCGGCTCGGACGGCCTCTACGGCGACGTACACCGCGCACCAGACCACGGCGGCAGCAGGCGCCCACTCCGGCCACCGCCGAAACCACCGGGTCCACCGGGTCCACTGAACCGACCGGGATGCGTTTGCCCCCGACGATCGGTAGCCATCCGGGTGCGATCTCGCCCCGTCCCCGGACCAGGACGAGGGAGAGCAGGCGAACGGGATCGCGTGACCGGTCACGACCGCCCACCTCGGAACGGACCGCTCGGTGCGGTGTGAAGCCGTGGCCGGGTGTCGCCCGATGAGCGCTTTCATGAATCTCAGCGTCTTCGATCCCCGGGACGGTGCCATCGCTCCCGAGGCTGACGTACCTCCCCCAAGAGACGGAGCTACTGCCGGCAGGCGCAATCGTCAGACGCCCGGGACCCGCTTGCGGCCTGGTTACCCTTGCCGGCCCCCGAGGGCCCGACGAGGACGATTCGCATCAGCGGAGGAACCCTTCGTAGTTGCGCTGCCGAAGCTTGCTCTCGATCTGCTTCACCGTCTCCAGGCCCACACTCACGATGATGAGGATGCTCGTACCGCCGAACGGGAAGTTCTGGTTCGCATGGAAAAGCACCAACTCCATTGTCGGTACGAGCGCGATCAGCCCGAGGTACAGCGAGCCGGGCCACGTGATCCGGGTGAGCACGTAGTTGAGGTACTCGGCCGTCGGGCGACCAGCCCGGATGCCCGGGATGAAGCCACCGTGCTTCTTCATGTTGTCGGCGACTTCTTCGGGGTTGAAGGAGATGGCTACGTAGAAGAAGGCGAAGAAGACGATCAGCAGGACGTACGCGGCGATGTAAACGGGGTGGTCTCCCTTGGTGAAGTTGGTGGCGAGCCAGGTCGCCCATGCCGCCTTCGACCCGCTGAACTGTGCGATGAGCGCCGGGATGGAGAGCAGCGACGACGCGAAGATGACGGGAATCACCCCTGCCTGGTTCACCTTGAGCGGGATGTAGGTCGACGTACCGCCGTACGACCGGCGCCCGATCATCCGCTTCGCGTACTGCACCGGTATGCGTCGCTGGGCCTGCTCGACGAAGACCACCAGGGCGACCATCGCCAGGCCCACAAGGATCACCGCGAAGAACTCGATCCAGCCGTCGGCGAGCTCGCCCTGGAGCTTGACCTGCCACAGCGCGCTCGGGAAGCGGGCGGCGATCGAGATGAACATCAGGATCGACATGCCGTTGCCGATACCGCGGTCGGTGACCAACTCGCCGAGCCACATGGTCAGGCAGGTGCCCGCGGTCATCGTGATGACCATGGTGATGATGGTGAAGACCGAGTCGTCGGGCACGATCTGGCGCGTGCAGTTCTGGAAGAGCGAACCGGCGCGGGCGGCGCCCACCAGGGCGGTGCCCTCCAGGGCGGCGAGCGCCACGGTCAGATAGCGGGTGTACTGGGTGATTTTCGCCTGGCCGGACTGGCCCTCCTTCTTGAGGGCCTCCAGCCTCGGGATCACCACGGTCAGCAGCTGGAGGATGATGCTCGCCGTGATGTACGGCATGATCCCCAGCGCGAAGATCGTGATCTGCAGCAGCGCACCACCGCTGAACATGTTCACCAGGCCGAACAACCCGCTGTTGGCATGGTTCCGCTCCACACAGAACTTGACGTTCGCGTAGTTCACCCCAGGGACCGGGATGTGCGTTCCGATCTGGTAGAGCACGATGATGCCCAATGTGAACAGCAGCTTCTTGCGCAGGTCGGGCGTCTTGAACGCTCGGGCGAACGCGGTGAGCACGGGTGCCTCCTGCGCCTCCCGCCACTTGGGGCCGGGAGGCGACGGTCTTGAGGATCGACGAATACGTAAGCGGCTGTGCGGCGCGGAGTTCGTCCGCACGGCGGGTTGCGAGGCAGGACCCCGTGGCCGACCTGGTTGCCCAGGGGTGCGGTGTATGCGCGCAGACGAAGCCGCCGTCTCCCTCTCACGAAGGTGCAGGGAGACGGGGCTTGCGTACACACTCATGGGGACCGCTTGAACGCGGCCAACGCGCTACCTGGCGGTCGAGGTTTCTGTCGGCGTCGGAACCGGCTCGGCGGTTGAGGGACGGTACGGCATCTGCAGTGGACCGGTAGTTGAGGCGCAGGGCGGCGTCGGACCCGGCTTGGGGGGTGAGGTGCGGGTGGGCATCGGAGGCTCGGGGGGTGAGGGGCGATACGGCATCGGCACCGGCCGGGTGGTTGACGTGCAGGTCGGCATCGGCGCGTTCGTGGTACCAGGCACGGGGCGGGGCGTCGACGGCATCGGGACCGACTCGGCGGGGGTGCCGGGGCGGCGCTGAGGGCCGGTGGGGCCGTCCTGAGCGAAGGAGCTCGGCAGGACCATCAGTCCGACTCCGAGTCCGGCAACGGTCAGCACGGATCCGGTGGCCGTCCAGGCCGCTCGAGCCCGCCGGCGTGCCCGAACGCCGGCGTGCAGTCGGTCTCGGTGCCGGTCCTCATAGAGCGTGTCCTCCTGGCTGTCGCGCATCATCCGCGCCAGCTCCTGCTCGAAGTGATCCATGGCTCCCTCTTCACTCCACCGGCTCTGCCTCAGCCAGAAGTTGACGCAACCGTGCAACGCCGCGTGCCGTCAGTGAACGGGCGGTACCCACCGGACAGCCCAGCACCTCCGCGACATCCCGCTCGGGCAGGTCCTGGTAGTAGCGCAGCACCACCGCAGCCCGCTGCCGCGCCGGCAGCAACGCCAACACGGCCTCCAACCGGGTCTGCTCGTCCACGGCAGCGGTCTCATCTGCCACCTCGGGCGGGTCGGGCAGCTGGTCCACAGGGTGCTCGCCCCACCAGCGACGCCGTGCCGAGCGAGCCGCAGCACGGGCCAGGACCTTGCGCACATACGCCTCGGGCGCCTGCCCGGCCACCTTCGGCCAGGCAAACCACAGCTTGACGAGCGCTTCCTGCAGCAGATCCTCGGCCCGGTGCCGGTCTCCACCGGTGAACAGCCGCGCCAGGTGAAGCAACGCCGACCACCGAGCAGCCACGAACCGGTCGAACTCATCGGCCCGCACCAGCCCCATCAGCGTCACCCCTCACCTCAACACGCCCTTACACCTTCGATAAGACACTGGCCCCTGCCCCGCTATGCACCCCCGGCAAGTGACATGGCTCACGTGTGCCGTTCTGGCGTGCCCACGGCGCGACTTGGCTGGAGGGTGTTCGGCAGACGGCCCCAGTTGTCGACATGGAGGCCGATGTGCCGCTGGCTTGCTGGATTGACCGTGGTGGCGATCGCCATGGGGGGAGGGGCAGGTCGCATGCCTCGGTGGGGAGGGTGACCAGCTCGACCAAGCTGCCGGCCGCTTCGTGTAGTTCGAGATCAAACTTGTTGTGTAGGCTGCGGCGAATTTTCAAACTTCATGCTCAAAGGTGGGGGAGTTTCGGAATGCGCAAGGTGTCGCAGGCCGTGGTGGGTGCGGTGGTCGTGATGAGCGTGCTCAGCGGCTGCTCGTTCGGCTGGGGTGGGGACGAGAAGAAGAAGGTCGCCCAGAAGAAGCTGGGCGACAAGGGCACGGCGTGCGAACTGCCGGTGCACTTCGCCCTTGCGACGTCCTGGGAGGCGGAGGCCATCACGCAGGCGACGGTGGACCGGATGGGACCGCTCGGTCATCAGGGGCCGCTCACGCCCGCCTGCGAACTCGACGCCAAGCCCGCCGGGCACATCGGCTTCCTCACCGTGTGGTCCGGCACCAAGGGGGCCGCCGCGCCCGGCGGCACAACCCGCGCACTGATGAACAAGTTCGTCGCCGCCGAGAACTTCGAGAGCCACGTCAAGCTCCGCGAGGCCAAGGCCGGTGGCCTACCCGTCACCGAGGCCAGCTACACCGTTACCGATCTGTCCGCCGGCGTGGTCAGGCCCGAACGCGCGCTGGCCGTGATGACCAAGCACGGTGGCGTGGTCATCCATCTCGGAGGGCTCAACACAGACGAGCACAAGGCGATGCTCCCGGCGTTCGAGCTGGCCAAGAAGACCCTCGGCCTGACCTCCTGACCTCCTGACCTCCTGACCTCCTGAGCGATGCTGCCGCGCCCCCGGGGCGACAGGGCCCGCTCAGCTTCCCAGTGGGGCACCCGCAGTCTGGGACTCACCTGCTGGACTGGATCTGGGAACTGCGTTGAAGGCCGGGACCGGCGTCGCCGAAAACCACCGTCGAAAACGTCCGGTGGGGGTCGGTTGTCCCGAACGCCGTGCACGACGTGGAGGCCGATTCGGCCGCGTCACATGCGCCGCAGCCGTCACATGTGCATCGGAGGTGGACGTGAGCAGGGTTTGCCGCCAGGTCGAGTGTGGCGGGAAGCGGTCGTCTCCTGGGACGTGTCGCTTGCGGCCTCGTCGTGGAGGGTGTGTGAAGTTCCTCTGATTCTGCTTTCGTGCGGGAGGTGGGACGTTGGGCGTGGCCGACGGGGTGTTGCGGTGAGTTCCGTGCGTACGGGACCGTTGGCTGTGGCGGAGGGCACGGCCGCGATCGATGGAATGTGTGAGGCGTTGTGGAGTCTCGCTATTCCCGCCGGTAATGAACGGAGCGTCAGCACGGCACAGGTATGCAATTTCTGGTCAATTCCTTCGAAGCTCCCTCTGGCGGAAATCCGGGGCCGTGACAATTCAGCAGTGCAAACTGCTTGGCCGAACGAAGGGGCGAGTGTGATCCGGGTCTTGGTGGTTCATGAGACACGGCTGGTGCGATCAGGGCTTGCTGCTTTGCTGCAAGACGAGGAGGAGATCGACGCGATCGCGGCCTGCTGGACGAGCGCCCCCGGCAAGGCGGCTTCCTTCCGGCCCCAGGTGTGTGTGGTGGACGGTGACTGCGCTGGATCGGTGCAGGCGGCGGGCTATCCCGGGGGGCCGGGATGTGAGTTGCTCGTGCTCGCCAGCGCCTGCCGTCCCGGCACTCTCCGGCGTGCTGTCGCCGCAAAGGCGCGTGGGTTTGTGGACAAGGACGCGCCGCCGGCCCGGTTACGGCACGCCATAAACCTGGTCGCGAAGGGACAGCGTTACGTCGACCACACGCTGACGCTGGACTTTCTCCAGGCCGCCGATATGCCGCTGACCGCCAGGGAGTTGAGTGTGCTGCAGCTCGCCGCGGGCGGCGCGTCGGTTCCGGAGATCGCACGCGAACTGCATCTGAGCAGCGGAACGGTACGTAATTACATGGCTGCCATTAACCGCAAGACCGGTGCCCGAAACCGGGTCGATGCGATTCGCATATCGCAGGGCGCCGGCTGGGTGTAGGCCGTCATCGGCTCCGTTCGACGGATTCCGGTTGCCAGTTGCCGGCGAGCTCGCGGTAGAGGACCGAGCGCTCCAGCAGCTCGGTATGGCTGCCGACGGTGGCTCGGATGCCGTCCAGAACCAGGACCCGGTCGGCGCGTTGGGCCGAGGTGATCCGGTGGGCGATGACGATGAGCGTGCCGGGCCGGTCGGCGAAGACCTGCTCGGCGCGCTGCTCGGCCGCGGGGTCGAGGTGGCAGGTGGCCTCGTCGAGGAGGAGCAGCGGTGCCGGCGAGAGGTGGGCCCGGCCGAGCGCTATCAGCTGGCGTTCGCCCTGCGACAGCGCCGCTGGGTCGATCCGTGCATCCAGTCCACCCAGCCGGGACACCAACGAGCTCAGGCCTACGGCGTTCGATGCCGCTGCCACGCTGGCGTCGGACGCACCGTCAGGGCAGAGATAGAGCAGGTTGTCACGCACGGATCCGGAGAAGACGTATGCCTGCTGGGGGATCAGGACCCTCAGCCGGGACGGATCGGGATCCGGGAGGAGGCCGGGACCGGGACCGGCGTGGGTATCGGAAGCGTGCAGGGTCGGCGGCCGGCCGTTTACTCGTACCGCTCCGGCGGTGGGGGCCAGGAGCCCGGCGATGAGGCCGGCCAGTGTGGACTTGCCGATGCCGCTCGGGCCGACGACGGCGAGGTGCTCGCCCGGTTCGACGACGAGATCGAGGTCGTGCAGGACCGGTTGTGCACCCGGACCGTAGGCGAAGGTTATCGACCGTAGTTCGACGCGGGGGCCAGGCGGATGGGTGGCGGTGGGGGAGTTGACGGAGACGGCGACAGGTACAGAGAGGGGGACAGGGACGGAGGCGGGGACGGAGCCAGGGACAGAGAGAGACGCGTCATCGGGGTGGGCGCCGTCAACCGACCCACCTCCCAGCGGTGTCCGCCTCCGCCCCCCGGTGAGCCGATCCAGTACGACCAGGAGCCGGGTACCGGCGGAGCCGAGCGCGTTCATCAGGGTGTGCAGGGCCGGCAGCAGCGCCTGCGTCAGGTACGTCAGGGCACCGAGCACGGTCCCCGCGGTGAGGTTCTGCCGTAGCAGCCAGGGCGCGCTGAGGAGCAGCAGGAGGACCGGCAGTTGACCGGCCACACCGAGTGCGAGACAGCGGGCGGCGGCCCAGCCCGCGAGGCGCCGGGCCGCCCGTGCCTCGGCGTCGATCAGGCCGTATGCGCGTGCCGCGACGGTGGGGCGTGCCCCGCAAGCTGCGATGTCGCGCAGCCCCGCGGCAACGGCACCGAAGTCCGCCGACAGCGTTTCGTCGGCGTGCAGGAAGGCGCGCTGATGACGTGCCATGGGGGCCAGGGTGGCCAGGAACAGCAGCAGTCCGGCAATGAGCGGCGGCAGCACGATCAGCAGGAGCTGCGGGGCCAGGGAGACCAGCCCGAGCAGCGCCCCTGCCGCGGTGAAGACGAAGGAACGGGCCACCAGAACGAGTCCGGCGAAGCTGTCCCGTGCGAGCTCCGTCTGGTTGGTCAGCCGCGAGACCACCGCGGTGTCCGCGGTGCGGGCCGGATCGGCGACCGCTTGGTCCAGCGCCCGTGTCACCACGGTACGCACCAGGACGTCACGCAGCGGTTCGACCAGGTCCGCAAGCCCGCGGAAGACACCTCGGCCGGCGGCCCCGCTGATGACGATGGCCACCGCGGCAACTGCCAGCCAGCCCATTCCGGTGCCGGTGTGGCCGACCAGGAAGCCGTCGTCCAGGGCCTTGGCCACGCCGTATCCGCTGACGAAGGTGTGCGCGGACTCCAGCAGGGACCAGCCGCCCAAGAGCAGGACCACCCGCGTGCGGGCCCGCAGGAAACGGAGCGCTCGCGGCAGCAGCCGGATCGTCGCCGTGGTCACGAGGCGGCCCCCGGGGCCGGGGCGGTGGGGGCGAAGACCGCGCGGTAGTCGGCGTCCTGCCACAGCTGATCGTGCGGCGCGACCGCCCGTATCCGGCCGTGCTCCAGCCAGGCGACGAGATCGGCGCGGGCGGCGGAGGAGAGCCGGTGGGTGATCAGCAGCCGGGTGCCCGGCCGTACGTCCTGCAGGAGCGCCCGGCTGACGTGGTGTTCGGTGACGGTGTCCAGGCTGGCGGTGGCGTCGTCGAGGATCAGCAGGCGGCCGGCGTGGGCAAAGGCCCGCGCCACGCCGAGGCGCTGGAGCTCGCCCCCGGAGAGCGGGGAGTCGGCCAACGGTGTCGCGTAACCGCGCGGCAGCAGCCGCACGAACGGGTCGGCGCCGGCCGCCCGGGCCGCGGCCTCGACGTCGTGTGCCGGAGCCCGCTCGGGCCCGAACGCGATGGCCGCGCCGACGGTGTCGCCGAAGAGTGCCGGCCGTTCGAAGGCATAGCCGACCTCCCGACGCAGCTGCATCGGATCGGCCTGATCGAGCGGGACCCCGTCCAGCAGCACCGCACCGCCGTCGGGATCGGTGAGCCGCCCCGCGACGGCGGCCAGCAGGGACTTGCCGGACCCCGAGTGCCCGACCACCGCCATGGTGGTTCCGCCGGGCACGAGCAGGTCCACATCGCGCAACACGGGCACGCCGTCGCGGGCGACGGTGACCCCCCGCAGTTCGAGCCGCCCGCGGCCGTCGGCGGGCAGCAGCAGGGAGCCGTGCCCGGCCGGGGGCAGGGCGAGCAGTCCGCCGATGCGGCGGGCTGCGGCCCGGCTCCGCACCAAGGCGTTGAGCTGGCCGATCACCCCACCAAGGCCCGCGGTGAGAGCCGCATACCGGGACGCCGCCAGCAGACCACCGACGGTCAGGGCGCCGTCGGCGAGCCGGAGTCCGCCCACCGCGAGAACGGCCGTGGTCAGCATCGGCACCAGAATGCTGCTGCCGACCGCCGCCCGCCCGTACACCTGCCACATGAGGCGGCCCTGCGCACCGAGTTCGGGCAGTGGGGCGAGGGTACGGGCCCGCTCCCGGCCCGCGGTTCCTGCGGCGGCGATCGTCCGGGCCCCGCCCAGAGCCTCCACGAGCCGGGAGGCGATCTCCGCCTGTACGCGCTGATAGCGCCGGACGCTGTCGGAGGAACCACGGGCGAAGGTCCGCAGCAGAAGGGTCAGGAGGGGGAGTCCGGCCAGGAAGACGGCCGTCAGCCAGAGGTCGGTGACTGCCAGGGCGACCAGCGCCCCGGCCGGCGTGAGCAGCGTGGCCAGGCCGGCGGCGGTGGTGGTGGGCGCGCATCCGGCCTCGGCGGCATTGCCCGTCAGGCGGTTCACCAGATCGCCGATCGTGAAGCGATCCGTGGCGCGATGCGGGGCGAGCGACAGCAGATGGTCGATACCGCGCCGGCGCAACCAGGCGGTGCTGCGGGCGGTGGCGGCACCGCCGGTGAGCGCCACCAGGGCGTCCAACAGCACCTCCGCCACCAGCAAAACGGCACTCAGCGCGAGGGCGGTGCCCACTCCGGGCGCGGAGCCGAGCACGAGGTCGAGGGTGTGGCCGAGTACGGCAGGCAGCGCGACGGTCGTGGCGGCGGAGGCGGTACCGAAGAGGCACACGGCCACGGTGTGTACCCGGCTGTGCCGGAACGCACCGGTCAGGACGGACCCGGCACCGGAATCCTGCCGCTGCCCGGCATCGGAGTCCGGCCGCTGCCCGGCGGCCGGTTGGCGCGCGGGAGAGGAGGGCCCGGGTGTGGGGGAGGTGCGGGGGACCATGTGAGCGACCGAGCCTCCTTCGGACGACGGGCGGGCTCCATACGGGTGGGCGGGTTCCGGGCATCTGGTGCCCGGAACCCGCCTTACCCCGTCACCACGGGACCTGGTGCCCCGCGGCGACTGCGGCGACCGGCAGTCAGTTACAGGTGGTGACGCTCAGGCTGCTGTCGCCGCACAGCAGCAGGCTCGCGCGGCTGCCGGTGTGGAGCTCCTCGGTGGCCTCGGGCTTGGGGGTCTCCATCGTCTGCAGGTCGAGAAGCGACATGATCATTCCTTTCGTTATGGGGACGGGGGTGACTTTCGTGTTCGACCCCTGCTGGGGCCGGCTTCAGGGCCGCTGGAGCGGCGGGAGGAAGGGCAGGTGCACGGGTTTCTCGTGCAGCGCGCTGCCCAGGGCGAGCAGGCATCCGGCCGTGCCGGTGCTCAGGTCCATCGAGAGGCGCATCATCTGCTCCCCGGCGAAGGCCAGATGCCCTTGGTAGGGGACGGCACCCCAGGAGAGGGAGTCGATCTGGCGGCGCAGGTCCGCGGCGCTGGTACCCGGTCCCGGGGCGGTGGTCCGGCTCAGATACAGCACCATGCCGGCGGCGCCGCGGAACAGGCCCGGCTGGGCATAGAACTTGGCCTGTGCCGCCTGCACGATCTCGCCCCGGGCCGCCGCGAACCCGTCATCGTGCCGATGGGCGAGGTAGTCGTCCAGCACCATCCCGATGCCCACGCTGCCGGCGCCGAGGTAGGGCATGGTCCGCCAGCCTTCGTTGACCTGCAAGGTTCCGCCCGCGCTCCGCACGCAGCGCGTCAGCTCATGGCGCAGGGCATCGCCGGCCAGGTCCAACAGCGCGCCGTCGCGGGTGCGTTCGTACAGCCGGAGGAAGAGCAGTGCGGCCCCGCTGTCGCCGTGCAGCAGCCCGGCACGACGGGCCGGCCCGGCAGGCTCATCCCCGGCCACCGCCCGACCCAGCCGGTGCGCGACCAACTCGGCGCAGCGCAGGGCCTGCTCCCGTAATCCGGAGGCGCCGGTGGACTCGGCCAGCTCGTCCAGCGCCAGTCCCACCCCCGCCAGTCCGCCGTGCAGATCGGGTCCGATGTCCTGCCAGTTCTGCGCCGTCACCAGGTCGACGAGGTCCAGGGCCCGTGCACGGTGCCCGAGCCGGTCGAGGACCCACGCGACGCCGGAGAGGCCGTCATAGAAGCCCACGGGACTGCCCGACGCGGGCGCCTTCGTCCGCTGCAGCAACCACTCCTCCGCCTGCGGACATCGCTCGGCGCCGGTCGCGTCGAGGGCGTACAGCACGCCGGCCGCACCGTACGCGAAACAGGTGCCGCCGCCCGTGATGGCGAACTGGCCGATATCGCCGGGAAAGTAGCGGTCCTCACGCTCCGGGGTTGCGGAGGCAAGCACCGCGCGGACCGCGGAGTCCCGGCTACGTGGCCAGTCGGCAAGCGAAACCGGTAGGTATGCGTCCGCGCGCCTGCCCCCGCCTCCGCGCCCGTCGTCGGAGGACCGTTGCACAGCCTCCGGCGCGGATCCCGATACGGATCCCCCTGCGGATTCCGTCACGGAGGGCACTACGGTTCCCGCCACCGACCGCACCACGGATCGCGTCTCGGGTCGCGTCACGGACCTGGAAGGGGCCTCAGGCCCGGCCGCCCCGCCCGGGCTGCGATACCCCCGCAGAATCTCCTCGACCGCCGCGTCGAGGAACTCGACGGGAACCGGAAACTGCTCCGCGGCGATCTGTGCGAGATGCCGGGCCTTGGCCCGATCCACGGCGAACAGGCTGGTCAGCGGAAGGAAGAGGGCCAGCCGCAGACAGGCCAGGGCATAGCGGTCGACGTCGGGGCCACGGCGGTCGGCGGGCGCCACGAATCCTGGGTTGGCGATCACCTGCCGGCTGCCGGGGTCATCAACAGAGGCAGCCTCGAAGTCCAGCAGCACCACCGAGGATTCGTCCTCGGAGAGCATGATGTTGAACAGATGGAGGTCGTTGAAGACCACGCCCCGGGCGTGGATCGCCTCGACGGCCTCCTCCACCAGTCGGTGGATGCGTAATGCCCACCGGGTGTACTCGGCCAGCCGCTGGGGACTCGGATCGGACTCGATCAGGGGATGCCGATGGGCGAAGAAGCTGTTGAGCGGACGCCCCTCGACGTACTCCAACACCAGGAAGGTGTGCTCGCCGAGCGTGAACCAGTCCACCACCTCGGGAGCGACCCCCAGCCCGGACAGCCGCCGCAGGGCGTCCCGTTCGCGCGCCAGTCGGGCCACCGCGTCCGCCTCGTCCGCGGCCAGGCCCGCGTACGGCCGTGCCTCCTTCAGCACCACCTGCCGCTGCGTCCGCAGGTCCCGACCGACGTAGACGCCACCGCCGTTGGAGAAGTGCAGCGCCCGCTCGATGGCGTACGGGAGGTCGGCGACCGTGGTGGCGGAGCGCGCCTCCAGATGCGGCTTGAGGAACTCCGGGAGCGAGACCCACTCCGGAACCCGGAACGCGGGCTCCCGGCGATCGGGAACCAGCCGGCCCCGGTCGTCCTCGACAGCGGGGCACAGCTCGCCCTTGTCGTCGTAGCAGTGCCGCTCGGTGAAACTGCCGTAGCGCACATACACCGGACCGGCGCCCCAGCGCAGATCACTCAGGATGTACGGACCCGGCTCACCGGCCAGCAGCGCATCCAACTCCTCGGCGATGACGCGGCACTGCTCCTCATCGGCCGGATAGATCGTGATGAACTTTCCGCTTGCACCCCGGTCGGTGTACTTGGCGTTGCGGATGTGCAGCAGGTACCGGCTCGGCATGCACTTGAAGGCCACCGAGCGCGGTACGCAGTACTCCCAGACCGTCGTGAGCACCCGCTCGGCGTTGTCGAGACAGGCCGACACGTGGATCTTCCAGCCCTGACGGGGCAGTTCACGGTCGAGCGGCCGGAACGCCAGCCAGTCACCCGAGCGATGACGCTGCCACCCGGCCGGCAACTCCCGGCTCAGAATCGGATACTGGGCGCCGCGGCCTTGGGCGTCCGTGGACAACCGGTGCGGAGCGTCGTAGAACTGTCGGTCAGCGTCGCAGAAGACCGCGTATCCCTTGTTCATCCCACTCCCTCGGCCGGTTACGCCACGACGTTTTCACGCCGCGGAAGCGTGAACCAGTCATGAGTGTCACGAAGAGGTCGTGAGAAATGCATGTTTTGTGTGAAGGGCGGTAGCCGAGCCACCAACGGCCGCCTCGCGCTCCTGCCACGCAACCGCCATGAGGCTGGACGCCTATGTGTGTGTGCGCCTATGTGAGTACGTGCTCTCGCCGCTCATGAGTATTCGTCACGATGACCGGGCGGCACGCGTGGGCGAGGATGGCGGTCATGACCGCACCCGACCCGAAACCCGTCGCTGCCCCCGCTACGGCGACGACCGACCCGTTCGCGCCGTCGACGTCGGCAGTGCGCGTGTTCGCCGGTATCGGCCTCCTGCTGCTCGCCTTTGCCTTCGGGGCGTTCCTCATCATCGTCCTCAACCAGGCGTACAGCGGCGACGGGGCGAGCGGGCCCCTGGTGGGTGCGGCTCCTTGGTCGATGGGCCTGTCCGCAGTCGCGGGACTGTTGGCGCTTTGCCTGCCCAGCGCTGTGGTGAGCCACGCAGCACGGCGCGGAGCCGTCAGGCTGCAGTACGCGCTGGCGTTCGCCGGCCCCGCGCTGGCCGCCATCGACTTCGCCTGATTCGACTTCGCTTGATTCGGCTTGGCCTGATTCGACTTGGCCTAATGGGTGGGTCCAACGGCTACGTGTCCTGGCTGCACACCCAGACCTGGTATCACCACGGAACGCCGGCGCCGGTCCGCACCGCATCAACTGAGACAGCGAGCGGGACTGCGACGCCACGGCCCCAGCGCCACAGCGTGGTTCAAGACTTGGCGACAACCGTGCGCCGCATCCGGAAACATGCCCGCTACACAGAAACGGCAGAACCGTCGTAGCGTAGGGCGAAAGGTCGGCAGGTCACTCGTAGGTCATGTGTCGACTCAAGGCGCGCGATCCCAGCGAAGTCCGCACTCTGTGACGAGGCTGTAGCAAGTCGCATCTTGAGGACATGTCAACTGGGGTGGCTAAGCTTTCCAGTACCGACGTAGCCGTGCACGGACGCGCTCCAGTGGCCGTGGCAGCGTCCAGGCGAAGGGAACTCGGTGGGAGACGGGCTCAAGGCTGACATTCCGTCATTGCGTACGGGCGGCAGCGATTTCGACCGGATCGGTAAGGACTACCAGGGCCTTGTCAGCACGTTGAAGAGTGCTCTGACCTCTTTGGAGGGGCAGGACACACCGCCTTGGGGGGACGACGACCTGGGGGAGAAGTTCGGCGTCGTCTACGAGGGGCTGCGCGACGGCATGTACGAGTCGATGGGCCACCTCGCCGCCAAACTCCAGGACATCGGGGGCGGGTTGAACAACATGGCCAAGAACCATGAGGCCGACGAGGACTTCAATGAGTCCATGATGAAGCAGCACACCGCGAACGCCGAGGCGGACAGTCAAGTGCTCGCTCGGTTCAAGAGCCCCAACGCCTGAGATCACGTACGTGCCGTCAAGACCACGCACATACGTTGGGGCCGCACACATCACCGTGTGGCCCGAAGACGGGGTTCCAGCCACGCTCCCTTCTCCATCTCTTCGCCTTTTTGCCTGCTTTGGCCCTGTAAATACCTGAACCATTGCCAGCCGGGAGAAACCAGCTGTGTCGTTGATGCTGCCGGACGCACTTGAGTGGGTCCTTGAAATGCTGGGGTTCAACTGGCCCACGGCAGACGAAGACAAGTTGATGGAATCCGCCCAGAAATGGCGGGAATTCGCGGCCGGGGTGGAGGAGCTCCAGCATCAGGGCGTCACGGCGGCCGGCAACGTGCTCTCGCAGAACACCGGCGACTCCATCGACGGCTTCAACACCACGTGGGAGAAGTTCGCCGGCGGCTCGGGCTACTTCTCCGACGCCCGTACCGCGGCGGAAGCCATCGCCATCGCGCTGGATGCCGCGGCCGGACTCGTCATCGGCATGAAAGTCGCGGTGATTGCCCAGTTGGCGATCCTCGCAGCGGAAATCATCGCGGCTCAGGCGGCGGCGCCGTTCACCTTCGGATTATCGGAGGTGGGAGCCGCTGCGGCCACGGTTGCGACACGGGCCGTCGTACGGAAGCTCATAAAGGAAGCCGCACAGCAGATTCTCGACGCGATCCTCGAGACGGTGAAGGAACCGGCCGTCTCGGCGCTGCAGGCCATGATCTCGGACATCATCGCGCAGTCCGTGAACATGAGCTTCGACGCGCAGGACGGATTCGACGCCGGACGTACGGTGAAGAAGGGCGCCGAGGAAGGCGTCAACGCGCTCAAGAACTCGGGGCAGACGTTTACCGAGGCGCTGCGTGACGGCGTGGGCGGCAAGGCCGGACACCACGCCCGGAATGGGCTGGAATCGGCGGCGGGGCACAACTCCGGCGGGGAGTCCGGGCATGAGTCCGGGCATGAATCCGGGAGCGACTCCTCCGCTGGGAGTGAGACGAGTGGCGGCAGCGGCAGCGGCAGCGGCAGCGGCAATAGCGGCGGGAGCGGGAGCGGGAGCGGGAGTGGGAGCCCGAGCGGGAGTGGGAACTCTGGGGCGGGATCGTCGACAGACGGGGCTTCGTCGTCGGCCGGTTCGCCCTCCGGGGGTTCGTCCTCCGGCAGTTCGTCTTCTGGCAATTCCTCTGGCAGCACCTCCTCCGACAGCTCCGACAGCTCCGACAGCTCCGACAGCTCCGACAGCTCCGGCGATTCGTCTGTGGGGACGGGTGGCTCGTCCGGTGGCCCTTCGCACAGCGACGGCTCAGGGGGCAGCAGTACGGCCGTCGGTCCCTCGGCTTCGACGAACTCCGCTGCAAGTAACGGGAGTTCATCCTCAGGCGGCGGCCAGCCCACCGAAGGCGGCGGTTCGTCTGCGGACAGCGGCAGTTCCTCTCCGGGCAGTGGCAGCTCGTCTGGTGGCTCGTCTGCGGACGGTGGCAGTTCGACCGGACCTTCCCGATCCGACTCCCCGCCTCCGAGCCAGCTGACCCCGTTCGATGCGGGTTACCACGAAGCACAGTCCGGCGGTGACTCGTCTTCCTCGCCGCCGGCGGCTCCTGACTCGGGCCCCTCCCAGGACTCTGGGGCGGGGCCGGCCTCGGACGCGGGTCCTTCCCCCGACTCCGGGTCGGGGGAGTCCTCGGACTCGGGACCACGAGCGGACACGGGCAGCAGCCCGGCGTCCGGCTCCTCGCAGAACAGCGACCCCGCTCCGGACGGTCCGGCGCACGGCGACTCCTCCGCCACCCCCCGACCGGACACCGCACCACAGGCCGCACCGGAATCGGCTGCGAACCCGACTCCGGACTCCGGATCGCATACGACCCCGGACTCCTCCACTGACTCCGGGGCAGCACCCGACCGATCCTCGCCCGACCGATCATCAACCGACCGTTCCTCCACGCCAGACTCCTACGCTCCCGGCAACACCCCTCCGTCGGAGTCGCCGCCCCATACGGACAGCACTCCGACACCGGATGCGGGCCCGCGCCCCGACAACCTGTCGTCTCCGACGCCCGACCACGCGGACGGCCCGCCTGCCTCCGCCCCCGAACACCACGCCGCCGGCGACTCGGGCCCCGACGCGAGCCCGTCGCCGCAGCATTCCCCGTCGCCCTCTCCGCCCTCCGAGCCCTCGCCCTCCCCTTCGACGCCGCAGGTTCCGGAAGGCCCGTCCCAGACGAGCCAGAGCGACCCATCGCCGTCGCCCGCACCGGACAGCGCACCCGCCACGGCCTCGGGCTCGGACCACTCGGCGTCGCACAACGACAACGGCAACGGCACCGCAGCGGGCGGCCGTGGCGGCATACCCCAGGGCGCCGTACCCCATGCGGCCCCCGCGAGCCACTCCAGCCCCTCCTCGTACGGTTCACCTCAGCAGCACGCACCCAACCGACCGGACGACGACGGTCCCGCCATCATGGAGACGGAGAGCGCGGCGTCGGCACCGCCCGCTCCGAGTGCGTCTCAGTCGTCGCAGGTCGGCGGTGACGCGCCCAACTCCTCCGCCGCGCCATCCTCCTCCGGCCCGCAGTCCCCACAGCCCGGTGTGGTGATGGGCGGCGGCCCCATGCCCGGCCCGAACGCCCCCGCCGGCGCACCGTCCGCCGCTGCGCCACCACGCTCCACGGCCACCGGCAACGGTGGACCGGCCCGCGGCAACCCGACTGCCCGCGACCCACGCACTGCGCCCTACGGCGAGACGCGCAACCCGCCCTCGCGCCAGCGGCCGGGTATGCCTGACCAGGCCTCGCGTCCGCGGCCCACAACACCGCGGCCCACAACACCGCAGACCGAACCGCCGCGTCACGAGAGGCCGCGCGCCGAGCAGCCGCGCGGCGACGAGGCGTCGCAGCACCAGCCGGTGACGCCTCCGTCCAACGACGCACCGGAGCACGCCACCCCCGACCAGCACGTTCCGGAGCAGGGCACGGGCACGCCGAATCAGCAGGTGCCGCCGGGCGACAACACACAGCCCTCGCCCGACCACGGCACGGAAAAGCCCGAGTCCGGCCCCACGGAGGACAAGCCGGACTCCGATCCGAACGACAGCCACACCCCGGATACCGAGCAGAAGCCCGACGGCGAGCCGGAATCCGCGAAGGACCAGGCTCCGGACACGGATCACCACAAGGACCAGAACGAGGGCAAGGACCAAAACGAAGGCAAGGACCAGGACCAGGCTCCGAACGACCCGCCCTCGGACCAGAAGCCGGAGAACAAGGAGCCGGAGAAGGACGAGCCGGAGAAGGACGAGCCGGAAACCCAAAAGCCGGACACGGACCAGAGCGACGAGCAGACCTCCGACACCACAAAGCCGGACTCGGAGAGCCCCGATGCGGACCCCGACGGCGACAAGCCCGAGGACGGTCACACCGACGACGCCAAGAACGACGGGGATGGCAAGAACGACGACGACACCAAGAACAACGACGACACGAAGGGCGACGACTCACCGGCCGACGATTCGCACCCCGGTGACAAGGACTCCTCGGACGACACTGACGCGGACAAGACCTCGGATTCGGATTCGGACTCGGATGCCCCCGCCGATTCCGAGACGGAGCCCGACGCCCAGGACGACCGACCCAGCCTCGATGACATCCGTTCCGGCATTCAAGAGGCGCCCGGCGGACTGCTGCCGCCCGATGCCTCGGACCAGCAGGCCCTGGAGTCCGCAGTCCCGCGCAACGAGGACGGCACCCCGCAGCGCTTCCCCGACCCGTTCGGGAAGTGGGCACAGTTGCAGAACGACGGCGGTACGGATGTGCCCGGCCGTTCCAACAACTGTGCCGACTGCAGCCGTTCGTTCCTCGAGACCTGGTACGGGAATCCGCAGGTCTCGGCGCCGCGTACGCCGGACCTCAACCCGGACGGCAGTCTTGACCGCCGGTCCCCGGAGACGAACGCCAACGAAAACATCATCGACTGGACGGGAGCCCCGCACTCCTACGCCGGCACCAGCCCCGACGGCCATGCCGCGATCGCCCAGGACCTTCTGAACGCAGGTCCGGGCTCCTCCGCGATCGTCCAGGTCAACTGGGCCAACGGCGGAGGCCATGCATTCAACGCCGTCAACCATGACGGCAAGATCGTCTGGGTGGACACCCAGAGCGGCGAGGTGAGCCACCAGCCGATCAACACCGATGGCGCCACGGACGTCTTCTACATCCCGCTGGACGCCGATCGGAACCCGCTGTACCCCGCTCAGGACGCGGACTCCGACTCCCAGGCGTCGGATGACACCCAGTCGACGACGTCGGATCAGTCCAGCGACTCCCAGCAGTCTGACGGTACTCACCAGTCGGACGACTCCCATCAGTCGAGCGACGCTCACTCCGACTCCGACTCCGCCCTCGACTCCGACTCCGATCCCGCCCCCGACGCGCACTCCGCCCACCATCCCGACTCCGCCCCCACGCCCGACCACACTCAGGACGCTCAGCAGCCGCACGACACATCGCAGCCGAACAACTCCTCGCCCGACAACCCGTCATCCGACACCACGCCATCCGACGCCACACCGTCCGACCCCCCGCCATCCGACACCACTCCGTCCGACCACCCGTCACCGCCCGTTCCCGCACCGCACCAGCCCGACTCCGCGCACAACGATCACGGTGCCACCCCGCCCGCGAACGACCCCGCCAAGCCGCCGCGGGACGCCGACCCCAGCGCCAGCGCCGATCCCAGCAGCGCCCGAGCCGACAATTCGGCGGACAACTCCCCGCCCAGCCCCCGCAGTTCGCCGGATGTCTCCCGTCCCGACGACACGCCGAACACTCAGCACACTCAAAGCGGCCCCCCGAACGACAACAAGCAGTCCACATCCCTCGACTCGGATGCTCCTGCCGGCCGTCCTAGCGGCCGTCCTGCCGACGGACCGCCGCGCCCCGGCGACACTCCTGCGCGCGACGGCGACTCTCATCGCGACGGCCGGAACCAGCCGACGCCGGGGCGCCCCGACGCTCCCGTTCCCGGCACGCCCGAGAGGCGGCCGAGCCCCACGTCCCCGGACGCCAGGCCGAACCGGACAACCCCGGACGGGCGCCCCAAGCCTCCGACTCCTGAGGCACCCGCCGGAAAGCGGAAGGCGACCGAGGCGCCGCCGAAGGGCGATCAGAACTCCGGCTCAGGCTCCACCGACAACAAGAGAAGGCGGCCGGAGCCGGACCACGAGCGCCTAGCCGCCCTGAACCTGAACGATTCGACCCCGAATCCCTCGACGTCCGCGTCGGCCGCACCCCCGAAGCACGACAACAATGCGGACAACAATGCGGACGACAACGCAATGGACGTCGACAAGGAGCCCTACTCCGACCCGCACGACCGGGGCGACAGCGATACCTCCAAGCAGGAGCAGGAGGGCAAGCACACCCTCGACGCGGAGAATGAAGGCTCCAAGGAGTACGGGCTTCCGCCGGACAAGCTGCAGAACGAGCTTCGCCGGGACCGGGACGTGCACCGGATCCCGCTCGACCGCGTCCACGACCACCTGGACCGTTGGGCGGACGACGGGAGCCTGGCGCGGGTTCTGCGTGCCTCGACCGGCGATTCCCACCCGCCTTCCGCCGATGCGGGGCAGGGGCCGCGCGCTTTCACCCAGAGCGATCTGGAGCAGCGACTGCCGGGATTCAAGGATCTGGATCGCGGTGAACGACTCGCGGTCGTTTCGTCGTTGGCCCGGCTCAGCGTCGGATTCCATGAGCAGCACGGCGTGGGCAAGAACCCGGAGAACATCGACAAGCCGTACCGCAACAAGGACGAGGGCGACCCCAAGGAGAGCACGAAGGACAGCGTCGCCAAGAACTCGGACGAATCACTGGGCGTGCGGGGGCACCGCAAGAGCAGTGAGAAGTTCCTCGACAACCTCAAGCTCACGGGCAATATGCCGCCCAGCCTGCAGCACAACAGCCCGGACCTCACGGACCGCAATTACGCGGTACTAGAGGTCCAGGGTCCGCCGCCCGAGCGCGAGACGCACTACGTCACCGACTCGTCGGTGCCGGTCGGTGAGAAGTACGTCTCGGGCCGGCACTCAGAGAAGCACCTTGCCGATTGGCTGAAGCGCGTCAACCAGGGCGACAAGCAGTACACGCCGATGGCCGTCTATACGGAACGTGAGCCCTGCGGAAACGGACAGGGACATGCGAAGTGTTCCACTGTGCTGCGGAACAAGGCCCTCGACGACACAAAGGTGTATTACAGCACCACGTATCGCACCGACCCGGAAGATGTCGCGGCCAAGAAGAAGATCGACGCCGAGAAGACGGTGGAGAAGAAGAAGGTCGACAAGATGGTCCCGGCCGAGGTGCGCAAGAACCTCGAGGACCGGATCAACAGCCGCACGGACAGGTCGGCCGAGTGGAAGGCAAAGGAGATCGAGGCGGCCAAGGCGAAGACCGACGCGGCAGTGCGTGACGATCTCAAGAAGGCCGTCGATCGCGAATACAAGAAGCGGAAGGATGAAGCGACGACCGATAAGAAGCACGCCATGGTCCGGGAAATGGACCGGCATATCGATCACCTGGACTCGACCTGGCGCACGATCCAGCCGAGCCTGATGTGACCGTTCGGCCGGATCCCCTGGCGACGCCGCTCGTGGTTCGGGCTGCCGACGAAAGGGGATCCGGTCCGCCCGTCAGACTCCGCCCCTCAGATGTCGAGGGCACCCCTGAACCGGCCATGGCCGGCCTCCTGGCTGGTCACGGCGAGCCAGCCATGACCCACCTTGTCGAGTACCTCCACCACCGTCGGCTGGATGGAGATCCACGACGCGACTTCCTCCGGGTCCCGGACGCCCTCGGCGTATTCCTCGGCCTCCTCGGGATCGCATTCGTCGTCGCTCTCGTCCGGCATCAGATTGCGTTCGAACTCCAGCGGCTCTCCGACCCACTCGGGATCGCCGTATGTGCGATGTCCGCGCTTGTCCTGTCCGTTCTCGGAGACCCACCACACCCGCGCGCCGTTGTATTCGTCCACGGCATAGAAATGAGCCTCCCGGCACTGCGTACTGAGTCGTGCCACGGCGTGCGCCCAGTTGTCGTTGAGGTAATCGTCGCCGTATACGAGACGCCAGCCGTCGAATTCAGGTGTGATGAACACGCGGTAGGCCGTGGTTTCGGTTCCGTCGTCGGCACGAAGATTCAGCGAATTCTCCTGATGAACGGCGGCGGACACTCCCATGGCCGTCGTCGCGGAACGCGCGTCGTGCAGACCCAATGCCCCGACGATGTCCGCTACTTCCGCACCGGGAACCGCGATCCAGAGTTCGGCCGGAAGATCTCCGGGCTGCTCGTCCGGCAGTTTGATCCGCACCAGCCGCTCGACGGCCGCCAGATCCGCGGGGCTCAGGGCATCGCCGCCCCCGATGTTCGCCAGCATGCGCAGAGCGGTTGCCCGCAGCTCGCCCGGACCGTCGCGCCGTACCCTCCTCAGGGGTTCGATCGCCGCAGGTCCGAGATGCTCCAGACAGGACTCCGCGAGCGAACGGCCCGGCGCTTCCTCGTCCCGGAGCAGCGGCAGAAGGTGCTCCACGACCGGCGCCCCGAGAGCCACCAACCTGTCCCTCGCGGCATCACGCTCGTCCCGGTCCGGGGCTGCCAGTTGACGTACCAACGCGGCGATATCCTGAGTCATGAGACCGACCCTACCGAGCGGACCCTGGGCCTCGCCGGGCCCAAAGTCCGGCGTACGGTCAATTCCATAGCCGGACGGCACACATTCGTCCGCCCTCCTCACCACGCAGCAACAGCACCACTTCCCGACCACATCATTCCGCCTTCCTGCCTACGTACCCACAGACCTTGCTTACGCAGCCCCAGACCCTGCCTACGCACCCACAGAGGACGAAGGAGTTCGCATGACTTCGGACAACAACTCTCCGACGGATCCGCAGGCCGCGCCCACGAACGCCGAAGAGGCCTTGGAGTCGGTGCGCAGGCAATACGGCCAGCCCCGCTCCTTCGACGGCTCCCTCGCGCCGCTGCATGTCCAGGAATTCGACCTCGGATATCTGGTGTACGCCACTTTCGCGAAGCCCGTCGATCAGAACGGCAGGCCGGTTCCTGCGCAACCGGGCGGCAGCAACTTCGTGGTCGCCAAGGACACCGGCAAGATCTCAACCGTCCCCAACTATCCGCCGGAGCAGTCCATCGCGCTCTACCGCAAGCAGCGCGAAAAGACGAACACCTCCGAGGGATAGCAACGACCAAGAGAGGGTGGGGGCAGTGCAGCCGGGCCAGTAGAGGTCGCGCAGCAGGGCGATCAAGGAGAGCCAGACACACCTGAACAAGTCGCCCTGGCGGTCGTTCCGGGGCCACTCGACCGGCTGGAAACGCGAGGGCGAGAGAGGAATCGAGTACTAGGATCGAGTACTAGGTCAGTGGCCCTTACCGGACAGGGGAGTCCGGTACAGCGTGTTGCCCGGTGTCACCACGTACACCGCTTTGCCGATGACAACGGGTGCCGGTACGGGAAACCGGGGGTCCGCGTCCACCGCCCCCCTGTGCGGCTTGCCCGTGGACAGGTGGCGTCCGGTTATGGCGTCGAGCGTGTGCAGCCGCCCCTGCGCGTCGCTGAGCAGGAGCTTCCCGTCGTGGACGGTCACTTCACTGATGCCACGGGCCTGGCTGTCCTTGCGCCAGGCGATCCGGTCGCGCCGGCAGTCGACGGCGGTGATCGTCCCGTCGCTCGCGGGTGCGTACACGAAGTCGTCCGAGGCGGTCATCGGGAGGTCCGTGGGCGTCTTGAGCGGGACGCGCAGCCAGGGTTGCATTACCGCGTTCGCGTTGTGGCTCGGGTCGAAGCGGTCGACGGCATGGTAACCGCTGGTGTCGCGGTCCCCTTCGGCGAAGTACAGGGCCGTGTGGCTGGTGCCGCGCCCGATGAATTCCAGAGGGAACCGCGGGGACTCCTCCTGCACGATACCCACCGCCCCCTGCTCGCCGAGGCCGGAGGTGGTGAGCTCGATATGGGACGCGTACTCCTTGTCCTCGCGCACGTTTGCGTTCAGGACCACCTGCTTGCCGTTGCTGGAGACCCCGGTGATCTCATCGGCGTCCGTCTTCCAACGGGCAAGCGTGCGCGGGCTCTTGGCGTTGAACAGTCGCAGCTCCTTCGCGCCGTTTTGTACGAGCACACCTCTGTCGGTGACGGCGACCCGCCGAGGATCGGGGACCTCGTACGTGCGCTTGACGCGGCCGGTGGCCGGATCCAGGGCGACGATGCCTTTGCCCTCACCGAGACCCGTCTTGCGGGCCGGTGCATAGACAGAGCCGTCCTGCTCCACCACCGTGCGCTCGTACCGTGCGAGGCTGCCCGAGCCCTGGTACCGCCAGCGCTCCTTGCCGTTCGCGGCGTTCAGCTTCAGGATGCCCCGGCTGCTACCGGTGCACAGCAGATCGCCGTCGGTGGCGGGCGTACAACGGAAGCCGCTCTTAAGAGCGTTGGGGGCGCCGAGTTTCGTGAGGTCGGTCTCCCAGCCGGGGGTGGACTTTCCGGCCGTGTTCTTGTCCTCGCCGTCCGCCAGGCTCTCCGAGCGGGAGCCCGCCCACAGGCTGATGCCGCCGCTGACCGCGGCCACGACCACGACCGTCGCCACCGCGAGGAACCAGCGCCGCCGTATGGGCCCCGGCCGCTTGGGGCCGTCGGCGATGCCCCCGCTCCGTCGCCATAGGGTGCCGCGCCGCGGGAGTGCTTCGGCGGACTCCACCAGCCCGCCTCCCTTGGCCACATTCGATGCGAGTGGGCCGGCCCGCGCCGCATCCAAGGCGATGTGATCGCGGTCGCCATCCGCATCTTTGCCCGCACTTGCCCGGGCCGCATTACGGCTCAGCGCGAGCCGACCCGCGGTGTTGCGGTCCCGTTTTTGCGGCAGCGGTCGTCCTTTGGCGCGCAGGGCGACTCGCATGGTGTGGTAGATGGTGTCAAGGTCCAGTAGATCCGGGCCGTCCGGCACGCCATCGTGGAGCACCCGCAGCAGTTCACCGGTGAAGGCCGTATGGGGTTCGCCCTCCGGCGCGAGTGCGAAGCTCGTTTCCGGCGAGGCGGCGAGTAGATAGCTGCCCTCGATTTCCGCCTGGTCCGCTATCGAGGCGGGACCGCTCATCGTGCCCAACGCCCGCCCGCTGAAACAGCAGTCGAGGATGACGACATGTCGCCTGGACCTGACGGTGAGCAGGACGTCGCGCAGCGCGCTGTACGGCAGACCGGTGTAGGACCGGCCCTGTTCCGAGTGCGGCAGGCCGAGGAAGAGGTCTCCACGAGTCTCTTCGAGAAGCCCGTGCCCGGAGTAGTACACCAGCAGGGTGTCGGTGGCTTCTTCGGCCGCGGTCCGCACGGCACGCAGAACCTCGGTCCAGTCGCCGGGGTTCGCGATCGCCGTGCAGTGCTCTTCGGCGAGCTCCCACGAGGAGGGCGCACGCAGCGCGGTGGCCAGCGCCGTGAGGTTGTTGTCCACGGCCGGCAATGACGACAGGTGCGTGTAGCGGCTGGTACCGATGAGGACCGCGCGGGAGTTCGCCGCTTCGGGCAGCAGCGCCACCGCTATCGGCCCTCCTGATCTCCAGCGCCTCCAGCGTCGCCAGTGGGTCGCTCCAACATTTCGATGAGCCGGTTCAGTTCCGCCTCACTGCCGTTCTCCATGGTCACGGTGGTTTCGCCCCGCTGTACGGTGACGCTCCGACGGCCGGGTCGTGTCTGACGCCAGGTGCTCAGCGCGATCGCGAAGGAGGCTGCACTCCAGCCGTTGTCGGTGACGAGCTGGAGAACGTCCGCCAGGGTCCCCATCTGGTCCGGCGTGGAGGGGGCTTGGGGCAGGGCCACATGCGCTCCGCGGCGCACCGCAGCATCCTGCCGCAGCCAGTCGTACAGAGAACGCAGTTCCCGTTCTCCGCCGTCCACCTGCACATCGACCCGCACAACTCCCCCTTCAGGGCATTCACATAGCCCGCTGTCACAAGAGCGCCCGTTCTCATCCCCTGGGCACTCATTGTGCCTGCCCTGTCAACGTTCCGGCGCTCTTCCGGCTCTTCCGCATGATGCCGGCGACCATCGGTCCGTCACGGGCATCTGACGCCCTCACGGCGCTCTGACGATGCCGAAGCGGTCCTGTGAGAAGCCCTCAGCCGGACGCGGTGCGACAGAACAGCGGTTCTTCGACTGGGCCGTCATCGATCGTGCCGACCCGGCGGCGGGCCCTCCTCCTGGCGCCGTCGGCCGCCGACCCGGGAGTCACCGAGGACGAGCGCCGCACCATCCCCGAGATGATCGCCCCGTGACTGCGCCTTCCGCGAACCGGAGGGCAACCTGGTCCGCATCCGGGAGCTTCGCTGAGCCGTGCGGTGAGCCGGCTCAACGAAGTGGGCGGCGTGACTGGGCGGCGTGCCTGGGAGGTACTTCGGGGCCGGACAGCCTCAGGGCGTGCAGCGTTCGATCTGGGCGGCGATGCCGTCGAGGATGAACTCCAGCCCGATCGAGAAGTCCGCGCCGGAGATCGTGGTGTCCGGGGTGCCCGACGGCGGTGCCTCGAACAGTGTTGAGGAGAACAGCCGGGCCGTCTCCGGGAAGCGCTCCGGGTCGACGAGGTTCATCAGCGCGCGGCCGTACGCCCGTTCGGCGTCGACCTGTCCCTGTCCTTCGGGTCTGCCCTGGGCGAGTTCGTGGTCCTGTCGTACCGACTGGACCACATAGCCGCTGATCAGTGACAGGGCGCCGACTTTGTGTGCCCAGTCCAGCCGCGTGCGGGCCAGGATCGCCAGTGCGGACTCCATCCAGGCGATGTGGTTCGGCCCGGAGGGCGGTCCGGAGACGGGCAGTTGGGCCAGCCACGGCCGTTGCCGGAACACCGAGCGCTGGGCGTCGGCCCAAGTGCGCAGTCCGTCGCGCCAGTCGCCGGCGTCGATGTCCGGCGGTGTGCCCAGTGCGTGGTCGGCCATCAAGGTGAGCAGCTCGTCCTTGGATCCCACGTACCGGTAGAGCGACATCCCGGAGAAGCCGAGGCGTTTGGCGACCTTGGGGAGTGTCACGCCGTCGAGGCCGTCGCTATCGGCGGTCCTGACGGCCGTGGTGACGACCAGGTCGACGTCGAGGACCGCGGGCCGGCCGAGACGCGAGGACTCCGGCAGCCGCCACAGTCGGCGCAGTTGTGCCGGAACGGAGTCTTCGCTGGTCATGGCTTCCTCACTCGCCCCTGATGATCGGTGCCCATCATGCCAGACGGGTTATTAGTTGACGCGAGATACTTTCTCATGCAAATTAAGTCGGAGAAGGGGGAACAATCATGAGTTTCGACATCGCACGCCACGCGCAGCACGCACCGGGCCGGCACGCCGAGCGCGCCCTCGCGCCGGACCTGGCCCGGGGAGTGATGCTCCTGATCATCGCGGTGGCCAATGCCGCCGGGGTCGTCTTCGCCAGCGAGCCCGGCGTCGCGCCGGCGCCGGAAGCCGCCGACCGCGGATTCACCTTCCTACTCTTCGACCTCGTCCACGCCCGCGGATATCCGGTCTTCGCTGTGATGTTCGGCTACGGCATCGTCCAACTCGCCAACCATCAGGGCGCATTAGGCGCATCGCCGCACCAGGTTCGTTCGCTCCTGCTGCGTCGCAACCTGTGGCTCGTCGCGTTCGGGTTCGCGCACGCCGTGCTGCTGTACTACGGCGACTTCCTTGCCGCCTACGGGATCGTCGGAACCATGATGACCCTGGTGCTGCTGCGTCGTGGCGACAGGTTCCACCGGATCGTGTTGGTGATCTGGGCGCTGTCGGCGGTCGAGGTGGTCGTCGTCGGCGCGATCGTCGTGAACGGCATTATCGCGGGCCCGGACGGTTCGGCCCCGCTCCCGGTGAGCCACGTCGACTCCCTCGCCGCGCCCGGCTACTTCGACTCCATGCTGGACCGCCTGGGTGAATGGCCGACGCACGTCCTCATCACCCTGCCTTTCATTCTCATCGCCTGGCTCGGTATGTGGGCGGCCCGACGTCGCGTCCTCGAGGAGCCGGCCCGGCACCGGACCTTGCTCGTACGGACCGCCGTCCTCGGACTCGGCATCGCCGTCGTCGGAGGACTGCCGGCCGCCCTGATCAGCGCCGGATGGCTGCACGTCGACGAATCGACGGCCCGTATGGCGCTGTTGCTCCACGGCGGCAGCGGCATGTTCGCCGGTCCTGGGTACGTGGCCGTCTTCGGCCTGCTCGCCATGCGGATCACCCGGCCCGGCGTCGTCGTCGGATCCCTCGCGGCCCTGGGCCGGCGGTCTCTGTCGGGATACCTGTTCCAGTCGGTGGCATGGCTCGTCCTCCTGCTGCCCTTCACGCTCGACCTCGGCGACCGATTCGCCGGCCCGACCGTGACAGGCTTGATCATCGCCGTGGCCATCTGGCTCACCACCGTTCTGATCGCCCGCCTGCTCGACGAGCGCGACCGGCCGGGCCCCGCCGAGACCGTCCTGCGCCGCCTGACCTACGGGCCCCGGGCGGCGCGGAGTGGCGCGGCTCGGGGTGCTGGTGAGAACCGTGTCACCGGCCGCAAACGAGGGGTCAGGGCTTCATGACCGGGGCCTTTTTGGGCTGGCGGGGGACGGTCTTGGTCTTGTCGAGGTGCCCGTACACCGGCGAGCGGGGGAGGCTGAACGCCGAACATGACGGGGATCTGCTGGACGGTCTTCTCCCGCTCGTCGTAGAGCCGTTGGGGGAGCGCGGCCTGGCCCGGGGTGAGCTTCGCCGCTGACTGCTGCCCGCCGACCGCCGCCGCGCTGCCCACCGACCCGGCCGCGGGCCGGGGCGGAGGCGAGGCCGTCGTGCAAGTAGGTCAAGCTTGCCCAACGACCCGCTCTGTGGGCGCTGGTGGAGGTGAAACTGGCGCTGGGCTGGGCGCCTGGGCAGATCGCGGGTCGGCACTCAGCGGCTGCGCACCGCGCGGCCCATGCACCGGCCCAAGACCGACGTCGGCTCACCGGGCGGGGCGTGATCCGCGGCACGGTGTGCATCAGCGCCTGCCCCGCCGACGTCGAGGACTGCAAGGTGCCCAGGTCACTGGGAGGGCGACCTCGTGATGGGCGCACGGCCCTCAGCGGCCGCGACGCTCGTCGAGCGCACCAGTCGATACACCGCCATCGTCGCGTTTGCCCGACGGCATCAAGCCCGAGCAGATCGCACCGCACCGCACCGCACCTCACCCGCAGCCTTCTCGGCATCCCGCCCCAGCTGCGGCGGACGCCCACCTGGGACCGGGGCCGCGAGATGACCGAGCACCAGGCCGTCACCGCGGAGACGGGTATGCCGATCTATCGCCGTCCGCCGACCGACCCGGGCGTGAACGGGCAAGATCCATGGCAGAACGGGGCCCCGAAATGCCAGCGTCTTTCTCGGCCCCGGCACGTAGGAATATCCGTAGGAATATGAGCCGGCGCCGCGGGGACCGTGATCGCTTTGGCTTCTCCTCCGGATCTGCGTGGCTCGGCGGTCCCGCACCGCCGGGCCACGCAAGGGTCAGGCCAGGCCTATCTGCTGGTAGAAGGTCAGGTTGTCCCAGAAGAGGAACTCCTCCTCCATCACTTCGTGCTTGTTCCAGATGCCGACCGTGGCCATGTTGATGGAGAACTTCTTGCTCGTGGGCTGGATGAAGCCGCCCTTGCCGTCCGGCATGGGGCGTGTGAAGGTGCCCTGCATGACGCCGGTCACCGAGGTCAGGTTGTCCTTGGCGATGCGGATCGGGTGCTCGGTGATGCGGGTGTCCGGCGCCCAGACGAACTGGCTCTTCATGTCGGCGATGTGCCGGTCGATGCCGTCCGTGTAGTGGCCGTCGGGCCAGTGGACGCGGATGTTCTGTGCGTGGCTCTCAGCGAGCCGGTCCCACTTCTGACCGGAGTAGACGACGAAGTCCAGCTCGTCGAAGACCTCAAGGTGCTTGCGCTCCGTATCGGTCAGGTGGGCCGGCCAGAGCGACTCGGCCTGCGGGGTGGAGGCCGGGTCGCCGAGCAGTTCCCGGTCGCTCGTGGCCGCGGCTGCCAGGTCGGTTCCGCTGGCTACCGCGGTGATGGCGAGGGCGCCCAGGGCAGCGGCGCCTCCGCCTCGGAGGACGTGGCGGCGGTCGATCATGTCGATTCCTTGTCTACAAGATCACGCTGGGGAGAGGGGAGAGGGGAGAGGGGAGAGGGCGGGGAGGCTCAGAGGGCGTAGGGGCCGAAGCGGCCCCAGGCCACAACGGTGGCCAGGAGGAGGAGCACCAGATTGACCGGGATCGCCTTGGCCTCCTTCCGGCGCAGGTGAACCGCGGCGGCACCCAGCATGGTCGCCGCGAGTCCGAGGGCGGCCCAGGCTGCCAGGACCGGTGCGATGCCCAGCGCGGCCGGGAGGATCAGTCCCAAGGCGCCGAGTGCCTCGACGGCGCCGATTGCCCTGACCGACGTGGGGGAGAAGTCCTCGGCCCAGGCCATGCCCGAGGCGGTGAGCTTCTCCTTCGGCTGGCTGATCTTCATCAGGCCGGCCGCGAGGAAGGCCAGGGCCAGGACGCTCGTGATGATCCAGAGGGTGATGTTCATGGGGGACGCTTCCGGTCGATTGATTGAACTTTCAACTCAATGCTAGGCCGGTAGAACTTGAATCGTCAAGTAACTCGACTTGAACGTTCAAGCCAAGGGGGTGGGTATCCGGGTTGAGGGTTCAAGTTAAAATGGGGCATGAGCGCAGACGAGCCCCGCTGGCTGGACGACGACGAGCAAGCGACGTGGCTGGCCCTGGTCAGCACCGCGGTGCGGCTTCCGGCCGCTCTGGACGTTCAGCTTCAGCGCGACGCAGGGATCAGCCACTTCGAGTACCAGATCCTGGCCGGGCTCTCCATGAGCCCCGAGCGCAAACTGCGGATGAGCACCCTCGCCGACTTCGTCGACGGCTCGCTCTCCCGGCTCTCCCATGCAGTCAAACGCCTGGAGAAGGAGGGCTGGCTCTACCGCACCGCTGACCCCGCCGATGGTCGCTTCACCCTTGCGGTACTTACCGATGAAGGCTGGGGCAAGGTCGTGGACGCCGCCCCCGGCCATGTCGCGGAGGTGCGCCGCCTGGTGCTCGATCCCCTCACCAAGGCCCAGCAGAAGCAGCTGCGCGAGATCGGCCGCCGCATCAACAACGCCATCGGTCCCGACAGTCCCTGAGCCGGGCCGGCAGGCTCGCCATCGGATCAGGGTGTACCCCGGCCGGCCGTGGGGAAGCCCGCGCGGCTTCGGCGTCGTGCCAGTACTGTGCGGCGTCCAGTCGGCCGTCCTGGTCGCGGTGGTCGTTCAGGGGCAGGCCGAATCGGACGATCGAGGGTCGACACCGGGCGGCGGGGTTGCGGTCGGCGGTGGGCAGCCGATCCAGCGCCGCCGGCGCGGCCCGGCAGGTCGGAGCGTCGAGGACCGCGAGACCCTCACCCTCGGCTACGCGGGCGTGTACTCCAGCTTCCTGCGCCATGCCGAGACGGCCGCCCGCCGCCACGGCATCGACGTCCGCGCGATCCTCATGGAGGTCGGTCGCCGCAAGCTGGTCGGCGGCCAGGAAGACATGATCACCGACATCGCCCTCGACCTCGCCGCGGCCCGCACCACCGCCTGACTCGCGGGTGGCCGCCGGGATCAGCAGGCTGCTCCCAGCCGAGTGGAAGAAGCGCTCTGACCGGCCCCAACAGGTATCGGGTGGTGCAGAGTTGGTGCGCGACGCCTCAGTCGGTCTGGACAACGCAGCGGCCCAGGTGGGGATTCACTCCCTGACCTGGGCCGTAGTAGTTGGAGCGGGTGACAGGAAGCCCCACCCTGTGTACGCACGGGGTGGGGCAAGTCCCGTTGGTCGTCACACCATGGGGATCAGGAGTGCGGGAAGGTGGCCGACCTGAACGGCTGCCTGGTCGATGGACAGGCCGCAGTAGTTGCCGACGGCAGTGAACACCGCTTCGGGCAACCGAGGCCCGTGCTCCTCGTAGTACGCCACTACGGCGGCTTCGCCCACGTCCCCGATGGCCGGGAACACCGCGCCCGCCGCGTGGAGTGCCGCGTCCAGAGCGGAGGCCTCCCCCGTGTCCTCCCCGAATTCGGCCCGCAGGACACGCCCGTCACCTGGCGCATGGACGATCATCTGCGGTGGGCTCCACCGGTTCATCGTCACGCAGACGATCTCCTCGTCCGGTCCGGACCGCATCGAGACCACCTTTCGGCAGCCGGTGGACCACGTCGCCATGCCCCAGTCTTCCAGCACGTACACCCAGTCCCCGCAGGTGCCGTACATGGCGCGATGGACGTGAGGTGACTGATCGCCTGGTCGCCTCGTCGGCACGGTGATGTCCTTGCACGGGGTGCGGGCGGCCAGCTCGTCGAGGTCGGCGCCCAGGGCGACAAGGAACTCGTCCGCGTCGAGGCCACGGGCGCAGGTCAGCGATATCCCGCCGAGCATTCCGGGCAGGGCGGCGGATCTGTCTGTGGTGCTGTGTGCGCCTGTCCAGGCGATCCCGTGAGACATACCCGTCAAACTACTGACCCTGAATTCGTGTTGATGCCGGTCAGCCGTCCCTGACCAGGCTGGTTCCGGCGAGGCAGCCGTCGACCAGGTGTCAGGGTTCGGGCTCCCTCAACCCGCGACGTGTGGCAGCAGGGCGCCCACCTCCAGTTCGATCTGAGCGACGAGCGACGCTTCCTGCCCCTGGAAGTAGAAGTGGCCGCCCGGGAACAGGTGCTGCCCGAGAAGCCGTTGCGCGCCCTCGGCCCAGGCCATCAGCAGGTCTACGGGGACCACGGTGTCGTCTTCCCCGCCGAAGAGCGAGAGCGGGACGGTCACGCGACTCGCGGCCCCGGAGTGCGGCTGCCACCTCTCCGCGACGGTGAAGTCGGCCCGCACCCGTGGCTCGAAAACCGCCCAGACATCGTCGTCCTCGAGCAGGGCGGGCGGTATCGCGCCCATCTTCCCGAGCGCGGCGCGTAGTTCGGGGCCTGGCATGGAGTGGAGTCGCAGGTGATCGGGAGCATTGGTCTGGTACGGCGCCTCGCACGCCGAGACTCCCAGCCAGACGGGGGCGGGTAGTCCGTGCTCCGCGAGCTGGACGGTCATCTCGTAGGCGACCAGCGCTCCCATACTGTGCCCGAACAGCGCGAAGGGCCGGTCGAGCAGCTCCTCGACATCTTCGAGGAAGAAGTCGGCCAGCTCCGGGGCGCTCTCGTACGCCGGCAGATTGCCGAGCTGGCCACGTCCTGGGGCCTCCAGCAGGCAGATCTCCCAGTCCTCGGGGAAGAGCGGCGCCCACGCGGAGTACACCAGGTGCGATCCGGCCGCGTGGTGCAGCATGAACAGTCGCACCGCGGGATCGGCCACCGGGCGCGGGCGGATCAGCGAGACGCTGTCCGTGGCCGGTGCGGCGAGGTCGGTCATGACGGATCTCCTCGGTGTGAGCGGAGTGCCCGCAGCATGCGGGTCAGGGTCTGGCCTGCGCCGATTTCCAGGAACTCGGCGTCCGGCGTATCCAGCGCCTCGACGGTCTTCCGCCACAGCACCGGATGGTCGATCTGGCCGATCAGCAGGTCGGCGATTCCGGTTTCCGGATAGGGCCGGGCCGTCCGGTTGGCGATCACGGGGAAGGCGGGGGCGGCGAGTGTGAGGGAGCGGAGCGCGGGGGCGAACTCCTCGGCTGCCGAGGTCATATGGCTGGTGTGGAAAGGGCCACTGACATCCAGTCGGCGAACCGCGCGTGCGCCCGCGTCGAGGAGGAGGGTGGCGGCTTCCGCCAGCCCGTCCGCCGGCCCGGCGATCACAGTCTGGTCCGAGGTGTTGAGATTGGCCACCTGGATGGCGTCGAGCCCTGCCCTGCGCAGGACCAGACGCAGCACCGCGTCGTCGAGGCCCAGCACCGCCGCCATGCCGCCGCCGGCGATACGGGCCATGGCACGGGCCCGTGCCACCACCAACCGCAACCCCTCTGCGAATCCGAACACCCCGGCTGCCTCAAGGGCGTTGTACTCGCCCAGGCTGTGGCCGATGGCCACGTCGGGGGCGGACCCCTCGGCGCGGGCCGCGCGGAGAGCCAGCGCATTGACCACATACACGGCGGGCTGGGTGTACTCGGTGCTGCCCAGGCGACTGTCCGGGTCGTCCAGGCACAACTGCCGTATCGAATGGCCGAGGATGTCATCGGCTTCCCGTACCAGCTCGGGAAAGCGGCCGAACAGCTCCCGCCCCATGCCGGCGTGCTGGGCTCCCTGGCCCGGGAACATGAAGATGCGTGTCATGTGCGTTCCTTGCTCTCGTTCGCCGGTGCGGGCACCAGGCGACTGTCGTGGAAGAGCAGCGGCGGCTCCTCGGACAGCACGTCGAATGCCTCGACGTTTCCCAGGACCACCGTGTGGTCACCGGCCGTGTGGGTCGCGCGCACCGAGCAGTCGAAGTAGCCGACGCCGTCGAGGAGGACCGGCGCGCCGGAGTGCGGGCCCGGCTTCCACGGCCGTCCCACGAATGCCTCCTCGCCGTCCGGACGGTCGGAGGCCGCGAACCAGCGTGCGTCGCGGCTCTGGCGGGCGGAGAGCACGGTGACCGCGAACGCGCCGCTGTGCAGGATCAGCGTCCGCAGCCGGGAGTGCTGCCCGAGCGCCACCATGATGATGAGCGGGTCCATGGAGACGGTGGTGAAGGCGTTGACGGTCGTCCCGTGCGGTCGGCCGTCGAGCGTGCCGGAGACCACCGTCACGCCGGTGGGGAAGCGGCCGGCAGCGCGCCTGAAGTGACGGTGCGTCATGAAAGCTTCCGCAGTTCGTTGAGGTGGACCAGGCCGTCGAGCACGACGTCGGTCGGAAGTCCGAAGTCGATCAGACAGGCGACCTCGTCCACGCCCAGCCCGCGCAGCCGCTCCACGATGGGCTGGGCCTTGGGCACCGTGCCCAGGAGGCCGCCGTCGTCGTAGTAGCGGTCGAAGGCCCTGTCGACGAGGAACTCTACGTCCTTCTCGCGGAGCCGGGATGGGTCGATCTTGCGGGCACCGGCCACTCCGGAGCCCAGCAGCAGCCCGAGGGAGCTGCGCAGATAGGCACGTAGCGGCTCACGCACCAGCTCCCGGGCGGTGTCGTCGTCCTCGCCCAGGAAGGTGTGCACCATCAGGACGACATGGCCGGTCCAGCCGTCGGCCTCGGGCCGCGCCGCGACCGCCTCACGGTACGCGGCGATCTTCGCCGCGAGTTCGTCGAGGTCCTGGCCGAGAAGATGCGTCAGCACACCGGCGCCCATGCTGCCCGCATTGCGGAACGTCTCGACACCTCCGGCGCTGGTGATCCACAGCGGTAGCCGGCGCTGCACCGGCGGTGGGTAGGCGCGGACCTTCTTCTCCTCGCCCGCACCGTCCAGCACCGTCATCTCCTCGCCCCGCCACAGCGCCCGGACCTGCTCAGCGGTGTCGAGCATGAGCTGCCGGCGGTTCTCGTACGCCTCGCGGCGCAGCGCGAAGTCGACCGCGTGCCACCCGGAGGCAAAGGCGAGACCGACCCGGCCGCCCGAAATGTTGTCGACGACCCCCCACTCCTCCGCGATCCGCAGCGGATGGTGGAGAGGGGCGACGACACTGCCCGCGCGGATGCCGATGCGACGGGTCGCCGCCGCGATGGCTGCTCCGGTCACGGACGGGTTCGGGTAGAGCCCCCCGAAGGGGTGGAAGTGGCGTTCCGGGGTCCACACGGCGGTGAAGTCGTTCTCGTCGGCGAACCGGGCTCCCTCTAGCACCAGGTCATAGCGGTTCCCGCTGTCCGCCGCGCCGCTGTCGTCACCGAAGTAGAACAGGCTGAAATCCATAGGGGTCCTCCCCATGTCGAAGGGCAGCGGCTCAGGCGGAGACCGCGTCCGGGGTCTGCGAGTCCTCGTGGGGCTCTTGGTGCTGGGGCGTTCTCGTACGCTGCGCCCACCGCGCGACCGCCGGCGTGGCCAGTCCTCCGGCCAGCAGGACCCCCGCGAAGAGCAGCCAGCCTGGCCAGCCCCAGCCGACGATGACCGCCGTGGCGAGGAGCGGAGTGACCGCCGCGCCGACCCGTTGGGCGAGGCCGAACAACCCCTGGTACTGGCCATGGGCGTGCGCCGGAGCGAGCTCGTACGACAGGGCCCAGGAACCGGCGGAGTGCAGCATCTCGCCGAACACATGGATCAGCGCACCGGCCAGCAGACAGAGGACCGCCACCCATACGGGTCGGCCGGCGGCCACTGCGAACAGGGCGCAGCAGACTGCGAGGAGCACCCCGGATCTGCGCATGGCCCGGGCGCCGCCTGCCACGTCCTCGGCCCCCTTGCTCATCCGGACCTGGAACAGCACGCAGACGACCGTGTTCAGCAACATGATCGCCGCGTAGACGGAGACCGGCGCCTGCGTGCGGTCCGCGATCCAGATGGGCAGAGCCACGGTCAGGAGCGCGTCGGTGCCCAGCACGAGCACCGCGTTGAGGAAGGCGACCGCAAGGAAGGGAAGGTCTGCGAGAACGTGGCTGCCCTTGGCGTCCTCGGGCCTGGCGGCCGCCTCCGTCCGCGGCAGTCTGAGGCAGAGCAGGCCGGCGACGGTGAACAGCACACCGCTGGTGAGCAGCAGGGCAGTGAAGACCACCGCGGTGTTCACCGCCAGTGCCGCGCCTCCGAGCAGGGTGCCCAGGGAGAGGCCGACGTTGATGACGGACTGCAGATAGGCGCGTGCTTCCACCCGTTCGGACGGCGGCAGGGCGTCGGCGATGAGTGCGCCACGGGCAGCCGCACTGGCGGAGTCCGCCATCGCGGACAGGCTCACCACGACCAGGAAGCCGGTGAATCCACCGACGAGGGTGTAGCCGCACACCGCGATGCCCTGGAACACACCGAACACGATCGATGTCGTACGCGAGCCCAGGCGGTCGGACAGCTGCCCCGCCGGAATGCTGACGAGCATGGCCAGGACGGCCGAGACGGTCAGTCCCAGGCCGACCCGCTGCGAAGGGATGTCCACCGTACGCAGGAAGTACAGGACGGTGACGGAGAGCAGGAAGCCATTGGCGACGGTCCGTGCGAGGTTGCTCACCGCGAGGATGCCCACGACGCCTCGGCGCGGCTTCAGATCGCGCAGGATCGACAGCGCGCCCATCAGGCGGCTCCCGTCCGTACGTCGAAGGTCCGCCGCAGCGCCGGGCGGTCGATCTTGCCATTGGGGTTGAGAGGGAGCTCCGCCAGGTGCTCGAAGCGCCGCGGCACCATGTGCACCGGAACCTGCTTGCGCAGCCAGAGCATCATGTCGGCGGGCCGCTGCTCCTCTCCCGTGTAGCAGGCGACGAGTTCGGTTTCCGTCGCGCCCGCGACCGTGACGACGACCGCGTCGGTCACTCCGGGGCGGCGCCGCACGGCGGCCTCGATCTCGCCGAGTTCGATGCGGTAGCCGCGCAGCTTGATCTGATTGTCGAGCCGCCCGAGGTGCACCAGGGTGCCGTTCTCGTGCCGGACGCGGTCGCCGGTGCGGTAGTAGTGGGCAGGCGTGAGACCGCCCTCCCCTTGATAGACCTCGGCCGGGGCGCCGGAGGAGGGGTCGTAGGAGAGGAACCGGCCGTTGTCGTCCGCGGGATCCAGGTAGCCGTCGAAGCGCTGGGAGCCGCGGATGCAGAGCTCACCCTCGCTCGCCGGCCGTCCTTCCTCGTCCAGGACGACATGCTCCAGGAAGTCGTAGACCGGACCGATGGGTACCGTGTCGTTGGAGGTCCCGGGCCATGCCGCCGGGTCCCGGGGGAGCCGGAACTCGGTGCACGCGACGGTGAGCTCGGTGGGGCCGTAGACGTTCTCGATCACCGCGTTGGGCGCGGTCTCGCGCCACAGCCGCGCCTGGTGGTACGTGAGCTGTTCACCGATGAAGATCCCGTACCGCAGCCCGGTGGCCATGCCCGGTGGCAGGTTTCCGAGCCCCGCCGTCACCGACACCACGGAGGGCACCGAGAACCAGTGCGTGATGCCCCGTTCGACGAGGTAGTCGACCGGCTTCAGCAGCTCGGTGCGCTGCGGCACGACAAGGGTCGCACCGGCGCCCCAGGTGACGAACACGTCGAAGACCGAGGGGTCGAAGGTGAAGTCGAAGGTGTGCGAGATCCGGCAACCGGGACCGACCTCGAAGCGCTCTATGTTGTGGCCGATGTAGGGCGCGAGGTTGCGGTGGCGGATCGGCACCCCCTTGGGGCGCCCCGTCGATCCGGAGGTGAACAGGACGTAGGCGATGTCGTCCGGCGTGGTGGCGTACGGCGGCAGGTCCCCCGCGGGTTCCAGTGCCCAGGTCTCGTCGTCCGTCAGCCGAAGTACCGTTCCGGTGAAACCCTCACCGAGCACCGGGAGTTGGGGTGCGCCGTTGTCGTCGACGATAAGCGCCTCAACCCCCGCGAGCTCGCAGACCGACTGGTTTCGCTGTGCCGGATACGTGGGGTTGAGCGGGGTTACCGTGGCCCCCAGCCGCAGTGCGGCGAGGTATCCGGCGAAGGCGGTCAGGCTGCGTGAGGCGAGCAGGGCGACACGGCGGGGCGCACCGCCGTGGGCGCGGACGAGGCCACCCGCGACGGCGTCGGCCCGCCGGTCGAGTTCCCGGTAGGTCAGGGCCCTGTCCTGTATCTCCAGGGCGACTGCGTCGGGCGAGCGATGCAGGGTGCGGCGGAACCATTCGTACAGGGTGCGGTCGGTCATCGAAGTCCTTGCGTGCGGGTGTGCTCTGCGAGTAGTTCGGCGAACGCCTGGTGGTGCGCGGCTGCGAAGTCGAGGCAGCGCCACAGCAGCTCCCGGCTGGGCGCCGGATCGTGGCCGCCCCGGGCGAGCCAGGCCGACCAGGCGTGGGCTTCCAGCCGCCCGCCGCCGAGGGCGAAGCGGCTCAGCCGTCGTGGCGCCAGCGGATCGAGCGCTTCGTTCTCCCGGTCCAGGGCGTGCAGCGCCACGGCGCGCTGCCACTGCCTGTCGGGCACGGTGCGGGTGGCGCGGCCGCCCCCGGCCAGCAGCTCGCACAGCGATGCGGGGGTGACGGGCGTCTCGCCGGCCAGGTGATAGGCGCGACCCACCGAGCCCGGCGCGAAGGAGAGTTCGGCGACGGCGCGTGCGGCGAGATCGACCGGGGTGACGGCCATGGGCCGGTCGTCGCGCGGGTGCATGCCGACGGCCAAGCTGCCGGCCAAGAGCTGCCAGAGGGGATCCGTCGGGTCGCAGGCGCCATTGCCGGTCGCGCCGAGCAGCAGTCCCGTACGGAACACCCGGACGCGCATGCCGTCCTCCTCGGCGCGCTCCAGCAGCCGTTCGGCCACCCAGGCGACGGTGGCGGGCCCGTCCATCACGGGTTCCAGGGGCTGATCGCGGTTTTCCCGGATGGCTCCCTCACCGCCGAGCGCGGTACCGCACGCGGCCAGCGACGACACACAGCTGAAGTCCTGGACACCGCGCTTCCGCATCCACGTCAACAGGTCGGCCAGCGGCAACAGCGCCTCGGTACGCAGCTGTGCGTACGATCCGGTGCGCCCGACGGGCTCGGCGCGGTGCACGACCCGGCCGATACGGGCACCGTCGTGCCGTTCGAGCAGCTCGCCCAGGGCCGCGGGCCCACCCAGCAGCAGCCGCACCCGCTCGGGGTCGGGCTCCGGCAATCCGGCCGCGGCGGCTCGGGTGCGCAGCAGCTCCCGCCCCTCCCGCTCGCCGTCGGCCGGTACGACGCAGTGCACTCGGCCCTGGCTGGTCCTGAGCAGTTCGTGCAGGACAAAGGTGCCGAGCAGGTCCGTGGCCGTGGTGAGCAGGGTGTCCGGGGCGTCGGCGCGCGGCGCGGTGGAGGGCTGCCCCAGGTCGAGTGCGAGATCGGCGTTGAGCAGGTCGGCCTCGCCGTCCTGCGCCTCCACGGCCGTCCCGGTCCCGGTGGCCGCCTCGCCGCCGTCGGGCTTCAGCCCGGTGACGACGCGGGCCAGTCTGCGGACGGTCGCCTGGCTGCCGCCCGCCCGGAACACATTGACCGACACCCCGTGGCGTCGCTGGACCGCCGCCTCGATGCGCATCGCGGTGAGGGACTCTCCGCCGAGTGCCCCGAACTCGTCGTCGAGCCCGAGGGTGTCGACTCCGAACAGCTCCCGCCACAGCCCCAGCAGGTCGGCCTCGACGGGGTCGTCGGAGGCCGGCGCCGCGGCCTCGGCGGACCGGTCGTCCGCCGCCGCGGGTTTCGCGACGGCCGCGGGCGGCACCGCGAGCGGGGGGAGCCGGTCCAGGGCCCAGTGGCGGGTGCGGGTGAACGGGTAGGTGGGCAGGGCCACTCGTCGGCCGCGGTCCCCGGCAAGGGCCTCCCAGTCGACGTCGGCGCCGTGCAGCCATGCGACGGTGACCGCCTCGGCTGTCCGGTCGGCGAGCGCCTCCGCGGACCCGTCCGGGTCCAGGACGTGTTGTCCCGGCGCGGGCTCGGCGTCACCGATGACCACGGTGAAGCAGCCCTCGGGGCCGGGCCGGTCCGCGGTGTCCGTCACCACCTCGCAGCGGCCCCGCAGCGCCCGGGTCAGCCGCTCCACGAGCGGCCCGTGCACGTCCTCGCCCCCGGGCACGACCACGCGTACGCGGCGCACCGGGCGAGGCGTGCCGGGCGCCTCCTGTCGCAGCGCCTGCGGCAGGAGTTCGGGGGCCGCGGTCACCACCCGTCGTTCGGCGAACGAGACCCGTCCCACCCGCAGTGTGTGGGCGGCGTCTGCGGCGGGCACGGCGCCGCCTTCGAGCGCATCGGCCATGTCGCGGGCCAGCGTGTCGAGTTCACCGGTGGTACGGGCGGAGAGCACCAGGCTGACCCGCTCGCGTTCGGGGGCCCGCCCCCGGACCGGGGCGGGCGGCGGCCCCAGCACGGCGGTGGCGTTGGTGCCGCCGAGCCCCATGGAGTTGACGAGCACGAAGCACTCGCCGTCCGTGACGCGCCCCGGCTCCGCCGAGATGGTGAACGGACTCTCGGCCAGCACTCCCGGGCTCCGCGGGCGCTCGTACAGGGGATGCGGGGGCAGCTCACCGGTGCGCGCCACCTGCACCGCCTTGATCAGTCCGGCGATGCCGGCGGCCGGGCCGCAGTGTCCGACGTTCGCCTTCACCGAGCCCAGGCCGCAGTAGCCGGTGCGCGACTCGGCCGGGTCCTTCCCGGCCCCGACTCCCTCGGTCAGCCCGCGCAGTTCGATCTGGTCGCCCAGCGGAGTGCCGGAGCCGTGCGCCTCGACGTACCGCAGCCGGCTGCCCCGGATTCCGGCGACATCCAGGGTCGCGGCGATCACGTCGGCGAGTCCGGCGGGGCTGGGGGCGGTGAACCCGGAGCGGGCCGAGCCGTCATTGCCGACCGCCGTGCCATGGATGACGGCGAGGACCGGATCCCCGTCGGCGAGCGCGTCCCCCAGCCGCCGCAGGGCCACCGCACCGACGCCCGAGCTGAACGAGGTGCCGGTGGAGCGGGCGTCGAAGGGCCGGCAGTAGCCGTCGCGCGAGGAGAGCCCGCCCGGCTGGTACCGGTAGCCGAGCAGTGGCTCGTTGACGGAGGCACCGCCCGCGAGAGCCAGGTCGCACTCGCCGGACAACAGGCTCAGCACCGCGTAGTGCACGGCGGTCAGCGCGGAGGAGCAGGCGGTCTGCACACCGATCGAGGGACCGCGCAGCCCCAGCTTGTAGGCCACCCGGGAGGACAGGAAGTCCCCCAGCCCGCCCAGGTGCAGCGCCACGTCGTCAACGGCGGCGGTGACTCCGCCCTCCAGGGCGCGGCCCGCATGCAGCGCCGTCATGTACGTACTGGGGCTGCATCCCGCGAAGACACCGGTGACGCGGGGGCTGCCCTTGGGGGGACGGCCCGCGGATTCCAGCGCCTCCCAGCACACCTCGAGGAAGATGCGCTGCTGCGGATCGGTGGCGTCCGCCTCGGTGGGGGAGTAGCCGAAGAACTCGGCCGCGAACTCATCGGCCCCCGGGACACCGGCGGCCCGTTTCACGTAGTCGGGTGACTCCAGGACCTCGTCGGTCAGGCCCGCCGCTCTCAGCCGGCCGGGATCGAGGTCACGGATGGCGACCCGGCCCTCGGCGATGTTGCGCCAGAACTGCTGGGGGTTCCAGGCGTCGGGGAAGCGGCAGCCGGCCCCGATGACGGCTATCGCGGTGTCATCGCTCACGCGTCGCGCTCCCCGTCGGTGCCGGCGGACGGGCGCCGTGCCCCGGCCAGCAGGTGGCCGCGGCCCGTCGTGCGGGACGTCGCGGTCTTGTGCGGGGTCTCCCGCACCGGCTCCTCGGCGTCGCCGTCCCGCCCGGCGAGGAACGCGGCCTGTGCCCGCACCGTGCTGTGCTGGAACAGGTCGGCGGCGTCGATGTCGGTGTCGGAGAGCCCGGACAGCCGGTCCAGGAGGACGATGAGCAGCAGTGAATCACCGCCCGCCTCGAAGAAGTTGACGTCCTGCGCCACTTCGGGGACGTCCAGCACCTCGCACCAGGCGGCGGCCACCTGGGATGCCAGGTCCTGGGTCTGTGCTTGGGCGGTGGGGAGCACGGGGGCCTCCAAGTCGGTGGTGAGATCGCGGGCGGCGTCGGCCAGCCGGTTCAGCAGCCCGTCGACGGTCGATGCGTCGAAGAGCGCGGTCGCATAGGTCAGGGACAGTTCGAGGCGGTCGCCGCCTCCGGTCGCATTCAGCTCCAGCTCGTACTTGAGCTTGAGCGCCGGCGGCCGCAGATAGCGGGATTCGGTGGAGTCCGCGAGCCGGGGCGGCAGCGGCATGTCGTCGACCGCGTTGACGTAGAGCGGTGTCACCGCCGGACGGCTCAGGTCGCGTCCGGGGTGCAGGCCCGCGGCCAGCAGTTCGAAGGGCGTGTCCGCGTGCCGGAAAGCGGTCACGGCGGACTCGCGGATCCTGGCGAGCAGCTCCCGCCAGGTCGGCCCGTCGGTCAGATCGGCCCGTAGGAGAAGGGTGTTGACGAACATGCCGACCACATCGGCGCTCCCCGGAACGTCGCGACCGGCCCACGGAAACGCGAACAGGAAGTCCCGCTGGCCGCTCCGCCGGGCCAGGACCGCGGCGAACAGCGCGGTCGCGGTCATGAACGTGGTGCAGCGCAGTTCCCCGGCGACCTCCCGGATCCGGGCCGTCACGTCGGCCGGCAGCAGCAACTCACGGCTGTCCGCGGCCACGTCCTGGATGGCCCCGCGGGGCCGGTCGTGGGGCAGCTCGGCATCGGTGGGTGCGCCGTCCAGCGCCGTGAGCAGCACGTCAGGGCCCTCGCCCGGGTCCGCCGCGGGCGGAAGGGCGGCCGGGTGCGGGGGCTCGGGCAGCACCAGTGGTGCACCGGTGGCCAGCGCGCGATAGGCGATGGCGAGTTCGTCCATCACGATCTCCAGCGACCAGCCGTCGCTGACGATGTGGTGCACGCCGTAGGCCAGGATCGTCCGCTGCTCGCCGATGGCGATCACCTCGCCGCGTGCGGGCGCTTCCGTCGCCAGGTCGAAGGGCGACCAGCAGACCTCCGCCACGCGCGCGTCCACCTGCTCGTCGCTCCAGCCGGTGGCGTCGACGAGTCCGACCCCCGGCGCGGTGCCGTCCGTCCGGTAGCACACGCGGCGCTGCTCGGTGTCGAACGCGAAGCGGGACCTGAGGCCGGGATGGCGGCCGAGGACGGTGGCGAACGCTTCGCGCAGCGCCGCGCGGTCCACGGGGCCGGTGAACTCGACCACGCTCGGCGCGAGGTAGGCCGTGCGCAGCGCCGGCAGCCGGTCGATCAGCCACAGCCGCTGCTGTACGGCGGTGGCGGGGTAGGGCCCGCCCTCGTCGCCGGCGGCGCGGGGCCCCGCCGACGAGGTGCGGCCGCCGTCGCTCTGCGCCGTGAGGCAGCGGGCGAGTCCCGCCACGTTCGGATCGGCCAGGAAGGAGCGCAGCGGAACCGCCGTGCCCCACTCCTCTTCGGCCGCCGCCAGCATGCGGACGGCGAGGAGGGAATGGCCGCCCAGGGTGAAGAAGTCGGCGTCCGGGCCGAGGTCGTCGGCCGCCGGGGCCGCTCCGCCGTTCGCCGCCTCGGCCAGGAACCGGGCCATCAGCCGCGCCGCACGCCGCTGCTGGGGGGTGAGTTCGGCGGGCCGCGTCTCCGCGTGGCGCAACGGCCTGTCCCGCAGCTCCGCCAGGGCCGCGAAATCGACCTTGTCGTTGGCGGTGCGCGGCAGGGCGTCGACGACATACACCTCGGAGGGCAGCACGGCGGACGGCAGCCAGCGCCGCAGGGGCAGGACGACATCCTCGCGGGCGGGCGGTGCCGCGGCCGTGTCCGTCAGCTCGACGTAAGCGAAGAGCTGGGCCGGGGTGCCGGTGGCATGTACGGCGGCCGCGGCGACGGCCGGGTTCTCCTCGATCAGTCTGCGGATCTCGCCCGGCTCGATCCGGTTGCCGAGGATCTTCACCTGGTCGTCGGCGCGCCCGAGATACTGGAGCTGCCCGTCGGGCCGCAGGCGCACCCGGTCGCCCGTGCGGTACATCAGCGCGCCGGGCTCGGTGGCGTACGGGTCGGGCAAGAAGGCCGTTGCCGTCCGTTCCGGCCGCCCCAGGTAGCCGAGCGCGACCCCGATGCCGGCGACATGGAGCTCGCCCGGTATCCCGGCGGGCAGCTCCTCGCCGTGCGGGCCGAGCACATACGCGCGGGTGCCGGGCAGGGGCACGCCGATCGGCGGCGCGCCCTCGTCGTCCGGGTCGACGTGGGCGTACGTGCTGTTGCAGGACGCCTCGGTCGGTCCGTACACATTGCGCACCCGCACGTTCCAGCGGCGGGCGCAGTCGGCCGCGAGCCGACGCGGCAGGGCCTCGCCCCCGGAGTACACGACGCGCAAGGTGGTCGGCTCGCTGTCGGGGGCTTCGGCCTCCAGCATCGCGTGCAGCAGGCTGGGGGTGACCGAGCCGGCGACGGTGGCTCCTTCGGGACCACGGATGAGCGCGAGCAGGGCGCGCGGGTCGCGCCGCTCCACATCGTCCGCGACGATCAGCCGTGCCCCGGCGAGCAGCGCTTCCAGGACGTTGAACGTGGCGGGGTCGAACGCGGTCCCGGCCGTCAGCAGCAGCCGGTCCCCCGAGCCCAGACCACAGTCGTCGGCCCACCAGAGAGCCGTGTTCAGCAGCCCGCGGTGGGGTACGAGCACGCCCTTCGGCCGGCCCGTCGTGCCCGAGGTGTAGATGAGGACCGCCGGGTCGGCGCCATCCGGATGCACGGGTTCCGCAAAGTCGCGGCCGGCGCTGTCGCCGTGGTCCCGCACCTCGTCCAGGCGCACCGGTTTCACGGCGCTGCCGAGGCCGCGGAGCAGTTCGGCACCTGCCTCGTCGACCAGGGCCAGCGAGGCTCCGGTCTCCTCCAGAATGAACTCGATACGGGCCGGGGGCGTGTCCATGGCCAGCGGCACGAAGGCGGCCCCCGACCGCAGCGCGCCGAGCCACCCGGCCACGAGCGCGCCGCCCCGGGAGCACAGCACCGGCACGAACGAGCCGCGGCCCGCGCCGTGCGCCCGCAGATGCCGGGCGACAGCCTGTGACCAGGCTTCCAGTTCGCCCCACATGAGGTCGGTCCCGGCGCAGGTGACCGCGGGAGAGTCCGGGTCGACGACCGCCATCCGGGTCTCCAGCGCTTCGACGACACTACGGCTGCCCGATGCCAGGTCGCGTTCCTCTCCCAGGAGGACTCCCGGTGGCAGCTCGCCCGGCGTGCGCCTGGTGACCGGGAGTTCGCACAGCCGCGCCCCCGGGTCACGGACGGCGGCTTCGAGGAGGACCGAGAAGTTCTCCGCCAGGGCGCGGGCCGTCTCGCCGTCGTAGCGGTCCACGTCATACTCGATCGTGCCGGTGAGGCCCCCCTCGGCCCCGTATTCCAGGACGAGGGAGAGGTCCTGCTTGGCCGTTCCGGTGGGCAGCAGCACCGGGGGCCGCCATCGCGGATCGCCGCCGGTGCGTGGTGCCGGAGCGTTCTGCAGGATGAAGCCGATGTCGGCGAGACCGCCGCTCGCCCGCAGTCCCTCTCCGCCCATCCTGGCCAGGAGCCGGTCGAACGGCAGCCGTTGGTGGCCGAGGATGCGGAAGACTTCGCCGCGCACCTCGGTGCACAGCCGCTCGAAGGTCCACTGCGGATCGGGGCGGCAGACCAGCGGCACCGTGTTGACGAAAAAGCCGACGAGTTCCTCGACCGCTGCATGGGGCCGGTTGGCGGCCACGGTGCTCAGCAGGAACTCCTGCCGCTGTGTCCATCTCTGCACGACGGCCTGGAACGCGGTGAACAGCACGGCGAAGGGCGTTGCCCGGCCCCTCGCCGCCAGCTCCTCCGCCTCCCGGACGAGCTCGGCGGGCAGCCGGAAGACGTACTGCGCACCCCTGCGGTCCCCTTCGGGCACGGATCGCCGCGGCGGGCAGCTGCCCAGGGCGAGTTCCCCCAGCGCGGGCAGCAGCTGCGCGGCCCGCGCGTCGAGGCGCTTGGCGAGAGCCTCCGCATCCTGCGAGGTGCGTTCCCAGGCAGCGAAGTCCGCGTACTGGACGGGGAGTTCGGGAAGGGCGGCCACCCCGCCCGCCAGCGCCTGCTCGTAGGCGACGGCCAGGTCCTCGTACAGCGAGGCCAGCGACCAGCCGTCGACGGCGATGTGGTGGAGGGTCAGCAACATGCTGTCGCCGGCCTCGCCCCCCTGCCACACCGTGCAGCGCAGTGGCGGGGCGGCGGACAGGTCGAACGGGGCGCGGGCGCGCTGCTCCAGTTCTCCGGTGCCGGGTGCACGCCCGGAGATCACCTCGACCGGGACGGGCGTGGGGGCGCCGATGTACTGGACAGGACGGCCGTCCCGCAGCGCGTAGGTGGTGCGGAGGACTTCGTGGCGAGCGACGACTGCTTCGAGCGCCTTCGTCAGGGCCGTCACCTCGACCGGCTCGTTCCAGCGGGTCAGCAGTGGGACGTTGTAGGCGGCCGTTCCAGGGGAGGCCGCGTCGATGTACCAGAGCCGTTCCTGAGCGGACGACAGCGGCGCGACGGTCGCGAATCGGCGGTTCGGGGCAGGCTGTGGCTGAGAATGCTGTGCCATCGGATGGTGTCTTTTCCTTCGTCGGTGCGGGTCAGCGCAGCGCGGGAGACGCTGCGCGCACCGTGTCGGCCAGCTCGGCCAGGCTCGTGGCCAGGAGGATGTCCGTCGGGTCGATCTCGACGGAGAGCGCGTCGCCGATCCGGAACGCGGCCTGGGTGGCGAGGATCGAGTTGCCACCGAGTGCGATGAAGTCGTCGGCCGGGCCGACGGACGGAGCCTTGAGCAGCTCCGACCAGATCGCGGCGATGCGCTCGGTCACGGGGTCGTTCTGGTGGCCGGGCGCGGCGGCCGCGGGCCGTCCGGCGGGCAGGTCCTGGAGGAGCCGCTGGATCGCCTGGCGGTCGGCCTTGCCCGTGGGCCCGATCGGGAGGGTCTCCAGCACCAGCCACTGAGCCGGAATCATGTACGAGGGGAGGGTGCCGGACAGCTCCGAAGCGAGCGCCCCGGCCGTGTCCCGGTCCGCTCCCGTCGCCGCCGTCGCTCCGTCGGGCGTGCCCGCGTCGGGTGGTACGAGGAAGGCGCCGACGAGCCGGGCCCCGGGGCCTTCGCCGGCCTTCTCGACGAAGGCGGCCTCGGTCAGCCCGGTCGCCACGGCGGCGCGCTCGATCTCCTCCAGCTCGATGCGGAAGCCGCGCAGCTTCACCTGACGGTCGGCGCGCCCGACGAGTTCCAGCGCGCCGTCCGGCAGCTGCCTGACCAGGTCTCCGGTCCGGTAGACCAGGGAGGAGGCAGACCCGTCGGGGGAGTAGGGCCCGTCGGGGGAGTAGGGAACGAAGGAGGCGGCCGTGCGCTCCGGCTGCCCGAGATATCCGGTGGCCACTCCCGGACCTCCGATGCACAACTCACCCGTCTGCCCCGGGGCCACCGGGTGCAGCCGAGCGTCGAGCACATGCACGTCGGTCTGCTGCAGGGCGTACCCGATGGGGACGCGGTCGCGCCCGGCGAGGGACTCCTCGGTGCAGTCGAAGAAGGTGGCGAAGACGGTGGTCTCCGTCGGACCGTAGCCGTTGACCAGGCGCTTGGGCGGTGCCTCGGCCAGCACCCGGCGGACGGCGGACAGGTCCAGCTGCTCACCGCCCACGACCAGGTTGCGCAGCGAGCCCAGCGCCACCGGGTCCTCCCGGGCCACCGTGTGGAACAGCGAGGTGGTGAGGAAGAGTGTGGTGATGCCTTCGGAGCGGATCAGCTCCACCCACTGGTCCAGTGGGAGCTCGACCACCGACGGGAGGATCACGAGGGTGGCACCCGCGGTCAGCGCTCCCCAGATCTCGAAGGTGGTGGCGTCGAAGGCCGGGTTGGCCGCGTGCCCCACCCGGTCGTCCGGCTCGATGGTGCAGTAGGTGGCCCCGGTGACGAGGCGGCGCACGGCCCGGTGGGGGACGACGACCCCCTTCGGGGAGCCGGTTGAGCCGGAGGTGTACGCGACATAGCAGGGGTTCTCCTCGTCCACCGCCGCGTTGGGGCCCGGAGCCCCGTGCCGCCCGGCCTCCGGGACGGTGAGCACGGGAGTGGACGGTGCCACCCGGAGGGCCCGCGAGCGCCGTGCCTCTCCCGCGCCGACGACCACCGCACGTACCGCCGCCTCGTCCAGGACGGAGGCGATCCGCTCGGTCGGCGCGTGTCCGTCGAGCGGCAGATACGCGGCTCCCGCACGGGCGATGCCCAGCAGTGCGACGACCAGGTCCACGCTGCGGTGCAGATCCACCGCGACCAGATCGCCGGGTTCGACGCCGAGCTCGGTCAGGGTCGCCGCCGTGCTCCCGGCGCGCTCCCAGAACTCCTGGTAGCTGAGCGACACTCCGGTGCCGGGATCGTGCACGGCGCAGCTGTGCGGGTGTTCGGCGACGCGCGCGGCGACGAGGTGGTGGACTCCGGCGATGACGGAGCCCTGCCCGGCCAATGACAACGACGAACTCATGATCTTCCTCTGTTCAGTAAGCGGCGATGCTGCTGACAGAAGGGGAAGGCGAGCGCTGAAGGCAGCTGACGGCTGCGAGCCACTGGCCGCTGCGGGTCAGGCAGCGGCACGAAGTCGTTCCCCCGTGTTTCCGTTATGCGGAAACTTGATTTCGTATGCTGGCAGACTAGGATCCGCCGTGATCAGCTGTCAACAACCTTTTTGTGAGGTCCACATGAACAACCACCCCGCCCCCGTCGCGCTGGTCACCGGCTCGTCGTCGGGCATCGGAGCCGCCATCGCCCGCCGCTTCGCCGCCGAAGGGATGCGCGTGGTCGTCAACTCCGCATCGAGCACCGAGGCGGGCAACAAGCTGGCCGCCGAACTGCCGGAGGCGATCTATGTCCAGGGGGACGTCGCGGACGTCGCGGACGCCCGCCGTGTGGTCGATGCCGCCGTCACCGCATACGGGCGGCTCGACGTGCTCGTCAACAACGCCGGCACCACGCGCTTCATTCCGCTCGACGACCTCGAGTCGGCGGACGCGGACGCCTGGCGTGCGATCTTCGACGTCAACGTCCTCGGTACGTGGCAGATGATCACGGCCTCCGTCCCCCATCTCAAGGCCGCAGGTTCGGCCGCGATCATCAACATCTCCTCGGTGTCGGGAAGCCGGGCACTGGGCAGTTCGATCCCGTACGGGGTGAGCAAGGCGGCCGTCAATCACCTGACCCGCATGCTTGCCGCGACCCTCGGCCCCGAGATCCGCGTGAACGCCATCGCGCCGGGCCTCATCGAGACGCCCTGGTACGAGGAGGCGGCCGAGGTGCTCGAGAGCTCCCGTGAATGGGTGACCGCCAACACGCCGCTGCGCCGCGTGGGCACCCCCGAGGACGTCGCCGAGGCCGCGCTCGCCCTGGTGCGCGCCACCTACACAACCGGCGACATCCTCACCCTGGACGGCGGCCGGCACGTCGTCTGACCCGCTGGCGAGCATCCGGACCATCCCTCAATGTCCAGGAAAATCAGGGGAGTTGAGATGAACGAAGGTCGAAAACCGTGAAGTTTCCTCGATGGCGCTTGTGTTATCGAACGGGCGCTCGTATGGTCGATCAAGGAAGAGCAGCACGGGGATAGTTGACTGTGGTTCTGAGCGGCAGCGGCGCCTGAAACACGCGCGAAGACGCGTAAACGGACAGCCCGCCCACGGTCTCGACTTACGACCCATGAACAGCGGTGGCCCGAAACACGCCGATACGCGTTCCCCGCAGGCCCCGCCCCATGGATTCCAGATGGATGCACGCTTTTCGACCTGGCGTTGTCATGCCATCACCTCCCTCCAAGCCCGCCTCTACGGGTGTGGCCGCGCTGCATAGACGTGTCTGTCATAAGGGGGAAACCACAATGCGACGGATTCCGTGCGTGTTAATGCGCGGAGGGACGTCCAAGGGGCTGATCTTTCACGCCGATCACCTACCCACCGACCCCGACGCCCGGGACCGGATCCTGCTGCGCGCGATGGGGTCCCCGGACGTGGCGCAGATCGACGGAGTCGGCGGCGCCACCACACTCACCAGCAAAGTCGCGATCGTCCGGCGTTCCCGCCGGCCCGAAGCCGACGTCGACTACCTCTTCGCCCAGGTGAACATCACCGCACCGGTCGTCGACACCAATCCCAGTTGCGGCAACATCCTCTCCGCCGTTGCCCCTTACGCCGTCGAGAGTGGCATGGTCGCCGCCCAGCAGGGCGAGACGACCGTACGCATCTTCAACGAGAACACCCGGACGGTCTCCACCGCTATCGTCCAGACGCCCGGCGGTCTCGTCACCTACGACGGTGCAGCACGCATCGACGGGGTCCCCGGGAGCGCGGCGCCCGTCAAGCTCGACCTCGCCGCCACCGCCGGGTCACGCACGGGCAAGCTGCTGCCGACGGGCGCCGTTCGTGACGTGGTCAACGGCATCGAAATCTCCTGTGTGGACATGTCCGTGCCCATGGTCCTCATTCCCGCGGCGGCACTCGGCCGTACGGGATACGAATCCAAACAGGACCTCGACGCCGACCACGAACTCCTCGCGCGCATAGAGGAAATTCGCCGCGAGGCATCCCACGTCATGGGACTCGGCGACGCCACAGGGAAGGTGATCCCGAAGGTCGCCCTCCTCGCCGCTCCCCGCGGCGGTTCCGGAATCAGTTCCCGCTACTTCGTACCGCACGTGTGTCACGCGACACACGCCGTCACCGGAGCCGTCTGCATCGCCGTGGCAACCGGGCTCGAGGGAACCGTCGCACACGAACTCGCGAAGGTCTCCGACGGACCGCAGCGCACGGTCCGGATCGAGCACCCGGCCGGTGGTCTGGACGTCGAACTCGCCATGGGCGACGGCCTCTTCCCGACGCCGGACATCCGCCGCGCAGCCGTCGTGCGCACCGCCCGGCGGATCTTCGAGGGCAGCGTCGTTCTGCCCCTCGAGGTCTGACATCACCTCTCATCACCTCTCCCGCGATCCATCTTTCCTGCAACTCACCTGGAGCACACCCATGGCCATCACACAGCCCACCGACGTCATCCGGGGCTGGATCGAGGAGATCCGGCCGGCACGCGACGGCGGCGGACGCACGGAACTCCTCGTCCGCGGCGGAGGAACGGTCCACACCATCACCGCCGAACCGGCACTGCTCCCCGCCGACGGCCTCTCGGCACAGAGTGTCGTCGAGGTGACCGTGGACGAGTCCGGCGACCTGCCGCGGGCCACCGCACTCCGTGTGGTCTCCGAAGCGCTGCCCCTTCCTGTCGACCTCCGCAACCCGGACCTGACCGATCTCGACCACCGGCATCTGCACATTCGCAGTCGTCAGCTCCGCGCCTCCGCGACACTGCGGCACCACGTGCAGAAGTATGTGCGCGAGTTCCTCGACGCTCAGGGCTGCCACCTCGTCCAGACCCCCATCCTGACCAGCGCCTCGTCCGTTTCGAGCGGTGCGGTGTTCCAAGTGCCGTACTACGGCGGCCAAACGGCCTCACTGCCGCAGAGCAACTGGATGTACGCGGATGCCATGGTCAGCGCGCTGGAACGCGTCTACACCTTCGGCCCCACCTTCCGCCGCGAGGACGATGCGGACGGCATCCACCTGGTGGAGATATGGCAGGTCTCCGCCGACTTCGCCTGGGCCACCTATCAGGACCTCATGGCCATCGAAGAAGAGATGCTGCGGCACGTCGCGATCCGGCTTCGTGACGAACACGCCGACGTCTATGCCCTGGCCGGCCTGCCGATGGATCACCTGGACGCCATCACGAAGCCGTTCGCCCGCATTTCCTATGCGGACTCCGTGACTCTGCTGCGTGACCTGGGCCACGATTTCACCTATGGCGCCGACTACACCAAGGAACAGTCCGACGCCATCAGCAGTACGTTCGACCGCCCGTACTTCATCACGGGTTTTCCCAAGGAACTGAAGAACTTCTGGTTCCCCGTCAATGAGGACGGCACCACCCCGACCAGTGACCTGTTCGCGCACACAGGGCAGGGCGAGATCATCGGCGGTGGTGAGCGCGCTCACCAAGCCGAGGAGATGATCGCGGGGCTGCGGCGTCGCGGCTATGACCTGGCCAAGTTCGAGTGGCTCGTGGACATCCGCCGCTACGGCTGCACCCCGCACGCCGGATTCTCCATGGGCTTCGACCGGCTCGTGGCGATGTACCTGGGAGCAGAGGACATCCGGAACGCGGTCCTCTTCCCGCGCGTGCCGCACGAGGCCATCAAGCCGTAACCCAGCGAGCCATCCACCACCACCCGGCACAAGTCGAGGCTAGACATGATCACCTTCAGGGCGCGCTCCCTCCTGCTCCTCGCCATCGCGGCCTTCGCCAGCTCGGCCTCCATGCGGATCTGCGATCCACTGCTCCCGGAATTCGTCCAGGCCTTCGGCGTCACGGAGGGCAGCGCGTCCTGGGTGATCTCGGCTTTCTCCATCGCCTACGGCAGCCTCCAGATCCTCTACGGCCCTGCCGGAGACCGACATGGCAAATACCGGGTCGTGGCGATCGTCACCACCGTTTGCGCCGTGGCGACTCTCGCCGCTGCCCTGGCTCCCACGTTCACCTGGCTCGTCATCGCCCGTACCGCCGTCGGCGCCAGCGCGGCGGCCATCATTCCCATGTCCATGGCGTGGATAGGAGACTCGGTTCCGTACGAGCGCAGACAGACCACGCTGGCTCGACTGCTCACCGGCCAGATCCTCGGCGTCATCGCAGGGCAGATCCTCGGCGGCTTCTTCGCCGATACCTTCGGCTGGCGTTGGTGCTTCGCTGTCCTGGCGGCTGTGTTCTGCACCGCGGCAGCACTGCTGTGGCGTCAGCTCGTCGGAGCCCCGCCCGTGCCGCTGCCTGATCCCGTTCACCGCCGCACGCCCCTGGCCGGGGCCCTGGCCGTCCTCAAGTCCAAGCGAGCACAGTGCATCCTGGCCATCGTGTTCCTGGAAGGAATGGCCGTCTACGGTCCCTTCGCGTTCGTTCCCTCATACCTTCACACCCAGTTCCACACCCCCCTCACCGCCGCCGGTCTGATCGCCGGAACCTATGGCCTCGGCGGTCTGCTGTACTCCCTCGCCGTCACCCGGCTGCTGAAGCGCATCGGCGAACGCGGCTTCGCTCTTGCCGGCGGCGTCATCCTCGGCATCGGGTTCCTCGCGTACGCCACGGCACCGGGCTGGGCCTGGGCGCTCCCCGCCGGCGCGCTCACCGGCCTCGGCTTCTACATGCTCCACAACACCTTGCAGACCCATGCCACCCAAATGCTTCCCGAGCGGAGAGGTACCGCGGTTTCGATATTCGTCTCCGCGTTCTTCCTCGGCCAGTCGGCGGGAACAGCCATCACCGGCCCTCTGATCGGCGTCACCGGTTTCACCGCTCCGTTCGTGGCTGCCGCGCTCATCCTCCCGTGCGCCGGACTGTGGCTGGCGGCCATCTCGTCGCCCCGCACCTCTTCCCCAGCGCCTCGGCCGGATCACCATGACCGGAACGGGCAATCCAAACAGGTCCCGGCGTGACCCCGTACCGCGGTGGAGCCTTCGCCATTGTCGAAACACAGGTCTCCGATCACGGACTCTCCCTTCTGCGAGCCGCTCACGAACTCGGCTACTACACCGTTCTGGTCAGCAGCGATCCCGACCTCTACTGCGCGCTTCCCTGCGCACACGAGGCCTTCACTCGACACGTCGACCACATCATCGAGACGGACACGACCTCAGCCGATGCCATCGTGGAAGCACTCTCGAACCTTCCGGTCGGCCGCCGCGTGCTGGGTGTGTGCACCGGTGCGGACGACCGCATGGTTCCGACCGCCGACGTGGCCCGCCAACTCGGCCTCCCGGGCTTGTCGCCACGGACGGCACGGGTTCTGCGCAGCCGAAGTCTCCTGCGCAGCGTCTGTGCCCAGGCTGGAATCTCCGTCGTCGCGCGGCCCCGGCGCGGCTGGCGGATCAGCGCAGTCGCCGTGTACGTGGACGGCGCACACCGCGTGCTGGCCATCACCCCGACGGCAGCACCACACCGGAAATCCGTCGACCTGGTGCACCGGGCTCTGACGGCCGTCGGCCATGCCTTCGGGGCAGCTCACGTGGAGCTGACGCTTTCCCTTGGACAGCCCCGGCTCGTCCAGATCACCGGGATGCCGAGCGCAGAACTCGCCCGCCTCGCCCTTGAAAGGAGCGGTGTCCATCTCCCGTACGAGCTGGTCAGATTGACTGCCGGCCTGGCCTCCGCTGCGAGCGGCCCGAGGCGGCTGATTGCCTGCTCACAACCGTTCACTCCCTCGTCAGGGATGTTGCTGCGCGTGGTGCCCAGGCCGTGGCTCCCGTGCAGATGAGTGCCGCCTGCGGAGGGGGTTCTCAGCGACCGGGCCGCCTTCCCAGGAGCCATCCATGTGACCTCGGCCGGGTCCAGAAACATGTGAAGGTCGATGACATCGCGCGACGGAGGTGTCACACCGACGACACCGACGACACCGACGACACCGACGAAAGAGAAGGTGTCGGCCCGCGCTAGGACGGCCGGGAGGACCTGGGCGCGGAGCGCGGGCTATACGGCCATGGCGGGCGCGGTCCGTTGCCGTGCGCGGTAGGCCGCGGCCTTGATCTTGTTGCCGCAGGACTCCATTCCGCACCACTGTCTCCGCATGCCGCGGGAACGGTCGATGTAGACCCGTGTGCACTCAGGATTACCGCATTCCTTCAGCAACGGGACATCCGGGCCGCTGAGCAACTCGACGGCCTGCCGGGCGACGGTCGCCAGGGCCTGCCCAGGGGTTGCCTCATTGTGCCGCCCGGTCAAGGAGAGTTGCGGCGTCACGGGAGTCTCGCGCGCGGCGCCGTTGAGCACGGCGACCGCCTCGCGGTCGAACCCCTCACCGAGGCGGCGGTTGGTGATGAGCCGGTAGACGGCCTCGCGGATGGCTGTCGCCTGCCGGACGTCTTCCTCATCGGCGGGCGTGATCGTGTCCACGAGCCCGGACTCCAGGTACCAGGCATTGAGCCGCTCCGGCGTCACCAACATCTCGAACCGGGTCGAGCGCCGTGCACGGAGCGTGGCCGCGAAGTCGAGGGCCGGATGTCCGCATACGAAAACATGGTCGAGATTCACCTCACGATCCTGACAGGTGACTGTCGCGGAGTGCAAGAATCGTCACCGGTCCGAGGGGTATCGATCGGAGGTGCGGTGCTGTGCAAGGCACCACACCCGTAGCCCATCTTCTCGTTGTCGCGCCGCCCACGGTCCGGCGCGACCAGATGTGCGGTTACGCCCGCCGTGTGACGCAGTGCTTCCCACTCCTCCTGCTCTTCCGCGTATCGCCCTTCCCAGCGCTCCCGCTCGGCGCGCTTCTCACTCACGTAGGCGCTGTAGTTGCCGCCGTAGCAACCGGGCAGTCCACGGCCGGGCCGAGGCCGATCAGGTCGGTGCAGACGCCGTCGAGGAAACGTCTGCCACCGAGGTCACGGACGAGGTCATGGGCGAGCAGAGCGGGTACGGGCACTGAGATCCGTCCAACGTGGTCGGGTGGTCGGCCCGCCGGGCGCACGGCCCCGGCGCGGGCCACTTCACACGTCGCCGGCTCACACCGCGAGGCCCCCGGTCTCCTTGAGCACTCCGTCGGCCAGCCGCAGCCAGCGGTTCACCCCGATCTTGGCGAGGAACCGCTCGTCGTGGCTGATCACGATGAAGGCGCCCTGGTAGGAGTCGAGTGCGCTCTCCAACTGGCCCGCGCTGACCAGGTCGAGGTTGTTGGTCGGCTCGTCGAGCAGGAGCAGGTGGGGAGCCGGTTCCGCGCACAGCACGCACGCCAGGGTGGCGCGCAGCCGCTCGCCGCCGGAGAGCACCCCGACCGGAAGGTGCGCCCGCGCGCCCCGGAAGAGGAAGCGGGCGAGCAGGTTCATCCGCTCCGCCTCGGGCCGCTCGGGCGCGAACGCGGCGAAGTTCTCCGCCACGGTGCGGTCCAGGTCCAACAGGTCGAGGCGCTGCGAGAGATGAGCGATCCGGCCGTGTCCGCGCCTGACCTCCCCGCCCTCCGGGGCGAGGTCGCCGGTGACCAGGCGCAGCAGGGTGGTCTTGCCCGCACCGTTGGGCCCGGTCAGCGCGATGCGCTCGGGGCCGCGGATGCTCAGGTCGACGCCGCCGTCGGCGAACACGGCTTGGCCGGCATGGTGGACCTGCATTCCCTCGCCGAGGAAGAGGTTGCGCCCGGCAGGCACCTGCGTGCCGGGGAGTTCGAGGGTGATGCGTTGTTCGTCGCGCAGCGCGCGCCCGGCCTCGTCGAGCCGGGCCTTGGCCTCGCCGACCCGGGCCGCGTGCATCTGGCCGGCCCGGCCCGCGGACTCCTGCGCGCCACGTTTCATGTTGCCCGCGAAAATGCGGGGCAGACCGGCACTCTTGAGGTTGCGGGCGGCGTTGCTCTGGCGGCGTTCGGCGCGTTCACGGGCCTGTTGCATCTCACGCTTCTCGCGCTTCAGCTCCTGCTCGGCGTTGCGGACGTTCTTCTCGGCGACCTCCTTCTCGGCGCGCACGGCCTCTTCGTACTCGGTGAAGTTGCCGCCGTACAAGCGCAGTTCGCCGCTGCCGAGTTCGGCGATGCGGTCCATGCGGTCGAGCAGCGCGCGGTCGTGACTGACCAGCAGCAGGCAGCCGCTGAAGTCCGACAGCACGTCGTAGAGCTTGTGCCGGGCCGCCAGGTCGAGGTTGTTGGTCGGCTCGTCGAGCAGCAGCACGTCGGGACGCTTGAGCAACTGGGCGGCGAGGCCCAGGGAGACGATCTGGCCGCCGCTGAGCGTACTCAGGGTGCGGTCCAGAGCCAGATCGGCCAGTCCGAGGCGGTCGAGTTGGGCGCGGGTGCGCTCCTCGACGTCCCAGTCGTCGCCGATGGTGGAGAAGTGCTCCTCGCTCACGTCGCCTGACTCGACGGCGTCGAGCGCGTGGATCACCGCGGCGATTCCGAGCACCTCGGCGACTGTGAGGTTGCCAGTCAGAGGGAGGCTCTGCGGGAGGTGGCCAAGCGTGCCATTGACCGTCAATGACCCATAGACGGGGGAGAGTTGACCTGCAATCAGCTTGAGCAGAGTGCTCTTGCCGGAGCCGTTGGGGGCCACCAGGCCGGTACGACCGGTGGGAACGGCGAAGGACAGGTCGTCGAAGACCGGGGTGTCGTCAGGCCAGGCGAAGATGAGGTTCGAGCAGACGACGGCGGCGTCGGACATGGGGATGACCTCGGGAGACTCGAGGGCAGACAGAACTCTGCCCTGGCAGCGTGGGAAAAAGGGGGTACGACAAAGCGGCCACGGCAGCGACGCTCTCGCAGCGCCGTCCGACGGCCGGTCACATCCGGATCTCATCCGGAGATGTCGTCTTCACCCACCACGTCTGCTGCTCCTCGATCGAGCGGTCCAAGTCGCCCACACCGTAGCAGGTGTCGAGAACTGTCCGACCCGCTGAGGCGGGTGCCTTCATGTGTACGCAGGCGCGAACGGTGGTGCCGTTATGCGTATGCTCCCGGCGCCATCCCGTGGTCCAGCCATTGCGCCAGCGGGCGGTATCGGCAGTGCGAAGAGCGCGGCCCATGTCGCCGGAGGCAAGCTGAAGCCATTCGGTCGGCGTACGGTCGGCCGGCTTGTCCGGTTCGACGGCCAGATCTGGACGTCGCCGGTACCGCTCTTCGCGTAAAGCCCCTTCCGGAGCAGGTCTCGTCCGATGCGTCATACGACGCGCAGGCCGCCCTGGATGCTCAACTCCGCGCGCGACCAGGCAGGCTTGAGGGCCGGTAGAGCCACTGGCGAAATTGTACGTCACCTGTTTGACCGGTGATGGCGCATGTGTGAGGGTCAGTTGCCTCAACACCGCTGGGTCCGTCTCCCGCAAACGCGGGCGAATGGCTCCCCATGGCGGCTTTCCGGGCCGCCGTGTCGTTTCGCCGGACATATATGACGGAGGATTCGCGATGATCAACGGACGCACCTTTGGCAAGGTCGTGGGTGCGGGCACCGGAGCGGCAGCCGTCTCGCTTTCCGGTCTGCAGGCCCAGGCGTCAGCCGCCGCCTCGCCCCGGCTGAGCGGTAGCCCCGCTCCGGCCGTGCCCATCATCACTCCTGGCGCCCACACCGAATTCCCCCGGCTGAACAACGTCAAGGCGGGCGTCCTCAACGTCAGTTACGCCGAAGCCGGGCCGGCGCACGGACCAGTCGTCCTGTGTCTGCACGGCTGGCCTTATGGCATCCACAGCTTCGTCGACGTCGCCCCGCTCCTCGCCGGCTTGGGCTACCGCGTCATCGTTCCCTACCTGCGCGGACACGGCGGCACCCACTTCCTTTCCAGCCGCACCCCCCGCACCGCCGAACAGTCCGCCATCGCCCTCGACATCATCGCCCTGATGGACGCGCTCAAGATTCACAAGGCTGTTCTTGCCGGCTTCGACTGGGGCTCGCGCACCGCCGACATCATCGCCGCCCTGTGGCCTGAACGCGTCAAGGCACTCGTCTCCACCAGCGGTTACCTCATCACCGATCGCAAGGCGCAACTGGAGCCCGCCGCAGCGGCCGTGGAACACAACTGGTGGTACCAGTGGTACTTCGCCACCGAGCGCGGCAAGAAGGCCATGGAGAACGAGAAAGAGCGCATCGCGCTCTGCCGCTACGTATGGACCCTCGTCTCCCCCAACTGGAACTTTGACGACGCCACCTTCGAGCGCACCGCCCAGGCCTTTCGCAATCCGGACTACGCCGCCGTCGTCCTCTACAACTACCGCTGGCGCATCGGCCTCATCGACGGCGAGCCCCGCTACGATCACTACGAGAACCTGCTCGCCGCCCAGCCCTCCATCCAAGTGCCGACCGTCACCCTTGACGCGGCCCTCGACCCCTTCACTCCGCCCGGCGACGGCTCGACCTACCGCCATCACTTCATCGGGCCCTACGAACACCGCACCGTCGCGGACATCGGGCACAACCTCCCGCAGGAAGCGCCAACCGCCTTCGCCCAGGCGGTTGTCGACGCCGACCATCTCTGAGCCCGCGCGGCACTGCCCACGGAAGGTCGGGTGGACGAGGGCGCGGCCGGCCCCGGGCACAGCACCACGGACGCCGAGCTGGAGACGGCTTGCACCGCGAGGGACAGCGCCTTCAGCCCCGTCGGCTCCTACGCCGAAGTCGCACCTGTGCCCGCCCGGCGCGCGCACTGCTGCCACATCCCATTCCGCCGACCGACGAACGCGGGTACGCCGCTCACTTCTCGGGCTCCTGGGGGCATCACGTTGTCCCGGGCGCCGGTCACAGCCTCCCTCAGGAGCGACCCGGGGTGTTTGTCGACCCGATTCTCGTAGTCAGCGCGATAGGGCAACCGCCCACTGGATGACCTCAGTTCGAGCGCATCACCACCTTGACAGGTGACGCCTGGAAAGGCACGTTGATAGCCGTCCCACCCTCGAGGGGAACACCATCCACGATCGACGAAGCGGAGATCGGTCATGAACAGGGAACGCACCAGCGATGCCGCCGAGGCGGCGCGGCACGCGCGCTACGGCAAGCTTCCCGACCGCATCCGCTTCGAGGACATGACCGAAGAGGTCGAGGCCGAGCAGGGCGGTGGCGGCAACTCGCACAGTCCCGAGGGCTCATGGAAGTACTACTCGTGTCTGGCCCTCGACCTGGGGCTGTAGATCCCGCACGGCATTCGCGGACGATGTCGCGGCGGGTTGTATTGGAGGGCGTCGCACATGCTGAGCTTCTCACCGGGCAACCCGTCCCCGGCGACGGGAGATCGGTCTCCGAACACTTCTCGGTGGCGAGGTGAGCTCCGTCGGCACGCACCGTGATGGTCCAGTGGTCCGCGCCGGGCGATCAACGCTCGCAGCGAGCGGGGCGAATGGCCCCGGGGCTCGGGCCGCAAGGGGCTGCTCGGTGTGCGAGTCCGGGTGGGGGAGTACGACATCCGGGGGTTCGACGCGGTCAGCGAGTGGACCGGAGCAGACGGTGTGCCCGGCACCGGACTTGCCCGGGTCAAGGTGGAGGTCGTCGAGGGATGCCGCCTACGCGTGCGACCCGAGGAGTTACGGCGGCGCGCTGAAGGCCACGTGCGGCACAGGTGTCGCCGGCCGGGAGAAGCTGAGCGACATGACTGTTGCCAACGACGCCCTGCTCCGCATCAACGCGTACTTCTTCGTTTAGGTGTGCTGCCTCGGCACGTTGGTGACAGGCGAGAAGCCTTTCGGTGTTTGAACGAGGCGAGGGCCTTCCGGCTCGGTGTGGATTGCGACATCTACAACCGACTCGGGGGCTGGCCGCTTCGCCGGGCCGTTGAACGCTCACAGGTCAGCCGCACCACCGCCGCACGCTGGGTCGGCCGCAATCGGCCGCCATCCGGCGCACGGCCACACCGGGATGGTCGAACCGACCCGGCCGTCCCCACCATCAGCCGCTTCGCCCGTCCGCCGTGGTCGAGCAACACATCGTCCGCCTGCGTCGCGAACACCGCATCGGCCCGCTGCGACTGGCCGCTCGCGCCGGCATCGCCGCTTCCACCGCGCATCGGATCCTCAAACGCCGTGTCCTGCCTGTCCTGTCTGTCCTAGCCGCCTGCAACCGGGCCACCGGCGAACCCGTCTCCCTGTGATTCAACCGAGGGGCACGTCGCCACACAGGTGTACGTGGATACCCAGGGCGTCGAACATCGCCGCCTTCGCCAGGAGGGCCTTGTTGGCCGTCTCCTCATCCAGGCCGTAGGCGACGTTGAGGTGATTGGCCTTGTGCCGTGCCATGAGTTGGTCACGGCCGACGCCGTGCAGCACCGCGTGCACGATCGGCCACTGTGGAGTGGTGGCGTCGAGGTGGCGCTGGGTCTCCTCGGCGGGGAGCTCGATCCCGGTGCCGCGTCCGAGGTCGACGTGCAGAACGCCGTCCATGATGAACACGCGCGACCAGACGAGTTCGCCCGGCTTCGAGACTCCGCTGAGCGTCCCGCCGCCGAGCGGGAAGTACATGGGCGGCTGGCGCATGGTTATCCAGCCGCGGTATCCGGCATCGCATCACCGGAAAGGGCGTCGAGACCTCGCAACGACCGGGCACGGCACCGCTGGACCATCGAGCGCACCATGGCCCGGCTCGCCGGCTGGCGCCGCCTGCACCGCCGCTATGAACGCAAGGCCGATCACTTCCTCGCCTTCACCAGCATCGCCCGCACCCTCATCTGCTTCCGCAGGCTCACCAAATGAGCTGACCTCATAGTGCTCACCGTTCCACATGCTTGCATGCTAGAAACGGGAGCTGAGTTCGCCCGTAATCTGGGAAGGGGGCGTTCGTGAGGACCGGGTCCGTGAAGCGGCCGGAACGTGTTGCTGTCATCGGAGTGGGCATCCTCGGAGCCAGCGTGGGCTGGAACCTGTGCCGGCACGGCGCCAAGGTGGTCTTCATCGACGCAGGCCGGCCGGGCGAAGGCGTCACCAACTGGTCTTTCTCCTGGGTCAACGCCAGCAACAAGACCACGCGCAAGTACTACTTCGACCTGAACGTCGCGGGCATGGCAGCGTACCGTGAGCTTGCCAGGACCATCGGGCCAGACTCATGGTGGTATCCCAGCGGCCATCTGCGCTGGGCAGACGATCCCGCAGAAGAGTCGAAGCTCCTGAAAACGGCCGAACAGCTGGCCAACTGGGACTACCCGGCTGAGGTGTTCACGGGGGCCGAGGTATGCCGCCGCCTCGAACCTGCTCTCACGATCCCCAGTGACGTTCCAGTCGTGTTCTACCCCGACGAAGCCTGGGTGCACGGACGTCATCTCGTCAGCCGCCTGGTCGGCCAGGCCGTTGCATCCGGCGCCGAGCTCCGGTCCGGCACCGCGGTCTGTGACATCGAGACAGGTGCCGACGGGAGCATCCAGAAGGTTGCTCTATCGGATGGGAGCTTTCTCGACGTCAACATCGTCGTGAACGCAGCAGGCCCCAGCGCCTCCCACGTCGCCGAGCTCATCGCACGGCACTTGCCGATGCGCCGGGAACCCGGAGCCGTCACCCGGATCGACTGCGCTCAGGTCCCGGTTCGCCGGGCCATGCACGCGCCGCACATCGAGATCCGTCCTGACGGAGACGCTTCGGTGGTCCTCCACAGCCGCGAGATCGACGCACTCATCGACACAGGCGAAGACCCAGCGCAACTCGCACGGCTGCTCCACGAATCGGCGCGGCAGGTCGTTCCCGACCTCGGCAACGCCCGCATCGCACAGACACGGGTAGCCCACCGGCCCATCCCAGCCGACGGATTCCCCTCGGTGGGAGCGGTGCCGTCCGCGCCGGGCTACTACGAGGCCGTATCCCACAGCGGCATCACCCTCGGGCCGGTAATCGGCCGGCTGCTTGCTGCGGAGATCCTCAGCGGCAAGAGAAGTGAGATGCTCGCGGACTTCCGCCCGGAGCGGTTCCCCCCGTGACAGCCCGTGCAAGCGCCACCAGTACCGCGACCAGGCGGGCGCATCTCCGTGCGCCCGGAACACGCCGAAGTCTTCCCAGACGGCTGGGGCTATGGCTGGGGCAGTGGACACGGTGTCGGCTCCTGGTGCTCGTCGGCTCCGATACCGGGCACTTTCCATCGCACTCAGGGGTTTGGTGGTGCCGGGGATCCGCTATACGCCCCGCGGTCGCTCTCCTGGATATTGATCGCCATGCGCGTTGACTTTGATCCTGCTGTCATGTCCCGCAACGATTTCTACAAGCTGCTGACCTCGACGGTGGTGCCGTGACCGATCGCCTGGGTGTCCACGGTCTCGGCGGACGGGGTTCATAACCTCGCACCTGCGCAGTTTGGAGGAAAGTGGTATCGGTCTGGGTGACGCTAGCCCAGGTGCAAGAGCCCCAGCAACGGCTTGCTGTGAGCTTCTCTCGTTGGTGAGTCACTCGCCAGCAGGTTCTTCGTCTGCTGGTGGTACAGCGCCTATGGCGGCGTTGACCTGTTGAATCGGTGGTGGAGGCTGTCGTCGGGCAAGTGTTGGTCCGTGCATGGTCCGGATCTTGCCGTCAGCTTCCTGTTTACTGGTCCAGGGCTGCCGACAGCGCTCCGAAGGTCACCTTCACCAGGCCGCCGGCGCATGCGCAGGAGCGGTGCGATGTGGCGAACCTCGACTGGCTCGTTGCTGCGCCTCTTCGGGTTTGCGGTGATCGCCGCGGTGGTCCCGGCCTGTACGGCGTCGGTCGGGTCGATGTCGGCAAGCGACGTGGCGAACGTGCGGGAGTCGAGCGGTGCCTCGGCATCGGCGCCGATGTCTGGCGCAGTGGGGTAGACGGCGAGTTCGACGGCGGGGTGTCGGGCCTGCGCCTGCGAGGCGGTCAACTGCGCTGTCAGCTGCGCAGGGTCGGCCTCCTGGCGTCCGGGACGATGCTGAGGGCGCGGCCGATGTCCTGGGCGAGCTGAGTGCGGGCCTTGTCGGCGGCGCGCTGCTTGGCCGTGACCCTGCTCCTTCTGGCCTCGGCGCGGGCGGCGGCGAGTTCGGTTCGAGTCGGGTGATGGTCGCGGCGGCATCCTCGCCCTGCGCCGGGGCGGGCGGCGCGGTCGGGTTCGGCGCGGTGCGGGTCGGAGCCTGCCCGATCGGCGGCATAGCGGGTTCTCCCTGCGACGCCGCGGCAGGGGTGCTGCTCGTCGAGGTGTTGCTCATGGTGCACTCCTGATGCGGTGGGCGCCTGCTCCTGGCCGACGCGTGCGGACATGCGAAAGGGGCCCGCTCCTAGCGGGCCCCTTGGGGTGGCGTTGTCGGTGGTTTGTGCTAGCCCTGTCCGGCCGATTTTCTCGGGGCCGCGACGACACTACGGCGTCTCGCCGAGTTGTCGGAGCCGCCCGAGTACGCCCAGTGCGAGGACGATCCTCCGCCTTGCCCCCCGGCTCACTTCCCTCTTGTTGGCTTGTGCGACCTCATCAGCAGCCCGGGAACGTCGCCGACGGGGTCTCGAAGGTGCCTTGCCCCTGGACCTTGATCAGGCCAACGGCGCTCTTGCAAGGCCAGCTCATCTTCCATGTACTGGTGGCCCGGTCGCCGTCGCTGATGGTCTCCAGCCTGTCGTACGACGACGAACCGTTCATGCGATACCCGAGTTGCGCTTTGATGTTCGAGCCACCCTTTTTGGTGTAGAAGACATCGATGGACTGAGGCCGGCTGTTCATGGCGATGCAGAGTTGGCCCTTGCTCAAGGTGGTGCACTTGACATGGTCCGACCCTGACGCCACCTTCTGCGACGCGTGGGCGGGCGTCGCCTCCGTTCCAGCCGCGTGAGCCGGAACAGTGAGAAGCGAGAAACCGACGGCCGCACACGCGGCGGCTGCCAGTGAGGTACGACGAATCATGGAGATCCCCCCGTATCAGTAGTGGTCTGAAGTGGTTTGAAGTGGTCTGACGGTACAAAGAATCAATCACCGGCACGACCTGATTTCGGACAACTTTTCGCTTTGTTCGAGTCGAAGGTGTGGGGGTTGTCGCATGGGTCCGCGAGTCCTCTGACGTGGCCGTGAAGCCGGAAACGATGGCGTCGGGACCCGACAAGACCCAAGGAGATCGCAGCACTCGGGCACGGAATCCGGCCTGCGCGCCGCCCCCGACCGGAAAGGCGGTCTTGCGGCTGCACGACCGTCGCTGACTTTGATGCATTTCCTGGGGCGTGTCCGATGGGTCAGCGAGTCTGCCGTGCCTGGTCAGTTGACTGCGCAGACTCAGTTGACTGGCTCGATTCAGCGAAGGCTGAACAGGGGTAGCAGTCGCGTGCCCGACGGTGAAGGCGGCTGCCAGCCCTTCGTGGGCACCCCCGCCACGACCACGTAAGCCCGAGGAGCCGGTATGCCCGCGCACCTTCGTGAACCATCGGCGACCGGTATCGGGCTGGCCGTATTGGCGGGCCTGGCGGCTCTGTGGGCCGGTGCGCGGGAGGCACGGTTGCAGATGCGGCTGATTCGCCACGGGCTGCGCACCGAAGGGGTGGTGGTGGACCAGGAGCATGAGCCCGGGGACGATTGTTCGACACCCGTCATCGAGTTCACCGACCGGCAGGGCCGGCCCGTCAGGTTCCGGCCCGTCGCGACGGGGCTGGGGCTGGCCCTTGGAACCCAGGTGCCGGTCGTCTACCTGCCCGAAAGGCCGGCGAGCGCAAGGGTATTCACCCGGAAGCACCGCCGATCTCCGATCGTCGGCCTGTTCGTCGGAGCCATGATCTTCCTCGGCGTCGCGGCTGGGGTCGTGCTCACGCGCTGAGCTTGTTCTCCCCTCTCCCTCCTTGTTCTCACTGACGGATCCTCAGCCGGATCGCGGCGTCGGTGACCGTGCCGTGAAAGACGAACGCTCTCTTGCCGTACCGGTCGCCACAGTGCGGTAGCCCTTGAGCGCGTTGATGGTCCGCTCAACTTCGTTCAGCGGGTACAGGGCGCCCGGTCAAAACCCGCAGGGCGACCGCCTCGGAGCATGGACAGCGGGCGGCATCCACCGGTTACTCGCTACCCTTGCCGCCCGGTGACGGGCCCCGGCGGCGTGCTGGTGGGCACGGCACACCGTGTCGCCCTTGTCCGGGCTGGAGTCCGCTTCGAACGCAGCCAGCTCGTCGAACGTCCCGAGACCCTCGCGGCGTGACCAACCTTGCTCAGGTCGAACCCGCCGTGTCCCTCGGCTCGTGACGGTACTTGATCTTGCGGTGGGAGATCCTCATACGGTACGCGCGGGGAGGTGGGCTGACTCCCGCCGGGTTTGAGGCGGCTGCTGAAGCGGGCCGGGGGCGGGGCCGGATAAAGACGGTCCGCACGCCTCAGGGACAGTAGAGACTGCGGGACAGTTCTCCCCAAGGTGATCAGGAGCGCCCAGTGGACGACATGGAATTCGGCGAAGCTCTGGAGACAGTCCTGCGGGATCTCCAGGCGCAGTGCGCGGTGCAGCCGGACGTACGCTCGGATGATCGGGACGGGATCGTGCTCTGGGCTCCGGACGGTTCAGGCCAGGGCGTGACCCCCCATCCGGATGGCACCGCCGCAGAGCTGCTCGTGCACCTGGCAGATCAGGTCCAGGATTGGGCGGTGGAGGCACTATGGTCCGAAGGCGCATCGGCGGTCTGGCCACAGTGCCCGAAACACCCGGACACGCATCCGCTGACGGCGACAGTCCGCACGGACACGGCGGTGTGGGTATGCCCGAAGAGGGGAACGACGGTGGCACGGATCGGGGAACTGCAGACCCAGTAGAGCGGGCGGGTCTGCGGCCAGCGACAACCGGGGCCAGCTGTGCAGCGGCTCTGGCCCCGGTTGCCGTATGTGGGTGGCGTCGCTCAGCCCGAACCGGGCACGGGCATCTGCTTGACGCCATTACGCACCGCATTCCGAAACGATCAGTTAGGACTGGGCGGTTCCGAGGGCGTTGCGCAGGAACGCCGTTGCCTGGTCGATGGCTCCGCGGGCGGCTTTGGACTGGCTCAGTGAGTTGAGCAGCATGAAGTCGTGGACCGTGCCGTCGTAGCGCACCGTGGTCACCGGAACGTCGGCTGCTCGGAGCTTGGCGGCGTATGCCTCGCCCTCATCGCGCAGCACGTCGGCCTCGTCGACGATCAGCAAGGCGGGCGGCAGGCCGGAGAGCTGCTCGATGGTGGCGTGGTGGGGAGACGCGGTGATCTCCGCGCGTTGGTTCGGGTCGGTCGTGTAGGCGTCCCAGAACCATTCCATCAGCTTGCGGCTCAGGTAGTAGCCGGTGGCGAATTGGTCGTAGGAACCGGTGTTCATGGCCGCATCCGTGACCGGGTAGTACATCGACTGCTGTACGAACGTGACGTCGCCGCGCTCCTTGGCCATGAGGGCGAGTGTGGCGGTCATGTTCCCGCCGACCGATTCCCCGGCCACTGCCATGCGCTGTGCATCCAGACCTTTGGACGCCCCTTCGCGGACGATCCATTGCGCGGTGGCGTAGCCCTGCTCGATGGCGACCGGATAGTGCGCCTCGGGCGACGGCGTGTACTCCACGAAGGCCACTGCCGCACGTGCGTCGACCGCCAACTCGCGGACCAGGCGGTCGTGAGTACCGGCGTTGCCAAGCACCCAGCCACCGCCGTGCATGTACAACACGACGGGCAGCGTTCCGGTGGCACCCTGCGGCTTGACGATGCGTACCCGTACATCGCCCACTGCCGCCGGGACGGTGACCCACTCCTCGTCGACCGGCAGCTTGTCGACCGGCGCGGCCTGGAGGTCGTCGAGCACCTTGCGGGCTGCGGTCGGATCCAGCTCGTACAGGAAAGGATGGTGCGAGGTTGCGTCAGCGAGCTCCTGTGCCTCGGGCTCGAGGACAATTGAGGCGGCTTGGCCAGCCATGAAAACGCTCTGCGGTCCCCGCAGACGGCGCCGCTCACGTGGAAGGGACGTGCACGCGTTGCCATTTCACCCACACGAGCGGAAAGCCACATGCTCACGCCGGGGTGCTGGGGCGACGCCCCACAGCTCATCGCGGTCAGTATCGGCTGTCAGTGGTGGGTCAGGCGCCTGGGCGGGGAGCTCGTCGGTGCCGGCGCCGGGCCGGCTCGTCGTCGACCAGGATGAGCATGGGCTGGCCTGGCGTGCACATCATGGTGACGAGGAAGCGGCTGGGGGAGTCCGTCCGGTTTTTTCCGTCCTGGTAATGGATGACATCGCCGTCCGGCTCCCAGAACGTCTCCCCGGCCTTGATCACCCGCTCCGGCTCACCTTCCAGCTCGAAGAGCATCTCCCCCTCCAGCATGTAGCCGAAGGCAGGTCCTGAGCGCCGGTGCGGAGGGGCGCCGGGATCGCCGGGAAGGTACGGGATGAGTACCGTCATCGCCTCCGCCCCCTCCGGAACCAACGGCGGTTTCGCCGACTGCACCACGGTGAGCGCCGTCTACCATGCCTCCGAGCGCGGTTGGCTCCCGGCGCTGCCTGCCGCCTGTTCGTTGTTCGACATGGCGAGGTCTCCAGTGCTGGGCCGGCCGGGTCAGGTGAGCCAGTCGGTGTAGTGGGTGGGGGCGATGCGCGCGTCGCCATGGGTGGTGAGCACATCGCCGTCGACGGCGGCGAACATGCCGGCGGTGTCGTCGGTGACGACCGTGCGGCCGTCGGGTCGGGCGTTCAGGGTCATCCGGCCGAGTTCGTCGAGGGGATGGACGTCGGGCCCGCCGACGTTGAGGGTTGCGTTCAGAGGGCTGCCGGCGGCGACTTCGGCGACGGTGTCGGAGACGTCCTGGGCGGCGATCGGCTGGATCGGGGTGGTGGGCAGGCGGACGGTGTCTCCCTCGGTGGTCATGGACATGATGGCGTCGATGAACTCCATGAACTGGGTGGCGCGGACAATCGAATAGGGAATCGGTCCGGCCTTGAGGATGTCTTCCTGCAAGGCTTTGGCGCGGTAGTAGGCGAGGTCGGGTACCTGGTCAGTGCCGACGATCGAGAGGATGACGAAGTGCCCCACCCCGGCCTTTTGGCCGGCTGCCAGGAGGTTGTCCATCGAGGTCTGGAAGAAGGCGGGAGAGGCATCGTCGAAGGTCGGGGAATTCGTCAGATTGACGACGCTGTCGGCTCCGGCCACTGCCTCCTCCACGCCCTGGCCGGTGATCACGTCGACACCCGTGGACGGCGAGTGCGGCACGGCCTCGTGCCCGGCGGCGTTCAGCTTCTTCACGACTTGCGACCCGATCCGACCGGTACCGCCGATGACTGCGAACTTCATGGGTCACCTTTCGTCGCGCATCGATAGGTCATGCGTCCAGATTGCGGCGATACAGTGCACGGCGCACGCTGGCCTGTACGCTCATGGGTTTTGCCGGTGGCGCTGCGTGCTCACGGCATCGCTGATGGCAATCGACGCAAGGACCATGCCTGGCAACGCTGGTGGTTACTGCGACCCCTTCTAGGACCGGCTAAGAACATCCGGTGACGGGAGGGGCGGTTGATGGCAACGCGGGTGTTCTCCGACGAGGAGTTGGAGGCCTGCGCTCGTTCCCGGCGATCGGCAAGGACGAGCTGATCCGCTACTTCACGCTCACCCCGCCTGACGAGTTCACGCTGGCCTCGGCTGACGAGGCGTTCTTACGGAAGTTCCTGCGCCCGCAGACGGTTCTCGGCGCCGCAGTGCACTTGTGCACGCTGCCGTGGCTGGGCGTAGGTCCTGACTCGCGCGTGGCTCAGGTCTCTGTATGCAGTCCCCACCAACTCCTCGAAGGTGTTCGGGGCCACCGTCGGGAAGGTGGTCTTCAGGCGTGCCGTCACCTCTTGGAGGGCGACTCGCTCAGCCTGCTGAGTACCTATCGCGCCGATCTGCCGACCCGGCCAAACTCACGCTCATGAACCTGCCGAACCCGGTGTGACTCCCTACCGGCGAAGGACGCGCATACGCGAAGTGGTCCACGCCTGATCCCGCAGAGATGTTGAACTTACTGAAATTGGACCCGTGATGTCGGGGATGGTGCTCCTGCGGCCGTCGCCGACATCACCTGGAGGCCGCCGGGGTCGGTGTCACTGGACCGGTTCGAGACGGTCGGCCCCCGGGCGCCCGGCGGTCAGGTGGGCGGTGAGGAAGCGGGCGGCGCGGTCGAGTGCGGCGTCCGCCTCGTAGAGGCGGCCGTAGTGGTGCTGGAAGACGTGGGGGAGGCCGGGGCCGACTTCGAGCGTGACCTCGACGCCGTCGGCGCCCGCGCGGCCGGCCAGCCGGACAGCGTCGTCGAGGAGCACCTCGTTCGCCCCGACCTGCACGAGGAGTGGGGGCAGCCCGGTGAGGTCGGCGAACACCGGACTGGCCAGGGGATGCGCCCTGTCGCCTGCGCCGACGTAGAGATCGGCGTAGGCGCGCACGTCGGCCGCTGTGAAAATGGGGTCGGCGCTCTCCTTGGAACGGATGCTTCCTCCAGCGAGGGTGAGGTCGACCCAGGGGGAGAAGACGACCACGGCGGCTGGTTGCGGAAGCCCTGCCTCCCGGGCGGCGAGCAGCGTGGCGATGCCCAATCCGCCACCGGCGGAGTCACCGGCCATGACGAGGTCCCGTGGGTCGGTGCCCGACGCCAGCAGCTCGCGGTAGGCCGCGAGCCCGTCGTCGACAGCCGCGGGGAAAGGGTGCTCGGGCGCCAGCCGGTAATCCACCGACGTCGCGTGCAGCCCGGCGCGGCGGGCCAGTTCACCTACCAGCCCTGCGTGGGTGTCCGGTGAGCCGATGACGTAGCCGCCGCCGTGCAGGTAGAGCAGTCGGCCGCGGCCGGAGGCTTCGGCCGGCTCCAGCTCCAGGGTCGGCCGCCCGCCCAGGACGGTCCTGCGGGTGACCACGCCCTCCGGTGCGGGGCGGGCGACAGCCGCCGTGAAACCGCTGCGCTGCTCCTCGGGAGTGGGCCGCATCTCGCTGCGAGGGGCGGAACGGAGTATGGCGTCCAGTGCGTCGCGCTGCTGTCGGGACATGCGGGGCCTCCATGGGTCGGGGTGCGAGGATGGATTCCTTGGAATCCACCTGCCTGACCCCAACCAGATTCCAAGGAAGATAATTCCTGGGAATCTACTGAAAGGTTAATGTGAGCCACATCACCCCGATCTTCAGCGATCTGGTCCGCGTCGAGACCCGGCTCTACAACGCGGTGAGCGCCCGGTTGCGCGCCGAACAAGGGCTGGGGCTGGGACAGTTCGAGCTTTTGGAGATCATCGACCGCGTGCCGGGGTGCCGCGTGCTCGACATCGTCGGCGAACTGGCGATCACCGTGGGGGCCGTCAGCAAGGCGGTCGACCGGCTGGTGGCTGCGGGCTGGTGCAGGCGGGTCGCGCACCCCCAGGACCGGCGCTCGTCCGTCCTCCGCCTCACATCCGCGGGTGAGGAGCAGTTGTCCGCTTCCCGCCCCATTCTCGAAAGCGAGCTCATCTCACTGACCGCGGCGGTCCCCCCTGACGACCTGGCCCGCGTCGCCTCCACCTTGGCCACCCTTCGCGCAGCCCTCGAGGCGGGCTCCCACGGCCGGCCGGGATGAGGGGACGCGACCCGCGAATGGCATCCGAGCTCCCAGAGTTGAGTGACGCTGCTTGGCCCGGCAAGGCCGACATCACGAATTCAATTTCAGTAGCCACTGAAAAACTTCACTTGCCAGTGATGTGATGATTCGGCCGTTCGAGAGGCTGCGAGCACTCGGTCGTGGATGATGGACGGCGACTTGGTGGTTCGACTGAAGCGCAACACACGGCAGGGGACGGCCCGCGCTTTTCTTCGTGGACGGTGCGGTGGGCGAGTAAGGGCCTTCGCAACGGATGAAAGCTGTAAGCCGTGCAGAGTCCCGGGCCTGGTGAGAACGGGCTCGGGCTGTGTGCGCGGATGCTGACGTGGTGAGGCTGATCAGGAACCTGCGCCGGGCAGCTTCTGCGACAGTTCGATCATGTTGCCCCACGGGTCTCGGAAGAACGCCAGTCGTCGGCTGATGTCCTCGATCTCGAAGGGTTCACCGATAAGGTCGACGCCACGCTTGGCGAGTTCGGCGCGTGCTTCGTCGACATCGTCGACGTGGACGCACATGTGCTGGTAGAGGTACGCGAGCTTCAGCTCACCGTAGGGCCATTCCTGGAGCACTCGGAAGTCCAGCTTCTCCGTGTACCAGGCCTTTCGCCGTGTCGTAGTCGGGAACGCGGATACCAACATGGTGACCACTGACCCGTCCGACCGTCACCCGTGCCATTCACGAGATCCGGCCACTGCTTGCCGCCCGAGGCTTCGCCGTCCCCGGCCGACCTGGCATCCGCCTGCGCACCTTGGCCGATGTCTTCGCCTACGCCCAGGCCGAAGGCATCGACCTGCGGATCGACGGCACCGAGACACAGGTCCGCCGCCCGAGGGTTGGAGGAATAGTCAATAGTTGTGGTTCGAGCTTCCGCGCGGATCCGGGATATCAACCGGTGTCTATGGGCGTTGTGATGGGACTGGTGGGAGCGTGGGCCAGCGAGCGAGCATTCGTTGGCGCATATCCGTGCTGAGCCGGCTCAGGCCGCTCAGGTCGGCGCGGTCGGCAGTCATCTGGCCGACGACACCGAGCCGGTGGACGAGCCGTTGCCGGGCGGTCGCGGTGCCCCACTTCCAGTCCCGGTCCGGGATCCGGGCCAGGTGGTCAGTGGTTCCGCGGCGGGCCCTCTCGACCAGCGCGTCGCCTCGTAGCAGCCAGCCGGCGCACGCGTCGGCGAGATCGTCGTGGAGTTCGGTGCCGGTCGCGGTGCGCCATGCCGTGCGGTAGGCGGTCTCCGCCCGGTCCAGCAGCGGAGCGGGTGCCGCAGTGACACACCAGCGCGTCGGGAAGCCGATGCGCAGGTAGGCGAGCTCCACCAGTCCGCTGCCCAATGACGACTGTTCGAAGTCGATGAACCTGATCCCGCTGGTGGTGTGCAGGTCATTGCCGGGACACGGACCCCCGTGGAGAAGGGCATGCCCCGATGCCTGGCCAAGCCGGTGCACGAGGTCATCGAGCTCGCCGGACACGCCAGGCGCGACGGGGACCCCAAGAGCCTCGGCCAGCCTGAGGAAGGATTCGACGTCGGCCTCGTCCGGGCCCAGCCAGCGGCGAAGTACTCCGACGTCCTCCGGGCCGGCAGTGGCATGCAGCCGGGCCAGGCCCGCCGCGTAGTCGACGATCCAGTCGCTGGACGGGCGTTGGTGGTCCAGATGCTCCAAGACCAGCACCCGCTCGCTGGGATCGGTGCTCAGCAGTGCGGGCACCACGGGCGCGTCAGCCCGTGGCGGCGAGCCGCAGCGCGGCCACCTCGCGGGCGTACCGCTCCTCTGCTGGGGGGGAGGGCCGGGTGACCCGGCCCTCCTACCCGGCTGTTACGACCAGCCCTGCTTCACCTCGGCGGGGGCGGTGTTCCAGTTCTTGGGTATGAACGTGATGACGTAGGTTCCGCGGTCGAAATCCGCGTACCCGGCAGACCAGTTCCGGAACTTGCTCTCGTATACGTTCATGGGGCCCAGGGCGCTGTTGGGCGCGTGATAGTGGTTGGCGTGGGTCCAAATGGTTTTGTCGGCATCCGCTTCCGTCTGAGCCCCGAACCAGCCGTAGTCGAAATTGACCCAACTTTCGCCGGGGTGGGCGGGACTGCGCGGAATATTCCTGTCCTTCGACATGTCGACCAGTCCTGTGCCCTGGTCGGGGCGGAAGGCATCCGGGTCGCCGTACTTTCTCTTGTCAGAGGAGCCCCGCTGGTCCTGCCCGCTCCAGAAGTGTTTCGAGTAGATCACCGCCTTCATCTTGGATGGGTCGTAGTTGCCTCCATCCCTTTCCTTGAAGGACGGCGTATTCCTCAGTGCCGAGTAGAAGTTCGAGCGACTGTCCTCGTAGCGCAGAGCGTCATTTTTGTTCGCGAGCTCCGTCTTGAGGTTGTCGATGTAAGTCCCTTCGTCGTGCGCATTATCCAGGGCCTTGTTCATGACGGACGCCACATCACGCGCCCGCTTGAAACCCTTCCCCTCGTCGAAACTGTCCTTGACGATGCGTCCCTCAAACTCGGCTTGCGTCTCGTTGGGGCGTGGTCTGCTGTTTTCCAGGTTACTCTTGTACTTGTTCTCGTCGAAGAACGCGAACGCCAATTTGTTCGTCGGGTAGGGGCCCGAATTGACCCAGGTGATGCCGACGCAGCCGTAGGACAGCTTTTCTCGCTGCTCTTCGGTCATTTGCTGTTGGTTGCCGTCGCGTTGACTGTAGACCTGCTGCCACTTGCGTATGTAGTTGTTGACGACCGTAGTGGCCCTACCTCCGTAGGCCCGGTACGCGTCAGGCATCCGGTTGAGCGGCTCGGCGGTAGGGGTCACCCTCTCGTCGACAGCGTCGGGGGCCCGGAAGAGCGTACTGGCGCTCGGCGGCAATTCCGCCAGAGAATTGCCGGGTTGACCCGCAGTCAGGGCTCTTTTGTTGAGTGCGTTGATGTTCTTGACGTCCTCCGCCGTCAGGCCGTGCGTTTCGGCGTAGGACCCTTCCCTTTCCCCGTCGCCGCCGCTGGCGGCATGGCTGACCGACGGCATGATTCCAGCGGTGCATATCGCCGCACTCACAGTGGCGAAGGCGAGTAAACTCCGACGTTTGTTCATGAAAATCAGTAACTCCCTTGTTGTGGAATCTCGTGAACGGGGCATGCGAGCGAACGACGCAATGAGGGGTTGCGGTAAGCAGCCGCTCCGCGACCCCAGCCGCGCTGTCCTGGGGCGCTGCGCCGGAGACAGGAAGGAACGCCGCCACGAGGCGGAAGGAGATGCGGCAGAGGCGGGAGACGGCGGTGGCGGCGTGGCCGTCGCCGGTCATGACCTGGTGGCCGGCGGGCCGCCCGAGTCGGGCGGCACCGGTGCCTCGCTACATCAGCGTCGCCGCCGAGGCGACGACGCGGGCCCGGTCCGGGGGGCCGAGGTCGCCGTAGCGGACCTCGACGCGCGGATGGGAGTGCACGAAGTCGGTGTCGCCCCGGCGGACCTGGCCGGGATGGCCGACAGCGGCGGTCGCCGGGGCGACGGGGGTCGGGGCGGCCGCCTGGGCTCCCTGGGGGAGGGGCAGGGCGGGGGCGCCGGTCAAGGCGACGGCAGGGAGAGCACGCAAAGGGATGGGGCGTATCACGTATCGGCTCCTGGATGAGTGATCAGGTGGATACGAGCAGTGATCATGCCCCGGCGCCAACTCCCCGGCAACGTCGCGGTCTTACAATCGGCCAATCTGCCACGTAGGACGTATCTGGCCATGTATCCGAGCCGGCCTGTGGGGATGCGATGCGGCAGCGTTCCCCTGCTCCTGGCGTGTGGTTCACGGCGAGGCCGGTACCGAAGTTGTCGAGAATCCCACGGTGCAGTTGAAGCCGTCGTCGACCGGGACGAAGAGTCCCGTTCAGCGGGGTGAACCGGCTACGGGAGCTCCGTCAACACCCTCGGGGCCGCAGTCGAACGAGCCATCGCCTACTTGAAGGACTGGAAGATCTTCGCCACCCCCTACGGCGGCCTCCTCGCCCGTTTGGGGTCATCCGTCGCGCAGTGCCTCGGCCCGGGGCAGGGAGAACGGCGGGGTGCAGTCCTTCCAGCCGTCCTCTGACGCGCTGTGCTGCCAGCCTGCGAGCCGTGCAACAGACGAGCCTCACCTGGCCCATGTGCATGCTGCGCTGTACCCACCGCGGCCGGGAGCGGGTCATCGCCTGGAAGCGGGTAGCGGTCCGGGCGGGAATGCTGTTCGTGCTGGCGCTGGTGCTGGGCGAGCTCGGCGAGTGGAACATCCAGATCCTGCACTACCACGCCCTGTGGCTGCTGCTCCTGCTCCTCCTTTCGGTGCTGCGGGTCACCCTGCTGATCATCGCCGGTGTACTGGCGGTGATCTGTCCGGCATTCAAGATCGCCGCCGATCACGCGGCAGCGAGCTGGGGATTCCTCCCGGGCATGGAGCCGGTCACGGCCTCGGAACAACCGGTGGGCAAGTGGGGCAGCGCGGACCGGAGGCAGCGGTGCGCCGCAGGAGCACGATCCTGCGGCGCACCGTGGGTGGTTGGGGAGTGACTTCAGGTCTCACCGGCGGGTCTGGTGGGGGCGGGTTTCTCGCGCTTCGGCCGTAACCGGCCCGGCGTCGCGATCAACCTCGCCAGGATCGAGAACGTCGGCGGAAAGCTGCAAGACGAGCGGCACGAAGTGCAGCCGGATCTCGCAGAGTTGTCCCTCGAAGGGCTCCAGCGGCACAACGCGGGCAAGACCGGCTACGGGAAGATCGCCATCAGGTGGAACGAGCTCGGCGTGTTCAACACCCGCGGCCGACCGTGGCAAGACCACACCGTTCGTTGGTACTTCGACGGCGGTTTCGGCGCTGGGCTGCTCGTCACGCACCGACCCGACGTGCAAGGTGGCGACCCCGGCCGATGCCAGAAAACAGGTCACTAGGACTACCGGCCCGCAGAACACGAAGCCATCTGGTCGGGAGAGGAATGGGACGAGTACAACGAACGGCGAGCCGCTCGCAGAAGCACGCCCCGCCGGTCTCTGACCTCGGCATACCCGCTTTCCGGGCTGATTCGATGCGGCGTGTGCCAGCCATTCCCGATCAACGACAACTCGCGTGGTCCCTGCTACGCCTACAACTGTGGTGCGCTCTCGCGGCACGCTGTTCAGCACGCGGTCGTATGGATCCGCCGAGTCATCGTCGAGAGCTAGGTGCACTGTTGGCTCTCGACTGTCCGCGACGAGATCGACGACATCGTCGCCGGCCGGGTGGTGACCCCACAGCCGCGCGAGGCTCCCGACGTCAAGAAGAAGCGCAAGCGCCTCGAAAAGGACAATGTCGTCGTACACCCTGCACCGAGGCGATGCGCTCACCGTCCTCAAGTCCCTCCCGGACGAGAGCGTTGACAGTGTCATCACCGACCCGCCGTACAACTCCGGCGGACGCACCAGTTCCGAACGCACTGCCCGCACCGCACGTGCGAAGTACACCAGCGGCGACGCCCAACACGACCTCGCCAACTTTCCCGGCGAGAACCGCGACCAGCGCTCCTACCGCAGTTGGCTGACAGAACTGCTCACCGAGGCCTACCGCGCCAGCCGCGAACACGCCGTCGTCATGGTTTTCACGGACTGGAGGCAGGAGCCCACCACCTCGGACGCCCTGCAGATGGCCGGCTGGACCTGGTCCGGAACCATCCCCTGGATCAAGCCGGCCTCACGACCTCGTAAGGGTGGGCCGAAACAGGACTCCGAGTTCATCCTCTGGGGCGGAAAGGGCTCCCTTGACAACACCCGTGACCTCTACCTGCCCGGCCACTACATCGCCTCCCAGCCTCGCAAGGACCGAGTCCACATCACCCAAAAGCCAGTCGAGGTCGTGCAGCAGCTTGTCCAGGTCTGCCCGCCCGGCGGCACCGTTCTCGACCCCTTCACCGGATCCGGCTCAACAGGCATCGCCGCGCTGAAGGAAGGCCGCAACTTCGTCGGCGTCGAACTCTCCGACCACTACGCAGGCATCGCCGAACAGCGCCTCCGCAGCGCCCTGACCCAGGACGACTTCACGCTCGCCGGACCCGAGGAATGAGAGCGGCACGCACCGGTAGACCGGGCCAGAACGCAGAAAAGGGCGGTTGCGTCATCGAACACCCGATGACGCAACCGCCCTTGAAGCTCCTGGTCAGCCCTCTTCCACGCTATGCCGGATGAGGTCGCCGGCACGCGTGAGGTCCTCGCGCGATCTGATCCGCACCTCCACGCCGTCCTTGATTCCCAAGCAGCCCAGGCCACGGACATCTCGGGAGAAGCCCTCCTCTAGCTCTACGGCATCCGGGTCCAGCTTCAGGTTGACCACCAGCGTCCGGTTCCGTGGCTGGACCCGCACCGTGGCGACATTCTTGATCCGCCGGTACGCGATGTAGTCCAGCTGGGGCTCCTTCTGCACATCCTCGTGTGACAGCAGCACCTCATCGAGATCGGCGTACAGATCCTGAAGATCCTGCGGCGACTCATCCAGGTACTGCTGAACCGATTTCGGCGAAGCCGCACTGGAGACCCGATGTAGCAGGAGCCTTTCCCCGGGCCGGAGCTGTGGCGCCGGCAACGGAAGCGACGAGCTGCAGCGTCAGCACATCGTCGAAGACCCGGTAGCTCACCAAGTCGATACGACGGCCGATCATCTCGACGGCCACCGTGTCATGGTGAGTGAAGTCGCCGGCGATGCAGACGAGTCGGGGATTGCTCCAGTCGACCGCGTCGACCGCCTCGGTGCCCAGCTTTGCCCTTGCGGGCGATGCGGACGCCGATGCGCTTGCCCCACAGTCATTTCCGCAGGTGAGGAACGTCGATACGCTTTGTCTGCATGGAGGCGCCCGGGCTTGGAATCTGTCGCGTGGGATTCGTGTCCCATGTGGAAATGGGACAGCATTGGCTTCAGCGCCTGACTGTCGTGGGTGCTGGCCGCGGACAGTCCGACGCGTAAGGGCAGTCCGTTCGCGTCGGACAGGACATGCATCTTGGAACCGGGCTTACCCCGGTCCACGGGGCTCGGACCTGCAAGTTCGCCCCTTTTTGGGCGCGGACGTGGGCGGAGTCGAGGACCGCGCGGGAGAGGTCGACCAGGTCGCGCCCGTCCAGCAGTTGGAGAACCTTCTGATGCAGCCGGCCCCAGAGCCCCGCACGGGACCAGATGACAAAACGGCGATGCACGGTCGACTTCGACGCCCCGAAACACGGTGGCAGCGCTCGCCAGGCGCAGCCGCTGACGAGTAGATAGATGATCGCGGCGAACACCGCCTCATCATCGATGTTCGCGACTCCACCGCCCTGCGGCCGCGCCCGAGCCGGCGGCAACAACGGCCTGGCAAGGTCCCACAACCCATCCGGAACGATCCATCCCCAACACCTACTCCCCATGCCCGGAACAACAGTCAACCGACCATGTAGGACACGCTCTAAGACCGTGTCCTATGTGGTGAGGCGGGCGTTGATCGCGCATGGGGCGGGGTACGTGGAGCTGGATCGTTCCGGACGGGCTGTGGGAGATCGCGAAGCCGCTTCCCGGCACGTCCAGCCCGGCCGTGCCCGCCACACCACCTCTTGTGCCGGGCGGCTGTGGATCCGGTCGGGGGTGCCGGTCAGCCGGAGCTGACGGTGCCGCGTGCGTACATCAACGTCCCGGTTCCGTAGGCGAGATGAGCCGTACCGTCCTTGCCGAACTCCAGGGACGGCCAGCCGTCGCCGGTGGCGACCGGCTGACTGGTCCACCCTGCGGGTCCGCGCCTGGCGAGCACGACCTGACCGTCGTCGAGGTAGGCGATGAACAGGGTCTGGTGCGGGTCGCCCGCGGCAGAGGGGAACCGGGGGCCGTTGGCGTCGTTGCCCTCGGCGACCACCTCGATCCTTGGCTCCGACCCCAACGAGCTGGACCAGGCGCGCACGGTGCGTGTCCGGACGTCGGCGTACGCGACGAGCACCTTGGAGAAGAGGCCTCGGGCCATGGACACGCTCTCGGCGGCGCGCATGGCCGGGTCGATCACACCGTTGACGAAGGTCGGCGGGTGCTCGGCGTCGCTGACCTCTTCCTGCGCCAGCTTCAGCGGTTGCGGGATCACGGGCGACCCGTCGTCGAAGCCTTGGAAGTAGGCGAGCCTGAGCCCGGCGCTGCTGTCGAAGGCCAGCGACAGGCCTGTCCTCGCATCGCTCGGTGCGTCGACGTCGCTGATCTGCCAGGATCCGCCGATCTTCCGCGCGACCGCCGCAGAGTCGCCGTTGAACGCGTCGCGGTACCCGACGGTCGGGGTGTCGGCGAAGGGCGGATCGTTCAGGTTCGGCTCGATCTGCATGGAGACGTCGGCGGCGGAGCGCACGACGAGCCCGGCCTGGGTGGGGATCGCCTCGAGGGACCAGCTGCCGTCGTCGCGCCTGGTGCCGAAAATTGCATTGCCGCTGTCGCCGTCCCGGTAGGCGACGTGCGGGACGCCGCCCGAGTCGAAGCTCAGACTGATCCGCACGTCGTCCCCCGCGGGGAAGCCACCCGTGTTCTCGTGCGTCCAGTGACCGTTCTGCCGACGGGCCACCCTCACGGCGGCGCCGGCCGCAGTACCGATCACGTAGGCGACGGCGGGCGCCCCGGTGCCGTCCACAGCGAGGAAGGACTGCCCCACAACGCCGGAGTCATCGACAGCCTCTAAGGTGAACTGAAGGGCATTTGTGGTCATGACGAAGGCCTCCTTTCCACGTGGGAGAGGTTCGGGTGCGACGCCTCGAAGGGGGCGGGCCTGCCATTTCTCCCTTCAGGTTACGACGCTCACCGGCGGCCCGCTGACCCGATCACCGCCCGGTACGGGTGTGAGCCCGTACCGGCCGGAGTCGCTGAGCCTTTTCAACCGTCACTCTCACGTCACCCCTCCGAGTCGCTGCTGAAGAGGCTCACTGACTGCGTGCCCAACACGCCCCTGACCTGCGCCGAGCAGAACCTGATCACCGCGATCACGACGATGTCCTCCCCGGACGACCTGCCCGCCGCCAAGATCGCCCTCGCCCAGGGCCAGCTGTTCACCCCCAAGCCCCGGCCCACGTCCGGCGCGCCACTACGCGGTGCGCCCGCCCACTGCTTCGCGGGTGCGCTCCGGGTCGCCCGCGCCTACGTCGAGGGCTACGCGCTCGCCGAGGGCGTGGTCCGCCGGCACGCCTGGTGCGCCGACGCGGGCAGGGAGTGTTCGACCCAATGTGGCCGCGGGACACGGCGGCGCAGGCGGACCTCGGTGTGCATGGGGCGGGGTACGTGGAGCTGGATCGTTCCGGACGGGCTGTGGGAGATCGCGAAGCCGCTGATCCCGCCGGACCGGGTGCGGCCGCAGCGGCGCCGTTGGGTGATCGAGCGGACGATGTCGTGGCTGACCGGCTACCGGCGAAGCCGATGGTGGAAGGCCGCCAAACGAGACACGCCCCACCGCGGCCGGTACTTCAAGCCTCAGAGGCTGCACGCGTACAAGGCGCCTGCCGCACTGCTACGAGCGCGACCCACGCAACTACCTCGCATTTCTCGGCCTCGCGGCAGCAATCTGCTGTTACAAGCGACTCGTCCGCCTCACCACATAGGACACGGTCTTAGTGGTCGGCTCCAGAAGTCCTTCGGGGGTTGACTTTGGAGCCAGCCGTGGACCCCGTCGCTCAGGTACGCGAGGATCGCCGGTTTCGAGTGAAGTTCGCGGTCGAGTAGTAAAGGCGCAGTTCCGCTGGTCGGGGCGGTGGAGAGGCGGTCGTGCTCGCGGGCTGTGTGGAAGTGCCGGGCCCTGCCGCTGATCTGTGGATTCTGTTGTTCCGTCAGTTCCTGCGGGGAGCTGAGTCGATCATGGTTGAATGCTGCGCGTCGCGGTGCCCGGGGTGCTGGTGCCGCGCCCGCCCGCCCATCTTCAGGATGTGCTGCGGGTCACATTGGCCCCATGTCACGAACGGAAGGGCAGCTTGCGTCTGGTGGTCGTCCGCACGGCGGGAACGACCAACACGAAAGCGAGAGCACAGTGATGAACGCGACAGCAGAGCAGCGGCACGAGGTCCTGGTCCTGGGTGCCGGCTACGCCGGGCTTTCCGCCGCGATCCAGCTCGCGGCCCGCACCAGGAAGCGTGGGAACCTGCGAGTGACGCTGGTCAACCCGTACGACACCTTCACCGAGCGGCTTCGACTGCACATGAGTGCCACCGGCCAGGAGACGGCCGAGATGAACATCCCGGAGCTGCTGGACGGCACCGGTGCGGCCTTCGTCCGCGGTTGGGTCGCCGCCGTGGACGTCGAGGCGAAGACCGTCCGGATCGACGACGACCGGGTCCTGCGTTACGACACCTTGGTCTACGGCCTGGGCAGCATCGCGGACACCGTCTCCGTCCCCGGCGCGGACGACCACGCGTACACCCTCAGCGGCCCGCAGGACGCAGCCCTCCTCGCCGACCGGCTGACCCGGCTCGACGGCGGGACCGTCGTGGTCGGCGGCAGCGGCCTCACCGGCGTCGAGGCCGCTGCGGAGATCGCCGAGCGGCACCCCGGGCTCCAGGTGGTGCTGCTGGGCCGCCGGGAGCCGGGCGCGAGCATGCACCCGAAGGCCAGGGCTTACCTGGACGAGGCGCTCGCCCGGCTCGGCGTGCAGGTGCGCAGCGGCGTCGAGGTGGCCAAGGTGCTGGCGGACAGGGTCGAGCTCGCGGACAGCTCCGGCATCCCGGTGGCCGCGGTGCTGTGGACCAGCGGTACCCGCGTCTCGCCGCTGGCCGCCGCCGCGGGCCTGACCGTCGACGAGCGCGGCCGCGTGGTCACCGACAGTGCGCTGCGCTCGGTCTCGCACCCGGACGTGTACGCCGTGGGCGACGCGGCGGCGATCCGGCAGGGCTACGGCGTGATGCACGGGACCTGCCAGGGCGGCATGCCCACCGGCGTGCACGCGGCCCTGTCGATCCTGCGGGTGCTGGCCGGCAAGGAGCCCAAGCCCTTCCGCTTCGGCTACTACCACACGCCCGTCAGTCTGGGCCGGGGTGACGCCGTCGTGCAGTTCACCCGCCCCGACGACAGCCCGCGCCGGATCGTGCTGACCGGCAAACGAGCCGCGAAGTACAAGGAGACGGTCACCGCCGCGCCGTGGCCGACCTTCGCCCGCATGAAGAAGATGCCCGCCTCGGGCGCCCTCTGGCCGCACGGCGGCCGCTACACCCGGATCAGGAGCGCCAAGTGACCCAGCCGCAGCAGACCAGCCCCGACCAGCTCGCCTTCCAGCAGTACCGCACCCTGCTCTTCTCCGTCGCCTACCGCCTCCTGGGCACCGCCGCCGATGCCGAGGACGTGGTCCAGGACGCCTGGCTCAAATGGTCGGCGGCCGACCGCTCCCAGGTCGCCGACCCCAAGGCCTACTTGACCCGGATCGTCTCCAACCTGGCGATGGAGCGGCTCCGTTCGACCCGCCACCAGCGCGAGACGTACGTCGGGCCGTGGCTGCCCGAGCCGATCCTCACCGGCCCGGACACCGCCGACGGCGCCGCGCTGGCGGACTCGGTCTCCATGGCCCTGCTCGTCGTCCTGGAGACGCTGAGCCCCCTGGAGCGCGCGGTCTTCGTACTGAAGGAGGTCTTCGCCTTCAGCTACGCGGAGATCGCGGAGGCGGTGGAACGCTCCGAGGCGGCGGTCCGGCAGGCCGCGCACCGCGCCCGCGAGCACGTCCAGGCCCGCCGGCCCCGTTTCACCGCGGACCGCGCCCGCCAACGCGACATCACCGAGCGCTTCTTCGCGGCGGCGACGGGCGGCGACATCAACACCCTCATGGAGCTGCTCTCCCCGGACGTGACGCTGTGGACCGACGGCGGCGGCAAGGTCCGCCAGGCCCTCAAGCCGGTCGTCGGCCTCCAGACCGTGGCCGGCTGGTTCGCCGCGCTCGGCACCGCGACCTACCAGGGCATCGAACCCGGGCAGATGCAGGCAGAACTCACCTGCATCAACGGCGGCCCGGGCGTGGTCTTCCGCGGTCCGGACCGCGTGATCTCCACGATGACCTTCGACTTCGACCCGGAGGGACGCATCTCCGCCATCCACAACGTAGCCAACCCGGACAAGCTCCACGCCGTCGCCGACGGCACCCGACACGAACTCTCCTGAACCGCCCGCTCGGCATCGGCACCCTCCAGAACACCCGTGAACGCACGGGCCCGCCACCCAGCACAGCCCGGGACCACGTGGAAGCGGTTGCGGCAGGCCGTGGCCGCCGTGATCCACTCCTGCTGATCGGCTTACCTGCCTTGGCTGTTGCCGCCGCGCGCCCGATCGTCCTGACCGCCGCCGAGCGGCACCGGCTGAAGAAGGCGGCCTGGGGCCACAAGAGCGAGCACCGAGCAAGGATGCGGGCGCAGATCGTGCTCCGGGCGGCTCGGGGCTGGTCCAACGCGCGTATCGCCGTTGACGTGAGAGTGCACGTGGACACCGTACGCACGTGGCGGGGCCGGTTCGCCGACCTGGGTCTGCCCGGACTGGCGGACCGCAAGCGCCCGGGGCGGCCTGCCGCCTTTCACCGCGTTGCAGGCTGCGCAGGTCAAGGCGCTGGCCTGCCGGCTTTCCGCCGAGGCCGGCGCACCACTGTCCCGCTGGTCGTGCCCAGAATTGGCCCGAGAGGCCGTCGAGCGCGGCATCGCGCCCTTCCTATCGGCATCCACCGTGCGCCGCTGGCTCGACCAGGATGCGATCAAACCCTGGCAGCACCGCTCATGGATCTTCATCACCGACCCGGACTTCCGGCTCAAGGCAGCGCAGGTCCTGGACCTGTACGTCCGTTCGTGGGACGGCGAGCCGCTCGGTGCAGACGAGTACGTCATCAGCGCGGACGAGAAGACCTCGATCCAGGCCCGCTGCCGCTGCCACCGCACCCTGCGGCCCGGCCAAACGAGAGCGATGCGGGTCAACCACACCTACGGGCGTGGCGGCGCACTGGCCTACCTGGCCGCCTACGACGTCCACCAGGCCACAGTGTTCGGCCACTGCGAACCGACCACAGGCATAGCCCCGTTCATGACGTTGGTCGCCCAGGTCATGAGCCAGGAACCCTACGCGAGCGCGAAGCGCGAGTTTTGGAACGTAGACAACGGCTCCTCCCACCGCAGCAAGGCCGCAGCGGACCGCCTTGTCACCGCGTTCCCGAACGCCGTGCTGATCCACACTCCGGTGCACGCCTCGTGGCTGAACCAGGTGGAGATCTTCTTCTCCGTGGTGCAGCGCAAGGTCGTGGCGCCCAACGACTTCACCGACCTCGAAGACCGTTACAACGCCACGGCACAGCCGTTCCAGTGGAAGTTCACCCCGACCACTTAGCTGGGTGCAGTCGGCATACGCAGAGGCTGCAGCCACCCTGAAGGTGGCCTTGCCGGAGTCAGTCAGCGGTCTTGTAGACCCCACACCCCACACAGGGAACAGGCCATCGCACTTCTACGCGCGGCGTGCGTGACCTCCGTTGATGTGGTCGATCTGTTCGAGGAGAACGGCATTCAGCTGTGCACGCGCGCCCCTGACCCGCTCCAGGGCGTCCAGAACCTCGTGACGTACCGGGACTTCTTGCCGGGCAGGGCTCTGCAGGACTTCGGCGCGGACTTCGCGGGTCGCCTCTCGCAACCGGCCCAGGAGCTCGGACAGGGCTGCGGAGGCTGAACCGTTTACATTGGCCGCTTCCCGACGGCCAGGGGGAGTCTGGACCAAAGGGATGCCGTGTGGTGGCGTGTCCTGCGATTCGAGCCAAAGACCACTGTGAGCGAGAGCGTGCCCAGCCTCGGTAGCCTCTGCCCTGACTCGGTCGATGCTCTCATCGAATCGGTCGACATCCACAGGACGGTGGGCCGCCAGATCTTGGACAGTGTGCTCCAGCGCATCAACCCATGCTCGACCCGTGGTTCGCACCTTCAGCAGCCGAGTGATCTCCGTTTCCCTTCGACGACTCTGCTCCTCACTCGTCCTCTGCTCTGACTGGCGCCGATGCAGAAGCGCCGGGCCGTAGACCGTCGCGAGACCGGCGATTCCAGCTCCCCCCAGCGCCCCGAGCAATCCATACAACGCGCCGTTGTCACTCATGCCCCGACTCCCGCGAAATCTCGGCCTGTACGCACGCCATCTCGATCACCGTTGCCCCCTCGGCCGGACGGGAGAAGCCTGAACCCTTGCGTGAGCATGTACCCAGCTCTGCAGATGAACCCGTGCCTGGACACGGACTCGAATAGGTCTCGAACTTGAGGCCCTTTTGCCTAGTTCGTCGAGCACGTAGGGCGGCCTTCACGCGATTGTGTGCCAAGTCGAGTTAGGCATCTGGACCGTGCGAAGGCGGTGGCAATGAGTGTGCTCTTATCCGGGCTCCGGATGGAGGCGTTGCCGCAAGCGTCACGCTTCCGGGGCGAGTTCTACGCGTGCTTGTCCCCCCGACGGGATGAGCTGTTCGAGCTCACCGACGCTGTTCTGTGCGTGGACGGCCCGGTGGTCTCGCCGGTCGACCTGACGATGGTGCCTGCGTCGCTCGGGTGGGAGCGTCAGCGCAACTACCGAGTGCACTACACCGGGCGCACACAGGACCGCGTCCGCCAGCTCGAACAACGCATCGCCGCGCGCAGTCAGACACGCATACAACTCGTCCCGAAAGCGTGACGCTTCCGCGAACGCCTCCCCCGCAACAGCTCCAGACAGCAGACTCACCCTCACGGCCTTCGTCATGATCACGTGCGCCTTGGTCGAAGCACATGATCAGGCGGAGGCCGCCTCGGCGTCCGGCACATGACCAAGCGGGCGAAGCAGTTCGAGACGCGCCGTTCGAGGGACGAGGGAGGATCAGTCGGGCAGTGCGACGGTAAGGTCCACCTCGACCAGCTGTCCTGCGAAGCCCAGCTGTGCGACACCCAGCAGCGTGCTAGCAGATGCGAAAGCCGGCCCGAGAGCAGAGTCTGTGAGCCGACGCCATGCGATGCCCAGGACATCTCTGTCGTCGCTTCGCACGTAGATCACCGAACGCACCACGTGCCGGGGCTGGGCATTCACCGCCGTGAGAGCAGTGAGCGCGTTCACGACGACCTGATCGACCTGCTCCTCAACGGAGCCCGGTCCGACAAGGGAACCGTTCCGATCGAGCGGGCACTGCCCCGCCAGGTAGGCCGTCCGGCCGGCCTCCACCACGGTGATGTGGTGGTAGCCAGGCGTTTCATGCAATTGCTCGGGGTTGATACGCGTGATCTTCGCTGTCATGTCCGTGAGTCTGGCCAGCCAGCCGCCCACGCGCATCGCAATTTGCCTCATCGCGCGACCGACCGTCACAGCGCGCGGTTAAAGAACAAGCTTAGAACGTGTTTCTGAAGTTATGAGCCGACGCACGATTGTGACTGAGCGGGATAGATGGCGCGTTGAGCACCGTCGCTGGCGAGCCTCGCCAACTCGGCTGTCAGAAGTGACGGCGGCCGATAGCTCGCCCCAGAGGCACGTCTCGGACAATGTGTCGTCAATGGGCGGTGCGCCGCGGGAGCGGTCGCTATGTTCCTGGGATGCCTCCCGCGCCTCGTCACCTCCACCTGCTGACCGGCCTGCACCCTGGGTTGGCTCTTCACCTGTCCGAGACCGCCAGGGGTGTCACGAATGCTCGGGAACGGCTGGCCGAACTCGGTTGGGGGGTCGTGGATCGTGGTGGTCGATGGGCCCGGCGCGGTGGAGTTCCAGAAGTGGCCGCCCGGCGCGGTCGTGGTGCGGAATCCGGTTCACGGCGGGGTGTCGACGGCCCGCAACCGTGCCCTTGCACTGGCCGGGGATGGGTGGGTGCTCTCTCTCGATGCCGACGACGTTCCCGATGCCGAGGGCATGGCCGCTTTCGTGCGCGATCCGTTGGTTGGTGACGAGGCCGTGGGCTGGATCTCCGCCAACCGGTCCTTCCTTGACGGGTCCCCCTCGGTCCACCACCGTGCCACTCCGCGCCGGTGGGTGCGGCATGAACTCAGCCCCGCGTGGACGTTGCCGACCTATCCCTTCAACGTGAGCTCCGTCCTGGCTCGCACCGAGGTGGCTCTGGCGGCCGGCGGCTGGCCCGCCGTAATCGTCTGCGAGAACGTCGGCTGGGTCTTGGCCAAGTCCGAACACGCTGGTGGGGCATCGAGCACCCACACGGTCACTCGGTACCGCACTTGGCAGGGTCAGACCACTCACAGCACGTGGTTCGACGACGAATTCGTCACCGCCTACACGGCGGTCACGCGCATGACCAACGCCAGACGCGCGATCATGGGCCAACCACCGGTCACATTTCCCTCTCCGCCGGCCACGGGCGTCGGCGACTCCGCCTACCACAGGCAGCAAGCCAGGCCAAGGATGTGACCGTTGGCCGGCGCACGGCCTTTACCCGCGATCGGACCTGGTCCAGAAACCGGTGCTGACCTGTCCACCCGGCACCGTCCGACGACGGCCCGCTCTCGACAACACTTGGGACGGACTTCCGGTGGGGAAGGCATATACGCAATTTGGTGCGGCCGAAATTCTTTCCTACCGTGCTCTTCAGTGCACCGACAGACGGCGTCCCGGGGCCGTGGAGAGCTCTGATCCAGCGTTTGTTGCGGTCATTCAAATCTTCAGGATGGAAATCAATATGGTGTGTGATCAGGCATTGCATCGTGTGATGGGCCCAGATGCGGGAGCTGTGTCGAAGAGTCGAGGGGAGGGGGAGTGTGAGAGTGATTGGGTGGAGAGGTTTCTCGAAGAGAGTCCGGTCCTGGTGGAGGCTGAAGCCATGCGGGTACGGAATCTTTTGGAGTACATGGGTCGATGAGTGGAGAGGCGTCGCCAGCCAGTCGGCGGGGGGACGCCTCTTGTCTACGCGGCTATTTCTGCAGCGGTCTTCCATCGTGGAGCGAGACGATCCTTCACCAGCTCAGACCGATGAACTCCGATGGTGCGAGAGGTGGTTGGACCGTGATGGAGTGGAGGTAGCGCTTGAGGATCGCGTGTCTCTGAAGCAGCGAGCCTGCTGTCCAATTGGCGAGGAGCTCCTCAGGTGCGGACATCGGGGGAGGGGTGCCCTGCAGGCCGGCGATCGATTCCCTGAAGCTGGAAATTTTGCGATTGAGGGCCGCCAGCATGGTGAAGTAGTCCTCCTCGGTCAATTCGGCCTCGTGCAAGGAACCCTCGGACCATCGGTGGATGAGTTCGCTCTTGCGGGTCAGTTCCTGATCCAACCGAGCCTGCAGGGCTGTGATGGTGCCGGCGGATTGATCCAAGCCGTCCTTCGATGCTTGAAGCTGCTTACGGAGGAAGGCGTTCCTGGCTTCCTCGACCGCCGCGTCAGTGGTAGGCGCCGCGATAGCTGTACCGCCGCAGCCGCCTCGATCGGATGGCGGGCACATGTAGTTGCGGATTATCTTTCCTGATTTTCGTTGCTTTGGCGCCGGTGCTGCCACTCGAACTGGACCTGTGACCAGATCTTGGGAGTGACGATGGTCTCCCACGTCCCCAGCAACGGGCGGCCCTCGTCGTCGAAGAGAACCAGGGGCCAGCCATCCCCGGCGGTGGCAGCTTGCACTCGGTGCCTGCCGGCGTAGGAGACCATGCCCGCGTAGCGTGGATTGCGCAGCATCTTGGCGGTCATCGTGGACGACCATGTGCGGGCGGCTGGGGCTTGATTCCTTCGGCGTTGAATGTCTTGGCGATGCTGTATGCCGATTCGCCCGACAGGAAGTCTTGGAAGATCCGGACGACGACGTCGGCCTCATCGGGGACCAGTTGCCCCTTGTCGTCGCCTTTGCGGACCCGCGCTTGACGTATTCGACGATGTCGATGAGGTCTTCCAGGTCTCGGGGCTGGCGGACGAGCCGGTCGAGGTCGTAGAAGATGACTCCGTCGATGACGCCGTGCGCGAGGTCGGCGAGGAACTGACGGAACTCGGGGCGCAAGACAACCCAGTCGATGGATCCGTCCGGCTTGATGACCTTGCGCTTCTTGAAGGCCGAGGTGTCGTTCTCCCGGTAGATCTTCGCGAAGGGTCCCCAGCGCAGGCGGGCCCGGGAATCCTCGGCGTCTTCGAGCTGCCTGTCGACGCCGGCTTCGAGGCGAAGCGGTCGGAGGAGATGCGGAGGTAGGCGGCGGGGCGCCTGGGGGCGTATGCAGCCAGGTGGTCGTAGAGGTTGACGGTGTCCTGACCGCCGCGGGCATGGGCGGGGACCTCGAAGTCCTCCCAAACGGTGGGGGCTGCTGTGGGCACGGTGTCGGCTCGGTGGCTCCCGATACCGGGCACTTTCCGGCGAACCCAGGGGTTTGGTGGTGCCGGGGACCGCTATACGACCCGCGGTCGCTCTCCTGGATACTGATCGCCATGCGCATTGACTTTGATCCTGCTGTCATGTCCCGCAACGATTTCTACAAGCTGCTGACCTCGACGGTGGTGCCGCGACCGATCGCCTGGGTGTCCACGGTCTCGGCGGACGGGGTTCATAACCTCGCACCGCACTCCTTCTTCACCATCGCCAGCGTGGCGCCGCCCGTTGTGCAGTTCAGCTCTGTGGGGCGTAAGGACACCTTGCGGAATATCGAGGCCACCGGGCAGTTTGTGGTGAATCTTTCGCCCGAGGGGCTTTTTGAGCAGATCAATGACACTGCTACCGATTTTCCGCATGGGGTGAGCGAATTCGACGCGGCGGGAATCGTGTCCGAGCCGAGCCTGCGGGTGAAGCCGCCGCGGGTCGCCGACTCGCCCGTGGCGCTGGAGTGCGAGGTGCACAGCACACTCGGGATCGGGGACTCCACGGTCGTCTTCGGACGGGTCGTGCACGCGGTCGTTTCCGAGGACGCGCTGGTCGACGGGCACCCCGAGATCTCCAAGCTGCGACCTCTGTCGCGGCTCGGGAAGGATGAATGGGGCACGATCGGCGACGTACGGGAGATCTCCCGGGTCCGGCACGCGGAATGGCGGGGGTCTGCAGCCAACAGGTAGGGAAGTTGAGGGCAGCTAGGGGGATTTCAAGTCGGTTCATTTCGGGGCTACTTCCACCTTGCGGCGGCATTCGACACTCTGTGGTGGGATTTTCGTCGTCCGCCTGTGAGGGAGTCGCTGTGACCGTTGCCCCCGCCGTCCCGGCCGTGACCGCTGTTGCCACGGCCATGGCCTCTCTCGCTTCCGGGTCCAAGGAATCTCCCGGTATCCGTGCCGGCTCTGTCAAAGGGTCGTTGAGCAGGCGTTTCGCGCTGCGGGCGGCGGCCGCCACGGCGGTTGCCGCCCCGGTGGCGGCGTACGGTGCCGGCATCGGTCACGCCGCCGACCGCGGGCACGGATTGCGGGTGATGACCTTCAACCTGCGGTACGCCGCCGACACCCGGCCGAATTCCTGGGGCGAGCGTCGGCCCGTGATGCGCACACTGCTGCGCCGCGAGGCACCGCAGCTGCTCGGGACCCAGGAGGGGCTGTACGGGCAACTACGTGATATCGCCGAGGATCTCGGCCCGCATTACGACTGGGTGGGGACGGGCCGGGGCGGTGGCAGCCGGGATGAATTCGCGACGGTTTTCTATGATGTACGCCGCCTCGCACCCGTCGAGTACGACCATTTCTGGCTCTCCGACACGCCGTATCTGATCGGGTCGACCAGCTGGGGAAACACCGTCGTACGGATGGTGACCTGGGTCCGCTTTCGGGACCTGCGTACGGATGGCGAGTTCTATGCGCTCAACACCCACCTCGACCATGCCCATCAGTATTCACGCGAGCGGTCCGCCGCACTGATCACCGAACGTCTGCACGCGCTCGATTCCGCCCTGCCCCGGATCGTGACGGGCGATTTCAATGTCGCGGCGCACCACAATCCCGTGTACGAGGCGATGCTCGACGGCGGATCGCTCGTCGACAGCTGGGACACGGCCGACGAGCGCAGCGCGCAGTACGGCACATTTCACGGATACCGGCCGCTGGTGCCGGACGGTGATCGGATCGACTGGATCCTCACCTCGCCGACGGTGCGTACGCGGCGCGCCACGATCAACACCTTCTCCGAACACGGTCAGTTTCCGAGCGATCACCTACCGGTGCAGGCATTGCTCGATTGGTGAGCTCGACTGGTGATTGCGGCTCGGCAGGGATGTGGGAGCCAGCGCGGCAAGTGGGGCTGCCAGGGCTCAGGGCTCAGGGCCGTCAGGGTTGGTTGTCAGTGATGGTGGGTGGTGGAGCCGCGGACGTGGAGGCCGTCCAGGAGTTCCCGGGTCGCGGCCGCGACGGCTTCCACCGCGTGATCGAACACCTCGCGGTTGTGCGCGGCGGGCGCGCGGAATCCCGAGACCTTGCGGACGTACTGCAGGGCCGCGGCCCTGATGTCCTCATCGGTGACCTCGGGGGTGATGGGCGGACGGAGCGTCTTGATGCTGCGGGCCATCACCTCATGGCTGGTCAGACGGGTGGCCATCACCTGACCTTCGGCGCAGTATGCGTGTTCGGGTATTTTGCTGCGTCTTCGTGCAGTACGTCGCGGAGGTTTGCATGATCGTTTTCCCATTGGTTTCCCGGTTTCCCGCCTGATTGAGCCGGGGGCGGGAAGCGCGAGCGAGGCCGGTTCAGGGGCCGGAGATGAGTAATGGTCTCCGGCTACCCGACCTCACCACCGCCCGCGTACGCGGAAGAAGACCCCCGACTACCTTGTCGGCTCCGTGCCCGACGACGCCTTTGGATCAGCCCGCGACACCGCACCCCCGCCCGACCCCGAACGCTGCCGATCGCCTGGGACGAACGGTTCGCCTGCCTGCTGAACAATTCCGACCTGTACGCCGCGGCCCGGCAAGCACTGCCCGTCCGGAACAACGTCGGACGCCCCGCCCACTACCGCCCATCAGCTACCTGATCTTCCTCTGCGCAATCTCCTTCTTCGGTCCCGCCCGGGCGACGCCTGCAACCTCCAACGGCCCGCGTGGTGGGAACCCGTCCGCGAAGCCATCCGCACCCGCTTCGGCCATGCGGAAGCTGACACACTCAAACCCGTCGGCCCCGGCAGAGGCCAGTGGAACTACGGCTTCCATTGGGGCCGGGTGTGGGGCGAGGTTGCACGAGTAGCGGGTTGACCGGCGTCTATGCAGGTCAGAGGTGATGCGCAGCGGAATGAGGCATGTGCATGTGTCGCAGTCCGTCGCCGCCTCTGGCAGGGTGGGTCTTGACGCAATGCTGACTTTGCTGACGCGGTGTCAGTTGAAACTGACGGCATGTCATGTTGTCCCCTCGCGTGGTGTGGATCAGGGGGTGGATGGCTTGGATGCTGAGCTGCTGTGTGGGCTCGATTTTCAGAGTCGCCCGCTGTCAATGTCTGCCTTGAGAATCATCTGATGTCCTGGATGTGTCGTTGAAATCGGGATACGGGGTGTGCTTGAGCCGCGTCGCGAAGAGGGACGCCATGCAGATGGCGACTTGCACGCTGAGTGCGATCGAGGCCCGCGCTCTCTATGAGAGGTACCGGCACTGATTCGGGGTGGCGGAAAACCCCAGGGGCGAGGCTGGAGACCGCTGCGTTTGCGGCGTGACCTGGGGGTGGTTTCCCGCGACCGGCGACTGGATCGAAATCTCTTGCACAGGCTGAGGCAGGGTTTCTACGGCCACGCCGACGCGAGAGACGCGTGATGACGGGGTGGGGGGAGGTTGATGAATATGGTCGCCGTTGGCCTTCTTCGGAATGCCCTCACCCGGTCCTCGCGCTAAGGGCCTGCCGATCATCAAGGTGTTGCTTTCGAGGTTGGTGCTCGTTGATGTCGTATGCGCATCCCGGACGAGACTCGTGATCAACTCGCTGTGAAGTTCGCGGTGTTGTTCCCGCATCTGGACGAGCGACAGCGACGGCTGCTGATGGCCGCAGAGGCCCGAAGCCTGGGCCATGGCGGCATCCGGGCCGTGGGCCGGGCGGCTGGGGTGAGCGAGACAACGATCCGCAAGGGTATGTCCGACCTGGAGGCGGGCGAATCCCTGGTGGGGCGGGTGCGGCGACCCGGCGGCGGGCGCAAACGCGTCGCGGACCTCGATCCTGGACTGCGGACTGCTCTGTTGAGTCTGGTCGAGCCGGACGAGCGCGGGGATCCGATGTCGCCGTTGCGGTGGACGACCAAGTCGACCCGCATGCTGGCGGCCGAGCTGACCCGCCAGGGGCACCGGGTCGGTGCCGACACCGTCGCCGGCCTGCTGCGACAGGAGGGCTTCCGGCTGCAGGCCAATGCCAAGACGCTCGAGGGCAGTCAGCATGCCGACCGGGATGCCCAGTTCCGGTATCTCAACGAGCAAGCACGCGGTCACCGGGATGCCGGCCAGCCGGTGATCAGCGTGGACACGAAGAAGAAGGAGCTGGTCGGTGACTTCCACAATCCGGGCCGTTCGTGGCGGCCGACGGGCGATCCGGTGCTGGTTCGAGTGCATGACTTCGCCGATCCGCAGCTGGGCAAGGCCATCCCTTATGGCATCTACGACCTGGCGGCCAACACCGGCTGGGTGAACGTCGGCACTGACCATGACACCGCCGCGTTCGCGGTGGAGTCGATCCGCCGCTGGCGGCATGACCAGGGTCGGGCCGCTTATCCGCAGGCTTCCCGGTTGCTGATTACCGCCGATGCGGGCGGCTCTAACGGCTATCGGACCCGGGCCTGGAAACTGCACCTCGCCCGCCTGGCCGCTGAGACCGGCCTGATCATCACGGTCTGTCACCTGCCGCCGGGCACATCGAAGTGGAACAAGATCGAGCACCGGCTCTTCTCGCACATCACCATGAACTGGCGCGGCCGCCCGCTGACCAGCCACGAAGTCATCCTCGAATCGATCGCCGCGACCACCACCCGCACCGGACTACGCGTGAAGGCCCAGCTGGACACCAATACCTATCCCACCGGTATTGGGGTCGGCGACGCGGAGATGGCGGCCCTGCCGCTGACCCGGCACAACTTCCACGGCGACTGGAACTATGCCGTGCATCCCCGGCCGACCCCGGCCATCCCGGCAGCCCGGAGCGGTCAACCACCGACGCCGCAGTGGGATCCGGCACTGCTGTCCGATCCCGCGCTAACCGGCCTGGCCCCACACCAGCTGCAGCACCTCATCGAAACCCTGGCTGCGGAAGGAGACGCTCGCCGCGGACGCCCACCCCGCCTCACCTTCGCCGACCAGGTCCTGGCCACCGTGCTCCATCTGCGCGTCAACCTGGCCGCGGAACCCCTCGCTGTGCTCTTCAACAGCAGCCGGACCGCCATGCACCGCACCCTGCTGAAGATCAGGAAGCTACTCGAAGCACACGGCATCAACGTCCCGCCGGCCACCACCCCACCCGCCGCTCTCGCAACCCTCCAAGCCCGGGTCATCGCCCTCGACAGCGACCCCAACAGCAAGATCAAGACGACGTATTAATGATCGGCAGGCCCTAAGGATTGTCCCGCAATCGATCTTGTAGGTGTGCCAGGGCATACCGATTGCTGGGGCGGTGGTCCGGCTATCCGGCTTGGAGCAGGTTGTGGAGGCGGGCGATGCCAAGGATGGCGTGGTGGGCGCCTTCGCCCTTGAGTCGGCAGTCGCGCACGACCTTCCAGGCCTTCATTCGGGCGAAGGCGCGTTCGACCCGAGCCCGGACTTGTTTGTGGGAGCGGTTGTGGTCCTGCTTCCACTCGCACAGTTCGCCGCCGGCCGGGCGGCGGTGCGGGATTACGAGTCCGGTGCCCTGGTAGCCGCCGTCGGCGATTGTCGTGGTTCTTCCTACGGCTTGCTCGGCCCCCGGATTCGGCCCACGCCTTGCAGTCGTTGCGGTTGCCGGGCACTGGCCGTCCGACCGCGACGATCAAGCGGGTAGCTGACCTGCCGGGTCGGCATCCGCGGCGCCCGGCCGGCGCCCTTCAGCGACACCTCGCGGAGACCAGCAGCGGGTGGGCGGCCCGCTGGCAGCGGCGTACCGCCTCGGCCCACTCCAGGACGAACGGCAGACCGCTCCCGTCACCGGCCAGCGCGGACTCCACCGCGCGCAGCCGCTCGGACGGCGAGCCGGCCTGGCGCCGGTAGCGCTCGTCGAACGCCGCCCGGTACGTGTCCGGATCCTGCGTACGGGACAAGAACGCATCGGCGTGCGACCGCAGTGGCAGGAAACCGCGCTCGATCGGTGCGCCGCCGCCGTCGAACGGGATGGCCGCCACCGGCACGGTGGTCCACATCAGGTCCAGCGCCGGCGGCCCCAGGGCGCCCCCGGACCGAGGTGGTCGTAAATCCGGAACGCCAGGTCGTTGGTGTCGCTGAGGTAGTCGGCCAGCAGTTCGCTGGCCCGCATCGACCCCAGGACCGGCAGGCGGTGGTCGTAGGGCCGTTCCACGACGGTGTGGTCCGCCACCCAGGGGTGCCGGGGCCCGGTTTCCATCTCCAGTTCCGCCAGCCGCTCGTGCACGGGTGCCAGCGCGGTCTCGACCAGCCGGGCCCCGGAGGGACGGGTGCGCAGGTACTCGCCGATCGTCGCGACGACCGTCGGCCGTGCCTCGGCGGCCCACAGCTCATCGGACGTACGGAAGTTGAGCCGCAGGTGCGGGCCGCGCAGCCAGTGCCGGCCGAACCAGGACGCGTCGACCGACGCACGGACGGCGGCTAATGCCGGTCGGACGGCCCTCAGTACGAGTCCCGGCTCGGCCTTCTCGTCGTGGTGGTGGACGTGCCGCTCCCTGGGCCTGGCCTGCTGACCCCACCTCAGGAGGCGACGAGGGTGGGGAACGCAGCCGACGAGAACAAGCGACCCGGCGGCGGGGCCTGGCCTGACAGCCACTCACCCACCGTGCTGAGGTCGTCACACGGACCCAACTCCTGCTCCGAGGCTCACCAGGACCTGTCCAGCGGACCATCGGCCACCCGCACCGGACCGCCTGTACTCCCAGGTCCGGTGAAAGATGCCCTCAGTGCCGGACATCAAGAAGACTGCCCCGCCCCATCGGACACGCTTCACGTTCCCTGCTCCAGCGGCCACGCCCGTCAGGTCGCTTGATTTCGCCTGTGCTGCACGTAGGCTGCCCCAGCTGACTATTCATAAGGAAAGGAGCATCTTGTGACCTCTCGCCTCAATCCGTACATCAGCTTTGCTGGTGAAGCGAAACAAGCCATGGAGTTCTACAAGGAGGCACTCGGCGGCAGCCTGGCCGTCCACACCTACGGCAGCTTCGAATCCGAGCTGCCACCCGGATACGCCGACCGGATCATGCACAGCACGCTGGAGACCCCCAGCGGCTTCACCCTGATGGCCGCCGACAGTCCGCCCGGGATGGAACACAAGCCCGGGACCAACTTCGCGGTGAGCCTGAGCGGCGACGACTCGGGCGAACTGCGTGGCTACTGGGACAAGCTGTCCGACGGCGGCACCGTGTCCGTCCCCCTGGAAAGGCAGATGTGGGGCGATGTGTTCGGCATGTGCACGGACAAGTTCGGTATCACCTGGATGGTCAACATCGGCGGGCAGCAGACCTGATCCGGACGTCGGCGTGTCGGCCCAAGGGCGGCGCCGACGCGCCGTCCGTCCAGGGACAGGTGCGGCTGGCGAGACCTCCTTTTCAGTCGAGGATGGCGGTGGCTTCGACCTCGACCAGATGATCGGGTACGTCCAGGGCCGCAACAGCCAGCAGCGTCGCCGGCGGTACCGGAGCGATCTCCAGCTTGGCTGCCGCCCGGGTGACCCCCTCGACGAGCTGGGGCATCTTGTCGGGGGCCCAGTCGACGACGTAGGCAGTCAGTTTCGCCACGTCGGCGAAGCTGCCGCCTACTTCGGCCATGGCGGTGCCGATATTGAGGTAGCACCGCTCGACCTGAGCGGCGAGGTCACCCGCGCCGACCGTGACCCCTTGAGCATCCCAGGCCACCTGCCCGGCGATGAAGACCAGCCTCGATCCGGACGCGATCGACACCTGGTGGTAGGCGTCGACCTCCGGCAGTCCTTTGGGGTTCACCAAGGTGATGGCCATGAGGAAGCGGACCTGAGGCGCGCGGACTCTTTGGGGCGGGAGATCTTCTCGGACATCGCGAACAAATGGGCGCTCCTGATCATCGAAGCCGTGGGTGAAGGCACCCTGCGCTTCAGCGAGTTGCGCAATGAGATCGAGGGCATCAGCCACAAGATGCTCACCCAGAACCTGCGCATGCTGGAGCGCAACGGTCTGGTCGAGCGGAAAGTGCACCCCACCGTGCCACCGCGGGTCGAGTACACCCTCACCGAACCGGGCCGGGCCCTGCGCTGTGACCATCGAGGGCCTGTGCAGTTGGACCCGCCAGTACCTCGGTGACATCGAGTCGTCCCGGCGCCGCTTCGCCGCCTGACGGGTGGAGCACTCGCAGGCCGTGCCGTCGTGGGCCTCGACCGGGCGGTCACCGCTTCAGGGGGTGCCGAATACATCAGCCGGTCCGTGTGCCGATGTACGTCGTCGGGGGCGAGTCAGCGATCGCTGGTACGCCCCAATGGCATCACGAATCGCCGCAGGTACCGGGAGATAGCCCAACATTCACCCTGTTGCACACCTCGCGGAGGCGTGAGCCGCCACGCGGGCGTCAGGCCGTGTGCTGGTAGGTCGGATAGGTGAGGTAGCCGGTGTCGCCGCCTTGGTAGTACGTGGTCTCGTCGACGGGGGCTGTCGGCAGGCCGGTGCGGAGGCGTTCGACGAGGTCGGGGTTGGCCAGGAAGCCGCGGCCGAAGCTGATCAGGTCGGCGCCCAGGCCCAGCCAGTGGTCGGCTTCCGCCCGGCTGGTTTGCTTGGGGCCCATGGGGAGGACCGGATTGACGATCAGGGTGCCGGGCCAGGCGCGGCGCAGGCCGATGAGTACTTCCTGGTCCGTGGTCACCTCCAGGTGGATGTAGGCGAGTGGGAGCCGGGCCAGTTCCGTCAGCAACGCGGTGTTGAGGGCGAGCGCATCGGTCTCCTCAACGCCCCAGAAGCCGCCCCCTGGAGAGAGGCGGATGCCCGTCCTGGCCGCCCCGATCGCGTCCACCGTCGCGGCCACGGCCTCCACGGCGAACCGGACCCGGCCCGCGATGGTGCCGCCGTAGCGGTCGGTGCGCCGGTTGGCGTTGGAGGAGAGGAACTGGGAGATCAAGTAGCCATTGGCGCCGTGGAGTTCGATCCCGTCGAAACCCGCGTCGATCGCGCGGCGGGCCGCCTCGGCGTACGCGTGGGCATGCTCGGGCACCTCGGCGGTGGCCAGTGCGCGGGGCGTGGGTGCGGGCTGCGGGCCGGTCGGGGTGAAGACGTCGCCCACCGCGGCGATCGCCGAGGGGGCGACGGGCCGGTGGCCGGTCGTGTCGGGGTGTGAGACCCGGCCGCCGTGCATGAGCTGGGCGAAGATCCGTCCGCCGTTGATGTGCACGGCGTCGGTCACGGCACGCCATGAGGCGACCTGCTCCTCGGTGTGCAGTCCGGGCGTGCCCGGGTTGGACTGCCCGACGAGGCTGGGCTGCACGCCCTCGGACACGATCAGTCCGGCCGTCGCGCGCTGTGCGTAGTACGTGGCCATGGACGGTGTGGCGAGGCCACCGGCCGCGGCCCTGCCGCGGGTCATCGGGGCCATCACCATCCGGTTGGGCAGGGTCAGTTCGCCGAGTCGGTAGCTGCTGAACAAGGTCGTCACGTCGGGCTCCTCCGTCCGTACATCGCACGCCCGGATGCCGGGCACGGCGCTACGCTAAAACCTGACATCAACGTCAGAGGCAAGCGGTGTGGCGCGGTCCACAGTGGGAGGCAGTCGTGCGGATCGGCGAGCTCGCGGCGCGTACCGGCGTCAGCGTCCGGTCGCTGCGCTACTACGAGGAGCAGGGCCTGCTAACCAGCAGCCGTAGCGTCAGTGGGCAGCGGCATTACACGGAGGCCGAGGTGGAGCGGGTGCGCTTCATCCAGCGCCTGTACGCGGCGGGCCTGTCCAGCCGGACAATTTCCGATCTGCTGCCCTGCGTCGACACGCCCAGCGAGGGCAACTCCGATGCTGCCCTTGAGCGGATGGCGCAGGAGCGCAACCGGCTCTCGGAGCACATCGACGAACTCGTGCGGACCCGGGACGCATTGGACGGTCTGATGGCCACGGCCCGGGCCCATCGCGAGAGCGAGGTACTCGCGCACCGTGTCCGAGCGCGCCGTGGGTCAGGTGAGGGGACGAGCGCCCCACGCGTTCCGGAGAGCTGACTGCACTCCTTCCCCAAGGACCAGGTGCGTCATCCCGCCTGGCAGGGTGGGCAGTTCAGCCCAGTGGGTCACGGTCTCCTCACTGGTGAGGCCGTAGGGCAAACGAACAACCCCGTCGGAGTCGACGAAGCAGTCCCGGTGCTCCGCCCCGTTCTCACTCCAGTGCAGAGTGGTGAAGACCATCGGCCTCACCAGCCAGAATTCCTCACCCAGCGCCGTATCGGCCGCGGACTCAGGGGCGCTGTCAGCCGGATACCGGCCTGTGATCGCTGCTGCGACCGGTGTACCGCTCCGAGGCAACCTCTCGCGTGCGTCAACCCACGTCACCACGGTGTTCAGATTCGTCATCTCCACCCTCACTCAGGCACTCGGCACATCGTCTTCTGCCCCTATGCCGGCAGTCGGCAGGGGCCTTTGCCCGTAGGTGCCACGTTCTCCGAACTGCCGACGGATTCTGCGAGTTCGCCACTAACTCGCGAGGTTACGCGGGATTCAGGAAGTTGCCGCCGTCTGATGTTGCTCACCGGCCAGCGGCGTCAGGCGCGTTCTGGCTAGTTCGTCTCCTCGGTGGCTGTGGTCCGGGCGCGACGGCGGCTCAGCAAGGTGCCTCCAGCGATCACCAGGCCGATGGCGATGACCCTGGCGGCCTGGTAGTAGCTGGACGCCAGCTCCTCTGGGGTGCCGGGCAGCCGGGGAAAGACCCAGGCTGCCGCTAGACCCCCGGAGACGATCAGTGCGACGGCCCCCCACGTCCCGAGGTTCGCCCACCAGGGCCCCGGGTCGTAACCCCGCTCGTCGGTCTGCTCAACGTCTTTGTCGGCCACGGTCTGTTCTCCTGGGCGTGTGGTGGAGGTCGCGCGGGAAGACGCGGGCCGGGCGCGGAAGGTTGCCGCACGTCAATTGCCATGACCATCACCTCGGCGTGCGGCGGGGCCACAGGGTTGCCAGTGGGCGGTCGTCACCACATATGCGCGCTTCTTCTGCTCGACGATTCCCCGTTCGTGTCGGCGCAGGCCCCTGTCGTTGTCGTCGTAGCCCAGGTAGGAGCTCCTCATCCGGTACGCGCATGGAGGTGGGCTGACGCCCAAGGAGGTGGTGCAGCCCCGGCCGTGTCGTTGGGCGTCAATTGCCGAGCCGGACAGCCGGACAGCAGCGCCGGGATTAAGCGGCTGCTGAATCGGTGGATCGGGGCCCGAAGAGATCGTCCGCAAGCTTCAGGGACAGTGGAGACTGTGTGGGACAGTTCTCCCGATCTGATCAGGAGCCCCCCCCGTGGACGACATGGAATTCGCCGAAGCTGTGAAGACAGTCCTGCGGGACCTCCGGGCACAGTGCGCGGTACAGCCAGACATACGTTCGGATGACGGGATCGGCGTCACGCTCTGGGCCCCGGACGGTTCAGGCCAGGGCCTGACACCACATCCGGATGGCACCGCCGCAGAGTTGCACCTGGCAGATCAGGTCCAGGACTGGGCGGTAGAGGCACTATGGTCCGAAGGCGCATCGGCGGTCTGGCCACAGTGCCCGACAGACCCGGACACGCATCCGCTGACGGCGACAGTCCGCACGGACACGGCGGTGTGGGTATGCCCGAAGAGAGGGACGACGGTGGCCCGGATCGGAGAACTGGAGACTCAATAGGGCGGGCGGGGCCTGCGGCCGAGGCCTCGTACCCACGCTCCGCGCCACCACCGGGAACACGGCTCCAAGGCTGACAGCGCTGAGTGGTGGTGCGTGTTCGTTCCGGGTGAGCGAGGATCTCTGCGCCCGCGCACAATCGGTGCGAAGGATGTGCCGTACCTACGGTGACAGGTCCCAGTGGCTGCCGCACTCTCTCACCGGATGCGCGAAGCCGTGTACTCGCACGTGCTCACCGAGGCAGCGACACAGGGAGAGGCTGGCTCGTTGCACAACGCCACCCTGACCCTGCGAGCGCAGCTCGCCCTCGTCGGCACCAAGGCCCTGGAGCCACCGAGACCGCACTGCTCGAGCGATGGCTTGAACGCATCACCCAGTCTTGGCAGGTGTGACGCGGCCCTCTGAAACATAGACGACCCCGCCCCTGGCTCCCCGAGGTGGGGCGCGACGAGCTCAGGTGGGCGGCGGGGTGCGGACTGCCTAGTACTCCAGCTGTAGATCGTGATCTTCATGTCTGGGATGCGGCTTGCCGCCGGTAGTGACTGGTGCGTGATCGTGCCTGGTGGCGGCGCCAGTCGGACCAGGCAAGCCGGTGGGCCGCGTCGCGTACGGGCCGGACGACGAGCGCGATGAACAGGCGGCAGATTTCGTTGCAGGACAGCGGGATCAGGTCGTCCGGAGTGGGTCGGTGTGCGTGTTCGTCGGCCCGGACGACGGCGAGGAAGGCGTGAGCCAGCATCGCGAGGGTGACCCAGCGAGCACACGAGGGGTAGCGGCGGACCTGGGCTCATCCAGCCCGGCCAGTCCCTTCTCGGTTTGGAAGGTCTCGGCCACCCGCCATCTGGAACCTGCGACCTTGACCAGGGTGGCCAGGGATGCCGGCGTGGCGGAGTGACAGCGGCAGTAGGCGAGTTCACCGGTGCTGCGGTTGCGGCGGATCAGCAGCTGGCGGCGGCCCGGGGCTGCCTCGGCGAGGTCGATGACGGTCCAGTCATAGAACCGCGCCCCTTCGCGCCGCGTCCGGCCGAGAGCTTCTGCCAGGCCCGCTTCGGCACCTTCTTCACCAGGGCATCGGCGCGGAACTTGCCTGCGTCGGTGGGCACTTCGGCCGAGCAGGCCACCGCGAGGACATAGCCGATGCCGCGTTCCTCCAGAGCCGTGCGGAGTCTTGGGTTGCCGCCGTAGACCTCGTCCCTGGTGACCCAGCCGACTTGGTGTCCGGCGTCCAGGAACCGTTCGATCATCGTGCGGGCCAGGTCTGGCTTGGTCGCGAAGACGGTGTCCTCACCGAGTCCGGCTGACCGGCAGCTGTCCGGGGCGCACGTCCAGGAGCGCGGGATGTACAGCTCACGGTCCACCGCCGCGTGACCGCGCTCGCCGGCGTAGACGAGGTAGACAGCGACCTGGGAGTTCTCGATCCGTCCAGCCGTTCCGGTGTACTGGCCTGGACGCCGACGGTATGGGTGCCCTTCTTCACGTCGCCGGTCTCGTCGACAACCAGCACCGCGGCCTCATCGTGGAAGTGCTCGACGACGTATGCGCGCACGTCGTCGCGGACCGCATCGGCGTCGCATTTGGCCCGGCCGAGCAGGTGCTGCATGCCGTGCGGGCTGGTCTCCCCGGCCCGCTCCGCGATGGTCCAGCAGTTCTTGCGCGGCAGGTCGGACAGCAGGCCCAGCACCGACCGCCCGGCCCGCAGGCGGGGTTCGACGCGGGCGAACCGGCCCGCGATCCGGCCCATGGCCACCTCGAACGCCTCCCGCCAACGGACGGGATCTCTGCTGTGACCCGCGGCCATCGCCTCTTCGTAAGTCAACACAACTCACGATGATCAACGGTGGCCGCACCCGTCTCCGCACCGGCCCCGACCAGTCAAGATCGCGATCTACAGCTGGAGTATTAAGGAGAAATGATCAACGAAAAGGTGGCCGGATGCTTCCTTGTCGCGTTCTTGTCGGATTCTTTATGCGGAGGGAAGTTGAGAGGTCATCGAGAAGGTCACCGCGCTGGCCTTCTGCTGCCGATCGAACCCAGGCGGCCGACCATCGCCTCGATGATGGGCCTCGCCGGCGCCGAACTCGCTGACGGCCGGCTGTCTCATCGGCGGGTGAACGCCCGGCGGTAGACGGATGGGCTGGTGCCGGTGGCCTTGTGGAAGCGGGCGCGGAGGTTGGCGGCGGTACCGAGGCCGACGCGCCGGGCGACCTCGTCGATGCTGTGGTCACCGGATTCGAGGAGCTGTTTGGCGAGGTCGATTCGAGCGGTCAGCAGCCACTGGACCGGAGATACGCCGGCCTCTTCGACGAAGCGCCGGGCGAACGTGCGCTCTGACAGGGCCGCATGCTGCGCGAGTCGGCGTATCGGCAGCGGCTCGCCGAGGTGGTGCAGTGCCCACTCCCGGGTCCGGGCGAGCGATTGCCCGGATGTCTGGGGTATGGACCGCTTGATGTACTGGCTCTGCCCGCCGGTACGGTGCGGTGCTGCGACCGCGATTCTGGCTACGGCGTTGGCGGCGGCCGCGCCGTGGTCACGGCGGATGAGGTGCAGGCACAGGTCGAGACCGGCGGAGGCGCCGGCTGAGGTGAGCACCTGGCCGTGGTCGATGTAGAGGACGTCAGGGTCCACGGTCACGGCCGGGTGGTCTCTGGCCAGGCGGTCCGCCGCGTGCCAGTGCGTAGTAGCGCTCAGCCCGTCGAGCAGGCCGGCTTCGGCCAGGGCGAAGGCACCGGAGCAGATGGACACCATACGTGCCCCGTTGGCGTGGGCCTGGCGCAGCGCCTGCAGTGTGGCGGCCGGAACGCGTCTGTCCAGGTCGTAGCCCGGGACGACGACGGTGTCGGCCCGAACCAGGGTGTCCAGCCCGTGGCTGACGCTCAGTGAGAAGCCGTCGAGACTGGCCACCGTTCCCGGCTCGGATGTGCAAAGAGCGGTGCGGTAGTCATCGGGCATGGCGCCGAACACCAGGAGCGGCACGCCCAGATCGAAGGTCACGACGCCGTCCAGGACCAGGACGGCAAGGTTGTGGGCCGCGGTGGCGGGAGGCGTGGACGACTGCTGCATGGCAGAAAAATAGCGCACCATGTCAGAACAGCCACTCGATCACGGTTAACTCGACTACTAGCGTGGCCGACATGAGCGAAGAGATAACTCACGGAACCGAAAGACCGCTGGAAGTCGGCATGTTTCTTTTCAACGGTCACACCACACTTGATTTCATCGGTCCCCACACGGCCTTCACGTTCGCGGGAATGAAGGTCCATTTGGTGTCCGCCACACTCGAACCGGTTTTCTCCGACTGTGGAGTGGCGATCACTCCGACCGTCACATTCGAGAACTGCCCCGACCGGCTGGACATCCTGTTCGTGCCCGGCGGGTTAGTGGAGGAGGCGATGCTCGACAGCGCGGCCATCGCGTTCCTGGCCGATCGTGGTGCGACGGCTTCCTATGTCACCTCGGTCTGCACCGGATCGCTCGTCCTCGCCGCGGCCGGGTTGCTCGACGGCTATCGCTCGGCAACGCACTGGGCCACTCGTGACCATCTGGCACGGCTGGGCGTCGAGGTGTCGACGGAGCGCGTGTGCATCGACCGGAACAGGTTCTCCGGCGGCGGTGTGACCGCGGGCATCGACTTCGGACTCACGGTCATTGCGCACACTCTCGGTGAAGAGGCGGCGAAATTCGCCCAGTTGGGCATGGAATACGATCCCAAGCCGCCGTTCGACGCCGGCTCTCCCCAGGGCGCGGGGCCCGAAGTAGTGGCTCGGTTTGACGAGGTCGCCGCAGGACCTGACGCAAATCTCCGGCACGCCGTGTCCCGTGTGCTTGAGCAGCGGGCGGCAGTGGCCTCACGCGAATGACGCCACGGGGAGACGAAGCGGCAGCTGGCTTCGGGGGTGCCCCCCAGCACCCGCAACCATTCGCGTCAACCATCGACCCGTGGTATCAGCCCTGACGCGCCGATACCACGGAACAGCGACATCGATCAAAAGCGCCCACGTCGAAGGGACTCAATTGGTCATCGACAAGCTCCTCGACGTGGCGGAGCTGCGCCCACCGAACTGCGGGCCTTGAGAGTCACAGGATTCTCACAAAGACGGCTCCTAACGTCCTTCCGCAGCCGGCCGACAGGCAATCCGCCATCGGCTGGACCTGGAAAAGGAGTACCTACCCATGGGTCGAATTCGTCACGGCATTGTCGCCACCACCGCGGCCTTAGCCGTTACAGGTAGCGTCGCCGTAGCAGTTCTCGGAACACCCGAAACAGCGCAGGCTGCCACCACGACCACCGCTGCTCGCACGGTCCAAGTACAAACACAAATAGGTGTGGTGCTCTGGTACAACATAGAGAAGGGATACGGTTTCATCCGCTACCGCGCGAACGGTCAGCAGAAGGATATCTTCGTGCACTTCACCCAGATCATGGGTCGACCCTTTCCCTACCTGCGGGCGGGCGAGATGGTCATGTTCGCGGTTGCACACGGTCCCAGGGGCGACGTGGCCGCCGCGGTAAGGATCATCGCCAGCCCCTGATTCGTGCCCAGCAGCCCAAGCGCAGATGGCACGGGAGAGCGGCCCCGGGGCGGCCGTAGGAGCGCATGGGGGGCGGCCCTCCGCCTGTCCGACACGCAGCAGGCTCGACGACCGGCCGCCCTGCACCAGCAGATGCTGAAAGCAACCATGCAGTGAGCGCCACCCAGAGCCGGGGCCCGCCAGCAGCGCGCCCCGGCTCAGTGGATTGCTCGCCCGTGCCATCCGGACTGCCAACGGCGGAATCACCCGCCCCGAAACCGAACCCATCGCCACCGCGGACACCCCTCCAAAAGGAAGTTGTGCCAGATCCCATTCTCGTGAACATCAAGGGGGCCCGAACCGGGCTCCTCTCAGCCCTCGCACGGGGCCGCCGTCGTCGCGGGTGGGCGCTTACTCGAGCCGGGCGGCGATCTCACGAGCCGCCTCACGCCCCGTCCGGCCGACACCGCCGCAGCACCGAGCTGTTCACCGGTCAGCTCGAGCTGGACGCCGAGGGCTACATCAAGGTCGTCGCCTCTCCCTCGACGCACACCTAAGCGGAGAGTGTTCCTGACCTGCAACGATGGAACTTGTCTAGGGTCCTGTTGGCTGCACGGAAAGAAGCACTCTCCAGGTGAAGAAGCGTATCGGGTCGTACCCGCGTGTCCGCATCGAGGGCGGCGGCGGGACGGTGGTCTCGCAGGCCGGGAGCGTGCTACTCGTCGAGACCGTCCGCAAGGCCGGCTTGGACACCGCGATATCCGCGGCGAATGACACCGTGGCGGAAGCCGCGGGCCGTCCACGATCCAGGGAAGATTCTGCTGGACGTCGCCATGGCGGTGGCGCTGGGCGGGGACTGCCTCACCGATGTCGGCATGCTGCGGGCCGAGCCGGCCGTGTTCGGGGCGGTCGCGTCGGACCCGACGGTCTCCCGCCTGATCGACGCCCTCGCCGCCTCCGGCGACCGAGCTCTGCAGGCCATCCGTTCCGCGCGGTCCGAAAGCGCGCGGATGCGTCTGGCAGTTGGCTGACCGGGAAGCGCCCGATGCCGACGGGACGGTGACCGTCGATCTCGACGGGGTGCTGGTGATCGCGCACTCCGACAAGGAGGACGCGGCCCCGACCTGGAAGCGGACTTACGGCCACCACCCGCTGATGGGGTTCGTCGATCACGGGCCGGGCGGCACCGGAGAGCCGGTGGCAGCCCTGCTCAGGCCCGGGAACGCCGGCTCGAACGCCGACATCACCGACCACATCACCACCGCTCAACTGGCCCTGGCCCAAGTGCCGAAGAAGTACCGGCGCGGACGTCAGACCCTGATCCGCACCGACTCCGCGGGCGGCACCCACGACTTCGTCGCCTGGCTCGCCCGGCGGGGACGGTGGCTGTCCTACTCGGTCGGCATGGTGATCACCGAGGCGATCCACCAGCACGTCATGAAGATCCCGGCCTCGGCCTGGACTCCGCCGTCGAGACGGACGGCGAGATCCGGGACGGCGCCTGGGTCGCCGAGCTCACCGGCGACCTGCTCGAGCACTGGCCGAAGGGCATGCGATTGATCGTCCGAAAGGAACGGCCGCATCCCGGAGCCCAGTTGGGGATCACCGACGCGGACGGCATGCGGATCACCTGCTTCGCCACCAACAGCACCAGCCGTCCCATCGCCGAGCTGGAGCTTCGTCACCGCCTGCGGGCCCGCGCGGAAGACCGGATCCGGGCCGCCCGGGCCACCGGTCTGCGGAACCTGCCCCTGCACCGCGCCGCCCAGAACCGGATCTGGCTGGAGATCGTGCAGATTGCACTCGACCTGCTGGCCTGGATGCCGATGCTCGCGCTGACCGGCGAGACCCGGCTCTGGGAACCCCGCCGCCTACGGCTCCGGCTGTTCAGCGCGGCCGGGCAACTCGCCACCACCGGCCGCCGGCAGATCCTCCGCCTGGCCCGGCACTGGCCCTGGACCAGCCGCATCACCGCCGCCCTCGACCGGCTCACCGTCCTGCCGGATCCCGGCTGACCAGCGGATTCACCCGTCCCTACGAGAGAACCCTCCAGCCGGAGCAGTGGAACCCGGCGTCCACCCGAGACGACACTCGGGCCCTCAATCTGCCCGAGCTCAGGCCACGGCACCAAGACCGGCCACCGACTCCGTGTCGGTCTCCCCTCGCCCCCAGCACGGGATGCAGCCCGCGCCGCCAGCGCCTCGGTATCTCCTGTCGGCCCAGCGCGAACACCGGCCCCGGCGAGCGTCAGCAATGCCGTGCTCGCGGGCCGCGCGGACATCGTGGACGGCGCCGGGCAGGGCCGGTGAGGCCCACAGCAGTCGACCGAAGGGGTCGGCGAGGGCCTGCACGCTCACCCCGCCCGGCAAGCTCCCGAACGGCAAGCTTCAACTCCCAACTACCCGACCTACTGGGCAGTTCAGCACCCCGTTCCGTGTTTTGCGTGCGATGCGCACGTAGCGTGTTAGGGTCCTCGGACCTGTGCACATCGCATGGACACGACGGGGGACGTATGGACAGGCACGTGATGGTCAAAGGGGCGGCCAGGTCACCGCAAGTACCTGCGGCGGGCAGCCAGGTCACCGCAAGCACCTGCGGCGGAGTGCGCTTGCCCCTCGGGCCCACTCTTGCCGGCCGCCTCGGCCGCTCCTGTAATCACTCCCACACAGACCGCTAACCCGCCAAGCCTTCCGACCAGGCCACTTCGCGTGACACGCCAACAGGGAAATCATCGCGAGCCAGGTACCGGAGGGCGTAGCGCGTGATCGCTTGCCGCACCTCGCAGGGCGCGGCCTCGCGCGGCTGACGGTGGACCTCACCCGGCGTGGCCGATGTCCCGGTGTCGGGCCGGCGGCGATACACGTGACGGGGAGCACCCCAAAATCCAGTGAAGATCCCCGGTAGTTCGTTGTTGAGACTGTATGAAGAGGAGAAACAGTCATGAGCAGAGAAGCGGAGCAGCGACCGTTAACTGAAACCAAGGTGACGGGGACCCAGAATTCCGATGAATTGCTGGTGGCTCCTGGACGTGCGGCCACGGCTGGCCCCGACACTCCAGTCCATCTCCTGGTGGAAAAACAAGCAGCGATAAACGGCGACGATCCGGCCGTAGTCGACGGAGCCGAGTCGGTGACCTATGCCGACCTGGTCCGACGGAGCAACACCATCGCCGCCGAGCTTCTGGCCAGGAACGTGCAGCGCGGCGATCTCGTCGGGGTGTGCCTGCCTCGGGGAATCGACGCTGTGGCGTCCCTGCTGGCGATCCTCAAGGTAGGTGCGACCTGTGTGCCGCTCGCACTCGAACAGCCCGTTTCCCGACTGGCCTTCATCAGGGAAGACAGCGGCCTGACGCTCACGGTCACCACGACGGACGTGGCGGAAAAGGTCGGGGTCGAACCAGAACAGGCAGTGCGCCTGGACATGGACGTGTCACGGGACGCGACGGGAATGTCTGCCGAAGTTCCCGTCGATGTTTCGGGCGACGATATCGCGTACGCGCTCTACACTTCCGGATCGACCGGAACCCCCAAGGCCGCGCTGCTCACCCACGCGAACATCAGCAACTTCGTCCAGTGGTGCCTGGAATCCGGCGTGGTCGACGCGGACAGCCGGATGGCGCATGCGACCAACCTCGGATTCGACGCGGCGATCCTCGACATCTTCGCGCCGCTCGCCGCGGGAGCTGTGGTGTACGTCGTCCACCGCGAGGTCGTCATTTCGCCGGCAGCGACGGTGCGCTGGTTCGTCGACAACCAGATCACTGTCGGCTTCCTGACCACGAGAGTGGCAGAGGCATGCCTCGCCGAGGAGTGGCCGGCCGAGACCGCCCTGCGGTGCCTGGTCACAGGCGGCGAGCAGGTCACCACCTGGCTGCCGCCGCACATTCCGTTCGACGTGCTGCAGATCTACGGCCCCACGGAGTGCACCGTGTGTGTCGCGACGAAGTTCCTGCCTCCGGAGCCGCCGGTCGGCGGCCTGCCACCGTTCGGACGGCCCGTCAGGAACGCCCGGATCTACCTGCTGGACGCTTCAGGCAAGCCGGTGGCCGACGGTGAACCGGGAGAGCTGTACATCTCCGGGGCTCCGGTGGGTGCAGGTTACCTGGGGCGCCCTGAGCTCACCACCGAGCGCTATCTTCCCGACCCGTTCGTTCCCGGCGCCCGTATGTACCGCACCGGGGATCTGTGCCGCATGAACTCCGAGGGTGACTTCGAATTCGTCGGCCGAGTGGATCACCAGGTCAAGCTGCGCGGCCACCGCATCGAACTCAACGAGATCGAGAACACTCTCGCGTCTCACCCGGACGTCAATGACGTGGTGGTTCTCCTCCGCGAGGACGAGCCCGGCAAGAAGCGGCTGGCCGCATACCTGACCTGTTCGAGCGCCGAACCACCGGCCGCGAGCGAGCTACGCCAGCACGTTTCCGAGCGACTGCCGTACTACATGATGCCGACGGCGTTCGTGCCCATGCCACGCTTTCCGCTCACGCCCAACAACAAGGTCGACCGGAACGCCCTTCCAGCGCCGGAGAACAGCCGGCAGAACCTGTCGACGGAGTACGTCGTGCCGCGGACGGAAACCGAGCGCGGCCTGGTCGCGTACTGGCAGGAGCTGATGGGGATCACGCCCATCGGTACCGGTGACGACTTCTACTCCCTCGGCGGCGACTCGCTGATGGCAGGCCGGATCGTCGAGTGGATACGCAGAAACCACGGCGCGGACATACCGTTCTCGTGCGTCCTGGGCGGCATCACTGTCAGGGAACTGGCGACACTGATCGAAGACCGAGCCGACGGCAAGGGTCCGACGTCGGGCCACCAGGTCACGATCGACGCCCATGACGAGAGCGACCCGGTCGCGGCGACGTCGGGACAGTTCGGGTTGTGGCTCCAGGAGCAGCTTGCGCCCGAGGATCGCGCCTACAGTGAGACCGCCCTCCTGACCATCCGCGGATCCGTCGAGCCGGGGAAGGTGCAGGACACCCTTACCGAACTCGTCCGTCGTCATGCGGCGCTCCGCACGAATCTGCAGATGGTCGAGGGGAAGCTGCAGCAGATCGTCAGCGAGCCGACGCGGATCCCCCTCGAACTGCACGAACTGACATCCGAGTCGGGAACGGATGCTCCAGTTGTCCAGAACGATCTGGTGGAGCAGCTGACCCGAAAGCCCTTCGATCTGGCTCACGGCCCCCTGCTGCGAGCAGCCCTGCTCCGGGTGGAGCCGAAGACCCATGTCCTCGTCCTGGTCGTCCACCACGTCGCCGTTGACGGGTGGTCGCTAGACGTGCTGTTCGAGGAGTTCACACAGGCATACGCCGCAGCGGCGGGGCACGCGAACCCCGAGTTCGAACCCTCCCGCCCCTTCGCGGACTTCGCCGCCTGGCAGAACCAGCAGCTCCGCACCGACGGCTTCGCGCCGAGCATCTCCTACTGGCGCGGGCAACTGGACGGAGCGCCAGCAGAGCTGGAGCTGCCTCTCGACCACGAACGGCCCGCCTCTGCCACCGGCCCGGCCGCCGTCGTCCAGGCGACCCTCTCGCCCAAGACCGTGCGGCGGATGCGCGAGCTGGGCAGCACGGAACACCTCACGTCCTTCATGATCGTGCTCGCGGCGTATCAGGCGGCGCTCGCCCGCTGGACGGGAACCAGCGACGTCGTGGTCGGCGCCCCGCTGGCGAACCGCCCGGCCGGCTTCGACCGGACGGTCGGCTACTTCCTCAACATGGTCCCGCTGCGCAGCGACCTCTCCGGCTCGGGGAGCGTACGAGAGCTGCTGAGCCGGGTACGGGGCACCGTACTGGGCGCCCACGACCACCAGGACGTCCCTTTCCCCCACCTCGTCGACCAGCTCGGAGGCGCCCGGGCAGCCGGCCCCACACCGATCTTCCAGGTCGGGATCGTGTCGCAGGAGGTGCAGCGCCGCAGCTTCACTTCGGCGGGCATCGACGTCGAGTACCGGCACGGCCGGCCCATCGGCGCGAAGTGGGACCTGACGCTGCACATGATCGCAAACCGTGTCGACGCGGAGCCCGGACTCCGGCTGGAGCTGGAATACCGCGCGGACCTGTTTGCCGAAGACTCGATGACCCGCCTCCTGAACGGGCTGTGCGGCCTGCTCGAATCGTGCGTCGAAGCCCCGGACCGCCAGGTCGGGAACTGGGTGGCACAGCTGGAGGAGACCGGTCCGGCGACAACCCGCACGACCGGCCGCCCGGTACGGGACACGCCACCGGACCGGCGGATCTCGGGTGGTACGACGGCGCTGGTCGAGGCAGTCAGGACGATTTGGGAAGAGACGATCGGCGTCACCGACATCGGCTTGGACGACACGCTCTTCGACGTCGGCGGCTCCTCACTCCACGTCCCGGAGATCCACCGAAGGGTCACCGAGCAGTTCGACGTCCTCGACCTGGCGTTGATCGACGTCTTCAACTACCCGACACTGCGCACGTACTCCGCTCACCTCGCCGACCTGGTCGAAAACGTGCCGACAGCAGCACGCCCGGCCGCGCCACGCCGGCCCGAGCCGGAGATCCCGGGCGACGACCGGGCAATCGCCGTCATCGGTATGTCGGGACAGTTCCCCGGCGCGCAGAGTGTCGACGAACTCTGGTCACTGCTCCGCGACGGCCAGGAAGGCATCACGCACGGCATCGACGGTCCCGAAGAACCGGACTGGGTTCCCTCGGCCGGCATCCTCGCCGACCGCGACGGATTCGACTCCCAGCTGTTCGAACTCAGCCCCGCGGACGCGGACCTCATGGATCCCCAGATGCGCCTGTTCCTGGAGACCGCCTGGGCTGCTCTGGAGGACTCCGGATACGGCCCGAAGACGCAGGGACTGCCCAGTGTCGGGGTCTACGGCGGCTCGTCGTTCCCCCGCGACTGGGCGGAACGTTTCGCCGCCGCGGGAGCCGAGCCCGGCAGCACGTCCGAACGGCGCCTCATCAACGGCAACCCGTGGCAGAACCTCGCCACCCAGGTCGCGTACCGGCTGGGCCTGACCGGCCCCGCGGTCGACGTGCAGACAGCCTGCTCCACGTCGCTCGTCGCCGTCCACATGGCGTGCCGCAGTCTCATCGAGGGCGACTGCGACATGGCTCTCGCAGGGGGCGTGGGGCTGACGCAGAGCGCGGGCTACCGCTACGAGGACGGCGGCATCCTGTCGCCGGACGGCGTCTGCCGCCCCTTCGACGCGGACGCACAGGGCACCCTGCCCGGCAACGGCGTCGGCATCGTCGTACTCAAGCCCCTGAACCGGGCCCTCGCAGATCACGACACCGTGCACGCGGTGATACGGGGATCGGCCATCAACAATGACGGCTCCCTCAAGGTCGGCTTCTTCGCACCGAGCATCGAGGGGCAGCGCCAGGTCGTCCGTTCAGCCTGGGAAACCTCCGGTGTCACGGCCGAGAGCATCTCCTACATCGAGACGCACGGCACCGCCACCGTTCTCGGCGACTCCGTCGAGGTCAGTGCGCTGACGCAGGCCGTGCGCGCCGACACCGACCGAGCCGGGTTCTGCGCCCTCGGTTCGGCCAAGAGCAACCTGGGGCATCTCGACGCGGCCGCCGGGGTCACCGGCCTCATCAAGGCCACACTGGCAGTGAAGAACGGAGTCATACCGGCGACGCTGCACTTCCGGCGTCCGAACGCCGAGCTGGGCAAACCGAACAGCCCGTTCTATGTCAACGACACCACCATCCCCTGGCCCGAAGCAGGCCCGGGACCGCGCAGGGCAGCGGTCAGCGCGTTCGGCATCGGCGGGACCAACGCCCACCTCGTCGTGGAAGAGCCCCCCTCGCCCGGCCCGACCCGCAACAGCGCCCGGAGCGAGCTGATCCCGCTGTCGGCTCGCACACCAGTTGCTCTTGACACCGTCTCCCAGCGGCTGGCCGAGCATCTGAGCAAGGAGGATCCCCGGCTCGACAACGTCGCCTTCACCCTGCGGCACGGGCGGAGGGCACTCAGGCACCGGCGCGCCGTCGTCTGCCGGACCGCGGAAGAGGCCGCCTCGGCCCTGCGCCCCGAGGAGCAGCACCAGGCGCTCACGGGGGTGGCCGATCCGGGCAGCTCCCTCCGGCTGGTCTTCATGTTTCCCGGGGTCACCACCCAGCACGTCGGCATGGGCCAGGACCTCTACGAGAACCATCAGGTTTACCGTGCGGCGCTCGACCAGTGCGCGGACCTGTTCGCCACAAGCCTCGGCATCGACATCAGGGAACTCGTCTTCCCCGGTGACAAGGACGCGGCAGCAGCCGAGGAACTCCTCCTGCGCCCGTCGAGGAACATGGCGGCCATCTTCGCGACGGAGTACGCGCTGGCATGCCTGTTCGACTCGTGGGGCATCCGCCCGGACGCCGTCGTCGGCCACAGCCTCGGCGAGTACACCGCCGCATGCGTCTCCGGGATGCTGTCTCTCCAGGACGCGGCCCACCTCGTTGCCCTGCGTGGCAAGCTGTGCGACGAGCTGCCCGAATCGGCGATGCTGGCCGTCGCGCTGGACGGCGACAACCTGACCGCTCGGCTGCCCGACACCTTGAGCGTCGCGGCGCGGAACGGACCCCGCTCCCATACGGTGTCCGGGCCGCTGGACGCGGTCGAAGCGTTCCGGTCGACGCTGGAAGCCGACGGCATCCGAGCACGGCGGCTCCCCATCAAGGCGGGGCTGCACTCACCGCTGGTGGAACCCTTCCTGGACGAGTTCGCCCGCTCGGCGGCCACCATCGCCGGCCACGCCCCGAGAGTGCCGGTCGTGTCCAACGTCACCGGCGAGTGGCTCCCGCAGTCCGGGATCACGGATCCGATGTACTGGGCGAAGCATCTGCGCCAGACCGTCCTTTTCGAGAAGGGGCTCGCGACGCTCCTGGAATCGGGCGACGACAACACCGTGCTGCTTGAGGTCGGGCCGGGCAGGACGATGGCCACGCTCGCGCGACTGCACCCGCAGGCCGCGACGGCCCGACGCGCGATGTCGCCCCTGCCCGCGCCCACGGCGGAGCGCACCGAGCGGGACACACTGCTGGAGACCGTCGGGCAGCTGTGGTGCGACGGCGTAGACATCGACTGGGAAGCCTTCGACTCCGACGCACCACACGCTCGGGTCCAGCTGCCGACCTACCCGTTCGAACGGCAGACGGTCGCCGCGAAGAAGAGCGCACCGCCGGCGACGGCCGAGCGCCCGCGGACGACGGTCACCGACGGCGCCGAGGTCACGACCACGCTCACCACCGTGTGGGCCGACCTGCTCGGCGTCGCGGATCCCGGGCAGGACGACAACTTCTTCGACCAGGGTGGGCACTCCCTGCTGGCCGTCGAGTTCAGCTCGCGGGTGCGCCGGGAACTCGGCACCCCGGTAGGTGCGCACCTGCTGTTGGAGCATCCCACCTTCGGCGAGCTGATCAGCCACCTGCAACAGCTCGCGGGTCAGGGCGAAGGCCAGGGCGAGGCGAGGTCGGGAATCCTGACCGAGCTGCAGCGGGGCAAGCCCGACCGGACGCCGATCTTCATGGTCCAGCCCATCGGCGGAACGGTCTTCACGTACCAGGCGTTCGCGCAGAACCTCGGCAGCGACCGCTCGGTCTACGCATTCCGTGCCGTCGGACTTGAGGAGGGCGAGAAGCCGTACGAGAGCATCCCCGAGATGGCCTCGCGCTACGTTGACGAGCTGCTGGCGGTCCAGCCGGAAGGGCCGCACATCATCGGCGGACACTCCTCCGGCGGAGTGGTCTCCTACGAGATGGCGCACCAGCTGATCGAACGCGGCATCGACACGCCTCTGGTCGTCATGATCGACACCGTGACCTCGGACGACTCGCACGCGCTCAAGGACGTCGAGGACGTGGAGAAGATGGTCGACACGCTGCTCGGCATCGCGCCCGAATCCACATCGGCTCTGCGAACGGCGATCGCCGAAGACCCGCTGATCAGGGGCGTGGTGATGCAGACGAACCTCGCGCTGGCGCGCTACTACCCGAAGCCTTGCCCCGTGCCGGCCGTCTACTTCCGGGCCGAGGAGCGCGACACGCTCCTCGATCCCCACGCGGACACCTGGTGGGAGCACTACTGCCGGGGCGGCATCGAGATGCACACCATCCCCGGAGACCACTTCTCGGTGATGGACGAACCACAGATCGGTCAGATCACCAAGCTGCTCAATGATTGCCTGACTCAGAGGGAAGGGGCGCGCTGACATGACCACACACGACGCAGAACTGGCAGAGCAAGACGCTGCACAACAGAGTGATCACGCGGCTGTTCCTGACGTGATCGTCATCGGCGCGGGCCTGGCCGGCCTCGTCAGCGCCATCTCGCTCCTGCAGCGGGGGCGCTCGGTGACCGTTCTCGAACGGCGGAGCGTGCCCGGCGGGCTGTGCGGAAGCACCCACATCAACGGGTACAAGTTCACGCTCGCCTGCAACGACTTCGGATCCAGCATGCGGCGGTATCTCTCCGAGATCGGGGTGAGCCTTACCTTCAACGAGCACGCGTCCGTCTGGCACGTGGGAGACGAAAAGTACGTGCTCCCGCCGACGCCCGAGACCCAGGAAACGCTGGCGCGCCACAAGGCCGACAGCGACCGCCTGGCCGAGGCCGTCAGTCAGCCGGGCTTCGATGAGAAGTTCGAGAGTGCGGCACAGCTTCTCGAAGCGACCGTGCGCGACCCCGGGTACGCGGACTTCAGGACGCTGCCGTCGTACGTATCCGGCCTCGACCCCGCAAAGCACCGGCTCGACTGGTTCCTGCAGGGGTCGAGCAAGAACCCCGACTACGGGTACGACAACCTGATCACCCCCATCGAGGGCCCCGAGCAGATCACCGAGGCCCTGGTCGAACGGCTGTCCCAGCTCGGCGGCAGCATTCACTACGACACCGACGTCCACGGGATCCGCGACACCGACGGGGGCAAGGCGGTCACGACGTCACGCGGAGAATTCCACACGCGAACCGTCGTCTCCGGGAAGGGGCGGTTCAGCAGCAACGAGCCCCGCTCCGGGCTGGAGTTGGCGACGCTCCATATCGCCACGCGCCCCGAAGCGCCGTTCCCTTCCGGCGTCCACACCGTCGGCAACCTGCCGGCGGGGCTCGGCCGGAGCATGGCTGCCCTCGACGCGGGACGCCTCCCGGACCGGTTCGGGTTCCACATCTTCCCCTGCGCTGCCACCGAGGCGTACCGGTCCTTCAACGTGTACTTCTACTATCCGCGGGGAGTCGAGGAACTCGACGAGCCGACGAGCACAGCGGTACGGAACTACATCACGGGCGAACTGGACAGGATAATTCCCGGATTCGCCTCCGCCATCGTCTTCCAGCGGCTCGTCTCGCCCACGCAGTTCAAGAACGAGCACGGTCTGCGGCGCGTTTCCATCCAGGACATCTTGCCCGCCGGTACGGGCAAGCCGGCCATCCGCGACGCCGCGACCGGCGTTTACCACGTCGGCAACACGGTCGGCTCGCCCGCCTACCACGCGTGTGCGGCCGTGCTCTCCGGTCTTCAGGCTGCCGAGCTGGTCGCTCCGGAGGCCGGGCGTGCCCGTACCGCCTGACCCGCAGGGCGAACTGCCCGATGGTTCGCATGCAGTCGGCGCCGCAGGGCTGAAGAAAACAGGCACACTGACGAGAGAAGTGGCTTTATATGTTCGTCGAGACATTGATCATCGGTGGCGGGCAGCAGGGGTGTGGCGTAGCAGGCTCGCTCGCTCTGCTCGGCTATGATTCCCTGGTTTTGGAACAGGGCGAAATAGGCCAGGCATGGGCGCACGGACGCTGGGACAGCCTCTACGTCAACACGCCCAACCGGCTGGTCGACTTCCCCGGGCGCCCCTACGACGGGGACGACCCGGAGGGCTTCATGCCAGCGCGGGAAGTCGCGGAACGGCTCAAGCGGTACGTCTCCGAAATGAGTCTTCGCGTCCGGGAGAAAACCCGTGTGAAATCCGTCGAAGCCCCGATCGACAACCCCGCGTACGACGGCGCGCGTTTCCGCGTCCATGTCGACGGTGGCGACGAGGCCATCGAGTCCCGCAACCTCGTCGCGGCCCTGGGCGGGTACTCTTCCCCGCGCATACCCGACCTGTCTGCCCGCATCGACCCTTCCGTCACGCAGATCCACAGTTCCCAGTACCGCAATCCGCAGTCCCTGCCCGACGGCGCCGTCCTCGTCGTGGGGGCCGGGAGCAGCGGCCAGCAAGTGGCCGAGGACCTGCGGGAATCGGGCCGGGACGTGTACCTCGCCGTCGGTCGGCACAAGACCGCGCCGCGCTTCTACCGAGGCCTGTGCGTGCTCGACTGGCTGCGCTTCATGTCGGTCCAGGGTGACTTCGAATCCGCGGCGGTAGGACGCGGCCTCTCACCGTCCATACCCGGGGCGTCAGTGCTCAGCGGCCGGGACGGCGGGCGGGACCTAAACCTGTCGATCCTCGCGAGGCAGGGCGTGCGACTCGTCGGCTCCGTGCGGAACGCGAAAGAAGACGTCCTGCTGTTGGACGAGAACGTCCGGCAGATTGCGGAGGCCGCCGCCAGCGCCGAGCAGGAACTGCTGAAGGCGATCGACGCGGCGATCGCGGAGCGGGGGCTGGAGGCACCCCCTCGGACACCCGCCACCGTCGTCGATATGGACCTTCTGTCGAGCTACGGGCCGGAGCTGGATCTGCGCGACAACGACATCTCGACGATCGTCTGGGCGACGGGGTTCGTCCCCGACTACCGGCTCCTGCCCGCCGCCGTGCTGGACGAGGAAGGCGCGCCCGTTCACACCCGGGGGGTGGGTGCACTGCCTGGCCTGTACTACGCGGGGCTGCCGGAGGGCAGGGTAGTGCGTTCGCTCCTCATCGGCTCCACGCGCACCAACGGCGAGTTCGTCGCCCGGCAAATCCAGCTGGACAACATGCTTCGTCACGAATCGCCCCAAGCGGCGGCGCGTGTGTGGTCAGCCCGGTACTGACCCCCGGCATTTCCGGTGAAGCTGCCGGTCGGCTGATCGAGGTCGTGTGAGGCCGCGCCAGCCGGTGGGCAGGATGGAGGGCCCGACCCCGTGTCGGGCCCTCCCAGGTCCTCCTCGGCCCTCCCTGGCAACGGCTGGGGAGGGCCGGTTCCGGTCCCGAGAAACCGTCAGCCCTGGGGTGCGTCGACGAGCAGGTGGATCCCGTCGATGAGTGCTTGCGTCTGCCAGTCGGGCCAGTCCTGGATCCTGTCCGCGAGGTGCTTGGTGAGCGCGTCCCGGAGCAACGCCACAGCTTCGGTTCCCTTCGGGGTCAGCGAAAGCAGCGTGCTCCGCCCATCGTTGGGATCGGGACTGCGCGCGAGCAGCCCCGCGGCTTCAAGTCGGTCGGCATAGCGGCTCGTTCCGGAGCGGTCGATTCCCACCTCGTCGGCCAGGCGGGCCGCGGTCTGCGGCCCGAGCCGGGCCAAACCGCTGAGCACAGGGTAGGTCTGGCGATCGACCCCGACCGGGGCGGCGTCGAGGACCGCGTCGTACAGCGCGCTGCGGTTCCGCCTCAACAGCAACCGTCCCAATGCTTGCTCCAGATCCCGCGCCAAGGCCATGTCCGCCATGGGGGCATAATACGTGCGGCTGGCATACACCGTGTCCTCCTGGGGGCGCGGCAGAGTCGTTGTCGAGGGGTACGTCGTGGACTCCTACCGGCCGTCGTTCGCCCCTTCCTCGTGCGCACACTCGAGCTGCTCGGGCTGCGCTCCGGCGCGTGGTTCATCGTCGTCGGCGCCGGTCCGTGCACGATCGGACTCCGTCGGCGTCTCCTCCGTCGGCGTCGGCTGGGGAGAACCAGCCGGCAGGAACCAGGCGAGCGCAGCGGCGACGACGCAGATGCCGGTGGAGGTCCACAGCACCGACGTGTAGCCGCTCTCCGTCGGGTGGCCCGTGCCGCCGAGGTGGGTGGCCAGGACGGTAGCGGTCAGTGCGCTGCCCAGGGAGTAGCCGACGAAGCGGAGCACCTGGAAGAAGCCGATGGCGCTGCCCGTCTCCCGGGCCGGAACAGACTGCGTGATCAGGCCGGGAATTGCGGCAAAGGTCGTGCCCAGGCCCACACCGAGGATGCCGGTCATCACGAAGGCCTGCCACAGACTTCCGTGGAAGAGGGCGAAGAAGCCGGAACCGAGTGCCGCGACGAGACAGCCCAGCGTCAACAGCGCCCTGATTCCCATGCGGGCCACCAGGCTCGGCAGGACGCGCGAGCTGGCGAACATGAGGACGGAGAGCGGGATCAGCACGAGCCCGGCCACCAGAGCGGACGCGGAGAACCCGAATCCGCCCGAGCGCGGGGACTGAACGAACTCCGTCATCCCCGTGAGCACCATGTACATCGCGGCACCCAGCACCAGGGCGCAGGCGTCCCCGGACAGCACCGAGGGGTGGCGCAGCAGCCGCAGCCGGACCAGCGGGCTGGCCGCGCGCAGCTGCTGGACGCTCCAGATCACCAGTAACAGAGCCCCGGCCACCAGCAAGCCGGTGATTGCAGGCGAGCCCCAGCCCCACTCCGAGCCCTGGGACACGCCCACCATCGCGGAGACCAGTGCCAGCGCGAGCAGAACGGCGCCCGGCCAGTCGAGTCGGCCGGGATCGTGCCGCTCCCGGCTCGGCGGCACGATCACGGCGACGCACGCCAGGGTCAGGCCGGACACGACGGTCCCGAACCAGTACGCGCCCGAGAGACCCCATGTCCCGGCGATCAACCCGCTGATCGGGTATCCGGCGCCCAGGCCTGCCGCGGCCGAGACCGACAGCAGCGCGATCGTCGGCGCCACCTTGGCCTGCGGCAGGGCGTCCCTGGCCGTCGCGATCGCCAGGGGTGCCAGCCCCAGGCCGACACCTTGCAGCCCACGGCCGACCAGCAGCATTCCCATGCCGTCGGCCAGCGCGGCCACGACACCGCCCGCGGTGACCACGGCCAGGCCACCGAGCAGCGTCGCCCGCCGTCCGGGACCGTCCCCGAGCCGGCCCAGAACTGGTGAGCCGACCGTTCCGACCAGCAGCGCGACCGTCAGCGACCACTGCGCCGTACTCAGCGACACATCGAAGTCCTGGGCGACAGTGGGGATGAGCGGGGCACCGAACGAGCTGACAATGCTCGAAACCAGCGTGGCCAGTACGAGAACCGGCCCGATCAGTGCGCTGCGACGCACCCCGCTCATCACCGGACCTCGGAGTGGGGCCGTCGTGTGCCGAGCAATGCCATAGTGTCGCCGCCCATCAGATCTCCCCTGAAAAAACTGCGTGCAGCTCGCACGCAGTTTCCACTGTACGCCCACTCGCCCACTCACTGAAGGTCTGGCGGCCGGTCGACATGACCGGAGTGCGCGACCCGGGGTTTCCCGGTCCGGATGCGCCGCGGCTGTCCGAGGCTTGATCATAAATGCGAGAAGTGCTCCTGACCTGCAACGATAGGACTTACTGAGCCTCTTTCAACCTGAATAGTCGCAGGTCAGGAGGGTGTGGACGGCCTGCACGACGCGGCTGATGCAACACCAGTACCGCGCTCCATGCCGACTCAACAGTACGGCTCGTCCGCGGCGATCCGGTCGGTTGGCATCAGTGTCCCGTCAACGATGACGACGTCGCCCTCACCCAGGCCACCAGGGCCTCACGGAGACCGGGCGCCCAGGCCGCGAGGATCTCGAGTGTCTCGTCGACGTACCGCCAGGCCGTCGTCTCCGAGACGCCGAAACCGGCCCCGACCTGCGCGGACGTCTCATTCTTCCGCAGGTGGGCCAGCGCCAGCAGGGCCTGCTTGAAACAGCCCAACCGCCGCCACTGGTGCCGAGTTCACGCCTTCGGGCGTACAGCAGCCAGGAGACATGCTCGACCAGCTCGTACGGGACGTCGAGCGTGGAAGGATACGGAACCAAGCGAGGCTCCTCGGGCGAAGCGCGGTGCGTAGAGAACACCAGCGCAACGACCAGGAGCCTCGCGTCGTCACACTACCCTGACCTGCCCTTTCACACTCGCGGGACAGGTTGAAAGACGTTCACTGAGGGTCCTGTTGGCTGCGAGGAAAGAAGCACTTCCGAGGTGAAGAAGCGTCTCGGGTCCTACCCGTCTGTCCGCGTCGAGGGTGACGGTCGTGGAGTGGTCTCCCAGGCCGGAGCCGTGCTGCTGGTGGAATCGGTCCGCAAGAGCGGTCTGGATACGGCGATATCGGCGGCGCTGGCGCCGTGGCGACGGCCACAGGCGGTGCACGATCCGGGCAAGATCCTGCTGGATGTGGCGCTGGCGGTCGCGCTGGGCGGGGACTGCCTGGCCAATGTCGCCATGCTGCGGGCCGAGCCGGCCGTGTTCGGGCCGGTGACCTCCGACCCGACGGTCTCCCGGCTGGTGGACAAGCTTGCATCGGGCGGGGAGCGGGCCCTTGTGGCGATCCGCACGGCCCGTGCCGAAGTCCGTGAACATGTCTGGCGGTTGGCCGGTGAGGCGGCGCCGGACGCCGACGGGCAGGTGATCGTGGACCTGGACGGCGTCCTCGTCCTGGCACACTCCGAGAAGCAGGACGCCACCGCGACCTGGAAGAAGACCTTCGGCCACCACCCGCTGACGGGATTCGTCGACCATGGCCGGGGCGGGTCCGGCGAACCGGTCGTCGCACTGCTGCGGCCCGGCAACGCGGGCTCCAACACTGCGAGCGACCACATCACCGCCGCGAAGCTGGCCCTGGCGCAACTGCCGAAGCGGTTCCGGCGCGGACGGCAGACACTGATCCGTACCGACTCCGGCGGCGGCACCCACGAGTTCGTCGCCTGGCTCGCCCAGCGCGGCCGATGGCTGTCGTACTCGGTCGGCATGACCATCACCGACGCCATCCACCAGGCCGTCTTGACAGTCCCGGCCTCGGCCTGGACGCCGGCCGTCGAACCCGACGGCGAGGTCCGCGACGGCGCCTGGGTCACCGAACTGGCCGGCGACTGCCTGACCGGCTGGCCCAAGGGGCTGCGGCTGATCGTGCGCAAGGAACGGCCGCATCCCGGCGCCCAGTTGCGCTTCACCGACGCCGACGGGATACGGCTGAGGTGCTTCGCCACCAACACCATCCACACGCCGATCGCGGAACTGGAGCTGCGTCACCGTCAGCGGGCACGTGCCGAGGACCGTATCCGCGCCGCCCGCGCCACCGGCCTGCGCAACCTGCCCCTGCACGATGCGGCGCAGAACCAGATCTGGCTGGAGATCGTGCAGATCGCCCTCGACCTGCTGGCCTGGATGCCGATGCTCGCCATGACCGGCAACGCCCGCCTGTGGGAGCCCCGCCGCCTGCGGCTGAGACTGTTTTCCGCCGCCGCCCAGCTCGTCAGCACCGGCCGCCGCCGCATCCTCCGTCTCGCCAAGCACTGGCCATGGACCGACGTAATCACCGATGCCCTGGACCGGCTCCACGCTCTCCCAAACCCTGGCTGACCTGCACGTTCCCGCCCTTGCGAGCAGCTCCACCCGCCGGAGCAGTGGAACCCGGCGCCCACCCGACGCGACAGCCGGGCCACCAGCATGCCCACAAGTCGAAATCTCCGCTCTGAACGAGCAGAAAGGGTCCGTCAGCTTGCTGACGGACCCTTATGCAAGATCGAGGCTAGGGCACGACGCAGTGACCCTAGCCCTGATGACGGTTTCCGGCAGACGCGCAAATTCGCCCGGACCACGCCATCGGTGACTCCAACTAAAGGGTGTTGCAGAACGTGGTCGGCTGGGCATTTTCCCTGTATGGGTGGGGTGTTGCCGGCTGAGCGGTTGTGGGTGGAGACGTTCACGGGCTTGCGGATGAGTGGCTTCGAGGGCCTGTTGAAGGTGGTGCGGGAGCGGGGAAACAAAGGGCCGGGAGGCGGGCGGCCGTGGTGCCTGCCACTGGCCGATCGCGTGCTGCTGGTGGCCGTCTACTACCGCACCAACCTCACGATGCGGCAGCTCGCCCCGCTGTTCGGCATCTCCCCGGCCACCGTCTGTCGAGTCATCCAGCGGCTGCGGCCCCTGCTCGCGCTGGAGCCGGCCCCGCGACCCGTCGCCGATGTCGATCGGTTGTGGATCGTGGACGGCACGCTCATCCCCGTCCGCGACCGAACGGTGGGGGTCTCGTCCCGCAACTAGCCGGTTCTCGGCCAACGTGCAGGTCATCATCGATGCTGACACCCGCTTGGTCGTCGCCACCGCCCGTCCAGCACCCGGCAACAAAGCCGACGCCCACGTCTGGCGGGCCTCCGGCCTGCCCGCCCGCTGCGAAGGCACCACCGTCATCGCCGACGGCGGATACCTGGGCACCGGCCTCATCGTCCCGCACCGCAAGAGAGCCGGGCGCCCCCTGCTGCGGGCTCAAGAGGGAGACAACGCCGAACACCGACGCGTACGCGCCCGAGTTGAGCACACCTTCGCCCGCATGAAGAACTGGAAGATCCTCCGCGACTGCCGTCAGAAAGGAGCCGGTCTCCACCACCCGTCCAAGCAGTCGCCACCATGCACAACTCGCCCAAACAGCATGAACAAGGCAGGTCAGCCACCGCGCTGACCTGCCCAACCCAACCTTCTGCAACACCCTTTAGCTTGTCGTTTAACGAAGTGAAGCCCTGGGCCGCCGCCCTGGTGGTGCGAGAGTGGCGGAAGCGGCCGTCGTGCTGATGATTCTGCGCCAGGATGAAGCCGTGGATGACATCGCTTGCCGCCCTGCCCGGCCCCATGAGTCAGCCGTCGTCGCTGAGTTGCGGTGGCGGTGGGTGCAGGAGCTCTACGGAACGCCCGACACCACGCTGGACGAGTTCGTTCCCCGGTTCGTGGCATGGACCCGGGAGACCGAGTCCTCGCATCGGTGCTTGGTGATGGTCCGTGACGACGTTGTGATCGGTATGGCCTGGCTGGCGATCACGCAGCGTGTGCCGCATCCGCGTGCGTTCGAGCGGATGTCGGGTGACGTGCAGTGCACGTACGTCGTGCCCGATGAGCGTGACCGCGGCCTGGGCGGCGAGCTGATCGAGGCGGTCTTGGCGTGGGCGAGGGACCTTGGTCTTGAGCGGGTGACCGTTCACTCCAGCGACCGGGCTGTTTCGGCGTACTCCCGTCATGGGTTCGAGGTATCTCCGCGTCTACTCCAGGTCGAGGTTGGGCAGGGCCGCGCGGGGTGAGTCCTCTGATCTGTGGCCGGGGTGATTTGCTGGCCATGTTGTCGCAGTTCCGGGCGGACTTCTATGGGCGTCTCACGAGTCGCTCGGACGCGTTGTTCGAGCTGACGGACGCCCTTCTCTGCACGGAGGGCCCGGTTAAAACGCTGGTGGATCTCGCGCTCGCGCCAGAACACCGTCGGGGTCACGGAGCCCTGTACGGCGGGCTCAACCAGGGTCGGATCGACTTCGGCCGGCTCCGCCGGGCCCTGGCCGGCCTGCCGTTGCCGAGAGCGATGGACGGCAGGCTGGTCCTGGCCGTCGACGTATCGCCCTGGCTGAGGCCGGCCGCCGCGACCTGCCCGGACCGGTCCTTCTGCCATACCTACGGCCGTGGTCAGAACGAGCACCGGATGATCCCTGGCTGGCCGTACTCGGTCGTGGCCGCGCTGGAGACCGGCCGCACTTCCTGGACCGCCGTGCTGGACGCCGTCCGGCTGGAGCCGGGCGCCGATCTCGCGGCCGTGACCACCGCCCAGATCCGTGAGGTCACCGAGCGGCTCGTCGCCGCCGGCCAGTGGCGGGAAGGAGACCCGGAGATCCTGGTCGTCCTGGACTCCGGATACGACGCACCCCGCATCGCTCACCTCCTGTCCGGTCTGCCGGTGCAGATCCTTGGGCGGCTCCGTTCCGACCGGGTCATGCGACGGCCGACACCACCCCGCGTCTACGACCCGAAAGGCGGGCGCCCGCCCAAGCACGGCGGCGAGTGCGTCTTCGGCGACGCCTCTACCTGGGGCACCGAGCAGGCCGTGACGACCACGGACACCCGGCTCTACGGAAGAGCCACCGCGCAAGCCTGGGACCGGCTCCATCCCCGGCTCACCCGCCGGGCGGCCTGGCTCGACCACGACGGACCACTACCCATCATCGAGGGCACCGTCATCCGCCTCGCCGTAGAGAAACTGCCCTCGGGAGGAGTCAACAAGCCGGTCTGGCTCTGGTGGTCGCGAACCGAAGCCACGGCTCAGGACGTCGACCGCTGCTGGCAGTCCTTCCTGCGACGCTTCGACATCGAGCACATGTTTCGCTTGTTCAAGCAGACCCTGGGATGGACCAAGCCTCGCCTCCGCGACTCCGCTGCGGCAGACCGCTGGACGTGGCTCGTGATCGCCGCCCACACTCAGCTCCGTCTTGCCCGCCCACTGGCCACCGACCTCCGGCGACCCTGGGAAAGACCGACGCCACCGAACAAGCTCACCCCGGCAAGGGTCCGGCGGGGGTTCAGAAACCTCCGCGCGAGAACGCCGTCGCCAGCGCGTGCACCGAAACTCTCCCAGCCCGGCCCCGGGCGCCCGCCCGGCTCGAAGAACCGGCGGCCTGCCACCCGCTATGACGTGGGACGCGTCCTCGCCACCGGCCAGGCATACAGCCGTCCCACCCATCACAAAGTGGGAACCAAACCACGGCGCGTTGGATAAACGACAAGTTTAGGGCCTGTTGCGAAAGTCCGTAGGGATGTGTACCTGTCCGCAGTGGTCGATCTCGACGACACGCGGCGCTCGGGTGTCGGAGGGCGTCCTGGCAGAGCCGGGCATCCCGGCGTTAAGAGACGGGCATCGCGCCGTCAGTGCCGTCGAGTAGGTTCTCTCCGTTCGGCCCGACAGGCGGGCCGCCGAACTGGGAGGACTCGTCGCCGTGAGCATCCACATGCACATGCGCGCCGTCGCGGAATCCGAGATCCGGGACGACCACACCTGGCTTGCAGCGTTCATGTGGGAGGCTTGGGAGAACCACCCCGACGAGTACGCAGCGGGCATCGCCGAGTCGATTGACAAGGTCTGGGGCTCCGTCAATGACCTCTATGCCGCTGCCGATGTCCTCGATGCGGATGCCGACGACTCCTGGGAGCTGCCGATTTACGGCGGGCGGCCAGTGGCACACAGCGCCGATGCCGACCCCTCCAACCCGCCCCTGGGGATTCTGGAGCCGCCTGGGGTGTCACAGGCCGCAGGCTTCCTCGCACGTGTCTCGTTCGACGAGCTGTGGAACGTCGCCGGTGCCAAGCTCGTCTGGGCCGGCTGGGACGAGGCGCAGGTCAGGCAGGAGTTCCTCGACTATCACAGGGGCCTCCAAGGGTTCTATGGGCGGGCGGCGACAGCAGGCCACGCCGTGGTCAGGGCGGTGTGGGCTTGAGACGTGGTCGCGTGCCGGTCACAGCCATTCGTTTGATGGCGGCGACCAGCAATGTCGCTTCGTAGCGGACAGCAAGTTTGTCGTATCGCGTGGCGACGGCCCGGTGCCGCTTCAGCCGGTTGATGCCGCACTCGACGGCATGCCGGGCCTTGTAGTCCTCCGGGTCGAACTTCGGTGGACGGCCGCCGCGGGAGCCGAGCTTCTTTCGGTTGCGGGCCTGGTCGACCTTGTCAGGGATGATGCAGCAGATTCTACGTCTGCGCAGGTAAGCGCGGTTTTTTCAGTAAGTGTCCGCTTTGTCGGCGCGCACGCGATCGGGCCGAGTGCGCGGCCTGCCCGGCCCCATGCGGGGGACGCGGACCTTGTCCAGGACGGGCTCGAACTGCGGAGAGTCGCCGCGCTGTCCGGCTGTGACCACGATGGACATGGGCTTCTGCCCCCAGCTCGGTAAAGATCCGCTGCCAGATACCGTCTCGCTGCCAGCGGCGAAACAGGCCGTACGCCCGGCCCCAGGGCCCGCACCGCTCCGGAACATCCCGCCACGGCGTTCCGGTTCGGGTCCGCCACCGTATGCCGTCGATCAGTCGTCGCCGGGTCCATATCGTCGGCCGGCCCGGGCTTCTTGCCCTTCGGCAACAGAGGCTCCAGCAACGCCCACTGCGCATCCGTCAGATCTCCTCGCCCCACGAATCAAGATCGTCGCATGCTCAAGATCCGCTTTCGATACACGCCCTAGGTGGCGTATGACCGTGTCCGTGGACGGCTCCTCCGCGCGGGCCGCGGGGTCCGTCCCACATTGCTTCACGACGTCTCCGGCGTCGATGACGCGAGACGGTTACGATGGGTAGCAGAACGTGGGATAGAGAAATCACGGAAGGTGGGCCGGCGGCTCACACGCCTGCAAAGCCCGCTTTCGTGACTCTGCAGCACCCAGGAGCAAGCCTTGAGCGAAAAGCCAGAGGCGGCAGCCGGGGACAGCGCGATACGTGCTCAGCAGGCTGAGCGGGTGGCCCTCCGAGAGGTGACGGCACGCCTGAAGGCCGCCTTCCCCACGGCGGCCCCGAACACCGTCGAGGAGCTGGTGGGGACGGCATACAGCGAGCTGAGCCACGCGCGAGTCAGGACCTACCTGGCGATCCTGGTGGAACGCCGAGTCAGGAAGACGCTTGCTGTGAACGATGCCGCCGCCGAAGCCGTCGCCGCTCAGTAGCCCTCCACCGGTCACGATGGCTACAGCGAGACCTGCGCTACGTCCTGGTCCGGTCCCAAGCGGTCGTGACCTGCCCGTGTCAGCGGGGCACTCATTCCAGCAACTCCTCAGCTGGCTCAGCCGGAGCCAGTTGACTCGTCGCCCTCAGCCCGAGTCGCATGGCATTGCCCGTGCAGCCCTCGTCCTCAACCGTATATGGGAAAGATCACCGCTGAGAAACGTCACTGGCCCCGGTGGCGAGACCGCGACTGTCACCGACAATGCGATCTTGGCTCTCCGTCGCGCCGCATGGCGGTGCAGCAGTCTGGCCTGGCTGTCTCCCAGGGTGTATCCCACGCCAGATCCCGGTGTTCTCGGTGCAGAACGAGGACGTTCTCTGGAATGCCGGAGTCCGTCGCCCCAGGGTCGAAGCCCGGTCGCCTCGACATGAGTTGCTTTGTAGGCGGGTGTAGGAAGGAATGTTCTGTCCTGTCGACCTGCTCGGGGCGCCTCGTTGCAGGTGTGAGTTGAAGTCCTGCCGGCCGGGCCGTACGGGGGGCGGCCCGGCCGATGGTGCCGGAAACCTGTGGTCCCGCTGGCGGATGATTCCGTCTGTCAGTGCCTTAGAGGGCATCTGATCTGGGTTACGACTTCGACAAGTACAGGCACGTTATCCACAGACGGGGCGTCACACCGAAGATCGCCCGCCGCGGCACCCCGCACCGCTCCAGACTCGGCAAGACGCGGTGAGTGGTGGAGCGCACCCTCGCCTGGCTCCACCAGTTCAAACGCCTGCGGATCCGCTACGAGATACGCGCCGACCTCCACCAAGGACTCCTCGAACTCGCCTGCTCCATCATCTGCTTGAGACGATTCTGCATCGCATTCTGAAATGATCAATTAGCCCTGGGCGGTTCCGAGGGGGTTGCGCAAGAACGCCGTCGCTTGGTCGATGGCTCCGCGGGCGGCTTTGGACTGACTTACGACCCGGACCGCGATTGCCGTCAGGCCGGCACCTCCGGACCTCAATCGCGGACCGGGTTGTAAGCCCTCGTCGTCCCTGGTGCGTGGCTGCCGGGTCGTAATACAGCCGCAGTCCCCAGAAGAACCGTGAATGCGACGCGCAGTAGCCGTAGTTAGCCCAGCCGGCGAGCTCGGAACGTTTGACCGTGGGTCGGGACGTCCCGCATGGCACCGGGGTCGAGTCGCAGAGCCACACGGTGTCGTGCCAGAAGTCGGTGTCCGTGGCCAGGACCCGGATCAGTCGCTTGACCTGTGGTAACGCGGCTCGCGGGCGTTTGTTGTATCCGGCGTCCTGCGGGATGTAGGGGAACATGCCGCGGTAGTGGGCGCGCACGTATCGCAGCCAGCGGGCCTCACTGTGGAAGTCGAGCAGGGCCTGTAGGACCGCCAGGCACAGCAACTCGGAGTGGCTGAGCTTCGGCGGGCGTCCGGGCAACCGGGCGATTCCGGCCCGATCGTCATCGATTTTTACGTACAGTGCGGTCACGAGGGTGGTCACGTTCGTTGTCACAAACGGATCTTGACCACCCTCGCCTCATGCCCGCAGGCAATTCGGAAAGACTCGTCTAGTCGTCACCTCACCGCCCTACCGGCCCAGCGTCCACGGACAGGTCTGCTCGCCCCGGGGCACCGGTGCACGCGGCTTGGTCACGAAGGACTACTGCTACAGCCACGACCCTGCCAACCTCGCCCACGTCTCCACCGCCCACCTCCTCGACGCCTTCACCGAAATCCTCACCCAATGCCGCACCATGCTCCGCCCCGGCGGCACCGCCGTCATCACCACCCGCCCCTGGCGCGAACTCGGCGAACTCATCGACCTGCCCTCCGCCGTTCTCGCCGCCGGCCGGGCCGCAGGCCTCACCCCCACCGAACGCTGCGCCGCCCTCCTCGCCGGCATCCGCGACAACAGGCTCATCACCCGCCCGTCGTTCTTCCAGATGAAGAACGTCCGCGACGCACGCCGTCAGGGCGTCCCCCTCTCAGTGGTTCAGCACGAGGACGTACTCATCTTCACCAGGCCAGTCAGACCTGGTGGCCCAGTGACATCGCACCGTGGCATGCCGGCAGGCGCGACCGCCGTCCACTCCCGCACCTGCGCCCGCCGGGTCCGTCATGGCGGCCACCCGCCCTCTCTGACCAGCTGAGTGCGATGGGCGGCGAGTCAGAAGTGAGCAGCCGATCACTGAAGTCGTTTAGGCCCACCGGGCCCTGGCCCCGGTCCGCCCCGACGTCTACAGGGGTGCTCTCGAGGTGTCAGAATCGCCCGAAGAGCTCCCTGCGGTGGCTGCCCGGCGGGCCCTTGACCTGGGTCGGGGGCGCGCGGAGACTTGTATACGCAGTATGTGTGCCTCGTAGGTGCACGCCGATTACCGTCTCCCTTCCCCAACCGGTGGAAGTGGGCAGCGGCGCGGTTGTGGATCTAAGGCCTGACGTCTTACCGCGAGCCCGGCGCCCTGCCCAGGCGGCGCACCGGCGCAGTCGCGGAACTCCTCTGCGGTGCCGTTTCCCTCTCTGAGGGTGGCACCGGCTGGGGAGCCGGCATCCGCTCGGGGGCGACTCGACCGGTCGCCCCGGCGGGAAAGAAGGGAGGCTCCGAGATGGGCTTCCATGCCTTCGATGGTGTGAGGACTGTCCGTACGCGTTTCTGGGTGGAGATCGCCCTGGGAACCCTGTCCGGGCTGCTCTTCCTTGTCACGCTCATCTGGCACGACTGGATCGAGCTTATTTTCGGCGTTGAGCCGGACGCTGGAAGCGGAGCCCTCGAGTGGCTCATCGTGGCCGTCACGGCCCTGGTCACCGTCCTGTGCGCGCTCGGCGCCAGGATGGAGTGGCGCCGAACCCACCCGGCCGCCGCGCATGCCTCGCAGTAGCGCAGCCGGGCTGAGGCGAGAGGAGGACCGTCATGCCTGAGGGTCCTGAGGATGTACTGGAACTGGTCCGGCGGGCCCCGCTGAGCTTCGTCGGTACGGTCACCCGGCTCGGTGACACGCGGATGGCGGAGGTGCCGGCCGACGAACGGACGGCTGTGGTCCAGGTGGACACAGTGCTGCACGCACCCGACGCCTTCAAGAAGCTCGCGGGCAGCGAGGTCACCGTACAGCTGTCGGACGAGCTGGACCCGCCGGCCGTCGGCGACGCGGCCGCGTTCTTCGCCAACGGAATGGTCTATGGCCAAGGGCTCGCCGTACAGGAGGTCGGACGGCTGCCCGCCGACGCCGTCCAGCAGCACGTCTCCCTAGCGGCCACGAGCGCGGACGCGATGCCGTTCTCGGCGCTGCAGCGCGACCTCGGCGACGAAGACATGGTCGCCCACGCCGACGAGGCGGACGCGGTCGTGGTCGGCGTCGTCGTGGGCCTGGAGGAGACAGGCGGCGACCGGTCCTCGGAGCACAACCCTGACTGGTGGCGCGCCCAGCTCGACGTGGGGTACGTCGAGCAGGGGGAGGTCGCCCCGGGAGGGCGAATCGCCGTCCTCTACCCCAACAGTCTGGACTTCCGCTGGTACAAGGCGCCGAAGCCGAAGGCCTCACAGGAGGGAATGTGGATCCTGCACGCCACGGAGGGCGCTCTGACCGAGTGGGCTCCGTTCCAGATCCTGCATCCCGATGACTACCAGCCGGCGCAGAAACTCGAAACGCTGCAGGCCGCACGGAGGTGAGCGGACATGCCCACACTCAAGGTCGTCAACATCACCCCCGTCTCGCTGAGCGGCGACAGGTCACAGGACGGTGAGCCCAGCCTCGCGGTCGACCCCGAGCACCCCGACCAGATGGTCGCGACCGCATTCACGCCAGACCCGATGGGAGGCGACCTCGCCCCGGTCTACGTCTCGACCGACGGCGGGAACACATGGGTGCTGAGGAGCATCGTCCCCGGCGGCACCGCCGGCCTGGGCACAGGGGACATCTCGGTGAGTTTCGCGTCCAAGGGAGGCACTCTTTATGCGGGCATCCTCAATGGCCAGGCCGCAGTGGAAGACATCCTTCGCATGCAGATCCTGCGCTCGCCCGGCATCGCCTCGACGGCGCCCATGGACATCCTCGTCTCGCGGGACGAGGAGGATCAGCCTTGGGTCGTGGCCGGGAGCATGCGGGTAAACGGCAGCACCCGCGACCGCGTCTACGTCGGTAACAACGACTTCGGGCACGGAAGCCGGACCGCGACCGTGGACGTCTCGGGCAACGCCCGGACGGCACCGGCGCCGGCCGGGTTCACGCGCGCCGGCATCGAGAGGCGCGCGACAACGGGGCAGGACGGGCCGCCGGTACGGATCGCCCTGCACCCCGATGGAACGGTGTACGCGGCCTTCCAGAGCTGGCAGAACAGGTCCGGCTCGAACGTCACCTTCGACGTCGTGGTCACCCGTGACGACAACGGGGGCATTGGAGCAAACCCCTTCCAGGATCTGAAGGACGCGCAGGACTCGGCCATCGGCCAGCGGGTGGCGACCCAGCGGTTCGTGAAGTTCGGCGCGTTCATGGGCCAGGAGCGGCTCGGCGGTGACCTTTCCATCGCGGTGGACCCCACGGCCCCCGGCAGCGTCTACGTCGCCTGGTGCGACCGCGTCGGCGGGCTCGCCGGGACGGACTACACCCTCCACGTGCGGCATTCGGCCGACCACGGGCAGACCTGGTCCGGCGACGTCCGCACCGTCACCAACGCCAAGAACCCGGCCTTGGCGGTGAATTCCGCCTCGCTGCTCGGACTGGCCTACCAGCAGTTCACGCAGGCCCAGTGGGTAACGGCGCTGGAGCTGACCGGGGACGACTGGCAGACCCCAGCGGCACGCCACGTACTGCACCAGGCGCCGGCCAACGTGCCGCCACGGCAGGGGCTGCCGTACCTGGGCGACTACATGCGGCTGCTCGCGCTCGACCGGGACTTCTACGGAGTGTTCGCGGGCAACAACACGCCCGACCACGCCAACTTCCCGCAGGGAGTGACGTACCAGCGCAACGCCGACTTCGTCAGCCACCAGCTGCTCGACCTCGACAACGTGACGCGGGTGCCGCCGTCGATCGACCCGTTCTTCTACCGCCAGACCGCATAGGCCCGAGTCTGGCTGGAGTCTGGCTGAGGCGCCCGCCGCGCGGGCGCCTCAGCCCATGCCGTCACCGCGACAGCGCGGCCCTACAGCGTAAGAGCCTTAAGGCAGAACGCCACGAGTCCGGCGTCGACATCGAGGATGATCTTCTCCATCTCCGACCACGGCGGGTGGAAGCTCTTGCCCCACTCGACGGTGAAGCCGTGGATCTTGCCCTTGTCCGTGTCGACGATGTGGCGCGCGTAGGCGTAGTCGTGGCTGGTTCCGCTGGTCGGGTACAGGTGGAAGGCAGTCATCGGGGTGTAGCCCCGGCCGCGTACGGCTTTCAGTCCCGAGCAGAACTCCTCGGCGAGCACACCGGCGTCGTCGGCGTCGGCCTGCCGGAGGTACTCGGCGTAGAGCTGGTCGCCGGCCAGTCCGCGCTTGCCGTCGAAGTCGGTGTTCCGGAAGTTCTTGGGCGGTTCGGCGGACTGGTTGTCGTCGTCGCCCCAGATGGTCAGCATGTCCTCGGAGTAGCTGTGCACGTCGACGAACCAGCGGGTCCGCGGGAAGTCGTCGAGCAGCCAGCGGACGTTGCGGGTCTCGGGCTCCGAGAAGGGACTGGGGCCCTGGTACACGAGATCGCCGGCGTCGGTCGAGACCCGGGGGCCGGCGGCCGGGTGGAAGGCGGTCTGGAAGTCGAACAGGAAGTCGTAGTTGCGGTTGATGTCGACGCCGATACGGGCCGGATCGCCACCGGAGTTGGCCGGGTTGCGGTTCTTCCGCCACATCGGCTCGACGGTCTGGCTGTAGTGCCGGCCGTCCGGGTTGACGAGCGGGAAAACGACGACGTCAAGTTCGTCGAGGATGCTGCGTACGTGGGCGGAGGTGAAACTCGTACCGCCGTAGGTAAGGCCCGTACCGTCGCGGTGCGCCTCCAGCAGGTCGGCGGCGAGCTCGACGAGGATCTCGCAGCTGCCCCATTCACGGGCGTGCACGCCGCCGATCAGTACGACGGCGTCGTTGGCCCCCCGCTCGGCGGTGCCGATCCGCAGGGCGTGGGCGGCCCGGCCTTCGACGGAGGGCTCGGGCAGTTCGATGAGTTCCGCGGTCGGGAACACGGCGGCTAGGCTGGTCACGGCGGACTCGACCTCAGTGATGTTCAGGTACGACATGGCGTCCCTCCTAGGCGTCCGTCACCTTGAGGGCGAGTCCGTGCGGCACCGCGTCCTCGGGGGCGAACCGGTCTCCCTCGCCAACCTCGGCTTGGCGCTCGCGTCCGGTGGCTGCGGCGTCCTCGTCGAGCGTCGTGAGCGACACACCCTCGCGTTCGAGGGCTGCGGTCTGCTCGGGGGTGACATAGGCCTCGATGCTGAAGCTGCCGTCGTCGCCCTGGCGGGGGCGCCCGCCGACGTCGGGACGGGCCTCGCGCAGGAGAGCACGGAGGGTTTCGGCGTCCTTGGCTGTGACGCGTACACGGAGAATCTCGTAAGTGGACATGGCGGCCTCTTTCGGGCGCCGTCAAGCTCACATCAGCGATGCCGACGACGCGCAGGCTGACGTACGTGTATGTCCGATGTGTACCTCGTATCCTCAGCGTGCGCTTCCGTCGTAGAACGAGTCAAGGGGCGGCTCGGGCATCCCGCTGAGCAGGCTGTCGAGACCTGCGATCCGTTCTTGCTCGTCGTCGTACTCGGCGAGTCGGGGGACGAGCGCGCGCAGTCGCGGGTACTCGGCGGCAGGTAGCCGGTGCAGGCCCAGGCGCAGCAAGAGGTCCGGCTCCTCGGGGTTGTCGACCACCTGCCGCTTGTCCACCAGGAGACAGCCGAGGTTCCAGGCCACGAAGGCGCGGTAGATCGTCAGCGAGGTGGCGTCGTCGAAGCCGGCCCGGCCAAGCACGGCGAGAATGTGCTCGGTGAGCTGGAGCAACGGCGCCGGGCGCCGGGCCACGGGCACACTGAGCGGGCGCGTGACCACCACGGGCAGGATCTCGGGGTGGGCGTGCACCACAAAGGCGAAGGCGCGCGAGATCCGACGCAGTTCGGTGCGCCAGACCAGGCTCGCGGATTCGGCACCCCGGTCGGAGCGGATCTCCTTTGCCGAGGTTCGTAGCCGGTCGTTGACCTCGGCGAAGAAGGCTTCGACCAGGCCGTCGATCAATGCTTCCTTGCCGGCGGTGTACCGGTAGATGGCCATCGGCTCCACGCCCAGGTCAGCGGCCAGGCGCCGCATGGTCAGCGCCGCGAGCCCGTCCCGGTCGACCAAGGCGACGGCCGCGGCGAGCACCAGCGGGCGACTCAGACGTCCCCGTTTCTCTGGGCTGTCCCGCTCAACCATGTCGGTACTCCCATCGCGGGCGGGCCCGTGCCCCGGTCCGTGCCCCGAGTCGACGAGCGTGCAGGGATACAGAGTAAATATCGTTCATAATTGTACTGAATATCCCGTCTTCACTCGCCGGGGCGTCTGGCGTCCACCACGCGCGGCTGACACGTCGCCCTCGCATGGCGATGTGCATAACGGTGGGCGGATTCGCTGCGGTGACCTTCCTGCCCCGCTCGAAAAGTCATCGCTGCAGCTCCAGGCTGCGTATCGGTACTCATTGATCACACCGCCGAGGATCTGGGTGCGGAGAAGTCGCCGGGCGTTGAGTCCGTGGGCGGGAGCTGGTTCTTCTTGGCGTGCGGCAGGGAGTTGACCACGACCTTGGTGTGGCCGATGTTCATTGAAGTGCCGTTGATACTCGGCCAGGGACGTGGCGAGCATGCTTCTCGCTCAGGATGAGGGTGTGGTCGAGAACCTCGCGCCGGATGCTACCGAGGACTCTTTCGCAGTGAGCGTTCGTCTTGGGCGCCCGGGGAGGCGACTTCAAGATCTCCATGTCCTCGGCTTCGAAGACCGCGTCGAAGGCGGTGGTGTACTTCGCGTCGCGGTCACGGAGCAGGAAACGCAGGGCCTGGATGCGTACACCCAGGCCGACGGTCGCGTTGCGGGCCTGCTGGGGCACCCAGGCGGAGGTCGGGCGTGTGGTGACGCCGGCGATGTGCAGTCGGCGATGGCGTGTTCGAGGAACGCCAGGGCGTAGAGGTGTTGCCAAGGGCGGTGTCCAGGTGCGTGAAATCGCATGCGATCACGCCTTCGGCCTGAGCGGTGGGGAACTGCTTCCACGTGGGGCCATTGCGTTGCGGGGCCGGGTCGAAGCCTGCCGCGGTAAGGATTTCGGTGGATGCTGCGATCGGGTGGCCAAGTCTGGCCAGTTCACCCTGGATCCGGCGATGGCCCCAGCGGGGATTCTCCTGAGCCAGGCGCATCACCAGCTTCTTGATCGCGTTGTGGTCGGTGGCCTCCCGGTCTTGCCTCGGCGTGGCCGTACTCCCACTTCTTGGCGATCAGCTGGCGGTGCCAGTTCAGCAGCGTGCCCGGTGTGACGGAGAAGACCTGTGCCCAGTGGCGTCGGGCTATCAGGGGCGAGAGTGCCGCGAGCCACAGCCGGTCGGCTGGCTCGTAGCGGACACGGCTCTGGAGTTGGCGACGCAGCACCGCATTCTCGTGCCGCAGCACCAGCAGTTCTGCTTCCTTCGAAGTCTCGCGGCGCAGGAGCCGGCCGGGACGGCGAGGAGTTGCCGGGTGACCTTGTACAGCAGCGACGCGAACATCCCGGCATGCTCCCAGACGCGCGGCCAGTGATCGAGAAGCCAACGACCTGCAGCGATGAGTTATTGAGCGGGACAGGATCGATACCTGGAACCAGAACCCCAGACCGTTTACCTGGACCAAGACCGCCGACGAGATCCTCAACTCCCTTGCCGACTACCTCGCCAAGGTCAGGACGAGCCACCAGACGCCGCAACATCCCATCCTGATGCCGTCCCATGGAAATCACCCACAGCGCCCTACTCACCGCAGCAGCAAGTGCGCAGCCAGTAATGCACCACGCCGGCCAACTCCAACGAGAACCAGCCACTGCGAAGGGGAGGCAGCATCCAGCCTGCTACCGCAGCCGCCGCTGCCCTACGAGACCGACTCGCGCGAGCGGGCGCAACACAGCGGGGGATCGCTGGCTAGCCAAACCGGCGATCCCCCGCACCTTTGATAGTCCACCGCCACCAACTGCCCCTCCGTCGAAAGGCCCGGCAACGCAGGCATCACTTCTCCGAAGAACGCTCCCACACAGCGTGACCAATCACCTCGGCCGAGAACCGGTACCCCTTGTACGGCGGCGCATCCACGAATGCCCCTCCCCCAACGTCCTACACGAAGATCATCTCACCGGCCTCGCGAACCACATGACAACGCCGTTCTGGCAGTCCGGGCTTTTGGGATGCCCCATTTCCCATTCCTCTCCCAGTTGATTAAAGAGTTATGAATTTCCGCAGGTCAGAGGCCACATGGAGAGCCACGTTTCTTGATGCTGCGGCACATACGTCCAGTCTGCCCCGTGACACCCGACGCCGGGAGCGGCGCGGCCCGTTCTTGCGGAGCGCGCCTCAGCTGAGCCCGGTCACCCGCATCGTGATGTTGAGGCGGCCGCCGGCCAGGCCGGACGCGGGGTCGCCGGTGCCAGGGTGGACCTTGGGCACCCCGTGGTACGCGAACCGGGACGGCCCGCCGAAGACGAACAGGTCCCCGGACGCCAGCTCGATATCGGTGTACGGCTTGGCGCGGGTCTCCGTATTGCCGAACCGGAACACACAGCTGTCCCCGATGCTGAGCGAGACGACCGGCGCGCCGGACCGTTCCTCCTTGTCCTGATGCATACCGAGCCTGGCCTGGTCGTCGTAGAAATTGATCAGCGCGGTGTCCGGGGTGTAGTCGTCTCCCGCGGCTGCGTCCTGGTACGCGTCGACGAGTGCCCGACGCCCCAACTCGACCATCCAGTAAGGGAATTCGGCGACCCGGACGCCGTTCACGTCGTCGGCGGTGCGGGTGTACGCGTACGGCTGCCAGTGCCAGCCGATGCACACCGTCTGGACGGACATCACGCCGCCGCGGGGGAGCCTGGTGTGCCGGATCGGGGCTGGTCCGCGCGCCCAGCCGCGGCAGGCGGCGACCAGTTCGCGCTGCTGCGCCAGGGTGAGCCAGCCGGGAACGTGGACGGCGCCGGGGGCGAGTTCCCGGCGGTCGCGAGGGCCCTCGTCCTGGTTCCTGGAGTCGTCGGGCGTCGTCCCGAGGCCCTCGAATCCCGGAAGGGGCGTGCTCATGTGTTCTCCGCGTCCTCTGCGTGCTCTGTGCGGTTTGTGTGCATGGCGTCCCTGCGCCCGCTGTGCCCCGCATGCCCCTCGCTCTGGAGGGGTGGGGGCGGGGCTGTTCTTCCAGCGTGCCACGGGCGGACTCTTGGTTCCGTTCCGAGGCTCATGGCCCATGGCTCATGGCCCATGGCTCATGGCCCATGGTCCCTGGGGCTTGTCCGGGTCGAGTCTGCGGGAACGGTGTGGCGGCCGGCTGGCGGAAATCGGACGTGAGGGTCGCGGGGGAGGGGTGGGCTGAGCCGGAGCGGGTCGTCAGGGCGGGTCGGGTCGGGTCGGGGCCCTGCCGGGACTACTGGAGACCGATCTCGAAGACCCGGTCCGAGCCGGGCCCTCCGTCGCCGTTGCTGTCGGCGTTGGTGGTGGTCAGCCACAGCGCGTTCCGGCCGGGTACGGACTCGACCGTACGCAGCCGCCCGTAGTCGTTGGTGTAGTACGCCTTGGGGGTGCCCGCGTTCGTCCCGTCGACGGGAATGCGCCACAGGCGTTCGCCGCGCAGCGCCGCCATGTAGATCGCGCCGTCGGCGTAGGCGACCGCGCTGGGAGACGCCTCCTTGACCGGCCACTGGCGCTTGGGGTTGGTCATCCCGTCGGTGGAGCAGTTCCCCTCGCACTTCGGCCAGCCGTAGTTCCTGCCGGGCTCGATGAGGTTCAGCTCGTCGTACTTGCTGTCACCCAACTCGCCTTCCCAGAGGCGCCCTTGGGCGTCCCAGGTGATGCCCTGCGGATTGCGGTGCCCGTAGGAGTAGACGAGGTTGCCGAAGGGGTTGCCGGGGGCCGGCCTGCCGTCGGGGGTCAGGCGCAGGATCTTGCCGTTGAGCGACTTGGTGTCCTGGGCGAGTTCGGGTGTCTGCGCCTCGCCCGTCGTGGCGTAGAGGTAGCCGTCGGGACCGAATTTGATGCGTCCGCCGTTGTGGTACTTGTTCTTCCTGATGCCGTCGACCACCACCTTGTATTCGCTGAGCCCGCCGTCGTCGAAGGTCATCCGGGCGATGCGGTTGCCTTCCGGGGCGGAGTGCATGACATAGACGTAATGGTCGGTTTTCCAGGACGGCGAGACGGCGATGCTCAGCAGTCCGCCCTCGCCGCCGGTGGTGACGACGTCGGGCACCTTGCCGATCCGCTTCTTCGTACCGTCCTGGGTGAGGGTGTAGACCTCGAAGGAGTCGCGCTCGGTGAGCAGGGCGGAGCCGTCGGGCAGCCAGCTCAGGCCCCAGGGGATGGACCAGCCCGACGAGACGGTCCTGGGGGTACCGGGCTCGGAGGCGACGCCGGCATCGGCGGTCGACAAGAGAAATCCGGTGGCCAGGGCGGTTGCGGTCGCCGCGGTCAGCGTGAAGCGGCGTGCGGATCTGATGCGATTGCGCATGGGTCCGGTCCTCCGGTCAGACGGTGTGACTGGGCATGGCACTCCCTCGGGTGGGCATCAGCGGCGCCGGGCTGATAGGAAGGTTTCCTGTTGGTTCGGCGGGAAGCTACTGCGGTCATGGGTGTCAGGTCAAGGGATGTGGGGGCGGTAGCGGTCAGCCAACTCGACTTCTCTGGAGGGGAGTTGTGGATCGAAGATCGCAGCGGTCCCAGACATCTCAAGATTTTTGCTCGGTGGGGTGTAGGCCGTCGGCCGCCACCCGCGTAGTTAATGAGCAGGCGGATTACGGAATTTGAGTCCTGGAGGCGGGCGCGCTGTCGCTCCACGCCTCGGGCCATTTTTCGCATTGCCCCATTGACCACGCCCCCACGGCTGTGGATTCTGCAAAGCGGCACATCACTCGATGATCCGCCAATGGCCGGCGCCCCCTGGGACCGTTGGCGGCTCGGCGACCGGCCCGACGGTCGCGGTATCGGGTGTGGGGCGCTCCTCCCTCCTGCAGTACGGCGACGATCGGCGGTATGAGCGGGGGCCGGCGGTGCGAGCGGCGATCGACGTACGGGCGGCGATCGACGTACGGGCGGCGGTGACCGGACCAGCGGTGACCGAGCCGGCAGCGACCGGACCAGCGGCGATCGTCGGACGAGTGGCGCGATGGGCGTGCGAGCGGCGAGCAGCGAGCGGCATTCGAGTGACGCGACGGCCGACGCGCGAGTCATGACCGTCCGATGACCGCAAGGCATGCAACGTGCAATCGCGACCCGCCCTGCCCGACCCGCCCTGCCCGACCCGTCACCACGCTCCGTCCCCTCCCACCCCGCGGCCACACCCCGTCCCGCAACCACACCCCGATCCGACCGCGACCACGCCCCGCCATCGCTTCCCCACAAGAAGGGCTGCCCCCACATGAACGACACAGCCGAACCCACGCAGCAGAGCCCGCGTCATCTTCGTCCGCCGACCTCTCATGGCCTCCGGAACCCCCGCCACCCGCACCCGGTCCACCACCCCGTCCACCACCCCGCCAACACCCCCGCAACCCCACACAGTGAGCAGGCCATCTGGCAGGCCCCGGACTACACCGTGATCGAGACAGCGCTCGAAGTCACCGCCTATTCCCTGAACGTGCGCTGACCGGCCCGCCATGCTGCTCAAGGTGCTCGGCACCGCGGCGGGTGGCGGAGTGCCCCAGTGGAACTGTGCGTGTCCCGGCTGCTCCGGGGCACGTGCCCACCCCCAATGGCGCCGCCGCCACGCCTCGCTCGCCGTAAGAGCCGACGACGACCACTGGTATCTGATCAACGCCACCCCCGACATCGCCGAGCAGATGGAGAGCACCCCGGCCCTGCATCCGGGCCCCGGGGCGCGCCGGACCCCCGTGGCGGGGCTGGTGCTCACCGACGCCGAGCTCGACCACACCCTCGGCATCGCACGACTCCGCGAAGGCGACCGTATCGAGGTGCTCGCGACCGGGCCGGTCCGCACCGCGCTGCGCGGCCAAGCCCACCTGGACGACATCCTCACGCCGTACACGAAGCTCGTATGGCGGGAGTTGGGCTCCCGGCCGGTACCGCTGTGCGACGGATCCGACGTCGAGATCAGTGCCCTGCCCGTCTCCGCCAAACGGCCCCGATACGCGGCAGGCGGCGGGGGAGCGGACGGTTCTCCCACCCAATCTCCCACCCGATGTCCCACCCAATCTGCCACTCAATCGCCCACCGATCCGCTCGAACCGTGGGTCGTTGCACTGCGGCTGCACGACCGCCGCACCGGTGGCACCGCCGTCTACGCCCCCGCGCTCGCCGCCTGGCCAGAACCGTTCCGGCAAGCGCTGGCCGATGCCGACTGCGTGCTGCTCGACGGCACGTTCTGGGACGACGACGAACCACGCCGCGGCGGCTTCTCCGCCCGTACCGCCACCGGCATGGGCCATCTGCCCATCGACGGACCGGACGGCACCCTGCACCGGCTCGCCCCGCTCACCGCCCGCTGCTTCTACACCCACCTCAACAACACCAACCCCCTCGTCGACCCCGAAGCGCCGCAGCACAAGCGGCTGGCCGAACATGGGCTCGCGGTGGCCGCGGAAGGGATGGAGATCGCCCTATGAGCACGCCGTTCGCGGAGCGGCTGCGGGACGTGGCGCGCGACCGCTACCACGACCGTCACCCCTTCAACACCCGTATGCACAAAGGGGAGTTGACTCATCAGGAGCTGCGCAGCTGGATCCGCAACCGGTTCCACTACCAGCGCCATATCCCCGTCAAGGACGCCCTGATCACCGCGAAGCTGGGTACGCCGGAACTGCGCCGGATGTGGCTGCGCCGGATCCAGGACCACGACGGGCAGGAGGAGGGGGAGGGCGGCATCGAGCGCTGGCTGCGGCTCGGTGAGGCGGCCGGGCTCGACCGGTCGCTGCTGCTGGACGAGACGGGAGTGCTGCCCGGCGTACGGCTCGCCGTCGACGGCTACGTCAACTTCTGCCGGCTGCGCTCCCCTCTGGAGGCCGTCGCCGCCTCGCTCACCGAGCTGTCCGCCCCGGACATCATGCGGACCCGGATCGACGCCTTCGAAAAGCACTACCGCTGGATCGACGCCGAGGGACTCGCCTACTTCCGCGGCCGGGAGAGCCAGGGACGGCGCGACAGCAAGGAAGCCCTGGCGCTGGTCCTGGAGTGGGCACGTACGGAGGCGGAGCAGGAGCTGGCGGTCGCCGCGCTCACTTTCAAGTGCGATGTGCTGTGGGCCCTGCTGGACGCGGTCGAGCGAGGGGAGCGGTCGTGACGGGGAGAGCGGCGGCCGGGGGCGGGGGATCGATGGCGGGGGAGGGGACGGCGGAAGCCGCCCCGAGGACGGAATCGTCTGCGTGCACGGCGGAACCGTACGGGGCCACGACGGCAGCCTCCGCGTACGCAGCGGAGCCGTCCGCGTCCACCGCGGAACCACCTGTGTCCACCACGGACGCGCCCTCGCCGCCCGATTGGCGCCCCGTCCTCGCTCCGGCCGTCCACCTGCGTCACGACCGGGTGCGTGACACCGACCTGCTGGTTCTGCCCGAACGCGTCGTGGTGCTTCGGGGCAACGCCGGCACTGTGCTGCGCCTGTGTGACGGGAGGCGCGAAGTATCCGACATCGTCGTGGAGTTGATGCGCAGGTACCCGGATGCGCCGGTGGCGGACGAGGTGCCGGAATTCCTCGGCCGCATGCGAGGGGAAGGTTGGCTGCGATGACCCTGCCCGCCGCACGGACCGCAACCGCAACAGGGGCCGTGACCTCCGCACCGACCGTAACCTCCGCACCGACCGCGACCTCCGCACGGACCGTGCCCGTCGCGTCGACCACGGACCCCCAGCCGGCCCCGCCACCCCGCCCCTGGGCCCTCCTCGCCGAGCTCACCCACGGCTGCCCGCTGCACTGTCCCTACTGCTCCAACCCGCTCGAACTCACCCGTAGAGCGGCGGAACTGACCACCACCCAGTGGGCCGATGCGCTGCACCAGGCCGCGGACCTCGGCGTGGTCAGTGCGCATCTCTCCGGCGGTGAACCGCTGCTCCGATCCGACCTGGAGGCCATCGTCGCGGCCGCCGACCGTGCCGGCATCCACACCCAGCTCGTCACCAGCGGCGTCGGCCTCAGCCGGGCCCGTCTCGACCGGCTCGCCGACGCCGGACTGCGCAGTGTGCAGCTATCCGTCCAACACGCCGACCCAGGCGCCAACGACCGGATCGCCGGGCGCCGTTCCTTCGCCGACAAGGAGCGGGCCGCCGCCGTGGTCCGGGAGGCCGGGCTGCCGCTCGGACTCAATGTCGTTCTGCACCGCCACAACCTCGACGCGTTGGACGACCTCATCGACCTCGCACCGGCCTGGGGCGCGGACCGTATCGAACTCGCCAACACCCAGTTCTACGGATGGGCGCTGCGCAATCGTGCCGAGCTGCTGCCCTCCCGTGAGCAACTCACCCGCGCGCGTCGGACCGTGACGCGACGGCGCGCCGAGCTCATCGGCCGGATCGAGCTGGTCTGGGTCGTCCCCGACTACTTCGACGGCAACGCCAAGCCCTGCATGGGCGGCTGGGGCGCCATCTCGCTCACCATCACGCCCGACGGTACGACCCTGCCCTGCCCGGCAGCCGCCTCGATCCCCGGGCTCGACCCTCCCAACGTCCGAGACCACCGGCTGGCCTGGATCTGGGACCACTCGAACGCCTTCACCCGCTATCGGGGCACGGACTGGATGCGCGATCCGTGCCGTAGTTGCGCCCTGCGCGAGCGGGACTTCGGTGGCTGCCGCTGTCAGGCGTACGCGCTCACCGGCGACGCCACGGCCACCGACCCGGCCTGCCGGCTGTCCCCGGACCACACCCTCGTAGACGACCTCGTGGACGCACCCGCCCCTCCCGAGGGGGCGCGGGGCGGACTCGGACACCCGCGCCGACCCTCCCGCAGCGCCGAAACGGCACCCGAAGGAGCGGCGTGAACCACACCGACTCCAACTCCCCACAACCGACCGACCTACCGAAAGTGGTGACCCGATGCCCCGACCCCACCGCCTACGCCCCATATCCTCCGCACGTTCAGGACTTTCATTACGATCCCTGCGAACCGCCTCGATCGCCGTTCTCGCCGTGCTGCTCGGCACGGGCGGTGGCATAGCCGGAGCTGTCGGAGGAGCCGGAACTGCTGTCGGAAAAGCCGGAACCGCTGCCGGGAAAGCGGGAGTTGCTGCCCGAGAAACCGGAACCGCTGGGGCCGCGAGGACAAGCGGTGCGCCCCCGCACCGGGCCGCCGTCCCCATGGCCGCAGCGCCCTACGAATACCTGGGCTGGGGCAATCCGCAGAATCCCGCCGCCGTGATGGCGGCGACCGGGACCAAGTGGTTCACGCTGGCGTTCATCCTCTCCGACGGCGGCTGCAACCCGAAGTGGGATGGGGATCGGGCGCTGACCGGCGGCATCGACGAGTCGGCGATCAAGGCCATCCGCGCCAAAGGCGGCGATGTGGTGATCTCGGCCGGCGGCTGGAGCGGCGCCAAGCTCGGCGAGAAATGCGGCAGCGCCTCCGCACTCGCCGGGGCGTACCAGAAGGTGATCGACGCCTACCGCCTCAAGGCCCTCGATATCGACATCGAGAACACCGAATTCAGCAACCCCACGGTCCGCAAGCGCGTCATCGACGCCCTGAAGATCGTCAAGACCAGGAACCCCGGCATCATCACCTACGTCACCATGGGCACCACCCCGGACGGCCCCGACGCCAACGGCAAGGACCTCATCAAGAAGGGGGCGGCGGCCGGCCTCGACAACGACGGCTGGATCGTCATGCCGTTCGACTTCGGTGGCCACAGCGGCACCATGGGCAAGGCCACGGTCAGCGCGCTCGAAGGCCTCAAGTCCGTCGTCAAGAGCGCGTACGGATCAAGCGACGCGGACGCCTACCGCCACATCGGGGTCTCGTCGATGAACGGCAAGACCGACCAGGCGGATGAGACGGTCACCCTCGCCGACTTCCGTACGATCCTGGCCTACGCGCAGCAGCACCACATCGCCCGTTTCGCGTTCTGGTCGGTCAACCGGGACCGCCCGTGCGGTCCCGGCAGCGACGGCGACAGCTGCAGCGGGGTGTCCCAGGAGCCGTATGCGTACACCAAGGTGGTGGTCAAGTACGGGGGGTGAGAGCCGGGGTGTTGTACGGGGATGTGGGGGCGGGGCGCTGCCGTCGCGGCCGGGGGGAAGCCCGCGACGGCAGCTGATCTGGGGGCGAGCCGCGAACCTCGCGGTCACTGGTGGTAGCGCTCCACGATCTTTGTGGCGACACCGCTCTGGAGGGTGACCCGGACCTCGATGGAGTTCATCTTGGCCGCCTTCTCCAACTGTGCCTCGGTGCACGGCGAGGTTCCGTAACCGCTGCCGTCCGCTGTGACGTTGCCCTTGGACGAGCAGATTCCGGCGGCGCCCAGGGTTTTCGTCTGCGTGCTGACGAAGAACGCCTGCTCCGTGCCGGACTTCGGCCGCACCGTCAGCTTGCCGGGTGCCAGGTAGTTGAGAGTGCCGTTGAACGTGCCGCTCACGCCCTTGCCTTGGCCCGCCGTGGTGCCGCTGCCGGCGCTGCCGCCCTGGTCCGTGCTCCCGATTTCGCCGCCGCCGCCGCTCCCGTTCCCGGCCCCGGTCCGGCTCCCCTTCTCGTTCCCGTTCCCGGTCTCGTTCTTGCCCGGCGCCACCGACGCTCCGCCGGACGACGACCCCTTGTCCGCCGCGTCCGGGCTCGATACGACCTTGCTCGCCTTGGCGCCGTCCTTGCCGTCCTCGCCACCCTGACAGGCGGTGAGCGAGAGCGCGGCCACGGCGATCAGCGAGGCCGCAGCGACCCGGCGTCCGCGCCGGAAGCCGGAACGGGCGGTGCTGGCACTGGCGTTGGCCCCAGTGCCGACACCTGCGTCGACACTTGCATTGGCATCGGCCTGGGCGCTGGTGGCGGCCTTGTTCCAGGTCATGGATCCCCCTTGTGGGCCGCTGCGGCACAGCGGCTCTGTGTGGCGTTCGTTGGCTGCACCATCTCCGTGAGCGGTACATGATCAGCTTGGCCGGGGCCGCTGATGATCGACTAACGCCGCGCTAACGTGCCGGTGACGCCGCCGCCGGCTTGCGCCCATGGGAGCGAGACCGGTCGCCACGGCCGCCCCAACGGGGCATCCCAGGGTCCTCCGGACCGTAAATCCGGATGCCGCATCGCACGCCGCTGGCTACGGTGAACGAGTCCAGGTGCGAAGGACGGGGTTACTTCCACTCTTAATGGGGCGGTCGCGGGTTCGAGTCCCGTCGTCGACTTCGGGTCGGCGTAGCTCAGTTGGCAGAGCACCACGTTCCCCAGCCGCTGTGATCTCTGGACATCCGAAGGCCCTGCCGGTCCACCCGCTCATGCGGGGGACCGGCAGGGCCTTCATCGTCAAAACAGGACATGCGGTCGGCGGTTACGCCGCCTCAATGACCTCCGCGCGCACCGCCAGTGTCCAGATCTCCAGCAGCACCGCGTAGTCCGCCATGTCCTGCGCTGTCCACGCCCGGCCGCCACGGGCGCACACAAAACGCCGTATCGATTCATTCGCGTCGGCCGCAGGAACGGGCGCACCCGTAGAAGGAGGAGGAGTTGGGGACATGTGAGACATGTTAGGGGCAGTCACTGACAATGCATCACCCCGTGCGCCCGGCGTACGCCCGTGGCACGCATACCGCCCGTCCGCCTTCCAGTGCCTCAACTCACTGACCAGCGACGACCACCGACACTCCGGCTGCGCAGCGCTGTCCGCATGTGTCCAGTCCCACACGCTCCGCGTACGCCAGCGGCTGTATGCCACTGTACGCCCCCGTACGCGCCGCCGTCTGCGAGCTGTGAACAGGGCGTCAACCTGTGCCGTTACAGGGCAGATGCCACGCGGAACCCGTGCCGCGTCCACCGCCCATCAATGGAGGAACAGACAGAACGGATGGCCGGCCGGATCGAAGAAGACGCAGACGTCGTCCTGCGGCTGGAACGCTGCCCGCGTTGCTCCCAACTCGACCGCATACGCACCGGCTTTCGCGAGGTCGTCGACGCGGATGTCCAGATGCAGCATCTTCTGCTGCTCCTCGGGCCGTTCCGGCCACACCGGACGTCGATATCCCGGCTCGGACTGGAAGGAGAGCCCGACACCGCCGTCCGGGCATCTGAGCAGCACCCAGTCCGGTTCGCTCAGTTTCACCTCCCACCCCAGCAGCAGCCGGTAGAAGTCCGCGAGCGCATGCGCGTCGGGACAATCCAGGACCACCGTCGCCAGTGAAAACCGCGGACTCCCCGACACAAGGTCTCCCCTCATCGCCGTCATGTAACGATCGCCGTTCGGCAGGATCGCTGCTGCACACTGCCGCACGACGCCGTCGGGCGCCATTGTCAGTGGTCGCCCGTACCGTGGTTCTTGTCACTATCCGAGCTGCTGGCGCTTCTCGGACCCCGCTCCGCCCCCGTGACAGCGCGCGGGGGCGGAGCACCACCTCCGCCATCACACCGAGCTGGGGGGGATCCATGACACCGAGTTGGGGGGACCATGCTCCGCACCATCGCCGTCACCGCCCTCGCCGCCTCCGTCGCCGCCTGTTGTCTCGGTCTCGCCGCATGTGAGCCGGCGGCCTCCCCGTCCGCCGACGGGGCCAGTGGAAGGGAGACGGCGGCTCTGCCCGATCTCGTCGGCAAGGGCCTGCAGACGGCTCAGGACAAGGCGCAGTCGGCGGGTTTCCACCGGCTCGGCAGCCATGACGCGCGCGGCCGCGGACGTATGCAGGCATTCGACCGCAACTGGAAGGTGTGCACGCAGAAGCCCGGCCCCGGAAGACGTGACACGAACATAACCGTCGAATTCGGCGCGGTGAAGGTCGAAGAGTCCTGCCCCGGCAAGGACGCGGGAACTCAGGCGCCGCCAAAGGCAGGCAGCGTGATGCCGGACCTGAGGGGGAAATCTGTGAAAGTCGCGCGGAAAGCGATGGACTTCAACACGAGCATCGCCGTCAAGGACGCCACAGGGCAGCGGCGCTTCATCGTCATGGAGTCCAATTGGCGGGTCTGCTCGCAGAGTCCCGCCGCCGGCACGAAGTACGACGGGCAGCCCGTAGCGTTCCAGGCGGTCAAGTTCGGCGAGAAGTGCGACTGACGGGACGTGGCTGTGCCGCCGGAAAGTCGGCCCGGGGAGGGCAGCTTGGAGTTTTCTTGGGGCTTCGGCCTGAGGATTCGGCTTGAGGAGTTGGCCTGAGGTGTCGGCCTGAGGGTTGGTCTTGGGGGCTGTACGAGGAGTTGACCTGGGAAGTCGGCACCGAGCTGACCCAGCCCGGGAGTCGGTTCACGAACCATAAATCAGATCGCAGGGGGCGGAGGGCTGTTGTACTGTCAAGCCACAAGTTCTTGCTTGCACCTCCCGGTGCGCAGGCCCCGGTTCCTTCCTTTCAGAAACCGACCCGGAGCCGATTCTGATCTCGGGAGGCACAGCATCGGGGTGCCCGGTGCGCAGGAAACGGATACTTCTCCTGTCAAGAGAGAGACCCGGGTTCGAATCCCGGTCTCCGGTTCATGGGTTCATGAGTCCGGAGGTAGTTCAGCGGCCCAGAACGATTTGTCTCCGTTGCCTAAATTGATCTCGGGCACCCCTATGCTGACGCCTCCCCTCCAAGTGAGGGGATTCTCTTTCATGGCCCGCTTCAACACCCGTAAGGCCCGTCCGTCGGCCGGCTCGCCCGTCACCACGACCGGAGAGCGGGCCGCCACCCACGAGGGCGCGACCGGTCATCTGCGCGATGCCAAGTCGGAGCTCTTCCTCCTCGCGGTCGCCAACATGGTCGGCACGGACAGCTTTTACGAAGCGGGCGGCGACCGGGACGACCGCTACACCCAGCTCATCCGGCAGCTCGCAGTCGAGGACGGAGACTGGACCGCCGGCCTGCTGGGCTGGCTGCGCGGCCCCGGCAATATGCGCACCGCCGCGATCGTCGGAGCGGCCGAGTTCGTCAAGGCCCGCCTCGACGGTGCGGTCACGCCCCCGCACGCCACCGTGACGAACCGCGCCGTCATCGCCTCCGTACTGAAGCGCCCGGACGAGCCCGGCGAACTCCTCGCGTACTGGATGGGCCAGTACGGGCGGCGGATACCGAAGCCCGTCAAGCGCGGAATCGAGGACGCCCTCGGCAGCCTCTACACCGAGCGTGCCCTTCTGAAGTACGACACCGCGGGCCACGCCTTCCGCTTCGGTGATGTGATCGAGCTGGTCCACCCCTCGCCCGCCGCGGCATGGCAGGGCGACCTGTTCAAGCACGCCATCGACCGCCGCCACGGCCGCGGCGGCGAGCCGCCGGCCACGCTCGAACTGCTGCGGACGCGCGCCATGATCGCCGACTGGCCGATCGAGCAGCGGCCCGCGCTGCTGAAGCGGCCGGACGCCGCCGAGTTCCTGCGCGGCGCGGGGATGACCTGGGAGGCGCTCGCGGGCTGGCTGCAGGGGCCGATGGACAAGGCGGCATGGGAGGCCGTCATCCCGTCCATGGGGCTGATGGCGCTGGTGCGCAACCTCCGCAACTTCGACGAGGCCGGCGTCAGCGATACGGTCGCCGCCCGAATAGCCGCGCGCCTCGCCGACCCCGACGAGGTCGCCCGCTCGCGGATGTTCCCGTTCCGGTTCTGGGCGGCGTACAAGCACGCCCCGTCACTGCGCTGGGGCCACGCCCTGGAACAGGCGCTGGGCCACTCGCTGAGCAACGTGCCGCGGCTGCCGGGGCGCACGCTGATCCTGGTGGACCGCTCGCCGTCGATGTTCCCCGGCTACGCCTTCTCGACCCCGAACCGCTCGGACATCTCCCTCGCCGAACAGGCCGCGGTCTTCGGCGCCGCGCTGGCCGTGCGGGCGGAGGCGCCCACACTCGTCGAATTCGGCATGCGCAGCCGCCGAATCGACGTACCGAAGGGAGCGAGCACGCTCCGGCTGATCGAGAGTTTCGAGCGGATCGACGGTACGGACATCCCGTCCGCGGTGAAGAAGCACTACGCCGCGCATGACCGGGTGGTGGTCGTCACGGACGAGCAGACCCGCCCCGGCTGGCTGCCGTCGAACTGTCACGGCCACTGGGGCGGAATGCCGGAGACGCAGATCGACGACCTCATTCCGCGGCATGTGCCGGTGTACATGTGGAATATGGCGGGCTATCGGGCCGGCGCGGCCCCGTCCGGCGGCGCGAATCGCCATGCGTTCGGCGGCCTGACCGACCAGGCCTTCCGTCTGGTGCCGCTGCTGGAGGCGGGACGCGAGGCCAAATGGCCCTGGCAGGAGTAGAGGGGACCTCGCCGCCCAGGTCCACACCCACCCCCACTGGGAAACCCTCGCCGGGCCCGGCGGGGCGTCTGCCTCGGACTGGTGCAGTTCGCGCTACCTACTCCACGGCATACGTCAGCACATACTCAGCGCCAGAGGCGTTGAAATGCAGGGTGCGTGTGCCAGGCGTGTCCGTAATCCGCTTGTACCCGAGCACGTCATCCGGGTCTGGGTCGTCTACCTCGATGAGGATGACACCAATCCTTCCCGTGAAGCTGCACGCGTAGTCGACGCTGTAGGTCTGGCCGTCCAGCACCTTTCCACGCCAGACAGTCCCTTTGCCCTCTAGAACGATCTTCGGCTCATCGGTGTCCGTCCAGTCCTCGGTCGTGACACACGTGAGCGAGTCCAAATACAACTTGGCCATAACATCCCCTCGGTAGGATTCCTTTTCGGCACCCTGCATTCTGCCGAGGATCACTAAACGATCACTAAACGATCTAGCACGGTATTCGTCGCCAAAACGATGCCCCGCCCGACGCAGGCGGGGCATCGCCGTAGCCCACGACCGGGCAGGACTGCTCAGCTCCCCCCTCAGACCGCCAGCGCATCCTCGCGCAAGAACCGCGCCGGACACTGCCGGCAATACAGTGCCCGCGCCCACCGGGTCCGCGCCTCCTCAGCCGTCCGAGTCAGCCCGGACCCGGTCGCTGCGAAGAGCGCACGATGAAGCCCCGCCCAGGGAGGGCGGGGCAGATTCGCGCGCGGTTACTTCAGCCGGCGAGCTAGCACGAAGCCCGAGACGGCCCCCGCCAGCCATGCCAACAGCACCGGCGACATCAGCAGCTGAAGATGACTTCCAGCCTTCAACTCCAACCCCCGACGCCCATAGCTGAGCCGCCACCGCGGTATCCCACCAAACGGCTCGTCAGACTCAAGACTCATTCCCGGTTCTCCGAGTACTCTCATGACAGAGCTATCCTCAATCACGTGTGGATCTCTACTGATCAGCAGGGGGCAACCTGCTGGTTGGGCTGGCCGGGCGTTGAGGCGCCCGGCCTTCTGCATGCGGCGACTAGGCGACCGCCCCACGGCCCGACATGCCGAGAAACATAGAGCATGGCGGGTGTCGCTGACGGGCACTCAACAAGCGCTTCGACGGTGAAGGTGTTAACCCATTCGAGTGACGCCTTAACAAATTCCGCCTGCATTTTTTCGATAATTCCCAGGTTCCTGGCCTGCGGCCCTGCGATCTCGAATTCCCTGCTATGGCGCCTCCGCGGCTACTTTCACCTCGCCGTGCCGAAATGACTAACCGTCTCCAGGCTGTCTGAAAACAATCGGAAGGTCGTCAGCCCGTGGCCGGAACCTGTCCATGACCGCGGTGAACGCCGGTACCGACGAACGCAGAAGCCCCACCCGGAGGCGGGTGGGGCTCTTCGCTGCGTCCACAGTCAGGCAGCCAGCGCCTCCTCGTGCAGGGACCGCGCCGGCCACTGCGCGGCAGAACAGGAACCGCGCCCGTTTGGATCACCCCAAGGCAGCCCTTCAGGTGATCGGCAGCCTCCTCACAAGCCAAGCAGCCGCCGCACGGGTACCGCACCAAGCAAACGCCGCCCGGAACCCGCGAGGAGAACGGTCATGTACGCAGCAATCCGGCGATACGAAGGAGTCACCGACCCCACCGAGGCGACGCGCCGCGTCAGCGAAGGATTCCTCCCCCTCATGCGCCAAACCCCCGGATTCGTCGCCTACTACTGGATCGACGCCGGAGACGGAGTGATGATCTCCACCAGCATCTTCCAAGACCAAGCCGGCGCCGAAGAATCGATTTCGAAAGCCGCCGACTTCGTGCGGGACAACCTTGCGTCACTGCTCCCCAACCCTCCCCAGGTCACGGCCGGGGAGGTCGTGGCTTCCGCGTGACAGGCCACCGCCCGTGAGCAACCGAACCCTGACGCCGGGAACCGCCGCTGGACACTGCTGGTGGATCAGCGACCGATGCGAAAGCCCCACCCAATCGGGCGAGGATCTTCGCGTTCGGGGCAGCCGTTCGAGGCCGAGAGGTATCACCGCGTGGTGAAAGCCCCGCCGTTGACGTGAAAGGTCTGGCCGGTGATGTGCCGGGCGCCCGGTGAGGCAAGGAAGTATGCCGTCTCGGCGATTTCTTCAACCGTGCCTGGGCGCTTGTTGTGCGTCTCCTCAACGAGCGCGTTGTGGCGCTCGTCAGTCAGCTGGCCGCGGAAGAAGTTGGTGTCGGCGATGTATCCCGCGGAGATGACGTTGCTGGTGATGCCGTGAGGGCCGAGTTCGCCGGACAGCGAGGCATTCCAGGCGGCCAGTGCTGCTTTCGCCGCGCCATAAGAGCCGCCTCGGCGTTCGGCGCCGATCGAGCCGATGCTGATGATGGAGCTGCCCGAGGCGAGCTTGTCCCGAACTGAGGCAGTGGTCAGTACAGCAGTGAGCAGGTTTTGGGTCAGATTGGCGTGCCACGGGCGCCTTCGTAGCGGACCTTCTCCAGCATCTGCTCGTACGCCGTCCCGTACGGCTGCTGCTGCTGCTCGGACGGTACGCGCACGTCGGTGATCACTGCGGTGCATGCCTTTCGTGGAGCGGTGCGGGTGTGTGGCACCGAGGTAGGGGTCAGGTGGGCTGGGGGCGGCCGAAGAGGAGGTCGTAGCCGGCGGGGAGCTGGAGCAGGATCTGCCCCATCAGGTCGTCGCCGGCGGTGTCGGCGACTGTTGAGAGGACGGCGCTCACGTCCCAGGTCGCGGTCTGCTCGGTGGCGCCCTCGATCCAGGCTGCGGTCGCCCGGACGAACCGCTCCGTCGGCAGCGGTTCGGCGCTCTGCAGCGGGTTGAGCAGGATCAGGGCGAATTCCTCCGGCAGGCGGGCTGCGAGTTGGGCGCGGACTTCGCCGACCAAGTGGGCGCCGAGCAGGGCGAGCACTACGCGGGCCGCGCGCTCGGCTTCCTCTACAGTGCCGTACTCGCCTCGTTCCTTGACGTGGTCGAGGAACGCTTCGCGTCGCAGAGTCATCTCGGCCGCCACCCCTTCTTGTTCTTCGGGCTGCCCACGGGGTGCGGAGGACGGGGTGAGGGGGAGATCAGGTGCCCGTCCTCCGCACCTGTCCCGGCTGGTGTCAGCCGGAGATCTCCTTGTGGCCGGATCCGACGCCGATGGAGATCTTGCGGGGCTTGGCGCGCTCGGCGATCGGGATGCGCAGGGTGAGCACGCCCGCGTCGTAGTCGGCCTTGATGTGCTCGGTGTCGAGGGTGTCGGCGAGCGCGATCTGGCGGGAGAAGACGCCCAGCGGCCGCTCGGAGAGTTCCATCTGCACGTCGTCGGCCTTCGCGACCGGCCGGCGCTCGGCCTTGACGGTGAGCATGTTCCGCTCGACGTCGATGTCGATCGCGTCTGCGGCGACGCCGGGAAGGTCGAAGGCCACCACGTACTGGTCGCCCTCGCGGTAGGCGTCCATCGGCATCACCGACGGCCTCGACCAGGTACCCGGGCCCATCAGCTGCTGCGCCAGCCGGTCCAGCTCACGGAAGGGGTCAGTGCGCATCAACATCGTGAAAACACCTCCAGCAGGTTCAGGCAGTTGCTGCCAATGCGCCTCACTGAAACCGTTGTAACATGTCATCCAATGGATGACAAACACGATGTCGTCTTCCTGATGACAAGCCCGAGGGAGGTGCCCGTGACCCCGGCCGAGCAGCCGTCCCTGTCCCGCACCGACGCCCACAGCCCGGCGTCGTTCCTCGCCGCCGCGGCGGCCCTTGCTGCCATAGACGATGCCCTACGCGACGCCCAGCAAGGGGCCAAGAACATCCCCGATGCTGTCGGTCCCGGGCCGGAGCAGGCGCTGGCCTCCCTGATGCTGCTGCGGCAGGTACGTGAGCGGCTCGCCGGATGGGAGACCGGCCTGATCGAAACGGCCCGCGACGCGGGAGCCAGCTGGGCCGACCTCGCCCACCCCCTCGGCGTCGCCAGCCGCCAGGCCGCCGAGCGTCGCTACCTGCGCGGCCGTCCCGGCCCCGCCGGGACCACCGGCGAAGAGCGCGTGACGGCCACCCGCCAGGCACGGGCCGCCGACCGCACCGCCGCCGCCTGGGCCCGCCGCAACGCGGCAGACCTGCGCCGCCTCGCCGGCCAGATCACCGCACTCACCGACCTTCCCCCCGCCGCCCGCCGCCCGCTCAGCGAACTCCACGCGGCCCTCGCCCACGACGACCCCGCCGCCCTCATCGCCCCCCTGGCCGCCACCCGCCCCCACCTGGCCGCCGCCCACCCCGGCCTCGCCGCCCGGCTCGATACCCTCACACCCTCCTGACCCCGCCCGGCGCACCGCAACAGCAGCCCGGTCAGCCTCCGCCCCCGGGCGAACGAGCAGACCTGGAGACTGACGCGGCCGAGGCCTGCGGGCCCACCTGGCCCGCTCCCTCACGGAGCAGGGCCTGGGCGAGGGGTGGCCAAGGTGTCGAGGCACCGGTTCGTGCCAGGCTGCGGACCGGCCCCGGCCTTTCAGGCGGCCTGACCGAAGCCGGCCGCGGCCGGGTCCGCCTCGCGCAGCGGGGTGAAGTCCACGTCCAGTTTCGGGTCGTACGACTGCGGCCGGATGCCCAGCTCGTGCGTGCTGTACTCGCCGAGCCGGTTGATGTGCTCGGTCAGGTACGGCGAGATGTGTTCCAGGTCCTCCGGCTCGATCGTCCAGCCCTCCTCCAGCAGCTGACGCCGCGGCGGCATCCCGCCGACCCGCTTGCGGACCAGGCTCCGATCGTTCTTGGCGGTCTTGTCCGCCTGGTACACCGACAGCGTGCCCTCCGGCAGCTACACCTGGCGCCGGACGAAGTCCACCACCATGGCCGGGACGTCCTCCAGCTTCGGGAAGCACCCCATGCGCTGATACGACTTCAGCATCAGCATCAGCATCAGGGTCAGCAGGAGTTCGTCGCAGTCCGGGGCATCGGACGCCCACTGAAGCTCATCACGCGTCGGGCGGAGCGCAACCCGGTCCGCACCGACGTCGACCCTGAGCACAGGGTCGCACTGATCTCACTGCACGACTCTCACTGCACGGCCTCGGCTCCCGGCGTCGTCAGGCAACAGGCCGCGCAGGACGAAGAGCCGCTGGATTGCGCAGTCGTCGGCCGTCCGGCCCCGGGGAGTAGTCGAAGCGCGAACGCTACGCGGTGGCGAGGCTCTCCACCCCCGCCTCATGATGAAAGAAATCCCAGTTCGGATGGGCTACTCCGCCGAACTTGCGGTGTCCGGCTCCGGCTGGTCCGCGCCGCCCGAGGCGGCCGCCGGACCGAGGGTCAGTGCCAGCTCGCCGTCCTTGACATCGGCGATGACGGTGTCGTCCGGATTGACCGAGCCGCTGAGCAGCATGTTCGAAAGGCGGTTGTCGAGCTCCGTCTGGATGGTGCGGCGCAGCGGCCGGGCTCCGAACTCGGGCTGGTAGCCACGGTTGGCCAGCCACTCCTTGGCGGTCTCGGTGACCTCGAGGTTGATCTGCTGGGCGTGGAGCCTGCGCCGGCTGCGTTCCAGCAACAGGTCGACGATGCGCACCAGGTCCGCCCGGGTCAGGGCGTGGAAGACGACGATCTCGTCGATGCGGTTGAGGAACTCGGGCCGGAAGTGCGCCTGCAGTTCGGCCATCAGGTCATTCCTGATGTCCTCGACCGCCCCCTGGTGGTCCAGGATGTGCTTGGAGGCGATGTTGCTGGTCATGATGACCACGGTGTGCCGGAAGTCGATCGTGCGTCCCTGGGCGTCGGTGAGCCGTCCGTCGTCCAGGACCTGCAGCAGCAGGTTGAAGACGTCCGGGTGGGCTTTTTCGACCTCGTCGAACAGCACGACGCTGTACGGCTTTCGGCGCACCGCCTCGGTGAGTTGTCCGGCCTCCTCGTAGCCGACGTATCCGGGCGGGGAGCCGACGAGCCGGGAGACGGTGTGCTTCTCCTGGAACTCGCTCATGTCGAAGCGGACCATCCGGTCGGCGTCTCCGAAGAGCAGTTCCGCAAGTGCCTTGGCCAGTTCCGTTTTGCCGACTCCCGTGGGTCCGAGGAAGAGGAAGCTGCCGGTGGGTCGCTCGGGGTCTCCCATGCCTGCCCGACCGCGGCGCACGGCCTGGGACACGGCGGTGACTGCCTCGTCCTGGCCGACCACCCGCTCGTGCAGGGCCTCTTCGAGCTTCGTGAGCCGCTCGCGCTCGGTCTCGGTGAGCTGGGAGACGGGAATGCCGGTACGCGCGGAGAGCACATCGGCGATGTCCTCGGCAGTCACACTGCCGGCCTCTTCCCGCTCTCCGCCGGCGCCGGCGAGCTCCTGCTCCACCTGCCGGATCTGCTCCTTGAGCTGTGCGGCGCGTTCGTAGTCCTCGGTGCTGACGGCCTCGTCCTTCTCCCTGCGCAGCTTGGTGAGGCGGTCCTCGAGGCTCGCGGTCCCGGTCGGGGCACCGAGGCCGCGCAGTCCCACGCGTGCTCCTGCCTGGTCCATGAGGTCGATCGCCTTGTCGGGCAGAAACCGGTCGGTGATGTAGCGGTCGGACAGGGCGGCCGCGGCGTCCAGGGCCTCGTCCGTGTAACGCACCTGGTGGTGGGCCTCGTAGGAGTCGCGAAGCCCGCTCAGGATCTCGACCGTCTCCTCGACGGTGGGTTCGCGCACCATGACCGGCTGGAAGCGACGTTCGAGCGCGGCGTCCTTCTCGATGTACCGGCGGTACTCGTCGATGGTGGTGGCGCCGACCACGCTGAGGTCGCCCCGGGCGAGCGCGGGCTTGAGAATGTTGCCGGCGTCCATGGCACCCTCGCCGCCTCCGCCCGCGCCGACGACCGTGTGCAGTTCGTCGATGAACACGATGATGCCGCTCTCGGCCTCCGTGACCTCGTCGATCACCTTCTTCAGCCGCTCCTCGAACTCTCCCCGGTACTTGGACCCTGCCACCAGACCAGCCATGTCGAGGCTCACGACGCGGCGGTTGCGCAGGGCCTTCGGGACCTCTTCGGCGACGATCCGCTGCGCCAGTCCTTCGACGATGGCGGTCTTGCCGACGCCGGGATCACCGATGAGCACGGGGTTGTTCTTGGTACGCCGGGAAAGGACCTCCACGGTCTGCTCGATCTCCTCCGCCCGGCCGATCACCGGGTCGAGACGCCCGCTGCGGGCCTCCTCGGTGAGGTCCCGGCCGTACTCGTCCAAGGTCGGGGTGTCGCTGTGCTCGCCCGACGCCGCCTTCCGGCCGGCTTCGCCGCCACTCAGCAAACCGGAGGAGACTCCCTCGGGTCCCAGCGTGCGGGCGAGGCTGGAATCGTCCAGCAATGCGGCGAGGATGTGCTCCGGACCGATGTACGAGGCACCGGTCGCCTGGGAGTGGGCGTGGGCGGCAAGCAGAGCGCGCTTCGCGTGAGCCCGGGGTCGCCGGTTCCGGTGCCGGTGGGAAGGTTCTCCTGCAGGTCCGCAGCCAGCTGGTCCGGATCCGCGCCTGCCTGCTCCAGCAGCTGCCGGGAGGCCGGCACCTGCGTGGCGGCCCACAGCAGGTGCACGGTGTCGAGATCGGACCCGTCCTCGGCCGCCCGGCCGCCGGCCGCCGCCAGCAGCTCGTGCGAGGAATCACTGAGCAGTCGCCCGATGGGCACGCGCTGCACGGCCGGCGGCGAGGCTGCCGGACTCATGCCGAAGAAGCGGTTGAAGAGATCGGAGAACGGGTCGCCGGACCCGAAGGGCGAAGTTGTCACAAGGATCATCCCGTCCGGCGGGCCGCACAGCGGCTGTGCGCAGCCTGCCGTAGTCGGATTGCCGGTACACGGCCATTCTTCGCCGGGTCGTCCCGGCGTGCGAACGCAGCAGGTGAGTGACGGGCGTCCTGGGCAGAGCCGCAGATGCCACAGGCGATCGGGCACGAGGAGGTGCGGCAGGCGGTGACGCTCAGCGCCAAGGCGATCAAGGCGATCAAGACGATCGACAGCATCGGTGTCGAGGCGGCCGCGGCTCGCATCCGCGCCAGGGGGAGCCCGCACCGGATTCCTCCCTGGAGTCACGAAGTCGACCTACTGATCGTCCGCCCTCGTGGGCGGATGCGCTGCCGGCCCGTGACTCGGCCGAATCACGGGCCGGCAGTGTGCCGGGGCAGCAACCACGACCGCTGCGGGCGCGCTCGTACGGGGGCAAGGAGTCACCAAACCGGGCGGTCTTCCAGAGGGGCAGCCCTCAGTTGCTCGTCGCATCGCGCTCGGTTCCTGGCTCGCTGGCCGGGCAGGACATCCGGCTGCTGCGCCCGGCCCGCAGAGGCGAGCCGGAGCGGCCCGGAGCGTCGCTGTTCAAGCCGTTGCGGCAGGTCATCGAAGTCGGTCAACGAGACCTTCAAGGGCCAACTCGATCTCGAACAGCACCGAAGCCGCACAGTGCGGCCATCAAGTCCATGGGATCGACTTCGGCCGGGGCCGGTGTGCGCGGTGGCTCGATGCCTTCGAGGCAGGCGGCGACGACCTGTTCGAGGGCTGCTCGGTAGGCGGCGTGCTCGCCTTCCAGGCGGAAGTCCTTGCCGGCGATGTCCATCAGGATGCGGGCCATGTGCAGCTCCTGGCGCCGCGGCGGACCGGTCCGCGGGACGTTGATGACGCGGGCAGGCTCAACGCAGGTCGGGCTCCGAGCTCTGATGACAAGCGCATGACCGCCGTCGTGCGACCCCGGTCGCTACTTTGCACCGTGGTGCCAGCAGCCACCCGGCCGCCGGGCGTGAACCCCGATCAGGTCACTTGGGCGGGAGCTCGGCGGTGGCGTCCATGGCCCATGTCAGCCAGTCGTCCAGGACGTCGTCGTCGAGGGTTTCCTCCGCCAGCAGGACCCAGCCTCTTTGTTCCCTGCCTCGAATCACCAAGGGAGCGGCGCCGGGGCGCTCCAGGGCCTCGTCGTTCCTTTCCTTGCCGACGCGCACCATGAGGCCCTCGTCGTACAGGTTGGCCAGCGCGTTTCCGTGAAGGAGGAAGGTCAGGCCGCTGAACATCTTCTTCGCGACCACGCCCTCGGGCTCCAGCCGCTCCATGACGCGTTCCGCCAGTACTTCGTCGTATGCCATGACTCCACCCTGTTGTCAGGGACCCGAAGGGGCTGGATGTGGTCATCGTTTCTGCTGGTCGCCGGTGCGGCCACCCGAGGGCCATCGGCAGCCGGGAGGGCGGCCTCGTCCTCCCGGCTGCCGGCGTGATGCGCTGCTGCGGCAGCTGTGGTCAGGGGTTCTGGCCGGCTGCTTGCTGGCCCGGGTGGTGCGGCTGGAGGATCTCGTACACGGTTCCGGCGTCGTCGCGCAGGGTCGCGGAGATGCCCCATGGCCTGGGCTGCGGCTCCTGAAGGAAGGTCACGCCCCGCGCGGACAGGCCCGCGACGGCCGCGTGGCAGTCCTCGACGGTGAACGTGCAGCCGATCAGGGCACCCTTTTCGATCAGCGAAGTGAGCTGCTGGGCGGACTCGGGGTCCATCACCGGAGGGCTCGGGACCATCAGGGAGATCTGCACCTCCGGCTGGGCCTTGGCGCCAACGGTGACCCAGCGCATGCCCTCACCGAACGGCACGTCCGTACGCGCCTCCAGGCCGAGCTTGTCGGTGAAGAACGCCTTTGCCGAGTCCTGGTCCAGCACCCAGACCACGGTCGTGTTCACTCCGGTAATCATGATCTTTCCTGTCTCTGTGCGGCACATCTGAACTCACACTCAGTGAGGGCGCGCCTGTGTCATGTGTCGGGAGCCGCGGGCGCGGGCAACTGTCCGGCCTCTCCTGATCGACCACCGCTACGGGTGGGAAGGGGCTCCTGCCGTCACACCGAGGAGGCCCCTCGACGCTCGGACGTTCCCGACGATAGGAGCCCTTTAGGACAGCTCACGTCACCAATGCCTGACAGCCTGGAAACATGCCCCAGGACCTGCCCGCCCGCATGCTGCGCCTGCTCTCCCTGCTCCAGACACGCCGCACCTGGTCCGGCACCGAACTCGCCGAACGCCTCGGCGTCACCCTGCGCACCATCCGCCGCGACATCGACCGGCTCCGCGATCTCGGCTACCCCGTCGAGGGCACCACCGGCACCGCCGGCGGCTACCGCCTGGCCGCCGGCACCGACCTGCCACCACTCCTCCTGGACGACGAGGAAGCCGTCGCCATCGCCGTCGCCCTGCGCACCGCCACCAGCGGTGTCACCGGCATCGAGGAGACCGCCCTCCGCGCCCTGGCCAAACTCGAACAGGTGCTACCGCAACGACTGCGCCACCAGGTCGCAACGCTCCAGGCCGCCACCGCCCCACTCCCGGTGCCCTGGAGCACCGGGCCCGAGGCCGACCCCACCGTCCTGGCCACCCTGGCCGCAGCCTGCCGCGACCACGAGATCACCACCTTCACCTACCGGACCGGGAAAGGCATCACGGGCCGGCGCCGGGCCGAACCGCACGCCCTGGTCGCCGCCGCACCCGTCTGGTACCTCGTCGCCTACGACACCGACCACGACGAATGGCGGCTCTTCCGCGTCGACCGCCTCACCGACCCCACCCCCACCGGCCACCGCGCCGGCCCCCGTGAACTGCCCGCCACCGACGCGGCCGCGTACGTCGCCGCGCGCCTGGCCGCCGCCCCCGCCCGCTACACCTTCCACGCCACCGTCCCCGTCGACGCCGCCACCGCGCGCGCCCGCACCCACTCCCTCCCCGACCGCGTACGCCCCCTCGACGAGACCACCAGCACCCTCGACCTGGCTGCCGACAACCCCCACCACATCGCCGAACAACTCCTCGGCATCGACCTCGGCCCCACCCAGAGCATCCACGGCACCCCAGAACTTGCCCCCTACCTGGAAGAACTCGGCCACCGCCTGCTCCGTGCCGCCCACGCCCTCACCGAACACGACGACCAGAACAACGAGCGCACAGGGCTCGACGCCAGGCACAAGCAGTAGACAGCCCGAGGGCCAAGACGGGCGAGCGATGAGAGTCCTTGGTTCAGAGAATCGATCTGATCGGGACTTTGCACACGGCCAGTCGGCCGGAGCAGGCAAGCGCCTCGGTGAGCAGCGCATACGGTCGCTGGGAGATGGGCCCTTGAGCGGCGAGGCAATAGGGGCGGGAGTACATGAGTGGGTCCACCTGGTCGGCGTCGAGGAAGCCGACGGCGTCGATGACGTGATTGGTGGGCAGCGGTAGCGCAGCGATGTCCGCGGCGATCTCCCAACTCACCGTCGACCACATCGAGGAGACGGACGGAGCGGTCCGCATCCGCCTCGGTGATGGTCCGGTCCACCTGCCAGGCCCCGTCGCTGAGCCGGCCCTTCAGCAGATCGCGGTTCGCCGCAGTCATGCCGTTCTCGCCCGGACAGATTCACCCCGGCTCTTCCCTGGCGGCCAGCCCGGCCGCCCGATCAGCGTCTGGGCGAAACACCAGGGACGACGCCGTCATGACACAGCTCCTCGCGTCATCAACGTCCAGAACCGACGGCACCCATATGCGATGGGAGCGGGGAGGCAGGCAACAACGAGTTACCAAGGCAAACACCTGCCCGAACGACCTCAGCTCTGCTTGGCCTGAGCCTCCTTGGCGGACGCCTCCAGTCGGTTCCAGTAATCCTGGTACCAGACCTCGTCGCCGCCATCCATGTTGCTGTTGTCCTCCCGCATACCGACCTTGCCGTCGATCAGCTCGCGGACGATGTCGGCGTGGCCGGCGTGCCGGTTCGTCTCAGCCGTCATGTGCAGCATGATCCGCTGAAGGGTCACGTCTCCGTTGTCGCCCCACCACGCGACGTGGCCCATCGCGTCGAGCGGTAGCGCCTCGATCGTCGCGTCCGCGTGCGCCCAGGCGCGGTGGTAGAGGCTGAGAACGTCCTTGCGCGACTCGTCGGCGGGTGCCCACATGTCCGAGTTGGGCTCGGCGCCCTCCTCGTGCCAGGGGAGGGATTCGTTGTGCGGGCGGCCGAAGGTCGGGCCGAAGTACCCGAGTTCGACGCTGGCGAGGTGCCTGACGAGGCCGAGGAGGTTGGTGCCGGTAGGCGTCAGGGGGCGGCGGATGTCGTACTCGGACAGTCCGTCCAGCTTCCAGATGATGGCTTCGCGGGCTGCTTTGAGGTAGCGGTGCAGGTCGTCTTTAGGATCATTGGGCTTCATGGGGCCGAGTCTCGCATCACCTGCCGGCAGCGCTCGCGTGAGTTTGCCTGCTGCCCAGGAAGCATCAGCCGACGACTGGGTCGTCTACACCGGCGAACCGGCCGTCCCGGCAGCCCTGTTGCGCAGGCATTCGGACAGTTCCCATACCCGACTCCACCATTAGCCATCTACCCCGCCGAGACCATCGAAGCCCACCGCGCCTTCATCGCTCGCCGTCGGCACCTGCGCCCGCGCCTACGGCACCGCCCGCCTCCACGAGCACGCTTGCGTCAGATGCTCGCTCCTCCGACCTGACCCCGCCCAACGGGCACGGCTTGCCGAGATCCACGACAACTTGATCGCCCGAATCGTCGAAGCCGAGACGGAAGGCTGGCTCGGCGAGGTCGAAGGTCTCCAGGTCAGCCTGGCTGGCGCCGAGGAGAAGCAAGCTCCGCCAGCTCGATCGGGCCACGGGCAGCATACGGTCGTGGGCCTTGGCATCCCCACCACGCGTAGTAATCGATGAACCCACGACGGTGGGCTGCCGCACGGCCATCAACCAAGACCGAGACCAAGTTCAGCGAAGCGTGCGTCAAACGCCCTTCAGAACACGATCAAGTGCCGCCCGGCCTGCACGTCCCCAGTTCGGTTTGCCGCCGGGAAGGCCGCGATCTCCGTTCTGCCCCATGAGCATCAGGAAGAGGCTCTTCATAGCGGCCAGCCCGCGGGCGCGCCGGATCGCCGCCTCGTCTGCATGCGCGTACATGTCGAAGAACCGTGAGGCCGTGCCCGCGGGTAGCAGCACCCATGCGGCGGCGAGGTCCCACGCCGGATCGCCGGCGAACAGGTCACCGAAGTCGACGATGCCCGAGAGCGTTCCGTCCGAGACGACGACGTTCGCGGGATGGAGGTCGCCGTGCACCCACACCGGCGGGCCCTCCCACGCGGGGGCCGCAACGGCGTCGTCCCAGACGGCCCGGACGTCGGCAGCGATGTCGTCGGGGGCAACCGCCTGGAAGAAGTTCTCGAAGCCGTCCGTGCAGTTCTTGGGATGGGCACCGCGGTCCGTGGCGATCGGCGCCTCGGCGGGCGCCTCCACATGGAGCGCCTGGAGGAAGCCCGCCAGCGTGTCGGCCGCGTGGGCGCCGCGACTGATCGAGCCGTGGTCCAGCGGCTCGCCAGGAACCCACGTCATCACGGTCCAGTGCTTGGGGAAGCGCTCGGACGGTTCGCCGAACCGCACCGGGGTCGGCACCGGGAGCGGCAGGCGCGGGGCCAGCACGGGTAGCCACCGCCGCTCCTTGAGCTGGAGCGCCGGGGTAGGGTCCATCCGCTGCATGCGCACGGCCAACTCGTCCCCGAGGCGCCACATTTGGTTGCCCCAGCCGCCCGCCACCTCGCGGATGGCCAGCCCTACCAGGTCTGGATGTTGCTCCTGCAGCAGGTCGCGGACCAGGTCTGCGGTGATCTCGATCTCGGTCTCGGTCTCGGTCATGCGAAGTCACAGTACTGAGGCGTCAGGCGGAGCGGGCGGAAGAGCTCCAGAGTTCAGAGAAGTGACCAGCGAGAACGCGAAACGGCTGGGCACGCCGTACCGTCGGCTCATGAACAAAGACGCTGGCGAGGATGGCGAGTTCAGTGTCTGACGTTCCCCATCGTGGTCAGTGGCCGCCCGTGTCCCGTCACATAGGAGGTTGATTGTGTGCCATCGACGTCTGAGCAGAGAAGATCGTCGGGCGGCAACTCACCCTCGCCGGGCAGCTGCCGCTGTCTCCTTCTCCTCTTCCCAGTACAGCACGAGGAAGAGCGCGAGGAGGAGATCGTCGGGCAGCGACTCACCCTCGCCGGGCAGCCGCACTCGAACGGGGCGGGTGCCGAGTCGGTCGTAGAAGATCTCAAGGGGGCCGATGGCACGCACACGGCTACCGAGTTGGTCATATCTCAGTTCATGAGGGCCGATGCGCAGCAGGCGGGAGGCGAACCTGCTGTGTTCGCAGCTCCACTGGCCGATGGTGCGCGGCAAGTTGGCCCACTTGCTATAGGTGATCTCGGCGGCGCCCACGACGTGCAGACGGGTGCCGAGCCGGTCGTATTCGAGCGTCCAAGAACCGAGGGTGCGGGGTCGACTGCCCAGCTGATCGTATGTGATCGCCGCACCGCCGATTCCGCGTAAACGGGCTCCGACCATGTCATAAGTCAGCTCGACGTCCATTACATCGCCTCGCTTCTGGGAAGGGCGCCGTGCTGGTCGGGTCTGGTGGTGCAGGGGGCGGTCCCGACGAGCACACCGAGACTGCCGGAGCCTTCCGCGTCAGGACTAAGCCGCGAGTCAGGAAAGTCGGCAGCTTCTCCGCGAAGGTCGCATCCAGCTTCGCACTTTCGACAAACTCTCGCAGCACGGCGATCTGGAGCCTCGAGGGCAGGCCGCCGACCGGAGTTGCGCCACGCTCTTACCCCGCCCCGCCCCGGAACAGCGCCCGGGAGCGGGGCGCCGGCGCATCGAGGCGGGGCGGTCTGCCGTGACGCCGGCCCCGGATCCTCCACGTCGGATCCGGGGCCGGTGTCTTCGTGCTGCACGGACATGCGGGTTTCTGCTGGGAAGTGCTAGATCTCGCCGGTTGAGCTGCGCGCCGACTTGGCGCCCTCAGGCCGCCCCTTCGGCAGCATGCGGGGCCAGTACACCCGCCGCGATCAGGGCGAAGAGCACGATGCCCAGCAGGATGCGGTAGATGACGAACGGCATAAAGCTCTTGCTCGAAATGAACTTCATGAACCATGCGATTACGGCATATCCGACCACGAAGGCGATGATCGTGGCGAAGATGGTGGGGCCCCAGGCGACATGGCCCTCGCCGGCGTCCTTGAGCTCGAAGACGCCGGACGCCAGCACCGCAGGAATGGCGAGCAGGAAGGAATAACGCGCCGCGGATTCACGGGTGTAGCCCATCAGCAGGCCGCCGCTGATCGTGGCACCGGAGCGGGAGACGCCGGGGATCAGTGCCATGGCCTGGCAGATGCCGTAGATTAGACCGTCCTTGACGCTCAGATCGTCGAGCGACTTCCGCTGCTTGGCGGCGCGGTGCCGGCCTCCGACCTCGTCACGGGCCGCCAGTCGGTCGGCGATCCCGAGCACCACACCCATCACGATCAATGTGGTCGCGATCAGCCGCAGGTCACGGAACGGGCCCTCGATCGCGTCCTTGAGCGTGATGCCCAGCACGCCGATCGGGATCGAGCCGACGATGACCAGCCAGCCCATTTGGGCATCGTGGTCGTGCCGCAACTCCCGGTTGAACAGCGAGCGCGCCCACGTCGAGATGATCCGCCCGATGTCCTTGCGGAAATAGATGATGACGGCGGTCTCGGTGCCGATCTGCGTGATCGCGGTGAAGGCCGCGCCGGGGTCGTGCCAGTCGGCGAACGCCGCGGTGAGGCGGAGATGCGCGCTGGAGGAGATGGGCAGGAACTCGGTCAACCCTTGGACGAGTCCGAGGACGAACGATTCAAACCAAGTCATGGAAACTACGCTATCCAGGGGTGATCAAGCGCTTACCGGCGCGGGCGGGGAGAAAGCGGACGGTGGCGGCGGACGCGGATCAGATCATCGGCCGACTGGGGCAGCGTAGCGCCCGAAGGTGTCGGCCCGTCCAAAGGGCCCTGGAGGTGCGACGCATTACGGCGCACATCGAGTCATGACGTACGCCCGGTCCCACGACCGTGCACTGCATCTCTCTCTATCTCTATCTCATACGCTGCGTCTGCGTCTGCGTCTGCGTCTGCGTCTGCGTCTGCGTCTGCGTCTGACGCGTACGCCGTGCCTGCCTCATATGTTGCGTCTGCTCCACGCGCTGCGACTGCTCCACGCACTGCGTTTGCGCCACGCCACGATCAGCGCGCCGAGGCCGCTGAGTGCGATGAACCCCATGGCGAGGAGGAACACCGGCGAGGTGGGCGTCGAAGCCCGTGCCCCCGCGATGACGTACGCCGCGGTGTTCGGGACGCTGCCGAGCGCCGTCGCGAGGAGAAAGGGGAACCAGCCCATGCGGGAAACCGCGGCGCAGTAGTTGGCGGCGCAGAACGGCACACCGGGGAAAAGCCGGATCGCCAGCATCGAACGGAAACCGTGCTCGCTCAGCTGCCGGTCGGCGGCCGTCAGCCACCGGGCGCGCAGCAACGGGCGCAGCGCCTCCTGGCCGAGCAGCCGGCCGAGCCCGAAGGCCAGACCGGCGCCCAGCACCGTACCGGCGAGCGCTGCGGCCAGCCCGACCTGGCTGCCGAAGAGGGCTCCAGCGGCGAGGTTCAGGATCGGGCGCGGCACGAAGGCGGCGGTGCACGCGCCGTACGCCGCGGCGAAGCCCACCGTGGCCGCGGGGCCGGAAAGCTGCGCGGGCCAGCCCTCGGTCAGCAGCCGCTGCGGCTGCCACAGCGCCATCGCGGCCGCCGCGCAGGCCAGCAGGACGAGCAGCAGGCTCAGCCGGGACCAGGGGGAGAACAGGACACGCGTGCAGCGCGCGGCGAGGCCGTCGGGCGTCGCGGCGGGTTCGAGCATCCCGGGAGCGTAACCGACAGGGGCGCGAAGGAGCCGTAATCTTGCCCGCATGGACCCGAAACCGGCTCCGTCGAAGGCGCTGAGTGCACGGAGCGGGGCGAGTGGGCCGAGTGAGCCGAGTGCGTCGTCCGGCAGCCCGTCGCCACTGAGTGCGGTGAGAGCAGTGAGTGCAGTGAGTGCGTCCAGCCCCACGGCACCCGCTCCACCGCCCAGCGCCCTGGCCGAAACCATCCTGGCCCGCCTGACCGCCGCCTATCCGCCGGCCGCCGACCCCGTACGGGCCGAAGGCGCCGCCGCCTACCTGAAGAACGTCTGCCCGTTCCTCGGCATTCCGGCCACCGAACGCCGCGCTCTCGACCGCACGCTCCTCAAGGACACCCCGAAACCTGACGAATCGGACTGCGCGGCCATCGCGCTGCGCTGCTGGGACCTGCGCGAGCGGGAGTACCGCTACTTCGCCGTGGACTATCTGCGTCGCCACGTGAAGCACTGCTCCTCCGGGTTTCTGCCGGTCGCACGGCGACTGATCACCACGACTTCGTGGTGGGACACGGTCGACGCGCTCGCCGCGCACGTCGTCGGCGGACTGGTGAGCGCCGACCCGCGGCTGGCCGCCACGATGGACCGGTGGATCGAGGACGACGACCTGTGGGTGGCGCGTACGGCACTGCTGCACCAACTGCGCTTCAAGGAGCGCACGGACCCCGACCGGCTCTTCGCGTACTGCCTGCGGCAGGCCGGACACCGGGACTTCTTCATCCGTAAGGCGATCGGCTGGGCGCTGCGCGAATACGCGAAGACGGCCCCCGAGGTTGTGCGCGGATTCGTCGACGCACACCGGGACCGGCTCTCCCCGCTGTCGGTGCGCGAGGCGACGAAGCATCTGAGAGGCGGGGCGGGCAGGGAGGCTGGCTGACGGGGGGTCAGGATCAGGAGTGGACGGGCGACCGGATCAACCTCCTGTAGCGGCCCGATCAACCGGCGCGATGACGGCCCCGTCAGCTGGCCCCGGCCTACCGATAAATCGTTCCCGCTGACGCCGCCGTGTCGTTTCCGTCGTTGATAAATCGTTCGACGCCGTAGCCCCCGCCCGGCACCATGGACACATGACCCGGCACGCCTTCCTCCCGCTCCCGTCCGCAGTCGCGGACGAGCCGAAGGCTGCCGCCGACTTCCTCGCGGCCATCGCCGCAGCCGACTGCGCGCCCGCAGGCGCCGCCATGGTGGCAGCAGCCACCGCCGTCGCAGCAGCCGTTCCGGCCGCCGCCGCGGCAGACGGCGCGCGAAGCTGACCCTCTCCGGATTGTCCGGCGGACCCCGCAGGGGGAGGGTCGGACCGGCCCAGGGGTCCCCACGGCGCCAAGTCGCCGTCCTCACCGCATTGTTGCGAGGAAGAACACCATGCCCAAGACGGCATACGTACGCACCAAGCCGCACCTCAACATCGGCACCATGGGCCACGTCGACCACGGCAAAACCACTCTCACCGCCGCCATCACCAAAGTCCTCAGCGACCGGGGGAGCGGCACCTTCGTGCCCTTCGACCGTATCGACCGGGCCCCCGAGGAGGCCGCCCGCGGCATCACCATCAACATCTCGCACGTCGAGTACGAGACCGGCACCCGGCACTACGCCCACGTCGACATGCCAGGCCACGCCGACTTCATCAAGAACATGGTCACCGGCGCGGCGCAGCTCGACGGCGCGATCCTCGTCGTCTCCGCGCTCGACGGGATCATGCCGCAGACCGCCGAGCACGTTCTCCTCGCCAAGCAGGTCGGCGTCCGGCACGTCGTCGTCGCCCTCAACAAGGCCGACGCCGGCGACCCGGAACTCACCGACCTCGTGGAGCTGGAGGTACGCGAACTGCTCAGCGCGCACGGCTACGACGGGGAGCACGTACCCGTCGTACGGGTCTCCGGACTGCGCGCGCTGGACGGCGACCCGCGCTGGACGCAGGCGATCGACGCGCTGCTGGACGCGGTCGACACCTACGTCCCGATGCCCGAGCGGTATGTCGACGCGCCGTTCCTGCTCCCGGTGGAGAACGTCCTGACCATCACCGGGCGCGGCACCGTCGTCACCGGCGCCGTCGAGCGCGGCACGGTACGGGTCGGCGACCGCGTGGCGGTGCTGGGCGCGGAGACCGAGACCACGGTCACCGGGCTGGAGACGTTCGGCAAGCCGATGGAGTCCGCCGAGGCGGGGGACAATGTGGCGCTGCTGTTGCGCGGAATCCACCGCGACCAGGTGCGTCGTGGGCACATCGTCGCCGCGCCGGGCAGCGTCACACCGCGCCGACGTTTCACCGCCGAGGTCTATGTGCTGTCCACTGAGGAGGGCGGCCGCCGTACGCCGCTGTCGACCGGCTACCGGCCGCAGTTCTACATCCGCACCGCGGACGTCGTCGGCGACCTCGACCTCGGCGAGCGCGCCGTCGCCCGTCCCGGCGAGACGGTGACCGCCACCGTCGAACTGGGCCGGGACGTACCGCTGGAGCCGGGTCTCGGCTTCGCCATCCGCGAGGGTGGCAGGACCGTCGGCGCTGGCACGGTACGCACCGTCGAGGACTGAACGGTACGCACCGTCGAGGACTGAGGCGACGGCTGGGACGAAGACCGAGGTAAGGACTGGGGGACTGGGGCGAGGGCCGCCCTCTCGTCCCTGTCCACGAATCCCGGACGTCCCCGTCCACGAATCCCGGAGCGCCTGCCGCGCCCCGTGCCTCTCCCCGAGGCACGGGGCGCGGCTGCATGCCATGGGCAGGTGCTGTCCGCCGGGCGGACGGGGTGCGACACTGCTTGCCCATCAATGGCCGGGACGGAAGGGGAGGGCGTATGGCGGGTACGGCACTGGTGCTGGGCGGCGGAGGACTCACCGGAATCGGTTGGGAGATCGGCTTCCTCGCCGGCCTCGCGGAGGCGGGCCTCCACCTCGCCGACGCCGACGTCGTCATCGGCACCTCCGCGGGATCGATCGTCGGTGCCCACGTCACGTCGGGGCACCACACCCTGGAGGAGCTTTACGCCCGGCAACTGGTGGTGCCCGAGGTCCGGTCGTCCGAGACCAGGTCGTCCGAGGGACGGTCCTCGGCAGACCGGTCGCCGGCGGCGCCGCCGTCGGGGGAGCGGTCGTCGGCGGAGCGATCGTCGGAAGGGCCGTCGCGCGGCGACGGGGCGCGGGACGTGCGGTCACGGGACGGCCGGTCGGGCGCCCGCATGGGCCCGGTCGCGATGGCCCGCTTCGCGGCGATCGCGCTGCGCTCCCGGGACACGGTGTCGTTCGGCGCGCGCATGGGACGACTCGCACTGGCGGCCCGCACCGCCCCGGAGGCGGAACAGCGCGCGGCGATCGCCCGGACCCTGACCATCGATGGCCGACCCCACCTGGACTGGCCGGCGCGACGGCTGGTGATCACCGCGGTGGAGGCGGCGACCGGGCGGCGCGCCGCCTTCGACGACACCAGCGGTGTGGGGCTGGTCGACGCGGTGAGCGCCAGCTGCGCCGTGCCCGGCGTCTTTCCACCGGTCACCATCGACGGACGCCGCTGGATCGACGGCGGTGTGCACTCCAGCGCCAATGTCGACCTGGCCGCCGGGTACGGCCGGGTGGTGGTCATCGCCCCCATGGCCGTCAGCGGCGGACCGATCGCCGCCCCGCGCACCCAGGGTGCCGCTCTGGCCCGCCAGGGCGCCCGGGTATGCGTGATCACACCCGACCGAGCGGCACGATCGGCATTCGGCCGCAACGTCCTCGACCCCACCAAACGCGCCGACGCGGCCCGCGCGGGCCGCCGCCAGTCGGTCCTCCATGCCGAGGAGATCCACGCGGTCTGGTCGGAGTGACCACGGGCGGCCTGGACCGTTCGCGGGCGAGGCATGGTGATCGCGGAGCGGAGCGGCCCGACGGCCGGGCCGGGACGTCCAGGGCCGGTGCACCCCGCACAGCCCGTGCAGCCCACGCGGAGGCCGGGATCCGCACGCCCCCGCACCCACGCGCCGTCATCCACCGGCACGCCCCTGCGGGACCGCCCCGGGTACACCTCCCCGCCCGTCCTCACCCGACCGGCACAATGGGACGGTGGATGAAGCACCGGCATCAACACCATCACCAGCCCCATCACAGGCATCAGCACCAGCACCAAGCCCACCCGGGCCGATACCAGTCGCTCCCGAGCCGATCCCCGTCACCCGGATCGTGGACTGCGGCACCGCCAAGCTGATGCCGGACGTCGACCGTCCTCGCGCGTGGCTCCTGACGGTGGACGGTGCGCCCCAGTCGTATGTCGACCTCGACGCCCCCACGCACCTGGAATTCGAGTACGTACGCAGGCTCGCCCATGTCCTGGACGAGGCCGCGGCCCCCGGCCACCCGCTCGACGCGCTCCACCTGGGCGGCGGAGCGCTGACCCTGCCCCGCTATCTGGCCGCCACCCGCCCACACTCCCGGCAGCACGTCATCGACGCCGACCGCGGGCTGCTCGCCCTGGTCACCGAACACCTTCCGCTGCCCGACGGCTCCGGCATCGAGGTGCGCGCACAGGACGCCCGTACGGCGCTCGAAGCGGCACCGGAGGCCAGCGCCGATGTGATCGTCGCGGATGTCTTCGGCGGCTCGCGGGTGCCCGCCCACCTCACCTCCGTCGAGTACGCGCACGCCGCCGCCCGAGTTCTGCGCCCTGACGGCCTCTACGCCGCGAACCTCGCCGACAGCGCGCCCTTCGACTTTCTCCGCGGCCAGCTCGCCAACTTCGCCACCGTCTTCGCCCACCTCGCGCTGATCGCCGAGCCCTCGGTCCTGCGCGGCCGCCGCTTCGGCAACGCCGTACTGCTCGCCTCGCGCGCGGAGCTGCCGGTCGCCGCGCTGGCCCGCCGGGTGGCCGGCGACGCCTTCCCGGCCCGGGTCGAGCACGGGCCCTCGCTGCGGCGGTTGATCGCCGGGGCCGTGCCGGTGCAGGACGCGGAGGCGGTGGCCTCGCCGGTGCCGCCGGATGGCGCCTTCAGTATCGGCTGATCCTTCGGTCACCAAGCTGGCGCACGGCGGGACGGTCGTGTGCCCGGGGCGGGGAGCGCTCAGGCGGGCAACGGCAGGAAGGGCGGGGCGGCGGCCGCGCCCGAGTTTCCGCGCCCGGTGCGCCCAAGGTGAGCACTCTCGCCCCACGGCTCCCACCTGAACCAACCGCCGCTCTTCCCAGCGCAAGCTACCCACAGGTAACATGCCTGCCATGTCCTCCGAGACCCTGCCGTCGATCGGCGAGATGATGTCGGCGTCCGTGCCGATGGTGCGCACCCTGAACCTCGAGTTCACCGAGACCACCGCCGAGCGCGCCGTGGTCCGCATGCCCGACCAGTCCGACTACCACAACCACGTCGGCGGACCGCACGCCGGCGCGATGTTCACGCTCGCCGAGTCGGCCAGTGGCGCGATCGTCATGTCGGCCTTCGGCAGCCAGCTCGGCCGCGCGGTGCCGCTGGCCGTCCGCGCCGAGATCGGCTACAAGAAGCTCGCCATGGGGCCGGTCACGGCCACCGCCGAGCTGGGCCGGCCGGCGGCCGACGTGATCGCCGAGCTCGACGCGGGGGAGCGTCCCGAGTTCCCCGTGAACGTCTCGATCACCCGCGAGGACGGCGCGGTCACCGGCGAGATGACCATCGTCTGGACCCTGCGCCCCAACAGCTGAGCCGACCCGGACCCGGCCGGCGTCGACGTCGGCCAGGTCTCCCCGGCCCGCCGTGCACCGCGCGGCGGGCCGTTGCCGTGTCCGGGCGCCGCGCCCGTATGACGCGCGACGTTCCCGGGGGCGTACGCGCGACGGGTTCCGGCGGCATCGATCGAGTACGCTTCCCGGGCGCGCTGCAGGGCGCGCCAGGGAAGTGACCGGCACCTGCGTCACAGACCGGGCAACGGCCCACGGGGGCCCCACATCATGCGGAGGAAGCGGCGTTGCATATCCAGGAGTGGCTCGAGACCGTACCGGCCGTGAGCGTCTACCTCCTGGTGGGGGTGGTCATCGGACTGGAGAGCCTGGGCATTCCGCTGCCCGGCGAGATCGTCCTCGTCAGTGCGGCGATTCTCGCCGCGACCCAGGATCACATCGATCCGGTCGTGCTGGGCGCCTGCGCGTCCGCCGGCGCGATCATCGGTGACTCCATCGGCTATCTGATCGGGCGCAAGGGCGGCAAGCCACTGCTCCACTGGGCCGGCCGCAAGTTCCCCAAGCACTTCGGGCCCGACCATGTCGCGATGGCGGAGTCGAAGTTCGACAAGTGGGGCATGTGGGCGGTGTTCTTCGGCCGCTTCATCGCACTGCTGCGGATCTTCGCCGGACCGCTCGCCGGTGTGCTGAAGATGCCCTACTGGAAGTTCCTGATCGCCAACGTCCTCGGCGGCATCGTCTGGGCCGGCGGTACCACCGCGCTGATCTACAGCCTCGGCATGGTCGCCGAGTCGTGGCTCAAGCGCTTCCAGTGGCTCGGACTGGTCGCCGCCCTGCTGTTCGGACTCGGCTCGTTCATCGTCATGAAGCGGCGTGCGCAGAAGGCGGCGGCGGAGCGGGAGGCGGCGGAGGTCCCGGTCACCGCGACGGTGGACTGACGAATCGTCATAGGGATGGGGCGTAGGGCCTGACCTCCGGGTCAGGCCCTACGCCCTTTTCTTTCGACTCCTGCGACTCCTGCGTTGTCCGAATCCTTGCCTTCCGACTCCGCCGGGAGGTCGACGTCAGCACGTCGACCAGATGTCCGGCCCGCCATCGCGCCACTCGAAGACACCCGTGTCGTCCCAGGAGAACTTCGACGGGGAGAGGCCTGGCAGGGAGAATCCGGCCCGGCGCAGAAACGCGGCCACATCGCCGGGGCGGCGTGCGCGGCCCAGGTCCTGTCCGTAGAGGGTGACGCGACGACCGCCGGTACAGGGCGGATGCACGATCACAGGCGCACGTTTCATGAGCACCAGCATGGGAGGGGTACGAGGTGATCGCATCCCGAGCGCAGTGGGTTGATTACGTTGCGTGATTTTCCGGTGTGGTCGCCGGTGCTCAGGAGCCGGCCCGGAGCCGCGAGAAGAACGGCGCCGACCGTACGCCGGAGCCGCCGCGCTGCCACCACCGGCCTTCCTCGCGGGTTTCCGGCGCCGGCGTCCCTTCGCGCACCTCGCGCCGCAGCGCGGCCAGCATGTTGCGCGCCCCCGCGATGAACAACGGGTCGCCGATCAGCCTCTTGGCGGCCAGCGCCTTCCGGCAGGTACGCAGCGCCGCCTCCGGCCGCCCCTGAGCCCGCTCGGCGAGGGCGCGCGCGTACAGCACGGTCGAGTGGAGCCAGAAGTCCCCGTCGGAATGCCGGCACTCCCACGCGCGGCGGGCCGCCGCCTCCGCCCGGTCGCCGTCGACCGCCGCGAGGGCGATGGCCAGCAGCGCCCCACTGTGGGCTGGCCCTGGGCCGAACCACGGATCCTTCGACGTGTGCCGGGCCGCTTCCTCCAGGCATGCCACCGCCGCCCCGGCGTCCTCCCGATACAGCGCCAGCACGCCGTGCGCATGCGCGATACGGGCCAGCCCGTCGGAGTCCGCATGCATCACGGCCGCCGCCCACGCCCGCTCCAGCAGGGCCTCCGCCGCACCGGGCGCATGCTCCTGCGCCGCGAGCCAGCCCGCCAGCCACAGTGCGCGGGCCCGTAGCGCGGTGTCGTCCCGGGAGAGCAGCAGCAGCCGGTCGAGGTGCGCCCGCCCTTCGTGGCGGAAGCCGCACGCCGCCCACCGGAACCACAAGGAGACCGCGATCTCCAGTGCGATGAGGGCGTCGTCCGGGTCCTGCGGGGGCCGGGTCAGCGCCGCGTCGAGGTTGTGCTGCTCGTCCTCGACCAGACGCACCGCGATCTGCTGGTCCGTGCCCTGCCAGGCGATCTGAGCCTCGGCCGCGAGCGCCGCGCACGCCTGCCGGAAGCGGCGCAGCGCCGAGGACTCCTCGCCCGCTTCGCGCAGCCGGGTCCGGCCGAAGTCCCGGGCGCCGCGCGGGAGTCGGTAGCGCGGCGGCAGGGCTGCCCCGGTGTCCGCCGGAGCGCTGCCCGCCTCTCGTACGCGTTCCAGGACGGACGCCAGCCGGAGCCGCTCCAGCGCGGCGTCCACCTCGGCCGCAGGAACGTCACTGCTCGCACAAACGCACCCCGCGAGCCAGGGATCGAAGTCCCCGGGCAGCACCGAGAGCCGCGCCCACACCCGCCGGTCGACGGGGGAGCAGAGGGCGTAGCCGGCGGCGTGCGCCGCGTAGAGCGAGGTGTGCCGGGCGGTCGGCGCCGGACCCGACCAGAACAGCGGGCCGTCCGCGCCCGCCCGGGCCGCGAGTTGCGACAGCGGCATCCGGTCCAACTGCTGGGCGGCCAGCTCGATCGCCAGCGGCGAACCCTCCAGCGCCTCGCAGACGGCGACGAGCAACTCCGGGGCCGCGGGCCCGGTACGCGCCGCCAGCAGTTCCACCGCCGGCCCGGCGATTCCTTCGCCCAGTGTCACCGGGAGCGGCCCGATGTCGACGACGCACTCGGCGGCCGGCCCCAGTGGACGGCGCGCCGTCGCCACGATCCGCAGCGCCGGCTCGGCCCGCAGCAGCCGCCGCACCAGCCGCGCGCACTCGTCGAGCAGCGGGTCGCAGTCGTCCAGCAGCAGCGTGGCCCGGCTGCGTACGCAGTGTGCGGCGAGCGCGGCGACGGCCGTGTCCGTCGACCGGGTGCCACCGCCGGCGGGGGTCTCCGCGTCGCCGGCGGGCGCGGGTGTCTCGGAGCGTGCCGCGTCGTACGGCGGGAGCTGGGGCGAGCGTCGGGCGGCGGCCCGCTCGGTGTCCCTGAGGACGGAGTCCAGGCCCGCAGCCCGGACGAGAGCGCCGGTGAGGCCGCCCGCCATCAGACCGCCCTCCGTCAGGCCGTCCCAGCAGCCGACCCGGATGACCGTGCCGCCGTGCCGTGCGGTGTGTTCGTCCAGGACGGCACGGGCCAGGACGCTCTTGCCCACCCCCGCGGCTCCGGTGAGCGTGATCAGTGGGGAGCCGGCCAGCAGCCCGGACACCTGCTCGTGCTCAACGGCCCGTCCCACCACGCCGGACAGCGGCCCGCGGTCGGCCCACGCGCTCATCGGTCATTCCCGTCCGCGGCAGGGTGCCGCGCCTTCCCATTGGAGGACCCACGATGCCAGAACCGACCGCCGGGCAAACAGCGGGTACACCTATCGATTGGGGGAAACGGGCCCGGCGCTTTTGACAGGCGTTCGGCGCGGTCCTCGCCGACCGGGCGTCCTTGGGGCGGTCCGCGTGCGGAACCGGCGGGACGCCGCAGGTGGGGGCCGGTGCGGGGCATCGAGCGGATCATCTTATGGTGGTGTCTTTCGTCCGGTATCGGGGTGGTGGTGTGTGCTGCCCGCGGCCGGGCCGGAGGACCCGAGGAGAACGTCCCGATGAAGTGCCTGCGCGTCGGTGCCGCGGTGAGTGTGATCGCCGTGGGACTCCTGGCCGGTTGCGGGAGCCAGGGCACGGACGTGGTGGACGCGTCGCGGGTGCCGCGGCTGCGGACGCAGGTCGCGGACGGCGCCAACGGGGCGCTCCGGGTGGTGCCGCCCCGCGGCCCGCGCTCCGCCTTCATCCCGTACCGCGCGACCGGGGACGACGGCACACGGGTCGTCAAGACGACCTGGCACGGCCGCAAGTCCGGTTTCACCGGCGACATCTGGGCCTGGCTGCCGCCGCAGTACCACCAGCCCGAGTACGCCAAGAGCGGTTTCCCGGTGCTGATCGCGCTCCCGGGGGCCTGGGGCTATCCGTCCAACTACTGGGCCGATGCGCCCTTCGCGCTGGAGGAGCGGATCGCCGAGTGGTCGAAGCAGGGCAAGACGCTGCCGTTCATCGTCGTGATGCCGGTGCTCAATCCCGGCAAGACGTACTACGACGGCAGTGACATACCGGGGCAGCCGAAGATGGGCAGCTGGCTGACCGAGGATGTGCCGGATTTCGCCCGCGCCAACTTCCGTACCTACGACGACCGTGACGGCTGGGCCTTCATGGGCTCGTCCTCCGGCGGCTTCGCCGGGCTGAAAGCGGTGCTCAAGCACCCGCAGAAGTTCAAAGCCGTCATCGCCAACGGGCCCGACACAGCGCCGGATTCGCCGCTGTGGAAGGGGCACCGGGCCGAGATGCGGGCCAACGACCCGCGGTGGCTGGCGCGGCAACTGGCCGCGCGCAAGGGGCCGGAGGTCTATCTGGCCTTCGAGCTCGGGACCGAGGAGGTCGCGGTGCCCGACGTGAAGCGCTTCATCCGCGACTGCACCGGTGGGCCGATCCACTCCACGCTCTTCGAGATACCCGGCGGCGGACACAGCGGCCACACCTACATCCAGCGGATGGCCGACTCGCTGCACTGGATCAGCGAGCAGATGCGGGGACCCGTGCCCGCGCCGTCCGTGTGACGGCCCGGTACCGTACGGGTCCGGCGGCTCCGGCGGTCCCGGCGGGGCACCGTGCCGCCTGTTGCCGGGGCTCGGCCGCTCGCGACAATTGTCCTTCCTCCGGCCAGTGGGCGCGGCCGGGGGTTTTCGGTGTGCCCGGTGGAAGGAGTGCTGTGCGGTATCTGCGGGCTGTCGGCCTGGTGTTGGCGGGGCTGGCTCTGCTGGCGGGGAGCTTCACGGCGGGCAACCACTGGCTGCTGGACCGGGACGCGACCAGCCCGGTGGACGACGTGACCGGCGCCGTGCCGCGTGCCGAGGTCGCCCGGTCGATCTCGGGGCATCTGTCGCTCCCGGTGATTCCCCGCGGCCCGCGTTCGGTCGACTGCGCAAGGGATCTGCGTGCCGTGAAGGGGGCGCGGATCCGCTGCACCGCCCACTACTTGCGGGGAACCGACCGCGATATGACCGTACGGGTCGTCCGGGTCGGCGGCGGCGAGATCACCTACGTCCACGACGCACCGCACGGCTGAGACGCGGTGGCCGCGCCGCCGTTCCGGGTGGCCGGCCGTGGTGTTCGCCGAGGCGTCAAAGATCGCGTTGCGGTGCGCGATGGTCGGTACTTCACGAGCGGCCCCGGGTTTCGCAACAGCGTCCAATGGCCCCAAATGGAACCAATGTTGAATCCCCGTCAGGGTCGTATCAGAGAAGATCGGCATGGACACGGCGTGTCGCCTTGATGCTAAGATCATCCCGCTTGCCAGCGGCGGTAAACACCTGCTATGGCAAGACGGAAATTCCGCGCATTGGCCTGAGAAACAGCCACTTGGGGAGAGGTATGCCATTAGCCGGGCCTTCGACGGGCTCTGGGCGGGCGACCCTGCGCGGCCGTTCACGCATGTCTGGAATCGCGAGTGACGTGGAACGCGCCACCCAGGCATTCGATACCCGGTGGCACCGTCGTCCGAAGAGAGTCCTATGACGCCATATTTCCAGGATCCAGCGCTCTGGGGTTTGATCGCTGGTACCCCTGTCGCTGCTGCCGCGATCATTCAGAGCAGGAAGAAGATCGCGGAGCTGCGAAAAGAAAAGGGCGAGCTCAAGCAACGCTACGCCACCCTGGAGGATCACTACGCGGAGGCCGTCGAGGAGGCGAAGGACCGAGCCGAAGAGGCCACGAAAAACACCCTGAAGGCCGCCATGCGGACCCTTCAAGGCCTCGCCAGCGAGCAGCAGTTGGCCATTTCGAAGATGCAGGAAACATATGGTGAACGCCAATTCCTGCAAGACCTCCTCGACATCGACCATATGAACTCGCAGTTCGCGCGGCGGGCCCAGTCCATCGCGGTGCTCTGCGACGGATGGCTGGGCCGGCGGCGCACCGCGGCCTCGCTCTACGACGTGGTCCGCAGCGCGAAGGGCCGTATCCGCCACTTCACGCGCGTCGAGATCCGTTCGCAGAGCAACTTCGCCATCGTGAGCCGTGCCGTGGAACCGGTCGCCCTCACCCTTGCCGAGCTGCTGGACAACGCCACCAGCTATTCGGCGCCGGAAACGATGATTGAGATCAATATTCGTCCGGTGCCGAAGGGCGTCTGTATCGTCGTCGACGACGCGGGTGTCGGCATGAACGAGGAAGAGAAGGCCAAGGCCGCCGAGTTGCTGTCCGGCGAGGGCTCACGAGGTGTGTCCAGCCTCGGCAATCCGCCGCAGTTCGGATTCACCGTCATCGGCGTGCTCGCCGCCCGCTACGGCTTCAGTGTCTCCGTGGATTCCACATCGCCCTACGGCGGCGTCCGCGCGGTCGTCCTGCTCCCCGACGATCTGCTGACGTCCCTGCACGAGCCCGAGGAGAGCCCTGCCGTGGCCGTGTCCGCCCCGATGCCGCCCGAGGAGAACCCTTCCGGGTACCCGGCTCCCGCTCGCGCTCCCGCTCCTGCGCCCACTCCCGCGCCCGCCGCCCCCGCGACCACGGCCGGCGGTCTGCCCAAGCGCCGCCGGCGCGGCGCCATTTCCATCGTGCCGGCCGAAACGGAGCGCGCCCAAGACCCGGCCCGCGACAGCGCCAGGACCGCGTCCGCCATGGGCGCATTCCAGCGGGGGACGCAGTCGGGCCGTCGTTCGACCAATGCAAGCAGTGAAGGGCATGAGGCTCAGTGAACTACGATCTGTCGTGGATGCTTGACAGTGCTCTGGAAGTGCCCGAAGCGCAGCACGCCATTCTCGTCTCCGCGGACGGGCTTCTTATGGCCCGCTCGAAGGATGTCGGCCGGGACCACGCCGACACCGTCGCCGCCGCGATGAGCGGAATGCAGTCGTTGAGCCGTACGGTCGCCGACTTCTGCCGGAGCAGTGGAAACCGTCCGCACTGGCGTCAGACGCTGGTCGAATTCGACCACGGTTGGGTCTTCCTCATCTCGGCCGGCGAAGGCGCCTACCTCGCCGTTTCGGCTTCCCCGGACGTCGACATGGCGGAGATCAGCTTCCGGATGCAGCAGCTTGTCGGACAGCTCGGCAAGGCGCTGACCGCCCCGCCTCGTGAGAGGGCTGATATCCAACCATGACGCCCTCGGACGAACCGGAGCTGGAACACGAAGCCGCGGAATTAGTACGGCCGTATGTCATCACCAACGGCCGCGAACTTCCAGATGACAGTGACCTCTCACTGATCACGCTGGTCACAGTGCACCAGAACCCCCCAAGGACCAAACCGCTCGACCCGGAGAAGCTCCGCGTTATGGAGCTGTGTTCGGGAGGTTTTCTTTCGGTCGCCGAGATCGCCGGACACACACGGCTGCCCGTGGGTGTCGCCAAGATTCTGGTGTCCGACCTCACCGAGGAGGGACACCTCTGTACTCGTGCGCCCATACCGAGCGCCCAGCTCGTCGACAGGCAAATCCTTGAGGAGGTGCTGAATGGGCTCCAGGCTCGCTTTGGATGACGGCGTCTACCTGCGCAATTCGGTGCAGACCGCGGCGAAGATCCTTGTGGTCGGGCATTTTGCCGTGGGCAAGACGACGTTCATCGGGACCATGTCCGAGATTCCCCCGCTGCGTACCGAAGAGGTCATGACGCAGGCCGGCGCCGGAATCGACGACCTGAAAGGGGTCCCCGGCAAGACCACGACAACGGTCGCCATGGACTTCGGCCGTCTCACCCTCAGTGAAAAACTGGTCCTTTACCTGTTCGGAACGCCCGGTCAGCAGCGCTTCGTTCAGGTGTGGGAGGACATGACCCGCGGCGCGCTCGGCGCGCTGGTGTTGGTCGATCCCGAGCGCCTCGCCGACTCCTTCCCCGTCATGGACCTGGTGGAGCAGTACGGAATTCCGTATGCCATCGGCGTGAACCGGTTCGACGGGACGCCCGCCCACTCGGTCGAAGAGATCCGCGAGGCACTGGACCTGCTCCCCGAGACGCCCGTCGTCACCTGCGATGTGCGCGACCAGCGGTCGTCGGCGGATTCACTGATCGTCCTCGTCCGTTATCTTCAGTCCCGCCTCAACTAGGAGTTCAGGCATGCAATCCCACTCGGAATTCCAGGGTCCGCCACCGGGCTGCCCGGCACACACCGGCGGCGAGGGCGTCCCCCTGCACGGACCCGAATTTGCCGCTGCCCCCGAGGCTTTCTACGAGCATTTGCGGCAGCACGGTCCCAGCGCGCCCGTCGAGCTGGCTCCCGGTGTGCAGGCCACGCTTGTCACGGATTACGCGGCGGCGCTTCGTGTGCTGCAGAATCCCGATACGTTCGCGCGGGATCCCCGCAGGTGGCGGGCCTTGAACGAGGGCCAGGTCCCGCTGGACAGCCCCGTCCTGCCCATGATGATGTACCGGCCGAACAGCTTGTTCTCCGATGGTGCCGTCCATCTGAGGCTGCGCCAGGCGGTGACGGACAGCCTGGCCCGGATCGATATGCATCGGATGGGCCGGCATGTCGACCGCGTCGCGTCGTATCTGATCGAGCAGTTCAGCAGCCGGGGCAAGGCGGATCTGGTATCCGACTTCGCGCAGTGGCTGCCGCTGCTGGTGTTCAACGACCTCTTCGGCTGCCCGGCCGAAATCGGTGACCGGCTGGTTTTCGGGTTCTCCGGCATTTTCGACGGTGTCGACGCGGAGAAGGCGAACGAGGTCCTGACGGAGTCGATTTTCGAGTTGGTAGCGTTGAAGCGGGCCAATCCCGGCGACGACGTCACCTCATGGCTGATGCAGCATCAGGCCCAGTTGTCCGACGAGGAAATGATCCATCAGCTGATCATGCTCATAGGCGCGGGCGCCGAGCCGATGCAGAACATCATCTCCAGCGCCCTGCGCCTGCTGCTGTGCGACGAGAAGTACGCGGGAGGCCAGCACTCGGCCGGTGTCCTGGTCGACGACGCCATCAACGACGTGCTGTGGAACAGCCCGCCGATCGCCAACTACGCGGTGCACTACCCGGTGTCCGACGTGGAGCTTTCCGGGAACAAGCTGAGCGCGGGCGACCCCGTGATGATCAGCTTCGCGGCCGCCAACACCGACCCGAACCTCTCCGTGGGCCGTCAGACGCTCAGCAAGCGGGCGCATCTCGCCTGGGGAGCCGGCCCGCACGCCTGCCCGGCCAAGGACCCGGCCCTGCTGATCTCCGTGCAGGCGATCGAAAAGCTCCTCAACGTTCTGCCGGACATCGAGCTGGGCGTGCCCGAGGAGAGCCTGACCTGGCGGCCGGGCCCGTTCCACCGGTCGCTCAACGCACTGCCTGCCCGATTCACCCCGGTGCGCAGCGAGTACCGGGGCGCCGTTCCCACTGCCGGAGGTGAACAGGCGGCCGGGAATGCCCCGGTTCAGGGCGGAAATAGCAAGTCCCGGAAGAGTAGTTGGTGGAGTGGGTTCCTCAACTGGTGGAAGGTGTGACGTTCACAACAACGTCGATCACGCATTCTTCGTATGAATGTTCAGGCGCAGGGGTAGATAGGGGTGTCGCGGCTTATTTGATCTTCTAAAGGAGTCACTGTGGAGCCCGCACTGGCTTCCCCAACCATTGATCGGCGTGCTGTGGTTTCGCTTTTCTCTCGCCTTCGTACGGCGAGCGGTCAGGCGAATCCGTTGCCGTTCTATGCGGAACTCAGGTCCATGGGAGACGTGGTTCCGGCTCCGTGGGGCGGGTACCTGATCACCTCTTACGGCCTGTGTGACCAGGTGTTGAGGGATCGAGCTTGGCAGGTACCCGACAGCGGATGGCGGGCTCGACAGGGTGATGGAACGCGGTGGGGCGCGCGTTCCTCACGCGAAATGAGCAGAACGATGCCGGCGCTCAACGGAATGCAGCACACCCGGGTGCGCCGGTCCGTGGGGAATATGTTCGACCGGAATACCCTTCCTGTCCTGAGAGTTTCGATCGAGAAAACGGTGGAGAAACTCCTCGACCGGCTCACCGGTGAATTGCGCGACGGCGAGGCCGATTTCAGCTCGATTGTCAGCGAAGAACTGCCTATGAGCGCAATCGGTGGATGGCTCCAACTGCCGCCCGCCGACTACCCGTTGCTGCGATCACTCGCCCACGATCAGGTGTTCACCCAGGAGTTGCTCCCCTCGGCAAGCCAGCTCGCCCGCTCCGACGCGGCGACCGAGCAACTGGAGGCGTACTTCAGGAGGCTGGTGCAGGAGCGCCGCAGAGCGCCCGGCGACGACCCGGTGTCCGCCTGGCTCCGGACCTGGGACGGACTCGAATCCGACCAGGAGGCGGCCGACGAGGCCGTCTATCTGCTCGCGCTCCTGGTCTTCCTGGCCGCGCCGGAGACCACCGCGACGCTGCTGTCCACCATGGTGTGGCTGCTCCTGGAACATCCACTCCAGCTGGGATGGCTGCGTGCGCATCCGCAACACATACCGGACGCGGTCGAGGAGGTGCTGCGCTACGACTCCCCGAACCAGGTGATCAGCCGGATCGCCACCGCCGACACCACCCTCGCCGGAGTGCCCATCGAGAAGGACCGGATGGTGCATCTCATGGTCGGCGCCGCCAATCACGACCCGGCCCACCACCTCGATCCGCATATTTTCGATGTCCGCCGCAAGGCCAGCCATCTGAGCTTCAGCGGCGGAATCCACTACTGCTTGGGCGCGCAGCTGGCGCGTCTGGAAGCGACGACACTGCTGACCGGGCTGCTCAGACGCCTGCCCGGTCTCCGTGTCAGTGCCGCCCCGGTCTGGGCGCCACGTGTGGGCTTCCGACGCATCATGGAACTGCGGGTGGCCAGATCCTGACGAGCCGTCAGGAAGGCGGCGCAGGCAAAGAGAAACGAGGAACAACGAACACCGTGGTCGAAGACTTCAAGGCGCTCCACGTCATACCCGAGGGGCCCGTCCTCAAAGTACAGCTGAACAGCCCCGAGACCGGAAACGCCATCTCCGGCCTGCTCCTCGACGAACTCCTGGCCGTGCTGGGCGCGTTGCAGGACGAGTCCGGAGTTCGCGTGTTGATTCTCTCCGGGGCGGGTGACGACTTCAGTCTGGGCGGCGACCGGAGGGAGTTCTCCGAGATCCTGGCCGCCGACTCCGGGGGAGCGGAACTTCGCGTGCTGGCGGCCAAGGCGCGCCGGGTCTGCGATGCCCTCGCGACCCTCAACGTGGTCACCATCGCCCGGCTGCACGGCGGGGTGATCGGCGCGGGTATGGCCCTCGCGCTGTTCTGCGATCTGCGTGCCGGAGCGGACAACTGCCGCTTCCGTATGCCTGAGCTCGCCCTCGGCATGCCGCCCGCCTGGGGCGGTGCGCTGCCACGGCTGCTCAACGAGACGGGCGCCGCCCGGATCCGCGAGCTGGTGCTGACCGGCGACAGCTTCGACGCGGCCAAGGCCGCCGAGCTGTCCATCCTCCACAAGGTCGTCCCCGAGGAGAAGCTGGACGATGCGATCAGGCTGTGGACCAGGCCGCTGGTCCGCAGGTCACCCGCCGCCCTGCGGACCGCCAAAGTCATGATGAACGCCTACGCGGGCGCCAACCGCCTCGCGGACGCCACCCTCTTCGACGCCGAGTTGATGACCTCCGTACTGGCCGCGGCCGAGTCCGCCAGGCGCCGCTGACGCTCCCGGCCGTGGTGCGGCCCCGACGCGGAGTGCCGCACCGCAGCGCCCGGCGCGGCACTCCCCTACGGAGCCTCGTCAGTCGATGTCCTTCACGGACTCCCGATGCCGCGCCGCCAGCTCCAGATACATCGCGGCATTCAACCGGATCACCTCGCGCTCCTCATCGGTCAGCTCCCGCTTGACCTTCGCCGGAACCCCGGCGACCAGCGAACCGGGCGGCACCCGCATGCCCTGCGGGACCAGTGCCTGCGCGGCGACCAGCGAGCCTGCGCCGATGTGGGCACCGTTCAGGACCGTGGCGCCCATGCCGACCAGGACATCGTCCTCGACGGTGCAGCCGTGGAGCACCGCGTTGTGGCCCACGGAGACCCGTTCGCCGACGGTCACCGGGAAGCCCGGATCCACATGGACCGTGCAGTTGTCCTGAATGTTGCTGTCGGCGCCGAGGACGATGGGGCCGCAGTCGGCGCGCAGGACCGCGTGGTACCAGACACTCGAACCGGCCGCCATGGTGACGTCACCGAGCACGACCGACGTGGGGGCGGTGAACGCCGCCGGATCGATCGTCGGCTCGTCGCCGCCCACCTGTGAAATCAACGCCCGTCCTGCCATCGTCCGCTCTCCTTCTCAGATCCGTGCCGCGCCCCTGAGCACCGTAGACGACGCCCGCGCGGACGGTGGGCGGCCGGGGAGGCCGGGGGTGGGGCGAAGATCACAGCGCAGCGTGCGGCCGGTCGCCCGGCACGCTGAGTACGGTGTGCGGGTGCCGATAAACCAGAACGTGTTCTCGTCTGTCGCGGCCTGGCGGCGCCGGGCCGTGTCCCGCGCCGTGCACCGCGGCGCGCGCTGGGTGAGAGAGGCCGCGGCCGTCACGGCCGAGTGCCCCGGCCCGTACCGCTTCCGCCGTATCGGCCACGGCGCCCGGCTCGCCTATCCGCAGGGCACCGTCTTCGGCGACCCGTGGATCGAGATCGGCGACTACTGCATCATCGCCCAGGACGTGACGCTGACGGCGGGCATGATGCCCGATCTCGATCTCGGCTCGGAACCCATCCTCACGCTGGGCAACGGTGTGGTGCTGGGCCGCGGCAGCCATGTGATCGCCGATGTCCGGCTGACGATCGGCGACGACTGCTTCTTCGGACCCGGCGTCTACATCACCACCACCAACCACAGTTACGACGATCCCGAGGTGCCGGTGGGGAAGCAGTGGCCGCGCACCGACCCGGTCTCGATCGGCCCCGGCAGCTGGATCGGTACGGGGGCGGTCATCCTGCCCGGCGCGCGGCTGGGCAGGAACGTCGTCGTCGCGGCCGGCGCGGTGGTGCGGGGTGAGGTCCCCGATCACGCCGTGGTCGCCGGCGCGCCCGCCAAGATCGTCCGCCGCTGGGACCCGGAGGCGGGCTGGCAGCCGCCGCTGCGCACGCCGGCGCCGGTGCCGATTCCTGAGGGCGTCAGCCCGGAGCAGCTGGTCGCGCTGGGGGAGTGGGAGGACGGGGCGGCGACGGAGCCGGCGGACGCCACCTGAGCGCCGGCTGATGCAGCGTTAGCTGTCGGCTGTCGGCTGTCGGCTGTCGGCTGTCGGGCCTGAGCCATTGCCGTCAGCCGCCGGACGCGAGCAGGACCGTGCCGACCAGGGCGAGCGAGGCGCCCGCCGTCTGTATCGCGCGCATCCGCTCCTTGAGGACGCCCAGTGCGGCGACCGCGGTGACCACGGGGTAGAGCGTGGCGAGCACCGCAGCCATGGTGACCGGGCCGTTCTGGGCCGCGATGGCGTAGGTGCCGTTGGCCGCGACGTCCGCCACACCGATGAAGCCGAGCGCGGGCAGCGAGCCGCGCAGCGCCGCGAACCCGCCCTCGGGCAGTGCCGGTGTACCCCGCCGCACCGTCGCGTACAGGGCGGCGCCGCCGACCGCGACATTGCACACCCGCTGTACGAACAGGGCGAGAAAGAGCCCGGTCACGGTCGTGGACGCGTTCGCGATCAGGGTCATCACCGCGCCGAAGCCGAGCGCCGAGATCACCGTGAGGACGATCGTCTGGCGGGCCACCGACGCGCCGCCGACCCGCGGTCCGGCGGCCAGCAGCACACCGATCACGGCGACGACCATCCCCGCGGCCTGTCCGAGTCCGGGCCGCTCACCTGCGACGATGGCGACGCTGAGCGGTACCAGGACGGTGCCGATCGCGGTGAGCGGTGAGATCACGCCCATCGGTCCGAGGGCCAGGGCGCGGTAGAAGCAGAGCATCGCGGCGGGCCCCACGATGCCGGCCGCGACCGCGAACCACAGCTGCGGACCGGCTTCCCGCCAGCCACCGGTGATCACCACGATGCCGCCCAGCACCACGGCGGCCAGTGTCTGCGAGACGACCACCACGGTCAGCGCGTGCAGACGTCGGGTGAGCAGTCCCCCGCCGAAGTCGGCGAGCCCCCAGAGGAGGCTGGTGGCCAGGGCGAAGACCGCAGTCATGGTGAAACCTCGCAGTACAGTGAGCTGGACGCTGAAGTGCACCACACCGTAGTACAAGAAAATCGACTACGGAATTGAATATATTGAACCGCTGAGAAGCGCCGACTTGGACGGACCCGTGACGGACCTCGACCAGCTCACCCAGTCGCTCGCACGCAACCTCAAACGCTGGCGCACCGAACGCGGCTACACCCTCGACGCCCTCGCCGCCCGCGCCGGCGTCAGCCGCGGCATGATCATCCAGATCGAGCAGGCCCGTACGAACCCGAGCGTGGGCACCACCGTCAAGATCGCCGACGCGCTCGGCGTCAGCATCACCACGCTGCTGGATTACGAACAGGGCCCCCAGGTACGTGTCGTGGCCCCGGGCGAGGCCGTCCGGATGTGGTCCACCGACGCCGGCAGCCACACCTCGCTGCTGGTGGGGGCCGAGGCCCCCGGGCCGTTCGAGATGTGGGACTGGCGGCTGATGCCCGGCGACGAAAGCAGCTCCGATCCGCATCCGCCCGGCACCGTCGAGCTCCTCCACGTACGCGCCGGCACGCTGACACTGCTCGTCGACGGGGAGGAGCACACGGTGCCCGCGGGCGCCTCGGCGACCTTCGAGGCCAAGGTCGCCCACTGCTACCGCAACGACGGTACGGAACCGGTCGAGATGACCATGTCGGTGATCATCCCGCTTGGCCGCTGAGACGGCCGAACGCACGGGTGGCTGCGCCTGTTAGCTTGTCGCCATGCCCGTGCCCATGGATGCCTTCGACGATGTCCGGCCCGCCGCCGAGTGCCTGGACCTGCTGACCGAGCCCGTCGCCGCCGCCATCCGCGGCTGGCACGGATCCGTACCGGTCGAGGAACTCCGTTACGTCGACACGGACCCGGCGATCGCGGACACCGAACTCCTCGTCGAGCACTACGGGGCCTGGCTGCTCCAGCAGTCCGCGAACTGCGTCGTGGTGGCCGGCAAGCGCGGCGGTGAGGTCACCCTGGCCGCATGTCTGGTCCTCTCGCACACCCGGGTCGACGTCAACGGTGTGGTCCGCCGCCAACTGGGCGCCCGCAAGGCGTCGTTCGCGCCGATGGACACCGCGGTCGGCGACAGCGGCATGGAATACGGCGGCATCACACCGATCGGACTGCCCACCGCCTGGCCGATCCTCGTGGACTCCGCCGTCGCCGACACCCCGTACGCGCTGATCGGCAGCGGTGGCCGCCGCGGAAAGCTCATCGTGCCGGGCAAGGCGCTGGCCGAACTGCCGGGAGCCACAGTGCTGGAGGGGCTGGGCGTCGGCTAGGCCCCTCGGTGGCGCACGGCTCCCTAGGTGGCCGGCGTGGCCCGCGCGGTCGCCTGTGCGCGGGACCGTAGATCCAGCGACAGGGGCGTGGAGTGCTCGGCGAAGCCCAGGCTTCGGTACAGCGGCTCGGCGTCGTCCGTCGCATGCAGATCGACCCGGCTGACGCCTCGCTCGGCAAACCAGGCCAACAGCGCCTCCGTCGTGGCGCGCGCATAGCCGCGGCCCCGATAGCGCGGATCCGTACAGACATTGAAGACGAACGCGAACAGCCCCGACGGGTGTCCCGGGGCCGGCAGCCGCTCCTCGATCCGCCCGACCGCGCAGGCCGCCAGGTGCGGAGCACCGGCCTCGTCGCCGTCCACCACGAACCCGCACAGCGGTGCGTCCGGCCCGGCCAGCTGCCGGCGCGCCACCGCCTCCGCGGTCCGTTCCCAACTCCCCGGCTCGTCCCGTCCGTTCATCGCCAGGAACATCAGACGGCGCAGCCGGACGAGCTCGGCGGCATCCTCGGGGAGAGCGACACGTGGCGAGATCATGCACGGAAGCTAACGCAGTCGGCGCTCAGCCCAAACGGGGTATCTCAATGGCCGGACAACGGTCCATCACCATGTCGAGGCCGGACTCGCGCACCCGGTCCCAGGCCCGCTCGTCGACCACACCGAGCTGGAACCACACGGCCTTCGCCCCGGCCACCACCGCCTCGTCGGCGACCCCGCCCGCCAGATCGCTGTTGACGAACACATCGACCACATCGACCGGGAACGGTATCTCCGCCAGCGAGGCATAGCCCTTCTCGCCGTGCACCGTCTCGGCCTTCGGGTGCACCGGCACGATCCGCTTGCCGTACCGCTGCAGTACGTCGGCCACGCCGTGCGCCGCCCGCCGCTCGTTGTTGGACAGGCCCACCACCGCCCAGGTGTCGCCGAGCTCGGTGAGAATCCTGCGGATCGTCCTGGGGTCGCCGTACACGCGCTGCCTCCCGCGGATGGAGAAGGGTCCTGAGCTGATCAAGGGGCTGATCGAGGAGCTGACCAAGGAGCTGATCAAGGTCCTGTGCCGGTCGAAGATCCCTTGTCGGTCACAGGTCCTGTGTCGATCAACGGATCCGGCCCTCCGGAGATTCCCGCCATCAGCAGAAACCTGAGCAGAAAACCTGAGGAGCCGACCCCGGGCAGGGGCCCGCATCCGCGCGGGTACGCAGACGCCCCGCCCGAAGGGGAAGACGGGCGGGGCGGGTCCGTGTGCCGACGGGTCAGTTCGCTCCGCCGACCACCCCGCTGCCTGCCATACCGGCCCCGATGACCGGGCCGTCGCCGATGACGGTGCCGTCACCCGCGGTACGGGCCGGCTTGCCGATCGGCACCGGCTCGACGCCGGCGGCCCCGGTGCCCGGACGCAGCGCCTCCGGAGCGGCCGGTTCCAGGGCCTCGTCCGTCTGCTCCGCCGCCGCGGTGCCGACGGCGGCCAGCGCCGCGCGCAGCGGCTTGGTCTCCACCAGCATGCTCACCGGGCCGGTCGGGTTCAGATACAGGGCATGCCCCGGCGGCAGCTGCTCGACGAGCTCGGCCACCGGCCGCCGGTCGTACAGCAGCCGGCCCACGGATTCGAGGTAGACCGGGGAGGTGTAGACGGGGATCACCGGCGTGCCCTCGGGGGACGCCGCGGCGAGCGGTGTCCCGGTCGTGCTGACCAGGACGGATACCTCGGCGCGCGCCAGCGCCTCGTGTACGTCCTGCGCCGGCCCGTAGCCGGTCGCGGCGAGCTGCATCGCCTTGTCGACCGCGTCGGCCGGGTCCGACCAGTCCAGCATCTGCGGGGACGGCCGGTACTCCGGGTTGTCCCGCCACTCCTCGATCTCGCCGGTGGGGCCCGACCGCCACTGGCCGATCAACGCCCAGAGCGGCGGTGGCCCGTCGCCCGACCAGGTCAGATCCACCATTGCCAGCCAGTGGTCGGGCGCGTTCCGTGCTGCCTCGATGACCTCCGGGGGCGGCTCGGGCATATCCGAACCGGTCACGGGTGCGCCCGCCGTCATCGCCGACTGTGTGCTGTTGTCCATGAAGCCTCCGCCAACCCGCCGTTCCGTTCCTGAGTACACGAGTCGGCCCCGGAAACACGAGGCCCTCGCCCTGGGCTCACACTGCCCACGGCCGGCCCGCACGTCTGCCCGACGCACCGTAGGGGCCCCGCGAGTACGCCGCGTGGCCGTGCCGGCTGCGCCCGTACGGCGGACACCGCAGCGCGGCGCTGACCCCCGGAGAGGGCGTGTCGGTGTGTCCGGTGGGGCCGCATAGGCTGGTGCGATGCAGGACCAGTACCGGACTCTCGCGCACGAGGGTGTCCACGAGATAGAGATCAACAAGTCCCGCTTCATCTGCGCGCTCGCGCCCGTCGCGACCGAGACCGAGGCCCAGGACTTCATCGCGCGCATCCGCAAGGAGCACCCCACCGCCCGCCACCACTGCTTCGCGTACGTCATCGGCGCGGACGGCGGTGTCCAGAAGGCCAGCGACGACGGCGAGCCGGGCGGCACCGCGGGCGTACCGATGCTGCAGATGCTGGTGCGCCGCGAGGTGCGCTATGTCGTGGCCGTGGTCACGCGGTACTTCGGCGGTGTGAAGTTGGGCGCAGGCGGTCTGATCCGTGCCTACGGGGGCGTCGTCGGGGAGGCGCTGGACGCGCTCGGCACCGTCACCAGGCAGCGCTTCCGGCTGGTCACGGTCACCGTCGACCACCAGCGGGCGGGCCGGGTGGAGAACGATCTGCGCACCACGGGGCGGGCGGTGCGCGAGGTGACCTACGGGGCCGACGTACGCATCGAGGTCGGGCTGCCGGAGGCCGATCTGGACGCCTTCCGCGCCTGGCTGGCCGATGCGACAGCCGGTACCGCGGGGCTGGAGCTGGGCGGCGAGGCATACGGGGACGTGTGACGCACGGCCCGGAGGGTCCCTGAGGGAAATATCGTGCCGCGCCTTCCGTGAACGTCGGTCATACCGTCGGCGTCACACCGGGCCGCCCGTTCGTCAGTTGCGCTGTTCGTCGAGGAATTCTCGGACCATTGAATTCTGGCTATGGCAGTTCAGTTTCGACAGCAGGCTTCGGTAATATTCCTCTACGCAGAATGCAGGAGACCGGCCGAGCATTTCCGGGACATTGCGCACCCAAGGAATCGCCTCGTCCACGTCGCCGGCAGAGGTGTGCGCCATCGCAATGTGTATGCTGCCGAAAGCCAGGTCGCGGTCCCCCATATTTTCAGCAGCGGTGGCGGTGTCGAAGACGGGCAGCAGATAGTCCAGGCCCTTGTCCGCTTTTCCGAGGTAGACATAGGCGTTGCCGGCCTGGAAAAGCAGCATCTCGGTGGTCAGCCAGTCTGTCCAGCAGGGGTCGTCGTCGTGCCGAATGGTCGTGTCGATGGTGAGCGCCGTGTCGATCTGACGTGCCGTGGCGTCCGCATCGCCCTGCAGCGCGCTGGCTGCGGCGGCGGTGATGGCGATGAGCGCTGACATGCGGCGACTGGGGCGCGTGGACGCACACAGACGCTCGGCTGCGTCGAGGAGCAGATGCGTGCCGGCGAGGTCCCGCAGTTCGAGCTTCTGCTTCGCGGTCTGGATCATTGCACACGCTCCGACCTGCGGATCCCCAGCCGCGGCAGCGGTGCGCAGTTCGGCGAGGAAGGCCGACTGGGCGCGCAGGTGGTCGCCTGCTTCGAAGGCGAGCCATCCGCTGAAGCCGGCGGCGCTCGCGGCGAGGGACAGTAGCCGGGCTCTGGTGGCCTGGTCGCAGGAGGAATTGCGCGCCAGATCCGCAACCATCCGCAACCCGGCGTCCGCCGAAGGCCGAACCGCCTGAGCGCCGAGCTGGGTGTAGAGATGGTGCAGTTCCCGGTGATTCTGCTCCAGCACATCGACCGTTGAGCCGTCGATGCGGCGGCCGCTGGAAGCGGGCAACCCGTGGTGCTCGGCTGCCGCGTCGCGCCAGGACGAGACCAGGTCGGCGACGCCGTTTTCTGAGGACAAGGCGTCGTAGCGGTGTTTCACCGCCCTGGCCGCGGGTCGCGCGATGCGGTCCAGTGCCTGGAGCGCCTCCGCGCCGGTCCACGGAGCGGTGAGCAGACCGGAGTGGCCGGTTGCGGCGTAGAGCCAGTCGGGCCAGCCGGTGCGGAGCACCTCCGAGCGCGGTACATCGTGCAGATGCGCCATGGCGAGCTGCGCGCTGGTTTCGGGGGTGACTTTGCCGGATTCCCAGCGCGCGACTTTCTCCCGGCGGGCTGCCATGGAGCCGAAGCCGAGTTCGGCATGGGTTTTGGCGATCAGCTGTGCATACGCGCCGTGTGACAAACCGCTCTGCTCGCGCAGCAGCGCAAGGGGATGGCGAATGGCGTGGTGAGTGTCCATGCTGTGATGCCTCACTGCAGTACGGGCGCACGCTGCTGGGCGCCCTGGTTTCCGCGGTGGGGTAGTTCTGAAAGGGCAGTCTTCGGACGGCGGATTTTCCGGCGCGGCCGAAGAGGCTGCGGACTGGGCCACGGGAGTCCGGGCTAAGGGAGTTTCACCCGTGCCTTCCCAAGGCCATGAGCTGTGCGGTCTCGTCGCTGAGTTGCGGCTCTCTTCGCACCAGGCGAAGTGCGTTCATGAGACACATTCGACGAAGTGGATGTCAAGGTGAGGTGGATCTTCTCACTGCGGGTCGGGCGCGGTGCTGTGGCCTGCTGCGAAGGCGTCGCTTGGGGTGTCGGGCGGCTGCCCGGACCTCCGGTGCCTGTCAGCTTCCGTCAGGTCAGCTTGCGTCAGGTCGGGTTCCGTCAGGTCTGGTCCGGTCCGGCCACCTTGATCTGGCTGTAGTCGGGGACCCCGGACGGGTTGAGGGAGACGCGGGAGAGGCGGGATGAGTAGCCGACGTTGCCGTTCTGGTACCACAGCGGGATCAACGGCATCTGCTGGGCGAGGATCTTCTCGGCCTCCTGAAAGGTTTCGACGGCCTTGGCGGTGTGTGATTCGGCGTTGGCCTGATTGATCAACTCGTCGAATCGCGCACTGTGGAAGTGGGTGTCGTTCGACCAGCCGCCGGAGTGGTACCTGGGCTGGAGGAAGCCTTGGATCAGCGGATAGGTCATCTGCCAGCCCGCGCTGAACGGCTCGGTCGCGGACTCGCTGGTGATCCGGTTGCGGAAGTCGGCGAACGTGCCGACCGGGTCACCGACGCACGCCAGATCGTTGTCGAGCACGCCGTTGATGCTGTTGCAGACGGCATCGACCCATACCTTGTTCGAGCCGACGTCGGCGTTGTACATGATCTTCATCTGCCCTCCGGGCAGTCCGCCGGCCTCCTGGATCAGTTTCCTGGCCTGCGACGGGTTGTACGTGCACACCGCGCCGCAGAGCCCCGGCTTGTAGCCGCCCTCGACGCCGAGTGCCGGTGAGGTCCAGTCGGTGGCCGGGGTGCGGGTCTTCCGGAACAACTGCGTCGCGATGGCGGAGCGGTCGATCGCCATCGCGATGCCGCGACGCAGTTCGGCGGATTTCGGCCCGTTCCACTTCGGGTGGTACAGCGGGAATGCGATGCTCCCGATGAGACCGACCGGCTGGTTGATATAGCGAGAGGAAAGGTCGCGCTTGACGCTCTTGAGCTCGCCGACCGGAATGTCGTCGACCAGGTCGAGAAGGCCGGTCCGGAGATCGGTGTACGCGGTGTCGGTGTCGGTGTAAACCCGCAGGTCAACGCCTTCGTTACGGGCCTTGTCCGGGCCTTGGTACCCCTTCCACCTGCGCAGTTTCATCAACGAACCCTTGTCGTACGACGTGATCTCGTACGGGCCGTTGCCGATGGGATTCCTCAGCCAGGCCGCGTGGTGGGTGAAAAAGGCCTTGGGCAGCGGGTAATACGCCCAGTAGCCAAGAGTGCCGGGCCAGGCGGAGAATTTCTGAGTGAGGCGGACCGTGAACGTGTAGTCATCCTTCACCACCAGCCCTGACATGGTTTTCGCGCGTGGGCCGCCGGAGCCGGAGCGCACCTCGTCGTATCCGTCGATGTGCGAGAAGAAGATTGCATTGGCCTGCTTGTTGGCCACCGATGCGCCGTAGTTCCAGGCGTCGACGAAAGAGTGCGCGGTAACCGGCTCGCCGTTGGAGAACTTCCAGCCCTTCTTGACCTTTACGGTGAAATTCCGCTGGTCGCCGGTGGTGATCGATTCCGCGATCCAGTTCTTCGCGGCGCCGGACTTGGGGTCGTACTTCTTGAGTCCGCGGAAAATCATGTCCAACGCCTTGCTGCCCCGCACTTCAATGGTGTTGGCCGGCTCCAGCGGATTCTGCGGATCGCCCCAGGAGGCCCGCACCACAGCGTCGGTGTCGGTGTCGCCACCGCAGGCGCCGGCGACCAAGGCGACCGCCGCCGCGCAGACCGCCCACTTCGCACTCATGGCTCCACGCATTCGACGCCTCTTTCCGTCCTCGTCGCGGCGCTGATCGACCTCACACTCAAGCCGTCCGGTCGAGCCCCGCCTCGCGACGCGGCTCTCCGTGTCGCGAAGTCCGCCCGATCGCACGATGATCGTCCGCCGCGCGGGAGCTGTGGCGCCGGCACCGCGGGCACGGTGCCGAGCGCGCCTGCGTCGTCCAGGCCCCGCACCCGGAGCTTCGACGGTCGCCGCATCCGTTGTTCACCGAAACGTCACCCAGACATTCCTCGGAATTAAAGAGGTCACGGCAGTGCATCCTTTTTCGACCCCCATTCGCGGCAGCCAAACGAGTTTCCTGAGGCAATCAAAACATCCGAAGGCACACCCGAGGCACACCCTGAACTGTGGAATGCAAGACGGCGGTGGGATTCGATTCTCCTGCGCAGAATTTGTCGCTCACGTGGCGACTTAACCGGACACCGGCTCACTGCGGCCGCCCGTCCGGTCGAACAATCCGGGGATCCGTAGCGGCCCCCTTGAACATCAGGAGGACACATGTCCCCCCACTCCCTTGTGCCTCGCCCGTCGGCAGGGCCGCGCGGTGTCACGGCCCGCGTCGGCGTACCCACCGCCCCGGACCTCAGACGCGGCCCCCGTGCCGACCGGATTCCCATGTTGCGCTGGCCCGAGCAGGCGCAGGAGCTCGAGGCGTACCGGCTCAGCAAGGTGCCCCGCTTGCTTCTGGTGTCGCCGGGCGCACGGCCGCCGGTGACCGTCGACCCCCTGGAGGACTGGGTCCGGGCGCCGGTGGACGAAAAGGATCTGCAGGCCCGCTGGGAGACGTTGCGGGCCAGGGCCCTGCCCCGCAATCCGGCGATCGACGCCCAGGACGTCCTGCACTACGCCGGGCGGCGCCTGCCGCTCACGGGGGCCGAGGCCGACGTCGTGCGTATGCTGCTCGACTCCTACCGAACGGTGGTGGGCCGGGACGAGCTGACCGCGAAGATCTGGCCCGACGGCGGCGAGACCCGACGCAACGCCCTCGACGTGCGGATCCTGCGTACCCGTCGGCGCCTGGCGCCCCTCGGACTGATCATCAAGACCGTGCGGAGCAGAGGCTATCTGCTCGATGCAGACCTCGACGGAGAAGCGGCATGAACGACGGCAGCAACCTCCCGGGCACAGATGGCGGCAACCTCCCGGCCATACACGGCAGCAGCCTCCCGGCCCTGGACGGCAGCAACCTCCCGGACACAGACGTCATGGCCGCGGGCCCGCACCGTGCCACGAGTGCCACCACCGGCTCGCCCGACGGCCGCCGCGACGACGGGACGCTGGCCCACCTGGCGCGCCGGAACGCCGAGTGCTGGCCGGCGGCGACGGCGGTGCGCTGGCGCGACGCCGACGGCGTGTGGTGCCGGCGGACGTACGCCGAAGCCTGGCGGGCGAGCGAGGAAACGGCCCGTGGGCTGATGGCACTCGGACTCGGGCCGGGGGACCGTGTGGCGGTACTGAGCACCCTGCGCCCCGAATGGACCTTCGCGCTGATGGGCGCCGCGGCATCGGGACTCGTCGTGGTGTCGCTGCTGCCGACGACCGTGCCGGAGGAGATCGAGCACGTCCTCAACGACTGCGGCGCGCGGGCGGTGTTGTGCGAGAACACGGCGCAGCTGGCCAAGGTGGAAGCGGCCTGGCCCCGCCTGCCGCACCTGCGGCGGGCCGTGCTGATCGATGCCCCCGACGTCGCCTCCGCACCGCTCGGGAACGAAGACCGTGAGCGATCCGCGCGGACCATGACCCTCGCGGGGCTTCGCGCACTGGGCGCACGCGAGGTCGCCGCGGAGGAGTTGAGGCGTCGTTCGGATTCCGTACGGGCCGAGGATCTGCTGCTCATCATCTACACCTCGGGCACCACCGGTCCGAAGAAGGGCTGCGCGCTGACGCACGGCAACTACGTCAGCGTCCTGCGCGCCCACCCGCAGCCGCCGCCCAAGCCCGACGCCGCGGCGGACCACAACAACGGAACGATCTTCGTCGTCACCGGACCGCACACCATCGCGATGCTGATGCAGGTGCTGGCGTGGTGGTCCCGCTACACCCTCGCCTATCGCCGTGGCGGCGGCACGGACCGCCTGGCCGACGAGGTCCGCGAGGCCAGGCCGCAGATCCTGCCGCTGGTTCCGCTCGCGCTGGAGCAGATCTACAGCGCGGTTCTCGCCTCCTGGCCGCAGGAGGACACCTCGGCGGTCATCGAGGCCGCGCGCACCGGTCTGGAGGTACGCGAGCGGCGCTCCCGTGGCGAGCGGATCCCTCCCCGCCTCCAGAGCTGGTTCGACGAAACGGACCGCACGCTGTTCGCGCAGGTCCGTGAGCACTTCGGCGGCGCTGTGCGCAGGGTGACGGTGTCCGGCGCCGCCGTGTCGCAGGACATCCTCGCCTTCTTCCTGGGATGCGGGGTTCCGGTCGTCGAGTGTTACGGAATGACGGAGACCGCCGCGGCCGCCACTTCCAATTCCCCCGACGACTACCGGCTGGGCACCGTCGGAAAGCCCTTGCCGGGCATCGACGTCGCCCTTGCCCCCGACGGTGAAGTACTGATCCGCGGCGCCAACGTCTTCCCCGGCTACTGGGGATACCACGAGGACGAGTTCGGCGCGGTGCGTGACGGCTGGCTGTACACCGGCGATCTGGGGGCCTTCGACGCCGACGGGTATCTGACCCTGACCGGCCGCAAGAAGGAACTGATCCAGCTCTCGCACGGCGTCGCGGTGACGCCCCACCCCCTCGAACGCGAGCTGCGCACCAGCCCGTTGGTGTCCAACGCCGTCACCTACGGCGAGGGCAAACCGCACCTCGTCGTCCTGCTGACGCTGGACGAACGACAGGCCCGGACATGGGCTGCCGAACGAGGGCTGCCCACCGACCTGCCCCGCCTGGTCGGCGAGCCGGAGCTGTTGCGCGAGCTGAACCAGGTGCTGGCGGACGCCAACGCGCGACTCCAGGAGTACTACCGCGCGCAGGCGTTCACGCTGCTGGAGCGTGATCTGTCCATGGACGAAGGTGAGTTGACCATCTCCATGAAGGTGGCACGCCCCGTCGTACACAAGCGCTTCCGGGACCGCTTCGAAGCGCTGTATGAGTGAACTGCGTGAGTGAACTGCATGAGTGAACTGTGTGAGGGAGCTGCATGAGCTCCTGACATACCGAACCGACCGGAGGCGAGAGATGACTCGCCTCCGGTCGGCTTGTGTGTCACACGTCGCCGGGCCGTGTGGTCAGTCGGTCAGGCCGAATCGTGTGTGCAGCCGCCGCAACCACCGGGGGCAGTACCAGGCGCGCTCGCCCAGCAGCCGGAGGAAAGCGGGCAGCAGCACGCCGCGGATGACCGTGGCGTCGACGAGGATCGCCAGACCGCTGCCGAGTCCGAACATCTGCATGAAGCTGACCGAACTCGTGGTGAAGGCCAGCAGGCTGACGGCGAGCAGTGCCGCCGCGGCGGACACGAGGGCTCCGGTGTGGGCGAGCCCCCGCGGTACCGCCTCCGCTGCCGGGAGCCCCTGGTCGTGCAGTTCCTTGATGCGGCCGAGCACGAACACCTCGTAGTCGGTGGAGAGGCCGAAGACCAGGCAGCACATCAGCAGGGTCATCGCCGTGTCCATCGGCATGGGGGTGAAGCCCAGCAGGGACGAGAAGTGCCCCTCCTGGAAGATCCATACGAGGGTGCCGAGGATCGCGCCGAGGCCGAGTGTGTTGAGCGCCAGTGCACGCAGCGGCTGGATCACACTGCCGGTGAACAGGAACAGCAGCAGGAAGGTGCTGACGGCGATCATCGCGATCACGAGCGGCAGCCGTTGCCGGATCGCCTGCTTGGTGTCCACCGCCTGAGCCGCCGCCCCGCCCACGAGAGCGGTGCTGTGACCGGGAGCTTCCACCGCACGGATCCGGCCCACCAACCGTTGCGCCGCCGCGGAGGCGGAGCTGTGACCGGTGCGTACGGTGAGGCGCCGCAGGTCGCCGGCCGGCTTCCGGGTGGTGGGGGAGGCCGCCGGCGAACCGGCCCTGGAGGGCGCGGTGCCCGGGTCGACGGAGGTCACGCCGGGCAGCTTCGAAAGCGTCCTGGCGTATCCGGCGACGCTCCTCGGGGAAGCCGACCCGGTCAGCACGATGTCGAGGGTGCCCGCACCGCTGAAGTGGGGGAAGTCCTTGTGCAGCGCGGTGGCCGCCGCTCTGCTGGGCGACGTCGTGGGCAGGACGCGTTCGTCGGGCAACCCGAACCGGGCGTCGAGCAGCGGCGCGGCGGCGAGCGCCAGCAGCACCGCGGCCGGCACGGCGGACAGGAAGGGGCGCCGGAAGACCGTCCGGGCGATCGTGTGCCAGGCACCGCCGGTGGCCGAGTGCCTCCCCGCGACCCGCGCGCCGCGCCGTCCCCGGGCCTTCGCCGACGCCACGCGGTGTCCGCACACGGTCAGCAGCGCGGGCGTGACGAAGAGGGCCGCCAGGGCTGCCGTCGCCACTACGCCGAGACCCGCGTAGGCGAAGGACCGGAGGAAGTAGAGCGGGAAGAGCAGCAGGGTGCTCAGCGCGGCGATGACCGTCGCGGCGGAGAACAGGATCGTCCGGCCGGCGGTGGCCACCGTATGGGCGACGGCCTCCGCGATGTCCTGGGTGGTGGCCATCCGTTCACGGAAGCGGCTGATCATCAGCAGCCCGTAGTCGATCGCGAGGCCGAGTCCCAGCGCCGTGGTGAGGTTGAGGGCGAAGACCGAGACGTCGGTGACGGCGGCGAGGACGCGCAGTTCGGCGAAGGTGCCGAGGATCGCCGCCCCGCCTATCGCCAGCGGGATCAGGGCGGGGACGAGCCCGCGGAACACGACGATGAGCAGGACCAGAGTGATCGGGACGGCGATGCCCTCGGCCAGCCCCAGGTCCTTGGCCACCTGCGTGGTGACGTCATGGTCGATGCCACGAGGGCCTCCGGCGAGCACCTTGACTTCCGGGCCGGCCGCCTTGCCCGCGACGTCCTCGGAGAGCAGCTCGGCGGCGCGCCGGGCGGCCTGCTCCTGGTCTTCGGCGAACCGGACGAGGACGAGCGCGCTCCGGCCGTCATGCGCCTTGAGCCGGTCGTCCGGTGTCCGCCAGTAGGAGACGACGTCCTCGACGCCCGGGTGGTGGGTGATCCGGTCGGTGAGGTTGCGGCCCGCGGCCCGCGCCGCCGGTGAGTCGACGCCGCCGTGCCGCGGGTGCACGAGGAACACGAGGCCGGTGGTGCCGCCGAACTCCGTGTCGAGGAGCTTGGCCGCCTTGCTCGACGGCGCGGCGGGGTCCTGGAACCCCCCGGCCTTGAGGTGGCCGAAGACGCTTGCGCCGACGCCCCCGGCCACGAGTGTGATCAGGCCGGCCACCACCAGAACGGTGCGCGCGCGGCGTGCGATGAGGGTTCCCAGTCGTCGTAGCATCCGGTGTCTCCAGGGTTCGGGGCGCGCCGGGCAGGTGGGCGACGGCGCTGTGGTGTTCTCGTCGGTGGTGGCACGCGGTGGCGCGTGGTGCCCGTGGTCAGGTCCGGCGGGCGGGACGTCGCGGACGTCGTCCGGCGGGTGTGGGGGCGTACGGGCGGTCGTCGACGCGCAGCGTGGCCCACATGACATGTGCGCCCGCGATGCGCGTGGAGCCCCAGGTGGTGGCCAGCGCGTCGACGATCGTCAGGCCGCGGCCCGATACGCCCAGCGAAGTACCCGAGCGTTCGCGGAAGCGTGGCGGGAGGCATGCCCCGCCCGTGCCGTGGTCGCCGACGAAGAGCTGGACGGCCTCGCTGCCGTCGTCGTGGACGACATGACGGAGGGTCAGCCGGACAGGTCCCGCGCCGTGCCGCACCGCGTTGGCGACCAGCTCGGAAGTGATGAGCGCGCAGTCCTCCGCCAGCGCGTCGCACCGTCGTTCCCGCACGAAGGACCTCACATGGCGGCGCGCCACGCCGGCGGAGATGTCGTTCGCGGTCAGATGCCAGGTGGTCGTGGAGTCGACCGTGCCGAGGTGACGGGGTCGCTCGGAGCAGTACATGGCTGCCTCCTCCATGGATCGACGGGCTGTTGGGCGTGGTTCAGCGGCAGCTGGAGGCTGGTCAGGGGCTTGTGGTGCACGGACAGCCGCGAGGACGTCCGGCGGCGCGGTGTCTTGGGCGTCTGGCGTGGCGCCCGCGGCGGGGGGATGTCGCCTGCCGGCCGTCTCCGGCGGACAGCTTTCGGCTGAGCAGGCAGCACAGCAGGAGGACGCCGATGGGCAGCAGCAGGGTGGTGCGCCAGGCGTCCACGAAGGCGTGCCGGAAGACCGTGTCGGCGAGGGCGTGGAAGCGGTCGGCCTGTGCGGGGTCCAGGCCGGTGGGCGCCGGTGGCCGGGCGATGCCGTCACCGGAGGCGTGCGCGAAGGCGTCGGTGAACACGGGGCGCAGCGGTGCGGGCAGTTCGGGTGCGGCGGCGCCGGCATGGGTGGGCAGTTCCGTGGCGAGCCGTGCGCGCAGCAGGGCGCCGACCGCCGCGCTGCCGAGCACGCCGCCGACCTGCCGGGCGGTGTTGAGCACCCCGGAAGCGCTGGCGGTGATGGCGGGGGCCAGGCCGCCCAGCGCGATCTTCGCCGCGGGGGCGAGGGTGCAGCCGATGCCGGCGTCGGCGACGAGCATGGCCGGAAGCAGCTGCCATGCGTTCATCCCGGGGCGTGCGCAGGCCGCGGTCAGCGCCAGCCCGGCGGCGTAGAGGAGCAGCCCGGTGACGAGCAGCGGCTTGGCACGGGGCCCGTTGCTCAACCGGCCCACGACCACGGCGACCAGGCCGACGGTGAACGCGGACGGCGCGGTGACCTGTGCGGCCGCCAGCGGGGTGTTCCCCAGGACGTTCTGGAGGTAGAGCAGGAGCGGCAGCGCGGTGCCGGTCACGGCGAAGTACACACCGGCGCCGACGGCCGTCGCCCGCACGAAGTCGCCTCGCCCGTACAGGGCGTGCGGCACCAGGGGTTCGTCGTGGTCGGTCCGCTGTTGGACGACGAAGGCGAGCAGCAGGGCCGCTCCGATGCCGAGCGGGAGCAGGGCGGTGGCGGACCCCGTGAGCTCCCCGGTCGCCGGTTGCCGGAACTCCAGCAGGCCGTAGCAGAGCGCCGCCAGGCCGCAGGTCGCCAGGAGGGTGCCCGTGACGTCCCAGCGGTGCCGGACGCGGGGGCGGTGATCGGGCACCACCACGGCCGCGAGGACCAGCGCTACCAGCCCCACCGGCACATTCACCAGGAAGATCCACTCCCAGCCCGCCACGGCGACCAGGGCACCGCCGGCAAGCGGGCCCGCCACCGCGGACAGCCCGATCACCCCGCTCCAGACGCCGAACGCGGTGCCCCGCCGCTCCGGGGGGAACAGCACCGCGATGAAGGCGCTGGTCTGCGGCGTCAGCAGAGCGGCCCCCAGCCCCTGTACCGCGCGCAGCGCCGTCAACTGGCCGGCGGTGTCACACACTCCGCACAGCCCGGAGGCCACGGTGAAGATCAGCAGACCGGTCAGATACATCCGCTTGGGGCCGAAGCGGTCGCCGAGACGGCCGGCGGTGATCAGGAAGACGGCACAGGCCAGGACGTAGGAGTTCACCACCCACAGCGCTTCGCCGAGACCGGCGTCGAGATCGCCGAGCATGGCCGGGATGGCCGCGTTGACCATCGTGGTGTCCATGATGATCAGGAAGAATCCGCTGCACAGCACGGCCAGGACGCACCACGGCCGGTCGGAGCCGCGAAGTGTGCGGGACATCGGGATCACCTCCTCTCCTGTGGCGTCGCCGGCGCCGGTGCTGTCGGGCGGTTCGGGCTATCGGGCGGTGTAGCCGCCGTCGACGACGAGTTCGGCGCCGGTGATGTAGGAGGCGGCCCGGGACGCCAGGAAGTCCACCGCGGCGGCCACCTCTTCGGGCCGGGCGCTGCGGCCCATCGGGGTCGCGTCGATGACGCGGTCGATGAACGGCCCCGGTGCCCGCGCGGTCATCGGTGTGTCGACCATGCCGGGGTAGACCGCGTTCACCCGGATACCGCTCGGGGCCAGTTCGATGGCCGCGGCGGTGGTCATGGCGCGCACCGCGCCCTTGGCGGCGTGGTAGGCGAAGGACGCACCCGAGCCGACGAGTCCGTAGATGGAGGCGACGTTGACGATGGCGCCGCCGCCCGCCGCGCGCATGCACGGCGCGGCCGCCTTCATACCGAGGAACGTGCCGCTCTGACAGACCGTCACCACCCGTGCCCACTCCTGCGGCCCGACGGTCTCCAGCGGGCTGTAGCCCAGCACCCCGGCGCAGTTGACCAGTACGGTCAGCCGACCGAAGCGGCGGCGGGCCAACCGGGTCACGGCCTCCCACGACCCCGGATCGGTGACGTCCAGTGCGCATCCCACCGCACGGCCGGCCTTCCCGCTGTTGTTGAGCTCGCGGGCGGCCCGTTGGCAGGCCGCGCCGTCGAGGTCGGTCAGCACCACCCCCATGCCCCGTTCCATGAGGTGCTCGGTGATCGCGCGGCCGATGCCGCCGAGCGCCCCCGTGACGACGGCCACCTGGCCTCCGGTGTCCGTCATGTCTCGGCGCTCCGGGTGGGGAACCAGGCGAGCGCCGCGGCGTAGCCCCTGGCATGGGTCAGCGAAATCCCGGGACGGGGACGGCGCAGGCTCCGCAGGTGCCGTTCCGGGGCGCCCTGGAGCGCCATCGTGGGTGCGGCGCCCGGCGTACGGCGTACTTCCATCGCCTGCCACATATGGCGGTCCACCGGGCATCCCAGCAGCCGCGCCACCGCCTCCTTCGCGGCCTTCCGCGCGGCGAGATGTTCCTGGCCGCGCCGGAAGCCACGGCTGAAGGCCAGCTCCGCGGGGGTGAGCCAGTCGCTCCACAGCGGGTCGTGCGGCTCCGGCGCCTGTGTCGGAACGACCAGTGCCAGCGCCCAGGACGGCGTGTCCATCAGCTGTCCTCCGGTGTGCGGGGCGGGCACGGTGCGGGCCGGAACGGCGCCAGGACGACGGCGACGATTTCGCCGACGGTGGGCCACTCGGTCCACAGCCGGGCGGCGGCGAACTCCGTTGCCGGGGCTGCGGTCACCGGGACCGCGGCGGCGGCCCCGGTGACCGGGGGCGGAATATCCATCACGCCACCTCCCCCGTCGTCTCCGCCGCCGGCTGGTCGCCGTCGTACGGCGCGAGGACCAAGGAGGCATAGGTTCCGCCCCAGTTGGCCGCCGTGATCAGACACGGCCCGCCGGTCTCGGGCACCGGCCGCAGGTAGTCGGCGACCGTCCCTTGCGGATCGTCGGGCGCGGGGGTGTCGGGGCTCCACCCGGTGCGCACGGTTTCGGTGGCGCAGACCACCGACATCAGCGAGGTGGTGCTGTGCACGTGCCCGACGTAGGGGCTGAGGTTGCTGAGCCGGACGCGTCCCGGCTCCCAGACCCTGGCGACCGCCCGGACCTCGGCGAGGTCGATGGCGGAGGTGCCGCGTGCGTCACCGTAGACGGTGCCGATGTCGTCCGCCGTCATGCCGGCGTCGTCGAGGGCGCGGTGGAAGCTCTCAGCCCAGGCCCGCCCGGAGGTGTCGTTGCCGGCGACACGGTACGCGTCCGAGGTGAGCGCATGCCCCTTGATCTCGGCGAGGATCGTGGCACCCCGGGCGAGCGCATGATCGAGCGACTCCACGACCAGGGCCGTGCTGCCCGCGCCCAGGACGGTGCCGCTGGAAGCCCTGTCGTAGGGGCGGATGGTGTCGTCGGAGAGCAGCCCCATGCGGTCGAAGCCGCAGTGCAGCAGGGGGGTGAGCTCATCGGCGCTGACCGCGAGCATGGCATCGGCCTCCCCGCGGCGCACCAGGTCGGCGGCGTACGCCAGGCCGCTGAGCCCGGAGGCACAGCCGGTGGCCAGGGTGGAGAGCGGGCCGCGGATCTGCAGCGCGAGACAGGCGTGGCCGGCTGCCGCGTTCATCACCGAGTTGGGGAACAGCCGCGGGTTGACCCGGTGGGGGCCCTGGGTTCCGATGGTCTCGCTGAGCTGGGCGACGGTCTGCACCGGACCGCTGAAGGTGCCGAAGATCATGCCCACCCGTTCCGAGTTGGCCTTGGTGATGCGCAGTCCGGCGTCGCGCAGCGCCAGACGGCTGGCCGCGAGGGTGAGCAGTCCGATCTGGTCGAGGCGGCGTGCGTACGCCGGGTCGACCTGGCGGCGGCATTCGGAGCTGTCGATCTCGGCCACCTGCCGGGTCCGGGAGAGGGCGAGGTCGGTCAGCCGGGCCGGGCCGACCGCGCTGGTGCCCGCTCTGAGCGCGTCCACCAGCGCCTGCCGCCCGCTGCCCAGCGCGGTGACCGGTCCGGCTCCGGTGATCACCACACGGTGGTCCGGAACGGCCGCCGGCGGAACCGGGTTGCGGCCCAGCACCAAGGAGCAGTTGTTCCCGCCGAAGGCGAAGGAGTTGGAGACGATCACGTCCAGCGCCTGCGCCCGTGCCTGGTTGGCCACGATGTCCCACGGCGCGTCGGCCCGCTCGTCGACGTTGATGGTCGGCGGGATGATCCCGTCGCGCAGCGCCAGGACACAGGTCGCCGCCTCCATGGCGCCGGCCGCCCCCAGCATGTGTCCGACCTGGGACTTGGTGCTGCTCATCGGCGTCGACGGGGAGTCCGCGAAGAGGTCGGCCACCGCCTTGGTCTCGGCCTTGTCGTTGGTCGGGGTGCCGGTCCCGTGGCCGTTGACGTAGTCGACCCGGTCCGGTGTGAGCGAGGCCTGCGCGAGCCCGCGGCGGATCGCCCTGGAGGCGCCGCTGCCCGCCGGGTCGGGGGCGGTGGCATGGTAGGCGTCGCTGGTCAGTGCGTACCCGAGGACATAGCTGAGGATGGGTGCCCGACGGCTACGGGCGACGGACTCCGCCTCCAGCACCAGAAATGCCGCTCCCTCGCCGAGATTCAGGCCGGTGCTGCGGGAGTAGGGCGCGCAGGGCTCGGAGTCGAGGGCGTTGAGGCTGTCGAATCCGGCGAGGGAGAGGATGTCCAGCACATCGACCCCGCCGGCGACCATGACGTCGGCCCGTCCCTCACGGATGGCGTCCACCGCGTATCCGATGGAATTGGCCCCGGCGGCACAGGCGTTGGAGATCACCACCTTGGGGCCCTGAAGCTGGAAGGCCACACTGATCGCGTCCGCCGAGGTGTAGAGCGGATAGCTCGTCAGGAGCCCGCGCCGGCCGGCCGTCGGGCCCCCTTCGAGGAGGTCCCAGTGGAAGCGCTCCCCCTGGTCCAGGCCGCCGACGGAGGTGCCGACGGCCACGCCCACCCGGTACGGGTCGAAGTCGGCCGGGACCAGCCGGGCGCTGCCGATGGCCTCCTCCGCGGCGGCCAGGGCGAGACGGGTCGCACGGTCCGGGCGGCTCCCGGTCCGGCGGGTGGGGGCGGGGTCGGACTCCAGCTCGCCGGAGTACTGGCAGCTGAGCGTCGAGACATCGAGCCGCCTGGTCTTGCCGATTCCGCTCGCGCCGTCGCACACCGCCCGCCATACCTGCGGTACGCCGTTGCCGAGGGCGCAGCTGATGCCGATTCCGGTGACGGCGACGCTGTCGTTCCGCCGCTTGTTGGGACGCATGGTGATCTCCTGTTCGCTGCCTGGCGGCCGTGGAGGGTGGGGGGAGGGACGGGTGGGGCGTGACTCAGCCGAGAGGCAGCCCGAGGCTGGTCGCCGTCAGGAAGGGGGCGGAGATGGTGCGCACCGCGGTGCCGCCGCCGGCGAGCCGGAAGTCCTGGCCGGAGGCCGCCACGCCGCCGTCGACGACGGCCGTGCCGATGAAGCGGTCCAGCGTGGGCGACCACACGCAGTGCGTCACGACTCCCACCTCGGCGTCGCCGGCCTCGATGGCGGTTCCCTGCGGCGGTGCGGTCTCCAGGGCGGCGTCCGCCACCCAGCACACCGGGGACCGGCGCGGCTGCCTGCGGGATTCCTCCAGTGCGTCCAGGCCGGCGAAGTCCTGGCCGGCGTCGAGCATCCACTGCAGACCCACGTCGAAGGGGGTGACCGGTCCGCCGGTGTGCTCGCGTTCGAGGTTGGCGAAGCGGACCTCCATCCGGCAGATGTCCAGCGCGTCCTTGCCGCACTCGACGGCCCCCAGCTCCAGGAGTTCGGCGCGCAGCCGGGACGCGTCGCCCGACGGGACGATGAACTTGTAGCCGTACTCGCCGGTGATGCCGGTGCGCGAAAGGGTCACCGTGCCGCCGCCCCACTCGACGGCGGCACAGCTGCGGTAGGCCAGGGACGCGATGGGGAAGTCGAGGTACTTCTGCGCGATCTGGAAGGAGGAAGGGCCTTCCACGGCGAGTACCGCGTACTGCGCGCCGGCGTCCTCGACGGTGACCTCCGCGAACGCGGTCGCGGCCGCGAGCAGATGAGCGACGGCCTCGGCGGCCTGGGCCGGCCAGATCTCCACGAGGTAGTCGGTGCCGCGGCAGTGGACGATCGCCTCGGCGATGATGGTGCCGTCCTCGCGCAGCAGCAGGGACGAGGTGCTCTGGCCTTCGAGGAGGAAGTCCACGCTGCGCGTCCCGACCCGGCCGAGATAGGCGGTGGCCTGGGGGCCGGACACGGTGACCAGGCCCGCGCCGTCATAGCCGATCAGGCCGACGTGGTGACGCAGGGCCGAGTATTCCTCGTCGGTGGTGGTGTAGCTGGTCTTCATCGTTCCTCCGTGGGTGGTGCAGCGGGTGCTGCGGTGTGGATGTGTGCGTAGGTCGGGGCCGGGGCCTGGCCGATGGGTCAGGGTCGGAAAGGCCCTACGGCTGGTCGAGTTCGGTGACGGCGAGGCGGGCGGTCATGACCAGTTCCCGGCCGACCGATGCCTGGCCGTTGACCGAGATCAGCCCGCCCAGTCGCGGGCCGCTCTGGGCCCGGAAGACGACCTGGTCCCCGGGGAAGACGGGTTTCATGAACTTGGCCTGGCGGATCTCGGCGAGATAGCCGACCCGGTCGGCGACGTCCGCCACCAGGTCACCGGTGGACGACTGCGCGGCGGCGCTGCCGTAGATGACCGCGGCGAGCTGTGCGACGCATTCGACGAGCAGGACGCCGGGGTACAGCATGCGGCCGGGGAAGTGGCCGGCCAGCACGCCGTCGGAGGCCGTGACGTTCTTGAGGGCCTCGGCACTCGCGCCGGGTTCCAGCGCGGTGATGCGGTCCAGGAGGAAGAACGGATGACGGTGCGGCAGCAGCCGGGCGATCTCGTCGGCGGTCAGGACCGCGCGCGCAGGTGCGGAGAGCGGCTGGCCGGTCATGCGCGGGCACCTTCGATGTGGTCGACCAGCCGGTTCAGCGACAGCAGGCTCTGGGTGTCGTCGTCGGTGACGGTGACACCGAAGGTGTCCTCGACCGCCATCGCCAGTTCCAGCGTGTCGATGGAGTCCAGCTCCAGACCGCGGCCGAACAACGGCTGGTCGTCCCCGATGGCCTGCGGGTCGACGTCCAACGAGAGTCGGTCGACGAGCAGTTGCTTGACCTGCGAGCAGAGATCCTGCCGTGCCGTCGCCCGGCGGGTCGCCTCGTCGAGTGTCATCACCATGGTGTGTCTCCTTGTTCGTGAGTGGGGGAGTGGTCGGGGGCCGTGGCGGACGCCACGGGCCGGGGGTCAGCTGATGAGGCCGCCGTCGACGACGACCGAGGTGCCGGTGACGTAGGCCGCCGCGTCGCTGAGCAGGAACCGCACGACAGAGGCGACCTCCTCGGGCTGTCCGATACGGCCGAGCGGCACATGCCGCAGGTTCTCCGTCAGGCGGTCGGACGGCATCTGACGGGTCATCGAGGTGTCGATGAACCCGGGGACCACGCAGTTCACACGGACCCCGTAGGTACCCAGTTCCTTCGCGAGCACCTTCGTCAGCGCGACACCACCCGCCTTGGCGGCCGCGTAGTTGGCCTGGCCCGCCGGCGGGTTCAGCGCACTCGTCGAGCTGACGGTGACGATGGCGCCCGCGCGCCGCCGGGCCATCAGCCGGGCCGCGGCCCGCATGCACAGGAAGGCGCCGGTGAGATTGGTGTCGATGACCTTGCGCCACTTGGCCTCGCCCATCATCAGCGCATAGCCGTCGTCGGTGATGCCGGCGTTGTTGACGAACGCGTCGAGCTGCCCGTGATCGTCCCGGATCTGCCGGAACATGCGCTCCACGTCGGCCGGGTCGGCGACATCGGCCCGGAGCAGCTGGGCGTCGGCCCGTATCTCCCGCACCTGTTCCAGGGCCTCGCGGGCCTGTTCCGGCTTGCCGCGGTGGTTCATCAGCACGGTCGCGCCGCAGCGGGCAAGCTCCGCGGCCACCGCCAGTCCGATGCCCTTGGTGGCACCGGTGACCAGCGCGGTACGCCCTTGAAGATCGCTCACGTCGTAGTCCTTTGTTCGAGGTCGGTCACGACCGGACGAACCCCGCCGTCCGGGCCCGGGAGGGCGTCCGCGGGGGCCGCCCGGCGCAGCGCCTCCCAGGTGGTCAGATGCCGGGCGCCGCGGGCCATCTCCCGGCCGAGGCCGCCCAGCACCCGGCCGGGACCCGCCTCGACGTAGGTGTCGGCGCCCAGTTCGCCGAGGCTCCGCATGGCATCGCTCCACCGCACCGGCGAGATCACCTGCGCCAGCAGGTCACCGCGGTACGCGTCGATGTCCGTGACCTGCCGGCCGGTGGCGCTGGAGACGAACGGGATGCGCGGGGCGTCGAGCGGGACGCCGGCCAGCCGGTCCCCGAGGCGTTCGTGGGCGGCGTTCATCAGCGGCGAGTGGTAGGCGCCACCGACGGGCAGCCGGCGGGCGCGCAGCGCCCCGGCGCCGGTCGCCGCGTCGACGACCCGCTCGATCGCGGGCACGGTGCCGGCCACCACCAGCTGGCGGGGCGAGTTCCAGTTGGCGACGACCGCGACGTCCGTCCCGGCGGTGGCCTGCCGGCACAGTGCCCGCACAGCCTGCGCCGAGAGTCCGACGATGGCCGCCATGCCGCCCGGCCGGCCGCGGGCCGCGGCCGCCATCGCCCTGCCGCGGCAGGCGACGAGCGACAGCGCGGTGTCCTGGTCGAGGCTGCCGCAGGCCACCAGCGCGGTGTACTCGCCCAGGCTGTGCCCGGCGACCGCGGACGGCCGCCAGCCCGCCTCCCGGAGCCGCTCCAGCGCGGCCAGTGACCAGACCAGGACGAGTACTTGGGCGATCTCGGGATCGGCGAGGGTTTCCGCGTCGGCGCAGGTCATCAGCTCGGCCACGGGCACTTTGGTGATGTCCTCGGCCCGGAGGGCGAGAGCGCGGGCCCGCGGACCCAGCCGGGCCAGCTCATGGCCCATCCCGGGAAACTGGCTGCCCTGCCCGGGGAAGACGAATGCGGTCGCCGCGGTCATGACGCCGCGTCCGAGGTGCGGACCGCCGCCCAGGCGAGGGCCATACGGTCCACGAGCGGGACGCAGTCGCCGATGACTTCCATCCGCTCGGCCTCGAACCGGTGGGCCAAGGGACCGTCGAGACGCACCGTCCAGGGGCCCCGGCCCCAGCCGTCGTCCGGGATTCCGACGCTGATGTCCGCCAGCCGCGCGCCGGGCGGCAGCCCGCCGGCCATCTTGACGACGCTCTCCTTCACACCGAAGAGGTGGCCGAGGACGTCGGCGGCGGACCGGTCGTCCGTGGCCCACTCCCGTGCGGTCCGGCGTTCCTCCGCCGTGAAATACCGCTGCGCCAGGGAATCCCCGCAGCGTTCCACGGCGCGTTCCCAGCGGCACAGGTCCACCAGGTCCACACCGGCCGAATGAAGGTGTTCCGGAATTCTCCGGGCTGCGTTGGGAATCTGCATGGCTTGATCTCCGCCACTTCACCGAGAAGGTGAGGAAAAGAGGATGAAGGGCCGGCCGAAGCCGGACCCGGAAGGCGCATCACATTTCGCGGAGTCCTTCGGGTGAGAAGAACGTAAAAGTGCATCCGTCATCGCGTCAACAGGAGAGAAAGATAGTGGTCAGGCGCCCGCGGAGCGGCGGAAAGACATCGAGGCGGGAGAGCAAGTTTTGAAAGAAACCGGCAACATTCGGCTCCCTTGATTGACTCGTTTCAAGCCGCATTCCTAGGGTTTCGCACATCCAGGCGGCCCTTGTGGGACCCCTGAGGGCACCGGAGTTCCTGCCGGTAGCGCCCGCCTGCCATCGCGAGAGGATCGACGAACAATGCCACGTCTCGTGCAGTCCGCGACGAACATCGTGCGCGACGTCAGCGTAGAGGCCACGACCCGTGTCCGCTGGGGGGAATGCGATCTGCAGGGGCACGCCTACTACGGAAGTTACATTCCCTGGTTTGACCTCGGCCGGGAGAAGTACGCGCTCGACATAGGGGCCGACTACCGGAAGTACCAGATCGCGACCACCGACCTTCAGGTCCGCTACCACGGCGCGGCCAAGTACCTCGACGACCTCGTCATCAAGACCTGGGCGGCCACTCCCAGAACACTCACCTACTACTACGAGATCTACCGGAAGAACGGTGGCCAGCTCATTGCGGAGGCCCGGACCGTCCATGCGTTCGTGGACGCCGAGACCGGCACGCTGACCAAAATTCCGGAAGAGATGCACCAGGCGTTTGTCGAATTTCTGGAGAGTCGCCGGAAAGAAAAGGGAAAGCCCGCCGGAAATTCGTCCGGGGCGGGCCCTGCCGCTTCCGGAACCTGACACTTCCGCTCGTCCGACACTTCCGTTCGTCCGACCTGAAGACCTGGAGAGATTTCATGAAGGCTGATGCGCTCGACCGCCTCCGCGGGACGCTGCTCGGCGAGGTGCTGGGACCGCGGGACGCCGGCTACGACACCGCGCGCCGCGTCTACAACGCCATGATCGACAAGCGGCCCGCGGTCGTCGCCAAGTGCCTGGGAACCGCGGACGTCGTCCACGCGGTCCGCTTCGCCCGCGAGGAGGGGCTGCCGATCGCCGTGCGCGGCGGCGGACACAGCGTCGCGGGCCACGGCACCTGCGATGACGGCATCGTGATCGACCTCTCCCTCATGCGGGGCGTCCATGTCGACCCGGTGCGCCGCACCGTCCGGGTGCAGGGCGGGGCGCTGCTGGGTGACGTGGACCGGGAAACCCAGCTGCACGGCCTCGCGATTCCCACGGGCCAGATGTCGGAGACCGGAATAGCCGGGCTCACCCTGAACGGCGGCGTCGGCATGATGCTCCACAAACACGGCTTGACCTGTGACAATCTGCTGTCGGCCGACATGGTCACGGTCGACGGGGAGCTGGTGACGGCGAGCGCCGACAGCCGTCCGGAACTGTTCTGGGCGCTGCGCGGAGGCGGCGGCAACTTCGGTGTGGTCACCTCCTTCGAATTCCGCGCACACCCGGTCGGACCGATGATGCTGGCCGGATTCCTGGCGCACCCGGTCGAACGTGCCGAGGAAGTCCTGGAATTCCTGCGGGACTTCAACGCCACCAGCCCGGCGCATCTGAGCGCGGACGCCGTATTCACCCATGCCCCGGAAGCGGATTTCGTCCCCGCCGAGTTCCAGGGAATGCCCCTGGTCAATCTGCTCGTGCGGTATTTCGGGCCGATGGAGGAGGCTTGGGAGGCCGTGCGGCCGCTGCGGGAGTTCGGCCCCCCGCTCTACGACAGCATGGGCCCCATGCCGCTGGTGGCCGTGCAGTCGATGCTCGACCCGTTCACCCCCGCCGGCAATCTGCACTATTGGACCAGTGAGTTCGTGCCGTGCCTGGGAGTCGAACAGATCGACGCCCTCGCCGCCCTCGGCAGAGACCTCCCTTCGTCACTCACCAGCATCAATGTCCACCCCTTCGACACGGCCGCCACCGAAGTCCCGCCGGACGCCACCGCGTTCGCGCATCGTCAGGACAGCTGGCTGATCCATGTGATCTGCCAGTGGCTGGACGAGGCCGATTCCGAACGGTGCCGCGCCTGGGTGAAAGAGGCGGGTGCGCTCCTCAAGACATTCGGCCTCGGAAACACGTACCTGAACACCACGTCCGAGGACGAGGAGACGGACCGGGTACGCGCCTTCTGGGACGAGCGACGCCTGGCCCGACTGGCAAAGGTCAAGGCGGAATACGACCCGGACAACGTGCTGCGGTTCAATCACAACATTCCTCCCGCCACGGGCGAGTCCGCTGTGGGAGAGCGCGCTACCGAAGAGCCCGCGTCATGAACCGGCCGGCCTTCGCCCGGCGATCCCGGCACGCCCCCCATGTGGTGATCATCGGAGCCGGCGTGAGCGGGCTGGGACTGGCCATCGCCCTCAAGCGGGCCGGCCACCACCACATCACCATCGTCGAAAAGGGCGACGACATCGGCGGCGTCTGGCGGGACAACACCTATCCCGGCGCGGCCTGCGACATCCCCGCCCACCTGTACTCGTACTCGTTCGAGCCGCACGACTGGTCGCAGCGCTACGCCGGACAGCGGGAGATCCTGGATTATCTGCGCGGCTGCGCGGACAAGCACCACCTGGACGGGCACCTGCGGCTGGGTACCGAGATCAGCTCCGCACACTTCGACGAGAGCGCGGGACGCTGGCGACTGCACACGCAGACCGGTGAAACCCTCGAAGCCGACGTCCTGGTCCCGGCCTGCGGCCAGCTGAACCGTCCGTCCTACCCCCGAATACCGGGCACCGACCGCTTCTCCGGGCACGCCTTCCACTCGTCCCGCTGGGATCACACCCACGACCTCACCGGCCGCAGCGTCGCGGTGATCGGAACCGGCGCCAGCGCCATCCAGATCGTGCCCCAAGTCGCCAAGCAGGCCGCCCATTTGACGGTATTTCAGCGATCGGCGACGTACGTCGTGCCCCGCTGGGACCGCAGCTATCCCCGGCGCGAAGGCGGTCTCGCCCGGCTCGCCCGCAAGGCGGCCCGACTCGGCTGGTGGTCGTTCAACGAGCTGGCCGTGCCCGGTCTGACCCGCCGCTGGCCGATCAGCCGCCTGACCTCCTACGGCTGCGCCGTCCAACTGGACAAACAGGTCCACGACCCCGCCACCCGTGCCCAACTCACACCACGGGACGAGGTCGGGTGCAAGCGGATCGGGGTCTCCAGCGAGTACTACCCCGCCTTCAACGCGCCCCACGTCGAGCTGGTCACCGACCCCATCGCGGAGATCACCGAACGCGGCGTCCGCACCGAGGCCGGGGCGGAACACCGGGTCGACACCCTCATCTACGCCACCGGCTTCACCGCCACCGACTTCCTGTCGTCCCTGCGCATCACCGGCAGCGAAGGCCGCGACCTGGCCGACGTCTGGGAGGACGGCGCACGGGCCTACCTCGGGATGACCGTCCCCGGCTTCCCCAACATGTTCCTGCTCTACGGCCCGCACACCAACGTCGGCGCCGGCTCGGTCGTCTACATGGTCGAAAGCCAGATCCGCTACGTCCTCGACGCGCTGCGCATCCTCTCCCGCGGAAAGCGACGACGACTCGACGTCCGGCCGCGGGCCGAGGAGACGTTCACCGCGGAGATGCGCGGGCGCCTGCCGCGCACCGTGTGGTCGACGTGCCGCAACTGGTACCGCGGCGCGGGCCGGTACGTCACCACCAACTGGCCGGGCCAGACCACGGAGTACCGCCGTCGCACCCGGCGGGTGAACCTCGCGCACTACCAGCCCGATCCTCCCGCCGCCCCGGGCCCCGCACAGCCGTGACACCGGCCACCGCACCGGAGCCGGCCCCTTCTCGAAGACCCTCACACCCCGCAGGAGTTGCCGTGTCGTTGCACCCGGAAGCCGCCGCCTTCCTCGACCGCCTGGCAGAGCAGCGGATGCCGCCCTTCGAGCAGGTGGACGTACCCACCGTCCGCGAGCTGATGAGCGGCCTGCGGCAGGCCCAGGGACCGGCCGAACCGGTGGAGTCGATCACCGAGACCCACGTTCCAGGGCCGGCCGGACCGCTGCCCGTCCGTGTGTACCGGCCTTCCAGGCGCCCCGGGCCGTGCCCGCTGCTGGTGTTCTTCCACGGCGGCGGCTGGGTCGCCGGGGACCTGGAACTGGTCGACAAGCCGCTGCGGAGCCTGGCCAACACCAGTGGCGCCGTGGTGGCCAGCGTCGAATACCGGCGGGCACCGGAGACCCGGTTCCCGGGACCCGCCGACGACGCGTACGCGGCCATCGGCGCCCTGGCGGCGCGGGCCGAGGAGTTCGGGGCGGACGCCGGGCGGCTGGTGGTCGCGGGGGAGAGCGCGGGAGGAAATCTGGCCGCGGCGGCCGGCCTGATGGCCAGGGACCGCGGCGGCCCGGCCATCGACCTGCTCATCCTGATCTGCCCCAGCCTGGCACCCGCGGACGGCTCCCCGTTCGCCTCCTACGACCAGTACGCCGAGGGCTTCCTCAACACCCGCGCCGCGATGGCCCACTTCTGGGACCTCTACCTCCCCACACCGGAGGCGGCGACCGACCCCTACGCCGCCCCGCTGCTCGCCGACGACCTCGGCGGCCTCCCGCCCACGGTGATCCTCACCGCCGAATGCGATCCGCTGCGCGACGAAGCCGAGGAGTACGGCCGGCGGCTACGGGGCGCCGGCGTACCCGCCGTGACCCGGCGTTACGACGGCGCGCTGCACGTCTTCTTCCTGCTCCCCGGATTCACCGCCGCACGGCAAGCGAGGGACGACATCACCCGCGCACTGCGCACCCATTTCCGCGACTAGCGACTAGCGACTAGCGACCACCGGCCAGCGAGACACCGCGCACGCCAAGGAGCTCAACGTGCCTGCCTACGACCGTATTTACCGCAACGGCGCCTGGACGCCGTCCCACAGCGAGCGGACCCTCACCGTCGTCGACCCGACGACGGAGCAGCCGCTTGCCTTCGTGCCGGACGGCACCGCGCAGGACGTCGATGCCGCGGTCGACGCGGCGCGGGCCGCCGCCGGCCCCTGGTCCCGCACACGCGTGGCCGAGCGCGCCGGCCGGCTGCGCGCCATCGCGGCGGAGCTTGGCCGGCGCGCCGGACCGCTGGCCCAGCTGATCAGCCGCGACGTCGGCAGCCCGCTGTCCTTCGCCCGCGCCGTCCAGGTCACCCTGCCGGTGAACAGCTTCGCGCAGGCCGCGCAGACGGCCCTGGCGTACCCCTTCGAGCAGCAAGAGGGCCCCTCGCTGATCGTGCGGGAGCCATACGGCGTGGTCGCGGCCATCACCCCGTGGAACTACCCGGTCCACCAGGTCGCCGCGAAGGTCGCCTACGCGCTGGCCGCCGGCAACACCGTCGTCCTGAAGCCCAGCGAACTCGCGCCGCTCGGCGTCTGGGAACTGGCCGACATCATCGACGCCGTGGGACTGCCGCCGGGGGTGTTCAACCTCGTCAGCGGCACCGGGCCCGGCATCGGTGAGGCACTGGCCGGCCACCCCGGCGTCGACGTGGTCTCCTTCACCGGCTCCACCCGTGCCGGCCGCAGGGTCGCCTCCCTGGCCGCCCGGACCATCAAGAAGGTCACCCTGGAACTCGGCGGCAAGAGCCCCGCGGTGATGCTCCCGGACGCCGACCCGGCGCGGGTCGTCCCCGCGGTCCTGGCCGCCGCCTTCCTCAACAACGGGCAGACCTGCTCCGCCCTCACCCGCCTGATCGTGCCGCGCTCCGCGCTCGCCGCAACCGAGGAACTGGCCCGCGAGGCCGCGTCGGACTGGGTGCCCGCCGACCCCACCCGCGAGGACACCCGGCTGGGCCCGCTGGTGTCCGCAGCGCAGCGCGACCGGGTGCGCCACCACATCGGCAGCGCCCTGGCGGACGGCGCGAAGCTCGTCACCGGAGGGGCGGAACCACCGCCGGAGCCGGGCCGGGGCTTCTTCGTCCGCCCCACCGTGCTGTCCGAGGTGACCGCCGACATGGCGGTGCACCACGACGAGGTGTTCGGCCCCGTACTGGCCATCGAGCCCTACGACACCGAGGACGAGGCCGTCCGCATCGCCAACGACACCGTCTACGGCCTGGCCGCCGCGGTGTGGTCGGCGGACCGGGACCGGGCCCGCACCCTCGCCCGGCAACTGCACGCCGGACAGGTGCAGATCAACGGGGCCGCCTTCGACCCCAACGCGCCGTTCGGCGGCTACAAGCAGTCGGGCAACGGCCGTGAAGGCGGCCGGGCCGGTCTGGAGGAGTTCCTGGAGACCAAGGCGATACAGCTCTGACCCACCGGCCGCGCGCCGCACGGCCGCCGGCCGCACACCCCAACCCCTCACCCACCCAAGCCCCACCCACATCGTGAGAAAGGCAGTTCCATGTACTACCGCACCATGTTCAAGTCCAAGGTCCACCGCGCCACCGTCACCCAGGCCGACCTGCACTACGTCGGATCGCTGACCCTGGACGCCGACCTGATGGAAGCCGCCGACCTGCTGCCCGGGGAGAAGGTCGACGTCGTCGACATCAACAACGGCAACCGGCTGTCCACCTACATCATCGAAGGCCCGCGAGGCTCCCGCGTCGTCGGCATCAACGGGGCCGCGGCCCGGCTGATCAGCCCCGGCGACCTGGTCATCATCATCTCCTTCGCCACCATCCGCGACTCGGAGGCGGCCCAACTCGTGCCCAAGGTCGTCCACGTGGACGGTGACAACAAGATCGTCTCCCTGGGAGCCGACCCCGCCGAGCCCACCCCCGACGGCACCACCACACGCGGCGACCACATCTTCGTCGACTGACCCCCCGACGGCGTTCCCAGGTGGACCGGGTGGGTCCGGTCACCACGGTGACCCGGCCCACCCGGTCCCCGACGCAAGGAGAAACACATGTGTGGCATCACCGGCTGGATCGCGTTCGACCATGACCTCACACACCATCAGGCGACCGTCGACGCCATGACCAGGTCCCTGGCGGCGCGGGGACCCGACGCCTCCGGCGTGTGGGTCACCCGGCACGCGGCCCTCGGGCACCGGCGCCTGGCCATCATCGACCTCGACGGCGGCGCCCAGCCGATGACCGCGGACACCCCGCACGGCCCCGTCGCCCTGACCTACAGCGGAGAGGTCTACAACTTCGTCGCCCTGCGCCGGCAGCTGCGCGACCGCGGCCACCGCTTCCGCACGGAGAGCGACACCGAGGTGGTCCTCCGCGCCTACCTCGAATGGGGCGAACGGCTGGTGGACCACCTCGTCGGCATGTACGCCTTCGCGATCTGGGACGGCCGCCTCGACCGGCTGCTGATGGTCCGCGACCGGCTCGGCGTCAAACCGCTCTACTACCACCCCACCGCGGACGGCGTCCTGTTCGCCTCCGAGCCCAAAGGCATCCTCGCCCACCCCTCCGTCGAAGCCGGCGTCGACCACGACGGCCTGCGGGAGATCATGCTGGGAGTCAAGACACCCGGCGCGGCGATATGGCGCGGCATGCGGGAACTGCACCCCGGATCCCTGGTCATCGCCGACCGCGGGGGAGTACGCGAAACCACCTACTGGCGGCTGACGGCCCGACAGCACACCGACGACCTGGCCACCACCCACACCCGCACCCGTGAACTCCTCAGCGGCTCGGTACGCGAACAGCTCGTCGCGGACGTCCCCCGCTGCGTGCTGCTGTCCGGCGGACTCGACTCCAGCACCATCGCAGGTTTCGCCGCGCACGAACTCGGCGCCCACGAGCAGCGTGTGCGCACGTTCTCGGTGGATTTCCCCGGGCACGCCGACCACTTCACCCGCGACGCGCACAACGTCAGCCCCGACGCGCCCTATGTGCGGATCGTCGCGGAACACCTCGACGCCGACCACACCGACCTGCTGCTGGACGCCGCCAGCCTCTCCGAACCCGGCGTACGCAGCGCCGCCGTCCAGGCCCGTGACCTGCCGATCGGGCGCGGCGACATGGACCACTCCCTGATCCAGCTGTTCGGCGCGGTACGCGACCACTCCACGGTCGCCCTGTCGGGAGAGGGCGCCGACGAGATGTTCGGCGGCTACTGGTGGTTCCACGACCCCGCACTCCGCCAGAGCGCCGGCTTCCCGTGGCTCACCGCTGCCCTCGGTCAGACCCGCCAGGAACGCACATTCCTGCCCCCGGATCTGTCGACCGCCCTCGACCTGCCCGGATACGCCACCGAGCGCTACCGTCAGGCAGTCGCCGAAACCCCCTCGCTCGACGGCGAGAGCGGCACCCAGCGCCGGTCACGCGAACTCCTCTACCTTCACCTCACGCGCAGTCTGGGCGGCATGCTGGAACGCAAGGATCGGCTCAGCATGGCCGTGGGGCTGGAAGTGCGAGTGCCGTTCTGCGACCACCGCATCGCCGAGTACGCCTTCAACATCCCCTGGTCGTTCCACGTCACCGACAACCGGGAAAAGAGCGTCCTACGGGCCGCCGGCCGCCCCGTCGTTCCCGACGCGGTCCTCCGACGCCTCAAGAGCCCGTACCCCATGACGCGGGACCAGCGCTATGTCTCCGCCCTGCAGGAGCAGGTGCGCCAGGCCCTGACCCAACCCGGCCACGACGTGTTCGCACTGTTCGACAGGGCCGCGGCCACCAAGGCGGCGTCAGCGGATCACGCACACCACCCGAACCCCCACGGGCACCGGGCGGTACTGGAGAAGTTCCTCGACCTGCGGACCTGGCTCGATCTGTACCGCCCACGACTGATGCTGTGACCGCGGGAAGACAGCGGGGAGAAAGCGGGAAGACAGCGGGAAAAGGCCGTCGACGGAATCCGGAAACGGAGGCCGTCGACGGCTTTTTCGTACGCTTCTCAGCGCCTTGCCCCGGCACGAAATGCTGTGCCGGGGCAAGGCGCTGAGAAGCGGAGATCCACCCCCACCGGGGTGGGACTTCACCTACCAGGTGGCGATGACCTTCGCGGAATAGACCCCGCCGTTCACCCACGCCGTGACGTCGGCCGAGGCACCCTCGTACAAGGGGCTGATCCAGTAGGCCCCGTTGGTGATCTCGACCCGGATGACAGTGCCTCCCGTTGCGATATCGACATACCCGTCGCCGACGGCCTGGATCTTGCCCTGGAAATGCACGGTCTTGGCGGCGGAGACGGCCTTGGCGGGCTGACCGGATTCGGCCGCCTGGGCCGGCGCGGCTGCGGCGAACCCGATAATTCCCACGAGCCCGGCGGCTATGATCGCGGGCTTGATGACGGTGTTGAGCTTCGACATGTCTGTCCTCACTTTCGTGCAGCAATCAGTGCCGGCTGTGTTGCTCGGAAAAGAAACTCCCGAGCCAGCCGCACGAAAACGATAGAAGCGAACCCGACCCGCCATCCCCTTTGTTTCCTCTTTCTTGCCGGGTTTCGTGGATTCCTTCGGGCGCGGCAGGAGCCACCGTCGACACTCGGCGAAAATCTCTGCAAGAGGCGAGAAATATTGCCGCACGGCCGGAGTGCGCGCTGTTAGCTTTTGCTCAGCCGGGTCAGACGTTCTGAAGTTCCGACTGGTCCGGCGAAAGGCGAAATTCCACCCCACCCCTCAATCCCGGGAGAGCCACATGAACACGGGAACTAGAATGATCAAGCGTGCGGTTGTCACTCTCGGGCTGGTAGGGGCCCTGGGGTGCGCGATGTCCGCTCCCGCGCAGGCGGCTGCGAGCCAGGCGACAAAGGCCACTGCCGCCACCGCGCAGGCGCAGGAAGCCGGCCAGGTCTGGCAATTCCAGGGGACGATCACCAACTTCAAGGACGACTACCTCGTCCTGGCAACGGCCGACGGCGAGGTGAGGTTCAACCTCACGCGCGGTGCGGACTATTGCGGAAAGATGATGATGGGCGTTGGCGCGGTCGTGGACGCCTACGTGGAAAATGGCGAGTGGGTCGCACAAAAGATAGTCACGACGTAGCTCTCCAAAGACACAGTGCCACTACTCCCGCGGGGCAAATCCCTACGGGAGTAGCGGCATTTCGCCTGTTCCGGCGAACCCGACAACCAAGGCTGGTGGCCGGACGCCGGGCGGCGCCCTCAGCCCTCGCCGCCTTCTCCTTCTCCCTGCCCGTCCTCATACGTGCGCGCCGACGCGTCGGCATGCGCCAGCCGCCGCATCGCCATGAGGACGGTGTCCCCCAGCACGGTCCCCACCACGACGGTCTCCACCATGCTGTCGACCTCCGCGTTGCGGCCCACCCACGCGAGATCGGCGCCGGCCACCCGTTCACAGGCGTCGGCGTAGTCGTCCATGATCTCCTCGAACTCGCCGCGGCCGATGCCGCGGAACGTGGCGAGCGCGACGGCCAGCGCCTCGACGGCCGGATTCTCCATCTCGACCCGCCAGCCGCGCTGTCGGATCAGCTCCGCGACCTTGCTCCGCGCCGCCTCCATGCCGTCCGGAGTGACGGCCGGCGGCGGGGTGATCGCCAACTGGGCCGCTCCGAGCACCTTGTGCACCGACTCGTCCGGTGTGTCGACGGCGGCGAGCACCTCGCGGACGGCCGAGACCGAGAGCCCGCCGACGTCCATCAGCCCGCGGATCAGCCGCAGCCTGCGGACGTGACTGTCGTCGTAGCTGGCCTGGTTGGGGCTGGTCAGCCGGCCGGCGGGGAGCAGCCCCTCGCGGACGTAGTACTTGATCGTCGGGATCGCGACGCCGGTCGCGCGACTCAACTCCCCGATGCGCATCTGCCGCTCTCCCCTACGCCGGGCCGCCGCCCGACGCTTCTCTTGCTTCGCGGGCGCTCCGCCCCTGCCCGGCCTCGCCGATCAGACGTCATTATAGATAGTCCAGCTCACGGAAAGTGATAAGCGCTGCTATCGGGACGCCGTCCGGCCGACGGCAGACCGAGGCCCGTGCGGGATCAGGTGCCGACAGGCGTTAGCGTGGTGGGTGCTGATGGCGAGCCCAGGCCGGCTCGTGCTGGTTCCACAAGTGCAGTAGGGGGAAGCGTGCAGGTCGGAGCGGTTTCGTGAGACTTCTGCACACCTCCGACTGGCATCTTGGGCGGTCCTTCCACCGAGTGGGCCTGCTCGGCGCCCAGCGCGCGTTCCTCGATCATCTCGTGGAGACGGTCCGCACCCGGGAGATCGACGCGGTGCTCGTCGCCGGCGACATCTACGACCGCGCCGTACCGCCGCTCGCCGCCGTGGAACTCTTCGACGACGCCCTGCACCGCCTGGCCAACCTCGGTGTCCCCACCGTCATGATCTCCGGCAACCACGACTCCGCCCGCAGGCTGGGCGTCGGCTCCGGACTGATGCGGCACGCCGGCATCCATCTGCGCACCGACCCGGCGGCCTGCGGCACCCCGGTGCTGCTCGCCGACGAACACGGCCCGGTGGCGCTCTACGGGCTGCCCTATCTGGAACCGGCCATGGTGCGCGACACACTCGGCGCCCGGCGGGCCGACCACGCCGAGGTGCTGGGCGCGGCCATGGACCGGGTGCGCGCCGACCTGGCCGAACGGCCCCAGGGAACGCGGTCCGTGGTGCTCGCGCACGCCTTCGTCACCGGTGGCGCCGCCAGCGACAGCGAACGCGACATCACCGTCGGCGGGGTCGCCTCCGTCCCCGCGGCCGTGTTCGACGGCGTCGACTACGCCGCCCTCGGCCATCTGCACGGCTGCCAGACCCTCACCGAACGCGTCCGCTACTCCGGATCGCCGCTCGCCTACTCCTTCTCCGAGGCCGATCACCGCAAATCGACCTGGATCATCGAACTCGACGCGGCGGGCGCGGTACGGGCGGAACGGGTGGACTGCCCGGTCCCACGGCCGCTGGCCCGTATCCGCGGACCACTGGAGCGGCTGCTCGACGACCCGGAGCTGACCCGGCACGAAGCCGCCTGGGTCGAGGCGACGCTCACCGACACCGCCCGCCCGCACGAACCCATGGCCCGGCTCGCCAAGCGCTTCCCCCATGTCGTCAGCCTCGTCTTCGACCCCGACGAGGCGCCCGCCCGCTCGCTGGCCTCGTACGCACAACGGCTGCGCGGACGCAGCGACCAGGAGATCGCCGAGGACTTCGTGGCACACGTACGGGCCGGCCGCGCGGCCGATGACGACGAGCGGGCCGAGCTGCGGTCGGCGATCGACGAGGTACGCCTCGACGACACGGTGCACGAGGTGGCGCGATGAGGCTGCACCGGCTGTCGGTCACCGCCTTCGGCCCGTTCGGCGGCACCCAGACCATCGACTTCGACCGGCTGTCGCGGGACGGGCTCTTCCTGTTGCACGGGCCGACGGGCGCCGGCAAGACCTCCATCCTGGACGCGGTCTGCTTCGCGCTCTACGGGTCGGTGCCCGGCGCACGGCAGAGCGGCCAGGCGCTGCGGAGCGACCTCGCCGACCCGTCGACCCTCACCGAGGTCGTCCTCGAACTGACCGTGGGCGAACGGCGGTTGGAGATCACCCGGCTGCCCGAGCAGACCCGCCCCAAGAAGCGCGGCAGCGGTACGACGAAGGAGAAGGCACAGAGCCGGCTGCGGGAGTTCGAGTCGACGGGATCCCACGACGGGACCGACGGGACCGGCGGGCACTGGAAGGCGCTGAGCCGCTCCCACCAGGAGATCGGCGAGGAGATCGGCCAGCTGCTCGGCATGAGCAAGGAACAGTTCTGCCAGGTGGTGCTGCTGCCGCAGGGCGACTTCGCGCGTTTTCTGCGCGCCGACGCCGAGGCCAGGGCCCGGCTGCTCGGGCGGCTCTTCGACACCCGCAGGTTCGCCGCCCTCGAAGAGCAGCTGAACGCGCGCCGCAAGACGGCGGCGGACCGGGTGGCGGCCGGCGACGAACGGCTGCTGGCGCTGGCCCACCGGATGGCGCAGGCGGCCGGGGAGAGCGCCGATCTCGCCGACCCGTCGGTGCCGGCGCCGGGGCGCCCCGGGCAGTCGGGGCAGACCGCGCCGGCACGGGCGCGTGGCCGGGCGTCGGCGACCGTTCCCGGGCAGGCCGAGTCCGCCGAGAACACCCGGCGGACCGACCACGGGCCCGGCCCCGGAGAGCCGGGATTCGGCGAGGCCGTGCTGGTCAGGGCCGCCGTGGCCCGGGTCGGCGCACGCGAGCGGCTGGAGATCACGCGGGCCGCGGTGCGGTCAGCCGAGACGGCGGAACGGGCGGCGGCCCGGCGGCTGGACGAGGCCCGCGAACAGGACCGGCTCCAGCAGCGGCACGCCGATGCCCGCCGGCGGGCCGCCCGGCTCGACGCCCACGCCGACGAGCGGGACCGTACCCGGAACAGGCTGGAGCGGGCCCGCGCCGCCGCCGACGTCGCCCCCGCCCTCGCGCTGCGGGACGCCGCCTGGCACGAGCTGGACGCCGCACAGCGCGCCGAGCGGCAGCGCCGCACCGCGCTGCCGCCCGACCTCGCCGACGCCGAAGGCGACCAACTCGCCGCACTTGAACGGCAGTTGAGAGAAGAGCTGGGCTCGCTCGCGGCCGCCGGACGGGCCGAACGCCGGGCCGCGGACATCGCCAGGGAACGCGCCGGACTCGACCGCGAGGCGCGTGCCGACGAGCAGACGCTGCTGGACGCCGCGGAGTGGCTCGCCGCATGGGAATCCGCCCGCCAGGACCACCAGCGGCGCATCGAGGCGGCCCAGGAGGCCGCGACCCGCGCGGAACAGCTCGGCGCCCTGATCGAGCCGGCCGCCGAGCGGCTGGAAGCGGCCCGCCGCCGCGACCGGCTGACCGCCGAACTGCGGTCGGCCGAGGAGGAGTCGCTCGCCGCCAGGGAACGGTCGGCGGCGGCCCATGAACACTGGCTCGACCTCAAGGACCGGCGGCTGCGCGGAATCGCCGCCGAACTCGCGGACGGCCTGCGGGACGGCGAGGCGTGTGCCGTATGCGGCGCGACCGAGCACCCCGAACCGGCCCGCGCGGGCGCCGGACATGTCGACCGGGCCACCGAGGAATCGGCACTCGCCGCCTACCATCGGGCCGAGGACGACCGCCAGGAGGCGGAGACCCACCGCCAGACGGTCAAGGAAGCGCTGGCCGGCGCGGCGGCCACGGCGGGCGACACGCCGACCGCCGAACTCGCCACCCACGTCGAGGCGCTGCGGGCCGACTTCGCAGGCGACCACGCGGCCGGCGCGGAACTGCACGCCGCACGCGAGGCGCTGGGACGCGCCGAGCGCGAGTACGAACGACGCCGCACCGAGCAGCAGAGCGCCGAGCGCAGGGCCGCGGCCCGTACGTCGCACCGCGAGGCACTGGACCGCGAACGGGACGCGCTGGAACGGGAGTTGGGCGAGGCGCGCGGTGACTGCGCGAGCGTCGCCGACCGGGCGGGCCGGCTGGAGCGCCAGGTCGCCCTGCTCGCCGCCGCCGCGGACACGTCCCGTACCGCGCACTCCTGCGCGGAGCGCCTCAAGGAAGCCGACGCCGGACTCTCGGACGGCGCCTACCGCGCCGGATTCGACACCCCGCAGGCCGCCGCCGAGGCGCAGCTGCGCGACGGCGAATGGCGTGCCCTGCAGCAGCGGCTCGACGCATGGCAGGCCGAATCCGCCGCCGTGGCAGCGGAGTTGGCCGACCCCGACGCCATCGCCGCGGCGGCTCTGCCGCCCGCGGACCCGGATGCCGCGCGCCGCGCGCTGGACGCCGCCGGGCACCGGCTGCGTACCGCCGCCGGCCGGCACACCACGGCCCGCGAACGCTGCGCCGAACTCAACCGGCTCTCCGCACAGGCCGAGTCAGACGCCCGCGAACTGGCCCCGCTGCGCGCCGCCTACGACCGCATCGCCCGCCTCGCCTCGCTCGCCTCCGGCACCTCCACCGAGAACGAACGCCGGATGCGCCTGGAGTCGTACGTCCTCGCCGCGCGGCTCGAACAGGTCGCGGCGGCCGCCAGCGCACGGCTGCACCGGATGTCCTCGGGCCGCTACACCCTCGTGCACTCCGACGAGCGGGCCGGCAGCGCCCGGCGCTCCGGCCTCGGCCTGCATGTCATCGACGCCTGGACCGGCCATGAGCGGGACACCTCCAGCCTCTCCGGCGGCGAGACCTTCTTCGCCTCCCTCGCGCTGGCGCTCGGCCTCGCCGATGTCGTCACGGACGAGGCGGGCGGCACCCGGCTGGACACCCTCTTCATCGACGAGGGCTTCGGCAGCCTCGACGAACAGACGCTGGACGAGGTCCTGGACGTCCTCGACGCCCTCCGCGAACGCGACCGCAGCGTCGGCATCGTCAGCCATGTCGCGGATCTCAGGACGCGCATCCCGGCTCAGCTGGAGGTCGTCAAGGACCGGTCGGGCTCCACGGTGCGGCATCGGGTGCCCGGCTGATCCCGCGGGGATCCCCGGCCGATGCCCGGCCGATCCCGCGTATGGCGCGGCCGGTCCGGTCAGTGGCTCACCGGGCGGCGGGGCAGCGGCGACGAGTACACGACGCTGGTCGTCACCGCACCGAGGGCGCCGATCCGGCCCGACAACTCTTCCAGGTGCCGCATCGAACGGGCGGCGACCTTGATGACGAAGCAGTCGTCGCCGGTGACGTGATGCGCCTCCAGGATCTCCGGCGTGCTCTCCAGCAGATCGTGGAACGGCTTGTAGTTGCCGTTCGGGTAGCGCAGCCGCACAAAGGCCAGCACCGGCAGGCCGATCCGCTCCGGGTCGACCACCGCCGCGTAGCCCGAGATCACCCCGGCCTCCTCCAGGCGCCGTACGCGTTCGGTGACCGCGCTCGCGGACATGTTGACGGCGCGCGCCAGCTCGGCGTAGCCCGCACGGCCGTTGCGCTGCAGGACGTCGAGGATGCGCCAGTCGGTGGCGTCGGGGGAATAGCCGGTCATGCCCGCTGTTTAGCAGTGGAATCACCGGCAGATCAAGGGATTTGCCGGTGATCATCACTTCAGGTCCGGTGTGGCAAACCGTAAATTACCGGCCATGATCACCGAAACCCGGCACCCCACCGCCACCGCCGACTCTGCCGGCCTTGCCACCCCCACCAGCCCCGTCCTCGCCGTCCCGCCGGCCGATCCCGCCGACGCCGCCGCGTACTTCGCCGCGCGCCTCGCCTTCCACACCGACCCCACCGACGTCCACGGCGCGCTCGCGGCCGGGGCCACCGACTTCGTGGTGGTCGACTCCCGCAGCACCGAGGCATGGGACCAGGGCCATGTCCCCGAGGCCGTCCACCTGCCCACCGCCCGCATCCCCCAGGACGCGGCACAACTGCTGGACCCGGCCGTCCCGGTCGTCGTGTACTGCTGGGGCCCCGGCTGCGACGGCGCCACCCGCGCCGCCCTCGCACTGTCCCGGCTCGGCTACCGCGTCAAGGAGATGCTCGGCGGCATCGAGTACTGGATCCGCGAGGGCTACGAGGTCACGACCTGGGAGGGCACCGAACGCCGCCCGGTGGACCCGCTGACGGCGCCGGTGGGAGGCGGGGACTGCGGGTGCTGAGCCTTCCAGCCCGCCGGCGGGGGCCGCCGGGAAACCCGGATGACGCGGCGGGCGACCGCGCACCAGGGTGTGTGCCATGACCCACCACGACACCCATGGGACGACCCGTGACGGCCATGACCGGCCGCCGCCCGCCCCCCACCGCGAGCCCCGGCCGCTCCTCGGCCGTACCGCCCTGGTCACCGGCGCGAGCCGACGCGGCGGCATCGGCTACGCCGTCGCCCGCCGGCTGGCCGCGTACGGCGCCGGCGTCTACCTCCACCACCATGTGCCGCATGACGCCCGGCAGCCCTGGGGCGCGGACCCGGGCGGGCCGGACGCGGTTGCCGACGGCGTACGCCAACTCGCCGCCCCGGGCGCGGTGGTGGCACACGGGCCGGCCGACCTGACCGCGCCGGACGCGCCCGCCCGCCTCGTCGACACGGCCGCCGAAGCACTGGGCGGGCGCCTGGACATCCTCGTCGCCAACCACGCGCTCAGCGGCAGCGACGGCCCCCTCGACGCCGTCGACGCGGCGATGCTCGACGCCCACTGGGCGGTCGACACCCGCTCGGTGATCCTCCTCGTCCAGGCGTATGCGCGCCGCCGCGCCGAGGGACTGCCCGGAGGCCGGATCGTGATGCTGACGTCAGGGCAGGACCGGGGCGGCGGCATGCCGGACGAGATCGCCTACGGCCTCGCCAAGGGCGCGCTGGCCTCGGCGACGCGTTCCCTCGCCACCACCCTCGCCGGACTCGGGGTGACCGTGAACACCGTCAACCCCGGCCCCGTGGACACCGGTTACGCGGTCGGCGAGCTCCGCCGACGCGTCGCCCGGAGCTTCCCCGGTGGCCGGTGGGGCGAGCCGGACGACCCGGCCCGTCTGATCGCCTGGCTCGCGACCGACGAGGCCGGGTGGATCACCGGCGAGGTCATCAACTCCGAGGGCGGATTCAGGCGTTGAGGCGGGCACCGGCACCGGCAGCGCCATCGACCTCGTACGCGCGCAGCCCGTCGCGCTGCCCCGTGAAGCGGAAGCCGGCCCGTTCGAGGACCCGCTGGGAGGGGACGTTCTCCGGCTCGGTCAGTGCGCACACCGTCCGCACCTCGGGGCGCGCCGCGGCCCAGCCCGCCAGCAGCCGGGCCGCGTCGGTCGCCCAGCCGGCGCCGCGTGCGGACGGGGACAGGTCGTAGCCGATCTCCACCCAGCCCGTGTCGTCCGGCGGACCGTGGAAGCCGATGCTGCCGAGGGCCGTGCCGGTCCTGGCGTCGGTGAGGGCGAAGACGCCCCAGCCGGGGTGGTAGCGGCCGGCCACGGCCGCGCGTACGGCGATGCCTGCGCCGTCGGACGTGGACTCCGACGGTCCGCCGTCGATCCAGTCGAACCCGGCGGGCTCGCCGTCCGCGATCCGCGCCGCCACGGTCGGCAGCAGGGCACGCAGGGCCACCCGCCCCGCCGTGAGCGTCAGGGGGAAGCCGGCGCCCACCGTGACCAGCGCCTCGAACAGCGGCCCGCGGTCGGCCCCTTCGGGCAGGCCGCTGACCTGACCGTCGCCGACCTCCACCACCCGCCAGACACCGTCCGCACGCCGGGCCAGATCCGTGGTGACGAAGGGCAGGCCCAACTCCCTTACGGCGGGCGCGACGTGAGCGAGGTCCGGCACCGGGAGCAGGCCCGGCGTGTCGGGATGCGCGCCGATCAGTACCGGCTCGCCGGCCACCCACCACACCCGCGCCTCGCCCGCCGCCTCGAACGACTCGAAGGCGCGCAGCACCACACCACCGGTCAGAAACTCGTCCTGGAGGGCGACGAAGCGACGCACCACGGACGTCAGTCGCGCCGTGTCGGCCGCGTCCGGGACATACGCGGCCTCCTCCCACTCGTGCTTGCGGGACTTCACCCAGTCCTTGACGACGAGGGGGCGGTCGCCGAACGGCTCGGCCAGCCGGGCGAGGACGGCGGCCTCCGGAGCCCGGCCGGGCGCACACGGCAGCCAGGCGCTCTTCGGCGTGAGCGCGCCGAACGTGTCGTACCAGCCGGGGAGTTCATGCGCGGCCCGGTAGGCGGCGGGCGAGGTCAGCAGTCGGCAGCCGCGGGCCGCGAGCGCGGCTGCCAGCTCGGCGTAGCGGTCGGCGGGCAGCATCCAGCCCCGGTACCAGACCGGCCCGGAGTCGCGCGGCACCCGGGCCACCGCCCGTTCCGCTTCCCCGGCGAGCAGCGCCTCGTGGTCGAGGACCGCGGTCGCCGCGCCGGCCGCCCGCGCCGCCGCGGCCTCCGCCGCGAAGTGCGGGTCCGTACGGCGGGGGCGGAGCGGGTCGCCGGAGAGCAGGAACAGCGGCCGGTCGGCCTGGGGGAGAGGTGCCTGGGGGAGATCCACAGTCATGTCAGCGGACCTTACGGAGGGCGGTGGCCGGCCACAACACGATTCGTGGCCGGCCACCGTGCGTCAGAGCGCCGAGATCTCGCTCAGCAGGTCGTCCAGGCCCAGCGAGCCCTGCGAGAGCGCTGCCATGTGCCAGGACTTGAGGTCGAAGTCCGCGCCGTGCCGGGCGCGGGCCGCCTCCCGGCCGCGGAGCCAGACCCGCTCGCCGAGCTTGTAGCCGATGGCCTGGCCCGCCATGCCCTGGTAGCGGATGACCTCGCTCTCGACGTAGTCGGCCGGGCGGCTGCTGTGGCCGGCCAGGAACTCCTGCGCCAGCGCGGGCGTCCAGCGCTCGCCCGGGTGGAACGGCGAGTCGGCCGGGATCTCCAGCTCCAGATGCATCCCGATGTCGATGATGACCCGGATGGCGCGCAGCATCTGCGCGTCCAGATAGCCCAGCCGCCGCTCCGCGTTGGTGAGGAAGCCCAGCTCGTCCATGAGGCGCTCGGCGTACAGCGCCCAGCCCTCCGCGTTGGCGCTGACGCCGCCCACCGTCGTCTGGTACCGCGAGAGGCTGTCGGCGACATGCGCCCACTGCGCCAGCTGGAGGTGATGGCCGGGCACGCCCTCGTGGTACCAGGTGGAGACCAGGTCGTACGCCGGGAAGCGGGTCTCGCCCATCGTCGGCAGCCAGGTACGGCCGGGCCGGGAGAAGTCCAGCGAGGGCTCGGTGTAGTACGGGGCGGCGGCGGTGCCCGGCGGGGCGATCCGGGACTCCACCCGGCGCACCCGCTCGGCCAGCTCGAAGTGGGTGCCGTCCAGCGCGTCGATGGCCTCGTCCATCAGCGACTGGAGCCACTGCCGGGTCTCCTCGACACCCTCGATGGCCTCGCCGTGCTCATCGAGCCAGGCCAGTGCCTCCCACGGGCTCTTCGCCTCCGGCAGGATCTTGCCGGCCTCCGCCCGCATCTCGGCCAGCAGCCGGTGGAACTCGGACCAGCCGTACGCGTACGCCTCGTCCAGGTCGAGGTCGGCGCCGTTGTAGTAACGCGCCAGGCGGCCGTAGCGTTCCCGGCCGACGACGTCCGGGGCGCCCTCGACGGCCGGGGCGTAGGTGTCACGGAACCAGTCGCGCAGTTCCACCAGGGCGCCGGTGGCCACCGCGGCGGCCTCGGTCAGCTCGTCGCGCAGCAGCTTCGGGCCGGGGTCGGTGAACTCCGCGAACCAGCTGCGGTCGGTGCCGATCCATTCGTCCAACTGGCCGATGACGGTGGCGACCTGGCGCGGACCTGCGGGCAGCTCCTGCTTGAGGCCGGAGTCCAGCGAGGCCCGGTAGCCCTCCAGTGCGTCCGGTACGGCCCGCAGCCGCCGGGCGATCGCCGCCCAGTCCTCGTCGGTGTCGGTGGGGGTGACCGTGAAGACATCGCGGACGTGGTGCAGCGGCGAGCTGAGGTTGCTGACCGCACGGAGCCCCTCGCCCGCCTCGTGCACCGCGAGTTCGGAGGTCAGCCGCTCGCGCAGCAGCCGGGCGCAGCGCCGCTCGGCCGGACTGTCGCCGCCCTCCCTGGCCTCTGCCTCGGTGAGTTTCTCCAGGGTCCTGCGGGCGAGCTGGGCCACCGCTTCCTGGCCCGTCGGCGAGAAGTCGGGGAGCCTGCCGGAGCTCTCGGCGACACCGAGGAAGGTGCCGGTGATCGGGTCCAGCTCGACGAGGGCGTCGACGTAGGCGTCGGCGACCTGGCGGGGCAGCTGACCGCCCCCGGAAGAAGTGGTGTTGGACATGCGGGCCATCCTCGTATGGATACACCCGCCGCGTCACCATCATTACGCGGGACGTTCCTGTCGCTTTACGGGTTCCTTGCCTTCGAACCTGATGGGTCCTCGGACGCAGGGGTGCGCCACCTCCGCCGGGGCGGAGGTGGCGCGCGAACGGCTCAGCGACGGCCGGAGACGTCCCGGGTGACGACGGGCTCCAGGGCCTCCTGCCGGGCCGGTACGCCGGTGGGCCGTGCGGTGATCACCAAGGTGCCCTCCTCGATCTGGTAGTCGAGGGGCAGGCCCAGGCCGCGCATCGCCGCCACCATCCCGGTGTTGGACGCCTGGGTGATGGCGTACACGCTCTCGCAGCCCGCCTCGGCCGCCATTGCCACCAGCCGGCGCAGCAGCTCCGCGCCGATCCCGCGCTGCTGCCAGGCGTCCTCGACCAGCAGCGCGACCTCGGTCTCGTCGCCGTCCCACAGCAGATGCCCCAGCGCCACCAGCCGGCCGGAGGCGGTCTCCACCGCCAGGGTGCGGCCGAACCGCGGGCTGAGCAGATGCGCCAGATAGCGCTCCGCGTCACCGACCGGGCCGTGGTAACGCAGCCCGAGGGTCTGCTGGGAGCAGCGGTCGTGCATCTCGCGGGCCGCGGCCAGGTCGGAGGGGTGGGCACGGCGGACGGTGATCTCGTTGCCCTCGGGCAGCGTCAGCACATCGCGCCGTCTGGGCACCCGCTCGCCGAGTCTGGCGTCGAGCGCGACCAGTGCGCGCACCCGGGCGAACTCGGTGGGTGTGAACGGCAACTGCGGCCTTTCGATGGTGAGCGAGCCCCCGGTGGGGTCGCGGAACTTCATGGTGTGTTCCTCCAGTACGCCCTCGGCCGGCACCTGCTCGGCGAGCGGCTGGCCGGTCAGCGAGCGCGCGGGCACCGAGTGGATGGTGCAGCGGCCCAGCAACTGCCTTAGCGCGAGGGGGAGTTCGGCGGAATCCAGTGCCGTACGCGTCGCCAGTCCCAGCATCCGGGTCGGCGCGTCGACGAGGTCGTGGGCGTCGGCCCGCTCCAGCCAGCTGTGCGTGCCGCCGGCCCTGGCCACCGTACGGGTCAGCTCGGCGGGCGCCAGCGCGGCCGGCGCGCGCAGCAGGAACTCGTCGACCGTGCCGTCGGACAACGGGTGGGTCTGCAGGCTCAGTATGTCCACCCGCCGCGCGGCCAGCGCCGTGCACAGGGTGGCCAGGCTGCCCGGCTCGTCCCGGACCGTGGTACGCATCCGCCACAGCACCGTCTCCTGCCGGCCGGCCGCCGGGGCCGGGCCGGGGGACGCCGCGGTGGCGCCGGTATCGGTGGGCGGTGGCGCGTGGTCGTGGCGGCGTGACCACCACACGTGGAAGACCACGGTGGAGAGCAGGGCCACGGCCCCGACGCACAGCAGCACCGGGCCCGACGGGCCGTGCGCGACCGTGTTGGCGACGACGTCCGCCACCGCCACGGCGGTGAACAGGGCGGCCAGCTCGACGAGCTCCCGGCGCCAGTGGTGGCGCCGGGTGGAACGGGCAGAGGTTGCTTCAGTCATGCAGACAGCTTCGCGGACCGGTGTTGCCTGATCACCAACACATTGTGTCCGACGAGTAAAAGATAGAATCGGCAGAATCGTTGCATTAGCCAGCTACTGTCCGACTCGCCCCGGTTGGAGCACCTTGCTGAACAAGATCTCACCACCCTCCTGACGCAGCCGCACCGTCAGCTCCCCGCTTCCCCCGTCGATGTCGATCTCGCCGAAGTACTGCGGGCTCTCCGCCGGGGAGGTGTTCGCACGGTCCGGTGCTTTGATGAACGACTGGGCGGGCCCGAACGTTCCATCGAGCTTCAACGCCTGGAATCCGCCCGCGTTCAGCGGCCCGGACACGAACTCCCAGAACGGCTCGAAGTCCTTGAACGCCGCCCGCTCGGGCGCGTAATGCTGCGCCGAGGTGTAGTGCACATCCGTCGTCACCCAGACGGTGCCGGTCACCTTCTGGTGCTTGATGTGCCGCAGCAGCTCCGCCAGCTGCAGCTCGCGGCCCAGCGGAGCACCCGGATCACCCTGCGACACCGCCTCGAAATTCGTCTTGCCGTCCGGGACGACCAGACCCAGCGGCATGTCGGAGGCGATCACCTTCCACACCGCACGGGAACGCGACAGCTCACGCTTGAGCCAGCGCAACTGCTCGGCGCCCAGAATGCCCTGCGCGTCCTCGGTCTGCCGGCCCGGCGAATTCGCGTTGCGGTAGCTGCGCATGTCCAGCACGAACACATCCAGCAGCGGACCGTGCCGCACCACCCGATAGACCCGGCCCCGCCCGTCCGGCCGCAGCGTACGGACCGGGAAGTACTCGGCGAACGCGCGCAGCGACCGCGCCGACAGGACGTCCGCGTCCTTCACCGTGTACCGGTCGTCGTCCAGCAACTGCCCCGGATACCAGTTGTTGTGCACCTCGTGGTCGTCCCACTGGGTGACCGTGGGCACCTGGGCGTTGAACCGGCGCAGATTCTCGTCCAGCAGGTTGTAGCGGAACGCGCCCCGGAACTCCGCGAGCGTCTCGGCGACCTTCGCCTTCTCCTCGGTCGTCACATTCCGCCAGACCCGGCCGTCCGGCAGCGTCACCTTCTCGGTGATCGGGTTGTCCGCGTAGATGTTGTCGCCGCTGCACAGGAAGAAATCCGGGTTCCGCCGCCGCATGTCCTCGTAGATGCGGTAGCCGCCGCGGTCCGGATTGATGCCCCAGCCCTGCCCCGCCAGGTCACCCGACCAGTGGAACCTGACGTTCTCGCGGCGCTTCTCGGGCGCCGTACGGAATGTGCCGGTGACCGGCTCGCCGGTGCGTCCCGGGTCGTCCGGATCGGAGAGCAGCACCCGGTAGTGGATCTGCTCACCCGCCGGCAGACCGTGCAGCGAGGTGACCCCGGTGAAGTCCGTACCGGCCCCCAGGACCGGACCGCGCCAGCTCCTGGCATCGCGGAACGACTCGGTCGCCGCGGTCTGCACCACCATCCGGGCCGGCCGGTCGGACCGCACCCACACCAGCCCCGAGGACGTCGTCACATCCCCGACCTGCACACCCCAGTCGGCGCTCGGCCGCCCGCCGCGGGCCTGCGCGGGCGCGGCACAGGAGAGCGCCGGCACCGCCAGCACGGCGGAACCGCCCGCCGCGCTCTGCAGCAGCGACCGCCGCCCGAAGCCTCTGACGGATCCCTGCGCCATCTCAAACCTCCGTAGTCCGACCGCATTCGGTGACATCCACCCGGTGATGTCCCGTTCGTACCGGTGCCCGATGCCCGGCAGCCGAACGCACGGTGAACACCACCCGCCCCGTACGGCCCGCGGGCCGCGCTCATGGTCGCAAGAGCGCCGACCGATCGCCAGAACAGCCGCTCGATGATTACGGAGCTGCTACACGGCGAGGTGAGCGGGAGCCCGCGTCGGCCTCACGGCAACAACAGCCGCACACCGCGCACGATGTCCGACGGCGGCAGATGCGCATACCCCATGACGAGGCGCACCCGGCCGTCGCGCCCGGCCGTCCCGGCCCCGCCGCTCCCGTAGTCGGACAGCGGCCGCAGCCCCACACCCGCGCCCCGGGCCCGTGCCAGGAAGCGGTCCTCGGGGCCGTACCGGGCGGGCAGCGTGACGATGACATGGAGGCCGGCGGCGATCCCGGTCACCACAGCGCCGGGGCACCGCTCGACCAACGCCGCCGTCAGCGCGTCCCGCCGCTCCCGATAGGCGCGTTGGCATCGCCGCAGCTGCCGGTCGTAGTCACCGCGCGCGAGGAAGTCGGCCAGCGCCGCCTGTTCCACCACCGGATTGCCCAGATCCATCGTCCGCTTACGGGCCACCACCTCATCGACCAGCCACTCCGGCACCACCAGCCACCCCAGCCGCAGCCCCGGCGCCAGTGACTTGCTCACCGACCCCGTGTACGCCACCCGGTCGGGGTCCAGGCCCTGCAACGCACCGACCGGCGCCCGGTCGTAGCGGAAATCACCGTCGTAGTCGTCCTCGATCAGCAGCCCACCGGCCGTCCGCGCCCACTCCAGCAGCCACCCCCGGCGCGCCGCCGACACGGCGATTCCGGACGGGAACTGATGCGACGGGGTCAGCACCACGGCCCGCGCCCCGGACGCCGCCAGCGCGACGGCATCGGGCCCCTCGTCATCCAACGGCACCGGTACGGTCGCCAACTCCGCGGCCGCGAACAGCCGCACGTGCTCAGGACTCCCCGGATCCTCCAACGCCACCGACCGATGCCCGGCCGCCCGCAGCGCGAGCCCCAGCAGCGTCATCGCCTGCGCCACTCCCGAACACACCACCAGCCGCCGCGAATCGGCCACCACACCACGCCTACGGGCGAGCAACCGGGCCAGTTCCCCCCGGAGTTCAGGCAGCCCCCGCGGGTCCGGATAACCCAGCGCACGATGCGGCAGCCGCGTCAGAGCCCTGCGCTGCGCCGCCGACCAGGCGGCCCGAGGGAAGAGCGAGAGATCGGGCGTACCGGGGGAGAAGTCGACCTCCGGGACCCCGCCCACCGGCGCCTCGGCCGCCTCCGGCGCCACGGCGGCCCGTACGGCCCCGCCCACCCACGTCCCCGAACCGCGCCGGCTGCGCAGATAGCCCTCCGCCGTCAACTGCTCGTACGCCTCGGTCACCAGACCCCGCGACACCCCCAGGTCCGCGGCGAGCTCCCGACCCGCCGGCAGCCGCGTCCCGGCGGCCAGACGCCCCGAGCGCACCGCATCGCGCAACGCCTCCTGAAGCACCCGGCCGCGCTGCCGCGGCGGCGCGGACGCGGTCGGCAGCAAGAGCTCCCAGGCCGCCGTCCAGGACCTGCCGCCGGCGGTATCGCCGCCCTCCTGTCCCGGATCCCCCGCCGCACCGCCGCCCGTCACCACCAGCGTGTCCCCTCCCGCCCCGCCACGATTGGCCCTCCACAGCGCCACAGAAGTGGACCTTAAGACGTACCGCCCGCCTGCCTAGCGTCCGTCTCATGAACCGGACCCACCTGCACGGCGTGCTGCTCGCCGCCCTCGCCTGCTTCCTCGTCGGCGGCTCCTTCACCGCCAACAGCCTGCTCGGCGACTACCCGTACGCGGGCGGCCAGGCACTGCGCTACGGCCTCGCCTGCCTGCTCCTGCTGCCCCTCCTCGGCCGCCGCGGCACCGCGCCGCTGCGCGCCCTCACCGCCCCCCAGTGGGCCCGCCTCGCCCTGCTCGCCGCCGTCGGCATGCTCGGCTTCAACCTCGCGATCCTGGCGGCCGAGCGCACCGCGGAACCGGCTGTACCCGGTGTGTTCGTCGGCTGCGCCCCGGTCGTGGTGGCCGTCATCGTGCCCGCACTGGGCGGCCGCCGGCCCCGCCCGGTGGTGGTGTACGGCGCGCTGCTCGTCGCCGCCGGCGCGTTGGCCGTCCAGGGCTGGGGCCGTACGGACGGCATGGGCATCGCCTGGTCCGTGGCGGCGCTGTGCGGCGAAGTCGGCTTCGCCGTCCTGGCCGTCCCGGTCCTGGCGCCGCTCGGCCCCACCCTCCTCTCGGCGGCCGTCTGCGGCATCGCCGCCCTCGAAGGCGCCGCACTCGGGCTGCTGACCGACCGCGCCGGCTGGCTGCGGATACCGGACGCGGTGGAGGCGGCGGCGCTCGGCTGGCAGGCCGCCGTCGTCACCGTCGTCGGATTCGTCTGCTGGTACGCGGGCATCCAGCGGATCGGCGCCGAACGCGCCACCCTCTTCTCCGGCCTGATCCCGGTCTTCGCCGCCGTCACCGCCCCGCTCGCCGGCACCGGCGGCTACGGCTTCGCGCAACTGGGCGGCAGCCTGCTGGTCGGCGCGGGCGTCGCGCTCGGCTCGGGAATGCTGCGGGGGAGCGGGCGACCGGCCGACACGCTGACCCGGGTGCCGGAGCGTACGAACAGCCGGCCCAGGGCGACCCGTTGAGGCTCGACGGCCCAGGCCGGGCCGGATGCGCCGAGGCCGACACGCCCTCAGCCGTCGCCCCCCCGTCACCCCACCGTGTCCAGGATCACCCGCGCCACCAGCGCCGGATCATCGTTCATCGGCACATGCCCGCACCCCGGCAGCCGCACCAGCCGGGCGCCCGGGATCGTGTGCTTGGCGCGCACCCCCTGCCGGCGCAGCAGCAGACGGTCCCGGCTGCCCCAGCCGATCGTCACCGGGATGTCCGGCACATCGTCGGTGAACCGCACGCCCCGGCCCGCCGCCAGAGTCTGCGCGAACCCGGGGGCCTCGCGCAGCGCCCGGGTCTCCGCCGCGACCGCCTCGGCCGAACGGCGGCCGGGGTGGGCGTAGATGGTGCCGGTCAGTGAGGCCCGGCCGATGGCCGACCGCGCCAGCGTCTCCACCACCGGCTGCGGCAGTGCCTGCGCACCGGCGTACATGCCACGCAACACCCCGAACGCATAACGCCGTTCGCCCTGCGTCCAGAAGCCGGCGGGCGAGAGCGCGGTGACCGACCGCACGGCCCGCTCGCGGCCCAGCTCCAGCGCCAGCAGCCCGCCCAGCGAGTTCCCCACGACATGCGGGCGCTCCACACCCAGCTCCGCGAAGGCCGCGGCCAGCAACGGCACCACCGTCGGCAGGTCGTACGAGGAGCCGTCGGGCAGCGCGGGCGAGGCACCGAACCCGGGCAGATCGATGGCGATGACCTCGTGGGAGGCGGCGAGGATGTCGCAGACCGGCCGCCACGCCTGGAGATGGTGACCGATGCCGTGCAGCAGCACGATGGGTTCGCCCGAGCCCTTGCGCTCGTACGCGACCGTGAACGGCGGCCGGTCCGCGGGGCGGACGCGGGCGAAGGAGACCGGGGCGGCCATGGGGACTCCTCAAAGGGGTTGCAGTGTGTGCGGTTTCGCGGTTCCGCAGTGTCGCGGAGACATGCGGGCGGGTTCGCCGGGTCGGGCGTGCGCACCCACGATGCCAGCAAACGCTACCGAGCGGTAAGGGCCGGGCGGCAAGGGCCGGTCGGCAAATTCTCCGCCACCGCTCCAGACCCTGCCCCGTGCCCTGCCACCCTCCCCGCCCCGCACTGTGCCGAACACCACGCCCACACCGCCTCACACACCCCCGTTTGCGCTGGACAACGCGACGACACCCGGATGGGATGGAGGCGTGCCGACCGATTCCACGCCCCGAGCCTCCGACGATCCCGAGCCCCTGGCCGCCGATGCCGCCATCGCCACCGACGCCGGCGATATCGCCGAAGCCACGTCGGTCTTCGAAGAGCACCGCCCCGTCCTCCACGGAGTGGCCTACCGCATGCTCGGCCGGGTGGCCGACGCCGAGGACGTGGTCCAGGACGCCTGGCTGCGCTGGTCGGCCGCCGACCGTACCGAGGTCCGCGAACCACCCGCCTACCTGGTGCGCGTCACCACCCGGTTGGCCATCGACCGCCTCCGTCAGGTCCAGTCGCGCCGCGAGTCCTACGTGGGCCCCTGGCTGCCGGAGCCGCTTGCCACGGACATCGGCAGCACCGTCCCGGACGCCGCGGAACGGGCGGTGTTCACCGAATCCGTCACCCTCGCCGTGCTCGTCGTCATGGAGTCGCTCTCCCCGCTGGAACGCGCGGTGTTCGTGCTGCGCGAGGCGTTCGGCTATCCGTACGCGGAGATCGCCACCGTCCTCGAACGGAGCGAGGCCGCGGTACGCCAACTGGCCGGCCGGGCCCGCCGGCACGTGGAAGAGGGCAAGCCGCGCTTCGACGTCGACCACGACCAGCAGCGCGATCTCACCGAACGGTTCCTGGCCGCGGCGGCCGGCGACGACCTGGACGGGCTGCTGAGCCTGCTGGCCGCCGACGCGCGGCTCGTCGGGGACAGCGGCGGGAAGGCCAAGGCCCCGCTGCGGATCATCGAGTCCGCTGACAAGGTCGCCCGGTTCCTCGCCGGCGTCGCCAAGTCCGTGCCGGCCGGCATGGAGTTCACCCTGCTCGAACTCAACGGCGGGATCGCGCTGTTGGCGCACTCCGGCGGCAAGCCGGACTCCGTCACCCAGTTCGACATCGAGGACGGCCGGATCCGGACGGTCTACATCGTCCGCAACCCGGACAAGCTCGTCTCCCTCGCGACGAGCTGAGCGGCGGCCCGCAGACCGAGACGCGGGCTCGACAGCACCGGCACGCCGACGCCCCCGGGGCCGGCCGTGATCCGGGGGGCCGCCGGTGTCATCGACGCCTGCGCGAGAACGATGGCATCGGCGTCCCGCACCTCCCGGCCGGCTGCGGCGATCGCCGCCACAGACCCCTCCGTATCGCCGGACTCGAAGCGCTCCCAGGCTTCCGCCACGAGCACCGTCCGCACGCCCACCTCGCGGCCGGCCCGGCCGGCCTCGTCCGCGATCAGGTCCACGGTGGGGCCGAGCGTGCTCTCCAGCGTGGCCAGCACGACGATCCGCGTCCCGGCGGCGACGGCGGCAGCGGCCATCGGCCGGTCGACCCGTACCACGGGAAGCCCGAGCCCGGCACCGGCCGCCTCGGCGACCGAACCGATCGTCGAACAGGTGCAGAGCGCCGCCGACGCCCCTTCGCGCACCGCGTCGGCGAGCGCGCCGGCGACCTCGTCCGCCACCGCGTCAGGTCCCAACTCCTTTGCGTCGGAGAGGAGTTCGGGGCGTACGAGATGACGGAGCGGCAGCCCGGGGGCCTCCTCGTCGCGCAGTGCGTCGAAGGTCGGGATGTGGACTGGCGAGGTGTGCAGGAGGGCGAGCATGGCCGTGAGGATAGCGGCCGGCGGGCTGTCGCGCGTGTGCCGTCCATACGGCCGGGGCCTGCGCGGAGACGCCGCAAACGGTTCCCGGATTGGTCTTGACCAAGGGTGGGGGCGGCCATATCGTCGGGATACTGCAACAACCTTTAATAAAGAAGCGCTCATATTCGCGGGCCCGTGTCCCCTGGGGGCGCAGCCTTTGGGGGCGCAGCCTTGCGGGGCAACGGCCAATGCGGAGGACAGGGTGGGGACCACGCAGCTCGAAACGGTGCCGGAGCCGAAGTACTGGCACCTCAAGACGGTGCTCAGCGACGCGCTGGACTCGGAGTTCGCGGTCGGTGAGATTCTTCCCAACGAGCGTGAGCTGGCGGCCCGGTTCGGCGTCGCACGGGCCACGCTCCGGCAGGCGCTGGAGCAGCTGGAGCTGGAAGGCAGGTTGCAGCGCCGACGCGGTGTGGGCACGACCGTCGCGCCGCCGCGGGTCGGCGTCCCCGTCGACCCCGCCCGCCATACCTGGCCCGGTGCCCCCGGCGACGACTGGCAGCCGGTCGACGCCGTCGAGACCGACACGGTGCCCGCCGCGGTGACCCGCCTCCTGGAGACGGCCCCCGGCGACCGGGTGCACATCGTGCGCCGCAGCCGGGTCACCAACGGCCAGCCGGTCGCCGCCGAGCTGCTCTACGTGCCGACGGCCGCGGTCCCCGGCTGCGTGGAGCCGGCCTCGGCCGGCGCCCAGACCCGCGCCCGCGCCGTCCTCCAGGAGCTGCACAAGCTGGCGCTGGACGGCCAGGACCGCACCGTCGAACTCGGCTCGGCCCGTGCCGAGGACGCCAAGCAGCTGGACCGGCTGCCCGGCGCGCCCGTATTGGTCGTCACCACCCGCTATGTGTCCGCGGGCCGCACCACCGCCGTCGCGGTCTCCACCTACCGCGCCGACACCTGCCGCCTCACCTTCGGCGAGAGCGACGCGGTCGCGGTGCTGGCGGGCTGACCGGCCTCCGGGGAGGCCGGTCAGCCCGTGCGGGCCCGATAGTTGTGCGGGCCCGAATTCCCGAGCGGGTCGTAATTCCCGTGTGAGCCCGATTCCCGTATGGGTCCGATGCCGCACGGGTCCGATTCCGCGTGGGCCCGCCCGAAGGTGACCTCAACCGCCTTACAGACGCCGCCCCCCGCCGGCGCCTCTCACCGGCGCCCCGTCACCGTGCCCTCCACCGCGAAGAGTTCGCCCTCGACGTGGTCGAGGGCGAGTCGCAGTGCCCCGGTGGCCACCGCCGCCTCGCCCAGTACCGAGAGGGCGACCTGCGGCGGGCGCAGGCAGTAGCGCGCCAACTCCCCCCGCAGCGGCTCCAGTACACCGGCCAGTCCGGCCGCCCAGCCGCCGATCACCACGAGCTCCGGGTCCAGCGCCAGCACCAGCGCGGCGACATCGTGCACCAGCCGCTGGATGAAACGGTCCACCGCCGCACGCGCCCGTACGTCGCCGTCCCGTGCCAACGCGAACACGGCCGCGACCTGCGCCTCGTCCAACGGGTTCAGCGGCTCCCCGGTCGTCGAGAGCAGTGTCTCCGGCGTCGCCTCGCGCCCCAGCAGATGCAGCGCGCCGATCTCCCCGGCCGCCCCGCCGAACCCCCGGTGCAGCCGCCCGCCGATCAGCGAACCCGCCCCGGGGCTCAGCCCCGCCAGCACGAACACCACGTCGTCGGACTCGACCGCCGCGCCCTTCCAGTGCTCGGCCACCGCAGCGGCGTTCGCGTCGTTCTCCACCAGCACCGGGCAGCGGAAGGACCGCCGCAGCCGTTCGCCCAACGGCAGGCCGGTCCAGCCGGGCAGCGCCGTGCCCAGCCGTACGGTGCCGTCCGCCTCGACGATGCCGGGGCTGCCCACGCCCACCGCCCGCAGCGAACTCCGCGCCACCCCCGCACGGCGCAGCAGCTCGGCCACCACGCCACGAACCCGCTCCAGCCGCTCATCGGCCGGCGCGGCCTCGTCCACCGGGCGTTGCGCGGAGTCCAGCAGCCGCCCGCCGAGGTCCGACAGCAGCGCCGAGATACGGTGCGGCCCGATCTCGATGCCCAGCAGATGCCCGGCCTCGGCACGGAAGCGGAACCGGCGGGCCGGCCGCCCTTGGCGCCGTGTCTCGCCTTCCTCGGCGGCCGCCTCGACCACCAGCCCGCTCTCGATGAGCCCCTCGACCACACCCTCGACCGTCGGCCGGGACAGGCCCGTCATCTGGACGAGATCGGTGAGCGTGGGCGAAGTCGCGGCGCGCAGCGCATGCAGCACCACCGCGGAGTTGATCCGTCGCAGCAGAGAGGGGTCCCCGCCGGTGAGCCGCCCCAACGTCCGTCTCCCTCATCTCGCGTGTCTGGCGGATCGTAGCCGGTCAGAGGGTGTGCGGCGAGCCCCGGGCCTAGCCGGGCGAGACGAAGCCCGACTCGTACGCGGCGATCACGGCTTGGGTGCGGTCCCTCGCGCCCAGCTTCCCCAGCACCGAGCTGACATGCGTCTTCACCGTCTCGGCCCCCAGGAACAGCTCCGCCGCGATCTCGGCGTTCGACAGGCCACGTGCCATCAGCCGCAGCACCTGCCGCTCCCGCTCCGTGAGCGCGGCCCGTTCGAAGTCCACGCGGGCCCGCTCGTTGCGGTGCCCTGCGGCCATGGTGCGGAGCATCGTCGGGAAGAGCAGCGAGCCGCCCTCCACCACGAGGCGCACCGCGTGCACGATCTCGGTCGGCCGGGAACGTTTCAGCAGAAAGCCGTCCGCGCCCGCCCGCAGCGCCTCGTAGACATACTCGTCGTCCTCGAATGTCGTGACGACGAGGATTTTCGGCGGCTCGGGCACCGTGCGCAGCACCGCGCGCGTCGCCTCGATGCCGTCCATGAGCGGCATCCGCACGTCCATGGCGATCACGTCGGGCCGCAGTTGCCGGACCAGGGGGATGACGGCGGCCCCGTCGGCCGCCTCGCCCGCCACCGTGATGTCGGGCTGGGCTTCGAGGATGGCGCGCAGCCCGGTGCGTACCAGGGGCTCGTCGTCGACCAGGAGTACGGATATCGGCACGGGATCAGCCTAGAGGGCGTCCCAGCCGGTCCAGCGGGAGCCGGGCGCGCACCAGCCATTCCCCGTCCCCCGGACCGGTCTCCGCCGTGCCGCCGAGCAGCGCGGCCCGCTCGCGGATGCCGCGCAGACCGCGGCCGGTGCGGACCGCACCGGTCGCACCTGGGGCGCCCGGCGGCGAGGTGCGCAGCGGGTTGCGGACCTCCAGTTCCAGCGCGTCCGCGTCGGCGGCGATCCGCACCGACACCGGTACCGGGCCCGCGTGCCGCAGCACATTCGTCAGCGCCTCCTGAAGCATCCGGTACGCCTCCCGCGACACCGGCCCCGGCAACGCCTCCAACGGGCCGGTCAGTTCGGCTCGTACCGTCGAACCGGCCGCCCGCGCCGACTCCATCAGGCGCTCGGCTTCGGTGAGCGCGGGCCGGTCGGAGGGTCTGGGAGCGTCCTCCCGCAGCAGCCGCAGCGCCCGCTCCAGGTCGGTCAGCGCCTGCCGCCCGGTGTCCTCGATGGCGGCCAGCGCGCGGTCGGTGAACTCGGGCGACCCGGCGGCGCGGGCCGCGCCCGCCTGGACCACGGCGACGGTCAGCGCATGCCCGATCGAGTCGTGCAACTCCTGGGCCAGCCGGTTGTGTTCGAGCAGGCGCTCCGTACGGGCCTCCAGCCCGGCCAGCCGCTCGGCGGCCGAGGGGCCGAGCAGCAATCGCGCGGCGGCGGCCATCAGCGAGCCCGTACCGATGGCGACGGCGAGGAGCAGCGCGAGCGGCAGCGGCGCGAGCAGCGCGTACCACCAGTGGGGTGCCTCGATCGCCGGCAGGCCCATGAAGTGGGTGGGGCGGCCGCCGGCCGCCAGAATGAACGCGGTGGCCAGAAAGGACAGATGGACGGTCAGGGCCGTCACGGCCACACCGGCTTCGAGGCGCAGCAGCAACCACACGGCCGTACGGCCACGGTCCCGCCAGGTCGCCGAGGGTGTCGTACCGATCCCGGAAGCGGCTTGCCCGCCGGGGCGCTGCGGGCCGGGAAACAGCAGCAGTTGGGCCTGGGAGCCCTCGATCCGTCGGACCGCCGGAATCAGTGCGGCCAGGAGGAGGAACGGCACGGGCAAGATCGCGAAACACACCCACGGGCGGCCCCCGCCAGGGTGGAACGTTCCGCCGCGCAGAAAGCCGGTGAGGACCCCGGCCACCGAGCCGGTCAGCAGATGGAGCCAGCGGCTGTAGGTCACGGCCTTCGAGAGGGGCGCGGGCACGGCCCTCAACAGCGGGCCGTGCGCGACTGCGGGCTTCAGGTGCACCCCGCCATCGTGCCAGCGGGCCGCGCACCGGACCTCCCCCGGGCGGGGGAGCCGCTCCCCGCCGTCGGGGGAGGCCGCGGCCCGGTCCGGACGCCAGCCTGGAGCCATGACCAGCATCGACATCCAAGGACTGACCAAGGTCTACGGAACCGCGCGGGCCGTCGACGACCTCACCTTCCGCGTGGAACCGGGCCGGGTAACCGGGTTCCTCGGCCCCAACGGCGCCGGCAAATCCACCACCATGCGGGTGGTTCTCGGCCTGGACCGGCCCACCTCCGGGACCGCGACCGTCGGCGGCCGGCACTTCCGCGAACTGGCCGACCCCCTGCGGCACGTGGGCGCGCTCCTCGACGCCGGCGCCGCCCACAAGGCCCGCCGGGCCCGTGACCACCTCCTCGCCCTCGCTCACAGCAACCGCATCCCGGCGCGGCGGGTCGACGAGGTGCTGGCGGAGACCGGGCTGGCACCGGTCGCACGCAAGCGGGTACGGACCTTCTCGCTCGGCATGCGCCAGCGGCTGGGGATCGCCGCCGCCCTGCTCGGCGACCCCGCCGTGCTGATGCTCGACGAACCTGCCAACGGCCTGGACCCCGAGGGCATCATCTGGATCCGCACCCTCCTCAAGCGGCTCGCCGCCGACGGCCGCACCGTCCTGATCTCCAGCCATCTGATGACCGAAACCGCCCTCACCGCCGACCACTTGATCGTCCTGGGGCGCGGCAGGCTGCTGGCCGACACCGCGATGGGCACCTTCATCCGGCACAACACCCACCGCAGGGTGCGGGTGCGGACGACCGAGGGGAAACGACTGCACGCCGAACTCGCCCGCGTCGGATTCGAGGCGGTGCCGGACGGAGCCGGGCGCTGGCTGGTCGAGGGCGTGGAACCCGCCGACGTCGGCGCGCTGGCCGCCCGGCACGGCATCCCGGTCCTCGAACTCGCCGACGAAGCACCCTCCCTGGAGGACGCCTATCTGCGACTGACCGCGGACGCCGCGGAGTTCGTCACCGCCGCCCCCACGACCCAGGAGGCCTGACACCGTGACGCTCACCGCCGTACTCCGCTCCGAGTGGACCAAGATCCGCTCCTTGCGCTCGCTCCACCTCTCCCTCGCCGCCATCCTGGTGGCGACCGCCGGGATCGGCTGCCTGGTCTGCGGCAGCACCGACTACACCCACGAGGGCCCGGACTTCGACCCGGTCTTCACCGCCTTCTTCGGCCTCAACTTCGGCCAGTTCGCCGCCGTCGCCTTCGGCGTCCTGACGGTCGCGGGGGAGTGGTCCGGCGGCTCCATCCGCGTCTCACTCGCCGCCGTACCGCGCCGTGGTCTGCTGTACGCGGGCAAGCTGGGCTGCGTCGGGGTGCTCGGCCTGGTCGTGGGACTGGTCACCGGCTTCGCCGCGCTGCTCGGCGGCCAGGCGTTCCTCGGCGACATGGGCGTGGGTCCCGGTGCCCCGGGCGCGGTCCGGGCCGCCGTCGGCTGCGGCCTCTACCTCGCCCTGCTCGCCGTGCTGTCCGCCGGCTTCGCCGCGGTGGTGCGCAGCCCCGTCGGCGCGCTGAGCCTGCTCGTCCCGCTCTTCCTCTCGCTGTTCCCCATGCTCGGATCGCTGGACGCGACCAGGAAAGCGGGCCAGTTCCTGCCGGACCGGGCCGGCCAGCAGATCCTGCACAGCACGCCCGACGGGGTCCTGGGGGCGTGGTCCGGCATGGCGGTGATGGCCTGCTGGGTGGCGCTTGCGGCGGGCGCGGGCTGGTGGTCCCTTTCGCGCCGTGACGTCTGACCGCGCCGTGTGCCGGCCACCTTCCGGACTGACGGAAGGCCAATTGTCAGACCCGGGCGGTTTACTGACGGCATGACCATCGACGAGTATCTGACCGCCATCGACCGGTTGCGCCTGCGGGATTTCCCGGCTCAGCCGGGCTGTGCCGCCATGGTCGAGAGCGGGCCGGGCTTCCACATAGCCGACCTGCGGGTCAGCGGGGATTTCTGGGACGCGGATCTCACCGAGGTGGCGGCGGCCCTGGACGAATTCGAGGCCGAGCTGACGGCGCTGGTGCAAGCGCTGTCCTTACGCTGGGGCCCGCCCGGCATACTCGACCTCGGAGCTCATCTGGAGCGGTCGGCCATGGGCATACCGGTCCGGCCGCCGCTGGACTCGCTGTGCGGGTATGTCCCGCAGATGTACGGCTGGCGGGTGGCCGGCCGCTGGGTCGGCGTGGGCGTGGGCCAGGGAGACCGCGAACTGCCCTTCCAGCTGCTGGTGGCGGTGGGGGAGGAGGACGTGGGGGACCCGCTGTGGTGAGGCGGGGGCGCCTCTCCCAGTTCGTCGGACGCCGCCGTGCACAGTGCCGGGGACGCCGGGCAGGCTTCGTCGGACGCCGCCGCTGTACTTGCGACCGGGGATGCCCCTCAGTCCTCGGCGAACGCAGCCGTCCGCAGCCTTCCGTACTCCTCCGCCATGGTCGCCAGCGTCCAATGGGCGTTCAGCCCGCTGGGGTTGGGCAGCGCCCAGATGCGGGTCCCGCCGAGGGTGCGCTGCTGCGGGCCGATCGCGGCGTGCTTGTCGCCGAAGGCGACCCGGTAGGCCGTGACGCCCGCGACGGCGAGCCAGCGCGGCCGCAGCCGGTCCACCTTCTCGGCCAGCAGCCGGCCGCCCTCGCGGTACTCCTCCGCCGACAGCTCGTCGGCCTTGGCGGTCGCCCGCGCCACGACATTGGTGATGCCCAGGCCGTGCGCCAGCAGCTCCTCCTGCTCGGCCGGCGCGAAGAGCCGGGGCGTGAAGCCGGAGGCGTGCAGGACCGGCCAGAAGCGGTTGCCGGGCCGCGCGAAGTGGTGGCCGGTGGCCGCCGTCATCAGCCCCGGATTGATACCGCAGAAAAGGACCCGCAGGCCGCTCGCCGCCACGTCAGGGACGAGGCGATCGCGAGCGGCCCGCAGTTCCTCGGGTGTGAAACCCACGTCGGCGACCGTCAGAGAATCGCGCCCGGCGTGTACGCCGCGGCCTCGGGGTGCTGCTTGGCGATCTCCTCGATCCGGTCGACGACGGACGCCACCTGGTCGGCCGCCGCGCCCGTGAACGACAGCTTGTCCGCCATCAGGGCGTCCAACTGCGCCTTGTCCAGCGGGATCCGCGGGTCCGCCGCCAGCTTGTCCAGCAGCTCATTGCGCTCCGCGCCCTGCTCGCGCATGGCCAGCGCCGACGCCACCGCGTTCTCCTTGATCGCCTCGTGCGCCTCCTCGCGGCCCACCCCGGCGCGCACGGAACCCATCAGCACCTTCGTGGTGGCGAGGAAGGGCAGGTAACGGTCCAGCTCGCGGGCGACGACGGCCGGGAAGGCACCGAACTCGTCCAGCACCGTCAGGAAGGTCTCCAGCAGGCCGTCCAGGGCGAAGAAGGAGTCCGGCAGGGCGACCCGGCGGACCACGGAGCAGGAGACGTCGCCCTCGTTCCACTGGTCGCCGGAGAGCTCACCGGCCATCGAGGCGTAGCCGCGCAGGATCACCATCAGGCCGTTGACGCGCTCGCAGGAGCGGGTGTTCATCTTGTGCGGCATCGCGGAGGAGCCGACCTGGCCGGGCTTGAAGCCCTCGGTGACCAGCTCGTGCCCGGCCATCAGCCGGATCGTCTTGGCGATCGACGAGGGGGCGGCGGCGAGCTGCACCAGCGCGGTGACCACGTCGTAGTCCAGGGAGCGCGGGTAGACCTGGCCGACCGAGGTGAAGTTCTGCCCGAAGCCGAGGTGAGCGGCGATCCGCTGCTCCAGCTCGGCGAGCTTCGTGGCGTCACCGCCCAGCAGGTCCAGCATGTCCTGCGCGGTGCCGACCGGGCCCTTGATGCCGCGCAGCGGGTAGCGCGCGAGCAGGTCCGCCAGCCGCCCGTACGCCACCAGCAGTTCGTCCGCGGCGGTCGCGAAGCGCTTGCCCAGCGTCGTGGCCTGCGCGGCGACGTTGTGCGAGCGGCCCGCCATGACCAGCTCGGCGTTCTGGGCGGCCAGCGACCCGAGCCGCGCCAGCACCGCGACGGTACGGTCCCGCATCAGCTCCAGCGACAGCCGCACCTGCAGCTGCTCGACGTTCTCCGTCAGGTCGCGGGAGGTCATGCCCTTGTGGACCTGCTCGTGCCCGGCGAGGGCGTTGAACTCCTCGATCCGGGCCTTGACGTCATGCCGGGTGACCTTCTCGCGCTCGGCGATCGAGGCCAGGTCGACGGTCTCCAGGACCCGCTCGTAGTCGGCCAGCGCCTGCTCGGGAACCTCCACCCCCAGGTCCTTCTGCGCACGCAGCACGGCAAGCCACAGCTTCCGCTCCAGCTTGACCTTGTACTCGGGGGACCACAGCACGGCAAGCTCCGCGGAGGCGTAGCGGCCGGCCAGGACATTGGGGATGCGAGGCTTCGCAGACACAGCAGTCACGTGGGCAGAGTCTACTGGCGATTTACGCAGGCCAGCGCCCCGGTCCCGGCTGTGGTTTCCTCCAAGGGGCGAGCCCCGGAGCGGACGTGGCGACCGGCGGTGGCGTCAGCCCTCGTAGGGCAGCAGTTCGGGACGCTTGGCGGGGCGGCCGTCGCCCGACGACCGCCCGGTGAGCCGGCGCCCTATCCACGGCACCAGATGTTCGCGCGCGAACCGCACATCCGCGGCCCGCCGCGCGCCCCAGCCCGGCGGAGCGGCGGCCGGCAGCGGCGCGTCCCAGTCCGACTCGGCGTCCAGGCCCAGCGCCTGCCAGACGGCCTCCGCGACCCGGCGGTGCCCCTCGGCGTTCAGATGGAGCCGGTCGTCCGCCCACAGCCGCGGGTCGGCCAGCGCCCGCGATGCGTACAGGTCGACGACCACCGCTCCGTGCTGTGCGGCCAGCTCGTCGATCCGCGCGAACAGCTGCTCCATACGCGGCCGGAAGCGCTCCAGCACCGGACCCCGCCGGCCGGGGCTGCGCATCAGCACCAGCTGTCCGCCGCCCTTCGCCAGCAGCCCGGCCGCGTCCGCCAGCCGGGTGCACACCTGCTCGACGTCGCACTGCGGCCGCAGCACGTCGTTGAGCCCGCCGACCAGCGTCACCAGGTCGGCGCCCATCGAGGCCGCCGGACCGCACTGCTCGTCGGCGATCTGCCCGATGAGCTTGCCGCGCACCGCGAGATTGGCGTACCGGAAGCCGGGGGTGCGCGCCGCCAGCCGGGCCGCGAGCAGATCGGCCCAGCCGCGGTACGAGCCGTCCGGCAGGCCGTCCGACATTCCCTCGGTGAAGCTGTCGCCGACCGCGACGAAACTGGTGTAGCGAGCATTCATCTCCATGAAGCGGAGATCCTACCGCCTGACATACCGACCGGTCGGACCCTCACCCGCTTTCCCGCACCCAACGGGCGGGGCCCGGCCGCAGGGCGGCCTAGCTCAGCCCGAGCGCAGCGCAGCGCGCTAGCCCGGCGGCCGCTGCAGCACCAGTTCCCGCAGCACGTCCTCCATCGTGACCAGCCCGGCCAGCGTCCCGTCGTCCGCGATCACCGCCGCCAGATGCGTACTGGAGCCGCGCATCGCCGTCAGGACGTCGTCCAGCAGCGTCGCCGCCCTGACCCGGGCGATCGGGCGCAGCGCGGAGACCGGGAACGGCACATCCCGCGGCATGGCGTCCAGCGCGTCCTTGACGTGCAGATAGCCCAGGATGCGTCGGTTGTCGTCGAGGACCGGGAAGCGGGAGAAGCCGGACTCGGCGGCGAGCTGCTCCAGGCCCTCGGGGGTGATGCCCATCCGGGCGGACACCACCTTCTCGACGGGCAGGACGACATCCCTGACGGGGCGCCGCCCCAGTTCCAGGGCGTCCCGCAGCCGCCGCTTGGCCCGTTCGTCGAGCAGACCGGCGTCCCCAGAGTCCTCGACCATCTTGGCGAGCTGGTCGTCCGAGAACGTCGCGGCCACCTCGCCCCTGACCTGGACCCGCAGCAGCTTCAGCAGCCCGTTGGCCAGCGCGTTGATCGCGAAGATCACCGGGCGCAGCGCCCGGGTCAGCGCGACCAGCGGCGGGCCCAGCACCAGCGCACTGCGTACCGGCTCGGCCAGCGCGACGTTCTTCGGCACCATCTCGCCGAAGAGCATGTGCAGATACGTCGCCAGGGAGAGGGCGATCACGAACGAGATGGGGTGGATGAGCGTGTGCGAGATGCCGACCGCATGGAACACCGGCTCCAGGAGGTGCGCGATGGCCGGCTCGGCGACCGCGCCCAGCACCAGCGTGCACAGCGTGATGCCCAGCTGAGCGGCGGCCAGCAGCGCGGAGACATGCTCCAGCCCCCACAGCACGCTGTGCGCCCGGCGGTCGCCGTGCTCGGCGTACGGCTCGATCTGGCTGCGGCGCACCGAGATCAGCGCGAACTCGGCGCCCACGAAGAAGGCGTTGACGACCAGCGTCAGCAGGCCCACGAACAGCTGGAGCGCGGTCATCGGCCGGCCTCGCCGTCGTCGGCCCGGCCGTCGGTGCTGCCGGGCAGCGGGGCGTGCAGCAGTACGCGCGCCGCGCGATGGCCGGTGGCGTCGAGGACGTCCATCGTCCAGCCGGCGACCTCGACGGTGTCGCCGCCCACGGGGATCCGGCCCAGATCGGTGGCGATCAGGCCGGCCAGGGTCTCGTACGGGCCGTCCGGCAGCCGGAGCCCGATCCGCCGCAGCTGGTCGGTGCGGGCGGCGCCGTCGGCCTGGTAGACGCTGCGGCCGTGCGCGTCGGTGCCGGCCGGCGCGAGATCGGGCGTCTCCAGCGGGTCGTGCTCGTCGCGGACCTCGCCGACGACCTCCTCGACGATGTCCTCCAGTGTCGCCACGCCGGCCGTGCCGCCGTACTCGTCGATGACCACGGCCATCGTGCGCTTGCCGGACAGCCGGTCCAGCAGCCGGTCCACGGTCAGCGTCTCCGGCACCAGCAGCGGCTCGCGCAGCAGCTCGGAGACGGGGTGGCGGGGGCGGCGGTCGGCCGGGATGGTCAGTACGTCCTTGATGTGCGCGACGCCGACGACGCTGTCCAGGCTGCCGCGGTAGACGGGGAAGCGGGACAGCCCGGTCGCCCGGGTCGCGTTGGCCACATCCTCGGCGGTGGACTGCACGTCCAGGGCCATCACCTGCACCCGCGGCGTCATCACGTTCTCCGCGGTCAGCTCGGGCAGATTGAGGGTACGGACGAACAGCTCGGCGGTGTCCGGCTCCAGCGCACCCTCCTTGGCGGAGTGCCGCGCCAGCGCCACCAGCTCCTGCGGGCCGCGGGCGGAGGCCAGCTCCTCGGCGGGCTCCAGGCCCATCCGGCGGACCGTACGGTTCGCGGTGTTGTTCAGATGGCGGATGAACGGCCGGAACGCGGCGCTGAAACCGCGCTGCGCGGTGGCGACCCGCTTGGCGATGGCCAGCGGGCTGGAGATCGCCCAGTTCTTCGGGACCAGCTCGCCGACGACCATCAGGACGACCGTGGAGATCACCGTACCGAGCACCAGGGCCACCGAATCCGCGACGGACCGCGGCAGACCCAGCGCGTCGAGCGGGCCGGCCAGCAACGTGGCGATGGCCGGCTTGGACAGCATGCCGATGACCAGCCCGGTCACCGTGATGCCGAGCTGCGCTCCCGAGAGCTGGAAGGTCAGGCCACGGACGGCCCTCATGGCACTGTCCGCGCCGCGCTCGCCGCGCTCGACGGCGCGCTCCAGATCACTGCGCTCGACGGTCGTCAGGGAGAACTCGGCCGCGACGAAGACGCCGCAGGCGAGGGTCAGGAGGAGCGCCACGGCCAGAAGGAGCAGCTCGGTCATCGGGTCACCTCCGTCCCATGTTCGAACAGGAACGGGAGGTGCGCGCTATGTCGTAGCGCGCCGTGCCGGGAGGGTGCTCGGCAACTGGGAGGCTCGCCCATGGCTGGACGCTCACACACCTTTCACTGGGGGAGGGAACCACCATGGTAAAGGATCAGCAAAGTCGACGGCGAGTGCTGGCCCGCCCGCAGGCCGGGGCGGGCCCCAGAGGCTGCGCTCAGCCGTCGAGATGCTTGACCCAGCGGCTCCACTGCGGCTCGGGCGCGTAACCCGCGGCCCGCCACGCGCGATGCGCCGTCTCATTGCGGTCCAGCACCATGGCATCACCGCGGCGCCCGCCGAGCGCCCGGAACCGCTCCTCGGCGGCCGCCAGCAGCCCGCCGCCTATGCCCTGCCGGCGGCGATCGGGATGCACCGCCAGCCGGTAGAGATGGCAACGCCAGCCGTCGAAGCCCGCGATCACCGTGCCCACCAGCTCGCCCCCGTCCTCCGCGAGCAGCAGCGACTCGGGGTCACGGGCCACCAGCCGCGCCACGCCCTCGGTGTCATCGCTGATGCTGGTGCCCTCGGCGGCGGTCTTCCAGAAGGCCAGTACGGCATCGAGATCGGCCGGCGTCGCGGCCCGGATGTGAAGATCACTCATGGTCTCGATCCCAGCACCGGGCGGGGCGCGGTGTCGACGGATTTCCGCGATGCGGACGGCGGAGGGCGCCCCGTCGCCTCGGCCATCGGCGCGGGCCGGGCACCCCGATCAGTCGCCGCGGCCCTGCCCCCGGGCGTGCAGGTGCTGGATCAGATACCCGGCGGTCCCGACGGCCAGCAGCACCAGGACCGTCCCGAGTGTGAACACCTCGAACGACATCCGGGAGACGCCCCACGTCTTCCGGAAGTCGTAGCCGATACCGACGAGCGGCTCCAGCGTGCCGGGGAACAGCGCCACCCAGGAGCCGAGCAGGATCCAGGCGTAGACCAGCGCGGTCGCGACCGCGAACCCCCGTGTCCCGAAAGGGACTTGATACGGACGGTGCACCTCCGGCAGCCGCACCCGCAGGACCAGCAGCGCCGGGACGATGGTGAGATAGGACAGCAGCAGCGTGGTGATCGCCACGCTGAGCACGACCTCGAAGGTGTCCGACGCGCCGCCGCTCGCCAGATGCATCGCGGCGACCATGAACACGGTGGCGGTGAGGCCCGAGAGCACATTCATCCGGACCGGCGTGCCCAGCCGCGCATGGAAGACGCCGAGCCGGCCGCTGAAGAACCCGCCGTCGGAGGCCGCCATCGCCTGCATCCGGTCGACGACGATCATCCAGGCGCTGCCCTGGGTCAGCAGCGCGACCACGAACAGCACACCGGTGCAGGTCAGCAGCGGCTCCCGCCACTCCCCGTACACATCGAAGACCAGCCCCGCGGCGTCCAGGAAGCCGCCGATGCCGGTGATCCTCCCGGCCGGGGCGGCGGAGAGGATGGCCAGGACCGGCAGCAGATAGCAGCTGGTCGCGATCAGACCGGACACCCCGATCGCGACGGGGACATCGCGCTGCGGATCGAACATCTCGTCCCCCGCCGCGTTGGGTGCCTCGAACCCGACGAAGGCGAAGAGCAGCACCGGAACGAGCGCCAGGAACCCCGCGCCGCTCGGGAGGAAGGCGGCCTGCCGGAGGCCCTCGAAGCCATGCTGGACGCCGTACGCCACAGCGGTCCCCGTGAAGAAGGCCAGCGCCAGGACCTTGGCCGCCGCACCGGACGTGGTGATCCATTTGCCCCGGCGCAGCGAGATGACCGCGGTGAGGATGGCCGCCCAGATGAAGACCAGCTTGAAGATGTAGTCGGCGGCGGTACCGGAACCGAGCGGAAAGACGAAGCCGTCCCAGCCGTCGGCGGCGATGAAGACCAGCGAACCGCCCAGCCACACCGGATTGGTGACCCAATAGAACATGCTGGTCAGTGAGGCCGCCAGCCGGCCGAAAGCGAGTTCCACCCAGACGTAGGGGCCGCCTTCCTGCGGGAACGCGGCACCGGTCTCCGCGAAGACCAGGGCGTACGGCACCAGGAACGCCACCGCGATGACGGAGATCCAGGTGACGGCCTGGCCACCGCCGCTGGCGATCTGCCCGATCACATCGAAGGAGATCACCGCGGCGACACTCATCGCCATGATGTCGAAACGGCGCAGACTGCGCTTCAGGTGAGGTACCGGGGCCGGGAGGGACACGGATCACATCGTGCGGCATCCCCTCCGGCGGCAGGGGGAACGGCACGCCCCCGGCGCCCCAGGTCGCTCGCCGGCCTCCACAGCCGGCGGTGTGACGCCCGCTCAGTCCGGCGGCCGCAGCGCCGTCCCCAGCACCGCCGGCGACGACGGCAGCGTCGGACGGCGCTCCGGCACCCTCAGCCGCCGGACCCGCACCACCTCGAACCCCGCCGCCCGGATCTCCCCCAACGGATCCCGCCAGGTGTGACAGCCACCCATCAGCAGCGGCCACAGCGTCCGGTCCAGCGACCACTGCACCGCCGCCAACCCCCGCCCCGCCGCCCGCCCGTGCTCGAAGAACCGCAGCTCACCGCCGGGCCGCAGCACCCGCCGCAACTCCGCCAGCGCCCGCCGAACATCCCGTACGGAACACAGCACCAGCGACGCCACCGCCGTGTCGAACGCCTCGCTCTTCACCGGCAGCGCCTCCGCCACCCCCGGCACCACGTCCACCGGCACCGTGGCCCGCGCCGCCGCCGTCCGTGCCGCCTCCCGCAGCGTGGACTCCGGCTCGATCGCCACCACCTCCGACACGGCCCCCGGATAGTGCGGGAAGTTCAGCCCGCTGCCCGCGCCCACCTCGATGGCCCGGCCCGTCACGCCCGCCAGCAACTCGTCCCGCAGCGCCGCCACGCCCGCCCGCCGGTCCAGGCCCGGGCCGTAGCAATGCGCGTAACAGCGGGCGAAGACCGGGTGGTGCACGGTCCCTCTCGGATGCCTCCTGAGCTGCGGCATGACGGCCCCTTTCCGCGGTGGTGGGTGCTCCTGCCCCCAGTCTCCCCGCTGAACGGGTGCCGAGTCCCCGGCGACGCACGGCCGTGACTGGCGGATGGCCTACTGGCGGATGGCCTGGAGCCACAACAGACGACGCATCCGGTGACGGCAGCGCTGGTGGCGGGAGCGGGAGCTGCCCTTGTCTCCTGACGCCTCCTGACGCCTCCTCATGTTCCGGCAACGATTACGGAGAGTAATTCGTTCCCGGTTTTGCGTACGTCGAGGTCAGCGCGTCGTGGCCCGTAGGGCAGCGTTTTCGGGTGCCGTGCCGGTGGACGTGCCGGTGCTGTGCCCTCGCCAGCCGCCGGCCGGGGGAGGCAATACCGCCCCCGCCGGAGACGGTCCGTCGCTACCCGGGGAAGGAACGGGAGAAGGATGAGGGCGAAGTGCGGAAGTCGCCCGTGCCGCCGAGTTCCGGCGCCAGCCAGTCGGGGGCCGCAGCGCGGAAGTCGCTCGGCGGCAGCGCGCCGGATCCCTCCGGGACCAGACCGAGGAGCGGGGCGCCGGCCGCGTCCGGGAGGTCGGCGAGATTGCAGCGGGCCGCGAGATCGGGGGCGGCGGGCCAGCTTCCGATGACGACGCCGGGGCAGTGGAGGCCGTACGAGCGCAGGGCCAGTGCGGTCAGGGCCGTCGCGTTGAGCGTGCCGAGGCCGGCCTGGACGACGACCAGGACGGGTGCGCCCGCCAGCCGCGCGGCGTCGGCGAGGGTGTTGCCGTCCGCGTCGAAGCGTACGAGCAGTCCGCCCGCGCCCTCGACCAGGACCAGGTCGTGCGAGGCGGCCAGCTTGGCGGCCGATTCGGCGATCTCCTCGGGGCCGACCGGCGGCAGCCCGGCCCGCTGCGCCGCCGTCGCGGGCGCCAACGGGTCCGGGTAGCGGGCCAGTTCGGCCGTGGTGACCGGTCCGGCCAGCCGTTCCACCTCCGCCGCGTCGCCCGTCTCGTGCGCGCCGACGCCGGTCTGTGCCGGTTTGAGCACCGCCACCGACCGGCCGCCGGCGAGCGCCGCCGCGGCTATCGCGGCGGTGGTCACGGTCTTGCCGATCTCGGTTCCCGTGCCCGTGACGAACAGCACCGACATGTCCTTCATGTTCCTTTCAGCCCTCGCGTGCCGCGGCGCACACGGCGGCGCAGATGCGTGCCAGGTCGTCGTCACCCGTGATGTACGGCGGCATCGTGTAGATCAGATCCCGGAACGGGCGCAGCCACACGCCCTCCCGTACCGCCGCCCGGGTCGCGGCCGCCATGTCCACCGCGTGGTCGAGCTGGATGACGCCGATCGCGCCGAGTACGCGTACCTCCCGCACCCCGGGGATGCTCGCGGCCGGCGCCATCCCCTCCCGCAGCCCTGCCTCGATGCGCTTGACCTCCTGCACCCAGTCCTGCGACAGCAGCAGATCGATCGAGGCGTCCGCGACGGCGGCGGCGAGCGGGTTGCCCATGAAAGTGGGGCCGTGCGCCAGGACGGGGAGTTCGCCGCGGGAGATGCCGTCCGCGATGGCCGTGGTGCAGAGCGTCGCCCCGAGGGTCAGATAGCCGCCGGTCAGGGCCTTGCCGACGCACATCACGTCCGGTGCGACGGCCGCGTGTTCGGCCGCGAAGAGGGCGCCCGTGCGGCCGAAGCCGGTGGCGATCTCGTCGAAGATGAGCAGGACGTCGTGCGCGTCGCAGGCTTCCCGGAGGACGCGCAGGTAGGCGGGGGAGTGGAAGGACATTCCGCCCGCGCCCTGGACGACGGGCTCGACGATCACCGCCGCCAGCTCGTCGGCGTGCCGGGCGATCAGCTCCCGCAGATGCGCCGCGTAGGCCGCGTCGGGTGCCGCGTCGAAGCCGGCCGGCGGCGCGTCCGCGAAGATCTGCCGCGGCAGCACCCCTTGCCACAGCTCGTGCATTCCGCCGTCGGGGTCGCAGACGGACATCGGCTGCCAGGTGTCGCCGTGGTAGCCGCCCCGCCATGTCAGCAGCCGCTGTTTGCGCGGCTGCCCGACCGAGCGCCAGTACTGGAGGCACATCTTGACGGCGACCTCGACCGACACCGAGCCGGAGTCGGCGAGGAAGACATGCTGGAGCGGCTCCGGGGTGATGTCGACGAGACGTTTCGCCAGGCGTACGGCGGGCTCGTGGGTGAGCCCGCCGAACATCACATGGCTCATCCGTTCCAGCTGTCCGCGCGCGGCGTCGTTGAGCACCGGGTGGTTGTAGCCGTGCACCGCCGACCACCACGACGACATGCCGTCCACCAACTCGGCCTGTTCCTCGACCGGTTGGGCCAGTCGGAGCCGTACTCCGGACGCCGACTCGACCAGCAGCGGTGCGGTCTTGCCGGGCATCGGCCCGTACGGATGCCACACATGCTGCCGGTCGAGTGCGAGCAGGTCCTGCGGAGTGAGCGGCTCAGGCATTGGGCGGAAGGTCGGTGCCGGCGCCGCGGCGGCGCACCGAGACCAGGTCCCGGCGGGTCTCCTCGGCGGGGGCGGGAACGACGTCGGACACGTCGTCGGAGGCGGCGGCGGTGGTCTCCGCGGGTGCCTCGCCGCAAGCTCCGTGCGCCTCTCCGCAACCCCCGTGTGCCTCGCCGCAGCCCTGCCTGCGGTGCTCGGGCAGCGTCGTGGTGTCCGTGCCCTCCACCTCGAAGCCGGCGTCCGCGATCATCGCGAGGTCGTCCTTGCCCGCCTGGCCCTCACTGGTCAGGTAGTCGCCGAGGAAGATGGAGTTGACGAGGTGCAGGGCGAGCGGCTGCATGCTCCGCAGATGCACCTCGCGGCCGCCGGCCAGCCGTACCTCGATGTCCGGGCAGACGAATCGCACCATCGCCAAAATGCGCAGCGCGCGTTGCGGGGTCAGGTTCCACTCCTTGGCGAGGGGGGTGCCCTCGAACGGGATGAGGAAGTTGACCGGGACCGAGTCGGGGTCCAGCTCGCGCAGCGCGAAGACCACGTCCACGAGGTCCGCGTCGCTCTCGCCCATACCGGCGATCAGACCGGAGCAGGCGGACATTCCGGCCGCCTGGGCCTGCTGGACGGTGGACACCCGGTCCGAGAAGTCGTGCGTGGTGCAGATGTCGCCGTATGTGGCTTCTGACGTGTTGAGGTTGTGGTTGTACGCGTCGGCGCCCGCCTCGCGCAGCCGGCCGGCCTGGCCGTCGGAGAGCAGCCCCAGGCAGGCGCACACCTCGACGCCCTCGTTCTGCTCCTTGATGGCGGCGATGGTCTCCGAGACGCGGTCCACGTCCTTGTCCGTGGGGCCTCGGCCACTGGCCACCAGGCACACCCGCTTGGCGCCGCCGGCCACCCCGGCGGCCGCCGCCTTCGAGGCGTCATCGGGCTTCAGCCAGGTGTACTTGAGGATCTCGGCCTTGGACCCCAGACGCTGGGAACAGTACGAGCAGTCCTCCGGGCACAGGCCCGACTTGAGGTTGACGAGATAGTTGAGCTTGACCCGCCGCCCGAACCACTGGCGGCGCACCTTTCCGGCCGCGGCCACGACATCGAGCAGTTCGTCATCGGAGGTCGCCAGTACGGCGAGCGCCTCTTCACGGGTCGGCAACTCGCGCCGCAGTCCCTTGTCCACCAGTGTGTTCAGCAGGTCCATGGCGTTGATCCTGACGTACGCCACCGCCCCCGGCCAAGGAGGATTCCCACAACACGCAAGGATCGGGGTGTGTGTATCGCCACACCGTGTGGCTGGGAAACGACCGCTAACGTCTATCGACAGCCCACAATCGAGGCCGAATACGGCCCGTCATCTCACCCGGCCCCTCATCGAGGCCGAAAGACGAAGGACGCCGATGCCGCAGGACTCCGCCCCGTCGCTGCTCCACGACTCCCTGCCCGTGACGCCCGACGAGTCGTCCGTCGTGCCGCCGTCGGGCGAGTCGCGCACCGCCGCCCCGCGGCAGGGCTTCGGCGCGGCCTTCGACTGGGTCGACGCGGCGCGCGACGAACGCCGGCGCGCCGGGCTCGTCCGCACCCTGCGCCCCCGCCCCGCCGACTCCCCGCTGCTGGACCTGGCGAGCAACGACTACCTCGGGCTGGCCCGGCACCCGGAGGTCACCCACGGCGCGGCCGAGGCGGCGCACCGCTGGGGCGCCGGCGCCACCGGATCCCGCCTGGTCACCGGGAGTACGGAACTGCACGCCCGGCTGGAGGAGGAACTCGCCGCGTTCTGCGGCTTCGAGGCGGCCCTGGTGCTCTCCTCCGGCTACGCCGCCAACCTCGCGGCCGTCACCGCGCTCACCGACCGCGCCACCCTCATCGTCTCCGACTCGGGCAACCACGCTTCCCTGATTGACGGCTGCCGCCTCTCCCGGGCGCGTACGGCCGTCGTCCCGCACGCCGATCCGGAGGCCGTACGCACCGCCCTGACCGGCCATGACGGCAGGGCGCTGGCCGTCACCGACTCGGTGTTCTCGGTCGACGGAGACGCTGCGCCGCTGCCGGCCCTCGCCGAGGTCTGCCGGGCGCGGGGCGCCGCCCTCCTCGTCGACGACGCGCACGGCCTGGGCGTCCTGGGCGACGGAGGACGCGGCGCGCCGGCCGCCGCCGGACTCGCCGGTGACGGCGATGTGGTGGCCACCGTGACCCTCTCCAAATCGCTCGGCTCCCAGGGTGGTGCGGTGCTGGGCCCGGCCCGCGTCATCGAGCACCTCGTCAACACCGCCCGGTCGTTCATCTTCGACACCGGCCTGGCACCGGCGGCTGCGGGCGGCGCCCTCGCGGCGCTGCGCCTGCTGCGCGGCGAGCCGCAGCGCGCCGCCCGGGTCGGGCAGGTCGCCGGGGAGCTGCACGACAGGCTCACCGCGGCCGGTCTGGCGGCGGTACGGCCGGACGCCGCGGTGGTCTCCGTACGGGCCCCGTCACCGGAACAGGCGGTCCGCTGGGCGTCCGACTGCCGGGAGGCCGGCCTCGTCGTCGGCTGCTTCCGGCCCCCGTCCGTACCCGACGGCATCTCCAGGCTGCGGCTCACCGCCCGTGCGGATCTGACGGATGAGCAGATCGATATGGCGGTCGGGACGGTGGTGCGGACGGCGCCGGGGTTCTGACGGAGGGTGAGGCGCGGCGGCCCCTGACCGGGTGGCGGCCCCTGACGGTCTGTCCGCGTGGTGCGGCCCGGCGTCGGCTACGGCCTTGGCCGCCTCATTTCTGAACGCCGCGGTCGGGTACGCCTACGCCACGACCCTCCCTGATGCCGTCGGAAAACGGTCCCGCGTCGCAGAGTTCACCGCATTGGGCGACAGATCTATATAGATCTTGGTGGATTGCCCCACCCCCGGCCGCCCGGATGGCAGGCTGGCGCAGAGAAGCAGTCCGAGGCCGCATCGGTGTCCCGAGCGGCGTCTCGGCTCTCCGGGCGGTGTGCCCGAGCCGAGCCTCGGTGGGACAAGGGACGGCGTCGCGATGGCAGACCACCAGGAATCCTCGTTCACCCTGCCGACCGAACCGGCCTCGGTCTCCATCGCCCGCAGGTATGTGCTGGACGTGCTCGCCGAATGGGGTCTGCCGGCCGACACCGGGACCGCCGACTCCCTCCGCCTGATCGTCTCCGAGCTCGCCACCAACGCCGTCCAGCACACCTTCGGGCAGTCACCGACCTTCACCGTCGAGCTGCGGCTGGACCGCGACGAGCAGCTGCGTGTGGGTGTCACCGACAGCCATCCGCGCTGGCCGCAACGGCTGCCCGCCGCGGTGCAGCAGGACAACGGCCGGGGCATGGTGATCATCCGCTCCCTCGCGGCGGAAGCCGGCGGCCGTCTCAAGGTCACGCCCACGGAGTCGGGCGGCAAGACGGTGTGGATCGGGATCCCGTGGCCGGTGGGCGTGGCCTGAGGCGTCGTTGCCCAGAGTCGTCGTACGGCGCCGGTTCACGGCGGCGCGGCGTTACGGGTGAAGGCGCCGCGCAGCAGGGCGCGGAGGGTGTCCGCGGCAGGGGGGCCGCCGCCGGACCGGTGGGCCACCGAGATCGTGCGGTGCAGCTCGGGCGGTTCCAGCCGGCGGATCCCCAGCGGAGTCACCGAGCCGGCCGCCATCATCTCCGGCACCACCGCCACTCCGAGCCCGGCGCTCACCAACGCGCACACCACGGCATAGCTCGGCGACTCGCAGCGCACCGCGACACTCGCTCCGGCCGCCGCCAGCGCCGCCTCCACCCCGCGCCGGTTGGGGTTCGCCGGTGCCATGCTGACCAGCGGCTGACCGGACAGTTCGGCGAGCGGCAGCCGTCCCGTGCCCGCCGACAGCGCGTGGCCCGGTGCCGTGACGAGCACCAGTTCCTCGGTCAGCAGCGGCTCCAGCCGCACCCCGTCGGGGGCCGGCATCGGCTCGCCCGGCACATACTCATGCGTCAGCGCCAGATCGACCTCGCCGAGCGCCACCGCCGCCGTGCCCTGCGGTGGTACGTACTCCGTGACGCTCAGCTCCACATCGGGGTGCGCGCGCCGGAACGCGCTGAGCGCGGGCGGCAGCAGATGCGTACCGGCGGTCATGAAGGTGCCGACGCGCAGCCGCCCGCCGGACAGTCCCGCCAGGCGGGACAGCTCGTGCCGCGCCAGGTCCAGCTCGTCGAGCACCCGCCGGGCCCGTACGAGCAGCAGCTCGCCGGCCGCCGTGAGCCGGGCGCCGCGATGGTGGCGCACCAGCAGCGCCGTCCCCGCCTCCCGCTCCAGCTTGGCGAGCTGCTGGGAGAGCGCGGGCGCGGTGTAGCCGAGCCGGTCCGCGGCGCGGGTGATCGAACCGGCCTCCGCCACCGCCACCAGAGCGGCCAGCCGCGTCGGGTCGTACATCGCAGCTCAGCTCCTTGAGTAATCGGGATCAGCCTTGACAGCCTTAAGCATCGCTTTAGGGAGACCCAGAAGATTCCCAGTACCTATTAAAGGCTGCTTTCGGCGAAGCTGTGCTCATGGACGGACAGCTGATCACCTTCACCGGAGTCGCCGCTGGCATGGTCACCATGCCGGGCGCGGACTTCACGGTCGTGGTGCGCAACGCGCTCGACTCGCGCCGGGCGGGAGTGGCGGCCGCCATCGGAGTCGCGGGCGGACTGCTGGTGCACACCGCGCTGGCGGTGGCCGGGCTCGCGGCGGTACTCGTCGCCGTGCCCGCGCTCTTCGGTGCCGTCCAACTCCTCGGCGGCGCCTATCTGTTGTACCTCGGTATCCGCGCACTGGCGGCCGTCCGCCGGCCGCTCGCCCCGGACCCGTCAACCGCCCCATCCACCCCCACGGGCGCGACCGCACACCCCGACGACGCCGCCCACCACGGCGCGGCCCGCTCCGGCATCGCGCAGAGCCTGCGCCAGGGCTTTCTGACCAACGCGCTCAATCCCAAGGCCCCCGTTCTCTTCCTCAGTCTGCTCCCGCAGTTCGTGCCCGCGGGCCAGCCCGCGCTGCCCCGCACCCTGCTGCTCGCGACCATGGTCGTCGCGATGGCGCTGGTGTGGTTCCCCGCCGTCGCACTGCTCGTCGACCGGCTCGGCGGCTGGCTGCGCCGCCCGCGGGTCGCCCGCGCGCTGGAGGCGGCGACCGGGGCCCTGCTGACCGCCCTGGGCGGCATCCTGCTCGTGGAGCTGGCGCTCGCCTGACGCGGCCGTGCGATCGGCGCGCGGTCGGCGGACACCCGGCCCGCCCCCGCCCCTCATTCCGTTCCGTGGTCACATGGGCAAGTTATCGGCGCCCACTGACAATTGACCGTGCGCACCGCATCGCCGCAGGTCATCGCACCCGCCCGTAGGAGATGGCGCGGCTCCAGATCCGTTCCAGGCGGACCGCGCTGCCGGCCTTCGGCGCATGCCAGATGCGGCCTCTGCCGGCGTAGATGCCGACGTGGTAAACGCCCCTGCCCGAATGGAAGAAGACCAGGTCGCCGGTCTTCCGGGCAGCGGCGGAGATATGCCTGCTGTGGCGGTACTGCGCGAGGGCGGTGCGTGGCAGGGCCCGCCCCGCGCGCTTGAACGAATACCGCGTCAGCCCCGAACAGTCGAAGCGATGTGGTCCCTGGGCGCCGTATTGGTAGGGCGAGCCCTTCTTGGAGGCGGCGACCCGTAACGCCATGGCGGGTACGGACGAGGCTTCGGCGTCCGTGGCCGCTCCGGGGGCCAGTGTCGTGCCGGCGATGGTGACCAGTGCGAGGGCGGTGAGGGTGCCCATGCGCGCCAACAGCGGCGCACCCGGCACATGCGTGCGCATGGTCATGCGCAACCCTTCGTCAGCCGCGTGCGGAGAAGGCCCTGTCGGGGCCCGTGGTGCTCGGGTCCTCCGCTCCCGCCGGCTCAGCCGCGTCGACCGGACATCCGGACGGCGGCGGGATGAGGCGCCCGTCCGGACCGCCCCGTCGCTGTGGCGGGGTCTTGTCGTCGAAGGGATCGTCACGCACCGGCCGCCCGGATGCCCAGGCGAAACCGCAGGGTGTGGCATGGGTCACATTTGCGCTGAATGGTGGGTTATGGGCGGTACGGGGGTGTCGGCGGGGTGACCGACGGGCCCGGCACCAGGGGTGAAACGGCAAGTGCCGTACGAGGCGTGCGAATGCCGCGCAATTCGCCGTCTCCCCGTGGCGGGCGCGAGCGCTACGCCGTACGGGAGGCCGCCCCGGCGTGTCGTGTCAGACCTCTTCGGGCGACGGCACCGTGACGAGCCGCGACCGGCGTTCGCCGTCCAGGACCCGCAGGGCCCGGGTCAGTGTCTCGGTGTGCAGCTCGCTCTCGCCCCGGTTGTGCATCAGCGTCAGCGCGTCCCGCAGCTCGGCGGCCTTGGCGGCGAGCGCCTGGGCGGCACGCAGGCTGCGGTACGTGGAGCCGCTGCGGGTCGGATTGATCCGGCCCAGCAGGTCCAGGACCTCCAGGTAGCGGTCGATCAGCTCACCCTCGGCCCGCGTCAGCGCGGGCAGCGGTGGCAGTTCCGGCGGCAGCACCCGCGCTCACCCCGCCGGGGACGAGACGGCCGGCTGCTTGCGGCTGCGGGTGAGTCCGTCGATCAGGCCGTACTCCTGGGCGGCAATGGCGTCGAAGATCTTGTCGCGCTCGATGTCCGCGGCGATCCGCACCCGGGGCTGCCCGGTGTGCAGCGTCAGCATCTCCTCCAGTTTGTCGCGGGTGCGCAGCAGTTCCTCCGCCTGGATCTGCAGGTCGGTGGCCTGTCCCTGCACAGGCTCGCTCAGGGACGGCTGATGGATCAGGATCCGGGCGCCCGGGAGCGCCAGCCGCTTTCCGGGGGTGCCGGCGGCCAGCAGGACGGCGGCGGCGGATGCGGCCTGGCCCAGGCAGACCGTCGAGACGTCGCAGGAGATGAATCGCATCGTGTCGTAGATGGCGGTCATCGAGGTGAAGGAGCCGCCGGGGGAGTTGATGTAGAGCGCGATGTCCTGTTCGGGGGCGGCGTGTTCGAGGTGGATCAACTGCGCCATGACGTCATTGGCGGAGGCGTCGTCGATGGGGGTTCCCAGGAACACGATCCGCTCGCTGAGCAGCTTGGAGTACGGGTCGAGGGTGCGGATCCCGTCGGAGGTGCGCTCGGTGAACTCCGGCAGGACATAGCGGGCCGTCGGTCGCAGCATGTCTGCTCCCCTTTCCTCTGTAAAAAATGTACAGGATGTACATCCCGTTAGAATGGGAGCATGGCCTACGAAATTCCGGTGACGCAAGCCCGCGCGGAACTCGCGGATCTGATCAACCGCGTCGTCTACGGCGGTGAGCGGGTGGTCGTCACACGCCACGGAAAGCCCCTGGTGGCGCTGGTATCAGCCGCTGACCTGCAACTACTCGAAGAGCTCGGACGGCGGGACAGTGAGCCGGAGGAGGAGCAGGTGATCAGCACGGTCTCGACCGTGCGGCATCTGCCGTCCGCTCCGGGCGAACGGCGGCGCTTCGGCATCGCGGCGGAACACCGCGACCCGGCCGCCGGGGATCGGCGACCGGGTCGGGAGAGGTGACCTCAGGGAGGTGTCCTGAGGGAGGTTGACCTCAGGGTCGTGCGCTGGTGGCCGTGACGGCCGTGTGGTGCGGGACGGGCGTCAGGAGCTGAGCTCCCACAGGGCGTGGGCGATGGCGTCGCTGTTGTTGTCCAGCGCCTTGTCGTCGATGTTCTTCGACGTGTCGCAGGACTGGTGGTAGCAGGCGTCGAACGCCTTGCCCGCCTCGCCGCCCCAGTTCTTCGCCTGCTCCTCGGTCTTGATGTAGTCGGCGCCCGAGAACAGCCCGCCGACCGGGATGCCGACGTCCTTGAAGGACGCGTGGTCGGAGCGGCCGTCGCCCTCCGTCTCGATCTCGGTGGCGATGTCCTTGGACTTGAAGAAGTCCTTGAAGACCTTCTCCAGGCGGGTGTCGTCGTCGTAGACGAAGTAGCCGGGGTTGGGCGAGCCGATCATGTCGAAGTTCAGATACGAGTCGATCTTCGACTTGTCGGCGCCGAGCTTGTCGACGTAGGCCTGCGAGCCGATCATGCCGTCCTCTTCGTCGCCGAACCAGGCGAACCGGAGGTGCTTGGCGGGCTTGAGCTCCGACTTGGCGACCGCCAGCGCGACCTCAAGGATGCCGGCCGAACCGGAGCCGTTGTCGTTGATGCCCGGTCCCGCGTCGACCGAGTCCACGTGGGCGCCGGCCATCACGGTCTTGCCCTCGTCGCCGCCCGGCCAGTCGGCGACGAGGTTGTAGCCCGTGGCGCCGTTGTTGTCGAACTCCTGGACCTGGGTGGTGAATCCGGCCTTGTCCAGCTTTTCCTTGATGAAGTCGATGGACGCCTTGTGGCCCGGCTGTCCGTGGGCGCGGTTGCCGCCGTTGGCGTCGGCGATCTTCTGGAGCTGGTCCAGATCGGCCTTGACGGCCTTGACGTCGATGTCCGGGGCGGCCGCGGGTGCGGTGCCGGCGTGGGCGCCGGCTGTGATGAAGAGGGTGGTGGCCAGGGCCGTGGCGGCGCCGGTGGCGATGGCGGCCCGGCGTATTCGTGCAGAACGGGACACGATGTGGCTCCGATACATGTGTGGGGGGTGTTGGAGCTGATTTGACGCGCACATGAGGATTGCGACCGCTCCGCACCAAGTCAAGAGCGCATATCGGACAGGGGTGTTCGCTTGGTGGGTTATGTCCGGAATGCGGGGGACGTCGCGCCGTATCGGGCATAGGTGAACGCCGTGTTACGTCAAGCGCAAGAAGGGCTCTTTGGGAGGCCTTTGATGTAACGCCACCGAAATCCGGCCGAACTAGCCTCCGATGGTGGGACTGTTGATGGCCAGCCGCTGAATTTCGGTTTGCTCCCCCTTTAATCGCTGTGTGGTACATCTACCGATGCGGGTGTGTTAACGCCTGTGACCTGGATAAATGCATCCAGGCGGGAAGACTGTGAGGTGGAACGTATGCAACTGACCCCGCATGAACAGGAACGGCTGATGATTCATGTGGCGGCAGACGTGGCTGAAAAGCGACGGTCCCGGGGGTTGAAACTGAACCACCCGGAATCCCTCGCGCTGCTCACCGCCCACATCCTCGAAGGCGCCAGGGACGGCCGTACCGTCGCCGAGCTGATGTCCTCGGGGCGCAAGGTGCTCAGCCGCGACGACGTCATGGAAGGCGTCCCCGAGATGATCCACGACGTCCAGGTCGAGGCCACCTTCCCGGACGGCACCAAACTCGTCACCGTCCACGAACCCATCGACTGACCAGGGGAGAGCCGAAGATGATCCCGGGTCAGATCCAGCACGCCGACGAGCCGGTGCGCCTCAACGAGGGCCTCCCCGTCACGCGTATGACCGTTCTCAACGCCGCCGACCGCCCTGTCCAGGTCGGCTCCCACTACCACTTCGCGGAGGCCAACCCCGGTCTCGACTTCGACCGCGCGGCCGCGCATGGCAAGCGGCTGAACGTCGCGGCCGGTTCCGCCGTGCGCTTCGAGCCCGGCATCCCCACCGAGATCGAACTCGTCCCCATAGGGGGCAAGCGGATCGTGGTGGGCCTGCGCGGCGAGACCGGAGGCACTCTCGATGGCTGAGCTGACCCGCCAGGCGTACGCCGACCTCTTCGGCCCCACCACCGGCGACCGCATCCGGCTCGCCGACACCGACCTCGTCATCGAGATCACCGAGGACCGCTCCGGCGGTCCCGGCCGGGCCGGCGACGAAGCCGTCTTCGGCGGCGGCAAGGTGATCCGCGAATCGATGGGCCAGTCCCGCGCCACCCGCGCCGAGGGCACCCCCGACACCGTGATCACCGGCGTGGTCGTGCTGGACCACTGGGGCATCGTCAAGGCCGATGTCGGCATCCGCGACGGCCGGATCACCGCGCTCGGCAAGGCCGGTAACCCCGACACGATGGACGGCGTCCACCCCGACCTCGTCATCGGCCCCGAGACCGAGATCATCGCCGGCAACGGCAAGATCCTCACCGCCGGCGCCATCGACACCCACGTCCACTTCATCTGTCCTCAGCAGGCGGACGAGGCGCTGGCCTCCGGCGTCACCACCATGATCGGCGGCGGCACCGGCCCCGCCGAGGGCAGCAAGGCCACCACCATCACCCCCGGCGCCTGGCACATCGCCCGGATGCTGGAGTCGATGGACTCCCTCCCGGTCAACGTCGGACTGCTCGGCAAGGGCAACACCACCTCCCTCACGTCCATGCGCGACCAGCTGCGGGCCGGCATCCTGGGCTTCAAGATCCACGAGGACTGGGGCGCGACCCCGGCCGTCATCGACGCCTGCCTGACGGTCTGTGAGGAGAGCGGCGCCCAGCTCGCGATCCACACCGACACGTTGAACGAGGCCGGCTTCCTCGGCGACACCCTCGCCGCCATCGCCGGCCGCTCCATCCACGCCTTCCACGTCGAGGGCGCGGGCGGCGGCCACGCCCCCGACATGATCGCGATGGTCTCCGAGCCGAACGTGCTGCCCGCGTCCACCAACCCCACGCGGCCGCACACCGTCAACACCGTCGAGGAACATCTCGACATGCTGATGGTCTGCCACCACCTCAACCCCGCCGTCCCCGAGGACCTCGCCTTCGCCGAGTCCCGGATCCGGCCCTCCACCATCGCCGCCGAGGACATCCTGCACGACCTCGGCGCCATCTCGATCATGTCCTCCGACGCCCAGGCCATGGGCCGGATCGGCGAGGTCGTCCTGCGTACATGGCAGACCGCGCACGTCATGAAGCGGTGCCGCGGCACCCTCGCCGGCGACGGCGGAGCGGACAACAACCGGGCCCGCAGGTACGTCGCGAAATACACCATCAACGCGGCCGTCGCCCAGGGCATCGACCACCTCGTGGGCTCCGTCGAGAACGGCAAGCTCGCCGACCTCGTCCTGTGGGACCCGGCGTTCTTCGGCGTCAAACCGCAGCTCGTCATCAAGGGCGGCCAGATCGCCTATGCGCAGATGGGGGACGCCAACGCGTCCATCCCCACCCCGCAGCCGGTGCTGCCCCGCCCGATGTTCGGCGCCACCGGCAAGGCCCCCGGCAGCAACTCCGTCAACTTCGTCTCCCGGCAGGCCCTTGAGGACGGCCTCCCCGAGCGGCTCCCGCTGGCCAAGCCCTTCGAGGCCATCCGCAGCACCCGCGGCCTCACCAAGGCCGATATGCGCAACAACGACGCCCTGCCGCGCGTCCAGGTCGACCCCGACACCTTCACGGTGACCATCGACGGCGAGACGGTCGAACCCGCCCCCGCCGCCGAACTCCCCATGGCCCAGCGGTACTTCCTCTTCTGAGCGGCGCCGATGCACGAACTGGAGCACCACCCATGAGCCGCGCAGCGCTGCTCGTCCTCGCCGACGGCCGGTTCCCCGCCGGCGGGCACGCCCACTCGGGCGGCGCCGAACCGGCCGTCACCGCGGGACGCATCAAGGACGCCGCCACCCTGGAACGCTTCTGCCGGGGCCGGCTGCACACGGCGGGCCTGGTCGCGGCCGCGCTCGCCGCCGCGGCCGCCGCCGGCTGTGATCCGCTGCTCCTGGACGACGCCGCCGACGCCCGTACCCCTGTGCCGGCGCTGCGGACCACCGCCCGCAAGCTGGGACGGCAGATGATGCGGGCCGCCCGCGCGACCTGGCCGTCGGCCGAACTGGACGAGCTGGCCGCGGCCCGGCCACGCGGCGCCCACCAGCCCGTCGTCCTCGGCCTCGCCGCCCGGTCGGCGGGCCTCGAACCGCTGGACGCCGCACACGCCGTGGCCTACGAGACGATCAGCGGCCCGGCCACGGCAGCGGTCCGGCTGCTGAGCCTGGACCCGTTCGACGCCACCGCCGTACTCGCCCGCCTCGCCCCCGAACTCGAACAGGTCGCGGAACAGGGCGCCGAGGCCGCGCACCGCGTCGCCACCGAAGGGACCGACGCGCTGCCCGCCGCCTCCGCGCCGCTGCTGGACATCACCGCGCAGCAGCACGTCGGCTGGCCGGTGCGCCTCTTCGCGTCCTGACGCCGCGCCCGCGCCGCATCCCACCGCCGTACGAACCACCGGAGTGACCATGCACCTCGACCACAAGGACACCTTCCCCGAGCGCCACACCTACAGCGCTGCCGACCCCGTACGCCCGGACGGCCGCCGCCGGGCCCTGCGCATCGGTCTGGGAGGGCCGGTCGGCACCGGCAAGACCGCGACCGTCGCCGCGCTGTGTCGTGCGCTGCGCGACGAGTTGTCCATCGCCGTCGTCACCAATGACATCTACACCCGTGAGGACGCCGAGTTCCTGCTTCGTGAGGCGGTGCTGCCCGCCGAGCGGATCAGCGCCGTCGAGACCGGGGCCTGTCCGCACACCGCGATCCGCGACGACATCTCCGCCAACCTGGAGGCGGTGGAGGACCTGGAGGAGGCGGTCGGCCCCCTGGATCTGGTCCTCGTGGAGTCCGGCGGCGACAACCTCACCGCGACCTTCTCCAAGGGGCTGGTGGACGGCCAGATCTTCGTCATCGACGTGGCGGGCGGCGACGACATCCCGCGGAAGGGCGGCCCCGGCGTCACCAGCTCCGACCTCCTCGTCATCAACAAGACCGACCTGGCGCCGTACGTCGGCGTCGACCTGGCGGGCATGGCGCGCGACGCCAAGGCGCAGCGCGGCGAACTGCCCGTCGCCTTCACCGCCCTGAAGTCGGAGAACGGCGTCGGGCCCGTGGCGGAGTGGGTCCGCGCGCGGCTGGCGGACTGGACCGCGGGCCCGGCATGACACCCAGCCCACCCAGGCCGGTCACCGGCCTGCGAGCCACCGCGCGGATCACGGCGCGGGCCGACGCGCGGGGCAGCACCCGGCTGCCCGTCCTCGACGGCGACGGACCGCTCGCGCTGCGCCGCCTCCGGGCGCACGGCAACCAGGCCCGGGTGTGCGTCGTCGGCGCCATGAGCGCCCCCCTGGGCGGGGACCGGCTGGCCATCGAGGTCACCGCCGAGGCCGGGACGGCGGTGCGGATCACGTCCGCCGCGGCGACCGTCGCGCTGCCCGGCCGTACCGGCGAACCCGCCACCTACGACGTACGGTTGACGGTGGCCGACGGCGCACGCCTGGACTGGCTCCCCGAACCGCTGATCTCCGCCGCGGGCAGCGATCTGCGGATGACCACGACCGTCGACCTGGCCCCCACCGCACGCCTCGTACTCCGTGAGGAGCAGGTGCTGGGCCGCAGCGGCGAGCGGCCGGGGACCCTGCGCAGCCGGCTGACGGTGCGCCGGGCCGGCCGCACCCTGCTGGACCAGGAGACGGCCTACGGTCCCGGTGTCCCCGGCTGGGACACCTCGGCCGTTCTGGACGGCCATCGCGCGGTCGGCCAACTCCTCGTCGCCGACCCCGAGTGGGAGGCCGAACCGCCCGACGTACGGCTGCTGGGGGACGCGGCGGCCGAGCGGCCCGGGGCCGGAGACGGCGACGGCGCGGGGCAGGGCGTGCTGGCACCGCTCGCCGGTCCCGCGGCCCTGGCCACCGTCGTCGCCCCCGACGCGCTGAAGCTGCGACGCCTCCTGGACGAGGCGGCCGAGGCGGTGGAGGCCGCCCGGAGCGCCGCGGCCGGCTGAGGGCGCCCGGACCGGCGGCCCGGTGTGCGGTGGGGCGCCCTCCCGTGCGTCACACCTCCAGTTCGGCTTCGAGCCGGGAGAGGCGGTGGCGCGCCAGTGCGAGATTGGCGCGCTTGCGGTCCAGCACCAGGTAGAGGAAGAGACCGTTGTTGCCCTTGCCGGTCACCGGCCGGATGATGTGGTACTGCGCGGTGAGCGTGATGAGCATGTCCTCAATGGCGCCCTGGAGTTCCAGCATTTCCATGGTGCGCAGCTTGGCGCGTACCACATCGGTGTTTCCGGCCGCGGCGATATTGAGGTCAAGGGCGTTGTTGTCGCCGAGCGTGGCGAGCGCCATTCCGCTGGTGTAGTCGACGAGGGCGACGCCTATGGCGCCCTCGATCGTCGACATCGCTTCGGCGAGAGCGTTTTCCATCTGAGCCATGATGGGTTATGCCTTTCGATTCTGGAAAAATATGAATGTGGAAAATGCGAATGTTTTGCTGTGAAGGGGTGGCCGGTTACCGGCGTGGTGCGGCGTCGACGATCGCGCCGATGCGTTCCGCGGCCCGCCTGGCCTGGAGATGCAGTCGACCCACGTTGGTGTCGGTGCTGGCCACGGCCGTGAGGACGGCGCGGCGGCCGGCCGTGTAGGCGGCTATGTAGCCGTCCGTGCCGCGAGTCAGGGATTCCTCGAAACCGCCCTGTCCGGTCGCCTCGGTGAGGCGTTTGGCGACGCCGATGGCCGCGGCGGTGAGCGCGGCCAGGCCGTCCGGTTCGATGTCCCGGAGATCGTGTGCGATGACCATTCCGTCCGCGCTGGCGACCATTCCGCCCTGCAGATGGCGTACTTGATCCCGCAGCATCAGCAGTTCTTCCTGCAAGAGGGGCTCGATCGTCATCGGTCTCCTTTTTCTGGCGAGCTTTCTGAGCAATGTCTTCATGGCCGGGGTTCGCAGGGTCGCGGAAATGCGCAGGCCTTCACGGGTTTGCGTCTCACAGGTTTTCCTCCAGTGCCGTACGCAGTCGGATCAGGAGGGCGATGTCCGGGTCGGCGGTACTGAGGATGTCCGGGACCGGGAGTTGCCAGGTCGGGGTGGGGCGGCTGCCGGGCGCGGGACGCCCGTCCAGGCAGGCCCCGGGCCGCCGCCGGGGCAGCGCTGTCGCCGGGGGCATCCGGATGAGACCGGCCGCGGCGAGGCGACGGATGTCGAGCAGTGTCACGAATGCGGACTGGCCCAGGGCGCGGGCGAGTTCGGTCGGGGTGTGCCGGCCGTCGGCGCGGGCGAGCAGCCGCCGCTGCCGGCCGGTGGTGGGGGAGGGGCCGGAGCGGCCCGGCGGGACGGGGACGACGGGCGAGGTGTCGGCCGCCTCCCAGGGGCGCAGCCGGTCGAGCAGCGCCCGGCGGCGGGCCGTCGCGCGCTGGAGGGCGGCGGCGCTGATCCGCCGTACGACGCCCAGCCAGTGGGCGGTGCCGGGGGTGAAGGAGGTGGTCTCGGGCCGCAGCGGCAGCGCGAAGAAGGCGGCGTCGAGGAGGGCGCCGAGGTGACAGATCTCCAGCTCGCCCTGGGTCAGCCAGCCTTCCCGTACCAGGAACTGGCCGCCGCGGTGGTCGGGGCCGGCGGTTTCGACGGCGTTCTGCCAGCGGTGCGACGGCACCTTGCCGGCGGCGGCGAGCCGTACGTCGAGCCCCGGTGCGGTGGCGGCTTCGGCGCAGTAGACCGCGCCGTCGAGGAGATAGAAGGAACCGTGCGGGCCGCGGAGAACGCCGGTGACGCCTTCGGCGGCGAACCGCTCGAGCAATCCGGCGGAAGCGGGCGGTGTGCGGGGAGGGAGGGGCAGGGCCATCTCTCAGGCCGCGACCAGCTCCGCCGCCAGATCGCGTAACCGTAGCCGGGCGACGGCGAGGTTGGCCTGCCCGCGGTCCAGCCAGAGGTAGAGATACGTCTGGCTGTCGAAGGCCGTGTGCACGAAGCGTATGAGGTGGTAGCTGCCGGCGGCCGTGATGATGAGGTCCTCCAGATCCGGAGCGGACCCGCCCGCGGTGTCGAACGTGGCGTTGCGGGCCACGGCTTGGACGACCTCTGCGGTGTCCGCGGCGGCCGCTTCGTGATCGCCGTGCGGCGCCCGCCCGGCCGTACCGAGCGTCAGTCCGCTGGTCCAGTCGATCAGCCCGGCGCCCAGGACGCCGGGAATCCCCATCGCTCGGGACAACACCTGATCGATACCCGGCACTTCGGCTCCTTCTGGACTGCTCGTACGGGACTGCTCGCGGCGTTCGGTGCGCACCGTGACGAAAACGCCGAAGCCCTCCCTCGTGGCAGCGTGTGGGAGAGCCTGCACGGAAGGTTACCTACTCATTGCTTCTGGCACATGCCCTACCGGTGGGTCCCCGGCAATTGACGTGTTATCGCCCCTCCGCGGCCCGTTGTCGTCCGATGCCGCGTGTTCGCCCGCGGGGGGCACCACCCTGGCCCGCCATAAGCGGAAGAATTCCTACGGGTTGGTAAAGAATCGCCGATTCGCGGTGGTCAAACCTATTCAGGAAGGGATGCGAGAGGAAAGGATCCCCCCTGTAGCTCTGTGATCATCGCCGCCACAAGCGGCGCACCTAGCAGGGGGATCGACCAAGTGAGACGAACAGCAGCGCTCGGCGCCGCCGGCACCCTGGTGACCGGCACGCTCCTCGCGGGAGCGATAGCCGCCACGCCCGCCAGCGCGGGCGAACACCACAAGGGCGCATCGAAGGAAGCGCGTGGCGTACAGACCGCCGCCGCGCGCGCAGCCAAGAAAGGCATCGACTGGAAGGACTGCCCCGCCGACTGGGGTCTGAAGACCCCCATCCAGTGCGGCTATGTCACCGTTCCGGTCGACTACGCCAAGCCCAACGGACGCACCATCAAGATCGCCGTCGACCGGGCCCGCAGCACCGGCGACACGAAGGAGCGCCAGGGCTCCCTCGTCTACAACCCCGGTGGCCCCGGCGGTTCGGGCATGCGGTTCCCGAGCCGCGTCACCACCAAGAACCCGCTGTGGACCAAGATCGCGAAGGCGTACGACTTCGTGGGCTTCGACCCGCGCGGCGTCGGCCACTCCGCGCCGATCTCCTGCGTGGACCCGCAGGAGTTCGTCAAGGCGCCCAAGGCCGACCCGGTGCCGGACAGCGAGGCGGACAAGCTCGCCCAGCGCAAGCTCGCCAAGGAGTACGCCGACGGCTGCGCCGAGCGCAGCGGCGACCTCCTGCCGTACATGACGACCGCGAACACCGTCCGTGACCTGGACGTGGTCCGCGCCGCGCTGGGGGAGAAGAAGCTCAACTTCCTCGGCGTGTCCTACGGCACCTACATGGGTGCCGTCTACGCGACGCTCTTCCCGGACCATGTCCGCCGGATGCTCGTCGACAGCGTCGTCAACCCCTCCCGCAAGAAGGTTTGGTACCAGGCCAACCTCGACCAGGACATCGCCTTCGAGACCCGTTGGGGTGACTGGAAGAAGTGGGTGGCCAAGAACGACGCGGCCTACCACATCGGTGACACGCCGGAAAAGGTCCAGGCGGCCTGGGAGAAGCTCCGCGCGACCGCGAAGGCGAACCCGATCGGCGGCGTCGTCGGACCGGCCGAGCTGACCGGATTCTTCCAGAACGCTCCGTACTACGACTCGTCGTGGGCCTCCACCGCCGAGGTGTGGAGCAAGTACCTCGCCGGCGACGAGAAGCCGCTGATCGAGAACGCCGGCCCGAACCTGGACGACAAGGCCGGCAACATCGCGTCCGAGAACGGCAACGCGGTCTACACGGCCGTCGAGTGCACCGACACCAAGTGGCCCACCGACTGGCAGACGTGGGACCGGGACAACACCCGGATCCACCAGCAGGCGCCGTTCATGACCTGGTCGAACGCCTGGATGAACCTGCCTTGCGCCACCTGGTCGGCCAAGCAGCAGCGACCGGTCGACGTCAAGACCGGCAAGGGTCTGCCGAACGTGCTGATCGTGCAGAGCACCCGTGACGCGGCGACCCCGTACGAGGGCGCCGTCGAGCTGCACAAGCGGCTCAAGGGCTCCCGTCTGATCACGGAGAAGGACGCCGGTTCGCACGGCGTCACCGGCCTGGTCAACCCGTGCATCAACGAGCGGGTCGACAGCTACTTCCTCACCGGGAAGACGGACGCCGAGGACGTGACGTGCGCTCCGCACGCCACGCCCGAGCCGGCCAAGGCCAAGTAGTCCCGGAGTCGTTGGAACGGGACAGGGGGCGGCCGGGGACTTTCCCCGGCCGCCCCCGCATGTGTACGGTCGGGTGTCCGGGGCTATCGGCCCTGACACCCGGCCATGTGCCGTGTCACGCCGCGAAGGCGTCGGTGAAGGCGGCCCTGGTCGGAGAGTCCGCCCGGCGGTCCAGCACGGCGAAGACCACCCGGTCGAACCAGCCGTCGAAGCGGCCGCCCGCCAGCAGCTGGGTCGCGAACGCCCCCGCCACATCGGCCGGATCGTTGCGGAACACCCCGCACCCCCACGCGCCGAGCACCAGCTGCCGGTGCCCGCCGGCCGCCGCGACCTCCAGAACGCGTTCCGCGCGGGCCACCAGCGCCGCCGCCACCCGCCCCGCCTCGGCCGGCCGCTGCCGCGCGATGACCCCGGCATTCGGCGCCGCCGCCGTCAGGAAGCCCGCCTCGTACGGCACTTCGAGCAGCGCGCCCCGGTCGTCACGGAACACCGGCACACCGGGGGAGAAGATCACCCGGTCGCTGTAGAACGGGCTCGGCTCGGCCCGGTGCGCGGCATAGAACTCCGGCGCCTCGCGCACACAGGTGTAGAGCGCCGACCCACGGCACAGCGCCTCCTCCTGGGCCTGGGCGCCGTTGAGATAGCCGCCTCCGGGATTGCGCGCCGAGGCGAAGTTCAGTACGGCCACCCGGCCGGGCTGCCCGTCGCTCTCGGCCGCCAGCCGGCGCCCGGCGGTGAGGCTGCCTTCCCCCGTCACCTCGAACACCGTCCGCGCGCCCGGGGATTCGCCCGGTACGGCGACCGGCTCCGGGCCGTACAACCGGGTCCCCGCCCGCGCCTTCCCGACCGCCGCCGCGATCTCCACCAGCCGTCCGCTCGGCGCGCGGTACCGGCCCGCCGCGACAATCCGTTCCGTCTCCTGCGCCATGCCGCGCAACCGGGCGCTCATCGCCGGCACCCCCGTATCCGGTCAGTCATGGTGATCAAGCTACGGGGTGGCGGCCCGCACCGCGACGGGTTTTGCCCGCCCCGCCGCCCCTGTTCAGCCGCCGTGCCAGGGCCTTTCCGGCCCCGACCCATCGGACAGCCCTAGGACAGCCCTAGGACAGGCCCTTGCGCCGGCCCTCGGTCCGGGCTCGCGCCTGCGCCTCCGCCTTGGCCTCGCCCGCGTAGGTGTCGACGTACTCCTGCCCGGACAGGGTGAGGATCGCGTACATGATCTCGTCGGTGACGGCGCGCAGCGCGATGTGCTCGTCGGCCATCCCGGCGTACCGCGAGAAATCCAGCGGCGCGCCGAAGCGGATGTCGATCCGCATGATGCGCGGCAGCCGACGCCCCGTCGGCTGCGCCTCGAACGTGCCGATCATCGCGCACGGCACCACCGGCACCCCCGCCTCGATCGCCATCGCGGCGACCCCGGTCCGGCCCTTGTAGAGCCGGCCGTCGTGCGAGCGGGTGCCCTCCGGATAGATTCCCAGCAGCCGGCCCTTGCGGAGCACGGAGAGACCCGAGTCGATCGCCGCCCGCGAGGCGCGGCCGCCGGACCGGTCCACCGGGATCTGCCCGATGCCACGGAAGAACGCGGCGGTCAGCCGCCCCTTGAGACCGGGGCCTGTGAAGTACTCGGCCTTGGCCAGGAACGTCACCCGGCGCGGCACGATCGCGGGCATCACGAAGTGATCGGCGAACGACAGATGATTACCCGCGATGATCGCCGCGCCCTCTTCCGGCACATGCCCAAGGCCCTCGACCCGGGGCCGGAACAGCAGCCGCAGCAACGGCCCGAGAAGGACGTACTTGAGTACCTGGTAGAACACGGCTCAGCTCCCCCACTCCGCCAAATCGCCTGGGCAGCAGCGTTGTTCCAGGTCACGCGGCATCCCGGGCGTGGTCAGTGTAGGGGCATGCGCCGTTGTGCGTAACTACGAGAGTGCGCGGACCCGTCAGGCGCGTCAGCCGGCCGGTGAGTTCCGAATCGCGTTCACGAGCCCGGCGACGAGGTTCGCCCGCTCGGCCATGGCATCGACGACCAAGTACTCGTGGTCGGCGTGCGCACCGCCGCCCACCGCTCCGAGGCCATCGAGCGTCGGCACCCCCAGCGCGGCCGTGAAGTTGCCGTCGCTGCCGCCGCCGACCGCCTTTCCCTCGATGCCGGGCAGCAGCCGCTGCGCCACCGCGAAGAGTTCGGCCGACGCCGACTCGGGCATCGGCGGCCGGCCGACGGCTCCCTGCACCGCGACCTCCGCCTCGTCGAGGTGCGGCGCCAGCGCCGCGAACGCGGACTCGATGCGTTCCTGCTCGCCGGCCGACTCGACCCGGACGTCCACGATGACGGTCGCCTCCGCGGGGACGACGTTGTCCAGCGTCCCCGCTGACGCGACGGTCGGTGTGACGGTCGTGCCGATGTCGGGCCGGTCGAGCGCTGCGATATCCAGTACCTGGTGCGACGCTTCGACCAGGGCGTTGACCCCGGCCGCCGGCTCGAGGCCGGCGTGTGAGGCCCGGCCCGCGATGGAGACCCGGAACGTGCCGCAGCCCTTGCGGCCGGTCTTCAGGGCTCCGCCGTCGGCGGCGCCCTCCAGCACGAGTACGGCGCCGCAGGCGAGGGCCCGTTCCTCGAGGAGAGCCCGGGAGGAGCGGGAGCCTACCTCTTCGTCGGCGGTCACCAGGATCTCGACGCCGGACCGGTCGTCGAGCGTCGCCACACCATGAACGGCCTGCACCAGACCGCCCAGCATGTCGAAGACCCCGGGACCGGTCGCATGCCCGTCCTCGACCCTGAACGGGCGGCGTTCGAGGGTGCCGAGCGGAAACACCGTGTCATGGTGACCGAGGATCAGTACCTGGGGATCGCCTCCGGCCGACCAGTGGACATGCGGCCCGGCTTCGCTCTCCACGAGGACGGCCCGCCCGCCGAGGCGGCTCTCGATCACAGCGGCGACGGCTTTGGCCGATGCCGTGAGGGCGTCGAGATCGCGCGAGGGAGACTCGACTTCGACGAGTGTCCTGAGGTCCTCGATCATCGCGTCGACACTGACCTCGACGCTCTTGTTCATGGTCACGCCGTCAGGCTACTCGGTAGGCGTGATCATCGTCCTCCGACTACAGGTCCTCACTCGTCCTCACCGGTGCCCTCCGCGGCCCCGGCGACCCGCTCGCGCAGATTCCTGAACTGGTGGTTCTGCATGAAGAAGTGGACGGGCTCGCCGATCAACCGGTCGACGGCCCACATGAGCGGCCGCGGCCGGCCACGGCCCCGCGTGCGCACGATGAGGCGGGTCTTGCCGCCCGGGGCCGGCTCCAGGTGGAATCCCCAGATCCCGCCGCTGTAGGCCGGCGGCAGCGGCCAGTGCTGCGGATCGAACGACTCGCACGAAGGCAGCCTCAGATCGGCGCGCAGCACCAGTGACCGGGGCGGATCCACGAGCGCCGCGGTGAACCACGCCCTGCCGTTCGGCAGCGAGTCGAGGTGCTGGCCCTCCTTGACATCCTGCCACTCCGGCACGATGTTCCAGGCGCTCGGCCGCCCTCCGTTGTCGAGCCGGTCCCAGCTGTACCAGCCGCCCCGGTCGCAGCCCATCTGCTGCAGCCAGGCCCAGACCTCCTCGGGCGGCGCGGGCAGGGTCGTGGCCATCGTGGTCTGGCCGTCGGGATACGGCACCAGCTCGTCCCCCGGGAAGGTGCGGGACGCCTCCTCTCCCGTCGCGCCCCAGCGCAGTACCCGAGGCCGGACGGCCTTGCCGTAACCGCCGAGCGCGCCCGCGGCCAGGAGCGCCGTGAGCCGCTTGCCGAGCGGTTCGTTCCCCTTCATGCGCCGGCTCGCTTCATACGCTCACTTCTCGTTCCTACGCTCGCTCATGCGCGGATCCCCGCACCTGCTCGATGAGCCGCCCCCGCACCTGGCTGACCAGGGTGCTCAGCCGCTGGGACGGTACGGCCCGGGGGGCGATCGGGGCCCGCACCCGCAGGGCGGCGTGCGGCAACTCCTCCAGATCGGCGGTGAACCGGGCCTGCTCCTCCTCGAGTGTCGGGCGCTCCCCAGTGCGCCGGCCGTCCCGCATCACCGTCTCCAGCAGCCGGTGGCCGCGTCCGGGAGCCCCCTCGCCCCGGAGGCCGATCACATCCGCGTACCCGGGGCAGCGGAACACCTGCTTCGCTCCCGGTGCCGTCACCTTCGCCGAGGACAGCTTCATCACCGGGTTTCCGTCGTACTCGACCATTTTGTACGCGGAGTCCAGATACGGCGCGTCGGCCGCGACACCGACCCGGGTGCCCACGGCATAGGTGTCCACCGGCGCCCCGGACTGCACCAGCTCGTCCACGGAGTACTCGTCGAGGCCGCCGCTGGCGACGATGCGTACGTCCGGCAGCCCGGCGGCGTTGAGGATGCCGCGCGCCCGCACCGCCAGCGAGCCGAGGTCGCCGCTGTCGAGCCGGACCGCCGAGCCGGTGGTGCGGCCGAGGTCCCGCAGCACGCGCGCCGCCGTACGCACGCCCTCCTCCGTGTCGTAGGTGTCCACCAGGAGCGTCACAGGTCCCGGGTGGGCCCGTGCGAAGGCGCGGAACGCCTCCTCCTCGGAGGCGAACGCCTCCACGTACGAGTGGGCCATCGTGCCCACCGCGGGCACCCCGACGGCGGTCGCCGCCGCCACATTGCTGGTTCCGGCGAATCCCACCAGGGCACCCAGCCGGGCGGCCTGGAAACCGGCCTCGATGCCGTGCGTGCGCCGCAGTGAGAAGTCCACGACCGGGTGCCCCGCCGCGGCCAGCACACACCGGGCGGCCTTCGAAGCGATGGCGGTCTGGTGGCTGACCTGATTGAGCAGATACGTCTCCACCAGCTGCGCCTGCGGGAGCGGCGCGGTGACCTCCAGCAGCGGCTCACCGGCGAGCACGATGCGGCCCTCCGGCACCGCCCGCACCTCGCCGGTGAACCGCAGCCCGCGCAGCGCCGACAGGTCGCGGACGGGCCGGCCGAGTGCCGTGGCGAACGCCTCCACATCGGCGGGCCTGATGCGGAGCTCCGCCAGGAAGTCCAGCGCGGACTCCAGACCCGCGGCGACGAGAAACCCACGGCCGGGCGGCAGGTCGCGGACGAAGAGACTGAACGTCGCCGGGCGGGTCATCCCCTCCCGCAGGTACGACATCGCCATCGTCACTTCGTACAGATCGGTGGTGGTTGCCTGCGACATGGACGCACCTCCGCACCTCCTCGCCCCAGAGACGGCCCCCGCGCGCGTCTGGGTCTGCCCTCACCACGGTCGGACATCCGGGGAGCGCAGTCACGGGGCCAAAGGTCCCGGGTAGGGCCCGCACGGCCACCGGCAGGGACCAATGGCCCCTGTCGCCGATCCCGGGCGCACGGGCCACGCTGGAAGGCGGACCGTGATCCGGTATCGGACGAGACGGAGGCAGTCGCCATGGAACCCGCCGCCACGGAACCAGTCGCCGCGGAGCCGAACACCGCTGAGCCGATCGCCACGGAATCGGTCGTCACTGTCGGCCTCGACGGCTCACCCGAGAGCCTGGCCGCCGCCCGCTGGGCCGCCCGCGAAGCCGAGCGCCGGCAGCTCACCGTGCGTCTGCTGCACGCCTGGATCCTGCTGTCCCCCGAGCCGACGGACGTCCCCGCCGAGATGGACCAGAACTACTGGGCGCGGCGGATCGTCGGCGACGCGCAGGCGGAGCTCCAGGGGCGCCATCCAGGGCTGTCGGTCACGGTGGACCTGGTCGCCGAGGAGCCCGCCACCGCGCTGTTGCGCGCGGCTGTGGAATCACAGCTGCTCGTCCTCGGCTCGCGAGGCCTGGAGAGCGTCGAAAGCTACTTCCTCGGCGATGTCAGCATGCATGTCGTGGCGCGTGCCGAGCGTCCGGTGGTGCTGGTCCGCGTGGGAATGCACGAAGCGGAGCCGTCGCCCGTCCATACCGGTGGAGTGGTCGTCGGGCTCGGTCTGCGCGGCCCCTGCGACACGGTGCTCGACTTCGCCTTCGCCGCCGCCGTGCAACGAGGTGTGCCCCTCAAGGCCGTCCATGGACGCAGCCTGCCGGTCCAGGCGTTCGTGCCCTGGGGTGTCGACCCCGACGTCTCGAAGGAGATCAGGGAGGAGGCCCTCGGCGAGCTCGGGCAGGCGCTCCGCCCGTGGCGGGACCGGTTCCCGGATGTGGCGGTGACCGAGGACGTCCGGCTGGAAAGCGCGGCCAGGGCCATCGTCGGGGCGGCGGAAGGCGCCGATCTGCTGGTGATCGGCCGGCGCAGGCACCGGGCCGGCCTGACACCGCGGATCGGACCCGCCGCGCATGCGGCCGTGCATCATGCGCCGTGCCCGGTGGCCGTCGTCCCGCATGACTGAGCGCGGTGGCCGTCGTCCCGCATGACTGAGCGCAATCGACCGCAAGCGCAACCGACCGACTGGGACCGAGCGGACAACTGACCCTGGGACTGAGCGCGCAACTGACCGACGTGTGTGCTCAGTGGCTGATTCCCAGGCCCGGCAGCATCAGCAGCCCCCGGTCCGCGCAGCTGATGTCGGCCGCGCCGAGGTCCCGCGGTGTGAGAGCCCCTCGCGAGCGCACCTCCGCGACGGCCATCCGGGCCGCCGCAGCGGCGCTCTCCCAGCCCGGCTCCGGGAAGGTGGCCTCCCACCAGCCGTGAACGGCGACCTGCCAGCCCCGGCGCTCCATCATGGCCCGGTGGTCCTCGCCCTCCGGTGCGTCCCGGTCGTCGACCACCAGGAACACGCCCTCCGGGCTGTATCCGACCGAGAGGGGCCGGTCACCGTCCTTGTGGTTGACGATGTTGAACGCCGCCGACTCCTCGTCCCCGACCTGCGCCGGCAACTGCTCCGACCACGCCCACAGGATGCTCTCCACGGACTCCTCCAGCCGATGCCAGTCCGGAGCCGCCGACGTCGCAGGAAAGTCCCTCGGGAGGGTGCCCGGACCGTCGCGATACAGCTGCCACAAGTACGGCAGGCTGCTGAAGAACGACACCTGGTCCTCGGCGTCGCCCACCCCGCGTCCGAAGCGGACGGACTCGGTCCGCTCCAGCTCCGCGGTGTGCCGTACCGAAACCTGCAGGCAGGCGATGCCGTGGTCGAGCAGCAGGATCTGCTCGTCGGTCCGCCAGCGGATGGTCGGGCCGTAGGCGCTCCCGCCGTACAGGGTGGGCGGACCGATGCGGTCCACGAGGGCGTGCAGCACCTCGCGGATGGCATGGGTGCGTTGAGCGGGCGTCATCGACGCCTTGTAGTCGCGCACCGGGTCGGGTGCGCGGTCGAAGTCCCGGGGTTGCGGTTCGCGGCGCAGTCGTTCGGCGACGTCCGCGATGTCGCCCCCGTCGGTGACCCCTCGCCTCCGCGTATCCATATATCCACTTTGCCTGAAATGCCACCTTTGGCAATGTCGGGCGGGTGAGCTGTGCGGTTGCGGGCGGGCGGGCCGCGGGGTTGTGGGCGGACGGGCCTGGGATTTGTGGGCGGCGGGTGGCCTCCGCGGTCCGGTCCCGGGCCTGTGGCGAAGCCCGTGCGGGCCGGTCGGTCGCGCCCGGACCGGCCTGCCCGGTGAAGGCGATCTGGTCGGCGGCGCACCAGGGGCCGTTCGGCCCTGCCGCCGTGCGCGCGGACTGTGTTGACTGATCTTCCGGGTCCGCCGGCGGACGATGCCGGTGGGTCCGTCCGGCATGAGGGCGAGCGGGAGGAACCGCAATGCATGACGACTGCGAGCATGACGACTGCGAGGCCTACGACGAGTACCACGCACTGCTCGCGCGGCGCGACGCGATGCGGCTGCGTCGGCGGCTGTTGGCACCGCGGCGTCAGCGTCCGTCGGCACCGCGGCCGGGGGCCTGCGACGCAACCGCGAGTCCCTACGACGGAGCCGCCGACCAGCAGGTGATCACCCGGCACCTGCCGCTGGTGTCCCCCCTCCGTGCGCTCATAGACCACCTCTACGCGGCCATGTTCGAGCAACATCCTTACCTGCGCGGTTTGTTCCCCGCGTCGATGGAATTCCAGCGGGCCCACCTGGAACGCGCCTTCCGGTACCTGATCGAGAATCTGCACCGCCCCGACGAGGTGGCTGCCTTCTGCGCCCGACTGGGCCGCGACCACCGCAAGTTGGGCGTGCTGCCGGTGCACTACGAGGTGTTCGAGGCGGCCCTCGCCGAGGGGCTGCGCCGCCGCGCAGGGGAGCGGTGGACCGAGGAACTGGAACAGGCGTGGTTACGGATGCTGCGGTTCGCCGTCGCGGCGATGGTGGCCGGCGCCGACCGCGCCATGGCCGAACCTCCTTACTGGAATGCCGAAGTGACGGAGCATCACTTACGTCGGCCCGACCTGGCCGTGCTCCGTGTCCGCACCGCCGAGCCCTACCCCTACCGGGCCGGACAGTACGCCCGCCTGCAGTCGCCGCTGCTGCCGCACGCCTGGCGGCCGTACACCGTCGCCTGCGCTCCCCGCCCGGGCGGGGAGCTGGAGTTCCACATCCGCCGGACCGGTCCCGGCGGGCTGAGCCAGGCCCTGGTGGCACACACGCACCCCGGCGACGCGCTGCGCCTCGGGCCGCCGCAGGGCACCATGACGCTGGACGACAACGTGACGCGGGACGTGCTGATCGTGGCCGCCGGAACCGGCTGGGCCACCGCCAAGGCCCTGCTGGAGGAGCTGGCGGCCCGGCGTACGCGCGGCCGCACCGCCCGGCTGTTCCTCGGCGCCCGCAGTCGTGAGGACCTGTACGACGGGCCGGAACTGGCCAGGCTGACGAACCGCTGCCCGTGGCTACGGGTGACCCCGGTGATCGGCGGGAGCGCCGTGGACCCCGCCGCCCCGGCGGCCGCCGTGTACGACCCGCTGGCAGAAGCGGTGGCCCGGCACGGCGACTGGTCCGGCCACCTCGCCTACGTCAGCGGCCCGCCCGCCATGGTCACCGCCGTGCTACGCCGGCTGGCCGCCCGGAACCTGCCCGCCGACCGGATCCGCCACAGCCCCGCCCTCCGCCCGCAGCCCGCCCGCTGACCGCCGCCCCCTCCGACACGCGACAAGCGAACGTGACAAGCGATACGTGACAAGTCATACGTGACAAGTGATACGCGACAAGACCTCCGACGGAGCGACACATCCATGCACACAGACGCCGCCCAGCCAGCCCCCGCCGCCCCGCTGCGGGTCTTCATCCTCGACGACCACGAGGTGGTGCGCCGGGGCGTACGTGATCTGCTCGAAGCCGAGCCGGACATCACCGTCGCCGGCGAGGCGTCGAACGCCCGCGAGGCGCTGGCCCGCGTGCCCGCGACGCGCCCGCACGTGGCCGTGCTGGACGTACGGCTCGGCGACGGCGCGAGCGGCGGGAGCGACCACGAGGGGGTCGAGGTCTGCCGTGAACTACGGGCCCGCACACCGGAGTTGGCCTGTCTGATGCTGACGTCCTTCGATGACGACGAGGCGTTGTTCGACGCCATCATGGCGGGCGCCGCGGGATATGTGCTCAAGCAGATCGGCGGTTCCGACCTGGTGACCGCGGTACGTACGGTCGCCACCGGCAGGTCGATGCTGGACCCCCGGACGGCCTCGCGGGTGATGGCCCGGCTGCGCCGACCCCAGCCGGGCCAACATCCCTCCACCGCACCGGAGTTGGATCGGCTCTCCGCGCGGGAGCTGGAGATCCTGGAGCTGATCGGGGAGGGGTTGACGAACCGGCAGATCGCCGAGCGGGTGTACCTGGCGGAGAAGACGGTCAAGAACCGGGTCTCGTCCATCCTCGCCAAGCTGGGAGTGGGCCGCCGCGTCCAGGCGGCGATCCTCGCCGAGCGCCTACGGGAGCGGGGAGAACTCCCGTAGGGCCTGGGCCTGCCCGGTGGGCGGCGGGCCGGCCCGCCTCACCCCGCCGGCAGTGGTACGCGCCAGACGATCCGGGTGCCGCCGTCCGACGGGCACCGCACGGTCAGGGTGCCGCCGTACTCCTCGGCCCGGGAGCGCATGTTGGCCAGCCCGCCGGTGTGCTCAGCGGAGTCGCCGGAGCGGACGGTGTCGATGCCCACGCCGTCGTCCACCACGGTGAGCGTGAGGACGTCCGCGGTTCCGGGCACGGCGAGGACCACATCCGCCCGGTGCGCCTGCGAGTGCCGGGCGATATTGCTCAGTGACTCGGCGGTCACCGCCAGCACCTGCTCGGCCAGCTCGTCCGGCACGCTGGAGTCCACCGGCCCCTCGATGCGCAGGGACGGGGCGAACCCCAGCGACTGGCCCGCCAGGTGGGCGGCCTCGGCCATACGGCGGCGCAGGCGCGGACCGCCGCGGCCGTCCCCGGTGGCGTCGGTGCGCAGCTCGAAGATCGTCGAACGGATGATCTTGATGGTGGTGTCCAGGTCGTCCACCGCGCGCGAGACCCGCTCGGCCGCATCGGGGCGCTCGATCATGCGGGCGGCGCTCTGCAGCGTCATACCGGTGGCGAACAGCCGCTGGATCGCCAGATCGTGCAGGTCGCGGGCGATCCGGTCGCGGTCGTGCAGTACGGCCAGCTCCTCGGACTCGGCGCGGCGCCGGGCGAGTTCCAGGGCGATCGCGGCCTGATCGGCGAAGCCGGAGATCAGCGTCACCTCGGAGTCGTCGAAGGCCGGACGGCCGGCCCGTCGGCTCAGCCGCAGCGCGCCGCAGGCGGCGGCATCGAGCGGCAGCGGCACCGCCACCGTGGGACCGTCGGCCTGCCCGCCGCCGGCATCGCCGCCGTGCCCGCCGTCACCGCCGCCTTCGGGCGCGTACGCACGGGAATCGACGCCGAGCTCCGCGCTGACCACGGGTGCTTTGGTACGGGTGGCCAGCCCGGCCAGCGACCCCAGCGCGGGAACCGTCGTCCCCTGGAGCAGCTCGGCGCCACGGCCGAGCGCCACCCGTACGGCGAGCCGGCCTTCGTCGCTGTCCGGCAGCAGCACGGCGGCCAGGTCCGCGTCGGCGACCTCCATCGCCCGCCGGGCGATCAACCGGAGCACCCGGCTCACCTCGCTCCCGGCGAGCAGACTGCTGGTGATCTCACCGAGCGCCTCGCGCCAGCGCTCCCGGCGGCGGCTGTCGTGGTACATCCGCGCGTTGTCGATCGCGACCCCGGCCGCGATGGCGAGGGTGGTGAGGACCTTCTCGTCGTCGGCGTCGAACCCTCCGCCACCGCGCTTCTCGGTGAGGTAGAGATTGCCGAAGACCTCGTCCCGTACGCGGACGGGCACGCCCAGGAAGGTGCGCATCGGAGGGTGGTGCTCGGGGAAGCCGTAACTGCTCGGATGCCGGGTGAGGTCGGTGAGCCGCAGCGGCTCGGGATTGCGGATGAGCTCGCCGAGGATGCCGCGCCCGCAGGGCGTCCGGCCGATCCGGGCCACGAGGTCGTCGGCCATGCCCACCGGCAGGAACTCGGACAGCCGCTGGCCGTCGCCGACCACGCCCAGCGCGCCGTACTCGGCGTCGGCGAGGGTGACCGCCGCTTCGACGATGCCCCGCAGCACCTGGGGGAGTTCAAGGCCGCGTCCCAAGTCCATGACGGCGGCGAGAAGGCTGTGGATCCGGTCCGGTACGTCGAGCCGCGGCCACGGCGAGGGCGGCGGGGAGGGGGGTGGCGAGGCCGGCGGCGATGTGGATGCGGATGGCGGTGGGGCTGCCGATGTCGGTACGGGGTGGGGTAACGCTTCGGACATGCCTGCCTGCACACCTGCCTTCGTCTCTTCTTCCGACTCCATCCGAGCCTCTGACTGCATCCGAGCTTCTGACTTCGTCCGGGAAACGCCTTCTCACCGGACCGGTCCTCGGCAGCAGCAGCGTATGGCACAGGCTGCGTGGCCCGGCGATTACGTGCAGGTCAGGCGAGGTATCCAGCCATCGGGTCCGGTCGCTGCGGGGGAGGGCCGCTCGGCCCATGCGCCCGGTCACCCCGTCCGTGATGCTGGAGGCGGGGAGGCCGTCCTCTCGTGGGCCGGCCGTCCTCTCGCGGGCTGGAGGTGGGTCATGGCAGCGCCCGTCGTCGTAGGGCTCGACGGTTCCGAGGCAAGTCTGACCGCGGTGCGCTGGGCCGCCCATGAAGCCTCGGCACGCGGCCTCGTGCTGCACCTGCTGCACTCCTGGGGCCCTCAGCCACCGGACACCCCCCACACCCACGAGGGCACCGAAAGGCAGCACTACCGGGACCGGATCATCGACGAGGCCGACGAAATCGCGCACAAGCTGTACCCGGAACTCGCCATCACGACGGAGCAGGTCACCGAGCCCGCCGTACAGGCGTTGGTGGACCACTGCGGGCAGGCGACCTTGATGGTGCTCGGCTCACGCGGCCGCGGCGCGCTCGCGGGCTTTCTGCTCGGCTCGGTCAGCCTGCACGTGCTCGGCCGGGCGGAGTGCCCGGTGGTGACGGTGCGGGTGAAGGAGAGTTGTACGCCCGAGGACGCGCAGGCGGGGGACGCGGAGGCGGAGATCGTGGTCGGGGTGCAGGATGTGCCCCCGGTCGGCGAGGCCGTACTCGAATTCGCCTTCACCGCCGCCGATACGCATCACAGAACGCTGCGCGCCGTACGCGCGTGGGGGCCGCCCACGATCGTCAGTCCCGTCCCGACCGCTCCTCCCACGCTGCCCGACGAGGTCACGCTGTTCACGTCGGGTGAGGAACGGGCACTCGCCGAAACGCTGGCGCCCTGGCAGCGGAAGTTCCCCGGTGTCGAAGTGATCCAGCACGTCGAAAGCGGTTCGGCCGCACCGGTGTTGCTGGGCGCGGCCGGCTGCGCCGGGCTGCTCGTCGTCGGGCGGCGCACACATCGATCTCCGATGAGACTCGGCCCCGTCGCACATGCGGCACTGCACCATGCGTGCTGCCCGGTGGCGGTCGTCCCGCACGACTGAGCCGGACATGCGCGGCTGACCCGGTGTATGTGACAAGCCTGCCGACTACCAACCCGGCGGGCGCGGCACCGTGACGACCGGGCACTGCGCGTGATGCAGTGCCCCCTGACTCACCGAGCCCAGCAGCATGCCGGCGAAACCGCCGCGGCCCCTGGTCCCCGTCACCAGGGCGAGCGCGTGCCGCGACTCCCTGACCAGCACTTCCACCGGATGGCCGGGCATCACCTCATGGTGCAGCTCGACATCGGGATAGCTCTCCGTCCGCCCGGAGACCGCCTCGTAGAGCACCGCACGGCACTCCCGCCAGGCGGCGTCCTCGTCGAGATTGCCGAGCAGCGGCGGATGCCACACGTAGATGGCGCGCACCATCGCACCCCGCAGTGCCGCCTCCTCGAATGCGAAGTCGATGGCGGCCTGCGCGGTCGGGCTGCCGTCGACGCCGACCACCAGGTACGGCCGTTCCTGGACGGTGTGTTCCCATTCCCGCACCACCACTACGGGACACCGCGCATGGGCCATGACGGGCAGTGCCACGGCGGCGGAGGTGAAGAGTTCCTGCCGCGCGGAGAGGAACGAGGAACCGAGCACGATCATCTCGGCCCCGGGCCCCTGTTCACGCAGCACCCACGACGGTTCGCCCTCGGAGAGCAGTCCCATCACGGTCAGTTCCGGATGGCGTTTCTCGGCGAAGGTGACCGCCTCGCTGAGGGTGTGCTCGCCCGAGCGGTGCAAGGCGTGCTGCCACTCCTGCCAGGACGGCAACGGCTGTGCCTCGGTGACCGCCACGGTGGGCCGTCCCTGCGCGTGCACCACGGTCAGCGGCACCCCGCGCCGCCGCGCCTCGTCCGCGGCCCACGCCAGGGGCACCCGATGCCGGGTGCCGGCCTCGACGCCGACGACGATCGGCCGGTGTCCTGCGGAAGGTGTCGAAGGTGTCGTCATATCCACCGCGGCCCTCGCAAATAGCTCGCCGGTGACTGCCTGCCAGCCTATTTCAAGCCGTGTGCCTCAGCCTCTCGGCGTGAGCCTCCCGGCCCGAGCGTCCCAGACCACCACGGTCGTACGCCGCCGTCACCCGGGGCAGGGGCCGAAGGTCCCGGACGGGACCGGTCGGCCCATGCGGCCGGTGATCTGCGCCGCGAAGCTGGAGGCAGGAAGCGTCCGGCAGCGCCCGTACGACCACCCCCGGAAGGACGGCGGAGGGCACATGACCAGCCACGATGCACGCAAACCGGTGGTAGTCGGGGTCGCCCGCTCGGTGGCCGCGGGCAGAGCGCTGGACTGGGCCGCGGACGCCGCGGCCAGCCGGCGGCTGCCGCTCCGCCTGGTCCACGCCCAGGAGTGGCCCATGGGAGCCGCACCGAAGGACCGGCACGACTCACGCGAGCATCTGTGGGCGACGCACTTCCGCGCGTCCGGGCAGACGCTTCTGGACAGCCAGAGGGAGCGGGCGGAGGAGCGCCATGCCGGGCTGGAGATCGCCGTGGAGCTGACCGACGGCAGACCGTCGCATGTGCTGCGGGAGGCAGCCGAGCACGCTTCGCTGCTGGTCATCGGCGCGCACCGGGCGTCGGGGCCGGGCGAGGCGTTCACCTTCGCCAGCATCGGCCAGACGCTCGTCGGGCATCCGCCATGTCCGGTGGTGCTGGCCTTCGGGTCGGCGGCGGCCGAGGAGGCGCCCGGCCCCGTGGTGGTGGGGGCGGACGGTTCGGCCGCGTCCGCGCCCGCGGTGGCCTTCGCGTTCGAGGAGGCGGCGTTGTGGGGTGTGCCGCTGCGGGCCGTCCAGGTGCGCCGCCCGAGTCACGGCGAGTGGCCCGAGGACGTGGGGGAGTCGCTCGCCGACACGTCCGAGGGGCTCTTCGGCTGGCGGGAGAAATACCCGGAGGTGCCGGTACAGCGGGACGTGCTGCTGGGACACCCGGCGGCGAAGCTGGCCGGCGCCGCGACCGGAGCGCGCTGCCTGGTCGTCGGGTCGCGTGGCCACGGCGGGTTCCGCGGCATGATCCTCGGCTCCGTCAGCCGCACCCTGGTACATCTGGCTCCGTGCCCGCTGGTGGTCGTCCCGGGGCAACCGGCGACGCACCTCGGGTGATGACGGCCCCGGGCTTCTCCGTACGCGCCTTCACAGCTCTTCCGGGCGCTGCAGACAGCGGTCGACCGCCTGGAGATAGCGGGCGCCGGTGGCCGCGTCGGTCGCCCGTCGGTCCGCCGACAGGGTGGCCGTGACCACGGGGCGTACGTCGATCACACCGTCCACCGCACACGGCCGTTCGACGACGCGTCCGAAGCCCGCCAGGGCCACCTGCGGCGACCGGACCACGTCGAACACGGACTCCACGCCCAGGTCACCCAGCTCGGTGACGGTGATCGTGGCATCGGACACCTCGGATCCGCGTAGCCCGCCGGTACGGGCACGGGTGACCAGGTCCGTCAAGTCGGCCATCAGGCGCGGGAGTTGGAGGGTGTCGGCGTTGTGCAACGCGGGCGCGACCAGCCCGCCGCCGGGCAGCGGCACGGTCACCCCCAGGTGTACGCCGGTGCCCGCCGTGAACCGGTCGCCGGTCCAGAAGCCGTTGAGCTCCGGGACCTCCCGGGCCGCGAGCGCGGCCGCCTTGAACAGCAGGGCCGAGGGCGGCAGCCGTTCGGCGGCCGGACGGCCCCGGTTGTGTTCGTTGAGCCAGCCGATCGCCGTGGTCATGTCGATGGTCGTGGAGAGGCGGTAGTGCGGAACGTGGGGGATACGGGGGACGCGGGCGCCTTCCCGGTCGGTGCCGGCCGACGGCCCGGCTCTCCGAGCGGCTTCGCGCACCGTGCTCCGGCCGGCTGCCCGCCCGGCCTCCGGCGCGGCTTCCTGCGCGGCTTTCGTCCCGGCCGACCGGCCGGCGGCGGCCCTGCGGACATCCGAAGCCCGGACGGCGCCGTGCGTGCCGGTTCCCCGCACCGCGCCCAGATCGACGGAGAAGACCTCGGCGAGCCGCCGGGCGAGCGGGGTCGCCGGAATCTGCGGCGGCGGCGTGACGGCGTCCACGGCCTGGTCGACGTCGGCCCGGGTGACGCGGCCGCCGCGCCCGGACCCATGGACGGCGTCCAGGTCGACGCCCCGCCGCTCGGCGAGATGCCGGATCAAGGGGCCCACCTCGGTGTGCGCCAACTCCCCGCCGGCCTTCTCCTCCTCGCTCTCCTCCCTCGTCTCCTCCGCCGGGTCGATCCACGCGAGAGGGGTCCCCACCGGCACCGACGCACCCGGCTCGACGAGCACCCGCTCCACCGTCCCGGCGGCGGAGCACCTCACCTCCACGGTGGCGTCCGAGGTTTCGACGACAGCCACCGGGTCGCCGGTACGCACCTCGTCCCCTGGCCCCACCAGCCACTCCCGCAACGTCCCCGCCTCCACTCCGGCGCCGAGGGACGGCATGGTGAACCTGGCATACGGGGAGGTGCTCATGCGGATCCCTCCAGGGTGGACAGATCACCGGAGGGCAGCCCGAGTTCACGGGCGCGCAGCAGCCGCCGCAGGACCGTGCCGCTGTGGGTCCTGGGCAGGTCCCGTTCGAAGGCGATCTCCCTGGGCGCCACGGCAGGACCGAGCCTCCGGCGGACGAAGGCCAGCAGTTCCCGCTCCAGTGCCGGCGTCGGCTGCACACCTGGGCGCACCGACACAAACGCCTTGACGACGCTGCCCGCCGCCGGATCCGGCCGCCCGATCACCCCTGCCTCGGCGACGGACGGGTGCCCCGTCAGCGCGCTCTCGACCTCGAACGGGCCTATCAGACGGCCCGCCGACGTGATGACGTCGTCGGCGCGCCCGACGAACCAGTACCAGCCGTCCTTGTCGCGCCTGACGATGTCACCGGTCAGATACCAGCCGTCGGCGAACGCGGCCGCGTAGCGCGCCGTGTCGTGCAGATAGCCGCGGAACATCGACGGCCAGCCGGGGCGCAGCGCCAACTCGCCCTCGATATCCGGGTTTTCGAGCACCGTCACCCGGCCGTCGGCGAGCCTCGCGCGGCCGTCCTCGCCGAGTTCCAGTACCGCCGCCTCGACACCGGGCAGCGGCCGGCCCATCGAGCCCGGCCGGATCTCGCAGGCCGCCAGGTTGGCGATCATGATGCAACCGGTCTCCGTCTGCGACCAGTTGTCGTGCACGGGCAGCCCCAGGACGTCCCGGCCCCACACCACGGCCTCGGGGGTGAGCGGCTCGCCGGCCGACGCGAGGAAACGCAGCGCCGACAGGTCGTAGGAGTCCGTCCTGGCGCGCTGGCCCCGTCGCCCTGTGGCGCGCATCAGCGTCCGCACGGAGCGGGGATCGGTGTACCAGACACTGACCCGCTGTCCGGCGAGGATCCCGCCGAGGTCGTCTTCGCCGCGGTCGTCTTCGTCGACGACGAGTGTCGCACCGCGGGCGAGCGGCGCGATGACGCCGTAGGACATCCCCGTGACCGAGCCCGCGTCCGCGGTGCACCAATAGACGTCGTCGGGGCGCAGATCGAGGGCGGTGGCGGCGGTGGCGTCATGGGCGATCACCGCTCCGTGGACATGCAGTACGCCCTTGGGCTCGCCGGTGGTTCCGCTGGTGAAGTGCAGCAGCGCGGCGTCTTCGGGAGCGGTCGGCGGGGTGATGAAGCGGTCCGGTGTGTCGGCCATCAGCGCGTCGTAGGAGAGCGAGCCCGGCAGTTCCTCGGCGCCCGGCCCGACGATCAGGACGTGCGCGAGGCCGGGCAGCGCCGCCTGGTGGTCCGCGACCTTGCGCCGGTACAGCGCCCGGCTGGTCACCAGCACCCGCGCATCGCCGAGCCGCAGCCGCTGGACGACCGGGCCGGGGCGCAACGCGGGGCTCAGCGCCGCCAGCACGCTGGTGTTCTTCAATGTGCCCAGTACGGCGGTGAACAGCTCGGGGCGGCGGCCGAGCAGGGTGAACACCCGGTCGCCACGGCCGACTCCGAGCGAGCGCAGCACCTGGGCGAACCGCGCGGTACGGCGCGCCAGCTCGGCGTAGGTGACGGTGGAGACGGAACCGTCCCGCGCGATACAGCGCAACGCCGCCTTCCCGCCCTGGCTCGCGGCCAAGTGCCGGTCGACGGCCTCATAGGCGATGTTCGGACCGCCGCCCCCGGGCAGTCCCGCGAGCGACGCCCTGGCCTGCGCCCAGGTGAAGGCCAGCCGGGCCCGGTCGTAGTCGGCGAGGTTCGGTGCGACGCGCGGCGCGGCGTTCTTGCGGATCGTCTCCCACGTCATGGCGGCTCGCTCCTTCCGCTCCCTGCTTCCACGGTCACGGAACGCCGCACGCCACGCATAGGCCGAAGGGCCCCAGCCCGGGGCTGAGCGGGGGTGGCCCGCTCCTTGGAGCCTGACCCGCCGGACAGGCCTCAGCCCGCCCCGTTCCCCGCAGTCTCCTCGCCGTCACCGCGCAACGGCACCGTGCTGCCCCGTGGGATCAGTCGCGTGGGCAGGACGATGTGCCGCGCCGGGTCGGCGTCCGGCTCGTTGATGAGGGAGCGGGCCAGTTCGCCGGCGGCCCGCCCGATGTCCGAGGGGGACTGGGCGATCGTGGAGAGGTCGGACCACTCCGCGAGCGGGTGGTCGTCGAAGCCGAGGACGGAGATCCGTTCGGGCACGTCGATACGGCCCTTGCGCAGCGTCCAGATCACCGAGGCGGCCAGCTCGTCCTGCTCGGCGAAGATCGCGGTGGGCGGTTCCCGCAGGCTGAGCAGCTCACCGACCGCTTCGGTGATCCGGCGCTTGTCGCTGACGACTGTCGCGACCACCAGCTCGTCGTCCAGGGGGATGCCGGCGCCGGTGAGCGCCTGCTGGTAGCCGATCAGCCGCTCGTTGGAGCTGAAGGAGAATCCGCTGGCGCCGATCGTCTGCACGAACGCGATACGGCGGTGTCCGAGATTGAGCAGATGCTGGGTCCCGCGGCGCGCGCCGGCCACGTCGTCGACGTACACGCTCGGGCAGCCGTCGGAATGCTGGCTGACGTAGATGACCGGCATCTGGAGGTCGTCCAGCCGCGCGGTCTCCTCGTCGGTGAGGTCGAAGGAGAAGACCAGCAGCGCATCGGCGTTCCGGCGGGCCGGCAGCCGCTCGAAAAAGTCGGCCCGCGCGCTCATCTCCGGGGTGAGGTAGACCAGCAGGTCCATGCCCGCCGCGCGGAGTTCGGGGCCGAGGGTGGACAGCGCGGAGCCGATGAACCAGGAGTTGAGCGTCGGCGCGAGCACCGCGACCACCCCGGTCTTGCCGGTGACCAGGCTGGCGGCCTGCCGGGACACCGCGAAGTTCAGCTCGCGGGCGGCCTGCTCGACGCGGCTCCGCACCTCGGGCGAGACCGTGGACAGGCCGCGCAGGGTGCGCGAAACGGTGGAAGCGGAGACCCCGGCCCGCTCGGCGACGTCGGCCATCGTGGGGTGCCGTTGAGCTGGTGGCATGAGCGGACGGTAGCACAGCGGGCACACCCCGATGACGATGAATGACAGCGCTGTCATGCGGTGCGCGACAGGCCGTACGCGCCGCTCTTGCCGCTGCCCGCCCAAGTAAAGGCTGCACAGTGCATCTGGATGGCCGGGGTATTACCGCGACGTAACGCATTGACTTCCCCTGTGTGGACTCCTAGCTTGAAAGCGCTGTCACGGAGTGGTCGAAGCAACTCTGGCGAAGCGAACCTTCGCAGCTTTGACCTGCACTTTCGTCATGAATGAAGGCTCTGGCAGCGCATTCACAGCGTGTTCGCTGTGTTTTCATGGCTCTCTTTTAGCCATCTCGCCCCTCCTGCCCTCCCTGCCCCTCCTGTCTCTCGTGTCCCATTCCTGTCCATGCGATCCGGCGGCCGTCCCCCGCCGGTGAAGGGATGAACCCCCGCATGACTGCAGTACCTCTCAGAAGAGCCACCCGGACCTCGGGCGCGGTGCTCGCCGGCCTCGCGGTCCTCGCCGCCTGCGGTGCGCCCGGCGGCGCCTCCACCGTGCACGCCAAGCCCTCCTTCGAGGGCCGCGGCCCGATCACGTACGTGGCCGGCAAGGACGCCACCGGATCCGTCCAGCTGGTCCTCGACCGCTGGAACAAGCTGCACCCGAAGGAGAAGGTCACCTTCGTCCAGCTGCCCACGGACCCCGACGCCCAGCGCCAGCAGATGATCCAGAACGCGCAGACGAAGTCCGATGCCTACACGGTGCTGTCCCTCGACGTCGTGTGGACCTCGGAGTTCGCCGCGCACCGTTGGGTCGATCCACTGCCGCAGGACCGTTTTCCGCTGCGGAAGATGCTGAAGCCGATCGTGGAGACGGGGAAGTACCGCGGCGGTCTGTACGCCGTCCCGGCCAGTTCGGACGGCGGCATGCTCTACTACCGCACCGATTTGCTGAAGCGGGCCGGGATCAAGCGGCCCCCGGCCACCTGGGCCGAGATGAAGGCGGACTGCGCCAAGGTGCGCAAGCTCCCCGAGGCCAAGGGGATGCACTGCTACGCCGGGCAGTTCCAGAAGTACGAGGGCCTCACGGTCAACTTCGCCGAGGCCGTGAACTCCGCGGGCGGTCTCGTCACCGACCCGGCCGGCGCGCCACGGGTGGACACCCCGCAGGCCAGGCGCGGACTGGACTTCCTGGTCGACTCCTTCAAGGACGGCACGATCCCCAAGGACGCCATCACCTACCAGGAGGAGGACGGCCGCCGGGCCTTCCAGGCCGGGAAGCTGATCTTCGAGCGGCAGTGGCCGTACATGTATCCCCTGGTGGCGAAGGAGGACGGGTCCAGCAAGGTCGCGGGCAGATTCGCCGTGGCGCCGCTGCCGGGGCTGACCGGACCCGGCGCGTCCAGCCTGGGCGGCCACAACGTGGCCCTGTCGGCCTCGGCCGAGAACAAGGCCACCGCACTCGACTTCATGGAGTTCCTCACCAGCGAGAAGCTCCAGCGGTTCACGCTCGCCACCGCGCCGGCCGCGCCGACCTTCGACGAGCTCTACAAGGACCCGAAGCTCGTGAAGAAGTATCCGTACCTCCCCACGCTCAAGCGGTCGATCCTGCACGCCGTACCGCGCCCCCGGGTGTTCCGGTACGGGGACGTCACCGCGGCGATCCAGCGGGAGGCCTATGCCGCCATGACCGGCAGCAAGAACAGCGCACAGGCTCTGAAGGATCTCCAGAAGACCCTTCGGCAACAGCGTGCGGCGCAGTAAAGGAGACCAGTCATGGTGATGACACAGAATTCACCGGCGCGTCCGAGAGCGGCCGCATCCTTCGCGCCTCCCAGGCGCCGACGCCGCCGTGCGACCTCAGGCTCGGCACGGCTCGCGGCCCTGCTGGTGTCCCCGACGCTGCTGGTGCTGACGGTCGTGGTCCTGTACCCGACGATCGTGGCCCTCAAGGATTCGCTGTTCGGCACCCCGGGCCTCGACCCGAAGACGGGATTCGTCCGTGACACCGACCCGTTCGTCGGCGCCGAGAACTACACCGCGATCTTCGGGGACGCGGCCGACCGGTTCTGGAACGCCTTCTGGAACACCACGTTCCTCACCTTCACCACGGTCGCACTGGAAACCGTGATCGGTGTGGCAATGGCGCTGATCATGCACCGTGCGTTCCAGGGCCGGGCCCTGGTCCGGGCGAGCATCCTGGTCCCCTGGGCGATACCCACCGCGGTGTCCGGCCTGCTCTGGCGCTGGATCTTCAACAGCGACGGCATCGCCAACACCCTCACCGGCCAGCATGTGCTGTGGACCACCGAGGGGTTCCACGCCCAGGTCGCCGTCATCATCGCCGACGTCTGGAAGACCGCACCGTTCATCGGGCTGCTGGTGCTGGCCGGCCTCCAAGTGATCAACAAGGAGGTCTACGAAGCGGCCAGGATGGACGGGGCAAGCCCACTGCGGCAGTTCTGGCACATCACCCTGCCCCTGGTGAAGCCCGCACTGATGGTGGCCGTGCTCTTCCGGACCCTCGACGCACTGCGCATGTTCGACCTGCCGTACATCCTCATCGGCGCGCAGAAGACGTCCGTGGAGACGCTGTCGATGCTCGCCCAGGACGAGGCCGCCAATGTGCGGTTCGGACCGGCCGCGGCCTATGCGGTGATCCTTTTCCTCTATGTCTTCCTGATAGCACTGGCCTTCGTCCGGCTGCTCGGCGCCAATGTCGTCGGGGATGACGAGTCGGGCCCCAAGCGCGGCCGGTGGCTGCCGCGCCGTCGCACGGAGGTGGCGGCATGACCCTCTCGCCGAGACTGCGCAAGTGGCTGCTGTACGCGGGAGTCGCCGCGGTCGTCGCCTACTGCCTCGCACCGTTCTACTGGATGCTGGTCTCCAGCCTCCGGCGTACGTCCGACATCTTCGACAACTCGCTGTTCCCCACCCGGATTTCCTTCGAGAACTACCTCGCGGTCCTCGACCCGTCCGCGGCCTTCACCCGGGCGCTGCTCAACAGCGTCGTGGTCGCCGGCATCACCACCCTTCTCGCGCTGATCCTGGCCACCTTCACCGCCTACGCGATGGCGCGGCTGGAATTCCGTCTGAAGCGCCTCGTCCTCACCCTGATCATCGCCACCTCCATGTTCCCGGTGGTCTCGATCATGGTCCCGTTGCTGAAGATGTTCGTCGACATGGGCTGGATCAACACCTACCAGGCGATGATCGTGCCCAGCATGTCCTTCACCCTGCCGCTCGCGGTCTGGAACCTCACCGCCTTCTTCCGGCAGATGCCCCGGGAGCTGGAACACGCCGCCATGGTCGACGGCTGCACCCGCGGCCAGGCCTTCCGCAAGGTCATCATCCCGCTGGCCGCGCCCGGCATCTTCACCACCGCGATCATCACCTTCATCGCGGCCTGGAACGAGTTCCTGATCGCCCTGTCGATGACGAACAAACCGGAGATGCAGACCGCACCCGTGGCGATCTCCAAGTTCTCCGGGGCCACCCAGTTCGAGACGCCCTTCGGCAGCCAGATGGCGGCCGGCGTCCTCGTCACCATCCCCCTCGTGATCATGGTGCTGCTCTTCCAGCGCCGGATCGTCGCCGGCCTCACCGCCGGCGCGGCGAAATAGCCGCCCCGCGCACCGCGCTTCCCTCTCCCGCACACCCTTTTCGCAAGGAGTAGGCACAACCATGCCCAGCACCGCACCCTGGTGGCGCAGCGCCGTCATCTACCAGGTCTACATCCGCAGCTTCGCCGACGGCAACGGCGACGGGGTCGGCGACATCGCCGGCATCCGCTCCCGCCTGCCGTACCTCAAGGCCCTTGGCGTGGACGCGATCTGGATCAACCCCTGGTACAAGTCGCCGATGGCCGACCACGGTTACGACGTGGCGGACTTCCGGGATATCGACCCGCTGTTCGGCAGCGTCGCGGAGGCCGAGGCGCTGATCGACGAGGCGCACCGGCACGGCATCCGCGTCATCCCCGACATCGTCCCCAACCACACCTCCGACCAGCACGTCTGGTTCCAGGCGGCGCTGGCCACCGGGCCCGGCAGCCCGGAGCGGGAGCGCTATGTCTTCCGGGCGGGCCGCGGCCCCGACGGCGCCGAGCCGCCCAACGACTGGCAGTCCTGCTTCGGCGGTCCGGCCTGGACCCGGCTGCCCGACGGGCAGTGGTATCTGCACCTGTTCGCCCCCGAGCAGCCGGACCTCAACTGGGAGCACCCGGACGTGCTCGCGGAGTTCAAGGACATCCTGCGGTTCTGGTTCGGCCGCGGTGTGGACGGATTCCGTATCGACGTGGCGCACGGCCTGGTCAAGCACCCCGAGCTGCCCGACCTGCCGCCCCGCAAGGACCCCTCGGCGCCGCCGCTCGCCGGAAGCATCGACCACCCGCACTGGGACCGTGACGAGGTGCACGAGATCTACCGGGAATGGCGCAAGGTGGCCGACGAGTTCCCCGGCGACCGGTCGTTCGTCGCCGAAGCCTGGGCCGACAGCCCCGAGCGGCTCGCCGCGTACGTACGGCCGGACGGCCTGCACACCGCCTTCAACTTCGAGTTCATGATGACCAGTTGGGACGCACCGGCGCTGCGCGAGACGATCGACGGCTCGCTCGCCAACCTCGGTTCCGTCGGCGCCCCCGCCACCTGGGTGCTCTCCAACCACGACGTGGTACGCCACCCCAGCCGCTTCGGCCGCGAGCCGGTGCGCAAGTGGCTGCCCAACGAGCCCTACCGGCCCGAGGGCCCGCTCGACCTCGAACTCGGCACCCGGCGCGCCCGCGCCGCGGCCCTGCTGATGCTCGCCCTGCCCGGTGGCGCCTACGTCTACCAGGGCGAGGAACTCGGCCTCCCGGAGGTCGAGGACCTGCCCGAAGAGGCGCTCCAGGACCCCATCTGGGAGCGCTCCGGGCACACCGACCCAGGCCGCGACGGCTGCCGCGTCCCGATCCCGTGGTCCGGGCAGCGGGCCCCGTACGGCTTCAGCCCGGACGACGCCACCGGCGCGCCCTGGCTGCCCCAACCCGCGGGCTGGCACGCGCTCAGCGTCGAGGCCCAGACCGGTGACGAGAACTCCATGCTGGAGCTCTACCGCCGTGCCCTGCATCTGCGCCGCGACCACCCGGCGCTCGGCGACGGCAGCCTCACCTGGCTCGATGCCCCCGCCGGAGTGCTCGCCTTCCGCCGCGAGCCGGGCCTCGCCTGCGTCGTCAACCTCTCGGCGGAGCCGTACCGGCTGCCGGAGCACACCGCGGTGCTGCTGGCGAGCGGGCCCGTCGAGGACGGCCGGCTGGCACCGGACACCGCGGTCTGGCTGGAGCTGTAGCGCCGCAGGCACGCCTGACGGAGCGTCAGCGCTGCACGTAGGAAAGGAGTTCGCGGGCGGCCGGTCCCGGCCGGTCGCCCGCGGGGAGCGCGATCGACACCTCCCACATCCGGTCCTCCGCGCCGGTCAGCGGCAGCGCGCACAGCGCTGCCGCCTCCGGTTTGCCGGCGATGGGCCGCGGGACCACGGCGACGCCCAGGTCGTGCCGGACCAGCTCGATCAGTGTGTGCACGTCGTAGACCTCCAGGGCGACCCGGCGTCGCGTACCGCCGGCGGCGAAGGCGAGGTCGGTGAGCCGGCGGGCGCCCCAGTCGGGGTGGAAGTCGACGAACGTCTCGTGCGGCAGCTCGTCCCACCCCACCGTCCTCGCCCCCGCGAGACGGTGGCCGGGGTGGCAGAGCAGCACCATCGGTTCCTGGTGGAAGGGCAGCAGCTGTACGCCCTCCGGCGGCGGACCGGGCAGCGTCACAAACGCCAGGTCCAGCCGCCCGCCCGCGATGTCGTCCACCAGGACCGCGGACCCCGCCTGCCGGAGCCGCACCTCGACGTCCGGATGCCGCTCGCGGAAGCGCGCCAGCAGCGCCCCGACATCGACGGTCACACACTGCTCGACGCCGACCGAAAGGCTGCCCCGCAGCAGCCCCTGGACCGCCGCGACGGCCTCCTTGGCGGCGCGCGCACCGGCCAGCGTGCGGGTCGCCTCCACCAGCAACGCCCGCCCGGCACCGGTGAGTTCGACGCTGCGCGTGGTACGGACGAAGAGCGGCGCCGCCAACTCCCGCTCCAAAGCACGCACCGACGCCGAAAGCCCCGACTGGGAGACCATCATCCGCTGCGCGGCCCTGGTGAAATGGCGCTCCTCCGCGACCGCGACGAAGTACTCCAGCTGCCGAAGTTCCATGAGGCGGCACTCTACCCCCATTGAGAAGTTCGGCTGCTGAATCCATCCACTTTCTTCCATTGGACGGATGGCCGCCGCGCGGGCCAGGCTGGAGACGCCCCGCGGGCAGCCCCCGCCAGGACACCTCCCACACCACCCCTCTCCCACGTCACCAAGGAGCACCGACCGTGGAGTACCGCACCCTGGGCAGCAGCGGATGCAGCGTCTCGACGCTCGCCCTCGGCACCATGACCTTCGGCGCCGAGTCCGACGAGGCCACCGCGCACGCCCAACTCGACCGGTTCACCGAAGCCGGCGGCACCCTCGTCGACACCGCCGACGTCTACACCGCGGGCGCCTCCGAGGAGATCGTCGGAAGATGGCTCGCGAGCCGCCCGGCGGACATCCGCGACCGGGTCGTCCTCGCCACCAAGGGCCGCTTCCCCATGGGGGACGGCCCGAACGACGTCGGCCTCTCGCGCCGCCGCCTCGCCCGCGCCCTCGACGCCTCCCTCCGCCGGCTCCGCGTCGAGACGGTCGACCTGTACCAGGTCCACGCCTGGGACCCGCTGACGCCGGTCGAGGAGACCCTGCGCTTCCTCGACGACGCGGTCCGCCAGGGCAAGATCCACTACATCGGGCTGTCCAACTTCACCGGCTGGCAGATCCAGAAGACCGTCGACACCGCCGACTTCCGGGGCCTCGCCCGGCCGGTCACCCTCCAGCCGCAGTACAGCCTGCTCTCCCGCGAGATCGAATGGGAGATCGTCCCGGCCTGCGCGTCGGAGGGCCTCGGTCTGCTGCCGTGGAGCCCGCTCGGCGGCGGCTGGCTGACCGGCAAATACCGCCGCGACGAGCGGCCCGCCGGGGCGACCCGGCTCGGCGAGGACCCCGGGCGCGGCGTCGAGGCGTACGACCGGCGGGCCGGCATCGAGCGCACCTGGGCCATCGTCGACGAGGTGCGCGCGGTGGCCGACGAGCGCGGCATCTCGATGGCACAGGTCGCCCTGGCCTGGCTGGCCGACCGTCCTGCCGTGACCTCGGTGATCCTCGGCGCGCGCACCGTCGAGCAGCTCGACGACAATCTCGCCGCCGCCGGGCTCCGCCTGTCCGAGGCGGAGCTGACGCGGCTGGACAAGGTGAGCGACCCGGGCGCGCCGGACTATCCGTACGGCGGTCCGGGCCGCGAGCAGCGCAGCCGGAAGGTGGCGGGCGGCCGCTGACGGACCACGGCGGGGGCTCCGTACGGGCGACCTCACGGCGTGGCCGCTTGTCCGCCGTCGCCCGGCGGGGTGCCCTGGGTCGGTCCCGGTCAGCCACCCGCACTCGATCGCACCGAGGTTTCCAGGAGACACCGATGTCCGTGAGCCGTCGCCGCCGATTCGCCCGCGCCACCGCGACCGCCGCCGCGGCCGTGCTCACCACGCTCGCCGCCGCCCCGGCCGACGCCGGCGAGCCGGCCGGCGACCGGGGGCTGTTTCTCACCGTGTCCGGTTACGGAGACACCTGGATCCGCGGCGTACAGCTCAACTGCCCGGACACCCGCGCCAGTCATCCGCATGGAGCCGCCGCCTGCGAGGCGCTGACCAGGGCGGGCGGCGATCTGGACCGGCTGCCCGAGGAGCCGCGGCCGTGCACCAAGGAGTACGACCCGGTCAGCGTCTCGGCGATCGGCACCTGGAACGGCAAACCGGTGGACTGGCGCAAGAGCTTCCCCAGCCCCTGCACCCTGGACGCCGGGACCGGGCCGGTCTTCCGGTTCTGAGACCGCCGAGGTCGGTGGGCCCCCAGGGCCCGTCCGGCGGGTCAGGGTCGGAACGGTCCTAGACCTGCCGCGCCGCCACCACTCCCACCGTCACCAGTGCCAGCACCACCCACGCGAACCAGAGCCACCCATTGCCGCCCAGCGCCACGGTGTAGGCGGTCGCGACGACCAGCCCGCCCACCGTGCACACGGCCATCGTCTTAGCAGATCCGGGCATACCCGCAACCTCCTCAAGGCCGCCCGGGGTACGAAACGCCACGGGCCGCGACCATGGGAACATCGTCCCTGGTCGCGGCCCGTACCGCCAGATGGGCGCCCTCCCGTCGCCCGACCTCCACCCCCAGAAGACGGCGCTGCGCGCCGACTGCCCTTAGCGCCCCCGCGCGTTCAGCGACGCGAGGTAGGCGTTGTACTCCGCCAGATCCTTGTCACCGTCGCGGTCGGCTGCCCGGTCCGCGCGCTTCGACTGACGGTCCTCGGACTTGTACCACTGGTAGACCAGCGCGATCAGCACCACCACCGACGGGATCTCGCTGAACGCCCAGGCGATGCCGCCCGCGGCGGTCTGGTCCGACAGCGCCTCGATACCCAGCGAGGCCGGCGGGTGCAGGAAGGTGCCGACCATCGGCTCCGAGGCCATCATCAGCGCGATGCCGAAGAACGCGTGGAACGGCATGCCGGCGAACAGCTCCAGGATCCGCATCACATGGCCGGGACGGTGCGGGCCGGGGTCGACACCCATGATCGGCCAGAAGAAGACCAGGCCGACCGCGAGGAAGTGCACCATCATCCCGATGTGCCCGGCCCTGGACCCCATCAGGAAGTCGAAGAGCGGCGAGAAGTAGAGCGCGTAGAGGCTCGCGATGAAGAGGGGGATGGTGAACGCGGGGTGCGAGACGATCCGCAGGTAGCGGCTGTGCAGCAGCGCCACCAGAAGCTCACGCGGTCCCCTGCGGCCCCGTCCGGCGGCCGGCAGCGCGCGCAGCGCCAGCGTCACCGGCGCCCCGAGCAGCAGCAGGATCGGTGACAGCATGCTGATCACCATGTGCTGCACCATGTGCACGCTGAACATCGCCATGCCGTAGTCGTTCAGCTTGGTGCACATCACCAGAGCCACCGTCAGAACGCCCAGGACCCAGGCGACCACCCGGCCCACCGGCCAGGCGTCACCCCGGCGCCGCAGCCGCAGCACGGCCCAGCCGTACAGCGCCAGCCCCAGCAGACAGCCGACGACGAAGAACGGATCACCGCCGAACTCCAGGCCCCGCGCCGGCGTGAACGGCGGCAGATCCATGTTCATGCCGTCCATGCCGTGCCCGCCGTGATCCATCCGCTCGCTCCTGATTCGTACCGATAGTCCGGCGACAAGACTAGAACCGCCCCCGGCCGATCCGACGGCCGGGGGCGGATCATCAGGACGGCGACGTCACAGCACGCACTCGGCCTCGGCGTAGCGCTCCGCGGGCACCGTCTTCAGCGACTCGACCGCCTCGGCCAGCGGCACCAGCGTGATGTCCGTACCGCGCAGCGCCGTCATCATGCCGAAGTCACCGCGGTGCGCGGCCTCCACGGCGTGCCAGCCGAAGCGGGTGGCGAGCACCCGGTCGTACGCGGTCGGCGTCCCGCCGCGCTGCACATGGCCGAGGATGACCGGACGGGCCTCCTTGCCGAGGCGGTCCTCCAGCTCCACGGAGAGCTGCCGGGCGACCCCGGCGAACCGCTCGTGACCGTAGATGTCCTTGCCGCCGATGTCGAAGGACATGGTGCCCTCGCGCGGCTTGGCGCCCTCGGCGACCACCACGATCGCGAACTTCTTGCCGGCCTCGAACCGGGCGGCGACCCGCGCCGTCAGCTCCTCGATGTCGAAGGGCCGCTCCGGCACCACGATCGCGTGCGCACCGGCCGCCATCCCCGAGTGCAGCGCGATCCAGCCGGTGTGCCGCCCCATCACCTCGACGATCATCACCCGCTGGTGCGACTCGGCGGTCGTCTTGAGCCGGTCCAGCGCCTCGGTCGCCACCCCCACCGCGGTGTCGAAGCCGAAGGTCACGTCCGTGACGGCGATGTCGTTGTCGATCGTCTTCGGTACGCCGACGATCGGCAGCCCGGCGTCCGACAGCAGTCGCGCCGCCTTGAGCGTGCCCTCGCCGCCGATCGGGATGATCGCGTCCAGACCCAGCTCGGCGACATGGCCGCGCGCCCGCTCCACGCCGTCCCGCAGATGCGCGGGCTGCACCCGCGACGACCCGAGGATGGTGCCGCCGCGCGCCAGTATGCCGCCGACGGCGTCCAGGTCGAGCTTGCGGTAATCGCACTCCAGGAGGCCCTTCCAGCCATCGCGGAAGCCGATCACCTCGTCGCCGTGATCGGCGGTGGCTCGGTGGACGACGGACCGGATGACGGCGTTCAGACCGGGGCAGTCGCCGCCGGAGGTGAGTACACCAATACGCATTGCTCGTGAACCTTCTGCAACTCAACCGGAGGCCCGGACCCCGTCGTCCGGTTGGATTCCGCACACCCTACAAGCGCGGAGCCGCCGGACACACGTACGCCCGCAGTGCGGACTGCGGGCGTACGGAAACAGCCGAGATGGACCCAATGGCCGAATCGGGGTCAGGCGGGCTGCGAGGCCGCGGCGATCCGCTCCTGCCGCAGCGCCTCGTACCACCGGTCGTCGGCCGGCGGCAGCGCGTTCACATCCAGCGCCAGCTTGATCAGCAGGTCGGCGATATGCGGATTGCGCGCCATCACCGGACCGTGCATGTACGTACCGAAAACGGTGTCGTTGTACGCGCCCTCGTAGCCGTCGCCGACGCCGTTGCCCTTGCCGAACCGCACCTTGGCGAACGGCCGGGCGGTCGGACCCAGGTGGGTGACACCCTGGTGGTTCTCGAAACCGGTCAGCGGCGGCAGCCCCAACTGCGGGTCGATATCGGCGAGTACGTCACCGACGCACCGCTCGCCCTCGCCGCGGGTGCTCACCACGTCCAGCAGCCCCAGACCCTGCTGCTGCTCGCCGAGGTCGTTGATGAACTCATGGCCCAGGATCTGGTACCCGGCGCACACCGAGAACACGATCGCGCCGTTGGAGACCGCACGGTCCAGGCCGCCGTCACGGATCAGCCGCTCGGCCGCCAGCCGCTGCGGACGGTCCTCACCGCCGCCGATCAGATAGATGTCACCGGAGGTCGGAATCTGCTGGTCGGACCGGACGTCCAGGCGCTGTACGTCCAGACCGCGCTGGCGCGCCCGCCGCTCCACGACCAGCGCGTTGCCCTGGTCGCCGTAGGTGCTCAGCAGGTCCGGGTAGATCCACACCAGGCGCAGGCTGTTGTCACTCATGCTCGCTCGTCTCTTTCCTGAAGGCCTGAACGTCGGCGGTCCGCACTCAGTTGCCCACGCGCCGGCGCAGGTCCTGGAAGGCCGTGTAGTTGGCGATGACCTCGATCCGGCCGGGTGGCGCCATCTTCACCGCCTCGTCGAGGCTTTCGCACACCTCGAACTGCAGGCCCGCGACCTCCAGTCGCACCGCCAGGTCCAGCTTGCGGTCCCCGAGCACGAAGATCGGGTGCCCGGCCAGCCGGGTGTAGTCGACGTCCCACAGCCAGGAGGTGTCCGTACCGTCCGCGCCGCGCGCGTTCACCGAGAGGATCACCGGCGTCGGCGGCGGGTCGATCAGCGAGAAGGTCTCCAGCCAGCCGGCCGGGTTCTTCGCCAGCAGCAGTCGCAGTTCGCGGTTGAGGAACGAGACCACGTCGTAGCGGCCGGCCACCGCCTGCACCGAGTACATCCGCTCCAGCGCGACCTGCGGCGGCACCCCGAACGCGGCCGCGACCGCGGCGGACGTCGTGGCGTTCGCCTTGTTGGCGCGTCCGGGCAGCTGAAGCTTGATCGGCCAGGCGCTGCCGTGCGGGTCCAGCACATGGTCGCCGGAGAGCGCCCAGCTGGGCGTCGGACGGCGGAAGCCGCACTCGGCGCAGAACCAGTCGTCGCCTGGCCGCTGCATCACACCGCCGCACGAGGGGCAGGACCAGGCGTCGTCCTTCCACTCCTGCCCGGCCGCGACCCACACCACGTTCGCGGACGACGAGGCCGCCCACACGATCAGCGGGTCGTCGGCATTGGCGACGATCAGCGCCTTCGAGCCGGCCAGGCCCTCCCGCCAGTGCTCGGCCAGCATGCGGGTCTCCGCGGCGCGGTCGAGCTGGTCGCGCGAGAGGTTCAGCAGCGCTATGGCCTTCGGCGTCACATCCCGTGCCACACCGGAGAGGTACTTCTCGTCCACCTCGATGACGCCGTACTTGGCGTCCGAACCACCGGCCAGCGCGGACGTGATGCCCGCGGGCATGTTCGCGCCGAGCGCGTTGGAGACCACCGGCCCGCTGGCCCGCAGCGCCTCCGCGATCAGTCGCGTGGTGGTCGTCTTGCCGTTGGTCGCCGACACCAGGATGACGTCCAGGTGCCGGGCCAGCCGGGCCAGCAGGTCGGGGTCGAGCTTGAGCGCCACCCGGCCACCGATCACCGATCCGCTGCCGCGGCCCGCCGCGCGCGACACCGCCGCCGCGGCCTTGCCCGCCGTCACGGCCAGCTTGGCCCGTGGCGACAGCGGCTCCGTGTTGCCTGCCATCGTCTTCGATCCTCCTTGCATCCGGCGCCCTCCTGCCCTGTGGGCTGCCGGTGGAACGCCTCCTCCGCAGCCGACGACCGGCCGGAGGCTTCGGTCGGGGATCAGCCTATCGAGATCCGGCCGTGGGCCCGAACCCCACCACCCGTGCCGCGACATTCGGGCAGCGTCATCCGGTGTGGCCGGGACCGTACGCTTGACCCCATGCGCCCCCGCACCATCCCCGGCAGCACCGGCCGCCCCCGCCCCCTGCGCCTCCTCGGCGATCCGGCCCTGACAGAGCCCTGCCAGGACGTCGCCGCCTTCGACGACGAGCTCGCCCGGCTCATCGAGGACATGTACGCGACGATGTACGCGGCCCGCGGCGTGGGTCTCGCCGCCAACCAAATCGGCGTCCCCCTGCGGGTGTTCGTCTACGACTGCCCCGACGACGAGGACCGCCGCCACCTCGGGCACCTCGTCAACCCGCGGCTCGTCGAGACCGACGGCCCGGTCGTGCGCGGGCCGGAGGGCTGCCTCTCGCTCCCCGGCATCGAGGCCGGCACCCCGCGCCACGACCACGCCGTCGTGGAGGGCGTCAGCGCCACCGGCGAGCCGCGGACGGTGACCGGAACCGGCTTCTTCGCCCGCTGCCTCCAGCACGAGTGCGACCATCTCGCGGGCGGTCTCTATGTCGACCGCCTCACCGGGCTGCGGCGCCGCCGGGCGCTGCGCGCCGCGGCCAGGGCTCCGTGGGCCGCGGGGGAGTCCGGCCGCTGAGCGGCCGACACCCCGCGACACCCCGGCCTCGTCCCGGCCGTCCGGCTCAGAAGCCGGGACCGTTCACCAGGTCCTTCGCGGTGGCCAGCTGGCCCCACAGCAGATCGGTCAGATGCTGCACCAACTGCTCGCGTGAGCAGGGACGTTCACGCATCCACCAGTCGCCGGCCGCGTGCATCATGCCGACTATCCCGTGTCCCCATACGCGCGCCCGCTCCTCGCCGTCCGGGCCCAGGTCGAGCCGGTCGGCGATCACCTTGGCGAGTTCCTCGCCGAGGCGGCGCAGCAGCGGGGCGGAGTGCCGCCCGACGTCGAAACCGGACTCCGAGCCGTTCTCATGGTCGGCCGGATGCATCAGGAAGCGGTACACCTGCGGCTGGGACTCGATCGCGATGAGATAGGCGTCCAGGGTGGCCTCGACGCGGTCGCGGCGCAGCACGGGGCCGTCCAGCGCGGTCCGCAGATTGTCCAGCAGGGCGTCGGTGTGCCGGATGGCCAGGGCGCGGTACAGCCCGCCCTTGTCGCCGAAGTGCCGGTACAGGATCGGCTTGGTGATGCCGGCCTCGGCGGCGATGGCGTTCATCGAGGCTTCCGGGCCGTCGCGCAGCACAATCCGTTCCGCGGCTTCCAGCAGCTCCCGCCGGCGGCGTTCGGTCGCCGTCTGCTGGCGGCGGCTGTGCTCAGTGTTGTCGTTGTCCATGGTCGTGCTCCCCACCCTTGTGTCCGTGGCGCTCGCGCAACGTAACACCCGTGCTCCGTCATGAAATCGAAGCCCTGGGGAGTTGACATTCCTTACTGGCGAGTAACAGACTCGGGTTACCGCAAGTAACACTGTAATGGAATGCAGCGCTGGAGGGGACATGGCCGAGTTCACCATGGAGCTCAATGACGAGCAGAAGGAAGTCCGTGACTGGATTCACGGCTTTGCCGCGGACGTCATACGCCCCGTCGCCGCCGAGTGGGACGAGCGTGAGGAGACGCCCTGGCCCGTCATCCAGGAAGCCGCCAAAATCGGCCTGTATTCCCTCGACTTCTACGCCCAGCAGTTCTTCGACCCCACCGGCCTCGGCATCCCCATGACCATGGAGGAACTGTTCTGGGGCGACGCCGGCATCGCCCTGTCGATCGTGGGGACCGGCCTGGCCGCCGTCGGTGTGCTGGCCAACGGCACCGAGGAGCAGATAGGCACCTGGGTGCCGCAAATGTACGGCGACGTCGATGACGTCAAGGTCGCCGCCTTCTGTTCCTCGGAACCGGATGCCGGCTCGGATGTCTCGGCGATGCGCACCCATGCGGTGTATGACGAGGCCAAGGACGAATGGGTGCTGAACGGCACCAAGACCTGGGCGACAAATGGCGGTATCGCCAATGTCCATGTCGTGGTCGCGGTCGTTGATCCCGAAGCCGGATCCAAGGGGCACGCCTCCTTCATCATTCCCCCGAACACCCCCGGCCTTTCCCAGGGCCAGAAGTTCAAGAAGCACGGCATCCGTGCCTCGCACACCGCCGAGGTCGTCCTCGAAAACGTCCGCGTACCCGGCCACTGCCTTCTCGGCGGCAAGGACAAGCTGGACGAGCGCCTGGCCCGCGCCAGGGAGCGCGCCAAGAGCGGTGAGCGGGTGAAGAACGCCGCGATGGCCACCTTCGAGGCGTCCCGCCCGGCCGTCGGTGCGATGGCGGTCGGCACCGCGCGCGCCGCGTACGAGGAGGCGCTGGAGTACGCCAAGACGCGCTCCCAGTTCGGCCGCCCGATCATCGACAACCAGGGTGTCGCCTTCCAGCTCGCCGATATGCGCACCCAGATCGACGCCGCCCGCCTGCTGGTCTGGCGCGCTTCCTGGATGGCGACCGCCGGGAAGAAGTTCGAGAACGCCGAGGGCTCGATGTCCAAGCTGTTCGCCAGCGAGGTCGCCAAGAAGGTCACCGCGCAGGCCGTCCAGATCCTCGGCGGCAACGGCTTCACCCGCGAGTACCCGGTCGAGCGGATGCACCGGGACGCCGCGATCTACACCATCTTCGAGGGCACCAGCGAGATCCAGCGCCTGGTCATCGCCCGCACCCTGTCGGGCATGCCGATCCGGTAGCCGCCCGCCCGCCCGCCCGCACCACCGTCGCCGGTACCCCTCTGGGGGTGCCGGCGACTTCCGTATGCGGACATTCCGGCACCGCGCCTCCGCCATCCCCTTGACGGGCGCATCGACTCGGCTCTACGTTCCTTCCATAAAGCAAAACATTAATTCCATGATGCGGAATTAACCACCTCGCCTCCTCCGGCTTCCTTCGCCGGAGCATGCCCCTGACAGGCCGACGCAGGAGTACCCGATGCCTCGAATGACAGCCGCCGCGGCGGCAGTGGAGATCCTCAAGCGCGAGGGCGTTGAGCAAGCGTTCGGCGTGCCCGGCGCGGCGATCAACCCCTTCTACCGCGAGCTCAAGAACGTCGGTGGCATCAAGCACACGCTGGCCCGCCACGTCGAGGGCGCTTCGCACATGGCCGAGGGCTACACCCGTGCCAAGGCGGGCAACATCGGTGTCTGCATCGGTACCTCCGGCCCCGCCGGCACCGACATGATCACCGGCCTGTACTCCGCGATCGCGGACTCGATCCCGATCCTGTGCATCACAGGCCAGGCCCCGGTCTCGAAGCTCCACAAGGAGGACTTCCAGGCCGTCGACATCGCCGCGATCGCCAAGCCGGTCACCAAGGCCGCGACCACCGTCCTCGAGGCCGCCCAGGTCCCGGGCGTCTTCCAGCAGGCGTTCCACCTGATGCGCTCCGGCCGTCCGGGCCCGGTCCTGATCGACCTGCCGATCGACGTCCAGCAGACCGAGATCGAGTTCGACCCGGAGACCTACGAGCCGCTGCCGGTCTACCGGCCGCAGGCCACCCGCGCCCAGGCCGAGAAGGCCCTCCGCTTCCTGCTGGAGTCCGAGCGCCCGCTGATCGTCGCCGGTGGCGGCATCATCAACGCCGACGCCTCCGACCTGCTCGTCGAGTTCGCCGAGCTGACCAACATCCCGGTCATCTCCACCCTGATGGGCTGGGGCACCATCCCGGACGACCACGAGCTGGCCGCCGGCATGGTCGGCGTCCAGACCGCGCACCGCTACGGCAACGCGACCTTCCTGGAGTCGGACTTCGTCCTCGGCATCGGCAACCGCTGGGCCAACCGCCACACCGGTTACAACCTGGACGCCTACACCAAGGGCCGGAAGTTCGTCCACGTCGACATCGAGCCCACCCAGCTCGGCAAGATCTTCGCCCCGGACTACGGCATCGCCTCCGACGCCAAGGCCGCGCTGGAGCTCTTCATCGAGGTGGCCAAGGAGCTCAAGGCCGAGGGCAAGCTCCCCGACTTCAGTGACTGGGCCGCCTCCGCCCAGGAGCGCAAGGCCACCCTGCAGCGCCGTACGCACTTCGACAACATCCCGCTGAAGCCGCAGCGCGTGTACGAGGAGATGAACAAGGCCTTCGGTCCGGAGACGCGCTACGTCACCACCATCGGCCTCTCCCAGATCGCCGCCGCGCAGTTCCTGCACGTCTACCGGCCGCGCAACTGGATCAACTGCGGCCAGGCGGGACCGCTCGGCTGGACCATCCCGGCCGCGATCGGCGCCGCCACCGCCGACCCGGACACCCCGATCGTCGCGCTCTCCGGCGACTACGACTTCCAGTTCATGATCGAGGAACTGGCGGTCGCGGCCCAGCACAAGGTCCCCTACGTCCACGTCCTGGTGAACAACGCCTACCTGGGCCTGATCCGTCAGGCGCAGATCGGTCTCGACATCAACTTCCAGGTCAACCTGGAGTTCGAGAACATCAACACCCCGGAGATCGGCGTCTACGGCGTCGACCACGTCAAGGTCGCCGAGGGGCTGGGCGTCAAGGCCATCCGGGTCACCGACCCGAGCGAGCTGGGCGCCGCCTTCGAGGAGGCCAAGAAGCTCGCCGTCGAGCACCAGGTCCCGGTGGTCGTCGAGGCCATCCTGGAGCGGATCACCAACATCTCGATGAGCAAGACGGTCGACATGAGCAACGTCACCGAGTTCGAAGAGCTCGCCACCGAGCCCGGCCACGCGCCGACCGCGATCAAGCCCCTCAAGGGCTGAGACGGATCGGGTCCGGGACGGCGGATCCGATGCGAAAGGTGTGCCGGGCGCGGCTTGACCGCCGCGCCCGGCACTACCACCATCCCGTAGAGCAGAAACAAAAATCCGCTATCCGGAAGGGGTGTCGGCCTTATGGGTTTCACGGACACGCGCTTCAACGTCAATCTGTCGATCCTGTTCACCGAGCTTTCGTTGCTGGAGCGGCCGGCGGCCGCGCGGGCGGCGGGTTTCACGGCGGTGGAGCTGTGGTGGCCGTGG
>NZ_SUMB01000010.1 GCF_005048155.1 Streptomyces piniterrae
GGGGCCGGGGCGGCCGCCGGAGCCGGAGCCGGGGCCGGCGCCTGGGCGGCGGGCTTGGGCTCGGCCGGCGCGGCCTGGGACGGGGCGGGTGCGGCGGGGGCCGAGCCCTCCGCCGGCTGGCCCGACGCGTTGGCGCCGCCCGGCTTGTAGTCAGCGAAGAAGTCCCACCAGGCTCGGTCTACCGAGTTCGGGTCCTGGAGGTACTGCTGGTAGATCTCGTCGACGAGCCACTCATTGGGACCGAACGCGGCGGCAGGGTTCTTTCCCTGCCCCTCTTGGTCGGTCGAGATGCTCGAGCTGTTGGGGGACTGTAGCGACACGGCGGCAACCGCCCTCTTCCGCTTCCTAAGGTGGTGGACAGCGGGAATAAAGGCTACGCCTGTTGTGACCTTTGGTGCAGTCCGGGAGGGTCACTCGTCGCGCACGTCACATTCACCGAAGGGTTTCAGGGCATGACATGGCGGGAAACACACGAAGTTTGCCCGCGTGCGGGTAGAACTCATCGTCGGCGCACCCCGGAGTGAGATCCGGTGATGAGTGCTCCCACGACCGACCCTACGTCACGGGCGTCAACCGCGAGCTGACTCCAGCCCCGGAAGGGTGACGCGGATACGGCAGCCACGTGGGGATTCGGCCACGCCGATCCGTCCGCCGTGCAGATCCACCGCCCAGCGCGCGATGGCCAGGCCCAGTCCCGTACCGCCGTCGGTGCCGGGCCCCGACGCGCCGGGACCGCCGCGGTTGAACCGTTCGAAGACCCGGTAGCGCTCCGACTCGGGGATGCCGGGGCCCTCGTCCTGCACCTCCAGCTCCAGGCTCTCCGGCCCCTCGCCTCGCCGGGCGTGCACGGTGACCCTGCCGTGCTGCGGGCTGTGCTTGATCGCGTTGTCGATCAGATTGGCCACGACCTGGTGCAGCCGCTCGGCGTCGGCGTGCGCGGTCAGCTCCGGCGGTGAGACATCGAGGTGCAGATGCACGTCCGTACGGGTGTGGGTGCCGGAACCGGCAACCCCGGACAGCGCAGAGAGCGTCGAGGCGCCCCGGCTCATGTTGGCCTCCTTGAGCACCCCCGACAGATACGGCCAGACCTCGAAGCGCCGGGCGTGCAGCGGCACCACCCCGTTGTCCAGCCGGGACAGGTCCAGAAGGTGCTCGACCAGCCGGCCGAGCCGCTCGGTCTGCTTCAGCGCGGTCCGCATCGTCTCCGGATCGGGCTCGGAGACCCCGTCCACGACGTTCTCCAGCACCGCGCGCAGCGCCGCGATCGGGGTGCGCAGCTCGTGCGAGACATTCGCCACGAGCTCCTTGCGGTGGGTGTCCACCGCTTCCAGGTCGGCCGCCATCCGGTTGAAGGCGCTGGCCAGGTCACCGAACTCGTCGCGGCGACCGGAGCGCACCCGACGGGTGTAGTCACCATGTGCCATCGAACGGGTGACATCCGTCATCTCGCCGAGCGGCGCGGTCAGGCTGTTCGCCACGAACTGGGTGATCAGCAGCGAGGCGATGATCGAGAAGACCGTGATCACCCGCAGTTCGGTCGCGGAGTGCATCGCGACGAACACCAGCAGGGTGGTGATGATCACCGAGACGATGACCAGCGCGCCCAGCGCGGCCTTGACGGAGCGGTACGGATCCAGCGGTCGCAGCCCCTCCCAGATCCGCTCCCACAGGCCCTGGGCGGGCAGTCGCCACCACTCGCGGGCCGGGGGCCGCCGCAGTCGCCGCAGGGATCGCCCCAGGGCCTCCCGCGCGGAAAGGCGCCAGCTGCGCACCCGCGGTCGCCACGACTCCCGCACGGAAAGGCGCCACCGCATCATGCGGCCGGGGTCTCCAGGGCGTAGCCGACGCCGTGGACCGTACGGATGCGCTCGGCGCCGATCTTGCGCCGCAGCGCCTTGATGTGGCTGTCGACGGTGCGCGTCCCGGAGGCGTCCGCCCAGTCCCAGACCTCGGCCAGCAGCTGCTCACGGGAGAGCACCGCACGCGGGGTGTTCGCCAGGCAGACCAGCAGATCGAACTCGGTGGGGGTGAGATGGACGTCCACACCGCGCACCCGGACCCGGCGCTGCGCGTGGTCGATCTCCAGCTCGCCGAGGCGCAGGATGCCGCTGCGCGGGGTGTGCGCGGCCAGCGCGGCGCGCTCGACCCGGCGCAGCAGGACATGCACCCGGGCGGCCAGCTCCCGCATCGAGAAGGGCTTGGTCATGTAGTCGTCGGCGCCGACGCCCAGCCCGACCAGCATGTCCGTCTCGTCGTCCCGGGCGGTGAGCATCATCACCGGAACGGGGCGCTGGGCCTGGACCCGGCGGCACACCTCCAGGCCGTCGAAGCCCGGCAGCATCACATCGAGGACGAGCAGGTCGGGCTGCCAGGCCTCGGCGGTGTCCACGGCGGCCGGGCCGTCCGTCGCCGTCTGCACCTGGAAGCCCTCGGCGCGCAGCCGGGCCGCGATGGCGTCGACGATCGTCGGGTCGTCCTCCACGACCAGCACCCGGCGCTGGGCGCCCGGCGTGGCCGCGGCGGTGCCGCCCTGGGTTGTCTGAGTCTGGTCCATCGCCCGCCCCTGCATGTCCCCTGCGTGGTCGCGTCTTGCTGGGCAGCAGCGTAAAGCCATGGTGTGACTGACGGCTACGCGCCCTTGCGGGCGAGGTGGACGACGTCCGGGACACCTCGGACAACAGGGATCTCTTCCGTCCGCACCCCGCTGAAACCGGCATTTCGCAGAGCCTGTTCGAATGCCGGCGAGGGCTGCGCGGACCACACGGCGAGCACCCCGCCGGGCGTCAGACGGTCCCGGCAGGCGGCGAGACCGGTGGGGGAGTAGAGGCTGCCGTTGTCCTCGGTGACGGTCCAGTCCGGGCCGTTGTCGATGTCCAAACACAGGGCGTCGAAGGCGTCTTGGCCCGCTCCGTCGCGGAGGTAGGCGACCAGGTCGGTGTGCAGGATCTCGGTACGGGGATCGGCCAGCGCGGCCGCCGAGACCGCCGACAGCGGGCCCGTGCGGTGCCAGTCGATGACCGCCGCCTCGCGTTCGACCACGGCGATCCGGCCCCACCGCGGCTCCTCCGCGGCCCGGACCAGCGAGAAGCCGACACCGAGGCCACCGATCAGGACGGCGGGCCGGGTGCGTCCGGGCGGCAGTTCGGACAGTGCGGCGTCGATCAGCAGGCGCTCCGAGCGGCCGTCGGAGGTGTCCATCAGGAAGCAGCCGTTGGCGATGATCTCGTAGACCGCCGGGGTCCCGCCGCGGGCGCGCAACACCACCTCGCCGTAAGGGCCTTGGCGTCGGTCGAGGATGCGCGGGGCCTCCTGGGGGCCGGCCGCCGGATGCGTCTCATACGAGGGGGATACGGGAGCCATACCGCCATCTTGGCCAACGGCGGCTGCGGTGGTCCAACCGTTCGGGCCCGCCGTTCCGGCATTCGGGATCATGGCCGCGGTCCGCCTCCGATCCGCCCGCCGACCGTTGACGTGGCGAATCTCATGGAGGTTGCGTCACGTGATGCATCTCACTCGCACAGCTCGCTCATGGGTTGAGCGTGCAGGGTGGTCGCCAACGTTCTTCACGACGACGGAATCACGACAGCGGAATCACGGCCGGGGGACCACACCGGCGTGGCTGTTCTTCGGCGGCGGCGCGCCGGAACGGAAGGGGCTTCGTGCAGTGAGCTGGCTTGGAACCGCCGACGGGATGTCGGGCGACACGGCCGTCGAGGGCGGGCGGACGGACGGCCCTGCCGCCGACCCGCAGCGGCCGCCCGTCCTCGGGGGGATTCCCCGGCAGCGCGGGGGGCCGGCACCCGCTGCGGCGCCCGAGGCTCCGGCGGCTCCCGCGGACGGGGCCGGGCCGGCCGCCCGGTCGCGCACCCGGTGGCGTCCCTGGAAACTCCTGCCCACCCCTCTCGGCACCCCCTTCACCTTCTGTTACGCCGCCCTCCTCGCGGCGACCTCGTTCTTCGCGGAGCATGCCGACCCCTCGCTGGTCGACGAGCTGCTGCGGGGCTCCAGTACCGACGTCGTCCATCTCGCGCGCACCCCGCTGCTGGTCCTCGTGGCCAGCGCGCTGTGGATCGCCGGCGGAATGACCTCGGCGTACGCCGTCGGCTTCCTCTTCGTGCTGACGGCCCTGGAGCGGCGGATCGGCGGGCTGCGCGCCGCCGCTGTGTTCTTCGGCGGCCATGCGCTGGCCACCCTCGCGACCGAACTGCCGGTGGGCTTCTCGGTCGCCGCCGGGCAGCTGCCGGACAGCGCCCTGCACCGCCTCGACTACGGCATCAGCTTCGGCGTGATGACGTGCACCGGAGCGCTCGCCGGTCTGCTCCCCGCCTGGTCCCGCTGGCCGCTGCTGGCCGGCGCCGGCTATCTGGTCGTCACCGATCTGCTCGCCTACGCCGATCCGGTGAGCGACTGGGGCCATCTGCTGTCGCTCACCCTGGGCGTCGCCGGCTGGCCCCTGTTGCGCCGCTGGCGCGCCCAACGCGCCACGGCCGCCCCGCTCCTCGGGGACCTGGGCCACCCGGCGCTGCGCGGGGCACGCACTCACTGACGGGTGAGGCCGGCGGGGGCGGCCCGGCCCCCGCGGCGCCGACCCTGACCCGTCGGACACGCCCTAGGTCGTGTCCGCAAAGTCAGGGCAGCCATAGTCGGAGGCAGGCGATGGTGACCAGGGCTTGGTAGTGGCGGGCGCGTTTGTCGTAGCGGGTGGCGAGGGCCTTGTTGTGTTTGAGTCGGTTGAAGCAGCGTTCGACGACGTTGCGGCGTCGGTAGGCGGCCCGGTCGAGTCGGCACCGGCTCTCGCCTCGACGGATGCGGCCGTTGATCTGGTCGATCCGTTCGGGAATCGCTGCTTTGACGCCTCGCCGCCGCAGATAGCTGCGGATCTTCGTGGATGAGTAGCCCTTGTCCGCGACAACACGGTCGGGCCGTGTCCTGGGGCGGCCGGGCCCGTACCGCTCGATGCGGATGCGGGCCATGACCGCTTCGAGCTGGGTGCAGTCGTTGACGTTCCCGGCGGTGAGGGTGAAAGCCAGCGGCCGCCCCTGCCCGTCGCAGGCGAGGTGGATCTTCGTGGTCAGTCCGCCGCGGGACCGGCCGAGCGCCTCACCTGGCCAGGACTGCCCCCTTATCGGGCCCCGGCCGCATGCTGGTGGGCTCGCACGGTGGTCGAGTCGATGCACACGATCGTCCAGTCGACGGCGCCGACGGCGTCGGAATGCTGCTGGACATGGGCCAGCAGGCGGTCCCAGGTGCCGTCGGCGGACCAGCGGCGAAAGCGTTCGTAGACCGTCTTCCACGGTCCGTACCGCTCGGGCAGGTCCCGCCAGGCCGCCCCGGTGGACAGCTTCCACAGAATGCCGTTGACCACCTGCCGGCGGTCGCGGACTGGCCGGCCCATCCTCGACGGCGCCAGCAACGGCTCGATCACCGCCCACGACTCATCAGTCAGCTCATGTCGACGCACCACGAACAGACCAACGCGACAACCACTTTGCGGACACGACCTAGCCCAACCAGATCAGCACCCCGTCCCCGGCGTCGGCCGCCGTGCGGAAGAACGGGCAGAGGCGGGCGTAGTGGTGGCGCACGTAGTCCAGGGACTGGCCGCGCTCCCAGATGAGAGCCGGGTAGACCCGCGCGCCGGCGAGGTCCTCCGGGGTGACGCCGGACGTCAGGTCCTCGGCGGATATCTGGTCCAGCGCCTTGGCGGCCAGCCGGACCCGGTCGGGGGTGAGAAAGCGGGGCGGGCCGTAGCCCCAGTCCTCGGCGTCCTCGATGGCGTCCTCGCCGTGCACGATGTCCACGGGGAAGGCCGCGCGGGCGAGCAGGAAGCCGAGGGCGCCCCAGGCCTGGTCGACGTCGAGGCAGCGGGCCTTCGCCGGAGGCGTGCCGCGGGCCGCTTCCGCGTCCATCCGCCTGCCGACCAGCCGCAGTGCCCACTCGGGATCGCGGACGGCCCGGTCGAGTTCGGCGGGCGTGACACGTGCGTACTCTCCGATCATGCTCATGTTCCGAAGGCTAGGGGCGACCACTGACAACGCCGCCCAAGACGGCCGGCTGGGAGAATGGAGCACCCATGGCCCCCTCGGCAGGAGTTCACGCACGGTGTCCCAGGACCGCCCCTCCCCGCATCCCGGCAGCACAGACCTCGGCCCGCAGGCCGCGGATCCCGGCCCGCAGTCCGCGGATCTCGGCCTGCAGTCCGACTGCGGCAGCTGCTTCGGGCTGTGCTGTGTCGCGTTGCCGTTCGCGGCCTCGGCGGACTTCGCGATCGACAAGGACGCCGGGCGGCCCTGCCCGAACCTGAGCACCGACTTCCGCTGCGGCATCCACACCGACCTGCGCCGGCGCGGCTTCTCCGGCTGCACCGTCTTCGACTGCTTCGGCGCCGGCCAGAAGGTCTCCCAGGTCACCTTCGGCGGTCAGGACTGGCGGCAGGCGCCGGGCACCGCACGGCAGATGTTCGATGTGTTCCCCGTCATGCGCCAGCTCCATGAGCTGCTCTGGTACCTGGCCGAGGCGCTGACCCTGGCGCCGGCCCGCCCGGTCCACGCCGAACTGCGGCGCGCCCTGGAGAAGACCGAACGCCTCACCCGCGGCACCGCCGACGAACTGAAGGGTCTGGACGTCCCGGCGCACCGGGGCGAGGTCAACGCGCTGCTGCTGCGCACCAGTGAGCTCGTACGCGCCAAGATCCCGGGCCGCAGGAAGGACCGCCGGGGCGCCGACCTGATCGGAGCCCGCCTGAAGGGCGCCGATCTGCGGGGCGCCAACCTCCGCGGCGCCTACCTCATCGCCGCCGACCTCAAGGGCGCCGATCTGCGGTCGGCCGACCTGATCGGCGCGGACCTCAGGGACGCCGACCTCGGCGGCGCCGACCTCACCGGCAGCATCTTCCTCACCCAGTCGCAGCTCAACGCCGCCAAGGGCGACCAGGCCACCACGCTGCCACCGGCCCTCGCCCGCCCCGCCCACTGGTAGCGGCCGCCCCGATCGCTCACAGCGAACACCCTCCGGGGAACATCTCCCGCCCCCACCGCATTGAGTGAGTACAGCTCAACTTGCCTGCCGAAGGGGAGATCATGGCTTCGACGTCCACATCGCTCACTCTGCCCGTGCTGCCCCTCGATGACGAGGTCGTACTGCCCGGCATGGTGGTGCCCCTGGACCTGTCCGACGCGGAGGTGCGGGCGGCGGTGGAGGCCGCCCAGGCCGCCGCGTCCTCGGGGCCCTCGGGCAACAAGCCCAAGGTGCTGCTGGTGCCCCGGGTTGACGGTACGTACGCCGGCATCGGCACGCTGGGGCGGATCGAGCAGGTCGGGCGGCTGTCCGACGGCGATCCCGGCGCGCTGGTACGCGGCCTGGGCCGGGTGCGGATCGGTTCCGGCACGACCGGGCCCGGCGCCGCCCTGTGGGTGGAGGGCACCACCGTCGAGGAGCGGGTCCCGGACCCGCTCCCCGGTTCCGTCGCCGAACTCGTCACGGAGTACAAGGCGCTGGCCACCAGCTGGCTGCGCAAGCGCGGCGCCTGGCAGGTCGTCGACCGCGTCCAGCAGATCGAGGATGTGCCGACGCTCGCCGACAACTCCGGGTACTCGCCGTTCCTGACGACGGAACAGAAGGTCCGGCTGCTGGAGACCGTCGACCCGGTGGCCCGGCTGAAGTTCGCCACCGAGGCGCTGCGCGAGCACCTCGCCGAGCAGGACGTCGCCGAGTCCATCGCCAAGGACGTCCAGGAGGGCGTCGACAAGCAGCAGCGGGAATTCCTGCTGCGCCGGCAGCTGGAGGCGGTCCGCAAGGAGCTCGCCCAGCTCAACGGCGACCCCGAGGACGAGAGCGACGACTACCGCGCCCGGGTCGAGGCCGCCGACCTGCCCGAGGAGGTCCGCAAGGCCGCCCTGAAGGAGGTCGACAAGCTGGAGCGGGCGAGCGACCAGAGCCCCGAGGGCTCGTGGATCCGCACCTGGCTGGACACCGTTCTGGAACTGCCGTGGAACGAGCGCACCGAGGACGCCTACGACATCGCCGGCGCCAAGGAGGTCCTGGACGCGGACCACGCAGGCCTGGAGGACGTCAAGGAGCGGATCACCGAGTACCTGGCGGTGCGCAAGCGGCGCTCGGAACGCGGTCTGGGCCTGGTGGGCGGACGCCGGGGCGGCGCGGTGCTGGCGCTGGTCGGCCCTCCCGGGGTCGGCAAGACGTCGATCGCGGAATCGGTCGCGCGGGCCATGGGGCGCTCGTTCGTCCGGGTCGCGCTCGGCGGCGTCCGTGACGAGGCGGAGATCCGCGGTCACCGCCGTACGTACGTCGGCGCGCTGCCCGGCCGGATCGTCCGCGCCATCAAGGAGGCCGGCTCGATGAACCCGGTCGTCCTCCTCGACGAGATCGACAAGGTGGGGTCCGACTACCGGGGCGACCCGGCAGCGGCCCTTCTGGAGGTCCTGGACCCGGCGCAGAACCACACCTTCCGTGACCACTACCTGGAGGTCGAACTGGACCTCAGCGATGTGGTGTTCCTGGCCACGGCCAACGTCCTCGAAGCGATTCCGGAGCCGCTGCTGGACCGGATGGAGCTGGTCCGCCTGGACGGCTACACGGAGGACGAGAAGGTCGTCATCGCCCGGGACCACCTGCTGCCGAGGCAGCTGGAGCGGGCCGGCCTGGAGCCCGGCGAGGTGACCCTGGAGGAGGACGCGCTGCGCAAGCTGGCGGGCGAGTACACCCGCGAGGCCGGCGTCCGCAACCTGGAGCGGGCCGTCGCCAGGCTGCTGCGCAAGGTCGCCGCCCAGCACGAACTGGGCGAGCGGGAGCTGCCGTTCACGGTCGGGACCGCGCAGCTGCGCCCGCTGATCGGGCGGCCGCACCACACTCCCGAGTCGGCGCAGGACCCGGCCGAGCGGCGGACCGCGGTGCCCGGTGTGGCCACCGGCCTCGCGGTCACCGGCGCCGGCGGCGATGTGCTGTACGTCGAGGCGTCGCTGGCCGACCCGGAGACGGGTGGGTCGGGGCTCCAGCTGACCGGTCAGCTCGGCGACGTGATGAAGGAGTCGGCGCATATCGCGCTGTCGTTCCTGCGCTCGCACGGCGCGGAACTGGAGCTTCCGGTCGGTGATCTGAAGGAGCGGGGCGTGCATCTGCACGTACCGGCGGGCGCCGTCCCCAAGGACGGTCCCAGCGCCGGCGTGACGATGACGACGGCGCTGGCCTCGCTGCTGTCGGGGCGCCAGGTCCGGCCGGAGGTGGCGATGACCGGTGAGGTGTCGCTGACCGGGCGGGTGCTGCCGATCGGCGGCGTCAAGCAGAAGCTGCTGGCCGCGCACCGGGCCGGCATCACCACCGTGGTGATCCCGAAGCGGAACGAGGCCGACCTGGACGACGTCCCGGCCGAGGTCCTGGAAAAGCTGGAGGTCCACCCGGTGTCGGATGTCCGCCAGGTGCTGGAGCTGGCGCTGACGCCGGCGTCCAACGGAGCGGCGCCGAAGGTCCCGATGGCCGCGTGAAACGGGAAGGGCCCTGCCGCACTCCACGTGCGGTGGGGCCCTCTCATGCCTGCGGCCGGGCGCGGGTGGGGGCCGCACGGCCGCTTGGTCAACCGTTCGCCAGCGCTCTCAGCCGGTCGTACGCTCCGTTGAACCGGTTGTGGTCACCGACCGTCGGACCGGACGACGTGTACTGCCAGATGGTGTGGAAGCCCCAGCCGGCCGGGAGTTCGCCGACCGAGGAGCCGTAGCGCGGGACCCACAGCGGGTTGGTCCTGCCGAAGGCCCGGGAGTTGCCGGTGCACTTCTTCCACCAGCGGGTGGAGGTGTAGAGGACGGCGTCCCGGCCGGTGCGCTTCTTGTACGTCGCGAACCAGTCCTTCATCCAGTTGACCAGCCCCGCCGCGCTCTTCCCGTAACAGGTCGCGCCGTACGGGTTGTACTCCATGTCGAGCGCCCCGGGCAGCGTCTTGCCGTCCTTGGACCAGCCGCCGCCGTGGGCGAGGAAGTAGTTCGCCTGGGCCGCGCCGCTGGAGGTGTTGGGGGTCGCGAAGTGGTACGCACCACGGATCATGCCGACCCGGTACGAACCGTTGTACTGCTGGGTGAAATAGGGGTTGGTGTAGCTCCTGGACTCGGTCGCTTTGACGTAGGCGAAGCGGACTCCGCTCTTCCAGAGCGTCGACCAGGCGACATTGCGGTTGTGGCTGCTGACGTCCACGCCGTGGACGGACGCCCGGAGCGAGGGCTGCTGCGTGATGCCCCGGCCGCCGGCGCCGCCTTCGTATTTGGCGATCTCCGAACCGGCCCAGTCCTGGCCCGGGTGGGTGGGTTCCGGAGCGGCGGTCGTGGCCGCGGCGGCGGTGCCGGGCAGACCGAACAGAAGGAGGGAGACTATCGCGAGGAGGATTCCGGCCGCGGTCGCGAGGGACCGCGCCGGGGGGTGGGGGGAGCCGGATCTGCGCACGGTCATACGTGCCTCCGTAGATCTCGAGGGATCTCGGTGAGTGACCTGAGGGGGGAATGAGGAGGGAATGGCGCATGGGCCGGATTTTGGTGTGGTCATGCCACGAATACCGGTACGCGCGTAGACCACCCTCCCAAAAGAGTGTTACCGGGCAGCCGTTGGTCTAACCGTGCGAAATACTGTCCGAGCTGCGGCTTCGGCCGCCGCGGACGGAAAATTCCAGGGCGGGGAAAGAGGGAAAGGGCGCTGACGTGCACAACACCGGAGCCGACGGTACGACGGCGAACGGCGAACCGAGTGGTGTGGACCACGTATTCCTGTCCCTGGAACGCGAGTTGGCGGTGTTTCTGCGGCGGGCGCGGGCCTCGTCCGGCGAATTGGCGCGCGAGGTCCACCCCGATCTGGAGCCGGCCGCGTACGGGCTCATGGTCCGGCTGGCCGACGCCGGCGCACAGCGCGCGACCGACCTGGCGGGCTTCTTCGGCGTCGGCAAGGCCACGATGAGCCGTCAGCTGCACGCACTGGAACGCCTCGGGCTCATCGCCCGCGCACCGGATCCGGCCGACGGCAGGGCCGTCCTGGTGCGGATCACCGACGAGGGCCTGGACCGCTTCACCCGCGTCCGCACCGCCCGCCGCGCCCAGTACGCCCGCCGCCTCGCCTCCTGGGACCGCGCCGAGGTCGCCGAACTCGCCCGCCTGCTCCACCAGCTCAATGCCGGGCAGGAAGGGCAGGAAGGGCAGGGGTGCCAGGAGGGGCAGGAGGGGCAGCAGCCCGGAGGGCTGCCGGTAGACCGGTGACACCACGGGCGGCCGCCGCCCGGCCGTCGGCGGCGCCCGCTCCCGTGCCCCTTTTTGTCACGGCGCGACAAAAACCACCGCGGCGTCGTCCCGCCCCTTGCCACGCGGGTACGCGGCGCAGTCCGGGTCGGCCGCCTCCGCCGCCCGCACCCGGTCGATCAGCGCCTGTGGCCCCTGCTCGGCGACCAGCGCGGCGCAGTCCGCCCAGGAGCCCGCGCGGAAGACCTCGACCCAGCGGCCCGCCCCGTCGGTCAGCGCGGTCAGCGAGCGGATCCCGGCGCGCGGAGTGCTGCCGGTCACCGCGCGGGCGGCCACCGCGGGATCCGCGGCCGCGGTGAAGAAGCCCCCCTCGGCATTGCGCAGCGCCTCGACCGCGCGGCCGTACTCCCGGCCCGCCGCGGCCCGTTCGGCGGAGCCCCGGGGCAGCGCCCGTACGGCGTCCCGCTGCGCGCGGACCGCGGGCGGCAGTTCGTCCAGCCGGGGGTCCAGCACGGGACGCACCGAGCCGTCCGTCCGTTCCAGGAGGAGGACGGAATCCGACAGCACCAGGTGCTCGACGGCGTGTCCGGACCACCGCGCGGCGACCACCGTTGCCTGCGGAGTGCGGGCGTGAGAAAGGTCACAGGTGGATCGGTGCGCGTCGGCCGTGCGGGCGATGGCCGCGGCGAGCGCCTCAGTCAGCGTCATATCCGGGTGTGAACCCGACAGTTCGAGCATCGCGCCACCGAGGCGCGCGGTGAACCACGGCACCGTATGCACGCAGCCGACGTCGCCCTCCGGGGGCGTCACACCGTCCAGGAGGACCAGGACACCGCCCTGGCCGGAGGCCGGAAGGGCGACCGACGCGTAGTCCTCGTTTGGGCGTTGGGGATCACCCGGCTCGATGGCGAGTTCGATGCGCATGCGGGCAAGTCTGCCGGAGACGGCCGATCGGGCCCGGTGGCCGTGCCGAGCGGGGTCGTTGGCGCACGGCCAGGTCGGCGGCGGTCGGAAAGCGCCGATGGACGGGTTCGGCTGGCTGCGGGCGCGCATCTTTCCAGGGCCGCGGCGGTTCTCCAAACGCGTCTCGCCGTGGCACGCCGTTGCGGCCCAGGTCGGCCGTGCGGGGGAGTTGATGGTCAAACTGCGATTGATGTTCACTCGTTCAGGTGGCCGGGCATCTGTTGCCGAGCCACTGCGCGGCGCCGGTGGAATGGTCGCTTCCCGGATCATTGGGGTGGGCCAGGACGTTCGTCGCGACGCGCAGAACCGGGCTGTTTCCCTTCGCGGATGTACTGCGGGCGGTCGGCGCGTGGCGCCGTCTTCTGGGGGGATGTCGGGCGACGTGCGGGCCTTCGCGCAAGTCCGCCCCGCGAGCGGAAGCGAGCCGGGTCCGCGACGCCAACACGGCGTGGGCAGGCGAGACAGGAATGCGAGCAGCGGTGCGGATGAAGCGGCTTCGGGGCGGCGCAGGGAAGCCGGGTTCACCGGCCGGTTCGGTCTCGGGACCGGGCACGACGGACGGCGGCGACGGCACGGGACGGCGTCCCGCGCGGGTACGCAACCGGCTGGTCGGGGCCGTGGCCGTGGTGGCCGTAGCCATCCTGGGCGCCGGCGCGCCCGCCATAGCCACCGCGGCCGACAACGCCCAGAACACCCAGCAGCTGGTCGACCTCGCCGAGCTGAACGCGCGCGCCATCGCGCTCGCGCACTCCCTCGCCGACGAGCGCGACGCCATGACCGCCTACGTCGCCGCCGGGCGCAGCGCCCGCGACGGCGACAAGGCCGCGCAGTCCCAGCGCGCCCGGGTGGACCGGCAGATCGGCGAGCTGCGCGCGGAGGCCGGCGACGCCTCAGGGGAGAGCGCGGTCTACGCCGAGGCCGCCAAGCTCCTCGCCGCGCTGCCGCAGACCCGTCACCAGGCGCTGTCCGGGCCCGGATCGGCCGAGGACACCTTCGACGCGTACACCCAGGTCGTCCAGGCGCTCGGCGCCATAAGCGACGACATCGCCCGCGGCCTGCCCGCCCGCGCGGACGCCGCGGACGCCGACACCCGCGCGCTGCCCGCCCTCGGCCGCGCCGCCGACCAGGCCGCCGGCACCCGAGGCCTGTTGCTCGCCGCGCTCAACGCGGGCGGCCCGCAGCCCCGGCTGGCCGCCGCCGCCCAGCTCGCGCATCTGCGGGAACAGGGCGCGCTGGGCGACTTCACCCAGTCGGCGAGCCAGGGCGCCAGGGACCGCTACGACCGCACCGTCAACGGCACCGACGTCACCATCGCCGAGCGCTATCTCACCCATCTCACCGACCAGCCCTTCCTGGACGCCGCCGATCTGCGGCTCAACCGCCAGCGGGTGCAGGCCACGCTCACCGCTCGCGTCGGCCTGATGCGCGGCGTCGAGTCGGCGATGGCCACCGCCGACATCGAGCGGCTGGCGGCCCTGCGCGACGACGATGTGACGCAGCTGGAGATCCGCATCGGCCTGGAGGGGCTCTGCCTGCTGCTGGCCGTCGGCGCCGGCGTCTGGGCCGCGCGTTCCCTGACCCAGCCGCTGGCCGCGCTGCGGATCGGCGCCAAGCGGGTGGCCGAGGACCCCGCGCACGAGGAGCCCATCGCCTACAAGGGCCGCAACGACGAGTTCGCCGCCGCCGTACGGTCCGTCAACGCGCTGCACGCCCAGGTCGGCGAGCTGGCGCGGCGCACCGCGGAACTGGAGGGCGAGCGCAAGCGGCTGGTCGGCGGCCGGCAGCGGCTGGTCGCCGAGCGCGAGGTCCTCCAGGAGCAGGGCGAGGAGCTCAGGGAAGAGGTCGCGGACCTCACCGAGCGGCTGGCGGCCCTGCGCGCCGGCGTGCACGGACGGTTCGTCAATCTGTCGCTGCGCACCCTGGGCCTGGTGGAGCGCCAGCTCGGCGTCATCGAGGCGCTGGAGGAGCAGGAGCACGACCCGGAGCGGCTGGAAACCCTCTTCAAGCTGGACCACTTCGCGGCGCGGATGCGCCGCAACAGCGAGAACCTCCTCGTCCTGGCGGGCGCGGAACACGCCACCTCGCATGTCGGGCCGGTACCGCTGCTGGACGTACTGCGCGCCTCGATCAGCGAGATAGAGCGCTACGAGCGGGTCCGCGTCCAGTCGCTGCCGCCGCACTCCCAGGTCGCCGGGTTCGCCGCGGACGACCTCAGCCATCTCGTCGCCGAACTGCTGGAGAACGCCACCGCGTTCTCGCCTCCGGACGCCCATGTCGAGGTCTCCGGCTGGCTGCTGGAGAGCGGCGAGGTCATGCTCTCCGTCCAGGACGAGGGCATAGGGATGACCCCGGACCGGCTGGCGGAGCTCAACGAGCGACTGTCGGACGCCGAGGCCGCCTCGTCCTCGGAGACCGTCGACGAGGCCCTGGGGCTCGGCCTGTACGTGGTCGTACGGCTGGCCGCCCGGCACGGCATCCGGGTCCAGCTGCGGGACCAGAAGCAGGGCGGTGTCACCGCCGTCGTCGTCCTCCCGCGCTCCATCCTGCCCACCCGCCCGGCACCGGCCGCCCACCCGGCGGCGTCCCCGGCGGACGCGGTCCCCGGCCAGAACCTGCCCGGCTCGGTCGCCGAGGCGAACTCCAACGCCCTGCTGACGCGGCGGTCGTGGGTGGACCGGGCGGCAGCGGCGGGAGCGGTGGCCGGCGTGGGGGTGCCGGCGGGGGACCGGGCGGCCGAGGCCACGGAGGCTGTCGAGACCACGGAGGCCGTCGAGGCCGTGGATGCCGTGGGTGCCGGCGAGGGGGGTGACGCCGGCGGGGGTGCCGATTCTGCTGGTGCTGCTGCTGGGGCTTCCGGGGCTTTCGGCGCTGCTGGTGCTGATGCGGCTGACGCCGGTGTGGTTGACGAGGCTGCCGGTGGTGAGAGTGCCGGTGACGCGCTGGTTGCCGGTGACGCCCCGGGTGCCGATGACGCGTCCGTGACCGACGAGGCCAGGGGCGGCGACGAGGCCCCGGAATCCGCGCCGCTCGACGCTGCCACGGCCGAGCCCGTCGACGAGGCTCCGCCCGCGCCCGCCCCCGCCCCCGCCATCGACCCGTTCGTCGCCGCCGCGGAGCGCGCGATCGACGCGGCAGGGCTCGGCGCCGCGCCCGAACCGAGCCCGTACGGCCCGGAGTCGCCCGGCCCGTACGCCGTCGGCGGCGGCGAGCACACCCGCCCCGAGGACGAGGAGGCCGTGGGCGACCACGGCAGCAGCGGGCAGGGCGCCGGCGACCCGTACGCCATCGGCCCGGACGAGCACGCCCGCCCCGAGATCGCCGGCCCCGAGAACGACGGCGCACCGGCCGATCGGCAGACGGCCGATCGGACGGCCGATCAGACGGACGACGCGCAGGCCGACGACGCGCAGGCCGTCGAGACCGCCGAGGCAGGAGAGACAGGAGAGGCCCAGCCCGCCGACGCCCCGTCCGCCGGGGAGCGGCGGACGACCGGCACCGGTCTGCCCAAGCGCACGCCCAAGATCGTGGCGCAGCAGCCGCCCGCCCCGCGCACGAGCGGCGGGGTCAACGCCGAGGCGCTGCGCCGCCGGCTCGGCGGATTCCAGCAGGGCGCGCGGGACGGCCGGCGCGAGGTCGAGGCCGAGATCGCAGAACGTACCGCGGAGCAGCACATCCCACAGGCCGACACCGACGGAGCGGGGGCCCCGGGAGATCGCCATGTTGTCGAGGAGGCACGCGATTGAAGGCGCAAGCGCCCACTGCTCACGGACAGGGACTGAGCAGTCAGGCACGGAATCTGCACTGGTTGCTGACCAACCTGGTCGACGAGGTGCCCGGCATCCGCTCGGTCGCGGTGGTCTCCTCCGACGGTCTGCTGCTGCTGTCCTCCGACCCCGACCGGGCGGACGAGACGGCGGCGAAGGCCGGCGGCACTGACGGGCCCAGAGGATCCAGCGCCGATCTCGCCACCATCATCTCCGGCCTTGGCAGCCTCACCAACGGCGCCGCGAAGCTCATGGACGGCGGGGGCGTCAAGCAGACGATGGTCGCGATGGAGGAGGGCAGCCTGTTCGTCATGTCGATCAGCGACGGCTCACTGCTCGGTGTGCACGCCGCCCCGGACTGCGACATGAGCGTCATCGCCTACCACATGGCGCTGTTCGTCGGCCGGGCCGGACACGTCCTGACCCCCGAACTCCGCACGGAACTCCGCAAGTCGATGGAGAGTGCCCAGTGACCCCGAAACTCCCCATACGCGGCGGCGGGGCGAGGAAACCCGCCCGCGTCCGCCCGTACTCGCTGACCGGCGGCCGCACCCGATTCGGCCATGTGCTGCTCGTCGAGTCGTTCGTCGCCGCACTGGACGCCCCCGACGACCGACTGGAGCTGGCCTCGACGGAAGGCCGCTGGGTCGAACGGGTCATGCCGGAGATGCGCGCGATCGTCGAACTGTGCCGCCGGATGCGTTCGGTCGCGGAGATCTCCGCACTGCTCAAAATGCCGCTGGGCGTGGTCCGCGTCCTGCTCAGCGATCTCGCCGACCAGGGAAAGATTCGTGTGTACGGCACCGGGCACGGTATCGGCCGGCCCGACCGCGCACTGCTGGAAAGGGTGCTGAGTGGACTTCACAGGCTCTGACACGAGAGCGGCCGGGCCGACGATGACCGCCGATCCCGTGCGAGAGGCCGACGCCCCGGCGCCGGACGCCGACGAGGGCCTGCAGAGCTGGCAGACGGACCGTACGCGGGCGCCGATCGCCACCAAGATCGTGGTGGCGGGCGGCTTCGGCGTCGGCAAGACCACCTTCGTCGGGTCGGTCTCGGAGATCACCCCGCTGCAGACCGAGGCGGTGATGACGCAGGCCAGCGAGGGCACCGACGATCTCTCCGCCACCCCGGAGAAGGCCACGACCACGGTCGCGCTGGACTTCGGGCGGATCACCCTCGACCAGGACCTGGTGCTCTATCTGTTCGGCACGCCCGGTCAGCAGCGCTTCTGGTTCATGTGGGACGACCTGGTGCGGGGCGCGATCGGCGCGGTCGTGATGGCCGACACCCGGCGGCTGGAGGACTGCTTCCCCGCACTGGACTACTTCGAGAGCTGCGGACTGCCGTACGTCGTCGCGGTCAACCACTTCGAGGGGACCGAGTCGTACGCCGTGGCCGACGTCCGCGACGCGCTGACCGTGCCGCCGCACGTGCCCGTCGTGATCATGGACGCACGCAAGCGGATCACGGTGACCGAGTCGCTGCTGGCGCTGGTCGCGCACGCCCTCGACACCTCGCCCGAATAACGCCCGCGCTCGCACGGCGCCCCCGCGCCCGCACCGGCCCCGCCCCCCACGCCCGCACCAGCCCCACCCCCCGTACGACAGCAGTGAGCAGAGAAGAGCCGCCATGCGGAAGATCCTGATCGTCGGAGCCGGCCAGTCCGGACTTCAGCTCGCCCTCGGTCTCCAGTCCCAGGGCTACGAGGTCACCCTCATGTCCAACCGCACCGCCGACGAGATCCGCTCCGGCCGGGTCATGTCGACGCAGTGCATGTTCGACACCGCCCTCCAGCACGAGCGCGACCTCCAGATCAACTTCTGGGAGAGCCAGGCCCCGCGCATCGAGGGCCTGGGCGTCTCGGTCGCCGCGCCCGGCAGCCACGCGGCGCCCGACGGCTCGGTCCGCGCCATCGACTGGGTCGCCAAGCTGGACGGCTACGCCCAGTCCGTCGACCAGCGGGTCAAGATGGCCGGCTGGATGGAGACCTTCGCACAGCGCGGCGGCCAGCTCGTCATCCACGGCGCCGCCGTCTCCGACCTGGACTTCTTCGCCAGCCGCTACGACCTGACGCTGGTCACGGCCGGCAAGGGCGAGCTGGTGTCCATGTTCGGCCGGGACGCCGCCCGTTCTCCCTACGACACCCCGCAGCGCTCGCTCGCCGTCGCCTACGTCCACGGACTGGGCCCGCGCCCCGAGCACCCCGATGTGGAGGCGGTGCGCTGCAACCTCGTGCCCGGCGTCGGCGAGCTGTTCGTCATGCCGACTCTCACCACCTCCGGCCGTGCCGACATCCTCTTCTGGGAGGGCATCCCCGGCGGCCCGCTGGACGTCTTCCAGGACATCAAGGACCCCAACGAGCACCTCGCCAAGACGCTGGAGCTCATGGAGACCTTCCTGCCGTGGGAGTACGCCCGTGCCACCAAGGTCGAGCTGACCGACGGCAACGGCACGCTGGCCGGCCGCTACGCCCCGACCGTCCGCAAGCCCATCGGCCGACTGCCGTCCGGCGGACTGGTCCTGGGTGTGGCGGACGTCGTCGTCGCCAACGACCCGATCACCGGCCAGGGCTCCAACTCCGCGTCCAAGTGCGCCGCCGCCTACCTCGCGTCCATCGTCGAGCACGGTGACAAGCCCTTCGACGGGGACTGGATGCAGGCCACCTTCGACCGCTACTGGGACACCGCCCAGCACGTCACCAAGTTCACCAACGCGATGCTGGCGCCGCCGCCCGAGCACGTCCTGAACATCATCGGCGCGGCCGGTCAGGTCCAGAGCATCGCCGACCGCTTCGCCAACGGCTTCGACGACCCGTCCGACCTCGACAACTTCTTCTACGACCCGGACAAGGCGAACGCCTACCTGGCCTCGGTCACCGGCTGACGCGGCCCCCGCTCCCGGCCCCGGCGGCCGCGCCCGACGCGCACACCGTGTCCCGGGCCGGGGGCGTCCCCCGCAGGAGGAAGGCGTCCACGGCGTTGTCCACACAGGCGTTGCCGTGCCGGTACAGGCCGTGGTCACCGCCGTCCGCCGTCACCAGACGCGAGCCGCGCAGCGCGCGATGGGCGGTTATCGCCCCCTCGTAGTAAGTGGCCGGATCATGGCGGGAGTTGAGCATGAGGGTCGTCGGCAGCCCCTTGCCCGTCACCCGGACTCGCGGGGCGTCGGAGGCGGGCCAGGCCGCGCAGGTCGCGGCGAACGCCAGCTCCCTGGCGCCCATCAGCGGATGGTCGGCGGTGTCCTTGGCGCTGCGGCGTATCCAGTGGTCCAGGTCGCGCGTCCAGGGAGTGTCGTTGCAGGTCACCGCAGAGAAGTCGGCGAGGAAGTCCGGCGAGAGGTAGTGGGTGAATCCGTCCTGGACGGCCCGCTTCTCCTGCGGCGACGCGGTGTCCCAGTGCTCCAGGACCGCGAGGCCCTGCGCGAGTGCGGGGAACGCCTTGGCGTCGTACATCGCCTGGATCGCGCCGCTGTCGAGCTGGTTGGGCCCCAGCACCGAGGTGCCGAACCGTATCGGGCGCTCGCGCAGCGCGGCGCGCCGTCGCTCCCACCTCGCCTGCACCTGGGCCGGGGTGCGCCCGTAGTGGTAGACCGCGTCGTTCTGGGCGAGCCAGGGCAGGAAGTCCTTCTCGAAGCGGCGCTGGAAGCTCATCGGCTGCCCCTCTTCGAAGGTCTGCCAGCTGCCGCCGAAGGCGATATTGCTGTCCAGGACGAAGCGGTCCACCCGCCGGGGGAACTCCGTCGCGTAGTAGGCGCCGAGCATCGTGGCGTAGGACGGGCCGTAGTAGGAGAGCTTCGGGGCGCCGAGCAGCGAGCGGTAGAGGTCCATGTCGCGGACCGCCTGGTCGGTGGTGAGGTACGGCAGCAGATCACCGCTCCGGGACGCGCAGTGGCGCGCCAGTTGGCGTGAGCGGTCCAGGACGCCCCGTATCGCCGCGGGGGAGCGGTCGCGGAAGTCATGGGCGAAGAAGTCCCGGAACTCGGCGTCGGTCACACATCGCAGAGGAGTGCTGCGTCCGACCCCTCGCTGGTCGAAGCCCACCACGTCGTACACGGCGGCCAGCTCCGGAGACCGCTCGGCGAACCCCTTGGGCCGGGTCAGCCCCGAGGCACCGGGGCCGCCCGCCGCCATCATCAACACCCCGCGCCGGCGCGCCGGATCCGTCGCCCGGTGCCGGGACACCTCCACGGTGAGGTCCTCGCCGGCATCCGGACGGTGCCAGTCGCGCGGCACGGTCATCGCCGCGCACTCCAGCGACGGTGCGTCGGCGCAGGCCCGCCACGCCAGCCGCTGGTCCGCGTAGCGCGCGGGCACCCCCGCCGTGCCGGCCCCGGCCGAGGCACCGGCCGTCGCCGGCAGGACAACCGCCGCGACCCCGGCCGCGACCGCCGCCGTGGCCACTCCCCACCCCGCGGTGACCGCCCGTCGTCGTCTCACCGAGGCATGTCTCATCAACCTGAACACCGTTCCTCCCCAAGGGACTTCCGCGCGGACATCCGCGTCCGCACATCAACGATGTTCCGCCGGCCACAGGCCTCGATCCACCATGCAGGCCACACTGTCGGGGTGGTGCAGGCACCACCCCGACACTGCGGAATTCCGCAGTTCAGATCCGCCAGACGGCCTCAAGCCGCCGCATCGGCCGCAGCGCCCGCTCCTCCGCGTCCCACTCGTCCCAGGGACTCCAGTCCTCCTCCGGACGCCAGGCTCCCTCCGGCCGCCTGTCCGGCCTCCTGTCTTCCTCCCTGCGCCGGTCTTCGTCCCGCCGCCTGTCGTCCTCCCGCCGCCTGTCTTCGTCCCTCCGGCGGGTCTCCTCCGTCCCCCCGGCTTCCCGCTCCCCGGTCCCCTTCGTCTCCTCGGTCCCCTCCGGCCCCGGCCCCGGGTCCGGCCGTACCGCCCCCAGCAGCGGATTCGACGCGATCGGCACGATCTCCACCCGTCCGCCCGGCTTGGGCGCCTGGACGACCTTGCCGCCGCCGACGTACATCGCCACATGCGTCGCCCCGCGGAAGTAGATGACCAGGTCGCTGGGGCGCAGCTCGTTCAGCCGCACATGCGGCAGCTCTTTCCACTGCTTCTGGCTGGTGCGCGGGATCCGCCGCCCGGCATGCGCCCACGCCTGTGAGGTCAGCCCCGAGCAGTCGAAGGAATCCGGTCCCGTCGCACCCCAGACATACGGCTTGCCGACCTGGTCGAGGGCGTACGCCAGCGCCCGCTCGCCGACCCGTGACGGCGCGCTCTCCTTGCCCTCCTGGTCCCTCCCGCCGACCGCGCCGGTCGCCAGCGCGGTGCGCTGCGCGCTGTCGATGCCCTGCGCCTCCAGCTGGCTGAGCTCGGTGAGCTGCTCCTCGGTGAGCGAGGCGAGCAGCTCCTCGACCGCCCTGAGCTTCTCCAGCACCGTGTCCCGCTGCTGTCTGCGCTGGTCGGTCAGGTGTCGCTGCTGGTCGAGCGAGGCACGGGCCTCCTTGGCCAGTGCGTTGGCCGTCTTCTCGGCGCCGGTGAGCCGGGCGACGGTGGCCGCCTGCTCGGCGGCCGCCTCCTGGAGGAAGTGCCCCGAGTCCATCGCCTGCTGGGGATCCTCGGCCATCAGGATGCGCAGATACGACGAGAGTCCGCCCGTGCTCGCGCCCTGGTACTGCAGGCGGGCCAGCCGCCCCGCGTCGGCCCGCGCCTCGGTCAGCTGCCTACGGGCCTTCGCCAGCCGGGTGTCGAGCGCCGTGAAATGCTGCTGTGCCTCGCCGAGGTCCTCCTGGGTGGCGTTGTACGCCTCGGTCGACTCCTCGGTCTTGCGGTAGAGGGACTGAAGCTGCCTGAGCAGCGCGCTCGGGGTGCGCTCCGTGGGGGAGAGCGGGGCGTCGGCATCCGCATCGGTATCGGCATCGGCATCGGGGCTCGTGCTCTCGCCTGTGTCCGTGGGTTCGCCGGTGCTTCCGCCGGCCATGGGGCCCCCGTCGGCGCCCTCGGTGACCCGTCCCAGCTCTCCCTCGCCCGTGTCCGACGAGCCGGTCTCCGGCACCGCCGTCCCCGACGGCCCCGGCTCCGCCATCCCCGTCCCCCCGGCCCCGGTCCCCCCTGCCCCGGCCCCCGCCGTCCCTGACGTCCCTGCCGTCCCGCCGCCCGCGGCCCCCATCGGCGACGGATCCGGGACCCCCTCGGCCAGCACCTGCGACGCGGGCAGGGCGACCGTCGCGGCGCCTACGAGCGCCAGCGCGCAGACCGACCTCAGCAATCGACCGGACACGAATCCACCTCCGACTCCCGCGGCACCATCCGAGCCGTCCGGATGGATCTGACGGTTCGGATGCTGCCACGGCAGTCATACATTTCCGGCTAATGGGTGGCGGTTCCGGCGCTTTATGACAATCAGACCACCCGATCAGCCGCCGAAGTAGGCGTCGAAGCTCTTCTGGAATTCCCAGTCGTTGTAGCGGTCCCAGTTGATCGACCAGGTCATCAGGCCGCGCAGCTCCGGCCAGCTGCCGTGCGGTCGGTAGCCGCCGCAATCCGCGTTCTTCGTCAGGCAGTTGAGCGCGTCGGCGACCTCGGCGGGCGGGGTGTGGCCGTTGCCCGCGCTGGTGGACGCGGGCAGGCCGATCGCGACCTGGGACGGCTTGAGCGCGGGGAAGACGTTGTCCTTGTTGCCGGCCACCGGGAAGCCGGCCAGCAGCATGTCCGTCATCGCGATGTGGAAGTCCGCGCCGCCCATCGTGTGGTACTGCTCGTCCAGGCCCATGATCGGGCCCGAGTTGTAGTCCTGGACGTGCAGCAGGGTGAGGTCGTCGCGCAGCGCGTGGATGACCGGGAGATAGGCGCCCGACCGGGGGTCCTGGCCGCCGAACGGGCCCGAGCCGTAGTACTGGTGGCCCAGTTGGACGAAGAAGGTCTCCGGTGCCATGGTCAGCGTGAACTTCTCGCCGTACTTGCCCTTGAGGGTCCGCACCGCCGAGATGAGGTTGACGATCGCCGGCGTGGTGGGGTTCCTGAAGTCGGTGTCGCCGTTGTCGAGGGCGAGGGAGTGGCCTTCGAAGTCGATGTCCAGGCCGTCCAGCCCGTAGCGGTCGATGATCCCGCCGACGGACTTCACGAAGGCGTCGCGGGCCGCGGTGGTGGTCAGCTGGACCTGGCCGTTCTGTCCGCCGATGGAGATCAGCACCTTCTTGCCGGCCGCCTGCTTGGCCTTGACCGCGGCCTTGAACTCGTCCTCGGTCTCCACTCCGGGGCACTCGGTCCGCGGACAGAGCGCGAAGCGGATGTCGCCCGAGGTGGTGGAGGTCGGCTCGCCGAAGGCCAGGTCGATGATGTCCCAGCTGTCGGGGACGTCGGCGAGCCGGGTGTAGCCGGAGCCGTTGGCGAAGCTGGTGTGGAGATAGCCGACGAGGGCGTGGGCGGGCAGGTCCGCGGCTCGTTGTCCGGTCGTCGGCGGGGTGTCCGCGGCGGGCCGTGCGGCGGCGCTGGCATCGGCGGCGCCGGTGGCGTGCGCGGTGCTGGTCTCGGCGGCGACCGCCAGTACGGCCATCGCGGTGACGGCGGCGAGTGCGGCCGGCACGGCCCTGGTGCGCAGGTGGAGGGTGCGCAGGGTGCGTCCCGCGACGGTTGCGGGGCGGCGGGGCCCCGGAAGCGCCGCCAGGTGGGGGCGGGGAGAGGCCGGCAGGCCGGGGCGGGGGATACGCAGGCGCATGGGGGCTGCTCCTTCGTCGACGGCGCCGGGGGTGCGCGGTCGAGGGTGGGGAGGGGGCCGCCCCTGCGGGATGGGGCCGGCCAGGGAGGCGCGGGGCGGCTCCCTGGCCAGGCAGCAAACAGGACTAGACCACTGCTGTCAATGGTCCGGACCAGGTTCGGTGAAGGTGCGGAGGTCTGCGCGGGCCGCGCTCAACGCGACTTCTTCCAGGGCCACTTGGGGCCGGCCTGCGACTTCCCCTCCGACGTCTTCCCCTGCGGCGCCTTCCCCTCCGGGGCGTACTCGTACTTCCACCCGCTCGGCAGCCCCAGGCGCCCCACCCGTGCCGGGACCCGCCGGTAGAGATGCAGCGTCGGCGGCCGCCCGTCGTCGTTCGGCACCGGGATCTCGTACGTCTTCGGCGGCTGGCCGGTAGCGCCGACCAGTACCGGCAGCACCCGGCCGTCCAGGGGCCCGCCGACGAAGGGGGTGTTCTCGCTTCTCACTCCCCAAGTGTCACACCCCTCGGTCGCCCGCGGGACCGCGGACCGCCGTACGGGCGCATCCCGTGGCGGCGGCGGAGCCGCAGGTCACAGCAGGTGTGCGGCGTCACTCACGACCGGCAGGATACGGCGCGCCAGATCGCCCACCGGGCCGTCGGCGGTCTCCAGCTCCAGGGCCGCCCGGGTCACCCGCGCGGTCTGCGGGTCCCGGGCCGCGGTCGCGGTCAGCAGGGCGACGAAGTGGTCGACCAGCCAGTCGCGCAGCTCGTCGAGCGCGGGCTGCTTGTCCTCGTCGAGCCAGATCAGCGAGGCGCCCTCGACGGCGGTGATCCACATGCGGACCGTCATGCGCAGCCGTACGCCCGGCTCGGGTTCCCCCATGTGCCGCAGGATCTGGTCGGCGGCGGTGCGCCGCACCTCGTCCACGATCGCCGACGTACGGGAGGTCTCCACGACGCTGCCGCCCTGGAGCAGTGCGCTGAACCCCGCGTCGTGCTCGTCGACGAACGCCAGATAGCGGTCCAGGGCACGGGACAGCCGCTGGGTCAGCGGGCCCGTCTCCGGTTCCGCGAAGCAGCCTTCCAACTTGTCGGCCGCGCTGCGCAGCGCTGCCTCGTACAACTGCTGCTTGCCGCCGGGGAAGTAGCGGTAGACGAGCGGGCGCGAGACCTCGGCCGCGGTCGCGACATCGTCCAGCGAGACGTCCTCGGGGGCACGCTGCGCGAACAGGTCCAGGGCGGCGGCGAGCAGTTGGCTGCGGCGCTGCTCGACGCCCATCCTGCGATAGGCGGGTCGGGGTACTGCTGGGGCGGTGCCGCTGCCGTTCATGAACAGCAGCGTAACCGCCCCGGATTCGGGTTCGTACATGTGCTCGTACGGCATGGCTGATACGTGCGAGTACGTGGCCGTATGGCCGCACCGGCGGCCCGGTCAGGCCAGCAGCCCGGAGCTCTTCCACAACCGGCGGCCCACGCCCCGCAGTACGCCGATCTCGTCCAGGAAGTCGGTCAGCCGCCGGGCGCCGGACTGCATGACCTCGCGGCGGTGGCCGCTGGCCCGCACCTGGGCGACGGCCTCGCGCCTGTCGAGGCCGACGTTGGCGTAGACGTCCGGGTTGACGAAGGCGATGGAGAAGACCCGGGCCGCCTCACCGGAGCTGATACGGGTCAACTCCCGCTCCCAGCGCGGCGCGGTGACCATCTGCCTGCGCAGTTCCTCGCGCGCGTACCGGACATGCCGGGCCTCCTCGACGACATGGATGCGGGTCACGCCGCGGACGATGGTCTGCACCCGCTCGTCCGGGAAGGTCAGCCGCTGCATCCAGTCCAGGATCTCCTCGCCGAGCAGGGTGCAGGCGAAGGAACCCGGGGTGGTGGAGACCGTCTTGAGGATCCGGGCGAGGTTGTGGTTGAGCCGGGAGACCGGGTACGTCGGTGCGCCGCCCTTGTGGATCATGCGCGCGAACATCTTGGAGTGCCGGCACTCGTCGGCTATCTCGGTGAGCGCGTAACGCACATGTGCGCTGGTCACCGGCTTGTCGTAGATATGGCGCACCAGGAGCTGCATCAGGATGATCTCGAACCAGATGCCCAGTGAGGCGAGGGAGGCGGCTTCGTGCCGTGAGAGGTCCTGCTGCTGCTCCAGGGACATCCGCTTCCACAGCGGGGTGTCGTAGAGCGAGACCAGCTCCGGCGGCCAGAACCACTTGCCCTCTTCGAGGGGCGCGTCCCAGTCGAGTTCGGTGTCGGGGTCGAAGGAGTGCTTGGCGGAGGAGTCGAGCAGTCGCTCGGCGACCTGTTCCCGGTCCTTGAGCAGCCCGAGGGCGTCCCGCAGGACTTCGGTATCCGTCACGGTCATTGCGGTGGGCGCGCTCGTCATGGCTGTGGCTACCTCGCTAGTGGGGTTACCCGCGGTCGCATCTTATGAGACTGCGTGTCAGCAAGGACGTCAATCCCTTCTGCGCGAGTTATTGACCCTTCAGTAAGAAACGTGTGAGCCTGCCAACCACCACCCGGGGCAAGGCGTTTGGCGACCCAAGGAGGCGGCGTCCGTGTCGACCCGAGATCTGTACGTCCAGGACCCAGGCGAGCCCCTGTGGAAGGTGCCCGCCTCCGGCGCGGCCCGTTTCAGCTGGGACTACGACGACGGACGGGACCGGCTGCTCGCCCTCTACCAGAAGGGCAAGGACAAGCAGTGGGACGCCACCCTGCGCATCGACTGGGACCTGGAGGTCGACCCCAAGGACCCGCTCGGGACCCCCGATGAGTCGATGTCCCTGTATGGCACCAAGTACTGGGACAAAATGACGGAGAAGGACCGCGGCGATCTGCGCCAGCACTACACGTCCTGGCAGTTCAGCCAGTTCCTGCACGGCGAACAGGGAGCGATGGTGTGCGCCGCGCGGATCGTGGAGTCCGTCCCGGACCTCGACGCCAAGTTCTACTCCGCCACCCAGACCATGGACGAGGCCCGGCACGCCGAGATCTACAGCCGCTTCCTCCAGGACAAGGTCGGGATGCTCTACCCGATAAACGACAACCTCCAGGCGCTGCTCGGCGACACCCTGAGGGACTCCCGCTGGGACATGCCGTATCTGGGCATGCAGGTGCTGATCGAGGGCCTCGCGCTGGCCGCCTTCGGCATGATCCGCGACACCACCACCAAGCCGCTGCCCAAGCAGATCCTGGCCTACGTCATGCAGGACGAGGCCCGCCATGTCGCCTTCGGGCGGATGGCGCTGCGCGACTACTACAAGCAGCTCACCGACGCCGAACTGCGCGAGCGCGAGGACTTCGTCATCGAGGGCTGCTACCTGATGCGCGACCGGCTTCGCGGCCTGGAGGTCCTGGAGAACTTCGGCATTCCACCGCAGGAGGCCGCCGAATTCACCGAGCGCTCCGAATTCCTGCATCTCTTCCGGAAACTGCTGTTCAGCCGGATCGTGCCGTGTGTGAAGGACATCGGCCTGTGGGGCGAGCGGTTGCAGCGCGCCTACGTCGACATGGGCGTCTTCGAGATGGGCGACGCCAACCTGGACCAGCTGATGGAGCAGGACGAGGAACTGGCCGAGAAGCTCGACGCGGAACGCTTCGCGGCCGAGGAGGAGGCCCGTACGGCGGAGGTCGCGGCGGCGATCGAGGAGGGGGCGGCGGAGGAGAGCTGACCGAGGGCGGTCCCCGCTCCCCGGCGCCACACTCAGTTCAGCTGCCGGAACAGCTCCCCGCACACCAGCCAGCAGGCCACCACGCCCGCCAGCGCCACACAGGCCCGGCGGAACTGGTCCCGCCAGTTCCGGACGATGACAAAGAGCCCCGCATACGTACCGAGCAGAGTCAGCACCGGGATCCACCACAGTCCCGGATTCCTTCGCACCGCAACCCAGAGGAAGACCCACGGGGCTCCCAGGCCGAGGACCGCCATTGCCCGCTGGTAGAAGCGGACCTTCCAGTCCGGAAGCCCGTCTCGCGGCAAAGGGTCTCCCATGTCGGGGAGTTCTGGCTGGGTCACGTCTCTCCTTGCTCGTTGCTCGCCGGCCCAGACGGGGAGGATCTTGCCATGGCAGGATCCCCGCATGGACGACCGAGCACGAGCCGCCGCATACGCAAGCCTCGAAGGGCTGGCATTCGGTGACGCCTTCGGGGAGCGCTTCTTCCGGCTGTTCCGCCCGGAGGCCGAGGCCCGGCAGCTGATTGCCGAGCGCCGTACACCGCCCGATCCGCACTGGCACTGGACCGACGACACCGCGATGGCGCTCGCCCTCCTGCGCGTACTCCGGAAGCACGGAGAGGTGGAACTCCAGCCGCTGGCAAGGGAGTTCGCGGAAACGTACAAGGCCGACCCGGGCCGCGGCTACGGCTCCGGCATGCACGCGCTGCTGCCCCGCGTCGCCGCGTCCCCCGACGAGTGGGCGGAACTGGCGTCCGCGCTCTTCGGCGGCGAGGGCAGCCTCGGCAACGGGGCGGCGATGAGGGTCGCGCCGCTCGGCGCCTGGTTCCACGACGACCTGGATCGCGTCGTGGAGCAGGCGGCGCGCTCGGCGCGGGTCACCCATGCCCACCCCGAGGGCATCGCGGGCGCGGTGGCGGTGGCCGTCGCGGCGGCGCTCTCGGCCCGTGGCCGTGCGCCGGAACTCACCGCGGTCGCCGCCCGCACCCCCGACGGCCCGGTACGCGAAGGCCTGCTGCGGGCCGCCGGGCTGCCCCCGGAAACCACCCCCGAACAGGCCGCCGAGATCCTCGGCAACGGCCGCCGAATCCGCGCCGACGACACCGTCCCGTTCGCCCTGTGGTGCGCCGCCCGGCATCCCGGCGATCTGGAGTCCGCCCTCTGGACGACCGCCGCGGGCCTGGGTGATGTGGACACCACCTGTGCGATCGCGGGCGGGGTGGTGGGAGCCCGTACGGGGGTGGAGGCTCTCCCGGCGGACTGGGCGCTGCGGCGGGAATCGCTGCCCGTGTGGATCGGCGAGCTCTAGCGCCTACCGCACGGGGCCGACCGCTCGGGGCCTACCGCACCGGCCCTGCCGCGCGCTGCCCGCGGGCGGAGCAGGAACTACCCGGCCAGCCCCAACAGCGCCCGCACCCGCGCGTACTTGGCCGTCAGCCGCTCCCGCGTCGGGGCGTCCAGGACGGCGAGCCGGGCCGGATCGGCGTTGTGCGCGAGGTCGGACTCCTTCACCAGCAGCGCGCCGGGCGTGGCCAGGATGCGGGCGGTGTACTCCTCGACCGGCTCGCCCGCGCGCTTGGTGACGGCGAGGATCATGTCCTTCGTCGCGGGGGTGAGCGCCGCGTCGGCCAGCCATGCGCGGCTCAGCGCGGCGTCCTCCACCGCGTCGTGCAGCCACGCCGCGGCGATCTGCTCGTCGCTGCCGCCTCGTTCGCGTACGCCCGCCGCGACCGCGGCCAGATGCTCGGCATACGGGCGGCCCGCCTTGTCCGTCTGACCCGAGTGCGCGCGCCGGGCCAGCGCTTCCACCTCGGCCAGGGAGAGCAGCGGGCGCGGGGGAGGAGTCGTGTCGGCCATGCGGTCATTGTGGCCGACGGGGGCCGGCGGGTAGGCGGCACGGGTCTCAGTCCAGCGCCGCCCGCATGACCGCGCGGGCGATCGGCGCCGCGCCGTCGCTGTCCGCGCGGACGGTGGCTGTGCCCTCTGGGTTCTCCGGCTCTTCCGGGTTCTCCGGGCCCTCTGTGTTCTCCGGGTTCTCCGGGTTCTCCGGGTTCGCCACGACGTTCTCCGGGTCCTCCACGACCACGGCCACCGCCACCGCGGGCTGCATGCGGTCCTTGGCCCGCGCCCAGGAGAGGAACCAGGCGTACGGGGTGCCCTCGTTGTGCGGGTCGTACGGGGCGGTGCCGCCCTTGCCGCCGACGGTGACGCCCTCGATGGCGGCCTGCCGTCCGCTGCCGTGCGCCACGACGTCGACCATCATCTCCTGGAGCCGCTGGGCGGTGGCCGGGCCCATCGCCTGCCGCGCGCGGCGGTGGCTGCTGCTGAAGACGGTGGTCCCGTCCGCGTCGGTCACCCGGTCGACGAGCCGTGGCGGGGTCAGCGTCCCGTCGTTGGCGACCGCCGCCGCGACCATCGCCATCTGGAGCGGGGTGGCGGTGGTGCGGTACCGCCCGATGGCGGACTGTGCGACCTGCGCCGGGGCCATCCGGGTGCCGAAGGTGCTGGGCACGACGGGGGAGGGGATGCGCAGGCCGCGGCCGTCGAAGCCGAAGCCCCGCGCCGCGTCGGCCATGCCGCGCGCCCCGATGCCGGCGCCCAGCCGTGCGAAGACGGTGTCGCAGGAGGCCAGGAAGGCGGCCCTGAGGGTGGCGTGCGCGCAGCCCGTCGACGGGTTGCCGAACCGGCCGCCGGCGCCGCCCGGCGGGTACGGATCGGGGGCGTCCGCAGGGGCGTCGATATCGGTGACCAGGCCGCTGTCCAGCGCGGCCGCCGCCGTGACGACCTCGAAGGCGGAGCCGGGCGGATAGGTCTGCCGGATCGCCCGGTTGAGCAACGGCCGGTCCGCGTCGTTGTTGAGCCGCAGCCAGGCCGCGCCGGCCGAAGGACCGTTGCCGGACAGCTCGCCCGGGTCGTACGAAGGGGTGCTGGCCAGCGCCAGGATCCGGCCGGTGCGCGGCTCGATCGCGACCACCGCGCCCTTGCGGGGGCCCAGCCCGTCGAACGCGGCGCGCTGGGTGTCGGGCCGGATGGTGGTGACGACATTGCCGCCCGGCCGGTGGGCGCGCGCCAGCTCGTCCCACCAGGCGAAGGTGGTGAGCCGCTCATCGGTGCCGGAGAGGATGCCGTCCTCGGCGCGCTCGATCTGGGAGGTGCCGAATTCCTGCGAGGAGTAGCCGGTGACCGGTGCGTACAGCGGTCCTTCGGTGTACGTCCGCTCGTAGCGCAGCCGGCCGCCGCTGTCCCGGGAGCCGGTGACCGGCCTGCCCGCCACCAGGACGGCGCCGCGCGGCTGCGCGTAACGGGCCATCACCGTACGGCGGTTGGCGGCGTTCCCGGTGTACTCGTCCGCCGCGAAGAGCTGCACCCGCGCGGCGTTGACCAGCAGCGCGACCAGTAGCAGGAGGGTGAAGGCGGCGGTGTGCCGGATGCAGCGGATCACCGGCCGGCCTCGGGGAGGACCGGGCCTGGCCGGCAGCCCGTGGCGGGCAGATCGCTCACCTCCGGCCGTGGCGCGTGCGCCCGGTCGCTGATCCGCAGCAGCAGCGCGATGATGATCCAGTTGGTGACGACGGACGACCCGCCCTGGGCGAGGAACGGCATCGCCATCCCGGTCAGCGGGATCAGCCCCATCACCCCGCCCGCGATGACGAAGACCTGGATGGCGGGCAGGGTGGCGAGGCCGACGGCGAGCAGGCTGCCGAACGGGTCGCCCAGGGCGAGCGCGGCGCGGTAGCCGCGGGCCACCAGCAGGGCGTAGAGCGTGAAGAGGGCGGTCAGTCCGGCCAGTCCCAGTTCCTCGCCGAAGGTCGCCAGGATGAAGTCGGACTTCATGGCGAAGCCGATCAGATACGAGTGGCCCTGGCCGAGCCCGGTGCCGAGCATCCCGCCGCCGGCGAAGGCGAACAGCGACTGGGCGAGCTGGCCGGGGCCCTCGCCCGCCGCGATGCCCGCGAACGGGTGCAGCCAGTCCTGGACCCGGCTGTGGACATGCGGCTCCAGCGTCCCGACGGCGGCCGCGCCGGCGCCCGCGAGCAGCAGGCCGACGGCGATCCAGCCGGTCCGCCCGGTGGCCACGTACAGCAGGACGACGAAGACCCCGAAGAAGAGCAGCGAGGTGCCCAGATCGCGTTCGAGGACCAGGACGGCGACGCTGAGCAGCCAGATCGCGACGATCGGGCCGAGCAGCCGGCCGGTGGGGAGTCGCAGCGGGCCCATCGTGCGCCCGGTGTGGGCCAGCGCGCCGCGGTTGGCGGCGAGATACGCCGCGAAGAAGACGGTGATGAGGATCTTCGCGAACTCGCCGGGCTGAATGGAGAATCCCGCGACCCGGATCCAGATCCTGGCGCCGTTGAGGGCGGGGAAGAGAATCGGCGCGGCCATCAGGAGCAGCGCCAGGGCCGCGCAGACGTAGGCGTACCGCTGGAGCATCCGGTGGTCGCGCAGCAGCACCACCACCGCGGTGAACAGTGCGACGCCGACCGTGGACCAGATCAGCTGGATGGGCGCGGCCAGGTCGCCGGGCGTTTCCAGATCGAGCCGGTAGATCAGCACCAGGCCGAGCCCGTTGAGGAGTACGGCGATGGGGAGCAGCAGCGGGTCGGCGTACGGGGCGCGGAACCGGATGGCGAGATGGGCCAGCAGCGCCAGGCCGCCGAGCCCGGCGCCATAGCCGGCTGCGCCGCCCGGGACGGCATGTGTCTTGGCCAGGCCCACGGCGAGATAGCCGCAGACGCTGATGAGGACGGCGGCCACCAGCAGGGCCAGTTCGATGCCGCGTCGTGGGGGACACGGTGGCGGCGGGGGAGTGTCCGCGGGGCGCGCGGGGGCCGCCGTTGCCGTTGCCGTCATGGCTGGAAACGTAGCAAGCGGCGGCCCATATTTCCGTTATGCCGGAAACGGCGTTCGGGGGGTGCCCTCCGCACACCGCGCCGTACGCCCCGGACGGCGCGAGGCCGGCGAGGCGTACGAGCGCGGAGAATCCCTCAACCGCCGGTGCCCGGAGCGGCACCGGCGGGGATCAGCACCAGTCCGGAGCCTCCCCGATGTTCATGATGTAGCGCGCGGACGACCAGGCGTAGGAGCCGTCCTTGAGCTTGTACCAGCGGGGGTTGCCCTTGATGTTCTCGCCGTTGACCTTGCATTTGATCTTTACGATCTTGCCGTACGGGTTGCTGCCGATCACCTTGTACTTGGTGCTCGGCCCGCTGCGCTTCAGCAGGCCCGTCTTGGCGATCACCTTGCCCTTGTAGGGCCTGCGGTGGTCCTCGCCGCTCCCGACCGCCATGGCCGGACCGGCAGCGACGGCAGAGGTCAGCGCGCCCGACAGGACGTAGAGCGCGAGCTTGCCGGACTTCGACTTCGGAAACATCTGGCTTCCTCCTGCGAAGGGGAGAATCCCTGTGGGATGAGTCAAGTGGGGGTGCCGGGAGTCGGGTGACGGACGGGGTGGGGGCTGCGCCGTAGGGACGCGAGAGCCGCGCCCCAGCCCGGCTGCCCGGCTGCGAGCACGGCTTTGTATCGCTTTGTTGCGGTATGTCCGCCTCGCTTGCCTCACGCTAAAGAGACCTCGGAGGGTGCGCAACTCATCGCCCTCCGCGACGGGTGCAGCCGGGAGGCCCCCCGGCTCGGGAGATTCGCCGGGGAGATTCTCAGGCCGGGAATTCCGAAGCGGGGCCGATCTCCCTGTGTCCGGTCTCCCTGTGTCCGGGCCAGGAACGCACATCGGGGACGGCCACCGCCCGCCCGCCCTCGGCGAGCGACACCGCGGCCGACGTCCCCACGAGCGAGGCCGCGACGGCCGGCCGCACCGGGACACGGGGCGCCGCGCCCTCCTCCATGCACGCACGGAAGGCGTCCGCGATGAGCGCGGTTCCCTCGTCGTGCCGGGGCACCTCGACGGTCCGCGGCCCGCCCGGGGCGCCGCCGCCCGCCGCCAGCCGCAGCGCCGGCGGCGTCAGTTCCTCCTCGTACGCGCCGCGCCCGTCGGCCGTGGCCCAGGCGTCCCGGCGCAGTCGCACGTGCCAGCAGCGGTCGCCCGCGGCCCGTACCGACTCCGCCAGGCCCCGTGAGCCGCGTACCGAGAACCAGTGCCAGTGGCTGTCCGGCTCGCCCTGGAGGAACGACTGCCGGGTGACCGCCAGCCCGCCGTCCGACAGCCGCACCATCAGCACCACGGCCGCCGGCCGCCGCTCCGCCGTCACCGGGAAGGCGCTGACCTCGACCGGCCAGGCGCCGGTGACGTCCAGGACGGGCGACAGCGCGTGGGTGCAGTAGGCGGTGGACGGGATCCGGCCGCGCCAGTGCGCCGGGTCGCCGATCATCGCCGCGATGTCCTCGGGAGACGCGCCGTGCAGGTAGTCGGACTCGATCAGCTGGGGGGTGCCGATCCCGCCGTCCCGCACGATGCGGCGGATGGCGCGTACGTGAGCATGCGTCACATAGTTCTCGGCGAAGGAGTACGAGGCGCTGCCGCGTTCGGCGGCCGCGACCAGCGCCCGGCCCTCCCGCTCGGTCGTACACGCCGCGGTCTCGCTCAGCACATGGATGCCGCGGTCGAGAAAGGCGACGGCCGGCTCGGCGTGCCGGTCGAAGTCGTGCGCCAGCAGCACGCCGTCCAGGCCGGCTTCGGGCGCGAGCAGATCCTGCCACCGCGCGGTCCGGAGGGCGTCGGGGAATTCGCGCGCCGCCTCGGTCAGCCGCGCCGGGTCGCTATCGCACAGCGCGGTGACCCGCACACCTATCCGCGCACACCATCGGGCGACATAGAGACCGCGAATGAGACCAATGACACCTAAGTCAGCCATAGGGAGAGTCTGTGCGGAGGAGAGGACGCGGACCATCGAATTTCCCGGCGCGCCGATTCCCCTCTCGCACTCTCGCACTCTCCCGCTCGGTCCGTTCGGCGCGGAAGGAATAACAAGTCGCGCTTCCCGGTGTGCGGTTGTGCGCCGGGTATGACGTACGGCATTCCCACCGCGCCGGGGGAGCCGGCCGGCCCGATCGCCGTCCGGGTACGGCAGGCGGCCAGGGCCGCCGGCGGCGACCACCGGGCGCAGGGTCCGTCCGGCACGTCCACACCTTCCGCGACGGCAAGGTGGCGCACAGGGAGGTGCGGGAGGGATAGCGGCCGCACCTCGGGGGAGGCATAGGGGACTTACCGGGGAGGGGTCAGGGATCGTTCAGGGTTGAGTCAGGGAAGGACCAGGGTCGGTCCAGGGTTGTTCCGTGAACGAGGCCAATGGCAGTTTGTAAACTCGTCCAGAACAAAAAGCAGAAGGCCGAGCTCGTCACGCTGATGCGGACGGCCGGAGACACCGGTCGACGGCATGGACCCTGGGCCATGACCGCCGCGAGCGAGGGGCTATGGCGTACGACACATCCGTCCACGCCGAGTGGAGGTCCTGTGCTGACTCGGCTCCTTCGGGCAGCCGAGCGCGGGTGACCGTCCCCCTCGACGAAAGGCAGTATTAGCGTCATGACGACTCTCCGTTCCCGGATCATCGCCTGGGCCGGCCGTATGTATCTGGCGAGAACACAGAAGAAAGGCTTCGACCTGTCTCGAATGTCTTTCTTGCCCGAGTCTGTCCTGATGCCATTGCGGCGCGATGGACTCGATCCCGTAGGCGAGTTGGCGGCCGTCCGGGAGAAGGAGCCCATCACCCGGCTTCCGGTGCCGATAGCCGCCAACGTCTGGCTGGTCACCGGGTACGACGAGGTCAAGGCGGTGCTCGGAAAGGCCAATGCCTTCAGCTCCGACTTCACCAACCTGGTCGGCAAGGCGGGCGCCGGAGTCGACCAGAATCCCGGCGGCCTCGGATTCGCCGACCCGCCCGTGCACACCCGTCTCCGCCGGCTGCTGACACCCGAATTCACCATGCGCCGCCTCGGCCGGCTCACCCCCCGCATCCATGAGATCGTCGAGGAACGCCTGGACGCCGTGGAAGCCGCCGGCAAAAACGGTGAGCCGGTCGACCTCGTGCATTCCTTCGCGCTCCCCATCCCGTCCCTCGTCATTTGCGAACTCCTCGGCGTCCCTTACGAAGACCGCGCCGACTTCGAGCGCCTCAGCGCCGCCCGCTTCGACCTTTTCAGCGGAGCGAACGCCTCCTTCGGCGCCATATCGGAATCCCTTTCCTATTTCCGGGACATCGTCAAGAAGCAGCGCCAGAATCCGGGCGACGGATTGCTCGGCATGATCGTCAAGGAGCATGGCGACTCGGTCAGCGACGAGGAACTGGCGGGGCTCGCCGACGGCGTACTGACCGGTGGATTCGAGACCACCGCCAGCATGCTGGCGCTCGGCACGCTCGTCCTGCTCCAGGACCCGAAGCACTTCGCGGCCCTGCACGACGGCGACGAGGTCGTCGACCGCTATGTCGAGGAACTGCTGCGCTATCTCACCGTCGTACAGGTGGCGTTCCCGCGCTTCGCGCGCGAGGACCTGGAAATCGGCGGCGTGCACATCGCCGCCGGGGATGTGGTGCTGTGCTCACTGAGCGGCGCGGACCGGGACGGCAAACTGGGCCCCGAAATGGAGCAGTTCGACCCCTCCCGCAACGTCCCTTCCCATCTCGCCTTCGGTTACGGAATCCACCGCTGCGTCGGCGCGGAACTGGCCCGGATGGAACTCCGCGCCGCCTATCCCGCACTGGTACGCCGGTTCCCCCACATGCGTTTGGCCGCCGAACCGGAGGAACTGGCATTCCGGAAACTGTCGATCGTCTACGGAATCGAGTCCCTGCCGGTCCGCATCGACGGCTGACCGCGCCGCGGTTCGTACCGATCCCCGACCGGGCACCTGGCTGGACGGCCGAGTGCCCGGTCTTCGCATGCCGGCCGGATCTCCCCCGGCCCGCTGCTCACCGGCCCGCCGAAGCCCTCCCGCAGCGGCTCGTGGGCGCAAGAAAAAAGACCCCCCGCTCAGCGTCTCCGCTGATCGGAAGGTCTTCGGCACTTCACTCGAAGTGCCCCCGGCAGGATTCGAACCTGCGCACACGGCTCCGGAGGCCGTTGCTCTATCCCCTGAGCTACGGGGGCGTTGCGCCGTCTTGTGCGGCGACGGGTAGAACACTACCAGCTCTGACGGGGTGTCCATGAACAGGGTTTTCGGGGGTCCGGGGGAGGGGGCCTAGCGCATCGTGCGGCGGTGTCGACGGCGGTCGGGGAAAGGTCCCCCGCACGGGGGCGGAAGTGGGCAAAACTGGGACGCAGCCGCAGGTGGGCCCCTAGTCTCATGGTGTGCCTGGCTTGTCCGGTCGGATCCTTGTTGTCGATGACAACAAGGTGATCCGGCAGTTGATCAGGGTCAATCTCGAGCTGGAGGGCTTCGAGGTCGTGACCGCGGCTGATGGTGCCGAGTGTCTGGATGTCGTGCACCACGTAAGACCCGATGTGGTCACCCTCGACGTGATGATGCCGCGGCTCAACGGTCTGCACACCGCCGCCCGGTTGCGCTCCGATCCGCGGACCTGGGACATCCCCATCGCCATCGTCAGCGCATGCGTCCAGGGCGACATGGACAACGGCGAGTCGGTCGCGGTGGACGCGTTCCTGGCGAAGCCGTTCGAGCCGACGGAGCTCGTACGGACCGTGGGAATGCTGGTGCGCGAGGGGCGGCAGCGGGAGCGCGGGTCCCGGGGCGGGGCCGTCGAGGGGAGCGGGGCCGAGCGCGCCGCGTCCGGTGGGATCGGGCTGGTGGAGGCCGGCGGGGATTCGGAGCCCGCGGCCCGGCCCGGCGCCTGAGGCACGGCCCCAGGCCCGAGCCTCCGCCCGGTGCACGAGGCCCGGCCCGGCGCCCGGCCCCCGCGCGGGGTGTCCACAGGGCGAAACCGGGTCGCGTGTTCGCCCCCCTTCTCCCATACGCTTGTCCCGTGACCCCCGCTGAGCTCTCCCGTACCGTCCTGCGCTCCGTGCGTGGTGCCGTCGAGGAGCGAGAGCTCTCCGTGCCCGTGCCGGCGCGGATCGTGGTGCAGCCGCCGCCGCGGGCCGGGTGCGGGGACTACGCCTCCAATGTCGCGCTGCAGCTCGCCGGGCCGGCGGGCCGGCCCGCGCGGGAGGTCGCCGAGATCCTGCGGAAGCGGCTGGCCGGGAGCGCCGGTATCGCCCGGGTGGAGATCGCCGGCCCGGGGTTCCTGAATTTCACGCTGGGGGACGGTGCGCGCACCGCGCTCGTACGGCAGGTGCTCGCGCAGGGCCCGGAGTACGGGAGCAGGAGCGGCGGCGAGGTCCTCGGCGGGGAGCTGCTTCCGGCGGGGCTTTCCGGTGCGCGGGCGCGCGTCGTCGCGGAGGCGCTGCGGCGGCTGCTGCCGGCCGCGGGGCTGCGTACCGAGACGCCGGCCGACCCGGGCCCCGGTGCGGGCGAGCTCGCCGACCTCGTCGCCCGGCTGGGCGCCGACGACGCGCGCTGGGCGCTGCTGCGGCCCGCCGCGCATGATCCGGTGCGGTTGCCCGAGCGGCCGGTGCAGCGGGAGAGCAATCCGCGGTTCCGGGTGCAGTACGCCTACGCCAGGACCCGGGCGCTGTCGCGCAATGCCCGGGACCTGGGGTTCGGGAGCGCGCCCGGGGAGGAATCGCCGCACGCCCCGGAGGAGCCCCAACAGGGCCTGCACACCCTCCTCGGCACCTACCCCCGCACCGTCGAAGCGGCGGCCCGCCATCGGGCGCCGGACCGGATGGTGCGCCATCTGGAGGCGACGGCGGATGCGTTCCTCCGCTGGCAGGACGTCTGCCCGCCGCTGCCCGTCGGGGAGCGGAAACCCTTGGCCGTGCACCGCGCCCGCCTGGCCCTTGCCGAGGCCACCGGGACGGTGCTCGCCAACGGCCTGCGTCTGCTCGGCATCTCCGCGCCCGAACACCTCTGAACGCCTTTGAGGGGATCTTCACAGTTATGAGCCGTTCCGCACACCCCGCCGGGCCCCGGCACGCCGATGTGCTGCCCGAGGGGCACTACGCCGGCCCGCCCGCCGACCTCAACGCCCTCGACCCGCTCGTCTGGTCCCGTACCGTCCGGCGCAACGCCGACGGCGCGGTGACGGTCGGCGGGATCGACGTCGGCACCCTCGCCGAGGAGTTCGGCACGCCCGCGTACTTCCTGGACGAGGACGACTTCCGGGAGCGCTGCCGCGCCTGGAAGGACGCCTTCGGGCCGGATGCCGATGTCTTCTACGCCGGTAAGGCCTTCCTGTCCCGGGCCATAGTGCGCTGGCTGAACGAAGAAGGCCTGAATCTCGACGTCTGCTCCGGCGGCGAGCTGGCCACGGCGCTCGCGGCGGGAATGCCCGCCGAGCGGATCGCGCTGCACGGCAACAACAAGAGCACGGAGGAGATCACCCGCGCCGTGGAGGCGGGGGTGGGCCGGATCGTGCTGGATTCGTTCCAGGAAATCGTGCGGGTCGCGCATATCGCGGACCGGCTCGGCAAGCGGCAGCGGGTGCAGATCCGGGTCACGGTCGGCGTCGAGGCGCACACCCACGAGTTCATCGCCACCGCGCACGAGGACCAGAAGTTCGGTATCGCGCTGGCCGGCGGGCAGGCCGCGGAGGCGGTCCGGCGGGCGCTGAAGCTGGACGGGCTGGAACTCGTCGGAATTCATTCGCATATCGGGTCGCAGATCTTCGATATGGCGGGATTCGAGGTCTCCGCGCGGCGCGTGGTGCAGCTGCTGACCGAAGTACGCGATGAGCACGGGATCGAACTGCCGGAGATCGATCTGGGCGGTGGGCTCGGTATCGCGTACACCTCGGACGACGATCCGCGGGAGCCGCACGAGATCGCCAAGGCGCTGGGCGAAATCGTCGCCAAGGAATGCGCGGCCGCAGGTCTGGCCGTCCCGCGGCTGTCCGTCGAGCCGGGGCGGGCGATCGTCGGACCGACCGCGTTCACGCTGTACGAGGTGGGCACCGTCAAGGAGCTGGAAGGGCTGCGGACGTATGTGTCCGTGGACGGCGGCATGTCGGACAACATCCGCACGGCGCTCTACGACGCGGAGTACAGCGTCGCGCTGGTCTCGCGGACCTCGGACGCCGAGCCGATGCTCTCGCGGGTCGTCGGCAAGCACTGCGAGAGCGGGGACATCATCGTGCGCGACGCCTTCCTGCCCGCCGATGTGGCGCCGGGCGACCTGCTCGCGGTGCCGGCCACCGGCGCGTACTGCCGGTCCATGGCGAGCAACTACAACCACGCGCTGCGACCCCCGGTCGTCGCGGTCAGGGACGGTGCGGCGAGGATGATCATCCGGCGGGAGACGGAGGAAGATCTCCTGCGGTTGGATGTCGGGTAGGGGCCGATCCACGGGCTGGTCCCCCGGATGAAAGAAATGTCTCGGTATCCGGACGACCGACGGAAAGTGCCGTCCGGTGCGTGAGACTGGTGGATTACCGAGCAGGAAAAACGGGATCGATGAAAAGCAGAGGTCGAATGATGCGTACGCGTCCGCTGAAGGTGGCGCTCCTGGGCTGTGGTGTTGTCGGCTCAGAGGTGGCTCGCATCATGACGACGCACGCCGACGACCTCGCAGCCCGCATCGGAGCGCCCGTTGAGCTCGCCGGGATCGCCGTCCGCCGCCCTGACAGGGTGCGCGACGGCATCCCGGCCGAGCTCGTCACCACCGACGCCATGGCACTCGTCAAACGCGGCGACATCGACGTGGTCATCGAGGTGATCGGCGGTATCGAGCCGGCCCGGGGCCTGATCACCACCGCCTTCGAGCACGGCGCGAGCGTGGTGTCCGCGAACAAGGCGCTGGTCGCCGCGGACGGCGCCGCGCTGCACGCCGCGGCCGAGGCCAATGACGCCGATCTGTACTACGAGGCCGCCGTCGCCGGCGCGATCCCGCTGGTGCGGCCGCTGCGGGAGTCGCTCGCCGGCGACAAGGTCAATCGCGTCCTCGGCATCGTCAACGGCACCACGAACTTCATTCTCGACAAGATGGACTCGAGCGGAGCGGGATATTCCGAGGCGCTCGACGAGGCGACCGCCCTCGGGTACGCCGAGGCCGACCCGACCGCCGACGTCGAGGGCTTCGACGCCGCCGCCAAGGCCGCGATCCTGGCAGGTATCGCCTTCCACACCCGGGTCACCATCGACGATGTGCACCGCGAGGGAATCACCGAGGTCACCGCCGCCGACATCGCCTCCGCCAAGCGGATGGGCTGTACGGTCAAGCTGCTCGCCATCTGCGAGCGGGCCGCGCACGGCGAGTCCGTGACCGCCCGGGTGCACCCCGCGATGATCCCGCTCAGCCACCCGCTGGCCTCCGTGCGCGAGGCGTACAACGCGGTCTTCATCGAGGCCGACGCGGCCGGCCAGCTGATGTTCTACGGACCGGGCGCGGGCGGCTCACCGACCGCCTCCGCGGTCCTCGGCGACCTCGTCGCGGTCTGCCGCAACAAGCTCGCCGGCGCCACCGGGCCGGGAGAATCCGCGTACACGGCGCTGCCGGTGAGCCCCATGGGCGAGGTCGTCACGCGGTACCACATCAGTCTCGACGTGGCCGACAAGCCCGGCGTTCTCGCGCAGGTCGCGACGGTCTTCGCCGAACACGGCGTATCGATCGATACGGTCCGTCAGCAGGGCAAGGACGGCGAGGCGTCCCTCGTCGTCGTCACCCACCGAGCGGCCGACGCGGCCCTGTCGTCGACCGTCGGGGCACTGCGCGAGCTGGACACCGTCCGCGGTGTCGCCAGCATCATGCGGGTCGAAGGGGAGTAAAGGAACCCATGTCTGCCAATTCCACTGTGACCACGACAAGCAGTCAGTGGCGCGGAATCATCGAGGAATACCGTGACCGGCTTCCGGTCAGCGACACGACCGAGGTCGTCACCCTCCGGGAGGGCGGCACCCCCCTGGTACCCGCCCAGGTGCTCTCCGAGCGCACCGGCTGCGAGGTGCACCTCAAGGTCGAGGGTGCCAACCCCACCGGGTCGTTCAAGGACCGCGGGATGACGATGGCCATCACGCGGGCCAAGGAGGAGGGGGCCAAGGCGGTCATCTGCGCCTCCACCGGCAACACCTCCGCGTCCGCCGCCGCCTACGCGGTGCGCGCCGGCATGGTCTGCGCCGTGCTCGTCCCGCAGGGCAAGATCGCGCTCGGCAAGATGGGCCAGGCGCTGGTGCACGGCGCGAAGATCCTTCAGATCGACGGAAATTTCGACGACTGCCTCACGCTGGCCCGCGGTCTCTCCGAGAAGTACCCCGTCGCACTTGTGAACTCCGTTAACCCGGTGCGTATCGAGGGCCAGAAGACCGCCGCCTTCGAGATCGTCGACATGCTCGCCGACGCGCCCGACATCCATGTGCTGCCGGTCGGCAACGCCGGCAACATCACGGCGTACTGGCGCGGCTACAAGGAGTACGCCGCGGACGGCATCGCGAGCCGCACTCCGCGGATGTGGGGCTTCCAGGCGTCCGGCAGCGCGCCGATCGTGCGCGGCGAGGTCGTCAAGGACCCGCACACCATCGCCACCGCGATCCGCATCGGCAACCCCGCCTCGTGGGCGTTCGCCGAGCAGGCCCGGGACGAGTCCGGCGGCTTCATCGACGAGGTGACGGACCGTCAAATCCTGGCCGCCTACCGGCTGCTGGCCGCCCAGGAGGGGGTCTTCGTGGAGCCCGCCTCGGCCGCCTCCGTGGCCGGTCTGCTCAAGGCCGCCGAGCAGGGCAAGGTCGACCCGGGCCAGAAGATCGTCTGCACGGTCACCGGCAACGGCCTCAAGGACCCGGACTGGGCGGTGGCCGGCGCGCCGCAGCCGGTCACGGTCCCGATCGACGCGGACGCCGCGGCCGAGCACCTCGGCCTCGTCTAGCGGCCACGGGCCCAGGGGCAGGTCATGTCCCTGGGCTGCGGGGGGCGGCGCGTCAGCCGTCACGCCACCCCCGTTCAGCAAATTGTGCAAAGGCCGCAAAGTCCGGAGAAGGCAGTCTCGGGGCACAGGATGGCGTGCGACACGCATCGTGCGCCTCCTGTGCGCCCTATGTCGTCACAGAACCTTCCTTCGATAGGCTGGCAGCCAACTCCCCTCCCCACGGCATAACGCAGTGGTGTGCAGGGCAGGTCAGAACAGACCCCATGAACCGGCCGGGCGCCTCGGCGCCGCAGCGTTCTGGGGCAGTGCCGCAGCATCAATCAAGGAGAGTCATCGAGCGATGGCCGGTCCCGCGTTCCGCGCCGCCGCCGTCCGGGTGCGCACCCCCGCTACCAGCGCCAATCTCGGTCCCGGCTTCGACGCCCTGGGTCTGTCCCTGGGCCTGTACGACGATGTCGTGGTGCGGGTCGCCGACTCCGGTCTGCACGTCGACATCGCAGGTGAGGGGGCCGACACCCTCCCGCGCGACGAGAGCCACCTGCTCGTCCGGTCGATGCGGACGGCCTTCGAGGTGCTCGGCGGCCAGCCGCGCGGCCTGGAAATCGTCTGCGCCAACCGCATTCCGCACGGCCGCGGCCTGGGGTCCTCCTCGGCCGCCATCTGCGCCGGCATCGTCGCCGCCCGCGCGGTGACCATAGGCGCCGAGCAGCGGCTGGACGATGCCGCGCTGCTGGAGCTGGCCACCGAGATCGAGGGCCACCCCGACAACGTCGCCGCGTGTCTGCTGGGCGGCTTCACGCTGGCCTGGATGGACACCGGATCCGCGCGGGCGATCCGGATGGATCCCGCCGATTCCATCGTTCCGGTGGTCTTCGTGCCCGGAAAGCCGGTGCTGACCGAGACCGCCCGCGGACTGCTGCCGCGTACCGTCCCGCATGTGGACGCCGCGGCCAACGCCGGCCGTGCCGCACTGCTCGTCGAGGCCCTGACCAGGCGCCCCGAGCTGCTGCTTGCCGCGACCGAGGACCGACTTCACCAGGAATACCGCGCCCCCGCGATGCCGGAGAGCGTGGCCCTGGTGAACCGACTGCGCGCGGACGGCGTCCCCGCAGTCATCTCCGGTGCGGGCCCCACGGTGCTCGCGCTGGTGGAGGAAGCCGCGGCCGACAAGGTCGCAGCTCTGGCGGGAGAGGGGTGGGCGGCCAACCGGCTGACCCTCGACGCGGCGGGCACCTGCGTGCTGCCGCTCGCCGGGTGATCACACGGAGTGATCGACGATTGCCGGTCTTGGAGAGGGGGAATGTTTGTTGGATCCGGTAGTGTTAACCTCAAGTCAGTACTCGACGCCAGTGTGGCGCGGTGCTTCGTGTCCCCCATCGGGACCACTTTCTTCCGGGAGCCTCCCAAACTGCTTGGAGCAATGGCCTGAGCAGAAGTGAGCACGCTCCGGAATTCGGCGTGACGAAGTCACTCTCATTCGCTCGCCGGAACCATGAATTGATCTCTCCGCCGTATCCGGCGGGACCACCGCCCCGGCTCCAATCCGAAAGACCAAAGGACCACAGCCGGACAGCACAACCGGTCGCCGAGCCAGACAGGCCGACGCCCGCTCCAGGGAAGGACCCTTCGTGAGCGACACCACCGATCTGATGGGCGTGCGCACCGATGGCAGTGCCACCGCGCCCGCCACGGACGCTCCCGCCGCGCCTGCCACCGGTGCTGCCACAGCCCCTGCCTCGCGGCGACGCCGTTCCGGCACCGGCCTTGACGGCATGGTCCTGGCAGAGCTGCAGCAGGTTGCCTCCGGCCTCGGCATCAAGGGCACCGCGCGGATGCGCAAGAGCCAGCTGATCGAGGTCATCAAGGAGAAGCAGGCCGGGGGCTCGGGCACCGCGGCCAAGGCCGACGCGCCCGCCGACACCGAGACCAAGCCCAAGCGCCGTACCACGTCCAAGGCCCGCACCGGCGACGACGCGGAGGCCACCGGCAAGGCCGCCAAGGCCGACAAGGCGGGCAAGGCCGAGAAGGCCGTCGCCCAGCAGCAGATCGAGATCCCGGGCCAGCCGTCCCCCAAGGTCTCGGCTTCGCTCGACCAGGGAGGTGCCCCCACCGACGAGCAGCCGGCCGGCGAGCGCCGCCGGCGCCGGGCCACCGCCGCCGCGGGCAGCCCCGAGGCCGCTTCCGGCGACCTCAAGACCGAGACCAAGGTCGAGGCGAAGACCGACACGACGGCGGCCAAGGCGGATGCCAAGGCCGAGACCGCGGTCGACACCGGCGAGGGCCGTCAGGCCAGGACCGGTGAGCGCCAGGACCGCGGCGAGCGCCAGGAGCGCGGCCCCAAGGGCGACCGCGGGGACCGTGGCCAGCGCGGCCAGCGGGACCGTGACCGCCGCAAGGGCGACGCCGGGGACGGCGGCGGCCAGGGCGGCAACCGCCAGCGGGACCGCCGTGCGGATGACGACGACGACTTCGAGGGCGGCCGCCGTGGCCGTCGTGGCCGCTACCGCGACCGCCGTGGCCGTCGTGGTGGCCGCGAGGACTTCGGCAACGAGCCGCAGGTCTCCGAGGACGACGTCCTGATCCCCGTCGCGGGCATTCTCGACATCCTCGACAACTACGCGTTCATCCGGACCTCCGGCTACCTGCCGGGCCCGAACGACGTGTACGTCTCGCTCGCCCAGGTCCGCAAGAACGGCCTGCGCAAGGGTGACCACGTCACCGGTGCGGTCCGCCAGCCCAAGGACGGCGAGCGCCGCGAGAAGTTCAACGCGCTGGTCCGGCTGGACACGGTCAACAGCGTGGCGCCCGAACAGGGCCGCCAGCGCGCGGAGTTCGGCAAGCTGACGCCGCTTTACCCGCAGGAGCGGCTGCGCCTGGAGGGCGAGTCGGGCGGTCTGACGACCCGGATCATCGACCTGGTCGCGCCGATCGGCAAGGGCCAGCGCGGTCTGATCGTGGCCCCGCCGAAGACCGGTAAGACCATGATCATGCAGGCGGTCGCCAACGCGATCACCCGCAACAACCCCGAGTGCCACCTGATGGTCGTCCTCGTCGACGAGCGGCCCGAAGAGGTCACCGACATGCAGCGGTCGGTCAAGGGCGAGGTCATCTCCTCGACCTTCGACCGCCCGGCCGAGGACCACACCACCGTCGCCGAGCTGGCCATCGAGCGCGCCAAGCGCCTCGTCGAGCTGGGTCACGACGTGGTCGTCCTGCTGGACTCCATCACCCGCCTGGGCCGCGCGTACAACCTCGCGGCTCCCGCCTCCGGCCGCATCCTGTCCGGTGGTGTCGACTCGACCGCGCTCTACCCGCCGAAGCGCTTCTTCGGTGCCGCGCGGAACATCGAGGACGGCGGTTCGCTGACCATCCTGGCCACCGCGCTGGTCGAGACCGGCTCGCGGATGGACGAGGTGATCTTCGAGGAGTTCAAGGGCACCGGCAACCTGGAGCTCAAGCTCGACCGCAAGCTCGCCGACAAGCGCATCTTCCCGGCGGTGGACGTCGACGGGTCCGGCACCCGTAAGGAAGAGATCCTGCTGGGCAGCGACGAGCTGAACGTCGTCTGGAAGCTGCGCCGGGTGTTGCACGCGCTGGACCAGCAGCAGGCCATCGAGCTGCTGCTCGACAAGATGAAGCAGACGAAGTCCAACGCGGAGTTCCTGCTCCAGATCCAGAAGACGACGCCCGGTATGAGCAACGGCAACGACTGACGCCGGTAGCGACGTAGTGACGTAGCGACACAGAGCCCCCCTCGCCTCTCCCGGCGAGGGGGGCTCTGTGCTGCCCGCCTGAGACGTTCGGCACAAGTTCGCCGGCCGCCGTCAAGATCCAGCCATGCCCCAAATCGGGGCGTAAGCCCAGGTGAGGCGTGCGGCAGCGGCCGGGCGTCGGGCGTCGGCTGACCCTGTTTCTAAGAAAGCCCTCATGTGGCGCTGTGCAACCCTTCCCGTCGACCTCCCGTCTGACTAGGCGCAACAGCCGTGACAGCACGGAACACGGTGACGGCGAGGGGTAGCCGAGACAACGAGGACTGAGGAGCAGATGGCGGACAGCAACGGGACCAAGACGGCCGGAAGCCGTGCCCGCGGCATACGGGCCACGGGCCGCCGGCGCAAGGGTCCGACCCGACGCCGCCGCGCGCTGACCATCAGCCTGTGCGCGCTGGTCGGCGTCGTTCTGCTCGGCGGAGCCGGAGTCGGCTATGTCTACTTCAAGCTCAACGGCAACCTGAAGGGCGTCGACATCAACGCCGCCCTCGGCCACGACCGGCCGAAGAACGTCGACAACGGATCGATGGACATCCTGGTGATGGGGTCCGACTCCCGGGCCGGCAAGAACGGGAAGTACGGCCGGGACGAGGGGGGCGCGCGCTCCGACACCGCGATGGTCGTGCACGTCTACAAGGGCCACAAGAAGGCCAGCGTCGTCAGCATCCCCCGCGACACCATGATCAAGCGGCCCGACTGCACCAAGGACGGCAAGGACGTCCCCGGATCGCAGCGGGCGATGTTCAACACCGCCTACGAGGTCGGCGGCCCGGCCTGCGCCGTCAAGACCGTCGAGTCGATCAGCGGGATCCGTATGGACCACTTCATCGAGGTCGACTTCACCGGGTTCAAGAAGCTCATCAACGCGCTGGGCGGTGTGGAGATCACCACCACCAAGGCGATCGACGACGACAACAGCCATCTGCACCTGAAGCCCGGCAAGCACACCCTCGACGGCGAGGACTCGCTCGGGCTCGTACGGACCCGGCACGGCGTCCCCGGCGGCGACGGCAGCGACCTGGGCCGTATCCAGCTCCAGCAGACGTTCATCAAGGCGCTGATGGACCAGGTCAAGAACGTCGGACTGCTGACCAGTCCCGCCAAGCTGTACGACGTCGCCGACACCGCCACCAAGGCCATCACCACCGACACCGACCTCAACTCGGTCGGCGAACTGACCGGGCTGGCCAAGAGCCTGGGCGGCATCGGTTCCGGCAACATCGACATGGTGACGCTGCCGGTGACCTACGACAAGATCGACCCGGACCGGGTGCTGCCGCTGGAGAAGCAGAGCCGGCAGGTCTGGGACGCGCTCCACCACGACCAGGCCATCCCCAAGTCCGCGATCAAGGACTCCGCGGGTGACAAGGGCGGTACGGGCACCTACGTGCAGTAACCGGACAAGCCGTACGGCCGGCCGGGGAATAGTTGCGGACCTACCCCGGTTTTGGGAGATACGGCGAGTCCTGGCAGACTGGACCGTCGGCCCCGGTTCACGTGACGCAACCCGCGACACGACCCGGAGCGCTCCCGAACCTAGGAGAATCCCTTGAAGCGCGACATCCACCCGGAGTACGTCGAGACCCAGGTCAGCTGCACCTGCGGCGCGTCGTTCACCACCCGTAGCACCGTCGCCGGCGGCAGCATCCGCGCGGACATCTGCTCCGAGTGCCACCCGTTCTACACGGGCAAGCAGAAGATCATGGACACGGGCGGCCGCGTGGCCCGCTTCGAGGCCCGCTTCGGCAAGGCCGCGGCTGCCAAGAAGTAGCGACCCGCAAGGCGCCGGTTCCCGGTCGCCCCTGCCCAGGGGTGACCGGACCGGCGTCTTTATTTGACGGGGGACCGGGGTTCCCCCGATCTCGCAGAGTCGTACAGAGCTCCCGCCGTACGGGCGGAGCCCGGGGGTCGCCCCGGATGGACACGTCAGCCAGCCAGCAGCCGGCCAGTCAGCAGAGGAACCCAAGATGTTCGAGGCGGTCGAGGAACTGATCGGTGAGCACGCCGATCTTGAGAAGCGGCTGGCCGACCCCGCGGTCCACGGCGACCAGCGCGAGGCCATGCGGCTCAACAAGCGCTACGCCGAGCTGACCCCGATCATCGCGACGTACCGCAGCTGGAAGCAGACCGGCGACGACATGGAGACCGCGCGCGAACTCGCCGCGGACGACCCGGACTTCGCCGACGAGGTCAAGGAACTCGACATCCAGCGCGAGCAGCTCACCGAGAAGCTGCGGCTGCTGCTCGTGCCCCGCGACCCCAGCGACGACAAGGACGTCATCCTCGAGGTCAAGGCCGGCGAGGGCGGCGAGGAGTCCGCGCTGTTCGCCGGCGACCTGCTGCGGATGTATCTGCGCTACGCCGAGCGGGCCGGCTGGAAGACCGAGATCCTCGAGGCGAACGAGTCCGACCTCGGCGGCTACAAGGACGTCCAGGTCGCCGTGAAGACCAAGGGCGGGGGCGGCGCCACCGAGCCGGGACAGGGCGTCTGGGCGCGGCTGAAGTACGAGGGCGGGGTGCACCGCGTGCAGCGGGTGCCCGCCACCGAGTCGCAGGGCCGTATCCACACCTCGGCGGCCGGTGTGCTGGTCACGCCCGAGGCCGAGGAGGTCGAGGTCGAGATCGGCCCCAACGACCTGCGGATCGACGTCTACCGCTCCTCGGGCCCCGGCGGCCAGTCCGTCAACACCACCGACTCCGCGGTCCGCATCACGCACCTGCCCACCGGCATCGTCGTCTCCTGCCAGAACGAGAAGAGCCAGCTCCAGAACAAGGAGCAGGCGCTGCGCATCCTCCGCTCGCGGCTGCTGGCCGCCGCCCAGGAGGAGGCCGAGCGGGAGGCGTCGGACGCCCGGCGCAGCCAGGTGCGAACGGTTGACCGCTCGGAGCGCATCCGTACGTACAACTTCCCGGAAAACCGCATTTCGGACCACCGCGTGGGCTTCAAGGCGTACAACTTGGACCAGGTGCTCGACGGCGAGCTCGACCCGGTCATCCAGGCGTGCGTCGACGCCGACTCGGCCGCCAAGCTCGCCGCCGCCCAGTAGGACCGCACGACAAGACCGCACGACGCGCACCACCCGTAAGACCCTGTGAAGAAGCGCACTAGGAGGAAGGCCCCGTGAACCTTCTGCTCGCCGAGGTGGCCCAGGCCACCCAGCGGCTGGCCGACGCCGGTGTGCCCTCGCCGCGCTTCGACGCCGAGGAGCTCGCCGCGTTCGTGCACGGCGTCAAACGGGGTGAGCTGCACAACGTCAAGGACGCCGACTTCGACGCCCGCTACTGGGAGGCGGTCGCCCGCCGCGAGGCGCGCGAACCGCTCCAGCACATCACCGGGCGTGCCTTCTTCCGCTACCTCGAACTCGCCGTCGGCCCCGGGGTGTTCGTGCCCCGCCCGGAGACCGAGTCGGTGGTCGGCTGGGCGATAGACGCGGTGCGCGCCATGGACGTCGTCGAGCCGCTGATCGTCGACCTGTGCACCGGCTCGGGCGCCATCGCACTCGCCCTGGGCCAGGAGGTGCCGCGCTCGCGGGTGCACGCCGTGGAGCTGTCCGAGGAGGCCCTGCGGTACGCCCGCAAGAACGTCGAGGGGTCCCGCGTCGTTCTCCATCACGGCGACGCGCTGACCGCGCTTCCCGAACTGGACGGGCAGGTCGACCTGGTCGTCTCCAACCCGCCGTACATCCCGCTGACCGAGTGGGAGTACGTCGCGCCCGAGGCACGCGACCACGACCCCCAGCTCGCGCTGTTCTCGGGCGAGGACGGCCTGGACACCATCCGGGGCATCGAGCGGACCGCACACCGCCTGCTGCGGCCGGGCGGCGTCGTCGTCATCGAGCACGCGGACACCCAGGGCGGCCAGGTGCCGTGGATCTTCACCGAGGAGAAGGGGTGGGCGGACGCGGCCGACCACCCCGATCTCAACAACCGGCCCCGCTTCGCCACCGCTCGCCGGGCGACGCCATGACCCCCGCCGCCCCGATGAACCCCACAACCGTTCCGCACCAGGAGGACCGCTAATGGCACGGCGATACGACTGCAGCGACGCGACCGACCGCGCGACCGGCCTGCGCGAGGCCGCCTCGGCCGTCCGCCGCGGCGAGCTGGTCGTGCTGCCGACCGACACCGTCTACGGCATCGGTGCGGACGCCTTCAGCGCCGAGGCGGTCGGCGACCTGCTGGAGGCCAAGGGGCGTGGCCGCGGTATGCCCTCCCCGGTCCTCGTCGGCTCCCCGAACACCCTGCACGGCCTGGTCACCGACTTCTCGGAGCAGGCCTGGGAGCTGGTCGACGCCTTCTGGCCCGGCGCGCTGACCCTCGTCGCCAACCACCAGCCGTCGCTGACCTGGGACCTCGGCGAGACCCGCGGCACGGTCGCGGTGCGGATGCCGCTGCACCCCGTCGCGATCGAGCTGCTGACCGACTTCGGCCCGATGGCCGTCTCCAGCGCCAACCTCACCGGCCACCCGTCCCCGCAGGACTGCGACGCCGCGCAGGAGATGCTCGGCGACTCGGTCTCCGTCTACCTCGACGGCGGCCCCACGCCCGCCGCCGTACCGTCCTCGATCGTCGACGTCACCGGCAAGGTCCCGGTGCTGCTGCGCGAGGGCGCGATCAGCGCGGAAGAGCTGCGCAAGGTGGTACCCGAGCTCGAGGTGGCCAATTGATGGCGCCCCTGGGGCGTGGCATAGCGGGACCAGGCGATGACCCCCTCCTCCCCCCTGCACCCCCTTTCCGGATCCTCCACGTCAGCACCGGCAACGTCTGCCGCTCGCCGATCACCGAGCGGCTGCACCGCCATGCCCTGGAACTGCGGCTGGGCGGGGCGCACAGCGGCGGGCTGATCGTGGAGAGCGCGGGTACGTGGGGCCACGAAGGCGCCCCCATGGAGGCGCACGCCGCGACGGTGTGCGCCGACTACGGCGCGGACCCGGGCGGGTTCACCGGCCGTGAGCTGCTCGACGAGCACGTCATCCGCGCCGACCTGGTGCTGACCGCGACCCGCGACCACCGGGCCCAGGTCATCTCGATGGGCCACTCCGCCGGGCTGCGCACGTTCACGCTCAAGGAGTTCAACCGGCTGGTGCGGGCCATAGACCCCGCCACGCTGCCCGAGCCCGACCCGGCCCTGCCGGACTGCGGCCTGGTCGAGCGGGCCCGCGCGCTGGTCGGCGCGGCCGCCGCGCTGCGCGGCTGGCTGCTGGCGCCCACCCCGGAGTCCGACGAGGTCCACGACCCCTACGGCGCGCCCATCACCTTCTTCCGCTCCATCGGCGACGAGATCAACCAGGCGCTCGACCCGGTCGTCACGGCCCTCACCGGAGTACCCGCCCGCGCCTGAGACGTACGCGCCGCCCGTCCGGTGCGCACACCGCGCCCGATCGCCCGGCCGCGCCTACATTGGGACTACGTCCCCGTACGAGGCCCGGAGCAAGCGATGCCCGCCACCACCGCGTCACCCCGCAGCACCGCGTCAGCCCGCGGCGAGGCCGCCGTCGCCGAACCCGCCGAGGCCGAGAAGATCGAGGACCGGGCGCGCGCCGCCGCCCGTGACGGCACCCTGCCGGCCGGCGCCCCCGACTTCGCCGCGCTGCTCCGCCAGGACCCGGAGATCGCCGGTGCGCTGCTCGGCGAGAGCGCCCGCCAGAGCGACGGCCTCCAGCTGATCGCCGCGGAGAACTTCGCCTCACCCGCGGTCCTCGCCGCCCTCGGCTCGCCGCTCGGCAACAAATACGCCGAGGGCTATCCGGGTGCCCGGCACCACGGCGGCTGCGAGATCGTCGACCTCGCCGAGCGGATCGCCGTGGAACGCGCCAAGGCGCTCTTCGGCGCCGAACACGCCAACGTCCAGGCCCACTCCGGGTCTTCGGCCGTCCTGGCCGCCTACGCCGCCCTGCTGCGCCCCGGGGACACCGTCCTGGCGATGTCCCTGCCGCACGGCGGGCACCTCACCCACGGATCGCCCGCCAACTTCTCCGGCCGCTGGTTCGACTTCGCCGGCTACGGCGTCGACGAGGAATCCGGGCTGCTCGACTACGACGCGATCCGGGCGCTGGCCCTGGAGCGCAGGCCCAAGGCCATCGTCTGCGGCTCGATCTCCTACCCGCGGCACATGGACTACGCCGAGTTCCGCGATATCGCCGACGAGACCGGCGCCTATCTGATCGCGGACGTCGCCCACCCCATGGGACTGATCGCCGGGGGAGCGGCGCCCAGCCCCGTCCCGTACGCCGACGTGGTGTGTGCCACCACCCACAAGGTGCTGCGCGGGCCGCGCGGCGGGATGATCCTGTGCGGCGGGCGGCTGGCCGAGCGCATCGACCGGGCGGTGTTCCCCTTCACCCAGGGCGGAGCCCAGATGAACGCCGTCGCCGCGAAGGCCGTCGCCTTCGGCGAGGCCGCCACACCCGCCTTCGGCGCGTACACCCATCAGGTGATCGCCAACGCCCGCGCGCTCGCCGCGGCGCTGGCCGGGCAGGGGCTGACGATCACCACCGGCGGTACCGACACCCACCTGATCACGGCGGACACCGCACCGCTCGGCGTGGACGCGCGGACCGCACGCGGCCGGCTGGCGGCCGCCGGGATCGTCCTGGACACCTGCGCCCTGCCGTGCGAGGTGCGGGAGGATCTCGCCGCGCGGCGGACCGGTATCCGGCTGGGCACCGCCGCCGTGACGACCCAGGGGATGGGCGAGGCCGAGATGCGGGAGATCGCCGACCTGATCGGGGCGGCGCTGCGCGAGGACGGCGCGGTCCGTCCGGCGACGGTCGCCCTGGCGCATCGGTTCCCGCCATATCCGGAACGCGGCTGACGGCTGGAACCCCGCAGGGCCGGCGTGCGTCTTCCCTTATATTCACGGCTGCATTCACGGCCAGGCGCCCGGCACGCATATGGTGTGTGGCTGTGATGGCCAGCTATACCAATGGGGCAGCCCGTGCGTGAATACCTGCTGACGCTGTGCGTCACGGCCGCGGTGACCTATCTGCTGACCGGCCCGGTGCGGAAGTTCGCGATCGCGGCCGGGGCGATGCCGGAGATCCGCGCGCGTGATGTGCACCGCGAGCCCACACCGCGGCTCGGCGGCATCGCGATGTTCGGCGGGCTGTGCGCGGGTCTGCTGGTCGCCGCGCATCTGACGAACCTCAAGAGTGTTTTCGAGCACTCCGACGAGCCGAAGGCGCTGCTCTCCGGTGCGGCCCTCATCTGGATCCTCGGTGTGCTGGACGACAAGTGGGGCGTGGACGCGCTGGTCAAGCTGGGCGGCCAGATGATCGCCGCGGGAGTGATGGTCCTCCAGGGGCTGACGATCCTGTGGATCCCGGTGCCCGGCGTCGGCACCGTCTCGCTGACCCCGATGCAGGGCACGCTGCTGACCGTCGCACTGGTCGTGATCACCATCAACGCGGTGAACTTCGTCGACGGTCTGGACGGGCTGGCCTCCGGCATGGTGTGCATCGCCGCCGCGGCGTTCTTCATGTACGCGTACCGGATGTGGTTCGGCTATGGCATCGAGGCGGCCGCGCCCGCAACGCTGTTCTCGGTCGTTCTGATGGGCATGTGCCTGGGCTTCCTGCCGCACAACATGCATCCGGCGCGGATCTTCATGGGCGACTCGGGGTCGATGCTGATCGGCCTGGTGATGGCCGCCGGCGCGGTCTCGGTGACCGGCCAGGTCGACCCCGACCTGCTGGGCCAGAAGGCGGGCGGTGTCCGTGAGGCCACGCACGCGATGGTGCCGGTCTACATTCCGCTGCTGCTGCCGCTGACCGTCATCGCGGTGCCGGTGGCCGACCTCATCCTGGCGATCGTGCGGCGTACCTGGAAGGGCCAGTCGCCGTTCGCCGCCGACCGGGGGCATCTGCACCACCGGCTGCTGGAGATCGGGCACTCGCACAGCCGTGCCGTGCTGATCATGTACTTCTGGTCGGCGCTGATCGCGTTCGGCGCGGTCGCCTACTCGGTGAACAACGCCAGTATGTGGATCGTGCTGGGCATCGTGCTGCTGAGCGCGGTCGGTCTGGTGCTGCTCCTGCTGCCGCGCTTCACGCCGCGCGCCCCGCGCTGGGCGGAGTGGATGGTTCCGCCGCGCTACCGCAGGGTCGTACGCGAGCCGGCGGCTCAGGCCGCGGCGGCAGGCGAAGAGGGCACGGTGGGTGCGGGCGAGGCCGGCGAGGGGCCCGAGACGGTGCCGGCGAGCCTTCACGGCGCCACCGCGATCGGCGACCGGTCACGTTTCGTGGACCGCCGTAAGGCGGACAGTCATCACTGAACCGGGGGTTCGAGTGGCGCGACACGGCCGGGAAAGCGGGGCGGTTGACCCCATACCAGACAAAAGTCGAGCCGTCAGTGCACCAACGATCGGGTTCACGCTCAAGTGTGACAGGGTCCACACGAACCAGGTAAAGACCTCATCAAATAGTTTGTGATACCGTTCACGAAACCCGGCGACAGAGCCGAAGGACCGTAGTGCGACGGCCTTTTGGCCTCAGGATCTTCCTCCGGCCGGGTCTACGCTCGTCCCTGACGAACACACCCCCACCCTTTGCCGGAGCGCCGCTATGCAGTCGAATGACGCCCGACTACTCCTCCATGCCGTTGTACCCACGCTCGCCACCGGCGCCCTCGCCGCTGTCGTGAGCGCTGTGGTCGCAGGCGGGACGGGAGCGGTCGGCGCCGTCGTCGGCACCGCGCTGGTGGTGCTCGTGATGGGCGCCGGGCTCGCCGTTCTGCAGCACACCGCGAGGAATTACCCGCAGCTGTTCCAGATGATGGGGCTGCTGCTGTACTCCGTGCAGATCCTGCTCGTCGCGGTGTTCCTGCTGACTTTCAAGGACACCACGCTCTTTGACACGAAGGCATTCGCCTTCACTCTGCTCGGCGCCACCCTCGTATGGATCGCGGCACAGACCCGCGGTCATATGAAGGCGAAGATTCTGTACGTGGACCCCGACTCCGCAGACGCCAAGAAGGCGGAGACGGCGGGGTCGCCGACGTGACACGTAGGGCCGGAATAAATGCCCTCATGCGGGCCTGCTATCGTCCGGTGCCAACTGCGGCACAGATGGCGCAGGCGGCTGAGCTCCCGAGTTCCACGCGCTGGAATGGGCAGTTCTCGCGGCCGATGCCTGTGATCCGGCTCGGCCCAGCGCCGGCCCGCCGCCCCCAAATCCGTAAGACCAGTCCAGTGCCGCACCGTGGCTCAACGCCGCGCCGACACAACGAGGTTGCCGTACCCATGCGCCACGCTGAAGGAGCCCGCGGTGAGTGCTGAAACGATGCTCGCCTTCGACACGGAGTGCCACCTCTTGATCCCGGGGTGTGGCTTCGAGGCCCCGGGTCTTCATTCGTTCGTATTCGACCCCCTGTTCACAGTCGGTGGGTTCGAGTTCAACAAGCCGATGCTGCTGGCTCTGCTCAGCACGGTCGTCGTCGTGTGGTTCTTCTGGGCCGCATTCGGCAAGGCGAAAGTTGTTCCCGGCAAGCTGCAGATGATCGGCGAAGCGGGCTACGACTTCGTGCGCCGCGGTCTCGTCTATGACGCCCTGGGCAAGAAGGAGGGCGAGAAATACGTCCCCTTCATGGTCGCGCTGTTCTTCTTCGTATGGATCATGAACCTCTGGTCCATCATCCCGGTCATGGCGTTTCCGGTGACGTCGGTCATCGCCTTCCCCGCGGGCCTCGCGGCGATCGTCTACATCCTGTGGATGTACCTGACGTTCAAGAAGCACGGCTTCGTCGGCGGCTGGAAGAACATCACCGGCTACGACAAGTCGCTCGGCTGGGTGCTGCCGCTGATCGTCGTCATCGAGTTCATCTCGAACGTGATCATCCGGCCCTTCACCCACGCGGTCCGGCTCTTCGCGAACATGTTCGCCGGCCACCTGCTGATCCTGATGTTCACCATCGCCAGCTGGTACCTGCTGAACGGGATCGGCATCGTCTACGCGGGCGCGTCCTTCGCCATGACGCTCGCGATGACCGCCTTCGAGCTCTTCATCCAAGCCGTCCAGGCGTACGTCTTCGTCCTCCTGGCCTGCAACTACGTCCAGGGCGCGCTCGCCGAGCACCACTGAGCACCCCGCCTCCCGCCCCAACAGCTGTCCGGTGGCCAACCCCCACCGGTCCGTGAAATGAGAAGGAAGTAACGGCATGTCCGCTGCTCTCGAGACTGTCAACCTCGCCTCCGAAACCGCCTTCACCGGCAGCGCCAGCGCCATCGGCTACGGCCTCGCCGCGATCGGCCCCGGCGTCGGCGTCGGCATCATCTTCGGTAACGGCACCCAGGCCCTGGCTCGTCAGCCCGAGGCCGCCGGCCTGATCCGCACCAACCAGATCATGGGTTTCGCCTTCTGTGAGGCGCTCGCCCTGATCGGCATCGTCATGGGCTTCGTCTTCAAGTAAACGAAGCTCATCGACCATCCCATTCAGACGGAAGGCACTGATGTGATCGCCCAGGTCACCACCATGGCGGCGGAGGTTCCCGAGAACCCCCTGGTCCCGCCGATCCCTGAGCTGGTCATCGGCCTGATCGCCTTCTTCATCGTCTTCGGCATCCTCGCCAAGAAGCTTCTCCCGAACATCAACAAGGTTCTGGACGAGCGCCACGAGGCGATCGAGGGCGGGATGAAGAAGGCCGAAGAGGCCATGGCCGAGGCGCAGCAGGTGCTCGACGAGTACCGGACGCAGCTCGCCGACGCTCGCCATGAGGCCGCGCGACTGCGCCAGGAGGCGCAGGAGCAGGGCGCGACCCTCATCGCCGAGATGCGCGCCGAGGGCCAGCGGCAGCGTGAGGAGATCATCGCTGCCGGTCACGCCCAGATCGAGGCTGACCGGAAGGCGGCCGCGCAGTCGCTGCGTCAGGACGTGGGCAAGCTCGCCACCGACCTGGCCGGCAAGCTCGTCGGCGAGTCCCTCGAGGACCACGCCCGGCAGAGCCGGACCATCGACCGCTTCCTCGACGAGCTCGAGGCCCAGGCGGCGTCGGACACGACGAAGGCTGAGGCCGGCCGATGAACGGAGCGAGCCGCGAGGCACTCGCCTCCGCACGCGAGCGTTTCGACGCGCTGACGGACGACACCTCCGTCGACGCGGCGAAGCTCGCCGAGGAGCTGGCTGCCGTCACCGCTCTGCTCGACCGCGAGGTGTCGCTGCGTCGGGTCCTGACCGACCCGGCGCAGGCCGGCGAGGCGCGAGCCGAACTGGCCGGGCGGCTGCTCGGCAACCAGATCGGCGGCCCGGCCCTCGACCTGGTCACCGGCATGGTCCGCGCCCGCTGGTCGCGTTCGCGCGAACTGGCGGACGCGCTCGAGGAGCTGTCCTACAGCGCCGACCTCGTCGCGGCACAGCGGGCCGGCCAGCTCGACGACGTCGAGGACGAGCTGTTCCGGTTCGGCCGGATCGTCGCCTCGTCCGGTGAGCTGCGCAGGGCGCTGACCGACCAGATCGCGACGGTCTCCGCCAAGGCGGAGCTGCTGCACTCGCTGCTGGGCGGCCGGGCCAACCCGGTCACCGAGCGACTGGTGATCCGTCTGGTCGGGCACCCGCGGGGCCGTAGCCTGGAAGCAGGGCTCGAAGCCCTCTCCAAGCTGGCGGCGAGCCGCCGGGGTCGGATGATCGCGGTGGTCACCTCCGCCGTACCGCTCAGCGAAGGGCAGCGGCAGCGTCTCGGCGCCTCGCTGACCGAGCTGTACGGACGGCAGATCCACCTGAACCTCGACGTGGACCCCGAGGTCCTCGGCGGGCTCCAGGTCCGGGTCGGCGACGAGGTCATCAACGGGACCATCGCGGAGCGCCTCGACGAGGCCTCCCGGCGGATGGCCGGCTGACCCAGCCACCAACTCAAGAGCTGCACAACCGGCGGACGAGCGCCGGACCAGCCGGCCGGACCGAGAGGTCCGGCTGTGGTCCGGAACACGCCCCGGCGACACAGCACAAGCATGACGGCGGCCCGAGTTGGGCCGTAAGCGGAAACCCCCTGAGGGACACCCCCTCAGACCCCCGCAAGTAACTTCGGGCCCAACAAGGAGAGCAGGGAACCCAGATGGCGGAGCTCACGATCCGGCCGGAGGAGATCCGGGACGCGCTGGAGAACTTCGTCCAGGCGTACAAGCCGGACGCGGCCTCGCGCGAAGAGGTCGGCACGGTCAGCGAGGCCGGTGACGGCATCGCGAAGGTCGAGGGTCTTCCCTCGGCGATGGCGAACGAGCTGCTGAAGTTCGAGGACGGCACGCTCGGTCTTGCGCTGAACCTGGAAGAGCGCGAGATCGGTGCGGTGGTCCTCGGCGAGTTCAGTGGCATCGAGGAGGGCCAGCCGGTGCAGCGCACCGGTGAGGTGCTCTCGGTCGCCGTGGGCGAGGGCTACCTCGGCCGCGTGGTCGACCCGCTGGGCAACCCGATCGACGGCCTCGGCGAGATCGAGTCCGAGGGCCGCCGCGCCCTGGAGCTGCAGGCTCCGGGCGTCATGGTCCGTAAGTCGGTGCACGAGCCGATGGAGACCGGCTACAAGGCCGTCGACGCGATGACCCCGATCGGCCGCGGCCAGCGCCAGCTGATCATCGGTGACCGCCAGACCGGCAAGACCGCTCTGGCCGTCGACACCATCATCAACCAGCGCGACAACTGGCGCTCGGGCGACCCGAAGAAGCAGGTCCGCTGCATCTACGTCGCCGTCGGCCAGAAGGGCTCCACCATCGCGTCCGTGCGCGGCGCGCTGGAGGAGGCCGGCGCCCTGGAGTACACCACCATCGTCGCCGCCCCGGCGTCCGACCCGGCGGGCTTCAAGTACCTGGCGCCCTACACCGGTTCGGCCATCGGCCAGCACTGGATGTACCAGGGCAAGCACGTCCTGATCGTCTTCGACGACCTGTCGAAGCAGGCCGACGCCTACCGCGCCGTGTCGCTGCTGCTGCGCCGTCCGCCGGGCCGTGAGGCCTACCCGGGTGACGTCTTCTACCTGCACTCGCGTCTGCTGGAGCGCTGCGCCAAGCTCTCCGACGACATGGGCGCCGGCTCGATGACCGGCCTCCCGATCGTCGAGACCAAGGCCAACGACGTGTCGGCGTTCATCCCGACCAACGTCATCTCCATCACCGACGGCCAGTGCTTCCTGGAATCCGACCTCTTCAACGCGGGCCAGCGCCCGGCGCTGAACGTCGGTATCTCGGTCTCCCGTGTCGGTGGCTCCGCCCAGCACAAGGCCATGCGGCAGGTCTCCGGCCGACTCCGTGTCGACCTCGCCCAGTACCGCGAGCTGGAGGCGTTCGCCGCCTTCGGTTCCGACCTGGACGCGGCCTCCAAGGCCTCGCTGGAGCGCGGTAAGCGCATGGTCGAGCTGCTGAAGCAGAGCCAGTACGCGCCCTTCCCGACCGAGGACGAGGTCGTCTCCATCTGGGCCGGCACCACCGGCAAGATGGACGACGTGCCGGTCAACGACATCCGCCGCTTCGAGCGGGAGCTCCTCGACCACCTGGGCCGGGAGAAGAAGGACCTGCTGACCAGCATTCGCGAGGGCGGCAAGATGTCCGACGACACCATCCAGGCGCTCACCGACGCCGTCGCCACCTTCAAGCAGCAGTTCGAGACCTCGGACGGCAAGCTGCTCGGCGAGGACGCCCCGGTCGGCTCCGCCAAGTGACGACGGAAGGGACCTGATCCATGGGAGCCAAGCTCCGGGTCTACAAGCGTCGCATCCGCTCCGTCACCGCGACCAAGAAGATCACCAAGGCGATGGAGATGATCGCCGCCTCGCGCATCGTCAAGGCGCAGCGCAAGGTGGCGGCATCGACGCCGTACGCGAGTGAACTGACCCGCGCGGTGACAGCGGTTGCCACCGGCTCGAACACCCAGCACGCCCTCACCACCGAGGTGGACAACCCGACCCGCGCCGCGGTGCTGCTCATCACGAGCGACCGCGGTCTGGCCGGCGGCTACTCCTCGAACGCCATCAAGGCCGGCGAGCAGCTCACCGAGCGGCTCAAGGCCGAGGGCAAGGAGGTCGACACGTACATCGTCGGCCGCAAGGGTGTCTCGTACTACACCTTCCGTGAGCGCAAGGTCGCGGATTCGTGGACCGGCTTCACCGACAGCCCGACGTACGCGGACGCCAAGGCGGTCGCCGGACCGCTGATCGACGCCGTACAGAAGGACACGGCCGAGGGCGGCGTGGACGAACTCCACATCGTCTTCACCGAGTTCGTGTCGATGATGACGCAGAACGCGATCGACGGCCGTCTGCTGCCGCTCAGCCTCGACAAGCCGGACGCGGAGGAGACCGCCAAGGGCGAGATCCTGCCGCTGTTCGACTTCGAGCCGTCGGCCGAGGACGTCCTCGACGCGCTGCTGCCGCGGTACGTCGAGTCGCGGATCTACAACGCGCTTCTGCAGGCCGCCGCCTCCAAGCACGCCGCCACGCGCCGTGCGATGAAGTCGGCGACCGACAACGCGGAAGAGCTCATCAAGTCGCTCTCGCGGCTTGCCAATGCGGCCCGCCAGGCCGAAATCACCCAGGAAATCAGCGAGATCGTCGGTGGCGCCAGCGCACTGGCCGACGCGACCGCGGGGAGTGACTGACCACTATGACCACCACTGTTGAAACGGCCACGGCTGCGGGCCGCGTCGCGCGGGTCATCGGCCCGGTCGTCGACGTGGAGTTCCCCGTCGACGCGATGCCGGAGATCTACAACGCGCTGACCGTTCAGGTCGCCGACCCGGCCGAGGAGGGCGCGCTCAAGACGCTGACCCTCGAGGTCGCGCAGCACCTCGGCGAGGGCCTGGTCCGCGCCATCTCGATGCAGCCCACCGACGGTCTGGTCCGCCAGGCCCCGGTGACCGACACCGGCGAGGGCATCACCGTCCCCGTCGGCGACATCACCAAGGGCAAGGTGTTCAACACCCTCGGTGCGATCCTGAACGAGCCGGAGGCGGAGTCCGAGGTCACCGAGCGGTGGCCCATCCACCGCAAGGCCCCGGCCTTCGACCAGCTCGAGTCCAAGACCGAGATGTTCGAGACCGGCCTGAAGGTCGTCGACCTGCTGACCCCGTACGTCAAGGGCGGCAAGATCGGTCTGTTCGGTGGTGCGGGCGTCGGCAAGACCGTCCTCATCCAGGAAATGATCATGCGTGTGGCCAAGCTGCACGAGGGTGTTTCCGTGTTCGCCGGTGTCGGTGAGCGCACCCGTGAGGGCAACGACCTCATCGCGGAGATGGAAGAGTCCGGCGTTCTGGACAAGACCGCGCTGGTGTTCGGCCAGATGGACGAGCCCCCGGGCACCCGTCTCCGGGTCGCGCTGGCCGGTCTGACCATGGCGGAGTACTTCCGCGATGTGCAGAAGCAGGACGTGCTGTTCTTCATCGACAACATCTTCCGCTTCACCCAGGCCGGTTCCGAGGTCTCCACCCTGCTGGGCCGCATGCCCTCCGCGGTGGGTTACCAGCCGAACCTGGCGGACGAGATGGGCCTCCTGCAGGAGCGCATCACCTCGACCCGTGGTCACTCGATCACCTCGATGCAGGCGATCTACGTCCCCGCGGACGACCTGACCGACCCGGCGCCGGCGACGACCTTCGCGCACCTCGACGCGACGACGGTCCTCTCCCGTCCGATCTCGGAGAAGGGCATCTACCCGGCGGTCGACCCGCTGGACTCGACGTCCCGCATCCTGGACCCGCGCTACATCTCGCAGGACCACTACGACGCGGCCTCCCGCGTCCGGGCGATCCTGCAGAAGTACAAGGACCTGCAGGACATCATCGCCATTCTCGGTATCGACGAGCTGGGCGAAGAGGACAAGCTGGTCGTCCACCGTGCCCGTCGTATCGAGCGCTTCCTGTCGCAGAACACCCACGCGGCGAAGCAGTTCACCGGCATCGACGGTTCGGACGTGCCGCTGGACGAGTCGATCGCGGCCTTCAACGCGATCGCCGACGGCGACTTCGACCACTTCCCCGAGCAGGCGTTCTTCATGTGCGGTGGCCTCGAGGACCTCAAGAACAACGCCAAGGAGCTGGGCGTCTCCTGAGCCCGTGCTCGCGGTCCCGGGGGTGGCCCTGGCCACCCCCGGCCCGTACGACCACTAGTATTTGACCCAACATCTGCCGAGCCAGGCAGGTGGAGACCCGAGGAGCCATCGTGGCTGAGCTGCACGTCGAGTTGGTCGCCGCGGACCGTCAGGTCTGGTCCGGCGAGGCCAGCCTGGTCGTCGCGCGCACCTCGTCGGGCGACATCGGCGTCATGCCCGGACATCAGCCGCTGCTCGGCGTGCTGCAGTCGGGCCCGGTGACGATTCGTACGACCGGCGAGAGCGGTGACGGCACCGTCGTCGCCGCGGTGCACGGCGGCTTCATCTCGTTCGCCGACAACAAGCTGTCTCTGCTCGCGGAGATCGCCGAGCTGTCGGACGAGATCGATGTCCAGCGCGCGGAGCGGGCCCTGGAGCGAGCGAAGTCGGAGGCCGACGCGGCCGCCGAGCGCCGTGCCGATGTCCGGCTGCGTGCGGTGACGGGCGTTCACTGAACCCGTCACCGACGAGATCGATCCTCAGCCGCGGGCTGCCCGGGAACTGTCCGGAGCGGCCCGCGGCTGAGGCAATGCAGGTGCGTTTCCCGTATTCGATGCGAGGAGGTCGGTCGAGATGGTCCTCGCTCTGCTTGTGAGCGGCGCGGTCGTGGTACTGGTGCTGCTGGGGCTGTTCGTCTTCGGTCTGAGAAGACGGCTCATCCAGCGGTCCGGCGGCACCTTCGACTGCAGCCTGCGCTGGAACGTGCCGGAGAACGAGACCGAGCCCAGCGGCAAGGGCTGGATCTACGGCGTGGCGCGCTACAACGGTGACCGGATCGAGTGGTTCCGGGTGTTCTCGTACGCGCCCCGGCCCCGCCGGATGCTGGAACGCTCCGCCATCGAGGTGCTGGAGCGCCGTACCCCCCAGGGCGAGGAGGAGCTGGCGCTGCTCTCCGACTCCATCGTGCTCGCCTGCGGCCACCGCGGCACCCGCCTGGAGCTGGCGATGAGCGAGGACGCCCTCACCGGCTTCCTGGCCTGGCTGGAGGCGGCACCGCCCGGACAACGAGTCAATGTCGCCTAATTAGGGGTGTCTCGTTGGGCGGAGCCCTGAACCACACGGGAATACCGCCCCGCGCCCCCACGTTGTGGCCTGCAAGGGGGCCTCGCGTCCCCTAGGGGATCTGTTCGACCACCCCCTAAGGGTCACCTCCCGAGGGCCCGCCGTCTACGGCCCCTCGACCCCCAACTCCTGTGCCAGTACCGCCGCTTGGAGCCGGCTGCGCAGCGCCAGCTTGGCCAGCAGCCGGCTGACATGCGTTTTCACGGTGGCCTCCGCCATCACCAGCCGCACCGCGATATCGGCGTTGGACAGCCCCCGCCCCAGACAGCCCAGCACCTCCCGCTCGCGCGGCGTCAGTGCGTCCAGTACCGCCGGATCGGGGCCGTCGCCGTCCCGCGCCGGCCGGGGCGCGGTGCTCGGCCGGGCGAACTCGGCGATCAGCCGGCGGGTCACCGCCGGGGCGATCAGCCCCTCGCCGGACGCCACCGTGCGCACCGCCGTCAGCAGCGCGGCCGCGTCGCTGTCCTTGAGCAGAAAGCCCGCCGCGCCCGCCCGGAGCGCCCCGAAGACATATTCGTCCAGGTCGAAGGTGGTCAGCACCAGGACGTCCGCCAGCCCCTCGGAGACGATCTGCCGGGTGGCGGAGACCCCGTCGAGCCGCGGCATCTGGACGTCCATGAGGACGAGATCGGGGCGCAGCTCACGGGCGAGGCGGACCGCTTCCTCGCCGTCCACCGCCTCCCCGACGACGGTGACGTCGGGCGCGGAGCGCAGGATGAGCACCAGCCCGGCCCGTACGGCGGACTGGTCCTCGGCCACCAGCACCCGGATCGGCCGCGTGCCGGCATCGGTCATCGTCGTCCCCCTGTCATCGTCGTTCCTCCTCCTCGGGCGCCGGCAGCGCGGCCCGCACCCGCCAGATCCGTCCGCCCGTGCCGCTCTCCGGGCCGGCCTCGAACGCCCCGCCCAGCAGGGCGATCCGTTCCCGCATCCCGACCAGCCCGGCGCCGGAGCCGGGCGCGCGGGGACCGGGCCGGTCGGCGTACGGGCTGCTGACGGTGACGGTGAGCGCCCCGCCGCGCTCATGGGCGATCCGCACCCTGACCTCGCCGGGCGCGGCGTGCTTGAGCGCGTTGGTCAGCGACTCCTGGACGATGCGGTACGCGGCCAGCTCGACCGGCGCCACGAGCTTGGCCGCGGCCCCCTCGCCGTCGCCGTGCCGCGCGTCGTCGAGTGTGAACGTCAGTCCGCTGGTCGCGCCGTTCGTACGGGCCTGGGCGATCAGCGCGTCGAGCCCGCCGAGAGTGGGGGTCGCGGCCGGTTCGTCGCCGCTGGTGCCCGCGGAGTCCCGCAACAGCCCGATGAGACGGCGCATTTCGGCCAGCCCCTGCACGCTGTTCTCCCGGATCACGCCGAGCGCCTCGCGGGTCGCCGCCGGGTCGTCGATGGCCTGCGCGGCGGTCGAGTGGATCGCGATGGCGGACAGATGGTTGGCGACCAGGTCGTGCAGCTCGCGGGCCATCCGGGCCCGCTCGCCGGCCACCGCCTGGGTCCGGTCCATCTCGGCCAGCAGCGCGGTCTGCTCGGCCCGCAGCCGGGCGGCCTGGGCGGCGTCGCGGTGCTGGCGGATGATGGCGCCCGTCCAGGCGGGTGCGATGGTCAGTACGCCGGTGCCGACGCCGAACAGCAGCGCCTGCGGATTGCGCAGCAGCGCCACGGGGACGAGCGTGGCGAGCACGGTGATCACCTCGGAGGCGATCGGGATCCGGCGGGCCATCGCCGGGGAGCCGTACAGCACGGCCGCGTACACCACGTCCGTGAACATCACGATCGTGGCGATCAGCCCGCCGGTGCACAGATCCAGGGCGAGCGCCCCGCCGGCGAGCACCAGCGCGGTCCGCGGGGCCGTGCGGCGCAGCAGCTCCGTACCGCTCATCACGACCAGCGCGACCAGCGCGAACCGGTCCGGGATGCCCGGCACAGGGACGCCGTTGCGCAGCCCCAGCGCCCACAGCAGCAGCCCGCCGAGCAGTCCGCAGACCGCGATGCGCACATCGTCGCGGTGCGGACGGGCGGTCAGGGCGGCGAAGGAGCCCTTCGTGGTCACCGTCACCCCGCCATCCAACACGGCGATGCCGCCCGCCACCTCCACGCCCCGGGGGAGCCCGGACCGCCCGCGCCTACATCGAAAGATGCAGGCAGGGATCGTCGCGGGCGACGACGCGGGCGGCTGTTTCCCGGCGGAGGCTGGAGGCAGTTCCCGCGAGGAGGAGAATTCGTGATCGTCACGCTGATCATCATCTGCGAGGTCGGCTTCTGGGTACTGCTGGCCGGCGGGCTGAGCCTGCGCTATCTGGCTCGGATGCCGCGTACCGGCGCCGCCGTACTGCTGCTGGAGCCGCTGCTGGAACTCGTCCTCCTGATCGCCACCGCCGTCGACCTCAAGAACGGCGCACAGGCCGACATCAAGCACGGCCTGGCCGCCATCTACATCGGCTTCTCCGTCGCGCTCGGCCACCGCACGGTCAAGTGGGTGGACGCCCGCTTCGCCCACCGCTTCGCGGGCGGCCCGCCCCCGGTGAAGCCGCCGCGCTACGGGACGGCGCGCACGGTGTACGAGTGGCGGACGGCCGGCCGCTGGATCCTCGCCGCGCTGATCGCGATCGGTCTGCTCCAGGCCGCGGCCTGGTACGTGGGCGACCCCGCGCAGACCACCTCGCTGCGCGGCTGGCAGAGCAGGATGCTGTGGCTGATCGGGATCAACCTGGTGATCGCGACCAGCTACACGATCTGGCCGAAGCGAGCACCGGCCATGGAGCGGACGGACGAGCGGGGGCACTCGCTCACGGGCGGCGGTCGCTAGCGCGCCTCGCCCGGGATCGCGTCCGTCCGCCTCAGCGCTCCCCGCCCGGCACCCACAGCACGTCCCCGACCTCCTTGTTCGCCGTCCGGGCCAGAATGAACAGCAGGTCGGAGAGGCGGTTGAGGTAGGTGGCGGTGAGCGGGTTCATGGTCTCGCCGTGTTCCTCGAAGGCCGCCCAGGTCGAGCGCTCCGCGCGGCGTACGACGGTGCATGCCTGGTGCAGCAGCGCGGCGCCCGCGGTGCCGCCCGGGAGGATGAAGCTGCGCAGCTTCTCCAGGTCCGCGAGGAAGCGGTCGCAGTCGGCCTCCAGCTTGTCGATGTAAGCCTGTTCGACGCGCAGCGGCGGGAACTCGGGGTTCTCCACCACCGGCGTCGACAGGTCGGCTCCGACGTCGAAGAGGTCGTTCTGTACGCGCAGCAGTACCGCCGCGACGTCCTGGGGCAGCGAGCCCAGTGCCAGCGCGACGCCGATCGCCGCGTTGGCCTCGTTGGCGTCCGCGTACGCCGAGATCCGCGAATCGGTCTTGGCGGTGCGGCTCATGTCGCCGAGGGCGGTGGTGCCCTTGTCGCCGGTGCGGGTGTAGATGCGCGTCAGATTCACCATGGTGGCGAGCCTACGCCGCGGCCCTGCGGAAGGTGCGGGTGCAGACGGCCAGCGATACGGCGGCGAGCACGAGCGCGACCAGGACGCCGTAGAGCATGGCCGAGGAGGCGTAGGAACCGACGTACGCCGCCCGTACCGCGTCCACGAGATAACGGAACGGCATGAAGTGCGACAGCACATCGAGCCACGTGGGGCCCAGTGTCATCGGCAGCATCAGCCCGGAGAGCAGCATCGAGGGCATGGTGACCGCGTTGATGACCGGTGCGAACTCCTGCGGGGTGGTGACCTTCAGCGCCAGCGCGTAGGACAGCGACGCGAGCGAGACGGTCAGCAGGGCGACGAACGCGAAGCCGATGAGGATGCCGGCCAGTGGCGCGCGCAGGCCCATGGCCAGCGCGGCCAGCACCAGCAGCGCGGACTGGAAGACGAAGAGCAGCGCGTCGCGCAGTACGCGTCCCAGCAGCAGCGCGAGCCGGCTCACCGGTGTCACCCGCATCCGCTCCACGACTCCGTGCTGCTTCTCGATGATGATGCCGAAACCGCAGAACGCGGCCCCGAACAGGCCGAGTTGGAGCAGCAGACCGGGCACCAGCAGCTGCCAGGAGCTGCCGGCCGAGGAAAGTGGCAGATCGGTCAGCAGCGGACCGAAGAAGAGCAGGTACAGCAGCGGCATGAGGACGCCGAAGAGTATCTGGAGCTTGGAGCGCAGGGTCTGGCGGGCGTAGCGCCCGAAGACCAGCGCGGTGTCGGAGAGAAAGGTGGGCATGGGGGCTCCTAGACGGCTACGGGGGTCTGGTCCTGGGGTGCGGAAGGGCGGCCGGTGATGGCGAGGAAGGCGTCCTGGAGGGACGCGTCGGGGGAGCCGGCGTGGGTGCGCTTGAGGGAGTCGGGGGTGCCCTCGGCGACGACCACGCCCCTGTCGACGATCACCAGCCGGTCGGCGAGCGCGTCGGCCTCGTCGAGGTAGTGGGTGGTCAGGAAGACGGTGGTGCCGTGGTCGGCGCGGATCCGGCGGATCAGCTCCCACAGGTCGGCGCGGCTTCCGGGGTCGAGACCGGTGGTCGGCTCGTCGAGGAACAGCACCTCGGGGCGGTGGGTGAGCCCCATCGCGATGTCCAGCCGGCGCCGCTGGCCGCCGGAGAGCGCGGCGGTCCTGCGGTCCAGCAGCTCGGTCAGGCCGAGGTCGGCGGCCAACTCCTCGGTACGGGCGAGGGCTTGGGCCTTGCCGAGGCGGTAGAGGCGGGCCTGGGTGACCAGTTCCTCGCGTACCGAGACGCTCGGGTCGACGCCGCCGGACTGGGCGACGTAGCCGGTGGCGCGGCGCACCCCCGCCGGGTCGCGGACGAGGTCGCGGCCGGCGACGGTCGCGGTGCCGCCGGTGGGTGCGAGCAGGGTGGTGAGCATCCGCAGGGTGGTGGTCTTGCCGGCGCCGTTGGGGCCGAGGAAGCCGAGGATCTCACCGCGCTCGGCGGTGAGGTCGATACCGCGTACGGCGTCGACGGGGCCGTTTTTGGTGGTGAAGGTCCGGGCGAGTCCGGACGTGCTGAGTACGGGCATGCCCACAGAAAAACAGAGGGACTTAAAAATTGCAATGTGCCCAAAATTTCATTGAGCCCAGCGAAGGGTAGAGTGAGGCCATGGCAGAGGGACTCAGGGAACGGAAGAAGCGGCAGACCCGCCAGTACATCTCGGACATGGCCACCGGCCTCTTCCTGGAGCGCGGCTTCGACGCGGTGACCATCGCGGAGATCGCCGAGGCCTCGGACGTCTCCGTCAACACCGTGTACAACTACTTCCCGGCCAAGGAGGACCTCTTCCTGGACCGCGGCAAGGCCCTGGTCGACCGGCTGTCGCGGTTCGTACGGGCCCGGCGCGCGGGGGAGTCGGCCGCCGTCGCCGTACTGCGCGAGCTGCGCGAGGAGGTGGAGAGCGTCTCGCCCCAGATCGGACTCGCCGAGGGCTTCGATCGCTTCATGAAGGTCGTCAACGGGTCGGCCGCCCTCCAGGCACGCCTGTCGTCCCTGCAGCGGGAGCAGTACGACGAGCTGGTGGCCACCCTCCGGCGGGAGACGGGCGCGGCGGACGACGATCCGATGCCCGGTCTGATGGCCGGCCAGATCGACTGGGTGCATCAGACCTTGATGGCCGCCATCGTCCGGGAGATGACCGCCGGCCGTGAGCCCGCCGTCGTCTCCCGCGAGATGCTCGTACTGCTGGACGAAATGGAGGATCTTCTGAGCGAAAAGGTCCTCAACTACGCCGTACGTGCGGCCGAGTGACGTCCGTCTCGCCGGTTTCCGGTCGATGTCCGCCCATCGGCGGTGTGAAGTCCGTCATCTGAGACGTGACGCGCATCTCTTACCCACCAAAGGATCGCTCACGAGCGCTAACGTCACCTTGAGAGCCGTTAAGTGCACAGGGTGTTAGGGGACAGCAGTGGCAAGGAAGCTCGCCGTCATCGGCGCCGGACTCATGGGTTCCGGTATCGCGCAGGTCTCCGCTCAGGCAGGCTGGGACGTCGTCCTCCGCGATGTGACGGATGAGGCGCTGGCCCGCGGCAAGGGCGGCATCGAGGCGTCGTACGAGAAGTTCGTCGGCAAGGGCAAGCTGGACGCGTCCGCCGCCGAGCAGGCGCTGGCCCGCATCACCACCACGACCGACCTCGACGCCGTCGCCGACGCCGATATCGTCGTCGAGGCGGTCTTCGAGAAGATCGAGGTCAAGCGGGAGATCTTCCAGGCGCTGGACAAGATCGCCAAGGATGACGCGGTGCTGGCCTCCAACACCTCCGCCATCCCGATCACGAAGATCGCCGCGGCCACCTCCCGCCCCGAGCGGGTCGTCGGCGCGCACTTCTTCTCGCCGGTGCCGATGATGCAACTGTGCGAGCTCGTGCGGGGTTACAAGACCAGTGACGAAACCCTCGCCGCCGCCCGGGAGTTCGCCGAGTCCGTCGGCAAGACCTGCATCGTCGTCAACCGCGACGTCGCCGGTTTCGTCACCACCCGGCTGATCTCGGCGCTGGTCGTCGAGGCCGCCAAGCTGTACGAATCGGGCGTGGCGAGCGCCGAGGACATCGACATCGCCTGCAAGCTGGGCTTCGGCCATGCGATGGGACCGCTGGCCACCGCCGATCTGACGGGCGTCGACATCCTGCTGCACGCCACCAGCAACATCTACACCGAGTCCCAGGACGAGAAGTTCGCGCCGCCGGAGCTCATGCGGCGCATGGTCGACGCAGGTGACATCGGCCGCAAGAGTGGGCAGGGCTTCTACGCGCACTGATACCGCGTCAAGTCCCCCGGACGAGTGAATCCGGGGGGTCACCCCACCGGGTGAATTCGGTATCGGTTCGCTTACAGGCGGCAACTTGTCCGCATGAGAGGCAGTCAGTTCTGTAGACCTCAAGGCACGAATACCCACCACTTCGGGGAGCGCATATGCACATCAGGGGCGACCACGTCGAGCTGGTCGTCGGGGGCCGCCTCGACGTCCGCAGCGCGGCGGACGCCCGTACGGCCCTGCACACCGCCGTCGACTCCGGTCGCGGTGACCTCGTGCTGGACCTGACCGAACTGGATTCGTGGGACGCCACCGGCCTCGGAGTGATCATGGGGGCGCACCGGCGCGCGGGCCGGGTCAACCGCCGGCTGGTGCTGCGCGGGGTGCCGCCCCAGATGCAGCGGCTCCTGGTCGCCACCCGGCTGCACCGCATCCTCGCCATCGAGGGCGGTATCGAAGCGGAATCGCTTCCTCGGGTCTGAGGCGCCGGTCGCGACGGCGGCCGGGAGCGGTCCCGGTCGGCCGAGGCCGGACGGCCGAAACGCCGCAAAAGCGAAGGAGCTCCGCCACACCCGGAGGTTCCGGTCAGTACCGGCCCCCGGCGATGCGTCGATCCGCTCTCCCGGTCTATGGTTCGGTTCCCCGGCGTATGCCATCGGCCACGGCGGGACCGGACCAGACGCGACGGCTGAGGACGAACCGGCCGGAGCCGGGGGAGTGCGGACGGCCGGAGGAGCAGTCGGCACGTCACTGGGAGCAGTCAGCATGGACCCGAACACCCACCGGGGACCTGAGGAGCACGGCGCGCAGGGCCGACCCGCCCTGCCGCCGGCACCCGCGTTCGGCGGCCCGCAAGGCGGTTCCGGCGGGCCGGGCGGTTCCGGCGGGCAGGCCCGTGTGGTCCGGCTCGTCGCCGGCAACTACCTGGTCACCGTCAACCCCGTCGACGGCAGCGAGGTGGAGCCCTGTCCGCCCGGGGAGCGCCCCGCCGAACCCGGGAAGCGCAGCCCGCAGGAGCGCACCGAGGCCGCCCATGCCGCGGCGCCCCCGCTGCCCCCGGCCCAGCCCGGTTTCGCCGGGCACGAGATCCCCCTGGAGGAGCGCTCCGAGGAGATCGAACGCCTGGTACGGCTGCTGTCCCGCGGCCGCTCCGTACGCCTGACCGGCCCCTCAGGATCGGGCCGCACCCGGCTGCTGGACGCCGTCGCCACCGCCTGCGCCGATGTCGCCCCCGACGGCGTCGTCCGGCTCTCCGGCTACCACCGCACCTCCACCGACCTGCTCCACGCGCTCTTCACCGCCGTCTACGACGCCCCCCAGCACCGCCCCGACCGCCCCGAGCTGCGCCGGCTGCTCGCCGGCATCGGCGCGATCGTCGTCCTCGACGACCTGGAATTCGGCGGTGCCGCACTCGACGAGCTGCTCGCCGCGACCCCCGAGTGCGCCTTCCTGATCGCCGCCACCCCGGACGTCGCGGCCCCCAGCCCCGACTCGCACCTCGAAGAGGTCTTCGTCGGCGGCCTCGGCCGCGACGCCTGCACACGGCTGCTGGAGCGCGCCGTGGACCGGCCGCTCACCGACGACGAGGAAGCCTGGGCCGCCGACCTGTGGTTCGAGTCCGAGGGGCTGCCGCTGCGCTTCGTGCAGGCCGCGGCCCTGCTGCGGCAGCGCGACGAAGTGCGGGCCGGACCCGGCGCGCTCGACGACGGATACGGCCTGTTCCCCGACGAGTCCACGGCCACCGGAGCCACGGCCCCGGACCCCGCCGACCCCGCTGAGCTGCCCGTCCCGCTGCCGTCCCTCGGCGCGGCCACCTCGCCCGCACCGCTGCTCGCCGAGCGGCTCGGCGCCGCCGCCCAGGAGACGCTGCGCTTCGCGGTCGCCCTCGGCGGCGAGCTGCCGCACCAGGCGCATCTGCCCGCGCTCACCCAGGACACCCACGCCGACGCCGCCCTCGGCGATCTGCTGGGCTGCGGCCTGATCAGCCCGGCCGGCACCCACTACCGGCTCGCCGCGACCGTCCAGGAACAGCTGACGGCCGCGGGCTACGCAGCGGGCGCCGCCGCGCGGGCCCACACCGCCGCCCAGCACTACGCCTGGTGGGCCGGGCACCCCTCGGTCACCCCGGAGCGGGCCGCCGCCGAGTCCGACGCGGTGCTGGCCGCGATGGGCGTGCTGACCGGCAGCCGCGAGACCGGCCATGCCAGCGCCGCGGTGCTGCTCGCCCACACGGCCGCCCCCGCGTTCGCCGCGGCCCTGCACTGGAGCGCCTGGGAGCGCAGCCTGCGGCACGGCCAGGAGGCCGCGCGGCTGGCCGGCGAGGTCGCCGAAGAGGCGTACTTCCACCACGAACTGGGCGTGCTGGCGCTGTGCACCGGCAGTCTCGACCGGGCGCGCGCCGAGCTGGAGGCGTCCATAGGACTGCGCGGGGTGCTCTCCGACCGCAATGGCGCGGTCGCCGGACGACGGGCACTCGCCCTGGTCACGGACCGTACGAGGGCCGCCTCCGGCACCACTCCGAAGACCGGCTTCCCCAAGGTCACGGCCGGCGCGCCCGCACCGGACGCGAACCCCACGCCCGCCGAGGGCGTGCCGACCACGGTGCTGCGGGCCCCGCGCGCCGACGATTCCGCACCGACGGTCGCCAACCGGGCCACCCCCGTCGCCGCCGTCGCCCCCGTCACCGCGGTCACCGCACCGACCACGGCTCTCGCGGCGGCCGCCGCCGGCTCCGATGGCGACGGCACGGACACCCGGGCCGGCCGGCAGGCGCCCCGTGGCGCCCGGCGCAACCTGGTCGCCGCGGGTGCCGGCGCGCTGCTGGTGGCCGTGCTCGGCACCGTCGTGACGATCGGCATGACGTCCGGCGGCGACGGCGCCGAGGGCGACAAGGTCACCACCGAGCAGACCACGGACGACAGCGGCGACCAGCAGCCCGGCGACGACTTCGGGTCGAGCCTGCCGCCGTCCGGCTCCCACTCCTCCAAGGCCGGCACCCCGAGCCGCAAGAACAGCCCGTCCCCGTCGTCCGACGGGCCCACCACCAGCGGCTCGCCGACCGGCCCCAGCGCCGGGCCGACGGGTCCGCCCCCCGGGCCCACCGGGCCGACCAGCCGGCCCACCAGCCCCACCGCCGAGCCCACGCCGACCCACAAGCCGACGAACAAGCCGACCCCGACTCCCACCGACGAGCCGACCGGCGATCCCACGGACCCCACGCCGACCGACGATCCCACGGGCAGCCCGACCACCCAGTCCCCGCAGACGACGACCAGCGCGTCCGGCCCGCCGGCCTCCGAGGCGGCGCCCGCCGACGGCACGTCCTCGTCCGCCGAGGGCAGCCCGCCCGCCGACGAGGACACCCCCACCGCCTGACGCCCCCGGGGCGGCCACGACGGACAGCACAACGGCCCGGTACGGATCCGGCCGCCATCACGGCGGTCCGGCCGCGTACCGGGCCGTTTGCGTGGGTGTGTTCACCGCGGGCCCGCGGGGTGCACCGCGGGTGCCCCGTCGGGCCGAAGAATCAGAACAGCCGCAGCTTGTCGTCCTCGATGCCGCGCAGCGCGTCGTAATCCAGCACCACACAGCTCATACCGCGGTCGGTCGCCAGCACTCGTGCCTGCGGCTTGATCTCCTGAGCTGCGAAAACGCCCTTCACCGGGGCCAAGTGCGGGTCCCGGTTGAGGAGTTCGAGATAGCGGGTGAGCTGTTCCACACCATCGATCTCGCCACGCCGTTTGATCTCGACGGCGACGGTCTGGCCATCGGCGTCCCGGCACAAGATATCCACCGGTCCGATAGCGGTGGGGTATTCACGCCGAATCAGCGAATAACCCTCGCCGAGGGTTTCGATCCGGTCCGCGAGCAACTCCTGGAGGTGCGCCTCCACACCGTCCTTGATGAGGCCGGGGTCGACGCCGAGTTCGTGCGAGGAGTCGTGCAGGACCTCCTCCAGGGTGATGATGAGCTTCTCGCCGCCCTTGTTCTCCACCGTCCACACACTGCCGTCCCCCTCCTTGAGGGAACAGGGCGGGGACATCCAGTTGAGCGGTTTGTAGGCCCTGTCGTCCGCGTGAATGGAGACGGAGCCGTCCGCTTTCACCAGGATGAGGCGGGGGGCCGACGGGAGGTGGGCAGTGAGCCGGCCCGCGTAGTCGACGGAGCAGCGGGCGATGACGAGACGCATGGTGCGCCACGCTACTCGACCGGAGGGCACCGACGCGATTCGCCTGTGGATCACTGTGCTTTTACGGCGGAAACCCCCGCACCCCAGGCGTTCGGTAATGGCCGGTTGTATGTGCAATCTCCTGGTGCGGGCCTCTTGCGCGGCATACCGTTGAAGCAGGGGGTCGTGAGGCGAACACGCTCTGTCGCGAATTCCCCTTGTCCCATCCCTGAGGTCCCGTCCCGGCGGGGCCGCGAGAGGAGAACCTCATGTCGCTCGACGTCTCACCGGCCCTCCTCGAACAGGCCGAGCGAGGCGAGGTCGACGAAGCCGCATTTGTCGACTGCGTCCGGAACTCCCTGCCCTACGCATGGGGGATGATCAGCTCTCTGGTGGCTCAGCTGAAGGTGGACGGCGGCGAGTTCGCCGACAATCAGACGCCTCCGCCGGACGAGCAGGCGCGCGGCCAGCTGCTGCGCGCGCTGGCGAGTGACGCCATACGCGGTTCGTTGGAGCGCCACTTCGGGGTGCGACTCGCCTTCCAGAACTGCCACCGTGTCGCGGTCTTCCCGCTCGACCCGGTGGTGGACGACCGCCTGGCCCGATTCACCTCCATTCGGGGTCAGCTGCTGAACCAGTCGCCCGAACTGCGCGACTGCTGATCGGAGTTGCTGCCGCTGCGCCCCTTGGCGTGGGCACGTACGAGGCCCATGCGCCAGCGGCAGCACACCGCACCGCCGGCCGATGTCCCCCTGGAGTCACCCCAGCTGCGGCAGGACCTCGGCCCCGAGCCGGCGGACGTTCTCCTCGGTGGCGGCGAGATCGCCGGAGCCCTCGACCAGCAGCGCGAACCTGCTGATACCGGTCCGCTCCGCGGTCGCCGCCAACCGGTCCGCGCACAGCCGGGGCTCGCCCACCGGGTGCAGCCCGCACAACAGCTCCGTATAAGCCACCGGATCACGCATCGCGCGATAGCGGCCGTCGACCGTCACATGCGCGCCCAGCCCCTGCTGCAGCCAGCCGGGCATCGCCTTCGTCAGCGTCTCCTTGGCGTCCCTGCGGGCGTCGGCGATCTGCACCACACCCGCCGAGACATGCTCGACCGCGGCCACCTCGTCGGCGTCCCGGCCGGCCTCCCGCGCGGCCGTCCGCCACAGCGCGACCATCTCCGCCTTCTCGTCGTCGCCGCAGTGCATGCCCAGCAGCATCGGCAGCCCGCGCTCGGCGGCCCGCCGGACCGACGCGGGCGAGGTGCAGGCCAGCACCACCGGCGGCCCCGGATTAGCGGCACCGGCGGAGTCCGGGAAGTCCAGCGCCTGATCCGGCCGCGGTACCACCGCCACCTCACGGAACGCGTAGCGCTCGCCCGCCGCGCCGACCCGGGGCTCGCGCAGCCAGCGCAACAACAGGTCGAGGGACTCGGGGAAGCCGTGGTCGTACGCCGCGAGACCGGTGCCGAAGACCTCCAGATCCACCCACGGGCCGCCCCGGCCGACGCCGAGCGTGAAGCGGCCTCCGGAGGTGAGATGCAGCAGCGCCGCCTGCTCACCGAGCGCCACCGGATGCTGGGTGGGCAGTACGCTGACGGCCGTACCGACGCCGATCCGGCGGGTCCGGCCCAGCAGCAGCGCTGCCAGGGTCACCGCATTCGGGCAGACGCCGTAGGGGACGAAGTGGTGCTCCGCCAGCCAGACGGCATCGAGACCGGACTGTTCCGCGACCTCCGCGGAGCGCACCGCGCGGTGCAGTGCTTCCCCTTGTCCCTGACCCGGGAATTGAGCGGCCAGGATGAAAGCCCCAACGCGCATCGCTCTCTGCCTCCTCGCAGCCGACGCGACTCCCCCCTTACAGGCAACAACGTCTGACACGTGCCAAGGGCACGGCCTGCGGGCCAAATTTCCCGATGATCGCAGAAACGCAACGGGCAGTACGTTCCGGCCACCCAGCCGCGTACGCTGGTGACAGCCCGTGACCCCAGAGATTTCCCGAGGTGCACAGTGTCTCCGCGTCGAAACCGCCAGCGGGGCGGTGCGAAGCCCACCGACCGCACCGGCGGGGACCGTTACGGCCTGGAAAAGACGGAGGAGTGGCGCGGCGAGGACTGGGTCGTCCGGCAGATCGGCGGCGGCGGGGCCGCCAAGCACTACCGCTGCCCCGGCTGCGACCAGGAGATCCCGCCCGGCGTGCCGCATGTGGTGGCCTGGCCGCAGGACGGCGATGTCGACGACCGCAGACACTGGCACAAAGCGTGCTGGAACGCACGGGACCGCCGGAGCGCGCGGCTCCAGCGGTCCCGAAACGCCCCCAGATACTGAGCGGTCGACGCGTCCCGCGTCGTTGTGCGTCGCGTCCTACACGTCGCGCTGGGACTGTGCGGCGAAGGCGCCGCCCAACACCACGGCGGTCACGCCGGTGAGGATCCACAGCGGGGTCCAGCCCTGCGGGCCCGATTCCGTACCGAGGAACGGGTTGTCGTAGAGCGTCGCCAGCGAGTTGGGAATCGAGTACGTGATGAGGGCCTCGCTGAGGTCCCTGAGGCTCTCCGAGCCGATCATGAACACCGCGAGCAGCATGGGCAGCAGCACCACCCCGAGCATGGCGCTGATGGCGCCCGCGGAGTGCCGCAGCAACGAGCCCACGGCCAGGGCCAGCAGGCCGAGCATCGAGACGTACAGGCCGACGCCCACGGTGGCCCGCAGCCACTGGTCACTGGTGGCGTCCGGGCCGTACACCATGCCGTTGAAGATCAGCGCGACGAGGGTCGTGCTGACGGTCGTGATGACGAAGGCCAGGGCGAAGAAGACGATCGCCTTGGCCGTGAGCACCCGTGCCCGGCTGGGGCACGCGGTCATCGTGGTGCGGATCATCCCCGTGCCGTACTCGGAGGAGATCACCAGGACACCCAGCGGGATGATGCCCAGGGTGCCCAGCAGGACGCCGAGGAACGAGAACCCGAGCTTCGGGTGCACCTGGCGGTCCGGGCTGCTCAGGGCGAGCGCGGTCATCAGACCGATGCCGACGATCAAGACGACCATGACGCTCAGCGTCCAGATCGTCGAGCGCACCGAGCGGATCTTCGTCCACTCGGAGGCCAGCGCATGACCGAGGTGGGTACTGCGTACCGGGATCGGCGAGACATAACCGGCGCCGCCGGCCTGCCAGTTGGGGGCCGCCTGCTGCGGGGGCTGACCCTGCGGGGGCTGGCCCTGCTGGGGGACCTGGCCCTGCGGCGCACCGGCCCCGGCGTACGCGGGCTGGGGCTGCTGCTGGGGCGACTGGGCCGGGGGCTGGGCGGCCTGGAGCATCATCGTGCCGCCGCCCGCGCCCTGGGCCTGACCGCCCGGCCCATGAGCCGCGAGGGGCTGCGGGGCCTGCGGCTGCGGAGCCTGCTGGTGCTGCGGAGCCTGCTGCGACTGCGCCTCGGGCAGCGGCTGCGCCTGGAGCATCATCGTGCCGGCCTCCTTGGCGGGGCCGTTCTGCTCCGGCGCCTGCTGGGCCTGGAGCATCATCGTGCCCGCCTCCTTGGCGAGCGTGGGGCCCGCCGGAGGCTGGTCCTGCTGCTGCGGCTGCTGGGGCGCGGCCGGCGGTGCGGCCGGCGGCATGGGCGGGGCGGGCGGCATCGGCTGAGCCTGCGCGGCGCCGGGGGCGTTCGGCTCAGGCTGCGGCTGGTGCTGCGGCTGCTGAGGGGTGGTCATCGGGCGTCCTCGATCGGTGCGGGCTGTGGGGCGGGTGCGGTCTGCGCGGGGGCCTGCGGCTGCTGCCCGTACGGGTGGGGCGCGCCGTACGGCTGCCCCTGGGCGGGCGGCGGATACCCCTGCCCGGGAGCGGCGGCGGGCGGCGCCTGCTGGGCGTACGGGTCCTGCGGGGCGTACGGGTTCGGCTGGCCCTGGCCCGGCATACCGGGCGGATACCCCTGACCGGCATAGCCCTGCGGCGCGCCGCCCGGCATCCCGTATCCGGCCGGTGCCTCCTGCAGGCCGGCCCGCTGGTCGATCGTCGACCGGTAGTCCACGGCGCCCTGCGTCAGCTGCATATACGCCTCTTCCAGCGACGCCTGGTGCGGCGACAGCTCCCACAGCCGGACATCGGCCTCATGCGCGAGATCGCTGATCCGGGGGAGCGGCAGCCCGGTCACCCGCAGCGCGCCGTCCTTCTCGGCCACGACCTGCCCGCCCGCCTCGCCGAGCGTCGAGGTCAGCTTCTCGCGCTGCTCGGGCTCACCGTCGGGGGTGCGCACCCGGGCGAAATCGGCGGAGTTGGCCGAGATGAAGTCCTTGACCGACATGTCGGCCAGCAGCTGGCCGCGGCCGATCACGATCAAGTGCTCGGCGGTGAGCGCCATTTCGCTCATCAGGTGCGAGGAGACGAAGACCGTACGGCCCTCGGCCGCCAGCTGCTTCATCAGGTTGCGCACCCACAGGATGCCCTCCGGGTCGAGGCCGTTGACCGGCTCGTCGAAGAGCAGCACCTGCGGGTCGCCGAGCAGCGCCGCGGCGATGCCGAGCCGCTGGCCCATGCCGAGCGAGAAGCCCTTGGAGCGCCGCTTGGCGACGTCCTGGAGGCCGACCACGCCGAGCACCTCGTCGACCCGGCGGGCCGGGATGCCGGACAGCTGGGCGAGGCAGAGCAGGTGCTGGCGCGCGCTGCGGCCGCCGTGCACGGCCTTGGCGTCGAGCAGCGCGCCCACCTGGCGGGGAGCGTTGGGAAGCTGGCGGAAGGGGCGGCCGCCGATGGTGGCGCGCCCCGAGGTCGGGGCGTCCAGGCCCAGGATCATGCGCATCGTCGTCGACTTGCCGGAGCCGTTGGGCCCCAGGAAGCCGGTGACCGTGCCCGGCCGTACTTGGAACGACAGGTTGTGCACGGCCGTCTTGGCGCCATAGCGCTTCGTCAGGCCGACTGCCTCGATCATTCTCCGCCCCTCGCGAGATTGGTCGGGGCAGAGGCGCCCTCGTGCCCCCGTGAGAGTTAGGAGGCTATCCGCACGTTGACGGTTCCCGTCAATCCGGATCGATGCGCGACGCCCGCTCGTCTTCCGGAGGGAATCCCTTCGACGCGGCCCGGCGCGGCGGCTACGCGTCGCGCTTCTTCAGTACGAGGAACCCCCCGGCCAGCGCCACCGCCGTCCACCCCATCATGATCGCGAGCCCGCCCCACGGCCCGTACGGCACCGGATCGTTGACCGGCGCGATCACCTGCATGATCTTCTGGCCCGCCTGGTCCGGCAGATAGCGGCCCAGTTTCCGGGTCGCGGAGACATTGCCGAGGATGCTGGAGATCAGGAAGAAGAAGGGCATCAGGACGCCCAGCGACAGCATCGCGCTGCGCAGCATCGACGCCACCGCCATCGAGAACAGCGCGATCAGCGTCATATAGAGGCCGCCGCCGATGACCGCGCGCAGCACCCCCGGATCGCTGAGGTACGCCCGGTGTTCGCCGAGCACCGCCTGCCCCGCGAAGAACGCCGCGAAGCTGGTCACCAGGCCGACGACGAGGACCAGCGCGGTGGCGACCAGGAGCTTGCAGAAGAGGAAGGTGGCGCGCTGCGGTACGGCGGCGAGCGAGGTGCGGATCATGCCGCTGCTGTACTCGTTGGCGACGACCAGCACGCCGAAGACGATCATCGCGAGCTGGCCCAGGGTCATCCCGGTGAAGCTGACGTTGGTCGGGTCGAAGGTGATCTGTTGGTTGATGGACTTCGATCCGAAGTCGACCCTGACCAGCGTGCAGATCAGCATGCCCAGCGCGATGGTGACCAGCACGGCGGTGCCCAGCGTCCACATCGTCGACCGCACCGACTTGATCTTGGTCCACTCCGACCGCAGAACCCGCGGTACCTCCGCCATCGTCAGCTTCCCTTCTTCTGCCAGTCCGCGCCCCAGCCGCTCGGGGCCGGCTCCTGCGTGCCCGCGTACGCCGCGACCGGCTCGCCGTCGTGCGCGTGATACTCCACCGACTCGGCCGTCAGCCGCATGAACGCCTCCTCCAGGGAGGCCCGCTGGGGGCTCAGCTCGTGCAGGACCAGCTGATGCCGGGCGGCCAGCCCGCCGAGCTCGTCGGCCGGCACCCCGTCGATCTCCAGCGATCCGTTGCCGACCGCCACCGCCTCGATGCCCTCCACGTGGAGCACGTCCAGCAGTCGCTCCGGCTCCGGCGACCGCATCCGGACGTACGACCGCGAGTTCTGCTGGATGAATTCCGCCATCGACATGTCCGCCATCAGCCGGCCCTGCCCGATCACCACCAAATGCTCCGCGGTCAGCGCCATTTCGCTCATCAGGTGCGAGGAGACGAAAACGGTGCGTCCCTGGGCCGCGAGGTTCTTCATCAGATTGCGGATCCAGTGGATGCCCTCGGGGTCCAGCCCGTTGACCGGCTCGTCGAACAGCAGGATCTTGGGGTCGCCGAGCAGCGCCGCGGCGATACCGAGCCGCTGGCTCATACCGAGCGAGAAGCCCTTCGAGCGTTTGTCGGCCACCGAGGTCAGCCCGACCGTGTCCAGCACCTCGCCGACCCGCTCGCGCGGAATGCCGTTGCTCTGGGCCAGGCACAGCAGATGGTTGACGGCGCTGCGGCCGCCGTGCACCGCCTTCGCGTCCAGCAGCGCGCCGATATACGTCAGCGGGTCGTTCAGCTGCCGGTAGTGCTTGCCGTCGATCCGGACCGTGCCCTCGGTCGGATGGTCCAGATCGAGCATCATCCGCATGGTCGTGGACTTGCCCGCGCCGTTGGGGCCGAGGAAGCCGGTGACCATTCCGGGCCGCACCGTGAACGTGAGGTGGTCCACGGCGAGGGTGTCGCCGTAGTACTTGGTCAGCCCCTCAAGTTCGATCATGTACAGCACGCTAGGTGCGTCCCGAGGCCCCCGCCACCGGGGCACAGCCGCCCGGTGGAGGCCACACAAGGCCGCGCCCCCGCACCGCCGGGGAGGGCGGTACGGGGGCGCGTGGGCTGCTCTGTGAGGCCTGCTGAGGGTCAGCGGGACTGCTGGGCGGGGACACCCCGGGAGATCGGCTCGTCGTCCGCGCCGGGGGCGCCGGCCGCGGCCACGGCCGCACCGGTCAGCGTCGCCAGCATCTCGCGGACGTTGGTCAGCTGCGCGTTGATGGAGTCGCGGCGGTTGGTCAGCGCCGCCAGCTCGCGCTCGGATTCGCTGCGGATCCGGTCGGCCTTGGCATTGGCGTCGGCCACGATGTCCTCGGCCTGGCGCTGCGCGGTCTCCACCGTCTGGCGGGCCCGGCGCTCGGCGTCCGTACGCAGCTTCTCGGCCTCCAGGCGGAGCTGCTCGGCGCGGTGCTCGATCTCGGCCAAACGCTTCTCCGCCTTGGCCTGACGCGAGGCCAGGTCGCGCTCGGACTGCTCGCGGCGCTTGGCGAGGTTCGTCTCGAAGTCGGCGGCGGCCTGCGCGGCCTTGGCGCGGGTCTCCTCGAAGAGGGAGTCGGCCTCCTCGCGCTTGGACTGCGCGTCCTTCTGCGCCTCGGCGCGCAGCGTGGACGCCTCGCCCTTGGCCTTCTCGACGATCCGGGCGCCCTCGTCCTCCGCCTTCGCCTTGCGCTCGGCGGCGAACTGCTCGGCGTCGTTACGGACCTGCTGGGCGGCGGACTCGGCCAGCTCGCGGTGCTGCTCGGCGGCCCGACGGGCCTCCTCGCGCAGGTCCTTGGCCTCCTCCTCGGCGAGACGGAGGATCTTCTCGACGCGCGCACCGAGGCCCGCGTAGGACGGCTCGGCGTCATTGACCTGGGCCTGGGCATTCTGCGTCTCGAGGTGGAGTTCCTCGATGCGCTTTTCCAGCGAGGTGATACGGGCCAGTGCGCTGTCGCGGTCGGCGACGAGCTTCGTAATGCGGTCGTCGACCTGACCGCGGTCGTACCCACGCCGCACGAGCTCGAAACCGAAGGGGGAGGAAGTGTCGCTCATGGGGTTCCTGTCGAAAGAGACCGGTGAGGTGATAAGGGGAATCCTAGGGGTCACTACGGCGTGTCATCGAGTCAATGCCCGATTGATCTGGAGAATGACCCCTCATTCGAGTGGCTACCCCTCAGACTGCTTGCCACTCGAACGAGTTACACCCGCGCCCGCGGCGGCTTTGACGCCCCCGTTCTTACCTTCCGCGCCCCCCGTTGGCGTTTCGAACGATTCCAGCGCTTCCAGAACGTCCTGGACGCGGGAGATTTCGGTGTTGATGTCCTCGCGCCGGCGCACCAGGACCTCCAGCTCGCGCTTGCCCTCGGCGATGATCCGGGCGGCCTCCGCCTCGGCCTCGGAGCGCATCCGCTCCGCGTCGCGGTCGGCCTGGGCCTTCTTGTTCTCGGCTTCCTTGATCAGCCCCTCGGCCTTCCTGACCGCGGCGATCCGGACCTTGCTCGCCTCGCTGTTCGCGTCGGACACCAGCTGCTCGGCCTTCTCCTCGGCCTCCACCCGCTGGGCGGTGGCCTGCGAGATGAGCTTGTCTACGCGCTCGCCGGCGTTCTTCATCGTCTCAGCGGACTCCCGGCGGGCCCGGTCGTGCAACTCCTCGACCTCCGCCTCGATCCGCACCCGCAGCTCCTCCGCGCGCTCCCTGATGGCCGTCGCGTCGCCGCGGGCCTCGCCCAGCAGCGTATTCGCGTCCGCGCGGGCCTTCTCCACGCGGGCGTTGCCGTCGGATGTCGCCTCGGTGACGATCCGGTCGGCCTCCTTGCGGGCCGCCGCGACCATGGTGTCGGCCTGCTCCTCGGCGTTGGTGGCCGCCTTGAGCGCCTCCTCCTGAGCCTTGGCGATGAGCTGGTCGGCCTGTTCCGCGGCGTCCCCGCGGCGCTTGGCGGCGTCCTTGCGGGCCTCGTCCAGAAGGCGGTCCGCCTCCTGCTGAGCCTCCGTGCGCAGCCGCTCGGCCTCGGCCTCGGCGTCCTCCTTGACCTTCGCGGACTCGCCGCGGGTCCGGGTGGCGTGCTCCTGCGCGGAGGCGACCGTCTCGGCCGCCTCGGCCCGCAGCCGCTCCGCCTCGGTGGTGGCCGACGCGATCAGCTCGTCGCCCTGCTCGCGGGCCTCGGCCCGGGTACGGTCCGCGTCCCGCTCGGCGTCCGCCGTCGTCTCGGCGGCCTCGGTCCGCAGCCGCTCGGCCTCGGTCGCGGCCTCCGACATCAGCTCGTCGGCCTGCTGCGCGGCGTCCGACCGCGTCTTGTTGGCCGCCTTGCGCGCCTCGTCGCCGGTGCGCTCCGCATCCGTACGCGCGCTCTCCAGCGTCTCGGCGGCCTCGGCCCGCAGCCGCTCGGCGGTCTCCGTCGCCTCCGCGACCAGGGTGCGCGCCTGCTGCTCGCCGTCCGCCCGCAGCCGGTCGGCGGCCTGCTGGGCCTCGCGCACCGTACGGTCCGCGTCGTCCTGCGCCGAAGACGTCAGCTCGGTGGCCTCGGTGACGATCCGTTCGGCCTCCGAACGGGCCTCGGCGATCAGCCGGTCGGCCTGCTCCGCGGCGTCCGAGCGCATCCGGTTGGCGTCGTCGCGCGCCTCGGCACGGGCCCGCGCCGCGTCCTGCTCGCCGGACGCCAGCGCGTCGGACGCGTCGGTACGCAGCTGCTGCGCCTTCGCCGTGGCGTCCGCGACCAGCTTCTCCGCCTGGGCGGTCGCCTCCGACACCAGCCGGTCGGCCTGCTCGGCGGCCTCGGTCCGCGCCGTGTTGGCGTCCCGGCGCGCCTCGTCGAGGACGCCGGCCGCCTCGGTCCGCAGCCGCTCGGCCTCCTGGATGGCCTCCGTGACGGTCCGCTCCGCCAGAGCCTTCGCGGCGTCCGACGCCTCCTGCGACTCGCGCCGCACCCGCGTGGCGTCCTGCGAGGCCCGCTCGCGCTCGTCGTACGCGTCCGAGCGGACCCGGTCGGCCTCCGCCTGCGCCTCCGACTTGGTGCGCTCCGCGGCGTGTTCGGCCGCCGAACGCAGCCCGGCGATCTCCGCGTCGGCCTGCTCGTGCAGCCCGGCCACGGCGTCCCGCACCTGCTGCGCGGTCTGCTCGGCCGCCGCCACCAGCTCGCCCGCGCGCCGGTCCGCGTCCTCGACCAGCCGCTCGGCCTCCGCCTGCGCCTCGCTCACCCGCGTACGGGCCGACGCCAGCAACTCCTCGCTCTGCTCGCGCGCCGCGGTGCGCTCCTGGTGGGCCTCCTCGCGGGCCTCGCCCAGCAGCTGCTCGGCCTCCCGGCGCCGCCGTGCGGCCTCCTCCTGGGCCTCGGCCAGCGCCTGCGCCGCCTCCGTGCCGGTGCGCTCCGCGGCGGCCGCCGCCTCCGCGCGCACCCGGTCCGCGGTCTCCTGCGCCTCCGCCTTCAGCCGCTCCGCCTCGGCCGCCGCCTCGCTGCGCAGCCGTACGGCGACCGACTCGCCCTCGGAGCGCGCCGCCGAGGCGTCCGAGGCGGCCTCCGCGCGCAGCCGCTCGGCCTCGTCCTCGGCCTGCTGCTGCATCGTCCGCAGCCGCTCCGCGGCCTCCGCCTTGAGCCGGGCCGCCTCCTCCTGGGTCTCGCGGCGCAGCTGCTCGGCCTCAGCGCGGGCCTCGCGCAGTGACTCCTCGGCGGCGGTGACCCTGTCCTCGGCCTCGGTGTGCAGCCGGTCCAGCTCGGCCTGCGCCTCCGTCCGCCGCTCGTCGGCGGCCTGTTCGGCCTCCGCGCGCAGCTGTCGGGCGCTCTTCTCCGCCTCGGACGTCAGCTCCTCGGCGGCCTGGGTGCCCTCCAGCAGCAGCTGCTCGGCCTCGCCACGGGCCCGCTCCAGCGCGTCCTCGGCCTGCCGGCGCAGCGCGGTGGCGCGCTCGATGGCCTCCGTGCGCACCCGCTCGCTCTCCGCGACAGCACCCGAACGGGTCTCCTCCGCGTCGGCCTTGGCCTTGCCCAGCAGCTCCTCGGCGGTGCCGGCCGCCTCCTCGATCTGCTGGACGGCCTCCCGGCGGGCCTCGCTGCGGATCCGCTCGCCCTCGGCGACCGCGTCCGCCCGCAGCTGCTCCGCCTCGCCGCGCAGTCGCCGTGCCTCCTCCTGGAGCTCGACGGTCTTGGCGCGGTACTCCTTGGTGTCGTCCTTGGCCGCGCCCTTGAGCTGGGCGGCCGTGTCATGCGCCTGCTCGCGCAGCCGGTCCGCCTCGGACTCGGCGTCCTTGCGCAGCCGTTCGGCCTCCTCCGCGGCGGCCTTGGTGGTGGCCTTGGCGTCCTCCGACGCCTTGGTCAGCATCTCCTCAGCGGTCCGCGCGGCCTTCGCCAGCTGCGCCGCGGAGTCCTCCGCCGACTTGGCGCGCGCGGTCTCCTGCGCCTCGGCGACCAGCCGCTCGGCCTCCGCACGGGCGTCCGCCCGCAGCTGCTCGGCCTCGGCCTTGGCCGCGTCGCTTTCCTTGGTGGCCTCGCTGACCAGCCGGGCGATCTCGGCCTTGGCGGTACGGGTGCGTTGTTCGTTGTCCGATTCGGTGGCCGACAGCCGCTTCGTGGCGGTCTGTTGGGCCTCCTCGACCAGCTTCTCCGCCGCGGCGCGCGCCTCGCGCAGCGCCGTGTCGGCCTCCTGGACCCGGGCCTCGGCGGCCCGCGTCAGCTCGGCGGCCTGCCGGCGCGCGTCCTCCGACTCGGTGCCGGCGCTGGTGCGCAGCTGCTCGGCCTGGTCGGTGGCCTCCTGGGCCTGGTTGGAGGCGGCGGTCAGCAGCCGCTCGGCGTCGGTACGCGCCCGGCGCAGGATGCTTTCCGCTTCGGCGCGGGCCTCGGCCGCCTCGGTGCCCAGCCGCTCCCGGGCCCGCTCGGCCAGCCGCTGCGCCTCGGCGCGCGCGGCGGACAGCGCCTGCTCGGCCTCCGCCCGGGACTCCTCCATCAGGCGGCGGGCCTGGGACTCCGTACGGGCCCTGAGCTGCTCGGCCCAGGCGACGTTCTCGTTGACGTGCGACTCGACGGTCTGCCGGCGCTCGTTGAGCTCCTCGTCCAGCCGCTGCCGGCGGGTGACCGCCTCGGCGTGCAGCTCGGCCTCCAGCCGGGACTGCCGCTCGGCCTGCTCCTGGAGCAGCCGCTGGGTCTGCGCCCTGGCCTCGCGCAGCTCGCGCTCGGCGTCCGAGCGCAGCTGGTCCGCCTGGATCTGCGCATTGCGCAGCAGCTGTTCGGCCTGGTGACTGATGTTGTCGTAGGCAGGGCGGGTCGCGAGGTTGCGGCGCGCCTCATGCAGCTTGGCGCGCAGCACCTCGACCTGGTAGCCGAGGTCGTCGGCGTGCTGGACGGCCTTGTCCCGCTCGGTCTTCAGCCGCTCCATCTCGGCTTCGAACTGCGAGAGGTGGTCGTCAGCCTCGTAGCGGTCGTTGCCCCGCACTGCGCGGTCCCATCCGTCCCCTGGTCATGGTGGCGGCCGTCTCCGTCCTGCTTGCGCTCGTCCCGTACACGTCATGTCGTACCGGATCCGTGCTTCCGGAGCTGACCCTTCCGAAGAAATGGTGTCAGATCATCGGCAGAGTATGGACCGAGCCCCACTCCCTTACCCCGGCCGAGGCTGCACTCTACCGGCCGGGGAACGCGAAGGTCAGTGGTCCGTCGGGGCGGGGGGTGCGGAGGTGACGAGTTCGGTGAGCACTCCGTGGCAGTCCTTGGGGTGCAGGAAGGTGATCCGGGAGCCCATCGAACCGATCCTCGGCTCGTCGTAGAGGACCCTCACGCCCTTGCTTCGGATGTCGCCGGCAGCACTGTCTACGTCCGCGGTGCCGAAGGCGATGTGGTGGACGCCCTCGCCGTTCTTGGCAAGCCACTTGCCGACCGCGGAGTCCTCGCGGGTGGGCTCCAGCAGCTGGAGATAGGAGGCGCCGCCGTCCGAGGTTTCATTGATCTTGAGCATGGCTTCCCGGACGCCCTGCTCCTCGTTGACCTCGGAGTGGAACACCTCGAAGCCGTACGTGGCACGGTAGAACTCGACGGTCCTGTCAAGGTCGAAACAGGCGATCCCGATGTGGTCGATTCGCGTCAGCATGGCTCCAGTGCACCGCCCGCACGGCCGGTTACGCAACGTGCGCGCCATCACACCCGCTTGCCGGTGACCCGGAGCGTACTGCTCAGTACATTGACGGGAACCCTCGTTAACTTCCGTGCAAAGGAAGGCCGCACCGCATGTCTGCAAAGAACGGTACGAACAGCACCACCTCAGTGATCGTGGCGGGGGCGCGCACCCCCATGGGCCGGCTCCTGGGATCCCTGCGGACCTTCTCCGGGGCCGATCTGGGCGGTGTGGCCATCAAGGCGGCGCTGGACCGCGCGGGCATCGGCGGCGACCAGGTCGAGTACGTGATCATGGGGCAGGTCCTGCAGGCCGGCGCCGGGCAGATCCCGGCCCGCCAGGCCGCCGTCAAGGCCGGTATCCCCATGAACGTCCCCGCGCTCACCGTGAACAAGGTCTGTCTCTCGGGCCTCGACGCGATCGCGCTGGCCGACCAGCTGATCCGGGCCGGGGAGTTCGAGGTGGTCGTCGCGGGCGGCCAGGAGTCCATGACCAACGCGCCGCACCTGCTGCCCAAGTCCCGTGACGGCTTCAAGTACGGCGCGGTGCAGATGCTCGACGCGATGGCCCACGACGGCCTCACCGACGCGTACGAGAACGTCGCCATGGGCGAGTCGACCGAGAAGCACAACACCCGTCTGGGTATCGCCCGTCCCGAGCAGGACGAGGTCGCCGCGCGCTCCCACCAGCGGGCCGCCGCGGCGCAGAAGAACGGGCTGTTCGAGGCCGAGATCACGCCCGTCGAGATCCCGCAGCGCAAGGGCGACCCGGTCATCTTCAGCAAGGACGAGGGCATCCGCGGTGAGACCACCACGGAGTCGCTCGGCAAGCTGCGGCCGGCCTTCGCCAAGGACGGCACGATCACCGCCGGCACCTCCTCGCAGATCTCCGACGGTGCCGCCGCCGTCGTCGTGATGAGCAAGGCCAAGGCCGAGGAGCTGGGCCTGGAGTGGATCGCCGAGATCGGCGCGCACGGCAATGTCGCGGGCCCGGACAACTCGCTCCAGTCGCAGCCGTCGAACGCCATCAACCACGCCCTGAAGAAGGACGGCCTGGCCGTCGAGGATCTTGACCTGATCGAGATCAACGAGGCGTTCGCGGCGGTCGCGGTCCAGTCAATGAAGGACCTCGGGGTGTCGCCGGAAAAGGTGAATGTCAACGGCGGTGCGATCGCGCTCGGCCACCCGATCGGCATGTCCGGCGCCCGGATCGTGCTGCACCTCGCGCTGGAGCTGCGGCGCCGGGGCGGCGGGGTGGGCGCGGCCGCGCTGTGCGGCGGCGGCGGTCAGGGCGATGCGCTGATCATCCGCGTCCCGGGTAAGTAGTCCCGGGTAAGCACGCGCCGAGCAGCCAACGCGTACAGCCGAGCACGAAGGAGACGCGCAGCGATGGTGGACGTCCCGCAGCTGGTGGAGCAGGCACGGCAGGGCCGGCCGAGGGCGGTGGCCCGGCTGATCTCCCTCGTGGAGGGGGCGTCACCGCAGCTCCGCGAGGTGATGGCGGCACTGGCCCCGCTCACCGGCGGCGCCTATGTGGTCGGGCTGACCGGCTCGCCCGGCGTCGGGAAGTCCACCACCACCTCCGCGCTGGTGACGGCGTACCGCAAGGCGGGCAGGCGGGTCGGTGTGCTCGCGGTCGACCCGTCCTCGCCGTTCTCCGGGGGCGCGCTGCTCGGCGACCGGGTGCGGATGAGCGAGCACGCCTCGGACCCCGGCGTGTACATCCGCTCGATGGCCACCCGCGGCCATCTGGGCGGCCTGGCCTGGGCCGCGCCGCAGGCCATCCGGGTGCTGGACGCGGCCGGCTGTGACGTGGTGCTGGTCGAGACGGTCGGTGTCGGGCAGTCCGAGGTGGAGATCGCCTCGCAGGCCGACACCAGCGTGGTGCTGCTGGCCCCGGGCATGGGCGACGGCATCCAGGCGGCGAAGGCCGGAATCCTGGAGATCGGCGATGTCTACGTCGTCAACAAGGCGGACCGGGACGGCGCCGACGCCACCGCCCGGGAGCTGAACCACATGCTGGGCCTGGGCGAGTCGCGGTCCCCGGGCGACTGGCGCCCGCCCATCGTCAAGACGGTCGCGGCCCGCGCCGAGGGCATCGACGAGGTCGTCGAGGCGCTGGAGAAGCACCGGGCCTGGATGGAGGAGCGGGGGGTGCTGGCACAGCGCCGGCGCTCCCGCGCGGCCCGCGAGGTCGAGACGATAGCGGTCACCGCGCTGCGCGAGCGGATCGGCGATCTCCGCGGTGACCAGCGGCTGGACGCGCTCGCCGACCGGATCGTGACCGGCGAGACGGATCCGTACCGGGCGGCGGACGAACTGGTCGACGGGTTGACGAACGGGGGCTGAGCCCCGGCCGCAGCCGCTGGTCCCAGCCCCCGGTAGGGGCCGCGCGGGCCGCCGCTCAGTCGTCGGCGCCGTCGTTGTCACCGTCGTCGTCGCCCTGTGCGGGGGCGGCGGTCAGCTTGCCGGACTGCGGGTCGACCAGGAACTTGTGCTCCTTGCCGTCCTTGGTGACCGTCTCGACCTCCCAGACGGCCTTGCCCCGGTGGTCGTCGTCCAGGTCGACGGAGGTCACGGTGCCGTGGGCCGCGGCGGTGCGGGCCGCGGTCGCCGCCGTGATCTTGGGGGCCTCGGCGTTCTTGAGAGCGGCCCGCTCCCGGGCGTGATCGTCGTCGTCCTCGTGGTCGACGCGCTGGTTCAGCACCCGGGCGTTGCCGGCGTCCAGCGTGATCTCGTGCCACTTGCCGTCCTTGCCCAGCACATCGGCGTCCCAGACCAGGCCCGGACGGTCCGAGTCCAGGTCGAGGCCGGTCACGGTGCCGGGGACGGCCTTCAGCGCGGCGGCCGCGGCCTGCGGCGCGCTCACCTTGGCGGCCGCGGCCTCGCGGAGGTCCTCCCGGCCGTCGTCGTCCCGTCCGTCGTCCTGCACACGGATGCTGGACTGCCCCTGGGTCTGTGCCTGGGGCTGTGCCCGCTGCTGGGCCTTGGCCGGGCCCGTGCCGTGCGCCCCGGCGTCCTGCGCCGCGAGCTGGGCCGACGTCTGCGCGCCGGACTGCGTGCTGCCGGGCCCGTCGCTGCCGTTGACCGCGACGGCGGTGGCGGTGCCCCCGGCGATGAGGGCGGCCGCGGCGGCGGTGGCGATGATGATGTTGCGCTTCATGTCTTCTCCCGGTGATCGGCTGTGAGATCAATGTGCCCGGAGCAAGCTGAAGGGGACCTGAAGCCACCTGAAAGGCTCTTCAGGTAGGGCCTGGCATGGTGGGCGCATGCGTCTGTTGATCGTGGAGGACGAGAAGCGGCTGGCCCTGTCGCTGGCCAAGGGCCTGATGGCCGAGGGATACGCGGTCGATGTGGTGCACGACGGTCTGGAGGGACTGCACCAGGCGAGTGAGGGCGTGTACGACCTGATCGTGCTGGACATCATGCTGCCCGGCATGAACGGGTACCGCGTGTGCGGCGCGCTCCGGGCGGCGGGCCATGACGTGCCGATCCTGATGCTGACCGCGAAGGACGGCGAGTACGACGAGGCCGAGGGCCTGGACACCGGCGCCGACGACTATCTGACCAAGCCGTTCTCGTACGTGGTGCTGGTGGCGCGGGTCAAGGCGCTGCTGCGGCGGCGCGGCCGAACCGCCCAGCCGGTGCTGCGGGTGGGCTCGCTCACCGTCGACCAGGGCTCGCGCAAGGTCGAGCGGGACGGTGCGGAAGTGGCGCTGACCGCCAAGGAGTTCGCCGTTCTGGAGCAGCTGGCGCTGCGGGCCGGGGACGTCGTCTCCAAGGCGGAGATCCTGGACCATGTCTGGGACTTCGCCTACGAGGGCGATCTCAACATCATCGAGGTGTATGTGAGCGCGCTGCGCCGCAAGCTCGGCGCCGGCAGCATCGCGACGGTGCGCGGCGCGGGATACCGGCTGGTGACCGGTGGCTAGGGTGCTGGGCTCCGTACGGGCCAGGGCGGCCGCCGGGGCGACGCTGGTGGTGGCGCTGGCGCTGATCGCGGCCGGGACCGCGGTGCTGCTGGTGCTGAGCCGCAATCTCCACGATCAGGCCGAACTGGAGGCCCAGGTCACGGCGCGCGAGGTCGCCTCGCAGATCGCCACGGGCACGGCCTACGGCAAGCTGGACCTGCCCGACGGTGACGAACACCCGGTGGTGGTCGTCGGCGAGGACGGGCGGGTGCTGGCGGCCGGTGAGGACGTGGGCGCGGTGGACGGGAAACCGGTCGGCACGTCGGGCGGGCAGTCCGGCCCCGTGCCCGATGCGCCGGACGACGACGAGGATGACGACGACGTCAGTGGGCCGAAGCCCGGTGAGGTCGACGACGAGGTGCGCTCCTGGGACGGCACCGCGACCGTCGACGGCAAGGTCGCCGACTACCGGTTCGCGTCGATCGAGGCCGAGGACACCCGCGGGGCGAAGGCCACGGTACGGGCCGGCGCGCCGCTGGCTCCGCAGCAGGACGCCGTGGCCACGGTGCGCAACGCCATGCTCGTCGGGCTGCCGCTGCTGCTCGTCGTGGTGGCCGGGGTGACCTGGCTGGTGACCCGGCGGGCGCTGCGGCCGGTGGAGGGCATCCGCGGCGAGATGGCCGCGATCACCGCGAGCACCGATCTGAGCCGGCGGGTGCCGGTGCCGTCGTCGAAGGACGAGATCGGCCGGCTGGCGCGTACCACGAACGAGACGCTGGCGGCCCTGGAGAAGTCCGTGGAGCGGCAGCGGCGGTTCGTCGCGGACGCCTCGCACGAACTGCGCAGCCCGATCGCGAGCCTGCGCACCCAGCTGGAAGTGGGCGTGGCGCACCCGGAGTTGCTGGATGTGCCGGGCGCGGTGCAGGACACCGTACGGCTCCAGCGGCTGGCCGCCGACCTGCTGCTGCTGGCCCGGCTGGACGCGGGGGAGCGTCCCTCGGAGGCCCGGGTCGATCTGGCGGCGCTGGTGCGGGAGGAGAGCTCTCAGCGGGTCACGGACCGGATTCCGGTGCAGGTGGGGAAGCTGGCCGGCGGCGAAGTGGCCGGGTCCCGTAGTCAGTTGGCGCGGGTGCTGGGCAATCTGCTGGACAACGCGCAGCGGCATGCCGAGGCGTCGGTGCGGGTGGCGGTCGCGCGCGAGGGGGCGTGGGCGGTGCTGCGGGTCGACGACGACGGGCCCGGCGTGCCGGAGGCGGAGCGGGAGCGGATCTTCGAGCGGTTCGTCCGGCTCGACGACGCGCGGGCCCGGGACGACGGCGGGGCCGGTCTGGGGCTGGCCATCGCGCGGGATGTCGCGGTGCGGCACGGCGGCTCGCTGGCCGTACGGGAGGGGTCGGTCTTCGAGCTGCGGTTGCCGTTGGCCCGCGGCCGAGAAGAGGCCGGCTGAGGCGGGTGGCCGGCGGGGTCGTCGGGTGGCGCCGGGTGCTCGCCCGGCAGGTGGCGCCGCGGCCCCCGCGCCCGGGGCCGCGGCGGGCCGTCAGAGGCTGCCGCGGGTCTCCCGGAGGTGCTCGGCCACCGGGGTGAGGGCGCTGCGGAGCGCCTCCAGGTCCTCCGTGGCGAAGAGGTCGATGAAGTGCTTGCGCACGGACTCGACGTGGTGCGGGGCGACCCGGCGCATGGTGTCCCAGCCCTCTTCGGTCAGGACGGCGTACAGGCCGCGGCGGTCCGACTCGCAGCTTTCGCGGCGGACCAGACCGGCGTTCTCCATGCGGGTGATCTGGTGCGAGAGACGGCTCTTGGACTGCAGGGTGCTGGTCGCCAGGTCGCTCATCCGCAGCCGGCGGTCCTCGGCCTCGGAGAGGTTGACCAGGATCTCGTAGTCGTTGTTGGTCAGCCCGAACGGCTGGAGGTCGCGCTCCAACTGGTGCATCAGCAGCCGGCTGACGTCCAGATGAGTGCGCCAGGCACGCTGCTCCTGGTCGGTCAGCCAGGGGGTGTCGCTGTCGGTCGTCATGGATGAATTCTACCCGTAAAGTTGAAATATGAATTAACGCGCGAGGGGGACGGTGAACCTCGGCCGGGCTCCGGTGCCGGGTGTTGGTCAGACGTTCGAGGTCACCGTCCGCAGACTACCGCTCACAGCCCGAAGCGGCGTTGGAGGCCCCCGAGGTTTCCGGGCAGCTGGGGCAGTTGTGAGCCACTTTGCTGAGCATGGCCGCCCCCGCCCGGCACGCCCGCCTCGTCCGGCACCGTGCCGGTCGCCAGCTCCGGCATCAGCTGCTCCGTGGATTGCAGCAGGACCGTTCCGGCGCCGACGAACTCGAACTGGTGCTCCTCGCCGGAGGCTCCGCCGATGCCGGTGTGCGCCCGCAGCCCGCCCAGGAATCCGCGCAGGTACTGATGGTCGTAGTGATGGCACGGGGAGGGGCAGTCGGCCCAGCCGACCAGGGCCTGCGGGTCGACCCTGACGGGAGGTTCGACGAAGACCACCGGGCCGTTGGAGGCGGCCACGAACTTGCCCGTACCGATGAGGGTCAGAAACCCCGGAATGATCGACTGCTTCAGCGACAGAGATGGCTGAAAGGCGAGCAAGTTGCCTGAGCGAATAGTGAGGTTGCCCTCATCCAGATCATAGGAATTCACGTCGAAGGCACGGTCAGCGAGGAGCATCTTGCCCTGGCCCTCGGCGACGACCCAGTCCGCGGCGTGCAATGGCGAATGGAACGATCCGGCGATCAGCCGGTCGAGGTGGCCGTGCCCGATGCCGTGGAAGTCGATCCGCCCGTAGTAGGCGATCATCTTCCCCTTCTGCAGGAACCACTGGCCGTTGAGGTCCACGCTGAAGGCGTAGGGATTGACGTTGTCATCGGCCGGGAGCGTCTGGACGTCATGGACGACGGGACCGGTCACAGCTTCTCCTCCGACGCCTGTACGTAGACGGTGCCCTGGCCGGACAGCTCCAGCTGGAACGCCTCGCCCGAGCCGCGGCCGACCATGTCGCGCCAGCCGAGGGCGGTGGACAGTTTGTTGCGGACCTCGCCGCGGTGCGCGACGTACGCCTGCGGGTCGACATGGACCGGGCGCTGCGGTGTGATCGGCAGCTCGATGACGCCGCCGTGGGCCATCACCGCGGCCGCGCCATGGCCCTTGAGGGTGGTGGTGAACAGGCCCTGTCCGGTGACCTGGCCGCGCACCATGCCCATCACGCCGCCCTGCGAGCCCATGAACATCGTGCCCTGCTGGAGCGAGCCGTCGAACGCCAGCAGCCGGTCGGCCTCGACGTACAGCGTCTCGCCCGTCAGGTCGACGACATGGACGTGGTGGCCGCCGTGGCCGAACATGACGGTGCCGCTGCCCTCCACCGTCATCAGGGGCGTGGCCTCGCCGGCGATCCGGCGGCCGATCATCGAGCCGATGCCGCCCTGGCCGCCCTGGATGTTCGGGGTGAAGGAGACCTCGCCGCGGTAGGCGAGCATCGCGCCGCGCTGGCTGAACATCCGCGTGCCCGGGGCGATCCGGGCCTCCACCATGCGGGAGTTGAGGACCGTGAACGGCATCAGACCTCACCGCCCACGGTGTCGCGCTCGCTGGGCTGGACGTACACCAGGCCCTCGCCCTCGAACCGGATCTGGAACGCCTCGCCGGAGCCCTCGCCCATGAACGTACGGAAGTTGACCCCGGACTGGAAGTGCTGCTTGAGGTCGCCGGTGTGCGCCACATAGGCACCCGGGTCGACCTGGAGCGGGGACTGTTTGGTGACCCGCAGCACCACCGCGGGCCCGGCGGAGGTGATCGCGGCCTGGCCGCTGCCCTCGACGGTGGTGGTGAACAGGCCGTTGCCCTGTGAGGCGCCGCGCAGCCCGGTGAAGGTGGTGCCGGTGTGCAGCGCCGCGTCCGTGCACAGCAGATTGCTCGCCTCGACGTAGAGCTTCTCGCCCTGCAACCGCACCAGGTTGATCTCGCTCGCGCGGTCGGCGAAATAGCAGGTGCCCTGCCCCTTCACCTCCATCACGGCCATCTGCTCGCCGGTGAGCCGGCGGGTGACCATGCCGCGCAGGCCCTCGCCGCCACCGGTCATCTTCTTGAACGACATCTGGCCGTCGTACGCGACCATCGCGCCGTTTTTCGCCTTGACGGCCTCACCTGTGGTGCCTGTCATATCGACAGCGAGCACCTTGCTCCCCTGGAGCCGAAACTGAGCCACGGGTCAGACGGTAGTCGGCCGGAGCCGTGCGAGGCAGGTCCTTCGCCCCTGACCTGCCTCCGGGTTCTCCCCGATATGCCCCCGACGCGGTGATCGCCGGGGCGGCTGTAACAATGGGGCGAGGCTTGTGAACTCTTGCACAAGCATGTTGCCGCCTCCCATGCCGCCCGAACGAGGTTTCCGTGGACATCAAGACCGCCGCTGCCCTGCACCGACTGCGCCTGGCATCCATCCCGGAGGCGATCTCCTTTCCGGCGCTGCTGATCTTCGGCACCGGATTCCGGCTCGCCTTCGACTACGACTCCCTGGTCATGCCGCTCGGCCTGATCCACGGCCTGCTGTTCATCACCTACGTGGTGCTGCTGCTGGACGTGTGGAACCGCACCAAGTGGCCCTTCAAGCGCGTCGCCTTCTTCTTCGTGCTCGCGATCCTGCCCTTCGGCGGGCTGTACGGCGACCGGGTCCTCAAGCGCGAGGAGGAGGCCGGCGTGATCGCCGCCCGCGCGCGCCGCGAAGGCACGGTCAACGCATGATCGTCGCCTTCTCCGTGAGCCCCCTGGGCGTCGGCGAGGACGTCGGCGAATACGTCGCCGACGCGGTCCGGGTCGTCCGCGAGTCCGGGCTGCCCAACCGCACGGACGCGATGTTCACCTCCATCGAGGGCGAGTGGGACGAGGTGATGGACGTCGTCAAGCGCGCCGTCGCCGCCGTGGAGGCCCGCGCGGGCCGCGTCTCGCTCGTCCTGAAGGCCGACATCCGGCCCGGCGTCACGGACGGTCTGACGTCGAAGGTCGAGACGGTCGAACGCCACCTCGCAGCGGGCTGACCGGGGCGGCGGCCCCCGCCGCCCCCCGGCTAACCGCCCGCCGCCAGCGCGATCCCCAGCGGTGTCCGCTCGTACAGCACCTGATGGCCGTGCCGGCGCGAGGCCAGCAGCCCGGCGTCGCGCAGCACGGACAGATGCGCCGAGACGGACGAGGCGGCCAGGCCCAGGCGGTGCGCGAGCGCCGAGGTCGAGGACGGCGCGGCGAGGGCGGCCAGCACCGCGGCCCGGTTCGGGCCCAGCAGCCGTGCCAGCGCCGCGCCGGTCTCCGGCTCGTGCCACAGCCCGCCGATGCCGCGCGCCGGGTAGATGACGGTCGGCTGCCACGGTGGCTCGAAACCACTCACCACGTCCGGCCATACGAAGACGCTCGGCAACAGCAGCACCCCGCGCCCGTCCAGATCCTGCATCTGGACGAAGTCGGTACGGGTGCGGACGGTGAGCGTGTCACCGGACCAGGAGATCCCCGGGTGCAGATCGGCGAACAGCCGCTGCAGCCCGCCACCCGCCAACTGCCCTGAACGGTAGGCGATTTCGGCCTCCAGCAGCGCGCGCAGTCGCGGCCAGTCCGGGGCGAGCAGCGCGTGCCAGGCCCGCTCGGTGACATCGGCCAGCTCCCGGACGGCCCGAGCCGGGTCCGCCAGCGCCGCACGGGCACGCGCCGAACCCGCCGCCTCCGGCCTCCCGGCCAGCGACTTCACCATCTCGGCGCGCGCCAGGGCCGGATCGGTCGCACGCAGCCGCGCCAGCTCCTCGTCGAAACCGGCCAGCGGGACGTCCGGCGGGGGGCCCAGAAAATCCGGTGTGTACCCGGGTGGCGGCGACGGCATGAACAGCCACAGCGGCGAGAGATCGAGCCCGGCCAGCGTCTCCCGCATCCGCCGCAGCCACGGCAGGTGGTAGCCGTGCCGGTCTGCGCGCCGCAGGGTCCGTACCGCCTCGTGGGTCTCGCACAGCGGCGAGATCGCGAACCGGATACGCAGCAGATCGTCGGCCCCGAAATGCAGGTCCAGCGGCATGGCCGGCCCCTCCCCTCCCCAGGATTCGGCTCCGGCCGAAAGACTACGGCGCGGGTCACCGGCCCGGCACGCTGCCGCCATGCCCTCGCCCTCCGGGCCCGCGCAGCCGGGCCGCACCCCAGCACGCCCCGATGCGGACGGCACGCCCGCCGACGCCCCGTGCCCCGTCGCGGCGCCGGACCAGCGCCCCGCCCCGGCCGGCTACCGCGCCGTCTTCGCCGTCCGCGAGTTCCGGTACGTCTTCGCCGCACACCTCCTCTCCTCCCTCGGCGTGGTCGTCTGCGAGATCGCGCTCTCCTTCCTGGTCTTCAAGATCACCGCCTCGCCGCTGCTGAGCGCGCTGACCTTCGCGCTGGGCCTGCTCCCGTACGTCGTCGGCGGCACCCTGCTGTCGGCCGTCGCCGACCGCTACCCGGCCCGCCGTGTACTGGTCGTCTGCGACCTGCTGTGCGCGCTCGCCGCGGCCGGCATGGTGCTGCCGCACACCCCGGTCGCGGTGCTGCTCGCGCTGCGCTGCGCGATCGCCGCCATCGCGCCGGTCTTCGCCGGTACGCGCGCCGCGACGCTCGGCGAGATCCTCGGCGAGGGCGATCTCTTCGTGCTGGGCCGCTCGGTGATCCGCATCGTCAACCAGAGCGCGCAGCTCGCCGGATTCGCCGCCGGGGGCCTGCTGCTGGCCGTCGTGACACCCGGCGCGGTGCTCGCCCTCACCGCCGGCACGTTCCTCGGCTCGGCGCTGCTGCTGCGCCTGGGCACCGTCGTCCGCCCGGCGCGCGACGCGGCCCGTGGCGCGCTGCTGGGCGCCTCGCTGGCCGGCACCCGCCGACTGCTCGCCGACCGCCGGATCCGGGCGCTGCTGCTGCTGACCTGGCTGCCACCGGCGTTCGTCGTCGTCCCGGAGTCGCTGCTGATCCCCTACTCCGACCTCCTGGGCACCGGCACAGCCGGCCTGGGACTGCTGCTGTGCGCCATGCCCGTCGGGGCGGTCGTCGCCGAGACCCTGGTCGGCTCCCTCCTGGGCCCTGACGCCCGCGCCCGGCTCACCTACCCCATGGGCGTCTTCGCCGTCGTCCCGTCCCTGGGGTTCGCCGTGCGGCCCTCGCTGGGCTGGGCCGTGCTGCTGCTGGTGCTGACCGGCACCGGGATCTCGTACAACTTCGGCGTGGACCGGTGGTTCGTCGCCGCGGTCCCCGAGGAGCTGCTGGGACAGGCCATGACGGTGATGCAGGCGGGACGCATGACGATCATGGGGCTGGCGATGGGGCTGGCCGGGGCGGCCGCCGAGTTCGCGCCCCTCCGGGTGGTGATGCCGGCCGGGGGAGTCGTGGGCGCGGTGTGCGTACTGGCGGTGATCGCCGAGGTACGGCGCACGGGAGGAGACCGGCCGTGACCTCATGGCCCCGTCTCCGCGCCCGAAACCTGAGACAGGGCTGACCACAATATGACCGCCGGGTAGGGTCGGATGCGTGCCGAAGCCGCTCAGCCTTGCTTTCGATCCCATCGCGCGCGCCGACGAACTGTGGCAGCAGAGATGGGGCGCCGTGCCCTCCATGGCCGCGATCACCTCGATCATGCGGGCCCACCAGATTCTGCTGGGCGAGGTGGACGCGGTGGTCAAGCCGTACGGACTCACCTTCGCGCGCTACGAGGCGCTGGTGCTGCTGACCTTCTCCAAGGCCGGTGAGCTGCCGATGTCGAAGATCGGCGAGCGGCTGATGGTGCACCCGACGTCGGTGACCAACACGGTCGACCGCCTGGTCAAGTCCGGTCTGGTCGCCAAGCGGCCGAACCCGAACGACGGGCGGGGCACGCTCGCCTCCATCACCGACAAGGGCCGCGAGGTCTGCGACGCGGCCACCCGCGACCTGATGGCGATGGATTTCGGCCTCGGGGTGTACGACGCGGAGGAGTGCGGGGAGATCTTCGCGATGCTGCGGCCGCTGCGGGTGGCGGCGGAGGATTTCGAGGACAAGGGCTGAGGGCGCGGCTTACGATTCCTGAGGGTCAGCGCGCTTGTGCCCTGCGTATGCGGGGATGGTCCGCGAAGAGTCCTCACCCGCTGCCGGGTGATCGCGTGCTCCCCGCGTCCGCGGGGATTTTCCGGGCGGTTACGCTCGTATCCATGAAATCCAGCGTGCTGACCCGCTACCGGGTGATGGCTTACGTCACCGCAGTCATGCTCCTCATCCTGTGCGCCTGCATGGTGGCCAAGTACGGCTTCGACACGGGCAAGGATCTGACCCTGGTCGTCTCCCAGGTCCACGGCGTGCTCTACATCGTCTACCTGATCTTCGCGTTCGACCTCGGCTCCAAGGCGAAGTGGCCGTTCGGCAAGCTGCTGTGGGTCCTCGTCTCGGGCACCATTCCGACCGCGGCGTTCTTCGTCGAGCGCAAGGTCGTCCGCGAGGTCGAGCCGCTGGTCGCGGACGCGGCGCCGGAGCCGGTCAAGGCGTAGCGAAGCCGCCACAGGCGCCCTGTGGCGGCTCTCCCATCGACAATTACTAGGACGTCCTAGTAAATTCGAAGGTATGGACGCTGACGCGATCGATGAGGGCCGCCGTCGCTGGCAGGCCAGGTACGACTCCGCCCGCAAGCGGGACGCGGACTTCACCACGCTGTCGGGCGATCCCGTCGAGCCCGCGTACGGCCCGCGCCCCGGCGACTCGGTCGAGGGCTTCGAGCGGATCGGCTGGCCGGGCGAGTACCCCTTCACGCGCGGCCTCTATCCCACCGGCTACCGGGGCCGGACCTGGACCATCCGGCAGTTCGCGGGCTTCGGCAACGCCGAGCAGACCAACGAGCGCTACAAGATGATCCTGAAGGCCGGCGGTGGCGGCCTGTCCGTCGCGTTCGACATGCCGACCCTGATGGGGCGGGACTCCGACGACCCGCGTTCGCTCGGCGAGGTCGGCCACTGCGGCGTCGCCATCGACTCCGCCGCCGACATGGAGGTCCTCTTCAAGGACATCCCGCTCGGCGATGTCACGACGTCGATGACGATCAGCGGCCCCGCCGTACCCGTCTTCTGCATGTATCTCGTCGCCGCCGAGCGCCAGGGCGTCGACCCGGGCGTCCTCAACGGCACCCTGCAGACGGACATCTTCAAGGAGTACATCGCCCAGAAGGAGTGGCTGTTCCAGCCGGAGCCCCATCTGCGGCTGATCGGCGACCTCATGGAGCACTGCGCGAAGGGCATCCCCGCGTACAAGCCGCTCTCCGTGTCCGGCTATCACATCCGCGAGGCGGGGGCGACGGCCGCGCAGGAGCTGGCGTACACGCTCGCCGACGGCTTCGGGTACGTGGAGCTGGGGCTCTCCCGCGGCCTGGACGTCAACACCTTCGCACCGGGCCTGTCCTTCTTCTTCGACGCGCATCTCGACTTCTTCGAGGAGATCGCCAAGTTCCGTGCCGCACGCCGGATCTGGGCCCGCTGGATGCGCGACGTGTACGGCGCGACCAGCGAGAAGGCGCAGTGGCTGCGGTTCCACACCCAGACCGCGGGCGTCTCGCTGACCGCTCAGCAGCCGTACAACAATGTCGTCCGCACGGCGGTCGAGGCGCTGGCGGCCGTCCTCGGCGGCACCAACTCCCTGCACACCAACGCCCTGGACGAGACGCTGGCGCTGCCCAGCGAGCAGGCCGCCGAGATCGCGCTGCGCACACAGCAGGTGCTGATGGAGGAGACCGGCGTCGCCAATGTCGCGGACCCGCTGGGCGGTTCGTGGTTCATCGAGGCGCTGACCGACCGCATCGAGGCGGACGCCGAGAAGATCTTCGAGCAGATAAGGGAGCGCGGGGCACGCGCGGTGCCGAACGGTGCGCACCCGATCGGGCCGATGACCTCCGGGATCCTGCGCGGCATCGAGGACGGCTGGTTCACCGGCGAGATCGCCGAGTCCGCGTTCCAGTACCAGCAGGCCCTGGAGAAGGGCGAGAAGAAGGTCGTCGGCGTCAACTGCCACCACGGTTCGGTCACCGGCGACCTGGAGATCCTCCGGGTCAGCCATGAGGTCGAACGGGACCAGGTGCGGGTGCTCGCGGACCGCAAGGCGGCCCGTGACGACGCGGCGGTGCGTGCCTCCCTGGACGCGATGCTCACCGCGGCCCGCAACGGCGGCAACATGATCGAGCCGATGCTGGAGGCCGTGCGCGCCGAGGCGACGCTGGGCGAGATCTGCGGGGTGCTGCGCGACGAGTGGGGGGTCTACACGGAGCCGGCCGGCTTCTGAGTACCGCACACGTGGAGGGCGGGGCCGTCATGCCGACGGCCCCGCCCTTTTGCGCAACAGGGCCCGGCTCAACTGCCGGCGGTCAGGGCGAAGCCGAGGACCGGGCCGACGACGATCATCCCGAAGAGGGCCGCCGCGGCGGCGCCGAGCACGATCTTGCGGGTCCGGGTGCCGGCGGTCGCACGCCAGGCCGCCCACTGCTGGGGGATGGTGCGAGTGGGTTCGTCGAAGCGCCTGAGCCAGGAGAAGAGCTGCAGGGGGATGATGAAGAGGAGGAAGGCGAAGCCGGTGGAGAAGTTGGCTGTGGCCGCCTCGCGACCGGCGACGGTGTAGGTCGCAGCGGACAGGACGCTGAGAACGGTGCTGTCGTTGTGCCCCTGGGTCGCGAGTTCGAAGCCCGGGTCGTACGAGGTGTTGAGGCTGCCCAAGGACGCCTTGTCGTCCACGACCTTCCCGTCGTCCGAGCGGAAGGTGCCCTCACATTGGTAATCGTCGGAGGCCGTGGAGCGGTGACTTGTGCTTTCCCGGAAGCATTCCTCGACGGTGAAGGTCCCGTGCGTGCCCGTGAGTCCCGCTGCGGTCAGCCCTTTGGTGAAGCAAACGACGAAAAGCACCAGAGCCACAGCAAGGAAGAAAAAGTGGCCGCATAGCGTCTTCAAAGGCGTCTTGCCGGACATGTGCGGAGAGTTGGACATGGCGGTTCTTGTCCTTCGTGGGGATCGGGGCCTGTGGCGTCGCCGTCCGGCTCAGCCGGCGAGCGTGAGGGCACAGACTGCGCTGGCGGCCATTCCGACGAGCGCTATTGACGCGGCACCGATCATGATCGCGCGAGCCGGCGTGCCCTTGATGGAGCGCCAGCTCTCCCGCATGGTTTTGTTCTTGTCGAGGTGCGTGACCCACAAGAAGTACCCAAAGGCGTCGATGAGGAGAAAAGCGAAGGCGACGATGAATTTCACCGTTCCGCTTCGGCTGTCCTGCATAAGGACGTCATTGCCGCTGCGCTGGGTCGCGAAGGTGAATCCCTTCGGGTGACTCTTCGTCAAACCGCTCAACTGGGTAGCGGGGTCAACCACCTTGCCGTCGTCGGAGCGGAATGCTCCCTTGCAGGTGTAGTCGGTGGTCGATTGAGTGCCGCGTTTGGACGTGCTGTGATGCGTGACGAGGTGGCACTCCTCGACGGTGAACGTGCCCGGCGTACCCATGACGCCTGTCTGGGTCAGCCCCATCCACAGGAAACACGCACTGAGCGCCAAGCCGAGCAATATGCCGACCAGGCCGAGGAATCGCCCCCATGCCTGCTTCAGGGTGGATACGGAGGGAAATTGGGGCACAGTGAATGTTTCCTTCCCGGCTCCTGGCGAGATCATCGACGCCGCCGTGGCTCGTCGTGAAGATGAAGTGCAGCAAAAACGAAAAAGATCTTCACTGCTCTTCCGTTTTCCGGTTGTTGCGAACGTCGGATACCGTACGCCATGAGATTTATTTGATCCGTCACCGCGAAGATTGAGGGGAACTCGTGGCAGGCTCCGGCTACGACGTGGATCCGGCAGTACTCAAGACGCAGGGCGGCGTCTTCGGAGATATCGGCTCCGGCTTCAGCGAGGCCGCCAAGAAGCTGAAGGCCGCCGTCGGCGGCGATCCCGGTGAGGCGTGGGGGAAGGACGACTTCGTCGGCACCTTCAACGACTTCTACGGGCCGGTGGCCGAGGGGATCTGCGAGTCGATGCCCCATCTCGGGGAGGAGCTCTCCAAGATCGGCAGCAAGCTCGAGGCGATGGGCGCGCACTACGACGCCACCGAGCAGGAGCAGCACGATCACCTCGCGAAATACGCGGCAAGCCGCCCCGAAATCGCGAACTGACGCCACCCAGTTCAGCCCGCCCGCCCCACACACGTCCAACACGCCGGCGCACCTGCGCCGCTCGGGGGAGTGACTCACCATCGCCACCATCATGCTTCCTACGGAGGTCGACTGGATCCTCGATCTGCTGGGCTTTCAGTGGCCCAATGTCGACGAGGACAAGATGCGGGAGGCGGCCGAGGCCTGGAGTAGCTTCGCCGCCACCGTTCGCCAGTACCAGGCGGAGGGCACGACGGCCGCGAACGCGGTGCACGGCGCCAACTCCGGTGAGGCGATCGAGGCGTTCGACAACACCTGGAAGAAGTTCGCGGGCGACGGCTACCTCGACGACGCGGCCGACGCCGCGGAGGTGCTCGCCATCGTGCTCCAGGTGGTGGCCACGATCGTCATGGTGATGAAGATCGCGGTGATTGCCCAACTGATCGCGCTGGCCATCGAGTTGGCGATGGCACAGGCCGCCGCACCGGTCACACTCGGCGCCTCGGAAGCCGGGGCGGTCGCGGCCACGGCGACGACCCGGGTCATCGTCCGCAGGATCATCACCGAGGCGAAGCAGAAGATCATCCAAGCCATCACCGAGGCCATCCAGAAGAAGGTGGTGCGGAGCGCCAAGGAGATGGCGCTGGAGCTGCTCAAGTCCGTCGGCACGGACGCGGCCAAGGGGATCGGGCAGAACCTCGTCTCGCAGGGGATCCAGAACCACTTCGGGGCGAAGGACGGGGTCTCCGTCAGCGAAGCGGTGAAGGCGGGGGCGAAGCCCCTCGTGGAGTTCGAGGAAGACGGCTGGGGCATCAAGGGCGCCGGCGACAAGGTCAAGGACATCGGCAAGGTCGGCACCGGCGCCTACCACATGGCCCAGGGAGTGGGGCAGGTCGCGCAGGGCGATTTCGCCGAGGGCGGCAAGAAGATCTGGGAGGGGCAGCAGGAGCAGGCCGCGGGGCTCGTCGAGGTCGCCGGCATCGCCACGAAGGACAAGACACCGGCGTCCGAGGGCAGTGGTACGGGCGAAGGCGGCACCTCCGGCGGCGAGTCCGGCTCCTCGTCCTCCTCGTCGGAGAGTGGTTCCGGGAGCACGTCGTCGTCCGAGGGCGGTTCCGGGAGCACGTCCTCCTCCGGCAGCGGATCCGACGGGGCGGCTTCTGCGGCAACCCCGGCGAGCGGTACGACCTCACGGTCCGCCACCCCCACCCCGCCCCCTGCCCCCACCACCGAAAGCGGCCAGGCCGAGGCCGACCGCGCGCGCGACGCCTTCGGCTGAGAGGAATTCCCACCCCATGAGCAACAGCGGCAACTTCACCGCCCCCGGCGACCGCGACTACCCCGTCGAGGAGCGGGACCTCGCGGAGGAGCAGAACGAGCACCTCACCAAGTCCCTGCGGGCCCTGCGGAACAATCCGTCCGCCCCGCCCGCTCTCCAGGACCTCGCGCGCAAGATGCTCGGTGGTCGGCTGGAGCTGAAGGACGTGCTCGACGACCCGTCCGGGTATCGGGCGCTGACCGACGGCATTTCCGGGATGCGGGACAGCTGGCGGTCCATGGCGCCGCAGGACCGGCAGGCGGTGCGGGCGACGGTCGAGGAGAAGGCCGAGGAGGCGGAGGCCGAGGGCGCCGGTGCCACGTACCGGCCCCGTGAGGCGTGACGGCAGCTGCGTTACCGCGCCCCGGCCGTGGCCGGAACCCGCAGACGGAACAACGCGCCGCCCCCCGGCGCCCGCTCCGCGGTGAGTTCTGCGTGGTGGGCGCGGGCGATCTGGCGGGCCATGGCCAGGCCGAGGCCGGAGCCGGGCAGGGCGCGGGCAGCCTTCGCGCGGTAGAAGCGGTCGAAGACATGGGGGAGGTCGTCGGCCGTGATGCCGGGGCCGTGGTCGCGGATGGTGAGGTCCAACTGGCCTGAGGAGAGGGTGAGTTGGGACTCGACGGGGGTGCTGGGCGGGGAGAACTTCGCGGCGTTGTCGAGCAGGTTGGACAGGAGGCGGGCGAGGCGGGGTGCGACGCCGGGGATGGTGGTGTCGGCGGCCGCCGGGTCGACGACGACGGTGAAGGTGATTTCCGGCCAGTGCTCGCGGGCCGCGCCGACCGCGTGCTCCAGCAGTGCCGCCGGGCGTACCTGTTCCACCAGGGGCTGCGGCTCCTCGTCCCGGGCCAGTTCGATCAGATCGTTGACGAGGGTGGTGACCTCGCGGAGCTGACGGCCGAGCGCCGCGGAGGCGCGGTCGCGCTGGGCGTCGGTCAACCGGTCGGCGCGGGCGAGGAGTTCGGCGTTGGTGCGGAGCGCGGTCAGCGGGGTGCGCAGCTCGTGCGAGGCGTCCGCGACCAGCCGCCGCTGGGCGGTGACCGACTGCTCCAGTTCACCCAGCATGGTGTTGAAGGTGGCGGCGAGGCGGGTGATCTCGTCCTCGCGGGACGGGGACCCCGGGGGCAGCTCGATGCGGTGGCGGGCGTCGCGGGTGGCCGCGATCCGCTCGGCGGTGGCGGTGAGCCGGGCGACCGGCGCCAGGCCGGTGCGCGAGACCCAGTAGCCCAGGGCCGCGGCCAGCAGCACCCCCGCGGCGCCGACCGCGGACAGCGCCCAGGCGGCGTGCCGTACGCCCCGCTCCACGGTGTCCGAGCGCAGCGCGACCTGGAGCGCCTCGTCCTTGCCCGGGAGGTGGGTGGTGAACATCCGGACCGGCTGTCCGGCGACCGTGAGCTTGGTGTAGTACGCCTCCCGACGCCCGTCGGCGACCTCGCGGGTGGCGTCGTCGACCGGCAGCCCGTACGGCCGGCGCGGGTCCCTGGCCGGGCTGGACGGGACGATCTGGACGCACGGCACGGCCTGGAAGCGGCACGAGGTGTCGGAGACGGTCGGGCCCCAGCCCCGGGTCTGGTGGGTGACCTGGGTGGCGGTCTGGGCCAGGTTGAGTTCGAGCTGGCGGGTCATCTGGTAGCGGATGATGACGAAGGCGGCGGCGCAGACGCCGACGGCCACCAGGGCCACCGCCGCGGAGGCGGCCAGCGCCAGCCGGGTACGCAGCGGTCGGCGGCGCACCCAGCGGGCCCCCAGCCCGCGCCGCCCCGTCACGCCCCGTCCGCCCGGTCCAGGCGGTAGCCGACGCCGTGCACGGTGTGGACCAGGCGGGGCTCGCCGCCGGCCTCCAGCTTGCGGCGCAGATAACCGACGTATACGGCCAGGGAGTTGGAATCCGGGCCGAAGTCGCGGCCCCACACCCGCTCCAGGATCACCTCGCGCGGCATCACCTGCCCCGGGTGCAGCAGCAACAGCTCCAGCAGCGCCCATTCGGTGCGGCTGAACTCCAGCGGCCGGCCCGCCCGGTGGCCGGTGCGGGTCACCGGGTCGACGACCAGGTCGTCGAAGGCGAGGGAGGTGTCGTCGGCGGCGGTCACCGAGGCGCGGCGCAGCAGTGCCCGGACCCGCGCCACCAACTCGTCCAGCGCGAACGGCTTGACGAGGTAGTCGTCGGCGCCCGCGTCCAGGCCGTCCACCCGCTCGCTGACCGAGTCCAGCGCGGTCAGTACGAGGATCGGGGTGCGGTCGTCCAGCGCCCGGAGGCGGCGGCAGACGGCCAGGCCGTCCAGGACCGGCATCAGCACGTCCAGGACGATGGCGTCCGGCTGCCAGGCGGCGACCTCCGAGAGGGCCGCGAGACCGTCGGCGGCGCCGTGCACCGCGTAACCCTCGACGGCGAGGCCGTCCTCCACCGCGGCGCGCACCTCCGGCTCGTCGTCGACGACGAGAATCTTGGGTGCGGTGGGCGGGAGAGACTCGGCTGCGGTGGGCGGGAGAGACTCGGCCGCGGTGGGCGGGAGAGACTCGGCCGCGGGTGTGGGTGACTGGGCTGGGCCCTGGGGCGTGGACGGCATGGACACAGGCTGCCAAACACCTCTCTTAGAAGCTTCTTAGGGCACTTCGCGAGCGTGGCGGCCATGCGCACACCACTCTCCGTCGTGATCGGTGCGGGCGGCACCGGCGGCCATATCTATCCGGGGCTCGCCCTCGCGGACGCGCTCCGCCGGGCCGAGCCCGATGCGGTGATCTCCTTCGTCGGGACCGAACGCGGCCTGGAGACCCGGCTGATCCCGCAGGCCGGATACCGGCTGCACACCGTCGACATGATCCCCTTCGACCCGTCACTCGGCGCCCGACGCTATCTGCTGCCGGCCGCGCTGCTCAGGTCGGGCGCCCAGTGCCGGGCCATCCTCAAGGAGCAGCGCGCCCAGGTCGCGGTCGGTATGGGCGGCTATCCGAGCGCGCCGGTCATCGTCGGCGCGCGGCTGGCCGGGCTGCCGAGCCTGGTCCACGAGTCCAACGCGGTGCCGGGCCGGGCCAACAAGTTCGCGGCCCGGCTCACCCCGCATCTCGCGCTCGCCTTCGACCGCAGCCGCGCACATCTCGTAGGCGGCGAGCGGGCCGAGACCGTCGGGATGCCGCTGGTCGGGCCGCTGGCCCAGCTGGACCGTACGGCCCTGCGGGCGGGCGCCAGGCGGGAGCTGGGCGTGCCGGACGGGGCGCGGCTGCTGCTGGTCAACGGCGGGAGCCTGGGCGCGGCCCGGCTCACCGAGGCCGCGGTGGGGCTGGCCGCCCGCCACCGGTCCCGGGACGATCTGCGGCTGCTGATCAAGACCGGCCCGGCGGCCCTGGACGCGACCCGGGAGGCACTGGCGGCGAACGGCGGGGCGGCGGTCGCCGAGGCGGTGCCGTACCTGGACCGGATGGATCTGGCCTACGCCGCCGCCGATCTGGTCGTCTGCCGGGCCGGTTCGGCGACCGTCGCCGAGCTGGCCACGATCGGCATGCCGGCCGTCCTCGTCCCGTACCCGCACGCCCCCGGGGACCACCAGACGCACAACGCGCGGGTGCTGTCCGACGCCGGCGCGGCGCTGCTGCTGGCCGACGCGGAGACCACCGCCGAGCGGCTGGACGCGCTGGTCGCGCCGCTGCTCGACGATCCCGCGCGGCTCGCCGCGATGAGCGCCGCCGCGGACCCCGGCACCCATGCGCGGGCCGCCGATCTGCTGGCCGCCAAGGCGCTCGCCCTCGCCGGCCACCCCGACCCCCATCGCCTCACCACCCACATGAAGGAGTCAGCATGAGCGTCAGCGCCCACATCAGCACCACGCAGCACGTCAGCACCACGCAGCAGCGGTGGAAGGGGCGTACGGTCCTGGTCACCGGCGCCGAGGGGTTCATCGGTTCCACCCTCGTCGATCTGCTGGTCGAGAACGGCGCCCGGGTGCGCGCCTTCGTGCACTACAAGCCGTATGCGGAGAAGGGCAATCTGGCCCGCTATCTGGCGCCCGGCGGCCCCGTCGAGATGATCGCGGGGGACGTACGGGACGCCGGCCGGGTGATGGACGCCGTCGCGGGCTGCGACACCGTCTTCCATCTGGCCGCGCTGATCGGCATCCCGTACAGCTATGACTCGCCGGGCGCCTACGTCCAGACGAATGTGGTCGGTACGGAGAATGTGGCGGAGGCCTGCCGCCGGCACGCCGTGCGCCGTCTCGTGCACACCTCCACCAGCGAGGTCTACGGGACCGCGCGGACCGCCCCGATCGGCGAGGACCATCCGCTCCAGCCGCAGTCCCCGTACTCCGCGTCGAAGATCGGCGCCGACATGATGGCGCTGTCGCACTGGCACGCGTTCGAGCTGCCGGTGACGGTCGTACGGCCCTTCAACACCTACGGCCCGCGGCAGTCCGCGCGCGCCGTGATCCCCACGATCCTGGCCCAACTCCACTCCGGCGCCCGGCAGATCAAGCTGGGCTCGCTCTCCCCGACGCGCGACTTCACGTTCGTCACCGACACCGCGGCCGGCTTCCTGGCGATGGCCGACTGCGACCGGGCGCTGGGGCAGGTCGTCAATCTCGGCAGCGGCCGCGAGATCTCCATCGGCGCGCTCGCCGAGGCGCTGATAGCGGCCTCGGGGCGGGACGCGGAGGTGGTGGTGGACGCCGCGCGGCTGCGGCCCTCGGGCAGTGAGGTCGAGCGGCTTCTGTCGGACAACTCCCGGGCGCGGGAATGGTCTTCGTGGGAGCCGCGGGTGACCCTGAAGGAGGGACTGGCGCGGACGTCCGAGTGGGTGGCCGACAACCTGGGACTCTTCCGTGCGGAGCGGTACCAGGTCTAGGCGCGGGGGGAGGGCCGGGGGCCCCTCACCCCAGCCCGCCCAACCCCCGGATCAGTACGGTCGAGAGCTGGTGGGCCCAGGCGGTGTCCACCGCCTCGGCCGTGACCAGGGTGCGGTGCACGATCGCGCCGGCGATGAGGTCGAAGGTCAGGCCGATGGCCTGCGCGGCGGCCTGCTCGCCGGCCGGTCCCGGGCGGTCCGGGGGGAGTTCGCCGCGCTGCTGGGCGCGTTCCCGGCCGAGGATGACGAGACGTTTCTGTCGGTCCACGATCGCCGAGCGGATCCGCTCGCGCAGCGCTTCGTCGGCGGTGGACTCGGCGACCACCGCCATCAGCGCCGTCTTGGTCTCGGGCCGCGCCAGCAGCGCCCCGAACTGGAGCACCACACCCTCGATGTCGGACTGCAGGCAGCCCCGGTCGGGAAGTTCGAGCTCGTCGAAGAGGACCGCCACCGCGTCCACGACGAGCTCGTTCTTGTTGGCCCAGCGGCGGTAGAGCGTCGTCTTGGCGACGCCGGCCCGAGCCGCGACGTCGCTCATGGTGAGCTTTCCCCAGCCGAGATCGACGAGCGCGGCCCGCGTCGCGTCGAGGATCGCGCGGTCGGCCTCGGTGCTGCGCGGGCGGCCCGTACGGCCTTTCCGGGGGCTGGCGGAGTGGTGCATGCGGGCGACCATACCGGCCGGTAAGTGGGCCGTAACCGAGGCTCGTGAGACAGATCACGGCGTACTGGCCCGTAAGTGGTTGCCGGGAGGGGGGCGCAGGCAGTTACGCTACGGGTCGTAGCGTAAGAGCGATAGCCACCGGGCCTGGGTGGGGACCCAGGCCCACACCGACCGGTCCTCCTCGGGCCGGTCAAGGGTCCTCCTCGGGACCGAGCGGGCACCGAACCCGTCGTACGCCGGCATTCCGGCGGGGCGTGCGGGCGGGGGCGGTGCCCCAGCGGGCGGGTCCGACGGGTGTGTGCACCCCCGTCGGACCGGAAATTCCGCATCGCTTTTCGGAACAGAGCGCCCAGGGGGGAGGATGGACCCATGCAGCCACGCAACATGTCCATGAGTGGAGTCGTCGACCTCGCCGCGGTGAAGGCGGCCGGGGAAGCGAAGCAGAAGGCGGAGCAGGCACGAGCCGAGGCCGCCCGTAACGGCGCGGCGCCCGCCGGCGGCGCGCGTCTGGTGTACGACGTCGACGAGGCGGGGTTCCAGCAGGACGTCCTGCAGCGCTCCACCGAGGTTCCGGTCGTCATCGACTTCTGGGCCGAGTGGTGCGAACCGTGCAAGCAGCTGGGTCCGCTGCTGGAGCGCCTCGCCGCGGAGTACGCCGGCAGGTTCGTGCTGGCCAAGGTCGATGTCGACGCCAACCAGATGCTCTTCCAGCAGTTCGGGGTGCAGGGCATCCCGGCGGTGTTCGCGGTCGTCGCGGGCCAGCCGATCCCGCTGTTCCAGGGCGCGGCCCCGGAGGCGCAGATCCGCCAGGTGCTCGACCAGCTGGTGCAGGCCGCCGAGCAGCAGTTCGGCATCGTGGGCGCGCCGGTCGATGCGCAGGCCGCGGGCGAGCAGCAGGCGGCGGCCGAGGCGCCGGTGCCGGTCGGCCCGTACGACGCGCTGCTGGAGGCCGCGAATTCGGCGCTGGACTCCGGCGACCTGGGCGGCGCGATCCAGGCGTACCGGAACGTGCTCTCCGACGACCCGGGCAACCCGGAGGCCAAGCTCGGTCTCGCACAGGCCGAACTGCTCCAGCGGGTGCAGGGTCTGGATGCGCAGGCCGTGCGCAAGGAGGCCGCGGACAACCCGGCCGATGTGCCGGCGCAGATCCGTGCCGCCGATCTCGATCTGGTCGGCGGGCATGTGGAGGACGCCTTCGGGCGACTGGTCGACACGGTGAAGCGGACGTTCGGTGACGACCGGGACGCCGCGCGGGTGCGACTGCTGGAGCTCTTCGAGGTGATCGGTGCGGAGGACCCGCGGGTGACCGCGGCACGCGCCGCCCTGGCCCGCGTGCTGTTCTGACCGCCGGCCGCTCATCGAGACGGTCCCGCAAGCCCCTGTAGCAAACGAGCAGCGGCCGCGTTTTACCAAAACTTGGTAAACGCGGCCGCTGTTACTTGGAGTAAGTCTGCTGGGGGTGTTCGCGGCGGAATGTCCATAGTTGCTCGATGTCTCTTCGTTGTTAACGACGACCGTCCGTGCCCAGGTGATATCAGCCGGTCGCAGCGCGGTTATCGGCCCGTTACCCGCAAGTAACGAGCCTCTTGTGTCCAGGCCGTGAATGCACCACGATCGGCCTCGCTCGGTCCATTCCCGCAGCCCGGCATCCGGCCGGTGCCGCGGGGTAATTGGGTCCCCACCGAGTGGTCGGCGGCAGTGGCGCCGGCCTTGGACAGGGGGGTCTCTGCCCCATCCGGCAGGGCCTGTCCAGGAGGTTGCGCGAGAGCGTGGCCAGTGGTTGTCGCTCGGGGGTGATCGCCGGTATTCGGAACGCACTGCGCCTCCGAGGACGGGCGCTCTCCTTCCCGAGGACGTAGCACTTCTCCCATCCCAGGTGCGGCCGCTCAATTCAGACGGCCGACGCCGGAGATGTACGTCCGAGAAGGAGGAAAGTCATGGAGTCCCTGGCTCGTGGCGGGACCAGATGGAAGCGGTTCGCCGTCGTCATGGTGCCGAGCGTCGCGGCGACTGCCGCGATCGGCGTGGCCCTCTCGCAGGGTGCGCTCGCGGCCTCGTTCAGCGTGTCCGGCCAGCAGTTCAAGGTGGCCACCGACCGACTGGACGGCACCGGCTTCGTTCAGTACGGAGCCGTTGACGCCCAGAAGGACGGCAAGGCCATCCCGGTCGCGGTCTCGGCGTTCTCCAGCGCCAAGATCAAGAACCTGTGCCAGTCCGTCGTCGTACCCGTCCCGGTCTTCGGCGACGTGTCGATGGTGCTCAAGGCGGGTGCCGACAAGCCGGTCGAGGCGAAGAACCTCTACATCGACCTCGACCAGCTCAACGCGGACGCGACCTTCAGCAACATCAACATCGGTGTTGCCGCGGGTTCGACCACGAAGGGCCCCGGCATCAAGAAGGGCGACAAGACGGACCCCGGTTCGTTCGCCCAGGAAGCCGACAGCGCTGTGCTGACCGGCGTCAAGCAGACGGCCTGGGCGACCACGGCCGGCACGTTCAAGCTCAGCGGCCTCAGCATGAAGGTCACCAAGGGCAAGAACGAGTGCTACTGACGCACTGAGCGTGCGGGCGCGGGGGGCTGCGCGGCTTCTTGAGCCGTTCCCCGTGCCCGTACGCCGGTGGTGCGTCGTAGGCCACTCCAGCTCAGAACCACCGAATTAGCCAGTCCCGAGGAGCTGTACGACATGAGCGCCGAAACGCGACCACGGCTGATCGAGTCCATCGGCCACAAGCGGCTTTCGTTCCGGGAGTGGCGTGGCCGTCGCCCGTTCTGGGGCGGTCTGCTGACTCTGCTCGGCGGGGTCCCGATCATGTACTTCCCCTATGCGCACCTCACGCTCGGGGGTATGACCCTCAGCATGGCGACAACGGCCGGTGCGGGCTCGCTGATCATCGGCGTGCTGCTGGTCGTGCTCGGTCTCACCATGTGGTTCCAGCCCGCCTCTCGCGTCTTCGCGGGCGTGGCGGCGATTCTGCTCTCCCTGGTCTCCCTGGTCGTCTCGAACTTCGGCGGCTTCGTGGTCGGCTTCCTGATGGGGCTGATCGGTGGTGCGCTGGCGGTTGCCTGGGCGCCGGGCAGTCCGCAGAGCGACGGCGACGCCGGTGAGTCGGCCCGCGATGTGGCCGCCGGGCCGGTTTTGGCCACCCATCCCACACCGGCCACCGATGCCGGTTCGGGCTTCGGACTGGACGACCTGTCAGGAACGAGCCCGACCAACGGGACGAACAGGAGGCACCGTGCCGGGTGACGAGCTGCACCAGAACGCAGCCGCCGGGGCGAGATCCGGGCCGCGGCACGCGGCGCCGAAGAAGCCGTTGCTGACACGGCTCCACGTGCCCGCGGGAAAGGCGATCGCCATCGCCGCCATGCCGTCCGCCGTGCTCATGGGCATGGGGCTGACGCCCCAGATGGCGATGGCCAAGCCGCAGCCGCCCACCAGCCCCTTCAAGGACGGTCCGTGTGTGACCGCTCCGGACAAGACGGACAAGGACGGCGAGGACTCCACGGCGAAGGACGGCGCGAAGGACGACGCCGGGCCGTCCGCCACCACCTCGCCCAAGCCCTCCCCGTCGGCGAGCAGCGAACCGACCAAGGCCCCCGAACCGTCCGCCCCGAAGACCGACGAGCCGTCCGGCTCCGCGACGCCTTCGCCGTCGCCGTCGGCCTCCGAGGAGAAGGACGACGGCGGGGGGCTGCTGGGCGGCATCGGTGACGCGATCGGCGGCCTCCTGGGCGGCGACGACTCCAAGGAAGCGGAAGCTTCGCCGAGCCCGTCGCCGTCGGAGTCCACCACGACCGCTTCGCCGAGCCCCTCGCCGTCCCCGTCCAAGGACTCCACGTCCACGGACTCCGGGGACTCCGGGTCCGACAAGGTCACGGATACGGTCAAGGGCGTCACGGACGGCGTCACCAGGGGTGTCGAGGACCCGTCGAAGGCGGCCAACGACACCGTCCACGGCGCCGTCGGCGCGGCGGACAGCTCCCTGCCCGGCGGGGGTCTGGACGGCAAGGACTCGGACGGCAAGAAGTCGTATCCGTGCGTCGTGGAGAACAAGCAGGAGGGCAAGAACGAGCAGACGCCCGTCACCCTGCCCGACGACCCCTGGCACCTGGAGTCCAGCGGTCTCACCCTGCGCGGTCTGGACTTCGAGGGCGTGGTCAACGTCACGACCCAGAGCGGCCGCACCAAGCAGGCGCTCAAGTTCACCGCCGACACCGTGGACATCGCCGATCTGCACCAGACCGTCGACGACCGGGCATCGGGCAAGCACTACCACGTGCGCTCCGACCCGGGCTCCACGTCCACCATGCGCGGCGGCAAGGTGACCATGTACACCGAGCGGCTGCAGGGCAATCTGTTCGGGCTGATCCCGATCGTCTTCGACCCGGAGCACCCGCCGCCCATCAATGTCTCGTTCGCCTACTTCACCAAGGTGAAGATCGACCAGGCGGGCCAGTTCGGCGGCAACCTCCATGTCCCGGGCATGCGGGTGAGCATCGAGGACTGACCGGAGCGCCACCGGCCACAGTCTTTCCGGGAGCCGCGGAAACGGCGGTGGGGCGCCCCCCCCGGGGGGGGGGGGCCCCCCCCCCGGGGGGGGGCCCCGGGCAGGGGCGCAGGGCGCCCCCGGGGGGGGGCCCCTCGGGGCCGCCCGGCCCCCCCCCCGCCCACTGTTTGCCGGGGCGCCGGGGGGGGGGGGGGGGGCCCCCCCCCCCGGGGGGGGCGCCCCACCGCCGTTTTCTGCGTCCCGGGTCAGGCGCTCTGGCCGCCCAGGTGGTGCACCCGCACCATGTTGGTGGTGCCGGGGACGCCGGGGGGCGAGCCGGCCGTGATGAGCATGGTGTCGCCCGCGCTGTAGCGCTGGAGCTTCAGCAGCTCGGCGTCCACCAGGTCGACCATCGCGTCGGTGTTGTCGACGTGCGGGACGACGAAGGCGTCCACGCCCCAGCTCAGCGCCAGCTGGTTACGGGTCGAGGTCTCGGTGGTGAAGGCCAGGATCGGCTGTGCGGCGCGGTAGCGCGACAGCCGGCGGGCGGTGTCACCGGACTTGGTGAAGGCGACCAGCGCCTTGCCGTCCAGGAAGTCCGCCATCTCACAGGCCGCGCGGGCCACCGCACCGCCCTGCGTACGCGGCTTCTTGCCGGGCACCAGCGGCTGCAGGCCCTTGGACAGCAGCTCCTCCTCGGCCGCCTCGACGATCTTCGACATCGTCTTGACGGTCTCGATCGGGTAGGCGCCGACCGAGGACTCGGCGGAGAGCATGACCGCGTCCGCGCCGTCGAGGATGGCGTTGGCGACGTCGGACGCCTCGGCGCGGGTCGGCCGGGAGTTGGTGATCATCGACTCCATCATCTGGGTCGCGACGATCACCGGCTTGGCGTTCCGGCGGCACATCTCCACCAGGCGCTTCTGCACCATCGGGACCTTCTCCAGCGGGTACTCCACCGCCAGGTCGCCACGGGCCACCATGACCGCGTCGAAGGCCATCACGACCTCCTGCATGTTGGCGACCGCCTGCGGCTTCTCGACCTTGGCGATGACCGGGACCCGGCGGCCCACCTCGTCCATGACGCGGTGTACGTCGTTGACGTCCTTGGCGTCCCGCACGAAGGACAGCGCGACCATGTCGCAGCCCATGCGCAGCGCGAACTTGAGGTCGTCGATGTCCTTCTCGGACAGCGCCGGGACGTTCACCGCGGCGCCGGGCAGGTTGATGCCCTTGTGGTCGGAGATGACCCCGCCCTCGATGACGATGGTGCGCACCCGCGGGCCGTCGACCTCGATGACCTGGAGCGCGACGTTGCCGTCGTTGATCAGGACCGGGTCGCCCTTGGAGACGTCGCCGGGCAGGCCCTTGTAGGTGGTGCCGCAGATGGACTTGTCGCCGGGGACGTCCTCGGTGGTGATGACGAACTCGTCACCGCGCACCAGCTCGACGGGGCCCTCGGCGAAGGTCTCCAGGCGGATCTTGGGGCCCTGGAGGTCGGCCAGCACGCCGATGGCGCGGCCGGTCTCCTCCTGGGCCTTGCGGAGGCGGTGGTACCGCTCCTCGTGCTCCGAGTGGGTCCCGTGGCTCATGTTGAAACGGGCCACGTTCATACCGGCCTCGATCAGCGTCTTCAGCTGGTCGTAGGAGTCGACGGCGGGGCCCAGGGTGCAGACGATTTTGGAACGGCGCATGGCTCAATCCTATCGGTTTGTTTAGGAGCGGAATATTCCACCTGGTGGAAGCCCCAGCGACTAGGCGCTGACCAGGGCGTATGTCTGCTGAGCGATCTCCAGTTCCTCATCGGTGGGGACCACGGCGACCGCGACGCGGGCGTACTCGGGCGAGATCAGCCGCGGCTCGTCACCCCGTACCGCGTTGAGCGAGGCGTCCACCGCCATGCCCATCTCCTCCAGGCCGGCGATCGCGGCCGCCCGCACCGGGGCGGCGTTCTCGCCGACGCCGGCGGTGAACGCCACCGCGTCGACCCGGCCGAGCACCGCGCTGTAGGCGCCGATGTACTTCTTCAGCCGGTGGATGTAGATGTCGAAGGCCAGCTTCGCCTGCGCGTCGCCCTCGTCGATCCGGCGGCCGATCTCCCGCATGTCGTTGTCGCCGCACAGCCCGATCAGCCCGCTCTTCTTGTTGAGCAGGACGTCGACCTCGTCCTCGTCCATGCCCGCCACCCGCTTGAGGTGGAAGGTCACCGCCGGGTCGATGTCGCCGGAGCGGGTGCCCATGACCAGGCCCTCCAGCGGGGTGAGGCCCATCGAGGTGTCCACACAGCGGCCGCCGGCCACCGCCGAGGCGGAGGCGCCGTTGCCCAGGTGCAGCACGATCACATTGACGTCCTCGGGGGCCTTGCCCAGCAGCTCGGCGGTCTTGCGCGACACATAGGCGTGCGAGGTGCCGTGGAAGCCGTAGCGGCGGATGCGGTGCGCGTCGGCGGTCTCCACGTCGATGGCGTAGCGGGCCGCGTACTCCGGCATCGTGGTGTGGAACGCGGTGTCGAAGACCGCGACCTGCGGCAGGTCGGGGCGCAGCGCCCGAGCCGTCCTGATGCCGGTGATGTTCGCCGGGTTGTGCAGCGGGGCGACCGGCACCAGCCGCTCGATCTCCGCCAGCACCTCGTCGTCGATGACGGTCGGCGCGCTGAACTTCAGGCCGCCGTGCACCACGCGGTGGCCGATGGCGGCGAGCTCCGGGGAGTCGAGGCCGAGGCCGTCGGCGGCCAGCTCGGCGGCGACGGCCTTCAGCGCGGCCGTGTGGTCGGCTATCGGGCCCTCGGTCTCGCGCTTGGCGCCGCCGGTGCCCAGCGGCGTGTGCGCCAGGCGGGAGGTCTCCTCACCGATCCGCTCGACGAGGCCGACGGCGAGCCTGCCCGCGGCGGAGCCGCTTTTCGACTCAGTGTTGTGCATGTCGAGCAGCTGGTACTTCACCGACGAGGAGCCGGAGTTGAGGACGAGGACGCGGGAGGCGGTGGCAGTCATAAAGCTTTCCGATGGGGAGGGGTGTTTCCGGGGGCTCAGGCGGTGTGCGCGGCGCCGGGCCGGGCGCCCTGCGCCTGGATGGCGGTGATCGCCACGGTGTTGACGATGTCCTGGACGAGGGCGCCGCGCGAAAGGTCGTTGACCGGCTTGCGCAGACCCTGGAGGACCGGGCCGACCGCGACCGCGCCGGCGGAGCGCTGGACGGCCTTGTAGGTGTTGTTGCCGGTGTTGAGGTCCGGGAAGATCAGCACGGTGGCCCGGCCGGCCACCTCGGAGTCCGGGAGCTTGGTGCGCGCGACCGCCGAGTCCACCGCCGCGTCGTACTGGATCGGGCCCTCGACCAGCAGGTCCGGACGGAGTTGGCGGACCAGTTCGGTGGCCTTGCGGACCTTGTCGACGTCCGCGCCGGAGCCGGAGGTGCCGGTGGAGTACGACAGCATCGCGATCCGCGGCTCGACGCCGAACTGGGCGGCGGTGGTGGCCGACTGGATGGCGATGTCCGCGAGCTGCTCGGCGTTCGGGTCCGGGTTGACCGCGCAGTCGCCGTAGACCAGGACGCGGTCGGCCAGGCACATGAAGAAGACCGAGGACACGATCTGCGCGTTCGGCTTGGTCTTGATGATCTCGAAGGCGGGGCGGATGGTGGCCGCGGTGGAGTGCACCGCGCCGGAGACCATGCCGTCGGCCAGGCCCTCCTGGACCATCAGGGTGCCGAAGTACGAGACATCCGCGACGACGTCGAAGGCCAGCTCGTACGAGACGCCCTTGTGGGCGCGGAGCTTGGCGTACAGCTCGGCGAACCGCTCGCGCAGCTCGGAGGTCTGCGGGTCGATGATCTGGGCGCCGGTGAGGTCGATGGCCAGGTCCGCGGCGCGCTTGCGGATCGACTCCTCCTCGCCGAGCAGCGTCAGATCACAGACGTCGCGGCGCAGCAGCACATCGGCGGCGCGCAGTACGCGTTCCTCGGTGCCCTCGGGGAGGACGACGCGGCGGCGGCCGGAGCGGGAGCGCTCGATCAGCTCGTGCTCGAACATCATCGGCGTGACGCGGCCGGAGCGGGCGACGGAGATGCGGTTCGTCAGCTCGACGGTGTCCACATGCCGCTCGAAGAGCCCGAGGGCGGTCTCCGCCTTGCGCGGCGAGGCGGCGTTGAGCTTGCCCTCGATGGCGAACAGCTCGGCGGCGGTGGGGAACGAGCCGCCGGGTACGGAGATCACCGGGGTGCCGGGGGCGAGCCGGGCGGCCAGCGCCATGATGTCGGGTCCTGGCCGTTCGTCGAGGGTGAGCAGCACACCGGCGATCGGCGGGGCGCCGGCGCTGTGTGCGGCGAGCGAGCCGATGACCAGGTCGGCGCGGTCTCCGGGCGTCACCACGAGGCAGCCGGGGGTCAGCGCCTTGAGGAAGGTCGGCAGCATGGCGCCGCCGAAGACGAAGTTCCGCGCGTCCCGGGCGAGGCCGGAGTCGTCGCCGAGCAGCACCTCGGCGCCCAGCGTGTGCACGATCTGGTTGACGGTCGGCGCGGAGAGCGAGCCGTCCTCGGGGAGCGCGTAGCAGGGCACGGGGAGGCGGGCGGAGAGCCGGTCGGCGAGGGCCTCGCGCAGCTCGGGGGCCACCCGGTTCGCGACCATGGCGACGACGTCGCAGCCCAGCGAGTGGTAGGCGCGGTAGGCGTTGCGGACCTCGGCGCGTACGGACTCCGCCTCCTGGCCCTGGCCGCCGACGACGGCCAGCACCGAGGCGCCGAACTCGTTGGCGAGCCGGGCGTTGAGGGCCAGCTCGGCCGGCAGGTTGGTGTCGGAGTAGTCCGAGCCGAGGACCAGGACGTACTCGTAGTCCCTGGCGACCGCGTGGAAACGTTCGACGAGCCGGGTGACCAGCTCGTCGGTGCCGCGCTCGGCCTGGAGGGTGGCCGCTTCGTCGTAACTGAGGCCGTACACGGTGTCGGCGGACTGGGTGAGCCGGTAGCGGGACCGCAGCAGGTCGAAGAGCCGGTCGGGCCCGTCGCCGTGCATCAGCGGGCGGAAGACACCCACCCGGTCGACATGGCGGGTCAGGAGCTCCATGACTCCCAGCTCGATGACCTGGCGGCCGTCGCCGCGGTCGATCCCGGTCACGTACACGCTGCGCGTCACGCGTGCTCTCCGATCCGTTTCATCGCTGTTCGTTGCGTTGCTCGGCCAGGCCCGGCAAGACCCGGCAAGACACTGCCGGCGGGGCTCTGCTGAGCAGGGCCCCGCTCACCAGGAAAAAAATACCGGTTATGGTGGCCTTGAACTCTTGACAATACCCGCGCGGGTGGCTAAGTCGCTCTCCCAGTTTCCCCTGAGCGGCCGGGGCGGGAACAGCCGGGGGGCCCGGCGGGTGAGGGCAGCGCCCTCCGGCCCGTGAAACAATCGGACCGGCTCTCACGAACCGACCGCGAGCACAGGAGACACAGCACGATGCGTATCGGAGTCCTCACCGCAGGCGGCGACTGCCCCGGCCTCAACGCTGTGATCCGGTCTGTGGTCCACCGCGCACTCACCGGCCACGACGACGAGGTGATCGGCTTCGAGGACGGCTTCAAGGGCCTGCTCGAAGGCCGCTTCCGCAAGCTCGACCTCGAAGCGGTCAGCGGCATCCTCGCCCGCGGCGGCACCATCCTCGGCTCGTCCCGCCTGGAGCGCGACCGGCTCCGCGAGGCCTGCGAGAACGCCAAGGACCTCTCCAAGGACTACGGCATCGACGTGCTGATCCCGATCGGCGGCGAGGGCACGCTCACCGCGGCCCGGATGCTGTCGGACGCCGGGATGCCGGTCGTCGGCGTCCCGAAGACGATCGACAACGACATTTCCTCCACCGACCGCACCTTCGGCTTCGACACTGCCGTCGGCGTCGCGACGGAGGCCATCGACCGCCTCAAGACCACCGCGGAATCGCACCAGCGGGTGATGGTCGTCGAGGTCATGGGACGGCACGCGGGCTGGATCGCGCTGGAGTCCGGGATGGCCGGCGGCGCCCACGGCATCTGCCTGCCGGAGCGCGAATTCGACGTCAACGACCTGGTCAAGATGGTCGAGGAGCGCTTCGCCCGGGGCAAGAAGTTCGCTGTGGTCTGCGTCGCCGAGGGTGCGCACCCGGCCCCCGGCACCATGGACTACAAGAAGGGCGCCATCGACCCGTACGGCCACGAGCGGTTCTCCGGCATCGGCAACGCCCTCGCCAGCGAACTGGAGCAGCGCCTCGGCAAGGAGGCCCGCCCGGTGATCCTCGGCCATGTCCAGCGCGGCGGCACCCCCACCGCCTACGACCGGGTGCTCGCCACCCGCTTCGGCTGGCACGCCGTCGAGGCCGCACACCGCGGCGACTACGGCAGGATGACCGCGCTGCGCGGCACGGACATCACGATGGTGCCGCTGGCCGAGGCCGTCACCGAGCTCAAGACGGTGCCGGCCGACCGGATGGACGAGGCCGAGTCGGTTTTCTGAGCCTCCGTTTCCTGAGCCTCTTTCCGAGGCTCTTTCCGAAGAACTGCGACGGCGGCGCGCCTCCCCTCGGCCGAGGGAAGGCGCGCCGCCGTTTCGCTGTGACGGGTCACTGCGCCCCGATGGACTCCAGCATGTTGAGCCGGGCGGCCCGGCGGGCCGGCCACAGCGCCGCCAGCACCCCCACGACCAGCGCGATCAGCAGGAACAGCCCGAGCCTGCCCCAGGGCAGCACCATCTCGTAGGTCGGGAACGAGGAGCCGACCAGGCTGCCGCCGGCCCAGGCCAGGAAGATGCCCACGCCGATCCCGAGCACCGCGCCGAACAGCGAGATGACCACGGACTCCAGCCGGACCATCTGCTTGATGCCGCTGCGGGCCAGACCGATGGCCCGCAGCATGCCTATCTCGCGGGTGCGCTCGAACACCGACATGGCCAGGGTGTTGACGACACCGACCACCGCGATGATCACGGCCATGCCCAGCAGTCCGTAGACCAGGTTCAGCACGGTGTCGATCTGCCCGGCGTGCTCCTTGCGCAGATCGTCATGGTTCTGGATCTTCAGCAGCGGGCTGTCGCCGAGGGCGTGCCGGATCTCCTTGACCAGCGCCTCGGAGCCACCGCCGGCGGCCTTCACCAGCAGCTCGTCGTTCTTGGCGCGCGGGGCGTGCGGGCCGACCAGGGACATGTCGGCGAAGGCGTCGCCGAGCGTCTCGTTGTCCGCGTAGACCGCGGCGACCTTCACCTTCGCCTTCTTCGCGTCGTTGAACTCGGCGTTCACGGTGTCGCCGGCCTGCCAGCCGCGCTGCTTGGCCCAGGACTGCGAGATCGCGATACCGCCGGCCCGGACCGCGTCCAACGAGCCCTGCTTGAAGGAGATCCGGGTGACCTTGTCGATCTGCGAGAGGTCGGTGCCGCGGAGATAGCCGAAGCCGCCCCCGCCGCTGATGCCGGTCCCGCGGAACGGGGCCATCGCCTCGACGCCCGGGATCTTCGCCACCTTCTTGGACAGCTCGGGGTCCAGACCGACATACGTCGAGGTCTCGATCTTGTAGTCGGCGGTCAGGTCGGTGGCGGCCATCTTGTCCATGCCCCGCTGTGCGGAGTGTCCGACGACGGTCATCCCGGTGATCAGGGTGAGGCCGATCATCAGCGCGGACGCGGTCGCGGCCGTACGGCGCGGATTGCGCAGCGCGTTCTCCTTGGCCAGCTTGCCGCCGATACCGAACAGCCGGGTGGTGACCACACCGGCCAGCGAGACCAGCGGACGGGACAGCAGCGGGGCGAGGATGATCACGCCGGTGAGCGTCAGCGCCGAGCCCAGCATCGCGGTCGGCAGATCGTCACCGGACTTGAGGGTGGAGACATAGAGCATCACCGCCACACCGAGGCCGCAGACCACCGCACCGAGGGTGTTGCGGAGCACCAGGCTGCGCAGCGCGGGCGGCGCCTCGACGGTGCTGAGCGCCTCCACCGGCGCGATCTTCGCCGCCTTGCGGGACGGCAGCCACGCGGCCAGCACGGTCACCACGACGCCGACCCCCAGCGCGGAGAGCACCGCCGCCGGGCTGATGACGACCGGCCCGTCGGGGAAGCCCGCGCCATTGGCGTCCAGCACCGCGCGCAGACCCACCGCGATACCGGTGCCCAGCGCGAACCCGACGACCGAGGAGATCAGCCCCAGCAGACCCGCCTCGGCCAGCACCGAGCGGACGACCTGCCGGCGCGAGGCACCGACCGCGCGCAGCAGCGCGATCTCGCGGCTGCGCTGCGAGATGAGCATGGTGAAGGTGTTGGCGATGATGAAGACACCGACGAACAGGGCGATTCCGGCGAAGGTCAGCAGGGTCTGGCTCAGCGCGCTGTTCTGCTCGGCGATCATCTTGGCCTGCTCGGCGGCGAGTTCGCTGCCGCTGGTCGCCTCGGCGCGGTCCTTGGGCAGCAGTTCGCGGACCTTGGCGGTCAGCGCATGCTGGTCGGTGCCCGGCGTGGCCGCCACGACCAGCTCGTCGAACTGGCCGGCGTGCAGGTACAGCTTCTGCGCGGTGGCGGTGTCGAACAGCGCCAGGCTGCCGCCCGCGGTCACCTGAGGGTCGTCCGTCGCGACGATGCCGACCAGCTTCTTCTTCAGCACCGGGCCGTCGGTGGCGAACCGCACGGTGTCGCCGATCGAGTAGCCGGCGGCCTCGGCGGTGCTCTCGGCCAGCGCCATCTCGTTCTCGGCCGCCGGGCCGCGGCCCTGCGCCAGCGGGTAGCGGCTGTCCTTGCCGTCCTTGCCCGGCTGGTAGTTGACGGCGCGGTTCTGCCAGCCGTTGCCGATCGGCTGGTTGTCCTTCCCGGCGAGCGTCGCCTGGCCGGTGACGTCGGACCGTACGGACTGCACGCCCGGCAGCGCGCGGATACGGTCGGCCAGCTTCTGGTCGAGGGCGGTGGCCCGCTTGCCGTCCTTCTCCGCCTCGACGACGTCGGGGGTGTCGGGGTCGGCATTGGTGGCCTGGACGGAGACGGCCACGTCCTTGAGGTTCCTGGCGGAGGCGTTCTTGACGGCCTCGCCGACGGTGTCGCTGAAGATGAGGGTGCCGGCGACGAAAGCGACGCCGAGCAGGACCGCGAGCGCGGTCATCATCAGCCGGGCTTTGTGCGCAAGGACATTGCGCAGGGCAGTACGCAGCATGGTGGTGGTGTCAGTCCTGGAGTCCGGTTGCTCTGGATACGGAGGGCAGCAGCGGGGCGGGGGAGGAGCCCACCGCGCGGGGGGTGCGCGGGGCGCGCCGGTGTCAGCTCGTACGGCCCTTGGAGTCGAACATCCGCATCCGGTCCAGAACGGTGTCGGCGGTCGGCTCGTGGAGCTCCTCGACGATCCGGCCGTCCGCGAGGAACACCACCCGGTCCGCGTAGCCGGCCGCGACCGGGTCGTGGGTGACCATCACCACCGTCTGGTCCATCGCCCGCACCGACTCGCGGAGAAAGCCCAGTACCTCGGCGCCGGAACGGGAGTCGAGGTTGCCGGTCGGCTCGTCCGCGAAGATGATCTCCGGCCGGGCGGCCAGCGCCCGCGCGACGGCGACCCGCTGCTGCTGGCCGCCGGAGAGCTGCGCGGGCCGGTGCGAGAGCCGCCCGGACAGGCCGACGGTCTCGATGACGGTGTCGACCCACTCCCGGTCGGGCCGGCGGCCCGCGATGTCCATCGGCAGGGTGATGTTCTCCAGCGCGGTCAGCGTGGGCAGCAGATTGAACGCCTGGAAGATGAAGCCGATCTTGTCCCGGCGCAGCCGCGTCAGCTGCTTCTCGCTCAGCGACGCCAGCTCCACCTCGCCGATCCGGGCCGAGCCGCTGGAGATGCCGTCCAGCCCGGCCATGCAGTGCATCAGGGTGGACTTGCCGGACCCGGAGGGGCCCATGATGGCGGTGAACCGGGCCTTGCCGAACTCCACGGAGACGGAGTCGAGCGCGACCACGCGGGTCTCGCCCTGGCCGTAGACCTTGCTCAGATCCGTCGCACGGGCGGCGACGGAGGCGGTGGCTCGGGCGGGGGCGGGAAAGCCCGGACGGGCTGTCGCGTGGGACACGGGGACTCCTGAGAGGGACGGAAGATACGGCGCAGCGCGATGTGCGGCGCGATGTCCCAATTCTCGAATGCGCAGGTCATCCCAGTCCTCAGCCCCTGGGACGGAAAGTGGGGCCGGTCCGAAGACCGACACCGGGCCCCGACGTCATACCGTGGACGGACGGCCGTCCGACCAGCGGCCTACAGGCGGAGGCGTCATCCCGACAGCCCGACCCGCTCCCAGAACTCCGCCACGATGCGGTCCAGGAACGCCCGCCCCGCCCTGCCGGACTCCACGGAGCTGCCTCCGTTACCCCAGTTGAGCGAGGCCGCCATGATGTCGTGGTACTCGGCGAACAGGTCCTCCAGCGCGTCCTGGATCTGCTGCTTGGGCAGCGGTACGACCTTCTGGACCGGCCGCACGTACCCCTGCCAGCGGGTGGTCGCGGCGCTGGTCAGCATCTCGGTCAGATGCGATTCCTGGCCGGTGAACCGGACCAGCGCGGGCAGCGGCAGATCCAGCACCTCGGCGAGCGCCGCGGCCTGCCGGTCGTTGCCGCGCCACACCCCGCCGGCCTCCAGCGCGTCGTAGGAGGACTGATCCATGCCGATCCGCCGGGCCAGGTCGTCCGGCGCCAGGCCGGTCGCCAGGCGGTACTCGCGCAGCGTGCCGGGGGCGCCGAGCAGCTCGCCCGGAGCGCACCACAGTGCGCCGGCCAGCGCGGTCAGCTCGGTTTCGGTCGGTGAGGTCTCGCCCAGCTCCCAGGACGCCACCGTCGCGGGCGAGATCCGCAGGCCGTACGCGGCCGCGATCCCGTAGGCGACATGGGCAGGAGTCATACCGAGGGCCTCGCGGAGCCGGCGGGCGGACTCGGCGTTGAAAGGGGGCCTGCGCTGGTCCCCGGCGTGCGTGTTCACCGGCACACGGTAAGTGACCAGCTGCTTTCACACCTATGGTGCATATGAACAAGATGTGAAGTCGTAGCTTCCTACGGTTCCGTAGGTTCCGCCGCCGCTACGTCTTCACCACACCCCCGCTACCCCTTCACCGCGCCTCCGAGGGCGAATCCGCCGCCCAGTCTCCTGGAGATCAGGATGTACAGAATGATCACCGGTGTCGAGTAAAGAATCGAGAAAGCGGCGAGTTCACCGAAGGCGATGGCGCCGTAGTTGCCGAAGAAGGTGAAGATGCTGACGGACGCGGGCAGCTGCTCCGGGGAGAGCAGCAGCATGAAGGGGACGAAGAAATTGCCCCACATCATGATGAAGGTGTAGATCGTCACCACGGTGAAGCCGGGGCCCATCAGCGGCAGGATCACCCGCCACAGGGTCTGCGGCCAGGAGGCGCCGTCCGTCCACGCCGCCTCTTCCAGGACCCTCGGCACGCCGTCCATGAAGTTCTTCATGAGCCAGATGGCGAACGGGAGCTGGGCGGCGGCCAGGAAGAGCGCCGTGCCGTACTGCGTGTCGATGAGGTTGACCTGCACGAACAGGCCGTAGACCGGGACCATGATCGCGGTGATCGGCAGACAGGTCGCGAACAGCACGGTCAGCAGGTACGGGCGGCTGAAACGGGCGCGGAAACGAGAGAGCGGATAGGCGGCCAGCGCCGCGCAGACCACCGTGACCAGCGTGGCGCCGCCGCACATCAGCAGGCTGTTGAGCATCGGCGTGAAGGTGATCTCGTCGGTCAGCACCGCCGAGAAGTTGTCCAGGGTGGCGGACTCGGGCAGCCGTACCCGCAGCGTCGCCTCCGGGTTCAGCGATGACAGCACCAGCCAGGTCAGCGGGAGCGCGAACGCCACCGCGGCGACCAGCAGCCCGGCGTCGGCGGCGAGCCGCTGGCGGGCGGAGCGGGTCAGGACGCGCCGGCCGGGCCGGGCCGGGGGCGCCATCAGACCTCCTCGCGCAGCAGACGCAGATAGACCGAGGAGAACAGCGCGCCCACGACGAGCAGCAGCAGCGCCACCGCGGTGCCGTAGCCGATCAGGGACTTCATGAACGCCTGGTCGTACATGAACACCGGGAGGGTCTGGCTGCGGTTGCCGGGGCCGCCGCGGGTCATCGCCCAGATCAGCCCGAAGACGGAGAGCGTCTGGAGGGTGTTGAGCATCAGGTTGGTGCCGATGGAACGGCGGATCATGGGGAGCGTGATGTGCCACAGCCGCCGCAGCCCGCCCGCGCCGTCGACCTGCGCCGACTCCGTGACCTCCTGGGGGACCTCGGAGAGCGCCGCGGAGTAGATGAGCATCGAGAAGGCGGTGCCGCGCCAGACGTTGGCGAACGAGACGGCGAGGATGGGCAGGGTGAACAGCCAGTTCTGCGCGGGCAGTTGCAGCCATTCCAAGACGGCGTTGAGGGTGCCGCGGCGTTCGAAGAAGGAATAGAGGAGAAAGCCCGCGACGATCTCAGGGATCACCCAGGCGGTGATCACCACCGCGCCGGTGAGCGCGCGTACGGGCCGCGAGGCACGCCGCATCAGACCGGCCAGTGCGAGCCCCAGGGTGTTCTGGCCGAGAAGCGAGGAGAGCACGGTGAACACCAGGGTCAGCACGACCGCGTTGCGGAAACCCGCGTCGCCGAAAGCGTGACGGAAGTTGGCCAGGCCGACGAAGGACGCGGATTCCTGGCCGGTCAACTGGGTGTCGGTGAAGGCGATGTAGACGCAGTAGCCGATCGGTCCCGCCAGGAAGAGCAGCAGGATGACCGTGGCCGGGGCGAGCGGTGACCAGCGCAGTACGGCGGCGGCGCGGGTCCGGCCGGCCGGGCCCGCGGTTTCGGCGGCGGCGCGGGTCATGGCCTGGCGACGACGTGGCCGTCCACGAGGGACTTCAGCTGCTCGTCGTAGTCCTTGGCGGCCCGGTCCGGCGAGGAGTCGTCGGCGGTGACCGCCTCCATGGCCTCACCGATCGCCGAGGCGACCTTGGGGTAGGCGGGCAGCGCCGGCCGGTACCGGCTGACCTCGACCAGCCCGGTGAAGAAGCCGATGCCCGGTACCGACGTCCGATAGCGCGGCTCGGCGGCGACATCCTTGCGTACGGCGATCTGCGCGCCCCGTACACACCATTCGAGGGCGTTCCGCTTCGACTGGAGCGTCTCGATCAACTTCCAGGCGAGGTCGGGCTGTTGGGACTTCTGCGGCACCGACCAGGTCCAGCCGCCGGCCAGACTGACCCGGCCCGGCGGGGCGCCGTGCTGGGTCGGGAACGGCGCCTGGCCGAGCGTCGTCGACCATTCGGGCCATGGATTTCCGCCGCCCGTCTTCTGCCACTGCTGGCCCAGCCAGGAACCGTCCAGGTCGATGGCGAGCTTCTCCTCGGGCAGCAGCTCGGCGGCCACATTGGTCTGGATGTTGGGGCTGAGCGCGTCCGACACCTCAGGGCCGAGCTTCTCCTTGTAGACGGTGTCGATGAACGTCAGGCTGTCCCGGAAGCCCTTGCTCCCGGTGACCCACTTCTTCGCGCCCGGGTCGTACAAGGGGTGGTCTCCGGTGCCGTACAGCAGCATCTCGAAACCCTGCATGACGGCGGCCTCGCCGGCGCCCTTGCCGGTGAAGACGTTGAGCGGGATGACGCCGGGGACCTTCCGCTTGATCGTCCGGGCCGTCTCCAGCACCTCGTCCCAGGTCCTGGGCCGCCAGTCGGCCGGCAGTCCCGCCTTCTCGAAGATGTTCTTGTTGAACCACAGTCCGCGGGTGTCCGTGCCGTCGGGGACGCCGTAGGTCCGGCCGTCCTGTGCCTTCGCCGCGGTCTTCGCGGTCGTCTCGAACTGCGACCAGTCGTCCCACTTGCCGATATACGAATCCAGGGGGCGCAGCAGCCCGGCCTCGATATCGGAGTTGATGAGGAAGGTGTCCTCGTAGACCACGTCCGGTGCGGTCTTCGGGGAGCGCATCATCTGCTGGATCTTGGTGTAGTAGTCGTTCTCCGACGCCTGGATCGGGATGAGCCTGACCTTCTTGCCGGGGTTGGCCTTCTCGAACTGCCTCGCCACCAGCTTGATGTAGTCGTCGCGGACCGTGACCCTGCTGTTGGTGTCCTTGATGAAGGCGACCTTGACGGTGTTGCGGTCGCTCCCCGACCCGCCGCAGGCGGTGAGCGTGCCGGCGGCCACAACTGCGGCGGTGAGAAGAGTCAGCGGGGCGGTGGGGCGCACGGCACGACCTCCAACTAGCCACGGCGGGCTGCCCGCTGAAAGTAGGTCACCGCTCACAGCGGGTCAATGGCCCGACCAGCGATAGCGCAATTCCGGCCGCCCGACCTGGCCGTACTGCGGTGCGCGGGCGGCCCGGCCGCTCTCCACGAGGTGTTCGAGATAGCGGCGGGCGGTGATCCGCGAGATCCCCACGTCGGCCGCCGCCTCGGCCGCGGTCAGACCGCTCTCCGCGGCCCGCAGCACATCGGTCACCGCGCGCAGGGTGGCCGCGGTCAGCCCCTTCGGCAGCGCGGCGGGCCGCGGTGCGCGCAGCGCGGCGATCGCCCGGTCCACCTCGTCCTGCCCGCTGGCCTCGCCCGCGGTGGCGCGGAACTCGGCGTAGCGGGTGAGCCGGTCGCGGAGGGTGGAGAAGGTGAAGGGCTTCAGCACGTACTGCACCACGCCGAGCGAGACGCCCTCGCGCACCATCGCCAGGTCGCGGGCGGAGGTGACGGCGATGATGTCGGCGGTGTGGCCGGCCGCGCGCAGGGTGCGCACCAGTTGGAGGCCGTGGCCGTCCGGCAGATAGAGGTCGAGCAGCAGCAGGTCGACGGGGTGCTGGTCGAGGTGGCGGCGGGCGTCACCGCCGGAGTGCACGGTCCCGGAGACGGTGAAGCCGGGCACCCGACCGACGTACAGGGCGTGCGCGGCCGCGGCGACCGGATCGTCCTCGACGACGAGGACCCGGATGTCGGAGCGGCGCGCGCCGGGAGAGGGGTTCACCGGGCACATCCTCTCGTGTGGGTGCCGGGCCCGCGCCCCAAGGCTCCGTGCTCGCGTCTGTCACCGTTCATGGCGCCACCCGTGTGCGCAGCGGCAGCCGTACGGTGAACCGCGCGCCGCCTTCAGGACGCGGGTCGAGGGTGATGGTGCCGCCGTTGCGGTGCACCGCCTGCCGGGCGAGGGCGAGGCCCAGGCCGCGGCCCCGGGCGGGCGACCCGGTGGGGCTCTTGGTGGTCCAGCCCCGCCGGAAGATCTCCTCGGTGGCGTCCGTCGCGACCCCGGGGCCGTTGTCCGCGACGCTGAGCAGCAGCTCACCCTGGTCCGCCCGTGCGGTGACGCGCACCAGGGGCGGTTCGGCGGCGGCGTGCTCCTGGGGCGGCGCGGCGGCGTCGATGGCGTTGTCGATGAGGTTGCCCAGCACCGTCACCAGGTCGCGGGCGGGCAGTGCGGGCGGGAGCAGCCCGTCGTCGATCCGGCTGTCCGGGGTGAGAGCCAGCTCCACGCCCCGCTCGTTGGCCTGCGCGGCCTTGCCGAGCAGCAGCGCCGCGAGCACCGGCTCGGCGACCGCGCCGACGACCTGGTCGGTCAGCGCCTGCGCCAACTCCAGCTCGGCGGTGGCGAATTCCACCGCCTCCTCGGCCCGCCCCAGCTCGATCAGCGAGACCACGGTGTGCAGCCGGTTGGCGGCCTCGTGGGCCTGCGAGCGCAGCGCCTCGGCGAAGCCGCGTACCGAGTCCAACTCCCCGGAGAGCGCCTGGAGTTCGGTGTGGTCGCGGAGGGTGACGACGCTGCCGCGGTGCTCACCGCCGGAGACCGGCGCGGAGTTGAGGACGAGCACCCGCTCGCCGGTCAGATGCAGCTCGTCGACCCGCGGCCCCGACGCCAGCAGCGCCTCGGTCAGCGGCGCCGGCAGGCCCAGCTCGGTCACGACCTTGCCCACCGCGTCGCCGGAGAGCCCGAGCAGCTCCCGTCCGCCGTCGTTGATCAGGGCGACCCTGCGTTCCCCGTCCAGCATCAGCAGCCCCTCGCGTACCGCGTGCAGCGCCGCCTGGTGGTAGTCGTGCATCCGGCTGAGCTCGGCGGCGTTCATCCCGTGCGTGTGCCGCCGCAGCCTGGCGTTGATCACGTACGTGCCCAGGCCGCCCAGCGCCAGCGCCGCCGCCGCGACCCCGACCAGCGCGAACACCTGGTCACGCAGTTGATCGCTGATCGTCTTGATGGTGATGCCGGCGCTGACCAGCGCGATGATCGGGCCGCGCCGCTGGGGGTCGTGGACCGGCGCGACGACCCGTACGGACGGTCCGAGCACCCCGCGGTGTGTCTCGGGGAAGATCTCGCCGCGCAGTGCGGGCCCGATGTGCCCGAGGTACTTCCTGCCGATCGCGGACGGCTCCGGGTGCGTCCAGCGCGTCCCGTCCGGGGCCATCACCACGACGAAGTCGACGCCCGCGTCATGCCGCAGCCGCTCGGCGTACGGCTGGAGCACGGTCGTCGGGTCCTTCGAGCGGGCGGCCGCCGCCACCACGGGGGAGTCGGCGACGGAGGTGGCCACCGCAGTGGCCTGCCGGCGCGCGGTCTCCTCGGCCTGCCGGCCCGCGCTCAGATACGCGAAGACGGCGCAGCCCATGACGACCACCGTCACCAGCACCACCTGCATCGCGAAGAGCTGCCCGGCGAGGCTGCGGGGGCCGCGCGGCCGCCAGGGCCATCGGAGCCGCCGGGGACGGGGGAGTCGCATACATAACAGTCTGCATGGTCAGTTTTGCGTGAACGAAATGCACGTAAGGGTGACGCGCGCCACAGCGGAGTGCATAGTCGCCGGGACTTGTTGTGCGACAGAGCCGCAGATCAGCGCACAGCCGTAGACCGAGGAGGCAGCCGTGGCTGCACAGACCCCACCGTCCGGGGGTACCACCGAGGAGACCGCGCCCAAGAAGCGGGACCGGACCCACTACCTCTATATCGCCGTGATCGGCGCCGTACTGCTCGGCATCATCGTGGGCTTCGCCGCCCCCGGTGTCGCCGTCCAGCTCAAGCCGCTCGGCACCGGTTTTGTGAACCTCATCAAGATGATGATCTCGCCCATCATCTTCTGCACCATCGTGCTGGGCGTCGGCTCGGTCCGTAAGGCGGCCAAGGTCGGCGCGGTGGGCGGACTCGCCCTCGGCTACTTCATGGTGATGTCCACCGTCGCGCTGGCCATCGGCCTGGTCGTCGGCAACATCCTGGAGCCCGGCTCAGGCCTTCATCTGACCGAGTCCGTACGGCACGCGGGCCAGGCCCAGACGGAGGGCGGCGGCGAGTCGCTGCCCGAGTTCCTGCTCGGCATGATCCCCACCACGCTGGTCTCCGCCTTCACCGAGGGCGAGGTGCTCCAGACGCTGCTGGTGGCGCTGCTGACCGGCTTCGGACTCCAGGCGCTGGGCTCGGCCGGCGAGCCGGTGCTGCGCGGCATCGGGCACATCCAGAAGCTGGTCTTCCGCGTGCTCTCGATGATCATGTGGGTGGCGCCGGTGGGTGCCTTCGGCGCCATCGCGGCGGTGGTCGGCGAGACCGGCCTGGACGCGCTGAAGACGCTGGCCGTCATCATGGTCGGCTTCTACGTCACCTGTCTGCTGTTCGTCTTCCTGGTCCTCGGCACGCTGCTGCGGCTGGTCGCCGGCATCAACATCTTCACGCTGCTGAGGTACCTGGGCCGCGAGTTCCTGCTGATCCTCTCCACGTCCTCCTCGGAGTCGGCGCTCCCCAGGCTGATCGCCAAGATGGAGCACCTGGGCGTCAGCAAGCCGGTGGTCGGCATCACCGTCCCCACCGGCTACAGCTTCAACCTCGACGGCACCGCCATCTATCTGACGATGTCCTCGCTGTTCGTGGCCGAGGCGATGGGCATGCCGCTGTCGCTCGGCCAGCAGATCTCGCTGCTGGTCTTCATGATCATCGCGTCGAAGGGCGCGGCCGGCGTCACCGGCGCGGGCATGGCGACGCTGGCCGGCGGCCTCCAGTCGCACCGGCCCGAACTGGTCGACGGCGTCGGCCTGATCGTCGGCATCGACCGGTTCATGAGCGAGGCACGGGCGATGACCAACTTCGCGGGCAACGCGGTGGCGACCGTCCTGGTCGGCACCTGGACCAAGGAGATCGACAAGGCCAGGGCGGCGGAAGTGCTGTCCGGCCGGGTGCCGTTCGACGAGAAGACGCTCTCCGCCGACGGGCACGGCGCGCCGGGTGCAGAGCCCGACGACGCGCCCGCGGCCGCGGTCATCGGGCCGCGGGACGGTGGGACGAAGGCGTCCGCGAAGGTCTGACGCCACGGCCGGCGGACCGGCGAGCAGGAGGGGAGGGGCGGGTGCCGCGAGGCACCCGCCCCCTTCGCCTTTGCCGCTGTCTTCGTCGTCGGTGGCGGGGCGTCGCGGCGCCCCTCTCCCTTGCTTCTGGCCGTCTGACCTGTGCTTTTCCTCCCCGGCGAGGCTTTTCAAGATCGATTGTCAGTGGTGCCTGGCACCATTCAGTCATGGCAGAACAGCAGCCGGCGAGGGGCCGGTTGCGGCCATGACCGAGGGGGATCCATGGGCACTTGGGGGACGGATCCGTTCGACGGCGACGCCGCGGCGGATTTCGCGGGGGAGCTGGACGACCTGGCCGACGGGGCCGAGCGGCTCGCCGCGATCCGCGCGGCGCTGGCCGCCGCCGTCGAGGAGAGCGACTATCTGGAGGCGCCGGAGGGGGAAGTAGCCGTGGCCGCCGCCGCGTTGGTGGCGGCAGGGCGCCCCGGCGGACGTCCGGTCGATGTGGTGTACGGGCCCAAGGGCGCGATAGCCGAGCCGTCCGAGGAGCTGGCCGAGCTGGCGGCCTCGGCCCTGGAGCGGGTGCTCGCGGCGGACTCCGAGATCGCCGAGCTGTGGGACGACTCGGACGCCGGTCCGCAGTGGCGCGCGTCGGTGGGCGCTCTGCGGACCACCCTTCGCCCGGCCTCGGAGTCGGTCTGAGGCCGGGCAGGGTGGCGGCGGGCCCGAGTGCCGCCGTGGCCGCGGGGGGCGGCGACAGCAACCGCCCGTGATGCCGTCCCTCAGGCCGGTCGCAGCCAGATCGTGGCCAGCGGGGGGAGCACCGCCGCGATGGAGGAGGAGCGGCCGTTCCAGGGGGTCGGTTCGGCCTTGAGGGCCTCCGGGTTGGTGACGCCACTGCCGCCGTAGCGCGGGTCGTCGGTGTTGAGGACCTCGTGCCAGGCGGGGATGTGGTCGGGGACGCCGAGCCGGTAGGCGTGGCGAACGACGGGGGAGAAGTTGGTGACCGAGATCAGGGGGGCGCCGTCGGCGGCGAAGCGCAGGAAGGAGAAGACGTTGTCCTCGCCGGCGTCCCCGTCGATCCAGGAGAAGCCGGCCGGATCGGTGTCCCGTTCCCAGAGCGCGGGCGTGGCGGTGTAGCGGCGGTTCAGGTCGCGGACGAGATCGCGTACGCCACGGTGGTCCGGCTCCGCCTCGTACGACGGGTCCAGCAGCCACCAGTCCGGTCCGTGGCTCTCCGCCCACTCCGCGCCCTGCGCGAACTCCTGCCCCATGAAGAGGAGTTGCTTGCCGGGGTGGGCCCACATGTAGCCGAGGTACGCCCGGTGGTTGGCGCGCTGCTGCCACCAGTCACCGGGCATCTTCGACACCAGTGAGCGCTTGCCGTGCACCACCTCGTCGTGGGAGATCGGCAGCACATAGTTCTCGGAGTACGCATAGATCATGGAGAAGGTCATCTCACCGTGGTGGTACTTACGGTGCACCGGCTCCTTGGACACATAGACGAGGGAGTCGTGCATCCAGCCCATGTTCCATTTCAGACCGAAACCCAGACCGCCGAATCCGCCGGGGCCGACATGATGAGTGGCGCGGGTGACGCCGTCCCAGGCCGTGGACTCCTCGGCGATGGTGACGACGCCGGGGCAGCGGCGGTAGACCGTCGCGTTCATCTCTTGGAGGAAGGCGACCGCGTCGAGATTCTCCCTCCCGCCGTGCACGTTCGGTGTCCAGCCGCCCTCCTCGCGCGAGTAGTCGAGGTAGAGCATCGAGGCCACGGCGTCCACCCGCAGGCCGTCGATATGGAACTCCTCGCACCAGTACACGGCGTTGGCCACCAGGAAGTTGCGGACCTCGGTGCGGCCGTAGTCGAACTCCAGGGTGCCCCAGTCCGGGTGCGCGGCCCGTGCCGGATCCCCGTGCTCGTACAGCGGCCGTCCGTCGAACTCCGCCAGCGCCCAGTCGTCGCGCGGGAAGTGCGCCGGTACCCAGTCCATCAGTACGCCGATACCGGCCTGGTGCAGCGCGTCGATCAGGAATCGGAAGTCGTCCGGGGTGCCCATCCTGGCGGTGGGTGCGTAGAACCCGGTCACCTGATAGCCCCACGACCCGCCGAAGGGATGCTCGGAGACCGGCATCAGCTCGACATGGGTGAACCCCAAGTCCTTGACATATGACGGGAGTTGCATGGCCAGCTGACGGTAGGTCAGGCCAGGGCGCCAGGACGGGAGGTGCACTTCGTAGACGGACAGCGGTGCCTCGTGCACGGGGCGCTCGCCGCGCCGGGCCATCCAGTCGGCGTCCTTCCACCGGTAGTGCGACTCCTCCACGACCGAGGCGTTTGCGGGCGGGCACTCGGTGCGCCGCGCCATCGGGTCGGCGCGTACGGTCCGGGAGCCGTCCGGCCGGGTGATCTCGAACTTGTACAGCTCGCCCGCGCCGACGCCCGGGAGGAACAGCTCCCAGACACCGGACGATCCCAGCGAGCGCATCGGAAAGGCGGTGCCGTCCCAGTAGTTGAAGTTGCCGACGACGCGGACGCCGAGGGCGTTGGGCGCCCAGAGCGTGAAGCGGGTGCCGGTGGCGCCCTGGTGGTCCATGGTCCGGGCGCCCAGTGCCTGCCAGAGCTGCTCATGCCGGCCCTCGCCGAGCAGATGCAGATCCAGCTCGCCGACCGCGGGCAGGAAGCGGTAGGGGTCCCGCGCCGTCACGGTGGTGTCGTCGTACTCGACCAGCAGCTCATAGTCGGGGATCTTGCGCAGGGGGAGCACTCCGGCGAACAGCCCGTCGCCCTCGGGGTGCAGCGTGGCACGCAGGCCCTTGCCCAGGACGGTGACGCTCTTCGCGTACGGGCGCAGCGCCCTGAACAGCAGCCCGCCGCGTACGGGGTGCACACCGAGCAGGCCGTGCGGATCGTGATGCGCGCCGGCGAGCAGCCGCCCCCGGTCCTCGTCGGACAGCGGCGCCGCGACCCGCACGCCCCGGCTGCCCTCCTTCGCCTTCGCGGCGCGGGACCGGGCCGCCGGCTTGTCGCCCGTACGGGAGGCGGCGCGGGAGGAGCCACGGGCGGACGTGCCGGCGGCGGCACCGGCGGGTTCGGCGGTCGCGGTCCGGGGGGCCGGCGGGCGGGGCGTGGACGCCCGCTTGGCGGCAGGAGCCGCCGCGTCGGTCTCGGACGCCGAGGTCGCCGATGCCGTCGCCGCACCGGTGGAGGCGGTCGTGGTGGCGGTTTCGGTGGACCCGGTGGCGGGGCCCGGCGGGGTGGTGGCCGGTTTGGTCCTGGCGGTGGCCTTGTCGGCCGGTGGCCGGGACGCCGCCGCGCGGCCGGACCGCCCCGACGCGGGGGCGTCGGTCGCGGTCTTGGCGGGCGCGGTGTCGGGAGTGGTGCGGCGGGACGGCGGACGGGCGGTCACGAGAGGAGCCTCCTCGGGGGCGGGGCATCGGTCGGATCGGAGCGGACGGTGAGGTGTGCGGGGGCTGGGAGGTTCGGGGTGTGGGTGTTCGGGCGAGGAGCGCGGCGAACGTCGGTGTGTGGTGGTTCGGGCGGGGCCGGGATCTCCGGGGGCTGGGGAATTCGCGGGGCGGCGCACCGGAACGCGGGCCGGGCCCGGCCCGGTTCATGGGCGGTACCGATCGGAGCCGGGCGTGCGGTCGGTACTTGGAGCCGGGCGTGCGGTCGTACGGCGATCGGGCTGCGGTGGGGCCGGGTGGGGCTGTTGTCGGGCGGTGCGGTCGTGCGGGTGAACGGGAGCGGCGGCAGACGCCAGTGCCAACGACGCCGCCGGGGACGGCGACACCTTCCGTGACGCGAACGGGTGCCCGGTCGGGCCGGGCGCCGCCGCGTTCCCGAGGGGACGGCGGCGTGGCCACAGCCGTCACCCGCGACCGTCGGTCCCGTGCGGCTTGGCGGAACCGGAGGGCCTGGACGCCCCGGGCGGCAGCGGGGTACCGGCCGGCCGCGTGGCTCCCGCGCCCCCGGCCCGCGAAGTCCGCGCGGCCCCCACCTCCCGGGACCCCCCGGACCCCGCACCGAAGCCGGCCGGCCCCTCCATCCCCTCCACCCCCTCCGGCCGCTCCCCGCCCGCTGCCAGCCGGCGGATCGCGGCCATCGGGACGGGCAGCCAGTCGGGGCGGTGCCGGGCCTCGTACAGCACCTCGTAGACGGCCTTGTCGGTTTCGTAGGCGCGCATCAGCTCGGGGGCGGAGCGCGGATCGAGCCCGCCGGCCTCGGCGTAGCCCAGGCAGTAGGCGGCGCGGGTGCGGCGTGCCCACTCCAGCGACCAGCCGTCGCCGCCGGCCGGTCCGCTGCGTGCCGCGTAGTCGAAGGAGCGCAGCATCGCCGCGACATCGCGCAGCGCCGGATGCGGCCGTCGCCGTTCGGCCAGCGGGCGGGCCGGTTCGCCCTCGAAGTCGATCAGTGACCAGCGGCCCTCCTCGGCGGAGCGCAGCGTCTGGCCCAGGTGCAGATCGCCGTGGATGCGCTGGGCGGCCCAGCTGCGCCCGTCCTGGCCGACCGTGGCGAGCGCGTCGAACGCGGTGCGCAGCCGGGCGCGGTAGGGCTGGAGTACGGGGACCGCGCGGGCGGTGGCGTCCAGCCGCTCGTTCATCCGCGCGGCGATCGCGGCCAGCTGCGGGTGGCGCAGTTCGGTGGTCGGCAGGGTCTGGGCGAGCGCGGTGTGCACCTCGGCGGTGGCATGGCCGAGCGCGCGCGCCGAGCTGGTGAAGTCGGCGCGTACGGACAGCGCGTTGAGCGCCAGCTGCCAGCCGTCCGCCGAGCCCGGCAGGAACGGCTGGAGCACACCGAGGGTGGTCGCCTCCCCGCCTTCCTCGGCGGTCTCCGCCTCGAACCACGCGGCGGGCGCCGGCACCCGCGCGCACTTGACGTCGGCCAGCGCGCGCGGCAGTTCCAGATCAGGGTTGATGCCGGGCGCGATCCGCCGGAAGACCTTCAGAATGAACGTATCGCCATACACGATCGAGGAGTTGGACTGCTCCACGGCGATCGGCCGGCCCGGCAGCCCGGACGGGATGTCGCTGTCCGGTTCGCGGCAAAAGCGCATCGCGCCGATCCGGCCCGGCATCCGCAGCCGCTCCAGCAGCAGCCCGCAGAGCCGGTTGTCGAGCAGCGCGTCGTAGACGGTGCGGCCGCGCAGCGGGCCGCCGGCCGGGCGGCCGATCACCGCGGGCGCCAGCTGCGGCGGCGGTGCGGGGTGTACGCCCAGCAGGAGTTGGTAGCAGTCGGCGGCGGGCGTTCTGGCGGCCGGTGCGTTCTGCTGGGCGCGTACCAGCAGCTGGAGCAGGCCCGGTGCGCTGCCGTCGGCGGTGCACGGCAGGAGTTCGGTCGCCGAGACCAGCGTGAAGCCGGTGATCAGTCGTCCCTTGCCGGCGAACCAGCGCTGGCGGGGCACCCATTCGGCGAGCAGCGGTACCAGCGAGGAGAGCAGATCGGGGGCGGCGACGAGCGGGCGGTCGGGTGTGTTACGGGTGGCACGGGTCGAGGCGGTGTCCGACATGGCGTCGCGTCCTTTCCCCGGGCACACGACAGATACGGCAAGTGTCCCGGAATGCGGCCTTGACTGTGCGGCGGCGCGGTGGGGGTACCCCCAGACGGAGTCCGGGGGCGTATGGGGCGAGGACCGTCCGTATGGCAGCGGGGCGCCCGCACGCAGCGGTTGTCGTTCGACTGCGGCAGCGCCCGGGTTCGGCGTGTGCCGCGGCCGCTGCGAGGCGGTCCTCGGAGCCGGGAGGACCGACGATGGCCCACCCGGCCCGTGCGGTAGTAGGGAGACTGCCCGAGCCAAAGGTCAAAAAACGCCCGTACCCGCCATGCGGCCGCGTACGGGCGCATTCCTGGGGCCCGCGACCGGGCGGTCCGCCCACTGGACTTGCCTGGCTACGCGGCCTGTCTACGCGGGGTTCTTGCGCAGCCGGAACCAGTAGAACCCGTGGCCCGCGAGGGTGAGCAGGTACGGGAGTTCGCCGATTGCCGGGAAGCGGACGCCGCCGATGAGTTCCACCGGGTGGCGGCCGCTGAACGACTGCAGGTCCAGCTCCGTCGGCTGGGCGAAGCGGGAGAAGTTGTGCACGCACAGCACCAGGTCGTCGTCCGCGCCGCCGGTGCCCTCCGCCTCCCGCAGGAAGGCCAGCACCGCCGGGTTGGAGGAGGGCAGTTCGGTGTAACTGCCGAGCCCGAACGCCGGGTTCTGCTTGCGGATCTCGATCATCCGCCGGGTCCAGTGCAGCAGCGAGGAGGGCGAGCTCATCGCCGCCTCGACATTGGTGACCTGGTACCCGTAGACCGGATCCATGATCGTGGGGAGGAAGAGGCGCCCCGGGTCGCAGGAGGAGAACCCGGCATTGCGGTCCGGGGTCCACTGCATGGGGGTGCGTACCGCGTCCCGGTCGCCGAGCCAGATGTTGTCGCCCATGCCGATTTCATCGCCGTAATAGAGAATCGGCGAGCCGGGCAGGGACAGCAGCAGGGCGGTGAAGAGTTCGATCTGGTTGCGGTCGTTGTCGAGAAGCGGGGCGAGGCGCCGCCGGATGCCGATATTGGCGCGCATCCGCGGATCCTTGGCGTATTCCGAGTACATGTAGTCGCGTTCTTCGTCCGTGACCATTTCGAGGGTCAGCTCGTCATGGTTGCGCAGGAAGATGCCCCATTGGCAGCCGGACGGGATCGCCGGGGTCTTGGCGAGGATTTCCGACACCGGGTAACGCGATTCGCGGCGCACCGCCATGAAGATCCGCGGCATGACCGGAAAGTGGAACGCCATATGGCATTCGTCGCCGCCGACCGCGTAGTCGCCGAAGTAGTCGACGACGTCCTCGGGCCATTGATTGGCCTCGGCCAGCAGCACCGTGTCCGGATAGTGCGCGTCGATCTCGGCCCTGACCCGCTTGAGGAAGGCGTGCGAGGCGGGCAGGTTCTCGCAGTTGGTGCCTTCCTCGGCGTAGAGGTACGGCACCGCGTCGAGCCGGAAGCCGTCGATCCCCAGGTCGAGCCAGAAGCGCAGGGCGGAGATCATCTCCTCCTGGACCGTCGGGTTCTCGTAGTTGAGGTCCGGCTGGTGGGAGAAGAACCGGTGCCAGTAGTACTGCTTGCGCACCGGGTCGAAGGTCCAGTTGGAGGCTTCGGTGTCGACGAAGATGATCCGCGCGTCGGCGTACTGCTTGTCGTCGTCCGCCCAGACGTAATAGTCGCCGTACGGCCCTTCGGGATCCGTGCGCGACTCCTGGAACCACGGGTGCTGGTCGCTGGTGTGGTTCATCACCATGTCGATGATGACCCGCATACCGCGCTGGTGGGCGGCGTCGACGAATTCCACGAAGTCGGCCAGGTCGCCGAATTCGGGAAGCACCGAGGTGTAGTCGGAGACATCGTATCCGCCGTCCCGCAGCGGGGATTTGAAGAACGGCGGCAGCCAGAGGCAGTCCACCCCCAGCCATTGCAGATAGTCGAGCTTCGCCGTGATGCCCTTGAGATCGCCGACGCCGTCGCCGTTGCTGTCCTGGAACGAGCGCACCAGGACTTCGTAGAAGACGGCCCGTTTGAACCAGTCGGGATCGCGGTCCTTCGCCGGTGTGTCCTCGAACTTGTCGGGAACAGGCTCATTGACGATCAATTGGGTGACCCTCCGATCGGTGAGGACGGTCGCAGGGACAGCACATGAGCGGGCGCCGGGGTACGGCCCGGCTCCAGGCGCACATAGTTGTCCCTGCCCCAGTGGTAGGTGTCGCCGGTGAGCTCGTCGCGCACCGGGAAGGACTCGTGCCGGCCGAGGCCGAGTTCCGGCATGTCCAACGACACCGTCGCCTCCTGGGTGTGGTGCGGGTCGAGGTTGACCACCGTGAGCACCGTGTCGGCCGAGGCGCCGTGGCCTGCGCGCTTGGAGTACGCGATCACCGCATCGTTGTCGACGTGGTGGAAGCGCAGCGAGCGCAGCTGCTGAAGGGCCGGGTGCCGGCGGCGGATGCGGTTCAGCGCGGTGATCAGGGGCGCGATGGTGCGCCCTTCGCGGGCCGCCGCTTCCCAGTCGCGGGGCCTGAGTTGGTACTTCTCCGAGTCGAGGTACTCCTCGCTGCCACGGCGTACGGGGGTCGACTCGCACAGCTCGTATCCGGCGTAGACGCCCCAGGTCGGGGAGAGCGTCGCGGCCAGGACCGCGCGCACTTCGAAGGCGGTGCGGCCGCCCTCCTGGAGGTAGGCGTGCAGGATGTCCGGGGTGTTCACGAAGAAGTTGGGCCGCAGAGAGGCGGCGCTGTCGCCGGACAGCTCGGTGAGGTACTCGGTGAGTTCCCGCTTGGTGTTGCGCCAGGTGAAGTAGGTGTACGACTGGTGGAAGCCGATCTGGGCGAGGGTGTGCAGCATCGCGGGCCGGGTGAACGCCTCGGCCAGGAACAGCACATCCGGGTCGCTGCGGCCGATGTCGGCGATCACCTTCTCCCAGAACACCACCGGTTTGGTGTGCGGATTGTCGACGCGGAAGATCCGTACGCCCTTCGCCATCCAGAAGCGCAGCAGCCGCAGCGTCTCGCGGACCAGCCCGCGGAAGTCGGCGTCGAACGCGAGCGGATAGATGTCCTGGTACTTCTTCGGCGGGTTCTCCGCGTAGGCGATGGAGCCGTCGGCGCGGTGGTGGAACCACTCCGGATGCCGTGTCACCCAGGGGTGGTCGGGGGAGCACTGCAGGGCGAAGTCCAGGGCCACTTCCATCCGCAGGTCGCGGGCGGTGCGTACGAAGTGGTCGAAGTCCTCGAAGGTGCCCAGGTCCGGGTGGAGGGCGTCATGGCCGCCGTCCGCCGAGCCGATGGCCCAGGGGGAGCCGACGTCGTCCGGGCCCGCGGACAGCGCGTTGTTGGGGCCCTTGCGGAAGGCGGTGCCGATGGGGTGGACCGGCGGGAGATAGACGACGTCGAAGCCCATGGCGGCGACGGCGGGCAGCCGTTCGGCGGCGGTGCGCAGGGTGCCGCTGACAAGGGTGCCGTCCGGTGCGGTGGTGGCGCCCTCGGAGCGCGGGAAGAGCTCGTACCACGAGCCGTACAGGGCCCTTCGGCGCTCGACGACCAGCGGCATCGGGCGCGAGACGGTGAGCAGTTCGCGCAGCGGATGGCGCTCCAGCGTGCCGGTGACCTCGGGGGACAGCGCGGCGGCGAGGCGGGTGGCGGCGGGCAGCTCGGCATTGCGCAGCGCGTCCACGGCGGCGAGCACCGACTCCCGGCCGTCGCTCTTGGGGACGTCCGAGGCCGCCCGTTCGTGGAGCGCGGCGCCCTCGGCGAGCACCAGCTCGGAGTCGATACCCGCCGGGATCTTGATCCGGGCGTGCTGCCGCCAGGTGGCGATCGGATCGGACCAGGCCTCGACGGTGTACGTCCAACGGCCCTCGATGTTCGGGGTGACCTCCGCGCTCCAGTGGTCGGTGCCGGGCATCCGCTCGGACATCGGGGTCCAGGGGCCGCAGCGGCCGGCCGGGTTGCGCAGCACCACATTGGCGCCCACCGCGTCATGCCCTTCTCGGAAGACGGTGGCCGAGACTTCGAAGGCCTCGCCCACCACCGCCTTCGCCGGGCGGCGGCCGCAATCGATCTGCGGGCGGATGTCCAGAACAGGGATGCGACCGATCATGGGCTCACCAGGGGCTCGTGATGCTGTGCAGGGATTTTGTCCTTTGTATCCGCTTCATGGCAGGGGGACGGGGCGCGGGCATGGGCGCTTCTGTCCGCTTTCACTCGGTTGGCGGCGGGTGCACCAGCCGGGCCTGAGGGTGCGGATGAGGTGCGGCAACGGCGTACTGGCTGAGTCTTCCCTCGGACAGTGGCCGGGCAATCCGGTTGTATGCGAACTACTGGTACGTAACCACGGGCGCGCCGTGGTCCGCCGGAAATGCCGGGGACGCCTCGCGGACGGGTCCTGCGCAGCGCTGACACGATCGGCGGTCGCCTCCTCAACTCGGTGTGAACACAGCGGAGTTGCGGTGGGGGGATGTCCGGTGCCGCGCCGGGGCCCGTCGGCGCTCAACGCAGCCTCTCGCCAGGCGGGTGTCCTTACAAGAGCGAATCAGGGGGTGGATTCGGCCATATCGGCTGACCCATGAGTACGGATGGGGGTCTGACCGGGGCGCGTCCTGGTTGCCGGGGGCGCGGCGCCGCTACGGTCGAGGAGTGAAGGCCATTCGTCGATTCACCGTGCGTCCCGTCCTTCCCGAACCCCTTCGACCCCTCTGCCACCTGGCGCGCAATCTGCGCTGGTCATGGCACCCCGAGACCCGTGAGCTGTTCCAGTCCGTCGACCCCGAGGGCTGGCGGCGGGCGGGCGCCGATCCGGTACGGCTGCTCGCCGACGTCTCCGCCGAGCGGCTCGCCGAGCTGGCCTCGGACCGCCGTTTCCTGCGCCGGCTGACCGCCGCCGTCGACGATCTCCACGACTATGTGCACGGCCGCCGCTGGTACCAGGAAGCACTCCTGCCCGATGGGGCCGGCGGGGCCGGCGGGGCCGAGGACGGAACCCCCGGCCGGCCCGCCGCCATCGCCTACTTCTCACCCGAGTTCGGCATCACCGCCGTACTGCCCCAGTACTCCGGCGGCCTCGGCATCCTCGCCGGCGACCACCTCAAGGCCGCCAGTGACCTGGGCGTACCGCTGATCGGCGTAGGACTCCTCTACCGGCACGGCTACTTCCGGCAGTCGCTGTCCCGCGACGGCTGGCAGCAGGAGCACTACCCCGTCCTCGACCCGAACGAGCTGCCGCTGACCATGCTGCGCGAGCCCGACGGCACGCCCGCACAGGTGGTACTCGCCCTCCCCGGCGGCCGCCGGCTGTACGCGGCCATCTGGCAGGCCCAGGTCGGCCGGGTCCCGCTGCTGCTCCTCGACTCCGATGTGGAGGAGAACGGCCCCGGCGAGCGCGAGGTGACCGACCGGCTCTACGGGGGCGGCAGCGAACACCGGCTGCTCCAGGAGATGCTGCTGGGCATCGGCGGCGTACGGGCGGTGCGCGCGTACTGCCGGCTGGCCGGCCACCCCGCGCCCGAGGTCTTCCACACCAACGAGGGCCATGCCGGCTTCCTCGGTCTGGAACGGATCCGTGAACTCGCCGACGGGGGCCTGGAGTTCGACGCCGCCCTGGAGGCCGTACGCGCCGGCACGGTCTTCACCACGCACACCCCCGTCGCCGCCGGCATCGACCGCTTCGACCGCGAACTGGTCGCCCGGCACTTCGGCGACGACGGCGAGCTGCCCGGCATCGACCCCGGACGGGTCCTCGAACTCGGCCGCGAGTCCTATCCGGGCGGCGAGCCGGGGCTCTTCAACATGGCCGTGATGGGACTGCGGCTGGCCCAGCGCGCCAACGGCGTCTCCACCCTGCACGGCCGGGTCAGCCGGGAGATGTTCGCCGGACTGTGGCCCGGATTCGACGCCGACGAGGTGCCGATCAGCTCCGTCACCAACGGGGTGCACGCTCCGACCTGGGTCGCGCCCGAAGTGCTGCGGCTCGGCGCGCGGCAGGTCGGCGCCGGGCGGACGGAGGAGGCGCTGACCGTCGGCGGCTCGCAGCGCTGGGCGGCGGTCGCCAACATCCCCGACGCCGCCATCTGGGAGCTGCGCCGCACCCTGCGCGAACAGCTGGTGACCGAGGTCCGCGAACGGCTGCGCGCCTCCTGGCGGCAGCGCGGCGCGGGCAGCGCGGAGCTCGGCTGGATCGAGCGGGTGCTCGACCCCGGCGTCCTGACCATCGGGTTCGCCCGCCGGGTGCCGTCCTACAAGCGCCTCACCCTCATGCTGCGCGACCGGGACCGGCTGACGGAGCTGCTGCTGCACCCCGAACGCCCCGTCCAGATCGTCGTCGCTGGCAAGGCGCACCCCGCCGACGAGGGCGGCAAACGGCTCGTCCAGGAGCTGGTGCGGTTCGCCGACGACCCCCGGGTCCGGCACCGCCTGGTCTTCCTGCCCGACTACGGCATGGCGATGGCCCAGAAGCTCTACCCGGGCTGCGACGTCTGGCTCAACAACCCGCTGCGGCCCCTGGAGGCGTGCGGCACCTCCGGGATGAAGGCGGCCCTCAACGGCGCGCTGAACCTGTCGGTGCGCGACGGCTGGTGGGACGAGTGGTACGAGCCGGACTTCGGCTGGTCCATCCCGACCGCCGACGGGGCCGCCACCGACGACGACCGGCGCGACGACCTGGAGGCCAACGCCCTCTACACGCTGCTGGAACAGCAGGTCGCGCCGCGCTTCTACGACCGCGACGACACCGGGATCCCGGGCCGCTGGGTCGAGATGGTCCGTCGCACGCTGACCACGCTGGGGCCCAAGGTGCTCGCCGGACGCATGGTGCGCGAGTATGTCGACCGGCTCTACGCCCCGGCCGCGTACGCCCATCGCGCCCTGACCCCGGAAGCCGCCCGCGAACTCGCCGCGTACAAGGCGCGGTTACGTGCCGCCTGGCCGCGGGTCTCGGTCGACCACGTGGAGACCGGCGGCGGCGCGGGACCGTCCGACGGCCGGCAGTCCGACGGCAGCGGGGAGCTGGGCGCCACCCTCGCGCTGCGGGTGCGGGTGACGCTCGGCGACCTCACCCCCGACGACGTCGAGGTGCAGGTGGTCTCCGGCCGGGTCGACGGCTCAGACCGGATCATCGACGCCACCGCTGTACCGCTCAAACCGGCCGCAGGACCCGACCTCGCGGCCGGCCACCGCTACGAGGGCGCGCTCGCCCTGGACCGCACCGGCTCCTTCGGCTACACCGTCCGCATCCTGCCCGCCCACCGGCTGCTGGCCGGCGGCGCGGAGCCGGGCCTGGTCGCCCTGCCCACGGAGACGACGGGGGAGGCGGCAGGGGAGGCGCCCGGGGTGCTGTTGCGGTGAGCGCCACCGGGACGGACGCGTGGGCGGGGTCTTCCTGACCCCGACACGACGCGAAGGCGGTGCCCGGAGAGACTCCGGGCACCGCCCGCTCCGGGGTCAGGTCACCCCGGCACGATCAGTGCGTTGCCGCCTGTCGCGTGTTCGCTCTGCTCGACCGCTTACTTGACCGCGACGCCGGCCCACGCGGCCTCGACGCCCTTGACCTCCGGGCTGCCGGCCTTGTACAGGTCGGTGGCGGCCTTGACGGTCGCCTCGCGCGCGCCCTTGTAGTCGGTGGTCGAGGTCATGTACTCGGTGAGGGCCTTGAACCAGATCTTCTCGGCCTTGTCCCGGCCGATGCCCTCGACCTTGGAGCCGTCCGCCGTCGGGCTGTCGTACTTCACGCCACCGATCTCCTTCGGGCCGCTGCCCTCGGACAGCAGGTAGAAGAAGTGGTTGGCGACGCCCGAGGAGTAGTGCGGGTCGAGACCGCCGGTGTTGGAGTCCCAGTTGTCCTGCGACTGGCCGTCCTTGCTGGGCTTGTCCATGTAGCGCAGCGGGGAGCCGTCACCGTTGATGTCGATCTTCTCGCCGATGAGGTAGTCGCCCGGGTCCTTCTCGCTCTTGGCGAAGAACTCGGCCGAGGTACCGAAGATGTCCGAGGTGGCCTCGTTGAGGCCGCCGGACTCGCCGCTGTACTCCAGGTTGGCGGTGGCGGCGGTGACACCGTGCGACATCTCGTGCGCCGCGACGTCGAGCGCGGTGAGCGGCTTCTTGTTGCCCTCGCCGTCGCCGTACGTCATGCAGAAGCAGCTGTCGTCCCAGAACGCGTTGACGTAGCTGTCGCCGTAGTGGACGCGGGACGAGGCGCCCTTGCCGTCGCCCTTGATGCCCTCACGGCCGTGCACGGTCTTGTAGTAGTCCCAGGTCACGCCCGCGCCGTAGGCCGCGTCCACGGCTGCGGTCTGCGGGTCGTCGGGCTTGCCGGTGCCCCACGCGTCGTCGTCGTCCGAGAACGGCTTGCCCTCACCGTTCTCGCTGTTCTCCAGGTTGGTGGTCTTGTGGCCACCGCGCCCGTCGTCGGTCAGCGTGAACTTGCCGCCGTCCTTCTTGGTGCCCAGCTCGACGCTGCCGCTGTACTGGCTCTCGCCCTTGCCGGTGTGGATCTCGTCGTACTGGAAGAGCTTCTTGCCGGTGTTGGCGTCGGTGATGACGTGCATCCTGCTGGGCGTGCCGTCCTTCTGGACACCCTTGACGATGGTGTCGTACGCGAGGACGGGCTTGCCGGAGGCGGCCCAGACGACCTTCTTGGGGGTCTGCGCGTCGGCGCCCTTGGCGCTGAGGGTCTTGGTGGCGGTGCCCTGCGCGGACTTCGCGGCGGCGGTGGGGGCGATCTTCGCCGTGGTGGAGGCCACCTTGATCGAGTGCTTGCTCGCCTTGGTGGTGCTCTTGATGGCGCCGCCCTTGGCGGTGTGCACGACCAAGTCGCCGCCCAGGACGGGGAGTCCGCCGAAGGTGCGCTCGTACCGGGTGTGCGTGGTGCCGTCGGCGTCCTTGATGACGTCCTTGACGACGAGCTGCTCCTGCGAGCCGAGGCCGAGCTCCTTGGCGGTCTGGGCCTTGGTGGTGCTCGCGTCACGCAGCAGCTCCGCGCGGTGCGAGGCGCTCAGCTTGATCGGCATGGCGCTCTTCGCGCTGGTCTGCGTGGTGGAGGCGCCCGCGGTTCCTACGGTGATGCCGGCGGCCAGAAGGCCTGCGGCCGCGAGGGCGGCACCGGTCACACGAGTCTTACGGGATATGTGGGGGGTCACTACGTGCTCCTTCAACTTTGCCAAATGGTGGGGGTGCAAAGCGATGCGGGTGTGACATGCGTTCGGGAAGACTGCCATTCGAACGCGTGCATGTCAGGGGGGTAATCACGAGTTGGCCGAAAATCGTCCGTACAGGGGAGATCGTTGTCCGCATAACGGAGGCGGGCGCCGCCCCCGTTATGCAGGGGCGACGCCCAACTTGCTTGTTTTGTCTCCTACTTGGGACGATTTGTGAGGTGCTGAAACCCCTCTGTCACACAAAGGTGACGCTGTGGTGTTGGCACCTCGTCAGAAGGTGAGCTTCCAGCCGTTGATGTAGCCGGTGTCCTCGGCGTAGACGTCCTTGACCCGCAGCTTCCAGGTGCCGCTCGCCGCCTTCGACGAGGCGTTGACGGTGTAGGTCGCCTTCACGTTGTCCGCCGAGTCGTTGGCGTTGGAGTTCTTCAGCCGGTACGCCGTACCGTCCGGCGCGATCAGGTCGATGACCAGGTCGCCGCGGTAGGTGTGCACGATGTCCACCGTCACCTGGAGCGCGCTGGGCGCGTTGCCGCTGCGGCTGACGGTGACCGGCGAGGTGACCGCCGCGCCCGCGTCCGGGATCGCCACATCGGTGGTGTTCTCGAAGACGGTGCCGCCACCGTCGCCCGGGACGCGGGAGCCGACGTTGACCGCCGCCCAGGTGTTGGCGACCGTGTTGTACGTCGGGCTGTCCTGGCCGAAGAGGTCGGCGGCCGCCTTGAGCGTGGCGGTGCGCGCCGCCGCGTAGTTGGTGTTGGCGCTCATGTACTGGGTGAGCGCCTTGAACCACACCTTCTCGGCGTTGGCCCGGCCGATGCCGGGGACCGGCAGCTTGTCGAAGGTCGGGCTGTCGTAGTGCACCCCGCCGATGTCCTTCGGGCCGCTGCCCTCGGACAGCAGGTAGAAGAAGTGGTTGGCGACGCCGGACGAGTAGTGCACGTCCTTGTCGCCGACGTTGCTGGACCAGTAGTCGGCGGACGCGCCGTCCTTGCTGGGCTTGTCCATGTAGCGCAGCGGGGTGCCGTCGCCATTGATGTTGATCTTCTCGCCGATGAGGTAGTCACCGGGGTCGGCGGCGTTGTTGGCGTAGAACTCCACCGCCGTACCGAAGATGTCGGAGGTCGCCTCGTTCAGGCCACCGGACTCCCCGCTGTAGGTGAGGTCGGCGGTGGCCGCGGTGACGCCGTGCGTCATCTCGTGGCCGGCCACGTCGATGGAGGTCAGCGGGTTGGCGTTGCCGCTGCCGTCGCCGTACGTCATGCAGAAGCAGCCGTCGTCCCAGAAGGCGTTGACGTAGCTGTTGCCGTAGTGGACACGGGAGTACGCGCCGACGCCGTCACCGCGGATGCCGCTGCGGCCGTGCACGGTCTTGTAGTAGTCCCAGGTCTCCTGTGCGCCGTAGGCCGCGTCGACGCCCGCCGTCTGGGCGTTCTGCGCCGTACCGTCGCCCCAGGTGTCGTCGGCGTCGGTGAACAGCGAACCGGTCCCCGACGAGCCGTGGTTGAGGTTGTACGTCTTGTGGTTGCCGCGGGTCGCGTCCGTCATCGTGAAGTTCGGCGCCGAGCCGGACGTCCCGATGGTGACCTTGCCGCTGTACTTGCTGTTGCCGACGCCGTTCTCGATCGCCTGGTACTCGAAGATCTTGGCGCCGGTGCTGGCGTCCGTGATGACATGCAGCGCGTTGGGCGTGCCGTCGTCCTGGAGCCCGCCGACCACGGTCTCGTACGCGAGCACCGGAGTGCCGTCGGCGGCCCAGACCACCTTGCGCGGTGCCTTCGCCGCCTCGGTCTGCTTCGACCCGCGCGCCTGCGCTGACTTGACGGCCTTCGCCTCGGCGGTGGCCGGCTTGATCTTCGCGGTGGTGCTCGCGACCTTGAGCTGTGCGCGGACGGCCTTGGTGACGCCCTTGAGCGTGCCGCCCTTGCTCTGGTGCACCACGAGGTCGCCGCCGAGGACGGGCAGCCCGTCGTAGGTGCGCTCGTAGCGGGTGTGCGTGGTGCCGTCGGCGTCCTTGCTGACGTCCTTGACGACCAGCTTCTCCTTCGCGCCGAGCTTCAGCAGCTTCGCGGTCTCGGCGGTGGTGGCGCCGGCTGCCCGTATCAGCTCCGCACGCTGGGACGGGGACAGCTTGACCGGCAGTGCGCCGGGGTCGGCGGTGGCATGTGTGGTGCCGGGCCGCTGGGCGGCCGCCGAGCCGGTGCCGGCCTGTACGCCGACGGCCAGCATCGCCGTGACGGCGACCAACGCGCCGGTCGCTACGGCGCGTCTATGGGGGGTGCGTCTCACACTGACTCCTTCTGCGGTGGCCGCGACTCGACGGCGGCCGAGGGGGACCGGGCGGCGACGGCCGTCCGGGCAGAGCGAGGCAGAACTCATGGAGCGTGTGGGGGGAAACATGCGGATGCGGGAAACGTGCCGCATCGGGTGGAACGGACTGCCGCGAGGGGCGGTGCTGTGGGGGCCGCGCGGCGGTTGCGGGGAAGAGTCCCACCTCAGACGGCCGGTTGTCAGGCTCCGTTCAACTAATTGGCCGGAAACCGTCCGTTGCGCGAAATCCGTGTTCGCATGACGGACGGTGCGGGCGTGCCGCGGGGGCCTGGCCGGGGCCGCCGCGGGCGGCCCGGCCGGTCTCAGCGCACGCTCTCCCGCCATGCCGCGTGCAGCTCCGCGAAGCGGCCGCGGCCCGCGATCAGCGTGGCCGGCGGTCCGTCCTCGACGATCCGCCCGTCGGCCATGACCAGGACGCGGTCGGCGATCTCGACCGTGGACAGCCGGTGTGCGATGACCACGGCCGTACGGCCCTGGAGCACCGTACTCATGGCGCGCTGTACCGCCCGCTCGCCGGGGATGTCCAGGGAGCTGGTCGCCTCGTCCAGGATGAGCACGGCGGGGTCCGCGAGCAGCGCCCTGGCGAAGCCGACCAACTGCCGCTGGCCTGCGGAGATGCGGCCACCGCGCTTGCGGACATCGGTGTCGTAGCCGTCCGGCAGGCCGGTGATGAAGTCATGCGCGCCGATGGCCTTCGCGGCCAGCTCGATCTCCGCGCGGGTGGCGTCCGGGCGGCCGATGGCGATGTTCTCGGCGACCGTGCCGGAGAACAGGAACGCCTCCTGGGTGACCATCACCACGCCGCGCCGCAGCGCCGCGGTGGACAGATCGCGCAGGTCGACCCCGTCGAGCAGGACGCGCCCCTCGGTGGGGTCGTAGAAGCGCGCCAGCAGCTTGGCGAGGGTGGACTTGCCGGCTCCCGTGGCGCCGACCACGGCGAGCGTGGAGCCCGCCGCGAGGGTCAGATCGAAGCGGGGCAGCACCTCGCCGCCCGTACGGTAGGCGAAGCGGACGCCGCGGAACTCCACCTCGCGGCCCGGCCGGCCGGCCGCCACGGCCGGCAGCGCGACCGGCTCCGCCGACTCCGGTACGCCGGGCCGCTGGGCCAGCAGCCCGGCGATCTTCTCCAGCGAAGCGGCCGCGGACTGATACGAGTTGAGGAACATCCCCAGCCGGTCGATGGGGTCGTACAGCCGGCGCAGATAGAGCGCCGCGGCGGCCAGCACCCCGAGCGCGAGTCCGCCGGAGGCGACGCGGTACGCGCCCCACAGGACGATCGCGGCGACCGCGAAGTTGGCCACCAGCCGGGACGAGACGACATACCGGGCCATCTCCAGGGTGGCGGTGCCGTTCACCCGCTCATGGTCGTGGTTCAGCCGGGCGAACGCGGCGTCGTTGGGCCGCTCGCGGCGGAACGCCTGCACCGGGCGGATGCCGTTGATGGTCTCGGTGAACTTCACGATGACGGCCGCGATCGCCGTGGACTTCGCGCTGTAGACCCGCTGCGAGCGGCGCTGGAAGGAGCGTACGAAGAGGTGGAGCGGCGCGGCGGAGGCGACGGCGGCGGCCCCGAGGCCCCAGTCCAGGAAGACCAGGGTCGCGGTGATGTAGACGGTCGAGAGGACGACCGTGATCAGCTCCTGGAGGCCCTCGTCGAGGAGTTCGCGCAGCGACTCCACATCGGTCGTGGCACGGGAGATCAGCCGGCCGGACGTATAGCGCTCGTGGAAGTCCAGGCTGAGCGCCTGCCCGTGCCGGAAGATCCGGCCGCGGAGGTCGAGCAGGGCGTCCTGGCTGACCCGGGCCGAGACCTTGATGAACGCGAACTGGAGCCCGCCGGACGCCGTGGCGCACAGCGCGGCCACCAGCGCAACGGCGATCAGCGGACCGTGGTCGCCGGACCGCAGCGCCGGGACGGCGTGGTCGATGGCGTACGCCACCAGCAGCGGGCCGGCCTGTACGGCGAGCTGTTGGAGGAGGAGCAGCACGGCGATCGTCCAGACGCGGCGGTGGTGCGGCGCCAGCAGCGAACGCAGCAGGGAGCGCGAGGCGCCCTTGGGCGTCGGCAGGACGTCCCGTTCGAACGCGTCGGAACCGGCCGGTGGCCGTGGGGCGTCCGCGCCCTCGTGGTCATCGGCCGGCAGGTCGGTGGCGGTGGTCGTCATCGGACGCTCTCCCCCTCGCTCCGGTCCGCTTCACCGGACATCCCAGACGTCCCGGACATCAGCGTGGCGTACTCGGGGTTGTCCCGGAGCAGTTCGTGGTGGGTGCCGACGGCGGTGATCCGGCCGCCGGACAGCAGCGCCACCCGGTCGGCGAGCAGCACCGTCGACGGGCGGTGGGCGACGACCAGGGCGGTGGTGGTCGCCAGGACCCGGCGCAGGGCGGCCTCCACCAGGGCCTCGGTGTGGACGTCGAGCGCGGAGAGCGGATCGTCGAGGATCAGGAAGCGCGGCCGGCCGACCACCGCGCGGGCCAGGGCGAGCCGCTGCCGCTGGCCGCCGGAGAGGCTCAGGCCCTGCTCACCGACCTGGGTGGCGGTGCCTTCGGGGAGGGCGCCGACGAACCCGTCGGCCTGCGCGACCCGTAACGCCCGCAGCAGATCGGCCTCTTGGGCACCCTCCGCGCCCATCAGGACGTTCTCCGCCACGGTCGCCGAGAAGAGCGTGGGCTCCTCGAAAGCGACGGCGACCAGCGCCCGCGCCTCGTCCCGGCTGAGCGAGGCGAGGTCCCGTCCGTCCACGGTGATCCGGCCCGCCGTCGGGTCGTACAGCCGGGGCACCAGCGCCGTCAGCGTGGTCTTCCCGCTGCCCGTCGCGCCGACCAGCGCCATGGTCTCGCCCGGCCGTATGTGCAGATCGATGCCCCGGAGGGTCGGCGGGGTGTCCTCCGCCGCATCGGGATACCGGAACTCGACGCCTTCGAAGACCAGTCCGCCGGCGGCGCGCGCCGGGTCACCGGCCTCGCCGCCCCCGGCCTGCCCGCTTCCGGTTTCACCGCTCCCCACCGCTCCGTCGCGGCCCTCGTCCGTCACGGCCTTCTCGTCCATGACCTCGAAGTACCGGTCCGTGGCCGTCGCCGCCTCGTTGCTCATGGCCAGCAGGAAGCCGATGGAATCAACCGGCCAGCGCAGCGCCAGGGCCGTCGACAGGAACGCGACGAGCGTGCCCGCCGACAGCGCGTCGTCGGCCACCTGGACGGTGCCGAGCACCAGGGTCGCTCCGATGGCTATCTCCGGCAGGGTCGTGATGACGCACCAGATGGCCGCCAGCAGCCGCGCCTTGTGCAGCTCGGTGGTCCGCAGCCGGTGCGTCAGCTCCTTGAACGCGCGGGCCTGGCTGCGATGCCGTCCGAAGCCCTTGATGATCCGGATGCCGAGCACCGACTCCTCGACCACCGTCGTCAGATCGCCCACCTGGTCCTGCGCCCGGCGCGCCGCGACCGCGTACTTCGCCTCGAAGACCGAGCACATCACCATCAGCGGCAGCACCGGCGCCAGCAGCACCAGCCCGAGCGACCAGCGCTGCGCCAGCAGAAGCACACAGCCCACCAGGATGGTGGCGCCGTTGACCAGCAGGAACACCAGCGGGAAGGCGAGGAACATACGCAGCAGCTGAAGGTCGGTGGTGGCGCGCGACAGCAGCTGGCCGGACGCCCAGCGGTCGTGGAAGGCGACCGGCAGCCGCTGGATGTGGCGGTAGAGCGCCTCGCGCATCGCCGCCTCGACACTGGCGAGCGGCCGCGCCACCAGCACCCGCCGTACCCCGAACAGCAGCGCCTCGGCGATCCCGAGGAGCAGCAGATACCCGCCGCCCAGCCACGTACCGCCCGGATCCCGCTCCGTCACCGGACCGTCCACCAGCCACTTGAGCACCAGCGGGATGACCAGTCCTATGCATGACGCGAGCACCGCCACGAACGCGGCCAGAAACAGCCGCGTCCGCACCGGGCGGACGAACGGCCACAGGCGCAACAGCGAGCGCACCGCGGAGCGTCGTAAGGGGGTGGTCGGGGCGGTCTGGGGCGTCGTCTGCGCGGTATCGGCCATCACTCGCGAGCGTAAGCCGCGGCACTGACAATGCTCACTTGGTTTTCTCCCGGCCGGGCCCGGGGCCGTGCCGAGTCAGCCGGATTCCGCCCGGAACAGCAGCACCGACCGGCCGGGAACGGTGAGGGTGGTGCCCGCCTTGTACCGGGTGTCCGCCGGCGGCGGTCCCTCGTCGCCGGTGTCGACGAGGAGTTCGTAGGTCTGGGCCCAGGGCGGCCCGGGGAGGGTGACGGACCGGGGGTGCTCGGCGGCGTGCAGGACGGCGAGGAAGCTGTCGTCGACGATGCGGCTGCCCTGGGCGTCGCGTTGCGAGATGTCGTTGCCGGACAGGTACATGCCCAGCGTCGCCCCCGGCGCGTACCAGTCCCGCTCGGCCATTTCCGTGCCCTCGGCGCTGAACCAGGCCAGGTCGCGCAGCCCGCCGCGCTCCCGCGGCCGGCCGGAGAAGAAGGCGCGGCGGCGCAGTACGGGATGGGCCCGGCGCAGCCCGATCAGGCGGGCGGTCAGCTCGGCCAGCCCCCGCCACCGCGGATCGTCGAGCAGCGACCAGTCGAGCCAACTGATCGGGTTGTCCTGGCAGTAGGCGTTGTTGTTGCCGTGCTGGGTGCGGCCCATCTCGTCGCCCGCGACCAGCATCGGGACGCCGGTGGACAGCAGCAGGGTGGTGAGCAGGTTGCGGAGCTGGCGGCGGCGCAGGGCGTTGATGCCCGGGTCGTCGCTCTCGCCTTCGGCACCGCAGTTCCAGGCCCGGTTGTCGTGGGTGCCGTCGCGGTTGCCCTCCCCGTTGTCCGCGTTGCGTTTGTGCTCGTAGGTGACCAGGTCGCGGAGGGTGAAGCCGTCGTGCGCGGTGATGAAGTTGACCGAGGCGTACGGGCGGCGGCCGCCCCAGGCGTACAGGTCGCTCGATCCGGACAGGCGGTAGCCCAGGTCGCGGACGTCGGGCTGGGCGCCGCGCCAGAAGTCGCGGACCGTGTCGCGGTAGCGGTCGTTCCACTCCGTCCACAGGGGCGGGAAGGCGCCGACCTGATAGCCGCCGGAGCCCACGTCCCAGGGCTCGGCGATCAGCTTCACCCGGCGCAGCACCGGGTCCTGGGCGATCACCGCGAGGAACGGGGAGAGCATGTCGACGTCGTGCATCGAGCGGGCCAGGGCGGCCGCCAGGTCGAAGCGGAAGCCGTCCACCCCCATCTCGGTGACCCAGTAGCGCAGCGAATCGGTGATGAGGCGCAGTACGTGGGGCTGCACCACATGCAGGGTGTTGCCGCAGCCCGTGTAGTCGGCGTAGCGCCGGGCGTCGTCCTGAAGGCGGTAGTAGCCGCGGTTGTCGATGCCCCGGAGGGAGAGGGTCGGGCCCAGTTCGCCGGCCTCGGCGGTGTGGTTGTAGACGACGTCGAGGATCACCTCGATGCCCGCGTCGTGCAGCGCGCGCACCATCCGCTTGAACTCGCCGACCTGCTGTCCCCGGGTGCCGGTGGCGGCGTACGCGGCGTGTGGCGCGAAGTAGCCGATGGAGTTGTAGCCCCAGTAGTTGCGCAGCCCCCGGCGCACCAGGTGGTCCTCGTGCGCGAACTGATGCACGGGCAGCAGCTCCACGGCGGTGACACCGAGCCGGGTGAGGTGCTCCAGGGCGGCGGGGTGCGCGAGGCCGGCGTAGGTGCCGCGCAGATGCCCGGGGATGCCGGGGTGACGCATCGTGAAGCCGCGTACGTGCAGCTCGTAGAGGACGGAGTCCGGCCACGGGGTCTTCGGGCGCCGGTCGTCCCGCCACTCGTCGTCCCCCGGCCCGTCGCAGGTGTCGTCGCCGACCACCACGCCCTTGGGGACGTACGGCGCGGAGTCGCGGTCGTCGCGCACCGTGTCGGCGATCTCCTGCTGCGGCCAGTCCCGCACATGCCCGTAGAGCTCGGCGGGCAGGGCGGGCCGCGGTCCCGCGGCTCCCGGGCCGCCGTCGAAGTCGCCGTCCACGGCCCGCGCGTACGGGTCGAGAAGCAGCTTGGCCGGATTCCAGCGGGCGCCGGCCCACGGGTCCCACCGGCCGTGCACCCGGTAGCCGTAGCGCTGCCCGGGGCGTACGCCGGGCAGGAAGCCGTGCCAGATCTCGTGGGTCAGCTCGGTCAGCGGATGGCGTGTCTCGTGGCCGTCGTCGTCGAAGAGGCAGATCTCCACGGCCTCCGCGCCGCCCGCCCACAGGGCGAAATTGGTGCCCGCGACCCCGTCGGGCCCGGTGCGGTAACGGGCCCCGAGGGGCGTCGGACTGCCGGGGCGGACGGCGGCGGGTGGGGCGAGCGGTTCGTCCGCCACCGCGGCCTGCTCAGGTGCGCTCGACACGTGCCGGCCTCCTGCGGCTCATGGCTCAGTCGGGCGGCGGCCCGCGCACGGAGTCCCGGTCGTGCGCGCGTCGTCGCCCTTTCCGTTGTTCTTCCCGCAACCGGGCGTTGCCTCACGCTTCCGCTCGCAGCGGGCGCCCGGCGAACTCTCCGTGACATTCCGGTTCATGTCATCGCCCGTAACTGACGCATCATCAGGCACAATTCAGGATATGACCGTCTATGTGGAGGATCCGGCATATGCCCAGGTGAAGGCCCAGGTGAAGGCGCCTGCGAAGGACCCTGCGCGGAGCCGGGGGAGGAGCCGGACGCGGGGCCGTTCCCGCCGTGTCCGCGCCGTCGCCATGGCCGTCGTCACCGTGCTCGCCGGATCGGTGGCGCTCGCCGGCTGCGCCTCCTCGGCCGTGCTCGCCGGCGACCGGCCGCGCTCCCCGGAGGAGGTGATCCGGGTCCTCCCGGGGGACGGCGCGCAGGGCGTGCGGACCCGGGAGCGGCTGGCGGTCCGGGTGGCGGACGGGCGGCTGGAGCGGGTCGAGGTCCGCAGGACCGGGGGCGGTGACCGGGGAGCCGGAAACCCCGGCCGGCGGTCCGTCAGCGGCCTGATCTCGCCGGACGGACTGTCCTGGCGGCCGACGTCCGGCCGGCTCGCGCTCGGCGCCGAGTACGCCGTCGACGTGCTCGCGCTGGACGGCGAGGGCCGCCGCATCGCCCGCCACACCACCTTCCGCACTTTCGTGCCCCCGCACCGCGTCATCGGCTACTACACGCCCGAGAACAACACCACGGTCGGCACCGGCATGATCGTCTCGCTGGCCTTCAACCGCCGGATCGCCGACCGTGCCGCCGTCGAACGCGCCATCAGGGTCACCGCCAGGCCGGCCGTCGAGATCGCCCCCCACTGGTTCGGCTCCCGGAGGCTGGACTTCCGGCCCCGCGAACGCTGGCGGCCGGGCACCGTGATCACCGTCGACCTGCGGCTGCGCGACGTGCAGACCGGCCCGGACGCCTACGGGCTGCAGCGCAAGACGATCCGCTACCGGGTCGGCCGGGACCAGATCAGCACCATCGACGCCGCCCGGCACACCCTGACGGTGCGCCGCTCCGGCCGGGTCCTGGCCCGGCTGCCGATCACCGCGGGTGACGCCAAGAACCCCACCTACAACGGGAAGATGGTGATCCTGGCCCGCCAGTCGGTGACCCGGATGAACGGCGACACGGTCGGCTTCGGCGGCGAGTACGACATCAAGGACGTCCCGCACGCGATGCGCCTCACCCGGTCGGGGACCTTCCTGCACGGCAACTACTGGGCGCCGCCCGCCATCTTCGGCGGCCGCAACACCAGCCACGGCTGCGTGGGGCTCAAGGACGTCAGGGGCGGCGGCCCGAACACCCCGGCCGGCTGGCTCTTCGCCCGTTCGATCGTCGGTGACACCGTCGAGGTGCGGAACTCGCGGGACCGCATGGTGGCGCCGGACAACGGTCTCGGTGGCTGGAACATGTCGTGGGCGCGCTGGCGGGCGGGCTCCGCGCTGCGCTGATCCGGCGGCCCGCGGTGCCGCTCCGTCCCCCGACGACCGGTCGAATCCGGACGACTTCCGGACGAAACCGCCGGTCACTCCGCTACCGTCCGTAAACCCTCGTACCACCGCTTGCACTTGGGACTAAACGGTGACAATGGCGGGGAGTCCACTGTCACCGCGGTGTGGTTATCTAACGGCAAGCGCGCGGCTGTACGCGTCCGCGCGCGGGGGAATCGCGGCCGTGCGAGGGGGAAGGGGCCAGTCGTGAACGTGCAGCCGATATCGGGGGAGCCGGCTCGCCGGCGGCGGTGGCCACGCGGAGGAGGAGCGCCGCGCGCGTTGCCCCTGGCCTCGCTGCTCGCCTCCATGCTGCTGCTGGTGACCGCGTGCGGTGGCGATGACGGCGACGACGACAAGCCGGCCGGCAAGGCGGGCGCCGACAAGTCCGCCTCGCGGGCGGCCGTCACGATAGCGCCCAAGGACGGCGCGGACGACGTCGCCACCAGCGGCGCGCTGAAGGTGACCGCCCACAAGGGCAGGCTCACGTCCGTCAAGGTCAAGGACGGCAAGGGCAACGAGATAGCCGGCAAGATATCCGGCGGCGGCGCCGTATGGCAGCCGAGCGGCCACCTCGGCGCCTCGACCGAGTACACCGTCGACGCGATAGCCAAGGACGCGCAGGGCCGGGAAGCGGCGGAGCACTCCCGCTTCACCACTCTCGTCCCCAAGAACACCTTCATCGGCCAGTACACCCCGGAGAACGGCCAGGAGGTCGGCGTCGGAATGCCGGTCTCCATCCACTTCACCCGCGGCATCACCGACCCCAAGGCCGTCGAGGACGCCATCAAGGTCACGGCGAAACCTTCCGTCCCGGTCGAGGGCCACTGGTTCGGCAACGACCGCCTCGACTTCCGCCCCGAGAAGTACTGGGCGGCCGGCACCAAGGTCACCCTCAAGCTCGATCTCGACGGCGTCCAGGGCCGGCCGGGTGTCTACGGCACCCAGTCCAAGGAGGTCTCCTTCACCGTCGGCCGCAGCCAGGTGAGCACGGTCGACGCCAAGTCGAAGCAGATGACCGTGGTCCGCGACGGCAAGACGATCAAGACCATCCCGATCACCTCGGGCGCGCCGGGCACCGAGACGTACAACGGCCAGATGGTGATCAGCGAGAAGCACCCGGTGACGCGGATGAACGGCGACACCGTCGGCTTCGGCGGCGAGTACGACATCAAGGACGTGCCGCACGCGATGCGGCTGAGCACGTCCGGCACCTTCATCCACGGCAACTACTGGTCGGGCAGGCCGACGTTCGGCACCCGGAACGCCAGCCACGGCTGTGTCGGCCTGTTCGACGAGCGCGGCGGGCACGACAAGTCCACCCCGGCGGCCTGGTTCTTCCGCAACTCCCTCGTCGGCGATGTCGTGATCGTCAAGAACTCGCATGATGAAACGATCCAGCCGGAAAACGGCTTCAGCGACTGGAACCTCTCCTGGGAGAAGTGGAAGGCCGACCAGTAGGGCGGTCGTCCGCCCCGGCCTCGGAGGTACGGACCCGGACGGTACGGAATCGGACGTATGGCGGGGACCGGCGCACTGTGACCAAGTGCACCGGGCCCCCAGTCGTTAACGAGGACTAACCTTCCCTCATGACTGTGAATCTCGAGGTCGCCGACGGCGTCGGCACCATCCGCCTGGACCGCCCGCCGATGAACGCACTGGACATCGCCACCCAGGACCGGCTGCGCGAGCTGGCCGAGGAGGCCACTCGCCGCGACGATGTGCGCGCCGTCGTGATCTGGGGCGGTGAGAAGGTGTTCGCGGCCGGCGCGGACATCAAGGAAATGCAGGCCATGGACCATCCGGCGATGGTCGTGCGCTCCAAGGCCCTGCAGGACGCGTTCACCGCGGTGGCCCGGATCCCCAAGCCGGTGGTCGCCGCGATCACCGGTTATGCGCTGGGTGGCGGCTGCGAGTTGGCGCTCTGCGCCGACTTCCGGATCGCGGCCGACAACGCCAAGCTCGGCCAGCCCGAGATCCTGCTCGGACTGATCCCGGGCGCCGGCGGCACCCAGCGGCTGGCCCGGCTGGTGGGCCCGTCCAAGGCCAAGGACCTCATCTTCACCGGCCGTCATGTGAAGGCCGACGAGGCGCTCACCATCGGTCTGGTCGACCGGGTGGTGCCGGCCGCCGAGGTCTACGAGCAGGCGCACGCCTGGGCGGCGCGGCTGGCGGCCGGTCCGGCGCTGGCGCTGCGGGCCGCCAAGGAGTCCGTCGACGCGGGCCTGGAGACGGACATCGACACCGGTCTGACGATCGAACGCAACTGGTTCGCGGGGCTGTTCGCGACCGAGGACCGGGAGACCGGTATGCGTAGCTTCGTCGAGGAGGGACCGGGCAAGGCCAAGTTCCGCTGAAACACCTGGTGTTGGCGGGGCGCGTGAGGTTTGGCCGGGATGCCATGCCTCGTGTGGGCGAATTGCGGAAAACTTAATTACGGCTTAAGGGCGCCTTGTTGGCGACGGTCGGCGGTCCTTCGCATGCGTGAGGTCATCGCAGGTCAGTTGGGTCGCGCCGGAACCTTAACTGCCGTTGGCATATGTCCCGCAGGGGGGCGGGAGCCGCTGGTTCCGGGCTGCGGATTCCCTCGGTTCCGCCCCCGAAGGGGCCAAGTAGCGGCCATGATGGGGGGCATGGCGGGCCTCGAAGGAATGGAGCAGCCGCGGCCGCGGAGCGGCACGGCCGCCGCGGGCTGGGCGCTCCCCGAAGCGGGCAGAAAGACGGTGCCGGCTCAGGGGCGCCCGGTGTCCGCGGCGCTCGAACTGGTCGCCGATCCCGTTCTCGACGAGGTCCGGCTGCCCTCGCGCCCCCAGTCCGCCGGTATCGCCCGCCGGCTCACCGGCGCCGTCCTCCTGAAGCAGTGGTCCCTCTCGCCGCAGCTCGCCGAGCATGCCGTGCTCCTGGTCTCGGAACTGGTCGGCAACGCCGTACGGCACACCGGGGCCCGCTGCTTCGGGCTGCGGATGCTGCGCCGCCGCGGCTGGATCCGTATCGAGGTGCGCGACCCGTCGCGTGGGCTGCCGTGTCTCATGCCGGTACAGGAAATGGACACCAGCGGGCGTGGCCTGTTCCTCGTCGACAAGCTCTCCGACCGCTGGGGCGTGGATCTGCTGCCGCGCGGCAAGACCACCTGGTTCGAAATGCGGGTCACCGACCGCTGAGGGGTGGCCCGCCCGCGGACCCCGGAAGCGGACTGGGGCCCTCCCGCATGACGCGGGTCGGGCCCCAGTGCCGACCTCCGGCGGGCGGAAGGGGGGTGCCCGCGGGGTCCGGGGCGGCCGGGCCGGTGATCGGCGGCCGCCGCGGTCGACTATGGCAGCTCGGGTGTGACCTTGCCAAAGGTGTAAATGCGGGCATGTCGGGACGTAGCATCACTTGTTGGTACGTGATCAAAGGTGAGCTATGCCACCGGCCTTATGAAAGCCGGTTGGGCCACCGCTTCCGCTGACTGTTATACGGACGTGGTGAGCGCGCGGCGGCGTGGCGGGGCCGGAAGGTCCGTGCTCCGGATGCCCGGACGCGGTCCGTAGGATGGGATGTTGATGCTTGCGCCAGGTACCGCGGGAGGAGGCGACATGCGGCATGTGCGCCGGTCGTACGCGACGACGCTGCTGCTTCTCCTCGCGGTCACTTTCGGGCCGCTGCTGTGCCGGACCGGCGGCGACCAGGCGCAGCCGGCGGGCCGGTCGACGGAGACCGCGCGGACGGCGCTTTCCAGCCAGACGCCCGACGCCGCGCTGACGGCGAGTTCACGCCAGAATCCCGATGCCCCGTCGACAGCGACTTCGCGCCAGACGCCCGAGGCCGTCGACCCAGCCGCGGCCGGTGTGCCGAAGAAGTGCCAGGGCCGGCACGCGCCGGCACCCGACGAGTCCGTTCCGCCGCCCACCCCGCACCGTGGTGAGCCGCTCGCCCCGGACGCCACAGGACCCGCCCCGCTGGCCACCGACGCACCCGCGCAGTTCGCGCTCGCCCGGCCCCCCACGGGCAGCGCACCCGCCACCGACCCGACCGCGCTCCGCCCCGTACTGCGGATCTAGGCCGCTGCCCACGCACCCGGCCACTCATCCACCCCGTACGACCGGAGCTTCCGCATGCCCAACTCCTCCACGCCCGCCCGGCGCAGTTCCTCCACTCCCACCCGCCCGGCTTCCGCCTCTCCCACCCGCAAACTGGCCGCCGTCGGTGCGGTCCTCGCACTCGTCGTGGCCGTGATCGCCATCGCCGTCGCCGTCGGCAAGGCCGTCGAGGGCGGCCGCGACGCCGGGGGCGACGGCGCGCCCCGGGCCGCCGCGTCCGGGCTGCCCCCGGAGGGCACCGAACGCCAGAAGATCTACGACAACCTGGCGAAGCAGACCAGCCGGCGCGAGGACGGCGACCCGCTGGCCGTCGGCAAGAAGGACGCCCCGGTCGTGCTCGTCGAATACGCCGACTACCAGTGCTCGTTCTGCGGGCGGTTCGCCCGCGAGACCCAGCCCGAGCTGGTCGAGAAGTACGTCGACGCGGGCACCCTGCGCATCGAGTTCCGCAACTTCACCATCCGCGGTGCCGACTCCGAGCGGGCCGCTCGCGCTGCCTGGGCGGCGGGGCGGCAGGGCAGGTTCTGGCAGCTGCACGACGAGCTCTACGCCGAGAACCGCAAGGGCGGCGATCTGGCCGAGGACAAGCTCGTCGACCTGGCGCGCGCCAGCGGTGTGCCGGACATCGGGAAGTTCCGCACGGACATGAAGAGCGCCGATGCCGAGCGCGCGCTGAAGAGGGACCAGGAGGAGGGCTACGCGCTGGGCGTCCAGTCCACGCCGTCCTTCCTGATCAACGGACGGCCGGTCTCCGGGGCCCAGGCCACCGACGTCTTCGAGCAGGCCATCGAGGACGCCGCGGCCGCTGCCGGCACGAAGGGCAAGGGGGCAGGGAAGTGACCGACATCGGCTACCTCGCGGCCTTCCTCGGCGGCGCGCTCGCGCTGCTCAGCCCGTGCAGCGCGCTGCTGTTGCCGGCCTTCTTCGCGTACTCGCTCTCCCACCCCGGCCGGCTGCTGGCGCGCACCGGCGTGTTCTATCTGGGTCTCGCGACGACGCTGGTCCCGCTCGGCGCGGCCAGCGCGGCGGCGAGCCGGCTGTTCAACGGCCACCGTGATCTGCTGATCGCCATCGGCGGCTGGGTCGTCATCGCGATGGGCGTGGCCCAGATCCTGGGCCTGGGCTTCGCCTCCAGGCGCGCCCAGGCCGCAGCCGCCAGGATCACCCCGCGCTCGGCCGTCTCCACCTTCCTCCTCGGCAGTGTCTACGGCCTCGCGGGCTTCTGCGCCGGACCGATCCTGGGCGCGGTGCTGACGGTGACCGCGGTCAGCGGCTCACCGGTGTACGGCGCCTCGATGCTCGCCGTCTACGCGCTCGGCATGGCATTGCCGCTGTTTCTGCTGGCGCTGCTCTGGGACCGTTTCCAGCTCGGCACCAGGGGCTGGCTGCGCGGCCGCGAATTCACCCTGGGAAAGCTGCGGTTGCACACCACATCCGTACTCTCCGGGCTGTTCTTCATCGGTATCGGCATCCTTTTCCTGGGCTTCAACGGAACCAGCGCGCTGCCCGGAATTCTCGACGCGGACACCGAATTCCAGGTCGAGGAACGGGTGGCGCGGATCGGCAACGGAGTGCCGGACTTCGTGCTGATCGCGCTGGCCGCGCTGGTCGTCGCAGGAGTGCTGGGGCGTATCGCGCTGCGGCCGGAGAAGACCGCGGCCGGGCGGGAGGCTGTGGCCGGACGGGAGAACGGGCCGCGCGGCGAATAGCCGCGGGCCGGGGTCGGGGAACGGCGGCGTCCTGCCGCCGTTCCCCGGCTCACAGCCACACGTTGTCGTTGACCGAGCCGAGGCCCGTGCCCGACAGCCGACGGTGCAGGGCCAGTGCCTGGTCCTCGGTGAGCGAGGCGACATGGTCGGCCGCGGCGCGCAGCCGGTCGCCGTGCTGCGTCAGCTCCTCGGCGCGCTCCGGCGGCAGCAGCTCGGGCGCGTCATGGCTCCAGCGCAGCAGCTCGCTGACCACCCGCCGTTTGCCGTGCTGCTGGGTGGCGAGCGCCGGACGGTCGATGACATAGCACCACACCAGCTCCTTGAGCAGATCGCAGGCGGCCCGCCGCTCCTCCGGGATCACCAGCCGCGCCCCGTACCGGATCGCCGCCGGGCCGCCCACCTCCAGCTCGATCCCGCGGGTGAAGTACGAAATCAGGTCGGCGGTACGGCGGTTGACCGCGACCGCGTCCTCATGGCTGCCGCTGTACGGGGCGTGCACCGCGAGCCGCTTGCCGATGTCCGCCATCAGCAGCAGCGCCGCCTCGCGGTCGAACGCCTCGCCCGCCCGCGCCCGCTTGGCCTGCACATAGTCCAGGAACCGGCGGATCTCCCGCTCGGTGTCGCCGCCTGCCGAACCGTCCGGCGGGAACAGCGCGGCCAGCGGGATCAGGCCCGTGCGGTAGAAGTCCTCCACGTCATGGCAGGCGTAGGTGACATCGTCCGCCCAGTCCATGACCTGCTCCTCGACGGGGACGGCGGTGTCGGTGCGGCCGGCCCGCACCCAGGCGAACGCGTCCCGGTCGGCGACATACACACCCCACTTCACATGCCGCGCCGGATCCTGGTCGACCGGCGCGCGCTCCCACGGGTACTTCGTGGACGCGTCCAGGCAGGCACGGGTCAGATGCAGTCCCCGATGGCCCGGGTACTTGTGCGCGGCGAGGAACGTCAGCACCCGCAGCGTCTGCGCGTTGCCCTCGAAGCTGTCCAGCACACCGTCCGCGAAGTGCAGCTCGTCCATCGTGGCGCGCAGCGCCAGCTCGCCGGCGTGGCCGAACGGCGGATGCCCGATGTCGTGCGCCATACAGGCCGCCTCGACGAGGGCCGGGTTCGGCCCGCCGTACTTCCGCTCCAGGCGCTCCGCCATCCGCCGGCCGAGCTGCGCCACCTTCATCGAGTGCGTCAGCCGGGTGTGGTACGCGCCCAGCTCGGCGCTCGCCACCACCTGGCTCTTGCCGGCCAGCGCCCGCCACTGCGTCGAGTACAGGATCCGGTCGACGTCGTGCTCGAATCCGGACCGCTGCCCGTCATCGGGCACCCGGCGCCGCAGGGAGTGCTGCTCGAGATCCTCATCGCTGTATCTGGCAGGTCGCATGCGCGGATGCTACGCCGTGCCCGCCGTCGGCCCTAGGCGCTCAGCCGGCGGCGGCGGAGCGGATAGGCGTGGGCGTGCGGGCGGGGGTGCGGGTGGTGGGCGTCCGCCCGGCGACGGCGGTCGTTGCAGAGCAGGCACTTTCCGTAACCCGGCGGAAGCGGATCCTCCGGGTCGCCGTACAGGGGGTCGACGGCGCCGTGCGGGTGTATCGCGCAGCCCGTCGGGCCGGTCTCGGCGCCCAGTGAGCTGGCGGCGGTCAGTGCTCGCCGGAGGACGTCGACGAGCTGGTCCGCGTCGCGCCGGGTGGGCGCGCTCTGCAGGGCGGAGGCGATGTCGGAGGCAGTGGTCAGCGCGGTCTGGAGTTCGCGCAGGTTTGCGTAACCCATGTCTCGGAGCGTATGCGGCCCCACTGACAATTGATCTTCCGATCGCATTTCGCGGCTTCCCATGCCCGCATGCATGCCCGCCCACGCCCACGGTTTAGCACCGGGACGATGACTGTCCCCTTGCCGGTGCATGACATGTGCGTGGGTGGGCGCCGTCCCGCGGAGCCCCGGCCGCGGCCGGGCCCCGCAGAGCGGAGGGCGCTCAGGGGGCGATCGGCAGTGCGCGCTTGTGGTCGGTGAAGCGGTAGCGGCGGACGATCGACTGGAAGGCCACGTCGGCGACCGGCCTGCCCTCCAGGAAGTCGTCGATCTGGTCGTAGCTCACACCGAGCGCGTCCTCGTCGGGCTTGCCCGGGTCGAGGGTCTCCAGGTCGGCCGTGGGGACCTTGTGGACCAGCTCCGCCGGGGCGCCGAGGGCCGCCGAGACGGCGCGCACCCGGCGCTTGGTCAGGCCCGTGAGCGGCACGACATCGGCCGCGCCGTCGCCGAACTTCGTGAAGAAGCCGGAGACGGCCTCCGCCGCGTGGTCGGTGCCCACGACCAGACCGTCATGCGCGCCGGCGACCGCGTACTGCGCGATCATGCGCTGCCGGGCCTTGATGTTGCCCTGCACGAAATCCTGGTGGTGGGCGTCGCGGAAGGTGACCCCGGCGTCCACCGCCGCCTGCAGCGCCGCATCGCTCGCCGGGCGGATGTCGACGGTCAGCACCCGGTCGGCCCGGATGAACTCCAGCGCCCGCTGTGCGTCCTTCTCGTCCGCCTGGACGCCGTAGGGCAGCCGCATCGCGAAGAACGTCGCGTCATGGCCGGTGGCACGGGCCCGCTCCACCGCGAGCTGGCAGAGCCGGCCCGTGGTCGTGGAGTCGACGCCACCGCTGATCCCGAGGACCAGGGAGCGCAGGCCCGTGGTCGTCAGCCGCTCCGTGAGGAAGGCCACCCGGCGCTCGATCTCCCGCTCGGCGTCGAAGGACGCGGTCACCTGGAGATCCCGGGCGATCTCCTCCTGCAGGGCCTTGGACGCCGGGTCGGTCACGGCCGCTCCTCAAGGTTTCTGGTATCCGTGTGCTGGTCACCCGGATGGGGCCGGCAGGAGAAACCTTAAGCCGGGTGCGCCCACTTCTTGAGAGCGGCCTTGCTGGTGAAATCCGCCACGTCCTTGTCCAGCGGCGAGTCCGTGTACTGGTGGATGCGCCACTTCGCCTTGATCCGCGGGTGCCCGGCCGAGACATAGTCCGCGATCCACAGGCCGTCGGCGGCATAGGACGTGGTGTCGTGGTTCAGCCAGAAATCACGGTTGCAGTAGAGCATCACGCGGTGGGTGGGGCGCAGCTTCTTGACCTCCAGAAGGAACTGGTCCTTCTGGGCATTGCTCGCATACGTGCCCTCGCCGGTGCGCTCCCAGTCGGCGGCCAGGATGTCGCCCTCGACGGAAGCGCACTTCTCGACGAAATATCTCGCCTGCGCGGCGATATTCCCCGGCCAGAGGAAGTGGTAGAAACCGACCACGCATCCCGCCTTACGGGCCTTCGACGCCTGGGCGGACTGGTGCGGGTTGATGTAGGAACGGCCCTCGGTGGCCTTGACGAAAACGAAGTCCAACCCCTCGGTGGAATATGAGGTGTTGTACGAACTGACATCGACACCATGCAGCATGAGCGGCCTCCCGCCGATCGGATCTGCCCTTGCGAAGCGCCGTCCAGCGCTTCGTTCCGTGCGTCGTGCAATGCGCCGTTCAATGGGCCGTGCGAAGCATCATCCGCGGTGCAGGTCACAGCAGTTGAGCATGCCCATGGTCTGAGACGCCAGATTGTGGCGGCGAAGTTCCGTAAGCGGGCACCGTGTTGGCGCGAGGGAGGCTGAGGCGAATCGCCTCAGCGTCCTATCTCCCCCCGCGTCGGCTCCTCCGTATCGGCCAGGATCGAGCGGAGCAACTGCTCGTCCTCGGTGGGAAGGTCGGAGACGAAACGGGCGAGCGCGGTGCCGCGGTCGTCCTGCTTGTCGAGTTCGCTGCGCATCCGGCGGGCGGTCAGCCCGGCGGAGTCCTGTATCGGCGAATACGCATAGCCGCGGCCGGCCCGGGAGCGGGATACGGCGCCCTTGGCGTGCAGCCGGGTGAGGATCGTCGTGACGGTCGTACGGGCGAGGCGGCGGCCCAGCGCGCGCTGCACCTCGGCGGGGCTCAGCGGCCCCTCGGCCGCCCAGAGCGCCGCAAGCACGCTCGCCTCCAGCTCGCCGGCAGGGCGCCGCTGCACGGGTGGTGTCTCGGACATGAAACGCCGTTCACCTCTCCGTCGTCTACAGTTCCGTAGACCGTCTACTTGACTGTAGTCGGTCGGGTCGGCCGCGCGGCAGGCGGCAGGCTCGGAACCCATTATGAGAGGGCCCACTGACATGGCAGGAGCCATCGCGGACCCGCAGGTCACAGCCCTGGCGCAGGCCCCCGGAGGGCTCCCGCCGCACGCCCCGCACCCGGCCGCCCGTCGGCCGCTCGGCCCGTCGCCGAACCCCCGCACCACGCACCACCCCGCCAAGGAGAACCCCCAGTGAGCACGCTCGCTTTCGGCGGAGCCTCGATCGACGGTGACCTCTACACCCGGACCACCGACCTCGCCCACCACGCCCCGCACACTCTCAACACCCTCGTCTCCTACTGGACCGACTACGGGATGGGCCTCTTCGCCGCCCTGATGCTGGCCGTCTGGTGGCGGGCCCGCCGCGCCGACCCCGCCCGTATGGCGATGGCGCTGGCCGCCCCCCTCGTCGTGCTCCTCGCCTTCGTCGTCAACGATGCCGTCAAGAGCCTCGTCGACGAACAACGGCCCTGCCGGACGCTCCCCGCGATCACCCTCCAGGCCTGTCCGGCGCCCGGTGACTGGTCGTTCCCCAGCAACCACTCCGCCATAGCGGCCGCCGCGGCGGTCGCCCTGCTCCTGTGCCACCGCCGACTCGCCCGTATCGCCGTCCCCGCCGCGCTCCTGATGGCGGCCTCGCGCGTCTGGGTCGGCGCCCACTACCCGCACGACGTCGCCGTCGGACTGGCCGTCGGTGGCCTCGTCGCCTGGCCGCTGACCCCGCTCGCCCGCCGCGCCGCCCCCGCCGTCGACCGCCTCCGTGCCACCCGGCTGCGCCCCCTGGTGGCCGCGCGGTGACGGCCCCCGGGCGGGAACCGGGGCGGGCAGCCAGGCGGCGGTGGCCACTGGTGGCGCTCGCGGCGGTCTGCGCGGCACTCTTCGTCGCCGCGTCCGTCCTGGTGGCCGTACGCCACGGAGCCCCGCTCCCGGCCGAACGGTCCGCCCATGACTGGTCCACGGCGCATCGCGGTGAACCGGTGCGCTCCCTGGCCCGCGCGCTCACCGCCACCGGTGCGGGACCCGTTCCGTATCTGATGGCGGTACTCGGCGGACTGCTTGCGGGTGCGCGCACACACGGCCGGATCCGCGTGGTGGCCTGCGCCGTCGCCGTGCTGGCGGCCGGTCAGGCCATCCGCTACGGCCTGATGCGGCTGCTCGCCCGGCCGCGTCCGCCGACCGCCGACTGGGCCGGGGCCGCCGTCGGCCACGCCTGGCCCTCCGGCCACGCCACCACCGCCGTACTGGCCGCCGGCATCCTGGCCTGGGGCGTAGGGCACCGCGCCCGCCCCGGCACCGCCCGCACCTGGTACGCGGTGCTCGCCCTCTGGGCCGTCGCGGTCGGCGCCACCCGCGTCTACCTGGGCGTCCACTGGCCGGGCGACGTCCTCGCCGGCTGGCTGCTGGCCCTCGCCTGCCTGGCGGCGGCCCGCCTCGCCGAACCCCTCGCCTTCCGCCGTCCGAGCCGGCCCCGGCGCCCCAAGTCGACCTCCCCATAAGGAGGTTGACGCGCCCCGCGCACCACGGGGGGCGCGCGAACATGGCTTTCATGCCCATGAATCGATGACGATCCGTTCAGGTCTTCCCCAAAGGAGCATGGAGGCGGCCCACCCCGAGCAGCACTGTCCTGAGTGCCGGTGGAGGGGCCGCGGAGGTGATGACGGATACGGCACGCCACCGGCACCGCGACAAACGCGCCGGGAACAGCGGCGGGTCGGGCACCTCGGGTATCGCAGGGGCCGGTCACCGCACGCCTCATCAGGGTCGGACACCTCACGTATCACCAGGGGGGCAGCACCATGGAACGACCGCTCGACCGCCGGACATGCCACTCGACGCACGGTCGCTGCGCGGCCGCCGCCGCCAAGGATCCGACCCCGTGCGAGGGACCGCACGAAGCCGCCACCATCGTCGACCGCCACGGTGCGGAGGTGGCCGGCTGCGTCCACCACTGCGCCCGGCTGCTGGCCGGTCTGGAAGGAGGCCGCGTCCACCCCTTCGTCCCGGCCTGCCACGCCCTGGACATCTACTCCCGGGCCCGCGAACTCCCGCCTTTCGCCTGGGAGATCGGCAAATAGCCACGCGTGAGGGCGCAATCGGCGGGGACGGCGAAGGTGACTGTCAGTGGTCGCTCGTAGCCTGTCGGTATGCGGAATTCAGTCGGTGATCAGCAGAACCGGGACGACGTTCCTCGGCGGGCCCGGACGACGGCGGCCGCAGCCGCCGTCAGGGCTCGGCCCCGCCGAGGACACGCCGTGCGTGCCAGGGGCGGTCCGCCGGGTCGGGGCCGGACCGGCCCCAGGCCCCGCGTCCGCCCGCCGGCGCGCCCGTCAGCACTCGATGATGTTGACCGCCAGCCCGCCCCGCGCCGTCTCCTTGTACTTCACGCTCATGTCGGCGCCGGTCTCCTTCATGGTCTTGATGACCTTGTCGAGGGAGACATGGTGGCGGCCGTCGCCGCGCAGCGCCATACGGGCGGCGGTGATGGCCTTGACCGCGGCCATGCCGTTGCGCTCGATGCACGGGATCTGGACGAGACCGCCGACGGGGTCGCAGGTCAGGCCGAGGTTGTGCTCCATACCGATCTCGGCGGCGTTCTCGACCTGCTCGGGCGAGCCGCCGAGCACCTCGGCCAGACCGCCGGCCGCCATGGAGCAGGCGGAGCCGACCTCGCCCTGGCAGCCGACCTCGGCGCCGGAGATGGAGGCGTTCTCCTTGAACAGCATGCCGATGGCACCGGCGGCGAGCAGGAAGCGGACCACGCCCTCCTCATCGGCACCGGGCACGAAGTTGACGTAGTAGTGCAGGACCGCGGGAATGATGCCGGCCGCGCCGTTGGTGGGGGCGGTGACGACCCGTCCGCCGGCCGCGTTCTCCTCGTTCACGGCCATCGCGTAGAGGGTGACCCACTCCATCGCGTGGGCGAGCGGGTCGCCCGCGGAGCGCAGCTGGCGGGCGGAGTTCGCGGCGCGCCTGCGGACCTTGAGGCCGCCGGGCAGGATGCCCTCGCGGGACATCCCGCGCGACACGCAGGCCTGCATGACCCGCCAGATCTCCAGCAGCCCGTCGTGGATCTCCTCCTCCGTGCGCCAGGCCTTCTCGTTCTCCAGCATCAGCGCGGCGATGGACAGCCCGCTGTCCTGGGAGAGGCGCATCAGCTCGTCGCCGGTGCGGAAGGGGTGCTTGAGGACGGTGTCGTCGAGCTTGATGCGGTCCTCGCCGACCGCGTCCTCGTCGACGACGAAGCCGCCGCCCACCGAGTAGTAGGTCTTCTCCAGGAGGGGGGCACCGGCCGCGTCGTAGGCGAAGAGGGTCATGCCGTTGGCGTGGTACGGCAGCGCGCGGCGGCGGTGCAGGATCAGCTCGGTCGACTCGTCGAAGTCGATCTCATGGGCGCTGCCTATCTCGGCGCCCATCAGCCGCAGCCGCTTGGTCGTACGGATCCGCTCGACCTCGTCGTCCGCCCGCTCCACGTCGACGGTGCGCGGGGAGTGCCCCTCCAGGCCGAGGAGGACCGCCTTGGGGGTGCCGTGGCCGTGGCCGGTGGCGCCGAGCGAACCGAAGAGCTCCGCGCGCACCGAGGCCGTCTGTGCGAGGAGACCGTCCTTCTTGAGGCGCCCGGCGAACATCCGGGCGGCGCGCATCGGGCCGACGGTGTGGGAGCTGGAGGGGCCGATGCCGATGGAGAAGAGGTCGAAGACGGAGATGGCCACGGTGGCGGACTCCCTTGTCTGCTTGGTGGGAAGGTGGAGCGATGGGGCAGGGGGGGCGCGTTTCCGCGCCGATGGGTGCGTATGCGCCCGGACCGTACGCATCCGCGCCGAGAGGTGTTTTTCTGCGCCGGCTGTCGAGCGTAACCCGGACGCGGCGCGGCCTCGCCGGACGGAAACCGTCGGACGGCCGTCGCGAGGGGGAACGGCGGATGTCGTGTGGAGCGCGGGCAAGGGGCGGGCGCCGGAGCGCGCGGAAGAACGGCCGGACAGGGCGCGGGCCCGGGGCCGGCGCGCGGCCCCGGGCCCGAGGCCCGTCCGTCCCCGGCCCGCCGGACATCCGGCGGGCCGGGCCCTCAGGGGGAGACGCGCGTCACAGAGCGTCGTCCGTCACAGGACGCCGCCGGGACACGCCTCGTCACAGCGACGGATAAGGCATCACAGCGAGGGGTACAGCGGGTGCTTCTCCGCCAGCGCCGAGACCCGGGCCTTGAGCGACTCGGTGTCGTACGACGGCTTCAGCGTCTCGGCGATGATGTCCGCGACCTCGCGGAAGTCCTCGGTCTGGAAACCGCGGGTGGCCAGCGCCGGCGTGCCGATCCGCAGACCCGAGGTGACCATCGGCGGCCGCGGGTCGTTCGGGATGGCATTGCGGTTGACCGTGATGCCGACCTCGTGGAGACGGTCCTCGGCCTGCTGGCCGTCCAGCTCGCTGTTGCGCAGGTCGACCAGGACGAGGTGCACGTCCGTGCCGCCGGACAGCACGGACACACCGGCCTCGGTGACGTCCGGCTGGATCAGCCGCTCGGCCAGGATGCGGGCGCCTTCGAGGGTGCGCTGCTGGCGCTCCTTGAAGTCGTCGGACGCCGCGACCTTGAAGGACACCGCCTTCGCCGCGATGACATGCTCCAGGGGGCCGCCCTGCTGGCCCGGGAAGACCGCCGAGTTGATCTTCTTGGCGAGCTCCTGGGTGGACAGGATCACACCGCCGCGCGGACCGCCGAGGGTCTTGTGCGTGGTGGTGGTGACGACATGCGCGTGCGGCACGGGGGAGGGGTGCAGACCCGCGGCGACCAGACCGGCGAAGTGCGCCATGTCGACCATCAGGTACGCGCCGACCTCGTCCGCGATCCGGCGGAAGGCCGCGAAGTCCAGCTGCCGCGGGTAGGCGGACCAGCCGGCGACGATCAGCTTGGGGCGGTGCTCCTTGGCGAGGCGCTCGACCTCTTCCATGTCGACCAGGTTGGTCTTCTCGTCGACGTGGTAGGCGACCACGTTGTAGAGCTTGCCCGAGAAGTTGATCTTCATTCCGTGGGTCAGGTGCCCGCCGTGCGCGAGGTTCAGACCCAGGATGGTGTCGCCCGGCTTGAGCAGCGCGAACATCGCGGCGGCGTTGGCCTGCGCGCCCGAGTGCGGCTGGACGTTGGCGGCCTCGGCGCCGAAGAGAGCCTTGATCCGCTCGATGGCGATCTTCTCGACGACGTCGACGTGCTCACAGCCGCCGTAGTAGCGGCGGCCGGGGTAGCCCTCGGCGTACTTGTTGGTGAGGACGGAGCCCTGCGCCTCCATGACGGCGACCGGAGCGAAGTTCTCCGACGCGATCATTTCGAGGGTGGACTGCTGACGGTGGAGCTCGGCGTCGACGGCGGCGGCGACGTCGGGGTCGAGCTCATGGAGGGAGCTGTTGAGAAGCGACATGAGTCTTCCTGAGGGGTCAGGGGGCGCGATGGGGTCCCCCGGACGGAGTCTGGGGGAGCTCCCACTCGGGCGAGGGCGGGAGATGGTCCGGACGGCTCCGGCTCAACCGGTGATGAAGGCGGCGTACTCGTCGGCCGAGAGCAGCTCGCCCTCACCGCTGACCTTCACCTTGAACAGCCAACCGCCCTCGAACGGGGCGGAGTTCACCAGCGAGGGGTCGGCGACGACATCGTCGTTGACCGCGGTGATCTCGCCTTCGACGGGCGAGTAGAGGTCGCTGACCGACTTGGTCGACTCCAGCTCACCGCAGGTCTCGCCCGCCTTGACCGTGGAACCGACCTCAGGAAGCTGCACGTAGACCACATCGCCGAGGGCGTTGGCCGCGTGCTCGGTGATGCCGACCGTCGAGACGCCGTCCTCGGCGGCCGACAGCCACTCGTGCTCCTTGCTGTAGCGCAGCTGCTGGGGGTTGCTCATGGCTCGATTCTCCTGTACGCGAGGGTGTGATCGTGAATGGGGTCTTGCACAGTGAGACGCGTGAGGCGCGCCGTGACACGACAGCCGTGGGCGAAGCGTTACTTCTACGGCCTCTTACGGCTACTTCTGCCGCTTGTAGAAGGGCAGCGCGACGACCTCATACGGCTCATGGCTTCCACGGATGTCCACCGCGACACCCTCGGTGCCCGGCGTGGCGTACGCCGCGTCGACGTACGCGATGGCAAGCGGCTTGCCCAGGGTGGGGGACGGCGCCCCGGAGGTGACCTCGCCGATGACCGTGCCGTCGGCCGCGACGACCGGGTATCCGGCGCGCGGCACCCGGCGCCCGTCGGCGATCAGGCCGACCAGCTTGCGCGGCGGACTGGCCTCGGCCCGCTCGGCGGCCGCCGTCAGCGCGGCGCGGCCCACGAAGTCACCGTTGTTGGTGGTCTTCTCGAACTTCACGACCCGGCCGAGACCGGCGTCGAACGGCGTGGTCGCGGTGGTCAGCTCGTGCCCGTACAGCGGCATGCCCGCCTCCAGGCGGAGCGTGTCACGGCAGGACAGACCGCACGGCACCAGCCCGACGTCCTTGCCGGCCGCGGTCAGCGCCTCCCAGAGGGCGACCGCGTCCGCGGGCCGTACGAACAGCTCGAAGCCGTCCTCGCCGGTGTATCCCGTACGGGCGATCAGCGCCTCCACACCGGCGACCGTGCCGGGCAGGCCCGCGTAGTACTTGAGGCCGTCCAGATCGGCGTCGGTCAGCCCCTTGAGAATGCCGGGGGACTCCGGGCCCTGGACCGCGATCAGCGCGTACGCGTCCCGGTCGTCGCGGACCTCGGCGTCGAAACCGGCCGCGCGCTCGGTCAGCGCGTCCAGCACCACCTGGGCGTTGGAGGCGTTGGCGACGACCATGTACTCCTGGTCCTCGAGCCGGTAGACGATCAGGTCGTCGAGGATGCCGCCCCCGGCCTCGCAGATCATGGTGTAGCGGGCGCGGCCCGTCTTGACGCCGCCGATGTTGCCCACCAGCGCGTAGTCGAGAAGGTCGGCGGCCTGCGGGCCGGTGACGGTGATCTCGCCCATGTGGGAGAGGTCGAACAGGCCGGCGCGGGTGCGGACGGCGACATGCTCGTCCCGCTCGCTGCCGTAGCGCAGCGGCATGTCCCAGCCGGCGAAGTCGGTCATGGTCGCGCCGAGCGCACGATGCGTGGCATCCAGCGCGGTACGGCGGGGGGCATCAGTCATGGTTCTGGGCTCCCAGGCATGGGTGACAAGACGTTCTCCCCATCTGTCATCGGAACCTGAGAGGTTCACCGGGATCCCGCGAACGGACCCGGTTTGCACCTTGGGTGGAGCCGCCCCCGTAGGCCGGGCGGTGGCTCGCTTTTCAGATCTGCCTCGCCCGCGCGGTATAGGGGCCTGAGAGATTCAAGGGAGGACTTGCTCCTTCGGCGCCCCGCCGTGGCGGCCGGGGACTCTCCCGCGCGGATTCAAGCGGCCGGTATGGAGTTGGCCGTGCACGGGTGACGAACTTGTGTGCACGTTGGCGCCGACATCATTGCACGGGATCGCCGGATGCAGGAGTCCTGGTCGTCGCCCCGCTCCGGACCGGGGCTCCGGCGTCCCGCGATCCGGCGCCGGTCCACGTCCACGGGGCGGACGGACCGGACAATCGCCTTGATTGGTATTACCTTTTCTTGACACTGTGCGGGTAGAGAACGGGCTCGAACCGGACTCGAACCGGACCGGGAGGGGCGATCACGGTGCACAGGGAAGCCGCATTCGCGACGAATGCGGGGGTCGCGGGCGCCGCGATACCCCGCCCCGGACGCACGTCCCCGGCCGTCGTCAGGCCAGGACGCAACGCCGATGTCATGGACTTGAGGGGAGCACGCCAGGGCCGCCCGGCGGCCGAGATGCGCTTTCCGGCCGGTGATCTCGTCGTGGTCTCCGGCCTGCCGGGCAGCGGCAAGAGCACTCTGATGCACCGCATCGTGCCGCCGCTGGACGCCCGGGGCGCCGCGGTGCACCGGATCGACTCGCAGGACGTCCGCGAGCGCTGGGAACGCGGCAGGCTGCGCCGGCTGCCGTACGGCCTCTACCGCCCGATGGTCCGCGCCTCCCACTACCTGGGGCTGCGCCGTGCGCTGCGCTCCGGCCACAGCGTGGTGGTGCACGACTGCGGGACGCTGGCGTGGGTGCGCCGCTGGATCGCGCGCTCGGCCCGGCGCGGCGGCCGCGGGCTGCATCTGGTGCTGCTGGACGTATCGCCCGAGGTGGCGCTGTCCGGGCAGGAGTCCCGGGGGCGCGGCGTCTCGGGGTACGCGTTCGCGCGGCACCGCAGGGCGGTGGCCCGTCTGGTGAGCGGGGCGGAGGCGGCCCGGCTGCCGAAGGGCTTCGACTCCGCGGTGCTGCTGGACCGGGGGGCGGCGAGCGCGTTGGAGACGGTGAGCTTCGGCTGAGGGGCGGGCGGGGGGCGTTGCTGGTGTCCCTTGGGGGGTGCTTGTGACCCTTAGGGGATGTTCGAACAGATCCCCTAGGGGATGCGAGGGCCCCCTGCGGGTCCACAACGCGGGGGGCGCGGGGCGATATTCCCGGCAGCCCGGCAGCCCGGCAGCCCGGCAGCGCAGCCCGGAAGCCCCGCGGCCCCCGCCGGCCCGGAAGCCCCGTGGCGCCGATTCGCTCCCTTCTCGTTTAGGGTCTTCGGGCAGAAAGCGCGGTGTGAACCGGGCGGTGCGAACGGGTGGGTGAGATGAACTTTCCGGAGCAGGGGATACCGGAGCTGGCGTGGCCGGCGAACGAGCTCGAAGAGGTGCTGGCCGCGTCGGTCGGGCACCCGGGCGCGGGCGGCCGGATCGTCGAGGTGCTGGGCCGCAGCCGGGTGTGGGTGCCGCTGCCCAACGGCGGCGGCCCCGACAGCGCCGGGCCGGGCGCCGGCGGCCTCGATCTGGCCACCGTGGAGATCGGCGGCGCGGCGTATGTGCCGGTCTTCAGTTCCGAGCAGGAGTTTCTGCGGGTCGTCGGCTCGCATATGTCCTTCACGGTCGCGCCGGCCCGGGAGTTCGCCCGCGGACTGCCCGCGAAGCTGGGCATCGCGGTCAATCCGGACGGCATGGTCGGTGTTCCGCTGCCGCCGGCCGCGGTGGCCGAACTGTGCAGGGAGAAGGGGCATGAGTCGGCCGGGCTGCCGAGCGGTGGTCGGGTGCGGCTCTTCGAGCCGGACTGGCAGCACGAGCCGGTGGACTTCCTGGCCGCTGCCGGGCTGGAGTTCTCCGCCGCCGGTTTTGTCCTAACTGCCCGTCGTGTCCTGGCAAGTGTGGAGGGCGACACGCCCGCGCTGTTCGTCGGAGTTCAGGTCGAGGTGCCGCCCGCCGCGCTACAGGACGGCGCCGCCCGCGAAGGGGCCCTGCAGGCCTTGGGACGTGCGCTGGGCGCGGTCCCGGTGCCCTGGCCCGTGCAGCTCGTCATGCTCGACATCGCCCAGGGCGACCCGGTCGCCGACTGGATGCTGGAGCGTGTGCGGCCCTTCTACTCTCGGGAGCACTCGTAAGCTGGTTGGATGACGGGCGGGCGCCCCACGTGCCCTGCCGACAGAAGGGACGGACCAGGTGAGCGCGGGCGGGCATCAGGGAGCGGCGGCGGCCGGGCAGGTCGAGCAGATGCTGCAGCAGGTCGCGCCCGGCCGCTACGACGCCTACGAGGCGCTGCTGCAGGCGCTCGCCGCGGGGCAGGTCTGGATGCTGCTCTGGCAGGGCCGGGCCGGGATGCCCGACGCGCAGTACGGGAACATGGAGGTCGACGGCCTCGGCTATGCGCCGTGTGTGACCTCGGCCGCCGAACTCGCCGCCTCCGGCTGGAGCCGCGACCACGAACTCGTCACCGGCCCCGACATCGCCGCGACGCTCTTCCCCGACCGCTGGGGTCTGTGGCTGAATCCGCACGCTCCCGGCGGCGGTGTCGGCATTCCCTGGCTGGATCTGCGCCGTATCGCCGGCGGCCTCGACCGGCTGCCGGCCGGACCGCTGCGGATCTCGGAACCGGTCATCGACATCCCGCAGTTCTATGCCCTCCTGGCCCAGAACGCCCACCGGACGCCCGCTGTGCGGTCGTTGCGCCGGGCCTGGGTGCAGCCCGCCCTGGGTGCCCCGTATCTGGCGATCGGGCTGGATCTGTACGACACCGGCCAACACGCGGTGGATTCGGTGCGGTTGATGATCCAGCAGTCGATCGGCGCGGTTCCGGACGGTTTGCCGGTATCGACCGTCGCGATGAACGATGAATACGACCCCGTCGGAATGTGGATGCGGGCCTCCACGCGTCCGTTCTTCGACCGCGACGGCTACGCCCAGGCGCCCGGTCCGGGTCCCGCTCCCGCCCCTTCCTACGGCTACGGATATCCCCGTCCGTACTGATCCGCGTTGGTCCGGGCCAGCGCCCGAAACCACGGCAGCGCGCATTTCTTTGGGGTGAATTCACCCCATGCGCCCACCGGTTGAATCCCTCTTTCACGGTTGATCATTCCGCTCAGCCGGGCCGGCTGTCCGTATAACGGAAGCCTGTGGACCACATCACAGTTGCGCATCCTTTCATCGCGAGGACTGGTGAGTGATCGCGAATCGGATGAAGACTCCGGCTTCAAGAGAGCTTCGGCTCCTTGTACGAGCGTCATTCAGACCAGCATCGCGTGAATCTCTATTTCCACGGGGCGAAGAATTCCACGGGGCGAACTTCCGCGATGTATGCACCACTTGCACCAGTGATGTGAACCAGTCCGCTATCCGCGGCGGGCATTTGGGGCCGGCCACCGCCGGCCGAGAGGGGTCAAGGGCACCGTGACCGCACCGATCGAGACCACCGGGGCGGCTGCTGAGGCGCAGCCGGAAGCGGTGCTGAAAGGCGTCGAGGGCAAGCGCATCGAAGGGCGCTCGCTCGGCCAGATCGCGTGGCTGCGCTTCCGCCGCGACAAGGTCGCGGTAGCGGGCGCCATCGTCGTCCTCCTGCTCGTCGTGGTCGCCGCGCTGTCCCGCCCGCTGCAGGCCCTGCTGGGCCTGGACCCGAACAGCCCGAACCAGTCGCTGATCGACCCCAACACCACGCTGCCCAAGGGCGACCTGGGCGGTATGAGCGGGGACCACCCGCTCGGTGTGGACCCGAAGTTCGGCCGTGACCTGCTCGCCCGCATCCTCGAGGGCTCGTGGGTGTCGCTGATCGTGGCCTTCGGCGCGACGCTGCTGTCGGTCGCCATCGGCACCGTCCTCGGCGTCGTCGCCGGCTTCTACCGCGGCCGGGTGGACGCGTTCATCAGCCGCATGATGGACGTCTTCCTGGCCTTCCCGCTGCTGCTGTTCGCCATCGCCATCTCCGCCTCCCTCCAGGGCGGCGCGTTCGGCATGGAGGGCCTGCCGCTGCACATCTCGGTGCTGATCTTCGTGATCGGCTTCTTCAACTGGCCGTACATGGGACGCATCGTGCGCGCCCAGACCCTGTCGCTGCGGGAACGCGAATTCGTGGACGCCGCCCGCGGCATGGGTGCGCGCGGGCCGTTCATCCTCTTCCGGGAACTGCTGCCCAACCTGGTGGGTCCGGTGATCGTCTACTCGACGCTGCTGATCCCCTCCAACATCCTGTTCGAGGCTGCGCTGAGCTTCCTCGGTGTCGGCATCCAGCCGCCCCAGGCGTCCTGGGGCGGAATGCTCAACCAGGCGGTCAAGTACTACGAGGTCGACCCTCAGTACATGATCGTCCCCGGCCTCGCGATCTTCGTCACCGTGCTCGCGTTCAACCTGCTCGGTGACGGACTGAGGGACGCGCTGGACCCGCGCAGCCGCTGACAGCACGCGGGCACCTGCCCAGCAGCCTCAACAGCCTCAACAGTGTTTTGACGTTCTGACGTTCCGACGTTTCTCGACGAACGAAGGGGAGACCGACCATCATGCGAAGGTCAGTTCCGGTCGCGACCATAGCGGCCATCACCAGTGCGGGCCTTTTGCTGGCCGGCTGCAGCGGGGGCAAGGACTCCGGAAGCGGCTCGGCCGAGGCCAACGCCGCGACCAAGGGCGTCGTCAACGCCTCGGACACGAAGGGCGGCACGCTCAACTACGCCCTGAGTGACGCTCCCGAGTCGTTCGACCCGGGCAACACGTACTACGCCTTCATCTACAACTTCAGCCGGCTCTACGCGCGCCCGCTGACCACCTTCAAGCCGGGCCCCGGCGCCAAGGGCAACGAGCTGGTCCCGGACCTCGCCGAGTCGATGGGCAAGGCCTCCGACGGCGGCAAGACCTGGACGTACAAGATCCGCAAGGGCCTCAAGTACGACGACGGCTCCGCGATCACCTCGAAGGACGTGAAGTACGCCGTCGAGCGCAGCAACTTCGCGCGCGACACCCTCTCGCTGGGCCCGAACTACTTCCAGCAGTTCCTCAAGGACAACGACGGCGGCTACAAGGGTCCCTACAAGGACAAGGGCAAGGAGGGTCTCAAGTCCATCGAGACCCCCGACGACCAGACGATCGTCTTCCACCTGAAGAAGCCGTTCGCCGAGTTCGACTACCTGGTCAGCGCCCCGCAGACGGCCCCGGTGCCGCAGGCCAAGGACAAGGGCGCGGACTACACCAAGTCCGTGGTCTCCAGCGGCTCGTACAAGTACGAGAGCTACGAGGAGGGCAAGCAGCTCACCCTCGTCCGCAACCCGCACTGGTCCGCGAAGACCGACCCGCTGCGCAAGCAGCTGCCGGACAAGATCGTCCTGAAGCTGAAGGTCGCCCAGTCGACCATCGACAAGGACCTCCAGTCCGGTACCACCCATGTCGACCTGGCCGGCCGCGGCGTCGACGGCCAGACGCAGGCCAAGCTCCTGGTGGACTCCAAGGAGAAGGCCAACACCGACAACGCGCTCGGCCAGCGCCTCGTCTACACGGCGATCAACACCAAGGTGAAGCCGTTCGACAACATCGAGTGCCGCAAGGCCGTCGAGTACGCCATCGACAAGAAGGCCGTGCAGACCTCGCTCGGCGGCCCGATCCGCGGTGAGATCGCCTCCACGGTCCTGCCCAGCGACCTCGACGGCTACCAGAAGTACGACCTGTACCCGCAGAAGTACAAGGGCGACAAGCTGGACCTGACCGAGGCCAAGAAGCACTGGGACAAGTGCGGCGCCGGCAAGGTCGACACCACCATCCTGGCGCGCAACGACCGCCAGGACGAGGTGGACGCGGCGACCTCGGTCATCGACTCGCTCAAGAAGATCGGCGTCAACGCCAAGATCCAGAGCTACCCGACCAGCAAGTACTTCTCGGACTACGCGGGTGTGCCGAAGTTCAACAAGAAGAACAACGTCGGCCTGATCATGATGCAGTGGGGCTCGGACTTCCCGACCGGCTACGGCTACCTCCAGCAGATCCTGAACGGCAAGGCGATCAGCCAGTCCGGTAACACCAACCTCTCCGAGCTCGACGACCCGGAGATCAACAAGCTGCTCGACAGCGCCATCGCCAACACCGACAAGGCCGCGCGCGAGAAGGCGTACGCCGAGATCGACAAGAAGGCGATGGAGCAGGCGGCGATGGTCCCGCTCACCTACTTCAAGGTCCTGATGTACCGCTCGCCCAAGGCCACCAACCTGGTGTCCACCTCGGCCTTCAGCGGTGAGTACGACTACCTCAACGTCGGCGTCAAGAAGTAGCAGCCCTGGAAGGCAGGTGAAGGCATTGGTGTCCGCGGGCCGGTTCCGGCCGGCCCGCGGCACCGGCGCCGCATCCCCGTGTTCTCGTACATCATCCGCAGGTTGATCAGCGCAGTGATCCTGCTGCTGATCGTCAGCGCGGTCACTTTCGGCATCTTCTTCCTGCTGCCGAAACTGGCCGGGCAGAGCACCGACCAGCTTGCCCAGCAGTACATCGGAAAGGCCCCCACGCCCGCGGATATCGCCGCGGTGAAGAAGAATCTCGGCCTGGACAAGCCCGTGTACGAGCAGTACTGGGACTTCCTCAAGGGCATTTTCGTCGGCGTCGACTACAAATTCGGTCCGGAAGCGGCCAAATGCCATGTGCCGTGCTTCGGCTATTCCTTCAAAACGCATATCGAGGTCTGGCCCGAAATCCAGTCCAGGCTCCCGGTGACGCTGTCGCTGGCCGCCGGTGCCGCCGTGCTGTGGGTCGTCTCCGGTGTCGCCACCGGTGTGCTGTCCGCGCTGCGCCCCGGCTCGCTCTTCGACCGGATGGCCATGGGCGTCGCCCTGGCCGGTGTCTCCCTCCCCATGTTCTTCACCGGCGCCCTGGCGCTGGCCCTCTTCACCTACCAGTGGCCGATCTTCGAACGCAGCGACTATGTGCCGCTGATGGAGGATCCGTTCCTGTGGGCGCGGACCCTGGTCCTGCCCTGGGTGACCCTGGCCTTCCTCTACTCCGCGCTCTACGCCCGGCTCACCAGGGCCGGCATGCTGGAGACGCTGAGCGAGGACTACATCCGCACGGCCCGCGCCAAGGGCCTGCGCGAACGCAAGGTGGTCGTACGGCACGGCCTGCGCGCCGCGCTCACCCCGATCATCACCGTGTTCGGCATGGACCTGGGCCTGCTGCTCGGTGGCGCGCTGATCACCGAACAGGTCTTCTCGCTCAAGGGAGTCGGCGCCTTCGCCGTCGAGGCGATCAACGCCAACGACCTGCCGAACATTCTCGGCGTCACCCTGCTCGCCGCGTTCTTCATCGTCCTGTGCAACCTGGTGGTGGACGTTCTGTACGCCTCCGTCGACCCGCGGGTGAGGCTCTCGTGACCGACCTGGACAAGTCCGGCGCCGCACCCGGCGAGCCGACACCCGCAGCGGCGCGGCCGCCCTCCGCCTTCCTCGAAGTGCGGGACCTGAAGGTGCACTTCCCCACCGACGACGGCATCGTGAAGTCCGTCGACGGGCTCACGTTCAGCCTGGAGAAGGGCAAGACCCTCGGCATCGTCGGCGAGTCGGGCTCCGGCAAGTCCGTGACCTCGCTCGCCGTCATGGGCCTGCACCGCGCCTCCCGCCAGCAGCGCAGCAAGGTCAGCATGTCCGGCGAGATCTGGCTGGACGGCAAGGAGCTGGTCTCCGCCGATCCGGACGAGGTGCGCCGGCTGCGCGGCCGGGAGATGGCGATGATCTTCCAGGACCCGCTGTCCGCGCTGCACCCCTACTACACCGTCGGCCAGCAGATCGTGGAGGCGTACCGCGTCCACCACGACGTCGACAAGAAGACCGCGCGCAGGCGGGCGATCGAGATGCTCGACCGGGTCGGCATCCCCCAGCCCGACAAGCGGGTCGACGACCATCCGCACCAGTTCTCCGGCGGTATGCGCCAGCGCGCGATGATCGCGATGGCGCTGGTCAACAACCCGGAGCTGCTGATCGCCGACGAGCCGACCACCGCCCTGGACGTCACCGTCCAGGCGCAGATCCTCGACCTGATCCGCGATCTGCAGAAGGAGTTCGGCTCGGCGGTCATCATCATCACCCACGACCTGGGTGTGGTGGCCGAGCTCGCCGACGACCTGCTGGTGATGTACGGCGGCCGGTGCGTGGAGCGCGGGCCGGCCGAGCGGGTCTTCTATGCGCCCCAGCACCCCTACACCTGGGGACTGCTCGGCTCCATGCCACGGATCGACCGTGACCAGACCGACCGGCTGATACCCGTCAAGGGGTCGCCGCCCAGCCTGATCAACGTGCCGTCCGGCTGTGCCTTCAACCCCCGTTGCCCGTACGCGGACGTCCCCAAGGACAACGCCACCCGCACGGTGCGCCCCGAACTGCGCCAGGTCGACGGCGGGCACTACTCCGCCTGCCATATGTCGCAGGAGGAGCGGGAGCGTATCTGGACCGAAGAGATTGCGCCGAAGCTGTGACCGAGACAGACGACAGCAAGAAGATCCCCGTCGAGAAGTCGGCCGGCGACGCCCCCCAGGAAGCCGCCGAGGCAGCTCCGCCGACGGCAGCGCCGGCCGCCGCAGGACCCGAGCCGCTGCTGCGCGTACGCGGTCTGGTCCGGCACTTCCCGATCACCAAGGGCCTGCTCAAGCGGCAGGTCGGGGCGGTGCAGGCGGTCGACGGCATCGACTTCGACGTTCGGCCGGGGGAGACGCTCGGCGTCGTCGGCGAGTCCGGCTGCGGCAAGTCGACGATGGGCCGGCTGATCACCCGGCTCGACGAACCCACCGGCGGTTCCATCGAGTTCGAGGGCCGGGACATCACCCATCTGTCCCAGGGCAGGCTGCGGCCGATGCGCCGCGACGTCCAGATGATCTTCCAGGACCCGTACGGCTCGCTGAACCCCCGGCACACCATCGGCGGCATCGTCGGCACCCCCTTCCGCCTCCAGGGCGTCGAGCCCGAGGGCGGTGTGAAGAAGGAGGTGCAGCGGCTGCTGGAGCTGGTGGGCCTGAGCCCTGAGCACTACAACCGCTATCCGCACGAGTTCTCCGGCGGTCAGCGGCAGCGCATCGGCATCGCCAGGGCGCTGGCCCTCAAGCCGAAGCTGGTCGTCGCCGACGAGCCGGTCTCGGCCCTCGACGTCTCCATCCAGGCGCAGGTCGTCAACCTCATGGACGACCTCCAGGAGGAGCTCGGGCTGACGTATGTGATCATCGCGCACGACCTGTCCGTCATCCGGCATGTCTCGGACCGGATCGCGGTCATGTACCTCGGCAAGATCGTGGAGTTGGCGGACCGCAAGGCGCTCTACGACTCGCCGATGCATCCGTACACCAAGGCGCTGCTCTCCGCGGTGCCGGTGCCCGACCCCAAGCGGCGGACCCAGCGCGACCGGATCCTGCTCAAGGGCGATGTGCCCTCGCCGATCAACCCGCCGTCCGGCTGCCGGTTCCGTACCCGGTGCTGGAAGGCGACCGAGGAGTGCACGACCACCGAACCACCGCTGGTCGCACTGCGCACCGGGCACCAGGTGGCATGCCACCACCCGGAGAACGCACCAAATGATCAGTAAAGCCTGAGGAATTGGCAAAGTCCTGAGCAAAAAGGGACGGGAGAGTGCAGAGTCAGCGCGGCTGTTTCCTTCATCCGTGTGTTCGAAAGGACGACTCATGGCGCTCTCCCGTTCTGTGCGTCGCACCCCCCGCTTGCTCGCCCTCGCCACCGCGGTCGCCTCGGCCGCCACCATCGCCGCCGCCCCCGGCGCCTCGCCCGGCGCGCCCGGTGTCGGCGACCCCTACTTCCCCAAGCTCGGCAACGGCGGCTTCGACGCCCTGCACTACGACCTCGGCGTCAGCTACGACCCCGACAGCGGCCTCCTGGAAGGCCGTACGACCATCAAGGCCAAGGCCACCGGGAACCTCAGCAGGTTCGACCTCGACCTGCAGAAGCTCCGGGTCGAGTCGGTCAAGGTGAACGGCAGGAAGGCGGCCTTCGCCAGATCCGGCGACGAGCTCACCGTCACCCCGACCGCCCGCCTCCGCAAGGGCGAGCGGTTCACCGTCTCCGTCGCCTACGCCGGCATACCCAAGCCGCTCAGCGGCCCCATCATCTTCGGCTCCGACTACGGCTGGATGAAGACCAAGGACGGTGTCTTCGTCGCCTGCGAGCCCAACGCCGCCTCGACCTGGTTCCCCTCCAGCGACCACCCCAGCGACAAGGCGACCTACGACATCCGCATCGACGCCCCCAAGGGCCTGACCGGTATCTCCAACGGTCGGCTGGTCGGCTCCCACGAGAAGGGCGGCCGCTCCTACTTCCACTGGCGCGAGACCAAGCCGATGGCGACGTACCTGGCCACCGCCACCGTCGGAAAGTTCGACGTCCGCACCGGCACCACCCCGGGCGGCACCCCCATCTACGTGGCCACCGACCCGACCCTGCCGACCGGCAAGGTCGACGTCTACGGCATCACCGCCGCGGCCACCGACTACTGGTCCAAGGTGTTCGGCCCGTACCCCTTCGAGGAGACCGGCGCCATCGTCGACGACATGCCGCAGGCGGGCTTCTCCCTGGAGGTGCAGTCCAAGCCGGTCTACTCGGCGGTGCGCAACGAGACGACCATCGTCCACGAGCTGGCACACCAGTGGTTCGGCGACTCGGTCTCCGTCAAGCAGTGGCAGCACATCTGGCTCAACGAGGGCTTCGCCAGCTACGCGCAGTGGCTGTGGGACGAGCACAAGGGCACCAAGAGCGCCCACGACGCGTTCCGCGAGGCGTACAAGGAGATCCCGGCCGGCGACGACTTCTGGAAGGTGAAGATCGCCGACCCGAAGCGGGACACCATGTTCCACGGCGCGGTCTACGAGCGGGGCGCGATGACGCTCCAGGTGCTCCGCGAGCGGATCGGCGACAAGGCGTTCTTCACGCTGCTGCCGGCCTGGACCGCCGCGCACCGGTACGGCAACGCGGAGACGTCCCAGTTCATCGCGCTCGCCGAGAAGATCTCCGGCCAGGAGCTGGACGACCTCTTCGACACCTGGCTGAACACGGACAGCAGGCCGGCGCTGCCCGGGAAGTAGCCGCCAGCGGAGGGGCGGTCGCCCCCGGCGGGCCCGGCGTCGGTCGCCGTCAGTCGGCGTCAGTCCGCGTCGGGCCCGCCCCGCTTGGCGAGCTGCTGCGGCCGGGGCAGGTGCAGTCCGAGGTAGACCGCGCCCATCCGCAGCGCGAACACCACCCCCGCCGAGATCGCCGCGGCGGGGGTGGCCCCGGTGCCGAGGTGGAACAGCGCGAGATAGCAGCAGGCGCCGGCCAGCGCGGCGATCGCGTACACGTCCTCGCGCAGCAGCAGCGGCGGGAACTCCCCGCACAGCACATCGCGGACCACCTCACCGGTGACACCGGTCAGCACCGCGAGGATGATCACCGCGAGCGGGGTGGCGCCCGCCTCGATGGCGGCGCGGGCCCCGATCACCGTGACGACGGCGAGGCCGAGGGCGTCCACCACCAGCAGCGCTTTGTGCGGCAGCGACCAGAACCGCAGATAGGCCATGGTGCCGACGCCGACACAGATGATCACCGTGAGCAGTACCCAGTCGTGTGTCCAGTACAGCGGCTGCCGGTCGAGTATGAGGTCGCGCAGCGTGCCGCCGGAGATGGACGCGGCGAAGGCGAGCACCAGCCCGCCGAAGGGGTCCATGTTGGCGCGGTAGGCGGCCAGCACCCCGCTCGCGGCGAAGGCGGAGACACCGACCAGGTAGAGCACATGAAGCATGGCGCCCATCATCGCAGGGGCGGAACGAATGGCTCCGGTCGAGGTCGTTCATGACTGTGAAAAATTAGTACTACCGGTCGGTAACTTTTCCCTGTAGCGTGCCCGCCATGGCAAAGGCGACCATCGGTAACAGCGAGTTCGACCGCGATACGGCGGTCACCCGCCGCGCCCCCGGCGTCTACGACGCGCGCCTCTCCGCCGGGTGGACGATCATCCAGGCGGTCAACGGCGGCTATCTGCTCGCCCTCATGGGCCGCGCACTGGGCGACGCCCTGCCGCACCCCGACCCGATGTCGGTCACCGCGCACTACCTGACGGCCTCCGTCCCGGGCCCGGCCGTCATCCGCACCGAGGTGGTCCGCACCGGCCGCACGATGTCCACCGGCACCGCCACCCTCGTCCAGTTCGCCGAGGACGGCACCGAGGTCGAGCGGCTGCGGGTGCTCGCCGCCTACGGCGACCTCGACACCCTGCCCGACGACGTCCGTACGACCGCCAAGCCGCCGGCCATCCCCCCGTACGAACACTGCCTGGGTACGGACAGCGCCCCCGACGGCGAACCGGCCATCCCCGGCAGCACCGCCATCGCCGACCGCCTCGCCCTCCGGCTGGACCCGGCGACCGCGGGCTGGGCCGTCGGCGCGCCGTCCGGCAAGGGGGAGATGCGCGCCTGGTTCGGCCTGGCCGACGGCCGCGCGCCCGACCCGCTCTCGCTCCTGCTGACGGTCGACGCGCTGCCGCCCACCGCCTTCGAGATGGGCCTGTCCGGCTGGGTGCCCACCGTCGAACTCACCACCCACATCCGGCGCCGCCCGGCGCCCGGACCGCTCCGGGTCGCCATCACCACCCGCAACCTGGCGGGCGGCTTCCTGGAGGAGGACGCCGAGGTCTGGGACTCCGAGGACCGGCTCGTCGCGCAGTCCCGCCAGCTGGCACGGGCACTCCTGACGGACTGAGCAGCGCAGACATGCGGCGCGGCGGTGCCCCCGGCGGCCCCCTCGGTCCTCCGTCGCCGGCCCCTTGGGTCCTCCGTCGCCGGTGGCCGAATCGCCGTTCGCCTGACGGAAAAGAGACGGCGGCTCCCGGCGCGCTCGTGCCAAACTGATCGCCATGGGGGACCTGGCGCTCAGAATCGATGACGACACCGTCGTATGGCTGCGGGCTGATCCTCTGGACTCTCCCGGCTCCGACGAGACGAAGCCGACCGCGCCGCCGGGCCCGAGCGCGGATCAGCGGCCGGACGCCGACGGTGACTTGGAGCTGCCCGACGCGTTCGGTTCCGCCCAGCCCGTCAGCGTCGACAGCCGGTTGGGCCGTGCGCTGGGCCGCGGCGGGGAGGTCCTGGAAGAGGCGCTGCGCCCGCTCGGCGGGGTGCTCGGTCAGATCCACCGCTCCATCGCCGGCAGCAGCCACCGCCCGGACGAGGTCACGGTGCAGTTCGGTGTCACGCTCGGCTCGGACCTCAAGCTCGGGGTGTTCGCCGGCAAGGGCGAGGCGAGTTTCACCGTGTCGGCCACCTGGAACCTGGACCGGGACGCGGCGGCGCGGGGCGATGCGGGCGCAGCGACCGGGGCCGGAGGAGCCGCGCCGTGATCGCAGACGCCGGCCCCGACACCCCGCTCCACCTCTCCTTCGCCTCCGTACGCGACGGCGGGCAGGCGGTCGGCGCCGGCGTACTGGTGGCCGAGCGCCTCGTTCTTACCTGCGCGCATGTCGTCAACAGTGCGCTGGGCAGGGGCCGTTTCGTCCAGCAGACACCCGGTCACGACGACACCGTCACGGTCCGGCTGCCGCATGTCGCGGCCGGCCGGGACCTGACCGCACGGGTCGTACGGGAGATGTGGGTGCCGCCGCGTGCCACGGCCCGGGGCGGCGATCCGGTCGTCCCCGGCAGCCTGCCCTACCACGGCGATCTCGCGGTCCTGGAGCTGGCGGCCGACCCGCCGGCCGGGGCCGCACCGGCTCCCTTCCTGCTGCACCACTACGGCAACGACGTCATCGCGTTATGGGCCAGCGGCAATCCGCTGCCCACCGTGCGCGCGGTGCCCCGGGTCTCGGCACCGCCCTGGATCGCGCTGGATGTGACCGGCGGCGCCCAGGTCACCGAGGGGTTCAGCGGCGGGCCGCTGTGGGACCGCGAACGCCAGGCGGTGGTCGGCCTGGTCGCGGCCGTGCACCGGGCTCCCGAGCCGGCCGCCCCCGGGGCGCCGCCGGCGACGATGTACGCCATCAGCGTGCCGGCCATCGAAGCCGAACTCCCCACGCTGCCGCCCTCGGCGGTGCCCACCGCCCGGCGTGGAGTGCAGCAGCTGCTGGTGGCGCTGGAGCGGGTACTGCAGGGCAGGCAGGCGGTCCTGGCGTGCGAGGAGCGGCTCGCCGCCCGCCTCGGCAGGCCCTCGGCCGGCCCGGCCGCCGACCTGGAACGGCTGGTGGGCCTGGCGGTGGGCGTCCGCCGCGGCATCCCCGAACTCCTCGATCTGGTACGGGACCACGTCCCCTACGGCGGCGATCCGTACGGCGCCGACCGCTACGATCCGCATGCACGCGCCGGCGGTTACGCCGCCCGCGACGACTGGGAGCGGCTGCGCCGGGCCGCCCGCGCCGTCCGCCCCGGCGAATTTCTGACGACACGTCAGCGGCGGGATCTCTCCGGCTTGCTGGCCTACTGCACCCGCACGGACCCGAGGGCCCTCCTGGAGGGCGTCCTCCCGCACGCGCCGGAACTCCCCGCCGTGACCGGCCTGGCCGACGCCGTGGACGCGCTCGAAGGGTTCGGCTCCACCGCGGGGGCGCCGGTACCGCCGCTGCTCCAGGGCGTGGTGCGGATCAGCGCCGACGAGCGGTCGGCCGGCGCGTTCTACCCGGCCGAGGACCTGGACGCCTGGGTCGAACGGGTCGCCGCGCGCTGCGGCGTGGACGACGCGGCGGTGAGCCAGTTCCGGGCGGACCTCGCGGCCGCCGCCCCCACCACGCCGCCCGGCGGCGCCACCGCCCGGATCAACGGCACGGACGAACCGGCCGCCGCCCCGCGCGTCCAGGTGGAGCTGCTGCCGACGGCCACCGGGCGCCGCTTCACCTATCAGATCTGGGCCTGGGCGGACCGCCAGTCGCACCGGCTCGCCCTGGTCAGGGACGCGGAGGCGGGCAGCGAGCAGGTGGTCGACGACATCCGGCGGGTGCTGCGCACCGAGGTGCGGGAGGACCCGGAGACCGCGCTGGTGGAGTACTTCCTGCCGTCCGCCTGGCTCGGTCTCGAGGTGGACTCCTGGGAGTCGTGCGACAGCGACGAGGACGGGCCGTTCGCGCCGGGCATCACCCGTCGCGTGGTGGTGCGCACGACCGAGCGCTCACGGGAGAGCTACGCCGGCTGGAAACAGCGCACCGCCGCCCTTCCGCACGCCAAGCGCCTGGTCCTCGACCACCGGCACACGGACCGCAAGGTGGCCCGCGCACAGCTCGAAGTGCACCGCGACGCCGGCACGGTGATCCTGTGCTGCGAACCGCACCACCACGGAACGCTGCTGCGGCAATGCGTCCAGGCCGGGGTGCACACCGTCCTGTGGCATCGCGCCGAACACGGTGCGCAGATCGCCCGGGACCTGCTGGCCATCGTGGAGGGCACCGATCACACCCAGGTCCCCGAGGCGGTACGCCTGGAGCGGGCCAAGGCGATGGCCGAGCCGGAGAGCGCCTCCCATCATGGCCGCCGGCTCTCGCTGCTGTATGACGCGCCGGATCACCGGCCGCCGCAACTCGCGCCCGATGCGTGGGTATTGACCCAGCCGTGAGCGCAGCAACGTACCCAGCCACGAACGCAGCCATGAACGCAGCCGTGAACCCAGCCATGAACGCAGTCGTGAACCCAGCCACGAACGAGGAGAACCGCGCGGTGACCGGACAGAGCGCGACAGGCGCACCCGACGACCCGGCGGCGGCGCCGGAGGACTGGTGGGTGTTCCGCGGCCCCTCCGACCTGCCCGCCCCGCCGCCGTGGCGACGCTTTCCCGCCACCCGGCAAGGCCGGGACCGCGCCCCGTACCTCCTGGAACGCAATGAGATCTCCGTCGTCAACGCCGCACTGCATCTGCACCGCCCGTTGCTGGTCACCGGCCGCCCCGGCGCGGGCAAGAGCTCGCTGGCCCGCGCCGTCGCCGAAGAGCTGGGGCTCGGAGACGTACTGCGCTGGTCGGTGAACAGCCGCTCCACCCTCCAGGACGCCCTGTACCGCTACGACGCGGTGGGCCGCCTCCGCGAGACCTCGCTACGGCGCGAGCGCGAGCAGCGCGGCGGTTCCGCGCGCCGCCCCAGGGCCCGGCGCTCGGCCGCCGGCAGCGACATCGGCCAGTATCTGCGGCTCGGCCCGCTGGGCAGCGCACTGGCGGCGGACCGGCCCCGGGTGCTGCTCGTCGACGAGCTCGACAAGGCCGACATCGATCTGCCCAACGACCTCCTGGTCGTCCTGGAGGAAGGCGAGTTCGAGATCCCGGAGCTGGCCCGGCTGCCCGAGCACCAGCAGGAGGTGCAGGTCCTGCTCAGCGGAAGCCGCGAGCGGGTCGCGGTCCACCGCGGGGTGGTCCGCTGCGCCCACTTCCCGATCGTCATCATGACCAGCAACGGCGAGCGGGACTTCCCACCCGCGTTCATGCGCCGCTGCGTACGGCTGGATCTTCCGGAGCCGACCGGCGACCGGCTGCGGAAGATCATCGAACACAACCTGGGGGAGCGGGCGCTGGCGGCGGCGGAGGACCTCATCGAGGTCTTCCACCAGCGCTCCCAGACCCAGACGCTCGCCACCGACCAGCTGCTGGCCGCGGTGCATCTGCGGCTCAGCGGCGCGGACCTGACGAAGGAAGAACTGCTCGCCGCCGTGCTGCACCGCCTCGACGAGCCCATGTCGCCATGATCGACCGACTGCGACAGGCGATGTCGGCCGCCGGGTACGACCTCGGCGCCACGGAACTCCTCGATGTGCTGTGGCTGGCACGGGTGATGGAGGGGCGCGCGGGGGAGCGAGGGGAGACTGAGGGGGCCGACCCGGCCGACCCGGCCCGGTCGGCTGCTGCGGGCTCCGAGTCCGGTGAGGTTGCTGAATCCGGTGAGCTTGCCGAGGGCGCTGAGGGAGCGGCGGGCGCGGAGGATGCTGAGGGAGCGGAATGCGCCGGGTCTGGTGAGGCGGCGGATTGCTCGCAGTACGCGGATCCGGCCGTCCCCGACGGCCGGACGGGTCCCACCGGCCCCACCGACCCCCTCAACACTGCCGACTCCACTGGCTCCACCGACCCCGCTGACCCCATCACCCGCCTCGCCCCCGACACCCCGCCCCGTCGCGCCCTCTACGCCATCGGCAGCCAGGGCGGCGGTGCAGGTGGTGAGCGCGCCCGGCCCGCGCGGGCCCCCGGCAGGCGTGCGCTCTCCGACGCCCAGCAGCTGGGCCGGGCGCTGCGTCCGCTGCGCCGGTCCCGGGACCACCCGCACCGCACCGTCACCGACATCGAGGCCACCGTCCGGCTCGCCGCCGAGACCGGCTTCCTCGACATCGTCTCCCGGCCCGACCAGGAACGCCGCTGGTCGGCGGTGCTCCTGGTGGACTGCTCCCCGTCCATGCAGGTGTGGGGATCGCTCGCCGCCGAGCTCCGCCACCTGCTCAGCCGCAGCACCGTCTTCCGCTCGGTCCGGCTCCGTACGATCGACCCGCAGAATCCCGGCGCCCCGGTGCGGCACCAACAGGCGGCGGGCGCGGCGGTGACCTTCCTCCTCACCGACGGCACGAGCCACGGGTGGCGCGGTCCGCAGGCCGTACGCACCCTGTCCGCATGGGCGCGCGGCGGCCCGATGGCCGTACTGAACCCGCTGCCGCGGCGGCTGTGGCGGGGCACCGCCCTGGATGCACGGCCCCGGCTGCTGGCCGCACCGGACGCGTTCGATCCCGTCGGGCGGCTCGTCGTCTGCGACCCGCTGAGCGGCGAGCCCGATCCGGACGCGGCCGGTGCCCTCGCGCTGCCCGTCCTCCACCCGACCGCCTCCGCCGTCGGCCAGTGGGCCGGCCTGCTGACGCGCCCCGGCGTTCCGCATCTCGTAGAGACCGCGCTGCTGGCCGAGGCTCCGGCGCGGACGCCGCACCGACCGCACGGCACCGCCGAGGAGTTGGTGGCGCACTTCAGAGGCGCGTTCTCGCCCGAGGCGTACCGTCTCGCCGTCCGCCTGTCCGCGATCAGGCCGCTCACCACGCCGCTGATGCAGCTGGTGCGCGCCGCGACGATGCGCGACGCCGGCCCCACCCATGTCGCGGAGATCCTCCTCGGCGGCCTGCTGGAACGCGCCGACCGTGCCGACGAGGACGGGCCGGCGGCCGCCGCACGGACACTGGACCGCGCCCTGGGCATGCCGCCGGGCCAACTCGTCCAGCCCGTCTACGACTTCCGCCCCGGGGTGCGCGAGCTGCTGTTCAGCGGGCTCGGCGCGGAACAGGCCGTGGAGGTCGTCGAGTCGGTCGGCCGGTCCCTCGAACCGTATATGGGACGGCTGCCGGACTTCCCGGTCCTGATGGGGGACGCGGCCGGGGAGCTGCGGCTGCATCGGTCGGCCCGCGCGTTCGCGGTGCTGGCGAGTCCGGTGCTGGAGCGCATGGGCGGGACGGCGCCGGAGTTCGCGCCGTCCGCTGCGTCCGCGCCGGCCACCGGGGCCGCGACATCGACGCCCGCGCCGCCCGCGACCGTGGAGTCCCCGCCCCGTTCCCCCTCCCCGCGGCAGCTGCGCTTCACCGTGCTCGGTCCCGTAGGGGCCTGGCGCGGGGACACCCCCCTCGTGTCCGGCTCCCTGCGGCAGCGCACGCTGCTCGCCGCGCTCCTGCTCGGCCGGGGGCGCCCCGCCACCGAGGCGGAACTGATCGACGCCCTCTGGGGCGACGAACCGCCGCAGGCCGCGCGCAATTCGCTGTATGCGTATACCGCGCGGCTGCGCAGGGAACTCCGTGACGACCCGGTAGCCCTCATCCGGGAAGCGGACGGCTTCGCGCTCCGCGCCCCCGACGGGAGCCCGCCCGCCCTCGACCTCGCACAGGCCGAGCGACTGATCCAGCAGGCACGCGACGCCGGGAACGCGGACGCCGCCCGCCAACTGCGTGACAGGGCACTGGCGTTGTGGGACGGTGAGCCGCTGGCCGGCCTACCGGGACCGTTCGCACAGGCGCAGCGTGAGCGTCTGGAGCGGTGGCGGCAGGACCTCATGGACGGGGTGTACCGGCCCTTCGAGGACGCGGCGTACCGGCCCTTCGAGCGGCAGGAAGCGGAGACGAGCGCCGTTGCGCCGATGGCCTCGACGGAGCCGCCCGACGCGCAGCACGACGAGACGCTGTCCCACCGGCTCGCCCGCCATCTGGCCATGGGCCGGCAGGTGCACGAGATCCGGTACCCGGGCGACCGGATGGTGAACGACCTCGCCCGAGCCTCCACCGACGAGCTGCCGGCCGTGACCGATGGCGCCCAGGCCCTGGCCGACTGGTCCGACGAGACGCCCGACGTCCTCACGCTGGTCCGCCAGGCCATGGTCGGGAACGCGGGGAGCGTCCGGCACGCCGCCGATCTCCTGCTCCTCGTCCAGGTGACGGCGGAGTCGGGGGCGCACGCCGCCGCGTTCGAGCCGGCCGCGCGTGTCGTGGCGACGCGCGCGGCGATGGAGGGCGACGGCAGGGCGGAGGGCCGGGCCAGGGTCGCGCTCGCCGAGGCATACCTCGCGGTGGGGAGGTTCGCCGAGGCCGAGCACGAGGCGCAGGAGGCGGGCCGTCTCGCCCGCGCCTCCCACGACCCCCTGACCGGCTTTCGCGCCCCGCTCGCGGCCGGCCTCGGCGCGCTCCACGAGCAGCGCCACGATGACGCCGAGCGCCATCTCACCGAGGCCTGGGAACACTGCCGGACCCGCAACGACGAGCTGGGCGAGGCCGCCGTGCTGGCCGCGCTGGCCCGGCTCTGGGCGGCGACCGGTACCGGCAACGAGGCCGTCCTCTTCGCCGAGCGGAGCGTGGCCATCCACCGACGGGTCGGCGGCGCCGGCCCGCGGCTCGCGCACGGGCTGTACGCGCTGGCCGAGGCGCTGTTGGCGAGCGGCCGGTACGCGGATGCGCTCCGTGAGCTCTTCCAGGCGCTGCCGCTCTTCGAGGCGGACCGGCAGTGGCTCTGGGCGGGCCGGACCCGGTGCCGTACGGCCGAGGCGATGGTCTCGCTGATCCGGCCCAGCGAAGCGGAGGCCGCGGCTCAGGACGCGGCGACGCGGCTGCTGGTGCCGGGCGGGGAGCGGTGGCGTGCCGACGCGCTGCTCGCGCTGGGGCACGCGGAGACCGCGCTGGGGCGCAAGCAGAGCGCTCAGGCGCATTGGCGCGAGGCGCTCGCCGTGTACGAGGCGTTCGGCGCACCGGAGGCGCACGGCACGCGCGCCCTGTTGCGCGACAAGGACGCGCCGTCGTCGTCGGCCGCCCGCAAGATGTCCCGCACCGCCGACACGGCCAGAGCCGGCACCGCCCTCCGCGACCTGACCGCGGCCGTCCGCACCCTGCGCGACCAACTCCGCCTACAGGCCGCCGCCCACGTGCTCCCCTCCGCCACCCCCGACGCTGACATCCCGCACGCCGACACTCCGCACACCGGCACCCCGCACCCCGACACCCCGCACCCCGGCGCCCCGTACATCGACACCCCCGACCTCGACACCCACCTCGTCATCCTCGAAGCCGCCGAAGCCGAACTCGACGGCCGAGTGGGCGACTTCGAGCGCACCGGCCGGCTGGCACGGCCGCCCGGGGCCGACCTGGACCGACTGCGCACCGTGGTGGACGCGGTCACCGCCTCCGAGGCACTCCCGGCCGCCACCATCGACGCGGCCCGCGAGGTCGACCGCCGGCTCGGCCCTTAGCCACGAGCCCCCGCCCCCGGCGCCCGCAGGAACTCCGCCAACGCGCCCGCAAGCTCCGCGGGCGCGTCTTCCTGCACAAGATGCCCCGCCCCTTCGATGAGCCGAAGGCGCGCGCCGGGGATCCGCGCGGCCAGTTCGTGGCCCTTGGCCACCGGGGTCCAACTGTCCTGCGTGCCCCAGCAGATCAGCACCGGCGGCGCGATCTCCCCGTAGCGCCCCTCGATCTCATCCGTGAACCGCTGATCGTTCTGCTCGATCTGCCGGTAGAAAGCGGGCCGTCCGTCCTCCGTGCACCACGGCTCGACCAGCGCGTCGAGGACGGTCGGATGCAAGCCCGGATGGCTCGTCGACGAGACGTACTCCCTGACCAGCGCCCGGTGCAGGTCCGGCGGCAACTGCGCGAAGACCCCGGCATGCGCACCCATGAGCCGGTACGTGGGCGATCCCCAGGGCGCCATTGCCACCGGGTCGACGAGCGCCAGTCGGTCGTACCGCACGCCATGCAGCAGATGTGCCCGCAGCGCGACACAACCACCGAAGTCATGGGCGACGACGGCCGGTTGGGCCAGTCCCCAGTGCGCCAGCAGCTCCCCGAACACCACCGCCTGCGCGGCGAGCGAGACGTCCTGGCCCGCCCGCTTCTCCGATGCGCCATAGCCCGGCATGTCCCACACGAACACGCGATGCCGCCCGGCGAGGGACCGTGCGACACCCCGCCAGACATACGAGGAGAACGGCGTTCCATGCAGCAGCACCACCGGCGGCGCCCCAGAGTCCTCGCCGAGCACGGCCCACCGCACCTCACCGGCCGAGCTGCGAAACGTACGGTCCAGAAGCCACTGTGTCATGACCGTAAGGCTAGTTACTCCTTACGGCACTGTCGAGAGTGCCGGCCTACCGGGCTTCAGACCACGTGCGGACCGTGCCGGGGTGGGGCCGCGCCGGGTGGGGTCGGGCCCCATGGCCGGTCGGGACCTCGCAAGCCCGAGCCCCACGCCGCCCCCGTCGAACGCATGCACCCCCGCGCCGGGCGTGCGCCCCGGCGCCGCCTCGTAGAATCAGCCCACCATGGTTTACCTCGACCACGCCGCCACCACTCCGATGCTCCCGGAGGCGGTGCAGGCGATGAACGCCCAGCTGACCGTCACCGGCAACGCGTCCTCCCTGCACGCCGCCGGCCGGCGGGCCCGGCGTGCCGTGGAGGAGTCGCGGGAATCGCTCGCCGCCTCCCTGGGCGCGCGCCCGAGCGAAGTCGTCTTCACCTCGGGCGGCACGGAGGCCGACAATCTCGCGGTCAAGGGTTTGTACTGGTCCCGCCGGGCCGCCGACCCGGCGCGCACCCGCGTCCTCGCGAGCCCCGTCGAGCACCATGCCGTCCTGGACGCCGTGGAATGGCTCGCCGAGCACGAGGGCGCGAACGTCGAATGGCTGCCGGTCGACGGCCACGGCCGGGTGCACGCCGACGCGCTGCGCGACGCCATCGCCCGCAACCCCGACGATGTCGCGCTGGCCACGGTCATGTGGGCCAACAACGAGATCGGCACCATTCAGCCGGTCCGTGAACTCGCCCAGGCGGCAAGGGAGTTCGACGTCCCGCTGCACGCCGACGCGGTCCAGGCGTTCGGTCAGCTGGAGGTCGACTTCGCCGCCTCCGGGCTCGCCGCGATGACCGTCTCCGCCCACAAGATCGGCGGCCCGTACGGCATCGGCGCGCTGCTGCTGGGCCGCGAGTACGCCCCGGTGCCGGTGCTGCACGGCGGCGGCCAGGAGCGGCACGTACGCTCCGGCACCCTCGACACCCCCGCCATCGCCGCCTTCGCCGCCGCCGGCCGGCATGCCGCCGAGCACCGCGAGGAGTTCGCCCGCGACATCGGCGCCCTCCGCGACGACCTGATCAAGGCCGTCCGCGCCGCCGCGCCCGACGCCGTCCTCGGCGGCGACCCGGACCCCGCGGGCCGCCTCCCCGCCAACGCCCACTTCTCCTTCCCCGGCTGCGAGGGCGACTCCCTCCTCCTGCTGCTGGACGCCCAGGACATCGAGTGCTCCACGGGCTCCGCCTGCACGGCCGGTGTCGCCCAGCCCAGCCACGTCCTGCTGGCCACCGGCATGGACCCGCGCCTGGCCCGCGGCACCCTGCGGTTCTCCCTCGGCCACACCTCCACCGCCGCGGATGTCGCGGCACTGGCCCAGACCATCGGCCCGGTGGTGGAACGGGCACGCAGCGCGGGCCTCAGCTAGCGGGGGCGGTGCGGGGGCCGGGGTTGCCCGCGCCCCGTCCGCCCGTCACCGCTCACGCCTTCCGCGACCCCGCCCGCCGCATCTCCGCCCGTACGAGCCGCAGGTACCGCCCCCAGTCCCAGTGCGGCCCCGGATCGGTGTGATCCGTCCCCGGCACCTCCACATGCCCGACGATGTGCTCCCGGTCCGCGGGGAAGCCGTACCGCAGGCAGATCCCCGCCGTCAGGCGCGCCGACGACGCGTACATGGCATCCGTGAACGACTCCGGCCGGTCCACGAACCCCTCGTGCTCGATCCCCACACTGCGCTCGTTGTAGCCGCGATCACCCGCGTGGAACGCCACATCCAGCTCGCGGATCAGCTGCGCGACATGCCCGTCCTTGCGTATGACGTAGTGGGCGGCGGCCTCGTGATCCGGATCCTGGAAGACCTTCAGCGCGGTCGCGTAGCTTCCCTGGACGACATGGATCACCACCCGGTCGATCTCGTAGTCCGCGGGCCGGTCCGCGCGCCGCCAGTTCTCCGTGGACGCCGCCACCCACTGCGCGCCCCGGTAGTCGACCTCGCCCGGCTTGCGCGGCTTGTCATGGCCCGGCAGACGCCACCACAAGTGCGCCAGCTCCTCCCGCGCCCCCAGCGCCGCAGCCCCGGCCGCCACCAGCCCGCCGCCCCCGATCCACAGCGCCCGCCGCCGCGAGACCCCCGTCCCGGCGGCCGCTTCCCGACCGTCCCCCGGCCCCGCCTCGTGATCTCTCTTCCCCATGCGCTGCTTAACGCTTTCCGCGCTGTCGGTGGTTCCGTCTACTCTGGAGAGGTTATGACTGACGACGCTCCCCGCCGCCTCCGCGTACTCGCCGCCATGTCCGGCGGCGTCGACTCCGCCGTCGCCGCCGCCCGTGCCGCCGAGGCCGGCCACGACGTGACCGGCGTCCACCTCGCCCTGTCCGAGAACCCGAAATCGTTCCGTACGGGCGCCCGCGGCTGCTGCACCATCGAGGACTCCCACGACGCCCGCCGCGCCGCCGACGTCATCGGCATCCCCTTCTACGTCTGGGATCTCGCCGAGCGCTTCCGTGAGGACGTCGTCGACGACTTCATCGCGGAGTACGAGGCCGGCCGCACCCCGAACCCCTGCCTGCGCTGCAACGAGAAGATCAAGTTCGCCGCGCTGCTGGACAAGGCCCTCGCCCTCGGATTCGACGCCGTGTGCACCGGCCACTACGCGACGGTGGTCCTCCGCGAGGACGGCAGCCGCGAGCTGCACCGCGCCTCCGACATGGCCAAGGACCAGTCCTACGTCCTCGGCGTGCTCGACGAGAAGCAGCTGGCGCACGCCATGTTCCCGCTCGGCGACACGATCACCACCAAGCCCGAGATCCGCGAAGAGGCCGCCCGCCGCGGCCTGTTCGTCGCCAAGAAGCCCGACAGCCACGACATCTGCTTCATCGCCGACGGCGACACCCAGGGCTTCCTCGCCAAGCGCCTCGGCGCGGCCGAGGGCGACATCGTCGACGAGTCGGGCGCCGTCCTCGGCACCCACGAGGGCGCGTACGGCTTCACGATCGGCCAGCGCAAGGGCCTCCGCATCGGCCACCCGGCCCCCGACGGCAAGCCGCGCTACGTCCTGGACATCTCCCCGGTCGACAACACCGTCACGGTCGGCCCCGTCGAGTCCCTCGACGTCACGGCCCTGACCGCCATCAGGCCCCGCTGGTGCGGCCGCCCCCCGACCGCCGGACCCGCCACCTACACCGCCCAGCTCCGCGCCCACGGCGGCGAGACGGAGGTCACCGCCGAGCTGATCGACGAAACCGAAGTCCAGGTGACCTTCACGGAGCCGGTGCGTGGCGTCGCCCCCGGCCAGGCGATCGTCCTCTACGACGGCACCCGGGTCGTCGGCTCGGCAACGATCGCGACTACGGACCGGCGGGTGCGGGCGGAGGCGTAACGGGGGCTGCGGCGGGGCCTGGCCTGACCTGGGCTATGCGGCGTGCTCCCAAGGGTTGACGACGGCGGCCCCGGTGCGCTCGAAGTGCTTGGCGTTCCTGGTGGCCACGGTCCAGTTGTTGGCGAGTGCGGTCGCGGCGATCAGGGCGTCGGGTGGGTCGATGCCTGTTCCCGTGGCCTTGAGATGCCGATGCAGCTTGACGTACGCGATCGCCTCCGGCTCGTCGATGACGGCGATGCGATCTTGATACTCCTGGCGCATATCGTCCAGGGCTTGGGCGTAGCGCGCGCGACGGGTGATGTCGGGAGCTGCCGCGATGCCTGCTTCGATCTCGGCGATGGTGATGACGCTGATGTACACGTCGGCGGCCGGGATGGACTTCGCCCAGTCGACGACCTCAGGTGCCGGCCTGGGCCTGACGGAGATCTCGGAGATGACGTTGGTGTCCAGGAGATAGATCACTTGCTGTCATCCTGCTCGTCGTAGGACCGCTCGCCGAATTCCAGTCCCTCGAACGGGGTCGAGAGCAGGAACTCCATGAACCCGTCGTTCCCCAGCTTCGCCCAGCGGGTGAGCATCGCGGGGAGGTCGTCGATGTCGGTCTCGGAGAGTTCGGCGTCGAAGTGATGCAGCTGATCCTCGGGCAGTGAATCCCGGATTTCGCGAATGGTGCGCAGCGGATGCGTGCTCTTACGGCCGCCGGTCCGGTGCGGCTCGTCATGGGGCGGTGAAGACGTCATGGGCGACCCCTTCTCGGCGAGTGCGGAACTCATTGGTGTCCTCTCAGGCTACGGGCTTGGTTCTTGATGCGGGCTGGTGATGGTCGTGGGGCGTCGTGGGTGCGTGGTCCGTTCAGGTCCGTTCAGGCGGCCGCTCGCACCTCCCTCGCGGCGGTACGGCAGTCGCTGCAGTCGCGGCAGCGTCCAGGGCGGTCGGCGCGGAACGCGCGATCGCAGCCGTCGCAGTTCTGGAGCGGGATGGCGGCAGGCCGGAGAGCAGCAGGCGGCGGTCCCGATGGTGGAGACGGGCCAGGAGGTCGACGGCCTGGGGTTCAGGGTCTGGTTCCGGGGCTGTGTCCGGGGCTGATTCCGGCGTGGTTTCCGGCTCGGGTGCGCGTGCGGGGCGGGGGGTGCGGGGCGGCTCTGAGGCGCGGGCAACGTCATGGGCACCGGCCCCACCATCGGTCCCGGCCTCGCCGTTGGACGCGGTCTCACCATCCGCCCCGGCCTCACCATCGGCCATGTCCCCGGCGGCCCCCGGCAGGTCGTACGCGAACGTGCGGGTGATGATCCGGCCGTGCGGCCCGCGTACGACGCGCCGCTCCAGCCAGCCCTCGTCCTCCAGCTCGCGTAACGCCTCGGCGATGGTGATCTTCCCCTCGGCGAAGTGCGCACAGAGGGCCTGGATGGTGATCGATGCCCCGTCGGGGAGCGACATGATGTACGCGGCGACGCCGACCGTGACCGCGCTACCGGCGCGCTGCGCAAGGCGGTTGGCGAGAACGGTGAAGTGGGACGTCTGGCGCGCGCGGATGTGAATGACGCCGCTGGATGCGGCCGACGGCGCGTTAGAATGCGCTGAAGTCATTGGGAAGGGCTTGCTTCCTGTGATGAGGCCCTCGGGTTCGGGACTGCCATCCCGCCGGGGGCCGTTCTCTTTCGGATTGTGGTCGCAGATCGCAGCGTTCGTGGTGCTGGATCCGCACCGAGAGTAACCGCATTCCGGACGCCCCCACGCCCAAGTCACCCGATGGGGTGAGGAGTTGGCGACGGTGGGGGCGGTAGGTGGGTGTGGTTCTCTGCCCGGGTTCTTTGGTTGGCCGGCCGGGTCACCGGCGGGCGGTGGGGCGGAACCTGGTGCCGCCCCACCGGCGTCCGGTCAGCCGGCTTCCGGCGCGACCTGCGCGTATGCGACGAACGACGCCCAGGAGGCGGGGGTGACCGCGATGGAGGGCATCGAGATGTCCTTGGAGTCGCGGATGTGGACGGTGCAGGGGCCGGCGGCGACCTCGACGCACGCGCCATCGTCGACGCTGTAGCTGCTCTTGAACCACGCCAGTTCGGTGTTCATGTCTCTCCTGTCGGCAGACGCTCACACTGATGTCATCGGGCTGGCTGTGCGAGGACGTAGCTGCCCCGGAGGCTTGCGACGTAACCGGTGGGGTGGTGCTCCGGCGCTCGTAGCGGCCGTATCGCGCCACTTCGGGCACCAGATGGTGCCGCCGGGTGTCGCCTGACCCTGACAAATGTCATGAAGATCTGAGGACAAGCGCGACTGTTGCGGGGCGGAGCTGTGCCCGAAGCTGAACGTGTCGAAAAAAGCCGGACCGGCACAGTCCGGACCGACGCAGTAACGGCACAGTTCACAGCGTTAGTTGGGGGAGCCCGCATGAGCAGTCAGGGCAGCGTTCAGATCAAGAGCCGGAGTCACAGCGGCAGTCAGAGCGGCAGCAAGGGGCAGGTCGTCGCTGACGGGGGTAGTGACGACCCGAGCGGCGCGAAAGCCGCCCGCAATCCCTTGCTGGAGAGCTTCCTGCCGCTGATTGTGGATGTGGCGATTCCGCTCGCCTCCTACTACATCCTCAGCGACGGCTTCGGCTTGAGCACGGTGGCAGCGCTGGGCTGGAGCAGTGTGCTCCCGGCGCTCCGTACGCTCTGGGGCGTGGTCAGGGGCAGCGGCGTCAACGGCCTCGCCCTGCTGATCCTCATCGTCAACATCGCGAGTCTGGTCGTGAGCACGATGTCCGGGGATGCGCGGCTGATGCTCGCCAAGGACAGCGGGGTGAGCAGCATGGTCGGCATAGCCGTGATCATCTCGGTGTTCATGGGGCGGCCCCTGATGACCGCCGGTCTCAAGCCCTGGGTGACGAAGGGGAGCGCGGCCGGCAACGCGGCCTGGGACCGGCTGATAGCCGAGTCCGCGCCGTTCCGCCGTGCCGAGCGGCGGTTCTCGCTGATATGGGGAACCGTGCTGCTGGTCGAGTGCGTGGCGAAGGTGATCGGCGCGTACACCGTGCCGGTGCACACCATGGTCTGGCTGGGCACGGTGCTGACGGTGGTAGCCCTGCTGCTGGCGATGGTCATCGCGGGCGGCAGCTGCGCCGACCCGATGGAGAAGATGGTCAAGGCCGAGGTGAAGCGCGACGCCGACACTCGTCATGGCGAGGCGGGGATGGCTGCCCCGGACGCCCAGGTTGCCGAGCCGGTCCTCCAGTAGTCGGATTCCGTAGTAGTCGGATTCCGTCAGGGAGCCTGACTGCTGCGCCAGGTCAGCGCCACCGGGGACGCGCAACTGCGCGCACTGTACGAGGAGGTGCGCCGGCATCCCGTCCCTCCGGACGAGGAGACGGCGGCCGTGCCCGACTCCCCGGGGGCGCGGCCGAGCCCGGTGCAGGTGCCCCTGAGAGTCCGCACACCGCACGGCGAGCTATCGATGTTCAGCACCATGGCCACGTTCGGCGCTCCGGCCGATGTCACGCTGTCGGAGCTGGCGATCGAACTGTTCTACCCGCTCGACGACTTCACCACGAAGGCCCTTCGGGGCCTGGCCGGCATGCCCGGCGGGATGCCCGGCCACGTGCGAACGGGGTCGTAGAGGGGGTTGGAAAAGGGATCGTAGAAGGGCTCGTAGAAGGCCCCATCCCTAATCGTTATGTGGGACTAATGGGGCGACCGGTGTCCTATGTGGCATAAGCGTTTTCGCGTGCCTTGACGGTCCCCCGAGGTCGCAGGAAGCTGAGCCGCCCCCCACGGCACCCCTCCTCTTTCACAGTTGGATTGCCCATGCGCCCGCTTGTTTCCGCAGGCACGCTCACGGCCGCCGTGACCGCGGCCCTGCTGCTCGCACCCTCCGCTTACGCCACCGGCCCCGGTGACAACGGCACCGTGAAGATCCACGACGCCAAGACCGGTGAGGAGCTCCGCAAAAACGAGCCTCACGTGTGCACCTTCTATCTCGACGCCTTCGGTTTCGACGGCGGCCAGCAGGTCGACTGGCATATCGAGAGCTGGGCCCCGACCGCCGACGTCAAGGGCGAGACCGTGAAGTCCGGTTCGCTGACGCTCGACGGCGAGGGACATGGCCGTACCCCGGACCAGTCCCTTCCCGACGGTCACTACAAACTGTTCTGGAACTTCGACGGCGAGCACGGCCGTGCCAAGCACAAGGTCTTCTGGACCGACTGCGAGGACGCCACCCAGCCCGGTGAGACCCAGCCGGGCGGCGGCAAGCCGTCGGCGTCCGCCACCTCGTCCGCCCCCGCGTCCGCCACCCCGACGCCCGCGGCTTCCTCCCCCTCGTCGTCGCCCTCCGCACCGGGCGGCGGCGACCTCGCCGAGACCGGCAACGGCGCTCCCGTCGGCCCGCTGGCCGCGGGTGCCGCCGCGCTGGTCGCGGCCGGCGGCTACCTGGTGTTCCGACGCCGCAAGGCGCAGCAGCACTGACCCGCCCGCCGGTGCCCCCGTACTCGTACGAGCACGGGGGCACCGGCGTGTCCACCCCCTGGCGGGGGCACCCGGCCGAGGTCAACCGGCAGCGGACGCGGGGGAGTGAGCCTGCTGTGAAGTGACGCACAGGCCGTCGGGACGGTGTGCGCGCGGGGGCGGGCGTCGCCGGCTCGCTGACCTGGAGTGCGGGGCGGGAGAGTCAACGGGGGTCGAGGAAAGGGAAGTTGGCAAAGTGGTGAGGAGCCGGCGTTTCCTTCGGCTATCGCCGGTTGAGTGTGCGGGCGGCCAATAGGGTCGAGGGAGCGACGGGGGCAGAGGCCGCTGCGCCGAGGGTCCGGGGACATGCCGCGATCCGGACCGCAGGCGGCGTTCCACGGCCACGAAGGGAACGGAAGTTATGTCGACTGTTCAACCTGAGGTCCAGACCGCGCCTCGGACCGGGGCCGCGCCCGGCGCCCATACGTCCGGGCCGGCATCCCTGCACGCGGAGCTGGTCCGGCGGAATCCGGGGGAGCCCGAATTCCATCAGGCCGCCCTGGAGGTTCTGGAGACGCTGGCCCCGGTGCTCGCCGCCCGCCCGGAGTTCGTCGAGGCGAAGATCCTGGAGCGGCTGTGCGAGCCGGAGCGGCAGATCATGTTCCGGGTCCCCTGGCAGGACGATTCCGGGGCGATCCATGTGAACCGGGGCTTCCGGGTGGAGTTCAACAGCGCGCTCGGCCCGTACAAGGGCGGTCTGCGCTTCCACCCCTCGGTGAATCTGGGCATCGTGAAGTTCCTCGGCTTCGAGCAGATCTTCAAGAACTCCCTGACCGGCCTGAACATCGGCGGCGGCAAGGGCGGCAGCGACTTCGATCCGCACGGCAGGTCGGATGCCGAAGTGATGCGGTTCTGTCAGTCGTTCATGACGGAGCTGCACCGGCATCTCGGCGAGCACACCGACGTCCCGGCCGGCGACATCGGTGTCGGCGGCCGCGAGATCGGTTATCTCTTCGGCCAGTACCGGCGGATCACCAACCGCTGGGAGGCCGGTGTGCTGACCGGCAAGGGCCTCGCATGGGGCGGTTCCAAGGCCCGTACGGAGGCCACCGGCTACGGCAATGTGCTCTTCACCGAGCAGATGCTCAAGCGGCGCGGCGAGGAGCTCGACGGCCAGCAGGTCGTCGTCTCCGGCTCCGGCAATGTCGCCATCTACACGATCGAGAAGGCCCAGGCACTCGGCGCCAACGTCCTGACCTGCTCGGACTCCGGCGGCTATGTCGTCGACGAGAAGGGCATCGACCTGCCGCTGCTCAAGCAGATCAAGGAGGTCGAGCGCGGCCGGATCAGCGAGTACGCCGAGCGGCGCGGGGTGTCGGCCACGTATGTGCCGGGCGGGCGGGTGTGGGACGTCCCGTGCGACGTGGCGCTGCCGTCGGCGACGCAGAACGAGCTGGACGCGGACGCCGCCCGGGTCCTGATCCGTAACGGTGTGCAGGCGGTGTCCGAGGGCGCGAACATGCCGACCACACCCGATGCGGTGGCCCTCCTGAAGGACGCCGGTGTGGCCTTCGGTCCCGGGAAGGCCGCCAACGCGGGCGGTGTGGCGACCAGTTCACTGGAGATGCGGCAGAACTCCTCGCGCGAGGTGTGGTCCTTCGAGCGTACGGAGGGCGAGCTCGCGGCGATCATGCGCGGGATCCACGACACCTGCTACGAGACGGCCGAACGGTTCGGTCTGCCCGGCGACTACGTTGCGGGTGCGAACATCGCCGGCTTCGAGCGGGTCGCGGACGCGATGCTGGACCAGGGACTGATCTGACGGGGACGGGGTGACGAAGGGCGGCCTCGCGGGGTGACCTGAGGGCGGGGCCGACCTGAGGGGGCGGGGGTGACCTGACGGCGGGGGCGATCCGGCGCAAGGAGCCACCCCTGCCGGAATGACCCGCCCCGGCACCAGGCCCCGCCCGGTCACCGGACCCGACCCGCTCGCGGAGCCGCTGCGAGCGGCGGCCCCGGCCGTAAGGTGGCCCGCATGAACATCTGCGTCTTCTGCTCCGCCGCCGACCTCCATGACCGTTATGTCACCCCGGCCCGCCGGTTCGCCGAGCTGATCGGCAAGGGCGGCTACTCGCTGGTCTGGGGTGGCTCAGACAGCGGCCTGATGCAGGTCATGGCGGACGGTGTGCAGGAGGCCGGCGGCAGGCTGATCGGCGTATCCGTGGAGTTCCTGGCGGCCAAGGCGCGCGCGAGTGCGGACGAGATGATCGTCACCAAGGACCTCGCCGAGCGGAAGGCGCAGATGCTGGCACGCGCCGACGCCGTCGTCATCATGGTCGGCGGCACGGGCACGCTGGACGAGGCCACCGAGATCCTGGAGCTGCGCAAGCACGGGATGCACACCAAGCCGGTGGTGCTGCTGAACACCGCCGGTTTCTACGACGGGTTGAAGGAGCAGTTCCGGCGGATGGACGCCGAGGGGTTCCTGCCGCTTCCCCTCACCGACCTGGTCTTCTTCGCGGAGGACGAGGTGGGCGCGCTCGCCTACCTGGAGGAGACGGCGGGCGTGCGGGGCTGAGGGCGCGGACCCGGCGGGCGCCCCGGAGGCGCCGCCCGCACGCCGCAAGGATGTGGGAGGTGCCCCCATCGCCCCACTTTCCGGCCCTCGCGCTCGTTAGGATCGGCCCATGGGTACGCACTTGATCACGGGCGCAGGATCGGGCATCGGGGCGGCGGTCGCACGGCGGCTGGCGGAGCGCGGGGAGGACCTGTGGCTGCTGGCCCGGGACGCGGGCCGGGCGAAGGAGCTGGGCGCGCAGTTCCCCGGTGCCCGCACCATCGTGGCGGACCTCGCCGCTCCCGAGCAGCTCGCCGCGGCCTTCGACGGCCAGCCGCTGCCGGACCGTATCGATTCGCTTCAGCACATCGCGGGTGTCATCGAACTCGGCGCGGTCGGTGACCTGCCCGCCGGGGCGTGGCAGCGGCAGCTCGCCGCCAACCTCGTCTCGCCCGCCGAGATCACCCGGCTGCTGCTGCCGCGGGTACGGGCCGCCCAGGGGCACATCGTCTTCGTCAACTCCGGGGCGGGGCTCAACGCGCACGCCCAGTGGAGCGCGTACGCCGCCAGCAAGCACGGTCTGAAGGCGCTGGCCGACTCGCTGCGGGCGGAGGAGCACGGCAACGGCGTCCGGGTCACCTCCGTCTACCCCGGGCGTACCGCCACGCCCATGCAGGAGAGCACCCACCGGCAGGAGGGCAAGGAGTACGACGCGTCCCGTTGGATCGACCCGGAGTCGGTCGCCACGACCATCCTCGCCACCATCGATCTGCCGCGGGACGCGGAGATCAACGATGTGTCGGTGCGGCCGGGGCGCTGACCCCGTAGGGGCCGCCCCTGGTTCCTTCGGTTTCCGGACGGCTTGCTTCCGCCGCGGCGACGTACGCTGCCTGAGTGACCAATGAAGCGAAGCCGACCGCGGCGGCGGGGTGCGGGTTCCGGGAGATCCGGGGGCTCGTCACCGAGCTGAGCCGCCGGCTGGACGCCCATCAGCGCGGCCGGATCGCCGAGCTCGATCTGACGCCGACGCAGGCGAAGGCGCTGGAGGAGCTCGGCGAGCCGAAGACGGCGCGGGAGCTGGCCGGGGCGCTGTGCTGCGAGCCGCCGAACGTCACCTATGTCATCTCCAAGCTGGAGAAACAGGGCATGGTCGTACGGCAGCCGCACCCGCTGGACGGGCGTGCCAAGCAGCTCGTACTGACCGAGGCGGGGCGGGAGTTGCGGCTCGATCTGCTGCGCCGGATGGGGACGGAATCGCCGCTGGATCACCTTTCGCACGAGGAGCGGGCGGCGCTGCGCGACGACTTGCTGAAGGCGCTGGGGCGGGACGAGCCGCCCCGGTAGCCACCGGCATCAGCCGAACCGAGGCCCTGGGGGCGTACCCCGGGGCCTTCGGCGTCTCCGGGGCCGGTTCGCACGCCTTCAGTAAAGTTATAGCTATAACCATTGCGCCCGGGGATGGCTACAGCTTTAACTAAATCCATGATCACTGAGAAAGCGGCGCCGCGTACGACGGCGAGCCCGGAACGCACCTCCCGGAAGCCCCGCGGCGCGGTCCAACTCCTCGTCCTGGCACTCGGCTTCGTGATGGCGAGCCTGGACACCGGCATCATGAACGTCGCCTCCAGCGAGCTGCACACCCGGCTCGGCCTGAGCATGTCCGGCCTGACCTGGGTCGTCGAGGGCTATGTCCTCGCCTTCGCCGCGCTGCTCCTCCTCGCCGGCTCGCTGGCCAAGCGGTTCGGCGCCCGGCGGATCTACCTCATCGGCCTCGCCGTCTTCACCGCCGCGTCCCTACTGGGTGCCGCCGCACCGAACGGCGCGGTCCTGGTGGCGGCCCGGTTCGCCCAAGGTGCCGGCGCGGCGCTCTTCATGCCCAGCTCGCTGTCCCTCCTGATGAACGCCTTTCCCGAGCCGGCCCGCCGGGCGAAGATCCTCGGCATCTGGTCGGCGATCATCTCGACGTCCGTCGGGCTCGCCCCGACCATCGGCGGCCTCCTGGTCGGCACCCTGGGCTGGCGCAGCATCTTCCTCGTCAACCTCCCCATAGGGATCGCGGGACTGCTGCTCACCCGGCGGGTCATCGCGGCGATCCCGGCCCGCGACTCCGCCCTCGGCGGCGCCGGACACGTCCTGGGGCTGCTCGCCCTCGGCTCGCTCAGCTATGCGCTCATCGAGGGCCCCGACAGGGGCTGGACCTCGACCTGGGTGCTGGCGGCGTTCGCGGTCGCGGTGCTGGCCGCGGCCGGGTTCGTGGTCCGCGAACGGACCGCGAACGCGCCGATCCTGCCGGTCGCGCTCTTCGCGGACAGCCGTTTCTCCGCCGCCAACGTGGTCGGCTTCCTCTTCAACTTCGCCTTCTACGGGGCGCTGTTCGTCCTCGGGCTCTTCCTCCAGACCGCGCGCGGCTCCGGCCCGGTGACCGCGGGACTCCAGATGCTGCCCGCCGTCCTGGTCATCCCGTTCGGCAACATGCTCTACGCGCGGATCGGGCCGCGCATCGGCAACCGGGCGGCGCTGGCCGGCTCACTGGCGCTGTCCGCAACGGGTTATCTCGTCCTGTTCCTCCTCGTCGCGCCCGGCCTTCCGTACGGGGTGCTTGCGGTGGTCCTCGCCCTCACCAACATCGGCGCCGGCGTCAGCTCCCCGGCGATGACGGGCGTCCTGATGGAGGCCGCGGGCCGGGAGCACACCGACATCGGCAGCGCGACGCTGAACGCCAACCGCCAGATCGGCTCGCTGGTCGGGATCGCCGGGATGGGCGCGGTGCTGACCGGGGCGGGCGGTGGCTACCAGGGCGCGGCGTACGCCTTCGCGCTGGCGGCGGGGGCGCTGGCCGTCGCGGCGGTGGCCGGGTGGCTGGGCGTACGGACCCGGGGGTGAGAGGGCGCCCAGCGCTCACTCATCACCCGTCCCATCCCATCCCTCCGCACCTCACTCATCCCCCGTACCGCCTCACCCCTCACCCAACCCTCCCGCCCCGCCGCATACCCTTCCAAGGTGAGCGAGAACAGCACGCAGAAATGGCCCGCGGCCGCGGCGACCGGGATCGGGTCGATGCCCGGCGGCGATGCGCGGGAGGCGGCGAGAACCGTCACCGGGTCGCTGGAGAACTTCCCGCATCTGCCGGAACTGCCGGCCCGGGGCCCCGGCGCCGACATGATCGGGCGGACCCTCGGAATGCTCGTCGAGGTCTACGCCCATGTGGAGCCCAGCGGCTGGCGGATCAGCGACCGGCCGGGCCGCGACACCCGGCGCGCCCGTTCCTGGCTCGGTGAAGACCTCGACGCGCTGGAGGAGTTCACGCAAGGGTACGAGGGGCCGCTGAAGGTCTCGGCGGTCGGCCCGTGGACGCTCGCCGCCTCCCTGGAGCTGCGCAACGGCGAGGCCGCCCTCGGCGACCCCGGTGCCTGCCGGGATCTCGCGGCGTCCCTGGCCGAGGGGCTGCGCGGCCACCTCGCGGACGTACGGCGGCGGGTGCCCGGCGCCCAGGTCGTGCTTCAGCTCGACGAGCCGTCGCTGACGTCGGTGCTCCAGGGCCGGGTGAAGACCGCGAGCGGCTACCGCACCCACCGGGCGGTGGACCGGGCCGTCGTCGAGGGCGCGTTGCGCGATCTTGTCGGAGTCGCCGGCGACGGTCCCGTCGTCGTCCACTCGTGCGCACCGGCAGTGCCGTTCGGACTGCTGCGGCGGGCCGGTGTCGCGGGCGTCTCGTTCGATTTCGGGCTGCTCACCGAGCGTGAGGAGGAGGCGATCGGCGAGGCCGTCGAGGCCGGTACGGCGCTGTTCGCGGGCGTGGTGCCCGGCGTGGACGGTCGATTGTCAGACCCTGCCGGTAGCGTCATGGGTGTCAGGACGCTGTGGCGCAGGCTGGGGCTGACACCGGGGACTCTCGCCGAGTCCGTGGTCGTCACTCCGTCGTGCGGGCTCGCGGGCGCTTCGCCCGCATATGCCCGATCGGCTCTCGCCCACTGCGTCCGGGCGGCGAGATCGCTCGCAGACAACCCTGAGTGACGGCACTCAAGGACCACGGGAGGACAAGACGGTGGCTGGCGAACAGCACGCAGCGGTATCCAAGGTGCCCGCAGCGGCGCGGGAGAAGCACGCGCAGCTCGCTGAGCAGATCGAGGAGCATCGCTTCCGGTATTACGTGAAGGACGCCCCGGTCGTCAGCGACGCGGAGTTCGACAAGCTGCTGCGTTCCCTGGAGGCGCTGGAGGACGAGCACCCGGAGCTGCGCACCCCGGATTCGCCGACCCAGAAGGTCGCGGGGGCGTATGCCACGGAGTTCACCGAGGTCGAGCACCGCGAGCGGATGCTGTCCCTCGACAACGCCTTCGACGAGGAGGAGTTGGCGGCCTGGGCCGAGCGCCTCGCCGGTGAACTGGGCGGCGACCCCAAGAGTGCCGGGTACCACTTCCTGTGCGAGCTGAAGGTCGACGGCCTCGCCGTCAACCTCACGTACGAGCACGGACGGCTGACCCGCGCCGCCACCCGCGGCGACGGCCGCACGGGGGAGGACATCACCCCCAACGTCCGCACCATCGCCGAGATTCCGCACCGCCTGAAGGGCGACCGGATCCCCGAGCTGGTCGAGGTCCGCGGGGAGGTCTACTTCCCGATGGAGAAGTTCCTGGAGCTCAACGAACGCCTGGTGGCCGACGGCAAGCCGCCGTTCGCCAACCCGCGGAACGCCGCCGCCGGTTCGCTCCGCCAGAAGGACCCCAAGATCACCGCCAGCCGCCCGCTGCACATGGTCGTGCACGGCACCGGCGCCCGCACGGGCTTCGACATCGACCGCCAGTCGCAGGCGTACGGCATCCTGCGCGAGTGGGGCCTGCCGACGGCCGCGCACGCCAAGGTCGTCGACTCCCTCGCCGAGGTACGCGAGTTCATCGCCCATTACGGCGACCCCGACACCCGCCGCACCGCCGTCGAGCACGAGATCGACGGTGTGGTCGTCAAGCTGGACGAGATCCGGCTCCAGGGCCGGCTGGGTTCGACCTCGCGCGCTCCCCGGTGGGCGATCGCCTGGAAGTACCCGCCGGAGGAGGTCAACACCAAGCTGGTGGACATCCGGGTCGGCGTCGGCCGCACGGGCCGGGTCACCCCGTATGCGGTGGTCGAGCCGGTGACGGTGGCCGGATCCGAGGTGGAGTTCGCCACCCTGCACAACCAGGACGTGGTCAAGGCCAAGGGCGTCTTCATCGGTGACACGGTCGTGCTGCGCAAGGCGGGCGATGTCATCCCGGAGATCCTCGGCCCGGTGGTCGACCTGCGGGACGGCAGCGAGCGGGAGTTCGTGATGCCGGCCGAGTGCCCCGAGTGCGGCACCGCGCTGCAGCCCGCCAAGGAGGGCGATATCGACCTGCGGTGCCCCAACGCCCGCGCCTGCCCCGCCCAGATCCGTGAGCGGCTGTTCTACCTGGCCGGCCGCAAATGCCTGGACATCGAGAACTTCGGCTATGTGGCGGCGACGGCGCTCAGCCAGCCGCTGGAGCCCGCGGAGCCGCCTTTGAAGGACGAGGGCGACCTTTTCGGCCTCTCCATCGAGCAGTTGCTGCCCATCAAGTCGTATGTCCTCGACCCCGATTCCGGGTTGCCCAAGCGCGACCCGAAGACCGGCGAGGAGAAGGTCGTTACCTTCTTCGCCAACCAGAAGGGCGAGCCGAAGAAGAACGCCCTCGCCATGCTGGAGAACATCCAGGCCGCCAAGCAGCGCCCGCTGGCCCGGATCATCACGGGGCTGTCGATCCGCCATGTGGGACCGGTGGCCGCGGAGGCGCTGGCTCGGGAGTTCCGCTCGCTGGACCGTATCCGGGACGCGAGCGAGGAGGAGCTGGCCGCCGTCGACGGCGTCGGCGGGACCATCGCCGCGTCGCTGAAGCAGTGGTTCGCCGAGGAGTGGCACCAGCAAATCATCGAGAGCTGGCGGGCGGCCGGCGTCCGTATGGAAGAGGAACAAACGGGCGATGAAGGCTCGCGACCCCTGGAAGGCATCACCGTTGTGGTGACGGGCACACTTCAGTCACACACCAGAGATGGCGCGAAAGAGGCCCTCCAAGGACTCGGAGCGAAGGTGACCGGTTCCGTTTCGAAGAAGACCGGTTTCGTGGTGGTGGGCGACAACCCTGGTTCGAAGTACGACAAGGCCATGCAACTGAAGGTCCCTGTGCTGGACGATGACGGCTTCGCGGTGCTGCTGGAACAGGGTCCCGACGCGGCGCGAGCGGTAGCGGTCACTCCACCTGAGGAGGAGTGAGGCGTCACCCCAACGGCGCATACCAGATTGTTCGGGGAGGCCAGGTCGCATTCGGGCAACCGTTGCCGATCGCTGCCCGTGGCGGCCTTCCGCGGCCTACTGTTGAGGGGTGCGCCTGCCGTGGCGCGGGCACAGCCGGCTGTGAGAGGGATCGGAATGAAACCGACCGACAGCGCCGCTCCGGCGTCGCGGCTCCGGCAGCTCGTCGTGCCCGCGGTGCCCGCGACCATCGTCACCGTGGCGAGCCTCGCGCTCGCCACGGGCGTGATCCGGACCCTCGGCCGACAAGAGGCGTTGTTCCCCGGCGGGTCCGTCGGCTGGGCGCTGGCGATCCTCACCGGCGTCATCGTCGGCCACCTGGTCGCCCTCGGCCGGGACCGCTGGTGGGGCGGCACGGGCTCCGGTGCCGCCCTGGCCCTCGCCGTCCTGTTCCTCTACGGCTGGGTGGCCGCCGTCCTGGTGAGCCTCGCCGTCGTGGTGCTCGTCGCCGCGGCCCGCCGGCACCGCTGGCGCCAGGCCGTGGTCCACGGCGCCGTGGACATCCTCGGCATCGGCGCCGCGGCCCTCGGCCTCGCCGTCTTCGGCGTCGTCTCCAGCGTGCGCCACCCCTGGACACCGGACGCCTGGGACCTCACCGTCCTGCCCGAAGTCGTCACCGCGACCGGCTGCTACCTCCTCGTCAGCCGCGCGCTGCTCTGGTTCAGCCTGGCCCCGCGGTCCGGCGGACTGCCCAGCATCGCCCGAACGGCCCTGGTACGGCAGGTTCTCGTCGGAATCGCCCTGCTCGGCATCTCCCCCCTGATCGCGGTGTGCGCGGTCCACGCGCCGCTGCTGCTCCCGCTGTTCGCGGTACCGCTCATCGCGCTGGACTCCACCCTGTGGATAGCCCGCGCCCGCGCCGAGGAGCAGCTGCGCGACCCGCTCACCGGCCTGCCCAACCGCCAGTGGCTGCTGGAGCGCACATGGAGCGCGCTGGACGAGGCCGAGCGCGTCAACGTCCGCTCCGCGCTCGTCCTCATCGACCTGGACCGCTTCCGCTCCGTCAACGACACCCTCGGCCACCTCGCCGGCGACCGCCTGCTCCTCCAGATCGCCGACCGCCTGCGGCACGCCCTCCCGCGCGGCGCCGAGGCCGCCCGGCTCGGCGGCGACGAGTTCGCCGTCCTCCTGCCGGCCACCGACTCCCTCACCAGCTCCCAGCGGGTCGCCCGCAACCTCGTCGCGGCCCTCGGCTCCCCGCTGGACCTCGACGGCCTGACCCTCGTCCTCGAAGCCAGCGCCGGCGTCGCCGTCTTCCCCGACCACGCCCTCGACGCCGAAGGCCTGCTGCGCCGCGCCGATGTGGCGATGTACCAGGCCAAGCGGGACCGCAGCGGCGTCGAGCTCTACGAGGCCAAGCGGGACGGCAACACCCCCGACCGGCTGGGCCTGTTGGGCGATCTGCGGCGCGCCCTGGACGCCGGCGACGTCGAGCTGCACTACCAGCCCAAGGTCGGCTTCGACGGGCATGTCGCCGGGCTGGAGGCACTGGTCCGCTGGGTGCATCCGGACCGCGGCAGAGTCCCACCGGACGAGTTCATCGCCATCGCCGAGTCCTCCGGCCTGATGCCCCGGCTGACCGAGTACGTCCTGGAGACCGCCCTCGCCCAGGTGGCGCGCTGGCGGGGGATGGGCCTCGAAGTGCCGGTCGCGGTCAATGTCTCCCCGCGCGACGTGCACTCCCCGGGCTTCGCCGGCGCGGTCGCCGCCCGGCTCGCCCGCCATCGGGTGCCACCGGGCGCCCTCCAGCTGGAGATAACCGAACACGTCCTCCTGGAGGACCCGCAGCGGGCCGCCGACACCCTCGCGGGACTCACCGCCCACGGTGTGAAGATGTCCCTCGACGACTTCGGCACCGGCTACTCCTCCCTCGTCCATCTGCGCCGCCTCCCGGTCAGCGAGCTCAAGATCGACCGGTCGTTCGTGGCCCGGCTGGCCGTCGACAACGAGGACGCCGAGATCGTCCGCTGTACCCTCGATCTCGCCCACTCGCTCGGCCTGCTGGTCGTCGCCGAAGGCGTCGAGGACGACGAGACCTGGGAGCGGCTGCGCGACCTCGGCTGTGACGCCGTGCAGGGCTGGCTGGTGGCCGCCGCGATGCCACCGGAGGAAACCACGGCATGGCTACGAGCCCGCGGCGAGCACGGCTGGCACCGCGAGTCGGAGACGGCCGCCCTGGCGGCGGAGAAGGCAGCTGAAAGCCCTTCGGGACAGGTCCTGAACTGACGACCCGGCCACCGGCCGTCCCGTGTCCCCGCTCCGAAAAACCCTCGCAGTCACCAGCAGCAGAGCTTCCGCCCGGAGAGTCCGAGGCGCCGTCGACATCCGGCGAGTCCGACGAGTCCGGCGAGTCCGGCGAGTCCGACGAGTCCCGTACGGCTGATCGGTCCGGCGCACCCGGCGCGTCGGGCAAGGCCGAAGACACGGACGCACCCGACGCGCCCCAGGGCCCCGACGCGCCCACCGCGCCCGGCGAGCCGGAGGCTCCCTAGCCGGCCGGGTGCCCGTCGGCGATCCGCGGGACGTCCGCCGCCGGCGCCCTGGTGGAAAGGGCTGCGCGATCCTCATTGCGTTGGCAATAGGATTGGGCCGAAAAAGCTCAGAGAAACACTCCGCCAAGAACACCAGAGGATCGCTGCATGCCTGGCATCACGCGCGAGGAGGTCGCCCACCTCGCCCGGCTGGCACGTCTGGAGCTGAAGGACGAAGAGCTCGACCACTTCGCCGGACAGCTCGACGACATCATCGGCGCGGTCGCCCGCGTCTCCGAGGTCGCCGACCAAGACGTACCGCCGACCTCCCACCCGCTGCCCCTGACCAATGTCATGCGCCCGGACGAGGTCCGTCCGTCGCTGACCCCCGAGCAGGCGCTCTCCGGCGCCCCGGCCCAGGAGCAGCAGCGTTTCAAGGTGCCGCAGATCCTGGGGGAGGAGTGACCGACATGGCCGACCTGATCAAGCTCACCGCCGCCGAGATCGCGGCGAAGATCGCCTCCGGCGAGCTCACCGCCGTCGAGGTGACCGAGGCCCATCTGGCCCGGATCGAGGCCGTCGACGAGAAGGTGCACGCCTTCCTGCACATCGACCGCGAGGGCGCGCTCGCCCAGGCCCGCGCCGTGGACGAGAAGAAGGCCCGCGGCGAGAAGCTCGGCCCGCTGGCCGGCGTGCCGCTCGCGCTCAAGGACATCTTCACCACGGAGGGCATTCCCACCACCGTCGGCTCGAAGATCCTCGAAGGCTGGATCCCGCCGTACGACGCGACGCTGACCAAGAAGCTCAAGGCCGCCGACGTCGTCATCCTCGGCAAGACCAACATGGACGAGTTCGCCATGGGGTCCTCCACCGAGAACAGCGCCTACGGGCCGACCGGCAACCCCTGGGACCTGACCAAGATCCCCGGCGGCTCCGGCGGCGGCTCCAGCGCCGCCCTCGCCTCGTACCAGGCCCCGCTCGCCATCGGCACGGACACCGGCGGCTCCATCCGCCAGCCCGCCGCCGTCACCGGCACGGTCGGCGTCAAGCCCACCTACGGCGGCGTCTCCCGCTACGGCATGGTCGCCTTCTCGTCCTCCCTCGACCAGGGCGGCCCCTGCGCCCGTACGGTCCTGGACACGGCGCTGCTCCACGAAGTGATCGCCGGGCACGACCCGCTGGACTCCACCTCCATCGACGCGCCGGTCCCGGCGGTCGTCGAGGCGGCCCGCAACGGCTCGGTCCAGGGCATGCGGGTCGGCGTCGTCAAGCAGTTCCGCGGCGAGGGCTACCAGGAGGGCGTGCTCCAGCGCTTCGACGAGTCGGTCGCGCTGATGAAGGAGCTGGGCGCCGAGATCGTCGAGCTGGACTGCCCCTCCTTCGACCTGGCACTGGCCGCGTACTACCTGATCGCGCCGTCCGAGTGCTCGTCCAACCTGGCCCGCTTCGACGCCATGCGCTACGGCCTGCGGGTCGGCGACGACGGTACGAAGTCCGCCGAGGACGTCACCGCCCTGACCCGCGAGGCCGGTTTCGGCGCCGAGGTCAAGCGCCGGATCATGCTCGGTACGTACGCGCTCAGCTCCGGCTACTACGACGCGTACTACGGCTCCGCGCAGAAGGTGCGGACGCTGATCACCCGCGACTTCGAGAAGGCCTTCGAGCAGGTCGACGTGATCGTTTCGCCGACCACGCCGACCACCGCCTTCCCGATCGGCGAGCGGGTCGACGACCCGATGGCGATGTACCTCGCCGATGTCTGCACGCTCCCCGTCAACCTGGCGGGCAACGCCGCCATGTCGCTGCCCTGCGGCCTGGCCCCCGAGGACGGCCTGCCGGTGGGTCTGCAGATCATCGCCCCCGCCATGGCCGACGACCGGCTCTACAAGGTCGGTGCCGCGGTCGAGGCCGCGTTCACCGAGCGTTGGGGCCACCCGCTGCTTGAGGAGGCACCGTCACTGTGAGTGGAACGCTTGCGAAGGCCAAGGGCTTCAAGAAGTCCAAGCCCGGTACGTATCTGTCCATCGGCACCACGCTGTTCGGCGCGGTGAGCGTCGTCAAGCAGGCGAAGAAGGCCAAGTCGGAGCAGGACACGCTCCAGCTCGTCGACGCCGTCGTCTCCGCCGCCGCCATCGTCACCGGCGTCGCCCTGCTCATCCGCGAACTGCGCCGTATCGACAGCGGCGACGTCCTCGCGGACTGACCGGCGCCGGACCTGAGAGGTTAGTTTCACCGTGACTGTCACCGACCTGGTGTCGTACGAGGACGCGCTGGCCGCCTATGACCCCGTGATGGGTCTTGAGGTACACGTCGAACTCGGCACCAAGACCAAGATGTTCTGCGGGTGTTCCACCACCCTGGGCGCCGACGCCAACTCGCAGACCTGCCCCACCTGCCTGGGCCTGCCCGGCTCGCTGCCGGTCGTCAACGCGACCGGCGTCGAGTCCGCCGTCAAGATTGGCCTGGCCCTGAACTGCACCATCGCCGAGTGGTGCCGCTTCGCCCGGAAGAACTACTTCTATCCGGACATGCCGAAGAACTTCCAGACCTCCCAGTACGACGAGCCGATCGCCTTCGACGGCTACCTCGACGTACAGCTGGAGGACGGCGAGATCTTCCGTGTGAACATCGAGCGCGCGCACATGGAGGAGGACACCGGCAAGTCCACCCACATCGGTGGTGCCACCGGCCGTATCCACGGCGCCCGGCACTCCCTCCTGGACTACAACCGGGCCGGCATCCCGCTGATCGAGATCGTCACCAAGCCGATCGAGGGAGCGGGCGAGCGAGCCCCCGAGGTCGCCAAGGCGTATGTCGCCGAGCTGCGCGAGCTCATCAAGGCGCTCGGCGTCTCCGAGGCCCGCATGGAGCAGGGCCAGATGCGCTGCGACGTCAACCTGTCGCTGCGCCCCCAGGGCACCGAGAAGTTCGGCACCCGCTCGGAGACGAAGAACGTCAACTCGCTGCGCTCCGTGGAGCGTGCGGCTCGGTACGAGATCCAGCGCCACGCGGCGGTGCTCTCCTCCGGCGGCACGATCATCCAGGAGACCCGCCACTTCCACGAGGACGACGGCAGCACCACCTCCGGCCGGGTCAAGGAAGAGGCCGAGGACTACCGCTACTTCCCCGAGCCGGACCTGGTGCCGGTGGCCCCCTCCCGCGAGTGGGTCGAGGAACTGCGGGCCACGCTGCCCGAGTTGCCGCGAGTGCGCCGTAACCGGCTGCGCGAGGAGTGGGGCATCTCGGCGCACGACATGCAGTCCATCCTCAACGCGGGCGCCGTCGACCTGATCACCGCCACCGTCGACGCCGGTGCGGACTCCGCCTCGGCCCGTAAGTGGTGGATGGGCGAACTGGCCCGCCGCGCCAACGAGGACGGCGTGGAGCTGGCCGCCCTGCCGATCACCCCCGGGCAGGTCGCCCGGATCACCGCGCTGGTCAGCGACGGTTCCCTCAACGACAAGCTGGCCCGCCAGACCATCGAGGGCGTGCTCGCGGGCGAGGGCGACCCGGACACCGTCGTCGAGAAGCGCGGCCTGAAGGTCGTCTCCGACGAGGGCGCCCTCGGCACCGCCGTCGACGAGGCCATCGCGGCCAACGCGGCCATCGCGGACAAGATCCGCGGCGGCAAGGTCGCGGCGGCGGGCGCACTGGTCGGCGCCGTCATGAAGGCCACACGCGGCCAGGCCGACGCGGCGCGGGTGCGCGAACTGATCCTGGAGAAGCTGGGCGTGGAGGGCTGATCCTCCGGCCTCTGCCGCTGCGCATGGTGATGCGGTCCCCCGTAGGCGAGGGGGGCCGCATCAGCCGTTTCCGCGGGAGTTCTCCGGTGCGGGCGGAGAAACGTTTACGGGCCGATCCGCGCACCGGAGGCGGATTCGATCACCTGGTCCCCTATTGCTCCTCTTGTGGGGTAATCCACAAAAGCCGCAAAGGATCTTTTCGGCCTGTCACCCTGCTGAAAGAAATGTGGACCCGCCGCTTCCTCGATCGGTCGCGGCGGGTCCGCCATGACCCCGTACATCCGCGTTCGGCATCACCGGTCACCCCGGAGTCATCGACGCACAACCCGGGAAGCGGTCGAGATCCGTGACGGCTCTGGCTAGGTGGTGCCTCAGGCGCCGCATCGTGGTGATCGTCCTCTGGCTTGCCGCCTTCGCGGGGGTCGCCGTCGCCGCGGGGGTGGCCGGGTCCGCGTACTCGAACAACTACGAGGTCCCGGGGACCGAATCCGGGCGGGCCGGCGCTCTGATGGCGGAGGCGTTCCCCGACCGGTCCGGTGACACCGACAGCATCGTCTGGCACACCGACTCCGGGACCGTACGGTCCGGCGCGGTCGAGAAGAAGATGACGCGCACCTTGAAGGAGATATCCGGGCTGCCCGGCGTCTCCGAGGTCCTGAGCCCCTACGGTGCGCACGGCGCGCGGCAGATCAGTGAGGACGGGCACACCGCCTACGCATCCGTCGTCTTCGACGTGCCCACCGATGATCTCGACGCGGGCCGGGTCCAGAAGGTCGTCGACACCGCACGGCAGGCCGCCGGCGACGGGGTGCGGGTCGAACTCGGCGGCGCCGGGATCGCACTGACCGAGGCGCCGCGCGCCCAGCTCCCGGAGATCATCGGCCTGTGCGCCGCCGCCGTCGTGCTGTTCCTCGCCTTCGGCTCGCTTGCCGCGACCTTCCTGCCGATCATCACCGCGCTGGCCGCCGTCGGCACCGCCTCGGCCGGGATCACGCTGCTCGGCCACGTCATGACGGTCGCCGACTTCGCCCCCATGCTGGGCATGCTCATCGGCCTCGGCGTCGGCATCGACTACGCGCTGTTCATCGTCACCCGGCACCGCAAGGGCCTCAAATCCGGCCTGTCGGTCCAGGAGGCCGCCGAACGGGCCGTCGCGGTCTCCGGGCGCGCGGTCGTCTTCGCCGGCGCCACGGTCTGCATCGCGCTGCTCGGCATGCTGATCCTGCGGCTGGGCTTCCTCAACGGCGTGGCGCTCGCCGCCTCGCTCACCGTCGTCCTCACCGTCGCCGCCTCCATCACCCTGCTGCCCGCCCTGCTCGGGCTGATCGGGATGCGGGCGCTGAGCCGCCGCGAACGCCGGCGGCTGGCGGAGGGCGGGCCGCGGGTCGCGCGGCGCGCCGGCATCGCCGCCCGCTGGTCCGGCTTCGTCGAGCGGCACCCCAAGCTGCTGGGTGGGGCCGCGGCCGCCGTCATGCTCGTCCTCGCGCTGCCCACCCTCGGCCTCCACCTCGGCACCTCCGACCAGGGCAACAACCCCGCCACATCCACCACCCGGCAGGCGTACGACCTGCTGGCGGGCGGTGGCAGCGGACACGGCGGCTCGGGGCACGGCTTCGGGCCCGGCGTGAACGGGCCGCTGACCCTGGTCGGCAGCCTCGACGGCGCCAAGGACCGGCTGGCCTTCGACAAGCTGCCGGACGAGCTGCGGGACACGCCCGGGGTCGCGCACGTCAGCGGCCCGGAGTTCAACGGCAGCCGCGACACCGGCGTCATCACGGTCGTACCGACCAGCTCACCGCAGTCCCAGCAGACCTCCGACCTGGTGGAACGACTGCGCGCCGAGGTTCTCCCCGAGGCCGCGGGCAGCACCACCATGCAGGTGCACGTCGGCGGCGTCACCGCCAGCTACGACGACTTCGCGTCCCTCATCGTCGGCAAACTGCCGCTCTTCGTGGGCGTCGTCATCGCGCTCGGCTCGATCCTGCTGCTGCTCGCCTTCCGCAGTATCGGCATCCCGCTCAAGGCCGCGCTGATGAACGTCGCGGCCGTCGCCTCGTCCTTCGGGATCGTCGTCGCGATCTTCCAGTGGGGGTGGGGGAGCGAGGCGCTGGGACTGGGCAGCGGGGGCCCGATCGAGCCGTTCCTGCCGGTCATCATGGTGTCGGTGCTCTTCGGCCTCTCCATGGACTACCAGGTGTTCCTGGTGAGCCGGATGTACGAGGAGTGGCAGCTGACGCGGGACAACCGCCGCTCGGTACGGGTCGGCCTCGCCGAGACCGGCCGGGTGATCAACTCGGCGGCGGTCATCATGATCGCGGTGTTCGCGGCGTTCGTCCTCAGCGGCGACCGGATCATCGCGATGTTCGGCATCGGACTCGCCGCCGCGGTCGCCCTGGACGCCTTCGTCCTCCGTACGCTGCTGGTCCCGGCCCTGATGCATATGCTCGGCGGCGCGAACTGGTGGCTGCCCGGCTGGCTGGACCGGTGGCTGCCCCGGATCAGCATCGAACCGCCGCCCGAGCCGAACCCGGCGGCCGCGCTGCCGGGCCCCCGGGACGGGGACAGCCCCCGGGACGGGGGCAGCCCACGGGATGGCGAGAGCCCGCGGGACGGGGAGAGCCCGCTGGTCGGCGTGTAGCGACGGCGGTTCTCATAGGACTCTCAGACGCGGCCCCTACGGTCGCGGGCATGGGAACGACCAGGACCACTGAGACCACCGAGAACACCGCGACGACCGAGCCGACCGGGCCGACCGACAAGCGGGCCGAGGACGGGAAGGTGCCCGGCCAGGCCGCCGCCGCGGAGGCCGATACCACCGACAACAAGAACATCACCGAGGCCGAGGACGCCGAGCCCCACGCGGACGCGGACGACCTCGACATCGAGGCCGACGCCGCCGAACCGCCCGCCGGGGTCGCCGCCGGCGCCGGTTCCGTCGTCGCCGCGGGGCTGGGCCTCGCCTCCGTCACCGGCACCTGGCTCGGCACGCTGATGGCCGAGCGGCAGACCCTGCTGGGCCAGATCAAGCTCCAGTCGGGCCGGGCCACCGACCAGATCGGCACCGTCTACGGTGCCCCGTGGCACACCACCGCCCTGGTCAACGGCCTGTTCGCGCTGCTCGCCATGCTCGTCGCCACCGTGGTGCTGAGCCGGCCGCGCACCACCTGGGTACGGGCCGTGGCATGGGGCGGGCTGGCGCTCGGCGTGCTGGGGCTGCTGATCTCCGCGGGGATGTATCTCGACCTGTTCGCGAGTCTGCCCAGCATCCCTAAGGGCGCCGGAGCGGGCTCCTAAGCCCCCTACGGGCGCCGGGGGCTGTGCCTAAGGAGCGCGGGCGCGGCGGCGCGGGATTCTAAGGACCGTACGGGCGCGGAGATCGGGAACTCTCCCGATGTGCCGGGGCCACCTTGGAGACGAGGCTTGACGACATCGACGCACTGTCGAGTCACGAGACACCGCCTTCAGGGGAGAGACACCATGTACAGCTCCGAGCTGGAACTCCGCGTCCGTTACGAGGAACTGCGCCGCGAGGCCGACCGGCACCGCCTGGTGCGCGAGGCGACCGAGGGGCAGCGCGCCGCGCGCCGGGCCGCGGCCCGGTCCGGGGCGAACGATCCCGAAGGGCGGGTGAGCCGCAAGCGGAACCGGTGGGCGCGGGCACGCCGCGCCGCCGCCTGACCGCCGGCGGCTCGCGTGCCGTGCCACGTGCCGCCCCGACCGCAGTCGTACATGCCGGCCTCGCCGCCCGCCCAACCACCGTTCGCCCGGCCCCAGGTGCGCAACGCACCGGGCCGGGTGTTTCGCGTGGCGAAACCCGCTGCCGGATTGTCGGACCCCTGTGCGATGCTCGGCAGCGTGGAGAACAGGTCAGTCAGTCCCGTGTTCGTCGGCCGAGCGGCCGAGCTCGCCGCGCTGGGCGACGCGCTCGCCCGGACCGTGGCGTCCGGCGAGCCCCAGGCCCTGCTGATCGGGGGCGAGGCCGGGGTCGGCAAGACCCGGCTCATCGAGGAGTTCACCGAATCCGCCCGCTCCCAGGGGGCGCTGGTCGCGCTCGGCGGCTGCATAGAGATCGGCTCCGAGGGCCTCCCCTTCGCGCCCTTCTCCGCGATCCTGCACACCCTCCATGTGCATCTGCGCGACGAGCTCGCCGCCGCCGTCGCCGGCCAGGAGGGCGAACTCGCCCGCATCCTGCCCGAATTGGGGGAGACCGCCGGCGAGACACACGACGAGGAGATCGGCCGCGCCCGCCTCTTCGAGCTGACCGCCCGCCTCCTGGAGCGGCTGGCCGCCCATCGCACGCTCGTCATCGTCATCGAGGACCTCCACTGGGCGGACCGCTCCACCCGCGAACTCCTCGCCTACCTGCTGCGCGCGCTGCACGCCGCCGGCGTCCTGCTGGTCGCCACCTACCGCTCCGACGACATCCACCGCCGGCACCCCCTGCGCCCCTTCCTCGCCGAGATCGACCGGATGCGCACCGTCCGGCGCGTCGAGCTGGCCCGCTTCAACCGGTCCGAGGTCCGCTCCCAGATAGCGGGGATCAACGGCAGCGAGCCCGAAGAGGACACCGTCGACCGGGTCTTCAAGCGCTCCGAGGGCAACGCCTTCTTCGTCGAGGAGCTGGCCCGCAGCCTCGCCGACGGCTGTCTGCACGGCCTCAGCGACCCGCTGCGGGATCTGCTGCTGGTCCGTGTCGAGGCGCTGCCCGAGGACGCCCAGAAGGTCGTGCGGATCGCCGCCGAGGGCGGCTCCACCGTCGAGCACGAACTCCTCGCCGCCGTCTGCCAGATGCCCGAGGACGACCTCATCGAGGCGCTGCGGTCCGCCGTCGGCAGCAACACCCTGGTGCCCACCCAGGACGGCACCGGCTACCGCTTCCGGCACGCCCTCGTCCGCGAGGCCGTCGTCGACGACCTGCTGCCCGGAGAGCGCACCCGCCTCAACCGCCGCTACGCCGAGGCGCTGGAGGCCGACCGTTCCCTGGTCCGCTCCTCCGACGCCTGCGCCGCCCGCCTGGCCAGCTACTGGTACAAGGCCCATGACCCGGCGAAGGCGCTGCCCGCCGTCCTCGCCGCCTCCGTCAAGGCCCGCCGCCGCCATGCGTACGCCGAACAACTGCGGCTGCTGGACCGCGCCCTGGAGCTGTGGGACGACGTGCCCAAGGAGGTCCGCCAGGGGGTCCGCCCGGTGGACTATGCCGAGGCCTATCCGGCCTGCGGCTGCGACGACGACGCCCTGCGGTTCCTGGACCTGCTCGCCGAGATCGCGGTCGCCGCCCGGCTGTCCGGCGACAGCGAGCGGGCCTTCACGATCACCAAGCGCGCCCTGCGCGCGCTGCGCGACGAGGACGACGCCCCCCGCAAGGCATGGTTCCTGGTGCAGCGCTCCCGGCTCGTCCAGGGCACCGGCCGCGGCAACGGCTGGGAGGACCTGGGCAAGGCGCAGGAGCTGATGCGCGGATTGCCGCCGTCGTCCGTGCACGCCGAGGTGATGGCCGCCGTCGCCAGCTGGGCGGTGCTGCACGAACCGGGCCCCGGCACGTTCGCCACCGCCGAACGGGCCGTGGAACTCGCCCAGTTGGTGGGCGACGAAGAGGCCGAGCTGAACTCCCGGCTGACGCTGGCGGGCCTGCGTGTCGACGCCGGCGAGGTCGACGACGGCATCGCCGCGTTCCGTACGGCCCTCGATCTCGCCGTCGACCGCGGCTATATGGCCGTGATCGGCCGCGGCCATGTGAACCTGCCGTCCGCCCTGGAAGGCGTCGGCCGCTCCCGTGAAGCCGTCGAGGTCACCGAGCGGGGCGTCGAACTGACCACCCGCTACGGCCTCAAGGATGCGACCAGCTGGGTGACGGGCAACCGTGCCGAGTCGCTCCAGTCGCTCGGCCGCTGGGCGGAGGCCGCCCGTGCCGCCGCCGACGCCCGCGGCCTCTCCCAGAGCGCCCGGTCGACCGCGCTGGCCTCCAGCCGCCTCACCGACCTCGCCCTGGACCGGGGCGAGCTGGCGGAGGCCGAGCGGGAGCTGGCCATCGCCCGGGAGCACTACGGCACCCACGACCCCCAGCCGCAGCACGTCATCCCGCTGGCCCGGCACGCCCTGCGGATCGCCGCCCACCAGGGCCGGGTCCTCGACGCCCGCGACATCCTCCAGCAGGCGCTGGACGCCGGATTCCCGCCCGGCACCCAGCGCTACGCCTGGCCGCTGCTGTGGTCGGCCACCGCCACCGAGGCGGACGCCCGCGGTCTGCCAGCCGCGGAGCCGGGCCGGGCCGCGATCGTGGCCCGCATCCGGGACGCCGCCAGGAAACTGCCCCGGCTCTCCCCGGTCTGGGAGGCGTACGGGTGCGCCGTCGACGCCGAACTCCGGCGCGCCGAGGGCCGGGAGACACCGGACGCCTGGGCCGCGGCGGTCGCCGCCTTCCGCCCCCTGGAGCGTCCGCACGAACTCGCCAGGTGCTGCTACCGCTGGGCTGAATCACTGCTCCACGGCACCGAGCGGGCGACCGAGGGGCTGGACGGCCGTACGCCCCGAGAGGCCGCCGGACTGCTCCTCGTCCAGGCGCATGCCGCCGCCTCGTGGATGGGCGCCGGCCCGCTGATCGCCGAACTCGAACTCCTCGCCCAGCGCGCCCGGATCCCGCTCCCCGGTCTGTCCGCGTCCGCCGCACCGGAGGAGATATCCGACGCGGCCGGCCCGGCCGGCTGTGTCGCGCCCGCCGAGTCCCTCGGCCTCACCCCACGGGAACGGGATGTGCTCCGCCTGGTCGCCGACGGCCGCAGCAACCGCCAGATAGCCGACGCCCTGTTCATCTCGCCCAAGACCGCCAGCGTCCATGTCTCCAACATCCTCGCCAAGCTGGGCGTCTCCGGCCGCGGCGAGGCGGGAGCCCTGGCCCACCGCCTGCGGCTGTTCAGTGAGCCGGCAGCGAGCTGACGGAGCACCTCCTGGGCCGCGCCCCACCGGGCCGTACTCAGCCGGTGTCGCCGGCCGAGTCCGAGCTCTGTCGTGCCCTGACGACGACCTTGCCGGACGAAAGGTCTATCGGGCCCTCCCCGGGGTCACTGTCCCCCACATCGTCGACGACGAGCGACATCTTCTGCCGCTCCTCGTCCGTGTGCTTGCGGCCGGGTGCGAAAAGCTCTTCGACGACGTTGAACAATGTGCCCCCTATCGACGTGACCCGCCCCCCATTACCCGAGTGTAGGCAGGTCACGCGAAAAGGGATCAGGTCACCTTGAGGTGGAGAATCCGGTCATCGCCCTTGTGGACGTCGCCCCGTCCGTCCGTGTTGCTGGTGACCAGCCACAACCCCCCGTCGTCGGCCGCGACGACGCTCCGCAGCCGCCCGTACTCGCCGTTCAGGAACGCCTGCGGAGCGCCCACCGGCTTGGTGCCCTTCAGCGCGATCCGCCACAGCCGCTCGCCGCGCAGCCCGGCCATCCAGATCGAGCCCTTGGCGTACGCGATACCGCTGGGCGAGGCGTCCGCGGGCTTCCACTGGGCGACCGGGTCCACGAAGCCCGCCCCGCTCCCCTCGGCGCCCTTGGCCCGGCCCTCGACCTCCGGCCAGCCGTAGTTCTTGCCCGGCTCGATCAGATTGAGCTCGTCCCAGGTGTCCTGCCCGAACTCCGAGGCCCACAGCCGCTTTTCGCCGTCCCAGGCCAGCCCCTGCACATTGCGGTGGCCGTAGTCGTACACCACGGAGTCCGCCGAGGGGTTGCCGTGCGCCGGCTCGCCGTCCGGTGTCATCCGCAGGATCTTGCCGCCCAGGGACTCCTTGTCCTGTGCCAGGCCCTTGTCACCGGTCTCGCCGGTACCGGCGTAGAGCATCTTGTCCGGGCCGAACGCGATCCGGCCGCCGTTGTGCATCTGGCCCTTGGGAATGCCCTTGAAGATCGTGTCGGGCTGGCCGAGCTGAATGCCGGGCGGCCGCTTCTCGTCGTAGATCATGCGGGCGATGCGGTTGTCGGTCGCCGTGGTGAAGTACGCGTACACCAGATGGTCGGCGCCGAAGTCCGACGACACCGCGAGCCCCAACAGGCCGCCCTCACCGCCGGGTTCGACCCCTGGCACCGACCCGAGCAGGGTCTTCTTCCCGTCCGCCGCGATACGGAAGATGTCCCCGGTGTCACGGGAGGCGACCAGCAGATCCCCGCCCGGCAGCGGCGCCACGCCCCACGGCGACTTCAGCCCGGTGGTTAGCGTGGCCGTCACCTTCACCGACCCCTTGGCGGGCGGCGCGGCGGGCGACGGCGTGGCCTTCGGCGAGGCCGGCGCGGCGGAGGCCCCCGGGCTCTTGGCGGTGGCATCCGCGGACGGCCCGCCCTTCTCGGGCTGCGCGCCGCCGGACGAGCAGCCCGCTGCCAGAAGCAGCGAAGCGGCGGCCAACACGGCGGTCTGGGAGCGGCGTTGCACGGCAGGGGGTCCTCTCGTCGGCAGGGCGTGGACAAGGACACCACATCGCGCGGCCCGGTGCCGCGCGTTCGGGGTTCCGGGCCCGTCGCGACCTGCCAGGATCCGGGGACGGGCGGGGCGATCGGGGATGCGCACGAGGGCCTGCGCGGAGTGCGTCGTCGTACGCGGCGGCCGGTGCGGGCACCGGGCGGTACCGGCTCAGTACCAGGACCCCCGCGCCGGCGGCAGCCCGGCTATCTCCGCCAGATCCTCGCGGGTCAGCACCAGATCCGCGGCCTTGGCGTTCTGCGCCGCCCAGCGCTCCTTCTTCGTGCCCGGCACCGGGACCACATGCCGCCCCTGCGCCAGCACCCAGGCCAGGGCCACCTGGCCCGGCGTTGCGCCGTGCCGGGCGCCGATCCTCCGCAGCCCGGCCACCACCGGCTGGTTCGCCGCCATCATCTCGGCGGTGAAGCGCGGGTGGCGGGCCCGTATGTCCTCCGGTTCGAAGCCCTGCCCCGGGGTGAGGGTGCCGGTCAGATAGCCGTTGCCCAGCGGCATCGCCGCCAGGAAGCCGACGCCGCGCGACTCGCACCACGGCAGCAGCGCCTCCAGCGCCTCCGTCGACCACACCGACAGCTCGGCCTCCACACTGCTGACCGGGAACACCTGCTGAATACGCTCCAGTTGGCGCAGCGTGCCGTCATGCATCCGCGACCGTACGCGCGCCCCGCCGGCCGCCGCCAGGCGCTCCGTACGGGCCGCCCGAGGCGGCCGCACCGCCCGCGCGCCCACCGCGCACAGCCCCAGCGACCGCACCTTCCCCGCCGCCACCAGCTCCGCCATCGCCCCCCAGGTCTCCTCGATGGGCACCTCGGGGTCGGCGCGATGCAGCTGGTAGAGATCGATACGGTCGGTCTGCAGCCGGCGCAGCGACGCGTCGCAGGCCCGCTTGACGTAACCGGGCCGCCCGTTGGCCACGATGTGCTGCTCGCCCACGAGGAGCCCGCACTTGGTGGACACGAAGGCGTCCTCGCGCCGCTCCTTGAGCGCCCGGCCCACCAGCAGTTCATTGGTGAAGGGCCCGTACATGTCGGCGGTGTCCAGCAGGCTGCAGCCCCGGTCGAGCGCGGCGTGCACGGCCCGCAGGGAGCCCTCCCCGCTCCGCTGCGACTCGGTGTACCCCCAGCTCATCGGCATGCAGCCGAGCCCGATGGCGCCCACTTCGAGGGCCCCCGCGCCGATCGTCCTGCGCTCCACCTGGTTGTGCCTCCGTCCCCTCGCCCCCGGTCAAGGGCCAGTCCAAACTAACGTCTGAGGGGAACGCCTCTTCGCATAGCCTCTGGCCATGGCATCAACCGACCGGCGCCCCGGCCCGCGCACCGATCCGAACCCCGCCCCGAAGGACGTATGGCTCCCGATCCCGCCCGAGGAGATCGACGGCCTCCCCGAAGGGCTGAACTACGTCCACTGGGACGCCGGCCCCGCATACCCGGCCGACCCCGCCCGGTGCGTCTTCTACTGCGTGCCCTACATGAAGGGCGCCGAGCCGTCACTGCGGCCGCTGCCGCTCATGCGCAATGTCCGGGTCGTACAGACGCTGACCGCCGGTATCGAGCACATGCTGCCCGGACTGCCCCGGATGCCGGCCGGCGCCCAGTTGTGCAACGCCCGCGGACTGCACGACGCCAGCACCGCCGAGCTCGCGCTCACCCTGATCCTGGCGTCGCTGCGCGGCATCCCGGATTTCGTACGGGGTCAGGACGCGGAGGAGTGGCGGCACGGTTTTCAGCCGGCCCTCGCCGACAAGTCGGTCCTCATAGTGGGGTACGGTTCGATCGGCAGTGCCATCGAAGAGCGGCTCACACCTTTTGAGTGCGCGCGGGTGGCGCGCATCGCGCGCACCGCACGTGACACTGTGCGCGGTCCAGTGCTTCCACTCTCCGCCCTGAGCGACCTCCTGCCCGACGCGGACGTCGTCGTACTCGCCACTCCGCTCACCGAAGAGACCCATGGCCTGGTCGGAAGCGATTTCCTGGCGCGGATGAAGGACGGCGCACTCCTCGTCAACATCGCCCGCGGCGGAATCGTCGACACCAACGCGTTGCTCGCCGAACTGGAGTCGGGCCGGCTGCGCGCGGCGCTCGATGTGACCGATCCCGAACCCCTGCCGGCGGGCCATCCGCTGTGGCACGCTCCGGGCGTGCTCATCACTCCACACGTCGGTGGCCCCAGCTCTGCCTTTCTGCCCCGTGCGAAGCGGCTTCTGCGCGAGCAGCTGGCGCTTTTCGCGGGTGGGGAACCCGTCGGGAACGTGATCGCAACAGCAGACTGAGACGGCTGCGCATCGCTCTACGAGGCCGTACGAATGCGGGCTGTGTTCACATTTGGTTAGCTGGTCACGCTCTGTAGAGGGGCTATGTCCCTGAGTGACTGAATTGGTGTATCGTCCCGAGCGGGGACCGCGGCGTGCTGTATACGACGCGGTGCGAGATCCGGAACTCGAGGGGGGCGACGGGCGATGTACGGTCGATGGGCGAATCGCGAGACGCGCGATCCACGAGCGCCCGCGGAAATACCGCAGGACCCCCGGAAGCGCCGAGTGCTCCGATCGCCGCACTGCCGGGCACGGGCGAGCGGGAGAGAACGGTGAGCGCCCCCGGGGCGGTGCTCTCCAGGCCGCAGACCCAGACCAGCGGTCCGCCGAGCGTGGTGCCGCAGATCGCGCTGGCCGCCGTCTGCGCCGGCTATGCCATCGGCGCCGCGTTCGGCTGGGGCTCGGCCGAAGTCGCCATGTTCATGGGGGACTTCGGGCTCAGCCTCGCGGCCCTGATCGCGGCCGTCTCCTGCGGTCTGTACGCCCGCAAGCACCAGAGCCGCTTCCGGCCGGCGTGGATGCTGTTCGCCGTCTCGTCCGGGATGGCCGGCCTCGGGAACGGCGTCTGGGGCTGGTACGAGGTCGTCCTCGGCACCACCGTCCCCAGCCCCTCGCTGGCCGATTTCTGCTTTCTGCTGTTCGCCCCGCCCGCCATCGTCGGCCTGCTGGTGCTCGCCAAGAGGCCGGTGACCAGGGCCGGCTGGGTCTGCCTCGGACTGGACGCCTGGCTGATCGGCGGCTCGCTGCTCACGCTCTCCTGGAGCCTGGCGCTCGCCCACACGACCCACTTCCAGGGCAGCAGCGTCGCGCAGAGCGCGTTGTCCCTCGCCTATCCGCTGCTGGACATCGTGCTGGTGAGCATGGTCCTCGCGCTGCATTTCAAACGCTCCTCGGTGCACCGCTCCGCCGTCAACACCGCAATCGCCGCACTGGCGTTGACGGTGCTGTGCGACGCCCTGTTCAGCTCGCCGCTGCTGCGCGAGCACTACCGGTCCGGCCAGATCCTGGACGCCGGCTGGTTCGCCGGTTCCATGCTGCTCGCCTACGCGCCCTGGGTAGCCCGGCGCAATCAGAACGAGTGCGCCGACGACGAGGTCCAGTCGGCCGCACCGCGCCTCCAGCCGCACGGCAGCCGCCCCATCGCGGGCTCGCTCGCCGCCCTCACCCCGTATCTCGCCGCCGCCGTCTGCACCCTGGGCATCCTCACCAACGTCCTGGACGGCCGGCGCATCGACCACGTGGTGCTGTTCACCGGCTGCGCGGTCGTCCTCGCCCTGGTCGTCCGCCAGGGCATCATGCTGCTCGACAACATCACCCTCACCCAGGAACTGGCCCAGAAGGAGAACCACTTCCGCTCCCTGGTCCAGGGCTCCAGCGACGTCATCATGATCGCCGCGCCGACCGGAGTGCTCCGCTACGTGAGCCCGGCCGCCGCCGGCGTCTACGGGCGCGACGCCGAGGAGCTGGTCGGCTCCGAGCTCGCCGCGCTGATCCACCCGGAAGACCTGGGGCGGGTGGTGCACGAGGTCCGCAGATTCCTCGCCGCGGACCCCGCCGCCGAGCCGACCACCCGTATCGAATGCCGCTTCCGCGCCGGCGAGCTGCGGACCGGCGGTGGGGGCACCTCCCGCTCGAGCGAAGCCGAGAGTGGGGGAGGCTGGCTCAACGTCGAATCCACCGTCAACCGCCACCACGGCGGCCTGATCTTCAACTCCCGCGATGTCACCGAGCGGGTCCGTCTGCAGGCCCAGCTCCAGCACAACGCCTCCCACGACGCGCTCACCGACCTGCCCAACCGGGCCCTGTTCACCGAACGCGTCAGCCAGGCCGTCACCGGCCGCCGCGCCAGCGACCACGGCACCGCCGTGCTCTACATCGACCTCGACGGCTTCAAGCAGGTCAACGACACCATCGGGCATCAGGCGGGCGACGAACTCCTGGTGCAGGCGGCCCGCCGGCTCGGCGAGTCCGTCCGCTCGGGGGACATAGCGGCCCGGCTCGGCGGCGACGAGTTCGCCGCGCTCATCACGGGCGACGGCACCCGCGACCGCGCCGCCCGCGAGTTCCGTATGCACGAGATCGCCGACCGGCTGCGCATCAAGCTCTCCGAGCCGTACCGGATCGACGGCCGCGACGTCCGCGTCGCGGCCAGCATCGGCGTCGCCTTCGCCGAGCCGGGCGTCACCCCGGCGGGGCTGCTGCGCAACGCCGACCTCGCGATGTACCGCGCCAAGCAGGCCGGAAAGGGCCGGGTGGAGCTCTACGCCCCGCAGATGCAGGCCGAGGTGATGGACCGCGCCGAGCTCGCCACCACCCTCCGTACGGCCCTGCGCGACGGCGAGTTCGTGCTGCTGCACCAGCCGGTCGTCGAGCTGGCCGGCGGCCGGGTCACCGCGGTCGCCGCGCACGCCCGCTGGCGATCGGCCCAGGGCATCCTCTTCACCCCCGCCGAGTTCCTCCGCGTCGCCGAGCGCGGCCGGCCCACGGACGACGCCGACCGCACCGCCGAGCTGGGCCGCTGGCAGCTGGAACAGGCCGTCGAGCAGGCCGCGGCGCGGCACCGCGCGGGCCACACCGTGCCGGTCGCCGTCCGGGTCTCCGCCCGCCGGCTGCTGGACAGCGCGCGGGACGGGATGCCCCCCAAGAGCGTCGAGGCCCTGCTCACCCGGCATGGCCTGCCCTCCGGCGCGCTCGTCCTGGAACTGTCCGAAAGCGATCCCCGCATCCCCCTCGACGAACTGGAGCGGCGGCTGGTCGCGCTGCGCCGGCTGGGCGTACGCATCGCCCTCGACGGCTTCGGCAGCGGTTACGCCGCCATGAGCGCGCTGCGCCGGCTGCCCATCGACGTCCTGCGGCTGGACCGCGGGCTGGTCGACGGTGTGGTGGAGTCCGCCCGGCTGCACAAGATCACCGCCGGGCTGCTGCGGATCGCCGCCGATCTCGGGATGCAGTCCGTCGCCGACGGCGTCGATCTTCCCGAGCAGGTCCTCGCGCTGCGCTCCATGGGCTGCACCCACGGCCAGGGCATGGCCTTCTCCGGGCCGCTGGACGAACACCGGCTGCGCCGCGCCCTGACGGTCGGCAGCTACCCGGTGCCGGACCTGGCCGGCGAGGGGCGGAGCCCGGGGCAGGCCGCCCGCGCCGTGGTGCTCAGCGGCAGTGGCCTGCCCGTCCGGCACGGCGGTGTGGCCGGTCCCGACGCCATCGCGCATCCCCCATTGCGCTCAAATAGTGAGACCCCCATCCCACCCACTTGACACTCATGGTGCGGGAGGGGGAGGGTCAGTGCCATGCGCACCCGAATTCTCGTACTTGGAAAGCGCGTCGGCTGAAGCTGGGCCCTGATGAAGCCCAGCTGACCGCACCGACGCGCTCCCCTCGCTTGCCTCACGGCACGAGGGGTTTTTTGTTGCATAGCAACCTCACAAATCCCGCCAAAACCCTCAGCTTCGAGAAGAGACGCAGATGACCGAGCAGGCCTCCGGGGCCCACCATCCGCAGCCGCGGGCCCGTAACTCCGGCGGACCGCAGCAGCAGCCCGCGACCGTCGAGCACGTCACGGGCGCGCAGTCCCTCATCCGTTCGCTCGAGGAGGTCGGGGCCGACACCGTGTTCGGCATTCCCGGCGGTGCGATCCTTCCGGCGTACGACCCGATGATGGACTCCTCGAAGGTGCGGCACATCCTGGTGCGCCACGAGCAGGGCGCCGGGCACGCCGCCACGGGTTACGCCCAGGCCACCGGCAAGGTCGGCGTGTGCATGGCGACTTCGGGCCCGGGTGCCACCAACCTGGTCACGCCGATCGCCGACGCCCACATGGACTCCGTCCCGCTGGTCGCGATCACCGGCCAGGTCGCCTCCAAGGCGATCGGCACGGACGCCTTCCAGGAGGCGGACATCTGCGGCATCACGATGCCGATCACCAAGCACAACTTCCTGGTCACCGACCCGGCCGACATCCCCAAGACGATCGCCGAGGCGTTCCACATCGCCTCCACCGGACGTCCGGGCCCGGTCCTGGTCGACATCGCCAAGGACGCCCTCCAGGCCCGGACCACCTTCGCCTGGCCGCCGCACACCGACCTGCCCGGCTACCGCCCGGTGACCAAGCCGCACGCCAAGCAGATCCGCGAGGCCGCCCGGCTGATCGTCGAGTCCAAGCGCCCGGTGCTCTACGTCGGCGGCGGTGTGATGAAGGCCGGCGCCACCGCCGAGCTGAAGGTCCTGGCGGAGCTGACCGGCGCCCCGGTCACCACGACCCTGATGGCGCTGGGCTCCTTCCCCGACAGCCACCCCCAGCACGTCGGCATGCCCGGCATGCACGGCGCGGTCACCGCGGTCACCGCCCTCCAGAAGTCCGACCTGCTGATCACCCTCGGCGCCCGCTTCGACGACCGGGTCACCGGCAAGCTGGACTCCTTCGCCCCGTTCGCCAAGGTCGTGCACGCCGACATCGACCCGGCGGAGATCGGCAAGAACCGCGCCGCCGACGTCCCGATCGTCGGCGACGCCCGCGAGGTCATCGCCGACCTGATCGTCGCCGTCCAGGCGGAGTACGACGCCGGCCACCGCGGCGACTACAGCGCCTGGTGGAAGGACCTCAACCGCTGGCGCGACACCTACCCCCTGGGCTACGACCTGCCGGACGACGGCAGCCTGTCCCCGCAGCAGGTCATCGAGCGGATCGGCAAGCTCGCCCCGGCCGACACGATCTACGCCGCGGGCGTCGGCCAGCACCAGATGTGGGCCGCCCACTTCATCGACTACGAGCGGCCGTCGACCTGGCTGAACTCCGGCGGCGCCGGCACGATGGGCTACGCCGTCCCCGCCGCCATGGGCGCCAAGGCCGGTCAGCCGGACCGTACGGTCTGGGCGATCGACGGCGACGGCTGCTTCCAGATGACCAATCAGGAACTGGTCACCTGCGCGCTGAACAACATCCCGATCAAGGTCGCGATCATCAACAACGGTGCACTGGGCATGGTCCGCCAGTGGCAGACCCTGTTCTACAACCAGCGCTACTCCAACACCGTGCTGCACAGCGGCCCCGAGGCGGACGGCAAGCAGCCGTCGGCGGGTACCCGCATCCCGGACTTCGTGAAGCTGTCCGAGGCGATGGGCTGTGTCGCGCTGCGCTGCGAGTCCCCCGACGACCTGGACAAGGTCATCGCGGAGGCCAACGCCATCAACGACCGCCCGGTCGTGATCGACTTCATCGTCCACGAGGACGCGCAGGTGTGGCCGATGGTCGCCGCCGGCACCTCCAACGACGAGGTCATGGCCGCCCGGGGCGTGCGTCCCGACTTCGGCGACAACGAAGACGACTGAGAGCCGTAGGAAGAGGAACGAGACCCATGTCCAAGCACACGCTCTCCGTCCTGGTGGAGAACACCCCCGGCATCCTGGCCCGGATCGCCGCCCTGTTCTCCCGCCGCGGCTTCAACATCGACTCGCTCGCGGTCGGGGTCACCGAGCACCCCGACATCTCCCGCATCACCATCGTCGTCAACGTCGAGTCGCTGCCCCTCGAACAGGTCACCAAGCAGCTCAACAAGCTCGTCAACGTCCTGAAGATCGTCGAGCTGGAGCCGGGCTCCGCGATCCAGCGCGAACTGGTCCTCGCCAAGGTCCGCGCCGACAACGAGACCCGCTCGCAGATCGTGGAGATCGTCCAGCTCTTCCGCGCCAAGACGGTGGACGTCTCCCCGGACGCCGTCACGATCGAGGCCACCGGATCGAGTGACAAGCTCGAGGCGATGCTCAAGATGCTGGAGCCGTTCGGCATCAAGGAGTTGGTGCAGTCCGGCACCATCGCCATAGGGCGCGGCGCCCGGTCCATCACGGACCGCTCGCTGCGCGCACTGGACCGCTCGGCCTGACCCGCCCCGGTCCCCCGGACCGCATGGCGAGACCCCCGAACCTTTCCCACTCCGCCCGCGTACTGTGTGGGCAACCAGCTACATCCAAGGAGATACCCGAAGTGGCCGAGCTGTTCTACGACGACGATGCCGACCTGTCCATCATCCAGAACCGCAAGGTCGCGGTCATCGGCTACGGAAGCCAGGGCCACGCCCATGCGCTGTCGCTGCGTGACTCGGGTGTCGACGTGCGGGTCGGTCTGCACGAGGGCTCCAAGTCCAAGGCCAAGGCCGAGGAGCAGGGCCTGCGCGTGGTGACCCCGGCCGAGGCGGCCGCCGAGGCCGACGTCATCATGATCCTGGTGCCGGACCCGATCCAGGCCAAGGTCTACGAGGAGTCCATCAAGGACAACCTCAAGGACGGCGACGCGCTGTTCTTCGGCCACGGCCTGAACATCCGCTACGGCTTCATCAAGCCCCCGGCCGGCGTGGACGTCGCCCTGGTCGCCCCCAAGGGCCCGGGTCACCTGGTCCGCCGCCAGTACGAGGAAGGCCGCGGCGTGCCGTGCATCGCCGGTGTCGAGCAGGACGCCTCCGGCAACGCCTTCGCGCTGGCCCTCTCGTACGCCAAGGGCATCGGCGGCACCCGCGCCGGCGTCATCAAGACCACCTTCACCGAGGAGACCGAGACCGACCTGTTCGGTGAGCAGGCGGTTCTGTGCGGTGGCGCCTCGGCGCTGGTCAAGGCCGGTTTCGAGACCCTGGTCGAGGCGGGCTACCAGCCGGAGATCGCGTACTTCGAGTGCCTCCACGAGCTCAAGCTGATCGTGGACCTCATGTACGAGGGCGGCCTGGAGAAGATGCGCTGGTCGGTCTCCGAGACCGCCGAGTGGGGCGACTACGTCACCGGCCCGCGGATCATCAACGAGAACACCAAGGCCGAGATGAAGAAGGTGCTCGCCGAGATCCAGGACGGCACCTTCGCCAACAACTGGATGGCGGAGTACAACGCCGGTCTGCCGAAGTACAACGAGTACAAGAAGGCCGACGAGGACCACCTCCTGGAGACCACCGGCAAGAAGCTGCGCAAGCTGATGAGCTGGGTGGACGACGAGGCGTAAGCCCGAAGGAGAGGGGGTCGCGGCGAGAGTCGCGGCCCCCTCGTCCTTGAGGCCGCCGATGGGGCATCATCGCCTTGTCCACCGCGTAGAACCCGCACGGGTGATCCTGACGCTTCGGCGCAGGGCCCGCCCGGAACCGCCACTACACTCGACACCACAAGCGCGTTCAGGCTCACAACGTCGTGCGTCTTCCACGCGGCTGCCCCCTTCACCGCCTTCGGCCGTCGGGACGGCCGTCCGCGAAGGACTAGTGAGGACTGAAGACCACGTGAGCACTGCCCAGACGGGTAAACCCGTTGTACTGATCGCCGAAGAACTGTCGCCCGCCACGGTCGACGCTCTCGGTCCGGACTTCGAGATCCGGCACTGCAACGGCGCGGACCGCGCCGAGCTGCTGCCCGCCATCGCCGATGTCGACGCCATCCTCGTGCGCAGCGCGACCAAGGTCGACGCCGAGGCCATCGCCGCCGCGAAGAAGCTGAAGGTCGTCGCCCGCGCCGGCGTCGGCCTGGACAACGTCGACGTCTCCGCCGCCACCAAGGCCGGCGTGATGGTCGTCAACGCCCCGACCTCCAACATCGTCACCGCCGCCGAACTCGCCTGCGGTCTGCTGGTCGCCACCGCCCGCAACATCCCGCAGGCCAACACCGCCCTGAAGAACGGCGAGTGGAAGCGCAGCAAGTACACCGGCGTCGAGCTCAGCGAGAAGACCCTCGGTGTGGTCGGCCTCGGCCGGATCGGTGTCCTGGTCGCGCAGCGGATGTCGGCCTTCGGCATGAAGGTCGTCGCCTACGACCCCTACGTGCAGCCGGCCCGCGCCGCGCAGATGGGCGTCAAGCTGCTCTCCCTCGACGAGCTGCTGGAGGTCTCGGACTTCATCACCGTCCACCTCCCCAAGACGCCCGAGACGGTCGGTCTCATCGGTGACGAGGCGCTGCACAAGGTCAAGCCGTCGGTCCGGATCGTGAACGCCGCGCGCGGCGGGATCGTGGACGAGGCGGCGCTGGCCACCGCGCTGAAGGAGGGCCGGGTCGCCGGCGCCGGTCTGGACGTCTACGCCGTCGAGCCCTGCACCGACTCGCCGCTCTTCGAGTTCGACCAGGTCGTCGCCACCCCGCACCTCGGTGCGTCGACGGGTGAGGCGCAGGAGAAGGCCGGTATCTCGGTCGCCAAGTCGGTGCGTCTCGCGCTGGCCGGCGAGCTGGTGCCGGACGCGGTCAACGTCCAGGGCGGGGTCATCGCCGAGGACGTCAAGCCGGGGCTGCCGCTGGCCGAGCGGCTCGGCCGGATCTTCACCGCGCTGGCCGGCGAGGTCGCGCTGCGGCTGGACGTCGAGGTGTACGGCGAGATCACCCAGCACGACGTCAAGGTGCTGGAACTCTCCGCGCTCAAGGGCGTCTTCGAGGACGTCGTGGACGAAACGGTGTCGTACGTCAACGCCCCGCTGTTCGCGCAGGAGCGCGGCGTCGAGGTGCGGCTGACGACGAGCAGCGAGTCGCCCGAGCACCGCAACGTGGTGACCGTGCGCGGCACCCTCGCGGGCGGCGACGAGGTCTCGATCTCCGGCACGCTCTCCGGCCACAAGAACATCCAGAAGATCGTCGCGGTCGGCGACCACTCCATCGACCTGGCGCTCGCCGACCACATGGCGTTCCTGCGCTACAGCGACCGTCCCGGTGTCGTCGGCACCGTCGGCCGGATCCTGGGCGAGGCCGGCATCAACATCGGCGGGATGCAGGTCTCCCGGTCCGACGTCGGCGGTGAGGCGCTGGTCGCGCTGACCATCGACGACACCATCCCGGCGCAGGTGCTCGCCGAGATCGCCGAGGAGATCGAGGCGACCTCCGTACGCGCGGTGAACCTCAACCACTGAGCCACCGGTCTTCGCGGGTCAACGGGCCCGGACCCCGCTTCGGCGGCGTCCGGGCCCGTTCGCGTACCCGGGGCGCTCGTGAGCGCCGTTCACCCGAACGGCGTACCGGAAGCGGAGGTGGCGGGCGGCGCCAGTGCCGTCCTGACGCCGCCGAGGCCCGGCGGCCGCCGTCCTCCCGAGTCGCTGAGGGGAGGGGCGCGACGCGCAATGGGAACTGCGCGTGCCCCCGCCGGTGCGTGTGGAAGGAGAGAGACGCCATGAATGCACCCCTGGGTGAAACTTTTCAGCAGCTGACCGGTGCGCATGTGGTCGACGCGGAGGGCGCGAAGGTGGGTACGGTCCAGCAGGTCTATCGGGACGACGCGACCAACGAGCCCGAGTGGGTCACCGTGCGCACCGGGCTGTTCGGCATGAAGGAGACCTTCATCCCGCTGGCCGGGGCACGGCGCGAGGGCGATCAACTCCACGTTCCGCACAGCAAGGAGGCGATCAAGGAAGCGCCGCGGATCGACGCCGAGGGCCATCTCGACCCGTCCGAGGAGGAGGAGCTCTACCGGCACTACGGGATGACCCGGCCGGCCTCCGTCGGACTCGCCATGCGTCCGGAGGCCCGTACGGAGCCCGGCGAGCGGTCCGGTATGACCGAGGACGACATTCTGGCGGAGCGCGCGCGGTATGTGGGCATCCCCGAGCGCGACCACGAGATGCTCGACGAGGGGCCCGGGGAACTCGCCGAGCGGCCGCTTGCGGGGGCGGGAGCCGGGGCGATGGCGTCGCGCGGGCGGGGCGAGGAGGAGGCCAGGCGGCCGGAGCAGCTGGAGGAGATCGTCCTCTTCGGGGAGGAGATACAGATCGGCACCGAGGAGCGCGCGAGCGGGCGGGCGCATCTGCGCAAGCATGTGGTCACCGAGGACGTACACCGTACGATCCCGCTCAGCCACGAGGAGGTGCGGGTGGTCCGGACGAAGATCACCGACGAGGAGCGGGCGGCCGGCGGGACCGCCCCACGGCTCGGCGAGGGCCAGGTGGAGGTCGTCCTGTACGAGGAGCAGGCCGTGATCAGCAGGCGGACCGTACCGGTCGAGCGGGTGCGGCTGACGACCGAGCGGGTCACCGAGCAGAAGGAGGTCACCGCCAAGGTCCGCCGGGAGGAGCTGGAGCTCGACGACGGCCGGGGCGTCCGCAGGACGGACCCGAAGGGGACGGGGCGGGACCTGGGCCGCTGAGGGGGCGCGAGGGGTCGCCGACCGCACGGAGGCCGGGATGCGGCGTAGACGTACGTATAAGACGGTCGTCTGGTACGGGTGTATGGCGCGGCGGTAGGCTGCCCGTATGGGACACCGTGAAGATCTTCTGGAGGGCGCCAAGCGGTGCCTGCTGGAGAAGGGGTACGCGCGCACCACCGCCCGCGACATCGTGGCCGCGTCCGGCGCCAACCTCGCCTCCATCGGCTACCACTACGGCTCCAAGGACGCCCTGATGCGGCAGGCGCTCATCGCGTCCACCGAGGAGTGGGGCGCGAGGGTGGCCGAGGTGCCGGGCGCCGACGACCCGGCGACGGCGGACGGCGAGCCGCTGGAACGCTTCGCCGCCGTGTGGGACAAGGTCCTGCAACGCATCGCCACCGAGCGGGAGTTCATCGCCGCGCAGGTCGAGGTGCTGGGCCTGCTGCCGCGCGACGCGGCGCTGCGCGAGGCGATCGGCGAGGTGCTGCCGGAAGGGGGCGAGGGGCTCGTCGCGCTCTTCGAAGGCGTACCGGACGACGAGGTCGACGCGGAGGCGGCCCGCGTCGTCGGCTCCTTCTACCAGGCCCTGCTCACCGGCCTGATGGTGCAGTCACTGATCACCCCGGACACGATGCTGTCGGGTCGCGATCTCGCGGACGCGCTGCGGCGGGTCAGCGCGGGCGAGGTGCTCGGGAAGGCGGAGGAGGACGCGTAGGGCCGGTCAGGTCCTCGGGCCTGACCCGTCGGGACAGGCTCCGGGGGTCACAACCGCGCCGCCTTGAGCGCCATATGCAGCAGCAGCCGGTCCTCGCCGTCGTCGAGATGGAGGCCGGTGAGCTTCTCCACCCGGCCCAGGCGGTAGTAGAGCGTCTGGCGGTGGATGCCCAGCAGCTGGGCGGTGCGGCTCGCCTGGCCCGCGCAGTCGAGGAACGCCTCGGCGGTGCGGGCGAGTTCGGTGTGGGCGGGCGCGAGCAGCGGGCCGACGGCCGGGTCGGGTGCCGCCGCTGGCAGGCCGGTCAGCAGCCGGTACGAGCCGATGGCGTCCCACTGGGCGACGGGACCGAGCCGGGGTTCGGCGCGTGCCGCGCGTGCCGCGTCGAGAGCCTCCTGCCAGGTGGTGGTGAGCTCGGCCAACTCGCTTGTGCCGGAGCCGATGCCGGCGGCGCCCGGCCGGGGCGCGGCGGAACCGGCCGTACGGGAACCGCTCCGCGCCGGCGGCCGGCCCTCGGCGGCCGGCGCGCCGCCCGCGCGCGGCGAACGCAGCAGATGTTCGGCCACCGTCCGGGCCGGGGCGAGGGCGCCCGTGGACCGCAGCCGCACCAGTGCGGCCAGGGCCGGCACGGCCGCTGCCGCACGCGGGCGGCCGGCGCGGTGGTGCGCACCGGTGTCCGCGGCCTCCGGCGGCTGGGGCGCCGTGGTGTCCGGGAGGCCGCCGCCCGCCGGCAGCCCGCACGCCGCGAGCAGGCCGGGCAGGCCCGGCAGTGGCGCCGTGTCGGTGTCCGAGGTGTCCCAGGGCAGTACGGCCACCAGTGTGAGCGGGCCGCCCGGGGTGAACCGCAGCGTGTCCCGTAGCGCATCGCCCAGCGCGGCCGCCGCGGCCGGCCGCCCGGCGGGCCCGGAAACCAGCAACTCCCGCAGCAGGTCGGCCAGTTCGGTTCCGGCGCGGGCCTCGTCCGCCAGCAGCGCGCCGATCCGGGCGGCGGTCTCCATCGCCTGCGCGATCCGGGGGTCGGCGGGCGCGCCCTGGCCGCCGAGCGCGAGATCGCTCAGATGCCCGTCGTCCAGCAGCCAGACATAGCCGTGCACGATCCCGCGGTGGCGTACGGGCAGACAGATCCGGCCTCTGAACACCCCGGCCGCCGGATCCGGGGGGATCCGCAGCGGCGACTTGGCGCGGGCGATCCCGAACGCCTCGAACCAGGCCCGTACCGCCGCCGACGACCGCCGCTGAAGGATCGACCGGGTGCGTACCGGGTCCATGACCTCGTCGTCCTCGCCCTCGTGCGCACCGAACGCGATCAGCCCGAAATCACGGTCCTCCAGCGTGGCCGGCGCACCGAGCGCCGCCGAGATCTCGTCCACGAGCTGCTGGTAATCGCCCCGCATCCGCCGCCCGGCCCCTCTCCTGATCGTCGCCACGGCTCCGACCGACACCGCTGCCGTCACTTCCGTCCCCCTCCCCCCATTCTCATACATCTGTCTGAGATCCCGGCCACGAAGGCGTGACAGCTGTCGATGGCCGGAAGATGGCGAGATCCTTAAGTTTCAGGTGGCTCATGTTGCCGTCGCGCTCGCCGGTCCGGCGCCTGCCCGGCATCCGTCAACCTGAATCGTGGAGGTGCCCATGCTGGGTCCCGTGCTCCTCGCCGCAGCGCGCAGCGACAGCATCCGTCGCATTGTCGCGGCCACCCCGGTCACCCGGCCCGTGGTGGACCGCTTCGTCGCCGGCGAGCGTCTGGACGAGTCCATGGCGGTCGTCCGGGAGCTGGCCGCGCGCGGTATGGAGGTCACTCTCGACCATCTGGGCGAGGACATCACCGACCCGGCCGAGGCGCTGCGCAACCGCGACGCCTACCTTCAGCTGACCGAGGCGCTCAAGGAGCAGGACCTCGGCGAACGGGCCGAGATGTCCGTCAAGCTCTCCGCCTTCGGCCAGGCGCTGCCCGGCGGCCACGAGCTGGCGCTGAAGAACGTCACCCCGGTGGTCGAGGCCGCCGCCGAGGCCGGTACGACCGTGACCCTCGACATGGAGGACCACACCACGGTCGACTCCACCCTCGCGATCCTCGCCGAGCTGCGCGAGCGCTTCCCCCAGACGGGTGCGGTGCTGCAGTCCTACCTCTTCCGTACCGAGGACGACTGCCACGCCCTCGCCGGCGAGGGCTCCCGGGTGCGGCTGGTCAAGGGCGCCTACAAGGAGCCCGCGACCGTCGCCTTCCAGGACAAACGGGAGGTCGACAAGGCCTATGTGCGCTGTCTGAAGATCCTGATGGCGGGGGACGGCTACCCCATGATCGGGTCGCACGACCCGCGCATGGTCGCCATCGGCCAGGAGCTCGCCCACCGCAATGGGCGTAAGCCTGCCGAGTTCGAATTCCAGATGCTGTACGGCATCCGCGAGACCGAGCAGCAGCGGCTGGTCGCCGAGGGCCACCGGATGCGGGTCTACATCCCGTACGGCACGGACTGGTACGGCTACTTCATGCGCCGTCTCGCCGAGCGCCCCGCCAACCTGGCGTTCTTCCTGCGGTCGCTCGCGACCCGGGGCTGACGGCCATCCGGGGCGGATCGCCCCGTCGCGGCGGATATGGGTGGATGCTGGAAACCCGGGCCGCACCGCTCGACCCACGTACGAAAACCGAGATCGAAAGCGAAGGAGACACGGCCCCATGGACGCTGTGACCCAGGTCCCCGCGCCGGTGAACGAGCCGGTGCACACCTACGCCCCCGGCAGCCCCGAGCGCCAGCGGCTGGAGACCAAGCTCAAGGAGCTGGCCGACAACCCGATCGAGCTGCCGATGACCATCGGCGGCGTGCAGCGGATGGGCGGCGGCGAGCGTTTCGATGTGGTCCAGCCGCACAACCACTCCGCCCGTCTCGGCACGTACGCCAACGCGACCGCCCAGGACGCCCAGGACGCGGTGGACGCCGCGCTGGCCGCCGCCCCCGCCTGGCGTGCGCTGTCCTTCGACGACCGTGCCGCGATCATCCTCAAGGCCGCCGACCTGCTCGCCGGACCCTGGCGCGAGACGCTGGCCGCCGCCACCATGCTCGGCCAGTCCAAGACCGCCCAGCAGGCCGAGATCGACACGCCCTGCGAGCTGATCGACTTCTGGCGCTTCAATGTGCACTTCGCGCGCCAGATCCTCGCCGAGCAGCCGATGGCGAACGCCCCCGGCGTGTGGAACCGCTCGGACCACCGCCCCCTGGAGGGCTTCGTCTACGCGATCACGCCGTTCAACTTCACCGCGATCGCCGGCAACCTCCCGACCGCGCCCGCCCTCATGGGCAACGTCGTCGTCTGGAAGCCGTCCCCGACCCAGACCCTCGCCGCCGTGCTGCTGATGCAGCTGCTGGAGGAGGCCGGGCTGCCCAAGGGCGTCATCAACCTGGTCACCGGTGACGGCAAGGACCTCTCCGAGGTCGCCCTGAACCACCCCGACCTGGCGGGCATCCACTTCACCGGTTCGACCAGGACCTTCCAGTACCTGTGGAAGACGGTCGGCACCAACATCGAGAAGTACAAGACCTACCCCCGGCTCGTCGGCGAGACCGGCGGCAAGGACTTCATCGTCGCCCACCCGAGCGCCGACCGCGCCGTGCTGAAGACCGCCATGACCCGTGGCGCCTTCGAGTTCCAGGGCCAGAAGTGTTCCGCGGCCTCCCGCGCCTACGTCCCGGCCTCCCTCTGGAACGCCGGCTTCAAGGAGGAGTTCGCCGCCGAGGTCGACTCCCTCACCATGGGCAACGTCGCGGACCTCGCCAACTTCATGGGCGCCGTCATCGACGACCGCTCGTTCGCCAAGAACAAGGCGGCGATCGACCGCGCCAAGGCCGACCCGACCATCGAGGTCGTCGCCGGCGGCACCTACGACGACTCCGAGGGCTACTTCGTCCGGCCGACCGTCCTGGTCTCCACCGACCCGGAGAACGAGATCTTCAAGGACGAGTACTTCGGCCCGATCCTGGGCGTCTACGTCTACGACGACGCGGACTACGACGCGATGCTGGAGCAGATGGAGTCGGCGTCGGCCTACGGCCTGACCGGCTGCGTCATCGCCCAGGACCGCGCCGCCGCGGCCGAGACCTGCGAGAAGCTCCGCTTCGCGGCCGGCAACTTCTACATCAACGACAAGCCCACCGGCGCCGTCGTCGGCCAGCAGCCCTTCGGCGGCGGCCGGGCGTCCGGCACCAACGACAAGGCCGGCGCCAAGCAGAACCTGATGCGCTGGACGTCCACCCGCTCCATCAAGGAGACGCTGGTGCCGCCGACGGACTACCGGTACCCGCACATGGGCTGATGCCCGCGCGCATGACGGCGGCCCGGCACCCGTGGGGGGTGCCGGGCCGCCGGCGTTCGTCAGGTGCTGCTGCGCAGCGGTCCGGTGATCGCCTCGGTGATGGTGAAGCCCTTGGCCGGGCCGTCGGGGATGGTGACGTCCTTGCCATACGGCACGCGGTGGCTCTCGGCGTAGATCCCCTTGTCGGGGCGGGGCTGCGCCAGCACGGTGACGGTGCCCTGTCCGTCGTAGTCGTCGATGATGACGTAGACGGGGATGCCGGCACGGGCGTAGGCGCGGCGTTTGCGGTCGCGGTCGCGCTCCTTGCAGCCGTGACCGGGCGAGACCACCTCGGCGACGAGTCCTACGCAGCGGACATCGAGGCCGACGCCGTCTTCGGCGACGAATTCGGTGTCGTCTGCGAAGGCGGTGATGGCGTCTTCGGGGGCGACGAGGGCGTCCGGGATCCAGACCTTGCGGCCGTGGACGATGTTTGTGTCGTTAGTGACTGCGTAGGCGCTCGACCGCTCGGTGAGGTACTGAGTCAGCTGTCGGCGGAGCAGAAAGCAGATCCTGCTGTGGCTTTGGCGGCCTGTGGGCGACACCTCGATGAACCCCTCGAAGATCTCGGCGCGAAGGCCCTCGGGGAGTTCCATGGCCTTCCATACCTGCCACAGCACCTCGTCCAGATCGGGGCGGGGCGTGGACTCGGTCATCTCGGTCATCGCGGGCACCTCGTGGGCGAGAGCAGTCATGGGGCAACACCTCCTCCTTAGTGTGGGCGGGCTTGGCCTGGCGGCACAAGCGACGCCGCCAAGCTACGGCCGCGACACACCGCGGACCTGCGAGACCGATGCGGTTCACCAGTTCGTACGAATGTCAGCTCCCAGTTGTTGACGATCAGGCCGAGGCCGATGGCGAACCCGCTGCCCAGGCGGCGGCCCGGTCGGACAGCGCCTGGACGGCGTCGCGGGCGGTGGCCGGGGCGACGGCGCCGTACAGGGGCGTGCCGATGTGGACGCGTACGTGGGTGCGGCGGAGCCTGCCGTGCTTGGGCAGTAGCCGGTCGGTGCCGGCGAGGCCCACCGGGACGACCGGCACGCCGGCGTGCCGGGCCAGCAGCAGGGCGCCGCGGCGGAAGTCGCCGACCGCGCCGTCACGGGCGCGGGTGCCCTCGGGGAAGAGGACCACGGCACGGCCCGCCCGGAGCGCGCCGGCCATGTCCAGCAGATCGTCCAGGCCGCCGCCGGTGCGCCGCACGGGGAAGCCGGCGGCGAGGCGGCGGCAGACCCGGCGGCGCCAGGGCGTGGCGAACCAGTAGTCGGCGGCGGCGCCGATCAGCGGGGCGTGCCGGGCGTCGAGGGCGGCGAGCAGCGCCGCGGTGTCGGCGTGCGAGGAGTGGTTCGCGACGACGACGCAGCCGCCGCGGGGGAGGCGGCCCTCGCGGGTGACGCCGCCGGTGAGGGTGAGGGCGATCGTCCACAGCGCGCGGCGCAGCCAGGCGGCGCCGGTGGAGGGCAGCGCCACCCGGGGGAGCGGGGCGCCCGTGGGGAGTCGGGGTGCGCGGCGGTGCGGGCGCGCGCGGTGGTGGAGCAGCCGGCGGGTGCCGCGCAGGGCGAGCGGGCGGTGCAGACGCCTGCGGGTGCGGGTGCGGGCGGTGTGGAGGTCGCGGCGGCGGGCGTGGCGCGCGCCGAGGGCGCCTTGCGGCCGGCGCGGCCGTCGGCGGCCGCTCGTACGGCCCTCGCCCGAGCGTCCCCGGCCCCTCCTGCGCAGCACAGCCGCGGTCTGGTTGTCCGGCACGGTCGTCACAGCGTCACCACCATCGCCAGCAGCAGTGCCACCAGCAGCGAGTCGATACGGTCCAGGAGCCCGCCGAAGCCGGGCAGCCAGCTTCCGGCGTCCTTCACCCCGGCCTCCCGCTTGACCATGGATTCCAGCAGGTCACCGAGGACGCAGCCGAGCAGTACCGCGGTCCACAGCCAGGGCGTGAACGCACCGGCGGCGGCCAGCGCGCCGGCCGTGGCGACCGCCGCGCCCAGCACCCCGGCCCAGGTCTTGTTGGGGGAGAGCGGCGACAGCGGACGGGCCGGCGGACCACGCCGCCCCAGCGCCGTACCGCCGCACCACGCACCGACATCGCCGAGCGCGACCGCGACGCCCACCGCGACGGCGGTGCCGCCGAGCAGGACCAGTCCGGTGAGCGCGACCGGGATCCACAGCAGGCCGAAGAGGGCGCGGGCGGCGCGGGCGGCGCCCGCCGTGTGGTCGCCGGAGAGCAGCGCGGGCAGCGCGGCGGCGAGCAGCAGCACCGCCATCGCCCGCAGATCCAGCCACTGCGGCCGCAGCCAGGCCAGCAGCGGCAGGACGACGGCCGCCGCGGCGAGCACCCGGCGCTCCGCGCCGGCGGTGCCTTCGGGGGCCATCCGTGCGTACTCGTGCACGGCGATCAGCCCGAGGCCCGCCGCCAGGACCGCCGCGCCGGCCCCGCCGAAGAACAGCGAGCCCAGGAACACCGGGGCGGCCAGCGCCCAGGTGCGCCAGCGGCGGCGCAGTTCACGGCGCATCCGCACCCGGGCGGGCAGCGCCGCGACGGCCACGCCGCCCAGGCCCAGCATCCCGCCGACCACCGGCGCGACCCGCCCGACGGCCTCGCCGCCGGTCAGCAGCAGCCCGGTGCCGCCCAGGGAGCCCAGACCCGCGAGGGCACTCATCGGGCGGCACCGGCCTCGGCCGACGCCACCGAACCGGCCGGCCCGACCGGCTCGCCTTCCGCCAACTGCCGCCACAGCCAGGCGAGTCGGAGCACCGCCGTCAGCGCGGACCCGGCCGCGAGCACGACCAGGACGGGCACCGCCCAGCCGGTCGCCGCGGCCACCACGGCCAGCAGGCAGCGCTCGGTCTTGCCGACCGGGCCGCCGTTGCGGCGCGGTGCCCCGGCCGCCGCGCCGGCCAGCGCGACCCAGGACGGCAGCGTCGCGGCCAGCGCGGCGACCGCCACCAGCCACAGCGGAGCGAGCGTCAGAAACCCGGCGAGCACCAGCAGATCGGCGGCCCGGTCACCGAGTTCGTTCAGTACGGAGCCGCGCCGGGTGCAGCGTCCGGTGTCCCGGGCCAGCGCGCCGTCGAGGTTGGCGAAGGCCAGCCGGGCGGCCAGCAGCGCCGCGACCGGCAGGGCGGCGAGCGGGGCCGGCAGCCAGGCGAGCGCGGCGGCGGCGCCCGCGGCGGAGAGCACACCGGCGGCGGTCAGCGCGTCCGGCGAGACCTCCCGGCGGGCCAGCGCGCCGCGGATCCCGCCGAGCCGGGCCGCGTACCAGGGCTTGAGTGCGTACAGGCCGTTCATGAGGCTCACTCTCGCCGTGCGCCGCCGGCCGCGGTACGGCGCTCGTACTCATGAGCGGTACTCAACCCGGGCCCGACCTGCGTAAGTACTGCGACGGGACGGTCTGGCGAGGCTGGCGGGGGCTCTGAGGTGGCGTTCGTCTCAGATAGTAGGAAGCCCAAGTAATTGTGCAGACATCACGGCCGAGCTGTCTTAGCGTTGTAGAAGCCGAACGTCTCGCTCCATCGAGCGACGGCGGATGCGGCCCGGTGCGCGAGCGCAGGTGACCCCTGCCGTGCCGAGGCCCCCGCCCCTTCCGGCCGCTTCTGGATCGACGCATCCCTCTTGTTCTCGGGGCTCTGGCATAGGAGACGTGAATCATGGCCGAGACTGCCGTCCGCAGGACCCGTCACAGCGCCCGCACCACCAACGAAGCCGACCGCAGGGCCGCCGCTGCCGCCCTCCAGCGGGCGCTCGACCGCCGCGACAACGGCGGCTCCACCGGACACTGATCCACTGCGCGCCGGACACCGATCCGCAGCGCGCCGGGGGCGGACCCGCGGTGCGGGCCCGCCCCGATGGCCTAATCGTCGGCCCCCGGAAGCGTCCCGCTAGCGGGTCACCTCGAAGTGGTCCACGCGTTCACCCGATTCGGCCAGTGCGGTGACCTTCATCCGGGGCCGGTGCCCCGGCTCGACCTCGACCGCGATGAACGAGAAGCCGGTGTAGCGCACCCGCGACCACTCCACCGTTTCCGTGGCCTTCTTCTGGTCCTTGGTCCAGTGGTACGTCTTCACCGCGTCGAGGTCCTTCACATGGCCCTCGTAGCTGTCGGGCACCGGGAAGTCGTACAGCTTCCGGCCCGCGCCGCCCGCCGTCACGTAGACGATGCCCTCCCGCGAGGAGTCGACGCGCTCGCCGACCGGCACCTTCTTGGAGACCCGGCCGCCCTTGATGGCGTCGGTCCGCTCGTAGACGTGGTTGTGGCCGTTGACGACCAGATCCACCTGGTGCTTCTCGAACAGCGGCAGCCAGGCGTCGCGCACCGCGCCGTCCGAGGCGTGCGAGTTGGTGGTGGAGAAGGCGCAGTGGTGGAAGAACACCACGATGAAGTCGATGCCGTCGGCGGCCCGCAGCTCGCCGAGGCGGCGGTCCAGCCAGCGGGTCTGCTTGCCGCCGGTGTAGCCCTGGTTGGCCGTGATCTCGTACGAGATGTCGTTGGCGTCCAGCGCGACGACCGCGACATTGCCGTAGGTGAAGGAGTAGACGCCGGGGGCGTTCTCGGCGTCGGGGCCGTTGTCGGGCAGTGTCCAGCGGGCGTTCTGGCCGCCGTAGCCGTTGGGGGAGTACCAGGCCTCCATGTCGTGGTTGCCGGTGGTCACCATCCACGGCACGGACTTGGCTACCGACTCGGTCTGGGCCAGGAACTGGTCCCACACCCGTGCGTCGTAGGCGTCGTCCTCGGAGCCGTCGCCGTCCGTGTCCGCGTAGCAGATGTCGCCCGCGTGCAGGTGGAACGCCGGGTTCTGACCCAGGATCAACTGGTCGTTGGCGAGCGCGTCGTAGCTGACGCCCTGGTCGCCGAAGGCGGTGAAGACGAACCTCTCGGCGCGCGCCGGGGCCGTGCGGAACGTGCCGACGGTCGAGAAGTGGCGCGGGTCGGCCGGGTCGAAACCGTCGTGGCCGACGCCGTAGTAGTACGTGGTGCCGGGCCGCAGCCCGTCCAGCGCGGCGTGCAGGTAGTACTGCTGCACCGCCGGCAGCTTCGAGGACAGCGACGGGGTGTGCAGGTCGCGCACCTCGGCCTCGATCTTGCGTCCCAGGTCCCACGGCTTGAGACCCACCCGCAGATACGGCCGCCGGACCGCGAACGGCACCTGCCAGGCCACCCGCATCTGGGTCCTGGGGTCGGCGCCGAAGGAGAGATGCCGGCCGAACGGCGCGACCAGCGAGCCGTCCACCGCGGTCGCGGCCCGCGACACGAGCAGCGAGGGCGCGCCGGCCTGGGCCGAGCCGGCCAGCAGACCGGTGCCGGCGATCACACCGGCGGTGGCGGCGGAGCTGCGCAGCAGGCCCCGGCGGCTCAGTTTCGTCCGCAGGTACTCGTGCTGCTCGGGCATGCTCATCCGGGTCGCGAGCTGCTCCGGTATACCGACGCGAGGGGTGTGCGAGGGCAGGGGGTTCCCCCGGGATTGTGCAGTCATGGCCCCGAATTTCCCATCGCCACCCGACAGTTACGGGTCCTCGGGGTGAACGCCGGCTGACCGGATTCCCATGTGTCCGTATGGCGGACGTTACGTGTCAATGAATGGGACGAAGAGTAGGGTCCAAACATGTCTCGCAGCATTCGCCTCGCAGTGATCCCCGGTGACGGTATCGGCCAGGAAGTCGTGGCCCAGGGCCTCAAGGTCCTGACCGCGGTCCTCCCGCAGGACGTCAAGCTGGAAACCAAGGAGTACGACCTTGGTGCCAAGCGCTGGCACGCGACCGGCGACACGCTCCCGGACGAGGAGTTGGCGTCGCTCAAGAACCACGACGCGATCCTGCTCGGCGCGATCGGCGACCCCTCCGTACCGTCCGGTGTGCTGGAGCGCGGTCTGCTGCTCAAGCTCCGCTTCGCCTTCGACCACTTCGTCAATCTGCGTCCGTCGAAGCTGTTCCCGAACACCGGCACCCCGCTGGCGGGCCGCCCCGAGATCGACTTCGTCGTGGTCCGCGAGGGCACCGAGGGCCCCTACACCGGCAACGGCGGCAGCCTGCGCACCGGCACCCCCGCCGAGGTCGCCACCGAGGTCAGCGTCAACACCGCCTACGGCGTGGAGCGGGTGGTCCGGGACGCGTACGAGCGGGCCAACGCCCGCCCCCGCAAGAAGCTGACGCTGGTCCACAAGAACAACGTCCTGGTCTACGCCGGACACATGTGGAAGAAGATCTTCGACAAGGTCGGCGCGGAGTACCCCGAGGTCACCACCGACTATCTGCATGTCGACGCCGCGACGATCTTCTTCGTCACGCAGCCCGAGCGGTTCGACGTGATCGTCACGGACAACCTCTTCGGCGACATCCTCACCGACCTGGCCGCGGCCGTCACCGGCGGCATCGGCCTGGCCGCCTCCGGGAACATCAACCCGACCGGCGAGTTCCCCTCGATGTTCGAGCCGGTGCACGGCTCCGCACCGGACATCGCGGGCACCGGCAAGGCCGACCCGACGGCGACCATCCTCTCCGTCGCCCTGCTGCTGCGCCACCTCGGATACGAGACCGAGGCCGCGCGCATCGAGGCCGAGGTCGCGGCCGACCTGGAGGCCCGGGACGGGACCGCCCGCAGCACGGACGAGATCGGCGACGCGCTCGCTGCACGAGTAGCGGGCTGACGCCCGCGCACCCACCGTCACCGACAGCGCCGGGCCCTCGTGGTCCCGGCGCTGTCGGCGTTCGGCCTGTTCACCCGGTCTGGGCTACCGCCGGGTTGGATGCGACCATCGGACCGGCACCGCGCACACGGTTCCGACCGCGGATTCCCACGAGCGATAATCGGACGTGGGTCGCCGTCCGCGAGAAAACTTGGACGTCCACGTAACGACCGGTACGTCCAGCACCAGGCCGTGTGCGCGGCCGCCGCAACCGCACCGGTGCCGCATCCCGGGGGACAGGCCCCCGGTCCCCGGCCGGAGGGCTGGGCCGGTGACCCTCCCCCAGCTCGCGCTGGGAGGGGCCCAGGTATCGGAACACGCAGTGAAGGACACGCATTCATGACGACGACGATCGAGCTCAAGCCCTCCTCGCACCCGCTGTCCGACGCGGAGCGGGAGCAGATCATGGCCAACCCCGGCTTCGGCCGCCACTTCACCGACCACATGGTGACGATCAAGTGGACCGAGGGCCGGGGCTGGCATGACGCCGAGCTCGTGCCGTACGCGCCGCTGTCCATCGACCCGGCCAACATGACGCTGCACTACGCGCAGACGATCTTCGAGGGGCTGAAGGCGTACCGCCAGCCCGACGGCACCGTGGCCACCTTCCGGCCGGACGCCAACGCCCGCCGCTTCCAGGCCTCCGCCCGCCGCCTCGGCATGCCCGAGCTGCCCGTCGACACCTTCATCGCGGCCTGCGACGCGCTGGTCACCCAGGACAAGGCATGGGTGCCGGCCAGCGGCGAGGAGTCGCTCTACCTGCGGCCCTTCATGTTCGCCACCGAGGTCGGCCTGGGCGTCCGGCCGGCCAACGAGTACCTCTTCCTGGTCATCGCCTCGCCGGCCGGCGCGTACTTCCCCGGCGGGGTGAAGCCGGTCTCGGTGTGGCTGTCGGAGGAGTATGTGCGCGCCTGCCCCGGGGGCACGGGTGCCGCCAAGGCGGGCGGCAACTACGCCGCCTCCCTGGTCGCCCAGGCCCAGGCCGCCGAGCACGGCTGCGACCAGGTGGTCTGGCTGGACGCGATCGAGCGCCGCTGGATCGAGGAGATGGGCGGCATGAACCTGTACTTCGTGTACGGCGGAGACGCGGGGCGGCGGCGCATCGTCACCCCCGAGCTCACCGGTTCGCTGCTGCCCGGCATCACCCGTGACTCTCTGCTGCGGATCGCCCAGGACCTGGGCTACGAGGTCGCCGAGGGCCGTATCTCGGTCGACGACTGGAAGAACGGCAACGCCGACGGATCCCTCACCGAGGTGTTCGCCTGCGGCACCGCCGCCGTGATCACTCCGGTCGGCTCGGTGAAGTCCACCCGCGCCGGCTGGACGGTCGCCGACGGCCGGCCGGGCGAGGTCACCATGAAGCTCCGCAAGGCGCTGCTGGACATCCAGACCGGCGCGAGCGCCGACACCCACGGCTGGATGCACCCGCTCGGCTAGCCGACCAGGAAGTACGGCAGAGGGCCGCCCGGTGCGCATCTCGCGCGCCGGGCGGCCCTCTGTGTCTCTGCTGTGGATGTCGCCGTACGAGCCGGACTAACCGGCGGGGACCGCGGCCGCCTCCGGCCTGCCGTCCGCCTCGCCGTCCGGGGTGTCCGCCGGGGCGGCGGGCGCGCCCTTGCCCGGGGACAGCACCAGGAAGACCGCGGCGGCCACGGCCGCCGCCAGCAGGAAGCTGACGTCGACGCCGCCCGTGTAGTCGACCAGCGGCCCGTGGTAGAGCGGGGTCTCGACGGCCGTCACGCCGATCGCCGAGCCCGCGGCCCAGGCGATCGTGGCGCGCGGGTTCCAGCCCGCCCGGAACCAGTACCGGCCGCCCTTGGTGCGCCGGTTGTAGACCTGGAGCGATTCCGCGTCGTACTCGCCGCGGCAGCGCAGGAAGCCGATGACGGTGATCACCGCCCACGGCGTGCCGACCGCGGTCAGCAGCAGCACGAACGACGTCATGGCGTCCTGCGCCTCCCAGGCGAAGTGACCGAAGTACACGAAACCCGTGGCGAGCGCGGCGACCACATAGGTCGCCTGGGTGCGGGTGGCGCGCGGCAGGATGGCGTCCAGGTCGAGGCCCATGGAGTAGAGCATCAGCCCGGCGTTGCCCACGGACCCGGCCGAGGCGGCGAGGAAGAGCGGGATCAGGAACCAGAAGGGGGCGCCGGCGACCAGGGGACCCGCGTAGTCCAGGGCCGAGTCCACCGCGAGCGCGGTGAACGTACCGAAGAGCTGCGGGATGAGCAGACCGGCGACCAGGCCCAGGCAGGTGGCCCAGAACACCTTGCGGGAGCCGTGCCGGCGCGGCGAGATGTAGCGGGTGTAGTCGCCGAGCAGCGTGATGAACGCGATCGGGCCGCTGAGCCCGGCCGAGACCACGGCCAGCAGCCAGGTCGGCCAGAAGCCGCCCAGCAGGTACTCGGAGCCGGCGGGGGCCGCGGTGCTGAAGTGCGGGGCGTACGCGATCAGGCCGACGGCCAGCAGCAGGGTCATGCCGATGGCCAGCACCCGGCTCATCCGGAGCAGCAGGCGGTAACCGTAGACCGCGCCGAGCGCCGTACAGCCCGCGAGCAGGGCGTAGACCGCGGCGTACGTCAGGCCGGAGGCGGGCAGGCCGAAGAGGCGGGAGAGCGTGCCGACCACCGCGTCACCGCCGACCCACAGGGTCAGTGCGGTGTAGCCGAGCGACAGCAGCAGACCGATCACCGAGCCGATCAGCCGGCCGCGGACGCCGAAGTGGGCGCCGCTGCTGGTGGACAGGTTGGTGCCGGTGCGCAGCGAGACGAGCGCGAGCGGCGCGGTGAGCACGGTGCCCACGAGGGTGCCCAGGACGAGCGAGGTCACGGACGGCCAGAAGCCCAGTCCGAAGGAGACCGGTAGCCACCCGAAGATGATCACGCCCAGGGCCAGGTTCGACCCGAGCAGGATGGAGACGAGGTCGCGCGGGCCGCTGGTGCGCTCCTCGTCAGGGATGGTGTCGACTCCGCGTTGTTCTATCGGCATGAGGGCTCCCCTGAGAGGCCGGACAACTGTGTGCGAGCGGCGCTCGGCGCATGTGCGAGCGGTGCTCCGTGCGCGTTCTTCGCGCGGATTCTGTGGCTGGTTCCTGCGTGTCGCCCTTTGAGCGGAGTTCTAAAATCCGCTTAGTTAGAGCAGCGCTCAATGTGACTCATGCTTGCTCCCCAGGTCAATGCTTTCGGCTTGACTATTTGCGGGTTAGAGTGTTGCTCTAATCGAGTGATCGAGCTGGAGGTGACGGGATGCGGCTGACCCCGACGGAACGCGACCGGCTGCTGCTGTTCGGCGCGGCCGAGCTGGCGCGGGCGCGCCGGGCCCGTGGACTGCGGCTGAATGTGCCCGAGGCGACCGCGTTGATCGCGGACACAGTCTGCGAGGCGGCGCGGGACGGGCGCCGCCTCGCTCAGGCCATCGAGGCGGCACGCGGTGTGCTCGGCCCGGACGATGTGCTGCCGGGCGTGGCCGACGTGGTCACCGAGGTGCATGTGGAGGCCGTCTTCGACGACGGCTCCCGGCTCGCGGTGGTCAGCGACCCGATCCTCGGCGGCACGGGCGGCGACGGCGCGGAGGGCGGTGACCGGGGGGAGAGCGCGCCCGGCGCCGTACTCCCGGGGCCGGCCGACCCCGAGCCCGAGCCCGCCGTGGTGCTGACCGTGCGCAACACCGCGACGGTGCCCATCAGCGTCACGTCCCACTTCCACTTCTTCGAGGTCAACCCCCGGCTGCACTTCGACCGCGGCGCCGCCTACGGCATGCGCCTGTGCGTGCCGGCCGGCTCGTCGCTGCGGTTCGACCCCGGCGGCGCCTCGGAGGTCGGTCTGGTGCCGATCGGCGGCGACCGGATCGCGATCGGCTTCGCCGGTCTCGTCGACGGCCCGCTGGACGCGCCGGGCGCGAAGGCACAAGCGCTGCGGCGGGCGGCCGCCTGCGGCTACCTGGGAGCGGAGGAGCAGGCATGAGTGGCGGCGGCAGCATCGACCCGCGGGAGTACGCGTCGGTCCACGGTCCGCGGGCCGGCGACCGGGTCGTCCTCGGCGACTCGGGCCTGGTCGTCCGCGTCGAGTCCGACGCGCAGAAGCCCGGTGACGAGTTCCTGGCCGGCTTCGGCAAGACCGCCCGCGACGGTCTGCACCTGAAGGCGGCCTCGGTCCGCGAGACCTGCGACGTGGTGATCAGCAACGTCCTGGTCATCGACGCGATCCAGGGCATCCGCAAGGTGTCCATCGGCATCCGCGAGGGCCGGATCCACGCCATAGGACGGGCCGGCAACCCGGACACCGTCGACGGTGTTGATGTGGTGGTGGGCACCGGCACGTCGATCGTCTCCGGCGAGGGCATGATCGCCACCGCGGGCGCCGTCGACACCCATGTCCATCTGCTCTCGCCACGCGTCATGGAAGCCTCGCTGGCCTCCGGCGTCACCACGATCATCGGCCAGGAATTCGGGCCCGTCTGGGGCGTCGGCGTCAACTCCCCCTGGGCGCTCGGCCACGCCTTCAGCGCCTTCGATGCCTGGCCGGTCAACATCGGCTTCCTGGGCCGCGGCTCCTCCTCCGGGCAGGCCCCGCTGGTCGAGGCGCTCGCCGAGGGCGGCGCCTGCGGCTTCAAGGTCCACGAGGACATGGGCGCGCACGCCCGTGCCCTGGACACCGCGCTGCGGGTGGCCGAGGACCACGACGTCCAGGTCGCGCTGCACAGCGACGGCCTCAACGAATGCCTCACCGTCGAGGACACCCTGCGCGTCCTGGACGGCCGGACCATCCACGCCTTCCACATCGAGGGCTGCGGCGGCGGTCACGTCCCCAACGTCCTGAAGATGGCCGGCGTCCCCAACGTCATCGGCTCCTCCACCAACCCCACCCTCCCCTTCGGGCGGGACGCGGTCGCCGAGCACTACGGCATGATCGTCTCGGTCCACGACCTGAAGACCGACCTGCCGGGCGACGCCGCCATGGCCCGCGACCGCATCCGGGCCGGCACGATGGGCGCCGAGGACGTCCTGCACGACCTCGGGGCGATCGGCATCACCTCCTCCGACGCCCAGGGCATGGGCCGCGCGGGCGAGACCGTACGCCGCACCTTCGCGATGGCCGGAAAGATGAAGGCCGAGCTCGGGCCCATGGAGGGCGACGGCGCCCACGACGACAACGCCCGCGTGCTGCGCTACGTCGCCAAGCTCACCATCAACCCCGCCATCGCCCACGGCCTCGCGCACGAGATCGGCTCGATCGAGGTCGGCAAGATGGCCGACATCGTGCTCTGGCTCCCGCAGTTCTTCGGTGCCAAGCCCCAGCTGGTGCTGAAGTCCGGCTTCCCCGCGTACGGCGTCACCGGCGACCCGAACGCCGCCACCGACACCTGCGAACCCCTGGTGCTCGGCCCGCAGTTCGGGGCGCACGGCGCCACTCCCGCCGAGATCTCCGTCGCCTTCGTCGCCCGCGCCGCGGCCGAACAGGGCGGCGACGGCATGCCCACCCGCCGCCGCCGGGTCGCCGTCCGCGGCACCCGCGGCATCGGGCCCGGCGACCTCATCCACAACTCCCGCGTCGGAGATGTGCAGGTCGACGGGCACAGCGGGCTGGTCACGCTCGACGGCGATCCGATGCGCTCGGAGCCCGCGGAGACGGTTTCGCTGTCCCGTTTGTACTTCCTGTAAGCCGCCTTGCCATCCGCCTCGCAAGCGGGCTTGCACTCCTCGTCAGCACTACAGCCTGTGACGCCGTTACAGGCCCTGGTCCCAGCCAGCCCACTCCTGATCCCGTGAGGACCCCACATATGAACACCCCTGTCGCCGACGGCTTCCGCATGCCCCCGGAGTGGGCTCCGCACGAGCGCACCTGGATGGCCTGGCCCGGCCCCAACTTCACCTTCGGCGACGAGGGCGGCGAGGCACTGGCCGAGGCCCGCGCCACCTGGGCCGCGGTGGCCCGAGCGGTACGCCGCTACGAGCCGGTCACCGTCGTCACGGGACCCGGCCAGGCGGACGGGGCCCGCGCCCTGCTCGGCCCGGACATCGACCTCGTCGAGCGGCCGCTGAACGACGCCTGGATGCGCGACATCGGCCCCACGTTCCTCACCGACGGAAACGGCCGGCTCGCCGCCACCGACTGGGTGTTCAACGGATGGGGCGCCCAGGAGTGGGCCCGCTGGGAGCACGACGGGAAGATAGCCGAGCAGGTCGCCGCCCTCGCCGGGGCCCGCCGCTACGCCACCCCCCTCGTCAACGAGGGCGGCGGCATCCACATCGACGGCGAGGGCACCGTGCTGCTCACCGAGACCGTCCAGCTCGACCCGGGCCGCAACCCCGGCCGCACCGCCGAGGAGGTCGAGGCCGAGATCCACGCCCACCTCGGCACCACCAAGGCGATCTGGCTGCCGCGCGGGCTCGCCGCCGACTACGGGACGTTCGGCACCCGCGGCCATGTCGACATCGTCGCCGCGTTCGCCCGCCCCGGCGTCGTCCTGGTCCACACCCAGCCCGACCCCGACCACCCCGACCACGCCATCTGCGACGAGATCACCAAGCTGCTGCGCTCCGCCACCGACGCCCGCGGCCGGCAGCTGGAGGTCGTGGAGGTCCCCGCGCCCACCGTCATCGAGGAGGACGGCGAGCTGGTCGACTACTCCTACATCAACCACTACCTCTGCAATGACGGCGTGGTGCTCTGCGCCTTCGACGACCCGCGGGACGAGGAGGCGGCCGCGATCTTCCGCCGGCTCTTCCCCGAGCGGACGGTGACCCTGGTGGACGCCCGTACGATCTTCGCAGCGGGTGGCGGTATCCACTGCATCACCCAGCAGCAGCCGAAGGTCTGATGCGGCACGTCTGAGGCATCCGATGCACCAGGTGTGATGCGGCAGGCTTGAGGAGTCCAGCCCGACCCCGGAGGTCCCCGTGTCCGGTCCCGTACGCCGCCCCCGGCGACGGCTCAACCAGCCCCGCGAGCAGGTCCTGGCCGCGGCGATGGCCACCATCGCCGCGGAGGGCCTGGACCGGCTGACCATGGCCGGCCTGGGCCGCGAGGTCGGCATGAGCAGCGGCCACATCCTGTACTACTTCGGTACGAAGGACGAGCTGCTGCTCCAGACCCTCCAGTGGAGCGAGGAGCAGCTCGGCGCCGAGCGCCGGGCCGCCCTCTCCCGCCGCGTCCCCGCCCGCGAGCGCCTGGACGCCCTGGTCGACCTCTACCTCCCCGAAGGCCACCGCGATCCGCGCTGGACCCTGTGGCTGGAGGTCTGGAACCGCTCCCAGAACGCCGACGACGAAACCCGCGAGCGCCAGCTCGACCTGGAGCTCGCCTGGCACCGCGACCTGGTCGCCCTGCTCGTCGAGGGCGCCTCCCGCGGCGAATTCCGCCCCGTCGACGCCGAACGCCTGGCCACCCGCATCCGCGCCCTGCTCGACGGTTTCGGCACGCATCTGGTGGTGGGGCTCCCGGGAACGGACCGGGAACAAGTGCAGCGCCACATAACGGAGTTCCTGGACGAGTCGCTCACGCCGTGAACCGGCCGCGAACCAGCCGAGAGCCGGCTGCGAACCACCCGGGCCGCAACGCTGCCGACCTACACCCCGACCGGATACCGGGCTACCACGACGGCCCCTTCGCCCGGCGTCTCGAGCTTCTTGACCAGAGGCTGTTCTGGCACGGCCACCTCTACTCCTGCGCTCAGGGCGACGCGGGCAGGTTGCTGCGGGGCGCGGGTCGCCGCCGCGGACCATGCCCTACCCGGCGGGACCACTGCCGACCCCCATGCCAACCTGCTGCTCCTCCTGCCCGCGCTCGGCGACAACGCGGTCCCCGAGCAAGCCGTCTCCCGTCTGGCTGCCGCACTGAGCGCCCGCCTGGGGGTGAAGGCCCCGCAGCCCCTCGCCGCCGCCCTGTTGGAAAGCCAGGGGCCGGCAGGCCCTGCACAGTGGGCCACCGTCCAGGGCGGCGTCCGCATCAACAACGGCAGGTACTCCTTCCGGAACCCGGTCAACGAGTTCGCCCTTGCAGACGACCGACTGGCGCGTGTGTCCGCCGCGCTGTCCCCATGACCGGCAGCGAGCACCGGCCGGCCCTGGAAGATCCTCCGCGACTGCCCAGCTCTCCGCAGCCCGAGCGACGACTGCCGACAAGCGCAGAGGACGCCCTGGAGATTGCCCGGACGCAGTACGCCCCGGTGTGGCCGGATGGCACGCCGGCCCCGCTCAAGGTCCTGGAGTTCGACATCGGTTACCTCGTGTATCCGAAGCTCGCGCCCCACCCGAAAACGACGCCCACGGGGGAACGCGTACGTCCCAGAAGTCCCGGCGGTACCTGTGTTGTCGTAGCGAAGGACACCGGCGAAATCTGCAGCGTCTCGCTTCGTCCTCCGTCGGACTCCATTGCGCTCTACCGCAAGTTCTACCGGCCGGACACGCTGTAGGTCCCGTCTGCGAGGCGGCACCCCCCCCAACACGGGGCCCGCCCATGACCGCAACGCACGCAAGTAAGCAAGATCGTTGCCGAACCGGCTCTTGCCGACGGGGCCTTCCTCCGCGAGCGTGATCGGCTATGGGACGAGAGCAGTGGAAGAAGATCTGGGTCGGCTCGGCCGGCAATATGGTCGAGTGGTTCGACTGGTTTGTGTACGCGAGCTTCGCCGTGTACTTCGCGGACTCGTTCTTTCCCAAGGGGAATGACACCGCGAACCTCATGAACACCATGGGGATCTTCGCGGTCGGTTTCTTCATGCGCCCGGTGGGCGGCTGGGTGCTCGGCCGGGTCGGCGACCGCAAGGGCCGTAAGGCGGCGCTCACGCTGACCGTGACGCTGATGTCCGCGTCGGCGATCCTGATCGCCGTCGCGCCGACGTACGCTGTGGCCGGTTACGGGGGCGTCGCCGTGCTGCTCGTCGCCCGGATGCTCCAGGGGCTGTCGGTCGGCGGGGAGTACGCGGCCAGCGCGACCTATCTCACCGAGGCGTCCGCGCCCGGCCGGCGCGGCTTCGCGTCCAGCTTCCAGTATGTGTCGATGACCGCGGGGCAGCTGCTCGGCCTCGGGCTCCAGATCGTGCTGCAACGCACTCTGGCCGAGGAGGCGTTGCACAGCTGGGCCTGGCGGATCCCGTTCATCGTCGGGGCGTTGGGCGCCGCCATCGTGTTATATCTGCGCCGGAACATGCTGGAGACCGAGGTCTACGCCGAGGACGAGGGCGCCCACTCCGACCCCGACCGGGGGACCACCAAGGCGCTGCTGGCCCACAAGCGCGAGGCGTTCCTGGTCATCGCGCTGACCATGGGCGGCACCGTCGCGTACTACACCTACACGACGTATCTCACCAAGTACCTGTCCAACAGCGCCGGGTTGGACAAGCCGACCGCCTCGCTGGTCAGCTTCTGTGCGCTGTTCGTGTTCATGTGCATCCAGCCGCTGGCGGGCAAGCTGTCCGACCGGATCGGCCGCCGGCCGCTGCTGATCACCTTCGCGGTCGGTTCGACGTTTCTGACCGTGCCGATCATGACGCTGCTGCGGCACGCCGGCAGCTTCTGGCCGGCCCTGGGGCTGTCCCTGCTCGCACTGCTCGTCGTCACCGGCTACACCTCCATCAACGCCTGTGTGAAGGCCGAGTTGTTCCCGACCGGCATCCGTGCGCTGGGGGTCGCTCTCCCGTACGCCATCGCCAACGCGCTGTTCGGCGGTACGGCGGAATATGTGGCGCTGTGGTTCAAGAACGGCGGTATCGAGTCGGGCTACTACTGGTACGTCGCCGGTTGCGCCGCCGTCTCGTTGATCGTGTACGTCACGATGCGGGAGACCCGGTCCATCGATCTGCACCGGGTCGGCGAGCGGGACGCGGACGAGGGCGCCGACCGGGCGCCGGTGGGGACACCGGCCGCCGACTGAGCGCACTCCCCGGACGACCGGCCGTCCCTCCCCCCGGCCGGTCCACGGCCTCCCCCGCCCGGGGGAGGCCGTTCCCGTTCCCGGGGGATCCTCGCCCCGGGCCCGGTCGGATTGGCTGGCGGCATGAAGAAGGTCATGCGCTCAAGCGCCGGAAATGCAAACGCCGGATGTGCGAGGGGCCGGTATGTACGCGTGAGGCAGTTGGCCGTGCCGTTGCTGCTGGCAGGGCTGCTGGCTTCGGCCGGCGCCGCCCCGGCCCCGGCAGCGGCCGGCGGCCACCCTGCCGTGCCCCACTCAACCGCGCAGCACACCGCCGCACCCGGCCCCGCCGCCGACGAACTCTCCGCCCGGCTCTCGGCCATCCCCGGTATGCGGGTGGTCAAGGAGAACCCCGCCCCGGCCGGCTACCGCTCGATCGAGCTCCGCTACCGCCAGCCGGTCGACCACCGGCACCCCGGCCGGGGCACCTTCGAGCAGCGGCTGTTCCTGCTGCACCGCGCCAGCGACCGGCCGATGGTGCTGAACACCAACGGCTACGACCTCGACTACCAGGACCCCGCCCTGCGCGCCGAGCCGACCGAGATTCTGAAGAGCAATCAGATCAGCGTCGAGCAGCGGTACTTCGGCACCTCCACGCCCCATCCCACCGACTGGACCAAGCTTGACATCTGGCAGGCGGCCACCGACCACCACCGGATCGTGCGGGCGCTCCGGACGATCTACCGTGCCGCCTGGATCTCCACGGGCGGCAGCAAGGGCGGGATGGCGACGGTCTACCACCGGCGCTTCTACCCGCACGACGTGGCCGGCTCCGTCGCGTACTCGGCACTCAACAACACCGACGACCGGGACGACACCGCCGAGGACCGCTTCCTGGAGCGGGTCGGCACCCCCGACTGCCGGGCCGCGCTCACCGCGGTCCAGCGCGAGCTGCTGGGAGCCCGCAGGACGCAGATGGCGGGCCGTATAGCCCGCGCGGCCGCCGCCCACGGCGACACCCTGCACATCGTCGGCAGCGCCGACCGGCTGCTGGAATTCACCACGCTGATGCTGCCGGAGCGCTTCTGGATGGCGCAGGGCGAGGCGGGCTGCGGCCGCATCCCCGGGCGCTCCGCCACCGGTGCGGAGCTCTACGCCTGGCTCGACGGGGTGATGGGCCTCCAGGGCTACACCGACCCCTACCTCTCCCTGGTCACCGCGTCCTTCTACCAGCTGGGCACCCAGCTCGGCATGACCGAGCGAGCCGCCCCGCAGCTGGCCGGAATGCTGCGCTACCCCGGAATCCAGCAGATCCGCACCCTCGTGCCGCGCAACATCCCGATGCGTTTCCAGCCGGCGGCCATGCCCGACATCGACCGCTGGGTGCGCCGCCACGGCAGTGAGCTGATGTTCGTCTACGGCGAGAACGACCCCGTCCGGTCCGAGCCGTTCCGTACGGGCCCCGGCAGCCGTGACGCCCACATCTACGTGGCCCCGCACTCAGGCCACCATGTGCGCCTCGACAAGCTGTCGCCGGGTGACCGGGAGCGGGCCACCGCCACGCTCCGCCGCTGGGCGGCCGCGGGCAGTCATATGGACGCTCCGCCCGCATAGTGAGACCGTCCCGTATGCCGTGCGCAGGTGTGGCACACTGCGGACCGTGCTCTCGTTCGCCATGATTATTGGCAGCAGGCGCGCCGGTCCGCAGTGACCGCCCCGTACGAACCGAGTACGGCGCGGCCATCGTCGTCCCAGACCCGCGCGCAGACCTCTCGCACCCGCGAGAGGTTTTTTCGTTTCCGGCCCACCTTTCACCGGAAAGCGGAGCGCGAGGGATCATGGAGGGACGGTGGAGCCGGTTATTCCGGTAGACCGAGATCCCCGACAGGAGCCAGACCAGCATGACGGACGCACACGAACCCTCCCGCACGCCCGCCCCACGTCCCGCCGGTGCGGTGTCCGACGACTTCCATGTCTTCGACACCACCCTGCGCGACGGCGCGCAACGCGAGGGCATCAACCTGACCGTCTCCGACAAGCTGACCATCGCCCGGCACCTGGACGACTACGGGGTGGGCTTCATCGAGGGCGGCTGGCCCGGCGCCAACCCCCGGGACACCGAGTTCTTCCAACGCGCCCGCGCGGAGATCGACTTCCGGCACGCCCAGCTGGTCGCGTTCGGCGCCACCCGCAAGGCCGGCGTCCGCGTCGAGGACGATCCGCAGGTCGCCGCGCTCCTGGAGTCCCAGGCACCGGTGATCACGCTGGTCGCCAAGTCCCATGTCCGGCATGTGGAGCTGGCGCTGCGCACCACACCGGAGGAGAACCTCGCGATGGTGCGGGACACCGTCGCGTATCTGCGCGCCCAGGGCCGCCGGGTCTTCCTCGACTGCGAGCACTTCTTCGACGGCTACGCCCTGGACGCGGTCTACGCCAAGCAGGTCGTACGGACCGCGAGCGAGGCCGGCGCCGATGTCGTGGTGCTCTGCGACACCAACGGCGGGATGCTGCCCGCGCAGGTCACCGCGGTCGTACGGACCGTGCTCGCGGACACCGGGGCGCGCCTGGGCATCCATGCGCAGGACGACACCGGGTGCGCGGTCGCCAACACCCTGGCGGCGGTGGACGCGGGCGCCACCCACGTCCAGTGCACCGCCAACGGCTACGGCGAGCGGGTCGGCAACTCCAACCTCTTCCCGGTCGTCGCGGCCCTGCAGCTCAAGTACGGGCGCCAGGTCCTGCCCGAGGGAAAGCTCGCCGAGACCACCCGGATCTCGCACGCCATCGCCGAGGTCGTCAACCTCACCCCCTCCACCCACCAGCCGTACGTCGGCGTCTCCGCGTTCGCGCACAAGGCCGGGCTGCACGCCTCCGCGATCAAGGTCGACCCGGATCTGTACCAGCACATCGACCCGGCGCTGGTCGGCAACACCATGCGGATGCTGGTCTCCGACATGGCCGGACGCGCCTCGATCGAGCTCAAGGGCAAGGAGCTCGGCATCGACCTGGGCGACGACCGCGAGCTGGTCGGCCGGGTCGTCGAGCGGGTCAAGGAGCGCGAGCTGGCGGGCTACACGTACGAGGCCGCGGACGCGTCCTTCGAGCTGCTGCTGCGGGCCGAGGTCGAGGGGCGGCCGCGCAAGTACTTCGAGGTGGAGTCCTGGCGGGCGATCGTCGAGGACCGGCCCGACGGTACGCACGCCAACGAGGCGACCGTGAAGCTGTGGGCGAAGGGCGAGCGGATCGTCGCCACCGCCGAGGGCAACGGCCCGGTCAACGCGCTGGACCGGGCGCTGCGGGTGGGCCTGGAGCGGATCTATCCGCAGCTGGCCCATATGGAGCTGGTGGACTACAAGGTCCGCATCCTGGAGGGCACCCAGGGCACCGGCTCGATCACCCGGGTGCTGGTCTCCACCAGCGACGGGCGGGGCGAGTGGTCCACGGTCGGCGTCGCGGAGAACGTCATCGCGGCGTCCTGGCAGGCGCTGGACGACGCCTATGCGTACGGGCTGTTGCGGGCGGGGGTCGACCCGCAGCAGTAGCCTCCGCCGGTTTTCGGCTCTCCCGCAGCGGGCGGGACGGCGGGCCGCCGCAGCGGGGCACACGAACACGGCTCGGGCAAAACGCGGCGGACCGGTGGGAGAGCCGAAAACCTGGGGATACCCCCTCCATGTCTGCCACCTCAGCATGGACCCGCCGAGGATTTCTCACCGTCTCCGCCGCTGGTGCGCTCGGCCTGGGGCCGGCCGCCGGAATCGCGTCCGCCGCGGACGCGTACGCGACCCTGCGCCGCCGCTGGTGCGACCTCACCCTCGGCAGCGGATTCGACCCGGCCGCCCCGCCGTACTCCACGGCCCTCAAGGAGACCGGCGACCTCGCGGCCGCGCACCGGTCGGGCATGCGGCCCGAGGGCCACTCGCTCTGGGCGGACTGTCCCTACGATCCGCCCTCCGGCATCACCCGGAGCTACGAGCGGCTGAACACCATGGCCCAGGCGTACGCCCAGCCCGGCACCGGTCTCACCGGTGACCCCGGCCTCACCGCCGACGTCATCAAGGGCCTCGACCACCTCGGCGCCACCATCTACCACACCGGCACCACCCGCTACGGCAACTGGTGGGAGTGGCAGATCGGCAGTCCCCGGCTCCTGCTGGACACCGTCGCGATCCTCGACGAGCGGGTGGCGGACGGCGGGCTGACGGAGGCTCAGCGCGCCCGGTGGCTCGCCGCGGTCGATCACTTCGTGCCCGACTCGATGCTCGGCGACTACACCGGCACCAGCACCGGCGCCAACCGCGTCGACCTCTGCCGCGTCGTCGCGCTGCGCGGCATCCTCGGCCGTGCGCCGGACAAGATCGCGCTGGCCCGCGACGCCCTCTCCCCGGTCTTCCCGTACGTCACCCGGGGCGACGGGCTCTACGCCGACGGCTCCTTCATCCAGCACACCTGGGTCGCCTACTCCGGCACCTACGGCTATGTCCTGCTGGACGGCCTCGGCCGGCTCTTCACCCTGCTCGACGGCTCGGAGTGGGCGGTGACCGACCCGGCGCGGCAGATCATCTTCGACAGCGTGGAGCGGGCGTACGCCCCGCTGCTCTACAACGGTCTGATGATGGACAGCGTCAACGGGCGTGCCATCAGCCGCGGTTACCTCACCAGAGACGAGCGGCGGGTGATGCGCAGCGACCACTACCATGGGCATGCGCTGATCGCCGCCGTCGCCCTGCTCGGTCAGGCCGCGAGCGCCGCCGAGCGCACCCGCTGGCAGGCGAGGGTCAAGGGGTGGATCGAGCGCGACCGTACGCTGCCGGTCCGCACCGACCGGCAGTACGCCGTCGCCGACCTGGCCCGGCTCAACGCCATCGCGGACGACCCCGCGCCCGCCGCCCCCGAACCCGTCGGCCACCGCCTCTTTCCGGCCATGGACCGCGCCGTGCACCGCCGCCCCGGCTGGGTGGCCGGCCTCGCCATGGCCTCCGACCGCATCGCGTACTACGAGAACGGCAACGGCGAGAACCCGCGGGGCTGGCACACCGGTGCGGGCATGCTCTCCTGGTGGGGCGCCGACTTCGGGGGCGACCAGTACACCGACGGGTTCTGGCCCACCGTCGACCCCTACCGGCTGCCCGGCACCACCGTCTCGACGAAGCGGCTCGCCGACAACGAGGGCGGCGGCTGGGGCGAGCCCAAACCCGCCGTGCGCTGGGTCGGCGGCACCACCGACGGCGAATTCGCCGCGATCGGCCAGGACGTACGCGGCCTTGCCTCGACCCTCGCCGCGAAGAAGTCCTGGTTCTGTCTCGCCGACACCGTCGTCTGCCTGGGCGCCGGGATCACCGCCCGCGACGGCGTGCCCGCCGAGACCATCGTCGACAACCGGGCGCTGGGGGAGTCGGGCACCGCCGCCCTCACCGTCGACGGCCTGCGACAGCCCGGTACCCTCGGCGAAACCCGCCGCTTCCGGCACGCCCGCTGGGCACACCTCGACGGGCACGGCGGCTGGGTCTTCCCCGGCGGCGCGCCGGTGACCGTGCTGCGCGAGGCCCGTACCGGCTCCTGGCACGACATCAACGCCGGCTCGTCCCCCGAGCCGCTCACCCGCCGCTACCTCACCCTCTGGCACGACCACGGAACCGACCCCACCGACGCGGCCTACGCGTACCTCCTGATGCCGGGCGCCACCCCGCGCACCCTCGCGGCCCGCGCCGCCGACCGCCACTGGCTGACCGTGCTCGCCAACGACCCGGACCGGCAGGCGATCGCCGTCGGCCCGCTCGGTGTCACGGCCGCCAACTTCTGGCGGGCCGGCCGCGCCGGACCGATCAGCAGTGGGGGACCGGCCGGGGTCCTCGTCCGCGAGGGGGAGCACAGGAGGCGCAGCCGGACGGCGCGGCTGTGCGTCGCCGCCCCGAAACGCTCCGGCGAGACGCTGGAGATCACCTGGGCCCGACCGGTGGCCGCCGTGCTCGCCCATGATCCGGCCGTGGAGGTGCTGGCGACCGGCCCGGCGCTGCGGCTCCGCGTCACCCCCGGCACCACCTGTGCCACCCACACCTGCACCGTCGCACTCGCCTGACCAGCGGAAGCGAGCGGCGATATGGCCCGTTCTGCTCCCCCGATCGGGTGCGTCCGATGCACTGATCGCCACAACGCCACTCCGCGGCCGTTTGTGCGGCTCTCACAGACGGTGGACACCGCGTCCACCCGTACGGAGGCCGGGACGCAGGCCGCGTACAGGAAGCTTCTGTGCTGCCTGCCCACGAAATCGCATCCGACGTTGTACGAAACCGACATCGGTGCCGGAGCCCTCGCCCACGTACCGTCGACACATGACCACTGTCGAAGACGTGCCCGCCGGCGCGAACGACGCCCGCGGGCGCGTCGCTGAGCTGAACGCCATCCGTGAGCAGGCTCGGCGAGGCCCCAGCGAGCGTGCGACCGAGGCTCAGCGCGCGAAGGGCAAGCTGACCGCCCGCGAGCGGATCGAGCTGCTGTTGGACGAGGGTTCGTTCAACGAGGTGGAGCCGTTGCGGCGGCACCGGGCGACGGGTTTCGGCCTGGAGGCGAAGAAGCCCTACACCGACGGCGTGATCACCGGCTGGGGCACCGTCCACGGCCGGACCGTGTTCGTCTACGCGCATGACTTCCGGATCTTCGGCGGCGCGCTGGGCGAGGCCCACGCCACCAAGATCCACAAGATTATGGACATGGCGATCCAGGCGGGCGCGCCGCTGGTCTCGTTGAACGACGGCGCGGGTGCCCGTATCCAGGAGGGCGTCTCGGCGCTGGCCGGCTACGGCGGCATCTTCCAGCGCAACACCAAGGCCTCGGGTGTCATCCCGCAGATCTCGGTGATGCTGGGCCCGTGCGCCGGCGGCGCGGCCTACAGCCCGGCGCTGACGGACTTCGTGTTCATGGTCCGTGAGACGTCGCAGATGTTCATCACCGGCCCGGACGTGGTCCGCGCGGTGACGGGTGAGGAGATCACCCAGAACGGGCTGGGCGGCGCCGATGTGCACGCCGAGACCTCGGGTGTCGCGCACTTCGCCTACGACGACGAGGTCACCTGCCTCGAAGAGGTCCGCTACCTGCTCTCCCTGCTGCCGGCCAACAACCGCGAGAACCCCCCGACGGTGGTCTGCGAGGACCCCGCCGACCGCTCCGGCGACGCGCTTCTCGACCTGGTCCCGGCCGACGGCAACCGCCCCTACGACATGCGCAAGGTCATCGAGGAGATCGTCGACGACGGCGAGTACCTCGAAGTCCACGAGCGCTGGGCCACCAACATCATCTGCGCCCTGTCCCGCCTGGACGGCCGCGTGGTGGGCATCGTCGCCAACCAGCCGCAGTCGCTGGCCGGCGTGCTCGACATCGAGGCGTCCGAGAAGGCCGCCCGCTTCGTCCAGATGTGCGACGCCTTCAACATCCCGATCATCACCCTCCTGGACGTCCCCGGCTTCCTGCCCGGCGTCGACCAGGAGCACGGCGGCATCATCCGGCACGGCGCCAAGCTGCTCTACGCCTACTGCAACGCCACCGTCCCGCGCATCTCCATCGTGCTGCGCAAGGCCTACGGCGGCGCCTACATCGTCATGGACTCCCAGTCCATCGGCGCCGACCTCACCTACGCCTGGCCCACCAACGAGATCGCCGTCATGGGCGCCGAGGGCGCGGCCAACGTCATCTTCCGCAAGCAGATCGCCGATGCGGACGACCCCGAGGCCATGCGGGTGCGCATGGTCAAGGAGTACAAGTCCGAGCTGATGCACCCGTACTACGCCGCCGAACGCGGTCTCGTCGACGACGTCATCGACCCCGCCGACACCCGCCAGGTCCTCATCCGTTCCCTGGACATGCTCCGCACCAAGCACGCGGACCTGCCCGCCCGCAAGCACGGCAACCCACCCCAGTAACCGGCCCGCACCCGGCTGCTGCGACCACTGCCACTACTGCGACTACGGAGACGAACGCCCGTGAATTCCGCCCAGACCCTCAGTGCCCACCCCATCCGCGTGGAGAAGGGCCAGGCCAGCGAGGAAGAGCTCGCCGCCCTGACCGCCGTCCTCCTGGCCCGCGCCGCCCACCGGCCGGCCGCCGCCCCGGCCCCCCGCGCCACGGCCGCCCGCTGGCGCCGCCTGGAGCGCCAGCACGGTTTCCACGGCGCGACGAGCTGGCAGCGCTAGCACAGCCCGCACGACGAACGGCCCCCGTATCTGTCCCAGATGCGGGGGCTTTCGCTTGTGCAGCGACCATCAATTGAGCTACCCCCACGGCGAGTTGCCACCTCCGCGAAAGCGGCGCCGGTTCAGGCGCAAAGGGGGTGCGGGGGCTTGGCATATCCACGGCGGCCGAATTCAGGCGTAGGTTCGGACCAATCCGTGGTGACACAGCTGTTCAAGCCGCGATCCCCGTGCTGGCATGCGCTCGTCAATCCGCTCCTGGTCCCGCCTGCCGGGCCCTAGGACGACCGGAAGGAAGTGCCCATGCTCAGCACCCTGAGTGCTGGTGCCGCAGTGGCATCGTTGCTCCTCGCCGGATCGGCATCCCCCACCTCAGCACGGTTCGGTGAGGAACCGCCCACCGGCAAGATCACTATCACCGTCGCCACCGTCAACGGCTCGGGCTGCCGCCCCGGCAGCGCCGCGGTGGCCGTCGCGCCCGACAACACCGCGTTCACCGTCACCTACAGCGAATACCTCGCCCAGGCGGGCAAGGGCAGCAAGCCGACCGACTCCCGCAAGAACTGCCAGATCGCGCTGAGCGTCCACGTCCCGCAGGGCTTCACATACGCGATCGCACGGGCCGACTACCGGGGCTACGCGTCCCTGGCAGCCGGCGCCAAGGGCGTGGAACAGGCGGGTTACTACTTCCAGGGCCAGCAGCAGACGGTCCGTAAGAGCCACACCTTCACCGGTCCGTCCGAGGCCAACTGGCAGGCATCGGACGAGACCGACATCGACTCGCTGGTGTACGCACCGTGCGGTGAGGAGCGCTACTTCAACATCAACACCGAACTGCGCGTGGACGCGTCCGGTGCGGATCCGCAGACCACCAGCTTCATGGCGATGGACTCCACGGACGGCAGCATCAACACCCTCTACCACTTCGCCTGGAAGCAGTGCCCGGAGAAGCGAAGATGAGCTGACGCGACAAGGGGCCCGCGCCCGCCCGGCATCTCCGGCGGGCGCGGGCCCTGCGCTGTCTCGTACGCGGCGCGACGAAGCCCCCGCGCGGCGTGCGTGCGGGGGCCTTCGTCATACGGCGCGAGCGGGCACGGGGAGCCCGGAGGCGCGGGGGCTACTACCGCAGTCTGGCCATCAGCGCGTGCTCGACCAGCGTGATGAGCGCGCTCTTGGCCTCGCTGCGGTGCCGCGCGTCGGTGGTGATGATCGGCGCGTCAGGCCCGATCTGGAGCGCCTCGCGCACCTCGTCGGGCGTGTACGGCTGGTGCCCGTCGAAGCCGTTGAGGGCGATGACGAAGGGCAGGCCGCTGTTCTCGAAGTAGTCGACGGCCGGGAAGCAGTCGGCGAGGCGGCGGGTGTCGACGAGGACGACGGCGCCGATGGCACCTCGGACCAGGTCGTCCCACATGAACCAGAAGCGGTCCTGTCCCGGCGTACCGAAGAGGTACAGGATCAGGTCCTGGTCCAGCGTGATCCGGCCGAAGTCCATCGCCACGGTCGTGGTCGTCTTGTCCGGCGCGTGCGTGAGGTCGTCGATCCCCGCCGAGGCGGAGGTCATCACGGCTTCGGTACGCAGCGGATTGATCTCTGAGACGGCCCCGACGAACGTGGTCTTGCCCACGCCGAAGCCGCCCGCCACCACGATCTTCGCGGAGGTGGTGGAGCGGGCTGCACCGCTAGAGCTTGCGAAGTCCACTGAGCACCCTTTCGAGCAGTGTCACATCTGGCTGTCCGCCGGCGGTCTCGTCCCCGCCGGGCTGATGGATGGCGACGAGTCCGGCCTCCGCCAGGTCGGCGACGAGGATCCGGGCGACGCCGAGGGGGATGGAGAGAAGCGCGGAGATCTCGGCTACTGACTTGATCTCGCGGCAGAGGTGGCAGATGCGCTGGTGCTCCGGCAGCTGCCCCTGCAGCTTGGCGGGGTCGGCGGTCGTGCTGACCAGCGCCTCGATGGCGAGCTGGTAGCGCGGCCTGGTCCGGCCTCCGGTCATGGCGTACGGGCGCACCAGCGGGTTGTGCGTGCCCCCGGTGGGGGAGGGCTCGGGCGCGCGCCGCTGCGGCTGCACCGGCTGGATGCGGGGTGCCTGCGGCTGGTCGTACACCGACGGCTCGTACGGCTGGGAGTCGTAGGACTGGGAACCGTACGGCCGCGGCTGCTGGTGCTGCGGGGGACGCTGCGGCTGCGGCGGCGCGGGCCGCTGCGGCCGGCGGCTCGGCGCAGACGGGAAGTTGAAGCGGTTGTTATGGGTCTCGCCCTGGGGCCCGGACTCCTGCCCGGATCCGTACGGGTATCCGCTCGGGGGCGTTGCCACGTCTCCTCCTCCAACTTGCCTGTCTGACGCCGGTCGCGCCATCGCACCCTATGGCGCGATGGCGGGAAACGCACTGCCTGTCTGCTAGTTGAGCAGGCTGCCCTGCAGTTCGGCTCGCAGATCGGGCGTCAAAACGGTGCCCGCGCGGTCGACCAGCAGGGCCATTTCGTAACCGACGAGGCCGATGTCGCACTCGGGGTGCGCGAGAACGGCCAGCGACGATCCGTCGGAGACGGACATGATGAAGAGGAAGCCGCGCTCCATCTCCACCACGGTCTGGTTGACGCTCCCGCCCTCGAAGATGCGGGACGCGCCGGCAGTCAGAGACGTCAGGCCGGAGGCCACCGCCGCCAACTGATCGGCTCTGTCACGAGGAAAACCCTCGGACATGGCGAGGAGCAGCCCGTCCGCGGAGACCACGACCGTGTGGGACACCCCGGGGGTGTTGTCCACGAAGTTGGTGATCAACCAGTTCAGATTCTGCGCCGCCTGGCTCATCGGGCTCACACTAACGCTCCTGATCGTAGGTGCTGCCGGGGCCGAAGCCCTGCTGGTCATTCTGGGGAACCTCCGAGCGGTCCAGGCCGGCGGTGCGTCCCTGCTGGACACCGCGGCGCAGATTGCTCAGCCTGCCGCGGACGTCCTCCGGGGCGCGGGAGACCTGGGGGCCGCCCTGTGGGGTCTGCTCCGCGGCGCCTTCGACCAGGTTGGCCTTGGGCACACGCCGGGGGAGGCCGGAGGCAGTGACTCCGCCCGCCTTAGGCTCGCGCAGCCGCTCCGCCCGCTCCCAGCGCTCGTCGTTGGAGCTGCGCCAGTCGGTGCCGTCCTGGCCGGTCTCCGGCGCGTTCCGCTGCTGCGGGGCCACCGGCTCCTCACGCTGCTGCCACTGCTGCTGAGCCTGCGGCGAGCCGCCTCCGCGGCGCGGAAGGCCGGCGTCGGTCCGCGAGTGGGAGTCGCTCGAGGAGGAGCCCGGACGCTCGAATGTTACGCGCTCAGACGCATCAGCGGGAGCGGCAGTTGTATTCCGGTCAGATTCCGCTTCGGTTCCGAAGTAACCGCCGAACGCGGGCCGTTCGGACCAATCGTCCTGCTGTGCGGTCTCGGGCGAGACGTATGGCTGCTGGCCGGTGGTCTCGGAGAAGCCGGGCTCGCCGAACGCCTGGCCGCCGAAGGACCGGTCGTCGTAGAGCGGTTGATCGGCTTCCACATAGCCCTGCTCGGGATGACCCTGGAAGCCGCCGTCGGACGGCGCCTCGTCGCGGAAGTGCGGCCGGCCGCCCTGATCGTTCGACTGGGCCGCCTCCAGCGCCGCACGGCGCTCCTCGCGGAGCAGCGAGCGGCCCACGGGGTCCAGCTCGGCCGGGTCCACGGACGGGCCGTAACCGGCGTCGTCGAAGCCCAGCTCGGCGGCCGTGCGGTGGCCGCCCTCGTACACCGGCTGACGGTGCTCGGGCACGATCCGGGAGACCGTGAAGTCGTCGTCGAACTGGTCCTCGCCGCCACCACCGTGGGTGATCGCCTCGGGCAGCATGACGAGGGACGTGGTGCCGGCCTGCTCGCCGGAGGGGCGCAGCTGGACCCGGATGCCGTGCCGGTCGGCCAGCCGGCCGACCACGAACAGGCCCATGCGCTGGGAGATCGCGGCGTCCACGCTCGGCGGGTTGGCCAGCTTGTGGTTGATGTCCGCGAAGTCCTCGGGGGTGAGCCCGATGCCCTTGTCGTGGATCTCGATCATGACGCGGCCGTCCGGCAGCCGGGTCGCGGCGACCCGCACCTTGGTCTGCGGGGAGGAGAACGTGGTGGCGTTCTCCAGCAGCTCGGACAGCAGGTGCACGAGGTCGGTCACGGCGGTGCCGTGGATCTCGCTCTCCGGGACGCCGGTGAGTTCTATTCGCTCGTACGACTCGACCTCGGAGGTCGCCGCCCGCAGGACGTCGATCAGCGGCACCGGCTGGTTCCAGCGGCGGCCGGGCTCCTCGCCCGCGAGGATGAGGAGGTTCTCGCCGTTGCGCCGCATACGGGTCGCCAGGTGGTCCAGCTTGAAGAGGTTCTCCAGCTGGTCCGGGTCGGCCTCGTTGTTCTCCAGGTCGGTGATCAGGGTCAGCTGGCCCTCGATCAGGCTCTGGTTGCGCTGCGACAGGTTGGTGAAGATCGCGTTGACGTTGCCCCGCAGCAGCGCCTGCTCGGCGGCGAGCCGGACGGCCTCGCGGTGCACCTGGTCGAAGGCGCGGGCGACCTCGCCGATCTCGTCGGTGGTGGAGATCGGGATCGGCTGGACGCGGGTGTCGACCCGGCCCGGGTCCGTCCGGGAGAGCTGGTCGACCAGCATCGGCAGCCGCTGCTCGGCGATGCCGAAGGCGGCGTTGCGCAGCTGGCGCATGTTGCGGCTCATCCGGCGGGCCATCATGCCGGCCACGAGGAAGGCGATGATCAGGGCCGCCACCGCGATGGCGGAGTCGGTGAAGGTGGAGCGCCTGGCGTCGTCGGAGATCTGCGCCGCCTCGTTCACCGCCTTGTCCGCGAGGTCCTTCTCGATGGCCCGGTACATGTCGAACTTGCCGGTCGAGGCCGCGAACCAGGTTTCGGACGTGACGCCCTTGGCGCCCAGCACCTCGGGTGCCGCGCCGCTGGCGATGTAGGTCGACATGGTGTCGATCGGCGGCGGCGTGCGGAACGGCTGCCCGGTGGCGGCCGCCTGCGCCTTCGCCTGCGCGATCTTCTGCTGCGCGGCCGCCTTCAGCTCGGCGGCGTCGTCCTTCAGCCGGGCGACGTCCTCGGGCGTGCCGCCGGAGGTGTACTCGCCGATGGCGATGCCCTCCAGGTAGCGATACGACGCGAACGCGGTCAGCTGGAGCTTGTGCTCCTTGCCGCCCTGCGGGGCCGCCGGGTCGATCAGGAGGTGGGTGCCGATGGAACGCTGCAGCGACTCGGCGGCCTGGGCCAGCGCCACGGCGTAGACGGTGCGGCCGTAGGAGGTGATGTTGCCGGTGCCCAGGCCCAGCTCGTTCGCGAACTCCATCAGCGGGTGCTGGATCGCGACAAAGCCCTCTTCGGTCTGCACACCGCGCAGCTTGGAGGTGTAGGCGGTGTTGCGCAGCTGGTCGAGCTTGGGCTCGCTCTCCTCGAACGCCGCGAGCCGGCGCTTGAGGCCCGGCTTGTCCGGCATGTTCTTGACGGCCTCGTGGAAGGCGTCCGCGGCGTCGTCGGTGGCGCTGCGCGCCTCCGCCACGGCCGGGTCGTCCTTCCTGCCCTTCAGCAGCGGCTCCGCGGTGCGGTCACGCTCGTCGATCAGGGCGTTGCTGTAGGAAAGCGCGGCCCGTACGAGCTTCGCGGTGTGCTCGGCGTCCTGCGCTTCCTGCCAGGTGGCGACCGAGCTGTTCACCCGCAGGCCGCCGAAGACAAGGGCGAGCAGTACGGGGATCAGCAGAATGGCGTTCAGGCGCGTGGTCACCCGCCAGTTGCGCGGGGAGTACTTTCCGCCGCTCACCGGAGGCTTCGCGACCGTGTTTTCGGACGCGTCGGAAGCCGGTGCCGCCGTACCTCGCGACGGCGGCGTGAAGTTGCCCCGCCGCGGTTCCTGCGGCTCGGGGCTCGACTTGCTTCGCCTCACTCGACCAACAACCTCTCGGCGCCGGCACTGACTTGCTGTGCCGTTTCTTCTGGGCGTTACTACTCCGGAGTTCAGCGAATTTCAGCACGTCAGGCCGTTGCCTTCCAAACACTGGACAAAGTCGGAGTGGGCGTCCAAGAGGGCGAGATAAAAGGGGCGTTAAGGACGAGCCGCTGCAAAAGGCGGGAGAAATGTGAGCACAGCGAAGCGACGCGTGCGCGAGGGGTGTCGACACCTTGTCGATTCACTGTCGAAACGTTATGAACGCCGTTGTGGGCGTGTCGAAGGACACAGATCCATACGCCGCTGCACGGAACCGGCCCGAAGCAACAGAAAACCGCCCCGGAAACCAGTCTTCGGAAAGTGCTTTCCGAAATGGCCTTCTCAAATGGGCCCTCGGAACGGCGTTCCGGTAACAACAGGCGCCCGGCCCGCACCGCCTCGGAGCGGGCCGTCGGCACCCGCTACTGGAGACGCGCCATCAGCGCGTGCTCGACCAGCGTGATGAGCGCGCTCTTGGCCTCGCTGCGGTGCCGCGCGTCGGTGGTGATGATCGGCGTCCCCGGCCCGATCTGGAGCGCCTCGCGCACCTCGTCGGGCGTGTACGGCTGATGCCCCTCGAAGCCGTTGAGGGCGATGACGAAGGGCAGGCCGCTGTTCTCGAAGTAGTCGACGGCCGGGAAGCAGTCGGCGAGCCGGCGGGTGTCGACGAGGACGACCGCCCCGATGGCACCCCGGACCAGGTCGTCCCACATGAACCAGAAGCGGTCCTGACCCGGCGTACCGAACAGGTACAGGATCAGGTCCTGGTCCAGCGTGATCCGGCCGAAGTCCATCGCCACGGTCGTCGTGGTCTTGTCCGTGACATGGCTCAGATCGTCGATCCCCGCCGAAGCGGAGGTCATCACGGCCTCCGTCTTCAGCGGATTGATCTCCGAGACCGCGCCGACGAACGTGGTCTTGCCCACGCCGAAGCCGCCCGCCACCACGATCTTGGCGGAGGTCGTCGCGCGGGCCGCGGCCCCGGCGGCGCCGTCGTCAGATCTTGCGAAGTCCACTGAGCACCCTCTCCAGCAAGGTCACGTCCGGCGTGCCGCCGGCTTCGCCGCTGCCGCCCGGCTGGTGGATCGCCACCATCCCGGCCTCCGCCAGGTCCGCGACCAGGATCCGGGCCACACCCAGCGGGATGTGCAGCAGCGCCGAGACCTCCGCCACCGACTTCACCTCGCGGCACAGGTGGCAGATCCGCTGGTGCTCGGGCAGCAGCCCGGGCAGCTGGGAGGGGTCGGCGGTCGTGCTGACCAGCGCCTCGATGGCGAGCTGGTAGCGCGGCCTGGTCCGGCCTCCGGTCATGGCATACGGGCGCACCAGCGGCTGGTCACCTTCGCCCCCGTACGGCGCTTGGCTGTAGGCGCCGTACGGGCCGGAAGTGGCAGGTGGCGGTGTCATGGGTCCTCCGGACGGGACAACTGACTGTCGTCGGATTGGGCCGGTGGGGGGTTCGGCGGGGTGACGGTTGGCGTACTGACGTGTGGTGAGGCGCTGCGGGCGTCTCAGTGAAGCAGGCTGCCCTGCAGTTCGGCACGCAGATCGGGCGTAAGAACGGTGCCCGCGCGGTCGACCAGCAGGGCCATCTCGTAACCGACGAGGCCGATGTCGCACTCGGGGTGCGCCAGAACGGCCAGGGACGATCCGTCGGAGACGGACATGATGAAGAGGAAACCGCGCTCCATCTCCACCACGGTCTGGTTGACGGTCCCGCCCTCGAAGATGCGGGACGCGCCGGAGGTCAGCGAGGTCAGGCCGGAGGCGACCGCCGCCAGTTGGTCGGCGCGGTCGCGCGGGAACCCCTCGGACATGGCGAGGAGCAGCCCGTCCGCGGAGACCACCACCGTGTGGGACACCCCGGGGGTGTGCTCCACGAAGTTGGTGATCAACCAGTTCAGATTCTGCGCCGCCTGGCTCATCGGACTCAACTAACGCTCCTGCTGGTGAGTGGGGTCGACAATGCCGTGGTTGCCGGTGGCGGAGGTGCCGCCGGCCTGCCGGCCCTGCTGGATACCCCGACGGAGATTGGTCAGCCGCCCGCGCACATCACTGGGCGCACGCGAGACCTGCGGACCGGACGGTGTGGACTGCTGTTGCTGCGCCGTACCCGCTACGAGATTCGCACGGGGGACGCGACGGGGCAGCCCGGAGGTGGTGATACCGCCCGCGGCGGGCTGGCGGATCTGCTCCGCCTGCCGCCACGTCTCATCGTTCGGCGAGGTACGCCACTGCGCCCGGCTGTCGCCCTGCGCTCCGGGCCCCTGTGCTCCGGGGCCCTGCGCCGGCACGCCGTTGCGCGCGCCGCCGCCCGTGGCCTCGTCGCGGGCGGGCCCACGGCGCGGTGCCGACGGCGCACCGGAGGCACCCGGCTCGTCGGGGCGGCGCGGCGGTACACCCGCGGCCGCGGACGCCGGATGGCTGAACCAGTTCGACTCGATCGTGTCGAAGATCGGCGTACGCCCGTCACCGGGTCCCGCGTCGGGGCCGCTCAGCGCGTCACCGGACGGCGCACCGCTGTCCTGCGGCTGAGCCGCCGGGAACCGGCCTGTCTCGTACTGGCCGGTGTCGTGCTGGCCGGTGTCGCTGTCGAGCTGCTGGAACTGCCCGGTCTGGTGCTGGCCGGTGTCGCTGTCGAGCTGGCGGAACTGGCCGGTCTCGTACTGGCCCGTGTCGCTGTCCGGCTGCCGGAACTGGCCCGTCTCGTACTGACCCGTCTCGTACTGACCGGCGCCGCTCTCGGGCCGGGCGAACTGACCGGTGTCACCGGGGCCGTTGCCCGCGCCCTGGCCGGCAGGCCGCTCGGCGGGCCGGGCGAACTCGCCGGCGTCGCGGCCGCCCTGCGGCGCGAACCGGCCGCCACCCGTGCCGTGCCCACCCTGGTCCGCGCCGGCCGCCGGGGCGGACACGTCGGGACGGGCGAACGCGGTGGTGTCGGCGGGGCCGCCGGCCGAGGGACGCTCGAAGCTGCCGGTGGTCTCCGGCTCCTCGTGGCCACGCGGGCGGTCCTGCGATTCGCGGGGCGCCAGCGGCCAGTCGTCACCGGAGTCGCCGCGCTCACGGCGCGCGCCCCAGCTCGTGGTGCCCGGCTGCTGGTCGCTCTGGCCGCCCTGCGGGCCGGAACCGCCCGGCAGCGCGGCCGCGGCACCCCGCGGCGGCAGCTGCGGACGCTCCTCGCGGCGCGGCGCGCCGGTCGGCGGCGCCACGCTCGGCGTCTGCTGGTCATTCCCGCCGCGGGCGGGCAGTCCGGGACGGCCGGCGCCGGGGTGCCCGGCGGCCGGGCGCTGGTCGCCGCCCTGAGGCGCGCCAGGAGCGCGTCCCGCGGGAGCCGGGGCACCGAAGCCGCCCGGCGCTCCGCCACCGGGACCGCCACGACCGGGCAGCGCGGGGCGCCCACCGGCCGACGGGCCCGAGCCGACCTGGCCGCGCGGCGTGAGCCCCGAGAGCCGGCTGGACGGTGCGCCGCCGATGTCGCCGACGCCGCTCTTGGCCGTGCTCGGCGCGGGCTTCTTGCCGCCCTGCGCCACATCGACCGGGAGCATGACCAGCGCGGTGGTGCCACCGGAGTCGGAGGGCCGCAGCTGGATACGGATGCCGTGCCGCAGCGAGAGTCGACCGACCACGAACAGACCCATCCGGCGGGACACCGAGACGTCCACGGTCGGCGGGCTGGCGAGCCGCTCGTTGATCGCGGAGAGGTCCTCGGGGGACAGGCCGATACCGGTGTCGTGGATCTCGACCAGCACCCGCCCGTCGGGCAGCGCGTGACCGGTCACCTTGACCTTGGTCTGCGGCGACGAGAACGACGTGGCGTTCTCCAGCAGCTCGGCGAGCAGGTGCACCAGGTCGTTGACGACCCGGCCGGCGACCTCGGTCTGCGGAACGGCGTTGAGCTCGATCCGCTCGTACTGCTCCACCTCGGAGGCGGCCGCACGCAGGACGTCGACCAGCGGCACAGGCCGCGTCCACCGGCGTCCCGGCTCCTCACCCGCGAGGACGAGGAGGTTCTCACCGTTACGGCGCATACGGGTGGCGAGGTGGTCGAGCTTGAACAGCGAGGACAGCTGGTCCGGGTCGGCCTCGCGGGACTCCAGTTCGGAGATCAGCGACAGCTGGCGCTGGATCAGGCCCTGGCTGCGGCGCGAGAGGTTGGTGAACATCGCGTTGACGTTGCCTCGCAGCAGCGCCTGCTCCGAGGCGAGCCGGACGGCCTCGCGGTGCACGTCGTCGAAGGCCGCGGCCACCTTGCCGATCTCGTCCCGGCTGTGCACACCGACCGACTCGACGGAGGTGTCCACGTCCTGCGGGTCGGCCTCGGACAGCTGCTTGACCAGCTCGGGCAGCCGGTCCTGGGCGACCCTCTGCGCGGTGTCCTGGAGGCGGCGCAGCGAGCGGACCATGGAGCGGGCCACGACGAACGCGCCGACCAGCGAGACACCGAGGACGAGCAGGATCATCGCACCGTTGATGATCGCGACCTGGGTGGCCTCGTTGCGCAGCTCCTTGGACTTCTGCTCCATCTCGGAGAGCAGCTGCGACTCGATCCGCGACATCTCGGCGATCTTGACGGTGTCGGAGTCGTACCAGTCGAGGTACTTGTACTCCTGGCTGCGGATGCCCTGGCCGCTGGCGAAGGAGCGGTGCGCGAAGGCGACCGCGGACTTGATCTCGTCGTTGTTGCCGTCCAGGCCGCGGGTGAGCGCGCCGGCGTTGTTGCTGTAGATCTGCGAGAAGCGGTCCCGGGCGGCCTTCTCGTTGTCCTCCGCGTTACGGCCGGCGAGCCGGTCGTTGGGGGACAGCTCGGGGCCGCCCTGGTGGGCGAGGCCGGCACTGACCAGGGCGCGCTGGATCGACGCGTACTCCTTGGCGTTCGAGAACGCCGCCAGCGCACGGGTGCTGCGGATCATCTCCGGGTTGCTGGTCGCCTGCGCCATGTCCTGGGAGAGCGAGAGCAGCGAGGTGATCAGCTGGTTGTAGCTGGTGACGGTCCGCGCCGCGTTGTCCTCGTCCTGGTACGCGTTGCTGCGGATCTCGTTGAGGGTGTTGAGCTGGCGGCTGATCTCCAGGACGGTCGCGTGGACGCCGGCCATCGAGGAGTCCAGGCCCCGGATGTCGCCGGTGGCCTGGTTGAAGGAGAGCCGGGCGCGGTCGGTCGCCTCGCGGGGCGCGACAACGTTCGCGTCGTCCTTGGTGTTGCCGCTGCCCGCGATCGGGCCCGCCGACTTGTCCCGCTCCACCTGGAGCGCGTCGGCGAGCTCGGTCGCCTGCCGCGTCATCTCGGTGAGCAGCTGCATCTTGTCCAGCTGGTCGATGTTCTCCATCGAGTCCTGGATACGGAACGCACCCAGGGTGGTCGCGGCGACGACGGGTAGCGCGAGCAGGGAGACCAGACGGGTGCTGATGCGCCAGTTGCGCAGCGCTATTCGCGAGCCGGGCCCGCTGGGGCCCTTCGCGGCCTTGGGCTTGCCGCTGTCCGCGGAGTCGGCGCCGGGCGCCTGGCCGTTACGGTCGGCCGGCACACTGCCGCCGCCCGTCGGACCGTTGCTCTGGGCGCGCTGGGGCGTGGAGGCGCGGTCGGTTCCGCCGCGCAGCTCCGGGTCCGCCGCAGCGCTGCCATCCCTCTTGAAACGTCCCTGCACTAGCGTCGCAACCTCTGGACCAGGCGTCCCTCCGCGCTAACGGCGGGACGGTGTCGAGTCGTAGGGGACCGCAAGTCCCCCATGGCGGTCGTGAGTGACCGGCGGGCTGCCCCCTCTGGCCGAGAGAGCGGCACCACCGCGCGGCGCCACTTTGCGCCCTGCGCGCCGGCTGAAACGTGCGGCGGTCCGTGGAATTCCAGCACAGTGGAGGAATTGCAACAAGAGCGGAACCAGTGGCTGTGACATGGGTGACGCAATGTATGGATCGCGTTACGACACGTAGAGGATTGGGCTACCAATAACGGACTTTTAGCCGCGATTCGACCGGTCGGCCGCACTGTCCCAGGTGCGGTGATCGGGAGCGGAACGTGCGCTTCAATCCGGCATTGTCCGATTCGCCCCTGGATGTTGATCATGGGAAATGCGGCATTTGTCACACCCTTCGTGAGGAAACTCACAGGAAGATCATTGACTTGTCCACCACATCGCAGGGAATAGCGCGCATAGCCTGACGCTTTACAGGGTTGCCCCGATTGACAAGGGCAGCCCTTTCGGCATGCCCGACGCCCGATGCCGTATGTCGGTATGCGGGCATGTCGTTTCCCCGATTCCGCATCCCCTCGCGAGGCATGAAGCAGTGAAGACCACGATGATGTTCCGCAACATAGCCAACCCGCGGCGCACGACCCTGGCGCACCTCAAGGACGCCGACGAGCTCGCCCCCGCGGCCCCCGAGGCACCGGAGCACACCGTCGAACTGCCCACCCAGACGGCCAACCCCCGCCGCACCGTCCTGATGGACGCCCCGGAGGGAACGGAGAAGCCGGAAAAGGTCGTCGCCGCCGTCTGACCCGACCGGCCCGGCGGCACCGGCGGTATACCGCAGCGGATCGGCCGCTTCCCCGCGATAGCCTGGAGTGTCAACTCCGGCCAGTGATCAATTGAGGGGCAGCGGCAACCCGTGCGCATCGCCAGATTCTCCATCGACGGCAACGTCGGCTTCGGTGTCGTCGAAGGCGACGAACTCGACGTCATCAAGGGGCATCCCTTCGCGGAATTCGAGCGCTCGGGCCAGAAGGTCCCCCTCGACAAGGTCCGTCTGCTGCCGCCGGTGCTGCCCAACAAGGTCGTGGCGATCGGCCGCAACTACGCCGCGCACGCCGCCGAGCTGGGCAACACCGTCCCCGACGTCCCGGTCACCTTCTTCAAGCCCTCCACCTCCGTGGTCGGCCCCGGCGACCCCATCGCGTACCCCTCCTTCTCGCAGGAGCTGCACCACGAAGCGGAGCTCGCCGTGGTCATCGGCCGGATGTGCCGTGAGGTGCCGCGCGACCGCGTCAAGGACGTCATCCTCGGCTACACCTGCGCCAACGACGTCACCGCGCGCGACGTCCAGCAGCGCGAGTCGCAGTGGGCGCGGGCCAAGGGCTTCGACAGCTCCTGCCCGCTGGGCCCCTGGGTCGAGACCGAGCTGGATCCCCGCGACCTCACCATCCAGTGCACGGTCAACGGCGAACAGCGCCAGCTGGGCCGCACCAGCGAGATGGTCCGCACCGTCGAGGACCTCATCGTCCACATCACCGAGGCGATGACGCTGCTCCCCGGCGACGTCGTCCTCACGGGCACCCCGGCCGGGGTCGGCCCGCTCAACGTCGGCGACGAGGTCGCCGTCACCATCGAAGGCATCGGCACTCTCACCAACAAGGTGATCAAGCGTGGCTAACGCGACCCCCGGCACCCCCGTCCGCGTACGTTTCTGTCCCTCCCCGACCGGCAACCCCCACGTGGGCCTGGTCCGCACCGCCCTGTTCAACTGGGCGTTCGCCCGGCACCACCAGGGCACCCTGGTCTTCCGCATCGAGGACACCGACGCGGCCCGCGACTCCGAGGAGTCCTACCAGCAGCTGCTGGACTCCATGCGGTGGCTGGGCTTCGACTGGGACGAGGGGCCCGAGGTGGGCGGCCCGCACGCCCCCTACCGCCAGTCGCAGCGGATGGACCTCTACAAGGACGTCGCCGACAAGCTCCTCGCCGCCGGCCACGCCTACCACTGCTACTGCACCACCGAGGAACTGGACGAGCGCCGCGACGCCGCCCGCAAGGCCGGCAAGCCCTCCGGTTACGACGGCAAGTGCCGCACGCTGACCGCCGAGCAGAAGGCCGCCTACGAGGCCGAGGACCGCGTCTCGATCGTCCGCTTCCGGATGCCCGACGAGCCGATCACCTTCACCGACCTGGTGCGCGGCGAGCTGACCTTCACCCCGGAGAACGTCCCGGACTTCGGCATCGTCCGGGCCAACGGCGCGCCCCTCTACACCCTCGTCAACCCGGTCGACGACGCCCTGATGGAGATCACCCACGTCCTGCGCGGCGAGGACCTGCTCTCCTCCACCCCCCGCCAGATCGCCCTCTACAAGGCGCTGATCGAACTGGGCGTGGCGAAGGACATCCCGGCCTTCGGGCACCTCCCGTACGTCATGGGCGAGGGCAACAAGAAGCTCTCCAAGCGCGACCCGCAGGCGTCCCTCAACCTCTACCGCGACCGCGGCTTCCTGCCCGAGGGCCTGCTCAACTACCTTGCGCTGCTCGGCTGGTCCTTCTCCGCCGACCAGGACATCTTCTCCATCGCCGAACTCATCGAGAAGTTCGACATCGCGGACGTCAACGCCAACCCGGCCCGCTTCGACCTCAAGAAGGCCGAGGCGATCAACGCCGACCACATCCGGCAGCTGGACGTGAAGTCCTTCATCGCGGCCTGTGAGCCCTGGCTGAAGGCCCCGCACGCCAACTGGGCCCCCGAGGACTTCGACGAGGCCGCCTGGCAGGCGATCGCCCCGTACGCCCAGACCCGCCTGACCGTCCTCTCCGACATCACCGCCAACGTCGACTTCCTGTTCCTCAAGGAGCCGGTCGAGGACGAGGCGTCCTGGACGAAGGCGATGAAGGGCGACCCGGCGGCCCTGCTGGCGACGGCCCGTGGCAAGCTCCTCGGCGCCGACTGGAACAGCCCCGAGTCCCTCAAGGAGGCCGTCCTGGCCGCCGGCGAGGAGCACGGCCTCAAGCTCGGCAAGGCCCAGGCCCCGGTCCGCGTCGCGGCCACCGGCCGCACTGTCGGCCTGCCGCTCTTCGAGTCCCTGCAGATCCTCGGCCAGGAGCGCACCATCGCCCGCATCGACGCCGCACTGGCGAAACTGGCGGGCTGACCTCGCACGGGTACACCGGGTCCGGAAGCCACCTCGGCTTCCGGACCCTTCGTGTATGGACGACCGTCAGCGGTCGCTCATCCGCGATCCCCGCTAGGTCACCGTCTACTCCGAGCCCGATGGGGACCGGTACAAGAAGGTCGTGGCCGCCCCGTTCGGCGAGCGGGTGACCCTCCCCGGCCCGGTCGGCATCGACCTCGGCACCGAGCCCCTCAAGGCCTGGGTGCGCTGAGCACCTGAACCCCGGCCGCACCTGGGCTACGGTCGCTCCCATGCCGCTCCGCGCCGTCCTCTGGGACATCGACGACACGCTCTTCGACTACGCCCACGCCGATCACGTCGGTATGCGGAAGCACCTCCTGGCCGAGGGCCTGGTGAGCGGATTCGCCTCCGTCGACCAGGCCCTTCGCCGTTGGAAGGAGCTGACGGAGATCCACTGGCGGCGGTTCGAGGCGGGCGGCATCGCCTTCGAGGAGCAGCGCCGGGACCGCGTCCGCGACTTTGTGGCGGCGGCCCTGAGCGACGCCGAGGCCGACGACTGGTTCGGCCGCTATCTCACCCACTTCGAGGCGGCCTGGGCCCTCTTTCCGGACGTCCTCCCCGTCCTGGACGCCCTCGCCACCAGCCACCGCCACGGGGTGCTCTCCAACTCCTCCCTGCGCAACCAGGACCGCAAGCTCCGCGTCCTCGGCGTACGCGACCGCTTCGAGGCGGTCCTGTGCGCCGAAGAGCTGGGGCACGCCAAACCGGCCGCCGAGGCGTTCCACGCCGCCTGCGCCGCGCTGGACCTGCCGCCCGCCGACGTCGCCTATGTCGGTGACCGGCTCGACATCGATGCCCTCGGCGCCCGGGACGCGGGTCTGACGGCCGTATGGCTGGACCGTAAGGACACCGGCGACGACCTGCCGCCCGATGTGCGCCGGATCGCGGGCCTGGCCGAGCTGCCGGCGCTGTTGCGCGGAGTTATCGGTTTTGGAGCCCCGTCCACGATCAGGTAATGTTCTTCCTGCGCCGCCCGAGAGGGCCGAAAGGCCCGGCCGGGAAGCGCAGATCAAATCAAGCCCCCCACGGGGGGTTGCGCTTTGATGGCCTATGGTGTAATTGGCAGCACGACTGATTCTGGTTCAGTTAGTCTAGGTTCGAGTCCTGGTAGGCCAGCTCGCAGAGCTCATCTGCAACGCCCCCGTTGTGTAGCGGCCTAGCACGCCGCCCTCTCAAGGCGGTAGCGCCGGTTCGAATCCGGTCGGGGGTACAGATCCTTCCCAGGGAAACAGTCCGGGTCGCACCCGCTGCTTCTCATGCAGGATCGCTAGGGCCCCCGTTGTGTAGCGGCCTAGCACGCCGCCCTCTCAAGGCGGTAGCGCCGGTTCGAATCCGGTCGGGGGTACTGGTCTATACCACCATGGGCTATGGTGTAATTGGCAGCACGAGTGATTCTGGTTCATTTAGTCTAGGTTCGAGTCCTGGTAGCCCAGCGCAGCATGTCCTCGCGACAGGCTCAACTGCAGCCGAGAATCTCAACTGCAGCAAGACTTGCCCCCGTTGTGTAGCGGCCTAGCACGCCGCCCTCTCAAGGCGGTAGCGCCGGTTCGAATCCGGTCGGGGGTACAGAGAAGAAGGCCCCCCGCCTCGTGCGGGGGGCCTTCTCGCGTTCAACTCCCGGTGCCGAAGCGCCGGTTGGACTCCTCCGCCTCCGCCAGGCGGCGCAGGCTCAGCAGCACCGGCTCGTAGAGCACCGTCAAGGCCACGGCAGCCTCCACCTGTTCCTCCGGCGTCCTGAACTCCTCGACCAGGTCCAGGTCGACGACGGCCAGCTGCTCCGCCTGGCGGGCGTACGGCAGCAGATGCGCGGTGTCGCAGGCGTAGCCGAGCCGGTCCAGCGCTGCGATGGCGGCGACGAGCATGCCGAAGGGGCGGGAGATGTCGGTGACTTCGCGGCTGAAGCGCCAGTCGAGGAGATCCAGCAGCTCGGTGGCGGTGCGCCGGGCGGCGGCGGTCGCGGGATCCGCCTCGTCCGCCTCCGGGCCGTGGGGGAGTGCCTGGACGGCCGTGCCCAGGCGGTGGTGGTGGTTGAGCGAGTCGTCCTCGATGGCGGCCAGCACGTCGCGGGCGGTGGTCACGGGAATCCGGCCGACCTGGATCAGCGCCCGTACCAGCCGCAGCCGGCGCAGATGCTCCTCGCCGTACTCGGACTGGGTGGCGGTGATCCGGCGGCCCGGCGGCAGCAGTCGCTCGCGCAGGTAGTACTTGATCGTCGGGGTGGAGACCCCGCTGCGTTCGCTCAGCTCCGCCAGTCGCACCGCGCCTGCGCCCTTCCTCGTCGGTTTCCCGCTCCGGTTTCCCGCTCCGGTTTCCCGTTCCGGATTCCGCTTGCACCCCATGTTGGAGAGTGGCACTATCTAAGCATGGATGGTGAGGCTATCCAATGTGGCTGTGGTCAAGGGGGTTGTTGTCATGAGCGCCAAGCCGGTGCAGGGACGGATGACGGCGGACGGCGACGGGGAGGTGGTGGTGTTCCTGATCGGGATGCGGGTCAACAGCTGGCGGGCGGTGCGCAGTTGGCTGCCGGTGTTCCGGGCGATGCCGCCGATGATCAAGGAGCTGGCACGGGACCGGGAACGGGGAATGCTCGGCTACCGGGGCCTGCCGGGACTGCGGACCTTTGGGATCCTCCAGTACTGGGAGTCCAAGGAGAAGCTGCTCGCCTACGCCAGTGACCAGAACGGCGAGCACCGGCCGGCGTGGGCCGCCTTCAACCGGCGGGTGCGGGAGGGGCGCGGCAAGGTCGGCATCTGGCACGAGACCTACGTGGTCCCGGCGGGCTCGTACGAGAGCATCTACGCCAACATGCCGCCGTCCGGGCTGGGCGCGGTCCGGGGGGTGGTGCCGGTCGGCCGCCGGGGCGAGCGGGCGGCGGACCGGCTGGCGGCCTGAGCCGCGGGGGGCACACGGCGGCGCCCGGCCCGTACGGAGACACCTCCGTACGGGCCGGGCGCCGTCCGTCGTCGGGCGGTTACGTCGCGTTCACACAGGGTGCCACCGCACCAACCGACAACGGCTCCTGCCCCGGCCCGCCCCTTCTCGGGGTTCTAGCCGTTGCGCCGCGTTCGTGCAGGGCGCCACAGCAACCGACAACGGCTCCTGCCCCGGCCGGCCCCTTCTCGGGGTACTAGCCGTTGCGCCGCAGGCCCTCGGAGAGGCGGGCGGCCGCGTCGATGACCGCCTGGGCGTGCATCCGGCCCGGGTGGCGGGTCAGCCGCTCGATGGGGCCGGAGACGGACACGGCGGCCACCACGCGGTTGGAGGGGCCGCGTACGGGCGCGGAGACGGACGCCACGCCCGGCTCCCGCTCGCCGATCGACTGGGCCCAGCCACGGCGCCGTACGCCGGACAGGGCGGTGGCCGTGAAGCGTGCGCCCTGGAGGCCGCGGTGCAGCCGCTCCGGCTCCTCCCAGGCCATCAGGATCTGAGCGGCCGAGCCCGCCTTCATGGGGAGCGTGGAGCCGACCGGGACGGTGTCCCGCAGTCCGGACAGCCGTTCCGCCGCCGCCACGCAGATCCGCATGTCGCCCTGCCGGCGATAGAGCTGGGCGCTCTCGCCCGTCACATCGCGCAGGTGGGTGAGCACCGGTCCGGCCGTGGCCAGGAGGCGGTCCTCGCCGGCCGCCGCGGCCAGCTCGGACAGCCGGGGGCCCAGGATGAACCGGCCCTGCATGTCCCTCGCCACCATCCGGTGGTGTTCCAGTGCCACGGCCAGCCGGTGTGCCGTGGGTCGTGCGAGCCCTGTCGCCGCGACCAGCCCGGCGAGGGTGGCCGGACCGGACTCCAGGGCGCTCAAAACCAGTGCTGCCTTGTCGAGAACGCCGACGCCGCTAGAGTTGTCCATGCAACGATACTCACGTCTCACACTGTGAAACGCAAGTTCAATTTTCCAGCGAAGTCGTCACTCTGTAGTTGTGGCCCTCGACCAGGGCCCGGCGTAGGGCCCGGCACGGGGATCGCGGGCATATCGCGCACTGTCGAGTTAGGCCGGCACAGCGGCCGGCCGGAGGGAAAGCGATGGGACGGACACTGGCGGAGAAGGTCTGGGACGACCATGTCGTCCGGCGCGCCGAAGGCGAGCCCGACCTGCTCTTCATCGATCTGCACCTGCTGCACGAGGTGACCAGCCCGCAGGCCTTCGACGGCCTGCGCAAGGCCGGCCGCCAGGTGCGCCGGACGGATCTCACCATCGCCACCGAGGACCACAACACCCCCACCCTCGACATCGACAAGCCGATCGCCGACCCGGTCTCGCGCACCCAGCTGGAGACGCTGCGCAAGAACTGCGCGGAGTTCGGCGTCCGGCTGCACCCGCTCGGCGACGTCGAGCAGGGCGTCGTCCACGTTGTGGGACCGCAGTTGGGACTGACCCAGCCCGGCACCACCGTGGTCTGCGGTGACAGCCACACCTCCACCCACGGCGCCTTCGGCGCGCTGGCGTTCGGCATCGGCACCAGCCAGGTCGAGCACGTCCTGGCCACCCAGACGCTGCCGCTGGCCCCCTTCAAGACCATGGCCATCACCGTCGAGGGTGAGCTGCCCGACGGGGTGACCGCCAAGGACCTGATCCTGGCGATCATCGCCAAGATCGGCACCGGCGGCGGCCAGGGCTACGTCCTGGAATACCGCGGCTCCGCCATCGAGAAACTGTCGATGGAAGCCCGGATGACCATCTGCAACATGTCGATCGAGGCGGGCGCGCGGGCCGGCATGATCGCCCCCGACCAGACCACCTTCGACTACCTCCAGGGACGCGACCACGCGCCCAAGGGCGAGGACTGGGACGCCGCCGTCGCGTACTGGAAGACCCTGCGCACCGACGACGACGCGGTCTTCGACGCCGAGGTCGTCATCGACGCCGCCACGCTGGCGCCGTTCGTTACCTGGGGCACCAACCCCGGCCAGGGCGCACCGCTTTCGGCCCGCGTCCCCGACCCGGCTTCGTACGAGGACGCCTCGGAGCGCCTCGCCGCCGAAAAGGCCCTGGAATACATGGGGTTGACGGCGGGACAGCCGCTGCGCGAGATCAACGTGGATACCGTCTTCGTAGGTTCGTGCACCAACGGCCGTATCGAGGACCTGCGCTCCGCGGCCTCGATCCTGGAAGGCCGCAAGGTCGCCGACGGCGTACGGATGCTGGTCGTTCCCGGCTCGGTCCGGGTCTCCCTGGAGGCCGTCGCCGAGGGCCTGGACAAGGTCTTCACGGCCGCCGGGGCCGAATGGCGGCATGCCGGTTGCTCGATGTGCCTGGGCATGAACCCCGATCAGTTGGCGCCCGGTGAGCGCTCCGCGTCCACCTCCAACCGCAACTTCGAAGGCCGACAGGGCAAGGGCGGCCGTACGCACCTGGTCTCGCCGCAGGTCGCCGCCGCAACGGCGGTTCTCGGCCATCTGGCCTCACCGGCCGACCTGTCCGACACCGACGTCGCCACGCCCGCGGGAGTCTGAGAACCATGGAAGCTTTCACCACGCACACCGGCCGGGCCGTCCCGCTGCGCCGCAGCAACGTCGACACCGACCAGATCATCCCCGCGCACTGGCTGAAGAAGGTCACCCGCGACGGTTTTGAGGACGGGCTGTTCGAGGCCTGGCGCAAGGACCCGGAGTTCGTCCTCAACCAGGAGGCGTACAAGGGCGCCACGGTGCTCGTCGCCGGCCCCGACTTCGGCACCGGCTCCTCGCGCGAGCACGCCGTGTGGGCGCTGCAGAACTACGGCTTCAAGGCCGTCATCTCCTCGCGGTTCGCGGACATCTTCCGCGGTAACTCCCTCAAGAACGGCCTGCTGACGGTGGTGCTGCCGCAGGAGACGGTGGACCGGCTGCAGCAGCTCGTGGAGGCCGACCCGACCGCCGAGGTGACCGTCGACCTGGTCGACCGGCAGGTCAGGGCGGAGGCCCCTGGACAATCCAAGCTGACCGCCGACTTCGAGCTGGACGAAAACGCCCGTTGGCGTCTGCTGGAGGGTCTGGACGACATCAGCCTCACCCTTCGGGAGGAGTCCTCGATCGTGGATTACGAGGCGAACAGGCCGTCGTTCAAACCGCGTACGATCGAGGTCTGACCTCGGGTTTTATGGCTCAAAGCCATATTGCGTACGATGCGCCCCCTGTGCAGTTGGCAGGGGGCGCATCCGCTTGTCGGGGCGGCTGTTGAGGCCCCGTGAAGCGACAACTCGCCGCAGATGGCACAATTAGCGCATGGAACGCGACGGCCAACTCGAGCTCTACGGTTACGTCGCCGACCGGCTCAAGGTCGCACACGCAAGAGTGCGGACACTGCAAGTCCCGGAGGGCGTACGGATGGCGCTGACCCGGAAGCTGCTCGTCATCACGGCCGCGGCTAAACACGATCTTGCGGACGCGGCAAGGCGTCTGGAGTGGTTCATGGAAGACCTCGACGAAGGTCGTTATCCCGAAGATGTGCACACCGACGGAAGTCCGTGAAGGTCGAGTCCGTTGCGGCACAAGGGTGATTAGCCCGTTTCGTGTTTGATTTGCGGTATATATCTGCCTAACGTGCGAAAAAGCTTGGAAACTTTCGTTCCAGCAATGTCTCCGAAGGGGAAGACGTGAACAAGGCGCAGCTCGTAGAAGCCATTGCCGACAAGCTCGGCGGCCGTCAGAACGCAGCGGACGCGGTTGACGCGGTACTGGACGCAATCGTCCGTGCAGTTGTCACCGGCGACCGCGTTTCGGTCACCGGATTCGGCTCGTTCGAGAAGGTCGACCGCCCGGCCCGCTACGCCCGTAACCCGCAGACGGGTGAACGCGTGCGGGTCAAGAAGACCTCGGTGCCGCGTTTCCGTGCGGGCCAGGGCTTCAAGGACCTGGTCAGCGGCTCGAAGAAGCTCCCGAAGGGCGGCGAGGTCGCCGTCAAGAAGGCTCCCAAGGGCAGCCTTACGGGTGCGGCTGCTCCGACGGTCAAGAAGGCCGCCGCGAAGAAGGCCGCCGCCAAGAAGGCCGCCGCCAAGAAGACGACGGCGAAGAAGGCCGCGGCGAAGAAGGCTCCCGCCAAGAAGGTCACCGCGAAGAAGGTGACGGCGAAGAAGACCACCGCCAAGAAGGCCACCGCGAAGAAGGCGGCACCGGCGAAGAAGACCACCGCCAAGAAGGCCACGGCGAAGAAGGCCCCCGCGAAGAAGGCGACGGCGAAGAAGGCCCCCGCCAAGAAGACCACCGCCCGCAAGACGACCGCGAAGAAGGCCACCGCCCGCAAGCGGTAATTCAGCAGCGGCGACGCCAGGCGTCGGGCCGGTCTCCCTTCGGGGAGCCCGGCCCGCGGTGTGTTCGGGGGCCGTCTAGGCTCTCTCCCATGCAGGCCACCGCGTACACCTACGACTCCGAGACCCGCACCGGCAGCGTGCTGCTGGACGACGGGACCCCGCTGCCCTTCGATGCGGCGGCCTTCGACGCGGGCGGCCTGCGGCTGCTGCGCCCCGGCCAGCGCGTACGCATCGAGGTCGAGCAGGAACCGGGCGAGGGCGACGCCCGCCGGATCGTCCTCATCACGCTCCAGACGCTCTGAATGGCGGCGCGAGCGCGGCGAATGGCGGCGTGGGCGCGCTGAATGGCGGCATCGATGCGTTGATGCGTTGAACGGCGGCGTGGACGTGCTGAACAGCGTCGTGGACGCGCCGAATACGGCTGCGGGCCCGGGGTTCCGGCTGCGGGCGGGCTGAATCCCGCCTGGGACCGGGGAATCTCCGCTCCGGACGGGCTGAATCCCGCCCCAGACCAGGAAATCCCCGCTCAGGACGGGCCGAATCCGCACCAGACGAGGGAATCCCCGCTCCAGGCGCGCCGAATCCGGCTCCGGGCGCCCTGAATCGCGCTCCGGATGGGCCGAATCCCGCTCGGGACGTGCTGATTCCGTTCCGCGTCGCTGTATGCCGCTCCGGACGTGCCGAATCCGGCTCCGGGCGCCTGAATCCCGCTGCGCACGCTGCCGAATCCCGCTGCGGGCGCTGCCGAATCCGGCTGCGGGCGCGGCCGAATCCGACTCGGGACGTGCCGAGTCGCGCTCCGCATCGCTGTATCCCGCTCCGCGCCGCGGAATCCGGCTCCCGGCGCGTTGGCGCGTTGGCGCGTTGAGCGGCCGTCACGGGAATACCTTCCAGCGCCCCCGCGTTGTGGACCCGCAGGGGGCCCTCGCGTCCCCTAGGGGATCTGTTCGACCATCCCCTAAGGGTCCGCCGGCCGCCACTACGGCGCCCCCGCCGGAGCCGTCGCCCCGTCCGCGAGCAGTGGGGCCTGTCGCGCCGTATACGGGCCCACGCCCAGCTTCAGCGCCGCCCGCAGATCCTCGACGGTATCCACGTCCCGGCGTACCGACGGCACATCCGGCGCAAGGATCTCGCGCGCACCGGAAGCGAGGTGACGGGCCCGCGACGGCCCCCCGAATGCCGGTGCCAATTCCACGCCGGAAGTCGCCGTCAGAAGTGTTGTCCCGATTTCCGCCGCATCCGCGAGAAATGCGCGCGGAAATTCCGCGGCGGAATGGAGCACCCGACCGAGCTCGGCCGGACGCAGCGCGGGAAGGTCGGCGTTCAGCGCGGCGACCGCGGCATCCGGGCGGCGCGCCCGTACCGCGCTCGCTCCATGCGTCAGCGCGGCGTTGAGTCCGCGGGCCGGTGTGTCGGGCACGATGCGCGCGCCCAGTGCCGCGAGTCGCTCCCCGGCCACCGGATCGTCCGTGACAACCGCCACATCGCCCACGTATTCGCAGGCCAGGGCCGCGGCGACGGTGTCCAGGGCAAAGGCCAGCGCCAGTTTGGGCCGGACTTCCTCGCCGGTGGCCCGGGAGAGCCTGCTCTTGGCCCGCACCAGCGGTTTCAGCGGCACCACCAGGCTCCAGGCCGCCTCCGCGCCGCCGTCCGCTCCGTCTCTTCGCATCGGGCCCATTCTCACCCGCTGCCGCCGACGTTCGGGAGCCGCGGGGTTACGGTGTTCTCGACATAGCGGGTACCTGGGGCGACAATCGTGCGGCTGCCGGCTCGCAGCAGCTCAGCTCCCACAAGGAGGGTGTCCCAGTGTCCCGCCGCAGAATCGGCTTCTGGTACCGCTTGGCCGCGGTCATCTGCAAACCGCCGCTCCTGGTTCTGTTCAAGCGGGACTGGCGCGGAATGGAGCACATTCCGGCCGACGGCGGATTTATCACCGCGGTCAACCACAACTCGTATCTCGATCCGCTCTCCTATGCGCACTATCAGTACAACACCGGGCGGGTCCCGCGATTCCTCGCCAAGGCCGGACTCTTCCGGAGCGGATTTGTCGGCCTGATGATGCGCGGTACCGGACAGATCCCCGTCTACCGCGAAACCACCGACGCCGCCACCGCGTTCCGGGCCGCCGTCGCCGCGATCGACCGCGGCGAATGCGTCGCCTTCTACCCCGAGGGCACCCTGACCCGCGACCCCGAGATGTGGCCCATGCAGGGCAAGACCGGTGCGGCGCGGGTGGCTTTGCTGACCATGGCCCCGGTCATTCCCGTCGCCCAGTGGGGCGCCAATGACGCGATGCCGCCGTACGCCAAGGAGAAGAAGCTCCGGCTCTTCCCGCGCAAGACGCTTCGGGTGAAGGCGGGACCGCCGGTCGACCTGAGCGCGTTCTACGGCAAGGAGCCGACCGCCGAGATCCTGCGCGCCGTCACGGACACCATCATGGCCGCCGTCACCGAGCAGCTGGCCGAGCTCCGCGGCGAGCCCGCACCGGCCGAGCCGTTCGACTACCGCAAGGTCATCGCCCGGGAGCGGCGCGCCGCCCGGGAGGCCGCGAAAGCCGCGGACGCCTCCGCCGAACCGGCGGAAACGGCGGCACCGGCGGAACCGGTGGAAACCGCCGCCCGTACGCAGCAGTCCCGAAGCACCCAGCAGGCACAGGAGGATGAAAGCAAGTGACGCGCTGCGCCGTCTTCGGCACGGGGTCCTGGGGCACCGCATTCGCGATGGTGCTGGCCGACGCGGGATGCGAGGTGACCCTCTGGGCGCGCCGCGCGGCCCTCGCCGACGCCATCAACACCGGCCACACCAACCCGGACTATCTGCCGGGGGTCGAGCTGCCCGCGTCCGTACGGGCCACCACCGACCCGGCGGAAGCGGCGCGCGGCGCGGAGTTCACCGTCCTCGCCGTCCCCTCGCAGACGCTGCGCGGCAACCTCACCGAATGGGCGCCCCTGCTGCCCTCGGACACGGTCCTGGTCTCCCTGATGAAGGGCGTCGAACTGGGCACGGCCAAGCGCATGAGCGAGGTCATCGAGGAGGTCGCCAAGGTTCCCGCCGAGCGCGTCGCGGTGCTGACCGGCCCCAACCTCGCCAAGGAGATCGCCGCCCGGCAGCCCGCCGCGGCCGTCGTCGCCTGCGCGGACGAGGCGGTCGCCCGGCGGCTGCAGACCGCCTGCCACACCCCGTACTTCCGCCCGTACACCAACACCGATGTCGTGGGCTGCGAACTGGGCGGCGCGGTCAAGAACGTCATCGCGCTGGCCGTCGGCATCGCCACCGGCATGGGCCTGGGCGACAACGCCAAGGCGTCCCTGATCACCCGCGGCCTCGCCGAGACCACCCGCCTCGGCCTCGCCATGGGCGCCGACGCGCACACCTTCGCGGGCCTGGCCGGCATGGGCGACCTCGTCGCCACCTGCTCCTCGCCGCTGTCCCGCAACAACACTTTCGGCACCAACCTCGGGCGCGGGATGACGCTGGAGGAGACCATCGCGGTCACCAAGCAGACCGCCGAGGGCGTCAAGTCCTGCGAGTCCGTGCTGGATCTGGCCCGCCGGCACGGCGTCGACATGCCGCTCACCGAGACGGTCGTGGACATCGTCCACGGGGGCAAGCCGCCGATGCTGGCCCTCAAGGACCTGATGTCGCGCACCGCCAAGCCCGAACGGCACTGAGCGCCACCACCGCACTGCGCGATACGCCCACACGGGGCGGAACACCCGCATGGGGCGGCAAAGGGGCGCGGAACAGCGCGCGACCGGCGGTACTCAGTGGTACGGGGCGACAGCGGTCCGTCAGATCGGCCGTCCGCGCCGGCGCGTGGGCGGCGACGCGGCACCGCCAACGACCGCCGCGGCACTGACTACCGGCCGGTCAGCAGGTACCCTCGACGCGATATGAGCAGCGAGACCTCCTCCCACAAGCCCCGCGTCGCCGTCGTGTTCGGCGGCCGCAGCTCCGAGCACGCCATCTCCGTGGTGACCGCCGGAGCCGTGCTGGCCGCCATCGACCGCGACAAGTACGACGTGCTGCCCATCGGCATCACGACCGACGGACGCTGGGCGCTGACCGCCGACGACCCGGCGCGGATGGCCATCGCGGACCGGCGGCTGCCCAATGTGGCCGAGCTGGCCGAAACCACCGAGGGCGGTGTGCTGCTCCCGGTCGACCCGATCAACCGCGAGGTCGTCTACAGCGAGCCGGGTTCGGTGCCCAAGGCGCTGGGCGAGGTCGACGTCGTCTTCCCCGTCCTGCACGGTCCGTACGGCGAGGACGGCACCCTCCAGGGCCTGCTGGAGCTCTCCGGCGTCCCCTACGTCGGCTCGGGTGTCCTGTCCTCCGCCGTCGGCCAGGACAAGGACTACATGAAGCGGGTGTTCGCCTCCTTCGGGCTGCCGGTCGGCCCGTACGAGGTCATCCGCCCGCGCGAGTGGGACAACGACCCCGCCGCCGCCCGCAAGAAGATCGTGGACTTCGCCGCCGAGCACGGCTGGCCGCTGTTCGTGAAGCCCGCGCGGGCCGGCTCGTCCATGGGCATCACCAAGGTCGACGACCTGTCCGGCCTGGACGAGGCCGTCGAGGAGGCCCGGCGCCACGACCCCAAGATCATCGTCGAGTCGCTGCTGAGCGGCCGCGAGATCGAGTGCGGGGTGCTGGAGTTCGAGGACGGCCCGCGGGCCAGCGTGCCGGCCGAGATCCCGCCGGTCACCGCGCACGACTTCTACGACTTCGAGGCGAAGTACATCGACTCGGCCGCCGGGATCGTGCCCGCGCCGCTGACCGCCGAGCAGACCGCCGAGGTCCAGGAGCTGGCCGTCGCGGCCTTCGACGCGGCGTCCTGCGAGGGCCTGGTCCGCGCGGACTTCTTCCTGCAGGACAACGGCGAGTTCGTGATCAACGAGATCAACACGCTGCCCGGCTTCACGCCCATCTCGATGTACCCGCGGATGTGGCAGGAAAGCGGTGTGAGCTACCCGGAGCTGATCGACCGGCTCATCCAGGCGGCGCTGCGCCGCTCGACGGGCCTGCGCTGAGGCGCCGCAGGGGCCCGGACCCGCGCGCAGAGTGCGGGTCCTAGACCCCTGCCGGAATGGTCTTCTTCACGGCGTCCGCGAGGTCGGTGAGCGCATTGACCTCGGGGGCGTACTCCCCGGGAACGGTCACCTCGACGTAGACCTTGCGCAGCACGACCGTGAAGCGATAGCCGTCGTCCTGCTTCTCGAAGAGCCATCTGACGCCGTTGACTTCCGCGCCTTCAGCGTTGGGGTTGTAATGTTCACTCCCGGCCGTCAAAACGTCGGGCTTCGGCACTCCACAGCGCAGTTGCACGGCAGGATCGCCCCATATGGCAGTGAAGTCGGAAACGGGCTCCGCGGTACCCCGCTCGAGCCCGTCGACGGTCCGCGGCAGCTCCTTGTGGAGCGCCCGGCACTGGCGTACGGCCTCGCCCTTGGGGGAGGGCACGGCGACTTCGCCGGAAGAACAGCTCACCGCGGCGAACAGCATGGTGAGCAGGGGCAGGGCCAGGAACCGACGGCGCGAAGAGATCACCCGGCCGAGCATACGGGGGAGCTAGAGATGGACGACCGGGCAGGTGAGCGTGCGCGTGATGCCTTCCACTTGCTGGACCTTCGCCACCACCATGCGGCCCAGCTCGTCGACCGTGTCGGCCTGAGCGCGCACGATGACGTCGTAGGGGCCGGTGACATCCTCGGCGGTCAGTACGCCGTTGATCTTCGCGATCACCTCGGCTACGGCGGAGGCCTTGCCGACCTCGGTCTGGATCAGGATGTACGCCTGTACCACGGAACCTCCAGGGCGGCTACGAGGATCATGTGGGAAGAAGGGACGCCACGGTACCGCGTCACCGCGCGGAGCGGGGAGACCCGCGCGGTGAACTCGGCAAGTGCGGCGCAGTCGTCGGCCACGTACGGACCGTCCGTACACATGGGAAGGGCAACAGCATGAAGGGCACCGTGGGTGAGCTGGGGGAATTCGGGCTGATCAGGGAGCTCACCTCCCGGCTCACCACCACCCCGGCGGTACGGATCGGGCCGGGGGACGACGCCGCGGTGGTCACCGCGCCCGACCGGAGGGTCGTGGCCAGTACGGACATCCTCCTCGAAGGACGGCATTTCCGGCGTGACTGGTCCACCGCGTACGACGTGGGCCGCAAGGCCGCCGCACAGAACCTGGCCGATATCGCCGCGATGGGCGCGGTGCCCACCGCGATCCTGCTCGGGCTGGTCGTCCCGGCGGAACTGCCCGCGACGTGGGCGACCGAGCTGATGGACGGGCTGCGCGACGAGTGCCAGGTGGCCGGCGCCGCCGTCGTCGGCGGCGACGTCGTACGGGGCGACACCATCACCGTCGCCATCACGGCACTCGGCGATCTGCGCAACGCGGAGCCGGTCACCCGGGGCGGCGCCCAGCCAGGCGATGTCGTCGCGGTCACCGGCTGGCTCGGCTGGTCCGCCGCCGGGCACGCCGTGCTCTCCCGCGGCTTCCGCTCCCCGCGCGCCTTCGTGGAGGCGCACCGCCGGCCCGAGCCGCCGTACCACGCGGGCCCGGCGGCCGCCGGACTCGGCGCCACCGCCATGACCGACGTCAGCGACGGACTGGTCGCCGACCTCGGGCATATCGCGGAGGCCAGCAAGGTCCGTATCGACCTGCGCTCCGCGAAGATCGACATCCCCTCGCAGATGTCCGACATCGGCACCGCGGTCGGCGTGGACCCGATGCAGTGGGTGCTCAACGGCGGCGAGGACCACGCGATCGTGGCCACCTTCCCGCCGGACGTGAAGCTGCCGGCCCGGTGGAAGGTCATCGGCGAGGTGCTCAACCCGTCCGCGCTGCCCCAGGTGACGGTGGACGGTGCGCCGTGGGCGAAGGGCGGCTGGGACCACTTCGGGGACAACGGCGAAGCCGAGTAGATTCGGCGGCATGCAGACACCCCCACGCGTGCTGACCGTCGCCGGGTCCGACTCCGGCGGTGGCGCGGGCATCCAGGCCGACCTGAAGACGATGCTGGCGCTCGGCACCCACGGCATGAGCGTCGTCACCGCCGTCACCGCGCAGAACTCGCTGGGAGTGCAGGGCGCGTGGGAGCTGCCCGCCGACGCCGTACGGGCCCAGTTCCGCAGCGTCGTCGACGACATCGGCGTGCAGGCGGTGAAGACCGGGATGCTCTCCTCGCCGGAACTCGTCGAGACCGTCGCGGAACTGCTCGCGGGGCTGCGGGTGCCGGTCGTCGTCGACCCGGTAGGGGTCTCCAAGCACGGTGACGCGCTGCTCGCCGACACCGCCCTGGACGCGGTCCGCACCAAGCTGCTGCCGGCCGCCACTGTCGCCACCCCCAACCTGGACGAGGTCGCCCAGCTGACCGGCATGCGCGTCGTCGAAGAGGCCGGGATGCGCCGGGCCGCCGCCGCGATCCTGGAGTTCGGGCCGCGCTGGGCGCTCATCAAGGGCGGCCACCTGCCGGCCGGTGGCGGCGGCGGGGACGGCGGCGCCGGGGAGGGTGCCGTCGACCTGATCACCGACGGCACCGAGGAGCACTGGCTGCGCGCCCCCCGCCACGACAACCGGCATACGCACGGCACCGGCTGCACCCTCGCCAGCGCCGTCGCCGCGCAGCTCGCCAAGGGGGACACCGTCCCGCAGGCGGTCGCGGCGGCGAAGGACTATGTCACCGGCGCCATCGCGGCCGGCTTCCGGCTGGGCGCGGGCATCGGGCCCGTGGACCACGGCTGGCGCTCTCGTGGCCGGCAGTGAGGGGGACACGGGCGCCGGAGGGACGGATACCGCGGAAACGGCGGAAGCCGGTCCACCACTGGGTGGACCGGCTTCAGAGGCAACCGGCTGGGCTGCGCTACGGCTAAGACGTCAGCGCGAGACCTTGCCGGCCTTGATGCACGAGGTGCAGGCGTTCAGCTTCTTCGGCGTGCGCCCGATCACTGCACGCACCGTCTGGATGTTGGGGTTCCAACGACGGTTGGTACGGCGATGCGAGTGCGAGACACTCTTGCCGAAGCCCGGCCCCTTGCCGCAGACGTCGCAGTTGGCAGCCACGGGTCACTCCAAAGACTTCAGATGCACTTACGGTGAAATCCCGACGAGCCGAGTGCATTGACCGCCGGCGTCGCCAGGAGAGGAATGGCCCGATTTTCATCGGGCAACCGGAGCAGCATACAACGGCCGCTCCCGTAGAACGAAACTATCACGCGCCCTCCGGCCCCCGCCCCGGACTCCCCGCCCGAGCGCGGCTACTGTGCGGGTGCATCCCGTTAACCAGGAGGACGACGTGCCGTACCCGCTCGACGCCGCAGCGGTACGCGCCTGGTGCGGGCTGGCCCTGGAGGCGGTCGGCCGGGAACGCGAGCGGATCGACGCGATCAACGTCTACCCGGTGCCCGACGGCGACACCGGCACCAACCTCTATCTCACCCTCGAATCCGCCACCCGCGCCGTGGAGGCCGCCTTCGACGGGCACGCCTCCACCGGCACCGCACCCGGCCTCGCCGACGCCATGGGCGCCATGGCGCACGGCGCCCTCATCGGGGCCCGCGGCAACTCCGGCACGATCCTCGCGCAGCTGCTCCGCGGGATGACGGAGGTGCTGACGGCCGCGACGGCACCGGGCGGGGCGGCGGGCCCGTCCGCCGGCGAGGCGCTGCGCCTGGCACTGCGCCGGGCCGCGGCAGCGACCTACGAGGCGGTCGCGCACCCGGTGGAGGGCACCGTACTGACCGTGGCGACCGCCGCCGCCGACGCCGCGGAGCGGGCCGGCGGCGACGCCTCCGAGGTGGCGCGGGCCGCCCACGAAGGCGCCCGCCTCGCCCTCCAGGCCACCCCGGGACAGCTGGCCGTCCTGGGCAGGGCCGGTGTGGTGGACGCCGGCGGCTGCGGAGTCGTCGCGCTGCTGGGCGCGCTCGCCGACACCCTGTCCGGGGAGGTCTCGGCGGTCCCCGTCGTCGTACCGGCCGATGCCCCGCTCCCCGGGGCGGCGGGCTGCGAAACGGCGGCCCCCGGGGAGCCGGACGGCTGCCGCGATCCGCATGAGGACGGGCCCGCCTTCGAGGTGATCTACCTCCTGGAGGCCGACGACGATGCCGTGGCACGCCTGCGGACGCGGCTCGACGGCCTCGGCGACTCCCTGGTGGTGGTCGGCGGGGACGGCCTGTGGAACGTCCACGTCCATGTCGACGACGCGGGAGCCGCCGTGGAGGCGGGCATCGAGGCCGGCCGCCCGTACCGGATCGGCATCACCCACTTCGGCGGCACCACGGGCCGTACGAGGGAGCCGGAGATGGCGGCGCGGGCCGTCGTCGCCGTGGTGCCGGGCGACGGGCTCGCCGGACTGTGCGCGGAGGCGGGCGCGACCGTGGTGTCGGTACGTCCCGGGGAGCCGCCCGCCAGCGGCGAACTGGTCCAGGCGATCCGGCAGGCACACGCCCGCGAGGTGATGCTGCTGCCCAACGACCCCGAGCTGCGGCACACCGCCGCCGCCGCCGCGGAGCAGGCCCGCACCGAAGGCGTACGGGTCGCGCTGATCCCCACCCGCTCCGCCGTGCAGGGCATCGCGGCACTGGCCGTGCACGAGCCGGGCCGCAGCTTCGACGAGGACGTGGTGGCGATGACCGCGGCCGCCGGCGCCACCCGCTACGCCGAGCTGGCCGTCGCGGAGCGGCAGTCCTGGACGATGGCCGGGGTCTGCCAGGCCGGGGACGTCCTCGGCCTGATCGACGGCGACGTCGCGGTGATCGGCTCCGACCTGGCCGGCACGGCGATGACGGTGCTCGACCGGATGCTGTCGGCGGGCGGGGAAATGGTCACCCTCGTGCTCGGCGCGGACGCTCCGGAGGCTCTCGCCGAGCGGCTGGAGCGCCATGTGCGCGAGCGGCACCTCGCGGTGGACACGGTCGTCTACGAAGGCGGACCGTACGCGGCACCGCTGCTGATCGGCGTCGAATAGGGCCCGGTGCGCCGAAGCCGAAAAGCGCCCGAGGGGCCGATCCGACGGAAAGACCCGAGTGGCCGAGACGGCGGAAAGAAACGTGCCGTCTTACCGCGTCTCCCCACGCGCCGTCCTCCCGGCCGGAGGCGCGAAAAGCGGTGATTCTGGCCGTTGTCAGTGGCGTGGTGTGCAATAGACGGCGTGGCAGCGCTCGACGAACCTCTGAAGAAAATCCTCGGTGGCACCACCGCGAAGGTGCTGGCCGAGCATCTCGATCTGCATACGGTCGGCGACCTGTTGCACCACTACCCACGGCGCTATGCCGAGCGCGGTGAGCTGACCCGCCTCGCCGACCTGCCGCTGGACGAACATGTCACGGTCGTCGCGCAGGTCGCGGACGCCCGCGTACTGAAATTCAACGGCGGCAGGGGCCAGCGCCTGGAGGTGACACTCACCGACGGCAGCGGGCGGCTCCAGCTGGTCTTCTTCGGCAAGGGCATCCACAAACCGCACAAGGACCTGCTGCCGGGCCGCCGCGCGATGTTCGCCGGAAAGGTCTCCCTCTTCAACCGCAAACTCCAGCTGGCCCACCCCGAATACGAACTCCTCGACCGGGACGCCGACAGTGACACCGGAGCCGGCGCGATCAACGCATTCGCCAATCAGCTGCTCCCGATCTATCCGGCCTGCCAGCAGATGGCGTCCTGGAAACTCTCCAAAGCGGTCGACGCGGTGCTCCCCAGCGCGCAGGACGCCGTCGACCCGCTGCCGGAGTCGCTGCGCGAGGGCCGCGGCCTGGTCCCGCTCACCGAGGCGCTGCTGAAGATCCACCGGCCCGGCAGCAAGGCCGACATCGCCGATGCGCGGGCCCGGCTGAAGTGGGACGAGGCATTCGTCCTCCAGGTCGCGCTCGCCCGGCGCCGCCTCGCCGAGACCCAACTCCCCGCCGTGCCGAGGAAGTTGGTCAAGGGCGGCATCCTCGACGCGTTCGACGCCAAACTGCCCTTCACCCTCACCGACGGGCAGCGCAAGGTCAGCAAGGAGATCTTCGACGACCTGGCGACCGAGCACCCCATGCACCGCCTCCTCCAGGGCGAGGTCGGCTCGGGCAAGGCGCAGCCGCTGGACGCGCTGGTGCTGACACCCCACGGGTTCCGGCCCATGGGGGAGATGGCTGTCGGCACGGAGGTGGTGGTGCCGAGCGGCGAGCTCGCCGTGGTGGACGGCGTCTTCCCGCAGGGGGAGCGGGAGGTCTGGCGGCTGGTCCTGTCCGACGGCAGCGCGGTGGAATGCGACGACGAGCATCTCTGGATCGTCGGGGCCCGCGACGCGGGGGAGCGGGTGCTGACCACGCGCGAGCTGCGCGCCGATCTCCTCGACGGTGACGGGCGCCCCAAGTGGTCCATCCCGCCGGCCACCCCGGTGGACCTGGAAGGGGGCGGGGAGCGGCCGCTCGATCCGTACGAGCTGGGGAAGGCGGTGGGCGGCGGCGGTGACCCTGAGGACCGCGTGCCCGAGGCCTACCGGAACGCGCCGCTCAAGGACCGGCTGGCCGTGGTGCAGGGGCTGATGGACGCCGGGGGCGCGCCCGCGGGCGGTGCCGCGGTCTTCTACGAGGCGGCCGGCCCGCTGGCTGACGACCTGGCCTGGCTGGTGCGCTCCTTGGGCGGCCACGCCACGGTCATGCCCCTGCGGCACGGCCCGCATCGCGTCTACGTGGCACTGCCCAGGCTGTCTCCGCCCTTCCGTGAGCGAGCCGGAGGGGATGCTGAGCCATGCGAGAGTGGCCGTGGCTTCCGCCGCGCCATCCGGTCCATCGAGTACGTCGGCCGCAAGCCCGTCCAGTGCATCAGCGTCGCGCACCCCCGCCACGCCTATGTGACCGACCACTTCACCGTCACGCACAACACCATGGTCGCGCTGCGCGCCATGCTCGGGGTCGTGGACAGCGGCGCCCAGACCGCGATGCTCGCGCCGACCGAGGTCCTCGCCCAGCAGCACCACCGCTCGATCACCGAGATGATGGGCGAGCTCGCCGAGGGAGGCATGCTCGGCGGCGCCGACCACGGCACGAAGGTGGTGCTGCTGACCGGCTCGATGGGTGTCGCCGCCCGCCGCCAGGCGCTGCTCGATCTGGTCACCGGCGAGGCCGGCATCGTCATCGGCACACACGCCCTGATCGAGGACAAGGTGCGGTTCCACGACCTCGGCCTGGTCATCGTCGACGAACAGCACCGCTTCGGCGTCGAGCAGCGGGACGCCCTGCGCGGCAAGGGCAAACAGCCGCCGCACCTTCTCGTGATGACCGCGACGCCCATTCCCCGCACCGTCGCGATGACCGTCTTCGGCGATCTGGAGACCTCCGTACTGGACCAACTCCCCGCCGGGCGCTCGCCGATCGCCAGCCATGTGGTGCCCGCCAAGGACAAGCCGCACTTCCTGGCGCGCACCTGGGAGCGGGTCCGCGAAGAGGTCGAAGCCGGGCACCAGGCGTATGTGGTGTGCCCCCGGATCGGCGACGACGAGGACGAGGCGCCCAAGGGAGCGAAGAAGGGGGCGGGCACCAAGGGCGCGGCGACCAAGGCGAGTTCACCCGAGGACGTGGCGGAGAAGCGGCCGCCGCTCGCGGTGCTCGACGTCGCCGAGCAGCTCACCAAGGGGCCGCTCGAAGGGCTGCGGGTGGCGGTGCTGCACGGCCGGATGGCACCGGACGACAAGGACGACGTGATGCGCCGGTTCGGCGCCGGCGAGCTGGACGTCCTGGTCGCGACGACGGTCATCGAGGTCGGGGTGAACGTCCCGAACGCCACCGTCATGGTGATCATGGACGCCGACCGCTTCGGCGTCTCCCAGCTGCACCAGCTGCGCGGCCGGGTGGGCCGTGGTGCGGCGCCGGGGCTGTGCCTGCTGGTCAGCGAGATGCCCGAGGCCAGCCCGGCCCGCGCCCGGCTCGCCGCGGTGGCCGGCACCCTGGACGGCTTCGAGCTCTCCCGTATCGACCTGGAGCAGCGGCGGGAGGGCGATGTCCTGGGCCAGGCGCAGTCCGGCGTCCGGTCGTCGCTGCGGATGCTCACCGTCATCGACGACGAGGAGGTCATCGCGGCCGCCCGCGAGGAGGCCACCGCGCTGGTCACCGCCGACCCCGAGCTGACCGGCTGCCCCGAGCTGCGGACCACGCTGTCGGCCCTGCTGGACGACGAACGGGAGCGCTACTTGGACAAGGGGTGAGATCGATCACCGCACTCCCGCCGCGTCCGGGCACCGGGCCGGGCGCTGACCCCGACCTGACGGAATATCGTGGGAGAGCGGAGCCCACCGGGCTCCACCGCTCACCACCGACCACGCACTCCCCACCTCCCACCACCCAACCCACGTAAGGACGGGACCATGACCCGCGTGATCGCCGGTACGGCCGGCGGCCGCCGCCTGGCCGTACCACCGGGAAACGGCACCCGCCCGACCTCCGACCGGGCCCGCGAGGGCCTGTTCTCCACCTGGGAGTCGCTGGAGGGCACGCTGGCCGGCGCCCGGGTCCTCGATCTGTACGGCGGCTCCGGCGCCGTCGGCCTGGAGGCGCTCTCCCGGGGCGCCGCCCATGTCCTGCTCGTCGAGGCCGACGCCCGCGCCGCCCGCACCATCCGCGAGAACGTCCGGGCGGTGGGCCTGCCCGGCGCCGAGGTGCGGGTCGGCAGGGCCGAGCAGACCGCCGCCGGCCAGGCTCCCGGAGACCCGTACGACATCGTGTTCCTGGACCCGCCGTACGACATGACCGACGCGGATCTCCGCGAGATCCTCCTCACACTCCGTGGTCAGGGGTGGCTAGCGGAGGAGGCACTCGTCACCGTGGAACGCAGCACCAGAGGCGGCACGTTCCCATGGCCGGACGGTTTCGAAGCGATCAAGGCCCGTCGCTACGGCGAGGGGACGCTTTGGTACGGTCGCGCCGCTTCGACGTCCGCCGAATCGACGTCAACAAGCGTGTCATGACCGGATCGGAGAGCGAGGAACCGAAGTTGCGCCGCGCCGTCTGTCCGGGGTCATTCGACCCCATCACCAATGGGCACCTGGACATCATCGCCCGTGCCTCCAAGCTGTACGACGTGGTCCATGTCGCTGTGATGATCAACCAGTCCAAGCAGGGGCTGTTCACGGTCGACGAACGGATCGACCTGATCCGCCGGGCCACCGCCGAGTACGGCAACGTCGAGGTCGAGTCCTTCCACGGTCTGCTCGTCGACTTCTGCAAGCAGCGCGACATTCCCGCGATCGTCAAGGGCCTGCGTGCCGTCAGCGACTTCGACTACGAGCTCCAGATGGCCCAGATGAACAACGGGCTGTCCGGAGTGGAGACCCTGTTCGTCCCCACCAACCCCACCTACAGCTTCCTCTCCTCCAGCCTCGTCAAGGAGGTCGCGGCCTGGGGCGGCGACGTCGCCCACCTGGTCCCGCCCTTCGTCCTCGAAGCCCTCACCGAACGCCTCAAGAACAAGCAGTGACACGGCACCCGCCGCGCTGAACCCGACGTCCGACTGATGAGGCGTCAGGCAGGTGTCGGGCCGGGGGCCGGTGGCCGTACAGTCGTCCCGATCCGTCGTTCCATCCCTTCAGAGAGTGGCGAGTGCAAGGTGGACGTGCAGAAGAAGCTCGACGACATCGTCGAGACCGTCGGCAACGCCCGGTCCATGCCCATGTCGGCCTCCTGCGTGGTCAACCGCGCTGAACTGCTGGCCATGCTGGAGGAGGTGCGCGCCGCGCTGCCCGGCTCCCTCGCCCAGGCGCAGGAGCTGCTCGGCGGACGGCAGCAGATGGTCGAGGAGGCCCGCGCCGAGGCGGAGCGGATCATCGAGTCGGCGCACGCCCAGCGCGGTTCGCTGATCTCCGACACCGAGGTCGCCCGGCAGTCCCAGGACGAGGCCGACCGGATCCTCGCCGAGGCCCGCCGGGAGGCGGAGGAGATCCGCGCCGAGGCCGACGACTACGTCGACAGCAAGCTCGCCAACTTCGAGGTCGTCCTCACCAAGACCATCGGATCCGTCGACCGCGGCCGCGAGAAGCTGCTCGGCCAGGGCCCGGGACTGGACGAGCACGGCCAGGCGGACGCCGAGGCGCCGGAGCGAAGCGCCGACCCGGAGACCCTCAAGCAGCGCGCCGACGTCTATGTGGACGCCAAGTTCGGCGCCTTCCAGGCCGTGCTGACCAAGACGCTGGAAGCCGTCGGCCGCGGCCGCGACAAGCTCCAGGGCGCGCGGGCGATCGACGAGCTCGGTGCCCACCTGGCGGCGCAGGGCGATCCGCAGTCCGGGCAGCCGCAGGCCGACGCGGAATACCTCGCCGAGCTGGCGGGCATCGGTGCGGAGCAGGCCCCCCAGCCGCCCCAGACGCATCAGCTGCCGGCGCAGCCCCAGGAGCTCCCGCAGTATCAGGACGGCCATCAGTACCAGGCCGACCAGCCGTACCAGGACGACCAGCAGCTCCAGCCCCAGGCCCAGCTCCACCCCGACCAGGGCTACTACCAGGACCCGGCCGCCTACCAGCAGCAGGACGTCTACGGCTATCAGCAGCAGCCCCAGCAGGCGCAGCAGGACCCGTACCTCCAGCAGCAGGACCCCTACGGCTACGGCTGGCAGCAGCAGCCCCAGCAGCAGGCCTACGACCCCAACACCGGCTATCTCCCGCAGCAGCAGGCGCCCCAGCAGCCCCAGCACGCCCCGCAGGGCCAGGCCGCGCAGCCCGGCGCGCTCGACGAGACCAGCCTCTTCGACACCAGCATGATCAACCTCGACCAGCTCCGGCAGTACGAGGAAGGCCGGCAGTAACGTCGGCCGGGCCGTCGCCCGTCCGGAAGCGGATTGGGCCTATCGGGGCCCGTCCAGTATCCTGACTGTTCGGTCGTGTGCACGTCCGCGATCTCTGCTGCCCACTCACCGTTCCGGTGCCGGGCAGCTCGCAAACCAGCAGTACAGAAAGCAGGAAGCCATCAACGCCCGCCTCGACCACCGTTCCCCGCTCGTGTTCGACACACGCGAGCTGGGCCGTCGTCCCGGTGCGCTCAAGCGGCTCTCCCGCACTGTCGAGGCCCCCCGGGACCTCGGCAATGAGGTCATCGGAGTGCCCGAGGGCGCGCCGATCGAGCTCGACCTCCGCCTGGAATCGGTCATGGACGGGGTGCTTGTCACAGGCACCGGCCGTGCAACCGTGAAGGGGGAGTGCGTAAGGTGTCTGGAGCCGCTGGAGCGAGAGCTCGACGCGGACTTCCAGGAGCTGTTCGCCTACCCCGAAGCCGACGCCCGGACCCGCCCAGCGGAATCCGGCGAGGACGCGGAGGACGAGGAGGACACCCTCTTCATCGAGGACGATCTGTTCGACCTCGAACCCGTGCTGCGGGACACGGTGGTGCTCGCACTGCCGCTGCAGCCGGTGTGCCAGGACGACTGCCCGGGTCTGTGCTCCGATTGCGGAGTGCGGCTCGCGGACGACCCGGACCACCACCACGACGCCGTCGACATTCGTTGGGCGGCACTGCAGGGACTCGCCGGGACCAACCAGGACGGCGAGAAGGACAACATGGGCGGCGCCGAAGCGGGCGTCGACGAGAAGCAGGAGAAGTAGCCGTGGCTGTTCCGAAGCGGAAGATGTCGCGCAGCAACACGCGCCACCGCCGGTCGCAGTGGAAGGCTGCGGTCCCCACCCTGGTGGCGTGCGAGCGCTGCCACGAGCCGAAGCAGCAGCACATCGCGTGCCCCGCTTGCGGCACCTACAACAAGCGCCAGGTCCTCGAGGTCTGAGCGGCTGGTGACAGGCACCGTGTCTAGCCCCAAGAAGGCGGAAGACGCCAATTCGTCCTCGCGCAAGCGCGCGGAGGAACCGGCTCCGGCGGACACAGCCTCGTCCCACACGCTTCTGGAAGGGCGGCTCGGGTACAAACTCGAGTCCGCCCTTCTGGTGCGTGCGCTGACCCACCGCTCGTACGCGTACGAGAACGGCGGTCTGCCCACCAACGAGCGGCTCGAATTCCTCGGGGATTCGGTGCTCGGCCTGGTGGTCACGGACACGCTGTACCGCGTCCACCCCGATCTGCCGGAAGGCCAGCTGGCCAAACTGCGGGCCGCGGTGGTCAACTCGCGTGCGCTGGCCGAGGTGGGCCGCGGCCTCGACCTCGGCGCCTTCATCCGCCTCGGCAGGGGCGAAGAGGGCACGGGTGGCCGGGACAAGGCATCGATCCTCGCCGACACCCTTGAAGCGGTGATCGGCGCGGTCTATCTCGACCAGGGCCTCGACGCGGCCGGCGAGCTGGTGCACCGGCTCTTCGACCCGCTGATCGAGAAGTCCTCCAGCCTGGGCGCCGGCCTGGACTGGAAGACGAGCCTCCAGGAACTCACCGCGACCGAAGGTCTCGGCGTCCCGGAGTACCTGGTCAGCGAGACCGGCCCCGACCATGAGAAGACCTTTACTGCTGCTGCCCGCGTCGGTGGTGTCTCGTACGGCACCGGCACCGGCCGCAGCAAGAAGGAAGCCGAGCAGCAGGCGGCGGAGTCCGCGTGGCGATCGATTCGCGCCGCGGCGGACGAGGCGGCCAAGGCCAAGGAGGCGGCGTCCGGCGACGCGGCCCCGGCGGCCGACGACCCGGCTCCGGCTTCCGGCGACACCACGTCGTCGGCACACTGAATCACCGTTTCTGACCCCGTCCGGGGCGACCGCGCGTCGCCACGGACGGGGTCAGAAGTCTTTGTCTAGGAGCCCGTCGTGCCCGAGCTGCCCGAGGTCGAGGTCGTACGCCGCGGACTTGAGCGGTGGATCAGCGGCCGCACCATCGACGCGGTCGAGGTGCTGCACCCGCGCGCGATCCGCCGGCACGCCGCCGGCGCGGCCGATTTCGCGGCCCGCCTCAAGGGGCTCCGCATAGGCACCGCCTGCCGCCGCGGCAAATACCTCTGGCTCCCGGTGACCGGCGGCGGCCCCGCCGCGCAGACCGCCGCGGAAGGCATCCCGCCGATCATCACGCCGTCCGTCACCCACGGCCTGGCGATCCTCGCCCACCTCGGCATGAGCGGCCAGCTGCTGGTCCAGCCGCAGGACGCCCCCGACGAGAAGCATCTGCGCATCCGCATCCGCTTCGCCGACGACCTCGGCACCGAGCTCCGCTTCGTCGACCAGCGCACCTTCGGCGGCCTCTCCGTGCACGACACCGTCCCCGGCGACGCCGACCACCTCCCCGACGTCATCGCGCACATCGCCCGCGACCCGCTCGACCCGGCCTTCGACGACGCCGCCTTCCACACCGCGCTGCGCCGCCGCCGGACCACCATCAAGCGGGCACTGCTCGACCAGTCGCTGATCAGCGGTGTCGGCAACATCTACGCCGACGAGGCGCTGTGGCGCAGCAGGCTCCACTACGACCGCCCCACCGCCACGTTCACCCGGCCCCGCACCGCCGAGCTGCTCGGCCACGTACGGGACGTGATGAACGCCGCGCTGGCCGTCGGCGGCACCAGCTTCGACAGCCTCTATGTCAACGTCAACGGCGAATCCGGGTACTTCGACCGCTCGCTGGACGCGTACGGCCGTGAGGACGAGCCCTGCCGCCGCTGCGGCACACCGATCCGCCGGCGCCCCTGGATGAACCGCTCCAGCTACTTCTGCCCCCGCTGCCAGCGCCCGCCCCGGCCGAGCCGGCCATAGAGCCGGCAGGTCCACGCGGCACGGCCCCTTCGGTACGCGATCATGGCGGGAAGGTAGCAGCGGGGTGGCGGGCGGTGCACGGGGGGTACCGGAACGTAGCAGTCCGATAACTCCTGCACTCCGCGGATGTACCCCGGCGGATGGCGCCGGTAGGTTCAGCGCCCATGACACAGGACGCCGAGAGCATCGACCGGCAGCAGCTCATGGAGGAAGCGCTCCAGGAGTTTGCGTCGCGCAGCGATGACCAGTTGGACTGGATGCTCGGGATCGTCAGGCATCGCCTCGGTGCCGCCCGCCGGATGGGCGTGGACATACCGGGTGACCTGGCCGAACGAGTGGCGCGACTCTCCGAGAAGCGTGGCTGGCCGGTCGACCAGCCGCAGCGCTGAGCTCGGGAAGCGCGGAATGATCAAACTGCTGGCCATGCGGTTACCCGCCGGGGCGGCCCTCCGGGGGACGGCCCGGCCGATCGGCTGACGCAGCCGAGGCGGGCGGGAACGCCCTGCTCAGAACCCGAAGTCCTGGGTCCACCACGGGCCGCCAGGGCCGAAGTGGACGCCGACGCCCAGGGTCTTGTAGTCGCAGTTGAGGATGTTGGCGCGATGGCCCGGACTGTCCATCCAGGAGTCCATCACCGACTGGGCGTTGGCCTGGCCGCGGGCTATGTTCTCGCCGCCGAGGTCGGTGATGCCCAGCTCACGGGCCCGGTCCCACGGCGTGTCGCCGTCCGGGTCGGTGTGGTCGAAGAAGTCGCGCGCAGCCATGTCGTCACTGAACCGCTGTGCCAGAACGGCCAGTTCCTTGTCCGCGGTCACCGGGGAGCAGCCGGCCTGGGCGCGCTCCTGGTTGACGAGGGACAGCACCTGGGCCTCGGCGGACGATCCGGCGTCCGGAGTTTTCGAGGGGGTCGCCGACGGCTTCGGCGTCGCCGCGGTGGTCCGGCCGGTGCTCTTCGCGGGCGCAGGCGAACCGGACTCCTCGGTGGGCGATTTGCTCGGCCGGCGCGGCGAGGGGGAGGTCGAGGGTGCGGCCGCCGAGGACGGGCGGTCGGTGTCCGGGGCCGTGGGGCGTGCGCCGCCGCGGCTCGCGGTCTCGCCGCCGCGGTCCGCCGGCGTCGCCGACAGGCTGCCCTGGGGTGACGCGTCCGGCAGTGCGTCGGCGCGTACCCGGTCGGCGCGGTCGTCGCTCCCGCCCAGCCCGAACTGGCCACCGCCCGGGATCAGTCCGGACGCGACCGCCACCGCACCCATCGCCACGGCGGCGGAGGCGCCGAGCAGCCCGGTACGGACCGGCGCCGTCCGGCGGCCGCGCGCGCGGTGGGCGCCGTGCCGCGCCGGGGCGTGCGCGACGGACGAGGCCGTCGGCGCGTCAACAGGCGGAGCCCCGGAAGACACGGGCGCTTGCGGAGCAGAGCGTCGATGGCGGCCCATCCGCTGACTTCCTTCCCCGGTGCAAGCACCGGCTCCACTGGAGCGGCTCACGCCGCACAGCCGTCTGGCGTCAATACGATTCACCCGAAAGAGTGAGTCTCGTTGACGGGGGACTGTACGCCATGGCGCGGGGGGGCCGAGGTGTCCACGGAGCAATTGGCCGGTTAGCGTGCGCACATGAACAAAGAAGTGCGGATGACCGCCTGGGTGCGCGGCCGGGTCCAGGGCGTCGGATTCCGCTGGTTCGCCCGTGCCAATGCCCTGCGAATCGGTGAACTCGCCGGATTCGCGGTCAATCTGGGCGACGGCCGTGTGCAAGTGGTCGCCGAGGGGCCGAAGGACCGCGTCGAGCAGCTGCTGGAATGGCTGCGTACGGGAGACACGCCCGGCCGGGTCGATGGAGTCACTGAGATCTGGGACACGCCGCGGGGCGGTTATGACGGCTTCGAGATCCGCTGAGCGGGCCCGGTGAAACCGGCCGTACGGCCGTCAAAAACGATCTCCCGGGTATGCCTTTGTCAGCTGCTTACAGGAGATAAGGGCTGGTGGTTGCCAACTCGGCCGACCCGTGCAAGGCTGCCGCTGTACGGATGATCTCCACACCCCGCGGGGCCTTTCTGGGGAGCCGACGCAGTGCCTTCGCGGCCGCGTGCTCCCGGGTGCCCGAGGATACGGGGTGTGATCGTGTTGACCCTCAAACCGTTTGGTGAGACTCTGGAATCCCCGCGCACCTTAGCTGTTTGGCATTGAAGACACCAGTAATGACAAGCACCGCGGGTGCGAATCCCTCACGACCCACACCGCTTCGGTCGGTCACTCAGTGTGGAGGACCATCCATCATGGCAAAGGCGCTTCTCGGTTACGTCGGCGGCTCCGACCCCCGAGTCCTCTCCGAGATGCGACGGCTTCAGCAGCGCGTCCAAGACCTCGAATCCGAGCTTATTCGGATGCAGGCCGAAAACGACATGCTGTCCGCTGCCGCACGTCGCGACGACTCGATGCTGGACATCGACGTACCCCAGGCGGAGCCCGCGCTCACCTGACCCGCACCCAAGGGCCAGTCGGGCTGCTCGCCAGCCGCTTGAGGCACCGCTCTCAAGATCTGCAGCTCTTTCAAGATCTGCAAGGGACGCTTCGGCGTCCCTTCGTCGTTTCCGGTCCCGTTGCTTTCCGGCTGCTCGCCCGTCGTCCCGAATTCCCGCCCCGCTCCCGCCCGACTTCCGCGTGGTTCCGCCGGCCGGGCGCCTTGCTTACCGCTTGATGTGCCCTGCGCCTTCACCGGTGAAACCGAAAATGAACGGCGCGGCATACCCGTCCCCCGTACCGGGCCGGGAGCGGCGGCGGAATGTTGGGGCCGCCCGCCGGGGCGCGGCCGGTAGAGTCCAACGGCGTGCACCTCAAGAGTTTGACCCTGCGAGGCTTCAAGTCCTTCGCCTCCGCCACGACGCTGCGCTTCGAGCCCGGTATCACCTGTGTGGTGGGCCCCAACGGTTCCGGCAAGTCGAATGTCGTGGACGCGTTGTCCTGGGTCATGGGCGAGCAGGGTGCCAAGTCGCTGCGCGGCGGCAAGATGGAGGACGTCATCTTCGCCGGGACGACCGGCCGGCTGCCGCTGGGCCGGGCCGAGGTCTCCCTCACCATCGACAACTCCGACGGCGCACTGCCCATCGAATACGCCGAAGTCACCATTACCCGGATCATGTTCCGCAATGGCGGCAGCGAATACCAGATCAATGGTGATACCTGCCGACTGCTGGATATCCAGGAATTGCTGTCCGACTCCGGCATCGGGCGCGAGATGCATGTCATCGTCGGGCAGGGGCAGCTCGATTCCGTGCTGCACGCCGATCCCATGGGGCGCCGGGCGTTCATCGAGGAGGCCGCCGGCGTCCTCAAGCACCGCAAGCGCAAGGAGAAGGCGCTGCGGAAGCTGGACGCGATGCAGGCCAACCTCGCCCGCGTCCAGGACCTGACCGACGAGCTGCGCCGCCAGCTCAAGCCGCTGGGCCGGCAGGCCGCGGTCGCCCGGCGGGCCGCCGTCATCCAGGCCGACCTGCGGGACGCCAGGCTGCGGCTGCTCGCCGATGATCTCGTCACGCTGCGCGAGGCGCTGCGCGCCGAGATCGCGGACGAGGCGGCGCTCAAGGAACGCAAGGAGACCGCGGAGGCGCAGCTGCGCGCCGCCCAGCAGCGCGAGGCGGTGCTGGAGGAGGAGGTCCGCACGCTGACGCCGCGGGTGCAGCGCGCCCAGCAGACCTGGTACGAGCTGTCGCAGCTCGCGGAGCGGGTGCGCGGCACGATCTCGCTGGCCGAGGCGCGGGTCAAGAGCGCCTCGGCGGCCCCGCCGGACGAGCGGCAGGGGCGCGACCCCGAGGACATGGAGCGCGAGGCGGCCCGGATCCGCGAGCAGGAGGCGGAGTTGGCGGCCGCGCTGGAGGCGGCGAGCCGGGCGCTGGAGGACACCGTCGAGCACCGCGCCGGGCTGGAGCGGCAGTTGGCGGAGGAGGAGCGGCGGCTGCGGGACGTGGCGCGCGCCATCGCCGACCGGCGCGAGGGCCTCGCCCGGCTGAACGGGCAGGTCACCGCGGCCCGCGGCCGGGCCGCCTCGGCCCAGGCGGAGATCGGCCGGCTGGCCGAGGCCAGGGACGGCGCCCGGGAGCGGGCGGCCGCGGCCCAGGAGGCGTACGAGCAACTCAAGGCCGAGGTCGACGGGCTGGACGCGGACGACGAGGAACTCGCGGGCCGGCACGACGCGGCCCGGCGGGAGCTGGCCGAGGCGGAGGCCGCACTGACCGCCGCGCGGGAGGCGCTGACCGCTGCGGAACGCAAGCGGGCCGCGACCTCCGCCCGGCACGACGCGCTGGCGCTCGGGCTGCGCCGCAAGGACGGCACGGGCGCGCTGCTGGCCGCCGCGGACCGGCTCACCGGACTGCTCGGCCCCGCCGCGGAGCTGCTGACCGTCACCCCCGGGTTCGAGATCCCGGTCGCGGCCGCCCTCGGCGCCGCCGCGGACGCCATCGCGGTCACCGACCCGGCCACCGCCGCCGAGGCCATCCGGCTGCTGCGGAAGCAGGACGGGGGCCGGGCGGCGATGGTGCTGGGGGCGGTGCGGCCCGCTGGTGCCGTCGCGGTTCCTGAGGCCGCCGCGCTCGCCGGAGCCGTCGGGGACGGTGAGCCGGGGGAGCCGGGTGAGCGGGCCGGGCACGTCGGCGGCCCGGCCGCCCCCGTCGGCACGGAGCAGGTGGCACGGGTCCCGGGCCCGGCACGGGAGCCCGAGGCGGCGGCGCTGGCCGGAGCGGGTCCCGAGCATCCGGTGATCGGACCGCAGGCGACGGGCGGGGACGGCGCGCCCCAGCAGGACACGGCGGACGCATCCCACGGCGACGAGCGGACCGGCCTGCCCGCGTCGTCCGCGCGCAGCCTCCTCCCACCCTCCGCGCGCAGCCTCCTCCCACCCTCCACGCGCAGCCTCCTCCCACCCTCCACGCGCAGCCTCCTCCCACCCTCCACGCCCTGTGTTCCCGGCCCGCGTTCCGCGCCCGTACGCGCCGTGGAACTCGTCCGCGGACCACAGGAGTTGATGGCCGCGGTGGCCCGGCTGCTGCGGGACGTGGTGGTGGTCGGCACGCTGGAGGACGCCGAGGACCTGGTGGCCGCGCGGCCGGAGCTGACGGCGGTGACCGGTGACGGCGATCTGCTCGGCGCGCATTTCGCACACGGCGGGTCGGCCGGCGCGCCGAGTCTGCTGGAGGTGCAGGCGTCCGTCGACGAGGCGGCCGCCGAGATGGCGGAGCTTGCCGCGCGCTGCGCGGAGCTGGCCGAGGCCCAGCGAGCCGCGGGGGAGCGGCGTACGGAGTGCGCCGCGCTGGTCGAGGAGCTGGGCGAGCGGCGCCGCGCCGCGGACCGGGAGAAGTCCAAGATCGCCGGGGACCTGGGGCGGCTCGCCGGTCAGGCGCGGGCGGCGGCCGGCGAGGCGGAGCGTTCCGGCGCGGCGGCCGCGCGGGCCGAGGAGGCGCTGCTGCGGGCCACCGAGGAGGCCGAGGAACTGGCCGAGCGGCTCGCGGTGGCCCAGGAGGACCCCGGCGCCGGCGACGAGGAGCCCGACACGTCCGTACGGGACCGGCTGGCCGCCGACGGGGCCAACGCCCGGCAGACGGAGATGGAGGCCCGGCTCCAGGCGCGTACCCACGAGGAGCGGGTGAAGGCGCTCGCCGGGCGGGCGGACTCCCTGGACCGGGGAGCTCGCGCCGAGCGGGAGGCACGGGCGCGCGCCGAGCGGCGGCGCGCCCGGCTGCGCCACGAGGCGGAGGTGGCCGGGGCGGTGGCCTCCGGCGCCCGGCAGCTGCTGGCCCATGTCGAGGTGTCGGTCGTACGGGCCGAGGAGGAGCGCGGCGCCGCCGAGCGGGCCAAGGCCGAGCGGGAAGCGGCCCTGGTGGCCGAGCGCAACCAGGGCCGGGAGCTGAAGTCCGAGCTGGACAAGCTGACGGACTCGGTGCACCGGGGCGAGGTGCTGGGCGCGGAGAAGCGGCTGCGGATCGAGCAGCTGGAGACCAAGGCGCTGGAGGAGCTGGGGGTGGAGCCGGCCGGGCTGATCGCGGAGTACGGGCCCGACCAGCCCGTACCGCCGTCGCCGCCGGCCGAGGGCGAGCAGCTGCCGGATGACCCCGAACACCCACGGAACCAGCCGGTGGCCTACGTACGGGCCGAGCAGGAGAAGCGGCTGCGGGCCGCCGAACGGGCGTATCAGCAGCTCGGGAAGGTGAATCCGCTGGCGCTGGAGGAATTCGCGGCGCTGGAGGAGCGCCACAAGTTCCTCAGCGAACAGCTTGAGGACCTCAAGAAGACCCGGGCCGATCTGCTACAGGTGATCAAGGAAGTCGACGAGCGGGTGGAGCAGGTCTTCACCGAGGCGTACCACGACACCGCCCGTGAATTCGAGGGCGTCTTCTCGCGGCTCTTCCCCGGCGGCGAGGGCCGGCTGATCCTGACCAACCCGGACGACATGCTCGCCACCGGAGTGGAGGTGGAGGCGCGCCCGCCGGGCAAGAAGGTCAAGCGGCTGTCGCTGCTCTCGGGCGGCGAGCGGTCCCTGACGGCCGTGGCGCTGCTGGTGTCGATCTTCAAGGCGCGCCCCAGCCCCTTCTATGTCATGGACGAGGTCGAGGCGGCGCTCGACGACACCAATCTGCAGCGGCTGATCCGGATCATGGAGGAGCTCCAGGAGAGTTCCCAGCTGATTGTGATCACCCATCAGAAGCGCACGATGGAGGTCGCGGACGCGCTCTACGGGGTGTCCATGCAGGGGGACGGCGTATCCAAGGTCATCAGCCAGCGGCTCCACTGACCCCGTTCCCGCATCTTCCTTACCTTCACAACTTGAACGTATTGGCCCTCGGGTGGCCGAGAAACGAATTCGTCACGTCCTATTGACTTCGAAACTTGAAGGCATAGTCTCTGCAACGTTGCTTTTACCTTCAAGTGGTGGGTGCCCCTCACCCGTGCGCCACTGGAAGGGCCAGCCCCCGACGCCCGGCAGCGCAGCCGGGCAACTGGAGTTCACGTTGACCAGCACCGCGCCGCCGACGGTCCCGGAAGGCCGCAAGGCCCACCCGGACCACCTCGGCCATGTCATCTTCATCACCGCGGCTGCCGCGATGGGCGGCTTCCTCTTCGGCTACGACAGTTCCGTGATCAACGGTGCCGTCGAGGCGATCCGCGGCCGTTACGACGTCGGGTCCGCCGTCCTGGCCCAGGTGATCGCCGTCGCCCTGATCGGCTGCGCCGTCGGCGCCGCGACCGCCGGCCGGATCGCGGACCGCATCGGCCGGATCCGGGTGATGCAGATCGCCGCGGTGCTGTTCACCATCAGCGCCGTCGGCTCCGCCGTACCGTTCGGCCTGTGGGACCTCGCCTTCTGGCGGGTCATCGGCGGCTTCGCGATCGGTATGGCCTCGGTCATCGGCCCGGCCTACATCGCCGAGGTCTCGCCGCCCGCCTACCGGGGCCGGCTCGGCGCCTTCCAGCAGGCCGCCATCGTCATCGGCATCGCCGTCTCCCAGCTCGTCAACTGGGGCATCCTCAACCTGGCCGGCGGCGACCAGCGCGGCACCATCGCCGGCCTGGAGGCCTGGCAGTGGATGCTCGGCGTGATGGTCGTCCCGGCCGTGCTCTACGGTCTGCTCTCCTTCGCGATCCCCGAGTCGCCGCGTTACCTGATCTCCGTCGGCAAGGCCACCCGCGCCAAGGAGGTGCTGGCCGAGGTCGAGGGCCACACCGTCGACCTCGACACCCGCATCGCCGAGATCGAGGACGCGATGCGCAGCGAGCACAAGTCGACGTTCAAGGACCTGCTCGGCAGGAAGATGGGCTTCCTGCCGATCGTCTGGGTCGGTATCGGCCTCTCCGTCTTCCAGCAGCTGGTCGGCATCAACGTCGCCTTCTACTACTCCTCGACGCTGTGGCAGTCCGTCGGCGTCGACCCGAGCAGCTCGTTCTTCTACAGCTTCACGACGTCGATCATCAACATCATCGGCACCGTGATCGCGATGCTCCTCGTCGACCGGATCGGCCGCCGCCCGCTGGCGCTGGTCGGCTCGATCGGCATGGCCGTCTCCCTGGGCCTGGAGGCCTGGGCCTTCTCCGCCAAGACCGCGGCCGGCACCCTGCCGACCACCGAGGGCACCGTGGCGCTGATCGCGGCACATGTCTTCGTGCTCTTCTTCGCCCTCTCCTGGGGCGTCGTGGTCTGGGTCTTCCTCGGCGAGATGTTCCCGAACCGGATCCGCGCCGCCGCGCTGGGCGTCGCCGCCTCCGCGCAGTGGATCGCCAACTGGGCCATCACGGCCAGCTTCCCGAGCCTGGCGGACTGGAACCTGTCCGGCACGTACGTGATCTACATGATCTTCGCTCTGCTCTCGGTCCCCTTCGTGCTGAAGTACGTCAAGGAGACGAAGGGCAAGGCGTTGGAGGAGATGGGCTAACCCCCCGCCAGCCCCTCTCCTCAGTACTGGCTGCGCCCCGGCTCACTCCGAGCCGGGGCGCAGTTGCTTGTGCGTGTGCCGCTTCCCACGTTGCCGGGTGCCGCGCAGTGGGGCTTGCGGGGCCGGGTCCCAGGTCTCCGGTCCTACGGTCCGTCCCCGCCCGCCGGTGACACGGCCACCCCCGGGTGGGCGGGCACTGGAGCGGCCACCCCTGGGCGGCTGGGCCCGGAAAAGGCAGTGGGTGAGCCTAGGGCGCCGGCCCTGTCTTCGCCGAAACCGCCCGCCGCCGGAAACCACCCGCCGCCGCAACCGCCCCCACAAAACAACATCCCCTCCGCCAGGACGGTGGCGAAGGGGATGTCGGCCTACGTTGCGTCGGGCCGCTCAGCGGCGGCCCGATCCGGGCCCGGTGTGGCCGTCAGCCGACCTCGACCGGCTCCCGCTCCTCGGCGGACCGGCTTCCGGCCGCCGCCGGCGCGGTCTCCTTGGGCGTCGGCAGTGCCGCGAAGACCACCGCGGCGATCAGAATGGTGGCCGCCCAGCCCAGGCCGTTCTCACCGATCCAGGTGGTGGCCAGCGGGCCGGTGAACCACTGGACCTTGGTGAAGCACAGGCCCGCGGCGAGCGCCACCGACCAGGCCGTCATGGCCTGCCAGCAGAAGCCGCCGACGTACCAGTAGCGGCTGGTGCGGCCGGTGTCCATCAGGCTGTCGGCGTCGTAGCGGACCGCCAGCTTGCGCCGCCGCGCCATGTCGATGCCGTAGACGCCGATCCAGGCGGAGAAGGACACCGCGAGCAGCGTCAGGAAGGCGATGAACTGGCCGATGAAGTCCTTCGCGACCAGCATCATGAACAGGCCGCCGACCAGGCTGATGATGGCGTTGATGCTGACCGCCAGGGCGCGCGGCAGCTTGACGCCCATCGTCTGTGCGGTGAAGCCCGCGGAGTACATCGAGAGGCTGTTGATCAGCACCATCCCGACCAGCGCGGTGACCAGGTACGGAACCGCGAGCCAGGTCGGCAGGATGCTGCCGAGGAACGACATCGGGTCGGTGTTCTGGCCGGCCAGCTTGGGGCTGGAGACGGCCATCACGCCGCCCATCAGCACCATCGGGAGCAGCACCAGGGCCGCGCCGGAGACGGTCGTACCGACGATCTTCTTGCCGGACGCGGAGTGCGGCAGGTAGCGCGCGAAGTCGGGACCGGTCGGGACCCAGCTGATGCCGCCGGCCGCGATCGTGCCGATGCCCGCGATCACCATCGCGGTGGTGCCGGCCTTCTTCGCGAAGACCGCGTCCCAGTCCATGGTGGCGATCAGGTAGACCAGCACCATGATGCTGAACAGGCCGAACAGGTACGTCGAGTACTTGTTGCAGACGTTCAGCGCCTTGCGGCCCAGCCCGCTCACCAGGTAGGTGACGGCCACGAAGGCCAGCAGTGTGACGACGACCAGGACGTTGTTGCTCTTGATGCCGAACAGCAGGTTCAGCACGGTCAGCACGGCGTACGCGCCGGTGACCGCGTTGATCGTCTCCCAGCCGAAGCGGGCGACCCACAGGATCGCCCCGGGGAAGTAGTTGCCGCGGACGCCGAAGGCGGCCCGGGAGAGCATCGCGCCGGGCGCGCCGCCCCACTTACCGGAGACCGACAGCACGCCGACCATGCCGAAGGCGACGGCGGCGGCGACCGCGGCCACCAGCAGGACCTGCCAGAAGTTCAGTCCGTTGTTGACGACGAGCGAGGCGCCCATGGTGAGCAGCAACACACTGATATTGGCGGCGACCCAGGTCGGGAAGAGCTCGCGGACGCGGCCCTGGCGCTCGTTGTCGGGGACGGGCTCGATGCCCCGTGTCTCGACGGCGCCTTCGGTTTCGGGAGCGGACGTGGTGCCCATGTGCAGGTATCTCCGTGCGCGGGGGTCTGGAAGGCACCCCCGGGGAGGAGGTGCAGGCAGCGGCTGTGATGCCTGGCCGTTTGGTTGCCAGGACTCTACGCGCGTTGCGTGGCTGACGACCATCGTACTTTGATCCAAGTTCTGCCTGTACGTCCTGTTGGGCGGGCCGACGAGGACGGGCTCGCCAGGGCCTCGTCGGAGAGCCCATCCGCCACCCTTTGGCCTGGGTTGTTCTCGGCTGTCCCGCCGTGGCGGTTGCTCGCCGTGGCGGCCGCGGCGGGCCGGTCCGCCGCGCGGGGCTGCCCGGCGGCCGGTGGGGGGCGACGGCGAACAGCCCCCGCGGTGGGAAACCGAAAGCGGCCCGAGCGAAGCGATGCGCAGCGCCCCCGCGGGACGCGCGTGGCTGATACTGAAGGAGTTATGGAAACCGTCATCCTTGCTGTACTCATCGCCGTGGTCGTGCTCGGCGCGGTCGGCGGGCTCGTCGTCAGCGGCCGCAAGAAGAAGCAGCTGCCGCCGCCCCCGCCGGCTGCCCCCGTCACCCCACCCGTTACCGCGCCCCCCGCCGAACCGCAGGTCGGCGAGGAGGCCGAGACCCCACGAGAAGAAGCCCGCCGCACCATCGAAGAGGTCGGCCTGCCGACGGCGGAGGCCGAGGCGCCGGTCGAGGTGGCCGAGCCCGAGGCGCCCGTCGCGCCGGCGGTCGAGGTCCCCGAGCCCACCGCCGGCCGGCTGGTCCGGCTGCGTGCCCGGCTCTCCCGCTCGCAGACCTCCCTGGGCAAGGGCCTGCTGACGCTGCTCTCCCGCGAGCGCCTCGACGACGAGACCTGGGAGGAGATCGAGGACACCCTGCTGACCGCGGACGTCGGCGTCGCCCCCACCCAGGAGCTCGTCGACCGGCTGCGCGAGCGGGTCAAGGTCCTCGGCACCCGTACGCCCGAGGATCTGCGCCTCCTGCTGCGTGAGGAGCTGCTCGCCCTCATCGGCACGGACGCGGACCGTTCCGTGCACACCGCCAACGGCATCGGCAACGGCGGCGACGAGATCCCCGGCGTCGTCCTGGTCGTCGGCGTCAACGGCACCGGGAAGACCACGACCACGGGCAAGCTCGCGCGCGTCCTGGTCGCCGACGGCAAGTCCGTGGTCCTCGGCGCGGCCGACACGTTCCGTGCCGCGGCCGCCGACCAGCTGCAGACGTGGGGCGAGCGGGTGGGTGCCCGTACGGTCCGCGGGCCCGAGGGCGGTGACCCCGCGTCGATCGCCTACGACGCGGTGAAGGAAGGTATCGCCGAGACCGCCGATGTCGTCCTCATCGACACCGCGGGCCGGCTGCACACCAAGACCGGTCTGATGGACGAGCTCGGCAAGGTCAAGCGGGTCGTCGAGAAGCACGGCCCGGTCGGCGAGGTGCTGCTCGTCCTGGACGCCACCACCGGCCAGAACGGCCTGGTGCAGGCGCGCGTGTTCGCCGAGGTCGTGGACATCACCGGCGTGGTGCTGACCAAGCTCGACGGCACCGCCAAGGGCGGCATCATCGTCGCCGTCCAGCGCGAGCTCGGCGTACCGGTCAAGCTGGTGGGCCTGGGCGAGGGCGCGGACGACCTGGCGCCCTTCGAGCCCGAGGCGTTCGTCGATGCTCTTATCGGCGACTAGCGCCGCCGACCCCCGGAACCATCGGGGGCGTGATCACCGAAGGGCCCCACCGCTGGACATGCGGTGGGGCCCTTCGCCTGCCCGTACAGCAACCATCGATTGAGGCACCCCAACGGTGCTCAGCCACCTACGCGAGAGCGGCGCCGGTTCAGGCGCAAGGGCAGCGAGTCACCGCTTGCGCGAGAGCGGCGCCGGCTTAGGCGCAAGGGGCAGCCGCCGGTTCAGGCGTAAGAGGCAGTAGGCCAGGGTGCCCACCAGCAGCCGGGCCTCCGGCGGCCGGCCCGCGGTGTCCAGGGTCGGGGGACGCAGCCAGCGCATCGGGCCGTGGCCGCCGTGGTCGGACGGTGGCGCGGTGACGTGGTCGCCGCGGCCCAGGGGCCGCAGATCGAGATCGGCGTCGTCCCAGCCCATCCGGTAGAGCAGGCCGGGCAGGTCGGCGGCGGCTCCGGGGGCGACGAAGAACAGCGCGCGGCCGGTCGGGGTGGCCGCGACCGGGCCGAGCGGCAGCCCCATCCGCTCCTGGCGCACCAGCGCGCACCGGCCCGCGGCTTCCGGTACGTCGAGGACGTCGAAGAACCTGCCCACCGGGAGGAGTACGGCCGCGCCCGGGGTCTCCGCCCAGGCATCCGCGGCCTTCTCTAATGTCGCGCCGGCGGCCAGCTCATGGCCGAAGCCCAGGGGGTGCGCGCCGGGCGCCGGACAGTCCGCGGCCCCGCACGAGCAGTCCGTACGGCCGCCTGCGCGGACCGCGCGGGCGCCGGGGACGACGTCCCAGCCCCACAGTCCGGTGTACTCCGCCACCGCCGTGCCTTCGGTCGAGCGGGCGCGGCGCCGCGAGCCGGAACGCTCCCGGATGCCGCCGATCGTGAAGCCCATGCCCCCTCCAACGGGTGGTCCGTGCCTGCGGTTACGAGTCGGCGCGTTGACGCGGAGCGGTGTTGACGCTCCGTCGTCGGTCCGCGCTGCCGGTGATGTGGTGTCGTGCGCCGGGTGGTGTGGGGCGGTGCGCACGCCGTCGCGTGCTTCGCTCCGCCCGGCCGTTGTCGACCTGTGTCAAGTCAATCGCGAGACTCCGCCGGGGAGTTCATTCGAAGGGGTGGCGAATGGTGGCGTTTCCGCAATCGCCCTCGCGAGGGGCGTGATCGTAGGATTACTTTCAGTGCACGAACCCCGGAGAGGCATCATTCGCACGGGTATGCCGGTGGCAACCCGCCGGTAGCTCACCGGCTGGAGGTGTGGCCGGAATCCGGCATCGGGTAGATGTACCCGGGACAGGCGCCGCGACGGGCGGCAGCCTGTGGGTGGTTCGCGACGAAGCTTCGGCGGCGGCAAGGGATGGGGGCGTTCCAGTGGGCGGCAACGGCGGCACCGCCGGTTCCGGCGGTTCAGGCGGCACCGACGCCGTCAAGCGTCCCAACGCGCAGTTGGGTTCATGGTTCGTACGCAGCGGCTGGTCCAAGGGCGAGCTGGCACGACAGGTCAACCGCCGGGCGCGGACGATGGGCGCCCACCACATCAGTACCGACACCTCGCGGGTGCGCCGCTGGCTGGACGGCGAGCAGCCGCGCGAGCCCATTCCGCGGATCCTCTCCGAGCTGTTCTCGGAACGCTTCGGCTGTGTGGTCGGCATCGAGGAGCTGGGCCTGCGCTCCGCGCACCAGTCCCCGTCCGTCTCCGGTGTGGATCTGCCCTGGGCCGGGCCCCAGACCGTCAACCTCATCAGCGAGTTCTCCCGCAGCGACCTGATGCTGGCGCGCCGCGGCTTCCTGGGCACCTCGCTCGCGCTGGCCGCCGGGCCGACCCTCATCGAGCCGATGCAGCGCTGGCTGGTGCCGGTGCCCGCCGGACAGGGCGACGCGGAGGCGCAGCCGGACCGGGTGCGGCGGTCGGCCAGGCTCTCCAAGCCGGAACTCGATCTGCTGGAGTCGACGACCGCGATGTTCCGGCAGTGGGACGCGCAGTGCGGCGGCGGGCTCCGGCGCAAAGCGGTGGTCGGCCAGCTGCACGAGGTCACCGACCTGCTCCAGGAGCCGCACCCGGAATCGGTGGCCAAGCGGCTCTTCAAGGTCGCCGCGGAGCTCGCCGAGCTGGCCGGCTGGATGAGCTACGACATCGGACTGCAGCCCACCGCCCAGAAGTACTTCGTGCTGGCGCTGCACGCCTCCAAGGAGGCCGGCGACCGTCCCCTCGGCTCGTACATCCTCTCCAGCATGAGCCGGCAGATGATCCATCTCGGCCGGTCCGAGGACGCGCTGGAGCTGATCCATCTCGCCCAGTACGGCAGCCGTGAGACGGCGACCCCGCGCACCCAGGCGATGTTGTATGCGATGGAGGCGCGCGCGTACGCCGGGATCGGCCAGCCCAGCAAGGTCAAGCGGGCCGTCCGGATGGCCGAGGACACCTTCTCCGACGCGATGCCCGGCGAGCCGGAGCCGGACTGGATCCGCTTCTTCTCCGAGGCGGAGCTGAACGCCGAGAACGCCCACTCCTACCGCGACCTGGCCTACGTGGCCGGCCGCAGCCCCACGTACGCCTCGCTCGCCGAGCCCGTCATGGAGCGCGCCGTCGACCTGTTCCGCCAGGACCCCGAGCACCAGCGTTCGTATGCGCTCAACCTCATCGGGATGGCGACGGTGCGGCTGCTGCAGAAGGAGCCGGAGGCCTGCGCGGAGATGGCGCACAAGGCCATCCCGTTCGCCAAGCAGGTCCGCTCGGAGCGGGTCAACACCCGGCTGCGCAAGACGGTGGACACCGCGGCCCGGGAATTCGGCGGTGTCGCCGAGGTGGTCCAGCTGAGTGACGAGCTCTCCCGCCAGCTGCCGGAAACCGCGGCGGAGGTCGGCTGACCGCACCCCCAGGACTCCCGGCCACGGCCACCCACCCCGTACAGCCCGACTCGGCTCCCCCGCCGCCTGGTCAACGAGGGTGGGGACCGTGGCCGGGTTGGTGGTTTCGGGGGTTGAAACGCGGCATCGCGTGTTGATCCCCCAGTTCACCGGCGCGTAACACTGCCGCCGTCTTCGTCACTGCCGTGAAACACCGGCAAGGTTTGGCCGAAACCACGCTGCGACAACCTCATGGCCAAGTCGGCCCACCAGAAACACGCCCGCACGGGCCGCATCGACGACGAGGAGACGCCGATGCCCCCAGGCATCCTGACGCTCGCAGCAGACAAGGTCGAGCTGAGCCCGGCCAATACCGGATTCATGCTGATCGCCACCGCGCTGGTGATGGTGATGACGCCCGCCCTGGCGTTCTTCTACGGCGGCATGGTCCGCGTGAAGAGCGTGCTGAACATGCTGATGATGAGCTTCATCAGTCTCGGTCTGGTGACCCTGCTGTGGGTGCTCTACGGCTTCAGCCTGGCCTTCGGCACCGACCACGGTTCGATCATCGGCTGGACCGGCGACTACGTCGGCTTCAGCGGTATCGGCCTCACCGATCTGTGGCCCGGCTACACCATTCCGGTCTCGGTCTTCGCGGCCTTCCAGCTGATGTTCGCGATCATCACTCCGGCGCTGATCAGCGGTGCCCTCGCGGACCGCGTGAAGTTCACCGCCTGGTCCCTGTTCATCGTCCTGTGGGTCACGATCGTGTACTTCCCGGTCGCCCACTGGGTGTGGGGTGCCGGCGGCTGGCTCTTCGAGCTCGGCGTGATCGACTTCGCGGGCGGTACGGCCGTCCACATCAACGCCGGTGCCGCCGCCCTCGGCGTCATCCTGGTCATCGGCAAGCGCATCGGCTTCAAGAAGGACCCGATGCGGCCGCACAGCCTCCCGCTGGTCATGCTCGGCGCCGGTCTCCTCTGGTTCGGCTGGTTCGGCTTCAACGCCGGCTCCTGGCTCGGCAATGACGACGGCATCGGCGCGCTCGCCTTCGTCAACACCCAGGTCGCCACCGCCGCCGCGATGCTCGGCTGGCTGGCGTACGAGAAGCTGCGCCACGGTTCGTTCACCACGCTGGGCGCCGCCTCCGGTGCGGTCGCGGGTCTGGTCGCCATCACCCCGGCCTGCGGCGCGGTCAGCCCGCTCGGCGCGATCGCGGTCGGCGCCATCGCCGGTGTGCTGTGCGCCATGGCCGTCGGCCTGAAGTACAAGCTCGGTTACGACGACTCCCTGGACGTCGTCGGCGTCCACCTCGTCGGCGGTGTCGTCGGCTCGCTGCTCATCGGCCTCTTCGCCACCGGCGAAGGACAGAGCAAGGCCCAGGGCCTCTTCTACGGCGGCGGCGTCGAGCAGCTGAGCAAGCAGGCCATCGGTGTGGGCGCGGTACTGGCCTACTCGCTGATCGCCTCGTTCGTCCTTGCCAAGGTCATCGACTTGGTGATGGGCTTCCGGGTCAGCGAGGACGAGGAGATCTCCGGCGTCGACCAGGCCGCGCACGCCGAGACGGCGTACGACTTCACCGGCACCGGCGGCGGCTCGGTCGCCCGTACGGCAGCGGTCCCCGCGACCGGCGGCGCGACCGCCGAGCCGGCCGGCAAGCAGGGCAAGACGAAGAAGGTGGACGCGTGAAGCTCATCACGGCAGTAATCAAGCCGCACCGGCTGGACGAGGTGAAGGAAGCACTGCAGGCCTTCGGGGTGCACGGTCTGACCGTCACCGAGGCCAGCGGCTACGGCAGGCAGCGCGGGCACACCGAGGTGTACCGCGGCGCCGAGTACACCGTCGACCTGGTGCCGAAGATCCGGATCGAGGTGCTCGTCGAGGACGCGGACGCCGAAGGACTGGTGGACGTCGTCGTGAAGGCGGCCCGCACCGGCAAGATCGGCGACGGAAAGGTGTGGAGCGTGCCCGTCGACGAGGCGGTGCGCGTACGGACGGGCGAGCGCGGCCCGGACGCACTGTAACGGTGTTACAGCCAGCACGTCCGAGTGACCCGGCTCCGGCCCCCGGCGCGGCAACCGCCGCCGGAGGCCGGAGCCGGAGTACCTACGGGGGCAGCCGGCACGGGACGAGCGGTACGCGACAACGGGGACAGCGGTGACCGCGGGCAACAACACGACCAAGGAGCGCCCGAGTTGACGGAGAGAGTCGAGGAAACGGCAGGGCCGGGCGGAGTACCGGGCCCGCACACCGACCCCGGGGCCACCCCCGCGCCCGCCCCCGAAGGCGGCTATCCCGCGGCCCGGCTGCGGCTCCTCCAGGACGACGCCCCCACGGGCCCGGACCGCCGCGCCGCCCTCGCCCGGCTGACCGACGACTGGCTCACCGCTCTCCTCGCCGGCGCCGCCAGCGCCTCCGGCGTGCACGGCGCCGCCCTCGTCGCCGTCGGCGGATACGGCCGCGGCGAACTCTCCCCGCGCAGCGACCTCGACCTCCTGCTGCTGCACGACGGACGCGCCGACCCCGGCGCCGTCGCCGCCCTCGCCGACCGCCTCTGGTACCCCGTCTGGGACCTCGGCCTGGACCTCGACCACTCCGTACGCACCCCCGCCGAGGCCCGTACCGCGGCCCGCGAGGACCTCAAGGTGCAACTGGGCCTGCTCGACGCCCGCCACCTGGCCGGAGACCCGGAGCTGACCGCCGCGCTGCGCACCGCCGCGTACGCCGACTGGCGCGAGAGCGCCCCCAAGCGACTGCCCGAACTCCACGAGATGTGCCAGGAGCGCGCCGAACGGCAGGGCGAGCTGCAATACCTCCTCGAACCCGACCTCAAGGAGTCCAGGGGCGGACTGCGGGACGCCACCGCGCTCCGGGCGGTCGCCGCGTCCTGGCTCGCCGACGCCCCCCGCGGCGGCCTGGAAGCCGCCCGCACCCGCCTGCTCGACACCCGCGACGCGCTCCACCTGGTCACCGGGCGCGCCACCGACCGGCTCTCCCTCCAGGAGCAGCCCCAGGTCGCCGACGCCCTCGGCCTGCTCGACGCGGACACCCTGCTGCGGCAGACCTACGAATCCGCCCGCACCATCTCCTACGCCGCCGACGTCACCTGGCGCGAGGTCGGCCGGGTACTGCGGGCCCGCTCCGTCAAACCCATGCTGCGCGGGCTGTTGCCCGGCCGGGGCGCCGCCAAGGGGGAGCGCTCGCCGCTCGCCGAGGGCGTCGTCGAACTCGACGGCGAGGCGGTGCTGGCCCGCACCGCCCGCCCGGAACGGGACCCGGTGCTGGTGCTGCGCGCCGCGGCCGCCGCCGCCCAGGCCGGGCTGCCGCTGGCGGTGCACGCGATCCGCCGGTGCGCCCGTGCCGCCGCCGACCTGCCCGTGCCGTGGCCCGCCGAGGCCCGCGAGCAGCTGATCACGCTCCTCGGCGCGGGCGCGCACACCGTGCCCGTATGGGAGTCCCTGGAGGCCGAGGGCGTCATCACACAGCTGCTGCCCGACTGGGAGCGCGTCCGCTGCCGTCCGCAGCGCAATCCTGTCCACACCTGGACCGTCGACCGCCACCTGGTCGAGACCGCCGTCCGGGCCTCCGCGCTGACCCGCCGGGTGCACCGCCCCGACCTGCTGCTGATCGCCGCCCTGCTGCACGACATCGGCAAGGGCTGGCCCGGCGACCACTCCGTGGCCGGCGAGACCATCGCCCGCGACATGGCCACCCGGCTCGGCTTCGACGCCCGCGACGTCGCGGTGATCGCCACCCTCGTACGGCACCATCTGCTGCTCATCGAGACCGCCACCCGCCGCGACCTGGACGACCCGGAGACCGTCGGCGCGGTCGCGGACGCCGTCGGCAGCGCCGGCACCCTGGAACTGCTGCACGCCCTGACCGAGGCCGACGCGCTCGCCACCGGGCCCGCCGCCTGGTCCGCCTGGCGCGGCGGACTCGTCGCCGACCTCGTCAAACGCGTCGGCGCGCAGCTCGCGGGGGAGGCCGTACCGGAGGGCCGTCCGACGGACGAGCCGACCGCCGAGCAGGAGCGGCTGGCGATCGAGGCGGCCCGCACCGGCGGCCCGGTCCTGGCCCTGCGCACCCGCGACGAGGCCCCCGTGGGCGAGCACGCGACCGAGTCCGGCGACGGCCCGGAGCCGGTCGGCGTCGAACTGCTCATCGCCGTCCCCGACCAGCCCGGTGTCCTCGCCGCCGCGGCCGGCGTCCTTGCCCTGCACCGGCTCACCGTCCGCGCCGCCGACCTGGGCACCGTCGACCCCATCGGGGAGGGCCCGGTCCTGCTGCTCAGCTGGCGGGTGGCCGCCGAATACGGCTCGCTGCCGCAGGCCGTCCGGCTCCGCGCCGACCTGGTCCGCGCCCTCGACGGCTCGCTGGACATCCCGGCCCGCCTCGCCGAACGCGAACGCGCCTACGCCCGCCGCTCCCGTGCCGTCCTCGCCCCGCCGCCCCGCGTCACCGTCGCCCCCGGCACGTCCCGCACCGCGACCGTCATCGAGGTCCGCGCCCAGGACGCGCACGGCCTGCTGCACCGGATCGGGCGCGCGCTGGAGGAGGCGGGCGTCAGCGTCCGCAGCGCCCACATCAGCACGCTCGGATCGAACGCCGTGGACGCCTTCTATGTGACGGACACCAAGGGCGCTCCGCTGCCCGCCGACCAGTCCGCGGCCCTCGTCCGCGGGGTGCAGAGCGCGCTGGAGTGATCCGCGTCACCATGCCGGCGGGCCGTCGGCCGCCCGCACGCCGCCGGTCCGCGGTGGGTCGCTTGCCAGGCCGGATACCCTAGGAGGCGATTACCTCCGCCCCCGACCCCTGAGGATCGACGACCGCCGTGTTCGATACGCTTTCCGACCGCCTGGCGAGTACTTTCAAAAACCTCCGGGGCAAGGGCCGCCTGAGCGAGGCGGACATCGACGCCACAGCGCGTGAGATCCGTATCGCCCTGCTCGAGGCCGACGTCGCCCTCCCCGTCGTACGGGCCTTCATCAAGCAGGTCAAGGACCGGGCCACCGGCTCCGAGGTCTCCCAGGCGCTGAACCCCGCCCAGCAGGTCATCAAGATCGTCAACGAGGAGCTCATCGGCATCCTCGGCGGCGAGACCCGCCGGCTGCGGTTCGCCAAGACCCCGCCGACCGTGATCATGCTGGCCGGTCTCCAGGGTGCGGGTAAGACCACCCTCGCCGGCAAGCTCGGCCGCTGGCTCAAGGCGCAGGGCCACGCCCCGCTGCTCGTCGCCTGTGACCTCCAGCGTCCCAACGCCGTCAACCAGCTCTCCGTCGTCGCCGAGCGCGCCGGTGTCGCGATCTACGCGCCCGAGCCCGGCAACGGCACCGGCGACCCCGTCAAGGTCGCCAAGGACTCCATCGAGTTCGCCCGCGGCAAGCAGCACGACGTCGTCATCGTCGACACCGCCGGCCGCCTGGGCATCGACCAGGAGCTGATGCAGCAGGCCGCGGACATCCGCGACGCGGTCAGCCCGGACGAGATCCTCTTCATCGTCGACGCGATGATCGGCCAGGACGCGGTCAACACCGCCGAGGCGTTCCGCGACGGCGTCGGCTTCGACGGCGTGGTGCTCTCCAAGCTCGACGGTGACGCCCGCGGTGGTGCCGCGCTGTCCATCGCGCACGTCACCGGCAAGCAGATCATGTTCGCCTCCAACGGCGAGAAGCTGGACGACTTCGACGCGTTCCACCCGGACCGCATGGCGTCCCGCATCCTCGGCATGGGCGACATGCTGTCGCTCATCGAGAAGGCCGAGCAGACCTTCAGCCAGGCCGAGGCCGAGAAGATGGCGGCCAAGCTCCAGAAGGGCCCCAAGGAGTTCACGCTCGACGACTTCCTGGCCCAGATGGAGCAGGTCCGCAAGATGGGCTCCATCTCGAAGCTCCTCGGCATGCTGCCCGGCATGGGGCAGATGAAGGACCAGATCAACAACCTCGACGAGCGCGAGGTCGACCGCACGGCCGCCATCATCAAGTCGATGACCCCGGCCGAGCGCCAGGAGCCGACGATCATCAACGGCTCGCGCCGCGCCCGTATCGCCAAGGGCTCCGGCGTCGATGTCAGCACCGTGAAGAACCTCGTCGAGCGGTTCTTCGAGGCCCGCAAGATGATGTCGAGGATGGCCCAGGGCGGCGGCATGCCGGGCATGCCGGGGATGCCGGGCATGGGTGGCGGCGCCTCCCGGAAGAAGAAGCAGGTCAAGCAGGCCAAGGGCAAGCGCAAGAGCGGCAACCCGATGAAGCGCAAGGCCGAGGAGCAGGCCGCGGCCGCCCGCCGCGAGGCCGCCGAGGCCGGCAACCCGCTGGGGCTGCCGCAGGGCGGGCAGGACCCGCAGAACTTCGAACTCCCGGAGGAGTTCAAGAAGTTCATGGGCTGAGGTCCTGAGCCGGCCCGTCCGCTTGCCGGCGCGGAATCCGAGGCTCCGCACCCGAAACCGAGCCTCCACACCCGCCCACCCCCCGAAGGGGGGTGGGCGGCGGGGAAAAAACAAAGGTGCGGGGTGGGCGGCGGGGAAGGGCCAAGGGGCGGTTGAGCCGCGGGCCAGGTTCAAAGGGGCGGTTGAGCCGCAGGGCAGGGCCAAAGGGATGGTTGGGCCGCAGGGCAGGGCCAAGGGGCGGTTGGGCCACGGGCCAGGGGCGCCCCGGTCCTCACGGCTCCACGACCGGCCGTCCCCAAGGGTCGTATCGCCCCGTCAACTTCCCTGCGCCGCCGTCGAGTCCGGACACGACGGCGACCGTGCTGCGGGTGGTGAAGACCTGGGTACGGAAGGCCAGCACGGCCGTGTCGCCGGGCCGTGCGTCGCCCGGCTCCAGCAGCCGGTAGTAGTCGATGTTCGCCGCCGGCGCCGCCCGCACCGCGAGGCGGGCGCCGGTGCGCGGGATCAGCGCGGACCGGATCGAGGCCCGGGGGTAGAAACCGCCGCCGAACAGCGCCGGGCGGCCGTCCGCGAGCAGATGCGCGACCTCGCTGACGTACACGTACGCGGGCCGCTCCGGCTGCCTCGGGTCGACGGCGTGCAGCGGAGTGGTGCCGGTCAGCGCGTGTCCGGGCTCCCCGTGGGTCGCGCCGAGGCGGGCCAGCAGCGGAAGGCTCGCCATCGAGGTGACGCCGGGCGCGCTCAGCGTCAGCCGGGCGGCGGCCACCCCGGCGCGGGAGGCGAGCAACTCCCTTGCCTCGCAAGCCAGTTGGAGGTTCGGGGCGGGGAGCGGGCGGCCCGTGTCCGGTGCGCACGCCAGACACGGGAACGCCGTCACCCCCGCGACACGTACGCCGGGAAGGCGCGCGGCCGCGGCGGCGAAGGCGTCCAGCGAGGCGACCGGTACACCCCCCTCCTGGCCCGGATGGACGCTGCCCGGCACGCCCTCGACGCGGACGAGGATGTCCTGGACGAGGCCGAGCCGCCGGGCCGCGTCCGAGACCGCGCGGGCGTTGGCGAGGTCGTAGACGGTGACCGCCTCCGGGCGCCAGGCGAGCAGCTCCGGCAGCGCACGGAACGGGATCTGCACCAGATGCCCGAGGTTCCCGGCCCGCGCGCCCGCCGCACACAGCGTCCGGGCCTCGGGCGCGTCGATCGCGGCGAACGCCGGGAGGTGCCGGGCGACGGCCCGGATGAGCTCGGGATTCCGGCCCACCTGCTTGACCACGGGCCAGAGCCGCAGGCCCAGGCGCCCGGCTTCGGCGGCGAGCAGCGCCGCGTTCGACTCCACGGCGTCCAGGTCCAGCACATAGCTGTCGGGCGGGATGGCGCCGGCCTCGTGCAGCTCGGTCGCGAAGGCGACCAGCCGGGGATTGCGGGCGAGGACGGTGTCGAGGAACACGTCAGTCGTTGTCCTTGAGGGAGACATGGTCCTTGGGGCAGGCGTGCGGTGAGTGGTGGGCGTGCGGCGGGAGGCCGTCGTGCGAGGCCTGGTCCGCGGGCTCGCACGGGTCGTCCGGAGCCCGCCCGCCGCCGCCCCCGCGCAGGTCGGCGAGCGCCCGCCGGAGGATGTCCAGGACGAGATCCGCTCCGGCCCGCATCGGGTTGATCCGTACGGCCCAGTCGGCGAGCTCGGGCGCATCGGCCAGTGCGGAGCCGGACAGCCGGTAGAAGAGCGGGGCGATCTCGTAGCGGGAGTCGGCGCCCACCGGGTACGGGGCGGCGCCGTGCCGCGCGGCGGCGGTCGGCAGCGCGCGGGCCAGCGGGCGGTCCAGGCGCACCAGCACACAGCGGTCCTGCGCGTTGGCGAGCGTCACCTCGGCGACGCCCGGCACCTCGCCGGCCGCCAGCCGCTCCGCGACCTCGGCCGCCACCTGCGACTGCACCGCCCACATCACCGGCACATGGGTCAGCGCCCGCAGCGCGTCCAGCGCCTGGTGGCCCTGGACCTGGCCGCCGCCCGAGTAGTTGTCCGCCCGCACCCGTGCCACCAGGTCGGCGCTGCCGAGGACCGCGCCGACGCCCTCCGGGCCGTGCAGCTTGAACAGCGAGAAACAGGACGCGTCGGCGCCCAGCTCCACCCCGCACGCCGGGACCCGCAGCACCGCGTAGTTGTCGTCCACGACGGTGCGCACCCCCGCCGCCCGGCACTCCGCCAGCACCGCCCCCAGGTCGTAGGAGTCCGCCGGCCGCTGCCGGGTGTGCTGGACATACGCCCACCCGAACCGCCCGGCCGCCAGCGCACGGGCCAGTTCGCGCCGGTCGTTGAAATCCGCCTCCACGGTATGGACGCCCAGGCCGCGCAGGGTGACGGCGGTGGTGCGGTAGACCGGCGCGCGGTGGATCAGCAGCGGCTCGCCCGCCCCCAGGACGGCGCCGAGCGCGGCCCGGATCGCGCCCGTGCCGGCGCCCTGCACCAGTGCCGCGGCCTCGGCCCCGAAGAAGTCGGCGAGCACCGCCTCCACCCGGGCGGTGCTCCGCGGCCGCCCGTGACCCGGTACGACACCGGCGTCCGCCTCGAAGAGCTGCGGCCCCTCGAAGTGCCGGGCGGTGCACTCCAGCAGCCGGAACTGGCGGGTCAGCGCGTCGGGGAGGGGGACGGTCGGGAGGGGGAAGGTGCGGGGGAGACGCGGCGGCTCCGCCGGAGGAGCCGGTCGACGGGGGCGAGTGGGGCGCGTGGTCACCTCGGCTCCCCTCCGGTCAGGAACCGCAGCGGATTGCGCCGCGTCAGCCCGTCGATCAGCTCCTCGTCCGCCCCGGCCGCCCGCAACCGCGGCAGAAACGACCGGAAGAGGTGCCCGTACCCGCCTCCGCCCGCGTCCGCCAGATAGCCGTGCCGGGAGATGTCGCAGCTGAGCAGCGCCCGGTCCGCGTGCCCGGCCTCCAGCAGCGCCAGCAGCAGCCGCAGCCGTACCGCGTCGCTCTGGTAGCCCTCCTTGCCGACGGTGTCGAACGCGACATACGCGCCGGCCGCCGCCAGCTCGCGGTGCACGCCCGGATCGTCGAGCAGGTCCTGATGGCCGACGCTGATGCGGTGCGGCGGCAGCCCCGCCGCGGTCAGCAGCTCCAGCTGGGCCAGGCCACCGCGGCCGAGCCGCGCATGGGTGGCCAGCGACAGGCCGGTGGCGACGGCCGCACGGGCGGCGGCGGTCAGCGTCCGCCGCTCCGGCCCGCTCGGCACATCGCCGTGGCTGCCGGCCTCGCCGATGACGCCCGGCCGGATGCCGGTGCCGTCGCACCCGTGCTCGATCTCGTCGATCAGTGACGCGGTCAGCCGCCCGGTGTCCGCGGTGGCGACCTCCGGCGGGTGGAACGCCTCGTGGTACCAGCCGGTGCCGGCGACGACCGCGACACCGGACTCCTCGGCGATCCGGGCCAGCGCCCGGACGTCCCGCCCCATGCCCCGGCAGGTCAGCTCGACGACGAGGGCGAGCCCGAACCCGGCGCGCAGCGCGGCCAGTTCACGGGTGACGGCGGGCCGGTGCGGTGCGGTGAGAGTGGCCGTACGGTCGCCGCCACGGGCGAGATCGAGGGCCAGATGCTCATGGGCGAGCACCGGGCCGCGCACGGCGGAGGCGGGCAGCGGGCCCGCGACGGTGCGCAGCGGGCCGGGCGGGCTGTGCCGGTCGGTCATGGAGGTCCTTCCCGGCCGTGTCGTACGCGGCCGCGTCCCGCTCCGGGCGGTGTGCGCCCGCGCTCAGGACGTGAGGGGGGTGAACAGGTCCAGCCAGTACAGGACGTTGAGGAGCACACCGCCGGCGAGGACCGCGGCGGGGCCGGCAGCCATCCGGACCACGACCCGCCCCATCGCCTCGTTCAGCAGATACAGCCCGCCGACGATCAGCAGGCCGAGCCCGCCGCCCATCGTCTGCGCGGCCAGCAACGAACCGAAGAGGACGGCCAGTTGGAGGGTGTCGCCGATCGCGCTCCGCAGCCGTTCGGAGGAGTCGCGTACGGACGGCAGCCTGCCCAGCACCCGGCCGATCCCGCTGAGCGCCAGCACCTCGACGGTGAAGACCAGCGCACCGCACACCACCGCCAGCCACGGGTTCGGCAGCAGATAGCCGAGCGGGTAGACGACGGTGAAACCGGCGATGCCGTACGCCCCGGAGGCCAGTGCGGTGGTGGCGATCAACGGGAGGAACCCGAACGCCCGGTAGAAGTCGACCTGGGCCGCCTCCGCGTACTGCCCCTGGGCGATGAGGAAGCTGGTCGCCTCACCGCCGCCGAATATGTGCGTCTGGGACAGCAGGCACACACCGGCGCCCAGCGCCATGAACAGTGGTAGGTGCTGTCGCAGCCGGGCAGCGCTCGCGCTGAACAGCGAGGCCATCGGGTCGTCGACGCCCGTCTCGTTTCCGGCGTCCTGATCCGTCGTCGCCCCGTCCCGCCGCTCCCGTAGATCCCTGGCCACCGCGAAACCGATCAGCATCAGCACCCCGGCCGCCATCGCCAACGACCCCGCGAACACCTTCGGCCACAGCTTCATCGTCAGCACGACGAGCACCAGCTCCACCGCGCCCGCGACGGCGCCCCGCGCCCTGCCGAACTGCTTGCAGACCGCCAGCACCGGAAACAGCGTGAACAGGAACAGGATCGGCGTCGACATCTGCTGCATGGCCGTCAGAAAGTCCACCGGCAGCCGGTGCGCCGCGTCATTCGCCCCCTTGAGACCGAAGACGACCACCGCGCCCCAGGCACCGCCCAGCACCGGCGCCAGCCACTTCCGCGGCGCGAGGATGCCGAGAACGTCGGTCGGCAGAAACACCAGCCAGGGATTGAGCACACCGGACGACAACGCCATCGGCGCGCCGAGCCCGAAGACGAAACCCGCCGAGAGCCCGAAGGACACCGCGCCGGTCGCGCCGCGCCTGGTCCGCCCCTGGACGAAGTCCAGCAGGAACGGCCGCACCCCGTCGTTGAACACCGCCAGCGCCCGGTGCGAGACGAACGCGGTCAGCGCACACAGCCCGATCACCGTCAGCCGCTGCGCCGGAGCGAAGTCCAGTCCGCCCGCGGCGGCGGCGAGTTGGGCGCCCACGGAGGTCAGAGGGTACGGGCCGCGAGGGCACGGACGAGCGCGGGCGCGACCGCGTCGATCTGGTCCACGGCGAACCCGAAGACCCGCTTGCCCTCGTCCAGCAGCGCCTCGATCTGCGCCCCGCTGGGCACCGACCGCCCGAAGGTGTGGCAAGCGGCCGCCCCCAGCAGACCGACCAGCACGCCCAGCGAGGCGCCGGCACCGGTGTGACAGGTGCCGAGAAAGTAGTCGGCCCGCCCCGCCCGCAGCAGCACCGCCGCGTCCATGTCACTGCTGACGACGATCTCGACGCCCGGCAGCCCGAGTCCGGTCACGGCGCCGACCACCTCGGACTTGCCGACGCCACCGGTGAGGATCTTCGTCATGGGGTGTCCCTTCGCGGCGAGGTGTCCGCCCGCACGGCGCCGGCACACAGGACGGCGAGGTGCAGGGCCAGGAAGTTGATCTCCGAGCGGGGGAGCGCGGCGCCCAGTTCGCGGCCCGCCCGTACCGCGACGGCACGGGCCCTGGCGACCGCGTCGGGATGGTCCGCGAGCTCAGCGGCCACCGCCCCGTCGGTGCGGAACTCCGTCACCGGCTCGCCGTCCAACAGCCGCGTCAGCGCCATCATCAGATGACTCGTCAGCATCCCCGCACTGTCCTCGGTGACCCGGTGGCCCTCGGCGGCCAGCGCCGCCAGCTCCGCCGTCACGAAAGCGGTGACCTCCGGCCGCACCCGGCCGCTCTCACGGAAGAGCCGGATACGCCGGGCGAGCTGGGAATCCATGGGCGGCCGCCCTTCCTCGACGGCAACGGTAGCCACGATGGGGACATATCCCCCAAACCGTCGACGCGTATGCGCGGCACACCACCCGTCCCCCCGTCCGGGCCGCCCCGGCGCCCCCTAAGGCGTCCGCGCGATCAGATACCGGAACACATTCGGCATCCACACCGTGCCGTCCGCCCGCTGATACGGAAGCAGCGCCTCGCCCAGCTCCTTCTCCACCAGCCGCCGCTCGGTCACCGCCAGCGCCGCGTCGAACAGCCCCGTCGACAGCAGCCCGCGCACCGCGCTCGCCGGATCCGCGTACCCGAAGGGGCAGGCCACCCGGCCCGAGCCGTCCGGCCGCAGCCCGGCCCGCTCCGCCAGCTCCTCCAGATCGTCCCGGTGGGTGGGCCGCCAGACCGCCGAATCGGCTGCGTAGTCCCCCGGCGGATCGGCCAGCCGCCGCCGCGCCGCCCGCAGCACCCCCGCCGTCGCACACCGCTCCACCGGGCCCCAGCCGCCCAGCACCACCGCACCGCCCCGCTCCGTCAGACCGGCCGCCGCGGTCAGCGACGCCGTCAGCCCCTCGACGGTGCTCACACAACCCACCGGATGAAACGCCGTCACTACGTCAAACGCGGACGCGGAGGCGGCGTCGGAATCCCCGAACGCCGCTGCTTCCGGCCCGCCGCTGACCAGCCGGGGCGCGGCAGGCCCGACGTCCGGCGTCAGCCGCTCCCGCGCCAGCTCCAGCCGGCTCTCGTCCGCGTCCACCCCGCTCACCCGCGCACCGCGCGCCGCCGCCAGCAACAGCGCCAGCCCCGAGCCGCAGCCGAGCCCCAGCAAACGGGTGCCGGGCCCGACCCCCAAACGGTCGTACGCGGCCTCATACAGCGGCACCAGCATCCGTTCCTGGATCTCCGCCCAGTCACGGGCCCGCGCCCGCGAACCGACCGGCGCGGGAAGGCCGTCGGAATCCATGGACACAGAAGTCGGAAGCTGGTGCCGCACGAGCGTGGGTGACATCGAAAGCGCCCCTATTCGCCGAGAACCCGAAGCTGATCAGTGCCGTCCGCCCCCGTGTTTCCGCGCGTTGTGCGCCCCCGCAATCCAGACAACTGCGCAACCGTCCGGGCGTCCAGGGGGTGCGCCGGGGTTGTCTCCCGCGCGCCCCCATATGCGCCGGGCCCGCACCCGGAGCGCCGTTCCAGGGTGCCCCGGCGCGCGCCGTTCCGCCACGCAACGGCCGCGGGCCCGTGCCCCCTGGCCCTACGGTGGTGCCTACCGGGATGATTCACCGGCCGGAATGATTCACGGGGCGGGGCCGGACGGCCCGGCGACGGGCCGGTGCGAACGCGGGAAACACCCCACCGGGCCCCGGTCCATCGGGCGGGCCTACCATTCCCGCGATGATCGTTGCCCCGGGATACGACCGGCTTCGCTGCGGCGTACGTGGGGGTACATACCGGCTTAGGGGCTGGTAGGCGCCTTATCCGCAGATCGGTGCAGCCGCCCGTGGCACCACGCATGACCAGAAACTGACTGGTACGTGCAAATTATTTGGGATGGCCCGGAATCGGAACACTGGGCGACCCCGGCTCGTTGTCACGACGTGAGCACGACACCACCAGTCCTCGCCGCCGAGCTGGCGCTCGCGTGGGCCGATATTCAACGGCACCACCCCGAGCTGCCGGACCTGGCCGCGCCCGAGTCCCTGATCGGAGAATCCTCGTCCGCCTGCGGCGCCGAGCTCTCCTTCGAACGGCTGCTCCACGAGGCAGTACACGGCATCGCCGCCGCCCGCGGCATCCGCGACACCTCCCGCGCAGGCCGCTACCACAACCGCCGGTTCCTGGCGATCGCCGAGGAGCTGGGCCTGGACCATGTCGACGAGCCCCATCCCAGCAGCGGCTTCTCGCTGGTCACACTCAGCCCCGAAGCCAGGAGGCGCTACCGCCCCACCATCGAGCGGCTGGCCAGAGCGCTCAAGGCACACACCGCCGCCACAGCCACCGACACCACCCGCAGCTTCCGCGGCCCGGCCGCCCGGCACGGCTCCTCCGGGGGCGGCGTCCGCGTCAAGGCCGTCTGCGACTGCGGGCGCAACGTCCGGGTCGTCCCGTCGGTGCTGGCCCAGGCCCCCATCGTCTGCGGCGGCTGCGGCAAACCCTTCCGGATCCCCGAGGTGGCCGCGGTCGGCTGACCTTACGGCGTGTGGCACAATGAACAGCTGTACTCGACAGCCGCACAGGACCCCTCTCTCCTCCGGCTGACGCGTCCATCGGGCACTCCGAGTACCGCAACCCCACGTGGCATCCCGTTGTGCCCCACCACGTCAAGACCAGGAGACACCACTCCCGTGGCAGTCAAGATCAAGCTGAAGCGTCTGGGCAAGATCCGCGCGCCTCACTACCGCATCGTCATCGCCGACTCCCGTACCCGCCGTGACGGCCGGGCCATCGAGGAGATCGGCCTGTACCACCCGGTGCAGAACCCCTCGCGCATCGAGGTCGACTCCGAGCGTGTCCAGTACTGGCTGGGTGTCGGCGCGCAGCCGACCGAGCCCGTCATGGCCATCCTCAAGGTCACCGGCGACTGGCAGAAGTTCAAGGGTCTGCCGGCCCCGGCGCCCATGAAGGTCGCCGAGCCGAAGGCCGACAAGCGCGCCCTCTTCGAGGCCGCCGCCAAGGCTTCCGGCGACGAGCCCAAGGGTGAGGCCATCACCCCGAAGGCGAAGAAGGCTGACAAGAAGGCGGACGAGGCTGCGGCCGAGTCCACCTCCGAGTCGACCGAGGCCTGAGCATGCTCGAGGAAGCCCTCGAGCACCTCGTGAAGGGCATCGTCGACAACCCCGATGACGTACAGGTTGCCTCGCGCACCCTGCGCCGCGGGCGCGTCCTCGAGGTCCGGGTCCACCCCGACGACCTCGGCAAGGTGATCGGCCGCAACGGCCGTACCGCCCGCGCGCTGCGGACCGTCGTGGGCGCCATCGGCGGCCGGGGAATCCGCGTCGACCTCGTCGACGTCGACCAGGTTCGCTGAACAAGTTGAACACCGGCTCGGGCCGGGGAGGGCTTTCGAGCCGTCCCCGGCCCGTTGCCGTGGACCGCACAGAAGGAGTTGCACAGTGCAGCTAGTGGTGGCACGGATCGGCCGCGCCCACGGCATCAAGGGCGAGGTCACGGTGGAGGTGCGCACCGACGAGCCCGAGCTGCGGCTCGCGCCCGGCGCCGTTCTCGCCACCGACCCCGCCTCCGCGGGGCCGCTGACCATCGCCTCCGGACGGGTGCACAGCGGCCGGCTGCTGCTGCGCTTCGACGGGGTCCTCGACCGTACGGCCGCGGAGGCGCTGCGCAACACCCTGCTGATCGCGGAGGTCGACCCCGAGGAGGTCCCGGAGGACCCCGAGGAGTTCTACGACCACCAGCTGATCGACCTCGATGTCGTCACCCGCGACGGCACCGTCGTCGGGCGCATCCTGGAGATCTCGCATCTGCCCTACCAGGACCTGCTGATCGTCAAGCGCCCCGACGGCAGCGAGGTCATGGTCCCCTTCGTCAGCGAGATCGTCCCGGAGATCGACCTGGAGGAGCAGCGCGCGGTCATCGACCCGCCGCCCGGCCTGCTCGACGAGAGCCAGGCCGTCCGCGCCGACGGCGCTGATGAGCACAGTGCCAGCAGCCGTGAGGACAGCTGATGCGCCTCGACATCGTCACGATCTTCCCCGAGTACCTGGAGCCGCTGAACGTCTCCCTCGTCGGCAAGGCCCGCACCCGGGGACAGCTCGATGTGCGCATACACGACCTGCGGGACTGGGCGCACGACAAGCACAACACCGTCGACGACACCCCCTACGGCGGCGGCCCCGGCATGGTCATGAAGCCGGAGCCGTGGGGCGAGGCACTGGACTCCGTCATCGGGTCCGCCGAGGGCGACGACCGGCCGGTGATCGTCGTCCCCACCCCCAGCGGCCGGCCGTTCACCCAGCAGCTCGCCGTCGAACTCTCCGCCAAGCCCTGGCTGGTGTTCACCCCGGCCCGCTACGAGGGCATCGACCGCCGTGTCATCGAGGAATACGGCGACCGCTGCGACGTCCGCGAACTGTCCATCGGCGACTACGTCCTGGCCGGCGGCGAGGCCCCGGTCCTCGTCATGGTCGAGGCCATCGCCAGGCTGCTGCCCGGCGTCCTCGGCAACGCCGCCTCCCACCAGGACGACTCCTTCGCCCCCGGGGCGATGGCCGACCTCCTGGAGGGCCCCGTCTACACCAAGCCCCCGGAGTGGCGCGGCCGCGGCATCCCCGACGTGCTGCTCAGCGGCCACCACGGGAAGATCGCCCGCTGGCGCCGCGACGAGGCGTTCCGCCGTACCGACCTCAACCGCCCCGACCTGATCGAGCGCGCCGACCCCGCCGCCTTCGACAAGAAGGACCGCGAAATCCTCGCGGCACTGGGCTGGTCACCGGGAACGGACGGCCGATTTGGGCGTACGAGCGAGGCCGTGGAAGAATAGGCCGCTGCTGTGTGCGTCCGGCGCGCGCCCCTGCCACAGGGGGAACGACGCCCGTCCGACGGAACGGCAGCCGAAACTCTCCTTACGACATTCCGCTGATGACCTGTGGCATCAGCGAAGAAAGCAGCAGGTCATGCACCTTCTCGACTCCGTCGACTCCGCGTCGCTGCGCAGCGACGTCCCGGCGTTCCGCCCCGGCGACACCGTCAACGTCCACGTCCGCGTCATCGAGGGCAACCGCTCCCGTGTGCAGCAGTTCAAGGGCGTTGTCATCCGCCGTCAGGGCGCCGGCGTGCGCGAGACCTTCACGGTCCGCAAGGTCAGCTTCTCCGTCGGCGTCGAGCGCACCTTCCCGGTGCACACCCCGATCGTCGAGAAGATCGAGGTCGTGACCCGCGGTGACGTCCGTCGCGCCAAGCTGTACTACCTCCGTGAGCTCCGCGGCAAGGCCGCGAAGATCAAGGAGAAGCGCGACAGCTGAGCCGTGCCGCCCCGGCGATTTTTTGCGCCGGGGCAACGCATGGCGACGCTCACGTCGGGCATCGGGGCCCGGCCGGATAGGCTCAGGACCCGATGGACACCGACGCAAAGCTCTCGGAGCGCGACCCCTCTCCCGCCCCCACCACGGGGCCGGAGCAGCGGTCGCGCTCCGCGCGTTTCCTCGCCGGTATCGCCGGCCTCCGGCACCGGCCGGCCACCCTCCTCGCGCTCTGTCTGGTTTTCCTCCTGCTGCTGAGCAACTTTGTGATGCAGCCCTTTCTGATCCCCAGCTCCTCCATGGAGAACACCCTGCGGATCGGCGACCGAGTGCTGGTCAACAAGCTGGCGTACCGTTTCGGCGGCGAGCCGCGCCGGGGCGATGTCGTCGTGTTCGACGGCACCGGCTCCTTCGTTCACAGGGAGCCGGGGGAGAATCCCGTCACGGGACTGCTGCGCGGCGCCGGCGCGGCGCTGGGCCTGGCCCGGCCCGCCGAGACCGACTACGTCAAACGCGTGATCGGCGTCGGCGGTGACCGTGTGACCTGCTGCGACAAACGGGGGCGGATCAAAGTGAACGGCAAGCCCGTGACCGAGGGGATGCTCCACCCCGGGGACGCGCCGTCCTCGGTGGCATTCGACATCGTGGTGCCGGAGGGGAAGCTGTGGGTCATGGGGGACCACCGCGCCAGATCCCGCGATTCCCGCGACCACCTCGGTGAGCCGGGCGGCGGCACCGTCCCGCTCGACAAGGTGATCGGCCGGGCCGACTGGATCAGCTGGCCGGTGAGCCGCTGGACCACCCTCGACCGCCCGCGGTCCTACGACGGCATACCCGCGCCGGCAGGCTCCCATGGGTAAGCGCGGACGGCCCCGCCACGGGGGCCCGAGCACCATAGGACGGGGCCATGGCGCCCGCCGCGCCGGCACCCAGGAGCCGAGCGACGCCGATGGCGCGCCCGGTGGCCGCCCGGCGACCGGCGGACGGGCGGAACGACGCCGCCAGGCCCGACGTATCAAACGCCGCAGGCAACGCTCCTACCTCAAGGAAATCCCCATCCTCATCGGCGTGGCACTGGCCATCGCCCTCGTCCTGAAGACCTTCCTGGTCCAGGCGTTCGTCATCCCGTCGGGCTCCATGGAGCAGACGATCAAGATCGGCGACCGGGTCCTCGTCGACAAACTCACGCCCTGGTTCGGCTCGAAGCCCGAACGCGGCGACGTCGTCGTCTTCAAGGACCCCGGAGGATGGCTGCCGCCCGCCGAGAAGAAGAAATTCGGCGACGATCCGCCGGGCGTCAAGCAGTTCAAGGAATTCATGACCTTCATCGGTCTGCTGCCGTCCGCCGATGAACAGGACCTCATCAAGCGCGTGATCGGCGTCGGCGGCGACACCGTCAAATGCTGCGACAAACAGGGCCGCATCACGGTCAACGGCACCCCGCTCACCGAAGCCTACGTCCATCCGGGGAACCCGCCCTCCCAGCTGAAATTCACCGTCACCGTCCCCACCGGGCGGATCTTCGTCATGGGCGACCACCGCTCCGACTCCGCGGATTCGCGCTTCCACCTGGACGAGCCGTACCGTGGCACGGTCTCGGAGGAGAACGTGGTCGGCAGCGCCGCCTGGATCGCCTGGCCGCTCAGCCACTGGCGGCGCCTTGAGGAGAATGACACTTTTGCGACGGTGCGCGACGCGCCGGGCGCGAAGCCGTCCGCCGCCGCAGCGCCGCATAGGGTATCTCCCGAGACTTTGGCTGTACTCCCGACCCCTGCGGAACTCCCGCTCGTTATGGGAGTGGTGGGCCTGCACCGGTTGACGGGCAGGCGAAAGCGTGGAGTAAGGAGCAGATGTGGGGGACTTGGCGGTCGGCGCGCGGTCCGGAACCGAAGAGCCCGAGGAGCCGGCGGGGCAGGGTGAGTCCCCCCAGCCGGCGGCGAGTTCCGTGCATCAGTCGCAGCCGCAGCGGTCAGCACAGTCCGACGGGCCCGCCGGCCGGGAGGAGATCGGCAGCGTGAAGAAGGCCAAGAAGCCGCGCGCCTTCTGGAAAGAACTGCCCATCCTCATCGGCATCGCCCTGCTGCTCGCGCTGCTGATCAAAACGTTTCTGGTGCAGGCTTTCTCGATCCCCTCGGACTCCATGCAGGACACCCTGCAGCGCGGCGACCGGGTCCTCGTCGACAAGCTGACACCGTGGTTCGGCTCGGAGCCGCAGCGCGGCGAGGTCGTCGTCTTCCACGACCCCGGAGGCTGGCTCAACGAGACGCCGACGCCCGAGCCCAACCCCATCCAGAAGGTCCTCAGCTTCATCGGACTGATGCCGTCCGCCGAGGAGAAGGACCTGATCAAGCGGGTCATCGCGGTCGGCGGCGACACCGTCGAATGCAAGGGCACCGGCCCGGTCAGGGTCAACGGCAAGGCCCTCAAGGAGGAGTCCTACATCTTCCCGGGCGTCACCCCCTGCGGCGACCGGCCGTTCGGCCCGATCCACGTCCCCAAGGGCCGGATCTGGGTCATGGGCGACCACCGTGACGACTCCCTCGACTCCCGCTACCACCAGAACCTCAAGTACAACGGCACCGTGTCCGTCAACGAGGTCGTCGGCCGCGCCTTCACCATCGCCTGGCCCATCAACCGCTGGTCGACCCTCCCGGTGCCCGACACCTTCGACCAGCCCGGGATCAACGAGACAATGGCCGCGGCTCCGGCCGCGCTGGGCCTCGTCGGCGCCGTACCGATCGTTTTGTGGCGTCGCCGTAGGCTGACCGGAGAACGTACCCCCGGGTAGGGTGCCGTCCCAGATCTTCGATGCGGGGGCGCCCGCGGGGTGGGAGCTGGGATGAGCAGCAGTACGGAACGCCGGACCGGACAGCACACTGGCCGCGGCCGGACCATGGGCAGTGTGCTGTCCGGTCTGGCCGTGGCCCTTGGCTGTGCGCTGTTCCTCGGCGGCTTCGTATGGGGGGCACTGATCTACCGCCCGTACACGGTGCCGACCGATTCGATGTCGCCGACGATCTCCGCCGGGGCCCGGGTCCTGGCCGAAAAGGTCGATGGCGCCGAGATACGCCGCGGCGACGTCGTCGTCTTCAAGGACAAGGTCTGGGGCGACCTGCCGATGGTCAAGCGCGTCGTCGGCGTCGGCGGCGACAAGGTCGCCTGCTGCACCAAGGACGGCCGCCTCACCGTCAACGGAACCCCGATCGAGGAACCGTATCTCCAGGGCGACGGACCCGCCTCGCCCGTCGGCTTCAAGGCCACCGTGCCCAAGGGCCAGCTCTTCCTCCTCGGCGACCACCGCAGCGACTCCATGGACTCCCGCGTCCACCTCACCGACGGCGACCACGGCTCGGTACCGCGCGGCGCCGTGCACGCCCGGGTGGACGCCCTCGCCTGGCCGCTCGACAGCATCGGTGTGATGCGGCGCCCCGCGGCCTTCGCCGAGCTGCCGGGCGGCATCTCACAGCCCGGCCCGGTGCAGCCCATCACCTACGCCGTCCTCGCCGGCGCGGTCCTGGTCCTCGCCGGCGCGGCCCACGGGCCGATCGCCCGACGGAAGGGCCGTAAGCGTGCCTGAGGGGCGTGGGACGGGCCGGGAGGCGGTCAGCGGACCAGACGGGGGCACGGACCGGGACGGCGGGCTGGACGCGGACGTGGACGCTGGCCGGGACGCGGGCGGGGAGCTGGACCGTGGCGCGGGCGCCGGCGAGCCGATGGCTGAGATCCGCCAGGTCGCGCGTGTCGTCCTCCTCGACCCCGACGACCGGATCCTGCTGCTGCACGGCTTCGAACCGGACGACCCGACCGACACCTGGTGGTTCACCCCCGGCGGCGGCCTGGAGGGCAACGAGACCCGCGAGGAGGCGGCCCGCCGCGAGCTCGCCGAGGAGACCGGCATCACGGACGTTGTCATCGGGCCCGTCCTGTGGAAACGCCACTGCTCCTTCCCGTTCGACGGGCGACGCTGGGACCAGGACGAGTGGTATTACCTGGGACGAACCGACCGCACGGCGACCCACACCGCCGGGCTGACGGACCTGGAGCGGCGCAGCGTATCGGGACTGAGGTGGTGGACTTCGGAGGAACTGTCCGCGTCGCATGAGACGGTGTATCCGACCAGACTCGCCGAGCTGCTGCGCACACTGCTCGACGAAGGGCCCCCAAGTGCGCCGGTGCTCCTGGAGACCGAGAGGGTCTGACGCACAATAGGGGGACGCACGGCTGAAGGGGATCTGCCATGAGCGCCGAGGACCTCGAGAAGTACGAGACCGAGATGGAGCTGAAGCTCTACCGGGAGTACCGCGACGTCGTCGGGCTGTTCAAATATGTGATCGAGACCGAACGTCGCTTCTACCTCACCAACGACTACGAGATGCAGGTGCACTCGGTCCAGGGGGAGGTGTTCTTCGAGGTCTCGATGGCCGACGCATGGGTCTGGGATATGTACCGCCCGGCCCGGTTCGTCAAGCAGGTGCGAGTACTGACGTTCAAGGATGTGAATATCGAGGAGCTCAACAAGAGCGATCTCGATCTTCCGGGGAGCTGACGGGCAGCGCTTCGCGGAGGGGCGCCGCGGGCTGCCAGGGCTTCGGGGGACCGCGAGGGCTCCCAGGGCCTGATCTCGTCCTCCCGCCTGCCCGGCTCTCGCCTCCCGCCTCCCGTTTTTCGCCGCCCCGCCTTCCCAGCCGGCCGCTGTGGCGCCTGTGGGTGACCGGGTTATCCACAACCGGCCCGTTGTCCACCAAGATCCAACAGATCTGGGCGGGGGCGTCACAGTCGGTGCCGGAGGTGGTACCGCATGAACACCATGCAGGCCGGCCAGGGAGCCGGGGAGCCGACGCGCCCCAGGGACACAACGCAGGCAGACGACCCGTCGAAGGCCGTTGCCGGGCCGCAGACCGAGACCGGCAGGGAGACCGCCGGAGCCGCGGACGGCGCGGAGCGCAAGGGGGCCACGGCGCGGGGGACGACACCGGGGAGCGGGCCAGGCAGCAGACCAGGCGACGAAGCAGGCAGCGGACCGCGGAGCCGGGCACGGAAGGCCTCCGGCAGCGCGGCACGGACCCGCCCCCACCGCAAACCGGGCCGCCACGCAGAACGCCACACCGCCGTCACCCCCACCGACCCCAGGCGCGCCCTCGGACGCTATGGGGAGGACCTGGCCGCCCGCCGCCTCAGCGAGGCCGGCATGCGCATCCTGGACCGCAACTGGCGCTGCCGCGACGGCGAGATCGACATCGTGGCCGCAGACGGCGACGCACTCGTCATCTGCGAAGTCAAAACCCGCCGCGCCGGACCGTACGAACACCCCATGGCGGCCGTACGCGCCGAGAAGACCGCCCGCCTACGCATGCTCGCGGAACGCTGGCTGGAACGGCACGGCGGCCCACCACAGGGCGGCGTACGCATCGACGTCGTCGGCGTGCTCCTGCCGGCCCGCGGCGCACCCGTCGTCGAACACGTACGCGGGGTGGCGTGATGGGATTCGCCCGCACCTGCTCCGTCGCCCTGGTCGGCGTCGAAGGAGTCGTCGTCGAGGTCCAGGCCGACCTGGAACCCGGAGTCGCGAACTTCACCCTGGTCGGGCTGCCCGACAAAAGCCTCATCGAATCCAAGGACCGCGTGCGCGCCGCGGTGGCGAACTCAGGCGCCGAATGGCCCCAGAAGAAACTCACCGTAGGGCTCAGCCCGGCATCCGTCCCCAAAAGCGGCAGCGGCTTCGACCTGGCCGTGGCCTGCGCGGTCCTCGGCGCCGCCGAGCGCCTCGACCCCCGCGAACTCACCGACCTCATGATGATCGGCGAACTCGGACTGGACGGCAGGGTCCGCCCCGTACGCGGCGTACTGCCCGCCGTCCTGGCCGCGGCCGACGCCGGATACCGCCAGGTCGTCGTGCCCGAACAGACCGTCGCCGAGGCCTCGCTCGTCCCCGGCATGTCCGTCCTCGGCGTGCGCAGCCTGCGCCAGCTCATCGCCGTCCTCAGCGACGAACCCGTGCCCGAAGAGGACGACCCCCTGGAGGAAGGACGCCCCGACCCACTGCTGGCCGGCCTGGTCGTACCCGGCACCGGAATCGGCGCAGGCCTGCCACCCGGGGACCGCACCCTCGACATGTCCGACGTCGCAGGCCAGCACAACGCCCGACGCGCCCTGGAAGTAGCCGCCGCCGGACGCCACCACATCTTCTTCAAGGGCCCGCCCGGAGCCGGCAAAACCATGCTCGCCGAACGCCTCCCCGGGCTGCTGCCACCCCTGTCACCCAACGAATCACTGGAGGTCACCGCCGTCCACTCGGTAGCCGGCACCCTCCCACCAGGACAACCACTCGTCGCCCGGCCGCCCTACTGCGCCCCGCACCACTCCGCGACCATGGCATCCCTCGTCGGCGGCGGCACCGGACTGCCCCGCCCCGGAGCCGTCTCGCTGGCACACCACGGCGTCCTGTTCGTGGACGAGGCCGCCGAATGCAGCGCAAAGGTCCTGGACGCACTGCGCCAGCCACTGGAATCCGGCCATGTCGTCGTCGCCCGCGCCGCCGGCATGATGCGCATGCCGGCACGCTTTCTCCTGGCCCTGGCGGCCAACCCCTGCCCCTGCGGGCGGCACGGCACCAGCGGCGGCGGCTGCGAATGCCGCCCGTCCTCGATCCGCCGCTACCAGGCCAGGCTCTCCGGTCCCCTGCTGGACCGCGTGGACCTGCGGATCGCTGTGGAACCAGTCGCCCGCTCCGAACTCATCACCCTCGGCAGGGGCGCCGAATCCACCGCGGAAGTAGCCGACCGCGTACGGGCGGCCCGCGAACGCGCCGCCGCCCGCTTCGCCGGCACCCCATGGCAGACCAACAGCGAAGTCCCCGGCCACGAACTCAGAACGCGATGGCAGGTACACCCAGGCGCATTGGCACAGGCCGAACGCGACCTGGAATGCGGCCTGCTGACGGCCAGAGGACTCGACCGGGTCCTCCGCGTCGCCTGGACAGCCGCCGACCTCGCCGCCCGCGACCGCCCCACAACGGAAGACGTCAACTGGGCCCTGGAACTACGCACCGGAGTACGCCGCGGCGCGGTAACGACGGTGGCCGGGTAAGCGGCGGCGGCAGCCGGGGAGCGCGGACGGCACGCGACTGGGCGAGAACCGAAGAGCTCGCACCGCGAGGGGCACACCAGGGGGGCAGACCGCGACCGCGCGGACGCACCACCAGCAGGGGGAACGATGAACGGGACAGACGCATGGGGCTTCGCCAAGAACGCGGCGAACGCCGACGACCACAGACCAAGCCACACGACCGACGCGATGGCGACCGGGCAACGACAGGTGCCGCGTACGACGGACCAGCCGCACCACCCCACACGTACGACTGACGTGAACGAACCGGCACGGCACGCCGCGGACGAGCCACAGCGCACGGCGCGCGCGGCACTCACCCGCATTCTCGAACCAGGCGACGAAACCGCCGGCCGCTGGCTGCGCGAGATGGGCCCGGAAGCCCTGTGGCACGCACTGTCCGGTGACACGGCCCCACCCAAAGGCGCGTCGACGACCAAGGTCGACGGCCTGCGGCTGCGCGCCGCACGAGCCACCGACCCCGGCGCGGACCTCGCCGCCGTCGCCGCGCTCGGCGGCCGGTTCATCTGCCCCGGCGACGAGGAATGGCCCCGGCAGCTGGACGACCTCGGCGACGCCCGCCCCATCGGCCTATGGGTACGCGGCCCGGCGAACCTCCGGCTCTGGGCACTGCGGTCAGTCGCCATCGTGGGCGCCCGGGCCTGCACCGACTACGGCGCCCACCTGGCCGCCACCCTGAGCGCCGGCCTCGCCGACCGTGGCTGGACGGTCGTATCCGGCGCGGCATACGGCGTCGACGGAGCGGCCCACCGTGGTGCACTGGCCGCCGACGGCGCGACCATCGCCGTCCTCGCCTCCGGCGTCGACTACGCCTACCCGCGCGGCCACACCGAGTTGATCGGACGCATCGCCGAACAGGGCCTGGTGGCAGCCGAGTTACCACCCGGCGACCACCCCACCCGCAGCCGCTTCGTGCAACGCAACCGCGTCATCGCCGCACTCACCCGAGGCACCGTCGTCGTGGAAGCCGAAGTCCGCAGCGGCTCCCTGGTCACCGCCCGCCGAGCACTCGCCCTCGGACGTTTCACGATGGGCATGCCGGGACCCGTCACCAGTGGACTCTCCGCCGGCGTACACCAACTCCTGCGCGCCGAGGCCATGGTGGTCACCAACGCCGACGAAGTCGTCGAACTCGTCGGAAGCATCGGCGACCTCGCCCCCGAGCGACGCGGTCCGACCCTCGCCCGCGACCTCCTGGACCCCATCGCCACGCGCGTCCTGGAAGCGCTGCCCGCCCGCGGCGCAGCGGACACCGCCCACCTGGCACGGGAGTCGGGCACACCCCGCGACCTCGCGCAAGGCAAGCTCCTTGAGCTGCAATCCCTCGGATTCGTGCAAAAGTGCGGTGAACGCTGGGAGTTGGCGCGACGCGCCGAGACCACCGACGCTTCCCGGCGAGGCGGTACTTGACCTGGGGCGAACGGGTGAAAGGGTGAGGGGAATGACCGCAGAATCCAGGTTTGCCTCGCTTCGGCGCGCCGGGCCGACCCGCAGGGAGACGACGATGTGGCGCAACGGACACGCGGGAAACCGCCCGCCGCGCCACCTCGCCCGGCCCCACCACCCGGCGGGGTCTCGCATCCGGCACGGTGTGCGCGTGTCGCCACGCCGTACGAGGTAACCCCGAGGTGCGGGCAGCGGAACGTATCTGCGTACCGCCAACCTCGCTTCCTCGCACACCGCGACACGGTAGTCACGCTACGCTCACACACAATTCACCCGCACACATCCACCGACCAGTGTCTCGGCAGAACGGCTCAAGGCGACGAATGCCCCAGCACACCTCCGGGTCTGACCGCGCGGCAGTACCACCCGCCGCGCGGGCCAGCGTGCGCCCCGCCGCGCCCACCTCCCTCAACGAGCTGTGGCGCTCCTACAAGGCATCGGGCGACGGGCGGTTGCGGGAGCAGCTGATCCTGCACTACTCCCCGCTGGTCAAGTACGTCGCCGGCCGAGTCAGCGTCGGGCTGCCCCCCAACGTCGAACAGGCGGACTTCGTCTCCTCCGGAGTCTTCGGGCTGATCGACGCCATCGAGAAGTTCGAACCCGAACGCTCCATCAAGTTCGAGACCTACGCCATCACCCGCATCCGCGGCGCCATGATCGACGAGCTCCGCGCGCTGGACTGGATCCCACGATCCGTACGACAGAAAGCCCGCGCCGTCGAACGGGCCTACGCCACGCTCGAAGCGCAGCTGCGCCGTACTCCATCCGAGGCGGAGGTCGCCGCCGAGATGGGCATCGCCCTGGAGGAACTCCACAGCGTGTTCAGCCAGCTGTCCCTGGCGAACGTGGTCGCGCTGGAAGAGCTCCTGCACGTCAGCGGCGAGGGCGGTGAACGGCTGAGCCTCATGGACACGCTCGAGGACACCGCCGCCGACAATCCCGTCGAGATCGCCGAGGACCGCGAGCTGCGGCGACTGCTCGCGCGCGCCATCAACACCCTCCCCGAACGCGAGAAGACCGTGGTGACCCTCTACTACTACGAGGGCCTCACGCTCGCCGAGATCGGCAATGTCCTCGGTGTCACGGAGAGCCGGGTCAGCCAGATCCACACCAAGTCCGTACTGCAGCTCCGGGCGAAACTTGCCGACGTCGGACGCTGAGCCCGATGGCGCCGTGTCGCGATGCGGAGTGCCACCGCCGGCGTGCCATCCGTAGAGTGGTGGTGTGCCAAGGATTCGAGCGGCCTCTGTGGCCGAGCACCGGACGATGCAGCGCGGCGCCCTTCTGGACGCCGCCCGCTCCCTGCTGTCCGAAGGCGGAACGGAAGCGCTGACCTTCCCCGCCCTCGCCGAACGCACGGGACTCGCCCGCTCCTCCGTATACGAGTACTTCCGCTCCCGCGCGGCCGTCGTCGAAGAGCTGTGTGCCGTCGACTTCCCGGTGTGGGCCGCGGAGGTCGAAGCGGCGATGGAGCGCGTCGATACGCCCGAGGGGAAGATCGAGGCGTATGTACGGCGGCAGCTGGCCCTGGTCGGCGATCGCCGCCACCGCGCCGTCGTCGCCATCTCGGCCGGTGAACTGGACGCCGGCGCCCGCGAAAAGATCCGCGCGGCGCACGGCGGACTGATCGCCATGATCGTCGAGGCTCTTGCCGCCCTGGGCCACGAACAGCCCCGCCTCGCGGCCATGCTCCTGCAGGGCGTCGTGGACGCCGCTGTCCGGCGCATCGAACTCGGTGCCGCCGAGAACCCGGACCAGATCACGGAGGCGGCGGTGGGCATGGCCCTACGAGGCGTCCGCGGCTAACCCCGGGGGCCCTCCCCCTCCCCCTCCCCCTCCTCCCCCCCCGCCACCTCCACCTCCCTCCGCCCCGCGCCCCGCAGCTCGCAGTGGTGGCGTCCCCCCCCCCGCACCCGGCGCAGCGCCCCCCCCCGCACCCGGCGCTGCGCCTACGCCGCGCGACGCACTCCTTCGCCCTCCCTGCCCACGCGCCTCCCATGCGCCGCCGTGGCGAGCCGGCCCAGCGCCCAGAGTGTTGCGGCGGTGAGCGCGACCGCTCCTGCCAGTGCAGCTCCCGTTGGCGTGGCAGCTGCCTCGTCGGCCGTTGGATCTGTCCGGCCGGGCCCTGTCCGCTCAGGCTCTGCGGGGGCCGGCCCCGTACGGCCCGCGGCGTCGGGTACCGGGACGCCGATGACGGGGAGCAGGCGCGACGGGCCGCCGCGGATCATGGGTGGGGGCAGGAGCGAGAGCGGGTCGAGGTAGGACTTCCCGCGGCGCAGGCCCCAGTGGAGACATGGCCCCCGGCAATGGAACGGGCCGCGTTGTACTACGGCGACCGGTTCGCCCGCCGTGACACGTTCCCCCTTATGGGCGGTGGGCCGCACCGGTTCGTAGGTGGTGCGTAGCGGGGGCCGGCCGGAGTGGGGCAGTTCGATGGTGAGGACTCCCCGGCCGGCTACCGTCCCGGCGAAGGCCACTCTGCCAGGGGCGGCCGCTCGTACCGTCGCGCCGACCGTGGTCGCAAGATCCACGCCGCGGTGGCCCGCCGCCCAGGGTGAGGGAGGCGGCTCCCAGCCGCGTAACACGGTGGGGCGAAATCCGGCTGGTCCGTCCACCGGCCAGGCCCGGTCCGTCGCCGGCGCCGATGCTGCAGATCGCTCAAGCCGTGCCGCACCGAGCCAGGTCACGCGTTTCACTGCGCCCACCGCCCCGCGTTCCGCCCCGCGTTCCGCCCCGCGCTCTGCTCCTCGCACCGCCCCGGTGTCCGCGCCCCGGCCCGACGCGAAGCCCGTCGGCGCAAAGCCCGTCGGCGCGGAGATCGTCGATGCGGAGACCGGGACCCCCGTCGCGGACGCGGTGCCCACCCCCAGCGTCGGCACGGAGAGCGCCGCAGCCAGCGCGGCCACCGCGACGGCTACGGAGGCACGCGCGTCGCGCGCCGGGAAGAAGCAGCTGGGGCCGTACCTGTCCGGCACCCCTCGTGGGGAGGGTGGCCGCAAGGGAGAGGGGAAGGGAGAGGGGAAGGTCAGCGGGGCGGGTTCACCAGCGGCGCCGGGTGGGCCGCCCCAGCCAGGTGGGGCGGCCCACCAGCCGGGCAAACCCCACCGGCCAGACAGGGCCCACAAGCCAGGCGAGCCCCATAAGCCGGGCAAGCCCCATGAGCCTCGTGGGTCGCCCGACCCGAGTGCCGCCCTCAACCCGTGCCACCCGCCGGCCCCCCGCGGTCGCGGTCGCGGTCGCAGTCGCGGTCGCGGTCGCGGTCGCCGCGGCGTGACCCCGTCGCGGGAGAGGGGAGAGGGAGAGGTCGGAGCCGGGCCGGAGTTTCCTGGCCTGTGTCGCGTGATTCGTCGCATGTCCCGACGGTGGCGTAATCCGCCGCAGCGTGGGGATCTTGGTCCGAAGCTGTGGATTACCGGGCGGTTGTGGACAACGGTGTCACTCGCGTGGGGCTCGAAAAGGAGCGTGTCGCCCGGTGCGTCGGCCGTCCCGTACACTTCTTGTGGCGATCCGGGTCACCGGGTCGACTTCGCACGCCCCGCCATCAGTGCACCAGTCCCTTTCGGGCAGCACGATGGCCGCGCTCCTCGGTCCTCGGAAGGCTCCGCAAGGTTCCTTCCTCGGCAGGCGCGTCGGGGCGTCAGGCACCGCGGCCGACCGGCCGTAGTGGAACCGAGAAACAACAAGGAGTACGGCCATGGCCGTCGTCACGATGCGGGAGCTGCTGGAGAGCGGCGTCCACTTCGGGCACCAGACCCGCCGCTGGAACCCGAAGATGAAGCGCTTCATCTTCACCGAGCGCAACGGCATCTACATCATCGACCTGCTCCAGTCGCTGTCGTACATCGACCGCGCCTACGAGTTCGTCAAGGAGACCGTCGCCCACGGCGGTTCGGTCATGTTCGTCGGCACGAAGAAGCAGGCCCAGGAGGCCATTGCCGAGCAGGCGACCCGCGTGGGCATGCCCTACGTGAACCAGCGCTGGCTCGGCGGCATGCTGACCAACTTCTCGACCGTCTACAAGCGCCTGCAGCGCCTGAAGGAGCTCGAGCAGATCGACTTCGAGGATGTGGCCGCGTCCGGCCTCACCAAGAAGGAGCTCCTCGTCCTCTCCCGCGAGAAGGCCAAGCTGGAGAAGACCCTCGGCGGTATCCGCGAGATGCAGAAGGTGCCCAGCGCCGTCTGGATCGTGGACACCAAGAAGGAGCACATCGCCGTCGGTGAGGCGCGCAAGCTCAACATCCCGGTCGTCGCGATCCTCGACACCAACTGCGACCCGGACGAGGTCGACTACAAGATCCCGGGCAACGACGACGCGATCCGCTCCGTCACCCTGCTCACCCGCGTGATCGCCGACGCCGTCGCCGAGGGCCTCATCGCCCGTTCCGGCGCCGCCACCGGCGACCAGAAGCCGGGCGAGAAGGCCGGCGAGCCGCTCGCCGAGTGGGAGCGCGACCTGCTCGAGGGCGAGAAGAAGACTGACGACGAGGCGCCCAAGGCGGAGGCCCCCAAGGCCGAGGCTCCGGCGGCCGAGGCCGAGGCTGAGAAGCCGGCCGCGGACGCCGAGCAGGCCTGACCTCAGGACCGGTTGACGACGGCGGGGGCAGGCGCCACGAGCGCCGCCCCCGCCGTCCACCCGTAGATCTTTCGACTTCGAGATTTCGAGAAGAGATTCACAGACCATGGCGAACTACACCGCCGCTGACGTCAAGAAGCTCCGCGAGCTCACCGGCGCCGGCATGATGGACTGCAAGAAGGCCCTGGACGAGGCCGAGGGCAACGTCGACAAGGCCGTCGAGGCGCTGCGCATCAAGGGGCAGAAGGGCGTCGCCAAGCGCGAGGGCCGCTCCGCCGAGAACGGCGCCGTGGTCTCCCTGATCGCCGACGACAACACCTCCGGTGTCATCGTCGAGCTGAAGTGCGAGACGGACTTCGTCGCCAAGGGCGAGAAGTTCCAGTCCGTCGCCAACGCGCTCGCCGCGCACGTCGCCGCGACCAACCCCGCCGACATCGAGGCCCTGCTCGCCTCCGAGATCGAGGCCGGCAAGACCGTCCAGGCGTACGTGGACGAGGCCAACGCCAACCTGGGCGAGAAGATCGTCCTGGACCGCTTCGCGCAGTTCTCCGACGGCTACGTGTCGGCGTACATGCACCGCACCATGCCCGACCTGCCGCCGCAGATCGGTGTCCTCGTCGAGCTCGACAAGGAGAACGCCGAGGTCGCCAAGGGTGTCGCGCAGCACATCGCCGCCTTCGCCCCGAAGTACCTCGCCAAGGACGACGTCCCGGCCGAGGTCGTCGAGGCCGAGCGCCGCGTCGCCGAGGAGACCACCCGCGCCGAGGGCAAGCCCGAGGCCGCGCTGCCGAAGATCGTCGAGGGTCGCCTCAACGGCTTCTTCAAGGACGCGACGCTGCTCGGCCAGCCGTACGCGCTCGACAACAAGAAGTCCGTCGAGAAGGTCCTCCAGGAGGCCGGTGTCACCCTGAAGCGCTTCTCGCGCATCAAGGTCGGCATCTGAGCCTGCCGCGAAGGCAGCGAATGACCTGCGACCCCGCTAGGGTCGTACGCAGTCGGCCGCTCACCGGCCGGCCGCAGATGTGACGAGGAGGCCATTGCCGCACAGGGATCTGGACCAGACCCACGGCAGTGGCCTTCTTCGTATGTGCACGAGGAGAGCTCAATGAATCACGGTGCCGACGGCGCGGACACAGACAAAGCCGCCAAGGGCGACAGGCGACGCTTCCTGCTGAAGCTGTCGGGCGAGGCGTTCGCCGGTGGCGGCGGGCTGGGTGTCGATCCCGATGTCGTGCATGCCATGGCCCGCGAGATCGCCGCCGTGGTGCGCGACGGTTACGAGATCGCCATCGTGATCGGCGGCGGCAACTTCTTCCGCGGAGCCGAGCTCCAGCAGCGCGGCATGGACCGGGCCCGCTCCGACTACATGGGCATGCTCGGCACGGTCATGAACTGCCTGGCCCTCCAGGACTTCCTGGAGAAGGAGGGCATCGACTCCCGCGTCCAGACCGCCATCACCATGGGCCAGGTCGCGGAGCCGTACATTCCGCTGCGCGCGGTGCGCCACCTGGAGAAGGGCCGGGTCGTCATCTTCGGCGCCGGTATGGGCATGCCGTACTTCTCCACCGACACCACCGCCGCCCAGCGCGCTCTGGAGATCGACGCCGAGGCGATGCTGATGGGCAAGAACGGCGTGGACGGGGTCTACGACTCCGACCCCAAGAAGAACCCGGACGCGGTCAAGTTCGACGCCCTGGAATACGGCGAGGTCATCACCCGTAACCTCAAGGTCGCCGATGCCACCGCCATCACCCTGTGCCGCGACAACAAGCTCCCGATCCTCGTCTTCGAGCTGCTCGCGGAGGGCAACATCGCGCGCGCGGTGAAGGGTGAGAAGATCGGCACGCTCGTCAGCGATCAGGGCACCCGGGCCTGACGGCCCCAACTGCCGCGATTCCGTACGGGCAACGGCCTGTACGGGCGGCAACTCCCGGCCGGGGGAAGACCTCGGTACGGGGATGGACAACCGCCTGCCGGTCGGACACCGTGCAGGAGAAGACGCGCGGCAGGGGCGAGGCTCTGCTTCTTACCGAAAAGACCAGGAGCAAGTGGTGATCGAAGAGATCCTCCTCGAAGCCGAGGAGAAGATGGAGAAGGCCGTCGTGGTCGCCAAGGAGGACTTCGCCGCGATCCGCACCGGGCGTGCGCACCCGGCGATGTTCAACAAGATCGTGGCGGACTACTACGGTGCCATGACGCCGATCAACCAGCTGGCGTCGTTCTCGGTTCCCGAGCCGCGGATGGCCGTGGTGACCCCGTTCGACAAGAGCGCGCTGCGCAACATCGAGCAGGCGATCCGCGACTCCGACCTCGGCGTCAACCCGAGCAACGACGGCAGCATCATCCGGGTGACGTTCCCGGAGCTGACCGAGGAGCGCCGCAAGGAGTTCATCAAGGTCGCCAAGAACAAGGGCGAGGACGCGAAGATCTCGATCCGCAGCGTCCGCCGCAAGGCCAAGGAATCCCTCGACAAGCTCGTCAAGGACAAGGAGTCCGGCGAGGACGAGGTGCGCCGTGCGGAGAAGGAGCTCGACGACACCACCGCGAAGTACGTAGCGCAGGTGGACGAGCTGCTCAAGCACAAGGAATCCGAGCTCCTCGAGGTCTGATGAACGAGTCATCCTGGGGAGCCCCGCCCGGCGCCGGTCAATGGGGACCACCCGATCAGGGAGCGGCCCCCTCGCTCCGGGCGGCGCCCCCCGCCTCGGCGGTCCCCCTGCACAGCGGGGGCGACGCCGCGCAGACTCGGCCCATGCCCCTCGTGCCCGGCGCAGGCGGACACCAGGACGACACCCGGGACTACCGGGAAATTCGGGAACACCGGGACGACCGGGGGGCTGCTCGACCGAGCGGCCCCCCGTTCCGCGACGAAAAGCCGCAGGAGCCCATGCCCACTGCTTTCCCCGGTTCTCCCGGGCACGACAGCCCGCAGGACTCGGACAAGCCGAAGAAGAAGAGCGCGGGACGAAATCTGCGCGCCGCGATAGGGGTCGGCGTGGGCCTCGGCGCGGTCATCCTCGCCTCGCTCTTCGTCTACAAGCCCGTCTTCGTCGGCGTGATCGCGATCGCCGTCGTCGTCGGCCTGTGGGAGCTGACCTCGCGGCTGGCGGAACGCAAGGACATCCGGGTGCCGCTGGTGCCGCTCGCGGTCGGCGGCACCGCCATGGTCGTCGCCGGGTATGTGCGCGGCGCCGAGGGCGCCTGGGTGGCGATGGCGCTGACCGCGCTCGCCGTCCTCGTCTGGCGGATGACGGAGGCGCCCGAGAACTATCTGCGGGATGTCACCGCCGGTGTCTTCGCGGCGTTCTATGTGCCGTTCCTGGCGACGTTCGTGGCCCTGATGCTCGCGGCCGAGGACGACGGGCCGCAGCGGGTGCTGACGTTCCTGCTGCTGACGGTCGTCAGCGACACCGGCGCCTACGCGGTCGGCTGGCGGTTCGGCCGGCACAAGCTCGCGCCGCGCATCAGCCCCGGCAAGACCCGCGAGGGCCTCGCCGGTGCGTTGCTGTTCGCGATGGCGGCCGGCGCCCTGTGCATGCAGTTCCTGATCACGAACGGCGCCTGGTGGCAGGGGCTGCTGCTCGGCTTCGCCGTCGCGGCCAGCGCCACCCTCGGCGACCTCGGCGAGTCCATGATCAAACGGGATCTCGGTATCAAGGACATGGGCACTTTGCTGCCCGGCCACGGCGGCATCATGGACCGGCTCGACTCGCTGCTGCCGACCGCGCCGGTGGTCTGGCTGCTGTATGTGATCTTCGTGGGGTCTGGCTGACCAGCGGATTCGTACGACGTAGGGGCCTGCCGCGGGATGTGGCGGGCCCCTCGTCGTCCATCGGCGATCGCCACTTCCGACGTCTGCGACACTGGACGGACCATGCCTGCACCCGGAGAACTCACTTTCGTCGCGCCGCGCGGAGCCAAGCAGCCCCCGCGGCACCTTGCCGATCTCACCCCTGTCGAGCGCCGCGAAGCGGTGGCCGCGATCGGCGAGAAGCCGTTCCGCGCCAAGCAGCTGTCGCAGCACTACTTCGCCCGTTACGCGCACGATCCGGCGCAGTGGACCGACATCCCGGCGGCGGCGCGCGAAAAGCTGGCGGCGGAGCTGCTGCCGGACCTGATGAACGTGGTGCGGCACATCTCGTGCGACAACGACACCACCCGCAAGACCCTGTGGAAGCTGCACGACGGCACGCTCGTCGAGTCCGTCCTGATGCGCTACCCGGACCGGGTCACCATGTGCATCTCCTCGCAGGCCGGCTGCGGCATGAACTGCCCGTTCTGTGCCACCGGCCAGGCGGGGCTGGACCGCAACCTCTCGACCGCCGAGATCGTGCACCAGATCGTCGACGGGATGCGCGCGCTGCGCGACGGCGAGGTCCCGGGCGGCCCGGCGAGGCTTTCCAACATCGTCTTCATGGGGATGGGCGAGCCGCTCGCCAACTACAAGCGGGTGGTCGGCGCCATCCGGCGGCTGACCGACCCCGAACCGGACGGACTGGGGATTTCCCAGCGGGGCATCACCGTCTCCACGGTCGGCCTGGTCCCGGCGATGCTGCGGTTCGCCGACGAGGGCTTCAAATGCCGGCTGGCCGTGTCGCTGCACGCGCCCGACGACGAGCTGCGCGACACCCTCGTCCCCGTCAACACCCGCTGGAAGGTGCGCGAGGTCCTGGACGCGGCGTGGGAGTACGCCGAGAAGTCCGGCCGCCGCATCTCCATCGAGTACGCGCTGATCCGCGACATCAACGACCAGGCATGGCGGGGCGACCTGCTGGGACGGCTGCTGAAGGGCAAGCGCGTCCATGTGAACCTGATCCCGCTGAACCCGACGCCCGGCTCGAAGTGGACCGCCTCGCGGCCCGAGGACGAGCGGGCGTTCGTACGGGCCATCGAGGCACACGGCGTGCCGGTGACCGTCCGGGACACCCGCGGCCAGGAGATCGACGGCGCCTGCGGCCAGCTCGCGGCCTCGGAGCGCTGACAGCCCGCTGGTACTGTGTGATCGAACAAATGCACATTCCGACAGGGGAGCGCCACAGCGCTGAGAGTGCGGAGACGTCGTAGCAACGCGGCGCCCGCAGACCCTTGAACCTCGCCCGGGTCATTCCGGGTAGGAAGTTCGGTCACCACTCATGCTGTTGCGCCCTGCCCGGGGCCGTTCGCCGTGCGTCCTACGACGCCGGAGCGGCGGTCACCGGGCGGGGCCGCGTCTTCTCCTGGCCAGCCAGGAGGAAATCAGTGAGCACCACCAGCAGGATCACCGCGACAGCGCTCGCCGCCGCGGTCGGCGTGTCCGGCCTCGCCGCATGCGGCGGCTCGGGCGGCAGCGGGAGCGCGGCGGACGCCAAGACCGTCAGGCTCGTCAGCCATGACTCGTTCTTCGCCTCCAAGTCGGTGCTGGCCGCCTTCGAGAAGGAGAGCGGCTACAAGATCAAGCTGCTTCCGGGCGGAGACGCCGGCAAGGCCGTCAACCAGGCGATCCTGTCCAAGGGCAACCCGCAGGGCGACGTGTTCTTCGGCATCGACAACACGCTGCTGTCGCGCGGCCTGAAGGAGGACCTCTTCAGCCCGTACGAGGCCAAGGGCCTGGACAGCGTCCCGGCGGCGCTGCAGCTCGACAAGGACGAGCACCGCGTCACGCCGCTCGACTACGGCGACATCTGCGTCAACTACGACCGCGCCTACTTCACCCAGCACAAGATCGCGCCGCCGAAGACCTTCGACGACCTGATCAAGCCCGCGTACAAGAACCTGCTCGTCACGGAGAATTCCGCGACCTCCTCCCCGGGTCTCGCGTTCCAGCTGGGCACCATCGCCAAGTACGGCGCATCCGGCTGGCAGGGCTACTGGAAGAAGCTCAAGGCCAACGGAGTCGAGGTCGTCGACGGCTGGGAGCAGGCGTACAACGACCGGTTCTCGGGCTCCGCGGGCGGCAAGGGCAAGGGCGACAAGCCGCTGGTGGTCTCCTACGCCTCCAGCCCGCCCGCCGAGGTGATCGGCAAGAAGCCGGCGCCCAAGGAGGCGCCGACCGGAGTCGCCACCGGCACCTGCTTCCGGCAGATCGAGTTCGGCGGTCTGCTGAAGGGCGCGCGGAACGAGAAGGGCGGCAAGGCGCTGCTGGACTTCCTGCTGAGCAGGAAGTTCCAGGAGGACGAGCCGCTGCAGATGTTCGTCAACCCGGCCCGCAAGGACGCCAAGGTGCCGGAACTGTTCACGAAGTACGGCGCGAAGATCGACAAGCCGGCGACGCTGGCCCCGGCGACGATCACCCAGAACCGTGAACAGTGGATCAAGCAGTGGTCCTCGCTCGTTCTGAAGTAACGCGGGCGCTCCGCGGGAGGCCCCGGCGGGGAACGGCGGTGCGGCTCGGCCTGATGGCCCTGCCGCTCGCCTTCTTCGCGTTGTTCTTCGCCTACCCGGTCGTCGCGATCGTCGGCCGGGGGCTGAAGGACGGCGGACAGTGGCGGCTCGGCCGTATCGGCGAGGTGGTGGCCGATCCGGATGTGCTCCATGTGCTGTGGTTCACCGTCTGGCAGGCGGCGGCTTCGACTGCACTCACTTTGCTGATCGCGCTGCCCGGCGCGTATGTCTTCGCGCGCTTCGACTTCCCCGGCAAACAGGTGCTGCGGGCGGTGGTGATGGTGCCGTTCGTGCTGCCCACCGTCGTCGTCGGCTCGGCCTTTCTGGCGCTGGTGGGGCGCGGCGGACTGCTCGACGACCTGTGGGGAGTGCGCCTGGACACCTCGGTGTGGGCGATCCTGCTGGCGCATGTCTTCTTCAACTACGCGGTGGTGGTACGGACCGTCGGCGGGCTGTGGGGGCAGCTCGATCCGCGTCAGGAAGAGGCGGCCCGGGTGCTGGGGGCCGGACGGTTCACGGCCTGGCGGCGGGTGACGCTGCCCGCGCTCGGGCCGGCCGTCGCCGCCGCCGCGCTGATGGTCTTCCTCTTCACCTTCACCTCCTTCGGGGTGGTGCAGATTCTGGGCGGGCCCACCTTCTCCACGCTGGAGGTGGAGATCTACCGGCAGACCGCGGACTTCCTGGATCTGCCGACGGCCGCCGTCCTCACGATGATCCAGTTCGCGGCGGTGCTGGGACTGCTGGCGCTGCACGCATGGACCGTGCGCCGGCGGGAGTCCGCCCTCCGCCTGGTCGACGCCGCGCAGACCGCGCGGCGGCCGCGCGGCCGCGGCCAGTGGGCGCTGCTGTGGGGAACGCTCGCCGTCATCGCCGTCCTGCTCGTCATGCCGCTGGCCGTGCTGGTCGAGCGGTCGTTCGCCGCCCCGGGCGGCTACGGTCCCGCCTTCTACGACACCTTGCTGTCCGCCGGCTCGGCGGACAGCACCTTCGCCGTCGCCCCGCTCGACGCCCTGTGGAACTCCCTCGCCTACGGCGCGGCGGCGACCCTGATCGCGCTGGTCGTGGGCGGGCTGGCGGCGGCCGCACTCACCCTCCGCACCCGCTCCGCCGAGACCCCTGCGGCCGGCCAGCTGGTGCGCGGTTTCGACGCGCTGCTGATGCTGCCGCTCGGCGTCTCCGCGGTGACCGTCGGCTTCGGCTTTCTGATCACCCTCGACGAACCGCCGCTGGACCTGCGCTCCTCGTGGTGGCTGGTGCCGCTCGCCCAGGCGCTGGTGGGTGTGCCGTTCGTGGTCCGGACGATGCTGCCCGTCCTACGGGCGGTGGACGGCCGGCTCCGGGAGGCGGCGGCGGTGCTCGGCGCTTCCCCTTGGCGCGTCTGGCGCGAGGTGGATCTGCCGATCGTACGGCGGGCCGTGCTGATCGCGGCCGGCTTCGCCTTCGCCGTGTCGCTGGGGGAGTTCGGTGCGACGGTCTTCATCGCCCGGCCCGACCAGCCGACCCTGCCGGTGGCCGTGGCGCGGCTGCTGGGGCGGGCCGGCGAGCTCAACTACGGCCAGGCGATGGCCCTGTCGACCATCTTGATGGTGGTGTGCGCCGGCGCCCTGCTGGCCCTGGAGCGCATCCGCCCGACCGACCACTCCGGGGAGTTCTAGATGACGGCACAGGCCGACACCACGGCGCGGGAAATGCTGCGGCTGGGCGGGGTGACCGTCCGCTTCGGCACGTCCGAGGGGCAGCCGGCGCTCGACGCGGTGGACCTGGATGTCGCCCCGCACGAGATCGTGTGTGTGCTGGGGCCGAGCGGCAGCGGCAAGTCCACCCTGCTGCGCGTGGTGGCCGGACTCCAACAGGCCGACGCCGGGCGGGTGTTGCTGGCGGGCCGGGACCAGTCGCAGGTGCCCACGCACCGGCGCGGCGTGGGGCTGATGTTCCAGGACCACCAGCTCTTCCCGCAGCGCGACGTCGCCGGCAACGTCGCCTTCGGACTGCGGATGCGCGGCAGCTCCCGCGCCGAACAGGAGCGCACGGTCGCCGAACTGCTGGAACTCGTCGGGCTGCCGGGCGCCCAGCGGCGCGCCGTGGCGTCGCTGTCCGGCGGCGAGCAGCAGCGGGTGGCGCTGGCCCGCGCGCTCGCCCCGCGCCCCCGGCTGCTGATGCTGGACGAGCCGCTCGGCCAGCTCGACCGCGGGCTGCGCGAACGCCTGGTCGTCGAACTGCGGCGGCTCTTCCGCGAGCTGGGCACGACGGTGCTCGCGGTCACGCACGACCAGGGCGAGGCGTTCGCGCTCGCCGACCGGGTCGTGGTGATGCAGAACGGACGGATCGCGCAGACGGGCACCCCGCTGGAGGTCTGGCAGCGGCCCGCCACCGAATTCGTCGCCCGCTTCCTGGGCTTCGACAATGTGGTGGCGGCGACGGTCCAGGGCGAGGCGGCGGTCACCCCCTGGGGCAAGGTGCCGGTCCCGGAGGGCACTGCGGACGGGCCGTGCCGGCTGCTGGTCCGCCCGGCCGGCGTACGGCTGACGCCTGCCCCGGAAGGCCTGCCCTGCACGGTCACGGCCCGGACGTTCCGCGGCACCCACGTCGCCCTGCTGCTTCAGCCGACCGCGGGACCGCGACTGGAGGCCGCCTGCGCGCTGCGGGACGCGCCGGAGACCGGGGAGAGGGTGGGCATCGCCTTCGCCTCGGAGGACGTGGTGGTCCTCGACGCCGCGCCGGAATAAGGGCGCGGCGTACGGCCGCCCGCACCGCACACGAGCCGCGCCCTGCCCGCGGAGAGCGGGCAGGGCGCGGTGGGAGCGGGACCGTGACTACGGGGCGCCGGGGTGATTGCCGGCGAGGGAGCGGGCGGGCCGGTCGGCGGGGCCGTGGCCGGACCCCGCGTCGTCCGCTGTCCCCGCACCGGAGCCCGAGGCACCGTCCGACGCCCCCGGCTCTGCTCCGTCGGCCGTGTCCGGCTGCGGCTCCGGCTCGCCGAACCAGGCGACCGCCACGGCCCCGGCCACCGCCACCACGAAACCGAGGACGGCGACCCAGGCGAAACCCGGACGGGAGGAGTCGCCCAGCCACAGCACCCCGAGGATGCCCGGGACCACCGTCTCGCCCACCACCAGAGCCGCCGTGGCGCCGTTCACCGAACCGATCTGCAGGGCGACCGTGTGGAGATACATGCCGCCGATGCCGGCGACCAGGATCGCGTAGAGGGCGGGGTCGGCGAGCAGGGTGGGCAGGTGGAACGGGTCGACCCCGTTCAGCACCCGCACGCCGACGCCGAGCGCCCCGAAGCCCAGGCCGGACAGCAGTCCGGCGAGGATCGCGGCCCGTCCGCCGAGCAGCCGCACGATCAGCGTGCCGCCGCCGATGAGGACGACGGAGGCGGCCAGCAGCCACCAGTGGGTGGTGGTCGACGCGTCGCCGCCGCCCTCCGGTCCCGCGGCGGTGGCCAGCAGCACCAGCGCCGAACAGACCACCGCGATGGACGCCCACTCCGGGCGGGTGAGCCGGATGCCGAGAAGCTTGATGCTGAGCACGGCCGTGATCACGAGGTTGGCGCTGATCACCGTCTGGGACAGGAACAGCGGCAGCAGACGCGCGGCCAGCGCGCCGAGCCCGAACCCTATGAAGTCCAGCACCGTGCCGACCATGAACTCCCAGGTCACGGCGGCCTTGGCGGTGGAGGACAGGCTGGGCCCGCCGTGCTGGGTGACACCTGTGGTGGAAGCGGCGGCCGCTTCCCGGCGGGCGGACTTGCGTGACCCCACCGCCTGGAGGACCGAACCCGTGCCGTAGCAGGCCGACGCCGCCACGGCCGTCAGAAGGCCGATGATCACCAAGAGCTCCGTTCCCGCACTGCCTGCATTACCTGTTCATTACCTGGCTTGGCAGACGTGCAATTCGGGACCGAAGTTGCCTCCGGAGGGCAGGCAGATATTTCGACGGCGGCGCGGCCGGCCGGACGGGCCGGTAACGGAGCGCAGGGCCGAAGCGCCGGACCTCGGCCCGCTGCCTCAGGAGGCCGCCCCGGTGGTGAGACGGGCCAGCGCCTCCGGGACGTCCTCCACCGAGTCGACCAGGGCGATCCGCGGTGCCATCGGGCGGTCGGCGGCGAGCGCCTGGAGAAGCGGCCAGGTGGGCAGCTTCTCGGTCCAGTGCGCACGGTTCACCAGCACCATCGGGGTCGGCTCGCCCCGCGACTCGTAGTAGTTCGGGGTCGCGTTGTCGAAGATCTCCTGCACGGTCCCGGCGGCGCCCGGCAGGAACACCACGCCGGCGTTCGAGCGCGCCAGCAGGCCGTCCTCGCGCACCGCGTTGACGAAGAACTTCGCGACATGGGACGCGAAGGCGTTCGGCGGCTCATGGCCGTAGAACCAGGTGGGGATGCCGATCGAGGCACCGCCGCCCGGCCAGCTCCGGCGGACGTCGAAGGCGGTCCGCGCCCAGTCCGTGATCGAGGGGGTGAAGTGCGGGGCCTTGGCCAGGAGTTCCAGCGCCGAGTCGAGCATGCCGTCGTCGAAGGGAGCGGCGTACGCGCCGAGGTTCGCGGCTTCCATGGCTCCCGGGCCGCCGCCCGTGGCGACGGTCAGGCCGCTGCGGGTGAGCCGGCGGCCGAGCCGGGCCGCGCCCGCGTACGCGGCGGAGTCGCGTTCCAGCGCGTGCCCGCCCATGATGCCCACCACCCGTGCGCCCGCGACATGTTCGTCCAGGGCGTCCGAGATGGCGTCGTCGTGGATGCTCCGCAGCATCGAGGCGAAGATGTCGCCGTCCGTCCTGGTCTCCTGGTACCAGCGGTAGGTGCGGGCGTCCGGTGTGGTGTCGTAACCGGAGTCGACCAGCCCCTCGAACAGCTCGTCCGGCCCGTGCAGGTCACCACGGTACGGATCGAACGGCAGGCCCGGTATCGGCGGGAAGACCAGGGCGCCTCCGGCACGCACCTTCGCGGCGGCGTCGGGCTCCATCTCGCAGCCGAGGAACACGGATTCCGCGGTGTCCGTACCGAGCAGGGCGAACGTACGGTCCGTCAGGTCGACCGACTGCACGCGGTGTCCGGCGAGACTGCCGGAGGCGACGACGCGGTCGAACTCCTCCAGGGACTCGATCTCGTAGTCGTGGCCGTGAGCACGGCGGGGCGCTGGGGGCTGTGAATTCGGCTGCACGCACGTCATGTTAGGCGCGCAGCGACCCCACGCCCCTTCACTGCACCAGCGGAAGGGTCGCCATCCCCGCGACCGCCCAGGTCAACGGACCCAGCACGAGCACAAGAGCGGCGGCGCGCAGAGCGGCGGCGCGGCGGAGGACGGAACCGGGGGTGCCGAGCCGGCGCAGGGCAGCCGTGGTGTGGGCACGGGCCGAGCGGGACTCCAGCGCGGCGGTGAGCGCACTGGCGGCGGCACAGGCGAGGACGACGGCGGCCCCGATGGCGGTCAGCGGTCCGAACGGATGGGAGGGAGCGGCTTCGTACAGGTTCACCCCCGCGTAGGCGCCGGAGGCGACCGCGCACAGCACACCGAGCGGGCGGCCGATGCGGCGCGACTCCTCCTGGAGCACGCGCCCCGACAGCAGTCGCAGCGCGCCCGGCCTGGCCGCGCACAGCAGCCAGCCGCACAGATACACCAGGCCGGGGCCGGCGAGGACGAGGCCGAAGGCGGACAGTGTCCAGCCGGCCAGCACACCCGGGGGGCTGCCGGTCAGACGGCCGGGCAGCGGCAGCAGCCCCTCGGGGGAGCCGGGGCTGGTGTACGCCTCCAGTGCCAGGCCGGCCGCCGTGAGGGCCATCCCCCAGGGCAGCCCGACGGGCGGGACCGTCTTGGGGCGGGCCTCGGTCTCGGGGGCGGGGGCCTCGTCACGGGGGCGCAGCGCCACCGCGGTCGCCGCGACGGCGGTCACCGGCACGACCGACAGCAGGATGAGCGCCCCGACGAGCGGCACGGGGTGGCCGGCGCCGAGCATCCGGGAGTCGATGAGGCCGGGGGCGCTGCCGATGTCGCCGCGGAACCGGAAGAAGGCGAACAAGGAGAGCAGGACGCCGAGGACACAGAGCAGCGCGGTGGAGGCCGCGGCGAGCAGGGTGAGCCGGACCGGGCCCAGGCCGGCGGCGGTCATGCCCCGGTGGAGGCGGGCCGCGGGGTCCGTACGGGCCACGGATACGGCGAACTGCGCGGTGGCGGCGAGCGGGGCGGCGCACCACAGCAGGCGCATGAGGGAGTCGCCGGTCGAGTCGGGGTGGCCGGCGGCATGGCCGAGGGCGGACAGCAGGAGGAAGCCGGTGCCGGCCGCGGCGGCGGTGACGCCGAGCCGGCGCAGCTTGACGAGGGGGTGGGAGCCGCGGGCTAGACGGAGAGCGAGCACGCTGCCCTGCTTTCCGCGTCGTCGTCCTCGGCGTCGCTCGGAGCCGCGCCCGACCGGCGGCCGTCGACGAGGCAGACGGTCCGGTCGGCGATCGTGGCGATCTCGGGGTCGTGGGTCGCCAGGACCACGGTGATCTGGTGCGAGCGGGCCGCGGTGGTGAGGGTGCGCAGCAGCTGCGTGCCGTCGGAGAGGTGCAGCGGGGCGGTGGGTTCGTCCGCGAAGAGGACCTGCGGGTTGCTGGCTAGCGCGCGGGCCACGGCGATGCGCTGGCGCTGGGACTGGTCGAGCTGCGCGGGGCGGCGGCGGGCGCACATCCCGACGTCGAGGCGGTCCAGCCATTCCATCGCGGTGTGCTTGGCGGAGCGCTGGCCGGTGCCGCGCAGCAGGAGCGGGAGGGCGGCGTTCTCCCAGGCGGTGAGCTCGGGGACGAGCTGCGGTTCGGTGTCGATCCAGCCGAACCGGTCGAGGCGCAGCCGTTCGCGGCTGGGGGAGGAGAGGGTGTGGACGGGTGAGCTGTTGAACCAGACCTCGCCCTCGGTCGGGGTGAGTTGACCGGACAGGCATTTGAGCAGGGTCGTCTTGCCGCTGCCGCGTGGGCCGGTGACGGCGAGGATCTCGCCCTCGCGGACGCCGAGGGAGACACCGGTGAGGGCGGTGGTGCAGCCGTGTGTGTGGTGCAGGCCGCGAGCCCAGAGAACGTCGTTGTCAGGCGGGGCCACCATCTGCGCACCTCTTGCTTGTTCGCGTCGACTCGTTCCCCTGACCGGGTGAACGACCATGCAGGCTATCGGTCACTAGCACGGTAAGGAGTGGTTGCCCCCCGTATTCGCCGCTGGGCACGCACAACGGCCCAGATTCACTCGTATGGATTGAAGTGAGCGAAATCTGAGCCGTTGGATATTTAGTTGTGCTCTACCGGTAGAGCACGGGCGCGTGTGCTCTGCCGGACGAGGGGTGACGTGAGGTCAGAGCTTGGCCCAGGCCTCGGTGAGGACGCCGCGCAGGATCTGCTCGATCTCGTCGAAGACCGGCTGGTCGGCGATCAGCGGCGGGGCGAGCTGGATCACCGGGTCGCCACGGTCGTCGGCGCGGCAGTAGAGGCCGGCGTCGTACAGGGCCTTGGACAGGAAGCCGTACAGGACGCGCTCGGTCTCCTCGTCGGTGAAGGACTCCTTGGTGACCTTGTCCTTGACGAGCTCGATGCCGTAGAAGAAGCCGTTGCCGCGGACGTCGCCGACGATCGGCAGGTCGTGCAGCTTCTGCAGGGTGCCGTAGAAGTTGCCCTCGTTGTCGAGGACGTGCTGGTTGAGGCCCTCGCGCTCGAAGATGTCGAGGTTGGCGATGCCGACGGCGGCGGAGACCGGGTGGCCACCGAAGGTGTAGCCGTGCAGGAAGGTGTTGTCGCCCTTGTAGAACGGCTCGGCCAGGCGGTCGGAGATGATGCAGGCGCCGATCGGGGAGTAGCCCGAGGTCATGCCCTTGGCGCAGGTGATCATGTCCGGGACGTAGTTGAACTTGTCGCAGGCGAACATCGTGCCGAGGCGGCCGAAGGCGCAGATGACCTCGTCGGAGACGAGCAGTACGTCGTACTGGTCGCAGATCTCGCGGACCCGCTGGAAGTAACCGGGGGGCGGCGGGAAGCAGCCGCCGGCGTTCTGCACCGGCTCCAGGAAGACCGCGGCGACGGTGTCCGGGCCCTCGAAGAGGATCTGCTGCTCGATCTGGTCGGCGCACCAGCGGCCGAAGGCCTCCGGGTCGTCACCGAAGATCGGGGCGCGGTAGATGTTGGTGTTCGGCACCTTGTGCGCGCCGGGGACCAGCGGCTCGAAGGGGGCCTTGAGGGCGGGGAGGCCGGTGATCGACAGGGCGCCCTGCGGGGTGCCGTGGTACGCCACCGCACGCGAGATGACCTTGTGCTTGGTGGGCTTGCCGGTGAGCTTGAAGTACTGCTTGGCCAGCTTCCAGGCGGTCTCGACGGCCTCGCCGCCACCGGTGGTGAAGAAGACCTTGTTCAGGTCGCCGGGGGCGTGGTGGGCCAGCCGCTCGGCCAGCTCCACGGCCTTGGGGTGGGCGTACGACCACACGGGGAAGAAGGCCAGCTCCTGGGCCTGCTTGTAGGCGGTCTCGGCGAGCTCCACCCGGCCGTGCCCGGCGTTGACCACGAAGAGGCCCGCGAGCCCGTCGATGTAGCGCTTGCCCTTGTCGTCGTAGATGTTGGTGCCCTCGCCGCGCACGATCGTCGGCACGGGGGCGTTCTCGTACGACGACATGCGGGTGAAGTGCATCCACAGGTGGTCGTATGCCGTCTTTGACAGGTCCGCGCTCATGTCTATCTCGTTCCCCAGGTGTAGGTCTGCTTCCGGAGCTTGAGGTAAACGAAGCTCTCGGTGGATCGGACGCCGGGCAGCGTGCGGATCCGCTTGTTGATCATTTCCAGGAGGTGATCGTCGTCCTCGCAGACGATCTCGATGATGAGATCGAAGGAGCCTGCGGTCATGACGACGTATTCGACTTCTTCCATGGTCGTCAGGGCGTCGGCCACGGGATCGAGGTCGCCCTCGACGTTGATGCCGACCATTGCCTGTCGCCGGAAACCGACCGTGAGGGGGTCGGTGACGGCGACGATCTGCATCACGCCTTGGTCGAGCAGTTTCTGTACGCGCTGCCGTACCGCCGCCTCGGACAGGCCCACGGCCTTGCCGATCGCGGCGTACGGACGGCGTCCGTCTTCCTGGAGCTGCTCGATGATCGCCAGGGAGACGGAGTCGATCGACGGAGTGCCGGTTCTGTCATGACTGTTACGAGGAGGCGCCACGTCATTCACTGTGCACGAGCCTCGTCAGTATGGCAACCCCAAATCAATGAAATCAGTCGTGTCGCGATCAGAATTTCACCGATTCCGTTGTTCGTGGGGGGTGGGTGTGTTGAAAACGTCGAGTTCATGGCTAGGCTGGGTGTCTCAACCACCGGACATCTGACTGAAGGGGGCGCACAGTGACCACCGCACTGCGTCGTCTGCGCAACTACATCGACGGGGAGTTCCGGGACGCCGCCGACGGCCGGACCACGGAGGTGGTCAACCCCGCGACAGGTGAGGCCTACGCCACCGCCCCTCTGTCGGCCGCCGCCGACGTGGACGCGGCCATGGCCGCCGCCGAGGCCGCCTTCCCCGCCTGGCGCGACCTGATCCCGGCCGAGCGCCAGAAGGTCCTGCTCAAGATCGCCGACCGCTTCGAGGAGCGTGCCGAGGAACTGATCGCCGCCGAGTCCGAGAACTGCGGCAAGCCGATCGCCCTCGTACGCTCCGAGGAAATCCCGCCGATGGTGGACCAGATCCGCTTCTTCGCGGGCGCCGCCCGGATGCTGGAGGGCCGCTCGGCCGGCGAGTACATGGACGGCTTCACCTCCATCATCCGGCGTGAGCCGGTCGGCGTCTGCGCCCAGGTCGCACCCTGGAACTACCCGATGATGATGGCCGTGTGGAAGTTCGCGCCGGCCCTGGCCGCGGGCAACACCGTCGTCATCAAGCCGTCCGACACCACCCCCGCCTCGACGGTGCTCATCGCCGACATCATCGGCAGCGTGCTGGACGAACTCGGCCACTCCCGCGGCGTGTTCAACGTCATCTGCGGTGACCGCGAGACCGGCCGCCTGATGGTCGAGCACAAGGTCCCCGCGATGGCCTCGATCACCGGCTCGGTCCGTGCCGGTATGCAGGTCGCCGAGTCCGCGTCCAAGGACCTGAAGCGGGTCCACCTGGAACTGGGCGGCAAGGCGCCGGTCGTCGTCTTCGAGGACACCGACATCGCCAAGGCCGTCGAGGACATCTCGGTCGCCGGTTACTTCAACGCCGGCCAGGACTGTACGGCCGCCACCCGGGTGCTCGTCCAGGACTCCATCCACGACGAGTTCGTCGCCGCGCTGGCCAAGGCCGCCGCGGAGACCAAGACCGGTGCGGTCGACGACGAGGACGTGCTGTACGGCCCGCTCAACAACGCCAACCAGCTCAAGCAGGTCAAGGGCTTCATCGAGCGGCTGCCCGCACACGCCAAGATCGAGGCCGGCGGCGAGCAGGTCGGCGAGAAGGGCTACTTCTTCGCCCCGACCGTCGTCTCGGGCCTCAAGCAGGAGGACGAGATCGTCCAGCAGGAGGTCTTCGGCCCGGTCATCACCGTCCAGTCCTTCAGCGACGAGAAGCAGGCGGTGGAGTGGGCCAACGGCGTCGAGTACGCCCTGGCGTCCTCGGTGTGGACGAAGGACCACGCCCGCGCCATGCGGATGTCCAAGAGCCTCGACTTCGGCTGCGTCTGGATCAACACCCACATCCCGCTGGTCGCCGAGATGCCGCACGGCGGATTCAAGAAGTCCGGCTACGGCAAGGACCTTTCGGCCTACGGCTTCGACGACTACACCCGCATCAAGCACGTGATGACCTCGCTGGACGGCTGAGCCGCAAGGGTCCCCGTAAGGCGAACCCGTAAGGCGGATCCGAAGGCGAACTCGTAACGCGGATCCGGGGGTTCACACCGTCGGGCGGCGCGGACCGCTCGACACACCGTCGCGGGCGGAGGCCCGGCAACTGACGATCTGTCTCTTGCCGCCTCCGCCCGCGGCACGTGAGAGTGCCGACCATGGCTGATCTTTCGCGGCGTTCGCTGCTCCGGGGCATGGGCGGAATCGGTTCGGCGGGGGCGCTGGCCGCCGTGGCCGGCTGCGGGGTGCCGCCCGCGTACGTCGAGGCCGCGGACCGCGCCGCCGGGGACCGCTCGGACCGGGACCGGAAGCTCGTCTTCGCCAACTGGCCGCTCTACATCGACGTCGACGACCACGACGCACAGCGCCGGCCCACCCTGGACGCGTTCCGGCGGCGCACCGGTATCTCCGTCACCTACACCGAGGAGATCAACGACAACGACGAGTTCTTCGGGAAGATCAGCCCCGCGCTGATGAACCACCAGCCCACCGGCCGCGACCTGATCGTCATCAGCGACTGGATGTGCGCCCGGTTCGTCCGGCTGGGCTGGGTCCAGGAGATGGACCGGGCGGCCCAGCCCCATGTCACCGAGAACCTCGATCCGCTGCTGCTCTCCCCGCACTTCGACCCCGGCCGCAGGCACTCCGTGCCCTGGCAGTCCGGGATCACCGGCATCGCGTACAACCGCAAGAAGCTCGGCCGGGAGATCCGGCACACCGCCGACCTGTGGAAAGACGATCTGCGCGGCCGGGTCAGCCTGCTCTCCGGCCTCGACGAGGCGTTCGCGATGCTGATGCAGGGCGACGGCGTGGACATCACCCGCTGGACCGCCGACGACTTCCACCGGATGACCGACCGGGTGCGCGCCCTCGTCCGCAAGGGGCACATCCGGCGGTTCACCGGCAACGACTACATCAAGGACCTGGACTCCGGTGACGTGCTCGCCGCACAGGCCTACTCCGGCGATGTGATCCAACTCCAGGCGGACAACCCCGACATCGAGTTCGTGGTGCCGGAGGAAGGCGCCGAGCTGTGGGCGGAGAGCCTGATGATCCCCGACCTCGCGGATCACAAGCGCAACGCGGAGCGGCTGATCGACTACTACTACCGGCCGGAGGTCGCCGCGGACCTGGCCGCCTGGGTCAACTACGTCTGCCCCGTTCCCGCCGCGCGCGACATCCTCGCCTCCTCCAAGGACAAGGAACGCGCCGCACTCGCCGAGGATCCGCTGATCTTCCCCGACGACGCGATACGCAAGCGGCTGGCGATCGCCCGGGACATCACGTCCAAGGAGCGGGCGGGGTTCGCCAAGGAGTGGAACGGGATCGTGGGGTTGTAGGGGGTGGCGCTGTACGGGGTGGGGCTCGCCGTGAGGTGGGGCTCGCCGTGGGGGCCGTCAGAGGTGCGTGGTGCCTGGTACGGCGCGTCGCCGGACCAGCAGACCGCCCAGCGGGGTGCGCCGGTGCAGGACGGCTCGTCCGGCGCGGACCGAGGTGATCAGGCCCGCGCCGCGCAGTGCCGCGGTGTGGGTGGAGGCGGTCGCATTGCTGACGCGCAGCCGCCGGGCGAGTTCGCTGGTGCTGTGCTCCTCGGCGAGCAGCAGCAGCATGGCGAAGCGGGTCCGTCCGAGCACTCCGGCCAGCGCGTCGTCCGTGCGGCCCGGTCCGGCGGACGGGAGCGGCAGGCCCGGACCGGCGGGATAGGTCACGGCCACCGGGCTGTCGGGCAGGTCGGAGACCAGGGGGTGGCCGGTCCAGTGGAAGGTGGGCAGAAGCAGCACACCGCGACCGCGCAGCTCGATGTCCCGCCCGCCGGGAGCCGCGAACTCCCAGACGTCGTCGCGTAGTCGGGAGCCGGGGACGGCTTCCGCGAGAGCGGCTCCGATGCCGTGCTCGGCCGTGGCCAGGGCATGGCGGGTGAACTCCGCCTGGTGCAGGTCCTGCACCAACGGCCATACCGGGCGCAGCACCGTGTCGAAGGCCGCGTGCTGGGCGCGACGGAGGAGTTGCCAGGCGTCGGCGTCCCCTCGGTGCAGATCGTGGATCCATGGCGGAGCGGGGGACGGGCGGCGGGCGTACACCCGCTCGATCTCGGCACGGACCACGTCGGGGCGGGACGCTCGGACGGTGTCCAGCCCCTCCTTCAGGGTCTCGCTGAACACGTCGATGAAGCTGGGGGCTTCGACGCCGGGGACCAGGTCTCGCAGCGGCAGCACGGTGACCGGCAAGGAGTGGAGCAGCCGCTGTCTCCAGCGGCCGAAAAGCAGCCCGTCGTCGCGGACGCACATCTTCAGCAGGGCCGTGTTCAGCTCCTGCAGCGGGGCCGGCCGGGACGCGAACCGGACCCGGGCGAAGTCGGCCGCGGTGAAGTGGATCCGGATCACTACTCTCCCCGGGCGCCGCCGCGCCATCGTTTCGGACAGGGGCTGAACGATCGACCGCGCACCCCGCCGGACGTCAGCATTCGGGTCATGCCCGGTCATCGACAGTCATGGACAGCCGTGGACAGTCATGGGCGGCCGTGCCTGCTGCATTCACTCAGGGGGCCGCCGGAAGGGCAAGGACCGACGTCACAGAGGTGCGAGGGGGAGCCATGGTTCAGAAGAAGACCGGCGGGGACGAGGGTACGGGCTACCCGGCCGCCGGGGCGGTCGTGGGCCGACGGGCCGTCACCAGGTCGGCAGTGCTGGGGGCTTCCACACTGGGCGCCTCGCTGGTGCTCGCGGGCTGCGGCGGTGCCGGCGGAGGAGATACGGGCGCCGCGACGGGGCGGCAGGGGAAGGCGGGTGCCCCTAAGACACCCGGCCCGAAGGCGGGGACGGGGGAGGGGGGCGGGCGCACCGTGCGGCTGCCGGCGCCGACCGGCCCGCATCAGGTCGGGGTCACCACGCTCCATCTGGTCGATCGCACCCGGCGCGACCCGTGGGACCCGAAGATTCCCGTCCGGGAAGTGATGGTCGACGTGTTCTATCCGGCCCGCACCGTCCGCGGTCATCCGGTCGCGCGGCAGATGACCGAGGGGGCCGCGGGCATGTTCAAGATGATCGATGTTTCCGTGCACCGGCTGCCGAAGAAGGGCGTGAACTGGGCGGCCACCACGACCCATTCCCATGCGGGAGCGCCGGCCGCGGCTCCCGCGCGGAGCGCGCGGCGGCCGGTGCTGCTCTACACCCCGGGAGGCGGGGACCCGCGCACCATGGGCACCGGGGTCGCCGAAGAACTGGCCAGTCACGGCTATGTGGTGGTGATCATCGATCACCCCGGCGACGCCGGCGAGGTCGAGTTCCCGAACACGACGGCGGAGCGGCCGGAGAGGATCCGGCCCACCGTTTTCCGCGCCGATCCCCGGAGGGACCCGAAGATCTTCCGCACCGTGATTCATACCCGGATCGCGGATATCCGGTTTGTGCTGGACCAGTTGGAGGTGCTGGCGGCCGGGCGGAATCCCGACGCGGAAGGGCGCGCGCTGCCGGAGCACCTGGATCGCGTGCTGGACCTGCGGCGGGTGGGCGTCTATGGCCACTCGGCCGGCGGGACGGCCGCGGCCGAGGCGCTGTACGAGGACCGGCGGATCGCCGCGGCGGTCAACCTGGAGGGCTATCTGGACTACCCGCCGGACAAGCCCGGCCGGGAAGGAAAGCTCTTCCCGGTCGCCCGGCACGGGGTGGACCGGCCGCTGCTCCTGGTCGGCACCGACGGTTTCCCCGAAAGGAGGGCCCTGGGGCGTTCGTGGTCGGCCATGCTCGCGCATCCGGGCGGACGCACCCGCCGGACGCAGCTGGACAGCGCCGCGCACTGGGTGTTCACCGACTACGCCGCCATGGCCCCCCAGTTGCAGGCCGCCGGGCTGATGACCGCCGACGACCGGAACCGGTTGGTCGGCGCGATCGATCCGGCGGAATCGGTGCCCCGGGTGCGGCATGACCTCCGCTCGTTCTTCGACAGGCAACTGCCCGCGGGCTGACGGGGGATGGCGGCCGACGCGGGCCGCTCACCCGTCCTCTCCCTCCGGGGTGGCTGAGTGCGGATAGCCGATGGACTCGATGTCGTCGGAGAGCGCGTCCAGGGTGACCTCCGGGTTGAGGGCCATGACGATCTCGGGGGTCAACGGCCTGAGTGCGTAGAGGTGTTGTACGGCGGACAGCTCCGGCCGCGCCCCGTGGTACTCCTGCGCGAAGGCGTGGTAGGCGTCCGGCGTCGGGTCCAGCAGCAGCCGGAAGAGGCGGTCGGAGCCGTCCGGGTCGGGGTGGCCCTGGGGGAAGTCGATGTCCCCGGCCCGCCACACCGGACTGTCCGGCGTCCGCCACACACAGGCCGTCACCCTCGGCAGCCCGTCCTCGTCGCAGAACGCGGGTTCCGTGATGCCCGCCGACCGCAGCTCGTCCGGAATGCCGTCGCATATCCCCGGCCAGGTCCCGTCCGCGTCCCCGGCATACGGGCTCATCGGCGACTCGTGGTCGAAGCCGCGCAGACATGCCCCGGCCGGCACGAGGACCAGGGAGAAGTCGTCGCCCTGGCCGTTGTCCATCGAGGCCATCTCCTGGGACGGGCCCCAGCGCCGGTCGAAGGAGTAGGAGCGAAGGAGGTGGTCGGGACTGAGGATCGCATCGAGCATGGCCAAGGACCGGCACAGGTCCCGCAGCACGGGAACGTCCGGCAGCCGGCTTACTACGTCGAGAACAGTCACCCCTCCATGAAAGCGCAGAGGTCTGACAACGGACCGATTCCTGCCGGATGGGACAAGTTCTCGACAATGTGGCAAGTCCCCGCCCGGCAGGGCGACTTCTGCCGCGGTGCGCCGCCGGCACCGTCCCGACGACCACCGTCCGCGGCCGGAAGTGTGCAGGTCAGGGCGCGGCGACCGTATGCTCCGCACATGAGCCGCAGCCCGCTCCGCGCCCGGGTCCCCACCTCGGCCCGCGCCAAGCAAGGTCCCCCCGCACCCTTTACGCCCCGTGCCCGCCAGGACTCCGTCCACGGGCCGGCGGGCTGCGGTCACCCGTGGCGTACGGCATGAAGGCGGCGGTCAGCCGCTGGGAGGCGGGAATCTGCCGGTCGAGGGTGCTGCGCGACCCGGACCGCGCCGCGCTGGAGGCGGCGCTGGCGGAACTGGACGGCGACGTCTGTACGGAACTCTCGCTCGACCGCTGGGAAGAGGGCGGCGGCTGCCTCACGATCAGCGGGGGGCCGGGCGTCTTTCTGGTGACCGGTGAGCGTGATGACGGCGCGCTGCTCCAGCTGTGCCGGGCGGGGGAGCGGACCGCGAACGCGGCGGGCTACCGGGCGCGCACGGGAGACCGCGGCGCCCGGCATCCGGACGAGGACCCGAACCACGTCCCCGAGGAGTCCGTCTGGCTGGTGTGCGGCGGCCAGGGCGCGTACTTCCCCGCGGACGAGCTGGTCGACGCGGCGGCCGCACGGTGGGCGGTCCGGCAGTTCCTCGCGGGCTTCCCGGACGGGCTCGGCGCGCCGTGGCGGGTGGAGTAGGCGGGGGCACGAGGGTGCCCGGCCGTCACCGCGCCTCCGGCCCGCACGGCCGCCCCGCCGCTCCGGCCGCCCGCCCGGCTACCCGCGCCAGCCGGCCGTGTAGGTGTCGATCTCGGCGGTGAGCCGGGCCTTGGCGGAGGCGTCCATGAAGGAGGCCGTGACGGCGTTCTTGGCCAGGTCGGCCAGCCCGGTCCGGTCCAGCTCCAACAGCCGTGCGGCGACGCCGTATTCGGTGTTGAGGTCGGTGCCGAACATCGGCGGGTCGTCGCTGTTGATGGTGACCAGCACGCCGGCGTCGACCATCTCCTTTATCGGGTGCTCGTCCAGGGTGCGCACGGCCCGGGTGGCGATGTTGGAGGTGGGGCACACCTCCAACGGGATCCGGTGCTCGGCGAGATGGGCCAGCAGCGCGGGGTCCTGGGTGGCGCTGGTGCCGTGCCCGATGCGCTCGGCGCGGAGTGCGGTGAGGGCGTCCCAGATGGTGCCGGGGCCGGTCGTCTCACCGGCGTGCGGTACGGAGCGGAGGCCGGCCGCGATGGCGCGGTCGAAGTACGGCTTGAACTGCGGGCGCGGGACGCCGATTTCGGGGCCGCCGAGACCGAACGACACCAGGCCCTCGGGCTGCAGGTCGCAGGCGATCCGGGCGGTCTCCTCCGCGGCCGCCAGACCGGCCTCGCCGGGAATGTCGAAGCACCAGCGCAGCACCACGCCCAGCTCGGATTCCGCGGCCTTGCGGGCGTCCTCGATGGCCTCGACGAAGGCGGCGTCCGGGATGCCGCGGCTGGTCGAGCTGAAGGGGGTGATGGTCAGCTCGGCGTAGCGGATGTTCTGGCGCGCCATGTCCCGGGCGACCTCGTAGGTCAGCAGCCGGACGTCCTCGGAGTCGCGGATCAGGTCCACGACGGAGAGGTAGACCTCGATGAAGTGCGCGAAGTCGCGGAAGGTGAAGTAGTCGGCGAGCGCCTCGGGGTCGGTGGGGACGGCGGAGTCCGGGTGGCGGGCGGCCAGCTCGGACACGATCCGCGGAGAGGCCGATCCGACGTGGTGGACATGCAGCTCAGCCTTGGGCAGGCCCGCGATGAATGCATCGAGATCGGACAACGGTTCCTCCAGGTCAAGGCGTGTGCGGCGGGTGCGGAACGGACTGGCCATGGTATGCGGGGGCCGGCCGGCGGCGCGGGGCAGGGCTTGCGCACCCACGCGCCGCCGGCCCGCTACGCCTCCTCGGCCAGCCGCTGCCGGGCCTCCATCAGGGCGAAGCCGAGCAGGTTCAGGCCCCGCCAGCGCTCCGGCTGCGCGGCGCGCTCGTCGTCGGCGGCCAGTCCTATGCCCCACACCCGGTCCAGCGGGCTGGCCTCGACCAGCACCCGGGAATTCGTGGCCAGCAGGTACTCCCGCAGCTCCGGGTCCTGGCCGAATTTGTGCACACTGCCCTCGACGACCAGGTCGAAGCGGTGCCGCTGCCAGATCGCGTCGTCGAAGCCGCGGACCGTACGCCCTATGCCCTTGGCCTGCTTGGGGTGGCTCGCGGCTATCGCGCGCCGCTCCGCCTCCGCGTCGCCGAAGAGCCGGGCCTTGCCGGCCATCATCCAGTGTTCCGCGGTGGCGTAGGTGACCCCGTCGACGGTGAAGGGGGAGGGCCACCACTGGCTGAAGCAGCCGGCTCCGAGGCTGCCGTCGCGCCGCGGGGTGTGACCCCAGAAGTGCACGTACTTCAGGCGCTTCCCGGCGGCCGCCGCCGCACGGAGCTCCTCGACCGAGCGCGGCCCGTCCGCGGCGCGCCGGACCGCACTTCCCGCCTCGGCCGCCGCGCCGGCGCCCGTACCGACGTTCGTACCGACGTCCGTACCGGCGCCCGTGCCGTCCCCCACGCCGTTCCCCGCCATGATCCCCATGCTGTCCCCCGTGATGTCGTGCATCATGCCGGGATTCTGTCAGCGGGCACTGACAACGTGTCGGGGCCCCGAGCGCAGAAACCGCAGATTTCGTTGCGTAACCAAATGGCAACAACGGAATCACTTGTTGAGGCCCTGCGCCTCTGTCAGGATCAGCCATCGATTCCGGAAATAGCTACGCCAGGACCTGCCGCCGAGCAGCCCGGCGCACCGGCGGAGGAGAGCACGATGAATCAACGGTTCCAGCGATTCGATGTGAGCGAGCGATTCGCCGAGGGCGCGCAATTCATCGCGGGGAGCCTCCGCGGCGGCACGTCCGGCCGTACGCAGGCGGTCGTGGACCCGGCGACCGGCGAGACGGTGTACTCCTACGAACTCGCCTCGACGGCGGACGTGGACGCGGCCGTCGAGGCCGCCGAGCGGGCCTTCCCCGTATGGGCCGGTGCGACGCCCGGCGAGCGGTCGGACGCGCTGCACCGCTTCGCCGCCGAACTCACCGAGGACGCCGCGGACCTCGCCTTCGCCGAATCCCTGAACTGCGGAAAGCCGATCAAGCTCAGTGACGAGTTCGATGTGCCGGGCTCGATCGACAACACCGCGTTCTTCGCCGGCGCCGCCCGCCACCTGGAGGGCAAGGCGGCCGGCGAGTACAGCGCCGACCACACCTCCGTGATCCGCCGCGAGCCGATCGGCGTCGTCGGCTCCATCGCGCCCTGGAACTATCCGCTCCAGATGGCCGCCTGGAAGATCCTGCCGGCCGTCGCCGCGGGCAACACCATCGTCCTCAAGCCCGCCGAGATCACCCCGCTGACCTCGCTGCTGTTCGCGCAGGCCGCACAGCGCGCCGGGCTGCCGGACGGCGTGATCAACATCGTCTCCGGGGCGGGCCGGGACGCCGGTGAACACCTCGTCGGCCACCCGGCCGTCGCCATGACCTCCTTCACCGGCTCGACCGGCGTCGGCAAACGCGTCGCCGAGATCGCCACCGGCACCGTCAAGCGGCTGCATCTGGAGCTGGGCGGCAAGGCGCCGTTCGTGGTCTTCGACGACGCCGACCTGGAGGCCGCCGTGCACGGCGCGGTCGCCGGATCGCTGATCAACACCGGCCAGGACTGCACCGCCGCCACCCGCGCCTACGTCCAGCGCCCGCTCTACGACGCGTTCGTCAGCGGCGTCGCCGACCTGATGGCGACCGTACGGCTGGGCGACCCCTTCGACCCGTCCACCGACCTCGGGCCGCTGATCTCGCACGCCCAGCGCGACCGGGTGGCCGGATTCGTCGACCGCGCGCGTGACTACGCCACCGTGGTCACCGGCGGCGAGGCCCCCGGCGGCGAGCTGGCCAGGGGCGCGTACTACCGGCCCACGCTCATCGCCGGCGCGCCCCAGGACAGCGAGATCGTGCAGTCCGAGATCTTCGGCCCGGTGCTGGCCGTGCTGCCCTTCGACAGCGACGACGAGGGCATCGCGCTCGCCAACGACACCCCCTACGGGCTCGCCGCCTCCGCCTGGAGCCGGGACGTCTACCGCACCGGCCGCGCCACCCGCGAGATCAAGGCGGGCTGCGTCTGGGTCAACGACCACATCCCGATCATCAGCGAGATGCCGCACGGCGGCGCCAAGGCGTCCGGCTTCGGCAAGGACATGTCGGCCTACTCCTTCGAGGAGTACACGCAGGTCAAGCACGTCATGTACGACAACACCGCGGTCGCCAGGAAGGACTGGCACCGCACGGTCTTCGGGGACCGCCCGTAAGGGACGCCGGCCGCCGACGAGTTCCGCACAGCACCCCACCCATGAGGTTCGCCCCCAGCCCCACCCGCAAGGACGCGCCCCCGCCCGTCCCCCGATCACGGCGTGCCCCCACCCCCACCACGCCCCACGCCCCCGCCCCCTCTGCGGCCAGCGCCGCGCGGCATCGTCACCACCGGCCGAGCGCCGGGCTCACCCCCTGAAAGGGCACCGCGCATGGAGCACCACGAGCAGCCCGAACCCCTGTCCCAGGCCGAACTCACCGCGATGCGGAGCAGTCTGACCCATGGCCGGCTGGCCATGACCAGGCGCTCACTGCTGCGTGCGAGCGGAATCGCGGCCGCCGCGACGGCCGGCCTCGGCGCCCTGTCCGGCTGCGGCATCCCGCCCGCGGGCCGTACGGACGCCGGCCGCTCCGAGGACCACTCCAAGGCGGAGAAGCGCATCAACTTCTCCAACTGGACCGAGTACATCGACGTCACCGACGACGGCAAGCACCGCCCGACGCTGGAAGCCTTCACCAAGCGCACCGGCATAGCCGTCAAGTACACCGAGGACATCAACGACAACGACGAGTTCTTCGGCAAGATCCAGGCCCAGCTCGCGGCGGGCCAGGACACCGGCCGGGATCTGATCGTGCTCACCGACTGGATGTGCGCGCGGATGATCTCCCTCGGCTGGATCCAGAAGCTGGACCCGGCCAATCTGCCGCACGCCTACGCCAACCTCTCGCCGCAGTTCCGCAGCCCCGCCTGGGACCCGGGACGCGCGCACTCCTACACCTGGCAGGGCATCCCGGCGCTCATCGCGTACAACAAGAAGGCCACCGGCGGCCGCAAGGTCGACTCGGTCAGCCAGCTGCTGGAGGACCCCAAGCTCAAGGGCCGGGTCGGCTTCCTCACCGAGATGCGCGACAGCGTCGGGCTGACCCTCCTCGACATGGGCAAGAAGCCCGAGGACGTCACCGCGGACGACTTCGACGCGGCCATCGCCCGGCTCCAGAAGGGCGTCGACTCCAAGCAGATCCGCCGCTTCACCGGCAACGACTACACCACCGACCTGGACAAGGGCGACCTCGCCGCCTGTGTGGCGTGGGCCGGCGACGTCGTCCAGCTGCAGAACGACAACCCGGACATCGAGTTCGCCATCCCCAAGGCCGGCTGTATGACGTCGACCGACAACCTCATGGTCCCGAACAAGGCACGTCACAAGGCGAACGCCGAACGGCTCATCGACTACTTCTACGAGCCGAAGGTGGCGGCGAAGATCGCGGCGTACATCAACTACGTCTGTCCCGTGGAGGGCGTACGCGAGGAACTCGCCAAGATCGACAAGGAGGCGGCCCGCAACCCGCTGATCATCCCGGACGAGGAGATGGCCGAGAGGTCCCACTCCTTCCGCGCCCTGTCCGCGAAGGAGAGCAAGGCGTTCGCGCAGAAGTTCTCCGACCTCACCGGCGCCTGACCTCCCCCAAGCTCTCAGCTCCGTTCGAGCAGGGGGTACCCCCACCCTCGCCTGGGCCCCCACACCCCGCCAGGCCCGTATGAGCTGTTCCGCCCTCCGACACACGGGACGAACGACATGACCCACACCGCGACCCCCCAAAGCAGCAGCGGCGGCGACGTCCGCCTCCACGGCATCAGCAAGACCTACGGATCCTTCACCGCCGTCCACCCGCTCGATCTCACCGTCCCCGCGGGCTCGTTCTTCGCGCTGCTGGGCGCCTCGGGCTGCGGCAAGACCACCACGCTGCGGATGATCGCCGGGCTGGAGGACCCCACCACCGGGACCGTCGAACTCTCCGGCCAGGACGTCACCGACCTGCCGCCCTACAAGCGCCAGGTCAACACCGTCTTCCAGAACTACGCGCTCTTCCCGCACCTGGACATCTTCGAGAACGTCGCCTTCGGGCTGCGCCGCCGCGGCATCAAGTCCGTCAAGAAGCAGGTCGAGGAGATGCTCGACCTCGTCCAGCTCGGCCCGATGGCGCGCCGCAAGCCGCAGCAGCTCTCCGGCGGCCAGCAGCAGCGCGTGGCGGTGGCCCGCGCCCTGATCAACCACCCCCAGGTGCTGCTGCTCGACGAGCCGCTCGGCGCCCTCGACCTCAAGCTGCGCCGCCAGATGCAGCTGGAGCTCAAGCGGATCCAGACCGAGGTCGGGATCACTTTCGTGCATGTCACCCACGACCAGGAGGAGGCCATGACGATGGCCGACACCGTGGCCGTGATGAACGGCGGCCGGGTCGAGCAGCTCGGCGCTCCCGCCGACCTCTACGAGAACCCCGGCACCACCTTCGTCGCCAACTTCCTGGGCACCTCCAACCTCATCGAGGCGGAAGTTGTCGAGGCGAGGGGCCGGCAAGACGGCGACCTGCTCCTCAAGGCCGGCGACGCCAAGCTCCGGCTGCCCGCCGAACGATGTAGCGCCGCTGCCCGCACGGGCGGAAAGGTGCTGGCCGGCGTACGTCCCGAGAAGGTTTCCCTGGCGCACGCCGACGACGCCGGGTCCATAGCCGACGGACGCAACCGGCTGCCCGGACGCATCAAGGACGCCAGCTTCATAGGCGTCTCCACGCAGTACGTCATAGACGCGGCAGGGCTGGGCGAACTCGCCGTCTACGAGCAGAACATCGAGCGCGACGGGCGGCTGGTGCCCGGGGCCGAGGTCGTTCTGCACTGGAGCCCGGGGCACACCTTCGGGCTCGACGCGGATCAGTCCCTGCTTGCCGGGACAGTGGACGCAGACGCGGGTGCGGACCTCGACGAGGAGGCCGCATGAGTACTACAGAGGCCCCCGCGCCACCCGCCGAGCCCGAGGCCGAGCCGCTCGACATACGCAAGGCCCCCACCCGCAAGCGCCTCGTCCCCTACTGGCTGCTGCTGCCCGGCATCCTCTGGCTGCTGGTCTTCTTCGCCGCCCCGCTCGTCTACCAGGCGTCCACGTCCATCCAGACCGGTTCCCTCGAGGACGGCTTCAAGGTCACCTGGCACTTCGCGACCTACCTGGACGCGATAGCCGAATACTGGCCGCAGTTCCTCCGGTCGGTGCTGTACGCCGGCACCGCCACCGCGCTCTGCCTGCTCCTGGGCTATCCGCTGGCCTACCTCATCGCCTTCAAGGCCGGCCGCTGGCGCAATCTCGTGATGATCCTGGTCATCGCCCCGTTCTTCACCAGCTTCCTGATCCGTACGCTGGCCTGGAAGACGATCCTGGCGGACGGCGGACCCGTCGTCGGCGTCCTCAACTCGCTGCACGTCCTGGACGTCACCAGCTGGCTGGGGCTCACCGAAGGGCAGCGGGTGCTGGCCACCCCGCTCGCGGTGGTCTGCGGACTGACCTACAACTTCCTGCCGTTCATGGTCCTGCCGCTCTACACCTCTCTGGAGCGCATAGACCCCCGGCTGCACGAAGCCGCCGGCGACCTCTACGCCCGCCCGGCCACCACCTTCCGCCGGGTCACCTTCCCGCTGTCCATGCCGGGCGTCGTCGCGGGCACCCTGCTCACCTTCATCCCCGCCGCCGGCGACTACATCAACGCCGAACTGCTGGGCTCCACCGACCAGAAGATGATCGGCAACGTCATCCAGTCCCAGTTCCTGCGGGTCCTGGACTACCCGACAGCCGCCGCGCTCTCCTTCATCCTCATGGCGGCCATCCTCACGATGGTCACGATCTACATCCGCAAGTCCGGGACGGAGGATCTGGTCTGATGGCGGCATCCGACACCACAGCGACCACGGCGGGACGTGCCCCCAACAGGGGGCTGCGCTGGCTGCGCCGCAACCTCATCACGATCGCGGGCCTGTGCACGCTGGCCTATCTGGTCCTGCCCAACCTCGTCGTGATGGTCTTCTCGTTCAACAAGCCCAACGGCCGCTTCAACTACCAGTGGCAGCGCTTCTCCACGGACGGCTGGACCGATCCGTGCGGCGTCGCCGACCTGTGCGGCTCCCTCGGCCTCAGCCTCCAGATCGCCGTCTGGGCCACCCTCGGCGCGACCGTCCTCGGCACGATGATCGCCTTCGCGCTGGCCCGCTACCGCTTCCGCGCCCGGTCCGGCGTCAACACCCTGATCTTCCTGCCGATGGCGATGCCCGAGGTCGTCATGGCCGCCTCGCTGGCCACCCTGTTCCTCAACATGGGCATCGCGTTCGGCTTCTGGACGATCCTCATCGCCCACATCATGTTCTGCCTGAGCTTCGTCGTCACCGCCGTCAAGGCCCGTGTGATGAGCATGGACCCGCGCCTGGAACAGGCCGCCCAGGACCTCTACGCGTCCCCCGCGCAGACCTTCCTCCGGGTGACGCTGCCGATCGCCGCCCCCGGCATCGCGGCCGGCGCGCTGCTCTCGTTCGCGCTCTCCTTCGACGACTTCATCATCACCAACTTCAACGCCGGCTCCACCGTGACCTTCCCCATGTTCGTCTGGGGATCGGCACAGCGGGGCACACCTGTCCAGATCAATGTCATCGGAACGGCGATGTTCCTGGTCGCCGTGTTGTGCGTAGTCGTCGGCCAACTGGCCGGCAAACGCCCCAAGAGGAGCTGAGAACCATGGCACGAGCTGCCATGAGCCCCAACCCGGTCCGCGCGCTCGCGGACGCCGCCCCCACACCCTTCTGGCTGGAGGATCCCGACCGGCCCGAGGCCCTGCCCGCCCTCGTCGGCGACGAGACCTGCGATCTGCTCGTCGTCGGCGGCGGCTACTCGGGACTGTGGACCGCCCTGATCGCCAAGGAACGCGACCCGCAGCGCGATGTCGTCCTCGTCGAGGGCAACGAGATCGGCTGGGCCGCCTCCGGCCGCAACGGCGGCTTCTGCGCCGCCTCCCTCACCCACGGCCTCGGCAACGGCCTGGCCCGCTGGCCGGGCGAACTCGCCAAGCTGGAAGAGCTCGGCATCCGCAACCTCGACGCCATCGAGGACGCCGTCGCCCGCTACGGCATCGACTGCGCCTTCGAGCGCACCGGCGAGATCGACATCGCCACCGAGCCGCACCAGGTCGCCGAGCTCCGGGAGGCCGCCGAGGAGGCCGCCCGGCTCGGCCTGGACCGCCACCGGTTCCTCGACCAGGACGAACTCCGCGCCGAGGTCGACTCACCGACCTTCCGCGCAGGCCTGTGGGACCGCGACGGTGTCGCCATGCTCAACCCGGCCCGCCTCGCCTGGGGCCTGAAGAAGGCCTGCCTGGACCTCGGCGTACGGATCTACGAGCGCACCCGGGCCACCGCCCTGGCGTCCGAGGGCCTGGGCATGGCCGTCCGCACCCCCTACGGGCGGATCTTCGCCCGGCACATCGCGCTCGGCACCAACGCCTTCCCGTCCCTCGTACGACGGATCCGCCCGTACATCGTCCCGGTCTACGACCACGCCCTGATGACCGAGCCGCTCTCCGACGACCAGCTCGCCGCCATCGGCTGGCGGAACCGCCAGGGCCTCTCCGACAGCAACAACCACTTCCACTACTTCCGCATCACCGCCGACAACCGCATCCTGTGGGGCGGCTACGACATCGTCTACCGCTACGGGGGCGGCGTACGCGCCGAATACGACCAGCACCCGGCCACGTACGAGAAGCTCGCCCGGCACTTCTTCCGCTGCTTCCCGCAGCTGGAGGGCCTGCGCTTCAGCCACACCTGGGGCGGCGCGATCGACACCTGCGCCCGCTTCTCCGCGTTCTTCGGCACCGCACACGCCGGCCGGGTCGCGTACGCCGCCGGATACACGGGCCTGGGCGTGGGCGCCACCCGCTTCGGCGCGGACGTGATGCTCGACCTGCTCAGCGGCGAGCGCACGGAACGCACCGAGCTGGAGATGGTGCGCAGCAAGCCGCTGCCGTTCCCGCCCGAGCCGCTGCGCTGGGCCGGAATCGGCATCACCCAGTGGTCGATGACCCGCGCCGACACGCATGGCGGGCGGCGCAATCTGTGGTTGAAGGCGATGGACAAGATGGGGCTGGGCTTCGACAGCTGAGCCACGCCTTCGGCGGTCGGCGGCCGGACCCGCTCACCGGCCCGGCCGCCCACCGCGCGCACACCGCCCACCACACCGACAGGACCACCCCGGCCAGGCACCAGCTGCCGAGCACGTCCAGCGGCCAGTGATAGCCCTGGCGCACCAGACCGATGCCGACGGCGATATTGAGGAGTACGGCGCCGGTGGTGAGGACGAGCGGGGCCGGGACCCGGGCGGCTGCCCGCCGGCCGCTACGTGGCCGGCTGCTCCGTCGCCGACCGCTGTGCCACTGACTGTGCGTCAGAAGCAGGGCGGCCGCGCCGTATGCGACGGCCGCCGTGGCGGCATGGCCCGACGGATAGAAGCCGTCGTGTGTGCCGCCGCGCATCTGCGGCGGTCCCGGCCGGGCGAGCCAGAGCTTCAGCGGGACGACGAGCGCGGGCACCGCGGCCAACGCCGGCGCGGCGGCGAGCGGCGGCAGCCACCAACGCACGGCGGCAGCAGGGTCGTTGACGTCCGCCCGTCGCCCCGTCCGCCAGCCGCGCCACGCGGCCCATGCGGCGGCCGTCAGCAGCACCGGCAGCGCCACGACCGTGTTGCCCAGATCGGCGAAGAGCTCGGCGGCCCGGGCAGGGATGGCGCCGGCGGCGACGGTGCGGCCGAGCCGCTCGTCGAGGGTGCGCAGCGGGCCGTGCCAGGCCACCTGCCAGGTGAGTACGGCGAAGAGCAGCGCGCTCAGCAGGCCGGCGGCGAGGCCCGGAGGCTTCGGAGACCTGGGGAGCGCGGAAAACTTCGGCAACCTGGAAAATCTGGGCACCCGGGCACCCTAGGCAACCTCGGAACCCCTGAAGACCTTGAGAACCTCGAAAAACTCGAAAAAGGGGTCGGCCGCCTCGGGACAGGGGGGTGGTTCCGAGGCGGCCGCGCGGACCGGTGTCCCGCGCGCCCCGGGGGGTGTGGGGCGGGCGGGCGTCCGATCGGTGAGGATTCCCGGATCCCCTGGAAGGGGGCCCGGTGTTGTGCGCGAGGGCACAGCCTGGACGGAGCCGGGGAAGCGCCGACCGGGCGTCGCCCGCAGTCCCCTGCGAGCGGGGTGTTTCTCATCTGCAGAAACCGTACGGCACGCACGGCACGGCCGACAGGCGGATCACCCGGCCGCCATCGGCCCCGCACATCTTCTTCACTCCATGCCGCCAGTTGCGTGTGCGGCGACGCCGGAGCGCCGGCAAATATGGGCATTTGGGGGGGGCGCGAAAGGGGGCGGAAAAGGGCGCGCGGCCCGGGGAGCGGCGGATGCCGTTCCCCGGGCCGCGCCCGGTCTCGTCGTCGCGCTCGCCGGCTCAGCTCCTACGGAGCTCAGAGCGCGGCAAACGCCGCCTCGATGATGTCCAGGCCCTCGTTGAGCAGGTCCTCACCGATGACCAGCGGCGGCAGGAAGCGCAGCACATTGCCGTAGGTGCCGGTCGTGAGGACCAGCAGGCCCTCCTGGTGGCAGGCCTTGGCGAGCGCCCCGGTGGCCTCCGGGTTGGGGTCCTTGGAGCCGGACTTCACCAGCTCGATCGCGATCATCGCGCCGCGGCCGCGGACCTCGCCGATGATGTCGAACTTCTCCGCCATCGCCTCCAGGCGCGGCTTCATGATCTCGCCGATCCGGCGGGCCTTGGCGCTCAGGTCCTGCTCACGCATGGTCTCGATCGAGCCGAGCGCCGCGGCGCAGGCCACCGGGTTGCCGCCGTAGGTGCCGCCCAGGCCGCCCGCGTGCGCGGCGTCCATGATCTCGGCGCGGCCGGTGACGGCGGCCAGCGGCAGACCGCCGGCGATGCCCTTGGCGGTGGTGATCAGGTCCGGGACGATCCCCTCGTCGTCGCACGCGAACCACTGGCCGGTACGGCAGAAGCCGGACTGGATCTCGTCCGCGACGAAGACGATGCCGTTCTCCTTCGCGAAGTTCGCGATGGCGGGCAGGAAGCCCTTGGCCGGCTCGATGAAGCCGCCCTCGCCGAGCAGCGGCTCGATGATGATGGCCGCGACATTGTCCGTGCCGACCTGCTTGGTGATCTGCTCGATGGCCTGGGCGGCGGCCTCCTTCGCGCAGTTCTCCGGGCCGGTCAGCCAGCGGTAGGGGTAGGCGACCGGTACCCGGTAGACCTCGGGCGCGAACGGGCCGAAGCCGTGCTTGTACGGCATGTTCTTCGACGTGAGCGCCATCGTCAGGTTCGTCCGGCCGTGGTAGCCGTGGTCGAAGACGACGACCGCCTGGCGCTTGGTGTACGCGCGGGCCACCTTGACGGCGTTCTCCACGGCCTCCGCGCCGGAGTTGAAGAGCGCGGACTTCTTGGCGTGGTCGCCCGGGGTCAGCTCGGCCAGCGCCTCGCAGACCGCGATGTACGGCTCGTACGGCGTGACCATCGCACAGGTGTGGGTGAAGTCGTTGAGCTGCGCGGTGGCGCGGCGCACCACGGCCTCGGCGCTGTTGCCGACCGAGGTCACCGCGATACCGGAGCCGAAGTCGATGAGGGAGTTGCCGTCCACGTCCTCGAGGACACCGCCGCCCGCGCGCTTGACGAAGACGGGCAGCACGGCCCCGACGCCGTTGGCCACCGTCGCCTGCTTACGGGCCCACAGCTCCTGCGACTTGGGCCCGGGGATCGCGGTGACGACGCGACGCTCCTGGGGGACGGCGGGGCCTCCGGACAGTTCGGTCATAGCAGTCTCCTGGGGGTGGAACACGGACGTACGGAAGTGTTGTTCTCGCAGGCTAGGGGCGGGGCGCCGGGTCTGGCATGTTCCGGTTGGGAGAAGTGCGCGTGTTGCGTTGTCCGCACCGGACATAGCGAGGGCGTACGGCCAGTAGATTGACCCCGCGGCATCACGGCATACCGGCATCGCCGATCGCGGCCGGTCCGGGCCGGTCGATGCCGATCACGTCCGATCCGGGCCGATCGCGGCTGATCAAGGGGGAACAGGGGCACAGGATGGACACCGAGGGCACGCACGACGCACCGCAGACCGCCGCCCCGCCGTCCGGCGGAGCGCACCGACCCGAACCGGCGGTGCCGAGCCAGGCGGCACCGGCCACTCCGCCGCCCGCCGCGCCGGCCGCCCCGCCACCGCCCGCCGCCCCGCCCGCCATGCCGGC
>NZ_SUMB01000011.1 GCF_005048155.1 Streptomyces piniterrae
CGGCCGAGCCCAAGCCCGCCGCCCAGGCGCCGGCCCCGGCTCCGGCTCCGGCGGCCGCCCCGGCCCCGGCTCCGGCGAAGCCCGCCGCGAGCGCCCCGGCCCCCGCGGCGCCCGCCCCGGCCAAGGCCGTCGCGCCGAAGCCCATCGTGAAGAGGGCCAAGGCCGACGAGACGACCGAGGCCCCCGCGGGCCCCGAGTTCGTCACCCTGCGCGGCCCCTCGGCCGCCGTCGCGAAGAACATGAACGCCTCGCTGGAGCTGCCGACGGCCACGTCCGTCCGCGCCGTCCCGGTGAAGCTGCTGTTCGACAACCGCATCGTCATCAACAACCACCTCAAGCGCGCCCGTGGCGGGAAGGTCTCCTTCACCCACCTCATCGGGTACGCGATGGTGCAGGCCCTCAAGGCCATGCCGTCGATGAACTACTCCTTCGCGCAGAAGGACGGGAAGCCGACGCTGGTCAAGCCCGAGCACGTCAACCTCGGTCTGGCCATCGACCTGGTGAAGCCCAGCGGGGAGCGCCAGCTCGTCGTCGCCGCCATCAAGAAGGCGGAGACGCTCTCCTTCTTCGAGTTCTGGCAGGCCTACGAGGACATCGTCCGCCGGGCCCGTGACAACAAGCTGACGATGGACGACTTCACCGGAGTCACCGCGTCGCTGACGAACCCGGGCGGCATCGGCACCGTCCACTCCGTGCCCCGTCTGATGCCCGGCCAGTCCATGATCATGGGCGTCGGCGCGATGGACTACCCCGCGGAGTTCCAGGGCACCTCCCAGGACGCCCTGAACAAGATGGGTGTCTCCAAGGTCATGACGCTGACCAGCACCTATGACCACCGGGTCATCCAGGGTGCCGCGTCCGGCGAGTTCCTGCGCGTCATGAACCAGCTGCTGCTCGGCGAGAACGACTTCTTCGACGACATCTTCAAGTCGCTGCGGATCCCCTACGAGCCGGTCCGCTGGCTGCGCGACATCGACGCCTCGCACGACGACGACGTCACCAAGGCCGCCCGGGTCTTCGAGCTGATCCACTCCTACCGGGTCCGCGGCCACGTCATGGCCGACACCGACCCGCTGGAGTACCACCAGCGCAAGCACCCCGACCTCGACATCACCGAGCACGGCCTCACCCTGTGGGACCTGGAGCGCGAGTTCGCGGTCGGCGGCTTCTCCGGCAAGTCCATGATGAAGCTGCGCGACATCCTGGGCGTGCTGCGCGACTCGTACTGCCGCACCACCGGCATCGAGTTCATGCACATCCAGGACCCCAAGCAGCGCAAGTGGATCCAGGACCGGGTCGAGCGTCCGCACAAGTCGCCCGAGCGCGACGAGCAGCTGCGCATCCTGCGCCGGCTGAACTCGGCCGAGGCGTTCGAGACGTTCCTGCAGACGAAGTACGTCGGTCAGAAGCGCTTCTCCCTGGAGGGCGGCGAGTCCGTCATCCCGCTGCTGGACGCGGTCATCGACTCCGCGGCCGAGTCGCGCCTCGACGAGGTCGTCATCGGTATGGCCCACCGCGGCCGGCTCAACGTCCTGGCGAACATCGTCGGCAAGTCGTACGCGCAGATCTTCCGGGAGTTCGAGGGCAACCTCGACCCGAAGTCGATGCACGGCTCCGGCGACGTGAAGTACCACCTGGGCGCCGAGGGCACCTTCACCGGTCTGGACGGCGAGCAGATCACCGTCTCGCTCACCGCCAACCCCTCCCACCTGGAGGCCGTGGACCCGGTCGTCGAGGGTGTCGCGCGCGCCAAGCAGGACATCATCAACAAGGGCGGCACGGACTTCACCGTCCTGCCGATCCAGCTGCACGGTGACGCGGCGTTCGCCGGCCAGGGCGTGGTGGCGGAGACGCTGAACATGTCCCAGCTGCGCGGCTACCGCACCGGTGGCACGGTCCACGTGGTCATCAACAACCAGGTCGGCTTCACCGCCGCCCCGGAGGCGTCCCGCTCCTCCATGTACGCCACCGACGTGGCCCGCATGATCGAGGCACCGATCTTCCACGTGAACGGCGACGACCCCGAGGCCGTCGTCCGCGTTGCCCGTCTGGCCTTCGAGTTCCGCCAGGCGTTCAACAAGGACGTCGTCATCGACCTGATCTGCTACCGCCGTCGCGGCCACAACGAGTCGGACAACCCGGCCTTCACCCAGCCGCTGATGTACGACCTGATCGACAAGAAGCGCTCGGTGCGCAAGCTCTACACCGAGTCGCTGATCGGCCGCGGCGACATCACCCTCGAAGAGGCGGAGCAGGCGCTCCAGGACTTCCAGGGCCAGCTGGAGAAGGTCTTCACCGAGGTCCGCGACGCCACGACCACCCCGGCCGTGCCCGAGGTGCCGCAGCCGCAGGCCGAGTTCCCGGTCCACGTCGACACCGCGGTCTCCCAGGAGGTCGTCAAGCGGATCGCCGAGTCCCAGGTCAACATCCCCGACCGGGTCACCGTCCACCCGCGTCTGCTGCCGCAGCTGCAGCGCCGCGCGGCCCAGGTGGAGGACGACGCGATCGACTGGGGCATGGGCGAGACCCTGGCCATCGGCTCGCTGCTGATGGAGGGCACCCCGGTCCGGCTCGCCGGCCAGGACTCCCGCCGCGGCACGTTCGGCCAGCGCCACGCGGTGCTCATCGACCGGCAGACCGGCGACGACTACACCCCGCTGCTCTACCTCTCCGAGGACCAGGCGCGCTTCAACGTCTACGACTCGCTGCTGAGCGAGTACGCGGCGATGGGCTTCGAGTACGGCTACTCGCTGGCCCGCCCGGAGTCGCTGGTCATGTGGGAGGCGCAGTTCGGTGACTTCGTCAACGGCGCCCAGACGATCGTCGACGAGTTCATCTCCTCGGCGGAGCAGAAGTGGGGCCAGACGTCCGGCGTCACCCTGCTGCTGCCGCACGGCTACGAGGGCCAGGGCCCGGACCACTCCTCGGCCCGTATCGAGCGCTTCCTCCAGCTGTGCGCCCAGAACAACATGACGGTCGCCATGCCGACGCTGCCGTCGAACTACTTCCACCTGCTGCGCTGGCAGGTCCACAACCCGCACCACAAGCCGCTGGTCGTCTTCACCCCGAAGTCGATGCTGCGTCTGAAGGCGGCGGCGTCGAAGACGGAGGAGTTCACGACGGGCGGCTTCCGCCCCGTCATCGGCGACAGCACGGTGGACGCCCAGGCCGTCCGCAAGGTCGTCTTCTGCTCCGGCAAGGTCTACTACGACCTGGAGGCGGAGCGGGAGAAGCGCGGCGCGAACGACACGGCGATCGTGCGTATCGAGCGGCTCTACCCGCTGCCCGGCAAGGAGCTCCAGGCGGAGATCGCCAAGTTCCCGAACGCCGAGAAGTACCTGTGGGCCCAGGAGGAGCCGGCGAACCAGGGTGCCTGGCCGTTCCTCGGCCTCAACCTGATCGACCACCTGGACCTGGCCGTCGGCGCCGACGTCCCGCACGGTGAGCGCCTGCGCCGCATCTCGCGGCCGCACGGCTCGTCCCCGGCGGTCGGCTCCGCGAAGCGGCACCAGGCGGAGCAGGCGCAGCTGGTGGCGGAGGTGTTCGACGCCTAGTCGTCGGACATCCGGAGCACCGGAAGCACCGAAGGGCCCGTCCTCGCTACTGCGGGGGCGGGCCCTTCGGCGTGCGCGGGGTGCGCGGCTGCGGTCGGCGACGGGCGCCTACACCGGCTGCGGTTCGAAGTCCCAGTACGGGCGCCGGCGGCGGCGGGCGGAAAGGGTGTGCGGGTGCTCGGCGCCCAGCGTGTCGGTGAGCTGCTGGACGGCTTCCTGCTCCAGCTTGGCCGCCTCCTGGCCGCGGCGCAGCTGGCGCAGGTCCTCGGCGAGCGCCGTCTTGGCGGAGAGGGTCATCGGGTGGGTGTCGCCGAGCGTCTCCTTGGCCCGCTCCAGGGTGTCGCGGCCCAGTTCCAGCGCGCCCTGCTCGTCGTCGACACGGTTGCGGGCGGCGCCGGCGTTCAGCGCGCAGCCCAGCGTCCACGGATGGTCGGCGCCCAGCGCCTGCGTCATCGCGGCCAGCGCCCGCTCCGCGATCTCCAGCGCCTCGGCCGTCTCGCCGAACTCCGCACGGACCAGGCCGTTGTTGCCCAGCGTGCCGATGGTGTACGGGTGGCTCTCGCCGGTCAGTGCGCGGTAGCGCTCGGCGACCTCCTCGCCCAGGTCACGGGCCTGCCCGAGGTCGCCGTGCTCGCGCAGGAAGGTCGCGTGGTCGGCGAGCACCGTCAGCGTCTCCGGGTGCCGGGGCCCCAGCACCCGGCGGGAGCGCTCGACGAGGTCGGCCAGCAGTGTGCCGGCCCTGGCCACCTCGCCGGTCCGGCGCAGGCACAGCGCGAGATCGTGCTCGGCGCGCAGGGTCTGCGGGGTGTGCCGGCCCATCACCTGCAGATGCAGCCGGGCGTTGAGCTCCTGGCTGGAGGTGGCGTCCCGGTAGCGGCCGAGCAGCCGGAGCAGCCGGGCATGGGCGTTTCCCGCGTTGAGCGTGAGGTGGTGCCGATCGCGCAGCTCCCGCTTCCGGAAAGCCAGCACCTCGCGATGCGTGACCAGCGCTTCTTCGTACCGCCCGAGCAGCGCCTGCGCCGAGCCCAGGTTGTGCCGTGACGAGAGGGTGCGCGGGGCCTCCGGGCCGAGCAGCTCGGCGTAGGCGCGCCAGACCGCGTCGAAGAGCCGGTACGCCTCCTCGTACGAGCCGAGCGCCATCAGAGTGCCGGCCAGGCCGTCCTGCGCCCGCAGCAGGTCGGCGTCGGCCGGGTCGCGCTCCGCGGCGAGCTGGTCGACGATGGCGCTGCCGACCGCCTCGGCCTCGCGGTAACGGCCCAGCCTGCGCAGCATGTTGGCGTGCTGGTGGGTGAGCACGAGCAGGGTGCGCTGGGTCGGTTCGAGGCGGGTCCGCCAGCGGGAGATGAACTGCTCGCACAGCCGCAGACCCATCCGGTACTCGCCGCGGACCCGGAGGTATTCGATGCAGTTGAGGAGCAGTTCCTGGACCGCCGGTTCGGGGCTGTCGAGGACGCCGGCCGCCTCCAGATGCGGGATGAGCTCGGCGTAGAGCTCCCAGCAGCGGGTGTCGGAGGGGTTCTGCGGGTCGGCGGTGACCAGCACCCGGCAGGCCGTCGCGGACATGTGGTCGCGCTCGTCCTCGGTCATGTCGCTGCGCAGGAAGCGGTGGTAGAGCCGGTGCATCTGCGCGGTCTCGACGGCCGGGTCGGAGTCCTGGGAGACCTGGTAGTCGAGGCGTACGGCGGTGGACTCGGTCAGCCGGCGGAGCGCGGTGTTCCAGCTGATCGGCTCGGCGGCGAGGTCCGCGAGGTGTTCGGGGAGGTCGCCGCGGCGGGCCCTGGCGAGCATCGGGACGGGGATGGCGTCGGGGGCGAAGAACGCGAACAGCTTGAGGAGTTCGACCGCGGCGGGGCTGCGTTCGCGCAGCGTGTTGAGGGTTATGGCCCAACTGGTCTGGAAGGCCATCGGGTAGTCGGAGGAGATCCGGATGCCGACCAGGCTGGGCTCGCCGCGGCGGATCAGCTCGATGTACTCCTTGGGGGACATCGGGTTGGCGTCGAGCCAGGCGGCGGTCTGGGCGAGCAGCAGCGGCAGGTCCTGCACGGCGTCGGCGAGCAGGTCGGCTTCCATGGGCGTCAGCCGTGGCGCGCGGCGGCGGGCGTAGGCGACGCTCTCGACACGGGTGAAGGGCAGGACCTCGATCTCCTGGGCGCTGCCGGATCCCGACCAGTCGCGGGTGAGCGTGGTGATCAGGACATGGCCGCGGCCGTCCGGGACCAGGTCCTCGATCTGCTCCATGTCGTCGGCGCTGTCGAAGATCAGCAGCCAGCGGCGGTAAGGGCGGCCGATGCGCAGCGCTTCGTGGACGGCGCGGATGCGGTCGCCCAGCTCCTGGCCGACGGGCAGGCCGAGGCGGGTGGCGAGTTCGGCGAGCTGTTCGCGGGCGGCGCCGCGGTTGGTGGCGCTGATCCACCACACCACGTCGTAGTCGTTGCCGAAGCGGTGCGCGTATTCGGCGGCGATCTGGCTCTTGCCGACGCCGGAGATGCCGTACAGCGCGATCCGGGTCTCCAGCGGCGGGCCGGCGCCGGGGCCGCCGCCGGCGAGCTTGGTGTGCAGCTCCTCCAGGACGTGGTCGCGGCCGGTGAAGCGGTTGTTGCGGCGCGGGATGTTCCAGACCTCGGGCGGGTCGTTGGGGAAGCGCGGGGCGTCGGCGGACGGTTCGCCGCGGGGGCGCCGGGCGGCGGTCACGCCGAGGCGGTGCAGCAGCCGGCGGTTGGCCTCGACGGCGTCCAGGTCGCGCAGGTCGGCGGGGCGCAGGATGGCGGCGGTGGCGGGCAGCTTCTGGCTGGCGACGCTCACCGCGGCGAACCGTTCGGCGTGCGGCGGCAGGACTTCCTGGAGCGCGGCGGTCCACTCGTCGTGGCTCTTGGGCCCCAGCCGGAAGTACCAGTCGTCCAGCACCATCAGCAGCCGGCCCTCGGCGGCCAGCAGCCCGGCCAGCTCGTCGGCGAGCGGGGTGTCGGCGGCGGGGTCCCAGCGCAGCATGGTCGTGCCGTGGCCCAGTTGCTCCAGCTGGTGGGAGATCCAGGCCGCCCAGGGCCGGTTGAATCCCGCATAGCTGATCGTGATGTGTTCCCTGGAGCGGCTGGGACCGGACGGGCCGGCAGAAGCGGACTGATCGACCATGCGACCGTCTCCCTGAGATGCGTGGGGCGCGCGTGCGGAGGCTGTGGGGGCTGTTTTGCACGATAGCCCAAGTGTCCCCCCATATGACGACAGAGCGTCAGGTCATGTTGGTGGGGGGCCAGTTGGCGGAAGGGCGGGGCCGACCGCGGCGGCCAGACGGGCGGCGATGTGCCGGATCAGGCGCTCCAGGTCGGCGCAGTAGACCGACGGATTGGCGAATCCGGTGGCGCCCGCGCGGTAGCGGTGGGCGTAGTTGCCGCCGCCGCACACCTCCATCAGGGCGCAGCGCCGGCACTGCTCGCCGAGCCCGTCGCGGCCGCGCTGCCGGGCGGCCAGGCCGGGGTGCGCGAGGGCCTCGTCGAAGGTGTGGCGGAAGACGTCGAGGCCGGTGGCGGCGGCGCCGTCGTAGGCGGACTTGAGCGAGTCGACCTGTTCGATGGCGCCGTCGGTGTCGACGACGAGGGCGACGACCGGTGAGAGGCCGACCGCTTCGCTGGAGCTGGGGCGGCCCAGGAGCAGGCCGAGGATCTCGGTGAACACCCGCACCCGGGGGCCGGGGCCGCCGTCCCACCAGAGGTCGAAGACGGTGCACAGCCAGTCGCCGTACGGGGTGCGGCGCGCGGCGGCCGGGGGCGGGCTGGACCAGTTGGCGTGCGGGAGGAGGAAGTCGAGCATCGGGGGGTCGAGCGCGCGCAGGGAGCGGTAGACCTCGGCCGGGTCGGCGGTGATGTCGATGGTGCAGAGGATGCCGGCGAACACGTCGGGACGGCCGGAGAGCAGACGGACGGCGCGGGCGACCGCGGGCCAGGAGGGGCGGCCCGCGTGGTCGAGGCGGCGGCGGTTGAGGCCGGGGGTGCCGCCGTCGAGGCTGAGGCCGAGCCGGAATCCGGCGGCGGCGAGGGCGTCGAGGGTGTCCGGGGTGAGCAGTGTGCCGTTGGTCTGCAGGCCGAATGCGGCGGTGCATCCCGCGGGCAGTGCCGCCCGGATGGCGGCGGCCTGTTCGAGGAGCGGTCCTGGGCCGGTGAGCAGGGGTTCGCCGCCGTGCAGATCGACGCGGATCTCGCGGAGGCGGTGGGTGCGGACGTGCTCCGCGATGCGCAGCGCGGTCTGGCGGACGGTGGCGGCCGGGACGAGCCGGGGGCGGTCGCGCCAGCTGTGGTCGGGACCGGTGTAGAGGTAGCAGTAGGTGCAGGCGAGGTTGCAGCGGCTGTGGATCTTGAGGACGAACTGCCGGAAGGGCACCGCGGGGGTCCGGCCGGTCTGTGCGTCCACCACGGCGCCGCCCCCTGCCTCAGTAGACGTCCGGATCGTCGACTCCCGCCCGGATCACCGACTCCCGCCCGGGTCGTCGGCTCCCGCCCCGGTCATCGGCTCCCGCCGGGCCGTCGGCTCCCCGTCCACGATCCCGCTCTCAGGTATTTGGCTCCGCGCTCGATCGGGAATTCGAATCCTGCGGATAACTGGCCGATTCCGTCGCGCGATTGCCCAAAAACCACCTCCGCACGCCTCCACGGCGCGCGGCCGTCGGCGGTCAGTTCAGGAGCTTTCCCGGGCCGTCCTCGTAGTAGGCCACCGCGTCCTCGTCCGAAGGCCAGTTGCGCAGCAGCAGCGCCGCCACCTCACCCAGCACGGCGTGGTCCGTCCGCGCCGCCAGTACGCCCACGTCGACGCCCGCGAAGTCCGGGAGCGGCTCGGCGGACGGGCCGAAGGGCCCGGTGGGGCCGGCGGCACCCGCGGGCCGTTCGGTGCGGGGGATCCTCGCCACGCTGCTCTCCTCTGGGCCGGCTGGACGGTGGTGTTCCCGAACTCCCGTCCGCAGAAACACCTCCCACGACGCCCGGCCGGACGGCCGGGGGCGGTCAGGCGGTGGCATCGAGGGCGCGCATACGGGCGCGCGTGCGCTGGGCCTCGGGGCCGGTGTCCTCGGCCGCGCGCTGCCACTGCTCCCAGCTCTCCCGGTAGGCGTGCAGCGCGGACTGGGGGCCCGCGGTGACCTCCAGGACCTCGCCGCGGCGGTGGTGGGCGCGGGCGGCCAGCAGCGCGCTGCCGGCCCGGCGGGCTTCGCCGGCGGCGCGGCGGTAGCAGGCCGCGGCCCGGTCGTGCCGCTCCCTGGAGCCGAAGCGGCGGTCCAACAGCAGCTGGACATCGCCCACTTCGAGCCATGCCTCGGCCGCCACGGCCGGCACCTCCGTGCCGCGTGCGGCCAGCTCCAGGATCCAGTCCGCCTCGTGCAGATCGGCGAGCGAGGGCTGGCGTTCATGGCGCAGCCGCAGGGCGCGTCCGAACAGCAGCCGGTGTCCGCCGAGATCGGGATCCTGCGGCGCGACCCGGGCCAGCGCCTCGCGCAGCACGTGCACCGCCTCGTTGGCCAGCCGCCTGCCCGGCTCGGCGGACTGCTCCAGGCGGGCCCTGAGCAGCAGCGCGGCGCCGCGCTCGGCCAGCAGCGAGCTGTGCTCGGGGGAGTCGGGGGTGGTCAGCCGGAGCGCCGCGGCGAGCGAGGCGATGGCGTCGTCGAGGGCGCTGACGGCGCCGGTACGGGTGTGCACGGCGCGCTGCGCCGCCGCGATCCGGCGCAGGCTGTCGGCCTCCAGGGCCGGTTCTTCGAGGGCGTGGGCCATCGCGCGGGCGCGTTCGAGGGTGGGCAGGACGGACAGCAGTCCGGCGCCGCCGGTCAGCGAGCGGGCGGCCGCCAGGTCGAGCAGCGTCTCGCAGACCAGCCGGTCGGCGGCGCTGCCGCGGCGGCGCAGCAGGAGGGTGGCGGTGTCGAGGTCGTCGGCGGCACGGACCGCGAGCGCCTCGACGGGCGCGCCGGTGACCGCCCCGGCGGGCCCCCCTGCGAGCGGCCCCGCCGGGAGGTCGCGGGCGGCCCGCCTGGCCTGGTCCAGCAGGACGCCGCCGCGCGCGGCGTAGACCTCGCCGGGGACCTGCTCGCCGCTGGGCCACTGGTCGAGGAGGGTGGTGAGGGAGCGTTCCGCCTCGGCGAGGGGGTCCGGTGGGGAGGATCCGGGTGCGGCGTCGGCTGCGATGGAGCCCGCCACCGGGAGGGCGGCCAGTCTGCGCAGTGCCTCGGTGCGGAGCACCATGCTCTCCAGGACGCGGGGGTCGAGCAGGCTCATCAGCCCGCAGGCGTCGTGCAGTTGGCGGGCGGCGTCCTCCAGCGCGGCGCGTTCCTCGTCCGGTGCGCCGGCGGCGCGGCGCTCCTGGGCGCGGGCGTGCCGGACCCGGCCGAGGACGATCAGCGCGCGAGTGCGTTCGGCTTCCAGGCCGGCGGCCCGCTCACCGTCCTCGTCGTCCGGCACCGTCGCCCGCTCCACTGCGGCCCGCACCGCCCGTTCGGCCTCCTCCAGGGCGTCGGGCTGGCGCCACTTCGCCCAGGCGTGCAGCAGTCCGCGGGCGAGGTCGGTGCCCGCCTGGGGTAACCGCCGGAACGCCGCGCGCAGCAGCCGTACCGACTCGATGAGGTCGCGTACCGCGCGGTCCTGTTCGTAGCGCTCCAGGAGGGCGGCGCCCTCGGCGGCCGGGCCGTCCGACACATACGGCCGCTCGGCCGGCGGCCGCAGCGCCGGTTCGAAGCGGCGCAGGACCCGCTCGGAGACCCGGGCGAACGGTTCGGGAACGGCCCGCTGGCCCGACTCCGGCTCGCGGCCGCTGCCGGAGAGCATGGCGACGGCGACCGCCGGGAAGTTGCGGGCGCTGCGGCCGAAGGTGCGCTCGATGTAGAGCGAGCAGTGTTTGAGGACCAGTGCGGCCTCGCCCGCGCTCAGCCGGCCGAGCAGCTCGTCGCGTACGCCGGGGACGAAGTCGTACCACGGGCCGCCGGCACCGGTCTCGGGACCCGGCGGGCGCTGATCGGCGCGGAGGGGGTCAGGGGGAAGCTGGTCGGCCGGCAGCTCGTCCGGCGGGAGTTGTCTGACCAGGCCGCTGAGCAGCACCTCCGCCAGCTCCGCCGGGCCGGTGTGCGGCAGCATCGCGCGCTGCACCAGCTGGATGACGGGCAGTGCCAGCGGGACGGCGGAGAGATGGACGGCGAGCAGCCGGGCGGCGGGCGAGGCGAGCCGGGCGAACTCGCGCACCATCCGGGCCGGTTCGGTGCGCTCGGGCTCCGGAGGGGGGCCTGCGGCGGGCTCGGCGCCGTGGTCGGCGCGCACGACGGAGGCCGCGCCGCGCAGCGAGAGGCCGGCGTCGGCGGCGGCCAGCCGCGCCCAGGAGCCGAGCGCGGAGGGGGTCGCGGAGAGGACCGGTACGGCGCGTTCCCTGGCCGTGCCGGGACCTGGGCCGGGCGGCGCGGCACCCCGGCGGCGTCGCTTGGTGGGCCGGAAGTCGAGGGCCTGGTACGGCCCCTGGCGGCGGACCAGTGTGCCGGCGACGGCGGGCAGCAGGGTGCGCGCCCACATCCGCTGCGGCAGCGGCTGGACGACGGCCAGCGGAGCGTCGGCCACCCAGCGGTAGAGCAGCCGCTGCATCCGGCCGTCCTGCCAGAGGGGGCCCGCGCAGTCGCTGATGACGAGGGTGAGGTGGTGGCCTGTGGGGTCGTGCAGCTGGTCGGCGGGGCGCAGCGGCCGGCCGGGGCCCGGGGCCGCGGCGACGCCGACGTCCCGGCCGTGCGGGTGGAGGTAGTGCACCGTCACATCGCGGAAGGCGCCCACCCGCTCGCAGACCTGCCGCAGATCGTGCAGCATCTGCTCCCAGACGGCCATCGAGGACGAGCCGTCCATCAGGAGCCGCAGGGCGGCCTCGCGGCGGTGCACCCCGCGCAGCACCGGGATGACCATTTCGGCGTGCGCGGAGAGCTCGGCGGTGGCGGCCTCGTCCAGCTCCCGGCGGACCGGCGCGACCGGCGGGTGGTAGCGCTGGACGGGCCGCAGGGCGCGTTGCAGCGGCAGCAGTCCGGGGAACGCGGAGGCGATCGGGACGGCGACCTCGCCGAGGCGCAGGCGGTCCGGGTCGGGGACGCTCCCCCACTGTCCTGGCGGTGCGGGCGCGCCGGTCGCCGGGGCGGGCAGCAGCTCCGCCTCGCGGCGCCCGCCGCCCTGGGACGGCTGACGGTCGTCGGCCGGGAGATCCGCCGCTCCGGTGGGTTCCCCGGGTCCCACCGTGAAACTGGCCGGATCGCTGCGGTCCGCGCCGGCGGGTCCGGAGGTGTCGGCTTCGGACGGGTCCGCCGTCCGTGTCTCGTCCTGCGTGATCCACTGCGCCAGCCAGAGGGCGTCCGCCATCCCTCGGGCATCGGCGGGTACCCCCGCCGCGGTCAGCCGTGCGACGAGCTCGTCGAGGGGGCCTGGACCGGACTCCCCGAGCGGCACCGCGCTCACCTCGTCCGATCGAGAGGCCGCATGAGCTCGGCCGTCAGGCGTCGTCGGGTCTCCTCCTCGTCCTCGTCCGTCCAGCCGGCCTTCTGGGTGAGGTGGATGGCGTTGAACAGCTGGTCGACGGCGCGCACTTCGCCGGGCTCGCGGTCCAGGAAGCGGTCGATCACCGCTTCGTAGCGCTCGGCCGCGCCGTCGCCGAAGTGGGCGCGCACCATGGCGGCGAGCCGCTCCTTGTCCGGTACGGGGATGTGCAGGTGGATGCAGCGGCGCAGCAGGGGCGCGGGGAAGTCCCGCTCGCCGTTGCTGGTGAGGACGATGAACGGGAAGGCCCGGCAGCGCACCCGGCCGTCGCGGACCGTCACACGGCCGCCGTCGTCGCTGAGCACCCGCACCTCGGGGGCGGATCCGGCCAGCCGCTCCAGCTCCGGAATCCTGAACTCCCCTTCTTCCAGGACGTTCAGGAGGTCGTTGGGGAGGTCGATGTCGCTCTTGTCCAGCTCGTCGACGAGCAGCACCCGGGGCCGGGCGGCGGGCAGCAGCGCGGTGCCGAGCGGGCCGAGGCGGATATAGCGGCCGATGCCGCCGCCCGGCTCGTCGGCGGGGTCGCTGTCCTCGGTGTCGCCGCCGGGAGCGGAGGCATCGCTGTCGGCTGCCGCCCGTGGTGGTGTGGCGCGGGCGATCTGGAGGTCCTGGAGGCGGCCGATCGCGTCATACGCGTACAGGCCGTCGCGGAGCGTGCTGCGGCTGACGACGGGCCAGCCGAGCACCCTGCCGAGGCCGAGCTCATACGCGACGGAGTGCGCCAGGGTGCTCTTGCCGCTGCCCGGAGCGCCGGTCACCAGCAGCGGCCGGCGCAGATAGAGCGCGGCGTTGACCAGCTCGCGCTCGGTCTCGCCGGGCCGGTGGTGGCTGGCCTCCCGGCGCTGTACGCCGAGCCGGCGCTCGGAGGCGGGGTCCAGGGCGGCGGGCGGCGCCACGAGGGGCCCGCCGTCGAAATCGCGCCAGGGTGGCGGCGGCGGAAGGTGCTCGATGCCGTCGTGCGGTGCTCCCGCGCCACGGTAGATGAGCCAGTCGCTCACGTCGGAACTCCTCGTCGCCGGCCGGGCATCGGGCAGGAGCGAAGGTCATGGCGGGCCGTCGCGGAGACGTCGGCATCCGCCCTCGTCCCTCCGCCACATCCCCCATGCCCGCCATGGACAATCACGGAACAGAACCATCGAACAGACAGACCGAACACAGTCACGGACCACTCTCCCACGACGCTATGACAGTACCGATCCGTACGGAAGCGCGCGGGGCGGTTTCCGGTCTCCGCCCGGTTGCCAGGTGGGGCGCCAAGTGCCCCGTACGCGGCGCGACTTGGCACATCCGGGGCGTGGCGCACGAGGGTGGCCGCCGGGCGCGTGCCGCGGCGCTCGGGGCGTACGCGGGCGGTCATGGCGACATCTGCGGCCGGCCCGCGAAGAGTTGGGGTATCGGGTCCTCCGGGTCGTCATAGAGGAGCACCAGGTCGCGGGCCCAGTGCACGCCGTCCTCCGCCGCCTCGGCGGCCTTCGCCCGCAACTCCCTGACCAGCTCGGGAAGCCGGGAGACCGCCCCCGCGCCGCGGAGCAACTCCCGCACCCCGCGGTGGAATTCCTCGCACGAGGCGTCGCAGTCCCGCTCGCCGTGGCCGTTCGCCGGCCACAGTCCGGCCGGGAACCCGGTGTCCAGGGCGGCGCCGACCGCGTCCCGCCCGAGCCCGTCGGCGACCGTATGGCACAGCGCGGGCAGCGCGCCCCCGTCCGCCGACTCCAGCAGCCGCCAGACGGCCTCGGCGGAGGCGGTGCGCCGGTGTGCGCCGGGGCACGCTTCGGGCAGCGGCGGCAGGCGCAGCGCATGCAGTTCGGGGGCGGCGGTGAGGCCCTGCCAGCGGCGCAGCCAGGCCGGGTCGAGCTCCTCGCGCCGCCCCTGGTCGCGCAGGATCACCGCGCGCCCCGGGCCCACAGGGCGCACCCGGGCGGTGCGCCGGGTCGAGGCCGCGACCTCCCATCGGGCGGCCGGCGTCTGCCAGTGGCCTTCGGGGACGGCGACCTCCAGGCGCACCCGGGCATCGGGGCCCGCGTCCTGGTCGGCGCGCAGCAGCCGCGCCCCGAGCCGTCGCAGTACCTCCGCCCGCGCCTGCGCGAACGGCACCCCGCCGGCCGCCTCCTGGACGTCCACGCGCAGCCACTGCCCGCGGCCGTAGCCCTCGCTGACCGACCAGTTGAACAGCTCCTGCCCGCCCTCGTCGTAGAAGAGCGGCTCGAACTCGACGAGCACGGACCGGGGCCGGCGGCGCACCGGCCCGATCCGGCGGCGGTCCTGCGGCTGTAGCACCACCGCCTTGGCCTGCACGAACTCGGCCAGGCGTGCCGCCTCCTCGCGCGCCTCGGCGGCCGCCTCGCCCGGTACGTCGCGCGCCTCGTCGGAGGTCAGCTGCGCCACGATCCGCAGATAGTGCACGAAGGAGCAGAGCTCCGTGTACGGGTCGCTGCCCTGGTAGAGCTCGCCGTGGCCGTCCCGCCAGGTGCGCAGCGGCCAGGCCGCGGGCCCGTCGCCGCGTCCCAGCGCCTCGCCGACCGCCCGCTCGACGGCCAGCGGGTCACGCGGCGCGGGCAGCCGGGCCAGCAGATCGAGCGCCTGGAGCCGCTCCTGTACGCCCCAGAGCCGCCCCCGGCCCGCCATGATCGCGTGCTGGGCGTCGAACCAGGTGGGCCCGCCGGTCCTGCCGAGTTCCTGCCCGGCCCAGTGCCAGCGGTCGTGCCGGCTCATCAGCGCGTGGTACGGGTCGGGGCCGAGCCCCTCGACGCCCGCCACGAGGTGTTCGGGGCCCAGCCCGCGCAGCGCCGTGACCGGCACCGCGAGCCCTACGTGGTCCTGCTGGTGGCGGCCCTTGACGATGCCGACCACCTCGCCGCGGTCGCATTCGAGCAGCGGACCCCCGGACGCGCCCGGCATGACCCGGACATCGCTGCCGAACTGGAGCCCCCGGGCGTCCCGGGCGCCGAACCGGACCGCGAGGAAGGCGTCGTGCGGCGCGTCCCGCACGCCCCCGGAGTCACGTACTACGTGTTCCCGCGCACCGGCCGCTCCCGCCCCACCCCCCGGCTGATCATGCCCGCGGAAGATGTACGCGTCCTCCAGGAGCGTCGTCGGCTGGTCGCTGAGCCAGGCGCAGGGGTGCTCGGTATCCGCGTCGAGCAGCTGGACGAGCGCGAGATCGGTGCGGGCGGCGGGCCGGGCGCCGGGGTCGGGCCGGCTCAGGTCGTACGCCAGGCGGGCGGCGCGCACCCGCCCGCCGAACGTGACCCCGAAGACCCCGCCGGGGCCTGTCTCACGCCGTCGCCCGTCGCTGGCGGCGAGCACATGCGCGCAGGTCAGCACCCATCCGGGGGCGATCAGCACACCGCTCCCCCACAGCCGGGTGTCCGCCGCGTCCGGCGCGGCGCGGAGGCCGACGGTGGTCCGCCCGGCGTGATCGAGGAGCTGGGCGTGCCGGGTGCCCCGGGCGTTGCGGGCGTATGCCGCCGGGCCGCCGTGTCCGGCGGCCGGGTTCTCGGGGGGCGCCATCAGCGGCCCGAATCATCCGGCTCCCGGGGACCGGCGGCCGGCCGGCGTTCGTCCGGCGCGGTCGCCGCGGGGGCGGGCTCCCCCGGGGCGGGTTCCGCCGGGGCGGGCTCCCCCGGAGCGGGCGCGCGGTCCTCGCGCCGCCAGGTGAGCGTCACCGAGAGGTTCGCCTTCGCCTCGCCGTCCGCGAGCAGGGCGACCGCCTTGCCCGGCTTGGCGGACAGCTCCACCCCGAAGGTCACGCTGGTCTCGTGCGGCGCCACCCCAGCGGCGGCCTGGCGGACGCTGGCGGCGACCCCGCCGATCACCTCGCGCAGCCCCTCGACCCGGGCACCGAGCGCGTCCCAGGCGCCGACGTCCTCGAATTCCCCGTCTCCGCCGTCCCCGCCGGCCGTTCCCCCGTCGAGCCCGGGGGCGTCCAGCCTGGAGACGCGGGCCCAGACCTCCGTACCGTCGGGCAGCGTGATCTGCTGAGCACGATCTTGCATCACGGCCTCCTGCTCCCCCTAGGCGGCAATTCCCCATTACCGCAGGACCGTTGACAGAGGATCAGGTTAGCCCCCGGGTACCTGTGGCGCGAGAGGTCCGTGAGCCTGCCTATCCTGGCGCGGAATGTCCCATGACCCCTGGTGGAGAGCGCGTGTATTTCACTGACCGTGGCATCGAGGAGCTGGAGAACCGGCGCGGCGAGGAGGAGGTCAGCCTCGGCTGGCTGGCCGAGCAGCTGCGTACGTTCGTCGACCTGAACCCGGACTTCGAGGTGCCGGTGGAGCGGCTGGCCACCTGGCTGGCCCGGCTCGACGACGAGGACGAGGACTGAGGGGGACTAGGGGTGCCTAGGGGCGCCTAGGGGGACCAGGGCCTGCTCGACGGTCTGGGGCCGGCCGAAGGCCACCAACCCCTAGGGGTCGGACAGGGGTCGACTCAGGGTCCGGGCCGCTTGACTTCCGCAAGCCGCGATATATCGTGTCTAACGAAGACGCGATATGTTGCGTTGCATGCCTGCCCGGTGCGTGCCGACGCCGTCGCATCGCTAGCTCAGGGGAGGCCAGGGATGTCAGCCCGGACCGAGTGGTCAGAGCGTCCGATCCAGGTGGCGGAGCCACGGACGCTGGAGATCGAAGAGCCCGTCAGCGCCCTGCAGGTGCGCCTGGTCGGCGGCACCGTCAACGTCGTCGGCACCTCGGAGGGCAGTCCCGCCCGCCTGGAGATCAGCGAGCTGCACGGCCCCCCGCTCACCGTCTCGTACCGGAAGGGCACCCTGACCATCGCGTACGAGGACCTGCCCTGGCGGGGCTTCCTCAAGTTCCTCGACCGCAAGGGCTGGAACCGCGGCGCGGTGGTCTCGGTGACCGTCCCGGCCGCCACCCGCGTCGAGGTCGGCACGGTCGGCGCCGGTGCGGTGATCTCCGGCATCTCCGGGCCTACGGACCTGCGCGGGGTGTCCGGGGACAGCACGCTCGTCGGACTGACCGGACCGGTGCGGGCCGACACCGTGACGGGCAACATCGAGGCGCAGGCCGTCACCGGCGATCTGGGGTTCCACTCCGTCTCCGGGGAACTGACGGTCATCGACGGCGGGGGCGGCTCGGTGCGCGCGGAGACCGTCAGCGGCGACATGGTGCTCGATCTGGATCGCACGGCCAAGGGCACGGACCTCAACCTGACGACGGTCTCCGGAGAGATCGCCATCCGGCTGCCCGACCCGGCGGACGCCAGGGTGGAGGCCAACACGGCCAGCGGCACGGTCTCCAACGCCTTCGACGATCTGCGGGTCAGCGGCCAGTGGGGCGCCAAGCGGATCACCGGCGCACTCGGCGCGGGCACCGGCACGCTCAAGGCCACCACGGTCTCCGGCGGACTGGCCCTGCTCCGCCGCCCCGCCTTCGAGGAGCCGCAGGAGACCGACCGGGACAATGATCCAGGTGACGGCCCGCACGGCGCCACCGAACCCGCCGCCCCCGCCGATCCCACCGCCCCACCCGCAGATGCAGAGAAGAAGGTGCTCTGAGCATGCCCCCCGTCTTCGCCCACGGCCGCCTCCGTCTCTACCTGCTCAAGCTGCTCGACGAGGCCCCCCGGCACGGCTACGAGATCATCCGCCTCCTGGAGGAGCGCTTCCAGGGCCTCTACGCCCCCTCCGCCGGCACGGTCTACCCGAGGCTGGCGAAGCTGGAGGCCGAGGGCCTGGTCACACACGCCACCGAGGGCGGCCGCAAGGTCTATTCGATCACCGACGCCGGGCGGTCCGAACTCGCCGACCGCGGCGGCGAGTTGGCCGACCTGGAGATGGAGATCCGTGAGTCGGTCGCGGCGCTGGCCTCCGACATCCGCGCGGACGTGAGCGGTTCGGCGCGGGATCTGCGCCGCGAGATCCGGGAGGCGGCACAGCAGGCCCGCGGCGGCTCCGGCGCGGGCGCGGCGGGATCCCGGAAGGCCGGGCGGACCGGGACGAAGGGCGCCGGGGACGACGGCACCCTCGGCCCCTACCCGGAGTACTCGGACTACTTCGGCGACGGGGCGTACGGCGACAAGGAGGCCTGGCGGCAGGCGAAGGAGGAGTTCCGCCGCGCCAAGGAGGAGTGGAAGGAACAGGCCCGCCGCGCCAAGGAGGAGAGCCGCCGAGCCAAGCAGGACGCCCAGCGGGCCCGCAAGCAGGCGCGGGACGCGCAGGCGTTCGCGCGCGAGGAGGTCCAGCGGGTCATCAAGCGCGTCCAGGAGCAGACCCAGGACCACGTACGCACCGGCGACTGGTCGGGCGTGGTGCGCGAGGCGCTGTCCGAGGTGTCCCGCGAGTTCGGCCGCTTCACGGGCGGCGAGTCCGGCGCCGGGCGGGGCGGCGCCGAGGGCGCGCCCCGGGAGACGGCCGAACGCGTCGACCTGCTGAAGGACGGCGAGGAGGCCGAGCGCGCCGCCGGCGCGGCGGAGGCCGGGGCGGCCGAGGGCCACGCGGCCGAGGCGCCGCCGGCCCCCGCCTGGGCGGGCGAGCCGGGCAGCGGCGACCCGGCCCGCGACTTCGACCGTCTGCTGGACCGTTTCCGCGACGACCTCCGGGACGCGGCCCGCGACCACGGCGTCACCGCGGAACAGCTGAGGGAATCCCGCCGCCGCCTGTCGACGGCCGCCGCCCACATCGGCGCCCTGCTCCGCGACCCGAAGCGCTACTCCTCCCTGGCGGATCCGGACGAGTAGAGCGACGGGCGGAAACGACGAGCAGAGCGGGGATCCGCAACCGGCGTCGCCGGCCGCGGCGGTACCCGGCGCCGGCCCTACCGCCGGCGCCCTCCCGCCGCCCCCGTCAGCCGGCCCCCACACACCCCCGTACCGCCGCGACCAGCCGCTCGGTGCGCTCGTCGCCGCGGGCGCCCATCCGGTTGGCGGTGTAGGCGAAACCGACGCCGAACTCGTCGTCGCCGAACGCGAACTGGGCGCCGCCTGCGCCGTCGTTGCCGAAGCTGCGCGGGCCGAGCGTGCGGCGGAACGGGCAGTCGACGAGGAAGCCGGTGCCCCAGCGCGCGCCCAGGTCGGGGAAGCCCGACCAGGACGCGCCGCCGGACCGTTCCGTGACGGCGTCGGTGACGGTGTCCGCGGCGAGCAGCCGCGGCGCGCCGTCGACCCCGGTGGCGGCCGCCGCGTACAGGGTCGCCAGGCCGCGCGCCGTGGAGACCGCGCCGGCGCCGGGGAACTCCGCGGTCAGCAGCGCGGGCGAGTTCCAGCCATGCGGATCGTCGACGCCGGGGAAGACGAGCGCGCCGTTCATGGTCACCGCCCGGATGGGCAGCAGGTCGGCGTCCGGCAGGGGCCCGCGTCCCTCGCCCTCGACGAGCCGGGCCAGCCGCGGGACTTCCTCCTGCGGGACGCCGATCCAGGTGCCCAGGCCCAGCGCGTCGCCGATGGTCGTGCGGAAGTACGCACCCGGGGTGAGGCCCGTGATGCGCCGGATCACCTCACCGACCGCGAAGCCGAAGACATGCGCGTGGTACTCGTACGCGGTGCCCGGTTCGTACAGCGGCGGCTGCTCCTCCAGGGCGCGGATCACCGGTTCCCAGGCGGTCAGCTCCTGGAAGGTCAGCTTCCGCTCGACGAGGGGGATGCCGGCGGTGTTCGCCAGCACCATCCGGGTGGTGATCCGCTCCTTGCCGTGCCGCGCGAACTCGGGCCAGTACGCGGCCATCGGGGCGTCCAGATCCAGGCGCCCCTCCTGTGCGAGCACCAGGGCCGAGATGCTCACGATGCCCTTGCCGCTGGACATGACCGGAACCGGCGTGTCCGCCTCCCACGGCCGCCCGGTGCGGTCGTCGGCGGTGCCGCCCCACAGGTCCACGACCTTCCGGCCGTCCACGAACACGGCGACGGCCGCGCCGAGTTCGCCCCGCTCGGTGAAGTTCCGGGCGAACTCGTCCGCGACGGGCCCGAATCCTTCGTCGGCCTCTCCGTTGGTCCTCACCGTGCGCGCTCTCTTCCTCACCTCGGCGGCGGGTCCCACGCGGTCCGCATGGCCCGCCGACCGTCAACCGTCGGCTCATCGCTCTTGACCGCAGGCCGGCGGCGGTACGCCGGCAGCCGTTGGCCGGGTCACGATACGCAGGGTGACCGCACCGGTTCGAGCGATTTTCCGGGTGGCCGGAACCCGCGCCCGCCTCCGGACCCAACCACCATGCCATTACGGAGAGTTGCCCCCTGGCGGGCTGGATTCACCGCCCGTAATCGGGGAACTCGACTGTCGTACGGTCTTTCGTCCGGCCCCGGGCCCGGGGGTGCCCCAGCCGCCGATTCCGCGGACCCACGGCCGTCCACAGGACTACGGTCACCGCCAACTCATCCTGTCTGCACGCATCGTGAAGGCCATAGGTGAAGCGATGTCGGAATACCTCGCGGTCGCCCGCCGGATGTGGCGCCAGCTCGAACCGCTGCACGCCACGCTCTACTTCGCTCCCGAGGCCCGTCAGGTCGTCTCGGATCTCGGCTATGACGTCACGTCCCGATGGCCGGGCTACTTCGCCTGGCGGACGGCCCCATTGGGCGCCGCCGGACCCGAGCTGGTGGCCGCCACGTACTACAGCTTCAGCCCGCGGCTGGTCGCCCGGTACGTACCGCAGATCTGGACCACCGCCGACCCGGCCAAGGTGCTGGACGCCAGGCTGCTCGCCATGGACCGCGTGCTGACCGCCCTCATCGGCGACCGGCTGAGCGGCGCGCAGCTCGCCGAAGCGGCCCGGCTGGCGCGCCAGGCCGCCGAGAACGCCGGCCCCGCGGCCCGTCCGCTGGCCGCCGCCAACCGGGACCTGCCCTGGCCGGACGCCCCGCATCTGGTGCTCTGGCAGGCCGCGACGGTGCTGCGCGAACACCGCGGGGACGGCCATCTGGCGGCGCTGCTGACCTACGGGCTCGATCCCTGCGAGGCCCTGGTGTCGTTCGCCGCGATCGGCGCCGCGCCGGCCGACGACTTCAGGGGGCGCGGCTGGAGCGCGCAGGAGTGGAGCGACGCCCGGCACCGGCTGGCCGCCCGCGGCTGGATCGCCCCGGACGGCAGCGCCACCACGCGCGCCCGCAAGGAGCGCGACGCGATCGAGCGGATGACGGACCGGCTGGCCGCCGGCCCCTGGCGGGCGCTGGGCCGGGCCCGCGCCGAGCGCCTCGCCCACCTGCTCAGCCCGCTGCTCGCCGCGGTCTTCGAGGCGGGCTATCTGCCACGGCGCAGCACCCTGGGGATCGACACGGTCAAGGTCGGATACCCGTACCGGGCCCAGCTGTTCACGGAGCGGCCGGACACCTGCGGGACGGCGGGGCGGTAGTAGCGGCGCGGCGGCGCCGCCCACGGGGCAACACCCCTACGCCGGCCCCAGGATCCGGTCGAGGTGGTAGTCGACCGTGCGCCACACCTCGGCCATCGTGCGGCGGCCGTGCAGCACGTCCAGGCCGAGCCCCGTGACGCCCGACACCAGCAGATCCGCCTCGCGCCAGGGGTCGAGCCCGCTCTCCAGCCCGCCGTCCGGACCCGCCTGCCGGATCAGGGCGGCGACCAGTTCCTCCAGCGGCTGCTCGCTGTGCAGAAACACCTCGGCCAGCGCGGGATCGGTCAGGCTGCGGACGTAGTACGCGACGAAGACCCGTAGGGCCATTCGCCGTTGGGCGTCCAGGGGCAGAAACTCCCCCAATACGGTCCTCAGCATCGCGCGGGGGTCCGTGGGGTCCGGCAGCCGCGCCACCCGGGCGCGCGCCCGCGCCTCGTTCTCCTCGTGCAGCAGCCGCAGCGCCTCGACCAGCAGCCGGTGTTTGCTGCCGAAGGCGTACTGCACCACCCGCAGCGACACGCCGGCCTCGGCTGCGATCTCGCGCATGCTCGCCGATTCCAGCCCGCGCCCGGCCGCGATCCGCCAGACCGCCTCGGCGATCTCCCGCCGCCGCCCGGCCGCGGCGGGGGTGACGGTGGCCGGCGCCGCGGCACCCTTCGGCACCACGGCCGGTGCCGCGCGCTCCTTCTTCCGGCGGCGGTACGCCTTCGCCTGACAGCTCCGCGAGCAGTAGGCCGGCGGCCGCCCCCGCTCCGCCGCGGGCAGCCGCGCCCCACACACCCGGCACCCGCCCACACCCTTTTCGTCACGCACCAGGCCAGCCTATCGCACCCGAAAGATCGTGACGAATATCAGAGATTCACAAGCCAGTCAAGGAAAAACATCGATTCAGCACGGCTTCATTGATACAGTCGTATCCATCGCATCCGCCGCATGCGCCGTATCCACGGCCGCGACGGCGGCGGCACGGGCGTCGCCCGGCGTCCGGCACACCTACGGGAGGAATGCATCGTGGACGAGGGCTGGTACCGGCTGCTGAGTGTTCTGACGGCCTTCGCGGGCATCTGGGAGGGACCGCTGGCGATCACCTACCGACTGGTCTCGGGCGACGACGGCACCCCGCTGCGGGCCGCCAACTACCTTCCAGGACCGTGGTGTTACCTCGTCGCGGTGGCCGCCGCGCTGGTGGCCTTCGCCGTGCTGGCGGTCCTCGACAACGGCCGCAAGAAGGCGCTGGCCCGCCAGGCGGAGACCACCGCCGACGCCCGCTGAGGCGCAGCCCGCGCGGCCGCCCGTGCGTTGCGCACACGGCCGCGCCGAGCGGCCCGCTCAGCCGTGCCGCACCGTCAACGCGATCACCGCGGCGACCCCGTCGGTACGAAGAACCGTCCCCGCCCCCGCCGCCGTCAGCAGCGCCGCGTCGAACCGCTCCAGCCGCACGGCCGGCTCACCCAGTTCCGTATGTCCCTCCACGGCGACCACGACGACGGGCCCGCCGGCCGGCACCACCCCGCTCCCCCGCACCATCTCCACCGTCGCCCCCGCGCGCCCCTCACGGAGCATCACATTGAGGTTGACGACCGGCCCGTCCAGCAGCCGGCCCTCGGTGGCCGCACCGCCGGGGAAGGCGAACGGGTGGTGGCGGCCGGGGAGCGGCCGCGGGCTGCCGTCCACCGTCAGCTCGATGCCGGCGCCGTCGACGACCGTGAGGATCCGCCGTACGCCGGGCAGCGGGGAGTACGGACCGTCGCGGGTCACGTCGGCGAGGCTCACCCGCCAGTCGAAGGTGTCCCAGCCGGCGCCGGGCGGGTGGACGGCGACCTCGCGGGTCACCCCGCCGCCGTTGCTCCAGGGCGAGGCGACGCGACCGGCCGCCCTCAGGATCCGCATCCCGCCCGTCCCGGCTCCGTCCGACTCGCCGCCACCCGTTCCGCCGCCGTCCGGCATCGCCTGCCGCCTCAGACCGTCAGGACGACCTTGCCGAACAGATCGCCCTGCGCCATCTTCGCGAAGCCCTCGCGCGCCTGGTCCAGGGGCAGCAGCGAGTCGATGACCGGCCGGACGCCCTTGGCCGCGCAGAAGCTCAGCAGCGAGGCCAGCTCCTCCTTGCTGCCCATCGTGGAGCCGACGACCTTGAGCTCCAGGAAGAAGATCCGGTTGAGCTCGCCGTTCTTGGGGGTGTAGCCGCTGGTGGCGCCCGAGATCACCAGCGAGCCACCGGGCTTGAGCGACTTGACGGAGTGCGACCAGGTGGCGGCGCCGACCGTCTCGATCACCGCGTCCACCCGATGCGGCAGCCGCTCGCCGCTGGCGAACGCCGCCTCCGCGCCCAGCTCTTCGGCGCGCTTGCGCTTGGTCTCGTCCCGGCTGGTGGCGAAGACCCGCAGGCCGGCGGCGGCGCCCAGCACGATCGCGGCGGTCGCGACGCCGCCGCCCGCGCCCTGCACCAGGACGCTGTCCCCGGGCCGTACGCCGGCGTTGGTGAACAGCATCCGGTAGGCGGTCAGCCAGGCGGTGGGCAGGCAGGCGGCCTCCTCGAAGGACAGCTCCTTCGGCTTGGGCAGCACGTTCCAGGTGGGCACGGAGACCTGCTCGGCGAAGGTGCCCTGATAGCGCTCGGTGAGGATGGAGCGCGGCTCGCCGGGGCCGACGCCGTGGCCGGTCTGGCCGATGACGGAGTGCAGGACGACCTCGTTGCCGTCCTCGTCGACGCCCGCCGCGTCGCAGCCGAGAATCATCGGCAGAGATTCCTCGGTGATGCCGACCCCGCGCAGCGTCCACAGGTCGTGGTGGTTGAGGGAGGCGGCCTTGACGTTGACGGTCGTCCAGCCGGGGCGTGCCTCGGGGGCCGGACGGTCCCCCAGTTCGAGGCCGCTCAGCGGCTGGTCACGGTCGATGCGGGCGGCGTAGGCAGCAAACATGATCCCAAAGTAGGCCGCGGGTGCCCGTCGCGGTACCGGGCACGGGTGTGACACGCGCCGCGCGCGCACCGGAATGCGGACCGGCCGTGCTCCGACCGACCGCTGTGCCTCGGCGAGGGCTCCGACCCACCGCCGTGCCCGGCCACGCCCCCAAGGGCAGGCCCTACGACACCGGGCCCGCACCCCATCACTGGTGCGGGCCCGGCCCGTTGACGCTGTTCTCCTGCCCGGTGACGTACGCGCCGTGCTCCGGGCCCGTAAGCCGGCCGCCTGGCGCCGTATGTCCCGGTTACCGGCGGGCGACGCCCTCGGCGCGGGCGGCGGCCGCGACCGCGGCGGTGACCGCCGGTGCGACGCGCTCGTCGAACGGCGAGGGGATGACGCAGTCGGCGCTGAGCTCGTCGGCGACGACGGCGGCCAGCGCCTCGGCCGCGGCGAGCTTCATGCCCTCCGAGATCCGCGAGGCCCGCACCTGGAGCGCGCCGGCGAAGATGCCGGGGAAGGCCAGCACGTTGTTGATCTGGTTCGGGTAGTCGCTGCGCCCGGTGGCGACGACGGCCGCGTACTTGTGGGCGACGTCCGGGTGGATCTCCGGGTTCGGGTTGGCCATCGCGAAGATCAGCGAGTCCTTCGCCATCTTCGCCACCGCCTCCTCCGGCACCGTGCCGCCGGAGACCCCGATGAACACATCGGCGCCGGCCAGCGCGTCCTCCAGCGAACCGGACAGACCCGCCTTGTTGCTGAAGCCGGCCACCTCGCGCTTGACGTCCGTGAGGTCGCCGCGGTCGGTCGAGACGACGCCCTTGCGGTCGCAGACCGCGACATCGCCGATGCCGGCCTCGATGAGGATCTTGGCGATGGCGACGCCCGCCGCACCGGCGCCCGAGATGACCGCACGCAGCTGGCCGAGCGACCGGTTGGTGAGCTTGGCCGCGTTGCGCAGCGCCGCCAGGGTGACGACGGCCGTGCCGTGCTGGTCGTCGTGGAAGACCGGGATGTCCAGCCGCTCCTGGAGCTTGCGCTCGATCTCGAAGCACCGGGGGGCCGAGATGTCCTCCAGGTTGACGCCGCCGAAGGACGGCGCCATCCGGACGACGGTCTCCACGATCTCGTCCGCGTCGGTGGTGCCGAGCGCGATCGGCACCGCGTCCACACCGCCGAACTGCTTGAAGAGGATGGCCTTGCCCTCCATCACCGGAAGGGAGGCCTCCGGGCCGATGTCGCCCAGGCCCAGCACCGCGGTGCCGTCCGTGACCACGGCGACGACCTGGGACTTCCAGGTGTAGTCGTGGACCAGCTCGGGCTTCTCGGCGATGGCGCTGCACACCTTGGCGACGCCCGGCGTGTACGCGAGGGACAGGTCGTCCTTGTCGCGGACCGGGACGGTCGCCTGGATGGCCATTTTGCCGCCGCGATGCAACGCGAAAGCCGGATCGAAGAAGGCTTCATCCGAGCCCGCGTCCGACTCCGCGTCCGTCTTGCTGTCGCTGCGAGGATTGACGATCTCCGCTGCCACTTGTCCAACCCCTTTAATTCGAAATAGTTGAGGGTGACCACTCCCTGGTTGAGGGGTGGGCGGGCACCGCGTCCGGTCCCTGCGAGGCGGATGGCCGCCGCGCGGGGGGAGGTACGGACGCCGGGCGCGCCGCACACGCGCCCTGAGCCCCGGATGAGGGGTGTAACGCACCTTTCTACCCGACGGGCGAGCGCCTCGACGAGTCAGATTGATTACTCTCGGGTTCGAGATTCCGGCAATACCCCCGAAACGCCCAGAAACGCCGAAGAGTCGCGCACGGTTGTCCGAATTCCGAGACACTCGAAGTCTGCCGGAGTCCGCTCGCAAAACGCCGGAGCCGGGTCTCCCCGGGGCAACACGGGCCATACCCCCGCCCCGGCCGTCCGTTATCCGATTTTGACCTGCGCACCAGTCCGAATAACGGAGTCCGGATGGCAGGATTCCGTAACCAACCGAGGTCGCGACGCTCGAAGGTGTGTGCCCGACCCTTCTCATTGCTCATCGGCGGGTCTCTCACGGACGCGTCGGCTTCTCCATCCGCAGGAGGATCAGCATGACCGCAAGCACCACCCGTCGCTCGGCCGCCGGCAGGCGTCACACGGCCCTGGCCGCCACGGCCGCGGCCGCCGCCTCGCTGCTGCTGCTGAGCGCGTGTGGCGACCAGACGGACGCGGCCATCGCCAAGCGGGAGGCTCAGAAGAACCGCAACGTCAACGCCCCGCTGTTCAAGAAGCTCCCCAAGGCCGTTCAGGACAAGGGCTTCCTCCAGGTCGGCTCGGACATCACGTACAAGCCGGTGGAGTTCCGTACGAACGGCAAGGTCGTGGGCATCGACCCGGATCTGGCGGCGGCGATGGAGAAGGAGCTGGGCATCAAGCTCAACTTCAACAACGCCACCTTCGACACCCTCATGGGTGGTCTGAAGTCCAAGCGCTATGACATTTCGATGTCGGCGATGACGGACACCAAGGAACGCCAGCAGGGCATCGACAGCAGCACCGGAAAGAAGATCGGCGAGGGCGTCGACTTCGTCGACTACCTCAATGTCGGTGTCTCGCTCTACACCCAGAAGGGCAAGACCCAGGGCATCGACGGCTGGGAGACGCTGTGCGGCAAGACGATCGCCGTGCAGCGCGGCACCGTCTCGCACGACCTGGCCAAGGACAAGTCGAAGAAGTGCGAGTCGAACGATGCGGAGGCCATCGCGATCGAGGCCTTCGACAACGACTCCGAGGCCCAGACCCGGCTGCGTACCGGCGGTGTGGACGCCGTCTCCAGCGACTACCCGGTCGCGGCGTACGCGGTGAAGGTCTCCGGCGGCGGCAAGGACTTCCAGATGGTCGGCGGCGCACCGCTCAAGGCGGCGCCGTACGGCATCGCGGTCCCCAAGAGCCAGAAGCAGCTGCGCGACGCGCTGCAGGCCGCCCTGGAGAACACGATCAAGAACGGCTCGTACGCCAAGGTCCTCAAGAAGTGGGACGTCAAGGACGCCGCGGTCGAGGAAGTGAAGATCAACGGCGGCTGATCCGCCGCAAGCCCCTTCCCCTGCCCCTCCGCGCACCTCCCGTCCGAACGCTGAAAGGCAACATCCGTGTCAGTTGACGTCGACAAGTCGGCACAGCCACCGGCGGACGCCCCGCCGCCCCACCCCGAGCCCATCAAGGCCATCCCCGTCCGCCATTACGGGCGCTGGGTCGCGGCGGTCGTCGTGCTCGCGCTCCTCGCGCTGCTCGTCCGGGCCTTCGCCAGCGGGAACGTGAACTGGGACGCCATCCCGCAGTACCTGTTCAACACGGACATCCTCAAGGGTCTGCGCAACACCCTGCTGATCACCGTGCTGTCGATGGTCATCGGCGTCGTGGGCGGTGTGATCCTGGCCGTGATGCGCCAGTCCAAGAACCCGGTGACCTCGTCCGTCGCCTGGTTCTACGTCTGGTTCTTCCGCGGGACGCCGGTCTACGTCCAGCTGTTCCTGTGGTTCAACCTCGGCCTGGTCTTCCAGTACATCGACATCATGCCGATCTACAAGGACGAGTGGTCGGACTTCATGACCCCGTTCCTGTGCGCGCTGCTGGGCCTCGGCCTGAACGAGGCGGCGTACATGGCGGAGATCTGCCGGGCCGGTCTGAATGCCGTCGACGAGGGCCAGACCGAGGCGGCGCACGCGCTGGGCATGAGCCACGGCAAGACGCTGCGCCGGATCGTCGTGCCGCAGGCGATGCGGGTGATCGTGCCGCCGACCGGCAACGAGGTCATCAACATGCTCAAGACCTCATCGCTGGTCATCGCCGTGCAGTACTACGATTTGCTGCAGGCGGCCCAGAACGTCGGCCGCGACTCGGGCGTCGTCGTCGAGATGCTGATCCTCGCCGCCGTCTGGTACCTGATCGCCACCACCGTCCTGAGCATCGGCCAGTACTACCTGGAGCGCTACTACGCCCGGGGCTCCAGCCGACAGCTCCCGCTCACTCCGCTGCAGCGCGCCAAGGCGCGGCTGGCCGGCGGCTTCAACCGCTCCGCCGGAGGTGCCGGATGACCAGCAAGATCGTCACGAGTGAGACCGCCGGCACCAGCGGCGGCCCGATGGTCAAGGCCGAGAACGTCCACAAGTCCTTCGGCTCGGCCCACATCCTCAAGGGCATCGACCTCGAAGTGGCGCCCAAGGAGGTCTTCTGCCTGATCGGCCCGTCCGGCTCCGGCAAGTCGACGTTCCTGCGCTGCATCAACCACCTGGAGAAGATCAACGCCGGCCGGCTGTCGGTCGACGGCGAACTGGTCGGCTACCGCGAGCACAACGGCAAGCTCTACGAGCTGCGCGACAGAGAAGTGGCAGCCCGCCGCCGTGACATCGGCATGGTCTTCCAGCGCTTCAACCTCTTCCCGCACATGACCGCGGTGGAGAACATCATGGAGGCGCCGATCCAGGTCAAGGGCGAGTCCAAGGCAGCCGCCCGGGAGCGTGCGACCAAGCTCCTGGACCGCGTCGGCCTGGCCGACAAGGCCGGCAACTACCCCTCGCAGCTCTCCGGCGGGCAGCAGCAGCGGGTCGCCATCGCCCGCGCGCTGGCGATGGAACCGAAGCTGATGCTCTTCGACGAGCCGACCTCGGCCCTCGACCCGGAGCTGGTCGGCGACGTCCTGGACGTCATGAAGGACCTGGCGGCGGACGGTATGACGATGATCGTCGTCACCCATGAGATGGGCTTCGCCCGCGAGGTCGGTGACTCGCTGGTCTTCATGGACGACGGTGTGGTCGTGGAGTCCGGCCACCCGCGCGAGGTGCTCGGCAACCCGCAGCACGAGCGCACCAAGTCGTTCCTGTCGAAGGTGCTGTAGCCGACCGGGGTTCGCGGCGGTCGTCTCGCGCGGCGGGGCTCTCTCCCGGGGGGAGGGAGCCCCGCCGCGTGTTTCCCGTTCGGCGCCGGCCCTACTTGAGGGCCAGCACCAGCGCGTCCGTGGGCGAGGCCCACACCGCCCGTGCCTCCGCGAAGCCCGATTCGCGCAGCACCTGTGTGTGCCACGCCGCCGACGGCGTGTCGCCGTCCGCGTGCTCGCCGTAGATCTCGAAGCGCTCGGCGGTGGGGCCGGCCAGCCGCGGGTCCTCGGCGGCCAGCTGCCACCACTCGGCCCAGTCGACCGCGCCGGCCTCCTTGGCCCGGTCCATCCGCGCATGCCGGAACGCCCGCTCCGCCGCGTTGATCCGCGGTGTGGACTCCTCGGGCATGTGGTCGGCGTTCAGGAAGACCCCGCCGTCCCGCACCAGCCCGCCGAGCTGTCCGTACAGCCCGCGCAGGTCCTCGGTGTGCAGCCAGTGCAGCGCGGTGGCGGTGAGCACCGCGTCGTACGAGGTGTGCGGCAGCTTCGCCGTCCACCGCGGGTCCTTCAGATCCGCCCGTACGAAGCGGACCCGGGGCTCGCCCGCGAAGTACCCTTCCGCGATGGCCAGCAGCGCGGGATCGAGGTCCACCCCCACACTTCGGGCCCTCGGGAACCGTTTCAGCAGCCGGTCGGAGATACTGCCGGTACCGCACGCAAGATCCAGGACCCGGGGCTCGGGGCCCACCAGTGCCTCGACCATGTCGAGCATCACCCGGAACCGCTCCTCGCGGTCGGGGAGGTACCACTCCTGCTGCCGGTCCCAACTGTTCTGCCACGCCTGCCAATCGGCGGCGTCGATGGCCTCGGTCGTCACAAGCCCTCCAGCCGTACTACCCTGGTAATACCCACATACCGAAAATGCCCATTACAAGCAGCACGCACTCCGCACCTTAGACCGCCCCGGTAAGGACTACAAGTGGAACTGGCCTATTACTCGGACTATGCCGTGCGGCTCGTCAACACCGAGCAGCCCGAACGCGGTGGCGACACCCTCACCTCGGTCGAGGCCGTACGCGAACTCTTCGGCGTCGCCCAGCAGGCCGCCCGGCGCGCCACCGACAGCGATGTGACCCGGCTGCGCACGGTCCGCTCCCGGCTGCGCGCCGTCTTCGAAGCCGCGGACGCCGGCGACGAGGTGCTCGCCGTGGACCTCCTCAACGCCCTGATGATGGAGTTCCCGGTCAGCCCGCAGATCTCCGGCCATGAGTTCCGGGACGACAACGGCCGCCCCAAATGGCATCTGCACATCGCCGACCACGCCGCCAACGCCACCGCCGGCTTCACCGCGACCGCCTGCATGGGCCTCGCCTTCCACCTCACCGAACTCGGCGTCGACCGGCTCGGCATCTGCGAGGCGCGCCCCTGCCGCAACGCCTACCTCGACACCTCGACCAACCGCTCCCGGCGCTACTGCTCCGACAGATGCGCCACGCGCGCCAACGTCGCCGCCTACCGCGCCCGCAAACGCCTGGAGAGCGAACGGTCCAACCGCACCGACCGCACCGCCGAGACCGCCGAGACCGCCCAGGAGAGCAGCGCACGCGGCGACCGCTGAAGCCCGCGCGGCGGCCGCAGCCGCAACCAGGCACGGGCGATGACCAGTTCATCCGGCACTGTCCCGAATTCCCGGCTGTCGTTCTCCACGTACGGATTGTCGCCCCGCACCCACCAGCCGCCGTCCCGCCGCTCCACGGCCCGCTTCACGATCAGCAGGTCCTGGCGGAACGGATGCCGCAGCACCACCACGTCTCCGGGCCGCACCACCGCGCCGTACCGCACCACCAGCTGGTCACCCGGCTGGAGGGTGGGCACCATCGACGGGTTGTAGACCTCGGCGAGACCGAACGCGCGCAGCAACCCGCCACTCCCGCGCCCCGGTTCCCGAGCGCCCCCCAAGGGGTCCCGCCCGTCCTCAGGGCCGCGTTCGTGCACCCGCTCCGGCATCCCGTACCTCCCGGCCTTGCCCCGGTCCGACGCGCTCACCGGTCCATCCTCCATCAGCCCCAGCCTGACACTGGACTTTTGCCCTAAGACCCCCGGGGCACCCGAGAAAAGCCTTCCCGTACCGAGTAATCTCGCACCTGAGAAGACGATCACGAGGAAGGATTGAACATGCTTTCCCGCCTGTTCGCCCCCAAGGTCAAGGTCAGCGCCCACTGCGACCTGCCCTGCGGCGTCTACGACCCGGCCCAGGCCCGCATCGAGGCCGAGTCGGTCAAGGCCGTCCAGGAGAAGTACCAGGCCAACGAGGACGCGGACTTCCGCGCCCGCGCCATCCTGATCAAGGAGCAGCGCGCCGAGCTGGCCAAGCACCATGTGTCGGTGCTGTGGAGCGACTACTTCAAGCCGCCGCACTTCGAGAAGTACCCGGAGCTGCACCAGCTGGTCAACGACACCCTCAAGGCCCTCAGCGCCGCCAAGGGTTCCAACGACCCGGCCACCGGCCAGAAGGCCCTCGACTACATCGCCCAGATCGACAAGATCTTCTGGGAGACCAAGCAGGCCTGACCCGGGCCCGGGCGCCCGGCCCGCCCACCCCGCGGGTCATCGCGCCCACCTGCCCGCACCGGTCCGACCACCTGCCGCCCGTATGCGGCGGAGGTGGCGGACGGGTGCGGTCTTCTTTTGCGGTCTTCTTTTTGCCTGGCCGCGAGGCGGCGGTGCCCGCGTTACGTCCCCACCGGCAGCGGCCCGTCGTGCCTCACCAGCCACTCCCGATACGCCACGCTCGCCCAGGCGATCTCCATGTACGCCGAGGTCAGGTCGGCGAGGAGGGCGTCGACGGGGGCGGCCGGGGTGCCGTCGTGCCGGCAGGCCATGAAGAGGCGGACGGCGAGCGGGTCGCCGTGCAGAGGGCGGACGGCCATACCGGGCCGCAGGCGGGCGGTCGGCTGGCAGGGGGTGACGACCTCGCCGGCGGTGACGAGATCGACGGCGGTGAGGTAGTCGCCGTGCACCACCCGGGGGTTGATACCGGCCGCGGCCCAGATACGGCGCAGCCCGGCCCATTCGCCGTCCACGGTCGGGTCGACCATCCACTGGTCGTCGGCGAGGTCCTGCACCCTGACGATCGACTGCGCGGCCGCCGGATGACTGTCCGCGAGGGCGATGAACTGGGGTTCCCTGGCGATGAGTTCATGCTCGGCCAGTCCCTCGGGGACCCGTAGCGGGGCGCCCTCGACCTCGTGCACGAAGGCGACGTCGAGCTGTCCGGACGCGACCATCTGAAGCAGCGCATTGGCGGACACATCGATCCTTATCGTGGTGTCCGTTTCGGGCAGACGCACCCGTAGCCGGCGCAGCCAGCCGGCGACGGCGCGGCTGCTGGTGCTGCCGATGCGGAGCCGGGCCCCTTGCTCGCGTACGGACGCGGAGGCTATCTCCTCGACCAGCGCGCGCATTTCGGCCACTATGGGGCGGGCGCGGCAGAGCACCGAATGACCCAGGGCGGTCGGCCGGCTGCCGGTCGGTTCACGGAAGAAGAGCTGTCCGCCCAGGGCTTTCTCGATGCGGCGCAGCTGAGTCGTCAAGGAAGGCTGCGTCATCCCCAACTGCCGGGCGGCTTTTCGTACGCTGCCGGAGTCGGCGATGGCGCACAATGCGCGAAGATGCCTTACCTCGAGCTCCACGACGGGAGCATAACGACGTAGGCATACGTCACACCAGACTCTCAAACCTATGCGAACGCTCTCTTTTTTCCGGGGTATTGCCTCGCGCTATCGCCACCTGGCATCTCCGCCTCACGGGTGAACTCCGTCCAGACTCAACGGCACCAAGAAATCCGCAGGGCCCCGGTCGCCGCCCCACACGGCGACCGTACGGCCCTCGGAAATTAAGGAGCCCCCACATGAGTTCTCCCAAGAAGGCGCTGTCGGCGGCGCTCGGACTGGGCCTCGCTGCCGCGCTCGCTGCTGCGGCACCGGTTTCGGCAGCTTCCCCCTCATCACACCACAACTCCTCCCAGAGCACCCGCGCCTCCATCGCGGCCTACCAGGGTTCGGCGGCCGACAAGGCCGACACGAAGGCGTTCTTCGAGGCCGTCATGAAGTCGGCCAAGGCGAAGATGAAGGCGCACCCGCACGCCGCCTCGGTCACCGTGACCTACGACGCCAGTGCGGCGCCGACGTTCGCGAACCAGATAGCCGAGAGCGCGTCGATATGGAACGGCGCCGTGCAGAACGTCAAGCTGCAGGAAGGCAGCGGCGGCGACTTCCAGTACCGCGAGGGCGACGACCCGCGCGGTTCGTACGCGAGCACCGACGGCCACGGCAAGGGCTTTGTCTTCCTGGACTACAAGCAGAACCAGGAATACAACTCCACCCGAGTGACCGCGCACGAGACCGGCCATGTGCTGGGTCTGCCGGACCACTACGAGGGTCCGTGCAGCGAGCTGATGTCCGGTGGCGGCCCCGGCCCGTCGTGCCAGAACGCACAGCCGGACGACAACGAGCGCGCCCAGGTTGACCAGCTCTGGGCAAACGGTCTGGCGGGCCTTCGCTTCGGCAAGGCCGCCTGAGATACGGCGAAGGCCCGCGGCGCGCCCTGACCAGGCTTGCTGACAGGGTTCGGCTGACGGGGACCGGTACCTGGCGGCCGGCCCTCGTATCCCCACCAGCCCGCACTCCTGGCCTTCGCTCACGCGGTGGGGCTCTTCGGAGCCCCACCGCTTGTGTGTGGACGGGGGCCGTACAGGGGGCGGCCCCCTACCGCAACGACCGGCTCCACGCTTCCCGTTGGGCCCCGGTCGAACTCCCCCTCACCTCAGGTCCTACAACCACCCGTTCCGCTTGAACCCGCGGTGGATCACCCAGCAGATCGCCAGGATGACGCCCATGACCAGCGGATACCCGAACGTCCAGTGCTTTTCCGGCATATATTCGAAGTTCATGCCGTAAACGCCGCAGACCATGGTCGGTACGGCGAGGATCGCGACCCAGGCACTGATCCGGCGCATGTCCTCGTTCTGGGCCACGGTGACCTGGGCCAGATGCGCCTGAAGTATGGAGTTGAGCAGTTCGTCGAAGGCGGTGATCTGCTCGGTGACCCGGTCGAGGTGGTCCGATACGTCCCGGAAGTACGTCTTGATCCGCGGGTCGACGTAGGCGATCGGCTGGGTGGCCAGCGACTGCAGCGGCCGGTCCAGCGGGGCCACCGCGCGCTTGAGTTCCAGGAGTTCGCGCTTGAGCTGGTAGATCCGGCCGGCCCCGCCGCCGCCCCGGACGGAGAAGACCTCGCTCTCGACATCGTCGATGTCGTCCTGGACGGCGGCCGTGACCTCCAGATAGTCGTCCACGACGAGGTCGGCGATGGCGTGCAGGACGGCCGACGGGCCGAGCGCCAGCTGCTCCGGGACGGACTCCAGCTGCTCGCGGAGCGGGCCGAGCGACCCATGTCCGCCGTGCCGCACGGTGATCACGAAGTCGGCGCCGGTGAAGACCATGATCTCGCCGGTCTCCACCACCTCGCTGGTGTCGGTGAGCCGGTCGTGCTCCACATAGCGGACCGTCTTGAACACGGTGAACAGGGAGTCGTCGTAGCGCTCCAGCTTGGGCCGCTGATGAGCGTAGACCGCGTCCTCGACGGCGAGCGGGTGCAGCCCGAAGAGCTCGACGATGCCGGCGAACTCCTTCTCGGAGGGCTCGTGCAGCCCGATCCAGACAAAACCGCTGCCGGACCGGCGGACCTGGCGTATCGCCACGTCGGCCGGGTGGTTGCCCTGCTGCCGCACGCCGTCGACGTACACCGCGCAGTTCACGACGGCGGTGCCGAGCGGCGAGCGCGCGGGGTGGCTGAGGTCGACCCCGTGACTGCGCGGCTGTGGCAGCCGGACGGCTTTGCGGAGGTTGCTGATCACTGACACGGGGCCAGTATGGCAACCGGGGGCGGGCCGGCGGTACGGCCCGGCCCCGCTTTTCACCCCGGGGTCAGGATGCGGGCACGGTCGGTGACACGCCCGGTTTGTGCCCTGTGCGCTACGCGTGCGGCCCCACGGTCACCGTGCCGAGGGTCAATTCGGCCGTCCCTTCCAGGATTTCGCCGACCCGGCGGGCCTGGGCGTCCAGGGCGCGGCGCTGCCCGGTGGTCAGCGGCGTCAGCGGCTCGACGGTGAGCCGGATCCGGCGGCCGGAGCGGCGCTGGTGCCATACGCCGGCGACGGTGCCGTCGATGAGCAGCAGCGGGTAGTTTCCGGCCTGCCGCCCGGCCAGCGCGCGCTCTCCGGCCCGGCCGGGAAAGAGCAGGTCACGGGGCCGGCAGGCGATGCCGTAGGCGTCGAAGTAGGGGAGCAGGCGGACACCGGCGGGGTCGGTGGCGGGCCCTTCGGTGTCGCCGGCCACGATCCAGGCGGGCGTGCCCTCGAAGTCGACCTGCTGGAGGCGGCGCGGCCGCTCGTGGGCCAGGGTGGCGAAGAGTTCGCCCGCCCAGCCTGCCGGGGCGCCGATCCAGGTCGCGAAGTCCTGCGGGGTGGCCGGACCGTATGCGTACAGATAGCGCTGTACGAGCGCGGCGAGGGCGGCGGGTCCCGCCATCGGGCGGAAGCCGGGCAGGGCACGGCGGGGGCTGGTGTAGGCGACCTTGCGGCCCCGGTTGGGCGCGAAGCACAGGGCGCCGCTCTGCCCGGCCCGGTGCATGACCTGCCGCCAGCGCGGCCACATCCCCTGGAAGGCGGGCATCACGGGGTCGGCGGCCCAGGGCCCGGTGGCGGCGACCACCGCCTCGCCCAGCTCGTCGGTGGTCAGCTCGGCTTCCGCCAGCGCGTCGGTGATCGCGGCGAGGATCCGCTCGGTCTGGTCGGGTGTCAGCCGGGCCTCCGGGGGGAGGGGGCTGGCCGCGGAGGGCACGGCCGACAGCGCACCGGTCCACATCGGCAGGTCTGCGGTGGGCAGCAGATGCACGGTGCCGCGCGGGCCATGTGTCCTGACCAGGGTGCGGTCGGTCCACAGGGCCTCGCGGACGGCGGTGCGGCCGCCGGTCGCGGCGCGCAGCATGACGGAGAGTTCGGCGGCGGACAGTACCTGGGCGTGCGCCCCGCACATCGCGGCCGCGATCCCGGCGGGGTCGTCGGCGGCCGGCGCCCCGGCGAGCCCCGCCCGCTCCAGGCGGCGGGCGCTCGCCTCGGTCCAGGTCATGGTCGTCGTCGTGCTCGTACGCGCCACGGTCGGGGGCTCCTCGGGGTCGGCTGGTGCGTGACGTGTGTGCGGGGCGGCCGCCTCTTCAGGAAACCAGGACCGGCTGCTCCCGCCCGGCTTCGTCGGCGGCCGCCGCGTCCGCCACCGCGCTCTGCGCCCGTACCCGCCGGGGCAGCAGGAACAGCAGCCCGAAGACGACGACCAGGCCGCCGGACACCCACCACAGCGCGTGGCCGGTGGCGTCGATGAACGAGGCCCCCGCCGCCGCTCGCGCCCCGCCTTCCGCGTGCCCGGTGCCGTCGACGACTCCGAAGAAGGCCACCGACGACAGGCCGAGGCCCAGGGCCATGCCCAGCTGTCCGGTGGTGTTGAAGATGCCGGACGCCGATCCGGAGTGCTCGGCCGGCACCTCGGAGAGCACGGAGTCCGTGATCGGGGCGACGATCAGGCCCATGCCGGCGCCCAGCAGGACCATCGCCGGTGCCATCTGCCAGGAGTCCAGGGCCGTTCCGTAGTGCCCGGCCTGCCAGAGGTAGAGCAGCGCACCGGACAGCATGATCAGCGCGCCTGCCTGCATGACCTTGCGGCCGAAGCGCGGTACCAGCTTCTGGACGGACATCCCGGCGGCGGCCGAGCAGGCGAGGGAGAACGGCACCCCGGTCAGCCCCGCGTGCAGCGGGCCCCAGCCCAGCCCCAGCTGCATATGCAGCGTCCAGACCAGGAAGAACAGGCCAGAGGCGACGCCGAAGATCAGCTGGACGCCGACGCCGGCCGCGAACGTCCTGACCTTGAAGAGGGAGAGTTCGACGAGCGGTGAGCCGTCCTTGCGGGCCTTGGCGCGCTCGTAGCGGACGAACACCGCGAGCATGAGCGGGCTCGCCGCCATCGACACAAAGCCCCACACCGGCCAGCCGGACTCCCGCCCCTGGGTCAGCGGGTAGAGCACCATCAGCAGGCCGACGGTGGCCAGCGCCGTGCCGACCAGGTCGAGACGGAGCGCGCTGGGCGCCTTGGACTCGGTGAGGAAACGGCGGCCGAGCAGGATGCCGGCGACACCGACCGGCAGATTGATCAGGAAGATCGGGCGCCAGGCCAGCCCGAAGAGATCGCCCTCCGTGAGCAGCGCGCCGATCAGCGGGCCGCACACCGCGCCGAGGCCGATCACCGCGCCGAACATCCCGAAGACCTTGCCGCGCTCCCGCGGCGGAAAGCCGACGTGGATGATCGCCAGCACCTGCGGCACCATCAGCGCCGCCATCGCCCCTTGCAGCACCCGCGCGCCGACCAGCATGCCGGGGCTCGTGGCCAGGCCGCACAGCGCGGAGGCGACGGTGAACCCGGCCATGCCCAGCAGGAACAGCCGCTTGCGGCCGTAGATGTCGCCCAGCCGGCCGCCGGTGATCAGGCCGAGCGCGAAGGCGAGGGCGTAGCCCGCGGTGACCCACTGGAGGGCGCTGAAGGATGCCCCGGTGTCCTGCCGGATGCTCGGGATGGCGATGTTGACGATGGTCGCGTCGACCAGGTCCATGAAGCTGGCGGTGAGGACGACGGCGAGGGCTATCCAGCGTCTGCGGTCGGCCGCGGGGGCCGCCGTTTCGGCCGCCTCGGGGGCTGCGGGGGCGGTCGTGGTCATGGCGTTCTCCTGGGAACGGGAAGAGGAAGGATCTGCGGGCGAAACGGGCGGTAGCGGTGACGGCCCCGCTCCGTGCATCTCCGACACTAGAAGCCCTATAGGACAGCTCCCGTCCTACTTATGCGCGCATCATCGGTGCCATGAGTGAGACGTCGGCACGCCTGTTGAATCTGCTGTCCCTGCTGCAGACCCCCCGCGAATGGCCCGGCAACGAGCTGGCCGAGCGGCTGGGGGTCACCCCCCGCACGATCCGCCGCGATATCGAGCGGCTGCGCGATCTGGGCTACCCGGTCCACGCGACGATGGGCGCGGACGGCGGCTACCGGCTGGCCGCGGGGACGGCCATGCCGCCGCTGCTGCTGGACGACGAGGAGGCGGTGGCCATCGCGGTGGGGCTGCGGTCGACGGCCGGGCACACCATCGACGGCATCGAGGAGGCGTCCGTCCGGGCGCTCGCCAAGCTCGAACAGGTGCTGCCGGCCCGGCTGCGGCGGCGGGTGGGCACCCTCGGTACGGCCACCGTCCCGATGCCCGCCGGCGACGGCCCGACCGTCGACCCGGAGCATCTGTCCGTGCTCGCCGCGGCGATCACCAACCACGAGCGGGTGCGGTTCCGCTACGAGGCACGTGCCGGGGCCCGCACCAAGCGCCTGGTGGAGCCGTACCGCCTGGTCGCGGCCGCGCGCCGCTGGTATCTCGTGGCGTACGACAACGACCGCGAGGACTGGCGGATCTTCCGGGTGGACCGGCTGAGCGAGCCGTTCCCCACCGGCGTACGCACCCCGCCGCGCGAGCTGCCGGCCGCGGACGCCGCGGCCTACATCCGGGAGCGGATGCAGGGGATGGGCCCGGCCCCGGTGCACGGGGCGGTGGCGACGGTCTACGCGCCGGCCGCCGAGGTGACCGCCCGGCTGGGCGGCCCGTCGGCGGGCGAGGTGGAACCGCTCGACGAGGCGTCCTGCCGGCTGCGCTGCGCGCCCGATTCGCTGGCCTGGCTGGCGTTCCGGCTGGCCATGCTGGGCTGCGAGTTCACCGTGCACGAGCCGCCGGAGCTGGCGGCGTACCTGCGGGAGATGGGCGGCCGGGTGACCCGGGCGGCGGGGCCGGGCACGGGGACGGGAGAGGGCGTGGGCGACGCAGGGGAGGCGTGACAGAATACCCCTAGGGGGTATATCGTTCTGCGTACTGGATGATGGTTGCCGCCGTTGTCCCACGGCTCGCGATGAGGAGTACGCCATGACGGCCCTGTCCACCCCGGTCAAGCTCGGCGGCTATGCGCTGGCGCTGCTCGTCGTTCTCGCCGCCGGCTTCGGCCTCGGCCGCGCGTTCGGCGACGGCGCCGCCGGCCGGGACGGTCCCGTACGCCACTCCCCCGGACGGCACGCCCCCGCACAGCACTCGCAGCACGCCCAGCCCGCACAGCACGTCCAGCCCGCGCAGCCCGTGGAGCACTCCCAGCACACCGAGGAGCAGCAGTCATGACCACCGCGATCGGAGAGTCCCGCGTCGAGCTGGAGATCGGCGGGATGACCTGCGCCTCGTGCGCCGCCCGCATCGAGAAGAAGCTCAACCGGATGGAGGGGGTCACCGCCACCGTCAACTACGCCACCGAGAAGGCGAAGGTGGCGGTGGCCGAGGGCAGCGGGGTCCAGGCCGCGGATCTGATCGCCACCGTCGAGAAGACCGGCTACACCGCGGCGCTGCCCCAACCGCCGGCGCCCGAACCGCCCCTCTCGGAGCACGCCACCGCCAGCAGCGACGGCACGGATGGCCCGACCGGCCCGGACGACTCGCATGGCACCGCCCCGGCCTCCGACGCCCTCGCCGCCCTCCGCCAGCGCCTGCTCACGTCCCTCGCGCTCTCCCTCCCCGTGGTCCTGATGGCGATGGTGCCGGCGCTCCAGTTCACCAACTGGCAGTGGCTGTCGCTGACGCTGGCCGCCCCGGTGGTGGCGTACGGAGCATGGCCGTTCCACAAGGCCGCTTGGACGAATCTGCGGCACGGCGCCGCCACGATGGACACGCTCATCTCGATGGGCACCCTCGCCGCGCTCGGCTGGTCGCTCTGGGCCCTCTTCTTCGGCACCGCGGGCATGCCCGGCATGACGCACCCCTTCGAGCTGACCATCGCCCGCACGGACGGCAGCGGCAGCATCTACCTGGAGGCGGCGGCCGGGGTCACCACCTTCATCCTGGCCGGCCGCTACTTCGAGGCCCGCTCGAAGCGCAAGGCGGGCGCTGCGCTGCGGGCACTGCTGGAGCTGGGCGCCAAGGACGTCGCCGTACTGCGCGAAGTCCACGGAGTCCGTGACGGCGGCGACACCCGTGACGGCGGCGACAACGGCACGGACGTTCGCGAGGTGCGTGAAGTACGCGTCCCCATCGGGGAGTTGAAGGTCGGGGACCGTTTCGTCGTACGCCCGGGGGAGAAGATCGCCACCGACGGCCGGGTGGTCGAGGGCTCCTCGGCCGTGGACGCCTCCATGCTCACCGGCGAGTCCGTGCCGGTCGAGGTCGCCCCCGGTGACGGCGTCACAGGGGCCACCGTCAACGCGGGCGGCCGGCTGGTCGTCGAAGCCACCCGGGTCGGCGCCGACACCCAGCTCGCCCGGATGGCGCGGCTCGTCGAGGACGCGCAGAACGGCAAGGCCGCGGCCCAGCGGCTCGCCGACCGGATCTCCGCGGTGTTCGTCCCGGTGGTCATCGCGCTCGCCGTCGGCACCCTCGGATACTGGCTGGGCGCCGGCGAGGGCGCGGTGGCCGCCTTCACCGCGGCCGTCGCCGTACTGATCATCGCCTGCCCGTGCGCCCTGGGCCTGGCCACCCCGACCGCGCTGATGGTCGGTACGGGCCGGGGCGCCCAGCTGGGCATCCTCCTCAAGGGGCCCGAGGTCCTGGAGTCCACCCGTAGGGCCGACACCGTCGTCCTGGACAAGACCGGCACCGTCACCACGGGCGTGATGACCCTGACCGCCGTCCACCTCGCGGACGGCGTGCCGCGGCAGCAGGCGCTGCGGCTGGCCGGTGCGCTGGAGCACTCGTCGGAGCACCCGATCGCCCGCGCCATCGCCGAGGCGGCCCAGGCCGCGGAGCCGTCCGGGACGCTGCCCGCTCCCGAGGACTTCGCCAACGTCCCCGGCCTGGGCGTCCAGGGCATCGTCGAGGGGCACGCCGTCCTGGTCGGCCGCGAGCGGCTGCTCCACGACTGGAGCCAGCAGCTCCCGCCGGAACTCGTCACGGCCAAGGAGGAGGCGGAGGCGGCGGGCCGGACCGCGGTCGCCGTCGGCTGGGACGGCGAGGCACGTGGCGTACTGGTCGTGTCGGACGCGGTGAAGCCGACCAGCGCCGAGGCGGTCGCCAGGCTCCGCGCGCTGGGCCTGACGCCGGTCCTGCTCACCGGCGACAACAAGGCCGTCGCGGAGGCGGTCGCCGCCGAGGTCGGGATCGACGAGGTGATCGCCGAGGTCCTGCCCGAGGACAAGGTGGCCGTCATCGCCCGCCTCCAGTCCGAGGGACGCTCGGTCGCCATGGTCGGCGACGGCGTCAACGACGCGGCCGCCCTGGCCACCGCCGACCTGGGACTGGCCATGGGCACCGGCACCGACGCCGCCATCGAGGCCGGCGACCTCACCCTCGTACGGGGCGATCTGCGCGCCGCGGCGGACGCCATCCGGCTCGCCCGCGCCACCCTCGGCACCATCCGGACCAACCTGTTCTGGGCCTTCGGCTACAACGTCGCGGCACTCCCGCTGGCCGCGGCCGGGCTGCTCAACCCGATGATCGCGGGTGCCGCGATGGCCTTCTCCTCGGTCTTCGTCGTCGGCAACAGCCTGCGCCTGCGCCGCTTCCAGCCACTGACACGCGAGGCCGGGGGGCGTGAGGGGGAGGCGTGAGCGGAATGCGGGTGGGTGCTCGGGGGCACGCGGGAGGGCACGCGGTCGGGAAGCGTGCGGCGGGAAGCGCCGGCCCGGCTAGGGAATACCTCCCAGTAACCCCGCGTTGTGGACCCGCAGGGGGCCCGCGCATCCCCTAGGGGATCTGTTCGAACGTCCCCTAGGGGACCCCGCCCACCCCCCGCCCGCCCCCACCCCGGGGAGCGCACGCACCACCCCCGCCGTGCACATCCCTTACACGGCGGGGGACGCCCGTAGGCACGGCGTGGCGTCGGATGTCTCCAGTTCTGACGGCCGAAGATTGGTAGATCGCGCAACCACCGGTCGGCGCCGAAGGGTGAGACTGGTCGAGTACCGCCCGCCCACGCACAGGGGAACTCATGACGGGGTCACGCGTCCTGGCTCTCGGCCATTACCAGCCCTCCGACGTGCTCACCAACGACGATCTCGCGAAGATCGTGGACACCGACGACGCCTGGATCCGAAGCCGGGTCGGTATTCGCACCCGCCATGTCGCGGCCAAGGACGAGACGGTGGACTCCATGGCGTCCGCCGCGGCCGCCAAGGCGCTCGCATCGAGCGGCCTCGCCCCGCACGACATCGACCTGGTGCTGGTCGCGACCTGTACGGCCACCGACCGCAGCCCCAACACCGCGGCCCGGGTCGCCGCCCGGCTCGGCCTGGACGCGCCGGCCGCCATGGACATCAACGTCGTCTGCTCCGGCTTCACCCACGCGCTGGCCACCGCCGACCACGCCATCCGGGCCGGTTCCGCGACCAACGCGCTGGTCATCGGGGCGGAGAAGTTCACCGACGTGGTCGACTGGACGGACCGTACGACCTGCGTCCTGGTCGGCGACGGCGCGGGCGCGGCGGTGGTCACCGCCGCCCCGGAACCGGAGGTCGGCCCGGTGCTGTGGGGCTCGGTCCCGCAGATGGGCGGCGCGGTGCGCATCGAGGGCGAGCCGGCCCGGTTCTCCCAGGAGGGCCAGACCGTCTACCGCTGGGCGACGACGCAGCTGCCGGCCATCGCCCGGCAGGTCTGCGAACGCTCCGGCATCCTCCCCGAGGACCTCGCGGGCGTGGTCCTGCACCAGGCCAATCTGCGCATCATCGAGCCGGTCGCCGAGCGCATCGGCGCGGTCAACGCGGTGGTCGCCCGCGACGTCGTCGACTCCGGCAACACCTCCGCCGCGTCGGTCCCGCTCGCCCTGTCCAAGCTGGTGGAACGCCGCGAGATCGCCGCCGGCGCCCCCGTCCTGCTGTTCGCCTTCGGCGGCAATCTGTCGTACGCGGGACAGGTCATCCGCTGCCCGTAGGGCCGGTCGGGTGGCGTGCCCGTGGGAATACCGCAGGGTCACTCCGCGTTGTGGGCCCGCAGGGGGTCCTCGCATCCCCTAGGGGATCCGTTCGAACGTCCCCTAGGGGCGCCGCCCCTCAGGTGATCCCTCTGGCCGGCCGCGTCCGATTCCTTCAAGACCCCGCCGGACGCCGCTGCCTACGCTCGCCGCATGACTACTCCCACCACTCCCGCCGGTCCCACCAGTTCCCCCGCACAGCCGTCGACCCCGCGCTTCGCGGCCATCGGCATGGTTGTCGCCGATATGGCCGCCTCCCTCGCCTTCTACCGTCGCCTGGGTTTGGACGTGCCCGCCGACGCGGACACCGCCCCGCACGCCGAGGCATCGCTGCCGGGCGGCCTGCGGCTGATGTGGGACACCTACGAGACCGCCCGCGCCGTCGATCCGGACTGGACGCCTCCGCAGGCCGGCGCCCCGACCGGCCTGGCCTTCGAGTGCGCCGGCCCCGCCGGGGTCGACAAGGTCTACGCAGAACTCACCGACGCCGGTTACACGGGCGAGAAGCCGCCATGGGACGCCTTCTGGGGCCAGCGTTACGCCGTGGTGCGGGACCCGGACGGCCATGGCGTGGACCTGTTCGCGCCACTGCCTCAGGACGCGCCTTAGAGCCTGTCCGATGGGTCATGGCCGACCCGCCACGACCTCCCCCGGAGCACGCCCGGCCGCCACCCGGGCCGCTCGCGAAAGCCAAGCCCTCAGGCAGCCCGCCTCAGCCCGCCTCAGCCCGTGTCCTGGGGGTGCTCGCGCAGATACATCGCACCGCAGGTGTGGCAGAACGGCTCTGCCTTGGGCGTGCCCCAGACATCGGCCGCCTGGGTGGCGGCGGCCGGAGCCAGCGGCCGTCCGCACATCGCGGTGGTCCCGTCCAGCCGGACCATGTGCCAGATCTTCACCGGCGTGTCCTCATGGGGCAGCACGCCTTCCTCGTACTCGGCCCGCATCTCGTGCTCCATGGCGGTGCACCTCCTACGCCAACGATGCGCCGACGGAACACAGGCCACAACGCCAGCACACGCCCCGGGCGCCCCGGCCGCCGGGGCGCACCCGCTCAGCACACCGACCAGCCCGTCAGCGTCTCAGAACACCGACCAGCCCGTCAGCGTGGTGAAGTGGTCCAGTGCCGCCGCGCCCGCGACGGAGTTGCCGCGGGCGTCCAGCCCGGGGCTCCAGACGCACAGCGTGCAGCGCCCGGGGACCACCGCGACGATGCCGCCGCCGACGCCGCTCTTGGCGGGCAGCCCCACCCGGTACGCGAATTCCCCCGCCGCGTCATACGTTCCGCACGTCAGCATCACCGCGTTGATCCGCTTCGCCTCGCGCGCCTCCAGCAGCCGGCTGCCGTCGGCACGCAGCCCGTGGCGCGCCAGGAAGCCGCCGGCCGTGGCCAGATCCCGGCAGCTCATCTCGATCGAGCACTGCCAGAAGTAGTGCTCTATGACGCTGGGCACCGGGTTTTCCAGGTTCCCGAAGGACGCCATGAAATGCGCGAGCGCGGCGTTGCGGTCGCCGTGCTCCGCCTCGGAGTCGGCCACCCCCTGGTCGAAGGCCAGGTCCTCGTTGCCGCTCTCCTCCCGCAGGAAGTGCAGCATCGTCGTGCTGGCGTCCCCGGTGAGGGTCTGCAGCCGGTCGGTGACCACCAGTGCGCCCGCGTTGATGAACGGATTGCGCGGGATGCCGTTCTCCCACTCCAGCTGCACCAGCGAGTTGAACGGCGTACCGGACGGCTCGCGGCCGACCCGCTTCCAGATGTCGTCGTCGCCGTGCGAGCCCGCCATCACCAGCGCCAGGGAGAACGCCTTGGAGATGGACTGCACGGAGAACGGGACCTCCCAGTCGCCGACCCCGTGGACCGCGCCGTTGATGTCGGCCACCGCGATCCCGAAGCGGTCCTTGGACACCCGTTCCAAGGCCGGAATGTAGTCGGCAACCTGTCCTTGCCCCACGAACGGCCTGGCGTAGGCCGCTACCTCCTCGAGAACGGCCTGGTAGTCCATGGCGGAAACGTTAACCCGGCGCCAGCAGGAGCCCCATCGGGGCCCCTGCCAGGGACTTCACCTCGCGCGCGAGATGCGCCTGGTCCGCGTATCCGGCGCGCGCCGCGACCTCGGCGTACGGCATGCCGGTACGCGCCAGATCGAGCGCGCGGACGAGCCGGAGCACCCGGGTGAGCGTCTTGGGGCCGTAGCCGAACGCGTCCAGGCTGTGGCGGTGCAGCTGGCGTTCGCTCAGCCCGACCGCTCGGGCGACCTCGGCGACGGGGCGGCCGCCGGCGAGCTCGGCGGCGATCAGCGCCGTCCGGGCGGAGCGGCCGGACGGCCCGGCCCGGTCCGCACCGCGGGCCGCTTCGCGCAGCCGTCCCACCGCGGTCTCCTCCAGCACCCGGCCCGCCGCCCCCGCCTCCGCGGCCCGCTCGGCCAGCTCCCGCACCCGGGCGGCGGGCCAGAGGTCCTCCAACGGCACCCGGAGATCGCGCAGTTCATGGGCCGGTACGCCGAAGAAGGACGGCCCCTGACCCGGTGCGAAGCGCAAGCCGACATATACGGTGCCGGCCGGGGCGGCCTTGGGGAGGTGCGGGCCGGTGTCCGGCCCCGCGACCAGCAGCCGGCCCCCGCTCCAGATCAGATCCGTGCAGCCGTCGGGCAGCACCGGCCGCCTCGGGGGCAGCGCGGTCTTCGTCCACAGCACCGCCCCGGACAGCCGGGACGCCCGCTCGCGATAGCCCGCGCGCGCCGTGCCGGCTGCGCCGTGCGGCTCACTCCTGTCGCGCTCCTCGCCCACGTGGACAAGCCTGGCACGGGAACCCGACGGCCGTCCGCGCCGTTGATCCTTACGACACCGACCTTCACGGAGGCAGCTATGACCGGGTTTCTCGACCGCGCCAAGGAGAAGGCACAGCAGGGGCTGGCGCAGGGCAAGCAGAAGGTCGACGAGGTGCAGGCCCACCGGGCCGGAAGCGACCTGCTGAAGAAGCTGGGCGCCGCGTACTACGCCGAGCACCGTGGCAGCGGCACACCGGAGGCGACCCAGGAGGCACTCTCCGCCCTGGAGGCGCACATCGCCCTCCATGGGGACGGTTTCCTGCACGCGTAGGCACCGGACAACCACCAGATCCGGCACGACAACCGCAACGGCAAACGCAACGACAACCGCAACGCAAGGGCGACCGCCCCAACCGCAACCACCGCAACCAGAACCACTCACTACAAAGACCAGCAGGGCCCGCGGACAGCCGCCTTCTCCCTCCCAGCCCACCGGCTCTCCCCCGCCAAGCGGCCGATTCTCTTCGTACAACCCCAACCGACCAGTTCGTTTTACTCCGTTCCGCTCCGTCCATGCCGACCAATCCGGTAAAAGCGGTGCATGAGGCGGTACGCGGCAGGCGGCCGCCGCGTACCGATCGGAGTCGCCATGGCCCCACCGATGTCCGCCACCAGGTTCCTCGACGCGCTGCGCGACGAGGGGCTACAGGTCGTCGAAGTCGACGGCTGGAGGACGCACCACCGCAACGCCAAGGGGCCGTGGGGCCCGGTGCACGGGGTGATGGTGCACCACTCCGCGACGTCCGGGTCCGCCGACACCGTCCGGGTCTGCTACGACGGGCGCCCGGACCTTCCGGGGCCGCTGTGCCATGCCGTCATCACCAAGGACGGCACGGTGCATCTGGTGGGCTGCGGCCGCGCCAATCACGCGGGCCTCGGGGACGGCGACGTGTTGCGCGCGGTGATCGCCGAGAAGCGGCTGCCGCACGCCGACGAGTCCGACGCCGACGGCAACCGCGCCTTCTACGGCTTCGAGTGCGAGAACCTCGGCGACGGGGCCGATCCGTGGCCGTCGGCCCAGGTCGAAGCGCTGGAGAAGGCCTCGGCGGCGCTGTGCCGGGTGCACGGCTGGACGGAGCGCTCGGTGATCGGGCATCTGGAGTGGCAGCCGGGCAAGGTCGATCCGCGCGGCTTCCCGATGGACGTGCTGCGCGAGCGGATCGCCGCCCGGCTGAAGTGAGCGGACGGGCGGCCCCACGGGTCGGCCCACGGACAGGCGCCCCCACGGGTCGGCCCACGGCGGGCGGACCCACGGGGCCGACGGACGCCCCCAGGGGCAGGCCGCCCCGCCGACCGCCCCCGCGCGACAATAGGCCCGTGACCAGCCCCGCCCCGCCCGACCCCAGCACGCTGCGGCCGCGTCTGCCGTCCCCCCTCCAGGAGATCGAGGACGAACCCTTCGCGCGCCGCGGCGTACGGCTGCTGCTCAAGCGGGACGACCTGATACACCCCGCGCTGCCGGGCAACAAGTGGCGGAAACTGGCGCCCAATCTGCGGGCCGCCGCGGCGACCGGCGAACGGGTCCTGCTGACCTTCGGCGGGGCGTACTCGAACCATCTGCGCGCCACCGCCGCGGCCGGCCGGCTCCTCGGCTTCGCCACCATAGGCGTCGTCCGCGGCGACGAGCTGGCCGGCGCACCGCTCAATCCGTCGCTGGCCCGCTGCGCGGCCGACGGTATGCGGCTGCATTTCACCGACCGCGGCACCTACCGCCGCAAGACCGACCCGGATGTCCTCGCCGACCTGCACGACCGCTTCGGCGCCTTCCGCGTCATACCGGAGGGGGGCAGCAACTCCCTTGCCGCACAAGGCTGTTCGAACCTCGGGCGGGAGCTGCGCGGAGCCGCCGACACCGTCGCGGTGGCCTGCGGCACGGGCGGCACGCTGGCCGGGCTCGCCGCCGGGCTCGGTCCGGGACAGCGCGCCCTGGGCTTCGCCGTACTCAAGGGCGGCCGCCCGCACTTCCTCCAGGGGACCGTCGAGGAGCTCCAGCGCGCGGCGTTCGGCGGGCGGCGCGGCTACTGGCGGCTGGAGGACCGCTTCCACTGCGGTGGCTACGCCCGCCGCAGCCCCGAGCTGGACGCGTTCGCGGACGCCTTCGAGGACCGGCACGACCTGCCGCTGGAGCGGATCTACGTCGCCAAGCTGCTGTACGGGCTGACGACGCTGGCCGGGGAGGGCGCGTTCGCCGCCGGCAGCACCGTGGCGGCCGTGATCACCGGCGGCCCCTGAGCCGCCGGCGGCCCGCCCCGGTACTGGGGGCCTTGCGACTCTGCCCCATCGGACAGGCCTACGTGGCGCCCTCCCGGTAGGCGGCCGCCTCCTCCAGGTCCAGCCGGCGCAGCAGCGTCCGCAGCATCTCGTCGTCGATCCGCCGGGCGTCGCGCAGCTCGACGAACACCTGCCGTTCGGCGTCGATCATCTCCCGCGCGAGCCGCCGGTAGGTCTCGTCGGCGGTCTCCCCGGTCTCCTCGTTGACGGCGCCGAGGCGCTCCCACACGGCGTTGCGGCGCCGCTCCATGACGGTGCGCAGCCGGTCGGAGAGGGGCCCCGGCAGGGCGTTGCGGCGGTCCTCCAGCAGGTGGTCCAGGCGCGCCTCGGCGGCCCGTGACGCCTCGTTCTGCGCCTGCGCCTCGGCGAGCGTCTCGGCCTGGAGGTCGCGGGCGGGCAGTTTCAGGGCGCGGATCAGCGGGGGCAGCGTCAGGCCCTGGATGACGAGGGTGCCGATGACGGTCGTGAAGGTCAGGAAGAGCACGAGGTTGCGGGCCGGGAAGGCGCCGCCCCCGTGGACGGTCGCCGGGATGGAGAAGGCGATGGCCAGCGACACCACTCCGCGCATCCCGGCCCAGCCGACGATGACCGGTGCGGTCCAGTTCGTCCCGGGCTCCCGGGTGCGGATCCGGGCGGAGAGGGCGCGCGGCAGGAAGGTCGCGGGAAAGACCCATACGAAGCGCGCGACGACGACCACGACGAACACCACGACCGCGTACCAGAGCGCCTGTGCGGTGCTGAACTCCCCCAGGCCGCGCAGCACGACCGGCAGTTGCAGTCCGATCAGCGCGAAGACCGCGGATTCCAGGATGAAGGAGACCATCTTCCAGACGGCCTCCTCCTGGAGCCGGGTCTCGAAGTCGACCTGCCAGTTGCGGTGGCCGAGGTAGAGGCCGACCACGACGACGGCGAGCACCCCGGAGGCCCCGACCTGCTCGGCGACGGCGTACGCCACGAACGGGATGAGCAGCGCCAGGGTGTTCTCCAGCAGCGCCGAGTACCGCAGCCGGCGGCGCAGCCAGTGCAGCGGCACCATCAGGACCACGCCGGTCCCGATGCCGCCCAGGGACGCGATGGCGAACTCCCGGAGGCCGCTGCTCCAGGTGGCGCCGACGCCGACGGCGGCGGCCAGCGCGACCTTGTAGGCGGTGATCGCGGTGGCGTCGTTGACCAGCGATTCGCCCTGGAGGATCGTCGTGATCCGGTTCGGCAGCCCCAGTTTGCGGGCGATGGCGGTGGCGGCGACGGCGTCCGGCGGCGCGATGACGGCGCCCAGGACGAGTGCCGCGGTCAGCGGCAGGTCCGGGATGACCACGTAGGCGACGTAGCCGACCGCCAGGGTCGCGAAGAGGACGTAGCCGAACGAGAGCAGCGCGACCGGCCGCAGGTTGGCGCGCAGGTCCAGATACGAGCTGTCGAGGGCGGCGGTGTGCAGCAGAGGCGGCAGCAGCAGCGGCAGCACGATGTGCGGATCGAGGGTGTAGTCCGGGACGCCGGGGATGGCGGAGGCCGCGAGTCCGGCGGCGACCAGCAGCAGGGGCGCCGGGACGGGCGTACGCCGCGCCGCCCCGGCGACCGCCGCACTCCCCGCGACCAGCAGCAAAAGCGGCATCACAGCCATCGGCCCGCCCCGTTCCCTCGTTCTCCGCCGTCCGTCCCCGGATCTAACCTGGTCATCATGAGCGAGTGCAGCGAGCGAATCATAAAAAGGTGCGCGCCTCGCGAATGCGAGGCCGAGCGAAGCGAGGCTTCGGCATGAGCGAGTGCACGCATGTTCCCGAACTCCCGCGCGCCGAGCCGGCGGCGCTGAGCGCCACCTGCCTGGAGTGCCTGGCGGCCGGCAGCCATCCCGTGCAGCTGCGGTTGTGCCTGGTCTGCGGCCATGTCGGCTGCTGCGACTCCTCGCCGTACCGGCATGCGACCAAGCACTACGAGGAGACCGGCCACCCGGTGATGCGGTCGTTCGAGCCGGGCGCCTCCTGGCGCTGGTGCTTCACCGACGAGCTCCTGGTGTGAGGCGCCGCAGGTCGCCCGTTTAGCCTTTCGGCATGATTCGCCAAGCGACGCCCGCCGATGTCCCCGCCATACTCGCCATGATCGGCGAGCTGGCCGCCTACGAACGCGCCCCCGAGGCGGCCCAGGCCACCGAGCCCCAGCTGAAGGAGGCCCTCTTCGGCGATCAGCCGGCGGCCTTCGCGCTCATTGCGGAGGCGGACGGAGAGGCGGACGGAGAGGCGGGTGCAGCGCCCGTGGGCTTCGCCCTGTGGTTCCGGAACTTCTCGACGTGGACGGGCACGCACGGTGTCTATCTGGAGGATCTCTACGTACGTCCCGAGGCGCGCGGCGGCGGCCACGGCAAGGCGCTGCTGGCGGCCCTCGCGGAGATCTGCGTGACGCGCGGTTACGAGCGTTTCGAGTGGTCAGTCCTGGACTGGAATGAACCGTCCATCGGTTTTTACCGGTCGATCGGCGCGCAGCCCATGGACGAATGGACGGTCTTCCGGCTCACTGGAAGTGCGCTGCACAACCTTGCCGGCTCCGCGCGTGTCAACGGAGCGTAATCGGCACGGATTTGGTAATGCACACCCCTAGCCACGGTGTGTGCCCGTAGTTTTACAATCAGTGACGACGGCGGTGCCCGGTCACCGCGGGCGGGATCGTGGTCCGGAGGGCAGCCCTGCTCCTTCCGGGCGACATCGGCCCGCAGATCGCGATAGCGTCGCAGCCGAACCATGAGCTGCGCCGGATCGTTCTCCTTTCAGTCCCGCGAGGAACCTGAGAGGAAAAGGACCGGCGCGGAATTTCGCGCACCACTCGAACGTTCATGCATACCAGCTCAACCAGCTTGTGCCACCTTGGAGGTGAGGGTGTCCCAGATCGCAGGCGAGCCCGGGACCCAGGACTTCGTGGAAGTCCGGCTGCCCGCTGCGGGTGCCTACCTGTCTGTGCTGCGTACGGCCACGGCCGGACTCGCAGCCCGTTTGGACTTCACCCTCGACGAGATCGAGGATCTGCGGATCGCGGTCGACGAAGCCTGCGCGATCCTGCTGCAACAGGCCGTCCCCGGCAGTGTGCTCAGCTGCGTCTTCCGCCTCATCGACGACGCACTGCAGGTGACCGTATCGGCGCCGACGACCGACGGCCGCGCCCCCGAGCGCGACACCTTCGCCTGGACGGTGCTCTCCGCGCTGGCAGGCAAGGTCGACTCCACCGTCGCCGAGGACCGTACGGTCACCATCAGCCTGTACAAGGAGCGCGGCGCCGGTCCCGGACCGTCATGACCGAACAGGGGGCCCCGTGAAAGATCTCGAACGCGGCGCGCGGATGGCGCCCGGTGTGACCATCCCCGACCAGCAGGCCCGGCCGCATCCGGTGGGCGCAGACGACCTCGGCGGCCGGTTGGACGCGGCGGAGCAGGCAGAGCGGGCGGACCACATGGACCAGAGCGAGCAGCAGGGGCAGCAGGCGCATCAGCACGATCCGCCGGGCCCCGACCAGAAGCCCCAGGGCGCGCAGCATTCCCAGGATCCGCATGATCGCAGCGGCGCCCGGGCGATGTTCTACGAGCTGCGCAAGCTTCCCGAGGGCTCCGCGGAGCGCGCGGAACTGCGCAACACCCTCGTCCGTATGCATCTGCCGCTGGTCGAGCATCTGGCGCGGCGGTTCCGCAACCGCGGCGAGCCGCTGGACGATCTGACCCAGGTCGCGACCATCGGTCTGATCAAGTCGGTGGACCGTTTCGACCCGGACCGCGGGGTGGAGTTCTCCACGTACGCCACCCCGACCGTGGTCGGCGAGATCAAGCGGCACTTCCGCGACAAGGGCTGGGCGGTCCGGGTCCCGCGGCGCCTCCAGGAGCTGCGGCTGTCGCTGACCACCGCGACCGCCGAGCTCTCCCAGCGGCATGGCCGCGCGCCCACGGTCCATGAGCTGGCCGAGCACCTCGGGATCTCCGAGGAGGAGGTCCTGGAGGGCCTGGAGTCCGCCAACGCGTACAGCACGCTCTCGCTGGACGTTCCGGACACCGACGACGAGTCGCCGGCCGTGGCCGACACCCTCGGCGCGGAGGACGAGGCGTTGGAGGGCGTGGAGTACCGCGAGTCCCTCAAACCGCTGCTGGAGGATCTGCCGCCGCGTGAGAAGAAGATCCTTCTGCTGCGCTTCTTCGGCAATATGACCCAGTCGCAGATCGCCCAGGAGGTCGGCATCTCCCAGATGCATGTCTCGCGCCTGCTGGCCCGGACCCTGGCCCAGCTGCGCGACAAGCTGCTCGTCGAGGAGTGATCCCCTCGGGGAGCGATCGAGGCGTGAAAGTGGGCGGGGTCCTTACGGGCCCCGCCCACTCCGTTTCCGCCTGCCGCGCTTCCGCCTACTCCGTTTCCCGGGGCCCGATGCCCAGCGCCTCGGTGGCCGTCGGGTTCACCAGCAGGACCAGCACGACCAGCGCGGCCACGGCCAGTCCGGCGCCGGCCGCGATCAGCGCGCCACCGCCCTTGACGAGCGTCCAGGCCACCGGCAGCGCCACGATCTGAGTGATCAGCGAGGGTCCGCGGCTCCAGCGGCGGCGCAGCCACAGTCCGCGCGCGGCGACCAGCGGCAGCACCGCCAGTGCCAGGATCGTCAGCCCGCCCATCTCCGCCTGCCGCGGGCTGTCCGGCGCCCCGACGAGCCCCATGACCAGCATGTACGCGCCCATCGCGGCGAGCGCGAGCCCCTCGACGGCGGTGAGCGCCGCGGCGGCGCTCAGCCGGGCGGGTCGCGGGCCGGCCGGCGCGGTGGTCGGGGCCGCGGCGGGGGTGCCGGTGGCTCGGGTCGCGGACTGCTTCTGCTGACTGCTCACCCCAGCAGGGTAGCGCCGGCCCGGGGGCACCCCGCCGCCCCGGAGACGGACCGGGCTTCGAAGCGGGTACCCGCGGCTGGGTACGCTGCTGCACATGCGCGCACTTCTCGTGGTCAATCCCGCAGCAACCACCACCAGTGCCCGCACCCGCGACGTACTCACCCACGCACTCGCCAGCGACCTCAAGCTGGAGGTCGCCGAGACGCGATACCGCGGGCACGCCCGCGACCTGGCCCAGCAGGCGGCCGAGGGCGGCGAGACCGAGCTGGTCGTGGCGCTCGGCGGTGACGGCACGGTCAACGAAGTCGTCAACGGCCTGCTGGCGAACGGCCCCGATCCGGACTCGCACCCCCGGCTGGCGGTCGTCCCCGGCGGCTCCACCAATGTCTTCGCCCGCGCGCTGGGGCTGCCCAATGACGTCGTCGAGGCGACCGGTGCCCTTCTGGACGCGCTGCGCGACGGCACCGAGCGCACCGTCGGCCTGGGGCTGGCCTCGGGCACGCCGGGCACCGAGGACGAGGGCGTGCCGGGCCGCTGGTTCACTTTCTGCGCGGGCTTCGGTTTCGACGCGGGCGTCGTCGGCCGGGTGGAGCAGCAGCGCGAACGCGGCAAGCGTTCGACCCACGCCCTGTACGTGCGACAGGTCGTACGGCAGTTCATGGGCGAGGCGAACCGCCGGCACGGCACCATCCGGCTCGAACGGCCGGGCGCCACCGCCGGCACCACGGAGGTCGTCGAGGGCCTCGTGATGTCCATAATCTGCAACACCTCTCCCTGGACCTACCTGGGCAATCGCCCGGTCTACCCCTCCCCGGAGGCGTCGTTCGACGCGGCGCTGGACCTGTTCGCACTGAGCAAGCTCTCGTACCCGGCGGCGGCCCGTTACGTGACCCAGCTGCTGACGTCAACGCCCGACCGCGGCCCCCATGGCAGGCATTCGCTGTCTCTGCACGATCTGACGGACTTCACCTTGCAATCGCAGGTTCCACTGCCCTTCCAGATGGACGGTGACCACCTGGGGGTCCGTACGAGTGTGACGTTCACAGGCGTTCGCCGTGCACTGCGTGTGATTGTGTGAGCAGTAGGGCCTAAAGTCCTTTCACTCGAACGTTTAGGCTGACTTCCACCCCCTGGAATGACGGCTGTGAGCTAGGCGACACCAAGGAATCAAAAAAAACTTTCCAGAAGGGGTTGTATCCGCAGCCGAGGTTTGCGAGTCTCTTCATGGCGATCGGGACGGCCGCTTCACCGGCCCCCTTGAGAGCCCGAATCCTCCTCCTCATTCCACTGGACCGCCCCAGTTCACAACTGGGTTACGGGCCTTCCCTTGTGGAGGGATTCGTGAAAGCGTTCACATTCACAAGCAACGATCCCGTCACACGAGGAGATGGAGCAGCCATGGACTGGCGTCACCGCGCCGTTTGCCGCGAAGAAGACCCCGAGCTCTTCTTCCCTATCGGCAACACCGGTCCTGCGCTGCTGCAGATCGAGGAAGCCAAGGCTGTCTGCCGCCGCTGCCCCGTCATGGAGCAGTGCCTGCAGTGGGCGCTTGAGTCCGGCCAGGACTCCGGCGTCTGGGGTGGTCTGAGCGAGGACGAGCGCCGCGCGATGAAGCGCCGTGCGGCTCGTAACCGGGCGCGCAACGCCAGCGCCTGAGCCAGACGCCCCGTGGCCCCCGAGCCGCAGCGCGCAGTACCCCCCGATGCTCCCCCAGAGCGGCAACGCCTGGACGGTAACCGCATCGCGATATGAGCTTTGAGCCCCGGACCGGATGGGTCCGGGGCTTGCTGCTGTCCGGGGGCGGTTACCGGCCGGCCGCTCGCACGCGGCACCGGCCGCCGTCGTTGCTGCTGCTGCTGCTGGTCAGTGTCGTTTCTGCGGCTTCGCTGGTCAGTGCTGTTTCTGCGACTTCTCCGGCCGGACGGGGACATCCAGGACGACCTGGGTGCCGCGCTCGGGCGCGCGCACCATGTCGAACTTCCCGCCCAACTCCCCCTCCACCAGGGTCCGTACGATCTGCAACCCCAGATTTCCGGCCCGCTGCGGATCGAAGTCCTCGGGCAGTCCGCGCCCGTCGTCCTGGACGGTGACCAGCAGACGCGGTTCCGTACGGCTGCCGCCGCGCACCGCGCCGACCTCGACCGTGCCGTGCTCCCCCGGGGCGAAGGCGTGCTCCAGGGCGTTCTGCAGGATTTCGGTGAGCACCATGGACAGCGGCGTGGCGACCTCGGCGTCCAGGATGCCGAAGCGGCCGGTGCGTCGGGTGGTCACCTTGCCGGGAGAGATCTCCGCGACCATGGCCAGCACCCGGTCGGCGATCTCGTCGAACTCGACCCGCTCATCGAGGTTCTGGGACAGCGTCTCGTGCACGATCGCGATCGAACCGACCCGGCGTACCGCCTCGTTGAGCGCCTCGCGGCCCTGCTCGGAGTCCATCCGGCGGGCCTGGAGGCGCAGCAGCGCGGCGACGGTCTGGAGGTTGTTCTTCACCCGGTGGTGGATCTCCCGGATGGTGGCGTCCTTGGTGATCAGCTCGCGCTCGCGGCGGCGGAGCTCGGTCACATCGCGCAACAGCACGAGCGAGCCGATGTGCGACCCCTTGGGCTTGAGGGGGATGGCGCGCAGCTGGATCACGCCGTCGTCGCCCTCCACCTCGAACTCCCTCGGCGCCCAGCCGCTGGCGAGCTTGACCAGCGCCTCGTCGACCGGGCCGCGGGCGGGCGCCAGCTCGGCGGTGGCCTGGCCGAGATGGTGGCCCACCAGGTCGGCGGCGAGGCCGAGCCGGTGGTAGGCGGAGAGCGCGTTGGGGCTGGCGTACTGGACGACGCCGTCGCCGTCGAGCCTGATCAGTCCGTCGCCGGCGCGCGGCGAGGCGTCCATGTCGACCTGCTGGCCGGGGAAGGGAAACGATCCTGCGGCGATCATCTGCGCAAGGTCGGAAGCGCTCTGGAGGTAGGTGAGCTCCAGCCGGCTGGGGGTGCGCACGGTCAGCAGGTTGGTGTTGCGGGCGATCACACCGAGCACCCGGCCCTCGCGGCGGACCGGGATGGACTCCACGCGTACCGGCACCTCCTCGCGCCACTCCGGGTCGCCCTCGCGGACGATCCGGCCCTCGTCGAGGGCGGAGTCCAGCATCGGCCGACGGCCGCGCGGCACGAGGTGGCCGACCATGTCGTCCTGGTACGAGGTGGGCCCGGTGTTGGGACGCATCTGGGCAACCGACACATAGCGGGTGCCGTCCAGCGTCGGGACCCACAGGACCAGATCGGCGAAGGACAGATCGGAGAGCAGCTGCCACTCGGAGACCAGCAGGTGCAGCCACTCGAGGTCGGAGTCGCTCAGAGCGGTGTGCTGGCGTACGAGGTCGTTCATGGAGGGCACGTATGGGAGCCTACCGGCGTACGGTGTACTTGTTGTGCCTGCACGAGCATGGACAGATCAGAATGGTCTAGTCCACAATTGCCCGGAACGGCTCCACCGGGGGAACACCTCCAGAACTTCTGGGAGACTCCTCCAGAACTCCGATCCTCCGCTCTCCCCGCACAGGAGAGTGGAATGAGGCCTGAAGCGCTCTCTGCCCTGACTGCGCCGAGGCCTCCGATCGACCGGTCCCAGGGCGGGACGGTGCCCCTACCGCACATTGGGGTGCATCCCGCCCGGAAGCGGGGCCGGCCGATGTGAGCTCCGGGCTGCGGTGCCGGACAGGTTGAGGGTCCTGTCCCGGCGCCGCGGCCCGCGGGTGTTTCCGGGGCGAGCTTCGGGCCCAGCCCCCTCCCCCTCTCCCCCGTCCCGCTCGTCGTCTACGGCCAGGCCCGCATCGCCAGCTCGGCGATCGCCTCCAGGTCCGTCCGCTCCGCGCCGTCCCGGGACCGCTGGGACATGCCCTGGATGACGACTCCCACATATCCGGCCAGGGCGCTCGCGTCCGTGTCGGCGGGGAGCTCTCCGGAAGCGATGTCCGCCCGGATGGCGCTCTCGATCTCCCGGACGTTCCCCAGCCTCATCTCCCGCAGGGCGTCGGCGACTTCGGCGGATCCGGAGCCGGTGTTGAGTGCGGCACTGATGACGAGGCAGCCGCGGGGACGGCCGGGCAGGGTGTACTCGGCCGCCGCCTCGCGCAGCGCCCGTTCGACGCCGCGACGGGCGGTCGGCTCCTCCGCCACGGCGCGGGAGAGGAAGCCGCCGTAGGCGCGCCCGTACTCCGCCACAGCCTCGTAGAACAGCGCCTGCTTGTCGCCGAAGGCGGCGTAGAGGCTGGGGGCGCTGATGCCCATGGCGCGGGTCAGGTCGGAGATGGACGTGGCCTCGTAGCCCTGTTCCCAGAAGGACCGGATCGCCTGCTCCAGGGCTGTCTCCCGGTCGAAGGACCGGGGCCGCCCGCGCTGTTTCGCTTCCTTGGCCGCCATGCCGGGAATTCTATAGCGGTCGGTACGGAAGGCGTGCTACGGTTTTTTTGTAGCGAGCGATACAGAAAGATGCTCGGTGCGGGACCGAGGTGCGCCGACTGACGCGCCTCGCGTCGCCGACACGGCGCATGACGGACAGACACATACGCATACGGAAACGGGGGGCCTGCCATGAGCGGTGCACTCAGCGGCAAGACGGCACTGGTGACGGGCGGCAGCAGGGGAATCGGCCGGGCGATCTCGGAGCGACTGGGCAGGGACGGCGCGCGGGTCGCGGTGCACTACGGGCGCGACGAGACGGCGGCCAAGGAGACGGTCGCGGCGATCGAGGGCGCGGGCGGGCAGGCCTTTGCCGTCCGGTCCGAGCTGGGGGTGCCGGGGGACGCCGAGGCGCTGTGGGCCGCGTTCGACGAGCAGGCCGAGGGGCTGGACGCGCTGGTCAACAACGCCGGCATCAACAAGGCGGTCGACGGCACGCTCAAGCGGATCGGCGAGATGACGACGGAGGACTTCGACCGGCTCTTCGCGGTCAACACCAAGGCGCCGTTCTTCATCGCCCAGCAGGGGCTGAACCGCCTGCGGGACGGCGGGCGGATCATCAATATCTCGACGGGGCTGACGCACGGGGCCACCAAGCCCGAGCTGATCGCCTACGCCATGTCCAAGGGCGCGGTCGATGTGTTCACCTCGACGCTCGCCAAGGACCTGGGCCCGAGGGGAATCACGGTCAACGCGGTGGCGCCGGGCGCGGTGGACACCGATATGAACGCCGGCTGGCTGCGGGACAACAGCGAGGCGCGACGGATGGTCAGTGGGATATCCCCGCTGGGCCGGGTCGCGGAGCCTGCCGACGTCGGCGACATCGTGGCCTTTCTGGCCTCGGACGACAGCCGCTGGGTGACGGGCGCGTGGATCGACGCGACGGGAGGCGCGCTGCTCTGACGGTGGCCGGCGTGGCCGGATGGTCACCGGGCCGACGGGAAAACGTGTCCTTCCGTTGGGGAACGGCGCCCGGTCCGGCAGGCCCCGCTCTGGTAGATTGGTCTATACCACATGAGTCCATCTCCAGATCGGCAGGCCAAGCGTGGAAGTTGTCATCGTCCCGGACGCCACGGCAGGCGGCGAACTCATCGCGGAGGCCATCGCCACCCTGGTGCGCCGCAAGCCCGACGCGCTGCTCGGCGTGGCCACTGGCTCGACCCCGCTGCCCATCTACCAGGCGCTCTCGGCCAAGGTCCGGGCCGGCGAGGTGGACGCCTCGCGTGCCCGTATCTGCCAGCTCGACGAGTACGTCGGCCTGCCGGCGGGGCACCCGGAGTCCTACCGTTCGGTGGTCCTGCGTGAGGTCGTCGAGCCGCTCGGCCTCGGCGAGGATGCGTTCCTGGGGCCCGACGGCACGGCCGAGGACGTTCAGGCCGCCTGCGAGGCGTACGACAGCGCGCTGAGCGAGGCCGGCGGGGTGGACCTCCAGCTGCTCGGCATCGGCACCGACGGGCACATCGGATTCAACGAGCCGTGCTCCTCGCTCGCTTCCCGCACCCGCATCAAGACGCTGACCCAGCAGACCCGGGAGGACAACGCCCGGTTCTTCGACAGTCCCGACGAGGTCCCGCACCACGTCATCACCCAGGGCATCGGCACCATCCTGGAAGCCCGTCATCTGGTGCTGCTCGCCACCGGCGAGGGCAAGGCCGACGCCGTGGCCCACGCCGTGGAAGGCCCGGTCGCCGCGCTGGTCCCCGCCTCGGCGCTGCAGCTCCACCCGCACGCGACGGTCGTCGTCGACGAGGCCGCGGCCTCCAAGCTGAAGCTCGCCGACTACTTCCGCGCCACCTACGCCGCCAAGCCGGAGTGGCAGGGCATCTAGCGCCCGCCGGGTTACCGGGGCGGCCGGGGTGTCCTTGCGGGGATGCCCCGGCCGTCGCCGTATCAGGCGCCGGTGCCCGGCCGGCGGCCCGTCAGGGCCTCGGCGGCGGCCTGCCCGCAGACCCGTGCGGCGCCGTGGGTGGCGATGTGGAGGGCGCCGTCGGGCGGGGACTGCGGGACGCCCATCTCGACGACCGCGGTGTCGGGGCGCGCGCTGAGGAGAGCGCGCAGCGCGGCGGCCATCCAGGGGTGGCGGTGGACGTCGCGGACGACGGCGACGATCCGGCGGTCGGCGGCGGCGTCACGGAGGGCGGCGACCAGGGCCGGGATGCCGTCCACGGCGGCGGTTTCGGCGGAGTAGGCGGCGGTTTCGGTGCCGGGAAGGAGCCGGGCGAGTTCGGCGGCGACGCCCCAGGGGGTTTCGTCCCCGACGGCGATGTTCGCGAGGGGGGTGAAGGCTGCGACATAGGCGGGCGCGGTCAGTGGCTCGAAGGGGCGTGCGTGGGGGGTGGTGATACGCAGGGCGCGCCGGGCGGCGGCGAGGCCGATCTCCGGTGCGGGCGCGGCCCCCACCGCCGCGCCCGCACCCCGCCAGCGCGCCAGGGCGCGCACCCGTGCCGCGGCGTCGGCGAGCCGCTGCTCCGGCAGTTCGCCGTCGCGTACCGCCCCCACCAGGGCGTCGCGCAGCCGCAGCACGGTGTCCTCGTCGGCCAGTCCGCCGCCCACGCAGATGGCGTCGGCGCCGGCCGCGATGGCCAGGACGCTGCCGCGTTCGATGCCGTAGCTGGCGGAGATGGCCTGCATCTCCATACCGTCGGTGACGATCAGCCCGTCGAAGCCGAGGCCGCCCTCGGTGACGGGCGCGCGCAGCAGGCCGTGCAGGGCGGCCGGGCTGAGCGTGGCGGGGTGGCTGCCGTCCAGGGCGGGCAGCAGGATGTGCGCGCTCATCACGGCCTTGGTGCCGGCGGCGATGGCGGCGCGGAACGGCACCAGTTCGCGTTCCTGGAGGGTCGGCAGGTCGGCGGCGATCCGCGGCAGGTCGTGGTGCGAGTCCACCGCGGTGTCGCCGTGGCCGGGGAAGTGCTTGGTGCAGGCGGCGACGCCGGCGGACTGCAGGCCGTCGATGTACGCGGCGGTGTGCCGGGCGACGAGCTGCGGGTCGGCGCCGAAGGAGCGGACGCCGATGACGGGATTGTCGGGGTTGGAGTTGACGTCGGCGGACGGCGCCCAGTTGAGGTTGACGCCGCAGGCGGCCAGGCGGCGGCCGAGTTCGCGGGCGACGTCGCGGGTGAGGGCGGTGTCGTCGACGGCGCCGAGCGCGAGGTTGCCGGGGAAGGAGGAGCCGCCGCGCACTTCGAGGCGGGTGACATCGCCGCCCTCCTCGTCGATGGCGACCAGCACGTCCTCGCGTTCGGCACGCAGCTGGGCGGTCAGGGAGGCGAGTTGCCCCGGCCCGGCGATGTTGCGGCCGAAGAGGCCCACCGATGCCAGGCCCTCGCCGAGCCGGCGCAGCAGCCAGTCGGGGGCGGTGGTGCCGGTGAAGCCGGGCTGGAGGACGGCGAGCGCGTCGCGGGTGAGGGTGTCGGCGGAGCGTGCAGAGCGTGCGGAGCCTACGAAAGGAGTCATGGACTGCGTTATCCCTTCACTGCGCCGGAGGTGAGACCGCCGACCGCCTTGCGTTGCAGGAACAGGAAAAGGACCAGGATCGGGAGGGCGAAGATCGAGGCGGCGGCCATGGTGGCACCCCAGTCGTCCCCGAACTGACTCTGGAACTGCGAGAGCCACAGCGGCAGGGTGCCCATGGCCGGCTCCTTGTTGAGGACCAGCACCAGCGGGAATTCGTTCCAGGCGGTGATGAAGCCGAAGAGGGAGGTGGCCATCAGACCGGGTGCGAGCAGCGGGAAGACGACCTTGGTGAAGGCCTGGCGGCGGGTGCACCCGTCGACCATCGCGGACTCCTCCAGTTCCTTGGGGACCGCGGCCACGTAGCCGCGCAGCGTCAGGAGGGTGAAGGGCAGCACCATCAGCATGTAGAAGCAGGTGAGCGGCAGCAGGCTGTTGAGCATGTCGGCGTCCCGGACGATCATGTAGATGGAGATCACCATGACCTCCCAGGGCGCCATCTGGGCGACCATGAAGGTCAGCAGGATGCCCTTGCGGCCCTTGAAGCGCATCCGCGCGATGGCGAACGCGCCGCAGAGCGCGATCAGCAGGGACAGCCCCACGGCGAGTACGGTCACGATGACCGAGTTCCCGGCGAGGGTCCAGAAGTTCGGGGCGTTCACGGCCGTCGCGAAGTGCTCGAACGTGCCGTGGAGGGGGAACCACACGGGGTCTTCGGTGATGATGTCCTGGGTCGGCTTGAAGGCCGTGTTGAACATCCAGTACACGGGGAAGACGAAGCCGATGGCGAGCACGACCGCCGTCGCGTTGGGCCAGATACGGCCGGCGAGGGAGCGCTTCACAGCTCGTTCTCCTCTTGTTGTTCCTGCTTGACCGTCAGGCGCAGGTAGTACGCGGTCATGGCCAGCAGCACCACGATCGTGAGCAGGGAGATCGCGGCGCCCATGCCGAAGTGGAGGTTGCCGACGCCTTCGGTGAAGGCGTAGATGGGCAGGGTTTCGGTGAGCCGTTCCGGTCCGCCCTCGTTGATCGCGAAGATCTGCGGGAACGCCTTGAAGACCCAGATGACTTCGAGGAACGTCGTGGCGAGGAAGAAGGGCTTGAGGAAGGGGAACGTCACCGAGGTGAAGACCTTCCAGGTGCCCGCGCCGTCCATCCGGGCCGCTTCGTAGAGCTCCTTGGGGATGGTCGTGGTGGCGGCGTAGAGGTTGAGGGCCACGAAGGGCAGTGACTGCCACACGATCAGGACGGTGATGACGAAGAAGGTCGACAGTTGGGTGCCGACCCAGTCGTAGTGGGCCATGGAGTGCCAGCCGAGCCTGTCCAGCACCCAGTTGAGGACGCCGTAGCGGGAGTCGAAGAGCCACTGGAAGACGGTGGTGGCGGCGATCACCGGCATCGCCCAGGCCAGCACCAGCGCGGCCGAGAGCGCCAGCCGCATCTTCTTGCCCAGCCGGGCCAGCAGCAGCCCGATGAGCACTCCCAGCACCATGATCAGAACGACGTTGACGCCGGTGAAGACGACGGTGCGGAAGGTGACCCGCCAGAACTGCTCGCTGCCGAGGATCTCCTGGTAGTTGCCGGTCCCCCGCCAGTCCGTGAGGTGCTGGATCAGCTCCTTCATGTTGAGGTTCTGGAAGGAGAGCAGGGCGTTGCGCGCCATCGGCCAGCCCAGGAAGAGCGCCGTCGCGAGCAGGGCGGGAAGCAGCAGGAGATACGGGGCGCGGCGGGCGGAGGGAAGAGGTGTCCGGCGGGCGGGGAGACGCGGTGCGCGGCGGCCGGGAAGGCGAGGCGGGCGGCCGGCGGGCGGGGCGCCGTTCTCGGGTGGTGCGCCGCCCTTGCCGGTCCCCGGCGCGGTCCGCTCCGCCCCGTCGTCGAGCTGCACTGCCATGATCGTCTACTCCCCCTCGGACCCGTGGTGCGCGTGCGGTGGCCGCGTACGGGGGCCGGGGACGGCCGGCCCGTACGCGGCCGGGAGCGGCTACTGCTTGGCGAGCCGCGTGTTGATCTCGGACTCGACGTCCTTGGCCGCGTCGGCCGGGGACTTGCCGCCCAGAACCGCGGTCATATAGCTCTTGATGGGGTTGGGCACGTTCTCCACCGCGGCCCACTGGGGAATCGGCGGAGTGGTGCCGCCGGACTTCTGCGCGGCGGGTGCGGCGGCGGCCGCCGCCGGGTTCTCCTTGGCGGCATCGGCCAGGTCCGGGGACTTCGGCGTCCAGCCGGACTCCCTGACCATCTGGCCGTCGTTCTCCTTCGACAGGGCGATCTTCAGGAATTCCTTGGCGAGTTCCTGGTTCTTTCCCATGCCGGCGACCGCGAAATTGGAACCGCCGAGGAAGACGCCCTCGGGCTTGGCCGCGGTCTCGCCGGGGATGGTGAAGAAGCCGATGTCCTTCTTGATTTCCGGATTGGCCTTGATGGCTTCGGCCGCCTCGTATCCCATGGCGATGACGGCGCCGGTCTTCCCCTTGGCGAAGACCTCGGACTGCTGCGGGGTGGCCTCGTCCTTGTTCTTGGGGGCGGTGCTGAACGCCTGGTACTGCTTGTAGATGTCCATGGCCTTGGCGACCTTGGGGTCACCGAGGTTGGAGACCCATTTGCCGCCCTGCTTCTTCACCAGGTCCGCGCCGGTGCCGATGGTCAGGCCGTCGAGGAAGTACCAGTTCTGGCCGGGGAGGTACAGCGGTTCCGCGTCGGTCTTCTTCTTGATGGTGTCGAATGCCCGGAACAGCTCGGTGCGGGTCTTGGGCGTGCCCTTGAGGCCGGCTTCGGCCCAGACCTTCTTGTTGTACATGACCACGCGGTTTCCCGCGTACCAGGGGAGCGCGTACTGCTTTCCGTCCGCGACCGCCGTCTTGTTGAAGGCGTCGTTCCAGTCGGCGCCGATTTCCTTCTTCAGATCGCCGAGGTCGGCCAGGGCGCCGGCCTTGGCATAGGCGGCGGTCTGGGTGTTGCCGATTTCTACGACGTCCGGCGGGGTGTCCTCGGAAAGGGCGGTGCTCAGCTTCTGCTGAATGCCGTTCCACTGCTGGACCTTGAACTCGACGGTGGCGCCGGTCTTCTTCTTGAACTGCTCGGAGACCTGCTTGGTCCATTGCGCCGGATTGGATCCGTCCATCACCCAAACGGTCAGCTTCTGGCCCTTGAAGCCATCCGCGTCCGCCTTGCCGCCGCTGGACCCACAGGCAGCGACACTCACCAGCATTCCCGCGACCGCCGTCGCCGCTATGAGCCCACGCTTCATTGCGCTCTCCCCTAAAGGCCGGGTGTGGTCTTTAATGGTTTAGACCAGTGCCCGCAGCTTGGCCTAGACCTTTTGGAGTGTCAAGGGTGTATAAGAGTCGCTGTCAGGTCCGTTATCGGACCGACATCTGGCGGGCCGGGACCTGCGAGGGAGCACGGGAGACCCACCCGTGCCACGATGTGAGCCGCTACGTACGGAGGAGCCGGTGACGGCAGCACGACAGGAGTCGGAGAGGCAGGGCATGGAGACCGACGGGGGCAGTGCCGAGAACGGCGGCGGCGCCACACGCACCGCCCGCGTGCCCAAGTACTACCGCCTCAAGCGGCACTTGCTGGAGATCACCGAGACCCTGCCGCCCGGCACCCCGGTACCCCCCGAGCGCACCCTCGCCGCGGAGTTCGACACCTCCCGCACGACGGTGCGTCAGGCCCTCCAGGAGCTGGTCGTCGAAGGCCGCCTGGAGCGCATCCAGGGCAAGGGCACCTTCGTCGCCAAGCCCAAGGTCTCCCAGGCGCTGCAACTGACCTCCTACACCGAGGACATGCGCGCCCAGGGCCTGGAGCCCACCTCGCAGCTGCTGGACATCGGGTACGTCACCGCCGACGACCGGCTGGCCGGCCTGCTGGACATCGCCACCGGCGGCCGGGTGCTGCGCATCGAGCGGCTGCGGCTGGCCAGCGGCGAGCCGATGGCCATCGAGACCACCCATCTGTCGGCCAAACGGTTCCCGGCGCTGCGCCGCAACCTCGTCAAGTACACCTCGCTGTACACCGCACTGGCCGAGGTCTACGACGTACGGCTCGCGGAGGCCGAGGAGACCATCGAGACCTCGCTGGCCACCCCGCGCGAGGCGGGCCTGCTGGGCACCGACGTCGGCCTGCCGATGCTGATGCTCTCCCGGCACTCCCTGGACGCCCAGGGACAGCCGGTGGAGTGGGTGCGCTCGGTCTACCGCGGCGACCGCTACAAGTTCGTCGCCAGGCTGCAGCGCCCGAACGACTGACCCGAGTGGGGGCGGCCCGTCATGAAGGGAATTTCGACGCCGCCCACGGACGCCCGCGAGGGGACTCCGCGCTCCGGATTCCGGTACTCCTGACCTGCGTTGTCATACCGATATGCGGACACCTAGTGACGCGCTCCAGGGCCCTGCCATAGATTCCAGCCGATTGCACCGGAGATCGTCAGGACATCGCCAGGACGGAGCCAGCGCCATGTCAGAGCCAGCTGAGTCACCAGGGACCAGACGGATCGTCACGCCCTCGCGGGTGGTGGTCGGGCTGTGTCTGCTCGCTCCGTTCGTCGCGATGCTGTGGGTGAACTCCTACGCGAGGGTCGAACCGACCCTGATCGGCATCCCGTTCTTCTACTGGTACCAGATGCTCTGGGTACTGATCTCGACCGGGCTGACGGCCATCGCCTACAAGCTGGTGCAGCGTGAGAAGCGGGCACGCAAGGGCGGTGCGGCACAGTGACTCCGTACCCCGCCACCACCCCGCTCGCCGCCTCCGCGACCCACGGCGTGAACGGCGTCGCGCTGGCCGTCTTCGTGTTCTTCTTCGTGGCCGTGACGGTCATGGGATTCCTGGCCGCCCGCTGGCGCAAGGCCGAGCAGTCCGCCAACCTCGACGAATGGGGCCTCGGCGGCCGCAGCTTCGGCACCTGGGTGACCTGGTTCCTGCTCGGCGGCGACCTCTACACCGCGTACACGTTCGTGGCCGTCCCGGCGGCGATCTACGCGGCGGGCGCGGCCGGCTTCTTCGCCGTCCCGTACACGATCCTGGTCTACCCCCTCATCTTCACCTTCCTCCCCCGCCTGTGGTCGGTCTCCCACAAACACGGGTACGTCACCACCTCCGACTTCGTGCGCGGCCGCTTCGGCTCCAAGGGCCTGTCGCTGGCCGTCGCGCTCACCGGCATCCTCGCCACGATGCCGTACATCGCGCTCCAACTGGTCGGCATCCAGGCCGTCCTGGACGTGATGGGCATCGGCGGCGGCGAGAACACCAACTGGTTCGTCAAGGACCTGCCGCTGCTGATCGCGTTCGCCGTGCTGGCGGCGTACACCTACTCCTCAGGGCTGCGGGCCCCCGCGCTCATCGCGTTCGTCAAGGACGGGCTGATCTACCTCGTCATCGCGGTCGCCATCATCTACATCCCGATCAAGCTGGGCGGCTTCGGCGAGATCTTCGACGCGGCCGGGAAGGCGTTCGCCGAGCCCGGCCCCGTCCCCGGCAAACCGCGCGGCGCGCTGACCAGCGGCCCCAACGCCCAGTGGGCGTATGCGACGTTGGCGCTGGGCTCCGCGCTGGCGCTGTTCATGTACCCGCACTCGATCACCGCGACGCTGTCCTCGCGCAGCCGCAATGTGATCCGCCGCAACACCACGATCCTGCCGCTGTACTCCCTGATGCTGGGCTTCCTGGCGCTGCTCGGCTTCATGGCGATCAAGGCCGGTACGGAGATCAACGGCAATCCGCAGCTGGCTATTCCGCAGCTGTTCGAGGACATGTTCCCGAGCTGGTTCTCGGGCGTCGCGTTCGCCGCGATCGGCATCGGCGCGTTGGTGCCGGCCGCGATCATGTCGATCGCCGCGGCCAATCTCTTCACCCGCAACGTCTACAAGGACTTCCTCAAGCCGGCGGCCACCCCCGAGCAGGAGCACAAGATCGCCAAGCTGGTGTCGCTGCTGGTGAAGGTGGGTGCCCTGGTCTTCGTCCTGACCATGGACAAGACGGTGGCGATCAACTTCCAGCTGCTGGGCGGCATCTGGATCCTGCAGACCATGCCGGCCCTGGTCGGCGGCCTGTTCACCCGCTGGTTCCACCGCTGGGCGCTGCTGACCGGCTGGGCGGTCGGCATGCTCTACGGGACGCTGGCGGCGTACGGGGTGGCCAGCCCCACGCAGAAGCACTTCGGCGGTTCGGCGGCCGAGATCCCCGGCATCGGTGAGATCGGCTACATCGGCCTGACCGCGATCGTGCTGAACCTCGTGGTCACGGTCGTGCTGACGTTCGCCCTGAAGGCCGTCAAGGCCCCGGAGGGCGTCGACGAGACCAGCCCCGGCGACTACACGGTGGACGCCGGCGACGAGGGCGTCAGTCCGGACCTGCCGCCGGTCACGTCCAAGGCCCCGGCCGACAGCTGAGCCGGCCGCTCCGGCGAACGCACGGGCCGCCGCGTCCCTTTGGGGGTGCGGCGGCCCGTTCGCGTGCCGGGAGGCGCCCGCCGGCGTGCCGGGCGCGGTGCCCCAGTCCCCCGCGGCCGTCCCCGCGCCCGCCTCGCGCACGGCCGATTGTCAGACCCCCCGTGCACACTGAAACGCATGGACATCACGATCAGGCCCGCGCGGCAGGCGGAGTTCGATGTGATCGGTGACCTCGTGGTGGAGGTGTATCTGGCCGACGGGCTGCTGACGTTCGGGGAGAGCGATGCGTACCTCCCGGTGCTGCGCGATGTCGCCCGCCGCGCGGAGCACGCCGAGGTGCTGGTGGCCGCGGACGCGACGAGCGACGCGGTGCTGGGCGCGGTCACCTTCGCCGCGTACGGCAGTGCGTTCGCGGAGCTGGCCGGGCCCGGGGAGGGCGAGTTCCGGATGCTGGCGGTACGGCCGGAAGGGCGCGGGCGCGGGATAGGCGAGGCGCTCGTGCGGGCCTGCATGGACCGCGCCCGCGCGCTCGGGCTGCGCGCGATGGTGCTCTCCAGCCAGCAGCTGCTGCTGCCCGCCCACCGGCTCTACCGCCGGCTGGGATTCGAGCGCGCCGAGGAGCGGGACTGGGAGCCGGTACCCGACGTCACGCTCTGGGCGTTCACCCGCGAGCTGGGCTCTCAGCCGAGCTGAACGGCCGTGCCGGGCCCCGGCCGCGACCCACGGCCCTTCGCACACCAGTTGGAGTGGTATGAGGCAGCCATAAGGTAGCGACACAAGATGTGGGGGTGCGTGCGAGGAGCAACACAAGATGTATGCTCTTGCTCGCTGTCGCCGCAGGGGAATCCGGTGGGAATCCGGAACTGTCCCGCAACGGTATGACGAGTACGCCTCCGCGTACCCACAAAGTCCGAGGACCTGCCGGCAGTACGGCCGCACCGCCATGGGTGCGGGCGTCATACGTCCGGGCCTCGCGGGTTGGGCCGGTGGACGCCGCGCGGTGTGCCCGCGCATCCCGAACCGTATCGGGGTGCCGCATGCCCGCGAGCGCCCGTCGCGCCCCCCTCCTGGCCCCCGCCGAGTGAGGGAGAGCACCACGTGACCATCGCGCCAACGGAGCCCGCGTCAGACGCCGAGGTCGTACAGCCCGCGGTGGCCACGCAGAACGACGGGCCGGACGCCCCCGGCGTGGCCCTGCTCCGCACCCTCACCGCGCTGACCGAGGACCTGACCGCGACCGACCCCGGCAAGGTGGCCGCGGCCGCCCTGCGCGGCCGGTACGAGGGCGCGGGCGAGGCCGAGTTGCGCGCGCTGGCCATCGACGCCGCGGCCGGTCTCATCGGTGACGAGCCGCAGTACTCCAAGCTCGCCGCGCGCCTGCTCACCCTCGCCATCGCGGAGGAGGCCGCCGGTCAGGGCGCCACCTCGTTCTCCGCGTCGGTCGAGACCGGCCACCGCGAGGGCCTGATCGCCGACGAGACCGCGGAGTTCGTACGGACCCACGCGGCCGCCCTGGACGCGCTCGTGCGGAAGTCCCTGGAGGGCGGCGCCGACGACCGGTTCGGCTACTTCGGGCTGCGCACCCTGCACTCCCGCTATCTGCTCCGGCACCCCACCACCCGTCAGGTCGTCGAGACCCCCCAGCACTTCCTGCTGCGGGTCGCCTGCGGCCTCGCCGAGGACCACTCCGAGCGGGCGCTGGCGGACGTCGCCGAGCTGTACCGGCTGACCAGCACCCTCTCCTATCTGCCGTCCTCCCCGACGCTCTTCAACTCCGGCACCCGGCACCCCCAGATGTCGTCCTGCTATCTGCTGGACTCCCCGCTGGACGAGCTCGACTCGATCTACGACCGCTACCACCAGGTCGCCCGGCTCTCCAAGCACGCCGGCGGCATCGGTCTCTCCTACTCCCGGATCCGCGCACGGGGGTCGCTGATCCGGGGCACCAACGGTCACTCCAACGGCATCGTGCCGTTCCTGCGGACCCTGGACGCCTCCGTCGCGGCGGTGAACCAGGGCGGCCGGCGCAAGGGTGCCGCCTGCGTCTACCTGGAGACCTGGCACGCCGACATCGAGGAGTTCCTGGAGCTGCGCGACAACACCGGTGAGGAGGCGCGCCGTACGCACAACCTCAACATCGCGCACTGGATTCCGGACGAGTTCATGCGCCGGGTCGAGGCGGACGCCGACTGGTCGCTGTTCTCGCCGTCCGACGCACCGGAGCTGGTGGACCTGTGGGGCGAGGAGTTCGACGCCGCGTACCGCAGGGCCGAGGCCGAGGGCCGGGCGCTCAAGCAGATCCCGGCCCGGGTGCTGTACTCCCGCATGATGCGCACCCTGGCGCAGACCGGCAACGGCTGGATGACGTTCAAGGACGCCGCCAACCGCACCGCCAACCAGACCGCCGAGCCCGGCCACGTCGTGCACTCCTCCAACCTGTGCACGGAGATCCTGGAGGTGACCGACGACGGGGAGACCGCGGTCTGCAACCTCGGCTCGGTGAACCTGGCCGCGCACCTGGGTGACAACGGTGAGATGGACTGGGAGCGGCTGGACGCCACCGTCCGCACCGCCGTCACCTTCCTCGACCGCGTCGTGGACATCAACTTCTACCCCACCGAGCAGGCCGGGGCCTCCAACTCCCGCTGGCGCCCGGTCGGTCTGGGCCTGATGGGCCTGCAGGACGTCTTCTTCCGCCTGCGGCTGCCCTTCGACTCGCCGGAGGCCCGGGAACTGTCGACCCGGATCTCCGAGCGGATCATGCTCGCCGCGTACGAGGCGTCCGCCGACCTCGCCGAGCGGCACGGCCCGCACCCGGCCTGGTCCGCGACCCGCACCGCCCGCGGGGTGCTGCACCCCGACCACTACCCCTCCGCCGAGCCCCGCTGGGCCGACCGCTGGGCGGCGCTGCGCACCCGTGTCGCGGCGACCGGGATGCGTAACTCGCTGCTCCTGGCCATCGCGCCGACCGCCACCATCGCGTCGATCGCGGGCGTGTACGAGTGCATCGAGCCGCAGGTCTCCAACCTCTTCAAGCGCGAGACGCTGTCCGGTGAGTTCCTCCAGGTCAACGCCTATCTGATCGAGGAGCTCAAGACGCTGGGGCTGTGGGACGCGCGGACCCGTGACGCGCTGCGCGAAGCCAATGGCTCCGTCCAGGACCTCGGCTGGATCCCCGAGGACGTCCGCGCCCGGTACCGCACCGCCTGGGAGATCCCGCAGCGCGCGCTGATCGACATGGCCGCGGCCCGTACGCCCTACCTCGACCAGAGCCAGTCCCTGAACCTCTTCATGGCGTCGCCGACCATCGGCAAGCTCAGCTCGATGTACGCCTACGCCTGGAAGCGCGGCATCAAGACGACGTACTACCTGCGCTCGCGCCCGGCGACCCGGATCGCCCAGTCGGCGCGCGCCGCGACCGTTCCCGCACAACTGCCGGTGGCCGACCCCGAAGCGGTCGCCTGCTCCCTGGAAAACCCCGAGTCCTGCGAGGCCTGCCAGTAATGTCCCACCCGTCGCCCGACCACCGCCCCTCAACGACGTCGCTGCGCGCCGAAAGCCCCATGGAGACCCCCAACGCCTCCGCCGCGCACACCGCCACCACCGGCGAGAAGAATCTCCTCGACCCGGGCTTCGAGCTGACCCTGCGGCCCATGCGGTACCCGGACTTCTACGACCGCTACCGCGACGCGATCAAGAACACCTGGACCGTGGAGGAGGTCGACCTCCACTCCGACGTCGCCGACCTCGCCAAGCTCTCGCCGGGCGAGCAGCACATGATCGGCCGCCTGGTGGCGTTCTTCGCGACCGGCGACTCCATCGTGGCGAACAACCTGGTCCTGACCCTCTACAAGCACATCAACTCCCCCGAGGCGCGGCTGTACCTGAGCCGTCAGCTCTTCGAGGAGGCGGTGCACGTCCAGTTCTATCTGACGCTGCTGGACACCTATCTCCCCGACCCGGACGACCGCGCCGCCGCCTTCGCGGCCGTGGAGAACATCCCGTCCATCCGGGAGAAGGCCGGATTCTGCTTCAAGTGGATGGACTCGGTCGAGAGCATCGACCGGCTGGAGTCCAAGGCCGACCGGCGCCGCTTCCTGCTGAACCTGATCTGCTTCGCGGCCTGCATCGAGGGGCTGTTCTTCTACGGCGCCTTCGCGTACGTCTACTGGTTCCGCTCGCGCGGTCTGCTGCACGGCCTGGCCACCGGCACCAACTGGGTCTTCCGCGACGAGTCCATGCACATGGAGTTCGCGTTCTCGGTGGTGGACACGGTCCGCGAGGAGGAGCCCGACCTCTTCGACGACAAGCTGGAGCAGCAGGTCACCGAGATGCTCAAGGAGGCCGTCGAGGCCGAGCTGCAGTTCGGTCGCGACCTGTGCGGTGAGGGCCTGCCGGGGATGAACACCGAGTCGATGCGCGAGTACCTCCAGTGCGTCGCCGACCAGCGGCTGCAGCGGCTGGGCTTCGCACCCGTATACGGCTCGGAGAACCCGTTCTCCTTCATGGAGCTGCAGAACGTCCAGGAGCTGACCAACTTCTTCGAGCGCCGGGCCTCGGCCTACCAGGTCGCCGTCGAGGGTTCGGTCTCCTTCGACGACGACTTCTAGGCCGCTTCTCGACGACGCCCCTTCGGCCGGGGCTCCCGCGGATTATGACCGTTCTGTTAGCACGTCAACCGGGAGCCCCATCCGCCTCATCTATCTCTATATGAAGGGCACGAAGGGGCGTCGCCGGTTCATCGACTATCCGCGTCAGGGACGGGAGGGTTGGCGCCGCTGGCTGCCCTCGTGGCGACTGCTGCTCGGCACCGTCGCGCTCGGCCTGACCGGCATAGCGGGGCTGTTCGTGATCGTCTACATCAACGTGGACATCCCGACCGAGAACGACCTGGCGGGTAAGGAAGCCACCCTCTATTACTGGGCGGACGGCAGCCAGATGGTGAGCGTGGGCGCCGTCAACCGGCAGAACGTCTCACTGGACAAGGTCCCGGACTCCGTCGAGAACGCGGTGATCTCGGCGGAGAACGCCACGTTCTACAGCGATTCCGGGGTCTCCCTCCAGGGCATCGCCCGCGCCATGGTGAACATGGTCTCCGGCGGGGACGCCCAGGGCGGTTCCACCATCACCCAGCAGTATGTGAAGAACACCTATCTTTCGCAGGACCAGACGGTCACCCGTAAGGTCAAGGAATTCATCATCGCGCTGAAGGTGAACAACCAGCAGTCCAAGCAGGACATTCTGCGCGGCTATCTCAACACCAGCTGGTTCGGGCGCGGTTCGTACGGAATCCAGGCGGCCGCCCACGCGTATTACGGCATCGACGCGGAGCGGCTGAACCCCAGCCAGGGAGCGCTGCTGGCGGCCACGCTGAAGGGGTCGGAGCAGTACGACCCGGGCCTGAGCAAGGCCAATCACGAGCGGGCCGTGGCCCGCTGGAAATGGATCCTCGACCGGCAGGTCACCACCGGCCACATGAGCCAGCGGGACCGGGACCGATACCAGGAGTTCCCCGAGCCGCGGCCGCTGTCGAAGCCCACCAGCCAGGCCGGCCAGACCGGCTATCTCGTCGATATCGCCAACAAGTTCATCAAGAGCGAAACCGGGCTGACCGACAAGGACCTGGCGCGCGGCGGCTATCGCATTCACACCACCTTCGACAAACAGCGCACCCACCGGCTGGAAAAGGCCGTCAACAAAATCCGCAAGCAGAACATCGACCCGAAGAAGCGCGCGGCCGACACCTTCGTGGAATTCGGCGCGGCCTCCGTACGCCCCAGTGACGGGGCGATCGTCGCGGTTTACGGCGGCGCGGACGCGACCCGGCATTTCAGCAACAACGCGGACACCTCCGCCGTGCCGGCGGGATCGGCGTTCAAGCCGTTCGTGCTCGCGGCCGCCCTCCGGCAGCAGAACGAGGCGCCCGAGGCGCTGCCGCCGCACAAGGCGGTCTGGGAGCGCGACTTCGGGCAGCTGAGCGCGGCCCTGATGAATGCCGAGAGCCCGCCGTTCGTGCAGACCGGGCAGCGTATCGGGCTGGAGGCGATCCGGGATCTGGTGGTGGCCGCGGGGATGCGCGAGGAGAGCCTGGCGCAGCTGGAGCAGACGTTCCCGCTCGGCACCTCGGCGCCCAGTGCGATCCGGATGGCGAGCGCCTACACCACCTTCGCCAACGGCGGGCTGCACGCCGACCCGTACGCGGTGTCCCGGATGTCCCACAACGGGAAGCCGGTGACCGGCTTCGACCGCCCGGAGCCCGAGGAGGTGCTCACCCCGGAGATCGCCCAGCGGGTGACCGGGACCCTGGAGGGCCTGGGCTGGCGCACACTGGGGACCCCGGACCAGCAGTTGCCGTTGCAGCCGGTCGCGGCCGGTGTCTCGGAGCCCAGCGACCGGATGAAGTCGGCGTGGTTCATCGGCACCACCTCCGGGCCCGGCACCGCACCCGGCATCCGCCCGGACCGCGCGCCCGGCGCCGGTGACGGCAGCGAGCCGACCACCGCGATCACCATGTTCCGCAACAAGGCGGGGACGCCCGAACTGCTGCCGATGCAGGGCGTCGGCGGCCCCGAGTCCGGGCTGGGCACGGCGATCCCGCCGCGGATCTGGAGCGCGTACCAGAACGGGGCGTAGCCGCTGCCGGGGTGTGGGCTGCGGCGGGGGCTGCGGCTGCGCCTGTTTCCGTCCCCTAGGGGTTGTTCGAACAGATCCCCTAGGGGATGCGAGGACCCCTGCGGGCCCACAACGCAGGGGTGGCAGGCGTTATTCCTGTGAGACGCGGCCCGTCATCGCTTCGGGCAGCGCCTCACGCTCAGTCGTTGGCGACGACGGGGTAGCGCGGCTCGCGCTCGGCCATCTGCTTCAGCGCGTCCTTGCGGTCGCGCTTGGAGAGCCGGTCGATGTAGAGGTAGCCGTAGAGGTGATCGGTCTCGTGCTGCAGGCAGCGCGCGAAGTAACCGGTGCCCTCGATGGCGACCGGCCGGCCCTTGGCGTCCTGGCCCCGCACCACGGCATAGTCCGGACGGGCCAGCTCGGCATACGCGCCCGGCACCGAAAGGCAGCCCTCGTTGGAGTCGTCCAGCACCCGGCGCTCGGCCGGCAGCTCGTCCAGGACCGGGTTGCAGACCGCGCCGACGTGCCGTACGCCCGAGTCGTCCAGGCAGTCGTAGACGAAGACCTTCAGATCCACACCGATCTGGTTCGCGGCCAGGCCCACGCCCTCGGCGGTGCGCTGGCTGGCGAACATGTCGTCGATCAGCTGCGCGAGCTCGTCGCCGAAGTCCGTGACGTCCTTGCACTCCTTGTGGAGCACCGGATTGCCGACCACGGTGATCGGCCGCGAGGTGCCGCGCTCGCGGTGGGCGGCCTCCCGCTGCGCCGCGTCCGTCGTGTCGTCGATGAACTCTTCGTCCACGCGCTGCTCACCGTCTTGATCAAACACAGGCTGCTGGGCCATCTCTCCGCCGTTCGCCTTCCTGAAAACCCTGAAAACCCTGATTAGTCGCCCTACAGACTACGGGGGCGCTCAGCAGACCTCTTCAAGATCCCGCCATTCCCTGCTGTCCGGGCTGTCCGCGACCCAGCCGTCCAGCAGCCCGCGCACCAGGGCGGCGGGCGCCGCGATACCGCATTCGCGCTCCGGCACCCACAGGGAACCCGAGCCCGCGGTGCGGTGCCCGAGCGGCCCGGGGTGGCCCGGCTCACTGTGATCATGCGGGTCCAGGTGCTCGCCGTCGCCCTCGTCGCTGGGCATCCGGCTCTCCGAGCAGGTACGGCACAGCAGCCGCACGGACGACGACCAGTCCTCGGCGGCGAAGCCGGCATCGGCGGCGAGGCGCTCCAGGGCGTCCCTGTCGGCCTCTGTGGCGGCCTCCAGGAGCACCACCCAGGTGGGCACCGGGGAGGGCGCCCACAGCTCGATCTCGTCGAAGACGGGGTACGCCCTGGTGGTGCCGTCGGCGGCGACGGTGGTCCGCTCGCCGTGCGGGACGCCGTCGTGCAGCACGACCTCGCCCCAGCGCCGCCCGGAGGACGGCAGCGGGATGGACAGCACCTCGATACGGGCCGGGTCCAGCCGGCGGCCCCAGACCACCTCGGCCTCGCCCTCGGGCGACAGCCGGACGGCGGCGCTGCCCAGGGCCATCCCGGCCGGCGGCCCGGACGGCGAACCCTCCGCGGGGACCTTGAGGCCGTACGCCTGCCAGGCGCGGCGGGCCAGCGGCCAGTCCTGCAGCGCGGTGGCGGCGATCCCGACGTTCCACCAGTCGGGGGCCCCGGTCTCGCGGTCCAGCAGGGCGACGGCGCGCAGCCCGGCGGCGCGCGCCTGCTCCCAGTCGTGCCGGAACTTGTGCAGCAGCGCGAGATTGAACCAGGACTCCGAGAGCCACGGCTCCATGTCGGCGGCGCGGGTCAGCAGCGCGCCCGCGTCCTCGTAACGGCCGTCGCCGATCAGCGTGAAAGCGCGGTCGGTCGCCTGCCGCCACGAGGCGGAGGGCCGGTGCCGTACCTTGCCGAAGATCCTCACGATTCCCGCCTGCTGGTCGCTCTTGTGCCGCTCCGGATGTGTCCCGGGCGGTCACCCGGGGCCGTCTGGGGGCCCACTCGACAACCTGCCACAGATTGCCGCGGGACTCAGCCCGATAGCTGCGCCCCCTGCGGCTCCCTGCCCTTCGCCGACCCCCTGAATCCCCCTGAGAGGGGCTTCCTTCGCATCCAACCATGCCCATCTCGGGGGGCGCTCATTACCCATGGGTTCCACGACGTTGGGCGGGCCCCGAACGCTCTGCGGCCGCGCTGTGAGCGGGATCCGGGCGGCCCCGCGCTCCCGCGCCGGTCGCGGCCCTACTGGCCCGTAGACGCCCCCCGGAAGCGGCCCCGAGCGAAGGCGCCCGCTCCGGTTCCGCGTACCGCGAACATGCCGTGGCGGCGTATTTCCGGTAGGGCGAGGCAACGGACCACGTCCTTACGGGATCGCGCCCTTACGGGGTCATGCTCTTACGGGATCACGCCCTTACGGGACCGCCCCTGTGAAGCTCATACGCGATCACGGTCTTACGGATCGCGGTCCTACGGCTCACCGCCGCACGGATCACCGTCTTGCGGATCGCTCTCCTACGGATCACGCCGTCCGGCCGTTGCGTGCGAGGACCCGGGCGAGCGCCTCGACGACCCCGGGCTCGTAGTCCTGTGCGGTGGACAGCCGCAGTCGCTCCAGGGCGCGCAGGGGTCCGCCGGGCGCCGCGGACTCACCCGCCAGATCGTCGTAGGCGTTGACGGCACGGACGATACGCGCCGTGAGCGGCTGATCCCGGAACGGATCCGCCTGCCGCTCGACGACCACCGCGACCTCCGCCGGGACCCCGGTCTGGCGCACAACGGCGCCGCCCAGCAGCGCGATCCGTCGCTGATCCGCGGGCGGCAGCGACGCGGTCGCACCCGCCGGCACCGGGTCGAGGAGCGAGAGCTGCCCGATGTCGTGCATCAGCGCGGCGTATTCGAGTACGTCCAGGTCCGGTTCGTTCAGGCCCAGTTCGCGGCCCACCGCCCGGCTGAGCGCGGCCACCCGGCGGGCGTGGCCGTGCGCTGTGTAGCCGGCGATCTCGGTGGCGCGGGCGAGCGAGGCGATGGTCTGGCGGTAGGTGTCGCGTACGGCGGCGAACCGGCGGAACGCGAACTGGGTCAGCAGCAGCGGCAGACAGAAGACGGGCAGCGCCCAGAGCCCGGCGACCGCGGTGGCGAGCGAGATGACCACCCCGGTCGCGCAGACCGCGGAGCCGATGCCGGGCAGCGCCCGCAACTCGTCGCGCAGCAGCGGCCCGTACGGCCAGCCGGTGCGGGCGCGGTGGAGCGCGGCGGCCAGCACCGCGTCGCACAGCGCGGTGAGCGCCAGCAGCCCGATCATGAAGAACGGGTAGGCCGGGCCGCCCGCCGGCCAGGCCGCCAACGGCCCCGCGGCGTGCAGGGGTTGGCAGCAGACGGCGGCGAACCCGGCGGTCAGCACCCGGCGGGCGAGGGGGTCGAGGGCCGGGCCCCGGCCGAGCGCGATCCGCGGGACCAGCGCCACCAGGCCGGCCGCCAGGACGACCGCCACGACCTGCGGCACGTCGTGCGTCGCCGGCCGGCCGCCGACCTCGCCGAGCAGCGCGTACGCCAGCGCGCCGGCCGCGCCGAGAGGTGCGTGCTCCCGCTCCCCGGCCGCCCGGCCCGGCCCGCCCGCCCGCGCGGGCTCCCAGCGCACCAGCTCACCCACCGTGATCAGCACTCCGAAGGCCAGCGCCGTCCCGCGATCGGCCACGCCGTCCCACAGGGTCCGGCCGAGCCCCCAGCACGCCAGCGCGGCGGCCGCGGCGTAGACACCGGCGACGACGGCGCTCGCGCGCGGCCGCACCCCTGGGCCGCCGCTCACCGCTCACCGTCCCGGCCGGACCAAGGGGCCCCCTGCGCGGCCCTTTCCGCATGGCCCGCGCGGCCTGCGGGGCGCGCAAGGCCCGCACGCTCCGCGTCCTCTGCGCCTTCTGCGCGATCGGTACGGGCGGCGCGGGCGGTGCGATCTGCGCGCCCTGCGTGGTCCACGCGATCCGTGCGGTGCGCCCGCGCCGTCGGCGCCCGCACCGCCCCCTCCGCCCGCACAGGCGAGACGTTTCCTCTACCGCCGGTCGCCTCCGGTTCCGCGTCCGCCGCCATCACCAGGTCGGGCTGCCAGCCGTACCGCGCCAGTGACGCCGTCAGCGCCCGTACCATCCGCGGATCGAACTGCGCACCGGCGCATTTCCGCAGCTCCGCCACGGCCGCGGACACCGGGCGGGCCCTGCGGTAGGAGCGGGTGGAGGTCATCGCGTCGAAGGCGTCCGCGACCGCCACCACCCGGGCGAATTCCGGGATCTGGTAGCCCGCCAGGCCGTACGGGTAGCCGCGGCCGTCCACCCGCTCATGGTGGTGGAGAATCGCGGCCCGCGCCTCGCCCAGGAACCCGATGCCGCGCACGATCTCGTGCCCGTACTCGGGATGCAGCTCGATGACGCGGCGTTCGTCCGGAGTCAGCGGGCCGTCCTTGCGCAACAGCCGGGTGGGGACGCCGAGTTTGCCGACGTCGTGCAGGATGCCGGCGAACCGCAGCACCTCCAGGCGGTCCTCCGCCATGCCCAGCTCCCGGGCGATCATCACCGACGCACGCCCGACCCGCTCACTGTGCCCGCGGGTGTAGCGGTCCTTGATGTCCACGGCCTGGACGAGGGCGCGGATGGTGGCCTGATGGGCGGCCCGCTCGCGGTGGTACTGGGCGAAGACCCAGCAGGAGAGGTACATCGGCAGCAGCACCAGCAGTGCCGCGGGCGGTCCGTACGCGCTGCGCCACAGGACCGCCATCATCAGGCCGGCGAGCCCGTGCACCAGATACGGCGCCAGTGAGCGGGTCAGCAGCCCGCGCCAGGCGGTGCGTGCAGGACGCCGCTCGGCGGCGATCAGCACCCCGCCGTCCAGGGCGGCGAGCAGGGCGCAGAAGGTGCCGGCGGCGGCCATGGCGGGCAGCAGCAGTACGGGGAACCGCGGTGCGGACAGCGGGTGGTCGACGAGCGCCCGGAAGACATGGGAGGCCGCGCAGCAGGCCAGTGCCAGCTCGGCGGCGTGCCAGATCTTGCGGGCACCGGCCGAGCGGGGCGCGGTACGGGTGACCAGCGCGCCGGGGACGGCGGTCAGCGCGGCCAGCGACGGCGGCAGAAGAAAGGATCCGGCCAGCAGGACGGGGCTTGCCCAGCCGGAGGGAAGCCCCCCGGGTCTCCCGTAGGAGCCCATACCGAACGGCACCCGGCCCAACAACGGGCAGCGGCGGAGCCGTTCGCAGATTCCGTAGAGAGTGGCGAGGACCAGGGCGCTGGTCCAGGGGGTGTGGGGCCCGAGCCGTAACGCGGGGGCGGCACACAACGTGGCGGCCAGGGCGGCGCCTCCGATATACCCTCGCGCGGCCGCCGGAATTCCCCGCATCGCGCCCTCCTCACCATGCCCACCGCTCTCCCCCGGGCTCCTGAGGAGTCGGGGGACCCCATATCGCACCGCATCCGGGTGCGTGGGTCCGGGTGAGAATAGAGGGACTGGGACGCGGGAGAAGGCGCATCAGCGCATTGAGCGGGACCTGTTGGCCCGCCCTCACCCCTTAGGGTGACGCTTCGCCTTATTCGGCCCGCGCGCTCTCGGTCCGTGCATCGGCGGGCTCGGCGGCGTCGTCCTCGCCGGAGCCCTGCCCTTCCTCGGCGGCCGCGGCCTCGGCCGTCTGCGCGCGCTGCGCCTGCTCGTGCTTGGCCTGTTCGAGCACGCTGAGCTCGGGCACCTCTTCCCCGGCCCGGATCAGATCGATCCGGCCCATGACCTTGGAGCGCAGGTCGGTGGGGACGTCGTCATGGCCGCAGCAGCGCTTGACGAGCTTCTTCACGGCCTGCTCCAGGCCGTACTTCTCCAGGCACGGCGAGCATTCGTCGAGATGCACCTGGAATTCCGCGCACTCCCCGGCGGGCATCTCCCGGTCGAGATACTCGTACAGGTGGTCAAGGACCTCTGAGCAGTCCTTCTCGTGCGGCTCTCCGCAGCTCATGATCCCGAGCCTTTCCGGTCGTGCGACCCCGACGTCTGCGTGGCCTGCGTATCAGCGGCCGACGCTCCCGCCGGGACCAGCCCGCGCTCGCGGGCGTAGTCCTCCAGCATGCCGCGCAGTTGGCGCCGCCCGCGGTGCAGACGGGACATCACCGTGCCGATGGGTGTCCCCATGATGTCCGCGATCTCCTTGTACGCAAAGCCCTCGACATCCGCGAGATAGACCGCGATGCGGAATTCCTCCGGAATCGCCTGGAGCGCCGCCTTCACGTCCGAGTCGGGCAGATGGTCGAGCGCCACCGACTCCGCGGTCTGCAGCCCGGTCGACATATGCGACTCGGCGCGCGCCAGCTGCCAGTCCTCGATCTCGTCGGCGGCGCTGCGCTGCGGTTCCCGCTGCTTCTTGCGGTAGGTGTTGATGAAGGTGTTGGTCAGGATGCGGTACATCCACGCCTTGAGGTTGGTGCCCTCACGGAACTGATGGAAGGACGCGTACGCCTTCGCGTACGTCTCCTGCACAAGGTCCTCCGCGTCGGCCGGATTGCGCGTCATGCGCAGCGCGGCGGAGTACATCTGGTCCAGGAAGGTCAGCGCGTCCCGCTCGAAGCGCGCATTGCGCTCGACGGAGCTCTCCTTCCGGCTCGCAGCCTGCTCCTGAGCCGTGCTGTCGGTCCCTGCGTCGGTCCCAGTGACCGGACCCACCTCCTCCAACACCGTGACGGATCCGGATGCGGACCCCCTCGAATCGGAGAATAGACGACGACCCGGTGCCGCCGCCGCTCCAGCCATGGCGGGCTGCGTCCCCTGCATCTGCGACCACTGCAGGTCAGCGGCCGGGCGGGCGGGGCAGGCGATTCCCATGGGGCGGACTCCCATTCCTCATGCTGCGCTGGCGTTTCTCGTTACCTACGCCAGGGACAACAGCCGCGCCCCGCGGGTCATTCCCGCCCGCGGCGACTTCTCGCGCCGGGTTTTCCCACGCGTTCCCGCCTCGCCGGGTTGACAAATCGCATTGCCGCTTCAGCAATGAGTGCATGGACGACAACGCGTACGAGCGGGTGCTGGCGGATGTGGGGCCGCGACTGCGGCGGGTGCGGCAGGAACGCGGGGTGACGCTGGCCGCGCTCTCGGCGGCGACCGGTATCTCGGTGAGCACCCTGTCGCGGCTGGAGTCCGGCGGCCGCAAGGCCACTCTCGAACTGCTGCTGCCGCTGGCGCAGGCCCATCAGGTGCCGCTGGACGAGCTGGTGGGGGCGCCCGAGGTCGGCGATCCGCGGGTGCGGGCGGTGCCGCAGCGGCGCGGCCATATGACCGTGGTGCCGCTGACCCGCCAACCGGGTGCCCTCCAGGCGTTCAAGCTCGTCATGGACCCGGTCGAGGGCCCGCGCGAGCAGCGTGTGCACGAGGGCTACGAGTGGCTGTACGTACTGTCCGGGCGGCTGCGGCTGCTGCTGGCCGACCGGGATGTGGAGCTGCGGGCCGGGGAGGCAGCGGAGTTCGACACCCGGCTGCCGCACTGGTTCGGTCCCGCGGGCGAGGAACCCGTCGAGCTGCTGAGCCTCTTCGGCCGGCAGGGCGAGCGGATGCACGTCCGGGCACGGCCGCGCGCCCGTGCCGACTGACGCACAGGCCATCGAAGGCAGTACGTCGGAGACCTCAGCGGTTCGGAGCCTCAGCGGCGGAGCCCCCGTGACACAGCCCTCAGCCGAGCAGCCCGTCCAGCCAGGCCAGCACGGCGTCGGTGAGCGCGGCCATCGACTCCGCCTCGCCGACGCCCGCCGACTTCGGCACCGCGAATCCATGATCCCCGTACGCCACCTCGGCGAGCTCCGTACCGGGCGGGAACTCCTCCGGCCGCCCGAACGGGTCCCGTGCCCCCTGGACGACCAGCGTCGGGACCCCGGCCCCGGTCAGCTCGTCCACCCGGGAGCGCTCCGGCTTGCCCGGCGGATGCAGCGGGAAGCTGAGCGCCAGGACGGCGTACGCGCCCAGTTCGCGCGCCGTACGGCAGGCCACCCGGGCGCCCGCGCTCCGGCCGCCGGCGACCACCGGCAGCCCCGGCTTCGCCAGCGCGGGCCACAGCGCCGTCCAGCCGGCGTCCAGGGTCTTCGGCGCGGGCGCCACCTTCTTGCCCGCCACCCGCCACGGCTGCTCGACCAGCGCCACGGTGTATCCGCGGGCCGGCAGCGCGGCCGCCAGGGCCTGGAGGTCACGCGCCCCGATCCCGCCGCCGGCGCCGTGGCCGAGCGCCACCACCGCCTGGACCGGCTCCGGGTCGCGGTACCAGGTGATCCGCGCGTCGCCCGCCGGCGTCCCGACCGTCTCGGTCTCTTTCACCCTCGTGCTCATACGTCCATCCTGCCCGCGCCCGGGGCGCGCGGGCACGCCAGCGCGCCAGGGCCCGGGTGCGCCCGCCCCGGACACGGCGCGCCCGCGCCTCAGAACAGGGTGCCGACCTCCGGCCCGTCGAGCTCCGTGAGCAGCTCGGGCCCGTTGTTGCGGACGTTGCTGACGTCCGTCGGAACGGGATGGGCCCGCATCAGCCCGCCCGGCGGCGGCGCCAGCAGCTCGCGCAGCGCGACCGGGTCGGTGTGGGCGGGGTCGAGCCAGGCGTCCCAGCGGTCCGGCGGCAGGACCAGCGGCATCCGGGGGTGGATGTCGGCCAGGGACTGCGGCCCCTCGCCCCCGGTGGCGCCGGCCAGCGGGCCGGTCTCCGCCTCGGTCGTCACGACGGTGCAGGTCACCCACCAGGCCAGGGGGTGGTCACCGGGCAGCGTCCGGTCCCGCCAGAACTCGTACAGCCCCGCCATCGCCATCACCGAGCCGTCGGCGGGCGTCACGAAATACGGCTGCTTACGGGGCCGCTTGCGGCGGCCCTGCTCCTCCAGCTGCCGCTCGGCGGCGTCGGTGACCCACTCGAAATAGCCGTCCCCGGGGAGCAGGCAGCGGCGGGCCGCGAACGCCTGCCGGAAGGACGGCTTCTCGTGCACCGTCTCCGCCCTCGCGTTGATCATCTTCGCGGCGCCTTCGGGCGACTTCGACCACGACGGGACCAGGCCCCACTTCAGCGTCCGGAGCTGGCGCACCGGGCCCGGCGGGAAACCGTCCGCCGCCGCGCCCTTGAGGGGACGTTCGAGCACCGCGTGCACGTTGACCGTCGGAGCCACGTTCCAGCTGGGCGCCAGGGTCTCCGTCGGCTCCCACCGCTGGACGTCGAAGATTCCCGCCAGGTCCTCGGGCCGACGACTCGCTGCATACCTACCGCACATGCATGCCACACTGCCATGCACACCAAGGGGAGACGCGGAGACTATGGACACCGACCACATCACCGACCTCTGGAGCCGCGTCGTCGGGGCCCAGCCCGCCCCGTCCCTGTGGCTGGTGATCGCCACCGGGGTGCTGGCACTGGGCACCGTGGTCCCGCGCACCGCCTGGCGGCTGTCGCGGAACGCCGTGACCATCGCGCACGAGGGCGGCCACGGGCTGATCGCCCTGGTCACCGGCCGCCGCCTGGACGGCATCCGGCTGCACTCGGACACCTCGGGGCTGACCGTCTCCCGCGGCAAGCCGACCGGCATCGGCATGGTGCTGACCGCCGCGGCCGGCTACACCGCGCCGTCCCTGCTGGGTCTCGCCGGCGCCGCGCTGCTGGCCTCGGGGCACATCACGGCGCTGCTGTGGGGCGCCACCGCGCTGCTCCTCGCGATGCTGGTCATGATCCGCAACGCCTACGGGGTGCTCACCGTCGTCCTGGCCGGCGCCGCCTTCTTCCTCGTCTCCTGGCTGACGACACCGCACGTGCAGGCGGCGTTCGCGTACGCCGTGGTGTGGTTTCTGCTGCTGGGCGGCGTCCGGCCGCCGTTCGAGCTGATGGGCAAGCGGCGGCGGGGCAGCGCGGGGGACTCCGACCCGGACCAGCTGGCCCGCCTCACCAACGTCCCGGCGGCCCTCTGGCTCGGCCTGTTCCACGTGGTGACGCTGTGCTCCCTGATAGGCGGCGGGCAGTGGATGCTCGGGCTGTGACCCGGCCCGCTGCCCCCGCCCCGGGGAGGTCCGGCCGCGCCGGTGCGCCCGGCCCGGCGCTCCTGGCTCCGCGGGCGCACTACCAGTGTCATGTTTCGGAGAGGTTGCACTGGGTGTGCACCACTTTTGATCAAGATCGGCACCCTTGCCCAGCCATTAAAGTAAGGGCATGACCGAGAGCCCCGCACTTCCCGCCCTGTGGCCCGCCCCCCTCGCCCCCGGGGCCGTCGATGCAACCGTGACGGTGCCCGGCTCGAAATCGGTCACCAACCGCGGCCTGGTCCTGGCCGCCCTGTCCTCCGAGCCCGGCTGGCTGCGCCGCCCGCTGCGCTCCCGCGACACGCTCCTGATGGCCGAGGCCCTGCGCACCATGGGCGTCGGCATCGAGGAGACCGCCTCCTCCAGCTCCGCCGGCGCGGTGGGGCAGGCCGGCGGCGGCGAGGCCTGGCGGGTGATCCCGGCGGGGCTGCACGGCCCGGCCACCGTCGACGTCGGCAACGCCGGCACGGTCATGCGCTTCCTCCCGCCGGTCGCGGCGCTCGCCGACGGCCCGATCCGCTTCGACGGCGACCCGCGCTCCTACGAGCGCCCGCTCGGCGGCGTCATCGAGGCGCTGCGCGCACTCGGCGCCCGCATCGACGACGACGGCCGCGGCTCGCTCCCGATGACGGTGCACGGCGGCGGCGCCCTCGACGGCGGCCCGGTCGAGATCGACGCCTCCTCGTCCTCCCAGTTCGTCAGCGCCCTGCTGCTGTCCGCACCGCGCTTCAACCAGGGCGTGGAGGTACGGCACGTCGGCGCGGCGCTGCCGTCGATGCCGCACATCCGGATGACCGTCGACATGCTGCGCAGCGTCGGCGCCCAGGTGGACACCCCCGAGGCGGGCGGCGAGCCGAACGTCTGGCGGGTCACCCCCGGCGCCCTCCTGGGCCGCGACCTGATCGTCGAGCCCGACCTGTCCAACGCCCAGCCGTTCCTGGCCGCGGCGCTGGTCACCGGCGGCAAGGTCACCATCCCGGACTGGCCCGAGCACACCACGCAGCCCGGTGACGCGCTGCGCGAGATCTTCACCACCATGGGCGGTTCCTGCGAGCTGACCGACCAGGGCCTGACCTTCACCGGCAGCGGCCGCATCCACGGCATCGACGTCGACCTCGGCGAGGTCGGCGAGCTGACCCCGGGCATCGCCGCCGTCGCCGCCCTGGCCGACTCCCCCTCCACCCTGCGCGGCGTCGCCCATCTGCGGCTCCACGAGACCGACCGGCTGGCCGCGCTCACCAAGGAGCTCAACGAGCTCGGCGGCGACGTCACCGAAACGGCGGACGGGCTGCACATCCGGCCGCGCGCGCTGCACGGCGGTGTCTTCCACACCTACGACGACCACCGGCTGGCCACCGCCGCCGCGATCATCGGCCTCGCCGTCGAGGGCGTCGAGGTGGAGAACGTCGCCACCACCGGGAAGACGCTGCCCGACTTCCCCGCGATGTGGACGGACATGCTCGACCCGGCGGCCGCCCCCGCCCGGAGAGTCTGAGGGCCGGCCGCCATGCGCCGCTACGGCAAGAACCCCGACGAGGACGACATCCGTGTCCGCCCCAACCCCAAGGGCAACCGCCCCCGGACCAACATCCGCCCCAAGCACGAGGACGCCGGCGCCGGCCTGGTCCTGACCGTCGACCGCGGCCGCCTGACCTGCCTGGTCGACGGCCGCACGGTCACCGCGATGAAGGCCCGCGAACTGGGCCGCAAGAGCGCGGTCGTCGGCGACCGGGTCGCCGTCGTCGGCGATCTGACCGGCGCCAAGGACACCCTCGCCCGGATAGTCCGGGTGGAGCCGCGCACCTCGACACTGCGCCGTACGGCCGACGATGACGACCCGTTCGAACGGGTCGTGGTCGCCAACGCCGACCAGCTCGCCATCGTCACCGCGCTCGCCGACCCCGAGCCGCGTCCGCGCCTGATCGACCGCTGTCTGGTCGCCGCCTACGACGCCGGGCTGGACCCGCTGCTCGTCCTGACCAAGTCCGATCTGGCGTCCGCCGACGCCCTGTTGGAGTCCTACGGCGCGCTGGGCGTCCCCTATGTCGTCACCAACCGAGACGAACTGGCCGACGGCAGCGCCGCCGAGCGGGTACGGGAACAGCTGACGGGCCGTATGACGGCGTTCGTCGGGCACTCCGGTGTGGGCAAGACGACCCTGGTCAACGCCCTGGTCCCGGAACGCCGACGGGCAACCGGGCATGTCAACGCGGTCACCGGCCGCGGCCGCCACACCACGACCTCGGCGCTGGCCCTGCCCCTTCCCGGTGACTCGGGCTGGGTCATCGACACCCCGGGCGTACGGTCCTTCGGGCTGCACCACGTCGATCCGTCGCGGGTGATCCACGCCTTCCCCGACCTCGAACCGGGCACCGCCGACTGCCCGCGCGCCTGCAGCCACGACGAACCCGACTGCGCCCTGGACGCGTGGGTGGCCGACGGCCACGCCGACCCCGCGCGCCTGTACTCGCTGCGCCGGCTGCTGGCGACCCGGGAGCGACGCGAGGGCGACTGACCGCCGTAATCCGCTGCCGTCCGTCCGAGGTAACTGCATAATCACACCAAGGCTGGCGAAGCGGTCACCGAACCCGCGTCGCCGGGACGGGGACGCGGGCGGAGGCAATGCGATATGGCGATGGCGTGGTTCCTGGTCGTCGTGGCCGGGCTCCTGGAGACCGGCTTCGCGGTCTGCCTCAAGCTCTCGCACGGCTTCACCCGGCTCTTCCCCACCATCGCCTTCGCCGCCTTCGCCCTCGGCAGCTTCGGCCTGCTGACGCTCTCGCTGCGCCGGCTCGACGTCGGCCCGGCCTACGCGGTCTGGACCGGCATCGGCGCGGCCGGCACTGCGATCTACGGCATGGTCTTCCTGGGCGATGTGGTCTCCACCCTGAAGCTGGTCTCCATCACCCTGGTCATCGTCGGCATCATCGGCCTCCAGCTCTCGGGCTCGGCACAGTGAACGCACGCTGGGGGGGGCATCCTCAGGACCCGTCAGCCCGCCGCTCCGGTACACCCCGTGACGCCCTGACGGCTGCGGGATCCCCGGCCGCCTCTCCCCCGCCCGGCAGTCGGGCGAACGCGCCCCGTACGAGCCGCGACACCGCCTCCGCCTCGGGTACGGGTGCCGCCGGTCCTGCCGGGGCGACCACGCAGGACAGGGTCAGCCGCGCCGCGGTCTCGCAGGCGGCGCCGAGCGCGGGCAGCTCCTCCTCGGGCCAGCCCGGCTCCAGGGCCGCCACCGCCCGGTCGCAGAACCGGCCGACCAGCTCGGCCGGCCCCGGCAGCGGCCTCTCACCGGACGACTCGGCGCGCTGTCCGGGCACTCCCGTACGCGCGGCCCGTACGGGAGCCGGTTCCGCCACGGGAGGAGCCGGCAGCCGGTCGCTCCAGCAGCCCGTCAGCGCGGCCCTGACCAGGGGGTTGGCGCGCGCCGTACGCAGCGTCCAGGCGGCCGCGGCCACCACCCTGCCGGCCGCGTCGTCCCGTGGCCCGGCGGCCGCGGCGCCCTCCTGGGCCAGCAGCCGGTCGACGCCCGCCAGGTAGTTGTCGGTCTCCCGGCGTACGAGGGCGCGGGCCAGCCCCTCCTTGCTGCCGAACTCGTTGTAGAGGGTCTGGCGGGACACGCCGGCCGCGGTCGCGACGTCGACCATCCGGACGGCCGCCCAGGCCCGCGTCGTCAGCGCCGTCATGGCGGCATCCAGCAGGGATTCACGCGCTGCGGGCATCCGTCGCCTCCCGGGCCGCCGGCCCATGTGGCCGGAGTGCGCACAGAATTGACGCGGCGCCATGCACTGTCAAGGGTCGCCGCACGACCGGCCCGGGAGGCCTCGCACACCGGGCCCGCGGGTGTCACACGTCCGGCCGGGCATGGCCATGTGGCTCCCGCGTATACCAGTAGATACTGTTCGCACATGCCCGACTATCACGATGATCTTCGCCTCGGCCATGTCCTCGCGGACGCCGCGGACGCCGCGACCATGGACCGGTTCAAGGCGCTCGACCTCAAGGTCGAGACCAAACCGGACATGACACCGGTCAGCGAGGCGGACAAGGCCGCGGAGGAGCTCATCCGCGGCCACCTCCAGCGCGCCCGGCCACGGGACGCGGTGCTCGGCGAGGAGTTCGGCAGCGAGGGCGCCGGCCCGCGCCGCTGGGTCATCGACCCGATCGACGGCACGAAGAACTATGTCCGCGGGGTTCCGGTCTGGGCGACGCTGATCGCGCTGATGGAGCGCGGCGAGGGCGGTGACCGCCCGGTGGTCGGCATCGTCTCCGCGCCGGCCCTCAACCGCCGCTGGTGGGCCGCCGAGGGTCTGGGCGCCTTCACCGGGCGCAGCCTGACCTCCGCGTCGCGGCTGCAGGTCTCGAAGGTCGGCCGCATCCAGGACGCGTCGTTCGCGTACTCCTCGCTGACCGGCTGGGAGGAGCGCGGCAAGCTGCCCGGCTTCCTCGATCTGACCCGGGACTGCTGGCGCACCCGCGGCTACGGGGACTTCTGGCCGTACATGATGATCGCCGAGGGGTCGGTGGACATCTGCGCGGAGCCGGAGCTGTCGCTGTGGGACATGGCGGCCTGCGCGGTCGTCGTCCAGGAGGCGGGCGGGCAGTTCACCGGCCTCGACGGCAAGCCGGGCCCGCACAGCGGCAACGCGGCGGCGTCCAACGGGCTGCTGCACGAGGATCTGCTGAGCTACGTGGGCGACGCGCGGCACTGACCCGCGAAGGACCGGGCGCGCGGACCCGGCCATTGATGGCGCCTTCCTGACGGACCGGCGCCCGCCCCCTTGTTGCGATGGCGCAGGCATGTGAACATGAGAATCCGCCAGTTTGTGAACTTGTGAATTCATTCGCAAGGCACATCCACGAAGGAGGTGGCTCCACTCCATGCCCATGTACGTCCGCGACGCCATGAGCACGGTGGTCCTCACCATCGGGCCCGCTCACACCCTCCGCCAAGCGGCCGAACTGATGTCGGCGCGCCGCGTCGGCTCGGCCGTCGTCCTCGACAGTGACACCAGCGGCATCGGCATCCTCACCGAACGCGACATCCTCAATTCGCTCGGCGCGGGCGAGAATCCCGACCGGGAGACCGCCCAGGCCCACACCACCTCCGACGTGGTCTTCGCCGCTCCGGACTGGACCCTGGACGAGGCCGCGGACGCCATGGTGCGCGGCAATTTCCGCCATCTCATCGTGCTGGACGACCGCGAACCCCTGGGCATCGTCTCGGTCCGCGACATCCTCCGCTGCTGGTCACACGTGCTGGAGCGGGCCGGCGCCATACCGGCCTGAGCCACACCAGCCCCACGCCCCCAAGCACGCGAAGAGGCCGGAGCCCCATGGCGTCCGGCCTCTTCGTTTGTACGGCAAGCGGCGCTTGAGCAACCCCCACGACGAGCAACCCCCTCCGCGAGAGCGGCGGCGGTTCAGCCGCGAAGGCTAGCCGCGCAGGGCCTGGACCGCGGCTTCGAGCCGCTTGCCGTAGTCCGCATCCGCCTTGCGGAAGTTCTCGATCGCGCGCTCGGCGATGTCGTCGCGGGAGACCTTGGCGATGAATCCCGCCAGGTTGCCGATCAGGCGCTCCTTCTCGTCCTCGGACATCAGCCGGTAGAGGTTGCCGGCCTGGACGAAGTCGTCGTCCTCGGCGTGCGAGGGGGCGGCCTGGTCGCCGGTCCGGCCGGTCACGGGGGCCGGCTGCCACAGCGGCCGGCCGGTCTGGGCGGGGCCGCCGAAGCTGTTCGGCTCGTAGTTCTTCGCGCCCTTGTGGCGGCCGTCGTAGAGGAGGCCGTCGCGGCCGTGGGTGCGCGCCTCGGTGGCGTGCGGGCGGTTCACCGGGAGGTGGTCGGCGTTGATGCCGACGCGGTAGCGGTGGGCGTCGCCGTAGGCGAAGAGGCGGCCCTGGAGCATCTTGTCGGGGGACGGGCCGATGCCGGGCACGAAGTGGTGCGGGGAGAAGATGGACTGCTCGACCTCGGCGAAGATGTTCTCCGGGTTGCGGTTGAGCTCCAGCTTGCCGATCTCGATCGGCGGGTAGTCCTCGTGCGGCCAGACCTTGGTGAGGTCGAACGGGTTGAAGCGGTAGCCGGCCGCGTCGTCCGCGGGCATGATCTGCACCTGCACGGTCCAGGTCGGGAAGTCGCCGCGCTCGATGGCCTCGCGCAGGTCGCGCTGGTGGCTGTCGGGGTCTTCACCGGCGAGCTTGTTGGCCTCTTCCTGGGTGAGGTTCTTGATGCCCTGGTCGGTCTTGAAGTGGTACTTGACCCAGAAGACCTCGCCCGCGGCGTTGTTCCACTGGAAGGTGTGGGAGCCGTAGCCGTTGAGGTGGCGGTACGAGGCCGGGATGCCGCGGTCGCCGAACAGCCAGGTCACCTGGTGGGTGGACTCGGGCGAGAGGCCCCAGAAGTCCCAGACGTTGTCGGCCTCTTGGGAGCCGGTGTACGGGTCGCGCTTCTGGGTGTGGATGAAGTCGGGGAACTTGATGGCGTCCTTGATGAAGAAGACGGGGGTGTTGTTCCCGACGAGGTCGTAATTCCCCTCCTCCGTGTAGAACTTCAGCGCGAAGCCCCGCGGGTCGCGCACCGCGTCGGCGGCGCCGAGGTTGCCCGCGACGGTGGAGAAGCGCAGGAAGGTCTCGGTCTGCTTGCCGATCTCCGAGAGGAAGTCGGCGCGGGTGTACCGGGTGACGTCCGCGGTCACGGTGAAGGTGCCGTACGCGCCGGCCCCGCGGGCGTGCACGATGCGCTCCGGGATGCGCTCGCGGTTGAAGTGCGCGAGCTTCTCGATCAGCAGCTGGTCCTGGATCAGCCCGGGGCCGCCGATGCCGGCCGACTCGCTGTTCTGGTTGTCCGCGACCGGAGCGCCGGCCTCTGTGGTCAGCGGTCCGGTGGTGCTCTCTACCGACACGTGCGCCTCCTGAAGTCTTGATCCCTGCCCTGGCTTGCGCCGAACTCGATCCTACATTGGACATTGTCTAAGTCACGAAGAAGCCGAAACTCGTACTCGATCCGGTGATGGATCGGTCGCTGCTACCCTGGCTGTATCTGACTGATAGGTGAATGGCATGAGTGACCTGCTTGAACGGCTCCGGGGACGCGGCTGGCGGCTGACCGCACAGCGACGCGTCGTCGCCGAGGTCCTCGACGGGGACCACGTCCACTACACCGCCGACGAGGTGCACGCCCGAGCCGCCGACCGGCTCCCCGAGATCTCCCGCGCCACCGTCTACAACACCCTTGGCGAGCTGGTGTCGCTCGGCGAGGTGATCGAGGTGAGCACGGACGGCCGGGCGAAGCGTTACGACCCCAACGCCCACCACGACCACCAGCACCTCGTCTGCTCACGGTGCGGCACGATCCGCGATGTGCACGTCCAGGGCGACCCGCTCTCCGCGCTGCCCGAACCGGAGCGCTACGGCTTCCAGGTCTCCGAGGTCACCGTGACCTACCGGGGCATCTGCCCCCACTGCAGCGACGCCTCCTGACGCGCCGGGGCCGGCCCCTCCCGGGTCGCCCTCGCCCCCCCACACCGAGCCCGCGCCCTCGTGGCGGCGGGCTCGTTCGTGTGCCCGCACACCCCTGCGGCGCGCGGACACGAACCCAGACACGACGAAGGCCCGGATCCAGTGGATCCGGGCCTTCGCCTCTGAGTAGCGGGGACAGGATTTGAACCTGCGACCTCTGGGTTATGAGCCCAGCGAGCTACCGAGCTGCTCCACCCCGCGTCGTTGTGGCTCAACTCTAACCCCAGGCCGACGACCAGCGCAAATCCCTTCCTGGCGCCCAGTCCCGGCCCCGGGGACCCGGCCCTGGGCACCAGGGGCGCACTACGCGCTCAGCTCCTCCTGGAGCGCCGTAAGCAGCCGTGCCGCCCGCTCCGCGACCTCCGGCGGCCCGAGCTCCACGGCCCGCGCACACCAGCCCTGCGCCTCGGCGAGCGCGCCGCGCCGGGCGGCCAGCAGCGCCAGCCGCAGGGCGGCGCGGCCGTGCCCGCCCTCGGCGGCGCGCTGCCACCACAGGGCGGCCTCGGGGAGGCTGCCCTCGCGGGCCAGCAGCAGCCCGAGGTTGAAGGCGCCGTTGCGGCTGCCGGCCTCGGCCGCCGCGCGGTACCACGTCGCCGCCTCGACGACATCACCCCGAGCCGCCGCGAACATGCCAACCCGGACCTGGGCGCGGCGGTGCCCCTGCCGCGCGGCCCGCTCGTACCACTCCGTGCTCTCGTCGTCCGGCGTCCGCCCGCCGTCCGCCGGCCCGGCGTCGCTCGCCTCCGCGGACCTGCGGTCCAGGAGGTCGGCGAGCCGGAAGGCCGCCTCGGGGCTGCCGCCGCCGGCCGCACACCGCAGATTCCGCTCCGCGGCCTGCTCCTCGCCCTCGCGCAGCTGCACGATGGCGACCTGCAGCGCCGCCTCGGTGTGCCCGGCCGCGGCGGCCCGCTCGTACCAGGCGTGCGCCATCCGCTCCTCGCCGCGCCCGGCGAACAGGATGCCGAGGTTGAACGCGGCGTCCACGCTGCCCGCCTCGGCGGCCTTGGAGAACCACGGCTCGGCCCCCGAGGCGTCGCCGCGCTGGAGCAGCAGGATCGCGAGCGCGTTCGCGGCCTCGCGGTGCCCGGCGTAGGCCGCCCTGCGGTACCACTGCTCACCGCGCCCGGCCCGGCCCTGCTCGGCGCAGAGCAGCCCGATGTTGTAGGCGCCGTTGACGTCGCCGGCGTCCAGCGCGACGCGGTACCAGCGCTCGGCGGTCTGCAGTTCGCCGCGGTCGGCGTGCAGCGCGCCCAGCGCGTTGGCGGCGTTGCCGTCGCCGTCCTGGGCGGCCCGGCGCCACCACTCGGCGGCGCTCTCCTCGTCCCCGGCGTCCCGCAGCAGGAAGCCCAGCGCGCAAGCGGCCCGCGCCTCACCGTCCTTGGCGGCGGAGAGGTACCAGCGGCCCGCCTCCTGGACGTCGCCGCGGTCCTCCAGGAGCGTGCCCAACTGCAGTGCGGCGCGCCGGTGTCCGCGCGCGGCGGCCTGGCGGTACCACTGCTCGGCCTCCGCCTCCTGGGTCAGCTCCCCGTAGGCGGGAACGGCCCGGCGGTCCGTCTCCCGGCCGTCCTCGATGAGCCGGGCCAGGCGGTAGGCGGCCTCGCGGTGGCCGCGCTCGGCGGCGGCCCGGAACCAGCGTTCGGCGCCGATGTCGCCGCGGTGCTCCAGCAGGTCGGCGAGGGCGTAGGCGCCCAGGCAGTGGCCGGATTCGGCGGACTGGCGCAGCCAGTACTCGGCGGCCGGCTCGTCGCCGCGCTCGCGGTGGTGGCGCCCGAGGGCGTGCGCCGCGGCGGCGGAACCGGCGACGGCCGCGATACGCCACCACCCGGCCGCCTCGTCCGCGTAGCCCCGCTGATGGAGCAGCACGCCAAGGTTGTTGGCGGCGGCGCGGTCCCCGGCGGCGGTGGCGGAACGCAGATACGGCTCGGCGCCGTCGAGGTCACCGCGGCGCAGCAGCAGCGCGCCGAGCGCGCTCATGGCGGCGGTGTCGCCCGCCTCGGCGGCCCGGCGGTGGCCGGTCTCGGTCACCGCGTCGGACGCTTCGGCGGCCTCCGCGGCCTCCATCGCGTCCATCGGCAGCTCGGATTCGCGCCCGTCATCGGGCGCATGCACAAACCGGTCTGTCTCCAACAACCTTGCCTTGTCCCCCATAAGACCCATCGTCGCATCACCTGTAACCCGCGTACACCTGGTATACCGCAGCCAGTGAGGTCACTTCAGCGGTTTGTCGACTTCCCGACACGGCGACTTGTCAAACTCAAGCACACAGGTTCCCCACATGGGCCGTGCGACCCGGCCGTACACCGCATCGATCCCGACGCATGACGAAGGCCCGGATCCAGTGGATCCGGGCCTTCGTCTTCCAGTAGCGGGGACAGGATTTGAACCTGCGACCTCTGGGTTATGAGCCCAGCGAGCTACCGAGCTGCTCCACCCCGCGTCGTTGTGCCCTCAAGGTATCACGGCACCGGGGCGGTCCCCGACCAGCACCGCCGTGCTGCCACCGGCGCGAACCGGTGGCAGCACGGCGTGTCGCTCCGTACGGGCCGGCTCAGCCGCCCTTGCCGGTCTTCTCGGACGCCTTGGCGGCACGGTCCAGCGCGGCCTTCATCCGCTTCTGGGCCTCACCGAAGGCCGCCCAGTCACCGTCGACACGGGCCTTCTCGGCATCCTCGTACGCCTTCTGGGCGTCGGCGATGGCCTGTTGTGCCGTCTGGTCGGACGGTGGCTGCGGGGTGGTGTCGCCGCCCGGTGGCTTCTCCGTGCCGGTGCTCGGCGCCTTCTTGCCGAAGACGACGTCCAGCGCGTCCTTGAGGGAGTCCTCCAGGACGGGCTTGTTGTCGCCGTAGCTCACCAACACCTTCTTCAGCAGCGGGTAGTTGGTGTTGGCGCCGCGCAGATAGACCGGTTCGACGTACAGCAGCCCGCCGTCCAGCGGCACGGTCAGCAGGTTGCCGTACTCGATCTCCGAATCGCCGAATTTCTTGAGGATGTTGAGTTCGTTGGCGATGACCGGATCGGAGTTGAACTTCGACTGCACCAGCTGCGGGCCGGGCACCGGCGTCTCCGACGGCAGCTTCAGCAGTCTGATCTTGCCGTAGTCGGCGCTGGTCGCGTTGGCGTCGACGGCCATGAAGGCGCCGAGGTTGTCGCGCTTGTTGGGCGTGAAGGTCGTCGTGAGCGAGAAGGACTGATCCTTCTGGTCCGGCATCTTCATGCTCAGGTAGTACGGCGGAACGGCGTTGCCCGACTTGGTGGTCGGGTCGTTCGGGATCTGCCAGCGCTCGGAGCCGGTGTAGAAGGTGCCCGGGTCCGTGACGTGGTAGGTGGTCAGCAGCTGCCGCTGCACCTTGAAGAGGTCCTGCGGGTAGCGCAGATGCTCCTTCAGCTTCGGGCTGATGGCGCTCTTCTTCTCGACCGTGCCCGGGAAGGACTTCATCCAGGTCTTGAGGACCGGGTCCTTGGTGTCCCACTGGTAGAGCTTGACCGAGCCGTCGTACGCGTCGACCGTCGCCTTGACGGAGTTGCGGATGTAGTTGACCTGGTTCTGCTGGGCCACCACCGCCCGCTGGCCGTCGGTGAGCGAATCGGCCGTGGTGTCCCCGAGCGTGGTGCGCGAGGCGTACGGATAGCCGTTGCTGGTGGTGTAGGCGTCCACGATCCACTGGATGCGGCCGTCGATGACCGCCGGATAGGCGTCGCCGTCGATGGTCAGCCAGGGGGCGACGGATTCGACGCGCTCCTTGGGCGTGCGGTTGTACAGGATCCGCGAGCCGTCACCGATCGCGCCGGAGTAGAGGATCTGCGGCTCCCCGAACGCCACCGCGTACGCGGCGCGGTTGATCGGGTTGGACAGATTCACTCCGCTCTTGCCTGTGTAGCTGTAGCTCTTTTCGCCGGTTTTATCGTCGGAATAGTCCAATTCCTTCTGCGGACCGCCGACGATGGAGTACTGGGTGGTCTTCTCGCCGTAGTAGACCCGCTGCTCGTGCTCGGGGAGCTGCCCCTTGGCCGGCAGATCCGACTCGGTGTACTTCGGGCCACCGCCGTCGGCGGTCTCGGTCCCCTTGGCGGCGACCGCGCCATAGCCGTGGGTGTACTTGAAGTGGTCGTTGATCCAGTTGCGCTCGGGGATCCCGGCCAGGTTCAGCTCACGCAGACCGATCACGGTGTCCTGCTCGGCGCCGTCCGCGCCCTTGTAGCGGTCGACGTCCAGCGTGGAGGGGAACTGGTAGTAGCCCTTCACCTGCTGCTGTTGCTGGAAGGCCGGCGAGACCACGTTCGGGTCGAGCAGCCGCATGCTGGCGGTGGTGTCCGCGTCATCCCGCAGCCGCTGACCGTCCTCCTTGCCGACGGGCTTGTAGTTGCCCTTGTACGGCGTGACGGCGGAGTCCTGGATGTCGTACGCGTCCCGGGTCGCCTTGATGTTCTGCTTGATGTACGGCGCTTCCTTGGCCTGCTCGTTCGGCTGGACCTGGAACTTCTGCACGATCGCCGGATACAGGCCGCCGATGAGGATCGCGGAGAGCACCATCAGCCCGAAGCCGATCACCGGCAGCTGCCAGGTGCGGCGCCAGAGGGTGGCGAAGAACAGCACCGCGCAGATCGCCGCGATGAAGAACAGGATGGTCTTCGCCGGGAGATAGGCGTTGGCGTCGACATAGCGCAGGCCGGTCCAGTTGTCGGCCGACTTCAGGCCGCTGGACTTCACCGCGAGTCCGTACCGGTCGAGCCAGTACGCGATCGCCTTAAGCGAGACGAAGATACCGAGCAGCACCGACAGATGACCGGTCGCGGCGGCGGTCGCCCGGGAGCCGGGGCTGGTCACCCGCAGCCCGCCGTAGAGGTAGTGCGTCAGCGCCGCGGCCACCAGGGACAGCACCGCACAGGCGAAGCCGAAGCTCAACAGGAAGCGGTACCAGGGCAGGTCGAAGGCGTAGAACGAGACGTCCTTGCCGAACTGCGGGTCCGTCTGGCCGAACGGCACACCGTTGACCCACTGCAGCCACGTACGCCACTCGCCCGAGGCGGACGCGCCGGCGATCAGGCCGATCACCGCGGTGACCGCGATCAGCGCCCACTTCTTGAACGGCGCGATACCCATCCGGTAGCGGTCCAGGCTCTGCTGCTCCATGGACATCGCGCTGAGCGGCGGACGCAGCCGGTGCGCCAGCCAGATGTTGACGCCCACGGCCACCGCCATGACGACGCCGAAGAAGAAGAACAGTCCGATCTTGGTCCACAGGGTCGTGGTGAAGACCGACGAATAGTGGACCGAGCGGTACCAGAGCCAGTCGGTCCAGAACCCCGCGAACATCACGAAGAGCATGGCCAGCACGGCCAGCACACCCAACGTCATGAGCAGGGTCCGGATCCGCCGGGACGGTCGGCCGACTCTGATCCGTGGCCCTGTCGGGCCTCCGCCGCGGTCCGGCATCTGGAAAGCCAAGGTGCGCACCTCGAAGTTCGCTGTCGTGTGGAGCAGGCCCGGCGATAGTAGGACCCACTGATGCAACTTACTAAGGCTTTACTCAGTTCCCGATTTCCGGGGTTCACAAGGCACGATGTGAAACATGAGCAACCTCCCCGTTGACGGCACCCCCCTCGCCGCCGACCCACTGACCCGCGCGGTACTCGAGATCGACGAGTACAGCGCCGGGCTCGGCTGGGACCAGCCCGCCCGACTGTTCGCCCTCGTCGACACCGCCAAGCTGCGCGATCAGGAGCCCTCGCTCGCCGCCCAGCTCGGCATCGACGACTCCACCACCGCTTCCCTGACCCCCGTCGAGCAGGACGAGATCCCGGCGGGGACGCCGCTGGACGAGTTCCTCGGCACCATCGCCTGGCCGGACGCCGTCTCCGGCTGCGCGCTGACCGTGGAGCGGCTGATGCTGCCGCCGTCCGCCGAGGAGTCCGTGCCGGAGGGCATGAACGAGGCGCAGCTCGCCAAGTGGGTCGCCGCCCACCCGGACCGCCAGGAGGTCCGGATGACGGTGGCCGTGCTGCGGGACGGGTCCCGCGAATCGGCGCTGCGGCTGCGCGAGAAGGACTCCACGGCCGAGGTCCTCACCGGCTCGTCGCTGGTCCCGGGCCTGGCGGACGCGCTGGCCGCGACGTTCGAGGACTGACCCGCGGAACGTGGGCGGCCTACCGGCCTGCCGGGCCGCAGCTCGGCAGGCCGGCGGTGTCGCCCGTGCGGATCTTCTCCAGCGCCTTCACCGCGTCGCCTATGGTGTCGACCTTGACCAGCCGGAGGCCCTTCGGGGTGTCCTTGGCCGCGGTCGCGCAGTTGGCCTTCGGCGTCAGGAAGAACTCGGCGCCCTGACTCCGCGCGCCGACCGTCTTCATGGAGATGCCGCCGATCGGGCCGACCTTGCCCTTGTCGTCGATCGTGCCCGTGCCGGCCACGAACCTGCCGCCGGTCAGATCCCCCGGCGTCAGCTTGTCGATGATGCCGAGCGCGAACATCAGGCCGGCGCTGGGGCCGCCGACGTCGGCCAGCTTCACGTCGATGGTGAACGGGAAGGTGTGATCGACATCGGCCTGGATGCCCACGATGGCCCGGCCGTCCGGCGCCTTCACCGTGGTGATCGCGATCGGCTTCCCACCCGTCGCGGGCCGCCGGCCCTTCTTCTCCGCCGCGGCCGCTTCCTTGGCCGGGATGATCGTGAAGACGACCCGCTCGCCCGGCTTGTGCTTGGTCACCAGCTTGGCCACGTCGCCGCTCGCCTTGACCGGCGTTCCGTCCACGGCCTTGATCACATCGCCCGCGTGCAGGCGCCCGTCGGCCGGCTTGTCCTTGACGACGGAACCGACGACGGTCTGGGTGGCGACCGGGATGTGCAGCTGCTCGAGCGCGGCGACCTTGGCGCTCTCCTGGGACTGGCTGAACTCCTCGGCGTTCTCCTGGTCGGCCTGCTCGGCGGTCTGCCCCTCGGGGTAGAGCGTCTTGTGCGGCACCACCGCGCTGTCGTGGTCCAGCCAGCCGTAGACCGCCTCGAAGAGGTTCATGGTGTAGTCGGGGCCGGTCACCCGGACCGTCGTCATGTTGAGGTTGCCCTTGGGCTGGCCGTTCTCCGGATACGTCCTGCGCCCGGAGATCTGCAGCACCGGCTCACCGTCGTGATCACCAAGGGTGTTGACCGTCGGGCCCGGCGACATCTCGGCATACGGGACGGGGAACAGCACCCCGGCGCAGAGCAGCGCGATCAGCATCAGGGTCGAGGCGAGCAGCGTCGCGGTGCGGCGTGGCATGGAACGACAGTACGGGACGGGTATGACAGTCGGCCCGCAGGGGCCGTCCGTACGGGAACCGGCAGGCGCACACGCATGGCCGACGCGCCGTCACCCCTGCGGGGCACGGCAGTTGCTCACGCGTACGACCGGGGAACCTCAGGCCGCGTCGGAGGCGGGGTCGGAAGCGGAATGCTCCTTTTCCATCGCGGCGCGGAACCGGGCGTAACCCGCGAGCTCCGCGACGTCCCCGGTCTTGCGATTACGCATGGCCCACACACTCCAGAGCACAGCGACAAGCGCGGCGACAACCGGAATCAGCAACCAGAGGAGCGCACCCATAGCGACCTCCCAACCCCTTGCGCAACCGCAATCGACGAATAAGCAGATTAACCATCTGCCAGGTCAACGCTCACGCCAGGGGGCGGGTTACGCAACCGGAGCGCAACGCACCGGTTTCGGTCGGTGTTCGAGTAGGAGAGGCGGCCGTATCGGCTACGCCCCTACCCGCCCACCCGTCGCCCGACCACCACCCCTAGAAGAAGACGCTACGCGCCTACCCATTCTTCTGTCCCGTCGGAGAACGTCTGATGCTTCCAGATCGGCACCTGGAACTTGAGATCGTCGATCAGCTTGCGGCAGGCGTCGAACGCCTCGCCGCGGTGCGGGCAGGAGACCGCGACGACGACGGCCAGGTCGCCGATGGCCAGATCGCCCACCCGGTGAACGGCGGCCAGCGCACGGACCGGGTAGTCGGCGACGACCTTCTCGGCGATCCGGCGCATCTCCGCCTCGGCGGTCGGGTGCGCGGAGTAGCCCAGGGCGTCGACGTCGGCGCCGCCGTCGTGCGAGCGGACCGTGCCGACGAACAGGGCCGTGCCGCCGGCCGCGGCGTCTCCGACGGCCGCGAAGACCTCGTCCAAGGACAGCGCGGTGTCACGGATCGCGAGGAGCCGGATCGGGTCCGCCGCGCCCTGCTCACCAGGGTGGTCACGGCCGGGGGACGGTGCGGAGTGCGTGCCAGACATACCCCCATCGTGCCGTACGGGGGCGCGGCGGGGAATGACCGTTTCCACCGGGCGTACGCGCCCGGGTATGGAGGCTCGTACAGCCGGACCGGCCGTCCCGGTGGCGCGCCGTGCCGGGCCCGGGTCAGATACGGCGGCGGGCCTTGCGCGCGCGCCGCACCAGGGCGGCGGTGCCCAGGAGCGCCACGGTGGCTCCGGCCGCGCCGGCCGCGGTGGCGTCCTTGCGGCCCAGCCGGCGGCCGGCGACGGTGTGGCGGCCCGCGACCTCCTCCAGGAGCTCGGCGAGCACCTCCTCGTTCGTCCACCGGGGCCGCCAGCCCGCCTCGTGGAGCCGGCTGCCGCTGACCACCCAGGGGTGCATCGTGTACGCGAGGTCCCCGGCGGGCGACGGGGTCAGGCCGATGCGGTGCAGCCGGGCGGCGGCGCCCAGGGCCACCGAGGACGGCAGCTCCATGCGCCGGATGCCGGACAGTTCCTCGACCTCCTCCTGCTCCAGCCAGCCGTCGCAGCCGACCGCCAGCTCACCGTCGACGCGCTCCAGGGCCGCGTACTCCAGGGCGCTGACCAGGTCCTCGACATGGCAGAACTGCCAGGCGGGGCGGGATCCCGCGACGACCAGGAGGCGGGGCGACTCGAAGTAGCGGGTCAGGGCGGTGTCGGTGCCGCCCACCAGGACGGTGGGGCGCAGCACCGTGACGTTCAGGCCGGGGTGCGCGCGGGGCGCGCGGCGGGCCAGGTGCTCGATCTCCAGCAGGTCGCCGACACCGGTGGCGTCGGCGGTGGCGCGCAGCTCGGCGTCCTCGGCGAGCGGAACATCATTGTCGGGCAGCGCCCCGTAGACCATGGCCGAGGTGCACAGCACGACCCGGTGGACGCCGGCCGCGGCGGCGGCGGTGAGGACCGTCTGCGTGCCGCGCACGTTGTAGGCGGTACGGGCCGCGGCGTCGGTCTCCAGGTCGAGGTCGAGCGCCAGGTGGACGACGACGTCCGCGCCGCGCAGTTTGTCGGCGATGGCGGGGTCGCGCACGTCCAGGACATGCCAGCGCGCCTCGGCGACGTCGCCGCGCCGCTCGTCGATGGCGACCACCTGCTTGACCTCGTCGGACGCGACGAGGGCGCGGGTGAGCAGCGCGCCGACCCCGGAGGCGGCGCCGGTGACGGCGACGACGGGCCGGCGCAGCGGCCGGTCCGTGGCACCGCCGGCGGTACTTTCTGCCTTCTCGGTCTTGGCCGCAGCGTTTCGCGCTGCGCGAACGGTCGGATCTGGGGAACTCACCGGGCGTCTCCAGCGGTTGAATTCAGTACGTGCGCGTGCTGACGCGTACGTACCAGGTGGCGTCCATCCTGCCGCAGCCACCGGGCCAGCGGAGCACCGAGCCCCGAAGCGGGCCGGGTGTCTACGCTGGAGGTGATGTCGGGCAGTCGCCGTCGGCCCCGGGCCGGCGGCCCTACGAGCCGAGGAAACCCGTGAGTGACACCCCATTTGGATTCGGCCTTCCGCCGGAGGAGCCGGAGGACGGCGACAACGGCAAGAAGAAGGGCGGCCAGGGAGGTAGCCAGGGCCCCGCGGACCCGTTCGGGTTCGGCGGCGGGAGCGGCGGCGCGGACAATCCGTTCGCGGCGCTCTTCGGCGGCATGGGCGGACCCGGCGGCCAGATGAACCCTGGTGATCTGGGCGCAGCGTTCCAGAAGCTCGGCCAGATGCTCTCGTACGAGGGCGGCCCGGTGAACTGGGACATGGCCAAGGACATCGCCCGGCAGACCGTGGCGCAGGGCGCCGAGGACGGCAGCAAGGACGCGAGCGTGGCCCCGGGTGAGCGGACCGCGGTCGAGGAGGCGGTGCGGCTCGCGGACCTGTGGCTGGACGGTGTGACGTCCCTGCCGTCGGGCTCCGGCTCGGTGGTGGCGTGGAGCCGCGCCGAGTGGGTCGAGGAGACCCTGCCGGTGTGGAAGGACCTGGTCAACCCGCTCGCGGAGCGGGTCGGCGCGGCCATGGGCGACGTACTGCCCGAGGAGATGCAGGCCATGGCGGGCCCGCTGCTCGGCATGATGCGTTCCATGGGTGGCGCGATGTTCGGCACCCAGATCGGGCAGGCGCTGGGCGTCCTGGCCGGCGAGGTCGTCGGCTCGACGGATGTCGGGCTGCCCCTGGGGCCGTCCGGGAAGGCCGCGCTGCTGCCGGGGAACGTCGCGGCCTTCGGTGCCGGTCTGGGCGTGCCGGAAGAGGAAGTGCGGCTGTATCTGGCCCTGCGGGAGGCCGCCCATCAGCGGCTCTTCGCCCATGTGCCGTGGCTGCGCTCGCATCTGTTCGGTGCCGTCGAGGGCTATGCGCGCGGCATCAAGGTCGATACGACCAAGTTGGAGGACGTGGTCGGCCAGCTCGACCCGCAGCATCCGGAGGAGCTGCAGAACGCCCTGCAGCAGGGCATGTTCCAGCCCGAGGACACCCCGGAGCAGAAGGCCGCGCTGGCCCGTTTGGAGACCGCGCTGGCGCTCGTCGAGGGCTGGGTGGACGCGGTGGTGCACGCCGCCGCCAAGCCGCATCTGCCGTCGGCGGACAAGCTCCGTGAGACGCTGCGGCGGCGCCGCGCCAGCGGTGGCCCGGCCGAGCAGACGTTCTCGACGCTGATCGGTCTCCAGCTGCGTCCGCGGCGGCTGCGGGACGCCTCGCGGCTGTGGGCCTCGCTGACGGACGCGCGCGGCCTGGACGGGCGTGACGGCCTGTGGGCGCACCCGGACATGCTGCCCACCGCGGCGGATCTGGACGACCCGGACGGCTTCGTCCACCACGAGCAGCTGGACTTCTCCGAGCTCGACAAGATGCTCGGCGAGGCGGCCGGCGGCGGTACGCCGGATCAGCGCAAGCCGGCGGACGGGGCGGACGGTCCGGAGCAGGCCCCCGGCGAAGGCAGGGGTGACGGCGACAAGTGAGCCTGCGCGACGAGGCGGCGCGGGTGCTCAAGGAGTGGCCCGCGCCGTCGCCGGATCAGGAGCGGCTGCGGCTGTCCTATCTGGACCATCTCGCCGCCCACCAGGACGGCATGTGGAAGCCCTGCAAGGACGGGCATGTCACGGCGAGCGCGCTGGTGATCGATCCGGCCGGCAGCCGTGTACTGCTCACCTTGCACCGCAAGCTGCAGATGTGGCTCCAGATGGGCGGCCACTGCGAGCCGCAGGACACGTCGCTGGCGGACGCGGCGCTGCGCGAGGCGCGTGAGGAGTCCGGCATCGCCCGGGGGTTGACGCTGCTGCCCGGCGGGCCGGTGCGGCTGGACCGTCATCACACCCCGTGCGCCTGGCATTTGGACGTCCAGTACGCGGCGCTGGCGCCCGAGGGCGCGGTGGCGGAGATCAGCGACGAGTCGCTGGACCTGCGCTGGTTCGCCTACGACGAGGTGCCCGGCGTCGCCGACGCGTCGGTGGTGCGACTGATGGAAGGCGCCCGCGCGCTCCTGTAGGCGCGCTCGTGTAGCCGGCACGCACCTCGGCCCTGCTCCGGCCGGCCCTTGGATACGCGGATCCGGCGCCCGTCCCTCCCCGGGGCGGGCGCCGGATCCGTGTCGGCGCTCGGTCAGTTGGTGAAGATGTTGCCCTGGTTCTGTCCCCGGGCGCCCTGCTGGCCCATGCCGTACTGGGCGGCCAGGCCGGACCCGATGACGGCGTTCTGCGGCGGCAGCAGCTCGCTGGGCTGCACCAGCGCGTAGCCCTCCCCGAGGAAGCTCAGCTCCCAGCCCTCGCCGGTGTTGCCGCGACGGCGCCACACCCCGGAGGAGTGCGTCTGTGCCTGCATCTGGACCCGCAGCGACTTGGACCAGGCGACCACCGCGTCGGCGTCGGCGTTGACGTACTTGTCGGGCGTGACCTGCAGCATCAGCGGCTGGCCCGAGGTCATCAGCGCGACCTTGCCCTGGCCGGAGATGTTCAGCTGGTACTTGCCGGTGCCGGAGATGCCGTACTGGCTGTCGACGGAGACGGCCTCCCAGTGGAGGGTGGAGTCCAGCGCCAGGACGTAGCTGCCGTCGATGGTCAGGCCATGGTGGTCGACGTCGACGACATGGACGTACTGGGCGAGGTTGGCCAGATAGACCGTGCCCTGCCCGGAGATGCGCATCAGGTCCAGGCCCTCGCCGGTCTGCGCGCGGGCGCGGTGCTGCCCCTGGGTCTGGTAGTTGCCCTCGAATTCGAGCATGCCCTGATAGGCGACCATCGTGCCCTTACGGGCGAGGAGGTCCTCGTGGCCCTGGAGCGCGACCCGCAGCAGCTGTTCGTTCTGCAGGGCGTAGCGGTCCTGGGTCTGTGCCTCGGTGAAGGCGAAAAGCGGACTCTGCATGGCGGTTTCGGTCCTCCCCCTCAGCCCCGGGCCCGGAGCCGGTCGGTGCTGTCCTCGCTGGGCTGGACGACGACGAAGCCCTGGCCCGAGAAGCCCAGTTGGTATGCCTCGCCGCTGCCGCGCCCGATCATCGAGGACGCCTTGAAGCTGCGCTTGCCCTTCATCTTCAGGTTCGTCGACCAGGCGACGAGGGCGTCCGGGTCCACATACGTCTCGTCCTCACCGCGGCCGCAGTCGACGACGATCGGCGTACCGCGGGAGGTCAGGGCGACCCAGCCGGTGCCGGAGATCCCGACGTTGAAGAGCCCCTGGCCGGCGAACTTGGCCATGCCCTTCACCCGCTGCACGCCCCACTGGAGGTGGGCGTCGAAGGCGAGGATGTTGGTGCCGTTGACGGAGAGCGATTCACCGTTGAGGTTGATGCACACCACGTCGGCGCCGTAGTCGGCCAGGAAGAGCAGGCCGTCGCCGGAGCACTTCATCAGGGGCGCGCCCTCGCCGGTGAGCCACTGCGATGCCATCTGGCGCACGGCGGGCGGGTTGGGCTCGTACTGGACGAAGCCTTCGTAAGCGACCATCGAGCCGGTGCGCGCGAAGACGTCCTGGCCGCTCTGCATGGCGATCTTCACCATGGCGTTGCCGTGGTTCTCCATACGGGCGGCGGGCGGGGTCGGGGCGTAGCCCGACATCTGCTGCTGGTTCATGAGTTACGGGCTCCCTCAGACCTCGTAGGGCTGGACGACGATGAAGTTGCCGGGCGCGCCGCGGAACTGGAGGTTCACGGTCTCGCCGGAGTGGCCGGGGTAGGCGTGCCGGCGCACGCTCACCTGGCTGGAGATGATCACCTGGGAGGCCGCGGACCAGGCCACGATGGCATTGGCGTCGGCGAAGGTGGTCGGGGTGACCGGCAGCACGACGGGCGTGCCCTGGGTCTTCACGATGATGGTGCCGGTGCCCTGGAACTGCATGGTGAACAGGGCGCCACCGGGGATGCCGTGGCCCTCGATCCGGCGGACCTCGTGCTGCAGCGACTCGTCGAAGGCGAGGACGCTCTCCGCCGAGACGCAGATGGCGTCGCCCTGCAGCTCGATGGGGTGGAGATGGGCGCTGTTCTCGGCGAAGAAGACCTGCCCCTGGCCGGCGCAGCGCATCAGCTGCATCTCCTGGCCGGTGGCGTTGCCGGTGAGCCGGCCGCGGAAGCCGGCGCCCTTGTAGCTGAAGTCGACCTTGCCCTGGTAGAGCACCATGCTGCCCTGCTTGGCGAGCACCGGCTGGCCGTCGACGCCGAGGTCGACGCGGACCAGCTTGGGGTTCTGCGGGGTCCAGCGCTGCCCGGTGGGCGCTTCCTTGTACTTCTCCAGTACGGCGCCGAGGCCGGGGCCGCCGCCCTGCGGCACTGCCGGGGCCTGGCCCGGGTACGGGGCGCCGGGGGGCTGCTGGCCGTACGGGGCCTGCGGCTGACCGGGCTGGCCGGGCTGCATCTGGGGGGCGCCGTAGCCGCCGGGGGCCGGGGCGGGCTGCCCGTACGGCGGTGCCTGCGGGGCCTGCTGGCCGGGGAAGCCGCCGGGTGCGGGCTGGCCGTAGGGGGCCTGCGGCTGGCCGGGCGGGCCCGGGGGCGCCACCGGGCCGGGGGGCGGGGCCATCGGCGCGGCGATCGTCGGCGCGTTGTGGACCTGCGGGGCGGTGGGCTGCTGGGGCTGCGGAGCCTGGGGGGCGACCGGCTGCTGCGGGGCCTGCGGGGCGGCGGGGGGCGCGCCCTGGGGCGGGCCGAAGTCCGGCGCGGGCTGCTGCGGTGCGGGGGCGGCGGGCGCACCGAAGGACGGCGCGGGAGCTCCGCCGGCCGGCGGGGCGAAGCCGGGCGCGGCCTGCGCCGCGGCGGGCGGCGCGGCCGCCTCCGCCTCTTCGGCGACCTCCCCGCCGAAGTTCTTCAGCAGGGCCTCCAGGCCGCCGTCGAATCCCTGGCCGACCGCGGCGAACCGCCAGACGTCCTTGAGGTAGAAGTCGCCGAGCATGACGGCGCGCTCGGTGCTGAACTCGCTGCCGTTGAAGGAGTAGCGGGCCACCTCTTCGCCGCCGGCCACGATGCGGATATAACCGGGGCCGATCTGCGACACCTGGCCCGCGCCGTCGAGCGCCGCCGTGAAGGAGAGCTTCTGGATGTGCGCGGGGATGCTGTCGAGGGTGACCCGGAAGGACTCGGTGTCACCGGCCTGCGCGCCGAGCTGCTGGATCGACTCCTCGGGCGACTTGGGCTGGTTGAAGAAGATGAAGTAACGGTCGTCGGAGAGCCGCTCGTTGGCGTCGAGACCGAAGCAGCTGATGTCGAAGGTCAGCCCGGGACCGGCGATCTGCACGCCGACGTACAGATCCGTCCCCGCCGTCAGATCACTGATCTTGGCCTTGTGGCCGCGCTGGAATTCCCTGGCCATACGTTACGACCGTCCCCCGCTCCCGCTGTGAGTTCGTATGCGCGCCAGGCTAACCGCTCACACTGACAGAGTGCGATGCCGGGGCGGGCCGGAACTCGGCCGACGCGGCGTTCATTCACTGCGGGCGGCGGGCAAATGCGGCAATCGGTCGGCCGCCACCACGCCCTCGAGGTAGCCGCGGGCCCGTTCCGTGCGGGGGTAGGCGTCCAACAGCCGCCAGAACCGCGGGCCGTGGCCCGGCACGAGGAGATGCGCGAGCTCGTGCAGCAGGACGTAGTCGATGACGTACTCCGGCATGCCCTGCAGGCGGTGCGAAAGACGGATGCTGCCCTCGGCCGGGGTGCACGATCCCCAGCGGGTGTTCTGGTTGGTGACCCAGCGCACCGACGCGGGGCGGGCCCGGCCCTCCAGGAACTGCCCGGACAGCCGCTCCGCCCGCTCGGCCAGCTCGCTGTCGCCCAGCATGCGCTTGCTCTCCTGGGCAGCGAGCTTGTCCAGCATGACGGTCACCCAGCGCTGCTCCTCGGCCTCGGTCATACGGGCCGGGATGAGGACCACCGTCCGGTCGCCCTCGCGGTACGCCGAGACCGTTCTGCGCCGCCGTGAGCTGCGGCGTACCTCGACCGCGCTGGTCCCTGAGCCGCGGTTCTTCGGGCTCGGGGCAGCCCGGCGCGAGGTGTCTGCGGCGCGGCGCAAGGGTGTCTCCCCGGATCCGCGAGGGGAAGGGTCGGCGGGCACGCGCCCGACGTTACCCGCTGGCACTGCGGGAAGTCCCGCCTCGCGGACGGTTCGCCACCGAAACACCCCATGGCGTGCACGGCTTGTATGACTATTACCCCCAGTCTGTGGATAACTTCCGACGCCGATCCGGCGTTCGGCGCATGCTGGAGGCAGAACGCGAAGGACGGGCAAGGACGGGGGCGGATGCCATGCATCCGATGCTCAAGCCCGCGCTGCGGCGCGGCTGGCGGGACAGGCAGACAGTGCGGTTCGGCGTGGCGCCGGCGCACGCGGTGGTGGTCGGCCCGGTCGATCCGGCGACCGGCAGTTTCCTCGGAATGATCGACGGCACCCGCAGCATGGGGCAGTTGGAGGCGGAGGCACACGCGCTCGACCTGCCGCCCGCGCACGTACGGGGAGTCGTGGACCGGCTCGGCGCGGCCGGTCTGCTGGAGGCACCGGGCGCGGGCGGCCCGGCCGCCGACGCGGTACGCGCCGACCGCCCGGCCTTCGAACGGCTCCGGCCCGACCTGGCCTCGCTGTCGGTGCGCCATCCCGAGGCGGCGGGCGCACCGGGGCGGATGGGAGCGCGCCGCGCGATCCGCGCCCGGGTCAAGGGACTGGGGCGGGTGGGCGCCTCGGTCGCGGCACTGCTCTCGGCGTCCGGCATCGGCCGGGTGGATGTGCTGGACGGTGGGGACGTCGAACCGTGGGACGTACTACCGGGCGGGCTGCCCGCCGAACGGGTCGGCGAAAAACGCAGAGCCGCAGCGGAGCGGCTGGTCCACCAGTCCTCCCCCTGGACCCGCAGGCCGCGCCCGCACGTCCCGGTCAGCGAATCCGGCGAGCCGGGCATCTCGCTGGTGGTGCTCGCCCCGCGCGACGGTCTCGCCGCCTACGCCCCCGATCCCGTGCTGTCCGAACCGCTGCTCACGGCCGGGATCCCCCATCTGTACGCCGGCGTGGTCGAAGGCACCGGTGTGGTGGGACCCTTGGTGGTGCCCGGCGACTCGGCCTGCGCCCGCTGTGACGAACTGCGGCGTACGGACGCGGAGCCAGCCTGGCCGCGGCTGCTCGCGCAGTGGCGTTCGGGGCGTGGTTCCCCGGCGGTGCCGGCCTGCGACGCGGCCCTGGCGACGACGGTCGCGGGGCTCGCCGCCGTCCAGGCACTGACGTTCCTCGACGGTGAACTGCCGCCGTGCACGGGCGCGCGGATGGAACTCGCGCTGCCGTGTGCGAGCGTGCGGACGGTACGGATCGAGCCGCATCCGGAGTGCGGCTGCGGGGCCGCCGCCCAGGTTGCCGGGGCAGGCACCTCGGATCCTCGGCCGCGACACGCCACAATGACCGAGTAACCCCGGTAGGGGGACAGTGTGAGTTGGAGGGGCGCATGTCTGATCTTCCCCGCAAGGCGGTCACCCGCACCGCCAAGCTGGCCGCGCTGCCACTGGGGTTCGCCGGCCGCGCCACCTGGGGCCTGGGCAAACGGATCGGCGGCAGATCCGCCGAGATCGTCGGCCGGGAGCTCCAACAGCGCACCGCGGAACAGCTCTTCAAGGTGCTCGGCGAGCTCAAGGGCGGCGCCATGAAGTTCGGGCAGGCGCTGTCCGTGTTCGAATCGGCGCTGCCCGAGGAGATCGCCGGGCCGTACCGCGCCGCGCTGACGAAGCTTCAGGAAGCGGCACCGCCGATGCCGACCAGCACGGTGCACTCCGTACTGACGGAACGGCTCGGCGAGGACTGGCGGGAGCTGTTCGAGGAGTTCGAGGACAAACCGTCGGCGGCGGCGTCGATCGGCCAGGTGCACCGGGCGGTGTGGCACGACGGCCGTGAGGTGGCCGTCAAGGTGCAGTACCCGGGCGCGGGCCAGGCCCTGCTGTCGGACCTGGCGCAGCTGAGCCGGTTCGCCCGGCTGCTGGGCCCGCTGATCCCGGGCATGGACATCAAACCGCTGATCACAGAGCTGCGCGACCGGGTCGCCGAGGAGCTGGACTACGCCCTGGAGGCCGAGGCCCAGCGGGCGCACGCCGAGGAGTTCGCCGACGATCCGGACGTGGTGGTGCCGGCCGTGGTGCACCAGAGCGAACAGGTGCTGGTGACCGAATGGATGGAGGGGGTGCCGCTGTCCGAGGTGATCGCGCACGGCGACCAGGAGCAGCGGAACCGGGCCGGCCAGCTGCTGGCGCGCTTCCTCTTCTCCGGCCCCGCCCGCACCGGCCTGCTGCACGCCGACCCGCATCCGGGGAACTTCCGGCTGCTGCCCGGGGAGGACCCGGACGGGCCCGCCGAGGAATGGCGGCTCGGCGTACTGGACTTCGGCACCGTCGACCGGCTGCCCGACGGGCTGCCGCCGACGATCGGCACCTCACTGCGGATGACCCTGGACGGCGAGGCCGAAGCGGTCTACCAGCTGCTGTGCGAGGAGGGCTTCGTCAAGGAGACCATCGAGCTCGATCCGGACGCGGTGCTGGAATATCTGCTGCCGATCATCGAGCCGGCCCAGGTCGAGGCGTTCACCTTCACCCGGGACTGGATGCGGAATCAGGCGACCCGGGTCGGCGACCCCCGCTCCCCCGCACACCAGTTGGGCAAACGCCTCAATCTGCCGCCCGCGTACCTCCTGATACACCGTGTGACGTTGAGCACAATCGGGGTGCTGTGCCAGCTGGGGGCGACGGTGCGGCTGCGCGACGAGCTGGAGGCGTGGATGCCCGGCTTCGTGACCGTCGAGGAGCCGGAACTCGAACCCATCGATGCCTCTGAAGCCGCCGGCACCACCGACGGCATGCCCGAGGAGGCCGTCGAGGAGAGCCCGGCCTGAGCCCCGGCCGGTCCGGCCGCGACGGACCGGCCGCCGGTACCCCCGCCATTCACCCGGCCGGGGGCACCGGCCTCACCACCAGCTGGAGTCGAGGCGCCCCTCGATGGCCCGGAGATTCTCCCGCGCACAGGCCTCGCAGAAGTAGCGGCGGTCACCGTTCTCGACGGAGCAGGTCCAGGTCAGCGGGATGCCCTCGGCGACCGCGCCACAGCGGGCGCACACCGCGTTCCCACCGGTCAACTCCGCCTGTTCATGCGTCTTCTGGTCCACCGTCCGACGATATCCCCGCCAACCATCCGAAGGCGGATGCAACGCACTACGGGGCCCGCCCTGTCGGACGGACCCCGTGGGAGTGAAACGGCGCGTCGCGTTACTGCATCACGGCGATGGCCAGCGCACGCCGGGCCCGCAGCGACGCCCGCTCGGCACGGCGCTGCATCCGCCGCGCGGTGGCGAGCCGATGGGCCCTGCGTTCGGATTCCGCCTCCCGGAGGCGTTCATGCATATGCGCACGCGCCAGGGCTTCTGGGATGAGTTGCATTTCGAGGTTCCTGTTCTGGCGCGCCTCGCGCGCACCGGAGTTCATGGGGACGGGGGTGTCGGTGAAATTGGGGTTCATCGTGGGGTCCTGCTTCTTGGGATCCCGAGTGACGGGACGGTCGATCGTTCCTGTGCCGGTGGTGTTCATGCCGCGACCGGGTTCTTGCGCGGACGGCCACGCGGACGCTTCCGGGGCACGACGACACCCTGGACGAAGAGCTCGCCACCCCAGACGCCCCACGGCTCACGGCGGTCCTTGGCGCCGGCCAGGCAGGCCTCACGGACGGGGCAGCTCTGACACAGCGTCTTGGCGTACTCGACGTCGGCCGGGGACTCGGCGAAGAAGACCTCGGGGTCGTAGGTGCGGCAGGGGACAGCGGCGCCGAGGCGGTCGATCTCGTCGTCGAGCTCGGTGAGGGGCAGCAAGGAGTTCTCCTGGGGGTCGGGCGGAGGAATCAGGTCGGTCGATACGGACGGGGTGTGCGTCTGGAGTTGCACTGTGGTGTGTTCCTCGTCTGTTCGGCCCGGCTGGTGGCGGGCGCGTTGGGCAATACAAAAGGGCCGCGGATCCCGGTGTGGGTTCCGCGGCCCTGGAAGGTGCCGACCTGATCTCGCCGATCAGGCTGGATCTCTCCAGGGTTCGAGGCCGCGGTAGGCCCACGTTTCATGCTTCGTCTGGTACTGCTGCGGGGATCCGGCACCATTGGCCGCGTTGAGGGCAAAGGCATCAGCCGCTGCCGTCACTGCTGCTACCGCAGGTGCCTCGGTCGGTCGCGCGGTGCGCTCACTGACCATCAGGACAGCGAGGGACTCGGGGCGCGCGACCTCGGAACCGGGCAGGCGGCCGAAGCCGGACAGACCGGTGCCAAGGAGCGAGGAGCCGAGGGTGCAGGTGGCGACGACCGAGAGATCGGTCATTTTGTTGGTCTCGATAATGCTGATCACTGGGCTCGCCTCCTCTCGGCGTCTCGGTGGACCGGGAAATCCCGCTCCAAGCTTGTTCAGTACAGCACGGAACCATCGGACCTCGGGAGGTCCGTCGTTTCCGTCTCCCGAAGGCTATGGGGCCGCGCTCCGCGTGCGCAAACTATTTTTCCGACGAGTTTTCCGCGGTGCCTTCCGGGCCTTCATCCAGCACCCCCGCGACGTCCTCGCCGGCACACAGGGCCAGTACATCGGTGCCGTACCGGTCCAGCTTGCGCCGTCCTACTCCTGAGATGCGCGCAAGCTCCGATTCGGTTCCCGGAACCGCCTCGGCAATTGCCATCAATGTCTTGTCCGTGAAGACGCAGTACGCCGGCTGGCGCGACCGGGCGGCCTGCGCGGCCCGCCAGTCACGCAACCGCTCGTACAGCGCCTCGTCGAGATCCGAGGGACAGTCCTCGCAGCGCATCAGCTTCATCTCCCCCGCGGCCGTCAGCGTCCTGCTGCACACCCGGCAGCGGGCCGGACCACGGCTCTTGCGGCGGCCCGCGCCCACCGCTGCGCCGCCGCGCTCCACACCACCCGTGACAGCGCCCGGCGCACGCCGCACGGCCGCCGCCCCCGAACCGGGCCGCAGGCCGTTCAGGAACCGGCTGGCACGTCGCGAAGCACGGCCACCGGGAGACCGCGCCAGCGACCACGACAGGCCCAGATGCAGACGCGCACGGGTCACACCGACATACAGCAGCCGGCGCTCCTCCTCCAACTGCTCATCGGTCTTGGCGTAGGTGATCGGCATCATGCCCTCGGTGAGACCGACCAGGAACACCGCATCCCACTCCAGACCCTTGGCGGCGTGCAGCGAAGCGAGCGTCACCCCCTCGACCGTCGGGGCGTGCTGGGCATTGGCGCGCTCGTCCAGCTCGGCGACAAGGTCGGCGAGGCCGGCTCCCGGGCGGGCCGCGGCGAATTCCTCGGCGAGCCGCACCAGCGCCGCCAGGGACTCCCAACGGTCGCGCACCGCACCCGACCCGGCCGGCGGCACACCGGTCCAACCCATGTCGCTGAGCACCGCCCTCACCTCGGACGGCAGATCGACGGCGTCGTCCAGCAGCGCGTCGTTGGCACCGAAGCGGGCCGCTCCGCGCAGCTTGATGCCGGCCTCGCGCACCTCGGGCCGCTCGAAGAACCGCTCGGCACCCCGCAACTGGTAGGGCACACCGACATCGGCCAGCGCCTGTTCGTAGACCTCGGACTGCGCGTTGATACGGAAGAGCACCGCTATCTCGCTGGCCGGGACGCCCGACGCGATGAGATCACGGACCCGGCGGGCGGTGCCCTCGGCCTCGGCCGGCTCGTCGGCGTACTCCACGAACACCGGCTCGGGACCGGCCTCGCGCTGCGAGACCAACTCCAGACGGTGCTCCGCGGCGCGGCCCCTGGCCTGGGACAGCAGCCCATTGGCGAGATGCACGACCTGGGGCGTGGAGCGGTAGTCGCGGACGAGCTTGACGACGGTCGCCTGCGGATGGCGGGTACGGAAGTTCAGCAGGTGTTCGGGGGTGGCGCCGGTGAAGCTGTAGATCGTCTGGCTGGCGTCGCCGACCACACAGAGACTGTCGCGGTCCCCCAGCCACAGGTCGAGCAGCCGCTGCTGGAGCGGGCTGACGTCCTGGTACTCGTCGACGACGAAGTGCTGATACTGCGAGCGGACCTGCTCGGCGATGTCGTGCCGGTCCTGGAGGACGCCGACGGTGAGCAGCAGCACGTCCTCGAAGTCGATGGCGCCGCGGTCCCGCTTCAGCTGCTCGTACGTGGCATAGATCTGCCCGATCTCCGCCGGGTCACGGGGCGCCTCACGCCCGGCCTTCACGACCGCGGCCGGGTAGTCGGCGGGCACGGTCTGGGTGACCTTGGACCATTCGATCTCACCCGTGGCATCGCGCAGCTCGTTGCGGTCCAGCCGGATGCGGCAGCGGGCCGCGGCCTCCGCGACGAGTTGGATCTTGCGCTCCAGCAGCCGCGGCACCTCGCCGCCGACGGCCTTGGGCCAGAAGAACTGCAGCTGCCGCAGGGCCGCCGAGTGAAACGTCCGCGCCTGCACCCCGCCCGCGCCGAGCTGCCGCAACCGCCCGCGCATCTCGCCCGCCGCACGCGCGGTGAAAGTGACCGCGAGCACACTCGCGGGCTGCAGGATCCCGGCCCGCACGCCGTACGCGATCCGGTGGGTGATCGCGCGGGTCTTGCCCGTACCCGCGCCGGCCAGCACACACACCGGACCGTGCAGAGCCATCGCGACCTCGCGCTGCTCGGGGTCGAGCCCGTCGAGCACCGCGTCTGCAGAGTCAGGGACCTGCGGGAAGAGAGAGGAGCCGGTTGCTGCTGTCACCCCGCCATGCTGCCAGGTCCCCCGGGACTCCCGGGAAAGCCGTCCACAGACGCCCCACCCCGGTCGTACCGATCCCGCCCACTGTGGACGGGCCCCGACCCGCACCGCCGGATTCTGCTGTGATGAACCAGCGGCCAGGACACCGGGGGGCGGAGGCGAGGGCGAGGGGCGAGAGGCGAGGTTGGGGTGGGTGGCGCGGTTGGGGTCTGTGGCCCGGGTGGGGTGGTCCGGGCGGGAGGCCGGGGAGGCTGGGGAGGCCGCGGCGCCGGAGGCCGGAGGGGGTGGGGGCGGGGCGGGGGCGGGGGGAGGGGCCCCGGGGCGAGGGTGCCGGGAGCGTCGGGAATGACTGCGGCCCCCCGAGCGTTCTCCCCCTCGGCGCCGCCGGAGCGCCACGCCGGGTACGGCGTCGGACGGTACTGAACCGAGGACCTGCCGAACGCCGACCTGCGGATGATGACCCACCGGACGATGGCTTACCGAACGATGACTTACCGAAGGAGCACGTGACGCATGGCGGGCACTGTGACGATGTACAGCACGACCTGGTGCGGTTACTGCCGTCGGCTGAAGAGCCAGATGGACCGCGAGGGGATCGCGTACACCGAGATCAACATCGAGGAGGACCCGAAGTCCGCCGCGTTCGTGGCCGAGGCGAACGGCGGCAACCAGACGGTGCCGACCGTGCGCTTCGCCGATGGGTCGACGCTGACCAACCCGTCTCTGGCACAGGTCAAGCAGAAGATCGGGGCCTGACCGGCGCGAGGCCGGACGGCCGGGGCCCGACCGGCGCACGGTCGGCACCCCGCCGTTGCGAAGTGAGCGGTTTCACAGGGCCGCCGGACGGATCCGTCGTACGGACCGGCCGGCGGCCCTGTGTGCTCAGCGGGGCCCGCGCGCGGGCCGCCCGCCCGGCTACGGCTTGGGCAGCGGCTTTCCGTACCAGAGCTCGATCAGGCGGGCCGCGATGGAGATCCCGTACGGGGGGAGGACCTCGCCGGACTCGAAGGCGGCGCGCAGGTCCTCGCGGGAGAACCAGCGGGCCTCTTCGATCTCCTCGCCGTCCACCTGGATCTCGGACGAGGTGGCGCGCGCCATGAAGCCGAGCATCAGGCTGGAGGGGAAGGGCCAGGGCTGGCTGGCGATGTATTCGACGTCGCCGATGACGACACCTGCTTCTTCGAAGACTTCCCGTGCCACCGACTGTTCGATGGACTCCCCAGGCTCGACGAAGCCCGCGAGGGTGGAGAAGCGGCCTTCGGGCCAGTGGACCTGGCGGCCCAGGAGGGCCCGGTCGTCCTCGTCGGTGACGAGCATGATCACGGCGGGGTCGGTGCGCGGGTAGTGCTCGGCGCCGCAGGCGGGGCAGCGGCGGATGTGCCCGGCGGCGGCGATGACGGTGCGTTCGCCGCAGCGCGAGCAGAAGCGGTGCAGGCGCTGCCAGTTCTCCAGGGCCACGGCGTGCACGAGGAGGCCGGCGTCGCGCGGGGACAGCAGCAGGCCGGCCTCGCGGAGTCCGGCGGGCCGGGCGGACTGGTCCATGCGGCCGGGCAGCGCGTCCTTCTGGAGGGCGAAGTAGCTGACGCCGTCCCCGTCGGTGCCGAGGTAGTAGCGGTGTGCCTCGGTCAGCGGCGCCTCGAAGGACGGCGTCATGATCAGCTCGGTGCGGCCGTCGGGGGTGTCGTCGATCAGGGCCTGGCCGCCGGACACCACGAAGACGCGCGTGGTCGGGTGGCTCCAGGCCGCCGCGAGCCATGCCTCGTCGAGGCGGTGGTGGGCGGAGCGGTCGATTCCGCTCGGTGCGCTGAAGGTGAGCGGCCGGTCGGCGCTGTGGTCGGTCCAGGTGGTCACTGGTGGTTCCAACTCCCCCTATGGCGTGGGCGATTGCTGCGTACGGAAGCGGAGCGGTACTGGGGCACAGGCGCCGGTCAAGCGGTGCGCCAGGTGTCCGCCAGGTCGCCCCAGAGGTGGGCGGCGGTCTCGACGCCCTTCATCAGCAGGTCGAGCTCGACCTTTTCGTTCGGTGCGTGCCAGCCGTCGGAGGGGATGGAGATGCCGAGGAAGAGGACCGGGACGCCGAGGACGTCCTGGAGGTCGGCGGCGGGTCCCGAGCCGCCCTCGCGGGTGAAGCGGATCTTCTGGCCGAAGGCCCGTCCCATGGCGCGGACGACGGACTGGAGCGCGGGGTGGTCGAGCGGGGTCAGGCAGGGGCGGGTGGCGCCCCAGAAGGTGATGTCGTGGCGGATGCCGGCGGGGAGGCTCGCCGCGACCCAGTCGCGTACGGACTGCTGGACGGTGTCGGCGTCCTGTCCTGCGACGAGGCGGAAGGAGAGTTTGAGCTGGGCGGTGGACGGCACGATGGTCTTGCCGCCGGGGCCCTGGTAGCCGCCGCCGATGCCGTTGACCTCGGCGGTGGGGCGGGCCCAGATGCGCTCCAGGGTGGTGCTGCCGGTCTCGCCGAGGGTGGCGTGGGAGTGGGCCGTGCGCAGCCACTCGGCTTCGTCGAAGGGCAGTTCGGCGAAGAGTTCGCGTTCGCGGTCGGTGAGTTCGATGATGCCGTCGTAGAAGCCGGGGATGGCGACGCGGCGGTCGGTGTCGTGGAGTGCGGCGGCGAGGCGGGCGGCCTCGGTGGCGGGGTTGGGGACCGCGCCGCCGAAGGAGCCGGAGTGGATGTCCTGGTCGGGTCCGTGGAGGTCGATCTGGCAGTCCGTCAGGCCGCGCATGCCGGTGCAGACGGTCGGGGTGTCCTTGGACCACATGCCGGTGTCGGAGACGATCACCGTGTCGCAGGCGAGGCGGTCGGCGTGCTTCTCGATCAGCGCCGGGAAGTTCGGTGAGCCGGACTCCTCCTCGCCCTCGATGAGGAGCTTGAGGTTGACGGCGGGGGTGGTGCGGCCGGTGGCGGCGAGGTGTGCGCGGACTCCCAGGGTGTGGAAGAACACCTGGCCCTTGTCGTCGGCGGCGCCGCGGGCGTAGAGCTTGCCGTCGATGGTCTGCGGCTCGAAGGGGTCGGTGTGCCAGCCGTCCTCGCGGGCGGCGGGCTGCACGTCGTGGTGGCCGTAGACGAGCACGGTCGGCGCGGACGGGTCTCCGGAGGGCCACTCGGCGAAGACCGCGGGCAGGCCGTCGGTCTCCCAGATCTCGGTGGTCGGGAAGCCGGTGTCGGCGAGCTTGGCGGCGAGCCACTGGGCGCTGCGGCGGACGTCGGCGGCGCGCTCGGGGTCGGCCGATACGGAGGGGATGCGCAGCCACTCGGCGAGGTCGTCGAGGAAGGTGTCGCGGTGGCTGGTGAGGTACGCGCGGACGGCGCTGTCCGGGGTGGTGCTCATACGGCCGAGCCTATCGGCCTTCCGGGGGTGACCGGTCGGCGGTCTCACCGAGCAGGATGCGTTCCAGTCCGGCCCTGCCCGGCAGCCGTGCGGGCCGGACGATCTCGCCGGTGCGGACGTACAGGAAGGCGGCGTCGACGGCGGCGGGCGGCAGGCCGTGGCGCTCGGCCCAGGCGAGGCGGTAGACGGCCAGCTGGAGGGGGTCGGCGGTGCCGGCCGGGCCGGTTTTCCAGTCGACGATCTCGAAGCGGTCGCCGTCGGGGCCCGGTTGCTTGTAGACGGCGTCGATGCGGCCGCGGATGACGCGTCCGGCGAGGGTCAGCTGGAAGGGTGCCTCGATGCGGTACGGGGTGCGGTGGGCGTACGGGGAGCGGGCGAAGGCTTCCTTGAGGGCTTCCAGGTCGCGTTCGTCGACGATCTCCGTTTCTTCGGCGCCGGGCAGTTCGTCCGGGCCGAGCAGGGGCAGCGTGAGTTCCTCGAAGCGGGATTCGACCCAGGCGTGGAAGCGGGTGCCGCGGCGGGCGCCGGGTTGTGGGGGGCGGGGCATGGGGCGGGCCAGCTCGCGGGCGAAGCCGTCGGGGTCGGCGGCGAGGCGGAGCAGCTGGGTGGCGCTGAGGGTGGCGGGGAGCGGGACGTCGCGGACGGTGGCGCGGGAGCGGCGCAGTTCGTCGGCGAGGGCGTCCAGATCGCGGTCCCAGGAGCCGACGGTGCGGCGTTCCTCGGGGAGGAGGCTGCGGGGGGTGGTGTCGGCGGCCGTGGGTGCGGTGGGGGCATCGGGGGCGGGCTGGGCGGAGCGCTGGGCGACGATGCGGGGCCGGGGCGGAGTGGGTTCGGCGCCGGGGGTGTCGTGGGGCGGGGCGTCGCGGTGGGGGTCCGCCTCCGGGACGTCGTACGGGTCGGTCTCGGGGACGTCGTAGGGCGGGGCGGCGTCGTGGGGCGGGGTGTCGGCGAACGGGTCGGCTTCGGGGACGTCGTACGGGTCGGCTTCGGGGGTGTGGTCGTACGGGTCGGCTTCCGGCAGGTCGTACGGGTCGGTCGGCTCCCACTCGTCCTCGGGCGGTGGCGGGGGCCACTCCGGGTCGTACGCGGGGAGCGGCGCCGGGGCGGTGGCAGGGGTGGGTGCCGCCTCCGCGTGGCGGGCCAGGTGGGCGCGGACGGTGGCCGCGGCGGTGCGGCGGCGGGCGGTGGCGGTGGGGTCGAGGGGCAGCGGCCAGGCCTGGTCCGTGGCGGCTTCGGCGAGGGCGGGGTTCTCGGCTCCGTCCTCGGGGGGCTCTGCCCATGCCTCGATCTCGCCGTGCCCCGCCTCGCAGTGCTCGCGCAGTGCCTCCAGGAAGGCGGACGGGCCGCGGGGGCGCTTCTGGTCGGGGCCCCACCAGTGGCCGGAGCCGAGCAGCAGGGAGCGGGGGCGGGTGAAGGTGACGTAGCCCAGGCGGAGTTCCTCGGTCTGCTGGTGGTGCTTCATCGCCTCCTTGAAGTTCTTGAGGCCGCGGCCGGCCCATTCCTCGACGTCGGGGAGGGTGGTGGCGTCGCCGCGGAGGGCGTGCGGCAGGACCTTGGGCTGGGTGATCCAGGACTCGCGGGCCTGCTCGCTGGGGAACTGCTTGGCGACCAGGCCGGGGACGGCGACGACGTCCCATTCCAGGCCCTTCGACTTGTGCGCGGTGAGCACCTTGACGGTGTTGTCGCCGCCGGGGAGGGAGCTGTCGAGGCCCTTTTCGTGCTGGACGGCGGTGCGCAGGAAGCCGAGGAAGGCGAGCAGGGTGGCCTCGCCGTCCAGGGCGGCGCCGCCCTGTTTGGCGGCGAAGCCGGCCGCGATGTCGAGGAAGGTGCCGAGGGTTTCGCGTCGGCGGGCGGCGAGGGCGTGCGGCGATGCGGACAGTTCGACTTCCAGGCCGGTGGTGGCCAGCACCCGGTGGAGTACGTCCATCAGCGGGTCGCTCAGGGAGCGCCGCAGGTCGCGGAGCTCGGTGGCGAGATAGGCGAAGCGGATCCGTGCTTCGGGCGAGAACGGCAGGCCGTCGTCGGGGCCGTCGGCTTCGAGGAAGGTGTCGAGGGCGTCGGCGAGGGAGACGGTCTCGGCGGGGTCGACGCCTTCCACGGCTTCCGCGAGCCGCTGTCCGGGGTCGTCGGAGGGGCTGCCGTGGTGGACGAGGGTGCGGGCGCGGCGGCCGAGGAGGGCCAGGTCGCGGGGGCCGATGCGCCAGCGCGGGCCGATCAGCAGGCGGACGAGGGCTGCGTTGGCGGTGGGGTCCTGGAGGACTTCGCAGACGGCGACGAGGTCGGCGATCTCGGGCAGATGCAGCAGCCCGGAGAGGCCGACGACTTCGACGGGGATGTCACGGGCGACCAGTTCGCCCTGGATGCGGGCGAAATCGCCGGCGGTGCGGCAGAGCACCGCGATCTCGCCGGGCGGGGTGCCGGTACGGACGAGGTGGGCGAGGGAGTCGGCGATCCAGGCGAGTTCCTCGGCGTGGGTGGGCAGCAGGGCGCAGCGCACCATGCCGTCGCGTTCGGCGCCGGGGGCGGGGCGGAGCGCTTCGACGCCGGCGTGCATCTGCCGCAGGGGTGCGGCGAGGTCGTTGGCGAGGTCGAGGAGGCGGCCGCCGCTGCGGCGGTTCTCGCTGAGCGCGAAGCGGCGGGCGGGGGTGCCGTCCTGGAAGGGGAAGTGGTCGGGGAAGTCGTCGAGGTTGGCGACGGAGGCGCCGCGCCATCCGTAGATGGCCTGGCAGGGGTCGCCGACGGCGGTGACGGCGTGCCCGGTGGCGTGCCCGGTGGGGGTGCCGGCCCCGGTGCCGAAGAGGCCGGAGAGCAGCAGTCGTTGGGCGACGGAGGTGTCCTGGTATTCGTCGAGCAGGACGACGCGGAATTCGTCGCGCAGGATCTCGCCGACTTCGGGGCGGGTGGTGGCGAGGGTCGCGGAGAGGGCGATCTGGTCGCCGAAGTCGAGCAGGTCGCGGCGGCGTTTCTCGCTGCGGTAGGCGCCGACGAGGTCGAGGAGCTCCCGGCGGCCGCGCGCGGTCTCGGGGACTTTGCGCAGGTCGGCGTTGGTGAGCCGGACGCCGTCGAGGGTGGCGAGCAGCTCGGTGTCGTAGGTGCGCAGCCGGGCCGGATCCACCAGGTGCTCGGCGAGCTCGCCGTCCAGGGCGAGGAGGTCCTCCACGAGGGTGGGCAGGGATTTGGTGAGCGCCGGGTAGGGGCCGGGGGCGGCGCGCAGGACCCGGGCGGCGAGCTGGAAGCGGGTGGCGTCGGCGAGCAGGCGGGCGGTCGGTTCGAGGCCGATGCGCAGGCCGTGGTCCTTGAGGAGCTGGCCGGCGAAGGCGTGGTAGGTGGAGATGCGGGGTTCTCCGGGGGGCTGGTCGGCGCCGGGCCCTTCCCGGGGGAGTTTTTCGGGGTCGGTGACGCCGGCGGCGAGGAGCGCGGCGCGGACCCGCTCGGCGAGCTCACCGGCCGCCTTGTTGGTGAACGTCAGCCCGAGGACCTGCTCGGGGGCGACCTGGCCGGTGCCGACCAGCCAGACCACGCGTGCGGCCATCACCGTCGTCTTGCCCGAGCCGGCCCCGGCCACGATGACCTGCGGGGCGGGCGGAGCGGTGATGCACGCCGTCTGCTCCGGGGTGAACGGGATGCCGAGGAGCGCTTTGAGCTGCTCGGGGTCGGTGAGGCGGGCTGACATGTCGGAAACCGTATCCGGCCCCACTGACAATCCCGCTCCGCCGCAGGTCAGGAGGCTGTTGCGGCATCGATGCGGGCCCGCGGTCCGGCTTCTTGCCCCGGCCGGTTCACTCGACGATGTGCTTGCCCTCCGGCCGTGCGCTGCAGGAGGCGCGGAAGGCGCAGTGGTTGCAGTGTGTCCCGGTGGTGGGTGTGAAGCGCTCATCCAGGACCCGGCCGGCCGCGGTGGCGAGCAGGTCGCCGACCCAGTCGCCCGGCTGGCCTCCTTCCGAGGGCGGCTGTTCCAAGGGCGGCTGCGCCTGGACGGCGGGCAGGGCGTCGCCGCCGTCCTTCTGGGGTGCGCCCAGCCGCAGGTGGACCAGTTCGGCGCCGCCCGCTTCCGGTGTGCTCCCGCCGAAGGCCTCGTCGACGGCGCCCTCGCGGACCGCGAGCTGGTAGACGGCGAGCTGGGGGTGGCGGGCGACCTCGGGCCCGGTCGGTTTCTGTTTGCCGGTCTTGAAGTCGACTACGTAGGCGCGTCCCTGGGTGTCGCGGGCGACGCGGTCCATGCTGCCGCGGATGCGGACCTCGTAGGCGCCGGCTTCGAGGGTGACGTCGAAGCCGTGCTCGGTGGCGACGGTGTCCCGGCCGAGGGTCTCCTGTTCCCGCACATGCCAGCGCAGGAAGCGCTCCAGGGCGGCGCGGGCGTTGTCCTTCTCCTGGCGTGACTTCCAGGGGGCGTCGAAGGCCAGCGCGTCCCATACGGAGTCCAGTCGCTCCATGAGGACGGTGAGGTCGGCGGGGGCACGGCCCGAGGCGACCTCGTCGGCCAGGACGTGGACCACGTTGCCGAAGCCCTGGGCCGCGGTGGACGGGGGATCGGCCTTCACCTCGCGTCCCAGGAACCACTGGAGGGAGCAGGTGTTGGCGAGCTGGTCGAGGGCGCTTCCGGAGAGGACCACGGGCCGGTCGCGGTCGCGCAACGGGACGGTGCTGTGGGTCGGTTCGTACAGGCCCCACCAGTTGTCCGGGTGGGCGGCCGGCACCAGGGGGTGGCCGTCGTCGTCGGTCAGCGCGGCCAGTTTCGCCAGCCGCTGCGCGGCGGCTTCGCGCAGCGCCGGGGTGGCGTCCGGGTCGACGGTGGTGGCGCGCAGTTCGGCGACCAGCGCGGCGACGGAGAGGGGGCGGCGGGGGCGGCCGGTGACGTCCTGGGGGGTGATGCCGAGCTCGGTCAGGAAGCGGGACGGCTGGTCGCCGTCGTCGGCGGCGGCCTTCACCGCGGTGACGATCAGCCGCTCGCGGGCGCGGGTGGCGGCCACGTAGAACAGCCGGCGTTCCTCGGCGAGCAGCGCGCCCGGTGTGAGCGGTTCGGCGAGGCCGTCCCGGCCGATCCGGTCCGCCTCCAGGAGCGAGCCGCGGCGGCGCAGGTCGGGCCAGAGCCCTTCCTGGACGCCGGCGACGACCACGAGCCGCCATTCCAGGCCTTTGGAGCGGTGTGCGGTCATCAGCCGTACCGCGTCGGGGCGGACGGTGCGGCGGGTGAGGGTGTCCGCGGCGATGTCCTGTGCGTCCAGTTCCTCCAGGAAGTTGAGCGCGCCGCGGCCGCCGGTGCGTTCCTCGGCGCGGGCCGCGGTCTCGAAGAGCGCGACGACGGCGTCCAGGTCCCGGTCGGCGTTGCGGCCCGCGGCGCCGCCGCGCCGGGCCGCCCGCTCCAGGCGCTGCGGCCAGGGGGTGCCGTCCCACAGTTCCCACAGGGCCTGTTCGGCGGTGCCGCCGCCGGCCAGGAGTTCGCGGGCCTTGCGCAGCAGCAGGCCGAGCCGCTGGGCGCCGCGGGCGTACGCCGGATCGTGTGCCACCAGGCGCTGCGGTTCGGCGAGGGCCCGTGCGATCAGTTCGTCGGAGGGCCGTGGCAGGGCGTGTCCGGCGGCCCGTTCCTCCTCGCGGAGTGCGCGCCCCAGCCGCCGCAGGTCCGCCGCGTCCATGCCGCCGAGCGGCGAGGTCAGCAGCTCTATGGCGGTCTCGGCGTCGATCCAGGAAGGGGCGGTGTCGGCCTCGGGGGCCGGTTCGGCCGAGGAGCCCGGTTCGCCGTCGGGGGCCGGCTCGGCGTCGGGGCCCGGTTCTGCGTCCAGGCCCGGTTCGGCCTCGGGGCCCGGTGGGTCGGAGGCGGGGGCTTCACCAGCCGGCGCGGCGGGCACGCCGTGAGTCGGCGCAGGCACGGCCAGTGTCGCCCGTGCCGCCGCCCGGAGCGCGCCCAGGAGCGGCGCGACCGCCGGTTCGTGGCGGAGCGGCAGGTCGTCGCCGTCGATGTCGAGCGGCACTCCGGCGGCGGTGAGCGCACGGCGTACGGCGGGTATCGAGCGCCCGCCGGCGCGGACGAGGACGGCCATCTCGCGCCAGGGCACGCCGTCCTCCAGGTGGGCGCGGCGCAGGATGTCCGCGATGTTGTCCAGTTCGGCGCCCGAGGTCGGGTACGTGTACGCCTCGACGCGGCCGCCGTCCCGTACGGGCACCGGTTCGCGGTGCGCGCGGACCTTCTGCGCCGGGAGGCGGGTCAGCGGCATCCGGCGGGCCAGCTGGCGGGTGGCGGTCAGCAGGGCGGCGCCGGAGCGGCGGGAGGTGCGCAGCACCGCCACCGGCGCGTGGGTGCCGTCGGCGCGCCGGAAGGTCTGCGGGAAGTCGAGGATGCCGTTGACGTCGGCGCCCCGGAAGGCGTAGATCGACTGGTCGGGATCGCCGAAGGCGACGAGGGTGCGGCCCGGGGAGCCCGGTTCGGCCGTGGCTCCGTGGTTGCCGGCGAGCGCGCGCAGCAGCCGTACCTGCGCGACGTCCGTGTCCTGGTACTCGTCGACGTAGACCGCGTCGTAGGCGGCCGCCAGCCGGGCCGCGACGTCGGTCTGCTCGGCGAGCAGCACCGCGCGGTGCACCAGTTCGGCGTAGTCCAGCACGCCCTGGGCGTCCAGGACGTCGAGGTATTCGGCGAGGAAGGCGGCGGCGGCGCTCCAGTCGGGCCGTCCGGTGCGCCGCGCGAAGGCGCCCAGCGCGTCCGGCCCCAGGCCCAGTTCGCGGCTGCGGGCGAGCACCGCGCGGACCTCGTCGGCGAAGCCGCGGGTGGTCAGGCAGGCGCGCAGCTCGTCCGGCCAGTTGACCTGTGCGCGCCCGTCGCCGGCCAGTTCCGCCTGGCCTTCGAGGAGTTCACGGACGACGAGGTCCTGCTCGGGTCCGGACAGCAGCCGCAGCGGGTCGGCGAAGAGTTCCGCGTCTTGGTGGGCGCGGACCAGGGCGTAGCAAAAGGAGTGGAAGGTGGTGGCCTGGGGGACGAAGCTGCCGCCCAGCCTGGCGGCGAGCCGGTCGCGGAGTTCGACGGCGGCCTTGCGGCTGAAGGTGAGGACGAGGATCCGTTCGGGGTCGCCGCCGTCGCGTACCCGGCGCGCGACCGACTCCACGAGCGTCGTGGTCTTCCCCGTGCCGGGCCCGGCCAGGACGAGCAGCGGGCCGTGCCGGTGGTCAACCACGGCGCGCTGGGCTGCGTCCAAGGCAGGAGGGTCGGTCGTCCCCGGCGGGGTGCGCACCAGCCGGTACGCGCCGGCGGCAGCGCGGCGCGCCGCCCGGTGCTGCCGCGTCGGCGGCATGGCCGGGAACGCCGGGGACGCCGGAGACGCCGGGAAAGGGGAACTCACGTGGATCGCCGGTCCTGGTGGAGGTGCTGGTCGTAATGCGAGAGGTGGTGCGGTTCGTTGTGCGGGGCGTGCCGCCGCGTCGCGCCCCTGGGGGCGTGGACGTGGTGCGGGGCGCGCCGGGGGCGGGTCCGCGGTGACGGCAGTGCCCGACGGTACGCCAGGCGGTGCGCGAGCCGCAGCGCGTCCCCTGCCGGGACCCGGCGGGCCGGCCCGCCGACCGGCGGGCGTGCGGTCAGCCGGCTATGTGCGGGCCATCGTCCGGCCGGCCGTCGTCCGACCGGCCGTCCCACCGGGCCCGCCGCATGTCGAGCCGCGGTATGTGGCTCTCGGCGGTTCGCGACGCCCCGCGCAGTGGGGTGCCCTCGTCCCGGTAGTGCGCCAGTGCGCGCAGTTCGCTGCCCGGCAGCAGCACGCCGTCCGCGCGCACCACCCGCCACCAGGGCACCGCGCCCCCGTAGAGCGCCATCACGCGGCCCACCTGACGGGGCCCTCCCTCCTCCAGCCACTCCGCGACATCGCCGTAGGTCAGCACCCGGCCGGCCGGGATCAGCTCGGCGACGGCGAGCACCCGCTCCGCGTATTCGGGCAGCTCACCGGCGTCCGCGCCGGGTGTGGCGGCGCGCTTTCCGGCTTTGTCGGCGGCGGCGCGGGAGGCCGCGGTGTCTCCGGTCCCACTCATTCGCTCCATCCTGCCGCACGCCACCGACAATGGCCGTGGGCACCCGGCGCGGCGCCCCTTGCGGGGCTCGCTGCGGAGTCCCGTGACGCGCGGGCGGTGGAGGGCGTTCCGCTTCCCGCACCACCGAAATGCACCCCTGATGCCCCCTGTCGAAGCCGGGCCGTGCCACCATCTTCCGGACGGTGACTGGTGATACGAGATCAAGAAGAGACGGCCGAGCAGCAGGGTGCGGCGCCTCCACGGGAGGCGGGCGCCCCTGACGCGCTGGCCGTCGACGCCGCCGTAGCCGCCCCGGGAGCGGCCGCACGGACCACGCGGCCGGGACGGCGGCGGGCGGCACGACAGGGGAAGCACCAACGGGGGCCGGACACGGCTTCCGCTACCGAAAAGGCGAGCACGATCAAGAAGGCCGAACGACCAGGGGCGTCCGAGAGGCCGGAAGGGCCCGAGAAGCCCACACCACGCAAGCGGCAGAAGGAGAAGCGGGGCGAGCAGGAGGCGCAGGACCGTCGGGACCAGCGGGACCGGCACACGGGGCACGAGCAGGGCGAGGACCGGCCCGCCGAGCCGGCCCGCGGCACGCCCCGTACGGGTTCGCACCGCTCCGACCTGTCCCCGGACGAGTACGGCGAGTTCCACGTCGACCGGGTCTCCGGGGACGAGCCGCTGCTGCCCGCCCGTGTGCACCGCCCCGCCGATCTGCTGCGGCTGCTGCTGGGCATCGTCGGGATCACGGTGGTCCTCGCGCTGGCCGCGTTCGCCCATGGCACCACCCAGGGCCTGGAGACGGACATCGGCACCGGCGCGAAGGCGGCGCCCCAGCTGCTGATCAACCTGGCGGGCCTGACCTCCAGCGTCGCGGTCCTGATCGTGCCGGTGGCGTTCGCCGTGGAGCGGCTGATCAAGCGGGACGGGCTGCGGATCGCGGACGGTGTGCTCGCCGCCGTCCTCGCGCACGGTGTGTCGCTGGCGACGGACCTGTGGGTGGCCGAGGCCGCCCCGGCCTCCATCCGGGACGCGCTGACCCAGCCGCTGGAGAGCGGTGGCCTCACGCCGCCGGTGCACAGCTATCTCGCGCCCGTCATCGCCTACATGACGGCGGTGGGGATGTCCCGGCGGCCGCGCTGGCGGGTCGCGATGTGGGGCGTGGTGCTGCTGGACGTGGTGGCGGTGCTGGTCGGCCGGTACACCACACCGTTCGCCATCGCCACGACCCTGCTGATCGGCTGGACCGTCGCCTACGGGACCCTCTACACCGTCGGCTCCCCCAACGTCCGCCCCACCGGACAGAACCTTCTCGCGGGGCTGCGCCGGGTCGGCTTCCGGCCGGTCAGCGCGATGCGGGCGGAGACCGCCGAGAACGCCGAGAAGGCCGCGGACCCGCACGAGCACGCGGAGCTGTCGGAGCGCGGCCGCCGCTACATCGTCACCCTGGAGGACGGCCCGCCCATCGACGTCACCGTCGTGGACCGCGAGCAGCAGGCGCAGGGCTTCTTCTACCGCGTGTGGCGGCGGCTGTCGCTGCGCGGCATCAACCAGCGCCGCAGCCTCCAGTCGCTGCGCCAGGCGCTGGAGCAGGAGGCGCTGCTGGCGTACGCGGCGATCGCGGCGGGTGCCAGCGCCCCCAAGCTGATCGCCACGTCCGAGCTCGGCCCGGACGCGGTGATGCTCGTCTACGAGCACATCGGTGGCCGCACCCTGGACTCGCTGGCCGACGAGGAGATCACCGACGCGCTGATGCACAGCGCCTGGCGGCAGGTCGAGGCGTTGCAGTCGCGGCGGATCGCGCACCGGCGGCTGGTCGGTGACGCCCTGCTGGTGGATCGTTCCGGCAATATCGTCCTGACCGAGCTGCGCGGCGGCGAGATCGCGGCCGGTGACCTGGTGCTGCGGATGGACATCGCGCAGCTGCTGACCACCTGCGGGCTGCGGGTCGGCGCCGAGCGCGCGGTCGCCGCGGCCGTCGAGGTGCTGGGCCCGGACGCGGTCGCCGACAGTCTTCCGCTGCTCCAGCCGATCGCGCTGAGCCGCACCACCCGGGCGACGCTGCGCCAGCTGGCCCGTGAGCGCTCCAAGCGGGAGCGGGAGGCGGTGCTGGCGGCCTCGGAGGCGGCGAAGGAGGCGCGGGAGGCGCGGGCGGCGGAGGGCCCGAAGGACCGCAAGACGCTGCGGGCCGAGCGGAGCGCGGAGAAGGCCGCCCAGAAGCGGGCACTGGAAGAGGCGTCGGAGGAGGCCCGCGAGGAGGATCTGCTCGCCCAGATCCGCCGGCAGGTGCTGCTGATCCGCCCGACGGCGGCGATCGAGCCGGCGAAGCTGGAGCGGCTGAGCCCGCGCATCCTGATCAGCTGGATCGCCGGTGCGGTCGCGGTGTATCTGCTGCTGTCGCAGCTCGCCAACTTCAACCTCGGCGATGTGATCAGCGAGGCCCAGTGGGTGTGGGTGCTGGTCGCGATGTTCTTCTCGGCGCTGACGTACATCGCGGCGGCGATGAGCCTGCTGGGGTTCGTCACCGAGAAGGTGTCGTTCGTACGGACGGTGATCGCGCAGATCGCGGGCAACTTCGTGAAGCTGGTGGCGCCCGCGGCGATCGGCGGTGTGGCGCTCAACGCGCGGTTCCTGCAGCGCGCGGGGGTCCGGCCGGGTCTGGCGGTGGCGAGCGTCGGCGCGTCCCAGCTGTTCGGTCTGGGCAGTCACATCCTGCTGCTGCTGATCTTCGGCTATCTGACCGGCACACACGACACCCCGCAGATCTCGCCGTCCCGTACGGTCATCGCGGGTCTGCTGACGGTGGCGGTGCTGGTGCTGATCGTCACCGCGGTGCCGGCGCTGCGGAAGTTCGTCTCGACGCGGGTGCGGTCGCTGTTCGCGGGCGTGGTCCCGCGGATGCTGGACATCCTCCAGCGGCCGCGGAAGCTGATCACCGGCATCGGCGGCATGCTGCTGCTGACGGCGGCGAACGTGATGTGTCTGGACGCCTCGATCCGGGCGTTCGGCGGCGGCGACCAGATCAGTTACGCGGCCATCGCGGTCGCCTTCCTCGCGGGCAACGCGCTGGGGTCGGCGGCGCCGACGCCGGGCGGTCTGGGTGCCGTCGAGGGTGCGCTGATGACCGCGCTGACGTTCTCCGGGCTGGCCGCCGATACGGCGTTCCCCGCGGTGCTGCTGTTCCGGCTGATGGTGTTCTGGCTGCCGGTGCTGCCGGGGTGGCTGGCCTTCACGTATCTGACCCGCAAGGGCGAGATCTGAGCCGGCCGGCCTCGCCGGCACCACGAAGGCGCCGGTCCGCGGACGATGCGGACCGGCGCCTTTCGTGTGCGGCGCGGGATCAGTAGATCGGCTTGTCCGGCTCGATCGTGTTGACCCAGCCGATGACGCCGCCGCCGACATGCACCGCGTCGGCGAAGCCGGCGGACTTCAGGACGGCGAGGACCTCGGCGGAGCGGACGCCCGTCTTGCAGTGCAGGACGATCTTCTTGTCCTGCGGCAGGTCCTGGAGGGCGGTGCCCATCAGGAACTCGTTCTTCGGGACCAGCCGGGCGCCGGGGATCGAGACGATCTCGTACTCGTTCGGCTCGCGGACGTCGATGATCTCGATCTTCTCGTCGGCGTCGATCCACTCCTTGAGCTGCTTGGGAGTGATCGTCGAGCCGGCCGCCGCCTGCTGGGCCTCCTCGGACACGACGCCGCAGAAGGCCTCGTAGTCGATGAGCTCGGTGACGGTCGGGTTGTCGCCGCAGACCGCGCAGTCGGGGTCCTTGCGGACCTTGACCTGGCGGTAGGTCATCTCCAGCGCGTCGTAGATCATCAGGCGGCCGACGAGCGGGTCGCCGGTGCCGGTGAGGACCTTGATCGCCTCGGTGACCTGGATGGAGCCGATGGACGCGCAGAGCACGCCCAGGACGCCGCCCTCGGCGCAGGAGGGGACCATGCCGGGCGGCGGGGGCTCGGGGTACAGGCAGCGGTAGCAGGGGCCGTGCTCGCTCCAGAACACCGACGCCTGGCCGTCGAAGCGGTAGATCGAACCCCACACGTACGGCTTGTTCAGCAGCACGCAGGCGTCGTTGACCAGATAGCGGGTGGCGAAGTTGTCCGTGCCGTCCACGATCAGGTCGTACTCCGCGAAGATCTCCATGACGTTCGTGGAGTCCAGGCGCTCTTCGTGCAGGTTGACCGTGACGTACGGGTTGATGCCCAGCACCGAGTCCTTGGCGGACGCGGCCTTGGAGCGGCCGATGTCCGACTGGCTGTGGATGATCTGGCGCTGGAGGTTGGACTCGTCGACCTCGTCGAACTCCACGATGCCGAGAGTGCCGACGCCGGCCGCGGCCAGGTACATCAGCGCGGGCGAGCCCAGGCCGCCGGCGCCGACACACAGCACCTTGGCGTTCTTCAGCCGCTTCTGCCCGTCCATCCCCACATCGGGAATGATCAGGTGGCGGGAGTACCTGCGGACCTCGTCGACGGTGAGCTCGGAAGCGGGCTCGACCAGGGGTGGCAGCGACACGAAGACCTCAACATGGGTGTTGACTGGTAATTCAGTACGGACGTTCTCCGTAACACTGCCACGCCCTTCTTCATTCCGAGACACCCGGTCCGATGCGCGAGACAAATTCGTCCCAGTAGCCGGGCAGCGACTCCCAGGCATCACCGCCCCGGTCACGATGATCGGTGAAGTACACCGTGCCGGCCCCCTGCCAGCGGGCGATCCGCAGCGCTTCGTCCAGATGTGTCCGCGGCACTCCGTGGACGAGGTGGCAGAACCGCTCGGGCGGAAGATCGGCGGTCCACTCGGCCACCTGCGACCAGCGGTAGTCGGTCCACGGGCCGGCGAAGGTCACCAGCTGGTCCGCGTGCTCGGCGTAGCCGGGACAGGGGTGGGTGCCGTGCCCGAAGACGAGATAGGCGTCGTCGAGCAGGGCCCGCAGGGTGGTGGCGATCCGCCGGGTTTCGGGAAGCCGTGTCCGGTCCGTGGGACAGCGGTCCATCCAGAAGCCGTCCACCTTGTACCACTCCAGGTAGCGGTGCGCGTCGGAGATCAGCTCGCCGAAGGGGCGCGCGCCGTTCCCCAGGTCCAGATGGCCGATCAGGCGGATGCCGGCCGCGCGCAGCCGGGCCGCGGCCGGGAGGCAGTGCGGGTCGGGGCGGGCCCCCGGCCCGTTGGACACGTTGAGCACCGCCCAGCTCACCGGCGCCACGGGGCCACGGCCGTGCCCCGCCCCCCGGGTGCAGCGCAGGAGCTCCGCCCATTCGGTGGGCGCGAGCAGCGGATGGGCGAAGCCGGGTACGCCGATGCCCAGCGGCCCGGCGCCGGTGGCCGCGCGGGTGAGGTCGGTGGGGGTGGTCAGATACGACATGCGGCCTCCATCCAGATGTCGGCCAGCGATTCCTCCAGGCCGATCCGGGGGCGCCAGCCGAGGCGGTCGCGTGCGGTGCGGACGTCGGCCTGCTGCCAGGCGCCGCAGCCGTCCGGATACGGGTAGGTGGCGGGCGGCGAACCCACGGTGTGCTCGGTCGCCGGGGCCGGGATCACCAGCCGGGCGGGCGGCGAGTCGAGTTCGTGCAGCGAGCCCCCGAAGCCGGCGACCCGGGCGAGCACGGAAGCGGCCTCGCGCAGCCGTACGGCGCGTCCGGTGCCGATGTTGACGACGCCCTGCGCGGCGGAGAGCGAGGCGGCGTGCACCGCCCGCGCGATGTCGCGGACGTCGACGAAGTCCCGTTGGACGCCGAGCCCGCCGAGTTTGAGTTCGCTGTCGCCGGACTGCATCGCGCGGCGCATCGCCTCGGCGAGCCGGCCGAGCGGCGAGCCGGCCGGGGTGCCGGGGCCGACCGGCGAGAAGACCCGCAGCACCACGGCGTCGAGCCCGGAGCCCAGGACCAGTTCGGTGGCGGCGAGCTTGCTCACGCCGTACGGCCCGCCGGGGCGCGGCACCGCGTCCTCGGCGGTGGACGAGCCGGGCTGGGAGGGGCCGTACTCGGAGGCGCAGCCCAGCTGCACCAGCCGGGCGCCGCAGCCGCTGCGCCGCAGCGATTCGCAGATGGTGGCGACCGCGACGGTGTTGTGCCGGGTCAGCTCGCGGGCGCCGCCCCGGGTGGCGCCCGCGCAGTTGACGACGACCCCGGGGTGGACGGCGTCGAGGAAGCGGGTGAGTGCGCCGGGGCTGCCGGTGGCCAGGTCGAAGCGGACGTCCGCGTCGTCGCCCCGGCCGAGCGCGGTGAGCTGGACGGCGGGGTCGGCGAGCAGGCGGTCGGCGACATAGCGGCCGAGGTACCCGTTGGCACCGATGAGCAGGACCCTCATCGTGCGACCCCCCGGTGCCCGTGGCCAGTGGTGGGGTGGACGTTCATGTGTCGTGCTCCTAAGGCGGGTTGCGGGAAGGAGGAAAACTTCAGCGGGGGGCCGAGGACGGCCGGCGGGTTCGGCGTCCGCCTCGGGGGCGGGGCCGTGTGGGGGGAGGTGCCCGCGCCGAAGGTCCCGGAACGGCCGTGTCGGGGTGCCGCTCCGGGGGTGGTGCGTGGTGGGGGTGCCGAGGGGGTGGCGCGGTGTGCACCGGGGGTGGTCGGGAGGGTCACGGCCGGTCCGCCTCCAGCGGCAGGGCGGCGGCGGGCGAGTGCGCGCGGGCGCCGGTCAGCACCCGCAGGCCGTGGACCAGCAGGCCGAGTGCGGCGGCCGCGCAGGCCGCGGCGGGTACGGCGGCCGGTCCGGCGAGGGTGGTCAGTGCCTCCACCGGGCGGCCGGCCAAGGCCAGGCCGGGGATCCGGGCGATCAGCACCGTGGCCAGCGCGAGGGCTTCCAGGGCGGCGGCGAAGGCCACGCCGGCCGCTGCCGCCCGCGGGAAGCCGTGCAGGGCGAGCAGCCGGGCGAGGAAGAGCAGCAGCCCCAGGGCGGCCGCCGCGGTCGCGGGCAGCATCCCCCGGAGGGTGCTGCCCGCGCCCCCGAAGAGCAGTCCCGCGCCGGCCAGCAGCGCCACCTGCGCGCCCAGGAAGAGCAGGGTGACGCCGACCAGCAACGGCCGGGTCCGGGCGGCGAGTTCGGTGAGGCAGCGGCTGGCGGCGAGGAAGCGCCGTCCGCGTACCGCGAACCGGTGGGCGCACCAGGCGGCGGGGGCGATGCCGAAGGCCAGCGCCACGGCGGTGGCGAGGTCCGCCCTGGGGTGCACGTACGGGAGACCGTCGATGAGGCTGCGGAGGCTTCCGCCGGCCGTCAGCCGGGCCAGCAGCCAGTCGCCGTAGACGGCGTACCCCGCCGTCCAGCAGGTCCACAAGGCCGCGGTCCGGGGTCCGGCCTGGTGGCGCACCCGCAGCGGCCCTGACCGTACGCCCAGTCGCACCGCGAGGACGACCAGCACGATGCCGGTGACGGCAACCGCCGGGCGCACCAGGGGAGTTGGCGCGTCCGCCGCGTCGACGGCGGCGACCGCCGCGACGCAGACCGCGCCGGGCAGCAGATGCAGCGTCCAGCGCACGCTGCGGGAGCGCCCGGAGGGCTCGGCCCGGGGCGCCGGGGTGTCGTCGGACTCGGCGCGCGGCACCCGGGCGTAGAGCTCCTCGGCCAGCGAGAAGACATCACGGTGCCGGAACCGGGCGGCCGTACGGTCGGTCACGCCGTGCGCCTCCAGCCCGGCGGCGATCTCCAGCGCGTCGACGGCGTGTTCGCAGAGCTTGCGGTGCCGGTGCATCAGGGCGCGCACGGGGTCGGCGGGGCCACGGCGCGCGGGGCGCGGTGTCCCCACCGGAACCGTGGAGCCCTTCGCGTCCCCGGTGTTCTCGGCGGCCTCGGCGCCCTCGATGTTCGCGGCGTTCCCGATGTTCCCGATGTCTTTCCGGGCGGACGGGCCACCGGGCGCCGTGCGCTCCGTCTCCGACGCGGTCATGCCCCGGCCCCTGTCCCCCGGGCCTGCCCCGGGTTGCCGGCGTACGCCGCGCCCGCCGCCTGCCGGACGCCCGCCGCCCTCGCCGCTTTCGCCACACCCGCCGCCACCGTCATGTCCGTCGCCACCGTCCTCTCCAGCACGCTCACCACGTCCACCACGTCCACCACGTCCACCTCGTCGCCGTCCCGTGCCGCGCTTCCCTCCCCGGCGTCACGCATGCGCACCGCCCCCGAGCCTCCGGAGTGCGCCGGCGCCGACCGGCACAGCGGTCGTCCGACCGGGTCTCCCGGCCGGCCCGTCGGCCCGCCCCGTGGCACCGCCGTCCGCATTCGACGGCCCGGCGGCCTCCTCCCCGGGGTACGCCCCGACCGGCTCCGCCCGCGCTGCCTTGGCCCAGCTGGGCGTACGCCCCGCCGGATCGGCGGCAGGGGTGGCGGCGGGCCCGGCCCAGCGGCCCGGGACATGCGACTCGGCGGGGCGGGCGAACGGCCGCGGTACGCCCTGCGCGTCCACCGCCGGGCAGGCGGCCGGACGGGCCGGGGCGCGCGAGATCAGCTCCAGGTAGATGCCACGAAATGCCGTGATGTTCTGCTCGGCGGTGAACAGTTCGAGCGCCCGCGCACGGGCCGCCGCGCCCAGCCGCGCCCGGCGCTCCGGGTCGCCGAGCAGGGCGCCGACCGCGTCGGCGAGAGCGCGGGGGTTGCGCGGCGGGACCACCAGCCCGGTGCCGCCGATGACTTCGCAGACCGCGCCGGCATCGGTCGACACCGTGGCGCGGCCGCAGAACATCGCCTCCACCAGGGAGCGCGGAAAGCCCTCGATGACGCTGGAGAGGACCACGACGGCGGCGGAGGCGTACGCGTCCTCCAGCGACGGCAGGTCCGGGCCGCCGATCTCCTCGAAGGTGACCGGGTTCTCGCCGATGGTGCGGGCGTCGGCCGCCTCGTCGGGGAAGAGCTGGGCGGCCAGCGACCGGCAGTGCGCCAGGTAGCCGGCGGCCTGGGGGGCGCGGCCGACCCCGCCGACGATCCGCAGAGTGGCCTCCGGCTCGGCCCTGCGGATCTCCGCGAAGGCGTGCAGCAGGGCGACCAGGTCCTTGGCGGGCTCGATCGCCCCGACCCAGACCAGTGTCTTGGAGTCGTCCGGCTGGGCGTCGGCGACGGAGGCGAAACGGGCGGCGTCCATGCCCGGGTAGACGGTGCGCAGCCGGGCCGTGTCGGCGCCGCAGCGCTGCTGCCAGCGCCGGGCGTGGGTGTTGCCGGGGGTGATCAGCGCGGCCTGTGCGTAGGTCTCCGCGACGAGGGCTCCCTGGAAGGCGGCGAGCAGTGCGCGTACGGCAGCGCTCAGGGGCGCCGCCGCGCGTGCGAGGTAGTGCTCGCGCAGCCGGACGCCGTACTCGGTGACCAGCAGCGGAGTGCCGAAGAAGCGTTTGGCCAACAGCCCGGGGAGGGCCGCCGCGCCGCCGGACGTGGCATGGCAGAGGTCCACGCCGCCGAGCCCGGGGTCGAAGCTGTCGCCGTACCAGTCCAGCGACAGCGGGCGCAGCGCGAGTTCGAGGTGTTCGGTGACGGCCAGGAAGTCCTGGAGCTGTGCGCCCTGGGCGGCGCGCAGCGCCCGGTGGCCCCGGCAGGCGCCCTCCAGGATGCGTACGGCGTCCTCGGAACGCAGGAGTGCGGGCAGTCCGCCGTGTTCGCGGGCGAGTTCGGCGAGCCCGTAGAGTCCGGCGGCGAAACGGTCCGCCTGTCCGGCGGCGGGCTCGCCGGGGCCGCCGCCGGCAGCGGCGGACGGGCCTTCGGGGGGCTGGCTGCCGAAGGCCGCCGCGAGGTCGCCGAAGTGCTCGGCGAAGCGGCGGCGGTCGCGGCGTGCGGCCGTGCGGCCCCTGCGCTCCTCGACGTGCCGCCGGTGTTCCTCGGGGAACTCGCCCCACAGCGGCGCGGTGCGCACCAGGCGGACGTGTTCCGGCACCCGTTCCCAGCCCCGCGCCTCCTGGCGGGCGCCGGTGGTCAGGGCGTAGATCTCGAAGTCATGGCCGGGGAGCCCGCGTACGAGCCGGTCGCACCACCCCCACGACTCACCCGACGCATACGGATAACCACCCTCGGTCAGCAGCCCCACGCGCACGAGTGCACCCCCGCCCTTCCTGTCGGTGTCCCTGGCGCGACGGTCTCCCCGTCACCTGCAGGAAGAAGCTACGCAAAGGGTCCGGTGGCCCGATGGACGGTTGTCCATCGCGCCACCGGAAGGGGTGAACGGGCGTGACTTTCCGCCCCGGGGGACGTTCCAGCGCGCTATGTGATCGCTACGCGACAGTTCGTAGTGCGCGGCCGGCCGCCCACCGGCCCCGGCTCACCGCTCGGTCGGGAACGGCCACGAGTTGGGCCGGCAGGTCGCGCCGTCCGTCGTCAGGAATTTCGTCTGCTGCATCATCACGGGTGCCAGTGCGCCCGGCCGGGAGCACGCCTCGTGGTCGTGTCCGAGCCGGTGGCCGACCTCGTGGTTGATCAGCATCTGGCGGTAGGCGTGCATCTTGTCGTCGCCGTAGGTCTTCGCGCCCTGCGCCCACCGGTACGCGTTGATCATGACGCGCTCGGTCGCCGCCGAATCGCAGGAGACGTTGTCCTCGGTGGTGTCCAGACCGGACTTCGCACACCACTTCGCGGTGGTCCCCGGGCTGGCCAGCGTGATCACGAAGTCGGCGTCGCCCGACCCCACCCGCTGGAACGTCCGCACCCCGCCGTGCGCCCAACTGCGGTCGTCGTTCAGGGTCTTGTGCACCGCGTCGGCGAAGAGCGTTCCGTCCAGCGGCAGCCCCTCCTCGACGTCGACGCGATAGCGCAGCACCTTGCCCCGGCCGGGCGCCCTGGCGTCCCCGCCGGTCGCCTTGAAGCGGCCGCTGCCGGTCAGCTTCGCGTCCAGCGGGAAGACCTGCGCCATCTTCTGGTCGTACGTGGCGGGCTTGGCGTCCGGCGTCGGCCGGGGGTGCGACCTGGACGCCTGGTCGTCGGTCCCGTCCGCGCGGTCCGGGCCGCTCCGGGCCTGTGCCGCCTCACCCTCGTTGTGCTGGTCGGCGACCTGGCCCGCGATGACCACGGCGAGCACGGTGGTGACCGCGGCGGCCGCGGCGCCGGTGAACGTACGACCCTTGGCGCCCTTCGTGTCGTCCGGCTCCGCCCCGTCCGCGTACGCGTCCCCGTAGGTGTCGGCGTCCTCGTACGACGGATCCGCCGGACCGTGCGGCCCCGCGCCGTCCGCGCCGAGTCCGTCGCGCCGGTCCAGCTCGTCGATCTCGTCCCGGTCGAAGACCACCGACCGCCCGGTGAACCGGCCGCCGGGCGGCAGCCCGTCCCCGCCGCGCGCCCCGGGAGCACCGGCCAGGAACACGTCGTCGTCCGAGAAGGCGTCCAGGTATTCCCGGCGTGGGCCGCCCGGGGGCGGGGTGTGCGGTGTACCCAGGGGCGTACCGAATCCCACCGGGCCGCCGACGGTCCCGCGGGCCGTGCCCCCCGGCTGCCCGAATCCGCTCACCCCGGCCGCGCCCGCCGCACGCGGACGGGGCACCCTCGGTGTGCCATGGGCGGGCGTCGGAGCCGGGGGCGCGCCCCAGCCGCCGCCCGGTTCGCGCTGCTCGGGGTGGCCGCCGCGCACCCCGCCGCCCTGCGGCCCGTCCGGTGCGCGCCGTCGACGCCCCTGCCCCGGTGTGGGCGCCGCCCCGCCGGGCCCGGCGGGCGCGGGGGACGGAACTGTGTTCTGCGGACCGTCGGCTGCGGTGTCCGGCGCCGGCCGGCGGCTATGGCGTCCCACTGGCCTGTTCAGCTCCTGCCCGCGTCGGCGGTTATCCCGGTCGGTCCGGCCGGCCGGCTGTCGAGCAGCTCGCGGAAGGCCCGCGCCACCGTCTCCGGATACTCCATCATCGCCACGTGCCCCGCCTCCGGCAGTGTCAGCAGCCGCGAACCGCGGAACGCCGCGGCCGCCCGCCGCGCCATCCGATAGGAGACCAGGCGGTCGCGTCCACCGTAGACGAGAAGCGTCGGCGCCAGGACCCGCTCTGCCTGACGCCACAAATTGTGCTGCCCGCCGAGCGTGTACGCGTTCACCAGACCGCGCGTCGAGCGCTCCATCACCTCCCAGAAATAAGGGAGTTCGAGGCGCCGCGCGAATTCGTCGACCGCGGAGTTGAAACCCTCGGGGGTGATACGGCCGGGATCGCCGTAGCAGAGCGCCAGTACTTCGCGGGTGCGCTGCTCGGGCGTCCAGTCCTGGGTGAGCCGGCCGAAGAGCCGGGTGATGCCGGGGACCGCGAGCAGCGCCGTGGGCATCGCCGTCAGCTGCGGCCGCAGTTCGGGCAGCGCGGGAGAGATCAGTGTCAGGGTGCGGACGAGATCCGGGCGGACCGCCGCCACCCTGGTCGAGACGGCGCCGCCGAGCGAGTTGCCGAAAAGGTGGACCGGGCCGCGCCCGGACGCGTCGAGATAGCGGATGACCGCGCGCGCCTGCGCGGAGACGGAGTAGTTGCCGTCGTCCGGCGGCGGTGAGGTGCCGAAGCCGGGCAGGTCCAGGGCCTCGCCGTCCACCCGGTCCGCGAGCAGCGGCATCAGGGCCGACCAGTTCTGCGAGGAGCCGCCGAGGCCGTGGACGTAGAGCGCGCGCTCGCGGGCCCGGCCGCCGTCCGGCTCCGCCCCGTCCCGCTCCCCCGGCGTCCCGGCGGACGCCCGCACCGTCAGCGTCAGGCCCGGCAGGGGCACGGAGCGCACCGCCTCCACCCCTCCCGTCCGGGCGCCGGGGCCGGCTGGCGGCACCGGGAGGGCGGCGGCGGTGCTGGTGTCCGGCGACTCGGTCGAAGACATGGGGTCGATGTTACGAGACGATCACGCCCCGAATTGTGTGTTCGCCGTCACACACCGCATCGCGCTGCCGCGGCCGCTCTCCTAGGCTCGTATCTAGGGCCGCCGCTCCACAGCGACCGCCCGGCCCCTGCTTCCTGCCCAGGCACCGGCCGTCCCGCGAGAGAGGGAGCCACCATGCGCGTCGACCCATCCGACCCGGAGACCTTCGAGGAAGACGACAGCACGACCGAGTACGACGTGGAGGCGCCGGAAGCGGACGCCGAGGAACAGCACGCCGACCTCGCCCCGCAGCGCGACGACGAACTGACAGGTGACGATGCCGACTCCGCGAACCTGGCGGATCTCGCCGAACAGGCCCGCGTCATAGAAATCAACGAAGACGAATACCGATGACCTGGACTGTTATGTCGCCTTCCGGCAGCGGTCCCGGCCAGAAATTCTCGGCTCCGACCGCGCACAGCCGGGTTACCCAAAAGTACGATGGCGGGCGCGGTGCACCATCTTGTGCGGTCCGCGTAAGGAACGAATTCTGGGAGGCAGCGTGAGCGCCATCGAGCAGACCGAGGCGGCGCGCCCGCGGGGCACACGCCTGCCACGCCGCGCCAGGCGCAACCAGCTTCTGGGCGCTGCGCAGGAAGTTTTCGTCGCGCAGGGTTACCACTCGGCCGCCATGGACGACATCGCCGAGCGCGCGGGCGTCAGCAAGCCGGTGCTCTACCAGCACTTCCCCGGCAAGCTGGAGCTCTACCTGGCGCTGCTGGACCAGCACTGCGAGTCGCTGCTCCAGTCGGTACGTACCGCGCTGGAGTCGACGACCGACAACAAGCAGCGGGTCGCGGCGACCATGGACGCCTACTTCGCCTATGTCGAGGACCCGGGCGGTGCCTTCCGGCTGGTCTTCGAGTCGGACCTCACCAACGAGCCGGCCGTCCGCGAGCGGGTGGACAAGGTCTCGCTGGAGTGCGCCGAGGCGATCAGTGCGGTGATCGCCGAGGACACCGGCCTGTCCAGGGACGAGTCGATGCTGCTGGCCGTGGGCCTGGGCGGGGTCTCCCAGGTGGTGGCCCGCTACTGGCTCTCCTCGGAGAGCACGGTGCCGCGCGACGGAGCGGTGCAGCTGCTGACGTCGCTCGCCTGGAGGGGCATCGCCGGTTTCCCGCTGCACGGCACCGAGGCGCCCCAACAGCACTGACCTTGTTCGCTGCGGGCGTTGCCCATGAATGCCCGACGGAGACGTGCCCGCCCTCGTACCGGGCTAATGTGTGCTGCGTACGGCGCGGATCGCCGCGTATCCAACTGACCGTCGGAGGGACAAAGCCGTGGAGGTCAAGATCGGCGTGCAGCACGCGCCCCGCGAGATCATTCTTGAGAGCGGGCAGTCTGCCGAGGATGTCGAGCGCGCGGTGGCTGACGCGCTGGGCGGCAAGTCAACCCTGCTGAGCCTCGTGGACGACCACGGTCGCAAGGTCCTGGTCCCGTCGGACCGGCTGGCCTACGTGGAGATCGGCGAGCCGACCGCCCGCAAGGTCGGCTTCGGCACGCTCTGAGCATCGCCGCGGACGCGCCCCGCGTCCCGGCACAAGGGCGGCGGCCCGGAGGACTTCCCTCCGGGCCGCCGCCCTTTCCGTTCCCCACACGCCCACCGGGCTGCCCGCCGTTCGTGTCGTTCCGGCTGCGCTGATCAGGCAGGCGGTCGGCGGCGGGAGGGTTGCTGGCGACGGCCCCTGGGTACGACCGCCTACGACCGATTTGTTCGTCCTATCGGCCTTGCCATGCGGGAGGGAACAGCATGCTCATCTGGGAAGCGCTGGGCTCCGTGCTCATCGGGCTCGCCATCGCCCTGGCCGCCACCCGGTGGCTGCCGGGACGCTTCGCCTCGCGCACCCTGACGCTGGCCACCGGCCCCGTCGCCGCGCTGTTCGGCGCGCTGCTGACCCGTTCGATCCTCGGCCCGGGACATCCCGTGGAGGTGCTGCTCGCCGCGCTCGCCGTGGGCGTGGCACTGCTCTCGGTGCTGATCCGCCCTCCGCGATCCCCGCACCACCGGCTGCGCCGCCCGACGGCCCCTCTGAAGGGCCACCGGACGGCCTGAGGCCGCCCGACGCGGCACCGTGACCGCGCACCCCCGGAACGCCGGAACGTCGGAAACGTCACAAGGGACCGGACCCCTCGGCGGGGTGCCGGTCCCTTCGTGGCTGCGCGGTGGCGTTGCCGCGCGGTGTCGCCGGGGCTTTACGCCGCCAGCCCCAGCGCCGCCATCCGCTTGGTGTGCGCCTCGGTGATCCGGGAGAACATCCGGCCGACCTCGGCCAGGTCGAAGCCGTCGGCCACGCCGCCCACCAGCATCGTGGAGAGCGAGTCACGCTCCGCGACCACCCGCTGCGCCTGCGAGAGCGCCTCGCCCATCAGGCGCCGCGCCCACAGGGCCAGCCGGCCGCCGACCCGGGGATCGGCCTCGATCGCGGCCCGTACCTTCTCCACGGCGAACGACGCGTGCCCGGTGTCGTCCAGGACGGCCAGCACCAGATCGCGGGTGTCGGAGTCCAGCCGGGCGGCCACCTCGCGGTAGAAGTCACTGGCGATCGAGTCGCCGACATACGCCTTGACCAGGCCCTCCAGCCAGTCCGAGGGCGCGGTCTGGCGGTGGAACTCGTCCAGTGCGGCGGCGAACGGCTCCATCGCCTCGTTCGGCTCCGCCTCGATCTGCGCGAGCCGCTCCCGCAGCCGCTCGAAGTGGTGGAATTCGGCCGAGGCCATTTTGGCCAGTTCTGCCTTGTCGTCCATCGTCGGTGCGAGCTTGGCGTCCTCGGCCAGCCGCTCGAAGGCGGACAGCTCGCCGTATGCGAGCGCGCCGAGCAGATCGATCACGGCCGCCCGGTAGTGCGGTTCGGCGGATGCCTGCGCCCAGTCCTGGGCAGCGATCCCGGTGTGTTCTTGCGCGTCAGCAGCGGCGTTGTCAGGCGTTCCCATGACCGGCACAATAGCCCGCCCGGCGGCCCTGGGAAGGCCCTGGCCAGCCACTCCGGGTGCACCCGTGCGAACGGCCGGCCGAACCGCCGTGCCCGCGTCCCGCCGGGCAGTGACGAATTCCTCACCCATACAAGTCTTCGGATGCCGGGACGCATCCGGGGTACAGTGCTATGAGACCTGCCGAGTTTCGGTGGGTCGTTCCACGAATGCGGATGCCCGGTCGGTGGCCCGATCGGCTCCAAACCGACCGCCCTCCCCCGCGGCGCGTACGAGACGTACGCACAGCAGGAGGGACACCGCTCGCGGCACGAGTGCCTGAGCGTTGGCAGTGGTCCCGCGCCATCCGGCTCTTTCAGGTCGGCCCCCGTACGAACCCGTACGACGGCACGGTACGACCCCCTTCGCCGCCTTACGCCGCGTCTCACAGAAGAGGCAAGATTCTGTCTACGTTCCGAGAGCTCGGGATTTTCCCCGAGACCGCCGAGGCCCTTGAGGCCGTCGGCATCGTTTCCCCCTTCCCCATCCAGGAGATGACCCTCCCCGTCGCCCTCTCCGGCAACGACGTCATCGGCCAGGCCAAGACCGGCACCGGCAAGACCCTGGGCTTCGGCCTGCCGCTCCTGGAGCGGGTCACCGTCCCCGTCGACGTCGAGGTGGGCCGCTCCAAGCCCGAGCAGCTGACCGAGGCCCCGCAGGCCCTCGTCGTCGTGCCCACCCGCGAGCTGTGCCAGCAGGTCACCAACGACCTGCTCACCGCCGGCAAGGTGCGCAACGTCCGGGTCCTGGCGATCTACGGCGGCCGTGCCTACGAGCCGCAGGTCGAGGCGCTGAAGAAGGGCGTCGACGTCGTCGTCGGCACCCCCGGCCGGCTGCTCGACCTCGCGGGCCAGAAGAAGCTCGACCTCTCCCAGGTCAGGAGCCTGGTCCTGGACGAGGCCGACGAGATGCTCGACCTGGGCTTCCTGCCCGACGTCGAGAAGATCATCCAGCTGCTGCCGGCCAAGCGCCAGACGATGCTGTTCTCGGCGACCATGCCGGGCCAGGTCATCTCGCTGGCCCGCCGCTACATGTCGCAGCCCACGCACATCCGCGCCACCTCGCCGGACGACGAGGGCAAGACCGTCGCCAACATCGCCCAGCACGTCTTCCGCGCGCACTCCATGGACAAGCCGGAGATGGTCGCGCGCATCCTCCAGGCCGACGGCCGCGGCCTGGCCATGGTCTTCTGCCGCACCAAGCGGACCGCCGCGGACATCGCCGACCAGCTCTCCCGGCGCGGCTTCGCGTCCGGCGCGGTGCACGGCGACCTCGGCCAGGGCGCCCGCGAGCAGGCGCTGCGCGCCTTCCGCAACGGCAAGGTCGATGTCCTGGTCTGCACCGACGTCGCCGCCCGCGGTATCGACGTCGAGGGTGTGACACATGTCATCAACTACCAGTCGCCCGAGGACGAGAAAACCTATCTGCACCGCATCGGCCGCACCGGCCGCGCGGGCGCCAAGGGCACCGCGGTCACCCTCGTCGACTGGGACGACATCCCGCGCTGGAAGCTGATCAACAAGGCGCTGGACCTGCCGTTCGACGAGCCGGAGGAGACGTACTCCACCTCGCCGCACCTCTACGAGCTGCTCGACATCCCCGAGGGCACCAAGGGCGTACTGCCGCGTGCGGAGCGCACCCGGGCCGGGCTGGCCGCCGAAGAGGTCGAGGACCTCGGCGAGACCGGCGGCCGCGGGCGCGGTCCGCGCCGGTCGGCGGCCGCGGTGGCCGAGGAGGAGCGTCCCAAGCGGACCCGTACGCCGCGGCAGCGGCGGCGGACGCGGGGCGGTACGCCGCTGGACGGCGGCTCCGCGGACGCCCAGGGTGCCGCCCCGGCGGACACCGCCGAGGGCGCGGAGGGCGCGGCCGAGCCGCGTCAGCCGCGGCGCCGTCGCCGTACCCGCGGCGCGGCCCAGAGCGCGCCGGCCGCCGTCGCGGCCCCCGAGGCCGTGGAGGCGGTAGCGGTCTCCGAGAGCGCCGCGCCGGTCGCCGAGGCGGCGACGTCGAATGAGGCAGCCGACGCCGCCGAGGCACCCGCCAAGCCGCGCCGGCGCCGCACCCGCAGCGCCGCCAAGGCCGCGGTGGACACGGCGCAGTCCGTCGAGTCGGTGGTGGTCACCGAGCCGGTGGCGACCGCCGAAGCCACCGAGGCGCCGGCGAAGCCGAAGCGGACGCGGACCCGTAAGGCCGCCGCCAAGCCGGAGACGGCGGAGGCGACGGCGGCAGCCGCTCCGGCCGAGGCCGCCGTGGACACGGCTGAGGGCGCGGAGGCCAAGCCGAAGCGCACCCGCACCCGTAAGACCGCCGCGAAGGCGGAGGTCGTCGAGGCCGCCGCCGAGGACGCGCCGGCCAAGCCGAAGCGGACCCGGACCCGTAAGGCCGCGGCCAAGCCGGAGACGGCGGAGGCGGCCGCTCCGGCCGAGGCCGCCGAGGCCAAGCCGGTCCGGCGCCGTACCCGCGCCAAGGCCGCCGCCCCGGCCGCCGAGGCGACGCCCGAGAGCTGATCCGGCGATCAGAAGGCCCGGCACCCGCACCACGCGGGGGCCGGGCCTTCGGCGTTCCCGGGCGCCGCCGTGACCGCGCACCGCCCGCGCCCCGATAGCCTCGTGCCATGAGCAGGCCGCCCACTCTCACGCTCCCCCCCTGCGCCCGCGCGTACCGACTCGGCACCGAGCGCGGCGCGTTCGCCGTGCACGACGCCCGGCCCGACGGCGCCCCGATCGGCACCGCCCTGCTGGTGCCCGGATTCACCGGCAGCAAGGAGGACTTCATCGCGCTGCTCGCGCCGCTCGCCGCCGCCGGGTTCCGGGCGGTCGCGGTGGACGGCCGCGGGCAGCACGAGTCCCCCGGCCCGCGCGACGAAGTCGCTTACGCACAGGGCGAGTTGGCGCTGGATGTGCTGGCCCAGGCGAGGGCCGTACGGGACGCCGACGGCGGGCCTGTGCATCTCCTGGGGCACTCCCTGGGCGGTCTGGTCACCCGTGCCGCGGTGCTGCGCGATCCGGCCCCGTTCCGTTCGCTGACCGTGCTCAGCTCCGGCCCGGCGGCCATCGCCGCGTCCCAGCAGGCCAGGGTGCGGATGCTGATCGAGGCGCTCGGCGTGCTGGACAGGGAGACGGTCTGGCAGAAGATGCGGGAGCTGGATCCGCCGGAGGCGGCGAACGCGGCGACGCCGCCGGAGATCGGCGCGTTTCTGTACCGCCGGTGGATGAACACCGTTCCCGAGCAGCTGATCGCCACCGGCCGGCAGATGCTCACCGAGCCGGACCGGGTCGCGGAGCTGGCGGCCGTACCGCTGCCCAAGCATGTGATCTCCGGCGTGGTCGACTATGCCTGGCCGGTGCCCCTGATGGACGCGATGGCCGAGCGGCTGTCCGCCCGCCGCACGGTCGTCGAGGGCGCGGAGCACTCCCCCAACGCCGAACAGCCGGCGACCACCGCCGCGGCGCTGGCCGGGTTCTGGGAGGCGGCGGGGCAGGGGTAGCCCGACCGAACCCGCTCACCCGGACCAAGCGCGCCTAGTACTGCCCCTGGACGTGCTCCCAGAAGCCGTCCCGCAGCACCCGTCGCAGGTCGGCATGGTTGCGCAGGGAGTGCTGGAGCATCGCCTCCGCGGTGGTCAGCAGCTCCTGGTCGACGGTTCCCGGCAGGTACGGGTGGCCGGGCAGCAGCTCGGCCACCCACTCGCGGCCGCGTTCGGCCAGCCACTGGGCGGCCACCCGCGCGCCGACGAAGCGGACCTCGTCGCGGGTCGGCGCCGGCCCCTCGCCCGCCATGGGGTCGGCGAACTCGGCGCCCGGCCGCCGGGTGACGTACGGCTTGCAGAATTCCAGGTCGAAGGTGCGCTGGCTGTCGACCTCCCACAGCAGCGGCTCGGCCTGGTTGCGGCCGCCGGCGGCCTCGATGCCCCACAGGTGGACGCGCGCGCCGTAGCCCTGTGCCGCCTCCACCGCGGAGACCAGGTCCTCGTCCCCGCCGATGAGGACCGCGTCGCTGATCGCGCGGTGCCGGGCCAGCGACTCCAGGTCCGACCGGATGAGAGAGTCGACGCCCTTCTGCTGGTTGTTGGCGTTGAGGTTGCCGAGTCTGACCTTGACGTCGGGGAGCTCGGCGATGCGCTGCTGCTCCTGGGTGTGGATACGGCGGCGGGCGCCGTCGTACCAGTAGACGCGCAGCAGCCGGCTGTCCGGGAAGATCGTCCGGGCCTTGTCGATGAACGCCTCGATGATCCCCTCGGCGTCCAGGTCGAACGCCCTGCGGTCCTCCGTGCCGGCGACCAGCCGCCCGGTCGCGGCGTACACATAGCCCGCGTCGACGAACGCCGCGTGGGTGGAGGGCGTGGTGGCGACCTCGGCGAGCACGCGGGTGAGCAGCTCGTTGGTGCGCTCGATACCGGCGGCCAGCGCGGCGAGGTCGGTGGGGCCCGTGGGCGGGATGTTGCTCATACCGGGTCCATTGTCCGGGCGGTCACTCTCTGGGCACAACCGCTCTCCTACCAGCGAGTACTTAGGTCCTCGAAAAATTTCTTTAGCGTAGGGAATAATTGTGTTGGGCATGCCGTTGTGCCCATACGGAACGCCCGGCAACGAAGCCCGGCAAGCCGTACCAAACAGTTCTCCTCAGGAGGATCAGACGAAGGGAGAAGCCTTTATGCGCTTCGAGATCATGCGCCTGGACGACGTCGACGGCGCCGCCGTGGACACCACCGTCGTGGACGCCGCCTCCGTCAACCGGATCGTGCAGCAGGCCGCCGCCATAGGCCAGCGCATCTACATCCGCCCGGCCGACACCATCGCCCGCTAACGGCCGCCCGCGGCCTGACGACCCGGCCGCGACATGACGCGCCGGCGCCCCCGTACACACGAGGTGTACGGGGGCGCTTCGCGTATCCGGGGCCGGCCCGGGGCGTCAGGATCCCTGGATCACCTGCGTGACACCGTTGATGATCTGCTGCACGGCCAGCGCGGAGAGCATCATGCCCGCCAGCCGCGTCACCAGCACCACACCGCCGTCCTTGATGACGCGGATGATCACCAGCGAGAACCGCATCACCACGTACAGCACCACATGGATCGCGACGATCGCCGCCCAGACGGACACCTGAGCGCTGAGACCGTTCGCGTGCTGCACCGCCAGAATCACCGACACGATCGCGCCGGGCCCGGCCAGCAGCGGCATCCCCAGCGGCACCAGCGCCACATTGACGTCCTTGGTCTGGGTCGGCTCCTCCGACTTGCCGGTCAGCAGATCCAGCGCGACCAGCAGGAGCAGCAGACCACCCGCGATCATCAGGGCCGGCGTCGAGATGTGCAGCCGCCCCAGGATCTGCTCGCCGAAGAGACCGAAGACGGCGATGACGCAGAAGGCGACGGTGGCGGCCTGCCAGGCCATCCGGCGCTGCACCTTGGCCGGCCGACCGGAGGTCAGGGCCAGGAAGATCGGCGTGATCCCCGGCGGGTCCATGATCACGAAAAGGGTGACGAAGAGAGTACTGAAAACGGCGATGTCGAACACGGTGATGGCCTTGCAGGAGGTGGTACGGACGAACGGAACACGGGCGCGCGGCAGCGAGGGCCCGTCAGGGGGTGCGGAAATCGACACGGCGTCCCGGTCTGGGCACGCCTTGGGCACGGCGGGGCCGCGAAACGGCCGCGGCGGTCCGACGGGGCGGGCTCAGCCGCCCGTGCCGGGAACGGGGAAGGCGCCGGTCGCGCGGCGCACGATCTCGCCGTAGATCTCGGGGTCGGTGGTGCAGTCACCGAGGCGGCAGGACTTGCGGCTGCCGTGGTAGTCGCTGGAGCCGGTGGTCAGCAGCCCGAGGTCGGCGGCGAGCGAGCGCAGCCGGGCGCGGGTCGGCTCGTCGTGCTCCATGTGGTCGACCTCGATGCCGTCGAGGCCGGCCGCGGCCAGCTCGGCTATCGCGCTCTCCGGTACGCAGCTGCCCCGCTTGACGGCCAGCGGATGCGCGAAGACGGTGACCCCGCCCGCGGCCTTGATCAGCCGGATCGCGTCGAACGGGTCGAGCTCGTGCTTCTCCACGTACGCCCGGCCGTCGTTGGCCAGCCACTGTGAGGTGAAGGCGTCGGAGACGGACGCGACCACGCCCAGGTCGACGAGGGCGGTGGCGATATGCGGGCGCCCCACGGCGCCGTCCCCGGCGATCCGCGCCACCTGCTCCCAGGTGACCGGCACCCCGAGCTCGCGGAGCTTCCCGACCATCGCCCGGGCCCGCGGCACCCGGTCGTCCCTGACCAGCTCCCGCTCGCGGGCGAGCGCCGGCTCCTCGGGGTCGAAGAGGTAGCCGAGCATGTGCAGGCTCACCCCGTCGATCCGGCACGAGAACTCGGTACCGGTGACCAGCGTCAGCCCCTCGGGCAGCGCGGCGCGCGCCTCGGCATGGCCGCCGACGGTGTCGTGGTCGGTCAGCGCGACGACGTCAAGACCGGCGGCCGCGGCGTTCCGCACCAGCTCGGCGGGGGTGTCCGTGCCGTCGGACGCGGTGGAGTGGGTGTGCAGATCGATGCGCACGACGCTGACTCCAGACTGCGGCGGGACGGACGGGACGGGGGCATACGGCCGGGCACGGGGCCGTAAGGGGGTCCTCAGAAGGATACCGGCCGGGCGGACATGCCCCCGTCAGCCGGTCGGCCGGTCGGCCGGCAGGCCCTCGGGCGCCGGCCGTCCCCGCCGTCAGCCGGGCCGCTGCCCTTCCCCGCCGCTCAGAATGCGCGGCGAGAGCGCGCCGCACGGCAGCAGATCCACCTCGGCACCCGCCTCGCGGAGATCGGTCAGCACCATCTCGTCGTACAGCAGCATGCCCGCCTGCTCGGGCCAGGCGATCGCCCACAGCCACAGGCCGCGGGCCTCACCCGCGAAGACCGCGCGGTCCTCCGGCGAGCCCTGGACATGCCACATCGGGGTCGGACGCCCCGCGGCCAGCACCTTGGCGTGCGCCGCCTTCTCCATGCACAGGTGCGGGCCGGGGTCGGGCCCGTCGATACCGGCATAGCGGGCGCCGAGTCCGACGCCCAGCTCCTCGGCGATCAGCAGCAGCTCGCCGGGGCCGCCGAGCGGCCCGGGGCCCGAGCAGGCCACCGCGGTCGCGCGGCCCCCGCTGCGGTCGTCACCGGCGCAGGCCACACCCGTGAACAGCCAGCCGACGGGCAGCGGCCAGGGCATCCACACGGGCACCTGCGCACGGTGCACGACGACGCCGAGCGCCTCGACGCTCGGCGGGACGACTGGCTGGAGTGGGTGCACGGTCCCATGCACGGCGCACTGCCAGGAGTCGGAGAAGAGACCGGGCGCCCGCACCCGGCCACCGCACTTCGGGCAACTGGGTTCGCCCCTCATAAGGACCAACGGTCCTCCAGGGCTGCCGTCGCGTCAAGGACGATCACCCGTCCGGTGTGCCCCACAACACGCCCCCGCGCGCGCCCTCGGCCACCTCTCACCCCTATTCCCCCACCGCCCCTGGTGGCGACAGCAATATTTGGCCCGACTCACCCATTGGAGGCGGCCGGGGCGTCCGGCAGCGGGCCGCACAGAGCGGCGCCCGCCCCCCCCTTCCCGGCCTGACGCACCATCAGCAATGACAGCGCTCAGCCATCGGGACGACCCCGACCCCGCTCAGTCATCGAGCGGTACGCCCGAACGCAGCGGGTCACGGAGATCCGTACCGTTCCGGAGCCAGCGCTCCTGCAGCGCCTCCGCCCCGTGCACCCGCTTCCACGCGGCCTCGTTGGGCGTCATCGGCAGCAGCGGTAGAAAACGCACCGGGTCCATGGGCTCGTCCAGCTCCAGGTCCTCGACGAGACCACCGGACTCGGCGACCAGCACCGAGGTGAAGGGCGCCCCCGGCCACAGCGGATCACCCACGTCCAGCGAGGCACCGGGCGCCACGACCACCCCTTCGACCTGCGGGGACGCGGCGAGCACGGCGAGCGGCCGCAGCACCTTGTCGGTGTCCGCGCGGCCACCGCGCACCGACAGCAGGAGTTCGGCACGCGGACCCTTGAGGGGGTCGGCCAGTACGGCGGTGGGGTCGGCCATCGGCTGGGCGGACATCCCGAGCGTGGCATAGCGGATGACCCCGTTGTCCACGAAGCGGAGCACCTCGATACGGTCGGTCCCGAGGAATGTGACGGCGGCGCGCGCGTCCGGCTCGCCCAGCGCGCTGCGCAACCGTGCTTCAACCAGCTCAAGAACGTCAGACATGCCGCGAGCATAGGACGGGTATCGAGACGGCAAAACGGCGCGGTAAGGCGTCAAGCGGCTGATAGCCTTGCCGTCTGGTCAGGGAATGACGTCGTCCCCCAACGGGGACCGGCCGGAGGAGGTGGGGCTGCGGTGGATCCGAGTCGACCGTGCAGTACCGATAGTTCTCCTGTCATCCCCCTCGCGCAGCGAATCTCCTGATCCGAGAGCTTCCGTACCCCGCCGCTGAGCGGCGAAACCCGTGAAGTTCCTTTGCGCCGGATGTAGATGACGGAAGAGCGCCTTCGACTCTTTGTTCCGTGTTCTCTGCGAACTGCCGTCAGTGTCACCGCACGGAGCGCCGCCCGCTTTGCGGACGTACGGCCGACGAAGCCTCGTACGTCCACGTTCCGGGCAGCGCTGCGCCCCGCGCCCGTAGGCTGACGGCCGGCCCGTGAAGGAGCCTGCCATGTCGATGATCCGCGACCTGCGCGCCGCCGTCCGCCCGTCCCGGCGCCGCGACGTCTCCCCGTACCGCTACGAAAACCCCGCCACCGCCTGCCCCAACAGCGCCATCGTCGACTGCGGGGTCTACCGCGAGGGCCGCCGGGTGCGCGAGCACCTCAGCCCGGCCGAGGCGATGGCCAGCGTGCGGGCCGAGGGCGGCTTCGCCTGGATCGGGCTGCACGAGCCGACCGAGGCCGAATTCGCCGGCATCGCCCAGGAGTTCGGGCTGCACCCGCTGGCCGTCGAGGACGCCGTCCACGCCCACCAGCGGCCCAAGCTGGAGCGCTACGACGACACCCTCTTCACCGTCTTCAAGACGGTCCACTACGTGGAGCACGCCGAGCTGACCGCGACCAGTGAGGTCGTGGAGACCGGTGAGGTGATGTGCTTCACCGGGCGGGACTTCATCGTGACCGTGCGGCACGGCGGCCAGGGCTCGCTGCGCGCCCTGCGGCACCGGCTGCAGGACGACCCGGAGCTGCTGGCCAAGGGCCCGTCCGCGGTGCTGCACGCCATCGCCGACCAGGTCGTCGACGGCTATATCGCGGTCGCCGGCGCGGTCCAGGACGACATCGACGAGGTGGAGATCGACGTCTTCAGCTCGGGCAGCAACGGCAAGGGCTCCTCGAAGGGCGGCGACGCCGGCCGGATCTACCAACTCAAGCGCGAGGTGCTGGAGTTCAAGCGCGCGGTGTCGCCGCTGCTGCGGCCGATGCAGCTGCTCAGCGAGCGCCCGATGCGGCTGGTCGACTCCGACATCCAGAAGTACTTCCGGGACGTCGCCGACCACCTGGCGCGGGTCAACGAGCAGGTGCTGTCCTTCGACGACCTGCTCAACTCCATCCTCCAGGCCAATCTGGCGCAGGCGACCGTGGCGCAGAACGAGGACATGCGCAAGATCACGGCATGGGCGGCGATCTTCGCCGTGCCGACGATGATCGCCGGGATCTACGGCATGAACTTCGACTACATGCCGGAGCTCAAGTGGAAGTTCGGCTATCCGGCGGTACTGCTGGTGACGGCGGCCATCTGCTTCGGGATCCACCGGGGGTTCAAGCGCAACGGGTGGCTGTGACGGCCCGGACGACGACCCGGACCTCCACCCTCCATCCGGAGGTTGGTACAGCCGCCGGTACCGCCGTCAGACACGGGCCGGTCCGCGGAACATCGCCGGATTCGCGCGTTCCCTCCACCGCTGGGCCGGCGCACCGCCCCGGGTCGCGCCGGCCGCGCCCATTAGGCTGAGCCTTATGACGGAGACCGTGTCGCAGGCCCTGCAGGATCGGGCGCTCATCGAAGAGGCCACGAAGAAGTCCGGCCTCATCTGGGTCCGGGGCGCTTCGGGCCCGGCGCGTGCGCTGTGGCATCTGTGGCATGACGGTGCCGCCTGCGTCGTCGGGGACGGTGCCGGGGAGCAGCCGCTGGCCGACCTCGGGCTCACCGACGGCGGCCCGGCGACGGTCACCGTGCGCAGCAAGGACAAGGGCGGCCGGCTGATCGCCTGGCAGGCCCGGGTCGCCGAGCTGGCACCGGACAGCGAGCCCTGGCGGGCCGCGGTCGAGGAGCTGAAGGGCAAGCGGCTGAACGCGCCGGACGCGGACACCCTCACCGAGCGCTGGGCCCGCGAGTGCCGGGTGCTGCGGCTGGAGCCGACCGGCGCCGCCGAGCAGCGCCCCGGTGCCATGCCCGAGGACTCACACGCCGCCCCGCCGCTGCCGTCGCCCGCCATCACCCGGCGGCCCGCCCCGGCCGCGCTGCCGAAGCTGCTGCGCCGGGGCCGTAAAGGCTGATCCGGCCGGCGCGTACCGGCCGGCCTCGGCAGACACCGGCCACCGCCGTGCAGCGCGCGCTCGCGCGGCCGCCGATCAGCCGTCGCCCGAGATCTTCTTGCCGTAGTCGACGACCTGGTCCTTGGCCGGGGCCTTGAGGTCCACGGACTTGCCCCAGTCGTCGAGCCGGACCACACCGGCGCCGCCCGCTCGCTGCAACCGCAGCGGATAGGGCGTGCCCTCCAGGGAGACGTCCAGGGTGCCGCCGGAGCCCGCGCCCGCGGAGAGCCGGATGGTGCGGACCCCGTCGATCTCGTCACGGTCGCCGGCCGTCAGCTTGCCGTGCAGCGCCAGCAGGCTGCCGAGCAGCACGTCCTTGTCCGTGAAGCCGCTGAAGCGCTTGTAGACGGGGTCGGCGGAGGGCACCTTGACGTACTTGCCGCCGAGTTTCTGCGCGGCGGCCGCGTCGGACTTGCCGCCCTTCTCACCGGCCCAGAACGCCGCGTCCGCCTTCAGATAGAGCTCGTCGCCGACCCGCAGCAGCTGGAACCCGGCAGCCTTCGTGGTCAGGTCGCCCCTGGCGCCTTCCTTCGCGAGCCGCATGTCCAGCTTGTAGGTGCGGCCCTGGCTGACGACGTTGCCGGAGAGCCGGACCGTTTCCGCACTCTTGGCCGCCGCCATCGCCTTGGCCTCGATCTTCGCGGCCGGCAGCTTTCCCACGCCGTTGGTGCCGGCGTCCGGGTCCTCGTCGGCACCGCAGCCCGCCAGAGCCAGGGCCAGTCCCGCGCACACCGCCCCCGCGAGCGCGGCCCGCCCGGTGCGGCGGGGTACGGGCAGGGGTCGGGGACTCGTCCCCGAGGGGATTGCAGTCACGTCGGCTCTGCCTCCTGATGCGGTTGACCTGGACAGCAGACCGCAGCGTACCCGGGCGCGTGCGCGGATTCCGGCGGGGCGGGTGGCGGCAGCCATACGGCCGAATCTCCCCGGGGCGGCGCCGACCCGGGCGCGTTAGCCTGAACCCGGATCAATGCCCTGTTCAGGGCGGAACGGGATGAGTGGAACGGGACCGAGGGAGGCGCTCCGCATGGCAGTGCTGACCCCCCGGGTGTTCGTCTCCCACCTCTCCGGCATCGCCGTCTTCGACCCCAACGGCGACCAGGTCGGCCGCGTCCGGGACCTCGTCGCGATGCTCCGGATCGGCGCCCGCCCGCCACGGCTGCTCGGCCTCGTCGTCGAGGTGGTCAGCAGACGGCGGATCTTCCTGCCCATGACCCGGGTGACCGGCGTGGAGTCCGGCCAGGTCATCACCACCGGCGTGATCAACATGCGGCGCTTCGAGCAGCGGGCGTCGGAGACCCTGGTGCTCGGTGAGCTGCTGGACCGGCGAGTGCGGCTGGTGGAGACCGGCGAGGAGGTCACCGTCCTCGACATCGGCATCATCCAGCTGCCGGCCCGCCGCGACTGGGAGATCGACAAGGTCTTCGTCCGCAAGGGCAAGGGCGGGGCGCTGCGCCGCAAGGGGGAGGCACTGACCGTCGAGTGGTCGGCGGTGACCGGCTTCTCGCTGGAGGAGCACGGCCAGGGCGCGGAGAGCCTGCTGGCCACCTTCGAGCAGCTGCGGCCCGCCGACCTCGCGGGCGTACTGCACCACCTCTCCCCCAAGCGGCGCGCCGAGGTCGCCGCCGCGCTCACCGACGACCGGCTCGCGGACGTCCTGGAGGAGCTGCCGGAGGACGACCAGATCGAGATCATCGGCAAGCTCAAGGAGGAGCGCGCCGCCGACGTCCTGGAGGAGATGGACCCGGACGACGCCGCCGACCTGCTCTCCGAGCTGCCGGAGGAGGAGAAGGAACGGCTGCTGGCCCTGATGCGCCCGGAGGAGGCCGCGGACGTCCGGCGGCTGATGGCCTACGAGGAGCGCACGGCGGGCGGTCTGATGACCACCGAGCCGATCGTGCTGCGCCCGGACGCCACGGTCGCGGACGCGCTGGCCCGGGTACGGGACCCGGACCTGTCCCCCTCGCTCGCCGCCCAGGTCTATGTCTGCCGGCCGCCCGACGAGACCCCCACCGGCAAGTACCTCGGCCTGGTGCACTTCCAACGGCTGCTGCGCGATCCGCCGTTCACCCTCGTCAGCTCGATCGCCGACACCGACCTGCCGGCCCTGCCGCCGGACACCCCGCTGCCCGAGCTGACCAGCTATCTGGCGACGTACAACATGGTCTCCGCGCCCGTCGTGGACGAGAGCGGGTCGCTGCTCGGCGCGGTCACCGTCGACGACGTGCTGGACCATCTGCTGCCGGACGACTGGCGCGAGACCGAGATGCACGGCTCGGCGGTCGACGTGCCCGGCGCCGGGCGCTTCGGGGAGGCCGCGGATGGCCCCTGACGAACGGGAGAGCGCCCGCGAGCGGGGGCGGGCCCACGGCTCCACGGCGCTGCACCGCGGGGCCGCCGAGCGGCCCCGGGTGCGCCTCGACCAGCCGCGCGCGCCGCGCCGCACGTTCTGGCCGGAGTACGACCCGGAGGCGTTCGGGCGGCTGTCGGAGAAGATCGCCCGCTTCCTCGGGACCGGCCGGTTCATCGTCTGGATGACCTTCACCATCATCCTGTGGCTGAGCTGGAACATCTTCGCGCCCGGCCTGCTGCGCTTCGACGAGTACCCGTTCATCTTCCTGACGCTGGCCCTGTCGCTCCAGGCGTCGTACGCGGCGCCGCTGATCCTGCTGGCGCAGAACCGGCAGGCCGACCGCGACCGGGTCACCCAGGAGCAGGACCGCAAGCAGAACGAGCGCTCCATCGCGGACACCGAGTATCTGACCCGGGAGATCGCGGCGCTGCGGATGGGCCTGGGCGAGGTCGCCACCCGCGACTGGATCCGCTCCGAGCTGGAGGACCTGATGCGGGACCTGGAGCTGCGGCGGATGGTCGACGCGGAGAGTGACGAACGCGACCGCTGACGACCTTTCCGGAGGCCCGCTCCATCGCCGTACCATCAGGGCATGGCTACTGACACGCCCACAGGCTCCACGCCGAGCGAGGACGCGGTCCGCGCCGCGCTCGCGACGGTGAACGACCCCGAGATCCACCGCCCCATCACCGACCTGGGCATGGTCAAATCGGTGGACATCGCGGCGGACGGCGCGGTGGCGGTCGTGGTCTACCTCACCGTCTCCGGCTGTCCGATGCGCGAGACGATCACCAACAACGTGCGCGAGGCCGTCGAGCGGGTCGAGGGCGTGACGACCGTCAAGGTCGACCTCGAGGTGATGAGCGACGCACAGCGCAAGGAGCTGGCGACGTCGCTGCGCGGCGGCACCGCCGAGCGCGAGGTGCCGTTCGCCCAGCCCGGCTCGCTGACCCGGGTCTACGCCGTCGCGTCCGGCAAGGGCGGCGTCGGCAAGTCGTCGGTGACCGTCAACCTCGCCGCGGCGATGGCGGCGGACGGCCTGAAGGTCGGTGTCGTCGACGCCGACATCTACGGCCACTCCGTGCCCCGGATGCTGGGCGCCTACGGCAAGCCCACCCAGGTCGAGAACATGATCATGCCGCCGTCGGCGAACGGTGTGAAGGTCATCTCGATCGGCATGTTCACCCCCGGCAACGCGCCCGTCGTCTGGCGCGGCCCGATGCTGCACCGCGCGCTCCAGCAGTTCCTCGCCGACGTCTACTGGGGCGACCTGGACGTCCTCCTGATGGACCTGCCCCCGGGCACCGGCGACATCGCGATCTCCGTGGCCCAGCTGGTGCCGAACGCCGAGATCCTGGTCGTGACCACCCCGCAGCAGGCCGCGGCCGAGGTCGCCGAGCGGGCCGGTTCGATCGCCGTGCAGACCCACCAGAAGATCGTCGGTGTGGTGGAGAACATGTCCGGGCTGCCCTGCCCGCACTGCGACGAGATGGTCGACGTGTTCGGCACCGGCGGCGGCGAGCGGGTCGCCGAGGGCCTGACGAAGACGACCGGCACACAGGTCCCGGTGCTCGGCGCCATCCCGATCGACGTCCGCCTGCGCGAGGGCGGCGACGAGGGCAAGCCGGTCGTGCTGACCGACCCGGACTCCCCCGCCGGCTCGGCGATCCGCGCCATCGCTGGCAAGCTGGGGGGCCGCCAGCGCGGTCTGTCGGGGATGTCGCTGGGGATCACCCCGCGCAACAAGTTCTGAGGACGGGGAGCCGCGCTCCCTCGCCGACGCCGCACGGGCGGGCCCTTCCCGGGTCCGCCCTCGGCGTTTTTCCAGCCGCTTTATACGCGAACGGCAGTGCCGCCCGGTACGCGAATGGCGCAGCTCACCTGCGCTTCCGCGCCGCCCGGCCCTCGTACGGCGAGCGGTCCTCGACCACTGCCGGGCCCGCGCCCCGACACCGGCACCGGCCGCCGGCGCCGGTCAGTTCCCGTACGCCGTGATGTCCTTGACGACAGCGAAGCCCAGGCCTGTGCGCGCTGCCGGCGCCCTGACCCCCGGCACCGGCCGTCAGCGCCGGTCAGGTCTCGTACGCCGTGATGTCCTTGACGACAGCGAAGCCCAGGCCGTAGGCGCTCATCCCGCGCCCGTACGCGCCGATGTGGACCGCGTCGGGGCCCTCGCTCGCCGAGCCCGCCAGCACCCAGCCGTACTCGGACTCCCGGTAGCGGAACGGCATCGGGACGCCGTCCACCGGCAGCGTCAGCTCGCTCCAGCTCTCGCCGTCGAGATCGTCCGCCAGCTCCCAGGCCAGCATGGTCTGCTGGTCCAGCCAGTCCTGACGGAGCGACCTGTCCATCTGGGAGGGCCAGGTCTGCGAGAGCAGCCCGGCCCCGGCCAGCCAGGCGGCCGTGGAGACCGAAGTGGCCTCCAGGACTCCTGTGCCGTCGGCGCTGCGCCGTACCGGGCGGCTGGCGACCGTCACCACGACCGCGAAGCGGTCGGCGCTCCGGTCCGTCTCGACCTTTATCGTGGGCTCCTCGCCGTGCCCCGTGGCACCGTGCTCGACGGTGCCATCGGCGGCCGTGCCGACCTGCATCAGCCAGCGTGATCCGGTGAACGCCTCATCGAGGCCGTACCACGGGAACGCCGCCAGCAGATAGCCGTCGACCTTCCGGCCGACGTCGGCGGACACACCTCGTTCCACTGTCGGACTCGTCGTCTCCATGTGCGCGGAGCCTCCTCGTTGCCCTGCGTCGTGGGCGGCCCGCCCCCCTCGGGCGACCTCACCCCGGACACCGGGAGCATAGCCCTAGGGGTCAATACAGCCGGGCATATAGGAATATCAGGTGGCGTCGGCGTCGAAGGGCGGACGCTCGGCGGGCGCCGCGTCGCCGGTCTTCTTGACCAGGTCGGGGCCGCCGGCGGAGGCGGGGGCTTCCTTGGAGAGGCTCAGCGCGGGGCCCGCGGCGGACGCGGCGCTGTCGCGGCCGTGCACGGCGTCCGTGACCTCGGCCATCTCCTTCTTCAGATCGAAGCCGTTACGGATCTCCTGGAGGTCCTTGAGTCCGTACTCGTCCTTCTCCAGGACGTGCTTGCGCACGAAGTTCTTGGGCTTGAGGTCCTCGAACTCGAAGTCCTTGAAGTCCGGGCCCAGCTCACTGCGGATGTCTTCCTTGGCGCTGTCCGAGAACGCCCGGACCTTGCGGACGAAGCCCATGACGTCCTGGATGACCTTGGGCAGCTTGTCCGGACCGAAGATGAGCACGGCAAGGATCACGAGCGCGACCAGCTCGAGGGGTCCTATGTCGAAGAACACCTTGCAGCTCCTTGGGTATCCGCGGCCGGGTCAGGTCCTGTCAGGTCCTGGTGACTAAACGGGCCAGGCCGACTATCACGGTACCTGGCCCGATACGCCGGGTGGGAGTCACCCGCGCCAACACCGTGCAAACGATCAGCCGGTGCTGGACGAGCCGAGCGTGAGCCGGAGGGTGCGCTCCTTGCCGTCCCGCCGCAGGGTCACCTGAAGGCTGTCACCCGGCCGGTGGCTGCGGATCTTCACTATCAGCTCCTCGCCGCTGTGCACCGGCACACCGTCCACCTTGGTGATCACGTCGCCGGCCTTGATCCCGGCCTTCGCCGCGGCGCCGCCGGGCGCGACCGGCGAAGCGCCGTCCTTGCTCCGCTCGCTGACCCGCGCGCCGTCACCGGCGTACTCCATCTCCAGGCTGACGCCTATCACCGGGTGGGTGGCCCGGCCGGTGTTGATCAGCTCCTCGGCGACCCGCCTGGCCTGGTTGATCGGTATGGCGAAGCCCAGCCCTATGCTGCCGCCCTGGCCGCTGCCCTCGTCGAGTCCGCTGCCGCTGTCGGCCGCCCGGATGGCGCTGTTGATGCCGATCACCCGCGCCCTGCCGTCCACCAGGGGACCGCCGGAGTTGCCGGGGTTGATGGGCGCGTCGGTCTGCAGCGCGTCCACGTACGACACATCGCTGCCGTCGCCCTTCTGACCGCCCGCGGTGATCGGGCGCTGCTTGGCGCTGATGATGCCGGCGGTGACGGTGTTGGCGAGGTCGTACGGCGCGCCGATCGCCACGACGGGGTCGCCGACCCGTACCGAGTCGGAGTTGCCGAGGGTCAGCGGCCGCAGGCCCGTGACGCCCTCGACCTGGATGACCGCCAGGTCGTAGCCGCCGTCCCGGCCGACGACCTTCGCCTTGGCCATCTGGCCGCCGCTGAAGGTCACCGAGATCTCGCCGTCTTCGCCGGCCGGTTCGACGACGTGGTTGTTGGTGAGGATGTGGCCCTGCCGGTCGAGGACGAAGCCGGTGCCGGTGCCCTGCTCGGCGCTGCCGCGGACGTGGATGGTCACCACACCGGGCAGCGCGGCCTGCGCGATGCCGGCGACGCTGTCGGGGTTGCGGCTGCCCTGTTCGTCCTCGGCCTGCGGCAACTTGATGTCGCTGAGGCCGCCGTAGCGCTCGATGTACGCGCCGATCCCGCCGCCGACGCCGCCCGCGAGCAGCGCGAGCACCACCGCGCCGACCACCAGCGGAGCGCGCCGGCCACCCCGCCTGCCGGCCGGCGGCGCCACCGGGCCGCCGTGCTGGGGCGCGCTCCAGGGGTCGTACTGCTGCCATGCGCCGTGGGGCTGTGGCTGTGGCTGTGGCTGTGGCTGTGCGGGGAACGGCTGGGTGCGGGTGCCGGCGGCTCGGGGGCCGCCGTCGCCCGGGTGCGGGACGAACGCGCCGTCCGTGCCGTCATGCGGGGGCGCCGCGTCCTGGGCGGTGGCCGGTGCGTCGCCCGGCTTCCGCAGTTCCGGCCGGTAGGAGCCGGTCGGCTCGACCGCCGTACCGGATGTGGGGGTCGGGTCCGATGGGTGTGACGGATGTGACGGGTGGTGCTGCTCGTTGCCGAGCGGGCCGGTGGGGCGTTCGTCGGCCGGCAGCGCGGGGCCGGCGGGCGGCTGCGCGGGGGTTGCGACCGGCATCGGCGTCTGCGGGCCCATCGTGCCCGGCGCGGGCTGAGCGGGAACGCCGTAGGCGGGCATCGGCCCGGCCGCCGGGGGAAGCCGGGTGCCGATGGGGGCACCTCCCTGTTCGAGCGAAGTCGAGAACTCGGGGGACGGCGTCGGCACCGGCCGCTGTACGGGGGGCGCGGGCGCCCAGGGGCCGGGGCCGCCGTACGGCGGCGTGCCGTACGGGTCCTCGGCGTGCAGCGGCTGCGGCCGCTGCACCCCGCCCGTCCCTTCGGCCACCTGACCGGCCATCGCCTCGTCCCGCGGACCGACGGCCACCTGACCGAGCGTCACGGTCGAAGCCGCGGCCCGGCCGGCACCCACCTCGGCCGCCCCGTCCGGGCCGGCCGCCTCCGACGAGCCGCCCGGCGCGCCGCCCGGCATGCCGGCCTGCGGCTCAACGAGGCGGTCGGCGGGGGCAGTTGACCGGAGAGTGGTGGTGGCGTCGGGGGCCGAGCCGGGGGCTGTGCGGGTTCCGGTCGCGGCGGCGGCATCGGTCGGTGCGGGCGCCTCGGCCGCGCCGGAGGACCCCGCCCCCGCGCGCATGCCCGTGTCCGCCCGCGGCTCCGGCGGGCGAACCGTCCAGTCGCCCGATTCATCCGGCCCGTCCAGCCTGTCCGGCCCGCCCGGCCCAGTGGGAAGGCTCGTCCCGGAGGAACCGTTCACGCCGGCCGCACCGCCCACCCCGGCCTCACCGGGCGTGCCCGACGTTCCGGGCGCCGGGGTGACTGCCGTGGCGTCGGCGGAGGGCGCCGGCGTATGCGGGCCGGCCTCGGCGGAGAGTTCGGTGCCCGGCGTACGCCCCGGGCGGCTCCACCACTTCAGCTTCGGCCCGCCGGCCTTACCGTCGTCCATGCTCTCCCCTATTTCGCCCGCACCTCGCGCGGGCACCGCCACCTCGCGGCGCCCCCGCACAGGGGTGCGCCGCCACCGCGATTCAATCAGTTCGGCGCGGGCCTGCGCAGGGGCCGGTCAGTGCGGAGCCGGGGCGGCGCCCTGGCCGGACGGGGCCGCGGAGCCGGCCAGCGGCCGCTTGGGCTCCAGCGGGGGGAGCGCCGGAAGGTGCTGGCCGGTGGGGTTCTGGCCGGCCTCGGCGGCCACCGGCGCGAAGCGATACCCCGGCGCCGGACCGGTCGCGGCTATCAGGGGAGACAGGCCGAACCGCCCCGCCGGCGGGTTCAGCACCGCGGGCGCGGAGCGCGGCGGCACCGCCGCTCCGGGTGCGTACGGCCCCATCACCTGCGGGGTCGCGGCCGGCCCGCCGGCCAGTGGCCCGGTCCGAGCGCCCGAGGACGCCAGGAAGTCGTTGACGTAGACCTTCGAGCCGTCGCCGGCCGCCGGGCTGGCGGTGAGCGGGGTGACGGCGGTGCCGGTGCCTTCGCCGCGCCCGCCGGGCGTATCGACGACGGCCTCCAGCGGCAGCGCGCCGCTGAGCGCGAAAGCCGCGAGGGAGACCGCGCCGGCCGCCGCGAACGCCAGCCGGCGCCGCTGCGCCCCGGGCCGCTCGGCCTCGTGGACCCGGAAGCCACGCGGGCGCGGCTGCACGGGGACGCCGGCCATAGCGGAGCCGGCATGGCCGCCCTGGTCGCCGGGGGGCACATAGCCGAACGGGCCGCCGCCCCGGACGTAGTCGCCGGGCCCGAAGCCACCGCTGCCGAGCCGGCTGCCGGGTCCGTCCGGATCGCCGCCGGGCAGCCCCTGGAGCCGCGCCAGCAGCCCCTCGGAGGGACCGGGGGGAGCCGTTTCGGCGAACACGCTCTTCAGCCGGCGCTGAGCGTCGGCCTCCGCCTTGCACTTTCCGCACGTCGCGAGATGCGCGAGCACCCGCTCGCGCGCGTCATGTCCCAACTCGCCGTCGACCAGGGCCGCGAGGCGGTCGCCGAGATGCTGCTCGGCGGGGGACGCACCGCCCATACCGCTCACGCGATCCCGACCTCCCCGGTGGACACCACGGCCAGCGACCGCTGCTGCTCGCGCTCCTCGGCACGCGCCGCCGGGGAGCGGTGCTGGAGCGCCTTGCGCAGGTGGGAGCGGCCGCGGTGGATCCGGCTGCGGACCGTGCCGAGCTTGACGCCGAGAGTGGCGGCGATCTCTTCGTAGGACAGGCCCTCGATGTCGCAGAGGACGACGGCGGCGCGGAATTCGGGCGCGAGGGTGTCCAGCGCCTGCTGCACGTCGGCGTCGAAGTGGGCGTCGTCGAAGTGCTCCTGCGGCTCCGGTTCGTTGCCGGGGAGCTTCTCGGCCGCGTCGTCGGCGAGCGCGTCGAAGCGGATGCGGCTGCGGCGCCGGACCATGTCCAGGAAGAGGTTGGTCGTGATGCGGTGCAGCCAGCCCTCGAAGGTGCCGGGCTGGTACCTGGACAGCGAGCGGAAGACGCGGACGAAGACTTCCTGGGTGATGTCCTCGGCGTCGTGCTGGTTGCCGGCGAGGCGGTAGGCGAGGCGGTAGACCCGTGCGCTGTGGGTGCTGACGATCTCCTCCCAGCTGGGCGGAGTCCACGCCTGCGCGTCCGCGTCGGAGGCGAAGGTCGCGGTCGTTGCGGAGTCGACGGTGCGGAGACTGTCAGCGGTGTTGGTCACGGATTTCGGCTCGGCGGACGACCTTCTCAAGCGCCTGCGCACTCTTCGGTCACCTGCCGCAGCCGCACCTCCCCTGGTGGCTCTGGTGGTGTCCAGTAGAGCCCCTACCATATCCACCTCGCCCGTTAGCTCCGGATAAGCAGTTTTGACCTGCATTTGGTGCTGCTTCTTGTCTTGCCGCACGTCTCGCGGGGTCTTCACCGGTGCATCCCCCCTGCCCTTCCCCCTACCCCTTCTTAACGCCCGGTCCCATCTGCGGGTTCCCGCACGCAGCGGATACAGTCACGGTTGCGTCAACTACGGGGACAGGAGAGGGCCATTACCGGCAACCGGCAGACGAGCTTGGCATTCGCCGAGGCGTACGGCGCCGGGCCCATCGACGGCACCACCGACGTCGCCCTGCGCTGGTCCCGCGACCGCGCCCGGGAGGCCGGGATCCGTGCGGTGTCGAGCGGCACCGGCGCGGCACTGCGCCTGCTCGCCGCCACCGCCGACGCCAAGGCGGTCGCCGAGATCGGCACCGGCACGGGCGTGTCGGGCATCTACCTCCTGCACGGAATGCGGCCGGACGGAGTGCTGACCACCGTCGATCTCGAACCGGAGCGGCAGGCGTTCGCCAAGCAGGCGTTCCGGGCGGCGGGCTTCGCCGGCAACCGCGCCCGCTTCATCCCCGGCCGCGCGCTGGACGTCCTCCCGCGCCTCGCGGACGGCGGTTATGACCTCGTCTTCTGTGACGGGGACCTGATGGAGTGCCTGGAGTACCTCGCTGAATCGTTGCGTCTGCTGCGCCCCGGCGGCCTGGTGTGCTTCGAGGGCGTCTTCGCGGACGGCCGCACGGTCGACTCGGCGGTGCAGCCGGCGGAGGTGCTGCGGCTGCGGGAACTGCTGCGGGCCATACGGGAGAGCACCGCACTGGTGCCGGCCCTCCTGCCGGTCGGCGACGGGCTGCTCTGCGCGGTCAAACGCGCCTGACCGCCCGGTGGGCCCGCGGCCCGCAAACGAAACGGCCCCGGCACACGGCGCGCATGTGCTGCGCGCCGCCTGCCGGGGCCGGGGGTACTCGGCTGGGGGGTACCGGGGTCAGCCCCGGGAAACCGCAGCGGTTGTTCCGCCCTCGTCAGACGGTGACCTTCTCCAGGGCCTCACCCAGGGCCTTGGCTTCGTCGGGCGTCAGCTCGACGACCAGTCGCCCGCCGCCTTCGAGCGGAACGCGCATGACGATGCCCCGCCCCTCCTTGGTCACCTCGAGCGGGCCGTCGCCCGTCCGCGGCTTCATGGCCGCCATGCTCGTTCCCCTTCCTGAAACCAGCTCATCGCAGCCGGCGGCCCCATGACAGGCACCGTGTCACCGGCATCGAACACATTGCTTCCCAGCCATTATCCCGCATCGAACGACCCGATGACCAACATCGGTCAGCATCCCTTCGGCAACGCGCTCCCCCAAAACCACTCAATTCGGGGAGCGGGCTGCGATACTTCGCCACTCGTACACACCCGCCCCGCCCGCATTCTTTGATGTACGTCACATGCCGACCGCTGATGATCTCCGGCATCCTGAGCGCTGGCTGCCATTACCGGGCAGTCGGAGCCACTACGGAGGGGACCCTCACCATGGCCGACACCGTGCTCTACGACCTGACCGACGGGCTCGCGACGATCACCCTGAACCGCCCGGACGCGATGAACGCGTTGAACATCGAGGCGAAGGTGGCGCTGCGGGACGCCCTGCAGGAGGCCGCCGACCCTGCCGTCCGTGCCGTACTGCTGACCGCCACGGGGCGCGCCTTCTGCGTCGGGCAGGACCTCAAGGAGCACATCGGCCTGCTGATGGAGGACCGGGCGAACGGCTCGGGCAGCACGATGACCACCGTCCGCGAGCACTACAACCCCATCGTCACGGCGCTGACCGAGATGCCCAAGCCGGTGGTCGCGGGCGTCAACGGGGTCGCCGCGGGCGCCGGCGCGGGCTTCGCCATGGCCGCCGACTACCGGGTCGTCGCCGACTCCGCGTCCTTCAACACCTCGTTCGCCGGGGTCGCGCTGACCGCCGACTCCGGGATGTCCTGGACCCTGCCCCGGCTGATCGGCCAGAGCCGGGCCGCCGATCTGCTGCTCTTCCCGCGCAATATCAGCGCGCAGGAGGCGCACGACCTCGGCATCGCGAACAAGGTCGTCCCGGCGGACGAGCTGGCGGAGACCGCGGCGGCCGTCGCACGCAAGCTGGCGCAGGGCCCGACCGCCGCCTACGCCGCGATCAAGGAGTCGCTGTCCTACGGCGCCGGGCACTCGCTCGCCGAGACCCTCGGCAAGGAGGACGAACTGCAGGTGCGGGCCGGGGCGTCGGAGGATCACCGGATCGCGGTCGAGGCGTTCGTGAAGAAGGAGAAGCCGGTCTTCCTCGGGCGCTGAGCCCCGGCGTGCGGCGGGTCGTCCCCGGCCGCCGGCGCCGTCACCCCTGTGCTGTCGCCTCCGTCGCCGCGGTCGCCGCGGCCTCCACCGCGGCGCGCACATGGCAGTCCGCGAGATGGTCGTTGACCAGGCCGCATGCCTGCATCATGGCGTACGCCGTGGTCGGGCCGACGAAGCGGAAGCCGCGCTTCTTGAGGTCCTTGGCGAGCGCCGCCGACTCCGGGGTGACCGGCTGGAGATCGCCGAGGGTGCGCGGCGCCGCACGGGCGGCCCGGTCGGGTGCGTAGGACCAGATCAGTTCGTCGAGCTCGCCGGGGGCCAGCGCGGCGGCGATCCTGGCGTTGTTGATCGTCGCGGCGATCTTGGCGCGGTTGCGGATGATGCCGGGGTCGGCGAGCAGCCGTTCGGCGTCCGCGTCCGTGAACCGGGCCACCGCCGGGATGCGGAACCCGGCGAACGCGGCGCGGAAGCCGGGGCGGCGGCGCAGGATCGTGATCCAGGACAGCCCGGACTGGAACGCCTCCAGGCTCATCCGCTCGAAGAGGGCGTCGTCGCCGTGGACCGGCAGGCCCCATTCGGTGTCGTGGTACGCCCGGTAGTCGGCCATCTGCTCCGACTCCATCCCCCAGGGGCAGCGCGGGACGCCGTCGGGAGCCGTGATCACGCCGCTCATGCCGATCCCTCGCTTTCGGGGCGGTCGGTGGCCTCCGGGCCTCCCGGGGCGTGGGGCCGCACGTCGTCCACGGGACCGGGCGCGGCCCAGGTGCCGCCCGACGGACCGGACTCCGGCTCCCCCGAAGTCGCTATCCGGCCGTCCGCCACCGGGGCGGGCCCCGGCCGGGTGTCCTGGATCAGCCCGGGGGCGCCCATGGCCGCCGCATGCGCCCCGGCCAGCGCGGCTTCCAGCTCCGCGATCCGGGAGTCCCGCTCGGCGAGCTCGGCACCCAGCCGGTCCAGCACGTCGTCGACCTCGACCATCCGATAGCCGCGGACGCCCAGCGGGAAGCGGACGGCGTCCACATCGGCGCGGACCAGCGGGCGGTCGCCGGGCAGCGGGTCGTGCAGCCGGTCCGGTGGGGAATCCCGCAGCCCGCCGCCGTCGACGTCGCCACCGCCGACGACCACGAGCGTGACCGCGGCCACCACCACGACCATCGCGATCAGCAAGAACCAGAACACGACCAACTCCCCGAACTCAGCGCCTGCACTGATCGTGCCATGAGGGTGTGACAGTTAGGGTCGCTGGCGGAACACGGAGAGGGAGTCAAGGAATGCTGCGGCTGGGGAATCGCGAGTTCGGTCCACACGAGCCGGTGATCATGGCGATCGTCAACCGGACCCCGGACTCCTTCTACGACCAGGGCGCCACGTTCCGCGACGAACCCGCGCTCGCCCGCGTCGAGCAGGCGGTGGCCGAGGGCGCCGCGATCATCGACGTCGGCGGGGTCAAGGCAGGTCCCGGCGAGGAGGTCGACGCGGAGGAGGAGGCGCGCCGCACGGTCGGGTTCGTGGCCGAGGTGCGCCGGCGCCACCCCGAGGTGGTGATCAGCGTCGACACCTGGCGGCACGAGGTCGGCGAGGCCGTCTGCGAGGCCGGCGCCGACCTGCTCAACGACGCCTGGGGCGGTGTCGATCCGCGGCTGGCCGAGGTGGCGGCGCGGTACGGCGTCGGCCTGGTGTGCACCCACGCGGGCGGCTCCGAGCCGCGTACCCGCCCGCACCGGGTGACGTACGAGGACGTGATGGCCGACATCCTGCGGGTGACGCTCGGGCTGGCGGAGCGGGCGGTGGAGTTGGGCGTCCGCCGCGACGGGATCCTGATCGATCCGGGGCACGACTTCGGGAAGAACACCCGGCACAGCCTGGAGGCGACCCGCCGGCTCGGTGAGATGACGGCGACCGGCTGGCCGGTGCTGGTGTCGCTGTCCAACAAGGACTTCGTCGGCGAGACCCTCGACAAGCCGGTCAAGGAGCGGGTGCTGGGCACCCTCGCGACCACCGCCGTGTCGGCCTGGCTGGGCGCCCAGGTCTACCGCGTCCACGAGGTCGCCGAGACCCGCCAGGTGCTCGACATGGTCGCCGCCATCGCCGGCCACCGGCCCCCGGCGGTCGCCCGCCGGGGACTGGCCTAGGCGGCGCGGGACACGCCCCCCGGGGCCCCTGCGGCTACAACCCGGTCTCCTTGGTCACCAACGTGACCGCCTCCTCGACGTCGTCACTGAGGTGGAAGAGTTCCAGGTCGTGCGCCGACGCCTTGCCCTCGGCGATGAGGGTGTTGCGCAGCCAGTCGACCAGTCCGGCCCAGTAGGACGTGCCGAACAGCACGATCGGGAAGCGGGTGACCTTGCGGGTCTGGACGAGGGTGAGCGCCTCGAAGAGCTCGTCGAGGGTGCCGAGCCCGCCGGGCAGGACGACGAACCCGCGGGCGTACTTCACGAAGCAGGTCTTGCGTACGAAGAAGTAGCGGAAGTCGACGCCGAGGTTCACATACTCGTTGATGCCCTGCTCGAAGGGCAGCTCGATGCCGAGTCCGACGGAGACCCCGCCGGCCTCGCTCGCGCCCTTGTTGGCGGCCTCCATGGCGCCGGGGCCGCCACCGGTGATCACCGCGAAGCCGGCGTCCACCAGGGCCCGCCCGAGCCGCACCCCGGTGTCGTACTCCTTGGACCCCCGGGGCGTACGGGCCGACCCGAAGACGCTGACGGCCGGGCCCAGCTCGGCGAGCGCGCCGAAGCCCTCGACGAACTCCGCCTGGATGCGCATCACGCGCCAGGGGTCGGTGTGCACCCACTCGGAGGGGCCTTCGGTGTCCAGCAGCCGCTGATCGGTGGTGCCGGGCTGCACCTGGTCGTGACGGCGCAGCACGGGACCCAGCCGCTGCTCCTCCAGGGGCGGCTCACCCTCGGGACTGACCATGACGTGCTCCCTCCGCTGGCAGATCGCTTGCCGGTTCAGCGTAGGACGGCGGATGTGACGCGCAGGAGAATTCGCGTCGTATGCGATCGGTCGGCGGCCGGTCCCCAGCGAGGTCAGGCCGTCAGCCAGGCGCGCAGCCGCTCCTCGCAGTGCAGGATGCGGTCGACCTCGACCCGCTCGTCCTTCTTGTGCGCGAGCAGCGAATAGCCGGGACCGTAGTTGACGGCCGGGACGCCGAGGGCGCTGAAACGGGAGACGTCGGTCCAGCCGAACTTGGGCATCGCGATGCCGCCGACGGACTCCATGAACGCCTTGGCCGCCGGGTGGGAGAGTCCGGGCAGCGCGCCCGGGGAGTGGTCGTCGACGATGAACTCGTCCACCGGGCAGTCCGCGAAGACCTTGCGGACGTGCGCGATCGCCTCGTCGGGGGTGCGGTCCGGCGCGTAGCGGAAGTTGACGGTGACCGTGCAGGCGTCCGGGATCACGTTGTTGGCGACGCCGCCCTCGATGCGTACGGCGTTGAGGCCCTCGCGGTATTCGAGGCCGTCGATCACCGGGCGGCGCGGCTCGTAGGCCGCGAGCTTCGCCAGGATCGGGGCGGCGCCGTGGATCGCGTTGGCGCCCATCCAGCTGCGCGCGGAGTGGGCACGCTCGCCGCTGGTGCGCAGCAGCACCCGCAGGGTGCCCTGGCAGCCGCCCTCGACCTGGCCGTCGGAGGGCTCCAGGAGGACGGCGAAGTCGCCGGCGAGCCAGTCGGGGTGGGCGTCGGCGACCTTGCCGAGCCCGTTGAGGTGCGCGGCGACCTCCTCCTGGTCGTAGAAGACGAAGGTCAGGTCGCGGTTGGGCGCGGGGACGGTGGCGGCCATCCGCAGCTGGACGGCCACCCCGGACTTCATGTCGCAGGTGCCGCAGCCCCACAGGACGCCCTGGTCGTCGAGGCGGGAAGGGACGTTAGGGGGGCTGTCGGCGATGGGCACGGTGTCGAGGTGCCCGGCGAGCACCACCCGCTCCGCGCGCCCCAGGTGCGTACGCGCCACGACGTTGTTGCCGTACCGGTCGACGGTCAGGTGCGGCAGCGCTCGCAGGGCGTGCTCGACGGCGTCGGCCAGGTCTTTTTCCTCACCGCTGACGGAGGGGATGTCGACGAGCTGCGCGGTGAGCTTCGCGGCGTCCAGCGAGAGGTCGAGGACGGGGTGGTGTGTGGAGCGCTCCATGGATCCGACCCTATCGGCAGCACTCCAGTACGGTGGGGCCCGTGTCCGCCCAGTCCCCCGCTCCCGCCCGCCGCAGACGCCTCTGGCGTATCAGCGCGGCCTTCGCCGTGCTCATCGGGCTGGCGGTCTATCTGGTCGTGCAGTACGTCACCGGTGGCCCGGGGGCGCCTCGCTGTACGGTGCGCGCCGAGGGTGCCGAGGGCGACACCGCGGAGTACGAGCTGACGCCCGAGCAGGCCGCGAACGCCGCGACGATCTCGGCCGTGGCGTCCTCGCGGGGGCTGCCGGAGCGGGCGGTGACGATCGCCCTGGCGACCGCGATGCAGGAGTCGGGGCTGCGCAACATCGACTTCGGCGACCGGGATTCGGTCGGTCTCTTCCAGCAGCGGCCGTCCCAGGACTGGGGCACCGTGAAGCAGATCATGGATCCGGTCTATTCGGCCGGGGAGTTCTACCGGCATCTGGCGAAGGTGCCCGGCTATTCCCGGCTGCCGCTGACCGTCGCCGCGCAGAAGGTGCAGCGCAGCGGCTATCCGCAGGCGTACGCGAAGCACGAGGCGAATGCCGCGCGGCTGACCGGGGCGCTCACCGGCCGTGATCCGGCGGCGCTGACCTGTACCCAGAGCCGCCCGGTGGACGAGCAGGCGGGCGGCGGCGCGAAGGTGCGCGAGAGGCTGGTCCGGGAGTTCGGGCCCGAGGTACTGCCGCGGGGGGCGGCCGGCGCCGGCGGGCGGGGCGCGGGTGACGAGCGGAACGTGACGGTGCCGGTGCGGCCGACCGCGTCGGGCGCCGACGGGACCGCCGCGCAGCGCGGCTGGGAGCTGGCGGCCTGGGCGGTGGCGCACTCCGCCGAGCTCCGCATCGAACAGGTCTCCTACGCCGGCCGGACGTGGACGGCGGCGGATTCGGGGAAGGGCTGGCAGAAAAAAGCGGCCGGCTCCGACGCGACCGGCAGGCGTTCCGCGGACGAAGTTCATATCATCGCCGCGCAATAGCCCACCCCGCCCCTCGAAAAGGCAACCGGCGAACCAGCGGCAATTCCCTTTGCCCGCCGGAGAGTTCACGACGCGGCGACTCCGCGGTGACCAGGCATTTTCCCCGATTTCCCGGCCGCTGAAGGGCCGCGAATTTCTCGCACACCCTCACCCGATGCACATATTTCCGTTCTTTATCCAGGACTGATTATGTGATCCGCATTACCAATTCTTTACCTGAGTTCACCGCAACTTTCGGGGAGTTGGCGCGATATTCAGAGCGTCCGCCCGGCGGACATGGCACATCTGTCAGAAGTTATGAGTCCTTCTCCGTACAAGGAGCACCATGTCCCTCCCCGTTACGCGTCGGATCGCCCGAGCCGTTCTGCTCATCGCAGCAGGCACGGCTCCTGTGGTCGGTGCGGCCGGCTCCGCGAATGCCCTGCCCCTGCCGGCCAAGGCGCCCGGACTGAGCAACCAGGACAAGGCCGTCGCCGACGCCGCCCAGGTCACCGCCGGGGCGACCAACGAACTCGCCAAGGGGACCGTCAAGGACATCGTTCCGGCAACCCTCAAGACCGCCGCCAAGACCGCCGGCCCGACGGTGCAGAAGCTGCACCCGGCCGCGCAGCAGGGCGCTGACACGGGGACCTTCGCCAAGAACGTCGCCAAGAACGCGGCCAAGACGGCCGCCAAGCACGCCAAGCCCACCGTGCACAAGGGTTCGCCGGCCGCCCCCGGCCTGCTCAGCAAGGTGGTCACCGCCGGCGGCCTGCTCGGCAACGGACAGGCCGGCGGCCCCGTCCGCTGACGCTCGACTCGCCGCACCACGCACAGGGCCCGGGGAATCCTCCTTCCCCGGGCCCTGTGCGTTCGCGTGTGCTCAGCGGCGCACGGTCAGCGGCTCACTGCGCCAGCCGGCGCACCGCCGCGTCCACCCGCTCGTCGGTGGCGGTGAAGGCGATCCGCACGAACCGCTCCCCCGCCACACCGTAGAACTCGCCGGGCGCGACAAGGATGCCGCGCTTGGCGAGATCTCCGACGGTGTCCCAGCAGGGCTCGTCGCGGGTCGCCCAGAGGTAGAGCGACGCCTCGCTGTGCTCGATGCGGAAGCCGGCGGCCTCGAAGGCGGCACGCAGGGCGGCGCGGCGGCGGGCATAGCGCTCGCGCTGCTCGGCGACGTGCGCGAAGTCGCCGAGCGCGGCGACCGTGGCGGCCTGGACGGGCGCCGCGACCATCATTCCGCCGTGCTTGCGGATCAGCAGCAGCTCGGCGAGGACGGCGGCGTCGCCCACCAGGAAAGCGGCGCGGTATCCGGCCAGGTTGGAGCGCTTGGAGAGCGAGTGGACGGCGACGATGCCGTCCAGGGAACCGCCGCAGACGTCCGGGTGCAGCACCGAGACCGGTTCGGCCTCCCAGCCCAGTTCGAGGTAGCACTCGTCGCTGAAGACCAGGATGTCGTGCTCGCGGGCCCAGGCGACCGTACGGCGCAGCTCGTCGGCGCTCAGCACCCGGCCGGTGGGGTTGGACGGCGAGTTGAGCCACAGCAGCCTGACGCCGCTGGGGTCGAGCTCCCACGGATCGTCGTAGACGACCGGCTCGGCGCCGGCCAGCCGGGCGCCGACCTCGTACGTCGGGTAGGCCAGCCGCGGATAGGCCACCTTGTCGCCGTCGCCGAGGCCCAGTTGGGTGGGCAGCCAGGCGACCAGCTCCTTGGAGCCGACGATCGGCAGCACGTTGGTGTGCGCAAGACCGCGGGCGCCCAGGCGGTCGGCGGCCCAGCCGGTCAGCGCGTCACGCAGAGCGGGCGTCCCCCACACCGTCGGATAGCCGTGGCTGTCGGCCGCGGCGGTCAGGGCCTGCCGGATCACCGCGGGCACCGGGTCGACGGGGGTGCCGACGGACAGGTCCACGATGCCGTCGGCGTGCGCCGCGGCGGTGGTCTTGTACGGCTCCAGCCGGTCCCAGGGAAAAACGGGGAGACGAGATGAGACTGGACCCACGGTGCTCTCTTTCTTGGACGGCGGTGACGCCTCCCGTGCGGGGCGGCGCCGGGCGTCGGCGCAAACGCCTCGGCCCCGTACAGCGGAGGCCGTACGGGACCGGGCGGCGCCGCGCGACCTCCCTCAGCTGGTGCTGGGAGGTGCCCCCAGCGATCTCATAGGGGAAGAGGGAGCACCTGCTCCCTCTCGATCCCCGGATCGTTACTGGTTCTGTGGCGGCAGCTCTGCGATGAAGGGGTGGTCGCGCTCGATCAGGCCGAGCTTGCTGGCGCCACCGGGCGAACCGAGCTCGTCGAAGAACTCGACATTCGCCTTGTAGTAGTCCTTCCACTCTTCCGGAGTGTCATCCTCGTAGAAGATCGCCTCGACGGGGCAGACCGGCTCACAAGCACCACAGTCGACACATTCGTCCGGGTGGATGTACAAGGACCGGGAGCCCTCGTAGATGCAATCGACGGGGCACTCCTCGATGCAGGCCTTGTCCTTGACGTCGACACAAGGCTGCGCGATGACGTAGGTCACGCTGTCGTTCCTCCTCGGTAGGGCCGGCGGACCGATTGGCAGTACCGCCGCAGGGCGCGCGGGAGCGCGGCGTCGTCGATGCCCGCCACCTAGTATCTCCGTTCCCGGGCGCGAGACGAACAAGAGGGGCGGATAGAGCGATGGAATTCATGACCGGTGGTCGCGCGGAAGTCCGTATCACCCCTGCTGACGTGGGCAAAAGGGTATCGGTCCGGCGCCGGACGGGCGGCGGCCCGGGGGAGGCGGCCTTCACCGACGCGGTCGGCGTTCTCACATCCTGGAACGAGGGTGTGCTGAGCATCACACGTCGCAACGGAGAGTGCATCCGGATCGACGAATCGTCGCTGGTGGCGGCCAAGACCGTGCCGGCCGAACCGGCCCGCAGGAGGGGACCGGCGGCCGACGCACGCGAGCTCCAGGAGGTCGCGGCCCGCGGCTGGCCGGCTCTTGAGACAGAACATCTCGGGGACTGGACGCTGCGCGCCTCCGGAGGCTTCACCCGCCGCGCGAACTCCGTACTGCCGCTCGGCGACCCCGGCGTCCCCCTGGACGCGGCGCTGGAGCGGATCACCCGGTGGTACGGCGAGCGCGGGCTGCCGGCACTCATCACGGTCGCCACCGGGCGCGCCGACACCGGCGAACAGCTGGCGGCGGAACTCGACGCACGCGGGTGGAGCGCCGAGCGGCACACCTCGGTCCGCATCGCGGCACTGGCACCGCTCGCCGACACCGAGGCGGACACCACGGCGGTCACCCTGTCCCGGGCGCCGGACACCGACTGGCTCGGCATGTACAACCGGACCGGCGCACCCACGCCGGACGCGCTCAAGGTGCTGACCGGCGGGCCCTCGGTGTGGTTCGCCACGGTCCCGTCCACCGGCCCGCACACCGGACGGCCTGCGGCCATCGGGCGCGTGGTCGTCGACGGCCGCTGGGCGGGCTTCTCGGCCATCGAGGTGGACCCGGCACAGCGGCGCCGGGGGCTGGCCACCCTGGTGATGGCGGCACTCGCCGAGCGGGCCCTCCAGGAGGGCGCCTCGGCCGCGTACCTCCAGGTCGAGGACGACAACGGGGGCGCGCGCGAGCTCTACGACCGGCTCGGATTCACCGAACACCACGGCTATCACTACCGGCGCGCCCTCCCGGGCGACGGCGTGCGCTGAACGGGTATCCCTGTCGTATGCACCAGGAACCCGAGCCGAAGCCGGACGGCGCCCGCACCGAGCGGCGGCGGCAGTTCGCCGAGGCCGCGCGCGACGAGCGGCCCGACCTGGCGCTGCTGTGCCTGCTGATAGCCGCCGAGGCGGACCCCGCGCTGGACGAGGCGGGCATCGACGCCGTACAGATCGAGCTGGACCGGCTGGCCGGGCTGCTGCCGTACGCCCCGGTCGGCGGCCCGGGCGCCTGGGCACGCAACCTCGCCGAGCTGCTCGGTGCCCGGCACGGCTTCGCCGGCTCGCCCGCCGCCTACCGGCGACTGGAGTCGTCCCTGCTGCACGAGGTGCTGCGACGCCGCCGCGGCCTGCCGATCCTGCTGTCGGTGCTGTGGATGGAGGTCGCGCGGCGGGCCGGCGCACCCGTGTACGGGGTGGCGCTGCCGGGCCACTTCATCGTCGGCTTCGGAGACCCCTACGGGGAGCACACCCTGGCCGATCCGTTCGCCGGCGGCCGGCCGCTCGGCGACGACGACGCGGCGCTGCTCGTCGCGGGCGCGACCGGAGCGGAACTCAGCGCGCGGATGCTGGCGCCCGCCGACCCGCTCGACATCGTGCTGCGCATCCTCAACAACATCCGGGCCTGGGCGCAGGCACGCCCGGAACAGAGCGCGGTGCAGCTGTGGGCGGTGGAACTGTCCCTGCTGCTGCCCAGCCACCCCGCGCGACTACGGCACGAACGGGCCCAACTCCTCGTCCAGCGCGGCGAGTTCATGACCGGAGCGGCCGAGCTGGAGGAGTACGCCCGAGTGGTGGAAGCCGTCGAACCAGCCACCGCCACCACAATCCGCCGCCAGGCGGCAGCGGCACGCGCGCTGCTCAACTGAAGCACGAGCTCGCGCTGCTCAACCGAAGCGCGGTCTTTGGAATCGCGGGCTCGCGTTGCTCAACCGAAGCGCGGTCTTTGGAATCGCGGGCTCGCGGGCTTTGGAAGCGCGGGCTCGCGGGCTTTGGAAGCGGGCTCGTGAGCTTTGAATCGCGGGCTTTGGAATACCGCCCGCCGCGCCCGCGTTGTGGACCCGCAGGGGGCCCTCGCAACCCTTAGGGGATCCGTTCGAGCGCCCCCTAGGGGTTGCGCGCGCCCCCCTGGGAACTATCTGCGGGCGGTGTCCCGGACCGGCCCGCGTGCAGATCGGTCGACGACTTCGCGCCGCTGCCCACCGCGCCGCCGGCCAGCCGGGTCTCCCCGGGGGCGGGAGCGCGGCGGATGATCAGTGCGGTCGCGTCGTCCTTGAGGTCGCCGCCGGTGAAACGTGCCAGGTCGGCGCGGAGCGTACGGGCCAGTTCGGCGGGCTCCAGGTCCGTCCAGCCCGCCAGCCGGTCGCGCAGCGGGTAGAACTCCCCGTCCGTGCCACGCGCCTCGGTCACCCCGTCCGTACACAGCACGACCCAGTCCTCCGCGGCGGGGCGGACACGTGCGCTCCGCCGCGGTTCACCACTCAGCGTGCCGAGGCCCAGCGGCAGCCCGCCCTGCCCGTCGGTGCGCTCGTAGACCCGGCCGCCGCGCACCAGGTAGTACGGGATGTGTCCGCAGGACAGCACCCGCCCCTCGTGCAGCCCCCGCACCTCCATCAGCAGCGCGGTCACGAAGCGCTCGTCGGTGCCCTGCTCGACGGAGCGGGTGTTGTAGCGGGTCAGCGCCTGTTCCATGCGTTCGGCCACCGACTCCAGCGACTCCTGGTAGTAGGCGGCCTCCCGGAACGACGCCAGGACCTCGAGGCCCGCCTCGATCGCCGGCATGCCCTTCCCCTGGACGTCGCCGATCATCAGGCGCAGCCCGTGCGGGGTCTCGACGGCCTCGTAGATGTCACCGCCGACCCGGGCGCCCTCCTGCGCGGAGACATAGAAGCCGAACGCCTCGACCGGCCCCGCCCGCAGCGGCAGTTCGCGCAGCATGGCCCGCTGCACGGTGTCGGCAACCAGGCTCGTACGGGCGTGCAGCGCCTCGCGCTGCAGCCGGGTGCGGCACAGCACCAGGGAGAAGAACGCCACCAGGAACGCCCCGAAGATGCCGACGACCCGGCTGGCCGGAGCCCAGTCCGGCACCGTGAGGATGTCGACGTAGGTGAGGCAGACGACGTAGACGACGGCGACGACGAAGGTGGGCCGGTACGTACAGCGCAGCGCGGCGACCAGCGGGGCAACGCCCAGGAAGGACGAGATATGCAGCTCAGGGCCGGTCGTCGCGTCCAGCACCGTGACGACCAGAACGGCCAGGATCAGCACCGCGGCGGGGAGAAGGCCGCTGTCCGGAGCGCGGTTGGCAGGCATAACACTTCAAGCCTGCGGGACGTCGCGCCACAACGCACAGGGGCCGGGCCCCCGCTCCTGCCAGAGGCGCCAGGCCAGTGGGGCTACAGCCAACCCTTGTCCCTGGCGGTGCGGGCCGCCTCGGTGCGGTTGCGGGCGCCCGTCTTCTGGATGGCGATGGAGAGGTAGTTGCGGACCGTCCCTTGGGACAGTCGCAGGGCGTGGGCGATCTCGGCGTTGGTGGCGCCGTCGCCGGCCACCCTCAGCACATCCCGCTCGCGATCGGTGAGCGGGCTGGCCCCGTCGGCGAGCGCGGCCGCGGCGAGCACGGGATCGATGACCCGCTCGCCGCGCAGCACCCGGCGTACGGCATCCGCGAGCCGGGCCGCGGGGGCGTCCTTGACCAGGAAGGCGTCGGCTCCCGACTCCATGGCACGACGCAGATAGCCGGGGCGGCCGAAGGTGGTGAGGATGACGATCTTCACGCCCGGGAGCTCGTCGCGCAGGACTGCCGCGGCGTCCAGCCCGCTGATGCCGGGCATCTCGATGTCCAGCAGCGCCACGTCCACGTCGTGCGCCCGCGCCGCCGGGAGCACCTCGTCGCCGCGCGCCGCCTGGGCGACGACCTCCAGGTCCGGCTCCAGCGACAACAGGGCGGCCAGCGCTTCACGGACCATCGACTGGTCCTCGGTCAGCAGCACTCTGATCATGCGGGCCAGCTTATGACGTGCGGCATCTGGGCCGTGGGCCTGTGCTCAGGGAGCTGGCCTGTGGCCGGGCCTGTGTTCAGGGAGGCGGTGGATCTGGGGTTCAGGGCGGGGCGTGGACCTGTGGCTCGGGGCGGGGTCCTTGTGGGGCGGGGCCCTCTCTGGTTCCGGTGCGGGTTGCGGGTTCTTGCCTTGCGGTTTTGCCTGCGCCGCCTCCTTATACTCCGGCAACAATTACGGAGTGTGATTAATTCCTGGGATCGTTACTTTCTGTGAGATTGGGGTGGGTGAGGAGGCTGGGGTGGGTGGGGTGGCGGGCAGGGGGACGTAGGCGCGGAGGGCGAAGCCGCGGCCTCGGGGGGCCGGGCCGGTTTCCAGGCGGCCGTCGGTCAGGGCAAGGCGTTCGCGGAGGCCGCTGAGGCCGTTGCCGTCGTGCTGGGTGCGGGGTGGACCGGCGCCGTCGTCGAGGACCGTGAGGCACAGGTAGCGGCGTTCGTCGGGCTCCCATTCCTGGGCGAGGAGGAGTTCGCAGTGGCGGGCGCCGCTGTGCCGTATGACGTTGGTGGTGGCCTCGCGCAGCGCCCAGGCCAGTGCGCCCTCCTCGTCGGCCGCGAGCGGGGGGTGCTCGCCCTCCAGTGCCGGGTCGACGGTGATTTTGACGCCGGCGGTGCTCAGCGCGGCCCGAACCCCGGCCAGTTCGACGGCGAGCCGGGGGCGGCGGTAGCCGGTGACGGCCTCCCGGACGTCGACCAGCGCCTGCCGGCTGACCTGCTCGATGTCGGCGACCTGTTTGGCGGCCTCGTCCGGCCGGCTTGGCAGCATGCGGCCGGCCAGTTCGCTCTTGAGGGTGATGAGGGAGAGGGAATGGCCCAGGAGGTCGTGGAGGTCGCGGGCCAGGCGCAGGCGCTCCTCGTTGGCGGCGAGGCGGGCGACCTCCTCGCGGGCGGCGCGCAGTTCGGCGGTCGTATGGATCAGATGCTGGACGCCGACCATCATGTAGCCGCTGCCCAGGGACGGCAGACCGTAGGCGAAGAGGTAGTAGCCCCGGATTTCCGGATAGCGGGCGCCGATGCCGAGCAGCAGCAGGGTGATCAGCGGGATGCTCCAGCGGGACCACCGCCACGTCAGCACGACGGCGGATGCCACGGACGTGAAGGTGAACAGGACCAGCCACTCGAAGCCGAGCGTCGTGGAGAGAACGATGGACAGCGTCAGCATCACGGCCAGGGCGCTGCGCATCAGGGTGCGGTTCAGCACCCGCCACATGTGCCGGTAGATCAGCAGCAGGTACGCGAGGACGAAGAGCGAGAGCCCCAGGCCGCCCCAGAGGCGTTCGGCGGTGGAGACGCCGGCTTGCGCCATGTCCCCGATCGGCCCGGCCAGGTAGATCAGCCAGATCGCCACCCACGTCGTCTTGCCGAGGGCCTGGCGGCGGCTGCGTGGCGCCTGCCCCATCATCACCGGGTTGATGTCCGGCGGCTCGCACTTCGTCCCCACCGGCCTCACGCCTTCCGGGTGTCCTTGCGGTACAGCCAGGCCGCGGCGCCGGCGAACAGCAGCAGGTAGCCGGCCAGGATCGCGATGTCCTTGGCGTGCGGCGCGCCGCCGGCCTCGACGGCGGTGCCGAGGGCCGCGTAGGCGTGTGTCGGCAGCCATTCCGCGATGTTCTGCACCCACTGGGGCAGGATCGTCATGGGCATCCACAGGCCGCCGAGGAACGCCAGGCCGAAGTAGACGAGCATGGAGATCGGGCGGACCGCGTCGCCGGTGGCCAGGTAGCCGATGGCGACGCCCAGGGCGGCGAAGGTGAAGCTGCCGAGCCAGGTGCCGGCGGCTATGGCGATCCATTGCCAGGCTTCCAGTCGGACGTCCTTGACGGCCGCGGCGACGATCATGACCAGCAGGATCGACGGGAGGCTGACGGTCGCGGCGGCGGCGATCTTGGCGGCGACATAGCCCCGGCCGGGCAGGGCGGTCAGCCGCAGCTGCCGTACCCAGCCCTTCTCGCGCTCTTTGGCTATGCGCTCGCTGTTGCCCAGCAGGACGGCGGTCATGGCACCGAATGCTGCCATGGTGACCATGAAGTAGAGGCCCATGTCGAGCCGCATGCCGGGGATGGGCTTGCGGTCCGCGCCGCCCGCGATGAGCAGATAGAGGACCGGCGGATAGATCACCGAGAAGAACATGAACTTCTTGTTGCGCAGCGCGCGGATGATCTCCAGCTTGATCAGGGTGGTCATCGGGCCGTCTCCTGGGCGGTGGCGGGGGTCGTGTCGGACGCGGTGGTGAGGGCGATGAAGGCTGCCTCCAGGCCGAGGCCGGAGACTTCGAGGTTGTGCGGGTAGCAGCCGAGGCCGTAGAGGGCGTGCACCGTGGCGTCGGCGTCCTGGGTCTGGATGCGGACCGTACGGCGGCCGGAGCCCGCGGCGGAGCCGTTGTCGGACACGGTCAGGGAGGTCAGAAACGGCAGGCCGCTCAGCGCGGTGCGGTCCATCGGCTCGTCGAGGTCGAAGGTGACCCGGCGGGCTCCGGCTCTGGCCTTGATTTCGGCGGCGGTGCCGTCGGCGAGCACCCGGCCGCGGTGCAGCACGATCACGCGGTCGGCGATCTCGTCGGCCTCTTCGAGGTAGTGCGTGGCGAACAGGACGGTACGGCCCTGCTGTGCCTGCTTGCGCATCGCGCCCCAGAAGGTCTGCCGGGACGAGACGTCCATGCCGGTGGTCGGCTCGTCGAGGACGATCAGATCGTTGGCGCCGGCGGTGGCGAGGGCGAACCGGACGCGTTGTTCCTGGCCGCCGGAGAGTTTGTCGACCATGCGCTCGGCGAGGTCGGTGATGCCGGCGGTGGCCAGGATCTGGTCGAGGGGGTAGCCGCGGGGGTGAAGATCGCGGGCGAGTTTGACGAGCTCTCTGACCTTGACGCCTTCCATCAGGCCGCCGCTCTGCAGCATCGCGCCGACCTTGCCCTGCGCTATGGCGCGCTGCGGGGTGGTGCCGAAGAGGGTCACGGCGCCGGCGTCGGGGTGGCGCAGTCCGAGGAGCAGGTCGAGGGTGGAGGACTTGCCGGCGCCGTTCGGCCCGAGGAGGGCGACGGTTTCGCCCGGATACAGCTCCAGGTGCAGCTCGGCCACCGCGCGCACCGCGCCGTAACTCTTGCTGACCCGCTGGAAGCTGACCACGGGTGCCGGGCCGGCGCGGTGTGCGGCGGTGGTTGTGGTGGTGGCTGTCGTCGTCATGCGTTCAGCTTCACGGTTCCGCGGGCTGCCCGGCAGTGTCAGCTGTACGCAACCTGCGGTGACAGATGTCATGGGTGAGGCCCCCTAGGGGGATTCCCTGAGGAATCGCCCAGGGGGCCTCTACCTGCGGTTTTGCCGGTGCCTGCGGTGTTGCGGTTGTGCGGCCGTCAGCCGTCAGCCGTCCGCGCCGATGGTCTGGATCCGCTCGGCGGGCGAGCGGCCGAGCAGTGCCTTGCCCACCGCGCTCGCCACCTCCTTGACGCTGACCGGCTTCTTGGAGCCGTCGCCCTTGGTGAGGGTGACGCCGTTGAAGGTGTCGCCGTAGAGCTGTTCCAGGGCCGGCAGGTCGTAGAACGGCACGAGTTCACCGTTCTTGATGGTGAAGGACAGGAACTTGGGGATGGACTTCTGCGGGCTGAAGGAGACCGTGTGCCCGGCGTCCGTACGGACCGTCACCAGGCCGGACATCGCGGGTCGCGCGTACTGCTTGAGCGCCTTGTCCACCGCGGCCTTGCTGACCTTCGGCTGCTGGGTGCTGGCGGCCAGCACGACGGGGTTGTCGGTCCCGGTGGTGGCCCGGTCGAGGTAGGCCTGGTGGACCTTGGCCTTGGATGCCTGGACGTCGATCGACTTGTACGGCGTGCCGTAGTGCGGCACGGCTTTGCCGTTCGCGAAGGTGATTCCGCCGTCCTTGGCCGCGGCCGCGGGTCCCGCCAGGTTCTGCAGTGCGGCCCCCAGCTTCTCGTTGTCGGTGATCATCTTCGGTTCGGCGGTGCGGGTTCCGCCGAACAGGGAGCCGATGACGGAGACCGGGTTGTAGTCCCGGCCGGCCGCGTCGCGGACGGTGGCCTGGACGTCGACGTCCAGGCCGGCCTTGGCGGGCTGGAGGGTCACGGATTTGCCGTCGACGGTGAGCTTGAGCGGCGCCGTACGACGGTCCTTGAGGGCCGTCTCCAGCTTGTCGACGGCCTCTTCCTTGCTGGTGCCGCCGATGTCCACGCCGAGTGCGGTGGTGCCGTTGGGCACGTCGGCGTGGTCGAGCACCAGGCCGGCGCCGTAGGCGAGGCCGGCCACCGCGACGAGTCCGACGCCCACGAGGACGATCTTGTTGCGGCCCTTCTTGGGCGGGTTGATCGGCTCGGGGATCTTAGGGCGGGGCGGGGTGGCGCTGTCGCCGCCGGCGGGCTTGCCGGGCGGGAACGGGGAGGGGGTGGAGGGGCCGTCCGCCCCGGGGGTCGTCGGGATGCCGCTGACCAGGGTGTCGCCGGAGACCCGGCCGCGGGAACCGGACCCGCGGGGCGCGCCGCTCACCCCGTCGGGTGTGCCGCCGCGCTCACCGGGGGCGCCGGCCGCGGGGCTCTTGGGGCCGTTCGCCATGCTGCCGGGCAGTCCGCCGGAGATGCCGCCGGTGACGCCGAGGCCGCTGCCCGGGCCCGCCAGCGGGGGCGCGGGCGGCTGCGGGGTGAGCTCTGCGGTGTCGTCGGGCAGCTGGGGTGTGCCGCCGGTGCCGGGTCCTGGGTCGCTGAAGCCGGGCGGGAGGTTGAGTGCGCTGTCGCCGCGTGCGGGGCCGGTGGTGGGGCCGCTGGGGCCGCCCGTGCCGCCCCCGGCCCGGGGTGCGTCGAAGGGGCTGGGCTCACGGGTGGGCCCGTCGAAGGGCGAGCCGCCGCGGGGGGTGTCGAACGGTGAGCCGCCCGGAGACGTCTCGAAGGGGGAGGCGCCCAGCGGGCCGGTCAGTGGGTCGCTCAGGGGGTCGCCCAGCGGGTCGCCGCCCTCGTAGGGCGAGCCTGCGCCGCCGCCCGGGCGGGCGCCGCCGTCCTGTGGCGTGCCGCTGTCGTACGGGGAGCCGCCGCTCTGCGGGGCCGGGGTGTCCGAGAAGTACGGCAGGTCGGGGCGCTGTGGGGGCTTGGCGCCGGAGGGGCCGCGGGGCGCCGGGGACGGCCCGCCGGGGGCGGGCGGTGCGGCGTGGGAGCCGGTGGTCGACGACGACGGGCCGGCGGGGCCGGCCTGCGGCTTGCGGGGTGCGAACCAGTCGCTGGCCTTCTCGCCCGGCCCGCCGGACGTCGCGTCGTCCGGCGCCGCGTCGGGCCGCGGGGTGTTGCCGGTGCGCTCCGCGTTCCGCTCGGCTCCCCGGGTGGTGCGGGGGGTGCCCCGGGAACCGGCGGAACCGGCGGATGCGGCCGATGCGTTCATGCCGGACTCCTCACCGACGGGCTTGCGCACGACGACCGGCGGGATGGGTCGCGACCCCGGAATGTTGATCTTGATCCGTGTGGTCAGCGTGGTCTCGGTCTTCTGCTCCTCCGGCTTCGCACCGGAGGCCAGCGCCTCGTCGCCGTCTCCCCTGGGCGAGCCGTACGGCTGCGTCCCCGACGGGTACGCGGCACCGCCACGGCCCTGAAGGCCGGAGGACGAACTGTCAGATTCACGACTCAAAGCAGGTTCTCCCGGTTGGCTCCGCCGCTCGTCAGAGATGATCCCGGGCCTCAGCCCGTGAGGTGCCCCCAGGGCGGCGCGGCGGCGCGCACCACCATACTGTCCGCCGCCGACGGGCACCTGAAGAGCGTACGAACACCGCTGGCACGGGCGAACCCCCTGGACTGCGGTTTCCGTGCGGCATCCGTCCTGGTATGAACCATGTCATCCGCCAACTCGGCCGCGCGTCGCGCCCGTAGCACGCATCTGGGCGACGGTGGCGCAGATCACACCTACCACGATGCCGCCGCACAGGAAGAGGTACGAGCCGAGAGCCGCGGGGAAGAGGAAGTCGCCTTCCGGCCGGGCATCGCTGACCAGTAGAAACACGGTCACCAGCCAGGCCGCGCCGGGTACCAGGACGCCGGCCGCGGTGCGGGTCGCGGTGACTCCGCCGTAGAAGAGGCCGCCGGTTCCGGCCAGTGCGAGCAGCAACCCGCCCGGGGACCAGGCCCCTTGGACGAGCGTCCCGGCGAGTGCGACCAGCACGCCCGCGACCAGCAGCAGCACGTACATGCCGATGCGGCCGAGCGTCAACGGCGCGCTCAGGCCCGAGGCGGGGCCGGCCGCCGCGGCCGCGCCGCCGACTCCCGGCCGCGCGCCGGACGCCCCGCCGGAGCCCGCCCGCGACCGCCGGCCGCCGCCGGAGCCGCCCTTTGCCGCACTCATTCCGCCACCTCCTCGATCCGGGCGCCGTGCTCCCGGGTCGCCGTTCCGTCGACCCCCGCGAAGAGATCGTCCTCCCGGGCCCCTTCCGCGGCGCCCGAGAAGCCGTGCACCAGTTGATAGTGCTCGGTACGGAACAGCGGCTGGCCCAAGTCGTTGGAGAGCGCGAAGAACGGCCCGTCGACGACGATCTGGGTGTAGTGGGCGCGCATCGCCTCGGTCTTGGCGGCCGTGTACGCCTCGCTCCCGGTGATCGTCGCCGTGACGTCGGCGTCCGGCACCACGCCCGGTACGTCGTCGGCCGAGGCGATCCCGGGGAAGGCGTGGCCGGCCGCGTGCAGCCGCGCCAGGCCGTCCTCGACGTCGGAGCGGGGGTTGCAGTTCCAGTAGATCTTCCCGATCGCGTACGCGGGGCCCAGATCCGGCCGGAATCCGGCCTGCGCGGCGAGCTCAGCGGCCCGCATGGCGACGCGGTGCGCCTGGATGTGATCGGGGTGGCCGTATCCGCCGTTCGGGTCATAGGTGACCAGAACCTGCGGCCTGACCTCTCTGATGACGGCCACGAGATGGGCGGCGGCCTCGTCGAGGTCGGCCTGCCAGAAGGCGTTCGGCCGGTCGTTCTGGGGGGCGCCCATCATCCCGGAGTCCCGGTAGCGGCCGGCTCCGCCGAGGAAGCGGTGGTCGGTGACGCCCAGCGCCCGCATCGCGGCGGCCAGCTCGCCGACCCGGTGCGGGCCCAGGGTGTCGTCGCGGTCCGGGGCGAGATGGGCGAGGTCGGCCGGGATGACTTCGCCCTCCTCGCCGAGCGTGCAGGTCACCAGGGTGACCAGGGCGCCCTCGGCCGCGTACCTGGCCATGGTGACGCCGTTGTTGATCGACTCGTCGTCCGGGTGCGCGTGCACCAGCAGCAGACGGCGGGCGGGAAGCAGGGTCATGCGAACAGCCTACGAGCCGCCCGCCCGGTCTTCAGCAGGCGATCCCGGTGGCCGCGCACACGCCCGATCGGGGGACCGGGGAGCGGCGGCCTGGACGCGACGGGAGTGACGCGAGAGAACGGACGGCTCGGCGGGCCGGCGGGTCAGAACTTGATGCCCCCGATCATGCTGGCGACGTTCGTCGTCAGTGTCTTGACGGTCGGCGCGATGGTCGAGCTGGCCAGGTAGAAGCCCAGCAGCATGCAGACAAGTGCATGCGCTGCCTTCAGCCCGGACTTCTTGACGAGCAAGAAGACGATGATCGCCAGCAGCACCACCGCCGAAATTGAGAGTGCCACGGCGGCTCACCTCCAAGTACACACGGACCGGACAGAGTTGACGGTGCGTCGTCCTACGGGAGGGACTGCGCACCGGCGTATGCCAAGGGCTCTTTACCCCGTACTCACGACGCGCAAGGGATCATAACTTTCCGTCCGCGCGCATATGTCGGTGCACGGGAGCAGAGTGGGGGCGCACGCGCCGTTCGCGAGCGCGACCACGTGAGCCTCTGCACCCGTAGTCTCGGCCATATGACCGGACAGCTTCCCTTTCCCCGGCAACACGCCCGTACACAGCGCTTCACGCTGGGCGCTCCGCGCGGCTACGCCATTTCCCCGGACGGCGCGCGCGTCGTCTTCCTCCGCTCCCTCACGGGGACCGATCGCACCCAGCAGTTGTGGGTCCTCGACCTCGCCGAGGGACGGGAGTTCGCGGCCGCCGATCCGCGGGCCCTGCTCGCGGGCGCGGACGAAGAGCTTCCGCCCGAGGAGCGGGCCCGCCGCGAGCGTACCCGTGAGGGCTCGGCCGGCATCGTCGGCTACGCGGTGGACACCGCCATCGAGTTGGCGGCTTTCACCCTCTCCGGCCGACTGTTCGTCTCCGAGCTGCGGGCCGGCACCACACGTGAACTGCCCGTCCAGGGGCCGGTGGTGGACCCGCGGCCGTCCCCCGACGGCCGGCATATCGCCTTTGTGGCGCAGGGCCGGCTGCGGGTGGTCCCGGTGGACGGCACCAACACGGCGGACGCCGCGGGCGACGGCACCGCGGGCGGGGGCGCGGACCGGGTGCTCGCGGAGCCCGAGGGCCCCGATGTCACCTGGGGCCTCGCGGAGTTCATCGCGGCCGAGGAGATGGGCCGTTACCGGGGCTTCTGGTGGTCGCCGGACAGTGACCGGGTGCTGGCCGCGCGGGTCGACGAGTCGCCGGTGCGGCGTTGGTGGATCTCCGACCCCGCCCATCCGGACCGCGAGCCCGCCCAGATCCGCTATCCGGCGGCCGGCACCCCCAACGCCGGTGTCACGCTTGCCCTGTTCGGCCTGGACGGGTCGCGGACCGACGTCACCTGGGACACCGGGCGCTATCCCTATCTCGCCCGTGTCCACTGGTCGGCGGCCGGTCCGCCGCTGCTTCTCGTCCAGTCCCGCGACCAGCGCGACCAGCGCTATCTGACGGTCGACGTCCGGACCGGCACGACCCGTACGGTGCACGAGGAGGAGGACGAGGCCTGGGTCGAGCCGTTCCCCGGGGTGCCGGCCTGGACGCCGGACGGCCGGCTGGTGCGGATCGCGGACGAGGGCGGGGCGCGCAAGCTGTTCGTCGGCGACCGGCCGCTGACCGCGGCGCCGCTGCACGTACGGGCGGTGCTGGACATCGGCGAGGACGATGTCCTGTTCTCCGCGAGCGGCACCGAGATGCACGACGTCGGCGTCTACCGCGCCTGGTTCCGCGGCAGCGGCGACCAGGGCGGCTGGGAGCGGGTGGGCGACCGCCCGTACCCGACGGTGTCCTCCGCGGTGCGCGGCGGAGATCTGGTCGTGCTCTCCCAGGCGTCGCTGGAGCGGCCCGGTGCGCAGGTGGAGGTGGTGCGGCTGGGTGCGGACGGCGGCGAGAAGACCCTCGCGGCGATCGGTTCGTACGCCGAGGAGCCGGTGCTCACGGCCCGGCCGCGGCTGGTGCTCGCGGGCGAGCGGGAGATCCCTTGTGCGGTGCTGCTGCCCGCCGGCTATGCGGAGGGGGACGGTCCGCTGCCGGTGCTGATGGATCCGTACGGCGGGCCGCACGGCCAGCGGGTGGTCGCCGCGCACAACGCCCACCTCACCTCGCAGTGGTTCGCCGACCAGGGCTTCGCGGTGATCGTGGCGGACGGCCGGGGCACCCCGGGCCGCTCCCCCGGGTGGGAGAAGGCGGTGTCCCGGCAGCTGGCGGAGGTCGTCCTGGCGGACCAGGTGCACGCCCTCCAGGCGCTGGCCGGTTCCTTCCCGCTGGACCTGGAGCGGGTGGCCATCCGCGGCTGGTCCTTCGGCGGCTACCTCGCGGGGCTGGCGGCGCTGCGCCGGCCGGATGTCTTCCACGCGGCCGTGGTGGGCGCCCCGGTCACCGATCTGCGGCTGTACGACACCCATTACCAGGAGCGGTATCTCGGCCATCCGGACGAGGAGCCGGAGGTCTACGCCGCCAACTCGCTGATCACGGACGAAGGGCTGTCGGGGGCGGCGGAACAGCACCGTCCGATGCTGATCGTGCACGGTCTGGCCGATGACAACGTGGTGGTGGCGCATGCGCTGCGGCTGTCGTCGGCGCTCCTCGCGGCGGGCCGTCCGCACGAGGTGCTGCCGCTGTCCGGGGTGACCCATATGACGCCGCAGGAGCAGGTGGCCGAGAACCTGCTGCTGCTCCAGGTCGACTTCCTCAAGCGGGCGCTGCGCTCGACCTGAGCCGACTCGGCCCCCACGGTTCGCGACTAGGGCCTTTCCGACCCTGACCCATCGGACAGGCCCTGGTCCCGCCGTGGGGGTTTGTCGCGATTGCCGGATGTTGCCGTCGCGCGGGGCCGTCGGGCGCGAGGCCGGCGCGGGCGAAGCGCAGCGGACGGGGCAAACGAGACAAAACAGCGACCGGCCGGGGCGCCGCGAGGCGTCCCCGGCCGGTCTACGGCACCCGCACGGCCGTACGTTCTGAAGCATGGCGCGTCCGTATATCGGAGTTGCGACACTGAAGTTGCCTTCATGTTAAAGAAGTTGGTAGCGATATGTCCCCCATGCCGTACATCTCGCGTCCATGTCAAGCACGCCCATGCGTCAATCTGCGCAATCTTCGCTCAAGAAGCGGACGACCTGCACACCGGCTCTCCCGATCCCCTTGACTCGGCCGTAAATCACTTGCGAAAGTCCGCTCATCCAGCGGTGCAGACCGGCGCCGCTTCATGTTCCAAGAGAACTCGGCGCGGGGGCACTTCGCGATGACTAGTCCATCCCAGGCCGCGGTGACTGAGACCGACACCCCAGGTCTTGTCCCCGATGGTCTGAACTCGAAGAAAAAGCGCAAGACCAGCGCTCTTACCGGCCGTTCGCCCGGCCAGCTCATGTGGGCGCGTTTCAAGCGCGACCGCACCGGCGTCATCAGTGCCTGCGTCGTGCTGTTCTTCTTCGCGATCGGACTGTTCGCGCCGGTCATCTCCAAGATCTACGGCAAGGATCCCTACACCCGTTACGGGCAGAACACCCCGGGCCTGCTGATCAACCAGTACCCGGCACAGCCCAACGGCGGCATTTCCAGCGACTTCTGGTTCGGAATCGAGCCGGGCCTGGGCCGCGATGTGTTCATGCAGCTGCTCTACGGCATCCGCAATACGCTCGGCCTGGCCGTCGCCATCACCATCGTTTCGGTACTCACCGCGATCGTGCTGGGCGTAGCTGCGGGCTATTTCGGCGGCCGTATCGACTACTTCGTCGGCCGTTTCATCGACCTGCTGATGGCTTTCCCCAATCAGCTCTTCTACGTGGCGTTCGTGCCGGTCGTGGCCGCCATTCTCGTCGCGCCCGAGGACGAGATGCCGCCCTGGCTGCGCGCCGTGATCATCATCCTCGTGATGTGGTTCCTGGGCTGGATGAGCCTGGCCCGTCTGCTGCGCGGCCAGGTGCTGTCGCTGCGCGAGCGGGAGTTCGTCGAGGCGGCGAAGGTCAGCGGGGCGTCCCCGTGGCGGATCATCCGGCGCGAACTGGTGCCGAACGTGATGACGCCGATCCTGGTCCAGACGACCTACATGCTGCCGAACTTCGTGACCTCCATCGCGGGTCTCTCCTTCCTGGGCGTCGGCCTGGTCGAACCCACCCCGGACTGGGGCCGGATGTTCGCCAACGCGGCCGACTACTACCGGAACGACATCACGTACTTGTTCTTCCCCGGCGTCGCGATGGTGCTCTTCATCGTCGCCTTCAACCTGCTGGGGGATTCGGTCCGGGACGCCTTCGACCCGAAGCGGGCTCGATGACGCCGTTCCACCGGGGGGTGCTGCCACCCCAGCACCGCATCAGTCAGGCAGCAGCATCGGATCAACGACAGGCAGGTGCTTCCACAACCATGAGCAATGTCCGTAAACGCAGAGCGCATGTCGCGATAGTGGCCCTCACGGCGGGGGCGCTCGCCCTCACCGGGTGCAGCAGCGGCGCGAGCCAGGGCGCGTCCGACGACGACGCCCGCAAGAACGCCGAGAAGCAACGCGCGCAGATCACCTTCGGTGACGCGGCGGCCTCCAAGGGCCCGGCCGAGGCGGTGCCCGGTGCCACCACCGGCGGCACCATCAAGGTCTACCAGCGCGACACCTACGCCCACCTGGACCCGGCGCAGATCTACGTGTCCGACCAGGGCACCGTCTCGACGCTGCTGTTCCGCCGGCTGACCTCGTACCACCTGGACAACGACGGCAAGTACACCGTCGTCGGTGACCTCGCCACGGACAGCGGCCAGAAGTCCGACGGCGGCAAGACGTGGACGTACAAGCTCAAGGACGGCATCAAGTTCGAGGACGGCAAGCCGATCACCTCGGACGACATCCGGCACACCGTCGAGCGGACCTTCGCCGACTTCATCTCCAGCGGCCCGACGTACCTCCAGCGCTGGCTGGCCGACTCGACGGACTACCGCAAGCTCCTCAAGGGCGGCCCGTACGGCGGGAAGCACCTGCCCAAGGACGTCCTGGACACGCCGGACGACAAGACCATCGTCTTCCACTTCAAGAAGCCGGTCGCCGACCTGCCGTACGCGCTCGCCATGGCGGGCTACGGCGCGGTCGAGAAGAGCAAGGACACCAAGGAGAAGTACGACAAGGCCCCGGTCTCCTCGGGCCCGTACAAGATCCAGCCCGGCTCGTTCAAGAACGGCAAGGGCATCACGCTGGTCAAGAACACCAACTGGGACCCGAAGACCGACATCTCGCGGCACCAGTACGTCGACAAGTTCGACATCCAGTTCAGCGTGTCGTTCCCGGACTCCACCCAGCGTCTGATGGCCGACAACGAGGACAACCAGACGGCGATCAGCTTCAACAACCAGGTCGACGCGCCCAGCATGGCGGGGGTCGCCAACGACCCGAAGGTCAAGAAGCGTTCGACGTCCGGTTACCAGCCCTACGTCGGCGTGATGAACTTCAACATGCGCCGCCTGAAGGACAAGAAGGTCCGCGAGGCCATCGCCTACGCGCTGCCGACGCAGGCCGTGCTCGACGCCTACGGCACCCCGGGCGGCGGTGAGCTGGCGGGCAGCTACATCAGCCCGACGCTGACCGGCTTCAAGGAGATCGACCCCTACGGCAAGCTCAAGAAGCCGCTGGGCGACATAGACAAGGCCAAGAAGCTGCTGAAGGAAGCCGGCAAGACCGGCATGAAGCTGACCTACGCCCACAACACGGCGCCCGAGCCCTCGAAGTACTCGGTCGCGGTGGTGGACAACCTCAAGAAGGCCGGCTTCGACGTCCAGAGCAAGGAACTGCCGCCGGACACCTACTACGACATCATCGGCAAGACGGACAACAAGTTCGACATCTACCCCTCTGCGTGGGGTGCGGACTGGCCCAGCTCGCTGACGGTCCTCCCGCCGGTGTACGACGGCCGCCAGATCCAGGACGGCGGCACGAACTACTCGCTGTACAACAACCCGGAGACCAACAAGGAAATCGACCGGATCGAGCAGCTGACGGACCAGAAGAAGGCCGCGGACGAGTGGTTCAAGCTCGGTGAGAAGATCCTCAAGGAGGACCTGCCGCAGATCCCGACCTTCTACTACAAGCAGATCCAGCTGCACGGTTCGAAGGTCGGTGGCGTCGTGAACAACGACATCATCAGCTCCGTCGACCCGACCAAGCTGTACGTCAAGAAGTAACCGCGCACCCTTACCGGTTACCCAGGCGCTCGGTGTGCCCGCCCCATAGGACGGGCACACCGGCGCCGGTCAATTCCCCCACAATTCCGCTGCCCCACGAGAGCTGCGATCTGCCATGCTTCGATTCCTCTTCCGCCGGTCTCTCGGCGCGATCGTGATTCTGCTGCTCATCAGCGCATTCACGTTCTTCCTCTTCTTCGCCGCCCCAAGGGACCCCGCGCTGCTGGCCTGCGGAAGGAACTGCGGCCCCGACGCCCTCGCGATCATTCACAAGAACCTGGGCCTGGACGAACCCGTTCCGGTCCAGTACTGGAACTTCATGTCCGGCATCCTCACCGGTCGTGATTTCGCGCAAGGGCCCTGCCCGGCACCCTGCTTCGGCTATTCCTTCGCCACCGGCGACGCCGTCTGGAACACCATCGTCGACCGCTTCCCGATCACCCTGTCGCTGACCATCGGCGGCGCCGCGGTGTTCCTGCTGGTCGGTCTGGCCACCGGAATGGTCGCCGCCTGGAAGCAGGGCACGCTCATCGACAAGATCTTCAGCTCCGCCTCGCTGGTGCTGAGTTCCATGCAGATCTATTTCGTCGGCCCGATCGTTCTGGCGCTGCTCGTCTACAACACCAATCTGCTGGGGCAGCCGAAATACGTGCCCATCACGGAAGATCCGGCGGGCTGGTTCATGGGCCTGCTGATCCCCTGGTGTGTGCTGTCCATCATCTTCACCGCGCAGTACACCCGTATGGCGCGCTCCGCGATGATCGAGCAGCTCCAGGAGGAACACGTCCGTACGGCACGAGCCAAGGGCATGTCGGCCCGTACGGTCTTCTTCCGCTACGCCTGGCGCGGCTCGCTGATTCCCATCGTCACCATCTTCGGTATCGACCTGGGCACGCTCTTCGGCGGCGCCATGATCACCGAGGTGACGTTCGCGCTACCGGGCCTGGGCACCCTGTCAATGCAGTCGGTGCTCAACACCGACCTGCCGACGGTCATGGGCGTGATGCTCTTCGCGGCGGCCTTCATCATCCTCTTCAACATCCTTGTGGACGCCTGCTACGCGTTCATCGACCCGCGCGTGCGTCTGTCCTAGGGAGCCACCAGTGACCACACTCACCAAACCCGAGGGTGCGCCGGCCCCGACCGGCTCGGACGCCTTTCTCTCCGTTCGCGACCTGCATGTGCGGTTCTCCACCGAGGACGGCATCGTCAAGGCGGTGGACGGCCTCTCCTTCGACCTGGAGCGCGGCCGGACGCTCGGCATCGTCGGCGAGTCGGGCTCCGGCAAGTCCGTGACCAACCTCGCCGTCCTGGGTCTGCACAACCCCAAGTCCACCTCCATCAGCGGCGAAATCCAGCTGGACGGCCAGGAGTTGACCGGGGCCAAGGAGCGGACCCTGGAGAAGCTCCGCGGCAACAAGATGGCGATGATCTTCCAGGACCCGCTGACGGCCCTGTCGCCGTACTACACCGTGGGCCGCCAGATCGCCGAGCCGTTCATCAAGCACACCGGCGCCAGCAAGCGCGAGGGCCGGCTGCGCGCGATCGAGATGCTGACCAAGGTCGGCATCCCGCAGCCCAACCTGCGGGTGGACGACTACCCGCACCAGTTCTCCGGCGGTATGCGCCAGCGCGCGATGATCGCGATGGCGCTGATCTGCAACCCCGAGCTGCTGATCGCCGACGAGCCGACCACCGCCCTCGACGTCACCGTCCAGGCGCAGATCCTGGACCTGCTCAAGGACCTCCAGCAGGAGTTCGGCTCCGCGATCATCCTGATCACGCACGACCTCGGTGTGGTCGCCAACACCGCCGACGAACTGCTGGTGATGTACGCCGGCCGGGCCGTCGAGCGCGGCTCCGTCAAGGACATCCTCACCCAGCCCCAACACCCCTACGCCTGGGGCCTGTTGGGCTCGATGCCGCGTCTTTCGGCGAGCGTCGACGAGCCGCTGGTGCCGATCCCCGGCTCCCCGCCGAGCCTGCTCGACCCGCCGTCCGGCTGCCCGTTCCACGCCCGCTGCGCCTTTGTGAGCGAGGTCGGCGGTACCCGCTGCCAGGACGAGCGGCCGCCGCTGCCCGCCGGGCGCGGCTCCGCCTGCCATCTGAGCGCCGAGCAGAAGCAGACCTTCTTCACCGAGCAGATCAAGCCGCGGCTGGGCTAGGGAGCGACAGACCTCATGAACGCAACGGACAACGTCACTCTCCCCCAGCCCCGCGACGCCGCCCCCGCAGGCAAGGGGGCCACGCCCGGCGAACCGCTGCTGGTCGCCGAGAAGCTGACCAAGCACTTCCCCATCCACGCGGGCTTTCCGATCAAGCGGAAGGTCGGCGCGGTGCAGGCGGTCGACGGCATCGATCTGACCGTGCACGCCGGCGAGACCTTCGGTCTGGTCGGCGAGTCGGGCTGCGGCAAGTCCACGACCGGACGGCTGCTGACCCGGCTGATGGACCCGACCTCCGGCACCATCACGTACCAGGGCCAGGACATCACCCACGCGAACCGCAAGCAGCTCGCGCCGGTGCGCTCCGAGATCCAGATGATCTTCCAGGACCCGTACTCGTCGCTGAACCCGCGGCAGACGGTCGGCACGATCATCGGCGGCCCGATGGAGATCAACGGGATCAACCCGCCCGGTGGCCGCGAGAAGCGGGTCCGCGAGCTGCTGGAGACGGTGGGCCTCACCCCGGAGCACTACAACCGCTTTCCGCACGAGTTCTCCGGCGGCCAGCGGCAGCGCATCGGGGTGGCCCGCGCGCTCGCCCTGGAGCCGAAGCTGATCGTCGCGGACGAGCCGGTCTCGGCGCTCGACGTCTCCATCCAGGCCCAGGTCGTCAATCTGCTCCAGGAGCTCCAGCGGGAGCTGGGCATCGCGTTCCTGTTCATCGCGCACGACCTGGCGATCGTGCGGCACTTCAGCCAGCGCGTCGCGGTGATGTACCTCGGCAAGATCGTCGAGGTGGGCGAGCGCGACGACATCTACGGCCGGCCGCGCCACCCGTACACCCACGCGCTGCTGTCGGCGGTGCCCGAGGCCCGGCTGGTGGAGTCCGACGAGGAGGGGCGCGAGCGGATCCGCCTCGCCGGTGACGTCCCCTCCCCCGTCAACCCGCCGTCCGGCTGCCGGTTCCGTACCCGCTGCTGGAAGGCGCAGGAGAAGTGCGCGACGGAGGAGCCGCCGCTCGTCCAGGTCACCGGCAACAGGGCGGGCCACCTCACCGCCTGCCACTTCCCGGAGGAGCCGACGACCGCGGCCCGGAGCGAGGACATCGTCCTCGACCCGGCACTGGCGGCGGCGGAGGGCGGCGAAGCGGCGTCCGAGGACGGCAAGAAGCTCTGACGCGTGTAGGCGGCAAGTCGCTGTGAGTGCCCGTCACCGGGACACGGCGAGTACCGGGGCACCGGGAATACCGCCCGGTGCCCCCGCGTTGTGGCCCCGCAGGGGGGCCTCGCATCCCCTAGGGGATCTGTTCGAACAACCCCTAGGGGTAGCGAGGGGGGTGTCCGGCCCGTCAGGCCGGACACCCCCCTCGCTCATCCTGCTCACTCCCCACCGCGTCCCGCTCCGCCGCGAAATGGCAGGCCGAATCGTGCCTCTCCGGGCCCTCGCTGTCGCGGAACCTCTCCGGCACCTCCAGCGGCGGGACCACCTCCGCGCACAACGCCTGCGCCTTCCAGCAGCGCGTACGGAAGCGGCAGCCGGACGGCGGATCGGCGGGCGAGGGGACGTCACCGGCCAGCAGGATGCGTCCGCGCCGGTCACGGGCCTCCGGATCGGGCACCGGCACGGCGGACAACAGCGCCTGCGTGTACGGGTGGGTGGGGTGCTCGTAGATCTGCGCATCGGTGCCGATCTCGGCGAGCCGCCCGAGGTACATCACCGCGACCCGGTCGGAGATATGGCGTACGACGGACAGATCGTGCGCGATGAAGACGTACGACAGGTCGAACTCGTCCTGGAGCTGCTCCAGCAGATTGACGACCTGCGCCTGGACGGAGACGTCGAGCGCGGAGACCGGCTCGTCCGCGACGATGATCTCCGGGCGCAGTGCGAGGCCGCGGGCGATGCCGATGCGCTGGCGCTGGCCGCCGGAGAACTGGTGCGGGTAGCGGTTGATGTACTCGGGGTTGAGCCCTACGACGTCCAGGAGATCCTGCACCTTCTTCCGGCGCTCTCCCTTGGGGGCCACCTCGGGGTGGATCTCATACGGCTCGCCGACGATGTCGCCGACCGTCATCCGCGGGTTCAGGGAGGTGTAGGGGTCCTGGAACACCATCTGGATGTTGCGGCGTACGGCTTTCAGGGCGCGGCCTGACAGCCTGGTGATGTCCTCGCCCTGGTAGAGGATCTGACCGGACGTCGGCTGTTCCAGGCCGACCAGCATCTTCGCGACCGTCGACTTCCCGCAGCCCGATTCGCCGACGATGCCGAGCGTTTCGCCCTTGTGCAGGTCGAAGGAGACCCCGTCGACGGCCTTGACCGCGCCGATCTGCTTGCGGAAGACGATGCCCTGGGTGAGCGGGTAGTGCTTGACGAGGTCACGGATCTCCAGGATCGGCTCGCCGGCCTTGCGTGCTGCGCCCTCACCGCGCTCCATCGAGCGTCTCCTTCCAGAAGTGGCATGCGCTGGCCCGGCCGGGTGCCACCTCGTAGAGCGGTGGGAGGTCGGTGCGGCAGATGTCGCGGGCCAGCGGGCAGCGCGGGTTGAAGGGGCAGCCGGGCGGAATGGCGGTCAGGTTGGGCGGCAGGCCCTTGATCGCGTACAGCTGCTGGCCCTTGAGGTCCACCCGGGGGATGGAGTCGAGCAGTCCGCGGGTGTACGGGTGGGCGGGCGCCTTGTAGAGCTGGTGGACGGGGGAGGTCTCGACGATCCGGCCGGCGTACATCACGGCGATGGTGTCGGCGACGTCGGCGACCACCCCCAGGTCGTGGGTGATCAGGATCAGTCCCATGGTGAACTCCCGCTGGAGTTCCGCGAGGAGGTCCATGACCTGGGCCTGGACGGTGACGTCGAGGGCGGTGGTCGGCTCGTCCGCGATGATCAGGTCGGGCTCCAGGGCCAGCGCCATCGCGATCATGATGCGCTGGCGCATGCCGCCGGAGAACTGGTGCGGATAGTCGCTCACCCGCGCTTCGGCGGCGGGGATGCCGACCCGCTGCATCAGCTCCACCGCCTTGCCGCGGGCGGCCTTGCGTGACAGGCCCTCGTGGACGGTGTACATCTCGCCGAGCTGTGCGCCGACGCTGAGCACCGGGTTCAGCGAGGACAGCGCGTCCTGGAAGATCATCGCCATCTTGGCGCCGCGGACCTTGCGGCGTTCCTCTTTGCCGAGTTTGAGCAGATCGCGCCCCTGGAAGAGGATTTCGCCGCCGGTGACGAAGCCCGGCGGCGAGTCGAGGATGCCCATGACGGCCTGGGCGGTGACGGACTTGCCGGAGCCGGACTCCCCCAGCACCGCCAGCGTCTGGCCGGCGGTCACGGCGAGGTCGACGCCGTTGACGGCCTGGGCGATGCCGTCCCGGGTGCGGAACTCGACCCGTAGGTCGCGTACGTCGAGGAGACCGGGCCGGCCGGCGGTGGGCGGTGCTGCCTCGTCGGTCCGCGGCTGGTGGTCGTTCTGCGTCATCTCCCCGCTCCTCAGCGCAATTTGGGATCGAGGGCGTCGCGCACCGCGTCGCCGAGCATGATGAACGCCAGCACCGTGATGCTCAGCGCTCCCGCGGGCCACAGCAGCATGTGCGGGGCGTTGCGGATGTAGGTGGACGCCGCGGAGATGTCGATGCCCCAGGAGACGGTGGGCGGCTTGAGACCGGCGCCGAGGTAGGAGAGCGTCGCCTCCAGCGCGATGTAGGTGCCCAGTGCGATGGTGGCGACGACGATGACGGGCGCGATGGCGTTCGGTGCGATATGCCGCAGCAGCATCCGCCGGTTGCCGGCGCCCAGCGCCCGCGCCGCCTGTACGTAGTCGTTCTGTTTGGCGGTGACGACGGAGCCGCGTGCGATACGGGCGACCTGCGGCCAGCCGAGCAGCACGATGAAGCCGACCACCGGCCAGACCGTGGAGCTGGTGATGACGGAGAGGAAGACCAGGCCGCCGAGGATCACCGGGATGCCGAAGAAGATGTCGGCGGTGCGGGAGAGGAGGTTGTCCCCCCAGCCGCCGTAGAAGCCGGCGAGCGCCCCGAGGAGGCTGCCCAGGAGGGCGGCGCCCGCGGTCGCGCAGGTGCCGACGGTGATGGAGGCGCGGGCGCCGTAGACGACCCGGGTGTAGACGTCGCGGCCCTGGGTGTCGAAGCCGAAGGGGTGGCCGGGCTCGGCGCCGGCCTGTGCCTTGGCCAGGTCCGCCCGGTAGGGGTTGCCGGTGGCGATCAGCTGCGGCCAGATCGCGATGATGGCCAGGAAGATGATGACCAGCCCGGAGATCACGAAGACCGGGTTGCGGCGCAGATCGTGCCAGGCGTCGCTCCACAGGCCGCGTGGTTTGCCGGTGGGTGGGGCGCTGGGCGGGCCGGCCCCCGGGGGGCGTTCCAGCGACTCGGCCTCGCCGATGGCCAGCGCGGCGGTGCCGCCGTCGCCGTGGGTGATGGCTTCTTTGGGTACGTACGACTCAGGCATAGCGGATCCTCGGGTCGAGGACGGCGTAGAGAAGGTCGACGAGGAGATTGGCGACGAGGAAGATCAGGACCAGGATCGTCACAAAGCCCACCACGGTCGGTGAGTTCTGCCGGAGGATTCCCTGGTAGAGCTGGAATCCGACGCCGTGGATATTGAAGATCCGTTCGGTGACGATGGCGCCGCCCATCAGTGCGCCGATATCGGTGCCGATGAAGGTGACGACGGGGATCAGGGAATTGCGCAGCAGATGTCGGGTGATGACGCGATGTCTCGGGAGGCCTTTCGCGATGGCCGTACGGACGTAGTCGGCTCGGGCGTTCTCGGCGATGGAGGTCCTGGTCAGCCGGGTCACATAGGCGAGGGAGACCAGCGCCAACGCGACGCCCGGCAGCAGGAGTTCGTCGAGCGGTGCCTCCGAGGAGACGCTCGGCTTGACCCAGTTCCATTGCACGCCGAACAGGAACTGCAGCAGATAGCCGCTGACGAACGTCGGGATGGACACCACGACGAGGGTGAAGACGAGCACCGAGGTGTCCACGCTCCGGCCCCGGCGCAGTCCGCTGAACACCCCGAGCACGATGCCCACGATCATTTCGATGACGATGGCGACGAGGGTGAGCCGCAGCGTGATGGGAAAGGCCGATGCCATCAGTTCGGTGACCGGCTGGCCGTTGAAGGCGGTGCCGAAATTCCCCTGGAAGATCTGCCCCATGTAGTGCAGATACTGCTTCCACAGCGGCTGATCGAGATAGAGGTCGCGGCGGATCCGCTGGACGGTGGCCGGGTCGGGTGCCTTGTCGCCGAACAGCGCGGCGACCGGGTCACCCAGTGCGTACACCATGAAGAAGATCAGGAACGTGCTGCCGATGAACACCGGGATCATCTGGAGCAGCCGCCGGATCACATAGCGTCCCATGAGGGGCTCCGGGTTCTGTGGGACGACGGCTCAGCTGACGGTGATCTCGTTGTAGACGGGCACGCTGAACGGGTTCAGCGTCACATTGCTGATCCGGTCGGAATAGCCGCCGCTGCCGTTCTGGTACCACAGCGGAATGGCGGGCATCTGGGTGGCGAGGATCTTCTCCGCGTCCTGGAAGGTGGAGACGGCCTTGCTGATGTCCGTTTCGGCGTTCGCCTCGTCGACGAGTTTGTCGAATTTTGCGTCGCTGAACTTGCCGTCGTTGGAGGAGGCGCCGGTGTAGTAGAGGGGTTGCAGGAAGTTCTGGATGAGCGGGTAGTCCATCTGCCAGCCGGCGCGGAACGGTCCGGTCATCTGTTTCGCCGTGATCTTGTTGCGGAAGTCCGCGAAGGTGCCGACCGGGGCGCCGACGCACGCGTTGTCGTTGCCGAGCGAGTTGTTGATGCTGTTGCAGATCGCGTCGATCCAGTCCTTGTGCGAGCCGGTGTCGGCGTTGTAGGCGATGGTCATCTTTCCGCCGGGAAGACCACCGCCCTCCTTGATCAGCTGCTTGGCCTTGCCCGGATTGAATTCACACGCGTCGCCGCACAGCCCCTCCTTGTATCCGCCGTCCGTCTTGAGGACGGGTGAGGTCCAGTCCGTGGCCGGCGTCCGCGTCTTCTGGAAGATCTCCTTGGTGATCTCGTCGCGGTTGATCGCCATGGAGATGCCCTGGCGCACCTTTTCCTTGCCGGTGCCCCATCTCGGGTTGTACATGGGGAAGGTGATGGTCTGAATGATGCCGGCCGGCTGGTTGATGTACCGGTCGCCAAGGTCCGCCTTCACGTTCTTCAGCTGTGACGCCGGCACATCGTCGACGAGATCGAGATTGCCCGCCTGGAGGTCGGTGTACGCCGTGTTGTTGTCGGTGTAGACCCGCAGGTCGATACCGCCGTTCTTGGCTCCGTCGTCGCCCGGGTACTTGTCCCACTTCCGCATCTTCAGGACGTTGCCCTTTTCGTAGGTGTCCACGGTGTACGGCCCGTTCCCGACCGGCTTCTCCACCCATGCGGCATGGTCGGTGAAGAACGCCTGCGGCAACGGCATGAAGGCGGAGTAGCCCAGCGTGTCGGGCCAGCTGGAGAATTTCTGGTTCAGCTTGACGGTAAAGGTCTTGTCGTCCTTCACAACCAGCCCGGACATCGCCTTGGCGGTCGGTGTGCCCTGCTCCGGGTGCACCTTTTCGAATCCGTCGATGTACTGGAAGAACGACGCGTTCTTCTGCTTGTTGTCCAGCAGCGCGCCGTAATTCCAGGCGTCCACAAACGACTTCGAGGTGACCTTCTCCCCGTTGCTGAAGGTCCAGCCGTCCTTCAGCGTGACGGTGTAGTTCTGCGAGTCCTTTGTCTCGATCTTGTCCGCGATGACGTTCTCCGCGGCGGCGGTCTTCGGGTTGTACCGCTTGAGTCCCCGGAACAGCATTTCGAGGACCTTGCCGCCCTGGACCTCATTGGTGTTCGCCGGTTCCAGCGGATTCTGCGGATCCCCCCAGGAGGCACTGACCACCCCGGCACTGTCACCATCGCCGCCGCCTCCACAGGCCGTGGCGGCGAGGGCGATGGCGACGGCGCCTACGGCCCACTTCGCGCACGTGGCTCCACGCATGGGGTGCCTCCTCAGGTCTTTAGCCACACTTAGGCGACATGAGAGCGCATACGCGGACGCCTCGCACTCCGGCAGCGTCCGCCGCTGCTCCGTAAACCCGAGAAACCCCCCGTATGGACTCCCCCTGACGTGACACACGAACCGCCCCGGACGTGCCGCACGGGCTCCCTACACGTGGTGCACCGACTCCACCGAGAACAGCCGCGGATCAAAGCTCTCCGCGATCCCGGCGGCCTGCGTCATATGCTCGCGCGCCACCGGGTCGGCGAGCATCGCCCGGAAGTGCTCCTCGCTCTCCCACTGCGCGTAATTGACGACCCGCTCGCCATCCGCGCCGGCATGGATATTCGCCGAGATGAACCCCGGCCGCCCCTTCATCGTCTCCTCGGTCGCCCTGGTCAGCATCGCCACCAACTCCGCCTGGCGCTCCGGCGCCACGGTGAAGACATTGATCAGCGTGGCGATGTCACACCCGGCCTCGATCTGCGTGGTCTCTGTCATACGGCCATCGTGGCAGGACCCACTGACAACGGAGCCGGGGCGCGGACGGCGGCCGGGGCGGCGCGTGACGGGCAACGGGTATTCGACAATGCGCATTACTGGGGCAGCAGGCACTGAATAGGTCGAAACAACGCCGACCATCATTACGGCGCCGGGAATTACCGGACATCATCACGGGCCGCATTTTCTCGCCGCATTACCGGGAAACCGACGCTACCGCGCGGCGATGCTGACGCGATGCACGGTGCGGTGATGTCCGGGCTCGACGGCGGTGGCCGCGTGAAAGGTGGTCGCCGACTTCCAGACCACCAGATCCAGGGGCGTCCAACGGTGGGTGTAGATGTGCTCCGGGTCCTGGATCAGCCCGTCGAGCTGCGCGAAATACGCCTCCTTGCCATGGGCGTCGAGACCGGTCACGGAGTGCAGGCGCTCCGGCGTGCCGTACACATACGACCGCCCGGTGAAAGCGTCGCGCCGTACGAGAGGGTGCTCGGTGAAGTGGGCATCGGCCTCGACCACGGCGCGCAGTTCGGCAACCGACAGCCCCACGTGTTTCTCCGTGACACGGACACGTTTTGCGTTGGTGTGTACTGCGGTCCGCCCGTCGATGGTGGATTTCCACTTGTCCGGCAGCCGGTCGTAGACGTCGCAGGCGTTGGCGAACAGGGTGTGTCCGCTGGTCTGCGGAACATCGACGCCGTGCAGGAAGGTGTAGGCCTCGGGGTCCTTCAGGAAGGACCCGTCCTGATGCCAGTAGTTCCCCACGCGGGCAAGGCCGATGGGCTTGTCGGCCTTGACGACGTTGGAGGAAACGAGAATCTCGGGGTACCTGGGGTGCCGGTACCGGGGGTTGTGGAACGGCACCGGCTCGCCGATCTTGCGCGCGAGGGCGATCTGCTGCTCCGGGGTGATGTCGAGCCCCCGCACCACGATCAACTCACGCCGGTTCAGGGCATCGTGCACCAGGCCGAAGATCTCCGGCCGCTGTAGATCCTCGTACGTCACCCCGGCGATCTCGGACCCGATGAATGCCGTGAGGTCACGGATTTCCATGGAACCCCTTCCGTTGGCGCGCGCTGCGCCGGCGTGCCCTGCCTCTGCCGGCCGAAGCATGCCCGTCCCCCGTGCGCGAACGCGTCGGTTTACGGCCGGGAAGGGGGCGGCGGGGCCACCGTCCGTACGCGAAAGCGCCCCGCCGGACCCGAGGTCCGGCGGGGCGCTCACATCGGTTCAGGCCCGGTGGGGCGTCACCGCTTGGCGCGGGAAGCCGTGCGGCCGCGCTCCTTCTGGTCCAGGACGACCTTGCGGATGCGCACGGCCTCCGGGGTCACCTCGACGCACTCGTCGTCGCGGCAGAACTCCAGCGACTGCTCCAGCGACAGCTTGCGCGGCGGCACGATCGCCTCGAAGGAGTCGGCCGAGGAGGAGCGCATGTTGGTGAGCTTCTTCTCCTTGGTGATGTTGACGTCCATGTCGTCGGCGCGCGAGTTCTCGCCGACGATCATGCCCTCGTACACCTCGGTGCCCGGGTCGGTGAAGAGCACACCGCGCTCCTGGAGGTTGGTCATCGCGAACGCGGTGACCGCACCGGCGCGGTCGGCGACCAGCGAGCCGTTGTTGCGGGTCTTGAGCTCACCGAACCACGGCTCGTGGCCCTCGTGGATCGAGTGCGCGATGCCGGTGCCGCGGGTGTTGGTCAGGAACTCCGTACGGAAGCCGATCAGGCCGCGGGAGGGGACGACGAACTCCATGCGGACCCAGCCGGAGCCATGGTTGGACATGTTGTCCATCCGGCCCTTGCGGGTGCCCATGAGCTGGGTGACGGCGCCCATGTGCTCCTCGGGCACGTCGATGGTGATGCGCTCGACGGGCTCGTAGGTCTTGCCGTCGACGTCCTTGGTGACCACCTGCGGCTTGCCGATGGTCATCTCGAAGCCCTCGCGGCGCATCTGCTCGACCAGGATGGCCAGCGCCAGCTCACCGCGGCCCTGCACCTCCCAGGCGTCGGGGCGCTCGGTGTCCAGGACGCGCAGCGAGACGTTACCGATCAGCTCGCGCTCCAGGCGGTCCTTGACCTGGCGGGCGGTGACCTTGCGGTCCTTGACCGCGGACTTGGCGTCCGCGCCCTTGCCGGTGCCGCCGCGGCCGACCAGCGGCGAGGTGTTCGTGCCGATGGTCATGGAGATCGCCGGCTCGTCGACCGTGATCAGCGGGAGGGCGACCGGGTTCTCGGGGTCGGCGAGGGTCTCGCCGATCATGATGTCGGGGATACCCGCGACGGCGCAGATGTCGCCGGGGCCGGCCTTCTCGGCGGGCTTGCGGGTGAGCGCCTCGGTCATCATCAGCTCGGTGATGCGGACGTTGGAGATCGAGCCGTCACGCTTGATCCAGGCGACGGTCTGGCCCTTGGCCAGCTCGCCCTGCTCGACGCGGAGCAGCGCGATACGGCCGAGGAAGTTGTCGGCGTCGAGGTTGGTGACGTGGGCCTGAAGCGGCGCGTCCTCCTCGTACGTCGGGGCCGGGACGTGCTCCAGGATGGTGGAGAAGAACGGCTCCAGGTTGGTGGAGTCGGCCGGGACCGTGCCGTCCTCGGGCTTGGTCAGCGACGCGATGCCGTCACGGCCGCAGGCGTAGACGATCGGGAACTCGATCTGGTCCTCGTCGGCGTCCAGGTCCAGGAAGAGGTCGTAGGTCTCGTTGACGACCTCGTCGATGCGCGAGTCCGGGCGGTCGGTCTTGTTGATGCACAGGATGACCGGCAGGCGCTGCTGGAGGGCCTTGCGGAGCACGAAGCGGGTCTGCGGCAGCGGGCCCTCGGAGGCGTCCACCAGCAGCACGACCGCGTCCACCATCGACAGGCCGCGCTCGACCTCGCCACCGAAGTCGGCGTGGCCGGGGGTGTCGATGATGTTGATGGTGATCGGCGTCCCACCGTCCTTGGGGTGGTACTTCACCGCCGTGTTCTTGGCCAGGATCGTGATGCCCTTCTCACGCTCCAGGTCGTTCGAGTCCATCATCCGGTCGTCAAGGTTCTCGGCGGCGTGCGCCGCGAAGGCGCCCGCCTGCTTGAGCATGGCGTCGACGATGGTCGTCTTGCCGTGGTCGACGTGGGCGACGATGGCGACGTTACGAATGTCGTGGCGCGTGGGCATACTGGCGGCGCTTCTCCCGGAATCGTGGTGGGCGGCGCGTACGGTCCGGTACGCGTGCCTGCCGGGCAGAAGACGCCACGGCCTCACCCCATGGTACGGGTGTGCGGCCGAAACGACCGCCTCAGCCCATACGCATGGCGTCTGACCTGCGGTTTCTTACCAGTTGTTCATTGCTGTCGAGCTGCTGTTCACCCCCGTCGGGCCATGTTCACCGAGCCCCGCCCGGCGCACCGTCCGCGCCCCGCCGGCACCGCCAGTCCTTCAGTCCTTGCGGTAGCCGATGTCCTGGAAGCGGGGCGGGGTGAAGCCGAAGGCGCCCACGTTGGCGAGCGACTTCCTCGTGGCCACCAGCTCGGGGCGCTGGAAGAGCGGGATGGATCCCGCGGCGGCCCAGATCCGGGCGTCCGCCTGCGCCACGAGATCACGCGAGGCCTCCTCGTCCAGCTCGGCCGCGGCCTGTTCGAAGAGCTGGTCGATGTGGTCGGTGCCGACCCGCGTGTAGTTCTGCTCGACGGTCAGCGAGCCGTCCGCCGCGGGCTGCGGCTTGGCGTAGATCGGCCGGCCGTCGGTGGCCGGGTAGGGCGTGCCGGGCCAGGAGTACAGCGCCAGGTCGTAGTCACCGGAGGCGATGTGGTCACGGAAGTAGCTTTCGTCGCTGACCTTCTGGATCGCGGTGGTGATGCCGATCCTGCCGAGCATCTCGGCGATCCGGCCGCCGACGGCCCGCAGCTGCTCGGCGCCGGCGCTGTCGGGCAGGACGAAGCGCAGCGCCAGCGGCCTGCCGTGCTTCCTGACGACGGCGGTGCCGTCACGGCCCGCCGCGGCGGCCTTGTCGCCGGCCGGCCGCTCGGCGGCGGGGACGGGGGCGGCCTGCGCCTGGGCCGGCCGGGCGGCGCGGGGCCGGCCGGCGGCCGGCGCGGCGGCGTCGTCCGGGTGGGCGACCGCGTTGCCGCCGGACCCCGGCAGGTCCGGGGCCTGACCGGTCTCGATCAGCTCGGCGGCGCCGAGCGCCTGCGCGGCCCGCTTGGTGTACTGCCTGGAGTCCGCATACGCCGAGGACGCGGTGTCGCCGCCGGCCGACTCCTTACGGGCCGCCGCCTCCTCCTTGTAGAACGAGGCGCTCTGCCGCAGCAGCGCGGCCTGCTGGACCTCCGAGCCCACCGCGCCGACGAAGGACAGCGGGGCCTCCGCGGCGGCGGGCCGGGCTCCGGACTCGTGCCCGCCGGTCTTCCGGTCGGTGATGACGCGGCCGCCGCCGGGCCCCTGCGGGTTGCGGCCGTCGTCGGCCTCCACGCCCCCCGAGGGCGCGGCGCCGGGCTTCGACGGCGCGACCGAGCCCGGCTGCGCGGACCCGGCGGCCCCGGACGCGCGGGACGCCGGCGCCTGGCTCCGGTGCCCGGCCGGCTGCGGCGGGATGACCTGCTGGGGGTGGTCGGACGGCTTCCAGCCGGCCTCGGCGAGCAGCCCCTTGGCCGCCTCGGTGTCCTGGCCGCCGACCGCGTCGCTGTGGTCCTCGTAGCCCTGCTGCCCGGCCATCAGCAGATGACTGCCGAGCGGCCGGGCGGGCAGCCCGAGCGGCTTGAGGACGGTGTCGGCGAGCGACTGCCGGTCGAGGGCGCGGGCCACCGCGCGCCGCACCCGCTCGTCGGCGAGCGGCCCGGTGCCGCCGTTGAGGGCGAGCTGGGTGTAGGCGGGCTCCAGCGCCTTGCGGACCGTGTACGTACGCAGCGCGCCGCTCCCCGCCGTCTTTTTCGCACCGGCCCTGTCGATCTTCCTGGCGGTGGCCCGGTCGACGTCGGCGACATCGACGGTCCCGGCGGCCAGCGCCGCGGCCCGCTTCTCCGGGGGCAGCGCGGTCAGCACCAGCTGGTCGAGCCTGGCGCGCTCGCCCCACCACGCCGGGTTGCGTACGAGGGTGACGCTGCCGCTCGCCGCGTCCGTCCTCCGGACCGCGAACGGGCCCGCGCCGACCGGGAGTTGCTTGCGCGTGCCGTCGTTGAAGGCGTTCGCGTCGCCCATCACGCTCTTCGGGTACAGCGGCGTGAACAGGGACTGCCAGTCCGCGTACGGCTTGGCGAAGGTGACCTTGACCTCGCGCGCGTCGGCGCCCTTCCTGACCTTGGCGATCCGGTCGTAGCCGGCGTTACGGGCGGTCCAGTAGGCGTTGTCCTTGCCGCGCAGCGCCTTCCACTGCGCGATGAAGTCGGCCGCGCCGACCGCCCGGCCGTCGCTCCACCGCGCCTTGGGGTTGATCTTGTACGTGACGACCTGCCTGGGCTCGCGGGCGCTGATGTCGGCCGCGTCGAGGTAGTCGGGGTTGCGCTGCGGCCGGCCGCGGTCGTCGGCGGTGAACAGGGCGGGCAGCACGGCCCCGGTGATCCGCCCGGTGGTCGCGTTGGCGTCGGCCTGGAAGGCGTTGAGGGTGGCCGGCATCGCGTCCACCGCCCAGCGCAGCGTGCCGCCGGACTTCAGCCCGTCGCGGGCGGCCGGGCCGATGTCCTGGGACGCGGCGGCGGACGCCTCCGAGCCGTCGTCGCCGCATCCGGTCAGGACGGGCAGCGGGAGCAGCACCCCCGCCGCGACGAGCGCGGCGCAGCGGCGCCTTCGGCAGGCCGTGCGGCCTGCGCGGCGGTCGGAGCTGACGGGGCTGAAGGGGTCGGTCATGACGGTTACCTCCGGGCTCGCCCGCGCCGCGCCGACCCGCTGCCTGGGCCTCCTTGGCGCACCACGTTCGGCCGACTTTCCGGCTCATCACATCTATGGCTCCCCTACTGAAGGCGACCGGTCGCCTTCAGCCGTCCCGACACGGCGGTTGCCGCGCCGAAGCCACCCGCCCGGCCCAGAACACCACCCACCTGGCCCAACACCCCGTCACCCGACCGGCCGTCAGGGGTGTCCGACGGCCCGTCAACACCCTGTGAAGGGCCGCGCGGCAACGACGTTCGCCCCCCTGACGTCGCGCCTCCGCACCGAAACGCACCGGTTCGAGTCGTAATCGCGCCTGCCCCCTTCCCAACCCCTACTGTGACGCGCGACACTCTCGGGCGCATCAGATCGCCCACCCAACCCCGGAGGTGAGCGCACGTCATGACCCCGCACGACGCAGTGACGGCAGTGGAACGCAGCCTGGACGATCTCGTCCGGTCGGTGGGCCGACTGGAGAACCTGGTCGGGTCCGGGCTGGAGGTCCGCCGGATGCGCAGCGACACGGACCACCTGCGCGAGAGCCTCGGCCTGCTGAAAGAGAGCGTCGCGGCCGCGCCTCCAGGCCGTCTGACCCCCGGAAACGGGGGTGAGGCGATGGTGCCGGTCCCGGACACCCCGTACGACTCCAAGCTGTGGACGGACGTCGACGAGGAGGGCCTGGGCGCGAGAGGCCGGCGCGCTCCCTAGGGGATTTCCCCTAGGGGACGTGTGCGCCCCACTCGACCCCTACCCCGTTCCCGTCCACGACACCCCGTTCACGACACCCGACCCCGGCTGCCACCCACGACAGCCATCCCCCCTCCTCCCCCGACCCCCCGTTCCCGCCCCGACGGAGCCCGGCCCCCGGCGGAGCGCCGTTCACGGAGACCGACGTTGGCCACTGGCATCGAACCCTCACCGCAAGCGGGCGCGACCGGCGTGCAGGACGCCTCGCGCGCCGCCATCCCCGCCCGGCATCTGCGGACCGACCGCTGGTGGCTGGCGCCGGCCGTCACGGCCGCCGGGCTGCTCGCGTTCATCGTCTACTCGACCTGGCGGGCGTTCGCGAACGCCGACTACTACCACGCGCCCTACGTCTCGCCGTTCTACTCGCCCTGTCTGGCGCAGAACTGCGAGACCATGCACGGCGGCCCCAACTGGGAGCTGTTCGGCAGCTGGTGGGGCCTGTCCCCCGCGCTGCTGATCCTGATCTTCCCGCTGGGATTCCGGCTGACCTGCTACTACTACCGCAAGGCCTACTACCGCGGCTTCTGGGCCTCGCCGCCGGCCTGCGCGGTCGCCGAACCGCACAAGAAGTACACCGGCGAGACCCGCTTCCCGCTGATCCTGCAGAACATCCACCGCTACTTCTTCTACTTCGCGATCCTGGTCGCCGGCGTCCTCACCTACGACACCGCGCTCGCCTTCCGCGACGAGCACTACAACTGGGGCCATATGGGCCTCGGCACGGTCGTCTTCCTGGTCAACATCGCGCTGATCTGGGCGTACACCCTCTCCTGCCACTCCTGCCGGCACGTTGTCGGCGGCCGGCTGCGGCACTTCTCCAAGCATCCGGTGCGCTACCGGCTGTGGGGCTGGGTCGGGAAGCTCAACGAGCGGCACATGCTGCTCGCCTGGTCCTCACTGATCAGCGTGGCCCTCGCCGACTTCTATGTCTTCCTCCTGGCCACCGGGGCCTTCGACGACCCCCGCTTCTTCTGACGACAACTTCTCCTAGGAAAGGTGTGCCTCCTGATGGCGCATGTGGACCGGCAGGCATGGGACGTGGTCGTGGTCGGGGCGGGCGGCGCCGGCCTGCGGGCCGCCATCGAGGCCCGCGAGGCGGGGATGCGGACGGCCGTGATCTGCAAGTCCCTGTTCGGCAAGGCCCATACGGTGATGGCCGAGGGCGGTATCGCGGCCAGCATGGGCAACGTCAACGAACGCGACAACTGGCAGGTTCACTTCCGCGACACCATGCGCGGCGGGAAGTTCCTCAACCAGTGGCGGATGGCCGAGCTGCACGCCCGCGAAGCCCCCGACCGGGTATGGGAGTTGGAGACCTGGGGCGCGCTCTTCGACCGTACGAAGGACGGCCGGATCTCGCAGCGCAACTTCGGCGGCCATGAATACCCGCGCCTCGCGCACGTCGGCGACCGTACGGGCCTGGAGCTGATCCGCACCCTCCAGCAGAAGATCGTCTCGCTTCAGCAGGAGGACGAGCGGGAGTTCGGCGCGTACGACGCCCGGTTGAAGGTCTTCCAGGAGTGCACCGTCACCCGGGTGCTGAAGACCGACGGCCGGGTCTCGGGCACCTTCTGCTACGAGCGCGAGTCCGGGCGCTTCTTCGTGCTGGAGGCCCCCGCGGTGGTGCTGGCCACCGGCGGCATCGGCAAGTCCTTCAAGGTGACGTCGAACTCCTGGGAGTACACGGGCGACGGTCACGCGCTGGCGCTGCTCGCCGGAGCCCCGCTCATCAACATGGAGTTCGTCCAGTTCCACCCGACCGGGATGGTCTGGCCGCCGTCGGTGAAGGGCATCCTCGTCACCGAGTCCGTACGCGGCGACGGCGGGGTGCTGCGCAACAGCGACGGCAAGCGCTTCATGTTCGACTACATCCCGGACGTCTTCAAGGAGAAGTACGCACAGAGCGAGGAGGAGGGCGACCGCTGGTACGACGACCCGGAGAACAACCGCCGGCCGCCCGAGCTGCTGCCCCGCGACGAGGTCGCGCGCGCCATCAACTCCGAGGTCAAGGCGGGCCGCGGGTCCCCGCACGGCGGCGTGTTCCTGGATGTCTCGACGCGGATGCCGGCCGAGGTCATCAAACGGCGGCTGCCGTCCATGCACCACCAGTTCAAGGAGCTGGCGGATGTGGACATCACCGCCGAGCCGATGGAGGTCGGCCCGACCTGCCATTACGTGATGGGCGGGGTGGATGTGGACCCGGACACCGCGGCGGCGACCGGCGTACCCGGCCTGTTCGCGGCCGGCGAGGTCGCCGGCGGGATGCACGGCTCCAACCGGCTGGGCGGCAACTCCCTCTCCGACCTGCTGGTCTTCGGCCGGCGTGCGGGACTGTACGCGGCCGAGTACGCGGCGTCGATCGCCGACCGGACACCCGCCGATCCGCTGCAGATCGACGCCGCGGAGGCGGAGGCGCTGCGCCCCTTCAGCGCCGAGGGCGAACACCGGCAGACCAGCCGGGATCCCGGCCCGGCCGAGAATCCGTACACCCTCCACCAGGAGCTCCAGCAGTCGATGAACGACCTGGTCGGCATCATCCGCAAGGAGGGCGAGATGCGGGAGGCCCTGGATCGGCTGGCCGGGCTGCGGGTGCGGGCCCGGCGGGCCGGCGTCGAGGGGCACCGGCAGTACAACCCCGGCTGGCATCTCTCCCTCGACCTGCGCAACATGCTGCTGGTCAGCGAGTGTGTGGCGCGCGCGGCCCTGGAGCGGGAGGAGAGCCGGGGCGGGCACACCCGCGACGACCATCCGGTGATGGACCGGCACTGGCGCAATATCAATCTGGTCTGCGAGCTGGCTGACCCGCAGGGCGAACGGACCGACGCGGACCCGGCGCTGGGCCAGATCCGGCTGTCGCGTCGTGAGACCCCGCCGATCCGCCCCGATCTGCTCGGTCTCTTCGAGAAGGACGAACTGCTGAAGTATCTGACGGACGAGGAGCTGAGCCGGTGAGCGCGCAGCAGGAAGTCAAGCAGTCCGCGGCCTACCTGGCGCAGTTCAGGGTGTGGCGCGGCGACCCGGACGGCGGCGGCCTGGAGGATTTCAAGGTCGAGGTGAACGAGGGCGAGGTGGTCCTCGACATCATCCACCGCCTCCAGGCGACGCAGGCGCCCGATCTCGCGGTCCGCTGGAACTGCAAGGCGGGCAAGTGCGGTTCGTGCAGTGCGGAGATCAACGGGCGGCCGCGGCTGATGTGCATGACCCGGATGTCGGTCTTCGGGCGGGACGAGACGATCACCATCACCCCGATGCGGGCCTTCCCCGTCGTACGGGACCTGGTGACGGATGTGTCGTTCAACTACACCAAGGCCCGCGAGGTCCCGTCGTTCGTGCCGCCCGCGGGGGTGGCACCGGGTGAATACCGGATGCGACAGGAGGATGTGAACCGGTCGCAGGAATTCCGTAAGTGCATCGAGTGTTTCCTCTGCCAGAACACCTGCCATGTGGTGCGCGACCATGAGGAGAACAAGGGCGCCTTCGCCGGCCCGCGTTTTCTGATGCGTATCGCCGAACTCGATATGCATCCGCTGGACGCGGCCCCGGCGTCCGGCCTCGACCGTAAGGCCACCGCCCAGGACGAGCACGGTCTCGGCTACTGCAACATCACCAAATGCTGTACCGAGGTCTGCCCCGAGAACATCAAGATCACCGACAATGCCCTGATCCCGCTGAAGGAACGCGCCGCGGACCGCAAGTACGACCCGCTGGTGTGGCTGGGGAACAAGATCCGGCGGCGCGAGTGAGGGACGGATGACGCGGTGGGCGGCGTGCGGTGACTGGGTGCTGTGGCGCCGGGCCGGCGCCTGGGGCGCTGTGGCGCGTGCCCGCGGTGGCCGGATCGCCGTGGCGCCGGCCGGCGGACTTCGCCGTGGCCGGAGCGCGGTGAGTGCATCGGCGTCATTTGATGGGTAGGGAATTGGTTGGGGCGCTGTGGACCCCTAGGGGATATCCCTTAAGGGTCCACAGCGCCCCAACCATTTCCCTACCCGCGGGAATACGAAGTGACCCCGAACGGCCCCGGAATTGTCCGAGGGGCGCGGTATACAAAGGGAATGGACTTTCCGAGGATCAGCCGGCGCAGGGTGCTCGCGGGGATCGGGAGCGTTCCCCTGGCGGCGGGCGCGTCCGCCGCGGGGCACGACCGGCACGGCCGGCGCGGACGGCCCGAGCCGCCGCACCATCCGTATGAGCCGGACGAGAGACCGGAGCGGCCGCCGGGCCGGCGGCGCAGCACGGTGCTTCGTGGTGCGGATCTCGTGCTCACCATGGATCCCGAGGTCGGCGCCGGGGAGCTGGGCTCTCTGGAGGGCGGCGTCGATGTCCTGATGCGGGACGGCGCCATCGCCGCCGTGGGGCGCGGGCTGGCGGCGCCGCCCGGCGCGAGGGTGGTGGACGTCGCCGGCAAGCTCGTCCTGCCGGGCTTCGTCGACGTGCACAACCACCTCTGGCAGTCGAGCATCCGTGGTGGCTGCTCGACCATGGACGTCAACCACTGGCTGGCCGCCTGCAGTCAGGCGACGCTGCCGAAGATCGACGCCCGGGACATGTACCACTTCGTCCATCTCGCCGCCCTCGACGCCCTCCAGGCGGGCGTCACCACCGTCGTCGACTGGGTGCACCCGGTCCCGTACGACACCACCGAGCGCTATGTCCGCGCGCTGGACGACGCCGGGCTGCGGTTCGTCTACGCGATGGCGCAGAGCTCCGCCGACCGCGGTCTGCTCACCCTGGCCAAGAAGGAGCTCATCGACCCGCTGCCGCTGGCCTCTTTCCAGGTGGCGGCGCACGCGGAGATGTCCACGGTGGATCATCTGCGGCTGCTGAACGAGACCGCCCGCGACCTCGGCGTCATGCTCAACTCGCATGTCCTGGAGCACCGCGACGACCGCAAGGACGATCCGGTCCGGGCGCTGCGCACCGTCGGCGCGTTCGGTCCCGGTCTGCTGATGAACCATGCGGTGCATCTCACCGACGACGAGATCGCGCTGGCCGGTGCGCGGGGCGTACGGGTGGCGCACTGTCCGCTCAGCAATATGCGGCTGGCCTCCGGCATCGCACCGCTGCCCGCGCTGCACCGGCGTGGGGTGCGGACCGGGCTCGGCCATGACGGGGGGACGAACGACACCTCGGACATGTTCGGTCTGATGAAGGCGGCCGTGGGGCTCCAGCGGGCCCGGCACGAGGACCCCGCGGTCCATCCGACGATCCCGGCGGTGCTGCGGATGGCGACGCTGGGCGGCGCGGAGTGCATCGGGATGGCGGACCGGGTCGGTTCGCTGACGCCGGGCAAGCGCGCCGATGTCCTCGTCGTCGACCCGGGCGCCCTCAACTTCGCGCCGCGGTTCGACTGGACCAGTCAGATCGTGCTCAACGGGCAGCCGTCGAACGTGAGTTACGTGTTCGTCGACGGGTGGCTCCGGAAGGCCCGCGGTGAGCTGGTGCATGTGGACACCGGGCGGGTGGTGCGGGAGGCGGAACGGGCGGCGGCGCATGTGCGCGCCGCCGCCTGACCGGACGCCGGGCGGGCGCCCGGTTCAGAACATGCTCAGCAGCGCTTCCGTCGGGTCCACCGGCTCCGACTCGCCGTCCGGCAGGGCGAGTTCGAACCATACGGTCTTGCCGCGCGGGGTGCGGCGGCTGCCCCAGCCCGCGCTGAGCAGACCGACCAGCTGAAGGCCGCGGCCGCCCTCGTCGGTGTCGCGGGCGCGGCGGCGGCGCGGCTGGGCGAGGTCGGCGTCCCATACCTCGCAGACCAGGGTCCGGTCCAGCAGCAGCCGTAGCCGGATCTCTCCGTGGCCGTGCCGCAGCGCATTGGTCACCAGCTCGCTGACCAGCAGTTCCGTGGTGTCGACGAGGGCCTCCAGGCCCCAGTCGGTGAGCTGCTCACGGGCCAGTTCGCGGGCCCGGGAGACCGAGCGGGGCTCGGACACCAGGTTCCAGTCGCCGACCGCGTCCTTGGGCAGGCCGTGTACCCGGGCCATCAGCAGGGCGATGTCGTCCTCGCCGTGCGAGGTGTCCAGGGCGCTGAGGACGTGGTCGCAGGCGTCCTCCAGCGGGCGGTCGGCGTCCGAGAGGGCCAGCCGGAACGCCTGGAGTCCCTCGTCGAGGGGATGGTCGCGGGACTCCACCAGGCCGTCGGTGTAGAGCGCGAGCAGCGAGCCGTCGGGCAGGTCGACCTCGATCTCCTCGAAGGGCTCGCCGCCGACGCCCAGCGGCATTCCCGGCGGTACGTCGAGCAGCAGCGCGTCCTCGCCGTCCTCGACGAGGACCGGCGGGAGGTGCCCGGCGTTGGCGAACGTGCAGCGTCGGGTGACCGGGTCGTAGACGGCGTAGACGCAGGTGGCGAGGTAGACCTCGGAGAGGTCGGCGGTCCGCCCGTGGTGGCTCTGCTCGGGGACGGGGGCGGTGGTGCCGGGGCGGCTGCGCGGGGTTCGGGGCTTGCGGCCTTCGCCGGTGCCGCCGAGGCCGCGGGCGATCTCGTCCAGTGCCGAGAGCACTTCGGCGGGCTCCAGGTCCAGCAGCGCCAGGGTCCGTACGGCGGTGCGGAGTTCGCCCATGGCGACGGCGGCGCGCAGGCCGCGTCCCATGACGTCGCCGACGACGAGGGCGGTGCGGTGGCCGGGCAGCTCGATGACGTCGAACCAGTCGCCGCCGACCTCGGTGGCGGTGGTGCCGGGCAGGTAGCGGCAGGCGATGTCGAGGCCGGCGGCTTCCGGGTCGCCGGGCGGGAGGAGGCTGCGCTGGAGGATCAGGGCGCGTTCGTGTTCGCGGCGGTAGAGGCGGGCGTTGTCGATGCAGACCGCGGCGCGTGCGGCGAGTTCGACGGCCAGGGCCGTGTCGCGTTCGCCGAAGGGTTCGCTGCCCTTGGTGCGGGAGAACTGCACCAGGCCGACGACGGTGTCCCTGGCGACCATCGGGACGGCGAGGGTGGAGTGCACGACGGCGCCGAGTTCCGGTCCGTCGTCGCTCTCCCGGCCCGGGATGATCTGCGCCTGGGCGGTGCGGAGGGCGCCGGCGCAGGGGGAGTTGAAGGGGTAGCGGTGGACGGCGCCGACGGCGACCGGGCCGGGGCCGTCGTCGGGGACGCAGCAGGTGGGGGTGGCGAGCGGGGCGTCGGAGACGGCGCTGGCGAAGGCCACCCGGCGCAGCTCCGCGCTGCCGTCGGTCATGCCGGGCGGGGCTTCGTCGCCGGACAGCAGCCCCTGGTAGAGGTCGACGGAGGCCAGGTCGCAGAACTGCGGGACGGCGACGTCCAGGAGGGTGCGGGCGGTGGTCTCCAGGTCGAGGGAGTTGCCTATCCGGGCGCCGGCTTCGTTGAGGAGTGCCAGGTTGCGGCGGGCGTTGGCGGCTTCGCGTTCGGCCCGGCGGCGGCCGGTGACGTCGGAGGCGAGGGCGGCGACGCCGATGGGGCGGCCGCTGGCGCCGTGCAGCCGGTAGAGCGACACGGACCAGCGGCGGCGGTCCTCCTCCTGGCCGGGCACCAGGCCGACGACCTGCATTTCGGTGACCGGTTCGCCGGTGTCCAGGACCCGGCGGAGTGCGGCGGTCATCCGCTCGGCCTCGGGGCGGGGCAGGAAGTCGTGCGGGGTGGCGCCGCGGTACTTGGCGGCGGGGCCGCCGAAGGTGGTGGCGAACCGTTCGTTGACCCGGAGCAGTTTCAGGTCGGTGCCGAACAGGGTGAATCCCATGGGGGATTGGCCGAAGACGGCCTGGGAGGCGGCGAGGTCGGTCTCGATACCGCGCAGTGCACGGACGTCGACGACGAGGCAGACGGCGGCCCGTTCGCCGTCCTCCGTCTCGGAGGGCATCACATAGATCTCGGCGAGTCCGTCGGCGGCGCCGCCGGGTTCCCTGCGGTAGGGGACCAGGCCGGTCCACTCCCGGCCGTCGAGGATCTCGGACACCTTGCGGCGGCCGGTCTCGCGCAGTTCGCGGGGGACGAACGCCTCGATGGGGTCCTTGCCGATGGCGTGCCGGGCCGGGATGCCGAGCATCTCGGCGGCCCGTTCGCTCCATTGGCAGATGCGGCCGTCGGGGCCGAGGGAGAAGGAGGCGACGCGGATGTAGTCGTAGATCGATCCGGGCCGGCTGCTCTGCCAGAGGGGCAGGGCGTGCGGCCCGTGGGCATGCCCTGGGTCACCAGGGCCGTCGGCACCACCTTGACCATCGGACTGCGCGGGTCCTGCCCCGCCAGATGACATCTCGCTCACGAGCCCCGTCCCCTCCAGCTCATCGTGCCCGGACCGGACACGCCGAGTATCCAGCACCTCGGCTATCCGGAACACGGTCTTCACGATCACAGCACAGTCTCGATCGCAGTCCATCGACGAAATGTCGATGAAATGGCAACGATCAGGACTCCACCTGTCTCCTAACCAGCCACCGACAGCTCGAACCACACTGTCTTGCCAGTCTTTCCCCGACGAGTGCCCCAGCGTCGCGCGCTGCACGCCACCAGCTGCAATCCGCGGCCGCCCTCGTCGTCGGGGGTGGCGCTGCGTTCCTGCGGCGGATCGGGCAGTGGATCGGACACTTCGACGAGCAGCCCGCCGGTGCTGAGCAGCACCATCCGGACGCCGATCGGACCGCTGGCGTAGCGCAGGGAGTTGGTGACGAGTTCGCTGACGAGCAGGACCGCCACATCGACGGCGCCGTCCAGGCCCCAGTCGTCCAGCACCTGGCGCACGCGGGTGCGGGCGGTGCGTACGGCGCCCGGATCGGCCGGAAAGCTCCATTCGGCGATGGGGGACCCGGGGATCCTGCCGCGCCGGCGGACTGCGCTGGAGGCGGACTTTGCCGCAGGCTCCGGGACCCCTGCCGCTGCGCTGTCGCTCACGCCGATCACTTCCCAGCCCGAGGGGATCCCCCGTCGAGCGACCGCACCGCAGGGCCGCGCCGCAGGACCGCTTCGAAAGGGGCTAATCAGGACATACCCGATATCAACGCCGGAGTATCGCCCTCAAGCGAGCACTGTGACACAAATGGAGCATTCGCGCGCGACGAGCGGTACCCGCGGACGCGGGTCAGTACCGCGCGCGCTCCGCCCCCGCCGTCGCCACCAGGCGCCGCATCACCTCGGCGACCGCCGGGCGGTCCTGATCGAGCCAGTCGACCTGCTGCTCCTCCTCGGGCAGCAGCCAGCGCAGCTCGTCATGATCCTGCAGGGGCCGCGGCACACCCGACACCAGCCGCGCCGTCCACACCCGCAGCACATAGCCGGGCCGCAGCACCCACTCCCCCGGAATCCGCTCCAGGGCCCCCGTCTCCACGCCCAGTTCCTCACGCAGCTCGCGCACCAGCGCCTGCTCGGGCGTCTCACCGTCCTCCACCTTGCCGCCGGGCAGCTCCCAGCGGCCGGACAGGGCAGGCGGTGCGCTGCGCCGTGCGGCCAGCAGCCGCCCCCGGTCGAGCACCGCTCCACCCACCACTACGCGCAGGGTCGTCATGCGCGGCAGCCTACGTCCCCCGACGGCCTTCCGCTTCCCGCCCCGGGCCGCTCAGCCCGTATCCCGGACGGCCCCGAGCCCGCCGACCGGCAGCCTCACCGACCGGAGGCTCAACCCACCGCCCGGCTGCCTCAACCCACCGCCCGGCTGCCTCAACCCACCGCCCGCCCGACTTTCTCGACCACGTAAAGCTGCTGGTGGCTATGGGAATCGAGCCGGTCGGCCACCCGTTCCGCCTCCGCCCGGGTGGCATAACGGCCGACGCGATAGCGGTTGCCGCCTTCATCCTGGCGGATGACCAACCAGGGCAGGACGGCTCCACTGTCGGTCATCGCGCCCCTCCCTCCGCTGCGCAGCGCGCCGTTACGCGCCCCTCCTGTGCTGATGCCGAAATCGCAATCCGCATATGCCCGAGCGTACGCCCGACCTTCACGCACCGGATATGGATTTACACAAAGAGGTACCGAACCGGCCACTCGCGGGCCCGAAATACCGGGAGAGGCCCGCGAGTGGCCGGTTCTGAGCGCATGCCGAGTCCAGTGATCGGCTGTCGACGGGTCAGGCGCCGACGGGCGCCTTGTCGTCGTCGGTACGGCGGTCCTCCGCCGTCCGCTCGGCCGTCTCGGCCGCCTCGGCGGCGGCGATCTCGGCCTCGACCGCGACCAGCGACGGGTTGCGCCAGGAACTGCGGACGCCCCAGTAGTAGAAGGCCAGGCCGATCACCGCGACCAGGAGGATGTCCCAGCCCTCCGGCAGATAGCCCTTGCCGCCGAACTCCTTGCCGCCCGCCCAGGAGACAGCGGCCATGACCAGCAGATACGCCACCATCCAGGCGCCGGCCTTGACGTGCGGGGCCAGCTCGGCCCACGGCTTGCGGCCCTGGGTGAGCGGCTTGCCGATCTCGTACCAGGCCCAGACCGGCAGCCCCACGGCCATGATCAGGATGACCTTGCCGGTCAGCGGCCAGCGGCCCCAGTACAGGACCAGCGAGCCGAAGACCATCGCGACCGGCGCGACGAACGGCATCGAGCGCAGCTTGACCGGCCGCTTGAGGCCCGGCGAGATACGCCGCAGCGACATCACGGCGACCGGCCCTGTGATGTAGGAGATCACCGTGGCGACGGAGACGATCTCGGCGAGCGAGCCCCAGCCGCGGAACACCGCCAGGAAGAGGAAGGCGATCGCCAGGTTGAGCAGCAGCGCCGGACGGGGCACACCGGTCTTCTTGTCGACGCGGCCGAAGACGCCGGGCAGATGGCCGTTCTCCTGCACGCCGTGGATCATGCGCGAGGTGGTGGCGGCGTAGATCATGCCGGTGCCGGACGGGGACACGAACGCGTCCGCGTAGAGCAGCAGGGCCAGCCAGTTCAGGCCCCAGGCCACCGCGAGGTCGGCCAGCGGGGAGGTGTAGCCGAGCCCGGCCCAGCCGGCGCCGCCGAGCTTGTCGCCGGGGACCGCCATCAGGAACGCGACCTGGAGGCCGACGTAGATGACCAGCGCGATCACGATGGACCAGATGACGGCCTTGGGCAGCGACTTGCCGGGGTTGCGGGCCTCGGCGGCGAGGTTCAGCGGGGACTGGAAGCCGTTGTAGGCCCAGACGATGCCGGAGACGGCGACGGCGGTGAAGACCGAGCTCCAGCCGTTGGGGGTGAAGCCGCCGTGGCTGGTGATGTTGTCGGTGTCGAAGTGCGCCAGCATCAGCGCGCTGGCGGTCAGCACCGGGACGACGACCTTGAAGACCGTGATCGCGGTGTTGGTCTTCGCGAACAGCGAGATCGCGAACCAGTTCAGGAAGAAGTAGAAGACCAGCAGGACGCTGGCGAGCGCGACACCGGTGCCGGTCAGCTCCTTGCCGTCGTACAGCGCCTGCGCCCAGCCGAACTTCCAGGAGCTCATGTACTGGACGGAGGCGGTGGCCTCACCCGGGATGACGGAGACGATCGCGATCCAGTTGGCCCAGGCCGCGAGGTAGCCGGCGAGCGAGCCGTGCGAGTACTGGCCGTAGCGGACCATGCCGCCGGCCTTCGGGAACATCGAGCCGAGCTCGGTGTAGGTGAGCGCGATGGTGAGGGCGACCGCTGCGCCGATGACCCAGGCGAGGATCGCGGCCGGTCCGGCGATGGCGGCGGCCCGCTCGGCTCCGAAGAGCCAGCCCGAGCCGATGATGGACCCGAGACCCGTGGCCGTCAGGGCAATGGTCCCGAGGGACCGCCGGTAATTCGAATGCGAACCGTGCTCCGCACCCTGGGTTTTCGTCGTGCTCACGTGCTGGTCTCCTGGTTATCCCCGTGCCGTGCACAAACTTCGCCATCGTAAGAGCGAATCCGAAGATCGCTTTCCCAGACGTGGCCAAAAGTCCCGCCCAGCTGAGGGTCTGTGAGGTTTCCAACACCAAGATCCGCATGCCATTTGCCAATAAATGCGAGCAAATGGGACAGACGGGTGAGGTTGTGGGGGTGCCCACGGGATCCGTAGGCAGCGGTGGGGTTACCGGGAGCGGGAGTTGAGGAGAGGGGGACCCGGGTCCTGTCGGAGGGAAGGTGCCGGGGGGCGGCCTCCCCGCCGACGGGACCCGGGTTCCCCGCTACTTCACCGGCAGGTGGTACGTCACCCGGTGGCGGTCCGCGAGCGTGACGACATCGGCCGTCTCGACCGGCCGGCCGCCCGCGAAGTACGTACGCGAGATGACCAGCACCGCGTGTCCCGGCACCCCGCCCAGCGCCATGGCCTCCTCGGCGAGGCCGGGCCGCGCCCCGACCTCCTCCATGACGTTGTCCACCACGACATCGATGGCCGCCATCCGCTCGACCACCCCGCGCCCGGCCAGCGGGCCCTCCTCGGGGAGCATCACGGGCGTCCGGCCGGTCACCTCCAGCGGCTCCCAGGACGTGGAGAGCATCGACGGCTCGCCCTCGGCCCGGAAGAGGTAGCGGGTCCGCATCACCCGGGCCCCGGCCGTGAGCCGCAGCCGGGCCGCGACCACCGAACTGGCCGCCTCCTGACCGCTGCTGGACTCCCAGGTGCCCTTCACCCGCTCGTCCGTCTGCTCCTGCCGGAACGGGGTGGAGGCGACGCCCGAGTGGTAGCCGGCGCGGGCGATCCGGCGCGGCACGGGCTGGGCCCGTACATAGGTGCCGGACCCCGAGCGGCCCTCGACCAGGCCCTCGGCCATCAGGACCTTGCGCGCTTCCAGGGCGACGGTGTCCGAAACGCCGTACTGCTCACGGATGCGGGCCTGGGAGGGTAGGCGGGTATGCGGCTGGAGCACCCCGTCGACGATCTTCTGGCGCAGGTCACCGGCGACGCGGAGGTACGCGGGCTGCTCACCGAAAGGCACGTGCCCCTCCCAACAGCTTGACAGTCAGCAACAGCGTGGCAACCGCCCGTTGTCGCCCGCAACCTTCGGCCAGCGATTCACCCGAAGTTACGAATCCCAGCTCAACCGATATACAGATCAAGGCCCGAACGGGCGAACCGCCACCCGCCCCGTCCTCGCACGCCCCGCGATCCGCGTTCCGGCCGCCCCACGCGCCCTGTGCACGCCCTTGTGCGCCCCCGTGTGCGCAGCCTTCGCGGCACACCCGGTGCGCAGTCCGTCGGCATGCCAAGATCGAGACATGCCCGAAGCATCCAGCACGCCGGCCGCCGAGGCGCCGCTCGCCCCCATGCCCGAGGACTGGCAGCGCGCCCTGGCCATCGTCGCCCACCCCGACGACCTCGAATACGGCGCCGCGGCGGCCATCGCCGAATGGACCGCGGCCGGGCGGGAGGTCGGCTATCTGCTGGTCACCCGCGGCGAAGCCGGTATCGACGGGCTCGCGCCCGCCGAGTGCGCCGCGATCCGCGAGGCCGAGCAGGTCGCCGGCGCGGCGCTGGTCGGCGTCCGCACCGTCGAGTTCCTCGACCACCACGACGGCGTCATCGAGGCCGGTCCGGCGCTGCGCCGCGACCTTTCCGCGGCCATCCGCCGCCACCGCCCCGAGCTGCTGATCACCCTCAACCACCACGACACCTGGGGCGGCGTCCGCTGGAACAGCCCCGACCACCGGGCGGTCGGCCGCACCGTCCTGGACGCGGCCGACGACGCGGGCAACCGCTGGATCTTCCCCGAACTCACCGACGAGCAGGGGCTGGAGCCCTGGGGCGGCGTCCGCTGGGTGGCCGTGGCCGGCTCCCCGTACCCGACGCACGCCGCCGAGGTCGGCCCGGGGATCGAGCGCGCGGTCGCCTCCCTTGCCGCGCATAAGACGTACATCAAGGGCCTGGGCGCCGCGGAGAAGGACCCGCACGCCTACGCCCGCGCCTTCATCGAGCCGATGCTGCGGGCGGGCGGCGAACGCTTCCGGGGGAAGCCGGCCACGCTCTTCCAACTCTTCCCGCGGTAGGGGGTGTTAGCCTGACGGGGGGCGTTGGTCTGGGGCAGGGGGAAGTTGGTCCCCCCGCCCGGTACGGGAAGTCGTCAGGCGGGCACGCTCGCCGCCACGAACTCCCCCACCAGCCCGGCGATCTCCGCCGGCCGCTCCAGCACCATCGCGTGTGTCCCGTCCACGCCCTCGACGGTCACCTGCGGGTGCGTCCGCGCCAGTTCCCCGAGATCCCGGCTGAGCCCCGCCACATACGCCGCCATCAGCTCGTCGAACCAGTCCGGCATGCCGGGCACCGGCGGATTGGGGCGCAGCGCCCGCGCGATCAGCAGCGGGCGGGAGATCCGCCGGTAGAGCGCGAAGAGGTCGAGGCCCGCCATGGCGTCCTGCATCTCGTGCGCATACGGCCGCCCCGGCCGCAGAAACCGCCGTCCGTCCGCGGTCTCCCCCGGCGACCGCCGGCGTCGGCGATCTCATGGTCCGGGTTTCTGCTACTCGCTACGGTGGTGCCATGACCGCACTGCCCGACTGGACGCGCCCACCACGCGCGGAAGGCTGGTTCGCGGAGGACCTGGACCGCCTTCCCGAGGCCCCTCGCCACACCGAGTTGATCGATGGAGCGCTCGTCTTCGTGATGTCGCCGCAGCGGTCCTGGAACGGCCGCGTCGTCACCGCCCTGACCACCACACTCATGACCCAGGCCCCCGAAGGCTTCGAGGTCGAGCGCGAGATGACCATCCGTCTCGATGACCGCAACCGCCCCGAGCCGGGTCTCCTCCTGACAACCCTCCCTTACGATCCCGACCGCACGTTCTACCCACCCGACGCCGTACGCCTCGTCGTCGAGGTCGTGTCCCCGGAGTCCGCCCACCGGGACCGCACAGTGAAGCTCCGGAAATACGCGGAGGCAGGCATCCCGCACTACTGGTGCATCGAGGACGAGTCCGGCTCCCCTGTCGTGCACGTCTATGAACTCGACGAGCCGACCCGTGCCTACGCGCCAGCGGGCATCTTTCGCGGATCGCTCCGCCGCCCGGTGCCGTTCGAGATCCATCTCGACCTGGACAAGCTCACGCCGCCCCGGAGCGGCTGAAAGATCAGCACCAAGGCGGCACGTGGATCCGGAAGGGGCCGGGCTCACTGGCCGGCTCCCGCCGGCTCACGCCGCGAGGAGCTCCGCCCACCAGGTGGTACCGCTCGGGCAGACCCGTGTGCCGCACTCGGCCGCCAGGGCGTCGACGATGTCGAGCCCGCGGCCGTGCTCGCCCGCGCGGGGCTCGACGAACGGCCGCCCGTCCACCGCCGCGGCTCCCGCGTCGGTGACCTCTACGCGCAGGGCGTCGCGTCCGTCGACGCCCCGCGACAGCCGCAGCACCGCCGGCGGCACGGCGTGGACGACCGCGTTGGTGATCAGCTCCGAGATCACGAGGAGCGCGTCCTCGGCGAGGTCGGGGGCCAGATTCCAGTCGGCCAGGACCGTACGCGCCCGTCGGCGTACGACGGAGACGGCCTCGGGGATGTGCGGCAGCGGGCAGACATGTTCGACCGCCTCCCGAGCCACCGCATCCTCCCGAACCACCGTGTCGAGTTGTGCCGTCATGCCGCCGCCTCCTTCGAGGCCCGTACCGGCTGGACGCCGGTCTTGAGGGGGACGCTATGGCGAACGGAGGAGGCGGTCAATGAACAGCGGTCGGCATTGTCGAACGCTCGGTTTGAATTGTCAGTATTTTCCGGCTTATGCCGACCACGGGACTACGATTGCCTCATGGCCGGCCCGGTCCAGTCGATCGAACGGGCGGCGGCAATCCTGCGTCTGCTCGCCAGCGGCCCCCGTCGGCTCGGGCTGGGCGAGGTGGCCGCGTCGCTCGGGCTGGCGAAGGGCACCACCCACGGCATTCTGCGCACCCTGCAGAACATCGACTTCGTCGAGCAGGACCCGGCGACCGGCAAGTACCAGCTCGGGGCCGCGCTGCTGCACCTGGGCACCAGCTACCTCGACGTGAACGAGCTGCGGTCCCGCTCCATCAACTGGGCCGACGCCCTGGCCGCCCGCAGCGGGGAGGCAGTCCGCCTGGGCGCACCCCTGGAGGGCAAGGTGCTGATCGTCCACCACGTCTTCCGCCCCGACGACACCCTCCAGACCCTGGACGTGGGCGCACTGCTGCCGCTGCACGCCTCCTCGCTCGGCAAGGTGCTGATGGCCTTCGGGAGCGTGCCCCTGGATTCGGCCGTGGAGGCCGGGCTGGAGTCGTACACCCGGCACACCCTGGTCGCCCCGGAGCACCTCGCCCAGGCGCTCACCGAGGTCCGGGAGCTCGGGTGGGCCGCCGAAGTACAGGAGATGATCATGGGCGAGGCCGGCATCGCCGCGCCGATCCGGGGCCACGGCGGCCTCGTGGTGGGCGCCATCGGCGCCTCCGGCACGGTCGAGCGGATCTGCGACTCCCAGGGGGTCCCGCAGCCGTCCCTGGTGACCCAGGTCCGCCACGCCGCCCGTGCGATCTCCAGAGATCTGGGAGCCGCCCGCTGGTAGACCCCACGCCCGCGGGCCCTCATGCGCCGCAACGGAAGGCTGATCATGGTTGAGCGGTATGTGATGTCCATCGACCAGGGCACCACCTCCACCCGGTGCATCCTGTTCGACCACCAGGGGCGGCTGGTGTCGGTCGCCCAGCGGGAGCATCAGCAGCACTTCCCCCGGCCCGGCTGGGTCGAGCACGACGCCGTCGAGATCTGGCACACCCTGCAGCGGGTGGTGCCGCAGGCGCTCTCCGACGCCGACATCGGCCCCGACGAGGTCGCCGCCGTCGGGATCGCCAACCAGCGCGAGACCACCGTGCTGTGGGACCGGCGTACGGGCACCCCGCTGGGCAGGGCGATCGTCTGGCAGGACACCCGTACGGCTCCGCTGGTCGAGGACCTCAGACGCCGGCCCGGGGACGAGTTCTTCCTCCGGCGCTGCTGCCTGCCGCCTTCCACGTACTTCTCCGCCCCCCGGATCAGCTGGCTGTTCGACCACGTCGACGGGCTGCGGCAGCGCGCCGAGGACGGCGAGGTGCTGTTCGGCACGATGGAGAGCTGGCTGATCTGGAACCTCACCGGCGGGCGAACCGGCGGCATGCACATCACCGACGTCACCAACGCCAGCCGCACCATGCTCATGAACATCAGCACCCTCGACTGGGACGAGGAGCTGCTGGAGTTCTTCGGGGTCCCCCGCCCGATGCTCCCGGAGATCCACTCCTCGGCCGAGACCTACGGAGCCGCCCGTTCCGTCCTCCCGGGCGTCCGTATCTCCGCGGCACTCGGCGACCAGCAGGCGGCGCTGTTCGGACAGACCTGCTTCGCCCGCGGCGAGGCGAAGTGCACCTACGGAACCGGCAGCTTCCTGCTGCTCAACACCGGCACCGACCTCGTACGGTCCCGGCACGGGCTGCTCACCACCGTCGCCTACAAGATCGAGGGCCAGCCCGCGGTCTACGCCCTCGAAGGCCCGATCGCCGTCACCGGCGCGCTGGTCCAGTGGTTCCGCGACCGGCTGGGGCTGATCGGCAGCGCCCCCGAGATCGAGACGCTCGCGCGCAGCGTCGAGGACAACGGCGGCTGCTACATCGTCCCGGCGTTCTCCGGCCTGTACGCGCCGCACTGGCGCAGCGATGCCCGCGGTGTCATCGTCGGCCTCACCTCCTACATCACCAAGGGGCACCTGGCCCGAGCGGTGCTGGAGGCCACCGGCTGGCAGACCCGGGAGGTGGTCGACGCCATGAACGCCGACTCCTCGCTCGTCCTGAAGATGCTCAAGGTGGACGGCGGCATGACGTCCGACAACCTGCTCATGCAGATCCTGGCCGACGTCCTCGACGTGCCCGTGGTCCGCCCCATGGCCGTCGAGACGGTCTCCCTGGGCGCCGCCTACGCCGCCGGGCTCGCCGCCGGCTACTGGCCCGATCTGGAGGTGCTGCGCCGCAACTGGCACCGGGCCGCCCAGTGGCTGCCGGACATGGACCCCCGGCGGCGGCAGTCGGAGTACGAGAACTGGAAGCGGGCGGTCGAGCGCTCACTCGGCTGGATCGCGCCGCCCGACCCGCCTGACCACCGGCCGGACGACCACAGGTGACGAGGCGTCAGAACTACCGGCACGGATCCGGTGACGGGCATGACGACGGGGCCGGCCCCGAAGGAGCCGGCCCCGTTCGACCTGGGCGTTTACCGGATCGGCGTGCCGACGCCCGAGCGACTGCTAGACGTTGAAGCGGAACTCCACGACATCCCCGTCCTGCATCACATACTCCTTGCCCTCCATGCGCGCCTTGCCCGCGGCGCGCGCGTCGGCCACCGAGCCGGTGTCGACGAGGTCGGCGAAGGAGATGACCTCGGCCTTGATGAAGCCCTTCTGGAAGTCGGTGTGGATGACGCCGGCGGCCTCGGGGGCGGTGGCGCCCTTCTTGATGGTCCAGGCGCGGGTTTCCTTGGGGCCGGCCGTCAGGTAGGTCTGCAGGCCGAGGGTGTTGAAGCCGACGTGGGCGAGGGTCGCCAGGCCCGGCTCCTCCTGGCCGACGGACTGGAGCAGTTCCAGGGCCTCGTCGTCGTCGAGCTCGGCGAGGTCCGCCTCCAGCTTGGCGTTGAGGAAGATCGCCTCGGCGGGGGCGACCAGGGCACGCTGCTCGTTCTTGAACTCCTCGTCGGTCAGCTCGTCCTCGTCGACGTTGAAGACGTAGAGGAACGGCTTGACGGTGAGCAGGTGCAGGTCGTGGAGGAGGTCCTCCTGCGCCGAGTCCTGCTTGATGCCGGCCGCGAACAGGGTCTGGCCCGACTCCAGGATCTCCTTGGCCGCCTCGACCGCCGCCACCTTCGGGGCGATGTCCTTCTTGATGCGCGACTCCTTCTGGAGGCGCGGCAGGACCTTCTCGATGGTCTGGAGGTCGGCGAGGATCAGCTCGGTGTTGATGGTCTCGATGTCGTCCTTGGGCGAGACCTTGCCGTCGACGTGGACGACGTTCTCGTCCTTGAAGGCGCGGATGACCTGGCAGATCGCATCGGACTCGCGGATGTTCGCGAGGAACTTGTTGCCCAGGCCCTCGCCCTCGGACGCGCCGCGGACGATGCCCGCGATGTCCACGAAGTCGACGGTCGCCGGGAGGATCTTCTGCGAGTCGAAGATCCCGGCGAGGGTGGCCAGCCGCGGGTCGGGGACGCCGACGACGCCGACGTTCGGCTCGATGGTGGCGAACGGGTAGTTGGCCGCCAGCACGTCGTTCTTGGTCAGGGCATTGAACAGGGTCGACTTGCCGACATTCGGCAGACCGACGATTCCGATCGTGAGCGACACGGTGGCGACTTCCCGGAGCGAGATAGCGGACGGCGGAGGGTGGCTCCCTCCGGTCCGTCCTGTCGGGAGGAAACAGAAACAGGAGAGGACCGCGGGGCCGATCCACCAGTCTACGGGGACGGGACACGGCGGCCGCCCCGGGCCGCGGCGCGCGACACGCCACCCCCTCGGCTGAACGGAGCCGCAAGCTCACCCAAAGCGCGTGTCCTGTGACCTGTTAATCCCACTTGGCGGCCTACCGTTGCCGAGTGGAGCAACACGAAGCGCGCACGCCTCAGTACAGTCCGCAACCGTCCGGCGGTCCGGCGGCGGGCCCGGACGCACGGTTCCCCCGCCCCGCGGAGGCCGCCGGCCCGTACAGCGCCGAGCAGACCTCCTGGACCGGGCAGTCAGGGCAGTCCGAGCAGTCGGGGCAGTCCGGGCCGTATCCGGTCACCGGCGGCCGGGAGACCTCGACCGTGTACCGGGCACGGAGACGGCCGCGCCCGCTGCCGCCCGCGCCGGCCGGCCTGACCCGGCTGCTGCGCCGGATGCCGGCGGCCAAGCTCACCGGCCTCGGCTGCTGGCTGCTCGGCACCCTCGCGCTGCTCGCCTTCGGGTTCCTGGACCGGCTGCTGCTCGGCCGCGCACCGACCCCCTACGGCGTGTTCTTCCTGCTGGTCAGCGTGTGCGCGGCGACATGGGTACGGCCGTACGACCTGATCACCGCGCCGATCGCGCTGCCGATCGCGTTCACCATCGGGGCGCTGCCGATCCAGCGCGGCACCGACGGGTTCAGCGGGGTGCTGATGGGGGTGTTCACGGTCCTCGCGCTGAACGCGGGGTGGATCTACGCCGGCACCCTGTCCTGCGCGCTGATCGCGCTGTTCCGCAAAGCGGTCCTCATCTCGCGGCGTCGGGCCATCCAACCGGTGACTCCACCACCGAGCGGGCGCCCCGGGCGGTCGCGGCGGCCGGCGGGGAGCCGTCGGCGCCCGGCGGACCACCTGCCCGAGCGGCCTGGGCAGCCATGGCGGCACCCACGATCCCCGCATTGTTCTGAAGCTGCGCCGGCACGATCTCGGCCCTGATGTTCTCGATGAGCGGCAGGAACTTCTCCGCCTTGCGGCTCACCCCGCCGCCGATCACGAACAGCTCGGGCGAGAACAGCATCTCCACATGGGCGAGGTATTTGCGGACCCGGTGCGCCCACTGCTGCCAGCTCAGTTCCCCGTCCTCCTTGGCCTTGGTGGAGGCGCGTTTCTCGGCGTCGTGGCCGTGCAGCTCCAGGTGGCCGAGCTCGGTGTTGGGGACCAGCCGGCCGCCGGTGAAGACGGCGCTGCCGATGCCGGTGCCGAAGGTGAGCACGATGACGGTGCCGGTGCGGCCGCGGCCCGCGCCGAACCGCATCTCGGCCAGCCCGGCCGCGTCCGCGTCGTTGAGCACCGTCACCGGGCCGCCGTACGGGCCGCCGCCGAGCCGGCCGGTGAGCAGCGCGCCGGCGTCCGTGCCGATCCAGCGCTTGTCGACATTGGCGGCGGTGCGGGTGGTACCGCCGGTGACCACGCCGGGGAAGGTCGCGCCGACCGGGCCCGACCAGCCGAAGTGTTCCACGACCTCTTTGACGCAGTCCGCGACCGCGTCCGGGGTGGCCGGTCTCGGGGTCAGCACCTTGTAGCGCTCGTCGGCGAGGTCGCCGCGCTCCAGATCCACCGGGGCACCCTTGATGCCCGATCCGCCGATGTCCACACCGAAGACCCTCATGGGGAAAAGGCTAGGCGCGGACCCGGCCGATCGCCCCCGGGATGCCCACGTTGGCCGCTGCCCGTCCGGGTCCCCGGTGTGGCCCGTCTCAGTCCTCGACGGCCGACTTCGCCTCGGCGCGCAGGTCGCGGCGGAGTTCCTTCGGCAGCGAGAAGTGGATGGACTCCTCGGCGGCCGTGATGGTCTCGACGTCCTCGTAGCCGCGCTGGGCGAGCCAGTCCAGGACGCCGTGGACGAGGACCTCGGGGACGGAGGCTCCGGAGGTGACGCCGACCGTGCCGACGCCCTCCAGCCAGGCCTCGTCGATCTCCTCGGCGTAGTCGACCAGGTGGGCGTCGCGCGCGCCGGCGCCCAGGGCGACCTCGACGAGACGGACCGAGTTGGAGGAGTTCTTGGAGCCGACGACGATGACGAGGTCGGCCTCGGCGCCCATCTGCTTCACCGCGGTCTGGCGGTTCTGGGTGGCGTAGCAGATGTCGTCGCTCGGCGGCGAGAGGAGGTTGGGGTAGCGGCCCTTGAGCGCGTCGACGGTCTCCATGGTCTCGTCGACGGACAGCGTGGTCTGGGACAGCCAGACGACCTTGTCGGGGTCGCGGACCTCGACGTTGGCGACGTCCTCGGGGCCGTCGACGAGGGTGATGTGCTCCGGCGCCTCGCCGCTGGTGCCGATGACCTCTTCGTGGCCGTCGTGGCCGATCAGGAGGATGTCGTAGTCCTCCTTGGCGTAGCGGATCGCTTCCTTGTGGACCTTGGTGACCAGCGGGCAGGTGGCGTCGATGGTGGCGAGCTTGCCGCGCTTTGCCTCTTCGTGGACCACGGGGGCGACGCCGTGCGCCGAGAAGATGACGATGTTGCCCTCGGGCACCTCTTCCGTCTCGTCGACGAAGATCGCGCCCTTCTTCTCCAGGGTTTTCACGACGTACTTGTTGTGGACGATCTCGTGTCGCACGTAGACGGGGGCGCCGTACTGCTCGAGGGCCTTCTCGACGGCGATCACGGCGCGGTCCACGCCCGCGCAGTAGCCACGGGGGGCGGCGAGCAGGACCTTGCGGGTGGGCTGCTGGCTGGGCAGTGCAGTCATGCGTCCCATCGTAAGGCCGCGCCCCCGCGCCCGAAGATCGCCCAGGGCCCAGACTGTGCAGGAGCGGACGAGGGAGGCGGGATGCCGGAGACGATCGGCGCGAGGGACGACCAGGGCACGGGTGCCGGGACGCTGCGGCGGACGCTGACCCTGCGGGATCTGATCGTCTACGGGCTGCTGTTCATCGCCCCGATGGCGCCGGTCGGCATTTTCGGCACACTGCTGGCCAAGTCGGACGGCGCGATCACCGCCGTCTACGTGGTCGCGACCCTCGCGATGGGCTTCACCGCCTGCTCGTACGCCCAGATGGTGCGGGTCGCGCCGCAGGCCGGTTCGGTCTACACCTACGCCCGGGTGGGTCTGGGCGACGGCGCGGGGTTCCTCGCCGGATGGCTGGCGATGCTGGACTATCTGCTGATCCCGGCGGTGGCGTATCTGTTCTCCGGGATCGCCATGCACGCCCTGGTGCCGTCGGTGCACCAGTGGGTGTGGACGGCGATCGCGGTGATCGTGACGACGCTGCTGAACCTGTGGGGCGTGCGGACCGCGGCGGTGGTGGGGTTCGCGGTGCTGGCGATGGAGATCGCGGTGCTGGCGGTGTTCGTGGTGGCGGCCGCCGCCGAGCTGATCGCCCATGGTGCGCAGCGCGGCTGGGCGGACCCGCTGACCGGCCAGGGCGGCTTCTCGATGACGGCGGTGCTCTCCGCGGTGTCGGTGGCGGTGCTGTCGTATCTGGGCTTCGACGCCATCGCGTCGTTCGCGGAGGAGGCGAAGGGGGCACCGGGCGCCGGGGAGGGCCCGGGGCCGGGCGGCCCTGACCGGGTGGCGCGGGCGGTGCTCACCTGTCTGGCGGTGGCCGGTGTGCTGTTCGCGGTGCAGACGTATCTGGCGGCGCTGCTGGCGCCGATGAGCGCGGCGGAGCTGGCGGCGCGGCCCGGTGGGCAGGGCGACGCGTTCTACGTCACGGTCGACGCCGCGGTGGGCGGCTGGCTGCACGATCTGGTGGCGGTGAGCAAGGCGGTCGGTGCGGCGTTCGCGGCGCTGGCGGGGCAGGCGGCGGCGGGCCGGCTGCTGTTCGCGATGGCCCGGGACCGGCGGCTGCCCGGGGCGATGTCGAAGGTGGACGCGGGGAGCGGGGTGCCGCGCCGGGCGCTGCTGGGTGCGGCGGTGGTGACGCTGGTGGCGGCGGTGTGGGCGGCCCGCCGGGATGACGGTCTCGATCAGCTGTCGTCGATCGTGAACGTCGGGGCGCTGAGCGCGTTCGCGCTGCTGCACGCGTCGGTGATCGGCTGGTTCTGGGTCCGCAGGGGGTCAGGGGCACCGAGCCTGCTGCGGCATCTGGTGGTGCCGGTGCTGGGGTTCGCTGTGGTGGTGGCGGTGATCGTGGAGGCGTCCGCGGCGGCCCAGGCGGTGGCGGCTGTGTGGCTGGTGGTGGGGGCGGGGGTGCTGGTGGCGCAGTTTCGGGCCCGGCGGGGGGCGGGGGCGTGAGGTCGGCGGCCGCTGTCAGTGCCCGCCGCTAGTCTCGCTCGTATGGCTGTCTCTACGTCCCCGGAAGCGCCGATCCCGGTCGGCGAGGTGTCCCGGCTCATCGGCGGGTGGATCGACCGCCTCGGCGCGGTATGGGTCGAGGGGCAGATCACCCAGCTCTCGCGCCGCCCCGGCGCGGGCGTCGTCTTTCTGACGCTGCGTGACCCGTCGTACGACATCTCGGTGAGCGTGACGTGCTACCGCCAGGTCTTCGACAAGGTCTCCGAGGTGGTCGGCGAGGGCGCCCGGGTGGTGGTGCACGCCAAGCCGGAGTGGTACGCCCCGCGGGGCCAGCTGTCGCTGCGGGCCGCCGAGATCAAGCCGGTCGGGGTCGGTGAACTCCTCGCCAGACTGGAGCAGTTGAAGAAGTCGCTGGCGGCCGAGGGGCTGTTCGCGGCGGACCGCAAGAAGCCGCTGCCGTTCCTGCCGCAGCTGATCGGCCTGGTCTGCGGTCGCGCGAGCGCCGCCGAGCGGGACGTCCTGGAGAACGCCCGGCACCGCTGGCCGGCCGTCCGCTTCGAGGTGCGCAATGTGCCGGTGCAGGGCGTGCATGCGGTGCCCAAGGTGATCGAGGCGGTCCAGGAGCTGGACGCACTGCCCGAGGTGGACGTGATCATCGTGGCGCGCGGCGGCGGCAGCGTGGAGGATCTGCTGCCGTTCTCGGACGAGCAGCTCGTGCGGGCCGTCGGCGCGGCGCGGACGCCCGTCGTGTCCGCGATCGGCCATGAGCCGGACTCGCCGCTGCTGGATCTCGTCGCCGACCTGCGGGCTTCGACGCCCACGGACGCGGCGAAGAAGGTGGTGCCGGACGTCGGCGAGGAGCTGGTCCGGGTCCAGCAGCTGCGGGAGCGGGCGCGGCGCGCGGTCAGCGGCTTCGTGGAGCGGGAGGAGCGCGGGCTGGCGGCGGCCCTGCACCGCCCGTGCATACAGCGGCCCCAGCGGATGGTCGAGGAGCGCGAGGAGCAGATCGCCGCGCTGCTGGAGCGCGGGCGGCGGTGCCTGGGGCATCTGCTCGACCGGGCCGATTCGGAGCTGACGCACACCCTCGCCCGGGTTGTCGCGCTGTCCCCCAAGGCGACGCTGGAGCGCGGCTATGCGGTGCTCCAGAAGCCGGACGGGGCGGCGGTGCGCTCACCGGAAGAGGTCGGCGCGGACGAGGAGCTGCGGGCCAGGGTGGCGGAGGGCGAATTCCGGGTGCGGGTGGCCGGCGTCCCGGCCGCCGCCCCACCTCCCGCGTAGGCAAACGCGGACGCAGGCAGACGTACACGGACTCATAGGGTGGGAAGCATGGCGAAGGCGAAGACGGACGGCGCGGCGGACGCGGAGCACGGGGCGGCGGCCGGGGCGGAGACGGGGATGGAGAGCGGCCCGGACGGCACGGCGGGGCCCGGCGTGCCGCCGGTGGACTCCACGCTCGGCTATGAGCAGGCACGGGACGAGCTGATCGAGGTCGTCCGCAGCCTGGAGGCGGGCGGCACGACGCTGGAGGAGTCCCTGGCGCTCTGGGAGCGGGGCGAGCAGCTCGCGAAGGTCTGTCGCCGCTGGCTGGAGGGCGCGCGAGCCCGGCTGGACGCGGCGCTGACGGAGTCGCCGAACGGGGCGGACGCGTAGGGCGGATGCCCGGCGGGGCCCCTGGAAGCCGGTCCCCTCCCCCGCGGGCCCCCTCCCCCGCGAACCAAGCTCCCCTGTGAACCGGATCACAATGACCCCGGATTTAGTTGAAAGTTAATACACCTCGATTACGGTGGTTCTCATAGATCCTGAATCCCATCCGATTCACCCATCACCGACCGACCGAGGTGCCCTTATGTCTCTCGCCCTTGACGCCACCGCTCAGGACCTCCTCTTCCGCGAGGCCCAGACCGCCAACACGTTCACGGACGAGCCGGTCACCGATGAGCAGATCCAGGCCGTCTACGACCTGGTGAAGTACGCGCCGACCGCCTTCAACGGGTCGCCGCTGCGGATCACCCTGGTCCGCTCCGAGGAGGCCCGCCGGCGCCTGGTCACCCACGCCATGGGTGCCAACGGCCCGAAGACGCTGACCGCGCCGCTGACCGTCATCCTCTCCGCCGACCTGGACTTCCACGAGCAGCTGCCGCGACTCTTCCCGGCCATGCCGACCGTCAAGGACGCCTTCTTCTCCGAGCTCGCCGCCCGCGAGGCCTCCGGCACCCAGAACGCCACCCTGCAGGCCGGCTACTTCATCGTCGGCATCCGCGCCGCCGGTCTGGCCGCCGGCCCGATGACCGGCTACGACTTCACCGGCATCGACAAGGAGTTCTTCGGCGACGGCAAGCAGAAGTCCTTCCTCGTCATCAACATCGGCAAGCCCGGCGCCGAGGCCTTCCACCCGCGCTCGCCGCGCCTGGAGTTCACCGAGGCCGCGACGACCGTCTGAGCCGGCCGTCGTACGACGAGGCCGCCGCACCCCTCGCGGGTGCGGCGGCCTCGTCCGTAGGCACGGAAGGTGTCCGTGAGCACGAGGGGTGTCCGTGAAAGCACGGGCACCTGAACGCCGGCACCCTCGGCCCTTCCCCCGTCCCGCTTCAGCCCTTCTTCGTCTCCAGCGAAGCGGCCAGCTCCGCGAGCCGGCCGAACGGCGCGGTACCGGTGACGACCGTGGTCACCCCCGGCTCCTCGCGCACCAGGGCGTTGTACGTGTCGCCCTTGTAGCGGTCCCACTTCTTGCTGGCGACGGCCTGCTTGCCCTCGACCTTCGCCGCGCCCAGCGTCACGTCCTTGACGAAGTCGCGCGCGGGAGCGTCGCTCTGCTCGACCGCCGCGTACTCCTGCTCCGGATCGAGCAGGCCCAGGTGCCAGGCGCCGCCCTTGCCGTCCTTGGTCGCCTTGTACGAGACGGAGGTGGCGCGCCAGCTCTTCGGCAGCCCCTTGGGCACGGCCACCGGGTACGGCGCCGCCCGCCGGGCCATGGTGGCCTCGAGCCGGTAGTCGACCGTCTGGACCGCGTTCTTCTCGGCGCTCCGGCTGTCGTCGTGCGGGATGAAGAAATAGATCGCACCGACGAGGACGCCGATCACCGCCAGGGACAGGACCATGTCCCGCACCGTCTGCCTGCCTCGCATACTTGCCACGCCCTTATCGTCCCCCATGCCCGCCGCGCCCCCGACGGAGCCCCCGGTGACGCCGGTCACCCGCGCCCCGGCGCCCGGCCGCAGGGCCCCACCGCGGCCCCCGCCCCGCCGGCCGTACGAAGCTCCCCGCCGGGCCTCGCAAGGATCTCGCCAAGCCTCGGCCAACGGCCCGTACGAGCCATTGTCAGCACCCGCCGCAACCTCCCCACCAGCGCATTCGCCCCCGTCAACAGCATTCTTTGACGCTGCTCATGCGAAGGCCCCCCTGCTCAATTTCGCGACGTACCGATACTGTGAAGGTCTGGGGGAGCACCGCGCCCCCGACATTTCCCGGCCCCGCACAGCCACCCTCGTCCTTCCGGCCGTCGCCGTACAGAAAGGTGCGCTCGATGACCGAGCACCATCTTCCGTCCCCCCTTGAGGTCAGCCCCGAGGCCCCCGACCGCAACCTCGCCCTGGAGCTGGTCCGGGTGACCGAGGCCGGCGCCATGGCCTCGGGCCGCTGGGTGGGGCGGGGTGACAAGAACGGCGCGGACGGCGCGGCGGTCAAGGCCATGCGCGCTCTGATCCACACCGTGTCGATGAACGGCGTCGTGGTCATCGGGGAGGGCGAGAAGGACAACGCCCCGATGCTCTACAACGGCGAACGGGTCGGCGACGGCACCGGCGCCGAGTGCGATGTGGCCGTGGACCCCGTGGACGGCACCACCCTGACCGCCAAGGGCATGGCCAACGCGGTGTCCGTGATGGCCGTCGCCGAGCGCGGTTCGATGTTCGACCCGTCCGCCGTCTTCTACATGGACAAGCTCGCCACCGGCCCCGAGGCCGCCGAGTTCGTCGACATCACCGCCCCGGTGGGCGTCAACATCCGCCGGATCGCCAAGGCGAAGAAGTCCGCCCCCGAGGACGTCACCGTCGTCATCCTGGACCGGCCCCGCCACGACGGCCTGGTCAAGGAGGTCCGCGAGGCCGGCGCCCGGATCAAGTTCATCTCCGACGGCGATGTCGCCGGCGCGATCATGGCGGCCCGCGAGGGCACCGGCGTCGACCTGCTGCTCGGCATCGGCGGCACGCCCGAGGGCATCATCGCCGCCTGCGCCCTCAAGTGCATGGGCGGCACCATCCAGGCCAAGCTGTGGCCCAAGGACGACGAGGAGCGGCAGCGCGCCCTCGACGCCGGCCACGACCTGGACAAGGTCCTGGAGATCGACGACCTGGTCCGCGGCGACAACGTCTTCTTCGTCGCCACCGGCATCACCGACGGCGAGCTGCTGCGCGGCGTGCGCTACCGCGCGGAGACCGCCTACACCCAGTCGCTCGTGATGCGCTCCAAGTCCGGCACCATCCGCCAGATCGACTCCGAGCACCGGCTCTCCAAGCTCCGCGCGTACAGCTCGGTGGACTTCGAGCGCCCGAGCTAGTCGGCGAGCACGACCTGGTCGACGAGCACGACACACTTCGCCCCCGCCGGAGAACCTCCGGCGGGGGCGAAGCGGCCCATGTGTCCCGCGCTCAGCCCGCCGCGGGCATATGGGCGGCGCGCTGGAGCTCGGACTCCCGCCGTCGACGGCGGGCCAGCACGACCCGGCGCTCGGCGGCGGTCAGCCCGCCCCAGACGCCGTACGGCTCCGGCTGGAGCAGCGCATGCTCCCGGCACTCGACCATCACCGGGCAGCGGGCACACACCCGCTTGGCGGCCTCCTCCCTGGCCAGCCGAGCGGCGGTCGGCTCCTTGGACGGGGCGAAGAACAGCCCGGCTTCATCCCGGCGGCACACCGCCTCCGAATGCCAGGGGCCGGCCTCGTCGCGAGCGGTCAGTCGCTGGGACGGAACGACAGCGGCATCCTGCAGGGGCTGATGCGGTAGCAGCACGGTCTACTCCTGACGACGGCTTCGGCGAAGAAATCACCCTTGCCCGTCTCGCTGCGCACGGCTTTTCGCACCCCGCAGCCGTACGAGAGACGATGCACCAGCCCTACCCGCTGTACGCACGCTTATGCACACGGTGGCGATCGAGGAATCACGCCGCACCACACCCCCTGCCCGTACTACTCGCGGAAGGGCTCCAGGTGCTTCCGGCGCTCGCGCCGCTCCGCGCGCAGCCGGTGGCGCAGATCGTGGATCCAGGCGCCGCGCCTGGGCTTGGCCTCGACGCTGCTCAGTACGGCATAGCCGTTGACCTGGACCTGCGGGGCGTTGCCATCGGCCGCTTCGTTCGTCTCGACCTCGAAGGTGCCCAGCACACCGGAGCCGCTGCTGCACAGTGTGACGTTCTCCGGGACCCGGATCTCCACGCTGCCGAAGATCGACGTGACGTTGATCTGGATCTGCTGCTGCGGAAAGACCGCCTCGGACAGATCGATCTCCACGCTGCCGAAGACCGCGACGGCGTTGATCCGCGCCGGGACCCGCCAACGCCCCTTGCGGGACGCGGCGCTGAAGATCGCCACCAGATTCTGATCCGGGAGCGGGCCGCCGCTCGCGGACGCGTACGCACCGGGGCCGGCCTGCGGACGACCGCCGGCCGCCACGGGCAGATCCCGCACGACGGGCTCCAACTCCCCCATGGTCCTGGCCCGGTAGACCAGATCGATCCGCTCGGCATGCTCCTGCGGGTCCAGCCGGCCTTCCGCCAGCGCCTCCCGGAGTATCTCGGCGACCCGGTCTCGGTCGGCGTCGGATGCGCGAAGGGCGGCTTCGGCGGGCGGGCCGGAGGCGGCCTCGGCCCGCTCCACGGCCTCGGCCCGCTCCACGATCTTCGTCAGATCCGCTGTCCTGGCCGGCCCCATCGGTGGGTCCGCCGGTGGGTCCATCGGCTTCGGGGAACGCCGCCCCCGGTCATCTGCTTCTGCTGCGTCCACATCGACAGCGTAGCTAAACGCGATAGATCGCGATAGTGAGACGCGGCGGGAACTGAGCCTTACCTCACACCGGCACCGCGACACCAGGGTTCTACGCTGTTCAGGCGCTGCCGTTGATGTCAGCCGAAGCCACCGTCGAGTGAGGATTGGCCGTAATGTCCGCTAGCTCCCGCCCAGCCCAACCCGAATTTGCCTATACCGACCTTCTGCCCACGGGCGAGGACAAGACCCCCTACCGCCTCATCACGAAGGAAGGTGTCAGCACCTTCGAGGCCGACGGGCGGACGTTCCTCAAGGTCGAGCCGGAGGCGCTGCGCAAGCTGGCGGAAGCGGCGATCCACGACATCCAGCACTACCTGCGGCCCGAGCACCTCGGCCAGCTCCGGAAGATCATCGACGACCCCGAGGCGTCCGGCAACGACAAGTTCGTCGCCCTGGACCTGCTCAAGAACGCGAACATCGCGGCGGCGGGCGTCCTCCCGATGTGCCAGGACACCGGCACCGCGATCGTCATGGGCAAGCGCGGCCAGAACGTCCTCACCGAAGGCGAGGACGCCAAGGCGCTCTCACGCGGCATCTACGACGCGTACACCCAGCTCAATCTGCGGTACTCGCAGATGGCCCCGCTGACAATGTGGGACGAGAAGAACACCGGCTCTAACCTCCCCGCCCAGATCGAGCTGTACGCGAACGACGGCGACGCGTACAAGTTCCTGTTCATGGCCAAGGGCGGCGGCAGCGCCAACAAGTCCTTCCTGTACCAGGAGACCAAGGCGGTCCTCAACGAGGCCTCCATGATGAAGTTCCTGGAGCAGAAGATCCGTTCGCTGGGTACCGCGGCCTGCCCGCCCTACCACCTCGCGATCGTCGTCGGCGGCACCAGCGCCGAATACGCCCTGAAGACCGCCAAGTACGCCTCCGCGCACTACCTCGACGAGCTGCCGACCGAGGGCTCGCCGACCGGCCACGGCTTCCGGGACAAGGAGCTGGAGGAGAAGGTCTTCGAGCTGACCCAGAAGATCGGCATCGGCGCGCAGTTCGGCGGCAAGTACTTCTGCCACGACGTGCGCGTGGTCCGCCTCCCCCGGCACGGCGCGTCCTGCCCGGTCGCCATCGCCGTCTCCTGCTCCGCCGACCGCCAGGCCGTCGCGAAGATCACCGCCGAGGGCGTCTTCCTGGAGCAGCTGGAGACCGACCCCGCCCGCTTCCTCCCGGAGACCACCGACGAGGAGCTGACGGAGGGCGCGGGCCCGGACCTCGACGCCGTCGCGATCGACCTCAACCGCCCGATGGACGACATGCTCGCCGAGCTGACCAAGCACCCGGTCAAGACCCGGCTGTCGCTGACCGGCACGCTCGTCGTCGCCCGCGACATCGCGCACGCGAAGATCAAGGAGCGGCTGGACGCCGGCGAGGGCATGCCGGAGTACCTGAAGAACCACCCGGTCTACTACGCCGGCCCGGCCAAGACCCCCGAGGGCTACGCCTCCGGCTCCTTCGGCCCGACGACCGCCGGCCGTATGGACGCCTACGTCGAGCAGTTCCAGGCGGCCGGCGGCTCCAAGATCATGCTCGCCAAGGGCAACCGCTCCCAGCAGGTCACCGACGCGTGCCACGCGCACGGCGGCTTCTACCTCGGCTCCATCGGCGGCCCGGCCGCCCGCCTGGCCCAGGACTGCATCAAGAAGGTCGAGGTCCTGGAGTACGAGGAGCTCGGCATGGAAGCCGTCTGGAAGATCGAGGTCGAGGACTTCCCCGCGTTCATCGTCGTGGACGACAAGGGCAACGACTTCTTCCAGGACCCAGCCCCGGCACCCACGTTCACCAGCATCCCGGTGCGCTCCGGAAGCTGACACTCCGCCAGAGCCTGTACGTGGAGCCCCCGGCAACCGCCGGGGGCTCTGTGGCGACTCCGGCCCTTGGGCTTCACGCCGCCTGCGCGGACGGCGGCTGACCGCGCCGGGCCTGCCGAATGCGCTGGACGAGCATGCGGGTGACGGAGTTGAGGGTCGGGCCGATGCAGTACGAAGCTGCGAACGAGGCGTCCGCGGAAGGGATCTGCGAAGGCTCCATCTGGGACGTCGCGTACTCCGACTTCCACTCGGTGTGGCTGTCGATGGCATCCGCCTGGTTCGGAGTGGCCACGATGACGGGGTGGTGGCCGTCTGTGCCCTCAGAGTTGCTCTGCGCTGGATACGATCGACAGAGTGTTGCGGTCCCAGCTCATTCACGGGACTCGGAGGGGATGCCGATGATGTTCCAGCCGCATGAACTCTCACCGGACCGCTCGGCGCGCGATCTGTTCGGCGCCAGGCTCCGGCACCACCGCGAGAAGGCGGGGATGTCGCTGAGACGGCTGTCCGAGGTCCTCAACTACAGCAAATCCCAACTCGCGCGGATCGAGAGGGCGGAGTCGCTGCCGTACGACGACCTGCCACAGAAGCTGGACGCCTGCTTCGGGACGGAGGGGCTCTTCGCATCCCTGAACGAGGTCGCGAAGAAGGAGCCGTTTCCCGGCAAGTACCGCCGCGTAATCGAGATCGAAAGCCGGGCGACCGTCATCGAGCAGTACATGAGTGCCACCGCGCCTGGCCTGCTCCAGACGCCGGAGTACGCGGAACGGTTGATGCGCGTCGTACAACCACATGCGCCACAAGCGGAGATCGAGGCGATGGTGAAGGCGCGGATCGACCGTCAGGTCAGGTTGAGCGCCCCCAAACCACCGCGCTACTGGTGCATCCTCGACGAGGCGGTATTGCACCGTCCAGTGGGTGGACCGCAAGTGATGCGCCAACAGTTGCTGTCCCTGTTGGAATCTGGGACAGCGTCCCACGTGACTGTGCAGGTCCTGCCGTACGCCGTGGGCGAGCATCCAGAGATCTCGGGTGGTTCGCTGACTCTCTACACCATGCCGGACCAACCACTGGTGGCCTACGAAGAAGGCAGCCGGTCCAGCACGATAGTGGAAGACCGGGACAGCGTCGCCAAGCGCCGGGAGTCCTACGATCTGCTCAGGGCCCACGCCCTCTCGCCTCCCGAATCCGAGGCGATGATTCGAGCAGCAATGGAGGACTGGACGCCATGCGGACCAACCCAGACCTGAGCACTGCCCGCTGGCGCAAGAGCAGCTACAGCAACGGCGAGGGGGGCGAGTGTGTCGAGGTCGCCGACGGCTACCCCCGCCTCGTCCCCGTACGTGACTCCAAAGACCCGCACAGGCCTGCCCTGCTCATACCCGGCGAAGCCTGGAGCACGTTCATAGCGAGCCTGAAGGCCGGCGGCCCCCCGGCCAGCGGCTGAACACACAACGGCGCCGGCCTCTGCGGGCGCTAGCCTCGTGTGTCTACCCTCGCGCGCTGTCCAGCGCTGCGATGCATTTGCCAGTGGTGCCGTGCTCGGGGCCGAGGGTCCTCAGGGCATCGGCATGCGCCCGCTCTGCCAGCTGAGCCGCTTCGGCTTCGGCGCCGCTGAGGCTCAGCAGCCGCGCGAGGTCGTGCGGACAGGCGAGGCCCGGCTCTCAGGAGCCGGGCCCTCGTCCGTACGTGTGTCGCTCGGTGAGCCAGTGCCCGCATTCGGGAACAGAATCGCGGCGTCCGGTACTGAAACAGATATGAGCGACAACAACGACTTCGACAGCCACGGTCCCAGCGACACCCCCGCCTTCCGCATCGAGCACGACTCCATGGGCGAGGTGCGGGTCCCCGCGCGCGCGAAGTGGCGGGCGCAGACCCAACGCGCGGTGGAGAACTTTCCGATCTCGGGGCAGCGGCTGGAGCGGGCGCATATCGAGGCGCTGGCGCGGATCAAGGCCGCGGCGGCCAAGGTGAACGCCGAGCTGGGGGTGCTCGACGCGGAGGTGGCGGGGGCGATCCAGGAGGCGGCCGGTGAGGTGGCCGAGGGGCGCTGGGACGAGCACTTCCCGGTGGACGTGTTCCAGACGGGATCCGGCACGTCGTCGAATATGAATACGAATGAGGTCATCGCGACGCTGGCGGGCGAGCGGCTGGGGCGGGACGTCCATCCCAACGACCATGTGAATGCCAGTCAGTCGTCCAACGATGTCTTCCCGTCCTCCATCCACATCGCGGCGACGGCGGCCGTCACCCGTGATCTGATTCCGGCGCTGGAACATCTCGCGGCCTCTCTGGAGCGTAAGGCGGCGGAATTCGCGGAGGTGGTGAAGTCGGGGCGGACGCATTTGATGGATGCGACGCCGGTGACGCTGGGTCAGGAGTTCGGGGGATATGCGGCGCAGGTGCGGTACGGCGTGGAGCGGTTGCGGGCGTCGTTGCCGCGGCTGGCCGAACTGCCGTTGGGCGGGACGGCGGTGGGCACCGGAATCAATACTCCGCCCGGTTTTTCGGCGGCGGTGATCGAGGAGGTGGCGCGGGCTACGGGGCTGCCGCTCACGGAGGCCCGCGACCATTTCGAGGCGCAGGGCGCGCGGGACGGGATTGTGGAGATCAGCGGCCAGTTGCGCACCATTGGGGTGGGGCTGACGAAGATTTCCAATGATCTGCGGTGGATGGCTTCCGGGCCGCGGACCGGGCTTGCCGAGATTGCGCTGCCGGATCTTCAGCCGGGTTCGTCGATCATGCCGGGGAAAGTGAATCCGGTGATTCCGGAGGCGGTACTGATGGTGGCGGCGCAGGTCACCGGGAATGACGCCACGGTCGCGGCGGCCGGCGCGTCCGGGAACTTCGAGTTGAATGTGATGCTGCCGGTGATCGCCAGGAACGTACTGGAATCGGTGCGGCTGCTGGCGAATGTCTCGCGATTGCTGGCGGACCGGACGATCGACGGGATCACCGCGAATGCGGAGCGGGCACGGGAGTACGCGGAGTCCTCGCCGTCGGTGGTGACGCCGCTGAACAAATACCTCGGGTACGAGGAGGCGGCGAAGGTCGCGAAGAAGTCGCTGGCGGAGCGGAAGACGATTCGTCAGGTGGTCATCGAGGGGGGATATGTCGAGCGCGGGCTGCTGAGCGAGGAGGAACTCGACCGGGCGCTGGATGTGTTGCGGATGACGCATCCCTAGGGTGGGATCCCGGGGGGCGTACCCCCGGGGTCGGACCCCTAGGGGTTGGTCGAACAAAACCCTTAGGGGTTGCGAGGTCCCCTTGCAGGCCACAACGTGGGGGCGGTGGGCAGTATTCCCGGCGTTCCCGGGGTGCGCGGGGTGCGCGGGGTGCGCGGGGTGCGCGGGGTGCGCGGGGTGCGCGGGGTGCGCGAATGGGATCCGCCGGGATACGCAACGGCTTCGGCCCAGGGTGGGCAATTGCCTTCGGCCTCGGGGTGCGCAAACAGCTTCGGCCCCGGGGGCCCAATGAGGATCGGCCCCGGCGTGCGCGAACGGGATCGGCCGGGGTGCGCAACCGGCTTCGGCCCCGGGATCCGGGAATGGCTTCGGCCTCAGGGTGCGCAATGGGGACCGGCCCCGGGGTGCGCGCATGGGGCCGGCCGCCCCGGCGGGGCGAGGGGATCGGCCGACCCGGCGGGCGCGAAGGGGCCGGCCAGCCCGGCGGACGCAAAGGGACCGGCCGACCCGGCGGACGCAAAAGGACCGGCCAGCCCGGCGGACGCAAAAGGACCGGCCGGTCCGGCGGGCGCAAGGGGATCGCCCCCCGGTTGCGAATGACGGCTTCGTGAACGGCGGTGCGGCTCAGGTCACGGCGGGTGTAACGCCGCGCCCCTAGGATCTGCGCATGACAGCGGACATGGTGGAGACGACGGAAGGCGAGACGGCGAGCGGCACCCGTGAGGCGGCCAGGGGCGCGAAGCGGGTGCGCTGGGCGCCGGGCGACCACATTTTGTGGCGTTACCGGGATAACGCCGATGCCGGAAGAATCCACATCTGTCGCCCCATGACCGTTGTCCAGGACACTGACGAGCTGCTCGCGGTGTGGATGGCGCCGGGTACGCCCTGTATCCGGCCGGTGCTCGCCGACGGGACGCCCGTACACCGCGAGCCGCTGTCCACCCGCTATACGAAGCCGCGCCGTACGGCCCGTGACCAGTGGTTCGGTACGGGGGTGCTGAAGCTGGCCCGGCCCGGCGACCCGTGGTCGGTGTGGCTGTTCTGGGAGCGGGGCTGGCAGTTCAAGAACTGGTACGTCAATTTGGAGGAGCCGCGGCGCCGTTGGGCGGGCGGTATCGACTCGCAGGACCATTTCCTCGATATCTGCGTCTATCCGGACCGGCACTGGGAGTGGCGGGACGAGGACGAGTTCGCGCAAGCGCAGCGGGACGGGCTGATGACGGCCGCGCAGGCCGCCGAGGTGCGCTCCGCCGGGCGGGCCGCGATCGCACACATCGGGGCGTGGGGCCGGCCGTTCCCGGACGGCTGGGAGAACTGGCGGCCCGATCCCGCCTGGCCGGTGCCGCGGCTTCCGGAGGACTGGGATCACGCACCGGGGCATTTGCGGTCGTGAGCGGGTGAAGTAAAGCCAAGCGGGGGGAGTGAAGGGAGCGAACGTGGAAAGGTGCGCCTATGGACAAGGGTTGGGGTAAGGGTGTTTCCCGTGGTCTGGCGGAGGACGTTCCACAAGACACTCCCGAGCCCCCTTGCTGTGCACCCGGGCTTCAAACGTAGGATCGTCCTCCGCAAGACTGCACAGGCGCAACTCCAGAACGGGAAACCGAACTTGACCGCGGTCGCAGGAGGGGCAAGGTCGTGAGCGCTGCCAGCTACGACAGTTATGAGGGCCTGAACCGGTTAGCACTTGACCGGGCCGGCCAGGCCGAGGCGTTCGACGCGATCGGCGACCGCTACGACGATGCTTTCCCGCACAAGGAAGGCCAGCTCGCGGCGGGCGCCTGGCTTGCCGAATCGCTGCCGGCCGGTTCGCGTGTGCTGGACCTCGGGTGCGGTACGGGTGTGCCGACCGCCCGTCAACTGTCCGATGCCGGGCATCGCGTGGTGGGGGTGGATTTCTCCCCCTCGATGATCAAACTGGCCCGGGACAACGTCCCCGCCGCGGAATTCCACCGCCTGGACATCGCCGATCTGCGGAACGGCCGGCTCGGCGGCTCCGGCTCCTTCGACGGAATTGCCGCTTTTTTCTCACTGCTGATGCTGCCACGTGCGGAAATCCCTTACGCACTGGGCATGCTGCATGATCTGCTACGACCTGACGGGCTGCTCGCCCTGTCGATGGTCGAGGCGGATGTTGACGACTTCACCATTCCGTTCCTGGGAAACTCGATCCGGGTATCGGGTTACCTGCGGGACGACCTGCGCCGGATCGTGCACGACGCGGGTTTCGACGTCACCGGGGAGGACTCGTTCGCGTATGCCCCGGCGAGTACGGACGTACCACCCGAAATCCAGCTCTTTCTGCACCTGCGACGCGCCTGAGACGCAGCGTCAGGCGCGTCCGCACCGGCGACGCGCTTGAAACGCGGCGCGTCGGGCGCGCAGCCCCGGACGGATGGAATCCCACGCGTGACGGAGCACCCCACCTCCCACGAATCGCGGCGGTCGGCCTCGACCGCCGCGTCCTCGGCGTCCCCTTCGCGGGGGCCGGCCGGGGCGGCGCCGCTGGGCGCGGTCCCCGACCCGCGCAGCGCCCTGCACCAGCCCATGGCGTCCGGCTTCGCGCCGGTGCCCGCGGCCGGCTTCGCCGTGCGCGGCGGTGACGACGCCGGTATCGGCGGCGACGGCGTATGTCGTGACACGGGGGCGGCCGGCGGGCCGGCCGACGGCGCCCATGGCGAGGCGTACGACGGCGCGGACCAAGCTGTGACCGGAGGCGCGAGCGGAGGCGTGAGCGCAGGCGCGTACGGCGGTGCCGGGTCTGCCGGGTTCGCCGGTTCGGCCGTCGTTGCCGCCGCGGGCCCGGACGGCCGTGACGGTGACGAGCCGGCCCGGGGCCACCGCGCCGCCGGGCGCGAGACGGCGGCCCATGGGGGCCCGGCCCGTGGCCGGGAGCACGGTGCGGCCGGGGCGGTCGGCCATGGCGTCCAGGCGGCGACCGGCGGCCCGCAGGACGGCGAGGGCGCCGGACGGCCGGCGCCCGCTCAGCACGCGGGGCGGTATGTGGCACGGGCCGCGCTCGGCAGCCCGGAGGCCCCGGAGCCGGGCGAGGCGCCCTTCGACGAGAACGCACGTCCTGGCGGGACGGCACGGCCCGGCGAGGGCATCGGCCGGCCGCGCGAGGGCGCCGAGGCGGGCCGGTCCACCGGAGTGCCGGTGCCCCCACAGGCGTCCCCTCCGTCCCCACCGTCCCCGCCGGCCCGTTCCGCGCATCCGCCGCAGACCGGCGAGGGCGAGGCGGCGGCCCGGCAGGCCAGCGGCGACCGGCTGCGGTTCATCGGCGCGGCGACCCGGCGGATCGCCCGGGGCATAGATCTGGACGAGATCGTGCTCGGCCTGTGCCGGGCGACGGTGCCGACGTTCGCCGACGCGATCCTGGTGTATCTGCGCGACCCGCTGCCGGTGGGCGACGAGCGGCCGACCGGTCCGGTGGTGCTGCGGCTGCGCCGTACCGACCGGATCCCGGAGGAGCCGGACACCAACGGCACCCGGCTGCCGGTGCTGCCCGCGCAGCCGGACCTGGGGCCCGCGATGGGCGGCAGCGCGGCCGAGCTGGCCGAGGTGCGGCCCGGCGGCCCGCTGGCGGAGGTGCTGCGGGGTGTGCGGCCGCTGTTCGGCGAGGCGCAGGCGGCGCGTACCGCGCTGCCCGAGCTGCTGGGTCCCGACACCCGGCTGCCCACCGGCCACCGGGTGGTCCTGGCACCGCTGCGCGGGCGCCGGCGGGTGATCGGGGCGGCGGTGTTCCTGCGCCGCCCGGACCGTCCGGCCTTCGAGCCCGACGATCTGCTGGTGGCGGCGCAGTTGGCGACGCACACCGCGCTGGGTGTGGACAAGGCGGTGCTCTACGGCCGCGAGGCGTATATCGCCGACGCGTTGCAGCGCACGATGCTGCCGGACTCGCTGCCGCAGCCCACCGGGGTGCGGCTGGCCAGCCGCTATCTGCCGGCCGCCGAGACGGCCCGGGTGGGCGGCGACTGGTATGACGCGATCCCGCTGCCGGGCAGCCGGGTGGCGCTGGTGGTCGGCGATGTCATGGGGCACTCGATGACGTCGGCGGCGATCATGGGACAGCTGCGGACGACGGCGCAGACCCTCGCCGGGCTGGATCTGCCGCCGCAGGAGGTGCTGCACCATCTCGACGAGCAGGCGCAGCGGCTGGGCACGGACCGGATGGCGACCTGCCTGTACGCGGTCTACGACCCGGTCGCGCACCGGATCACCATCGCCAACGCCGGGCATCCGCCGCCCGTGATGCTGCACCGCGGCGGCCGTGCGGAGGTGCTGCGGGTGCCGTCGGGCGCGCCGATCGGGGTCGGCGGGGTGGACTTCGAGGCGGTGGAGCTGGACGCCCCGGCGGGCGCCACCCTCGTGCTCTACACCGACGGTCTGGTGGAGTCGCGGATCCGGGACGTGTGGACGGGCATCGAGCAGCTGCGGGAGCGGCTGACGGAGACGGCCCGGCTGACGGGTCCCAATCCGCCGCCGCTGGAGCCGCTGTGCGACGAGGTGCTGGACATGCTGGGGCCCGGCGACCGCGATGACGACATCGCGCTGCTGGCGGCCCGGTTCGACGGGATCGCGCCGAGCGATGTCGCGTACTGGTATCTGGATCCGAAGGCGCAGACGGCGGGGCAGGCGCGCCGGCTGGCCCGTCGGGCGCTGGCGCGCTGGGGTCTGGAGGAGCTGACCGATCAGGTGGAGCTGCTGGTCAGCGAGGTGGTGACCAATGCGGTGCGGTATGCGGAGCGGCCGGTGACGCTGCGGCTGCTGCGTACGGACGTACTGCGCTGCGAGGTCGGCGACGATGTTCCGCAGCTGCCGCGGCTGCGGCAGGCCAGGCCGTCGGACGAGGGCGGGCGGGGGCTGTATCTGGTCAACCGGATGGCACGGCGCTGGGGTGCGACCCGGCTGAGCATGGGGAAGGTCGTCTGGTTCGAGCTGTCGATGCCGTCGGGGGCGGGGCGCGGCTAGGGCCTGTCCGGTGGATCATGGCCTGGCCCGCCGCAGCACCGTTCCACATATTGGACCCCGTCTGGGATCGGACGGGGTCCAACTCTTGCCGACATGCCGTCGGGGGCGTTGACTCTGGAGTGGGACAAAAGTGAACCGAAGGGATCTACAGCCCTCACCGTCCCATCCTCGTCGAAGGGGAGGCAGTCCTCCATGACCAGCACCGCTCGCGACGTCCCGCGCACCACGAACAACGCCGGGGTCCCGGCGGAGAGCGACGAGCACTCGCTCACCGTAGGGCGCGACGGCCCGATCCTGCTGCACGACCATTACCTGATCGAGAAGATGGCCCAGTTCAACCGCGAGCGGGTCCCCGAGCGGGTGGTGCACGCCAAGGGAGCGGGCGCGTACGGCACGTTCGAAGTCACCAACGACGTCAGCCAGTTCACCAAGGCGGTCCTCTTCCAGCCCGGCAAGCAGACCGACATGCTGGCCCGCTTCTCCACGGTGGCCGGTGAACAGGGCAGCCCCGACACCTGGCGCGACCCGCGCGGCTTCGCGCTCAAGTTCTACACGGAGGTCGGCAACTACGACCTGGTCGGCAACAACACGCCGATCTTCTTCGTCCGCGACACGATCAAGTTCCAGGACTTCATCCGCTCCCAGAAGCGGCGGCCGGACAGCGGCCTGCGCGACAACGACATGCAGTGGGACTTCTGGACGCTGTCCCCGGAGTCCGCGCACATGGTCACCTGGCTGATGGGCGACCGCGGTATCCCCAAGACGTACCGCCACATGAACGGCTACGGCTCCCACACCTACATGTGGATCAACGAGAGCGGCCAGCGGTTCTGGGTCAAGTACCACTTCAAGACGGACCAGGGCGTCGACTTCCTCACCCAGGAGGAGGCCGACCGGCTCGCCGGGGTGGACGCCGATGTGCACCGGCGTGATCTGTACGAGGCGATCGAGGGCGGCAACCCTCCCTCGTGGACGCTGTATGTGCAGGTCATGCCGTTCGCGGACGCCCCCGACTACCGCTTCAACCCGTTCGACCTGACCAAGGTGTGGCCGCACGGCGACTATCCGCTGATCGAGGTCGGCCGGATGACCCTCAACCGGAACCCGGACGACTACTTCATCCACATCGAGCAGGCCGCGTTCGAGCCCAGCAATCTGATCCCGGGCGTGAGCGTCTCGCCCGACAAGATGCTGCTCGGCCGGATCTTCTCCTACCCGGACACCCACCGGTACCGCATCGGCCCGAACTACGCGCAGCTGCCGCCCAACCGGCCGCACGTCCCGGTGCACTCGTACGCCAAGGACGGCTCGATGCGCTTCGACCCGGCCCGGACGGGCAGGCCGTACGCGCCGAACTCCTACGGCGGGCCGGCCGCCGACCCCGCGCGGTTCGATCCGGCCTCCGGCTGGGAGACCAGTGGCGAGATGGTGCGCAACGCCTACTCGCTGCACCGCGAGGACGACGACTGGGGGCAGCCGGGCACGATGGTCCGCGAGGTCCTCGACGACGCGGCCCGCGACCGGCTGGTGGGCAATGTCGCCGGGCACCTCAGGAACGGGGTGAGCCGCCCGGTGCTGGAGCGCGCCCTCCAGTACTGGCGCAACATCGACAAGACCGTGGGCGACGGGATCGCCGCCGAGGTCAACGGCGGCTGACCGGCCGCGGCAACAGCACGGCCCCCGCTGCGAGGCGGGGGCCGTGCTGCATGGGGTTGAGGGAGCTACCCGAAGCTGGACAGGGTCTTGCCGCCGTTGCCGCCGCCGCGGCCGTCGGTGGTGCCCCCGTCGGTGGTGCCGCCGTCGGCCGTACCGCCGTCCGTGGTGCCGCCGTCCGTCGGCCAGCCGGTGGGCGGCGTGGTGGGCGTGCCCGTCGGCGGGCCGGTCGGGGTGCCCGACGGTGTGCCGGTCGGCCCGGTCGGGGTGGGCGTCGGCGTACCGCTGGGGCCCGTCGGGGTGGGCGTCGGGGTCGGTGTGGCCGGTGTGGTCGGGGTCGGGGTGGGCGTGGGGGTCACGCCCGCGCCGAGTTCGGCGTCGAGGTCGAAGTCGGCGCCGGTGTCGCCGCCGAGCGCGGCCGCCGTGTAGTCCGCCCACACCCTGGCCGGGTAGCCGCCGCCGTTGACGCGGCCGCCGCCACCGGTGCCCTTCAGCGTGACCTGGGAGCCCGCCCGGACCTTGCCGTTGGTCTCGGCGGCCTCGCCGAACATGCCGACCGCGGTGACCAGCTTGGGCGTGTAGCCCACGAACCAGGCCGACTTGTTGTCGTCGGAGGTGCCGGTCTTGCCCGCCGCCTTGTAGTCGGTGTTCTTCACGGCCTCCGAGGCGGTGCCGTCGTTGACCACACCGGTGAGCACGGAGGTGAGGGTGTCGGCGGTCCTGCGGCTGAGGACCTGGTCGCCGATGGGGTCCTTCAGCTGCTGTGCCTCGTCGACGCCGTTGGTGTTGTGCACGGCCTTGGTGACGAGGGTCGGGGTGACCTTCCTGCCGTGGTTGTCGAGCGTGGCGTAGGCGCCCGCCATCTGGAGCGGGCTGGCGCCCATGGTGCCCAGGGTCATGGCCGGCTTGACGTCCATCTTGTCGCCGTCCATGCCCAGCCTGACCGCGGTCTTCTTGACCTCGTCCAGGCCGACGTCCTGGCCCATCTGCGCGAAGACGGCGTTGACGGAGTTGTTGGTCGCCGTCTGGACGCTGATCTTCCCGTACTGCTCCTCGTCCTCGTTGGGCGGCGCGAAGGGGATGGTGCCGCCGACGACCGGGCGGCGGTTACGGCCGTCGTAGATCGTGTTCGGGTTGATCGGCAGGTTGTCCTGGGTCTTCGCGTCGTTCTCCATCGCGGCCGCGAGGATCAGCGGCTTGAAGGTGGAGGCGGGCTGGTAGTCGGAGCGCGTCGCGTTGTTCGTGTAGTGCTTCGGCCAGCCCGCGCCGCCGTACATCGCCACGATGTGGCCGGTCTTGGGATCCACCGACGTCGCGCCGAGCTGGGCGTCCGCGTCGACCTTGCGGCTCTTGGGCTTGAGTTCGTCGGTGAGCTTGCGCTTGACGGCCTTTTCCAGCTCCTGCTGCTTGTCCTTCTGGATGCCGAGGGTGACGGTCCAGCCGCCGAGCGCGAACTTCTTCTCGTCGACGCCCTGGGCGAAGAGTTCCTTCTTGGCCATGTCGACGAGGTAGCTGGCCTGGCCGGTGACGCCCGGCGCCGCCTTGGGGTCCTGCGGCTTGTCGAAGACCTGCTTCCGGCGCTCCTCCGGGGAGATCTTGTGCATCTCGACCATGTTGTCGAGGGTGTACGCCCAGCGCTCCTTGACCCGCTTCCTGCCGGCCTCGGTCGCGCTGGAGTAGTCGTACTGGCTCGGCGCCTGGAGCAGCGAGGCGAGATAGGCGCCCTGCGAGACGGAGAGCTTCTCGACGTCCACGCCGTAGTACGCCTGGGCGGCGGCCTGGATGCCGTACGCGCCGCGGCCGTAGTAGCTGGTGTTGATGTAGCCGGCGAGGATGTCTTCCTTGGAGAACTTGTTGTCCACCTTGAGGGAGATCACGATCTCCTGGAGCTTGCGGGAGACCGTCTGCTCCTGGCTCAGGTAGTAGTTCTTGACGTACTGCTGGGTGATCGTCGAGCCGCCCTGCTTGCCCTCGCCCATGAGGGTGTTGAGGATGCCGCGGAAGGTGCCCTTGAGGTCGACGCCGGAGTCCTCGAAGAAGGTCTTGTTCTCGGCGGCGACGAAGGTGAACTGGACCTTCCGCGGTATTCGGCTGAGCGGGACGTTCTCGCGGTTGACGCCGGCCCGGGCCAGGACCTTGCCGTCGGCGTACTTGTAGACGTTGCCCTGCTTGGTGGCCTGCTCGTTGCCGTCCTCGGGGACGTCGACGTACAGGTAGAGGCCGATGAAGCCGAGCATGCCCAGCAGGATGACGCCGAGGAACGTCCCGAGGATCTTCTTCCAGGTGAAGAGGCGGCGTATGACGCTCTTCTGCTGTTTCGGTTTGGCTCGGCGAGCGCTCCCCTGTCGCGCCCGTCTCGCGTCCGCTCGGCCCATCGCTTCAGCAACTCCAGTCGTTCCGCCCCCAGAAAACTCAGCTGTCGAAGCTAACACCGCATCTGTCAACAAATACTCATCGATCAAGGCTTTTCCCGACGTGACAAACAGCACCCGACCTGGGGGCAACCGGGGACCGGGGGTAAACCGTCGGCCCGCGTTCGCACTGGACAGCCGGGGGCCCGACCCTTAATCTGCTATCAGTTTGCTAGACCAGCGACATCACACAATGCGGTGGACATCACGCACGCCACCGCGCACGAGAAACGGGGACCCCATGTCCGACCCGATAGCGGCCGACCTCACCGCCGATCCAGCCGACGAGCTCGCCGTCGACGCCCCCGCGATGCCGGAGCCGCAGGTCCGCGAGAACACGGCACACAGCATCCCCGGCGGCCTCGCACTGCTGCTGACCTGGCTCGGCGTCTTCCTCAGCATCGGCCTGATCATCGTCGGCGGCGTCGTCGGCTCGGGCGGCAACAACGCGGTCGGCGTACCGCTGGTGATCCTCGGCGTCCTGCTGCTGCTCACCTCGTTCTTCTGCATGGGCGGCGTGAAGATGGTCGCGCCCGGCGAGGCCCGGGTGCTCCAGCTGTTCGGGCGGTACGTCGGCACCCTCCGTACCGACGGCCTGCGCTGGGTCAACCCGCTGACCAGCGCCCGGAAGATCTCCACCCGGGTCCGCAACCACGAGACCGCGGTGCTGAAGGTCAACGACGCCTACGGCAACCCGATCGAGCTCGCCGCGATCGCGGTGTGGAAGGTCGACGACACCGCCCGCGCGCTCTTCGAGGTGGACGACTTCCTGGAGTTCGTCGCCACCCAGGCCGAGGCGGCCGTCCGGCATATCGCGATCGAGTACCCCTACGACGCACACGACGAGAACGCCCTGTCGCTGCGCGGCAACGCCGAGGAGATCACCGAGAAGCTCGCCCTCGAACTGACCGCCCGGGTGCAGGCCGCCGGCGTCCAGATCATCGAGACCCGCTTCAGCCACCTCGCCTACGCCCCCGAGATCGCCTCCGCGATGCTCCAGCGGCAGCAGGCCGGCGCGGTCGTCGCGGCCCGCCAGCAGATCGTCGAGGGCGCGGTCGGCATGGTCGAGTCGGCACTGGAGCGGATCAACGAGCAGGGCATCGTCGAGCTGGACGAGGAGCGCAAGGCGGCCATGGTGAGCAATCTGATGGTGGTGCTGTGCGGCGACCGGGCCGCCCAGCCCGTCCTGAACACCGGCTCCCTGTACCAGTGAGTCCCCGCACTCCCGAGGGGCCCGGCGCCGAAGGCGGGCGGGCCCCCGCGCGAAAGCCGCAGCAGCGCAAGCAGGTGCTGCTGCGGCTGGACCCGTTGATCCATGACGCGCTCTCCCGCTGGGCCAACGACGAACTGCGCAGCGCCAACGCGCAGATCGAGTTCCTGCTCCGCAAGGCACTGTCGGAGGCGGGGCGGCTACCCCGGGGCGCGGGGGCGATCCCCCGGCGGGGCCGGCCGCCCAAGGAGCGGCCCGAGCCCCCGCCCGAGCCACCTGGGGACGACTGAGCCGGTGCCGCGCACCACCGGGCGCCATTGGGTGCGCCCTTGTGCGCTGTGTCGCGTGGGCATACAGGTACTGCGCGCCCCCCTGGCGCGTATACAGCGTGCGTATACACCTGCGATACACCCACGAGTAAGGTGGTCGGCATGTCAATCGGTCATACGCTGCTGGGCCTCCTGGAGTCCGGCCCCCGCCATGGCTACGACCTCAAGCGGGCCTTCGACGCACACTTCGGCCAGGACCGTCCGCTGCACTACGGGCAGGTCTACTCCACCATGTCCCGGCTGCTGAAGAACGGCCTGGTCGAGGTGGACGCCGTGGAGGCCGGCGCGGGCCCGGAACGCAAGCGGTACGCGATCACCAGCGCCGGCATCACCGATGTCACCCAGTGGCTCGCCCGTCCCGAGAAGCCCGAGCCCTACCTCCAGTCGACGCTCTACACCAAGGTCGTCCTCGCGCTGCTGACCGGCCGCGACGCCGCCGAGCTGCTGGACACCCAGCGCACCGAGCATCTGCGGCTGATGCGCGGACTGACCGAGCGCAAGCGCGGCGGCGACCTCGCCGACCAGCTGATCTGCGACCACGCGCTGTTCCACCTGGAGGCCGATCTGCGCTGGCTGGAGCTGACCTCCGCACGCCTGGACCGGCTGGGCGAGACGGTCCGCGCATGACGCCGGAGGGATCCCTGCTGTCGGCCGAGGGGCTGCACAAGAAGTACGGGGCGACGCCCGCGCTGGACGGCGCGGACTTCTCCATCCACCCCGGAGAGGTGGTCGCCGTCATGGGCCCCTCCGGCTCCGGCAAGTCCACGCTGCTGCACTGCCTCGCCGGGATCATCCGCCCGGACTCCGGCACCGTCCGCTACGGCCCGCACCTGCTCACCGGACTGAACGACGCCCAGCGCAGCGCCCTGCGCCGTACCGACTTCGGCTTCGTCTTCCAATTCGGCCAGCTGGTACCGGAGTTGACCTGCCTGGAGAACGTCGCACTGCCGCTGCGGCTGAACGGCACCAAGCGCAAGGAGGCGGAGCGGCAGGCCCGCGAGTGGCTGGAGCGCCTGGAGGTCGACACCGTCGGCGGCCAGCGGCCCGGTGAGATCTCCGGCGGCCAGGGCCAGCGGGTCGCGGTCGCCCGCGCCCTCGCCACCCGGCCGCGCGTCATCTTCGCCGACGAGCCGACCGGCGCCCTGGACTCCCTCAATGGCGAGCGGGTGCTGACCCTGCTGACCGACGCGGCCCGCGACACCAGCGCCGCCGTCGTCCTGGTCACCCATGAGTCCCGGGTCGCCGCCTACTCCGACCGCGAGATCGTCGTCCGCGACGGCAGAGTGAAGGACATGCTGGCGGGCTTGATATGAGCCCGCTCCGCTCGCCCGCCGGCGGGCGGGACGGCGGTGCGGGCGGGCCCACCGGGCCCGCGCACCGGGAACCGCCCGCCGTCCCGCGCACCGGACCGCGCACCTGGGCCCGTGATCTCGCGATGGGGATGCGGTTCGCGGCGGGCGGCGGACGCGCGGGCTGGATCCGTACCGCCCTGACGGCGGCGGGCGTCGCCCTCGGGGTGGCGGTGCTGCTCCTCGGCGCCTCCGTCCCCTCCCTGATGGACGCCTGGCACGGCCGGGAGAAGGCACGCGAGAACCTCGGTCAGGAACACGACCCGAAGCCCGCCGACGACACCCTGCTCCACACCTCGGTCGACACCACCTACCGCGGTGCGCAGGTCCGCGGCCGTCTGGTGCGCCCCGACGGCGCGCGGCCGCCCCTGCCGCCCGGCGTCCGCCGACTCCCGGGCCCCGGACGGATGCTGGTCTCGCCCGCCCTCAAGGAGCTGCTGGACTCCCCCGCCGGTGCGCTGCTGCGCGACCGGCTGGACTACGAGGTCGCCGGTGTCATCGGCGACGCGGGACTCCTCGGCCCGGCGGAGCTCACCTACTTCGCACAGAGCGCCACCCTGCGCGAGGCCGACGCCTACCGCATCGACCACTTCGGCAGGAGCTGGGACCCGACGCCGATGCGGGCGCCCGCCGTACTCCTGGTGATCATGACGTGTGTGGCGCTGATGATGCCGGTGATGGTCTTCATCGGGACGTCCGTACGCTTCGGCAACGAGCGCCGCGAGCGCCGTCTGGCCGCGCTCCGGCTGGTCGGCTCCGATGTGCCCACCACCCGCCGGATCGCCTCCGGGGAGACGCTGTTCGGGTCGCTGCTGGGGCTGGCCGGAGGTGCCGCGCTGTTCCTGGGCGGGCGGCAGCTCGCGTCGGTGATCACGCTCTGGGGCATCAATGTCTTCCCCTCGGACGTGACACCGGGCCCGCTCGCCGCGGCACTGATCGCCGTCCTCGTGCCGGCCGCGGCGGTGCTGGTGACGCTGTTCGCCCAGCGCGGCGTCACCGTCGAGCCGCTGGGCATCGTCCGCGGCCGGCCGGCGATCCGCCGCCGCCTGTGGTGGCGGGTGGCGCTGCCCGCGGTGGGCACCCTGCTGCTGCTTCCGCTGGCCGGGGAACGGCCCTGGACCGACACCGCACCCAACACCCTCCGGCTCGCGGCCGGCTCCATGCTGCTGCTGTTCGGCGTCACGGCACTGCTGCCCTGGCTGGTCGACGCGGTCGTACGGCGGCTGCGCGGCGGCCCGGTCCCCTGGCAACTGGCCATCCGCCGCCTCCAGTTGAGCAGCGGTTCGGCCACCCGCGCGGTCGGCGGCATCACCATCGCGGTGGCCGGCGCCATCGCCATCCACATGCTGCTGACGGGGATGCAGGCCGGCTACGCCCAGGCGTACGCGGAGTCCGGCAAGGTCCCGCGGATCGGCCTGTGGGGCGGCGCCGACAGCTGGCCGCGGACCCAGAAGGCGCTCACCGCGCTGCGCGCCACCCCCGGGGTGACCGCGGCCCGCGGCACGATCGACGCGAACATCGGCCGGCTCACGGGCCCGGGCAACGCCCCGTCCCACGACACCCATGCCACGGTCGCCGTCGGCAGCTGCGCCGAGCTGCGCACCCTGGCCCGGATCACATCCTGCCGGGACGGCGACGTCTTCGTCACCGACGCCCGCGACCCCGACTCCCCCGTCCGCGCCGGCGCGACCATCGACCTCAACCCCCGGGTCGGCACGGACGACCGGGCGACCCCCCGCCCCTGGAAGATCCCGGAGGCGGCCCGCGCCACCGCGCTGCGCGCCCCCGGACACGGCCCCGGCCTCTTCTCGTACGACCTGCTGCTCACGCCGTCGGTGCTGGACATCGCCCGCCTCAAGGACCCCGATGTGGAGTTCCAGGTCGACTTCGACCGGGACACCCCGGACGCCGTGGAGCACCTCCGCAACACCGCGGCGCACATCAACCCGACGATGAACGAGTTCTCCGCCGTCGACAATCCGCATGACCAGCAGCTCGGCAGCGTCCGCGACGGCCTGTTCACCGGCGCCGTCGTCACCCTGCTGCTGATCGGCGCCGGCCTGATCATCTCCACCGTCGAGCAGCTCCACGAGCGCCGCCGGCTGCTGTCCACCCTCGACGCCCACGGCACCCGCCGCGCCACGCTCGGCTGGTCGGTCCTCTGGCAGACCGCCGTGCCGGTCGTCCTGGGCCTGGGCCTCGCGGTGGGCTGCGGGCTGGGCCTGGGGTCGCTGCTGCTGACCATGATCGACACGCCGGTTACGGTGGACTGGCCGGTGGTGGCGGGGATGACCGCCATCGGCGGCGGCGTGATCCTTTTCGTCACGGCGCTGAGCCTGCCGCCGCTGTGGCGCATGATGCGGCCCGACGGCCTGCGGACGGAGTGACGGGGAGACGTGAGCACACCGATGCCGGACCCCCGGGGGCGGCCCGCCGTCCGCTTCTGCCGCGACCTCGCCATGGGCGCGCGATTCGCCGTCACCGGCGGCCGCCGCGGCTGGCTCCGCACCGCGCTGACGGCGCTCGGCGTCGGCCTGGGCGTCGCCGTGCTGCTGCTCGCGGCCGCGCTGCCGAACGCCGTGACCGCCGCCAAGCACCGCAGCGACGCACGCACGATCGTGTCCGAAGGGGAGGACTCCCGGCCCACCGACCGCACGCTGCTGGTCGCCTCGGTGGACAGCGGGTACCGCGACCGGACGGTGAGCGGCCGGGTGGTGCGGGCGGAGGGCCCGCACGCCCCCGTGCCGCCGGGCCTGTCCCGGGTGCCGGGCCCCGGCGAGCTGGCCGTCTCGCCCGCCCTCGCCGACCTGCTGGCCTCCCCGGACGGCGCGCTCCTCAAGGAACGCTTCCCGCATCTGCGGATCACCGCCCGCATCGGGGACGAGGGACTGACCTACCCCGGCGAACTCCTCTACTACCAGGGCAGCGACGCGCTACGGCATTCCGCGGGCGACGTCGAACGGGTCACCGAATTCGGCGCCCCCGACAGCCCCTTCGAGCTGGAGCCCCTGGTGGTCCTGGCGATCCTGGTGGGCTGTGTGGCGCTGCTGGTGCCGGTCGCCGTCTTCGTCGCGACGGCGGTCCGCCTCGGCGGGGAGCGCCGCGATCTGCGGCTCGCCGCACTGCGGCTGGTGGGCGCCGACCGGGCCACCACCCGCCGAATCGCCGCCGGCGAGGCGCTGGCCGGCTCCCTGCTCGGCCTGCTCACCGGCACCGCGATCTTCCTCGCCGCCCGTATCCCGCTCTGCTCCCTCACCCTGTTCGACCTCGGCGCCTTCCCGTCCGACCTGGTACCGGACCCGGCACTGACCGCCGTCATCGCCCTGGCCCTCCCGGTCTGCGCGGTCGGCATCGCGCTGTTCACCATGCGGCGGGTCACCGTGGAACCGCTGGGTGTCACCCGCAAGGCGCCGCCGCTGCGCCGCCGGCTGTGGTGGCGGCCGCTGCTGCCGGCCACCGGGGTGGCGCTGCTGCTGCCGCAGGTGATCGGCGGGCTGCGGTCCGGCGACGCGGCCGGCGCCCAGGTGATCGTCGGTGTGTCCCTGCTCCTCCTGGGCGTCGCGGCGTTCCTGCCGTGGCTGCTGGACGCCGTGGTGACCTGGCTGGGCCGCGGCAGCCTCGGCCGCCGCGGCGGCCAGTCCTGGCATCTGGCCGTACGGCGGCTCCAGTTGACGAGTGGTACGGCCAGCCGCTCGATCAGCGGGATCACCGTGGCGGTGGCCGGCGCCATCGCCGTACAGGTGCTGCTGTCCGGCGCGGCGGGCGGGCTCTCCGGTACGCCCCAGGGCTCCCCCCGGTGGGCCGTGGCCAACGCCTGGGAAGCCACCGCGCCCGCCGCCCGCGCCCACCGGATGGAGGCCCGCCTGGGCGCGGCCGAGGGCGTCCGCGCGGCACACGGCCTGATCTCCGGCTATGCGGACTCCGCCCGGCACCAGCGGGCCGTGGCACACGGCTACGGCCAGGACGACGACCCCGATCCCTACCCGGTGACCGTCGCCGACTGCGCCGCCCTGCGTGTACTGGCCCGCCTCACCGACTGCTCCGACGGCGACGTCTTCCTCGTCAAGGACTCCACGGACGGCCTGCGGGCGCCGCGCCCCGGCGAACGGCTGGTGCTCGACCCGCTTGGCAGCGAGGAGGCCGGCCACCGGCCCGCCACCTGGACGGTCCCGGCCACCGCCCGGCACACCGTCCCGCGCCGGGAGCTTCCGCCGGGCCTCGGCGCGAACGGCCTGCTCGCCACCCCCAAGGCGCTGGACGCCACCCACCTCCACGACTCCTCCGTGGACGTCATGCTGCGGCTCGCCCCGGACCGCCCGGACGCCGTCGAGCACCTCCGCAACATCGCCGCACAGGCCGACATCCGCGCCCAACTGTTCGCCTTCGACGACTCCGACACCGCCGAGGGCCTCGCCACCCCGCGCCGCGCCCTGGCCGCCGGCGCGGTCGCCGTCCTGCTGCTGATCGGCGCCGGCCTGCTGATCACCACCCTGGAACAACTCCAGGAACGCGCCCGCCTGTTGTCCGCACTCGACGCCCTCGGCACCCCGCGCACCGTCCTCGGCCTCTCCGTCCTCTGGCAGACCACCATCCCGGTCGCCCTCGGCCTCACCCTGGCCGTCGGCTGCGGCCTGGGCCTGGGAACCCTCCTCCTCCACATGGTCGACCGCCCCCTGCTGCCGGACTGGCCCACGATCCTGACCCTCACGGGCACGGCGGCCGTCGTGATCATGGGCGTGACGGCCCTGTCGCTGCCGCTTCTGTGGCGCCTGATGCGGCCGGAGGGGCTTCGCACGGAGTGACGGCCCACGAATGGGTGAACGTGGTCGTACGGGGAGCGGACGTGTGTCACGTCCTGTGACGATGCCCTGACACCGACGTCAGGAGGCACCGCATGCCCGCCCGCAAGCCCACCCTGCTCGACCAGGTCGACTGGCTCATGGACCGGGTGCCCGGCGCCCGGTTCGAGGTGATCGGGGGAGAGATCTGCGTGACTCCGCTCCCGGACGGGCCTCACCAGAGCGTACTGACCGACCTGACGCTTCTCTTCATGGACGCGGGCCTGGACAACGAATCGACGGAAGTCCTCCAGAAGGTAGCCGTCTGGCTGCCCGGCGGCCCCTCCGACTTCGCCATCCCCGATCTCTCCGTCATCGAACCCTTCGACGACCACATGATCGAGTTCAACTGCTACGACCCGGCGATCTTCCGCTTGGTCCTGGAGGTGACCGCGAACAACTACGGCAATGAGCTGAGGTCAAAGGTGGCCGCGTACGCCCAGGCCAAGATCCCGGTCTACGTGATCCTGAACCGGCGGGACGACCGCATCCACGTCCTCACCGATCCATCCGGCGACGCATACGGAGACCACCGCGTCCACTCCCCCGGCGAGCGGATCACCCTGCCCGAGTCCATCGGCGCGAAGGTGACCCTGGACGTCAAGGCGCTCCTCGATGCCGCCCGTAACTGACCCTCAGCCCCCCTCCACCACCCGCACCGGCAACCCCCGCATAGCCTCCCGCAGCGCCCCCGCGAACTCCTCGAACTCCCGCTGCCGCGCCGTCCCGCTGCGCATCGCCAGCGCGACCCGCCGCGACGGCGCCGGATCCGCGAAATAGCCGGTCGTCAGCTGATCGTTGCGTGCCGTCTCCACCCGCAGGGCCGTACGCGGCAGCAGCGTCACGCCCAGGCCGCCCGCCACGAGCTGCACCAGCGTCGACAGTCCGGCCGCGCTGGTCGTCACCGGCGCCCCCTCCTCGCGGCCCGCCTCCCGGCAGATGTCCAGCGCCTGGTCACGCAGGCAGTGCCCCTGGTCCAGCAGCAGCAGATCCAGCTCCTTCAGCGCCTGCCGGGGGATGTCGCCGCGACCGCCCAGCCAGTGTTCCTTGGGCGCGACCAGGACGAAGTCCTCGTCGAACAACGGGAGTTCGGCGACCTGGGGGACGCCGAGCGGGACCGCGAGCAGCAGCAGGTCGAGGCGGCCGTGCGCCAGGCCGTCCAGGAGGGAGGCGGTCTGCTCCTCGTGCACCTGGAGGTCCAGGTCCGGGTACGAGCCGTGCACCAGCCGCAGCACGGTGGGCAGCAGATAGGGCGCGACGGTCGGGATGACACCGAGCCTGAGGACGCCCGTGAACGGTGCGCGCGCCGCCTCCGCCTCCTCCATCAGGTCACCGACCGCTTCCAGGACCGCACGCGCGCGGGCCGCCACCCGCTCCCCCGCCGGGGACAGCAGCACCTTGCGCGTCGTACGCTCCAGCAGCTGCACTCCGAGCGTTTCCTCCAGCGCGGAGACCGCGCCGGACAGTGCGGGCTGGCTCATGCCGATCTCGGCCGCCGCCTCGCGGAAGTGCAGATACTCGGCCACTGCGGCGAACGCCCGCAGCTGGGCCAGGCTGGGCTGGCGGGCCCGGCCGCCGGGGGTCACTGGGGACGCCACTGATAACCACCTCCGATCAACATCAACCAGTCTAGCTATTTCCCTGATCAATGACTGCTGTGGCACTGTGTAACCCGTCCAAGCCCCACGGAAATCCCCCCAACCCCCAAAAGGGGACTTAGCGTTGGGATTTCCTCCCGCTACAAGGAGAGCGCGTGCTCACTGTCGGTGACAAGTTCCCCGAGTTCGACCTGACCGCCTGCGTCTCGCTCGAGTCCGGCAAGGAATTCGAGCAGATCAACCACAAGACCTACGAGGGCAAGTGGAAGGTCGTCTTCGCGTGGCCCAAGGACTTCACCTTCGTGTGCCCGACCGAGATCGCCGCCTTCGGCAAGCTGAACGAGGAGTTCGCCGACCGCGACGCGCAGATCCTCGGCTTCTCCGGTGACTCCGAGTTCGTGCACCACGCCTGGCGCAAGGACCACCCGGACCTGACCGACCTGCCCTTCCCGATGCTCGCCGACTCCAAGCACGAGCTCATGCGCGACCTGGGCATCGAGGGCGAGGACGGCTTCGCGCAGCGCGCCGTCTTCATCGTCGACCAGAACAACGAGATCCAGTTCACCATGGTGACCGCCGGCTCCGTCGGCCGTAACCCCAAGGAGGTCCTGCGGGTTCTGGACGCCCTGCAGACCGACGAGCTGTGCCCCTGCAACTGGTCCAAGGGCGACGAGACCCTCGACCCGGTCGCGCTCCTCTCGGGCGAGTGAGCTGATCCGACATGGCTCTCAATGAACTGAAGTCCGCGGTCCCGGACTACGCCAAGGACCTCAAGCTGAACCTCGGTTCGGTCATCGGCAACAGCGAGCTGCCGCAGCAGCAGCTGTGGGGCACCGTCCTGGCCTGCGCGATCGCCTCGCGCTCACCGAAGGTGCTGCGCGAGCTGGAGCCGGAGGCCAAGGCCAACCTCTCCCCCGAGGCGTACACCGCCGCCAAGTCGGCCGCCGCCGTCATGGCGATGAACAACGTCTTCTACCGGACCCGGCACCTGCTGTCGGACCCGGAGTACGGCAACCTGCGCGCCGGTCTGCGGATGAACGTCATCGGCAACCCGGGCGTGGACAAGGTCGACTTCGAGCTGTGGTCGCTGGCCGTCTCGGCCATCAACGGCTGCGGGATGTGCCTGGACTCGCACGAGCAGGTGCTCCGCAAGGCCGGTGTGGACCGCGAGACGATCCAGGAGGCCGTCAAGATCGCGGCCGTCCTGCAGGCCGTCGGCGCCACCCTGGACGCCGAGGCCGCACTCGCCGAGTAGTCCAGCAGCGAGCAGAGAACACAAAGCCCCGCAGACGTCGCGTCTGCGGGGTTTCGTGCGTCGGTGTACCAGACGATACGGGGCGAGCGGGCGGACCCTACTCCCCTATTCCTCAGGTCGTTCGGTCCGCACCCGGGGCCGCGTCGGCGCCACCCCGATCGCCGTGGCCCCGCGCGGCTCCGGCGCCATCCGCAGCGCCTGCTCCCGGGAGTACGAACGCAGATAGCCGACGACGGTGTTGGTGACGGCCACCAGCGGGACCGCGACGACCGCCCCGCCGATGCCCGCGATCAGACCGCCGGCGGCGACCGACAGGATCACCGCGAGCGGGTGGACGCGGACCGCGCGGCCCAGGATGAAGGGCTGCAGGATGTGGCCCTCGATCTGCTGCACGGCCAGCACGATCGCCAGCACCATCAGGGACGTGAAGACGCCCTGGGTGACCAGCGAGACCACACACGCCAGCGCGCCCGAGACCACCGCGCCGACCAGCGGGATGAAGGCGAACAGGAAGATGAAGACGGCCAGCGGGACGGCCAGCGGCACATCCAGGAACCAGAGCCCGATGCCGATGAAGATGGCGTCGATCAGGGCGACGATGACCGTGCCGCGCACGTAGGCGGTCAGCGTCCGCCAGGCCCGAGGCCCGGCACCCGCCACGCCCTCGCGGGCCGCCCCCGGCACCAGCTTGAGCACCCAGTTCCAGATACGGCGGCCGTCGTAGAGCAGGAACAGCGTGGTGAACATCGCCAGCAGGATGCCGGTGAACACCTCCAAGATGACGGCGACGCCCTCCAGGCCGGCCGAGGTGATCGCCTCGGTGTTGGCGCCGATCGCGTCCTGGAGGTTCTTGGCGATGTGGTTGATCTGACTCTCGGTCACATGGAACGGGCTCTTCAGCAGCCAGCCCTTGAGCTCGCTGATGCCCTCCTGGATACGGCTGGAGACCGACTCGATGTTGTCCTGGACCTGCCACACCACGAACCAGCCGACCAGACCCATGACGACGAACCCGCCGATGAAGGTCAGCGCGGTCGCCAGCCCGCGCGCCAGCCCGCGGTTGCGCAGCCATGCCACGGTCGGCTGGAGCAGCGCGGTGATCAGCATCGCCGCGGTGAACGAGAGCACCACCAGCTCGATGGTGGTGATGACCCGCGCCAGCACCCACAGCGTCCCGGCCAGCACCAGCAGCCGCCAGCCGACCTCGGCGGCGACCCGTACGCCCCACGGCACCGCGTCGACGGGATCCGGGCGGGCCGCGACGGCCGGCGCGTACGAGGGCGGTGCGGGCACCGAGTCCGGCGGCCGGGGGCCGGCGGCCGCGGCGTCCTCCGTCGCGGTGCGCGGCACGCCGTCCACGACGTCCGGTACCCGCTTCTGGGTGAGGGTGAGTGGGCCGCCCGTACCATCGGCCACCGCCGTACCGGCCGCCACCCGGGCCCCGCCCGGACCGGAGAGGCCGGCGCCGTACGGCGCTTCGGCGGCCCCGGTACGCCTCAGCTCTTCCGGGTCGCCGACGGCCGCAGCGGCCTCCGCACGGCGGCGCTGGTCCTCCAGCCGCTGCGAGAGCCGCGTCAGACCGGCGCCGAGGCCGCCGACCCACTGAGGCAATCTGGACATGTCGCTTCCTCTTCCCCTCCCGCACACCGCACCTGACGGCACGACGTTACCTGTGCCGGATGCGCGAAACCCCCGACCCTGGCGCGGTCGGGGGTTTCGGAAACTCCGTGCTGCTGGCGGCGCGGCCTCAGCGGCCTAGTACCAGCTGTTCGCCTGCCAGAACGACCAGGCGCCGCAGGGGCTGCCGTAGCGGTCGTTCATGTAGTTCAGGCCCCACTTGATCTGCGTGGCCGGGTTGGTCTGCCAGTCGGAGCCGGCCGAGGCCATCTTCGAACCGGGCAGCGCCTGCACCAGACCGTACGCACCCGAGGACGCGTTGGTGGCCCGGTAGTTCCAGCCGGACTCGTGGTCCACGATGTTGCTGAAGCACTGGAACTGGTCGCTGGCCATCATCTGGCGCGCCATGGCCTGTGTCTCGGCGATCGTGTACGAGCCCTTGACGAGGAAGTCGTCGGCGTCGCGCGTGGCGGAGCGGGATGCGGCGAGCTCCTTCTCGCGCTCCTTCGCCTCCTTCTCCGCCTTGGCCTTCTCCGCGGCGTCCTTCTTGTCCTGCGCGGTCTGTGCGGCGGCCTTGCGTGCCGACTCCTGCGCGGACTTGAGGGCCGCGGCGTCGGCGGCGGTCGACTGCTCGTCCGCCTGCTGCGTCAGGGACGCCGTCTGCACCTGGGCCTGCTGACCCGCGGGGATGTCGGCGATCGTGGCGCCTGCGGCAGCGGCCTCGGTGCTGTCGCCCGATACCTGGCTGCCCGACGCAACGCCGACAACGGCGCCGACGGTGGTGACCGCGGTGGCGGACGCCACGGCGAATCCCCGGACCGAAATCCGGCTCACACGTTTTCCTTCCAGCGTCGCCCGCATAGGTGACCTCGCGGGCGCAATCGTGCCCCTGGCGCTGGTCTCCCCTTGTTCCGACCCCGGTTGAGCGAGAGGGGCCGACTGGTCACGGGAGGCACTGGCCCGGTACGTCCCCTGAGGGGTCCGCGTGGTGCTCGGGCGGCATACGGCGACTCGCTATGAAGTTCGGGTGTTCCAACGCCCCCGGATTGACGTCCGGGAGCACCCCTGAGGGTGTTGGTGCCGTATGCGGGGCCTGACAGGACCCAGACTCTGCCCGAACGAGAGCCCGGGAATCAATTCTCCGTTGCGTGTGAAAGCTCACACCTCGTTTACGCCCGGGTATTTTCGGATATCCGCTGCGCACACTGGCGCCGCCCGGCTAAGCTCCTTCGCTTTGCCGGGCGGCGCGGGTTCACAACGGGTCAGATCCTGCCGTCCTCCAGCATTTCGGTCACCAGCGCCGCGATCGGCGACCGCTCCGAGCGGTTGAGGGTGATATGGGCGAAAAGCGGGTGCCCCTTGAGCTTCTCGACGACCGCGACCACGCCGTCGTGCCGCCCGACGCGGAGGTTGTCGCGCTGGGCGACGTCATGGGTCAGCACAACCCGGGAGTTGGCCCCGATACGGGACAGAACCGTCAGAAGGACGTTCCGCTCCAGTGACTGGGCCTCGTCGACGATGACGAACGCGTCATGCAGCGAACGGCCGCGGATGTGCGTGAGCGGCAGCACCTCCAACATGCCGCGCCCCACCACCTCTTCGATGACGTCCTTGGTGGTCACCGCGGACAGCGTGTCGAACACGGCCTGCGCCCAGGGGCTCATCTTCTCCGACTCGCTGCCCGGCAGATAGCCCAGCTCCTGCCCGCCGACGGCGTACAGCGGCCGGAAGACCATCACCTTGCGGTGCTGCTGGCGCTCCAGTACGGCCTCCAGCCCCGCGCACAGCGCCAGCGCCGACTTGCCCGTGCCCGCCCGGCCGCCCATGGAGACGATCCCGACCTCGGGGTCCAGCAGCAGATCCAGCGCGATCCGCTGCTCCGCGCTGCGGCCGTGGATCCCGAACGCCTCCCGGTCGCCGCGCACCAGCCGTACCGCGCCCTCCGCGGTGACCCTGCCGAGCGCCTTGCCGCGCTCCGACTGGAGCACCAGTCCGGTATGCACCGGAAGTTCGGCAGCGTCCGATACCTGCGCAATCTCCGCGGCGAACAGATCGTCCACCTCTTCGGGGGCGACGGTCAGTTCCGCCATGCCCGTCCAGCCGGAGTCGGTGATCGCCAGCTCGGCCCGGTACTCCTCGGCCAGCAGCCCGACCGCGGAGGCCTTGATGCGCATGGGCAGATCTTTGGAGACGACGGTGACGTCGAATCCCTCGGCCTGGAGGTTGCGCGCGACGGCGAGGATCCGCGAGTCGTTGTCCCCGACCCGGCCATTCACGAAGGAGGCCGGCAGGATCCCCGGGTCGGAGTGGTTCAGTTCGACCCTGAGCGTCCCGCCGAGGCCTCCGATGGGGATGGGGGCGTCCAGTCGCCCGTACTGCACCCGGTACTCGTCCAGCAGACGTAGCGCCTGGCGGGCGAAGTAGCCGAGCTCCGGATGATGACGCTTGGCCTCCAGCTCCGTGACCACGACGACCGGCAGCACGACTTCGTGCTCGTCGAAGCGGGCCATGGCGCCTGGATCCGCCAGCAGGACGCTGGTGTCGAGGACATAGGTGCGCCGGCCGTTCTCACGGCGCTTGTTGCTGTTCACCACGGGTGGACGAACCCCCTCGGATGAGGTTGGGGTGCGACGGCGTCGCGGGGCGGTGTGCTCCCGGGGACCGTGACTTCTGCGGCTTTTGCCGCCGGTCCCGGGAACCCCGGCCATCTAGAGACCGGACCGGGTTCTGGCCACAATGCGCGGGCCGAACACCGGCCCTCCGCGTCCTCCGTGCGGTACGCACGGACGTCCGTGCTGTGCAAAGGGCCTCCCGGGCGGACGGCCCCATGCCGTCCGCTGAGATACGACGCCCGTTGTCTGATTCCGGACGCCGACCTGGAAGGGATATTCCCTCGAACCCCCGCCCCCATGCCACGGCATATGACACACGCTCGATGAACCTTGGGTTACGTGTGATCGTTCCGCCCCCGGAAGCCGCCGGCCAGAGGGTGCGTCAGGGGGCCACTGTGAGCGCCATCACACCGAAACCGGACACGCGACGCCCGCCCCCACTCAGCCCCTCCACCCACCCACGGGAGGGGCCGGACTGCCGGACGGAGTCCTGCGGTCCGGCCCCGCACCCGACAAACAACAGCCCGCCGCAGGCGCTACGGCGAGCAACCCCCACGGCGGGCAGTAAAAAAACGGCGGGACCCGAGTCGGCCCAGGCCAAGCGCAGCGACTAGCCCCCGTAACGCCGATGCCGCGCCGCGTAGTCGCGCAGCGCCCGCAGGAAGTCGACCTTGCGGAACGCGGGCCAGAAGACCTCGCAGAAGTAGTACTCCGAGTGGGCGCTCTGCCAGAGCATGAAGCCCGAGAGCCGCTGCTCGCCGCTGGTCCGGATCACCAGGTCAGGGTCGGGCTGGCCGCGCGTGTAGAGGTGCTCGGAGATGTGCTCGACGTCGACGATCTCGGCGAGCTCCTCGAAGGAGGTGCCCCGCTCGGCGTGTTCCAGCAGCAGCGAGCGCACCGCGTCCGCGATCTCCTGCCGGCCGCCGTACCCGACGGCGACATTCACCAGGATGCCCTTGTTGTCGACGGTGTCCTGCTCGGCTTCCTTCAGGACCTTCTGCGTGCGTGTGGGCAGCAGGTCGCGGTTGCCGACGTGGTGCACCCGCCAGCGTCCGTCGGCCGCCAGACCGCGCACGGTGTTCTCGATGATCCCCAGCAGCGGGGTCAGCTCGGCCTCGGGCCGGTCGAGGTTGTCCGTCGACAGCATCCAGAGTGTGACGACCTCGACATCGGTCTCGCCGCACCAGCCCAGCAGCTCGGTGATCTTGTCCGCACCCGCCTGGTGGCCCTGCTCGGTGGTCCGCCCGTCGGCCCGCGCCCAGCGACGGTTGCCGTCCAGGATGACGCCGATGTGCTTGGGCACCTGGGTGTGATCCAGACGGCCCTCCACCCGGCGCGCATACAGCCGGTAGACCAGATTGCGCAGCGCAGGCGGATACGGGATGCGCACCCCGGAAGATCGCAGCATGTGTGGTCCAGCCCCTCCGTGCCTGATGGCGGTCAGCCCCGTCGCCTGAAGTGGGCAACTTTACTTCTCGGGTGTATCAACGACCCAATCAGGTGTGTCACAACTCCGTGATAGGGAGATGAGCATGACTGGCACATCTGACTACCGCGCCGCGGATTCGCGCTATGACTCCATGGAGTACCGGCGCACCGGCCGCAGCGGTCTCAAACTCCCCGCTATCTCCCTGGGACTGTGGCACAACTTCGGGGACGACCGCACCCTGGCCTCCCAGCGGGCCATTCTCCGTCGCGCCTTCGACCTGGGCGTCACCCACTTCGACCTGGCGAACAACTACGGGCCGCCGCCCGGGTCCGCGGAGCTGAACTTCGGGAAGATCTTCGCGCAGGACTTCCGTCCCTACCGCGACGAGATGATTCTGTCGACGAAGGCCGGATATCTGATGCGTCCCGGTCCCTATGGCGAATGGGGATCGCGGAAATATCTCCTCTCGTCGCTGGATGCATCGCTGAAGCGGATGGGCGTCGATTACGTCGATATTTTCTACTCGCACCGATTCGACCCGGACACCCCGCTGGAGGAGACGATGGGCGCGCTGGCGTCCGCGGTCCAGCAGGGCAAGGCGCTGTACGCCGGCGTCTCGTCGTACAACTCGGAGCAGACCCGCGAGGCGGCCCGGATTCTGCGCGGGATGGGCGTACCGGCGCTGATCCACCAGCCGTCGTACTCGATGATCAACCGCTGGACCGAGGACGACGGGCTGCTGGACACCCTCGAAACGGAGGGCATGGGCTGTATCTCCTTCGCGCCGCTGGCGCAGGGGCTGCTCACCGACAAGTACCTGAACGGCGTCCCGGAGGGCTCGCGCGCCGCGCAGGGCAAGTCGCTGGACCCGGATCTGCTGTCGGACGACGTCGTCCGCCGGCTGCGCGGCCTCAATGAGATCGCCGCCCGGCGCGGCCAGTCGCTGGCGCAGCTGGCGCTGGGCTGGGTGCTGCGCGACGAGCGGATGACCTCCGCCCTGATCGGCGCCAGCAGCGTCGCCCAGCTGGAGGCCAATATCGCGGCCCTCGACGCCCCCAAGATCACCGATACCGAGCTGGCCGAGATCGACGAGTTCGCGAAGTCGACGGAGGGTGTGAACATCTGGGCGCGGCGGTAGCGGCTGTCCGCTGGGCCAGGGCCTTTCCGCCCCTGCCTTGCCGGACGGGCCCAGGGGCCTCGTGCCACGGCGTTCCCCCGGCGTTCCCACGGCACAAAAAAGCGGGCCGGTCCGTGGGGGGGATACGGACCGGCCCGAGGGGGGGTTTCCACCATAACCCCGTGGGCGGTGTGCTGCGTGCATCGGCCGGATCGCGGCGTGGCTCGGGGCGGGGGCGGGGTTCTCGGCGGGCGGCGGGTGGATCACGGTCCGCCGGTGCGGGTCAGGCCGTGGCGCCCAGGAGGAGGCCGCCGAACGCCCCAATGATCATGAATGGTCCGAGCGGCATGGCGGTGTTCGGCTCCGCTCGCCGCAGGCGTCGCGTGAGCAGCAGCCCGGCTCCGTACAGGGCCCCGGCCAGCACCCCGGCCGCGCCGCCGGCGACGACCGTGCGCCAGCCGTACCACCCAAGGGCGACCCCGAGCCCCACCGCCAGCTTGACGTCCCCCAGGCCGATGCCCGCCGGGTTGACGACGAACAGCAGCAGATAGAACGCGCCGAGGACGAGGCCGCCCAGCAGCGCCCGCCGCCACGCGCCCGGCTCCCCCGTCAGCCATCCGACGAGCCCCAGCGCCCCCGCCAGTACGGCCGCGAGCGGCAGCGTCAGCTCGTCCGGGAGGCGGCGCACCCGCCAGTCGACGGCCGCCAGCAGCACCGCGGCCGGCGCCGCCACCAGCCAGGCGGCGAGTTCGGGGCGCGCGCCGGTCGCCGCCGCCAGGGCCGCGCACGCCAGAGAGGTGGCCGCGGCCGTCGGCAGCGCGCGCGGCCCGAACGCCCCGCAGTCCGGGCAGCGCCCCCGGCCCAGCCAGCCCCGCGCCACCCCGGTGATCGCATGCCCCCCGGGACAGACCGCGCGCCACTCCTCCTCGGGCTCGACGGCCATCCGGTGGGCGGGCCGCGGTATGAGCAGCCCGGCCGCGGCCCCGTAGGCGGCGGCGAGAACGATCAGCAGCAGGGACACCCGTCGACCCTAGAACGAGGGAGCTGATAAAACGCTGCGCATGGCGCGTTGGGAGAACGGTCCGGGGGTCCTGCACGGGGCGGATGTGGAGATTCCGGTGGAGATCGCGGCCTCCTACGGGGCGCGCACGCGCGGTCTGCTGGGCCGCGAGGGCATCGAGGGCGCGCTGCTGCTGACGCCGGCGAGCGGCGTGCACACCTTCCGGATGCGGTTCGCCATCGATGTGGCCTACCTGCGCCGCGACTTCACCGTGCTCGCCGTCCGCACCATGCCACCCGGACGGATGGGGCTCCCCCGCCTCCGCGCGCGGCACGTCCTGGAGGCGGAGGCGGGCGCGATGGCGCGCTGGGGCCTGCGCCCGGGGCTGCGGGTGACGGTGACCACGGGCGTCCGGTGAGGTAGGGCGCGCGGCGATGCAGGGTGGCGTAGGGCGCGCGGCGACCAAGGGCAACAACGGGCCCTGACAGAGCGCGAGTTGGGCCGCCAACGCCCCTGCCACCCTCACCCCTCCCAGTCGGCCACCAGTGCCAGCAGGCCGGGGAACCGCGCCTCCAGATCGTCGACGCGGACATGGCTGCGCCGTTCCAGGCCGTACTGCCGCTGCCGGATCAGACCCGCCTCCCGGAGCGTGCGGAAGTGGTGGGTGAGCGACGACTTGGGGCGGTCGAAGCCGAACCAGCCGCAGGTGTGGTCGAACGCCTCGGACTCCAGCAGGAGGGTGCGCACGATCCGCATCCGCAGCGGGTCGCTCAGCGCGCCCATGACGACTTCCAGGCGCAGCGCCGCACGCCCCGGTTCGGGCAGCGGCTCGGGCGCGTCGTCCGGTACGTCCCACCGCGCGGCGAAGCGGGGCCGCGCACCTGCCTTCGATCGCGCTCCGGCCGGCATTCCGAGCACCCCTCCCGACGACGACACCACCAGTACGACTTGCATCGTACTGCGAGTCCCTGTACGAATCTTCTCGTACTGCTTGTACGAAGTAACTCGTACAAGCCGGAGGAGGAGGGGACCCCTATGCCCGAAGCCCGGACCGCGCCACCCGTATCCCGGACCCATGGCACCGACCAGACGCCCGCCCCGGCGGCGCAGCGACCGGACCCGCCGACCGGAACACCGCCCGTCCGGGAGATCTGGTTCGCCGCCTGGCCGGTGGTCGCGATCTTCATCCTGTCGAACGCGGCCATGCCCCTCTACGCGGTGTGGCAGCACCGGATCGGCTTCGGCTCCGGCACCCTGACCCTGATCTACGCCGCCTACGTGGTCGGCCTGCTCGGCGCGCTGACGTTCGCGGGCGTCGCCTCGGACCGCATCGGCCGCAAGCCCGTCCTGGTCCCGGCGCTGCTCGTGGCCCTCGCCGCCTGCCTCATCTACGCGACCGCGCCCTCGGTGGCCGCCCTCGCCACCGCCCGGTTACTGACCGGCCTGGCCACCGGCGCCGCCGTATCGGCCGGAATGGCCGCCGTCACGGACATCGCGGCCGGACGCCGGCTCGGCCCGCTGCTGGCGTCCACGGCGATGGTCCTGGGCGCCGGCATCGGCCCCGTACTGGCCGGGGTGCTGTCGGAGACCGCGCCCGCCCCGACCGTGACGGTCTTCGCCGTCGAAGCCGTGTTGCTGGTGACGGCGCTGGCGGTGGTGGCCCGGATGCCGCTGCCCCGGCGACGTCGCACGGCAGCCGGCCGGGAGCCCGGCGCCTGGGTGCGGCTGCCGGCCGTCCCCCGGGCCAACCGCCGTCATCTCGCCCTCGGTCTCGCCGCGTTCGCCCCCGGCATCAGCGCCACGGCCTTCGTCCTCTCGCTCGGTCCGTCCCTGCTGGCCGGTCTGCTCGGTACGACGAACCGCACGGTGGCGGGCGCGCTGGCGCTGGCGATGTTCCTGACCGCCACCGGCGTGCAGTTCGCGGTGCGACGCCTGGCGGTCCGCACGATCCTGCTGGTGTCCGGCGCGGCCACCCTGGCCGGCACCTCGGCCCTGGTCGCGGCCGTCCACACGGCCTCGCTCGGCCCGCTGATCGCGGCCGCCCTGCTGGCCGGCGCGGGCCAGGGCGCGGGCCAGCTGGGCGGCCTGACCCTGCTGAGCCGGGAGGTCGCGGCCACCCGCCGCGCGGAGGCCAACGCGGCCCTCAACGCGGGCGGTTACGCACTCGCCGGAGCCCTCCCGGTGGCCGACGGCTACCTCAGCGACGCCATCGGGCTCTCCGCGGGCGCCACCGTCTTCGGCCTCGCCGTCGCCGCCCTCGCGATCGCGGGCGCGGCCGTGGTGGCGGTACGGGGCGGGGACACACGGTGAGACGGGCGCGGTGAGGGGGACGCACGGTGGCGGGCGGGGCCGTGACGGGCTGGGCCGACCGGCCCCGCCCGTTCCGTCTCCGGATCGCAAAATCTCCAAAATCTCCGCCCGACGCACATCCATTCGCCCGCCCCACGCGTCTCATGACCAAGCGGCGCGCTCATGTCGCCGCAACGCAGGGGCGTTTGGAGTACTTATTTTGAAGATCGGCATGATCGGCATGACAGGGATGCGTCGTGCGACCGCGGTCGCGATCACCACGGGAGCCGTCCTGACGGCCGGGGCGTTCACCGCTCCGGCGCAGGCCGCCGCGCCCGCGACGCCCACGATCGCCGCCAAGGGCGGCTATGTGATGAACGACGGCACCGGGAAGACCCTCTACACCAAGGCCGCCGACACCCGTCGTTCCACCGGCTCCACCACCAAGATCATGACAGCCCGGGTGGTGCTCGCCGAGAAGAACCTCGACCTGGATTCCAAGGTCACCGTCCAGAAGGCGTACAGCGACTACATCGTCGACAACGACTGGGCCTCCTCGGCCCGGCTCATCGTCGGCGACAAGGTCACGGTCCGTCAGCTGCTGTACGGCCTGATGCTGCCGTCCGGCTGCGACGCCGCGTACGCGCTGGCCGACAAGTTCGGCACCGGCTCCACGCGGGAAGCGCGCGTGAAGTCGTTCATCGGCAAGATGAACACCACCGCCAAGAACCTCGGCCTGACGAACACGCACTTCGACTCGTTCGACGGCATCGGGCACGGCGCGAACTACTCGACGCCGCGCGATCTGACCAAGCTCGCCAGCAACGCGATGAAGTACTCCACGTTCCGTTCGGTCGTGAAGACGAAGTCCACCAAGCAGAAGGTCACCACGAAGAACGGTGGCTATCGCTACATGGAGTGGACCAACACCAACGCCCTGCTCGGCAGCTACTCCGGCACCATCGGCGTCAAGACCGGTTCCGGCCCGGAGGCCAAGTACTGCCTGGTCTTCGCCGCCACCCGGAACGGCAAGACGGTCATCGGCACGGTCCTCGCGTCCACCTCGGTGGCCAACCGCACCGCGGACGCCAAGAAGCTGATGGACTACGGCTTCAAGAAGTAGCCCGGCCCGGGACATGCAGGGGCCCGCTCGCGACACCCGGTCGCGAGCGGGCCCCTTCGTTTCTGGAGACCGCGGCCGTCCTGGCGCTACCCGGCGCGCGGGAAGCTGACCTCGACCCGGCGGTTCTTCTTCCGACCCTCTTCGGTGGCGTTGTCGGCGATCGGGTACTGCTCGCCGTAACCGCGGATCTCGAACGTGACCGATGAGCCGAGGTCCTTGGCCAGCTCCCGCTGCACGGCATTGGCCCGGTCCTTCGACAGGACCAGCCCGTGCCCGGCCGAGCCGAGATTGTCGGTGAAGCCGAAGACCCGCAGGCTGTTCGCGTTCTGCTTCTTGGCCTCGGCGGCGATGGCGGCGATCCGCGACAGCGCGTCCGACGACAGCTTGGCGCTGTCCTTGCCGAAGAGCACCTCGGCCTGGAGCGCGAAGGTCACATTGTCGTTGGTGTCCTGGCGCCGCTCGGAACCGTCGTCGGTCTCGACGATGGACTTGATGTTGAGCACCTTGGACGGGGCGAGCTTGGCGCCCTGCACCATCCTGAGATCGGGGTCGCTCGGGTCGATACGGACCGGCGGAGTGGAGTCCTCGACCAGGCCGGGCGGGTCGGCGGCCTGGGCCGAGGGGTCGGCCTGGGCCCCGGGGGCGGTCAGCGCCGCGGTCAGCAGCAGCGCCGCGGCGACGGTGCCGGCCGTACGGGACGCGCGGGCGGCACGGGACGCCCGGATGGCATGGGTGATCTGCGTCGCGGTCATCGGCCCGCTCAATCCGTGATCTGCACGGAGGCCGGCGGCATGGTCGGCAACTGGAAGTCGACCTCGGTCACCTTGGCGGGCGGCGCCGGGAACTGCGCGAATATGGGGCTGCTGGCTCCCGGCCGTAGTCCGCTGAGGCCGGTGGTGCACAGACACTCCCCGTTGGTGTCGCGCAGCACCAGATACCGCTTCTTCCCGGCCTTGTCGACGAGAGTCGCCCCGGAGATCGAGGAACGGGACTGCATCTCCGTCTCATTGGAGCGCCAGTCGATGGCGTTGAAGACCCGGCTGCCCCGGTTGGTCACGGTGCCGTTCACCGTGACGAAGCCGCCGGTGTCACGGACGACGGAGTGCAGCGTGACGACGATCCCGTCCGGCCCCTTCATCTCACCGATGACCTGGGCGGAGTCAGCCGCCGGGGTGCCGGGGCCGGTCTCCTTCGGGGCGGTGCCGCTGGCGGCCGGCGGCTTCTTGCCGTCCGTCGCCCGCCCCCCGCCGTCGCCGCCACCACAGCCGGCCACGACGAGAGCCAGGCCGACAGCGCTCGCCATGGCGACCGCTCCCTTGGCGGCCTTCGTGGTGCGCCGAATGTTCATGGATGCGATTCCTTTGATCGTCGACTGCTCGGGTGGGGGGTCGGACATGGGGCCGGTCAGTGTGCGAGGCGTACGGCGAACAGGTCGGCCGCGTCGGGAAGATCGTGGAGGTCCTCGGGGTCGAGTGTCCACTGCTTACCGTCGCAGGTGATCCCGATGGGCGCCGGCTTGTCGCCCTTGCCCTTACCCCCCTCGTCGTCCTTGCCGCCCTTACTGCTCCCGCCTTCCTTACCTCTCTTGCCTTCCGTGCCGTGCTTTCCGCCGCCCTTGCCCTCGTCCGGTGGGGCGGGATCGAGGGTGCAGCGGGGTGCGACGACCGCCTTGGCCTCGGCCGACGCGTGCTTGTTCTCGGTGCCCGGAATCACCGAATCACCCACGGTGTTACGGGTCCTGATCGTGACAGCGAAGGAGGTGGGCCACGAATCCGGGGTGCAGGCCGTGACGGACGCGTCGTTGCGCCCGGCGAACCACTCCGCGTTGTCGCAGGCCGCTTCCGAGGGCATACCGCGCCCGTTCAGCAGGTCCTCCCAGCTCGTTCCGCCGCCGTCGCCCGTGTCATCGCCGTCGCGGATGGCGTCCAGGAAGCCCTTGCCCAGCAGATCGCGGTACTTCTGGCCCGCGGCGAGCGCGGCCGCGTCGGCAGCCGTCTGCGCACCGTTGCGGGTCGCCGCCGCCTGCCCGACGGCGAAGAACGCGAGCGCAAGAAAGAGCAGGCCCCCGACCGCCACGATGTAGAGCGGAAAGGCCTGCCCGGTGTCGCGCCGGCCACGGCGCACGGTGATGACCGCCACGGCCGTAGTGGCGGTCAGATGCCGACGACTTCGGAGATCTTGTCGGAGATCGCATGCGCGATCTGGCTGCCGAAGTCCGTAGTCGACAGGACAAGGACGATCGCCACGACCACCGCGATGATGCCGAGGTATTCGATCGAGGTCTGTCCCCGGTCGTTCCCCAAAATCCGTCGCTTCGCCATCATCTTCCCCTTCATCGGCGGCCGTCCCGCTCTGGTCCGGCTGGATCGGCTGGTCTGCCCCCGTGGTGTCGGCGCGTAGGTCAGCGCTCTTGACACGAGAAAAGTACGCCGGAACAGGGTTCCCGGAACAGGGATTCCGAACCTCATCCTCTGTCGGGCAAGTGAATTGTCGGGCCAACGGTACGTTTCGGCCACTCAGCCGCACCCCGACCACCCCCGTTCCCCCTCCGGGACCATCCAGCACTCCGACACCTCGACGGACCGGCCGGCCCGCCCGCACCGCGGTGCGGGAGAGGCCGCCAGGAACCCACTGTGGCACAACTCGTTGCTCCTGCGAAGGCGTTGGCGAGAAGCGGGGCACACAGCGTCCTCATCCGGCCGGGTACGGTACCGCGCCGGCGAGGGCGTGCGACAGCCCCGAGAAGTCGTTGCCGCCGGCCGGGTCCGGGGCGTAGAGCGTCCAGACCCCGAAGGCCTCGAAGAGCAGTGCCAGCAAGCCCAGGGACAGGCAGGCCAGGGCGATTCCGGAGGCCCGCGAGGCGTCCGGCGACCAGCCGCGGCGGACCGCCCGGCGGCGTAGTGCGGCATACAGCGCGGGCGCCGCGAGACCGCAGGCCAGACCGGTCCACGCGGTGATGTGCATCCGCAAGGAAGGGCCGAGGTAGTGACCGTCCTGGTAGGTGTCGGAGGCGAACGCGGTGACGAGCAGGAGGCTGGCTCCGAAGCCCAGGAGGACCAGGGCGGGCACGCCGAGGCCGGTCCAGCGGCGCCAGGACGGGGAGGGCGGGACCGCGGTGTCGGGTGGCGCCATCGGTCAGTCGCCCATCAGCGAGCCGAAGTTGGTGCCCGAGCCCAGGAAGAACCCGGCGATCAGCAGGATCATTGTGGCCGGAACCATAAAGGTGGTGATCACCATCGTGGCCTTGGGGACCGCGCGGGCGGCGCGCCGGCGGGCGTTCTGTGCGTCGGTGCGCCGCATGTCGTTGGCGATCTGGATGAGGGTCTCGACGATCGGGGAACCCAGTTCCTCGCCCTGCTGAAGGGCCGTCACGAACTGGGCGACCTGTTCGGAGTCGTTGCGTTTGCGCAGCTCCTCGAAGGCGATACGGCGGCTGACGCCCATGTCCATCTGGCGGAGGGTGATCCGGAGTTCGTCGGCCCAGGGGCCTTCGTACTTCTCCGCGACCCGGTCCAGCGCCTGGCGGAATCCGAGGCCCGCGCTGACGACGACGGCCAGCACGTCCAGGAAGTCCGGAAGGGTGCGTTCGATGGTGTCCTTGCGCTGGCGGATCGCGGCCCAGATCCCGACCTCGGTCCAGAAAAGGCCGAACAGCACCATGAGAACGCCGAGTACCGGCTGATCGCGCAGGAACATCACCAGCGCGCCGAAGAAGCCGAGGGCCCCGTAGACGGCACGCCGGGCGGCGTAGCGGTCCACCGTCAGACCGCCGGGGTTGCCGGCCAGGTCGATCCGGCGCCGTACCCGGGCTACGCGCTTGTCGCCCATCAGCCGTAGTACGAGCGGCGCGTAGCGCATACCGGTGCGGTCCACCGCCGAGCCGACGGCCGTCGTACGCGTCGAGCCGACCTCCAGGGACAGCGCGAGGTCGGGCGGGAGTCTGGCCTCGCGGCGGTAGAGGGCGATCCCGCCGAAGATGCCGCCGACCGAGAGTGCGAAGGCGAGGGCCAGAAGGACCCCTGTCCCTGTTCCCATTCCCATATCTGTACCTGACACCTAGACGTCGATTTTGGCGAGGCGGCGGATGAAGAAGAAGCCGAGCCCGTAGAGGCCGAAGGCTACGACGACCGCGAGCTGGCCGAGGAAGGAGGAGGTCATCCGGTCGATGGCGCCCGGTGCGATCCGGTTCATCAGCAGCAGGGTGCCGATGCCGAGCAGCGGGACGACATAGGCCGTGACGACGACCTGGGAGAGCTGGGTGCGGACCTCGCGCCGGGTCTCCTTGCGCTCCTCCAGCGTCTTGGTGAGATTGCGGAGCGAGCCGACGACGGTGCCGCCGGCGCGGTGGGAGAGCACCAACGTGGTGACGAGGACGACGAGTTCGCGGGACGGGAGGCGTTCGGCGAGTTCGCCCAGGGCCTCGTCGATGGAGTGGCCGACGGCGAGCTTGTCGGAGACCTTGGCCAGTTCCTCGCCCGCGGGGGCCTCCAGTTCCTCGGCGGCCATGCCCAGCGCGGTACGCAACGCCAGCCCGGCCTGGGTGGCGTTGGCGAGGATCCGGGAGAGTTCGGGGAGCTGGTTGATGAACTTCTCGATGCGCTTCTGGTGCTGCCAGTTGAGGAAGGCGAACGCGCCCCATACGGCGGTGAGCGCGGCGATCGGGCCGAAGAACGGGGCGAGGGTGGCCTGCGCGATCAGCCAGAGCGCGACGACCGTGCCGAGCATGTAGACGAAGAACTCACCGGGGGTGACGTCCAGGCCGGTGGCGGCCAGCCGGAGTTCGAGGCGGCGGCCGAAGCGGGTGCCGCGCAGGGTGCGGTCGACGGACGGGAAGCGGCGGCGCTTGCCCGTCGGCGGCAGCCCGCGCTCGTCGGCGAGGCGGTCGACGACGGCCTGCCGCTGGGCGCGCCCGGCCGCATAGGTCCGGGCCCCGGCGACGGCGAGCACCCCGCACAGCAGGGTGGCCCCGATGGCCAGGAGGGGGAGGACGTTCCCGGTGGCCGTGATCGGCCCCCCGGAGGCTGTGGTCAGGGCCCAGCCGGTCATGAGGTGGCCTTCCGGGTGGCGAGTTGGTCGTCGGTGGCCGCGACGCCGAAGGCGGGCGGAGTGGGTTCGCTGGCCATGAAGAGGCGTTCGGCGACCCGGCGCGGCAGCGGGAAGTAGCGGAACCGGCCGTGCACGACACGGTCGGCGCCCATCGGTTCGGCGTCGAAGCGGCAGACCGTGGCGATCCGGTAGTCCTCGTGGCCGCGCGAGTCGAGGATGGCGATCTCGCTGATCCTCCGGGAGCCGTCGGCGTTCCGGCCGAGCTGGACGATGCAGTCGACGGCGCTGTTGATCTGGTCCCGCAGCGCCTCGAACGGGATCTTGACGTCCGACATGGAGGCGAGGGTCTGGAGCCGCATCAGGGCGTCCTCGGCGCTGTTGGCGTGGACGGTGGCGAGCGAGCCGTCGTGGCCTGTGGACATCGCCTGGAGCATGTCGAGGGTCTCGCCGCCGCGCACCTCGCCGACGATGATGCGGTCGGGGCGCATCCGCAGCGAGTTGCGCACCAGGTCGCGGATGGTGATCCGGCCCTTGCCCTCGACGTTGGGCGGCCGTGACTCCAGCCGGATGACATGCGTCTGCTGGAGCTGGAGTTCGGCGGCGTCCTCGACGGTGATGATGCGCTCGCCGTCGGGGATCAGTCCGGACAGGGCGTTGAGCAGGGTCGTCTTCCCGGCACCCGTGGCACCGGAGACCACCACGTTGAACTTGGCGCGCACCAGCCCCGCCAGCAGCATCAGCATCTGCTCGTCGAGGGTGCCCATGCCGATGAGTTCGGCGAGCGTGTAGGCGCGGGGGAAGCGGCGGATGGTGAGAGTGGCGCCGTTCAGGGCGAGCGGCGGGATGATGACATTGACGCGTTCGCCGGTCGGCAGGCGGGCGTCGACCATCGGATTCGACTCGTCGACGCGCCGGTTGACGGTGGAGACGATCCGCTCGATGGTCTGCATCAGCTGCTCGTGCGAGGCGAAGCGGACGGGGACCAGCTCGACCCGGCCGGACCGCTCGACATACACCTGGTCGGGGCCGTTGACCATGATCTCGGTGATCGAGGCGTCTTCGAGGAGCGGTTCCAGGACGCCCAGGCCGAGCGCCTCGTCCACCACCCGGCGGATGAGCTGGGAGCGCTCGGCGGTGGAGAGCACCGGTCCCTCGCGGCTGATGATGTGGCCGAGGACGCGTTCCAGGCGGGAGCGCCGTTCGTCGGCGGCCAGCGAGGACATCTCGGCGAGGTCGATCTCTTCGAGCAGCTTGGCGCGGTAGACGGCGACCAGGTGGTTGTCCTGACGCGCCTCCCCGGCCGGCTCGGGGGCGACGATCCGGGCTTTCAGACTCATCGCAGCGGTGCTCCTGGGGTTTCTCGTGCGCCTGTTGCTTCTGGTGCTCCGGGAGCTCCTTCGTACGTCCGCTGGCCGCCACCAAGGGCGTCCGCAGAGCCCTTCCCCGCCGCCGGCATGGTGGCGCTGCGGCGGGCGGAGCCGAAGTCGACGCCGGGGATCAGGGACGGGATGCGGACGGTGGCGGTCGCGTGGACCGAAGTGCCGCCGCCGGACACCGAGATGGTGGCTTCGTCGCCGAGCCAGCCGCTCATCGCGGCCCGGCCCGCGGCCTGCGGATCGACCGTGCGGTCCGCCTCGTCCATCGAGGCGGTACGGGCCGCGGCGCGCGCCCCAGTCCCGGCCTGCTGGACGGCGTACGCGCCGAGGCCCAGCTGGATCACGGCCAGCGCGACGACCAGCAGGATCGGCAGAAAGCCGAGGAACTCGATGGAGACCTGGCCCCGGTCGCGGCCGCGGCCACGCAGCCGGGAGGGCTTGGTCCTGGTCGTCGGCATCGTCGTCGTCATCGTCGGCGGCCTGGTCGTCGGCACCGTCATCGTCCGCTGTCCTCCTCCGCGGCGCCGGCCGTGCCGGTGACCGTCCAGGGGAAATCGCCCGCACCGGGAAAGAGCACCGGGACCTTGAGCCGGACCGTGGCCTTCCACAGGCCGGCCTCGGTGTGGCAGGCGGTCGAGGCGCCACCGCGCCAGGAGTCGGGCAGATCGTCCTCGGCGGCCGAGCGGCAGGCGCCCGGCCCGCCGCCCTGCGTCGCGGTGGCGGCGCGGGCACCCCGGTCGGCGGAGTTGCCGGCCAGTGAGTACGTGTAGCCGACCAAGACGAACTGCCAGACCAGGATGAGGACCAGCGCGATCAGCGGGAGCATCCCCAGGAACTCCACCGAGACCTGGCCCCGGTCGCTGCCGCCCAGCGGCCGCCGCACCGCCGACCCGCCCATCTAGCGCTCCTCGTACGGACCGGCCGGGTCGAACGGCCCCGGGCTCTTGGCCGCCGCACCGCCGCGCCGCGCGCCGAACCGCGGACCGGGCCCGGACCCCGGCGCCGGCCCGGAAGCCGCCCCCGGTGCCGCCCCGGCCCCGGGCGCCGCACCCGGTCCGGGAGCCAGGCCCGCCGTTATCGCCTTGCGCTTACGCCCCGTCAGCGACGGACGCGCCCGGTGGCCTCCCCGCCCCTGGCGCGCGGCCGGCGAGTCGACCAGCCCCAGCTCCCCGGCCAGCGCCCACAGCGCCTCCTTGACCGTCGACCGGCCGTCGAGGTCCTGCATCCTGCCCGCGTCGACACACGGCTGGAGCTCCTTGAAGGCGGCCGGCACGGTCGTCCTGGCCACCTGGGTGCCGGTGGCCTTCGCGACCAGCGGAGGCTGGATCTCGGTGTTGCGGGTGAGGCGGTTGACGACCGTCGTGGTGTCCGCCGCCTTACGGATCTGCAGCCGGTCCCAGAGCCGCACCTGACGCTTGGCGGCGCGTACGGCCACCACGTCCGGGGTGGTCACCAGCAGCGCCACATCGGCGAGTTCGACGGCCGCGGCGTTCGCGGACTGCATCTGCGAGCCGCAGTCGACGATCACCAGTTCGTAGCGGGAGCGCAGCGCGGTGACGATCTGGCGGGCGGCCCGGTCGTCGACCTCCTCGCCGCGCTCGCCCTCCTCAGGCCCCAGCAGCAGGCCGAGGCCGGTGTGGTGGTCGTGCACCGCGTCCTGGAGGACCCGTACGGAGATGTCCTGGATTCCGGCCAGGTCGACGATGGAGCGGCGGAACTGGACGTCCAGATAGGAGGCGACATCGCCGGACTGGAGGTCCATGTCCACCAGCGCGACGCTGCGGCCCGCGGCGCGCGAGGCCAGCGCCAGCTGGACGGCGGTGACCGTGGTGCCGACGCCGCCCTTCGCGCCGGTCACGGTCACCAGCGTGCCGGTCGGCCCTGGGGGTGCGTCGGCGCCGCCCCCCAGGTGGACCCGTACGCCCGCCGACCACTGGGCGGCGGCCTGCACCCGGGCGGCCAGCTCCTCGTAACCCAGCGGCAGGCCGACGATGCCGCGGGCGCCCGCGTCCATCGCCGCGGAGAACAGCGCCGGTCCGGCGTCGGCGGTGATCAGGACCACGCCGACGGCGGGGAAGCGCAGCGCCACCTCGCGGATCAGCTCCAACGCCGGGACCGGGCCGATCCGTTCATGGACCAGGACGACCTCGGGGAGCCCTTCGACGGCGGGCGCCGGAGGGGTGGCCTGGCCCGCGGCGCCGCCCTGCGCGGTGGCGGCCGCCAGGGCGCCCAGCAGCGCGGTGGAGTCGGCGACGGCGGGCGCGGGCTCGGCGTCCGGCAGCTGGCTGAGCAGCGCGGACACGGTGCGCGCGGCGTCGGGGTCGCCGACGGCCGGGAGGATGCGGATGGTCACCTGTGCCTCCAGCTCACTTGTCGCCGTCGAGCGTGTAGGTGCGCTCGGCGGGCGGGATGGCGGCCGCGTCGCCGGGGGCGAGCAGGGCGAGCCGTACGTGGGAGGCGAACGACTCGGCGTAGGCGACCCGTTGGGCGTCCCGGGTGTCCAGCGCGAAGGTGATCGGGACGGCCTCGCCGCCCGGACGGCCCGGTGTGGTGTCGCCGGGGTCCTTGGCCTCCAGCGGCGTCAGCTTGCCGACGTCGATGACCTGGGCGCCGGCGACGATGACCTTGGAGACCGGTTTGTCCTCCGCGCGCTTGCCCTCGAACGTGGCGTAGATGTTCACCCGGGCGCCGGGGTTGATCTTGCCGGCCACACCGGTGGCGGCGTCGATCATGATGGCGATCTCCTGCTGTCCGGCCTTCAGCGCAGGACGCTCGACGATCATGTCGTCCTGGAGCAGCGACCCCTTCTTCAGCGGGGTCACCGCGATCTTGCCGCTGACCTCGTCCAGGTCGGTCACGGCGGTGGGCGGCAGCCACCGCTCCGGCATCCGCACCTTTTCGAACTGCCCGGGATCCAGCGCTTTATAGGCCGCGACATCGGCCTTCAGCCGGTACGCCGTCTTCTCCGGACCGACCTTGGACTCGACGTTCTTGATCACCGACAGCACGCCGACGAACGCGCCGACCGCACAGAGGACCGACAGGAGCAGCAGGATCGCTCCGCGGCGCTGGCGTGAGTTCATGGGGGAGGGACCTCGATCGGGACGGGGAGGGAGGACGGACGGGGGGACGGAGGGGCCGAGGAACGGAAGGGACGAGGGGTTCCGGGGACGGCGGAGGATCTCAGCGCACGCGGGCCACCGTCCGCGGGTCGGAGGGGATATCGGCGGCGCCGGGCACACAGGGTGCGCCGGGGGCGGCGGGTACGTCCGGTGCTCCGTACCCACCGGGGCCGCCGGGCGCATACGGCTGCTGCGCCGCGTACGACTGCCCCGCCCCCGCGGCGTACGGCCCGCCCGTCATGTCGGGGCCCCGTACGTCCAGCCGTCCAGGGCCGCCGCGCGCACCCCGCCCGCCCGGAACGCCGGACGGCGCCACAGGGGACAGACCGCGCTGCCGCAGCGCTTCGGGGGGTGCGTCGGGCACGGGATACGACGCCGGACCAGGCGGAGCGGGGGGCGCGGGCGGAGCGGGCGGGGGAGGCGGGGGAGGCGGAGCAGGCGCCTGTGTGACGGGGGCCGAGGCGGGGGCGGCGGGCGGCGTCGGGCACGAGGCGTCCGCCGCCCTGCCCTCTATGGCCGCGGGGCCGCCCGCGCCCCGCCGCGCCTGCCCGCCCGGTGCGCCGTCCCGCGCCACCGGCTCGGCGCAGAACGCGCACCGGTCGCCGATGAGTTCCAGGCCGCACCAGCGGCAGTCCTCGCGCCGTACGGACGACACCAGCTGGTAGAGGACCGAGAGGTCCGGGATGGCCGCGGCGAACTCGACCAGCTTCTGGGTGCCCCACCAGCGGGCGGACTCGGCGGGCAGCCGCTCCTCGTACACCCCCTGCGTCCGCCAGGCCGGGGCCAGCACACCGCCCACCCATTCACCGGTGAGCTGGCCGCGGGCGACGGCGAGCCGGGTGGCGAAGCCGGGCGCCGGCAGACCGGCCTCCGAGCTGTGCCGGTCCACATGCAGCAGCCGCGGTTCGGGGTTGGCGAGCACCGCGAAATGCGTGCCCGGCAGCCAGGACTTCATATGGGAGCGCAGATCCACCTCGACCCGGTCCAGGCCGCTGACACTGCCGAGCAGCGCGCCGGCGTGCACGTAATGGGCCAGCAGCCGCGCCGCACAGGCGAGCACCCCGGGGCTGAAGTCGCACAGCGACAACTGCCGCAGCTGGCGGGCGACCACGGCCACCCCCAGCGGCGGCAGATCCAGCGGCAGGATGGCGATCCGGTCGCTCTCCAGGAGGGCGCGCAGGGTGTGCAGCCGGCGGATGTGGTCCGGCGGGCAGGCGGCGGAGTAGAGGACGACGAGATGGCCGTGGTGCTCCAGTACGGCGCCGGTCTCGGTCAGGGCCTCGTCCAGCGGCTGGAGTTGCGGCGACCGGAGGATGACGGCGGCCGGGGTCTGCCGGTCGGTGGCAGGCAGCGCGAGGTCAGGGCTGGTGACTGCAATCGCGGTCGGCACGTCGCTCCCCCACTCCCTCCGGCCGCCGGAGGTCCCGGGACCGCGGATCGGCACAGCTCTGCGCCATCGGCGCCATACGTTCAGCACTTTATCCACGAGATACGCCCCAAGAGAACACGTTCTGGGCTACTCGTCATGACCGTCTCCCCGTGGGGATTTGGCATATACCCGCCGAGGAAATGACACATACCGCCCAGGCGAATGGCGTGGGAACGACGGCTTCCGGCAAGGCTCTTGACAGGACTAATGGTCTGGACCAACTTGTACCGCAAGCACAGGGGCCCCTGAGCGCGCACCCGCATTACTCCCCCCCAACTACCCCCCACCCGGAGGCAGTCGTGGTTCGCGCAGGATCAGGAACAGTGAAGAGAAGGCTGCTGGCAGGGCTGGCAGCGGCGGTGCTGACGTCGGCCGGCATCGTCGCCGCCGGCACCGCCAACGCGTCCCAGGAACACCCCGCCGCGCCGGCCGCGCACACCGCCGCGGTCCCCAAGCACGCGGTCACCGGCTACTGGCAGAACTTCAACAACGGCGCCACGGTGCAGAAGCTGAAGGACGTCGACGACGCGTACGACATCATCGCGGTGTCCTTCGCCGACGCCACCGGCGAGCCCGGCGCCGTCACCTTCAACCTCGACCCGGCCGTGGGATACGACTCCGCCGACGACTTCAAGGCGGACATCAAGGCGAAGCAGGCGGCCGGCAAATCGGTGATCATCTCCGTCGGCGGCGAGAAGGGCTCGATATCCGTCGGCGACGACGCCTCCGCGAAGAACTTCGCCGACTCCATCAACAAGCTGATGGACGAATACGGCTTCGACGGCGTCGACATCGACCTCGAAAATGGCCTCAATTCGACGTACATGACACAGGCGCTCAAGGCCGTTCACGCCGCGCACAGCGACGTAGTGGTGACGATGGCCCCGCAGACCATCGATATGCAGTCGCCGCAGAACGAGTACTTCAAGACGGCGCTCGGGATCAAGGACTTCCTGACCGTCGTCAACATGCAGTACTACAACAGCGGTTCCATGAACGGCTGTGACGGCAAGGTCTACGCCCAGGGCACGGTCGACTTCCTGACCTCGCTCGCCTGTATCCAGCTGGCGGGCGGTCTCGACCCGTCCCAGGTCGGCATCGGCGTGCCGGCCTCCTCCCGAGCGGCCGGCAGCGGCTATGTCGCCCCGTCCGTCGTCAACGCCGCCCTGGACTGCCTCACCCAGGGCAGCAACTGCGGCTCCTTCAAGCCGTCCAAGACCTACCCGGGCCTGCGCGGCGCGATGACCTGGTCCACGAACTGGGACGCCGCGAACGGCAACGAGTTCGCCGGGCAGGTGGGCGCGCACGTCCACGGCCTTCCGTAACACCGTTACAGCCGGCCCGCCTCAGCACCTGCGGCTCCGGGCGCCACCCCCCACCGCCAGGTCCCGTGCACGGTCGCACGGGACCTGGCGTCCTGCTTCCCGCTACTTGCTACTTGCTACTTGCTACTTGCTACTGGGTCAGCGTCGGGCGGCCGACGGCTTGGGCAGCTCGCAGCCCTCCGCGCTCAGGTCCAGCTTGTTGCCGACGCCGAAGCACTTCGGTATGCCGTAGGTCTGCTGCGCGTAGTTGATGCCCTTGCGCACGGTGACCTTGCCGTTCTCGTCCACCTCACACGGGTTGTTGACGGTGCACTCCTCACCGCTCTCATTGCCCGTGTTGTTGATGGCCGCGACCTTGCCGCTGGTGGTGTCGACCACCGGCGACCCGGACGTACCCCCGATGGTCTTGCACTCCGGGGTGTAACGGACCGAGTCCTTCCAGGTCCAGTCGCCCTCCTTGAGGGTGTGCACGAACCCGTCGATGTTGCAGGAGTAGATCTTCTTCCAGTAGCCGGAGACCACGCTGATCCCGGCGCCCTGGGCGGGGTGTTCGGTGGCCAGCTCCAGCGGCTTGATCTTGTACTTCTGCTCGATCTCGGCGTAGGTGGAGCCGGTCTCGTACAGCGACACGTCGGTGTCGGTCATCGTGGCGTACGCGATCTTGGTGGCCTTGATCGTGCCCAGGTCACCGGCGTTCGCGTCGAGCACCGTGAAGCTGCGGCTGGACGGCTTGTCGACGACGACCTCGCCCGCGCCGGGCATGCCCTCTTCCAGACAGTGGCCGTTGGACATCACCAGGGCCGGGTCGTTCTCCTGCGACGTGGGCATCTTGACGATCGAGCCCGAGCAGTTGCTCAACGCGACCGTGCCGGCGAAGTCCACCGCCTTGGTCTTGTGCTTGCCCTTGGACTTGCCCAGGGACGGAGCCTTGGCCACGAGCCGGTGCGCCTGCTGCTGCGCCTGCTCCTGCGTCTGCGCCGCCTTGCCGGGATGGGTCGTCGCACCTGCCGTGCCGGCGGTGCCCACCAGGGCCGCTGCACCCAGAACGGCCGTGGCCAGGGTGCCGACGAGAGGTCGATTCATGTGGGGGGTCCTCTCACGCTTCTGTCACCGAAGGTCCTTTGTGTCCCTCCGGTTTTGTCGTGCGCATTGTTAGTGCCAGAGCGCCGCCAGGCAATGAATTTCCGTAAATCGATGGCAAGTTGCCGGATTCGGCCGCTCTGGACGGCCAACCTGCCCACGCCCCGGCATCTTTGGCCACCAAGCATCTTGACCCGCCCATGCCAACCGCCAAAACTGGCGCCGTCGCTTCTTCTCACCCCCACCACAGGAGACCGCATGCGACCACGAATACCCGGCGGACGCAGGACCGTCCTCGCCGCACTCCTCTCCCTCGCACTGGCCGCCCCCCTCACCGCACAGGCGGCACAGGGCTCCCCCACCACCGAGGCGGCCGCCTCCGGCACCTCCCGTGCCACCGAACGGCCGCACCAGTACGAGGTGACCGGCCTCGCCACCCGCGCCGCGCGCACCGTGCTCGCCGCGACCGGCGCCTCCATCGACGAGGTGCACGGCGGGAAGGTCGTCATCACCGCCGACCCCGCCCAGGCCAAAGCCGCGCGCCAACTGGGCTATCGGCTCCGCCAGTTGCCCGACCCCCCGGGCGCCGGCAAGGGCTCGTCATCGACCCGCGTCAAGGACTTCCCCGAGGGCTACACGGGCTACCACACCTACGCCGAGGAGACGAAGGAGATCGACGGCCTCGTCGCCAAGTACCCGGACATCCTCAGCAAGCAGGTCATCGGCAAGTCCCACGAGGGCCGCGACATCCTCGCCCTCAAACTCAGCAAGAACGTCAAGAAGGACGAGAAGGAACCCGAGGTCCTCTTCACCCACCACCAGCACGCCCGTGAACACCTCACGGTGGAGATGGCCCTCTACCTCCTCAACGAGTTCACCTCGAAGTACGGCAGCGACGACCGCATCACCAAGATGCTGGACTCCCGCGAGATCTGGATCCTGCCGAACCTGAACCCGGACGGCGGCGAGTACGACATCGCCTCCGGGGACTTCGCCATGTGGCGCAAGAACCGTCAGCCCAACGACGGCTCCAGCGAGGTCGGCACCGACCTCAACCGCAACTGGGACTACAAGTGGGGCTGCTGCGGCGGCTCTTCCGACGACCCCGGCGACGAGACCTACCGCGGCGCGTCCGCCGCCTCGGCCCCCGAGGTGAAGGTCGTCTCCGACTTCGTCCGCGGCCGCAACGTGGGCGGCAAGCAGCAGATCACCGCCGCCATCGACTTCCACACCTACAGCGAACTCGTCCTCTGGCCCTTCGGCTGGACCGACGCCGACACCGGCGAGGGCATGACCCAGGACGACCACGACGCCTTCGCCGCCGTCGGCAAGGGCATGGCCAAGAGCAACGGCTACACCCCCGAGCAGTCCAGCGACCTCTACATCACGGACGGCTCGATCGACGACTGGCTGTGGGGCGACCAGAAGATCTTCGCCTACACCTTTGAGATGTACCCGTCGTCCGCCGGGGACGGGGGCTTCTACCCGCGTGATTCGGTGATCCCCAAGGAGACCTCGCGCAACCGGGACGCGGTGCTGCAACTGCTGGAGAACAGCGATTGCATGTACCGCTCGATCGGCAAGGAAGACCAGTACTGCAAGGGAAGTAAGCACCAGCAGTAAGACGTCCAGCTGGGCGGGCAGTTGAGAACGCGGCGCCCCGGATCCCTCGACGGGATCCGGGGCGCCGTCTCGTGTGCGCTCAGACCGCCAGGCTCACCAGCGCCGCCACCGCGAAACCCGCGACCGAGAGGACAGATTCCAGCACCGTCCAGGACTTCAGGGTGTCGCGCTCCGAGATCCCGAAGTATTTGGCGACCATCCAGAACCCCCCGTCGTTCACATGCGAAGCGAAGATCGACCCCGCCGAGATCGCCATGATGATCAGCGCCAGGTGCGCCTGCGGCATTCCCTGTCCCTCGACCAGGGGGAGGACGATTCCGGCCGTCGTCACGATGGCGACCGTCGCCGAGCCCTGGGCCACGCGTAGGACGAGGGAGAGCAGGTAGGCGAGGACGATGACCGGGAGGCCGACATTGTGGAAGGTGTCGGAGAGGGCGTCGGCGACGCCGCTGCCCTTGAGGATGGCGCCGAAGACGCCGCCCGCGCCGACGACCAGCAGGATGTTGCCGATCGGCTTGAGGGACGCGGTGGAGACCGTCTCCAGTGACCTGCGGGACCAGCCCCTGCGGATGCCCAGCAGGTAGTAGGAGAGCAGCAGCGCGATCGTCAGGGCCACGAAGGGGTTGCCGAAGAACTCGATGACCGAGCGGAGGGTGCTCGGTGCGAGGGCGACGGAGGAGAAGGTCGCGAGGAGGATGAGGATCAGCGGGGTGCCGATGATGGTGAGGACGGTGGTGAGGGCGACCGGCTTCTCGTGCGGGGAGACGCCGTCCCCCAAGCTCTCGGCTTCGCTCGAGCAGGGGGTGCCCCCATCGGTCTGTTCGGCCGCCACGGCGGCCCTGGCTTCCGCGGCGGCCTCGACCATGTCCTGGGGGACCTCGACGAAGAGGCGCCTGCCGATCCAGGCGGCGTAGCCCCAGGCGGCCAGTACGGCGGGGAGGCCGCAGACGAGGCCCATCAGGATGACCCAGCCGAGGTCGACCTTGAAGAGGCCGGCGGCGGCGACCGGACCGGGGTGCGGCGGCAGGAAGGCGTGGGTCATGGAGAGGCCGGCGAGCAGCGGCATGCAGTAGAGGAGGATCGACTTTCCACTGCGTTTGGCCGCCGCGTAGACGATCGGTGCCAGGACGAAGATGCCCACGTCGAAGAAGACGGGGATGCCGAAGATCAGGCCGGTGAGGCCCATGGCGAGCGGGGCGCGTTTCTCGCCGAAGAGGCCGAGCAGGCGGCCGCTCAACACCTCGGCGCCGCCGGAGACTTCGAGGATCGCGCCGAGCATGGTGCCCAGGCCGATGATGATGGCGACGTGTCCGAGGATGCCGCCCATACCGGTCTCGATCATGGAGACGGCGGCGGATTTCTGCACCGTGCCGAAGAGTTCGGTGACGGAGAGGCCGGCGGCCAGGCCGACGGCGATGGAGACGCCCAGCAGCGCGACGAAGGGCTGGAGGCGGACCTTGATGATGAGGATCAGCAGCAGGGCGATGCCGAGGGCGGCGACCGTCAGGAGGCCCGCGGTGCCCGGTATCAGGGCGAGCAGACCGCCGGTGTGGGGCGCCGGGGGCGGTGGTCCGCCCTGCGGCGTGAGTGCTTGGGACAGGAGTGGGGCCGTGGCAGCGAGGAGCATAGGGGACTCCGTTGGCAGGCAGGGTGTGTCCGGGCAGGGCGGATCGCGGCACGGCGGCCCGGGGGTGCGGGACGCCGCGCCGTGCGGCAGGTGGTGCGGGGGCGGGAGCGGTAACGGCAAAGCGGATCAGCCCAGGACGGCGAGGGCGTCGATCTCGATGAGCAGGCCCTTGGGCAGCCCGACGTAGACCGTGGTGCGGGCGGACGGTGCCTCCTTGAGGCCCTGGGCCTCGAAGTAGGCGTTGTAGATCGCGTTCATCTCGGCGAAGTGGTCGACGTCGGTGAGGTAGACGCGGATCATCATCGCGTCGTCCCAGGTGGCGCCGCCCTCTTCGAGGATGGCCTGGACGTTGGCGAGGGTCTGGAGGGTCTGTTCGCGGAGGGTGGGGCCGGCGGGGGTGGGGGCCTGGCCCTCGACGGCGGGGAGGAAGCCGACCTGGCCGGCGACCTGGAGGATGTTGCCCTTCTTGACGCCGTGCGAGAACTTCGCGGGCGGGGTGGTGTGGGTGGCCGGGGTGAGCGCGATCTTTTCCGTCATGCGGTGTCCTTCATCCGGTGCGGTTCGGGCGGCAGGATCGGGCGGTGTGCTTCATTCGGGGTGCTTCGCCGGGCCGTTGCCGGAGTACTCCCGGCTGATGGCGTCGGCGGTACGGCGTACCAGGGGGAGCAGTGTGAGGAGTTCGTCGGCGGTGACGACGACGTTCGGCGCGGAGACCGACATGGCGGCGATCACCCGTCCGTCCGCGCCGCGGATCGGGGCGGCGACGCAGTTGATGGATTCCTCGTGGCCGCCGAGGTCGGTGGCCCAGCCCTGTTCGCGGACCTTGGCCAGTTCGGCCAGGAAGGCGGTGGCGTCGGGCGTCGAACGGGGCGTGTAGCGGGGGTAGTCGAGCTTCTCGGCGAGGGCGCGGCGCTCGGGCTCGGGCAGGTCGGCGAGCAGCAGTTTGGCGACCGCGGCGACGGTTGTCGCGACGGGTTTGCCGATCCGGGAGTACATCCGGACCGGGTAGCGGCTCTCGACCTTGTCGATGTAGAGGACCTCGTTCTCCTCGTGGACCGCGAGGTGGACGGTGTGTCCGCAGTTCTCGTTGAGTTCTACGAGGTGGGGGTGGGCGATCTCGCGGACGTCGAGGTTTTCGACGGCCTGCTGGGCGAGCGCGAAGAGCCGGGCGCCGAGGCGGTAGCGCTGGTCGGCCTGGCGGTAGACCATGCCGTGCTCGTGGAGCGTGCGCAGCAGCCGCAGGGCGGTGGATTTGTGGACGCCGAGCCGGACCGAGACCTGTTCGAGGTTGGCGGGGCCTTCCGCGAGCAGGGGAAGGATGCTCAGCGCGCGATCGACTGTCTGGCTCATGGTGTACGGACCTCCACCCGTGCGGTGTTGTGCACCCCGTCGCTCGTCGTCCAGCCGGGGCCGAGTCGCAGTGTGCCCCAGTCGGCGGGGTCGAGCGCGGCGAGTCGGTCGGCGAGGGCGCGGGAGGGCGGCGTGCCGAGGTCTTCCGGGACGGTGAGGGAGGCGGCGGCCATGAGGTGTCCGTGTCGGATGCGGGTGAAGACGGGCAGGCCGCGGAGGGTGCCGGAGAGGAATCCGGCGGCGAAGGCGTCGCCGGCGCCTACGGGGGCGGCGACGTCGACGCGCAGGGCGGGGGCGTAGGTGACGGTGTCGATGCCGGTGTCGGTTCCCGTGCCGATGCCGTCGGCCCGGCGGTCGTGGACGGTCTGGCGGTCGTAGACGGTGGCGCCCTCCGGCCCGTGTTTGACGACGAGGGTGGCGGGTTCGGGGAGGGCGTCGCGGAGGGCGTCGGGCCCGTGCAGGCGCCAGGCGGCCTCGGCCTCGTCCTCTCCGACGAACACCAGGTCGCAGCTGCGCGCGAGGTCGAGCAGGATCTCGGGGCCGTGGGCGCGGTCGCGCCAGAGGTCAGGGCGGTAGTTGACGTCGAAGGAGAGGAGCGGGCGGCCGGGGTGGCGTGCGGTCACTTCCCGCAGCAGTCCCAGGCAGTCGTCGGAGAGGGCGGCCGTGATCCCGGACAGGTGCAGTATCCGGCCGGAGCGGATCGCGGCCAGGTCCATGGTGTTGGCGGACATCGCGGCGGCGGCGGACCCGGCGCGGTAGTAGGCGACCTCGTGGGCGTCGGTGGCGCGGTCGCCCGCGGTGCGGAAGTAGACGCCGGTGGGGCGGGCCGGGTCGCGGCGTACGGAGCGGGTGTCGACTCCGTACGCGCCGACGGCCGCCACGAGGTGGTCTCCGAAGGCGTCGGCGCCGACCCGGCTGATCCACTTGGCGGAGTGCCCGGCGGCGGCCAGCGCGCACGCCACGTTGGACTCGGCGCCGCCGATGGCGCGGTCGAAGGCGGGGACGTCGGCGAGCCGTCCCGGGCCGGCGGGGAGGAAGGCGATCATGGACTCGCCGAGGCAGACGACGTCGGCACCGTCGGCCCGGACGGTGGTGTCACCGTGCCGGCCGGGGGTATCGCGGACGTGTGGGGACCTGGTCACGATCGGATGCGCTCCTTCGCTGTGCCGCTCGGCGGGCCCGTTTTCCCGCCGTCCGTCGCCGCGTTTCTCGTCATTGACCCGGTGATGGCTCGGATGTTAGACACCAGCAAGCGCTGTACGCAACGATCGTTGCAAATGTTGCAACACGACCTGGGAGGAGGCCTCATGGCCGGCGAGCGGCTCGCAAAGGGACTCAAGGAACTCGCGGACGAGCGGGTCGACCACCGCTTCAAGGCACTCCCCCCGGACGCCGAGGGGCTGACCGTCGGCGAGCTGGCCGCCCAGCGCCGCAACCTCTTCCGCGACGGCTTCACCACCCCCGTGCTGGCCCTCTCCGCGGAGTCGGTCGAGCACAACCTGGCCGTCATGGAGGCCTACGCGGACCGGCACGGCCTGGCGTTCGCGCCGCACGGCAAGACCTGTATGGCGCCGCAGCTCTTCGCCCGCCAGCTGGCACGCGGCGCGTGGGGCATCACCGCCGCCGTCCCCCACCAGGCCCGCGTCTACCGGGCCTACGGCATCCAGCGGATCTTCCTCGCCAACGAGATCGTGGACGCGGCCGCGCTGCGCTGGCTCGCCCGCGAGCTGGACACCGACCCCGACTTCCGCCTCATCTGCTACGTCGACTCGCTGCGCGGCATCGAGCTGATGGACACCACACTGCGCGAGGCCGGCGCCACCCGCCCGGTGGACGTCGTCATCGAGCTCGGCGCCGGTGAGGGCGCGCGTACCGGTGTGCGCACCGAGGCCGAGTGCCGGGAACTCGCCGACGCCATCGCCGGTGTGGACACCCTCCGGCTGGTCGGCATCGCCGGCTACGAGGGGGAGGTACCGGACGCCACACCCAAGCGGGTCGCCGCCTGGCTGCGCCGGCTGGTGGCACTGACCGTGGAGCTGGACAAGGCGGGCCGGTTCGCCGACCTGGACCGGATCGTGATCAGCGCCGGCGGCAGCGCCTGGTTCGACACGGTCGCCGAGGTCTTCGCCGAGCTCCCCGAACTGTCCGCGCCGGCCCTCAAACTGCTGCGCTCGGGCGCCTATGTGTCGCACGACGACGGCCAGTACCGGCGTGTCACCCCGTTCAACCGCATCCCGGAAGAGGGCGACCTCCAGGCCGCCTTCCGGCTGTGGGCGCAGGTCGTCTCCCGGCCCACCCCCCAGCAGGCGTTCCTGAACGCGGGCAAGCGCGATGCGCCGCACGACCTCGATCTGCCGCGGGCCGACGTCGTACGGTCGGGCCGGGACGGCACCCTGCGTCCGGCGGCCGGCGTCAGCGTCACCGGCCTGTCCGACCAGCACATCTGGCTCGCCACGGAGAGCGCGACCGCTCTGGAGGTCGGCGACTGGGTCGGTCTCGGCCTCTCCCACCCCTGTACGACCTTCGACAAGTGGCAGCTGATCCCGCTGGTCGAGGCGGACGGGACGGTCGTCGACTTCGTCCGGACGTTTTTCTGAGGCGCCCGCCATGGACCTGGTCATCCGTGACGCACGGGTCGTCGACGGCACCGGCGGCGCTTCCTTCCGGGCCGATGTGGCCGTCGACGGCGGCCGGATCGCCGCCGTCGTGCGCGAGGGGGAGGGCGGGCGGCCCACCGCGCGCCGAGTGCTGGACGCCGACGGACTCGCCCTCTCCCCCGGCTTCATCGACATGCACGCCCACAGCGACCTCGCCCTGCTGCGCGATCCCGCGCACGAGGCCAAGGCCGCGCAGGGCGTCACTCTCGAAGTCCTCGGCCAGGACGGCCTGTCGTACGCGCCGGTCGACGCCGCCACGCTCGCCCAGATCCGGGCCCAGATCACCGGCTGGAACGGCGGAGCGCCCGGGGACACCACCGTCGACTTCGACTGGCGCACCGTCGGCGAGTACCTCGACCGCCTCGATCACGGCTTCGACGGCGAGGGCATCGCCGTCAACGCCGCCTACCTCGTCCCGCAGGGCACGGTCCGGATGCTCGCGGTCGGCTACGAGGACCGCGCGGCCACCGCCGGGGAGCTGGCCCGTATGCGGCGACTCGTCGCCGAGGGCATGGAACAGGGCGCGGTCGGCCTCTCCTCCGGGCTGACCTACACGCCCGGCATGTACGCCACCGACGCCGAACTCACCGAACTGTGCCGGGTGGTGGCCCACTACGGCGGCTACTACTGCCCCCACCACCGCTCCTACGGCGCCGGCGCCCTCCGGGCGTACGAGGAGATGGTGGCGCTCACCCGCGAGGCCGGCTGCGCCCTCCATCTCGCCCACGCCACCATGAACTTCGGCGTCAACAAGGGCCGCGCCCCCGAGCTGCTGGCCCTGCTGGACAAGGCGCTCGACTCCGGCGCCGACATCTCCCTCGACACCTATCCCTACACGCCCGGCTGTACGACGCTGGTCGCGATGCTGCCGAGCTGGGCGGCGGAGGGCGGCCCGGACGCGATACTCGCCCGCCTCCGGGACGCGGCGAGCGCCACCCGCATCCGGCACGACCTGGAGGTGGCCGGCTCCGACGGCTGCCATGGCGTGCCCATCGACTGGGACACCATCGAGATCTCCGGTGTCTCGGACCCCGGCCTGGCGGGCCATGTCGGCAGGACGATCGCGCGCGGCGCCGCGGAGCGCGGCGAGGAGCCGTGGACCACCGCCCGCCGCCTCCTGATCGACGACCGGCTGGGCTCGACGATCCTCCATCATGTCGGCCACGAGGAGAACGTCCGGCAGATCATGCGGCACCGTGTGCACACCGGCGGCAGCGACGGCATCCTCCAGGGCGACAAGCCGCATCCGCGCGCGTACGGCACCTTCCCCCAGTACCTCGGGAAGTACGTCCGCGAGCTGGGAGTGCTGTCGCTGGAGGAGTGCGTGGCGCATCTGACCTCGCGGCCCGCCGCCCGGCTGCGGCTGCCCGACCGCGGCCTGGTCCGCGAGGGCTACCGCGCCGACCTGGTCCTCTTCGACCCGGAAACGGTCGCCGCGGGTTCGACGTTCGACGCCCCGCGCACCCTCCCGACGGGCATCCCGCATGTCCTGATCGACGGCCGCTTCGTGGTGGCGGACGGCCGGCGGACGGATGTACTGGCGGGGCGGGCGGTGCGACGGACTGGCTGGACGCGCTAGTCAGCTGCGGCCGGGCCAGCGGGGCCGCTCCCGGAGACCCCACGCGATCTCGTCGACCCACTCCCGCACCACCACCGGGTCGGTGGCCACACCGAGGGCGCCCAGCTCCCGCGCGCGTTCCTCACGAGCGGGTGTGACCCAGGAGGCGAAGAACCCCAGCGGGCCGCGATAGCCGCCCTCCTGGCGCAACCGCTCGGCGAAGGTGAACCCGCCGTCGGGGTTCCCGTACCCGTCCGCGTACCGGGCGATGTCGGAGAGCACCAGATCCGCCCGGTGCTCGGCCAGCCAGTCGAGCGCCTCCTGGTCGTTGTTGGCCAGGTGGACGGCCGCGCCTTCCCCGCGCAGCTCCGCGACCAGCCCCATGAAGCTGTCCCCGAGGCGCTCGTCCACCCAGAGAACGGACAGGTCACGCACCGGCGGCGCCAGCGGCGGGGGCGACGAGCCGGGCTGCTGGGCAGGGGGGCGTACCGGCTCCTGGAGCGCGGCCACCACCAGATCGCGCAGCTTCTGCTCGTTGTTGGTGAGCCGGGCGCCCAACTCGGCCGCGCGCTCCTCCCGTTCGGGGCTCTGCCGGATGGTGTAGAAGATCACCGGCCCGTCGTAGACCCCGTCCCTCTTGAGCCGCGCCACCATGTCGAAGCCCGCGACACGGTCCCGGCCCCGGCTGATGTCGGAGATCAGCAGGTCGGGGCGGCGGTCGCGGACGGCACGGCCCGCGGCCCGGCTGGTGGACTCGTGCCGCACCTGTGCGCCGAGGCTCTCCAGCACCTCCCGCACCACGGCCTTGCGGTCCGGCTGGTCGTCGACCCACAGGACGTCCAGCAGCGGGGAGTACGCGGGCTGCGGGTACGGGGACTGCGCCGGATATCCGCCTTGCTGGGTCGGGTATCCGGGTTGCGGGGCCTGCCCGTACGCCCCCTGTTGCTGGTAGGCGGGCTGCTGCCCGTACGGCGGCGCCGGTTCGACCGGATCCGCGTACGGCATGTTCGGATACGTCTGGGGCGGCGGCGTCTGCGCTTGCTGCGGCGGCGCCCCCTGGGCCGGGTACCCCAACGGCGCCCCCTGTGCCGGGTACCCCGCCAATGGCACCCCGTCCGCCGGCCACGCCAGCGGCGGGCCGAACCCCGACCCGGAGCCGTCCGGGAAGGGCACCGACAGCCCGCGCCACAGCGGCGCCCACTCCCTCGACATCGGGGTCGGCTCGGTTCCGGACCCCACCGGGCCCTCGCGCAGCCGCAGCAGCAGCTGCACCGCGTCCGGGCGGGCGGTCAGCTCGTCGACGAGTGAGGTGAAGGCCGGGTTGAGCACCAGGTCGGGGAATTCATTGGGCAGTTGGCGCTCCAGCGCGGCGAGCACCGCCTCGCCGCCCGCGCCGGGCGGTTCCGGCGGCACCAGGTCGTACGGCGCGAGGAAGTCCCGTACCGTCGCCAGCTCCTCGGCGGATGCGCCGCCGGTGGCCGACAGCAGCGTCCGCCGCACCTCGCGGTACCGCCGGAACTCGGCCACCACATCGCCGTCCAGCGTGCCGGAAGGGCCGGTCATCATCCGGTAGAAGTCGGGATAGAAGTACTGGAGCAGCAGCGTCCGGAGCACCGCGCCCGGCCCGAAGTCGCGCCAGACCGGGTTCAGCGTGGCCTCCAGGACGAAGCCGTTGACCAGGCGCTTGATCCGTCGCGGGTTGCGGCCCGAGCGCTCGGCCAGCAGGTCGACCAGCGCCTCGTCGAGCAGCGGCTCGACCCCGGCGGTCCGTGCGCACCAGCGGATGTAGTCCTTGACGCCCTGACCGTCGGGGGCCGGGATCCGGTAGCTGGTCTGGAAGATCTTCTCCATGAAGGCGGAGCCGGCCGGCGACAGATCACGCAGCAGGCCGTTCGGACCCAGCGCCGACCGGTCGCAGCCGACGACGAACGCCAGCCCCGGCACGTCCAGGTAGACCTTCACCGCCTCGCAGACCGCCAGCACGGTCTCCTCCGAGCAGCGGTCCAGGTCGTCGATGAAGACCACGAGGAGTCGTTGTGGCTGGAATTCGGCGGTCTCCGACCACTCCTGCACCAGCTGTCCGATGGCGCCGCGCATCTCGTTGCGGGCCTGGGAGTTGACGGACAGGGTCTTCCACAGCTCGTCGACCAGCCCGGACACGCCCAGCGGCCCGGCGGCGACGGTCGTCAGGGCGCGGGTGAACCGCAGCAGTGCGCGCCGCTCGGAGACCCGCTGGAGGCCGCGGCGCAGCACCCGCCGGTCGAACCGCATCAGAACGGACTTGATCAGCCCTTCCAGCGCGTCGGCGCCGGTCGAGGTCCAGGCGTTGTACCAGACGGTGTGCACCTCGGGGGCCTGTGCCAGCTCCGCGTCGACCAGCCGCATCAGGCTGCTCTTGCCCATGCCCCAGCCGGCGTCGACGGCGAGGGTGAAGGGGGTGGACTGCCGGGAGGCGACCAGCAGTCCGGCGAGCTGGGCGGCGGCCCGGCCGGCCCCGAGCAGGTCTGCGCCGGGTTCGGCCACCGGCTCGTCGTTGAGCAGCGCGAACGGCGAGTACGGGGCGGGGCCGCGCGATCCGGGTAAGGCGAAGGCGTCGGCCCCGGGGGCCGGCGGGTCCCCGGGGGCGGGTGTGTCGCCGGGCGCCGGCGCGGGCATCGGCGTACGGGTGGCCCCGGTGGTCGGAGAAGTCGCCATCCTGGCCCCCGTGTCAGGTCGTCGGCGTACTGAGTGGGCGCACTGAGGTGCGTTCGCCGGCGCTTCCGATCTTGGTGGCGCGGCCGCCCGGAGCGTACCGCCGTGGCGCCCCCGTCCGCCGGTTTCCCGCGAAATCAGCACCGGGTCAGCGGCCGGTGCGCCGTCACCCCTCGTGATGAAGCACACGCCAACAGTCGATCAAGTGGGGAAAAACACCGGGCGTCCGCGGTTACGCGGCCGTAAGGTGGCGGACATGCAGGTGATCCAGTCAACCAAGCTCGCCAACGTCTGCTACGAAATCCGTGGCCCGGTGCTCGAGGAGGCCATGCGGCTCGAGGCGGCGGGTCATCGCATCCTCAAGCTGAACACGGGCAACCCGGCGGCGTTCGGCTTCGAGTGCCCGCCCGAAATACTGGAGGACATCCTCCGGTCGGTCGGTACGGCGCATGGCTACGGTGACGCGAAGGGCCTGCTCTCCGCCCGCCGCGCGGTCATGCAGCACTACCAGACCAAGGGCATCGAGCTCTCCGTCGACGACATCTACCTGGGCAACGGCGTCTCGGAGCTGATCCAGATGTCGATGCAGGCGCTGCTGGACGACGGGGACGAGGTGCTCGTACCGGCCCCGGACTATCCGCTGTGGACCGCCTCGGTCTCGCTCTCCGGCGGTACGGCCGTGCACTACCGCTGCGACGAGCAGGCGGACTGGATGCCGGACCTCGCCGACATCGAGCGCAAGGTCACCGACCGCACCAAGGCCATCGTCGTCATCAACCCCAACAACCCCACGGGCGCCGTATACGACGACGAGCTGCTGCGCGGTCTCGCGGAGATCGCCCGCCGGCACAACCTGATCGTCTGCGCCGACGAGATCTACGACAAGATCCTCTACGACGGCGTCACCCACACCCCGTTCGCCTCGCTCGCCCCGGACCTGCTGACGCTGACCTTCAACGGCCTGTCGAAGTCGTACCGGGTCGCCGGCTACCGCAGCGGCTGGCTCGCGGTCTGCGGCCCGAAGGCGCATGCCGCCTCGTACATCGAGGGTCTGACGATCCTCGCCAATATGCGGCTGTGCGCCAACATGCCGGCCCAGCACGCGGTGGCGACCGCGCTCGGCGGCCGTCAGTCGATCAACGACCTGGTGCTCCCCGGCGGCCGGCTGCTGGAGCAGCGCGACACGGCGTACGAGTTGCTGACGCAGATCCCCGGCATCAGCTGCGTCAAGCCGAAGGGCGCGCTGTACGCCTTCCCGCGGCTCGACCCCACGGTCTACAAGATCAAGGACGACCGGCAGATGGTGCTCGATCTGCTGCGCGCCGAGAAGATCATGATCGTGCACGGCACCGGCTTCAACTGGACCGAGCCGGACCACTTCCGTCTGGTCACGCTCCCGAACAAGGACGATCTGACGGATGCCATCACCCGGATCGGCTCCTTCCTGGACGGTTACGGGCAGTACTGAGCCGCGCCGGGACAGCGCGTCCCGCCGCCCCACCAGGCGATTTCCGTATCTCTCGACTCTCTGGCTGTACGACCCACAACTTTAGACAGTGTCTAAGCTAGGATGGTCTCCTAGACGTTTTCAGGAGGCCGTCCCATGTACGAACCGATCCGCACCAAGTCGGTCCACACCATGGCCGCCGCCCCGGAGATCCCGCACCGCTCCCGCGAGGAGGAGCTGGACATCCGGCTCGCCGGACATCTGACCGCGCTGCTCACCGTGACCGACGAGCTGCACGCCCTGGCGCTGCGGTCCGGCGGCACCGCGGCGGGCGCCGCGCTGGACGCCGCCGCGCTGGCGACCGCCGCCGATCGCATCGCCGAGCAGGTCGCGCGGCTGAGCGGCGGCCGCTATCCGCTGCGCGCCGAGCCCACCGGCGGCGACCCGTCGCGCATCCCGGCGCTGCATCAGCGCGCCCACACCCTGGCCGGGAACGCCCTGGCGGTGGCCACGTCCCGGGACGACACCGCGGCGATAGCCCTGACGTCGGAGCGCCTGGAGGCTCACCACACGCCCCTGCCGGATCTCGCCACGGCGTGACGGCGGTGGAAACGCCTCCGGGGCCCCGCATCAAGTACGGGACCCCGGAGGGGAGTTGAGCGTCAGCCCTGAGGGGCTGCGGGCGCCTGCGGACTAGCCGAGACGCTCGACCAGCGCGCGGTACTCGTCCCACAGCTCCTTCGGCGTGTGGTCACCGAAGGTGTTGAGGTGCTCGGGGATCAGCGCCGCCTCCTCGCGCCACACGTCCTTGTCGACGGTGAGCAGGAAGTCGAGGTCCGCGTCGTCCAGGTCGAGGCCCTCGGTGTCCAGCGCCGCCTTCGTGGGCAGCACGCCGATGGGCGTCTCGACGCCCTCCGCCGTGCCCTCCAGCCGCTCGACGATCCACTTGAGCACCCGGCCGTTCTCGCCGAAGCCCGGCCACACGAAGCGGCCCTTGTCGTCCTTGCGGAACCAGTTGACGTAGTAGATCTTCGGCAGCTTGGACTGGTCCTTGTCGGCACCCACCTTGACCCAGTGCGCCATGTAGTCGCCCATGTTGTAGCCGCAGAACGGCAGCATGGCGAACGGGTCGCGGCGCAGCTCGCCGACCTTGCCCTCGGCCGCCGCGGTCTTCTCGCTGGCGACGTTGGCGCCGAGGAAGACGCCGTGCTGCCAGGTCAGCGACTCGGTCACCAGCGGTACGGCGCTGGCGCGGCGGCCGCCGAAGAGGATCGCCGAGATCGGCACGCCCTTGGGGTCCTCCCACTCGGGCGCGATGATCGGGCACTGGCCGGCCGGGACGGTGAAGCGGGCGTTGGGGTGGGCCGCCGGGGTGCCGGACTCCGGGGTCCAGTCGTTGCCCTTCCAGTCCGTCAGATGGGCGGGCAGTTCCTCGGTCATGCCCTCCCACCACACGTCGCCGTCGTCGGTGAGCGCGACATTGGTGAAGACGGAGTTGCCCCACATCGTCTTCATGGCGTTGGCGTTGGTGTGCTCGCCGGTGCCGGGCGCGACGCCGAAGAAGCCGGCCTCGGGGTTGATGGCGTAGAGGCGGCCGTCCCGGCCGAAGCGCATCCAGGCGATGTCGTCGCCGATGGTCTCGACCGTCCAGCCGGAGATCGTGGGCTCCAGCATGGCCAGGTTGGTCTTGCCGCAGGCCGACGGGAAGGCGGCAGCCACGTACTTCGACTCGCCCTGCGGCGGGGTCAGCTTGAGGATCAGCATGTGCTCGGCCAGCCAGCCCTCGTCACGGGCCATCACCGACGCGATGCGCAGCGCGTAGCACTTCTTGCCGAGCAGGGCGTTGCCGCCGTAGCCGGAGCCGTAGGACCAGATCTCGCGGGCCTCGGGGAAGTGCGAGATGTACTTGGTGGAGTTGCACGGCCAGGGGACGTCGGCCTCGCCCTCGGCCAGGGGGGCGCCGAGGGTGTGCACCGCCTTGACGAAGAAGCCGTCCTCGCCGAGCTCGTCGAGCACCGGCTGGCCCATACGGGTCATGGTGCGCATCGAGACGGCGACGTAGGCGGAGTCGGTGATCTCCACGCCGATGGCGGAGAGGTCGGAGCCGAGCGGGCCCATGCAGAACGGGACGACGTACATCGTCCGGCCCTTCATCGAGCCGCGGAAGATGCCGCCCTCGCCGTTCGAGCCGGCGAAGATCTCCCGCATCTCCGCCGGGGCCTTCCAGTGGTTCGTCGGGCCGGCGTCCTCCTCCTTCTCGGAGCAGATGAAGGTGCGGTCCTCGACGCGCGCCACGTCCGTGGGGTCGGACGCGGCGTAGTACGAGTTGGGGCGCTTGATCGGGTCGAGCTTCTTGAACGTGCCCTTGTCGACGAGCTCCTCGCACAGTCGCTCGTACTCGGCCTCCGAGCCGTCACACCAGACGACCCGGTCGGGCTGGGTGAGCGCTGCGATCTCATCGACCCAGGAGACGAGTTCCTGGTGACGGGTCGGAATGGGTGAGGGAGCCGCGTTTTCGCGCGCCACGATCGCTCCTAGATGAGGGTGTGAGCGGATCTGTGCCCGGGTTCGCCGGGTAAATCCACCTGTTTTTGGATGTCGCCCCTTGGGGGCCGCGACCCGGATGCTTCGTGACCGCTCATCCGGTGCCGACCGCACTCATTTGATCATCCGACCCCGATCAGCTTCTGTCCAGAGGGCACTGTGGTGACCGTCACCACTTCCGGACGAATCCGTAACCTACGGTCGCGTAGATAGCATGTCCGCCATGACTTCCGCGCCCGACGCCGCCGAGAGCCACTCCTCCCCCGCATCCGCCGCGGCCGATTCCGGTTCCACGGCCGCCGCGGCGACGGGGACCGACACGGGCGCGATAGCGGCGGTCGCCGCGATGGCAGCGCCGCTCAAGCCGAAACTGCGGGGCTGGCTGCACGCCGGGATGTTTCCCGCCGTCCTCCTCTCCGGAGTCATCCTCACCGCGCTCGCCGACAGCGCCCGCGGGCGCCTGGCCTGCGCCGTCTACACGCTGACCGCCTGCCTGCTGTTCGGCGTCAGCGCCCTGTACCACCGCGGCAATTGGGGCCCGCGGGCCGACGGCATCCTGCGCCGGCTCGACCACGCCAACATCTTTTTGATCATCGCGGGCACCTATACGCCGCTCACGATGCTGCTGATGCCCGACTCCCGCGGCCAGGCGCTGCTCTGGGCGGTCTGGGCGGCCGCCCTGGCCGGCATCGTCTTCCGCGTCTTCTGGGTCGGCGCGCCCCGCTGGCTCTACACCCCCTGCTATATCGCGATGGGCTGGGCCGCCGTCTTCTTCCTCCCAGACTTCCTGCGCACCGGCGGCATCGCCGTCCTCGTGCTCGTCATCGTCGGCGGGCTGCTCTACAGCGCGGGCGGAGTGATCTACGGCATCAAGCGACCCAACCCGTCACCGCGGTGGTTCGGCTTCCACGAGGTCTTCCACTCCTTCACACTGGCGGCCTTCGTGGTGCACTACGTCGGCATCTCGCTGGTGGCCTATTCGCACGCCTGAGACGGGCAGAACCCGGGCGGCACACCTTCCCCCAGACCTTGGGGGCATGGGCGGTGCCCCCCTCGCGCGCCACCGTGGCCGCGGCCACCCGGCCGCGGCCACGCGCCATGTCAGGACCGCCCATCCCCTCGGCGCGATGGCGAGAACCGGTGCCCGGCCGCCGACGAGGAAGCCGCCGACACACAGCGCGACGGCAAGCGCGGCATACGCATCCATCCCAGGTCGCAGCCACACCACCCTCCACACCACCCCTCCGAACATCACCGACAGTAATCACTTCCACGCCCCAGCGTGACACACGCCACCGACAGTCAGGGTTTCGCCGGATGCCCGCCCACCGGCGCCGGAGCGAAGCCCGGCGCCGCGGGCCGCCGATGCCCGACAATGTCGGCCATGGTCTTCGCACGTTCCTCCGCCACCGCACCGCACCCGACACCCAGGACCGGGTCCACCGGAGCCGGATCCCCCAAGGCCGGGCTGCGCGAGCGGAAGAAGATCAAGACCCGGCAGGCGATCCGCCGGGCGGCCTACCGGCTCTTCGAGGAGCAGGGGTACGACGCGACTCCCGTCGACCAGATCGCCGAGGCCGCCGAGGTCTCGCCCAGCACGGTCTTCCGCTACTTCCCCACCAAGGAGGACATCGTCCTGACGGACGAGTACGACGGCCTGCTGGAGGAGGGGATCCGGGCCCGCCCCGCCGACGAGCCGATGGTCGAGTCGATCCGGCAGGTCACCGTCGAGGCGCTGCGCCGGTTCGCCACGGCGGACCGTACCGAACTCGCCCAGCGCGCCCGGCTGGTCCGCGAGGTGCCCGCCATCAGGGGCCGTACGGCGGAGAACACCGCCCGGGATGCCGCGATGATCAGCGCCGTCCTCGCCGAGCGCACCGGCCGCCCGGTCGACGACCTGGAGATCCGGGTCATCAGTACGGCGATCCTGGCGGCCCTTCAGGAGGCACTGCTGTGCTGGGGCGAGGAGGGCAGCACGGCGGACCTGGAGGACCTGATCCACCAGACGCTGGACGTGCTGGCACGCGGCCTCACGCTCTGACGGCGGACGGGGCCGGCCGGCCGGTCCGCGTCGTCCGCTGCCGCCCGGCGCGGCTCCCTGCCCGGCCGCGCGCGACTACGACAGGCTCTCCGGCCGGCGGCTCACAACGCCACCACCACGGAGCCCAGATGGCGCCCTTCGATCAGCTCACGGAGCGCCCGCGGCGCCTGCTCGATGCCTTCGAGGCGGGAGTGCGGGAAGGTGAGCGTGCCGTCGCGCAGGCCCTGGCCGAACCGCGTGTGCCACTCCGGGGTCAGGTCCAGGTGGTCGTAGAGCGAGAGGCCGCGCAGGGTGATGCGGCGGGCGAGCAGTGAGAAGCCGTCGATCTCGGTGGCGGCCGGGCCGTCCTGGGCGAGCTGGGCGGACAGCGCTCCGACGAGGGCGAGGCGGGCGCCCTTGTTGGCGACGGCGACGGCCGCCCGGAGCTGCTCGCCGCCCACGGTGTCGAAGAGCGCGTCGATGCCCTCCGGGGCGGCCTTGCGCAGCTGCTCCTCCATGGGTCCCGCGCCGCGGATCACCACCGCGTCATAGCCGAGCTCCGCGACCAGCCGGTCGGCCTTGGCCTGCGATCCCGTACTGCCGATGACCCGGGTGGCGCCCCGCAGGCGGGCGATCTGGCCCGCCAGTGAGCCCACGCCGCCCGCCGCCCCGGTGACGAACACGGTGTCCCCGGGGCGCACTTCGGCGCCGCGCACCATGCCCATCCAGGCGGTGGGCCCCTGGGAGAGGTAACCGGCCGGATCGGGCAGCAGATCGGGGTCGAGACGCTGCGCCCGCGCGGCGTCGAGCAGCGCGTACTCGCGCCACCCGAGGCGGTGTTGCACCAGGTCACCGGGGCTGAGGTCGGTCCCGGGGGCGGCCACCACCTCGCCGATGGCCGCCCCGTGCAGCGGCTCGCCGAGCCGGAAGGGCTCGATCGGCGCGACGCTGCCCTCGTCCATCAGGGTGCGCATCACGGCGGAGACGTTCATCAGCGTGTTGCGTACCAGCACCTGGCCCTCCGCCGGCTCCGGAACCGGCACCTCCGCGATCTCGAAGAGGTCGTCGGTGACCGGCCCCCGGGGGCGCGCGGACAGGCGGACTTCGCGGTGCGTACGGTTCGTCATGCCTTGAGGCTAGGACGTGACGCGCGCATCAAGGTCGATCCGCCGCCGACTCCACGGCGTGAGTCGGGGACGCGCCCCAGGGCCGGGGCCCCGCAGGCCGTCCCCGCCTCCCTCACCCCCGCAACCGCTCCGCGAGCTCCTCCGGGTCCGTCGTCGGCCGCTCGCAGGTGAAGTTCCGGCAGACGTACGCGGCGGGCCGGCCGTCGACCAGGGGCCGTTCCATCAGGAGCGGCACCTCTTCGCTGTCGTCCGACCCCGGGGCGCCGAGCGCGACGACCGCCCCCGGGGCGGTGCCGAGCAGCGCGGCGCGGTGCAGGGCGCGGGTGGCCGGATCGTCCCGTGGGCCGACGACGGCGACCTCGCGCGGCCCGTCCAGGGCGGCCTCGGCGGCGGCGAGCCCCCACCCGATGAAGCGCGGGGCGCGGCCGCCGAGCGCCGTGACGATCCCGAGGGCGCGCTCCCCGGCGTCCCGGTGGAGGCCGCTGCCGGTGAGCGCCCCGTACGACAGCAGGGCGCCGGCGGCCGCGGTCCATCCGGAGGGCGTGGCGCTGTCGGTCGGGTCCTGGGGGCGGCGGATCAGCGTCTCGGCGTCGGACGCGGTGTCGTAGAGCGCGCCGTCCTGGGCGGTGAACTGGACCAGCACGGTGTCCAGGAAGAACCCGGCGAACTCCACCCAGACGCCCTCCCCGGAGACCGACGCCAGCGTCAGGAAGCCCTCGGCGACGTTCGCGTAGTCCTCCAGGACACCGGAGTTGGCGCCGGGCGCGCCGTCGCGGGAGGTGCGGTGCAGCCGGGCCTGCCAGTCCATGTGGACGCGGACCAGGAGGTCCGCGGCGTCGGTGGCGGCCTGGATCAGGTCGGGACGGTCGAAATAGGCGCCGGTCTCGGCGAGCGCGGCGATGGCCAGCCCGTTCCAGGAGGCGACGATCTTGTCGTCCCGGCCGGGGCGGGGCCGCTCGGCACGTGCCGCGAGCAGCCGCTCCTTGACGGAGACCACCCGCTCGGCGTCCACCAGACCGCCGATCTCCGGGAGTTGGAGTACCGAGGCGTTCTCCTCGAAGGTGCCCTCCTCCGTGACGCCGAAGTACTGGGCGGCGAACTCCGCGTCCTTCTCGCCGAGCACCGCACGCAGCTGCTCCGGCGTCCATACGTAGTACGCGCCCTCGACGTGCTTCCCGGAGCCGTCGTCGCTGTCCGCGTCGAGCGCGGAGGCGAAGCCGCCCTCGTCGGTGCGCAGCTCGCGGACCATGAAGTCGGCGGTCTCCACGGCGATACGGCGGGCCAGGTCGGAGCCGGTGGCGCGCCAGAGGTGCGCGTAGACGCGGCACAGCAGAGCGTTGTCGTAGAGCATCTTCTCGAAGTGCGGCACGGTCCAGGTGGCATCCACCGCATAGCGCGCGAAACCGCCGCCGAGCTGGTCGTAGATGCCGCCGCGGGCCATCGCCGCGCAGGTCGCCTGCACCATTTCCAGGGCCGCCTCGGAGCCGGTGCGCGCATGATGGCGGAGCAGGAATTCCAGCACCATGGACGGCGGGAACTTGGGCGCGCCACCGAATCCGCCGCGCACCGCGTCGAATTCGCGGGTGAGCGCCATCAGCGCGGTGTGCAGCTCCTCGGGGCGCGGCGGGCGCTGCTCCGTCGCGGTCAGCGACTCGCTCAGGGAGCGTCCCGAGAGGTCGGCGACGATCCGGCCGGCGACTTCGCCGACCTCGTCGCGCCGGTCCGTCCAGGCACCGCGTACGCCCTCCAGGACCTGCCCGAAGGACGGCATGCCGTGCCGGGGCTCGGGCGGGAAGTAGGTGCCGAAGTAGAAAGGTTCGGCGTCGGGGGTCAAGAAGACCGTCATGGGCCAGCCGCCCTGGCCGGTCGCGGCCTGCACGGCCTCCATGTAGACGGCGTCGACGTCCGGGCGCTCCTCGCGGTCGACCTTGACGGACACGAAGTGATCGTTGAGCAGGGCTGCGGTGGCCGGGTCCTCGAAGCTTTCGTGGGCCATGACATGGCACCAGTGGCACGAGCTGTAGCCGACGCTGAGCAGCACCGGCACACCGCGCCGCCGCGCTTCCTCGAACGCGTCGGCGGACCACGGCCACCAGTCGACGGGGTTGTCGGCGTGCTGGAGCAGATACGGGGAAGTCTCATGAGCCAGGCGGTTCGGCATGCCTCCATCCTCTCCCAAGGGGGCGCGGAGAGCCGGGAGCGGAGGGGGTTTCATCCGGCCGGGGCCCGCCGGCCGTCCCCCGGGAAGGGCGGCCCGGGGGTCGGGAGGAGTTATCCACAGGGCTGCCGGAATTCATCTGGACGCGGAAGACTGTGCGTACGGCGACGATCACCGCAGGGGACTGAGGGTCACCGCTGGAGACTGCTGGAACTGCTGGAGGGGGATGGGCATGCCGGGCTCACTGGCTGTACTGCGCGATGGACACCGGTCGGAAGCGGAAGGGCTGTTGGCACGGGCCGTCGAGGAGGAGGTGCGGCGCTCGGGCGGGCGGCTCGACCGGGAGGCGCTGCTGACCAGAGCGCGGAGCGCGCTGGAGGAGCTGGCGGGCTCCGCGTCCGAGGAGTACGCCGCGTATGTGCGGGCGCTGGACGAGGCGGCGGCCGGGCACCGCCCGCTGACGGAACGGCTGTCGCGCAGGGAGCTGGGCACTCCCGCGGTGGCGACGGCCGTGGCGGCGGTGGCGGCCTTCGGCACGGACCTCGCGTACGGCACCGGCGCGGGCGCGGCACTGGGTGTGGGGGCCGCCGTGGTGGTGGCGGGCGCCGCGGCCACGGTCGTGAAGCTGACGGCGGGGCACTGGCCGGCGGCGCACCGTCAGGCGGGGATGCGGGGCCAGCCCGGCGGCCCGGAGCAGCTGCGGCTCCAGTGGCTGACGGCGTTGGAGGTGCGCGGCATCCGGCCGTTCCTGGACCAGCAGCGGATGCTGACGGCGGCGGCCCGTGGCGGCGGTGCGGCCAAGAAGACCGCCGCGAAGACCACCCGGGTCCCGCAGTTGCGCGGCACGGACCGCAGCGCGGCGGCCCGGCAGCGGTCCGTACTGGAGCACTCCTTCTCCCAACTCCCGCGGCCTGACGGGCCGTTCGCGGGGCGGCGGGCCGAGCTGACGCAGATCGCGCAGTGGGTGCACGCGGCCCGTGCCAGCACCGAGACCAAGCCGACGGTGGTGGTGCTGCACGGCGAGCCGGGCTCGGGGCGTACGGCACTGGCGGTGCGGGCCACCCATCAGCTGCGCGACCAGTTCCGTGGCGCGTGTGTGGTGGATCTGCGCGGCGACACCCCCGGCGAGGTGCCGCTGCCGACCCGGGACGCGCTGCTGCATCTGCTCAACCGGCTGGGCGCGCCGCGCGAGCAGCTGCTGTTCCGGGAGCGGCCGTCCCAGGAACAGCACGTCAAAAGGCTGACCGACCTCTATCACCAGCATCTGACGGCCCTCCCGGTCACGGTCCTGCTGGACGACGCGTCGGATCCGGAGCAGGTGCGGACCCTGGTGCCGGACCGCTCGGACAGCCTGGTGCTGGTCACCTCCCGTGAGCCGCTGGAGCTGCCGGAGGATCTCCAGGCGTGGGTGCACCACCTTCCGGTGGGCCCGCTGGACGCGGCCGGCACCGAGGAGCTGCTGCGGCCGCCGTCCGGGGCGGACGGCGCGGCGGAGGAGTCGGCCGCCCCGGACGGCCCGTACGACTCGCAGGCGATCGACGAGATCTCCGGGCTGTGCGCCGGCCTGCCCCTGGCGCTGCGGGTGGCGGGCTCCTCGCTCGGGTCCCGCTCCCCCGCCTCGCTGGCCACCGACCTCGCGGCCTACGGGCCGGTGACACCGGTCGAGCGGGCCCTGTGGCTGCGCTACTCCGACCAGTCGGAGACCGCCCGTCGGCTGCTGCGCCGGCTGGCGCTGGTGGGCCGGGCGTCGCTGGGCGCGGCGGCCGCGGCCGCGCTGCTCGGGGTGGCGAACCAGGAGGCCGAGCGGCAGCTCACGACGCTGGCCGAGGCCGGTCTGCTCGAGCATGTCCGCGGCGAGCGCTACCGGATGCACGCCCTGGTGCACAGCTTCGCGCACGCCCGGCTGGTGGACGAGGAGGAGCCCGGCGAGCGCGCCGCCGCCCAGGAGCGGCTGATCCGCGGCTACGCGGAGCTGGCCGACTCCGTCATCCGCCTGGTCGACGGCCGTACGTCCACCCGCGCCGACCGCTTCGGCTCGCACGGCTTCACGTCCCTGGACGCGGCCCTCCAGTGGCTGGACGACGAGACCAGCTTCATCACCGCGGCCCTGCGCCACGCCGATCAGGACGTGGACCAGGCGACGGTCTCGCATCTGCTGGGCGCGCTGGCGGACTACTGCCTGCTGCGCGGTGACCTCTACCGCCTGGGCGAGCTGACCGAGCTGACCCGGGCCGCGGGCCAGGGCCTGCTGGTCCGCTCGGTGCAGTGGCGTACGGGCGTCGCGGCCCGGCAGCTCGGCGAGCTGGACAAGGCGCGAACGACCCTCTCCTCGGTGGTCGATCTCTACTTCGAAGCGCAGAATCCGGCGGGCGCCGCCCGCGCGCTGCGCGACCTGGGCATCACGCTCCAGCAGCAGGGCAATCTGACGGAGGCCGCGGCGAAGCTGCGGGAGGCGCTGGACATGCAGTCCGCGCCCGACATGCACGGCGACCGTGCCTGGACGCTGCACGCCCTGGCGGCGGTGGAGCGGGACCGGGCGCGGATAGCCGAGGCGCTGGAGCTGCTGCGCGAGGCGCTGGAGCTGCACGAGGAGAGCGAGAGCGTGCACGGCCAGGCATGGGCCCACTTCCAGCTCGGCCAGGTGCATCTGCGGCTGGGTGAGGTGCCGCGGGCGGAGGAGGCGCTGCACTCCGCGATGGAGCTCTACGGGCGGACGCACGACGAGCGCGGAGAGGCGTGGGCGATGACGCAGCTGGCGCGCGCCCGGCTGGTGGACGGCGACCCGGAGCCCGCCGTGGACCGGCTCCGCCAGGCGCTGCCGCTGCACCACGAGCACGAGGACGCCCGCGGCGAGGCCTGGACGATGTACTACCTCGGCCAGGCGCTGGAGGAGCGCGGCGAGCAGGACGCGGCGCTGCGCCAGCTGGAGCGGTCGCGGAACATGTTCAGCCGGATGCAGGACGGCTACGGCCTGGCGTGCGCCCGGCACCACGCGGGCCGGGTCACCCGCGATCTGCGGGCGGAGCAGACCGGCTCGCTGCGCAACAGCGGCTTCGCCCGGCAGCTGCTCCAGGACGCCCGCAAGGACTTCCAGCGGATCGGGGTGCCGCACGGCGAGGCGTGGTCGTGCCTGGAGCTGGTGATCATCGACGCCGGGAACGGCCGGGCGGCGCAGGCGCTGGAGCTGGCCGACGAGGCCGCCCGGATATTCGCCGGCTACGGCGACCGGCGCGGCGAGGACTGGGCCCGCTTCCTGCGCTGCACGCTGCTGCCGTTCGCGTCACCCGGCGGCTCCGTGGTCGGCACGGCCGTCGCCCAGGAGGAGCTGGCCCAGCTGTCACGGGACCGGCACCCGTCCCGCGACTCCAAGCTGGAGGACTGCGCGGAGGCGTTCGCGCTGCTGCTGGAGCGGGGCGTGGAGCCGGAATCGGGCTGGCAGGCGTGGCGCCTGGGCATGGTGCCGGGTCGCGCCGCGCGCGAGGTGATGGGCGTCCGCTAGAAAAGCCGGAAAAGACGGTGCGGGCGCACCACGCGTACGGCTCGCTGACCGCTTGGATCAGCGAGCCGCCGGGCCGGTCGGCCGACCGCTGCCAGACGGCCGGCCATGGACCTGCCACCCGGTCCTCACGCGCGACATACCGGGACCGGCTGCCCCGCGCCCGTAGTCAGCTGGTCTTCGGCTTCGGAGCCTTGGGCGCGGCCGCGGCGGTGCCGCCCGCCTCGCCCGCCTCGGGCGCCTCCTCGAAATCCACCTTCTTCATGTGCTTGTTCATGGACTTCATCAGCAGCCACACGGCGCCGCCGATGACCGCGAAGACGATGAAGCCGAGGACGCCGGGGGTCACCTTGTTCTTGTCGAAGCTGTCGGCAAGGGTGACGAAGTGCGTCAGGGCGAGGGTGCTGGTCGCGCTCATCATGGGGTCAATTGTTGCGGACGCCCGCGAAGAGGTCGTCCTCGGGGAGGGAAGTGTCCACCCGCGACTTCGCGAGCTCGTACTCCTCCGTCGGCCAGACCTCCCGCTGGATGTCCATCGGCACCCGGAACCAACCGCCGTCGGGGTCGATCTGGGTGGCGTGTGCGATCAGGGCCTTGTCGCGGATCTCGAAGAACTCGTCGCACGGGACGTACGTGGTCAGCGTGCGCTCGCGCTGCTCGAACTGCTTCCAGCGCTCCAGCCACTCGCCGTACGGCGACTCCATGCCGCGGTCCAGCAGCGCCTGGTGCAGTGCCAGCGTGCGCGGCTTGTTGAAGCCCTGGTTGTAGTAGAGCTTCTGGGGCGTCCAGGGCTCACCGGCCTCCGGGTACTTCTCCGGGTCGCCGGCCGCCTCGAACGCCACCATCGTGATCTTGTGGGTCATGATGTGGTCGGGGTGCGGGTAGCCGCCGTTCTCGTCGTAGGTCGTGATGACCTGCGGCTTGAACTCCCGGATCAGCTTGACCAGCCGCCCGGCCGCCTCGTCGACGTCCTGGAGCGCGAAACAGCCCTCGGGCAGCGGCGGCAGCGGGTCGCCCTCGGGCAGCCCGGAGTCGACGAAGCCCAGCCACTCCTGCTTGACGCCCAGGATCTCCCGGGCCTCGTCCATCTCCTTCTTCCGCACCTCGTGGATGTGCTCCTCGATGTACGGGTCGCCCTGGAGTTTGGGGTTGAGGATGGATCCTCGCTCGCCTCCGGTGCAGGTGGCGACCAGCACGTCCACCCCCTCGGACACGTACTTGGCCATGGTGGCCGCACCCTTGCTCGACTCGTCGTCGGGGTGGGCATGGACCGCCATCAATCGCAGCTGCTCAGTCAAGGCTCGATCCTCAGTGAAAAGGTGGAGAAGATGCCTCCTATAGTGACCGAAGCGAGGGGGCGCTGTATTCCCGGTTTCCCGGGCGGAACCGAGGGAGGGGACCTCCGGGTTTCCCGTGTGCCAGGTCCCCGTACCAGGAGGAATGATCATGACGGCGGAGCGCGAAGGGCTCCCGGACGGACGCTACGGCCGCTCCGCGGACCAGCGCGCGGATCGCAAGCTCAAGATCATCGGTGCGGTGCTGGGTGTCGCGCTGCTCGGCGTGGTCGGCTGGTCGGGCGTCTCGTACATCGCGGGGCAGGATCTCAGCGGCCGGGTGATCGGCTGGGACGCGGTGTCCGACAGCGCCGTGAAGGTGCACCTGGAAGTCGTCAAGGACAAGGACGACACCGGCGTGTGCACCCTGCGCTCGCAGTCCGAGGACGGCGCCGAGGTGGGCCGTAAGGACGTCACCGTCGACCAGCGCACGGAGCAGGTGGACACCGAGGTCACGGTGCGGACGACGAAGCGGGCGACCAATGCCGTGCTGGTCGGCTGTACGGTGTCCGGCGGCTGACCGACGGCGCCAGACGCGGACGCCCGCGCCCCCGGCGGCCACGCACTCCGCGTCAGTGCCCCCGCACTACGCGTCAGGCTTGCGGCATGCCCGGCGCACGGGGCCGGGCGAGGGATCAGGAGACCGCCGCTGACCTGCGGTGATGCATTCCTGCATGGTCCATACGGATTTCCTCTTCCCCGTTTTGTGCCGGAATTGTTAGGCTCGTGGTTTCGCCCACCTGTGAAGGCGCAACCCTTCCTGGTAGGGCGTTTGATTTATCCCCAGTACCGACGAGGAGCACCTGTGACCCAGACCACGGAGAACGTCACCTGGCTGACCCAGGAGGCGTATGACCAGCTCAAGGCCGAGCTGGAGTACCTGTCTGGTCCCGCACGCGCCGAGATCACCGAGAAGATCCAGGCGGCCCGCGAGGAAGGTGACCTGAAGGAGAACGCCGGGTACCACGCGGCCAAGGAAGAGCAGGGCAAGCAGGAGCTTCGCGTTCGCCAGCTGACCCAGCTGCTGCAGAGCGCGAAGGTCGGCGAGGCCCCCGCCGCCAACGGTGTCGTGGCTCCCGGCATGGTCGTCACCATCGCGTTCGACGGAGACCCGGACGACACCCTCAAGTTCCTCCTGGCCTCGCGGGAGTACGCGAGCTCGGAGATCGACACCTACTCCCCGCAGTCCCCGCTGGGCACCGGCGTGAACGGCAAGAAGATCGGTGACGACGCGGAGTACGAGCTGCCGAACGGTAAGACGGCGAAGGTGAAGATCCTCGACGCCAAGCCGTACACGGGCTGAGTCCAGGCGCCCGATCGACACGGCAAGCGGCCCGGAGCCTGGTGCTCCGGGCCGCTTCTCGTTGTCCCGCGCCGCCGCGTCACGCGCCGCTCACGCCGTCGCCGACCGGTACTTGCGCACCGCCAGTGTCCGGAACAGGGCGATGATCACGATGGACCAGATGATCGACGCCAGCACCGGATGCTCCATCGGCCAGGCGCCGGTCACCGACTTGGGAACCCCCGGGATGGTGTTGCCGAACAGCTCCCGGGCCGCGGCCACCGTCGCGCTGAACGGGTTCCACTCCGCGACATGCTGGAGGAACGTCGGCATGCCGTTGACCGGCACAAAGGCGTTGGAGATGAACGTCAGCGGGAACAGCCAGATCAGCCCGCCCGAGGTAGCCGCCTCCGGCGTACGCACCGTGAGGCCGATGAGGGCGCCGATCCAGGAGAAGGCGTAGCCGAGCAGGAGGAGCAGGCAGAAGCCGCTCAGCACCTCGACGATGTTCTCGTGCGTGCGCCAGCCGATCAGCAGCGCCACGACGGCCAGCACGACCAGCGTCAGCGCGGTCTGCACGAGGTCGGCCAGGGTCCGGCCGGTGAGCACCGCGCCCCGGGACATCGGCAGCGACCGGAACCGGTCGATCAGGCCCTTGTGCATGTCGTCCGCGATGCCCGCGCCGGCACCCGCCGTGGCGAACGTGACGGTCTGCGCGAAGATGCCGGCCATCAGGAACTCGCGGTACGCCTGGGCGTCGCCCACCGGGGCGCCGGGGATGTTGATGGAGCCGCCGAAGACGTAGGTGAACAGCACCACGAACATGATCGGCTGGATCAGCCCGAAGATCACCACTTCGGGGATGCGGATCATCCGGATCAGATTGCGCTTGGCGACGACCAGGGAGTCGCGCACGGACCGGCCGATGCCGCCGCGTGGCTGTGGGGTCCGGACAGGGGCCTCACCGGCCGCTTCGGTCACCGTGGTCACTTCACAGCCTCCTTCTGCCGGCCGCCCGCGGCGCCCCGGCCCTTCGCACCGCCGGCGCCACCGGAACCGCCGGCACCGCTCTCGTCGCCCGCGGCGCTCTCGTCCGCGGCCTCGGCGGCATGTCCGGTCAGCGAGATGAACACATCGTCCAGGGTCGGGCGGCGCAGCCCGATGTCGTCGATCTCCACCCCGCGGGTGTCCAGTTCGCGGATGACCTCGGCGAGCAGCTTGGCGCCGCCGGCCACCGGGACCGTCAGCTTGCGGGTGTGCTCCTCGATCGTGCTCTCGCCCTTGCCGAAGCCGCGCAGGACCTCGTCGGCGACGGAGAGGTGCTCGGGGGCGTGCACCACGACCTCGACGCGCTCGCCGCCGGTGCGCGCCTTGAGCTGGTCGGAGGTGCCGCGGGCGATGACCTTGCCGTGGTCGACGACGCAGATGTCATGGGCGAGACGGTCCGCCTCTTCCAGATACTGCGTGGTCAGCAGCAGGGTCGTGCCGCCGGCGACGAGCTCCTGGATGACGTCCCAGAGCGCCTGGCGGTTGCGCGGGTCCAGGCCGGTGGTCGGCTCGTCCATGAACATCACGGGCGGGCTGACGACCAGCGCCGCCGCGAGGTCGAGGCGGCGGCGCATACCGCCCGAGTAGGTCTTGGCGGTGCGGTCGGCGGCGTCGGAGAGGTTGAACCGCTCCAGCAGCTCGCCGGCCCGTCTCTTCGCGTCCCGGCCGCTCATCTGGTAGAGCTGGCCGACCATCATCAGGTTCTCGCGACCGGTCAAGTACTCGTCCACGGCGGCGAATTGGCCGGAGAGGCCGATCGAGTGGCGCACCCGGTCGGGGTGTGCGAGGACATCGATACCGGCGACCGTCGCCGTGCCGCGGTCCGGCCTGAGCAGGGTCGTCAGGACCCGTACGGCGGTGGTCTTGCCGGCCCCGTTCGGGCCGAGCATTCCGAGGACGGTTCCTTCGGGAACGTCGAGATCGACACCGTCCAGTGCCCGCACATCGCCGAAGGTCTTCACCAGACCCTCGGCGTAAATGGCGCCTGGCATGTGGGTACTCCCATGGCTTGGGTGATTTCCAGGTCGAATCTTACGTTTGGCGGTCTTTGTCCGCTTTATGGGCATATGTACGCAACGGGGCGCCACGAATGGCGCAACCCGCAGTCGCGAGAGTACTCCAAACGCGATACATCGCGACACGTATTTCTGGTTTCCGTGAGCGCACGCGTGAGCGGACACGCGTGACCGGCATGCGCACCCAGCGTGGCCCCGAACATGCGTGCGGCGCCACGGATTTCCCGCGGCGCCGCACACCCGCCCCTGTGCCCCACCGGGCTCACTCCACGAAGAAGTACCCCGCCTCGCGCAGCGCCGCGCTCACCTCGGCGCAGTGCTCGGGCCCCTTGGTCTCCAGGTGCAGCTCCACCTCCACCTCGGTCAGCCCGAGGCGCGGATCCGTCCGCACATGCCCGACGTCGAGGACGTTCGCGTCGACGACGGACAGCACGCCCAGCAGGTTCGCCAGCGCCCCCGGCCGGTCCGTCAGCCGCAGCCGCAGCGAGAGATAGCGGCCCGCGGCGGCCATACCGTGCCGCAGGATGCGTTGCATCAGCAGCGGGTCGACGTTCCCCCCGGACAGCACCGCGACCACCGGCCCAGGGAAGGACTTCGGGTGCGACAGCAGCGCCGCCACCGGGCTCGCCCCGGCCGGCTCCACCACCAGCTTCGCCCGCTCCAGGCACAGCAGCAGCGCACTGGAGAGCTCGTCCTCGGAGACCGTACGGACCTCGTCCACCAGCTCCTCGACGATCCCGAACGGCACATCGCCGGGCCGCCCCACCTTGATGCCGTCCGCCATCGTCGACAGCCCGTCGACCACCACCGGACGCCCGGCCGCCAGCGACGGCGGATAGCAGGCGGCGCCCGCCGCCTGCACCCCGATGACCCGCACATCCGGGCGCAGCGCCTTCACCGCCAGCGCGACGCCCGCCGCCAGCCCGCCGCCGCCGATCCCCACGACGATGCTGCGCACCTCGGGGCACTGTTCGAGGATCTCCAGGCCGACCGTGCCCTGGCCCGCGATGATGTCGCGGTGGTCGAAGGGGTGGATGAAGACCGCGCCGGTCTCCCGCGCGTACTCCTCGGCGGCCGCCAGCGTCTCGTCCACGACCTGGCCGTGCAGCCGCACCTCGGCGCCGTACTCGCGGGTCGCGGAGACCTTCGGCAGGGGCGCACCGACCGGCATGAACACCGTCGAGTGCACACCCAGCAGGGACGCCGCCAGTGCCACGCCCTGCGCGTGGTTGCCCGCGCTCGCCGCCACCACACCGGCCGCCCGCTCCTGCGGGGTGAGCCCGGCGATCCGCACGTAGGCGCCGCGGATCTTGAAGGAGCCGGTGCGCTGGAGGTTCTCGCACTTGAGGTGCACCGGGGCGCCGACCAGCCCGGACAGATAGCGGCTGCCCTCCATGGCGGTGGCCCGGGCGACGCCGGAGAGCATCTTGTGCGCGTCACGCACGTCATCGACCGTGATCGCGGGGAGCGCGGCAGCGGCGGACCGGTGCGACGTACGAGGCGTGTGATCTGCCATGCCGCCAGTCTCGCAGTTCGTCCGCGTACCGGCCTTTCCGTCCCGATGGCCGGACACCGCCCCCCGGGAGGCGCGGATCGCGGGCTCCGGACGGCGCTTTATCGGATTGCGCAGCGCCGGTACGGTCCGCGCCGGGTCCGCGTACTCTGTCCTCCAATCCGTACGCATCCCATGAAGCGAGCACCCGGCCATGCCCACCTCTTCGGACATGACGACCCACACCGATCCCGCTGTTCTCGACGCGCTGCAGCACCAAGTGGCCGTCTTCGCCCGCCGCGCAGAACAGAGCCGGCTCGGCGGCGTCGGGCAGGCGCGCAACTCCATGGACCGCGCCGCCTACCTGCTGCTCAACCGCCTGGACCAGGAAGGCCCGATGGGCGTCAAGGCCCTCGCCGCCGGTATGGGCATCGACTCCTCGACGGTCACCCGGCAGGTCGCCCCGCTGGTCGACTCCGGGCTGGTCAGCCGTGCCACGCACCCCGAGGACGGCCGGGCCGTGGTCCTACAGCTGTCCGAACGCGGCTGCTCCCGCCTGGAAGAGGTACGGGCCTCGCGCCGCGCGCTGATGGCCCTGGTGACGGAGGGCTGGTCCGAGGAGGACCGGGACGCGTTCTGCACGCTGCTGACGCGGTTCAACACCTCGCTCGCCACGATCACCGCGTCGCTGGGCCCTGCCGGACCGCTCGGCCCGGCGGGAACCGCGTCCTGACACCCGGCGCACGACGGGCCGGCTGCCGCCTGCCGCCGCCCTGCTGACGGGCGAGCAGGAGCACCGACCCGGCACGGCCGCACACGAGTTGCCGACCGTTCCCCCGCCGGTCACCACCCCTCCCCTGGAGGCATGGTGACCGACGGGGTTCTCAACGGACCGCCCGGCGGACCGTCTAGCCCAGCGCCTGCGCGAGGTCGGCCAGCAGGTCGTCGACGGACTCGATGCCGACCGACACCCGTACGAGGTCGCCGGGGACCTCCAGCGCCGAACCGGCCGTCGAGGCGTGCGTCATCCGCCCCGGGTGCTCGATCAGCGACTCGACGCCGCCCAGCGACTCACCGAGGGTGAACAGCTGCGCCCGGTTGCAGACCTCCACGGCCGCCTCCTCGCCGCCCGCGACCTGGAACGACACCATGCCGCCGAAGGAACGCATCTGCTTGGCGGCGACCTCGTGGCCGGGGTGCTCGGCCAGCCCCGGGTAGTAGACGCGGGTCACCTTGTTGTGCGCGGTCAGCAGCTCCGCGATCCGGGCCGCGTTGGCGCTGTGCCGGTCCATCCGTACGGCCAGCGTCTTGATGCCGCGCATCACCAGCCAGGCGTCGAAGGGGCCGGCGACCGCACCCATCGCGTTCTGGTGGTAGGCGAGTTCCTCGCCGAGGGTGTCGTCGTTGACGACCAGGGCGCCGCCGACGACGTCGGAGTGCCCGCCCATGTACTTGGTCGTGGAGTAGACCACCACGTCCGCGCCGAGGGCCAGCGGCTGCTGGAGGTAGGGGCTGGCGAAGGTGTTGTCGACGACGAGCTTGGCGCCGGCGTCCCGGGCGACGCCCGCCAGCGCCGCGATGTCGCTGATGCCGAGCAGCGGGTTGCTGGGCGTCTCCACCCAGATCGCCTTCGTACGGGGCCGCAGCGCGGCGCGTACCGCCTGCGGGTCGGAGGTGTCGGCGACCGACCACTCCACACCCCATCGCTCGACGACCTTCGAGAACAGTCGGAAGGTGCCGCCGTAGGCGTCATTGGGGATGATCACGTGGTCGCCGGGGGCGAGCAGGGTCCGCAGCAGGCAGTCCTCGGCGGCGAGACCGGAGGCGAAGGCCAGGCCACGGCGGCCGCCGTCGAGGGCCGCGAGGTTCTCCTCCAGAGCGGTACGCGTCGGGTTGGCGCTGCGGCTGTACTCGTAGCCGCCGCGCAGCCCGCCGACACCGTCCTGCTTGTACGTGGACACCTGGTAGATGGGCGGAACCACCGCGCCCGTGGCCGGGTCGGCTTCCTGACCTGCGTGGATCGCGAGGGTTTCGAAATGCTGGTGGTGGCGCTCGTCGCGCTGATCGCTCATGCCTGCCGAGGGTAGCCGCCTCCGGCGATTCTGGAACTTTCTGGTTCTCTGGATAGTGGATACCTACGAGGAACCGCCGCACCACCGCACACTGGTTCCCCGCACGGCACCACCCGCCCGCACACCCCCGACCGCCCGCCAGGCCCTCCGACAGGGACACACCACATGGACGCTCTGCTGGTTCTCTTCGCCGCGATCACCCTCGGCGGTTTCGTCTTCCTGCCCTGGATGCGGCGCCGACGGGCCGCCCAGCACACCCGGCAGGGCCTGGTGGTGGCGGCGGACCCGATGGCGGGCTACGGCTTCGTACCGCTCGACCAGCTCGACGTACGCCTGCCGGGACCCGACCAGGAGCTCGACGACGCGCTGGCCGAGATGCGCCGTACGCACGACTGGCGGCCGGCCGCCGAGTTGCTGAAGTCCACCGGCGACAACTGGGAGCTGCGCTGGCAGCGGGTCCAGACGCTGGCCGGGGCGGCCGCGTTCGAGCTGGCCCAGGAGACGGCGGACCAGGAGCGGCCCGGGGCCGCGGCGCCGGGCGGCGGCGGCCGCACCGGCGGCATCTGGCTGCGGACCTGGCGCAACGAGGCACCCAAGGACCCGGGCGGGGCCCAGACCCACGCCCAGTTCCTGGTCGTCCAGGCCCTGCGCGACCCCGGTTCGCAGGACTTCCGCATGATCCTCGAAGAGGCCCGTACGGTCTGCGAGGAGGCGCGGCTGCTGGCCCCCGGCAGCCCCGTCCCGTACCTGACCGAGCTGACCGTCGCCCGCGGCCTGGGCGACCGCAAGGCCGACTACGAAGCCCTCTGGTCCAAGGTCACCCAGCGCGCCCCGCACCACATGGGCGCGCACCTGGCCGCGCTCCCTTACTGGTCGGAGAAGTGGCACGGCTCCCGCGAGGAGGCCGAGGCGTTCGCCGAGCGCGCCGCCGCCGACGCCCCGGCCGGCACGCTCCTCCCGGCCCTCCCCCTCTTCGCGGTCTACGAGCACCTTCCCGAGGCCAACCTGGTCCGCAGCCTCTACCAGAGCTCGGTGGTGGAGCGCGCCATCGAAGGCGCCCACTTCGCGCTGAGCGAGGCCCCCGCCGACCACCCGATGGCGCCGCACGTCCGCCATCTCCTGGTCTGGTTCCTGGTCCGCGCGGAGCGCTACGCCGAGGCGATGGAACAGCTCCGCCTGGTCGACGGACACGTGGGCGCCGTCCCGTGGTCCTACGGCCGCAGCCCCGCCGCCGAGTACGCCGCGTACCGCGCGCAGGCCATTGCCGGCTGGGAACAGCTGGGCGGCACGTCGGCGGGCTTCCCCTCACCACCCGAGCACTGAGCCCGTCCGACGGGTGAGGTCCGCATACCCGGAATACCTCCCACGACGAAAGCGTTCCCCCGCTAGTCCTCGGCTGGTCCTCCTTCTCCCTCCCTGGAGCTTGATCCCATGCTGTTCTCCCGCTTCAAGACCCACCTCCCGACCCCCGAGGAAGCGCTGAAGGGCCGCGCCGAACGGGACTTCACCGTCCCCGACCGGCACACCGTCCTCGGCAACCCGCTGCTCGGCCCGTACCCCGAGGGCCTGGAGATCGCCGACTTCGGGCTGGGCTGCTTCTGGGGCGCCGAGCGGAAGTTCTGGCAGGCGGACGGCGTCTGGACCACCCTCGTCGGCTACCAGGGCGGCCACACCCCGAACCCCACCTACGAAGAGGTCTGCAGCGGCCACACCGGCCACACCGAGGCCGTCCGAGTCGTCTACGACCCGGCCGTCGTCCCGTACACCGCGCTCCTCAAACTCTTCTGGGAGTCCCACGACCCCACCCAGGGCTTCCGCCAGGGCAACGACGTCGGCACCCAGTACCGCTCCGCCGTCTACACCCACTCCCCCGCCCAGCAACAGGCCGCCGAAGCCTCCCGCGACGCCTACCGCACCGTCCTCCGCGACTCCGGCTACACCGACATCACCACCGAAATCCTCCCGGCCGACCCGGCCCGCCCCTTCTATCCGGCCGAGGGCTATCACCAGCAGTACCTCGACAAGAACCCGGCGGGGTACTGCGGAATCGGGGGGACGGGAGTGAGCTGCCCGGTGGGGGTGGCACCCGCCCCGGAAGTCACGGATCAGTAGACCGCTCCCTCCAAGCCGGTCCAGGCGCGGGCAGCCACACTGCCTCTGCCTCACTCGTTCGAGCGGAGGGAGAGCACTCGTGCCGGATACGCTGACGCAAGGGATCAGAATCACGCCCATGGGAGTAGCCATGACCACCTCCGCCGCTGGGCAGCCACTCATTCCCCAGCCCCCTGCCACGGTTGCCGCACTGCGGCAGGCGATCAGTCAGATCGCGCCCGCAGCGCTGCCGGCTTTCACACGGGAGTTGGACCAAGCGGCCGACCAGTCCCGGCAGGGCTCCGACCTGGCACCGCTCCAGCGGTTCATCGCCCAGTGGGCCGCCTACGTCCACATCCAGCGTCAGCCCGACGCGGCAGCGGACCTCCGCCGGTGGGAGAACGCCGCCGAATCGGGCGACGCGGCTCAGGCACGACAGGCCGCCTCCGAGATCGGCCGGATCCTGGACGAAGCCCACGCCGCTATCGGCCTCCCGGCCCGGTGAGCGCGGACTGGCACTGGGATTACGACCCCGACCACGAACATGTGGCGGGCGGCATCCCCGGTCACGTGGTGGCGGAAGTGGAACGTCTGGCCAGCCAGCTCGTAGACCTTGCTAGGACGGGCATCGACGTCAGCGATTTCGGCAACGGTCCCCGACCGGGAGGCCTGCGCCGCATGGACGCCGCCGGCGGCTGGTTCTACTTCCTCGTGGCGCCGCGTGCCACGCTGATCATCATCGTCCGCATCGTGCCACCGTTCGACGCGCTGTAGCCGGCACCACCGAAGCATCTTGCATGCCTGAGGTGACTTGGCACGCAAGCCCCGTAGGGACGGCGGTCAAGCCAAAAGCCCCATCGGGGACGAACGGGGGTCGGTCGTGCCCGACGGGGATCGCGCCACCACCGGAAGCGAGCGAGTCGCTGCCGACCACTTCAGTACGTCAGCGACCTCTGGGACCCTTGGCGCGCGGAGGACCGAGCGCCTGGCGGAGTTGGTGGCCCGGATCGAGAAGGCGGGTGGCACGGCCGTGCGGATCCGCACCGACGTGACCCGGCGGGAGGACCTGCACGCCCTGGTCGCGCTGGCCGCCGAGCGCTTCGGCCGGCTCGACGTCCTGGTCGGCAACGCGGGGGTCGGCACCATCTCGCCTCTTGATGACCTGCGCGTCGAGGAGTGGGACCACATGGTCGACGTCAACGTGAAGGGCGTGTTGCACGGCATCGCCGCCGCGCTGCCGGTCTTCCGCGCACAGGGCACCGGGCACTTCGTCACCACCGCCTCCACGGCCGCCTTCCGCGTCGTCCCCGCCATGGCGGTCTACGCCGGCACCAAGTTCGCGGTCCGGGCCCTCTGCGAAGGGCTGCGCCAGGAGGCCGGCGACTGTCTGCGGGTGACCACCGTCTCGCCCGGTGCCACCGCCACCGACTTCGCCGAGGCGTCCACCAACAGCCGGGTCCGAGCGGAGATCACGAGGATGCGGGACGACATCGGCATACCGCCCGACGCGATCGCCCGCACCATCGCGTTCGCCATCGAACAGCCCGCCACGGTCGACGTGAACGAGATCGTCGTCCGCCCCACCGCCCAGAGCTGACCTCTGTGCCTCCCCCCGGCCGAATGCCCGGTGCCCGGTGGCTGGAGTGGAACATTGGGCTCCGTGGGGGAAGGCTGGGAGCATGCGGTCGCTCTTCCGTTCGTCTCCTCGACCGGGGGCGGGTGGTCATGGCTGGGTCGTCTTCAGGCTGGCGCAGTGTGTGCCGTTCGCGATCCTGCTGGTCGGGCTGGGGATCGAGCTCTCGCCCGCGCACGCTGTGTACACGGGGCCGCTGCTGACCGCCATGCCGGCGCTGGCCTCGCTGACGATGGGTCCCAAGGGCACGCTGGCCGCGGCGGGCAGCGCGCTGTTCATCAGTGTCACCACCGCCACGATGCACGACGCCTGGGGCGCCACGCAGATCTACAGCAACCTGCTGGCGCTGCTCGTGGTGTCGGTGGCCAGTGTCACGACGAGTAACGCCATGCGGACCCGCAGGCAGAGCGAACTCGACCAGGTCCGGCGGGTCGCCGTGGCGGCGCAGGAGGTCATTCTGCGGCCGGTGCCCGCACGTCTGGGCCCGGTGTCGGCGGCCAGCATGTACCTCGCGGCGGAGAAGGGCGCGCAGATCGGCGGCGACCTGTACGAGGCGGTGCGGACGCCGTACGGGGTCCGGATGATCGTGGGGGATGTGCGGGGAAAGGGGCTGGCCGCGGTGCGCTCGGCGGCGGCCGTCCTGAGCGCGTTCCGGGAGGCCGCGCACTACGAGGACGAGCTGGCGGCCGTGATGAACCACTGTGCGGCCGCCCTGCGGCGGGAGCACGCGGAGCCGGACTTCGCGGTCAGGGACGGCGCGGAGGACCTCGACCTGGCGGAGGGTTTCGTCACGGCGCTGGTGGCCCAGGTGCCGGACGAACCGGTGGTCGAGGTGGTGAACAGCGGCCACCCCCCTCCGCTCGTGCTGCACGACGGCAGGGTCCGCGCCCTGGCGCCCGCCTCGCCGCTGCCGCCCCTCGGCCTGGAGGAGTTCCTCACCGGACCGCCCGCCAAAGCGGAGAGCTATCCGTTCGCGCCGGGGGACCGTCTGCTGCTGTACACCGACGGCGTCATCGAGGCCCGCAACCGCGAGAAGGACTTCTTCGCCCTTCCCGAGGCTATGGAGGCGGTGCACGCCCGCACTCCGCAGGAGTTCCTCGACCAACTGCACCGGAGGCTGGTCGGCCATACCGAGGGCCATCTGACGGATGACACGGCGATGCTGCTCTTGGAGCGCCGGCGTGCTTGAGTGGCCTCGACGGATTTCCGTGGCCCCCGCCGGGCTATGGGTGGCTGAATTCGCCGGTGTTTTCGGGAGTCTTTTCGGCGGCCGCGGAATTCAGCCGGCTGCGGCGCGTGAGGAGGACCGCGGTGCGGGTCAGGACCATGGCGAGGGACATGAAGACGAAGGCGTTCGCGTAGACGTCCGGGCCGCTGAGCCGGTAGTCGATGCTGAAGCGGACCAGTTCCTCGCTGAACCAGTGCTCGGCGCCGTAGGCGAAAAGGACGCGGGCGCTGGAGAGGACGATCCAGACGAGGGCGTAGCCGATGCCGCCGATGGTGTAGATCTCGCCGGAGGTGTCTTTGCGGGCGGGGAGCAGGGCACCCGCGATCAGGCCGCAGATCACGCCGGTGCCGACGCCGATGAGCTGGAAGGACGGCGCGTTTCCGTCGGTGGGAAAGGAATGGACGAAAAGGGCGATGATGACGAGTACCGCGGCCACCGAACGCAGCATGCGCATATTGGTGAGCCGGCGACGGCCGAGATCGGTCGCCAGAATGATGGCCAGGATTGTTCCGCTGGCGATAAGTGCCGTCACGAACTGACTCAAGTTACCCATGTGAATGTGCCCCCGGGCCCGTCGGTCGCGGCCTCGAATTCCGTGCCGCGCTGTCTCCAATGACGTTATGAGGGCGGGGAGTTGCCGCGGGACGACCGACCGGTGGATTCCGTGTCCACCGACCGGTGGACACCGGGCGGTGAATGCCCGGACGGTGAATGCCCGGACGGTGCCGGGGACCGCGTAGGGTCCGTGGCCGGGGCGGGTGATAGGACTTGCGCTGGTCGCTCGCGGGCACGCCGTTTCGCGGGCAGGGCGGGGCGCGGGAAGAGCGGGGCATGGCGGGGGACGGGAACACGGTGACGGACGAGGCGGGGCGTGCTCCCGAGGCGGGACAGGCTCGCGAGGTGGGGCAGGCGCCCGAGGTGGGGCGTGCTCCCGAGGCGCGGGTGCGCTGGGTCGGGCTGTGGGACAGCTACTTCGCGATCTGTTATCTGATCACCGCGGGATTGGTGTTCGCCTCCGTCCATCCGCAGATCCACCGCATCGTCGCCATCAGTACGTTGACGTTGGTCGCGCCCTGGTACGCAGGTCTCGGACGGCCGCTGATGCACCGTCATCACCGCGGGCGCAGGAACGTCGTCTTCTCCGCCGGTCTGCTGGCGCTGTTCATGGTGGCCGCGGCGGCCGACCTGATGGCGTCCTTCGCCCTGTTCGCCGTGGTGCCGATGCTCATGATGAGCCTGAACACCGCCCCGGCCATCGCGGTCGCCGTCCTCGCCAACCTCTTCCCGGTGACCGTGCTGTGGCTCGGGCCCGCCGGCGACAGGTCCCCGGCCACGCTGTTCGTGCTGCTGGCGTCGCTGCTCGGGATCGCCCTCTCCGCCCTCCTCGGGCTGTGGATCAAGCGGGTGGTGCGGCTGAACAGGGAACACGCCGAGCTGATCGAGGAGTTGCGCAGGAACCGGGAGCAGGTGGCGCGGCTGTCCCACAGGGCCGGCATCTCCGCCGAACGGGAGCGGCTGGCGCGGGAGATCCATGACACTCTCGCGCAGAGCCTGACCAGCGTCATCAGCCTCGTCCAGGCCGCCGAGTCGGAGGTGGACGACACCCCCGACCTCGCCCGCGAACATCTCGCCCTGGCCGGGCGGGTCGCCAAGGAGAGCCTGGCCGAGGCCCGGGAGTTCGTCGCCGGCCGGTCGCCCGCGGCGTTGCAGGAGAGTTCGCTGGCCCAGGCCGTACGGCGGCAGACGGACGGCCTGGTCGCGCAGACCGGGCTGCCGGTGCGGTTCCGCGTCGAGGGGGCCGAACAGCCGCTGCCGATGCCGGTGAGCGTCGTCCTGCTGCGGGCCGCGCAGGAGACCCTGGCGAACATCCGCAAACATGCCGAGGCCCGCACGGTGGATGTGGAGCTGCGGTACGCCGAGGGCGGTGTCGGCCTCGTCGTGCGGGACGACGGGAAGGGCTTCGACACGGATGGGGATGAGGAGCCCGGGGCGGCCGGTGGCGGGAGTGACGGTGGGAGCGGGGGCTTCGGATTGCGTGGGCTGGAGGCACGGGTGGCGGAGATCGGCGGGGTGGTGACGGTCGTCAGCGGCCGGGGCGAGGGCACCAGGGTCGGCGTACGGGTCCCGCTGGAGCGGGACGGGCGGGAGCCCGGGGCGGTGACGAGCGATGAGCGCTGAGACAAGGCCGATCGGGGTGCTGCTGGCCGACGATCACCCCGTCGTACGCGAGGGCCTGTGCGCGATGCTCGAATCCGACCCGGGCATCACCGTGGTCGGACAGGCCGGCTCCGGCGAGGAGGCCGTGGCGCTGGCCGCCCGGCTCGACCCGGACATCGTGCTGCTGGATCTGCGGATGGGCGGGATGGACGGGGTCGCCGCGACCGGGCACATCCGGCGGGAGTCCCCGCGCAGCAAGGTGGTCATCGTCACCACGTACGAGAACGACGCCGACATCCTGCGCGCCGTGGAGGCGGGTGCGTCCGGCTATCTCCTCAAGGGCAGTTCCCGGGCCGAGCTGGTCGGCGCCGTCCATGCGGCCACGCGCGGTGAGACGGTGCTGACGCCTTCGCTGGCCGGCAAGCTGTTCCGGGCGCGGGTGGTCGACCAGCCGGTGCTGTCCGGCCGGGAGTGCGAGGTGTTGCGGCTGGTCGGCCAGGGGCTGACGAACGCGGAGATCGGCAGGGAGTTGTTCATCGGCGAGGCCACGGTGAAGACCCATCTGCTGCGCGCGTTCAAGAAGCTGGATGTGTCGGACCGGACGGCGGCGGTGATGGTGGCGCTGGAGCGCGGCCTGCTGTCGTGAGGGGGGGCGGGCGGGACTGCCGGCCTGGCGCCCAAGGGCCCCTGGGACGACGGCAGTTTCTCCCCCGGCCCACGCGCGAATGCGGCGAGAACACCAAGCCCGAGCATTAGAATCGTGCGTGAGGTGAGGGGAGCCCGTGGACATATCCAAGCTGCCGAACCCCTACGACTACCGCAATCCGGTACGCGACGCCGCGCTCTTCGCCGGGCGGAACGCCGAGATCGCCTCCATCGCATACGAGCTCGACCAGGCGGGGGTGGACCGGCCGTCGGTCTATATCGCGGTCCACGGCCGGCGGGCCGCGGGCAAGACCAGCCTGCTCAACCGTACGGAGCACCTGGCGCGGGACCGCGGGCTGCTGCCGGTGCGGGTGGAGCTGGTCGAAGGTGACGACTCCCCCGCCGCCTTCTACCGCAAGGTCTACGAGGAACTGGTGGACGCCGTCGAGGCGGAGGGCGCGCCGGGCGAGGTGCCGTGCGGAGCGTCCACCGTGCCGCCCGCCACGGTCAGCGCGGCTCAGGTGCGGCGGGTGTTCTCCGGCGCCGCCCCGGAGGCCGGCTTCCCGCTGGAGTTCCCCGAGGCGCTGGCCCTGTCGGGCTCCGACGGCACGGTGTCCCAGGCCGCGCTCCGTGCGGACCTCCGCTATCTCGTACGGGCCCTCGGCCGGCCGATCGCGCTGCTCATCGACGAGGCCCAACTGGTCGCCGGGCACAAGGAAGTGCTGTCCATCCTCCGCGCGCTCGGGAGCCGGCTCGACGGCTTCGTCTTCGTGCTCGCCGGCACATCGGGCCTGCTCACCCAGATCACCGAGGTCTTCTCGCCGCTGCTCAGGCAGTTCAAGGAGATCAGGACGGAGCGGTTCATCGAGGGGGAGGACGTCAGCAGCTGCATGCTGCTGCCGTTACGGAGGTTGGGGATGGACGCCGCGTGCTTCCCCGACTTCAACGCGACCCAGTCGGAGATCGTCAAGCTCACCGACGGCAATCCGTACGAGATCCAGCTCTACTGCCACGAGATGTTCGCCCGCTGGCAGAAGGACCCCGCCATGGGGGGCATGGCGCTGAGCGCCGAGATGCTGGAGGACGTCAGGTCCCGCATGGAACAGGGGCGGGAGGTCCTCGACCGCAGGCTGATCCGGTCGGTGAAGAAGCTGTCGCCGGAGCGGCTGCACGCCTTCAACGTCCTCAGCTCCGCGCTCGATCACGCCACCGTCGACGAGGTCTGGTTCGCGCACAACGTGGTCGGAGCGCCGACGATCACCCGCGAGGTCCTCGACCAGGCCCGTGCGCAGCTGATCGCGGACGGCACGCTCGACGACGACGAGGTCGTCCGGCTGTCCCAGGAGACCGAGCTGTTCGACGACATCTACGTACGGCTGTGGACCATCAACAAGCTGGGACGGCGGCTGCACACCCAGCTGATGGGCCGTGGCGAGTTCCGCAGTCTGCTGACCCGGCGGCTCGGCTGTCTGCTCACCGAGCTCGCCGCCGAGCCCGCCCGTGTGCTCCGGACCTGCTGCCCGAAAATGGGCGAAGCCAGCCTCAACGAGGCGTTGTTCGCCCTGGAGAGCCTGGCGGACAAGGGCGCGGAGTCCGTACCGCACCCCACACAGTTCGTGCACGAGGCCATCCTCCGTACCGGCATCCCCACCGCGCTGGACATCACCACGGTCACCTGCGCCTACCGCGGTACCACCGCCGTCCAGTGGCTCTACTCGGCGGACTCGGACGACTTCCTGCTCGACACCACCCCCGGCTTCCGCGCCGCGGCCGACCGGATCGCCGCGCTCGGCGGGGAGCTGACGGCCGAACGGACCCGGCTGCCGCTCAAGCCCTGGTCGAAGATCAGCGAGTGGCTGCGGCTGTCCACCGGAGCGGTGCGCTCCGCCATCGCCTGCAACCATCTCGGCGCCTCGTACTCCGCCTACCGCGCCGGTGACCTGGCCGGGACGCGGACGCATCTGTCCGCCGCGTTCGATCTGGACCCGCGCTGGGAGCCGGCGAACAACATCCTCTACGTGTCCCTGGCCGCCGGTGAGCCCGGCATCGCCCTTGAGTGGGTCGGCCGGGCGGTGGACATGGCGCAGCACCCCAAGGACAAGGCGCTCAGCCGGTACAACGCGGCGATGGCGTACCTCCTGGAGGGGGACCGGCAGGCGGCGGCGGACCAACTGGCCCTGGCGGCCGGGGAACTCGCCCCGCTGCCGTTCGTCGACTGCGAGATCGAGTATCTGCTGACCCCGCGGATCGTGGACGGCGAGGTCGCCCTCGAGCAGGAACGCGAGGTCGATCTCGCGGGGGCGATCGAGGGGGCCCGGGCGGCGGTGGGGGCGGAGGGGGAGACGGCGAGCGTGGAGGGGACGGAAATCGTGGCAGAGGCAGCGGGTACGGAAAGCGCGGGGGCGCCGGGGAGCGTGGAGCAGGCGGCGGAGCCGGGCGCGGCGGTGTCCGCGTCCGGGGCACCGTCCGAGGCCCCGGCTGCGCGGGCTGGTGAGCCGCGCCCGGTCACCGTCCTCGTCGTCGCCACCGAGTGGTGGTCCGCGCACGGCGGTCTGAGCACCTTCAACCGGGACCTGTGCCGGGCGCTCGCCGCCGCCGGGGCGCAGGTGTACTGCGCGGTGCTCGCCGCCTCCCAGGAGGAGATCGACGAGGCCGAAGTCGCCAATGTCTCCCTGCTGTGCCGTCCTTCAGCCGCCGGCGTACCGGAGTACGTCCGGCTGACCCGCCGTCCACAACTGCCCGAAGGCACCGTCCCCGATCTCGTCATCGGGCACAGCCGGATCACCGGTCCGGCCGCCGAGATGCTGGTCTCCGACTTCTTTCCGCAGGCCAGGCGGCTGCACTTCATCCATATGGCACCGGATGAGATCGAATGGCACAAGCTCGACCGGGATGACGACGCCGCGCTGCGCGCGGAGGGCAGGACCGAGGAGGAGCGCCGGCTGGGCACGGGCGCGCACCGGGTGGTCACGGTGGGCCCACGGCTGCACCATCGCTTTCTCAACGAGCTTTTCGGTGCGGGTGTTTCGGCGCCGTTGCAGATCGACCCGGGGTTCGACACGGCCGATGCGAAGCCCCGCACCCCGCCCGCCGGCGGACCGCTGAAAGTCCTGCTGGTCGGGCGTACGGAGGACTACGAGCTCAAGGGGCTGGACCTCGCGGCCCGTGCGTGTGGACAGGTGGCGACCTGGCGGGAGAAGGCCCAGGTACCGGCGATCGGCCTGCTGGTCCGGGGAGCGCCGTCCGGCACCGGGACCGAACAGCGCAAGCAACTGCGGACGTGGTCCGGCCATCCCAAGATGGAGATCGTGGTCCGCGAGTACTCCTCCGACGAGGAACGGCTCACCGCCGACATGTGCCGGGCGAGCCTCGTCATCATGCCCTCCAGGGCGGAGGGCTTCGGCCTGGTCGGCGTCGAGGCCATGACCTTGGGGGTTCCCACGCTGGTCAGCGAGGAGAGCGGGCTGGCGCAGTTGCTGCGCGAGAAGCTCGACGGGGAGACGGCGGGGCGCCTCATCGTCCCCATGTCGGGCGACGACGACGAGGACGCCGAGACCTGGGCCCGTCATATCGACGCGGTCATGCGCGACCTGCCGACCGCCTTCCGACGCGCCGCCGAAGTGCGCGACGCTCTGGCCACCGAGGTGACCTGGGCCGATGCCGCCGCGAAGCTGCTGGGCGAGGCCGACAGGGGCGAGGGCTGAGGCCGCCCCGTTCACTCCTCGCGCAGCCGCGCCCGGTCCGCCGCCGCCTTGCCCTGGTGCCAGCCGTCCGCGTCGCGTACGCCGCGCAGCCTGACCGGGGCGGTGTCCGGGAAGAGGGTTCCGGTGGTCTCCTCCACGGCCAGGTCGCGGGCGGCCAGGACCGGGAGGAGGTCGGGGGCGGTGGCGCCGGACTCGGCGGTGGCGGCGGCCGTGGCGGCCTCCGTGGCCGCGGTCAGCCGGTCGCGGACGCGGTCCGCGTAGGCGACGAGGAAGGTCTGGCGGAACTCGCGGGTGCGGCGGGAGCGGCCCCGGGAGTGGTGGTGGTCGCCGGCGCGGTTCATCGCGGCGGTGGCCTGGAGGAGGAGTGAGGTGTAGAGCAACTCCACCGCCTCCAGGTCGGGTTCGAAGCCGACGACGGTGGAGAAGCCGACGTCGGCGGCCCAGACGGCCTGGCAGCGGTTGGCCGCCGCGACGGCGTCCAGGAGCAGCGCCTTGGCCTGTTCGTACGGTCCCTCGATGCCGATACGGACCGCCGACGGGCCGCCGGCCGCACCCCCCGGGGAGCCTGCGGCGCCGGCGGCACCGGCGAGGAGCGCCTCGTCGATGCTGTGCCGGGCCATCAGCTCCTGCGCCTTGGCGGACAGCGCCTCCGCCTCCTCGGCGAAGTCCGTCGCCTCCGCCTTGGCGAGCAGACCACGGATCCGGCCGAGGGCACGGGAGGCCGCCTCGCCTCCGGGGCCGGAGCGGGCCCCCGCAGTGGAAAAGGCACCAGTGAGCCGACCACCGCCGGCCACCTTCCGCGCGGGCTGCGGGGCCGGCAGCGGGGTGAGGCGGGGCAGCCTGGCGATGATCCGCAGCGCCGCCAGGACGTCGTACCCGGTCTCGAAGCGGGAGCCGCGGCGGCGCCGGGCCAGCGCGTCGAGATAGCCGCGGTCGGACTCCCACCACACCTCGGCGCCGAGCCTCCGCAGTTGCCCCTCCCAGCGGGGGTCGCGGGCCGCCTCGGCCTTCGACGGGCGGGCCGCCTCGGCCGCGATGGCGTCGACGACCAGCGTCGCCAGCGTCGCGTCCGCCGCCTCGCGCCGGACGATCCGCTCCAGGTCGGCGGGCTGCCAGCCGCCCGCCCAGCACTGGCGGACGCCAGCCGCCGCGGCCGCCACCACCGCCGCGCTCACCGCCTCCCAGCCGGCCGGGGCCGCGGCCAGCATCGAGGCACCGGCCTCGATGGCGTCCTCGGCCGGCTGCCCGTCCGCCGCGTAGCGGACGCGGCCGAGCACGCTCCCCACCAGCTCATCGACGGCCGACGGCCGCTGCCCGCCCCGGCCTCGTCCGCCAGCCCCTTCAGCCCCTTGTCCTCCGCGTTCGCTCACCCCGTCACTGTACGGAGGGACCGCGCGGCCCGGCCTCGGAGGCCGCCAGGTGCGGGCTGCGTAGCGTCCGCATACGACGACGCCCGGTGGCGCCGTGTTTCCGGCGCCACCGGGCGTCTGCCACTCACGTCATGTCGTCATCGGGTCCGTCACCGCGTCACCGCAGCGCGCTGCCCGCGACCCACTGCGACCAGAGCATGTTCCAGCCGTTCAGGCCGTTGTCGGGCCGGACCGTCTGGTCGTCGGAGTTGACCACGTTGACGACATCGCCGAGCTGCGAGTTCTCGAAGAACCACGCGCCGTCGGTGGTGGGGTCACCGGCGCCCTTGACGTCCTTGAGGCCGATGCAGCCGTGGCTGGTGTTGGCCGTGCCGAAGACGCCCTTGCCCCAGTAGTTGCCGTGGATGAAGGTGCCGGTGGCGGACAGCCGCATGGCGTGCGGGACATCGCGGATGTCGTACTCGCCCTTGCCGTCCTTCTTGGTGAAGCCGACGGTGGAGCCGTCCATCCGGGTCTGCTCGAACTTCTCCGAGATGACCATCTGGCCGTTGTAGGTCGGGTTGTCCGCGCCGCCGGCCGAGATCGGAATGGTCCTGATCGTCTTGCCGTCGCGGACCACGGTCATCTGGTGCGACTTGGCGTCGACGGTGCTGACCTGCGAGCGGCCGACGTTGAAGGCGACGGTCTTGTCCTGGATGCCCTTGACGCCGGGAGAGGCGTAGACGTCGTCGAGGTTGAGGTCCATGGTGACCCGGGAGTTCGCCTTCCAGTACGTCTGGGGGCGGAAGTCCAGGCGGGTGTCGCTGAACCAGTGGCCGACGACCTTCTGGTTGCTGCTCGACGCGACCTTGATCGCCGACTCGACGGACCGCTTGTTGGTCACCGGCTTGTCGAAGTTGATCGACACCGGCATGCCGACGCCGACGACGGAGCCGTCCTCGGGCGTGAAATTGCCGATGAAGCTGTTGGTCGCGGAGACGGTGGTGAAGCTGGAGTTCTCCACCGCCTTACGGCCCTGGGAGTCCACCGCATGCGCGGTGACCTGGTACTCGGTCGAGCGGGCCAGGGCCTCGTCGGGCGTCCAGGTGGTGCCGTCGGCGGACAGCGTGCCCTCGACGGTCTGCTTCGTCGCGGAGGTCTGCTTGGCGATGACGGCGGTCATGGTGACGTCGGTCAGTTTGCCGCCACTGACCGTGACCTTGGCGTCACGGTGGATGCCCGCGTCCGGTGTGCCGTTCTTCGGCGCAATGGTGATTCTGGCGTCCGAGGAGTCCTTCGCCGCCGCCTCGTCCACCTGCTGCTGCGCCTGCTGGTGCTGGGCCTGCTGATGCTGGGCCTTCTGGTCTCCGGCGCTGTCATCGCTGCGGGTGGCGGCATTGCCCCCACCACATGCGGCAACGGTGAGTACGCCCCCGAGCAGCGCGGCGCTGGCTATGAGGCCCTTGCGGCGCTTGCTGTCCGTCATCACACAAATCTCCATTGCTACCGATAGGAATTTCCCCGAGTTCTCTCTGCGGGCGCGGCCCTCTCGGCCGGCGCCCGACGCTGCCCTTCAGGCCGCGCCTTATGACCCCATGTTCCGTTTCGCCCCTTCCATTCCTCTACAAAATGTGGGGAAGGACACCTGTTGTCCACATAACAAACCCCCGCACGACGGGAGCCGTACGGGGGTGGCCGACAGGGGGCTGCGGGGCGGGGCGAGGGTGCGGCACGCCGCCTCGGACGAGTGCGGATGCGGGTGGCTCAGACCTCCTCTGCGGTGTCGTCGGCGAGATCCCACTCCGCCGCGTCCCATTCGACGTCCGGGTCGTAGTCGGTCATCTCCTCGCTGCTCCAGGAAGCCTGCGCGAGTTCGGTGCCCGGCACGGTGGCGACGAGGTCGAACGGGTCGACGAGGTACGCGAGCGCCTCCGCCGGGTCCTCCTTGACCGTGGCCACGGCCTGCCGCCGTTCCTCGTCGGGCAGCGAGGGGTCGCCGCCGATGTGGTCGAGGGCGGCGCCGGTCAGCTGGCCGACGTCGGTGACCTCCATGACCAGTTCGACATGAAGCCGTACAAAACGTGATGTCTCACCATTGCTCATGTCACGGAGCTAAGCACCTACACGTCCTGACTTCCCCGCGACCCGCTGCGGTCATTAACATCTGAGGTCAACAACATCTGAGGTCAACGGCGATATGCCGCGCCCACAGGGGGGATCGTTCTGTGACCGCACGACGACCACTGCTGACCGCCACCGCCGCGGGAACGGTGTTGTTCGCCCTGTGGTTCGTACCGTCCGCGAACGCGTTCATGGGAGACGGTGGAACAGCCGATTCCGCACTGCGGGTCGCCGCGACGAGCAAGACCCGCGAGTCCGTCCAAGCCGACCGGCCCCTCGACGGCCGGCATGCCCGCCCCGACGCTCCGGCCGGTCGGGCCGGCGGCGCGCAGAGCTCCGGCGCCTCCCCGCAGCACCTCCTGGCCGACACCGGCAGCCCGAACACCACGCCGTATGTGATCGGCGGCGCGGCCTGCCTCGCCCTCGGCGCCGGCCTGGTGACGTACTCGGTCCGCCGCACCCGCGACGAGACCTGCTGAGCGGCCCGTCCGCCTGACGCGACGAACGGGCCGACTGCCCCTGTCCCCTGTCCTCCGAAGCCGCTAAGGCCTGTCCTACGGGGCAGGGTCGGAAAAAGGCGGCTAGGCCAGCTCGCCGGTGACCGACTCCGCCGCCGCGACCAGCTTCCCGGCCCGCACGAACGCGTACGCGCCCTCCAGGTCCGGCGCCAGGAAGCGGTCCTCGCCCGGCCCCTCGATGCCCGCGGCGCGCACCGCGTCCAGCACCGCGCGGCTGGCGGGCGCCGGTGTGAGCCCGTCGCGCATCTCGATGGCCCGGGTCGCCGTGTAGAGCTCGACGGCGATGATCCGGGTCAGGTTGTCGACCGCGGTACGCAGCTTGCGCGCCGCCGACCAGCCCATCGAGACATGGTCCTCCTGCATGGCGGAGGACGGGATGGAGTCCACCGACGCGGGCGCCGCCAGCCGCTTCAGCTCGCTGACCAGCGCGGCCTGCGTGTACTGGGCGATCATCAGGCCGGAGTCGACGCCCGGGTCGCCGGCCAGGAAGGCGGGCAGCCCGTGCGAGCGGTTCTTGTCCAGGAGGCGGTCCGTACGGCGCTCCGCGATGGAGCCGAGGTCGGCCGCGGCGACGGCGAGGAAGTCCAGGACGTAGGCGACCGGCGCGCCGTGGAAGTTGCCGTTGGACTCGACCCGGCCGTCCGCCAGGACGACGGGGTTGTCGACGGCGGCGGCCAGCTCGCGGTCGGCGACCAGCCGGGCGTGGTCGAGGGTGTCCCGGCCGGCGCCGGCGACCTGCGGAGCGCAGCGGATGGAATAGGCGTCCTGGACGCGCGGGGCGTCGTCCTGGTGGTGGCCGGTGAAGCCCGAACCGGCCAGCACCTTCAGCATGTTGGCGGCCGAGGCGGCCTGGCCCGGGTGCGGGCGGATGGCGTGCAGCTCGGCCGCGAGGACCTTGTCCGTGCCGAGCAGCGCCTCCAGGGAGAGCGCGGCCGTGATGTCCGCCGAGGTGAACAGCCGGGCGAGGTCCGCGCAGGCCATGACCAGCATGCCGAGCATGCCGTCGGTGCCGTTGAGGAGCGCCAGGCCCTCCTTCTCGCGCAGTTCGACGGGCTCGATGCCGTGCTCGGCGAGCAGCTCGCCGGCCGGCCGTACGACACCGTCGGGGCCCTCGGCGTCGCCCTCGCCCATCAGCGTCAGCGCGCAGTGCGAGAGCGGGGCGAGGTCGCCGGAGCAGCCGAGCGAGCCGTATTCGTGCACGACCGGGGTGATGCCGGCGTTGAGTATGGCGGCCATCGTCTCGACGACGAGCGGGCGGACGCCGGTGTGCCCGGAGGCGAGGGTCTTCAGGCGCAGGAACATCAGGGCGCGGACGACCTCGCGCTCGACCCGCGGGCCCATGCCGGCCGCGTGCGAGCGCACGATGTTGCGCTGGAGCTGGGCGCGCAGCTCGGGGCTGATGTGGCGTACGGCCAGGGCGCCGAAGCCGGTGGAGACGCCGTATACCGGGTCCGGTTTGGCGGCGAGCTCGTCGATGAAGGCGCGGGAGCGGGCGACGGCGGCGAGGGCCTCCTGGGACAGCTCGATCCGGGCCGCGCCACGGGCCACCGCGATGACGTCCTGTGCGGTCGTGCCGGACGTCCCCAGCACCACAGTGTGCATATCCATATTCAGGCACCCTAGAGACTGAATCGCCGGATGTCACCACCGGATTTCCGGATCACCCCTTACCGCGCCCTCACCGCGCCCTTGAGCGGCCTCACCTCCGGAACCGCCGACGCTCAGGACCGGACGGCGGCTCCTGGGAGTCCGCGAGCCTTATGACCGGATCCTCGTCCGGACCACCCGCCCGGCCGGCGACCACCGGTTCACCCGCCTGCGCCGCCTTGGCCCGGTACTGGGCCGCGTCCGCGAGACGGAAGAGCCGGCGGGCGGTCTGCACCGGACCGATCGGATCGCCCGTCGACGCGACCCCCACCGACACCCCCTCACCGAGGTCCAACTCCCCCGCCCGGTCGCACAGTTCGCCCGCCACCTTGACCACCGCGTCGGACGGCGGGCCGACCGCCAGCAGACAGAACTCGTCGCCGCCGAGCCGCGCCGCGAGCGTGCCCGGCAGTATCGCGCCGCACAAGGACAGCACCGACCCGAACCGCTCCAGCAACCGGTCCCCGATGGCATGGCCACGCGTGTCGTTCACCCGCTTCAGCCCGTTCAGATCACACACCACCAAGCTGACCACCGCACCATCCCTTCGATGCAGTTCCAACGCCTCATCCAGCCTCATATCCACCGCACGGCGGTTGGCGAGGCCGGTCAGCGCGTCGGTGAAGGCGAGCCGGCGGGCCTCCGCGAGCCGCTCGGTCTGCGCGATCCCGGCCGCGGCCACGGCCGCCAGCACGGTCGCGAAGTCGGCGTCCGCCCGACCGAAGGCCGGCTCGCCGATCCGCCGCGCCACATACAGCTCACCCCAGGCCCGGCCGTGCAGCACGATCGGCGCGACGACACAGCAGCCGCGACCCCGGCGGCGCAGCGTGGCCACCCGCTGCTGATTGGAGAAACCGTCGTCCCGCGGACCATCGGCGGTCTCCACCCAAGCATTGGGCTCACCTCCGCCGGCCCACTGCTCATGCAGAAAGCCGACGATCTCCGGAAACTGATGCACCGGATACATCTCATCCTCCGGGAACTCCCTCTCATCCCGGCCGAGTTCACCGACATTGACCAGCACCCGCAGCTTGCCCAGCTCACGCTCCCACTTCGAGACGGCAGCGAAGGAACCCCCCAGCGCCTGCCGCACCCCCTGCGCCGCGGCCCGGGCCGATTCACGCAGGGTGTGCGCGGCCGCCATCGCCTGCGCCAGCTCCACCACAGCCCGCAGCCTCACATCGCCCTCGACCGTCACCGGATCCTCACATTCCGTCACCGTGAGCACGCTCTGTACTACAGCGTAGAAATGTTTAACCCGTTTCGCCCGTTTCCGTGCGGATTCCACGCCAGGGGGTCATCCTGGCGCCTGGGGATGGGGGCCTACTGACCTGCGGCGCTGCGGGGCCGCTCCGGGCGGCGGGAAGACCTGCGACGAGGTCGGCGGCCAGGTACGCGCCCGTAGACCCCTTGAGCGTGAGCACCAAGGCCGTGGCGGGTCGGCGGTCCCGCCCGGTGTACAGAGGCACCGGGCGGGACCTGTTTCCCTCACCGCGCAAGGCGCGGCATCCCTCAGGGGAGCCCGGGAGGCTCCCCGCGGGACGGACCGGGGCCGGGAGTGAGCCCGTCGGCTCAGGCGGGATAGGCACTGTCCCTGCTCAGGGCTGGTCCGGTCGGGGGAAGTGTGCGGGCGGGTGGCCAGAGCCACGCCACAGAGCCCCGCCCTGATCTACGTGGCCGACGGTGCACCGTTGGCCGTCGGGTTGGTCACGTTGGCCATGTTGGCGTTGAAGTACTGGAACGCGCTCAGCTCATAGGCGCTGTGATGCGTGGCGCCCGCGTGCCGGAGGCACCACGTCTGCCCGTCGTCGGCATCGGCCGTGTCCGCCGACCGCTCCCCGCACGTGAGGCACCTGCCGAAGTACCGCACGGCTGTGTCTGGCATGGCCGACAGCGTCCAGTCAACAAACCGGTACCGCGCCCTCATCGTGCGCTTCCCGGTCGGTTCGGAAGGACGTTGCCCTCTGCGCGAGCGGCGGCGATGGACTCGGCGAGGCGGCGCCGCATCGCCGCCAGCTCCGCCTCGGTCAGCTCATCCACCCAGGCTGTACGGGCCTTGCAGTCCGCACGCAGGCGATCAAGCTGGCGGTACAGCTCCCGTTGACTGACGTACCGTCCCCAGGTCTCCTCCGCCCAGTCGCACAGCCGTGACCACGCACCGGCGCATCGTCCCCGGATCATCCGAACACCTCCGCCGGAAGCTGCGGCCCGTCGCCGTCGGCGTTCGTGCCGGAGCCGTCATAGTCGGGTGCGGGCAGACGCGCGCCCCGGCTGTCGGCGATGCGCCGCACGGCGTCGAGACACTGCAGCACTGCCCGCAGCGCATGCCGTAGTGCGTGCTCCCCGGCCTTACGGTCGTCCAGTACGGCCTGCGCGCCGTTGATCACGTCGGCGGCGTCGCGCAACTGGTGCGCCTCGATCTCGTCCGCGATCCGTGACAGCGCGCCCCCGAGCTCGCTCGCGCTCAGGAAGCACGGGTTGCCGTCTTCGCCCTCCCACGGCAGCAACCGAACCCGCGAGACGGGTGATTGGGTGTCAGTCCGGTCGTAGCTCATCAGGCAGCCACCTCCACTCCGTGGATCCAGCGCGGTCCGGCATCGATGCCGTGCACGGCCAGCCACAACGCCCGCCGCCGCCCACGCTGCAAGCGTCGTTCCTGCAGTTCCTCGGGGGTGAGGACGTACGGGCGGATGAGGGCGGTGTCCTCGCCGCGCAGCAGCCCCGGCCGTCCGACGGGCACGGGGGGAACCACGAGCGTCGGTGCCTCCTCGTGCACCACAACAGGCAATGAACCGGCGGTCCGGTGACGCCCTCGCGCGGGCAGTAACAGCCGCAACAGCAGTTCGAAGATCCACGCGCTATGTTTGCGCATGTCGTCAACCTCCCAGGGGTTGGTGGCCACGCCCCCGGACGTTCGCCGCTCCAGCAACGTCGCGGGGGTCTTGTCGTGTCTCGCCCCGAGCGATTTCCAGGGCTCAACCACCGTGACGCTCCGCCCGCCGAACTGGCAACAGAATCTGCAATGAACCACCCGCTGGGCAGAAAATGGCACATGCCGACGCCGACGCAATGACTGGTGCGGCGAACAGTTGCCGTGCGATGCTGCGCACATCGCCGCGAAACACGGGCAGTTGAGCCGGGAAGGCGGGTACATGGCGGCACAGCACAGGCCGACAGCACGACGCATCGCTCTAGGTCATGAACTGCGTGAACTACGCAAACAGGCAGGGCTAAGCCTCCTGGAGGCTGTACAGGGACTACCGTTCAGCGACACGAAGCTGCAACGGGTCGAGACGGGACTCCAGGATCTGCGCAGCGCTGGTGACTTGCGGAAGCTTCTGACCCGGTACGGGGTAACCGACGACGAAGACGTTGAAAGGCTGGTTGCAACCCAGCGAGGTGCGTCCAGTCAGGAGTGGTGGACAGACCACACCGGGTACATGTCTTCGGGGATGCCTCGATTCCTCGGCATCGAGGCAGCGGCCCTGGAAATCCGCGCCTACCATCCAATGCTGGTGTTCGGTCTGTTGCAGACCGAGGCATACGCGCGGATCCGGCATGAGCAGGCCAAACCAATTGATGAGACAACGAGTGAGTTCGTTGATCACAACGTGCAGATGAGGATGAAGCGAAAGGAGGCCCTGACGCGAGATGGGGACCCGCTGAAGCTTTGGGTGATTCTCAACGAGCCCGCTCTCCGTTACGTCGTCGGCGATGCCGACGTGATGCGCGAGCAGTACGGCGAGATCAACAAGCTGGCGACGTTGGACAACGTGACTGTGCAGGTGCTCCCCCAGACGATGCGCGGATACCTGCCCGTTCACGACTTCATGATCCTGAACCTTGGCGACACAATGCCGTCAACGGTCCAAGTGGACACCGCCTTTGGCGTTGCGTCGCTATCCGACAAGCCCCGAGAAGTCGGCAAGTTCTCGCGAAGGTTCGAGGCGCTGTCAAGGTCGGCTCTGCCTCCAGAGGACACCCCGCAGTTCCTACACCAACTATCCCGAGAGATCACAGAATGACCTCCCACACCCGCATACTGATGGACCGAGACCTCGCCGGTATCGACTGGTTCAAGTCGTCCTACAGCGACAACGGCACCGCCTGCGTAGAGGTCGCCAACGGCCTCCCCGGCATCGTCCCGGTCCGCGACAGCAAGAACCCCCACGGCCCCGCGCTGGTTTTCTCGGCAAGCGGCTGGTCATCGTTCATCGCAGCGGTCAAGCGCGAGGAATACACCACCTGAGCAGCACCCAGAAGCGCCCCAAGTCAACGGCCCCCACCGCCCGGCGGGGGCCGCTGCCGCCCCCGGACCAAGCGGCTCGTGGAGGATTTGCGGGTGCTGGGCGCAGGCAGTGCCGAGGGCCGCTTGCGGGCGTTGGCGAACCGTTGTGGACTGCTCGGGTGACAACGACTCGCACCCTGTATCTGATCGCTTGTGCCGCCCCTCCCTCCCGCCGCTTGGAGATCCCGGTACGCGCCGCCCAGCGGGCCGGGTGGGATGTCTGCTTGATCCTCACCCCGTCGGCGTACCGGTGGGCCAGCGAGGACGCCGTGGGCGTGATCGAGACCCTGACCGAACTCACCGGCCACCCGATCCGGCACCAGTACAAGCTGCCCAGTCAGGACGACGTTCTGCCGGCGCCGGACGCTCTGCTCGTCGCCCCGCTCACCGCCAACACGCTCAACAAGTGGGCCGCGGGCATCAGCGACACTCTGGCCCTCGGGCTGATCACCGAGGGCATCGGGTTGCAACTGCCCATCGTGGCCCTGCCGCACTGGAACGATGCCCAGCACGCGCATCCGGCCGTGGCGCGCAGTGTTGAGACCCTGCGCGCCGCGGGCGTCACGGTCCTGCTCGGCGACGGCGGTTTCGTGCCGCACAAGCCGCGGCACGGCTACCTCGACGCCTACCCGTGGCAGGCCGCGGTTGACGCACTCCCGTAGCCGGGCCGGTGCGGGATCACCCATCGCGCCGAGGCCCTTCCTCGCAGGTGAGACGCTGCGCCGGGTGAGCCCGAAGGGCCTACTCCGGACCCACTCTGGGGGCATCTAGGAGAGGTGCTGACGTCCTCTCAGTTCTTCGCCTCCGATACCTCAAGGGCCGCCAACTCGCCACGAATCAGAGCCCTGGCCGCGTCACCGTAGACCGCTGACCGCTCCAGAAGGCTGAACGCTTTCTCGTACGCATCGATCTGCTTCTGGTCGGTGTACGTCGGGCTTCCCCCGTACAGCTCAACCTCCACACGCTTACCGTCGAAGATCCCGAACGAGTGGCCAGGGTAGACGTGCCTCTCCGCTCGGTCGGGGATGATGCCGAGCGTCAGGCCAGGAAGATCAACCGCCTCCAGGAGCCGAGCGAGCTGGGCACGCATCACCCCCGGGCCCCCGATGTTCGTGCGCATGGCCTCTTGGGCGAGGACCACGTGGTACGTACGCCCCTCCTTGCCGATGAGGCCGGCTCGCGCAATCCGGCCCTGGACACCCGCCTCAATGTCATCCGGTGTTCCGAGGAAGTCAACGACCAAGCGCAGCATCGCCCGTACGTAGTCAGCGGTTTGAAGATTCCCCCAGATGACGTTCGCGCAATAGCGCTTGGTGTCCTTCGTCCTGCGCACCAGGTCGAGAAACGCTTGCTGCGTTGGCCCCATCCCCTGCCGGTGAAGCGCATCCCATCCGTTTGGCTCATAGGCTGTGTTCACGTTCCGCCCTCCCAGATGCCGACAGGCACCAGTCAACCGTAGGGGCAGAGACGAGGTCGATCACGAGGACCTTAAACCGGTGCAAGTTCATGCAAGTTCAGTGCATGGCAAGGTGAGTTGGGTGCAAGCTCTTGTCCGAGATCGTCTTCCGCGAATGAGGAGGTCACGATGGCCCTGCACATGCTCGGCAAAGACCCGAACTCCCCCGAGGGCAAGTCCGCCACCGTCTATTACGACGACGTAGCTGACAAGTACCTGGTCCAGGGGCTGAAGGTGCTTGACGAAGAGCGACTGTCGAAGATGGACCTCCCGGACCACGAAACCATCGTTGAGATCCCCAAGTACATGGTGAAGTTCTTCCCGGAGGTGAACGGTGACGGAGGAGCCAACGTTTGAGGGCCTGTTCCGCCAGGCCAAGCACTCTGCCGTGCACTTGGAGATGAGGGATGGCTACATGCGGTCCGACTCTGAGTTCATCTCCTGGTCGCAGGACCCTCTAAGCGTTCCGCCGAGGTGCGCCCCGGATTCGCGTCCCTGGCTGTCGCTGATGAAGGAGATCACAGGCCGCGGCGTTGTGGTCCGCCGCACCCGGATCTTCTCCGAGCCGATGAGCGACTACCTCCGCTTCGAGCACCACCTGACGCCACGCAACGTGGAGGCCGGCGAACAGGTTCGCTGGTTGCCACGTCGCAAGGCATCGGACCTCGCGCTCCCCGGCAACGACTTCTGGCTGTTCGACAACAGCCTTGTCCTGTTTCTGCACTTCACCGGTGACGGCGAGCTGTCCCCCGAGGGGGACGAGGAGCGTACGACCGATCCGTCAGTAGTTCGTCTCTGCTCCACGGCCTTCGAAACTGTGTGGGAACGGGCGACCTCGCACGAGGAGTACAGGCCGGTCTGATCCACTGACAAGGCTGATCACGCTGTGCCCCGCCCGTCGCCGCCGTCCAGCGTTCAGCAGGCCAGAGAAGCACTTGGAAAGCGCCTACGCGAGATTCGCCAAGACTCTGGCCTGACTGCTCGCGCTTTGGCGGCGGCGGCAGGGTGGCACGAGTCAAAGAGCTCTCGACTTGAGAACGGCAAGACGCCACCCTCGGACGAAGACATTCGCATCTGGACCCGCATCTGCCACTCAGAGGACAAGGCAGCGGATCTCATCGCGACGGCACGCGGCATCAACGGCATGTACGTCGAATGGCGTCGCATGGAGAGCGCCGGACTCGCACGCGTACAAGAGTCCGTTCTCCCTCTGTTCCAGCACACCCACTGGTTCCGCTTCTACCAATCTCAGGTCATCCCCGGATTGCTGCAAACGCAGGACTATACCGAAGCGATTCTGAACACGGTGGTCGCACTCCGAGACGCCCCCGACGACATCGAGGAAGCCGTAGCGGCTCGCATGAGCCGTCAGCGCGTGCTCCACGCAGGTGGACGCCGTTTCGCCTTCCTGATTGAGGAGTGGGTCCTGCGCTCGGTCATCGGCAGCCCGAGCACGATGGTGAACCAGCTCGGGCACCTCATCGGCATGACTGCCGCGCCCTGTCTCAGTCTTGGCGTGATCCCTATGGGGGTCGTACGCGGCAACGCGTGGCCGTGCGAGTCCTTCTCCGTGTACGACGAAAAACAGGCCGCCTGCGAGCTGGTGTCCGCCAGCCTCACCGTGACGCAACCAAGTGAGATCGCCGAGTATGCCAAGACGTTCACCGAACTCGCGAGCATCGCTGCCTACGGAGCGGGGGCCAGAAAGCTCATAACGTCGGCAATCGACTCGCTCGGGTGAAGGCGTGCAAGTTCGTAGAAGTTCATTGAGTTCGGCCTTTCGCTCTCCATACCGTCGGGATGACCAGCCGTTCACCCTGCGGAGATTTCATGACGAGCCCAATTCGCTACAGCCAAAGCCCCGTTGAGTTATCGATTGACGGCTGGCTGTTAGAGGGGGCGACTGCACCTGGCTGCGAAAAGTGCACTGCGCTCGATCTACAGCGGAGCAACGCGCGGAAGCGAAACGACTGGGCGGCGGCGTGCGCCATGGGCACGATGAGCTGGCATGAGTGCCCCGAGCTGGCGACGCCGGACCTGACAGGTCCGAGGGTTGGTGGGCACCGCTCGGCGGGACTCTGGATCTGCGCTCACATGTGGTGTCTCTGCCGCCCGGAGCGAAGGTGCCACCGTGCCCGTTTCCGTGCCTGGACTGCCGTTCCAAGGGGCGGCAGTGAGTGCTGCATGTGAGCCTGCCACATCTGACCGGCGGTAGTCGGAGCCTGATACTCCCGCCCCGGCGACCGAAACCCTGGACAGGTGAGCGCCGGGACGGGTGACCACGCAGAGGAAACCCTCTGCGGCCTACGGGCCATGTCATCGACGGTACGGCGGCGTGGCCCCTCGCGAAAGAGGAGGTTGGTGAATGAGCGCTGTGAGCGTCGAAACGTACGAGACGCGCACTCCCGACGCCGAAGGCTGGCGCGGTGTCCCATTCCGTCACCCGGCCGATATGGAGGCGGACGGCGGCAAGCACGATGGCGGACCCATGCCCCCGGAGGCTCCCCGCGACCCGCAGCCGCAAGGCGGGGACGGTAAGTAGCCCACGCTGGTAACGACGAAAGCGCCCCTGCACCGGCACATGGCCGGAGCAGGGGCGCCGTGCGTTCCGCGGATGAATCGCCGTGCGGAGGAGGGCGCAGCCGGCGCTGTCGAACGACGGCGAGGCTCGGCAGGGGCGGGCGGGAGAGGTGGCTTGCGGGGGTGGGGGGGGTGGGGGAGCCTTCGCATCCCGCAGGGGATGCGAAGGCTCCCCCACCAAGGCCCTCACTCCCCCGGCCAGTCCCGGTCCCGCGGCGCGGTGTAGGCGGCGCCGCCC
>NZ_SUMB01000012.1 GCF_005048155.1 Streptomyces piniterrae
CTGCCCGTCGGCGCCGTCGTCGCCGGCCTCGTCGCCTCCCTGCGCGCACAAGGCGACGGCGGCCTCGACCACTCCGCCCTCCTGCGCGGCGTGGAACGCCTCTCCGGAACCACCACCGAAAGCTGAGCCGGCCCGCGGTCCCGCACCGCGACCGACCCGGATCACCGGCGCCGCGACTGCCGCACTGCAGTCGCGGCGCCGGCTTGTTCGCGCTGACGACGAGCAGCCGAGAACACTGTGACAGGAGAGAACACTGTGACGATCGTCACGATCTCTTCATGGAACGTCCATCCAATGTTTACCGTTCAATGGTGTGAGCGCCGATGAAGGCGCTCCCCGCAAGCCGCCCCGGCCAGTTCCCCCCGTCTGGCCGGGGCTTTCCTCTGCCCACAAAGCGCTCGGACGGCTGCGTGCGGGCTACGCGCCGTACGCGCCCGGAGGCGAACGCCGGCAGTTTGAATCAGCAAGCCGATATGGCAAGTTGATACGGCACGTCAAGCGAATAGCGCTGGAACACATGGCATTTGAGGGGGACTCAATGCGCGAAGAAGCGCAGGTGGTCATCGCCGGGGGCGGCCCGGTCGGCATGCTGATGGCAGCGGAATTGGCCGGGTACGGCGTCGACACCGTCGTACTCGAAACCAAGGGCACGACCGACCGGCATCCGAAGGCCGGGACACTGCACGCGCGCACCGTGCAGTCCCTGGTCAGGCGCGGGTACTTGGACCACCCACCCCTTTCGTCCGGGACCGGGACCGTGGCCACCCCCTTTCACTTCGGTGGCTTTCCCGTGCTCACCATCACCACCCCGGCTGCCGAACCCACACCCCTTCTCAAGCGTTCCCAGGCCGATCTGGAAAGCGAATTCGAGACGCAGGCCAGGAAAAGAGGCGCCCGCGTACTGCGGGAATACGAGGTCACGGAGGTGGACCAGACCGAGGGGTATGCCGAGGCCGTGGCCGAAGGGCCCGACGGGGTCCGGCGCTTCCGGGCCGAATACCTCGTCGGCGCGGACGGGGCCCGCAGCACCGTCCGCGAACGGCTCGGCTTCTCCGCCGACATACACCCGCCGACCGTCTCCGCGATGATGGGCGTCGTGCGCCCCACCGAGCCGGGCTCCGTTCCCCAGGGCTGGCAGCGCACGCCCCGCGGCTGGATCGTCGGCCGCGAGCAGCGGGACGGCCACCACCTCGTCCGTACCCTCAACTACGCCGGCGCCCATCCCGACCGGCACTCCCCGCTGACCCGGCAGGAGCTGCAGGACGAGCTCTCGTGGATCGCCGGCAGGGACATTCCGCTCGCTGACGCGCAAAGCCTCAGCCGGTTCAGCGACTTCACCCGGCTCGTGCACCGCTACCGGCAGGGGCGCGTCTTCCTCGCGGGCGACGCCGCGCACGTCCACTTCCCCATCGGCGGCCAGGGCCTGAGCACCGGACTGCTCGACGTCCTCAACCTCGCCTGGAAGCTGGCCCACGCGCTGCGCGGCACGGCGGGGGCCGGTCTGCTCGACACGTACGAGGACGAGCGCAGGCCCGCCGCGCAGCGGGTCGTCGACAACACCCGCGCCCAACTCGTCCTGATGCGGCCCGAGTCGGACCTCGACCCGCTGCGCGAACTCGTCGGCGAGCTGATCACCCTGGAACAGGGCAGCCACCTGGTCGGCGGCCTCATCAGTGCTCAGGACACCGTCCACCCGTCCCGCTCGGGCCGGGCGTCGGCCTGGGAGGGCCGGTTCCTCGACAACGTACCGCTGACCACGGACGACGAAGGGCCGACGGACGTGGTCGGGCTGCTGCGGGACGGCCGCCCCACCCTGCTGCTCCTCGGCGCCGGACACGAGGCGACCGCGGCGGCGGCCGACGGCTGGTCGCACGTGGTGCGCACGGTACGCGCCGAGCCGCAGCCGTCCCTGCCGTACGACGCCCTGCTGGTGCGGCCCGACGGCTACGTTGCCTGGACCCCGGACGGCGACGACCTCGCGGACTCCCTGCGCACCTGGTTCGGCGACCCCCGCTGACGTCGCGGGCCGCCGACCCAGGGCGAGGGCCGGGCGGACCAAGCCGAGGGGCGGGCGGCAGGGCCCCGCGCGGCGCCCGGTCGGGTGAGATCGGGCTGCCGAGGTGCGCGGCCGCGGCGCCCGGCGCACGCTGGATCCATGAGCGAGCACCCGCCCGTCATCGTGCATCCGCCGACGCCGTCCGGCGGGCGCCGGGTGACCGTGCGCGGGCAGATCGTCGGCCTCGCCCACGGCCGTGGCGATGTCGCCGAGTTCCTGCGCCGCGCGGGAGTCGCCGGGCCGGCCGAGGACATCAGGCTCGACGACCCCCAGCTCGTCGAATGGCGCGGCGGCAACATGGACGACTGGCCGATGCCGTCCGCCTGAGTGGCCGTACGGATCGCTCCGCGCCCGGAAGCTGTCGGTACGCCCCTCGTCGCCGTCCGCGCCGTACTCGGCCAGCAATTATCGCCGGCCGCCGGCCGCAAGCTCGGCAGCCTGCTGATCGCCGCCTACGGGGAGCCGTGCCCAGGCCGGCCCGGCGCGCTCACCCATCTCTTTCCGTGCGTCGAGGATCTGGCCCAGACGTCGCTCACCAGACACGGCATGCCCGGATCGCGTCGCGCGACCGTTGCGCACGCTCAGCGCCGCGCTCGCCGACGGCACCGTCGCCCTGGCTTCCGGAACCGACCGTGACCAGGCGGAACGCACGCTTCTCGGACTGCGCGGCAGCGGCCCGTGGACGGCCGGCTACATCCGGACGCGGGCCCTCAGCGACCCCGGCGTCGACCCCGACGTCCTGCTGACGGGCGAGTGGCCGTCCTCGCGGGAATGCGCCGCGCCGGATCCTCGACGGCGCATGCGGACGCCTGGCGCCCCTGGCGCTCGTGCGCCGTCCACCACTTCTGGAATGCTCCCGACCAGAGCCCCTGAGCCCCCTCAACTCACCTCAACACGACGAACCAGGACTCCATTACCCGCACGAGGTGTCGTGCGTGCCGCGCCTCTGCGCCTTTAGGGGCCGCGCGATTCGCCTCATGGGCGCTCGTCCAGCGCCGTGAGGGTGGACGCGAAGACCGGCTCTCCCCCCTGGAGGCCGGTGACCTTGACCGTGGTGGTGTGGGGAATCGCCGATGGAACGCGGCGCGCTTCTATGACGCACGGGATGTCGTGCTCGGCGTAGCGCTGGAATTCGGTACGGAAGGCGTAGGGAACGAAGTTGTCGGGCGCGGTGATGACGCGGGCGGCCTGATGTGCCGCGTCGAGCAGCGCCATTCCCGGGATGTGATCGTTCGCCGGGTTCACGACCGACGCATGGCCGGTCGCCAGGCGCAGCAGCCACCGATCGGGCTGGTCGGTGGGGGTGAGCAGCACCTCGTCGGGGTGGGTGCTGCCGGTCAGCCGGGGCGAGACGGGAGCCGGCAGAGGCCGATCGACATGGCGGGCCGACAGCCGCTCGCCGCGGATCCGGCGGTAGACGGCGGGTGCGGTGACGGTGACGCTGGAGTTGCCGGTCGCGACGATCCGTCCGTCCCTGCGGATGGTCATGTCGAAGCGGCTGCTGGTCATCGCGCCGGCCCGCATCCGCGTGTTGCTGCACCTGACGTCGATGGTCAGCGCCGCGGGGCCGGTCCCAACGGTCAGCCGCTCAGGGTCTGTTGTGTAGACCAGGTCCGCGAGGATGAAGTGGTGGCCGAGTGGCACGCCCAGCTCGGCGTGCGAGAGGAGCAGCCCGGCCTGGCGGATGGTCTCGCCGGCGAGCAGGGGGTGATGGCGGCCATGACTCGGGGTGAAGTACTGGTGGTCGTAGGGCCACTGGGCGGCCAGCGAGAAATGGTCGTCATCCAGCCGACTCCACGACATGATCAAGACGTCTTCCATAGCACGGCGATGTGCGAACTCCCGGGGTACGCCGGCGCTTTGGCCAGTTCGGAACGGGACGTGCTGGCTCGGCACCGGCTGGTGCGGGCCCGTGGCGCTGTGACGAACCGTTCCGCCGGCGTGCATGGTGTCGCTCATGGCTGCCCCCAGGCATATCTAGGATGAGGCTGAACGCTGTTAAGATACGTACCATCCGGTTTTATTTTCAATGCCGGGGTGGCGAAGAGGGTAAGTGGCTGATCTTCAGGAGAGCTGAACTGTGACCAGCTGTTGCTGAAGTTGAAGATTCGGAAAGGCAGGAGGCGCTCTGTGGCGCAACAGGACCGCGCGATCAGGACCCGGCGAGTGATCTTGGAGGCGGCCGCGTCGGTGTTCGACGAGCTCGGCTACGATCGCGCGACGATCGCCGGAGTCCTGGAACGCGCCGGCGTAACCAAGGGCGCCTTGTACTTCCACTTTGCTTCCAAGGAGCAGCTCGCCCTCGCCGTGCTCGAGCAGCAGGTGATCGATATCGCGGTGGACCCGCAGAAGATCAAACTGCAGGAGCTCGTGGACGCCGGACAGATCCTGTCGTTCCGGCTGCGCACTGATCCGCTCCAGCGTGGTGCGGCGCGCCTCTCGGTTGAGCAGGGCTCCGACCGCGTTGACCGCAACCAGTCGATGACGTCGTGGAGCGCGTTTGTCGAGGGTTTGCTGACCGAGGCGAGGGAGCGCGGCGAAGTCCTGGACAGTGTTGATGTGCGGGAGACCGCCGAGATGGTCTGCGGTGCTTTCGCCGGACTGCAGATAATGTCGAAGGTTCTTACCAACCACGCCGACCTCTGCGACCGGCTGGCCGTCTTCTTCCAGCACATCCTGCCCAGCATCGCGGTGCCCGCCCTCCTTGCCAGACTCGACCTGGACCCGGAGCGAGGTGCGAAACTCGACGCCGAAATCCAGGCGAGGGCCCTGGCCGGGGAAGAGGTGGCGTGAGCCGCTCGCGAGAGCTGAGGGTGGGCTAGGAGCGCAAAAACCATACCGTACGGTCGGTCTCTTGGTCGGGTCTCGGCCAGCCGCGGACAGCGGCGGTCGGTCGCGGACCGGGACGGAGTGCAAGTCGGAGGCGTCGTGGGTGCGACGCGCCTCTTGTCGTGCGGGCGGGGTGCCTTGAAGCGGTATGCGGAACGGGGGCGACACGCCGGCAGGGGTCCGGGGGCGCGTCCTGGACTCGGTGGGCGCGCCGGTGCCCCGTGCGAACGTCACCCTGACAGGCCGTCAGCGCCGCCAGGCCGGAGTCACGCTGGCAGACGACGACGGCCGCTATGCGCTCGTCGCCACCTCCGTCGGCTCGGAATTCCTCACCGGCGCGGCACCGGACCACGCCCCGCATGCGGCTTCGCCCTTTCCGCCTGGGAGTTACACCCTGGTCCTGAGTGCCTCCGGCCATCGGCCGCAGGCTCGGTCCGTGAGCTGCCCGGCGACGCCCGGGGACGGCAGAGCGTGCGTCTGGAACGGCCGCCACGGTCCGCGGCACCATACGAGGCGCCTATGGCCGGCGGCTCGGCGATGCCGCCGTGAGCCTCATCGACCGCCCCACGCAGCCCCGATATCCGTCGCAGAGGCTGTCACCGAGGTCCTCGACCTGGACCTGCCCCACCCGTCCGGTCCCACGGGCTGACATCCGGCAGCGAGAGGATTTCGCTGTTTCGGTGCCGTCGAGGAGCCTCTGAGCGCAGTCTCTGCCTCGGAGGTGCCCACCATGACCCAGCACAGCAACAACGTCAGCAGCAACAACGTCGGCAGCGACGACTTCAGTGGTAACCGCGTCAGCGGGAGCAACGCCGGCAGTGACAACCTCGACGTGGTGATCGTCGGAGGCGGCGCGGCCGGGCTCAACGCCGCCCTGGTGCTGGCCCGCGCGCGACGGAGGGTCGCGCTGTTGGACAGCGGTGAGCCGCGCAACGCTCCCGCGGTTCATATGCACGGCTTTCTCTCCCGGGACGGGATGCCGCCCGCCGACCTCCGGGCCGCGGGTCGCGCCGAGATCGAGCGATACGGCGGCGACCTCATCGACGGCCGGGTCGAAAGCGTCGAGCGCATCGAGCGCCTCGCCGGCACTGTGCGCGGCTTTGTCGTCCGGCTCGCCGGTGGCCGTGCCCTCCGGGCGCGCCGCATCGTGATGGCCACCGGGTTGCGCGATGAGCTGCCCGCCATCCCCGGCGTACGCGAGCGCTGGGGCAGGGACGTCCTGCACTGCCCGTACTGCCATGGCTACGAGGTCGCCGACCAGCCGATCGGCGTCATCGCCGACCAGCCGCTCGCCCTTCATCAGGCGCTGCTGCTGCGGCAGTGGTCCCACGACGTCGTGTACTTCGCGCATGGCGCGGATGTCTCGGCGGACGCCCGCGAGCAGTTGGCGGCCCGCGGCATACGGGTCGTCGAGGGGCAGGTCGGCGGGCTGGTGGTCGGGGACGACGACCGGCTGGCCGGTGTCGGCATGGCGGACGGCCGCGTGGTCCCGCGTGCCGCGGTCTTCGTACCGCCGCGATTCATCCCCAACGACGCGCTGCTGACCGGTCTCGGCTGCGAGAAGGACGCGGCCGGTTTCGTGGTCACCGATGCGAGCGGTCGCACCAGCGTGCCCGGCGTCTGGGCGGCGGGCAATGTCGCGGACCCGCGCGCCCAGGTGATCACTGCGGCGGGGCAGGGCTCGGCCGCCGCGATCGCCCTCAACGGCGATCTCCTGGAGGAGGACGTCGACCGCGAGGTGCACGACCACCGGCGCGCCCTGGCGGTCTCACCGTAGCGGGCGGCTCAGAGGGGAGGGACGGGAGCCGGCCGGGGGCGAAGGGAGCCGGCTCCCCCCACCCCTGATGCTCCGTCACCCGTGGCAACTGCTCACCCCTGACAATTCCTCAGCCCTGATACTCCGTCAGGTCGATGCTGTGCACCGTCAGCGCATAGCCGTGCTCCGGGTGGGTCGTCTCCCGCTCGACGTCCATACCGAGCTTGCGCAGCACGTTCTCCGACGCCTCGTTGCCCAGCCGGTTGATGGCGATGACCCGGTCGAGGCCGCGGTCCTGCAACGCGAACTCCAGCACCGCCTGCGCGGCTTCGGAGGCGTAGCCCTGGCCCCAGTACTGGCGGCCGAGCCGCCAGCTGATCTCCACCTCGTGCTGGGCCTCCGGCAAGTCGGCGGGTACGGAGAGGCCCACGAACCCGGCCAGTTCGCCCGAGGCGAGGAGTTCGACGGCGAAGCGGCCGAAGCCCTCGTCGTCCCACTCCTCCTCCCACCCCTCGATGGCCTCCGCGGTCTGGTCCAGGTCGAGCACGGAGCCATCGCCGACCCAGCGCATCACCAGTGGGTCCGCGTTGATGTCCGCCATGGGGGCGAGGTCGTCGTCGTGCCAGCGGCGGAGGAGGAGACGGGGAGTGTGGATCTCGGTCATGCCGCCCATCCTGTCGAATGCGGGGGAGCGGCGGTAATCGGGGTGGTGGCCGCGCCCTCACCCGTTGCACTTTCGTGGAGAGCGCTTGCACTTGTTCCCACAAGCCTTGCCGGCCGCCCCCGTGTGCTCAAGGATGTGCCCGCCATCGGCCATGACGGCAGGAGACACCGTGGAAGACGATCTCAACATCGGCGTCATCGGGCTCGGGCTGCGCCGCAACCTGGCCACCGCCGCCCACCGGCCCGGCCGCGGCTCCGCCGTCGTGGCCGTCGCCGACCTCGATCCCGAAGTCCGCCACCGGGAAGCCGAACGGTTCGGCGCGCGGCTCGCCACCGGCACCTACCAGCGCCTGCTGGAGGACGACACGATCGACGCGGTCCTCGTCGCCACGCCGGACGACACGCACGAGGCGATCGCCTGCGACGCCCTGCGGGCGGGCAAGCCCGTCTACGTCGAAAAGCCGCTCGGCATCACCGCCGAGAGCTGCGACACCATCCTGCGTACCGCGCACAAGACCGGCACCCGCCTGTACGTCGGCCACAACATGCGGCACATGGGCGTGGTCCGGCTGATGCACCGGCTCATCGCGCGTGGCGACATCGGCGAGCCGAGGATGGTGTGGGCCCGTCACTTCGTGTCGTACGGCGGCGACTACTACTTCAAGGACTGGCACGCGGACCGCCGCCGCACCACCGGTCTCCTGCTGCAGAAGGCCGCACACGACATCGACGTGATCCATCTGCTGGCCGGCGGCCACACCCGGCGTGTCAACGCCCTCGGCGACCTTCTCGTCTACGGTGACCTGCCGCGCCGCGCCCCGGGCACCCCGCGCCCGGACGGCTGGTTGCGCGAGTTCGAGTGGCCGCCCACCGCCCGCCGCGAGCTGCACGACGTGGTGGACGTCGAGGACGCCTCCGTGATGAACATGCAGCTCGACAACGGGGTGATCGCCGCCTACCAGCAGTGCCACTTCACGCCCGACTACTGGCGCAACTACACGGTGATCGGCACCGAAGGGCGGCTGGAGAACTTCGGTGACGGCCCCGGCGACACCGTCCGGGTGTGGAACACCGGCCCCTCCGGATACCGGCCGGACGGCGACGCGAACCACCGGGTGCCGGGCGCGGCCGGTTCGCACGGCGGCAGCGACACACGGATCGTCGAGGAGTTCGTCCGGTTCGTACGCGAGGGCGGCGCCACGGACACCTCCCCGGTCTCGGCCCGGATGAGTGTGGCGGCGGGCGAGGCGGCCACCCGCTCGCTGCGCTCCGGCGGCCGCCCCTTCGACGTACCGCCGCTCGACGACGACCTGCGGGCGTACTTCGAGCGAGGACAGCGTTGACCGCAGGCGTGTCGCATCTGACCGCGGGGATGTCGTGCCGATCGCGGTGTGTCGTAGCGATCGTGGCGGGTCGGTGCGACACGCCGGAGCGCCGTCGATGACCGGAACAAGTCCGCGCCGTATGGCGTGATCTCGGCCGTGTGTGGGGCCGCCACCAACACCTTGGTTCACAACAGCACTGTGGTGCACAACAACACCATCCGCACCGACGTTCCCGACGGCCGGACATCGGCGCCCACCAGGGGCGGGGACGGCAGCCGCTGAGGCTGTTGGGGCTACTGGGGCGGATGGGCCGGACGGCCGAACCCCGTCGTGGTGCGTCCGGAACACCGGAAATTCTGCGATTCTGACGGCGCGCCCGGAGTACCGGCTGGTCAGGAAGGCGGCCCGCAGACGGCCGAGGCCACCCTCAGGCCCGGTGCCGCGGCTCGTTAGTAGTGCGTTAGCGCCCCGTTAGCGGACCAGCAGTGCCCTGGGTCACGCTGGAAGAGCAAACGGACGGACCGTGCGTACCCACGGAAGGAGTACGCACCACCCACCAGACGAGGGGGAGACTCATGTCGCTCACCATCAAGACCCTTGGACAGCGCGGTCAGGGGGCACCTCCCAGCGTTAGCTGGGGGCGTGTCGCCGCCGGATCGCTGATCGCCGTCGCGGCGCTCACGCTCACCGCCTGCCAGGACGGACCGGGCAGTGCCTCCGGCCCCTCGTCGGCCAACGCCTCCGCCACGTCAGGGGAAGGCGGCAGCCACGGCCCGAAGTCGCCCGAGAGCAAGACCCACCCAAGCGGCGGCGGGGGGCCCGCCTCCGAAGGCGCCGGGCAGCCGTCCACGGGCGGGGCGAGGCCCAACGGCGGCAAGGCCAGCCCCAGTCGGCCGAGTTCCGCCGAGGCCAACACGTCACCGATGACGGCGTCGGACCGCTGTACGGCCGCCAATATGTCGCTGCGTCTGGGCCCGGAGGACATCGGTGCCGGCAACATCCGCTACCCGCTGGTGTTCACCAACAAGGGCAAGACGGCCTGTTCGCTGCGCGGCTTCCCCGGCGTGTCGCTGATCCAGCGTGACGGCTCGACCATCGGGAAGCCCGCCACCCGCGAGGGCGCGGCCGGCGGCGCCATCCGTCTGAAGCCCGGCCAGAGCGCGCACGCCGTACTGCACACGGTCAATGACGGCGTCTCCGACACCCCGTGCTGGACCGCGTCCCAGCTCGTCTACGTCTACCCGCCCGGTTCGAAGGACGCGATGACCACCGGCAGCCGGGGACTTCGGGTGTGCGGCGGCCGGTTCACGGTGACGACGGTGGAGGCCGGCTCGCTGGGCTGACGTATGCGGGGCCGGCGGCGGGGGTTCGGGGCGGGCGCACCGCGGTGGTGCCCTGACCCCGCTGCCACAGTTCGTCACCGGTTCGGCCCTCGCTGACGGCGTCGGCCGTTCGTAAGGGTGCTACCAAGGGGAAACGAAAGCCGTGATGTGTGCCTTCGTTACATACCTCCCCGAGGAGACCTCCCTATGGGTGCAGCACCGACGACCGAGACCGGCAGCCGGGGTGCCGCCGACGCGCCGTCAGCCGGGGACGAGTCCCCGATCCATGTCCTCTGGATCAATGCGGGCCTGAGCTGCGACGGCGACTCTGTCTCGCTCACCGCCGCGAGTCAGCCGAGCATCGAGGAGATCGCGACCAGCGCGCTGCCGGGGCTGCCCAAGGTCGCCATCCACTGGCCGCTGATCGACTTCGACAGCGGACCGGTACAGGGCGCGGACACGTTCATCGAGTGGTTCTTCAAAGGCGAACGCGGCGAGCTCGACCCGTTCGTGCTGGTCATCGAGGGGTCCATCCCCAACGAGGCGATCAAACCGGAAGGCTACTGGTGCGGTTTCGGGGACGATCCCGAGACCGGACAGCCGATCACCACCAGCGAGTGGATCGACCGCCTCGCCGACAAGGCGCTCGCCGTCGTCGCGATCGGCACCTGTGCCACGTACGGCGGCATCCACGCGATGGCCGGCAATCCGACCGGTGCGATGGGCGTGCCCGACTATCTGGGCTGGGACTGGACGTCCAAGGCCGACATCCCCATCGTGTGTGTGCCCGGCTGCCCGATCAAGCCTGACAACTTCGCGGAGACCCTCACCTATCTGCTCTACCAAGCGGTGGGCGCGGCTCCGATGATCCCGCTCGATGACCAGCTGCGGCCGACCTGGCTGTTCGGGAGCACCGTGCACGAGGGCTGCGACCGGGCCGGCTTCTACGAACAGGGCCAGTTCGCGACCACCTACGACGCGCCCACCTGCTCGGTGAAGCTCGGATGCTGGGGTCCCGTGGTCAAATGCAATGTGCCCAAGCGGGGCTGGATGAACGGCATCGGCGGCTGTCCGAACGTCGGCGGTATCTGTATCGCCTGCACCATGCCCGGCTTCCCCGACAAGTTCATGCCGTTCATGGACGAGCCGCCCGGCGCGAAGGTCTCCGTCACCGCCAGCGCCACCTACGGCAAGGTCATCCGCCGGCTGCGGGGGATCACGGCGAGGACCGTGGACCACGAGCCCAAATGGCGCCACCGCGGCGAGCAGCTGACGTCCGGTTATCCGTCCCCCTGGTGACCCACCCCACCCCCCACGCGCGCAATGAAGGGCAACGGCACACACGATGGCACCGAAGACGAAGGCGGCCGGTGACGGCAGCGGTCTGACGGAGATGTCCTGGGATCCGATCACCCGGATCGTGGGCAGCCTCGGCATCCACACAAAGATCGACTTCAAGCAGAAGCGGGTCGCGGAGTGCTACAGCACCTCCTCGGTCTTCCGCGGCTACAGCGTCTTCATGCGTGGCAAGGACCCGCGCGACGCACACTTCATCACCAGCCGCATCTGCGGCATCTGCGGCGACAACCACGCCACCTGCTCGGTGTACGCGCAGAACATGGCGTACGGCGTGAAGCCCCCGCACCTGGGGGAGTGGATCATCAACCTCGGCGAGTCCGCCGAGTACATGTTCGACCACAACATCTTCCAGGAGAACCTGGTCGGGGTCGACTACTGCGAGAAGATGGTCCGCGAGACCAACCCCGGTGTCTGGGAACAGGCGCAGCGCACCGAAGCGCCGCACGCCGGCGACCACGGCTACCGCACCATCGCCGACATCATGACCGCCCTCAACCCCATCGAGGGCGAGTTCTACCGCGAGGCGCTCCAGGTCAGCCGCTACACGCGGGAGATGTTCTGTCTCATGGAGGGCCGCCATGTGCACCCCTCCACCCTCTACCCGGGCGGCGTCGGCACCGTCGCCAGCGTCCAGCTGTTCACCGACTACCTCACCCGGCTGATGCGCTACGTCGAGTTCATGAAGCGCGTCGTCCCGCTCCACGACGACCTCTTCGACTTCTTCTACGAGGCGCTGCCCGGCTACGAGGAGGTCGGCCGCCGGCGTGTCCTGCTCGGCTGCTGGGGTGCGCTCAACGACCCGGACCACTGCGACTTCACCTATCGCAACATGACGGACTGGGGGCGGAAGATGTTCGTCACCCCCGGCATCGTCGTCGACGGCGAACTGCTCACCAACGACCTCACCCAGATCAACCTCGGCATCCGGATCCTGCTCGGCAGCTCCTACTACGACGACTGGGAGGGCCAGGAGCAGTTCGTCAGCCACGACCCGCTCGGCAACCCCGTCGACCCGCGCCACCCCTGGAACCAGCACACCATCCCCGCCCCGCAGAAGCGGGACTTCAACGACAAGTACAGCTGGGTGATGTCCCCGCGCTGGTTCGACGGCAAGGAGCACCTGGCCCTGGACACCGGCGGCGGCCCGATCGCCCGCCTGTGGTCCACCGCCCTGTCGGGACTCGTCGACACGCCCTACGTCAAGGCCACCGGCCGGAGCGTCGTCATCGACCTGCCGCGCAGCATGACCAAGCCCGAGACCCGCTTCGAATGGCAGATCCCGAAGTGGAGCAACGCGCTGGAGCGCAACCGCGCCCGCACCTACTTCCAGGCGTACGCGGCCGCCATGGCGCTGCATTTCGCCGAGCAGGGACTCGAAGAGGTCCGCGCGGGACGCACCCAGACCTGGGAGAAGTTCGAGGTCCCGGACGAGTCCATCGGCTGCGGTTTCACCGAGGCGGTACGCGGCGTCCTCTCGCACCACATGGTCATCAGGGACGGGAAGATCGCCAACTACCATCCGTACCCGCCGACGCCGTGGAACGCCTCCACCCGCGACTCCTACGGCACGCCGGGCCCGTACGAGGACGCGGTCCAGAACACCCCGATCTTCGAGGAGAACACCCCGGACAACTTCAAGGGCATCGACATCATGCGCACCGTCCGCAGCTTCGACCCCTGCCTGCCCTGCGGCGTCCACATGTACGTCGGCGGCAAATCCGTACAGAAGATGCATGTGCCCACCGGACTGAGCGGACTGGGCGGATGAGCGCCCCGGTGGACACCGCCGCGCCGAACGCCGAGGCCACCGGCCGGCGTGTCGAGGACGTCCTGGACCGGCTCGGCGGGCGCGGCGACACCGAATCCGCCCTGGCCGCCGAGGAACTCGTCCGCGCCCTGATGGACTTCTACGGTGCGGGCCTCGGCCGGATCATGCGCCTCCTCGACCGCGGTACGGCCCACGCGGGCGACGACGGCCCGCGCGCGGCGCTCCTCGGCGACGAGCTGGTGGCGAGCCTGCTGCTCCTGCACGATCTGCATCCCGAGAACACCACGGCCCGCGTCGCCCGCGCCCTGGAGAGCATCCGGCGTCAGCACCCCGTGGAGATGACGGGGTTCGACGAGAAGTCCGGAGTGCTCCAACTGCGACCCTCCGGATCGGGCGGCTGCGGCTGTCCGAGCACGGCGCAGGCCGCCCAACAGGCCGTCGAGGCCGCCCTGTCCTGCTTCGCGCCCGAGGTCACCTCGGTGCGGATGGAGTCCGGGGGAGCGAAGTCCGAACCGGCGCTGCTGCAGATCTCCAGCCGCCCGCCGACCGCCGCCGGCCACCCGTGACGGGCCGTCAGACGGCGCCCGCGCGCACCGGACCTCCCCCAAGCTCTCGACTCAGCTCGACCAGGGAGGACCCCCATGCCGCCCCGCGCGGCCTGCGCCGATTCCGCACACCACGGCCACCGGCCCCCGAGCGCTGCGAACTCTGCGGCGCGGTACTCACCGAACGCAACCACCGCCACCTCGTCGACACCGCCCAACGCACACTGACCTGCGCCTGCACCCCCTGCGCGCTGCTCTTCGACCAGCCCGGCGCCGGGCAGTACCGCACCGTCCCCGACCGCTGTCTCACCGACCCCCGCCACACCCTCGACGACGCGGCCTGGGACCTCCTCCAGATCCCCGTCGGCGTCGCCTTCTTCCTCCGCGACACCGCCCAGGACCGCCTGGTCGCGCTCTACCCCAGCCCGGCCGGCGCCACCGAGAGCGAACTCGACCCGGCGGCCTGGCAGTCCGTCCTCGGCGCCAGCCGCCTCGCCGGCCTCCTCGAACCCGACGTGGAAGCGCTGCTGCTGCGCCGTTCCGAGGGCCGTATCGACTGCTACCTGGTGCCCGTCGACCTCTGCTACGAACTGGTCGGCCGGATGCGCCAGTTGTGGCAGGGGTTCGACGGCGGCGCCGAGGCCCGCGCCGCGCTCGCCGACTTCTTCGCCGGGATCGACCGGCGGGCCCGCGCGCCGAAGGAGGACGACCGGCCATGACCGAACTCTCCTTCACCTGCACCGGTGTACGCGCCGACCGCTACGCCGCCGGGCCCACCCTCGTCTTCCGGCTGCGCATCACGGCCGCCGACGCCGCCCGGGTGCACGCCCTCGCGCTGCGCTGCCAGCTCCGCATCGAACCGGCCCGCCGCGGCTATGCGCCCGAGGAGGCCGCGGCCCTCACCGACCTCTTCGGTGAACGCTCCCGCTGGGGCAGCACCCTCCATCCCCTCCAGTTCGCCGAGGTCTCGCTCGTCGTCCCCGGATTCACCGGCGAGACGGAGGTGGACCTCCCCGTCCCCTGCACCTACGACATGGAAGTCGCCGCAAGCCGCTACTTCCACGCGCTGCGCGACGGCGAGGTACCGCTGCTCCTGCTGTTCTCCGGCACCGTGTTCGCGGGCCCCGGCGGCTTCCGCGTCGCACCGGTGCCCTGGGACAAGGAGGCGCCCTTCCGCATGCCGGTGGCCGTCTGGCGGGAGATGACCGAAACGCACTTCCCGGGCTGCGGCTGGGTCCGGCTGCCGCGCGAGACCCTCGACGCGCTGCTGGCCTTCCGCTCCCGGCGCGCGCTGCCGTCCTGGGAAGCCACCGTGGAGGAACTGCTGGCCGCCTCGGAACGCACTCCCATGGCCGTCGGCGAGAGGACCGCGCCATGACCACCTCCGTCCTGCCCGACGAGATGGCAGCGCGGTTCGCCACCGCCCGGCAGGTGGCGGACGCCGTGCTGTTCGAGGGCTATGTGCTCTACCCGTACCGGGCGTCCGCGGCCAAGAACCGACTGCGCTGGCAGTTCGGAGTGCTGGTACCGCCCCGCTGGGGCGCGGAGAGCGCGGAGCACTCCTTCCAGCGCACCGAATGCCTCATGGAGCCCAGATCGGGCGCCCGGCTCTCCGTCGAGCTGCGGTTTCTGCACGCCCAGCGGCGCACCGTCCAACGCCTCGGTCCCGACGGCGGGTTCGAGAACGTCGAGGAGCTCGAACTGCCCGACCGGGTGCTCGTCCCGTGGGACGAGGGGACCGAGGAGCGGGTCACGTTCGTCGCCGAGGTGGCGGAGCTGTGCGGCGACGGGGTCACCGTCCCGTTCTCCCGGCCCGCGCGGGAGGAGACCGAGCCGGTGCACGACACGGACGGCCGGCCCGTCGGCCGGCTGGTGCGCCGCCGCGAGGAGATCAACGGCCTGGTACGGCTGACCGCGAGCGAACTCGACGGCCCCTACGCGGCGATGCGGCTGACCGCCACCGTCGAGAACACCAGCACCTGGACACCGGACGCCACCGCCGACCGGGACGCCGCGCTGCCCCGTGCCCTGGTCGCCGCGCACCTCCTCCTCGGGCTCGACACCGGCGCGTTCCTGTCCATGACCGACCCGCCCGAGTGGGCCAGGGGCGCCGTCGCGGGCTGCCGCAACGAGCACGCCTGGCCGGTCCTCGCCGGCGAGTCGGGCCGCGCCGATGTCCTGCTGTCCTCCCCGATCATCCTGGAGGACCACCCGGCCATCGCCCCCGAGAGCCCCGGCGCGCTCTACGACGCCCTGGAGATCGACGAGATCCTCGCCCTGCGCACCGCGGCCCTCACCGACCAGGAGAAGCGCGAGGCCCGCGGCACCGACCCGCGGGCCGCCGAGGTCATCGACCTCGCCGACTCGATGCCGCCCGAAGTGCTGGAGCGGCTGCACGGCGCGGTACGGGCGCTGCGCGAGGTCACCGGGCCGACCGCGCCGGCCGGTGCGGACGCCCCCGAAGTGCCCGGCTTCCGCCCGGAAACACCCTGGTGGGACCCCGAAAGCGACCGCAGCGTGGATCCCGTGCACGACCGCGTCACGGTGGACGGCCGGACGGTGGGCGCCGGCAGCCGGGTCCTGCTGCGGCCGGGCCGGCGCCGTACGGACGCCCAGGACCTCTTCCTCCAGGGGCGCAGCGCCCAGGTCGAGGCCGTACTGCACGACGTGGACGGCGGGGTGCACCTCGCGGTGACCGTGGAGGGCGATCCGGGCGCCGACATCCGGCGCGAACAGGGCCGGTTCCTGTACTTCCAACCCGACGAAGTCGCCCCCCTGGAGGACGTGTGAGCACCGACGCCCCCCTAGCCGACCCCGGACGGCCCGCCGAACCGTACGACGAGCAGTGCGACGAGCGGCACGGCGAAGCGCCCGTCAGGCCGCCCGCCAGGACGCTGATCGCCGGTGTCGGCAATGTCTTCCTCGGCGACGACGGCTTCGGCGTCGAAGTCGTCCGCCGGCTCGCCGACCTGCCCGTGCCGCCCGGAACCGAGATCGTCGACGTCGGCGTACGCGGAGTGCACCTCGCGTACCAGATGCTCGACGGCTACCACACGGTGCTGCTGGTCGACGCCTCCGCGCGGGGCGGCGAACCGGGCACCGTGTACCTCCTCGACGCCACCGAGCCGGCCGCCCCCGCCTGCCCGCAGAGCCCCCCGCTCGACGGCCACCACATGACCCCGGACACCGTGCTCGCCCTGCTCGACACGCTCAGCGCGGGCACCGGCGGCAGCCGCCCGGAGCGGGTACTGGTCGTCGGCTGCGAACCCGCCGATGTCGAGGAGGGCATCGGGCTGAGCGAGCCGGTCGGCGCCGCGGTCGACGAAGCCGTACGGATGATCCTGGAACTGCTCGAAGCGGCGCCGGCGCAGGGCGCCGACGCCCGGTCGCACACCACCGAGAGGAACCCCACATCATGCTGAAACTCGCCCTGGGCGGGGCGGCCACCGCCGCCCTCGCCCTCACCCTCAAGTCCCTGCTGCCCGACCTGAGGCGCTACCTCCGTATGCGGGCCATGTGACCGCTGGGAGGGGGCGACGCTGCACCGAACGGTGTACGCGGCGCCGCCGCCCCGGCGAGGCACCCCGGGTGCCCTACGGGCGCGCAGTCTAATGAACCCGTCCGACGAAGCGAGCGGCACCCGGTTCGGGAAACCGGGCGGTACCCGGCCAACCCCCACCCGGACGGAGACCGATGCACGAGATGTCCATCGCGCTGGCGGTCGTGGACCAGGTCGAACGCGCGGCCCCGCCCCCCGGGGCGACGGCGGTCAGCAGCGTCCGGCTCCAGGTCGGCGAACTGGCCGGAGTGGTCCCCGAAGCCCTGGCCTTCTCCTTCGAACTCGCCTGCGCGGGAACGCTGTTGGAGGGCGCCGAACTCATCACCGAACCCGTCCCGGCCCGCGCCCGCTGCGGCCCCTGCGCCGACACCTGGCAGGTGGGCATGCCGCCACAGCTGAGCTGCCCGCGGTGCGGCGGTGCGACGGCGGAGCTGCTGTCCGGCCGTGAACTGCAGATCGCCAGCGTGTGCTGGCACGACAACCCGGCACCCGCACGCCGGTCTCCCAAGCCCGCAAAGCCCGCGACGAGACCCGCACCCACGCCCGTACCGAGCACCGAGGAGCGCTGAACCATGTGCCGCGTCGTCGACCTGCAACAGGCGGTCCTCGCCAAGAACGACGCCTGCGCCCATGCGCTCCGCGAGGATCTGGCGGCCCGCGGCACCGCCGTCATCAACCTGCTGTCCAGTCCGGGCAGTGGCAAGACCGCCCTGCTGGAGCGGGAACTCACGCTCGCCCGGCGCCGGGGCGTGCCGGTGGCGGCGCTGACCGCCGACCTCGCCACCGAGAACGACGCGGTACGGCTCGCCCGCTCCGGTGCGCCCGTCAAGCAGGTCCTCACCGACGGACTGTGCCACCTCGAAGCGCACATGCTGGGCGGGCACCTCGACGGCTGGCTCCCGCCGGACACCCGGCTGCTGTTCGTCGAGAACGTGGGCAATCTCGTCTGCCCGGCCTCCTACGACCTGGGGGAGACACTGCGGATCGTGCTCGCCTCGGTGACCGAGGGGGAGGACAAACCGCTGAAGTACCCGACCGCCTTCGGGCTGGCCCATCTGGTCGTGGTGACGAAGACCGATATCGCGGAGGCCGTCGGTTTCGACGCCGAGGCGTTCCGCGCCAACGTCGAACGGGTCAACCCCGGCGTGGAGATCGTCCGCACCTCGGCGCGCCGGGGCGAGGGGGACGGCGTCCTGCTGGACCGGGCACTGGCGGCCCGCGACGGCGCTCCGCGTCATGTCCCGGTCATGGCCAGGCAGTCCCACGACGGTCATGGTCACGGCGGCGACGCGGGCCATGGCCACGACGCGGACCACGGACACGGCACCGGTCACAGCCACCCGCACCCCGGCACCGTGGCGTCGAGCAGCTCATGACCACCGGGCAGGTCGACACGGCCCCCGGTACCGGCACCGCCCCCGCTCCCGCGACGGCCGCCGCGCGTTGCCGGTTCACCGTGCGCGGGGTCGTCCAGGGCGTGGGATTCCGCCCGTTCGTGCATGCCCTGGCCACCGAACTGGGCCTGACCGGCCATGTCACCAACACCGCCGAGGGAGTCAGCGCCGAGGTCGAGGGCACGCCCGCGGCTCTGGCCCGCTTCCGCGCCCGGATCAGCGGGGACGCGCCACCGCTGGCCGTGGTGGAGGCCGTCGAGGCGCAGGACATCGCCGCCACGGGCGGCCGCGGCTTCACCATCCTGCCCTCCCGGGCCGACGGCCCGGCCCGCACCCTGGTCGCCCCGGATGCCGCCACCTGTGACGCCTGCCTGGCCGAGCTGACCGACCCGGCCGACCGCCGCCACCGGCACCCGTTCCTCACCTGTACGCACTGCGGGCCGCGCTTCACCCTCGTCACCGGGCTGCCCTACGACCGCGCCCAGACGACCATGGCGCGCTTCCCGATGTGCCCCGACTGCGCCCGGGAGTACGCCGACCCGACCGACCGGCGGTTCCACGCCCAGCCCATCGCCTGCCACGACTGCGGCCCCCGGCTGCGCCTGCTCACCGCGGACCCGGCCGACCGCACCCGCCCGCCGCGTCCGGTGACCGGCCCCGATCCCGTCGCCGAGACCCGCCGGCTGCTCGCCGCCGGAGCGATCGTGGCCGTCAAGGGCCTCGGCGGCTACCACCTCGTCTGCGACGCCTCCGACGACGCCGCTGTCGCTCTGCTGCGCCGCCGCAAGGGCCGCGGCGACAAACCCTTCGCTCTGATGGCCCGTCACCTCACTGATGTTCAGCACCTGGTGGACATCAGCCCCGAGGAACGTGCGCTGCTCACCGGTGCGGTACGGCCCATCGTCCTGCTGCGCCGTAAGCCGCACCCCGCCCCGGCCCATGGAGCGCCGGAACCGTCCCCCGCCGTCGCCCCCGGCAGCCCCGACCTCGGCGTCATGCTCCCGTACACCCCGCTGCACCACCTGCTGCTCGGGCTGCCCGGAGACCCCCGTGGCCCCCGACTGCTCGTCATGACCAGCGGCAATGTCGCGGGCGAACCGATCGTCACCGATGACGACGAAGCCCTGCGGCGCCTGGCGCACCTGGCCGACGCGTGGCTCGCCCACGATCGCCGGATCCAGGTGCCGTGCGACGACTCCGTGGTCCGTATCTGCGACGGGGAGCCGCTGTTCGTGCGCAGGTCCCGCGGCTACGCCCCGTTCCCGGTCCCGCTCCCGGTGCCGGTACGGCCCGCACTCGCGGTCGGCGGCGACCTGAAGAACGTGCTCTGCCTGGCCGAAGGCCACCGCGCCTGGCTGTCCGCGCACATCGGCGACATGGACGACCTGGCCACCCAGACCGCCTTCGAGCGGGCCGAGGCACATCTGGAGACGGTCACCGGAGTACGCCCCCGACTCCTCGCCGCCGACCGGCATCCCGGCTACCACTCCGGCCGGTGGGCGCAGCGCCACACGGACGGCAGACCGCTCGTCCGGGTCCAGCACCACCATGCGCATATCGCCGCCGCCATGGCCGAACACGGCCTGGACGGCGCCCGCCCGGTCATCGGCGTCGCCTTCGACGGCACCGGATACGGGGACGACGGCGCAGTCTGGGGCGGTGAGATCCTGCTCGCCGACTACACCGGCTACCACCGCTTCGGCCAGCTCGCCTACGTCCCGCTGCCCGGCGGCGACACCACGGTCCGGCGCCCCTACCGGATGGCGCTCGCGCAGCTGCGCGCCGCCGGCCTCGACTGGGCCGACGACCTGCCCCCGACGGCGGCCTGCCGGCCGGACGAACAGCGGCTGCTGGCACGGCAGTTGGACCGCGGCCTGCACTGCGTCCCCACCTCCAGCATGGGCCGCCTCTTCGACGCCGTCTCCTCGCTCGCCGGGATCTGCCACCACGCCGGATACGAGGCGCAGGCCGCACTCGCCCTCGAAGCCGCGGCGCTCACCGCGGGCCCCGACCCCGGCCCCGGCTACACCTTCGCCCTGCGGTCCGCACCGCCCGCCACGGGGACCGCCGACCTCGTCGCCGACCCGGCCCCGGTGCTCGCCGCCATCGTGGCGGACCTCCGCACGGGCACCGACCCGGCCCTGATCGCGGCCCGCTTCCACACCGCGGTCGCCGGCCTCGTCCGACGGCTCTGTGCCCGGGCCAGGGAGCGCACCGGCCTGCGCACCGTCGCCCTGACCGGCGGCGTCTTCGCCAACACCCTGCTGGCCCGGGACACCGCCCGCCTGCTGCGGGAGGACGGCCACACCGTGCTGCGCCACCGCCGGGTCCCGCCCAACGACGGGGGACTGGCGCTCGGCCAGATCGTGGTGGCGGCGCGCCGGGCGGGAGCCGCGCCCTGAGCGACAGTGACGTCGGCCGGCACGGCGAGGCGACGCAACGCACCCACGATGAGGAGAGGCCCATGTGCCTGGCGGTACCCGGCAAGGTTCTGGAGATCGAGGAACGGGACGGCACCCGTATGGCCACCGTCGACTTCGGCGGCGTGGTCAAGGACGTCTGCCTGGAATACGTCCCCGACCTGGCGGTGGGCGAGTACGCGATCGTCCATGTGGGCTTCGCGCTGCAACGGCTGGACGAGGAATCGGCCCGGCAGACCCTCGCCCTCTTCGAGGAACTCGGCCTGCTCCAGGAGGAGTTCGGCGACCCCTGGGCGGCGGCCGCGGAGGCGAACGGCACACCGGAAGCCGATGGGGGTGCCCCCGCTCGAACGAAGTTGAGAGTGGGGGAGAGCGACGGAGCGCGGGAGGCGCGGCAGTGAAGTACATCGACGAATTCCAGGACCCCGAGCTGGCCCGCCGCCTGCTCGACGACATCCGGGCGACGGTGACCCGGCCCTGGGCCCTGATGGAGGTCTGCGGCGGCCAGACCCACACCATCATCCGGCACGGCATCGACCAACTCCTCCCGGAACAGGTCGAGTTGATCCATGGCCCCGGCTGCCCGGTCTGTGTGACACCGCTCGAAGTCATCGACAAGGCCCTGGAGATCGCCGCCCGGCCCGACGTGATCTTCTGTTCCTTCGGCGACATGCTCCGCGTCCCCGGCAGCGACCGCGACCTGTTCCGGGTACGCAGCGAAGGCGGCGACGTACGCGTCGTCTACTCCCCGCTCGACGCGCTGAAGATCGCCCAGCAGAACCCGCACCGCGAGGTCGTGTTCTTCGGCATCGGCTTCGAAACCACCGCACCACCCAACGCCATGACGGTCTATCAGGCCCGCAGGCTGGGCATCCCCAACTTCAGCCTGCTGGTCTCGCACGTCCGCGTACCGCCGGCCATCGAGGCGATCATGAGCTCGCCGAGCTGCCGGGTGCAGGGGTTCCTCGCCGCCGGACACGTGTGCAGCGTGATGGGCACGGGGGAGTACCCCGCACTGGCCGAACGCTTCCAGGTCCCGATCGTCGTCACCGGCTTCGAACCGCTGGACATCCTGGAGGGCATCCGCCGCGCCGTCCGCCAGCTGGAACGCGGCGACCACACCGTGGACAACGCCTATCCGCGCGCCGTACGCGCCGAGGGCAACCCCGCGGCCCAGGCCATGCTCCAGGACGTCTTCGAGGTCACCGACCGCTCCTGGCGCGGCATCGGCACCATCCCCGCCAGCGGCTGGCGGCTGTCCCCCCGCTACCGCGACTACGACGCCGAACACCGCTTCTCGGTGGACGGCATCACCACCCGCGAGCCCGCCGCCTGCCGCAGCGGAGAAGTCCTCCAGGGACTCCTCAAGCCCCACGAGTGCGAGGCGTTCGGCACCACCTGCACCCCGCGCACCCCGCTCGGCGCCACCATGGTCTCCAGCGAGGGCGCCTGCGCCGCCTACTACCTCTACCGCCGACTCGGCGTCACACCCACCCCGCTGGAGGCGAGCCCCGTTGCCTGACACCACCGTCCCATCCCCTGGCGCGCCCCTGGACATCTCCGGCTGGACCTGCCCCGCCCCGCTGCGCGACCAGCCCCGGGTGGTCATGGGACACGGCGGAGGCGGCGCGCTCTCCGCCGAACTCGTCCAGCAGATCTTCGCCCCCGCCTTCGGCGGCGAACTCCTCGCCCAGCTCGGAGACTCCGCGGCACTCTCCCTCGGCGGCGCGCGCCTCGCCTTCTCCACCGACTCCTTCGTCGTCCGGCCGCTGTTCTTCCCCGGCGGCAGCATCGGCGACCTCGCGGTCAACGGCACCGTGAACGACCTCGCCATGAGCGGCGCACGGGCCGCCTACCTCTCCTGCGGATTCATCCTGGAGGAGGGCGTCGAGATGCCGGTGGTCGCCGCGGTCGCCGAGGCGATGGGCGCGGCCGCGCGAACCGCCGGCGTCGAGGTGGCGACCGGCGACACCAAAGTGGTGGAGGCCGGCCACGGCGACGGCATCTACATCAACACCGCGGGCATCGGCCTGATTCCGGACGGGGTCGATCTGCGCCCGCAGCGCGTGGCCCCCGGCGATGTGGTGCTCGTCAGCGGCCCCATCGGCGTCCACGGCGTGGCGATCATGAGTGTGCGGGAGGGCCTGGAATTCGGCGTGGAGATCGAGAGCGACTGCGCGGCGCTCGGCGGCCTCGTCGAAACCCTGCTCGCCGTCACCCCCGACCTGCACGTACTGCGCGACCCCACCCGGGGTGGCCTCGCCGCCGCCCTCAACGAGATCGCGACCGCCTCCGGCACCGGCGTCGTCATCCAGGAACGTGCCGTCCCCGTCCCGCCCACCGTCGCCAACGCCTGCGCCATCCTCGGCCTGGACCCGATGTACGTCGCCAACGAGGGCAAACTCGTCGCCTTCGTGCCCCGCGACCACGCCGACGCCGTGCTGGACGCGATGCGCGCCCACCCCCTGGGCGCCGGGGCCGCGGCGATCGGCGAGGTCGTCGGGGACCACCCGGGGATGGTGGTGGCGCGCACTCCGCTCGGCGGCACCCGGGTGGTGGACCTGCCGATGGGAGAGCAACTGCCGCGGATCTGCTGAGGCCGCCTCCCACGGCGAGCAACCCCATGGTGCGCAGTGCTCATGAGGAATACAGCGCCTCGATCTCCTTCGCGTAGCGCTCCGCCACCGCCGCCCGTCGCACCTTCAGCGTCGGTGTGAGCTCCCCGGATTCGACCGCGAGATCCTCCGCCAGAATCGCGAAGGCGCGGATCCGGGCCGGGCGGGCCGCCCGCTCGTTGGCCGCATCCACCGCCTCCTGCACCAGCGCGCGGACCGCCGGGTGGCGGGCCGGGACGTCGCCGAGCCGCGTGCCCGTGCGGGCGGCCCACGTCGCGATCTCCTCGGGGTCCAGGGTGATCAGCGCGACCGGGTACGGGCGGCGGTCACCGATCATCACCGCGCGGGAGACATAGCGCGACTGCTGGATGGCGAACTCCACCGTCGACGGAGTGAGGTTCTTGCCGCTGGAGGTGATGATCAGCTCCTTCTTGCGGCCGGTGATGGACAGGAAACCGTCGGCGTCGAGCGCGCCCAGGTCGCCGGTGTGCAGCCAGCCGTCGGCGTCCAGCGCCTCCGCGTCCGCTGCCGGGTTCGCGTGGTAGCCGGCGAAGATGTTGGTGCCGCGGGCCAGCACCTCACCGTCCTCCGCGATCCGTACCTCGCAGCCCGCGACCGGCCGCCCCACCGTCCCGTACCGCACCGCGCCCGGATGGTTGAGCGAGATGACACCCGCCGACTCCGTCATGCCGTACCCCTCATGGACGGCGATACCGCAGGCCCGCAGAAAGTCCAGGGTCTGCGGGGCGATCGGCGCCGCGCCGGTCAGTGCCCACCTCAGCCGTCCCCCGAAAGCCGCCCGGACCAGCGAGAACAGCGTCCCGTCGGCGGCCCGCCAGCGCTCCAGCAGCTCCCCGCCCGGCTCCTCGCCGCGGTCTCGCAGCTCGGCGACCTCGACGCCGGTCCGTACTGCCGCCTCGAAGCGGTCCAGGCCGCCCTCCTGCGACTCGGCCAGCGAGCGGACCGTGGCATACACCTTCTCGAAGAGGCGGGGCACGGACGGCAGATGTGTCGGACGGGCCTCCGCCAGCTCGGCGACCACGTTCTCGATCTTCCCGCCGAAGTAGCAGAGCGTGCCGCCGAGCAGCAGCGCCTTCAACTCGATGAGCTGGGCGAGGAGATGGGCGAGCGGGAGATAGAGATAGGTGACATCGCCGGGGCCGCCCGCGATGAGGTGCGCGGTGCTGTCCTGCACGGCGGCGAAGTTGCCGTGGGTGAGCCGGCAGCCCTTGGGCGGGCCGGTGGTGCCCGAGGTGTAGACGATGGCCGCGAGATCGGCGCCGGTGACCGCCGCCGAGCGGGCCCGGAGTTCCGGCAGCGCGGCGGGGGAGGGGAGGGCGTCCAGCGCGAGGTACCCGTCCCCGGCCCCGTCCGCCTGCTCCGCCCCGTTCCCCGTCTCGGTCAGCAGGGCGATATGCCGCAGGGCGGGCAGCTCGGAGCGGATGCGCGCGACCCGGGCCGCCTGCTCCCGCCCCTCGCAGATGACGGCACACGCGCCGGAGTCCGCCAGCACCCAGGCGAGTTCCCCGTCCCCCGCCGTCGGATAGACCGGCACCACGGCAGCGCCCGTCGCGAGCACCCCGAAGTGCGCATACGTCCACTCCGGGCGGGTCTCGGAGAGAATCGCCACCCGGTCGCCCGCCCGCACCCCCAGCCCGCCGATCAGCCCGCGCCCCACCGCCCTTACAGCGTCCCGGAGTTGGCCGTACGTGCGGTCGCCCCACCCCTCGCCCTCTCGGAAGCGCAACGCGGGAAGATCGTGGAACCGCTCCGCCGTCCATTCGGTGAACACGGCGAGGGTGTCGGGCCTGTTGTGCATCGTGCCTCCCGGAGAGCCAACGGCTGCCAAGAACTGTCACGGAATGCCAAGAACGGGGTGCGTTCGACGGATCGCGGGCCGGCCCTGGAAGGCCTGTCGCCCGTACCCGCCCGTACTTGCCCGTACGACGCTAGAGACACACCCTGACCCCCGAGGATGACGAGAACCGTCACCCTCGCTGACCTCTTCGCTCACGGCGGCTACCGTGTCGGGGCATGAATCGGCTGACGATCGCGATGCACCATGTGCGGGCCGCGCTGAGCGGTGCGCGGCGGCTCGGGATCGACACCGTGCCGCTGCTCCAGACCGCGCGGATCCCGCCGCTGCTGCTCGGCGACGACCGCGCGCGGGTCACCCCCGAGCAGTTCACCCGCCTGGTCAAGGCCCTCCACCACGCCACCGACGACGAATTCCTGGGCCTCGGCCCCACACCCAGCCGCCGCGGCACGTTCGCGATGATGTGCCACGCCTGCCTCGGCTGCCAGGACCTGGGAGCGGCGCTCCACCGGGCGGCGCGCTTCTACGGACTGTTTCCCGGCGGCCCCGAGATGGCGCTCGACACCGTCGCCGCCGAGGACGGCTCCGACGAGGCGGTCTTCTCGGTGCGCAACGATCTGCGTCCGTACGACGAGGGGAACTTCCTCTCCGAGTGCATCCTGATCATCTGGCACCGGCTCTCCAGCTGGCTGATCGGACGGCGCATCCCGCTGCGCTGGGCCCGCTTCGCCTACCCGGCGCCGGCCCACGCCCACGAGTACGACGTCCTCTTCGGCTGCCCGGTGCACTTCGGCGCGGAGCGCACCGCCGCAGGCTGGGACGCGCGCTGGCTGGCCGCGCCGGTCGTACGGGACGAGGCCGCGCTGACCGCGATGCTGTGGCGGGCACCGGCGGATCTGTTGAGCCGGCGCGACTACGGCACGACCGTCGCCGAGCAGGTGCGGCGCGCCCTCGTGCAGGCGCTGCGGGCGGAGCCGCCGGCGCGGCTGCCGGAGGTGGCCGAGGTCGCGGCCCGGCTGGCGGTGAGCCCGGCGACGCTACGGCGCCGGCTGCAGGCCGAGGGCACCTCGTACCAGCGGCTGAAGGACACGGTACGCCGGGACGCGGCGATCTCCTCGCTGGCCGCGGGGCAGGAGCCGATCGCCGAACTGGCGGCGCGGATCGGCTTCTCCGAGGACACCGCCTTCCACCGGGCCTTCCGCCGCTGGACGGGGACGACGCCGGGCGCGTACCGGCTGACCGGGAACGGCGTCGACGACCGCCATGAGCCGTCGGGCCGATGAGACCGCGGGCCGATGAGACCGCGGGGCAATGAGACACCGGGTCAACAAAGCTGAGCGTCCCGGTCAGCCCCTTCCTTACTCGCGAGTCACTACGGTCGCCCCAACCACCCCAGCACATGCGTCAGTTGGGAGAGCCGCATGCACCGTCGCTCCGCCGCAATCACCGCACTCACCGCCGTCGCCGCCCTGTCCCTGTCGCTCGGCCTCACCCGCGCGGGCGCCGCGCCGGCCGGGCCGACCGCGCACGGCAGCCCCGGCGACATCGTGACGTCCGCCCCGACGTCCTTCCACCCGCTCCCGGGCCAGCCCACCAACACCCGCGCCTGGCACATCACCTACCGCTCCACCACCGCCAAAGGCACCCCCAACACCGTCTCCGGAACGGTCATCGTCCCCAAGGACGGCAAGCGGGGACCGCGCCCCCTGATCACCTACGCCGTCGGAACGGTCGGCCTCGGCGACTCCTGCGCGCCCTCGGCCGGCTTCCCCAAGGGCACGACGATGGAAGCCAACCTCATCCAGCAGCTCACCAACCGCGGCTGGGCGGTCGCGGTCACCGACTACGAAGGGCTGGGCACCCCCGGAGACCACACCTACACCGTGGGACGCGCCGAGGGGCAGGCCGTCCTGGACGCCGCCCGCGCCGCGCAGCGGCTGCCCGAAGCCGCCGCGGCCGGCGTCACCGAGGACTCCCCGGTCGGCATCATGGGCTACTCCCAGGGCGGCCAGGCCAGCAGCTGGGCTGCCGAGCTGCACGCGGCGTACGCCCCCGAGCTCAAGGTCAAGGGCACCGCGACCGGCGGCGTCCCCGCCGACCTGCTGAAGACCGCCGACTTCAACAACGGCAACGCGGGCGCGGGCCTGATCCTGATGGCCGCCATCGGCCAGAACGCGGCCTTCCCCGAACTGGACCTGGACAAGTACCTCAACGACAAGGGCCGCCGCTTCGTCGGATTCATGAAGACGAACTGCGTGGCCATCGACGGCGTCGCGGGAGCCTTCCAGAAGATCTCCGACGTCACGGTCAGGAACCCGCTCCACGAGGCGGACTGGCAGCAGCAGCTGCGCGCCTCCCACCTCGGCACCCGCAAGCCCGACGCGCCGGTGTACCTCTACCACGGGACCGCCGACGAACTGATCCCCTACTCGGTCGGCAAGCAGCTGCGCGCCGACTGGTGCGGCATCGGCGCCGACGTCCGGTGGACCTCGCTCCCGCTCGGTGAACACGTCGCCGGCGCGATAGCGGGCTCCGTGCCGGCAGCCAACTGGCTCGCCGACCGTTTCGCCGAAAAGCCGGCGAACGGAAACTGCGGCTGAACCGACAGCACTGACCGCGCGACCCGAAGGGACTGAGCCGACAGCACGGACCGCGCGACCGAAGGGACCGAACCGACCGCACACCGCGCACAGGCCGGAGCCCCGGGCCGCCTCGACCGACGAGGTGACCCGGGGCTCCGCGCACGCCAAACGGGGCCATTCGGGTTCGATCGAGGGTCCAGTCGGGCGAAAACGCGGCGCGCCGCGCATGGCGTACCCGTCTCGGGGTCTACATCTCCATGTCCCCCTGAGGTTGGAGTATGCCCGTGAGCCCTGACACCAAGGTCTGGCAGTGCCCCTTCGCCCACACCAACGCCCTGGAATTCGACCCGCTGCTACAGCGGCTGCTGGACGAGGCGCCCATCGCCCGTATCCGCATGCCGCACGGCGAGGGCGAAGCATGGCTGGTGACCAGGTACGACGACGTCCGGTTCGTCACCACGGACCGCCGGTTCAGCCGTGCCGCGGGCATCGGACGTGACCTACCCCGGATGACACCCGCCCCGATCGCCCAGGTGGAGGCGATCAATCTCATGGACCCACCGGAACACAACCGGCTGCGCCGCCTCGTGGCCAAGGGCTTCACCAACCGCCAGGTGGAGCAGTTGCGCGCCACCACCCAGAGAATCGTGGACGGCTTCTTCGACGAGATGACCGAGCACGGCGCCCCCGCCGACCTCATCCAGTTCCTCTCCTCGCGGCTGCCCCTCACCACCATCTGTGAGCTGCTGGACATCCCGCCGAACGACCGTCGGCAGTTGCGCGGCTGGGCCATGGACATGATGGCGATCGGCGTACCGGACCGCGAAGCGGCCGACGAGGCCAAGAAACAGCTCCGCGCCTACTTCACCGATCTCACCGCCCGGCGGCGGCGCGATCCGGGCGAGGACCTGCTGAGCAGCCTGGCCACCGCCAGGGACGGCGACGAGCTCCTCGACCCGCAGGAGCTGGCCGTCCTGGGCATGGTGCTGCTCGTCACGGGCCACGACACCACCACCTACCAGCTCAGCAACATCACCTACACGCTGCTGACGCACCCGGAACAGCTCGCCAAGCTGCGCACCGACCCCGAACTGCTCCCCACCGCTCTCGAAGAGCTGCTGCGCTACATCCCCTTCCGGCAGGGCGTGGGCATCGCCCGGGTGGCCACCGAGGACGTCGAGATCGACGGCGTGACCGTCCGGGAGGGAGACGTGATCCACGTTTCCTACCTCGCCGCCAACCGCGACCCCCAGATGTGGGAGCGGCCCGGCGAACTGGACCTCGAACGCGGCAGCCCGCACCACATGACGTTCGGCTACGGCACCCATCACTGCCTCGGCTCCCACCTGGCCCGGATGGAACTCCAGGTCGCCATCGGCACGCTCCTCGACCGCTTCCCGCGGCTGCGCCTCGCCGTACCCGAGGACGAGATCGACTGGAACACCGGCTCGATCTGGCGCTATCCGCTGGCCCTGCCTGTTGCCTGGTGAGGCCTGCGCATCCGACGACGTACGCCGACTGGACCCTTGGAGGGAACCAGCCATGACAACGTTGTGCAGACCGGCCATCGCCGTGCCCGAACACATCATCACCCTCGAAGAGACGCTGGAACTCGCTCGCTCGCTGCATGGGCAACACCAGCAACTCGGCCTGGTTCTGCGGCTCATCGAGAACACCGGAGTGCGCACCCGCCATCTCGTCCAGCCCATCGACGCGACGCTGCGCCACCCCGGCTTCGAGAAACGCAACGCCCTCTACACCGCGGAGGCCAAGGAGCGGGTGCCGGACGTGGTGCGCAGAGCGCTGGCACACGGCGAAGTCACCGCCGAGGAGATCGATCTGCTGATCTACGTCTCCTGCACCGGCTTCATGATGCCGTCGATGACCGCATGGATGATCAACGAGCTGGGCTTCCGCACCGACACCCGGCAACTGCCGATCGCCCAGCTCGGCTGCGCCGCGGGCGGCGCCGCGATCAACCGGGCGCATGACTTCTGCCGCGCCTACCCCGAGGCCAATGTGCTCATCGTGGCCTGCGAGTTCTGTTCGCTGTGCTACCAGCCCACCGACCTGGGCGTGGGATCGCTGCTGTCCAACGGGCTGTTCGGCGATGCGATAGCCGCGGCCGTGGTGCGCGGCAAGGGCGGCAGCGGCATATGGCTGGAGCGCAACGGCTCCCATCTGGTGCCGGACACCGAGGACTGGATCTCCTACGCGGTCCGCGACACCGGCTTCCACTTCCTTCTGGACAAACGCGTGCCCGGCACGATGGAAATGCTCGCCCCGGCCCTGCGCACACTCGCCGAACAGCACCGCTGGGACGTCACGGACCTGGACTTCTACATCGTGCACGCCGGCGGGCCGCGCATCCTCGACGACCTCTCCCGGTTCCTGTCCCTCCCACCGGAGACCTTCCGGTTCAGCCGGGCGACGCTCACCGAAAACGGCAATATCGCCAGTGCGGTGGTCTTCGACGCGCTGAACCGGCTCTTCGAGGAGGGCAAGATCTCCGCCCCGGGCACCGGCCTGATCGCCGGGTTCGGCCCGGGGATCACCGCGGAGATGGTGCTCGGCCGCTGGACCGCGCCCCCGCAGGAGCACGGTGCACCGCCCGACGCCGCCCGCTTCGCCCCCGTCGGCAGGACATCCACCGAACCCGTGGGCAAACCCACCGACCGACCGGCGGCCGCACCCGCCCGGTGAGACACCCCGGCGCCCCGGGGAGCGACCGCGTATCCCTCTGGCCGGTGGCGCGTGGCACAGACCACGCGCCACCGGCCGCGTCCGTGACCCGACTTGCGCGGTCGGATCACCCGGAGACGCAGTCACGCGGAGACGGATCACCGGGGACGGCTCACCCGGAGACATCTCACTGGAGACGGCTCGCCCGGAGACGTCTCGCCTGAGACGGCTCACCCGGAGACGGATCATCCGGCGGGCATATCGCCAGCGGGAATATCGCCCAGCGCCCCCGCGTTGTGGCCTGCAAGGGGCCTTCGCGTCCCCTAGGGGATCTGTTCGAACAACCCCTAGGGGACGCGAACCCCCGCCGCCTCAGGTCACCGCTTCCGCAGCAGCGACCTCCCGAGATAGTCGTGCTCGTCCTCCACCCCGGGCAGTACGTAGAAATAGCCGCCGCCGAACGGTGTGACGAATTCGGACAGCGGCTCGTCCTCCAGCCGCCGCTGCACGGTGGCGAACTGCCGCTCCACGTCCTGCTGGTAGGCGCAGAACACCAGCCCCAGGTTCATCCGCCCCTCTTCGTCGAACCCGTTGTCGAAGTTGTAACTCCGCCGGTAGAGGCGGGAGTTGTCGGTCTCTTGGGTGCGCGGGTTGGCGAGGCGGATATGCGCGTTGAGCGGGATCTTCTCCCCGTGCGGGTCGTTGCTGAAGTCCGGCGTGTCCGATTCCTTCGTGCCGCTCAGGGGCGCCCCGCTCGACTTGTGCCGCCCGAAGATCTTCTCCTGGTCGGAGATCGGGAGCTGGTCCCACTTCTCGACGTCGAACCGGATCAGCCGCACCACCTGATAGCAGCCGCCCAGCGCCCACTTCGGCTCCCCGCACGGCGGCGTCACCCACATCAGCCGGTCCATCTCCTCGGACGAGCCGGTGTCCGGGTTCTGGAGCCCGTCCTTGAAGCCGAGGAAGACCCGTCCCGGCCCCGAGGGCCGCGACGGATTGATGTAAGCGTTCCGTCGCCAGCGCGGCCGGAGCATGCCGTCGGTCGTCCGCGCCAGGTCGCGGACGACATGCACCACGGCGTCCGGATAGTTCGCGCAGATCTGCAGCGACAGGTCGCCGTGGCAGAGCGAAGGAGTCAGCCGGTCGTTGGGGAACTGCGGCATCGCCTTCAGGTGCCGGGGCCGGTGCGCGGAGAGGTCGAAGCGGTCGTCGAAGAGCGACGCCCCCACGCCCAGCGTGATGGTGAGCAGGTCGGTGGTGGGCCCGTCCTCCTGGTGCCTGGACTTGGCCACGCCGCTCACCATCTTGCGGGACCGCGACGTGATCTCCTTGAACAGCTCCTTGAGCTCCTTGCGGTCCTCCGCCAGTACATCGAACGAGAGGAAGGAGGCGTGGCGCTGCTGCTTCGTCACGACGCCGGCCTGATGCTCCCCGTGGAAGGGGACCCGCTTGGGCCGGACCTTTCCGTCGTCCCGCCTTCTGTCGCCGCTCGTTTCCGGCTGAGCGGCGTACGCGTCCCCGCCGACCCCACCCGCGGCCGCCACCCCCGCGATGCCCGCCGCGCACCTGAGGAATCCCCTGCGCCCTGCGTCCCCCGTGAGATCTCGGCTCCCGCCGGTCCGATCACGTGTCATCGTCCTGCCATCCCTAGCTGTGTCATCCGGTAGCCGTTCGTCGCACATACCTGGGCTGCGTCGCACATACCTGAGGGATGGTTTACGTACGTACGGCATTGGCCGGGGCCGACACGGCGCCCCGCGGCCCGATGTCACGCGTGAGTGCGCCGAGAGGTCCGCCGATCGGCCCCGGGCCCCGCCACGGATGGCCCAGGCGGACCCGGCAGCACGCGACACCGCCCGGCCGCGCTCCTATCGTCGGCCCTGTGGCCTGCGCGAACACCGGCGAGGCCGCCCGTCCTGAGCCCCCGTCACCCTCCCCGCGAGGACCCGCCCCCGCCCGACAAGCCCATGGACCCCACACATGAGCACCTCCGCCTCTCCCGACCCGCCGGGTGTCCCGCTGCGTATCGACCGGGGCAGCGCCGAGCCCGAGGAACTCGCCGCGCTCACCGTCATCCTGTGCGCCGCGCACCTCTTCCGGGCAAGCGCCGCCACCGACCACCGCCGCAAGCATCGCGCCGTGCACGACATGAGGGGCCACCCGGTCCGCACCGCATGTTGGTCCGGCTGCTGGAGCTGCGCCTGAGCGGGGCGGTCCGCTTGCCTTCATCAAGCGCTTGCCTTCATCAAGCGAAAGGCAAACCGCGGAAATATGATGAATGCGGAAAAGGGCCGGATGCCCAGGTCAGGAGGCCAGGACGGAATGCCGCGCGGAGCGTACCCCGCAGTGGCCCATGAACCGATGCACTTTGGAGCGGTCCATGCTTCGGCGTCGTCCCCCGCGGTCGGCGAGCGCAGACGACCTGCTGTCCACGCTCGGGCGGTTGACCGCTCAAGCGAGGGAAGGAGCTGAGCTCCAGCAGGCACGGGTGGAACTCGCCGAGGCGTTGCAGCGCGAGATGCTTCCCGCGACCCTGCCGGAAGCGCCCGGACTGCGGGCCGCCGCGACCTACGCACCCGCCCGGCACGGTCTGGACATCGGCGGCGACTGGTTCGACGGCTTCCCGCTGGCGGACGGCTCGCTCGCGTACTGCATCGGCGATGTCCAGGGCCACGACGTCGAGGCGGCCGCCTTCATGGGGCAGATCCGGCTCGCCCTGCGCGCCGTGGCCACCGGCGCCGCCGACCCGGGCGAGGTGCTCAGCAGGGCCAACGACCTGCTCCTCTCCGTGGACTGCGGCCTCTTCGCGACCTGTACGTTCCTCCGCTTCGACCCGGTCACCTGGGAGCTGACCAGCGCCCGCGCCGGCCACGTACCCGGGCTCTGGGCCACCGCCGACGGCCGGTTCGGCCTCGCCGAGGACGCCGGCGGCCTGCCGCTGGGCATCATGCCGGCGGAGTCGTACCCGGTGACCCGCCGCAGGCTCACCAAGGCCGGGGTGTTCGTGCTGCTCACCGACGGGGTGGTCGAAGGCCCGTCGTTCCCGATCGAGGTGGGCCTGGCGAAGGTGGCCCGGCTGGTCAGTGACACCGTCGGCGCAGAACCGGCCGACGTGGCCGCCGGGGTGATGAGCGTCGCCGAGTTCACCGGCCACCAGGACGACGCCGCGGTGATCGTGCTGTGCCACGACGCCGCGGAGGACAGGCACGGGTGAAGCGCGGACGCGGGCGCGCGTGTCGTGAACGGCACCGGGACATCGGCGTTGTCTGATGGCTGATGTGGTGCGCACCGAGGAGTTCCGGCGTCTCGCTACAGCAGGGCTCACGATCCTCGCCTTCGCCGCCGTCTACTTCGCGTCCGCACGGGTCGGCCTGCTGCAGCACGTGGTGATCGGGGGTGCGGTGGTCACGCCTCTGTGGCCGCCGACCGGCATCGCGCTGAGCTGCCTGTTCCTCGTGGGCTTCTGGACCTGGCCGGGAATCGTCGTCGGCACGCTCCTGGTCATCGCCTCGCTCAGCCCGGTCGACCCCGGCGCCCTGGGGATCATGGCGGGGAACACCCTCGCGCCGGTGCTCTCCTACCTGATGCTGCGCCGGGTCGGCTTCCGCGTCGAGATGGACCGGCTGCGCGACGGTGTGGCGCTGGTGGCCCTCGGCGCCTTCGGCGGAATGCTGATCAGCGCCACGGTGGCCAGCTGCACCCTGTGGATCACCGGCCACCTGCCGCCGGGCGGTTTCTGGCCGACCTGGGCGGCGTGGTGGGTGGGCGACGCGATGGGCGTGCTGGTGGTCGCCCCGCTGCTGCTCGCGCTCCGTACGGTGCGGTGGCCGCAGGACGTCCGTCCCTCCCGGTGGTTGGAGGCGGCGGCGCTGGCGGCCGCCTGTGTCGTGGTCTCGCTGCTGGTGACCAGGAGCGAGCTTTCCGTGCTGTTCCTGGTCTTTCCGCTGATCGTGTGGGCGGCACTGCGCTTCCAGCTCATCGGCGCGGCGCCCTGTGTGCTGGTGCTGTCCCTCTTCGCGATCACCGCGGCGACCGAGCAGAGCGGGCCGTTCGGAGGCCAGTCCCTCCTCTCCGCCATGGTCAACCTCCAGGCCCTGAACGGGTCCGCGGCACTGACCGCGCTGCTGCTGTCGGCCATCGTCACCGAGCAGAACACCATCCGGCGGCGGATCGAGCAGGCGTGCCTGGAACTGGCCGAGGTGGTGGACCGCCTCGCGCCGGGGGAGAGCCGGCGCCGCTGGCCGCCCGAGGAGGGCGAGGCGCGGTGATGCGGCGGTGCGCGCCGTCAGCCGCCGAGCAGTTCTCCCAGGTCGTAGCCGACCGGCTCCTCCAGCTGGGCGTAGGTGCAGCTCTCCGGTGACCGGTCCGGGCGCCAGTGGCGGAACTGGGCCGTATGACGGAATCTGCTGCCCTCCATGTGGTCGTAGGCGACCTCGCACACCCACTCCGGGCGCAGCGGCACCCACGACAGGTCCTTGCCGCCGCTCCACCGGCTGGGCCCCCCGGGCATCCGCTGCGACGCGTGTGCCGCCTCGTCGGTCCAGTCGCCCCAGGGGTGGTCCGAGACATCGTCCATCCGCAGCGGCTCCAGTTCCTCGACGAGCTTGCGCCGCTTCGCCATGGGGAACGAGGCGCACACCCCGACATGCTGGAGTTGCCCGGCACTGTCGTGCAGCCCGAGGAGCAGGGATCCGACGACCGGTCCGCTCTTGTGCAGCCGGTAGCCCGCGACGACACAGTCCGCCGTGCGAGCGTGCTTGATCTTGAACATCGCCCGGTCGCCGAGCCGGTAGGGCAGATCCAGTGGCTTGGCGACCACGCCGTCCAGGCCCGCCCCCTCGAACTGTGTGAACCAGGTCCGGGCCAGCTCCTGATCGGTGGTGGCGGGCGCGGTGTAAACCGGGGCCCGGGCCGCGCGGAGCGCCTCCACCAGCGCTTCCCGCCGGGCCGACTGCGGCGCGTCCATCAGCGATTCGGAGCCGAGGGCCAGCAGATCGAAGGCGATCAGCGAGGCGGGCGTCCGCTCGGCGAGCATCCGGACCCGGGAGTCCGCCGGATGAATGCGTTCCAGCAGCTCCTCGAAGTGCAGCCGCCCGTCATGGGCGATGACGATCTCGCCGTCGACGACGCACCGCGGCGGCAGCTGGGCGCGCGCGGCGGCGACCACCTCGGGAAAGTAGCGGGTGAGGGACTTCGTCGTACGGCTGCCGATCTCGATGTCCTCGCCGTCCCGGAAGACGATCACCCGGAACCCGTCCCACTTGGCCTCGTACTGCATGCCCGCGGGGATGTCGGTCACCAGCTTGGCGAGCATGGGGGAGACCGGTGGCATGACAGGCAGATCCATGCTCCCGATCCTGCGCGCTCGCGGCGCTTCGCGCGCGCCAGGGGCTTGGTGTGCCCGGGGTTCGAAGACCCCGAGGGTCCGCCCCTGTCGCTCCCCGCCGCGCGCCGGAGCCCCACCGAACCTAGCGTGGACGCATGGCCGCAGGAGCTGTCGAGCTGGACGTCGCCGGGCGCACGGTGCGGGTGTCGCATCCGGACAAGACGTACTACCCGGAGCGCGGATTCACCAAGCTGGACGTCGCCGAGTACTACCTCGCCGTGGCGGACGGGGTGCTGCGTGGTCTGCGGGACCGGCCCACCACCATGCAGCGCTTTCCCGACGGGGTGGAGGGCGAGTTCTTCTATCAGAAGCGCGCGCCGAAGGGGCTGCCGGACTGGCTGCCCACCGCCCGTATCGCCTTCCCCAGCGGACGTTTCGCCGACGAGATATGCCCCACCGAACCGGCCGCGGTCATCTGGGCGGCCAACCTCGGCTGTCTGACCTTCCACCCCTGGCCGGTCCGGCGGGGCGATACCGAACACCCCGACGAACTGCGGATCGACCTCGACCCGCAGCCCGGCACGGATTTCGCCGACGCCGTCACGGTCGCGCAGGCGCTGCGCGAGCTGCTGGCCGAGCACGGGCTGAGCGGCTGGCCCAAGACGTCCGGCGGCCGCGGGGTGCACATCTACGTCCCGATCCGGCCCCAATGGACGTTCACCGAGGTCAGACGGGCCGCGATCGCGCTGGCCAGGGCCATGGAACGCCGGATGCCGGAGCTGGTGACCTCGGCCTGGTGGAAGGAGGAGCGCGGCGCCAAGGTCTTTGTGGACTACAACCAGATGGCCCGGGACCGGACCATCGCCTCGGCCTACTCGCTGCGCGCCCGGCCCCGTGCCACCGTCTCCACCCCGCTGCGCTGGGAGGAGCTGTCCGACGCCGCGCCCGAGGACTTCGACCTGCGCACCGTCCCGCCGCGGTTCGCCGAACTCGGCGATGTGCACGCGGACATGGGCGAGCACGCCTTCGGTCTGGAATCCGTCCTCGAACTCGCCGACCGGCAGGCGGCGGACGAAGGACTGGGCGATCTGCCGTACCCGCCCGACCATCCGAAGATGCCGGGGGAGCCGTCCAGGGTCCAGCCGAGCCGGGCCCGCAAACGCTGAGCGGCACGGCCAGACGAACGCCGCGGGCGCCCGGCAGGGCGCGGCGGCGGCCGCTCGGAGGCCGCATACTGACCGCAGGGCCGGCCGCGCGGCCGCGCCCGTACCGCCTGGTCAAGGGACCGGCCCGGACCGGCCGCCGGCATGCGGCGCACCGGACCAGGGCGCCGACGTCGAGGCAGGCAGCTTGCCGTGAGCGAACCCCGGATCGACTACGCGGCGGTCTTCCAGGACCTGCCGGGAGCCGTGCTGCTGCTCACCCCGCAGTTCGTGATCGTCGACGTCAACGAGGCGCTCCTGCGGGTTTCCGGGCGCGAGCGGGAGCATCTGGTCGGCCGCTATCTCATCGACGTCTTCCCCGACAATCCCGGCGATCCGGAGGCGACCGGCTCCCGCAACCTCCTCGCCTCCCTCCGGCGGGTGGTGTCCACCGGCACGACCGACACCATGGCGCTCCAGCGTTACGACGTGGAGCCGCCCGGCCGGCCGGGCGTGTTCGAGGAGCGCTACTGGAGCCCGGTCAACGCCCCCGTGCTCGGCCCCGACGGGAAGGTGCAGCTGGTCATCCACCGGGTCGAGGAGGTCACCGAGCTCATCAGGGCGCGCCGCGAGGCCGGCGGCAACCGCGAGCGGCTGGAGGCCGAGCTCTACACCCGGGCCCAGGAGCTCCAGGCGGTCAACGAACGGCTGCGCGCCGCCCATGCCAGGGAACGTCAGGTGGCGCTGGCCCTCCAGGACGCGATGCTGCCCGCGCCCCGGCCCGTGGGGCACCACCGGGCGGCGGTCCGCTACCAGCCCGCCGTCGGGGCGCTGAACGTCTGCGGTGACTGGTACGCACTGGACGACCTGCCCGGGGACCGGATGGCGGTGGCCGTCGGCGACGTCGTCGGGCATGGGCTGGCGGCCGCCTGCGTCATGGGCCAGCTCCGCAGTGCGCTGAGCGCCGCGACCCTCGTCGTCGGTGGGCCCGCCCGAGCGCTGGAAGTGCTCGGCCGGTACGCCGGCTCCGTGGACGGCGCCGAATCCACCACCGCCGTGCAGGTGGTCATCGACTGGGCCGCGCACACCCTCACCTACAGCAGCGCCGGCCATCCGCCGCCGGCCCTGCTGCGCCCGGGTGGCAGCGTGGAGTTCCTGGACCGGGCGACCGACCCGCCGCTGGGCGCCCGGCCCGATCATGTGGCCCGGCCCGAGGCGCACACCCCGTTCACCGACGGCACCGTCCTGGTCCTCTACACGGACGGGCTGATCGAACGCCGCCGCGAGGACATCGACGTCGGGCTGGCCCGCCTCGCGGATTCCCTCACCCGGCACCAGGGCGCCGCGCCCGAAGCGCTCGCCGATGCGCTGCTGTCGGAGCTGATCCCGCCCGGCGGCGCCACCGATGACACGGCGCTGGTCATCATCCGCCTCTGACCAGCGGAATCTCCGGTTCGGCGGCGGGCTGCGGAACGGCACGGGCGGGCGTCCCTGTCCTGCGCGGCTGCTGCGGTCGGAGCAATATCAGCACGGAAGAGCGAATATCCCTATTGGCTGCAAAATGCCCTGGTTTCCGCGGTATCGATCCCATGTCCGATCCCTGCCAACCAGGAGAGAACGCAATGCGCAAGATCATAGGACGTTCGCTGGCCACCGTGGCGCTTGCCGCCGTCGCCATCGTCCCGCTCGGCGGCGCGGCCCAGGCCGCACCCGTCGCGCCGACGGCCAAGGTCGTCGTGGCCGACGACGGCCACGGCCGTCATGGCCATGGTCACGGTCACGGTCACGGCCGTCACCACCGTCACCACGGCCACTGGGGCCACGGCGGCTGGGGTCACGGTCACGGTCACGGCTGGGGCTGGGGCGGCGGTGGATGGGGCTGGGGCTGGCCCTTCGGCTGGGGCGGTGGCCTTTTCGGCTTCTAACAGCCAGTAGTTGAGACGGGCCGCCGCGGCGCACCATCCGCGGCGGCCCGTCGTCGCTTGCCCGGACTGCTGCTGGCCGGCCCGCTGGCCGTCCGGCGTGCTGCTTGCCCGGCGTGCTGGTTGTCCGGCCTGCCTCTGGGGGACGTGATGTGCTGGAGCGCGACGGCGGACCTGGCGGCGGGCGCCGGAATCGCCGCCGTCGGAGTGGCCTGCCTCGTACGACTGCGCCGCGTATCCGATCTGCCGCTGGCCGCGCTGCCGCTGCTCCTCGGGATCCACCAGATCATCGAGTCCGCCGTCTGGCGTACCGGCGGCGGCACCGGTCCGGCCACCACGGCCTGGGCGGTCGTCGCCCTGCCCCTGCTCGCCGTATGGGTGCCCCTGGGCGTGCTCCTCGCGGCCCCACCGGCCGCCCGGCGCCGGCTGCTGATCCCCGCCGCCGCGGGTCTCGCCACCGCGGCGGCCCTCGCGTACGGCCTGGCCGACCGCCCCGCGACGGCCGAAATCCGGGGCCACACCGTCGGTTACCTGCTTGCGCTGCCGTACGCGCCGCCGCTCGTCGCCGGCTATCTCGCCGCCACCGTCGGAGCCCTGCTGCTCGGCGGCGATCCGCTGCTCCGGCTGCTGGGCGGCCTGGTCGGCGCGGGGGCGGTGATCTGCGCATCGCTGTGGCGGCTGGAGTTCCTCTCCACCTGGTGCGCCTTCGCCGCGGTGGCCGCGCTGCTGATGTTCGGCTGGGTGGGACGGAACCGGGCGGCCGGGTGGGCCGACGCGGCGTGAAGCGGCCCGCGATATGCGCCCCGTCGTTCCCGGCCGCAACCTGGGGGAATGGACGAGAAGCCACCACGGGTGACCGTGCACCCGCCGGACCCGGACGGGGCGCGGCGCGTGACGGTCGGCGACCGGACCCTGGGAGTCGCCCACCGGATCGAGGACCTGGTGAAGTTCCTGCGGCACACCCGGCTGACGGAGCATGTGCCGCTGGACGAGGTGGAGGTCGAGGAGACCGACCTCATCGACTGGCTCGGCGGCGGGCCGGAGGAGTGGGGAGACTAGGGCCGGTCCGAGGCGGGGCTTGTCGTCCGCGGTCTCGGCGATCAGGGATCGCCGATCAGAGCCCCTCCCTCCGCTCTTCCCTCTGCTCGCCCATCGCCTTCACAGCGCGGGCGCGCTGCGTCGTACCGCCCTCGCTCCGTCATATGGCGTGACGGCTGGCGCCCGTCGTGAAATCCTTCATTTTTCAAGCTCCCGCCCCGGGAATTGATCTCCTGGGGATCCGGCTCTCCCTGCGGGCCCGTCCCGTCTGGAGAGATGATGGAGGGCAGCTGAAGCACGGCGAGAGACGGCCGGTGCACGGAAGCACCACGGCTGCCGGTCCAGGTGGCCGGCGGAAGGAGTGCTGGATGGGTGCGACCGACGCGTTCCCGGACGACGTCGCCGCGGTCGGGGCGGGCCCCTCCGAGCCTGGCGGCCTGCTGGACGTGTTGGGCGTCGCCGCGGTGATGCTCGACGCGCGCGGGCGGATCACGCTGTGGAGCCCGCAGGCCGAGGAACTGTTCGGCTGGACCGCCGAGGAGGCGCTGGGCCAGTCCGCCGCGCACCTGCTCGTGGCACCGGAGAACCTGGAGCTGATTTTCCAGCTGTTCGCCCAGGTGATGGCGAGCGGCAAGAGCTGGGCCGGGGTCTTTCCCGTCGTGCACAAGGACGGCAGCACCCGTCTGGTGGAGTTCCGCAATATGCGGCTCCAGGACGAGCACGGCGACTCCTTCGCCCTGGGCATCGCCACCGACCAGGCGGTTCTGCGCCGGGTGGAGCGGGATCTGGCGCTGTCGGTGCGGCTGGTGGCCCAGTCGCCGATCGGGCTCGCCGTCCTCGACACCGACCTGCGCTTCGTCATGGTCAACCCGGCGCTGGAACGCATCAACGACATGCCCGCCGAACAGCACATCGGCCGCCATGTCGCCGACGCCCTGCAGTTCCTGGACACCGAGACCATCGTGGCCACGATGCGCGACGTCCTCGCCAGCGGAACGCCGCGGCTCGCCCAGTTCACCGTCGGCCGCACCGCCGACGACCCCCACACCGATCACGCCTGGTCGGTGTCGTACTACCGTCTGGAGGACGCCAACGCCCGGGTCCTGGGCCTGGCGACCTCCGTCGTCGACGTCACCGAGCAGCACCGGGCCGCCACCGAAGCCGCCCGTGCCCGCCGGCGCCTCGCCGTCATCGCCGACGCCTCCGCGACTGTCGGCACCACTCTCGACGTCGACCAGACGGCCCACGAACTCGCCGACGTGATCGTGCCCGAGCTGGCCGACCTGGCCGCGGTGGATGTGCTCGACGCCGTCCTGGAGGGCCGGCGTCCCGCTCCCCGCGTCCCCGGCGGACCGGCCCGCTTCCGGGCGCTGGCCGTCTCCGCCGCCTACGCCACCGACGCCGTGCGCGCCGCCGACCCCACCGGGCAGATCGCCTCGTACGACGCCGACCGGCTGATCACCCGGTGTGTGACCGACGCCCGCCCGGTCCTGGTGGCCCATGTGACCGACAAGGACCTGCCGCGTATCGCCGCCGATCCGGACGGTGCCGCGCTGCTCGGGCGGGCCGGACTGCACTCCTATCTGGCGGTGCCGCTGATCGCCCGCGGTGAGGTCCTCGGTGCCCTGTCGCTGTACCGCGTACGCAATCCGCTGCCGTTCGACGAGGACGATGTCGCGCTCGCCGTCGAGCTGGCCGCCCGCGCCGCGGTGTGCATCGACAACGCCCGCTCGTACCAGAGCGAACGCCGCACCGCCCTGACCCTCCAGCGCCACCTGATGAACCACCGGCCGCGCCAGCCCACCGGCATGGAGATCGCCTACCGCTACCAGCCCGCGCTGGCGGCCAGCGAGGTCGGCGGCGACTGGTTCGACGCCATCCCGGTGGCCGGTGACAAGACTGCCCTGGTGGTGGGCGACGTCATGGGCAGCGGCATCAACGCGGCCGCCACCATGGGCCAGCTGCGCACCACCACCCGCGCCCTGGCCGAACTCGACCTGGATCCCGACGAGGTCCTCCGGCACCTCGACCACATCGCCGCGGGCCTCGACCCGGCCTTCGCCACCTGCCTGTACGCGGTGTACGACCCGCACCGCGAGGAGTGCCGGATCGCCGTCGCCGGCCATATGCCGCCCGTCGTCGTCCGGCCGGGCAAGGCTCCCGAACTGCTCGATCTGCCCACCGGCGCGCCCCTCGGGGTCGGCGGCGTGCGCTTCGAGCAGACCACGGTGCCGCTGCGCGACGGCGACCAGCTGGTGCTCTACACCGACGGGCTGATCGAGACCCGCGACCAGCCCATCGACACCCGCCTGGACTCCCTGCTCAGCCTGCTCGCCGAGCCCGAGAGGCCGCTGGAGGAGCTCTGCGACCGGCTCCTGAGCGCGCTGCGCTCACCGCACGGCCACGACGATGTTGCGCTGCTCATCGCCCGGGTCAGCGCCGACGACGCCTGACCGGACTCCGGGCCCGACCTGAGCCGCTGATCCACTGATCCGGTGCCGGTGGAGTGACCGTTTTCCGTGTCGGCCGACGGAAGAATCCGCACCTCTCGCGAGACCGCGAAATCCGCGTAATCGCTGGCCACGATGAGATGGATAGCGCCAAGCATCGTCCATCTCGCGACGGATTTCGTTGTCTCAAAGTGTTGACGGGTTCTTGACGGGGGTCTTGGGCGGGGGTTGTATTCGGTCACCGAAGCGGCGCCGAACGTCCATCGGTCTGCACCGCCTTACGGCATTCACCTCGAAGGTGCCCCCTTCCTGCCCGCCAGCACCGATGGGACATGGATAACTGATATGCCCGACACGACCGTTACCTCCGCAGCTCCTGAGCGGGAGACCCGCAGCGCGACGGAGGGGGACGCCCCCAAACTCACGCGTTCGATCGGTGTCGTCGGAGGAACGCTGCTCACGCTGTCCTGCCTGACCCCGGCATCGTCCCTGTTCGTGATCGTGCCGGACTCGTTCGCCAGCCTGGGCACCGGAACGGCGCTCACCATCGCGGTGGCGGCCCTGCTCTGTATCGGCGTCGCCTTCACCTACTCGGAACTCGGCACGCTCATACCGAGCTCCGGCGGCGAATACGCCATGGTCGGCACGCTCATGGGACGGCTCGCCGGATGGCTGGTCTTCATCCTCTCGCTGATCGTCGTCATGATCGTCCCGCCGATCATCGCCCTCGGCACCGCCGACTATCTGACCCCGATCCTGCAACTCGACCCGCAGTACACCGCCGCCGCGGTCATGCTGCTGGCCACCGCCATGGGCCTGCTCGACCTGCGTGCCAACGCCTGGATCACCGGCATCTTCCTGGTGCTTGAGGTTGTGGCCTGCGCCGTCGTCACCTTCCTCGGCTTCAGCCACACCAACCGGTCCGCCTCCGTGCTCGTCCACCCCGTGATGGACGCCGGGCACGGCCACACCACGGCCATCACCGCCGGGCTGATCGTGACCGGACTGGCCACCGCGCTCTTCATCCTCCAGGGCTTCTCGACGGCCGTGTACCTCGCCGAGGAGATGGACAACCCGCGCCGCAACGTCTCCCGCACCGTGCTGTGGACGCTGGGCATCGGCGCCGCCGTCGTCCTCGTCCCGGTGATCGCGATCACCCTCGGCGCACCGGACCTGGCGACGCTCGGCGCCGGTGACGTCGCCGGCATGGTCCAGGCGTGGAGCAACTCCGCCGTCGGCACCTTCGTCAGCCTCTGCATCGCCCTGGCGATCATCAACGCCGCGATCGTCATGGTGATCCAGAACTCCCGCGTGCTCTTCGCCTCGGCACGCGACGCCGCCTGGCCGACCCCCGTCAACCGCGTCCTGTCCCATGTCGGCCGGCGCTTCGGCTCCCCCTGGGCGGCCACCCTGGCCGTCGGCGTCCCCGGCGCGGTGCTGTGCTTCGTCAACCTCGACACGCTCAGCGAGGTCACCGGCGTCGCCGTCGCCGCGATGTACGTCTTCGTCGCGCTGGGTGCGCTGGTCTCGCGCCGCGGGGCCCACAAGCACCGCCTGGCCTGGCGGATGCCGCTGTGGCCGGCGGTCCCGGCGCTGCTCGTCGTGGCGCTGGCCTGGGTGCTCTCCCAGCAGAGCACCAAGAGCCTGGTCATCACCGGCGTCATCGTCGCGGTGGCCGCCGGGTACTGGGCGGGCTACCTCCGCCCCCGGCAGCAGACGCACTGGGTGATCTCGGTTCCCGAGGACGAGCAGGCCCCCGAGGCCGAGCCCGCCGCCGAGGTGGCGACGGCTTCCGCCTGACGCCCGCCGGAACGCAACGGCACGGGGCCCGTCTCATCGAGAGACGGGCCCCGTGCCGTTGCATGTCGCGCGTCCCGACTACTCGGCGGCAGGCCGGGACAGCGCGAGAGCGTCCAGCAGCAGGCAGACATGGTCGACGGCGTCCCGTCCGTCGCGGCTGTCGGCGGCCTGCGGCGCGTCCAGGAGACCGGCGGTCCCGTGCAGCAGCCGGAGCAGGTCCGCGTTCGCGCCGGACACCGACGCCGCGGGGGAGAGAGCGGACCGTATCTGCTCGGCCGAGAGCGGCCGGCCCGTTTCCAGGAAGTCGAACAGCGCCACGGCGGCACGCCGGTCGGCACCGTTCGGCGTCCATACCCCGAGCGCGTGCTGGTCGATGAGCGCGGCCGCCTGGGCGCGGATCTCCTCGGGGCGGATCTCATCCGATACGTGCATCACGTGCATCCCACGAACGTCTCATATCGGCTCGTCGGCCCGCTGGCCCCCATCCGCCGCCCCGCCGCCGCCCCCGCGCCGCCTCCGATCCGCCGCCGCAACGGCCTGACCAGGAACATTGAGCCGGAGGCCGCATTCCCTCGATCAGCTGCCGTCCGTCATCACGGCTTTTAAACCTGTGGCAAGAGTTACACGCGCCCATGCCCGCATCACCGGCCCCGAATAGCCTGAATACGTCGCAGGCTGTACGTATGGGACACGCCATGGCGGCGCAGTCAGGAACGACGCGACGGCACCGACCCCGCACACGGCCACAGAACCTACCCGCGGGTCTGTCCGCCCTCTGGTGTCCTGGCCAGGACTACGGGACCATCGAACCGTAGATCGACCTGGGTTCCCGGCGGCCGCCGCGCTCCGCATCGTGCGGCTCGCCCACCGTATGCGGGAGGTGTAGAAAGAGGACATGGCCGGACGCTACGGCCGCCCGCGTTCGGTTCTGAGGATGCGAACTGTCGCAGGTCAGGTCTTTCTCCTGCAGGTGGCGATCGTGGTCCTGCTCGTCGCCGCCGCGATGACCGCGCTCGTGCTGCAGTCCCGGACCGACGCGGAACGCGAGGCCACCAACAGATCGGTCGCCGTGGCCGAGACGTTCGCCAACGCCCCCGGCATGGAGCGGGCTCTCAAGAGCCCGCACCCGACCGTGATCCTGCAGCCGCTGGCCGAAGCCGCCCGCAAACGCTCCGGGGTCGACTTCATCGTCGTGATGAACACCGAGGGCATCCGCTACACCCACCCCAAGCCCGACCGCATCGGCAAGAAGTTCGTCGGCAACACCGCCCCCGCACTGGCCGGCGGAATCGTCACCGAGAAGATCGTCGGCACCATCGGACCCCTGGTCCAGGCCGTCGTCCCCGTCTTCGACAACAAAGGCCACGTCATCGGGCTGGTCTCCGCCGGTATCACCATCGCCCGGGTGAGCGGCGTCGTCGACGACCAGTTCCCGCTGCTGTTCGGCGCCGCCGCCGGAGTGCTGCTCCTCACCACCGGCGGAACCGCGGTGGTCAGCAGAAGGCTGCGCCGCCAGACCCACGGCCTCGGCCCCGCCGAGATGACCCGGATGTACGAGCATCACGACGCGGTTCTGCACGCCGTACGCGAGGGCGTGATCATCGTCGGCGACGACCAGCGGCTGCTGCTCGCCAACGACGAGGCGCGCAGGCTGCTCGACCTCCCGGCCGACGTGGAAGGACGCCCCGTCGCCGACCTCGGGCTCGACCCGGTGACCGCCCGGCTGCTGATCTCCGGGCGGATGGTCACCGACGAGGTGCACCCGGTCGGCGAACGGCTGCTCGCCGTCAACCAGCGGTCGACCGATCGGGACGGCGGGCCGCCCGGCAGCGTCACCACGCTCCGGGACACCACCGAGCTGCAGGCCGTCACCGGCCGCGCCACAGTGGCGCGCGGCCGGCTGAAGCTGCTGTACGACGCCGGTACGGAGATCGGCACCACCCTCGACGTGGTGCGCACCTGCGAGGAACTCGCCCAGTTCGCCGCTGCCCGCTTCGCCGACATCGTCTCCGTCGACCTGTCCGAGGCGGTGCTGCGTGGTGAGGAACCGACCACCGCGGGTATCGAGATGCGGCGCACAGCCGTCGCCGGAGACCAGGAACACCTCGCCCTCTACCCGCTCGGAAAACTGATCCGCTTCGAGCCGTCCACCGCCGTGGGCTCCGGAATCGCCGAGGGCCAAGCGGTCCTGGAGACGGATCTGGCGGCGTTCTCCGGCTGGCAGCGGCAGGATCCCCAGCGGGCCAGGCGGCTGGTCGCGGACGGCCTGCACTCCATGATCGCGGTGCCGCTGCGCGCCCGCGGCGTCATTCTCGGCGTCGCGATCTTCTGGCGCTCCGCTGCCACCCCCGAGCCCTTCGAGGAGGAGGACCTCTCCCTCGCCGAGGAGCTGGTCGCCCGCGCCGCGGTCAGCGTCGACAACGCCCGCCGCTACACGCGCGAGCACACCATGGCCGTCACCCTGCAGCGCAGCCTGCTGCCGCGCGGCCTGCCGGCGCAGAACGCCGTCGAAGCCGCGTACCGCTATCTGCCCGCGCAGGCCGGGCTCGGCGGGCTCGGCGGCGTCGGCGGGGACTGGTTCGACATCATCCCGTTGCCCGGGGCCCGCGTGGCACTCGTGGTCGGCGATGTCGTCGGCCACGGCCTGCACGCCGCCGCCACCATGGGACGGCTGCGCACCGCAGTCCACAACTTCGCCAACCTGGACCTGCCGCCCGACGAGCTGCTGTGGCACCTCGACGAGCTGGTCACCCGCATGGACCAGGACGAGGCCGCCGGCGGCACCGAGGGTGGCGTCACCGGCGCCACCTGCCTCTACGCCATCTACGATCCGGCGTCCGGGCACTGCACCATGGCGCGCGCCGGCCACATCCAGCCGGTGCTGCAGCTGCCGGACGGCACCGCGGATTTCATCGACGTGCCCGGCGGCCCGCCCCTCGGGCTGGGCGGTCTGCCCTTCGAGACCTGGGACATGAGCCTGCCCGAGGACAGCCGTCTGGTGCTCTACACGGACGGCCTGGTCGAAGACCGGGACCGGGACATCGACGAGGGCATGGCCCTGCTGATCCGCACACTGGCCGGACACACCGACCGGACACCCGACGAGACCTGCGAGGAGGCGCTCGGCGCACTGCTGCCCGAGCGCCCGGCCGACGACATCGCCCTGCTCGTCGCCCGCACCCGCGTCCTGGACAGCACCCATGTCGCCGACTGGGACGTACCGCCCGACCCGTCGTCCGTCGCCCACATACGAGCCGCGGCGGTCGCCAAGCTCGGCGAGTGGGACCTGGCCGACGAGGCGTTCACCACCGAGCTCATCCTCAGCGAACTGGTCACCAACGCCATCCGCTACGCCACCGGCCCCATCCGCGTACGCCTGATCCGCGACCGCTCGCTGATCTGCGAGGTCTCCGACCGCAGCAGTACGTCACCGCACCTGAGGCAGGCCGCCACGACGGACGAGGGCGGCCGGGGCCTGTTCCTGGTCGCGCAGCTGGCGGAGCGCTGGGGGACGCGGTACATGGCCGGCGGCAAGGTGATCTGGACGGAGCAGTCCTTGGCGGGGGAGGGCGCGTTCGGCGCGTAGGCCGGCGCCCCGGGCCCGGCGGGACGCTCAGCGGTGCTCGGGGTTGTCGGCGTCCGAGCGGCAGCCGGCGTCCCACGCGGTGCGCTGGTTGCCGTGCGCCGGGATGCCGCCCGCCTGCTTGAGCATGGCCGCGATATGCATCAGGTTCCAGGTCATGAAGGCCGTGTTGCGGTTGGTGAAGTCGTTCTCCGGACCACCCGAGCCCGGGTCCAGGTACGACGGCCCGGGTCCGGCCTCGCCGATCCAGCCGGCGTCGGCCTGCGGCGGGATGGTGTACCCGAGGTGCTGCAGGCTGTAGAGCACGTTCATCGAGCAGTGCTTGATGCCGTCCTCGTTACCGGTGATGAGACAGCCGCCCGCCCTGCCGTAATAGGCGTACTGGCCACGGTCGTTGAGGATGCTGGAGCAGGCGTAGAGCCGCTCGATGACCTGCTTCATCACGGAACTGTTGTCGCCCAGCCAGATCGGGCCGCAGAGCACGAGAATGTCCGCGGCCCGCACCTTCGCGTACAGCTCCGGCCAGGCGTCGGACGCCCAGCCGTGCTCCGTCATGTCGGGCCAGACCCCGGTGGCGATGTCGTGGTCGATGGCGCGGATGAGCTCGGTGCCGACTCCGTTGCCCTCCATGAGGCCCCGGCTCTTGTCGATGAGCCCCTCGGTGTTGCTGGTTTCGGGGGAGCGCTTGAGCGTGCAGTTGATGAACAGGGCGCTGAGGTCGTCGTAACGGAAGGCGGCGGCCATCGGGAACTCCTTGGGGCGATGTGGGCGGTGGCCCCGGCCTCAGGGCGCGCCCGATGGGTGGGAGCGGCGCGGCAGATACACCCGGTGAGGTTCGCCGCCGTGCGTATGCGGCAGGGGAACGGATCGCCAGTCACGCGCGAAACCGGGCGGCCGGTTGCGGCCGGCCACGATGACGGCGGTCGGCATCCGGCGTATGCCCGCCTGGAAGACTTCGGGGGTACTGCTGGCGTCGTGCCCCCCGGTCTGGCGCGAGGCGCACCCGGCGTAGAACGCGATCGGGACGGCCCGGTCACCGCTGACCACGCACGGCGGGCGCACACCGAGCCGGTGCAGTGCGCCGGCCATCTCTGTGTAGCGCGCGGTCGTGATGCGGCTGTTGGCCGTCACCCGGCTCAGGATCTGGTACTGGACGCCAACGTGGCCCACCACGGCCAGGGTTACCACGACCGCGCTGACCAGCCGCAACGCGCGGCGTACGCCGGTGAGCAGATGGACGATGCAGTCGGCCACGGGCACGGCGAGCAGCGCGTAGGCGGGGAGGAGGAACCGGGGCGCGGCGTAGTCGATCAGAAAGAGATACGGCACGGCCAGCGACATCGCGGTCATGGCCGTGAGGAGGACGGTGCCGCCCCGGTGCCTGCGGTGTGCCACCGCGATGCCGCCGAAGACGAGAACGGGCACCGCGGCCCACCACGCCGCGGTGGCCGGGACCCGCCACGGATTCCCGCACGGCCGGCACAGCGTGCGCCCCGCCAGCGCCCTCGCCTGGTCGTCGACGGCTATGTGCCAGCCCAGTCCGCCCTGGATCTCACTGGCCCGGTGCAGCCGGGCGAGCAGGCCCCCGTGGTGCGCGTACGCCTCGACGATCCACGGCGCACCACCGACCAGCAGCCCGGCCACCAGCACGGCGAACACCGCGGGACGGCGCCAGCGCGGCACCAGGACGACCGCGAGCAGCAACGGCAGCGTCAGCCAGACGCCGTCGGCGGGGCGCAGCGCGGCGACCAGGGCCACGGCGACGCCCACCCCGGCCACCGCCGCCCGGTCGCCGGCCCCATGGACGGCGCGCACGAAGCAGCCGACGGCGGCCAGGGCTCCCAGGGCGCACCAGAGGTTCGGCATCGCCGCCGGGCCGTAGAACACGGTGGGCCACAGTCCGGCGAACAACGCGCCCGACCAGGCGAGAACCGGTGTGGGAAGCACCTTCCGCCAGATCCACAAGGCGACGAAGAGGGCCGCCGCGGACAACACGGCGAGATAGATCCGCAGTGCGGTCGTGGAGCTGGTGAGGGCGACCACCGGTGCGACCAGGTAGGAGATGCCGCGGGCGCGGGGTGCGCTGAAGAACGCCGGGGGCGTGTGGCCGCCGACCTGGCTGACGTAGATCGTCTCGTCCCAGCTGAGACCGGACCCCGGTACGACGACGACCAGCTGGACGACCGCGAAGGCGAGGGCGATCGCCGTCACCCATGGCAGGGGGCCGGACGCCCGCCAGTGGGGCTGCACGAAGGCGGCCGCAGGCAGTGGTCTCAGCTCCAGGCGTTCTCGCATGACCGCTCCTCGCCGGGCCCCGAAATGGTCAGAACATGACGCAGGCCACGCTGCCGGAACCCGCCGGGGCGGTCCATCGAGGGGGTGCCATTGGGAGTACCCGCCGCCGCTCCCACCGCGCCCCCTTTCCCCGTCCCGATCCCTGCCCCTGTCCGCCGCGTTACGGAAATATGGCGTGCGCTGCGCGACCCCGCCCGGTGCGCTGTGAGCCGGGAGCAACCCGCCCCTTACCGGCGGGAAACCGCGCCGGGCATGGCGGTTCGTATCGTCATCTGGCGTGACGCGCACCCAACGACGCCTTTTGCCGCATCCGCTCACGTTCCCCGGCTGGCACAGCATCCGCGGCCGGATGGCCATCGTGCTCGCCGTCCCCACCTGTCTGCTGCTGGTCGTGACCGGCCTCGGCGTCGCCGACCGGGCCGCCGACTGGTCCGCCGGGCGCGAGACCGCCGACCGGGTCGAGCTGGTCCTCAAGGCCCAGGACCTGGTGCGCGAGCTCCAGCGCGAGCGCGGCCTCACCAACGGGCTGCTCGGCGGCGCCACGGCATACCGCGACGACGTCGCCGCCCAGCGCGCACGCACCGACGCCGCCCGTACCGGCTTCGACGCTCTGCTCGGCGCGGACGGCGCGGAATCGGACGCCGCTGCCGCTCTGGAAGCCGCGCTGACCCCGGTCACCGCGCTGGCCGTCGAACGCCGTCAGGTGGACGCCGGCTCCGCTCAGCGCATCCCGACCCTGGCCGCGTACACCAAGGCGATCAACGGGCTGATCGACGCCGCGGCCGCCGAACCCGCGGGCGGCGACCACGCCCTCGCCGATGCGCTCGGCACCCTGCAAGCCCTCGCCCGTGTCACCGAGGCGGTCGCCCTGGAACGCGGCTCCCTCAACGGGGTCTTCGCGGCCGGCCGCTTCAAGGGACACGAGTTCCTCGACTTCACCGAAGTACGGGCCGACCGGCTCGCCTTCCTGCGCCAGTACACCCAACTCGCCACCCCGGCCCAGCAGTCCGCGCTGGGCGCCGCCTTCGCCACCCCCGAAGCCCGGCGCGCGACCCAGTACGAGAAGCAGGCCGAGCGCGGCGCCGACGGCAGCCGGCTCACCGTGGACCCCCGCGGCTGGTGGTCGTCGATGACCGCACTCGTCGACCAACTCCACGATGTGCAAAGGGAGATCGGCAGCGACGTACGGCTCCGCGCGGACCGTGCCGGGGATGCGGCCACCGGCCAGCTGGGCGGCTTCATCGGCCTCGGCGTGCTGATTCTCGCCGTCGCCACCGCGCTCGCCGTGCTCTCCTCCCGCTCCATCACCCGGCCCCTCGTGGCACTCGCCGACGAGGCCGACTCGGTGGCCCGTGCCGGTCTGCCCGCCGCGGTGGCCCGGATCCAGGAGGCCGACCCGGGCGACGAACTCGGCCCAGGGCCCGGAACATCCCGCCGGATCCCGGACGGCGCCCGCGAGTTCACCCGCCTGGCCACCGCCCTGCACAACGTCGAGAACACCGCGATCGGCCTGGCGGCCGAGCAGGCCGTACTCCGCCGCAACAGCACCGAGTCGCTCGCCAGCCTCGGCCGCCGCAACCAGGCGCTGCTCTCCCGCCAGCTCGGCCTGATCACCACCCTGGAGAGCCAGGAGATCGACCCGGACGCGCTCGGCGAGCTCTTCGAACTGGACCACCTGGCCACCCGTATGCGCCGCAACGCCGAATCGCTGCTCGTGCTGGCGGGGGAGGAGCTGTCGCCGCGCACCTGGCCGGGCCTGGTGACGGCCGCCGAGGTGGTGCAGTCGGCGATCGCCGAGGTCGAGCAGTACCAGCGGGTCGCCGTGGTCGACGTCCAGGAGGGTCGGATCCGCGGCCAGGCCGTCGCCGAACTCTCCCATCTGCTCGCCGAACTCATCGAGAACGCGCTGGTCTTCTCGCCGCCCTCGCGCCCGGTCGAGATCTACGGCTGGCGCGACGGCGGCGAGTACTGCCTGGCCGTCGTGGACCGCGGCTCCGGCATGACCGCGGAGGAACTGGCCCGCTCCAACGCCCGGCTCGCGGGCCGCGAGCCCTTCCTGGTCGCTCCCACCCTCGGCCACTACGTCGTCGGCACCCTGGCAACCCGGCTCGGCGCCCAGGTCGAACTCTGCCCCACCCAGGGGCCGGACGAGACCGCCGGGGTCACCGCGTATGTCGCCCTGCCGACCAGCCTCGTCCACGCTCCGGAGGCACAGCCGGCGACGGTCGGCTGACGACGGCCATGTCCGCTGCCGCCTTGCTCTGATCGGTCGCAACTCCCTCACCAGCAAGGGCTTTTGACCCCCGATCGGATATTTGAGTGCGGAACCGCCGGCGTGTGGTGGGTGGGCGGTGTGGTGCGGGTGTGGCGGCCATTGGTGTTGTTGGGTGATTGTCGGGTTGTGGGTGGATGGGTGCGTTCGTGGTGTTTGGTGGGTGGCTGGGTTTCGTGTGGGGGGTGGGGGGTGTTGTGTGGGTATGGAGCCGAGAGAGTTGTGGGGTCGTCATGCGGTTTTGGCGGAGGCGTTTTGTGTGGGGGATGAGCGGGTGAGGGAGGCGCAGGCGCGGTTGGATGAGGCGCAGGCGGATCGGTTGCGGGTGTTGGCGGCTTTTGCGGTGACGGTGGGGAGTACGGGGGCGGTTGCTGATTTGTTTGGGTTGAGTGAGCGTGAGGTGCGGGTGGCGCGTCGGACGGTGGGGAAGGAGGACGCGCGGGCGGTGGCGGATGATCTGTTGGCCGCCGCGACGGCCTCCGCGTCCGTAGAGACGTCCGCCGACGAGGAGGAGACCGGCGAGCCGGAGTGCGTGGCGGAGGCGGCGTCGGCGGCACCCGGGGCATCGGGCGGCGCTTCTGTCGGCGCGGGCGAACCGCAGGGGGTGTCCGCCGCGGTGGACGCGGTCCTGGTGGGGAGTTGGCAGACGGGCGTGGATCTGCGGGAGCTGGCCGCGGAGTTGGGTCTCGACCTGACACGGCTGGTGACGCGTGCGCAGCAGTTGTCGGCTCAGGGACGGTTGCCCTCCGGTCCGGTGCAGGAGGGGTACGGGGGGCGTCACCGGCGGAGCACCCACGAGACGCATGAGGCGGAGTGCTCCATCCCCGCCCAGCAGCCGGGGAGTTGGGGCGCGGTGTCGTCGGCGCAGACCGTGCCCTCGGCCTGGTATCCCACGGCGGAGTCCATGGCGGAAATGACGGCGATGCCGACGGACTGGGATCAGGCGCTGGCCGCATGGGGGCACTTCGCGCCTCCCTACGAGGAGCCGGTACCGGCCCCCGTCGCGGCGCAGCCCTGGGCGCAGTACCACCTCAGTTCCTGACGGTGTCACCTCAGTTCCGACGGAGGACAGGGGAGGCCGGCCGCACGCCGTGCGGACCCTCACCCACCGGTGAGCAGGTCGACCGTGCCCGCCAGGCCCTCGTCGCCATGGCCCTGTGCCACCCGGCGGCGCATCAGTTCCATGTAGGGAGTGAGCAGCCGAGGGTCGACGGACTGTTCCGCCGCCGTGGCCAGGAGCGCGTCGTTGCCCGCCGCCATCATGGCGAGGTTGGAGGTGACGCCCTCGGTGTAGTCGCCGCTCACCAGTTGGGCGGCCATGCCATGGGTCATGCCGGCCATGGCGCCGAGCCAGTCCGCGAGCAGGGCGGCGAACCCCGCCTCGTCGAGGTCCCGTTCCGGGCGCACCAGTGCGAAGGCGTGGGCGATGCCGGCGAACATGCCGGTCATCGCACTCAGCAGGGCGATGTCGTGCAGCGCCGCATGACCGTGGTCCTCACCGACGAACTTCACCCCGGTGGCAGCTTCCAGCACCTCGCGGTGGCGTTCGAACAGGACGCGGTCACCGCTGTAGAAGGTGTAGCCGCCGGTCTCCGGTCGGCCGATCATCGGGGGAACGGCCATGATCCCGCCGTCCAGGAAACGAGCCCCGCGCTCCTCGACCCAGCGGGCGCGCCGCCGGGCCTGGGCGGGGGTGGCCGTGGTCAGGTTGACCACGGCCCTGCCCTTCAGGTCCGTGCCGTCCAACGCCTCACCCACGGAGGCATCGTCCAGCAGGCACAGGACGACGGGGCCGGTGGCCGAGGCGACCGCCTCGGCCGGGGTGGCAGCCGCTCGGGCTCCCTCGCCCACCAGCGGTGCGGCCTTCTCCGGTGTGCGGTTCCAGACGGTCAGCGGATGTCCCGCGGCGAGCCAGGCGCGGGCGAGAGCGGTGCCCATGGCGCCGAGACCGAGGAGGGTGACGGGGGACTTGGATGTGGTGGTGATGTCCATGCCGACCAGGCTCGTATGCCCACGCACCATGATCAAGTACGCACTTTTTTGTGCGTTGGTTACCTTGAGCATCGTCTCCCGGGAGGATGCGTCGCCTTACAACACCCCGACAACACCCTGATCGCGCCCGGCAGTTACCCGGGCTGACCACCGCCGGCCAGCCCCGGTCGACCAGTGAGCCGCCGTCTACGCGCCCCCGTACACCGCACCCCGCGCGTCCGCGTACGCCGCGCGGATGCGGCGGCCGGCCGAGTGGTCGGCGGAGACGGGAACGTGCCGGGCCGCCGAGGCGACCGGCCACTGGGGCGGTTCCGGGGTGCCGGCCAGCGCCCAGGCGGCCTGGCGGGCCGCGCCGAGCGCGACGTACTCATCGGGCTCCGGCACGGTGACCGGAGTGCCGAAGATCTCGGCGGCGATCTCGCCGACCACCGGAGCCTTGGCCGCGCCGCCGATGATCAGGACGCGTCGGGCGCTGATGCCCTGCGCCCGCAGCTCGTCGAGCGCGTCCGCCATATTGCACAGCATGCCTTCCACCGCGGCCCGTGCGAGCTGCGGCGGATGCATATTGGTCTTGCGCATCCCCATCAGACTGCCGGCGGCCTCCGGCAGGTTGGGCGTCCGCTCACCGCCCAGATACGGCAGGAACACCAGGCCGCCGGCGCCGGGCTCGGACTCGCGCGCGAGCCGGTCGATATCGGCGAGTCCGGTGCCGAGCAGGCGTGCCGTGGAGCTGAGGACGCGGGCGGCGTTCAGGGTGCACACCAGCGGCAGAAAGCGGCCGGTGGCGTCGGCGAATCCGGCGACGGCCCCGGTGGCGTCGCCCACCGGGTGCTCGGACAGTGCGAAGGCCGTGCCGCTGGTGCCCAGCGAGATGACCACGTCGCCCGGCTCGATGCCGAGACCGAGTGCGGCGCCCATGTTGTCACCGGTCCCGGCGGCCACCAGGACCCCGTCCGGGGTGCGGCCCGCGGCCTCGTACGGGCCCAGGACGCGCGGCAGTTCGGGGGTGCGGCCACCGAAGGCGAGGGACAGCAGGTCATGGCGGTAGGCGCCGTCGGCCGGTGACCAGTAGCCGGTACCGGAGGCGTCTCCCCGGTCGGTGACCGGTTCGGCACCGGCCGCCGAACCACCGCACAGCCTCCAGGTCAGCCAGTCGTGCGGCAGCAGCACCCGGTCGGTGCGGTCCGCGACGGCGGGCTCGTGCTCGGCCAGCCAGCGCAACTTGCTGACCGTGATGGCCGCGACCGGGACGGTGCCGACGGCCCGCGCCCACTTCTCCGCACCGCCGAGTTCGGTGACGAGGTCGGCGGCGGCCTGCGCCGAGCGGGTGTCGTTCCACAGCAGGGCGTCGCGGACCGGCTGCCCGGCCGCGTCGAGTGCCACCAGGCCGTGCTGCTGGCCGGCGACCGAGATCGCGTCGACATGCTCCAGCAGGCCGGCGCCCGCTTCGAGGAGCGCACGCCACCAGGACTCGGGGTCGACTTCGGTGCCGTCGGGGTGGGCCGCCCGGCCCTGGTGCAGGACCTTCCCGGTGGCGGCGTCGCAGACGACGACCTTGCAGGACTGGGTCGAGGAGTCCACTCCGGCAACTGTCGGCATGAGGGTTTTCGCTTCCGTACGACGGGACGGGGGAGGGGAGTGGGGGGAGGGAGCGCCGGTCTCAGCCGGCGGGGCGGATCTGGATCTTGCGGCCGGAGCCGTCACGGAACGCCTGCAGCGCGGCGGGGAACTCGTCCAGTCCGAAGCTGTGCGTGATCATGGTGTCGGCGTCGATGACGCCCTTCGCCATCAGGTCCACCGCACGGCCGAAACTGTGCAGGACGGCCATCGAACCGACGATGGTGATCTCGTCGTTGTAGACGCTGAACGGGGAGAAGGACGCCTTCGCGGCCGAGGGGGCGACGCCGAACTGCTGGAAGGTTCCGCCGCGGCGCACCCGGGTCAGTCCGTCCTCGATGACCGGGATGACGCCGGTGCAGTCGATCACGGTCTCCCAGCCCTGCGGCCGGTCCAGGGCGTCGGCGTCCGCGCCGGTGGCGTCCGCGCCGAGCCGCTCGGCGATCCGCAGCCGGTCCTTGTTGATGTCGACGACGGACAGCGAAGCGGCGCCCGCCGCCTTGGCGAGCTGAAGCATCATCAGGCCCATGGTGCCCGCGCCGTAGATCAGGTAGTGGTCACCGAGGCGGCGCGGCAGCACGTCGAAGCCGCGTACGGCGCAGGACAGCGGCTCGATCAGGGTGCCCTGGACGACGTCCACGCTCTCCGGCAGCCGGTAGCAGTTGGCGGCCGGCACCTTGACGTACTCGGCCATCGCCCCGTCCACGGTGTCGCCGATCGCCCCCCACCGCTCGCACAGGTTGCCGTGCCCGATGGAGCAGTAGTGGCAGGCGCCGCAGAACAGCGACGGGTCGACCGCGACCTGCTCCCCGGTGCGCAGGCCGGTCACTCCCGCACCGAGCGCGACGATCTCGCCGGTGAACTCATGACCGGGAATGATCGGGTACGGCGTGGGCGCGAACTCGCCCTGGACGATGTGCACATCGGTGCCGCAGATCCCCACCGCGGCGGGGGCGACGACGACCTCGCCGGGCCCCGGGGTGGGGTCGGGGACGGTGGTGACCCCGTAGTGCTCGGGGGTTTCGATGACGACGGCACGCATGGAGAGGGGCCTTTCGGGGGGCCGGGGGGAAGCCGGGGGTTTCTGGGGGGAAGCGGTTGTCTGGGGGAGAGCGGGATCGGTGCGCCTGGGAGAGCGGGCCGGGAACCTTGCCGGGTGGCTCAGCTCTCCGGTTCGACGGCGCGGATCTCGACGCCGAGGTCGCGGACGGACCGGAGTTCCTCCTCGGGCGTCGCGGTGTCCGTGACCAGCAGGTCGTAGCCGCTGACATCGCCGTACGCGTAGGTGGCCGTACGGCCGAACTTGCTGTGGTCGACGGCGAGCACGGCACGATCGGCAGCCTGCAGATAGGCCTCCTTGTTGTCCGCGTACTCGCGCACCGGGTGGAAGAGCCGGCCGGCGCTGACCGATGTGGCGGTGACGAAGGCGACGTTGGCGCGGATGTGCTCCAGCTGGCGCCGGGTCTGCGGTCCCGCGCACGACTCGAAGTCCTCGTAGAACCGGTCGCCGAGGAGGGTGACCTCGGCGGGTGAGCCGGACAGGAGGTAGGTGATGCGCAGCGAGTTGGTGATCACGCGTATCCCATCCATCCCGGCGATCCGGCGGGCGAGCGGGAAGAGCGTGGAACCGCAGTCGATCAGCACCGTGCTGCCCGGGGCTATCTCGTCCACGAGCGCGTCCGCGATGGCGGCCTTGGCCGGCATGTTGCTGTGCTCGCGGAAGCGCAGCGCGCTCTCCATCGTGACGTTGGAGAAGGACGTCGCGACCCCGCGGCCCTTGCGGATCAGCTGCCGCTCGTTGAGGTTGTCCAGGTCACGGTGCATGGTCATCACGCTGACGTGCAGCCGCTCGGCGAGGTCGGCGATACGGACCTCGCCCTCTTCGGCGACCTGGCGCAGCACCGCCTGGCGGCGCTCCTCCACCTCGGCCTCGGAACCACGACTCGGTCTCATCGCTGGTCGCCCCCGCTCTTTTCCTTCGTTCTTCGAACCGCTCTCCTCGCACCATAGAACATCACACACTTTCTGTGAAGCCATTGAAATTTATTGAGAAGCTGTTCAGGGTGGTGACCACTCTCGGGCATCCGCCCGGCCTGTCAGGAGGTCCCACCGCCGTGCTGTCCCCGTCCCACTCCACCTACGCCGGAATACCCCGAGCTCTCCTCTGGGGCTACGTCGGCGTGCTGCTGTTCATGATCGGCGACGGTGTGGAGACCAGCTATCTCCCCACGTACTTCAAGACCGACCTCGGCTTCGCCGAAGCGAGCGTCGGCATCGTCTTCACGCTCTACGGCATCACCGCCGCCGTCGGCGCCTTCCTGGCCGGCGGGCTGTCCGACCTGTGGGGGCCGCGCAAGGTGATGATGGCCGGTGCCGCCTGCTGGGTGGTCTGCCACGCGCTGATGCTCGCGGTCGCCATTCCGGCCCACTCGTACCCGCTGATCCTGCTCACCTACGGCCTGCGCGGCTTCGGCTATCCGCTGTTCGCCTACGGGTTCATGGTCTGGATCATGGCCGGCGCCCCGGAACGGCAACTCGGCAAGGCGCTGGGCTGGTTCTGGTTCTGCTTCACCATGGGCTACCCGGTCCTCGGCTCCGCCCTGGTCTCCCTCCTCAAGCCCGTGATCGGCTTCTACGACACGCTGTGGATCTCGCTCGCGATGATCGTCGCGGGTGCCCTGGTCGTTCTGGTCCTGTTGCGCGAACGCTCCGGTTTCCAGGGCCTGTCCAAGGGGTCGGAGCGCACCAGCCTGGTGCGCACGCTCACCGGCTGCTTCACCGTCATGTTCGCCAAGCCGCGGGTGGGCATGGGCGCCGTCGTCCGGCTCATCAACACCACCTCGCAGTTCGGAGTGTGGGTCTTCGTCCCGCTGTACCTCGTCGACCGGGTGGGCTTCTCCGCCGAGGAGTGGGCGTCGCTGCTCATCGTGATGATGGTCAGCAATCTCGCCTGCGTCGTCACCTTCGGCGCCGTCGGCGACAAATGGAGCCGACGCAAGACGGTCGCCTGGCTCGGCGGCGTGGTTTCCGCAGTGGCCTGCCTGGCGCTGTACTACGTGCCCGCGACCGTGGGCCACGACTACCTGCTCGTCGCGATCGCCGCGGGAGCGCTGGGCGTCGGCATGGCCGGATACGTCCCGCTGCCCCCGCTCATGACCACCCAGGCCCCGGAACGCAAGGGCCAGGTCATGTCCGCGTACACCCTGGGCGCCGGCGCCAGCATGGCCTTCGGCCCGCTCATCGGCACGGTGTTCATCGGGTCGCTCGGCATCCAGGGGGTCATGTGGATCTACGCGGCGCTGCATCTGCTGAGCACGGTCCTCGTGCTGTTCATGAAGGCGCCCACGGCGACGCCTGTCGACGGACCCGAACCCGAACCCGAGACGGAGGGGGAGGAGCGGGAGCCGCGGGCGGTGGCGGTGATGTCCGGGGCGGGCGGCTGAGCGGGCGCGCTGCCTGACGTACCGTCAACTGGCGGGAAGTGTCTATGAGTTCCCGTCGGTGTCCGTTCCCCGGGGCGGACCGCCGCCACTCGGCCCGGCCGCTCGGCCCCCCGTCCCGGAGGCGGGGCCGAGCGGACGGGCCGAGACTGGCATCGTTCCGGTCGCCGTGCGGTGAGGGAGGTGCCATGCCGGCCGAGGCACGGCTTGCCGAGCTGGGGCTGACCCTGCCCGCGGAGCTTCAGCGACCGCCGGGTCTTGAGCTCCCCTTCGCATGGGTGCGCGTCCGCCGGGACCGGGCGTTCGTGGCCGGTCATGGTGCCCTCACCCCGGACGGCAAGCCCGCCGGGCCGTTCGGGAAGGTTCCCGGCGAGGTGCCGCTCGAAGCCGCACAGGAGTCGGCTCGGCTCGCCACGCTGGCCGTCCTCGCCAGCCTGCGACGGGCCCTCGGCAGCCTCGATGCCGTGACGGCCTGGCTCACGGTGACCGGCTTCGTCAACGCCGAGCCCGGCTATCCGCAGACGACGCTCGTCATGAACGCCTGCTCGGACCTGATCCTGGATGTCCACGGGCCGCAGGCCGGCGGTCACGCCCGCACCGCCGTCGGAGTCACCGCCCTGCCCCTCGATCTGCCCGTGATCATCGCCACGGAAGTCGAGACGGCGCCGCCAACTCCCCGCCCGTAACGGCCGGGCCTGCACCGATCGGCCACCGCAGCCCGCGCGGCGGCTCTCCGGCACGCCCGGCGCCCTGTCCTTTCCCGCCGGGTTTGGCGCAGCCGCCCCCGTGTACGTAAAGTTCCGCCGGAGCTTGAATAGAACAGACGATCCCACGAAAGCGGCACGGCGATGACGGTGACAGAGAACGGCCGGGCCGATGGCGCGGGAATCGACCCCGGCGCGGACGTCGAAGGCATCGACGCCGAGCGGATGGCGGTCTGTCTGAGCGTCCTCGAAGAACTCGACGCGCTGCCGCTCGACCACCCAGACGCGATCACCATACGGCGCGCCACCGCCGGCATCTTCCGTACGGTCAAGCAGCGCCGCCGCAAGGAGCGCCGGGCGGCCAAGACGGCCAACGACCGGGCGGTGACCGAAGCCACCGCCACCGGAGCCGCCGACCGGATCGACGACGAGACCCTGGGCCTGTCCCTCACCAGCTCGGTGACCACGGAGATCGCCGGGATTCTGCAGCGGCCCAGGTCCTGCTACGTCTGCAAGAGCCGGTACGTCGAGGTCGACGCCTTCTACCACCAGCTCTGCCAGCCCTGCGCCAAGGAGAACCGGGCGCGCCGCGACGCCCGTACGGACCTCACCGGACGGCGCGCGCTGCTGACCGGCGGCCGGGCGAAGATCGGCATGTATATCGCGCTGCGGCTGCTGCGCGACGGTGCGCACACCACCATCACCACCCGCTTCCCGAACGACGCGGTCCGCCGCTTCAAGGCGATGCCGGACAGCGCGGAGTGGCTGCACCGACTCAAGATCGTCGGGATCGATCTGCGCGACCCGGCGCAGGTGATCGCGCTCGCCGACTCCGTCAGCGCCGAAGGCCCCCTCGACATCCTGATCAACAACGCCGCGCAGACCGTCCGCCGGTCGCCCGAGGCGTACGGACAGCTGATCGCGGCCGAGTCCGCGCCGCTGCCCGCCGGAGAGCTGCCGGCGTCCCTGGTCATCGGCCACTACGGCAGCGGCGCGCCCGCCGCCCTCCCCGCCGCCGCGCCCGCCGGGCAGTCCGCGCTGACCGCCGAGAACCTCACGGCCCTCGCCCTGACCAGCGGCTCGGCCTCGCCCGCCCGTATCGAGGCGGGCACCGCGATCGACGCCGGCGGGCTGGTGCCCGACCTGCACTCGACCAACAGCTGGATCCAGAAGGTGGACGAGGTCGACCCGGTCGAGCTCCTGGAAGTCCAGCTGTGCAATATGACCGCGCCGTTCCTGCTGGTGAGCCGGCTGCGCCCGGCGATGGCCGCGGCGCCCGCGCGCCGTAAGTACGTGGTGAACGTGTCCGCGATGGAAGGCCAGTTCAGCCGCGGCTACAAGGGCGCGGGACACCCGCACACCAACATGGCCAAGGCCGCGCTCAATATGCTCACCCGCACCAGCGCCCGCGAGATGCTGGAGACCGACGGCATCCTGATGACCGCCGTCGACACCGGCTGGATCACCGACGAGCGCCCGCACCCCGACAAGATGCGGCTGGCCGAGGAGGGCTTCCACGCCCCGCTCGACCTGGTCGACGGCGCGGCCCGGGTGTACGACCCGATCGTCCGGGGTGAGCTCGGTGAGGACCTGTTCGGCTGCTTCCTCAAGGATTACGTGCCTGCGGCCTGGTGACGGCCGGGTGGTCGCCGCCCCGTATCGCCCCCATAGCGTGCGCCGGTCCGCAACGCCCCGGCGCCGGTCCGCGCAGCCTGGCGCGGCGGCCACCCTCGTGGGACCATTCGTAAGAAACCACAATAAGCGGACAATTCGCAATGAAGGGGGCGAAATGACCGCGATCAAGGAAACCATCGACATCTCGCGCCGTCCCGAAGACGTCTTCTCCTATGTCACCGACCCCTCGCATCTCCCCGAGTGGCAGGAGAGCGTCGCCTCGGTGACCCCGGTGGGCGACGCCCCGCTCGAAGTGGGTTCACGGGTCGTGGTGACCCGGAAGATCGGCCACCGGGAATTCCCGATGACCGCGGAGGTCGCCGAGCTGGATCCGCCGCGGAGCTGGCGGATGCGCGGCGTGGACGGCCCCGTCCGCGGAGATGTGAAGGGCACCATCGAGCCGCTCGGTGACGGCGAGCGGTCGCGCGTGACCCTCTCCCTCGAATTCGAGACGCACGGCATCGGCAAGATGCTCGGTCCGCTCGTCGTTCGCCCGCATGCGCGCAAGGAGATGCCGCGGAACGAGCAGAAGCTGAAGGGGCTGCTCGAAGGGCACGAGTAACGGTCAGTGCACCCGGAGGACGCACACCCGTCAGTGCACCTGGAGGACGCTCCAGACCCCGGCGTGGTCCGAGGGCCACAGCCCCGACGGCGTCAGGGCCCCCGGTGCCTCCCCCACCCGGTTCGTCGCCAGGACGGTGAGGGCGCCGCTGAAGAGCACGTAGTCGATGCGCTGGCCGAGGTTGGTCATCCCGTCACGCAGATCCGCCGGCCGGCAGCAGGTGAAGCCGGGCTCGGCGTCGTGCGCGGCGGTCCAGGCGTCGGTGAAGCCGGCCGCCAGGATGTCGTGGTGCGTGCGGGTGTCCGTTCTGCCGGGCAGCGCGCCGACGCCGTCGGCAGCCGAGTTGAGATCCGCCGCGAGCACCCGGGGAAGGGTGGTGTCGAGCGGCCCGTCGAGCAGTTCCCTGCCCTGGGCCATCTGGACGGCGGGGTCGACGGGCTCCAGGTGTGTGCCGACCACGCGGATGGTGTGGCCGTGCACGGTGACGTCGGCGGCGACCCAGCCCCGCGGCACGACGGTGCCGCTGAGCGGCCCGCTGGTGATCTGCACATGCGCCTCGTACCGGTCCGCCTGCGCATGGGCGACGGAGAACTCCTCCTCGGGCAGGTCGGTGCGGGCCAGCAGCACATCGCGGTCGGTGAGCCTGATGTCCTGGAGGCCGCCGACGGCGGTACGCCGCGGCGCCTCGTAGTCGCCCCCGATCGCCGTGGCCACGGCCTCGTAGTGCTTGCCGCGGGCGGCCAGCCTGTCGAGCAGGATCTCCAGGAAGTCGAACTCGACATCGGTGGCGTTGGGGGTGTGGTCGAGATCGGCCGGCGTCCGGCTGCGCCACAGTGCGACCTCCTGCAGGCTGACCAGGTGCGGGTCGGCACCGGCGATCTCACCGGCCAGCGCCTCGGCGCGGGCGGGGAAGTCGGTGGCCTGCACGCTTCTGAACACCGTGTCCACGCCGGCGATGAGCTGATCGGCGTTGATGGCGTGGAAGACCGGCGAGAGATCGGCACCGATATAGACGTTGCGGGTCATGACCCTGAGCGAGGCCGGGGGGTGCGGGATCGGCATGGCGAGCGAGCCCTTTCGGCTTGGTGCAGGTCAGGTGCAGGTCAGGGGCAGTTCGGCGGCATCTCACGGCAATGTATGGCAGCGGGCGGGGCGCGGCGAGCGCTGTGGGCCAGGCGGCCTACCGTCCTGACCGCCGGCTGTTCCGATCGCCGAGAAGGCCACCACGCGGGCCACCGTGCAGGCCGCTGTGGAGCGCCTCCCCGTTGCGGGTCTCACCGCGGGAGCCGCCGTAGAGGGCTTCGATCTCGTCCGCGTACGCGGCGGCCACGGCATGCCGCCGCATCTTCAGCGAAGGAGTCAGCAGCCCGTTCTGCTGGGTGAACGCCCCGTCGACGAGGCGGAACGCGCGGATCGACTCGGCCTGCGAAGCGGCCTGGTTCGCATGCTCGACGGCCTGCTGGATATCCGCCAACAGCTCCGGATCCTCCCGGAGTTGGGAGAACGGCGTATCGATCGGACGGCCGCGGACCCACAGCCAGTGCGCCATCGCCTCGGCGTCCAGGGCGATCAGGGCGCCGACGAAGTGCCGGCCCTCGCCGACCACCATGCACTGCCCTATCGGCGGACGGCCGCGCAGCCGGTCCTCCAGGAGAGCCGGGGACACGTTCTTGCCACCACTGGTGATCAGAATGTCCTTCTTGCGGCCGACGATGCTGAGATAACCGTCGTCGTCGAGCCGCCCGAGGTCGCCGGTGGCCAGCCAGCCACCGCTCAGCATCGCCTGCGCCGCGGCCGGGTTGTTCCAGTACGCACCGAACACGATCGGGCCCTTGACCAGCACTTCCCCGTCATCGGCGATACGCACGGCGGTGCCCGGCACCGGCAGTCCGACCGTCTTGGGGCGCGGGGCCAGCGGCGGGGCGAGGGTCGCGGCGGCCGTCGTCTCCGTCAGCCCGTAGCCCTCGTAGATCAGGATTCCGCAGCCGAAGAAGAACATCCCGAGCCGGGGGTCCAGCGAGGAACTGCCGCTGATGGCATACCGCAACCGGCCGCCCAGCGCCTTGCGGACCCGGCGGTAGACCAGCAGGTCGTAAAGGCGCTTCGCGAGGCGGAGTCCGAGTCCGGGCCCGCGGCCGGTCCCCAGCATGCGGTGGTGCTGCCGCTCCCCGTACCGCACGGCGATCCGCTCGGCCCGTACGAAGGACGCGGCCCGGCCCATGCGGTCCGCGGTCTCCCGCGCGGTGTCGTGGACCTTCTCGAAGAAATACGGCACGGCGACGAGAAAGGTCGGCCGGAACGCCGCCAGTTCGGGGCGGAGTTCCTCGGGTGTGATGCTGGGCCACAGCCCGATCGTGATCCGGTCCAGCAGACAGGCCACCTGGATCGCCCGGCCCAGGATGTGCGCCAGCGGCAGGAACAGCAGGGTGGCCGGCGTCTGGCGGGTGGCCTCGACGAAGACCGGGCGCAGCAGCTGTACGAGGTTGGCGGCCTCGGCGTGCAGATTGCCGTGGGTCAGCACACAGCCCTTGGGCATACCGGTGGTGCCCGAGGTGTAGACGAGAGTGGCGATGCTGTCCGGGCCCAGCGCCCGCCGGCGTGCCGTCAGCACCCGGTCCGATATCTCCCGCCCGATGCGGGCGAGTTCGTCGAGCGCACCGTCGTCGATCTGCCAGATGCGGCGCGAGTGGTCCAGCCCGGCCATGGCGTTCCTGGCGGTCCGCGCGTCCTCGGCGGTCTCGACGATGAAGAAGACCGCCGCCGAGTCGTGCAGGATCCACCGGACCTGTTCGGCGGACGCGGTGGGGTAGATCGGTACGCTCAGACCGCCGGCCGCCCAGATCGCGAAGTCGAGGACGGTCCACTCGTAGCGGGTCTGCGACATCAGGGCCACCCGGTCGCCCGGCGCGAGTCCGGCGGCCACCAACCCCCGTGCCACCGCGCCGACTTGGCGGGCGAATTCGGCCGCGGTGACCGGCTGCCAGCGGCCGTCGGTCTTGCGCCGCACCACCACGTGGCGGGGCGCCTCGGCGGCGTTGGTGAACGGGATGTCGGCCAGGCTGCCGTCACCGGGGGTCGTCACGAGCGGGTCGGCCCGTACCTCCCGCACCACACCGCCCTCGCGGATGAGCTCGACGGTGACCCGCCCGGCGAGCTCGGGCCGTCGCCCGGCGGTTCTGAGGTCTGTGCCGATACTGCCCATGGTCAGCTCCGGAGCCTTGGACGCAAGCATCTTACTCCGAAGTAAACTTACGCATCCGTAAGGATAAATCAATGCCGCGGCAGCACCCTTGTGTCGGCGGCCCCTCCTCGCTGACGGGGTCACCCATGTCGGCGAATTGTCGACCGTCAGGCGTCCCTCATCATTTGTCCGATCGTTGGCCAATCAGTACGAACGCTCAACGAACTCTCAGGTGACCGGTCGACGTCATCCCCCGGCGTCGCCCCGGACAGCACCGGCCGACCAGGAGGAACCCACGCCATGCGCCCCCGTACCGTTTATGCCGCACTGGCTTCGGCGATCGTCGCCACCGGCGCGACCTTAGCCCTCGCCCCCGCCGCGTCGGCGACCCGCCAACACGGGCCCACGCCCCAGGAGTTCGTGGACGGGGGCGGCATCGTGAAGATCTGCACCCGCGGCACCCTCTTCGACGGAATGGTCAACCTGGGCTGCCGTGCGCCGCATTCGCTCACGCCCGCCACCACCTGGCGCGACCTGCGTGAGGAGGAGGATGCGGTGGCCCCGATGCTCTGCAAGCCGTCCCTGGTGAACAAGGCCTCCGAGAACACCGAAGTCGCCGCACTCGGCGCCGGCCTCGCCCTCCAGTGCACCCCGGTCCCGCAGACGTGGGGGCCGTAACGGATACCGACGCGGACCGGGGCTGTGCACGCATGCGCGCACAGCCCCGGTTCTTGGGCGAATTCCAGCCCGCCCAATGGCGCTAATCGTGCGACTCGCCCACTATCGGGTGAATGCCGACATAGGGAATCGTTTCTCTTGGCTATGTCCCTTACATGCCAAGTAGCCACTGGCGGCGCCGAGTTGCCGCCACAGCAGTCTCCCTGGTCCTCCTGAGTCTCCCCGCCATCGCCCCCGCCACAGCAACCACACCCGCTGCCGCAACGACACCCGACGCCGCCGTCTCCCGCCTGGCGCCACCGGACCTGCCGGAGCCCTCTACCGCCGCCGTCGCCCGCGAGGAACTCGTCGAGCTGCGCATCGAGGCACCCCATTCGATGGACGGCTACAGCCGCGCCAAGTTCCCGCACTGGATCAAGCAGAACGGCCAGTGCGACACCCGCGAGGTCGTCCTCGCCCGCGACGGCGAGAACGTCGAGCAGGACGACATGTGCCGGGCGACCGCCGGGGTCTGGTTCAGCGAGTACGACGACAAGACGCTGACGTCGGCGGGGCAGCTCGACATCGACCACATCGTGCCGCTGGCCAACGCCTGGCGCTCCGGCGCCGACGAGTGGACCACACCGCAACGCAAGAGCTTCGCCAACGACCTCAAGGACCCGCAGCTCATCGCGGTCTCCGCGTCCAGCAACCGGCAGAAGGGCGACAAGTCCCCGGACCAGTGGGCCCCGCAGTTCACGTACTGGTGCACCTACGCACGGGCCTGGATCGACATCAAGCACCTCTACCGACTGAACGTGACCGGGCCCGAGAAGGCCAAGCTCACCGACATGCTGGACACCTGCCAGGAGTGAGCGGGCCCGGCCACGGCCGCCCGCCGACCGAGACGAGCCGCCTACTTCTCTGAACGAGCCGCCTACTCCTCTGCGGCGGAGAAGGGCCGGACGACCGTGTCCGGACCAGGGCTCATCAAGGTCTCGTGACCGTCCTCGAATCGGACGCGGTAGGGAGGACCGCCCCCGTCCCCCAACACCTCGATGATCTCCGCGCTTCGATCGTGCTGACCGACGATCCGCCCGTGAACAAGGATCCGGTCGCCCACGCTCGCGTACATGCTCTGCCTCCTCGTCGGCATCGGCGGCTGGTCGGCGATGCCGACGAGGAAGTACCCACGTCCGTCGAGAGCCATGTGCTCTGCCACCCGATCGGCGCATTGACGGATACCCGGCCCAGTGGTGAGCGGACCGGCCGGCGGAGCCGGTGGCGAGGTGACGCCCCGCTTTCCACGCACGACGGAGGGCGAGGTTCGTCCGCGAGGCCGATACTGGGTGCAGCATCGTAGGTCCTGCCATCGGGTCACGGTGGGGAGTCCCCCCGGGCGGCGCCGCGTCGTCCCGGTGCCACTCGGAAGGCACAAGGTGGTGATGATGGACGCATCGCCGTCGACGTTCAGCGAGGGGCCGGAAGACCCCTTCGCCGCGCGTCGCGCAGCCTCGGTCGTCATCGATGCCCGCGGGCTGATCGTCGGGTGGAGCGAGCGGGCCGAGGCGCTGCTCGGCTACGCACCCGACGAGGTGATCGGCCGGCCGGCGGACGACGTCCTGGTGGACAACTCCCGGGACCGCGATGCCGTACTGGCCGCGGTGGAACTCTGCCTTCGCGACCAGGGATGGTTCGGCATCGTGCCGGTACGCCACCGCAACGGGAATCGCGTGGAGATCGGGTGCCGGGCCCGGATCGTCGTACGCCCCGATGCCACCTACGAGTGGTACGTCGTCGGCGCCCCGGCGCAGGAGGTGGTCCAGTGGGAGACCGACCGGTCGGTGCTGGACGGACTGTTCCGGCGGTCGCCCATCGGACTGGCGATCTACGCTCCTGACCTGAGCCTTCTGCGGGTCAACCGGGCGATCGCGAAGTTCAGCGGGGTCCCGGCCGAGAACCACCGTGGTCTGCGCGCCAACGACTTCCTCTTCCAGCCCGACGCGGAGACGGTCGAGGCCCAGATGCGCGAAGTGCTGGAGTCCGGGAAGTCCTCCATCTTCGCCGAGCAGCCCGTCCATATCCTCACCTCCCCCGAGCAGGAGCTGGTCGCGTCGTCCTCCGCGTTCCGGATGCAGGACTCCTCCGGCCGGGTCCTCGGCGTGGCGCAGACGGTCGAGGACGTCACCGACCGCTACCGGGCCCGCCGCCGGCTGGCGCTGCTCAACGAGGCCAGCGCCCGCATCGGAACCACGCTGGACGTGCCGACCACCGCCCGCGAACTGGCCGAGGTGGTGGTGCCCGACCTCGCCGACTACGCCTCCGTCGACCTGCTGGAGCCGGTCAACCGTGGCGAGGAGCCGGTTCAGGGGACCTTCGAACCGATGCGCAGGATGGCGATCCGCGGCATCTCGTCGGAGGCGGCGGAGGTGATGTATCCGGTCGGCGAAACGATTGCCTTCCCGCCGCAGGCGCCGCATCTCCGGTGCCTGGCAGAGCGCCGCCCGGTCCTCGAAACGTATCGGGACAGCCGTCTGCCCTGGCTGGCCGACGACGCCGAGCGGTCCGAGCGCGTCCTCAGCGAGGGCCTCCACTCGCTGATGGTGGTGCCGCTGGCCGCGCGCGGGCTGGTGCTCGGCACGCTCGGCCTGTGGAGATCGCGACGGCCCGAACCCTTCGAGGAGGACGACCTCACCCTCGCGGAGGAGCTCGCCTCCCGCGCCGCCCTCTGCATCGACAACGCCCGCCGCTACACCCAGCAGCACCAGGCGGCGCTGACCCTCCAGCACAGCCTGCTCCCGGGAGAGGTGCCCGGGCATCCGGCGGCCGAGGTCGCCCACCGCTACCGGCCCGCCGATCCGGCCGCGGGTGTCGGTGGCGACTGGTTCGATGTCATCCCGCTCTCCGGGCTCCGCGTCGCCCTCGTCGTCGGAGATGTGGTCGGCCATGGCACCCACGCCGCGGTCACCATGGGACGGCTGCGGACCGCAGTACACACACTGGCCAACCTCGATCTCGCTCCGGACGAGGTACTCGCCCAGCTCGACGGCCTCGTGGACCGCCTCGCCGTCGAGCAGGAAGCCACCGGCACACAGTCCCCGCAGCTCATCGGCGCCACCTGCCTCTACGCCGTCTACGATCCGGTCTCCCGCCGCTGCACCCTGGCGCGCGCCAGCCATCTGCCGCCCGTGGTGGTGACACCGGACGGAGAGGCGAGCCTCGCCGATGTTCCCGCCGGCCCGCCGCTCGGCCTGGGCGGGCTGCCGTACGAGTCCACCGAGCTGGAACTGGCCGAGGGCAGCCTCCTGGCCCTCTACACCGACGGCCTTGTCGAGGCCCGCCAGCAGGACGTCGACGAGGGACTGGCACGGCTGCGCGAGGCGCTGACCGTTCCCGCCCGCACCTTGGAGGAGACGTGCACGGCGGTCGAGGAGGCGATGCTGCCCGAACGTCCCGGCGACGACGTCGCCCTGCTCATCGCCCGTACCCGTGCCCTGGCGGCGGAGAAGGTGGCGACCTGGGAGCTGCCCGCGGAACCCACGGCGGCCGCCGAGGCGCGAAGTCTGACGACGCATCAGCTCACCGAGTGGCAGCTCGACGAGATGTCCGTCACCACCGAGCTCCTCGTCAGTGAACTGGTCACCAACGCCTACCGCTACGGCGAGGGGCCGATCACCCTGCGACTCATCCGCCACCGCGACCTCATCTGTGAAGTCTCCGACCGGAGCAGTACGTCCCCGCACCTGCGTCAGGCCCGCATCACGGACGAGGGCGGCCGCGGCCTCTTCCTGGTCGCCCAGCTCGCCCAGCGCTGGGGCACCCGCTACGTACGCGACGGCAAGACGATCTGGGCGGAACAGCCGATGCATACGCCGATGCCGAAGACGCCTGCGTTCTGAGGCGCAGATACTGCTGCTCTGAGATGCAGAGACCGCTGCTCTGAGCTGCAAAGTCCTCCGCTGCTCTGAGCCGCAAAGGCCTCCGCTCCGAGGGCCCCGATCGTGGTGGCCCCCGCCCTGAAACGCCGAGGCCCCCGCTCTGACGTGCAGGGCGGGGGTCGGGGGGCCGGGGGGGCCGGCGGGCCGGGGGCTGTGTTCGGCTCCTCGGCTGTGTTCGGCTCCTGGGTCGTGGTCAGCCGACGCAGTGCGGCTGGAAGGCTGGATCGGCCGGGCCCTGGCGCTCGAGGGCACGCTGCACCCACTGGGCGACGACCGGGTCCTTCGTGGCCTGGTCGTGCTCGGTCAGGTCGAGCGGGCACTTGTCCTGGAGGCGGACGTTGGTGACGTGGTCGGCCGGGCCGCTCAGGAAGGAGCTGGTGTAGGGCACCACGACCTCGTCGTATTTGGTGGCGAGCTGTGTGTAGTCAGGACCCGCGGGCGCCTCGGGGTCGGCGTTGAGCTTCTGGAGCAGCTCGGAGCCGGTGGTCTGGTCCACACAGGACGGACAGACCGTCGCTCCGGCCACGAGAGCCAGCGGGTTCGAGGTGCCGTGGTTGGAGGGCACGATCCCGACCAGGTCGTCCACCTTGGTCGCCCCGCCGAGGAACTTGATGTAGTAGCGCGGCATCATCCCGCCCTGACTGTGGCCGACCAGGTCCGCCTTGCGCGCTCCCGTCGAGCCGAGCACGGCGTTCACGAAGTCGCGCAGCTCGGCCGCCGAGTCCGGAATGGGGTCGGTGGCGGCGTGCCCGTAATTGAAGGCGAATACGCAATAGCCGGCGTCCGCGAGCTGCGGCGAGAGCGTGGCCCAATTCTCCGCCATGGTCTTGAACGTGCCATTGACCAGCACGACCGGTTCAGGATGCGCCGAGCTGGGCTTGCACGACCAGTTATTGGCGCCGGCCGGGGGGATATCGGTGACGTCGGCATGAGCGGTGGCGGCAGTGCCCAGAAAAGCGAGGGCGGCCGCGGCGGCGGCAGCGGTCAGAATCTGGAGACGGGAGCGCAGACGCATGGGGTTGAACCTTTCTCACATCGGGTTGCAACCCGAACCGGGGTCGGCAATGTCGAACGCCGAGCCGTATGCGGAATGGTTACCTCCGGGTTAACAAGGGTCAAGACTTCTGACGTCGGCGCATGTCACATCGGCAAACCCTTGCGGTATGGCGACGTGCTGTGTTTTCGCGCGTGCGCCCGCGGGAATGGATCGGGAATGGATTGGGCGATCAGTGATCAAGGCGCCTTCATTGGATATTTCCGGGCGCTGCTCGGAATTGCTTGATCGGGAATTTTTCGGACACTGGTCGCGAATTCCGGGCGCATGTGTCGGCAAGTGCAGGGGTGATGTGTGGTGCGAGAGTCCTGACCCCTTGCCCTCACCCTCACGCGCGCCCGCCTCGCAGGTCGGCGAGCCCGGCCTTGTAGATCTCCTTGACCCGCTTCGCGTGGGCCTGGCGTTCGTTGGAACGCTCCTGCCCATCAGATCGCCCAGCACCTGCACGTTAAAGCGATGCAGAGCGAGCCGGCCCTCGACCTCGCCGTGATCAGAATATCGGCGTCGCCTTCGGCGATGACCCGGGCGGTGTTCTGCACGGCATTCCAGTTGAGGTCGTCACGTACGAGTTCGGCCCAACCGGCCCAGTTGCGCCGCCCCTTGGCGACGACTCGATGGCACCACCCTGCCTGACTTTGCAGAGCATGGCGCCTCCGTGGGTCTCGTTCACCAGGATCGGCCGCATCTTTGACTGGGAGTCAGGTGCATCGCACTTCTCGATCGAGCATTTCGACGATGTTCTCTATTCCTCCGTCATACGCGTCTCGTGGTCGAGTGTGGCGACCAGAGACACGAAGTCCTCAGCGTCTTTCGGCGCTCCTCGGAATCCTCGACTGCGAAAACCCGGGCCTGCGGAAGAGATTCTCGGTGTTGAAGGCTGTGATACGGACAGTCATGGCGCCTCCTCACGCGGCTGCGGGTCCGTGTGGCCGGCGGATCTCCGAAGGCGGGGGACGGGGGAGCCCTGTCCTACGGAGGGGAAAGGCGCGGGGCCGAGCGCTTGCAGGGCGGCGGCCGGCCATGGCGGATCCGGGGGTGCCGTGGCGGTTCCGAGGGTTCTGATACAAGGCTTCCGAGCCCGAATCCGTTGCGGCAGTGAGGGTGGAACAAGGGCCATTGCGGCGTTGGCGCAAGTAGATCCACCCCAATTGCTGCTACACCTCGTATACATCCCTCCACTCCGCCCCACCCCTCCACCAGACCCCCTCCTCCACACCCATCCACGCATTCCGTGAAGTCGGTCCTGCCCCTGTGAGGTGGCGCCTTGTCGGGCAACGTCAGCGAATCCGTGCCTCCTGGCCGGCGGGAAACCCGCTTGCAGCGGCTGCTGTTCGGCGGGGTCTACGGATCGGTACTCGCCAGCACCCTGGTGGCCGCCTTGACGCACGACGGCGCGCCGCCCGATCCCGGATACGATGTGCTGTGGGTGCTGCTGGCGGCCGTGGCGTCCGCCGCCGCGCACGGCTACGCGCACGCGATCGCCCACCGTACGGCCGACGAGCCGGCGGTCACCATGAACGCTGTACGGTCGATGCTGACCGAATGGCCGCTGGTGGCAGCGGCGCTGCCGACGACCGCCGTGCTGCTCGGCGCGTACGCCAAATGGTGGTCGGAAGATACGGCGGAGGCAGTCGCCCTGACCATCAACACGGTGGCGCTGTTCGGCTGGGGAGTGTGGGCGGCTCGGGCCGCCGGACGGGGCTGGTGGGCGGCGTGCCGGGTCGGCGGCGTGGACATGCTGCTCGGACTGTTCATCGTCGCCGCGAATGTACTGAGCAAGTAGGCGCTATACGGCCGACAGGTCTTCGGCCCACCGGGCTATGGGCCTTGGGGGCACAGGCCCACGCCCCTCGGGGCACAGGCCCACGGCCCACCGGGCCTGCGGCCCACCGAGCTGCCGCCTGCATGAATGTCCGTCCGCGGGAATACCGCCCCCCGCCCCCGCGTTGTGGACCCGCAGGGGGCCTTCGCATCCCCTAGGGGATCTGTTCGAACAACCCCTAAGGGTCGTCGCGCCCAGCCCCCCTCTAAGCCGCCATCACGCGACGCTCGGCGCCGCCGCCGCCTCCAGATGGGCCTTCAGGCGCTGAAGCGTGGTGTCGATATTGGTGTCGTTGGTGCCCATGCGGTCGAAGACACCGGTGATCAGGATGGCGAACGGGATGAACCACGCCGGGACCCGCAGCCAGTTCGTCTCGGTGACGGTGCAGCCCTCGCCGCTGGGCTCGATGTCGTACTGCCAGCGGGAGATGGGAATCCCGAGCGGCGCCGTCACCTCGTAGGCGAAGCGCCGGCCCGGCGTGGCGTCCGTGACACGGCAGGTGGTGGTCCAGCGACGGAGGCCATTGCGGTTGTAGCCGCGGAAGCGGGCGCCTACGGCCGGGGCCGTGGCGTCGCGCAGCCAGCGGGCGCGGTGGGCCTCCTCGGCGAAGCGGATCATGACGGGAGGATCGCTGATGATGCGGTACGCCTCGGCCGGTGTCGCCCGGATGGTCACCGTGCCGGTGGCGGCGGGTTCCGGGAATCGCGGTATGCGCATCGAATGTCTCCTCGGCTGATGTAATCGCCGATTACATCAGCGGCGCGGGTAGGGGTCAAGGCCCTTGGGGGTACGTGTGGTTGATGACTCCCCGGCCGATGGAAGGACCCGGGGCATGCCCAATCACGGCGGGTGGTAGCGGCGCGCATGACGCCCTTGCGGGGCGGTGGCGTTACGGCCAATGTGGTCGGACGTGACTGCAGGCTGCGCTTCCGATGGCGGTCAACGAGTTCGTATGTCCCAACCCATGGCTTCGTAAGTCCTGACCCGTACCACTGACACCTCATACGTTTGGAGTGGGTGTGGCTTCCTTCGTACTGCCTCATGCCTTACGCGGCGGGGGATCGCACAAGGTCATCGCCGTCCACGGATGGTTCGCCGACAGGTCCGCCTTCGACGCGGTCCTGCCGGATCTCGACCAGGACGCGTTCCAATACGCGCTGGTCGACCTCCGTGGCTACGGCGACGCGAAGGGTGCGCTCGGCGCGTACACCACAGGCGAGGGGGCGGACGACGTGCTGGCGCTCGCCGACCGGCTGGGCTGGGAGCGGTTCTCGGTGATCGGCCATTCGATGGGCGGCAGCGTCGCCCAACGGGTGCTGGCCGCGGCGCCGCACCGCGTACGCAGGATCGTCGGAATCTCCCCTGTTCCCGCGTCCGGGCTGCCACTGCCGCCACAACAGTGGGAGCTGTTCTCCTCCGCCGCGCACGCCCCGGAGAACCGGAGGGCAATCATCGACTTCACCACCGGAGGGCGACGCCCTGCCGCGTGGCTGGAACGGATGGTGCGGCGATCGCTGGAGTGCAGCGACCCGAAGGCCTTCCGGGCCTGGCTGGACTCCTGGGCCGGGGAGGATTTCCATACGGAGGCCGAGGGCGCGCAGGCACCGGCTCTGGCGGTGGTCGGGGCGCTGGATCCCGCTCTGACCACCGAGTTGATGCGTCAGACGTGGATGCGGTGGTACCGCAGTGGTGAGTTGGCCGAGTTGCGTTCGGCGGGGCACTACGCCATGGACGAGACGCCTCTGGAGCTGATCCGGACCGTGGAGGATTTCCTGCGCGCGGACGGCGAGGGGGGCGAGGCCGACGGCGACGGCAGGGGCAGCGACAGGCCGGCAGCCGGATGACTGTTCCATCGGCCGCCGGAGCCGGAGCCGATCCCGGTGCTGATGCCGGAGCCGGATCCGGTCCCGGTGCCGGTGGAGGCGCCACGGAGCACGACACGCCGCACGCCCCAGATCTGCCGGACATCTTCGACCCGCGCGGCTACGCCAACGGGCTGCCGCACGCGGCGTATCGCCTGTTGCGCGATCGGCATCCCGTGGCCTGGCAGGAGGAGCACGAGGTACTCGGCTGGCCCGCCGGTCCCGGTTTCTGGGCCGTCACGCGACACGCCGATGTCGTACGCGTACTGAAGGACGCGCGCACCTTCTCCTCGCACCTCGGCGCCACCCAGATCCGCGATCCTGATCCCGCCGACCTGCCGTTCATCCGCCGGATGATGCTCAATCAGGACCCCCCGGACCACGGGCGGCTACGACGTTTGGTCAGCCGCGCCTTCACCCGTCACCGGGTCGACCGCTTCGAGGCCGTCGTACGCGATCGGGCCCGTGACCTGCTGGCGGCGGCGGTCGACACGGCACGCACCGGGAACGGGGTGTGCGACATCGTCACCGAGGTCACGGACGATTTCGCACTGCTCAACCTCGCCGACCTGCTGGGCGTACCGGCCACGGAGCGCGGCCTGCTCCTCGACTGGACCCGGCGCGTCATCGGCTACCAGGACGCGGACGAAGCCGGCCCGTCCGAAGCCGGCCCGGACGGTCGGCCCGCCAACCCGCGCTCGCCGTCGATGCTGCAGGACATGTTCGCCTTCGCCCGTGAACTGGCCGCCCACAAGCGGAAACACCCCGGCGACGACATCATGACCGTACTCGCGTCGGACAGCGAACTGGCCACGCCCGAGCTGGAGATGTTCTTCTTCCTGCTGACCATCGCGGGCAACGACACCGTACGCAGCGCGGCCCCCGGCGGCCTGCTGGCACTGGCCGAGCACCCGGACGCGTACCGCCGGCTGCGCGCAGGGGCGGTGGGGAAGGGGACAGGTGTGGAGGAGCTGCTGCGCTGGCACCCGCCGGTGCTCAGTTTCCGCCGGACCGCGACATGCGACACCGAAGTGGCCGGCCGCCCGATACGCGCCGGCGACAAAGTGGTCGTCTTTCACGGCTCGGCGAACTACGACGAGCGGGCCTTCGCCAACCCGCACCGACTGGACCTGGCCCGCACCCCGAATTCCCATGTCGCGTTCGGCGACGGCCCGCATGTCTGCCTGGGCGCGCATTTCGCGCGACTGCAGTTGCGGGTGCTCTACGAGGAGACGTGCGACCTGCTGCCCGGCCTGGCGGTCGCAGGTCCGCCGAAGCGGCTCGTGTCGAACTTCATCCATGGGCTGAAGTCGGTGCCTCTGCGGGTGGTCACGTAGCGAGTTGTGCGTGCCGGGCGGTTGCGGGATGTTCCGGCAACCGCGCGGCATGGCAGGACTACGACGGGCTACGGCCCGGCATGGATCGGCTACGCGGATCGTCAACGCGATCCGAGCTGCGTGAAGTTGCCCAGGTCAGTGGGCCAGCAGCTTGTACAGCGCCATCGGTGTCACATAGCCGGGCCAGCGGCCGTCGGCGAAGAGATGGACACCGGCATCCAGGTAGCACTGGTCGACGAGTTGGGAACAGATCATGTGCCGGGTGCTGGCGATGTAGCGGCGCAGTCCCGGTACGGGGAGGTGGAAGCGGTGGGTCGCGATGGCGAGATAGTCGAGGAAGCTGTACGGCACTCCGATGTATCGGGTGGCCGCGTCGCAGATGGCGCTGCGCTGCTGCTCGGTGAGTCCTTCCGGACAGACGTAGAGCGCATTGGCGCCGGTGTATTCGGAGAGCGATCTGATGCGGGCCCCGCCGGGCACGGCTTCCAGCAGGCGGTTGTCGGGCAGGACCAGAAAGGCGTGTTGGTAGTCGGCGAAACCGTCTCCGTTGAGCCACTGGCCGAGGCGGATCAACCGGCCGGTGACGCCGGATATTTGGGTGAGTCCGATGTCGCCGGGCATGGGATTGGTGTGCTTCATGAGCGGCTCCCGGGAGCGCAAGGCGGATGACCATGGCGGATCGGCGAGGCACCCGGCCAAGGCGGAATTGCTGCGGTGATTTCCTGAGGGGATCTCTGAGAGGAACTCTGCGAGGGATCTGTGGCGGACCTCTGTGGCGGACCTGTGACGGATCTCTGTGGCGGATCTCGTGACGATCTCTGTAATGGCTCTCTGCGGTGGATCGTTACGGCTGATTTCTACGGCGACTTTCCACGTTTCTGCGGTTTCCGCGCCGCCGAACCGAATTACTAGATGTCATACCCACTGTCCGGCCGGATGCACCGCGTCCGTTCATGAGTGGGGGAGTTGAGGGGCCGGGCTGCGATCGAGAGGCAGGAAAACCTGCGGCGGCGGGCTACTCGTCCAGGAGCGTCGCCCGGCGTGACGGCCGGCGTGATGGCCGGGGTGCCGGCTCGGCTACGGCAGTCGGATGAATCACGCGGATGAATCACGGTCCCTACGGAACGCCGCCAGAGGCAGCGGTTTCCCGGTGCGCTTCGCCGCGCACCGCCTCGAACGGATCGGGCGCGACGAGAGCTTGCGTATCGCATGGCGTCGAGCGTCGTTGATGCCAGTGGTGCTGTTTGGCATCGTTGATGCCGATTTGCTCCATCTGCTTCCTGGCGTCCTATCGCCCTATCGTCGAGACCCCTTGGATCTGTGATGCGCCTCTTCCGCCCCGTGGCTGTTGCCCTCGGAGGGCTCCTCTTCGCCGTAACCCTGCCCACCGTCGCCGCATCCGCCGAAAGCGCTCCTTTCATTTGGGAGGGGCCCAACGGAAAGCTCTATTCGGTGACGAATCCCCCCGGAGGCAAGTGCCTCTCCATGGCCCAACAGGCGCGGGCACCACGCAACAACACGAAGATGCCGGCCATCGTCTACTCGAAGAGGCAGTGCGCAGGAACGAAGTACCGCCTCGCGCCCGGGCAGCAGGCACCCCGCAACGTTGTCTTCGCGAGTATGGTCTTCAACCCGCGCTGAGAATCGGGCAGCGGGAGTGCGTCGCCTCCGCGAGCGGGCCCGCCCGTGCCACTGCCGGTCGACAGTCGGCTGGGTCGACGGTCGGCTGGCAAGGGGTGCGGCCGCCCCTCAGGGCATGGGCCCGTGCCCTGGCTTCGGCGGGCTCGGGGCCGGCCCCGGAGGGTGGGCCCCGCTGGGCGCAGCCTGGACCTTCGCCAGGCAAAGCTCATGATCGGGCGTACCCGAACTGGGGGCATTTCCGCGGCTCCGAACGAATGACGGTTACTGGGTAATGCTGCTGCCGGCGACGGGGACATGTCCGCCGTTCTCCCGGACTTCCTCGGCGCTTTGGGGGTACGCGGGATCGATCCGGCTGAGGTGAATTCCGCCAGCCGCGGGATGTTCGATCGATAGGCAGGCCTTTGCCCCTGCCGGGTATGCCGTAGCCGTCTCCGATGGGCGCTGCCACACCGCGTCACCGGATCACGTCTTGAATGTCGCGGCAGGGCGACACGCGTTCCGACGGCCACGAGCCAGCCAGGCGACAAGGTCCCGGCGGAGAGGGTGGGGACGTGTCCGCGCGCGGCGTGGCGCTGTTCCGCCCGCGGGATCATCGAGTATCCAGGTGACATGATCCTTCGTCACCCTGCCAGCAGAGGAGGCAACCGACGGGGCCGATTCGCCGAACTGGCCCAGAAGTCGTCGCTTCTCACCAGTTCGCCAGCCTTCTTTGTCTTCTGCCTCGCTCTCATCGGCCTGTTCATCGCCTTTCATCTGGCGCATTTTCCGGTCGATTTGCAGCTGTTCGTAGGGGATGCGATGACGGCGGTGACGCTCCTTCTTCTGGCGTTGCTCAAGAATTCCGAGCTCCGTGCCGAGCATGCGATTCAGCGGAAGCTCGACGCAGTGGCTGCCGCGCTACTGGAAGGTTACGAAGGAAAGGGCGGGAAAGCCGCCGAGGATCTCCGGAAATCCATCCGGCTGGAGGAGGAGACATAGCGAAGTGCCGGGCAGGGACAGGGAATCCGAGTGGCGCGGGCGGCCGGGCAGGCGCGCCGTGCGGCTGCCGGCCATGAGGTTCTTCGCGCAGCTGACTACACGTCAGGAATTTCGGTCGGGCACGGCCATCGCGGAGACGAACACCGAGGGGCACCGTGCGGCGTGTGACACGTGACGATGTGCCGAAACCGGCTCCGGCGCTGGCGGCTTGAGGGGAGCGCGATTCATGTCCTTTCGGAAGGGTGCGGTACGGCTCAGCGACCGACTGCAACAGGCCGCCGAAAGAAGCTTTCACTGGCTGGACGCCAGACTGCCGGCAGCCTCGGCCGGCAAACTCCTGCGCAAGGCCTTTCCCGATCACTGGGCTTTTCTGCTGGGTGAGCTGGCGCTCTACAGCCTGCTGGTGTTGGTGCTCACCGGCGTCTTTCTGACCCTGTTCTTCGACCCGGCCATGAACGAGAGCACGTACCAAGGCTCGTACGTGCCGTTGCAGGGCACCCGGATGACGCAGGCATACGCTTCCACGCTGAGGATCAGCTTCGATGTGCGTGGCGGACTGCTCATCAGGCAGATCCACCACTGGGCTGCGCTGACGTTCCTCGCCGCCATCGGCGTGCACATGCTGCGGATCTTCTTCACCGGAGCCTTCCGACGCCCCCGCGAGGGGAACTGGGCGATCGGCCTGACGCTCTTCCTCCTGGCCTTGCTGGAAGGGTTCTGCGGATACTCGCTTCCGGATGATCTGCTTTCCGGAACCGGGCTGCGCACCGCGGCCACGATCATGGGATCCATTCCCGTCGTGGGGACATATCTGTCCTTCTTCGCCTTCGGTGGCGAGTTTCCCGGTCAGGTCATCATCCCGCGCCTTTACGTTCTGCACATCCTGCTCGTGCCCGGAATCCTCATCGCGCTCGTGACAGTCCATCTCATTCTTGTGGTGTATCTCAAACACACTCAGTGGCGAGGTCCCGGTAGAACGAACAAAAACGTGCTGGGGCAGCCGATGCTCCCCCAATGGCTCGTCAAGTCCACCGGCCTCTTCATCATCCTGTCCGGCGTCTTCGCCGTGCTCGGGGCGCTCGGCCAGATCAACCCGGTGTGGGATTACGGGCCGTTCCAAGCCGATCAGGTGTCCACCGACGCGCAGCCCGACTGGTACGTGGGATTCCTCGAGGGAGCTCTGCGTCTGATGCCTCCCTGGGAGACGAACCTGTGGGGGCACACCATCATGTGGAATGTCTTCATTCCCGCTGTCGCTCTTCCGGGGGTGCTTTTCGGGGTGCTGTATGCCTACCCCTTCTTCGAGAGATGGGTGACCCCTGAGAGAGGTGAACGGCATCTGTGCGACCGGCCGCGTGAGCAGCACACGCGTACCGGTCTCGGTGTGGCGGCCATCTCCTTTTACGCAGTGCTGCTCCTGGCCGGGGGGAACGATGTCGTCGCGTTCATCTTCGACCTGTCGATCAACGCCCTGACCTGGGTACTGCGGGTGGCGGTGCTGGTGGTCCCGCCATTGGCTTTCGTCGTCACCAAGTGGCTCTGCCTGGCTCTGCAGCACCGTGACCGTGAGCGCCTGATCGAAGGGGATGAAACAGGTCAGGTCCAGCAGTCCGTTTATGGCGACCTGAGCGAGGGGCACCGGCCGCTGCCCGCTGCGGAGCGCCTTACGCTGCTTGCTCGCAGGACGCAGCTTCCCCTCCCGGATCCCGAGGTACCCGCCAAAACCCTTCCCCGGCGACAGCGATTGCAGTTGTCTCTGAGCCGCTGGTACTACCGGGATCAGGTGGAGTTTCCTGTCCTTCAGGAACACAAGGATGAGAAGGAAGCGAAGGACGAGGAGGGGCAGAGGGAAGGGCGGGAATGGCAGGCGGATGGTCTCAGCTCTCGCGGTCCGCGTGCTGGAAGATAAAGCCGAAGGTGCCGCCGGCCACAAGGCCCACACCGATCAGAAAGAGCCATGCGCCGAATACGACGCCCAGTGCTGTCACTGAGTATCCGAGCGCTGTGAGAAACGGATAGACGCTGCGGGGCGGAAAGAAGTCGACCGGGCCCGACCGCTGCAGGATCTCGGCGCTTTTGTGGTCTTCGGGACGGGATCCGTGCTTGCGTCGTTGCACACCGAAGAAGATGAAGACAAGGCCCGACATGAGGAAGGACACAATGAGCGCGGCGGTGCCGGCCGGTTCCAGGTCCGACCACCACGCATAGCCGACGGAGGTGACGGCGAAGAACAGCGCGACACCACCGAAGAGATACGTTTCGATCTTCACGTGCTATCGCCCCTTGTGTCGGGGGTGGGTGTGCCGCCCTGCTCGGAGCGGGAACGGATGTCGGACGTCGGCACGCCGGCCGCCACCTCTGGATGATGCAGGTCGAATGCGGGGGAGTCGGATCGGACACGCGGCAACGTATGGAAGTTGTGGCGAGGCGGCGGGCAGGAAGTCGCCCACTCCAATGACCTCCCGAAACCCCAGGGGTCGTCCATCTGGACCTTCGGCGCGTAGCGGGCGGTGCGCCAGACGTTGTACAAGAACGGCAGCGTGGAGGCACCCAGCAGAAAGGCGCTCATCGAGGAGACCATGTTCAAGGTCGTGAAGCCATCTGCCGCCAGATAGTCGGCGTAGCGGCGGGGCATACCCATCTCACCGAGCCAGTGCTGTACGAGAAACGTTCCCTGGAATCCGATGAACAACGTCCAGAAATGGATCTTGCCAAGCCTCTCGTTCAGCATCTTTCCGGTCCACTTGGGCCACCAGAAATAGAACCCGCCGAACATCGCAAAGACGACGGTACCGAACAACACGTAGTGCAGATGCGCCACGATGAAGTAGCTGTCCGTCACATGAAAATCCAGGGGTGGCGAGGCGATCAGGATTCCACTGAGTCCGCCCAGCAGGAACGAGACCAGAAATCCCACACTCCACAGCATCGGTGTCTCGAACGACAAGCTGCCATGCCACATGGTGCCGATCCAGTTGAAGAACTTCACACCGGTCGGAACGGCGATGAGGAAGGAAAGAGCCGCGAAGAACGGCAGGAGGGCCCCTCCGGTGGCGAACATGTGGTGGGCCCAGACGCTGGCGGAAAGCATGGTGATGGCGATCGTCGCGCCGACCATTCCGATATACCCGAAGATCGGTTTGCGGCTGAACACCGGAATGATTTCGGAAATTACGCCAAAGAATGGCAGGGCCACGATGTACACCTCCGGATGACCGAAGAACCAGAACATGTGCTGCCATAGCAATGCGCCCCCGTACGCGGAGTCGAAGACATGCGCGCCGAACTTCCGGTCCGCCTCCAGGACGAGCAGCGCGGCCGTGAGTACGGGAAACGCCAGTAGCGCGAGAATGGAGGTGAACAGGATATTCCAGGTGAAGATGGGCATGCGGAACATCGTCATGCCGGGGGCGCGCAGACAGACGATCGTGGTAATGAAATTCACCGAGCCCAGAATCGTGCTCAGACCTGCCACGACAAGCCCCATGGCCCATAGATCGCCGCCCTTTCCCGGTGAGAAAACCGCCCCGTTGAGGGGTGCGTAGGCGAACCAGCCGAACGAGGCCGCCCCACCGGGAATGATGAAGCCCGACACCACCATCAGGCCGCCCAGCAGAAAGAGCCAGTAAGTAAAAGCATTGAGTCGCGGAAACGCGACATCAGGGGACCCGATCTGAAGCGGCATCACCGCGTTCGCGAAGCCCGCGAACATGGGAGTCGCAAACAGCAGCATCATGATGGTGCCATGAATGGTGAAAAGCTGATTGTACTGTTCGTTCGAGAACAGTTGGAGGCCGGGCTGGGCCAGCTCCGCGCGCATGAGCATGGCCAGTGTTCCGCCGAACAGGAAGAATCCGAAGGCGGTGACCAAGTACAGGTTGCCGATCACTTTGTGGTCGGTCGTGGTGAGCCATCTCAGGAGGACTCGGCCGGGCCGCGACCGATCCTTTCCCGATACGGACCGGTCAACCACCGCAACCTCAGTCATCTGCGCTCCCTCTCCTCGTGAACCGCGCAATGCGAATTCACCCCCGCCATGATGGATGCTCCTGGTCGTGCCACAGAGCGCGCGGGGAAGGCCGTACGAGTGAAATGCCGACCGGTGCACTCAGTGGACGACGGCTATGGTGCCCGGGGCGGGACCGGGCTCGGTTATGGGCCGGCCCGGCGGAATGCGCAAGGAACTGCGGAAATTCGCAAGGAACTGATGGGCGGCGGTCTGCGAGGGATGCGATCAATGCCGATCGGACGTGCCATGGAAGGGGGAAGCCGGAGGCGCAGCTCCGGCACGGCCGGCTCGGAGGTGCGGCCCATGGCTCGTCCGGTGTGGAGCGGTTCCCTGACCTTCGGGCTGGTCACCCTGCCCGTAAGGATGTACACGGCGACGGACAGTCACACGATCCACTTCCACCAGCTCCAGCGCGGCACATCGGACCGGATCCGCCATCAGCGGGTCAATGAACGCACCGGTGAAGAAGTCCCGGCGGAGGACATCGTCAAGGGATTCGACACCGGCGAGGACTACGTGCTGGTCGAGCCGGAGGAATTGGACGACATCGCGCCCGGCCGGTCCAAGGCACTGGAGATCACCGGCTTCGTCGATCTGGCCGAGGTCGAGCCGATCTTCTTCGACCGCACCTATTACCTGGGACCGAGGGGCAAGGAGTACGCCAAGGCCTACGCCCTGCTGCACCAGGCCCTCGACCGGTCAGGAAAGGCCGGCATCGCCACGTTCGTGATGCGCACCCGCGAGTACCTGGTCGCGGTGAAATCGGAAGACGACCTCCTCGCGCTGCACACCCTGCACTGGGCGGACGAAGTGCGGGACCCGCACCGGGAAGTGGATGATCTGCCGGCCAGGCCCAAGGTCACCGAACGTGAACTGAAGGCCGCTGACCAGCTGATCGAGGCCCTGACCACTGATGGGCATCCCGAGGATTACCACGACACCTACCAGGCAAGAGTCCGCAATCTCGTCGAGGCCAAACGCAAGGGCGAGACGGTGGAGAAGGCCGAGCAGGCACCCGAATCCACCAATGTCATCGATCTGATGGATGCGCTCAACGCCAGCCTGGAAACGGCCGAAGGAACGCGGAAGGGCCGGCGAAAGGGCCTGGAACAGAGCCGGCGCCAGGGACAAGGGAAGGGCCCAAGGAAGGGCCGAGGGAAGAGCCAGGCGAAGGGCCGGATCGAGCGATCCGAACTCGGCCGGTACAGCAAGGCGGAGCTCTATGAACTCGCCGCCGAGGCCGATGTCCGAGGGCGCTCGTCGATGAACCGCGGCGACCTCATCAAGGCCCTCTCCGCGTGATGCGACGCGCCTGCGAACGTACTAGGGGGTGAGGAGGCCGATATGCACAATCCCGAAACCCCTGAGGAACCTGTCGAGGAACCGCAGTCAGCGGATCAGGACAGGGGCAGTGCCAAGGAGAGGCCGATGAGGCTTACCGAGATGGCGAAGCGCAAGGCAAAGCATGTGATGGAGAAGCTCAAGCCGCACGGTGACCAAGCCCCGCGGTGACCAAGCCCTGTGGTGACGGGCCTCCACGGTGACGGACCCGCACGGTGACCAAGCCACCTCACCACCTGTGGCCCTTGGTCCCGGTGCGCTGGTTGTACCGGTCGGCCGCCCGTTCATTGAGCACGCCCAGCACGGCGCGGAGCCATCGTGCGGGCGGCTGCTCCTCCGCGGCGACCTTGGCGCCCTCCGCCGTTTCGCGATGGCTGCCGTCGCGGGGCAGCATGCGGCCCGCCGCCGACACCAGCCGGCTGGTGATCACGGGTGCCACCCCATGGGCCGTGGAACCCAGCTTGGCCGCCGGAGTGAGGACCACCCGAGGCCGCCGCCGCTGTACAGCGGTCACAATGCGCTCCGCCGCTCGCTCGGCGTTCATGGACAGGAACGGGGCCCCGGCCAGCGGTTGGAACCAGGCGTACTCCCGCCGCCGGTCGCCACCGAAGGACGCATGCAGATGCGAGCCGGTGCGCATCAGACCGGGGTGGATGCCCGTCACCGTGACCCCGTACGCAGCCTCCTCCGCGCGCAGGCCCTCCGCGAGTGCGGCGACCGACGCCTTGGCGCAGGAGTACGGCAGCAGATGGGGCACCGCCAGCAGACCGCCCACGGACCCGATGAGGGCGAGTCGGCCGCCGGCGGCACTGCGCCGAAGGTGGGGGAGTGCGGCGAAAGCGGTGTTGACCGTGCCGTTGAAGATCGACTCCATCGCCTCGCGGAAACCGTCGGGGCCCAGGGCCTCCGCGGGACCGACCTGGATGATGCCGGCGTTGGCGATGACGATGTCCAGACCGCCGTGCTCATCGGCGACTTCCGCGAGGCGGTCGCGGACCGCGGCACCGTCCCGCACATCGCACACCGCACTGTGCACCGAACCCCTGCTCAGCGCGTCGAGCTTGGCGACGGCCCGGCTGAGTCCGGCCTCGCCCCTCGCCAGCAGCACCACGTCACAGCCACGCTGCATGAGCTGGCGAGCCATGAGCAGCCCAAGTCCTCGCGAGCCGCCGGTAACCACAGCGGTGAGCCCCTCGACAGAGGGAGCGGCCGGAATCACCTGCACGATGGATCGCCCTTTCCGTCGCGTTGCACAAACGACGCTACCCGGTGGCGCTCAGGGGCGTATCGGCCCACGCTTCGGGTACGCGCGACCAAAGCCCCGGGGGTTCCGCAGGGTGGCCGTATATGAGGCCGGGAACGGAGTGCGGCGCCATATGCCGAGGGCCCGGTGGCGCTACGCCAATCAGGCGGGAGACTTCCACTGGGGCACCTGCCTTCGCGCAGAAAGGAACGGATCAGGGCATCTGCCTTCGCGCAGAAAGGAGCGAAACATCATGCAGATTGCTTTCCTGGTGGCGCCCAAGGGTGTGGAGCAGATCGAACTGACCGAGTCCTGGCAGGCGGTCATCGACTCGGGAGAGACGCCACATCTGATCTCCACCCGCTCGGGTCGGATCCAGGCCTTCGACCACCTGGAAAAGGCCGAAACCTTCCCGGTGGACCGCACGGTGGATGCGGCGAAAGTAAGCGACTACGCCGGCTTGGTGCTGCCCGGCGGTCTCGCCAACCCCGATGCCCTGCGTATGGACAAGACAGCGGTGAAGTTCGTCAGGGACTTCTTCGACGCGGGCAAACCCGTCGCGGCCATCTGTCATGCGCCCTGGACGCTCATCGAGGCCGACGTCGTACGGGGCCGTACCCTCACGTCCTTTCCCAGCCTGCAGACCGACATCCGTAATGCCGGCGGCACCTGGGTCGACGAACAGGTGAAGGTGTGCACGGCAGGCCCCAGCACTCTCATCACCAGCCGTAGGCCCGGTGATCTGGAGGCCTTCTGCAGCACCTTCCTGTCCGAGTTCTCGCAGGCCGTACAACGCGCCTGACACGACGGCAACCCGGGATCACCGGGTGCCGTTCCGGTCCGGTCGCGGGGCGTGGGAAGTGGCCGTAGACAGGAGGTATGAGCGAGAAAGAATCATTCCGGCCCGGTGAGATCGTGCCCGACAGCGGTATCTACGAGTGCAATTGCGGCCAGCACCATCACTGGAGCACCGACGTCAAAGGACACCGCTTCCCACCTCCGTCCCAAGGCTGCTCGGGCAACGCGTGGGTCCTGAAGGATCCGGCCCACCCCGCCACCTGACGTGCGCGAGCCCGCCTCTCCGGTGGGGGAGCGGCCGAAGGAGAGACGGTGAGTACGAAGGACGCCATTCGTGTCGGGAGCCGGACCGTGGCGATATCCCATCCGGACAAGGAACTCTTCCCTGACGACGGGATCACCAAGGCCGAACTGATCGACTTCTACCGCACCGTTTCCCGCCCCATGCTGACCCATCTGCGCGGACGGCCGCTGGCCATGGAACGCCACCCCGACGGGTACGGCGGGAAGTCGTTCTTCCACAAGGACGTCCCCGACTACTTCCCGGACTGGATCCACCGCCAGGAGGTGGCCAAGGAGGACGGGACCCTCACCATGGTGGTGTGTGACGACTCCGCCACTCTCGCCTACCTCGCCCACCAGGCATGCATCACTCCGCACCCGTGGCTGAGCCGCGTCGACCGGCTCGACTGCCCGGACCGGCTGGTCTTCGATCTGGACCCTCCGGGTGAGGACTTCGAGATCGTGCGCTGGACCGCCCGGAAGCTGGGCGACCTCCTCACCACCGAACTCGGGCTGCGGCCCGCGGTGATGACGACGGGCTCACGCGGCCTGCACCTCGTCATGCTTCTCGACCGGCGCACCGACTTCGACACCACACGCGCCTTCGCCCGGCAGGTGGCCGACCTGCTCGCCGCCCGGCACCCGGACAAGCTGACGACCGAGGCGCGCAAGAACAAGCGCCGCGGCCGGCTCTACCTGGACACCCAGCGCAATGCCTACGCCCAGACCTCGGTGGCCCCCTACGCCGTCCGAGCCCGCCCGCACGCCCCGGTGGCCACCCCGCTCGAATGGGACGAACTCGACGACCCCCGGATCGGCCCGCGGCACTGGACCCTGCGCACCCTCCCCGACCGGCTGTCCGAGCACGGCGACCCCTGGGCGGGCCTGAGCCGCTGCCGGCGCTCCCTGGGGCCGGCCCGTCGCCGCCTCGATGCCCTTGTCCGGGAAGACTCCTCCTGACGGCCCGGGATCCTGCCGGGACCGCCCGCAGCACTGCCGACGGCGCTGGGGCCTGACCCATCGGACACGCCCTAGAGGAGCATGCCGGGGACGGTGAGCACGGCGAGCAGGGCCACTCCTGCGAGCGCCCAGGCGACGTAGTCGCCGATATGCCCGGACTGCATGCGCCGGATGGGCGTCCACCAGCCCGACGCTCCGGGATGCCCGGTACGCCCGGGGCGCCACACCGCGAGCGCCGCGCATCCGATGGCGAGGGCGGTGGAGACCAGGTCCAGTACGACACCCGCCGCCGTCCAGTGCGGCGAGGCCGACACATGTGACAGCGCGGAGCCGGAACCCAGCACCGTGCCGAGGTACCCGGTGTGGTCGGCGAAGTGGTCCCCGGCCGCGCCGACCGCCGCCGCGAATCCCGGCAGTACGCCCACGGCCAGCGCCCCGGCCAGCAGCGCGACGGGCACCGCCAGCATCGTGCCGGGGACACGGCCGAGCCGGTCGCCGGTCTCCGGCTCCTCCTCCGCACCCGAGGTCTCCGGCTCGCCGTCCGCCTTCTCAGCGGGCGGGCGCGGCCCGGCTCCGCCGAAGACCCGGAGGCCTGCCCGCAGCACCGCACCACCGGTCACGGCCGAGACCAGCACGAACACCGCGGGCAGCCACGGAGCCTGCTGCCCGGCCGCCTCCTCCGCCACCGCCTTGCCCAGGCCGGTGCCGAACGGCGGCACACCCGCGAGCGCGAGCGCACCGACCCCGAACAGCACGCCGACCAACCGCAGCTCCCGCCCCCGCCCGTACAGCTCGTACTCGTCCACCGAGCCGTACCGGGCGAGGAGGATGCCCACGCACGCGAACAGTGCCGCTTTGGCCCCGGCGTGCCCGAGCACATACAGCGCGGTCCCGGAGACGCCCTCGGGAGTGAGCACGGCGACGCCGATCAGGAAGAGTCCGACGTGCCCGATGGTGGAGAAGGCGAGCAGCCGCTTGAGGTGCCGCTGCTGCCAGCACATCGCCGCACCGAGGACGGCCGTGGCGACGCCGATGACCAGCAGTGTGCGGGTGCATGAGCTGTGCGACACGCCGCCCGGCCCTGCAAAGACGGTCCAGTACACCCGTGCGGCGCCGTACACGCCGAGCTCCACCATCACCCCGGACAGCACCATGCACACCGGCGTCGGCGCGACCGCATGCGCGTCGGGCAGCCAGAAGTGGAACGGCACCGCGGCGGCCTTGATGAGCAACCCGGTCATCACCAGCACAAAGGCCGCCAGCACCAACGCGTCCGGCTCCCCGGTGCCGAGTGCCCGCCCGATCTGCGCCATGCCCAGTTCGCCGGTACGCGCGTACAGCAGGGCGATGCCGAGCAGCATGCAGTACCCGCCGAGCGAGTTGACGATCCCGAAGGCCAACGCCCCCTGCAGCGGCCGTGGTTCCTCCACGCGGTAACCGGTCAGCGCGTAGGCGACCACGCTCATCAGCTCGAAGAAGACGAAGGCGTTGAACAGGTCGCCGGTGAGCGTGAAGCCACACATGCCGGCCTGGAAAAGCAGCAGCAGCGCCGGGAAACCACCCGCGTGGCGCGGCGGCGGCTCCTCCAAATACCGCCAGGAATAGACGAACGCGGCGACGGTCACCACCGATGCGAGCGCGGCGAGCCCCACCCCGAGCGGGTCGCCGACCAGCGCGATGCCCACACCCAGCCCGTCCTTCGGACGCCAGCCCCCGGCCCAGGCGACCGCCGGCCCCTCCAGGACCCCGATGAGCGCGAACACGCACAGCGCCACGGTGCCGGCCGCGAACGCGGCGCCCAGCGCGTCGGCCGCGATCCTGGTCAGCCGCCTCCCCGCGGCGACCAGCACGGCCGAACCCAGCAGCGGCACAGCGACGACCAGCGGGAGCAGCTCACCGGCGGCCACCCCTCAGCCCCTCAACTCGGCCAGCTTGTCGGGATCGACGGTCCCGTGCCGTTTGCGCAGCTGGACGACGAGAGCGAGCAGCAGAGCGGTCACGGTCGCGCCCACGACGATGTCGGTGAGCGCCAGCGCCTGCACCACCGGGTCGACGACACGGGCGCCCGGGGGCAGGTCGGAGAAGACCGGGGCGGTGCCGCCGCGCCGGTATCCGATCGCGACCAGCAGCACGTAGGTGGAGGACTGGGTCACCGTCAGGCACCCCACGGCGTGGATGAGATTGCGGCTGGTGACGAGCCCGTACACGCCGATGAGGAAGATCCACCCTGCGGCCAGGTACGGAAGGACGCTCATCGGGCTCCCGTCTCCTCGGCCGTCTCCTCGATCTCGACGGCCTGGTCCAGAAAGCGGGCGAGCAGCACGATGATCCCGCAGGCCACCTCCATCCCGACCGCGATGTTGAGGACCGCGACCGTGCCGCCGGAGGACAGGGTGTTGAACGTACCGTGCGGAACGACGTTGGCCAGGAACGCCGAACCGGCGAGCACCGCCGCAAGGCCCGTGACCACGTATGCCGCCTCACCGACCGCGTCCCCGACCTCGTACAGCCCGACCGGCCGGATCCGCTCCAACGCGCGGTAGTCCGCGGCGATGTAGAGCAGATGCAGTGCGGTGGCCAGCACGATCCCACCCTGGAAACCACCGCCGGGACTGAGCGGTCCGTGCGCGACGACGTAGAAGCCGACGACGAGCGCGACGGGCAGCATCAGCACTCCGAACCAGCGGACGCGGTCGGCGACAGGTGCGGGGGTCGGGTCGGTCCTGCGCTCGCCCCGGACCTGCCGCAGCAGCACCACCGTGCCGAGCACCGCGGCGAAGAGAATCGTCTGCTCGCCGAGCGTGTCGAAGGCACGCTGGTCGAAATTGACGGAGCTGACAGCGTTGGCGGTGTGCTGTGCGAGCGCGGTACGCACGGCCCGGTCACCGTAGGGATGATGGTCGCCGCCGAACGACGGCAGGTCGAAGCACGCCCATGCGTACAGCGCCGCGACCAGGACCGCACCCACCAGGAAGACCCACAGCCGGACGGGACGGCTCACCGGTCCTCGCTCCCGCTCCTCGGCCCGCGCTTCACCTTGCGCACCGTCAACAAGATCATCAGCGGTGTGACGGCCGACCCCACCGCGAGCTGGGACAGCGCCACATCAGGGGCCTGCACAAAGGTGTAGAGCAGCGCCAGGAACAAGCCGAGCAACGAGAGCACCATGGACTGGCGCAGCGGGTCGCGATGGAACACCGCGGCCGTCGCGGCAGCGGCGACCAGCACCACCGCGATCGCGATCAACACCTCATCCATGCCTGTCCGTTCCGGCGCTCGTCACGGTGTTCCCTGCGACCACAAGCACGCCGATCACCAGCAGTTTCGCCATGGCCCTGCCCGGCCCGGCCACCACACACAGCGGCAGCACGGTCGCGGGAACCACGGTCCATGCTGTCCCCAGCACCACCCGGGAGCGCGGCAACACACCCAGAAAGCGGGCATAGACCAGCGTCCCGGCGGGCCCCAGCATGGCCAGCACAAGCGCCAGATCGGTGTACGAGGGACGGCCGAACCCCTGCGCCGCCAACAGAAAAACCGGGCAGGCCAGCACGGTCGACAGGTTCTGCGCGACCAGCCGGGTCCGCGGCTCGCCGACCGCCATCGTCCACAGAACCGGCGCCAGCCCCGCCACGAGCAGGACCGCCGCGGCCAGCAACCAGCCGTTCACCGCCGGGTGACCGCCTTGCGCGCGGCACGCACCGCCAGCGCCGCGACCAGCGCGGCCGCGGCGCCCACCAGTACCTCAAGCGGCTGGACGGTGGAGATCAGCACCCACCACAGTGCGGTCAGCGCCACCCACCACCCCAGCACCTCCACCATCCAGGCCACCCAGACACCTCCGGCCGGCCGGATACCGGCGGCCCGCACCACCCGTGCGGAACCCGGCCGAGACCCTGGCCGTGGCGCAGATCGTAGGCGGCCCGCACCCGTCCCGGGCAGATCCACACCGACGGCCAGCGTGTCATCCCCCGGCAGACGGGTGCGGCTGCTCGGCGCGATACCACCGCACACCGGCGGGAGAACCGCCGTCGAACCACCCGCTCGGAACCACGTGCTCAGTCCCGTTGCCCTCCGCGGGGCGCTGCCGGGACCTCCGGCGCGGTGTGCTCCAGCGGGACCGCGCGCGCACGCACCAGGCCGAGCTGCACGCCCTGGCGGGGCAGCACCGCGTCGAACAGCCAGTCGGCGGCCACCCTGACGCGATTGCCCGGCATCGCCAGCAGGTGGTAGCCCCGGGTCACCGCACCCGCGACCGGCCCCGACAGCGGCACCTTGAACGGGTTTGCCGCGGCCTGGACGCCGCCGAGGTCGACCACGAAGCCCAGGTCCCGGTGCTCGTAGGGACGGCGGGTGCCGTGCCCGCAGGAGGCGGCGATATTGCGTGCGGCCGCCTTCCCCTGGCGCACGGCGTGCTGCGCGGTCATGGGCGCTATCTCGCCCGGATGCCCGAGGTCGGGCACCGCCGCCGCGTCGCCGCAGGCGAACACCTCGGGGTGGCCGGGCACGTTCAGGAACGCGTCGACGATCAGGCGGCCCTTCTCGGTCGCCAGACCCAGGTCGGCGACGAGGGGATCGGGGTGCGCCCCGACGCACCAGATGAGGGACCGGGTGGGCACGAATCGGCCACTGGTCAGGCGCACGCCGTCCTCGGTGGCCTCCGCCACCGAGGTGCCGGTGAGCACCTGCACGCCGCGCTTCTTGAGCACTCGGAAGGCGGTGTCCGACATACGCGGGTCGAGTTCGGGGAGCACCCGCGGAGCGACGTCGAGCAGCAGCCAACGCGGCCGCTCCCCGAATTTCAGCCTGGGGTGCCGGCGAACGAGCGCGTCGGTGAACCGCTGCCCGTGCGCGGCCACTTCCGTGCCGGTGTAGCCCGCGCCGACCACGACGAACGTGCACCGGGCCGCGCGTTCGTGCCAGTCGTCGGCGGCGTCCGCCAGCTCGATCTGGCGGGTGATGTGGTCACGCAGGTAGAGCGCCTCGGGCATGCCCCGAAAGCCATGGGCGTGCTCGACCACACCGGGGATGGGCAACAGCTTGTTGACGCTGCCGACGGCGAGAACCAGCCGGTCGTAGCCCAGGTCGTGGTGGTGGCCTTCCGGGTCGGTCCAGCCGACCCGGCGCCGGTCCAGATCGAGCGCGTCGGCCTCGCCGAGGACGAGACGCACCCCGGGCAGGGTGCCGGCAAGCGGGACCGCCACCCTGCGTGGCTCCAGGATGCCGGTCGCCACTTCGGGCAGCAGGGGCACGTACAGGAAGTAGTCGGTCGAGTTGATCAGTACGATCTCGGCCGCGCCGTGGGCGAGGCGGGAGAGTCGGCGGGCCGTCGAGAAGCCGGCGAATCCGGCTCCGACAATCACGATGCGCGGTCGGCGTCGTTTCATAATCGCTTCCAGACGAATCGACACGGCGGTGAGTCGGACGGTGCGAGTTCGGCGAACGGCGGATGACCTCCGCTCGGACGGTGTGAGTTCGGCGATCTGCGTCGGACGGTGTGAGTTCGGCGATCTGCGTCGGACGGTGTGAGTTCGGCTATTTGCGTCGGACGGTGTGAGTGGGTCGGGTGCCCGGAAGGCACCAGGGACAAACTCGCCCTGCCGGGCCGGCGGCTCGGCCGGGGGCCGCCGGCCGAGCGTTCATCACCGATCCCCAGCGAAGTCACCGATCCCCGCCGAAGTCACCTGTCGGCACACGGGGGCTGAGCGTGTAGGTGCGGCCCTCGTCGCCCCACTCGCCCACCTCCGGTTCCAAGCCGGCGTCCATGGCCCGAATACAGGGGTGCCCACTACCAGGCCACCGACCTCGACGCGGTACCCGTACGTGGGATGCGAGGTGTGCACCACCGGACACGAACTCACCCGCAGCGCACCCAGAACCACGTTCCCGACCCGCGGCGCGACACCACGGTCCGCGGCCATGCGCCGCAGCGCCGAGCGCAGCTCCGCCCGCTCGTCGGTGACCAGCCAGGCATCCACGCGCGGGGGCGGATCGGCGCCCGGACCGCCGTCGAAAGCGACCCGCTGTTCGCCGTAGCGCAGCAGCAGACCGGCCGGAGCGAACCGCGGCGAATTCATCGCGCCCACTCCCAGCAGGGTCAGCCGCAGGCGCCGCGTCATAGGGCCGGCCCAGCTGCGGGTGCGGCCTTCAGGCCGTTGCCGCGGCGCCGACGTCCTCGGCCACCTGCTTGCTGAGCGCGGTTCGGACCAGCCCCGCGGCGAGTCGCGGCAGGTCGGCCTCTGCCACGAGGGATACCAGCTTCCCGGGCGAGGCGGGCAACCCGAGCCGCTCCGCCCCGTCCAGCGCCTTGCGGTCGAGGTAGGGGGAGAACTCCGGCCATACGGCCTGAGCCTCCCGCAGGAAGATGTCCACCCCCGTGGGGCCGATGCCGGGGACCTCCCGTAGCAGCTTCTTCGGGTCCGTACCCTCGCGCAGCCGCCGCAGATCGCCCTTGTACCGCTCCAGCAGCAGCTCGGCCCCCTCGCCGAGTTGGGTGGAGGTGCGCTCGTCGTAGCGCCGGTAGCCGCCCTCGCCGAGCGCGTCGACGCGCTGCTGCCAGGTGGCCTCCGCCATCCGCCGGGCATCGCGCATTCCGGCGGTGAACAGCGCGCGGGCCGCCGCCACCGCGGTGTCCGACCGGATACGGGCGGACAGCAGTAACGAGAGCACCAGGAGCTGGTACAGCGGCGCTGGGGTGTCCCGCAGCTTGATGCCCGCCTGGGCGGCGTAGGTCCGGCCGTGCCGGTCGAGCAGTGCCCGGACCACGGCCTCGTCCTTCTTGCTCATGACGCACTCACTCGTCCTTGTTGTTCAGACGCACGCCTTCACCCGGATTCGCCGTGCAGGCCCGTTGAATTCGTGAAGCCGCGTGCCGCGTACTTCGCCGTCACGCGGTGTGGGTGCCACGGTGGTGCAGCAGATGGATCGGCTGGGCTTTCTGCACCGCCAGCTCGTCGCGCTCCTGCATGGTGGTGAGCCGGACGCCGATGTGGAAGTCCTGGACCAGCGTCCAACCAAGGAACCCGGCCCCCAGTGTGCAGCCGAGGCCGACCGCGGAGAGCACGATCCCGGCCGTCGCTCCTGTGGCGGGCCCGTCCCAATGCGCGGCGTAGACACCGAGGCTGGCGCCGAACAGGCCCAGTGCGGCGACATTGAGCCCGGCGTGGATCGCGCCGACCGTCTTGGCCGCCGATTTGCGCGGGACGCCGGCGACCCAGTCGATCAAGCCGGGCACCGCCGCCAGGAGCGCTCCTCCCACGCCGGCGATGTTCAGGGCGATGGTCCAGTTCAGCCAGAACTGCTGGCCGGTGGCTCCGTAGAGAGCGAAGCCCACGAGGGTGCCGGTGTAGCCGGCTACCGGGTAGGCGATGAGCATCGGATGGACCGGGTGTCCGGCCAGGGTGACCCTGCTGTACATGACGCCTCCCGCTTTTGCTACCCGACCTCTCTGCTCGAACAGTTTCAGCGTCCTCCGGCCGTGTACGGCACGCAAACGATCCCGCCCGCGCGGTCCCACCCGCCGACGATCCCGGGCCTTCACGAGCCCGCCGCTCACGTATTGTCGAGTTGAGGTGACCGACTGTCGCGGAGGCGGCGCGGAAGGCGTCGAACCGGACTGGCACCACAGCGTTGGCCGGAGGACACTTGGTCACGGAAGGTGAGTTCTGATGGTTCCTCTGCTTTTGGTGCTCCTCCTCATCCTGATCCTTTTCGGGGCAGGCTTTGCACTGAAGGTCCTGTGGTGGATCGCCATTGCCGTACTGATTGTGTGGCTGCTGGGCTTCGTCTTCCGGGGCGCGGCCGCCGGTGGCCGTCGCGGGCGCTGGTATCGCTGGTGAGCAACGGCGCTGGTCCGGGGGTGCAAGTGCCTGACGCACCCCCGGACGCTCAGGGGCGCCGCGGCCATCGCCGACAGTGCCGTCCATGCCGGGGCTGGTTATGACCGCATGTCAGATCTCAGCTTCTCGCTACTTCCCGCTGCGTCGCCACGCCTCCGGCAGGCAGATAGACCGTCGATCCGGGAACAGTCGACGGCCCGCGGCTGTTATCTCCATGGGCACCGTTTGATGGGCATCAGACCGCTCGACGGGCATCACCCGCATCGCACGGTCGTCACTACCGCCATGCCGGAAAGTCCGGAAAAGGAAGGAACGTGGGCACCATGACCGGCACCACCACCGCCACCACCAGCCTCCCGCCCGAGGCCCGGACCGGCCGGACCGCCTGGACGGATCGGCCGGGGCAGGGTGGAGCCTGGCCGCTGCCGCACCGGCCCGAGGCCGTCCGGGCAGCCCGCAGTATCGCCCGGGAGGTGCTGGCGCTGTGGAAGGTGACCCCCGAGGTCGCCGACGTGGCTGTGCTGGTGGTTTCGGAACTCGTCACCAACGCCGTCGAACACGCCTCTCCGCCGCTCACGCTCCATCTGAGCCGGGTACCCGGGGACGGTGCGGTGCATGTGGAGGTCACCGATGGAGGCCCGGCCGCCACGGAGGGCGACTGGGCGGCGAGCTGCGCCGAGGGCGAGCGTGGACGCGGCCTGACGATCATCGACACCGTCGCGGCCGCCCACGGCGACCACTGGCAGACCGGCCACGCCACCCACTGGGCCGATCTCACCCCCGCCGCCTGACACCGTCCCCTCGCTCGGCGAGGACGGAGTCACCACGCGGTGCCTCAGCAGCCGCCGAAAGGCATTCGACGACTCATTCCAGGACTCATTCGACGACTATGCGGCGGCTCATTCGGCGAGTCATAGATCGAGTCAGCGGAAGGCGGCAGCGTTCTCCGCGGCCCATTGTCGGAACGTCCTGGCCGGGGAGCCCGTGACCCGCGAAACCGTATGGCGCACCATCAGCAGTTCGTCGTTCACCTCCCCGCCGGTCACATCGAGCACCGCGTCCGCCGCCTCGTCACCCAGGAATCCCGCCATCCGCCGGTGCGCCTCCTCCCGGCTGATCTCGACACAGGGCACCTCTCGCCCCAGCGCCGCGGCGAGGGCGGCGAGCTGCTCGCGGGGGGTGATCCTCTCCGGACCGGTGAGTGCGTAGGTCCGCCCATGATGGCCCGGCTCGGTCAGCGCCCTCCGGGCCACCGCGGCGATGTCCGCGGGGTGGACGGTGGGAAGGCCGACATCCGCATACGGCACGCGGACCGGTTCACGTGCACGGATCGACGCCGCCCACCACAACGCGTTCGAGGCGAACTGCGTCGGCCGCAGGATCGTCCACCTCATGCCGCTGTCCTTCAGCAGCTTCTCGACGGCCCGGTTCTCCCCGGCGGGGCCGAGGTGCGGATGGGACCGAACCGTGATGGACGACACGAGGACGACGTGCTCGACTCCCGCTTGGCGGGCTGCCGTCAGGAAGTCGGCGTCCGAGCCCATGCCCGGGACGAGGAACAGCGAGCGCACGCCCTCCAGAGCAGGCTTCACCGAAGCCATCCGGGAGAGGTCGCCCTCCACCGCTGCCACCCCTGCCGGGAAGCTGGCCTGCGCGGCATCGCGGGTCAGTGCCCGCACCGGTGCGGCACCGGACGCCCGCAGCTCCCTCAGAAGCGCGCTTCCTATGTTTCCGGTGGCTCCCGTTACGAGGATCATGGACGCACGCCCCTGCCGTCAGATGATGGTCAACTCATCGTGACGCTAGGACCTCAACCGCAGTTCAGGTCAAGGTCCTTCGTCCTCGTCCGTCCCCATCCGGAGGCGCCGCCGGCCAGTCCTCAGGTGCCGGACTTGCGACCGTAGACGAAGACGTCATCACCGTTCCCGAGCAGGGACCAGTACTTCTTCGCATCCTTGTCGCGCATATTGACGCAGCCGTGCGAGCCGGGAGCCGACCACACGCTGCCACTGATGGAGTGGAATGCCTGCCCGCCGTCGAAGAACTGGCTATAGGGCATCGGCACGTTGTAAAGGGTCGACACATGATGCAGGTGTCGCCAGTAGATCTTTTTGGCGCCGGTGCGGGTCTCGTATCCATCGCGCCCGCTGCGTATCGGCACGGGCCCGAACACCAGCTTTGATCCGTCCTGAATCCAGCTGAGTTGACGGGTCAGGTCGACACAGGCTATTCGCCCTTTCCCGGTGGGGCACTTATGGGCCTTGTTCGGGTTGTTCCCGGCCGCCTTCTGCTGTGTGACGAGGCTCATCACACCCCAGGTGACGGGACCCGCGTAACCGATGTTCGGGGTGATTCCGTGACTGGTCTGGAAGTCACGGATGGCCCGGCAGTCGGACGCCGATTGGCGGCCGTCCACCCGGAGCCCGAGGAATTTCTCGGCCTGCTTTTGATATGGGCCACGGACCGCGGTACAGGGTGACGCGGCCGAATGAACGGTGGCGGCCTGGGCGCTGGTTCCCCACGCCATCGTCAGCGGCAGGGTCAGAGCAGCAAGGGCGAGAGAGGCACCCGCCCGACGCCGTGCGCCGGAACCCCGGCGTCCTACGATCAGTCGTCTCTTCATGCCCAGTACGACCGTTTTTCCGACCAGTCGGTTGCAGGGACAACCGGACCGGAAAAAGTTGTCCTCAGCCGCGCGGCAGGCGATGCAATTCCACCGAGACGAGCCGGCCCGCACCGACCTCCGCCGTCATGTATGTGCAGTACGGCTGCCGCCGGCGATCCGTCGGCGAACCGGGGTTCAGCAGGCGCAGCCGGTCCTCGGCCAGGGAGTCCCACGGGATGTGGCTATGGCCGAAAACCAGCACATCGAGGTCGGGGAACCGCTCGGCGCAACGACGCTCCCGCCCCTTCGCCGGTCCGGTCTCGTGGATGACGCCGAGCCGTACGCCCTCCAGTTCCGCGTACGCGACCTCCGGCAGCCGATCCCGCAGCTCCGGCCCGTCGTTGTTCCCGTACACCCCGATCAGCCGTGCAGCACGAGCCCGCAGCAGGTCCAGGGTGGCGGTGTCGACCCAGTCGCCGGCGTGCACGACGATGTCGGCACGCGGCACCTCGTCGAGCAGCTGCTGCGGGAGCGTCCTGGCGCGCTTGGGCAGGTGGGTGTCGGCGGTGAGCAGAAGTCGCACCGGCCGACCGTATCCGCCCGAGCCCCGGCCGCCGCGACGCCCCGCTGATCAGCCGATCACCTCGCGTCGTGTCCGACGGTCAGCGCTCCTGTGCGGTCGGCCGCACCGTGATCTCGTTGATCGCCACATGCGCCGGCTGAGTGATCATGAAAACGACGGAGCGGGCGACATCCTCGGCGTTCAGCCAGGTGTCCTGTGGCAGTCCGTGGCCCGATGCGGCCCGGCTGTTGCCGACCGTCATCTCCGTCGCGGTCATACCCGGCTCGACGAGTCCGGCCCGCACGCCGCGCCCGGTCACCTCCTGGCGCAGCGCCTCGCTGAACGTGCACACCGCGTGCTTGGTGGCCGAGTAGACGCTGTTGTCCTTGCGGGGCACCCGGCCCGCCACCGAACTGACGGTCACCAGGTCGGCGACGCCCCGGGGCCGCTCGCCCGCCGCACGCAGCAGATGGGGGAGTGCGGCGTGCGACATCCGCAGAACGGCCCTGAAGTTGAGGTCGACCATGCGGTCCCAGTCCTCGGGATCGCTGTCCTCCACGGAGCTGCGCACACCGAACCCCGCATTGTTCACCAGCACGTCCAGCCGCCCGAGGCGGTCCACGGCGGTATCGACCGCCTGCCGTGCCCGAGCCCCGTCGGTCAGATCGGCGGTCAGGGCGAACGCCGAACCGCCTTCCTTGCCGATCGCCTCCACGAGCTCCGCCAACCGCTCCGTCCGGCGGGCGACCAGTGCCAGCGAACAGCCCTCCCGGGCCAGCGCCATGGCGGTGGCCGCACCGATGCCGCTGGAGGCGCCCGTCACCAGCCCCGCGGTCCCCGACAGCGGCTTCCGGCCAGTCTCGTTGATGCTCATGGTGCCCGTGGTGCCCATTGCGCTCTCGCTCCTCGTGCTCTCGCATACGCGATCCATTCGGCCCGCATGTGCCGAAATCCCCGGTCCGGGGACCAGTACCCCACCGCGCATCCGATTGCGCTTCCCGTCCGCCGCCCGTGCCCCCAAGCGCCGCCTGCGCCCGTGCACCCAAGCGCCGCCCGTGCACGTGAACACGGCCGGACTCCGTCTCATCTCACGCTCCGGTTGGCGAACCGGCACTCACCGTCGCGAATTCTCCATACCAGTAGTTCACTTGGACATCAATCGTTGCCTGGCGTCCCCGAAGCCTCTACGTTGAGCGCGCCTGAATCCGACTCAACTCGCCGCTTATGCCGCGGGCTTCGGAAGGAAACCCCCCATGCGCAAACACCTGTCCATACGTACCTCCACCGGCACCCCCAGACGAATATCCGTCCGCACCGGCATATCCGCCGCCCTATCCGTAGCGGCACTGTTCACCGCCGCGGCGGCCACCGCGACCGCGTCTCAAGGAGCCGCCCCGACCCCGTCCCAGCACAGCCAAAACACCCAGCACGTCGAGTACTTCAGCGGAGCCGGCAGCCACCCCCGCCACACCACCGTCCCGGCCTCGAAGCCGCTCTCCCGATCCGAGAAGTCCGCGATCGCCTCCGACGGCGACGTCACCCCGATCGTCGAGAACGGCCCCGTCGACACCAAGCTCGACGTCGTCTTCATCGGTGATGGCTACACCGCCGACCAGCAGGAGGACTTCCACGACGACGTCCGCGCCAAGTGGGCCAAGATCACCGCGGTCGAGCCGTACGCCTCCTACACCAACCTCTTCAACGTCTGGGCCGTCGACGCGGTCTCCAACGAGACCGGTGTCTCCGGCGACCCGTCGAAGGACGTGGTCCGCGACACCGCCCTCGACTCCGCCTTCTTCTGCGACGGCATCGAGCGACTGCTCTGCGTCGACACCGGCAAGGTCGAGTCGTACGCCTCGAAGGCGCCGGCCGGCGACCTCGTCGTGGTCCTCTCCAACTCCACCAAGTACGGCGGCGCGGGCTACAACGACGTCTCCTCGCAGGTCGGTTACGACGGCATCGCCACCGCCTCCTCCGACAACGACCAGTCCGACCAGATCGCCGTGCACGAGACCGGTCATTCGCTCGGCAAGCTCGCCGACGAGTACGACTACGGCCAGCCCGGGACCTACACAGGACCCGAGCCCACCGAGGTCAACCTCACCAAGCTCTCCGCCGAGGAGATGACCGCCCAGCAGCAGAAGTGGTACCGCTGGATCGGCCAGGAGTCACCGGACGGCGGCAAGGTCAACGCATATGAGGGCGGCGGCTACTACCAGTACGGCCTCAACCGTCCCACCGAAAACTCGATCATGCGGACCCTGGGCCGGGAGTTCAACCTCCCCGGCCGCGAGGCCATGATCGCGGGCTTCTACCGCTATGCGAGCGTCCTGAGCAGCCGGGTCGCCACCGACCACCCGCTGAGCCGCGGAGACCGCATCCGAGTCACCGTGCCCCGCTCCGCGCAGGTGAAGTGGTACGTGGACGGCCGTGAGAGCAAGGGCGCGCGCGGCAGGACAACAGCCGTACCGCGCGCCCTCGGCGTCCCCGCCGACGGCCGCACCCACACGGTCACGGCCAAGGCCACCGACCGCACGAACGCGGTCCGTGACCCGGCCCTGCGGAAACTCCTCTCCCGATCGCTGAGCTGGCGGGTCGCCTCCTAGGCGCAGGCAGACGCCGTTGCCGGACCCCGGCAACGGCGTCTGCCCGGCTGTACGTACGTACCGTATGCATTCGCAGGCCCTGTGGGGTGGCGCGACAGGGGGGTTGTGTCCGTATTGCGCACCTTCTGGGGCTGATGTACAGTACTAATGTACTGAAGCGAGCTGAGGGCTGCCGAGTCCGCGCCCGGACCCGCTCTCCGCACCCACCCCCGGAGTCACGTCCTCATGGCCTCCTTCCGCCGTCACATCACCGCGGCCGAGCGCCGCGCCCGCCTGGGCCACCGCCATCTGCTGGCCGCCACGTCGCGGGTGAAGACCCCCGAGGGCGTCACGAACGCGCTCATCGGCCTGCACGCGACCGACCCGGCGACCGTGTTCCTCTCCGCCGCCGCACGGCTGGCGGAGCCGGACGTGGCGATGGTGGAACGGGCGCTGTACGAGGAGCGGACGCTGGCGCGGATACGGTGCATGCGCGGGACCATGTTCGTCGTTCCGGCCCCTCTCGCGCCCGCCGTGCAGTCCGCGACCGGCAAGGACACCTACCGCGACCGCGCGGCCGCCATCGAACGGCTCGGCAACGCGGTCGGCTGGGACGAGCGCCGCTACACCGCGGCCGAACAGGAGGCTGTGGCGGCCCTGGCCGCACGCGGCGAACTCACCGCGGCCGAACTCGCCGCGGCGGTACCGGCCCTGGCCGAGCAGATCACCGTGTACCCAGGCAAGTCGTACGAGTCCCGCCAGCGCGTGTGCTCCACCGTGCTCGGTGCGCTGGCCGCCGAGGGCCGCATCCGCCGTGCCCGGCCCGCCGGCAACTGGACCTCCGCCCAGTTCCGCTGGGCCCCGGCCGACCCGCTGCCCCAGGTGCCCGTAGCCGAGGCCAGGGCGACCCTCGCGCGCCACTATCTCGCCGCCTTCGGCCCCGTCACCGAAGCAGACCTCAAGTGGTGGACCGGCTGGACGCTCACCGACACCCGCAAAGCCATCGCCGCCGGCGGCGCCGAAGCCGTCGACCTCGACGAAGGCACCGGCTACCTCATGCCCGACGACACCGAACCCGTCGACGAGCCGCTGCCGTGGGTCGCGCTGCTGCCGGGCCTCGACCCCACCCCGATGGGCTGGCGCGACCGTCACTGGTACCTCGATCCCGACCTGGTACCCGCCCTGTTCGACCGCAACGGCAATATCGGCCCCACCGTCTGGGCGAACGGCCGCATCGTCGGGGCCTGGGCTCAACGCCCCGACGGTCGCATCAACCACGGCCTGCTCACCGACCCGGGCGGCGAGGCCCGCGCCGCCATCGAAGCGGAGACCGCCCGGCTCACCGACTTCCTCGCCGGCACCCGGATCACCCCCTCCTACCGCACCCCTCTCGAACGCCGGCTCGCCCAGTAGCGCCCCCATCCGCCGGCCATCGGGTCACCGGCGGTTCGACGGGTCGCCGTCGCAGATCACGCCCGCGTGACAGGCGTTTCGATAGGAGTCCTCGTAGGCGCTCTCTCCGGCGGGTCCGGCGCAGAGCATGACCCCGCAGATGACGACGAACATCACGGCCTGCCCGACAGCGACCGACCGTACGCGCCGGACGGCGGCCACCACCGCGGCGACCAGGGCGAAGATCGGCACGACCGCGGCCTTCTTCAGGTACGGGCCCGGCGGGTCGCCGTAGTGCTGTGGGTCCCACGACCAGTAGTAGGTCGAAGCCCAGGACAGGCCGATGAAGGCAAGGACCGCCAGCTCGATGACGGCCAGTGCCACGGCCGTGCGTCTGCCGGTGCGTTCGGCTTTGAGGTTCACCAGTCGACCCTCACCTGTCCGGATACGCGGTGTCCTGAGTACGGGTACTCAAAGGTGAGTACCCGTACCCGAGGACAAGCCTCGGTCAGGCGAGTACGGAGTCCAGCAGTGCCGCCCGCTCCGCGAGTTCGTCGATGGCTATGGGGTGGGCCAGGTCCGGAGCGATCCCGGCGACGGCTCGGTGGCCGGCGGCGGTGAGGTGGACGGTGCCCGCGTCGTCGATGTGATCGACACCGTCACCGCCGGCCATGCGCTCGTTGAAGGCGATCGCGTCGGCCTCGGTGAGCCCAGGCGGGAGATCCAGGGCCACCGAGCCGTCGACGATGCGGACCGGGTATCCGCCCGGCAGGCCCGCCGGGGCGGCGGTGGAATGGCGCAGTGGGCCGGCTCCCGGCAGCAACGCTTCCAGGACCGGGATGACCGCGGCCGCGGTGACGACGTTGTAGCGCGGGCCGGGCGCGAGCGGTGGCGCCTGGTAGGCCAGGGAGTCGCCGCGCCGCCCTTCCTCGCCGAGATAGACCCGGCAGCGCTGTTCCGGGTCGGCGGGCTGACGCGCTTGCATGACGTCGAACACATGGGCGTGGTGCCCGAGCACACGGATCAGTGGCGCCGGCCGGTCCGGGTGCGCGGCGCGCAGGGCGGCGCGCACCCGCAGCTGCATCATCGCGGCGTTTCCCAGGCCGACGGTGGGCGCCAGACCGAGACGGGCCAGGATCGGCCCGGTCACGTCCGGGAAGGACAGGTTCGCCACCGGCCCGGTGTAGCCGGCCTCGCGAACGGCCCGCATGACGGAGAGCACGAGCGGGAGTTGGTAAGGCAGCCGCAGGCCGAGACCGGCGGCGGCGACGGCGCGGGCCGCGGGATCGGGGCGGCCGGACATCGCCCAGGGGCTGCGCAGCGAGGCGCAGTGCACGACCAGGTCGGGGCGGGTGGCGGTGAGCAGCTCGGCCACCTCGTCCTGCCGGGACGCGTCGAGCCGGACCGCCTCGACAAGGCAGTCGCGGGCGCTGGCCACGGTCGCCGCGATGTCATGGCGCGCGGACGATCGGCCCGCCACCAGCAGACGCCGCCCCCGGCCACCGGCGGCCAGCCCGTCCGCGACCCGCTCGCCCATGTCGCCGGCACCGATGATCAACACTGTGGTCATCGCGCCATCGTAGACCGCGCTTGCAGCCATCGGCGCTTCCTCCCAACGGGCCCCGATCAGCCACTACTTGGGAAGGAGGGCGAAGCGGAGGGAGGTGTGGTCGATGGTGCGGGGAAGCGGGACCGGTGGGGCGAGGGGGCGGCGGGGGAGCAGCAGCAGGGCTTTGTGGTCGCGTAGGAGGGCGGCGAGGAGGGTCGCGGCGGTGAAGAGGACGAGGTCTTGGCCGGGGCACTTGGCGGGGCCGTGGCTGAAGGGGGCCAGCGCCCAGTTGTCCTCGTTGCGGCCGTCCAGCCAGGCCTCGGGCGCGAACTCGTCGGCGTGCGGCACGTGTTGGTCGTCGCGGTGGAAGAACGAGCTGTAGAACACGACGCAGGTGTCGGCGGGTGTGCTGGTGCCGTTGTGCCAGGTGATGTCCGCGGTGGTGTCGCGGAGGATGGCCAGCGAGGTGGGCCACAGGCGCAGCGACTCCAGGACGCAGGCTCGGAGGAAGGGCAGCGCGTCCGCGGTGGCCGGCTGGGCGGGGTCGGTGCCGGCGAGTTCGGTACGTACCCGGTCGGCCTGTTCGGGGTGGCTGGCCAAGAGGGCGAGGGCGCTGTAGGTGGCGATGGACGCGGCATCGTAGGCGAACAGCCAGTGCGGGACCTGCCCTACCGGTTCGGTCGCCTCGGTGCTGGGGGTGGCGGCGACCAGGGCGGCCAGGCTGCCGGGCTCGGCGCTGTCCACGTATGCGCGGACGCGGGCGAGGAACGCGTCGCGGGTTCGGTCCTTCGGCCTGCGCAGGTTGAGCCAGTTGCCGTCGGCGCGCAGCCTGGCCAGCAATTCGGTGATGCGGTGGTCGTCGCGGGCGGCGTCCCCGAGGACGACACGGCGGATGATGCGCCAGAAGGCCGCGGAGAAGTCGTCCCAGTCCAGGGGACGGGCCGAGCCGTGGTGGAGGGCGAGGAGGGCCTGGGCCTCTTCGCGGATGCGGGGAGTGAGGACGGGGAAGAGCCGGTGGGCCGGGGCGCCCCGGTCGAGGACCGTCTCGTTGAACGCGCGGCGCTCGGGGCGGACTTCGGCGGGAGAGATGAGCACTCCGTCGGGTTCGAAGTGGCGCAGGGCGCCGGCCTTCTCCCGGTTGGCGGGGGTGAGCGGCGCGGGGGTGGCGGTGAACAGGATCCGGGCGTCCTGCGGGGAGAGCAGCAGGAGCATCCGCCGTCCGGGGACGGTGACCGAGACCGGGCCCGCGCCGTGTCGGCTGCGCACCCGCGCGAGAGTGCGATGGGCCCTGCGGTGGGTGTCGAAACGGGCGGCGAGGCGGACCATACGGGGCCGGCGCAGGATCGCCCCCTGGGCCAGGGTCGGGACGAAGACGGTGGCGCCCAGCAGAACCGTCTCCAGGACCGAGGCCCGCGCGGGTGGCCGCTGTTGCATGGTGCTGTCCTTTTCCAGCTCGTGGGGGAGTGCGGGGTGAGGGTGGGGGAATGCGTCGATGAGCTTGCGGGCGGGGAGGGGCGGAGCTTCAGGGCTGGGGTTGCGGCGCGGGAGCTGCGGGGGGAGTGGCGGACTGCTGGGCGGGCAGGGCGACGGCCACGGCTGCGCCCTCGGATGCGGGCTCGGCCGCGCCCTCGGCTGCGGGCTCCGCGACGGCCGGCGGTTGGTCGTTGTTCAGGCCGAGGCGCAGGTGCAGCAGGGTGGTGAGGCCGTCGATGGTGCGGCCGCTGCGCAGCAGCTCCATCGGCGGGATGTCGATGTCGAAGTGGTGGCGCAGGGACATCAGGAGTTCGGCGGCCATGAGGGAGTCGATCCCGTACTCGTCCAACCTGCGGTGCGGATCGAGGGCGTCCGGGTCCATCTGCATGACCTTCGCCAGCAGCTGTGTGATGGCGTCCTGTACCGCGGCGCGGGCCTCTTCCGGCGGCAGGGCTGCCAGTGCCGCGAGGATCTCTTCGCGGGACCGGCCGCCGGTCTCGCTGCGCGAAGGCAGCAGCAGGCTGTGGCGCGGGGCGTTGAGACTGGGCAGCAGGCCACGGGCCCGGCCCCAGTGGTAGCGGCCGACTCCGGCAACCGGGGCGTCGCGGGTGAGCAGATCGTCGACGGCGGCGAACGCGTCGCGCAGACCGAGGGGTTCCAGGCCGACGGCGGAAAGCTGGGCCGTCAGGTCGTTGCGGACGACATAGCCGGTTTCGCCGAGCGCTCCCCAGGCGATGGCCTGGGCCGGCAGTCCGGCCGCGCGCCGCTGCCGCACCAGGGCCTCGACGAAGAGATTGCCCGCGATGTACGGGGCCTGGTGCAGGTTGCCGATGTACGCGGCGTCCGAGGAGATCAGCAGGAACAGGTCGAGCCGCCGGTCGCGGGTGAGCCGGTCCAGCACCAGTGCGCCACCCGCCTTGGGGGCCAGCACGGCGGCGAAGCGCTCTGCGGACAGCTCGCTCAGGGGCGCGTCGTCCAGGTGCATGGCGCAGTGCACCACGCCGCGCAGCGGATGCCCTCCGGCGTCGATGCCGTCGAGCAGGGCGCGCATGCGCGCCATGTCCGTGCAGTCGGCCGCATGCGCGGTCACATGGACGCCGCGGCGGGTCAGCGCGTCGAGAAGGGAGGCGGCCTCGGGGGCGGCCGCCCCACGCCGGCCGACGAGCGCGAGGTGGCGGGCTCCGCGGTCGGCCAGCCACTGCGCGGTGGCGGCACCGAAGCCGCTGAGCCCGCCGGTGACGAGGTAGGTGCCGTCCGGATCCAAAGCGGGGCGGGCGGGGTCCGCTGTGACGGTGACGGGCTCGTCGAGGGGGTCGAAGGCGACGACGACCTTGCCGATGTGGCGGGAGTGCTGCATCAGCTCGAACGCCTCGCGCACCCGGTCCGCCGGGTACACCGTGTGCGGCAGCGGCCGGTACGTACCGCTGCGCACTCGCTCGCCGACCTCCTCGACCAGGGCGAGCGCCTCGTCGGGCCGGTGCATCAGGGACAGCAGGTCGACGCCGAAGAAGGCGAGGTTGTTGCGGAACGGGCCGAGGGAGAGCGGCTTGTTCTCGTAGATGTCGCGCTTGCCGAGTTCGATGAACCGGCCGCCGGGCCGCAGCAGTTCGAGGCTGCGGTCGATGGCTTCGCCGGCGAGGGAGTTGACGACGACGTCGACGCCGTGCCCGCCGGTGAGCGGCGTGACCTGGGCGGCGAAGTCCAGGCGGCGGGAGTCCAGTACCTGCTCGGCGCCGAGGAAGCGCAGAAGATCGCGTTTGGTCTCGTTGCCCGCGGTGGCGACGACGTGCGCACCCCGCATCCGGGCGAATTGGAGTACGGCCAGCCCGACACCGCCGGCACCGCCGTGGACCAGGACGGTCTCTCCCGCCCGGAGCCGCGCCAGGTTCTCCAGGCCGTAGTGCACGGTGCAGAAGGCCACCGGCAGGGTCGCCGCGGCCGCGAAGCTCATGCCCTCGGGAACGGGCAGCAACCCCTGGGCCGGGGTGATCGCGTGCGAGGCGAGTGCCATGGGCGCGAGCCCGAAGACCCGGTCGCCGACGGCCGGTGTGCCGACCCCGGGCCCCACGGCGGTGACGATGCCCGCGCACTCCATGCCGGGCGCCGTGTACGGGGTCCCTTCGCTGCATTCCGATGGCAGCAGTCCGGTCACGGACATGACGTCCCGGTAGTTCAGCGCGGCGGCCCGCACGGCCACCGTCACCTCCCCGGCGCCCGGCTCCCGGGGAGCGGCCGCCTTCCAGCCGAGGGCGTAGGAGAGGCCGGGGCTGTGGACGTCCAGGGCGTAGCGGTCCGAAGCGCGGGCGGGCGTGGCGGGCAGCGGCATCTCGCGGGGGACGAAGCGTCCCTCGCGGGTGAGCAGGATCTCGTCCTCGTCCGACGGCGCGAGCAGTTCGCCGGCCAGCCGGTGTGCGTCGGTGCCCGTGGCACCGGACCGGTCGAGGCTGATCCGCCGCACGGCCAGGTGCGGATACTCGTTGTCCAGTGTGCGGGCGATGCCCCAGGCCGCGGCGTCGGCGGGGCTTTGGGCACGCTCGGGAGCGGGGAGGGCACCGCTCGGGCGGGTCACCAGCCACAGCGATGTGCGGCCCTGCGGGCGGCCGCCCGCATCGGCCTCCGCATCGGCCTCTGCCAAGCTGCGCAGCAGACTTGCCCGTTCGGCGGTGTGCCCGGTGAGTTCGGCGACGTCGGAGGGCGCGCGGTCGGCGAGGATCAGCACCAGGTGGAGCTCCTCGGCCGTCTCGCCGATGCCGGGTTGCCATTCCCGTACGTCCTCGTGGGCCTGGACGAGGCGCACCGGATGCCGCCCGCCGGCGGCGAGCAGCTCCGCCGTGGAGTCGGCGAGCGGCTGCTCGGAGGGCCCTTCCCCGACGATGACGAACACCGCGCTCTCCGGACCGAGGGGAAGGGCGGGCGGCAACGCACCAGGCCTCGCGGAAGCGGTGGCCAGCACGACGGAGGCGGCGACGAGCTCCGCCGCGCGGTCGTCCCCGGTCTGGACGATGTCGGCGAAGCCGCACCGCTCCAGCAGCGGCGGCCACTCCTCCCGGGGCAGCAGGGCGGAGTGCGGGCGCAGCGCACGGTCGGTGTGGTGGTGCCAGAGTCCGTCCACGGCCCCGAACCAGGGGATCAACGCCACGGGGTTGTGGTTCTCGATGCTCAGAAGACGGCCACCGGGGGCCAGGAGGGTGGCGATCCGCTCCAGGGTGGCGGTGAGGTCCTTGCAGGTGTGCAGGGCGTTGGCGGCCACCACGAGGTCGAAGCCGCCCTCGGCCAGGTCCTGCTCTCCCGGATCCACGTCGAGATCGAAGGTGCGGTACCGCACGAAGTCGTAACGCGCGAAGCGCTGTTGGGCGCGCGGGAGGAAGAACGCGGAGACATCCGTGTACAGGTACGTGGTGCGGTCGGCCGGCAGAACGGGGAGCAGGGCGCCGGCCAGGCCGCCGGTGCCGGCGCCGACTTCGAGGACGCGCAGCGGTCGGTCGGCCGGCCAGCGCCGCACCATTTCGCCGACCAGCGTCTGCGCGATGCGGTTTTGGAAGCGGCAGAACGGCGCGGTGTCGTAGAACAGCTCCAGCGCGTACCCCGCCCCCTCGCCGGTCAACGCCTCCAGCGGGTCGCATTCCCCGCGGAGCAGCGGCATGATCTGCGCGCCGTTGCGTACCGCCAGCGCCGCCTCGTTGACGGAGGCCGGAAACTCCGACACCCCCGTGTTGAGCTCGTCCGAAGAGGGACGTTCGGTGGACGTCAGGGCCCAGCGGCCGGCTGCCGTACGCCTGACGAAATCGTGCTGCTCCAGGACCGGCAGCTCCAGCTCCAGCATGGGGAGGTGCTTCTCCAGCACGCCTGCCGCGGTCAGGTCCGCCGGCGTGAAGGATTCGGAGGGGTCGGGGAGGAGGTCCGCCACGGCTTCCGCGACGCGCGTGGCGAAGTACCTCTGGGTCTGGCCCATCGCCTCGGGGTAGCGCAACGGCCGCCAGCACCGGAGCAGTTCCGCGATCCGTTCCTCGCAGGCGGCGGCGATCACCTCGGACGCGGGCAGCGGGCTCGGCGCGCCCGTGGCGTCGCCGTGCGGGGCGGCGCGGAGCACGGTGTGATGCCGGGTCACCGGTGTGTGCACGGGGCTGGCGAGGCGGCGCAGACGGCAGCCCGTCATCTCGACGGCGACCGTGCCGTCCTCGTCGGTGACGGTGATGTCCCAGCACACTTCGGCCGGGGTGGCGGACCGCTCGCGTACGTGCACAAAGCCCTCGGTGGCCAGGGGACGCCAGACCTGAACGGCCTCGAACGCCGACGGGAGGTAGACGTCACCGTCGGCCGTACGCCCCTGCATCAACGGGGCACCGGCCTGCAGCGCACCGTCGATCAGCAGGGGATCCGCCGTGTACCGCTGCTCCGGGGCGGTCTGCCGGTAGGCGGCCAGCACCTCGCCCGACCCCACCCGCAGCTCGGTCAGGACCTGGAACGCGGGTCCGTATCCCAGCCCTCGCTCCGCCAGCGCCGCGTACTGGTCGGCGGCCGCGATGAGGTGGGTGCAGCGGGCCCGGGGGCCGGCCGGGTCCAGGGCGCCGGGGGCGCTGCCGACGCGCTGACGGACGCGGGCACGCACATGCGGCCGCGGATCGCCCGCGTCCTCTTCGGTGCTGGTGATGGTCACCACTCCGTCATCCGGATTCAGCGCGAGCTGGGTGTGGACGCTGGAGGCATCGGCCCAGGGGAGGGTCAGCGGGCTGGCGATCTCCATGCGGTCCACCGACACCGCCGTCCCCAGCGCCCGTTCGCCCGCGGCCAGGACCATCTCCAGGTAGGCGGCGGCGGGTACCACGACGGAGCCCGCCAGCCGGTGGTCGGCCATCCAGGGCACCAGCGCCGGTTCGACGGCGCCGTGCCACACCGGGTGCGGTCCTGGCATCCGCTCTCCCAGCAGGGGGTGCTCCACCCGGCCGCTGCCGCTGGTGCGCACCCAGTCGTGCGGGGCGCCGTTCCAGTGGCGCTCGCGCTGCCAGGGGTAGGCGGGGAGGTCCACCACCCGGCCCGGACGGGGGAAGTACCCCGTCCAGTCGATGTCGGCGCCGGCGGCCATGATCGCCTCGACCGCCCTGTGCAGTGCTTCGCGGCCGTCCGTAGTGCGACGCAGTGTGGGTACGACGGCCGAGGCCCCGGTGCGGCGCCGACCGGCGGCCCGGCGCAGATAGGGCCGCAGGACCGGATGCGGCCCCAGCTCCACGAAGACGTCCACCTCGTCCTCCATGGCGGCTTCGACCGCCGGCCCGAACCGTACGGGCTCGCGCACGTTCCGCCACCAGTAGGCGGCGTCCAGCTCGGTGCCGTCGATCCGCCGCCCGGTCACCGTGGAGTACAGCGGCACGCGGGCCGGCGCGGGCGCCAAGCCGTCCAAGGCCCGCAGCAGCGGCTCCCGCAGGGAGTCCATGGCGGCGCTGTGGAAGGCGTAGTCCAGGTCCAGCACCGTGCACACGGTGTCCTGGGCGCTCATCTCGGCGGCCAGGCGCAACAGCGCGGACTCGGGCCCCGAGACGGTCACGTCCCGGTCCGAGTTGACCGCCGCCACCGTCAACTCCGGGTGGCCGGCGAGCACTTCGGCGGCCTTTTCCGGCGGCAGCGCGAGGGCCGCCATCCGTCCGCACCCGGCGGTCCCCGCCTGGGCCCGGGAGCGCTCCGCGATGACCCGCGCCGCCTGCCGAAGGCTCAGTGCCCCGGCCACATGGGCGGCGGCCACCTCGCCCACACTGTGCCCGAGCACGGCGGACGGGATGACGCCGCGCGCACGCAACACGGCCGCCACCGCGACCTGGACGGCGAACAGCAGCGGCTGGGCGATCTCGGTCGCCGCCAACTCGGCGTCCGTGACCGTGCCCAGCTTCTCCGCCACCGACCAGCCCAGATACGGCAGCAGCGCCGCGTCCACCTCCGCGAGGGCGGCGGGGAACGGCCCGTCACCGTCCAGGAGACCGGCGCCCATGCCCGCCCACTGCGAGCCATTGCCGGAGAAGACGAACGCGACCCGGCCGTGCTCCGTCGCCTCTCCGACCGCTCCGCCGCTCTCCCCGTGCGGCTCCTCGGCTTCGTCGGCCGGGAATATCGCGGTCAGCCGGTCGGCCGCCTCTCCCGGCCCGTCCGCGATCACCACCGCCCGGTGCCGGTGAGTGCCGCGACGCAGGGTCGCGGTGTAGGCGAGGTCGTAGAACCGCTCCGGCTCGGTCCGCGCGAGCCGTTCGGCCATACGGGCCACCGCCTCCCGGAGCGCCTGCGGGGTACGCGCCGAAACCAGTACCGGACGGGCCGCGGCCTGTTCCGCCGTCGCCGGCACGTCCAAGGCCACCGGTTCGGCACCGACGATGACGTGTGCGTTGGCACCACCGAAGCCGAAGGAATTGACGCCCACCACAGGACGCGACACCTCCGGCAGGGGCAGGGCGTGCTCCACCGGTGCCAGGTTCAGTCCGGCGAAATCGATGTCGGGGTTGGCCGGCCGGGTGTGCAGTGAGGCCGGAGCGGTGCCGTGGTGCAGCACCAGAAGCGCCTTGAGGAGTCCGGCGATGCCGGACGCGGGTTCCAGGTGCCCCAGGTTCGACTTCACCGACCCGATCGGCAAAGCCCCCGACCGCCGACGGGTCGCCAGCGCGCGGCCGATGGCACGGCACTCGGCCGGGTCCCCGACCAGGGTGCCGGTGCCGTGCGCCTCCAGATACACCAACTCGTCCGGGAGGACACCCGCTTGCTCGTACACCTCCCGCAACAGGGCCTCCTGCGCCTCGGGGTTCGGCAGGGAGACCCCCGCGGTGCGGCCGTCGCTGTTGGAGCCGCTGCCGAGGATCACCCCGTGCACCCGGTCGCCGTCGGCCCGCGCGTCCGCCAGCCTCTTGAGCACGACCAGTCCGCCGCCCTCGGCCCGTACGAAACCGTCCGCCTCGGCCGAGAAGGCCGCGCACCTGCCCCGCTTCGAGAGCATGGACGCCTGCGAGAACCCCACATAGTGATAGGGGCTGAGCAGCACGTTCGCGCCCGCGGCCAGCGCCGTGCGACTGGTGCCGTCCGACAGCGTGCGGCACGCGCGGTCCAGCGCCACCAGCGAGGACGAGCAGGCCGTGTCGATCGCCATACTGGGGCCGCGCAGATCCAGACAGTGCGAGAGACGATTCGCCGCCAGCGAGGACGCCGCACCCGCCATGGTGTAGGCGTTCACCGAGCGCGACTTCATCAACTGCAGGGCGCCGTAAGAGGCGTCGCAGATCCCGACGTAGACGGCGGTGTCCGAACCCGCCACCGCTCGCGGGGCGATCGCGGCGTCGTCCAGCGCCTCCGCCGCCAGCTCCAGCAGCAGCCGATGCTGGGGGTCCATCTGCGCCGCCTCCCTGGGCGTGATGCCGAAGTACTCGGCATCGAAAGAGGCGACATCGGACAGGAAACCGCCCGCGGCGGTGTAGCTCTTGCCGGCGCGCGGCATGCTCGTATCGATGAACCGGGTGGCGTCGAACCGCTCGGCGGGCGCTTCACCGACCAGGTCCCGGCCCTCTTCCAGCGCCTGCCACAGCCCGTCCACATCGCTGATGTCACCGGGCAATCGGCAAGCGGCTCCCACAATGGCGATCGGCTGGTACCGGCCAGGGGCGTTGGCAGCGCTCATACGCGTTCCTCACGTGGTGCCGGGAGTCGGCGGAGCGGGAAAGCCGGCGGCTCCGAAGGCTCCGCCACTCCTCCCGCGTGCGGACGCGTCCTCGACGACGGAGCCCTGCGTGGCCCGGAATCACGGCTGCACAGTGGTGCCGACAGCGCAATGCTCCAAGAAATCCAGGCCCGGCACGAGGGGGAGAAGTCCGCAGCAGCCCACAGCGGTGCGCACCTCGTGACGGCTTGTCAACTCGCTGAACAGCGCTTTCGCCTGACCCGGCAGGGTGACAGGGCAGCAGGACCCGGCGGCGATTTCACCTTTGTGGGGGAGTCCGTCGGCTTTGGGGGAGCCTCGCGAAACAGGCCACCGCTGAGGGAACTGCCGGGAGTGACCCGCCGGGGTGAGGGGCTGGGCGAGGCCGGGGCCGTCGCCGTCCCCCCTCGTCAGCGCGCGGTCAGCGAGCCGTCCTCCGCGACGGTCAGGTTGGCCTGGGGGTCACCGGGCGGGCAGTCGCGGCCGTTGGGGTAGGTCGGCTTCGGCGTGAGGGTGATGTGCCGGTCGAGGACGGTGGCGCCCTGCCGGTCCTTGAAGACGAGGGTGACGCGTACGGGCTTCTGCGGGAGGTCGTGCACGACAGCGAACCCGGGGGGGCCGACGGGCTGGGGGGTGCGCGGCGTCTCCGTCGCCGGAGTGCGCGGTGCGGTCGGGGTTCCCGTGGTCATGACGGGGTCCCCCGGGCTCCGAGGTGCCTCCGGTGACTCCTCCCGAAGCCGCAGGACGCGCTTTTGGCACGTGCCGTCCCAACAGACGGTCAGGGTGGCGTCGGCGACCCTGTTCGCGAGTTTCGGGGCGACCTTCACCCCGATGCCCTCGAGCGAGCCGATCAAGGTACAGGGATGGCTGCCGTCCCCCGCGGAGTTCCCGCACGCGCTCAGCAGTGTCAGGGCTGCCAGGAGCACCGCGGCTCGGACGCCTCGTCCCGAGCGGGTCCTGGAGGCACACTTCACTGTCTCGATCATGTCCCGCTCATGCTCGCACAGGGCGGGCGGCGCCGCCGGAAAGCGCCCTCCCGCCACGCATCCATCAGTCCGGCCGTACGGAATCCAGCAGGGTGGCGCACCGGCCGAGCAGAGCGACCAGCGTGGCCCGCTCCTCGTCCGTGAACTCGTCGGACAGCGCGCGCTCGACGCGCACGGCACGGGCGTCCGCGTCGTCCATGACGGCCTGGCCCTGTTCGGTCAGCCGGGTCTCCAGGACGTTCTTGTGCCACTCGTGCGGGGTGCGCTCGATGAGGCCGTGCTCCTGGAGATTCTTCAGCACCGTGTTCATCGTCGGCGGCGTCACCCCGCAGGCCCGCGCCAGCGCCGCCGCGGAGATGCCGGGCTTCTCGGCGAGATAGAGCAGCGCGGCGTACTGCGGAACCGTCAGACCGGCCGGCTTGAGCGCCGCGTGCTTGGCGCCGTTGAGCGCCCGTTCGGCGAGCTTGATGGAGGCGCCGAGGCGCTCGGACACGGGCATGGACGTCATCCCCGCATCGTAACGGCCGTATGGGGAGGAAGACCCTTGCCCATGCGTAAGCACTCGCATGGAGATGTGAACCTTGACGAACATTAGAGTTCTAATCTACCTTCGTGCTCGTTCTTCTAGCCGGTTCTCCCTACTCGTTCTCCCTACTCGCCCTTTCTGCTCGTTTGTCGTGGTTCTTCATTTCACCGAGAGGCATCCACCATGTCCCGCACGATCCGGCACCGGCGTCGCGCTCTGACCGCGGCCGCCGTGGCCCTGACCGCCGCCTCCGCCATCCCCTTCGTCGTCACCGCGCAGGCGGACGCAGCCGCCTCGCATCCGGCCGCCGCGCGCGCCGCCGCCCAGCACGAGGGCCGCGCCCGGGTCTCACCCGCGTACGACCTGCCGGGCGACCGCGTCTATCCCGAGGGCATCGCCGCCGACCCCGTGAGCGGAGACCTCTACATCGGCTCGTACACGACCGGCGCCGTCTACAAGGCGACGCCCGGCCGGCGCACCGCCGAGGTGTTCCTGCCGGCCGGCACCGACGGACGCACCACCGCGAACGGCCTGAAGGTCGACCGCTCCGGGCGCCTCTGGGTCACCGATTCGACGGCCGGCGTCGCCGTGTACGACCTGCGCAGTCGCGCGCTGATCGCGCGGTTCGATGTGACGGGATCGGCCAAGTCCTTTGTGAACGACCTGGCGATCACTCCGGACGGAACGGCGTATCTGACGGACAGCTACCGGTCCGTCCTCTACCGGGTCACGCCGCGGCAGTTGGCGTGGGCCGCGGCGCACGGCCGACGGGCCGAGCTGACCACCGCGTACGACCTGACCGGCCCGATCGGCCCGCACCCGGCCGACGCCGCCACGCTGAACGGCATCGTGGCCGACCGCTCGGGCCGCTATCTGCTGACCGCCGACATGACCGCCGGCACCCTCTACCGCGTCGACCTGGGCTCGGGGGCGGTGCGCCGGGTCGCGCTGCACGGCGGGGACGTCCGGCACGGCGACGGCCTCGAACTGCGCGGCGACACCTTGTGGGTCGCCCACAACGTCACCAACACGATCAGCCGCTGGCGCCTCTTCGACGATGGCGCGTCCGCGCGTGTGGAGCGCAAGGTCACCGACAAGGCGTTGCAGATCCCCACCACTCTGGTCCGCAGTCACGGGCGCACCCTCGTCGTGCGGTCCCAGTTCGACAAGGGCGGGCCCATGGGGCCCGGAGTGCCGCAGACGCCGTTCACGGTGGCGGTCGTGAACGGCATCTGACGCACCCGGCTCGACGAACCGGGGGTGAAGGAACGGCATGTGATGGCTCGTCAGCTCAACCGTTCCTCACTTTCCACCGTTCCCCATTTCCCCCCAACTTCCCTGTTGCTGCCTTCCGCGGGGAAGTTAGGGTGCTTTCGTGAACGATCGTTTCTACTCCGTGGAACAGGTCGCCGGACTGCTGGGTCTGCATCCCCGCACCATCCGCAATTACGTACGGGACGGGCGCCTGGCCGCGGTCCGCATCGGCAAGCAGTACCGGATCGCGCACCGGGATCTGGAATCGCTCACCGGTCGTACGGTGCCCGAGCCGCCGAGCGAGAAGGCCGGGCGGCAGCGGCATACCGAGGTGTCGAGCATTGTGGAAATCGACGCGATCGGCGCCGAGACGGCCAACCGCCTGACCACCCTCCTGATGACCTCGGCCGCCAACCGCGGCCCGGGTGACGGGCCGCCCCTGCGGATCGAGACGGCCTACGACGAGGAGGGAGCCCGGTTGAAAGTCATCGTCCTGGGCGGCCTGGCGGACACCGCCCGGCTTTTCGACTACCTGGAGGGGGTGCTCGCGTCGTGACCCTGCGCAGCTGCCCGGCCGCGGGTTGTCGGCCGGGCGGCTGCCGTACTCCCTGGGGCGCGGCTCTTGTGGCGGCGAACCCCTGCAAGGAACTCGCCGACTTCCAGCGTCGAACGGGGAATCAACGGCGCGGCGTTGGCCGCCGCTGAATCCTGTACGCGTCGCGCAGCAGGCCGGGAACCGCTCGGCGGTGTACCGCGGACAGCAGTGACCACACGCGTGTCGCTATCGGGCGGTCGTAGCGGACGAACGTGGCCAACGACACCTGCCCGTCGTCGACCCGGACGGCGAGACCGCCCGTCAGCATCCAGGAGTGGGCCTTGAGCACGATCGTTCTGTCACCGCGGTCGATGATCTGCCATCCGGCCACGTGATCCGCTGATGATCCCCGCCCCTTCAAACGCAGGCCAAGAAGTACCCGCCAGGTCAGTTGGCCTCGTAGGCCCGCGACGTCGTCGAACGCCGCACGGGCCCACTGCTCCGGTGACCTGTGTGAGGCGTCCTGCGTGGTGAGTGTGAAGAGGTCGATGTAGTCGGGGTCGGTCATGGGGCTGAGAGCGCGGATCGCCTGGGGAATGTCGTGCTCTTGGCGACCGATCGGTAGGCGATCGGCCCCGTTCGACCCGTCTCGGTGGAGGCGACGGCTGGTTCCAGTTCGCACCTGCATCTCCTAACTGCCTTAGGGCGAGCCCGAGTTGCGGCATCGTCGACTCAACGTAACATCCGTACATGTGTGTACGTTAGTTGGGGTGGATGGGTAGGCGGGTGGGGCCGACGGGGCTCTGCGTAGGGTGGTGGCCCGTGACAGAGGCACGACGGCGGTGGCCCAAGCTGGACCCCGACAGCGGCGTCGAGGACGTGACGTTGCTCATCCTGGAATGGCTCGGCGAGCAGGGCGTAGGGGCCATGATCCGGGTCGATGCGGAGCGCATGCGGGAAGGCCGGCCGGCTTGGACGTTCGCCGCCGGTGGTGGACCGTTGGCCGGCGGGCTGAGAGCTGATGGGGCCTCAGTTGCCCAGTGCATGGGCAGGGCACTGCATCGACTGCGAGAAGCCGGGCTGGATGTTCCCTTCTGAGGTGGGAGCGGAGCGCCCCGCCGCGCTCGGCCCGGACGTCCCGGACGTCTCCGCGTGGCAGCGTCGGGGCCGTGAGGGGATCCTGAGAAGACCGTGCGGGGCTTGGCGGGGCGGCCTGTGGCGAAGGCGGGATGGCGGCGGAACACAGGCGTTCTGCGGCCCCGGCCGTCCAGCCGCACACGCAGCGTGATCTCGCCGCCCCGACGGCGGAACCGCAGACGCTCTGGGGCACGGACGGGCCGCGCAGATGACCGGCGCCGCGAGAGCGCTGGTCGGGGCCTCAGGCGTCACTCAAGCGGCTCAGTCCGACTGGTCCGGCCGGGTGGCGCGATGGTCGCATGGATGAGCGGGTGGGGCCGAATGAACCAAGCGAACCGGATTTGCCGGACGAGCAGTCCGGCAGCCCCCGCCCGCGTCCCAAGGGTGCCCGAGCAAGGAGACCGCCATGTACGAGATGCGCGCCGGCGCCGCGACAACCGGAACCACCGGGCTGACGTGGCACGTCATGACGAAGAGCGGCAGCATGACGGAGAGCGACAGCGTCGGAACTACATTGTGCGGACGCCGGCTCACCACCAGTCTGCGACCGTCCGCCGATGAGGACACCGCGACCGATCGCTACTGCGCACCGTGTATGGACACCCTCCGTGCCACGCTGACGAACGAGGGAGGCGGCCCGTCGCAGCGGCACCGCCTGTCAGACCTCGGTGAGGGAATGGCCGGCGAGTGCGCCCCCGCGTGACGGAGTGCATTCGGGCAGGCACAAGGTGAGGCTCCGGGCCTGGCCCGTGGGCCCGGCCCTCAGTCCCACTCGGGGGCGATGACCTGGTAGGTCTTCGTCCAGGTGGCTCCGCATCGGCAGGTGAACTGTTCGAGCAGTTCACCGGCGTCCGAGATGGCCACCCCGTGGTTCACATGGACGTGTGCATGCTGACTCATGGCGGGGCTCATGGGGTGCTCTCCGTTACGGGCGGGTCCTCGGTGGGACCGCCCCGTTGGTGGGCATTCGTCGCCATGGTGTGCACGCCCCGCCCTGTGCACCAATGACCCAGGTCACATCCACCCCCTCCCCTCGCGTCACACCCCTGCGAGGAGCCGTGCGCGTGGGTCGTTGCTGTCCTGCCGCAGCCGGTCCGTGCGGTGGGTGATTGCGTCGATACGGACGGCGAGCTGGGGTGGCTCTGTTGCGGGTGGGGACGGTCAGGGCTGTGGTGTGGGATCGGTGTACCGAAGAAGTACTCCCACGCCCTCGTGAAGCCGCAACTGATCCTCGGGGACGAGGATCAGTTCCGCCCCCGTCCCCACCAGCGCCCGGGTCAGTGCCGCGTCAGCGCGCTCCCGGCGGACGGTTCGCACGCCGTAGGACCGCAACTCGTCCTCTGTGACGGCGAGTTGACTGGGCTCCGGGCCCACCCACAGGCGCACCGGCGACTCGGGATGGTTGTTGAGGAAGAGCGCTCTGACCTGGCCTCGCTGCAGAGCCGAGACGGTGGCCGCCAGGCCTTCGGCAATTGCTCCGTCATGTGCCCGCTGCGAGAGGAACGCCCCGAGGAGCGCGCGGTCGTGGGCGGCCATCCGCCCGCTGAGCAGGTGGTCGAGTTGTTCCTCCAGGAGTGCGCGCCCCGGCGGTGGTTCGGCGCCTCGTTCGGTGGCGGCGCCTCGCTCGGCGGTGGTGAGCCGGGCGCGCAGGTACCCGGGGAGGCGGCGGGCCAGGATGCCCCGTGCCCAGGTTTCTCCCGCGAGCACCAGTATTTCGGTACCGAGCCGCCGAGCCTGGGTCTCCAGCTGTTTGGCGAGCTGCTCGGCCGCGCGCGGCCATGCGGCCACGGGGACCTTCTCGTGAACCCGCTCTCCGGGCGTCACCTTGGTCAGTGGCCAGGTCCCCGCCTCGGAGTCGAAGCGTACGGTGCGGGGCGCATCGGTGGAGTGCCGTCCAGAGTAGTGGACCCGCACGGCCTGGTAGGGGATCTCGGGCGCGTGCTGGGCCACGAGCGGCATGGTGTCCGGGAGCGACCCGAAGTGGGCCGTGTCGTGCGCCGGAGGGCTGGGCAGTTCGCCTTGCAGGGCGAGCTCCCCGTGCGCGGTGAACAGGGCTTGCCCGTGCATGCCGGGCACATCCGCGTCACTGCCCACGGTGCCGGCGACAGCGCCTATCGAATCCGGGTCGGCGCCTTCGGCCACCAAGGTCTCCCGCAGCCGCCGCCAGCGCACCGCGATGGCGGTGTCAGGATCCGCGATGGCGCTGTCACGCGAGGTGTCCAGATAGACCGAGGCGAACGGGCCGGACTCCTTGTAGAGGGGTTCGAGGAAGGAGAGTCTCATGTGCCACTCCTGTGTTGCCGTTGCCGCTCCCTGTAGTTGTCGCCACTCCGTGCCGTGGTGCGCCCGCATCTCCATGGTGCGCCCGCAGCCGCCCGACGTCAGCCGCCGCGGCTGAGGGTCTAGGGCACTGCTGGTCCGCCGCCAACAAGATCGTCCCGTACACCCTGAGTCGCATGCGGGTGGTCCTTCGGTCTGACAGACGGGCGCCAGAGCGCTGTCAGACTGAAGAGATTCATAGAGATTCGTGCGGGTGCAGAGAGATTCATACACAGAGCGATGCGCGCAGCGAGACACATGCAACGTGCATCGCCGGCAGCGGGGACATCGCCCAGTACCGGGCGGCGTGCACAAGAAGAGGGGGGCCGGCGTGGCCAAAACGCTGACTGAGCGGCTCATCGGCGCCATATACGAAGAGAGAGCGGACCGGGTGGAGAAGCTCCTGCGTACAGGGGCCTCCCCTTCCGCGGCGAGTGCCGACGGCGAGACCCCGGTGTATCTGGCCGCGGTGTCGGGAGCGGCGGACATCGTGCGTCTGCTCCTGGAAGCGGGCGCCTCACCCGATGAGGAGAGCCGGGGCGACGGGAGCCAAGGGCTGCCGCTCTGCGCCGCGGCCTGCTGGGGCCACAGCGCGGCGGTGCGGGAACTGCTCTCCCACGGCGCGAATCCCGATCTCAGGGAAGACGACGGCACCGGCTTCACCGCTCTGCTGTGGGCGGCCACCGGAGGTCACCACGAGACCGTCCAGCTCCTGTTGGAGGCGGACGCCGATCCCGATGCCGGCATCCGCGACCGCACTCCGCTGATGGCCGCGGCCGAATTCGGAGCGACCGGCGTTGTGCGGAGCCTGCTGTGCCACGGCGCCGACGCCCGCCGCGCCGACGCTCAGGGTCGTACGGCGCTGGACCTGGCACGCGCCTGGTGCGGCAAGGATGTCGCGGCGGAACTGCGCAAGCAGGCGATGGTCGGGCCGGACGACACCTGCGAGGTCTCCCGCAGTACTCGGCCCGACGGCACCGAGCTGATCGTGCTCAGTGCCGGCTCGTCGGGTTCGGGTGGGGCGTATTGGGAGAAGGGGACGGGGCACGCCGCCATCGTGGACCTGCTTGTGGAGCACTTGACCCACTGAGAGCACATGGCCCACTGAGAGCCATGTGCCGCCGGCCGACGGGCTTTCAAGAGTGGGCCTCGCTCTCCAAGATGATCTGGCCGAAGTTCGCCCCGGGGCACCCGCTGCCTGCTGCCCCGGGTGCGGCAGGATGGCAGCTTGTGTCGGGGCTTCCGCGGATGTCCCGGCGCACTCACAGTTCTAGAGACAAGCAGGTGGCAAGGTGACGAAACGTTACATCCGGTGCTCGGCAGAGCTGTTTCTCCGGGCAGTGGGAGCCGGCCGGTGAACCGTGCTCTGACACTGCATGACTTCATCGTCGCCGGGGCCGCGCTGGCCGCCGGAATCGTGGCCGGCCTGTTTCTGCGGGCGACGATGCGATGGCTCGCCAGACACGCCGGCAGAACACGGTGGAGCGGCGACGACGTGATTGTGGACGCGTTGCGCTCCGTGGTGCCCTGGGCGGCGATATGCGGCGGCCTGGCGGCGGCCGGCGCGGCGCTCCCGCTGACGCCGACGGTCGGACAGAACGTCAACCGGGCCCTGGCCGTGCTGCTCATCCTGGTCGTCACGCTCACCGCGGCCCGGGTGATCACCGGTCTGGTGAAGTCCCTGGCCCAGTCCCGATCCGGAGTGGCCGGTTCGGCCACCATCTTCGCCAACATCACCCGCATAGTGGTGCTGGCGATGGGCGTCCTCGTCGTGCTGCAAACCCTGGGCGTCTCGATAGCCCCGCTGCTCACCGCGTTGGGTGTGGGTGGTCTCGCGGTGGCCCTGGCGTTGCAGGACACCCTCGCCAACCTCTTCGCTGGGGTGCACGTCCTCGCCTCGAAGACCGTGCAGCCGGGTGACTACATCCGGCTCAGCAGCGGCGAGGAAGGATATGTCGTCGACATCAACTGGCGGAATACCGTTGTGCGCCAGCTTTCCAACAACCTGGTCATCATCCCCAATGCCCAACTGGCCGGCACCAATATGACCAACTTCACCCGGCCGGAACAGCAGCTGTCGATCCTGGTGCAGGTGGGAGTCGGCTACGACAGCGATCTCGACCATGTCGAACGGGTCACCACCGAGGTCGTCGCAAGCGTGATGAAGGACGTCACCGGTGCGCTTCCGGAGCATGAACCCGCCGTCCGTTTCCATACATTCGGGGATTCCCGAATCGGCTTCACGGTGATCCTCGGGGTCGGCGAATTCAGCGACCAGTACCGGATCAAGCACGAGTTCATCAAGCGCCTGCACCAGCGGTACCGGGATGAGGGCATCAGGATTCCCGCCCCGGCGCGGACCGTGGCATTGCAGCAGACCGACGGAGTCGTGATACCGCAGCAGCGTGGAACGTCGGACCTGGTGCCGTAGGGGCGTGGGGCGACGGCCTGTACCCGTCAACCTCTTTGTGGGGGAGGGCAGATGGGCGACGACCCGATCCGCGGTCGTCGTCCACGGCCCCGTGTCCATTGCCGGCTCCTTCCCCGCCTTCCGGCAGGGGCGCCGGGGAACGGAAATCCCGGCTCGGTAGGATCTGAGGTATGCCAAAACACCTGTTATTCGTGGCTCTGGCCGGGCACGGGCACGTCAATCCCACGCTGCCGCTGGTCGAGGAACTCGTACGACGAGGGCATCGAGTGGACTACGCGACCGGCGTGGAGCACTCCGACGCGGTGACCAGGGCCGGCGCGCGCTGGGTGGAGGTGGAGTCGCTCGAACCGATGACGCCTCCAGCGGAGTTCGGGCCCGAATCCCTCGCCATGTTTCTGCGCCATATGTTCAAGGGACTGAGCGCGACCTACCCGGCGCTGCGCCAGCACTGTCTCGACGAGAAGCCGGACGCGATCTGCTACGACTCGATGAACTGGCAGGCCCGGGTCGTCGCCGAGCAGCTGGGTCTTCCCGCGGTGCGGTGCATTCCGAACTTCGCCTCGAATGAGCACTATTCGCTGTTCGCCAACTTCATGGACGGACACGACGTCGACAATCCCGCGGCGGCCGCGGTCGTCGCCGGCTGCGCGGAATTCACCGCCGAACACGGCGTGGCGCTCGACCCGGCGAGCGTCATGGACGAGAACGAGAAGCTGAACCTGGTGTTCCTGCCCAGGGAGTTCCAGCCCGCGGGTGACACCTTCGATGAACGCTTCCATTTCATCGGCCCCTCGTTGGGCAGCCGGGAGCACGACGAGGCGTGGTCGCCGTCCGACCCCGAAGCCCCCGTGCTCTTCATCTCGCTGGGCACGGTCTTCACGGACCGGCCCGAGTTCTACCGCACCTGCATAGAGGCCTTCGGCGACGGGCAGTACCAGGTGGCCATGACGGTGGGCGATTTGGACCTCGCCGAGCTGGGCGAGATTCCGCCGACCATCGACGTCCGACCGCGCTTTCCGCAGCCGGCCGTGCTGCAGAAAGCCGCCGCCTTCGTCTCCCACGCCGGAATGAACTCCACGATGGAGTCCCTGTATTACGGGGTCGGACTGATCACCGTGCCGCAGATGCCCGAGCAGGCCGCCAACGCCGGGCGGGTGCGGGAACTGGGGCTCGGTGAGCAACTGGACGCCGCCACGGTGACCGCCGATTCGTTGCGTGCCGCCGTTGCCCGAGTCGCCTCCGACACCGCGGTACGTGACAACCTCAACCGGATGCGCAAGGTCGTCAGGGAGAGCGGCGGAGCGGTCCGCGGCGCGGATGTGATCGAGGAATACCTCCGCTGAGGTCGCCGAGGTGTGCAGGGGGGCCGAAGTGTGCAGCGGGGATACCGCTCGTGGCGCCCCTGCACACCTCGGCCTCGGGCGGCGGACCGGATCACGAGCAGAACCGGATCACGAGTGGACGTGAAAACGATTTTCATCTAGCCTCCGGTGTCGACGGACCGTCCTGAAGGAGGGCCGGCCTGGAGGAGGAAAAGTGCCGCTGGTGATGATCTGGGCGCGCAGGGCCGCTCACGAGTTCGTGGCCGCGATCGCGGCCCGGGACGGGTCTGCTGTGGGGGGCGACGGCCGCGAGTAGCTCACGCCGTACGAGGGTGGCCGCTCAGACGGCGTGCTGCCCCAGCATCTTCCCCATCGCGGCCACCACCGTCGGCGCGACCCGGTAGTACACCCAGGTCCCGCGCCGCTCGGAGGTGAGCAGCCCCGCGTCCTTCAGCTTCTTGAGGTGATGGGAGACCGTCGGCTGTGAGACACCCACGTCGGAGATGTCGCATACGCAGGCCTCGCCGCCCTCATGGGAAGCGACGAGCGAGAAGAGCCGCAGCCGTACCGGATCGCCCAGGGCCTTGAACATCGCCGCCGTACGCACCGCCTCTTCCGCCGTGAGCGGGCGCTCGGTCAGCGGCGGGCAGCACGGCTCGGCCTCCGCCCCGATCAGCGGCAATGCCGTGGCATCCGTCGCGGGATCCGACAGGGCATTCGGCGCGGCATTCGACATATATCTATGTTGACACATGTCGAAGTGGGGGCTTCTGCGGCAGGCGTGCCTCAGGTGACGGTCGGACCGGTGGGTGCCGGCACACCGGAATGCCGGCACCCACCGGTCCCGCCCCCCTGCCCGGCGTCGTCATCTCACAGCAGATCCTCGATGGTGATGGGCAGCTTGCGGATGCGGCGCCCGGTGGCGTGGTGGATGGCGTTGGCGATGGCCGCGGCGGCGCCGACCTGGCCGACCTCTCCGACGCCCTTGACCCCGAGAGGATTGACGAACGCGTCCTCCACGTCGATGAGTTCGATGTCCACCTCGGGGGCGTCGGCGTTGACCGGTACCAGGTAGTCGCCCAGGCTGGAGGCGACCCACCGGCCGCGGCGGGGGTCCATGTAGTTGGCTTCGAGCAGCGCCTGGCCCAGCCCCCAGAGCATTCCGCCCATCAGCTGGCTGCGGGCCGTCTTGGGGTTGAGGACCCGCCCGGGGGCGAAGGCGCCGACCATACGGCGGACGCGGGCGAGCCCGAGATCGGGGTCGACTGCGACCTCGGCGAACTGGGCACCGAACGTCGTCATCCCGTAACGGGTGCTCTCTGCCGACGGGGACCAGGAGCCGGCCGCCTCGACGTCGGGCAGGAAGTTGCGGTGCAGCAGATCGCCGTAGCTCTCCCCGGTCTCGGGGGCGTCGCGCAGCATCATGCGGCCGTCTCGTACGGTGACGGTGCCGGGGTCGGCGCCGTGGAGGGGGGACTGGGAGTCCGCGGTGGCCTGGGCGATGAGCTGGTCGCGCAGATTCGTCGCGGCGGTGTGGACGGCCGCGCTGATCATGCCGGCTCCCGAGGAACCGACCGCGGCGGCGATGGTGGGCAGCGTGGTGTCACCGCCCTCGAAGCGGCAGCGCTCGAAGGGGAGGCCGAGGGCGTCGGCGGCCACCTGGGTCATCACGGTGGCGACCCCGGTGCCGAAGTCGGGCGTCGCGGCCTGCACGACGGCGGTGCCGTCGGAGTACAGGCGGGCCCGCGCCCGTTGCGGGTTGTTCGGGCCGTAGACGGGATATCCGGCGGTGGCCATGCCGTAGCCGATGAGCCAGTTGCCGTCGCGGTGGGACCGGGGCTCGGGGTCGCGCCGATGCCAGCCGAAGCGCTCGGCGCCGCGTTCGTAGCACACCCTGAGCCCCGTACTGGACCAGGGATTGCCGGTGGTGGGATCGGTGTCGGTGTAGTTGCGCAGACGCAGTTCGATGGGATCGATGCCCAGTTCGTGGGCGAGGTCGTCCATCGTGCTTTCGAGCGCGAACATGCCGGACGCCTCACCGGGGGCCCGCATGAAGGTGGGCGTCATGGTGTTGGCCCGGATGAGGCGGTAGACGCCCTCGTAGTTCGGGCAGGCGTAGATCTGGGAGGCGACGCCGAGGGAGGGCTCGGCCCAGTCGTCAAAGTGCGAGGTGGGCGAGAGTTTGTGATGCCGCAGCGCGAGGAGCCGGCCCTTTTTGTCCGCGCCCAGCGTGACGCGCTGTTCCTGCTCCTCCCGGTGGCCGACCGAGGTGAACATCTGCTCACGGGTGAGGCTGAGTTTGACGGGGCGTCCGACGTGGCGGGCGGCGAGCGCGGCCAGGGCGGGATGCGCCCAGATCATGGCCTTGCAGCCGAAGCTGCCGCCGACGTAGTGCGAGATGACGCGCACCTTCGAGGGGGTCAGACCGAGCAGTGCCGCGACGGTCAGCTGAGTGGCCGTCACCCCCTGCGTGGCGTCGTACAGGGTGAGCTGGTCCCCGTCCCAGGCCGCGGTGGTGGCGGAGGGCTCGATGGGGTTGTGGTTGTTGGCGGCGAAGGAGTAGGTGGCGTCGACGAGTACGTCGGCCTCCGCGAGCCCGGCCTCGACGTCGCCGCGCTCGGTCCGGCCGGGGACGAAGCCGGCGAAGATCGCCTCGGGCTCGTACGCGTCGTCACGCCCCTGGTCGAGCGTGGTGACGGCGGGCATCTCCTGGTAGGAGACGCGGATCAGGGCGGCCGCGTGCTGGGCGCGTTCCAGGCTGTCGGCGACGACGAGGGCGACCGGCTGTCCCGTGTAGTGCACGACCTCGTCCTGGAGGGGGAAGAAGGTCTGGCCCGGGGCGGGCATACCGGCGAGCGAGGGAATCAGCGGGGGCTGGGCGGCGGCCCCGGGCAGGTTCTCGTGAGTGAGGACGGCGAGCACCCCGCCGGCCTGCATCGCCTCGTCGGTGTCGATGTGGGTGATCCGGCCGCTCGGCACTCGCGCACCGACCATGACGGCGTAGGTCATGCCGACGAGGAGAACGTCGGCGGAGTAGTGGGCGCCGCCGGTGACCTTGTGACGGCCGTCGACCCGGTCCGTGGGCTGTCCGATGGCGAGGGTCGTCGCGGTCATGACTGACGCTCCGGGTGGGTGAGGGTCTCCAGGACTCGGACCATGGTCCGCTGGGCCAGCTCGGCCTTGAAGGCGTTGAGCGGTGTGGTGCGGGCAGCGGCGAGTTCCTCGCGGGCGGCCCGTCGGAAGGACTCGGTGTCGGCGGGGGCACCGTGCAACATCTCCTCCGCACGACGGGCCCGCCAGGGCTTGGTGGCCACTCCGCCCAGCGCGAGCCGTACGTCGCTGATGGCACCGTCCTCCACGGTCACCGCGGCGGCGACGGAGGCCAGCGCGAACTCGTACGACTCGCGGTCGCGGACCTTCATGTACATCGAGGTGCGGGCCATGGGCAGGCCCGGGACCTCGATGCCCACCACCAGCTCACCGTGCTCGAGCGGATGCTCCAGATGTGGGGTCTCGCCGGGCAGCAGGAAGAAGTCGTCGATCGGGTAGACCTGCCGGCCGTGCGGTCCCTCCGTATGGACGCGGGCGTCCAGAGCCATCAGGGGTACGGCGACGTCCGACGGATGGGTGGCGATGCAGTGCTCGCTGACGCCGAGGACCGCATGACCGCGGTTGAAGCCCTCCAGGGCACTGCAGCCACTGCCCGGATCACGCTTGTTGCAGGGTGACGTCGCGTCACGGAAATAGCCGCAGCGCACCCGCTGCATCATGTTGCCACCCATGCTGGCCATGTGGCGGAGCTGCGCGGAGGCGCCGAGGACAAGCGCCTGGGCGACCATCGGAAAGCGCTCCTGTACGCCGGCGGCGTCGGCCACCTCGCTCATACGGGCCAGCGCACCGATGTACAGGCCGCCATCGGGCCGGTCCTCGATCTGGGTGAGGGGCAGGTCGTTGATGTCCACGAGCCGGCGCGGCAGCAGGACGTTCTGCCGCAGCAGATCGACCTCGGTGGTCCCGCCGGCCAGAAAGTCGCTGGTGGGGTCGGCGACGACGGTGGCGACCGCGTCGGCCACGGCAGTGGCGCGGGAGTAACTGATGGGCCGCACAACGGTCTCCTCAGGTCTGGTCGCGGACCGTACGGACGGCGGCCCGGATGTGGGGGTAGGCGGCGCAGCGGCAGATGTTGCCGCTCATCCACTCCCGGATTTCGGCGTCGTCGGAGGCATGGCCCTCCTTGAGCAGCGCCACCGCGGACATGATCTGGCCGGGAGTGCAGTAACCGCACTGGAACGCGTCCTGCTCGATGAAGGCACTCTGCATGGCATGCAGCTCGTCGCCCTCGGCCAGCCCCTCGATGGTGGTCACCTCGTGCTCCTCGCAGGCGATCGCCAGGGTGAGGCAGGACAGCACCCGGCGTCCGTCGACCCACACGGTGCAGGCGCCGCACGTCCCCTGGTCACATCCCTTCTTCGCACCCGTCATGTCCAGACGTTCACGCAACGCGTCCAGAAGACTGACCCTGGGTTCGACTTCGAGGGTCCGCTCGGTGCCGTTGACCGACAGCGTGATCTTCACCGGGTCGGGGCCACGCTCCGGGAGAACGGCGGCCGCGGCCGCCTTGGACGGGATGTGTGGAGCAGACACTGGCTGACCTCCTCAGGATGGAATTTCATCCTGTTTCATGTGTCGGGGGACCGCGACCCGACACGGCAGCCGCTCAGCCGTCTTCGCGGGGCGTGCACTCCTCCAGTCCCGAGAGCGCCAGCGCGCGCTCTTCCAGGTGCTCACCGGCTCCGGGCAGGGCGAGCGCGGTCCGGAACTGCTCCCGGGCCTCGGCGGCGCGGCCCGCCGCGGAGTAGGTGTGGCCCAGCCGGGCGCGGATGTGCATCTCCAGCCGGTCGCGTTGGGGTTCGGTGAGGGGGGACAGCGTCTGGTGCCGGGAGAGCGCCTGGTGGTGGAGGTCCACGGCGACGCCCAGATTTCCCTCGCCCTGCTCCGCCGAGCCCAGCCGGGTCAGGATGAGCGCCTGGAGGAGCACGTCCCCGACCTGCTGGGCGAGGTCGGACGCCCGCCGGTAGAGATGCTTGGCCTCACCGTAATGGCCGAGGTCGAGGTGGACGTCGGCGGTGGTGGTCAAGGCCCTGCTGAGCATGCGGGGCCGGCCGTTCTTCTCGGCGTGCGCGAGGCCGGTGGAGAAGAAGTCCAGCGCCTCTTCGGAGCGCCCCTGGATGTGGTGGAGGGCGCCGAGGACGCAGAGCCCCATCGAGGCGAGCCAGTTGTCGTCGAGCTGCTGAGCCAGCTCCACCGCCGTCGTGAGATGGGCGATCGCTTCCTCGAGCCGGCCCGAAGTCAGTTCGGCGGTGCCGAGACCGCACCGGGCCCTGGCCTCCTCGTGCCGGTCCGCGCGGGCGCGGCTCAGGCGGAGTGCCTCGGTGAACCAGGCGCGCCCCTCCTCAACGCGGTTCTGGTAGATGTCGGTGATGCCCAGGCAGTTCCGCAGTGCGGGAGCCATCCGCCGGTCGGTGGCCTGGTCCGCGTGCCCGAGCGCGATCTCCAGCGCGGTGCGGCACTCGTGATAGCGGCCCTGGCGGGTGAAGTAGTCGATCAGTGCCTCGGCGATCCAGCACGCGTAGTCGAATTCGCCGAGCGCCGCCGCGTGTCCGACGACGTCGACGAGCTCTCCGCCGGCCGCGTCCAGCCAGCTGTCCGCTTCCTTCCAGTCCGCGAACGGCGACTTGGCGGGCTCGGGACCGGTGGCGAAGCCGTTCGGGCCCAAGTCGCTGGTGATCCGGCCCGCGTCCAGATAGAGGCGGAGAGCGGCGGTGCGGGCCACGCCGGCTTCGGCGGGCGCGGCCTCCGCGAGCCGCCGCGCATGCACCCGGACCAGGTCGTGCAACCGGTAGCGACCCGGCCGGGGTTGCTGCACCAGACTCGCGTCGACCAGGCTTTCCAGGATCTCCTCGGACTCGCGGGCCGGCCAACCCAGCATGGCCGCCGAGGTCAGCGGGTCGAACTCGACCGTCGGCGACAGACCCAGCACACGGAATCCGAGCTGCTGCTCCTGCCCGAGCTGGTCGTACGACAGGCGGAAGGCCGCCTCCACGCTGCGATCACCGGCGCTCAGCTCGCCGAGACGGCTCTCGTCGCCCGCCATCCGGTCCACCAGGTACGCCAGCGTCCAGGCGGGCCGGGTCTGCAGCCGTGCCCCGGCGATACGCAGGGCCAGCGGCAGCCCGTCGCACAGCCGGACCAGCTCACATGTCGCCTCCGGCTCCCGGTCCGCGCGCTCCTCGCCCACGATGTGCCGGAGCAGGGACAGCCCCTCGCCGGTCTCCAGGGGCTCCAGCGTGACCCGGCGATCGGTGTCAAGACCGGCGAGCCGCCGCCGGCCGGCCACCATGACCGTGCTGCCGGGACCGGCGGGCAGCAGCGGACGTATCTGCTGCGCGCTCAGCACATCGTCCAGCACCAGGAGCAGCCGCAGGGAACTGGTCGCGGCCCGCCAGGCCGCGGTGAGTTCGTCGAGGTCGTCCGGCACCTCGCTGTCGGCGGCACCGACCGAGCGCAGCAGCCGCCGCAGCACCCGCTGCGGCGACAGTCGCTGCTGCTCCGTGCTGTGCGCGCGCAGGTCCACGAACAGACAGCCGTCCGGGTGGTGGACGCGGAGCACACTGGCCGCGTGGACGACGAGCGCGGTCTTGCCGACGCCGGCAGGGCCGTCCACCGCCACGACCGACACGGATTCGTGCGCCGAGGGCTCGGTCAGCAGCGCCAGTTCGCGCTCCCGCCCGACGAGGCGGCCGATGTCGCCCGGGAGTTCATTGACCGGGCGGCGGGGCTGATCCGGGGTCCCAGCGGGGGCCGGGGGCCGGGAGGGGGACGGGGAAGGAGCAGTGGCAGAGCCTGCCGCCGTCGGACCCAGGAGCTGTTCGTCGTCGCGGCGCAGCACCGCCTGGTGCACCCGGCGGAGTTCCTCACCGGGATCGACCCCGAGCTCGTCGCGCAGCCGCGCACGCATGTCCTGATAGGAGTTCAGCGCGGCGACCTGGCGTCCGCTGCCGTACAGGGCACGCATCCGCAGCGCGGTCAGCGACTCGTCGTACGGGTCGGACGTGGCGAGGGCGGCGAGGTCGTCCAGGGCGTCGGCCGACCGCCCGAGAAGAACCAGACACTCCAGCCGCTCCTGCTGAAGAGTGCGCTGCAACTGCGTCAGCCGCTGCCGCTCGCCCTGCGCGTACGGCCCCGGCAGCCCGGCCAGTGGCTCGCCCCCGAACAGGTCGAGCGCCTCGGAGAGCCGGTCCATTGCCGTTGCCGGGTCACCGGACGCGCTCGCGCGTCGCGCCTCGCCGGCCCGCTCGGTCAACTCCGCCGCATCGAGCCGCATTCCGTCGTTGACGAAGCGGTACCCGCCCCGGTCACCGCGGATCACCGACCCGGTACGCGCGGTGCCCGCCGCGTCGAGCGCCTTCCGCAGCGAGTACACATAGCTCGGCAGCACCCGGCGGCCGGACCCGGGCGGCTCTGCGTCCCATACGTCGACGAGCAGTTGCTCCTGGCTGACCAAGATGCCGGGACGCAGCACCAGCGCGGCCAGCACCGCCTGCCGCCGAACCGGCCCCGGATCCAGCGGAGTCCCGTCACGCCAGACCCGCAGCGGCCCGAGGACCGCGATCCGCAGCCCTTCAGAAGATCCCCCGTGCACCCCGAAGCCCCCGCCCCACACCGATCTCGGCATCATCGAGATTTCATCCGCATTTCAGCGTCTCCCGCAATGGTTTGCAAGTCACCACCGAAGAACCGCTGGGACGCAGGGGAGCGGTGAGACATGGACGCCATGGGGCGCGATGTGCGTCTTGTGGCCCATGCCCCACCCCATGCCGCACCGTCATCACACTGTTTCGTCGAAGGAGGTCGCCGCGCCCCTCAGCGGGTACCGGGCGCGGCCGGCTCCAAGGTACCCCCGCAAGGGATTTCAGCAAGCGGGGGGTCTGCCAACGGCTCGTGCCACTGTTCCACCGCCGCTGCCCCTGTCACTGCCACGGACACCGCCACTTCCACTTCCCGACCAGGAGGTCATGTTGAGCGAGCACCGCCCGACCCGCAGAAATGTCCTGAAAGCCGTCGGCGGAATTTCCGCGGGGATGGCTCTGGGCGGCGCAGGCATCCTCGCGGCGGCGTCGCCGGCCGGTGCGGCCGAGGACGGTTCCGGACTGCGCATCGTGCAGCACAACGAGGAAGACCCCCGCATGTGGTACTACAAGTTCGCGACCGACGCGATCGGCTGGGAGCCGGCCGTCAACGTCCTGCTCCCGGACGACTACCACACCAGCGGACTCACCTACCCCGTCCTCTACCTGTTCCACGGCGGCGGTTCCGACCAGGACTTCAGGTCCTGGGACCAGCTGCCGGAGGGCGGCATCCGCGCCTGGACCGCAGGCAAGCCGCTCATCGTCGTGATGCCCGACGGCGGACACGCGGGCTGGTACTCCAACCCCGTCAGCTCCAACGTCGGCCCCCGGAACTGGGAGACCTTCCACATCGACCAGTTGATCCCGTGGGTCGAGGCGAACTTCAGGACGTACGCCGAGCAGGACGGCCGCGCGGTCGGCGGGTTCTCGATGGGCGGCTTCGGCGCGCTGAAGTACGCGGCCAAGTACCCCGGCCACTTCGCCTCGGTGAGCGCCCACTCCGGCCCGCCCAGCCTGCGCCGCGACTTCGGCGCGGTCACCCACTGGGCCAACGTCACCTCCGCGGCCCTGGACCTGGCCGGCGGCACGATCTACGGAGAGCCGTGGGACGAGGCCAGGGTCAGCGCCGACAACCCCATGGAGCACATCGAGAGCTACCGGGGGAAGCGGATCTTCCTGGTAGCCGGTGACAGCCCCAGCCCGCTCGACCCGTTCAGCATGATCAACGAGCCGGAGGTGCTCGCCGGTCAGCGGGAGTTCCGCGCCGCCCTCGGGGGCGCCGACATCCCGCACGAGGGGTACGAGGAGAGCGGTGGACACTGGGTCCGCCCGCAGCGGGCCATCGACGACATCAACGGGATCGTCGCCCGGCTCCGTCGGGCGTAGCCGGCGAGGCGCGGACGTCAAGGAGTAGGCGACAAGGTGCGGGCGCGCCCCAGGGCGGCCGGTGGCCGGATCAGGCCGGTTCCGGCGCGCCCGCGGGGAGCGTCTGCTCGCACCAGATGACCTTGCCGCTGGTGGCCTGCCGCGCACCCCAGCGCTGCGTGAGCTGGGCGACGAGCAGCAGGCCCCGGCCGCCCTCGTCGAACACACGGGCCCGGCGCAGGTGCGGTGCGGTGCTGCTGCCGTCGGTCACCTCGCAGATCAGCGTGCGGTCACGGATCAGCCGCAGCCGGATCGGAGCGCTGCCGTACCGGACGGCGTTGGTGACGAGCTCGCTGACGACCAGTTCGGTGACGAAGGCGGCCTCCTCCAGGCCCCATGCCGTCAGCTGACGGACGGCGTCCGCACGGACCCCGGCCACCGCCGCGGGATCGGCGGGCACGTCCCAGGTCGCGACCTGACCGGTGTCGAGACGCTGGACACGGGCCAGCAGCAGGGCGGCGTCATCGGCGGGGTGATCGGGCAGCAGGGTCCCGACGACCTCGTCGCACAGCGCGTCCAGCGACAGGCCGGGGGCCGCCGCCAGCGCCCGCTGCAACATGTCGAGCCCCGCGTCCATGCCCCGCTGCCGGGACTCGACCAGGCCATCGGTGTACAGAGCGAGCAGGCTCCCCTCGGGCAGTACCGTCTCCACCGCTTCGAAGGGCAGCCCGCCCAGGCCGAGCGGGGGCCCGGCGGGCAGGTCCAGGATGGTGGCGGTGCCGTCCGGATGGGCCACGGCGGGTGCCGGGTGGCCGGCACGGGCCAGGCAGCAGCGGCCCGACACCGGGTCGTAGACGGCGTACAGGCAGGTGGCGCCGACGTCACCCGGCGCGGCGGACTCGGCGTCCGTCCCGGCCTCCCCGTTCGACCCGGATTCGGCGGCCAGCCGGATCACCAGATCGTCGAGCTGTGTGAGCAACTCGTCGGGCGCGAGGTCGACATCGGCGAGGGTCAGTACGGCGGAGCGCAGCCGGCCCATGGTCGCGGAGGCGTGGATGCCGTGTCCGACGACGTCGCCGACGACGAGCGCCACCCGGGCGCCGGACAGCGGAATCACGTCGAACCAGTCGCCGCCCACTCCCAGCCGGGGATCGGCCGGCAGGTACCGGAAGGCCGCCGCCACCGCGGACTGCGCCGGCAGCCGCCGCGGCAGCAGGCTGTGCTGCAACGTGAGAGCCGCCGTGCGCTCGCGGTTGAAGCGCCGGGCGTTGTCCAGACAGACGGCCGTGCGGGCGACCAGCTCCTCGGCCAGGGCCAGATCATCGGTCTCGAACGGCTCGGGGTGCCGGGACCGGACGAAGTCCACCACTCCGAGCGTCGTACCCCGTGCGATCAGCGGCACCGTGATCCACGAGTGGAACCCGTACGTGCGGCTCCTGGCGAGACGCACGGGGTCCGTCGCCAGCCACGAGCTGATGACCGGGTCCGCCACCCGGTGCAGCTCCGACCGCCCCGTCTCCAGGCAGCGGGCCTGCGGCGAGTTCTCGGGGTAGACGGCGACATCGCCCACCCCGACGACCGCCTCCGGCGTGCCCTCCAGAACGGACCGGTGCGTCACCCGGCGCAGCACGGCGCCGGTGATCGGTCCCGGGGGCGGCTCGTCTCCGCTCAGCAGGGTCTCCAGCAGGTTGACGCTGACGAAATCGGCGAGCCGGGGCACCGCCACCTCGGCCAGTTCCTGCGCCGTCCGATCGAGGTCGAGTGTGCTGCCGATGCGCGTGCTGCCCTCGTTCAGCAGCTTCAGGCGTTCCCTGGCCTCCTCGGCCCGGCCGGCCAGCGCACGCAGCTCGGTGGTGTCCCGCAGCGTCGCGACCCACCCGGCGGGCCCACCCTGGACGGCCGTGGGCCGCAGGTTGACGGCCAGCAGACGGCTCCCGGACGGATGCACCTCGTCGGTGACGGTGCGCCCGGATCCCAGCAGGGCGGCCATTTCCGGGACCAGGCCCAATTCGTCCAGACGCAGCCCCTCCGCGCTCGCCCGCATGCCGAGCAGCTGCCTGGCCTCGTCGTTGGCCAGCACCAGCCGCCGGTCCGCGTCCAGGATCAGCACACCTTCACGGACCGAGTGCAGTACGGCGTCATGGTGCTCGTACATCCGGGTCATCTCGACGGGCCCCAGGCCGTGCGTCTGGCGTCGCAGCCGCCTGCTGACCAGCGCCGCCCCGCCCGCGGCGAGGGCCAGCGAGCCCGCCGCGACACCGAAGAGGACCGGCAGCTGGCGGTTCACCGTGGCGCCGACATCCACTGTCTGCACGCCCGCCGAGACGATTCCGATCACCGTGCCCTGCGCGTCGGTGACGGGCACCAGGGCACGCACCGCGCTCTGCGGCCTGCCCTTGAAGACCTCGGTGAAGGACTGGCCGGCCGCCGCCCGGCCGATGTCGCCCTCGGCGCGGCGACCGATCAGACCTGGTACGGGGTCGGTGTAACGGATCCCGTTCTTGCTGAGCACGGACAGGAAACCCACGCCGGAACCTTTTCGGGCCGCTTCCGCGAGCGGTTGGAGTACCGCCGTGGGGTCGGGCGATCGCAGCGCCTGCGCGACGCCGGGGGAGTGCGCGAAGCCCTCCGCCACGGCGAGGGACCGGTGGCGGGCATCGGTCTGGGCGTCGTGGGTGGTCTTGAGCACCAGGGTCGCCATCGCGGTGGCCGCCAGCAGGACGAGCACGGTCAGCTGCCACACGAACGCTTGCCCGGCGACGCTCCGCAGGCTGAAGAGCGAGGTCAGACGCGCCTTCCAGGACCGGCCGCCGGCGCGCCGCGGTGCGCGCCCTGCCGCTGCGGCACGCCCATGGCCGGAGTCCGCACGACCCCGCCGACGGCCTCGGCGTCTGTCGGCCCATGGGCGGCGCCATGGGGGCCGGAGCGTGCGCCCCAGTGCCGAAAACCGACTGAACGTGCGCATGTGATGATTTTCCCGCACTCCCGGTCATCGCGAACGACATCTCCGGGCGCGGCGGCGGGATTCACGGACATGCCCCGCGTCCGGGCCGTCGGTGACCGTGGCCGGCGCGGCGGCGCCCCGGCGACCGAGGGATCCGTGTGCGGTGGGGGCCGTGTGCGTGAGGGGGAGGGGGCGACCCGTCGTGCGCCCGGCCGTCCGACGCTGCCGGGCGGCCGGTCAGTGATCGCTGGTGCCGGAGCCGACCAGGCCCGCCTCGTAGGCCAGCACGACCGCCTGGGTGCGGTTGTTCGCGCCCAGCTTCGCCAGCACATTGCCCACGTGTGTCTTGACCGTCTCCAGGCTCAACCGCAGCTGTGTGGCGGCCTCTTGGTTGGACTGGCCCTTCGCCATCAGCCGCAGAATCTCGGTCTCGCGGCCCGTGAGCGCGGCGGCCCTGCCGGTGGCGGCATCCCGTGGTAGGGGCCGGCCGGCGGCCAGCCGGCGGATGTCGTCCGGGAACAGCACGGAGTCACCGGTGGCGACCAGCCGGATGGCGTGCGCGATCTGCCGGGACGGTGCCCGCTTGCGGATGAACCCGCTGGCGCCCACCCGCAGCGCGTCATAGACATGCTCGTCGTTCTCGAACGTGGTGATCACTATGACCTTCGGCGGGTCGGGCAGCGCGGCCCGCAGCCGCCGGGTCGCCTCGATGCCGTCCACCCGGGGCATCCGCACATCCATCAGCACGACGTCCGGGCGCAGCCGCTCGACCAGCGGAAGCACCTCCGCGCCGTCTGCGGCCTCGCCGACGACGTCCAGGTCGGGTTTGGCCGACAGCAGGGCCCGCAGCCCGGTACGCGTGAGCTCCTCGTCGTCGACGACGAGGACGCTGACCGGCGGGTCGACGTCGGGTGTTGACGGGCTGTACGCGGTCATGGCGCCGACCGTAGCGGTATCCGCGCGGCCAGTCGCCAGTGGGTGCCGCCGTCGTCGTCCGTACGCCCTGCCGACACCTCGCCGCGCAGCAGCCGCACTCGATCGGCGATCCCGGTCAGCCCATGGCCCTGCTCCCGGCCGGGGCGGAAGCGTCTCCCGACGTCGACGGGGTTGCTGAGCTCCACCTCCAGCCAGCCGTCCCGTATGGCGACCCGCAGGCTGATGCCGGCCCTCTCGCTGTGCCGCAGGGCGTTGGTCAGGCCCTCCTGGACGATCCGGTACGCCTCACGGGACACGGTGGCCGGGAGGCGGGTCAGATCTCCGGTGGTCTCGACGCGAAGTCCGGCGCCCGCCCGCCTGACCGACTCCGTCAGGGCGCCGAGGTCGGCGAGGGTGTGCTGCGGGGCGGTGGGCGACCGGCCCTCCCGGAGGACGCCGAGGACGTGGTCGAGGTCGTCCATCGCGGCGCGGGAGGTCTCCTCGATGCTGCTGAGGGCACGCCGGGCGGCCGCCGGGTCACGGTCCATCAGTTCCCCCGCGACGGCGGCCTGGATGGTGGACGCCGTCAGGGTGTGTCCGATGGAGTCGTGCAACTCCTGTGCCAGTCGGTTGCGTTGGGCCAGCATGTTCATCCGCTGCTCCGCCGCGGCCAGCCGCTCGGCGGGCCGGTGCCCGAGGAGGACCGGGGCGAGCAGCCGCAGGACCGCCGCACCGCCGACGGCGACGAATCCGACCAGCGCCAGACATCCGGCGGAGACGACCACCGTCCACAGCCCCTGCCAGCCCTGCCCCACAGGGACGGTCCAGCCGAAACTCGCCACCGGGCCGCCACCGCTCAGCCAGACCGAGGGCAACACGACGGCCGCGAAGAACGCCAGGCAGGTCACCGCGGTCACCGCACCGCCGACCACCATGTGCGCGGCCAGGTACGCCGACGTCCGCACGCGGTTCACCCAGGGCGACGCCGACGAATCCAGCGGGGCCGGAAGGCCGGTATCCAGCAGCCGGTTGGCCAGCCGCACACACCCACTGCGCGCCGCACGAGGAGCGCTCATGGCGATGAGCACCGCGCTCAGCGCACAGCAGAATCCGACGATACGAAGCGCCGCCGGCCACTTAGGCGAAGCCGCGACGAGTGCCACGATCAGCGGCGGCGGGCTCAGCACCGCGCCGATAAACGCGTAGGTCCAACTCCGGTATAGGGCGCGGCCGCAGAGCGACCGAATCATTGTGCTCACGGCCCGCACAGTACCGCCGGGCCCCGCGGCGCACCTCCCCCGAAAGAGCCAGTACGGGACTGCCGCTTCCGGGGGATACCGAATTCCCCCGGCGCAGCGATGTCAGAGGACCGGGCCGGCTGACAACGTGAGCCGAGCGAAAACCATTCAATTCAGGGCCGGAAAGGCAGTTGTGAAACCGAAAACCGCGTCGCACTCCGAAAACCGCACCGCCATGGCCGCAAAGTTCGCCGCGGCCGCCTGGGTCGTCGCCACCGTGCAGCTCCTCGTCACCCAACTCGTCGTGCAGGCAGCCTGGCGCACGCCCTACAGCTGGGCGAGCTACAACATCAGCGATCTCGGCAACGTCCGATGCCAGATCGCGGACGTCTCCCGCCCCCGCTATGTCTGCTCACCGCTGCACGACGCCATGAACACCTCCTTCGTCATCCATGGCGTACTGCTGCTCGCCGGCACCCTGCTCAGCAGCGGCTGCTGGGGCCGCGGCTGGATATCGGGAAGTGCCCGAACTCTGTTTGCCCTCACCGCCGGTGGGTGGATTCTGGTCGGCTTCGTCCCCGCCGACGTCGACGAGAACGTCCATGTATTGGGCGCGTTCCTCATCATGGGGCTCGGAAATATCGGGCTCATCTGCGCCGGATTCGCCCCGCGCAATTCTCTTGTCGGGAGACTGCGTCCCATAACTCTCCCCATAGCCGCCGTCGCAGTGGTTTCGGCGTGGTTGTTCTTCGGTCAGCACGACCCCGGCATCGGGCTGGGCGGCATGGAACGGATAGCGGCGTTCGCCTTGGACGCGTGGGTCCTCGTCATGGCGCTCGCCATGCGCCGCGCCCGCAGGACGGGCGACGCGGGCGGGTGGCGGCGACCTCGGCCGGGCCGCCCCGAGGCATCGTCGGCCGGGCTTGTCTGAGCCAGGACGCCGCCCGACCCGTTCGGCGGCCTTGGCAACCGGCCCGTCGCGGTACGTGTCAAGGCGGTGTGTGGTGTGCCCGCCGGGGCCCGCGCGCACCGTGGCGACGGCTTGAGAGGGGTGAGGCGGCGTGAGAGTTCCGGCTGCGGGCGCGTGGGGCGCGGTGCTGGGGCTTCCGATAGCCGTGGCCCGTGTGGCGTCGACGCTGGTCGTAGGGGGTGCGGTGACCGGCGCCACCGCCTCGGTGCGGATCGCTGCTCGGGCCGGTGGGCAGGCGCTCGAGGTCGCGTCGGGAACCGCTCGCGCGGCGGGCGCCGCGCTGCCGCGTACCGGCTGGTCCGCGGTGCGCGGGGTGGTCGAGGGCCAGGTGCAGGCGGCCGAGCGGGCCGCGGGAGCGCTGCGCGACCTCGCACACGGCGAGCGTCCGCGGCGGGTGTGGGCCCGGTCCGGCCGTGCGCACATCCAGGCGCACGGCCTGTCCGGAAACGGCGATCGGCACCACCGCTATGTGCGCGCGCTCACCAGAGCACTGCACCGGATCGAGGGTGTCCGCTGGGCCGAGGTGAACGCGGTCACCGGGCATGTGCTCATCGCCTACGCCGAGGGCTCCGTCGGCCTGGAGAGCCTGGTGGCGACCGTGGAGGCGGTGGAGGAGGCACATGGTGCGCACCGCGTCGCCGAGAGCGCGGACGGACGGCATCCGGATGACGATCTGGCCGTCTCGGCCGCCGCGGTGGCGCTGGCCGCGGACTGTCTGGGAGTGGGCACCGCGCTGCTCGGCCGGCTGACCGCGCTGCCGGCCGTGCCCAGCCCGGTGCGAGCCCTGGTGGCCCTGGCGGACGCGCTGCCGCAGGCCCGGCAGCAGTGGGAGCGGCGGATCGGGCGGACACGTACGGACGTGCTCTTCGCGGTCGTCAACGCGGCCGTGCACGGGACGTCCTCCGGCGCCACGCCGCTCGCCGTGGACGCCGCGTACCGGGGCTTCCAGCTCTACGAGATCCTGGCGCGCCGGCGGGCCTGGAACCTGCGCGAGCGGGAGTTGGTGGTGCGGGGCGGTGCGGCGCAGCCGCAGGAGTGCCCGGGGCGTGCCCGGCGGCCCTGCCCGCTGCCGCCGGGACCGGTGGAGAAGGCCGCCGACCGTACCGCGCTCGGGCAGCTGCTCGGCGGTGCCGCGGTCCTGCTCAGAACCGGTGACCCCGTCGCGGCCGGGGACGCGGTTCTGGCCACCGTGCCCAAAGCGGCCGGGCTGGGCCGCGAGGCGTTCGCCACCGTGCTGGGCCATGACCTCGCCCGGCGCGGCGTGGTGGCGCTCGATCCGGCCGCGTTGCGTCGCCTGGACCGGATCGACGCGGTGGTCATCGACTCCTCCGTGCTGTGCAACGGGGAACTTCGGCTGCTCTCCGCCGTCTCCACGAGCGACGCGCTCGACGACGCCCATGTGTGGCGGACCGCGAGCGGGCTGCTGGCGGACTGCGGCACGGCCGGCCTGCGCGGCGACGGCCCATGGCCGCGGCGGGACCAGCGGCAGGACCAGGTGCCCGACGGGGAGTCCGAAGGGAGCCGTGGCAGCGGTCCCGGCGTCGGTACGAGCAGCGGCTGGCGGCTCGTACGGGCGCATGACGCACTGTCAGGCAGCGGCCCGTCCCATCCCACCGGAATGACCCTGGACCTGGTGGACCACGACGGTCACCGGGCCGGCAGGGTCCGGGTGGGCACCTCGCTCGATCCGCTGGCGGAAGCGGTGCTCGCCGCGGCACACGAAGCCGCGCCCACGGTGGTCCTCACCCAGCACGCCAGCGTGGCCGAACTGCTCGCCTGGGGCGATGAGTCCGCGCCCGAGGCCGACCGGCTCACCGAGCAGGTCCAGGCCCTGCAGCGGGACGGCCACGGCGTCCTGGCCATCGCACACGACGGACAGCGGGCACTGGACGCCGCCGACGTCGGCGTGAACGTGCTGCGCCGCCTCGGGGCCACCGACTGGTGTGCCGACCTGGTGTGCGGACCGGGCCTCGCCGAGGTGTGGCGGCTGCTGAGCGCGGTGCCCGCCGCGCGCCGGGCCGCCGCACGGGCGGCCCAGCTCTCACTCAGCGGCTCGGCGCTCGGCGCGCTGCTCGTCGCCAGCCGAAGACGCCGCCGTGTCAGGGGACCGATGCGGGCGGTGTCCGCCTGGCACGACCTCCCGCCGGTGCACGCCGCCTGCCTGACCGCCATGCTGGCCAACGCGCTCACCGCCCGCCGGCTGGACCACCGGCCGCTGCCGCCGCCCGTCGTCCGCGACGCCTGGCACGCCCTCGGCGCGCACGAGGTCTACCGCCGGTTGCACCACGGCCGCACCACCGAGGCGGAGTCCGACGGCCCGGGGGCCACGACGGCCGCCCCACACGGCCCCGTACACCGGCTCGCCCACCGCATCGTGCGGCGGTACGGGTCCGATCCGCTGCTCGACCGTGCCGTGATCACCCCCGTCCGTGGCGCGCTGCGGCTGGCCGCCGCCGCACAGCACGAGCTGGACGACCCGCTGACTCCGGTACTCGCCCTCGGCGCCGCCGCCTCGGCCATCGTCGGATCCAGCGTGGACGCGCTGCTGGTCGTCGGCGTCATGGCCGGCAACGCCGTGATCAGCGGAGCGCAGCGCATGCGGGCCGAGCGGGCGCTCGGCGAGCTGATGGTCGGTCAGCAGACGACGGCACGCCGGCTGCGCGCCGACGAGCAGCGGTCCGTACCCCTGCCGCTCGCCCGGCTCCGGCACGCGCCGAGCGAACGGGTCCCCGGTGAGTCCCTGCGGGCCGGCGACCTGATCGCGCTGCGCGCCAACGACGTCGTTCCGGCCGACGCCAGGCTGCTGCTCACCGACGCCCTGGAAGTCGACGAGGCGGCCCTGACCGGTGAGCCGGTGCCGGTGGAGAAGACCGCCGAGCCGGTCCCGGGCGCCGAACCGGCCGATCGCTCCTGCATCGTCTACGAGGGCACCACCGTGCTGGCCGGAAGCGGCATCGCCATCGTCGTGGCCACCGGCGCGGCCACCGAGGCCGGGCGAGCCGCCACCGTCGCGGGGCACGTCGACGCGGCCTTGGGCATGCAGGCCCGGCTCGCCGAACTCACCCGGATCGCGCTGCCCGCCACCGGCGTCGGCGGTGCCGTGGTGACCGGTCTCGGCCTGTTGCGCGGGCTGCCGTTGCGCCGGGCACTGGAGTCCGGCGTGGCGGTGGCGGTGGCCGCCGTTCCCGAGGGGCTTCCGCTGGTCGCCACCGTCTCCCAACTGGCCGCCGCCCGCCGGCTGTCCCGTATCGGCGTGCTGGTCCGGTCCACCCGGGCGCTGGAGGCCCTCGGCCGGGTCGACACCCTGTGCTTCGACAAGACGGGCACGCTCACCGAGGGCCGGCTGCGGGTCACCCGGCTGGCCGGGCCGTCCGGCCCCCTGCCGCCCGGCGGGCCGGTCGGCCGGCAGGTGCTGCGCACCGCCGCACGGGCCTGCCCGCCGACCGAGGGCACGGCCCTTCCGCTTTCGCACGCCACCGACCGGGCCGTGGTGGCGGCCGCCCACGCCGCGGAGGACGACACCGCCTGGACGCTCGTCGAAGAGCTGCCGTTCGAGACCGGCCGCGGATACGCCGCCTCGCTCGGACGGGACGGGGACACGGCGGTGCTCGCGGTGAAGGGCGCTCCCGAGGTCGTACTCGCCCGCTGCACCCGGGTGCCACGCCCCGGGCAGGAGGACCGGCCGATCACCGACGTCCGGCGCAGGGCCGCCAAGCACACCGTGGGCCGGCTGGCCGCCCAGGGCCTGCGGGTGCTGGCCGTGGCCCAACGGACGGTGCCCGACGCGGAGTTGGTACGCGGCCGGCTCGCCGAGCACGTCGACGAACTGACGCTGCTCGGTTTCGTCGGCATCTCCGACACCCCGCGGCCGGCCGCCGACGACACCGTGCGCCGGCTGGGCGAGGCCGGTATCCGGGTCGTCATGATCACCGGTGACCACCCGGACACCGCCACGGCGGTCGCCGCCGAACTCGGCATTCCGGACGCCCAGCAGGTCCTGACCGGCGCCGAGCTGGACGTGCTGCCCGCCCCCGACCGCATCGCCGCGGTCGGCGAGGCCGCCGTCTTCGCCCGGGTGTCACCCGCGCAGAAGGTGCGGATCATCAAGGACCTGCGCAAGGCCGGCCGCGTGGTCGCGATGGCCGGCGACGGCGCGAACGACGCCGCCGCGATCCGCCGCGCCGACGTGGGCATCGCCGTCGCCGGGCGCGGCACCGGCTCCGCCAGGACCGCCGCCGGCCTGGTGCTCACCGCGGCCCACACCGGGCTCATCCTGGACGCGCTGCGCGAGGGCCGGGCCCTGTGGGACAGCGTGCGGGACGCCGTCGCCATCCTCGTCGGCGGCAACGCGGGCGAGGTCGCCTTCACCGTACTGGCCACCGCCCTCAGCGGCCGGACACCGCTGAGCACCCGTCAACTCCTGGTCGTGAACATGCTCACCGACATGCTCCCGTCGCTGGCCGTCGCCCTCACCCCGGCCAAACGGGGCGAACGGACAGGGAACCAGGACGTCCGCCCGCTCGGCGCCGGCCCGGCACGCGGCTTCGTCGGCACGGACATGGCCCGCGCACTGGCCGTACGCGGCGGCGCCACCGCGCTCGCCGCACTGACCGCCTGGCAGATCGGCCGACTCACCCGGCTCGTCCCCGGCGGCACCCGCCGCGCCTCCACCATGGGCCTGGCCGCACTCGTCGGCACCCAGCTCGGCCAGACCCTGCTCACCCGCTGGCACAGCCCCCTCGTCCTCGGCACCAGCGCCGTCTCGGCCCTCGCCCTCCTCACCCTCGTCGAGACCCCGCTGGTCAGCCAGTTCTTCGGCTGCACCCCGCTCGGCCCGTTCGCCTGGACGGTCGTCGCCTGCTCGGCCACCGCCGCCACCCTTGCAGCCGCCCTCACCTCACGGGTCGTGACACAGAACTGAGCGCACCGAGCTCCCACCACCTCACGGCCCGCGCCGCCCGGGGTCGGCGTGCCCGGGGGTCGATCCTGCGCGCGGGAGAGTGCGGATCACCGGCGTCGTCTCCGGGGTCCGGACGGCATCGAGCGCGGTCACGTGTGTTCCCGGTGAGGGGCCGGGCGGCCCGGACAAAGCCCCGACGACGGCGAGTTCGACCTTCCGCGAGGGGAGGTCGCCGCGGCCGTCGTCGGTGACGACCGGCGACAACCGGGTCACGACCACTCACCCCTGCCGGTGGTGCCGTGCCTGCCCGCGACGCCGACGCGCCCGCCCCGGACGGGCGCGTCGGCGGCAGTGCGACGGGTCACCAGGGCGGGCGGTTGAACCCCGTGAGGGCGAGCCACAGGGCACCGAACGCGGCGCTCGGGCGGTCGTTGAAGTCGTCGCTGAGCGGAACCAGTTCCAGCAGGTCGAGCACGGCGGAGAGATGACCGCACTCGGCGGCACTCTGGATCAGTAACTCGATGGGCCGCTGTCGCCGGGCGTGCGGCGTCTGCTGGATCTCGGCATAGTCCTTGGCCAACTCCTCGACGTCGAGGTCGGTCGGCGTCAGCGGCCGGACCGGCGGGGTGCCGGCAGCGGCGGCCAGGTGGGCCCGCTCGACCAACTCCTCGTCGACCGACCAGTTGTGTTCTCCCCACCCCTCCAGCAGGTCCGGCCGGCCGGCCTCGGCGAGCGCCGTCAGCACCTCGTACGGCACCTCCCAGCCGGGCAGCCGCTGGAACTCGCGGGCCAGGTCGATCCGGCCGCCGCGCACCAGATACACCAGCCACTCCGGCTCCGAGGTGTAGCCGGCCCGCGGGTGGCTGCTCCGGTCCGCCAGAATCTCGCGGGCCAGGTCCTCCCGCCCGCACTCCAGCACCGCGTGCAGGACCGCCAGATGGTCCTCCCACGGGTTGGGTTCGACGCTGATGGCCGCGCGGGCGCGCCGGAACCAGTCCTCGGCGCGTCCAGGGTCGCCCAGTGCGTGACACGCGGCCCCGAACGAGGCGGCGATGTCGGCGTTCATCTCCTTCCCGACGACCTCGGCGACGAGGGACTCGGCACAGTCGAACGCGGTACGGGCGGCGTGCGCCCGCCCGGCGCGGGCCAGGAGCACGGCGACGTCCGACGCCGCGGCGATCCGGTCCGTCACATCGGGCACGTCGTCGATCAGCGCCAGCGCGGCCTCCGGTGCGCCGTGCCGGACGCGCAGCCGGGCGGCGGCCCGCAGATACGGGCCGATGGCGAAGCCCCACCGGTCGTGATCGAGGTGGGCGAGGGAGCGCCGCACCGCCTCGTACAACTCGTCGACACCGGCGGTGTTCGGCGGCGGCCATGCGGACGGCTCGCCGGAATCCGCCCGCTCCGCCAGGTCCTCGCGGTATTCCCGGAGGATCTCGCCGTCCTCGGAGTCGAGCAGATCGGCCGCGGTCAGGGCGTCCGGCAGCACCTGGAGCCCACCCCACCGCACGGGCCAGGCGAGGCGGCGCCCCACCGCCCAGGTGAGCACGGAGTCCAGCGCGTCCTCGCGCCCGTGCGGAGCGATGACGGCGCCGGGTTCCAGCGTCATCGCCCAGGTACGGTCGTCGAGGGCGAAGATCTGCCTGGCGAACTCTTCGGCCGCGTCGCCCTCCACGGGGCGCGGCCCCTCCGGCACCCGCAGGAAGGGGAAGTCCCCGACGGCCTCGCCGGTGTCGGCACGGACGAACCGGACGCAAGCGGCGCCGACCAGCACCAGGGTGTCGTCCGCGCCCCAGTGGACGGCGTCGGCGCCACCCGCGGCCAGTACCCTCAGCCGCCGGGCGCGGGCCGGATCGGCGAGGGACCAGACCTCGACGGTGTCCTCGGAGGTCAGGCAGGCCGCGCGCTCCCCACCGGGCGCCCAGGCCCAGGCGTTGACGTCGCCGCCCCACTTGTCGTCGTCCCGCCACTCCGGGTGCGCGATCGAGACGCTGCCGACATGGCGCTCGTCGTCGAAGATGTGGACCGCGGGCGCGGCCGTGCCCGAGCCGGGCGTCAGGACGGCGAGCCGGTTGGTCTGCGGATCGGTGCGCCCGCCGGCCCAGCGCAGCGAACAGGGCTTGCCGAGGGCGAAGGGACCGCAGCGTGTCCGGCCGTCGGCCGCGTCGCGGAAGAACAGACCGCGGTCGGTGACGGCGGCGACGAGACGGCCGTCCGGGCTGGGGCAGGAGAGGTTGGCCTGCGCGTACCAGAGCACCTGGCGGGTCCCGGCGTCCACACAGAGGGCGTTGGCCCCGAAGAGACGAGTGCCGTCGGGCGACCACACCGGGCGCTCGATCCACTGCCCGACCCGGAAGCCGTCCTCGTCGGGCCGCGCGCCGAGCCGGTCGAACTCCTTCCGCACCGCCTCAGGGAGCCGCCGCGCCATGGCGTACGGGTGCTCGGCCTCCACATGGTTGGGCAGCCAGTCCAGTTCACCGCGGTCCAGCGGGACGAGGCAGCCCTGCAGCCCGCCGTCGCCGTTCGTGCCGCAGTGGAAGTAGACGCTCCGCCCGTCGGGGGAGAGCGCGAACTCCGACGGGCGGGAATTGCCGTCCGACACGGAGATCGCGGCGATCGGGTCCATGGACCCCCCGGTAGGGCTCCACACGCCCACCATGTTGGTGCAGTAGGCCATGGCGAGGCGGGTGGAGTCGGCGGACCACTGCATCGTGCGCCCGTAATCGGGCCATCCGATGCCACCGATGATGCCCGGGACGGCGTTGACGCACCGTCCGGAGGCGACCTCCCAGATCTGCAGGACGCCGCCCGCGTCGTAGTCGTCGCCCACCCAGCTGCCGGTGGCGAGATAGCGGCCGTCGGGGCTCAGCGCATGGCCCACGATCTCCACTTCATGGCCATACGGGTGCAGCAGCCTGGCCTCACCGGAGTCGCACAGCCGGCGGGTGGCCAGTCGATGGGCGTCGGTGACGCCCTCGCTGCGCTCCAGCTCCGCGAGGCGGGCGCGCAGCGGCGGCAGGTCCCGGTGCGGGGTGAAGGCGGACCAGTCGGCACCGTCCAAGAGGGCGCGCAGCTCATCGGAGCCGGCCGCGGCGGCGAGGGCGGTCGGTGCGAGGAACGGCGGCGGGTCGTACGTGGGGGAGGAGCCGCCGCCCTCCGCACGTTCCAGCATGCCCAGCAGCGCCTCCTCGTCGAATTGCGGTGTGCGGAGCATCTCGTCCGAGCGGGGTAGGGGACCCCGCTCACCGAAGGCGAGAAAAACCAGGTCCGTCCCAGCGGTCACGGTGTCCGCCACCCGGGCGCCGAGCGCCTCCAGCCGGCGTATCGCCTCGTCTCTTCCGATGGAGTCAAAGTCCCCGTACAGCACGACAGTGCGTCCCCGTAGTTCCATGGCATGGACCTTACTCACCACGACCGACATCGCTGAGCCGGGTCGGCTCGAATCACCGTATGTGCAGGGCGAGTTGGGGAACCTCCGGGCCCCGCTGGTGCGTCGCGCCGTGGACGGCAACACCTCCCCGCACGCCCGCTCGCCGCGATGCGCCCCACGACGCCCGCCACGCACACCACACTTTCACGAACACCTCTGTTCGCAGAACCTCTCCCAGCGCTACCTTTGGCGTCGCACTGGGCCGGAACTCAGCTTCCTCCCAAGCCGATTCGAGACGAGGTGCACATGCGAAAGGCACGATCGTTACTCGCGCTGGTCGTCGCGCTGCCCGCCCTGGGGCTGAGCGCGCCGCAGGCCGTCGCCGCCTCCCCGCAGACGCAGACGCAGACGCGCACGCACGCACAGGTGCAGACCCGGGCCGACTGCCCGAACACGATGATCTTCGAGGTCGGCGGCCACCTCGACGGCGACGCCACGGTCTACGACCGCAGCAACGCCGCCCTCCCCGAAGGTGTTTCGTTCACGAAGATCCACTACTCGGCGTCCATCGCCCCGTACCCCGGCGACACCGTTTCACTGGACGACTCCGTGGCCGAGGGCATCGGCAAACTCGACGCGGCGGTCAAGGACTTCCACGGCATGTGCTCCGCCAGCCACATCACCATCGCCGGCTACTCGCAGGGCGCGATCGTCGCCGGCGATGAACTGGCCGTCCTTTCCGAAAGCGACGCCGTCCCGCACGACCGGATCAACGGTGTGCTCTACGGCGATCCCCGGCGCCCCGGTGCGGACGGCGGCCCCGGCGGCATCGAGACGAACCTGCCGACGATCCTGCCGGGCATGACCATGAAGGGGCCGCGCGGTTTCGGCGATCTGACGGTCAAGGAGATCTGCAACACCAACGACGGCATCTGCTATTCCGAGAACGTGCTCACGAATCTGGCCTGCTTCGCCAACGGCGTCGTCGGATACTTCACCGGCGACCACGCCTACGACATCAACCCGCATGCCGTCTCCGGCGGCGGCGACCAGCTCAACCGCCAGCCGCCGAAGATCCCGCTCTGCGGCCCGGGGCTGCCGATCCCGAGCGGGACGCCCCACCAACTGTTGACGCCCCACCAAGTGTTCAAGAGCGACCCCGCCGAGGGCAGGCACCAAGTGGCCGACTACCGCTCCATGATCACGCCGCTGCTGCCCGCCGACGTACGGGGCCGGCTGGCGTACTTCCCCTGGCTCCCCGCGGCCGGCTGACCGCTCAGCCGAGGAGCCGTACCGCGAGACGGACGAGCGGATCCTCCAGGCCGCGCAGGCCCCGCAGGTCGTCCGCGGCCAGGTGCGCCGTCACCAGCTGCGCGGCGGCCGCGACCAGGGCCTCACAGGCGAAGCGCGGCTCGTCCGCACCGCCCCCGGCTCCCACCTGGAAGATCTCGGCGATGGCGTCCGCGAACCAACGCTGCCACTCCATGCGGCGGGCCATCGCCTCCGGCCCGGCGGCGTACACCTCGACGAGGAACAGCCGGGCAAAGGCGGGCCGTTCGGCGAGGGTCCGCAGATAGAGGCGCAGCAGCCGGCGGAAGACCTCCTCCGGGGCGACCGGCGAAGTCGTCCCGGCGGAGTCGGGCGCCGGCTGCCACGCATCGCCGAGCAGGCCCGCCAACTGGTGCGTGGCGGCGTCCAGCGCTTGGATGAAGCAGTCCTCCTTGGAACGGAACTGCTGGTAGAACGTCTCCCGCGACACCCCGGCACGCCGGATGATCTCGGCGACCGAGGTCCCCGCGTACCCCTTGTCCTTCATCGCCTCGGCAGTGGCGGTCAGCATGCGAAGCCGCTGCGACGCCACCACCTGCGCACGGCTGAGGTGGTGCCGGCCGCTGGGCAAAGGCCCAGGGCGGGCGGTCTCGCGCGGGGATCCAGCCAACTCCTGCCTCCACATGTCGGATCGGTCTCCGGGCGCGGATTCGTGATCGCCGTGGCCGGTATCCGATAGTGCCCGAGGCGCAGCGGTCATCCGGTGCCGGCCCATCGGACGGGCCTCAGGACGGGTGCCGGCCCCATGGTGTGGTGCGCGCCGTGCCGCTCATGCCCCGGGAGCGCCGGCGCGAAGGCCGTCCATGACCAGGTCGAGGAGCCGTCCGGCGCGGGTGTGCCAGTCCCCGTGCGGATCGATCTGCCAGAGGCCGGCGATGGCGAGCACGAAGTCGTCCGGGGTCACGCCGGGGCGGATGGTGCCGGCCTCCTCGTTCGCCTTCAGCAGGAGTTCGACGGCCGAGGTCACCGGGCCGTGTCCCAGTCCGGCCAGGCTGCCGTGCGCGCTGGTGGCCTTGCGCATCGCGTCGGCCAGGCCGGCCTTGGCCATGGCGTACTGGGCGAGGCGGTCCATCCACTCCCGCAGGGCCTCGTCGGGTGTGCGGGTCTTGAGAAGTTGGCAGGCGGTGTCGGAGACCTGCTGGACCTCGTGCCGGTAGACCTCCAGGACGAGGGACTCGCGATTGGGGAAGTGGCGGTAGAACGTGCCCTGTCCGACGCCCGCCTTCTTCGCGATCGAGCTCAGCGGGGCATCGGCCGAGCGGGTCAGCTCCGCCAGGGCCACTTCCAGGATGCGCTCGCGATTCCGTTGCGCGTCCGAGCGCAGTGGCGGGTCGTTCCTCTGCTGCACTCGTCCTCCTCCCGGCTTCCGGAAATCACGACTGGGCCGGCCTTGCTAACCGGACAGCTGTCCGGTAGATTTGAAACTAACGGACAGCTGTCCGCTTGGGTCCACCATAGCGTTAGATACGGCCGGTGTGGACGGCCGTGGCCACTGCGACCGGCTTTCGGTCTGTCGCGGATGCCGCGCCGCGCCACGGCGCCCAGGCTGACGCCCTACGCACAGCGCCACCTCTTCTCCGGCTTCTCCGGCTCGACCTCTCGATCCCGCATGGCAGGGATCGTCCGACTCTCCGGTCGACCACGCCGGCGTCAGGCCCGCGCCTGACGCCGCCGCGCACCACATATGCGAAAGAAGGCTGCTCATGGCCCTATCGACGTCCAGTGCCATCACCCTGAACGTCAACGGCGAGAAGCGCACGCTGCCCGTCGACCACCGCACCACCCTGCTCGACGCGCTGCGCGAGCACCTCGATCTGACAGGCACGAAGAAGGGCTGCGACCAGGGCCAGTGCGGTGCTTGTACGGTGCTGCTCGACGGACGGCGGGCCGTCGCCTGCCTGCAACTCGCGGTCGCCGCCGAGGGGCGTGCGATCACCACCATCGAGGGCGTCGCGGACGGCGAGCGGCTGCATCCGGTGCAGCAGGCGTTTCTCGACCTCGACGGCTATCAGTGCGGCTACTGCACACCGGGCCAGATCTGTTCGGCCATCGCGGTGATCGAGGAACATGCGGCGGGCTGGCCGAGCGCCGCCACCACCGATGTGCGGCCCGAGGCGGGAGTGCCGCCGCTCACCGCCGACGAGATCCGGGAGCGGATGAGCGGCAACCTCTGCCGCTGCGGTGCGTATGTGTCGATCGTCCAGGCGGTCGCGCAGGCCGCCGAGGCCGAACAGGCCCCCTTTTCCGGGCCGGTTGACCGGGTTGACACGGCGAACACGGAGGTGGGGGCATGAAAGAGTTCGGTTATCGCCGCGTGTCCGACGTCTCCGGCGCGGTCGCCCTGCTCGGCGCCGAACCAGATGCGCGCTTTCTCGGCGGCGGCACCAACCTCGTCGACCTGATGAAGGCCGGGGTGGAGCGGCCGGGGCTGCTCATCGACGTACGTGAGCTCCCCCTCGACCGGATCGAGGCCACGGACGACGGCGGTCTGCGTATCGGCGCCACCGTCACCAACAGCGATCTCGCCGCCGACCCCGAAGTCCGGCGCCGTTACCCGGCGTTGGCGCAGGCCGTTCTGGCCGGCGCCTCGGGCCAACTGCGCAATATGGCAACGGTCGGCGGAAACCTGCTCCAGCGCACCCGCTGTGGCTACTTCACCGACCTCACCAAGCCCTGCAACAAACGCGTCCCCGGCAGTGGCTGCCCCGCCATCAAGGGCGAGCACCGCAACCATGCGATCCTGGGCGCCTCCGAGCACTGCGCCGCCGTGCATCCCTCGGACATGGGAGTGGCGCTGGCCGCTTTCGACGCCGTCGTCTCGTACGAAACGGCGCACGGGCCAGGCGAGTTGCCGCTCACGGAGTTCTATCTGCCGGTGGGCGACACACCGCACCTGGAGACCGCGCTGCCACCCGGTGCTCTGATCACCGGCATCACCCTGCCGCCGGCCCCGGTCGCCGCCCTCTCCCGCTACCGCAAGGTGCGCGAGCGCGCGTCATACGCCTTCGCAATCGGCTCCCTCGCCGCCGCCCTCGACGTCCAGGACGGAGTCATACGCGAAGTGCGCCTCGCTTTCGGAGCGGTCGCGTCCCGGCCGTGGCGGGCCCGGGAGGCCGAGCGGGTGCTGGCCGGGGGACCGGCGAGCGCCGAGGCGTTCGCCGCCGCGGCGGACGCCGAACTGGCAGCCGCCCGGGTGCTGCCCCACAACGGATTCAAGGTGACACTGATGCGCAATCTCGTCGTGGCCACGCTGACCGAGCTCACCGAGGAGGCCGCCCGATGACCACGGCCACGGGCACCACCGCGCCGACGGGAGCCGTCGGCGCCGCGCACACCCGCGTGGAAGGCCTGGCAAAGGTCACCGGCGCGGCCCGCTACGCCGGCGACATCCCCTACACCGAACTCGCCCACGGCTGGCTGGTGTTGTCCACCATCGCCCGCGGCCGTATCGGGTCCGTGGAGTCGGCTCCCGTGCTGGCGATGCCGGGCGTCCTCGCGGTGCTCCACCACGGGAACGCCCCGCGCGTCGACGGGGACTACACCGGCCCGCTGGGCCCGCCCGACCCGATCCTCCAGGTCTTCCAGCACGACCGGGTGCCGTTCGCGGGATGGCCGGTGGCGCTGGTCGTCGCCGAAACGCCCGAGCAGGCCAGGGAGGCCGCCGAAGCGCTGGTGGTCCACTACGACGAGGAGCCGCACGACGTCGCGTTCCACGCCGGAAACCCCCGCTCGTACACACCGGAGGGACCCCAGGCGGAGACATCCAAGGGCGACCTGGACGCCGAACTCGCCGCGTCCGCCGTAGCGGTGGACGCGGAATACACCACCCCGGAAGAGCACCACAACCCGATGGAGCCGCATGCCGCGATGGCGCGCTGGGACAGCGGCCGGCTCGAAGTCGTCGACACCAACCAGGGCAGCAAATTCGTCGCGGACGAACTCGCCAAACTCTTCTCACTCGACCCCGCCTCGGTACGGGTGCGGTCCGAGCACGTGGGCGGCGCTTTCGGGGCCAAGGGGACCCGCCCGCACCAGGTCCTCGCCGTGATGGCAGCCACCGCCCTCCACCGGCCGGTCCGGGTCGTCATGACACGCCGTCAGATGTTTTCGCTCATCGGCTACCGCAGCCCCACCGCGCAGCGTGTCCGCCTCGGCGCCGACGCCGACGGACGGCTCCGCGCGCTCGACCACGCGGCGGACTGCCGCACCTCGACCGTGTACGAATTCATCGAGCGCAGCGCCGACTACGGGCGCTCGATGTACGACGCCGACGCGCACCACACCGTCAACCGTGTCGTACCGCTCGACGTGCCGACCCCGACCTGGATGCGCGCCCCGGGCGAGGCGCCGGGCTCCTTCGCGCTGGAGTCAGCGCTCGACGAACTCGCCGAGAAGTGCGGCATCGACCCGATCGCGCTGCGCGCCCGCAACGAACCGGACGCGGGGCCCGTCTCCGGACTGCCGTTCAGCAGCCGCAATCTGCTCGCCTGCTTCGAGGAGGGCGCCCGCAGGTTCGGCTGGGCGGACCGCGACCCGCGCCCCGGCCTGCGCCGCGAGGGCCGCTGGCTGGTCGGGACCGGCACGGCGTCGGCCACCTTCCCCGTACTGGTCGCCCCGTCCACCGCCGCCGTGACGGCCGAGGCGGACGGCACCTTCACGGTACGGATCACCGCAGCGGATGTCGGGACCGGAGCGCGGACCGCGCTGACCCAGATCGCCGCCGACGCGCTGGAGGTGGCACCCGAGCGCATCCGTATGAAGATCGCCGACAGCGACTTCGGTCCGGCGATGATCGCCGGAGGCTCGATGGGCACCCGCTCGTGGGGCTGGGCGGTCACCGCCGCGGCGTGTGAGCTGCGCGAGCAACTGGCCCTGGGCGGCGCCATCCCGCCCCAAGGGATCACGGTCCGGTCGGACACCACCAAGGACCTCGCCACGCTGACGGCCAAGGAACGGTACTCGTTCGGGGCGCAGTTCGCCGAGGTTGCCGTGGATGTCACCAGCGGCGAGGTCCGCGTACGGCGGATGCTCGGCGTCTTCGCCGCGGGCCGGATCATCAACCCGCTGACCGCGCGCAGCCAGCTCATCGGCGGCATGATCTGGGGTCTTTCGATGGCGCTGCACGAGGAGGCGGTCCGGGACGAGGCGTCCGGCGGCCTCGTCGGTGCCGATCTCGCGGGCTACCACATCGCCGCGAACGCCGACGTACCGCTCATCGAGGCGGACTGGGTGGACGACCCGGACGCCGACGACCCGGTGGGCATCAAGGGGATCGGCGAGATCGGGATCGTGGGAGCCGCTGCGGCGATCGCCAACGCGGTCTGGCATGCGACCGGTGTACGCCACCGGGACCTGCCGATCCGCCCCGACCGCGTCCTGCTGGCGGGGACCACGGCGGGAGCAGAGCCGGCATATGGAGAAGTGGAGACACCCGGAGTCGAGGGGGCGTCCGGAGTAGAGGGGGCACCTGGAGCAGAGGGGGCGTCAGGGGGAGACCGGGATGCTTGACATCGCCGGTGAGCTGAACCGATGGGTGGAAGAAGGGCGGGACTTCGCCGTCGCCACCGTGGTGGCCGTCGCCGGCAGCGCGCCGCGCCGGCCCGGTGCCGCCCTGGCCGTCGACAGCCAGGGCACGGCCATCGGTTCGGTCTCCGGCGGCTGCGTCGAAGCGGCGGTGTACGACCTGTGCGCCCAGGCGCTCCAGGACGGCGCGACGGTGCTCGAACGGTTCGGCTACAGCGACGAGGACGCCTTCGCGGCGGGACTGACCTGCGGCGGCGTCATCGAGGTCCTGGTCACTCCGGTGGGTGCGGACGGGCCGGGCAGGAGGATCTGGGCGGCGGCGCTGTCGGCCGCCGCCCGGGGAGAGGCGGCGGCGCTCGCCCGCGTGGCCCGGGGGCCGGCCGAAGTCCTCGGCAGACCGCTGCTCGTACGCCCCGACGGATCGCACGAAGGCGGGCTCGGTGGGCATCCGGAGCTGGACCGCACGGCGGTGGGGGAGGCCCGCGCCATGCTGGACGCGGGCCGTACCGGCACGTTCGACATCTCGGAGAGCGGATCGCGCTGCGGGTCCGCCCTGACGCTGTTCGTCGAGTCGAGCGTACCGCCGCCCCGCATGATCGTCTTCGGTGCCATCGACTTCGCCGCGGCGCTGGTGCGCACGGGCACATTCCTCGGCTACCACGTCACCGTGTGCGACGCCCGTCCCGTCTTCGCCACCCGGGCGCGCTTTCCCGAGGCCGATGAGATCGTGGTCGACTGGCCGCACCGCTACCTCCAGCGCACCGAGACCGACCACCGGACGGTCCTGTGCGTGCTCACCCACGACGCCAAATTCGACATCCCCCTGCTGGAGGTGGCCTTGCGGCTGCCGGTCGGGTTCGTCGGCGCGATGGGCTCACGCCGTACCCACGAGGACCGCAACCGCAGGCTCCGCGAGGCCGGCGTCACCGAACGCGAACTGGCCCGGCTTCGCTCGCCGATCGGCCTCGATCTCGGAGCCCGCACGCCCGAGGAGACCGCACTGTCCATAGCGGCCGAGATCGTCGCGGCCCGGCAGGGCGGCACGGGCCTGCCGCTGACCGGCTCACGCATACCGATTCACCATGACGCGGACGGGCGGGGAAGCGGCGACGCGGGGTCGTCCCATGCTGCGGCATGATCCGGGTCGGCGGCCTGATCCGGGGCGGCGGCATGACCCGGGACGGTGGTGAGAGCGCCGACCCCGACGGCCGGCTGCGGGCGTACGCACACCACACGGATCAGCGCACGAGGCCAGGCCCGACGGTCGGCGGGAGGGACCGCGCAATGCGGAAGCCCACGTCGTCGACCCGGAACGTCGGGTGGCTGCGGCGCCGTGCGGAGGCCCGGCAGCTCCAGTGCTCGTCGAACCAGCCACCGCCGCGCAGCACCCGGTAGGTGCCGTAGACCTCGGCGTCGTAGACGTCCCAGCACCAGTCCCAGACGTTGCCGAGCATGTCGTGAAGCCCCCACGCGTTGGGCCGTCTGCCGCCCACCTCGTGGATGCGCTCCTGCGAGTTGCCGCGGTACCAGGCGATCTCGTCGAGCGGCCCGTAACGCGGTCCGGTCGTGCCGGCACGGCAGGCGTGCTCCCACTCGGCCTCGGTCGGCAACCGGTACCCGTCGGCGGACGCCTCCCACTCGATGCCTTCGCCATCGGGATCGAGTCGATAGGCGGGTGACCGGGAACGCCGCGAGCAGGTAGGGAGCCAGCTCGACCGACCAACTGCGCTGCGTCCGCCGGTCCGACAACGTCACCCGCCCCGGCGGGATGGCGACCAACTCGTCTGCTGCACTCGCGTCCATGATCAGGAGAGCCTACCGACACATTCGCCGCAGCTGACAGACACCCCGATCCCCGCGCGGTAGTGACGAGTTTTCCTCGCTTCCTCTTCTGTCACAGCATGCTGCAATACTCTCAACACGCTTGGCACTCACGGGGGTTGCTGATGTTGAAGGTACGCGACGTGGTGCGCGACGTGGTGGCGGAGCACGCTAAGCATGAGCTGCCGCTCGTCGACAGTCTGCGCCGGTTCGACGACGACCGTGTCATCCGCACCCTCACCCGTCAGGGACACCGCAGAGAACCGCTCGGATTCGGCTACGCCGAGGTGGCCGCTCTCATCACGCCCGTCATATGGCTCGTGCTCGACCAAGCGGCCCGCCGCGGGGTCGACATGGCCACGGACAGCCTGGCCACACGAGGGCGGGCGCGACTGCGCAGATTGCTGCGCCGTGCCCCCGCCGCCCCCGAGCGCGTACTGATCACGCTGCAAGCCGAAGAGCTGGCGCTCGTCCGTACGCACATCCTGGAGCGCGCCGTCGAGCGGGGCATCGACCGCCGGGAGGCCGAGGCCCTGGCGGACAGCGTCGTGGCGCGGATCGCGACGGCGGCCCACCAAGAGGAACCCGACGCGCCCGACACCGTCTCATGAGGCCCCCTCCGACGAGGTCCCGGCTCATGAGGCCGCTGCTGACCACGCGCCGGCTCATCGGGTCCCGCCCCCTCAGCTCGCGTCTCATCAGCTCCCGCCTCATGAGGCCCGTCGACACGGTCTCCGGTGTCACGGGGACCGGCCCCCGCTTCGCACTCCTGATCGCCGTCGTGACCGCGTCGAGCATCCCCCTGCTCGACCTCCTGGTCTCGAATCCCCAGGACGCCTGGCGAGGCGCGTTCGGCTGTCTGCTCGCCGCCGGATTCGACCCCGAAGGCAGCGATCGGGCCAATCTCCTGGCGAATGCCGGCCGTCCGAAGGCCATGCAGAACTGTCTCGCCGGTGTGACGGACGTGCCGTACTCGAAGGGCATGATCGCGACCCTTGTGCTGCTCGCCGTCGCCGGGCTCGTGTACTGGTGGCTGCCGAAGGTGCGCGACCGTTGGCGCAGGACGTTACCGATCGAGGAGGTCGACGCCGACGGAGCGTTACGAGAAGAACTGGCCGCGCTGCGCGACCGCACCGGAATCCGCTCGGACCTCCGCTTCCGCGTCGACCCGAAACGGATGACCTCCGGTGCCGGCGTCTACGGCCGCACCGGCGTCTACACCGTCTGCCTGCACGCCGGCCTGCTCGCCCGGCGCGGAACCGACCCCGAGGGCTTCCGCGCCGTCGTCCTCCATGAACTCGCCCATGTGCACAACCGCGACGTCGACTACGCCTACGCGAGCACGGCGCTCTGGCGGGTGTTCGTCCTCTTCGCCCTGCTGCCGAACTTCGTGATGACGGGCAGGGTCCTCGCCATCGCCCTGTTCGGCGACGTCGATTCACCGTTCTGGCCCGGCGCCGCCACCGTCCTGGTGTACCCCGTCCTCTCCGGACTCCTCCTCGTCGGTCTGGTCCATCTGGCCCGTGCCGATCTCCTGCGCCGACGTGAACTGCACGCCGACCTACAGGCGGTGGCGTGGGGCGCGCACCCCGCAAGCTGGCAGCGGCCCGACCCGTCGGGCGCCGTGGCGCCCCTGCTGCACCGGCTCACGGCGCTGCTGCGGACGCACCCCGGCTGGGCGGAACGCAGCCGCGTACTCGCTGATTCCACCGGCCTCTTCCGGGCCAGCCCGCTGGAGATGCTCCTGACCGGAGCCTCGGCATGGCTCCTGTTCCACGCGCTGGGAACGATTCCCGGCCTGTCCGGGGACTCGGACTCCGTCTGGCTCACGACCCTGTTCGTGGCTCCGGTGCTCTGTATCGCCCTGGGTCTCTCGGTCGTACGGACGTCGCGCGTGGCCGGGGGGCATGTGGAGTCCGGCGCGCTCGCGGGCCTGTGGCTCGGTTGCGGCATGCTGGTGGGCGAGTTCGTGGACGGCGGGCGCTACCGGGTCGACTGGCTGCTGCCGCGGCCCGAGTATCTGCTGGCCTTCCTGCTCATCGCGGCCGTGCCGGCGGTGTGGTGGTCACAGACGGTGCGACTCGCCCTGCGCTTTCCGAAGCGCGGCCAGCGCAGGGCGGCGGCGCTGGTCTGCGCGTCGGTGACGGCGACCGTGCTGTGGGGCGGGGTGCTCTGGTGGCAGCTCGGGGGCCAGATCCTCGCATGGGACGGCGGCGATCTGGACGTGGCACTGACCGAGTTCTCCTTCGACGGGTCCCCGGGCCCCTGGCGGGACTACGGCCTGTCCGCCGGCTCCACCCTCCTCCCCCTTCTCGCGCCGCTGCACAGGAAGGGCCTCCTCGCGGCCGCGACGCTTCTGATGTGGCTCGTACCGCTGCTTCTGCTGTTTCTGCGGCGCGCCGCCGACGGGGGTTTCCGCATACGCCGGACGCTCTGCGCCGGCCTTGCGGGTGGCCTGATGTCCTGGGCGGGCCTGGCCGTGGCGGTGTACGCGCTGAACACGCTGCGGCCGCCCACCCTGAAGGGGCGTCCGGCCGTCCTACAGGTGCTCCAGGTCCAGGTGTGGTGGCTGGTCGTGGCGGTGCTGGCGGCCTGCCTGGTCACGGCCGCACTCGTCGCCGCCCTCTCCCGGCGGCACTGGCTGCTGCGGGCGCTCATCGCCGCACAGCTGGTCCAACTGCTGGCGTACGTCGGGGTGTTCTGGCTCACCTCGGCCGACGGCTGCCTGGGCCCGCTGAACATCATCGGCGGCGACTGCGACTGGCGGCCCGAGCAGGGCCTGACAATCGTCAGAGTGGTCACCGGCCTCACGCTCGTCAACGCCGTCCTCGGCTCGGCGTGCGCGGCCCTCGTGGGCGCGGGCGCGGCATGGGCCGTGCGCCGGTCGCGCGGGCTGCCGGCGGCGAAGGCGCCAGAGACACCGGTGCCGACCGCGCCCGCCCGTCGACGTCCAGGGCTATGGAAAACGGGAACGGTCCTCGCGCTGGGGCTGCCCGCTCTGCTGCTGACCGCCCTGACGTTCAACGAGGACTTCGCCTCGCATGTCGCACCCGCAGGGCGGCTGCGCGACATGGCCGGGGCGATCGATCCCCCGCCGGTGGCGCGCGGGCCCAAGACCCGTCAGTGGCAGGCCTCGTCCTGGCTCGACAAGGGCGGAACGCTGCATGGCCAGCGGATCACCGACGCCGTGCAGGCGCTCAACACCCAGATCGTGAAGGCCGCCGGCCAGAAGCGGAACAAGGACGGACAGGTCTCCCTGGACGAGAAGACGTTCGGCCGCGTCTGCGGCACCTTGGGCAAGCGGGTCGACGCCGCCCAGGACTACTTCCCCGCCCCCGGCCGGGACCTGGGGAGAACATGGTCGGGAGCGCTGAGCCGCCTCGGCCGCGGGGCCCGGGGCTGCCGCCAGTCGATGGAGCCGGGCAAGGGCGAGCCGCACCGGACGAACGCGGAACGCGAGCAGCTCTTCAGCATGTCCCTCGACGACATCGTCCAGGGGATGAGCGCCTTGTCGGGCGCGTTCGAGGACGTGAAGAGGATGGCCACGGCGTCCACCGGGTAACGGCGGGCGGCGGCCGGACCCCGCGACTTGCGATCACGCTACGTGATGCGGCGGCAGGGCCATTCGGGTCACCTCGCGAGCACGCCCCTGCGGACTTATGGTCGGCACAGCGCCCCGTTCGCGTGGCCGCGAGGTGCAGCGACACAGCGGGCACGTGTGGACACCTGTGGTCACCTTCCGCCACTTGCCGAGCTTCGCCCCGAGCGAGGAGGAGCTTCCATGATCAGTAGCACCAAGATCGATACGGATGTCCTGCGAGAGTTCCACCGCACGCCGGGCCCCGTGGACTCGGTCTACTTCAACCTTGAAACGCTCCCGCAGCAGGAGGAGAACGCCACCCTGCGCTGGCACAAGCTCACCGACCGGCTCGCCCGCCAGGGGGCCGACGCCGCCTCCCTCACCGCGCTGACGGACCGCGTTCTCCCGGCGCTGCCGGGATCCGGCGCGCTCGCGGCGTTCGCCGTACGCGGGGACGTGCCGCTCGTCGTCGAGATGCCCGATTTCCATCACGAGGACATGGCGGTGCACGGTCCCCTGCCGCATCTGCTCCCCCTGCTGGAGTGGCAGCAGGAGCATCCCGCCCATGTGCTCGCCATCGTGGACCGCATCGGCGCCGACCTCGAGGTGTATCCGACGGGCGCCACGAAGGCCACCGCGCGGCGGACGGTGACGGGGCCCGACGACGAGATCCGGGGGAACGGCGCTCAGCTGCGCTTCCAGCACCGGGCCGAGGACTCGTGGGACCACAACGCCGCCGAGGTCGCGGACGCCATCGGCGAGACGCTCTCCCAGCACTCCGCCCGTCTCCTCCTGCTCGCGGGAGACGTACGGGCTCGCCAGTTCCTGATGAAGCACCTGCCGGAGTGGGTCCGTCGCGAGGTGACGATCAGGTCGGTGAGCGGCAGCCGCAGCCACGACGGGGCGGTCCAGGAACGTATGGCCCAAGTGGAGGCCGAGACGCGCCGCGCGGGGCAGGAGGAGACGGCGGCCCTGCTGCGGCTGCTGGCCGAGGAACGCTCCCCGGGCGGCCGGGCCGTGGAGGGCGTACACGCCACCCTGGACGCCCTGGCCCGGGGCAGGTTGCGCACCCTCGCGGTGACGGACGATCCGCAGGACCGCCGTACGGCCTGGTCGGGACCGGCACCGACGGATGTGTCCGACCGGCGGGGGGTGCTCCAGCCGAACGGCGGCGCCGTCGTACGCGGACGTCTCGCCGATGTCGCCGTACGGGCGGCGCTGCTCACCGGTGCGGAGGTGCGCGCGCTGCCGACGGACACGCCGCACGCTCCGAAACAGGGCATCGGGGGAGTGTGCCGGTTCGCGTAGAGCCGGTAGCCGCAAAGCGGCCCGTACGGCCGGGTGTTCACCGAGAGACCGCGCTCGCGCCCGCGGCGACACCCCGCCTCACCGGGGCGCCTCCCGGGCAGAGTCACCGACGGGCCACGAGAGTTCCCGGTCGCCGAGCGGGGCGAAGAAACCGGCCACCTCGTCGTCCGTCACCTCGCCGAGGGAGGCCGGTGTCCAGCGCGGAGCACGGTCCTTGTCGATCACCTGCGCGCGGACGCCCTCCGCGAAGTCCGGGTGGTGCAGGGCCGCACACGAGACGCGGTACTCCTGTGCCAGCACCGCCTCCAGGGAGCCCAGCCGCCGGGCCCGCCGCAGCGCGGCCAGCGTCACCTTCAGCGCCGTGGGCGACTTGCCGAGGAGCGTCCCGGCCGTCTCCTTCGCCGCCGTGACACCGCTGTCGAGGAGCCGGTCCACGATCTCCTCGACCGTGTCGGCGGCATAACAGTGGTCGATCCACTCCCGGTTCGCGCCCAGTTCGCCGGGCGGTGCGTCCCGCACATACGACGGGAGCACGTCCGCAACGTCCGCTCGGGAGAGGTCGCTGAGCAGCGCCGGCAGCCGGTCCGCCGGAACGAAGTGGTCCGCGAGCCCGCACAGCAGCGCGTCCGCCGGGCCGACCGCCGCCCCGGTCAGCGCAAGGTGCGTGCCCAACTGCCCGGGAGCCAGGGCCAGTAGATACGTACCGCCCACATCGGGGACGAAGCCGATACCGGTCTCGGGCATCGCGACCCGGGACCGCTCGGTGACGATACGGACGCTGCCGTGTGCGGAGACGCCGACACCGCCGCCCATCACGATGCCGTCCATGAGGGCCACATACGGCTTGGAGCAGCGGGCGATACGGGCATTGAGCCGGTACTCGTCGCGCCAGAACGCGGTCGAGGCGTCGCCGCCGCCCGTGCGCACGTCCTCACGGATGGCGCGGATATCGCCACCGGCACACAGGCCGCGCTCACCGGCCCCCGTGATCACCACAGCCGTGATGCGCGGATCCTGTTCCCATGCGTCGAGGGCCCCGGAGATCCGGGTCACCATCTCGTGGGTGAGGGCATTGATCGCCCTGGGACGGTTCAGCGTGACGCGGCCGGTGCGGCCCTCGACGCCCAGCAGCACGGATTCCTCCGGCAGTACGGATACCTCCGGCAGTACGGAGTTCTCGTGCCCGGTCACCGGACCACCTCGGTCAGCCCGCGGGCCACGATCAGACGCATGATCTCCCTGGTTCCTTTCAGCAGCGGTGGACGCGCAGGTCCCGGACGATCTTCTCGACACCGTACTCGCCCGGGGCGGCGCAGCGGCCGTGAGGTTGACCGCAGCGACCGAAAGACGGGTATTCGCAAGATTGGCAAAACGGCGTCGAAAGATACGCAGAAGTTGGCGCGCTTCCACGCTTGTTGGCACTCAGTGCCACTGTCAGAGTCTTAGTGCGGCCCGCCGGGCCCCGGCAGCTCGGCAACATTGCTCACGTTTGCTCTCGTCAGGGTTCTGCGGGCCGCGGTGCAGAAGGTGCGGCACTCGGTGTCACGCTCTTCGCGCAGTTCACGAGGCAGAACAGTTCAAGCGACTTCGGGAGATGGCCATGGCGCAGGCAGGGACGACGGCGGCCGAGGAGCTGGCACAGCGGTGGGCGGCGGACCCGCGCTGGAAGGGCGTCGAGCGGACATACGGCGCCGAGGAGGTGGTGCGACTGTCGGGCAGCGTCCGGGAGGAGCACACCCTGGCCCGGCGCGGTGCCGAGCGGCTGTGGCGGCAGCTGCACGAGCAGGACTACATCCATGCGCTGGGCGCGCTGACCGGCGGTCAGGCCGTGCAGCAGGTCAAGGCCGGACTCCAGGCGATCTACCTCTCCGGCTGGCAGGTGGCCGCGGACGCCAACCAGGCCGGGCACACCTACCCCGACCAGAGCCTCTACCCCGCCAACTCCGTCCCGCAGGTGGTCCGCAGGATCAACAACGCCCTGCTCCGCGCCGACCAGATCGCCACCGCGGAAGGCGGCGGCACGGGCTCTGCAGAGGAGGGCACCGACTGGCTGGCGCCGATCGTCGCGGACGCCGAGGCCGGATTCGGCGGCCCGCTCAACGCCTTCGAGCTCACCAAGGCGATGATCGAGGCGGGTGCCGCGGGCATCCACTACGAGGACCAGTTGGCGTCCGAGAAGAAGTGCGGCCACCTCGGCGGCAAGGTTCTCGTGCCCACCGCCCAGCACATCCGCACCCTCAACGCCGCCCGCCTCGCCGCCGACATCGCCGACGTCCCGACCGTCATCGTTGCCCGCACGGACGCGCTCGCCGCCAACCTCCTCACCAGTGACGTCGACGAGCGCGACGCCCGCTTCTGCACCGGTGAGCGCACCGCCGAGGGCTTCTACCGGGTCGAGAACGGCATGGCCCCGGTCATCGCCCGCGGCCTGGCCTACGCCCCGTACGCCGATCTGCTGTGGATGGAGACCGGGACCCCGGACCTCGCCCAGGCCAGGGAATTCGCCGAGGCGATCCACGCGCGGTACCCGGACCAGATGCTCGCCTACAACTGCTCGCCCTCCTTCAACTGGCGGGCCGCCCTGGACGACGACCAGATCGCCAAGTTCCAGCGCGAGTTGGGAGCCATGGGATACCGCTTCCAGTTCATCACGCTGGCCGGATTCCACTCCCTCAACCACGCCATGTTCGACCTGGCACGCGGCTACGCCGACCAGGGCATGACCGCCTACGTCGACCTCCAGGAGAAGGAGTTCGCCGCCCAGCAGCACGGCTTCACCGCGGTCAAGCACCAGCGCGAGGTCGGCACCGGCTACTTCGACCTGGTCTCCACCGCCGTCAACCCGTCGTCCTCGACCACCGCGCTGACCGGCTCCACCGAAGAGGAGCAGTTCCACTAGGAAGCGGCCGGCAGAAGCGCCCGCCGCCCCGTAACCAGGTGCGGGCCGGACGACCGTCTCCGGCGTCCGCGTCCGGCCCGCACCGTATCGCTCCGCTGAGGAGGCCCGTATGTCCACCACCGCTCTCACCAGCCGTGTCCAGGTCCTCGGCGCACCGGGTGACCGTCACGACGAGATCCTCACCCCGGCCGCTCTCGACTTCATCGGCCGCCTGGACGCGGCCTTCGCCGGACGACGTCTGGAACTGCTAGCCGAGCGCCGGCACCGCGCGGAACTCATCGCGGCCGGCGGCCCCCTCGACTTCGTGCCCGCCACCTCCGCCGTCCGCAACGACCCGGACTGGCGGGTCGCCCCGCCCGCGCCCGGTCTCCTCGACCGCCGTGTGGAGATCACCGGCCCGCCCGAGCGGCGGATGACCGTCAACGCCCTCAACTCCGGCGCCCAGGTGTGGATGGCCGACTTCGAGGACGCCACCTCGCCCACCTGGGACAACATCATCGGCGGCCAGCTGAACCTGCTGGACGCGATCGAGCGGCGCATCGACTTCACCACCGCGCGGGGCAAGGAGTACCGGCTGGGCGACCGGACCGCGACGATCGTGGTACGCCCCCGGGGCTGGCATCTGACCGAAAAGCATCTGCTGGTCGACGGCCGCCCGGTCCCCGCCTCCCTCGTGGACTTCGGCCTGTACTTCTTCCACTGCGCCCAACGGCAGATCGACGCCGGCTCCGGTCCGTACTTCTACCTCCCCAAGCTGGAGAACCACCTCGAAGCCCGGCTGTGGAACGAGGTGTTCGTCCTCGCCCAGGACCTGCTCGGAATCCCTCGCGGCACGGTCCGCGCCACGGTCCTCATCGAGACCATCACCGCCGCGTTCGAGATGGAGGAGATCCTCCACGAACTGCGCGAGCACAGCGCGGGACTCAACGCGGGCCGCTGGGACTACCTCTTCAGCCTGATCAAGACCTTCGCCCACCGCCCGGACTACGTCCTGCCCGACCGGGCCAAGGTCACCATGACCGCACCCTTCATGCGCGCCTACAGCGAACTGCTGGTCCGCACCTGCCACAAGCGGGGAGCCCATGCCATCGGCGGCATGGCCGCCCACCTGCCCAGCCGCGACGCACCGGCCAACCAGGCGGCGCTGGCCAAGGTGCGACTCGACAAGGAGCGCGAGGCCGAGGACGGCTTCGACGGCTCCTGGGCCGCCCACCCCGGCCTCGTCCCGCTCTGCCGCGAGGTCTTCGACAGTGTGCTGGGCGAGCGCCCGCACCAGCTCGAACGCACCCGGGACGATGTCCACGTCACCGCCGCCGACCTGCTGGCGGTGCACCGCACCAGCGGCCCGCCCACCGAAGAGGGAGTCCGCGCCAACATCGCCGTCGCACTGCGCTACTTCGACGCCTGGCTGCGCGGCCACGGAGCGGTCGCCCTCGACGGCCTGATGGAGGACGCGGCGACCGCCGAGATCGCCCGCGTCCAGGTCTGGCAGTGGCTACGGCACGGGATGATCGACCGCGACCGCGTGGCCGGTCTCCTCGACGCGGAGAGCACCGCACTGGCGCACGAGCAGCCGCGGGCACTGACGGCAGCGGCCCGCGACATCTTCGTACGCACCGCCCTGTCGGGGGAGCTGCCGGCGTTCTTCACCCCCGACGCCTACGCCCGGCACCTCGTCCGCCGTCCGGCGGTGGCCGTCGTCCACCATTCTTGACAGGCCGTCAGAAGACCGGGCAGGTGTTCTTGGCGCCATCGCGGTAGGTCCGGTAGAGGGGGAGCGGGCTCTGGTTTCCCGTACGGCTGCCCGCCGGGTACTCGACCACCGGCACGGGCTTGCAGACCGCCCACTGGTCGTTCTTTCCCGGACCCTCGAAACCGTAGGTTCCGCCCGCGCCGACCAGGCACGAGCTGCAGTTCTCACCGGCGATGGTCGGAATGACGAGGGTGTTGTAGACGTCGTCCTTCGTGGGGATGTGCACGGCCTCCGGGGTCTGTTTGCCGCCCTCGTTGACTTCGGTGAAGGTGCGGTCCACGGCGTCGGCGAGCAGCGCGAAGGCGTCGTGGTACATGACGGCATAGCCGTCGTCGAGCGGCTTGGTGCCCAGCTTGTGGCGCTTCTGCAGTTCCTCGAAACGGTCGAGGAAACGCCCGAGCGCCTTCTCGGGCTTGCTGGGCCCGCTCCACCAGGCCGGATCGACGGACGACGCGTCGACGATGGTGGCCCGCGCCTCGTTCAGCCACCGGGTGGGCGCGTCCGCGGTGAGGGTGGGTTCCAGACCGATACCGACCTTCAGGATGCGCAGTTTCGTGGGACGCCCGCAGTCGCCCTCCTGGGCCAGGCGCTCTATGAAGGCGGGCAGGTCCTGGTCGCGGCCGGCGAAGAACGCGGTGTCGGACTTCTCGTTGCAGATCTTCGTCACGGCATCGGTGAACCGCTGCGGGATGCCCTTGTCGGTGCCGGACGAGCCGGTGAAGTTCGAGTTGTGGCCGGGCAGGTCGTAGGCCTTGCCGAAGTGCTTCTCGAAGACGCTGCGCAGATTCTGCGAGTAGACGTCCTCCTTGCGGTTGTCCCAGACCAGGAACCCCTTGTGCTGCTCGGGACGCTTGTCCAGATAGAGCTTGAGAGCGCGGCCGAACTGGTCGTTGTTCGGTGAGGTCTTGAAGAAGTACGGGGAGTTCATGTTGGCCGCGGTGATGACCGGGCCGATGGTCGGGATGCGGTGCTTGCTGAGCGCGGCGATCGTCTGCCGGGTCTCCGGCGTACTGCTCGGGATGCCGGTCACGCCGACCAGCGGAGTCCGGGTCTCCCCGGCCAGCTCGGCAAGCCGCTCGACGACCGGCCGCCAGGCGTCGAGGTTCCGGCCGTCGGGGGCGAGCAGCAGCTGGTAGTGCGGCCCGCCGAAGCGGTTGGCCTGCCGCTGCGCCGCCAGCGAACCGGCGAGTCCACGGCGGATCATGTCCGTGGTCATCGCGCTGTGGTCGTCCGCGGTGAACGGCATCATGAGCGCGATACGCACATACGGAATCCTGGGACCGTTGCCGGGGGACTCCCAGTCCCGCCGTACCTTGGCGTTCTCGTCCGCGACCGCCTCGATGAGACTCCGGATGCCCGGGTCGGCCTCGAAGGCGCCCGCGGTGACACCGACGCAGTCACCGCCGATCTCCTGCAGATCGTTACCGCACCTGCCGGGGCCCCGCAGGACGCCGACGACGAAGATGATCAGGATGGCGGTCAGAGCGCCGAGTCCGAAGACGGCCAGCCACTCGACCGGGCCCCACTCGCGGGGATGACGACGGAACAGACGGACCAGCATGCTTCCTCACTCACCGGGGATGGGGAAGGGGCGCTTCTTCCGTGCCGCCGCAGGCCAGCTGCGGGCGGCCTGGCCGAGGACGGCGTGCCAGGACGGGTGCCGCGGTGAGAGGTACGCCAGCTCTTCGCCGACCGCCTTGCACATGTCGGGGTCCGGCTCGGCGTGCGGCTCGGACACATGCCACAGGGCGTGCAGCAGCCGGTTCACACAGCGCTCGACCTCGTGCAGTTCCGCGTGCCGCCCGTCGTGCGCACCCAGCGCGACCTGCATCCGTACGTCGGTCCACTCGCCCGCGGGCGGCGTGGGCGGAGTGGGCGCGGTGGCGGCGTACTGCAGACACCGCAGCCAGTGCGCGGCGGCCTGTTCGTCCTGCTCCGACTGGAACTCCTCCGCCAGCGTGGCCACCACCGTCTCGGCGTTCCCGGCCGCGAGCGTATGCCGCAGCGCGTCCGCCTCCCCGCTCTCGCCGCGCTGGGCGTGGTGCATCCGCAGAAAGCGGTGGATCTCCTGCCAGCCGCGGCCGTCGTCGTCGCCCCGCGAGGTGCGGCGCGCTTCGTGGACGAGCAGCGTCTGGAGCAGCGCGTCGCCGACCAACGGCCGGTCCGGGCGGGTGAGTTGCTGCCACTGCTGCTCTTCGAGGTAGTCGGTGGCGGAGTTGGCGGGCAGCTGATCGGGGCCCTGGAGGCGCAGATGACCGGCCAGCGCCTCCGCCGCCGTGCTGTCACGGGCGAGCGAGAGCAGCGTCAGCCGGTCGCGCTGGCGCCGGTCCGGCAGCAGCCGCTCAAGGAGCACCTCGGTGACCGGGCGGCCGTCCTGCGCGGACAGTTCGAGAAGATCGCGCGGGCCCACGCTGCCGCCCTTCCCCGTGGCGTCCAGCACCGCCGCGCACAGCATGGTGGTCGCCGTGGGATGCCCGCCGGTCAGGGAGTGCACGGCGGACGCCAGATACGGGTGGAGCGGCCGGGCGGGCCGGTCCGGCACCAGCATCGGCAGAATGTCGTCCCTGCTCAGCGGGGTGAGCGGAACGGTGAGCAGCCCGGCGGACGGGTCGAGGCCCCGGCGCTCCCAGCCGGCGGACTTCACCAGGTCGGGCAGACCGCGGCGGATCGCGGCGGGCGCGTCCTCCTGCGGTAAGTCGCCGAGCCGGGTGGCCACGACGACAAGCTGCTCGCGGTCGGGGCGTACCGGCATCGCGCGGTGCTCGAGGAGCAGACCGAGGAAGTCCTGCCCCGCAGCGCAGTGCGCGTCATCGAGCAGGACGAGCGGCCAGGGCTCACGGTTCCACCGGTGCAACCTGCCGTAGGAGGCCGCGACATCGTGCAGGAACGCGGCCATCAGATGCTGCTCGGCGGCGTGCCGGTAGTCGCCGCCCTGCTGGAACCACTCCCCGAGCACCACCAGCGGATCCTGGCCCTCCGTGGCCTTCGGGAAGCGGCGCCGGTACCACTGCAGAGCCGCGGCCGGCTGGTACCGCTCGGCGAACTCCTCCACCACGGCGACAGTGACCGCGTCGCGCTCCTCCTGCGCCACGTCGACGGTCTCCAGACGGCTGTCGACGGCGGTCGCCCAGGCGTGCCGCAGCGCGTTCTCGTCCCCGTCTTCTAGGCGGCAGGCGAGCAGCAGCCGGGCGAACCGCAGGCAGGCCGCGTCCCGCAGCTCGCCATTGCCCCGGCGCCAGCCCGAGACCGCGAACAGGCCCGGCACCAGCACCGGAAAGCGCCGGCGGAGTTCGGGTGCGAGTCCGCACACCAGCTCCGCCAGGATCTCGACGAGCGTCGAGGCGACGGCCGCACCGTCGGCCGGGGCGAGCGGAAACGTCCCGGACTCGGCCGCCACGGCACGGACGTGGGCGAGGGGCAGCCGGTCCGCGTAGCGCGCCGCCAGCTCCTCGAGGAGCGCGCTGCGCCCCATGCCGTGGTGTCCCGTCACCAGCACCACGGGCAGGTCGCCCTGGTGCTCCCGGGGCACCCGGGACCGCTCGTCGTACCCCAGGCCCGTGAGCCTGGGGATGAGCGAGCGCAGCAGCGGGTCCCGGCCGTAGAGCGGTGACCCTTCCCATATGCGCATCTGGCTGAGTCCCGCCTCCGTCGTCCGTCGCCGCCCGGCAGCCACAACCTCGGAGGCGGGCGGCACCGTTCCCCCGAGACCTCAGCCGCTGACATCCGTACCCACTACGCCCTGGAGTCCTAGGGCGTGTGACCCATCGGACAGGCCTAAAACTTACCCGTCCCGTAAACCTCTCGCCAGGAGAATGCGACACTGCGTCATCCGGTTGTGACCGTCGGGAGCAGGCGGCTGTACGGCGATGCGGGAACGCTGGCGGGCCGGCCGTCAGGGGTGCGGGTAGATGTCGAGTTCGACGCTCTCGGGCAGCGAGTCCGCTCCGCGGATCTCCCCGGGGTAGGCGAGCCGAACCCGGCGCAGCCGGCGCAGTCCGGCGAGGGAGGCGAGATCGATCTCCGCGACCTGCGACAGATGGATCTCCTCAAGCCCCGGGAGGCGCCGGGCGATTCGCCGCAGCGGCACCGTGGAACCGGCCCTGGCCGGCACCGCGAGATGGGTGACCTGCGGAATCTCGGTCCTCGGGGCGAACAGCAGCATGCTCAGCTGCTGCGGGGAGAGGGTCAGCCGGCGCAGATTCGGCAACCGGGCGATGAGCGAACCCCATTCGTCCGGCGTCAGACGCTCGCTGGCTTCCTGCAGACGCAGCTCCTCCAGCCCCCGGCAGTCCACGATGCCGGCGAGCTGGGCGGCGGCCGGCGGCAGCGACAGCAGCCGCAGCTCGGCTGCGCGAGGGAGGTCGGGCAGGCCGCGCCAGGGCACCTCCGGGCCCACGAGGAGCCCTTCGAGCCGCGGGCAGTCCGCCAGCTTCAGCAGGGGCTCGAACTGGGGGAGGTCCCGCAGCGCCAGTCGCTGCAGGCGCGGCAGCCGGGTCAGCGGCGTGGGGTCCTTCACGTTCCGGCATCCCTGGAGGATGAGCGTTTCGAGCTCGGGGTAGGCGGAGAGCAGTTCGAGATCCTCCAGCTGGAGGATGTTGCGCAGCCGCAGCTCCCGCAGCCGGCGCGGATCGAGCGAGGTGCGGATCTCCTCGGGGCTGAAGTCGCCGTGCAGGCCCACGCGTTGGTAGCCCGACATGGTGCGCAGCGCGTCCAGCTCGGCGCGTGAGCGCACCGTGACGGTCTCGTCGGGGGCGGCTTCGAGGAGCGGACGCACGATTTCCTCGGCGTACACATCGGTGTCGAAGCGGTCCCAGTGGTCGAGGAGCTGGGCGCGCACGGCCGCCTGGCCGGTCCGCAGGAACTCCCGCAGCCTGGGAATCGCGGCGTCCCCGCCGATCTGGCAGATCGCGTGGACGGTGGCCAACTCCTCGTCGCCCGCCAGGTCCTTCGCCCGCGGCAGCAGCCCGAGCAGCAGCGGGCCGGTACGCGCCAGCGACCTGGCCTCGCGCAGACTGCGCGGCGGGACCATCCGCGCGGCCCGGTCCTCGATGGCCTCGCGCACCGTCGGCTCCAGCCGGGTGGCCTGTTCGAGGGAGGCGAGCGCGAGGAGCCGCAGCCTCGCCTGCACCGCGGCGTCCTTCTCGCGGTCCCCCCGTTCCCGCAGCCGGGTCAGCAGGTCGGCGCGCTCTTGGTGGCGGGCCTGTGCGACGGCCATCTGAACCACGTCCTCCCAATGGTCCAAGTGTGCGTTGTTCACGAGCATGCCCATATCGCGCTCCTCCAGCACGGCCTTGGCGCCCAGGAAGTCCTGGAAGGTGCGGTGGATGAAGTCCACGGCCCCGGTGGCGGGTTCGCGCAGCAGACCGGAGCGCTCCAGGAGGTGCTGCAGTGCCTCCTCCGGCGACCCGACCGCTTCGAGGCGGGGCACCGAGGGCTGCAGCCGCCGCACCACGTCCACCGCGTCCGGCCAGTCCAGCTGCGTCCGCTCGTTGCGGATCAGCCAGTACGCGAGTTTCTGCAGCGGCTCGGTGGCCGCCTTCTCGTCCAGCGCCGGCCTGCCGCCGCGGCCGTACACCTCGCGTTCCAGGTCACGGCGTTCCAGGAGCATGGAGAGCGCGGCCTCGTAGAGGGCGGCCCGGCCCTGCGGCAGAAAGCCGCGGCGTTCCCGGTGCAGGGCGCAGATCAGCCCGCACATCAGCGGGTTGGTCGCGAGCCGGCTCAGCTCGGGGCTGCTGCGCAGGGACAGCGTCAGCGACTCACCGAGCTCTTCCGAGGCGCCGGCCGCCGTGTGCCAGCGCCGGATGAACTGCTTCATGTCGGCCGGCCGCATCGCGGTGAGCGCGAACTCCTGGAAGCCCTCGCGCCCCAGCCAGCCCCGCTCAAGGGCCGAGGGGCGGGTGGTGAGCAGCCACAGATTGCCGGGGAAGACGGCCAGCAGCTTCTTGAGCCAGGCCCGGGCGCGGACCCGGTCGTCCTTCGGGATCTCGTCGGCCCCGTCGATCAGCAGCACACCGCGCCCGTGTTGCAGCACCCGCGCCGCCCACCCTTCGGGCTGGGTGCCCACCAGCGGGCAGCCGATCCAGCGCAGGAAGTCCTCGGGCATGGGCAGGTCGGCGTTCTTGCGCGCCAAGGTGCGCAGCGGCAGCACGAACGGGACGCGGCCGAGCAGCTGCGACCGGGCGCCGGGCACCCGGTCCTGCTGCGCCGTGGTGATCGCCAGCCATTGCACCAGGGTCGTCTTGCCGGTTCCCGCGAGCCCGCGCAGGAGTACCCGCTCATGGCTGGCGAACACCGCGTCGGCGGGGCCCGCGGCCCGCTCCGCCTCCGTGTCCCGGTCGGCGCCCGGCTCGCCGTTCACCACCGGCAGGGGATCCGCCCCGCCGCGGTACGGCATGGCCTCCAGGCTCAGATACGCGGCCTCCAACGGCCAGTCCTGACCGTCCGGTTCGCGCAGGTCGACGCCGTAGATCGTGAGCCTGCCGTGGCACTCGACGATATAGCGCGCGTAGTCCTCCTCGAACTGCGCGTCCTGGAGGGAGATGTCCGGAAGTCGTTGCAGGATCCTGTCCAACTTCTCGCTCTGCTCGCGGATTTCGCGGCTGTGCTCGATCTGCGCGCGGGCCGCGAACCCCGGCTGCTGGCTGAAGAAGCGCACCAGATGGACACAGGCCGTCTCCAGGAGACGGTCGTGGAAGCGGGCGGCGTCGTCGCTGAGCAGCCGTCGGGTGTTGGGACCGGCACTCCTGGACAGCTCGGCGGCCAGCCGCTCGGGGCCCAGCGCGAAGGCGTGGACGTCGTCCATGTCGAGGTCGCCGAGAGCGTGCAGGGTGCGGGTGAGCGCCTGTCCGACGGCGTCGTGCTCGTCGGCGACGACCGGCGGATCGTGCGGCCCGGCCGCCCGTACCGCGCGGCGGACCAGCTCGCGGGCCAGCTTGTGCAGATCGTCCTCGGTGAGCGTGCGGTGCTCCTTGGCGAAGGACAGCAGCCGCCGGATCGGGATCGGACGGTCGCCGAACTCCGCTCCCGGCACTCTCGCGGGCGGCAGTACCAGGCGCTTGAGGAGCGGCACCACCACCGCCGACGCGATCCGCAGCCCCACCGTGCCGCCGTCCACAGCAGCCCTCCCTCAGCCCCCTGAATTCTGCCTGCCTCACCCTAGCGGCGGACCGCCCGCGTCAGGCCGAGTGTTAGCACGCCGGCCGCGGCATGGCCGGTTCCGTGCCCGGGACTCTTTGATGCCTTACGCCCCGATGCGCCCCCTGCCGCCTCATGCGCCCGCCGGAGAGGACACGTGAGGGCGATCGGAGCCCGGCCCCCGGGGCAGAGTCCCTGCGTGACCGAAGTGGAGGAATCCGTACGGCGGTTGGCGGCGCTCGACAAAGGCGCGGCCCGAGGCCGCCCCTGCATGCTGGTGGTGTGCCGCGGCTGCTGCTGTGGCAGCCCGCGCAAGCACCCCGGCACCGACCACGAAGGGCAGCTCGCCCGGCTCCGCGCCGCCGCGGCGGAGTCGGACGGACGGCTCGCGATCCGAACGAGCGAGTGCCTGGGCCCGTGCGGTCAGGCCAACCTCGTGGTCGTCCAGCCCTCCGGCGAGGGACGTCGACGTGGCGCCCGTGCGGTCTGGGTCGGCTGGGTGCTGAGTGACGACGGCATCGACGACCTCCTCGCCTGGGCGACGGCCGGCGGTCCCGGCATGGCCGCGCCCTCGCCCGCCCTGGAGCTCCAGTTCGTGCCCTCGCCCGCCGAGGCGCGGGCGCGCACCCGAGCGCCGGAGCCCCGTGCACCCCGGTGATCGGACGGGCGGGCCGTCTCGGCGCACCCGGCGGCCCCCCGCCGATCAGGCGGCGACCTTGTCCAGGAAGGCGAACAGATTGGCCTGAGTGCGCGCGATCTGCTGTTCCGGCGTGAGGGATTCCTCCAGGCGCCCTCCGACCTCCGGGGTCTTCTTGCCGCGTACGTAGAGGGAGCAGGCGAGGTCGGTGCAGATGTACTCGCCGACCGAGTTGCCCTGCCGTCCGGACTGGCCGGTCTTGGGGGCGGTCATCAGGGAGACGCCGTTGCCGGGGTGCGTGGTGAGACACAGCGAGCACATGCTGCGGTGGAGGAAGCCGCGTTGCTTGGCGGGGAAGCGCAGCGTGACGCCGACGAGACGGCCCGCGCGCTCGGCGACGAGATAGCTGCGGTCCGGTGCCCCCGGATCGCGCCACCCCAGGAAGTCCAGGTCGTCCCAGGGGAGTTCATTAAGGTTCCGTGGTACCGCGAGGCGCTTGGCCGCTCCCTTGGAGCAGTTGATGAAAGAGGCGCGGATGTCCTGCTCGGTTGCTGACTTCATATCGGTGGACGCTAGCCGCGTCCGCGGATGTCAGGCAAAGTATTTTAGGGAAAAACCTAGAGGCCCTAGGATGTGCGGGTGGGGGCCTGGGAGGCCGATCCCGGGTCTGCTGAGGGAGGTGGCGCATGGCGCGTGCGGGGCTGACGGTTGAGCGTCTGGTGACGGCGGCGGCAGAGCTGGCGGACGAGGTCGGATTCGAGCGGGTCACGATGACCGCGCTGGCCCGGCGCTTCGGAGTCAAGGACGCGAGCCTGTACTCCCACATCAGGAACCTGCACGATCTCCGTACCCGGGTCGCCGTGCTCGCGGGCACCGAACTCGCCGACCGTATCGGCGCGGCGGTCGCGGGCCGGGCCGGCAAGGACGCGCTGGTCGCGTTCGCCCATGCCTACCGCGCGTTCGCCCTGGAGCGGCCCGGCCGGTACGCGGCCACCCAGATCCGGCTCGACCCCGCCGTGGTGGCCGCGTCCCCCGGCCTCCTGCGCAGCATCGACAACACCTACGCGATGCTGCGCGCCTACGGGCTCGACGAGCCGGACCTGACCGACGCGGTACGGCTGCTGCGCAGCACCTTCCACGGCTACGCCGGCCTCGAAGCGATCGGCGGATTCGGCCACCCCCGCGACGTCCAGGCGTCCTGGGAGCGCGGCCTCGACGCCCTGCACGTCCTGCTGGAGAACTGGCCGGCCTCATCCGCCGGTCCGACGCCTGCGACCACCGCCGAGCCCGGCCCCTGACGGCGACCCGCCGGGCCCGCGCACAGCCGTCGCCGGGCCGCGCCCCTGGGGGATAGTCGTCCTGACACCGGCTCACGGTGGCGCACGACGGCTGACGGCGACGAAGGGTGCGGACCGATGGACGCGATCGGGCATGCGCTGTCCATTGCCGGATCGATGACCTGGGAAGTCACCTGGGCACTGATCCTGGGATTCGCGCTGTCCGCCGTCGTGCAGGCGGTCGTCCACCGGGCCACGATCGTACGGACGCTGGGCGACGCCCGGCCCCGTACGCTCGCCCTGTCCACCGGCCTCGGCGCCGCCTCCTCGTCCTGCTCGTACGCGGCCGTGGCGCTCGCCCGCTCGCTCTTCCGCAAAGGAGCGGACTTCACCGCGGCGATGGCCTTCGAGATCGCCTCGACGAACCTGGTCGTCGAACTCGGCGTGATCATGGCGCTGTTGATGGGCTGGCAGTTCACCGCCGCCGAGTTCGTCGGCGGCCCTCTCATGATCGTCGTACTCGCGGTGCTGTTCCGGATCCTGCTGCGCGAGGGGCTGCTACGACGCGCCCGTGAGCAGGCCGGACGCGGGCTGTCCGGTGCGATGGAAGGCCATGCGGCGATGGATATGTCCGTCCCCGCGCAGGGGAGCTTCGGGCGCCGGCTGTTCTCGCGCCAGGGCTTCACCTCGGTCTCGCACATCTTCGTCATGGAGTGGGCCGCGATCCTGCGGGACCTGGTGGCCGGGCTGCTGATCGCGGGCGCGATCGCGGCCTGGGTCCCGGAGGACTTCTGGCGCACGTTCTTCCTGGCCGACCATCCGCTCGCCGCGAAGCTGGTCGGACCCCTCGTCGGGCCGCTGGTGGCGATCGCGACATTCGTCTGCTCGATCGGCAATGTGCCGCTGGCCGTGGTGCTGTGGAAAGGCGGCATCAGTTTCGGCGGCGTCATCGCCTTCATCTACGCGGACCTGCTGATCCTGCCGATCCTCAACATCTACCGGAAGTACTACGGCGCCCGGATGGCCGTCTTCCTGCTGGTCACCTTCTTCGTGTCGATGGTCGCCGCCGGGTACGCGGTGGAGTTCCTCTTCGGCGGCCTCGGGCTGATCCCCGACCAGGCGGACGCCGAGGTCCCCATGGAGGGGATCTCCTGGAACTACACGACCTGGCTCAACATCGCCTTCCTGCTGCTGGCCGCCGCGCTGCTCGTACGCTTCTGGCGCACCGGCGGCCCGGCGATGCTGCGGATGATGGGCGGCGCACCTGAGACGAGCGGGGGAGCAGAACAGGCCGACCGACGCCCTCCGGACGACGACTCCCTCGCCGCGGCCCAGCACGCGCACTGGCAGTCGACATACGCCCGGCACCCGGTGATGTACGGCAACGAGCCGTCCGAACCCGCCCGCCACGCCGCCGAGGCCTTCCGTACGTCCGGCGCGCGCACCGTCCTCGACCTCGGAGCCGGGCACGGCCGCGACACGCTGTACTTCGCCCACCAGGGCCTCACCGTGCACGCCACCGACTTCAGCACCGTCGCCCTGGAACAACTCACCGCCGCCGCCCGGCAATCCGGCGTCGCCGATCGGGTGACCACCACCGTGCACGACGTACGCGACCCGCTGCCGTTCCCGGACGGCTCCGTCGACGCGGTCTTCGCGCACATGCTGCTGTGCATGGCCCTGTCCACCGAGCAGATCCGGACGGCGGTCGATGAAATCGCCCGCGTGCTGCGCCCCAACGGCCTGTTCGTCTACACCGTCCGCCACACCGGCGACGCCCACTACCGGACAGGGATCTCCCACGGCGACGGCATCTACGAGCACGGCGGGTTCGCCGTCCACTTCTTCGACCGGGAACTCGTCGAGACGCTCGCCGAAGGCTGGCGGCTGGACGAGGTGCACGCCTTCGAGGAGGGCGACCTGCCGCGCCGCCTCTGGCGCGTCAGCCAGACCAGACGCTAAGCGGCCGCACCCCGGTTCGGACCGGTGGAAGTCGGCGGTGGGCGGGACGAGTTGGTGCTCGACCGTCAGGGCCGTCAGGGCGGCTTCGATCGCTCCGGCCGCGCCCATCGTGTGGCCCAGGACGCCCTTCGGCGCGGTCACCGTCGGGGGATCGGCGCCGAACATCCGGTGCAGCTAGGCCGCTTCGGTACGGTCGTCGAGCGGTGTGCTGGTCCCGTGTGCGTTGATGTGATCGACCTCTGCCGCGGCGCCGTCGGCTGCTTGTAGCGCCCGGTCGACGGCCAGTCGCAGGCCGTACCCGCGACGGCTTCGTCCCACGGAGCGCGCCCATCAGCACGCGCGTGTGCGGGCGCGCCGCCGGGTGTCGGTGCAGCCCCTGCCGTCCGCCCGCCCCTGGCCCCCGGCCCCGCACGAGACGGCAGGAACAACGCCTCTCGTACGGAGCCGCGGGCGGCTGGAACGGCTGCGCCGTGGGTGTGGGTGTCAGGCCCCGCGCAGGGCCCCCCAGGTCTGCGGACCGACTTGGCCGTCCACCGTGAGGCCCTTGGATTCCTGGAACAGGACGACCCAGCTTTCCGTGCGCGGGCCGTAGTGGCCGTCGATGGCGAGGGGTTCCTTTCCGTGCCATCTGTTGATGAGGCACTGCACTTCGCGGACGCGCTCGCCGTCATCATGGCGCTGGGTCGAATCGGTGCCCTCGTAGTGGCCACAGGTAGTGGCCATGGCCGCTCGGCCGACTGCCGTCGGCGCGGCGGTGGAAGCGGCGGACGCGGTCACGGTGGGAGCCGAAGCCAGAAGCAGCCCGGCCAGGAGGACGGCCGCGGCCCGAGCGGTGCGCTGCGGTGTGAGCATGTGGAGGTTCCCTTCTCCTCGGTTCTTCGTGGATCGCCCGCGGAAAGGTGATCCACGAAGGAACTTGACGCCTGGAACCTCGGCAGATGCGCATGCCGCGCCGAATCTTCACTCCTGCGAGGGACGGCCCGTCGGGTGCGTGCAACCGCGTGTGATCTACCAGCCGCGTGTGATCTACGAGTCGCGTGTGATCTACGAGAGGTCCACCCTCGTGACGCCCTTGTCCGGCGGATCGCCCAGGAGCCGGGCCGGAGGGCCGCGCATGGTGTGCGGACGCGGAGCGTGGACGTGAACGGTTCGGACTACCCGGTCGAGAGCCGATCGACCGACTTCGGCCGACTCGATCAAGGCCTGCTGCCGCCGCCCTTCCATCAAGTGTCCGTTTTGCTAAGAAAGGCTTGACTGCGGCCGATATGTGAGGAAAATGGGCAATACACCAGACAACCGGAGAGCCACACCGCCGACGAAGACGTTTGTCGGCAAGAGACCCTTGGTCTGGCTCTGGCTAGGCCCCCGGGAAGCCCCTCGAACCGGAGCCTCAGCGACGACTGAGGTAGATGGTGGCGGGTGGACTACCGGGGACTGTTTTTACGCAGGTGCAGTTGGTCTGCGGCCGAGGCCCGTGGCGTTAGCGTCACGGGCCTCGTGTTGCTTCAGGTGCCGCCCGGGAAAGGCAGTTGGAGGCGTAGGCCCGACGGGTATCTGCATCACGGGCGGCTGGTCGTACCCACGGGAGGCCACGGAACGTCGCCCCGCACCCACGGCCTGCAACGCATCCCGCACGCCCCCCGCCCCGCATGCGCACGACCGCCCGCAACACATCCGCACGACAGCACACCACGTCCGGACTCGATACCGCGCAGACGGCCGCGAAGGAGACCTCAACCATGACGCGAGGGAAGGAAGCCGTTGGGCTCCTCGACGACCTTCGCCGGCGGCGTGACAATGCGCAGCATGTCGGCAAGAGCGGTGATCATCGTGCCGCGGCCGCCCTGTTCGAGGGACTCTTACCCCTCTACGAGCGGGCGTGGGGGGCCGAACACGAGGAGACCCTGGCAGTGCGCGACGGGCTGGGACTGTGGACCGGCGACGCCGGACGCCTGGCGGACGCGGTCGCCACACTTCGCGACCTGCTGGTGACGCGCGAGCGGATCCAGGGCAGCGACCACCCCGACACGCTCTACACCCTGGACAGTCTCGGCTACTTCGTCGGCGAGAGCGGCGACCCGGCCGAGGGCGCCCGGCTGCGCCTTGCGGCACTCGCCGGCCAGGAACGCGTACTCGGCCCGGAACATCCCGACACGCTCGTCACACGCAATGGGGCCGCGGTCCTGATCGGCGCGGCGGGCGCCCCCGACCGAGCTGCTGCCATGCTGCGCAAGTTGCTTACGCTACGCGATGGGCTCGCGGGTCCGCGTGATCCGGGAACGCTGAGGACGCGGCACGAAGTCGCCCGCTGGACCGGTGCGGCCGGACGCCCGGCCGAAGCCCGCGACATGCTCGAAGACCTCCTGCCCCTTCGCGAGGACGTGCTCGGCGACGAGCATCCGCACGCCCTGTCCACCCGGCATGAACTCGCCCGCTGGACCGGCGAGACGGGCGGTATCGACGAGGCGCAGGCAAGGCTGCGGGAGCTGCTCGAAATCCGACGACAGATTCAGGGGCCACGCCACCATCGGACGCTGGAGACCTGGCATGAACTGGCCCGGTGGACATACGCCGCGGGCCGCCCTGACGATGCCGCCGCGATGCTGCGCACCCTGATTCCGGCCCGCGAGCACACCCTCGGCCCGCGCCACCCGCACACGCTCGCATCGCGGCGGCTGCTGGCATGTACCGCACCGTCCGACACTCCTGCCGCCGGGGCGCTCCGGATGCGCCCCTTCGGGTGACGTCCCGTCACTTCGGTCCGGTGAGTCGGCGGCACCGGCCGCTACGGTGGCGATCCCGGCCAGGGGCGCAACGGCCGGCGCCCGCTCCCGGCGGGAATCAGGAGACCGTAACGCGGAAAGCGAGCATGCCAATTGAGAGAGCACACTGTCACGGTGACGGAATGCGCGGCCACACAACTGCACGAGTTGCGGGAACTGGTCGGCATACTCACCGACGCGCAGTATGTGCACCGGCCCCAAGGAGCCAGCAGCATCGCCAGCCATGTACGTCACTGCGTGGACCACTACACCGCGATTCTGGACGGTGTCGACACCGGCACGGTCGAATACGACAGGCGGGTACGCGGCACCGCGCTGGAGACCGATCGGAGTTTCGCGCTCGCCCGGCTCGCGGAAGTCCGGTCACAGGTGTGTGGTCTCGCAGCACGCTCCCTGGACCGTCCTGTGGAGGTGATCAGCGTCGTCGACTCGGACGGTTCTGTGGCCCGTACCCGCTCCACCGCGAGCCGGGAGTTGCTGTTCGTCTCCCATCACGCCGTTCACCACGTCGCGGTGATGGTGCCGATGGCCCGCACGCTGGGCGTGAACGTACCCGCTCAGTTCGGCTACGCGCCCGCGACCCTCGCCTCTCTTCGGTAGACGGCCGAGCAACCGCCCCACGGATATCCGAGCGGCGGCCGGCCGGCCCCTATCCGGCGTTCTGCTGGCCGAGCAGGTCTTCCAGCGACAACTGCGGAACCTCGCCCTGGGGAGTGAGCTTGTCGACGACGTTCGGAATTGCCTGGGCGAGCTGATCGGCGGCATGCTCCGGAGAGATATCCGCCTGGTGCGCGACGTGCTCCAGGGTCTGGTACGGCAGAGCCTGTGCGAGTTCCACGCCGCTGATGGGCTGGTTCTGGCCGGTGCCCACCCAGGACTCGGATTTCTCGCCGAGACCGCCGTCATGGAGTTGCTGGAGCAGGCCGCTGAGCGGGTTTCCGCCGCCGTCGCTGCCGATGGTCCGAAGGAGGGACGCGAGGAGACTGCCGGCCGATCGGCTGTGGCTGCCGCCAAGCAGGTCGCCGAGCAGATTTCCCAGGTCGCTGTCAGTCATAGCTGCTGCCCTGCCATTGCCTTTCCTGGACGCACTCGGGAGATCCCTTCGTCACGTTTCCCGCGGTGAATGCCGATCGCAAGGCAGGCGGAGATCATGACGCCGAGTCAGAGCAGACATATTGGCCTACTGGGGGAGTTCGGCGCTGCTTCGGTGAACTCTCTGCGTGTCGCGGGATGCTCGCGTGGGCAATTCGCGTGGGCCGTCGGCGTGGGCTGTCCGAGCCGGCCCTTCGTGTATGTCAGCAGCGTGCGTGGGCCGTGATGTCCGCGCCGAACTCGTCGATCATCGCCGGTGTGACGGTCGGCCGGCTCTGGGCGATCGCGGCCAGGTAGTCCTCGGTGCCCGCCCCGAGTCGTCCCTGGACGCCCGCGCCGACGCCGATCGACTCGAGGTCCCGCTCGAACGAGGCCTGGGCGGCCACCCGGGCCGCATGCTCGATGTCCGCAGGGGTGAACAACTCGCTGGCCGCCACCAGCGCCGCCACATCCACATCGGCCCGGCCGTCCGTGTACCGGGACCAGATCGCCGACCGGGCGGCCGCATCCGGCGTACCGATCGGGATCAGGTAGTCGAACCGGCCGGGGCGCAGAAACGCCGGATCGAGCGAGCGGATGGAGTTGGTCGCGCACACCAGCAGCCGTTCGTCCCGCTCACGGAATCCAGGTATCAGCTTGAGCAGTTCATTGGTCACGCCGTGCAGCCCACCGGGCTGGGCGGACTCGCTGCGCACCGGGGCGATCTCCTCGACCTCGTCGATGAAGACGAGCACCCGCTCCAGCTCCGCGATCCGGGCGAACGCGCTGCGCAGCGCCGCCGCGAGGTTGCCCTCGTCGGCCAGCCTGGACGGAAGCAGTTCGACGAACGGCCAGCCGAGCCTGGCAGCGATACCCCGCGCGAAGGTCGTCTTCCCGGTCCCGGGCGGACCGAACAGGGCGATCGCACGCGGCGGCCGTACGCCGTGCCTGGCGGCTCGCTCCGGCTCCGCCAGCGGCAGCACGACACGCCGTTCGATCAGGTCCTTCTCCGCTTCCATGCCGGCCACCTTGGCCCACAGGTCGGTGGGCAGGAACCGTCCGCCGAGGTCCTCCAGGAGACTTGCCGAAGGGCCGTGGTGCGGCTCGACCTTCTCGAAGTAGGCCACGGCCGGCTGCCTCGTATAACCCGCATTGAGCAGGCCCTCGCCGAGCAGGTCCTCTTCGGGGAGCACATACGCGATACGGCTCACCCGGGCGGCGATCAGGCGCCGCTCCAGCTCCACCAGCAGCGCGCTCGCCAGCCCCCGGCCCCGCCACGCCGCGGAGATCGCGATACGCATCACCCAGCCCCGCTCACCCGCCACGCAGGCCAGCGCCGTGCCGATGGGAACACCCTGGTGAACGGCCACGACGGCGGGCTGCCGGGAGCTCAGTGCGCTGATGCATTCGGCGAGCGAGAACACCGACTCCTGCCCGAGTTCGGCCGTGGAGTCGATCAGGTGGACCACTTCGGCGAGATCGTTCTCGCGGTAGTCGTGGATGTGCCAGTTCACCGGTACCGCCCCTCGTGGGTGATGTTGCAGTGAGGCTAGGGGCGGCGGGCAACGGGGGCCTGCTCCACTGTGCACAATCGGGGCCGCGAACCCCTACGTTCCGTATGTGGCGGGAGCCGGCGATGCGGCGGGAGCGGCCTCACATTGCGCCGGGTCCGCGAACACCTGCCGGAGCGTCACCCCTGCCGCCACGGGTATGCGTTCATCCTGCGTCGCCGAAACCCCGCTGGGTAAACTGTGACAAAAGGAGTCGTAGTGGTGTTTTTCGTCGACACCCTGGAATTCGAGGGCCTGGGCAATCGCAGCTACCTGGCCGGCGGTCATGCCACCGCGGTCGCGGTGGATCCGCCGCGGGACATCGATCAGGTCATCGCGGCCGCCGTCCGGCACGGGGTGCGGATCGCGTACGTGGCGGAGACCCACCTGCACAACGACTACATCACCGGCGGGCTGGCGCTGGCCCGGCTCAGCGGAGCCCGCTATCTGGTGCCGGCCGGCGCCTCCGTGTCCTTCGCCCGGACGCCGGTCGCCGACGGGGACACCGTGGCGCTGGACACGGGGCTGGTGTTGCGGGCGGTGGCCACGCCCGGCCACACACCGCACCACCTCTCGTACGTCCTGGAGGAGGAGGGCCGGGGAAGGGCGGTGTTCACGGGCGGGTCGTTGCTGATCGGCACCGTCGGGCGGCCCGACCTCGTCGAGCCGCGGTTGACCGAACAGCTGGCACGCGCCCAGTACGCCTCCGCACACCGTCTCGCCGACGAGCTCGACGACGAGGCGGCGGTGCTGCCCACGCACGGATTCGGCAGTTTCTGCTCCTCGGGGCCAGGTGGAGGGGAGGCGAGGGACGGCGAGGGCGGCGGAGCCGGCTGGAAAGCCACCACCATCGGCGTCGAGCGACGAAACAACGACGCGCTGACGAAGGACGTCGACACCTTCGTCACCGAGATGCTCGCCGGTCTTGAGGACGTGCCGGCCTACTACGCACACATGGGACCGGCCAACGCCGCGGGGCCCGCGCCGGTTGACCTGACCGAGCCGCGACCCGCCGACGCCGAGCAGATCGCGGCCCGGCTCGCGGCCGGGGAATGGGTCGTGGACCTGCGCAATCGCGTTGCGTTCGCGGACGGCCATGTCGCCGGATCGTTCAACTTCGAGGGCGCGGGCAAGCTCGCCACCTACCTTGCGTGGCTGATCCCCTGGGGTAAGCCCGTCACGCTGCTGGGCGAGACGCCCGGACAGGTCGCCGACGCGCAGCGGGAGCTGACCCGGGTGGGTATCGACCGTCCGGCCGCCGCGGCCACCGGCGCCCCGGACGCCTGGATCCGCGCGGGCGAGAAGCTGCGGTCCTTCCCGCGTGCCACCTTCGCCGCGCTCGCGGCCGCCCGCGCGGACGGTGACGACATGGTGGTGCTGGATGTCCGCCGCGACGCGGAACGCTCCGGCGGATACATCGACGGTTCGGTGCACATCCCCATCCACCGGCTGCACGGCCGTATCGACGAGGTGCCGCCCGGCGTGGTGTGGGTGCACTGCGCCAGCGGGATGCGCGCCGCGATCGGCGCTTCCCTGCTGGACGCCGTCGACCGCAGTGTGGTCGCCGTCGACGACGACTTCGACGCCGCCGTCCGGGCCGGACTGCCGGTGACCGGGACCGACCCGCGCTGACCCGCCCGACTCCCGCGACGGGTGCGTGCGTCCCCGGCCGGCGCCCGCCGGACATCGCCCCTCGCCGGGTTTCCTACCTCGCTTCGGTCGCCCCCATCGCTTCCAGGGCCTCGCGCTGGATCCGCTCGAACTGCGCGCCCATCGCCTCGCCCAGGGCCTGGGTCGCCGACAGCGGACGGACCATGACCGTGAACTCGTCGATCAGGCCGTTGTCGTCGAAGTGCAGGAAGTCGCAGCCGTTGATCTCCCGATCGCCGACCTTCGCCTTGAAGACCAGCGCATGGTCGCGGCCATCCGGACCGGCGATCTCCCGGACGTAGTGGAAGTCGGTGAAGACGCGCATCACGCCGCGCAGGAACGCCGCGGTGATCGCCTTGCCCGGATAGGGCTTGAAAGCGACCGGACTGGTGAACACGACGTTCTCCGCCAGAAGGGCCTCGATCGCCTCGGTATCACGGGCCTCTACGGCCGCACGGAAGGAAGGCATCCCGCCGCCTTTCTGATCAGCTCACTCGGCTCATATACTCAATTTGTTGAGTAGGTGTACTGGAGAGTAGTAGGCGCCGAGCCGGGTGTCCACAGCCCTCCCTTCAGAGGCCATACGATGACGAGGTGGCATTGCGTAACGCGGTCCTGGCCGCACTCCTGGAAGGCGAGGCGTCCGGCTACGACCTCTCCAAGGGCTTCGACGCGTCGGTGGCCAACTTCTGGATGGCGACCCCGCAGCAGCTCTACCGGGAACTCGACCGCATGGAGTCCGACGGCCTGATCGAGGCCAGGGTCGTCCAGCAGGAACGCCGCCCCAACAAACGGCTGTTCTCGCTCACCGAGGCGGGGCTGCGCGCGCTGTACGACTTCACCGCGGAGCCCCCCAAACCCGGGGCGATCCGCGACGAACTCCTGGTCAAGGTGCAGGCCGTGGACCAGGGCGACGCCGAGGCCGTCAAAGCGGCGATCGCCGAGCGGATGGAGTGGGCGCGGGCGAAACTGGCCCGCTACGACCGGATCCGCGCGCGTCTCCTCGACGGGCGGACCGAGGAGGAACATCTCGCCAAGGCCGAACGCATCGGCCCCTATCTGACCCTCATGCGCGGCCGCGCATTCGAGCAGGAGAACATCCGGTGGGCCCGACAGGCCCTGGCGATCCTGGAGCGGCGCACCTCGGCGCGCTCCTCGGCGTAACGGCCCGAGCCGCCCTCACTTCTTCCCGCGCGGCACCACCATCTCGGTCAGCAGCGCCTTGCCCGGTTCGATGGCCTGCCAGGTTCCGTACCAGGTCAGTACCGCTATCGCGGAGGTGGGAAAGGACTCCTGGGTGCGGGGGAGGGCGTCGCCGAGCCCGTCACCGGCGAGGGTCAGCACCAGGTCCTGGGTGCTCGGATTGTGCCCTATCAGCAGCAACGTATGGACATGCGCGGGGACTTCGCGCACGGCGGTAAGCAGCTCCGGGACGGTCGCCGCGTAGAGGGCGGGCTCATATCGCGCCGGGGGCGGGGTACCCAGTTGCGCGGCGGCCAGGTCCCAGGTCTCCCGGGTGCGCTGGGACGTGGAGCAGAGGACGAGCTCGGGCAGCCAGTCCGCATCGCGCAGCCAGCGTCCGGCGGCCGGCGCGTCACGGCGGCCCCGGGGCGCCAGGGGCCGCTCGTGGTCCGCCACGTCCGGCGGGCGTGCCGACTTGGCGTGTCGGAGGACTACCAGGCGCCGCAAGGAAGACATGCAGACACTCCGAGGAGGGGGAGCGGCGGTCGGTTTCCCCGCCGTGGCGTGATCCAGGATGGCACTCGTTGCGGCGAAGCGCAGCGCGTGGGCGGGGCTGGGGCTGGGGTGCCTGCGTGAGGTGTGTGATGCGGGTGTGGCTGGCGATCGTTGATCTTGGGTGATTGTCGGGTTGTGGGTGGATGGGTGCGTTCGTGGTGTTTGGTGGGTGGCTGGGTTTCGTGTGGGGGGTGGGGGGTGTTGTGTGGGTATGGAGCCGAGAGAGTTGTGGGGTCGTCATGCGGTTTTGGCGGAGGCGTTTTGTGTGGGGGATGAGCGGGTGAGGGAGGCGCAGGCGCGGTTGGATGAGGCGCAGGCGGATCGGTTGCGGGTGTTGGCGGCTTTTGCGGTGACGGTGGGGAGTACGGGGGCGGTTGCTGATTTGTTTGGGTTGAGTGAGCGTGAGGTGCGGGTGGCGCGTCGGACGGTGGGGAAGGAGGACGCGCGGGCGGTGGCGGATGATCTGTTGGCCGCCGCGACGGCTCCGCCCGCGATGCCCCCCGTGGAGTCGGTGGATGAGGATGACGAGGACGAGGACGTGGCGTCGCCTTCGGGTGTGAGTGAGGGGGTCGGCGCGACCTCCGGTGGCGTCGTGGGGGAGCCGAGCGTGTCCGCCGCGGTGGATGCGGTGCTGGTGGGGAGTTGGCAGACGGGCGTGGATCTGCGGGAGCTGGCCGCGGAGTTGGGTCTAGATCTGTCGCGGTTGGTGGCGCGTGCGCAGCAGTTGTCGGCTCAGGGACGGTTGCCCTCCGGTCCGGTGCAGGAGGGGTACGGGGGGCGCCATCGGAAGAGCACCAACGAGTCGCATGAGGCGGAGTGCTCCATCCCCGCCCAGCAGCCGGGGAGTTGGGGCGCGGTGTCGTCGGCCCAGGCCGTGCCCTCGGCCTGGTACTCCACGGGGACGCCGTCGGTGGAGGCCGTGGCGGAGGTGACGGCGGTGCCGACGGACTGGGATCAGGCACTGGCCGCGTGGGGACAGTTCGCGCCTCCCTATGAGGAACCACCGCCGGTGGCGGCGTCGGCACAGCCCTGGATGCAGTATCACCTCAGCTCCTGAAGCACCCCCCGCCTCAGCAGGCAGCCCTCAGCGACCGCACCGAGCACGCAGCCGGTGCAGCGTCGCGCGCATGCTGTCGCGGTTGTGCGCGGCGCGCCGGGCCGCCGGGGTTCCCGTGAAGAACAGCCCCAGCGTCTCGGCGCCCCAGCGGCGCCAGCCGTGCCGCCGATGGTCCACCCAGTACTCGGTGACCAGCGTGCCTTCTCCCACCGGCGTCAGACGGTAGCCCCAACGCGCCACAGGCATACCGAAGGTGCTGACGTCGAAGGCGAACTCCCGGCCCGGGTCGGCGATGACGATCCGGCAGGTGGTGAACCAGAACCACAGCGCCTTCCGGTTGAAGCCCACGAAGCGGGTTCCGCGCGACCACACCCAGAAGACCTCCGGACTCCACTCCTTCATCCGCCGGATGTCCGCGAGCGCCGCGTAGACGGCATCCGGCGGACGGGGAATCTCCAGCGATTCCTCAACGCTCCACACCCTGGCGCGGTCATGGGCCGGCCGGCCGCCAGACGCTCGCGCGGTCATCGACCGGCCTCCAGGGCCCGTGCCCGGTCCGCAGCGCCCTCCGGCGTCGGGACGCGGTCCACGCCCGCCCTGACCACGGCCGCCGCATCCAGCACCGTACGGGCGACAGCCGCCGTGTCGGACAGGCTGGTGACGTGCCCGCACCCCGGCCGGACGGCGAGGCGGCCGTCGCGGCAGGCCCGGAGGAAGAGGCGTTCGTGACGGCGGAAGTGGTCGCGTCCGCCGTTCACCAGCCATACCGGTCCCGGATACGCCGCGAGCGAGGCCAGCGGGTTCATGTCGGCAACCGCGTCGACGACGCCCGGTATCACCTCGCTGGCAAGGCCCCCCGAGATCATGGCCTCGGCCGTCGGCCTGGGGAGGGTGCGACGGAATCCGAACGCGCTGAGCCGATTGGCCGCCTCGGGACACGCGGCCGCCGCCCGGCCCGCGCCGCGGAAGGCGGCACCGAACAGCCCGCGCGGCAGTGACGTACAGCCCATCGCCACCACGCCCAGAACCCGGTCGGGGTGGCTCGCGGCGGTGGCTATGGAGACATAGCCGCCCAGGGACAGTCCTACGACCAGTGCCCGTCCGCCCAGCGCGTCGATGGCTCCGTCGACCGCCCGCACCGCGCCGGCCATCGTGAACGGCTCGCCGCGCCGGGCGCCATGGCCCGGCAAGTCGGGTGCCGCCGTGGGATGACGGTTGCCGATGTGCTCGATCACGGGATGCCACATCGTGCCGCTCACGCGCATGCCGTGCACGAAAACGATGGGCGGTGGGGCTTCATCGTGGGGCGCTGTGGGGTCCATGCCCGGCACGCTACACCCAAATGCAACGCAACGTTGCGTTGTGTTCTGGAGTGGGTCTTCGTTAGTCTTCGCCTCATGAGCGAGCGACGGGACGGGCAGCGACAAGGCGAGCGATACGGAGCGCGGAACCGCGAACGGCCCGGCGGTGGGACCGCCGGCCCGCGCAAGTCGCAGGACATCTTCGACGCCACGCTGGATCTGCTCGCGGAGAAGGGGTACGAGGGCCTGACCGTCGAGGGGGTCGCCCAGCGATCCCAGGTCAACAAGACCACCATCTACCGCTGGTGGCCCTCCAAGGGAGCTCTGCTCGGCGCCGCGCTCACCGGCGCCCGCCAACTCGACCTCGAACCGCCCGACACCGGCAGCCTCCAGGGCGACCTGGAAGCCCTGCTGCACACCATCGTCACCCTCCTCACCGCACCGCCGGCCTCCGACATCGCCGTCGCGACGCTGGGCGCGGTCACCCACAGCCCCGAACTGGCCGGTCACGTAAGGGAGTTCTTCGCCGAACGGATGGGCCGCGAGCAGCCCGTCTTCGACCGCGCCGTCGCCCGCGGCGAACTCGCGGCGGACACCGACCCGATGCTCCTGGTCGACCTGCTGGCCGGAGCCGCCTGGCTTCGCGTCGTACTCCGTCAACTTCCCGTCGAGAAGGACTTCGTGCCGCGCGCCGTACGTACGGTCCTGAACGGGGCCGGGGCGGTGACCGAACGGCATCAGCTGTGAGGTGACGCGCCGGTCGCCATAGCGGGACGCGGTGTGTGCGTCCCGCTTCGGCCATTCAGCCGCTCAGCACTGAGGCCGCTTACCGTGATTGGCTCCCTTACGGCGTGCCTTCTTCTTACGGCGCCGCTTCGATGACATGTCGTCTCCTTCCGCTCTCCTCTTGCAGTGATGCTTTTCGCGGAATTTCTACCATTTCACATCGGTGTTCCAGCGGCGATCGCGAAACGGAGTACCTGCGGGTGTCGGTGCCGGGCGGAGACCGGGCGGCGCATCACTATGACGTATTGCGGATTCCGGACGATCCAATGAGTGGGAAACGAGCGGGGAATGAGCGGTGGCGCGTGGACGGGCGCCGCGGTGGCCACCGTCACCGCCGGCTACGCACTGTGCTCACAGCGGCTCGCCGCCACGCCCCTCACCGCCGCGATGTGGTTCGTCGGCTTCGGGGTGCTCATCGGGCCGGCCGGGCTCGGACTGCTCGACCTGGAGCACGACGCCGGCCCGGTGCTGCTGCTCGCCGAGACCGCCCTGACGCTGGCCCTCTTCACCGATGCGATGGCCGTACGCCGACGGGACCTGCGCAGTGGTGGGTTTCTGCCCGCCCGCCTGCTGGCCATCGGACTGCCGTTGACGCTCGCCGCGGGCTGGCTGCTGGCCTGGCCCCTGCTGCCCGGCCTGACGGCGGGGGAGCTCGGGCTGGTGGCCGCCATCCTCGCGCCCACCGACGCCGTCGTGGGCAAGACCGCCTTCGCCGACCGTCATGTGCCGCCGCTCGTACGCCAGGGCCTCAACGTCGAGAGCGGCCTCAACGACGGCCTGGTGCTGCCGTTCTTCGTCCTCTTCCTCGCGTCGGTGCCCGGGACGAAGGCCGCCGAAGAGGGAGCGGCGGGCATCTTCTGGCGTGCGCTGCTCCTCAGCTTCGTGTGGGGCGCGGCCGTCGGGTGGTGCGGCGGGTGGCTGCTGCGGTGGTCGCGCGCCAGGGGCTGGGTGGCCGACGGCTGGCTTCAGGTCTTTGTGCCGATGGTCGCCGCCGGCGCGTACACGCTGGCGGACACCACGGACGGCAGCGGGTTCATCGCCGCCTGGATCGCCGGCTTCGCCTTCTCGGCCGCCCTGCGGACCGGCTCCCCGCCCGAGACGGAAAAGGCGGCCCGGCCCGCCGAACTCGCCGAGACCATCGCCGATCTGCTGGCCGCGATGAGCTTTCTGGTCTTCGGGGCGGTGCTGCTCGGTCCGGCGCTGGAACATCTCAGCTGGCGGATCGTCGGCTACGCGGTGCTCAGCCTCACCGTCGTCAGAATGCTGCCGGTTGCCCTCTCGCTGATCGGGACCGGGCTGCGTGCGCCCACCGTCGCGTACATCGGCTGGTTCGGCCCGCGCGGTCTGGCCTCCCTCGTCTTCGGGTTGTTGGTGGTGGAGGAACATGTCCCCGGCGTCGTGCTGGTGGGCAGGGTGGTCGCGGTGACGGTCGGTCTCAGCGTGCTCGCGCACGGTATGTCGGCGGTTGCCGTGGCCAGGCGCTACGGACAGTGGTGCGAGGCGGCGGGCGGTGTCCGGGTGCCGCCCCGGCGGTGATGCGTACGGCGCATCAAGGGGCTGGTCGGGCATCGACGGCGGGCCCACCCGGAAGATGATGCGCTTCCCGCCCGACGGCTGTGCAATGGCCGTATGGACAGACCTTCGGGCGGTCCTGAGAACAGACCCACGGGCACCGTCTCCGGCTCTCGTGCCACGGGCGCGCGTGGCACCGCGGCACAGCGCTGGTCGGCGCGACTGGCGTTCGTCGCCGTGATCGCGGCTGTCGTGGTGCTGTTGCTGTTCGCCGGACTCAAGAGCGTCACCCTGGTGGCCTTCGGGGCGGGCGGGCTGGTGGTCTGTGCGGCCTGTGTGTGGTGGGGGCTGACCCGCCGCGGTCTGGGCAGGGTGCTGGCGTTCGCGGCGGCGGTGATCGCGCCGGTGGCCGTGTTGGTGCTGTACGCGCTCGTCGGACTGCTCTGGGTCGTCATCGTCACCGTCGCGCTGTGGGCGGTCGCGGTGTCCGCGGGCGGCGCCGCGCTCGGTGTGGACATCCAGCCCGCGCGTACTCCGGAGTTCCGGATCGCCACCCCCAGACGCCCGTTCCTCATCATGAATCCCCGGTCGGGCGGCGGAAAGGTCGGGAGATTCGGCCTGGCGGCGAAGGCCGAGGCACTCGGTGCCGAGGTCCTGCTGCTCGATCCCGCCCATCCGCAGGACGTCGTCCCGCTCGCCCGCCGGGCCGTCGACGAAGGTGCCGACCTGCTCGGCGTCGCGGGCGGTGACGGCACCCAGGCCCTGGTCGCCGGCGTGGCCGCGGAACACGGCATGCCGTACATGGTGATCTCGGCCGGCACCCGCAACCACTTCGCCCTCGATCTCGGCCTGGACCGGGACGACCCCTCGACCTGCCTGGACGCCCTCTCCGACGGCATCGAACTCCGCGTCGACCTGGGCTTCATCGGTGATCGCCCGTTCGTCAACAACGCTTCGTTCGGCGCTTACGCGGCCGTGGTGCAGAGCCCCGCCTACCGCAACGACAAGGTCCACACCACGCTTCAGCTGCTGCCCGATCTGCTGACCCACCAGAGCGGCCCCCGCCTGACCGTGCGTGCCACGGACGTCGCCATCGAGGGGCCGCAGGCCGTACTGGTCAGCAACAATCCGTACCGGATGGGCGACCAGGCCGGAATGGGGCGCCGCGAACGGCTGGATTCCGGTGTGCTGGGGGTACTCGGCGTCAAGGTCGACAACGCGGCGCAGGCGGCCGGCCTGCTGCGCGGCCAGCACGCCGGCGGCCTCACCGCGCTCACCGCCCACGAGCTGGTCGTCGACGCCGACGAGCCCGAGATCCCGGTCGGTGTGGACGGCGAGGCGCTCATCCTGCCGACGCCGGTGCACTGCCGCATCGAGCCGGGGGCCCTGCGCGTACGGGTGCCGAGGCACCGGCCCGGTGTGCCCCGGACGAAGCGGCCCGTGAACTGGCGGCGGTTGGTCAAGCTCGCGGCGGGCGGGTCACACAGCCCGGATGACACGCCGCCGACGGCCTAATGGCCGTGCCGGCCGTACGGCTGCGTCAGGCTGTGGCCTTTGATCACGGTTGTGTCAGGAGCCTGTGTGTACAGGTCGCGTGAGTGGATCTTTCTGCGGAGGCCGCCGCCGAGCCGGAGCCGACCCCGGGACGCACGGTGAGCCGGCCGGACCGCCGCCCGGCCGGCAGACTCACCGCGACCGCGGGCGACAACGGCTTCGAGACGCCTGCCCGGCCCGCGTGGATGCGCTGGCTGCCGGCCTGCTACTTCGTCTTCGTCCTGCTCCTGGAGACCGTGACGCCCACGGGGTGGGCGGTGAGCTTCCTGCTCATCGCGCTGCCCGTGATCGCCGCGTACGCCCTCGGTCCCGTGAGCGTCGCCGCGGTCACGGTCTTCGCCATCGTGATGGAGGGCGTCGTGGCCGGCACACCGTGCTGCACGGGCCACAACCTCCACCAACTCTGGGAAACCCACCACGTCGCCGCCTACATCGCCACCGGCCTCGTCGGCCTGCTCGGTGTGGCGCTGGCCGCGCACCGTCACCGCCAGGAACGGGACCTGGTACGCGTCAACTCGGTGGCCGAAGCCCTGATGCGTACCCTGCTGCGGCCGGTGCCGCACCAGGTCGGGCATCTGCTGGCGGCCGGTCTCTACCGGTCCGGCGAGGTCGGCACGATGGTCGGCGGCGACCTCTACGACATCCGTGCCACCAAGGCCGGCGAGCGCGCCATCATCGGCGACGTCCGCGGCAAGGGACTGACGGCGGTGCGCACGGTGGCCGACATCCTCGGCAGCTTCCGCGAGGCCGCCCACGACCGGGGGGATCTGACGGCCGTCGCCGCGCGCATGGAACGGTGCCTGACCCGCGAGGCCGAGGAAATCCCCGACGACGAGCTGTTCGTGACCGCCGCCCTGATCGAGTACGACGCCCTGGCCCACCAACTGACGGTCATCAACCATGGGCACATCGAGCCGGTGCTGATCTCCCGCGGCGAGGTGACGGCCATGACCGGGCCGCCCGCCCTCCCGCTCGGCCTGGGCGACCTCGCCGCGGATCGCCCCGTCGCCCGCACCCACCGCTTCACCCCCGGCGACGTCCTCCTGCTCTGCACCGACGGACTGATCGAAGCCCGCGACCACACCGGCGCCTTCTACCCGCTCCTCGACCGGCTCCGCCACCGCTTCACCGACCGGCCCGCCCCCGGCCCCGCCGACGTCATCGACTTCCTCAACACCGACCTGCCCCGCCACACCCACGCCTTCCACGACGACGTCGCCATCCTCGCCATCGCGCCCAACGGGAGTACCCGGACGTCCCCTACCGGCTGCGCACCGTAACGAAAGCCGGGTCGGATCTGCTCATCCGAGCATTAGCCGCTCGTTTTTCGAAAAAGTTGGCCGGCGGTGCCTTCAATCTATTGACATCGCCTTGCGACGATCTTTAATGGAAGAACAAATACACATATGAGTTGTATGTGCTCACTTGAGTAAAAGTTGCAGTACGGACGCCTCCGTACGGCACCGGATCGGGGGGAACCGCCTTGAGGCCCCGGCAGCCTCAAGGGTCGATCGCGCACTTGCTTGAAGGGCCGATGAAATGACAGTTGTGGCGGAAATCGCCGTCCCCCCTGATGTCGAAGTCGCCTGCGCCTCGCTCGAATTGCAGGCCTTCCTGCCGGCGGCCGCTCGGACGCGGGCTTTCACCAAGGAATCGCTGCGCCGGTGGGGCGAGGGCGAGGAACTCATCGAAGCCGCTGTTCTGGTCGTCTCCGAACTGGTCACCAATGCGATCCGGCACGGCGCCGCCGATCTGCTGCCGGCCGAATGCGGTCGCGGTCAGCGGGGCCCGGAACCGCATTTCACGCTGCGGCTGGCACTGCGCCCCGATGTGCTCCATATCGAGGTGTACGACGGGTCGGCGATCCTGCCCGTCCAGCGCACGCCCGGACGGGACGACGACTGCGGACGCGGGCTCCTGATCATCGCGGCACTCGCCGAGTCCTGGACCTGCGGCCTCGATCCCGACGGCGGAAAATGGGTCCGCGCCGCCCTCTCCCGCGTACCCGAAGCCCTCGCGGGCTGACGTATCCGCAAACCGACGGGCGGACATTCCCGGAGAACGGGTGGTGAGAGTCGGATGAGTACGCGTCAAAGGACAAGGGGCGGAGCCCGCGCGCACCACACAGGCCCCGAGGAACTGGTGCATACGGCCGCCATGGCCCGACGGTTCTATCTGGAGGGCAAATCCAAGACCGAGATAGCGGAGGAGTTCGGAATCAGCCGCTTCAAAGTGGCCCGGACGCTGGAATCCGCTGTCCGCGACGGCTTGATCCGGCTGGAAATCCGCCTGCCCGCCGAATTGGACGCCGAACGCTCCGACGCGCTGCGCACCCGGTACGGCCTGAGCCACTCCCTGGTGTTCAACTCGCAGGCCGACGACCCGGGCGGCGCCGCCGTGATCACCCGTAGACTCGGCTCCGTCGCCGCGGACCTGCTCGCCGAGATCGTCACCGAAGGCGATGTCCTCGGACTCATCTGGGGCCCCGAGATCGAGGCGCTCGGCCCCGAACTGACCAGCCTGGCCCGGTGCACCGTCGTGCAACTGTGCGGCGTGACCCCGCTGCGGCCCGTCGACGCCAACGCCGTGGAAGCGGTGCGCCGCGCCGCCGCGGTGGCCAGAGGCGTCGCCTACCCCATCTACGCGCCGCACCTGCTGCCTGACGGCGAGACAGCCCGGATGCTGCGCCGGCAGCCGGGCATCGTCGAAGCGGTCAGCCGGTTCAGCCAGGTCACCAAGGCCGTCATCACCGTCGGCGGATGGGGCCCGGGGCTCTCCACCGTCTACGACGCACTCGGCGAAGCCGAGCGCGAGGACTATCGGCGGCAGGGAGCGTGCGCCGAGGTGTCCGGCCGGCTCATCGACGCCGAGGGGCAGGTGGTCGCCCCGGAACTGAGCGAACGGATCATCGCCATCAGCTTCGAGGAACTGCGCCGGGTGCCCGACGTGATTCTCCTCGCCGACGGCGTGGAGCGGGCCACCGCGACCGCCGCTGCCCTGAAGACCGGGCTGTTCAACGGAATTGTCACGGACACGGCCGTGGCGGAGCACCTGCTCGTCTGACGGAGACGGAAAAATACACCTCCCGAATTCCGTCCAGAAACGAGCATTCCCGTTGAACGCGAGATACCGAAGGACCGGTGGGAGACGGCGGACGGGGGCCACCGGAACCGGGAAGTCCAGGGGGCGCACCAGGGAACTTGCCGCCTGGGTCTGCGCCTCCGCCGTGCTGCTCACCGCCTGCGCCGGATGGGGCCATGGCGGAGCCACGGGCGGGGACGGCGGCACGGTGAACGTACTCATGGTGAACAACCCCCAGATGCTCGATCTGCAAAAGCTGACCCGAAGTCACTTCACCCGGCAGACCGGCATCAAGGTGAATTACACCGTCCTGCCGGAGAACGACGTACGCGACAAGATCAGTCAGGAGTTCTCCAGCCAGGCGGGCACCTATGACGTGGCATCGATCAGCAACTTCGAGGCGCCCATCTACGGAAAGTACGGCTGGCTCGCCCCGCTGGACGACACCGTCGCCAAGGACCCCTCCTTCGACCAGCGCGACATCCTCACCCCCATTCAGGAGGGGTTGACCGGGGATGACGGAAAGCTCTACGCCGAGCCCTTCTACGGCGAGTCCTCGTTCCTGATGTATCGCAAGGACGTCTTCAAAAGCGAAGGGCTGAACATGCCGAAGCACCCGACCTGGCAGCAGGCCGCCGCTCTCGCGGCCGAAGCGGACGGCGCGAGGCCGGGCATGAAAGGCATCTGTCTGCGCGGAATGCCCGGCTGGGGCGAGGTGATCGCCCCGCTGACCACGGTGGTGAACACCTACGGCGGAACGTGGTTCACCAAGGACTGGCAGGCTCAGGTGAACGGCAAGGGCTTCACCGAGGCGACGAAGATGTACGTCGATCTGGTCAGGAAGCACGGAGAGCCCGGCGCCGCACAGGCCGGATTCGCGGAGTGCCTCAGCAGCTTCCAGCACGGCAAGACCGCCATGTGGTACGACGCCACTTCGGCCGCCGGGCTCCTGGAAAGCAAGGACTCACCCGTCGCCGGCAAGGTCGGCTATGTCATGGCTCCGGTGAACAAGACCAAGGACTCCGGATGGCTCTATTCGTGGGCCTGGGGAATCCAGAACGCGAGCAGGCACCAGGACAACGCGGCGAAGTTCATCGCCTGGGCCTCGGGCAAGGGCTACGAAAAACTCGTCGGGACCACACTGGGCTGGGCGCGGGTACCGGCCGGCAAACGCAACTCGACCTACACCAACCCCGACTACCAGAAGACCGCGGCCGCCTTCTATCAGGCCACCAGGGACGCCATCGCCGGCGCCGACCCGAAAGACCCCGGCGTACAGCCCCGCCCGACCATCGGCATCCAGTTCGTCGACATCCCGGAATTCCCGGACCTGGGGACCAGGGCCTCCCAGGAAGTCGCCTCCGCCATCGCGGGACGTATCTCGGTGCCCGAGGCCCTCGACAAGGCGCAGAAGCTCGCGGAGGACGTCGCCGAAAGATATCGGAAGGACTGATCCGCCTACCTCGCATCCCTGAACCTCTGAACTCCTGATTCGCCGTACCTCCCGGCCCGAAATGAGTACCGCCCACATGGACAAGGCAAGCCCCGACGCCGGCCCCCTCTCCGCACCGGCTCGGCGAGTCCGGCGCCCGCGCCGGCCCTGGGCCAGACGCGCCCCGCTGCTGCCGGCCCTGCTGTTCATGGTGGTCGTCACTCAGCTGCCGTTCGTCGCGACCGTGGTGATCTCCTTCATGGACTGGAACGCCCTGCGGCCGGGTGAGCAGGGGTTCACGGGGTTCGGAAACTACGCCCAGGTGTTCAGCGAACCGGCCCTGCGCTCCTCCGTGCTCACCACCGTCCGGCTCACCGTCGGCGTGGTGCTGTTCAGCCTGGTGATCGGCCTGGGAGCGGCCCTCCTCCTCGACCGGAGGTTCCGCGGCCGGAGGGTGGTGCGCACCATGCTCATCGCACCGTTCCTGGTCGTTCCCGTCGCCGCCGCGCTGCTCTGGAAACACGCGCTCTACAACCCCGAATACGGGCTGCTCAACGGCCTGTTGACGTGGATCTGGGCGCTGTTCGGCGGCCAGCACCCGCCGCAGCCGGACTGGATCACCCAGGCACCACTGGCGTCCATCGTGGTCGCCCTGATCTGGCAGTGGACACCGTTCATGACGCTGATCCTGCTCGCCGGCCTGCAGAGCCGTTCCCTGGAGGCGGTCGAGGCCGCTCGGGTGGACGGAGCCGACGCCTGGCAGATCTTCCGCTATCTGACCCTGCCTCATCTGCGCAGATATCTCGAACTGGCCGCGCTGCTCGGATCCATCTACATCGTGCAGAACTTCGACGCGGTCTTCACCATCACCTCCGGCGGCCTGGGCACCGCGAACCTGCCCTACACCATCTACCAGAGCTTCTACCAGGCGCATGACTACGGTCAGGCGTCCGCGGCCGGTGTCATCGTTCTCCTCGGCACCATCGTCATCGCCGTTCTGGCGCTGCGCCTGGTCTCCACACTCCTGCGTCAGGAGCAGTCATGAGCACCGGCACGAAATCGGCGGAGCGATCGCGCCGAGGCCGCTCCCGCCGAGGGGCGAACCGTCGCCCGGGCGTGATGTGGGGCCTGGCCGCCTGGGCCACCGGACTCCTCTTCTTCCTCCCCGTCGTATGGATGGTCCTCACCTCCTTCCACAGCGAGGCGGACGCCGCGACCAACCCCCCATCCGTCACCGCTCCGCTGACCCTGGAGGGCTATCGGGAGTTCTTCGGGACCTCCACGGGGACCAGCCCCTGGCCCGCGCTGGCCAATTCCGCCAGCGCCGCCATCGGGTCGACCGCACTCGTCCTCGTGTTCGCGATCCCGGCGGCGTACGCCCTGTCGGTCAAACCGGTACGCAAGTGGTCGGACGCGATGTTCTTCTTTCTCTCCACGAAGATGCTCCCCGCGGTCGCGGGCCTGCTGCCGGTCTATCTCGTCGCCAAGAACACCGGACTGCTGGACAACATCTGGCTCATGGCCGTCCTTTACACCGCGATGAATCTGCCGATCGCGGTGTGGATGATGCGCTCGTTCCTCGCCGAGATTCCCATCGATATCCTTGAGGCGGCAGCCATCGACGGTGCCGGACTCCCCACCGTCCTCCGCCGGATCGTCATCCCGCTGGCCGCTCCCGGTATCGCCGCCACCTCTCTCATCTGCTTCATCTTCAGCTGGAACGAGATGCTGTTCGCCCGTGTCCTCACCGGCGTCCGGTCCATCACCGCGCCGGTCTTCCTGACTGGCTTCGTCACCAGCCAGGGCCTTTTCCTGGCCCAGGTCTGTGCCGCGGCCGTCGTGGTGTCCCTGCCGGTTCTCCTCGCCGGATTCGCCGCCCAGGACAAACTGGTCCAGGGCCTGTCGATGGGAGCGGTCAAATAGCGGCCGGCTTCAGGAGAGCTTTCCGACGTTGCTCCGGACCTTGTTCACCACAGTGGCCGGAAGCGTCGCATACCCCTGGAAACTCAGCTCTTCCTGGCCCTTCTTGCTGGCCATGAACGTGAGGAACGCTTTGGTGGCGGGCCAGGTCTCGGGCTTGTTGCCCTTGTCGCAGACGATTTCGTAGGTGACGGCGTTGATGGGGTACGAGCCGGTGGCCTTGGTCGCGTAGTTGAGCTTCAGCACGAGGTCCTCGCCACTGCCGGTGGGCTTGGATTCGGAGATCGCCTTGGAGGAGGAGAGCACATTGGCGTCGACGGGGGAGGAGGCGCCGGTGGCGATCGCGACCGTGGGAATCCTGCGGGCGAGCGCGTATGTGAGCTCGACATAGCCGATCGCGCCCCGGTTCTGTTTCACGTAGTCGGCGAGGCCCGCGGACTTTTCGGCGGTCGCGCTGCCTTTGGCCTTCCATTCCTTGCTGTGCGGGTAAGGCCAGTCGCTCGGTGCCACCTCGCTCAGATAGGAGGTGAAGTTGTCCGTCGTGCCGGAGGAGTCGGAGCGGTGGCTCGCCTTGATGGGCATCGACGGCAGTTTGACTCCGGGGTTGAGTTTCGCGATCGCCGGGTCGTTCCACATGGTGATCTGTGCGTTGAAGATCTTGGCGAGTGAGGGGGCGTCAAGGATCAGTCTGGTGACGCCCGGCAGGTTGTAGGTGATGGCGATGGGGCCGCCGACCATCGGCAGATGGACGGCATGGCCGCCCCCGGGACAGACACTCTTGGACTGGGTGATCTGTTCGGCGTTCAGCGGGGAATCGGAGCCGGCGAATGCGGTTTTGCCCTGGAGGAAATCCTTCTGGCCCGATCCGGAGCCGGTGGCGTTGTACGTGATCTTGGTGCCGGGACAGGCCCGCGTGTAGTTCTTGATCCACAGCTGCATCGCGTACTGCTGGGCGGTCGAGCCGGAACCCTGCAAGGTGGCCGATTTGCCGCACGCGATGCCGCCGGCGCCCGCGGAGGTGGTGGGCTTGGCCGTGGACACGTTCTGGCCGGAGCCGTTGTCCGAGCCGCAGGCCGTCAGGATCAGCACCCCGGAGACAATCGCCGAGCCGGCCGCCAGGGTGTGCAGCCCGCTCGTGTGCTGACGCTTCATTGTCCCGTGCTCCTTCCTGCGGACGGCCGGGGCCGGCCCAGCAGAGAGTTGGATGTGGTGCCGCGGGAAGGCCGCGGAGTATGAATGTGGCAGCGCGCGCCCGGGCGCACGAGGCTCACCGTTGGCGCTCCACGGGCAGCGGCCGCGGCCCGACAGATCGAAAACGACCATATGCAATATATGGATAACTGCCGGCATCGCGGCCTTCGGTATCGGGCAGTTGCGTTACCGGGCGTCTAGACCGCCCCAATGGCGGCGGCACGTCACCCGATCGGCCGAGGCGCGGGCATGCGCCGCCAAGACCTTGGACAAGGAAGGGAATTGCCGTCCGGAATCGGCGCTCCGGGCGGCGACTTTCTCTTTTCGCCTGACCGAAAGGCGGTCACGCCGATCCCGGGTGACCGAACAGCAGGTCGTACCCCGGGGGGAGTTGGAGCAGAACGCGCCGCATCAGTTCCTCGCCGGCGGCCTCGGCCACAATGCTGAGGACCGCGCCGACATCCCATTTGGCGGTTTCCTCGGAGGATCCATCGATCCACGCGGCCGTCGCCCGCACAAATCGGTCCGGTCCGAGCGGCTCGGCGGCGGGAAGCGGATTGAGCAGCACGAGGGCGCATTCCTCCGGCAACCGGGCGGCCAGCTCGGATCGCTCGTTGCCCACGATGTGTGCGCCCAGGAGAGCGAGTACGACTCTGGCCGCGCGCTCGGTCTCCTGTCGTGACGGATATTCGCCTCGTTCCCGCACGGCCGACAAGAACGCGTCCCAGCGCAACGGCATCGGCGCTGCCTCCCTGGCCTCATGCGCCCGCCTGCCTGCGGGAACGGCCCGGGCGGGTGAGCGCGGAACTCCGTCCATTGTTCGCCCGGCCGACCCAGTCCACCACCGCTGCCGTGGCCGCTCGTCAGTCAGCAGGCCCTGGCGATCGCTGCGCCCTATTCGGTGTCGGCGTCCGCATCGGTATCCGCGCCGGCGCCGGTGCCCTCTGCCGGATAGGTATTGAGCCAGGTGGCCCCGCATCGGCAGGAGGAGAATTCCACCAGTTCCCCATGTTCCGAGGCGGTGAGGCTTTGAATGAGGCGGACGTGCACATGCATAGTCATGCGAGCCGCTTTTCCTTGGTGGCGAAAATTTCCACTCATCGTGGACACATGGCCGCCAATACGGTCAATGACCCAGCTCACACCTCAATGCTCCGGCTCACCCTCCGAGACGGGCCGGCTGTACGGAGTGGTGCGGGACAAGGCCTTCCCGGCCCTGACCCGTCGGAAAGTCCCTAAGCAAATTCGGAAAGTCCCTAGGTGATGAGGACGCCCACCCCGGTGATCCGCCCGGCCGCCAGATCCGCCAAGGCCTCGTCGGCCCACCGCATCGGATAGCGCTTGGTGCGGACCGTGGGCCGCAATCGCGCGGCCTCGGAGAGAAAGGCACGGCCGTCCTCTCGGGTATTCGCGGTCACGCTGCGCACCGTCCGGTCCTGGAACAGATGCCGGTCGTAGTCGAGCGGGGGAATGGCACTCAGATGGATCCCGGCGATCGCCAGGGTGCCACCGCGGTCCAGCGCCGCCAGCGCCGCCGGCACCAGACTCCCGGCCGGGGCGAACAGAATCGCGGCGTCCAGCGCCTTCGGCGGCGCGTCGGGGCCCGCGGATGCCGCCCCCAGCTCCAGCGCCAGTCGCTGCGCCCCGGGGGAGCGGGTGACGACATGCACCTCGGCGCCCCGGGCCATGGCGAGCTGGGCGGTCAGATGCGCGGACGCCCCGAAACCGTAGACGCCGAGCCGGCCGCCGGACGGCAGCTCGGCACGTTGCAGCGCCCGGTAGCCGATGATGCCCGCACACAGCAGCGGTGCGGCGTCCTCGTCGGACCACCCCGCCGGGAGCCGGTAGGCGAAGCGGGCGTCCACGAGAACGTGGTCGGCGAAACCGCCGTGGATGTCCCAGCCGGTGTAGCGGGAGCCGGGGCACAGGTTCTCCCGCCCGGCCCGGCAGAAGCGGCAGCACCCGCAGGTTCCCGCCAGCCAGGCGGCCCCGACGCGGTCGCCGGCCCGGAAGTCCCGCACGTCGGGCCCGGTGGCGACCACCTCGCCGACCACCTCATGGCCCGGCGTACAGAGCGCCATGCGGGGCGGCAGGTCGCCCTCCGCGAGATGCAGATCGGTCCGGCACACCCCGCATGCGCGCACCCGCAGCAGAAGGTCGTCGGGGCCGGGCTCGGGCATCGGACGTCGCACATACCGCAGCGGGGCGGTGGCCATCGGCCCCGGGCGCCGCACCACCCAGGCCCAGCCCGCCTCCGCGACCGAGGGCACCGCCGGCACCTCGCTCCGTACCCTCAGCGAGGCCGGGCGGACTCGGCGACCGCCACCTGGGCGGGGCGCAACAGGTGGTCGCCCACCCGGTAGCCCAGGCGCAGTATCGAGGCGCAGGCGGGCGCCTCCGCGGAGGTGCGCCGCTCCGCAGGCGCGAACCCGTCCCCGGTCTCGCACCCATTCCCCTGCGAGTACGAGAGCGCTTCATGCACCCGCGGGTCGAACGCCTCGCCCGTCGTGCCGATGGGCTCCAGACCCAGCGCCGCCAGCTCCGTTTCCAGCGCCTCGGCGACGCGCCGGAAGCCGCCGGTCAGCTCCCCCTGCGCCCTCGCCTCCGCGAGTGCGTCGAGCACGGGCAGCAGTCGGCCGAGCACGTTGGCCACCGCGATCTGCCGGACGGCCAGCCGGTCGCGGCGTATCCGCTTGCGGTAGTTGTCGTATTCGGCCTTCAGTCGTTGCAGGTCGGCGGTGATTTCGCGCAGCTCCGCGCGGAGTTCCGCCTCGGCGGACGGCGGCCGCGCGGTGGCCCCGTCGCGGCCGGCGGGCCCACCGGCCGCCCGGCCGGTACGCTCCGCGCTGCGGGCGGCACGGTCGGGCAGCGCGGTCCGGCCGTCGCCGGGGCCGCCCCGCACGAGCGCCAGCTGCGGGCGGGAGCCGCCGCGGGCGTCGGTCGAGCGGTTCATCCCGTGCCTCCCTCCTGCTTGCCCTCCTGCTTGTCCTCGTCGACGATCTCCGCGTCGACGACCTCCTCCTCGGCCCCGGCCGCCGTACCGGACTTGGCCTCGCCAGCGTCGGCCGTGCCGCCGCCGGCGCCCTGGGCCTGCGCCTGTGCGTACATCGCCTGGCCCAGCTTCTGGGAGACGGTCGCGACCTTCTCCGTGGCGGTGCGGATCTCCGTGGTGTTGTCGCCGTCGGCGGATTCGGCCTTCAGCTTTTCCTTGAGTTCACCGACGGCGGTCTCGACCTCGCTCTTGAGGTCGGCGGGGACCTTGTCCTCGTTGTCCTTGAGGAACTTCTCGGTCTGGTAGGCGAGCTGTTCGCCCTGGTTGCGGACCTCGGCGGCCTCACGCTTGAGGCGGTCCTCCTCGGCGTGCTGCTCGGCCTCGCGCATCATGCGGTCGATGTCGTCCTTGGGCAGCGCCGAGCCGCCGGTGACCGTCATCCGCTGTTCCCTGCCGGTGCCGAGGTCCTTGGCGGTCACATGCATGATGCCGTTGGCGTCGATGTCGAAGGTGACCTCGATCTGCGGGACACCACGGGGCGCCGGCGGCAGGCCGGTCAGCTCGAACATTCCGAGCTTCTTGTTGTACGCCGCGATCTCGCGCTCGCCCTGGTAGACCTGGATCTGCACGGAGGGCTGGTTGTCCTCGGCGGTGGTGAACGTCTCGGACCGCTTGGTCGGGATCGTCGTGTTCCGCTCGATGAGCTTGGTCATGATGCCGCCCTTGGTCTCGATGCCGAGGGACAGCGGGGTGACGTCGAGGAGCAGGACGTCCTTGACCTCACCCTTGAGGACACCGGCCTGGAGAGTGGCTCCGATGGCGACGACCTCGTCGGGGTTGACGCCCTTGTGCGGGTCCTTGCCCGTCAGCGACTTGACCAGCTCGGTCACCGCCGGCATACGGGTCGAGCCACCGACCAGGATCACATGGTTGATGTCGGAGACCTCGATCTTCGCGTCCTTGATCGCGTTGTGGAACGGCGCCTTGCAGCGATCGAGGAGGTCCGCGGTGAGCTGCTCGAACTGCGAGCGGGTGAGCTTCTCGTCCAGGTGCAGCGGGCCCTCGGCGGAAGCGGTGATGTACGGCAGGTTGATCGTCGTCTCGGTCGCGGCCGACAACTCGATCTTCGCCTTCTCCGAGGCCTCCCGCAGCCGCTGCGTGGCCATCTTGTCCTTGGACAGATCGATGCCGTAGGCGTTCTTGAACTGCTTGGTCAGGTGGTCCACGATCCGCTGGTCCCAGTCGTCGCCGCCCAGGTGCGTATCGCCGTTGGTCGCCTTGACCTCCACCAGGCCCTCGCCGATCTCCAGCAGCGACACATCGAAGGTGCCGCCGCCGAGGTCGAAGACGAGGATGGTCTGGTCGTTCTCCTTGTCCAGCCCGTAGGCGAGCGCCGCGGCCGTCGGCTCGTTGATGATCCGCAGCACGTTCAGGCCCGCGATCTCACCGGCCTCCTTGGTCGCCGTGCGCTGGGAGTCGTTGAAGTACGCCGGAACGGTGATCACGGCGTCCGTGACGTCCTCGCCCAGGTACGCCTCGGCGTCGCGCTTCAGCTTCTGCAGCACCCGGGCGGAGATCTCCTGCGCGGTGTACTTCTTGCCGTCGATGTCGCCGCTGCTCGGGAAGCGCCAGTCCGCCTCGCCCATGTGGCGCTTGACCGACCGGGCGGTCCGGTCGATGTTGGTCACCGCCTGCCGCTTGGCCACCTCGCCCACCAGCACATCACCGTTCTTGGCGAAACCGACCACCGACGGAGTGGTCCGGGCGCCCTCGGTGTTGGTGATGACCGTGGGCTCGCCGCCCTCCAGCACGCTGACCACCGAGTTCGTCGTACCGAGGTCGATACCCACTGCACGTGCCATGGCCCTCTCCTCACCTTGCGGCCCACTCCCGGCCCCGGAACTCCCCTCACAGGCCCTCTCACCTGCTTGTCTTGGAGAGCGAACCGCCTGCAACCTTCCTCCATAAACTGGATAAATCGCGCCGACACGCGTGTCAAGACGCTCAAAATCGGTCCAAAAATGACCCGTGTGTGCGCTTCCGAGGTGGCCGGAAGGTGGCCGGCGGCCGCCTGACGATGTCATCGGCCGAGCCGCCCCGAGATCCGCCCCGTGATCCGCCCCGAGGTCAGCCGCGAGATCAGCCCCGTGATCGTCCCTCGACCCGTCCCTCATCCGTCCCTGTGCACCGCCCGTCACACCAGGTCGTCTCACTGGGCCGCCGGGGCCAACCCTGCGCACACTGGGTACATGGGCGGTGTGGCCACCGGTGAGACGGCGGAACGCGAGGACCTGCTGGCAGCGGGCATCGTCAAGGCCGTCCAGGGGACGGGCGCGTACTCCGGAAGCCTCTTCCTCCGCTCCCGCGACCGCCGCTCGATCGTGCTCGCCGCGACCTGCGGCGTACCACCCTCACTGCTCGGCGGCTGGCACCTGATCCCGGTGAGCAGCCCCATCCCGCTCGCCGTGGCCTACAACTCCGGGCGCACCGTCCACCTGGCCGACGCCGACGAGGCGGCCCGCCGGTTCCCCCAGCTCGCGGTGGCCCTCCCGTACGCCTTCGGCTCCTGCTCGGTGCCGGTGGGCACGGCGGAAGAGACCTTCGGGGCGATGGCGATCGTATGGGGAGCACCACCCGGCACCGAGGGGCTCTCCAAGGCCCAGCGCCGCCATCTGCGCGCCACCGCCAACCGCATCGGCGCCGCACTCGCCGAACTCCGCGCCCGCACCGGCGATCCGATCGAGTGCGACCCGGAGACGGTTCCCGTCGAGAGCCCGGCTCCCTCCGCGCCGGCCGTGCGGATCGGCCTGTTCGACTGGGATCTCCCCGCCGGCACCCTCACCGTGGACAACGAGTTCCTCGCCATCTTCGGTTTCGAGGCCGAAGACCGCACCGAAGACCGCACCGAGGACCTCGCCCAGGTCCACGCCCCCGTCTTCGACGGACGCGCCGACACCCTCGCGTCCCGCCTGCACCCCGGCGATCGCGCCGCCTTCCGTGCCGCCGCCCGCGCGGCAGCCGCCGACGGCCGCCTCACCGCGCGACGTCTGCGCGTGCAGAGCGGCGAAGGCGGTGCAGGCGGCGCCGAATCCGGCCCCGGCGGTGACGGCGGCCAGGGCGGGCACGGCGGGTTCGGTGGCGAGGAGTACCGCACCGTCGAGCTGTGGGGCCGGGTGCCGGAAGCAGGCGACGAGCGGGCGCGCACCCACCTCGTCGGCGCGGTCGTCGACGCGCGGGCCGGTGGCGACGCCGTCGCCGCGGTCGAACGGCTCCAGGACGGCCTGATCTCCCTGGCCCCGGACGGCCGGGTCACCTACACCAACAACAGCCTGGACCAACTGCTGGGCGTACGGGGCGAGGAGCTGGTCGGCCAGTACCTCTGGGACGTCCTCCCATGGCTGTCGGATCCCGCCTTCGAGTACCGGCACCGGTCCGTGATGATCTCGCAGACCCCGGCATCCTTCCTCGCCTGCCGCCCGCCCGATCAGTGGCTCGCCTTCGTCCTCCATCCGGACGCGGGCGGGGTGACCGGCCGAGTGGTCCCCGTAGGACAGCCTCCCTCCACCGAGAGCACACCCGGGCCCGCGCCGGCACCCGCCGCGTCGGCCGCGATGGCACCTCCGACCGCCGCCCCCGCCCGCCTGGGCGTCATGTACCACGTCCTGCAACTGGGCAGCGCACTCACCGAAGCGGTCACCGCCCGCGAAGTCTGCGACGTGGTCGCCGACCAGCTCCTCCCGGCCTTCGGCGGCCAGCAGCTGGCCATCTACCTGGTCCGTGAGCGCACGATGCATCTGCTCCTCCACACCGGCCACCACGAAAGCTTCCTCGACTGGCTGGAGGGCATGCCGCTGCACGCCCACCTGCCCGGCACGGAGGCCCTGACCTCCGGCGTTCCGCTGTTCATCGAGTCGCCGGAGGACCTCGCCCAGGGCTACCCGGGCATCCCCGTGGCGGAGGTGAGCTCCTGGGCGTACCTGCCGCTGATCGCCTCCAGCCGCCCCGTCGGCACCTGCGTTCTCGGCTTCGACGAGCCCCACCGGTTCACGCCCAAGGACCGCAGCGTGCTGACCGCCAGCGCCGGGCTGATCGCCCAGGCCCTGGAACGAGCCCGGCTCTACGACTCGGAGTTCGCCCTCGCCCGCGGCCTCCAGCAGGCACTGCTGCCGCACCGGCTGCCCGTCCTCCCCGACATCCGCACCACCGCCCGCTACCTGCCCGGTACCCGCGGGATGGACATCGGCGGCGACTGGTACGACGTCATCTCCACCGGCGGCGGAGTGTCCCTCGTCATCGGAGACGTCGAGGGACACAGCATCGCCGCCGCGGCCACTATGGCTCAACTCCGCAGCGCAGTAAGGGCGTTCGCGACGGTGGGCCACACGCCCGCCGAAGTGCTGGCCGGCGCCAACCACACCCTCATCGACCTCGACCCCGGGCTCCTCGCCAGCTGCTGCTACATCCGCCTGGAGCCGGGCAGCCACCGCGCGTACGCCGTCCGCGCCGGCCACCCGCCACCACTGCTGCGTCGCCCCGACGGCACGACCAACGTCGTACAACTGGAGCTCGGCCCCCTCCTCGGCGTGGACCACGCAAGCGACTATCCGCAGACCCAGATCGCCCTCCCGCCCGGCTCCCTCCTCGCCCTCTACACGGACGGCCTGATCGAGGAGCGCACCGCCGACATCGACGTGGGCATCGACCGCCTCCGCGCCTCCTTGGCCCACGCCCGCGCCGACTCTCTGGACGAACTCGCCGACCGCCTCCTCCACGACGCCGGACGCTCCTCGTACCGCGCCGACGACATCGCTCTGCTGCTCATGGAACGCGGCTGAGGGGGCAGCGGGCCGGGGTCCCTGCTCGGGCTGACGGTCGCGATGGCGGTGATGGTGGTGTTGGCGGTGATGGTGGTGTTGGCCGCGGCCGCGTCAGGGCACGGCCCGCAGATACGGCTGCCTACGCTCGCCCGACTGCGACTGCGACTGCGACTGCGACTGCGACTGCTGTGCCTCGGCCTGCGCCTTCGGCTGCTCGTCCGGCCGAGACTCCGCCTGCGACTCCGGATCAGACTCCGACCCCGACTCCGACCCCGACTCCGACCCCGACTCCGACTCCGACTCGGGCTCCGGGGATGGCGTGTGGTGGCCGGACGGCATGCCGTGGCCGGCGGATTCGGGGCGACCTTGAAGTACCGCCATGGCACGTTCGAGGCTCTCTCCGGTCACCTGCATCCGGATCCTGGCCAGCCGCTCCAACTCGTTACTCGACACCACGTCAGCGTAAACGGCAAGGGCACGGCTGTCCTGTTCGTGCTCACCCCTCACGCACCACTTCACGCCACCCTTGGCGGAAATCCGATCGGGATACAACCCCGCCGCAACGCCGCCCGTCCTCCCCAACGCATCTGTACTCAATTCTCTTTGGGGGTAATTCATGCGACGGTTGGGGACAGCGGCCGCGGCGCTCGTACTCGCGGGCGCCGGGCTGGCGGGCACCGCCCAAGCAGCCGGCGCCGCGACCGGCCCGGTGGGCAAGGCCGCCGCGCCCATGGTCTGCTCGACCGTCTGGGGCAGCGGCGACAAGTCGGCCACGGACTCGGACGGCCAACCGCTGAAGAACATCAAGACCAGCCGGAGCGCATGCTACGACCGCATGGTCTTCGACATCAGCGGCGCGAAGGGCAAGCTCGGCTACCACGTCGGCTACGTCGACAAGTTCCATCAGGACGGCTCCGGTGAGCTGATACCGGTCAACGGCCGCGCCATCCTGCAGATCTACGTGTCCGCGCCGAGCTACGACGGGGCGACCGGCAAGCAGACCTACGCAGGACGGGCCGGGAAGCCGCTGCCGGGTGTGAACCTCACCGGTTACAAGACGTTCAAGGACACCAAGTTCGGGGCGAGCTTCGAGGGACAGACCCAGGTCGGCTTGGGCCTCCGTGCCAAGCTGCCCTTCCGGGTGCTCCAGTCCGGCGACCAGCTGATCGTGGATGTAGCACACAGCTGGTAACCCGGCCGAGCACCAAGGCCGCCCGGCCGCACCCCACATGCGGCCGGGCGGCCCTGCTCTGTCGGCCCGGCACCCCCCCACGCACAGGGGAGGCCCCCAGAACCCCATGGGAGCTCCGTGACGAATTCCCACTCCGGTTCACACAGGAGATCACGTAGGATCACGCTCCAAAACGAACAACTGTCGCAGTCGCCCGCACAGTCGGAGATTTCTCCGCTGTGTCGACCACGGGGGACAGCGCGTGTGGGGGAAGGAACCTCGATGAAGTCCGTCAACACCGTGCGGTCAGCGAAGCCGACCAAGGCATCGGCTCTCCGGCGCCGCCTCGCCGGCACCGCGGCCGTCACCATCCTGGCCGGCGCGGGCGTGCTGGCCGCCGCTCCGTCCGCTGTCGCCAAGGCCAACCTGCTGGCCATCGACAAGGTCTCGCTCCGCGAGCCGGGCCTCCAGGTGAATGTCACGTACTCCTGCGACACGGGCATCAACCACCAACTGGTCGCCAACGCCACCAAGCTCAACCCGACCGGGCACGACGAGTCGACCGCCGCAGGCACCATCAAGGCCGACAAGCTCGCCTGTGACTACAACAGTCACGCCGCGAAGGTGGCGCTGCGCCCGTCGGCCGGTTCGCACTTCGCCAAGGGCGACAAGGTCAAGGTCACCGTCTTCTACTTCGACAACGACGGTTTCAGCTACGCGCGGCAGGAGACCTCCGTGGTCCTGTGACCCCGGTCCGGTGACCCCGGTCCAGTGAAGGTGGCCCTCGCTCCCGGCAGACCGGACGCTCCGTCAGATCAGACGGCTCTCCGTCAGATCGGATACTCCGTCAGATCGGACGCTCCGCCCGTCTGCCGGGGCGGGGGACACCACGGCCACCCGACCGGGCACAGCGCGCCGGACGGCCCAGCGCACGACAGCCACCCACCCCCCCCGCCCCACGCAGAACCGCACCGGTGGAGGACACTTCCTGCGAGGACATGATCCTCACCGCTCTCACCCTGCGCGGAGAGCCGTACGCGATCAGCTTTCGAGCAGCACCAGACCAGGATGGTGGTAGTCCATGGCAGATCATGACCTGTCCGGTTTCGACCGCGGCACCTTCGCACACGGCGGCATCACCCGCCGGGTCCTGCGGCGCGGCACGGGCCCCGCGGTGATCGTGATGGCGGAAATTCCGGGGATCACGCCCAAGGTGCTGCAGTTCGCGGAACGGGTGGCCGCCATCGGCTGCACCGCAGTGCTCCCGGTGCTTTTCGGCACGCCCGGCCGCGATGCCGACCCCAATACCGTCGGCCGGCTGAAGGCCGGGCTCTACGTGGCCTCGTCGATAGGGAAGGTGTGTGTGAGCCGGGAGTTCACCGCACTGGCCACCGGGAAGTCCTCCCGCGTGGTGACCTGGCTGCGCGCCCTGGCCGCGGAAGAGCACCAGCGCTGCGGCGGCCCCGGCGTCGGAGCCGTCGGCATGTGTTTCACCGGCGGCTTCGCCCTGGCCATGGCCGCCGATGAGCGCCTTCTCGCCCCCGTCCTGTCCCAGCCTTCCCTGCCGCTGGCCCTCACCAAGAGGCGGGCCGCCGGCATCGACATCTGCGCCGATGACCTCGCCGCCGTCCGGGCCCGCTGCGAACGCGACGGCCTTCGTGTCATGGGGCTGCGTTTCAAGGGGGACAGGTTCGTACCGGGCGACCGATTCGCCTTTCTGCGCCGCGAACTCGGTGATGCGTTCATCGCCGTCGAACTGGACGACGCCGACGCGAACCCCGACGCCGCACTGCCGCCGCACTCCGTACTGACCGAGCACCTCATCGACGAACCCGGCCAGCCGACCCGCGCGGCGCTGGACGACGTGCTCGACCTCTTCCGTAACCGCCTGCTCCCGGCGGTGAACTGACCAACCACCAGTTCCCGTTTCAGTAACGGTGGCAGCCCCAGCCACGCGCGTCACAGCCGCCCGTCAGAACCCCCTTGGCGGTGACGACACACCTCGTCCAACAACCAGTAGTACGGGGAACCCTCGTCGGCGGGTTCGAGGCCCCGCAGGATCTCCTCACCGCGCGGATCGTCGCGCAGCGCCAGCTGCGCCGCGGCCGTGACCCGTACGCGTTCGTCCCCGTCGGCGAGACATCCGGCGAGGGCGTCCGCGGGGGCCGCGGAGTGCGCGGGAGCCAGGGCGAGTGCCGCGCACGCCGCCTGACGGACCGCGGCGTCCTCGTCCCGGGTGCGCGCCAGGACGGCGGCCAGCGCCTCGGGATTGCCAGCCCCGACTGCACTGCGCAGCCCGGACACCGCCAGCTGCCGGATCCTGCCGTCGGGGTGGCGGGTGAATGCCGGCAGCGACTCCTCGGCGCGGGGGTCCATGGCGTCGCTCAGTCCGGCGACGAGAATCCATGTCACACGTGGATCCGGCTCCCGCGCCACCCAGGGCAGGAACAGGTCGGCCAGCAGCCCGTCGAACGGCGCGTCCTTGCTCTCGTCGAAGAGGTTGAGGCGGAGCACCTGGGCGCCGAAGTACCGCTCCAACGGGTCAGGACGGTGCCGCAGGGCGGCGGCCGCCGCCCGGACGGCGGGGTCGTGACGCTGCTGGAGCACGGACGTCGTCGCCCACCACACCGCGTGGTCGTGGTCCGGTTCGGCCAGGGCACGGGACATCAACTCGTCGAACGACGGCCTGATCCCGTACTTCGGCTCCAGCTCGGTGAGGATCGCGGTGTGCCCGGTACGAACCGTAAGGCCGCCCAGTGACAGCTCCGCACAGCTCCCCCCGAACTCACCCTGGACGGTCCTGGACCCGACCGACTCCGACATCCCACTCCTGCGGCGCAGCTCGGCCACGGCGCCTGTTTCATGCCAGTACCGGGCCAGCGCCAAAGCGTCACGCCCTTCGGCGTCCTTGTGCCACAGCTGCGCACCACCGCCGATGAGCGCCGCCGTGATGTCGTACGCGCCGCGGTCGATCGCGCGCAGGAGGGGAGTACGACCGTCGGCGGAAACGCTGTCCAACCGGGCCGACGACATCAGGAGCTCGACGACCGTCAGGTCGAAGGCGTCCACCGCCAGGTGCAGAACGGGCGTACCGTCCCCGTCGACGGCGTCGGGGTCGGCCCCCGCTTCGAGCAGTGCGGCAACCGCCTTCGCGTCCCCGTTCCGTACCGCCGCTATGAGTGACTCATCACCCACGTCCGTCGTCCCCAATTCCCCGTCCCCACTTCCCCGTTCCCACTTGGTAACCGACTGCCGTGGTGAGGCCGGACGGACTCCGTCAGCTCTCCTGGACCCGAATCACGGGTGCGTGGGTGATGGGGAAGTTCACCGAGCGGGCGATGAAGCACAGTGCGGGTACGTCCCCGTGCAGCGACCGGGCCTTCTCCGTCATCGACGCGTCGGCGACCGTCACCTCGGGGCGTAGGACAACCTCGGTGATCTGTCCTCCGCCGCCGCTCTCGTCCATGGCCATGACTCCATGGGCGTGGTCCTCGTAGTCGGTGACGACGACCCCGCCGACAGCACAGAGGTGGAGGTACCAGAGCATGTGGCACTGAGCGACGGAGGCGACGAGCAACTCCTCGGGGTTCCAGCGCGCGGGGTCGCCGCGGAACGCGGGATCCGAGGAGGCGGCGATCCCGGCCTTGCCGTCCGCCAGTACTTCGTGATCCCGGCTGAAGGACCGATAACTGTCCGTCCCCGAACCGAGGTTGCCCGTCCACTCGACCGTGACGTCGTACGTATGTGTTGTCGTCATGGACCAGAGCTTAGAAGGCGCTGAGGGTGACGAAGACGCTGAGGGGTGCTGAGGATGCTGATCACCGACGTAGAGATCGATGCGCCTGCGTCGGCCGCCGAGCGACGAAGACGAACTCCTTGCCGGGCCGGTCGGGCGCGCCGCGAACCTCTTGCAGGACGTAGCCATGCCCGACCAGGTCCGCTTCGGCTTCCTGTCGGTCACGGAACCTGAGGGTCGAATCGGACGTCAGCACCCGCCCGTCCGCGGCGAACACATAGTGCCCGCGAAATGTCACCAACGGCTCGTCGACCTCGACCAGTTCGACCCAGCTCTCGACCGTACCGACATCCGGCACCTCCACAACCCTGTGGGAGGCTTCACGGTTCCACTCCGCCCAGGCGCGCCGGGACGGGTCCCGGGTCTCGAACACCAGATGACCGCCCGGCCGCAGCGCTTGATAAGCCTCGGTCAGGGTCCTTTGCCATGTGAGTGGGGTGACGATTTCCTGGGCGACGTTCGCCGTCATGGTGACGAGGTCGACCTCCAGCGGCGGGAGCACGGTCGCGTCACCACAGAGCCAACGAACCCGGTCGCCGCCTGGTTTGGCCCGTGCCACATCGATGGAGGCGCGGGCCGGATCCACACCGACGACCTCGATACCGCGCAGAGCTCGTCAGCCATGCGGCCGGAGGATAGCGGCTGCCGTCCGGCGCGAGGCCTTGCCCGGCGGTGGCCCTAACCTCCAACAGCGCTGATCACACGTCACCCCGCGTGCTCACCCGCGTGGCCTGCCGCCCCGACGGCACCGAAGACGCCGCCCCCCCCATGCCCCGCCTACCAATCAACGCCTCCTCGCGTGTGGCTTCGGCGAAACCAACCCGGAAAGGATTAATCGCGCAGCGCCATATGCCCCGAAAAGTAGCGGATATCTCGCGTCAAACCGGAACGAATATCCGCGCTGGTGGCGATCGGTGACTCAATACGCTGAGCGCGGGCCCCGGAGTCTTGGTGTTCGCACCACCAAGGGGGCCCGCGCTTTTCCACAGCTACCGATCACGAGAGGTAACAGCATGTCCCCTGACCGATCATGGGCGAGGCGGTTAACGCAGACCGTCGCCCGTGCTCTCAACCCTAAGGTGCGCCTGGCGAACCGCGTTTCCGGGAATTGGGCGAGCAACGAGCACGATGAACCGGTTAACGCGACCGTCAGCGCCTTTCTCGCTCTGCGGCGCGGCCCGATCATCGTGATCCACGCCGCGCCGAAGCCGTCCTGGCTGGATGCCCTCACGGCCCTCACAGCCCTCGCAGTGCCTGTGGCCTGCGCGTTTGCGCAGACTGCGGTGCAGTCTTCGTAAGGACACGGCCCCGGGGGCGGGGCGGCACACGCGCCGCCCCACCCCCGGAGTTTCTTCCAGGAGATCGGTCAAAGGTGACCGCCAGTGCCACGGAAAAACGGTGTACAGAACCCGTTTCGTCACCGGCGAACGAAGGGAGACGCCCGACATGGGCAGCCGGCCAGCCTCCTTCTACGACTGCAAGCACTGCCACACGGTGGTGCAGGCCCCGGCACGCCCGGGACGCCGCCCGGAATATTGCAGCGCCCAATGCCGCCAGTCTTTCCACCGGCTGAAGCAGCAGCGGAACCGAACCGCCGCCGATCCCGCCCGCGATGAAGCTTTGCTCGACCTGACCTTGGACCTCCAGGAGGAAGTCCGCCACGTCGTACGTCTGGCGGCCATGGACGGCGATGCCGAGGGTGCCATTGCCGCCGTGCAGTCCGCGGCCCGAATGAAGGCCCAGATCGATGCCGTGACGGCCGGCCTCGTCCAACAGGCCCGCGCCCGAGGCGTCCGCTGGGAGGCCGTCGGCCGCGCCCTGAACGTGAGCCCGGAAACGGCCCGCCGGGTCCACCGCAGGGAAACGGCCACACGGTTGGTGCAACGCATGGTCGGATGGCGCCGAACCGACCTCCCGTCAGCTGCCGACGTCCTGTACGGCTCCGCAGGAACCGAAGGCCTCGAAGAACTAGGTGGGCAAGCCCCTGCCGAACGCCCGGAACCCGGACCGCTGCCCCTGTCACCGCAAGCGTCCAACCGCCTCGCGCCGACGCTCTCACTCATGCAACGGAAAGCCGGGATCACACTACGAAGGCTGGGCCAGCGCACCGGTGTCTCGGCGAGCTATCTGTCCCAGGTGCTGGCCGGACGGAAGTTTCCGAGCCGAGCTCTCACCAAGCGCTTCGCCGAGGAGTGCGGTGTCGACGCCGCCGAGGTCATGACGATGTGGGAACAGGAGACCAGGGGCAGGACGACGGCAGCGTATGAGGGCCTGTTCTGAGCCGGGATCACGGTTTTGCTCTCTGTCCATCTCGACAGCACCACCGCCACCGCCACCGGCCGCGTGGCGAGCATCTCACTGGTGCATCCACCGAGGGCACCGAACCGCAGTCGATTCGGCCGTAGGGTCGGTCGAAGCCTTCGGACAGGACGACGCGATGATGATCGACTTCACCCCGGACAAAGCCCTCTACCCCTTCGAATCCCGCTGGTTCGATTCATCCGCCGGCCGAATCCACTACATAGACGAGGGATCCGGAATCCCCATCCTGTTCTGTCACGGCAGCCCCACGTGGAGTTTCCTCTATCGCAAGATCATCGGCGAGCTACGCGACCGGTTCCGCTGCGTGGCGGTCGACTATCTGGGCTTCGGTTTGTCGGAACGGCCGCCGAACTACGGTTACACCATCGCCGAACACGCCACTGTCATCGGCGAATTCGTCGATCATCTGGGGCTCGACCAGTTCGTGATCATGGGCCAGGACTGGGGCGGACCGGTCGGCACTGCCGTAGCCACCAAGCGAGCCGACCGGGTTCGTGGGCTGGTGCTCGGCAACACCTTGTTCTGGCCGGCGGAAGCCTGGACCATGAAGGCCTTCGGCCGGGTCATGGGAAGCCCGCCGATGCAGCGGCAGATTCTGCGCAACAACCTCATAGTTGAGCGTTTCCTGCTCGGTGAGCTGCGGAACAAGCTCAGCGCCGCCGAGGCCGATCACTACCGCAAGGTGCAGCCGTCCCCCGAAGCCAGGCGCGGCATCGCCGTCATGCCCCAGCAGATCCTGGCTGCCCGCCCCTTGCTAGAGCAGCTGGCCACGGACGTGCCCGCTCGACTCGGCAACAAGCCGACCCTCCTGGTCTGGGGAATGAAGGACATGGCTTTCCGCCCCGCGGTGCACCTGCCGCGGATGCGCGGCACCTTCACCGATCACAAGGTTCTCCAACTGCCCGACGCCAGGCACTACATCCCCGAACACGAGCCCGGCGAGATCGCCGAAGCCATCACCGAGCGTTTCCTCTAGAACCTGTTCTGAGCCGGGATCACGGTTTCGCCGTTGTCCCTCCGCGGATCGGTGAATCGCCTGAACCGGCGTTGTGAGGGGCGTGACCGAGATACGCGCCAAAGGGGCAACGGGATGATCTCGAAGCCCTGAGCGCCCGTCGGCCGTCACCCATTCGGCTCAGTTCAGTGTCGTTGGTGGTGATGTTGAGCGTCATCTGGCCTGGGGTGGGTTGTGACATCGATCGAACGGACCGGGTATCCGTGGTTCAAGCGGCTGATCACCGCGCATGAGCTGCATCTGTTCTTCTCCCCGAGCCGTGATGCGCTGGAGTGGGCGGCCGATGCCACGGACTGCGATGAGCATCTGCTGGCGCTGCTGCTGATGCTGAAGTCGTACCGGCGTATGGGGTGTTTCCCCGCACTGGAGGACGTCCCGGAGATGGTGGTGGACTTCGTCCGGCGCGCGGTGGCGCTGCCGGAGGGCACGCTGCCGGTGTACCGGGCGGAGCGGACCGCCAAGCACCACCGGGGCCTGGTCCGCAAGCAGGCCGGCGTGACGTACGACCAGGCCAAGGCCCGGCAGATCGTCGAACAGTCGATCCGCAAGGAAGCCGCGGCGAAGAACCGCCCGGCGGATCTGATCAACATCGCGCTGGAGAAGGTGGTGGATGCCGGGCTGGAGCTGCCCGGGTTCTCGACCTTCGACAAGATGGCCTCGAAGATCCGCACCGAGGTGAACGCCTCGATCTGCACGGGTATCCACGACCGCATGAGCGCTCCTCAGCGGGCGGGGCCCAGGCGAGATCAACAACGGGTACGGCGGTCGAGGCGTGTACTTCAAAGACCCCGCCGGTCATGCGATTGAGCTGATCACCCGCCCGTATCTGTCACCGAGGTAGGACCTGGTCGGGTGCGCGAAACAGCGCGCTCGACCAGGCGGTCATCTGGCCGAACTCCACCCTTTCCCCAGGGCGTCGCTCGTTATCTAGGGCTATCGCGCAAACTTGCAGGTGAAAGGCGCGCAAGCCAGTTGGGCATGTAAGGCACGTTCAGCCCCGATCATGCGGCGGCGCCGCGGTTTACGTCCGGCGTGAGGTCCGTAGATCCGTTGTGCTCACCGTGCCACGCACAGGCTGTCACCCGGCGGACCGAGAGGCGCGGTTCGTTGTGGCGTGCACGGAGCCGAGCAGGCTGAGTGCCTCGGCGCTGGGGCTGCCGTGTTCGGCGTGGTAGATGATCAACTGCTGGCCGGGGGCGTCCCGCACGTCGAATGCGTGGTGGGTGAGGGTCAGGCCACCGACGTCCGGGTGGTGGAAGTGCTTGTTTTCCCGGGTCTTGCCGCGCACGGCGTGGGTGTTCCACAGCCGGGCGAAGTCCGTGCTGCGCGTGCTGAGTTCGCCTACGAGAACTCGTAGGCGTGGACTGCCGGGATCGACGCCGGACGCCTGGCGCAGGTGCCCCACTACCATCTCGGCTGTCCGGTCCCATCGGGGGTGGAACGGCCGACCTGCCGGGTCGAGGAAGACCATGCGGGCCAGGTTGTCCGTCGGTTCGAAGGGGGAGTACAGCGCCTCGGTCAGGGCGTTGGCGGCCAGGATGTCCAGGGTCGGGTTGATGACGAACGCCGGAGTGCTGGGGTAGCCGTCCAGCAGGACGCGCAGGGCGGGGGCGACCTGGTCGGTGGCGGCGACCGGCCGCTGGGACGGTGCGGTTCCGGACAGTTGGTGAAGGTGTGCCTGGGCGTCTGTGCCCAGCAGCAGCGCGCGGCTGAGCGCATCCACCACCTGCGCGGACGGGTGGCGTTCGCGGCCCTGTTCCAGCCGGGTGTAGTAGTCCGCGTTCACCCCTGCCAGTACGGCGACCTCTTCGCGGCGCAGCCCGGCGACCCTCCGCACGCCATGGCTCGGCATCCCGACCTCGTCTGGCCGCACGGCCGCACGGCGCGCCCGCAGGAACTCACCCAGCTGGTTGTCGGTCATGTGCCCAGGCTAGGCCGCGGGACCGGTGTGCTGCCTGGGTGTAGCGCACCCAGGCAGCACACGGCCTGGGCCGTGTGCAACACCTCGCCCAGACTCGGTGCCCTACCAAGAGATAAGGGGCAGTCATGCCGGACCAGACAGTCAAGGTCGTAGCGATCACCGGTGCCAGCAGTGGGATCGGCGAGGCGACCGCCCGCCGGCTCGCCGCCGACGGCCACCGCCTGTTCCTGGGAGCACGGCGCACCGATCGCCTGGACCAACTCGTCACGGAGATCACCGCCACGGGCGGCACGGCGGCGACCCAGCGCCTGGACGTCACCGAGGCCGCCGACGTCCAGGACTTCGTGGCAGCGGCCACAGAGCGCTACGGCCGCGTGGACGTGATGGTCAACAACGCCGGGGTGATGCCGCTGTCGCCGCTGGAGGCGCTCAGGACGGAGGAGTGGAACCGCATGATCGACGTGAACATGCGGGGTGTCCTGCACGGCATCTCCGCAGCCTTGCCCGTGATGCGCGCGCAAGGCGGCGGGCACATCGTGAACATCGCCTCCGTCGGCGCGCACGAGGTCTCTCCCACCGCCGCCGTCTACTGCGCCACCAAGTTCGCGGTCCGTGCGATCTCCGAAGGCCTGCGTCAGGAGTCCGCCGGTGACGTCCGGGTCACGCTGGTCTCGCCGGGCGTCACGGAGTCCGAACTCGCCGACAGCGTCGCGGACCCGGCCGCCCGGGCGGCCATGCGGACCTACCGCGCCGTGGCCCTGCCGGCCTCCGCGATCGCGGACGCCGTCGCCTACGCGATCTCCCAGCCGCCGCACGTCGACGTCAACGAGATCGTCGTACGACCTGCAGCGAGCGCCCAGTGACGGAAGGAACCGGAATGCTGCACACGCCCGCCCTCGACGACCTGACGCGCAGAGTGCGGGACCTGGAGGACCGGGACGCCCTGCACGCCCTCATGATCCGCGGCTGGCGGGCACTGGACCGCAAGGACTGGCGGACCTGGTCCGCCTGCTGGGCCGAAGACGCCGTGCTGGAGTTCGGGCCCTGGCAGCGAACCCAGGGAAAGGAGGCCATTCGCGCGAAGGTGGAGGAGGCCGAGTCGCCTTACACGAGCATCCAGCACCACATCCTCAACATGCACGTAGACGTGGCGGGCGACCGGGCAACCGGGATCGGATACATGTGGTTCGTCGCCGTCACCGCTCCCGGGAGAACCTCCGCCCCCTACTCCATGGGCGGCCCCTACGACTGGGAGTTCCGCCGGAACGGGGACGGCTGGCTCTTGGCCCGGCAGCGACTCGGGGTCTTGTGGACCGACGGCGACGACACCCTGCGAGCCTTCGAACCGGAGTGACCGGGACTACGTTGTCGACTGCTCGGTGAATCAACACGCTGGGCCGCGCGGCAGCTTCACCGCCGGCCGATCAAGTGCTTGCGGCCGCCGCGCGCCCCAGAGACGCCACCATCCAGGATGAAGTGGCCTCAGTCTGCTGACGAGGAGGCAGCACGTCGATCACCCCGGCCGACCAAGCGGGTCGAGCCTCGTGAGCCCTCGCCGTATTTCCGAGGGATACCCGCGCTGTTCTGCCAGCGGCAGAACACCGGCCGGACCGGGCTCGACGATCACTACAGTCCAGTCTCATGACGACGATTACGACGATTACGACGCGTACGGTCGAGTATCCGGCCGACGGTTTGACGATGATCGGGCACCTCGCGCTCCCGGCCGGTGTCGACCGCCGGCCCGCGGTGCTGCTAGGACCAGAGGGCATGGGGCTCAGCGACGTCGAGCGCCGCCGGGCCGATGCTCTCGCCGAACTGGGATATATAGCGCTGGCCTTCGACCTTCACGGCGGGCGCTATTTGGGCGACCCCGAGGAGATGCTGGCCCGTTGCCTGCCGCTGCTCGCTGATCCCGACCGGATGCGGGGCATCGGGCATGCGGCGCTCGACGTGTTGCGCACCGAACCGCGGACCGACCCCGACCGGATCGCCGCCGTCGGCTACGGCACCGGGGGCGCCGTCGGGCTGGAACTCGGGCGCGGCGGCGTCAGCCTGCGTGCGATCGGGACAGTCAACGCACTGACCACGGGCCGACCGGGCGAGGCGGCGCGCATTCGCTGCCCGGTGTGGGCCGGGGTCGGGTCGGAAGACCCGATCATGCCGCCCGCGCAACGGGACGCGTTCACCACCGAGATGCAGGCCGCGGGCGTCGACTGGCGCCTCACCGTCTACGGCGGCGCCTTGCACGCCTTCCACCACCCGCCGGTCGACCACCCCGCGGTCCCCGGCGTCGGCTACCACCCACGGCACGCGCAGCGAGCCTGGCGCGACGTCGTCGACCTGCTCGCCGAGTGCCTGCCCGTGACGGAGGATCTGGGGCACGACCCAGGTGAGCATGCTGGCGCCGGGCACTGACAGTCCACTCCCCTCAAGTCCGGCCGTGCTGATCGACGGCACCCTCATCCCCGTCACCGGCTCCCAGCGGTCGAGGCCGCCCGCGCCAGTCGGCCATTTCCATAAAGTATGAATATAAAAATGCTATGCTTCGAGCATGAGTCGTCAAGACACCGCTTCTGGCGCGTCCGCCGCCATCGGGGCAGCCCTCTACGGCCTGGCCACCAGGGCCGCGAGACGCCTGCCCCGGGACATGAGCCTGACGTCCGCCGCCACCCTGGCCACCCTTGACCGGACCGGCCCGCGGCGCATCACCGATCTGGCCGCGGTCGAGGGCGTCACCCAGCCCGCGATGACCGCCCTGGTCCGGGTGATGGAGGAGTCCGGCCTGGTCGAGCGGCGGGGCGACGCGTCCGACAAGCGGGTCACGCTGGTGTGCCTGACCGAGGCCGGCGCGTCCTATGTCCGGACGCGGCGCCAGGCGGGCGTCCACGCGTTCGAGCGGTTGATCGGCGAGCTCACCGGCGACGAGGTCGAGGCGCTGGTGGCGGCCCTTCCGGCGCTGAAGCATCTGGCCGAGCTCGAAAGCCAGGACCGCGAAGGGCCGAAGCAGTGACCGGGCAGCCGGTCGGCGGGGTCGCGGTGAAGGCGTTCGCGGTGGCGCGCTCCGAGGCGCGGCTGCTGGTCCCCGCCCTGATGTTCATCGCTCTGGTCGTGGCGGCGGTCGCCAGCCTCGGGACGCCGCTCATCACCAGCGTGGCGACCTCGTTCCACGTCTCGCTCGGCAGCGCGCAGTGGACGCTGACCGTCGCGCTGCTCAGCGGCGCCGTCGCCACGCCGGTCCTGGGCCGGCTCGGAGCCGGCCCGCACCGGCGGGCCACGATCCTCGCCACGCTGGCGGTCGTCGTCGCCGGCAGCGCGCTCACCGTGCTGCCGCTGCCGTTCGCGTGGCTGCTGGCCGGCAGGGCGGCCCAGGGCGTCGGGCTCGGGCTGACGGCGCTGATGATGGGCGTGGCCCGGGACCACCTCCCCGAGGAGCGCAGCGCGGCCGTGATCGCCCTGATCTCGGTGGTCTCGGTCATCGGGGCCGGCGTCGGCTACCCGCTGGCCGCACTGCTCGCCGAGCTCGGCGGGGTACGGGCCGCCTACGGCCTCGGCCTGGTCGTCACCGCCGCCGCCCTCCTGACCGCGTGGCGCTCCATGCCCGAAGCTCCCGAAGGCCGCTCCGCCCACGTGGACGTGGCGGGCGCGGTCGTCCTGGCCGCTGCGCTGCTCCTGGTGCTGTTTCTCGCCGGCGAACGGAATCTGTGGAGCCGGCACCTCGTCGTGGCGGCGGGCCTCGCCGTCGTCGCGGTGGTGCTGCTCTGCGTCTGGGCCGTCATCGAGCTGCGCAGTACGACGCCCCTGGTCGATGTGCGGGCGGTGCGGCACCCGGCGGTCGCCGGGGCGAACCTCGCCATGTTCGTCGCCGGGATCGGCATGTACCTCCTGCTCACGCTCATCACCCGGTACGCGCAGACGCCGCACGGCGCCGGCTACGGCTTCGGGCTGACGACCTTCGTCGCCGGGCTGGTCCTCATCCCGTTCTCGGTCCTTGGGTTCGTCGCCGGCAAGCTCACGCCGCGGATCCGGACGCGGATCGCCGACCCCCTGCTCCTGGCCGGCAGCGCCGTCGTGGTCGGCGGCGGGTTCGCCCTGTTCGCGGCGGCCCGGTCGGACCTGGCCGAACTGTTCGCGGCGATGGGCGTGCTCGGCTTCGGCGTCGGCGGCTTCTCGGCCGCGATGCCCGGCGTCATCCTGGCCGTCACCCCCAAGAGCGAGACGTCGAGCGCCATGAGCTTCAACTACGTCGTCCGCAGCGTCGGGTACTCCCTGGGCAGCGCCATCGGCGGCCTGATCCTCGCCGCGGGCACCGGCCCCGGCCACCTCTTGCCCGACGACAGCGCCTACACCACCGCGGCGCTGGTCGGCATCGGCGCCATGGCGATCGCGACGCTGACAAGCCTCGCTCTCGCCCGCCGACGCCCGTCCGAGACCAACCCGTAAGTCAGATGCACTCATCCCAACACTGGAGGTTCCATGCCCAAGGGCTACTGGGTCAGCGTCTACCGCACCATTTCAGACCCTGAGAAGCTGGCTGCTTACAACAAGCTGGCCAGTCTGGCCGTCGGGCCCATGGGCGGTCGGACCCTCGTCCGTGGCGGTCGGGTCGTGGCGTATGACGCCGGAATCGCCGAGCGCACCGTCCTGGTCGAGTTCGACAGCTTCGAGCAGGCCGTCGCGGCGCGCGAGAGTGCGGCCTACCAGGAGGCGCTGGCCGCCCTCTCCGACGGCGTCGAGCGCGACTTCCGCATAGTCGAAGGCATCGACTGACCGAGATCCAGTCGGATCTTCACTGAAGGTCCACCATCTTGGTTTTAGCTGGTGCGGCTGCTGGTGTGGCGGGGTTCGTGGGTGCTCGTGCTCGTGCTGGTCGTGGGCGGCTGTCTTCGGTCTTGACCGTCTGTCAGCGGTCGAGTTCGAGGGTCGTCAGGACGAGCAGGGCGCGGAGCAGGTTGGTGGCGCGGGCGGGGCTCGTGCGGAGTTCGGTGAGGATGCGCCAGGTCTTCAGGTGCGCGAAGCCGTGCTCGACGGGGGCGCGGCCGGCGCGCGGCCGACCGGTTTAGGTCGGTCCGGCGTTACAAGCCGGATGCCGCCCGCACCAACCGCGCGGCCCCGCCCGCGGCTACCGTTCGATCACCCGGTAGGAGAGTGTGTAGTAGGCGTCGTCCTCGGTGAACTTCATCTCGCCGTAGTCGCCGAGCACGATCTGCTCGCCGAGGAGGTCGTCGTCATCGGTGCTGTCGTACTCATACATGCGGACGGTCGCGACGTCGCCCTGGTACGTGAAGGTCTGGTCGATGTCGCGCTTGTTGTCGTCCTCGCTGATGCTGGTCGAGTAGACCTGGTCACCATTGATCGTGATGTAGATGTCGTCCTCACCATTCCAGTCCTCCTGCTTGACGCATTCGAGCCGGACGAACTTCACGACACCCATAGGTGTTTCCCCCTCATGGCTGGTGGTGCGACCTTGTGAGAGTGATCCTTCCTGCCGGAGATCAACGGACACTAAACGACGGTGTCGAGGGCGAGTGCGGGCCGATTCCAGGGACTCACACCCTGCCGGCGGGTTCGGACCGCCGGTCAGCGGGTGCCGGGGCAGCGGATGTCGCGACGGGGGAGTGCGCCGTCGACCAGCCAGGCGGTGGCGACGGCGCTCGCGCAGCGGTTCGGGGTGAAGCCGTAGACGCCGTGCCCGCCCTGCTCCACGCCGGCCAGCGCGGCTCGGCGGCCGAGGGCACGGCGCGTGGCCTGAGCCCCGATGTACGGCGTGGCCGGGTCGCGGAGGTTCTGCAGCAGCAGAATGTTGCGCGGCCCGCGGCCCGTGATCTTCGCCGGCGCTTCGCGGGGCCGGTAGGGCCAGAAGGCGCACGGGAAGATGTCGCTGCTCATGGGCCCGCTCACCGGATAGCGCCGGGAGTCTTCGCGTAGCGAGCGCCGATACGGAGCCACGCTGCGCGGCCAGCTTCGGTCGTCCTGGCACATGGTGGCCGCCGCGCTGGGCTGGACGAGCTGGTTGAACACGGGATCCAGCGCCTTGGCGTACAGCGCGTCCAGCGGAGTTCTGACCCGCTCGGCGGACGGTGCGCCGGGCGCATGGGCCAGGAACTGCCAGAGCAGTGCCAGATTGCGGAAGTCGCTGTCCGAGTACAGCCCCTGCAAGGTGAGTTGACGCAGCACCGTGCCGCTCACCTTGTGCCGGCCGACGACGACCGGGTGCCGGTCGAGCCGGTGAATGAGAGTGAACAGGATCCGTCCCACTCGCCCGGTGTCCCGGCCCAGGTGGTACGTGGCGTCATGCGTGGCGAGGTAGTGGGTGAAGTCCGGGTAGCGCTGCTCGGATCCCAGGCCGAGGAGCCGGAAGCGTCGCCGCCACGTGGCGGAGGTGTCCACCACACTGTCGAGGATCAACCGCTCGGTGCGACGCGGGAACATCTGCGCGTAGACGGCGCCCAGATAGCTCCCGTAGGAGACCCCGTAGTAGGAGATCCGCCGCTCTTTCAGCGCCGCCCGGATGCGGTCCATGTCGCGGGCGTTGTTCTTCGTGTACATCGTCGGTACCAGCGGTCCGGCGTGCCGGGCGCACGACCGGCCGACGCTCCGCTGCAGTTCGGCGGTGGCGGAGAACGGCTTGCCGTACAGCGGCGGAGCCAGCGGCAGATTGTCCAACTGGTGGACCGAGAGATGGCACGAGACACCCGAACTGGCGGCCAGCCCTCGGGTGTCGAAGCCGATCAGGTCGTAGTGAGCCCGAACGGAAGCGGGCACCGTCGCGCTCCACCACACAGGCATCGCCACCCCCGGTCCGCCGGGGCCACCGGGATTGAGCAGCAGTACGCCGCGCCGATGCCGCGGGTCGGACGCCCGGAGACGGGAGACCGTCAGTTTGACCCGCGGGCCTTCGGGACGGGCGTAGTCCACCGGCACCTGGACGGAGGCGCAGCGCAGGGGCGAGTCATGGGGGACCGACTTGGTGGGGGGACAGACATGCCAGGTCAGCGGTCCGGACCCGCCGGGCCAAGCCACCGGGACGGCCGAGGGTGCAGCCGGACCACTTGCCATGAGGGCCACGACGGTCAACGCGGTGGCCGCGACGCGCATCGCCCGTGGTGTCCTGGAACGTGAACGGATGGCAGCAGGAAGCGGCACGAACCCTCCAACGGCGGTCGGCAACGACGGTCGGCGGAACCGGCCGACGACCCGGCCTCATGCCGGCGTGCTCACCGGCACGTCGCCCACCCTGAGGCCGGTCGACGCCACGCCGCGAAACGCGCCCGGCGGACGTGGCACAGGAACACCCGTTGAGCTGGCACAAGAACACCCATTCAGCTGGGACAACAACACCCATTGAGCGCAGAGCGCAGAGCGCGGCTGCCGCTGCTGGGGCCGGCTTCAGCAGCCGGCCCCAGCAGCGGCGGGCGATGCTATTCCGCCGCCCCGGCCAGCTTGGCGAACACCACCACATTGTCCGGGTAGTAGTGCTGCGATGCGTCGTACTGACCACCGCAGGTGATCAGACGCAGGCCCGCGTAGTCGACGTTCTTGTACACCTCGATGGTGGGAAACTTGTTCTTCGGGTACTGGGCGACACGGCTGACGGTGAACTTCTGGGACTTCCCGTCCGTCCGCGCGACCTCGATCGCGTCACCGGCCTTCAACGAGGACAGCCTATGGAACACCGCCGGTTTCCCGTTCCAGCTGACATGACCCGCGATGACGGCCGGGCCCTTCTCGCCGGGCGCCGGGCCGGGCGTGTACCAGCCCGCCTTCCCGGGGTCGGCGGGCGTCTCCATCGCGCCGTCCTTCTTCCGACCCAGGGGCACCAGGCTGGAAGAGATGTCGAGCGACGGAACGGAGATCTTCTGTGGCGCCGCTCCCTGCGAACCCCCCGTCTCCCGCCCACCGCCCTGACCACTCTCAGCTCCCGTTCCCGTTCCCGTTCCGGGGGCGCCCTGGGCTCCCTGCGCGGGCGGCTGCTCGACGGGCGCTGCCTGCGACGCCGACTCCTGGCCTCCGCATCCGCTGACCAGCACCAACGCCGCGGCGGCGGCAAAGCATCCGGCTACGCGCTTGATCCGGGCCCTCACGCGGCGCTCCGTCCGGCCGCCTCGACACCGGCGGCCGAGCGCTTCCTGCGGCCCAGCAGCACCGCCCCGGCGGTCGCTACGACGGCAAGCGCGCCGGTGGCCACCAGGGCCCCGGGCACCTCGTCGCTCGCGGCCGTTCCGCCACCCGTCTCCACGCCACCCACCGGAACGGATCCGACCGCCGCCCCCTCGACAATCCCGCAGACCGCGGGCGCGGTGGCCTCCTGAGGCAACGTCGGGTCGAGCTCGCTCTTCCCCACGCCGAAGTCGTACTTCTTGTTGCCGTTCGGGTCGATACCGTGCTGCACCACATGAAGGTCCTTGATGTGATCGACCACGTCCTGGGACACGGGGATGGTCCGCTCGTAGGAGAGTTTCCCCTGGGCGTCCGCCTTGGGCATGCGGTCGACGGCTAGCCCGCTCTCCGCGCTGGTGTCGCCATCGGTGGTGAGCGAGATGTTGATATCGCCGTAATGCACCGTGGCCTCGGTGTTGTTGATGATCCCGTCGCCGTCCGTGTCGGCGCTCTCGTCCGGGCACTGGAAGTCGTGCCCATCGGTGGAGCCGTGGATGTGCTGTGCGTGCGGCTGGCCCGGCACGAGCCCCTCCGACTCGATCTTCACGGTCAGCTTGTTGCCACTGAGACTGAGCAACGCCGTGCCCTTGCCCTGCGAGTCGTTCAGCTGGTCCAGGTTGATCTGATACGCCTTCTCCCCGGCAGCAGTGGCCGGAGCGGCGGCACCCACGAGGGCCAGGGCGGCAGGCAGAACAAGGAGGGCGGCGAGGCGGGCGGTGCGCTGGGTTGTCACGGTCGTTCGTTCCCTTCCGGCGGTGTCCCGTCTGGGATCGCCGTGGTCTCGTCCGGACGGCCCGTACAACGATGCTTCTCACGGCTGGGGTGACCGTGCGATGTTGCCGGGCGCAAGTAGCCCGTAGTACGACGCCCACCGACGACGTGTTCAGCGCCCTGCCCGATGTAGCGCCTTGTCTAAAAACGAAGGATTCCCTTGACAGCTGCGTCTCTCGTATGTGGCACCGGAGCTGTGGCACGGGGTCTACATGGGTCGCTGACTCACCCACGACCATCGACTATGGACGATTCGCCGAGCGGCTGACTGCTCCGTGGCCGCAGCGGCGGCAACTCGTGGCGGAGCTCCAACGGGAGTTCGGCTACGACGGTGCCGTCGGGAGCGCGAACACGAAGCCGGCGGTCACCGGAGTCCCGGAGGCGCTCACCGCCTGGATGGCCTCGCCGGTCAACTCGTTCCTCGTCGACCGCCAGTTGTACGAGACCATCCTGACGTGGCCGCCGCAGCAGGCCGGCGAGCACCGCGTCTTCATGACCGAGTACGAAGGATGCTGCGCATGGGGCTACCGGACGGCCGACGCCCACCTGCCGGATCCCTCCGTATGGCTCGGGCCCGCCCCGGACGAGGAGGACGGGCCCTGGGAACTGCTCGGCCACTCCGTCACCGAGTGGCTGGTGCAGATGACGCTGCTGCGTGTGGTGCCGGAGTACGCGTTCAACGGGTGCGTGCGGACCTTCGGTACCGACGAGGAAGTGCAGGGCCGCGCAGTACGTTCGGCCCTTCAGGAGCTGGGACTCTCGCCATGGTCTGGATGTCCGAGCACGACTCGTGGGAATGCGGCGACCTGGAGATCTACGGCCGAACGGAGAACGCGGTCCGGGAGGCCGCTGACCGTCTGGAGACCACGCTCGATCACGGCGAGATCAGGGCGCCACGGCGGGGCGCGTTGCAGAACCGGATCAGCACCCCCTGATCACGCCGGGGTTGTCAGAGTCCGCTGGTGTCGAGGTCCAAGCCGAATGGCTCCGGGATGTGGAGCGTGGTGCCGTAGGGGTGGGGGCCCTCGGCGCGGGTGTAGCCGAGCTCGCCGGGCTCGGAGTAGAGGGTGACCGACCGTTCCTGGCGATCGACCAGGAGGTAGAGGGGCGCACCGTACTCGGCGTACCGCTTGCGCTTCACCACACGGTCGGTGTCGGCGTTGGACTCGCTGGTGACCTCGACGACGAGCAGAGTGTCGGCCGGAAGAAGGGCACCGGCCCCTTTCGCCGCCGCGGCCGGCACTACGGCGATGTCGGGGATATACCAGTTGGAGGAGCCGGGGAGGTCAAGGTTGCCGCTGCCGGTGACGCAGTCGAGCTCGCGTGCACGTGCGCGGATCTGGTCGCGGATGGTTTCCGCGGTCGCTTCGTGGTCCCAGGTTGGTGACACGGGTTCGATGACCCCTTCGACGATCTGGGCCCGGTCGCCCTTGATGTGCTGGATGGCGAATTTGAGGGCGCGCTCGGGGTCGACACCGGCGTTGTAGTCGGACGGCGCTTCGGTCATCGGGGGCGTCCTTCGAGGCAGCTCTGATCGGGGCTGGTCGGTGGTTCTCTGTCGGTGGTTCTCTGGTGGGTCTGGTTCGGTGGTTCCAACTTAGCGTCGCGCCGATGGTGGGCGGACCGATATGGGCCGCGGGTCGCTCGTGTGGGGCTACGCGGTGGTGGTCTCCCCGCCGTCCTCACCACGCCGTGATCAGAGCCGTGCCGCGAGGCTTTAGAGTGCTCGGGTGAGCAGTGGGATATCGCGTAAGCAGGGCAACGGCCGCCAGGGAGAACCGAAGCCGGCATGGGGTTGGCGGGTCGTGGGGCTCCTGATCGGATTCGCGCTCGCCCTCATCGGTGTCGGCGGGGTCATCGTCAACGGTATCCAGGGTGTGCAGGCTACCGGCCTCGTCGGCACCCGCGGCACGTTCACAGTGGACTATTGCTCCGACACCAACCCCAGCGGCAAGAACTCCGACTACGAGTGCCGTGGCACCTTCGCTGCTCCCGCTGAGGACGGCGGCGACCGATGGCGGGGCACGCTCGAGAACGCGGAAGACTACCCGACCGGCGAGAACCTCGACGTCGTCGAGGGCTGGGTGGGCAGCAGCAAGAACTTCCGGGAGACCGGCGTCGGGGCGACCCTGGGCTCCGTGATGTGGCTGTGCTTCGCCCTCATCAGCCTGGCGATGGGAGTCGCCCAGCTCAGAAAATGGGCGAGGAGCTTCAAGAAGTAGACAGCACTTGCGGGCGGTTCAACGGCTCCAACACCTCCATAAATTCAAGTCGACACACGCGACGCGACCCACGCGTACAGGAGAAACGTGGCAGCCTTCTGGGAAGCACTCACACCAACTGCCGTCGGTGCCGCCGCCACCGTCTTGGGTGTCTACATGGGCGCCGTCGTCGGTCGGCGCAACCAGGACCGCCAGTGGATACGTGACAAGAAGACAGCCGCGTACGAGACCTTCCTGCAGGAGTTCACAGCAGTCGAGATCGAACTACGACAGGCGTACCTGGACGATCGCCTGCCCGAGGTCCGCTGGGAGCGATTCAACGCGGCCCTGGTGTCCGTCAGTCTCCTCGCGGATCGTGACGTCGGGCCGGCTGCCGCCCGCCTCGCCGATCTCATCGAACGGTTCACCCTCGTCTTCGACGGGCGGGCCAGGGCGCTGGAGGAGCTCAGGAACATACACAGCGGCCTCGTTCAGGCACAGATGAACTTCGTCAACGCCGCACGCCGGTCGCTCGACCCGTCCCACGGTGATTTCGACTGGCAGCTCGGCGGGCCGTCGCCCTGGTACGGGATCGAGCATTTCCACGGCCAGGAGGACGAGGCAGGTACGAGTGAGCCGCTGGGCGGTCCTCAGCCCCGGCCCTCCAGCAACTGAGAGCCCGGGCCCGGGCCCAGGCGTATCTCGGCGAGTTCTCGCTCGGTCAGCACCTGGTCTCGCAACCTGTGGAAGCCGTCCAACGCATCCTCGTCATGGACGGTACCGAGGGCCTCGTGCAGAGCCTCCTTTATTTTCGGTAGGTCGCGTGCCCAGTCTCGTACGTGCCAGTGGATCATCTCGTCGAGGAAGCGGCATGACGGTCCCAGGGCCCCTTCATCACGAACGATGACCTGTCGGCCGGCCCGGACACGTTCAAAGCTCCAGAGCAGGGTGAATTAGGCGGAGCGCGCCGCAACAGGATCACTTGCCTGGTCGCGGTATCGGACGAGGGTGCCCAGAGCATCACGTGCGGCCTGTACGTGCCCGGATGTGAGGTCACCGCCCCCACGGACACAAGCCGAGCCAACGCGCTCATCACGGTAGAGACCTGCGTGTTCCGTCGTGCGGATCTCCGGTCTCGATGGCGCAGCAGTGCGGCTGCGGGCGTGGTACGGCACCTGCGTCGACCAGGCCCCAGCAGCGGCGCCGATCCGCAGGGGATGGCACCCACCGCAGTCCCAGGGCATAGCGCGTTGCCGGGCGTGATCATGTCGGGGTAACGTAACGCCGGTCTTTCGTACGTTTTTCAGCGTATTGAAGGCCGATATCATGACTACGTGGACACGTCCACAAAAGGTAACGGACACGCATGCGAGGCGTAACTACCCCCGTAGCAGCGGGCGTTGCGGTGCCAGGGACTTCAGCGTCCCGGCCCGTACGCCCCTCGGCACGGCGGGGCGGCTGACCACCGCCGAGTACCTGCCGGAGCCGGCAGGGGAGCTAGCCGCGTCGCCGCGGTCCGGTATTGGACCCTAGAAGGGGGAACACGATGAGGAAGCGCCTGATAGGTACGTTCGCGGCCGGGGCGGTCCTTGCTCCGGCGCTGATGATCGCCGGCTCGGGGCAGGCGTTCGCCGCCAGCAAGACCGTGCAGTGGAAGAACACGGGCAACGGCAAGTGCCTGGTGTCCAACGGCTACTGGGTGGGCGTCGGCAGCTGCAACGCTCCGACGAGGAAGTGGCAGGAGACGAAGCAGTCCGACGGAACCTACGTCCTCAAGAGCGCTGACCACGGATGGTGCCTCGACAGCAAGCAGGACGGCACCGTGTACGCCCGCTCCTGCAACGGCGGTAAGAACCAGAAGTGGGTCGAGAGCAAGGACTCCTTCGGCTGGCGCCTGCAGAACAAGGCCACTGGGCTGACTCTCGGCGGCTACGACAACGGACAGGCTTACGCGTCGTTCGACGGCGGCCTCAAGCGCCAGCGCTGGAGCTGATTCCGGCCCGAGCCGCGATCCCTGCCCTGATTCCGGTCCGATTCCTGGACTGATTCTCGGCCTGATTCCTGGGCCGAATCCCGGGGCCGGTCCGCTCGCCGTCAGAAGGCGGATGCGGACCGGCCTTTGCGCTCGTAGGTGTCCCTACTCGTAGGTGTTCCTAAGCGTTTCTAGGCGTCCCTATGCGCCCTATGCGTTCCCATGGGAAGAAGTGACGGGCCGCTTCGCCGCGGGTAGCACGTGGTCGCCGTTCCGGTCCGTGCTCAGGCACAGCGAGCAGACCACCGCGTCGTGCGTAGGACAGGCCGCCACATCCGGGCGCTCGAAGTCCTGCCGGCAGACATGGCAGGTGTAGATGGTCGCGCTGGGATTGCCGTCCGCGTCCAGCAGCGGCTCCGCGATCCCGTCACCGGTGCGCCGCAGGTAGTACCGGCCCTTGGTGGCCACGGCCATCAGCGGCGTCAGGACGAAGGCGATCAGGGCCGCCGCGACCGGCGAGTACGGCTGGAGTGTGTCGCCCAGGGCGTGGAAGTACATCGCGATCGACAGCCCGGAGGCGGCAGTGAAGGCCACCACTCCCACGGGGTTGACCGCGTACAGCATGCCTCGGCGGAACTCGGGTGCGTGCGGGGACAGTTTCAGCACGTACTTGTTGACCGTGATGTCGGTGGCGATGGTGACGACCCAGGCGATCGCGCAGTTGGAGTAGAAGCCCAGGATGGTGTTCAGGAAGCTGAACATGTCGGTTTCCATCAGGATCAGCGCGAACGTCAGGTTGGCCAGGACGAACACCATCCGGCCCGGGTAGCGCTTGGTGACCCGGGTGATGGAGTTGGTCCACGCCAGCGAACCGGAGTAGGCGTTCGTCACATTGATCTTGATCTGGCTGATGACGACGAGGACCACGGCCAGCGGGATCACCAGCCATGAGGGCAGCATTGCGGAGAAGGCGCCGGTGAACTGCTGGATGGGTTCGGTGGCCGCGGCCGGCCCGGCCTTCACAAGGATATGGATGGCCAGGAAGAGGCCGATGGCCTGCTTCAGCGCACCCAGCACCACCCAGCCGGGGCCGGCCATCACCACTGCCGTCCACCAACTGCGCTTGTTGGCCTCGGTCTTGGGCGGCATGAAGCGCAGATAGTCGATCTGCTCACCGATCTGTGCGATCAGTGACAGACAGACGCCCGCACCCAGCAGCACCGAGGCGGTGTTGACGCCGCCGTGGCCGTCGGATCCCGCATACGAGACGAAACGGTCCAGCGTCCCCGGGTCGGTGGCCACGAGGTAGACCAGCGGCCCCACCATCAGCAGCAGCCACAGGGGCGTCGTCCAGACCTGGAGTTTGGTGAGTGCCTTCATTCCGTAGATGACGAGTGGGATCACCAGGAGGGTGGAGACCAGATAGCCCAGCCACAGTGGCAGCCCCAGGCCGAGCTTCAGCCCCTGGGCCATGATCGACCCTTCCAGCGCGAAGAAGATGAAGGTGAAGCTGGCGAAGATGACGCTGGTGAGGACCGAGCCGTAGTACCCGAAGCCGGAGCCGCGGGTGATGAGGTCCAGGTCGATGTTGTACCGCGCCCCGTAATAGGCGAGCGGAAAGCCGGTGACGAAGATGACCACGGCCGCGACGAGGATCGCGACCAGCGCGTTTCCGGTGCCGTGGGTCAGGCCGATACCGGCGCCGATGGAGAAGTCGGCCATGTAGGCGATCCCGCCCAGAGCCGTGGTCGCCACCACCATCGGCGTCCAGCGGCGGTAACTGCGCGGCGCGAACCGGAGGGTGTAGTCCTCCAGCGTCTCCGACACGGCCTGTCCGGTGGCGGCCTCTCCGGTGGGGGCCTCTCCGGCGGCGGCCTGCTGGGCGTCCGGACCGGTTTGCGGCGCGGTCTCCGGCGCGGTCTGCGACGTGGCTCGGCCGGTGCCGGGTGTGGTCAGTTGTGGCTCGACGCTCATGTCAGGCCTCCTGGGGTGCGGGTGGGGCTGCGCCCCGGAGGTTAGGAAGACGGTGTTACCGGCGACTGCTTCCCTGATGACGCAGCTGTTTCGGACGACGAGGCCCCCGGGCCAGCCGGTACTCGCCGTCATCCATTTCGGGGGTCGGCACGCCTCACCCCCCTCACTTCCCCTCGCCACTGACACCCCGTCGAAGCCTGATCAGTCTGTTCCAGGCAGTGCACTGCGACGTTCGACCAGAAGGTCGACGCACTCACGGATCTCGGGCACCGGCGCGCCGGCGTGCTCCCGCATGGACACGATCGCCTGGATGGTGCGATCACTGTTGATCAGGTCATCGACCTCGGCACGTGCGTCGTCCGCGAGTCTGTCCCACAGGGATTGCTTCATACGCGCATTGAACCTGCCGTCTCACTTGGGGAGTCAAGCGGATTGCCTGCTGGGTCGAACGCCGTCTGCGGGGTTCAACGCTCTTCCCGTCGGAGATCTGGTGGGGGAGTGGCTGCAGGGCGCTGGATCTCCAGGTCGACCCGGGGAGTTCCCGCCTCGGGCACACCAGCTGACCGTGGCCCGGCCCGGCACATCGCGTGCCGGGCCGGGCCGGGCCACCATTCAGAAGTCCCAGCTCTGGCTCCGCGCGCCGTTGCAGCTCCAGCTCACCAGGAGCTGACCGTTCTCAGGCCGGCCGCCCAGGATGTCGAGGCACTTTCCGTTCACCCGGCTGCGGATCTCGCTGCCGTTGCGGAACCACTTCTGGTGGGCGCCTCCGTTGCAGTCCCACATGCTCACCGAGCCCTGGTCACCCGGATGGGCCGCGTAGATCTCCAGGCACTTTCCGTTCATGCCGGAGCGGATCTGCTCACCGTCCCAACGCCACTGCTGGTTGGTGTTGCCAGTGCAGTCCCACGTGACGGTTGAGGCGCCGTTCTCCTGATGGAACATGAAGATGTCGGCGCACCTTCCGTTCAGGTTGGACTTGAGCAGCGGTGCCGCGGCGAACGCCGGCGAACCCGTCAAGGTACTGCCGACCGCGAGCGCGGTGATCGCCAGCAGCAGCAGCAGTTGTTTCGCAGCTTTCATGCTTCCCTCCCTGTAGCCATTGCGCGGTTGCGCTGGCCCATGTCTAGCCCTCGAGGGTTGTCCGGCGCCGGGACGTGGACGCCGGACATCAACACCTGGACAATTGCCACGTATCGCAGCTGCGGAAAGGAAGTTCATGCCACGTGCCGAACGCCCGCTTGACCCGGACACCGGTCCGCTGACGCGGTTCGCGGCCGACTTGCGGAAGTTGCGCGAAGCGGCGGGACGGCCGCCCTATCGGGCACTGGCCAAAAGGGCGCACTATTCGTCCACGACGCTGTCGGAGGCAGCGGGCGGGTGCACGTTTCCGAGCCTGGGTGTCACGCTGGCGTACGTCGAGGCGTGCCAGGGCGACTGCCGTGAATGGGAAAAGCGATGGCATGCGGTCGCCGCCGAGATTGCCGCGAGCGCACCTTGCGACGGGCCCGGGGACGGCGGTCCGCAGAGCGCACCGTATGCCGGGCTGTCGGCGTTCCAGCCGGAGGACGCCGACCGCTTCTTCGGGCGCGAGCGGCTGACCGGCGAGCTGCTGGCGAAGGTGCACGACCGCCGGTTCGTGGCGGTCTTCGGGCCGTCCGGATCGGGGAAGTCCTCGGTGCTGCGGGCGGGGCTCGTCGCCCGTGCGCGGGCATCGGCGTGGCCGGTGATGCTGTTCACGCCGGGGCCGCATCCTGTGGAGGAGTGCGCGATCCGCCTGGCCGCGGTGACGGGAGAGTCCCCCGGCGCGCTGGTAACCGAGTTGCTGGACGATCCCTTGGCGCTGCACCTGCGGATCCGCCAGGCCATGGTCGACCGCACGCCGGACATCGACACGCTGATCGTGGTCGACCAGTTCGAGGAGGTGTTCACCCTCTGCCGGGATCGGGACGAACAGGCCGCGTTCATCGCCCTGTTGCTCGCGGCCACCACGGCGGCGACCAGCCGGACGCGGGTCGTACTCGGCGTGCGTGCCGATTTCTACGGTCACTGCGTCCAGGACCCCCGGCTGGCCGAGGCGATGCGCGACGCGCAGATCCCGGTCGGTCCGATGAGCAGCCAGGAGCTGCGCGACGCCATCACCCGGCCGGCCACGCTCACCGGCTGCACGGTGACCGGCCCGCTGCTGGCGGCCGTGGTCGCGGACGCGACCGGTCAGCCAGGTGCGTTGCCGCTGGTCTCGCACGCGATGGTCGAGACCTGGCGCCGACGCAGCGGCAGCAGCCTGACCCTGGACGGGTACCTGAGGGCCGGCGGAATCCAGCACGCGCTCGCGCAGACCGCGGAGGTCGCCCACCGGGCGTTGTCGCCGGCGCAGCAGGACCTCGCCAGATCGCTGTTCCTCCGGCTGACCGCGCTGGGCGACGGCACCGAGGACACCAGGCGGCGGATCACCAGGGACGAGTTGGACCCGTGCCCCGACACCGCCTTCGTGCTCGAATCCCTCGCCCGGCAACGGCTGGTGACGCTGGACGAGGACTGCGTCGAGATCACTCACGAGGCGATCATCCGGTGCTGGCCGAGGCTGCGTGGCTGGCTGACCGAGGACCGGGAGCGACTGGTCCTGCACCGGCAGCTCACCGGCACGGCCGCCGGCTGGGAGGCGCAGGACCGCGACCCGCACGTCCTGTACCGGGGCGCCCGCCTGGCCGCGGCGCTGGACCTGGCCGCCTCGGACGGCAGTCGGCTGACGTCCAGGGAACGGCGTTTCCTCGATGCGAGCCGGGACGCCCAGGCCGGCGAGATGGCTGCCGTCAGGAAGCGGACGGTCCGCCTGCGGCAGCTGGTCACACTTCTCGCAGTGCTCGTCGTCATCGCGGCCACCGCGGGCGTACTGGCCGTCGGCTCGCGCAACTCCGCCATCCAGCAGCGCAATGTGGCCATCGCGCGGAAGGCCGCCACGGAGGCGACTGAGTTACGGCAGCGCAACCCCTCGCTCGCCGCCCAGCTGAGCCTGGCCGCCTACCGGCTGGCAGCCACCGACGACGTCCGCGATCAGCTGATGAGCGCGTTCGCGACGCCGTACACGAGCCGGATCACCGGCCACACCTCGGACGTGGTCTCGATCTCCTTCGCCCCGAAGAGCACGGTCCTGGCCACCGCGAGCTGGGACCACACGGTCCGGCTGTGGGACGTCGGGGACGCCCACCACCCCGTCCAGTTGGCCGTCCTGCACCAGCCGGAGCGGCTGATGTCGGTGGCGTTCGGGCAGGGCGGCCGCGTCCTGGCAACGGCGAGCGAACGATCGGTGCGGCTGTGGGACGTGGCGAACCGGCGCGCGCCTGTCGAGCTGAGCACCCTGCCGGATCAGCGGGCCGCGCCGACGTGGGTGGCGTTCCGGCCCGGCGGCGACGTCATCGCCACCGGCCACTCCGACGGCGCGGCGCGGCTGTGGAACGTGCACGATCCCCGGCGTCCGCGGCTGCTGGCCACCCTGCCGGGCCACACCCACCTGGTCACCTCGGTGGCGTTCGGCCCGGACGGCCGCACGCTGGCGACCACCGGCGACACCACCGCCAGGCTGTGGGACGTCACCGACCCCGCGCATCCGCTCCGGCGCGACGTGCTGCGCGGGCACACCGACACGGTGACCTCGGTGGCCTTCAGCCCTGACGGCCGAACCATGGCGACCGGTAGCTGGGATCACACCGCACGGGTCTGGGACGTCACCGGCAGCCCGCGGGCGCGGCCACCGGCCGTCCTGCGCAGCCATCCCGCGATCGTCTGGTCGGTGGCGTTCGGCCCGGACGGCCGGACGCTCGTCTCGGTCGGCGGGTCCACCCTGTTCTGGGATGTCGCCGACCCGGCGAACCCCCAGCGCGTCAGCATGCTTGCCGGTGGGGCCTACCAAGCCGCATTCAGCCCTGACGGCCGCGTGTTCGCCAACTCCGACCGGCTGCTGAACCTGCGGGATCTGTCGCTCGGGACCCACGACGACGTGGTCACGTCCCTGGCGTTCGGCCCCGGCGGCCATGTGCTCGCCAGCGGTAGCTGGGACGGCACCGCACGGCTGTGGCAGGTCGCCGGCGGCCGGGCCCTGTGGCCGCTGGCGGTCCTGCACGGGCACACCAAGTTCGTCCGGTCCGTGGCGTTCAGCCCGGACGGGCGCACCCTCGTCACCGCCAGCGAGGACGCCACTGTCCGGGTCTGGGACGTGACCGATCCACGGAGGCCGCGGTTGGCATCGACCCTCACCCCCGACGCCGGCGAAGTCGCCGGGGCCGGCTTCGGCCCGGACGGCCACATCCTGGCCGTGTGGGCGCAACACGTGGCCGGACTGTGGGACCTGACCGATCCCGGCAAACCCCGGCCGCTGAGCCGGATCGCCGAGGGCGGGCCGAACATCACGATGGCTTCGTTCCGGCCGGACGGCCGCACGCTGGTGACGAGCAGCGGTGAGTCCGGCTCGCTGCGGCTCTGGGACATCAGCGATCCGCGCAGCCCCCGGGAGGTGCCGTCCCCGTTCCGGTCCGACCCGCTGACCAACGGTGTGTTCAGCCCCGACAACCGGAGCCTTGCCGCCGTCCATCGAACGGACAAGACGGTCTGGCTGATCGACGTCAGCGACATCGGCCGCCCGGCGAAGGTGACGCAGCTACCGGCGTCCGGCTCCTGGCTGTACACACTGGCCTTCTCCGCGGACGGCCGTCGGCTGACCGCCGGCGCGGCGGACGGCAAGGCCCTGCTGTGGGATGTGCGCGGTCCGGCCGCTCCTGCCGTCCTCACCGGCCACTCCAACCCGGTACCGGCCGCGGCGTTCAGCCCGGACGGCCACACCCTGGCCACCGGCGGCAACGACTTCACGATCCGGCTGTGGGACACCGATCCGGACACGGTCGCCACCCGCATCTGCGACAGCGCGCACCCCCGGATCACCAGAACCGAATGGGCACGGTACTTGCCGACAGCCGACTTCAACCCACCGTGCCCGGCTACGTGACGGCCTGCCGCGGACGTCCCCGGCCAGCGGAGCGGCCTTCGAATGTGCCCCGAGTTCACGTCGCCGGGGGACAGGCCCAGGCGCAAACGCGAAGCCCAGCCTCATCGGATACTCGCAATGCGCGCCGGTCGGATAAACCGCGACCAGTCCAGGAGCCGGCACGTCGGTCCCCGCCGGCAGCGTCAGGGCGCCGGCCTCCCTGTTCAGCCAGTCCTCGGCGTGCGCCACGTAGAACGGGTCGACGCAGGTCCGCAGCACCAGGTCACGGGTGCCTCCGTCCCGCGTGCCGGTGGTCAGCCTCCGCATTTCCGCAGTGATACCACCCTGCAGCGCCTCGGTTCTGACGATCCGTTCGCCGAGCTCCAGCGCTGGGGTGGTACCCATCGGCCGTACCTGCTGGGGTGCAGCCTCGCGTGCCCTGCCGCCTACCCCGAGGAACGCCCCGCCCGACAAGGCCGTTCACGTGACCCGCGCGCGGGGACGGCGGAACGGACGTCGACTCCCTGGATGGAGGACTCCAGACACAGGCTCGCCCGCCGGCGCACGAGCCGGGAACATCATCAAGCCCATGGTTCATATCGAGAAGAGGAAACCCAGTGTCCGATGAGTCCCACTCCATGGTCAGCGTCGAGCGGACGGAAGCCGCAGACGACTTCAGCCGCCTGGTCGCCCTTGTGGAAGAGACCGGCGAGCGCGTCACCCTGACCGAAGACGATCAGGTGGTGGGCGTGCTGATACCGGCGGCGGAGCTGGCTGCCCTGGAGTACTGGGCGCAGCGGCACCACGGCAGGCCGATACCCCTACCGAACGCGGCGGAGGAACGGCCGCCCGGCCCGGCAGAGCACGGTCCGTACATGCAGTACGTGCACATGGACGGCGGGTGTATGACGTTCACCAGGGGCCGGATGGTGGTGGCCGAGCTGCGCCCCGCCGACTGGTTCGACTGGCTGGAGCAGCAGGCGGTGTACGGGCGGCAGGGGTACATGAGCCCTGAGCAGTCAGCAGCGTTTGCCGAGTTCCTTGCCCGTCAGCCCCCGGTGGGCGAACAGTAGGGGCTGCAGGAACCGGCGTCCCCTGGGACACGCCCAAGCGCCCCACCCGGCGCAGCCGGGCATGACCTGTGGTTGATGCGCAGCACCACGCACCGGCCAAGGTGTTCCTGCGAGCGTCCCGCCCCTCAGGCCGTCGACAGCTGGTGCGCGAGCCGGTCCAGTCCTCGTCTGATCAGCTGCCCGTACTCGTCGTCAACGAGTTCACCGACCGCGGCACGTCCGCGCGCGAGGTGATCGCGGGCATGGCCGAGGTCGCCGAGCCTCCGGTAGACGTCCCCGAGGTTGAGGTGCAGAGACGGATAGAAAACCGCGACCGAGCCGGCGACACCCCCCTGCCGCGCCCGCTCGTCCGATATCAGGTCGGCCGCCTCCAACGCCCGCAGGTCCCAGACCAGTTCCTCGCGCGGATCGTCCTGGACATCGGCCATCGAGTGAGCGAGCACGCAGCGATGGAACGCGTCGCCGGTGGCGCCGATGGAGTCCCAGAGGTCGGCGAACAAGCGGTGGGCCGCCTCCCGTTCGCCGCTGTGGCTCAGCTCGATACCACGGCCGATCTCGGCCATCACCGGGTCGGGCTCGGTCATGCGGGTCCTCCTCGTCAGCACGGGCAGCAGCGCTCAAGAGCGTAGGGGTCACGGCCGGCCCTTGAGCGGGCGATTGAGCGCAGCCTCCTCAGGACTCAGAAACGAGCTCATTCCTGGTGCAGTTCGCTGCGGCCGGGGCAGCTGGAGAGCGTGTCGGTGCCCGCGCCGTCCCACCGGACGTCGTCACCGCTGTTGCCCCACCACTGAACCCCTCGCGCGGCTCGCGGCCCAGCGCCGTCAGCGCCTCGGTTCCCTCGGGTACGCCCTGGTCTGGCGGGCCGATTCACCGCATCGGGTGAGCGTGGCCTTGTCGGGCGGCGGGCAACACCCTACTGCTGGCTCGGGATCGAGGCGGCTGCGGATCGGGGGGACTTTGCGGAACGAACGGATGGCCGCTTCTCATGCGTGGTACGCACGGGAAGTTGCCGCCGGCGTGGACAGGTTCCTGGAACCGTCGAGAGCGGACTGCCCGTGGTGCGGGTCATCCACACTGGCGGTGCTGCTGCGCACCGGTGACCGCTTCCAGGGCAAGCCGGGGCGATTCACGCTGGCGGAGTGCCGCGGCTGCGGACATGTCTTCCAGAATCCCCGCCTGACCCCGGAGGGCCTGTCCTTCTACTACCGCGACTTCTACGACGGGCACGGGGAAGCTCTCTGGGACTTCAACTTCCGGCAGATGTCATCGTCCTACCGGGGCCGGGCCCGGCTGTTCGAGCGACACGGCGGCACCCCTGGGGTATGGCTGGACGTCGGTGCCGGCCATGGCCATTTCTGCGGCTTCGCCCGCCGTCATTGGCCGCAGACCGTCTTCCACGGTCTCGATCAGGGAGCCGGCATCGACAAGGCGCTGCGGCAGGGCTGGATCGACCGCGCCTATCGCGGCAGTTTCGTCGATCTGTCCGAAGGGCTCCCGGGGCGGTACGACGTGGTGAGCATGCATCACTACCTGGAGCACACCCGGGACCCGTTTGCCGAACTCGACGCCGCGGTACGGGTCCTGGCCCCCGGAGGGCACCTCCTGATCGAAGTGCCGGATCCGCAGTGGAGCGCGGCCCGGCTGATGGGCCGGTACTGGCTGTCGTGGAGCCAGCCGCAGCACCAACACCTCATCCCGGTCGGCAATCTCGTCCAGGCACTTGCCGCACGCGGCCTGGTGACCGTGGAGGTGGAGCGCGGTGCCGCCCACGCCTGGGGCGGCGAGTTGTGCTCTGTGCTGTACTTCGGCTGCCTGCGCGCCGTTCCCGGCGCTCCTTGGAAGCCCCGCCGCGCCCGGTGGTTGCGGCGGGCACTGTGGCCGTTCCTGCTGGTTCCGGCTGCGCTGGCGCTACCTGCGGCCATGCTGTTCGACAGGCTTCTGGTCGCCGTGGCGAGGCGCTCCGATCGAGGCAATGCGTTCCGGTTGCTGGCTCGGAAGGCCGACTGAGGCGGCACCGTCCTGCGTATCGGTGAGACTGCCACTCGCGGGTCGGCTTCGCACCGCGACCAGCCGGTGCAGCAGGGCCGGGCTGAGTGCTGCGATCAGGTCGACGACGCGGTAGCTGCGGGGCACGCACAGCTGGAGCCTGGGGTGGTCGAGTACCCGGAGCGCCCGGCAGGCGACCCGCGCCGGCGCGATCATCCGTCGTTCGTTTTGCGCGCGCAGCAGCCGTAGCGACGGTCCGTTGAAGAACGGCGTGTCGACGAATCCCGGCTGAACGATGCTGAAGTGCACGCCGCTGCCGAGGTGTTCGGCGGCAAGGGTCTCGGTCAGCGAGGTCAGTGCCGCCTTGGCCGCCGCATACCCGCTGTGCCCCCAGGGGCCCATCTTGGCCGATATGGAACCGATGTTGATGACGTGGCCGCTACCGCGGGCGAGCATCGACGGGAGCACCGCCCGGATCATGGCGGCTGCGGCCCCGTAATGCACCTGCATCATGCGTTGGTGTTCGTCGGGGGTGCACTCCAGGAAGGGCTTGTAGCTGCCCTGGCCCGCGGCGTTGACGAGGACATCGACCGGTCCCACACCATCCAGGACGCGGGGGAGCATGCTGTCCAGCGCGCCGCCGTCCGACAGGTCCAGCGCTACCGGGGTGCTGGGCGCATGACGGCTGAGGTCCCGGGCCAGCTCCCGGAGAACCTCCCCGCGGCGGGCGATCAGGACGGTTCGGTAGCCCCTTCTCGCCAGCGCTCCGGCGATCTCCCGGCCGATGCCGCTGGAACTGCCGGAAACCACCGCGAGGCCGTCGTCGCTCTTCTCGCTTCCCCGGGCGATCTCAGTGCTCCTCGACTGCATCGTGGCGCGGCTGGGGGTTCTGGGGCCGGCCGACGATCTGGCGGCGGTAGAAGTGCTGGAACTCTCGCACGGAGGGACCGTCCGCCTTGACCCACAGCGGCTTGGCCGGCGGCCGGGTCCAGCGCAGAATCTCCAGATCGGCGTGGAAGTTGCGCCGCACAACCCACCACAGCAGCACGGCCAGCAGCCTGTTGACCGGCCAGAGAAGCCAGTCGGGACCGAGCTTGCGCACGGCGATCCGCCAGGCTGTGATCGTGGCGCCGTCCCGGACGGGGCTGGACCCGAGCACCGCGGCGAGGAAGGGGCGGTCACGATTCGGCTCGGGACCGTGCTGGGACCGGACGACCGAGGATGCGGGGCCGGTCAATGTCACGAGGATGTACGGCCGGAAGAAGCCCTGCATCCTCCGGACTGGGGACGACGGTTGGACTCGGTACTCGAAGTGGCGGCCCTCATTGCGCAGGGAGACGTACTGCATGGGTTCACTGGCCCCGTGGATGAAGGGCCAGTGCGAGACGTCGGTCACGTGCTCGGCCAGGGGTAGCAGCCCGCCGTGGCAGATGCTGACCTCTCCAGGAAGCGTGACATACCGGCGGCGGTCGTCCGTGAAGTCCACGTCGACGAAAGGCAGCGGCGGCCCGTCTCCGTACCAGAACCAGATGTTGCCGCCTCTTTCGAGTACCGGGACGCTCCGCTGCCGGGCGCGTGGCGGGATTCGGTCCATGCCAGGGATCTTCGTGCAGTGGCCCGTGCGGTCGAACTCCCAGGCGTGATAACCGCAGACGAGCCGCTCACCGCTCACGCTTCCGCACCGGCTCAGGTCGGCGCCCAGATGGCAGCACTGGCTGTCCACCATGCCGACGTGCCCCTCCCGGGTCCGGAACAGAGCGTACGACTGAGACATGAAAGTGACCGGTACGACCTGCCCGCGCCTCAGATGCTCGCCGAACCGGGCGAAATACCACCCCGAGGGGTACGGCCCGTCCTCCGTTGCGACAGGGCCCTGCTCGCTCTGCAGGGCCCGATCATAGGACCGCAACCGCGACCGCACGCGCAGCCTCACCCGCTCCCACCTCCCGTGGCGCTGTTGGCGCCACCACTCGCTCGCCGACTTTGCATACCCGTTCAACTACCCAGTGCTGCCCATGCCGAGAGTCGCCGGGCCCTGAAGCGCCCCACCGGGCTCACGCCGCAGGCCAACCGTGACAGGAGCGACGAGAACGCGACCTACGAAGCGGAGCCAAACCCCCCGAACGAAGGAGAGGCCGCCACTCGGCACGCGAACGGTGAGAATTCGACAACACTGGCTGATCCCTGAGTCCTGCAGGAGCAGCGAGCGGTTACGTCGACGGTCGCATGGCCTGCCACCTGCCGCGCAGGGACCGGCGGTACAGCTCGGCTGCCAGTTCTCCCCAGCCGTGGTGTTCCAGCGCGGGCCGGTAGTTGGGGGTGGAGCCTGCGGCGACCTCGCGGAGCCGAAGCCCAAGTAGCCCTCCCCTCCGGTCAGTTGCTGCCAGGCGGCCGGGTCGGGCCCGCGCCGTGTCGTACCCGGGCGCCGACCGCCGCAGACCCCGACCCCGATGTCCCCGTCACCGTCCACGAGGTGGCCGGCGGCAGACGGGTGGTCGGGGTCGGGGTCGGGGTCGGCGGTGTCCTACTTCTCTTCCTCGACGCAGCGGATGAAGTACTTTCCGTCCTCGTGGTGCACGCCGTGCGTCTCGCTGGCGAAGCCGGGGAACCTCTGGTCGAACGCCTCCAGCAGCGTCAGGTACTTCATGAGGTCGGATTCCTTGTCACCTACGCGTTCACCGGGCATCAGAACCGGGATGCCGGGCGGGGTGATGGCGATCTGTGTGGCGACGACGTGGCCGGGCAGCTCGTCCAGCGAGCGGAGTTCGGTGTCCCCCTGGATGAACTTCTGGTACGCCTCCGCAGGGGTGAGGACGGGGGTGGGCGGTGTGTCACCGGTGAACGCGTCGTTGAGCAGCTGCATGAGCTTGTTGTCCGACAGATAGGTGTGCATCTCCTGGCACAGGGCGGGCAGGGTGAGCTTCCCGTACCGCTCGGGGTGTTCCTGGACGAGGCCGGGGAGTACCTCGCCGAGCGGAGCGCCGTCGTCGTAGAGCTTCTTGAAGTCGGTGAGGGCGTCGAGGAGGGTGCCCCACTTGCCCTTGGTGATGCCCATGGAGAACAGCAGCAGGAAGGTGTAGAGGTCGGTCTTCTCCACGACGATCTGCCGGGTCTCCAGATAGGCGGTGACGATCCGGGCCGGGATGCCGATGCGGCTGTCGAGCTTGCCCTGGGCATTGACTCCCGGGCAGGTGATCGTGACCTTGATCGGGTCCAGTAGGCAGAAGTCGTCCTCGAGGTCGCTGAAACCGTGCCAGGTGTCATCCGGGTCGAGCACCCAGCAGCTGCTCTCCTTCTGAAGGAGGTCGAGCGGCGCGCGGTGGAACTCGTAGGCCCGCTTCGTCTCGGGGTCGGTGACCTCCTCGGGCTGCCATACTCCGAAGAACCACTTCGGGCGGTCGCCGGCCTCGGCGAGGCGCTTGCCGAGACGTACCACCGCCTGCCGGAACCGGATGGCCTCGGTGATCGCCTCTGTGGTCAGCCACCTGCCGGACGGGCCCTCCATCATGCCCGCGGCGATGTCCAGTGAGGCGATCATCGGATACAGCGGCGACGTCGTGGCGTGCATCATGTAGGTCTCGTCGAAGATCTCGCGAGCCGGCAGTTGCTTCGTCCCCTGCTTGACGTGGACCATCGCCGACTGGGAGAGGGCCGCCAGCAGCTTGTGCGTGGACTGACTGGCGAAGACCGTCGGGTGTTTGCCGCCGTCGACCGCGCGGGTGTCGATGGCCATGCCGTAGCGGCGCTGGTAGAGCGGGTTGAAGTGGGCGTAGCCGAACCATGCCTCGTCGAACTGGAGGGAACGGGTGCAGGGGGCCAGCATTTCGGCCACCCGGACCGCGTCGTAGCACAGCCCGTCGTACGTCGAGTTGGTGATGACCGTCGAGGCCGGGTTCTGGCTCACGGCCCCCTTGGCGAGCGGGCTCTTCTCGATCTGCTCGCGGACGGCTTCCTCGACCATCCGCTTGGGGGGAATAGGGCCGGTGAGGCCGTAACCGTTCCGTGTGGGCACGAGGTAGACGGGGCGCCCCAGGGACAGGATGATTCCGTGGTTGATCGCCTTGTGACAGTTGCGGTCCAGCAACACGATCTCGTCGTGTGCCACCGTGCCGTGCAGCAGCATCCGCACCGAGGTCGACGAGCCGTGCAGCACGAAGTACGTCTCGTCCGCCCCGAAGATCCGCGCGGCGTTCTTCTCCGCCTCACCGATCGGGCCGGTGTGCTCGAACAGGGAACCCAGCTCGCCCACCGAGATGGAGATGTCGCTGCGCAGCAGCTGTTCGCCGTAGTAGTCGTGGAACGCCCGGCCCACGGGAGATTTCAGGAAGGCCACCCCGCCGTGGTGCGAAGGGGTATGCCATGAGTATTCGTGGGTGTCGTCGAAGCGCCGCAATCGACGGAAGAAGGGCGGCAGGATCCGTTGCCGGTATGTACTCGACGCGTTGTCGACCCGGCCGGCGATGAAGCTGGGGGTGTCCTCCAGGAGATACACCCAGCCGTTGATCACTTCCGACACCCACAGGGGGGTGTCATCCATGTAGTCGCCGGTCGTCAGGAGATACACGGGAAGCTGGGAGGAGAAATGGTCCATCAGGACCCTCAGCACTCCCTCGGCGCCTGTCTCCTTCGCCTCGCGCATATCGCTCGTCGTGCCCGGAAGTTCCCAGCTCACCAGGGCGGCGGCAAGATCTGCCTGGGAGGACGCGATCGCTACGGCATCGGCCGCATTGTCGACCCTTTCCACGTCGTAACCGAGATTGGTGAGCTGGGAGCAGACTTCTTCCACTCGGCTGTAAGGGACACCGTTGGTCTCCGTTCTGCCCAGGGCGACGAGAATGCTGGGGCGCTTCATGGCACTTCCTCCTGCGCGATGAACTGCCCAGCTCCTTCGGCGGCCCGGGCACAGCGGAGCCGACCCGGGCCTTATTCCATGTGACCGCGGGTCGGCTATGCGCCATCAAGATCAGCAGGGCGATGCGGGGCTGTCCATTCACACGCCGATGTCCGGGTGAGCATCATTCGGATGCCGACAAAGGAGGCTGCCGCGTCCGTTGCGGCGATGAGGCCATCCACGATCCAGTCGTGGTCGATACCGCTGGACTTCCTCGTCCAGTGTTTCGGTAACGGAGTGAACCCCCTGGTCCCGGGGGTGCCTTGGACGATTTCCCTGCCGATGGGATGGCCGGTGGCCACCGTGTTGCCCAGGTGGGTGCCGACGACGGAGTCTGCGCGCTCGCGGCCGTGACCGGCACCGCCAGTAGCAGGCCGAGCGTGTCGGTGCCTCTCCGAGGGCGGGGGTGTTCTTGGGCCGACGCCAGCTTCAGGGCGGTTTGACGACGGTTATGGAACACGGCGCGTCGCAGAGTGACTGCCAGATGTTCCCCGTTACCCTTCTGTGACTATATGAAGTCGGTCAATTACAGGCCGCACCCATGTGACCCTCGGAGATGAAATGCGCAAGCTTCGCAAGGCTGCCGTTGTAATCGCTGCCCTCGGCACCGTCGGCGTCGGCGGCGCCGGCATCGCCCATGCCGACACCGTCGGCCAGTTGCAGGGTTCGTGCCGGTCGCACGACCTGAACGTCAACGTCCTGGGCGAGGTCGGCATCGCGAACGGTCTGGCATCCAACCTGCTCAACGGCGAGGGTTCCGCAGGTGCCCAGGTCACCAAGCTCGGCTCGTCGGTGGGCTGCAACAACAGCGTCGGCGGCGCCGGCGAGTAGCCGAGAGGGGCCCCGGTATCCAAGCCACGTCCGGGCACCGGGGCCCGGTGTCGACCTGCGGCAGTGCCCGGGCGCGTGCGTCCGCCCTGTCCGCAGTCGGACTGAAACGGTGCGAGCCAGGCTTCTGCACACCGAATGAGATGACGACGTCCAAGTACGCTCGCGCGTACCACCCGCAGCCGGCCCCCGGTCTGGCTGCGGGCCGTACCTCGTATTGAGGGATGTGCACTTGGACTTGGTGGACGAGTTCCAGCACTTATGGCTGCTCGCGCAGAAGAAGATGCGGCGGCGCATCACCGCCCAGTCGGATCAGCAGCCGGAGGGGATGGTGGGGGAGAGCGACGACCTCGACCCGAGCCGGGCGGAGGGTACGGAACTCGACTACTACTACTACTACTACTACTACTACGGCGTGGTGACGGGGGCCGCTGTGCCGCAAGGCCTGGACGCGCTGATCGTCCCGGCGGGGATGTGGGCGGTCTTCGAGAACTCCGGGTGGCAGCTCAGTCGGTGTCCGCAATCTCCCGGCTGCTGCCTGCCCACTGGGGCACACATGGCATGGCGAGGCCGGCTGCGACGAACACCCCGCCCATCACGAGCCAGCCGGGCGTCCCCCAGGTCACGCAGAGCAGGCCCAGCAGGCTCGGTGCGACGGTGTAGCACAGGCCCATGCCCATGCCGAACACTCCGGAGTACTGGCCCTGGGCGTGTCCGGGAGCCAGCCGGAACCGCAGTTCCAGCGATCCGGCCGCATGCCACAGCGAGTCCACCGTGTGAATGGCGACGCCGGCCATCATGATGGCCACGGCAGCTCACCCGGGCACTCCGGAGGCTGCTGCGATGACCGCCATGCCGATGAGGAACGCCAGCCCGGCTCGGCGGGTGGCCCGGCCGGCGACCGTGCCGCCCTTGATCCCTCGACTGGTGCGGATCTGCAGGAACACCACCATCACGGTGTTGACGGCGATCGCCAGACCGACGAACCACCGTGGTGCGTCCGTAGGCAGGACCACCCACAGCGGCAGGGCGTACGACAGCACTTCGCTCTGGATCCACATGATGCCGTCGAGCACGACGAACGCCATGTACGGCTTGTCCTTGAGCGCGATCCACCGGCCTTCCTCGCGCGGGGACGGCAGGGGTTCGAGCTTGGGCAGCTTGACCAGGACGGCGGCACTGCCGATGAACGTCAGCGAGTTGCCGAGGATGAGGGCTCGGTAGGCGAAGTCGCTGTCGATCTGCACCACCGCACCGGCCGCCATCGCGCCGAACGTGCTGGCAAGCATGGCCACCGATCGCAGGTAGGAGCGGAACGTCGGTACCTCGTCACCGCCGAAGCGGCGGAGTGGGCGAACAGCAGCGACAGCATGGACAGGGCCTGGATCAGCAAAGTGATCACAAAGATGTCCCGCGGGCCACGTCGGTCGGCGAGATGCCCCACCGGGATGCCGGCGATCAGACCGACCACTCCCGCGACACTGAGGCCGAGGCCGACCTGTCCGATGGACAGATGGATCACCTGATGGGCGTACAGCGGCACCGTTGTCAGGAAGGCCGCGGTGCCGAGCTGGTTGACGAAGCCGGCGAGAGCCAGCTTCCGCTGGGGGCCGGACTCCAGCAGTAGCCCTCGCCGTATCAGCCAGGATCGGCGTGCGCCGTCGATGTGCCCGGGAGCGCTGTCGGTTGACGTGGCGGGGGCTTGACTCACCCTGTACTCCATTGTCCGTCGATCGTGCCGTGCGGTGCCGTGCCGTGATCAGGGGCGTGTATGTGAATGCGGCGTGCCACACTCTCCGGTGGGAGGATCACGAGGGCGAGCTGCTCGTTGAGAGACCGAGCGCGCCTCGCCGACGTCTGCGGCACGCCCAACGGCCCCCGCACTGTGGTGGGTTGAGACGCCGCAGGCGTGGAGTATGCCCAGGTGGGAGCCATGATGAGAAGCCACCCGATGTTGGCGGAATGTCACAGTGAAATCGGGAATCTGCGCCCCGCATGCCGGGTTATGAGTAGTGGTGCTTCCTTCTCATGACGCCTGTTACGGGCGCAGCCAGATGAGGAGAGGCGGCGGCGGTGACGGTGCCGAGGTAGGCATACCCTCACTTGTGGCAGCAGTGGTGCCGGCATGGCCCACTCGATGTCGGTCAGATCCCCCGGATCCCCCCTGCCGAGCATGACCAGAACAATGAACTACCTGATCGAAGAGAGACAGCCCAATTGGCCTGTCGCTGAAGAGGCCTCATCTTCCTCAGCCAGGGGAGGGCATACAGGGTTCACCGCAAAGACGGCTGGCGTGGATGCGTGGGTTGAGGACATCCACGAGGACCTACTGTTCCCATGATCTCGTCAAGAACACGCCTGTCGCCGAGCCTACGGACATCGCGGAGGGCGTGATCGCGTACATGGATTCCATCGGACACGTGCAAGTTCGTTACGTCGACGACGTAACCGCGACGATGCCGAACCCCGCTAGGCAAGCCGATGGACTGGTGATCGAGGGGGAGTCCCGCTACTGATGAGGACGCGCCTGGGGTACACCGAGGAAGGCCCAGTCCGTGTGCCGGTCACCGCCATGCCGACGGGCCGTCACATCATCCGGTACGAGCTCGGAACAGGTAAAGGCCATGCGTGATGCCCCTATCATTCGATCTGCCGCGGCCGGAGAAGCGAATGTCATCGCCTCGATGCGGAGCGAGGCTGCGCGGTGGCTACACTCCAAGGGAATTGACCAATGGCAATATCCGGCGAATCTCGAAAAGATCTTCCGCGACATCAACTGTGGAACCGCCTACGTACTGCTCGACGCTGCGGACTACCTAGGGACAATCACGCTGGACGAAAACGCCGACCCTGAATTCTGGGTGCCGGATGATGAACCAAACGATGCGCTCTATGCGCACAGGGTCATCACTCGCCCCGCATGCAGAGGTCTGTCATTGGGTGCGCTGATGCTCGACTGGGCTTCCCAAAAGGCCGAAGAGGCAGGAAAGCGCTGGCTCCGTGTGGATGCGTGGAAGACGAACTCTGACCTCGGCCGCTACTACGAGGCGCAGGGGTTCACACGAGTCCGGACCGTAGACCTACCGCATCGCCGGTCGGGTGCTCTGTACCAGAGGAGAGCCGGCGCGACCAACAGCAGCGGACGCAGCGACTCGTGATCGCATCACGCCCCGCACCTCGTACTGGGCTCGTCCGGTGGCTCAGAGCCGCTGCCGCAACGTAGCAGCCCCCTGGCTCGTGGCCCGACAGCCCGAATCACGCGCCCATGAGGCGGCTGAGCACCCCGCCAGGGGTGGGATCCAGGTCGGACGCAGCCACGGCTGCGCGATCCCCCTTTGAGTCATCGTCCACGGCGGGACCGGCAGCGCCCGGCCCGGAATCCGCAGCTTGGGAGAAGAGCGGTAGGTCTTCGGCGGCGGCAGCACCGGAGCCGCCGAGCAGGGCAGTGGTGGCCAGGGCAACTGCGATGAGCGTGGTGCGGATGCGCATGAATTCTCCTGAAAGCTGAGTCGGTGATCAGCCTCTCTCCTTCCCCTTACCGTCCTCAAGGCATGACGCGCACCCAAAGATCACCCCAGCGGACCCTTGTAGCCAGCCGAGATTCCCCCAGGTGTCCCCCGAAGGGCCGATGTTGAGGGAAAACCCAAGGGCACCACCCGGCAGATCCTGTCGGGACGTTTGACGGTTTCGCCGACGTCGTAACGGGTGGTGGGGCGCCGGTTCTGTGAGCCGAGGAGGCGTCCGGGTCCGGTTCCGGTCGGTTGAGGAACACGGGTCGGGCAGAGCAGGTGGGCGCGGATGTTCCTGAACCCCCGACGGACCCGGGCCGGGGTGAGGTGTTCGGGCTTGGTCGGCTTCTCCCGGAGCCGGCGGAGATCGGTGGCCGGCGGCCGGGCGAGGCGGAGCTGAGTGTGGGGGACGACAAGGAGCCAGGTCCAGCAGTCTGCCGCCTCGGGAGTACGGATCTTCGATGTGGTCCAGCCGAGCGTCTGCTTTCCGAACCGGAAGGTGTGCTCCGGGTCGAATCTCCTGAGGAACACCTGACACCACAGGTCTACGTCGGCTGGGGCGGCGCCGGTTTTCGAGGACCACATCCACACTGGCGGGGCCTCCCGGTCTTTCGGCAGGTGGTCGACCGCGAGGCGGACCAGGGCGCCCTCGACGATGGGGAGTTCGCCGTCGTGCTCCGGCCAGGCCGAGCGAGGTGGGTCAGCCTCGGGTGGATCCGGTCCCATGCCTGGGCTTCGGCGCTCCATGCCCACGGCGGTGTTCGGGCACCAATCGTCAGGTCGCCTGGCGAGACCACCAGGCCGGCCGTGCAGAGAACCGCGTCGGTGAGCTAGATCAGCTCATCCCGTCGGGCGGACAAGCACGCGTAGAACTCGCCCAGGAAGCATGCTGCTTCAGCGAACGCTTCCCGCCGGGCATCACGGCACACCACACTCATGACAACGGCCTTCGGTTGATCCCGCATCTCTGTGACGGAGCAAAGGATCAAGCGAGAGCTGCCCTTACGTCCGGCGAATGCCCAGGTGATCGACGTAGTTCGAGTTGCCTTTCGAGCCCGGTGTTCTGTTGCTGCGAAGCTTGAGCGTACTCGCTGAAGGCTGAGCACCACGGCACAGCAGCCCGCAGGTCGACAGAGGCGGGCCCGGGCATGGTCGTATCTCCTTCGGAGTGCGAGGCCGCTATGCCTGATCTGGGGGTTGAAGTTGTCGTTACGGCAGCTTCTACCGTTCTGATCAGGCCCGGAGAGACCGGACCAGCGACACATGTGCGAGGAGACGGGAATGGACTGGCCGATCGCGGAGGTCGCCCGGATGTCCGGCGTGACCGCCCGGACTTTGCGGCACTACGACGAGATCGGCCTGCTCCCGCCCGCTCGGATCGGGGCCAATGGCCACCGCTACTACGCAGAGCGCCAACTGCTGGTGTTGCAGCAGATCTTGGTCCTGCGGGCGCTGGGCCTGGGGTTGCCGGAGATCGGCCGGATCCTGGCCGATCAGGTCGACGAGGTGGAGGCCCTGCGCGGCCACCACCGGCGGCTGCTCGCCGAACGCGACCGGCTCGACGCCCTGGCCGACACCGTCTCGCGCACGATCGCCGAACTGGAGCAGTCCAGGAAGGACGGTACACCTATGACCATCAACCGACCGGAGAACCTGTTCGAGGGCGTGGCGCCCTCCCAGTACCAGGAGAGCCTGCGCGACTTTCCCGAGCACGCCGAAGAGGTCGCTCGTCGGGTTGCAGGGATGACCCCGCGCGATGTCGAGGCCGGGCAGCGCGAGCGCACCGCGCAGATGATCCGGCTGGCCGAGCTGATGGCCGCCGGCCATCCGGCCGATGCCGAGCCCGTGCAGGCCGAGGTCGACGCCCAGTACAAGGCCCTGACCGCGCTGCGAGCCGTCTCCACCGACGAATACCGGGCCCTGGGGCGCTCCTGCGTGGACAACGAGGCTTGGCGCGCCGCGTACGAGGCCATCGCACCGGGCCTCGCCGCGTACCAGCGCGACGCCATCGATGCCTACGCCGACACACGGCTCGGCTGACGAAGGCGGCACGGCGGGCACCGAGCCCGGATCCAGCCTACTTCGGTGCCACGCGCCGCCGACAGCACCTCGCCTCCCACCAGTTGGGAGTTGGGCGAGGTGCTGTCCATGCTGACGAGAGTGGGCTCACCCTGTCCGGTAGATCCTCCGACCTGCGCACTTCACCTTCGATGAAAAGAAGACCAGCGACCGGCCTTCGCTGCGAGGGAACACCCGGCAGATAAAGAACAAGCTCAGAGCTTGTTCTTTATGGTCTGGCCTCGAACGATGCCCCGAACGTGATCGCTCGTACGTGGGTTCCTGGGACGTGAACACGGCCTTCGCTTGATCCTGTGCTCCGACCAAGGAGGCACCTGACCAGTACGAAGGCCGCGGGGGAATGAGTCTGCTGCATCACGATGGCCAGCGGGATGCGTTCGCTGTGGCGTCACACTTCCGGGAGGACTTCTACGATTGCCTGACCAGGCGGCGCGATGGCCTGTTCGAGGTCGCGGACGCGCTGCTGTGCGCGGATGGGCCGGTGACCACGCCGGTGGATCTGACGCTGCTGGCTGAGCACCGTCGTGGGCACGGCGCCCTGTACGCGGCTTTGAACGAGGGCCGCATCGACGCGGGCCGGCTGCGGCGGACACTGGCCGCGCTGCCCCAGCCGCAGGCCGCCGACGAGCGGCTGGTCCTGGCGGTGGACGTGAGCAACTGGCTGCGTCCGGACGCCGAGTGCAGTGCGGACAGGCTGTTCTGCCACACCTTCGGCCGCGGCCGGGACCAGCATCTGATGATCCCCGGATGACAGTACTCGTTCGTCGCCGCCCTCGAAGCGGGGCGGACATCGTGGTGCCAACTGCTGGACGCCGTCCGGCTGGGCCCGAGGACGATGCTGCGGAGGTCACCGCCGCCCAGGTCCGCCGCGTGGTCGAGGACCTCATCGCGGGAGGTCAGTGGCGCCAGGGCGACGCCGACATCCTCATCGTCTTCGACGCGGGCTACGACGCCCCGCGCATGGCCTACCTTCTCGACGGGCTGCCCGTCGAGGTCCTGGGGCGTATCCGGTCGGACCGCGTCATGCGACGGCCGACACCCTCGCTCAAGGAGTACGCTGAAGCTTATCCCCAGGGCGGACGGCCTCCGAAGCACGGCAAGGAGTTCCGCTTCGCCAAGCAGGAGACCTGGGGAGAGCCGGACGCGGCCACCACGCAGGTCACCGACCGATACGGCACCGCACAGGCCATGGCCTGGGACCGCATCCACCCCCGCCTCACCACCCGCTCGGCCTGGATCGACCACGACGGCGAACTACCCCTCATCGAAGGCACGTTGATCCGCCTGCAAGTCGACCACCTGCCAGGCGGCGGAGACCCGCAGCCCCTGTGGCTGTGGTCCTCCCAGACCGGCGAGACCGGAGCCGACGTCGACCTGCGCTGGCAGGCGTTCCTCCGCCGGTTCGACCTGGAACACACCTTCCGGATGATCAAGCAGACCTCGGCTGGACCCGGCCGAAGATCCGGACCCCCGATGCTGCGGACCGCTGGACCTGGCTGATCATCACCGCCCACACCCAGCTCCGCCTGGCCCGTCCGCTGGCCCAGGACCTCCGCCGCCCCTGGGAGAAGCCCGCCGAGCCCAGCCGACTCACCCCCGCCCGAGTCCGGCGCGGGTTTCGGAACCTCCGCGCTCACCTGCCTTGCCCGGCACGTGCACCGAAACCGAACCGGCCAGGCCCCGGGCGGCCTCTCTGCTCGAAGAACAAACAGCCCGCCATCCGCTACGACGTGGGCAAAACCGTCAGACACCCGGAGACCCTGATCGCACGTGATCAATCCCGATCATGAGGCCGTGATCGGGGTGGTCGGTCGCGCCGGGCAGAATACGTTCCCGTGAGCCTCCACTACGAAGTCGTCCTCACCTGCGTCCTCCAGGACGACACGCCCGACGCGGTCCTGGCAGCCCTGCGATGGCACCTCGGCTTGGCCCCCGAGCGCCCGGCCGAGCTCGACGCGGAGGAGCATTCATATCCGATGCTCTCCCCGGACCCGGACAGCCGCCTGCCAGGAGGAGACTTTGCATCCCTGCGACGCCAGTCCCGTGGATTCACGGCGGCCGGCGATGAGCGCCACGCATGGGGACTGTTCAGCCGCAACCTCTGGCTCGACGACATGATGGGTGACCTCTACACCGTCATGGACCTGCTCTCACCTCACATCGCAGAACCTGGCTACTGCGGGCACTTCCGCGAGGAGTTCGACGCCGAGCCGACCAGCCTCACCTTCCGAGAGGACGCCTTCGGGCCGCTGAAACTCTGATCCAGTTCAATCCCTGAACGTCGAAGAGGTTGAAGAACAAGCAGAGACGCTCTCAACGATGCCGTGCCTACTTCTCCCTGTTATGGGACCTCACGTGCACACCACCTCGTCCACGGAAATCGGCGCGCTTCCTGGCACACCTGGTGATGCACCTTCCGATGGCCGTCGGTTCGTCCAGCCTCCATGCGGTTGCCAGGGAGTTTCCCACGTCGGTGACCTTCTGCGGGCGCGAGGTGAGCGTTCGGTTCTCAACGTCGATCTCCTCGACGAGGATCTCGTCATCGGCGACGTCGAAGTGCTCATGAAGCAGCGTGAGGCCGAAGCGTTGCAGCGCACCATGCCGACTGAGTACCGCCCGTACCTCATCGATGCACTGCTGGTCGGCGTCTGACGCGGGTTCGACTTCGTCGATGTCCGGCAGCTTGGACAGAGGGTTCGCGGTAGTCACAACGGATCTCCTTCACCGAGAAGGTCAGCTGGCTCTGGCCCTGACTCGGGCTCTGGCCCTGGCTACTGCCACTGTGGCGCGGGCGCGACATGCGGAGGCAGGGCGCGAAACAGGGGCGCTCAAAGCAGCTGCTATTAGTCGTTAACTCCCCTGAAAAACAAGAGGTGTTGATGATGGCAACGGGGAGTTTTCCTACGGCGCTCCCCTAAAGCCCTTCCGCGACGCCTGCCGCTCACGGCAGGCTCGCACTCAAGCCTGAGCAGAACACCGCCTCCGCCGCTGTCGACACCGGCAGCGGATCGCCGCACTCCTGAGCAGTACCGCCGAACCGTCCTGCCTGCCGCCACGAATCAGATCATCCAGCCGTACACACACCGGGCTTGGCGCCGGCCAGCCGTCCAGACCCTCCCCCTCGGGGAGCGGCCGAAGGGGGCCCGGTTTCGGCTTCGGCGGCTGCCTCCCCAAGGACATCCGCGGGCTTCATGGCCAGCGCCGGTGCGCTCGGCGCCGCCCGGGACGCCCCTGCCCGAGCGAGTTGGCCCCTGAGCGGGAGAGGGGTCGGTCGCAGAGCCCGTACGACGGTCACTTAGGGTCGTACGGGCCCACCACCTGCGCCGACCACAGGAGCCGCTTTGCGCCCCGAGCCCCGCCCGCTGGATTCGCCGACGTCCGCCGAGAGGGGGCGACCGGGTCCCGCCGGCCCGCTCGGAGGGATCCCCTGGGCAGTCGGATTCCTCGCCGCCTGGACCCTCCTGGTCGTATCGCTCATGCAGGACCGGCAACAGTGGCTCACGGCGCTCAACCTGGTCACCACCCACGGGGGGCTGTTCGTCCTGCTCAACGCCCGTCGCTTGGGCCACCGACGGCTGGCTCGCGCCAGCCAGATCGCGCCCATGGTCACGCTGGTGCTCAGCGCCGTGGCCCTTGTGGCGTTCCGGTAGGAGGGGCGGCCACGGTCGTCGGGTCGGCATCTGTGAGGCTCTGGCGGGTCCTGCCCGTCAGGCCTCCGGCAGTGACCGGCGGGTGTCCGGCAGGTGGGGCCTGTGATGTGGCGGGGGAGGCCCCGGCCGGTCAGCCGGTCAGGGCGGCGAGTCCCGCGGTTCCGGCATGTCGGAAGATCTTGCGGAGGGTGTGGCAGGTGGCGAGCAAGCGCCACTCTCCACGAGTGCCGTTCTCGCCGCGTAGGAAGAGTTGACGGCCGTTCTGGCAGGTCATGGTCCGTTCGATGATGGGTTCGACGATGGCCTTGCGGCGGCTGTAGGCGGCCTTGCCCGGCTTGGTCCGCAGTTTGCGGGCCAAGCACTCTTTCCGTGTCGCGTCCTTGGGGATGCGTCCGCGGGGTGCGGGTGGGACTTGCTCGTCGTGGGCGAGTCGGCCGGTAGCCATGAACGCGTCGGCGCCGCACGACAGTTGGCGGTCCTGTGCGGCTTTGAGGTTGGTCGCGGAGCAGTAGCCGGCGTCGGCGAGGGCTTGCTTGCGATGGGTGCCGGTGTTGGCGGCACAGTATGGGAACGGGCGCAGCATGAAGAGCCCGGTCTTCCCCGGCTGCAGGCCGTCTGCGACGCCTGGATCGCCTACGTCGATACGGAGCGCGAGGTCTTCCCGGCGGCTGCCTCTTCACCACCGCAGCCGTCGAGTTCGATCCGCGCAGCGGCCCCGTGCGTGATGCGGTGAAGCGCCTGTACAGGGTATGGCGCCGACGGCTGGCCGGTGAGGTACGCATCGCCGCCGACTGCGGTGACCTGCCCTCCGACACGGATCCCGAACAGGTCGCCTACGAACGGGTGGGGCTCTACATGGCGTTCAACCAGGAGATCCAGCTCTTCGCCAATCCGGCCGCTGCCGAGCGCACTCGCCGGGCCCTGGCTCGCCTCGTCACCACGTCGTCTACCAGGCACCTGTACCGCCTGCTGACGGGGGCGGGCTCGAGCGCCCGCCCGTCCCGGTATCGCAGCAGCGATCGAGGACTTCGTCCGCACCGTCCTCTCCCGTCAGGCCCTGAACCGACGGTCCCGCGTACCGACCCCGCAGAGGGAGACTGACGGCAACACCCCATCAATCCAAGGGGATTGAGTCAATCGGTTGCGTCATCCCAGGTCAATTCCCCCTGACTTTGCATCGAGTGCAAGAGCACAAGATCATTTCGCGTACACTTATCCACAAGTAACCACCGTTTTCACCCAGGGGGACCCTATGCGTCGACGCATTTCCGCTTTCGCCGTCACAGCCGCAATGGCTGGAGGTGTACTGTTCGCGGCCCTGCCCGCACACGCCGCCACGACCACCGGCTCGCACGCCGCGGTGGCCGGGGGCAGCATCCAGGTCAACATCGACGAGCTGCGCCAGCAGTCCGCCGACCTGAAGGCCAAGGCCAACCGACTGGACCAGGATGGCGAGCACGAGGCGGCGGACCGCGCCCGCGCTGAGGCGCAGGACATCGACAACCAGATCCAGGCCTACCTCGACAGCGAGAACAACGTCTGATCGCTCCGACAGACAGTTGACGCCCGCCTCGACACCATCGGGGCGGGCGTTGTCGTGCGGCCGTCATCCGGGCCGTAAGTCATCGGACGGGTCCTGGGTCCTGGGTACTGGGTCCTGGGTACTGGGTACTGGGTACTGAGCTTCTCCCCGATCGCGGTGGTGCTGCTGCCGGCAGCCTTCCGCCTACAGCCTGCCGATCGACGCCTGCCCCCGACCGGCGGACTCGCCTGGGGATCAGCTGGCCAGCCGCGTCTGCCTTTCAGGGTCAGGGCCAAGGTCAGGGGCAGGGGCACGGCCGCGGCTACAGCCTGTCCGACGAGCCGAGGCAGGACCGGCGTGAGCTTGTTCAGTTGTGACGGACACCATTGGTGTGGTGGTCGGGCCGCGAGGGCGGCCTCGTCGCCGATCGGCAGCCGAACGTTCAACTCGGCTACTGGCTGGGCGAGTAAGCGGGCGGTGGATCAACCCGATCAGCTCGCTGGTTGGTGTCGGTGCTGCGGGCCGTAGCTGTGAGACTGCGGCGCCGGTGAGTGTGCGCCCATCTGTGCCATATCAGCCGCCGACGGCCCGCCAAGACTTCAGCCGAGGGGTCTGTGCTGATCGGGGAAGTCCTGGAAGGCGGTCGGCGGCCGACGGGGTTTCACTGTGCGGTCACGGTCACCACTTGTAGGTCCACACCGTGTCGTTGTCCGAGTCGGAGGTGTTCACGTGGATCCGGATGCGGGCGTTGTCGTCCTGGAACGTCTGGCCGGGCTGCCAGGTCTGCATGTCCAACGCGGTGCAGTTCCCGGTGGGTGCGGCGGCCTTGGGGTTGCTCACCACGCGGACCGGTCCGCTGCCGCTTTCGACCGAGGTGTCGACCTTGTAGATCAGTACGCCGGTGGCGCAGGCGTCGGAGTCGTTGTTGGCGGCCTTGCGGGACTCGGCGACGTAGGCCGTGGTGTCGCTGGTCTTGATCACCGCCAGTTTGTAGCCGTCGCCCCCGTGCTCCACCCCGTTCAGGGTGGTGGAGTACTTGTCGTTCGTGTCCAGGCAGGAGACCTGGTTGTCGTTGATCCAGCCGAACTTCCACGCGTGCCAGCCGAGGAACTGCGGGGCATGGCCGCTGACCTTGCCCATGACGTCCCAGCCGCCGACGTACTGGTGCTGTTCGCCGTTGAAGGCGTAGAGGTCGGGCAGGCCGAAGGTGTGGCCGGTCTCGTGGTCGGCGACCTTGTAGCCCCAGTTCCACATGTCCTGTCCGAACGTCACCGCCCACTTGATCGTCACCCAGGCGTTCGTCGCCTTGTTCCAGATCTGTGTCGGGGTGGCGGGGTTCTGGACCCAGGTGGGAGTGTGGGTGATCGCGGCCGCGGTGCTGGTCGGCACGATGTAGAACATGTCATAGTCGGCGAGGTTGACGCCTGCGTCGGCGGCACCGGCGAGCGCGTCCTTCACGTATACCCGGTGCGTGTCCCATGAGAATCCTCGCTCCCAGTGGTAGTCGGTGGAATTCTTTGGCATACGCACCCAGTTGCCGTTCGGGGCCTTCATATCCAACGAGACCTTGCCGTTGGATGCCTTCTGCATCCAGTCGTCGGCGCCGGATATCTGGTCGTAGTAGCGGTCGAGAGGCGTGGTGGTCCCAACGGCGTCGGGGAAGTCCACGTAGATCACGCCCACGTGCTTGGTGCCCTCCGGTTTCTGGAACCGGTTGTAGTCGGTGTTCTGGCCCTCGTCGGTATAGCCGGTCGTGCCCTGGAGCGCACACGCCGAGGTGCTTGCGTTGGACCCGTGGGCGGTGCTGGCGGGGACGATGGCCAGGGCGAGCAAGGCGAGCAGGGCGGCGGACATGGCGAGTACGGGCACCGCGACGCGCGGGCGCCGCCATGGGTGCGAGGATTTCATGGTGTTGCCTCCGTGGGGGAGAGGCGTTCCTCTGTGGGGAGAGGTGTGCCTCCGTGAGGGGGAGAGTGCCCGCTCCGCGTGATGCAGGCATGACAATCTGTTGTCTCTGCCGATGAATTGCGTTGAGGGACAGGATGCGGATGCGGCGTTGACACCGAAAGCTACCGGATCTCCATAACGGCGCACTATCCCGCATTTGTGCCTTCTCGATTACGAGCGGTAATGGGGAATCCGGATGTGGAGCGAAACGCCGTCCGGCGTGCTCGGCCCGCGCGGAACCTCGTCGAATTCATCGGAAAGGGCGGCCCACGTAGGCGGCCGCCTCAACTTCAAGTCGCCGGGCGCCATTTGAAGCGTCCGCAGTTCCTGCTGGACCTGTCGGGCCATCAGGCGGTCGAGGTGGTGCCGCTGCCACATCGATGTGTGACCACTTCTGGACGCCATCGGCGTGCACGCCGAGGTGCGACCGCATGTTGGGGCGAGGTCCGTCGAGTCTGACGTCGGTGAAGGCCGGGCGGCCGTTTCCGCCCGCGGCCTGGGCGGCGCCGACCACGGCAATGCTCAGGGCCGCGTTGTAGGAGACAACGCCGAGGGCGAGCGCGCCTCGCGAGCGGTGCTTGCTTGAAGCAACCCGAGCTTGCGCCGGCGGGTGCTACGTGTCAGACGGTGCTCGTGCAGCAACCAGGAACATGCTCGACGTCCCGTACGAGCTCGTCGAGCATGTCTCCTGGCTCGTGTCTCCTGGCTCATCCACGCTCGAAGGCGTGAACTCCGACCACCTTGGCGGAAGTTGAGCTGGTCAGCTGCGCACATGCGGTGCGGGCCCCCTTGAGGCAGGTCCCTGCTCACTGCCGCCCAAGCGGATGTGTCCAGGTGATCAAGCTGCGTAGGGAACAGTCGTGGTCGCCCACGGCTGCGGGCTTCCTGTGTTCCAGGACCCGACTCGCCCTGCTTTCCATATCTGTGACGGAGTGACAGGCCGACTACAGCCAGACCCACGCACGCTCCAAGACTCGCCATCGGGGCTCTCCGTACGGCCGGAGTGAAAACATCCCGGCCGGCCATGAGCGCGAACCGGACATCACCCGACTACGTCGAAGCCCTGGCTCCCGGACCAGCAACGGACGGCAGGGGCCACGGCTGCGGTGTCAGTCTGCTGAAGTATCCTTCCCGCCACCGCACACCGACTGGGGGGACCAAGAGAATTGACTGGCCTGTCTGCTTTCCCACTGCCCTTTCATGCTTCCCGTTCCATATCCTTCGCGACACCCCGAACACTGCGAGAACTTCAGATGATGCAGTGCAGCTCGCACATTCGGGCGAAGCCGGGGTGGTTCGACAAGATGAACGATGCCGACATCGTCGCCAGGTGGACGCAGGAAGCGATTGCCCAGGGCCTCACCGAAGCGCAGGTTCGTTACGTGCTTGCCGAACTCCTGCATTACGCCGCGCTGCGGGACGGGCGAACCGGCGTCGAGGTGTCCGCCGTCGACGGGGTGTGGCAGTCGGACACACTGGTCGACGACAAGCTCAGGTCCCGGCTGCGCGAGGCGGTTCGGGTTCTGGAACAGGTCCCCGAAGCAGAACAGGACTGGCATCCCGGATCCGACGGCCAGGTACTGGATCTGGTTCATCCCTCACTGTTCTGCCTGGTGAGGGAGGTGAGCGGTGCGCCCGAGCGGGCTTGGCAGAACCCGACGGACCGTTACTCGAAGTACGAATTCTCGGAGAAATTCCAGTGGCTACCCACGGACGTCGACGTCAGTGACGACGGCGATGTCGCCTTCCGTTCGTACGTCAACAACGTCCACCCCGAGGCTCATCGCGAACTGGCCTCCGTACTGCCGGACTTGTTCGCGCGTTTCCGCCCGCTGCTGGAGAACGTGCTCACCGATCTGCGCCATCCGCGGCCGCTGCGGATCGAGGCCGATCCTTACGGATGGTATGACTCGGAGCCGGAGTATCCGGACAAGTCCTCCTACAGCGATGATGAAGCCTACGCAGAGGCCCGCCGTGCTTGGGCAGAGGCCCAGGACGACTGGTGGGAAAACCGCCGTCCGGTCATCCCGGACGCCCCGGCCTTCACCCCGCCCGAGTTGCCCGATGAATCCGCCCGAGTCGACCTGCGCGGCCGCCGTCTCCAGGTCATCGTCAAGCTCGCCACTATTCATCTCACCCCGGACAAGCCCGAGTACCCCGGCGGTTCCTGGCATGTCGAGGGGATGATGAACGAGCGGATTGTTTCGACCGGCATTTACTACTGGGACAGCGAGAACATCACCGAAAGCCGGCTGAGTTTCCGGGCTGCACTCGACGACCCGGACTACGAACAGAACGACGACAACGGTCTGCGTGAGGTCTACGGCCTGGAGGACGAAGACGCACTGAACCAGATGCTGGGATCGGCATCGACCCCAGCGGGCCGCTGCCTGGCGTTGCCGAACGTCCTGCAACATCGGGTCGGCTCATTCCGCCTCACGGACCCCACCCGCCCGGGATATCGCAAAATTCTCGCGTTCTTCCTGGTCGACCCGTCGGAAAAGATCGTCTCGACATCCGATGTGCCACCGCAACAACCATGGTCGGACACCTCGACCATGACGCTTGAACAGGCCAAGGACTACCGCGACCAACTCATGCAGGAACGCAAGTTCTTCGTCGATGAACACAACGAGCAGCTCTACGAACGAGAATTCTCCCTCTGCGAGCACTGAACCCCTTCTACCTGAATACGTGCAGTGCAGGAGGGTGTGGGCGGCCTGGACGGTGGTGCCGATTCGGCGGGTGGAGCATCTGGCCCGCCGGAGCGGTCGCCTGGCCTTTGAGTTGCGGCGAAGGCACGTTTCCAGGAGCCCGCAGCCGGGCGTGATCACGGTTGAACTCCTGGTAGTGCTCGGGCTGTTCGCGCTGGTGGTAGTAGGGGGTGCGAACGGTGGCGTCGGCTCCCCGACAGGCCCGGTCCGCGAGGACGGGGATCCGCCGGGTCAGGCGCGCCTGGACGACGCCGTGGGCTCGTGCTGCGGTCAGGTCGTGGGTGTGCCCCGGTGCCGCACGCGAGAACGAGAGTGGGGGGTTCGTTCGGCCGTGCGATGACCTGGACGCTCATGCCGTGCTTCTTGTGTTTCTGGGAGTCCGGCTTGTCCGCCCTGATGAAGTCGGCGGGGATGAGGGTGCCATCGACTCACGGAGCTTGCAGGCCTCGGCGATCTCGGGGCGACGCAGCGAGTGGTCGCGGCGGTAGCCGTCGAAGGCCGGCCCTGTGGTCCGCGCCGGTGCGCGACGTCCGAGGCAGGCGGCGAGGCCGGCGGAGTCTGCGCCGTCCTGCTTCCTTCGTGGGTCCGCGCCGAGGAGCCGGAAGGCCGGACGTGGCTGGCGCCGCCGCGGGCGGGACCGGTTGCTGTTCACCGTTCCGGCGCCCGACCGGAACCGGCTGGCAGTGCAGGCGGCGCTGATCACCACCGGTGTCGCAGGCGGTGCTGATCACCGCCGGTGTGCAGCTCGTCACGGGGACCGCGAGGCGGTCCGCCGCAGCGCCGAACGAGGCACCCTGGTCGTCACGCGGTCGTGGCCTGGCTCGGCGCGCGCAGCTGAGGTGAGAGGCGCCGGGATCGGTGTGAGACTGGGTGCGGAAGGGGTGATCCCGTGCCGGACCCATCGCAGGCGCCCGCCGATCCCGACGCCGCCGTCGACGAGAGTCTGCTGGAAGAGCTGATCACCGAGGCACAGATCGTCCTCCCGGTGGAATTGTCCACACTGGCGAACCGGTGTGCCTCGGCCCTCGGCCTGAAAACGGCGCTGATCTACCTCGTCGACCTGCAGCAATGGCTGCTCGTCCCGCTCGATGAGTCCCTGGAACCGCTGCCGGTGGACGCCTCGCAGGCCGGCTGGGCGTACCGCACGGTCTCCCCGCGGGTGACGGACGACGGCGACGGCTTGGTCGTCTGGGTGCCGCTGATCGACGGTGCGGAGCGGCTGGGGGTCCTGAAGGTGCGGACCGCCACGCTGGACGGGCCGCGGATGCGCCGCAGCCGGATGCTGGCCGATCTGCTCGCGATGGTCGTCACCTCCAAGCGCGCCTACAGCGACTGGATCGCCGCTCGCACCCGCACCGCGACCATGCAGCTGCCCGCCGAGATGCTGCGGGCTTTCCTGCCGCCCCGCACCATCGGCAGCAAGCAGTGCGTCTCGACCGCGGTGCTGGAGCCGGCGTACGACGTCGGCGGCGACGCCTTCGACCACGCGGTGGTCAAGCACGTGCTGCACACCATGATCCTCGACGCCATGGGCCACGATCTGGCCTCCGGGCTGACCACCTCAGTGGCCATGGCCGGCGCGCGGAACGCCCGCCGCAGCGGCGCCGACCTGCCCGACCTCGTCGGCAACGTCGACCGCGCGCTCGCCCAGTGGCTGCCCGACCACTTCGCCACCGGCGTGGTGTGTCGGCTCGACGCCAACACCGGGGAGTTGCGCTGGATCAACTGCGGTCACCCGCCACCGCTGCTGATCCGTGCCGAGCGGGTGCTCGACGGGGCGCTGGACAGCCCTCCGCAGCCGCCGATCGGCCTGCACCTCGAACTCGCCACGCCCGCCCGGCAGGTCCACGAGGCCACACTCGAACCGGGCGACCGCGTCCTGCTCTACACCGACGGTGTGGTCGACGCGCGCGACGAGAACGGCGTCGAGTTCGGCCTCGACCGGTTCACGGACTTCATCATCCGCGCCTCCGCCGCCGGCCAGGGCCCGGCCGAGGTGCTGCGGCTGCTCAGCCACGCCATCCTCGACTACCAGCACAACAACCTGCGGGACGACGCCACCATCCTGCTCTTCGAATGGCACCCGCAGCACCGGTGAAGGGCTATTGCGGCAGGTCCGCTTACCGAGCAGGGCGGCGGGCCCGGGCCCGGCCCGGCCGACCCGGACCTCGGCCCCGGCGTAGCCACCGGCTTTGACGCGGGTGCGGGTGCGGGTGCCGGTGACAGTGCCGGTGACGGCGACGGCACCGACGGGTACGCCTCCCGTCGGAAGTCGGCGACCCGCCGCCGTGGCAAGGGACCGCGCCGGGCACGACGCCGGAAGGGCGGGAAGACCAGGCTGGCCCTCGGCGGATCAGTGGCCATGGGCGGTCAGTGAGCGCAGAACAGGCTGTACGGCGAGGTCAGGACCGGCTGTACGGCGGGTCGTTGTGTCACATCGTGGGGTCAGGGCGGAGGACGCGCTTCTGTTGCCGAAGAGCGTGATGACCACCGGCTCGGCCCCGTCGAAGACCGGATTCCCGTTCACATGAGCATGGTCCCAAATCGGGCCCGGAAACCGTCCAGAGCCTCTCCGACGGGGTGCGCCGAGAAGTGAGCTGCGGGTTGTCAGGCGGGTCGGACTGGGCGGTTACGCCCCGCGGTTGACGGCAGCCCCTTTCGCGGGGAAGGCCCGTCGGTAGTCGCTCGGGGAGACCCCGATCTGCTTGAGGAAGTGGTGGCGGAGGTTGTTGGCCGTGCCCAGGCCGCTCATCTCTCCGATCTTGTCGATCGGCAGGGTCGTCGATTCGAGCAGGCTTTGCGCCCGTCCCAAACGCTGGTTGAGGAGCCACTGCAGTGGAGTCGTCCCGGTCGCTTCCTGGAGCCGTCGGTAGAACGTTCGTGGGCTCATCGCCGCCCGCCGTGCCAGGACCTCCACCGAAAGCGGTTGGTCCAGGTGGGCCCTGGCCCAGTCCAGTACGGGCCCCAGGCTGCTGTCATCGGTGGTGGGTACGGACAGGTCGATGAACTGCGCCTGTCCACCCGGGCGATGGGCGGGCACCACCATCCGGCGGGCCAGCTGGTTGGCAACGTGTGCGCCGAGGTCGCGGCGTACGAGATGGAGGCAGAGGTCGAGTCCGGCGGTCAGCCCGGCGCTGGTGAAGACATCGCCGTCGTCCACGTACAGCACGGAGTCGTCGACTTGCACCTTCGGGTAGCGTGCGGCCAGTTGAGCGGTGTGCATCCAATGCGCTGTGGCGCGACGTCCGTCGAGCAGCCCCGCCTCGGCGAGTGCGAAGGCACCGGTGCACAGGGAGACCATGCGGGCGCCGCCGTCGTAGGCACGGCGCAGAGCCGTGACCAACTCCTTCGGCAGCGGTCTGCCCTCGTCCACGCAAGGGTCGGGCACCGAGGGGACGATGACTGTGTCGGCGCCCACGAGGTCGTCGAGTCCGTAACGGGTCCGCAGCGACAGCCCGTTCTCGGCCGGAACGTCACCCTGGCCGGCGTGCTGCGGCTTCCCCACAGCGCACAGCCGCAGGTCGTACCAGGGGTCGGCCAGATCAGGCTGCGGCTTCCCGAAGACGGTGCAGGGGATGCTCAACTCGTAGAGCTCCCATGAGGGGACCTCGAACTCCTCGTCCACGACCACGGCGACAGAACCAGCGCTCATACCGCAAAGGGTATGGCAGGAATTTGGTGGTAGCCGTCATTCCCGTCACTGTTTCCGTCCGCCGTGTGCTGCGAGCGTGGTCCTGACGTGATCAACCGCGACGGGCGGACGTACAGAGAGTTGTGGCATGAATTCTGATCGCACAGCGGTAACTGTTATCGGACTGGGCTCAATGGGCTCGGCGTTGGCCGCCGCGTTACTGGAGGCCGGCCACCCGATCACGGTGTGGAACCGCTCGGCGGGCAAAGCTCGGTCGCTGGTCGACCGCGGCGCCCGCCTGGCCGCAACACCCGAGGAGGCCATCGCGGCGAGCCGGCTCACCATTGCCTGCGTATGGGACTACGAGGTGCTGCACACGGTGCTTGACCCCATCGCCGACTGCCTCGCGGGCAAGGTCCTGGTGAATCTTACTTCCGGCTCCCCGGAGCAGGCGCACGAGGCCGTCGAGTGGGCCCGATCGCACGGCGCCGACTACCTTGACGGCGCCATCATGACCACCCCGCCGGGCGTCGGCAGCCGCGAAATGATGTTCCTGTACAGCGGCTCGCACGCCGTCTTCGAAGCGTACCGACCGGCCCTGGCAGCCTTGGGCGACCCTCTGTACCTGGGCACCGCCCCTGGGCTGGCCTCTCTTTACGATGCCGCTCTGCTCGGCCTGATGTGGTCCACCATGACCGGCTGGCTGCACGGCACCGCACTGGTCGGTGCGGAGAAGACAGAGGCTACGGCCTTCACCCCCATCGCGATCCGCTGGCTGACTGCCGTGGCCGGTTTCCTGACGACGTATGCACCCCAGGTGGACGCCGGCCGCTACCCAGGCGACGACGCCACCGTCGACGTACAGATCGCGGCCATCGGCCATCTCATTCACGCAGCGGAGCGCCGAGGCATCGACAACGCCCTGCCCGAACTCCTGAAGTCCGCAATGGAACGGGCCAAGGCAGCGGGCCACGGCTCCGACAGCTACGCGAGTGTCATCGAGGTCCTGAAGAACCCGGCGGACCACAGGTGACCACAGCGCCCACAGCCCCTACTCATCCCGCGCCGACCGTGGTGCCTTCTTCTCCCACCGCGCTCTGGACCGATCTGATCCCGGCCGCCACCGAAGACTGCCTCGCCGCCCTCCTCGAGGCATCCGACCAGGACTGGTCACGCCTGGCCCACGACCTGGAATGGACCTGCCGCCAAACCCTCGACCATCTCGCCCTCGGCCTGATCGGCTACACCGGCCTGCTCATCGCCCGGCCCGACGACCGCTACATCACCCTCTTCGCCTCCCTCGACCCGCAAGCCCCCGTTCAAGGGTGCCTGGAGGGCCTCCGCATCGCCGCTACCCTCCTGACCTCCACCGTCCGCGACACGCCTGCGGAAGTCAGGGCGTGGCACCCCTGGGGTCACTCCGACGCCAACGGCTTCGCAGCCATGGGAATCACCGAACTGCTCGTCCACACCTACGACATCACCCGCGCCCTCGGCTGCTCCTGGACCCCACCTGATGGCGCCAGCGCGGCCGTCCTCACCCGCCTCTTCCCCGATGCTCCGCCCGAGCACAGACCGTCCGACACCCTGTTGTGGTGTACGGGCCGCAGCACGCTCCCCGGGCTGCCCAGGCGTGTGGACTGGCAGTGGGACGGCACCGTGAGCCAGGGACCGTCCGGCGGGTCATGAGCGGACCCGCTCAGGCTGCTGACATGGCGAAGCCCCGGCTCCGCCCTTCTGCGATCTTCCCTTGTACGCCTCGTGGTTGCGGCGAATGTCGAGCGCCAACTGGTCCCGGCGGGCGTCAGGTGCTGCCCGCGAGTGCGCTGGGAGTCCTCATAGGAGGCGGAGCCCGGGTGACGGGTGACGGGTGGCGTCCAGGCCGGCGGAGACCGCGTCGGGGCGGCCGGGGTCGGCGTCGCGACTGACACGACTGTGCCCGGCACCGGAGGGGAGGGTGCCGGGCACAGTTGAGGGGTCTAGTGGTTTTCGATCCACCAGACGATGAGGCCGATTCCGCCGGCTCCGATGCCGTATGCCGCTCCTCGGAGGATGCCGTTGGCGACGACGCTGCGGCGGCGCTTGAGCCAGCGGCCTATGCGTCGCCGCTTGCTGGTCTCGACCAGTTCTGACTCGGTGGTTTCGGTCTCGCTGACGTTGCCTTTATCCTGCATGAATGGCTCCTGGCATCTGCTGATGACGCGGGGTCAGCGAGGGGAGCCCTTCCGACGTGGCCTGCGAACCGGCGTCGGACCTGACCGGGCTCCCCTCTTTACGAGGTGGGCAGTCGGTGCTGGCGCCGGCTGGATGCGCGGCTCTGCGTCTGCATCTCGTGACCTCAATGTTGCCAAGGGGTGGCTGTGAAACCCCTCAGAGTTTGAGTACAGGCTGAGGCGAAAAAACTGTTGGGGTCGAACAAGCACGCCGTCAGTTATGCGGTGGTTCATGGGGGTTGAGCAAAAAATGTGACGTCATTACTTGCGCGGGGCCTTGATCCCGTTTGGTGTTCAGCTCGATTTGCAGGAACGTTCCTTCGGGAATCGAGCTCGGTGGGTGCGGTTCCCTGAGATGTTGCGTTCTGGATGATCCCCTGTCGACGGCGGTACGGTTCTGGAGCAAAGTCCAAGCCCGGGGAGGATCCGTGACGTCGAAGCAGCAACCTGCTACGGAAGCCGGCGGCCCGAAGGTCCCCCCGAGCTACCCGCCGAGAACCCCGCCACCACCGAAGTCTCCGCCGTCTCCATTCCCGCCTGAGCCGGCCGTTCCTCCGCTCCATCGAGGCCGTCTGACGATGGCCAACAGAAGGGGCGTCAACTGGCTGTTGGAGAACGGGCGGTGGACCGCCGGGAAGGCTGGCCGTCGCGTTCTCGCGCAGCTGCGGGACTGGGGGTACGCCGTCGATGAGGCTGCGGTGACCGAGGTCGTCACGCTGCTCGTCGACCAGGTTGTGGACGACACCGGCCACCGGATCAGCCTGCATATGTCTCCCCGTGACCAGCATGCTCTCGTGGTGCTCCTGAGCCACCAGTCCGGCCGTCCGCCGGCCGAGGAGTCTGCGGTGCGTGCCATCGCGGCTCACCGGAGTGTCGTCAGCTGCGGCACGGATACCAGCGACCAGGTCGGTGACGGGCCGAGTGTGTGGGCTGTCGTCGACCTGACGCCGCCGAAGCGCCTGCCTACGGGCGTCGGGGTTGCCCGCCTCGGGGGATGCTGACGGTCCGGGGAGGTTGTGGTCGACGTGGCGTCCGTAGCGCCGATCGGTCAGGGACTAACTCCTCGTACAGCTCGTCGGCTTCGGCTATCGCTTCGGGGAGTGTCGTGTAGGGGCCGATGGTGCGGGGGCCGACGTTCGCCATGAAGGGCCCAAGGGTGATGTGCCAGCCCACCTCGGTGTTCTCGCAGTCCCCGCAGTCGCACGTGTCGTCGCATTCACCGATGTAGAAGGCCGCCGCAAGCCGTCCCGAGCTGCCGCAAGCCGTCGCGAGCCGCTCCTCGCCGACACGGCCGGTCTCGTCGTCGAAGTCAATCTGGTGGTCGTATATCGGCTTCACCAGCTTGCCCATCTCGCGCCCCTCACTGCGCAGTTCGCCGGCATCAGGCTGAGAGGCGCTCGGCGCCCAGGGGGCAGGGCCCCCGTCTTTGCGCGGCCATCGTCGATCGGCGCACCTTCGGCGGCAACATCATCCAAACCGGCACCGAATCCTACCGACTCGCCACCACCCGGGCACGAGCCGCTGAACAGGACACCGCCGGCTGACACCACCACCCGCCCTGCCCCTCTGAACGCACCGCCAGGGTGGTGCCGTGTAACTATGCCGATATGACATCCGGTCGGATCATCTTCCTCAATGGCACCTCCAGTTCAGGGAAGTCGAGCATCGCGCGGGAGCTCGTGGACATCCTGGACGACGGCGTCTTCTTCCACCTGGCGGTGGATGGCTTCAACGCGATGCGCAGCAAGCGGGAGCTCGGGGCGGAGGAGCTCGACGCCGCGCTGCGGCGGACCAGGATGGGCTTCCACCGCTCGATTGCGGCCATGGCCGAGGTGGGCAACGACATTGTTGTCGACCATGTTCTCAGCGAACCGTGGCGGCTACTCGACTGCCTGACGGTGCTACGGCCCGAGGACGTACTGTTCGTCGGCGTCCACTGCCCGTTGGACGAACTGGCTCGCCGCGAGGCGGCCCGGGGCGACCGTCCGCCTGGTCTCGCTGCGCACCAGTACGACCTGGTTCACAGTCACGGCGACTACGACCTGGAGTGCGACACCAGTGCGGCGAGCCCACGCGAATGCGCCCAGCGGATCAAGGAGTTCCTCCCAAACCGTCCGCGCCCTACCGCCTTCGCCCGCCTCCGCGGACGTTACCTGAAGGGCGGCCAGGAACAGCCGACAGCAGGGAACAGGCTCTTCGGATAGGTGCCTCAGATTGGCGGGCGGACCAGATGAAGATGCGGAGACGGCCCCACCCAGCGGTGTCAGTTCTCAGCAATATTTTCCTGCCCAGTGAGCAACAAGTGCTGCCCAAACTTGCCGATAAGCGATGCTCGCTCTCACTTACGCAGTCAATCTGCTGAGGCTGGTGGCGCCGTACGTCACGCGGCTGTGCAGCCCGATTGCTCCGGCCGATACCGCGGACGCGGCGCAGGAATCCCTTCTCGCGGTGTTCCGGGGGCTGCGCGGACTGCGGGATCCGCAGGCGTTCTATGGGTGGGTGCGTGCGGTCAGCGTGCGGGAGGCTGTCCGGGTGGCGCGGCGTACCGCATGAGAGACGCCCGCCGACCCCGAGGAGATCGACCGGCTGCGGGACCTGCTGCCTGGCGTCGGCAATGAATTGACGACAGAAGTTCGGGATTTGCTTGCCCGACTGCCCGACTGCCCGACTGCCCGACTGCCCGACTGCCCGTCCAGCACCGCACGTACTGGTACTGCGAGAACTGGAAGGCATGGACGAGCGGTCGACGGCCGAGCTGCTCGGCGTGCCCGAGGGTGTCGTGAAGTCACGTTTGAACAGGGCCCGTTCCTCCTTCCGGAAGGCGTGGACACGGTGAACGCACCCGATACGGTCGCGTGACTGCGCGTGTTGGCCGCTGGACTGCGCGCCCCCCCTGTACGCCGAGGCACGGGTCGCTCTGCCCTTCGACCAGGTATGGGCGGTCATCGCCGACCTGGAAGGCGAGCTGCCCCATCTGATCTCCTTCGTCCGGGAGTTCAAAGTCCCGCCCGGCGACAGCGAGCGCACAGCGGCGCAGGCCGTGGACGTACTCGGCCTGCGCGGGACCGTTCGATGTACGGCTGAGCCCTGGGTGGTGCCTGATGCAATCCCGGCTGGTGACGATGGGAATGGCCGCCACGCCGGACGGCAGCGGGACGCGGATCGCAGTCTGCGGCGCGGCGCGCCCCGCCGCCCTTGGTCCCGTGCAGCGCCTGTACCGCCGCCTGCTCGGGGAGCGCCGCACTCATGCCTTCTTCCGCGAGGTGGAGCGCCGCGCCGCCCTGCGTTGACCCCTCATCCGGGAAGCCTGCGAGCCTGGTCTTGGCGGCCCGCGACCTCGAGGAAGGCCGCCGCACCAGCCGCCCCGAAACTCGTCCTGTTCACCACCTGGGGTGACCTCCAGGACTACGCCTCCCACGACCCGGCAGGACGCGACCTGCAGCTCCTGGTCGACCTCGTCGACACTCACGGCACCGACGCCATCCTCGCCGCAAGACGGCCTGACGGATTTGCTGTCACAGCACTGGCAGACTGCGCCCGAGCGATCCGGGCGTGGCGGCGACGTGGGGCCCCGGGACGTGCCCGCGGCGGATCAGTCCGGAGGGACGAGGAACCCCTCGGTCACGAGCCGCACCTTGTCCACCACCCCTTCGTCGCCGAGCCGCAACGCGGTGTTGGCGGCGATGAGTACCGCATCGAGCTGGAAGGCAGCGAGGTCGGCGTCGAGTTGAGCGATCTCTCCGGTGCCGACGGCATGGCGCAGCTCGACGGCGATGAGGTCACGCCAGCTGTGTTGGCAACGGAACAGCACGTCACGTACGGGCCCGGGGCGACTGTCGAAGCCGGCCAGGTTCGCCGCCCAGAAGCAACCACCTGGGAACAGCGGCACCGACGCGTACTCGATCCACCGTTCGATCAGCGCGCGTACCCGCGCCGCGCCGCGGGGCGCGGTCCGTGCGGGGCGAACAACCGCGTCCTCGAACACGTCACGTGCGCAGTTGACCGCCGCGACCTGCAGGTTCTCCTTCACCCCGAAGAGAGTCTGCACGCCGCTCTTGCTGATCCCGAGGTCGGTGGCCAGCCGGCCGATGCTGAGCCCGTCCAGTCCTTCCAGAGATGCCACGTCCACGGCATGGCGGACGATCGTCCGCCTGGACCGCGCACCACGCAGCACGCGCCGGTCCGACGTCAGCGCATCGGCCTCGTCGGACTCGTCGGCCTCGTCGGTGGAACGGACAACGTCCCGCTGCTCCCTTTTGCTCATTGCCCCATCCTGCCGGATTCCCCTTGCACATAACGTACGACCGATCGTACGTTTACTTCCTGAGGCGAACAACCAGGAGGTGTGTGCGACTTGGACAGCCGTCGAATGTTTGAGCTGGCGCAGGCGTTGGCCAGCGCGAAGAGCCGGCAGGACGTGCCCGCGGCTATGGAGCTCTTCCACCGGGACATGGTCCTGGACGCTCCGGCTTTCGGGACGAGGGCTCAAGGCCGGGCCGCGAACGAAGGGGCGCTGACCGGGTTCTTCGCCTCCTTCCCTGACTACCAGGTCGCTCTCGAAGGCCACGCTGCCGACGGCGACGCACTGGTCTGCTGGGGGACGGTGAAAATGACGATGACGGGCGACCGCTTCGGCGTGCACCCCAACGGCAGGCGAGCCGAGTTGCCGGTGTTCATTCAGTTCGCCTTCAAGGACGGCCTGATCGCCGGCGAGCGATTCTTCTTCGATCTGTCGGAGCTCTGTGCTCAGTCAGGTGTCTCGACGGACGCGGTCAGGAGAAAGCTGTTCGGAGCAGCCGCGGTCGCGGCCTCCACTGCTGAGATCGAACCAATTCACAGGTGAGGGGACATGGCAGCAGACGCTCGGTTGAAAGAGATCGACGAGATCAAGACGGTGCATCTCTTCGACATGGCCGTCGACTTGAACGCGCGATTGGACATCGGCGCCGGCCCATTGGGCCGACGGGTCCTCTTCGGCTCCGCAGGAGGGACGTTCGAGGGAGCAAGGCTACGAGGAGAGGTGCTGCCCGGGGGTGGGGACTGGACGTTGTTCCGACCCGACGGTGTGATGACGCTTGACGTCCGGCTGACATTGCGGACGCACGACGGCGACCTGCTGCACATGACCTATGGCGGCCGCTGGGTCACCCCGCCCGAACTGCGGGCCGACATGGCCGATCCCGCCACGAGACACCAAGTCGACCCCGCCCGCTATTACTTCCGGACGAATCCCCTCTTCGAAACGGGGGCAAAGCGATACGCATGGCTGAACGACGTCGTCTGCGTGGGCTCGGGATATCTGATCGAAGGCGGAATCGCGTACAAGGTCTCACAAGTTGTGTGAACGGCCTCTGTGACAGCAGGAGTGCGACATCGGCCGGCCATCCCACGCAGGCCCCGGCCCAACACGCCTACCTGACCTGGCGCAACGCAAATGCACCCGTCTCGACGTAGGGTCGCCCATTTTCGATGAATGCACACGCTCCCGCGCGATCGTGACCCCAGCGCCCAGCTCCAGGAAACCGCATGCAGCGGTGGCTTCAATCTTCCCGATCGCCTTTTGCCCTTCCGAGCCGGTGAACATCCCGGTCAGAGCACTAGTACGTCCCTCACCGCACGCCGCCGATGGGGATCTGGTCACCGCTGCCGCCCACCGCAGCAGCCCGCTTTCCTCGGGCCGGCCGGTCCCAGCCTCATCAGTTCGGTGCAGCCGCTCCACAGCGGATCAAGTCCATGTTGTGGGGTGGCGCGATACGCCACCCCACAACACAAACCGCAAGGATGTCCTGGCCCTGCCGATCGGCGACCAGAGGTGCCGGTCACGAACTCCAATCATGTGATGCCTCGTCGGTTCACTACCCTCGGAATCAGGCTTCTGACCAGCAAAATAGCGAACTACAACTGGAGAGCTAATGACTCGGGCGCCAGGTTCATGTGGTCGTTGCGGGGGACGGTCGCACGAGATGGGCGCTTGAGGGAGCTAGCCAGCTGTGATCGGCAGTTCCTTGAGCGCGTGACTGCGGAAGCTCGGCCGCCAGCGGAGGGCAGTAATGGACTCCGAATCCCAGCGTCAGGTGGGCCTTGTCCGTGCGGTGGATGTTGAAGCGGTCCGGCTCGGGGTAGCGTTGCGGGTCGCGATGGGCCGAGGCCAGGCACAACATCAGGGTGTCACCGGCCGGGATGCTGGTACCGGCGATGCGCGACTGTGTCGCGCACCACGTCCTCCGACCCGCACTTCCGGCACCACGGATCCGGCTCGGCGACTCGGCACTCGATCACCGCCTGATCCGGCTCAAGGCGTTGCCCGACGGCTTCCAGACCGAGTGCATCGAGACGGCAGAACGCGGTCAGACAGGGTGCGGCGAAGACAGCGTGGAGCATGTCGAGGTCTTTCGGATGGGCAGTGTAGGAACTTCCATTCTGGAAGACCTCGACGCCTCCCCGCCAACACCCCGGACTACACCCTCAACTGCGAAGAGCCCCTTTGAGGAGCGGCTCAAAGATGTGATCGTGATTCCCCGCTGAGGTGGACACTGGGATCGGACGCTGCCACCAGGACATTCCCAACTGCGGCAGTGTGCGACGGCATCGCGGCGACAGCACCCCAAGCTCAACACGTTGGCGGCAAGCAGCTGGCCTGGCTGCGACGTGCCACAGCCTGCTTGTGCCGCAAGCAGAAGGCCAGGGCCCATCGGTCATCGGTTTTTTGCTCAGGCCGGCACGTTCGGGATCTTCCCGGAGCGGCGGCCCCATGCGGAGATGGTGAATTGTGGGATGTCGATGAATGCAGGGTCCTTCAGAAGGGTGGCGAACTCGGTCAGGTCACCTTCAGTAATGAGACCGTCGGCGAGGAGGGCGGGAGCCGCCTGGGTGATGAGCGGAAGCCAGCGGTCCTTTCCGAGTCCGCCCATGCAGCCGGGGTTTGCGGCGAAGGTGACCTCGGTCAGCGCGTTGCGGGCGAGGAGAGCGGGCAGGCCGCGAGCCCAGGTCATGTCGGCGCCGTGCTTGTGGTACGTGCGCTGATAGGCGTCGAGGATGCGCCGGACCAGGGGGAAGGGTGAGGTGTCGGCCGGCAGGTGGTAGGGCTCTTCGATGACCAGCCACCCACCGGGGGAGAGCCAACGGGTGGCCTGGGCGATCACCTCGTCGCGCTCTGCCAGGTGGCAGAACAGGTAGCGGGCGTGGATGAGGTCGAAGTTGCCGGGCGCGTAGTCCTCGCGCGTGATGTCGGCTTCCTGGATCTCCAGATTCGTGGTTCGGCCCGCATCGAGGTGGCGGGTGTCGAGGTCGACGGCCACCACCCGACCGGCGGGGCAGCGTTCGGCGAGCCAGTGGGCGATGGAGCCGGCGCCCGCGCCCAGTTCCAGGCAGTTCCAGGAGCCTTGGATGGGAAGGCCATCGAGGATGCCGGTGGTGAAGGCGTCGACGTTGCGTTGGATGGACGCCAAGCGGTCACGTTCGTGATGGGCGTCATTGCTTAACAGGCCGGTGTTGTACGGGGTGGTGGCAGGCTGTTGTGTCACGGGGTGCGCCTATCTCGTGGGACCAGCGGAGCGGATGGTTTTGGCGGCAGGTCGAAGGAGCGTACGACGGGGAGTGCGCGGGCCCGGAGGACGGCGAGCAGGAAGTCGGTCTCGCTGTGGAGGCCGTTGTCCCTGGGGTTTGCCGGGGCGAGCGGATTCGGTTGGGGTACACATGCAGACGTCTTGGCCCTGAGGGCTGCGTTCAGCCAGCACGCGGTGATTGTCGGCTCGATCTGTTCCTCGGGTAGGGAGTGGGCGGTGACGTGGTGTCGGGCGTGTTCTATCGCCTCGGACGTCACGTAGTCCTGCAGGATGAGCAGGACGTCGCGGATCTCGATGACCTGGCGGTAGAGCCGGAGGTGGATCGAGTGCGGGGTGCCGAGTACTGCGCGGATCCGGCTGCGCTCTTTGTCCAGGGTGACGTGCGGGACGGCCTTGGTGAGGTCGCGCCATAGAGGGTGCAAGTGCCACAGGGCGTTTGCTTCGCGGGCCGCCCGGCGGGCGGTGAGGGCCAGGGGCAGGCAGAGGCCGGCGGTCATCAGCCAGCCCGTGAGGCCGATGTTGAGTGGGAACAGTGCGCCCAGCCAGGCGGGGCGGGCGAGGAGAAAGACCAGGACGACGACCCAGAACACGGAGGAGGACGTAAAGCCGGCGGCGAGCAGCAGGAGGCCGGTGCGCAGGGGGCGGTCGTCGCGGGCCTGGCGACCGTAGCGCAGACACAACACAGCGCAGGGAATCGTGCCGACGAGGTGGGCTGCGACGAGCAGCCACCAGAAGGGGCTGTACCAGGGGACAACCTCAGAGGTGACGCAGCCGGCGTGCGGTGCGACGGTGTAGTTCAGCGCGATGAGGGCGGCGATCGTGACGATCATCGGGCCGTAAATGAGCCAAGGGCGGCGCCGGGACATGGCCGCCAGGACGAAGTCGAGGATGAGGGCAGAACTGAGGACGCCCCACGCGTTCATGAACAGGCCACAGCTCTGGGCGAACGTGAAGGACCGATTCAGGGCTGCGGTGACAGGGTCGAGATAGACCGTGATCGACCCGGCAATCCCGATTACGGCGATCAGCAGCATCTTCTGCTGGTGAGAGCGGCGGGCCGTGGGTAAGCGGAGGACGATCACCAGCCACAGCGCTAGAGCGCCCATGAGTTCAACGCGAGAACCCAGTGCATAAAGGGAGTGCGTATCCATGGCTCCTACTCGCGGATCCCGAGAGCGGCTTTGAGTTCGCCACGCACACCTTTCGACGGCGAGGGGATGAGCCTCTGCGCGGCGGCGTGGATCAGGCTGGCGACGAGTTCGGCTTCCTGCTCTTGCTCAGTGGTGTAGTTGGTGCGGCCCAGGAGCCGACTGATCATGTGGGGGCTGATGCTGGGCAGCAGCGTGGTGAGCGCGCTTTGGGTCTCCTGGTCAGTGATGCCGTGATCGCACAGGATATGACCGATCTCATGGAGAATGATGTGTTCTTGATGGAACTTGGTGGCGTTCTCCTCGATATAGATGTTGTCGCTGGCATCGGTGGCGATCCACAGCCCGCAGGCATTGATGGCGGAGCCGATCGGCAAAGTGCGGATCTGGATTGGCCGGCCCCGCCGCACCGACAGCTCGTGGACGAGGGCGTCGACGGAGAAGGGGCTGGGAAGCTCGAGCTCGCTGACGACTGCCTGGCACCGTTTGCGAACCTGCCGTGTGGTCATGGTGTCACCTTGCTCCTCGATCGGACACCGAAAGAAGCCGACGTTGTGTACGCGGCGCATAGCCCCCCTCTTGGGCGTTTGCTGGTCTGCTCCGGGCAGCGGCCCGTCCCCGTGTCCGGGTGCAGCGTGGTGGAGGATGCGGTGTCGGTCACTCGGTGCTGGTAGGGGGTTGGGGGCCGGAAACGTGCTTCTCCTCATCGGCGGTCTGCGGTGTGCCACGCAGCGAGTCGCGAGCCTGGGCAGCAGCGTCGATGATCCCGGTGAGGAGCCGTGAGACCTGGTCGGTGGTCGTGGCAACGGGGGCTGCATGCGACGCCCGCATGGCCAGACCATGAGCCCTGCCCCGCCGCAGCTCCTGGATGAGTTCCAGCTCCTTGTTGACCTGCTCAAAAACCTGCCCGTCGAGAAAGTAGGCGCAGCGCTGGATGCCTAGGCTGTGCGCAACCTTCACCCGGGTCTCGATGGTGACGTTGGCGCCCTCGGCAGACTCGACCGACCCAAGGGTGCGTTTGGAGACCCCGGCGAGGTCGGCGAGTTTGGCCAGACTGAGAGGCCCCTCGGGGTGGTGCCGGCGGATGTGGCGTAGCCGCGCCGCGATGTCCGCTTTCGTTGCGTGGACGTGGTCGTCCAGGGACCGCGCGGACATGTCGCTTGCATGCTGTTTCTCCATAGCCCACCTCCTTGGTGCGCCATGTTGCTCCAAGGTGCAACTCGTTGCAACTGGCTCTGAAGATACCTGTGTTGCTGTGTGGGACCTGCGGGGCCCGCGGGGCTCACGAGGAGAGCGGTGACCCATGCTGGCGCGGCTGGCGCGGCATCGGAAGGGGGCAGCAATAAAGGCCCTGACCGGGCTCTCCGTCCGCTCGCTTCGACTCGACAACTGCCGGAAGAACCTGGCCCGCTCCTGCCGCTTGTCGTCGGAATGCCACTCGCCCGCGGGCTGCATGCGCCTGTTCGTCACCGGTGGGCCGCTACCGCACCGCACCGCAGCCCGTTGTGCCGTTGGTGCCCGGACTGGTGCGCTGGGGCAGACCCATCGAAATCTCCCTGGAGCACGATGTCGTCCGCCACCGCCGAAGGAGGCACGGTCAAGCTCACCGAGCACGACGCACACCTGTGGGCCGATCGCGCCGGGCAGGAGCAGGCAAGTAGTTCGGTGAAGCCCGTTCTGGCCGCCTGGCACCGGAAAGCTGGCTGACCCTCCAACACTCCGGTGCGGACATCGACCGGCGCTGTTCCTTGACAGCCCGAAGGTAGCCCTGTTCTACCTCTCACGGAACACACGCCGGGTCGCCCGCAGTGGCATCGAGTCCGGCCAGCGTCTGGGAGGCCACCGTTGGGTGATCGAGCGCACGCTGTCCTGGCCGTCCGGCTACCGCAGACTCAGCCCGATACGAACTCTTCCCCCAACTGCCAAGCCTTTTTCGGGACTTGCCGTAGCCTTGCGCAGCTGTAAGCGCCTGACCTGGCTCACCACATAGGACATGGTCTTAAGTAATGGCTCAATTGGGCGATGTCTTCATCGTTGTCGGGGTCCGACATCGGGTACTACAGCCTGCTGGCGTCAGAGCTTGTCGGCCCGGCTGCCGGGGTGGTTGCTGTCGAGGCATCTCCGATCTTCTACCAGAGGCTGGCCAGACACGCTCGCATCAACGACTGCGTCAACATGCAGCCGTACGCGCCGCTGTCTCAGGACGGGAAGGAAGGTCAGCTCGTCCTGGCCGACTCACACAGCTTGGGCGCAAACACGCGACCCACACCTACCGGACCGACCAGGCTGACCCTGGTCAGGGCTTCACGCATTTGGCGGAATTGTCCTGACACCAGCCGTCGGGCGGATGGCCCATCTCGTAATAGCCTTGGACGAGGCCGACGATAACGGCGAGCGAAACTGCAAGGCAGGCGAAAATTCCCACCCAGAAGGCTATTTTCTTTGCCGTGCGACCGTTGATGGCTGCGAGGCGTTCTTTCCGCGGATGAGATGCAGACTCTTTCGAGCGGCTAAGATCCCGTGGCTTGCCAGTGTGACGGCCAGTGTACAGAGGCTTCATACCGTTGTCCTCATCTGCCCTGAACTCCCCTTCGCATCGAAGTCCCGACCCAAGCCAGTGGTGTTGAGGTGGGCGAGATCTGCCTGGCCCAATGACATCTTGAACGGCCCGCCAAATACCTCCTGAGTTCGTCTATGTGCGTTGGGGATTCTCCAGTCGTACCGCTTCTGAACTTCCACGTGGTACGCGCTTCTCGCCGACTGTTCGACATTGGAAGTGACTCAGCCCGTAATGCAAGTCCATGCTCTTGTCCCCATCTTCAGGGTTCAGTGCGGTCGACTGCCATTCGGTGGTGAAGGGGCCGTTTGGTCGCCTTCTGACGCCATGAGACATCGTCTTGTCTAGGTCTCTTTGGAACTGCTGGATATCCTTCATCATCTGCTGAGGCTCGACCTCGACTGGCTCACCATTGCCGTCCAGGAAGTGCTGGACGAGTCCAGCAGTCGTCTTCCATCCCCTCATGTTCGCCATCGCCCCAACATTATTCAGCTGGTTGCGCACCATTCGATCCTTCACGGTGGGATCGGAGGCGTGGTACCGGAGGTCCTCCGTCTCAAAGTTACCCACCGTACCGAAGATCACATTCAGCCCTTTCTTCGAGCGAATTGGCGATAGTCGGGGATCTTGAGATTCGCAGGGGCGACTGTGCGATCGCCTGGTGGTTCCGGACATATCCCGTTCCCACTCCGCCGACCTCGGCGGCTACCGGCGGAACCGGGTACGCAGCTTGGACGTCCGGCTCGGCAGCCAGGTCATGATGGTCGCTGTCGCGGCCAGGCTGCCGATTGTCACCAGGAAGGCTCCCGGATAGAGGTGGTTCACCCAGCATGGTTGCCACTCGTTGTGGCAGGGGTTTGAGGAGCTTCTTCCGGGGATCGCGCGGGAGACGGCCATCGCGTTCACCACGGTCACGGCCGCGTATACGATGCCGGCCGCGGTCCATTTGGTCGAGTGCTTGCTCCTGGGCGAGTTGACCTGGCGGAAGGAGTGTTTGGCGGCCGTGAACGTGATGGGGAGGAGCACGCCGACGGTGGCGCCGAATCCGATGCCGGTCGCCGGCCAGTACGCGGCCAGATCCCACAACTCGTCACCGAGCCACAGCGTCAGTGCAAAGAATCCGCCGAGGGCTATGAGCGCGGCGGCCGGCTTGGCGATTTTCTTCCTGCTCGCCTTGGAACGGTTCATCAGCGAATCCTCTCGGTGGTCTTGTGCTTGCGGCCGGTGGGTGGCTTCGGCCGCGAGCTCGACCGTCCGCGAGCGTAGGAGTGGGCGGGGGTGTGGCGGCGCCTGCGGCGGCTGTCGCGCCAGGGCAGCCAGAACGGCTGCGATGAGATCCCTGTCGCCTGCGGGGCAGCGTCGAGGAGAATCAGCCGGTCCCGCTCCAGCCACGACTCGTACCCGATGTGCGAGCTCCCCCACTGCCACCCCTGACGACCCAGCGCGTCATGCCACTCAAACTTTGGTGACACAACCTAAGGATCATCAAGGTTCGCTGGCAAAGATCAAGGTTCGATGACGCAGGCTCCCGGCGCTGACCCCGCCAGAGCCCCTGAAACGCGTCGACGCCCTCGGTCTCCTGCTGGCCGTCTGGGTGACGGCCGCCAGCGTCTCCGACAACACAGGCGGCATCCACCTGCTCTCCCAGATCGCCACCGCAAGCCCTTCCGTGACCAAAGCATGGGCCGACGCCGGCTACCGCACGAAAGCCATCGACCACGGCGTCCACCTCGGCATCGACGTCGAAGTCGTCCGCAAAGACCCCGGCATCAAAGGCTTCGAGGTGATCCCCCGACGCTGGGTGGTGGAGCGGACCTTCGGCTGGCTCGCGCACCACCGCCGGCTCGCTCGCGACTACGCGACTCACCCCCGCCGCTCCGAAGCCGTAATCCACATTGCGATGATCGACCTCATAAGCCGCAGACTCACCCACGGATCCACCCCCACTGGCGCGACACCTGATCGTCGGCCGCCAGTCAGACCTCGTAGGGCCAGACAGTGACGTGGTCCCGTGCCACACAGACCTCAACCCATGCCCCCTCGACACCTTCCGGCAGCGGTGGGTCGGCAAGACCCAACAGGATCAGCGCGCCCCCCAGTTCCAGGACAGCCCCTCCGCCTTCGGTGAGGCTCAGTTGTCCACGAAAGACGATGTGGTCGCCGTCTTCCCGCAGCTCAGAGGTGCCAGAGGCACTTGGCCAGGTGTTCACCTCCCAGGCTATGCCCTCATCTACGGTCCACTCGACGTAGTGTTCTCGCCCCACTGCCTCAAGGGCCCCCTGCCAGAGCACCACAGCGGAGCCCACTGCTGATTGCACCCGGACAGTGATGGGCTTCGACGGGGCGGGCTGCACTGCCTCTACTTTGACCAACACCCCGCCATCATCCTCGATCGGTTTTCCAAACACCCTTGCCACGACAAAACGCTCTCTAACGAGGATGTTCGCAGTTGTTGGCGTGACGGCGCTCTTGTGTCACTGATTCGACCTGCCTGTACCGGATTCGGATCCTCCGTCCTGTCTAGCGTCGGCGGATCTCGACCATGAAGCAGCCGAATTCCACCGCGCGGACGTGTACCAGCGCCACCGCCGGGTCGGCGAAGATGTCGCGCAGCGCATCGTCCACGTCAGTGACCTGCTCCCTGGGGATTTCGATGAGCGACCCACCAAGGATGCTTCCCTGGGTGCTGTAGGCGCGTAGCACCCGGCGAGCGCCGTGCAGTCCGGCCGGATAGCCGGGACCGGAAGTAGGCCCGCTGCACGCCTCGGCGTGGAGGAAAACAGGGCCGCACTCGTCGTACGGGCCGGGCTCAACGCCTGTCTCCGCCGCCCAGCGACGCAGTGGCGCATACGAGACGAGGATGATCCGCTCGCCGGCAGTGCTGCGCCGCAGACAGCAGCGCAGTGGGGCACCGCCCTCCGGATCGGCGACGGGCTGTCGGACGAGGCCGGCGTCGTCCCGCTCGCGCAGCTGTTCCAGGACGGCTGAATCGATAGCCCGGGCCTCATAGTTCAAGGTCATGGATCCAGCATCCGCAGCTGCTTGCCCCTGCGCTGGCGGGAATCAGACATCGCGCTGACAGTCGACCCGTGACGTGAAGAGGACCGCACGGGTTTCGATGAATGTGAGATCAACATGGGCCCGTGCAGCCCTCTGCCATCCGGCCTTCACTGGCATCTCTCATGCACATCTCGGTGGTCTGATCGAGGAGTTGGCCCGGCCGTGGCAGGCCCGGTGGGAGTCGGCACTGCACCAGCGGCGGGGCGCGAGCCGTCGGCAGGCCGGAGCCGGTCGCAGGCACGAGCTGGTGTTCACCGACCGGGTGTTGGTCCTCCTGCTGCTCCGCCTCGTCCATCTGCCTGGCGTGCGGTGGAGTGGGAGTTCTGTGGCACTGCCAGGGGCTCGGGGGAGGGGACGGTTCCTGGTTGGCGCCCGCGGGGTTCTCGGGTGCGGATATCGGCTTTCGTCCGGAGGCGGCATGGTGAAATCATCAAGCGATGACCGAAGCGAGCAGTGACGACGGCCGCACCTTCCGGCGCGAGAGCGAGCGGGTCGTCAACGAGATTGCGCAAGGGCTCCGTACGTTGGACGCTGGTGTGGGCTGGTTCTCCGTCCTTGCCCCGACACGCCGGCAGGAGGTACTGCAGGAAGTCGCCGGCTATGCGATGCAGGCGCACATTACCGCTGCGGACGGCCGTGCGGGGGTGGCGCGGTCCGGTGTGAAGCCCACGGCCAACCCCTCGGTAATGATTTGCATGGACCCACCCCGCTATGGGTTCGCGGGCCTCCCCGCCGCCGAACACGTCAAGGCATTCCGCGTACTCGTTTCCGTGTTCGCCATTGCCGACACTCGCCGCCGCGAGACGTACTGCAAAGGCGCCTGCGGACATGCATGGCACAACCTGCCAGCTGCAACCGAGCAGCCGTAGCCGGCCATTCCGGCTCTTGGCTGGGCTGGCTATCGGGCGGCCCCTCCCGTGTGACGCCCGGTTAGCTGGCCTGGGCTTGTTCGGCTTGGCGCTCAGATAGGTGGAGGCGCGTAAAGCACGCACATCGGGTGTGCGACAGTAAGGATCCGTGGCGCATGAAACGGACATCGATGCGGTGCTGCGTGCGGCTGATCGCGCACAGGGCCCGGACCACCTGGAATTCCCGCACGGTTTCGACCACCGTCGGGCCCTCGCCCGCGTTCAGGCGCTGGTCGAACGGCTGCAGAAAGGTTTCGGCTGCCGGTGTGTGGTCGACACTGGCGTGCAGGACGCGAGCTTCCACGCGGACATCGCGGTCCCGGCCGAGACGACCGGGGCCGGGGAGCGGATCACGGTGCGGCTGAGCAACTTCGGTGACTTCGCCGTCATCGCCTCGGAGAATCCCGGCTGCTACCTGGACCTGGACGAGGCGGAGGCGGAAGGGGCCTTGACCCCTGCCGATCGCTGTACGGCCGAGGCCGCGGTGGCCTCCCTCGGCTACGTGCTGATCCCGGAACCCGCCCTCCGTCGACCCTATGACGGGGTGACACTTCTGGGGGAGCACAGCAGCCCCTATGGGGAAGCCACCTGGTGGATCCGGTTTTTCGACTACCTGTGATGCGGCACCTGCGGACACGTACTCGCGCGTGTGCTGGCCATGGAGTGCAGTCGGCCAATAAGTGGGGCAGGGGCCCGTTCGTGAGCCACCCCCGAAGCTCAGCAGGGCCAACTCAAGCACTCATGTCCCATCGCAAACGATCTGGTTCGTGAACAGGGCTGTGTCCTGCGGCGACCAGAAGGATAAAGACGCCGGCTCGGGGGTCTTCTCAGGTGACCTGGCCCTGCGGGCAAGGATGCCGATCGGCTGGCTGCGTAAGTGAGAGCGGACATCGCTTATCGGCAAGTTTGGGCAGCACTTGTTGATCACTGGGAAGGAAAATGCCGTTGAGAACTGGCACCGCTGGGTGGGGCGTGTCGGCTACTGCTCGTTCGCCGGACTCCTCGACTCCAGCATCTCTTCATTTGCTATGCCCGCTGATCTGAGGCATCTATCCGAAGGGCCTGTTCCGTGCTGTCGGCTGTTCCTGGCCGCCCTTCAGGTAACGTCCGCGAAGGCGGTGGGGCGCGGACGGTTCGGGAGGAACTCCTTGATCCGCTGGGCGCATTCGCGTGGGCTCGCCGTACTGGTGTCGCACTCCAGGTCGTAGTCGCCGTGACGGTGAACCAGGTCGTACTGGTGCGCTGCGAGGCCCGGCGTGCGGTCGCCCCGGGCCTGCTCGCGGCGGGCCAGTTCGTCCAGCGGGCAGTGGACGCCGACGAACAGCACGTCCTCGGGCCGCAGCACCGTCAGGCAGTCGAGCAGCCGCCACGGTTCGCTGAGAACATGGTCGACAACAATGTCGTTGCCCACCTCGGCCATGGCCGCAATCGAGCGGTGGAAGCCCATCCTGGTCCGCCGCAGCGCGGCGTCGAGCTCCTCCGTCCCGAGCTCCCGTTTGCTGCGCATCGCGTTGAAGCCATCCACCGCCAGGTGGAAGAAGACGCCGTCGTCCAGGATGTCCACGAGCTCCCGCGCGATGCTCGACTTCCCTGAACTGGAGGTGCCATTGAGGAAGATGATCCGACCGGATGTCATATCGGCATAGTTACACGGCACCGCCCTGACGGTGCGTTCAGAGGGGCAGGGTGGGGTAGTGGTGTCAGGCTCGGCTAGGCCAGAGTTCTCATTGTCCCGCAGCCCACTGTCAGCGACCCGCCCCACGTGGCAGCAGTCACCGCCTACCCGATGACCTACACAGGCACAGCGACGACCCACGCCCTCGCCCTCGCGTCAGTGCCCACACCGGGCCGGCAACCGTGCATGCAGCCCGCGCACACCGTCACACGACGTTCCTGGCACACGGCGCCCGCAGCGGCAACACCCCATTGGTGACCGCGGTGCCATGAGGCGCTGACCCGGTCTATCCACAGCCGGAGCAGATGTGCCAAGCGGCCGGCGCGTTCAAGCCGGTGTTCCCGTGCCGCCGCCGCGGCGGCGACTGACAGCGGCCGCCGACGTAACAGCGCCGGCACTTCTCGGCAGAAGCAATCACGGCACCGGGCCCATGATTTCGCCGGCCGGCACCTACTGCTCAGCTGCTGCTCAGCACTCCTGCGGTCGGTGGACCTCGCCCGTGCCCAGGGTGATCACCGCCCGGGGCCGCATGGGCCCCTCGCTGTGCCGGGAGAGCAAAACCACCTCCTCGACCTCCGCCGACAGCGCACCGAGCCGGAGGGCGCATTCGGCGGCCAGACGCTTTGGGTCCTGGGTACGGCCGAGCGACAGATGCGGGGTGAAGCGGCCAACGCGCCTGCGGCAGAGCGGGAACCGCAGCCCCAGCTCCCGGTGGAGATGGGCCCACGGCGCCGGGCCGGCCGCAGCTGGGTCGAGCCACAACGTCGCGTAGTGCCGGTGCCGGAAGTACCGCACTCCGGCCAGGCGCGCCGTGAACGCGCTACTCCGCGCCGCCGCGGCCGCCAGCAGCGGTAGGGCCTGCGCGAACGCCTCTTCCGGCACGAAGCCGAACAGTAGATTCACGTGTGGCGGCCAGCGCCGTACCTGCGGATCGTGCTCCCAGCGGATGTCCTGAATCACCGGCCACAGCCTCCGCGGTGGCAGCCACGCCACCGCCGTCCGGGCCGTCGGCGCCACCTCGAGCACATCTGCCGGCTCGGCCCCACCGAAAACCGGATTCCCGTCCACCCCACCATGGTCCCAAAAAGGGCCCGGAAAACCCTCCAGAACCTCCCCGACACGGCGCACGCCGAGCCACGGCCCGTCACTCGCCACCACCCACCCACCCGCCGGCCACGCCCGCCCGTCCTGAGCATCACGGCACACTCCGTTGACCGCTTCCTCAACCGACTAACGCCGGGTCGAAAACCCCGGCCATGCCGCCCGCGCAACGGGACGCGTTCACCCCCGAGCTGCGGGCCGCGAGCGTCGACTGTCGCTTCGTGTCTACGGCGGAGCCCTGCATGCCCTGCACGTCTTCCACCACCCGCCGGTCCACCAGACCGTGCTCCCCGATGTCGGCCGCCAGCCACGGCGCGCGCAGTGAGCCCGGCGCGACATCGTCGCCCTGCCCGCCGCGTGCCTGCCCATAGCGGAGTGATCCGGTCGGCAACCGCCATTCCCGGCCACGAACCAGACCGGTCGACCGCCGCCGGCTCCACTTTGTGTGACCTCACCGCAGCTCAGCGAAACGGCGACGACGTGCCCTGCGAGGGCCTCCCCACTCGGCAACGGCAACCGGCTCCGCCCGATACCCCGCCCAGCGCCCCGGCTCGCCCTCTGCCATCACGCTCCTTGGCCGCGCCGGCGCCCCCGCGAGCATCGTTCGCCTGACAGATGTCCGGCAGGAACAGCACAAGCCGGCCCCGGCCACCTCTGCGGCCGTCTGCTCTGGCCACCGGCATCCCGGCCGGCGCCGTACGCGCCGCACCCGCCCCTGGCTGCCTCGCCGCGACGGCCATCAGAGTGCGATAGCCACTCAGGTAGATCCTGATCTTGCTGATGAAACCGCCGTGTGGGCGGTCCGGGCTTTGCTTCCAGCGCACGGATCCTGACGCAGGGGCCATGCGGAGTCGGGCTTTGCGCGAGCCGGCCGGCGCTCACCTTGGGTTGGCTCGGGAACCGTTTCCCCGGATCCTGCGTGACCTGTTGACGTGTTGTCGGCTGGTGGTGAGGGGACCGAATGAGGGTGCGGACGATGGTGAACGTGGCGGTATCGGCCTGTGTGGCGTTGATGGCGTGCGCGTGCGGCCCGGACAAGGCCAAGCAGGACTCGGACGCGAAGCCTTCGCAGCCGTCGGCGTCCACGCGGGCCGAACAGCCGCCGGCCACGCCGTCGGCGGCTGCTGGGACCGAGAAGCCGTCGGTCGGGCCGACCGGCGCCCGGTCCGCGCCCAGGACGAGGCAGGGCGCGATCCAGCGGTACGAGCAATACCTCCACGCTCTGGGCCGTCAGGACATCGACACGGTCTGTGAAGTGGCCGGGCCCGCCGCGAAGAAGGCACAGGACCAGGGGCTGGGCCCGTGCGCGTCGACGTACACCGCCGTGTTCCAGATGATCTCGCCCGCGCAGAAGAAGGCCCTCAAAACCGCGACTGTCGAACCACAACGCGTCACCGTGCGCACGCCCGACAAGATCGAGATGCCGGTCCAAGCGGTCAGGGCCTCCGCCACCTTCTCCGAAAGCGACCTGGGCAGCTACACCCTGGAGTACCTCCACAACGACTGGTACATCACCGACTGAACCGACGCGCCCTACGCGGAGCCGCCCCAGCGACGGCTCCGCGCGCACACCACCCGGCAGCCGGTCCACTGCGCCTGCCGACGCCCTCCCCGCCCGTACCGTGCTGCCGACTGCCTCCACCCCCACCGCTGGCCGCGCCCGGCGCCCCGGGCCGGCCGGCCGCCGCGGACCGCGGGGCTGGTGCCGCCGATCGTCGTTGCCTGGACAGCCGACAGCCGACAGCCGACAGCCGACAGCCGCTGATGTGGCCGCCTCAACGGGGCGTGCCAAGATCTTCGGGTGGTTTCGCCGGGCGTTCTTCCTCCCGGACCCCGCTTCTTGTCCTGATTTCCCAGTCGTACGGCCGTAGCGCCGGGTACCCGCCCGCCTTGCCGGGGCGGGAACCTGGCTGCGCCGTCGCCGCACTCAACACGTGGCAACGAACAAGCCACACCTGCGAGCGCATCGCCCAGCGCAACCCCGACTCCGAGGCATTTTGGGCAGCGCCCCGCGCCCTGGCCGGCCGGCTGATGGCCCGCGGCCCGATCGCTACCAGGCCGCCGGGTGGTGCTGTCGAGCCTGCGGGAAGGCCGCACTGCGCGTCTTCTCGCTGCTGAGCCCCCTGGGCGTGAAGGTGTCATGGCAGTGGCAACGCCACGCTGTCGGGTGGGTTCAGGCGCCTTCGTGGTTGCTGCTCGGATGGGCAGGGGTAGCAGGGTGCGTGGGTGGGACGGTCAGGAGGGTTTGGTGGGTGCGGGGGTCGGTGGGTTCGCCGATGCGTTCTGCGTCGGCTTCGATCCAGGTGTGTGCGCTGAAGGGGGGTGTGCGTACGTCGGTGCACCAGGTGGGCCAGGTGCCGCGCATCCGGCACAGCAGGGTGGCGGCGGGGGAGCGTTGGAGGCAGTGGGTGCCGGCGCACAGGGTGCTGGTGGTGGTGATGTCGCGCCGGGCGTGTAGGGCCTTTTCCCGGGTGGCGGGCGCGGCCCGTTGGCGTAGGAGTCAAAGGGCAGGGGATGATGCGGCGCGGTGGTTGGCGGGCCAGGAGCCGGGCGGCTGTGACGGCGAGGTGGGCGGCGGGGGCCGGTGATCGGGGGTGTCGAGGATGTTGCTCGTCGGGTCGTCGGCTGTTGGTGGTGTTCGGTCGGTCGGGCGCGGGTGAGCTGGTCGATCAAGCGCGTGATGTCGGCTGTGGCTTGGGTCGGGGTGACTGTGTGGGTGTCGGCGGGCTGCCGGGCGATCTGGTCGGGGGCGGAGCCGTCGAGGAGGGCGCGCAGGATGGCGGCACTGGGTCTCGTTGAGTTGCCAGTGGCGGCCCCTGCGGGTGTGCAGGAGGGTCAGTGCGTTGTCGGTGTCGCAGGCGGTCACGTCGGGACAGAGCCGCAGCATCGCGGGGGTGCTCCTTGAGGTGGCAGGGACGGGGTGCCGGGCCAGGTCGCGCAGCCAGGTTCGATGGCGAGGTTCATCTCGATGGCCGGGCCGTCGGCGGCGGGATGGGTGGCGGGGTCGAGCCGGCAGCGGCGCAGCGCGTCCGGTTCGGCCAGCCCGGCGGCGACCAGGTGGGAGTCACGGCTCCGGTCATCCAGCACGTGTCGGTGGGCGCGCATCGCGGTGTGCCGGTCGGGCAGGGCGTTGCCTTTTGTGGCCCGTTGCGGCAGCGGCGCGGGCATGACGGGCTGCAGGGCGGCGGCCAGCAGCGGCTTGTAACTCCAGGGAGTGGCCGCCTCGTACGGGCGTACGCGCAGGCGATGGGAGGTGCCCGGCCGGCGCAGGCCCCGGGCCTGGGAGGCGAGCCATGCGTCGTAGCCGCGGCGGTCCGCCAGTGCGGCCGGCGCGGCCGGCGCCGTTTGGCGGCGTAGCCCACCAAGTGCCGCCAGGCCAGCGTGGGACGGCGGCGCATCAGGTCGTACGGGTGGCTCGGGGGCGGTAGCGCCAGGTGGTCACCACCCTGCCCGGCCAGGCGGCCGACCGCGCCGGTTGCCAGCACAGGCGGCGGTGCGCTCCCCGATGTGCGCCCGCATCGCATCGAGCAGGCGGTGCTGCTGGGCGAGGTCCCGCATCAGCGTGAACGGCTCATCCCTGGCTCCCGCCCCCGTGGCCAGACCGGTCAGATAGGGGGCAAGTCGGCGGCAGTGAAGGTGAGATGGACGCTCCGGGCGGGGAGCTGGGCTGCCACTTGGCGCGCGTAGGCCGAGTCCTCGTTGCCCGGGTCGCTCAGCTTGAGCGTCAGCGCGACCACTTCGGCACCGGCTTCGGCCGCCAGGAAGCACAGCGAGGTGGAATCCACCCCTCCGGACAGGTCCGCAGTCCACACCCGGCCCGCCCGACCCGGGCGGCAACCGCCTCCCGCAGCGTCTGCCGCAATCCCAGATCGCCTCGGCCAGCGGCACGTTTTCCTGCGGCGGTTGTCACCACGCGCGTACCGTCCCGCGCCCCGCGCCGTCCACATCCATGGCCTGGCCGGGGGCCAGCGCGTGCACGCCCTCGAACATCGTCAACTGGTCCAGCGGATGCGCGGGAGCCACTAGCGAGGCCATCCCAGCGGCCACCTGTCGCACATCGACCCCGGCACCGGTCAGCCGGGCCAGTGTGCGTGCCCGGTCGGCCACCATCCGCACCCCGCCCACGTCCAGATGGAACAGACGCCGTTGCCCGCCGGCCGTTCCCCGCACGCACATCCGACCCGCGACCGAGGCCGGCACATGGAAGCTGCCCGGTCCGCCACGCACGGCCCGCTCGGCCTGGAGGGGCGTGCGCACCGTGCTGATGCGGCCAGGAGCTGCCCATCGGTCAGGCCGCAGATATCGAAGAGCGTCAGCCGCACCTCTCCTGCCCCAACGATCCGGGCCTCTGCCTCCTCCCAGCACCCACCAGCCACGGGCGGCCCGAGGCGTGCGCCACCACCCGGCACGCGCGCTGCCGCAGTTCCCTGGATACGGCGGGCGCCGCCTCGCAGTCCGGCAGGACCACGAACCCACGCCCACCACACGACTCATGGTCATCAGAGGCCGTAGAAGGCGCCGAGGCCGTCATAGGCGCCCCCGGCGAAGCCCTCGGTCAGCTCCGTGTAACTCCCGACCTCCACCAGCACGGGTGTCTGGTAGGCCGTCACTTCCTCATCGACGTTCTCCTCGTTCATGTCCTCCCCTTCCGTTCAAAACCGCGACCGCGGGAGTGCGGATCACCCCACGAGCAGGGCGTCTCCCACGCCACCTGGAGTACACGGAAGGCCCTCATGTAGGTGAAATAGCCATATTTGCCTATGGGTTCAGCGGTCTCGGGCAGCGCCTCGCCGGACAGGTGGCGTAAACGTACTTCCGTGCCGCAGGCTCTGGATGCCCTGCAACCGGTTGTGGGCGGGCCCGCCGCGTGCGGCGGCAGTCACTGCCTGTGTGGTCGCCTGCGGGGGCTCGGCGACGGCCTACGCGGTCGCCTCGGGCCCTTCGCCGGGCCGGTGGCCGTGCATCAGGGCGCGTCGGCCACACGGCGTTCCTGGCGTACGGCGGCCGTAGCGGCAACGGCCCTGGTCGTGGCCGCGGGGGCCTGTGGAGCGCTGGCCCTGGCCTACCCGCTGCTGGCTCTGGTGTGCCAAGTGGCCGGCGCGGTTGCCGGTGTTGCCGCCGCGGTGGTGACGGTGGCCGTCCGGCGCAACGGCGCCGGCGCTTGTCGGCAGTGGCAGTTGAGTACCCCGTCCTTCGTCCCGCTGCTTTCTCGGGAATAACCGGAGCCATCCACCGGTTACGTGTGTGGAACTGCCCGCACCTCACTGCGACTGCAGTTCACTGCACAAAACACCGCACCGCGGTGCACACCGTGAAGTGCAGGAACCGCACCACGTCGCGTACCGCGCGGCACAGCCCTAAGGAGCCTTATGCGTGCCCTTGTCGTCGATCACTCCGCGCCCGGCCGTCTCGCGCTCGGCGCCGCCCCTGACCCGGTCCTCGGCCCCGATGAGGTGCTGGTCAAAGTCGCGGCGATTTCGCTGAATTACGGTGAACTGCCTCAGTCCGAGGGGGTCGCTGCCGGGACTGTCCCGGGCTGGGATGCCGCCGGTGTGGTCGAGCGGGCCGCTGCCAACGGCCGTGGTCCCAAGCCCGGCGACTCTGTCGTCACCTGGGGACGGACCGGCGGCTGGGCAGAGCTGCGGGCCGTCCATGTCGACGAACTCGCGGTACTGCCCGAAGCGGTGGACTTCGCCACCGCGGCTGCGCTTCCCGTTGCGGGCCTGACGGCCGTGCGGGCGCTGCGTAGAGCCGGGGTGCTGCCCGGGCAGCGGGTGGCCGTCACCGGCGCGTCCGGCGGTGTGGGGCGCTTCGCGGTGCAGCTCGCCCATCTGGCGGGGGCCGAGGTGTACGCGTTCGTGGGCAGCAAGGCGCGCGGCGAGGGTCTGGCCGCGCTCGGTGCGGATCACGTACTGACCAAGCCCGCCGATCTCGATGCCCCGGTGGACGTCGTCCTGGACAACGTGGGCGGGCCGTTGCTTGCCGAGCTGCTCGACCACATCGCCCAGGAGGGCAAGGTCATCTCCATCGGCGCCACTTCCGACGAGCCGACTCCGATCCAGCCCTACCAGCTGGTTCGCAGCCGGCTGACCCTCATAGGCATCCAGGCCGGCGGAGGCACCGCCGCCGATCTGGCCCACCTCGTCCGTCTTGTCGCCGACGGTCGTCTCCAGGCGAACGTGGACCGGGTGGCCGACTGGGGACGGGCAGGGGAGACCGCGACGGCCCTCGTCAACCGTGAGATTCGCGGCAAGGCGGTCCTGACGCTGAACTGACCGCCCACACACACCCAGGGGCACGGCGAGCGCCAACGCCAATGAACCCGCCGCTGGCACAGGTGCGTCAAGTGGCCGGCGCGGTTTCGGGTGTTGCCGGTGCCGCCGCCGCTGCGGTGGTGACGGTGGTCGGTCGGCGCAGCGGCGCCGGCGCTTGTCGGCAGAAGCGATGGAGGTGCCCCGGTTGCATGATTTGGCGGCCGGGCACCTGTTGCTCAGCACCCCGAAGAGTTCGTAGCCGATCTGACGGCTGCCGGCCGTCCCGAGTACCGCCAGCGGCTCGCTGAGCTTCTCCTCAAGGGTCAGTAGTAGCAGCCTGGGCCCTGCTTTTCTGCCGACCGGTGGGGGAGTGGGGTCCTTCTCGTATCCAGTGTCCGGTCTCTGTGGCGGTGGCCTGTGATCGGACGCTTACCTGGGGTTGGACAGATGTGGTCAGACGCCGGTCTTTGGGTTGTCTTTGTGCCGGTGGCTGCTGTGGGCGGGGATGGAGAATCTCACCTGGGTGGCCAGGACCTCCGTCGTTGTGGGTCTGCGCTGTGGCTTGAGCAGAAGCACTGCGCAGACCAGGGGAAGCCGCGCGAGTGAACCTCATGCCCGTCAGCGACTCATGACCAGGTGATCAGCGCCTACGGCACAACTGGGTGCCCCCTATGCAGCTTCGTCCGTCTGCTGGGTTGACACTTCGTCATGGTGAGCGCGTCGCGGGCCTGTGAGAAACCTCCAGGGTTGCGACGATCTCGTTGATACGGGATGTGAAGGCGTCGTGGGCGTTGGCAGCGTCCACGATTCGCTGCGTCACCGTCTCCTCTCTTCGCCAGGCCTCCTCTTCCTGGGCGGTGACGGCCAGCTCCCATTCCACGAGGATCTCCGAGAGGGTGCTCACGGCGGCGCGAAGGTCTCCCGCCGACTGCTGGATATCCGCCGGGCCAAAGACGCGCAGGCGGTAATAGGCCACGGTGAGACCGCGGTCGGCGGTGCGGACCGCGTCGTGCAGTGCCTGTCGGCTGCCACCGTCCGGACTGGACAAGGCGGCCTGGAACGACCGGGCAGCGGGGATGTAGAGGTCGTAGGCCGAAAGGAATTGCAGGGAGGCATCCACCCGCTGCTGCAAGAGCCAGTCCTCGCGAACGTGCCGGGCCTGGGCATCGACCTGGTTCTGCATGGCCCGTGCCGTCTTCTCCGCTCCCACGCGCGCCCCGCGCACTGCTGCGATTCCTGCCACCGCCGCTCCGCCCATGGCGCCGACCAAGCCCGCTCCGGCAGCAATCACGGCCGCTACACCTTGATCCATGAACCTAGCTTGCCCAGTGGTTCTGGCAGGTGTCAGGGAGATGGGCAAAGCTCCCCGATTCCGCCCGGGTCTCATCCAGACGCCCCTGTGGCCCCACCAGCTCGTTGCCAAGGCGATCGCCAACTCCGGTAGTGGGGGAGGGGGTGAGGCGGAAGTCTCGGGCGGGTCTGTTTCGGGTGGGGCGAGTTGCCTCTCCCGGAGGGAGTAGTCCGTAGGAACGCGGGCAGTGGCGGGTGAACTTGTGGAGCGCCCGGCCACATGCTTGAGATTTGCACGCGAACGTGGCCGGCCACGTGAGACCTGGCCACCTTCACAGGGACAGGGCAACCAGCCGGGGGCGCTGTCACGTGGGCGCTCCCGAGGCCCGCACTGTTACGACGTAATACTGTGTGCCTCCGGCCCGTATGCCGCATGCCGCACTGGACCGGGTGGTAGGTACGACTGTCTCGTCTCAACGAACCTGGTCCGGCCTGGCCGGGGATTCGCGAGCGACTGGGTTCATTGAGAACGGACAACGACGCACCACGGACCGGCCTGATGAACTGCGGTGGGTTGACCTCTGGCAGCGAAGGTTGAGCGTTGTCAGCGAAGATTGGTGACCGCTGGTTTTCTCGGCGAAGGTTGAGTGGCTGTCCGGGGAGGCCGTGGGGATTGCGTTCCCGGCGACTTGTGATCTGGACTTCTTCGACGAGAGCGAGACGCTCCGCCTGCCCCAGTACGGTGGCTTCGCAACACCGGCTCCGAGATCGAAATCACTGCGGACCTGGTCCACGATCTGCTGCAGGAGCAGCATCCCGAGCCTTGCGGGACTGGCCATCGGCGAAGTACCGGGCGGATGGGACAACAAGCAGTGGCGCTTTGGGACGAGTTGGCCGTGCGCATGCCGCGTACAGAACGTGCCCCGGATCTCCAGCGCACGGAGTACCAATGGCTGCCCGTCCTGGCCCCGCGCCTGCCGCTCCCGATTCCGAACCTGTGCGGATCGGTGAACCGTCCACGCGCTTCCCCCAGACCTGGACCACATGACGTGGGTTCCTGACGAGCCACTGGACCACGCCTCGATCAGGCGCGGCGACCACGCGGCTGACATGCCGGCTAGCTTCGGTCAGGTACGGCGCACCTCGATGTCCACCGGGTCCCGGCATCCGCACCACGGGCCGTCGCCCACAGCCGCCCACAGCGTCGTCCACCGCGACCTCGCACTCCGGCAACGGCTCCGGCGTCCGGGTCCCGGACCCGTAGGGCTGCTCGTCGCCCGAGAGCAGATCGACAGGCCGCTCGTCGTACGGCACCACCCCACGGGGCCGGGCCCGGTTCCAGGTGGCGCACGCTTGCTCGATCTGGCCGAGTTCGAGCTGCAGCCGTAACCGGCTCAGGGCCTGTGACCACAGGTCCTGAACCGGTTACGGAGAACACCGAACTGCCGTTGTCCGCCATCACGGACAACGGCACCTGCGGTGCGTCGCTTCGCTTGCTCTCGCCCCTGCCCTACGAAGTGACTGGTTCCCTACGAAGTGACTGGTTCCCTACGAAGTGGCTGGGGGCGGCGGTGTCCAACCCGGCGGAGCAGGTTCGACGAGGTCGAGTTCTTCGTCGAGATACATCTCACCGCCGGCCAGGGGGAAGCTCACCAGGAGCTCACCGGTCGACACCCGCACCACGACCGTGCCGACCGGGTCCTCCGGATGGTCTGTCGCCTCCCGCGGCGTGACCTGGTCCCCGGGCACGAAACGCCGGGAAGCGGCAGAACCCCTCAGTCGTCCTTCTCCAGACATGAGTCGCGTCCGTTCGGGCCCTTCTGGCCGTTGGTCCAGTAGGCCGTGATGATGCCCTTCTGGCCCATGTTCTGTCCATGGAAAGTGTAGTCGGCGTAATCGACGAACACGCACATCGTGCGCTTCTGTGAACCCTGCTTATAGGGATGGCAGTACAGCGTGTAGTACTTGCCGTCGGTTTTGCAGATGCTGTTGTAGAAGGCCTGCTGCCACAGCTTCTTGGCTGCCGCGTTGTAGGGATGGCTGGGCTTGTCGTTGTGCTTTCCCCCTTTCTGTATGTGGGCAAGCCCGAACTTCGCGTTCCCCGCGCGCAGGATCGGGTCTTCGCCTCCCGGGGACGCCAGGGTCGTGAAGCTGTCGTCCACTATGTGTGCCGCGCCGCTGCCGTCCCGTATGGGGCCGGGCGCCATGGCTGTTGTTGTGGCGATCACGGTCGCGCAGGCCGCTGCGGTCAGAGCAACGATGCGTTTCCGGTGTAACACGATCAACCCCCGCTTCTCGTACGTGCGTTCGTCACGCTCCTGTCCGCACTGCCCAACCCCAAACATCACCAAAGCCCCTCCCAGGGCCTGACGCTGTTCGGGATCTCGGACGTTCGGACGTCAGGATTTCCCCGCGGTTCGCCATGCGATTGCCCCTGGATGCCCGCACCATCCGTCTCTTCGACACCGCGAGGCGCGGTACCGACATTCGCGAAACCGACACAGGGCACGCCATCCTGGCTTCTCGAAGACCACGAACACCCACGAGCCAACCCTTGATCACGGGAAACGGTCCAGCGCGAAAAGACGAAATCCGCCGGCCGATGTCCATCCGAAGCATCCACTCCGGCGGTGCCACCGGCCACGCCGACGTGCGTCGGGTGGCCTCCCACCACTCGACCTCGGCTATTCGCCGACGCACGCGCTCCAGCGGCAGCCGACGGCTACGTGGTGGCCGGTGGCCGATCCCTGAAAGGGGCCGGGCCCGTGGGCGAGATCGACGGTGAGGCGGTCAAGGCGGTCGAAGGCCGCGTACTGCGGCCCGGGCCCCGATCCACGACCGCTACGTGAACGAGAAGGGGCCCGAGCAGCTCACGCAGACCTTCCGGTACGTGGACGCCGCGTGCGGGGTGCCGGGAAGCGCGACGGGCGAGCCGTGCGCCGCGCCTGCGGAGTGGATCGTCGCTGTCGAGGGCGGGCGGGCCGACTACATCGCCTGTGGTCAGCACATCACGGCGCCCTTGGACGTCGGTGGCGCACGCTTCCAGGTGGCGCCGCTTCGTTGAGCAGCCGCGGCCGGCTCCCGTGTTGTGTTTGGGCGACGGCCGGCGCCGCTGCATCATTCCGCTACCGGCTTCCACAGTGTGACCTCGCCCGCGTATCCGGTAATGCCACCCCACGCCCCGCCCTCCCGGGAAGCCGCGTCGCGGTCCTTGACCACGTCGGTGATCTTGAGCAGGGCCAAGTTGCCCTTGCTCGTGACGGTGCAGAGCAGATCGCCCTGGGAGATGGCGTCGGCGCCGCCGAGTTGGGCACCCACCAGGTTCCCTGGCATCGGTTTGCTCTTGGCCGCGTGCGAGCACTCCTGAGGCGTGACGCCGAGACTCTTGCCGAATGTCGTACGGAATTGGATCTCGGTGGGCCACTGTCTCAGTTCGGTGTCCTGGCCGGCGATCTGCCTACCTTGCCCGCCGTTCTCGTCCTGGGCCGGGACGTCGAGGTCAACACTGGTGAATCCGGCGCTCGTGGACGGATATCTGAGGGAGATCGGCTTGCCCTCGAAAGCCGGTCGGTAGCCGGCCTGGGCCGGGGCCTTCGCCCCTGGCGAGGGCGCGCTGCCCACCCGGTCCTTGCTCTTGGTGGTGGCACTGTCGCCGCTCCCCGGGGCCATCGCGATCACCATGCCGGCGACGGCCGTTGCGACCACTGCGCCGCCGATCATCAGCCGTCGGCGGCGCCGGAAGGAGGGGCCGGATCCCGCCGTTTTGCTGTCGGCGGGCCCGGATCCCGGAGTGGGCGTGGTCGGCGCTGTGGCCTGGGTCGGGGCGGCATACGCGGGCGTGGGGGCGGCGGGCGGGGCCTCGGCCGATGCCTGGGTGGGCGCGTAGGCGGGCGGGGCAGCGGCCGGCCGCGCGGGGGCGTGGTCCGCGGCGGTGCCAGGTGCGCCCACCACGGGTGGGGAACTCGCCTGCGGGGGACGTCGGGACGCCTGCTCCCGGCCGGTGATCTCCTTGGTGAGCGGTGCGGGCAGCCAGCTGGAGAAGTCGCGTCGCGCCCGCCCCGATGCCTGTTCACACCAGTTCGCCAGAGCGCCGGGCTCCGGCCGCTGCAGCGGGTCGGCGGTCAGGCAGCCCGCCAGCATCTCTCGCAGCGGTTGCGGGTAGCCGCTCAAGTCCGGTGGTCGCTGGTCGGTGTTGGCGATGGTGGCGGCGATGGATATCCCGGCGCCGTCGCCGTACGGGTGGCGGCCGGTGGCCACCACCGCCGCGATGAGGCCGAGGGCGAAGATGTCGGTGGCCGGGGTGACGGTCTTGCCCAGTGCGTGCTCCGGCGACATGTACTGGGGCGTGCCGATGAAACCGCCGGTCTGCGTGAGCTGGGTGGCGTCGGTGGCACGGGCGATTCCGAAGTCGATGACCCACGGGCCGTTCGAACTCAGCAGGATGTTGCTGGGCTTGAGGTCCCGGTGGATGACCGAGGCGGCGTGCACCGCGCTCAGGGCCTGCGCGGTGCAGCCGATGAGCTGGAAGGTGACGGCCAACGGGAGCGGGCCGAACCGGGACAGCGCGTCGTCCAGTGCGAGTCCGGGTATGTAACTCGTGGCGATCCAGGGCTGCTTGCCGTCCACGTCATGGTCGAGGACGGGGACGATGTGGTATCCCGAAACCCGGCTCGCGGCCAGGACTTCGCGCTCGAAGCGGGCACGGAAGTCGGAGTCCTGCGCGAACTCACGGCGGATGACCTTCAGCGCGACGGGCTGGTTGCCCCGGGTGCGCGAGAGGTAGACGGCCCCCATCCCGCCCTCGCCGACCTTCGCCAGCAGCCGGTAGCCAGAGATTTCCTGCGGGTCCTCCGGCCCCAGCGGGTCCAGCAGGCTATCTTCGGCTCTCGTCACAGCTCCCCCTCGATGATCGTTATTCGGAACGATGCTACAGACGGGGGTGTACATGACAGAGGGTGCCGTGCGAGGGTGCCGCTACCTGGCCCGATGACGGGGGCACGCACACGGCGGCCGCCGTCAGCGCTCGGGGCAGCGGCTGAGGTCCGGTCGGCCGATGTGGCCGGGGCGTGCTGGACCACGCCCAGCCACAGGTGCGGCGGCGCACAGCAGCGGAGGCCGCCATGACCTGTTCCTGGTGGCCGCGTGGACCGACAGTCAGTAGCGGAGCCGCGGCAGACGCGCGGCTCGATCGGCTCCTCGTCACGGATCAGGGCCCGTGCCGACTCCGGACAGCACGGCCCAGTCACGATCTGCCGCGCCTTGCCCGTCTCCAGCACAGGCCGGCGCCGTCGATGAGCACCGCGACGTTTCGGCTCTGACAGACCGCTATCCGGTTCTCCAGTAGCCGGCTCGACCGCCGCGCCCAGCGACGATCGTGAAGCCTCCGTAGGCGAGCACGTCCAACGCTCCGCCGGCCACAACCCTGGACGGCCGCGGCACCACGGTGAGGTGATTGCGGAGCTGACCACCGCGCCTCCAACTCGGCCAGGCGCCTCCCAGCGCTCCGGCCCACACTCGCCACGGTTGGTCTCGCACTCGCCGATCGGGCCGGCGTCCGCCTGGTCAGGGCCGTCGGGGTGTCCGTCAGTCGTCGCACCGGTCACGGCCGGTGATCATTGCGGGGCTGCCGTCGTGGCAGGAGGACGAGTCCCGACTGTCGAACTCCGTCTGTGATCAGCTGCTCGACAGCCTCTTGGGGGTGCCGGCCCGGAAGGTGCGCCGGTACGCCGCCGGGGTCGTCGCCAGCGCCCGGTGAAAGTGCTGGCGCAAGCTGTCCGCGCTGCCCAGCCCGCTCCGCTCCGCCACCGCGTCCACTCCCAGATCCGTCGTCTCCAGCAACTCCCGCGCCCGCGCCAGCCGCTGCTGGTTGAGCCACTTCAGCGGGGTGACGCCCACCTCCGCCGCGAAGCGGCGGCCGAACGTCCGCGTGCTCACCCCTGCCCGGGACGCCAACTCGGCGATCGTCAGCGGACGGTGGAGCCGGGCCAGCGCCCAGCCCAGCACCTGCCCGAGGCCCTCCGACTGCGGTGGGACAGGGGCCGGCGGCAGTGCGTACTGAGTCTGGTCGCCCTCCCGGTGCGGGGCCACGACCATCCGCCGGCCGATCTCCGCCGCCGCTGCCGTGCCGTAGTCGCCGCGCACGATATGCAGGCACAAATCGATGGCCGCCGCCGTGCCCGCGCTCGTGAGGATCAAGCCGTCGTCGACGTACAGGGAACGGTCGTCGACGCGTACGTAGGGATGGCGGCGGCGCAGCTCCTCCGCGTACATCCAGTGGGTCGCCGCCGGACGCCCGTCCAGCAACCCGGCTGCGGCCAGCACGAACGCCCCCGAGCAGAGGGAGGCGATCCGCGCCCCGCGGGCATGCGCCTCGCGCAACGCGTCGAGCAGCGCGGCCGGCGGTTCGTAGCCGTCCATCATGCAGGCAGGGACCACGATCAGATCCGCCTCGCGCAGCGACTCAAGGCCATGCTCGGCCTCCAGACGCAGACCGCCAGGGGCGCGCTGGGCGCCTTCCGGGGCGGTGGCGCACAGCGTCAGCTCGTAGCCCTCGCCCGCGAACACCGCGCACGGCACGGCCAGCTCGAACAGCGAGGTCTCCTCCAACAGGGTCACCACCACACGAAGCACCATGGCGTAAACCTAGGGGAAGCTGACGTTTTCGCCAATGGCGTGGCATGGACGCTGGCTGGATGGTGAGTGCATGGCATGGAACACACTGACCCCGCCCGGCCACAGGCTGGCCCTCGCCGGGATCTCGGCGATCGGCGTGACCTTCGGTTTCGCGCGGTACGGATACGGGCTCTTCCTCCCCGAGCTGCGCGAGGAGTTCGGGCTCTCCGTCTTTCTCGTCGGGCTGATCGGTAGCGCCACCTACGTCGGCTATCTGGCCGCGCTGCTGACGGTCGGTGCCCTCATCGCGCGCTTCGGCCCGCGCCCGCTCGTCCTCGTCGGCGGGCTCTGCGCCGCCGTCGGGATGGGACTTGTGGCGCTCGCTCAGGGGCCGGGGCTGCTGATCACCGGGCTGACTCTCGCCGGTACGAGCGCCGGCTGGGCCTGGGCCCCCTACTCCGACGCGGTCGACCGGATGGTGCCGGCCGGGCGGCGCGAGCACGTCTTGGGCACCATCGCCAGCGGCACCGCCTTCGCCGTCGCGGTCGCGGGCCCGCTGGCGCTGCTCGCCCACGGCAGCCGATGGCGGTACGCCTGGCTGGCCTTCGCGCTGGCGGCGCTGGCATCGACCGCGTACAACGCACGTGTGCTGCCCGGGGGTTCGGGCCGACGGATGCAGAGCGGCAGCGGCCGGCCGACGTACCGCCGCAGCGCACTGCCGCTCCTGCTCACCGCCGTCATCTACGGCCTCGTCGGCGCCGTCTACTGGTCCTTCGCCGTCGAAGCGATCACCGACGCGGCGGACACCGGTCCCGCAACCGCGCCCCTTTTCTGGTCCCTGATGGGCGCGGCCGGCACGGCCGGCGCGCTGACCGGCCACGCCATCGCGCGGTACGGGCTGCACCGCGTCCACACCGGGCTCTTCTTCGGCATCGCCGTCGCGGTCGCCCTACTCGGCCTCGCCCCCGGCTCGCTCCCCGCCGTCGCCCTCTCCGCCCTGCTCTACGGCCCGTGCTTCATGGCTGGATCCGGGATGCTCGCAGTGTGGAGCTACCGTGTCTTTCCCGAGCGGCCCTCCGCCGGCTTCAGCGTCACCGTCTTCTTCCTGGGACTGGGCACGATCGCAGGACCTGCGCTGCTCGGCGCCTACGCCGAACTTCATGGCCTGCGAGCCGCGTTCCTCCTCACGGCAGGCGTCGCGGCCCTTGCCTTGGTGTGCGCTCCAAGCCGTAGCGCGCGCGGGCATGGACGCCATCAGGGACAGGACCAGGAACAGGACACTGGGACTTCGGAGCGGGATCGAGGTCAACCCCCTCGGCTTCGGGTGCATCCACCCCAGCCGACAGCACCCCCAGCACGCTTACCTCACAAGACCAGGTTCATTGGCAAGGAAGTGAGGAGGGCTGGGTTCGCTGTCAAACGCCCGTATCCGCAAAGCAGGCTCGATCGGGCATGAGCGGCAGCCCCGGGACGCCGGGGCCGCTGCTCGCCCTCGCTGCTAGGGCGTGTCCGAGGAGTCACCAGTGGCTGTGTGGGTGACGGCATCGCCGACTTCGCCGGGCTCCTGTCGGGAGAATGGGGAACCGTTTTGACTACGTGATCGGGGCCGCTATGAGTCTGTCGGGACAGATACTTCCGCTGGTGGGTGTGGCGCTGGGCGCTGTCGGGTCGTTCCTGGTGAGCAGCTTGAACGACCGGGCACGGTGGCGGCGTGAGCAGTCCGTGCGCTGGGATGGGCGGCGTCTGGACGCATATGGCGAGTACATCCACGCGGTCAAGGAGCTCGCGGGCCGCTATCAGCGCATCGCTGCGGGGTGCGGGCTGGTGACCGGTCCCGCACCGCTGGAGCTCACCGCCGAGGTGCTCGCCGAGCTCGGCGCGGCTGAGGCCCGCCGTTCCGCGCTGGGGGAGACCTGCGAACTGTTGGGAGACACGGACACGAACACCGCGTCCAAGACGCTGAACCACTGCCTGTGGCGGCTGGAGCACCTGGCGCGGGGCGTGTCCACGGAAGTCGAACAGAGCTGGGAGCAGGCGTACTTGGAGTTCAGAGACGCACAGCGACGGTACATCGAGTGCGCACGAGCCAGTCTGGGGGTGACCGGTCCGGTCAACCGGGACGTCGCCTGGCCCTCGGCCTGGCGGCCCGTGAGTCGATCGTCACGTGCCGAGTGATGAGCCGGGTCCGGTTCGCGGCCGGAGCCAGAGCCGGATCCCGGCGACGGTGACGGTGACGGTGCCGTGGAAGATGTAGGCCCGCTTGTCGAAGCGCGTTGCCACGGCCCGGTGGGTCTTGAGCTTGTTGATCATCCGCTCGACCTCGTTCCTGGGTGCGTACCGCGTCGGGTGGCTCTATCAAGTTGTTGGCGACGGGGTGAGATGATCTTGCTGTGGGCTGTCGTGGGGAGGGGCTGGTCGTGGAGTCCGAGGAGTCCGTGTCGTACAAGGGCGACCGGTTCCCGGCCGAGATCATCGGTCACGCCGTGTGGTTGTACCACCGATTCCTCTTGTCCTACCGGGAGGTCGAGGAGCTCCTCTTTGAGCGCGGCGTCACCGTGGCTTACGCGAGCGTCCGGCCTGGTGTGCCACCTTCGGTCCCGCCTACGCGAAGGAGCTGCGCCGCCGGCAGCCGCGTCCCGGCGACAAATGGCACGTGGACGAGGTGTTCATCAAGGTCAACGGGAAGATGCGCGCCTGTGGCGGGCGGTGGACCGAGGCGGGAACATCCTCGACATCCTCGTGCAGAACAAGCGTGCGTGACACCCGTGCCGCGAAGCGGTTCTTCAGAAGGCTCCTCAAGGATCTGCGGTACGTGCCACGCGTGATCGTCACCGACAAGTTCCGCTCCTACGGTGCCGCCCACCGCACAGTCATGCCCTCCGTGGAACACCGCAGTTCGAAGTACCTGAACAACCGGACCGAGAACAGCCACCAGCCCACGAGGCAGCGCGAGAGACCCATGAAGAACCTCCGCTCCATGGGCGCGGCGCAGATTCCTCGCGGCCTTCTCGAGAATCTCACCGCTCTTCCGGGCCCGACGTCAACTCGCCAAAGCCATCACCAACTTGACAGCCCCCAGACGGAGGCGCTGTTGGCGGCTCGCCATTTTCCTCCGTCGAGCCCCTTCTGCAGCGCGCGGTGGATCACTGTTCGGGCGCGGGTTCGTCGGCTCCTGCTGCCCGGATGAATCCGGTGAGGACGGTCGTGTACTCCTGTGGGTTGGTGACGTGCGGGATGTGACCCGCACCCTCGAAGGTCTGGCACTGTGCTTGCGGCAGGGCCGCGGCCAGCCGTTCCAGGACCGTTGAGAACCAGGTGGGACTTGCGCTGCCACGGCTCAGCAGCACCGGCATAGTGCAGGCGGAGAGCCCGTCGAGGTCCAGTACCGCCCAGGACGGGTCGGTCTGTTCGTCCAGCCATGTCTGGGCGTGAGTCACGAACGTCTCGCGCAGGGGAGCAGGCAGCTGGTCCCACATGCCGGGGCCCAGGGCTACCTCCTCCACAAACAGGCGTGCGCCCTGCTCGTTCTCCGCCTTGCGGAGGTGGTCCATCACGGCATCGATGGAGGCCATCGTCGGCTGCAGCTGTGCCATGGACTCCGGGTCGTCGGCCACGAGCCCGACCAGCGGGGGCTCGTGGACCGTGATGCTGCGGAACAGCTCAGGCCGGCGTGTGGCCAGGCCGAGGACGATCGACGCCCCGAAGGAATTGCCGGCGACGTGCGCGGGGGCGTGGCCGAGCCCTTCGATCACCGCCGCAAGGTCGTCCTCGTCCTGCCTCCGGGTGCCCTGGCCCGGCACCTTTTCGCTTTGGCCGTGGCCGCGGCGGTCGTACGAGACCACAGTGAACGACGCGCGGAGGTGGGCCTCGATCGCGGGCTGCCAGCTTTTGTGGTCGTTCCACGAACCATGGACGAGTACGAGCGGTTCGCCTTCCCCTACGACCTCGTAGTAGAGATTCACGCCGTCGGCGTGTACCTGTGGCATGCCGTGCCTCCTCGGAGGGATAGGAGCGACGGGTTCCCGAGCACCGCCACACGGGTCTCTATCAGCACCGTCCGGCCTCACGCTCGCCGCCGCGCCGCGGGGGCTTGTCCGCAGGGGTGTGCGCCGGGTACAGGAGGCATTGACCAGGCCCGGCTTTCCCACAGGCGAGAACCGTCATCCGCGAATCCCCGAACCCGACAAAAGCGCCGAGCATACGGGCCCCTCCGCTCCGCCAGGGACCTGGTGCCGACGGAGCCACGTCCGGGAATCCCATGGGGAAGCTCATGAACTTCTGGCTGGGAATACGACGGCTTCACTGCCGCCTGTTACGCACTACCAACACCGCCCCCGCGAGCCCGGCCACACCCCCGCCGATCACGGGCACGATCTGCGCGGACACCTTGTGGTCCACGGCGAAGAACCCCAGCCACACGAAGGCCACGCCGAACCCCACCACGATCACGTGCTCAAGCAGCCAGAACCCGTACCCCACCCACTGGTCGAGGCGCTCCCGACGCAGCTGACGCTCGACGAGGTCCCGCCGCCGGGCGAGGTGGCCCGGGCGGTGGCAGCCGACAGGCACTGCACGGAGATCACCTCTCTGCACTGGGATGTCGCCGTCGCCAGCATCGACGGCATCCTCGACCACATCAGAACGCGCCTGACCCAGTTCGTCGCAGAAGTGAGAGCATCCATGCCCCCTGGCCAGCAGAACCCCAACCCCGCTCAAATCGGCGACGCTGCTGAGAGAGCCTTCAACATCAGCGCCGGCGACAACGCGACCGTGAACGTCAACGTGCCCAAGGCGCACGCGGAGTGCGGCGCAACAGCAAGCGCAAACATCAACGAACCTGCGACGACTCCGGCGACGGAGCCCTTCTGGCACCGCACCCACGTCATCTGCACGGCCGTCGGAGCTGCTGGTGCGGTCACATCGGCGATCATTGCCTGGGGCGCCCTCAAGTAGCCGAACGGGGCTGCCAGCCGAATCGACCAACAGCCCCAGACACCGCACAGGCATCCCTGTGCGGCCCGCTGCTGGCTAGGAGTTCCATCTCTATGTCCAGCGCATGCCGATGGCGGAGAGTTGTTCCACCCGCTCCGGCGCCAGTTTCGCGGCTCGGGTCCGTTGGTTGCTGATCGAGGCTCCGAGCCGGAGTTCCCGCTGCTTCTGGTCTTCACCGTCGGCCCCGCCCACCGTGATCGTTTCGATGTGTTTGCGGGGTACTCGGAGGTGTCCTTCGCGTTCGTAGTACTGGGTGGCGGCGAGGTTGGCGGCCCATTTATCGGCCTGCGTACGGCGCGGCTTCGGCTTCTCGTCGGCGGCTGCGGGCTCGATCCCGAGGACCTGCTCGCACATCCACTGCTGCACACCGGCCAGCTTGTCCCAGCCGAGCCGGACCGACCTCACCCACCGCCCCAGATCCTCGCCCTGGTGCACGACCATGTCCGGCTCGGTCGGCAGCGTGCCTCCGGCTTCCAGGGGCAGCCGGGTCAGGTGGAAGCAGCGCTGCCACTCCACCGGCCAGCTCGGGCACCACGATGGGTCGATGTCCTCCAGCTGCTCGCGCCGCTCGTCCGTCAGCACCCCGGCTGAGGAGCCCACCGGCAGGTCCTCGGCACGACGCTGCTCGATCTCGGCGGCCTTCCGGGCGGCGGCCCGCGCGTTCTTCAGCCAGATGCCCACCTTGTAGCCCTTGTGGGTTGCGTCCAGTGGGGCCAACAGGTGGCCGTTGTCGGCGGCCCACCCGCGCGCCGCCGACAACCCGCACTGCCGCCGGCATTCCACACGCCGCAGGCTCTGCATGCCCTGCAACCAGCTGTGGGTGGTCCGCCGCATGCGGGGGCAGTCATGCACCTGCGCGGTCGCCTATGGGCACGGCGACGGCCTACGCGGTCGCTTCGGTGCCCGTGGCGGGGCCGGTGGCCGTGCAGCCGGGTGCATCGGCCACCCGGCGTTCCTGGCGTACGGCGGTCGTAGCGGCAACAGCCCTGCTCGTAACCGCGGTGGGCTTGTGGAGTGCTGGCCCTGGCCTACGCGCCGCTGGTGCAGGTGTGCCAAGTGGCCGGGGCGGTTGCCGGTGTTGCCGGTGCCGCTGCCGCGGTGGTGACGGTGGTCGGCCGGCGTAACGGCGCCGGCGCTTGTCGGCAGTAGCAATGGAGGTGCCCCGGTCCCATGATTTGGTGGCCAGGGCACATGTGCACTCCTGCGGTCGGCGGACCTCGCCCGTGCCCAGTGTGATCACGGCCCCGGGGCCGGATGGGCCCCTCACTGCGTCGGGAGAGCAGGATCACCTCCTCGACCAGCGCCGACAGTGCGCCGAGCCGGAGGGCACACTCGGCGGCCAGGCGCTTTGGGGCCTGAGTGAGGCCGAGGGACAGATGTTGGGTGAGGCGGGGGAGCGCCTCGACAGCCAGCCTCCGTCAGAGTGCCCGGCCGTCAGGCACCGGACTTCGCGCCCCTGGCTGTGGTGCACCGGCGGTGTACTGACAGCTGCTCCGTGGCAGGCGGTGATCACTCGAAGCGGGACTTGGATTGCAGATTTGCGTGGCGCCACCCTTGTTGAAGAAGGCGGTCCACTGCTTGATCGAGCATGGCTCGGCCTTGCCCGGGGTGCCACCAAAATGACCAGTTGACGTCAATCGTCATCTCGATGAACTCGTCATACTCGAGCCCGTCGGAGTAACCCGTGCCGAAGGACTTGTTCACCCTCAGCAGGAACGGATACCACACGCTGGTCTCCGGCACGGTCACCCATATGCTGCCGTCCGCACGTTCATATGGGACCAGAACACGACGCACCTTGTTGTCGTGGTCATCGATGCGCAGTTCATTGTTCTCAATGTGCCGGTCGGGCCCGGGTAGCCGGGCCCAGGTGTGGGCTACGAGCATCTCCTCCCACGCTAGGCGCTTGCCTTCGGGCGCCTCACACGGGTCGTCAAGTACGCGGTCCACAACGGCGAGCATCGACCGCTCGTCCAGCGCCGCCACCTCCACGACCTGCGGATCCACATAAGGCGAGCAGGCGTCAGGCGGCGACTGCGACGTCTTCACAAACCAGTTCCACCGCGGCGGATTACCATCGGCTGGTCAGCCGTACTCGTCCACCCAGTTCCCGGTCACACCGAACGTCATGGGCCTGACGAGCCCCTCACACAGCTCCGCCAGCGCTCGGACAGCACAGTGCGCGGTCATCCGCTCCAGCTCGATCGGATCCCGGTCGGGTACGGAATCCCACTGGAATGCACACTCCAGCACGATCGCCTGGCTGTCGTTGAAGACGTAGTGCTCGGTCGGCTCCGACAGCCTCGTGTCTCGCATAGACGTCGATTATGCGACGGGGTGCGCCCGCGCCGAGGCCGCCGACGCCGGCACCGCGACCAGGCGCCGGGGCGTCCTGCTGCGTTGACCAATGACTTCTCTGCTGGGACGCATGAGGACGGAAAATCATTGATCTTGCTTCCGCGTGGGTTAGGCCTCTGGTGTACCTGGCTCCGGATGTGGGGGAGGGGCCGCTGCGTCGGGTGCGTGCAGAGGGCCAGCAGCCGGCTTGACCCTCTCCTTACGTCAGGCTCCAACCTAAAGGGGAACGAGGGCGGTTGGACCAACTGCCACGTGAGAACTGACCAAAGGGGAACACATAATGCGTATTCGTCACATAGCCGCTGCGGGCATCGCCGTTACCGCACTCACGCTCGGTGCCGCTCTGCCGGCCGCCGCCGACAGCCACGCGACCGTTGCCGATGCCAAGCGCGTGGTCAAGAAGGTCAAGGTCTACCAGGACGCCAAGTTCAAGAACAGGAACACGACCTTCACCGAGAACATGCGGGACCTGTCGAAGGACGGATGGGACAACACCATCAGCTCCGCCAAGAACCTGGGCAACCGCACGGTCACGTTCTACTCGAAGGCCAATTACACGGGCGCCAGCTTCTCCCTGAAGCCGCACCACAGTGAGGCTCACTTCGGCGCCCACGACGGCATGCACGACTCCACGAGCTCCATTGAATTCAGCTGACAGCAGGTCCCTTAGGTAAGGCACTGCTGACGGGCGGGGTGCGGCGACTGGGACCGCGCCCCGCCCTACGTGCCACCGCACCTTCTCCACACACCGCACACCGCACGACGAGAGGCAACCATGTCGCTCTCCCGCGCCCGGGCCACCACCGCGCTCGCACTGCTGCTCCTGGCCACCACCGCCTGCACAGCCGCGGATCACGAGTCCACGCACGCCCCGCCTGTGTCCCGGCAGGCCGAGTCGCTCCGGCTGCCACTGGACGCCTATGCATCGACCGTGGCCGAGACCCACGTCGTGGAAGACGCACAGGACATCCTCATACGCCGGTGCATGAACGACCTGGACATGGAGTGGAAGACCCTGCCACCGGTGGATTCCCAGGACACCAAGCCACCGAACCTCCGACGATACGGAGTCGACGAGTCGGATACCGTCCGTTACGGGTACCACCTGCATCCCGACCCGCCGTCGATGGTACGGCGCAACCGCGCCTGGGACGAGCGCGAGGCGCTTCCGGCCGAGGTACAGCGCGCGGCCTACGGCCCCTCCGGCAAGGGCGGTTGCCTCAAGACCGCCCAGCGCCAACTCGTCGGCGACACCGCCCCACCCGACGACCACGCCTTCAACCAGCTGACCGGCACGGCCCTGGAAAACTCCAGGCGGGCCCCCGAAGTACGCGACACCTTGCGCAAATGGCACACATGCATGGCGAAGGCGGGCTTCGACTACCCGGACCCCTATGCCGCAGCCGGCGATGAGCGCTGGGAAACGACCGAACCCACACCCGCCGAACGCGCCACCGCCCGCGCAGACGTGGCCTGCCAGAAGTCGACAAAGTTGGTCAAGGTATGGGCGGCGACCGAGACCCGCATCCAACATCGTCTGATCCGGCAGAACCCCGGCCGTCTGCGCAAGGCGAAAGCCCACAAGGAACGCTGGCTAGAAGCGGCCCGCCGCGTCCTGGACCGCGAGGGCCGCACGCATAACCAGCACCACGCATCCGACCAATAGCCGACCAGCCACCTGGCCGCTACCGGCGCCGCCGCTGCACTCATGCTCGGCGCCGCGCTGCCAGCCTCCTCCGACGGCCGCCCGGACCTTGCCGCAGCCAAGCCCAACCCCAACCTCCAGGTGCGTTGACCTGTGGTTTGTCATATTGAGGAGTCCTTGATCAGCTGTTGTCATCCCGGCGTGAGCGCTGATCAGGTCCAGTGAGCACTGGTATGCGGCACTTGATCTGGCCCCGTACCGCTGGGCGCGGTACAGGGCCGGTTCGGTTCCTATCTGCTTGAGCGTGCCGGTCAGCTCTCCGCGGCCTTACAGCGGCGCGTCCACCGGTCAGTCCGCTGCCAGCGGTGGCGAGCGCCGCGGCGAGGCCTGCGATCAGACCACCGGGTGCGTCAGAAGGGTGCCTTCTCCAACATCCCCATGCCCCGCCGCATCTCTCGCCCGCACACAGCCTCAACTGCACATCAGCCGACCAGGTAACGGCCCGAACGCTCCCCTCAGGCCTTCACGCCCAGTCGTATCCGAGGTGGGCGAGGGCGGCGAGCTGGGTGTGGTCCAGGCGGTCGCGTCGTGTCTTCTGATTGCTGAGCCACACCCCCAAACGAACAACCGTCCCATCCGGAAGCTGCTCCGCATGCTGCCGCGACACGACGGTCCGCTGCTCCCGTTTCACGTATTGCCGCAGCGCCGCCAGCCCGCGCGTGAAGGCGTCCGATGCCGCCCCCGCACCAGCGGTCACATGGCCGTGCGTGGGGGCCGCCGCGGGCCGCACAGGCCCCTTGCGGGGCTGCTGAAGGGCCTTTCGGGAGCGCTGTGCAGGCCGGACGCCAAGGGCTTTGAGCCGGAGCCGCTGTCCGTCGCCGAGCCGCTCCCACTCCCGCACCTGTCGTACGAGCCACTGTCCGATGTCATTGCCGTGATAGGTGACACCCGGCTGGACCTCCTTCAGGGTGCCGCCGGCTTCGATCAGGGCCCGCAGTCCGGCGAAGTGGCGCTGCCAGTCGACGGTCCACCCCAGCTCCCGCGGATTCCAGTCGGGATCGATCGCCGCGAGCTGCGCCGCCCGCCGCTGCGCCCGCTCGGGGTCTTTGCCCAGTCCGCCGGGGCGGCGGATGTTGGTGAGCCATTGTCCGATGGGTTTGTCGAGGGCGGTGGCGTGGCGTGGGGCGGCGAGGGTGCCGGCCTGGTGCAAGTAGGCGCGGGCCGCGGCGAGGTTCTCGCCGAAGGCGGCATCGGCGGTGTCCCACACCATCCCCAACGCCTCGAGGTCCTCGGCCCGCCGGCTCTCCATGGTCCCGGCCCGCATCGATCGCCGCTGTTCGCTCAACCACCGCCCCAGCGGATAAGCCCCTTCCACGTGGTCATACGGAACGTCAAGACTCCCCTCGCGCTGCTGACAGCGCTGAGCGGCCTCATAGCCGCAGCGCCAGTCTCGCCGCTCGGTATGCAGAACCTCGAACTTGACCCACTGAGCGATCAAAACGGGATCCCGCGGGGCGGCAAACCGCAGCAGCAGCCGCGCCTCCTCCTCGTCATCCGACTCCGGTGCCACACCGATGCCCAGCGACGGATCTACGACCGCCCTCTGGTTCTCCTGAGGAATAGCAAGCAGTTCCACGGCGCGCTCATCGTGTGCACGCAAGCCAGCCAAAACCTTTACCAACGGCCGGTACGAAGTCGATGTGAACATATCCTCCGGCCGCTCATCCGCCGCGAGAAACACCGGAACAATCAGCGTCGCGAGTTTCCCCTGCTGGGGCTTTTGCCGCAACGCCCTGCCGATGGCCTGGACGATCTCCACCGGCGATCCCTTGGGATCCAGCAGAGCCACCGAATCCACCGCTCGAATATCGACACCCTCACCCAGAACGCGGCAATTCGAAAGAACAGCGCGGCCGGCGCGCCGGCCGAAGTCGGCGAGCACCGCGCGCCGGTGGTCCGCCTCGTGCTCCCCACACAGCCAGTCGGCCCACACCTGCTTGGGATACTTCTGCGAGTCCGCAGCGTGCAGCCGCTTCGCCACCCGTGGCAGCCCCTCGGCGAAGGCTTCGGCCTCGCGAGTACGGTGATGAAAGGTGATGGTCGTCCGCAGCCGGTGCGTCGCCATCGTCTCCAGCAGCGCCGCCTGCAACGCCCCCATCCGCTCCCCGCGGACCTGCTCCTCGCGCCCTTCCCCACCGGCAAGCCGCTCGGGCGTCACCACCGGGTCCCGCAGTTCCGCCACCACGATCTGATACCGCGCCAGCAGCCCCCGCGACACTGCCGAGGCGAGCGACAGCTCATACACCACGGGCCCGAAGATCTTGGGGTCGTCCATGGAGCAGGCCAGCTCCTCGGGCAGCGGATCCCAGACCCCGTCGCGGGAGCGGGGCCGCTCCTGCCAGATCCGCGGGGTAGCAGTCATGTACAGCCGCCGCAGCGCCGGGATCACTTCGTTGTCATGAATGACCGCCCAAGACTTCCCCGCCGATCCGCTGGTCCGGTGGGCCTCGTCCACCACCACCAGGTCGAATGGCGCCAGCTGCTGCCCGTAGGCCCCTTCCATTGCCTTCGCCAGGACGGGCAGGGAGGCGTAGGTGGCATAGACGGTCACTGGGCCGACGCCGTGCCACAGGGCCAATTGGATGGGGTTGGTAGTGGACCGGACATCGAAGACGACCAGCTGCGGGTCGTCGGCGAGACTGCACACGGCAACGGCCAGCCCAGTGTGGCCGACTGACCGCCACTCACCAATCGTCTGCGTCAGCAGATCCAACGTCGGCACCAGCACCAGCACCCGCCCATTCCGCGCCAACCGCAAAGCGGAACTCGCCGCGATAATGGTCTTTCCAGTGCCGCATGCCGCTACCACAGTGGCCCGAAGGCCATTACGCGGAATCCGCTTTCCCGGTGGGATGTCGAGGCCCCGTACGACGGCATCAACGGCTTCTACCTGATCCGGTCGAAGCGTAATGGCGGCCGCACTCGACATTCCGTGCTCCCCGGTTCACAGAGAGGGCATGAGCCCACTAGATGAGGTATCGATCTATTCGGGATACTACACAGTGCATCTCGATGCATCTGATGGCTGATTCACACGGTCTAGTGTAGCGCGGAACGAGGTTTCACGGAGATGGGTTCACCTGATACGACGAGGTGGCGTTGGCGGGATGGCCGCGTGTGGCGACAGTGCTCGCGTCATTCCTCGAGCCGACTTCGAGCGGCTCACCACTGAGCTTGGTGAGCCATCGTCACATGAGTCCACTTCACGGGGGAGGGACTATCACCTTGTTCGGGATGCTACACAGCCTGACGCTGATGCACACGGGCACCCTCTTCGTAGCTAGCCCGCATTCCCGCTTGCGGGAATGCTTCTCTCGATCCCCGCTTGCGGGGATCGTTTCAGAATTCCGCTTGCGGAATTCGAATTCGCCGCTTGCGGCGAATTCCGACGGAGCGTCAGCGGAGTCGTTCGCTGCTCCGGCGGCTTGCCGCCGGAGGTCCCGCTCCGCGGG
>NZ_SUMB01000013.1 GCF_005048155.1 Streptomyces piniterrae
GCATGTGTTAAGCACGCCGCCAGCGTTCGTCCTGAGCCAGGATCAAACTCTCCGTGAATGTTTACCCGTAATCGGGTGACACTCGCGTTGAGCGGAACCACCAGAGGAATAATCCGGTGGTTCACAGCGTCCTCGCTGTGTATCGCCTACCGGCACATCGTGACGGTAGGACTTTCAAAGGAACCTCGTCCCAGCTGATGCTGGAGACGGGGTATCAACATATCTGGCGTTGACTTTTGGCACGCTGTTGAGTTCTCAAGGAACGGACGCTTCCTTTGGATTCCCTCTCGGGCTTCCTCCGGGCGCTTCCCTTCGGCGTTTCACACTCTATCAGGGCTTTTCGGGGCTTTCGAACCGCCGCCTTTCTGCAGACATGCAGAAGCGCACAATTCGAGAATCTCGAAGAAGACTCTGAGGAGTGCCGCCCACCACTGTCCGGGCCGCAGTTGCTTGCGGCCTGGCTCTCCGGGGCAGGTGTCAGACAGTACAGGTCTGCTGTGGGCGAGGCAAATCGATTCGGCGCGACGCGAGATCTTCGACCGGGCGCTCTATGCGGAACCGTCAGTTCTAATGACTTACGCTTCTGAACGGTGCGTCGTCCAGGACAGGTAGTGACGGCGGCCTGATGAATCTCCACCCCTGGGAGGCTTCCCATGACCACCGTGACGTCCCCTATTGCAGGACGCGCCATCGGACTCGCGGCTGTGCCCGACCCGGTGTTCTCCGGAGCGATGGTGGGTCCCGGTACCGCCATCGACCCCGTTCGTGAGCCGTCCGAGGCGGTTGCGCCTGTGGACGGCGTTGTTGTCTCGCTTCATCCGCACGCGTTCGTCGTTGTCGACGGCGAGGGACACGGCGTGCTCACCCATCTCGGTATCGACACCGTTCAGCTCAACGGCCAGGGCTTCGAGCTGCTCGTCAACAAGGGCGACAACGTTTCCCGCGGGCAGGCCATCGTGCGCTGGAACCCGGCTGCGGTCGAGGAGGCCGGCAAGTCGGCGGTGTGCCCGATCGTCGCGCTGGAGGCCACGGCGGACTCGCTGGGCGATGTGCGCGAGGACGGCGACGTGAAGTCGGGCGACCAGCTCTTCTCCTGGCAGTAGCCGGGCGCCGTTCGACGGCGGTACCACATTCACCGCGGCGGCTCGGACCGCCGCATCAACCGGAGACGGGTGAAATGGAGACAACGCTGCGAGGCGTCGGCGTGAGCCACGGTGTGGCCATAGGCGAGGTGCGGCACATGGGGACGGCGGTTCTGGAACCGCCGGCCAAGCAGATTCCGGCGGAAGAGGCGGAGCGCGAACAGGGGCGTGCCCGCCAGGCCGTGGAAGCGGTGGCAGCCGACCTGATCGCGCGGGGCAATCTGGCGGGCGGCGAGGCTCAGGCCGTGCTCGAGGCGCAGGCCATGATGGCTCAGGACCCCGAGCTGATGGCGGACGTCGAGCGTCGGATCGCGGTCGGCAGCACCGCCGAGCGCGGTGTGTACGACGCGTTCGCCGCCTATCGGGCGCTGCTGGCGGGTGCTGGTGAGTATCTCGCCGGGCGGGTCGCCGACCTCGATGATGTGCGGAATCGGATCGTCGCCCGGCTGTTGGGCGTGCCGATGCCGGGTGTGCCGGACAGCGACGAGCCGTATGTGCTGATCGCTCGCGATCTGGCGCCGGCGGACACGGCGCTGCTGGACCCGGCGCTGGTGCTCGGGTTCGTGACCGAGGAGGGCGGGCCGACCAGTCACAGCGCGATTCTCGCGCGGGCGCTGGGGGTGCCGGCCGTGGTCGCGCTGCCGGGTGCGGGTGAGCTGGTCGAGGGCACGGTGATCGCCGTCGACGGCAGCACCGGGGAGATCTTCGTCGAGCCGAGCGCCGAGAAGCGCGCGGAGATGGAGAAGGCCGCCGCGGAGCGGAAGGCCGCGCTGGCCGCGTCGTCCGGTCCTGGGGCCACGTCCGACGGGCACAAGGTGCCGCTGCTGGCGAACGTCGGCGGTCCCGGTGATGTGCCGGCCGCGGTCGAGGCGGGTGCGGAGGGTGTCGGTCTGTTCCGGACCGAGTTCCTGTTCCTGGATGACAGCCAGAAGGCGCCGTCCGAGGAGAAGCAGGTCGAGGCGTACCGGAAGGTGCTGGAGGCCTTTCCCGAGGGCCGGGTTGTCGTGCGGGTGCTCGACGCCGGTGCGGACAAGCCGCTGGACTTCCTGACGCCGGGTGACGAGCCGAACCCGGCGCTGGGCGTGCGGGGCCTGCGGACGCTGCTCGACCACCCCGATGTGCTGCGGACGCAGCTGACCGCGCTGGCCAAGGCGGCCGAGGGGCTGCCGGTCTACCTCGAGGTCATGGCCCCGATGGTGGCGGACCGGATCGACGCCAGGGCGTTCGCGGACGCCTGCCGGGATGCCGGGCTGCGGGCGAAGTTCGGGGCGATGGTGGAGATTCCGTCCGCGGCTCTCAGGGCGCGGTCGATTCTTCAGGAGGTCGAGTTCCTTTCTCTGGGGACGAACGACCTGGCGCAGTACACGTTCGCCGCCGACCGTCAGGTGGGTGCGGTGTCGCGGTTGCAGGATCCATGGCAGCCGGCGCTGCTGGATCTCGTGGCGGTTTCCGCCGAGGCCGCGAAGGCCGAGGGCAAGAGCTGTGGTGTGTGTGGTGAGGCGGCCTCCGATCCGCTGTTGGCCTGTGTGCTGACGGGGCTCGGTGTCACCAGCCTTTCGATGGGTGCGGCGTCGATTCCGTATGTGCGGGCGACGCTGGCCAAGCACACGCTGGCGCAGTGTGAGCGTGCGGCGGCCGCGGCGCGTGCCGCGGACACCGCCGACGATGCTCGGGCCGCCGCGCAGGCGGTGCTCTCCGGGGAGTGATCCCGTGCGGCGCGGTGCGTCGCAGGAGCCTTGATGGCCGTCCCGCCCCCGTGGCGGGGCGGCCATCTGCCGTACGGGCGGGGGCGGTCCGTCAGTGGTGGCGGTGTCTGTCCGGCGGGGGTGTGAGGGTGAGGCCGGGGGCGTAGTCGACGCCGTGCTCGGGTGGGATGGGCTCGCCGGTGTCGGCGTCGGTGCAGTAGGCGGTGAAGACCTCGGCGGCGGTGAGCGGGCGGAGCCAGGAGTCCCGCAGGGCCCAGCCGCGGACGGTGTCGTGGGGGTGGGTGGCGTTGGTCGTGTCGGTGGCGTCGGCGTCGGGGGCCTTGGCGGTGGTGCGGGAGACGATGCCGCCTGGGGTGCGGAGGGCGAGGCCGGCGGCGAGGACGGTGCAGAAGACCAGGGTCCGGGACTCGGAGAGTTGGCGGCGGTCGGCGTCGTCGGCCGTAACGTGCAGGACCGCCAGCAGGGATGGCTCGCGGGCGGGGATGCTGCAGACGAGGTGGTGGGTGCCGGCCCCGAGGGCTTCGAGGAGGCGTTGCAGTGCGTGGGTGGCGCGGGCGAAGGCGGCGGGTGCGAGGTCTTCGCCGCAGTCGGGGCAGGTGCCGGCGCGGGCCAGGAGCGCGGTGGCCTGGTCCCAGGTCGCCTGCCGGTCGGCTTCTTCGACGAGTAACGGCAGCAGTTCGGTGAGCGGCTCGCCCCCGTAGGGCAATGTCGCGCCGGTGCAGGCGAGTTCGGCGGTGTAGCGCGTACGGCTGTCGGGGCGGTCCGGGTCCAGGCCGAGGTCCGCGCAGTATTCCTCGTAGGCGGCCGGGTCGAAGAGGCTGAGGGTGGTGTGTACGCCCTGGGAGGCGAGGGTGCGCAGCAGGGTCTCCAGCTGCTGGAGGTAGCCGGCGTGGTCGTCGAACGGGAAGGTGGGGTAGCGGCGCATGGCCGCGAAGTCCCGCTCGTCGGCCAGGACGGCGGCGGTGCTGGGGACTTCGCGGCGCAGTTGGCGGCGGGCGGCGGACTGCTTGGTCCGCCGGGTGGGACGGTCGGGCGTGTGCCCGGATGCGTTCCGCGAGGTGTTGCGGGACGTGTTCCGGGCTGTGTTGCGGGATGTGTCTCTCGGTGTGGATGTCATGACTCCCCCTGGTCCGCCTCAGTGCGATGCGGTGCTCGAACATCACTTGTCACTGAGAGTAATCGAGGGGTCTGACAACGGCCCTACTTCGCGCGGTCGCGGGCGATGCGCTCGTAGAAGCGGAGGAGTTCGAGGTTGTCGACGGAGCCGGGATTGACGGCCTTTTCGAGGGGGGTGCCCTGGAGGAGGCGTTTGACGGGGACCTCGATGCGCTTGCCGGTGAGGGTGTGCGGCACGCCGGGGGCTTCGATGATGTCGTCGGGGACGTGGCGGGGGGAGAGCTGTTCGCGGATGGTGCGCTTGATGCGGTCGCGGAGGTCGTCGTCGAGGGTGGCGCCGGGCGCGAGGTGCACGAAGAGCGGCATCCAGTAGCCGCCGTCGGGGAGTTCGAGGCCGATGACCAGGGATTCCCGGACCTCGGGGAGGCGCTCGACGGCTTCGTAGATGTCCGCCGAGCCCATCCGGACGCCCTGGCGGTTGAGGGTGGAGTCGGAGCGGCCGTGGATGACGACGGAGCCGCGGGAGGTGAGGGTGATCCAGTCGCCGTGCCGCCAGACGCCGGGGTACATGTCGAAGTAGCTGTCGTGGTAGCGGCTGCCGTCGGGGTCGTTCCAGAAGCGGATGGGCATGGAGGGCATCGGGTTGGTGACGACGAGTTCGCCGACCTCGTCGGTGAGGGGCTTGCCCTGGGGGTCCCAGGACTGGAGGTCGGTGCCGAGGCAGGCGGCCTGGAGTTCGCCGATGTGGACGGGGAGGGTGGGGACGGCGCCGGCGAAGCAGCTGCAGACGTCGGTGCCGCCGCTGACGGAGGCGGTCCACAGGTCGGCGCCGCTCTCCGCGAAGGAGTCGTGCAGCCAGCGGAAGCCGTCGGGCGGGAGCGGGGAGCCGGTGGTGGCGACGCAGGTGACGGCGGAGAGGTCGAGGTCGCGGGCGGGGTGCAGGCCGGCTTTGCGGCAGGCCATGACGTAGGCGGCGGAGGTGCCGAAGACGGTGGCGCGGGTGGTCGCGGCGACCCGCCATTGGGCGGAGATGTCGGGGTGGCCGGGGCTGCCGTCGTAGAGGACGATCGTCGACCCCACCAGCAGACCGGCGACGAGGAAGTTCCACATCATCCAGCCGGTCGAGGTGTACCAGAAGAACCGGTCGTCGGGGCCGAGGTCGCAGTGCAGGCCGGTCTGCTTGAGGTGTTCGAGGAGGATGCCGCCCTGGGACTGGACGATGGCCTTGGGCAGGCCGGTGGTGCCGGAGGAGTACAGAACCCACAGCGGGTGGTCGAAGGGGACCTGTTCGAAGACCGGTTCGGTGTCGTTCGCGGTCAGGTCCGACCAGTTCAGGGCGCCTTCGGGGGCGGGCGTGCCGAGGAGGGGGATGTGGACGACGGCCTGGAGGGTCGGCAGTTCGCGGCGTAGCTCGGCGACGGTGTCCCGCCGGTCGTGTTCCTTGCCGCCGTAGCGGTAGCCGTCGACGGTGAACAGGACGACCGGTTCGATCTGCTGGAAGCGGTCCAGCACGCTGCGGGCGCCGAAGTCGGGGGCGCAGGAGGTCCAGACGGCGCCGACCGCGGCGGAGGCGAGGAGGGCGACGACGGCCTGCGGGATGTTGGGGACATAGCCGCTGACGCGGTCGCCGGGGCGGACGCCGAGGCGGCGCAGCTCGGCGGCCAGCGATCCGACCTGGGCGCGCAGGTCCGTCCAGGTGACGGGGGTGGGTTCGTGGGTCTCGTCGACGTACAGCAGTGCCGGGGTGGCGGCGCGGGCCGGGTCCTCGGCGGCGCGCAGGGCGTGCTCGGCGTAGTTGAGGGTGGCGCCGGGGAACCAGCGGGCGCCGGGCATCGTCGGGTCTGCGAGGACGGTTTCGTACGGGGTGGAGAAGCGGACGTCGAACCATTCGGCGGTGGCCTGCCAGAAGGCGGCGAGTTCGTCGGTGGACCAGCGGTGCAGGGCGGCGTAGCCGGCGGCGGGGTCGCCGGGGGTCGGGGCGGGTGCCCCGTGGTGTGCGGCGGCCCAGGTGTGGAAGCGGGTGACCTGTGCTTCGGCGATGCGGTCCGGGCCGGGCTGCCAGAGGGGTTCCGGCTGTGGTTCCGGCTGGGGGGCGGACTGCGGTGCGGTGGTCATCATGCGGCTCCCGGGCGGTACGTCGTCTGCGTCGGGCGCGCACGGCGTTGGGGGTCTCCCGGGGCGTGGGCGCGCGACACGGCTTGCCTGGACGATGCCATGTGATCGTCTTGTGCACCAGGGTCGGCCTGCCACATTCGGACGGGGGGCGGTGAGGGGGTGGGCAGCAGGTCGGGCGGGGGGACGGGAGGGAGCGGTCATGGGCGGCCGGGCCGGCGCCTGGCCGGTGGGTCGGTTTCGGCCATCGCCCGGCGATCCGCTGGCCCGAAGGTGGCCGAGCGTGACCCCTCGCAGGTGAACGGCAGTTGAACGGCTCCCGCACAGGGGGGCGTCAATGGCAGGCTGACCGGCATGGACGGGCGTGATCTGGTGCGGTCGGTACGGGTGGTCAGGGCAGTCGGGCCGGCGCAGGGGCTGCGGTCCGTGCGTACGGCGTGGCGCCGGCGAAGGGCGGATGCGCGGGCGCTGCCGCGTCGGGTGTCGGAGCGGGCGCGGGTGCCGGGGGCCGCGCGCGACGCCGAGTCGCTGCCGGGCGGCGGGCTGATCCACTTCGCGCGGTCGTCGCTGCGGGTGCGGGTGGCGGCGGGCGGCGCGGTGTTCTGCGGCTGGGACGGTGCCGAGCCGGAGCCCTCGTACGCGCTGGCCGGGCCTTGTCCCGAGGCGGACGCCAGGGCGGTGCTGGAGCCGGACACCGAGGGCGGCTGGCGGATCGTCTCGGAGCGGGTGATGGTGACCGTTTCCCGGCACGGCGCGGTCGAGGTGCGGACGCCCGGCGGCGCGGTGCTGCGCCGGGAGCTGCCGCCGCGCTGGTGGGACCGGACCGACGACCGCGCCGACGACCGCGCCGACGACTCGGCCCACGACGGTTCCGGCTCCCCCGCGGGCGGCCACGCGGAGGGGCGGGAGCCCGGCGGGGGCCTCGGTTCCCGGTGGGTGCAGCGCTCCGAGGTGGCGGCCGACGCCCGGTTCTTCGGGCTGGGCGGCCGTGCGCACGGGCCGCGGCTGCGGGACGGTGCGTACCGGCTGTGGAACACCGATCCGGGCGGCGCCTTCGAGCCGGGTGACGATCCGCTGTCGCTGACGATGCCGGTGCAGATAGTGGTGGCGGACGCCGGCACCCATCTGGTGTTCCACGACAACTCCTGGGACGGCCGGGTGGCGCTGCGCGAGGGCGCGGAGGGCGCGGGCTCGGGGCACGACCGGCCGGGCACCTGTGAGGTGCGGATGGACGGCGGGCCGCTGCGCTACTGGGTGCTGGCCGGTACCCCGTCCCGGGTGCTGCTCGGCTGGACCGCGCTGACCGGCGCGCCCGCGCTGCCGCCCCGGTGGGCGCTGGGTTATCAGCACGCCCGCTGGGGGTTCGGCGACGAGGCGGAGGTGCGCCGGGTGGTCGCCGGCTACCGGGAGCGCGAACTGCCGCTGTCCGCCGTCCACTTGGACATCGATCACTTCGACGGGAAGCGGGTCTTCACCGTCGACCGGGAGCGGTTCCCGGATCTTCCGGGGCTCGCCGGGGAGCTGCGCGCCGAGGGGGTGCGGCTGGTGTCGATCGTGGATCCGGCGGTGAAGGCGGAGCCGGGGCAGGAGAACCCGACGGTGTACGACGGCGGGGCGGCGGCCGATGCGTTCGTGCGGGACGCGCGGGGGCGGGAGGTGCGCGGCGTGGTGTGGCCGGGCGAGTCGGTGTTCCCGGATTTCACCGACGCGCGGGTACGCAAGTGGTGGGGCGGGCTGTACGCGGAGCGGCTGGCGCAGGGGTTCTCGGGGGTCTGGCACGACATGAACGAGCCGGTCTCGTTCGCGCCGTTCGGGGAGTCGACGCTGCCGCGCTCGGCCCGGCATGCGCTGGAGGGCCGGGGCGGCGACCACCGGGAGGCGCACAACGTCTACGGGCTGGCGATGGCGCGGGCGGGCTACGAGGGGCTGTGCGAACTGCGCCCCGACGAGCGGCCCTTCCTGTTCTCGCGGTCCGGCTGGGCGGGGTTGCAGCGGTACGGGGGCACCTGGTCGGGGGATGTGGCGACGGGCTGGCCGGGGCTGCGCGCGTCGCTGTCGCTGGTGCTGGGGATGGGGCTGTGCGGGGTGCCGTACAGCGGGCCCGATGTCGGCGGGTTCTCCGCGGTGCCGTCCCGGGAGCTGTATCTGCGCTGGTTCCAGCTGGGGGCGTATCTGCCGCTGTTCCGTACGCATTCGGCGATCTGGGCGGGGCGGCGGGAGCCGTGGGAGTACGGCCCCGAGGTGCTGGCGCATGCCCGTACGGCGCTGCGCGAGCGGGAGCGGCTGCTGCCGTATTTCGGCACGCTGGGGCAGTTGGCGCGGCTGACCGGCGCTCCTTACGTCCGTCCCGTGTGGTGGAGCCAGCCGCGGGACCGGGCGCTGCGGGACTGTGAGGACGCCTTCCTGCTGGGGGACGCGCTGCTGGTGGCGCCGGTGATGGAGGAGGGGGCGACGCGGCGGGCGGTGCGGCTGCCGCGCGGGCGGTGGTACGACACCGCGACCGGGCGGGCGTACGACGGTCCTGGGCAGGTGCTGGTGGACGCGCCGCTGTCGCGGATTCCGGTGCTGGCGCGGGCGGGTTCGGTGCTGCCGGTGGCGGGCGCGGACGGGGGGATGGAGCTGGAGGTGTGGGCGCCGGCGGCCGGGCGCGGGGGCGGCGGTGTGGTGGTGCCGGATGCCGGGGACGGCTGGCAGCGGCCGAGTGTGGAGCGGTTCACCGCGCGGCTGGTGGACGGCCGGGTGGTCGTGGAGCGGCGGGACGGGGGCGCGGTGGGGTATCGGGTGCGGGTACGGGGAGTTGAGGGCGGCTAGCCGGGCCCGGTGGCGGTCTTCCGCTCCGCCGCCCGTGCCTGGTAGACGAGGGCCATGCCGAGACTCGCTGCCGCGCTGCGCGGCCTCGCCGTCGCTGCCGCCGCCCTGCTGACCGTCACCGCGCTGCCGTCCGGCGCGGGGGCCGGGACCGTTCACGGGCCGGCGCGCCACTCCCCCGCGCCCGGACTCCCGAAGGGGTTTGTCGCGCTGCGGGAGGTGGATCCCACGATCATCCAGGAGATGCGCTATTTCACGCCGCACAATTTCGTGGGCGTACCGGTGGACGGATATCTCAGACCGAAATGCATACTGACCCGGGATGCCGCTCGGGCGCTGCACCGTGCCCAAGTGTCCTTTCTGCGGCGGGGATTCACGCTCAAGGTGTACGACTGCTATCGGCCGCAGCGTGCCGTGGACCATTTCGTGCGGTGGGCCGAGGATCTCGACGACGAGGCGATGAAGGCCGAGTTCTATCCGCGGGTGGCGAAGTCGAGGCTGTTCGAGGACGGCTATATCGCCGCCAAGTCGGGGCACAGCAGGGGCAGTACGCTCGATGTGACGCTGGTGCGGCTGCCCGCGCTGCCGACTCGCCCCTACGTCCCCGGCGAGCCGCTCACGCCTTGTTACGGGCCGCGGGCCGACCGCTTCCCGGACAACTCCCTTGACATGGGCACCGGTTTCGACTGTTTCGACACGCTCGCGCACACCCTCGATCCGCGCATTCACGGGCGGCAGTTGAGGAACAGGCTGCTGCTCAAGCACGGGCTGGAGCGGGCCGGGTTCGTGAATCTCCCGGAGGAATGGTGGCACTACACCTTCAAGCCGGAGACCTTTCCCGACACCTATTTCGACTTTCCCGTGCGGTGATTTTGTCGGCCGCCGTGGGCCCGTACGACTCCATGACGACCGGGGCGTCCAGGGTGTGCGCGAGGGCGTCGCACCAGGCGTGCGGGTCGGCACCCGGGGACCGCCAACGGGTGGGCCGGGCGGCCGACAGCCGTTCGGTGAGCCGTTGTTGGCGTGCCAGGTCGCCGGGCGGCGCGGTGGGGATGCGGTCCAGGAGGCCGGTGGGCGTGCGGTAGGCGTGGGCCATCCGCAGGGCGCCTCCGGTGCGGGCAGGGGCGTCGAGATGGGTGACGGCGAGGGCGTCCACTCCGCCGCAGACCTCGACGGCGTAGGTGTGCGCGACGGCGTCGAAGTGGCCGGCGCGGAAGGCGCCCTGCCAGCGGCCGTTGCCGTTGTGGGCCTCGGGGAGGGCGTCCGGCAGCGCGGGGTCCTCGGTGACCAGCGGGCCCGGTCCGTGCCGGGTGGTGTAGGTCCGTACGACGCCCAGCCGCCGGGCCGCGCGCGGCTGCCCGGCCTCGGCGAGCAGTTCCTCCGCGCCCGCGAAGGTGGTCGTCGACCAGGTCGTGTAGGGGTGGAAGCCGTGCCATTCGTCGAGGAGTACGCCCTGGGCGCCCTCGAAGACGACCGGGCCGGTGCGCAGCAGCCGCGCCAGGTGGTCGCCGTCGACGAGCCGTACGTGAGCGGCGAACGCGGCGAAGGCGTCCAGGCAGGCCTCGACGGGCGGGGCGTCGAGCGGGCCGAGTTCCTCGGTCAACCGGTCGCGGAGCAGGGCGAGTTTGCGGCGCAGTGTCGTACGGGAGGTGCAGTCGCCCGCGGTGGGCGCGTCGGCGGGGTGGGCCAGGGCGTAGGCGGCGGTTTCGCCGATGCCCATGCCGCAGGAGCCGTGCCGGGCGGTGCCGCGGGCCTGCTCGCGGGCCCGGTTGGCGGCCGCGTGGTAGGGGGTGGTGAGCCGGGCGCGCCGGTCGACGGTCAGCAGGGCGAGCGGGTTCGCCGAGCCGAGGGAGGCGAGGTGGCGGGCCTCGGCGGCGAGCGCGAGGGGGTCCACCAGCATCAGGCGGGAGAGGTGGGTGGGGACGCCGCTGAAGGTGCCGGAGCCGAACTGGGCGAAGGTGTGGTGGCGTCCGTCGGTGGTGACGACGTTGTGGGCGGCCTGGGCGCCGCCGTTGAAGCGGACCACCGCCGCGACCGGCGCCGCGCCCGGTGAGGGGACGCAGAGCCGGTCGACGACGGTGCCCTTGCCGGCGTCGCCGTAGCCGAGGTCGACGACGATGGTGTGCACGGGAGGAACCTTCCCCTTGAGGCCGGTCAGAGGCGGGTGGTGGCGCCGGGACCGGTCTCGCCGGCGGGGTCGATCAGCGGGGCCGTGGACCGCGCGACGGTGCCGCGGCCACGGTTGAGGGTGGCCAGTGCCTTGCCGACGGTGTCGCCCGCGTCGGAGCCGATGTCGGCGAGGTCGTCGAGGCCGGCGGCGAGGTCGATGGCCTCCTCGCCGAGGCCGATGGTCAGCGCGATGGTCTCGCAGACCGCGCCGAGGTCGTCGAGTTCGATGACGTTCTGGCCGAGCAGCTTGCGCCAGGTGCCCAGGACGGAGGCGTTGCCGACGTGGGCGGCGCCGGCCGGGACGAGGAAGTAGACATCGAACTTCTGGCGTACTTCGGCGAGGATCGTGGCGAGGGGAATGTCCTCGTGGACGTCGTCGCCGAACACCGCCCGGATCTCGCGGGCCTTGACCTTGCCGTACGGCATCTCGTCGCCGATGAGGAAGAGGTAGCCGCGGCGGCCGCGCTTCTCGTGGCAGTCGAGGCTGGTGTGGCGGGCCATGGCGTAGAGGGCGAGCTCGTACGACTCGGTCATCTGGCCGCCGCCTCCGCCCTCCAGGAGGATGTTGCCGAGGTCGTCGTCCATGCGGTTGTCGGACTCGAACTGGCCGAGCTGGAGCGGGACCCGGTCGCAGGTGGCGTCGCCGACGGCGCCGAAGAGGATCTGCGGGTGCTCGACATATCCCTTGCGCAGCAGCAGGCCGAACAGCTCGGGGAGCTTGGTCTGCAGGACGCGCGGCACGGACCGCATGGATCCGGTCACATCGAAGATGACCGAGACGGCCAGCGAGGTGGGGTGTTCGTCCGAGTCGCGGCTCTCGCGGGTCGTCAGGCCCTCGGGGTCCAGCGAGGGGTGCGCCGTCCAGGTGTGGCGCGGGGCCGTGGCGGTGACGCGATCGCTGTAGTCGAAGGCGCTGGCGCCGGAGGCGGCGCGGTAGCTCGCCGCGGCGCCGTAGACGTTGGTGGACCAGGTTCCGCTGCCCATGGTGAATCCCCCTGATGCGTTGAGTGGTTGCGTGCGTGAAGGTGGTTGCGTGTGTGAGTGGTGTACGGCGGAGGTGCGGCGGCTCACTGGTGCCGGGCCGGCTCCGGCATCGTGAACGGGCGGAAGGTGCGCGGCCCGTAGAGGCGGTCGAGGAGCGCGTCCAGCTCGGCCAGCAGCCGCCAGGCGTCGTGCGGCCGGCGGGCCTCGGCGGGAAGGGTGCAGCCGCGCAGGAAGGCCCGCATCGGCTTCGGCGTGCGCTCCCCCATGAGGGCCCCCATGGTGCGGGAGGCGAGGTGGATGTCGGTGGCCTCGGTCGCCGGTCGGCGCCCTGTGACCTCGGGCGGATAGCTGTCGCGGTGGCGTTCGACGAGGGCGGGCACGTGCTCACCGGCGCCGACGGGGGTGCTGTAGCACCAGTCGACGAGGACCAGGCCGTGCTTCTCCGGGTGGATGAGGAGGTGGTCGGGGAGGACGGCGCCGTGCACCCGGCCCGCACGGTGCGCCCAGCCGAGGGCGACCAGGAGCCGGCGCCACATCCAGGCGGCGTCGCGCGGGTCGAGTCCGTCGGGGTGGGCGGCGCGGACCTCGGTGAGGGTTCGGAAGCCGTCGAGGGGGACGAGGGCGTTGACGCGGCGTTCTACGCCGGTGTCCGGATCGCGGTGCCGGAAGGATTCCAGCAGGCGGGGCGCGTAGCCGCGGTGGCGTGGCTCGCCGCGCCGCGCCAGGCGGGACAGCGCCTCCGCCTCGCGTTCCATGAGGTCGTTGTCGGTCACCGCGCGCGGGATCTTCAGCAGCGCGTGGTGCCGGGTGCCGTCCTGCTCGTACGTGGCCTCGCGGAGTACGGCGAGGTCGCCGGTGGCCCGGGTGGCGCCGAGGCTGTAGGTGTGGCGGCGGGTGGTGAGGGTCGGGCGGGTGGCGTCGGTCCGGCGCTGCCAGAGGGCGTTGAGGCGGGCGAACTCGTCCTGGGCGGCGGGGCGTTCGGTGGCGGTGGCGGCGTCGGGGTGCAGCAGGCGGGCGAGCCTGCGGTAGACGCGGGCGGCCTCGGCGTCGTCGGTGGGGAAGAGGTCGGCGGGCCGGCGGGCGGCGGCCAGCGCGGCGCGGGCGTCGGCGGGTGTGTCGGCCGTACGGGGGCTCCCCTCGGCAACCTCCCCGCTCCCCCGGCTCATCGGACGCTGTCCTCACGGTCCGGGCGGAGCAGTGCCGGGTGCAGCAGGCGGGCGTCGCCCGCGCGGTAGAGGCGGGCGCGTGGGCCTCCTCGGGCTCCCCCGCGGGCGGCGGTGGCGCCGGTGGATTCGACGAACCCGGGGACGGAGAGCACCTTGCGGTGGAAGTTCCCGGCGTGCAGCGGGCTGCCCCAGACGGCTTCGTAGACGCCGCGGAGTTCGACGATGGTGAACTCGGCGCCGAGGAAGGCGGTGGCCAGCGGGGTGTACTCGATCTTCGCGCGGGCGCGGTCGAGGCCGTCGGCGACGATCCTGGCGTGGTCGAAGGCGAGCCGGGCCCTCACCGTCTCCGGGAGCGGGGTCTGCGTTGTCTCCGGGGCGGTTGCGGCCGCAGAGCCCACCGCGGCGGGGTCTGCGGGCCGGGGCACGGAACCACCCCCGTCGGTCCCGTGCCCCGGGCCCTGCTCTGGTGGACGCGGGCGGGCCGCGTCCGGTTCGGTGAAACTTTGACCAGTCCGACGAGCCTGCCGCGTTCGAGAAGCCGCAGGGTGCCCGGCGCCGAGATCCAGATCGGCGACCGGGACCCAGGCCGCCGCCGAGGCGTCGCCGCCGCCGCGCGCCTCGGGGAGGTCGGGGGCGAAGGCGAGATAGGCGACGGTGACGACGGGCATCCGCGGGTCGCGCCCTGGGTCGCCGTACGAGCCGAGCTGTTCGAGGTGGACGCGGTCCAGCTGGGCGGCGTCCAGCCCGGTCTCCTCGGCGAGTTCGCGGGCGGCGGCCTCGTCCAGCGATTCCCGCCCGGCCCGCACGAAGCCGCCGGGCAGCGCCCAGGCGCCCTGGAAGGGCCGGCCGCCGCGCTCCACGAGCAGGACGTGCAGGGCGCCTTGACGGAGTGTCAGCGCGACGATGTCGACGGTCACGGCGATGGCGGGGAAGTCACGCGGGTCGTAGGCCGCGAGGAATGCGCGCTCCGCGTCGTCCTCGGCGCCGCTGCCACCGCGCTCCCGGTCCCCGTCCATGACCCTCACCCCGGTCTCGTCATTCTCACTTTGAGTCTTTCTCGGAACGAGAACAACATAACACCGCGCACCGACGGCGTCCAGACCGGACCGGGGTTCCCCGTCGAGCGAGGGCGTGGCACACTCCTGACGTACCGTCAGATTGCTTGGGTCAACGCGCTGTTCGCTGCCGGAAGGGGCCGTCGTGCCACGCATACGCAAGCCCGTGGTGCCGGGCTGGTTCGATCAGGACGCCGCGGACTTCCGGCTGCTGGGGACCCGGTGCCGGGACTGCGGCTCGGTGTTCTTCCCGCGCGAGGACACCTTCTGCCGCAACCCCGGCTGCGCGGGCGGCGAGCTGGACGAGGTGCCGTTGTCCCGGCGCGGCACGGTCTGGTCGTACACCGACGGGCGCTATCGCCCGCCCGCCCCGTACGTCTCCGATCCCGACGTCGAGTGGCGGCCGTACACGCTGGTCGCGGTGGAGCTGGCGGCGGAGCGGATGGTGGTTCTCGGGCAGGCCGCGCCCGGTGTCGGGGTCGCGGATCTGGCGGTCGGCGCGGAGGTCGAGCTGGTGCCGGGGGTCCTCGACGAGGATGCCGAGCACATCTGGACGACCTGGTGGTGGCGGCCGGTCGCGGGCGCGTCCGGACGGGAGGCGGCCGCATGACGGGCGAGGTGGCGGTGCTCGGCGCCGGTATGCACCCGTGGGGCAAGTGGGGGCGTAGCTTCGTCGAGTACGGGACGAAGGCGGCCAGGGACGCGCTCGCGGACGCCGGCCTGGAATGGGGCGCCGTGCAGAGCGTGGTCGGTGCCGACACGGTGCGCGGTGGCTATCCCGGCTATGTCGCGGGGGCGACCTTCGCCAGGGCGCTGGGCTGGCAGGGCGCCCGGGTGACCAGCGTGTACGCCGCCTGCGCGTCCGGCGCGCAGGCGATCAACACCGCGCGGGCGCAGATCCTGGCCGGCATGGCGGAGGTGGTCCTGGTGGTGGGCGCCGACGCCGCGCCCAAGGGGTTCTTCGCGCCGGCCGGCGGCGAGCGCCCCGACGACCCGGACTGGCTGCGGTTCCGGGTGCTGGGGGCCACCAACCCGGAGTACTTCGGGCTGTACGCGCGCCGCAGGATGGCGCTGTACGGCGATACCGTCGAGGACTTCGCGCAGGTGAAGGTGAAGAACTCGGCGGCGGGCGCGGCCAATCCGTACGCCCGCTACCGGAAGCGGGTCACCGCCGAGGAGGTCGCGGCGTCGCCGGTGGTGGCCGATCCGCTGCGGCTGCTGGACATCTGCGCCACTTCCGACGGGGCCGCCGCGCTGGTCCTGAGCAGCATGGACTTCGCCCGCCGGCACGGCGCCGCGGACCCGGTGCGGATCCGCGCGGTCTCCACGGCCACCCCGCACTATCCGCGTACGGTGCTGGATCTGCCCGACATCGCCACCGACTCCGCGGCCGCCGTCCCGGAGCCGGCGACCGGGTTCCGGGCGTCGATCGCCCGGGGCGCGTACGAGGAGGCGGGCATCGGCCCCGAGGACCTGTCGCTGGCCGAGGTCTACGACCTGTCCACGGCGCTGGAGCTGGAGTGGTACGAGGATCTGGGGCTGTGCGGCGCGGGCGAGGCCACGAAGCTGCTCCGGGACGGTGCGACGGCGCTCGGCGGGCGGCTGCCGGTGAACGCCAGCGGCGGTCTGTCCTCGTTCGGCGAGGCGGTGCCGGCGCAGGCCGTCGCGCAGGTCTGCGAGCTGACCTGGCAGCTGAGGGGGCACGCGGGTGAGCGTCAAGTCCCTGGCGCACGCGTGGGGTTGACGGCCAATCAGGGGCTGTTCGGGCACGGTTCCGCGGTGGTCGCCGTGCGGTGAAGGCGCTGCCGCCGGCGCCCGCCCCCGAAGCTGATGGCGCCCGGCCTCGAAGATCATGTGAGGGTGCCGGACGGCGGTCCGTACTCTCCGGAATGATGCATGAACAGTGCGTGAACCGGGCCGAGTCGGGGTCTCCGCGGGGGCATGCTGCTTACCGTGCCTGCCTGGACGGACCAGCTTCGATTCGCCTTCCAACCCGTCGTGAACCTCGCGACCGGCTCGGTCGCCGCGCTGGAGATACTCGCCCGTCCCGAGGGCCGCGGCAACGGCTCCGACGTACTGGCGTCCGCGCACCGCTGCCCCGATCTGGACGCCGAACTGGCGGCGCTCGCCGTGCGGTCCGCGGCGCGCCAGGAGACGCTGCTGCCGCTGCACGTCAATGTCTTCGCGGCGACCGTCGCCGAGCTGCCGAGCCTGACGTCGCTCGGCAAGGCCGTGCGCGATGTGGGCCGCCGCCCGTGGGAGATCACCCTGGACATCGGCGGGCCGTTCACCCATGTCCCGCACCGGTCGCTGCTGGAGGCGGTGGCCGGGCTGCGCGACGAGGGCTACCGGATCAGCGCGGACGGGGTCGGGGACGGCGATCTGCCGCTGCGGCTGCTCGGAGATCTGGCACCCGACCTCGTCAAACTCGACGCCTCGCTGTGCGTCGGGCTGGACGAGGACCGGGGGCGACGGGCCACGGTCGCCGCGATGCGGCAGCTGTGCGACCAGGTGGGCGGGCTGCTGGCCATCGAGGGCGTGGAGACCGAGCGGCAGTACGCGGCGGCACGGGAGGCGGGGGTGCAGCTGGCGCAGGGGTATCTGTTCGCGCCGCCGGCCCGCCGGGCGGCCGCGGACATCTACCTCCCGGCCGACCCACCGGCGGTGAGCGGGCACGCGGCGCCGGCCGGCCCGCCCGCCGGGCCGCCCGTCGCGCAGTTCCTGCAGCCGGCCGCGCTGCTGCCGATGTCCGCGTCGGCGGACGCGGTACGCAGCCATCTCACCGGCTCTCCCGCGGTGTCGGGTGTCCTGCTGGTGGACACCGACGGGGTGCCGGTCAGGGCGATCGACCGCGACCGGTTCCTGCTGTCGCTCTCCGGGCGCTACGGGCACGCGCTGTACGCCGACCGGCCGGCGCTGCGGCTCGCGGACCGGCCGCGGACGGTCGGCGCCGACGCCACCGCCTGGCAGGTGCTGGACGTGATCGCCGAGGGCGACCGGGACCGGGCCGGCGACGATGTGGCGGTGGTGGACGAGCGCGGCCGGTGCATCGGTGTGGTGCATCTGGCGGACATTCTGCGGGCGCTGGCCGAGAGCCGGGTGGAGGAGGCGGCACGGCTCAACCCGCTGACCCGGCTGCCCGGTTCGGACGCGGTCAACGGGGAGGTCGACCGGCGGATCTCCGAGGGCCGGGCGTTCGCGCTGAGCTGGCTGGACGTGGACGGTTTCAAGCAGGTCAACGACGGCGCGGGGTTCGCGGCCGGCGATGAGCTGATCCGCTCGGTGGGCCGGGTGCTGGCCGAGGTCGCGGCGCGCGAGCCGGCCGCCAGGGTGGGCCATATCGGCGGTGACGACTTCCTGGTGCTGGCCGAGCCCGACCGGCTCGACCCGTTCGCCAAATCGCTGCTGGACACGGCCTGGTCGGCGGGCGGGCTGCCGGTGACGCTGTCGCTGGCCACGGTGGTCTGCCCGCCCGGCAGCGTCACCGGTCACCACCAGGCGGCGGCCGCGCTGGCGCCGCTGAAGAAGGCCGCGAAGGGGCTGCCGGGGGCGAGCTGGGTGCTGGGCCGGCCTGGCTCGGAGCGTACGGAGGTGCGCCGTGGGGCCGCGCTGCGGGTGCCGCTGCCGACCGGCCCGGCGTACGGCAGGCGGGCCGGCCAGGCGGGCGTACCGGCGGCCGGCTGACGGCCGCGGGACCGGCCCGCGGCGACCGGCCGGTCCGTCCCCCGCACAGCCGCCAGGCCCGCCTCCTCCCCCAACATCCACTGTTGTGCGCGACCTTGACGCCCCATCACCTGCGGTGAACACTTCCGGGTGCCAGTTCGGCAACGCCGCACCTGGGGCCGGACCGGCCTGGGCACCCGGCCGGGTGGCAGCGGCTGTCCGCTGCCCGCCGGTGACACGCACCCTGCACGGAGGACCGGGGGACGTCCCCGGGCCAGGGCCAAGGAGCCGCCATGTATTCCAATGGGGACATCTTCGTCGGTGAAGTGATCGGCACCGCGATTCTGATTCTGTTCGGCGCCGGTGTGTGCGCCGCGGTCACCCTGCACTACTCCAAGGCGAAATCCGCCGGCTGGGTCGCCATCGCCTTCGGCTGGGGCCTGGGCGTACTCGCCGGGGCCTATACCGCAGCCCCGCTGTCCGGCGGGCATCTCAATCCGGCCGTGACGATCGGCTCGGCGGTCGCGGACGGCACCGAGTGGTCCAAGGTGCCGCTGTACATCCTGGCGCAGATGGTCGGCGCGCTGATCGGCGCCGTGCTGGCCTGGGCGCTGTACTACGCCCAGTTCGCCGCCAACTCCGAGCAGGACAAGGCCCAGCCGACGCTGGGGATCTTCTCCACGGCGCCGGAGATCCGCAATCCGGCCGCCAACCTCGTCAGCGAGATCATCGCCACCATCGGCCTGGTGCTGCCACTGCTGTTCTTCGGCCAGAACAAGGGCATCGGTATCGGCCAGGTCCCCGGCGCGCAGGCCGGGGTCTACGGCTCCGGGATCAACGTCCTGCTGGTGGCGCTGCTCGTGGTCGGCATCGGGCTCTCGCTCGGCGGGCCCACCGGCTACGCCATCAACCCCGCCCGCGACCTCGGCCCGCGGATCGCACACGCGCTGCTGCCGATCCCCAACAAGGGTTCCTCCGACTGGAGTTACTCCTGGATCCCGGTGGCCGGACCGCTGATCGGCGCGGTGCTCTCCGGTCTGGTCTACAACACGGCGTACTGACACCGGCGGTCCGGCACCCTCGTTCCGGCACCAGCGGGCCCCGCCCCCCTCACCCGTACTCCAGCACCCGTACTCCAGAGACTTCAGGAGACATGACGTCATGACGGAGCACACCGAGAAGTACGTCGCCGCCATCGACCAGGGCACCACCTCCAGCCGGTGCATCATCTTCGGCCACGACGGGGCGATCGTCGCCGTCGACCAGCGCGAGCACCGGCAGATCTTCCCCAAACCGGGCTGGGTGGAGCACGACGCCACCGAGATCTGGTCGAAGGTGCAGGCCGTGGTGGCGGGTGCGCTCGCCAAGGCCGGACTGCGCGCGGACCAGCTCAGCGCGCTGGGCATCACCAACCAGCGGGAGACCACCGTCCTGTGGGACCGGGCCACCGGCAAACCGGTCCATCACGCGATCGTCTGGCAGGACACCCGCACCGCCCAGCTCTGCGCCGAACTGGGTGGCACGGACGGCCAGGACCGGTTCCGGGAGGCCACCGGGCTGCCGCTGGCCAGCTACTTCTCCGGCCCCAAGGCGGCCTGGCTGCTGGACGAGGTGCCGGGCCTGCGGGCCCGCGCGGAGCGGGGCGAGATCGCCTTCGGCACCATCGACTCCTGGCTGATCTGGAATCTGACCGGCGGCATCGACGGCGGGGTGCATGTCACGGACGTCACCAACGCGGGCCGCACGATGCTGATGAACCTCTCCACCCTCCAGTGGGATCCGGCCATTCTGTCGGCGATGCGGGTGCCCGAGGCGATGCTGCCGGAGATCAGATCGTCGGCGGAGGTGTACGGCACGGCCGTCGGGCAGCTGCACGGCGTACCGGTGGCGTCCGCGCTCGGCGACCAGCAGGCGGCGGTTTTCGGGCAGACCTGCTACGGCGTCGGCGAGGCCAAAAACACCTATGGCACCGGCTCGTTCCTGCTGCTCAACACGGGTAACCGGCCGGTCCCGTCGAAGAGCGGGCTGCTGACGACCATGGGCTACCAGCTCGGCGGCGAGGCACCTGTCTACTGCCTGGAGGGGTCGATCGCGATCACCGGCGCCCTGGTGCAGTGGCTGCGCGACCAGCTCGGCATCATCGCGTCGGCCGCCGAGATCGAACCGCTGGCGGCGAGCGTCCCGGACAACGGCGGCGCGTATATCGTCCCGGCCTTCTCCGGCCTGTTCGCGCCGTATTGGCGCTCCGACGCGCGCGGGGTGATCACCGGTCTGACCGGCTTCGTCACCAAGGCGCATCTGGCGCGCGCCGTACTGGAGGCGACGAGCTGGCAGACCCGGGAGGTGGTGGACGCCATGTACCAGGACTCCGGGGTGCGGATCACCCAGCTCAAGGTCGACGGCGGTATGACCGCCAACAGTCTGCTGATGCAGCATCAGGCGGATGTGCTGGGCGTACCGGTGATCCGCCCGGTCATCCCGGAGACGACGTGCCTGGGCGCGGCGTACGCGGCCGGCCTGGCGACCGGTGTCTGGCAGGACCTGGACGAGCTGAGGACGCACTGGCAGCGCGACGCGGAGTGGACACCGCGGATGGACGGACAGACCCGGGACCGGGAGTACGGCAACTGGCGCAAAGCCGTCGAGCGGAGCTTCGGCTGGCTGGCCGAGGACGGCGGGGCGGGCGCGTAACCCCGCGGTATCCCCGGATACTGAGACGTACGGCCCGTACCCCGGACGGCGGGGTACGGGCCGTACTCCGCGCTCCTCAGGGGAACGCGGGCTCGCGCCGCCGGGCGCCGAACCGCATCGCGTGCTCGACGACGGCGATCAGTACGTCACGGGCCGAGTCCTTGACCCGCGCGTCGCACAGCATCACCGGGACCGCGGGGTCCAGGTCCAGGGCCTCCCGGACGGCGTCCACCGGGTAGACCTCGGCTCCGTCGAAGCAGTTGACGGCGACCGTGAAGGGAAGGTCGCGCCGCTCGAAGTAGTCGATCGCGGCGAAGCTGTCCGCCAGCCGGCGGGTGTCGGCGAGCACCACCGCGCCGAGGGCGCCGCGCGCCAGCTCGTCCCAGAGGAACCAGAAACGGTCCTGTCCCGGTGTGCCGAAGAGATAGAGGACCAGCTCTTCGTTGAGCGTGATCCGGCCGAAGTCCATCGCGACCGTGGTGGTGGTCTTGGCCTCCACCCCGGCGAGGTCGTCGACCGGCCGGCTCGCCTCGGTCAACTGCTCCTCGGTACGCAGCGGTTTGATCTCGCTGACCGCGCCCACCAGCGTGGTCTTGCCCACGCCGAAACCGCCCGCGACCAGGATCTTGAGCGACACCGGGTCGACGACGGCGGCCCGGCCGTGGCGCTCAGAACGCCCGAACACCTTGGGTCCCTTCTCCCGAAATGCCGTGTATGAAGGTGCGGCTCACGCTTGTTCCTTGAATCCAGCCAACGGGGGGCGGCAGCTGACGAGGCACGCTACAACGCGGGCGGCGGCGTGCTCACCCGTGGCGCGGAATCGTTGTACGCGGGTGACCACCAGAGGTCGCCAACCCGCCCAAAAGGGGCCGTCATGACGGTGCCGCCGGGGCGTCCCCCATGCACCACACATGACTGTGCCGCCCGCCGGAGATCCGGACGGGCGGCACGGTCATGCGTCATGCGTCAGGCGTCATGAGGTGGACGTCCTACGCCCTACGTCCTACGTCGGACGCGCGCGGGTCACAAGGCACGCAGGCCGTCGATCACCTCGCGCAGCACCTTCTCGTCGGGCAGTTCGGCCGGCGGCACGGGCCGGCTGACATGCACCAGGCCCACATCCAGCAGATCGCCGATGAGCACCCGGACGACGCCGACCGGCAAGTCGAGTTCGGCCGCGAGCTCGGCGACCGACAGCGGTGCGTCCCGGCACAGCCCGACGATGTCCAGATGCTCGGGCGACAGCGTCTGGTCGGTGACGGACTCGTCCGCGCGGCTCTCGGCGATCACCTGCGCGATCAGGTCGAGGCGGTCCTCGGCGGGCGTACGGGTGCGCCCCCGCGTCATGGCGTACGGGCGGACGACCGGGCCCGCGTCGTCGTCGAACCAGCGGGCCGGGTCCCGCCCCGGCACGGCCGACCCGCCGCCTCGATGCTCGCTCCGCTCCCTCATGCCGTCGCCGCCATCGCGCTCAGGTGGACAGCCCGGACCTGGGCGCGGTGCCCAGGTGCGTACCCACGCGCTTGACCAGCAGCGTCATCTCGTAGGCGATCTGCCCGACATCGGAGTCCGCGTCGGCCAGTACGGCCAGACAGCTGCCGTCGCCGGCCGCGCTGACGAACAGGAACGCGTCGTCCAGCTCGACCATGGTCTGCCGGACCCGGCCCGCGTCGAAGTGCCGGCCGACGCCCTTGGCCAGGCTGTGGAAGCCGGAGGCGACCGCGGCCAGATGCTCGCCGTCCTCACGGCTGAGGTCCTTCGAGGCGCCGGTGGCCAGCCCGTCGCTGGAGAGCACAAGTGCCTTGCGGACGCTGCCGACCCGTGCGACCAGCTCATCGAGGAGCCAGTTCAACTGTCCGGACCCCTTCGCCGACTCTGCCGCGGCGGACGCGATGGAAGCTGCTGCCTTCGGTGCGGTCATGGACCGTCCCCTCCCGATGTGGTTCCTGGTGCTGTGGTGCCCTCGCCGTCGCCGCGCGCGGCGATGTCGCGGACGTCGTCCGGGCGGCGGACGTCATCCGTACGTCCGGCGTCCGCGTCTTGTGGGGCTTCGGCGCGCGCCGGGGCGGTGCCTCCCGTTGCCGTGTCGCCCGTCGTCCTGTCGCCCGCGGTCTCGTCGTTGTCGCGGCGGCCGCGCTGCCAGCCGCGCTGGAGGGAGGCCATCCGGGCGCGGACCGCCTCGGCGTCGCGGTCGTCGGCGGGCTCCGCGGCCGGCTCGGGGCGGCGGTCGGGGTCGGGCTTGAGCTGCGGGGCCAGGCTGGCCTGACGCACCCGGCGGGGCAGCCCCCTGGACGTCGTGGCCTCGGAACCGGCCTCGTCGGTGCGCTCGGTGTCGGAGCGCTCGGCATCGGAACGTCCGGTGTCGGAGCGCCCGTTGTCGGGGCGCCCGGTGGCCGCCTTGCCGCGCGCGTCGCCGTCGTCGACCGTGCGGCCGTGGTCGGAGACCAGGACCGGCGGGCGGGGGCGGCGCGGCAGCGGAGCGAGTCCGCCGGCCGGGGCCTGGTCGCGGGTCTGGTGGTGCTGCTCGCCGTCCGGCACGGGCGGCACCGGCGCGATACTGCGGGGGGCGGACGGGGCGGCCTGCGAGGGCACCGGGCCGGTCGGCGCGGACGGCCCCCGGCGGCCGCGGCCCCGGGTGCGTTCCGCGCCGCTCCCGCCGAACAGCCGTTCCTCGTCGTCGAGGGAGCTCAGCTCGTCCGGGCCCAGCGGCGCCTCCAGCTCCACCGGGCCGTCGAAGATGCCGGGCGTACGGCTCTCGCGCTCCGGGAGCGGCACCGGCACCTGGGAGAGCGCGGCCAACCTGCCCGCGGGGCCCTCCAGTTCACGGACGCCCCGGCCGCCCGCCGGTTCCCCGGCCGTCAGCTCGGGATCGTCCCGGCCGCCGTCGGAGGTCTCGGTCAGGATCGTGCCGGGGATGAAGACCACGGCCGTGGTGCCGCCGTACGGCGAGGTCTGGAGGGAGACCCGGACGCCCTGCCGCTGGGCGAGCCGGCTGACCACGAACAGGCCGAGCCGGTCGGTGTCGGACAGCTCGAACTCGGGGGTCTCGGCGAGCCGGAGGTTGGCGTCGAGCAGCAGATCGGCGGTCATGCCCAGACCGCGATCGTGGATCTCCAGGGTGAAGCCGTTGGCGACCCGCTCGCCGAGCACCTGGACTGCGGTGTGCGGCGGCGAGAAGACGGTGGCGTTCTCCAGGAGTTCGGCTATCAGGTGGGTGAGGTCGGAGACCGCCGGGCCGTCCACCGCGAGGCGCGGCAGCCGGCGCACCTCGATCCGCTCGTAGTCCTCCACCTCGGCGACGGCCGCGCGCACCACATCCATCAGCTGGATGGGTTTGCGCCACTGCCGGGAGGGGGCCGCGCCGGACAGGATGACCAGGCCCTCCGCGTGCCGGCGCATACGGGTGGTCATGTGGTCGAGCCGGAACAGGTCGGCGAGTTCCTCGGTGTCCTCGGTGCGCCGCTCCATGGTGTCCAGGAGGGTCAGCTGCCGGTGCAGCAGGACCTGGCTGCGGCGGGCGAGGTTGACGAACACCTCGGAGACGCCGCGGCGCATGTCCGCCTGTTTGACGGCGGCTTCGACGGCGGCCCGCTGGAGGGTGTTGAGCGCCTGGCCGACCTGGCCCATCTCGTCCTGGCCGAATTCCAGCCGGGGTGCCTCGGTCTCCACGTCGACCTGTTCGCCGGCGGCCAGCCGGCGCATGACGCTGGGCAGCCGGACGCCGGAGACCTCGTGTGCGCCCTTGCGCAGCCGGGTCAGGTCCTTGATGTGCCGGCGGCCGATGCGGAAGGAGACGATGACGGAGACCAGCAGGGCGATGAAGCCGATCACACCGGCGACACCGGCCTTGAGGACGACGGTCACGGCCACCGGTTCGACGCGCTGCCGGTAGCGGGCGCCGGCCTCCTCGCCCATCTTCCGCAGGTCGCCGAGCACCTTCTCCGCGGCCACGTCCCAGCGTTCGGCGTTGAGTACGCGGGGTGCGGCCTGCGCGCCCGCGGCGATGGCCTGGTCCTCGTAGGAGGTCACCTCGCGGGCCCTGGCGTCGCGCCAGTAGTCGTCGTAGAGGCCGCGGTCCTTGGCGGGCAGGACGGCGAGGGCGGCGCTGTAGCGGACCCGGCGCTCGGCGATCCGGTCGGAGAAGGCGCGCAGATCGCGTTTGCTCATGCTGCCGGAGACCAGCGCCGCGGATATCAGCGCGTCCTCGCGGGCGAAGGCTTCCCGGGCCCGCGCGATGATGACGAGCGCACGGCCCTGCCGGTCCATCTCCGCGTCGTCCAGGGCGTTGAGGGCTAGCAGGAAGTCGTACTGGGGGTCGACCAGGGCGCTGTACGCCTCCATGGCCTCGTCCCTGGTGACGGTGTTGGCCTCGACCTGCGCGCGCAGCGAGGTGAGCCCGTCCAGGCCGCTGATGATGCCGTCCATCCGGTTCCCGGCGTCGCCGCTGAGGTCCTCGCGCACGCCGGGGTCCTCGGTGATGCCGCGCAGCCGCTCGACGGCCTCGTCGGTGGCGCGGGTCCGCTGGCGCAGTTCGGTGACCGCGTTGGCGCCGCGCCGGTCGGCGAGATAGAGCAGGCTCTGGCGGCGCTCGCGCTGCAGCGACCGGACGACCTCGTCGACCGGCGAGCCCAGTTTCAGTACGACGTTGCCGACATCGAGCAGCTGGTTGGCCTCGCGTCCGGTGATATAGGTCGCGAACGCCCACATGGCCGTGAGGGACACCAGTGGCACGAGCAGCAGCGCCACGATCTTCCGGCGGATCGACTTCCCGCGAAAGCGCATGGCCTCCCCTACGTCAACCCCGGCGCTCGGGGGCGGTGTTCCGTCAACAAACGGCGAGAGCCTACTACTGTCGGGGTACCAACCCGAAGGGCCACCGGGGCGTCGGGGAATACGGCCGGGGCGGGATCGTCCTGGGTTGTCCGTTGATTCCCGGACAACCCGCCCGGGATGGCGACCGGGTATAGGACGGAGATATCGCGCGGACGACGTAGCCGGGTGACCGGATTTGCGTGGCCCCCGGGAACTTCGCGCCGGACGGGTGCGTGACGATGAGAGGCGACGAGGACATCCGGTGGACGAACGCCTCGAGCATGTGTCCGGTGAAATCCGGGAATCAGCCGAGGAGTCGGACACGCGGGAGAGTACGGGAGTGTGACGCTTTCATGGACACCGGCAGGCGTGCCTTGTGGGTGGAGGAGCCGGCGACCCGGCGCCGGATGCCCGATCCGGTGCGTACGGCCGCGGTGCGGGCCGTCATCATCGTGGCGCTCACGCTGATTCAGGCCATGGTGGCGTTCCTGAGCACGCTGGCGGGATCCTGGCTGGCGTTCCCCGCGGTGCTCAGCACCGTCGCCAGCACCGTGGTCGCGACCTGGGCGGTGCTGGACGTATGGGTGACCCGGCAGGTGTGGGTGCAGCGGTACGGGGTGCAGTCCCAGCCGAGCAGTACGGCTAGGGAGTTGCGCCGTGAGCGGCGGCGGGTGCGCCGGCAGGAGGAGCGGGAGTCGCGGGACGGCCGGTCGCGAGTCGACGGCGCAGCCGCATGAAGGGACGCGGGCGGTTGACGGCGAAGACCGCGGTGATCTCGCCGTCGCGTTCGTGGACGGCGAGCAGACTGCCCTCGTCGGGGCCGCCCTCGACGATGCGTACGGTGTCCTTGGGTCCGCGGCGGCCGGCCAGTTGGATTCTGCTGCCGTACTGGTCGGACCAGAAGTAGGGCGGGGCGGTGTGCCGGGCGACGGTGGCGCCGGCGAGCAGGTTGCGGACGGCGGTGGCGGGCTGTTCGGTGGCGCTGGTCCAGTGTTCGGCGCGCAGTTCGCCGTAGCGGGCGACGTCTCCGGCGGCGACGATCTGCGGCAGCGAGCTCACTCCGCCCTCGTCGCAGAGCACGCCGTCGCGCAGGGCGAGGGGCGAGGGCGTCAGCCAGTCGGTGGCGGCGCTGACACCGATGCCGACGATCACGACGTCGGCGTCCAGCAGACGGCCGTCGGCGAGTTCCACGGCGGTGACGCGGGGCGCGGGGCGGCCCCCGGCGTCCGCCCGCAGCGCCTTGACGCCGGTGCCGCACAGCAGCCGCACCCCGTGCTCGGCGGGCATCCGTGCGCACAACTGGGCCATTTCCCGGCCGAGTTGGGGCACCAGCGGGAGGGGTGCCGCTTCCACGACGGTGACCTGGGCGCCGAGGCCGGCGCAGGCGGTGGCGGCCTCGGCGCCGATGAAGCCGCCGCCGATCACCACCACCTGCCGTGCGCCGGTGCGCAGTTCGCCGCGCAGCGCAAGCGCGTCGTCCAGGGTGCGCAGGGTGTGGACGCCGGCGAGGGGCGGCCCCGGCAGGGTGCGGGGCGCCGCTCCGGTGGCGACCACCACGCCGTCGGTGGTGATCCGGCGGCCGTCGGCGAGGAGCACCGCGCGGCCGGCCGTGTCGAGTCCGGCGGCGGGGGTGCCGAGCAGCCATTCGGCGGCCAGTTCCGCCTCCTCCTCGGCGTCGGAGAGCGACAGCGCGTCGGTCTCCGCGTCCCCGGCCAGGAAGGATTTGGACAGCGGCGGCCGGTCGTACGGGCGGTGGCGTTCGGCGCCGATGACGACCAGGCGGCCGTCGAAGCCCTGGGCGCGGAGGGCCCGGACGGCGTGGAGCCCGGCCAGGGACGCTCCGACGACCGTGACGGTCCGCATGGCGGCGGTCATGCCACGGCCTCTTCCCGGACGGCGGGCCGGACATGGATCATCCCGTCCAGCACACTGACCTCGTGCGTGCGCACGGGGCGGCGGGCGGGCAGGCAGGCGGGTGCGCCGGTGCGCAGGTCGAACAGGGCCGCGTGCAGCGGGCATTCCACGAAGCAGCCCTCGACCCAGCCCTCGGAGAGCGAGGCGTCCTGGTGGCTGCATGTGTCGTCGACGGCGTAGAAACCGTCCTCGGTGTGGAAGACGGCGATGGCCGGTGTGGTGTCGTCGATCTCGATCCGTACGGACTCGCCCTCGGGCAGGTCCTCGATGCGGCAGACGGGAATCATCTGGCCCCCCTCGCGCTGATCGGTATCATGGCGTTTTGAATAACGCATCGCAGAGCGCGATGCGCAACAGAATCCAAGCCGGGGAGCGGGCCGTCAAGGGCTTCCCGGAGACATGCCCTCAGACGAGCCCGCAAGGGCCACCGGGTGGTGACGCAAAGACCCATGTCGAACTCGAGCGAGACGGCTGACGACCGGTCCGAGGAGCGGCGCGGCGGGGCGGGATCCGTCCAGTCCGTGGACCGCGCGGTGAGCGTTCTGGAGATCCTGGCCCGGATGGGCGAGGCCGGGGTGACGGAGATTTCCGAGGAGCTGGGCGTCCACAAGTCGACCGCGTTCCGGATCCTGGGTGTGCTGGAGAACCGCGGGCTGGTGGAGCAGGAGAAGGAGCGCGGGAAGTACTTCCTGGGCGCCGGGGTGCTGCGGCTGGCCGGGGCCGCCGCGATCCGGCTGGACATCTCGCAGGAGGGCCAGCCGGTGTGCCGGGCGCTCGCGACGGACACCGGGGAGACCGCCAACATCGCGGTACTGGACGGCGATGCGGCGGTCAACATCATGCAGGCCAGGGGCGCCGCCGCGGTGACCGCCTACAACTGGCTCGGCCGCCGCACCCCGCTGCACGCCACCGCCAGCGGCAAGGTGCTGCTGGCGCATCTGCCGCGGGAGCGCCGGGAGGCCCTGGTGACCCGCAAGCTGGCACGTTTCACCGAGAACACCGTGGCCACCCCGGCCGCACTGCGCGCACAGCTCACCGCCGCCTTCGAGGACGGATTCGCCTGCACCACCGAGGAGTTGGAGATCGGTCTGAACGCGGTGGCGGCGCCGGTCAGGGCGCACGACGGCGCGGTGATCGGGGCGATCGGCGTGTCCGGGCCCGCGTACCGCATGGAGCGCTCGCTGCTCCCCGAACTCGCGGAGCGCTCCGCGAAGGCCGCGGCCGAGCTCTCCCGCCGCATGGGGTACGCGGGTTGAGCCCGGGGCCGGGGACGGGGCAGCGAAAAATCACCTCTTGACGGATCCCTGGCTGACTTCCAGCATGTCTCCCATGGCGCAACGCAGCGCGCCATGGGCAACACCGGGAGGGGCGGACGGCTGTGTCCGTCACGGTTCTCCGCTCCCCGGATTCCGCATTCCGCCTTTCACCTCTCGCATCCCGTCTTTCGCGTTTCACCTTTCGCGCAACGCACCACCACAACCCCTCACAGGCATCCGTGCCGACTCCATGCGCACCCGCCCCTGCCCTGCCGGCAGGCGCTGTTTAGGAGTGAGACATGCCGCACGAAGCCCGCGCCGTCGTCGCCGTCAAGAAGGGCGCGCCCGTCGAGGTGCTGCCGATCCTCGTACCCGATCCCGGTCCGGGCGACGTGCTCGTGACCGTCCAGGCGTGCGGGGTGTGCCACACCGATCTGCACTACCGCGACGGCGCGATCGGCGAGGAATTCCCGTATCTGCTCGGCCATGAGGCGGCCGGTGTCGTCGAGGCCGTCGGGCCCGGCGTCACGGACCTGTCCCCCGGCGACTACGTGGTGCTCGCCTGGCGCGCGCCCTGCGGCCAGTGCCGGTCCTGCCGCCGGGGCCGCCCCTGGTACTGCTTCGACTCCCGCAACGCCGGCCGCCCGATGACACTGACGGACGGCACCCCGCTGACCGCCGCCCTCGGCATCGGCGCATTCGCCGAGAAGACGCTGGTCGCGGCCGGTCAGGCGGTGAAGGTCGACGCGTCGGCCCGCCCGGAGGCGGCGGGGCTGATCGGCTGCGGGGTGATGGCCGGGTACGGCGCGGCCGTGCACACCGGGGCCGTGGGCAGCGGGGACACCGTCGCCGTGATCGGCTGCGGCGGGGTCGGCAACGCCGCCATCGCCGGCGCCTCCCGGGCCGGTGCGCGCCGGGTCATCGCCGTCGACATCGACGACGGCAAGCTGGACGCCGCGGAGCGGTTCGGGGCCACCGACACCGTCAACTCCCGTGGCACGAACCCGGTCGAGGCGGTCCGCGCGCTCACCGGCGGGCACGGCGCCGATGTGGTGATCGACGCGGTGGGCCGCCCGGAGACCTACCGGCAGGGCTTCTACATGCGCGATCTGGCCGGCACTCTCGTCCAGGTCGGCGTCCCGGGCCCGGAGATGACGATCGAGCTGCCGCTGATCGATCTGTTCGCCCGCGGCGGCGCCCTGAAGTCGTCGTGGTACGGCGACTGTCTGCCCAGCCGCGACTTCCCCGTCCTGATCGATCTCTATCTCAGCGGAAAACTGCACCTGGACCGGTTCGTCAGCGAGACGATCGGCCTCCAGGACATCGAACCTGCCTTCGCCAAGATGCAGCGCGGCGAGGTCCTGCGTTCGGTGGTGGCCCTGTGACCGGCCGCGCGGGCGGGCCCCGCGTCGTCATCATCGGCGCCGGCATCGTCGGCTGCTCACTGGCCGACGAGCTCACCGCGCGCGGCTGGCAGGACATCACCGTCCTGGAACAGGGCCCGCTGCACGCTCCCGGCGGCTCCACCTCGCACGCCCCCGGCCTGGTCTTCCGCACCCACACCTGCCGCACGATGACCCGCCTCGCCGCGTACACCGTGGAGAAGTTCTCCGGGCTGTCGGAGGACGGGAACCCCTGCTTCGACCCGGTGGGCGGCCTGGAGATCGCCACCGACGAGGAGCGCTGGGCCGATCTGCACCGCAAGGCCGGGCTGGCGGCGTCCTGGGGCATCGAGGGCGAGCTGGTCTCCGCGCGCCGCTGCGCCGAACTGTGGCCGCTGCTGGACGAGTCGAAGGTGCTCGGCGGCTTCCACACGCCCGGCGACGGACTGGCCCGCGCGCTGCCGGCCTCCCGTGTCCAGGCCGCACGGGCCACCGCACGCGGCGCCCGCTTCCTGGACCGGCACACCGTGACCGGCATCGAGCGCGCGGACGGCCACGTCACCGGCGTGGTCACCGACCGGGGCAGCTTCCCGGCGGAGCTCGTCGTCTCCGCCGCGGGCTTCTGGGGGCCGGTGATCGGTGCGATGGCGGGGGTCGGCGCGGCAGTGCCGCTGCTGCCGCTGGCGCACCAGTACGCGACGACCACGCCGGTCCCGGGACTGGACGGCCGGCGCCCGATCCTGCGCTTCCAGGACCGCGACCTGTACTTCCGAGAGCACCCGGACGACAGCTCCGGACAGGTGCACCTGGGCATCGGCTCGTACGCCCACCGCCCGCTGCCCGTCGACCCGTACACGGTGCCCGGCTACGACGAGGCTCCCGTGATGCCGTCCTCGCTGCCCTTCACCCCCGACGACTTCGCGGCGAGCTGGGAGGACAGCGCCTGGCTGCTGCCCGCCCTGGCCGGCAGCCGGGTCGCGGACGGCTTCAACGGGGTCTTCTCGTTCACCCCGGACGGTATGCCGCTGCTCGGCGAGTCCCGTGAGCTGCGCGGATTCTGGCTGGCCGAGGCGGTCTGGGTCACCCACTCGGCGGGCGCGGCGAAGGCGGTCGCCGAGTGGATGACGGACGGGCGCCCCGGCATCGATCTGCACGGCTGCGAGCCGTCCCGCTTCGAGGGCGCCCAGCGCTCCCCCGCGTACGTCCACGAGCGCGGCCGACAGCAGTTCATCGAGGTCTACGACGTCATTCACCCGCTGCAACCGGCGAGCGGGTCGCGGCCGCTGCGGGTCAGCCCCTGGTACGCCCGTCAGCAGGAGCTCGGCGGGTACTTCCTGGAGGGCGGCGGCTGGGAGCGCCCGCACTGGTTCGAGGCCAACGCCGAGGCGGCGCGGGGGCTGGAAGTCCCCGAGCGGGACGCCTGGTCGGCGCGGCACTGGTCACCGATCGTGGCGGCCGAGGCGCGCGCCACCCGGGAGCGGGTCGCGCTCTACGACATGACGCCGCTGCGCCGCCTGGAGGTCACCGGGCCCGGCTCGCTGGACTTCCTCCAGCGGATGACGACCAACCAGCTGGCGAAGAAGCCGGGCGCGGTGACGTACACGCTGCTGCTGGACGCGGCGGGCGGGGTGCGCAGCGATCTGACGGTGGCCCGGCTCGCCGCGGACCGCTTCCAGATCGGCGTCAACAGCCCGGCCGACCTGGAGTGGCTGACCGACCACGCGCCCGAGGGAGTCCGCGTACGCGACATCACCTCCGGGACCTGCTGCATCGGCGTCTGGGGGCCGCTCGCCCGGGATCTGGTCCAGCCGCTCACCGGCGCGGACTTCTCGCACCGCGGCTTCGGCTACTTCCGGGCGAAGGAGGCGTTCATCGGCGAGGTGCCGGTGACCGCACTGCGGCTCAGTTACGTCGGCGAGCTGGGCTGGGAGCTGTACACCGGCGCCGATCTGGGGCTGCGGCTGTGGGACACGCTGTGGCGGGCCGGGCAGCGGCTCGGGGTGATCGCGGCCGGCCGCGGCGCGTTCAACAGCCTCCGGCTGGAGAAGGGCTATCGCGCCTGGGGCCAGGACATGACCACCGAGCACAACCCCTACGAGGCCGGGCTCGGCTGGGCCGTGAAGCGGGACAAGGGCGACTTCGTGGGGCGCGCGGCCCTGGAGGGGCTGACGCCGGACGACGTGCCGCGCCGCCTGGTGTGTCTGACGCTCGACGACCCGTCGGCGATCGTGCTGGGTCATGAGCCGGTCTACCTGGACGGCGTACCGGCCGGCCATGTCACCAGCGCGGCCTACGGCTACTCCATCGGGCGGACGATCGCCTATGCCTGGCTGCCGTCCGCCGCGGCCGTCCCCGGCACGGCCGTACATCTGGAGTACTTCGGCGAGAAGGTCCCGGCGACGGTCCGCGCCGAGCCGCTCTTCGACCCGTCCATGGACCGCATCCGCCGCTAGGGCCTGTCCGATGGCCCCGCCCCCCAGGGAGGCCCGTATGTCCCCCTCGTATGACGTGATCGTGCTCGGACTCGGCGGCATGGGCAGCGCCGCCGCCCACCATCTGGCCGCGCGCGGCGCCCGTGTGCTCGGCCTGGAGAAGTTCGGCCCGGTGCATCAACGCGGCTCCAGCCACGGCGGATCGCGCATCACCCGGCAGTCCTATTTCGAGGATCCCGCGTATGTCCCGCTGCTGCTGCGCTCCTACGAGCTGTACGACCGGCTGGAGCGCGACACCGGCCGCACGGTGGCGACGCTCTGCGGCGGGGTGATGCTCGGGCGTCCTGACAGCCGTACCGTCGCCGGGTCGCTGCTCTCCGCGCGGACCTGGGACCTGCCGCACGAGATGCTGGACGCCGAGGAGATCCGGCGCCGCTTCCCGACCCTGACCCCGGCCGCGGACGAGGTCGCGCTGTACGAGGCGCGGGCCGGGCTCGTCCGCCCCGAGAACACCGTCGCGGCGCAGCTCCAGCTCGCCACCCGCGGCGGCGCCGAACTGCGCTTCCAGGAGCCGGTGACCCGCTGGGAGACACTGCCCGGCGGTCGCGGGGTGCGGGTGCACACCCCCGAAGACACCTATACGGCCGGCCAGTTGGTGATCTGCCCGGGTGCCTGGGCGCCGGGGCTGCTGGCGGATCTCGGTGTGCCGTTCACCATCGAGCGGCAGGTCATGTACTGGTTCGCGCCCGACGGCGGCACCGCCCCGTACACCCCGGCGCGGCACCCCGTCTACATCTGGGAGGACGCGGCGGGCGTCCAGATCTACGGCTTCCCCGCGATCGACGGGCCCGGCGGCGGCGCGAAGGTGGCGTTCTTCCGCAAGGGCACCGTCTGCACCCCGGAAACCATCGAGCGGACCGTCCACGACGACGAGGTGCGGGCCATGGCCGACCAGGTGGGACGGCTGCTGCCGGGCCTGCCGGGACGCTTCCTGAAGGCCGCCACCTGCATGTACAGCAACACCCCCGACGAGCACTTCGTCATCACCCGGCATCCCGCGCACCCCGACGCGGTCACCGTCGCCTGCGGATTCTCCGGCCATGGCTTCAAGTTCGTGCCGGTGGTCGGTGAGATCCTCGCCGACCTGGCGCTGACCGGGGAGACCGGGCATCCCATCGAGCTGTTCGACCCCGGCCGGCTGACCGCCGCGCCCGCGCCCGCACACGGAGGTGCCCGATGACCCTCGCGCCCGTATCGCCCAGCCTGCTCGCCACCCTGCCGGGCCGGATGTACACCGACGCCGGTGTGTTCGCCGAGGAACAGGAGCGGATCTTCGAGTCGCTGTGGTTCTGCGCGGTCCGCGCCGCCGACCTGGAGCGGCCCGGCGCCTTCCGCACGGTCCAGGTGGGCCGGGAGAGCGTGGTGATCACCCGCACTCGCCGGGGCGGTCTCGCGGCCTTCCTGAACGTGTGCCGGCACCGTGGCGCCCGGCTGTGCACCGAGGAGTCCGGGGAGGTGCGGCGCAACCTCCAGTGCCCGTACCACGCCTGGACCTACGACCTGGACGGACGGCTGGTGGCCGCGCCCAACCTCCAGCGGATGCCGGATGTGGACCGCGGCGAGCGAGGGCTGCTGCCGGTACGGCTGCGGGAGTGGCTGGGCTATGTGTGGGTGTGCCTGGCCGAGGAACCGCCGTCGTTCGAGGAGACGGTGGTCGCCGCGGTCTCCGAGCGGCTGGGCGACCCGGCGGCCGTGCAGCGCTACGGGGTGGACGGTCTCGCGCTCGGCCGGCGGATCCGCTACGACGTGGCCGCCAACTGGAAGCTGATCGTCGAGAACTTCATGGAGTGCTACCACTGCGCCACCATCCACCCCGAACTCACCGAGGTGCTCCCGGAGTTCGCGGACGGTTTCGCGGCGCAGTACTTCGTGGGGCACGGTGCACAGTTCGCGGCGGAGGCCGAGGGGTTCACCGTGGACGGCGGCGGCGGCTTCGCGCCGTTCGCGGGCATCGCCGAGGAACAGGACCGCCGCTACTACGCCATCACCGTCCGCCCGCAGGTCTTCGTCAACCTCGTGCCCGACCATGTCATCGTGCACCGGATGTTCCCGATGGCCGCGGACCGCACCGTCGTCGAGTGCGACTGGCTGTACGCACCCGACGTCGTGGCCTCAGGCGCCGACCTGTCCCGCTCCGTGGAACTCTTCCACCGGGTCAACGCGCAGGACTTCGCGGCCTGCGAACGGACCCAGCCCGCGATGGCGTCGCGGGCCTACCGCGCCGGCGGGGTGCTGGTGCCCAGCGAGCACCACATCGGCGAGTTCCACCGGTGGGTCAGCGAGCGGCTCCGTCCTGGGCCGGGTCCTCAGGGCTCGTCTCCGGCGATGTCGTCCGCGGGTCCGGTGCCTGCTGATCCCGGGCCCGCTGATCCGGGGCCTGCGGATCAGCAGGCTGCTGCGGCTCTTCCGGACGGCGGTACATACGCGTCGCCGTGATCTGGCCGTGCACCGCCTCACCCGCCGGATCCTGCTGCGGCAGCCCCGGCCGCAGATGCTCCTCGACGCTGATGTACTTCAGCCCGGCCCGCAGGTCGGCATCGTTGCGCAGCCGGATGACCAGCGGGAACTCGGCGAGCGCGGTGGTGTCGAACAGGCCCGTGGTGTAGAGCAGCTGGACGCCCAACGCGTCGGCCACCGCACGCTGGAGCTCCAGCAGATAGGTGGCGTTGGCGCGGCCGATGGGGTTGTCGAGGAACAGCGTGCCGGCGTGCCGCTGCTTGTCACGGCCCCGGTCGTTGCTGCGCAGCGCCGCCATCGTGCAGTACAGGGCGATGGCGGCGGTCAGCAGCTGGCCGCCGGAGAACACATCGCCCATCTGCCCGACCGGCACCCGCTCGGCGCGCAGCACCGCGTCCGGCTTGAGGATCTCCACGGCCACCCCGCGCGGCTGGAGCGCCGCGCTGACCCCGCGCAGCAGCAGGGACATACCGTCCCGCCGCAGATCGCTGTTCTTCCTGACCGCCGCGCGGGTCGCCTCGTCGATGACCTCGCCCAGCCGCTCGGTGAGCGTGGCCTGGTCCGGGTCCTCGAAACGGATCCGCAGGAACTCCTGCCCGGACCACTCCCCCAGCCCCTCGGGAAGGCGGGACAGCCGCTGGGCCGAACGCAGCGTCGTCAGCGACGACTCCACCAGACCGCGGAGCCGGTCGACGATGCTGTCGCGATTGCGCTCCAGCTGCGCCAGCTCGTCGGTCAGCACCCGCAGCCGGGGCGCGAACGCCTCCGCCCACTTGGCGGCGTGGTCCGGCAGCGCGGCCGCGGGCAGCTCGCGGATCTGCTGGCGGGCGGGGGTGCGGACCTGTTCGTAGCGGGTGGCGTTGGCGTGCCGTACGAGGATGTCGCCGGCCTCGCGGACCGCGGCCTCGGCGGCGGAGAGGTCGGTGGCGCAGCCGCGCAGCGAACGGCGGGACTCGGCAGCGGCCTGCCGCGCCTCCTCCAGACGGCCGGCGTACGGCTCGGGCCGCTCGCCCGCCGCATCCTCGGCGTCGTGGTGGTCGCGGAGCAGATCGCGCAGCAGCGCCGCGGTCTCGTCGAAGCCGCCGGCCGCGTCCTCGGCGGCGCGGTGGGCGCGCAGCAGTCCTTCGTGCTGCGCGCGGGCGGTGTCCAACGCCTCGGTGGCGGTGGCCAGTTCGCCATTGGCGGTGCGCAGCAGCTCCTTGGCCCGGTCGGCGTCCGCGGGGACCATGCCGTCGGGCAGCTCGGTGTGCGCGTCGCCGTCGGCCGGTGCCAGCCGCTCGGCCTCGCCGCGCAGCCGGCCGAGCTGCTCGCTGGCGGCCGAGGCGCGGGTCTCCAGCATCTGAACCAGGGATTCGGCGCGGGCCGCGGCCGCCTGCCGGGACGGGCCGTCGGCGGCTTCCGGGCTCTCCAGGAGCTGTTCGGCGCGGGTGCGGACCTTGTTGGTGAGGCGGTTGAGCTCGGCCAGGGCGGCGCTCTCCTCGCCCTCGGCGCGGGCCTGTTCGGCGCGCAGGTCGGCGCCGACGCCGACCTTCTCGTAGAGCTGGGAGGCGGCACGGTAGGCCTCGCGCAGCGCGGGGAGGGAGCTGCTCGCACCCTCCGGTGCATCGCCCAGGTCGTCCGGGACGCCGGCGATCTCGGCGCGCTCGGCGCGCAGCGCGCGGGCGGTGCGGCGGGCGTCGTCGGCGGCCCGCTGGGCGGCCCTGCGGTCCTCGTCGGCGGCCCGCGCCCGGTCCACGCACTCCTCGGCTCGGGCCTCGAACTCGGCTGCCTCGTCGGCGAGTTCACGCATCCGCGACTGCCAGCCGGCGCGCTCGCGCAGCCGGTGCGCGAGCCCGGCGAGGACGTCCGCGACCCGGCGGGCGCGCTGCGCGGTCTCCTGACGCTCGTCGCGGACCCGGGTGGCCTCCGCCGCGGCCTCGTCCGCCTCGGCCCGCACCGTACGGGCCTCGGCCAGCTCGGCCGCCGCCTCGTCCGCGGCCGTGCGGCCGTGCTCCGCGGCTTCGGCCAGCTCGGCGAGCCGGCCGGCCGGGCAGCCGGCGCGCCATGAGCCGAGCCGGGCGGCCAGTGCGCGGTCCCCGGAGAGGCGGGCGGCCAGCGCCCGGATCTCCTCGTCGCGCTCTATGGCGCGGGCGCGCAGCGTCTGCCGCTCCTCGTCGGCGGCGGACTCGTCGTGCATCGCCGGGTTCGGTGTAACGAGGAAAACGCCGTACACGCCGGTGTCCCGCTCGTCGGGGCCCGTGGTGGGCGCGAGCAGCGCGGCGGCGGTGCCGACGGCGACCGCGGAGCGGGGCAGCAGCGCGGCCTGGGCGAGCACGTCGCGCGCCCGCGCGTGGGTGTCGGGGTCCGTGATGATCACGCCGTCGACCAGCTCGGGGCGGGCGGCCAGCACTCGGGCGTGGTCGGCGGGGTCGACGGACTGGGCGAGATAGCGCCAGCCGGGCAGCGCGGGCACGCCGTGCTCACCCAGGTACTCCACGGCGGCCAGGACGTCGGGGCCCGGGGGCAGCAGCCCGCCGTCACCCAGCGCGCCGAGGATCCGCGCGTCGTCGGCGGCGGCCGTCCGCAGATCGAACAGCTGCCGCTCGGCGGCGGCGACCCCCTCCTCCAGCAGTTCGCACAGCGCGTCGGCGCTGCGGTCCAGCTCCTCCGCGGTGAGCGGGCCGGCGGCGGGGCGGCGCGCCTCGGTGTCATCCGCGCCGGTGGACGGTGTCCGGGGACCCGGCAGCCGCTTGGACGTCGACTGCGGAAGGCCCAGCAGTTCGGCCAGCCGCTCCTCCGCGCCGAGGGATTCGGCGGCCCGGCGCTCGGCTTCGTGGGCGCGCTCCGCGGCCTGCGCCGCGTCCTCGGCGCGGGCGGCGGCCAGTTCCGCCGCGGAGTGCCGCGCGGTGGCCTCCCGGGCACGGTCGGTGGACTGCCGGGCGGCCTCGCGGGCCGAATCCCAGGCCGCCACGGCGGTCTTCTCCGCGTCGGAGGCGGCGAGCGCGGCGCGCGCCGGGTCGGCGTCCGGGGCGGTGTCGTCCAGCCAGCCGGCCTGGACGGCCTCGGTGGTCTCCTGGGCGACCTCGGCGAGCCGCTGCTTGAGGTGGTCGGCCTCGCTGCGGGCGCGCTGGGCGTGGGTGGCGGCGGCGGTCGCGTCGCGGTGCGCGCCCTCGCCGGCCTCCTGGAGGGCGGCGGAGCGCTCCTCCTCCTCGTTGGCGATCCGCTCGCCGGCCTCGGCGGCGGTGTGCAGGGCGCGTACGAGGTCGGCGGCGGCGGTGGCGCGGGCGGCGAGCGCCGGGGCGGCGTCCCGCTCGGCCTCGCGGATGGCGGCGGCGACCCGGGCGGAGCGGTCGGCGGCGGCGCGGTGCCGCAGCGCGATCTCGGCGGCCTGCCAGGCGCTGTGCAGCGTACGGGCGTCGTTGAGCTCGCGGCGCTGGGCGGCGGCGCCCTTCTCGGCGGCGGCCAGTGCCAGCGAGGCGTGCCGGTAGGCGAGTTCGGCGGAGACCAGGGAGCGGCGCTCGCGGGTGCGCTCGGCGTCGGTGACGCGGTGCGCCGCAGCGGCGACCTGCTCCGCGAGCTCGGCGGCACGGCCGCGCTCTTCGGTGCCGCGGGCGTGCAGCCGCTGGGCGAGGCCGCGGGTGCGGCGCTCGGCGCCGGCGTGCACCTCGCGGGCGCGTTCGCGCTGCTCGGCGGCGTCGGCGATACGCGACAGCAGGTCGAGGGAGCCGGCGGTGAAGTCCCGCTCGGCGGTGAGCTCGGCGCGCCGGCCGAGCTTGTGGGCGAAGCCGTGGACGAGGTCGGCGAGGCCGTCGGTGTCGCGGGTGTCGGTGACGGCACGCAGCAGCAGGTCGGTGAAGTCGGAGTCGTTCTTGACCGCGAACAGGCCGGCGGCCTCGCCCTCGTCGGCGTTCATCTCCCGCTGGTAGCGGAAGAGCTCCGGGTCCAGGCCCAGCACGCCGAGGTGTTCGTTCCAGCGCTCGTGGATCTCTTCCCAGACCACGTCGAGATTCGGGTAGTTCTTCCCGGCCTCGGTCAGGACGTCGCGGAAGCCCTTCATCGTGCGGCGGCGGCCCTGTGCGCCGGAGGCGCCCTCGCCGTGCTCGTGGCGGGGCCGGACGATGGTGGCCTCGGCGACGGGCAGCGAGTCCAGGCTCATCCCGGGCCCCGGCCGGAAGCTGTACCAGGCTTCGGCGAACTTCCTCGGGTCGTTGGAGACCTGCCGGCCACGCCATTCGCTGACCTTGCCGACGACGACGCTCTCACCGGTCAGTACGTGCTGCCACTCCAGGGCGACATGGCCGCAGTCGTCGGCGAGCAGGAACTTGCGCAGGACGCCGGAGCTGGCGCCGCCGAGGGTGTTGCGGTGGCCGGGCAGCATCACCGAGAAGATCAGCTTGAGCAGGACGGACTTGCCGCCGCCGTTCTCCAGGAAGAGGACACCCGCGGGGGCGGGGCGGCGGGGCGGGCCGACCGGTTCGTCCTCGAAGAAGTCCGCCTGCGCCGGGGCCGGTTGGGGCACCGGCGCGCCGACTCCGCGCAGGTCCAGCACGGTGTCGGCATAGCGCGCACCGGCGGGCCCGATGGAGTAGAGACGGACCCGGGACAGCTCGTACATGGCGGACTCTCGTTGTTGTGGCGGGTAGGTGGTACGGGTGTGCGTGCTCAGCCGGAGTGGAAGGGCAGTCCCGCGCCTGCGACCAGGTCGAGGTCGTCGGTGTCCTCGCCGGGCAGCAGCGTGGCACTGCCGTCGGCGACCGGGACCACACCGAGTTCCAGCAGCTCGGCCATGGCGGCGCTGCCGGCCATGTCGCGGACCTGGAGCTGGTAGCGGGCGGTGGTGCGGTAGGCGCCGCCGGCGTCGTCGCCGGTGCGCTGGAGGAAGCCGGAGTCGACGAGGAAGGTGACGGCCTTGGCGATGATGCCGGTGGTCGAACCGGCGAGCCGCCGGGCGTCCTTCGTGGCGCCGGTGGCGCTGCGCCGGGCGTAGACCCGCCAGGCGGATTCCAGGCCGGGGGCGTCGGTGGCCGGGTCGGTGTTATGGCCGTCCTGCTCGGCGCGCTCCTCCAGGCGGCGGCAGGCCTGCCGGACGAAGGCGTCGACGCCGTTGACGGTGATCCGGCCGATGTAGCCGTCGTCGGCGAGGTCCTCGGGGCGCGGGAAGGCCAGCGCGGCTACGGCGAGATGCGCCAGTCCGTGCAGAAAGCGGTCGGCGGAGTCGGCGGAGGCGCGGCGGGCGTAGTCGCCCATGCGGACCGCGAAGACGGAGTCCTCGGCGGCGGTGACGGCCATCCCGGCGCGGGTGGAGACCTCCAGGACGACCAGGCCGAGGCCGGCGGCGACGGCGTCGGCGAGGCGGGCGAAGGCGGGCTCGTCCCGGTAGCGGCGCAGCAGCTCGGCGTACTCGGCGTCGCGGGCCGGCAGCAGCTTGGGCTGGAGCCCGAAGGAGACCAGCCGGGCGGCGTCGGCGGCGTCGGCCGGGGTGAGGGGCGCAGGCCCGGCCGGTGCCGGCTCGGCGTCGGCGGCACGGGCACCCCAGCCCGCTTCGCCCGTCCCGGACGCCGGGTCCGGCTGCGGCACCTCGTCGGCGTCGTACTCGGTCACGGGACAAGCTCCTTGCGGGGGACGATCTCGGCGATATCGGATGAACAGGCGGGATCTACGGAATCGGCGGGATGTGCGGCAGTTGCCGGGTGGGCCCCAGGGCGCCGCACCGGCCGTACGCCCCCAGCGCGGGACATCAGGCCACCTCCGAGCGGTCGGCGGCCATCCCGGCCGCGTCCAGCAGGGCGGTGCCGACGATGAGGTCGGCGCCGCCGAACTCGGGGTCGGCCAGCTCGGTGCCGTCGTCGACGGCGAAGAGCAGCTGCTGCTCGCCCTGGCGGTAGGCGGTGCCGACCGGGGGGCTGGCGGCGTGCACCGCCAACAGGGCGACGAGATAGGGGAGTTCGGGGTCCTTGCGGCGCGCCTCGGCGAGCAGCCCGGAGAGCCGGCGGGGCGCGTCGGCGGGCAGGTCGAGCAGCTCCATCGCGGCGTCCAGCTGCTCCTCGCTGAAGCGGCTGTCGTCGGGCGTCGCCACGAGATCGGGCTCGGGCATCTCGGCGCCGAGGTGCTCACGTTCCATGGGCGGGGTGAGCAGCACCTCGACGAGGTCGGCGACGCGGACCGCGGAGGGGGTGCGCAGCCCCGTACCGCGGGCGAAGAACGCGTCGGTGACACGGATGGCACGCTCGGCGGGCAGCGGCAGCAGGGGGGCGACCAGCTGGCCGTAGAGGTCGAGCCCGGAGCGGGCGGTGGGGGTGGCGAACGCCTGCCGGTCCTGTTCGGCGCGGAAGAGCGGGCCGGCCTCCAGCAGCCGGGACTGGAGCTGGGTGTGGCGGCGGATGCAGTCCTTGACGATGTCGACGAGCTCGGCGGCGCGCCGCTTGTGCTCCGGCTCCTCGGACTCGTCGCGGGCCTTGCGGATGTTGGTGAGGATGGCGTTCTCGTGGCGGTAGCGGTCCGCGACGTGGTCCAGCGCCTCGGTGATCATGTCGGGGACGGTTTCCAGCCAGTCGACGGCGCGGACATTGCGGCGGGTGGCGTCCAGCGTGCGGCGCAGCGTCTCGGCGTACTGCACGGTGCGGTAGCGGGCCTGCTCGGCGGCGAGCTGGGCGTCGGCCAGCCGGCCGCGGTTGATCAGCACCTCCAGCTTGACCTCGGCGGCGATCTGGGCGCTGGTGACGTCCGTGTCGAGCGCGCCGACCAGGACGTTGACCGCTTCGTCGGTGGCGCGGAGGTACACGCTGCCGCCCGCGCCCGGCACCTCCTCGATCAGCTTGAAGTCGTAGTCGCGGCGGACGTACTCGCCGTCGGTGTTGAAGGTGCCGTAGACGGCGCGGAAGCCGCGGTCCACGCTGCCGACGTTGATCAGGTTCTCCAGCACCCAGCGGGCCACCCGCTCATGCTCGGCGGCGGGGCGGCGCGGGGTCTGCGCGGCGACCCGGGGGAGCACCTTCGCCACTATCTCTTCATGATCGGCGCCGGTGTCGAAGTCCATGTTCAGCGTGACGAGATCGATGACGGCGAGCGCCACCTCCGCCATCGCGTAGACGCCGTACTCGCCCGCGAGGTTGGCCTTGCGCACGTCGAGGTCGTGCAGCGGCGCGGTGCACGCGAGGGCGCGCAGCCGGCGGGCCAGTCCTTCGTCGGCGGCCGGGCCCGGCGCGGGCCGGTGCGGCCCGTTGAGCTGGGGCGCAGCGGCCCCCGGGGCGGAAAAAGTCACGTCGCACAGAGTAGGCGGTCCCACTGACAACGGACGAAACGGCACGGACCCGCCGGGGGACGGCCCTGCTGGTGGCGCCGGTCGTGGAGTCGTGGCCCCGCTCGCCGGCCGGCGCGTCATTCTACGGCGCACCCGCCGCCGGGACGCTCCCGGCCCCGCTCACGCCTCCCCGTACCCCCCGCCCCCGGGCGTCCGGATCACCAGCACATCGTCCACACCGGCCTCCGCCGCGTCGCAGCCCTTGAGCTCCTCACGGGAACCGTCCGCCCGGTCGATGAAGTTGGCGCCGAGCGTGCCCGGTGCGCCGCCCGCCATGCCGTACGGCGGGACCCTGCGGTGGTTGGTGAGCAGGGCGATGGTCATCGGCTCCAGGAAGCGCAGCCGGCGTTCGGCGCCGCAGCCGCCGTGCCAGCGGCCGGTGCCGCCGCTGCCGTCACGGATGGCGAAGCTGTCGACGCGGACCGGGTAGCGCCATTCCAGCACTTCGGGATCGGTCAGCCGGGAGTTGGTCATATGGGTCTGTACGGCGTCCGCGCCGTCGAAGCCGTCGCCCGCGCCGGAGCCGCCGGCCACGGTCTCGTAGTACTGCACCCGGTCGTTGCCGAAGGTGACGTTGTTCATGGTGCCCGAGCCCTCGGCCTGGACGCCCAGCGCGGCGTACAGCGCGCCGGTGACCGCCTGCGAGGTCTCCACGTTGCCCGCGACGGTGGCCGCCGGGAAGACCGGCGCGAGCATCGAGCCCTCCGGGATACGGACGTCGACGGGCTTGAGGCAGCCGCTGTTGAGCGGGATGTCCTCGGCGACCAGGGTGCGGAACACGTACAAAACCGCCGCCATCACCACCGAGCTGGGCGCGTTGGCGTTGCCGGGCTGCTGGGGCGAGGTGCCGGCGAAGTCCAGTACGGCGCCGCGGGCGGCGTGGTCGACGGTCAGGGCGACATGGATCTCCGCCCCGCTGTCGGTCTCGTAGCGGCAGCTGCCGTCGGACAGGTCCGCGATGATCCGCCGCACCGATTCCTCGGCGTTGTCCTGTACGTGCCCCATGTAGGCCCGTACGACATCCAGCCCGAACTGCTCGGTCATCCGCCGCAGTTCGTGGATGCCCTTCTCGTTGGCGGCGATCTGGGCCCGCAGATCGGCGATGTTGGCGTCCGGCGCACGGGACGGATACGGGCCCGAGGCCAGCAGTTCGCGGGTCTCGCGCTCGCGCAGCCGGCCGTCGCGCACCAGCAGCCAGTTGTCGAGGAGGATGCCCTCGTCCTGGATGGTGCTGCTGAAGGCGGGCATCGAGCCGGGGGTGATGCCGCCGATCTCGGCGTGATGGCCGCGGGAAGCCACCAGGAAGAGCAGCTCGTGGCGCTCGTCGCCCGCCGCGTCGGCCGCCGGTGTCTCGTCGAAAACGGGGGTGACGACGGTGACGTCCGGGAGGTGTGTCCCCCCGTGGTACGGGTCGTTGATGGCGTACACGTCGCCCGGCCGCATGTCGTCGCCGCGCCGCTTGAGCACCTCCTTGATGGACTCCCCCATCGAGCCCAGGTGCACGGGGATGTGGGGGGCGTTGGCGATGAGGTTGCCCTCGGAGTCGAAGAGCGCACAGGAGAAGTCGAGGCGTTCCTTGATGTTGACGGAGTGCGCGGTGTTCTCCAGGCGGACGCCCATCTGCTCGGCGACGGCCATGAAGAGGCTGTTGAAGACCTCCAGCATCACCGGGTCGGCCTCGGTGCCGACCGCGACCCGCCCGGCACGCGGCTCGGCCCGGGTCAGCAGGAGGTGACCGCGCTCGCCCACGGCCGCCTGCCAGCCCGGGTCGAGGACCGTCGTCGCGTCGTCCTCGGCGATGATCGCCGGGGCGGTGAGGACGTCCCCGGGGCGCAGCTCGGTGCGCCGGTAGAGGGCGGTGTCCTGCCAGTGCCCCTGCGCGTACATCCGGACCGTGGCGGCGGGCCGCAACTCCCCTTCCCTGTCGGCGGACGGGGCCTGGTACCCGGAGGCGCCACCGGCCGCGCCGAGCGCCTCGACCGATACCGCCTCCGCCACCAGCGGCTTGTCCATGGTGAAGGCGTAGCGGGCGCGGTGTGCCCGGACGAACTCGGCGGTCATGGTGTCGGCGTCGGCCAGCGGGACGCCGATGGTGGAGTCCGTCCCGGCGTAGCGGATCAGCACCCGGGCGCGGGTGGTGATCGACTCGTCCGGCACCCCGTCGTCGAGGAGTTCCCGCCGAGTCTGCTCGGCGAGCGCGTCGCAGACCTCCCGGACCCGGCCGATGGCCCCGGCCTCCGCGAACTCCGCCTCGACGGCCTGTTCGCGCATCGCGGTGGCGTCGGCGACGCCGATGCCGTACGCGGAGAGCACGCCGGCCAGCGGCGGGACGAGGACCGTGTCGATGCCCAGGGCGTCGGCGACCGCGCAGGCGTGCTGGCCGCCGGCGCCGCCGAAGCTGGTGAGCGCGTAGCGGGTGATGTCATGGCCGCGCTGGACGGAGATCCTCTTGACCGCGTTGGCCATGTTGAGCACGGCGATGTCCAGGAATCCGGCGGCGACGTCCTCCGGGCCGCGGTCGTCGCCGGTCTCCGCGGCGATCCGCTCGGCGAGCTCCGCGAAGCGGGTCCGTACGGTGCCGGCGTCCAGCGGCTGGTCGCCGTCCGGCCCGAACACCGCGGGGAAGTGGTCGGGCTGGATACGGCCGAGCATCACGTTGGCGTCGGTGACGGCCAGCGGTCCGCCGCGCCGGTAGCAGGCCGGGCCCGGGTCCGCGCCGGCCGAGTCGGGGCCGACGCGGTAGCGGCGCCCGTCGAAGTGCAGCACGGACCCGCCGCCCGCCGCGACGGTGTGGATGTTCATCATCGGGGTGCGCATCCGTACGCCGGCGACCTCGCTGCCGAAGACCCGCTCGAACTCGCCCGCGTAGTGCGACACGTCCGTGGAGGTGCCGCCCATGTCGAAGCCGATCACCCGGTCGTGGTCGCCGGCCTCGGCGGCCGTACGGACCATGCCGACGACGCCGCCCGCGGGCCCGGACAGCACCGCGTCCTTGCCGCGGAAGTGCGTGGCCTCCCGCAGCCCCCCATTGGACTGCATGAACATCAGCCGGATGCCCGGGAGTTCGGCCGCGATCTCGTCGACATAGCGGCCCAGGATCGGGGAGAGATACGCGTCGACGACGGTGGTGTCCCCGCGCGGCACCAGCTTCATCAGCGGGCTGACCTCGTGCGAACAGCTCACCTGCGGGAAGCCGGCGGCACGGGCCAGTTCGGCGACGGCCTTCTCGTGCGCGGTGTGCCGGTAGCCGTGCAGCAGCACGACGGCCGCGCTGCGCAGCCCGTCCGCACGCGCCCGGACCAGGGCCCGGCGGACCTTGTCGGCGTCCAGCGGCCGGACGACCGTGCCGTCCGCGCCGACCCGCTCCGGGACCTCGACGACCCGCTCGTACAACGCCTCCGGCAGCAGGATCCGCCGGTCGAAGATCCGCGGCCGGTTCTGGTACGCGATCCGCAGCGCGTCGCGGAATCCTTCGGTGATGAGCAGCACGGTCGGCTCGCCCTTGCGTTCGAGCAGGGCGTTGGTGGCGACCGTCGTCCCCATCTTCACGAAGGAGACCCGCTCGGCGGGCACCGGTTCGTCGGGGCCGAGCCCCAGCATCATCCGGATGCCGGCCACCGCGGCGTCCCGGTAGCGCTCGGGATGGTGCGAGAGCAGCTTGCCGGTGACCAGCCGCCCGTCCGGCCGTCTGCCGACGACGTCCGTGAAGGTGCCCCCGCGATCGATCCAGAACTCCCAGCGTCCCGTCATCCGGCCATTGTCGCAGCGCCCTTCGACCCTGGGCCCTGTACGGGTGAGCCGGCGCGTGCCGGGCCCAGGGCGGCGAGCGCGGCGCGGGTCGTACGCTCGGCCGCCGCGTCCAGCAGCCGTCCGGAGCCGGCCAGGCCGTGCCGGCACTCCTGCCAGGCCAGGGCCAGCAGACCGGGCAGCAGGTCGGTGCACCGGTCGGCGACCCAGCGGGTGCCGCGGGTCGCCATCCACCAGGCGGACCCGGCGCGGGTCGGCGGCGGTCCGTCGAGGGTGAGCGCGGGCGGCGGTCCGACGGGCACGCCGGTGCCGGCGAGCGCGGTGTGGAAGGCGTGCGCCAGCAGCCGGTGGCCGCGCTCACTGGGGTGCAGCCGGTCCACGCTCCAGGAGTCACGGTCGGTGACCCACCGGTGGTCGGCGATATGCAGATGCACGCCCCCGTAGCGGTCGGACACCGCGTGCACGACGGCGTTCACGGCCCGCATCCGGCGGGCGAGCGGCCGGGCGAGCGGTGCGGGCAGCCCCAGCATCCGGCCCGGGTCCGGCAGACACGCCGTCAGCACCACGGCACCGTCGGCGCTCAGCGCGCCATGCGCCAGATCGAGCGCGGCCGCGACCTTCGCGATGTCGAAGGCGGCGCGCAGCGTGTCGTTCGCGCCGACCACGAGCGACACGAAGCGCGGCGCGAGCCGCCGCGCCGCGGGCAGCTGCCGCTCCGCCACATCACCGGCCAGCGCCCCGCTCTCGGCCAGATTCACCAGCCGTACGCCGCCCGGCCGCTCCCCCAGCGCGTCCGCGAGCAGCGCCGCCCAGCCCCGCCAGCCGCCGCCCGGCAGCGGGTCGCCCAGCCCCTCGGTGAGCGAATCACCGAGCGCTACGAAGCAGGGCGGGGCCTGTGGATCGGTGGGGTGGGGCCTTGCCTTGCCCTCCGGGGCCGGTGAATCGGTGGGGTGGGGCCCAACCGTGCCCTCCGAGCCCTCCATGCCCTCCGCGGTCGACGGTTCGGTACTCCCTCCTGCCTCCTGCGTCCCCATCCTCACCACCCGCCCCGCGGGCTCGTCGGATACGACGGCACCGGCGCACCGGCCGGCTCGTCCGTCGGCCCGTGCGCGTCATGCGCGGCGAGAAACGCCTCGACGGCGGGCCGCCAGCCGTAGCCCTCGGCACGGCGGCGGGCGGCGTCCCGGCGCGGCCGCTCGGGCCGGGACAGGACCCGCTGGACCGCGTCGGCGAAGGAGGAGCCGTCGTCCAGGGCCGTGTCACCGCCGCGCCCGACCAGACCGGCGAGCGCCGAGGCCGCGCTGGCGACCACCGGCGTGCCGCAGGCCAGCGCCTCCAGAGCGGCGAGGCCGAACGTCTCGGCCGGCCCCGGTGCCAGGCACAGATCGGCGCTGGCCTGGAGCGCGGCGAGCCGGGAGCGGTCGGCGACATGCCCGAGGAACGCCGCGGGCAGCCGCTCGGCCCGTGCCCGCGCCTCCAGCCGCGCCCGGAGCGGCCCGTCACCCGCCACCACCAGCGCCGCGTCGACACCGCGCCGGCGCAGCTCGGCCAGCGCGTCCAGCGCGCGGCCCGGCCGCTTCTCCGGCGACAACCGGGAGCAGAGCAGCATCAGCACCGATGCCCGTGCCGCGCACCGCCGCCGCAGCTCCTCGCTGCGGCAGCCCGGGTGCCAGGCGGCGAGGTCGACGCCGAGCGGCGCCCGCACCACGTTGCGCGCCCCGACCCGGGTGAACTCCGCCGCCGCCCACTCGGTGGTGCACACCACCCGGCTGTAGGCGTGCGCCGTACGGGAGTTCAGCCGGTCCGCGGCGGCGCGGGCGACCGGCCGCGGCACGCCCCAGGTCCGCAGCACCCCGTCGACGCTCTCGTGCGACACCATCACCGCCGGGACCCGGGCCCGGCGCGCCCACTCCCCCGTCCAGCGCAGCGTCGTACGGTCGGAGACCTCCAGCCGGTCGGGAGCCAGCGCCCGCAGCAGATGGTGCAGCCGGCGGCGGTCGGCCAGCACGCGATAGCCGCCGGTACCGGGCAGCACCGGCCCCGGCAGGGTGATCACCCGCCCCTGGTCGGTGAGTTCATCCCGCACACCGAGGCCGGACGCGCCACCGGCCTGGTCCTTCCCCGGCTCGCCCGGCACGATGAGCACCGGCTCGTGCCCCGCCGCCCGGTAGCCGGCGCCGAGCTCGCGCAGTGCGGTGCGCAGCCCGCCGGAGGCCGGGGTGACGAAGTTGGCGATCCGTACGATCCGCAGCCCGGTTTCCTGGCGCGGCGCCGTCCGGAGCTCCGCCACGACCTCCCCGCGTGCCGTCATGCCGCCACCGCCGTCCGGTCGCCGAGCACGTCCTCGTAGTGCCCGAGCAGCTGGTCGCCCACGGCCTCCCAGGTGCGGTCCTCCACGGCGCGGCGGCCCGCGGCGCCGTACCGGGCGCGGAGCTCGGCGCTGCCCGCGAGGAACCGCACCGCGTCCCGGAACGCGCCGCCGTCGCCGGGCGTCACCAGCAGCCCGGTACGGCCGTGGTCCACCAGGTCGACCGGACCGCCCGCGCGCGGCGCGACCACCGGCACACCGGAGGCCATCGCCTCCTGCACGGTCTGACAGAAGGTCTCATACGGGCCGGTATGGACGAACACGTCCAGTGACGCGTAGAGGCGGGCGAGTTCATCGCCGGTGCGGCGGCCCAGGAAGCGCACCTGCGGCAGGCCGGCCCGCAGTCCGGCGGCGCTGGGGCCGTCGCCGATGACGACGGTGCGGACGCCCGGCAGCCGCGAGGTCTCGGCGAGCAGCCGGACGTCCTTCTCCGGAGCCAGCCGCCCCACGTACCCCACCAGCAGCTCCCGGCCCGCGAGCAGCGAGGTGCGCAGCACCGTGTCACGCCGCCCGGGGTGGAAGCGCTCGGAGTCGACGCCGCGCGGCCACAGGCGCACCCGTGGCACACCGTGCTCGGTCAGGTCGAGCAGCGCGGCACTGGACGGTGCGAGGGTGCGGGCGGCGGCGGCGTGCACGGCCCGTATGCGGCGCCAGGCCGTCGCGCCGCCGCCCCCGAGGTAGGTGCGGGCGTAGCGGCCCAGATCGGTCTGGTAGACGGCGATCGCGGGCACCCGCCGCCGGGCCGCGGCCGCCATCCCCCGCGCGCCGAGGACGAAGGGGCTGGCGAGGTGCACCAGGTCGGGACGGTGCCCGTCGAGCGCCGCGGACAGCTTGCGTCCGGGCAGCGCGATCCGCACCTGCGGATACCCGGGCAGCGGCACCGACGGCACTCGGACGACGGGGCAGGGACTCTCGTACGTTCCGCCGGCCGGCTCATAGCCGCCGAGCGGGGCGATGACGAGCGGATCGTGGCCGCGCCGGACGAGGTGCCGGGCGGTCTCCAGGGCGCAGTGGGCGACGCCGTTGACATCTGGCGGGAAGGATTCGGTGACGATGACGACACGCATACCGCTGTTGTCGGCGCACCGTGCGTGGAGGGAGCCAAGGGGATCTTTCCAGCCGGGAAACGTCCCATGAGCGTTCCGGTTGCACGCGGGCGGTGCGGGGCCGCGGCCCCGCCGTCACACCGCCGAGGCGTCGGGCCCGAACCGGCTGCGTACGGCCGTCTGGACCTCGGCCTCCTCCGCCGGGTCCGCGGCGAGCCGCCGGAGCTGCTCGACGACCCGGTCGTCGCCGGTCGCGGCGTGCCGGGCGGCCAGCTCGCGGGTGGTCTCCTCGCAGTCCCACAGGCACTCGACGGCGAAGCCGGCCGCGAACCCGGGATCGGTGACGGCGAGCGCGCCGGCCGCCCGGCCCCGGAGGTGGGAGGAGGAGGTCTCACGGTAGATATGACGCAAAACCGGGGCGGCGCAGCCGACGCCGAGGCGCCCGGCGCCGTCGACCAGCTCCCAGAGGGCGTCCGCGTCCGGGCCCGCCTCGCGGACGGTCCGGCGCAGCGCGGCCAGCACCAGCTCGGTGTCGCGTTTCGCGCCGCGGCGGGCGAGCATCGCGGCGGCGGACGCGCCCAGCCGGTCCTGGCGACGGGCCCAGACGCGGGACCGTTCGACGGCGGCCACGCTGCGCATCCGCTCGAAGGAGGCGAGCGCGGCGGAGACCAGCGACTCGGAGGAGACGGGGTCGACGGCCGCGATCTCGATCAGATCGAGGACGTCGGGATCGCCGCGCTCGGCGAGGTGGTGCAGCGCCGCGGCGCGTGCCGCGTCCGGGCCGCTGCGCGCGGCCCGCAGCACCTCGGGGCGGTCCTCGGGACCGACCACGGCGGCCAGGCAGCGCGCCGCGGCGATGTGCCGGCGCTCCCCGGGGCGCAGGTCGAGGTCCTGCTCGGCCCACTCCAGGACCTCGGTGACGCTCCAGCCGGGGCGCGGCCCGCGCGGCCGCAGCTGCCGCTGCCAGCGGTCGAAGGAGCCCTGCTCCCCGGCGGCGGCCAGCCGCACGCCGTAGCGGGGATCCTCGGCCCACAGCCGCCAGGGCCGGGGCTCGAAGGCGTCGCGGACCGCGGCGGCGAGCTCGGCCCGGCCCTCCTCGGTGTCGGGGAAGCGGGCGAGGACGGCGGGCGCGAGGGTCATCAGCCCGGCGTCGTCGTCACGCAGCGCGAGCTCGTCCAGGGCCCATCGCCAGTTGCTGCCGACAGCGGCGTAGCTGCGCAGCAGGAGGCGCGCGGCGTCCCTGCCGTACGCGGCGAGGTGGCCGAGGACGGCGAGGGCGAGGCCGGTGCGCTCCTCGCCCGTGTCGATGCGGTCGTCGGGGTGGAAGAGGTGCCGTTCGATCTCTTCGAGGCCGCCGTCGAGCTGCATGTAGAGGCGCGCGTAGTAGAGCGAGCGGTTCTCCACCTGCCAGTCGCGGCGGGGGTCACGCAGCACACTGTCGTTGAGTGCCGCGAGCGCCTCGGCCCGCGGCGCCGCGAGGGCATGCAGGGTCCCGTCGCCGCGGCCACGCTGAAGGAGGCCGAGCAGGGTGCCACTGGGCGCTATGTCTGGATCGAACATGAGGTCAGCATCCGGTGCGGGGGACGGGCTGGCAACGGGATTTCCGCTGACCGGCATTCTTGCCGGTGTCCGCGGACCGTATGCGTCGTTCCCACCATGGGATCGCGGGAACAGCAGCTTTACGGCGGCCGCAGCCTAGCCTGGAATCCGATATTCCGCAGAGTCGGCGGTGTCTATGCCCCAGGAAGCCACTGGCATATGCCCGCTGCACCACCGTATCGGGTAATGCCAAATCCCTTACGGACGGTCGCAGCCTGTGCAACAGTCGTAACCGGCCCTTCTCTCAGACCTGGCCCTGGCGCGCCGCCTGATCACGGAGTACGTCATGCCGTCCCCTCTCTTCGCGGACCATCCCGCCGACCGGCCCCCCGAGCGCGGCACGGTCGAGGCACTGATCACGCAGGCCCGCCGCCTGCGCGGTGGCCTCGACGCCGTGCGCCGGGAGTCGTCCGTACACGCCGAGACCGCCGCCGACCCCCAGCTGCGCTGGCAGCGGGCCCTCTGCGACCTCGCCGTGCACCACCTCGACGACCTCGGCGGCCACCTCGACCAGCTGAGAGAGGGCCTCCCGGTCGAGGACGAGGAACCGCACGACGAGCTGCCCGCCGCACCGCCCGAAGCGGAGCCGGCCCCGGCGCCCCACGAGCGCGGCGCGCTGCTGCGCCGGGTGGGCAGCGCCGAGTGGAATCTGCTCACCGACGAGGTGAGCTGGTCCGACGAACTGTTCGCCATGTTCGGCAGGGACCCGGCCGACGGACCGCTGACCCTCGACGAACTGCCGTCCCTGATCCTCACCGACGACCAGGAGCAGCTGACCAGGATGGTCACCGACTGCCTGGTGGACGGTAAGCCGATCGACGGCGAATTCCGCATCGTGCGCACCGACCACAGCGTCCGCACGGTGCACATGGTGGGCGAGCCGGTGCTCGACGCCGACGGCAGCACCGCATGCATGTGGGCCGTGCTGCGGGACGTCAGCGAGCTGCGCCGCAGCCAGCGGGCGGTGCGCGAGACCCGTGACTCGCTGCAACGCCAACGGCACATCGCGCAGACCGAGCACCGGCTGGCGGTCGAGCTGCAGGAGGCCGTGCTACCGCCGTGGCGCGGCTCCCTGCGGTTCCCGCAGGGCGGCCCGGTGGCCCTCGACCTCGCCGGGCGCTACCTCCCGTCCGGCACCAGCGCCCTGATCGGCGGCGACTGGTACGACGCACTGCAACTCCCGGACGGCGACACGCTGTTGAGCGTCGGCGACCTCACCGGGCACGGCGTCACCGCCACCTCGGGCATGGCGATGGTCCTCGGCGCACTGCGCGGCATGGCCGTCGCCGGACAGCGCCCGGGACCGCTGATGGGCTACCTCAACCAACTGCTCGACACCGCCTCCCAGCCCGCGCTGGGCAGCGCCGTCTGCGCCCGCTTCGACCCGGCCAGCCGCCGACTGGAGTGGGCCCAGGCCGGACACCCCGCCCCCCTGCTCTTCCGCGACGGCACAGGGCGCGCACTGGACCCGCCCGAGGGCGTACTGCTCGGGGCGACCGCCGGCGCGACCTACGACCAGCGGACCGAGCAACTGCAGCCGGGCGACCTGCTCGTGCTGCACACCGACGGACTCGCACCCCGCCGTACACATGGCGCGGACGCCGCCCATGAGGGAGCCGAGCGGCTCCTCGCACTGGCACCGCGGTTCGCCGCGGCCCGCAGCGCGCAGGACAGCGTCCGTATCGTCGTCGAGGAGTTCGGCAGCACCGAACGCGAGGACGACGCATGCGTACTGGTCGCCAGGGTCGGCGGCTGACGCAGGCACAGCTGCCGAGAGCTGACCTGGCGACAACTGCCGTCGGGCAAGGGATCGTTGACGTCTTCCGGTAGATGTACGGGTAGGTGCGGGCGCCGGGGTCGTTCCGGGGTTGTGCTGCCGGGAACGTAGGACCGGTCAGCCCTCTTCGGGCCTTCGGTCCGGTCAGACCGAGAGGTTGCCGCCGAGACCCGGCCCCGACAGGCCCGGCCCCCGCCCCTTGGCCTTCGCCTTCGGCAGGACCTGCTGGATCTCCTCCCGCAGGTCCTGGATCTTGGCGTAGTTCGCGTACTGGCCGGTGAGCCGGTACATCTCGCGCAGCCGGTCCCAGGTGCGGTGGGAGGAGTTCTCACCGATGGACAGCAGCGCCAACCGTGCGTAACGGTCGGCCTGTTCCGGGTCGTCCGCGATGAAGCAGGCCGACGCGATCGAGATGTGGTCGAAGATCTGCGAACGCTGCCGGCCGTCCTCGCGCAGCGCCAGCGCCTTCTTGGCGTGCTGCTCCGCGATGGGCGCGACCGAAGGGTCGTGCTCCGCCAGGGTGCGGTACACCAGCCCCTCCATCCCGTGCATATCCGCCTCGTTGAACAGCTGCATCCAACTCGGCGGCGGCACATCGCCCTTGTCCGAAACGAACAGCTCCTCCGCCTCGCCGAGGGTGCGCCGGGTCGCCTGACCGCGCCCCATCGACGCCTGCGCCCAGGCCTCGATGGTGTGGAACATGGCGCGGGTACGGGGCAACGCCGCCTCCCCGGAGCCGGACTTGGCCAGCTTCATCAGGTCCAGCGCTTCGTCGGGACGGCCCAGATGGACCATCTGGCGGGCGGCCCGGGAGAGCGCCTCGCCGGCCCGCGGCCGGTCGCCGCCCTCACGCGCCGCATGGGCGGCGATGACGAAGTACTTCTGCGCGGTGGGCTCCAGGCCCACGTCATGGGACATCCAGCCGGCGAGCACCGCCAGGTTGGCCGCCACCCCCCACAGCCTGCGCTGCAGATGATCGGGATGACGGTAGGCGAGCATGCCGCCGACCTCGTTGAGCTGTCCCACCACGGCCTTGCGCTGCAGCCCGCCGCCGCGGGCCGCGTCCCAGGCGCGGAAGACCTCGACCGAGCGCTCCAGCGCGTCGATCTCCTGCGACCCCACGGGGGCCGCCTCGTAGCGGTCGAGGCCGATCTGGTCGAGTTCGTCGAAGGAGTCGGCCGCGAACTGGTCGTCGGGGCGTAGCGAGTGGACGGTCCGGTCCGGTTCGGTGTGCAGCCAGTCGTACATGGCGCCAGTGAGTGCGGAGCCCGCGGCGAGCGCAGCGCCCGCACCCACCAAGCCGCGTCGGTTGAGCATGAGGTCCATTCCCGTGAATTCCGTGAGGACCGCGGCGGTCCGCTCGGGTGCCCACGGCAGACCGTCCATGGCCTGCCGCTTCCCCGCGCGACCTGTCCTTGCGAACCCGAGGTCCTCGATGGTTACGACACGGCCGAGGCGCTCGGTGAACAGGGAAGCCAGGACCTTGGGCACCGGATCCCGTGGGGTCTCCCCCATATCGATCCAACGCCGCACTCGCGAGGTGTCGGTCGCCAGCTGCGGATGCCCCATGGCCGCCGCCTGCCGGTTGACCAGTCTCGCCAGCTCGCCCTTGGACCAGCCGGCCAGGCCGAAAAGGTCCGCGAGACGGGTGTTCGGCTGCCTGTCCACGTCAAGCCCCCAGGTTCCTCGACTGAGTTGACAGTAACGGCCCGTGACGGGGCCTGCGAGCATTCGCCAGGGTTCGCCAGGGTGCGCCACATGGTCTGCCACCCGCGCCCGCGTGTTCTGTAGATGTGCAGCCCCCGGCCCGGTGGCGGGACCGCATTCCCCAGGGTGCGCGCCCTTCACGGGGACCCTGGATCGGCCTCCTGCACGGGGCCCGTTCACCGGGTTCTCACCGCCGGGCCGGGGGCGCACGCAACTCGTCGGCGCACGAAGGGATCTGTCTCACCCATGTATGCAGCATCGTCCGCCGTGACCGCCCCCACCCGGCCGTACCGCCCGCACCCCTCGGGGAGCGGGCCGTATCTCGACCCCTCCCCCTCCGCGGGGGGAGTGACCGGCCTTCCCGGTGGCCGTATGAGGCGGGCGCAGGGGACGGGCACCCAACCGCTCAGCGGGAGACTCGACTTGTCCGGCCCACAGGGCGCCCAGCTACGCGCCGCCGTCGCCTCGGTGCACCGCATCTGCCCGGAGTTCAACCCGGTCCAGGTCCTGCGGCGCACCGGCCGGTCCGTCCTCCTGGTGGGCACGACGGGCCGTACGACCGCGGTCGCCAAGTGTTTACTGGACCACTCCCCCGCGTGGTCCGAGCGGTTCCGGCAGGAAATAGCTGCTTACCGCGCGTTCGTCCGGCATCGTCCGCCGGTACGGGTGCCGCGGCTGGTGGCGGCCGATCCCGACAACTGCACGCTGGTCGTCGAGCGGATGCCCGGCAGGATCGCGGCGGTGGCCCGGCATCCGTCCGAGGCGCCGCCCCGCGCGGACGTACGGGCCGCGCTCGGTGCGATCTGCCGGATCAACCTCTGGCGCCCGCCGGCCGGACTGTTCGACGCCCCGCTGGACTACGCGGGCCGCATCGGCCGGTATCACGACCTGGGGCTGCTCACCGACCGTGACCTGGGGGACCTGCAGAAGCTGCTGCACGGCCTGGCGCACACCCAGGGCCAGTTCTGCCACGGTGACGCACTGCTGAACAACGTGCTGCTGTCCCCCGCGGGCCCGGTGCTGCTGGACTGGGACAGCGCGGGCTGGTACCTGCCGGGGTACGACCTGGCGACGCTGTGGTCCGTGCTCGGTGACGCCCCGGTGGCCCGCCGGCAGATCAGCCAGCTCGCCCAGGCCGCCGGGCCCGTCTCGCGGGACGCGTTCCTGGTCAATCTGATGCTGGTGCTGACCCGCGAGATCCGGCGCTACGAGACCGCGGTGCAGCGCACCATGCGCGAACCCGCGCCGACGGGCACCCAGGGGCCGGGACACCCCGGGGCGCCCGCGGCGGGCGAGGAGCAGCGGCTGCTCCTGCGCCGGCTGCACGACGACTGCCAGATGGCGCGCCGTGCGGTGAGGGCGGCGGTGGGCACCCGCTGACCGCCGAGGGGGGTCGTCAAAGGCCCGTCAGGTTCTCGGGTACGGCGAGCCGGAGGCCAGGCGGGCACTTTGATGGCGCCCCCTAGGGGGACTGTGAGCGGCGCGACCGATACGGGCGCGCCGCTCACCCGTGTGTGCGGCTCACCCGAACGTGCCGCTCACCTCTGCGTGCGGCTCACCCATGTGCGAGCCACCGGGCCGCGGCCATTGGTCCATTCCACTGATGCCCCGCAGGCCAGGCGCCCGGACCGGGAAAGCTCCTCGGGATACGCCCTGACATGCGAAATCCCGACCGTGTGGGGTGGTTGACGGATCGTCGGCGAACGTATAGCGCTGAACGTACAGGGGCTCTAGTCTCGGGTCCCGCCCCGCACGGCCGTTTGTGCGCCAACCGTCACACCGCTCCGGCTCGGGCCGGCTCGAGGAGGCTGCTTTGCGAGGATCCGCCCCGGAAGACGACAAGAGAGTCCCCCGCTCCGCCCTGCGCAGGTCCGGCACCGCCGTCGCCGCGGCGGTGTTATTGCTGCCACTGGTCTCGGCCGCCCCGTCGGCCGGGGCCGCAGCACCCCGTACGGAGGCTCTGCAGCGCGCCTTCACCGACGCCGCCGCGCGGTTCCATGTGCCGCGCAGTGTGCTGCTGGGCGTCTCGTATCTGGAGTCGCGCTGGGACGCCCACGGCGGCGCGCCCAGCGTCTCCGGTGGTTACGGTCCGATGCATCTGACGGACGCCCGCGCGGCGCTGGCCGGTGTTCCGGAGTTCAGCGACGGTACCGAGGACGCCCGTGGCGACAGCGCCCGCCCGCGGAAGACCGCGCCGGAGGGCCGGGCCAGGGCTGCGGTACCCGCCGAACTCCCCGCCCGGCTGCGGACCTTGCCCAGGGCCGCCGAGCTGACCGGTCTGCCGGCGGAGAAGCTGCGCTCGGACCCGTCGGCGAATGTGCTCGGCGGCGCGGCGCTGCTCGCCGCCGAGCAGCGGAAACTGGGCCTGCGCGAGAGCGCCGACCCGGCCGAGTGGTATGCGGCGGTGGCGCGGTATGCGGGCGCCGACGACGCCAGGAGCGGCAAGGTCTTCGCCGACGAGGTGTACGACCTGATGCGCCGTGGCCAGACCCGGACGACCGACGCGGGTCAGCGGGTCACCCTCGCCGCCGCGCCCTCGCTCGCCGCCGACAAGGCCCAGGCGGACCGGCTCGCCCGGCGGGCCCCCGCCCGGGCGCGGGCGTCCGCGTCGGGCGACGACGGCAGTCTGGAGTGCCCGTGGAGCGTCGCCTGCGAGTCGGTCCCGGCGCCGTACGAGGAGTTCGGCGACGACGACTACGGCAATCACGACCTGGCGAACCGGCCCTATGACCAGCGCGTGGACTCGATCGTCATCCATGACACCGAGGGTTCGTGGGAGACGACACTGAGGCTGATCCAGGACCCGAAGTATGTGTCCTGGCACTACACGATCCGCTCCTCGGACGGTCTGATCGCCCAGCATGTGCCGACCAAGGACGTCGGCTGGCACGCGGGCAACTGGTACATCAACGCGCACTCCATCGGCGTCGAGCACGAGGGTTTCCTCGCCGCGCCGGACGCCTGGTACACGGAGGCGATGTACCGTACGTCGGCCCGGCTGGTGAGGTATCTGGCCCACCGGTACGACGTGCCGCTCGACCGGCAGCACATCCTGGGGCACGACAACGTGGCCGGTATGACGCCCACCGCGGTCAAGGGCATGCACACCGACCCGGGCCCGTACTGGGACTGGGCGCACTACTTCGAGCTGCTGGGCAGGCCGTTCACGCCCACCGCGGGCCCGCGCGGCGGCCTGGTCACCATCCTCCCCTCCTACGACGGCAACCAGCCCGTCTACACCGACTGCGAGAAGGCCGGCAAGCCCTGCGCGCCGCACGGCTCGGCCGCGGTCCGGCTGCACACCGGGCCGAGCGGGGACGCCCCGCTGGTGAAGGACATCGGCCTGCATCCGGACGGCAAGGACTCGACGACCGGCGTCAACGACACCGGGGCGCGTGCCACGACGGGCCAGCGGTTCGCGGTGGCGGGCCGCTCCGGTGACTGGACGGCGATCTGGTATCTCGGGCAGCGGGCGTGGTTCCACAACCCGCGTCGTGCGCCGACGGCGGTGAACGCGAGGGGCCTGGTCGTCACGCCGAAGCCCGGTGTGGCGGAGATCCCGGTCTACGGCCGGGCGTACCCGGAGAAGGAGGCGTACCCCGCGGGGGTGCCGGTCCAGGACGTCGTCCCGTTGCCGTACAAACTGGCCGCCGGTCAGCGGTACGCCGTCGGGGACCGCAAGCGGAGCGAGTACTTCTACGCGCCGACGTTCGACGTCAGCCAGCATGCGATCGTGCGCGGCGAGGACGTCTACTACGAGATCCAGGTCGGGCACCGGGTGGGCTATGTCCGGGCGGCCGATGTGAAGGTGCCGCCGTCGGGCCGGTAGCTCCGCCGGCCGGCGCCGGGAGGTGCCCAGGCCGGATGACGACAGCCTCGCGCCCGGTGGACGGCAGGACCGTTCACCGGGCGCGAGGCTGTGCGCGCGGCAGCTGTCCGCGCGGCGGATGTCCGCTCCGGGGCGCCGCTCAGCCCTGCTGGAAGAGTTCCGCGGGCAGCGGCTTGAGCAGGGCGTAGAGATCGTCGGTGATCGGCCGGTCCCAGCTGGCGATGGTGACCAGGACACCGTCGCTGCGGTCGAACTGGGCGCAGGAGATCCGGCTCTCGGAGCACTTGATGCGCTTGACGATCAGCAGGTTGTCCTCGTGCATCACCGGGGTGTCCTCGCTCTCGACGACCACCACCGGCTCGTCGTTGCCGAGCGCCGCGAGGAGCTGGGCGACCTCGAAGGGCACCTGGTCCTCGTCGAGCTCGCGGGCCGGGGAGCCCTCCGGCAGATTGCCGATGATCATCGCGGGGCCGCGGCCGCCGAACAGGTCGTAGCGGAGGAAAACGCCCTGGCAGCTGCCGTCGGGCGCGGGCAGCAGCCCGGCTCCGAGGTTGCCCGGCCAGTCACCGGGGTCCATGGCGAGGACGTCGAAGTCAGGCCCGGCGGGCGTGGCTGCGCTGCGGCGGCGGAGAAAGGACATGCCGCCATCGTACGTGGCCGGAGGGCACGAGCGGCGCGGACGTCGGCGCGAGCGACACGCGCGGCGTACCGGCCGGGAGGCCGGGCGGTGCGGGGCCCGCCGTACCGCGCCGATCAGCTGCTGGCGGCGAGCGCGGAGAGACGGCGGAGCGCTTCGTCCGCCGCGTCGTACGGCACGAAAAGATGGTCGTGGTGAAAGCCGGCGACGACATTGCAGCTGAGGCCGGCGGCGGCGAGTTCGGTGGCGATGGCGGCGGTCAGTCCGACGGCGTCCAGCGCGGAATGCACCCGCAGCGTGATCCAGCCGGCGACGTAGTCGTAGGCCAGGCCCGCCCGGTCGGCGTCCTCCTGGCGGACGACGAGGGTGCGGCCCTCCTGCTCGGCGACGGTGACGACCGGCGTCAGCCCCTCGGGGACGGCGCCGGGCACGGTCGTGAACACATAGGGTCCCTGGTTGAGCTCGGGCCGCATACCGCTCAGCAGCGCCCTCAGATCTCTCTCGCCCGTCATGATCGCCACTTTACGGCGCCGGCCCGGCCCCCTCGGCAAGATCGTCGGCGACTCCGCCGTGCCCGCCGTGCCCTTCATGGCGCGGAGTGACGACAAGATCCACCACCTGCCGGACGGCGGTCCTCACCGTTCCTGCTAGCGTCGCCGACTGCCGTCGATCAGAGGGGGCGAGATGGCCGACAGCCGGCAGCTGCTGCGTGATCTCCCGGTCTTCGGAGGCCGCCTGCCCCCATGCGATCCGGTGGACACGCCGGACGATCCGGTGGAGCCGTGCACCGCGTCCTGCCACCGCACCGGCGCCGGCCGGACCAGGGGCCTGCGGTGGCCCTGACGCCCGCGCCTTCGTCTCCTCCCACCCTCAACCTCTGGAAGGCCGGGCTGCGTTGCGTTCCCGAGGAGGTCTGGGGGCGGGAGGACTGGGAGGTCCTGATCCTCGCCGACAACCACCTGACCGAGATCCCGCCCGCGATCGGCCGGCTCCGCGCCCTGCACACCCTGGATCTGGGCCACAACGCCCTGACCCGGGTGCCCGACGAGATCGGCGATCTGGCCGGGCTGACGCGCTGTCTCTACCTCCACGACAACCGGCTCACCGCACTGCCGGACGCCCTCGGCAGGCTGGACCGGCTCGGCTATCTCAACATCGGCGGGAACCCGCTGGATCGCCTCCCGGAGACGCTCGGCGACCTGGCCGGGCTGGTGGAACTCCGTGCTCAGGGCGCCGAGTTGAGGCACCTCCCCACGTCCGTGGGACGGCTCGGCCGGCTGCGGGAGCTCTGGCTGCGCGGCAACCGCCTGACGGACCTCCCGGCGGGCGTCGGGACGCTGCACGAGCTCCGCGAACTGGAGCTACGGGACAACGCGCTGCCCCGCGTCCCCGAGGCGCTCCGCGCCCTCCCGCTGCTGCGCCGGGTCGACCTGCGCGGCAATCGGATCGCCGAACTCCCGTCGTGGGTCGCGGAGTTGCCGTCGCTGGAGAAGCTGGATCTGCGGTGGAACGCCGTGCATGACGGGGCGGTGGCGGTCCGGGCGCTGCGGGAGCGGGGGTGTGTGGTTCTCGCATAGGCGAGCCGGGCAGGGCCTGTCCGACCCTGACCCGTCGGACAGGCCCCACGGGCTAGGTGAGGTCGAATTCGCCCTCGCGCGCGCCGAGGACGAACGCATTCCACTCGCCGGGGGTGAAGATCACCGCCGGGATATCCGGGCTGCGGCTGTTGCGCATCGCGATATAGCCCTCGACAAAGGCGATCTGGACCTCGCCCACCCCCTGGCTGCTCGACTGCCATTCGGCCTGTGTCAGGTCGAGCTCGGGCCTGATCCCGCCCGCGAGCCGCTCCTCGGTGATGCTGTCGGCCACGTCCCCGCTCCTCCTGGTCGGTCGTCGGCGGCCAAGCCTAACCACTGCGTACGGGGACGGACAGGGGGCCTCCGCGGGCGGCCACCGGGGTCAGTTCTGCGGGGGTTCGGCGCCCACCAGCCACATCGAGAAGAACTGCGCGCCGCCTCCGTAGGCATGGCCCAACGCCCGCCGGGCGCCGTCCACTTGGTGCGCGCCGGCCCGGCCGCGTACCTGGAGGGCGGCCTCGGCGAAGCGGATCATTCCGGAGGCGCCGATGGGGTTGGTGGACAGGACGCCGCCGGACGGGTTGACCGGGAGATCGCCGTCCAGTTCGGTGACGCCGGCTTCGGTGAGTTTCCAGCCCTCGCCCTCCGCGGCGAAGCCCAGGTTCTCCAGCCACATCGGCTCGTACCAGCTGAAGGGGACATACATCTCGACCGCGTCGATCTCCCGGCGCGGGTCGGTGATACCGGCCTGGTGGTAGACGTCGGCGGCGCAGTCCTTGCCGGCCTGCGGTGAGACGAAGTCCTTGCCGGCGAAGAGGGTGGGTTCGCTGCGCATCGCGCCGCCGTGGACCCAGGCGGGCGGGTGCGGCGAGCGCGCGGCCCCGGTCCGGTCGGTGAGGATCATCGCGCAGGCGCCGTCGGAGGACGGGCAGGTCTCGGAGTAGCGGATCGGGTCCCAGAGCATCGGCGACGCCTGGACCTTCTCCAGGGTGATGTCGGTTTCGTGGAGGTGCGCGTACGGGTTCTTCAGCGCGTTGCGGCGGTCCTTGTAGGCGACGAGGGAGCCGACGGTGTCGGGGGCGCCGGTGCGGCGCATGTAGGCGCGGACGTGCGGGGCGAAGAAGCCGCCGGCGCCGGCCAGCAGGGGCTGCTGGAAGGGAATGGGGAGGGAGAGGCCCCACATGGCGTTGGACTCGGATTGTTTTTCGAAGGCGAGGGTGAGGACCGTGCCGTGGACGCGGGCGGCGACGAGGTTGGCGGCGACCAGGGCTGTGGAGCCGCCGACCGATCCGGCGGTGTGCACGCGCAGCATCGGTTTCCCCACCGCGCCCAGTGCGTCCGCGAGATACAGCTCCGGCATCATCACCCCCTCGAAGAAGTCCGGGGCCTTCCCGATGACGACGGCGTCGATGTCGGCCCAGGTCAACTCGGCGTCTTCCAGGGCGCATTGGGCGGCCTCGCGGACCAGTCCTGCGATCGACACGTCCTTGCGCGCGGCGACGTGCCTGGTCTGGCCGATGCCGACGACGGCCACGGGCTCCTTGTGCGGCATGAGCCTCTCGTTATGCGGCATGTCCCTCTCCTTCGAGGACGGCGACCAGGTTCTGCTGCAGGCATGGGCCGGAGGTGGCGTGGGCCAGGGCGCGGTCCGACTCGCCCCGGTGGATGCGGGCGGCGGCTTCGCCGAGCCGGATGAGGCCGGCGGCCATGACGGGGTTGGCGGTGAGCGCGCCGCCCGAGGGGTTGACGGTCACGTCGTCGTCGAGCCGCAGCGCCCGGCGCAGTACGACCTCCTGGGAGGTGAAGGGGGCGTGGAGTTCGGCGGTGTCGGCGGGCCGCGCGAAGGCGCCCGCGCGTTCGGCGGCCAGGCGCGTCGACGGCGATTCGGTGAGGTCCCGGACGCCCAGGCTGTGCGCCTCGATGCGGTGGTCCAGGCCGCGTATCCAGGCGGGGCGGGCGCACAGGGCACGGGCGGTGTCCCCGGCGGCGAGGATCACGGCTGCCGCGCCGTCGCTCACCGGCGGGCAGTCGCCGCGACGCAGCGGCCGCACGACGTAGTCCCCCATCGGGGCGGGGCCGCTGAGCTGCGCGTACGGGTTGGCGGCGGCGTCCGTACGGCTGCGGGCCGCGACACCGGCCAGCGCCCGCTCGTCGGTGGCTCCCGCGTCGATCAGGGCCTGCGCCTGAAGCGCGGCCAGGGCGACGGAGTCGGGCCACAGCGGCGCCACGTAGTACGGGTCCAGCTGCCGCGTCAGTACGTCGCGCAGTTCGCCCGGGGAGGACTTCCCGTAGGCGTAGACGAGGGCGGTGTCGGCCTCACCGGTGAGGATCTTGACCCATGCCTCGTACAGCGCCCAGGCGCCGTCCATCTCGACATGCGACTCGGAGACCGGCGGCCACGCTCCCACGCCGTCCAGTGCCATGGTGAAGGAGAAGGCCCGGCCGGCGAGGTAGTCGCTGGAGCCGGAGCAGACGAAGCCGAGGTCGGCGGTCTTCAGGCCGGTGCGGTCCAGTACCTCGTGGAGGACCGGCATCAGCATCTCCACCTCGGAGAGCTCATCGGAGGTCCGGCTGTGCGCGGTCTGCGCGAAGGCGACGATCGCCACGTCCCGCATCAGATCAGCTCCTTGTAGCTGTCGTAGTCGGCGTCGGGCTCGCCGGTGGGGCGGTAGTGGTCGGGGAAGCGGGCGCCCTCGGTCCACACGGGCGCCACCCGCAGCCCCATCCGGACCTGGTCGTACGGGATGCCGCCGATGCGGGCGTGCAGCGCCAGGTCGGCGCCGTCCAGGGCGATATGGGCGTAGACGTAGGGGACTTCGATGTCGAGATTGCGGGCTTTGATGTTGACGATGCAGAAGGTGGTGACGGTGCCGTTCGGCCCCGCCTCCACCTGCTCGTCGGTGGCGACGCCGCAGGTGGGGCAGGCGCCGCGGGGCGGGACGTACACCTTGCGGCAGGCCGGGCAGCGCTCGCCGACGGTCCTGCGGTCGACGAGCGCGTTGAGATAGCGGCTCTGGGCCCGTCCGGGCGCGTAGGTGTAGTCGAGCCTGGCGGGGGCGATGATGCCGGTGACGGGGCCGGCGTCGGCGTTGGCGTCGGTGTCTGCGTTTGTCTCTGTGTCCGTGTCGGCGAACTCGCCGCTGTGGGCGGTGGGTTGACGCCCCGGCTCGCTGTCGTACGGCTCGAAGCAGGCGATGTCGGTGATGGCGCCGGTGCGCTCCTCGGCCCACCGGATGCGCACCCTCATCCCGCTGTGTACGGATTCCGCGCCGGGGGCGTCGAGGGCGTGCAGCAGGGCGGTGTCCGCGCCGTCCAGGGTGACCAGCGCCCAGGCGAAGGGGGTGCCCAGGGGCTGCCCGGGGCGGGGGCGGGCGTTCCAGGCCCAGGTGGTGACGGTGCCGGTGGTGCCGACCTCGACCAGCTCGCGGATCTCCTCGGCGGTGACCGGGTCGTATTCGGTGGGCGGTACGACCACCCGGCCGTCGCTCGCCCTGACGCCGAGGACGGTGCGTGCGCGGAGCCCGGTGAGGAAGGCGCTCTGGACGGGGCCGAGCGAGCGGGTGAACGGGAATTCCACGACGAGGGGCGCCGTGAGGACCTCTGGCATACGGGACTCCTTGAGCTCCGTGGGCTGGGGGGCTGCGGGGGCCTGGGGGGTCAGGCGCGCCGGTAGACGGGCGGGCGTTTCTCCGCGAAGGCCGAGGCGCCTTCCTTGGCGTCGGCGGTGTCGAAGATCGGCCAGCCGCGGGCGAGTTCGGCCGCCAGGCCGTCCGTCTCGGTCATCTCGGCGGTCTCGTAGACGGACGCCTTGACGGCTTCGACGGCGAGCGGCCCGCAGGCGTTGATCCGCTCGGCGATCTCCAGGGCCTTCTCCCGTGCGGTGCCGTCGGGGACGACATGGCCGATCAGACCGATCCGTTCGGCCTCCGCGGCGGTGTACGGGCGGCCGGTGAGCAGCATTTCCAGGGCGTGGGTGCGGGGGATCTGGCGCGGGAGGCGGACCGTGGAGCCGCCGATGGGGAACAGGCCGCGCCGGACCTCGAAGAGCCCGAAGGTGGCGCTCTCACCGGCCACCCGGATGTCGGTGCCCTGGAGGATCTCCGTACCGCCGGCCACGCAGTGGCCCTCGACGGCGGCGATCACCGGCTTACGGGGGCGGTGGTGACGCAGCATCGCCTTCCAGTGCAGATCGGGGTCGGCCTTGAGGCGGTCGCGGTACCGCTCCCCCGCCATGCCCTTGCCGGCCAGGGCCTTGAGGTCCATACCGGCGCAGAACGCGCCGCCCGCGCCGGTCAGGACGACCGAGCGGATCCCGTCGTCCTCGTCGGCCTCGATCCAGCCGTCGTACAGGCCCACCAGCATCGACAGCGAGAGCGCGTTCTTCGCCTCCGGCCGGTTGAGCGTGAGCACCAGCGTGGCGCCGACGCGCTCGACCGTCAGATGTTCCGTCCCATGCGCCGTGCCATGTTCGGTCCCGTGCGGCGTGCCATGTTCCGACCCGTGTTCCGTGCCATGTTCCGTGCCATGTTCCGTGCCACCCATGGACGTCCTCCCGTCTCAGACCTAGAACAGGTTGCAGTAGCCGTACCCCGACTTCAAGAGTTTTCTGACAGGTAGTCAGTTTTCTTCGCCGTGGGCCTTCCCTGCTCCCGCCACCGGCGCTCTAATGACCGCCAAGCCGACGCCGCCCGGTCTGGAGGAGACATGGAGTACAACCTCGCCGACCTCTTCGAGTCGATCGTCGACACGGTCCCCGACCGCGAGGCGCTGGTGTACGCCGACCATCCCGGAACCGGCGCCGAACGGCGGCTGACGTACGCGGAGCTGGACCGCGCCGCCAACCGCCTCGCCCACCACCTGAGCGACCACGGCATCGGCCCCGGCGACCACGTCGGGATGCACCTCTACAACGGCGTCGCCTACCTCCAGGCCGTCTACGCCTGCCTGAAGATCCGCGCCGTACCGGTGAACGTCAACTACCGCTACGTCGAGGAGGAGTTGGTCTACCTCTACCGGGACGCCGACCTGGTGGCGCTGGTCTTCGACGCGGAGTTCACCGACCGGGTGGCCGCCGCCCTCCCCCACACCCCGAAGCTGCGGCACCTCATACGGGTCGGCACACCACCCGCCGGCGCCCCCGAACCCCACCTTCCGCCCGTCCCGCTCGCCGAGGCCGAGGCCGCCGGATCACCCGCGCGCGGCTTCGGCCCGCGGTCCGCCGACGACCAGATCATCATCTACACCGGCGGCACCACCGGGATGCCCAAGGGCGTGATGTGGCGCCACAAGGACATCTTCTTCTCCGGGATGGGCGGCGGAGCACCGACCGGCGAGCCGGTGAAACGGCCGCATGAGCTGGCCGAACGGGTCGCGGCGGGCGGTGAGGGCATCGTCTTCTTCCCCACTCCCCCACTGATGCACGGCACCTCCACCCTCACCGCGTTCATCGCCTTCCACTTCGGCCAGAAGGTCGTACTCCACCGCAAATACGTGCCCGAAGAGGTGCTGCGGACCATCGCACGCGAGAAGGTCACCAGCGTCTCGCTGGTCGGCGACGCCATGCTGCGCCCGCTCGTCGACGCGCTCGGCGGCCCCCTCAAGGGCACCGACTGCTCCTCCCTCTTCAGCGTCAGCAGCTCCGGCGCGATCCTCTCGGAGACGGTACGCGCCCAGTTCAGCGCGCTCGTCCCGAACGTGATGCTGCTGAACAACTTCGGCTCGTCGGAATCCGGTTTCAACGGCACCGCGACGGACGACTCGGGCCCGGACCGGGGCTTCCGGCTACGGGTCAACTCCCGTATGGCGGTGGTGGATCCGGCGACCCACGAGTTGGCGCCGGCCGGCGAGGTGGGCCGTCTCGCCCTCCGCGGACACGTACCGCTCGGCTACTACAACGACCCGAAGAAGACCGCGGAGACGTTCTTCGAGGCACACGGCGACCGCTGGGTGCTGCTGGGCGATATGGCGACCGTCGACGACGAGGGCATCGTCACCGTCCTCGGCCGCGGCTCGCAGTGCATCAACTCCGGCGGCGAGAAGGTCTATCCGGAAGAGGTCGAACAGGCACTGAAGGCCCATCCGGACGTATACGACGCACTGGTGGCCGGCGTACCGGACGAACGCTGGGGCAACCGCGTCGCCGCCGTCGTCCAACTCCGCGACGGCAGCGGCCCATTGGACCTCGACGGCATCCAGACCCACTGCCGCACCCGGCTGGCCGGCTACAAGATCCCCCGCGCCGTCGTCTTCACCGACCACATCCAGCGCTCCCCCAGCGGCAAGGCGGACTACCGCTGGGCGAAGGCGGTGGCGGCAGGCGAACGCGAGGGGGCGGGGGGACGGGAGGGGTAACAGGGGACGGGAGGGGCTGCGGGGGAACGCGCGGACCGAGGGGCGAAGGGCAGGAGCAGCTCCCGGCCGACTGCCGCCGACCTCCGAGGCCTGGCTCCTTCATCCCTCTCCGCCATCCCCATCAACACAGACGGAGGGCAGGGCGCGGGCCAGGGCTCCCGTGTGCAGACCGTCGAGGCGCCGCTCGTGACGTACACGCACGGCTGCGGCCGCCAACACCGGCCCGCAGGACGGCGCGGAGCGCGCGTCGGCAGACCCCGCGATCGCCCGCACCAACTCACCACTAATGCGATTGATCTCCTTGCGGACCTCACCGAGATCCGGGCGCTCGGTCGGCGCCTGGGAGGGGTCCGCGTCCCACACGCGATGCAGTCCGCGCTGGACGACCTTGCTCGCCTCGATCTGATCCCGGAAGATCCGCACCGTCACCACCGGATCGGCACCCAGCCGACGCGCCTGCTCGGCAACCGCGTCCAGCACCTGCCGCTCACGCACCGGGTCGTCGATCGGGCTCCCGGTCCCCCACTTGGCCGCGGCAACCAGATCACTGATCGCCAGCCGCTCGGCGGACAGGACGGCAATCGGACGGAGCCGGGCGTACGGAGAGTGCACTGAGGTGATCGCGGCGGCTCCCCGCACCAACTCACCCGAGGGCGCCGCGACGGCCCCGGAACCGCCCCCCGCCAGGAGCAAAGCGACGCCGGCACCGGCAATCCACGTACGACACCTCAACATCAAGCCGATCAGCCGCACAGCGAGCCTCCCTCGGTATCGGACGTCCTTCTCACTCGTAGACCACACCGAGCCTAGACCCACCCGACGGATCCGTGAGGAATTAATTACGGTCCGTAATTGTTGCCGTAACAAGGAAGAAGGAGGCGAGGCAGCGAGGCAGAGGCACAAGGCGCGACCGAGCCGACAGAGAAGGCGGGAGCGCGCAAGAGGAGCGAGTGCGCGCAAGAGAGGGGGCGCGCACCGGACAACCAAAGACGCGAGCACACCTCGACGGACGACGCCCCGCATTGCCGCGCACGCCCCTTGACGTCCCCGGCGCGCGCTGATTACTTGGATCCGCGCTCAGCTACCGAATGATCGGTAGGTCAAGATGAGAGCGGTGACGAGGACGGTGACACTGCATGCGGGAAGCGGCTGCGGGCGGCGGCGAGACGTTCGACGAAGCGGAGAAACTCTCCGTGGACGCATTGCGGGAACTACAACTCACCCGGCTGCGCGCCTCGTTGCGCCATGCCTACGACCACGTCCCGTTCTACCGCGAGTCCTTCGACCGGGCCGGGGTGCAGCCGGAGGACTGCCGCTCGCTGGGGGATCTCGCCCGGTTCCCGTTCACCACCAAGGATGATCTGCGAGCCAACTACCCGTTCGGGATGTTCGCCGTACCCCGGGGCGAGGTGCGCCGCATCCACGCCTCCAGCGGCACCACAGGCCGCCCGACCGTGGTCGGCTACACCGAGCGTGACCTGTCGACCTGGGCGGATGTCGTCGCCCGATCGATCCACGCGGCCGGCGGGCGTCCCGGGCACACCGTCCATATCGCGTACGGATATGGGCTGTTCACCGGCGGTCTGGGGGCGCACTACGGCGCGGAGCGGCTCGGGTGCACGGTCGTGCCCGCGTCCGGCGGGATGACCGGCCGGCAGGTGCAGATCATTCAGGACTTCCGCCCCGAGATCATCATGGTGACGCCGTCCTACATGCTCACGCTGCTGGACGAGTTCGAGCGGCAGGGCGTCGATCCCCGTAAGACCTCCCTGAAGGTGGGCATCTTCGGTGCCGAGCCGTGGACGCAGGAGATGCGCCGGGAGATCGAGGAGCGGTTCGCGATCGACGCGGTGGACATCTACGGCCTGTCGGAGGTCATGGGGCCGGGCGTCGCCCAGGAGTGTGTGGAGACCAAGGACGGGCTGCACATCTGGGAGGACCATTTCTACCCGGAGGTGGTCGACCCGATCACCGGCGAGGTGTTGCCGGACGGTGAGCACGGTGAACTGGTCTTCACCTCGCTCACCAAGGAAGCGATGCCGGTCGTCCGCTATCGCACCCGTGATCTGACGCGGCTGCTGCCGGGTACGGCGCGGGCCGCTTTCCGTCGCATGGAGAAGATCACCGGGCGCAGCGACGACATGATCATTCTGCGCGGGGTCAATCTCTTCCCCGCGCAGATCGAGGAGATCGTGCTCCGTACCCCGGGTGTCGCCCCGCATTTCCAGCTGCGGCTGACCCGCGAGGGCAGGATGGACCAGCTGACCGTACGCGCCGAGGCCCGCCCGGACGCGTCCCCTGAGGAACGCGCGGCGGCCGTCGGCCGGATCGCACGCGGCGTCAAGGACGGTATCGGGGTGTCGGTCGGGGTCGAGATCGTGGCACCGGAGACGCTGGAGCGCTCGGTGGGCAAGATCAAGCGCATTGTCGATGCGCGGCCACGGGACGAGTCCGAGTCGAGGCCGTGAGGGACGAGTCAAGGCCGTGAGGGACGAGTTGAGGTCGTGAGGGACGAGTTGAGGTCGTGAGGGAGGGGTCGATGTCGTCGGGTGTTCGTGGTCTCACGTCATCGTCGGGTCTCCCTTGATCAGGGCGAAGGTGGCGCCTTCGGGGTCGTTGAGCATGGCCAGGCGGCCGACGCCCGGGGCGTCCATCGGGGGGATCAGGGTGGTGGCGCCGTTTTCGGTGGCCTTGGCGAAGGTGGCGTCGCAGTCGGTCACGCCGAAGTACGGGTGCCATTCCGATGTCGAGCCGGCCGCCAGGTGAGCCTCCTGGAGTTGCATGATGCCGCCCTGGCCCGTGTCATCGCCCTTCCCGCCGCCGGGCGAGGAGACGACGGAGTAGACCAGGTCGCCGCCCATCTGCATGTCCTGGTAGTTCCAGGAGAAGACCGAGTGGTAGAAGTCCTTCGCGGCGGCCGCGTCGGTGGTGTACAGCTCGGTCCAGCAGAGCGTGTCCGGCTCCATGACGGCTTCCAGGCCCTTGACGTCGCCCGGCTGCCAGACGGCGAACTCGGCGCCCGTCGGGTCGGTGAATCCGGCCAGCCGGCCGGCGGTGAAGACGTCCATCGGCGGGACGCGGACGGAGCCGCCGGCCTGCTCCACGGATTTGAGGGTGGCGTCGGCGTCGGGGGTGTGAAAGTACGCCGTCCAGGCGGGGTTCGCGCCCTCCTCGGTACACGGGCCCACGGCGCCGACGGTCTTGCCGTCGAGCTGGAAGAAGCCGTAGCCGCCGGCATCCGGGCCGGCCGACTGGAAGGTCCAGCCGAACACGGTGGTGTAGAAGGCGACGGTGGCGTCGATGTCGCGCGCGCCGAGGTCGATCCAGTTCGGCGTGCCCGGGACGTAATGGGTCGTCAGCATGGGTCCTGCTCCTCCGGTGTGCTGGGCTGGTGATGCGCTGGTACGGGGCTGGGGTGGGACCTGGTACGGGGCTGGGTGGGGGCTGGGTGGGACGGTGTCGGGTGTGCGTTCTGCTGCCGTTTTCACAGCATGGCAGGAGGCACTGACAGTCGCCCTTCGCGCAGCGCCGGGCCCTGCTCAGGATCCGCCGAGGCCCAGGTCAGGACGGGGTCAGGGTGGGGCGGCGGCAGGTCCAGGGTGGGGCGGGGCCAGGTTCAGGATGCGCCGAACCGGTCCCGTAGTTCGCGCTTGAGGACCTTGCCGCTGGCGTTGCGCGGCAGCGCGTCCACGAACATCACCCGCTTGGGCGCCTTGAACGACGCGAGGCGCGCGCGGGCCAGATCGATCAGTTCCTGCTCCCCCAGCAGTTCCTGCCCCACGGCCTGCCCGGCCGCGCCGTCGCCGTTCCCGTCCGATGCCCCGTCGCCGATCCCGTCCCCGCCGGTGCGCCGTACGACCACCGCCGTCACCGCCTCGATCCAGTGCTCGTCCGGCAGCCCGATGACCGCGACCTCCGCCACCTGCGGATGCTCGTAGAGGACGTCCTCCACCTGGCGCGAGGCGACCAGGACACCGCCGGAGTTGATGACGTCCTTGACCCGGTCGACCACCGTGAGATAGCCCTCGGCGTCACGGATGGCGAGGTCCCCGGAGTGGAACCAGCCGTCCCGGAACGCCTCGGCGGTCTCTTCCGGCTTGCCCCAGTAGCCGCTGCACAGCTGCGGGGAGCGGTATACGACTTCCCCGCGTTCGCCGTCCGGCACCTCCTCGCCCGTCTCGTCCACCACACGTGCCTCCACGAACAGCACCGGTCGTCCGCAGGAGTCCATCCGGCCTTCGTGCTCCTCCGGGCCGAGCACCGTGGCCAGCGGCCCGATCTCGCTCTGCCCGAAGCAGTTGTAGAAGGCGAGTCCGGGCAGCCGGGCGCGCAGCCGTTCCAGGACCGGGAGCGGCATGATCGAGGCGCCGTAGTACGCCTTGCGCAGTGCGGTCAGCTCGCGGACGGCGAAGTCCGGGTGGTTCGACAGCGCGATCCATACGGTGGGCGGCGCGAACAGGCTGTCGGCCCGGCCGGCTTCCACCAGGTCGAAGATCCGGGCCGGGTCGGGCCCGTCGAGGATGGTGTTCTCCGCGCCGACCATGAGGTACGGCAGCAGGAAGACGTGCATCTGGGCGGAGTGGTAGAGCGGGAGCGAGTGCAGCGGGCGGTCGGTCTCTTTGAGGTCCAGGGCGACGACGGCGCTGGTGTATTCGTGGATCAGGGCCCGGTGCGTCATCATCGCGCCCTTGGGGAGGGCGGTGGTCCCTGAGGTGTAGAGGAGTTGGACGAGGGAGCCGTCGTCGCCGGCGTCTGCCGCACGGAAGGGGTCGCCGGCCGGTTCGAGGGGCCTGACCGGTTCGGGGGCACCGGCGGATTCGCGGGCAGCGGCCGATTCGGGAGCGCCTGCCAGGCCGGGAGCACCCGCCCCTTCTAGGGCGCCGGGCAGCCGTTCCAACAGGCTGTCGGGGGCGTCGCGGAGGGGCAGCCTGCGGATGGAGTCCGGCAGGTGGTGGACGAGTGCGGGGTCGGCGAGTACGAGTGTGCTGCCCGACTGTTCCAGGGTGTAGCGCAGATCCTCGCCGGTGAGGCTGTGGTTGACCGGGACATGCACCAGTCCGGCGCGAGCGCAGGCCAGGAAGCCGATGAGATACGCGTCGGAGTTGTGGCCGTAGGCGGCGACGCGGTCGCCGGTGCGCAGTCCGTCGGCCAGCAGTAGCCGGGCCGCGGCGGTCACCGCGTCGTCCAGCTCGCGGTAGGTCCAGGCGCGTTCCCCGTACCGTACCGCCGTCCGTCCCGGCACCCGGCGCGCGCTGCGCCGCAGGACTCCGTCGACCGTATTGCTCAGCGCTCGCATCATGGCGCGATCCTCGGCCGCGGCCCCATCGGGGTCAAGGCGCCCGGCCGACTGCCCAGCGGTTCCGCCGCCCGTAGGCCGTTGACCGGCGCCCCCGCGCCACCGCCGTCCTACACCGCCCGCTCCCGGCCCTCCCAATACGGGTCGCGCAGGCGCCGCTTGTAGAGCTTGCCGTTCGGATCGCGGGGCATGGCCGCGATGAAGTCGACCGTACGGGGGCGCTTGTATCCGGCCAGGTGCTGTTCGCAGTGCGCGAGGATGTCGTCGGCGAGTGCGGGGCCCGCCGTGTGCCCTTCGGCGGGTTCGACGACGGCCTTGACCTGCTCTCCCCAGTCGTCGTGCGGGATGCCGAAGGCGGCCGCGTCGGCGACGGCGGGGTGGCTGAGGAGGGCGGATTCGATTTCGGCGGGGTAGATGTTGACGCCGCCGGAGATGATCATGTCGATTTTGCGGTCGCGGAGGAAGAGGTAGCCGTCCTCGTCGAGGTAGCCGAGGTCGCCGACGGTGAAGAAGTCGCCGATGCGGTTCTGCTTCGTCTTGCCGGCGTCCTTGTGGTAGCTGAAGCCGCCGGTGGTCATCTTCATGTAGACCGTGCCGAGTTCGCCGGCGGGGAGGCGGTTTCCGGTGTCGTCGAAGATGGCGAGTTCGCTGATGGGCCAGGGTTTGCCGACCGTGCCGGGCTTCTTGAGCCAGTCCTCGGCGGTCGCGAAGGCGCCGCCGCCCTCGCTCGCCGCGTAGTACTCCTCGACGCAGCCGCCCCACCAGTCGATCATGGCGCGTTTGACGTGGTCGGGGCAGGGTGCGGCGCCGTGGATGGCGTGCCGCATCGAGGTCACGTCGTATGCCGCGCGGGTCTCTTCGGGGAGTGCGAGGAGGCGGTGGAACTGGGTGGGGACCATGTGGGTGTGGGTGCAGCGGTGGTTGTCGATGAGGGCCAGCATGTTCTCGGGCGTCCATTTGTCCATGAGGACGAGGCGGTGCCCTATGTGCAGTGAGGCGCCGGCGAATTGCAGTACGGCGGTGTGGTAGAGCGGCGAGCAGACCAGGTGGACGTTGTCGTCGAAGGGCTGGATGCCGAAGATGGCGAGGAATCCGCCGAGGTAGGTGTCCTCCGGGGGTTTGCCGGGCAGCGGGCGGCGGATACCGCGTGGGCGTCCGGTGGTGCCCGAGGTGTAGTTCATGACCCAGCCGAGGGTGCGGTCGGTGGGGGCGGACTCCGGTTGGCCGTCCAGGAGTTCGGCGTAGCGGCGGAAGCCGTCGATGGCGCCGACGGCGTAGCGCCGGTCGGCCGGGAGTTTCGCCTGGTCGGCGGCGTGCCGGGCGGCGTCTTTGTAGCGTTCGTGGGCGATCAGGACCTTGGCTCCGGAGTCGGCGACGATCCAGGCGATCTCCGGGCCGACGAGGTGGTGGTTGACGGGGACGAGGTAGAGGCCGGCCTGGGAGGCGGCGAGGTAGGCGGTGAGGAATTCGACGCCGTTGAGGAGGACGGCGGCGAAGGCGTCGCCGCGGTCCAGGCCGGCGGCGCGCAGTCCGTGGACCAGTTGGTTGGCCGCGGCGTGCAGCCGGCCGGCGGTCCACTCCTCGCCGTCCGGGGCGATCAGGACGGTGCGGTCCGGGTCGGCGGTGGCCTGCGCCCAGAAGCCGTTGGGGGTCTCGGACATGGGGTGGGTGCCTCCTCAGATGCGTCCAGGTCAGGTGCGTCCAGGTCAGGTGCGGCTGGGTCGGGTGTGGCCAGGTCAGGTGCGTATCCGGGGCACATGCGTCCCGGTCAGGTGCGTCCCGGCCAGGTGCGTCCCGGGTCAGGTGCGTCCCGCGATGCGGTTGATGCGGTCGATGGCCCGTTCGAAGCCGCGGGTGAGGTCGTCGAAGACGGCTTGGACGCTGCGTTCGCTGTTCATGCGGCCGACGATCTGGCCGACGGGGGTGCCGAGCAGCGGTTCGATCTCGTACCGCTGGATACGGGAGTTGGCCTCGGCGACGAGCAGTCCCTGGAGCGGCATGGGGAGGGTGCCGGGGCCGTTGGGGTCGTCCCAGGCGTCGGTCCATTCGGTGCGCAGCTGGCGGGCGGGTTTGCCGGTCAGGGCGCGGGAGCGGACGGTGTCGCCGGGGCCGGCGGCGAGCAGTTTCGCGGTGAGCCGGCGGGAGTGGAGCTCGGCTTCCTCGGTGGTGAGCCAGATCGAGCCGAGCCAGACGCCCTGGGCGCCGAGTGCCAGCCCGGCGGCGATCTGTTCGCCGGTGCCGATGCCGCCGGCGGCGAGGACCGGCAGTGGGTCGACGGCTCGTACGACTTCCGGGGTGAGGACCATCGTGGCGATCTCGCCGGTGTGGCCGCCGGCTTCGTAGCCCTGGGCGACGACGATGTCGATGCCGGCGTCCTTGTGGTGCCGGGCGTGGCGGGGGCTGCCGGCGAGTGCGGCGACGAGGATGTGGTGGTCGTGGGCGCGCTGGATGACGTCGGGGGGCGGTGAGCCCAGGGCGTTGGCGAGCAGCTTGATGGGGTAGTCGAAGGCCACGTCGAGCTGGGAGCGGGCGACTTGTTCCATCCAGCCGGTGATCCGCCAGCCGGACGCTTCGCCTTCGGCGAGTTGCGGCACCTGGTGTTTGGCGAGGAGGTCCGCGACGTACTGGCGGTGGCTGTCGGGGATCATCGCCTCGACGTCGGCCTCGGTGACGCCCTCGATCTTTTTGGCAGGCATCACCACATCGAGGCCGTACGGCTTGCCGTCCGTGTGGTCCTGCATCCAGTCGAGGTCACGAGCCAGTTCACCGGGCGCGGTGTAGCGGACCGCGCCGAGCACCCCGAAGCCGCCGGCCCGGGTGATCGCGGCGGCGACCGCGGGGAAGGGCGTGAACCCGAAGAGGGCGTGCTCGACTCCCAGCGTGTTGCTCAGCTCCGTCTGCATGGGCGCAGGATGCCGCAGCGGGCCGTACGAGGGAAGAGATTTTCTGATGCTGCGTCAGGTCTTTCGTTGCCGCGTCGGAGGTTCCCTCCGTGCGGACGGCCCGTGCTCCGGGGGCCGGTGGACCATTAGGGGACGTCCCCTAAGGGTCCACCGGCCCCCAGGCCAATGCCTACCCAGCCGCGTCGCTGCCCAGCCGCGTCGCTGCCCAGCCACGTCCCCACCCAGCCGCGCCGCCACCCCAGCCGCGCCCCCACCCAGCCGCGCCGCCACCCCAGCCGCATCCCTACCCCAGCCGCGCCGCCACCCCAGCCACGTCCCCACCCGGCCCCGCCCCTACCCACCCGTGCCGCCGGTGCCCGCGGCGGCGTCCTCCTCCAGTACCGCCATCGCCGCGTTGTGGCCGGGGATGCCGCTGACTCCGCCGCCGCGGACCGCGCCCGCTCCGCACAGCAGGACGTTGGGGTGCCCGGTGGCCACGCCCCACCGGCCGGGGGCGGTCGCCTCGCCGCCGGTCGCCGGGTCGTCGGGTTCCGCGTACGGGAATGCCAGGTCGCGGTGGAAGATGTTGCCGCCGGGCAGGCCCAGTTCGCGGTCCAGGTCGAGCGGGCTGCGGGCCTCGATGCACGGGCGGCCGTCGGCGTCCCTGGCCAGGCAGCCGGCGAGTGGCTCGGCGAGGTGGTTGTCCAGTTCGGCGAGGGTGGCGGCGAGCAGCCGGTCGCGGGTGGCCGGCTGCGCCGCGGTGTCGGCGGTGAACAGCCGCGCGGGGGTGTGCAGCCCGAAGAGGGTGAGGGTCTGGTAGCCCTGGCGGACGAGGTCCGGGCCGAGGATGGAGGGGTCGGTCAGGGAGTGGCAGTAGATCTCGGAGGGCGGGGCGGTGGGCGGTTCGCCGGCGGCGGCCTGCTGGTAGGCGGTCTCCAGCTGCTGGTATCCCTCGGCGATGTGGAAGGTGCCGGAGAAGGCCTCCCGTGGGTCGACGCGGGTGTCGCGCAGCCGTGGCAGCCGGGTGAGCAGCATGTTGACCTTGAGCTGGGCGCCGTCGGCGGGTGGCGGCGGGGCTTCGCCGAGGAGGCGGGCCAGTTCCCGGGGTGCGGCGTTGACCAGGACCCGGCGGGCGCCGATCGTGCCCTGTGCGCTGGTGACCTCCGCGGTCCGGCCGTCCGTGGCGATGCCGGTGACCGGGCAGCTGGTGACGATCTCCGCGCCGGCGCGGCGGGCGGCGTCGGCGAGCGCGTCGGTGAGTGCGCCCATGCCGCCGATGGGGACGTCCCAGTCGCCGGTGCCGCCGCCGATGACGTGGTAGAGGAAGCAGCGGTTCTGGCGCAGTGAGGGGTCGTGGGCGGTGGCGAAGGTGCCGATGAGGGCGTCGGTGAGGACGACTCCGCGTACCAGGTCGTCGGTGAAGGTCTCCTCGATCGTCTCGCCCAGGGGGCGTTCGAAGAGGGCGTGCCAGGTGGCGTCGTCGTCGATCCTGGCGCGGAGTGCGGCGCGGGTGGGCAGCGGTTCGGTGAGGGTCGGGAAGACGCGTTCGGCGAGCCGGTGGGTGCTGCCGTAGAAACGCTGCCAGGCGGTGAACTCCCGGTCGGATCCGGTGAGTTCGGCGAACGCCTTGCGGGTGCGCTGCGGGCCGCCGCCGACCAGGAGGCCGGTGGGCCGGCCCTGGCGTACGGCGGGGGTATAGGAGGAGACGGTGCGTTTGCGGACCGCGAAGCGCAGCCCGAGGTCCCGCACGATCTTCGGTGGCAGCAGGCTGACGAGGTAGGAGTAGCGGGACAGCCGGGCGTCGACGCCGGCGAAGGCCCGGGTCGACACGGCGGCACCACCGGTGTGGTCCAGCCGCTCCAGCATCAGCACGCTGCGTCCGGCGCGTGCGAGATAGGCGGCGGCGACCAGTCCGTTGTGCCCGCCGCCGACGATGACCACGTCGTACGAAGTCCGTTCCGGCATGCCTCTTCGTAGCACGTGGAGGGGGTGCGGGCCAGGCGCAGGCGGCTGAATCCTCCGGCGCGGCCGGTGGGGCTTCTTGACCGGGCGGGTGCCGGATTCTAGCGTCCGGCCGGTGCGTCGTTGCCGGCACCGGCCCGTTGGTGCGGCGCTCAGGCCGTCCCACCGTCCGCGCTCAGGCCGTCCCGCCCATCCGTGATCCGGCCGTTCCGCCCTCCGTGAGGTGACCCGTGTCCCACCCGTCGGTACCCCGTATCGGCCGCGCCGTCGCCGGGCTGACCGCCCTCGCGGCGTGCGCGGCGGCACTGCTCGCGGCCACCGGCCCCGCCTCCGCTGTTCCCGATCCGCCCCGTGTGCCCGGCCCCAAGCGTGCCGGGGCGCATGCGGCGGCGTATCCGAACGTGGCCCCTACGCCGCCGATGGGGTGGAACAACTGGTCGTACTACCTGTGCGAGGTCAACGAGAAGGTCGTCCTCGACAATGCGCGGGCGCTGGTACGCACCGGTCTGGCGGACAAGGGCTATGACACGGTGACCGTCGACGACTGCTGGATGGCCAAGCAGCGCGGCCCGGACGGGGAACTGGTGCCGGACCCGGAGAAGTTCCCGCACGGCATGGCGTATGTCGGCCGGCAGCTGCACCAGATGGGGCTGAAGTTCGGCATCTACGAAGATGTGGGCACGCTGACCTGCGGAAAGTATCCGGGCAGCTTCGGTCATTTCCCGCAGGACGCGGCCCAGTTCGCGCGCTGGAAGGTGGACTATCTCAAGGCCGACGGCTGCAATGTGCCGACCGCTCCGGGGCGCACCAAGGAGGAGACGTATCACGATCTGTACCGGCAGCAGAGCCGGGCGCTGGAGGACACCGGCCGGGACATCACCTTCTCGGTGTCCGCGCCGGCCTATTTCCAGTACGCGGGGGACAAGGTGTGGCACAAGGTCATCCGCTGGTCCTCGAAGCTGGGGAATCTGTGGCGGGGCGGCCGGGACATCGCGATGGAGCAGCAGTCCCCGGCCACGAAGTGGTCGTCGATCGCCTACAACTTCCGCTACAACGCGGGGCTGGCGGGCCTGCAGCGGCCAGGACGCTGGAACGACCCGGATTTTCTGCTGGCCGGTGACTCGGGGCTGACCCGGCACGAGATCCAGAGCCAGATGTCGCTGTGGGCGGTGATGGCTGCGCCGCTGATCTCCAGTACGGATCTGGGTGAGCTGTCGCCCGCGGCGCGCGAGGTGCTGGGGAACGAGCAGGTCATCGCCGTCGACCAGGATCCGCTGGGGGTCCAGGGGAAGGTGGTGGGGCAGGGCGACGGGTTCACGGTGCTGTCCAAGCCGCTGGCGAACGGCGAGCGGGCGGTGGCCCTGTTCAACTCGGGTGATACGCCGCGCACGCTGTCGACGACGGCCGAGGCGGCGGGGCTGCCGGGTGCGGGTGCGTACCGGATGCGGGATCTGGTGACCGGCCGTACCCGCTCCAGTGGCGGGGCGATCGTCGCGGAGAACGTGCCGCCGCATGCCACGGTGCTCTACCGGGTCGGCACGAACTGAACCCGGCGGCCGGGGTGACGTCTACCGGCGGCCGGTGGCGCGTTCCTGGCGCAGTGCCGCGACCCGGCGGTAGAGGGCGGCCGCGTCGGCCGGGCGGCCGAGCTGGTCCAGGCACTGGGCCTGGTCGCTGCGGCTGGCGAGCGCGTCGAGATGGGCGGCGCCCAGGACGCGTTCGCGGGCGTCGGCGACTTGGCGGTGGATGCCCAGTGCCTCCGCCCAGCGGCCCAGCCAGCCGAGTGCCACGGCGATCTCGCGGCGGCTGACCAGGGTGTCGGGGTGGTCGGCGCCCAGTGCCCGTTCGCGTGCCGCGGCCACCTCGCGGGCCTCGGCGAGCGCTTCCGTCCAGCGGCCGAGCCGTCCGAGGTTGACGCCCAGGCCGTGCCGGGCGCGCAGGGTCTCGGGGTCGTCTGCGCCCTGGGCGCGGGTGCGGGCCGCCACCAGGTCGCGGTAGACGGCCAGGGCTTCGGCGCCGCGGCCCAGCCGGCCGAGGCTGATGCCGACCTCGTAGCGGGCGGCGAGGGTGTCGGGGTGCGCGGGGCCGAGCGTCCCGGTGCGGGCCGCGGCGACTTCCTGGTAGGACCGCAGCGCCTCCGCCCACTTTCCCAGCCGGCCCTGTACGTAGGCGAGTTCGTAGCGGGTGGCGAGGGTGTCGGGATGGCCGGGGCCGAGCACCCGGGCGCGCGCCCCGGCCACTTCCCCGGCCATGGCGCAGCAGTCCTCCAGCCGGCCCAGCCGGGCGAGGTTGAACGCGAGGTGGTGGCGGCAGCCGAGGGTGTCGGGGTGGTCCGGGCCCAGGGTCCGCTCACGTCCCGCCAGGACCTGGACGGCGATCTGGTGCGCCTCGAAGTGGCGGCCGAGCCTGCCCAGTGCGTAGCTGGTCTCCAGGAGGGCGGTGAGGGCGTGCGGGTCGTCGGGGGCGTCGTCGGAGGGTGCCGGGAGGGCGGTGCCGGCGGCCGGGGACGCCTCGCGGCGCTGGGTGCCGTGCCCGCCGGTCCAGGTGTCGGTGAGGACGTCGGCGGGCCGGTGGGGGCGGGCCGGCCGGGGCGGCCGGGCGGAGTTCGCCGGGGAGCCGGTGGTGATGCCGAGGGCCCAGGACGGCATCCGTACGGTGGGCGCCGTCGCGGCGGTGTCCGTCGCCGGGGTGCCGGCGGTGCCCTGCCGGTGCCGGGCGTCGGCGAGGCGTTTGCCGAGTTCGTCGGCGTCCCGGGGCCGGTCGTCGGGGTCCTTGGCGAGCAGGTCGAGCATGATCCGCTGGTAGGGCTCGGGCAGGTCGGGGCGCTGGGTGCGGGGCGGTTCCGGGGCGGTGTCGCGGTGTCCGACCAGCACCGACCAGGCGTCGTCCTGGTTGAAGGGCGGGGCGCCGGTGGCGATCTCGTAGAGCACACAGCCCAGGGAGTAGAGGTCGCTGCGGTGGTCGACGGTGCCGGCGCCGATCTGCTCGGGCGACATGTAGTGCGGGGTGCCCATGGCGACGCCGGTGCCGGTCAGCCGGGCGGTGAAGCCGATGTCGTGGTTGAGGCGGGCGATACCGAAGTCGCAGATCTTGACCGTGCCGTCGGTGGTCCGGACGATGTTGGCGGGCTTGAGGTCGCGGTGCACGATGTCTTGTTCGTGGGTGTAGGCGAGTGCGGCGGTGAGCTGCTCGGCGATCTCGATGACGTCGGGGACGGGCAGCGGCGCGCGCCGGTTGTCGTCCATCAGCTGGCTGAGGTTACGGCCGCTGAGCAGCTCCATGACGATGAACAGGGTGCCGTCGTCCTCGCCGAAGTCGTGGACGACGGTGATACCGCGGTGCTGGAGGGCGGCCGCGACCCGGGCCTCGCGGCGGAAGCGTTCGCGCAGCACCCGCAGGAACCCCGGTTCGTGGCGCGGCCCCATGGGCTTGAGGCATTTGACGGCGACCTGCCGGCCGAGTGATTCGTCGAGGGCGCGCCATACCTCGCCCATGCCGCCGCGCCCGATGGTGTCGAGCAGCCGGTACCGCCCTTGCACGAGCCTGTTTTCCGCCATCGCGTATCGCCGCCCCCGTCCCCGCTTTCAGGCGCGCAGCTCCCCCTGCGTGTCCTGCCCGCCCAGTATGGCGGCGGAACGGCACAGCTTGTAGGGCGCTGGGCGGGCGCCGGGGCCGAGTCGCGCCACGGCGCGCAGGATGTGCTGGGGCGGCAGCTGCCAGCGGAGGGCGGGGGGAACGGCCCGCAGGGCGCGGCCGGCGGCGCGCAGCTGCCGGGTGACGGTGGCGGGCGGGGGTGCCGGCCGCCCGTACAGTGCGTGCGCGTACGGGGGCAGTGCGCCGTAGGCGAGGTCCGCGACGCGCGTCCACAGCAGCCACCGGGCGGGGACGAGCGGGGCGGGTGTGGGTGGCCTGCGGAGGAAGGCGTCCACCTGGCGGGCTTCGGGGGTGAGGGCGAGTTCGGGCCGTACGCGGGCGAAGTAGGCGGCGAGCGCGGCGCGGTCGCCGGGAACCCCGGCCGGGTCGAGGCCGACGAGCCGGGCGCTTTCGCGGTGCTCGTGGAGGTAGGCGTCGGCCTGCGCGTCGCTGACGGGGTAGCCGGAGCGGCGCAGTACGTGCAGGTAGGAGTCGATCTCGGCGCAGTGCACCCACAGCAGCAGGGCCGGTTCGTCGACGCCGTAGCGTTCGCCGGTGGCCGGGTCGGTGGCGGTCAGCCGGCGGTGGAGGGCGCGGACCCTGGCGCCGGCCTGCTCGGCGGCTTCGGTGGTGCCGTAGGTGAGGGTGCCGACGAAGTTCGCGGTCCGCATCAGCCGGCCCCAGGCGTCCCGGCTGCCCCTCTCGTTGTTCTGGAAGGCGGCGGAGTTCTGCATCACTCCGCGTACCGCGCGCGGGTGCAGTGCCTGGAGGTACAGCGCGCGGACGCCCGCTATCCACATCATGGGGTCGCCGTGCATCTGCCAGGTCACCGAGCGGGGGCCGAAGAGTCCGGGGTCGCCTGTCATCACCGCACCTCCCGAGCCGTGTCAGCGCCGTACGCGGGGCATCCCGAGGCCGATCCAGGAGATGATCTCGCGTTGGATCTCGTTGTTGCCGCCGCCGAAGGTGAAGATGACGGCCGAGCGGTAGCCGCGCTCCAGTTCGCCGTGGAGTACGGCGCCCGCCGAGCCCTCCTTGAGGGGGCCGGCCGAGCCGACGACCTCCATCAGCCAGGCGTAGGCGTCCCTGCGGGCCTCGGAGCCGTAGACCTTGACCGCGGAGGCGTCCTGCGGGGTGAGGGTGCCTTTCTGGAGTGCGTCGACCATCTGCCAGTTCAGCAGCTTCATGGCGTCCAGTCTGGTGTGGGTGCGGGCCAGCCGTCCACGGACCCAGCCCAGGTCGATGACCCGGCGGCCGTCGGCGAGCTTGGTGTCGGCGGCCCAGCGCTGCACGTCGTGCAGGGCGCGGATGGCCATGGTGCCGTGCGCGGCGAGGGTGACCCGCTCGTGGTTGAGCTGGTTGGTGATGATCCGCCAGCCCTTGTTCTCCTCGCCGACGCGGCGGGCGGCGGGGACGGTGATGTTCTCGTAGTAGCTGGCGGTGGTGTCGTGCGAGGCGAGGGTGTTGATCAGGGTGCAGGAGTAGCCGGGGTCGCTGGTGGGGACGAGGAGCATGGTGATGCCCTTGTGGGGCGGGGCAGCAGGATCTTCGAAGGCAGTCCGTACCGCGAGCCACACCCAGTCGGCGGTGTCGCCGTTGGTCGTCCAGATCTTCTGCCCGTTGACGACGTAGTGGCCGGTCTCCTCGTCGCCCTCGCGTATGGCGCGGGTCCTGAGCGCCGCGAGGTCCGTCCCGGCGTCCGGTTCGCTGTAGCCGATGGCGAAGTCGATCTCGCCGGAGAGGATCCGGGGCAGGAAGTAGGCCTTCTGCTCGTCGGTGCCGTACTGCATGATCGTCGGGCCGACGGTGTTCAGCGCCATCAGCGGCAGCGGGACGCCCGCCTGCGCCGCCTCGTCGAAGAAGACGAACTGTTCCATCGGGCTCATGCCCCGCCCGCCGAACTCCGTGGGCCAGCCGACCCCGAGCCAGCCGTCGCGGCCCAGGCGGCGCACGGTCTCGCGGTAGAAACGCTTCTGGGCGGCGGGCTCGGTGTACCTGGCGTAGGCGCGGTCCGGCACCAGTCCGGCGAAGTACGTCCGCAGTTCGGCGCGCAACTGCTGCTGTCCGGGGGTGTATTCGAGGTGCACGGCCCCTCCAGTTCGTCCGGTGCGAGTCGCCCGGCGCCGATGGCCGCTTCCTGTTCCGGGTTCCTGACGGGCCGTCGGATGCCGGGTCGAGGGGCACAGTAGAACGTGTTCCAGTAATACGGAAGAGGGAAGGGGTGCGGCGCTGCGCCGGAGGCACCGGGGGCCCGGCCCGGCACCCGGAGGCACCGGGGCCGGGCCCCGCACGCGCTCCGCGGGGCGCCCTACGACCGTCAGGGCGCCGCGCGGGGCCGCGGATCAGCCGTTGCCGGGCTTCGCCGGGTCAATGGGCTCCATATGGCTCCGCGAAAGGTCCTTGCAGTACTTGACGGCACCGGAATTGGTCACGAACTTCGCCGACACCCAGGTCGGGTAGCGACCCCCGCGCACGCCGTCCCGGGTCAGGAACCAGACGGTGTTGCCCATGACGTTCTGGGCACGGACCTTGCACACCAGACCGACGTGCGCGCGGTGGCCCAGATGCCCCTCCACGGAGGAGTCGGTGCTGGGGTACTGACGCTCGTTCACTCCCCCCTTGGCGGTGACGATGCCGTACGGCTTCGGCTTCGCGGGAGTCGCCTGGGCCGGCGCCGCGGCGAGCAGCGCCGCTCCGAGGGCGACAACCGTGGTCAGCGCGCCCGCTCCGGCGGCGAGCCGCGTTCCTCGGGCCACGAGGATGTCGGTCGTGGACATAGGGGTCTCCTGTTCTTGACGCGCAATGGCCACCCATCGGCATGGTGGCGCCGCCAGCGCTAGTTGGACATTACGCTCATATCACCCAAGAAGTGTGGTGAAACGACCGCCTGAGGGCCAATCGCGTGACGGGGGGTCAGCGCACCGATGTCAGCGCGTCGGTAGCCGCCGTGGAGGGCGTTGGTGGGCTGCGTTTCGGTCGGCGTTGGTGAGTTGTGCTTCCGTCGGCCTTCGTGAGTTGTGGTTCGGTCGGTGTTCGTGAGCTGTGCTCGGGTCAGCCCTCGTCGACGGCGCTGTGGATGCCGAAGACCGCGCCCTGGGGGTCGCGGATCATCGCGATCCGCGGGCCGCCGGGTACGTCGGTCGGGGGGCCCAGCAGCATGCCGCCGGACTCGATGGCGCGGGCGGCGGTCGCATCGACGTCCTCGACCGCGAAGTACGGCAGCCAGTGCGTGGGGCGGTCGTCCGGATTGCGCTCGTCCAGGGGGCGCATACCGCCGAACTCGGCGCCGTCGATGCCCCATCGCGTGTACCGGTCGTGCGCGGTGACCGTCCAGCCGAACACCCGCGGATAGAAGGCCCTGGCGCGCTCCGCGTCCCGGGTGGCGAGTTCGACCCAGCCGAGCGAGCCCGGCGCGTTGAACAGGGTGGCACCGGGGAAGGAGCGGGCCTGCCAGAGCGAGAAGACGGCTCCCTCCGGGTCGGCGACGACGGCGAAGCGGCCCACGTCGAAGATGTCCCGCGGTGCCAGCAGCTGCTTCCCGCCGGCCTCGGCGACCGCGGCGGCCAGCGCGTCCGTGTCCCGGGTCGCGAACGACACGGTCCACGCGGTCGGCTGCCCCGGCGTGTAGAGAGGGGTCACGGCGGCGACCGGGGCGGCGCCCAGCGACATGACGGTGTAGCCGCCGGCTTCTGAGCGCGGGTCGGTCTCGGCGCTCCAGCCGAAGACCTCGCGGTAGTAGACCGTGGCGGCGTCCACGTCCGAGGTGCCCAGCTCCACCCAACACGGCGCGCCGAGCGTGGGCTCGGTGATCTTCACGTGTGTTCCGTCCCTCCTCGGCGGGGGTCTTCGGTGTCCTCGCTGTCGTCGTGCGCTCTCGCCGGCCTCGCGTACCGCTGATCACTTTCGAACGGTGCGGTGATCGTTTACGTACGGTGCCGATCGTCCGATGGGGCCGGCGGGGGCGCAACCGGAGGGATCGGAGGGATCGGAGGGGTCGGAGGGCTGGCAAGAGCCGAGGCGTGAAGGAGCGACGTGAAGGAGCGACGTGAAGGAGCGGTGGGGCCGGCTCGCAGCGGGTATGCATTGGCCTGGGGCCTGGTGGACCCTTAGGGGATCTCCCCTAAGGGTCCACCAGGCCCCCGTTCGCACGTCAGTGGTGACGGAAGCGGCGCAGCAGATGATGCCGGGCGCCGTGCGGTGCGTCGGGGGTGAGCGCGTCGTCCAGGGCGCGGGCGGCGCTCTCGGCGGCCTCGGCGGAGCGCGGCAGCATGGCCGCCTCGTACGCGCGCACCGCCGCGTCCTGGTCGGTGATGGCCGCCCCTCCCCCGCCCTCGGGGCTACGAGGGAGGGTGAGCGCCAGGGCGAGTTCGCAGCCGTCGAGCATGGCGAGGTCGGCGCCCGTGCCGGCGAGCGGCGTCATGAGGTGCGCGGCGTCGCCGAGCAGCGTGAGGCCGGGGGTGTGGGGCCAGGTGTGGGGTACGGGCAGGGCGAACAGCGGCCGGTTGACGAACCCACCGTCGTTGTCCCGCAGCAGTGCCAGCAGTTGGCCGTCCCAGCCGGCGAACGTTTCGAGCAGGGCGGCGCGCACCGCCTCCGTGTCGTCGAGGCTCAGGCCGCGCTCCGCCGCCCAGTCCTGGGAGCCGCGGAAGGCGGCGTATACGCGGATGCGGCCGTGGCCGTCGCGTTGGGCGATCAGGCCTTTGCTGCCGGACAGGGCCCTCATGCCGCCGTCGCCGACCAGGCGGGCGACGGCCGGGTGGCGGGTGTCGGCGTCGTCGAATCCGGCCTCGACGAAGGTGACGCCGGAGTAGTGGGGGGTGTCGTCCGAGAGCAGGGGCCGCACCCTGGACCACGCGCCGTCGGCGCCGATGACCAGGTCGAAGGTGGCGGTGTGGCCGTCGTCGAACTCGGCTTTGTGGGTGCCGTCGCCGATCGGATGGAGGGTGCGGAGGTACTGGCCCCAGTGCACGGTGCCGGGAGCGAGGGAGTCCAGGAGCAGGCGGCGCAGCTCTCCGCGGTCGATTTCGGGGCTCGGTTCCTCGTCGGGTGGCGGTGTGCGTCCCAGGAGGGTGCCTGTGTGGTCGAGCAGTCGCGTCTCCTGGCCTACGGGGCGGGCCAGGGCGCGGAACTGCTCGTCGAGGCCCGCCTCTTGGAGAGCGCGTTGCCCGGAGTGCGGCCGCATGACGAGCGTGCCGCCCTGCGGGTGGGCGTCGGCTGCGGGATCCCGGTCGAAGACGGTGACCGGCGCGCCGTGGCGCTGGAGGACGCGGGCGCAGGTCAGGCCGCCGGGGCCGGCGCCGATGACCGCGATGCGGGGGGTGCTGGGGTTCATGACGCTCCTCAAGTCGGCCTCCCTTCCAGCATGACCCGTAAACGGCGTAGCAGGTGGGCGGGCATTACCGACCGGCGGGTCGACAAAAGGGATTTGTTGATCCTTCACGGGCTCAGACTTGCGGGTTTAGGTATGCCTAACCTAATGTAACGCCGCGTGTCGACGATCAAGCCACCAGCCACCGCACCCCCCGTGCCCGGCGCGCGCCCCGCCACGAAGACCTGGCGCAGCATCCCGCTGTTCACGGCCGGGCTCTGCGCGCTGGCGGTCTGCGCGGCTCTGAGCCTCGCCCTCGGCGCCCGGTCCGTGCCGCTGTCCACGGTGCTTGATGCCCTGTCAGGAAGCGCACACGGACGCGACGCCATCGTGGTCACCGGGCTGCGACTGCCGCGGACCGTCGTCGCGCTCGCGGTGGGCGCGGCGCTCGGCGTCGCCGGCGCGGTCACCCAGGGCATCACCCGCAACCCGCTGGCCTCACCGACCACCCTCGGCATCAACGCGGGCGCGTCCTTCGCCGTGGTCACCGCCATCTTCGCGCTGCATCTGACCCGTCCCGTCGAATACCTCTGGTTCGCGTTCGCGGGGGCCGCCGGCGCCGCACTGTTCGCCCAGGCGCTCGCCCGGCGGGCCGGCGACCTCGATCCGGTACGCCTCGCGCTCGGCGGCACGGTCCTCCAACTCGTCCTGGTGTCATGGACGTCGACGGTGATGCTGGCCAGCAAGCGCTCGCTGGACGAGGCCCGCTTCTGGCTGGCCGGATCGCTGGCCGAACGCCCCCTCGCCGTGCTCTACCCGGTGCTGCCGACCCTGGTGCTCGGCCTGGTCGTCGCGCTGGCCATCACCCCCGCGCTCAACGCGCTCGCCCTGGGCGACGATTCCGCGCTGGCGCTCGGTGTGCCGGTGTCCCGGATCCGGGCGGCCGGCGGCCTCGCGGTGATCCTGCTCGCCGGGTCCGCGGTCGCCGTCGCCGGTCCGCTCGCCTTCATCGGCCTGGCCGCACCGCACCTCGTCCGGCAGCTGTTCCGCTCCTCCGACCACCGCATCGTGGTGCCCGGCTGCCTGATCGCGGGACCGCTGCTGCTGCTCACCGCCGACATCCTCGGACGGGTCGTCATCCGGCCGTCCGAGCTTCAGGTCGGCATCCTCACCGCGTTCCTCGGCGCGCCGCTGCTCGCGGTGCTGGCCCGGAAGGTGGCCCGATGAACGACACAACCAACGACGCAGCCAACAACGCTATGGACGGCGCGGTGGGCAAGGCGGTGAACGACACGGTGGACGACACAGCCAAGGATGCGGTGGACGGCGCGGTCAAGGACACGGTCAACGGCGCGGTGACCGGGACCGGGACTGGGACCGGGACTGGGACCGTGCGGGCCAAGAAGCCGCTCGGCGCCGTGTCCGCGAGCACCGCGCGCCGCCCCGCCGGCCGCCGTACACCGCTGCTCGCCCTCGGTGGCGTTCTCGTACTCCTCGCCCTCGTCACGGTGTCCGTGGCCAACGGCGAGATGCCGCTGCCGCCGGCCGACGCGCTCAAGGGCCTCTTCGGGCTGGGCGATCCGGGCACGGTGCTGGTGGTGCAGGAGTTCCGGGCCCCCCGGATGGTCGCGGCGGTCGTCGCGGGCACCGGGCTGGCGGTGGCCGGCACACTCCTGCAGCGGCTGTTCCGCAATCCGCTCGCCTCCCCCGACGTGATGGGGGTGACCGGCGGCGCCTCGTTCGGCGCGGTGGTGATGCTGGCGGCCGGCGCCTCGCAGGCGCTGATTCCGCTGGCCGCGCTCGGCGGTGGGCTGCTCGCCGCGGTGCTGCTGGGCGTGTTCGCCTGGCGCGCCGGCGTCAGCGTCACCCGGCTCGTCCTGGTCGGCCTGGCCGTCCAGGCGGGGCTGACCGCCGCGGTGAACTTCATGGTCGTCCGCTTTCCCACCGAGCTGGCCGGCTCGGCGCTCCAGTGGACCACCGGGTCGGTGTACGGGCGGACCTGGACCGAAGTGTGGGCCGCGGGCGGGGCGGTGGTGGTGGCGCTCGTCGTCGCCTTCCTGCTGCACCGCCGGCTGGCCGTGCTGGACCTGGGCGACGACTCGGCCGGCGCGCTCGGTCTGAACACCAACACCGCCCGCCTCCAGGTCCTGGTGACCGCCATCGTGCTGGCCTCGCTGGCCGCCGCACTGACCGGCCCGGTCGCCTTCGTCGCGCTGGCCGTCCCGCACATCGTGCGGTTCCTGGCGGGTCCGCCGACCGCCGGGACGCTTGCCCTCTCCGGCCTCGCCGGTGCCGTACTGCTGCTCGCCTCCGATCTGGTGGCGCAGTATCTGCTGCCGGTCAGCGGGCTGCCGGTCGGGGTGGTCACCGCCACCCTGGGCGCGCCCTGGCTGCTGGTGCTGATGATCCGTCAGAGCAGTTCCGTGAACAGGAGTGCCCGATGACCTCCCACCAGCTGACCACCGACCAGCTGGCCAACGGCCAAGTGACCACCAGCAAAGTGACCACCGGCAAAGTGACCAATGGCCAGCTGACAACCAGCCAGTCGACCACTGACCAGCTGACCACTGACCAGTCGACCACCGACCAACCGGCCACCGGCCAATCGGCCACTGACCAGCCGCCCGCCAACCAGCTCTCCACCCACGGGCTCGATCTGCGCTACGGCGACCGGCTGATCGTCGGCGGCCTCGACCTGGTGCTGCCGGGCGGCGCCGTCACCGCCGTCGTCGGCCCCAACGCCTGCGGCAAGTCCACCCTGCTGCGCGGACTGACCCGGCTGCTGGCGCCGGCCGCCGGCACCGTCACCCTGGACGGCTCCGACATCCACCGGATGCCCGCCAAGGCCCTGGCCCTGCGGATGGGCCTGCTGCCGCAGCAACCCGTCACCCCCGACGCGATCACCGTCGAGGCGCTGGTACGGCTCGGCCGCTACCCGCACCAGCGACTGCTCAGCCCCTGGTCGGAAGCCGACCAGCAGGCCGTCGAGGAGGCGCTGCGGCGCACCGGCACCACCGGGCTGCGCGACCAGCCGGTGGACCAGCTCTCCGGCGGCCAGCGGCAACGCGCCTGGATCGCCCTCGCGCTGGCGCAGGACACCGATCTGCTGCTGCTCGACGAGCCCACCACCTTCCTCGACCTGCGGCACCAGCTCGACGTCCTCGATCTGGTCGCCGCGCTGCACGCCGAGGCGGGCCGCACCGTGGTGATGGTGCTGCACGACCTCGGGCAGGCCGCCCGGTACGCCGACCACCTCGTGGTCCTCAAGGACGGGCAGTTGGCCGCGGCCGGCGCCCCGGCGGAGGTCCTGGACGCGGAACTGGTCAAGGCCGTTTTCGACGTGGACTGCCGGGTGATTCCGGACCCGGAGACCGGCACTCCGCTGGTCATCCCGAAGGGCAGCCCACTTCGACACACCACCGCGTCCGACTGACCCGGAGCCCGTCCGGCCGACCGGAGCCCACCCCGGCCGACCCCAGAGACCCACAAGCCCCACAAGCCCCACAAGCCCCACCCCCCGCGCTCTCCCCCACGAGCATCTGTCCCCGCTCCCCAAAAGAAAGTCGAACCCGCATGTTCAGCAGACTCTCCCTCCGCGGCATCGGGCGGCTGCTCGCCGCGCTGCTCGCCGTCGTTCTGGGTACCGCCGCCCTCGCCGCCTGTGGTGGCGAAAAGTCCTCGGGCGGCGACGACGCGGCCAAGTCCGGTGCCTCCGGCGCCTTCCCGCGGACCGTCAAGACCGTCAAGGGCGACGTGAAGATCCCCTCGCAGCCCAAGCGCGTCGTCGTCCTGGACACCGGTGAGCTCGACGACGTCACCATGCTCGGCATCAAGCCGGTCGGCGCGGTCTCCCCGCACATGAAGACCGAGGGCGGCTTCCCGACGTACCTCAAGGACGAGGTCAAGGGCGTCACGGACGTCGGCCCGCTGCTGGAACCGAACCTGGAGAAGATCGCCTCCCTCAAGCCCGACCTGATCCTGTCGTCCAAGGTCCGGCACGACAAGATCTACGACAAGCTCAAGGCGCTCGCGCCGACCGTCTTCACCGAGACCACCGGCGGCCCCTGGAAGGCGAACCTGAAGGCGCACGCCGAGGCCCTGGGCCTGGAGAAGCAGGCCGCCAAGCGGCTCAAGTCGTATGAGGCGCAGGCCAAGGCGCTGGGCGCGGCCATCAAGAAGAAGTACGACGGCAAGATGCCGTCCGCCTCGGTGGTCCGCTTCGTCGCCGGCCCGACCCGCCTCTACCAGAAGTCCTCCTACAGCGGTGTCGTCCTCAACGACATCGGCCTGACGCGTCCGAAGTCGCAGAACTCCACCGACCCGGAGAAGACGATGCTCGACGTCAGCCCGGAGGAGATCGACAAGGCCGACGCCGACCTGGTCTTCGTGACCGTGGCCGACACCCCGGACAAGACCCAGCAGAAGGACGTCACGTCCAACCCGGTCTGGAAGGACCTGCCCGCCGTCAAGAACGACAAGGTCTTCGACGTGCCGGACGAGACCTGGATGTCCGGCATCGGCATCCAGGCCGCCGAGCACATGCTCGCCGACGTGGCCAAGGCCACCGGTGTGAAGCTGCCGAAGGCCTGACCGGCCGCGACGCCGGGCCACTGATGCCTGACCTGCCGTCACAACCCGCCGTCACAGGTGAGCAGGTTTCGGCCGGTTCCCGGTGTGCGCCTCGTGTTCCACGCGGCGCACACCGGGAGGGGCACGGTTGACCTGCAAGGGACGCTCCGCCTCGCCGCTCCACCTCGCAGGTCCGCCTGGCCGGTCAAGCTCTCCAGCCCACCTCGCCGGTCCGCCTCGCCTCGCGCTCCTGCCTTCGCTCCTGCCTGCTTCTTCGTTACTTCGTACCTCGCTGCTCGCCCCTCTCTCCGCAACTCCTCTCTCGGTAACTCGCCCGTTCTCTCCGTAACTCGCCCGCGCCTTCCGCCCCTTGCCAGTGACCTCCGCTTCTTGCCAGTGACCTCCACCTCTTGTCAGTGACCTTGTTCTAGCGGGCGTGCCTTCCGCCTCTTGCTGGTGGCCTTCGCCTCTTGCCTGCTGCCTCCTTTTATCCGGCAACGATTACAGAGGGTGATTGGTTCCCTCCGTGGCGTTACCGAAGCGCCCACTCATGTCCCCGCACCACCCCCGATCCCGAAGGGGCCCGCTCATGCGGATGTATCTGCTCGCTCTCAATCCAACCGACTCGGTCACCGATGGATTCCTGCCCGCCGCGGCCCGTCTCGGTCTCGATGTCACGGTCCTGACGGACCAGCCCGAGGCGCACCGGCGCACCTACCCCGAGATCGAGGTTGTGGAGTGCGACGTCCGTGACTTCCGCGCCGTCATCTCCCGCATAGCCACCCACCACCCGGCCACCGCGGTCTTCAGCAACAGCGACCATCTGCAGACCCAAGCGGCGCTGGTCGCCGACTACTTCGGGCTGCCCGGCAAGGACTGGCGGGCCGCACTGCGGGCCAAGAACAAGGCGGAGATGCGCCGCCATCTCGCCGCGGCCGGCGCCGACACCGTGCGGACCGCCGAGCTGGCGCCGGGCCAGGACCCGTCCGCGCTGGCCGGTGCCGGCCTGCCGTATCCCTGCGTCCTCAAGCCCCGCGAGGGCGTGGCCAGCGAGGATGTGATGCTGGTCGGCGACGCCGAGGAACTGGTGGTGCGCGCCAAGGAGGTTCAGGAGCGGCGGCCCGGGGCGGCACTGGTCGCCGAGGAGTTCCTGCCCGGTGAGCTCTTCACCCTGGAGACGCTCGGCGACGGGCGGGTGCGGCATGTGCTGGGCGGCTTCCACACCGCCGTCTCGCCGCCCCCGGCCTTCATCGAGGAGCGGCTGGACTTCGTCGCCGACCAGCCCGAGCCCGTCGTCGCCCAGGTGCTGGCCCAACTCGACGCGCTGGGCGTCGGTTTCGGGGCCTGTCACACCGAGTTCGTGGTGCACGAGGGGCGGGCGCGGCTCATCGAGGTGAACTACCGCGTCATCGGCGACCAGTGCGATCTGCTGTTGGCGCAGCTGCTGGAGATCCCGCTGTTCGAGCACATCCTGCGTACGCATCTGGGCGAGCCGCTGCCCGCCGACCTCGGTGCCCGGCGTGACGCCGCGGGCCGGGTGGAGTACGCACTCGCCGACCGGGCCGGGACACTCACCGGCGCGCCGGACGCCGTGGACCGCGAGGTGGACGGCGTGCGGGTGAGCTACCGGCCGCTGCGTCCGGTCGGTACCGAGCATCCGCTGTATCGCACCAACCGCGACTACCTGGGTGTATTGCGGGTCACCGGCGCGGACCGGGCGGCCGTGGACCGGGTCGCGGACGGCTTCTTCGCCACCGAGCGCTGGGAGATCTCGTCGTGAGCGTCGCCGTCGACACACTCACGGGCCGGACCGGAGACGGGGCGACCGGAGGCGGAGCGGCCGGACGCGGGCCGACCGGATCGGCCAGCTCGGCCAGCTCGGCTGACTCGACCGGCTCGACTGACGCAGCTGACGCGGGTGACTCGACCGGCTCAGCTGCCCCGACCGACCCGACCGCCCCGGCCGAGGAGTCGGAGCTGCTGCTGCGGGTGCTGAGCGCGCTGCTGCGGGAGGACGTCGTCGGGCTGCGCACCCGCGGCACCGTGCTGGAGCGGCCGGACGGCCCGTGGCTGCGGCTGCCCGCCGGCCCGGACGCCGGTGCACTGTTGCTGCCGCTGGGTCCGGACGGCTATCAGAGCGAGTACGCGGCCCGGCTGCCGCTGCTCGTCCGTGAGTCCGACGGCGCGCGGCTGACCTCGGTCGACGAGGTCCTGGCCGCGTTGGGTGCGCTCGCCGACCCGGCGGACCGGGCGGGCTTCGACGCCTTCGCCGAGGAGTGCCGGCAAACGCTGGCGACGATGCGGCTGCACGCCAGGACCGGGGAGGAGGTGGCGGCCGAGCTGACGAAGCGTCATGGGCCGTCCGTCGATTCCTGGCTGGGGCTGGACGGGGGCCTGGCGTACGACACGCTCGCGGCCCGGCACGACCATCCCGTGTACCCGACCGCGCGCGGCCGCTCCGGTCTGGACGAGGCCCGAATACGGGCGTACGCACCGGAGTTCCGGCCGCACTTCGCGCTGCGCTGGCTGGCCGTGCCGCGCCGGGCGATCACCGTGGCGGGCGGGGCGGCGGCGCTGCCCGGCTGCTGGCCGACGCCGGCCGAGCTGGGGCTGCCGCAGCTCGGTGAGAGCCATCTCGCGCTTCCTGTGCATCCGTTGACGCTCGGTGATCCGCTGCAGGAGGCCCTGGCCGCGACCGGTCTGGAGGGCGAGGCGGTGCTCTCCGAGCGGGCGCTGCTCGGTGTGGTGCCGACGTTGTCGATGCGGACCGTGGCCGTGGGCGCCGATCCCCGGCTGCATCTGAAGCTTCCGCTGGCCACCTCGACGCTGGGGCTGCGCAACCGGCGCACCATCAAGCCCCCGACGCTCGTCGACGGCGCCGCGGGCCAGCGGCTGCTGGCGAAGGTCATCGCCCGTGAGCCGCGGTTCGCGGAGTCGGTTCTGCAGGCCGATGAGACGGGGTACGCGCACGCCGGTCATGAGTTGCTGGCCGTGCTGTGCCGGCGCTATCCGGCGGGTCTGGACGGCAGCGCGGTGGTGCCGATGGCGGCGTTGCTCGGCCGGGCGCCCGGTGGGCGGCTGGTGATCGACGAGCTCGCCGACCGTTTCTACGGCGGCGACCCGCTGGCGCTGCTGGACGCCTGTCTGACCCTGCTCTTCGACTGGCAGACCACGCTGTTCGGCTATGGCATCGGTCTGGAGTCGCACCAGCAGAACATCTCGCTGGTGCTGGACGAGGGGGCGCGCGGCACCCGGCTGCGGCTGCTGTTCAAGGACAACGACGGGCCGCGGATCAACACCGTGCGGCTGCGGGACGCCCTGGGCGCGGACGCCCCGGACCCCGGGGATTTCGCCGATCCGCGGATCTTCTCCGAGCAGGACCGGCCGGTGCTGGACCTGTTCGCCACCATCACCGTCCATCTGTGTGCGGGTTCCTACGCCTTCGGGCTGGCGCGGCACGGGCGGGCGCCGCTCGGCCGGCTGCTGGCCCTGGTCCGCGACCGGCTCGCGGAGGCGGTCGAGCGGCTGGGTACCGCGCCGGGCGAGCCGGGTGCCGTACTGCGGTCGTATGTGCTGGACGCCGGGGAGTTGCCGGTCAAGGCCATGGTCAGCGCCGGAACCCTGTTGTCCAAGGAGCGTTCGGGCGCGGCCGACATCAACAAGCACTACACCACCGGCCCCAATTACCTGCTGCCGACGCTGCCGACGGGGATGTGACGACGATGCGGATAAGCCCGACGAGAACCGTGGCCGCGCGCCGTGCGGATGCGGCCGCTGTGGAGACGAAGGTCGGCCGGGGGCTCGCTCCCCGTCAGGTGTACGCGGTGGCGGGCTGCTACTTCGTGGCGTCGTTCGCCGCGCTGGGTCTGCCGCCGTACCTCACCGAGATCCTTCCGGAGCTGGGCGACGAGGCCGCTCGCTGGGCGGGGTTGCTGTACATCGTGCCGACGATCTTCGGTGCCGTCGGTGCGCCGTTGTGGGGGCGGCTCGCCGACCGGTTCGGCCGTAAACGGCTGTTGCTGCGGGCGCAGTTGGGTCTGGCCGCGGCGTTTCTGCTGGCGGGCTGGGCCGATTCGCTGGTCACCTTCGCGGCGGCGCTGGTGCTCCAGGGGGTGCTGGGCGGCACGTTCTCCGCGTCGAACGGCTATCTGGGGGCGGCGCTGGAGGGCGGTGCGCTGTCCCGGGCGCTGACGCTGATGCAGGGCAGTGCGCGGGCGGCGCTGGTGTTCGCGCCGATCGTGGTCGGGGCGCTGACGCCGTGGCTGTCGCCGCACCGGCAGTATGCGCTGATGGCGTTGCTGCCGCTGGCCGCGGCGGTGATGCTGGCGGCTCTGCCGGAGCCGCCGCGTATCGGCGCTGCTGGGCCTTCGGGTTCTTCGGGTTCTTCGGGTTCTTCGCAGGGCCGGGCTGCCGCGGAGGGTGAGGCGGCCGGGCCGGTCGAGGCCGTCGAGGCCGCGGAGGGCGATTCGGCGGGGCGTGCCCCGGCGGCGTCCCTGCGGGCCCTGTACGCGCTGGAGTTCGCGTTCGTCTTCTCCACCGTCATCTCGTTCCCGTACCTGATCGCGCTGATCAAGGAGCGGATTCCGGGTGCCGGCCCGATGGTGTCGGGTGTCCTGTTCGCTCTGCCGCACATGTGTTATCTGGTCGCGGCGATCGCGGTGCACTCGCTGTTCCGGAGCCGTCCGCGGCTCGGCATCGTACTCGGTTTCGGCTGTATCGCGCTGGGCCTGGCGGGGCACGGCGTCGCGGACTCGCTGACCGCGTTCATCGCGGTACGGCTGGTGCTCGGTGCCGGGCTCACGATGGGCCTGGTGTGTCTGTCGGTGCTCGCCGCCGACTGTGCGAAGGGCCGTGCCCCGGGTGGGCTGTTCGGCTCGATCGAATTCTTCTCCAAGGCGGGTGCGGTTGCCGCCGGAGTGGCCGCCGCGGCCGGCAACGACTGGTTCGGTCCCGCCGCGCCCGTTCTGACCGGGACCGCGGCAGCGCTGGCCGCCGTCCTCGCGGTCGCCGGCCCCGGCCTGCTGCCGCGCCTCCTTCCCCGTCTCCCCCGTAGTCTCCGGAACCGCAGGAGCCATCGATGCCCTCGCTGACCAATACGCCCGGCACCGGTACGGCCCCGGCCGCCCCCGCCGGTCTGCCCACCGCCGACCGGGCCGTGGCGCACACGCTGTTGAACTGCCTGCTCCGCGAGGTCTCCGGACCCGAGCACCAGACCGCCGTCGATCACGGCCGGCTGCTGCTGCGGCTGCCGCGTCGCGGTGTGCTGCTGCGGGTCGGGCTGCGCCGTACGTCGCTGCTCGGTGCGCACCGGTTCACCGGCCCGGTGGCCGAGGAGACCGCGGAGGGGTGGGCGGAGGTCGGCTGGCGCCGGCTGGCCGAGTATGTGCATGCCGAGTTGTCGCTGCGGACGGGGGTGCGCAACGAGGAGTTCCTGGCGCAGATCGAGTCCAGCCATCAGGCGGTGGCGGCGGCGCTGGCCGCTCGTGGCGCGTCCGGTCCGCCCGCCGCCGACGGCGGTGACGAGTGGCAGGCCGGCTATGTGGCGTCCGAGCAGTCGCTGATCCTGGGCCACCGTTTCCATCCCACGCCCAAGGCCCGCACCGGGGATCCGGCCGACTGGCAGGCGTACGCGCCGGAGGCCGGGGCGTCGTTCCCGCTGCTGCTGCTCGCCGTCCGCGACGGGCTGATAGCGGAGGAGTGCGCCACGCCCGGTGCCACGGCCCCCTTGGACGCGCTGGCCGGCGAGGTCCCGGACGGCTACCGGCTGCTGCCGGCCCACCCCTGGCAGTACGAGTTGCTGCGGGGGCACGCCGGCCTCCAGGAAGCGCTGGATCGCGGCGACATCCTCGTCCTGGGCCACAGTGAGACCCCGTTCGCGGCGACCGCGTCGGTCCGCACGCTGTACGACGGTGCGTCCTTCCTGAAGTTCAGTCTGAACGTCCGGATCACCAACTGCCTTCGTAAGAACGCCAGTTACGAGCTGTCCGGGGCGGTCGCGCTGACCCGGCTGCTGGAGCCGGTGCTCGCCGACCTGGCGACCCGCTTCCCCGGCAGCGCGGTGCTGCGCGAGCCCGCCTACCGGAGTCTGGCGCTGCCCGGCGCCGATGGGCGGCCGGACACCGAGTTGCTCGAAGGATTCGGCGTGATCATCCGCGAGGGGCTTTCCCGGCGGCTGCTGCCGGGCACCACGCCGCTGCTGGCGGCCGCCGTCGCCGACGAGTACCCGAGCAGCGCGGCCCATATCTCCCGCCTGCTGGACGGCGCGGGGCCGCAGGCCGCGCTGGAGTGGTGGGCCGCCTATCTGAATCTGCTGGTCCCGCCGGTGCTCGCCGCGTATTTCGATCACGGCATGGTGCTGGAACCGCATCTGCAGAACGTGCTGGTCTGCGTCGACGGCGACGGTATGCCCGCGCAGGTCCTCTTCCGTGATCTGGAGGGCACGAAGCTCGTCCCCGAGCACCACACCGAGCTGCTCGCCTCGCTGCCGGAGGCGGTCGCCGGGCCGATGACGTACGACGCGCAGCGCGGCTGGGACCGGGTGGTGTACTGCCTGCTGGTCAACCATGTGGCGGAGATGCTGGCCGCGCTCGCCGATCTGCATCCGGACGCCGAGGCGGAGCTGTGGGCGCAGGTGCGGCGCACTCTGCAGACCTACGCGGACCGGTACGGCTGCCCGCCGCGGCTGGCCGCCCTGCTGGCCGGGGTGCCGCTGCCCGCGAAGGCCAATCTGCTCACCCGCTGGGAGCGCAAGGCCGACCGGGAGGCCGGCTATGTGCTGCTGCCCTCGCCGCTGGCCGAGTCCGTTCTGTCCGGTGCCGTGCGCACCGACGACACCACCCCCTGGAGCGCCCGATGACCGCCCCCACTCCCGCCGTCCGGGAGCGCGCCCTGTCCCTGCGCGCCGAGGAACTCCCCGCGTACATCTACGACTTGGGGGCTCTGCGGGCCCATATGGCCGAGGTGCGGGCGGCGCTGCCCGAGCGTGTGGAGCTCTACTACGCGGCGAAGGCCAACCCTGAGCCGGAGATCCTGGCGGCGCTGCGCCCGTATGTCGACGGTTACGAGGTCTCCTCGGGCGGCGAACTGGCGCATGTCGGCAAGGCGGTGCCCGATGCGCCGCTGGCCTTCGGTGGTCCCGGCAAGACGCCGAAGGAGATCACCCAGGCTCTCGAAATCGGCGTGCGGCGCTTCCATGTGGAGAGCGTCTACGAGCTGCACATGCTGGCCGGCCTCGCCGCCGATCTCGCGCCGGAGCGCCGTATCGCGGTCCTGGCACGCTTCAACCTGCCGGTCGACGACGGTTCCCTGGACGGCAGTTCGCTGGCGATGGGTGGCCGGCCCACCCCGTTCGGGCTGGACCCGGAGCAGGCGGACGAGGTGGTCGCGCTGCTCACCGACGGCACCTACCCGAACCTCGAACTCGTCGGCGTACACGCCCATTTGGCGAGCGGGCTGGAGGCGCCGGAGCAGCTGGCCGTGTCGGAGGCGATCGTGACGTGGGCGGCGCAGCTCGCCTGGCGTCACCGGGTCGGCCTGTCGGAGGTGACCATCGGTGGCGGGATGGCCGTCGACTACGCCGCCCCGGAGCGGCGCTTCGACTGGCCGGCGTACGGGGCGGGCCTGGCCCGGTTGGCGGCGGCCCACCCGGCGCTCACGCTGCGCATCGAGCCGGGGCGCGCGCTGACCGCGTACTGCGGCTGGTATGCGACCGAGGTGCTGGATGTGAAGCACAGTCACGGCGAGGAGTTCGCCGTGGTCCGCGGCGGCACCCACCATCTGCGCACCCCCGCGACCAAGGGCCACGACCAGCCCTGCACGGTGCTGCGGTCCGACGAGCCGTGGCCGCACCCCTGGCCGCGGTCCGCGGCGCGCGGCGACCGTGTCACCGTCACCGGCCAGCTGTGCACCCCGAAGGATGTCCTGTCCCGCGATGTCCCGGCGCCGGGGCTGCGGTCGGGCGACCGGGTGGTGTTCGGCGTGGCCGGGGCGTACGCCTGGAACATCTCGCATCACGACTTCCTGATGCATCCGCACCCGGAATTCCACTTCCTCGATTCTGCGGGTGGCGTCGAGGGGTCTGCGGGGGGCGTCGACGGTGCTGGGGAGGTCGCTCTCGGTGCGGTGGAGGGTGTCGTTTCAGGTACGGCCGAGGATGTCGTCGTCGGCAGGGCAGAGCGCGTCCACGGCAGGGGGGAGCGTCTCCTGGGCATGGTGGAGGACGGCTGAGGGCATGTCAGCACCGCGGCCCCGTCCGCGCCCACCCCTCCCGCGGGCATCCGTCACCCTCCCCGGCCCTACCCCTCCCTCTGACCCCACAGGTACCCCTCATCACCCCTGACCCCACTGGTCCCACTGGCCGCCGACCACACCATCGGCGGTACCTGCCCGGCAGGCCAGCGGGTACTTGATGATCGGGTACTTGATGATCTGGAGGCGCCCGGGGCCGCGTACGACGGCATGGGCCGCGTGGGCTGCGGGCAGCGCAGACGGGAGCTGAGCGCGACATGGCCGGGAACGCCGGGAACGCCGGGAACACAGCATTCACGATCGTCGGAGCGGGCCTGGCCGGCGCGAAGGCCGCGGAGACGCTGCGCGCGGAAGGCTTCGACGGCCCGATCGTCCTGCTGGGCGACGAGCGCGAGCGCCCCTACGAGCGCCCGCCGCTGTCGAAGAGCTACCTCCTGGGCACGTCCGAGAAGGAGCAGGCGTTCGTGCACCCGCCGGAGTGGTACTCCCAGCACGGGGTCGACCTGCGGCTGGGCACCACGGTCACCGGGATCGACCCGGACGGGCACCGGCTGACCCTCGCCGACGGCAGCCACCACGACTACGCGAAATTGCTGCTCACCACCGGCTCCACACCGCGCCCGCTGCCGGTGCCGGGCGCGGACCTCGACGGGGTGCTCTATCTGCGGCGCCTCGCGGACAGCGACCGGCTGAAGGAGACGTTCCGCGCGGCGTCCCGGGTCGTGGTGATCGGCGCCGGCTGGATCGGCCTGGAGACGACGGCCGCCGCCCGCGCCGCCGACGTCGAGGTGACCGTGCTGGACACGGCCCAGGTCCCCCTGCAGCGGGTGCTGGGCCGCGAGGTCGGCCAGATCTTCGCCGAGCTGCACACCGACCACGGGGTGGACCTGCGCTGCGGCACCCAGATCGCGCAGATCACGGGCAGCGGCGGGCATGCGGACGGCGTGCTGCTGGCCGACGGCACGCGCGTCGAGGCGGACGCGGTGATCGTCGGTGTCGGCGTCACCCCCAACAGCGGGCTCGCCGCGGCCGCCGGACTCGACGTCGGCAACGGCGTCCACGTCGACGCGCGGCTGCGCACCTCCCACCCCGACGTCTACGCGGCCGGCGACGTCGCCAGCGCGTTCCACCCGCTGCTGGGCAAGCACATCCGCGTCGAGCACTGGGCCAACGCCCTCCACCAGCCGCAGACCGCGGCCCGGGCCATGCTCGGCCAGGACGTGATCTACGAGCGGCTGCCGTACTTCTTCACGGACCAGTACGACCTGGGCATGGAGTACACCGGCTACGTCGACCCCGACGCCTACGACCGGGTCGTCTTCCGCGGCAGCACCGAATCCCGCGAGTTCATCGCCTTCTGGCTGGCCGGGCGTCGGGTGCTGGCCGGCATGAACGTCAACCTCTGGGATGTCACCGATCCGATCCGCGCGCTGGTGGCCAGCGGGCAGACGGTCGACGAGATCGCTCTCGCGGATCCGGACGTCCCGCTGGGCGAGCTCGTGATGTGACGTCTCGACGACTGCCTCGACGCCTCATGTGGTGACGGGCTGGCTGCTGAGCCGCGCGTGGTCCGGCAGTCCCGGTCGCCCTGCTGTTCCACACGTCCGCCCTGCTGCGCCGCACGTCCTGCTGTTTCGCGTGTCCTCCTGCTCCCCCCGTTCTGCGCGCCCTGCTGGCCCGCGCGTCCGTTCTCCCGCCCTGGCTCTCCTTTCCTTGTCTGCCTTCTGTTTCTCCCCGTCTCCTTTCCTCTTGTTCTCCTCTCGCCCCTGCCCTCGGGGCCTGCTTCGCCGTGTGTGTTTCTCCGCCTCTTGCCTGCCTCCTCTTTCCGGCAACGATTACGGAGAGTGATTCGTTCCTTGCGTCAAGGTGCTGTTGACGGTGAGTTTCAGGACCTGGCCGGGAGGGGTCCTCACGTTGGGGCGGGGGCGGTTGTGTGGTGGGTGTAACGACCGATGATCGGTCACTGTGACACTCGGGAAACGGGCGATTCGTACCCTCGTGCGCAGAGGATCCGACCGGAGGGGCCGACCGGAAGGCCGCGAGGGCTCGGCCGGATGGGCGAGCCGAGCGGAGAGAGCGCGGATCGGGTCCTGGCACGCAGCCGACACGAAGGGACCCGTCCGTGGCCGTACCGGAGTCGCAGACCGACAGCGCAGGCAGCACGACGCAGGTGCGGACGGTGTGCTCGTACTGCGGTGTCGGCTGCGGGATCGTGCTCGATGTCGGGACCGGGGCGGACGGGCGGCGTACGGTGCGCAAGGCGTCCGGGGACAAGGGGCATCCGGCGAATGCCGGGCGGCTGTGTACCAAGGGCGCGACCAGTGCCGATCTGCTGGCGGCGCCGGGCCGGCTGGATACCGCGCTGGTGCGGGCCGAGCGGGGCGACGAGCCGGCGCCGCGGGCGATGGACGCGGCGGTGAAGGAGACGGCGCGGCGGCTGCGCGCGATCGTCGATGAGCACGGGCCGGACGCCGTCGCGCTGTATGTCTCCGGTCAGATGACGCTGGAGGCGCAGTATTTGGCGAACAAGCTCGCCAAGGGTTTTCTGCGGACCCGTCAGATCGAGTCCAATTCGCGATTGTGCATGGCGAGTGCGGGCAGTGGTTACAAGCTGTCGCTGGGTGCGGACGGTCCGCCCGGGTCGTATCAGGATTTCGAGCATGCGGATGTGTTCTTCGTCATCGGGTCGAATATGGCGGACTGTCATCCGATTCTTTTCCTGCGGCTGATGGAGCGGGTCAAGGCGGGCGCGAAGCTGATCGTGGTCGATCCGCGGCGTTCCGCGACCGCGGCCAAGGCGGATCTGTTTCTGCAGATCAGGCCGGGTACGGATCTGGCGTTGCTGAACGGGTTGCTGCATTTGTTGGTGCAGAACGGCCATACGGATGCGGAGTTCATCGCCGAGCACACGGAGGGGTGGGAGGCGATGCCGGGTTTCCTGGCGGACTATCCGCCCGCGACGGTCGCCGAGATCACCGGGATTCCGGAGGCGGATATCCGGCGGGCCGCCGAGTGGATCGGTGCGGCGGGTGACTGGATGAGTTGCTGGACGATGGGGCTGAATCAGAGCACGCACGGCACGTGGAACACCAATGCTCTGGTCAATTTGCATCTGGCGACCGGTGCGATCTGTCGTCCGGGCAGTGGCCCGTTCTCGCTCACCGGGCAGCCGAATGCGATGGGCGGCCGCGAGATGGGCTATATGGGGCCGGGGCTGCCGGGGCAGCGGTCGGTGCTGGTGGCCGAGGACCGTGCGTTCGTCGAGGAGTTGTGGGGTGTCGCGCCGGGGACGTTGCGGGCGGACGGGGCGGGTCAGGGGACCGTCGAGATGTTCCGGCGGATGGCGGACGGGGAGATCAGGGCCTGCTGGATCATCTGCACCAATCCTGTCGCTTCGGTGGCCAATCGGAAGACGGTCATCGAGGGTTTGGAGGCTGCGGAGTTCGTTGTCGCGCAGGATGTTTTCGCGGAGACCGAGACCAATGCGTATGCCGATGTCGTGCTGCCGGCCGCTATGTGGGCGGAGTCCGAGGGCGTGATGGTCAATTCGGAGCGGAATCTCACGCTGGTGCGGCGGGCCGTCGATCCGCCGGGCGAGGCGTGGCCGGACTGGCGGATCATCGCGCGGGTCGCTTGTGAGATGGGGTATGAGGACGCGTTCGGTTATGAGAGCGCGGAGGAGATTTTCGCGGAGATCCGGCGGGCGTGGAATCCGAGGACCGGTTATGACTTGCGGGGTGTGACGTATGAGCGGCTGCGGCGTGGTCCGGTGCAGTGGCCCAGTGCTTCTGTCGACGGGCCCGACCGGAATCCGGTGCGTTATGTCAATGACGGTGTCAGTCAGGCGCCGGTGGTGCGGCCGGACGGTACGCGGCCCCGGTTGTCGTTTCCGACGGACAGCGGGCGGGCGGTGTTCTTCGCCCGGCCGCATCTGCCCCCGGCCGAAATGCCCGATGACGATTACCCGTTCGTCCTGAACACCGGTCGTCTTCAGCATCAGTGGCACACCCTGACCAAGACAGGCAAGGTCGCCAAGCTGAACAAGCTCAATCCGGGGCCTTTCGTGGAGATCCATCCGCAGGATGCGGACGGTCTGGGCATTGCGGAGGGCGACTCGGTCGAGGTCGCGTCCCGGCGTGGGCGGGCGGTGCTGCCGGCGGTCGTGACCGACCGGGTGCGGCCCGGGGGCTGTTTCGCGCCGTTCCATTGGAACGACCTGTTCGGTGAGTACCTGAGCGTGAACGCGGTGACGAATGACGCGGTCGATCCGGTGTCGTTCCAGCCGGAGTTCAAGGTGTGTGCGGTGTCTCTGGCGAAGGTGGCCGTGGGGTCGGGGGGTGGCGAGCAGCGGGAGCTTGTGGGGGCCGTGCCGGGGGATGGCGGTGGGGCGTCGGGGTCCTCGGTGGCGGGTGCGGTGGCGGTGCTGGCGGATGTGTTCCGGCTCGGTGGGGTGGCTCCGCCGGAGCTGACCGATCATGAGCGCCGTTATCTCTCCGGGTTCCTGTCCGGCCTGGGCTCCGGGGCGGCGGGCACGCCCGTACTGCCGTCGCATGCGCCGTTCCGTTCGGAGAGCGCGCTGTGGGTCAACGGGGTGTTGGCCGGGATGTTCTCGCGCGCGGCGGAGTCGCCGGCGCCGCAGGTCGGGGGTGCCGCCGGGGGTGCGGTGCCGGCGGCTGCCGATGGCCGTGCCGCGGCCGGCCCTGCCGCCGGGCGTGAGGTGATCGTGCTGTGGGCGTCGCAGACGGGGAACGCGGAGGAGGTCGCCGCCGAGGCGGCCCGGCGGCTGGCGGACACCGGGCGGGCGGCGCGGCTGGTCGGTATGGATGAGAGTTCGCTGGCGGCCCTGCCGCGTACCGCGGATCTGCTCATCGTCACGAGCACGTTCGGTGACGGCGATGCGCCCGACAACGGGTCGGGTTTCTGGGAGACGCTGAGCGCGCCCGACACTCCGCGGTTGGACGGTGTGCGGTACTCGGTTCTGGCGCTGGGTGATTCCTCGTACGACGATTTCTGCGGGCATGGCCGCCGTCTCGATCAGCGGCTCGACGAGTTGGGCGCGGTGCGTCTGGTTCCGCGTACCGACTGCGAACCGGATTACGAGCAGCCGGCGGGGCAGTGGTTGGAGCAGGTGCTGACGGCGTTGGGTGTGCCGGGGGATGCGGAGGGTGCGGGGGATGCGGGGGATGCTGGGGCCGGGGAGGCGCGGCCCGGTCCGGCGTCCGCGCCACGGGACGTCGCGTCACCCGGCGCCGCATCGCCGAGCACCGGGTCACCGAGCACCGCATCGCCGGCTCCCGCCCGTCCCTCCAAGGCCGCGCCCGCCACCGCCCGTCTGGTGGGGAACCGGCTGCTCAGCCTCCCCGGGGCCGCCAAGGAAGTTCGCCGGTTCACGTTCGACACGCGTGACGGTGATGGTGTCCCGCTTGTTTACGAGGCCGGTGACGCGCTCGGCGTCCGGCCGCTGAACTGCCCGGATCTGGTGGCGGAGTGGCTGGCGGTGACCGGTCTGGATGCGCGTGCCGGTGTCGAGGTCGCGGGGGTCGGGGAGGTGCCGCTCGGCGAGGCCCTGCATCGGCATCTGGACATCGCGAGGATCACGCCGGGTCTGCTGCGGCTTGTCGCCGAGCGCACCCAGGACCGCGTGCTGAAGAAGCTGCTGCGTCCGGACAACAAGGGCGAGCTGGCGCAGTGGACTTGGGGGCGGCAGGCCGTCGACGTCATCGCGGAGTTTCCCGTGCGGGCCGGTGCGGCCGAGTGGGCGGGCATTCTGCCCCGGCTGCAGCCTCGCCTGTATTCCATATCGTCCAGTCCCCTGACGGATCCTGGTCTCGTCAGCCTGACGGTGTCCGTCGTCCGTTACGAGAATCTTCGGGGCCGTCCGCGCAAGGGGGTGGCGTCGACGTATCTCGCGGACGCGCCGTGCGGCAGCCCGGTGCCGGTGTTCGTGCAGCGTGCCGCGCATTTCCGGCCGCCGGCCGACCCTGCCACGCCGGCGGTGATGGTGGGCCCGGGTACCGGCGTGGCTCCGTTCATCGGGTTCCTCGACGAGCGTCGTGCGCTGGGGCATCGGGCGCCCAACTGGCTTTTCTTCGGTGAGCAGCGGCGGGCCACGGACTTCTACTACGCGGACGAACTCGATGAGTTGCGTCGCGAGGGGCTGCTCAGCCGGCTGGACACGGCCTTCTCCCGGGATCAGCGCGCCAAGGTGTATGTCCAGGACCGGATGCGTGAGCATGGCGCGCAGTTGTGGTCGTGGCTTCAGGACGGTGCGCACTTCTATGTGTGTGGTGATGCGTCGCGGATGGCGAAGGACGTCGACCGTGCGTTGCGGGAGATAGCCGTCGCGCATGGGGGTCTGGAGGAGGAGAAGGCGGCGGCGTACGTCAAGCAGCTCGCGGCGGACAAGCGCTATGTGCGGGATGTGTACTGACCGGCGAGGTGTACGGGCCGGCGATGTGTACGGACCGGTCCCTGGTGTTCGGCGATTGACTTGAACGGCGGCGTTTACCGGGCGGGGTGGCCGGTTAGCCAGCAGGAGGACGAGAGGAAGGAGGTGTCGTGGCTACGAGTCCGAAGCCCGACGGCCCCGAGCCGGTGCCGAGCGGGCCGCAGCCGGTGCCTCGGGACCCGCGTCCGCCGGAGCCGGAGCCGGAGGAGCCGGGGCCGGAGCCGGAGGAGCCGCCGGGTGCCGAGCCGGGAGAGCATCCGGCGCCGGAGCCGCCCGATTGACGTGTGAGGTGCTTTCGCCGTCCGCGTCCGGTTGCGGACGGCGCGTGACCGTCGCACGGTGGGAGCGACTCGGTTCGGGCGCGATCTCCACGCGCCGTCGTGGCTCCCCCGGTCACCCGGGCTGATATCGGGAGATGACGGCATGCTGCTGCCGGACAGGAATGAGCTCGCCGCGCTGTTGCGGCGGTACCGGGTGTGGGAGCACCTGGTCCTCACGAAGCCGCATGATCAGGCCCGGCGCCGCGGGCTGGAGGACATCGCGTACACGCTGTGTGTGCTGATGGGCCGGCGGACGGTCCGCGAGGCGGTGATCGCCGCGGAGGTGTATCTGGAGTCGTCGGAGGCGTCGGCCTGTCCGCCTGCCGAGAGGGCCGGTGAGGGATGAGTGCTCGTGACGGGTCGGTGTCGTCGGGGTCCGGTCAACTGGATCCTGCCGAACTCCGGTCGCTGGACGCGCACTGGCGTGCTGCCAACTATCTGTCGGTGGGGCAGATCTATCTGATGGCGAACCCGCTGCTGGCGGAGCCGTTGCGGCCGGAGCACATCAAGCCGCGGCTGCTGGGTCACTGGGGTACTTCGCCGGGGCTGAACCTGGTGCACACGCATCTCAACCGGGTGATCAAGGCCCGTGATCTGGATGCGTTGTGCGTGTGGGGTCCGGGCCATGGGGGTCCTGCGGTGCTGGCGAACTCCTGGCTGGACGGGACGTATGCCGAGACGTATCCGGGGGTGAGCCGGGACGGGGCGGGCATGGCGAGGCTGTTCCGGCAGTTCTCGTTTCCGGGCGGGGTGCCCAGTCATGTCGCGCCGGAGACTCCGGGTTCCATCCATGAGGGCGGTGAGCTGGGCTATTCCCTCGCCCATGCGTATGGTGCGGCGTTCGACAACCCGGAGTTGCTGGTTGCCTGTGTGGTCGGTGACGGGGAGGCGGAGACGGGGCCGCTGGCGGCTTCGTGGCATGCCACGAAGTTCCTCGATCCGGTGTATGACGGGGCGGTTCTGCCGATTCTGCATCTCAACGGCTACAAGATCGCCAATCCGACGCTGCTGGCCCGGATTCCGCAGGACGAGCTGGATGCGCTGTTGCGTGGCTACGGCCACAATCCGATCCATGTGGAGGGTGACGATCCGGAGGCGGTGCACCAGGCGCTGGCCGCCGCGATGGACCGGTCGCTGGACCGGATCGCCGATATTCAGCGGCGGGCCCGTGCCGAGGGCGAGGTGGACCGGCCGCGCTGGCCGGTGATCGTGCTGCGTACGCCGAAGGGCTGGACCGGTCCGCATGATGTGGACGGGCTGGCCGTCGAGGGCACCTGGCGCGCCCATCAGGTGCCGCTGTCGGGCGTGCGGGAGAACCGGGACCACCTTCGTCAGCTGGAGGCGTGGCTGCGTTCGTACCGGCCGGAGGAGTTGTTCGACGAGGCCGGCCGGCCGCGTCCGGAGGTGCTGGGGTGTGTGCCGGAGGGGCCGCGGCGGCTGGGCGCGTCGCCGCATGCCAATGGTGGTCTGTTGTTGCGGGAGCTGCCGATGCCGTCCTTGGAGCGGCATGCGGTGCACATCGACAAGCCGGGCGGCGGGCTGCATGAGCCGACGCGGGTGCTGGGCGGTCTGCTGGAGGCGGTCATGGAGGCCACGGCGGAGCGCCGGGATTTCCGGGTCTTCGGCCCCGACGAGACCGACTCGAACCGTCTGGAGGCGCTGTACGAGGCGACGGGGAAGGCGTGGCAGGCGGAGACGGCCGGTGGTGACGAGCATCTGGCGCGACATGGCCGGGTGGTGGAGGTGCTGTCGGAGCATCTGTGCCAGGGGTGGCTGGAGGGCTATCTCCTCACGGGCCGGCATGGTCTCTTCTCTTCGTACGAGGCGTTCGCGCATATCGTCGACTCGATGGTCAATCAGCACATCAAGTGGCTGAAGACCGCGCGCGGGCTGCCGTGGCGGCGTCCCATCGCGTCTTTGAACTATCTGCTCACGTCACACGTCTGGCGGCAGGACCACAACGGGTTCTCCCATCAGGACCCGGGCTTCGTCGATCATGTTCTCAACAAGAGTCCGGAGGTGGTGCGGGTCTATCTCCCGCCGGATGCCAACACCCTGCTCGCGGTGGCGGATCATGCGTTGCGCAGCCGCGACCATGTCAATGTGATCGTGGCGGGGAAGCAGCCGTGTTTCGACTGGCTGTCGCTCCACGATGCGCAGGCGCATTGCGCGCGTGGGGCGGGTGTGTGGGGGTGGGCGGGCACGGAGGTCAGCAGCCGCGATCCGGATGTGGTGCTGGCCTGTGCCGGGGATGTGCCGACGCAGGAGACGCTGGCGGCCGCGGATCTGCTGCGGCGGCATCTGCCGGAGCTGGCGGTGCGGGTGGTCAATGTCGTGGACATGGCCCGGCTGCTGCCGCCTGGTGAACACCCGCACGGCATGCCGGACTTCGAGTACGACGCGCTGTTCACCCGCGACAAGCCGGTGATCTTCGCCTATCACGGCTATCCGTGGCTGATCCACCGGCTCGGTTACCGTCGTGCGGGGCATCCGAATCTGCATGTCCGCGGCTATAAGGAGGAGGGCTCCACGACGACGCCCTTCGACATGGTCGTCCGCAACGATCTCGACCGGTACCGGCTGGTGATGGATGTCGTGGACCGGGTGCCCGGCCTGGCGGTCCATGCGGTCGCGTTGCGTCAGGAGATGGCGGACGCCCGTAGCCGCCATCACGCCTGGATCCGGGAGCACGGCACGGATCTGCCGGAGGTCGCCGAGTGGACGTGGACGGGGTGAGGGCCGGGGCCCGTGACCGCTTCGGGAACCGCCCTTCGAGAACCGCCCTTCGAGGCCCCAACGCCCCCTGTCACCAGGCCGATTGACAATCGCTTCGGCGTCACGCGATCCTCTCCCAGCATGGGATGGCACACCTCGGCGCTCTTCGTACGCGACCGCTCGATCGATGATGTCGTGGGTTTTCTCCCGGACACGTTCGCCTACGAGCCGACGTCCGAGCGGGCGGGTGGCGACTGGGCGTGGGGGTCCGATCCCGGTGAGCGGCTGTATTTCGCGGAACGGGGCGGCTGGGCCCAGTTGTGGGATCCGGACTGCCTCTTCGTGCCGCGTTTAGAATCTCTGATCGCGACCGATGGGCCGGGTCCTCTCAGGGAAACCCAGGCGCTTGCTGTGACGTTCTCGGATGTCGCCTTCTCGCTTTACGACGATGCCGAACTGGTTCGGCATGTGGCTTTTCACGGCTGGGAAACGGTGGCGGATCACGGGCCGCCGTTGCCTGTCGAAGGGCGTATCGCGTTGCCCAGCTGGGGTCCGGACGAAGGGTTTCTGTGGTCCGTGATCGAGGAGGTGACCGGGGTGGAAGGCGATTTCGACCAGCTTTTCGAGGTGTATGACGTGGTGATGGCCTAGGTCCGGGGCCGTGTCCGGGTTCGGGTTCGGGTTCGGGTTCGGGTTCGGCGATGAATGCGTTTCCCCGGAGCGGATCGATTTCCCGGGGCGAATGCGTTTCCTGGGGCGAATGCCTTTCCCTGGGGCGGGGGCGTTCCCCGGGGGCTTCCGATCGCGGAATTCCGCCACCCCGCTTAGCATGGTTTCCGTCATTCGCCCTGCGCCTCGTTCCACGATGAAGGCGGCCTCTCATGCGCCCCACGGCGAAGTTCTCCATCAGCTTCGGCCTGGTCACGATTCCGGTGGCCGCGTACAACGCCACGGACAGCTCCGCGTCGGTCAGCTTTGTGCGGATCCACACGGCGGACGGCGGGCGGGTACGCAATCAGGCCGTCTGCTCCCTCGAAGGGGTCGAGGTCACTCAGGACGAGATCGGCCGTGGCTACAAGGCTGGCGGGGACGCCATCGTGCCGCTCACCGATGACGATCTTGATGCGCTGCCGCTGCCGACCGCGAAGACGCTGACGATTCTGGCGTTCGTCGACGGCGGCGACATCGACCCGTTGCAGCTGGGCAAGGGCTACTACCTGGGCACGGACGGGCCTGCCGCGGCCAAGCCGTACGCCTTGCTGCGCGAGGCGATGGAGCGGCACCGGCGCGTCGGGCTCGGCAAGATCGCGCTGCATGGGCGGGAGACGCTGGCGATGATCCGCCCGGTCGAGGACACCCTCGTGATGCAGGTCCTGCTGTGGCCGCACCAGATCCGGCCGATGGACGGGGTGCTCCCCGAGCGGGAGGTGACGGTCGCGTCCAATGAGGTGAAGGCCGCCGAAGCCCTGATGGATTCCTTCGGGGAGCTGTCCGAGGACGATGTGCACGATCATTACCGCGAGGCGCTCGAAGAGATCGTGGCGGCGAAACTGGCGGACCGCGAGCCGGAATTCGAGGCCGGTGAGGTGCAGCCCGCCGGCGAGGTGATGGACCTGATGGCGGCCTTGCAGGACAGTGTCCGTGCCGCGCAGCGGTCACGGGGCGAAACCGGTGAACCGGAGGCGAAGAAGACCATCGGTTCCACGGCGAAGAAGACGACGCGGGCGCCGAAGGCGACCGGCGGTAAGAAGTCCACCAGTACGGCGAAGAAGACCGCCGGAAAGAAGACCACCGCCGAGAAGAAATCCACCGCAAAGACCACGGTCAAGACCACCGCCAAGACTGCTGCCAAGACCGCCGAAAAGAAGACGACCGCTGTGAAGAAGACGGCGAGCAGGACGCGACGCGCAGGGTGAGACGGAATTGGCCAGTCGGTCAGTTGTCCTCGACCGGCAGTTCATGCAGCGTGTCGCGGGCCACCTGCGCCGACGCGACGATTCCCGTGATGAGGGAGGTCAGTTCGGCCAGGGACGCGGGCGGCAGCCCTCCGGGGGTGGAGGTGCGCAGGGCCACCTTTTCCACCCTTCCGCGGCGCAGTACCTTCAGGGTTTCCAATTCGGCGTTGACCTCCCCGAATACCCGCTCGTCGAGGAAATAGGCCCAGCGTTGGATGCCGAGGCTGTGCGCCACCTTCACCAGCGTCTCGATGGTCAGGTTCGTGCCGTCGGACGACTCGGCCGAGGCCAGGGTGCGTTTGGAGACGCCGGCCCGCTCCGCGAGCCTGGCCAGGGTGAACGGGCCTTCCGGGTGGTGTTGCCGGATGTGGCGGAGCCTCGCGGCGATGGCGGTCTTGGCCGCGCGCACCTGGCCGTCGAGTGAGTGGGCCGTCGGCCCTGGTGATGCGTCGTCCTGACGGTCCATGGGTCACCCCCCTCTCCTCGCAGCAGTCTGCGTCACGACGCGGTGTGCCGCAACGATGGGCGACGGGCCACGGTGAAAGGCACGGTACCGACGGGCATGATGCTGGAGGGCACGGTCATGACGATCCGGTCCGCTTCGGGTGGCCCTCCCCCCGACCGACCTCCTGCGCGAAGCGCAGCCATTCCTCCGAGCAACGGTGGGCCAGTTGCGCCACCGCGTCGCTGCAGTGCGCCGGTACCGAGTCGGCGAGCAGCTGCCACTTGTCCTCGCTGATCGCGTGAGCGCTCAGCAACTGCAGGAGGGCGCGGCCGAGTTCGGTCTGCCGCAGGGACGGGTCCTTACGGAGGCTGCCGAGCACCGACACGCTGTCCATCCGCCCCTTCGCCGGCCGCGCCCAGCCGCCCCCGGCGCCCCGTATGCCCCCCGCACCCGGTACGTCGCCGCCATTGCGTACGTCTGCACCATTGCGTACGTCGCCAACGCCCCTGCCGGACAAGGCGCTTGGTGGTGCGACTGCCTTCCGCACCGCCTCGTCCTTGCGCAGTTTCTGGGGCACCGGATCACGTCCCTGCCGGATGCGGTCCCGTACGTCCTTCGCCGTGGCGACCGCGATACCGGCCCGAGCGGCGATGTCCCGGAGCGAAGCGTCCGGCCGCTCGGCCACCAGCCGGCCGGCCAGCTCACGTCCGGCGGCGGTATGGCGCGGGCGCGCCCGGCCCTCGCGTCCCGTCCGGCCGTCGCGGCCCTTCGGGGTGTTCAGCTGCGGCCCGGGGTCGGTGGAACCACCGCGCAGGGCGGCCACCGTCCTGGTGGGCAGACCCGTCGCCGAGGCGACCATCCGGTCCGACCACTGCGGGTGGGAGCGGATGATCCGGGCGGCGGCGGCCGAGCGGTCGGCGGAGGACAGCGGCAGCCCGTGCGCGCTGTTCAACCCGACGGCGAGCACGAAGGCGTCGGCCGAGCTGCCTTCGAAGAAGGTGGCCGCCACATACTCCTCGCCGCGGAGGATGGCCGCGCGTACCCGGTGCATCCCGTCGACGACCCGCATCGTCTGCCGGTGCACCACGATCGGGGGCAGCGGGGTGTTCAACTCGGCGAGCCTGCGTACGTGGTCGCTGCTCTCGCCGGCGGTTCGGGGTGAGTCGGCGGGCCGCAGGGCGGCGATGGGAACCATGGCCGCCGGCTCCTGACCCTGGTTTCCCTCACGGCCGGCGGGCCACTTCGCCGCGGCCGCCGCGAGGCCGTCATCCAGAGTCGTCACAACTTCCCCCTGATCGCAGATAGCTCGGCGGCCGTTTCGTCGTGCTGGGGCCGCTGCATCGACCGGACTTCGGGCATGACGCTAATCGCTCACCGAGAGCGTTGCAATAACGTGCGCGCAGAGTGCAACATGCTGCACCTTGCGAGGGGGGGTGGTGCCCTTGGTGCCTTCAACTCCCGCCCCGCGCCCGGCTGTCGGCGCCCGGCTGTCAGCGGCCGGTGAGCATGACCCAGATCTGCCCGCGGGCGAAGTTCAGCGGCTCCCCGGCCGGTGTGGTGAAGGTGGTGCCGACCTGCTCCGCGGCCCGGCTCCACCGCGCGTCGTAGGCCTTGCCGTCACGCAGGACCACCGCCGAGCCGGACCCGACGGTCTCCGTGAACGGCGAGACGCTGCCCCACCGGTCCTGGAAACCCGAGTCGCGCACGTTCACCTGCTGGACGACGACGGTCGAGGCGGCGGTCCGGCCGCCGTCGGTGGTCCGCGCCGCCGCACCGTCCATCGCCACCAGCCACTTCTTGTCGGAGTGCGACCAGGTGAAGTCGAACCGGGACGCCGGATAGCGCACGGTGTAGGCCGTCTCCTCCCGCCCGCCCGGTGGCGCCGCCCCGAAGCGGAACCCGATGTCGGCCGCCTCGGACGCCTCCGGCGCGTGCCCGAGGAGCCGTTCCGGCCGCAGGTAGAGGTTGTGCGGTGCGGACCGGGCACGGTCGCGGAAGTAGGCGTCGGGGGCCTTGCCCGGCGGCAGGTCGTACAGCGGCGCGACCGCGATCAGGGGAAGGAGCTTGGTCTGGGCCCCGGAGTACGCGAGTGCGGGGCGGCCGAACTGCCCCAGCAGTTCGAGATCCGATTCGCGCGCACTGCGCACCGGCCCCAGCTTCGGCGGCAGTCGGGAGGAGAGGACGGCGAGTATCCGGGTCTGTCCGCCCTCCACCTGCTCCACGTAGCAGATGTCCGCCGCGCCGAGCCCGGTGGGCGGCCGCGCCGGTCCCACGTTGTCGATCTTGACGGCGAGCACCGGCCGCCCGGACGACGCGGGGAGTCCGGTGAACGGGGAGACAGTCCGCGACTTGGGACCCGCATCCCCGTCGGGGCCGGTATTCGCACAGCCCGCGAGGCCGAGAGCCAGCGCCGCCGCGGCCAGTCCGGCCACGGCGCCACGCCAGGAGAAACGAAGGTGCACCACGTGTGCGTACACACGTCCAGGATGCCACCGTGGTCCCGAAATGCGCCCGGACGAACGGCCGGCTCTCTTTGTGGGTCGGCTTCCGTGCGACGGGCGTCCCCTAGGGGGTGTTCGAACAGATCCCCTAGGGGATGGGAAGGCCCCCTGCGGGTCCACAACGCGGGGGCGAGGGAGGGTATTCCAGAGGGGCCGACCAGGTCGCCGGCTAGAGCCCGCCGGGTGTTTCGCGGATCTCGAAGCCTCGTAGGCCTTCCGGGGCTTCCTCCCGCACGTACACCGCGTCGACGATCGCGGTGGGCGGGCCGTTGTGTGCCCAGTCCACCAGGTCCGCCACGCGCTCGGGCTCTCCCTCGAACACGGCCTCCACGGTGCCGTCCGGCAGGTTCCGCACCCAGCCCGTCACTCCGTGCTCGTCCGCCGTCTGCCGGCAGGTGTCGCGGAAGAACACGCCGTGCACGTCTCCGGAGACCACCACCCGTCTGCGGATCACTCGCGCCTCACCTCGTTCGCTCGCCGGGGCGGTACGAGCGCAGATATATCCCGGCCCCGCCGTCAGCGGGCGGAGCCACGCCCGGACGGCGTACGGCTCACGGTGCGGCCGGCGGCCGCGGCGGCGCGGGCGAAAGCGGCGGCGTCGAGGACGGCGGCGCCGCCCGTGTCGTTGTTGAAGTAGGTGTGGACATCGGCCTGGTCGGGCCAGTTGTCCGCGATCCGCCGCACCCATGTGGTGAGCGCCTGCCGGCCGTAGCGCGGCCGGGGTTCGGCGCGGCCCCCGTGCAGGCGCAGATACCCCCAGTCGGCGGTCCGCCAGAGGGGCGTCACGGGCCGGGACTCCCGGTCCGCCCAGCACAGTGCGGCGGCCCGCCGCTCCAGCACCGTTCTGATCTCCCCGGTCCACCACGAGGGGTGGCGGGGCTCGACCGCGACGCGGGTGCCGGCCGGGAAGCAGCGGAGGCAGGCGTCGAGCAGTCCGGCGTCCGCGTGCAGCGTGGGCGGCAGCTGGAGCAGGACGGGTCCGAGGCGGGGGCCGAGGGCGGCGGCGCGGGACATCAGCCGCTCGACCGGCTCGGCCGGTTCGCGCAGCCGCTTGATGTGGGTCAGATAGCGGCTGGCCTTGACGGCCATCACAAACCCGTCGGGGGTGCGGTCCCGCCAGTCGGCGAAGGTCTTCTCCTCGGGCAGCCGGTAGAAGGCGGCGTTGCTCTCGACGGTGGCGAACTGCCGGGCGTACTCCTCCAGCCACAGCCGCTGCGGCCGGTCCGGTGGGTAGAGGACGTCGCGCCAGTCTTTGTACTGCCAGCCGGAGGTGCCGACGAGGACGGTCATGCGCGGATCTTTGCCCGGTCCGGGGCGAGGTCTACCAGGCGCGGTCTGTCGGAGGCGGTCTGTCGGACGCAGTCTGTCGCCAGTCTGTCGGCGGTCGGTCAGCGTTCGGTCAGATGAGGTCTCTCGGCTGCCCGGATCGGCGATGCTCTCCCGTGGAGCAACCATCTCGCGTCTTATCGCCTCTCCTTCGGCGAGAACACGATTGGTCATCTTGTCGCTACTCAATGATGACCAATTGTCAAATTTCGGTTTAACAGGGTCGAAAACTGACCTTCTGGCTTTACATGCTCATGCCAGGTCCCGCAGGGTTTGCACGGGGTCGCCCGACCCCCGCAGTGCGCAACAGCGCTGCGCGTACGGGTGGTTGGCGAGCCGGCCACCCATGTGCTCAAAGGACCCGAAACAGTGCGTAGACCCCACATACGCAGCTTGGCGATCGCCGTCGCGGTGACGACGGCGGCGACCATCACGGCAGGGGTGGCAGCCAACGCCACCGCGGCCCCCTCGACCACTCAGGCCTCAGCTCCGGCCTCCTCCCCCACCCACACGGCGATAGTCGACGCGGCCCGCGCCGCCGCGTACGCCCACGCCTCCGCCACCGGCGTCGGCAAGAAGGACACCCTCACGGCCACGGATCTCCTGGTCGACCCGGACGGCAAGCAGCACGTCCGCTTCATACGGACCCACCGCGGCCTGCCGGTGCTCGGCGGTGACCTCGTCATCCACCTGGACGCCGACTCGGCCTACCAGGACGTCACCCGGGCCGCCGGGCGGCAGATCGAGGTGCGCTCCACCAGCCCGAAGCTGTCGGCCGGTCAGGCCGCGGCGAAGGCCGCCACCGCCGCGGAGGGCCGGGCCGGTACGGCCGAACTGGTCGTCGACGCCCGCGTCGGCCGGACGGCGCTGGCCTACCAGGTGCGGGTGACCGAGAGCCGGACCGACGAGGCCGGCGGCGTCCGTACGGTCGTCGTCGACGCCGCCACCGGAACCGTCCTCAGCAACATCCCGGCCAACGACTCGTTCCTGTCGCCCTCGCTACGGAAGAAGCTGCGGGAGCGGGGCGAGAAGCTCCGGCCCGCGACCGGCCTGACCGGCAGCGCCCCCACCGCCCCGACCGGCACGGGCAAGGCCGCCGGCGCGGCCGGCTTCCCGGGCGCGGCCAACGGCACCGGCTCGTCGCTCTTCGTCGGCAAGGTTCCGCTCTCCACCACGCAGACCGCGAAGAACCGCTTCGTCCTCAAGGACTCCACCCGCGGGAAGACCGAGACCCGGGACGCGGGCGGCAGGGAGCTGGAGAAGTTCGCCGACGGCAAGGCGTTCACCAGCACCGACAACCGCTGGGGCAACGGCAGGACGAGCGATCGCGGTACGGCCGCGGTGGACGCGCAGTACGGCATCACCAGCACCCTGGACTTCTACAAGAAGACGTTCGGGCGCAAGGGCATCAAGAACGACGGCACCGGGGCGCGCGCCCTGGTGCACTTCGGCAAGAACGTCGGCAACGCCTTCTGGTCCTCCGACTGCGGCTGCATGCTCTACGGGGACGGTGACGGCAAGACCTTCACCAAGCCGCTGGTCGTGCTGGACGTCACAGGGCATGAGCTCACCCATGGCGTCGTCGACGCGACCGCCGGCCTCCAGCCCACCCGCGTCGACGACGACGGCAACCAGTTCGGCGAGCCTGGTTCCCTCAACGAGTCGCTGGCGGACATCTTCGGAAGCTCGGTCGAGTTCGCGGCCGACAACCCGAAGAACCCGCCGAACTACCTGATGGGCGAGAAGCTTGGCCTGGAGCAGAAGTTCCTGCGCCGTCTGGACAAGCCCTCTCTCGACAAGCTCGAGGGCACCGTCGACTACTGGTCGGACAAGTCGTACGACACCGAGGTGCATGCGGGCTCCGGTGTCTCCTCGCACGCCTATTACCTGCTCGCCGAGGGCAGCGGGCGGAAGAAGATCGGCGGCGTCACGTACGACTCCCCCACGTACGACGGCTCCAAGGTGACCGGCATCGGCCGGGCCAAGGCGACGGCGATCTACTACCGTGCGCTGACCCGGTACATGGTCTCCACGACCGACTTCCACGACGCCAGGGCCGCGACCCTGAAGGCCGCCAAGGACCTCTACGGGGCCGGGAGCACCGAGTACAAGACGGTGGACAAGTCCTGGGCCGCGGTGAACGTCACGGCGGCCAACGCGCCCGCCGAGCGCTGAACCGGCCGGTGCCCCCGCTTTCCGCGGGGGCACCACCCGCCTTCCCGTGCCGTTGCCGGCCCCGGTCGGCATCGGGCCTGGCCGGCGTCAGTTCAGCCCGAGGGACTTGCAGGCGGCGGCCAGTTCCTTGGTGCAGATCCAGTTGGCGGGGGCGACGCCGTCACGGATGACGGTGTCCTCCATGTTCTCCTTGGTGACGATCTGCGCGTCGAAGAGCCTGGCGGGAATCCCGGTCTTGCTCTTGCTGTCGGCGGTCGCCGGCGCCAGGGACTTGATGCTCTTGCCCCGGATCAGACGGAAGGCGATCTCGGCGGCGGTTTCGGCCTCCGGCCTGACCTGCTTGTAGATGGTGAATGTCTGGGCGCCGGTCACCAGGCGTTGCAGAGCGGGCAGTTCCGCGTCCTGGCCACCGAGCGTGACATTCTTCAGGCCGGCCGACTTGAGCGCTTCGGCGGCTCCGCCCGCCATGCCGTCGTTTGCCGAGTAGACGGCGTCGAAACCCGCCGGCCCCTGGCTCTTGATGACCTCGGTCATCTTCTTTTTGGCTTCCGCCGCGGCCCAGCCGGGAATGTCCGCCTCGTAGACGATCTTGTGGACCTTGCCGTCGAGGACGTCGTGGGCGCCCTTCTTGAAGGACGGGGCATTCGGATCGGTCGGCGAGCCGTTCAGCATGACGACATCGGCGGCGGCCGCCTGGGAGCCGAGGGCGGCGAGGATCGCCTTGCCCTGCAGCTGGCCGATCTTCTCGTTGTCGTAGGAGACATAGGCCGCGACGTCGCCCTCCGCGAGGCGATCATACGCGATGACCTTGACGCCCTTCCTGGCGGCCGCGTCCACCCAGCTCCTGGCGGCCTGGGCGTCGACCGGGTCCAGGATGATGACCTTGACGCCCTTCTTCACCAGGGCTTCGAACTGCCTTTTCTGGATGTCGGTTTGCGCACCGGCGTTGCGGTACTCCAATGTGCATTCGAGGCAGAGAGTCGAGAGTCGACTGGAGATGATGCGGCGATCGAACTCTTCATAGCGGACCGCTTTGTTCTCCGGCAGGAGCAGGCCGATGGCCTCCTGCTCGGCACCCGAGTCGTCGTCTTCGTTTCCGCAGGCCGCCATTGTCGCGGCAAGGGAAAGTGCCATTGCGCCGGTGAGTATACGACGCAGCGTTGCATTCATCTTTTCGAGGTACCTCCGCGTGGGGCCGCCCTGACCGGCCCGGAACGGCTGAAAGTGAACGCCACCACCACCCTCATCGTCAAGAATCGAACCTATCGGCATGAGAATGCGCTGTGCGCGTTGATGCCTCGAAGGCAGAAGCCACCCAGTCGGCGCCCGGCAGAGCATGCCCCGACCCGGCTCTCATATCCGCCAATATCCAGATGAAACGCTCCATCGGAATGCAGGACGCGGCGCCGGGATTTTCGGCCATGCGCTTCGGCGCACTTCGGCCCGCAGTCCGTGACCCGGGGCGGCCTTGGCTCGATACTTGAGTCCCACCGACGGATCCTCGCCATGATTCACCTGACACGCCATCAGCAGAGCCGGCAGCACGTCGGCACCAGACCCTTCGGAGCCCGCTCGGAACCGCCGCTCGCCGCCACCGTCGAGATTCAGCCGCACACCATCCGACCTGCTCAGATCCCGGTCCGGGCCGTAGGCTCGACAGTCACCAGGAGGTACCCATGAAGATGCTGATCAACGTCGCCGAGACGGTCGTGACGGATGCGCTGCGCGGAATGGCGGCGGCACACCCCGAATTGGTGGTGGACGCGGAGAACCGCGTGATCGTACGGCGGGACGCGCCGGTCGCGGAGAAGGTGGCGCTGGTGTCCGGCGGCGGCAGCGGACACGAGCCGCTGCACGGCGGGTTCGTCGGGCCCGGGATGCTGGATGCCGCCTGTCCCGGTGAGGTGTTCACCTCTCCGGTGCCCGATCAGATGGTGCGGGCCGCGGCGGCCGTGGACAGCGGCAACGGTGTGCTGTTCGTCGTGAAGAACTACACCGGCGACGTGCTGAACTTCCAGATGGCTGCCGAGCTGGCGGAGGACGAGGGGGTGCAGGTCGCCAGCGTGCTCGTCAACGACGATGTGGCGGTGACCGACTCGACGTTCACGGCGGGGCGGCGCGGCACGGGGGCGACGCTCTTCGTCGAGAAGATCGCCGGAGCCGCGGCCGAGGAGGGCGCGCCGCTGGAGCGGGTGGAGGCGGTGGCCCGGCAGGTCGTGGACTGCTCGCGCAGTTTCGGGGTGGCGCTCAGCGCCTGCTCGACCCCGGCGAAGGGCAGCCCGACCTTTGAACTCCCGCCCGGCGAGCTGGAGTTGGGGGTCGGTATCCATGGCGAGCCGGGGCGGGAGCGCCGGGCGATGATGACCTCGCACGAGATCGCGGACTTCGCGGTGCACGCGATCCTGGAGGACCTCCAGCCGAGGCTGCCGGTGCTGGCGCTGGTCAATGGGATGGGGGCGACTCCGCTGCTGGAGCTGTACGGCTTCGCCGGGGAGGTCAGGCGGGTGCTCGACGAGCGCCAGGTGCCGGTGGCTCGTACGCTCGTCGGCAACTATGTGACGTCCCTGGACATGGCGGGCTGCTCGGTGACGCTGTGTCAGGTGGATGGGGAGCTGCTGCGGCTGTGGGACGCGCCGGTGGAGACGGCGAGCCTGCGGTGGGGGCGATAGAGCTTGTCCGGCCCTGACCCTTGGGCCAGGCCCTGAGCCGGATCGAGAGCTTTCGGGGCGTGCGACGGACCTCCACGGGGGCCGGCTTCGCCCTTCCTGTCTGTTGTGAACGAACCAGAGGAGCACCCCATGTCCGGAACGGCCCTGGATGCCGCGTTCTTCGTCCGCTGGATGACGGTGTCGTCGGCCGCCGTCGACCGGGAGGCCGATCACCTCACCGAGCTGGACTCGGCGATCGGCGACGCCGATCACGGCAGCAATATGCAGCGTGGCTTCGCGGCCGTCGCCAAGGTGCTGGAGACGGAGCCGCCGGCGACGCCCGGCGCCGTGCTGATCGCCGCCGGGCGGCAGTTGATCTCCACGGTGGGCGGTGCGTCCGGGCCGTTGTACGGGACCCTGCTGCGGCGCAGCGGAAAGGCCCTGGGCGAGGCATCGGAGGTGACGGCCGATCAGCTGCGGGAGGGGCTGCGTGCGGGGGTGGACGCGGTGGCCCAGCTCGGCGGCTCGGCGCCCGGTGACAAGACGATGCTCGATGCGCTGTACCCGGCCGTCGAGGCGCTGGCCGGCGCCTCGGGGTCTTTCGACGCCGCGGCCGACGCCGCGCAGAAGGGTGCGCTGGCGACGGTGCCGCTGCAGGCGAGGAAGGGCCGGGCGAGCTATCTCGGGGAGCGCAGCGTCGGGCACCAGGATCCGGGGGCGACGTCGTCGGCGCTGCTGTTCGCGGCCCTGGCGGAGGCCGCGAAGTGAGCGAGGGGGCCGGGCTCGTCGGGATCGTGCTGGTGTCGCACAGCGGGCCGGTCGCCGAGTCCGTGGCGGAGCTGGCGGTCGGGCTGGCCGGGGGCGGCTTCACGGCGCCGGTCGCCGCGGCGGGTGGTACGCCGGACGGCGGGCTGGGGACCAGTTCGGAGCTGATCGCCGAGGCGGCGCGGACGGTGGACCGCGGCGCGGGCGTGGCGCTGCTGGTCGACCTCGGCAGCGCCGTACTGACCGTGAAGGCCCTGATCGCGGAGGGGGACGAACTCCCCGAGGGGGCGCGGCTGGTGGACGCGCCGTTCGTGGAGGGTGCGGTGGCCGCCGTGGTCAGCGCGTCGGCCGGTGCGGAGCTGGCCGCGGTGGCGACGGCGGCCGGGGAGGCGTACGGCTATCGCAAGGAGTGAGGCGTTCGGCAGGGCTGGTGTCAGGGCTTGCGGGCCAGGGCCGCGTAGCAGCCGGCCTCGGCGTCGGTGACGTGGGTGGCGTCCTCCGGGCGGTCGGGGCGCCACTGGTGGGCGAGGGCGATGCCCGGCTCCAGGAGTTCCCAGCCGTCGAAGAAGCGGTGGAACTCGGCGTGCGAGCGGTACTGGATGGTGGTGCCGGCGTCGCGGTAGATCGTGAGGATCTTGAGCATCGTCTCGGGGTCGAAGTCCGCGGTTGCGTGTGTCATGGCCAGGTAGCTGCCGCTGGGCAGGGCGTCCTTGAGGGTCTCGACGATGGTGTGGGCGCGGTCCTGGCCGTCGTCGGTGACGAAGTGCATCAGGGCGTTGAGGCTGAGGGCGACCGGGCGGCCGAGGTCGAGGGTGTCGCGGAGCTGTGGCGAGCCGAGGATGCTCGCGGGGTCGCGGACATCGGCCTGGAGGTATGCGGTGCGTCCCTCGGGGGTGCCGCGCAGGAGGGCGGCGGCGTGGGCGAGGACGATCGGGTCGTTGTCGGTGTAGACCACGCGGGCGTCGGGGGCGATGCCCTGGGCGAGTTCGTGGAGGTTCGGCGGGGTGGGGATGCCGGTGCCGATGTCGAGGTACTGGCGCATTCCGGCCGTCGCGAGGAAGCGGGTGGTGCGGTGCATGAACTCGCGGTTGATGCGGGCGGCGACCAGGGCGGAGGGGAAGACGCCCAGTACGTTTCCGGCGGCCATCCGGTCGGCCAGGAAGTTGGTCTTCCCGCCGAGCAGGTAGTCGTAGATGCGGGACGAGTGGGCCCGGTCCAGGCGCAGGTCCACCACGGGCTCTTGGTCGCTCATGGTGCGGTGCCTCCCCAGTGGGCGTGCAGCGATCGCGGGCGCTCCGCCGCGCGCGCCCCGCGCGTGGTGGGCGGCCGCCCGCCGGACGGTTGGTGAGTTCCCCGTCCGGTGCGGAACATGCGGGGAGCGCGCACGGCGCCCCGGCGCGTGCCGCCTGGCGCGTGGGACGGGCGCATACGCCGGCGGTGCCGGGGCGCGGGGCCGGAAATCGCGACTATGCCCGGGTCATGAGTAGTCATATGAATACGCAGAGGAAGATTTCTTGTGGCCGGATGCCACAAACGGGGCCGCTTTCCGGTTCATTGGTAGGGAGGGCAAACCGTCCTCCCGCTGCTGGTGCCCTCGATGCCGCGGCGGCGGTGCACGGCGAACGGAACGAGGACGGCTCGTGAGCACAAACCGGGACCGCGTCCTGCCGGCGTGCGTGGAGGCGCGCGTCATCCGCACGGACCTGAGTCCGGTCCGGCGGATCCACTCCCCCGGTCCACGGGAGCTCCCCTCTCCACGGCAGGCCACCCGCCCCGGGCCACGGCCCCGAGACCTCCGCGGCGGTGAGAGCCGGACATGACGCGGTACGGCACCTCCCGCGCGGCCGAAGCGCCACCGTTACAGCCCGACCACGACCCGTCGAGTCATCACTTGTCGATAACCTTCGAGGCCTTTCACGCGACGCACTCCCGGAAGTGGCTGACCTACGCCTATCTGCACACCGGCGGCGAGGCGGCGGCCCGCGAGGTCACCCGCGCCGCCTTCCAGCAGCTGTACCGCCTCTGGCCGCATGCCCTGCGCCAGGCGTCGGTCGAGGCGTTCGCCTGGTCGGTGCTCAAGGAACGTGTCGTGGAGTGGCTGTACGACCATCAGCAGCCCACCGCGCTCACCGAAACCGCCGCCTTCGCCGTCGTCACACAGGCGCTGCTGCGGGAGTGCCAGCAGCAGTTCGCGTTATTGGAAAGCCAGTTAGGGCTGTACGCGGCCATTTCGCGGCTTCCGGAGCGGCAGTGCGACGTGATCGTGCTGCGGCATGTCATCGGGTACGGCGACGGGCAGATAGCCGCGCTGCTGGGCGTGGACGAGGCCACGGTCCGCTCCCATGCCAGCCGGGGCAAGCGCAAGCTGGCCGCCGCGCTCGGCATCGACCAGGGAACCACAAGGGGGAACCAACCATGACGTACACCGGGCACACCGACCGCCGGGACACGGTCGAGACGCTGCTCAGCGCCGCCGCCGATGTGGCCGGCATCGACGGTCTCGCCGCGTTCGGCGACCTCGATGACGCGGGCACGCTGGACGGTCTCGGATGCTTCGACGATCCGCCGGGGGCGGGGTGGGGCGCGGTGGACGCGGCGCCGGTGCGCGCCGACCGCGGAGCGCCCAGCTGCTACCCCAGCGCCCGCGACGAGGCCACCCACGAACTGGAGCTGGCCTGTGCGCTGGTCGTCAATGCCGCGGCGGCGGCCGCCAGCCTCGAGCGGCTGGTCGACGACCATCACATCGACCCCGAGGGCGCGCTGGTCTTCGGGTGTCTGCTGCATATCACCGGCCGGTACGACGCAGCGCAGTTCTGGTGGCACTTCGGCGCGGGCGCCGGGAGCCGGACCGCCGCCTACTGCCTGTATCTCTCGCACCGCCGCAACAGCGAGCACCGGGACGCCGCGTACTGGCGGGAGCAGGCCGCGCACGGGCCCGACGAGGAGTGCCCGGCGGTGTCCGCGTGCGAGTTCGACGACAAGCAGCTGCTGCCGGACGCGGCCCGGCACAACCTCCTCGTCCAGTGGCACAGCGGTCTCGCGCCGACGCTGCCCGCCGCCCTGGAGAACGTGATCAACCGTCTCGTCGTGGACTGCGACGACGAGGACTTCGGCGAGATCCCCCGCCCGTCGCCCACGCTCGTGGCGGACCTGGGCCGCGCCCGGTGAGGCGGCCGCAGGTGCCGCTTCGCCGAACGCGCCGTCAGGAAGGCGTGCGGGTATACAGGGACAACAGACATCTGAGTACGAGCGCGTGGGGGCCTGGAGGTATCGGTGAAACCCGCCCGTCCGGTGGTCCTGGCCGCCGTGCTGCTCACCTCCGGCGCCGGGCTGCCGACCGCCCCCGCGGCGCCCGCCGCCGAACGGCGTGACGCGGCGCCCCGTCGGCACGCCCCGGCGCCGCTCTACGAGTCCACCGATGTGGCGGTGTCGGGGCAGGGGGCGCACACGTACCGCATCCCGGCGCTGGCCACGCTGCCGGACGGCACCCTCCTCGCGGCCTACGACCGGCGCAACGACAGCGCGGCCGATCTGCCGGGCGATGTGGATGTGATGGTGCGGCGCAGCACCGACAACGGCCGGACCTGGAGCGCCCCGCGGGCGGTCGTCGACTACGGCGGCGGTGCGGGCGCGGGGGACCCGAGTCTGGTGGTCGACCGGGACACCGGCCGGGTCTTCCTGTTTCACGCGTACGGGCCCAAGGGCATCGGCTTCGCCAACGCGGGCGCCGGCAACGCCCATGACAGCAGGACGGTCCTGCACACCGACTACGGCTATTCGGACGACGGCGGCCGCAGCTGGCGGAAACGTCGGGCCACCCGGGCCCTCAAGGACCCGTCCTGGCACGGCATCTTCGCGTCGTCGGGCACCGGCATCCAGCTGTCCACCGGGCGGCTGCTCCAGCAGTACGCGTTCCGCAAGGCCGACGGCGGCATGTGGGCGGCCAGTGCGTACAGCGATGACCATGGTGCGAGCTGGCACATGGGCAAGCCGGTCGGGCCGCTGATGGACGAGAACAAGACCGTCGAGCTGGCGGACGGCCGGGTCATGCTCAACAGCCGGACGCGGAGCGGCGGCAGGCGGCTGGTGGCGTATTCGCGGGACGGGGGGCTGAGCTACGGGGCGCCGGTCGCGGACGACGAGCTGATCGACCCGGTCAACAACGCGGCGATCCTGCGCTACGACCCGCGGGCGCCGCGGAGTCGTGCGCGGTCGCACTGGCTGCTGTTCAGCAATACGGCGAGCACCAAGGCGCGGGAGAACCTCACCGTGCGGCTGTCGTGCGACGACGGGCGGAGCTGGCCGGTCTCCCGGGTCGTCATGCCGGGCGCGTCGGCGTACTCGACGCTGACCCGGCTGAAGGACGGCACGTTCGGGCTGCTCTACGAGGCCGGGCCGTACAAGAGGCTCACCTTCGCCCGCTTCGATGACGCCTGGCTGGGGGTGCGGTGTCCGGTCGGGCGCCCGATCGGGCGAACCTCACCCGGATGAGCCTCCTGTCACACGGACGGGCTCCCTGTGGGCGGCCATGCCGGGCGCGCGGCGTCGGGGACGGCGGCCAGCGCATGGCCGACCGTGGGGAAGCAGGAGAAGACGCCGAGGGACTGGGTGCCGACCAGCAGCCGCAGCATCCGTACGCCGAGCGAGGCCAGCAGCAGCCGGCCCTCCAGGCGCCGGCACAGCCATTCCAGGGCGAGCAGGCAGCTCAGGCCCCGCGAATCGCAGAAGCGCAGCGCGGTCAGGTCGAGCACGAGGAAGCGGTGGCCGGCCGAGACGACCGATCGGGCCTCGGCGAGAAACGCCTGCTCGGTACGGAGATCCAGCTCTCCGCTGACCCGCAGGACCGCGCACTCTTCCTCCTGCACGATCGCAGTGACCGCCAACGACCGCATCTCCGAGCTCATGGTGTCCAGACTAAGGGCCATTTTCGACCGGTGCGGTCAGCGGGACGGGCCGTCCCGATGGCTGGTACGGGCAGCTCGGGGGGCCGTCGGCCCGCCCGAGCAGGCACCGAGGCGGGCAGAAACGGTCGAGTTTTCTCCCGTTACGGGCAGGGTTCCGCCCTCGTACGGTTGCTATAAACCTCAGGCGGGCAGAAACGGGCAGGCCCGTGACCGAACGATCAGCGGTATCGGCAGGAGGCAGCGATGAGGGCAGAGGAACGCCAGCACCGCATCCTTGCGCTCGTCCGGCAGTCCGGCCGGGTCGAGGTCGCCGACGCCGCGGTGGAGTTCGGTGTCTCCCGCGAGACCCTGCGGCGCGATCTGAGCGAGCTGGAGCGCCGCGGTCTGGTCCGGCGTACGCACGGCGCGGCGTACCCGGTCGAGAGCGCCGGTTTCGAGACCACGCTGGCCCGGCGTGAAACCCAGCAGGTGGCGGAGAAACGGAGGATCGCCGCGGCCGCGGCACAACTGGTCGGCGAGGCGGAGACGGTCTTCGTGGACGAGGGCTACACCCCCGAGCTGGTCGCCATGCAGCTGCCCACCGACCGTCCACTGACCGTGATCACCGCCTCGTTGCGGACCGCGTCCCTGGTCTCCGCGTCCGAGTCCACGACCGTGCTGCTGGCCGGCGGCCGGGTCCGTGCCCGGACGCAGGCGACGGTGGGCTCGTGGGCCCGGGACATGGTCGCCCGGTTCGTGATCGACCTGGCGTTCCTGGGTGCCAACGGCGTCTCCCGGGAGCACGGTCTGACCACCCCCGATCCGGCCGTCGCCGATGTGAAGGCGCAGGCCGTCCGCTCCTCGCGGCGGAAGGTGCTGGTCGGTGTGCACAACAAGTTCGGCGCCAGCAGCTTCTGCAAGTTCGCCGAGGTGAGCGATCTCGACACGATCGTCACCGATGCCGGGCTCTCCGCTCCGGAGGCCCATCGCTATTCGCTCCTGGGGCCGCAGGTGCTCCGGGTCTGACCCGGGCGGGGCCGCCCGGACGAACGGCCCCCCACGCAAACCCATCCCATAGCTCACCGCCGACGGCCGCCCTGGCCGCCGGACGGTCTCCCCAGCGTGCCTGCGGGCACCCAGACGTCCCCCGCACGTCCCCAGAAAGGTAAGAGCCGTGAGAGCACGATCCTCCATGCGAAGCCGTACCTGCCGCGCCATAGGCGTCACCTCGGTCGCCCTGGCCCTGACACTGTCCGTCGCCGGCTGCTCCGGCGGCTTCGGCGACGCGAGCAAGGGCGGGTCCCACACCATCAATGTGCTGATGGTCAACAACCCGCAGATGGTGGATCTGCAGCGGCTCACCGCCGAGCACTTCACCAAGAAGACGGGCATCAAGGTGAATTACACCGTGCTGCCCGAGGACGACCTGCGCGACAAGATGAGCCAGGACTTCTCCACCCAGGCCGGGCAGTACGACGTGGCCAGTCTCAGCAACTACGAGACGCCGATCTACGCCCTCAACGGATGGCTCGCCCCGCTCAGCGACCAGGCCGCCAAGGACGCGAAGTTCGACCAGAAGGACATTCTCGCGCCGCTGCGCAAGTCCCTCACCGCCGTCGACGGCAAGATGTACGCGGAGCCCTTCTACGGCGAGTCGTCGTTCCTGATGTACCGCAAGGACCTCCTCAAGGCCGCCGGACTGAGCATGCCCAAGAAGCCGACCTGGCAGCAGGTCGCCGACATGGCCGCCAAGCTGGACGGCTCCCGCAAGGACCTGAAGGGCATCTGCCTGCGCGGCCAGCCCGGCTGGGGCCAGGTGATCGCCCCGCTGTCCACGGTCGTCAACACCTTCGGCGGCACCTGGTTCACCGAGGACTGGAAGGCGAAGCTGGACAGCCCGGAGTTCGCCAAGGCCACCCAGTTCTACGTCGATCTGGTCCGCAAGCACGGCGAGGCGGGCGCCCCGCAGGCCGGCTACACCGAGTGCCTCAACGACATGCAGCAGGGCAAGGTCGCCATGTGGTACGACGCGACCGCCGGCGCCGGCTCGCTGGAGAGCTCCGACTCCAAGGTCGCAGGGAAGGTCGGCTACGCGCCGGCGCCGGTCGAGAAGACGGACAGCTCCGGCTGGCTGTACACCTGGGCCTGGGGCGTGCAGAAGGCCAGCAAGAACCAGGACGCGGCGTGGAAGTTCATCAGCTGGGCCTCCAGCAAGGAGTACGAGGAGCTGGTGGGCAACAAGCTGGGCTGGGCCAAGGTGCCCGGGGGCAAGCGGGCGTCGCTCTACGAGAACCCGAAGTACGTACGGGAGTCCGGCGCGTTCGCCCAGCCGACCAAGGACGCGATCAGCTCGGCCCGGCCCGATGACCCGGGTGTGCAGCCGCGTCCCGCGCCCGGCATCCAGTTCGTGGGCGTCCCCGAGTTCGCCGATCTGGGCACCAAGGTCTCCCAAGAGGTGAGTTCGGCGATCGCCGGCAAGCAGACGGTCTCCGAGGCCCTGGAGAAGAGCCAGCGGCTGGCGCAGGAGGTGTCGGATGCCCATCACAACCGCTGAGCCGACCCGCCGCGCCCCACACGGCCGGGATCCCGACGCGGCGGCCGGCAGACAGGTGGCCCGCGCCCGGCGCACCCAGCGGGCGAAGGACTGGGCCCGGCGGGCCCCCCTGCTGCCCGCGCTGGTCTTCCTGATCATCGTGACCCAACTGCCGTTCGTGGCCACCGTGGTGATCTCCTTCACCCGGTGGAACGCGATGGCCCCCGACAACCGCGGCTTCGCCGCCTTCGACAACTACGTGGCGGTCTTCACGGACTCCGCGATGCGGTCGTCGGTGCTGACGACGGTGCTGCTGACGGTCACCGTGGTGCTGGTCAGCCTGCTGCTGGGGCTGGGTCTGGCGCTGCTGCTGGACCGCAGCTTCCGCGGCCGCGGCATCGTCCGCACCCTGCTCATCACCCCGTTCCTGGTGGTGCCGGTGGCGTCCGCGCTGCTGTGGAAGCACGCCCTCTACAACACCTCGTACGGGCTGATCAACGGCGTGCTGACCTGGATATGGGGGCTGTTCGGCAGCGACCACCCGCCGCAGCCGGACTGGATGACCGACTCCCCGCTCGCCGCGGTGGAGATGTCGCTGATCTGGCAGTGGACCCCGTTCATGATGCTGATCCTGCTGGCGGGGCTGCAGAGCCGGCCGGCGGACGCGGTCGAGGCGGCCCGGATGGACGGCGCGTCCGCGTTCGACATCTTCCGCTATCTGACGCTGCCGCATCTGCGCCGCTATCTCGAACTGGCCGCGCTGCTGGGGACCATCTACGTCGTGCAGAACTTCGACGCGGTGTTCACCATCACCTCGGGCGGACTCGGCACGGCCAACCTCCCCTACACCATCTACCAGACCTTCTATCAGGCCCATGACTACGGACGGGCGTCCGCGCAGGGCGTCGTCGTCGTGCTGTGTTCCCTGCTGGTGGCGACCTTCGCGCTGCGTTCCGTCTCGTCCCTGCTGCGCGAGGAGGTCACCCGATGAACAGCTCGATCCTTCGCCGGCGACGCACCGGCAGCCTGCTGGGCCTGGTGGCCTGGCTCTGCGGAATCGCCTTCTTCCTTCCCGTCGCGTGGATGGTGCTGACGTCCTTCCACACCGAGACGGACGCGGCGACCAACCCGCCGAGCGTCGCCGCCGGGCTCAGCCTGCACGGCTACCAGGAGTTCTTCGGTGCGGACACCGGCGTCAGCCCCTGGCCGCCGCTGATCAACTCGCTCACCGCCTCGGTCGTCTCCACCCTGCTGATCCTGGCGCTGGCCGTGCCGGCGGCGTACGCACTGTCGATCAAGCCGGTGCGCAAGTGGAGCGATGTGATGTTCTTCTTCCTCTCCACGAAGATGCTGCCGCTGGTGGCCGGGCTGCTGCCGATCTACCTCGTCGCGCAGAACACCGGGATGCTGGACAGCATCTGGCTGCTGGTCATCCTCTACACGTCGATGAACCTGCCGATCGCGGTGTGGATGATGCGCTCGTTCCTCTCCGAGGTCCCGGTGGAGATGCTGGAGGCCGCGTCGATCGACGGCGCGGGGCTGCACACCACCCTGATCCGGATCGTCGCGCCGGTCGCCATGCCGGGCATCGCCGCGACGGCGCTGATCTCGTTCATCTTCAGCTGGAACGAGCTGCTGTTCGCCCGGGTCCTGACCGGCATCGTGGCCGGCACCTCGCCGGTGTTCCTGACCGGCTTCGTCACCAGCCAGGGACTGTTCCTGGCCAAGGTGTGCGCCGCCGCCACCGTGATCTCCCTCCCGGTGCTCATCGCCGGGTTCGCCGCCCAGGACAAGCTCGTCCAGGGCCTCTCGCTCGGAGCCGTGAAATGAAAGCCGCAGTGATCAGCGCCCCCGGCAAGGTGGAGGTCACCACCGTCGACGACCCCACCCCGGGGCCCCGCGAGGTCGTCGTGTCCGTCGCCGCCTGCGGGCTGTGCGGCACCGATCTGCACATCCTCCAGGGCGAGTTCGCGCCCAGCCTGCCCGTCATCCCCGGGCACGAGTTCGCCGGTACGGTCGTCGCGACCGGCAGTGCCGTCACCGAACTGGCCGAGGGCGATCGGGTCGCCGTCGACCCGTCCCTTTATTGCCACGAATGCCATTACTGCCGTATCGGCCGCAACAATCTCTGTGAGCGGTGGGCCGCGATCGGGGTGTCCACGGCCGGCGGTGCCGCCGAATTCGCCGTCGCCCCCGTCGCGAACTGCGTCAAGCTGCCCGATCATGTCCGCACCGAGGACGCGGCCCTGATCGAACCGCTCTCCTGCGCGGTACGCGGCTATGACATCCTGCGCTCCCAGCAGCTGGGCACCCAGGTCCTGATCTACGGCTCCGGCACGATGGGCCTGATGATGCTCGAACTGGCCAAGCGCACCGGGGCCGCGGGCGTCGACGTCGTCGACATCAACCCGGATCGGCTGGCGACCGCCCGGACCCTCGGCTGCAGCAACGCCGCCGGATCCGCCGACGAGCTCGACCGGCCGCGCGGCTGGGACGTGGTCATCGACGCCACCGGCAATCAGCACGCCATCCAGGACGCCCTGGGGCGGGTCGGCAAGGGCGGCACCTTCTTGCAGTTCGGCGTCGCCGACTACGCCGCCCGCGCCGTCATCGAGCCGTACCGGATCTACAACCAGGAGATCACCATCACCGGTTCGATGGCGGTGCTGCACAGCTACGAACGCGCCGCCGAGCTCTTCGCGGCCGGCGTGCTGGACCCGGAAGTCTTCATCAGCGACCGGCTGCCGCTGGACCAGTACGTGACGGCGCTGGACCGCTTCAAGGCAGGGCAGGGGAGGAAGATCCAGGTACGGGCGTGAGGCCGCGGGCGCCCCGGTCCCCACTCCTCCCCGGGGGGCCGGGGCGCCCGCACGTCAGCGGGGCACCCGTACCGGCGCCAGATCGCCGTGCAGCAGTGCCGCGCCCAGGGGGGTGAGGGCGTGCACGACACAGCCGCCGTCGCGGCGGCTGCGGGCCAGGTCCGCCTCGCGCAGGGCGCTCACATGCTCGCTGGCCGACGGGGCGGAGACGCTCAGCCGGCGGGCCAGTTCGCCGGTGGTGGCCGGGGCGTCCAGGGCCGCGAGGACCCGGGCCCTGGTACGGCCGAGCAGGGCGGAGAGCGCCTGCGGGCGGCCGGTGCGGGAGGCGGCCGGCACCCAGGACGGGGCGTGTTCGACGGGATAGACCAGGACCGGCGGGAGGCAGGGGTCGGCCAGGGCGATGGGCCGGCGCCAGCAGAAGTGGGAGGGGATCAGCCGGAGTCCGCGGCCGCGCAGCCACACATCGCGGTCGGCGGGATAGTCCACATGCAGTACCGGTGGCTCCCAACGGGCCATGGGACGAAGGGAGTTGAGCAGCACGTCGACTCCGGCCCGGCACAGGTCGCGGGTCCGCGCGGCCCGGTCGACGTCGACCGCCGCGGTCACCTCCGTCCAGTCGGGGGCGATCACCGCCCCGTACACCTCGCGGATCGAGGTGGCCAGTTCGTCAAGAGGCCGCCGGTTACCCGCGGCCAGCGCGGCGGTCCAGCGCGGCAGCCGCGAGGACAGCGCGGCCCGGGACGATTCGGCGGTGAGCCGCGCCGCGGGGGTGTCGCACAGCGCCGCCAGCCCGGCCGTCAGGCCGTCGCGGGCCTCGTCGGGGGTCAGGAAGTCGGGACAGTAGCGGGCGCCGGGCGGGGCGAGCGCGAGGATCAGCCGGGCGTGCCGGTGCAGGCCGCGTTCGGCCAGTTCGACGCGGGCACGGGCCCGCCAGGCCGCGTACACGGGCACCCCGCGGCCCGCCGCGGCCAGCTGGTGCATGGCGAGCATCGTCTCCCAGAGCGGATCCGGTTCGGCGGCGATCTGTACGCGTGCGATGTCCCGGTCGTCGAAATGGATGCGCAACATGCGGCCCCCGCGGCATGCTCATGACCCCGTCCCCAAGGCCCCGTGAAATTCCCCGTACTCAGATTGCCCGTTGGATAAAAAGGTGTCCAGGGCGAGTTCCCACACTATTCACGGCGCGCTGTTCATTGTTCGCCGTTCACCGTTCTTTCGTTACCGGGCTGTTCTTTTGTGACCGGGAATGGAAAGGAAACGGAAATTCAGGGGGAACGGGGGAACCGAATGGTTCAGTCCGGCGTCTTTCCTCTGAGATGCGCGGCCAGCCGCTCCAGAAACACCCGCTGGCCCGCGACGACGCGTTCCGCCGCCGCTTCCGGCGGGAACCAGGCCACCCGGTCGATCTCCGGAAAAGCACGGGTCACTCCGGACCCTCTCGGCCATTCCATCTCGAAGGTTCCGGGCACGATCCGGTCCGGATCGAGGTCGCTCTCGACGGCCCAGACCGTCACGGTCTTGCCGCCGGACTGGCGGGCCTCGCCCAGCGGAACGTACCGGCCGTCCGGGGGCGGCAGCCCCAGTTCCTCCGCGAACTCCCGGCGGGCCGCGTCCCGCGCTTCCTCCGGCGGGACGTACTCGCCCTTCGGCACCGACCAGGCACCCGCGTCACGCCGGGCCCACAACGGCCCGCCCATGTGGGCCAGGAGCACCTCGAAGCCGTCGCCGTCGCCGACATCGGCTCCGGTGCCACCGCCGCGCCGGAACAACAGCAGACCGGCACTCCGCTTTCCCGCCATCAGCCACCCTTCGGACCGCGGCTAACCCGCGTCACCGGTATGGGCGGCGAGGACGGTCTCGATCGTGTCCGCCTCGGCCGCCGTCTTGTCCTCCCGGTAGCGCACCACCCTGGCGAAGCGCAGGGTGACGCCCGCCGGATAGCGCGAGGACGTCTGGATCCCGTCGTAGGCGATCTCCACGACGAGTTCCGGGCGCACCCGCACGACATAACCGCTCGCGTCACCTCGTTCGTCACCGTTTTCGTCGCCGTTTTCGTCCCCGACTTCGTCGACGGCGAGTTCCCGCAGCCGCTCGGTCTGCCAGGTGAGCATGGCGTCGGTGAGTCCCTTGAAGGTCTTGCCGAGCATGACGAACCCGCCGTCGGGGCCGCGCGCGCCGAGGTGGAGGTTGGACAGCTTGCCGGTCCGCCGGCCGTGCCCCCACTCCGCCGCCAGCACCACCAGGTCGAGGGTGTGCACCGGCTTCACCTTCAGCCACGACGCGCCCCGGCGGCCCGCGCTGTACGGCGCGTCCAGGGCCTTGAGCACCACGCCCTCGTGTCCCTGGCGCAGGGTCCGCGACCAGAAGTCCCGGGCGGCGGCGCGGGCCGCCTCGTCCGCCGGGTCGCGTACCACGCAGCGGCCCACCCGCGCGTCCTCCGGAACCAGCCGGGCCAGCTCCGCGTGCCGCCGCTCGCAGGACAGCTCCAGCAGGTCGCGGTCGTCGACCGACAGCGCGTCGAAGAAGACCGCGGACAGCGGCAGCGCGGCCGCCGCGCCCGTGACGTCCACCCGCGAACCGAACCGGCCCGCGACCCGCTGGAACGGCACCGGCCGGCCGCCGCTGTCCAGGGCGATGACCTCGCCGTCCAGGATGAAGCGCGCCGCCGGGAGACCGCGGGCCAGCGCGGTGACCTCGGGCAGCCGGCCGGTGACCTCGTCCAGGGTGCGGGTGTAGATCCGTACGTCGGGGCCGTCCCGGTGCACCTGCACCCGGATGCCGTCGAGTTTCTGCTCCACGGCGCAGGCGCCGAGCTTGTCGATGGCCTCGTCCAGCGACGTGGCGCTGTGCGCCAGCATCGGTCCGACCGGCCGCCCGACGGTGAGCCGGAATGCGGCCAGCGCGGCGCCTCCCTCGGCCAGCAGGGCCCGCGCGACGTCCTGGAGCGAGCCGGCCAGCATGACGGCCCGCCGGACGTCCGCCGCCGGCGCACCCGTCGCCGCGGCGAGCCCCTCGACGGCGAGGGCGTCCAGCGCGCCCTGCCGTACCTCCCCGGTCAGCAGACCGACCAGAAAACGCTGCTCCTCGGCGGTCGCCGCGGCCATCAGCGCGCCGACCAGCCGGCGCCGCTCGCCCTGCGCGCCGGGTCCGGCGACCCGGGCCAGGGCGGTCAGTGCCGCGTCGGCGTCGCGCACGGTCAGCGTGGCGCGTTCGGCGGGCGGTACGGGCTCGCGCAGGACGCTCCAGCCGACCCCGATCCGGCCCTGCGGCAGCCGTCCGGCCAGGTAGGGGATGACCACCGGCACGTCCTCGGGGGCTGCGGCCCGGAACAGTCCGGCCAGCAGCGCGGTCTTCCGCGACCGCGCCGAGGTCGCGGCGACGTCCGCCGACACCCGTGCCAGATCGGCCAGCAACATACGGTCATCCTGCCCCTGCGGCACGGTCCCCGCTCCCCCACGGGACCGCTCCGGGGGCCGTGCACCCGGCGGTGATCCTCCACGGCGGCGACATTCGTGCTAGGTTCTTGGTCAGTTGCAGTTTTGGTACCCATGACATTGTGTGCGCCTGACGGGCAGTGACCCGCAGGCGCATTTTTATTGTCAATTAACGAAAAGAGACGCACATGGCGACTGGCACCGTGAAGTGGTTCAACGCGGAAAAGGGCTTCGGCTTCATCGAGCAGGACGGCGGCGGCGCTGACGTCTTCGCCCACTACTCGAACATCAACGCCCAGGGCTTCCGCGAGCTTCAGGAAGGCCAGAAGGTCAGCTTCGACGTCACCCAGGGCCAGAAGGGCCCGCAGGCGGAGAACATCGTCCCGGCCTGACCCGGCCGGCACGACCCCCCAGCATCACCGGCCGGCAGCAGCCGGCCACTCCCACGGCCCGGCGTCCGCCAGCTCCACCCGCTCCGCCCGTTCCAACGCTTTCCGGCGGGCGCCGGCCGTTTCGAGTCTCCGGGGCGACGGATTTCCGTCCGCCCCGGTCTCCAGCTCACTTTCCGGCTCGTTCTTGCGATTCCTCGCGCGGCACTGCGCCCCGCCGGGTCTCCCTCGATACGCGCCGCATCGAGGAAGGTTCCGTTTGAACCGCAGCACCCGCTCCAATGACCGCTACGGCCGTTCCGGTGGCTCCCGCTCCGCGGGCTCCGGCGGCGGCTCCCGCTCCGGCGGCCGCAACGGCGGCTCCGGCGGCCGCTTCCGCTCGCAGGGACCGCGCCGGCCCAAGGCCGCCGCCCCGCAGGGCGAGTTCGCACTCCCGGTCACCATCACGCCCGCGCTGCCCGCCGCCGAGACCTTCGGCGAGCTGGACATGCCCGCGCCGCTGCTCACGACGCTCACCCGGCTCGGGGTGACCGAGCCGTTCCCCATCCAGGCCGCGACGCTGCCCAACTCCCTGGCCGGGCGTGACGTCCTCGGCCGCGGCCGCACCGGATCGGGCAAGACCCTCGCCTTCGGCCTCGCCCTGCTGGCCCGTACCGCCGGGCAGCGCGCCGAGCCGCGCCAGCCGCTCGCGCTGGTCCTGGTGCCCACCCGTGAGCTGGCCCAGCAGGTCACCGACGCGCTCACCCCGTATGCCCAGGCCCTGCATCTGCGGCTGGCCACGGTCGTCGGCGGCATGTCCATCGGCCGCCAGGCCGGCGCGCTGCGCAACGGTGCCGAGGTCGTCGTCGCCACTCCGGGACGCCTCAAGGACCTCATCGAGCGCCGCGACTGCCGTCTGGACGAGGTGCGGATCACCGTCCTGGACGAGGCCGACCAGATGGCCGACATGGGCTTCATGCCGCAGGTCACCGAACTGCTCAACCAGGTGCGTGCGGACGGTCAGCGGCTGCTCTTCTCGGCCACCCTGGACCGCAATGTGGACAAGCTGGTGCGGCGCTTCCTCAACGACCCGGTCGTGCACTCCGTCGACCCGTCGGCCGGCGCGGTCACCACGATGGAGCACCACATCCTGCATGTGCAGGGCACGGACAAGCACGCCACCACGGTCGAGATCGCGGCGCGCGACGGCCGGGTGATCATGTTCCTGGACACCAAGCACGCCGTCGACCGGCTCACCAAGGACCTGCTGGCCAGTGGTGTACGGGCGTCCGCGCTGCACGGCGGCAAGTCGCAGCCGCAGCGCAACCGCACCCTCGCGCAGTTCAAGTCCGGGCAGGTCACCGCGCTGGTGGCGACCAATGTCGCGGCCCGCGGCATCCATGTCGACAACCTGGATCTGGTCGTCAACGTCGACCCGCCGACCGACCACAAGGACTATCTGCACCGTGGCGGCCGAACCGCGCGGGCCGGCGAGTCCGGCAGCGTGGTGACGCTGGTGCTGCCCAACCAGCGCCGCGAGATCACCCGGCTCATGGCGACCGCGGGCATAACCCCGCAGATCACCCAGGTCCGCTCCGGCGACGCCGAACTCACCCGTATCACGGGCGCCCAGGCCCCGTCGGGCATCCCGGTCACCATCGCCGCGCCGGTCGCCGACCGCCCCAAGCGCAGCTCGTCCTCGTCCTCGTCTCGCGGCCGCCGAAGCCGCCCGGCCCAGGCCCGCCGCGCCGGGAACGGGGACCGTTCTTCGGCCCCGCGGAACGGGGACCGTTCGTCGGCACCGCGCCGGAACGCCGCCTCTTCGTAGCGTCGTCCGGAGCCCGCTTCAGCCCCCGAGTGCCGTGCGCCCGCCGCCCGGCCTCGGGGGCTGTTGCGTGCACCAGGTACGCCGCCGCGTCCTCACTCGTACATCACGTAGTCCGGCTCCGGACTGAGGCGCAGGACCTCGTCCGGGCTCATCAGGCGGCTGCCCTTCGCGTCCTCCTCGTAGAACAGCTTGAAGCCGGCGTGGACGCCGTCGGGCATGCCGGAGACGAGATGGCGCCAGGTGCGCCGTTTCAGGGCGGGTGAGCCGATGCCGTCGACGCTCTTGATCAGGGCCACGCCGGGCTGCGGGCGCAGCGCGGACTCGTCGCGCACCACGGACGTGGCGACCTGATGGAAGACGAGCGCCTTCTGGGGCAGTGCGTGTGCGTCGACCAGGGCGGACAGATAGCGGGCGACGCGGGTCAGCTCATGGCCGCTGGTGCGGCCGAAGGTGCGGCCGGGCACCTCGTGGGGGCCCATCTCCCACTCCGGGTCGAGGGCGAGGCCCACATCGGGGTGGACCAGCCAGTCGTGCAGCGCTTCGACCTCGTCGAGCACCGCGGCGCGGCCCGGCTGGATGTTGAGCAGCAGCAGCGCCCGGTGCTTGCGGGCGAGTGCGTGGAAGCGGCGGATGGTCGCCGAGGGCGTGCGCGAGCGGTAACTGCCGTCCCGGCCGGCATCGGCGTTGGCGACCACCGCCAGGAGCTCGAGCACCGGCAGCGGTTCGCGCCCCGCGGCGTAGGTCTTCGCCACCTTCGCGAGCTCGGCGGCCCGCCTGCCGGGGGCGCCGATGCCGAGCCTGCCGAGTGCCACCGCGCCGGGCAGGCCGCAGAAGCCGACCAGGCGGTGACGGGGGAACAGTTCCCACCCGCCCCGGGGCAGTTCCCGCCGCTGTTTCGCCGGTCCGGGCGCCGGGTTCGAGGCGGCGGGCGGGTCGGAAGGGGCGGCCGAGCCCGGCGTACCGGGGGGTCTCGATGTGCCGTCCGGGCCGGATGGGGCGGACGGGTCCGAGGTGGTGTCCGCGGACCGCTGCGGGTTGTCGGGCGGTGACGCCCCGGGGGCGGAGTCGGTGCGATCGGACGGTTTGCCGCACCCGGTGATCAGACCGAGGCCGACCGCCGCCGTGGCCGCGAGTATGTCCCGGCGGGTCGCCCCGGGGAGCGGCGGTGCGCGATGCTCCGTCAGCGATGCGCGATGCTCCGTCAGTGGTGCGCCGCGCGCCGGCGGCGATTCGCGGGGGCGGCACACCCCCGAGCCGGATATCGCGCTGTTCCCTTCGGCACCGTCGGCCCACCCGGCGAGGTCGGCCCGGCCCGGGTCCCCCGCCTTGTGCGCCTCGCCGGCCCTGCCCGACTTGCCAGCCACCTTGCCTCCGTCCGCCGCCGTCCGGCTGTCCGTCCATCCGTCCGCGAAGATCTCCAGAACTGTCATTCCGCAACGCCGGGCCGCGCCACACGAAAATCACCCAACTCACACGAATGCCCGGCGTGTTCCTGCGGCCTGCCCGCCGCCGCCCGTGCGCATGCCCCGTACGCGCCGCCGCTACGCCGGGCATCGTCAGGGCGCCTGGGGCGGGCCTCGACCGCCGCCCCGCTCAGGAGAGTCCGACCGTCGCCAGATAGGCGGGCACATCCGCCGGATCGTGGGTCGCCAGGCCGACGTATCCGTCCGGACGGACCAGGAACAGGCCTTCCCCGTAGACCGATGCGACGGTGCTGTCGTCCACCTGGTGGGCGTGCACGCCTCGGGGCGCGTCGGGCAGGTCCATCGCGACGGCGAGCAGTGTGAACTGCGGGCCGCGCAGCAGGTCGAAGAGGCGCCGGGCCGGCGTGCCGTCGTTGGCCCGGCACTCCTGGCCGGCCGGCCACGGCAGGTCGGGAGCGCGGTCGCCGGCGCAGAGCGCGGACAGGTTCGTGCCCCGCCGGGCCTCCCTCGACAGCGGGCTCTCCCGGTAGCCGACATCCAGCTGGTTGGTCATCCGTCCGCGGTGCGCCGCCTGGTGGGCGCTGCCCACCTCCGGGGTGCGGCCGACGCGGTACAGCCGGGTGCTCAGTTTCAGCACCGCGGCGGCGACCGGCAGCCGCTCCGCCGCGTAACTCTCCAGCAGCCGCCGGTCCGCGCCGTGCCGAAGCACCTGGCCCAGCTTCCAGCCCAGGTTGTAGGCGTCCTGGACGCTGGTGTTGAGCCCCTGTCCGCCGCCGGGCGGGTGGACGTGCGCGGCGTCCCCGGCGAGGAACACCCTGCCCTGTTTGAACCGGGGGGCGAGGGCCGCGTGCGGCTGGTAGTACGAGGCGCAGCGGACGTGGGTGACCGCGCTGGCGGGCAGATGGCTCCGGGAGCCGATGATGGTGCGGACGTCGTGGGTGGCGTGCGGCCGGTCGATGTCGAACTGCGCGGAGAACTGGAAGTCCTCGGTGCCGGGCAGCGGGCACAGGAGCATCGGGCCGCCGGGCGCCTTGGGCCAGACATGCCAGTTGTCGCGGTCGAGGCCGTGTATTCGGACGTCGGCGACCAGCGAGGGGCGCAGCCGGGTGTCCGCGGCCGTCATGCGCAGGCCCAGGGCGTGCCGCACCGTGCTGTGGCCGCCGTCGGCGCCGACGAGGTACCGGGCGGTGACCGTGCGGCTCGTCCCGTCGGGGTGTGCGAGCTCGACGGTGACATGGTCGTCGGTCTGCTCCAGGTTGAGCAGCGTGGTCTCGAACTCGACGCTGCCGCCGAGCTCCAGCAGCCGTTCGTAGAGGATCCGTTGAGTGCGCCACTGCGGGATCATCCATACCCGCGGATAGGCGGAGAGGGTGCGGCCGGGCGCCTTGTCGATCAGGTCCCACTCGCCGCGGCGCTCGCCGCCCTCCCAGGTCTGCATCGGGGGGAAGGGCGCGCCGCCCGCCCGGATCTCGTCGATCACGCCGAGATCGTCGAAGACCTCCTGGGTGCGGGGCTGCAGCCCTTTGCCGCGTGACCCGGGGAACAGGTGGTCGGACTTCTCGATCAGGTGGGCGCGCACGCCGCGCCTGGCCAGATCGCAGGCGAGGGTGAGGCCGGTCGGACCGGCACCGACGATCAGGACCTCGGTGGCGCCCGTGCCGTCGAGCGGGATTTCAGCCGTCATGCGCCGCACCCTTCGCCGTCACTCAGCGTAGCGATATTCTCACACGATACGACGGCCCGGGTGGGCGCTCAACCGGAAGGCGAAGGGCCCCGTACGGCGCCGCCCGCCCCGGGCCGTTCCCCTCCGGACCGGCCCGACACGCCCGGACGGCGGGGTCGCCGCATGGCCCCGGCCTCTCCGAAGTCCTCGACGCCCACAGGCCGGGGCTCCGCCGTTCGGTACCGACCTGACCGATCGGTACCGACCTGGGCGGCTTCACCGGTGACATCGCCGGCGGATTCCGGGGGGGGCGATGCCGGACGTACCGAGGGCGCCACCCCCTCCCCGGCCGCTCCCCCGACGCCTCCCCGGCCCCTGCGGACACCGTCCGGCATCACCCGAACAGTCGTTCCCGGATCGCCGCTCCCCCCGCGGGGCTCCTAGCGTCAAACGACGCAGCGCACCTCCGCCGCAAGGGAGTCCGACCATGCGTAGGCTCATCGCCGTGCCGACCGTGCTGTTCGCGCTCGCCGCCGCGGGATGCGGGAGCGACGACGACGGCGGGGAGTCCACAGCCCCGTCACGGTCCGCCGGCCCGGGCAGCACGCCGGACCCGGAGTCGTCGCCCGCCGTCCCGGGACAGCCCGTGAGCTGCGGCGAGATCTCCGACGCGCTGGGCGACGCCAGGGACGTGGCGCTCTTCGCCGACCCGGGAGCCGGTGGCACGGTGGGCTGCGAGGAGGCCCACGACGTGATGTCCGAGTTCTTTCTGCGGGCGCCGCAGGAGGCCGGCGGGGACCTGGGGTCGCTGGCCATACGGGGCTGGTTCTGCCAGTACGAGAGCGGCCCCACCGGCACCTGGCTGAGCACCTGCCGCAAGGACAAGCTGGAGATGCACACCGAGGCGTCCGGGGAGCAGCCCGCCCCGTCCGACCAGCCCGGCGGCCCGGAGGAGCCGGACAGCCCGGAGGAGTCCCAGCTCCCCTCGCTTCCCGACGAGACCGGCGATCCGATGGAGGAGCCCTCCACGGAGGAGCTGTGAGGAGCTGTAGGGCCCGTCAGAGCCCGATCCGTCGGGCAGGCGCTGGCCGCCCGGCTATCCCTGGGGCGCTTCCCCCTGCCCCTGGAACCACGACGGCCCCGCCTCGACCGCCCGCTTGATGCGGGTCAGGGCGTAGTCGTCGAGCTCCGGCAGGGCGTCCAGGGTGAACCAGCCCACCTCCAGCGACTCGTCGTCGTTGACCCGGGCATCGCCGCCGACCGCCCGGCAGCGCAGCGTCACGTCCATGAACTGGCAGACGTCGCCGTTGGGGTACCGGACCGGCGGCACGCTCTCCACGAGGACGATCCGCTCGGCGACGACCCGTACCGCGGTCTCCTCGTACACCTCGCGCACCGCGGTCTCGGCGGGCTGCTCGCCGGGCTCGGGGATGCCGCCGATCACCGCCCAGCAGCCGTTGTCCGCCCGCTTGCCCAGCAGGACACGGCCCTCGTCGTCGAAGACGACCGCGGTCACGCCGGGCAGCCACAGGAGCTCGCTGCCGATGGCGATCCGGAGGTCACGGATGAAGTCGGGGGTTGCCATGCTGTGCACCTTAAGGGAAAGCACGAGCCCACCCCCGGCGCGCACGCGCCCGGAACCCCGGAACACGGAACCGTCCGCGCGCCCCGCACACCGGACCGCCCACGGCACGGATCGGCACGCTCCTGGGGCGCCGCTCAGGCGCCCGTCGGCGTCCCGCCGCGCAGGCCCAGCCGGCTGCGGATGCACCGCACCGCGGCCTCGGCGTTGTCGACGGTGACGGTGAAGGTGCGCCCGTCGCCGAGCTGGAGGACCACGCCCTCGCCGCGGCGTACGACGACGGCCGTGCCCTGCTCGGGGCGCCAGCGGTAGCCCCAGCCGCCCCAGTGGCGGGGGGTGACGCTGGGCGCGAAGTCGGCGCCGACGACGCTGTCGAGGGGGATCCGGCGGCGTGGCACCCCGATGTGGCCGCACCGCACTTCCAGGCACTCCCGGTCCACGCGGACCGACACATGGACGAAGGCGAGCGTGCCGAAGAGCACCAGCAGGCCGGCCGCGACACAGCCGACCACCGACATCACCAGGGGAGCGGGGCTGGCGGTGTAGGCGCTGTCGACGGCCAGCTCGATGCCGAGCGCCAGGCAGGCCGCGCCCACGGCGGCCAGTAGCCACTGGATGCGGTTGGTGGCGCTGCCGTGCCAGACCTCGGGAATGTCCGCATGGGAGCCGCCGACGGGGCGCGCGCCGGCGCCCGCGCCGTCGGTACCGCCGTGGTTCTCGGGGGCTGCTGCCCCCTCCTGGGGGTGGTCCCTCATGGAACGCAGCGTACGCGCCTTCACACGCTATGGCAGTGCTGCGGGCGGGTGGTTCACGGCACGGGACGCGCCGGGCCCGACGTCAGTGCCGCAGCGCAGCGGTGGCGGCCTCGTCGGCGGCCGGAGCGCCGCGCTCGGCCTCCGTTGCGCGGCCGCTTCCGGCGAGCAGCCGGCCCTCGGCGTAGGCGAACACGGGGGCCGGGAGTCCGGCCGTGCGGCCGCTGAGGAGCACGGTCAGGCCGCCGGTCGGCGCGGCCGCGGTGGCCGGCTCGGCGCCGATGCGGCGGAGCGCCTGGGCGGCGACGGCGTCGGCGGAGCCGTGCAGGACGAGGGCGGGGGCGCCGGGCTGCTGGAGCGCGGCCCGGATGCGTTCGGCGACGAGTTCGTAGTGGGTGCAGCCCAGGACGACGGACCGCACGTCCTGCGGGGTGCGCTGCGCGGCCGCGGCGATGGCGGCGTCGATGGCTCTCTCGTCCGCCGTCTCGACGGCGTCGGCCAGGCCGGGGCAGGGCACGCCGGTGACGGCCACGCCGCTGGCGAACCGCTCGATCAGATCCCGCTGGTAGGGGCTGCCGGTGGTGGCGGGGGTGGCCCAGATGGCGACCGGGCCGCCGCCGGCCGCCGCGGGCTTGATGGCCGGGACGGTGCCGATGACCGGCACGGCGGGTTCCAGTTCGGCGCGGAGCACCGGCAGGGCGTGCACGGACGCGGTGTTGCAGGCGACGATCAGGGCGTCGGGGCGGTGCGCGGCGGCGGCGCGTGCCACGGCCAGCGCGTGCGCGGCGACGTCGTCGGGGGTACGCGGGCCCCAGGGCATACCGTCGGGGTCCGAGGAGAGGACGAGATCGGCGTCCGGCCGCATTCGCCGCACGGCCGCGGCCGCAGCGAGCAGCCCGTTTCCGGAGTCCATGAGCGCGATCTTCACCCGGACACTTTACTCGGCCGGGCGAGCGTCTTTTCCTACCGGCGTGCGACCGGGGCGCCCCCGGGCCCGGACACCACCCCGATTGCGCCATCCCGGTACACCCTGCCGAACGCAGGTGTGCGGCGGCCGGGGTGCGGCAGACTGCGGCCGTGGGAGCGATGGAGTGGATCGGCGCCGGGTCGCTGCTGGCCTGGGTGTGGCTGCTGCTGGGACAGGGCTTCTTCTGGCGGACGGACGTACGGCTTCCGGCGCGCCGCGACCCGGAGCGCTGGCCCTCGGTCGCGGTGGTGGTCCCGGCGCGCGACGAGGCCGAGGTGCTGCCGCACAGCCTGCCGTCGCTGCTGGCGCAGAAGTACCCGGGCCGGGCCGAGGTGTTTCTCGTCGACGACGGCAGCACGGACGGCACCGGGGCGCTGGCCCGGGAGCTGGCGGCCGAGCGGGGCGGGCTGCCGCTGACGGTCTCGTCGCCCGGTGAGCCGGAGCCGGGGTGGACGGGCAAGCTGTGGGCCGTACGGCAGGGGATCGCGCTGGCGCGGCTGCGGGTCGGGCCGGAGTATCTGCTGCTGACGGACGCGGATATCGCGCACGAGCCGGACAGTCTGCGGGAGTTGGTCGCGGCGGCCCGGTCGGCGGATCTGGATCTGGTGTCGCAGATGGCGCGGCTGCGGGTCGTGACGTTCTGGGAGCGGCTGATCGTGCCGGCGTTCGTGTACTTCTTCGGGCAGCTCTACCCGTTCCGCTGGGTCAACCGTCCCGGGGCGCGGACCGCCGCGGCGGCCGGCGGCTGTGTGCTGCTGCGGCTGGACGCCGCGGAGCGGGCGGGTATCCCGGAGTCGATCCGGCATGCGGTGATCGACGATGTGAAGCTGGCGCGGGCCGTGCAGCGGCACGGCGGCACCATCTGGCTGGGGCTCGCCGACCGGGTGGACAGTGTGCGCCCGTATCCGCGGCTGGCCGAGCTGTGGCGGATGGTCGCGCGCAGCGCGTACGCCCAGCTGCGGCACCGGCCGCAATTGCTGCTGGCGACGGCCGCCGGTCTCCTGCTGGTGTATCTCGCCCCGCCGGCCGCGCTGCTCGCCGGGCTGGCCGGCGGCGATTCGACGGTGGCGGCGCTGGGCGGGGCCGCCTGGCTGGTGATGAGCGGAACGTATCTGCCGATGCTGCGCTACTACCGGCAGCCGCCGTGGACGGCGCCGCTGCTGCCGTTCACCGCGCTGCTGTATCTGCTGATGACGGTGGACTCGGCCGTACAGCACTACCGGGGGCGCGGGGCGGCGTGGAAGGGCCGGACCTACGGGCCCCGGTGAGGCCGGCCCCGGACGCCCCCCGGCGTCACTTGCTGGCCGGCGACCAGTCCAGGCCCCATTTGTAGGCGTAGTCGACGGTGCGCTGCGGGCTGATGCCGGGCTCGGGGACGAGGTAGCGGGCCTCGCGCTGGACGACGAGCTCGCTGCCGGTGTTGGTGATCAGGGCCAGCGCGCAGACGTTGGAGGGCACGGTGCACTCGTCGAGGGTGAAGTCGACGGGGGCGCCGTGCTGCGGCTGGAGGGTGACCGTGGCCTTGAGGCCCTCGAAGCTGCGGGCGCCGGCATAGACCGTGACGAAGATCAGGATGCGTTGGATGCGCGCCTGGTGGTCGAGGTTGATGGTCATGTTCTCGCCGGCGGCGACGGACCCGGTGCGGTCGTCGCCGTCGAGCTGGATGTACGGCGGTGCGTGCAGCGCCCCGAAGTTGCCTCCGATGGGGTGCACGACCCCGGCGCTGCCGTCGGTCAGCTCGTAGAGCGCGCACAGGTCGAGGTCGAGATCGCCGGACGGGGGCAGCAGCGCGCCTCGGGCGCCCATGGCCTCCAGCGCCTTGCGGCCGAGTTTCTTCGTGAGCCGCTTGCCGGCGCCGCCGCTGTTCCAGTTGAGGTTCACGCGCATCGCGCCGGAGGTGCCGCCCTGCTTCGTCAACGAGACGGCTGGAGCCTCCTTCGTGAGGGTGACTTTTGTCAGACGAACGGGAGCGGGCGCGGGGGCCTGCGCGGGCGGGCCCGGCGGGGGCGGGATTGACGCCGCCGGTTGACCCGTTGGCAACGGGGGCGCGGGGGCCATGGGCGGCGCGGCCGGGGGCGCGGCGGGCGGCTGGGCGGGGGTGGCGGCGGGCGGCTGGGCCGCGGCCGGCTCCTCGTCGACGCTGATACCGAAGTCGGTGGCCAGGCCGGCGAGCCCGGTGTCGTAGCCCTGCCCCACGGCGCGGAATTTCCAGGCGCCCTGGCGGCGGTAGAGCTCGCCGAGCACGAAGGCGGTCTCGGCGGTGGCGTCCTGGCTGTCGAAGCGGGCCAGTTCGGCGCCGCTCGCCGCGTCCAGCACCCGGATGTGCAGCCCGGGGACGCTCCCGAACGTGCCGCCGTCGGCGGAGGCGGCGAGCACCACCTTGTCGACGGCGGGCTCGACGGCGGCGAGGTCGACGGCGAGGGTGTCGGTCAGTGCGCCGCCGGCCGGCCGCTTGCCCTCGTGGCGTACCGCCCCCGAAGCGTGCACCGCCTGGTTGTAGAAGACGAAGTCGGCGTCGTCACGGACCTTTCCGGACGCCAGGAGCAGGGCGGAGGCATCCACATCCGGAGTCCCCGGGGCCGCCTGCCAGCCCAGCTCCACCCTGACCGCCGGGGCCGGAACCGGAACGTTGCTGCCCTTGAGCATCGACATCGTGCGCCTTCCTCTCGTCCTCCGTGGCCCGTCAGCCGTGGCACCTCCCAACCTACTTGGCCGGGACTGTCCCGAACGCCCCCTGTTCACCTGCGAGAAGCGAGGTCTTTACACGATCCCTACGGGCGATCGCGACCGATTTCCGCATGTTCGCTCGCATTGGGGTTCCCCAGCCTCTCCCAACTCGTAAAACAACCCTCTTTTCAGGCTCCCCAATCGGCACATGGTGGGCTTAACTTATGACGCATGACCTCCCCCCGCTCTACCTACGGCGGCGGCTACTACGCTTCGCCCTCCTTCCCGGACACCCCGATCTACGACAGCCTCGTCGCAGAGCGCGGCACACCGCAGATCGCGCCGATCCGGGTGTCTCCTCCTTCCTATGAGACCGGCTCGTCGTATCTGCCGGCGCTCCCCGCGGCACTGCCCGCACTCCCCGCAGCTCCCTCCTATCCCTCCGCGGGTCAGGGCTACCCGGGTGCCGCCGCGCAGCCGGTCGCCCCGCTGCAGCACGCTCCGGCGCCGTACATCCCGCAGCAGGCGGGTGCCCGCGGCTATCCGGCCCAGCAGCCGCAGCAGCCGCAGCGCCCGGCCCCGCCCACCGGCACCGGGTACGAGGCGATGCGTCCGGCCGCTCCGATGGCGCCGCGGCCTGCCGCTCCCCGGCCCGCCGCGCCCTACGAGGACCCGTACGGCCGCCAATACCCGCGGGGGTACTGACCTGGCGCGACGGTCACGTCCGGACGGAAACCGGCCTGCCGGTCGATTGTCCGAGGCGGCTGGCAGGATGGATCCATGCTCAAGCCTGCGCTGCAATCGATCCATCTCTACCCGGTCAAATCCATTGCGGGGTCCGGTCCCGGCGAGGCGGTCGTGGAGCCGTGGGGGCTCGCCGGGGACCGACGCTGGCTGGTGGTCGACGGCGACCGCAGGATGCTGACCCAACGGCCGCAGCCGAAGTTGGCGTTGGCGGCCGCCGAGCAGCTCGCGGGCGGCGGGCTGCGGCTGACCGCGCCCGGGATGCCGCCGCTGACGGTCGAGGTGCCCGCGCCCGGGGAGACGGTCCCGGTGGAGGTCTGGAAGGACAAGGTCGAGGCGGTGCCCGCGGGCCGGGCGGCGCACGACTGGTTCCGCGGGTATCTGGGCGTCGAGGCCGAGCTGGTGTATCTCGACGCCCCGGAGATGCGCCGCCCCGTCGACCCGGTGTACTCCCGGCCCGGTGACACGGTCAGCTTCGCCGACGGCTTTCCGCTGCTGCTGACCACCACCTCGTCGCTGGACGCCCTCAATTCCCTCATCGCGCAGGGCGATCACGCCGATGAGGGGCCCCTTCCGATGAACCGTTTCCGGCCCAATGTGGTGGTGGACGGCACCGCTCCCTGGGCGGAGGACGAGTGGCGCAGCGTCCGCGTCGGCGAGGTGGTCTTCGACGTCGCCAAGCCCTGCAGCCGTTGCGTGGTGACGACCACGGACCAGCGCAGCGCCGAGCGCGGCAAGGAGCCGCTGCGCACTCTCGCCCGGCATCGGCGCTTCGGTGACCGGCTGGTCTTCGGCCAGAATCTGATCCCCCGCGGCGTCGGCACGATCCGCGTCGGCGACCCTTTCGAGATACTCGACTGACGGGCGGCGCGGCGCCGCCCGCGAGCGCGTCACGGGTGCTCGCGGCGGCCGCCCCAAGTCACCGCGGGCCGGTCACCGGCCGCCTGCGGTGAGCGCACGGCGCCGCCGACGGGAGAGACCGACGGGGGGACAGAGAACTGCGTGTCGACACCGGCGAGTGACACCAGCGGCGACCATCTCATCCCTGTCCAGCATCTGCGGCCCGGGGACCACGCCTTTGTGAGCTATGGCGATGACGAGGTGCGCTGGGAGGTCGTCACCGCCTTCGTGCGGCTCGGGCTCGCCCGTGGTGAGAAGGTCCTGGTCCTCCCCTGCCCCGGCGTGCCCGGGGAAGAGGTGCTGGCCAGGATCGACTTCCCCAGCCACAGCACGGCTCTGGCGCGCGAGCGCGGCCAGCTGGTGCTGAGCAGCATGCGGGAGGTGATCGCGCCGGACGCGGAGTTCACCGCCGCCCGGCAGATGGCCCGGCTGCGCGCGGAGACGGAGCGGGCGACGGCCGAGGGGTACACCGGGCTGCGCGCGTTCATCGACATGGGCTGGGTGGCCGCGCTCGGCGCGGACGTCGGCACCATGGCGCATCGCGAGACCCATGCGGACGCGCTCTTCGCCGGCCGGCCGTACACCGAGATCTGCGCCTACGACCGGCGCCGCTTCGACCGGGAGACGGTCGCCGCGATGGAGCGGGCGCATCCACGTGCCCTCCTGGAGCGGCTGGGCAGTCTGCGCGCGGTGCGCGACGCGGAGGACGCGCTGCGGTTCATCGGCGAGGCGGATGCCGCGAACCGGGCCGCTTTCACCAGATCGCTGGAGATCGCGCTGGCCCGTACGGCACCGTCGCGGCGGCTGACCGTCGATCTGACCCGGCTGCACTTTCTGTCGGTCGGCTGCGCCACCGCCCTGCTCGCCGGGGTCAGCGGCGCGGTGGGACACGAACTGGTCGAGGTGCGCTGCGACCGCGGGCAGGCCCGGATGCTGCGGCGGCTGGGCGCCGGGGCGGTGCCGCGGCTGGCGGCGACGGAGGTGGTACGTCCGTGGTGAATCCCGATCCCATCGGTGCGGCCGGGGCGGCCGGGGCGCCGGCGGAGGAGTCGGAACGCCGGCTGCTGCAGCGTCGCTTCACCGCCCGGCTGCTGCCGCAACTGCGACTGCTGGTGGAGGAGTGCGCGGCCCGCGAGGGGCTGCACGAACCGCGGCGCGGCGAGTTCGTGCTGGCCGTGGACGAGATCGCGGGGAACGCCGTGGAGCATGCGGGCGGCTCCGGGCGGCTGGTGCTGCGGCGGGTGGGCGATGAGCTGGAGTGCCGGATCAGCGACGCGGGGCCGGGGTTCAGCGAGGCGGTGATCCCCGAGCTGCTGCCGGGGCTCGACGGGGCGACGAAGGGGCGCGGGCTGTGGCTGGCGCGGCTGGTGGCGGACCGGTTCGCGGTCGCCGCCGGGCCGGGCGCGGTGGGGGCGGCGGGCAGCGGCACCGAGGGCGCCGCGGGGACGGCCGGTGCCCCGGCTGCCCCGGGCACCGTGGTGACGGTGGCCGTACGGCTGCGCTGAGCGCCCCGGGAACAGCCCCCGGACACGGCCCCGGCCCGGCCTGTCGACGGCGCGCCCCCGGTGCGATCACCGGACACCCACGGCACACGTCCGTCACATAACACCCCCTCCACATACCTCCGTTGCGGCCCCACGAGCACCCAAACCGGGCAGGTGAATGACCCCGGCGTTCCCTCCGGCCGACGTCTTCTGGCGTGAGGTAGCTCACTCTTCACCGAACTCGTCCGTAGGCCCCTCGCGATGAGGTATTTAACGGACACGGAGAGGGGGAGCGGCGATGCGAGCGATGCGAGGTGTGTGGCGCTGGCGGCGCAATCCGCTGCGGCGCGGGACCGACCGGGTCGAGGCATGGGTGGCGCTGGCAGCCGCCGTCCTGATCGTTCTCGGGGCGCCCTTCGTCGGCTGGTTCACCGGTCAGGCCGCGCACGGCGCGCTCCTGGACACCGTACGGCTCCAGAGTGCGCAGCGGCATCTGGTGTGGGTCACCGTCGACCGGCTGCTGTCCCGGGCCCCGCTCGACCCCGATCCGGAGACCTCCTCGCAGCGCGACGCGCATCGCCGGGTCATCGCCCGGTGGACGGCGTGGGACGGCAGCGAGCACACCGGGCAGATCGCCGCGCCGCGTCCCGTGGAGCCGGGTGAGCGCTTCCGGATCTGGACCGACGACCGCGGCAGGGTGCAGCCCCGGCCGATGGACGCCAGTACGGCCGGTACACACGCGGTGCTGGCCGGTCTGGGCACCGCGGCGTCCACCGGAGCGCTGATCGAGGGCGGCCGACGGCTGATCGTCTGGCGGCTGATGGTCCGTCGCTTCCATGCCTGGGACGCGGCGTGGGAGCGCGCGGGCCAGGACTGGGGACGGGCCGGCGCGGGGAGCTGAGCGCGCGTCCGGCCGGGCGGCTGACCATGTCAACTGCCGCCCGCCGGGCGCGCTACGGTGGTGCAGCCAGCCTCTCGGCTGGGGCCTCGCAGACCCGAATGCGGACATCCGCGGACGGATGTGCCTGCCGGGCCGACAACAGCCGCACGAGGTGGGGGCACGACAGCGCCATGGCACAGGGCTCGGTCCAGGTGACGCACTCCGGAACGTCTCGGTGGCGGCGCCGCACAGGGGAGTACAGCTCGCTCGCCGCCGCCCTGGAAGCCGCGGGGGACGGTGACGTGCTGACCGTGCCGGCCGGTACGTACCGGGAGAATCTGGTGCTGGTGCGCGCGGTGACGCTGCGCGGTCCCGAGGGGGCGCGCGGTTCGGTGCGGATCGCCCCGGCCGACGGCGTGGCGCTGACCATACGGGCCTCGGCGACGGTCCACGATCTGCATCTGGAGGCGACGGATTCGGCCTCGCCCGCGCTGCTGGTGGAGGACGGTTCCCCGGAGCTGGCCGATCTGCGGGTGGTGACCCGGTCCGCGTCCGGCATCGAGGTGCGCGGCGGCGCCCGTCCGACGGTGCGGCGCTGCACCGTCGACAACGCGGGCGGCGTGGGCATCAGCGTCCTGGACGGGGCCGGCGGGGTCTTCGAGGACTGTGAGGTGGTGGCCGCGGGGCAGGCCGGTGTGGCGGTCCGCGGCGGGGGCCATCCACGGCTGGAGAACTGCCGGATCCACCACGCCTCCGGCGCCGGGCTGTCCATCAACGGCGAGGGCAGCGCGGTGGAGGCGGTGGGCTGCGAGCTGTACGAGATCAAGGGCGCGGGGATCCAGGTCGCCGCGCGGGCCACCGGCCATCTCACCGACTGCACGGTGCACCGCACCTCGGCGGACGGCGTCACCCTGGACACCGACGCGGTCCTCACGCTCGCCGACTGCGATATCCACGACATCCCGGAGAACGCCGTCGATCTGCGGTCCCGTTCCGTGCTGACCCTGACCCGCAGCAAGGTGCGGCACTTCGGGCGCAACGGACTGTCCGTATGGGACCCGGGCACCCGGGTGGACGCCAACCAGTGCGAGATCCACGACAGTACGGGTGACTACCCGGCGGTGTGGGTGAGCGACGGCGCGACGGCCGTACTGGACTCGACGCGGGTGCACGATGTGCCGGACGCGCTGTTCGTGCTGGACCGGGGTTCGCGCGCCGATGTGGTGGACAGCGACATCTCCCAGGTGCGGAACACCGCGGTGTCGGTGAGCGACGGGGCGACGGTGCAGCTCGACGACTGCCGGATCCGGGAGACCGCGACCGGCGCGTGGTTCCGCGACCACGGCAGCGGCGGCACGCTCGCCAACTGCACGATCGACGGCGCGCAGACCGGCGTGATCGTCACCAAGGGCGCCGACCCCACCATCGAGGGCTGCACGGTCAGCGCACCGGCCGAGGCCGGCTTCTATGTCTCCGCCGAGGGCCGCGGTACGTTCAACGGGTGCCGGGTCACGGGGAGTTCGGGCTTCGGCTTCCATGTGATCGACGGCTGCCGTACGACGCTGACGCGGTGCCGCACGGAGCGGTGCGCGCGCGGCGGCTACGAGTTCGCCGAGGGCGCCGGCGGGCAGGGCGACGGGCCGACCGTCACCGACTGCACCAGCGACGAGAGCCGGGCCGCGCCGGCACCGTCCGTCGGGGCGCTGCCCGCCGTGCAGACGGCGACGCAGACCGCCGGGCTGCTGGGCAGTGTTCCGGGGGTCCCCGCGCAGCGCGCGCCGCAGGCCGTCCCGGCCGTCGCCGAACCGGCCGTCGTCAGCCGTCCCTCCGACGAGGTGCTGGGCGAACTGGACACCCTCGTGGGGCTGGACAGCGTCAAGCGCGAGGTGCGCAGCCTGATCAACATGATCGAGGTGGGGCGCCGGCGGCAGGAGGCGGGCCTGAAGGCCGCGTCGGTGCGCCGCCATCTGGTGTTCACCGGCTCCCCCGGCACGGGCAAGACGACGGTGGCCCGGTTGTACGGCGAGATCCTGGCCTCCCTCGGGGTGCTGCAGCGCGGGCATCTGGTCGAGGTGGCGCGGGTGGACCTGGTGGGCGAGCACATCGGGTCCACCGCGATCCGTACCCAGGAGGCGTTCGACCGGGCGCGCGGCGGGGTGCTGTTCATCGACGAGGCCTACGCCCTCTCCCCCGAGGACTCCGGCCGGGACTTCGGCAAGGAGGCCATCGACACGCTGGTGAAGCTGATGGAGGACCACCGGGAAGCGGTGGTGGTGATCGTGGCGGGCTACACCGCGGAGATGGAACGCTTTCTGTCCGTCAACCCCGGTGTGGCGTCCCGCTTCTCACGGACCATCACCTTCGGCGACTACACCCCTGAGGAGCTGCTGCGGATCGTCGAGCAGCAGGGCGAGGAGCATGAGTACCGCCTCGCCGAGGGGGCCGGCGAGGCGCTGCTCACGTACTTCACGGAGCTGCCCAAGGGGCCGTCGTTCGGCAACGGGCGCACCGCCCGCCAGACGTTCGAGGCGATGGTCGAGCGGCACGCGGGCCGGGTCGCGCAGCTGGCCGACCCGAGCACCGACGACCTCACCCTGCTCTACGCCGAGGATCTGCCCGAACCGTCCTGAACCCGCTGTGTCCGCTGGCCGGGCAGCCCCGGGGCCGGGTCCAGCCGGGCCAGCAGTTCGGCGCGCACCCGGTCGAAGGCCGGGTCGGCCTGGTAGTCGCCGTGGCCCAGGATCTGGGCGGGCAGCGGGTTCTGGAGGGTGCGGCCGTAGGCGAGCGGGTCGCGCAGCGGTTCCTCGTCGACCCTGCGGCGGTCCTCGTGGCCGAGCCGGATGGGGCCGCCGATCGGGTCGGTGCGGCGCCACAGGTTGCGCCAGTCGTCCATCTGGCGGTGCAGGCCGGAGAGCGCGGGCGGGCCGAAGAAGGCGGGGAACCAGCGTCCGTAGAGGCGCTCCAGGGGGCTGCCGTAGGTGAGCAGCGCGACCCGGCTGCGGGTGACCAGGTCCAGCTGCCAAACGGCGGCGGCCGCCAGCACGCTGCCCTGGGAGTGCCCGGAGACCACCACGCGCCCGTCGAACCGCTCGGTCCAGGTCGCGATCCGCCAGGTGAGGTCGGGGATGGCGCGCTCGGCGTAGCAGGGCGGCGCGAAGGGGTGGGCGGCCCGCGGCCAGAACGTGCCGACGTCCCAGAGGATGCCGATGGTGCGGCGGGCCGAGTGGTCGCGGTAGGCGCGCCGGCCCATGGTGACGAGCAGTATGACGCCGGCGCCCATCAGCCATGAGCCGAGGGACTCGGCGGTCTGGGCGGCGGCGTGCACGAAGGGTGCTGCGCCCTCGGTGGCGCGGCCGGGCGCGCGGCCGGTGATCCAGGCACCGGCCACCGCGCCGGCTCCCAGGACGAGGGTGACGGCAGCGGTGGCCGCGACCAGCACGGGCGCCGCGTCGGTCAGCAGGGCGCGGGCGATGGTGCCGGCGATGCGCTTCGTACGACGTGCGTCGGGGCGCTCGCGGGGGTCGTAGAAGCCGGGAATGTCCTCGGCGATCCGGCTGCGGGTGATCACCACGCGGACGGCGGCGAGCACCGCGACGATGGCCACCACGACGAGCAGCAGGGGCAGGACGGACGCCTGCCAGGACAGCAGGACCGGCGGTCCTGGCATCGGGGCGTGCTCCTGGCCGGGGGTCGCGGCGCCGTCCAGCCAGTCCGCGAACCGCTGGGCCACTCCCCCGGACAGCACCCCGCCGACCGCGCAGGACAACAGGGCGACGGCGGGGCCGCCCATGCCGCGCAGGGCGGTGCGCTGCTCGCTGCGGACGGCGCGTTGCAGGACCCAGGCGGTCACGGCGAGCGCGAGGACCACGACGCCCTGGAAGACGGCGATCCCGCCGAAGGCCGCGGCGCCGGGCAGCGCCCCGGAACTGTGCGCTCCGGGGCGGGCCCAGGCGCTGTGTACCGCGATCAGCGCCAGCACGCCGAGCGAGGCGTACGGCAGCGCCCGCACCACCAGGCGGTCGGACTGGTCGTCGGGGGCGGCCTCGCTGCGGGCGGTGCGCCAGACGATGACCAGGGTGGCGGCGGCGAGCAGCACGACCAGGGCGGTCAGGGCCTGGCCGGTGACGGTGAGGAGGGCGTCCGCGCCGCTGTGCCGGTCGGCCTTCGCGGTGGCGACGCGCAGGGTGGCGGCGACGGTCAGCACACCGGCCGTGGTGTGCGCGGCGCGCAGCCGGGCGACGAGGCGGCGGCCGTACCAGAAGCCGTGCATGCTCAGCGCGGTGCGTTCGTCGGCCGGGGTGTCGCGGGAGGTGCCCGGGGTGCGCGGCGGCGGCGAGGCGGATTCGTACGCGCTCCAGGTGCGGTGCGAGAGCCACCACAGGAAGCCGATGACCAGCAGGGGCACCACGGAGGCGAGCACGAGGCGGCGGCCCGGGGCGCTCCACCAGCCGTGGTCGGCGGGGCTGACGAAGCCCAGCCAGGACCGGTCGGCGACGCAGGCCGGGGTGCCGGCGCACTGCCAGGCCGTGAGGTCGAGGGCGACCTCGCAGGCCGCGGCGGCCAGCAGGATGGTGAGGGTGAGCGCGAGGACGCGTACGAGAAGGTCGTAGATCCGGTGCGCCTTGTGGGCGGGCGGTGCGGCCGGGCGCATCCAGTGGGCGAGGTTGGCGACCATGAAGGGCACCAGGAGCAGCCAGAGGGCGCGGGCGCCGTTGCCCGAGGTGAGGTTGGACCAGCAGTAGGCCTCGCGGACCGCCCGTCCGTGGTAGTCGGCGGGGCGCGCCTCGGCGTCCGAGTCGTCGGTGCGGCGGTAGCAGGCGGCGGTGTCGTCGCCGGTGATCAGCGTGACGCGTGGGTCCCCGAGCATCTCCTGGGGTGTGGTGCCGCCGACGCCGTGCACCAGCAGCTCCAGAGCCAGCTGCGGCCGGTCGGTACGGTCACCCGCCTGCTGATCGACCGTCTGCTGAACGCCGGCGTGCTGATCGCCCATCTGCCGGCCGGTTGGCCGCGCGTCGTCTGTCGGTGGCTCAACTTCCGCTTCCCCCAGGCTCGTTGAGCGGGCATGCGGTGTCGGTTCCGCGGTCTCCACTGGTCTCCCCCGTTGTCCGTGTGGCGCCGTACGGTGCGGCGCCTCAAGGATCCTCCGTTCCCCGCGCGAGCGCATCCACCTTTCGTTAGAGCGCCCGCGCCCGCGCCCGGGTCGTGCGGCCGACGTGTCGCATGTCGCCCTGTCAGCCGTGGCGACGCGGGCAGCCGCGTCGGTGTCGGTGCCTCGTGCGAGGATGAGGGAACCAGTGATCGCTGGCGGCAGCCGGCGCGGACTACCCGAGACAGCAGCCGGGCGGAAGGGACGGGCCGGGTGAGCGACAACCAGAACCTCCTCGCGGAGCAGCGGCGTGCCCTGATTCTCGACGAGGTCAGGCGGCGCGGCGGGGTGCGGGTCAATGAGCTCACCCGCAGGCTCAGCGTGTCGGACATGACGGTCCGCCGTGATCTGGACGCGCTGGCCCGCCAGGGCATGGTGGAGAAGGTGCACGGCGGCGCGGTGCCGGTCAGCGAGCCGAGCGCGCATGAGCCGGGTTTCGAGGCGAAGTCGGCGCTGGAGCTGACCGCCAAGGAGGACATCGCCAGGGCCGCGGCCGAGATGGCGGCACCGGGCAGCGCCATCGCGCTGGCGGGCGGCACGACCGCGTTCGCGCTGGCGCAGCAGCTGCTGGATGTCCCGGATCTGACGGTCGTGACGAATTCCGTCCGGGTGGCCGATGTGTTCTACACCGCCCAGCGCGCGGCGGCGAGCGGCAGTACGGGCCCGCGCGCGGGGGCCGCGACGGTCGTGCTGACGGGCGGGGTGCGTACGCCGTCGGACACCCTGGTGGGCCCGGTGGCGGATGCCGCGATCCGGTCGCTCCATTTCGATGTGCTCTTCCTCGGGGTGCACGGCATATCGGTGGAGGCGGGCCTGTCGACGCCGAATCTGGCGGAGGCGGAGACCAACCGGCATTTCGTGCGGTCCGCACGCCGGGTGGTGGTGGTCGCCGACCACACCAAGTGGGGCACGGTCGGGCTGAGTTCGTTCGCGTCGCTGGCGGAGGTGGATGTGCTGGTGACGGATGCCGGGCTGTCCGCGGAGGCGCGCGCGGAGTTCGCCGAGCTGCCGCCGGAGCTGTTGGTGGCGGGCGAGCGGCGGGACGACGCAGACATCTGACGGGTCGCCAGCTATGGTGTGCGGCGCGGGGCCTGTCCGGTGGATCGGGCCCCGCGATGCTCCACCGGACAGACCCTGGCCCCGTCGCCGTTCCCCGTAGGGGGTGCTCGTCCCATGGCACGCCGTCTCCGCCCCGTCGAGCTCGACTTCGTCGAGTCCGCCCCGCTGCGGCTGGTGTTCGCGGCGGAGGCCGCCGCGCCGCCCAAGGCGGTCTTCGCCGCGCTGGCGGAGGACGTCGAGGGCTGGTCCCGCTGGTTCACGGGGGTGTCGCGGTCGGCTCCGACGGACGGCGGCAGGGGCCGCGAGGTGCGGCTGACGGGCGGCACCCGCTTCACCGAGACGGTGCTCGCCACCGAACCGGACAGGCATTACGCGTACCGGGTCGACACCACCAACGCCCCTGGGCTGCGCGCCCTGTTGGAGGACTGGCGGCTGACGCCGTCCGGTGGCGGGACCCGGGTGCGGTGGACGTTCGCGGCGGACGGCCCGGCGCCGCTCCGCTTCGCGCTGACGCTGGCCCGGCCGGGCCTGGGCCGCGCCTTCCGGGAGTCGGTGCGGGCCCTGGACCGCCGGCTCGCCGACGGCTGACGCACGGGGCGCACCGCCCGGGAAGCGGCTCAGGGCCGGGCCGATGGTTCGTGGCCGGGCCCTGCCCCGTCGGACCGCCCCTAGCCGCCCCAGGTCCCGGTCGCCAGGAACGTCTCGATGGTCCGCGCGTAGGGCGCGATGTCCAGGCCCTGGGAGGCCAGCCAGTCGTCGGAGTAGTACTTGTCGAGATAGCGGTCGCCCGGGTCGCAGAGCAGGGTGACGACGGAGCCCGTACGGCCCTCGGCGACCATCTCCGAGACGATCTTCAGCGCGCTCCACAGCCCGGTGCCGGTCGAGCCGCCCGCCTTGCGGCCGATCGCCGTCTCCAGCGCGCGCACCGCGGCCACGCTCGCCGCGTCCGGGACCTTCATCATCCGGTCTATGGCGCCGGGCACGAAGCTCGGCTCCATCCGCGGCCGCCCTATGCCCTCGATGCGCGAGGCGGTGGCGCAGTCGGTCTCGGCGTCGCCGGTGAGCCAGCCGTCGAAGAAGCAGGAGTTCTCCGGGTCGGGGACGCAGACGCGGGTGTCGTGCTGCATGTAGTGGACGTAGCGGGCGATGGTCGCGGACGTGCCGCCGGTGCCCGCGGTGGCCACGATCCAGGCGGGCTCGGGATAGCGCTCCAGCCGCAGCTGCTGGTAGATCGACTCGGCGATGTTGTTGTTGCCGCGCCAGTCCGTCGCCCGTTCGGCATAGGTGAACTGGTCCATGTAGTGGCCGCCGGACTCCGCGGCGAGCCGGGCGGACACCTCGTAGACGGTCCGCGGGTCCTGCACGAGATGGCAGCTGCCGCCGTGGAACTCAATCAGCCGGGTCTTCTCACGGCTGGTGGTGGCCGGCATCACAGCGATGAAGGGCACCCCGATCAGCGACGCGAAGTACGCCTCGGAGACGGCCGTGGAGCCGCTGGAGGACTCGATGACGGGCTTGCCGGGGCGGATCCAGCCGTTGCAGAGCCCGTAGAGGAACAGCGAGCGGGCCAGCCGGTGCTTGAGGCTGCCGGTGGGGTGCGTCGACTCGTCCTTCAGATAGAGGTCGATGCCCCAGTGCTCGGGGAGCGGGAAGCGCAGGAGGTGGGTGTCGGCGGTGCGGTTGGCGTCCGCCTGGACCTTGCGGACGGCTTCTTTGAGCCAGCTCCGATAGTCCGGATCGGTGCGGTCGACATCGATGGTCGACATCGGTGCCGCGGCCGCTATCTCACGGTCCGGCTGGCTCTGCGGCTGCTGTGCGGTGCTCACCGGCGCGCTCCTCAAAGGGTTTCGAGGCCCGCGCGGAACGCCGGGCCGCTATCGACTATAACCAGCCAACGCACGCTTCTCACCTGCATAAACATCGCTTTGAGACACCCCAAGGAAGGCCTGGGAGAAGGCTGTTGCCGGTCTCGCGGGCCGGGGGGCACTGGTGTGCGGGGCCCGCTACGGGCACACTCCCACCAAGGGGCGGTGGAGGGCACCTGCCCGTGTACCGAGGAGGTGGTGGCCATGGCGGAGCCGGAATTCAACGCGACCGGCGTACGGATCGAGCGATGGCTGCGGTCCCTTACCCGCGCCGGGCAGGTCGTCATCCGGGACGGCCGGCTGGCACTGCTGACCAGCTACGGCACGGAGATCGACAGCGCGCCGCTGCAGGCGGTGCAGGCGCACAAACCGCTGTTCGCGGCGCGTGACCGGGCGCTCGCCACGATCAACGGCCACCGCTATTCGCTGACCCTCGGAGCGCCCGAACTCTTCCTCAAAGCGCTTGAGGCGGCGCGTCCACCACGCCCCTGAAGGCCTGCCGCGGCCCGGCCGGTGCGGTTGCGGGACGGCACCCACTGGATGACCCTGGACTCGTATCACTGAGGGTTCACCAGTGGTGACGCTGAGGCGCAGCCGACACCGCTGGATCCGATCTTCGCCCCTGCCAGATCGCGAGGGGCGCCCGGCCTCATCAGGGAGTCGCGGTCGTGATCAGGCAGCCCAGCAGGCACTGCACGGTGGAGCTCCAGGCCCTGCCGGCCCGCATCCGGCATGTGCGCAGAATCGTCTCCGCGCAACTGCGGTACTGGCGTCTCGACGCCCTGGTCGATCCGGCGACGCTCGGTGTCACGGAACTGCTCGCCAATGTCCACCGACATGCCCGTCCCAGCAAACAGTGCACGCTCGAACTGCACGCGCTCCTCGATCAGTTGACGGTCTCGGTGCACGATCTGGATCCGACGCTGCCGCGGATCCGTGCCGCCGACACCTGGGAGACCTGCGGGCGCGGCCTGTCACTGATCGCGGCGCTCAGCGAGAGCTGGGGGGTACGCCCGGACGGCGCCGGCAAAGTCGTGTGGTTCACCCTGCCGGTCCTCGCCCCCGCCCTCGAAGAGGCCCGCCCGGTGCCCGCCTGCTGGGACACCATGCCGCTGGAGGCGGCACGTATGACGGACGGCCCCCGCGCCCGCCTGCGGAGCGCGACGGCCGGCTGACGTCCGGAGGTCCCGGGGCCGGCCGCCGCCGGTGGCGGTGGCGGTGCCGCCGACCGTCCCCCCTCTCGTCTTCCTCATCGTCATCGTCTCGTCGGCCTCCCCCTGGCGACGGCCGGCCGGTCGGTCGCCGCCGAGGTCGTTCAACGAGCCGTGCACGACGCGACGGTCACGCCGCGCTTCCCTTGGCGCCGGGGCCAGGGCCGGGCCCGAAGTGCTCCTCCAGGACGGACAGCCGGCGCCAGTACTCCTCCTCGTCGATCTCGCCGGCGGCGAACCGACGGCCGAGTACCGCGATCGGCGTGGGGGTGTCGCCACCGGCTGCGGACCGCGGGCCGCGGAACGGCCGGCCGGGGCCGCCGTGCCGCCAGACGGTGCGGCGCAGCACGGTCACCACGGCGAAGATCACCAGCGCCCAGAGCAGCGGAACCAGGAGGATCCAGGGGCCGGGGCCGCCGCCGGTCCAGGGGTGGGCGAGCTCGAACATCGAAATCAGCTCCTCGGTGTGACGGATGGCTCTCGGAGTGGGTCCTGCTGTCTCTTCCGAGCCTCGCCTTCCGGGGGCCGCGAGTCGTCGTACAGCCAGCGGCATCGGCCGTACGACCTGGGGAGTAGTCGGATCGGCCGGCGCTGCTCCACCGCCTCCACCGCCGCGCCGCACCCTCCGAGCAGTTCTGTAACTACTAGTATGTACAGTGCGCTACAGTGCGATCATGAGCACTCAGGAACGGCTCGTCCGGAGCACCCAGGAACTCCTGTGGGAGCGGGGCTACGTCGGCACCAGCCCCAAGGCGATCCTGGAGCGTGCAGGCGTCGGCCAGGGCAGCATGTACCACCACTTCGCGGGCAAGTCCGACCTCGCGCTGGCCGCGATCCGGCGCACCGCGGAGACCATGAAGGAGTCCGCCGACGCCTGCCTGTCAGGGCCGGGGACGGCGTACGAGCGGGTCGCGGCCTATCTCCTGCGCGAGCGGCGGGTGCTGCGCGGCTGCCCCATCGGCCGGATGACGCAGGACCGGGACGTCGTACAGAGCCCGGAGCTGCGGCAGCCCCTGGACGAGATGTTCGGCTGGCTGCGGGGGCGGATCGCCGAGGTGCTGGCCGAGGGGCAGCGACGCGGCGAGCTGGCCGCGGCCCTGGATCCGGCGGCCACCGCCGCGACCGTCGCCGCGGTCGTCCAGGGCGGCTATGTCCTCGCACGGGCAGCGGATGACACCGCACCGTTCGACGCGGCGGTACGGGGCGCGTTGGCACTGCTCGCGTCCCAGGTCACGCCCGCCGCCGGCTGAGCCCCCCTCTCCCCCCTCCCGCCTCCTCTCCCCACATGGAGCCCCCATGCAGGCCATGCAATACGCGATCACACTCCCCGCCGACTACGACATGGAGATCATCCGGAACCGTGTGAAGTCCAAGGGCCATCTCCTGGACGACTTCGAAGGGCTCGGCCTCAAGGCGTACGGAATCCGCGAGCGCGGGGTCGACGGCTCGCCGGTCAATCAGTACGCGCCGTTCTACCTCTGGGCCGACCCGGAGGCCATGAACCGCTTCCTGAACGGTGACGGGTTCCGGGGCGTGATCCGCGATTTCGGGCGGCCGGTCGTGCAGCACTGGCAGGGGCTCCTCCACCTGCCCGGCCCGGCTTCCGGCGCCCTCCCCCGCACCTTCTCCCGGCGGACCGAGACGCTCCCCGAGAGCACCGACCCGGCCACCGCGATCGCGCGGGCGCTCGCCGCGCATGAGGAGTTGGCCACTACGGACGGCGTGCACTCCACCGCGCTGGCCCTCGACCCCCGGCACTGGGAACTGGTCCACTTCACCCTGTGGTCGGACGCCGTCCCCCATGCCTCCGCGGGCGACCGCTACCAGGTGCTGCATCTGTCCGCGCCGGGTGTCGGCCGGCTGGGCGCGGGACGGCAGTGGTGAGCCGGGACGCCGGCCCGTCGCTCACCACCCTCCCCTCCGTCACGTCCGTTACCCCCGTCACCTCCATCCGTACGGTCCTCGGTGATATCTCCCCCGTCGACCTCGGCATCTGCGACGCACACGATCATCTGTTCCTCCGCAGCCCTCAATTGCCGGGCCAGGAGCTGGACGACACCGAGGCCGCGGCCGCCGAGCTCGACGCGTTTCGCGCGGCGGGCGGCGCCGCGGTGATCCAGTGGACGCCGTACGGCATGGGCAGGCGGGCCGTCGAACTGCCCCGGCTGGCACGGGAGTCGGGAGTACGGATCGTCGCCGCCACCGGGCTGCACCAGGCGGCGCACTATGCCGCGGAGGTGCTGGCGCGGGTCCGTGCGGATCTTGCCGGGCTGTTCGTCGCGGAGCTGACCGAGGGGATCGGCGGCACCGGGCCCCGGGCCGGAATGATCAAGGTCGCCGGGGGGTTCCACGGTCTGGACCGGCATGCCCGGCACACCATGACGGCGGCCGCCGAGGCCCACCACGTGACCGGCGCGGCCATCGGCATCCACCTGGAGCTGGGGACCGGGGCGATGGACGTACTCGACCTGCTCTGCGACGAGTTGGCGGTGCCGCCGGACCGGGTGGTCCTGGGGCACCTCAACCGTTCGCCGGACCCGACCGTCCACCGGCTGGCCGCTGAGGCGGGCGCGTATCTGGCCTTCGACGGGCCCTCGCGCGCCCATCATGCGACCGACTGGCGGCTGCCCGACGCGCTGACCGCGCTCACCGAGGCGGGCCACGGCGACCGGATCCTGCTGGGCGGCGACACCACCACGGCCGACGCCCGGTCGGTGAACGGCGGCCCCGGGATGCCGTATCTGCTGCGCCGCCACCGGCCGCGGCTGGAACTCGCCCTGGGCGAAGACCTGGTGACGCGCATTCTGACCGCCAACCCGGCACGCGCGTTCGCCGCGACATGGGGAGCCGCGGCATGGGGAGGGGCCGGTGACGGAACGCCGGGTGGCTGACGGCGGGTGGCCGGACTGCCGGCAGCGGCCGGACGGCGGGTAGTCGGAGCGTCGGGTGGCTGACGGCACGTGGCAGGACTGCCGGTAGCGGGCCGCCTGTAGTCGGACGCCGGGAACACGCTCGCCGCCGTATGGGATACGCCTCGCCCCTGCGCCCTGCCTCCCCCTGCCGGCGTCCCCTGCGCGGGAACACCCGCCGGACCCGGCCCCAGGCCCCCACCCGCACCCGCACGGAATACGCCCGTCGCCCCACGCCACTCAGGGGAATCCGCCCGTCGCCCCACCCCACGCACGGGAGCACGCCCGTCGCCCCACCCCACCCCCACGCACGGGAATACGCCCGCCATCCCCCAGGTTGTGGACCCGCAGGGGGCCCTCGCATCCCCTAGGGGATCTGTTCGAACGCCCCCTAGGGGACACCACCGTCGCTCACAACCCGCCGTTCACAACGTGACCGCGATCCCCACATGTGGTCGTCTGCCGCGCCGCAGCAGCGCGCCTCCGGTGTCCATCAGGCGGAACCGCAGGCCGTATTTGCCCGCCATCGCCTTACGGACGCGACCGAGCGCGGCGGCGCCCTCCAGCAGCCGGGCCGTGCCCTCGGCGGTCTGCGCGCCCTCGGCGATCCGGCCGCGTACGTCGCACGGGGTGACCGTCACCCGTGCGTCCTTGCGGAGCCGCTTCACCTTCCAGCTGTCGTCCCGTGTCCACACCAGCAGCTCCTCCCCTTCGGCCACCGCCCATACAGGGGTGGCCACCGGGGTGCCGTTCTTGCGGTACGTGACCAGGCTGACGTACGGGCTGCGGGCGATCTCTTCGGGAATCATGGGCCGCAGCCTAGGCCGTGCCCCGGATCACGGCGGCTGTCGCTCGCCGTCAGCGGTCGACGATGACCAGCGGGTCGTCCAGTACCGGCTGCCAGGCCAGCTCCGCGGCGCCGACCAGGCTGTTGTGGTCGAGGCTGCACGGCAGGATCGGCACGCCACCGCTGCGCCCCCACAGGCTGCGGTCCGCGACCACCGCCCGCAGCCGCTCCGGGTCGGCCTCCAGAAGGGCGCGGTGCAGTCCGCCGAGGATGATCCGGTCGGGGTTGAGGATGTTGACGAGGCCGGCGATGCCGAGCCCGAGCCGGTCGATGAGGAGGTCTGCGGCGTGGCGTACACCCGGGTCGGTGCGCTCGTTCCGGAGCAGGTCGGCGGCCTGCTGGAGCAGGGAGACCTCGGGGCCGGGTTCGCGGCCCGCCGCGCCGAGGAAGGCGAGCGGGTCCGCCTCGACGTCCAGGCAGCCGCGGCTGCCGCAGTGACAGGGCGCGCCCTCGGGATTCACCGTCAGATGGCCGACCTCCAGGGCCAGGCCCGAACTGCCGCTGTGCAGCCGGCCGTCGAGCACCAGCGCCCCGCCGACGCCCCGGTGGCCGGAGGCCACACAGAGCAGGTCGCGGGCGCCCCGGCCGGCACCGTGCCGGTGTTCGGCGAGCGCCATGAGGTTGACATCGTTGCCGGTGAAGCCGATCGCCTCGGTCACTCCGGGAATGCCGGCATCGGCGAGCGCCTGGAGGAAGAGCGCGCGTACGGGGGCGCCCGAAGGCCAGGCGAGGTGCAGCGGGTTGAGGGCCTCGCCGTCCGGTTCGGCGACGGCGGAGGGCACCGCGAGGCCCGCGCCGAGGCAGCGCCGCCCGGTCTCGGCCAGCAGCGCCGACCCGGCCTCGACGGCGTCGGCCAGGACGTGCGCCGGGTCCGCCGGGATGGTGCCGCGGCCGGTCGTGGTGGCCACGATCCGGCCGCCGAGGCCTACCAGGGCGACGCGGAACCCGTCGGCGTGGATCTGCGCGGCGAGCACGACGGGGCCGCTCTCGTCGACGAACAGCCGGTGGGAGGGCCGTCCTTGGGAGCCGGCGGATGCGGTCGGCCGGGAGTCGACGGTGATCAGGCCGAGCGCTTCGAGCTCGGCGGCCACCGCCCCGGCAGTGGCGCGGGTCACGCCGAGTTCCGAGGTGAGGACGGCGCGGGTGGGCGCGCGTCCGGTGTGTACGAGCTCCAGTGCGGGTCCGAGGGCGCCACGGCCCCGCTCCAGCCTGGTTGTCCGAGTCTGGGTCACGCCCCCATTCTCACTTTGTACCGAGAGTAAACAAAATGCGGACGGCCCTTTCGGGCGCGGCGGGCCGGCGGACGGGTCTCCGAGCCCAGGATTCCACCCACTCACACCTCGGCCACCTGCGCACCCCGCCCCCTCATCCTCCACCCCCTCTCGCCCTCGCCGGTCCGTTGTCAGTGGCGGCTGGCACACTCGAGGGCATGGAGATCACCGAGTTCGTCGAAGCACTGCGACTGGACGGGGCGTTGTTCGCCGACGCCGCGGAGCAAGCCGGGCCCGAGGCCCGGATTCCGGCCTGCCCGGAGTGGCGGATGCGGGACCTGATCATCCACATAGGACGAGTTCACCGCTGGGCGACGGGATATGTGACCGACGGAATCGACCAGCCGAGCCGTCCCGAGGCCGCTCCGGAGCTGACCGACGAAGAGCTGGTGCCCTGGTTCCGGGACGGCCATCACCGCCTCGTGGTGGCGCTGCACACCGCCCCGCCGGACCTGACCGCCTGGATGTTCCTGCCCGCACCGTCTCCGCTGGCCTTCTGGGCGCGGCGCCAGGCCCATGAGACGTCGGTGCACCGCGTGGACGCGCAGCAGGCCGCCGGCGCCTCGCTCACCCCGCTGCCCTCCGCCTTCGCCGCCGACGGAATCGACGAACTCCTGGCGGGCATCCACTCGTTGGAACGCAGCCGGCTCCGCACGGATACGCCTCGGACGCTGCGGGTGCACGCGACGGACATACCGGGCGCCGTCTGGACGGTGCATCTCTCCGACGCTCCGCCGCGCACGGTCCGTACGAGCGAACCGGCGGACGCGACGCCGGTGGACTGCGCGATGGAAGGACCGGCGGAGGAGCTGTATCTCGCGCTGTGGAACCGGCTGCCGTGGGACGCGGTGAAGATCACCGGTGATGACGCCATGCTCGAGCTGTGGAGGGAGCGGTCGGGAATCTGAAGGGCAGGCGGCGGGTCGGCGGGGCTGGCTTCGGACCGGCCGCCTTGAAGGGACTGCGGGTGAGCCGGCTCGTGCACCGTGGTGCGGAGGGGGTACAGGGAGGGGAGGCGCGTGCGTGGGGGCTCGTATCCCGGCCGTGGGGTCCAGCTGTGCCACATCCCCGCCCGCAACCTTCTAGGGCAATCGGCCGGCGGATGGCAGACTCTCACCATGTCACCTACCCGTACTCAGGACGAGCGGGACACCATCACGGTCGAGATCGTGTTCGCGCTGGTCAGCGCCGCGTTCGTGGGCGGCATTGTGTTTCTCGGGCTGGGCAGCCCGATCGTGTGGGCCGGTATGCCGTGGTCCTGGGAAGGTCCGTGGCTCGCGGTGAGCGCCCTTCTCGGGCTGGCGACGTTCATCGTCCGGCTGCTGTGGGTGCTGCGCTGGCATCGCCACCCGGCACTCCTCGGACACCAGCCGGGGCTCCCGGGAGGTCAGCCCAGCCAGCCGGGGCGCACCAGCCCCGACTCGTAGGCCAGCACGACCAGTTGGGCACGGTCGCGGGCGCCCAGTTTCACCATCGTGCGGCTGACATGCGTCTTGGCGGTCAGCGGGCTGACGACCAGGCGGCGGGCGATCTCCTCGTTGGAGAGGCCGATGCCCACCAGGGCCATCACCTCGCGTTCCCGCTCGGTCAGTTCGGAGAGGGCGCCGGCCGCGGCCGGTTCCTTGGAGCGGGCGGCGAACTCGGCGATCAGGCGGCGGGTGACGCCGGGCGAGAGCAGCGCGTCGCCGTCGACAACCGCGCGCACGGCCCTTAGCAGTTCCTCCGGTTCGGTGTCCTTGACGAGGAAGCCGGAGGCGCCGGAGCGGATCGCCTCGAAGACGTACTCGTCCAGCTCGAAGGTGGTCAGCATGACGACCTTGACACCGGACAACTGCGGGTCCGCGGTGATCCGACGGGTGGCGACAAGTCCGTCCATCACCGGCATCCGGATGTCCATCAGCACGACGTCCGGACGGTGCGCGCGGACCGCCGCCAGCGCCGCCTCCCCATCGTCGGCCTCGCCGACCACCTCGATGTCGGGCTGCGCGTCCAGCAGCGCCTTGAAGCCGGCCCTGACCAGCAGTTGGTCGTCGGCGAGCAGTACCCGGATCACGACTCCTCCTCGGTGGGGGCCGGGGTCACCGTACCGGCGGCGCCCGGGGCCCGGTCGGGGCCTGGCGGTCGGGCCTGATCCGTCGGACGGGGTTGGTCTGTCGGGCGGGGCTGATCTGCTGCTCGGGGGTGGTCTACTGCCCGGGGGTGGTCTGCCGCCCGAGCCCGATCCTCCGCCGCGGCATCATCTTCTGCCACGGCATCGCCCTCTGCCACGGCATCGTCTTCCACCCCGCCCCGGCCCGTCGCTCCGGCATGGCGTCCGGCCTCGGCAGGGTCGTCGGCACCGGCGCGGCCTCCCGTCCCGGAACGGCTGTCCGCCCCGGCCAGTGGGATGCGTGCCGAGACCCGGAAGCCGCCGTCCTCGCGCGGGCCAGCCTCGACGGTGCCGCCGAGCGCCGCGGCTCGCTCCCGCATTCCGACCAGGCCGTTGCCGCCGCCGGTGAGTTCCCCCGCGCCGGAGGTCGCGGGGCCGTCGTCGTCGACCCGGATCTCCAGCGCCCCGGGGGTGTGGCCGAGCACGACGCGCGCGGTGCGGGAACCCGAGTGCCGGACGATGTTGGTGAGCGCTTCCTGGACGATCCGGAAGGCGGCGAGGTCGGCGGCGGGCGGCAGCGCGGTGCGGGTGCCCTCGGCGATGACGTCCACGGCGAGGCCGGCGCCCTTGGCCTGTTCGGTGAGTTCGGGCAGCCGGTCGAGGCCGGGGGCCGGGGAGCGCGGGGCGTCGCCGCGGGTGCGGAGCGTGTCGAGGACCTGTCGGACCTCGCCCAGCGCTTCCTTGCTCGCGGCCTTGATGGTGGTGAGCGCGGACCGCGCCTGCTCGGGATCGTTGTCCAGTAGCGCCAGGCCCACACCCGCCTGGACGTTGATGACGGAGATGCTGTGCGCGAGGACGTCGTGCAGTTCGCGGGCGATCCGCAGCCGTTCCTCGTCGGCACGTCGACGTTCCGCGGCCGCCCGTTCCGCGCGGACCTTGGCGAACTGTTCGCGGCGCACCCGTGCCAGCTCCGAGACCGCCACCACGGCCACCACCAGGGCGGTGATGAACAGCTCCTGCCCCCAGGGGGCACTCTTGTGCGGCGGCAGCCACCGGTAGAGCCAGTGGGCGACGAGGATATGACTGGCCCACAGCCCGCCGATCGCGCACCAGGCGACCGCCCGGTGCCCGGCGACGATCGCCGCGAAGGCGCCGAGCGCGATGGTGAGGAAGATCGGCCCGTACGGATAACCGGCCGCGAAGTAGACGGCGCCGGAGGTGGCGGTGCCGATGGCGACGGTTCGCGGGTAACGGTGCCGGAAGAGCAGCATTGCCGCGCCGGTGAACAGCAGGGCGCGCGCGAACAGGTCGAGCGGGACGCGGTCCAGCTGGCCCCGCGCCGCGAAGTGGCTGCCGGCCATGACGAAGATCGTCACGGCGAGCGTCGAGAGCCAGGGCAGCCGGGTGCCCGCCCAGCTCTTCGGTTCCTCACCGGCCGGCGGCAACCTCCGCGCCCCCACCGGGCCGAGGCAGCGCCGCGCCCGCGACGGCCGTGCGTTCTCCATGCCCGTAACGCTAGACCGCGGCGGGGCCGGGCGGCGTCAGCCCGGCGCAGTGATCAGCGGTACTCCCACGGGAGTAGCCGCCGGAAGCCGGTGACAGCCGTGGGGATGGTGACAGCCGTGGGGACGGTCGAGGGCGCGCTAGCGCGGGGTGGTGAGGCCGACGCCGCGGGCCAGCTGGCGGACGGACTGCTCGAAGAATTCGGTACGGGCCTCGACCACCCCGTTGAACTGGCCGAAGAGTTCAAAGCTCAGCAGGCCGAAAAGCTGCGCCCAGGCCCCGATGAGCCGCGCCATCACCGCGCCCGGCAGCTCCACGCCCAGCTCGGCGGCGAGCGCCAGCGCATCGCCCACCACCGGGTCGGGCAGCGGCTCGGCGGGCTCCTTCAGCGCGCCGGCGGCGTGCGCGTCGCGGACCACGCCGATCAGGGCGAGGCCGACCCGGGCGGCGGGCTCCGTGGTGCTGCGGGGAGCGTGGTAGCCGGGCACGGGTGAGCCGTAGATCAGCGCGTACTCGTGCGGGTGCGCAAGGGCCCAGTCGCGGACGGCCGCGCAGATGGCGCTCCACCGGGCGAGGGGGCGGCCGGCGGACGGGCCGCGGGCCGTGTCGCGGGCGGTGTCGCCGGCGGCTTCCGCCGCCTCGCCGACCGCGTTGTAGGCGTCGACGATCAGCGCGGTGAGCAGGTCGTCACGGCTGGGGAAGTAGCGGTAGAGCGCGGAGGAAGCCATGCCGAGCTCGCGGGCGACGGCGCGCAGCGAGAGCTTGGCGGCACCCTCGGCGGCGAGCTGCCGGCGCGCCTCGTCCTTGATGGCCGCGGTGATTTCACTGCGGGCTCGTTCCCTGGCTCCTCGGATCGCCGTCATGGAGAGCAGTGTGCCAGCTTTCGGAGCACCGCACAAAAACGAGAGCAGTGCTCTTGCTTTCGCGGGGCCGTTTCGCGCACACTGTTCGCAAGAGAGAGCACTGCTCTCGAAGTGGAACGGCGATCACATCGCACATCAACGCTCGCTGAGGTGAGCGCCGTTCCACCACGACCCGAGCAGAAGCCAAGCGGAACCCGAGCGGAACCCGAGCGGCACCCGAGCAGATACCGAGGAACCCATGTCGCAGTCACAGCAACCGCAGCATCAGCCCCAGTCCCAGCCGCACTCCCACTATCTGAAGCCCAACTCCCTGGCCACCCGCCTCAACCGCACCATCGGCTGGCTCGCCCGCCGCGGTATCAGCCTCGCCGGCTCGGCCGACCTGGCAGTCCGCGGTCGTAAGAGCGGCGAGTGGCGGCGGGTGCCGGTGAACCCGATGGCGTACGGGGACGGCCGCTATCTCGTCTCCGCGCGCGGCAACTCGGAGTGGGTACGCAATATGCGTGCCGCGGGCGGCGGCGAACTCCGCGTCGGCCGCCGCACCCGCCCGTTCACCGCCGTGGAGGTCCCACCGGCCGAGGCCCCTGCCCTGCTGCGCGCCTATCTCAAACGCTGGGGCTGGGAGGTCAAGGCGTACTTCGGCGAGATCACCGCCGACTCCAGCGACGAGGAACTCCTCGCCGCGGCCCCCCGCCACCCCGTCTTCCGCATCACCGAGACCTGAGCCGGACGACGACAACGAGGGCCCTCCCGCAGCCCCCAACCGGCCCCGGCCGCCCCACCCCGCCGAAGGCGCTACCGGCCGGAGGCCTCACCCCCGGTCGAACGTCTCCAGCGCCCGCCGCGCCACCGCATGCGTACGCACGAGCTCGGCCAGCGTCGTCGTCCCCCGGGTGATCTTCGCGAAGGCGTGCCAGGCCGGCCGGAAGCCCGTGACCGCGGCGTGCATCAGACCGGGACGCCGCGAGAAGACATTGAGCATCCGCCGCCCCACCCCCATCTCCACGCCGAGGCCCGCCTTGATGGCGAAGGCGTAGTTGAGGGCCTGGCGGCGCGCGTCCACCGCGTCGTGCGCCTCGGAGACGCGGACCGCCCACTCGCCCGCGAGCCGCCCCGACCGCAACGCGAACGAGATGCCCTCCCGCGTCCACGGCTCCAGCAGCCCCGCCGCGTCACCGCACACCAGCACCCGACCGCGCGACAGGGGCGAATCATCGGCGCGGCAGCGGGTCAGATGCCCGGACGAGATGCTCGGTTCGAAGCCCGCGAGCCCGAGCCGCCCGATGAAGTCCTCCAGATAGCGCTTGGTCGCCGCGCCTTCGCCGCGCGCGGAGATGACGCCGACGGTGAGGGTGTCGCCCTTGGGGAACACCCAGCCGTAGCTGCCGGGCATCGGGCCCCAGTCGAGGAGGACCCGGCCCGCCCAGTCCTCGGCGACCGTGGCGGGCACCGGGATCTCCGCCTCCAGGCCGAGGTCGACCTGGTCGACCTTGACCCCGACATGCGCACTTATCCGGCCCGCGCTGCCGTCCGCGCCCACCACGGCGCGCGCCAGCAGCACTTCGCCGTCGCCCAGCACCACCGCCACGGTCCGCCGGTCCGGGACCTCGGCGCCGTGCTGCTCGACCCGGGCGACCGTGACGCCGGTACGGACCGTGGCGCCGGCGTCCTTCGCCGACTCGACCAGCCCGGCGTCGAACTCGGGCCGGTTGATCAGCCCGAAGAGCATGTTCTTGGAGCGGCGGGTACGGGACAGCCGTCCGTTCAGCGAGAACGTCACGGCGTGTACGCGGTCGCGGAGCGGCAGTTCGAAGCCGGGCGGCAGGGCGTCCCGCGAGGGGCCGATGATGCCGCCGCCGCAGGTTTTGTACCGCGGCAGTTCCGCTTTCTCCAGGAGCAGCACCCGGCGTCCCGTGCACGCCGCGGCGTGTGCGGCGGAGGCGCCGGCGGGCCCCGCGCCCACCACCACGACGTCCCACACCTGCCGGTGGTCCTCGGCTGCCCGCTCGTTGTCCTCGGCTGCCCGCTCGCTGCTCACCTGTGCGTCTGCTCCCGTTCGATGGCTGGCTGCGCGTACCGCCCGCATCCTACGGGCGCCGCTGAAGGGCGAAACGCCTGTGGGAAGATCGGGGGCACTCATCCCGTACGTCCGGCCCGTCCGGCTCACGAGGACGGACGGCCTCACGTACTCAACGCCGCGCCCACAAGGAGCGTTCCATGTCTGACAGCCCGCTCGCGCAGACCGTCGCCGCGCTGCAGCCCCGTGCCAGGACCGAGCTGGCCGAGCTGGTGGCCTTCAAGTCGGTCGCGGACCCGGCGCAGTTCCCCAGGAGCGAGTGCGAGGCGGCGGCGAACTGGATCGCCGACGCGCTGCGTGCAGAGGGCTTCGAGGATGTCGCGCTGCTGGACACCCCGGACGGCACCCAGTCCGTGTACGGGTTCCTGCCCGGCCCCGAGGGCGCGCCGACGGTGCTGCTGTACGCGCACTACGACGTGCAGCCGCCGCTGGACGAGGCCGCCTGGATCTCGCCGCCGTTCGAGCTGACCGAGCGCGACGGCCGTTGGTACGGGCGCGGTGCCGCCGACTGCAAGGGCGGTCTGATCATGCATCTGACGGCGCTGCGCGCGCTGAAGGAGCACGGCGGTGTGCCGGTCAACGTCAAGGTGATCGTGGAGGGTTCGGAGGAGCAGGGCACCGGCGGCCTGGAGCGGTACGCCGAGGCGCACCCCGAATTGCTGGCCGCGGACAGCATCGTCATCGGCGACGCCGGGAACTTCCGGGTCGGTCTGCCGACGGTGACCGCGACGCTGCGCGGGATGACGCTGGTGCGGGTGCAGGTGGACGCGCTGGCGGGCAATCTGCACTCCGGCCAGTTCGGCGGCGCGGCACCCGACGCGCTGGCGGCGCTGATCCGGATCCTGGACTCGCTGCGCGCCGAGGACGGTTCGACGACCGTCAACGGGCTGGCCTCGGACGCCACCTGGGACGGCCTGCAGTACTCGGAAGAGGACTTCCGCAAGGACGCCAAGGTCCTGGACGGCGTGGAACTGATCGGCAGCGGTTCTGTCGCGGACCGTATCTGGGCGCGCCCGGCGGTCACCGTGCTCGGTATCGACTGCCCGCCGGTGGTCGGCGCCACCCCGTCCGTGCACGCGGGCGCGCGGGCGCTGGTGAGCCTGCGGGTGCCGCCGGGCACCGACGCGGTCGAGGCGACAAAGCTGCTGGCGGCCCATCTGGAGAGCGCCGCTCCCTGGGGCGCGCGGGTCTCCGTGGAGCAGGTCGGCCAGGGGCAGCCGTTCCGTGCGGACACCAGCAGCCCGGCGTACGCGTCGATGGCGTCCGCGATGCGTGAGGCGTACGACGGCGTCGAGATGCAGACGGCGGGCATGGGCGGCTCGATCCCGCTGTGCAACACGCTGGCCGCGCTCTACCCGGACACGGAGATCCTGCTGATCGGGCTGAGCGAGCCCGAGGCGCAGATCCACGCGGTCAACGAGAGCGTCTCGCCGGAGGAACTGGAGCGGCTGTCGCTGGCGGAGGCGTTGTTCCTGCAGCGGTATTCGCGGCGCTCGGCCTAGCCGAGTTGGTTGCTCGCCGTTTCGGCTGTACCGCCGTTGTGGTGGCTCGCCGTTGCTCCTGCGGCGGCGGTTGCTTGTCGGGTGAGGTGACAGCCCGCTGGACTCCGTCCTGCGGGCTGTCACCTCCCGTGGGTGGTAGGGGCGGGTGGGGCCGGCTACCCCACGGGAACCCCCGCCTCCAAGTGGAGCGGGCACCCCCGTTCGCGGGCCCGCAGCGCCCAGCGGAGCCGGTTCCAGCGGACCGGGGGCAGCATCTGCTCGGCCTCGGCCTCGGTGACGAAGCGCCAGTCGCGGAGTTCCGCGCCGGGCAGCAGCAGGTCCCGGATCCGGTCGTCGGTCAGCCTGCCGCCGTCGAAGAGCAGCCGCAGGCCGCCGAAGCCGGGCGGTTTGGGCGCTTCCCAGTCGAGGACCAGCAGCCGGGGGGCGCGCGGCAGCTGGATGCCCAGTTCCTCGGCGACCTCGCGTACGCCGGCGCGGGCGGGTGCCTCGCCGGGTTCGACGATGCCGCCGGGGAATTCCCAGCCGGCCTTGTACGTCGGGTCGACGAGCAGTACCCGGTCCTGGTCGTCGAAGAGCAGGACGCCGGCCGCGAGCGTCTCGGCGGTCGGTTCGGGCGTCTGCACGATGTCGCAGGAGCCGGCGCCGGTCCGGACGGCCTCGGCGACCTGTTCGGCGGTCTGCCGGGGCGTCAGGCCGCTGGTGTCCACGACATGCGCGTCGGCCCTGATCCAGTCGAGCGCACCGGCGTACGACCCGAGGTGGTCCAGGGACCACTGGCGTACCGACTCATTGGCCTCGGTGTTTCCCGGTATCTCCTCGCGTCCCGCTATCCGCGTACGCAGGATCGTTTCCTCCGCATGGAGCAGGACATGCCGTACGGGAATGCGGCGGGCCGCGAGGGAGCCGAAGATCTCGTCGCGGTACTCCTGGCGCAGCAGGGTCATCGGTGTGATCAGGGGGCCCGGCACCTCGGTGAGCAGCGCCGCGGCGGTGTCGACGACCATACGCCGCCAGGCCGGCAGATCCTGGTAGTCGTCGATCTCCTCGAGGCGCTTGGCGGGCAGCATCAACCGCAGCCCGTGGCCGAGGAGTTCGGGGTCGTACAGCGTGCTTCCGGGAAGCAGGTCTAGCAGTTCATGAGCCGCAGTGGTCTTGCCCGCACCGAACGTGCCGTTCAGCCAGACGATCACGGTTTCCCCTCTTCCCTAGACCCAGGTGAGTTGCCCGCTACACCCTGCCACGGAAACGCTCGGGACCACGGGCCTCGCGCGCGACCGGGAACGGCGCACATTCGGCTACCGGCCCGGCCGGGGTGACCTCACTGCCCCCGTGCACGCGCCGATCGCGGAATACACCACGGGGAGGATGCCGGTCGTCTCATCCCCCGCCGCGAAACCCCGGCAAACAAGCGCTCCCCAGCCCCTCCAGTACCGAAACCCCCACCCGCATACGGACCCTTCCGATACGGCCCTGCCGGGCTGCCGGGGCGCGGAGAACGCATATGACGGCGGCGCGTCGGGCGGTCAAGGGACGGGCGGCCACCCCTTGCTCGTGCCCAGTCCCCACCGGCTGTGATGGTCGATGAAGAACCGGCCGTGCGAATTGTTCAGGGCCGCGGTGACCGGGAGTTTCCGCTGTCGGAGAGGAAGTCAGGGCTTCGGAGGAGGGAGTTGCCCTTCCAGGTGAATTGGAGGGTGGGCGGGCGGCCCGCGCGGGGCGGAGTGGAGTGGAGTGGAACGGCGGGATTGTGGCGGCCGCGCGGGTCCGGTCCCGGTCCCGGATTCCGGCTCTGCCGACGTGGCGGTCGAAGTGGCGGTCGCTGATATCCCTTTGCGGGGATTTCCGGTGGACCGAATTGCGACGTCGTCCGGGGGCCTGGAAAACAGTGGTCGGCGTTTTCCCGGGAGTTCCCGTGATTGACGGTATTGGTCTTGCCCTCACCGTCTCCTTCTTCGGGTCTCTTCACCGTCATCTTCCGGGTCTCGTCGGGGGCCTTTCGGGGTCTTCGGGGACACATGGGGCTCTTCGCGACTCTTCGGGGCTCTTCGACGTCGGCTCGTGTGCCGTGAAGGCCGCGCGCGGCAAGCACGGACGGGAGGGCGACCATCCCCGCCACGTCGGACGTCTCGCTGGACGCCCCCCGGGGAACGCGCCGCTCGGAAACAAACAGAACCAGAGCCTACGTCGCGCCTCTTCCAACAGACTCCAACAAGCCCTACCGTAAGCACTCGCCAGTGACAGGTACACGACCCCCCATACCTCTCACGAGGACGGAGGACGCGAATCATGCGCGTTCACTTCCGCACCACCCACCGGCGAGGTCACCGGAGAATCGTCGGAGCACTGTCCGCCGTGCTGCTCGGTACGGCAGGGGCGACCGCCCTGCCCGCCGCGGCCCGTACGCCCGAGGCACCGGCGCCCTCGGACACCACCCGCACCACCAGCACCGCCGAGGCGGCACGGCTTCCCGATGAGCTCGCCAAGACACCCCCGATGGGATTCAACAACTGGAACTCCACGCAATGCCGGGCGGAGTTCAACGAGGAGATGGTCAAGGGCATCGCCGATCTCTTCCTCGACAAGGGCCTCAAAGACGCGGGATATGAGTTCGTCAATCTCGACGACTGCTGGGCGCTGCCGGAACGGGACGAGAACGGCAAGCTGGTACCCGATCCGAAGCGCTTCCCGCACGGCATCAAGTCCGTCGCCGACTATGTCCACTCCAAGGGCCTGAAGTTCGGCATCTACACCAGTGCCGGCACCAAGACCTGCAACGAGAACGGATTCCCCGGCGGGCTCGGCCACGAGATGTCCGACGCCCAGCAGTTCGCCGATTGGGGCGTGGACTACCTCAAGTACGACAACTGCAACAACCAGGGTGTGGACGCGAAGGAGCGGTACCGCACCATGCGCGACGCGCTCAAGGCCACCGGGCGGCCCATCGTCTACAGCATCTGCGAATGGGGCGAGAACAAGCCCTGGGAATGGGCGTCGGACGTAGGTCATCTGTGGCGCACGACCGGCGACATCAGCGACACATGGTCGAGCATGCTCTCGCTGCTGAAGCAGAATCTGCCGCTGGCGCCGCACGCGGGTCCGGGGCACTGGAACGATCCGGACATGCTGGAGGTCGGCAACGGCGGTATGACGGATACCGAATACCGCAGCCATTTCTCCCTGTGGGCAATGATGTCCGCGCCGCTGCTGATCGGCTCGGACCTCCGCAAAGCCACGCCCGCGACATTCGAGATCCTGGCGAATAGCGACGTCATCGCCCTGGACCAGGACGCGCTGGGGAAACAGGCCACCGTGCTCGCCGCCGACTCCGGCCGCTGGACGATCGTCAAGGAACTGGCGAACGGTGACCGCGCGGTCGCGCTCTTCAACGAGACCGACCAGCCGCAGCGGATCACCACCACCGCCGAGGACATCGGCCTCCCCCGGGCCGACCGCTACCGTCTGCGCGATCTGTGGCAGCACCGCGACCACCACACCACGGGCGACATCTCCGCGACCGTCCCGCCGCACGGCACCACCGTCTACCGCGCCGCCGCCGACCCGCACCGGGCCGCCCGCGTTCAGCAGGTGCGCAGCCCCGGAACCGGCTGGTCGTTCGCGCCGCCCTTGATGTAGACGACGCTGATGTAGACACCGGCATTGCCGCTGTCGTCATCGGTCTTGGCCCACCAGACGTTCGTCCACTCCCCGTACGTCTCGCGGCGGCCCAGCTTCGCCTGGCAGTAGAAGTAGTTGGTGCCCATGTTGAGCGTGCCGACCTTCTGGAAGGACTCGGTGTACGAGTCGGAGGTGCGCCACACGTCGCAGTTGGCCTTGCCGCCGCCGATGTCCACACACGACGGCCCCTCGGTGGGGTCACCGCCGCCGCTGCCACCGGTGGTGGTGCCCCCGCTGCCGCCTCCGGACGTACCGGAGCCGCCGTCCGACCCTCCGGAGGAGCCGCCGCCGTCCGAACCGCCCGTGGTACCGCCCGCGTCCGTGCCGCCGTCCTGATCGCCCGAACTCCCGCCCGCCGCCCCGGGCTTGGGGGCCTTCGAGGTCGCACCGCCGGACGGCTTCCCGGACGCGGCGGCCGACGGACTCGCCGTGCCCTTGCCGTCGTCCTTGCCGGCTGAGGCGCTGGGTTCGCCGGCCTCGGTCGGTTCCCCGGCCGGCGCCGCCGACTGCCGCCCGCCCTCCGCGACGGTCTTGTCGGGGCCCCCGCCGACCAGCGCGTACGTCACACCGCCACCGGTGGCGAGCACGGCGAGCGCCGCCGCCACGGCGAGCGCCACCCGGCGCCGGCGGCGGGCGGGCAACCGTGCGGTGTCCCGCTCGGACGGATCGCCCAGCTGCGGGTGGGTGCCCGTGCTGCCCACGGGCGGGCCGCTCACCACACCGGGCGGGTCGAAGCCGGGTCCGATGGCGGAGGCGGCGGTGGGTGCTTCGGGGGAGCCGGGGGCGGCCGCCGGGGCGCCCGCGCCGGTGACCGGCGCGGCGTTGTGCTGGGCGGACGTGGGCGCGGGCGCGGGCTGGGCTGACGGTGCGCCGCCCTGGGAACCCGGTCCGGACAGCCAACTCGCCGGCGGCGCCCCCGCGTCGGCCGGTCCCGCGGCAGGCGCGTCGGCCGCCGGAGAACCTGCCGTCCGCTGCCCCACCGGCTGCGGCGGAGCCGGCGGATCGAGCGGCCGGATATCCGTGGCGGTGGGCAGATACGGCGTGCCGGACGGCGGCGCCACCGCCGGCTCCCGGCCCTCGGCCACCGCCTCCAGCAGGCTCCGCGCCTCGGCGGCGGACGGCCGGTCGGCCGGGTTCTTGGCCATCAGGGCGTGCAGCACCGGCGTCAGCGGCCCGGCGCGCCGTGGCTCGGGCAGCGGCTCGGTGACGATCGCGGTGAGCGTCGACCACACCGACGTACGGCGGAACGGGGCGCCACCGCCCTCGACGGCCGCGTACAGCGTCATCCCCAGCGACCAGATGTCCGAGGCGGGCGTCGGGTCCTGGCCCTGGGCGCGCTCGGGCGGCAGATAGTCGAGCGAGCCGACGAGTTCGCCGCTGCGGGTGATGTTCGTGGTGGCGCCGTCGCCCGGGGCCTCGATGCTGGCGATGCCGAAGTCGGTGAGCACCACCCGCCCTGTGCTGTCCAGCAGCACATTGCCCGGCTTCACATCGCGGTGCAGCACGCCGACCTGGTGGGCGGCGGCCAGCGCGTCCATGACGTGGGCGCCGATCCGGGCGATCTCCCGGGGTTCGAGGGTGCCGCGCTGCCCGATGGCGTCGTCCAGCGAGGGACCGTCCACCAGCTCCATGACGATGACGGGCCGGCCGTCCTCGTCGATGACGTCATGGACGGTGATCACGCCGGAGTGCCGGATACGGGCCGCGGCCCGCGCCTCGCGCTGCATACGGGTGCGCAGGTCGGCAAGCTCGGGGGCGGAGGCGTCGGTGTAGGCGCGCAGGACCTTCAACGCGACCTCGCGGCCGAGGACCTCGTCGACGGCGCGGCAGACCACGCCCATTCCGCCGCGGCCGATCCGGCCGGTCACACGGTAACGGCCGCCGAGCAGGCGCCCCGTCAGATCGGCGTCGGTGCCGCGCTTGGGGCCGCTCGCGGCGGCCGCAGCGGGCGCACCGGGCGCGCCTCCGGCCTCGCCTGCGCCACCGGCACCGTTGGCACCGCCGCTCTGAGGCGCACCCTGCGCACCACTGCCCTGAGAGGCACCGTTCTGTGCCGCGCCGTTCACTGCCGCGCCGTTCTGTGCCGGACCGCCCTGAGGCGAACCGCTCGCCTCCCCGGGACCGTTCGCTCCGTTCGCCCCACGCGCCTCACCCGCACCGCGCTGCTCGCGCTCCCCCGGTGTCACCGTCGCCGATCCCCTCGATGCCCGTGCCGCTGCCCGTATGGCGTGGTCGGCACACAGCCTAAGGGGCGCGCGGGGGCGAAGGGTGGCTTCAGGGCGAGGTCACGAAGGCATCGAGACGGGACTGTTGTGCGGCGGCCGCGGCGGCGCCCACCACCCCGGCGTCCGTCCCCATTTGGGCGGGTACCACCGTCAGGTCGGCGAGGAACGACAGCGTCGCGTAGTCGCGCAGGGCCGAGCGCAGCGGGGCGAAGAGGACCTCCCCGGCGCCCGCCACTCCCCCGCCGACGACCGCGATATCGATTTCGACCAGTGCCGCGGTGGCGGCGATCCCGGCGGCCAGCGCCTGGGCGGCCCGCTCGAAGGAACGCAGCGCGACCAGGTCACCGGCGTGCGCGGAGGCGGCGACGGCGGCGGCGCTGGTGTCCCCGTCTGGCCCCGGCCGCCAGCCGTTCGCCAGCGCCCGGCGGGCGATGTTGGGGCCGCTGGCGATCCGCTCCACGCAGCCGCGGGCGCCGCACGGGCACGGGTCGCCGTCGAGGTCGACGCTGATGTGGCCGATGTGCCCGGCGTTACCCGTGGGACCCGGGTGCAGCCGCCCGTTGAGGACGAGCCCCCCGCCCACCCCCGTGGAGGCCACCATGCACAGCGCGTTGGCATGGCCGCGCGCGGCGCCCTGCCAGTGCTCTGCCGCGGTCATCGCGACACCGTCGCCGACCAGCGCCACCGGGCGCTCGCCGACGAGCGCCCGCACCCCCGCCACCAGCGGGAAGTCCCGCCAGCCGGGGATGTTGACCGGGCTGACGGTGCCGGCCGAGGCGTCCACCGGGCCCGCGCTGCCGATGCCGACGGCCGCCACCCGCGCCCAGTCGGGGCCCGCGGCGAGCTCGCCGACGACCTCGGCCACCGCGCGCATCACCGTCGCCCCGTCCTGGTCGGCGGGTGTGGGCCGGGCGGCCCGTACGAGCAGTCTGCCGTTCTGGTCCACCAGAGCGCCGGCGATCTTGGTGCCGCCAATGTCCAGAGCTGCGCTGAGGTCCGTCTGCATCGGTGTGGAATCTCCTGGTGGGCCCGGGGGCCGGGGGTGCCGGCCCGGCGTGAGAACGCCAGTCTTCCCTCGATTGACAACGTTGTCTAGAGGCTATGCTCGACGCCACACGCGCGACCGACAGCAGATCACGGACCCAAATCGCCGTACACCGACAGCAACTGACAACAGACGACGCACCAGATCCGCGCACACCGGCCGCAACCGCCAGGCACCGGCACGGCGGCCGGCTCCCGCCCCCGACAGAAACAGGACCGCACACCGTGACCGACACCGCCCGGGGCACCGCCCGTCGCTACGGCAGCCGGCCCACGATGAAGGATGTGGCGTCGCGCGCCGGGGTCGGCCTCAAGACGGTCTCGCGGGTGGTCAACGGCGAACCGGGCGTCACACCGGACACCGAACGCCGCGTCCAGGAGGCCATCACGGCCCTGGGCTTCCGCCGTAACGACTCCGCCCGGATCCTGCGCAAGGGCCGTACCGCGAGCATCGGACTGGTGCTGGAAGATCTCGCCGACCCGTTCTACGGCCCGCTGTGCCGCGCCGTCGAGGAGGTCGCGCGCAGCCACGGCGCGCTGCTGATCAACGGCTCCAGCGCCGAGGACCCGGCCCGCGAGCAGGAGCTGGTGCTGGCGCTGTGCGCCCGGCGGGTGGACGGGCTGGTCGTCATCCCGGCCGGCGACGACCACCGCTATCTGGAGCCGGAGATCGCGGCCGGCGTCGCCACCGTTTTCGTGGACCGCCCGGCCGGCCAGGTGGACGCCGATGTCGTGCTCTCCGACAACTTCGGCGGCGCCCAGGACGCGGTGGCCCATCTCATCGCGCACGGCCACCGCCGGATCGGCTTCGTCGGCGACCAGCCCCGGATCCACACCGCGATGGAGCGACTGCGCGGCTACCGCGCCGCGATGGCCGCCGCCGGCCTGCCCGTCGACGAGTCCTGGGTGTCGCTGGGCGCCACCGACCCCGAGCGCGTACGCTCCGCCGCCACGGCCATGCTGGACGGCCCCGAGCCGGTCACCGCGCTGTTCGCCGGCAACAACCGCGTCACCGTCACGGTCGTCCGCGTCCTGGGCGAACGCCCGCAGCCGGTCGCCCTGGTGGGGTTCGACGACTTCGAGCTGGCCGATCTCGTCCGGCCCGCGATCACCGTCGTCGCCCAGGACGCGGCGCGCCTCGGGCGCACCGCCGCGGGCCTTCTCTTCCGCCGCCTCGACGGCATAGCCGACCCGCCGCGCCGGGTGGAGCTCCCCACCCGTCTGATCGCCCGCGGCTCGGGCGAAATCCCGCCGTACGAGGGGTGATCGGGGGCCGGGGGAGGTCGCCTGCGCCCCGCGCACGGCGCGCCGAGGGCACGCCGCACACGGGGCGGAAACCGGTGTCCGCGAGGCCCCCGGCGGGCGGTTCCGCGTCAGGCCGTCTTCGCCGGGCGGCCGGCCAGTGCGTCGAGGTCGGCGCGGGTCAGGCCGGTGAGACGGGCGACCTCGGCGGTGTCGACGGCGCCGCAGTCCAGGCCGCGCAGCAGGTAGCCGCTGAGGGCCTTGGCGGTGGCGGGCTCGTCCATGACGGCGCCGCCGGCCTTGGCGACGTAGGCGGCGAGCCGGGCCGCGGCCTGCTCCAGGCCCTCGCGGTAGAAGGCGTAGACGGCGGCGTAGCGGGTCGGGAGGTGGCCGGGGTGCATGTCCCAGCCCTGGTAGTAGGCGCGGGCCAGCGAGCGGCGGACGAGACCGTGGTGCAGCCGCCAGGCGTCGTGGACCTGGGTCGTGGCCCCTACGGGGAGGACGTTGGTCGAGCCGTCGGAGAGGCGGACTCCGGTGCCCGCGGCGGCCACCTGCATCACGGCCTTGGCGTGGTCGGCCACGGGGTGGTCGAGGGACTGGTGGGCGGCGCTGACGCCGCAGGAGGCGCTGTAGTCGAAGGTGCCGTAGTGCAGGGACGTGGCGCGGCCCTCGGCGGCCTCGATCATGCGGGCGACGGTGGCCCGGCCGTCGGCGCCCAGGATCGACTGGGTGGTCTCGATCTGGATCTCGAAGCCGATCCGGCCGCTCTCCAGGCCGCGGGCCTTCTCGAACGCCTCCAGCAGCCGGACCATCGCGGTGACCTGCTCGGCGTAGGTGACCTTGGGGAGGGTCAGGACGAGCCCGTCGGGCAGGCCGCCGGCTTCCATGAGGCCGGTGAGGAAGATGTCGAGGGTGCGGATGCCGCGGTCGCGGACGGCGGCCTCCATGCACTTCATACGGATGCCCATATAGGGGGCCGCGGTGCCTCCCCCAGCCTCCGGCCGGGAGGTGCCCCCACGGTAGGCGGCGGCGACCAGTGCGGCGGCGCGGGCGGCGGCCTCGTCCTCCTCGGCGTCCGCGCGGGGGCCGTAGCCGTCCTCGAAGTCGATGCGCAGGTCTTCGATCGGCTCGCGCTCCAGCTTGGCGCGGACCCGGTCGTGGACCGGTCCGGCGAGCTCGTCGGGGATGCCGAGGACGGTGGCGAGCGCGCCGGCGTCGGGGGCGTGTTCGTCGAGGGCGGCGAGGGCCTGGTCGCCCCAGGAGCGGATGGTGTCGGCGGCGAAGACGTCGCCGGGGACGTAGACCGTGTGGACCGGCTGGCGGGTGCCGGGGTCGCCGGGGTAGCGCCGTGCCAGATCGGCGTCCACCTCGGCGAGAGCGGCTCCGATGCCCTCGCGTACGGTGTGCGCCAGGCTCGTCGCCACGGTCTCCTGCTGCCCCATTCGACACCCTCCCGGTGCTGACGCCCGGCGATCGGGCGCTTTTCCCCTGCATTGACCGGCGTAATTCCGTCTAACGGAATCAACAATCCGTATAGCGAAGTTATCCGTGGCGGGTACCGAGGTCAACACCCTCTCCCCCGAGGCGGCGCAGATCACGGCGCCCCGCCCGCGGGCCGATAACTCCGTGGCGCGTCGCCGCCGCCCCCGCCAGACTCTCCGACATGACATGGACAGCACCCCAGATAGCCCGCCGGGAACTCCCGGTCGCCGCCGGTGAGCGCGAGATGCTCCAGGGCTGGCTCGACTGGCACCGCGAGACCCTCCTCGCCAAGTGCGCCGGGCTCACCGCCGAGCAGCTCCTGGAGGCGAGCGCCCCGCCCTCCACCCTCACCCTGCTCGGGCTGGTACGCCATATCGCGCTGGTCGAGCGCAGCTGGTTCCGCGAGCGCTTCGCCGGGGAAACGCTCGAGGACCTCTACGACCTCGAGCGGAACATCGACGCCGACTTCGACGACGCCGAGGCGGCCGGGGCACCGGACGACTTCGCGACGTTCCGCTCCGAGGTCGAGGCGGCCGACGCGGCGGCCAAGGGCCGCGGGCTGGACGAGACCTTCCACCACGAGCGCAGCGGGAAGACGCTCAACCTGCGCTGGATCTACGTCCACATGATCGAGGAGTACGCGCGCCACAACGGCCACGCCGATCTGCTGCGCGAGCGGATCGACGGCGCGACGGGCGACTGACGGCGCGCCCGTCAGCACACAGCACGAGGCCCCGTACGCACCGGATGCGTACGGGGCCTCAAGCCGTTGCGGGCCTATGGGCTCAGGCGCCCGCCGACCCGTCCGCCTCAGCCCTTGCGGGCCTTGACCTCTTCGGTGAGCGCCGGGACGACGTCGAACAGGTCGCCGACCACGCCGTAGTCGACCAGGTCGAAGATCGGCGCCTCGGAGTCCTTGTTGATGGCGACGATGGTCTTCGAGGTCTGCATACCGGCGCGGTGCTGGATCGCGCCGGAGATGCCCGCCGCGATGTACAGCTGCGGCGAGACCGACTTACCGGTCTGGCCGACCTGGTTGGTGTGCGGGTACCAGCCGGCGTCCACCGCGGCACGCGAGGCGCCGACGGCCGCGCCGAGCGAGTCGGCGAGCGCCTCGATGACCGGGAAGTTCTCGGCGCCGTTGACGCCGCGGCCACCGGAGACCACGATCGCGGCCTCGGTCAGCTCCGGGCGGCCCGTCGACTCGCGCGGGGTGCGCGAGACGATCTTGGTGCCCTTGGAGGAGTCGGCGACGGTCACCGCGAGCTGCTCGACCGTGCCGGCGGCCGGCGCGGCCTCCGGAGCGGCGGAGTTGGGCTTGACGGTGATGACCGGGGTGCCCTTGGAGACACGGGACTTGGTGGTGAAGGACGCCGCGAAGACGGACTGCGTCGCCACCGGGCCCTCGTCGCCGGCCTCCAGGTCGACGGCGTCGGTGATGATGCCGGAGCCGATGCGGACCGCGAGGCGGGCCGCGATCTCCTTGCCCTCCGCGGAGGACGGCACCAGGACGGCGGCCGGGGAGACCGCGTCGTAGGCCGCCTGGAGCGCGTCGACCTTGGGGGCGACGAGGTACTCGGCGAACTCGGGCGCGTCGGCGGTCAGGACCTTGACCGCGCCGTGCTCGGCGAGCACCGGGGCGGCGGTGTCGGCGCCGGCACCGAGGTGCACGGCCACCGGCTCGCCGATGCGGCGGGCGAGGGTGAGCAGTTCGAGGGTGGGCTTGCGTACGGCGCCGTCCACGTGGTCGACGTAGACAAGGATTTCAGCCATGGGGTGACTCTCCTGCGGGAAGAATGAGGGCGGTTGAGCGGACGTGACGCCGGATCAGATGAACTTCTGGCCCGCGAGGAACTCGGCGAGCTGCTTGCCGCCCTCGCCCTCGTCCTTGACGATCGTGCCCGCGGTGCGAGCCGGGCGCTCGGCCGCTTCGTCGACCTTGGTCCAGGCACCCTCGAGACCGACCTCGTCCGCGTCGATCTCCAGGTCGTCCAGGTCCAGCTCCTCCACCGGCTTCTTCTTCGCGGCCATGATGCCCTTGAAGGAGGGGTAACGCGCCTCGCCGGACTGGTCGGTGACGGACACGACGGCCGGCAGCGAGGCCTCCAGCTGCTCGGTCGCGGTGTCGCCGTCACGACGGCCCTTGACGGTGCCGCCCTCGACGGAGACCTCGGAGAGCTGGGTCACCTGCGGTACGCCCAGGCGCTCGGCGAGCAGCGCGGGCAGCACGCCCATGGTGCCGTCGGTGGAGGCCATACCGCAGACGACCAGGTCGTAGCCGGTGTGCTCGATGGCCTTGGCGAGCACGAGCGAGGTGCCCAGCGCGTCGGTGCCGTGCAGGTCGTCGTCGTCGACGTGGACAGCCTTGTCGGCGCCCATCGACAGCGCCTTGCGGAGCGCGTCGCTGGCGTCCTCGGGGCCAACGGTGAGGACCGTGATCTCCGCGTCGTCGGCCGCTTCCTTGATCTGCAGGGCCTGCTCGACGGCGTACTCGTCGAGCTCCGAGAGGAGGCCGTCCACGTCATCGCGGTCGACGGTCAGGTCCTCGGCGAAGTGCCGGTCGCCGGTGGCGTCGGGCACGTACTTCACACAGACAACGATCCTCAAGCTCACGCCGGCTCTCCTACCTGCTTCGTCTCTTCAGAACTGCCTTGTGCTGGCAGCATAGGCGCCTGTTGGGGCGGCTTCCGGTCGGTTGCGGGTCCCCGCGCCGACGCTCATGTTACCCACCAGTACATCCAGTCTGGTGCCCCGAAGCAAGGCTGTCGAAATGTGACCTTGCCAACGGCCCCGACGGCGCAACGGCGCAGCCGTACGGGAACCCGTCAGTCCCGCAGCGCGTTGAAGCGTCCTTGGTGATAGAGCAGCGGCCGGCCCGGTCCCGCGGGGTCGCCGACGACGGGCTGGGCGAGCACGATCCGATGGTCGCCGGCCGGCACCCGCGCCACGACCCTGCACACCAGCCAGGCCAGTACGCCGTCCAGGAGGGGCACGCCCTCGGGGCCGGTACGCCAGGAGGTGCCCTGGCCGAAGCGGTCCGCGCCGCTGCGCGCGAAGGTGGCGGCCAGCTCCCGCTGGTGCTCGCCGAGTATGTGGACGCCTATGTGCTCGGCCTCGGCGACGGCCGGCCAGCTGGAGGAGCCGGTGCCGATACCGAACGAGAGCAGCGGCGGCTCGGCGGCGACGGAGGTGAGCGAGGTGGCGGTGAAGCCGACGGGCCGCGAGCCGTGCGCGGTGATCACCGCGACGCCGGCGGCGTGCTGGCGGAAGACGGAGCGCAGCAGGTCGGGGTTGGCGGTGCGGGGCGTGCCGAGGCCGGGCGAGGCCGTCATGGAGTTGTCCTTCTGGTGTGGTGTACGAGACCGAGCGGGGCCGCCGACGGCCGTGCGACTGTCGGCGGCACAAATGTCGTCGCTGCTCACACGCTTGGACAGCGTGCGCTGGCGGTCCGCAGAAGGTCGACGTGCGCGCGTCCGTACAGAAGGGTTCCAGGCCGCATCACGTCAGCGTGACGATGCGTGACCCACAGCGTCAAGTGGCGTCGGTCATCTGGGAGATCAATCACGGCTGGAAGGTCCACGGCCAGCGGATCAATCGGGGACAGCGGTGCCCAGGGCGGCGATGATGTCCGCCTTGCGCGGCTGGCCGGAGGCGCGGCGGACGATCGCGCCGTCCGCGTCGAGCACCAGCACGGTGGGCGTACGGAGGATGTTGAGGCTCCGTACGAGCTCCAGATGGGCCTCGGCGTCAATCTCGACATGCGCCACCCCCTCCACCATCTCCGCGACGTCGGCGAGGGTGCGCCGGGTGGCCCGGCAGGGCTGGCAGAAGGCGCTGGAGAACTGCAGCAGGGTGGCCCGCTCCCCCAGCTCCGCGCCGATCTCGGCGGCACCCAGCCGCTGTCCGCCGTCCCGCCCTCGCACCGTCACCCTCCCATTGCGGCGTTTGTACAGCAGGCCGAAGGCAGTCGCCGCCAACAGCACCCCGATACACACCATGAGTCCAGTCATCTCCGGGTACAGCGTTCACGGGATCGCAAACATTCCCCGGGCCGGATCGGGTCCGTTATACGGGAGGGTGGGGGCATGAGTGACAACAGGGTCGATGTCCGGGGTCCGAGGTTCGCGGCGGCGCTGACGAGCGTGGTGCTGGCCGCCGCGCTGATCAGTGGCAGCGGGTGGGTGCTGGCGTTCCAGGCGCTGGTCTTCGCCATCGGGGTGGCAGCCGGCGTCCAGCGGTCGCCGTACGCCTGGCTGTTCAAGGTGGCGGTGCGTCCGCGGCTGGCGGCGCCGCGCGAATTCGAGGACGCCGCGCCGCCGCGTTTCGCGCAGGGTGTCGGGCTGGTCTTCGTGGCGATCGGGCTGGTCGGCTATTTCGCCGGGCCGGAATGGCTGGGGCTCGCGGCCACCGGCTGCGCGCTCGCGGCGACCTTCCTCAATGCCGCGTTCGGCTACTGCCTCGGGTGCGAGGTGTACCTTCTGCTGCGGAGGGCGACCGGATGAGGCGCCGGACGAGGTGAGCACCGGGTAAGCCTCGGGTGAGCCCCACGTGACGAGAATCTCCCGGTCCGGGCGGCCTACGCGGTAGCCGCCGGGGCCGTGATCGGGCACGATCTCCCGGAGCCGCACACTTACGGCTGCGTAGGTTTCCGCCGGGAGAACCCTCCCCAGGCAAAGAGAAGGGGTCCCCCGAACATGGCAGAGCTCGTCTATCCGCCGGTGATCGGTGCCGCCCGCACCGTTTTCAAGGCGCTTGACCTGAAGTTCGACATAGCAGGGACGGACCACATTCCGCGCCGTGGCGGTGCGGTTCTGGTGAGCAATCACATCGGCTATCTGGACTTCGTCTTCGCCGGTCTGGCGGCACGCCCGGCCAAGCGGCTGGTGCGATTCATGGCGAAGGAATCGGTGTTCCGGCACAAGGTGTCGGGGCCGCTGATGCGCGCGATGAAGCACATTCCGGTGGACCGGGCGCAGGGGATGCACGCCTACAAGCACGCACTGTCCGCGCTGCGTTCGGGCGAGATCATCGGGGTGTTCCCCGAGGCGACGATCTCCGAGTCCTTCACCCTGAAGAACTTCAAGTCGGGTGCGGCGCGGCTGGCGCAGGAGGCCGGGGTGCCGCTGCTGCCGGTGGCGCTGTGGGGCACCCAGCGACTGTGGACCAAGGGCCACAAGCGGGATCTGGGCCGCAACCACTTCCCGATCACGATCCGGGTGGGCGAGCCGCTGGAGGCCGACCCGGCCGAGCAGGCCGAGAAGATCACCGACCGGCTGCGGGCCCGGGTGCAGGACCTCCTGGAGGCGGCCCAGCGCGCGTACCCGGTACGCCCCAAGGGTCCCGACGACACCTGGTGGATGCCGGCGCACCTCGGCGGCACGGCCCCCGCGGCTCCCGGAGCGCCGGCGTAGGGCCTACCGGTCTCCCCACACCTCACCGATCTCGATTCGGGCCTCAGGGCAGGCTTTGTGCAGCGCCTCGGCGAGCTCGGCGCCCGCCGCCGTCAGCTCGTCGAGGGGCATCGGCGCCATCCGCTCCAGCAGGAAGAGCGCGCTCACGGAGTCCTCGGTGAGGCGGGTGCGGACGCCCTGGCGCCAGTTCCAGCGGCGGCAGGTGACGCCCTCGTCGTCGCACCACACGACCTCGCCGGCGTCCGGGTGCTCGATGGTCTCCGCACCGGCCGCCGCGGTCACGAACGGCTCCGCGCCGGTGGCCCGTACGAGCCGCATACCGCCCTGGATACGGTCCAGGTCCTCGCCGCCGACGGGGATGAGGTGGGCGACGCTGATGGCGTTGTAGACGTCGACGAGCCGGTTGATCCGCGGCAGTCCGCCGTCCGCGAGGGCGCGCCTGGCCAGCGCCTCGGCGGAGTTGCGGGTGCGCGAGGGCTTGCTGCCGAAGGCGGTGTACGCGGCCCGCCAGGCGGCGATGTGCGGGTCGTCCTGCGGAGCCCGCCCGCCGAGCCGCTCGGCCAGGCGTCGGGCGGCCTCGTCCAGCAGCGCCGAACTCGCGTCGTCGCTGGGCCCGTTGGTGAGTCCGTGCGCCTCGACGGCGAGATGACCGAAGCCGGGGGCGAGGGCGCGTACCTCGTCGGAGACATGCAGGGGGCGGGTCATGGGTGCCGTTCCTCAGAGTTCGGTGGGGAGCGTCTGCCAGAGGTGAGGCCGGTCGACGGCCTGCTGGAGGGATTGGAGCACGACGGGGTGCGGTTCAGCAAATAGTACCGGGTAGTCCAGTTCATTGGACTCGGGTTGGGCGAGGAAGGCGAGCTGCTCGCGATCCAACCGGAACTGCGCGTCGACACCGGGCTTGTTGCCCCGCGGATCCTGCCGGGCCCAGCGGTCCTCGCCCGGGAGCTTGACGGCGATCAGGCCGTGGACCGTGTCGAGCTTCTGGTAGCAGAGCGCGGCGGGGATGCCCTCCGTCCGCAGCAGGGCGACCAGGGCATGCGCTTTGGCGTAGCAGATGCCGGTGCGCTTCTCCAGGACGTCGGAGGCGCGCCAGGTCACCCTCATGTCGCCACTGTCGGCACTGTGCGGGATGGTGTCGCGGACGAACTCGAAGGCGGCCTTGGCGTATGCGTATGCATCGGGGGCGTCGGCGCGCAGTGTCGCGGCGGTGGCCTGGACGAGCGGATGGCCGTGGTCGATGACTTCGCTCGCCGCCAAGTAGGCGGATATTTCCGGGGAGTTCTGGATCAGGTCCATGACCATGGAGCGTAGCCATGCGCCCGACCGAAGGTCAATGACTTTTCGGTCGAGCGCATAGCTATGCAGTTCGTGAGGGGAGGCTCCCACCTCCGACAGGCTCTAGCGGCCCATCTCCTCCCGCAGCGCCTCGAGGAACCCGTCCACGTCCTCCTCCGCCGTGTCGAACGAGCACATCCAGCGGACGTCGCCGGCCTGCTCGTCCCAGAAGTAGAAGCGGTAGCGCTTCTGGAGGCGTTCGCTGACGTCGTGCGGGAGGCGGGCGAAGACCGCGTTCGACTGGACGGGGTAGAGGATCTCGACGCCGTCGATGTTGGCCACGCCGGCTGCCAGGCGCTGGGCCATGGTGTTGGCGTGCCGGGCGTTGCGCAGCCACAGGTCCTTGGCCAGCAGGGCTTCCAGCTGGACGGAGACGAAGCGCATCTTGGACGCGAGCTGCATGGACAGCTTGCGCAGGTGCTTCATCGCACGGACCGCGTCGGGGTTGATGACGACCACGGCCTCGCCGAAGACCGCACCGTTCTTGGTGCCGCCGTAGGAGAGGATGTCGACGCCGACGGCGTTGGTGAAGGCGCGCATCGGGACGTCGAGCGAGGCCGCGGCGTTGGCTATCCGGGCGCCGTCGAGATGCACCAGCATGCCGCGCTCATGGGCGTGTTCGCAGATGGCGCGGACTTCGTCGGGCGTGTAGACGGTGCCGAGCTCGGTGCTCTGGGCGATCGAGACGACCTGCGGCATGGCGCGGTGCTCGTCGTCCCAGCCGTACGCCTGGCGGTCGATCAGCTCGGGGGTGAGCTTGCCGTCCTCCGTGGGCACGGTGAGCAGCTTGAGCCCGCCGACCCGCTCGGGTGCGCCGCACTCGTCGACATGGATGTGCGCGGTGTCGGCGGCGATCACCGCGCCCCAGCGGTCGGTGACCGCTTGGAGCGCGACGACGTTGGCGCCGGTGCCGTTGAAAACCGGGAACGCCTCGGCGCTCTGGCCGAAGTGGCTGCGGATGACACGCTGGAGGTGCGCGGTGTAGTCGTCCTCGCCGTAGGCGACCTGGTGGCCGCCGTTGGCGAGGGCCATCGCGGCGAGGATCTCCGGGTGGGCGCCCGCGTAGTTGTCGCTGGCGAAACCGCGTACCTGGGTGTCGTGGTGCTGCCGGGCGTCGGTTTTCTCTCCGATCACGGCTCGGGGGTCAGCCACAGACGCTTTCCATTCACTTCCTGGGCGGACCTGCTCCAGACGCCGGCGATGGCCTCGGCCAGCTCCGTGACGTCCGTGAAGCCCGCGAACTTGGCGTTCGGTCGCTCGGCGCGCATCTGGTCGTTGACGAGCGCCTTCACGATCAGGATGGCAGCCGCGGCGTTCGGGCCCTGCTCGCCCCCCTCCTTGCGGAACGCGTCCGCCAGCGCCAGCGTCCATGCCTCGGCGGCGGCCTTGGAGGCGGCGTAGGCGGCGTTGCCCGCGGTGGGCTTGCTCGCGCCGGCCGCGCTGATCAGCAGATAGCGGCCGTTGCCGCTGCGCTGGAGGGGTTCGTGGAAGGCGAGGGAGGTGTGCTGGGCGGTGCGGATCAGCAGTTTGTGCAGCACGTCCCAGTCGGAGAGGTCGGTCTCCCCGAAGGTCGCCGAGCCGCGCCAGCCGCCCACGAGGTGCACCAGGCCGTCGACCCGGCCGAATTCCTTCTCCGTACGGGCCGCCCACTCGCGGGCCTGGTCCAGGTCGAGGAGGTCGACCGTCTCCCCTATCACCGTGGCACCGCCATGGGCGTAGCGGGCCGCGTCCACCGCCTCCGCGAGCCGTTCGGGGTTGGAGTCGGAGCCGACCACGACGGCGCCGGCCTCGGCGAGGCGCAGCAGCGTGGCGCGGCCGGCCGGGCCCGCCGCTCCGGCCACCGCGATGACGGCGCCCTCCAGCGGCCCCTGGCCGCCCGTCGAAGTAACCATCTTCGTCGCCTCCTCATCCTGCTTCTGGACGGCCATGTGCCGGCTGTTCCGGCGGGTCTTCACGCCGCCGCCAAGGTGTCGCTGTCGGCCGTGATGCCCTTGGTGGAGGCGATCACCGTACGCAGCTTCTTGCGGAGCGCCTCGTAGAACATGCTCAGGGGGAACTCGTCCGGAAGCACGTCGTCGACGAGCTTGCGCGGCGGCTGGTCCAGGTCGAGGGCGTCGGGACCCTTGGCCCAGACCGAACCCGGGTGCGGAGCGAGGTAGGTCGAGACGAGGTCGTACGCGGCGAACCAGTGGACCAGCTTGGGCCGGTCGATGCCGTCGCGGTAGAGCTTTTCGATCTCGCCGCACAGCTGGTTGGTGACCTTGGGCGCCCGCTCCCAGTCGATGTGCAGTGTGTTGTCCGTCCAGCGTACGACGTCGTGCTTGTGCAGGTACGCGAAGAGCAGTTGTCCGCCGAGGCCGTCATAATTGCGCACCCGGTCGCCGGTGACGGGGAACCGGAACATCCGGTCGAAGATCACCGCGAACTGCACGTCACGTCCCTGGGGGTAGCCCTCGGCCTCCAGCTTGACCGCCTCCTTGAAGGCGGTGAGGTCGCAGCGCAGCTCCTCCAGGCCGTACATCCAGAACGGCTGGCGCTGCTTGATCATGAACGGGTCGAACGGCAGGTCGCCATGGCTGTGGGTGCGGTCGTGCACCATGTCCCACAGCACGAACGCCTGCTGGCAGCGGTCCTGGTCGGCGAGCATCTCGCGGATGTCGTCGGGGAGTTGGACGCCGAGCGTCTCGATGGCGGCCTCGCTGACCCGGCGGAAGCGGGCGGCCTCGCGGTCGCAGAAGATGCCGCCCCAGCTGAACCGCTCGGGGGCCTCGCGGACGGCGATGGTCTCCGGGAAGAGCACCGCCGAGTTGGTGTCGTAACCGGCCGTGAAGTCCTCGAAGGTGATGCCGCAGAAGAGCGGGTTGTCGTAGCGGGTGCGCTCCAGTTCGGCGAGCCAGTCGGGCCAGACCATGCGCAGGACGACGGCCTCGAAGTTGCGGTCCGGGTTGCCGTTCTGGGTGTACATCGGGAAGAGGACGAGGTGCTGGAGGCCGTCGGCGCGCTGCCGGGCGGGCTGGAAGGCGAGCAGCGAGTCCAGGAAGTCCGGTACGCCGAAGCCGTCGTCGGCCCAGCGGCGGAGGTCGGCGGCGAGGGCCTGGTGGTAGGCGGCGTCGTGCGGCAGGAGCGGGGAGAGCTCCTCGACGGCCGCTATCACGCGCTCGACCACGCGGCGGACGGCGTCGGCCGTCGGCGCACCCTCGGCCGCCAGGTCGATCGATCCGTCATTGGACTGCCAGGGACGGATGGCCTCGACGGCGTCCTTGAGCACGGGCCACGCCGGATGTTCTACGACACGCTCTGCGGTCGTGGTGCCTCCCTGGACACCCACAGGCGAAAGAATTTCCGTCATGACTGCCCTCCGGCGGTAGATCGTGTTGTCAGGACACGGTAACCACCCGAGGATCGCCCGCTCAAGGGGGCCCGGTGAAAATAATTCTGCGTATACCCCCTGATCACGCCCCTTTTTCCTGTCGCTGAGCGCAGACGCGACAGGAACTGCCAGTGCTGCCAAGGGTTCCCGCGCTTCTTCCAGAACTTGGGACAGCGTGTGGAAGCCGGAAAACTTCCGGGGCGGTGACCCTCGGTCACGGGGCCGGCAAATCGCATTTGCCTGGCATATGCGGATCGCACTTGCGGGAGGCGAGTCGGCCGGGATCCGGGGGCAGACGCGAGCCCGCGACGCCGTCCCGCGACACCCGCCACTCCCCACCGGGCCGGAAATATTCCCCCATCACCCAAATGGTGGTTTACAGCCGGCCGCACGCCGGCGCCGTCAGCGCGGGGAGGACGCGCCCACGCACGGGTGAGCCGGCCTGATCGGGGAAGGTGGCGGGTACCCGTACTGGACACACCGCGGTCGCGTCCGATGACCGGTTCGCCGGGATCCGGGCCGTTAGGCTGTGCGCCGTTTCGTGCAGCCATGTGACGTAAAGACGCCAGTCGACAGTTTCACCCGAGCCGACAGAAGCGAGGCAGCCTTGTCCTTTCTCACCATCGGACACCGCGGGGTCATGGGCGTGGAGCCGGAGAACACCCTGCGCTCCTTCGTACGCGCCGAACGCGAGGGCCTCGATGTGATCGAACTGGATCTGCATCTGAGCAAGGACGGCGCGCTCGTGGTGATGCATGACGCGGACGTGGACCGGACGACCGACGGCACCGGACCGATCGCCGAGCGCACCCTCGCCGAGCTGCGTGAGCTGGACGCCGGGCGGGGCGAGCGGATTCCCGTCTTCGAAGAGGTCGTCGAGGCGGTCCGGGCGCCGCTGCAGGCGGAGATCAAGGATGTGGCGGCCGCGCAGGCGCTGGCGGAGGTGATGCGGGCGCGCGATCTGACCGGCCGGGTCGAGGTGATCTCCTTCCACGACGAGGCGCTGGCCGCGATCCGCACCCTGCTGCCCGGAGTGCGCACCGCCCTGGTCGGCAGCCGCTACGGCTCCGACGTCGTCGACCGGGCGCAGGCCGTGGGCGCCTCCATGCTCTCCCTGAACATCCGCAGGCTCACCCTCGAACTGGTAGAGCGCGCGCACGCGGCGCATCTGAAGGTGCTGGGCTGGACAGTCAACACCCACGATCATCTGCGGCTGGTACGCGGGCTGGGCCTGGACGGCGCGGTGACCGACCTGCCCGAGATCCGGCGGGCGGTGCGCTTCACGGCGTGACGCGGGCGGCACGGGCGCAGCGGGGTGCGGCTCAGCCGAGCGGTTTGACCAGCAGCTCGAAGGCCAGGTCGGCGCGCTGCGGGATGCCGAACCGCTCGTCCCCGTACGGGAACGGGCTGAGCTCGCCGGTGCGCCGGTAGCCGCGGCGCTCGTACCAGGCGATCAGTTCCTCGCGCTGCTGGATGACGGTCATCCGCATCTCGCGGACTCCCCAGGTGGCCAGCGCGGTCCGCTCCGCCTCGGCGATGATCATCTTGCCCAGGCCGCCGCCCTGGAGCGTCGGGCGGACCGCGAACATCCCGAAGTAGGCGTGGTCACCGCGGTGTTCGAGCTGGCAGCAGGCGATCAGCTCGCCGTCGCGCTCGGCGATCAGCAGCAGGCCGGTCTCCTTGCCCAGCACGGCGGCAACGCCGTCCGGGTCGGTGCGCTGGCCCTCCAGCAGGTCCGCCTCCGTCGTCCAGCCGGCCCGGCTGCTGTCCCCGCGGTACGCCGACTCGATGAGCTCCACCAGCCCGGGGATGTCGGCGTCGGTGGCATTGCGGAAGGTCAGCTCGCTGGTGGGCATGGTGCGCGGGGTCCTCTCGGGGCGGCCGGACGCGGGCAGGGCCCTGCGACCCCTGGGCGTAATGGCGGGAATATGCCTGGAGTGGAGGCTAACAAGACGCCTGCCCCCGATGTCGGGCTGTCCGGCCACCGGTCTTCTCCTCTCTGACACGGCGCGCAGGACACGGCGCGCGGCTCGCCGGGTCCGGGCGGCACGTCGGCGTAGGGTCCGCAGCATGGTGCAGGTACTGAGCAGCAGGGTCCTGGTGCGGCCGGCCGATCCCGACCGGTCGCGCACCTTCTACGGCGAGGCGCTGGGGCTGGAGATCTACCGGGAGTTCGGTACGGGGCCCGAGCGCGGCACCGTCTACTTCCTCGGCGGCGGGTTCCTGGAGGTCTCCGGGCGCTCCACGGAGCCGTCGGGCCGCACGCTCCAGCTGTGGCTCCAGGTGGCGGACGCGGCGGCGGCGCACGAGGAGCTGGTGGCCCGGGGCGTGGAGGTGCTGCGGCCGCCGGTGCGGGAGCCGTGGGGGCTGATCGAGATGTGGATCGCCGACCCGGACGGCCACCGGATCGCGGTGACCGAGGTTCCCGCCGACCATCCGCTGCGCTTCCGGCCCTGACGGCGGCCCGGCGGGACGTGGCTCGTCGGGACGTGGCCCGGCAGGAGGCCGGCCCGTACACCCGTTCCCGGCGTGCGCTCCCCCGTTGCGCCGATGCGCTCCCGTGTGCCCGGCCGCAGCCGGGCAGCGTGCCGTCGTACGGGATCGGGGTCCCGTACGGCTGTGGCGTGCCCGCGGCCGTGCGGCGAGCGCGTGGGGAGGTGCTCCGTGCACGGACCGCCGTGGGTCGGCTGGCTGCTGGTGCTGTTGGGGGCGGCGGCGGGCGGGTACTGCCTGTCGCGGGCGGGTACCGGCACCGCCGCACAGCGGGTGGAGGCGCGCGGTGAGGCGCTGATGGGGCTGGGCATGGCGGTGATGGCGCTGCCCGCGTCCGCGGTGGCGCCGCCCTCGTGGTCGCCGTGGCTGTTCGCCGGCGTCTTCGGGGCTGCCGGCCTGCGGGCGCTGGCGCTCCGTCATCCGCACCACGTGGTGAGTTCGGGCGCGATGGTCTATATGGCACTGGCGATGACGGCCGCTCCGGAGACTCCCGCGGGACTCGCCGGACACGTCGCGCACACCGGGCATTCGGCGCCCGGTGGCGTGCCGCTGCTGACCGGTCTGTTGCTCGGCTACTACAGCCTGTTCGTGATCACCGCGGGCATCCGGCTGGCGCCGGCGGGAGCGGCCGGACCGGCGGGCGCGGCCTGCACGCCGACGGCCGTGGCGACGGGCGGGATCGCCGCAGTGCCGCGGCCGGAAGTGCTGGGCGCGTGCCGACTGGCGATGGGCATCGGGATGTTCGCGATGCTGCTGGCTCTCTGAGCTGCGGCAATGACTCTCCCGACGCCCGCACCCCGGCCGGCGGTTCACACCTGTGACGAGGGTGTCGTACGTCACTTCACGCGTCCGGCCGTACCCACCGGTAGTCGGGCGCTCATAGGCTGACGGCATGATGGTCCCCGTCGCGCTGATGATTCTCGGCGTGTTGGCCGCGGCGACGGCGCCGCGGCTGATGGCCCGTTCCGACTGGCCCGATCGCGAGCCGGTGCTCGCGCTGTGGGTGTGGCAGTGCGTGGTCGCCGGTGTGCTGTTGTGCTGTGGGCTCGCGATGTCGTTGAGTGCGGCCGCCGCCTGGGAGACCATCCGCGGCCCGGTGTTCGGGTTCGCTCCGCCGGTCGTCGTCGACGCGTATGCGCTCCAGGCGTATGGGCCGTGGGCCGGTGCGCTGGCGCTGCTGCTGGCCGGCGGCGGCGCGTGGACCGCCGTCGTACTGACCCGTGAGGTGCGGGCCGCCCGCGCCCGGCGGCGGCAGCGGCGCGCCGATCTCCTGCTGCGTTCCCCGCAACTGCCCGGCGAGGAGCCCTCCGCGGAGCGGCTGGTGCTGCTGGAGGACGACCGTCCCGAGACCTGGTGGCTGCACAGCGCTTCGCCCCAACTGGTCATCACCACCGCGGCGTTGCGGCGCCTGAAAGGCCGTCAGCTCGATGCGCTGATCGCCCATGAGCAGGGCCATGCCCGCGCCCGGCACGACCTCCTGCTGTACTGCGCGTCGGCGCTGGCCGTCGGCTTCCCGCAGATCCCGGTCTTCGCCGCGTTCCGCGACCAGGTGCACCGGCTGGTCGAGCTGGCCGCCGATGACGTGGCCTCACGCCGGTTCGGGCGACTGACGATCGCTCTGGCCCTCGTCGAACTCAACGAGGACCGCGGGGTGTTCGGGCCCTGCCCCACCCAACTCGCCGAAGTCCCCCACCGGGTGGACCGCCTGCTGGCACCCGCGCCCCGCTTCACCACGGGCCGCCGGCTGCGGATGACGGCCTACGCGACGCTGCTCCCTGCGGTGCCACTCCTGGTGACGTTCGTGCCGGGCCTCAGCGCGCTCGCGTAGGACGACGGCCATGGCCCCGGCGCGCCCCGGTCATGGCCGTAACGCCGCCCTGGCCGTGGCCCTCGCCTCGGTCCTGCTCACCCTCGTCGTCACCCGCTGGGGCCCGCTGATCTCCCTGGACACGGCGATCAGCAACGGGCTGCACCGGACCGCCGTCGCGGCGCCCGGCTGGACGTGGCTCAACCGGGTGCTCAGCGACTGGGTATGGGACCCGTGGACGATGCGTGTGCTGCTCGCGGCGGTGGTGTGCCGGCTCATCCGGCGCGGGCAGCGGCTGCTCGGCTTATGGGTGGCGGCCACCGCGCTCGCGGGTACGGCGCTGCAACAGGCGTTGAAGGCGGCGGCCGGCAGGGACCGCCCGGTGTGGCCGGACCCGGTGGCCACCGCGCAGTACGCGGCCTTCCCGTCGGGGCACGCGATGTCGGTGCTGGTCGCGGGCGCTCTGCTGCTGTGGCTGCTGCGGCTGCACGGGGCGGGCCGGGTGTGGCGGTGGACGGCCCGCGCGGTGGTCGCGGTCTCGGCGGCCGGAGTCGGCTTCACGCGGGTGTACCTGGGCGTGCACTGGCCGTCGGATGTCGTCGGCGGCTGGCTGCTGGGCGGCGCGGTGGTGGCCGGGGCGGCGGGAGCGTACGCGGCGTACGGGCGGCGGGGCGGCGGCTTCGGGCGGCGGCACCCGGCCGGGCGGCGCTGACCGGATCGGCCGCAGGCCTGCCCACTGGGTCAGAGCCCGGCACGCACGAGACAGCGACGCCCCGTACGGGACAGGATGGCGGGCATGACCACGATCAAGGGTGTGCTCTTCGACTTCTCCGGGACCCTGCTGCGCATCGAGCCGACCGAGACCTGGCTGCGCGCGGTCCTCACCGCGTCCGGCACGACCATGGCCGAGGCCGAGATCGTCCGGCTGGCGGGCGAACTGGAACGGGCCGGCGCGCTGCCCGGCGGCTCGTCACCCGCCGAGATCCCCGCCGAGCTGGCGGACCTGTGGGAGATCCGGGACCGCGAAGCCGCCCGCCACCGCGAGGTGTACACCGGCCTGGCGCGCCAAGTCCCGCTCCCCCGGCCGGAGTTGTACGACGCGCTCTACGAACGCCATATGACGCCGGATGCCTGGCACCCGTACCCGGACACCGCCGGCGTACTGGCGGAGCTGCACCGGCGCGGTATCCGGATCGGCGTCCTGAGCAACATCGGCTGGGATCTGCGGCCGGTGCTGCGCGCCCACGGCCTGGACCGCTACGTGGACAGCTGCGTGCTGTCCTACGAACACGGCATCCAGAAGCCGGACCCGAAGCTTTTCGCCCTCGCCTGCCGGGAGTTGGGGCTGCACCCGTCCCACGTCCTGATGGTCGGCGACGACCGTACGGCGGACGGCGGCGCGACGGCACTGGGCTGCGCCTATCTGCCGGTGGACCATCTGCCGGTGGACCGGCGTCCGGACGGTCTGCGGCCGGTGCTGGAATTGGTGGGGTGAGGGGCCCGGCCGTGAGCCACTGGCCGGCGCTAGCTTTCCGCCTGGGTCGATGCCCAGTTCCGTAGGAGGGTGAAGTCGTCGGGGAGGAGTCCCTTGGCCGGGTCGACGCGGTGCAGGAGCGCGTGGCCCTTGTGGTGGCGGGCTGTCCAGTCGCGGTCCGTGGGGCCGATCTCGTCGTCCACCCAGGCGAAGGGGCGGCCCGCCGCGGTGGCGACGAGATGGCGGGTCTTCCAGTGGACGCCCTCCGGGTCCAGGTGGTGCATCTGCGGCCAGTCCACGGCGGGAAGTTCGGGCAGGCCGAGCACCGGGGCTATCCAGGTGTTCGCCTCCGCCTTCCACGTCGTCGCCCAGACCAGCCGGAAGCCCAGGTCCAGCAGCAGCGGGCCGTGGTCGGGGTTCAGCCACACCCGTAGGGCCCGGCGCGGACGCTCCCAGCCGGTCGGGCGGGCGCGCAGCGTGGTGTAGCCGTCGGGCCGTCGATGCGGTGCGGCCCGCCATGGGTTGAGAGGTCCGTCGACGTCGAGGAAGAGGATCGGGCGCTGATCGGTCACGCGCCGATGATGCTCCTCCGGGGGCGGCGGAAGCGACCCTTCGGACGGGTATGGGTTTGGGCGGCGGCGGTCCGTCCCGCGGGCAGGGCGGACCGCCCGGGTCTCGTCAGGCCCGCGAGAACCACCGCTGCCGCTCGGCGTCGGTGACCGTGCGCCGCTGTACGTCCCGCTCGATCCGGCCGAGGTGGGTGTAGTGCTCCACCACCTCGGGCCCGAAGGCCTCCTGCGCCAGCGCGCTGCGGCCGAACTCGGCGAGCGCCTCGCCGAGGGTGGCGGGGAGCCGGGGCACATCTCGGGCCTGGTAGGCGTTGCCGGTGTGCGGGGCGGGTGGCTCCCGCTTTGCCTCGATGCCGTCGGTGACGGCGGCCAGCGCGGCGGCCAGGGCCAGATACGGGTTGGCGTCGGCGCCCGGCACCCGGACCTCCAGGTGCAGCCCGTCGCCGTGGCCGACGACCCGTACCGCGCAGGTGCGGTTGTCGATGCCCCAGGCGAGGCCGGTCGGTGCGAAGGAGTCGGGCAGGAACCGCTTGTAGGAGTTGGGGGTCGGCGCGTAGAGCGGAGCGAGCGACGGCAGGCCCGACAGCAGTCCGGCGATCGCGTGGCGGGCGAGTTCGGACGGGCGTTGCTCACTGCCTCGGAGCCCGCTCCGGGGCTGCGCGAGGACCGGCCGGCCGTCGCGCCACAGCGAGATATGCAGATGCAGACCGTTGGCCAGACCGGTCTCGGGGGCGGCCATGAACGTCGGGGCCAGCCCGGCGCGGGCGCCGACGGTGCGCGCCGCGTGCTTGAAGAGGAGGTGTGCGTCGCAGGCCGCCAGTGCGTCCCCGTACGGGAAGGTGACCTCCACCTGGCCGGGCGCGGATTCGGTCTTGACGGCCTCCACCGGCAGGCCCGCACCGGCCAGCGCCCTGGCCAGGTCCCGCAGGTAGGCGTCCTGGGCCGGGTGGTGGTCCAGCGCGTAGTCGAGGTTGTCCCGGGTGAGCGGGCGCAGCCCCTGGTGTCCGGCCGCGGCGGCCTCCTCGTAACTGCCGTGGTAGACCACGAACTCGGTCTCCAGGCCCGCCTTGACGGCCAGCCCGAGCCCGGCCAGCCGGTCCAGGGTGCGGCGCAGCAGCTGCCGGGGCGCGACCGTGACCGGGCGGTCCTCGTGGTCCACCGCGTCGGCGTGTACGAGTGCGGTGCCCGGCAGCCAGGGCAGCCGTCGCAGGGTGCCCAGGTCCGGGCGGACGCGCAGATCCTGGTAGCCGGTCGACCAGGAGCTGAGCGCGAAGCCGTCCAGCGGGCGCATCTCGACGTCGGTCGCCAGGACGTAGGCGCACATCTCGGCGCCGCTGCCGGCGATCTGGTCGAGGAAGTGACCGGCGTCGTAGAGCTTGCCCTTGAGGCGGCCCTGGGCGTCGGTGACCGCGGCGCGCACGGTGTCGATGCGGCCGGCCGCGATCTCGGCCCGCAGTTCGTCGAGGCTCAGCAGGCCGGGTGCCGCCGTCATCAGACGATCTCCTGGTCGAGCCTGGCCATCTCGCGGTCGCTGCCGCCGTGCGCGGGGATCTCGTAGGCGCGTCGCCCGGCGACCACCCACCAGATGGCGGCCAGTGCGAGGACCACGAGAAGCGCGACGGGCGCGTAGTTGAAGGTCTTCAGGGAGATCGGATAGGTCTGCGGCAGGCAGAACAGCAGGGTGACGAAGGTGACCCAGACGACCGCGATCCAGCCGACCGGGACGCCCCAGCGGCCGAGGTTCCAGGGGCCCGGCTTGAAGCCGCGGCCGCGGCGCAGCCGCAGGTAGATGGGGATGGCGTAGGCGGGGGTGATGCCGATGACGTTGATGGAGGTGACGGCGGCGTACGCGGTCGAGGAGTAGAGGGCGGGGACGGCGAGCAGGGCGGCCACCGCCACCGAGAGGAGGACGGCACGGGTGGGTGTGCCGGTGCGGCCGGAGACCCGGCGCCACAGCCGCGAGCCGGGCAGCGCGCCGTCCCGGCTGAACGCGAACACCATCCGCGAGGCGGCGGCGACCTCGGCGTTGCCGCAGAACAGCTGGGCGACGATGACGATCAGCAGCAGGGCCTTGGCACCGCCGACGCCCAGCGCGTCGAGGAAGATCTGCGCGGGTGCCACCCCGGTCCAGGAATCCTGGGTGCCGGCGTAGTTCTGGATGGCGAAGGTGAGGCCGCAGAGCAGGACGAAGCCGGCTACCCAGGACCAGCCGATGGCGCGCACGATGGCGCGCGCGGCGCTGGTCTGGGCCCGGGTGGTCTCCTCGGAGAGGTGCGCGGAGGCGTCGTAGCCGGAGAACGTGTACTGCGCGAGCAGCAGCCCGATCAGCACCACGTAGAGGGAGTTGGACCACCCGGTGTCGTTGACGAACTCGCCGAAGACGAAGGACGCGGACTGGTGGCGGGCGGGGACGAGCCACAGCACTCCGGTGATGACGACCACCCCGCCGAGGTGCCACCACACGCTGATGGAGTTCAGGATGCTCACCAGGCGGACGCCGAAGAGGTTCAGCGCCCCGTGCACGCACAGGATGCACAAATAGATGATCATGATCGTGCCTGGTGTGGGGTAGAAGGAGTCCCACTGGAGGTAGAGGAAGGCCCCGGTGCACAGCGCCGCGCCGTAGTCGATTCCGGCGATGGCGCCGAGCAGGCCCAGCAGGTTGAGCCAGCCGGTGTACCAGCCCCAGCGGCGGCCGCCGAGCTGGTCGGCCATGTAGTAGAGGGCGCCCGAGGTCGGATAGGCGCTGGTCACCTCGGCGAGTCCGGCGCCGACGAACATCACCATGAAGCCGACCGCGACCCAGCCCCACATCATGACGGCGGGGCCGCCGGTGGTCAGGCCGAAACCGTAGAGGGTCATACAGCCGGACAGCACGGAGATGACGCTGAAGCTGATGGCGAAGTTGCCGAACGGGCCCATGCGGCGGGTGAGCACCGGTTTGTAGCCGAGTTCGCGCAGGAACTCATCGTCGGATGTGGGGCCGTTGGCCTGTTGGGCCGCGCGGCCGGATCGTGTCGCTCGGGACACCGGGAAACCTCCGTAGGCAGGTGGGGGATGGGAGGAGGTGGGAGGAGGGAGGGCGAGGCGGGGTCAAGTCCTTTGGCTCTCAGGGGACTTGGGCAGTTCTTCTGGCCTTCAGGAAGACGGTCTCGGCCGCGTCCGGGGCGCTGGGGTCGTCGGCCATGTACGCCCAGGGGAACCGGGTGGCGTACGGGCCGAGGGCGGCGAACACCGGGGCCGACTGGGCGTACCGCCGGCCCGCCCACAGGGCGTGGGCGAGGTGGTTGAGGTCCAGTACCGAGCGGCTGCCGGGTGGGGTGTGGTGGAACCAGCTCAGCGCCCGGTCGATGTCCTGGACGATCGGATCGCGGGCCCATTGGCGGTACAGCAGCGGATCGTCGGAGCCCTGCCGGCGACGGCGGTGGTAGTGCTCGGCGCAGGCGTAGAGCGGGAGGACGCGCAGCGGCGACTGTTCCGGGGCCCAGGAGACGACCCAGCGGGCGAAGTCGATGGCGGCGGCGGGCGAGACGCCGGAGAGGGAGTGGAAGTACTGGAGCATGCGGTGGTACGCCTCGCGGTTGAAGCGGTCGCGTACATACACCTCGTACAGCAGGCCCCAGGGTCCGGCCGGCAGCATCAGTTCCCAGGGGCGCTCCCGGTGCTCGGGGAGTTCCCGTCGTACGTCGAGCCGGGCGAGGCCGAGGAGGCAGATCCATGGCACCGGGTCGTCCGGCGCCGCGTGGGCCGCGAGCCGGCCGGCCTGCCGGGCCTCGGTGGTCAACTCGCCGGTTCTGGGGTGTTGTTGGCCGTGCGCCTGGGTCGCTCGTGCCACCGCGACCCGGGCTCGCATCATCCGGGCGTCGGCGCTGTGCGGCTCCTCCGTGAGCCAGGCCTCCACGGTGTGGGACCCGGCGGCCACCGCGGACAGCACCTGGGAGCGGGAGGTGCGCAGCGCCCAGTGGGCGCCGGTGCGGGCCAGCAGATCGCGGGTGGTCATCCAGCGGCCGACCCGTAAGTCCTCCACGACGGCACGGAGTTCGTGGTCGAAGCCTGCCGGATGGAAGGCCGGCCGGAATTCCTCGCCTCCGGAACCGCCCCGTCTGCCACGTGCCATCACCGCACCCCGGGGTCGGGTGCTGTGGGGGCGGGGCGTAAGGACGGGCACGGATGTCGTGCGTCCGGACTGCGCATCATCAGATCCTCGGTCGGTACAGGTTTGCCGTGGCGGCGTACGTCGGCCGCTTCACCGCAGTGGGGAACGCTGCCCGGTAAGAGATACGCGACGCGGGGCGATAGGTCCAGATCTTGATTCACTTCCCCAACTGCCCTACGTTTTCCGGGACTTGGCGATTCTTTTGGGCGCGGTTGCAGTGAGTCTGCGGCTCCTACGGCATGCGGTGTTCATCGGTTGTCGTCGTGGGGGTCGCGGGTGTGCCGGAGGTGGTCCCGGTGTCCGGGTCGGTCTCCGGGGCGGGGTTGTGGGTGCCCACCAGCCACAGCAGGGTGCAGAACACGCCGAGCGCCGACACGGCCAAGGCCGTGCGGATACCGAAGACTTCGCCCAGCCAGCCGGCGAAGAGGGCGCCGACGGGAATCGTGCCGTACTGAATCGTCATCCCGGAGGCGAGCACCCGGCCGAGGAGGTGGTTCGGTGTGATCACCTGGCGCCAGGTCACCGACGCGGGCGCCAGTGTCGTCAGACCGGCCTGCGCCAGGATCTGTCCGACGCACAGCAGCGTGACGACAAGTGCCGTGCTGCCGGTGGCGATCGGCGCCAGAACGAAGCCGACGGCGCGGATCAGCACTCCGATGATCACGGTCTCCTTGGGGCGGTCCTGCCCGCCCACCCGGCCCAGCACCATCGACGCGGCGATCGCCCCGAGCGGCCCGACGGCGAACACCAGACCGGTGAGGAAGGCCGACAGGCCGAGGTCCTGGGTGGCGTAGACGGCGTACAGCGCGATGACGCCGGAGCCGAAGAAGTTGTCGGTGGCTTCGGCCGCCGACAGCCGCCAGCGCACGGGGTGTTTCACGATGGCCCGGACGCCCTCGACGATCTCGCCCAGGAAGGCCCGGCGTACCGGTTCGGGACGCTTGCGCGGCACCTTGATGAGCACCGCGCACACGGCGGAGACGAGGTAGGAGACCGCGTCGACGGCCACCGCGACCGGCGCCGACAGCCACTGCACCATCGTGCCGCCCATGGCCGGCCCCGAACCGCGGGCGATCGACTGCGACATCTGCAACTTGCTGTTCGCGTCGAGAAGTTGCCTGCCGTCCACCAGATCCGGGAGCAGCACCTGATAGGCCGAGTCATAGATAATCGACAGCAGCCCGGTGAAGAATGTCGCGGTGTAGAGAATAGGGAAGTTCAGTATGCCGAGCAGATAGCACGCCGGAATGGATCCGAGCGACACGAAGCGGCCGATGTCGGTCCAGATCAGAATCTGCCGCCGGTCCAGCCGGTCCACCCACACTCCGGCGATGGGGCCGAACAGCATCGCCGGCAGGAATTCGATCGCCGTCATCGCACTGACCTGCAGAGGGCTTCCGTGCAGCAGGATCGCGGCGGTCAGCGGGAGTGCCAGCTGGGTGATCTGCGTCCCGATCCTGGAGAGGGACTGCCCGGTCCACAGCAGCAGGAAGTTGTGGTTTCTCCACACCCCGGCAGGGGATTTCTTTTCTAAGTTTCCGATTCTTTCGTCGGCCACACCGAACTCCCGGCAGATCAAGGCTTATCGAATTCCCCAGCAATGGATCGAAAAGCGTATCAGACCGCCGAAGTGGTCAAGAGGCTCTTGAGAGCGGGATAAGAGCGGGATGAGAGAGCGGGGTCAGCGCCCACAGGAGGGTTCGAATCCGAAGGCGACCTCCAGCCCGCCGAGGGGGGTGGCGGGCGGCTCCTCGGCGCCCCGATGACCGGCCGTGCGCAGCAGGCTGGCCAGGAGTTCGGCCTCCTGTTCCTGGCGGGTGTTGTAGACGGCCCGGGACAGATATCGCTGGACCGTTCTCGGGCCGATGTCGGCGAACAGTCCGGCGGGCAGTGCGTCGCCGTCCGTGCCGTCCAGGGAATGGTGGTTGAAGAGCATGTGCGCGATCTCGTGCATCAGGATGTGTTCCCAGTGCGGGCGGCTGGTCCCGGAAGCGACGAAGATATGGTCGTCGGTGCCGGTTCCCAGCCACAGGCCGTACGCATGGGGGCCGGCCAGGCCGTCCGGGAGGGGATGAAGGTACAGCGGCCGTCCGCGTAATTCGGCCAGATACGCGCAGAAGCCTTCGGCCGATAAGGACCGGGGTATCCGGATCTCCTCCAGCACCGCCTCACAGCGACGGCGTAACTGCCTGTACCTGAACGGCATGCGCGATCCCCTGAGTGAAGTGGGCGGTTGGCGGCCACGGACGCACGCAATCATGGTGACCGGCGCCGATGGACTCAGCAATACCGTGTGGGCGCGGCATCCGGGACACCTTTCGGGGCCGGAAACACGACAGATTTCCGGCCCCTGGGCACGGGGCGCCCTGTTCGCTCGGTCAGGGCGGGGAAGCCCTAACCCTGGTTTTCTTCACTCCTGTTGGTGTCACCGTCGTCGACATCCGCTGGAGCGGGCAGGTGGTGGAGCCGCCGGGCTTCGTCGACCATGGTCAGCAGGACGTCGAGAGTCTGCGGCGAGAGCCCCTCGGCGCGCAGGGCGAGATTGCGCACCCTGGTGTCGCGCAGCGCGCCCAGCAGCTTGAGCTGCGAGTTCACCCGTTCCGCGACATCGTCGTTGAGGAAGTACTCCGAGGGGACGTCGAAGAACTGGGCCAGCACATCGAGCTGTTCCAGGGTCACATTGCGCTTTCGTCCGGTGGCCAGCTCCCAGAGATAGGTGCCGGAGATCGCTCCGCCGGTCGTTTCGCCGATCTCCCTGGCCAGCTTGGCGTAGCCAGGGCGCTTGCGCTCATCGGGATAGAGCGCGGTGATGAGCTCGGTCAGCCGTTGGTCGATCCTTCTGACCGGGGGCTTATTCGCCGGGGACGAAGACGGTCTGTTCTTTTCCACCGTGCCCTCCTCGCTCACTCGGAGAGGTCAACTCGGCTCCTCTGTCAGCTGATACGGCCGGATAGTACCCCGGAGCGGGGGTCGCCATCCGCCAGGGTTGACATGGCTTGACCGCCTCAGCGTATCCTCGGATGGATGATCGCCCGCTACTTTGGAGTGGGATTGCGAGAATTCTCCCCATGACCCCTTACCCATGTATGGCGAGGGCTTGAGGCCGCCGCACGGTCCCAGGTGGCAGTGCGGCAACTCCTCGGCCCCAGGCGGACTTTGCTACAGCCGAGCACAACAAACGACCCACGCACCCCGTCCCCGGACGCCCTGATCCCCCCCAGCTACCGACGCGTCGTCGACGGCGTTCCGCGACCGGCGAGCACACCTCGACCGTCGAGCCGTTCGGCCGGGGCCCGCGACGGGAATGCGCCGCCCCACTCCATACGGATCCCCGGCGGGTGCCGCCGGTATGGGTGGGTTCCGGACATGGTCCACACCCCCCAACCGTCCCTTCGGCTCACCCCACTGGAGACGCCTTGTTCTTTCGTATCCTGGGATCACTCGAAGCATGTGTCGACGACGAGCCGCTCCCGTTACGGCGGAACCGTCAACTCACCATCCTCGCCCTGCTCCTGGTCAACGCCAACAAGGCCACCTCCATAGAACGGCTGGTCGAGGCGGTGTGGCACGGCCATCCTCCCAGGACGGCGGCCGCCCAGATCCAGACCTGTGTCTGGTCACTCCGCAAGACGCTGGTCGCCGCCGGCGCCCACAGCGGCCTGATCGAGACAAAGCCCTCCGGCTACACCCTGCATCTCGACGGCGAGCAGATCGACACCATGGTCTTCGACCGGCTCGTACGGCAGGCACGCGCCACCGCCGGTCACGACGCCGCACTGGCCGTCTCCCTCTACCGGCAGGCCCTGCGGATCTTCCGCGGCCCGGTCCTCCCCGAGATCAACAGCCCGGCGGTGCAGGCCGCCGCCGCCCAATGGGAGGAGCGCCGGCTCACCGTTCTGGAGGACTGCATCGAAGGGGAACTCAAGGTCGGTGTGCACGGCGAGCTGGTCGCGGAGCTGACCGCGCTGGTCGAGGAACAGCCACTGCGGGAGAGGTTCTGCGGGCAGTTGATGACCGCTCTGTACGGCGACGACCGGCGCGCCGAGGCGCTGGCGGCGTACCGGACCACCCGTCAGGCCCTGGTTCACCAACTGGGCCTCGAACCGGGGCCCCGCCTCCAGCAACTGCATCACAAGATCCTGACCGGGACGCTCCTGATCCCCACGGCCGCCACGGCACCGGTGAACCTGGCCACCGTTCCCGCCCAACTCCCCGCGCAGCCCGCGGACTTCGTCGGCCGGGAGGCGCTGATCGCCCGCGCGGTGTGCGTCCTCACGGCGGACGGCGACGGCCCGGAGCAGCACCCGCCGGGGGCGCCCCAGGGAGCCGTCCGCAGCTGCCAGTTCACCGGCAAGTGCGGGGCCGGCAAGACCGCACTCGCCTTACGGGTCGCCCACCAGGTGCGGGACCGGTATCCCGACGGGCAGCTCTACGCCGACCTCGCCGGCTCCCGGGCGGAGCCCGCCGACACCGCCGAGGTGCTGCGCGGCTTTCTGCACGCCCTCGGCGTCCCCGACGCACAGATCCCGGACGGCACCTCACAGCGGGCCGCTCTCTACCGCAGTGTGCTGGCCCGGCGCCGGGTGCTGGTCCTCCTCGACGACGCGGCGAGCAGCGAACAGATCCATCACCTGCTGCCCGGCGGGCCGCACGCCGCGGTCGTCCTCACCGGTCGCGCCGGCCTCACCGACCTGCCCGGATGCAGCCCCATCGAGACGGATGTGCTGCCCGAGGACGATGCGGTGGCCCTGTTCACCACCATCGTGGGCAGCGCACGCGCGCAGGAGGCGCCCGGCGCCGTCCACCGGATCGTCGCCCTGACCGGGCGGCTGCCGCTGGCGCTGCGGGCGGCCGGGGCGCGGCTCGCCGCCCGGCCGCATCTCTCCCTGGCCCGGTTCGCGGAGCAGTTGCAGGACCCTGAGCTGCGGCTCGATCAGCTCACCCAGGGCGGTCTCGACCTGCGCGAGCGGCTGACGCCGAGCATCCGGGCGCTGCCGAGCGATGCCCGCACCCTGTGGTTCGTGCTGAGTCTGCTGCCGACACCCGACTTCCCCGCCTCGGTGGCGGCCGCTGTCCAGGGGGTGCCGCGGCCGCTGGCGGAGCGGCTGCTGGACGAGATGGTCGACCGCGGTCTGCTGGACATCGTGGCGGTGGACCATCTGGGGGCGGTGCGCTACCGGTTCCTCGAACTCATCGCGCTGTGCGCCCGTGAGCTCTTCGAGAGCGAGCTCCCGGAGCCGCAGCGTTCGGCGCTGTTCACCCGCGTCGCCGGGCCCCAGCCGAACCGGCCGCTGTCCCTCGCCCTGCCGGGCCCCTGCCGGCCGGCACTGCCAGGGCCGGCCGCGCCCGCCGGGGCGTTCAGTGCCGCGGCGCCCTGACCGCACGTCCCGGGTCCTCGACGAGTCCCCGCAGCAGAACGTCGACCTGCTCTGCCGTCAGGTCGTGCACCGCGGGCCCGCCGCGCTGCTCGGCCGGCGGCTCTCCGGCGGCTCCGGTCGCCGGGGCGGCGTCGGCTCCGGGCAGCGCCCGGGTGTCGATCTTGCCGTTGTGGTTCCTGGGCAGTGACGGCAGGAATTCATAGCTGTCCGGCCGCATGTAGGGCGGCAGCCGGGCGTCGAGCCAGGAGCGCAGCCGCGCCGCGGTGAGCGGCCTGCCGTCGGCGGCCACCACGAAGGCGACCAGGCGCTCGGCACCAGTGCCGCCGCGGAGCCGGACGGCGGTCTCGGCGACCGCGGGGTGGTGCAGCAAGGCGCTCTCGATCTCGCCGAGTTCGACCCGGAAGCCGCGCACCTTGACCTGGTCGTCCGCCCGGCCCAGGACCTCCAGCCGGCCGTCCGGCCGCTGCCGGGCCCGGTCGCCGGTGCGGTAGACCCGGCTGCCGGGCGGCCCGTAGGGGTCGGGAAGGAACGCGTTCGCGGTGAGCGCGGGCCGGCCGAGGTAGCCGCGGGCGACCCCGGTACCGGAGATGCAGAGCTCGCCGGGGAGCCCCGGGGGCACCGGCCGCATGCCCTGGTCCAGGACGTACAGCCGGTAGTTGGGCAGCGGGCGTCCGATCGGCACGAGCGGCGCGGTCGCATCGGCGGAGGTGCAGGGATGCGCCGCGGCCCAGACGGTGGCCTCCGTCGGTCCGTAGTCGTTGAGCAGGGTCGCGTCGGGGTGGCGAAACAGATGCTGTGCGACGAGCCGGGGCGGCAGGGGTTCGCCGCCGACCGAGACGAACCGCAGCTCCGGCAGCCCGTCGTCCCCGCAGGACTCCTCCAGCAGGGTGTAGTACGAGGGGATCGAGTGGATGTGGCTGACCGGCCAGGCGGCGGCGAGCGCGGCGACCGCGCGCGGGTCGCGCACCTCGGCGTCGGTCGGCATGAGCAGTGTGCCGCCGCCGACGAGGGTCCAGTAGAGGCCGCTGGCCGCGCCGTCGAAGCACAGCGGCATGGTGAGGAGGTCGACCGTGGGCGGCGGTCCGCCGACCGCGCGGGCGGCGTTGGACAGCACCAGTGAGCGGTGGGAGACGGCGACGCCCTTGGGGTCGCCGGTGGAACCCGAGGTGTAGATGACATATGCGAGGTTCGACGGGCGCGCGAGCGGCCGCGGGTCCGCCGCGCTGTGCCGCAGGACGTCCTCGCCGTCCAGGGCGACCGTGGTCACGTCGGCCAGGTCGGCCAGTCCGGCGAGCGCACGGCCGGCGCCCAGGAGAAGTCGGGCACCCGAGTCCCGTACGACATAGCGGATCCGCTCCTCGGGATAGGAGGGGTCCAGGGGCACATAGCCGGCTCCCGCCTTGAGCACCGCCAGCAGGGCGGTGAGCGCCTCGACGGAGCGGTCGGCGTACACCGCCACCACCGCTTCAGGACCTGCCCCCAGCTCGCGCAGGCGCCGGGCGGCGCGGTTGGCGCGCGCGTCGAGTTCGCCGTAGGTGAGTTGCCGGCCCCCGCAGACGACCGCGAGGCGTTCGGGGGTTCGCCGCGCGTGGGCCGCGATGAGTTCGTGGACGCAGGCGTCGGGGCAGTCCTGCTCGGGCCCCTGCCAGTCGGCGAGGACCTGGCGTCGTTCGTTGTCGGTCAGGGCGGTGAGCTCGGCGAGGCTCCGCTCGCGCGGCCAGCGGGCGCACAGCGAGATGAGCCGGTCGAGCAGCCGCCGGGCGTCGTGCGCGTCGATGGCGTCGGGGTCGTGGTCGAGCCGCAGGTGCCAGCCGTCGGGGTGCACCTGGAGCGAGAGGCCGAGGTCGCGGTCGGTCCAGCCGCTGTCCACGGCGAACTCGACGGCGTGCAGTCCCGGCGCCGCCAGTTCGCGGCCGTGGTGGTGCGCGTAGGTGAACAGCACGGGGCATTCGGCGGGGTCCGGGCGATCGGTGTCGCCGGTGTCCTCGGCGCGCAGTGCGCGCGCCAGGCCGGCGGTCAGGTCGTCGGTGGTCCCGCTGTCGGTCCAGCGCACCCGTACCCCCCGGGGTGCCGTCGGGGCCTGCGGTCCGGCACTGGCCGGTGCGTCGACCGCCACCGTCAGTTCGGGGGTGTCGCGGTAGCGCGCGAGCAGGGCGGTGAGGGCGGCCAGCAGCCCTTCGTACGGCTCGAAGCCGCGGGCCGTGCACCAGGCGGCGAAGTCCGCGGCGACGGATATGCGGCGGGTCACCGACGCGGCGCGGTGGTTGCGCTCGGGCCGGCGCGGCGTGTCGGCCAGCAGGTTCAGCGGCGGTACGGGGCCGCGCCGCTCCCGCGCTGCGTTTCCCGCCGTGGCCCAGCCGTCCGGCAGCGTGGCGAGCAGCCGGTGCAGCCGGTCGTCACCGGGGCCCGCGCCCGGCCCGTCGGCCTGACGGGCGGTCAGCTCCAACAGCCCCTCGACGAACGGGAGCAGCTCTCCCTGGCCCATCGGCCGGTGGGCGGTGACCAGCAGGGCGTGCTCGGCCTCCGCCAGCCGCACAAGGCAGATCCGCAGGGCGTCGCCCCGCTCGTCCAGGGTCTGTGCCTCGCGCAGCGCGACGGCGCCCAACTCCCGGGACCGGTCGGCGGTGTGGCTCAGGTCGATGCGGCCGACCTCCGGGGTCCGGACGGGCCCGGATGCGCCAGGACCGGCGTGAGGGGCCTGACCGGCGGCCGCTGCCAGCCGGCCGAGGGTCGGCGGCAGCCCGGACGCGGAGCGATCGCCGGTGATGCGCCACGCCCAGCGGGCCGGCGGGGTGGCAGCGGGCTGCACGGACGACACGTGAAGTACCTCCACTCTCTGCGGTTCGGTGGCGCGCCGGGCGAGGGGTCCGGGCAGCGGTCACGGGACGGTGCGGATGGCCGTCACAGGAGGACGCGGGCGGCGGGCTCCGCACGCTGGGCGCGGGACTTGCGCAGGTCCCGGGTGACGACCGTCTTCTTCAGCCAGCGGTCCGTGCCGTCGAACCGCGCCCGGAACGCGCTCCGTCCGTGCACCGCCCGGTAGTTGTCCACGACGAGCAGGTCCCCGGGTCCCAGGGCGACATCCACCAGGTGCGCCTCCAGCTGCTCGACCAGCGCGGACAGCGCCTCGGTGGCTTCCGTGTCGCCGGGCACGGCCGTCATGAACGCGGGGTCGACCCGCAGATAGGGGCGTTCGGTGCCGCCGAAGAGCACGGCGCAGGGCTCCGGCTCGTCCTGCATCACCTGGATGGGGTGGCGGCGTCCGCTGCCCCGGACCAGGCCGGCGGCCCGCCTGAGGTGTTCGGTGTCGGGCCGGATCAGGAAGCGAGGCTCGCGGAGCACCCGTATGACCTCGTCGCCGAGGGTGAGGGAGTCGATGCCGGCGATGCCGGTGGGTACCGCGTCATGGTTGCGCAGACCGGTCAGCAGCAGATAGTCGCAGCGGTAGGGGTGGAAGCCGTCCTCGGTGTGCCACTCCAGCCGTACGGTGCCGTGGCCGCTCTGCTCGTTCTGCTCGGACGGCATCGGTACGACGTTGTGGATGAGCCGACCCTCCTGCAGGGTGGACCAGCCGAACACCTCGCCCAGCATCCCGGCGACGAGCATCTGGTAGAGCTCGGCGTGCAGGGTGGAGGCGGGGTCGGGCTGGCACTCCCAGCTCAGCGGGGTGGGACCGATGGCGGCGTCGTCGACGCGCAGTCCGTGCAGGACGAGGGCGGCGGAGCTCTCGTGGCGCCGGAAGTCCTGGAGGGCGTCCACGATCCGCCGCGGCAGCCGCCAGGCGAGTCGGGGCGCGTCCCGCAGGAAGGTCTCGTCCTCGGCCGAGGGGTAGGTGTCGGCCAGTTCCCGGAGGAGCCCGGTGAGGAACCGGGCGTCGGTCTCCTCGATGTCGAGGTGCACGACGGTCGGCACGGCGGTGCCGTCCGTGCCCGTCGGCGCCTCGCGTGCTGTGCTCATGGCGGGTACCTCTGTCTCTCACGGAGGGGTCGGGTACGTGTCGGGGCCGGGCCCGGAGCCCCGGGCCCGCCGGTGACAGAGGTGGCGGGCCCGGGGCGGCCGGCTGTCGATCAGCCGTCGGCGGCGGCCGGTTCGGCGTCGGGGGCCGGGAGGAACCCGGTCTCGATCAGATAGCGGAAGCAGGAGTGCGCCCACGCCTCGTCCACCGGCGGGCACTCGATGCCCGAGCCCTCCAGGGCTTCGGTCAGCACACAGCACTCGTCCGCGGGATTGACCCTCTTCTGGAGTTCGGGGTCGAGCGCGGCGTGCCGCATGGAGGCGACCCGCAGCATCGGTGTCATCGGGTAGAGGATGTGGTCCTGTTCGACGTCCAGGGCGCGCTGTCGTGCCTCTTCCTCGTCGATGACGTTGAGGGTGTAGCCGTAACTGCGCAGCCACTCGTAGCACTGCGACATGGTGGTCGGTTCGGGGTTGGTGATGTTGAAGTTCTTGCCGAAGTTCTCCTTGCGCAGTGAGGTGTAGACGATCGCCTCGGCGGTGTAGTCGACCGGCACGGCGTTGATGACGTCGTTGAAGAGCGGCAGCACGCCCAGGTCGAGGAAGCCCTTGAGGTAGACGTAGAGGTAGTCGGTGTGGTGGGACGCGCCGGTCCTGGTGTGGCCGGTGATCATCCACGGGCGCTGGATGGTCACCGGAAGTCCGCGGTCCCTGGCCAGGGCGACGAGCTTCTCGGCGACCCACTTGGTGCGGGGGTAGCCGGTGGGGATGCGCTGGGGCTTCTCCGGCAGGTCCACCTCGGTGAAGGGCCGCTCGGCGCCGGTGCCCATGAACACATCGACGCTGGAGACGAAGTGGAAGGCCTTGACCCGGGTGCGGGTCGCCAGCCTCAGCAGCTCCTCCGTGCCGTGCACGTTGGCCGGCTTCATCGCCTCGTAGGGGAAGGTGAAGTTGACGATGGCCGCGCTGTGGTAGATCGAGTCGATGGTGCCGGCCAGTTCGTCGAAGGTCTCCCGGGAGAGGTCGAGGGACGGTTTGCCCAGATCGCCCACCACCGCGCGCAGCCGGTCCCGGTAGGAGTCGTCCCATGCCCGGTAGGTGCGCAGCACCTGCTCCAGGCGCTCCTGGGCGGCCTCGGTGCTCTCCGCGCGGATCAGACAGTGGACGGTGGCGTCGGTCCGGTGCATCAGCTCGACGACGAGGAACGCGCCGAGGTATCCGGTGGCGCCGGTGACCAGCACGTTCCGGGGTTCGAGGTAGTCGGCGTGCGGCAGGCCGTCCGGGCGGATGCCGGGGTCGAGTTTGACGTCCGCGAGCAGTTCGGCGACCTGCTGGGCGTAGAGCACCTCGCTGTCGACCTGGCCCTGCTTGCGCTGGTGGGTCTCGATGGTGCGGGCGATGCCCTCGACCGTGGGCACCCGGAAGATCTCGTCGATGGGCAGATCGACGTCGTGCTCCCGCGAGAGCCGGGCGGTGAGGCGGGCCACCAGCAGCGAGTTGCCGCCGAGGGCGAAGAAGCTGGCGGTGGCGCTGACCCGTTGGAGACCGAGTACGTCGCCGAGGGTCTCGGCGATGTCGGCCTCCAGCTGGGTGCGGGGCTCGATGTAGCCGCCGACGACGTTCTCCTCCGGGGACGGCAGCGCGGCCGTGTCGATCTTGCCGTGCCGGGTGAGCGGCATCCGGTCCAGGCTGATGAACTGGGACGGGACCATGTAGTCGGGCAGTTCGGCGACGGCGTGGGCGCTGAGCGCCTCCTGGGTCAGCACCCGGCCGCCGACCGGCACGACATAGGCGATCAGCCGCTGCAGGCCGGGCTGGTCCTCCCGCAGCCGCACCACGGCCTCGGTGACCAGCGGGTGGCGCAGCAGGACGTTCTCGATCTCGGCGAGCTCCACCCGGAAGCCGCGGATCTTGACCTGGTCGTCGGCGCGGCCGAGGAACTCGATCGATCCGTCGCGCAGGTGGCGGGCGCGGTCGCCGGTGCGGTAGATGCGGTCGCCGGGCCGGGCGGAGAACGGGTCGGGCAGGAAGCGTTCGGCGGTGTCGCCGGGAAGGGCCGGGTAGCCGCGGGTGACGCCGTCGCCCGCGATGTAGAGCTCGCCGGTCAGGCCGGGCGGCACCGGGTTGAGGTGCTCGTCGAGCAGGTGGACGCGGGCGTTGGGCACCGGCCGGCCGATGGGCACCCGGGGCAGGTCCGCGTGTTCGGGCCGGCAGGTGTGGGCGGTGGCCCAGACGGTCGCCTCGGTCGGCCCGTACTCGTTGAACAGCGCCGCGTCCGGGGAGCGCCGGTAGTGCTCGGCGACCAGTGACGGTGGCAGCGCCTCACCGGCCAGGACACAGGCCCGTACGGAGTCGTGCGGGGACAGGTCGGTTTCCAGCAGGATGCTGTACTGCGAGGGCACACCGTCGACATGGGTGATCTCGTGGGTGCGGATCAGCTTGCCCAGCAGGCGGGGGTCGTAGAGCTCGCTGTCGTCGGGGAAGACGACGGTGCCGCCGCGGGTCAGGGTCCAGTACAGGCCGCCGGCCGAGGCGTCGAAGGTCAGCGGCGCCAGGACGAGGTAGCGCTCGGGCTGTCCGGCCGCCTCCATGACGGTCCGTGCGCTGGTGGAGGCCACGATCTGCCGGTGCTCGACGGCGACGCCCTTGGGGCGCCCTGTGGAGCCGGACGTGTAGATCTGGTAGGCGAGATGGCGCGGGCCGACCCCGGTGGCGGGGTTGGCGGCCGGGACGGCGGGATCGGTGTCCGGGGTCGCCACCGTCGCGACGGTCCGGTCCAGCGCGGGCAGCGAGTCGAGGGCGGCACGGGATCCCACCAGGACGTCGATACCGGCGTCGGCCAGGATGTGGTTCAGCCGGTCGGCGGGGTAGGCCGGGTCGATCGGGACATAGGCGCCACCGGACTTCAGCACCCCGAGCAGGCCGACGACAGAGTCCGCGGTGCGGGGTACGGCGACGCCCACCCGGGTCTCGGGAGCCGTGCCGCGGGCGATCAGCTCGGCGGCGACGGCGTTGGCGCGGTCGTTAAGCTGACGGTACGTCAACTTCTGGTCGCCGGCGACGACGGCGGTGCCGTCCGGCACGTCCGCCGCGCGCGCCTCCACCAGCTCGTGCAGGCAGCGCTCCCGCGGGTAGGGCTGCGCGGTGGCGTTCCACTCGGTCACCACCTGGTGCCGCTCGGCGTCGGTGAGCACCGGTAACGCGGACAGCGGGCGCGACGGCTCGGCGGTGGCGAGCGAGAGCAGCAGCGCGAGGTGGCCCAGCAGCCCGTGCACGGTGTCCGCGTCGAACAGGTCGGTGTTGTAGTGCGCCTGGAGGCGCAGTCCGGCGCCGCTGCGGATGGCGAACAGGTCGATGTCGTGCGGGGTCCAGCCGGTGTCCAGCCGCAGCGCGCCGAGCCGGGCGCCCGGCAGTTCGCGGGACTCGGGCTCCTCCTCGAAGGAGAAGAAGGTCTGGAAGAGCGGCGAGTGCCTGAGGTCCCGCTGCGGCTGGACCTCCTCCACCACACGGTCGAAGGGCAGCCGGCCGTGGGCGAGCGCCTGGGCGCGGGCGGCGGCGGTCTGTGTGACGAGCTCGTCCAGGGTCGGGTCCTCGGACAGGTCGAAACGCAGCGGCAGCGTGTTCTGCAGGGGGCCGATCAGCCGTTCCGCCTGCGGGTACGGCAGTGCGGGCACGGGCACGCCCACGGCCAGGTCGGCGGTCTGCGCGTACCGGCCGAGCACGGCCGCGTAGCCGGCGAGCAGCACGGAGGACAGCTCCTGGCCGGTGCGGTCGGCGTACCCGGTCAGGCCGGCGACGGCGGCGGGGCCGAGGTCGATGCCGACGCTCGCTCCGGCGATGGTCTTCAACGGGGGCCGGGGCCGGTCGGTGAGCAGTTCGAGCGGGGCGAGGTCGGCCATCCGCTCACGCCAGTAGGCGGCGTCCTTGGCCGCCTCGTCACCGGCCAGCCACTGCCGCTGGGCGGCCACCAGCTCGGCGAACTCGGCTGCCACCGGCGGCAGTTCGGCCTCCCGGTCCTCCACCAGGGCGCTGTAGACGGCGCTCAGGTCGTCCACGAACAGGCCCAGCGAGCGACGGTCGGCCACCAGCTGGTGCATCGTGATGAGCAGGACGTGGTCGTCCTCGCCGCGCCGGGCGACGGAGGTGCGCACCAGCGGGCCCTTGGCTATGTCGAAGGGGGTGCGCGCCTCCCGCTTGACCAGCCGGGCGATCTCGGCGTCCGGGTCGGCGCCGCCGACGTCGACGACAGGCATGCTGAGCGTGAGGGAGGGCGCGGTGCTGCCGACCGGCTGCCCGCCCACGTCCAGGAAGGACATCCGCAGGACCTCGTGCCGCTGGACCAGCTCGGTGAGCGCCAGCTGAAGGGCGGCGAGGTCGAGCCTGCCGCGTATGTGAAGCGCGGCGAGCACCTGCCAGGGCTGTGTCTCGGCGAGCTGGAGCAGCATCCACAGGCGCCGCTGCTCCAGGAGGATGGTGGGCGCGCCGTCCTTCGGGGAGTCCTCCAGGAGCTGAGCGAGCAGTTCGCGCTTCTCCTCCGGAGACATGGAATTCAGATCACGTGGCTGCTGACTCATTCCCAGACCTTCCTGTGCAACCGGTTGTCCGTGGTGTTCGGATGCGCTGTTGGAGCGGGCGTGCCGGGGCGGGTGACGGCAAGGGGTGGTGGTCAGACGCCGGCCTGCTGTTCCCGTACGGAGCGGGGACGCATGTCCGTCCAGACCTTCTCGATGTGGTCCAGGCAGGCGCGCTTGGTGCCGCTGGGTCCCTCGGCCTTCCAGCCGGCGGGCAGCTCGCGGTCGGCGAACCAGACCGAGTACTGGCCCTCGTCGTTGACGACCACCTGGAAGACCGTGTCCGGGCTGTCGATTCCCATGGGGTTCTCCTCTGCGGATGAGCGGATGTGCCCTACTTCAGGTGCTGGTTGAGCAGTCGGGTGACCTCGTCGTCGGAGATGCCGGCGAGGGCATCCGGCGAGGGTGTGCCGGACCGCCGCGCCGACCGACTGTCCGACTCCTCGTCAGACGGGTTGTCGGATGCGGCAGTTGGGGTCGCCCCGGGGTCGGGGGCCTGGGGACGGGTGCCGCGGCCCGGCCGCTGCGGGCGGCCGTCCTTCGCCGCCCGCAGCGCGTCGGCCAGGCCGGCCGCCGTGGGGCGCTTGAAGAAGTCCCGTACCGGCACCAGGACGCCGAAGTCCTTGCGCACCCGGTCGATGAGTTTGGCGGCCAGCAGGGAGTGGCCTCCCAGGGCGAAGAAGTTGGCGTGCACCCCGGGTGCCTGGATGCCGAGCATGTCCTGGAAGACCAGCACCAGACGGCGTTCGGTGCTGTCGCGCGGCGGTGTCGCGTCGGTCGAGCCGAAGACCGCCTCCGCCTTCTTGGCCTGGAGCTTTCTGCGGTCCACCCGGCCGTCGGGCCGCAGCGGGAGCTCCGGGAGTACGCCGAACACCTGCGGCAGCAGGTCGTCGGGGAGGGTGGCGGCGATGTCCCGGCGCAGCAGTCGCACCAGTTCGCCGTCGGTCGCGGGCCGGTCGTCGCCGGTGCCCGAGCGGTCCGGCACCAGCCAGCCGACGAGCCGTACGTCGTCGCCGAACTCGCTGGTGACCACGGCGGCCCGGTCGATGAGCGGGTGGTCGGCGAGGACCGACTCGGCCTCGGCCGGGTCGACCCAGCGGTCCCGCAGCCGGACGCTGCCGCCGGCCCGGCCGACGAACTCCAGCTCGCCGTCGGGTGTGTAGCGGCACAGATCACCGGTGCGGTACAGCCGGGCGCCCGGGTCGTCCGAGAAGGGGTCCGGCACGAACCGTTCGGCCGTCAGCGCCGGACGGTTGCGGTATCCGTACGCCAGGCCGCCGCCCACGTACAGTTCGCCGACCGTGCCGAGGGGCACCGGCAGCAGCTGTGCGTCCAGCAGCTGCCGGACGCGTCCGGGGCCGGGTCGGCCGAGCCACGGGCGGGCGCGGTCGGCTGCCGCTCCGGCTTCCGGGGCGGCGGCTTCCGCGATGCCCGAGACCGGTGCCCCGGCAGGGCTGTGGACGGCGCACACCCACGCACCGGCCGCCGCCAGCCGCCGGGTGAGGCCGCCGGTGGGTGCCTCGCCCACGCTCACGACGCGCAGTCCGGTGGGCGGCGTCCAGTCCTGGTCGAGCAGTCGCCGCCAGGTGTCCGGGGTGGCCAGGCCGGTGGTGACGCCGGAGCCGGCGAGCCCGGCCGCGGCGGACGGTCCCGCCGCATCGGGCCCGCCGTCGGCTTCTTCGGCATCCGGTGCGGGCAGGATCACCGCCCGGCCGCCGAGGACCAGGGGGAGCAGCAGTCCCGGTGCGGTGAGTTCACCGGCCGCGTCGCCGAGCACGGCCACCGCGTCCTCGGCGGTGATGCCGGCCGCCCGTCCCAGCGCGTCGACTGCGTCGGCCAGCACCCGATGGGACACCGTGACGCCCGGCGGGCGGACCGCGGAGCCGAACGGGTACACCACGCAGGCCGGGTCGTCGGGCGCCGGGCCGCCGGTCGCCGCGGGGCGCGCGGGCCGCCGCCGGCGGTCGGTCCGGTCCCCCGGTGTCACCGGCACCGTCGGCCCCGTCCACCCGGCCGGCGACTCGGCCGCCGCGTCGCCACCGATCAGCAGGTCGGGAGCGGCATCGGCCAGCACCCACGCGGTCCGTGGGCCGGCGCCCGGCGCGAGGTGCACCTGTGCGGCTCCGGTCTTCAGGGCTGCCAGCACCGCGATCGCGAGTTCCCGGGACGGGGGCAGATGGATTCCCACGAGGGTCCCGGGTCCGGCCCCGGCCTCCCGTAAGCGGTGGGCGAGCAGGTCGGCGCGCTGGTGCAGCTCGCGATGGGTGAGTGTGCCGTCCGGGGCGCTGATCGCGACGGCGGAAGATTCATGGGGTGTCCGTTCGAGCCGGTGTGCCAGCGACTCGGTCACCAAGGGTGCGGCGGCCTCGGCGACGGCTTCGGCAGGGGCATCCGGCGCGGCAGGCGTCGGGGCGGCGGCGCGGGCCCAGCCGCGTACCCGTGCGCGCTCTCGCGGATCGTCGGTGTCGAGGAGACGGGCGAACGCCCGCCGAGGGTCCGCGGCGATGCCGTCGAGCAGGGTGAGGTAGTGGCCGAGCAGGCGCTCGGCGGTCGCCGGGTCGAACAGGTCGCGGTTGTACTCCAGCCGCAGCCGCACCTCGCCGTTGTCCGGCACTCCGCTCAGCCAGAGGTCGAACTTGGCCGACGCGGACTCGGTGTCGACCTGGGCGAGGCTCAGACCCGGGAGTTCCAGCGCCACTCCGGGGGTGTTCTGCAGCGCGAACATCACCTGGAACAGCGGGGTACGGCTGAGGTCGCGGGGCGGGCGCAGTTCCTCGACGAGCCGGTCGAACGGCATGTCCTGGTGGGAGAAGGCGTCCACGCAGGTGGCGCGGACCGTCTCCAGGGCCTCGGTGAAGGCGGCGGCCGTGTCGAGTTCGCTGCGCAGCACCAAGGTGTTGGCGAAGAAGCCGATGAGCTCCTCGGCCTGGGGGTGCCCGCGCCCGGCGACCGGGGTGCCCACCGCGATGTCGCGCTGACCGCTGTACGCGGCGAGCAGCCCCTTGAAAGCGGTGAGCAGCACCATGAACAGGGTCGCGCCGTGCGCTGTGCCGAGCGTGCCGAGCCGGTCCACCAGGTCCGCGGGTATCCGCGTGGTGAGCTGCGCTCCGCGTACGGTCCGTACGGCGGGTCGCGGCCGGTCGGCGGGCAGGTCCAGGGGCTGGACGCCGGCCAGCTTCTCCCGCCAGTGCGCCAGCAGTTCGGCCAGCCGGTCGCCGTCCAGCTGCTCGTTCTGCCAGGCGACGTAGTCCGCGTACTGGATGGGCGGCTGGGTCCGGCGGGGCGGCTCGCCGGCCGCGCGGGCGGCGTAGTCCGCGGCCAGGTCACGGAAGAAGACCTCCATGGACCAGCCGTCGCAGACGATGTGGTGGACGGTGACGACCAGGACGTGTTCGTCGTCGGCCGTCCGCAGCAGCACCATGCGCATCAGGGGCGGCTGATGGAGCGGGAACGGACGGGCCGTCTCCTCGCGCACGGTGTCCGTGAGCCTGGTCTGCCGGGCGGTGGCGTCGAGGCCGCGGCAGTCGATCAGCGGTGCGGTGACGAGCGCGGTGGGCAGCACGACCTGCTGGGGTGCGCCGTCCACCAGCGCCACTCCCGTACGCAGGCTCTCGTGACGTTCGACGACGGCGTCGATCGCCTGCTGCAGCCACCGCCGGTTCAGTTCCCCCGTCATCCGCACCGCGCTGACCACGTTGTAGGCGGCGTTGCCGGCCGGCTCCAGCTCGCACAGGAACCACAGCCGCTGCTGTGCCGAGGCGGCGGGGAAGACGTAGTGACCGCTGAAGTCGTGGCCCTGGCCGGCGCCGAGGGCACCGACGTAAGACGAACTGCTCATGAGTTCTCGGCCTCCTGACGGCACAGCAGGTCGCGCTCGATGGCCGAGACGATGTCCGGTCCGTGGTCCTGGACGAAGAAGTGGCCGCCGTGGAAGATCTGCACGTCGAATTCACCCGTGGTCATTTCCTGCCAGCGGTATGCGTCGGCCGTCGGGAGTTGTTTGTCGGCGGCGCCGTGGAAGACTCGGATGGGAATATCGAGGGGCGGTCCGGCGCGATAGCGATAAGTGTCGACCACGGCGAGGTCGGCGCGAACGGTGTGCAGCATGAGGTCGATCAGCTCCGGATATTCAAGGGCAGCCGGGTCGAGACCGTTTCCGTCGGCCAGCCAGGCGAGTAATTCATCCCGGGGCAGGTCGTAGACCGACTCCGTCTGCGGGATGTGCGGCGCCGGGCAGCCGGCGACGTAGAGCCTGCTCGGCGCGGGCAGGTCCAGGGCGCGCACCCGGCGGGCGGCTTCGAAGGCGATCAGCGCCCCCATGCTGTGCCCGTAGAGCGCGTATTCCCCGCCGGCCAGCCGCCGCAGCTGGGGCAGCAGCCCCGCCAGGAGTTCGTCGAGGGAGGAGGCGGCGGGCTCGGCCATCCGCTGCTCCCGGCCGGGCAGTTGGACGGCCAGGACGTGGAGCGAGTCGGTGTAGCGGGCCCATGGCCTGAAGACGGAGGCGCTGCCGCCGGCGTAGGGCAGACACACCACGCTCGGACCCGCCGGCGGCTGCTCACCGAACGATGCGAACCAACGCGACGAGACCCTGGAAATCGCCACGGAAACCTCCCGGTTCGATGCCGTCAAAACAGGAGAGCAAATCGGCGGCCAGCACGGCGGAAGCGCCGACGGAATGGAACGGCAATTGCGGGTACTGCCTTGCGACTTCCAGAACCCTAACCCGCCGCAGCCATGACCAGTCAAGGTGGAAACATCACTCGATGCACCCTTGAGAGAGGTGCGGAAAGCAGCTGAGAGCAGGTCGAGAGAACCGCTTTCTAATGTCGGACGATACGTCCATGCGAGAGCTTTGAACTCAGACCGTCTGGATTCGAGCCGCCAATATCCGAACCCGGTGGGCGACTTACCCGCCGGTTCCGGATCAGGGGGCAAGGGAGGCACCGTGGCACTGGCGAAATCAGGACCGGACCGACGGCCCCCGGGCCAAAGCGCGGGGGCGGCGCAGTCCCTCGTCCGGGTCCTTCTCGACCGGGCGCAGACCCGGGCCGAGGACACCGCGTACGAGTTCCTGCACAGCGACGGCTCGCTCGACGCCGTCACCTACGGCGCGTTGTACGAGCGTGCCGCGGCCACGGCCGCACGGCTGGCGGATCTCGACGACCGGAGCGGCCCGGTCATGCTGCTCTACCCGCCCGGACTCGGTTTCGTCACGGCGCTGTGGGGCTGCATGCTGGCCGGCGCCCCCGCGGTCCCCGCCTATCCGCCCCTCCCCCAGCCCGGCAACCGCACCACCGACCGTTTCCGGCACATCCTGGGAGACGTCCGGCCGGCCGGCGTCCTCGTCGATCCGCTGATCCGCGACATCCTGCCCGGGATCGAGGGCACCGGGCCGCTACCGCCCCTGCTGTCCCCGGCACTCGACGGCTCGGACGCCACGGCCGGGCCGCACCGGACACCGGCCCTGCCGTCCCCCGACAGCCCGGCGCTGATCCAGTACACCTCGGGAAGCACCAACGACCCCAAGGGCGTGGTGCTGCGGCACGCCAACCTGATGCACAACGTCCGGGCGATCTCGGACGTCTTCGGCCTCGACACCGGGACCCGCTCGGTGTCCTGGCTGCCGCCCTACCACGACATGGGGCTGATCGGCTGCATCCTCACCCCTCTGTACCGGGGCTTTCCGATGCGGCTGATGTCCCCGCTCGACTTCCTCAAGAGCCCCCTCGTGTGGCTGCGCCAGATCAGCGAGCTCGGCGTCACCGCGACCGGCGGCCCCAACTTCGCCTACGACCTGTGCGTACGGCGGGCCGGGAACGACGCGCTGGAGGGGCTGGACCTGAGCTCCTGGCGGGTCGCGTTCAACGGTGCGGAGCCGGTGCGGCAGGGCACCCTGGAGGCGTTCTCGCGCCGCTTCGCCCCGCACGGCTTCCGCCCTTCGGCGTTCCTGCCCTGCTACGGGCTGGCGGAGGCCACCCTGATCGTGTCGGGCCGGCACTGGGATCCCTCGGCCCGTTCGGCGGAGGCCGGTACCGCCGCGGAGGGCCGCGTCAGCTGTGGTCCGGTCGTCTCCGGCACCCAACTCGCCGTCGTGGGCGAGCGCGAGGGCGAGGACGGCGGAGTTGAGCACACCGCGCTGCCCGAAGGGGCCGAGGGCGAGATCTGGCTGCGCGGCCCCGGCCTCACGAGTGGCTACTGGGGGCGGCCCGCCGACCGCGACGACGAACTCTTCGGGCACCTCGCCGGCGTGCGGTATCTGCGCACCGGCGACCTCGGCCGTCTCCACGACGGCGAGCTCTTCGTCACCGGCCGGAGCAAGGACGTCCTGGTGCACCGCGGCGTGAACCATCACGCCCATGACATCGAGGCCGCGGCGCTCACCGACAACCCCGACGTACGCCCCACCGCCGCCGCGTTCATGGTGGGCGACGCGGATCCGGCCATCGCCCTGGCGGTGGAGCGGTCCCCGGCCAGGGCCGGCGACGACGAACAGACCGCGCAGGGGCTGCGCACCAGGGTGCTGGAGCGGACCGGTGTCCGGCTCGACACGGTCGTGCTCTGCCCGCCCCGCGCGATCCCCAAGACCACCAGCGGCAAGGTGCAGCGCCGGCTGACCAGGGACCGCTTCCTGGCGGGTGAGCTGAACGGTGCGGTGATCGTGGGCGGTCCCGTGACCGCGGGCGACGCCGAGGCGGACGGCGCCGCGCGGTCCCTGGCCCAGGAGCCGTTGGGCGCCTTCCTGGCGGGGGTCTTCGCCGGGGTCTGCGCCGTGCCCGAGTGCCGGGCGGACCAGCGGCTCGCGGAGATCGGCGGGGATTCGATCCGCGCGGCCGAGATCGCCGCGATCACCGAGGGCGCCCTCGGGCTGCCGGTCGGTGTGGCCGAGGTACTAGACCGGGAGTCCCCCGGACAGCTCGCCGCCCATCTGCTGGACACCTGGGCGGGGCAGGGCGTCGGCGCGGCGGAGGTGGTGAGCCGGCTCACGGCACTGCCGGCCGGCGAAGCGGTGACGGCGGGAACGAACGACGCAGGGAGCGTGCAGTGAGCGGCACCTCGTACGACTTCGCGGGAATCGGCCGCCGGCTGGCCGAGCACCGACGACACGAGCGGCACACCGAGCACGCGGCGCATCCCCCGGGTCGGCGGACCGACGACGGGCCGGTGCCGCTGAGCTCCGCCCAGGAGGGCCTGTGGCTGTTCGAGCAGCTCTTCCCCGGCACCTCGGTCAACCATCTGTCCTACTGCGGGGCCGTCGACGGCGAGCTGGACATCCCGGCCCTGACCGTGGCCCTGCGGAAGGTGATGGAACGTCACGACATTCTGCGGACGGGCTTCGTCGGGGACCCGGCGGGCGCACCGCACGGCGCGCCGCCCCGGCAGGTCGTACGTCCCGAGGCGGCGATCGAGCCGCGGGTCGTCGACCTGACCGGGCTCCCCGGGCCGGACCGGGAGCCGGAAGCGCTGCGCCAGGCGCGTCTGCTGGCCGCCGCCCCATGGGACCTGCGGGAGGGCCCGCTGCTCAGGGTGGCGGTCTTCCTGCTGTCCGGAAACCGGTCGTTGCTGCTGGTGACGGCCCATCATCTGATCGCCGACGGCTGGTCGCTGGGGGTCTTCTTCGACGAACTGGCCGCCGCCTACACCGGCGCGGACACGCCGCCCCACCCCCCGCAGTACGCCTCGGTCGCCGGCCGGCGGCAGCCTGCCGATCCCCGGGCCCTCGCGCACTGGCGGGAGGTCCTGCGCGGCCAGGAAGCGCTCCAGCTGCCGGCCGACGGCCCACGGCCGGCCGCCCGTCGCTTCCGCTCGGCCACCGTGCCGGTACGCCTACCGCGGGAGCTCGGCAGTGCGGTGCGGCAGCTGGCGGCGGAAACCGGGACGACGCCGTTCATGGTTCTGCTGACGGCCTTTCAGGCGGTGCTGAGCCGGATGTCGGGCCAGTACGACATCTCCGTAGGCTCGCCGACGGCCATGCGGCAGCGGGCCCAGGCGCCCGATGTGATCGGCCCGCTGGTCAACATGCTGGTACTGCGCACGGATCTCGGTGCCGAGCCGACCTTCCGTGCGGCGCTGCGGCGGGTGCGGCGCACCTGCCTGGACGCCTTCGCGCACCAGGACGTGCCGTTCGAGCGGCTCGTCGAGGAACTGGGCTCCGACCGTGACCTGGGCCGCGGGCCGCTCTTCCAGACCATGCTGGTCCTTCAGGACGAGCCGGCCGAACTGTGGCTGGGTGAACTGCGCGTCACACCCGTGCTGTTGGAGCCGAGTGCCGTGCAGCACGAGGCGGAGCTGTACCTCTGGTCGGGCGGCGAGGAGTTCCACGGATTCCTCGGCTACGACACCGATGTGTTCCGCGCGGACAGCGCGGAGCGGCTGGTCGACCGTTTTCTGACGCTGCTGGGCGCCGCCGTCGCCGACCCGGACCGGCCCCTCGGCCGGCTGCCGGTCCTCGGCGAGGAGGAGCACCGGCTGGTGACCCGGCTGGCCGCCGGCGAGGCCGTCGAGGTGCCCGAGCGGTGCGTACACGAGCTCTTCGAGGAGCAGGCCGACCGTGTCCCGGACGCCCCCGCCGTCCATGCCGTCGACGGCACCCTCGGCTATCGCGACCTGGAGCGCCGGGCCAACCGGCTCGCCCACCATCTGCGGGCGCACGGCGTCGGGCCCGAGACGCTCGTCGGCGTCTGCCTGGACCGCACCGGGGACCTCGTCACCGCCCTGCTGGCCGTCCTCAAGGCCGGCGGCGCCTATGTGCCGCTGGACCCCAACTACCCCGCCGACCGCATCCACCACATCCTTCGGGACGCCAGCGCCACCCTTCTGGTCACCACCGGGGACCACGCCTCGGGCCTGCCCGACGGCCCGTGGTCGCTGACCGTCCTCGACCGGGAGCGGGAAGCGATCGCGGCACGGCCCGCGCACCGCCCGGACGCCCGTGCCACACCGCTCAACGCCGCCTACACCATCTACACCTCGGGCTCCACCGGCCATCCCAAGGGCGTCGTCATCGAGCACCGCCAGACCGCCGCCCTCCTGGCCTGGGCCCACACCGCCTACACCCCCGACCAGCTGCGCAACACCCTGGCCAGCACGTCGGTCTGCTTCGACCTCTCGGTCTACGAGATCTTCGCTCCGCTCTCCCTCGGCGCCGCTCTCACCCTGACCCACGGCACCGCGCTGGACCTGATCACCGCGCCCGGCCCGCACCGGCCCACGCTCCTCAACACGGTCCCCTCCATCGCGCAGGAACTCCTCCTCCAGAACGCCCTGCCGCCCTCCGCCACCACCATCAACCTCGCGGGCGAGCCCCTGCCGCCCGCGCTGGTCGACGACCTGTACCGGCAGCCCCATATCGAGGAGGTCCACAACCTCTACGGCCCGACCGAGGACACCACCTACTCCACCCACCACCACACCGTCCCGGGCTCCCCGCAGACCCCCATCGGCCGGCCCCTGCCCAACACCCGGGCCCATGTCCTCGACGACCAGCTCCAGCCCCTTCCCCTCGGCACCGTCGGCGAGCTGTACCTCACCGGCGACGGCACCACCCGCGGCTACCACCGGCACCCCCGGCAGACCGCCGAACGCTATCTGCCGAACCCCCTCACCACCCACGGCGGCGACCGCCTCTACCGCACCGGGGACCTGGTCAGCCGGCATCCCGACGGCCATCTGCTGTACCACGGCCGCAGCGACACCCAGATCAAGATCCACGGCTATCGCATCGAGCCCGCCGAAATAGAAACCGCTCTGCTGACCCACCCCGCGGTCCAGCAGGCGGCCCTCACCACCCACGACAACCGGCTGCACGCCCATGTGGTCGCCCCCGGGCTCGACGGCAGCCCGCACCTCCTCAAGAAGTACCTGCAGACCAAGCTCCCGCACCACCTCACCCCGCATCACTTCACCTTCCACACCCAGCTCCCCACCACCCCGAACCACAAGATCGACTACAAGGCGCTGCCGCCACCGCGGGAACTCGCCCCCACCGCCTCCCACCAGCCCCCGACCACCCCCACCCAGAAGCTCATCGCCGCCCACTGGAAGGACGTACTCGACACCCCGGACCCGGGCCTCCACGACAGCTTCTTCACCCACGGCGGGCATTCGCTCCTCGCCACCCGGCTCATCGCCCGCCTCGCCCGGGAGACGGGCACCCCGGTACCCCTCCACCTCCTCTTCCGGCACCCGACGATCGCCGAACTCGCCGAAGCCATCGACGCGTTGGAGGAAGGGGAGGCGGCCGGGATCCCCCGTCTGGACCGGGCCGGCCGTACGACGGCGGACGGCAGCGTGGAACTGCCGGCGTCCTTCGGCCAGGAACGCCTGCTGTTCCTCTGCGAACTGGACCCACAGGCGCATCTGGCGTACCACATGCCGGGTGGTGTCCGGATCCGCGGGCCGCTCGACGCCACCGCCCTCGGCGCCGCGCTCGACGCCGTCGTCCAGCGGCACGAGGCCCTCAGGACCGCACTGCGCCGCAGCGACGAGGGCGTCCACCAGGTGGTCGGCCGGCGGACGCGGACCGCGCTACGACACGTCGACCTCACCGGCAGCACTCGGCCGGAGGACGCACTGCGGGCACTGACCGAAGCGGAGAGCGAGACGCCGTTCGACCTGGCCGAGGGGCCGCTGTTCCGGGCCACCCTCGCCACCCTCGGCACCGACGACCACGCCCTGCTCGTCACCCTGCACCACACCGTCTCCGACGGCTGGTCCCTCACCCTCCTCCTCGACGAACTCACCGCCCACTACACCGCCCAGCACACCCACACCCCGCCCGAACTCCCCCCGCTGCCCGTCCAGTACGCCGACCACGCCGCCTGGCAGCAGCACCGCCTCGCCACCGGCGACCTCGCCTACTGGCGCACCCACCTCGCCGGCGTCCCGCCCCTCCCCCTCCCCACCGACCACCCCCGGCCGCCCCAGCAGACCTTCCACGGCGCCACCCGCCCCCTGCACATCGACCGCACGCTCACCACCGCCCTGGAACAACTCGCCGCCGCCCACGACGCCACCCCCTTCATGGCCCTGCTCACCGTCTACCAGGGGCTGCTGGCACGGATATCCGGCCAGAGCCGTATCACCGTGGGAACGCCCACCTCGGGCCGCGGGCACCCGGACACCGAGAACGTGATCGGGTTCTTCGTCAACTCCCTCGCCCTGCATACGGATCTCGGCGGCGATCCGACGTTCCGCGAGGCGCTGGAGCGGGTCCGGCGCAGCTGCCTGGACGCCTACGCCCACCAGGACGTGCCGTTCGAAAGGCTGGTGGCGGAACTCCAGCCCCGGCGCGACCCCAGCCGTAGCCCGCTCTTCCAGACGATGTTCGCGCTGCACGACGCGCCGCCGCCCGACCTGGGCATCCCCGGCCTGGACTGCGCCCGGCTGGCCGTTCCCCGGCGTACCAGCCAGTTCGACCTGACCCTCAGCCTCGACCGTACCGACGACGGTCTGACCGGCGAACTGGTCTACAACACCGACCTCTTCGACGAGGACACCGCGGCCCGGATGACACGGCAGTTCCTCGATGTGCTGACCGCGGCCGTGACCGATCCGGACCGACGGCTCAGCGGTCTGCTGGTGCTGAGCGACGAAGAAGCCCGCCGCGCCGCACACCTCGCGGCCGAAGCCGCACGCACCACCGAGCCCGCCTCCCGAGAGCCGCTGCCCTACCGCCCGCCCGTCACCGCCACCCAGCAGCTCGTGGCCGGCGTCTGGAGCGAGGTGCTCGACACCCCCCACCCGGGCATCGACGACGACTTCTTCGCGCACGGCGGGCACTCCATCCTGGCCGGCCGGATCGTCAACCGGCTGCGCGGAAAGACCGGCACCGCCATTCCGCTCCGGCTGTTCATGGAGCGCCCCACCATCGCCGCGCTCGCCGAGCACCTCAGTGCCTCCGAAAGCACGGAACCGGCCGCCATCCCGCCGCTGGAGCGCGTCCCCGGGCCCGACGGGCGGTGCGCGCTGCCGGCCTCCTTCGGCCAGGAACGCCTGTGGTTCCTCTCCGAGCTGGACCCGCGGGCGCATCTCGCCTACCACCTGACCGGTGGCGCCCGCATACGCGGCCCGCTCGACATCGACGCGCTGCGGCACGCGCTCACCGCCGTCACCCGACGGCACGAGACGCTGCGCACCGCGCTGCGCCACAACGGTGCGGGCATCGACCAGCTCATCGGCCCGCCGGAGCCCATGTCCCTGACGCGAACCGATCTGAGCGGGGCGCCGGACCCGGACGCCGCACTGCGTCAACTCCTCGCCCATCAGGCCGAGTTGCCCTTCGACCTGGCCGAGGGGCCGCTGTTCCGGGCCACCCTCGCCACCCTCGGCACCGACGACCACGCCCTGCTCCTCGCCATGCACCACACCGTCTCCGACGGCTGGTCCCTCACCCTCCTCCTCGACGAACTCACCACCCACTACACCGCGCACCGCGACCGGGCGGATGCCGCCCTCCCGCCCCTGTCCGTCCAATACGCCGACCACGCCGCCTGGCAGCAGCACCGCCTCACCACCGGCGACCTCGACGACGACCTCGCCTACTGGCGCACCCACCTCGCCGGCCTCCGGCCGCTGCCCCTCCCCACCGACCGGCCGCACCCACCGCGCCAGACCTTCCACGGCGCCACCCACCCCGTCCACCTCGACCGCAACCTCACCGCCGCGCTCGAACAACTCGCCGCCGCGCACGGCGCCACCCCCTTCATGGCCCTGCTCACCGCCTTCGAGGCGCTTCTTCTGCGGCTGTCGGGCCGGACCGACATCGCCATCGGTTCACCGGTCGCAGGGCGGCAGCACCCGGAGCTGGAGAACCTCATCGGCTTCTTCGTCAACACGCTGGTGCTGCGCACGGACCTGAGCGGTGAGCCGACGTTCCGTGCGGCGCTGGAACGGGTCTGGCGCACCTGCCTGGACGCCTACGCCCACCAGGACGTGCCGTTCGAAAGGCTCGTTTCGGAACTCCAGCCCCAGCGCGACCTCAGCCGCAGCCCGCTGTTCCAGACGATGCTGATCCTCAACGCGGAGCCGGCCGCCTACGCACTGCCGGGCCTGGACGTCGCCCCGCTGCGGCCGCCACGGCGCACCAGCCAGTTCGACCTCACCCTCAGCCTGGACCGTACCGACGAGGGTCTGACCGGCGATCTGATCTACAACACCGACCTCTTCGACGAGGCCACCGCGGCCCGGATCGCCGACCACTTCCTGACCCTGCTGACCACCGCCGTCGCCCACCCGGACCGGCCGCTCGGCGAACTGCTGGTGCTGAGCGACGAAGAAGCGCGGCGCGCCGCACAACTCGCGGCCGCAGCCGACGACTCCACCGGGGCCGGCGCCCCGGAGCCCCTCCCCTACCGCCCGCCCGTCACCGCCGCCCAGCAACTCGTCGCCGCCGTCTGGAGCGAGGTGCTCGACACGCCCCGACCCGGCATCGACGACGACTTCTTCGTCCACGGCGGGCACTCGCTGCTCGCCACCCGGCTCACCACCCGGCTCACTCAGAAGATCGGCGCCCAGGTTCCGCTCCATCTCGTCTTCCAGTACCCCACCGTCGCCGGGCTCGCCGAGCATCTGCCCGCCGCCACCGGCGAGGCACCGGCATCCATCCCGCGCCTGAACCGCAGGCTGCGCAGCGGCACGCCCGCAGAGCACTGAGCGGCGCCGCAGGCCCGAGAAAGGGATTCATGGACAACTACGCCATGGACAGTTACGGGAACGCCTTTGCCCATCTGTTCGACGCCGTCAACGGTGACGAACAGGAGATCAAGAACGCGGTCGCCCTGCTGGTGGACTACGCGGGCGAGGGCCCGGTACTCGAAGCGGGGATCGGAACGGGGCGCATCGGCATCCCCCTGGCCGGGAAAGGACTGACCGTCCACGGCATCGAGATCAGCGAGAAGATGGCGGAACGGCTGCGGGAGAAGCCGGGCGGCGAGCGGGTGCGGCTGGTGGTCGGCGACATGACCGAGCACCGGTTCGGGACTCCGTTCAGCCTGGTCTACATCGCCCAGGGCGGGCTGCACAGTCTGCTGACCGCCGCTCAGCAGGTGCAGTGCCTGAAGAACCTGTCCGCGCAGCTCGCGGACGGCGGGCGGCTCGTCGTCGAGAGCCTGACGCTCGACCAGAGCCGCTTCGTGCGGAACCAGTACGTCGAGGTCACCATGATGGACGTGGGGTATGTGGCGCTCTCCGCGGCGGTGCACGAGCCGGAACGTCAGATCGTGAACGTGCAGAGCGTGCTGCTGACGTCCGAAGGCGTGCAGATGTTCCCGCTGCGGTACCGCCACTACTCGGCGTCGGAGCTCGACGCGATGGCCGCACAGGCCGGGCTGGTGCTCCAGGACCGCTGGGCGGACTGGGAGCGGAATCCCACCTTCCCGGCGCAGACGCGGTTCATCAGCGTTTTCGCCAAGCGGGCCGGGTAGGCCGTGCGTGAGCCCGGCCCGGCGCATGGGCGCCGGGCCGGGCTCACGAGGCCATGGCGCCGCTACCACTCGATGATGCTGCACGCCCAGTGCATGCCACGCCCCATGCCCGCCAACGCGACCAGTTCCCCGGGGCGGATCCCGCCGCTGCGGTGCAGCCGGTCCAGGTTGAAAAGGTGGTCGGCCGCCCCGAAGTGGCCGTACTCCATGGACACCTGCAGATTGGTCCGCTCCGCGGGGACGCCGAGTTTCTTCGCGACCTCGTTCATGGTGCGGGCGTTGTCGTTGAGCAGCACGACGCGGGCCAGGTCCGTCGTCTCGACGCCCACCCGCCGGCACGCCTCGGCCACGACATCGGCGACCCGCTGGTTCATCATCTCGACGAACGCCGAGAAGGCGTCGGTGTCGTAGTCGAAGTACTCCATGATGTCCCAGCCGTCCCGGACCGCCACCGGCTCCTCGTCGGAGGCGGTGCCGCCGGCCCCGAACGGCGCGGCCGAGCCGCCCTTCTCCAGGAGGAAGAAGCCGGCGTAGCGCCCATCGGTCACCGCCTCGCTCGCCCGCCAGCGCCGCCGCTCGTGGTCCCGCCCGACGACAGCCGCGGTGGCACCGTCGGAGAACAGCAGGGAGTGGGTCTCCATGCGGTTCCAGTACGCCTCGATGGTGCGGTTGGCTCCCACGACCAGGGCCCGCCGGTAGTCCGGGTGGGTGGCGAACCGGCCGGCGATCTCGTCGAGGCAGGTGATGCCCCCGACGCAGCCCTGGGTGATCAGGACCGTCTCCGCCCGCCGGGCGCCGAGCCGGTGCTGGAGGTGGGCGCTCGGGTCCCAGTAGAGGTATTCGGGAAGGTCGGTGATCGCGAGGACGACGAGATCGAGTTCGTCCGCCTCGACGCCCGCCTCGGCGAGCGCGCGCAGCGCGGCCTCATGGGCCAGATCGCTGATCCCGGTGTCCGGGGGGCACCGGTGGATGTTGCGGTACCCGTACTCCAGGACGCGCTCGACGTCCCGGGTGTACGAGGACGCGATCTCCGCCACCGGCGCGCGTTCGCCCAGTGCGGTTCCGAAGGACATCAGCCCGAAGTTCACAGTGTGGCACCTCCAGGGTGCAGCGGTGAGTGAGGGGGCGGGGACGGTCACTCGGCGGTCAGCGAGGCGAGGGCGTCCTCGTCCTCCAGCGAGGTCCTGAGCCGGGTGAGGAACCGCACCGCGTCGCTGCCGTTGACGACCCGGTGGTCGTAGGCCAGGCCGAGGTTGACCCAGCGGCGTTCGCGCGCCGCCCCCGAGTCCTCGAGGACCAGTTCGCGCTGGACCGCGCCGAGGGAGACCATGCACAGCTGGGGCCACTGGACGATGGGCTGGACGAGGACGACCCCGGGGTCCTGGTTCAGGGAGACGGTGATGTTCGCGCCGTCCAGCTCCGCCGCGGTGAAGCTCTGCCGGAACGCCTTCATCCGCAGGTCCATCAGGTGGTCGGCGACATCGGCGACCGGCAGCTTCTCGGCATCGCGTACGACGGGGACGTACAGCGCCGGTCCCGCGTCGATGGTGACGCCCACCCGCGGCGCGTCGGCCAGGGCGACGGTCCTGGCGTCGGCGAGGGTGCCGTAGAGCAGCGGGAAGTCGGTGTGCGCCATGGCCACGGCCTTCACCAGCGCGTCCGCGGGGCCGACCGCGGCGCCGGTGCGTTCGCCGAGGTCCGCCAGGCGGTCGAGGGCACGCTCCATGTCGACGCGCATCACGGTGAACGCCGCCGGCACCTCCCGGTGGCTGCGGGTGACGACCGCTGCCGTACCGAGCTGGGCGCGGCTGAGCGGGTGCCGGCTCGCCACGGCCGCTGCCGCCGGTACGGGTCCGGTCTCCGGCATCGGGTCGGGAGCGGGCGCGGGCGCGGTCTCCCGCGGTGCCGGCAGCAGCCGGCCGAGCACCGCGCCGACGCCGACGTCGCTGCCCACGGAGGCGACATGGTGCAGATGGCCGGCCGAGGTGGCGACGATGTCCTCCACCGCCTTGGAGGTCTCCAGGGCGACGATCTCGGTGTCCGGTTCGACCCAGGCCCCATCGGCCACCAGCCACTCCACCACGCGGTATTCGGTGTCGTTGTTGTTCAGTTTGGGCGCGGTGACGGTCTCGCCGTCGCTGGTGCCCAGGGGCTCGGTTCCCTCTGGTCCCGACGCCGGATGTGCGGGTGCCAGGCCGTCGGCGGCGACCCGCTCCGCGATGGTCCGGGGGCCGAGCAGGACCTCGCGCTCCAGGTGGGGCGCCGTGGGGATGACCGAGTCGGCGGAGCTGAGCTGGAGCACCGGGTGCCGCAGGTCCGGCCACAGCCGCTCGTACAGCAACGTGGCGACGTGCGACCCCCAGGTGCCGTCGGCGGTGCCCTCCTCCACCACCGCGACCCGCCCGGCGGCGCGCAGCGTCGGCAGCACCGGGTCCAGGTCGAGCGGGTGGAGCCGGCCGGGGACGAGCACATGGACGGCCGTCCGCCGGTCGTCGTACAGGGACCTGGCGGCTTCCACGGCCCGCTGGGCGGCTCCTCCGGGCGCCAGGATCACCACGTCCGGATCCGGTCGCCGCCCGTCGGGGAAGACATGGGCCCAGCCCGGCGTGCCACCGGTCATCTCGTAGCGCAGCACCTCGTCGACACGGCCGTCGCGGTACATCCGCCGGGTGTAGAGGACCTTGTCCTCGAAGAGGATTCCGGGGGTGCCGCTGCCCAGCGCCGAGGTGAGCAGCGGTTCGACGGCGTGGAAGGGCGACAGCTCGTAGAGCGCGAGGTTCGGTATGCCGATGAAGTGCTTCTGCGGGCTCTGGCTGTGCGTCGGCCCATAGCCGCGGTTCCCGCCGACCGGGCAGCGCACCAGCAGGTGCATGGGCACCCGCTGCCCGTACATGGACACCGACTTGGCGGTGAAGTTCAGCAGCTGGTCGAAGGCGAGGGCCAGGAAGTCGCCGAACATGATCTCGACGATGACCTGGTTGCCGCACAGGGCGAGGCCGTTGGCCACCCCGGTGATGCCGCCCTCGCTCAGCGGGGTGGCGATGACCCGGTCGGGATAGGCGGTGGAGAGCCCCTTCGAGACCTTGAACGCGCCGCCGTAGGGGTCGCTGATGTCCTCGCCCAGGAAGTAGAGCCGCTCGCTGCGGCTGAACAGGGAGTGCAGGGCCCGGTTCAGCTCGCCGGAGACACGGGGCGCGCCGCCGGGGCGGGTGAGGGTGGACCGCTGGTTCATACGTCCAGTCCTTTGGCCTTGAGCACTGAGCGGAGCGCGCGGACCGAGCGGACCGTGCGCGCTTCGCGCGGTGTGAGACGTACGCCGTAGGCGTCCTCGACGGCGGCGACGATCCGCACATGGCGCAGGCTGGTCCAGTCGCCGGTGGTGGCGGGGCCGGTGTCGTCGGTGATGTGTTCCGCGCCCACTTCCAGGATGCCGCCGACGAGGGCTTCGAGAGTGGTCATGGAGTCGCGGCTCCCTCCGCCGGTGCCGTCGTCGGATGCCCGCCGCCGTCGGCGGCCGGCCGCTGCCACACCGAGGGCGGCCGGGCCTCGACGTCCGCCACGAGCGCGGCGACCCGGGCCCGCTGGCCGGTGTCGGCGGCGGTGAAGCGCGGGCCGAGCCGGGCGGCGTAGGTGTCGTACCAGTCCCGGGCGCGGGCCCGGTCCAGTTCCCGCTCCGTCCGGGTGTCGTCGCCCTTGCTGTGCGGTCCGAGCCGGACGGTGTCGAACTCGACCACCAGCGGGGTGCGGTGCTCCCGTACGTCGTGGACGCGCGGCGCCAGCTCGGCGCGGATGGTGTCGATGTCGTGGGTTCCGACGGCGTGGTGGGCGATCCCGAAGGCCCGGGCCCGGTCCGCGATGGTGCCGGCCATCTGGGCGTGGGTGGGGGTCGACTGGGCGATGCCGTTGTTCTCGACGACGACCAGCAGCGGGACCTGCCACAACTGGGCCATGTTCAGGGCCTCGTAGACCGCCCCCTCGCCCCAGGTGCCGTCGCCGATGTAGGCCACCGCGACCCGGCGCTGTCCGGTGCGTTTGAAGTGCAGCGCGACGCCCACGGCCACGGGCAGGCTCTGTCCCTGGACGCCGGTGGAGAGAAAACCGTCGCGATAGAGGTGCTGGCTGCCGCCCACTCCCTGGCACACGGCCCCCTCGCGGCCCATGATCTCGGCGAGGAGTCCCGCCGGGTCGCGGAAGCGCGCGAGGTAGTGGCCGTGGCCCCGGTGGTTGCTGAAGACGAAGTCCTCGGCGATCAGTGGGGCCAGCGCGACGGGCACGTACTCCTGGCCCAGGCAGGTGTGGGTGGTTCCGTTGAGTTTCCCGGCGGCGAAGAGGTCGAGCAGGGCCCGCTCGAAGTGCCGTATCAGCAGGAGGAGTTCGAGGTCGTCGTCGGACGGCTCCGGGGGGTACGGATCCGGCCCGCGCATCCGGTCCGCGACGGGCCACTGGTGGTCGACAGTCACTGCACCTCCTTGCTCGCACCCGGCGGGGCGGCAGGGGCGCCGCTCCGCCGGGCGTTTCGCGCGCTGGTCCGTGATCGTGCCGACGCTAACAAGCGGCGTTATCAGCCCGCTCTCGAAGCGCCCCTGCCGCCGTCCCGAGCAGCGGCTCGCCGTGCTCGATACGCCGCAGATAGCCCGCTGTGACGCCGTCGCCGCGGGCGACGTCGGCGGGGACGCCTTCGGCGACCACCCGTCCGCCGGCCGCCCCCGCGCCGGGGCCGAGGTCGATCAGCCAGTCCGAACAGGCCGCCACATGCAGGTCGTGCTCGGCGATCGCCACGGTGTTGCCGGCGTGCAGCAGCAGCTCGAAGGCGTCCACCATGCGCTGGATGTCCGCCGGGTGCAGCCCGGAGACCGGTTCGTCGAGCAGGACGAGTCCGCGGCTGCGGCCGTGGGTGCCGCGCTGGATCGCGTTGGCCAGTTTCAGGCGCTGCGCCTCGCCGCCCGACAGGTCGGTGGCGCTCTGGCCCAGCTGGAGGTAGCCGAGTCCGACCTGGTCCAGCGCGGTGAGGATCGCGGCGAGTTGCGCGGGCTCGGTGAGGCGCTGCACCGCCTCGGCCACGGTCAGCCCGAGGATGTCGTCGATCGTCATGCCCTGGTAGGTGACGGAGAGGATCTCGGGGGTGAACCGGCGGCCCTCGCAGGTCTCGCAGACCACCCACACATCGGGCAGGAAGTGCATGTTCACCAGGCGGCGCCCGTATCCGGCGCAGTCCTCGCAGCGTCCGCCGGCGGCGTTGAAGGAGAACGCGGAGGCGCCGAGGCCCAGTTCGCGGGCCCGTTCGGTCCCGGCGAAGAGCTTGCGGATGATGTCGAACGCCTTGGTGTAGGTGGCGGGGTTGGAGCGGGGCGTCCGCCCGATCGGGTTCTGGTCGACCACGGCCAGCCACTGCACCTGATCGACGCCGGACACGCCGCCCACCCCGTCGACGACGCCGCCGTCGAGTGCGGCTTCCACGCCCGCGCCGAGAATGTCCCGCAGCAGGCTGCTCTTGCCGCTGCCGCTCACCCCGGTCAGGCAGGTCAGACGGCCGAGGGGGAGGCGGATCTCCGTGGCGGAGACATTGTGCGCCGTGACGTCGCGCAGGGTCAGCCACCGCGTCTCCCCGGTCATCGGGCGGTTCTCCCGCCGTACCCGCGGGCCCTGTTGGGCGAGGTAGCGGCCGGTCGCCGACTCGGGGCAGCGGGCCACCTCGGCCGGCGGGCCGGAGGCGAGCAGCCGACCGCCGAGGCGCCCTGCGCCCGGCCCCATGTCCACGACCCAGTCGGCACGGGCGATCAGCTCGGGGTCGTGCTCGACCACGAGCACGGTGTTGCCCGCGTCGCGCAGCTCCTGGGCGATGTCCAGCAGATGTGCCTTGTCGGCGGGGTGCAGTCCGGTCCCGGGCTCGTCGAGTACGAAGGTGATACCGGTGAGGTCGGTGCTGAGCTGGGCGGCGAGCCGGGTCCGCTGGAGCTCTCCGCCGGACAGGGAGGACGCGCTGCGGTGCAGTTGCACATGCGCCACCCCGAGGCGTTCGAGCAGCTTCAGCCGTGCTTCGAGCGCCTGCAGCAGGGGGGCGCCCACTTCCTTCTGCATGGCCGTGAGTTCCGCGGCGACCTCGCCGGTCCAGTGCCGCACACCGTGCACGTCGAAGTCGGCCAGCTGCTGGTAGCTGACGCCGGCGAGCAGGACGCTGCGTGCCGCCTCCCCGTATCCGGTGCCGCCGCACGTCGCGCAGGGCGACTTGCGCATATAGGCGAAGTAGCGCTGTTTGGCGCTCTGGCCGGCGGCGCCGGCCACCCGCTCGACCTCGGCGAGCGCACCGCGCATGGGCCCGCTGTCGCTGTAGGTCCACTTGCCGGTCTTGTTCTTGTTCTGCATCTCGAAGCTGGCTTCGATGACTTCGTCGCCGGTGCCGTGCAGAACGGCGTGACGGAAGTGCTGGGGCAGCTCGTTCCAGGGGCGCGAGAGGTCGATGCCGCGCTTCTCCGCGAGTGCGGGGACGAAGCGGTGCTCACCGGAGCGCCACTTGGCGAACCAGGGGGAGGCGCCGTCGAACAGCGGTAATGCGGGGTGCGTGATGATGAGGTCCTCGGCCGCCCGCCAGGCCCCGCCGACCCCGTGGCACTCCGGACAGCTGCCCTCCGGGCTGTACTGGTCGAAGTGCGCGGTGGACAGCGTCCCCGCCGACGCGCCGCCGGCCCCGGAGACCAGTGTGGGCAACCGCGAGTAGAGCAGCCCGAGATGGCCGTCGATGCCGGTGATGGTGGCGACGGTGGAGCGGGGGTTGTAGTTGAGACGCCGCTGGTCGACCGCGAGGGTGGCGCCCAGGCCCAGGATGCGGTCGACCTTCGGCCGGTTGCGCTGCGTGATGTACTGCCGTACGAACGGCGACAGCCCCTCCAGATAGCGCAGTTGGGCCTCGCTGTGAATGGTGTCGATGGCCAGGGACGTCTTACCGCTTCCGCTGACACCCGTGAAGGCGATGACCCGGCCCCGCGGAATTCGGGCCGACACGTTCCGCAGATTATGGGTTCTGGCTCCCACCACCTCGATGTGACCGGCGTCGTCCGGCCGGGTCCGGTACTCCGGGGAAAGTGACGGCATGAGAATGTCCATTCCTTTGCTGGAGGTGTGAGGTGCGCGTCCGATCACGCTACTCGGCGTTCTTCGCTGCGGGCTCTCTCCGTGTCATCGCCGGCTGTCGGACGTTCCTCGCCGCTGTCGCCCGCGGATCGTTGAGATCGAGAAAGTAGTGCCCTGAGATTGACCGGGCCTACTGTTTCAATTGCTCGCCGCGGTCCCCAAATGGACCGGCTTTGTTTCGGACAACGACCTACGGCCAACCGACCCCTGGGGGTATGGAATGCGTGCTTGGGCGCTGCGGATCCTGTACGAAATCGAGCACCGCCTGCCCTTCAACATCGTGCCTTCCGCGGTGCCGGACAGGGATCTCGTGGCCGTCGTCGAAGGCGAGGAGAAGCTGCCGCCCGGGAAGGCTCTCGACCTGGGGTGCGGCAACGGCCGCAACAGCGTCTATCTCGCCCGGCACGGCTGGCGGGTGACCGGGGTCGAGCTCATCGGCCACGCCCTCGCCAAGGCCCGCCGCACGACCGCCGCCGCCGGCGTCCCGGTCAACCTGGTGCAGGGCGACGCCACGCGCCTGTCGGACTACGGCGTCGGCACGGATTACACGCTGGTGGTCGACGCGTGCTGCTATCACGCCATCGCCGAGGAGCGGCGGGACGCCTATGCCGCGGAGGTGACCAAAGCCGCGGCCCCGGGCGCCCTCATGCTCATGGTGGCCTTTGCCGAGCAGAACACCCCCGGGATGAATGTCACCGAGGAGGATCTGCGAAATCGCTTCACCGGCTGGGAGATCCTCGACGCCGCTCCCATGGCCCCGGAGGAGCTGGTGCAGTACTTCGACGGGCCGAAGCTGGCCAAAAAGACCCTGACGAACGGCCGTTACCGGGCCTGGCGCTATCGGCTGCGCCGGCTCGCGGACGCGGCCTGACCCGTCCGGGAGAAGCGACTGCGCCGACTTCACCAGCCGTGGTTCAGGAGGGAGAAGTCAGATATGCCCAAGAAAGCAGAATTATTCGCGCCGCTCGTCATCGACGACGAGGGAAACCCCGACGTCACCTTTCCGCCGGGCCACCCGGGCCATGGCGACTGGGAATACCGGGCGCACCGCAATTCGGTGGCCGCGCTGGCCCTCGGCCACCGGCCCGGTGACCCGGTCCCGGACGTCGATTACCGTCCGTCCGACCACGCCTGCTGGCAGGAGATAAGCAGCGCGCTCACCTCGCTGCATCCCGAGTACGCGGCCGCCGAGGCACGCGAGGCGGCCGCCCTGCTCGACCTGCCCACCGACCGCGTTCCCCAGTTGCGGGAGACCTCCGCGCGGCTGACCGAGCTCACCGGGTTCTCCCTCCGGCCGGCCGCCGGAATCGTTCCGCTCCGGGAGTTCTACGGTTCGCTCGCGGACCTCACCTTCAACGCGACCCAGTTCATCCGGCACCACTCCCGCCCGCTGTTCTCCCCCGAACCGGACATGGTGCACGAGGTCCTCGGGCACGGCACCACGATGGCGAGCGGCCGCTTCGCCAAGCTCTACCAGCAGGCCGGCGAGGCGTCCCGGCGGGCAGCTACGGAAGAAGCCCTCCAGCTGGTCTCCAAGGTCTTCTGGTTCACCCTCGAATACGGAGTCCTGAAGGAGGACGGCGAGTACCGGGCGTACGGCGCGAGCCTGCTGTCCGCGTACGGTGAGCTGCAGAACTTCCGCAAGGCGGACATCCGCCCGCTCGACGCGCGGGAGATGACCAGCCGGCCCTACGATGTGACGTCCTATCAGCCGGTGTTGTTCGCCGCGGAGAACCTGTCACATCTCGAGGACTTCCTCGGCGGTTTCTTCTCCGAGGTCGACGGCGACACCCCCGGCCGGCTCGCTCACCGGGCCGGCGCGGGCACCTCCTGAGACGCCGGCCAGCACCGTTCGAGCGCCGCCAGCACGGCGGCCTCGAGCTGGCGCAGCTTGTACCGCGTCCCGGGCAGGGCATGGGCACCCGTGGTGGCGAGTGCGGCCCCGCGACGCAACGCGTCGGGCGTCGCGGGGCCTGCGAGCACGGCCTCCTCGACGGCGCGCAGCCGCCACGGCCGGGGGGCGACGGCACCCGCCACCACCCGTACGCACTCCACCCGGGCGGCGCCCGCGCACCGCACCGCGACCTCCACCAGCGGCCAGTCGGCCAACGCCCGTCGGGACACCCGCAGATAGGCGGATCGCTCCCCCGGCCGTGGCGCCGGCAGCATGAACGCGGTGAGCAGTTCACCCGGCGCCAGGGTGTGCGGCACGGGACGCGGCACGCCGCCGGTGGTCTCCTGGTGCAGCAGTTCGTCGAGGGACAGCGTGCCCCGTCCCGTCACCTGTGCGAGGGCGCCGAAGCAGGCGAGGATTGTCGCCAGCGTCGAGGAATGCGGCGCGACACACGACCGCACGTCGAAGACCGCCGCCTCGGCATGATGACCGTCGCGGGCCGGGCAGTCCGTACCCCCCTTGCGCAGGCAGTCGGTGTCCGGGTGGGTGAAGTAGGCGCACCGGGTCTGCTGGAGCACATTCCCGCCGACCGTCGCCAGGGACCGCACCTGCGGATTGGCGACGGCGAGCGCCCCCTGGGCCAGAGCCGGGTAGTGGGTGCGCACCTCGGGATGCCCGGCGAGTTCCCTGAGCGTGACCATCGCGCCGATGCGCAGCCCGTCAGCCGTGCGTTCGATGCCGCGCAGGGGCGCGAGTTCCCGCAGGTCGACGGGCTCGCCCTCGGCCAGGCCGAGCCGGCGCAGCCGGGTCAGTTCGGTGCCGCCGGCCCGGTACGGGCCCCCGAGCCGGGCGGCGCGCGCAAGGCGGGTGGGACGGTGGGTCATTCTGCCTCCCCGAGCAGTTGGGCAGGGTCCAGAGGAAGGGACCGCATCCGGCGGCCGGTCGCGTGGAAAACGGCGTTGCCGATGGACGCGGGGGTGGCGAGCGCCGCCAACTCGGCCAGGCCGACGGCCTGTTGGGCCACATGGTCGAAGCCGCCGGGAACGAAGTCGACGGTGATCTCGGGCACGTCGCCGATCCCGGGTATCGGATAGTTCTCCAGGCTGGTGTGGAGGGTGAGCCCGGTGGCCGGGTCGGTCAGCCGTTCCTCGTACAGCGTCTGGCCGATCGACTGGATCACCGCGCCGTGGCACTGGGTGGTGGCCAGCACCGGCCGTACCGCCCTGCCGACGGCCAGCCCGCACCAGGTGCGGACCACCCGTACAAGACCGAACCGCTCGTCCACCTCGACTTCGGTCACCTGGACGATGCTGGGAGCGCCCTGCCCGCGGCCGAAGAACGGGGAGTACCACGGCTCGGGGCGCCGGCCCCGGTCCCGCGGCCGGCGGCCGGTCACCTCGGTGGGCGCGGCGAGCCGCAGCGCCTCCCGCCAGGTCACCGTGCCGCCGGCGTGGCGGATCCCGTCGAGGGCGACGGCCGCGGCACGCAGGCCGAGTTCACGGGTGGCGGTGGCCAGCAGCCGGCGGCGCAGCCGGTCGAGCGTGTCATGGGCGGCGGGGACCAGGGAGGCCGTGGTGCTGCTGCCGGCGGCGAGCGGGCCCGGCGTCAACCGCGAGTCGCCGATCCGGGCGCGGACCTCTCCGGGTGCCAGGCCCAGCCCGTCGGCGAACACGGAGACCAGCAGCGACCGGCAGCCGGTGCCGATCTCCTGGGTGGCGACACTGATCTCGACGCCCTCCGTGTCGACGCGCGCCCGCACCTTGGTACGGGGCTGGAGGTAGTAGTACCAGGCGGCGGCCGCCAGCCCGAGTCCCCGGCGGACGGGTCCGCCGCCCGCGGCGACCGGGCCGCGTTCCGGCCAGGGGGTGGCGGTCGCCACCCAGTCGTACAGCCGGCGGCGCACAGGCTCCGTGTCCCAGGCGCGGCGCAGTTCCAGCGGGTCCCGTCCCTGGCGGTGGGCCGCCTCGTCGACGGCCTGTTCCAGTGCCCAGAAGGCCGGCGGGCCGCTCGGGGCCCGGAACGGCTTGCCCGGCGGGCGGTGGCTGACCACGCTGTGGTCGCGCAGGGTCCGGGGCGCTCCCGGGTACAGCAGTCCGGCGACCTTGGCGATGTCCGAGCCGAGCGCCGTACCGGTGTCCGCGAACGCCTCGACCCGTAACGCGGTGAGGCCGCCGTCGGCGCCGGTGCGCAACGCGAGGTGCGTGCGGCTGGCGGGGCGATGCCCGCCCACCGCCAGTTCGGCGCGCTGGTCGAGCACGACCCGGACCGGGCGCCCGGAGGCGCGGGACAGTTCGATGGCGGCCACCGCTTCGGCGGTGAGCCCCTGCTTGGCCCCGAAGGCTCCTCCGACATGGTCGGCGAGCACCCGGACCTGGTCGGACTTCAGATGCCAGCGGCGGGCGACGGCATGCGCCACCAGACTCACGGCCTGGGTGGAGAGGTGCACGGTGAGGCTGTCGCCGTCCCACGACGCGACACACGCATGGGCTTCGAGGGGCACATGGCTCTGTCCGGCCGTGCGCCACACTCCGTCGACCACCGCCCCGCCCTGCCCCGCACCCTCCGCCCTCGGCGCTGCCTCCTGCCCCGCTCCCGTTCCCTCCTCGAAGGCACGCCGGACCGCCCGGTCGGCGCGGGCCGCGCGCCCGGCGAGCGGCGGCGCGGGACTGCATACGTTGCCCCGCCAACGGCGGCGCGGGAACAGCACCGGCACCTCGCCGGCGGAGGGCGCGGACTTGCGGTCCTTGGGCCCGTAGACGAGCGGGGCGCCCTCGGCCATCGCGGCGTCCATGCTGGTGGCGGCCGGTGAGTGGTCGTACCGGATCTTGACGGCGGCGGCCGCTTCGCGCGCCGCCGCCGCGGTGTCGGCCGCCACCGCCACGATCTCCTGGCCGGCGTGCCGGATCCGCCCTCCCTCGGGCAGCAGCCGGACGACCGCCCGCACCCCTGGCAGACCGGCCGCGGCGCCGTCGTCCATCTCCCGGACGACGGCGTTGGCGTACGGAGAGGTCACCAACACCCCTTCGAGCTGGCTCGGGTAGCGCACATCGGTGGTGTACTCGGCGCGGCCGGTGACCTTCTCCAGCGTCTCGTGCCGGTGCGCCACCGCATCGTCGCCGTCGTCGTACCTGCCCGCGCAGGCCTCCCGTACGGCATCGAGGATGCGCAGGTAACAGCCGCAGCGGCACAGCTGCCCCGAAAGGGCCGCGCGGATCTCCGACTCCGGGGGAACACCGGTGCCGTGCTCCGCGCGCCAGTCCTCGAAGAACGCGACGCCGGCCAGGACGAAACCGGGTGTGCAGTAACCGCATTGGACCGCGTCCTGGGCCAGAAAGGCCCGCTGGACCGGATGCAGCCGGTCCCCGCCACCGAGCCCCTCCACGGTGACGACCCTCCGGCCACCGAGGGTGTCCGAGGGCATCAGGCAACTCGCCGCCGGCGCGCCGTCGACCAGCACGGTGCACGCGCCGCACGCGCCTGCCTCACAGACCCGCTTGGCGCCGGTCAGGCCGATCTGGTCCCGAACGACATCCAGCGCGCTGTCGGTGTCGGAAGACTCGAAGGAACGCTCAACCCCGTTGACCGAGAACCGCTCCACGCCCATCTTTTCCCTTCCTGGTCTTCCTGGTTCTCTTTCCGGTCGTCCTCTTCTCGTTTCTCCGTCTCAGGGAATGAGCAGTCCCCAATACACGGCCCATGGAACGAACAGCGCGGTACCGGCGAGGAGAAGGGCGGGCCGGATTCGTCCCGCGCTCCGACAACCGTCCGTCGACTTCCGCCGCATTCGCCACCGAACGTATGCCGAACGGACGGCAGCACAGACAACAACCACCGCCAAGAGCTGAAGGACCAGCCACGGAAGGGGCCGCCCGACCACCACAGGACCCGGGCTCTCCGCGGCCGTGACGACGAGATATCCGAGATATCCGAAGGCACCGAGGACGGTGAGAATCCCCGCGGCGGCCGGCCAGCGCTCCCCGCCGAATTCGGACGTTCCCCGGGTCACCAGACAACCGCCGTACGCCCCGAGCAGGACAACAATGACGACGAGCTGACTCCATGACGACTCATAGAACTCCAGTGGCGCCAACGGAGCGGACATCCGCGCCTGTTCCGGCAGCGGGTCGGCGCTGTTGGCCGGCAGTTCGTCCGGCACTCCCGAAATCCAACCCGCGGCGAAGTCGATATAGCCGGGGACGAAAGCATCGTCGTGATCGAAGCCGTCGTCACGGGCCCGACGCAGCCCGTGTTCGCCGTCGTCGAAGACCCGGATCGTGTACGAGGAAACGGCCCCGTGCTTCAGGGCCGCCCGGAACAGACCGGCGCCCTCCCCGGGCGGGGAAACCCGGTCGTACCGCCCCCACATCGCCAGCACGGGCTGCCGGATCCTGGTCAGGGGCGGCGTCGGATCGTGCTCCGCCTCGGGGAACAGGCCCGCGGCCACCATCAGCCCCACCGCGCGTACCTGCACGGTTTTCAGCAGAGAGCCGGTCACCCCACGATGGCGCAGCTGGTTTCCGTAACTCCACGCCTGCTGGCGGGCGGGGGCCGTCCCCGCGCCGACGGTGGCGACGAACGCCACATCGGCGGACCGCCCGGCGGCCAGCGGAGCCACCCACGCCCCCTCGGAGATTCCCAGGACCCCGACCCTTCGCGGATCGACGCCGGGAATCCTGCGCAATTTCCGCACCGCGGCGAGCGCGTCATCGGCCAACAGTGAGAAATCCCGCTCCAGGAGCGAGTAGCCCACGCTCCGCTTGTCGTAAATCAGCGTCACCACGCCCCGGCTCGCATAGGCCTCGGCTTCTTTCCGGTAGTCTTCCCTGGCTCCTTTGCCGGAACCCTGAATGACCACCAGGCCGGGCCGCGCTCCATTCCGCACCCCCGCGTCCCGCTGCGCCGGAGCCCCGGCGGGCCGCACCACACTGCCGTGCAGTTCGACGCCGCCGCCTCCCCGGAAACTCACTTCAGAACTGGTGAGAGCGGGGGCAGTCGCACGGGTGCCATGTGCTTCGACTGCCGAAGCGGTTGAGGCGGGCATGAGGAGAACCAGGGGAATCAACACCAGCAGAACAACCAACCAGACGGAAAGCCCTGCCCCTGCCCCTGTCCCCGGCCTTATTCCTCTCCCACTCCTCAAAGAGCACCCCGCCCTCTTCCTTGAAGATTCCGTCCAGAGCAAGCGAACGCCACCCGCTCGCACACGTCAAGACGGAAACCTTCCAAGGGCCGGACCGACACCCGTTTCAGGAGTGTATTGAGAGCGCCCTGATAGCCGATCCGCGAATTCCCTTACCACCCCTAGGGAATCAGCCGGACGCATACCGCACTCCGCCCGCCCCTCGCCCGGCGACGCTGTGATCTTCCTCCCATAACTGACCATACGGGGCAACCGTTTGCCCCGTCGGCGGTCATCTACGCACAAGCGCCTGACCAGCTCAGGTGATGTCTCAGGAAGGTCTCGTCGATGAAATTACGCCAAGCCCTGACGGCCGCCGCGGCGGCGGCCGTCATCGCACCCGTCGCCGTACTGGCCGCGCCCACCGCCGCGTTCGCCACGGAAACCCCGAGCCCGTCGGCGGGGACCAGCACGCCCGGCGCCACGCCCGGCGCGACGCCCGGCGCCACACCCAGCGAGTCCCCCTACGAGGAGATACCCCCTGGGGAGAAATGCGCGAGCGCGCCGAAGCACCTGCGGATGGCGATCAAGGGGCTGCAGTCCGAGTTCGTCGCCGGTGCCGACTGGAGCCACTCCTCCATCACCGTCACCAACACCTCCGACAAGGCCATGGAGAAGGTGCGGCCGCGGCCGTACATCGCCTCCCGCGAGATCGTCGACCGTCAGTACGAAGAGTTGGAGGCGCAGTTCCGCAATCCCGTGACGGGCAGGTGGCTGAGCTTCGAAGACGCCACGTACGACGACGTGTTCACCGGATTCCCCGTCGCCGCGCACAGCACCGTCACGCTGCCGCTGCGGGTCCGCGCGATCGATCCGGCCAAGCCCGGATCCGGTTACGCGATCATGGAGGGGGAGTTCTCCAACCGGGACGGCTCCTGCGGCATCTCCCACCACGAGCAGTACGACTTCAAGATCCTCCCGGCGCGCGGCAAGCCCGGCCGTCCCGGTACGCCGGGCAAGCCCGGTGAGAGCGCCCAGCCCGGCGGCAGCGGTGGCGCCACGGGCGGCCCCACCCCTCAGGGAGGCGCCAAGGAGACCTCGGGCGGCGGCCATCTCGCCGCGACCGGCTCGTCCTCGGCGCTGCCGACGATCGCCCTGGTGGGCGGCGTGGCGATGGCCGTGGGAGCGGGCGCGATCATCGGCGTACGCCGCCGCAGGACCGCTACGGGCACCGGCGACGGCACGGGAGCCGCGGCGTAGGGGACCAACGTGCCCGGCCCCGGCGCCAGTTGGAGGGCCGCCGGCACCACCGTCCGGCCCTCCCAGACTCTGGGAGGGCCGGTTCTTCCACCCCCTGGAGTACGTCTGACCCAGGGCTAGTAGACCGAGGCATGCACCTCGCAGCGGGCGACCTCGGAGGCCCGGTTGGTGAAGTTCATTTTGACGCTCTTGGTCTTGGTCTCGCCCGGGGGAACCGAGACGAAGGCCTTGTCGGTCTCGATGAGGCCTCCGGAGCCGTCAACAATCCTGACCTTGATGGTGAGGGGCAGATCGACATCGGAACCCGCGGAGTTGTCGATGAGCAGAGTCGTGGTCGCGGTGCTGTCCGCGCACTTGAGGACCTTGACCCTCTTGTCGTTGGAGGTCGTGCGGGGGCCATCGGGCGCGGAGGCGGTGGAGCCGGTGGGGGCGGCGGAATCAGTAGGGGCAGTGGAGCCGGTGCCCGGTGACGAAGGGGCGGAGGTGGCTTCCGGGGAGCCGGCGCCGGAGGGCGACGGGGAGGCACTGTGGCCCCCGGCGTCCTTGCTCTCGGCCTTGTTCTGCGAGCCCGCGTCGTCCCGGCCGGCGGAGCTGCCGTCGTTGCAGGCGGTGAGAGCGAGCAACGCCACGCCCGCAGTGGCGGCCAACTGCAGTGCGCGCAGGCGTGAGTGACGGTACGTCATATGGGAAATCCCCCTGAGTCGATCTTCTGAGCCCGCGACACCCTAGCGAAGGGGTGGCGAGGCGTCTCCCGGCCCTTCGCGTAGCACCGGGCATGACGGAGTGCTGGCTGAAATGCTGCTGACGGCAGGCCGGCGCACCCCTGTGGCCCCGGAGGGACGGCGCCGGGGCCAGGGGTGCGCTTCGCATGATCAGCGATCAGGGATACCTATCCCTTGTCCCTGCTCACCAGGCCGGTTTGCGATCGTGGCCGTAGCGGAACGGGCCTGCCGGGTGGTCCTCGAAGTGCAGGTGCGGACCGGTGACATTGCCGGTGGACCCGACCTTGCCGAGCCGCTGACCGGCCTTGACCCGCTGGCCGGGCTGGACGTCCCGCCGGGACAGGTGGCAGTGGACGTAGACGCGGCCGTTGTCCGCCTGGAGGCCGATCCAGTTGCCGTAGGCACCGCCCTGGCCGTCCGACCACTTGATCACGCCGTCCCGGACGGCGACGACCGTGGTTCCCACCGGTGCCGCGTAGTCGTCCCCGGTGTGATACCCCGCCTGGTAACGGGCGTTCTGCACGCCGTACGCGTAGTTGATGCCGTGCCCCGGCACCGGTGAGGAGACGCGGCCGCCCGACGACGGCGAGTCTCCGCCTCCGTCGCCGCCTCCGTCACCCTCCCGCACCTTGAAGCCGTACTCGGCTCCGAGCTTCTTGAGGGACGTCTTCCCCGGAATCCCGTCGGCGTCGCCGCCGGAGAAGCCGAGGTGCCGCTGCCAGTTGGCGTAGGCCTCCTTGGTGCGCGGGCCGAAGGTGCCCGGGGCCGACGAGTAGTCCAGGCCCACAGCCTTCTCCAGTGCATACTGCACCGTCAGGACACTGCCGTTCTTCGCACCGGGGTGGACCTCGGACAGGGACACCACTTCGGCTGGCTTCACGCTCGATCCTCCCGTGAACAACTCGGCCACACTTTCGGCCACACTCTCGAATATCTCGCCTATGCCGGACACGCTCAGTAGCCCATCGGCGGCCGCTTCGGGTCGAACTGCTGGACCCGGCCGGCCAGGTTGGAGCCGTCGCGGTACACGCCGTACCTGACCATCACGTAGTTCATGGCGGCGCAGATGTTGGCCACACCGTCGTAGATGTTGTTCGAGGTACCGGGCTGGTGGTTCTCGGCGAACGTCTCCGGCATGACCTGCATGAGCCCGCGCGTGCAGCTCTGCGGATGCCCGTCGCTCTGCTCGGGCCCGTGGGCGTTCGAGTCGTAGGTGTTCACCGCGTTGAAGCGGTAGGTCGATTCACGCTTGGCCGCCGTCATGATGCCCTTGACCCAGTGGTCCTCCGGCACCTTGAGGATGTGGCAGGCCTCCTTCGCCGCCCTCGATGCGCTGCCGTCCGGCACGTGCTTGTAGGTCACCGCGTCGAGGGGGATGCCCTCGCGCCCGGAGCCCGGCTTGCCGTCGTCGTCATCGCGCTTGCGGTCGAAGAAGTCCAGCCCGTACACCCGGAACTTGTGCCGCTTGCCGAGCTCGACGAGCGAGTGGCGGCCGAAGACACCGTCCGCGTCCGCACCGGTGAAGCCGAGCTCGCGCTGGAACTCGGCCACCGCGGCCTTGGTCCGGGGGCCGAACGTCCCCGGCGCCGAGCTGTAGTCGAGCCCGACCTCCGCCTTCAGAGCTGCCTGCACGATCCGTATGGAGACGTTCCGCGCCCCGAAGACGACCTCGGAGGCCTTCACCTTGTGGTCCTCGTGGGGGAGCCGGTGCCCGTGCCAGCGCCATTCCTTGCGCGCGGCACCGCCCCGGTGGTCATGCGGGTCGGCGGTCGGCGGGCACTCGTCGTTGGGGAACTTGGGCGCGAAATACCCGACGATGCTCGCACTCTTCCGCTCGGTCTTGTGCGAGTAGACGCCCTTGCCCTGGTTGGCGTCCGTCGCACCGGCCTCAACGGTGTTGCCGCCCTTGGTGTAGACGTACGTCTCGTCGAAGCCGACCACCAGCTCCGTGTGACCGCCGTCGTGGAGGTTGACCCACGCGCCGACCGACGGGTACTCGGACCACTGCTCGCGCTCCTTCGCCCACGAGGTGAACCCGTTGACGCTGGCGATCTTCGGCACGAACTCTTCCAGGCCCGTGTCGGCGTACATGTCCCAGTCGAACATGACGCACCACGGCTCACCGTTCATGCCGTACTGCTCGCCGAACCGCGTCCGGTTGTCGTAGTCCCCGTTGACGTTCTTCTCGTACACCCCCTCCTTGATGCTCTGCACGTGATCGATCAGCTTTCGCCACTTCGGCGTTGCCATAACTGTTCCACCATTCCGAAATTGTCGGTTTCCGCGCATGCCGATGTCGCAAAGCGCGGAGCACGTATTTCTGTCCCTTTCGCAGCGGAAAGCCGCGACCGGGTAAATTGAGAGCGAAGGAGAAATAGGCGCGATCCAGGCAGGAGTAATCCCACAGCGTTATCGAGCAATTCGCAGCTGCCCGCGCTGAGCGGACACACCGGACAACCGCCGGCGGACTGGAAATCCGCCCGTCAGGCGCGCACGGAAGTACGGCTGTCGCCCGGCTTCAGCACGGAAATCGCCGCTCTGCCCGGCCTGCGGATCGACCCATGGATCAGCCCATGGACCGACCCATGGCCGGCCCGAAACCCAGCCGTCCGGGCACGCCGGGATCACCGATCACCGCAGGTGACCAGCCTTCCCCCTTGACCCCGTTTCTGGTGACACATCGCGACGCTCCACGTCACGACCCTGCGCACTCAGACGCGCGCAGCCCCCAGGGGCGACCAAGGTGCCCAACCCCCGCGTCTCAGACCTCTGCACATGAGCGCGCAGTCGTCGACACCGGTCGCGGACATCGGTCCGCGGGCACACCGCCCCATGGTAATTCCCCCGTTTCGATGCATGATCACACGCCCTCGCATGGGGGGAATATGTCGGAATTCTTGGGCTTGATTACACGACATGACTGCCGCGCCCAACACTTCCCCCGCGCTGACGCCTCATCAACTATATAGATCATTGCGACCCCCGTGCAAGAAACCCGGATACGAGTCCGAATTGATCCTGTTCAGGTGGCCATGGGTCTTCTGATATCGGCACGACACCGAGCCGATAACCACTGCGGCGCCCGAAGTGCACGACGGTGCCACACATATCCGCTGCGCTGCCGAAATCCGGAACGCAGTGCCGCGTAATCGTCCACCTCGAACACGAGCGGTTTTTCCCCTCCGGGGCCGGACTCCCCCTCACCTACGCGTCGGGCAACGCACAGTCGGCCCCCTGGCTCCCGCCGAGACCCGCTCCGGCCACCGCCGGGCTGCCCACGGCCCCCATGTAAGACCAACGCGATCAACGGGAGATAAACGCGCCCGAGGCCACCCTCGGGGTGCACCCGCTCAGCGGACTCCCACCGCCGCCAGCGCCCGGAGCTGAGACGGCGCCGGCCTGGCCGGGAAGTACAGGTAGCAGACGCCTCCGCTGCCGCCGACGACCTTCCCCTCGGCGTTCTTCCGCTTCGTCCGCAGCCAGATGTTCTCGAACTGCCGGCGCTTGTAGACGTGACGGACCGCGTCATCCGTCGCCGAGTTCGGATCGTTGGCGATGACGTCGCCGCTCTCCGTGAAGCCGATGACGGTCATGATGTGGCCGGCCGTGCCGTACCCCGCGCCGTCCAGCTCCTCCTTGAGGAAGGACTGCGAGGTGATGACGGGGATGCCGGCGTGGACCAGACGCTCCACGTCCGTCAGGGAGCCGAGCCGGGTGACGAGCCCCTGCATGCCCCGGTACGTCGACGCGTAGGCCGCGTTGAAGGGCCAGTTGCCGCAGCCCTCGTACTGGTAGTCGAAGGTGTAGCGGGCGGCGTGGCAGACCTGGGGGTCGGCGTAGTCGGGGTTGACCCAGGCGAGGTCCTCGGGAGTGGGCCCGCGGCCCCAGTACTCGATGATCATCTCGGAGGAGGTGGGGCTGCACCACGCCTCTCCCCCGTTGTCGTACTCGGGGTACTGGCCCTTGTGGATCTCCTGCGAGTAGCGCGGTACGTCCAGTTCGCGGCCGGCGCCGAGGCCCGGCCGCGAGGCGGGCACCGTGAAGCGGTCCGGGACGTCGGAGCCCATCACACCGGCTCGCCACACCTTCGGGGTGAGCCTGGTCCCCGGCTTGCGGTAGAGCGTCAGCCGCAGCTTGCACGAGGCCAGGCGCAGGCCGCTCGCCGGGTCGTCGATGGCGAAGGTGTCGGTCGAGATGCTGCTCCTGCCGTCCTTCTGGCCATCGACGGAGGTGCGGCGGATGTCCTCGTCGCCGGCGGCCCAGCGGCCCATGACGTACCAGGGGGTGTGGCCGCCCGTGCTGTACTTGCCGCGGAGCTCGACGGCGATCCAGGTGCCGGCCGGGGTGTGCGCGTTCCAGGAGGCCACGGCCTCGGTCGCGGGGACGTCGAGGGTGATCGCCGGGGAGGTCCAGGTGGCGTACTCCCAGGTGGACTTCTTGTGGGTGTGCGGGTCGAGGTATTCGTAGGTGCCGGCCGGGGCGGCGATGACGACGCCGGGGCGGGCGTCGTCCACCACACGGCAGCCGTCGGCCTCGCCCTCGCTCCAGTCGTCGGCGGTCGTCCAGGCGCGGTAGTCCACGTGGCGCTTCTGCTTCTGTGCGGGCTGGTCGGCGGATGTGACGCCCGACGTCTCGGCGGACGTGTCGCCCGACGACTCGGCGGACGCTTCGTCGGGAACGACGGCTTGCGCCAAGGGGGTGGCGGCGCCCGCCACGGCGGCGAGTGCGGCGGCCAGGACGGTGCGCCGGGGCGCGGAGCTGTTCATGGTGAGAGTCCCCCAGTCGGATGCGTACGATCGGGTACCAGGAATCGGGCCGGGACAGCGGGCGCGGACGTACGGGTCGGCCGTGGCTCAACTATCACCGCTCCGATCGCCCTTGGGCCAGCGGTTCGGTGCGCGTCCCGGCAACAATATTCCCGTGTCGCGCCACATTATTGGTGTGGACCACTGGCATACGCTGGTGTGATGGACCGTGATCTGACCTCGCTCGCCGCCCGGCTGCACGCCCTGCCGCCCTCCTGCGGGCCGGTGCGGCTGATCGCGATCGACGGCCACGCCGGGTCCGGCAAGACCACCTTCGCCCAGCTGCTGTCGGCCGCCCTCGACGGCGCGCCGGTGGTGCACACCGACGACCTCGCCACCCATGACGAGCTGTTCGACTGGAGCGACCGGTTCCGGGCGCAGGTGCTGGAGCCGCTGTCCCACGGGGAGAACGCGCGGTACGGGGTCTACGACTGGGCGCACCGGGCGTTCATGAAGCAGCGGGTCGTGGCGCCCGCGCCGGTGGTGCTGGTCGAGGGCGTCGGCACGGGCCGCCGGTCCCTGCGGTCGTATCTGGCGTGCCTGCTGTGGATGGAACTGGCGAGCGAACACTCATGGGAAAGGGGTCAACTCCGGGACGGGCCGGGGCTTTCCGCCTTCTGGGATGGCTGGATCCCGGCGGAGCTCAGCCACTTCGCCGAGGACCCGTCGCGCCCGTACGCCGATTTCCTGGTGCACCAGGGGCAGATGGGATACGAGGTGTGCGAGGGGCCTACTTCGACGCCATGACCCGGCCCTGATTTCACCCTGCGTAACAGACCGCCGTCGGTGTGCCCCCTCGCGTCGGCGGGGACCCGCCGACTGCCCCAACTCGGCTTGACCTGGGGGGCGTACAGGACTTACGTTCTCAATGTGCGGTTCAACGGACCGCCCGCAGACGCGAAGCCCCCGGTTGTTCCCCCGTGATCGGGGGCTTCGTTCTGTGCGAATCCCCCCACTCCCGCGCGCTTCGCGCCGCCTCTCCCTCACCCTGGGTCACCGCATTCTTCGCGCCGCCCAGCTGCGGATTCCCGGCCACAGCCGCCTCGGTTCCCTCCTTCTTCCCCGCCCGTGCGGCCCTCTTCGGCCTGTGCCGTTTCCGCAGGTACGATGCGAGTCTGTGCCACCGGGGACACCGGCCGAGGTGCGCGGCGACGGTCAACTCCCGTCCCTCGTACGCCGGTTCGGAAATCCGGCGCGGCACTCGTCCGGCGGTACACCACGGGGGGACGTTTTGTGGGGGGACGGGATGGAACTCGGCACACAAGGCTCGCCCGCCCCGGCCGAACTCGCCTGGCTGCGCGCGGTCGACGCCTACACCGTGGGCGCGTATCCGCAGGCCGAGGAGGAGTTCCGGGCCGCGGTACGCCTCGATCCGTCGATGGCCGACGCCTGGCTCGGGCTGCACGCACTGCGCGTCGACACCTCCACCGCGCTGCTGCGTATGCACCGGCACCGCGACCGCTTCGGTGAGCAGCGCACCCGCCACCGACGCACCCTCAATTCCTGGTACTGGCTCGGCTGGTGGGTGCAGCCGGTGCTGGAGACCGGCCGCGATCTGCTGCTCGCACACGCCTCCCACTGGCTGGACGGCCGCCATGTCGCCGAGCTGGACCAGGCGTTGGCCGGCTGCCCGCCGGTCGACACCGATCCCCAGGTCCGTTTTCTGCACGCCTGCCGCGCCTATCTCGTCAAGGACTGGGACCAGCTCGTACGGCACACCGAGCCGCTGCTGGGGGACCCGGTCCTGGGCATCGAGGCCGGGCTCTTCGGCGGTATGGCCCGGGTGCGGCTGGAGATGTACGGGCAGGCCGAGCCGCTGCTGTCCGCCGCGCTGATGCGCTGCCGCAGCGAGCAGCCGCAGCGCAAGGAACTGCGCTACTGGCTCGCCCGCGCGCATGAGGGCACCGGCCGCAGCGCCGCGGCGCTGCCCCTCTACCGCGCGGTGCACCGCGTCGATCCGGCGTTCATGGACACCTCGGCGCGGCTGGCCGCCATCGCCGAGGGGGACGGCCTGGACGAGGACTCCGACCTGGCGACGGTCTCCGCCTCAGGACTCGGCCAGGAGGCCGGCGGCGATCTGGACCCGCTGTCCCCGCTCGATCCGGTCGACGGCCGCGAGCTGCTGGCGACCGGCGAGGCGGACGGCCCGGACGGCGACGGGGGCGGGGGCGGCGCGGCGGCCGGGGCGGACAGCACGGCCCGGATGAAGGCCGCGGCGCCGGGCCCGCGCGGCGCGGAGCGGCTGCCCGCCGGGCCGGCCGATCCGGTGCTGCTGGAGAAGGCGCTGGCGGAGCTGGAGCGGATGGTCGGCATGGAGCCGGTCAAACGGCAGGTCCGGGCGCTCTCCGCGCAACTGCGGATGGCGCGGCTGCGCGCGAGCCAGGGCCTGCCGGTGCAGCCGCCCAAGCGGCACTTCGTGTTCTCCGGGCCGTCGGGCACCGGCAAGACGACCGTGGCCCGCATACTCGGGCGGGTCTTCTACGCCCTGGGGCTACTCGGCGGCGACCATCTCGTGGAGGCCCAACGGGCCGATCTGGTGGGCGAGTTCCTCGGCCAGACCGCGGTCAAGGCGAACGAGCTGATCGACTCGGCGCTGGGCGGGGTGCTGTTCGTCGACGAGGCGTACAGCCTGTCCAACTCCGGCTACAGCAAGGGCGACGCGTACGGCGACGAGGCCCTTCAGGTGCTGCTCAAGCGGGCCGAGGACAACCGCGACCGGCTGGTCGTCATCCTGGCCGGCTACCCGGAGGGCATGGACCGGCTGCTGGCCGCCAATCCGGGTCTGTCCTCCCGCTTCACCACCCGCGTCGACTTCCCCAGCTACCGGCCGCTGGAGCTGACCGCGATCGGCGAGGTGCTGGCCGCGGAGAACGGCGACCGCTGGGACGATGAGTCCCGCGACGAGCTGTGCAGCATCAGCGGCCATGTCGTCGACCAGGGCTGGATCGACGAACTCGGCAACGGCCGCTTTCTGCGCACCCTGTACGAGAAGAGCTGCGCCTACCGGGATCTGCGGCTGTCCACCTGGCGCGGCGCCCCCAGCCGCGACGACCTCGCCACGCTGCGGCTGCCCGACCTGATGCAGGCGTACGGCGAGGTCCTCTCCGGCCGAGGCCCGGACCCGCAGGGGCCACCGCCGAAGGGGCTGGATTTGTAGGGCTTTTCGGGGGGATTCCCTTAGGGGGTGGTCGAACAGATCCCCTGAGGGTCGCGAGGCCCCCCTGCGGGTCCACAACGCAGCGACGGTGGACGGTATTCCCGTCGCTGGGCGCAGCACAGGGCGCACCGCAGGTCGGCACGGCAGGGTCGGCACCGCAGGTCAGCACCGCGCGTCGGCTTCGCAGGGCGGCACCGCAGGTCGCCACGGCAGGCTCGGCACCGCACGTCGGCACCACAGGTCGGCGCCACTGTCGGCAACGCAGGTCGGCACCGCACGTCGGCCCCGCAGGGCGGCACCGCAGTGTCGGCAACGCAGGTCGCCACGGGAGGCTCGCCACCGCACGTCGGCAACGCAGGCTCGGCACCCGACGCCGGCACGACAGGTCGGCATTCCCGTGGCCCACGCGACGCGGGCAGCCCGTCGGCACCGCACGTCGGTCCCGGGCGCGCCGGCGGCAAGGAGGGGCATGCGGCGGATCATTCCCGTGGCCACGCGACGGAGGCAGCGGGAAACGCCGGCTCAGGGGCCGCACCCGGAACGGCCCCTACCCCGCCAACGCCCGTTCGTCCTCGGCGAGGGACGGTTCGGCGCGGGGGCCGGCGATCCGGTCGCGGGCGGAGCGGGCGGTCGGGGTGGTGCGGTGGGCCGGGTCGCGGACCTCGCCGACCAGCATCTCCAGTACGTCCTCCAGCGCGACCAGGCCGAGCACCCGGCCGGACGCGTCGGCGACCGCCGCCAGGTGGGAGGCGGCCCGGCGCATCGCCGTCAGGGCGTCGTCCAGGGGCAGCTCGGCGCGGAGCGTGGCCATCGGGTGCCAGACCCGCTGCGGTACCGCGCGGTCCCGTTCCTCCAGGTCCAGGACGTCCTTGACGTGCAGATAGCCCATGTACGCGCTGCCGGCGGCGCAGACCGGGAAGCGGGAGTAGCCGGTCCGTACGGTCAGCTCCTCCACCTGGCGGGGCGTCACCGTCGGATCGACGGTGACCAGTGCCGCCGGGTCGAGCAGGACGTCGGTGACGGGGCGGCTGCCGAGCTCCAGGGCGTCGGACAGCCGCTCCTGTTCGGCCGGGGCGAGCAGGCCCGCCTGGCCGGCGTCCTCGACCAGATGGGTGAGCTGCTCGCTGGTGAAGACCGCCTCGACCTCGTCCTTGGGCTCGACGCGGAAGAGCCGGAGCACACCGTGGGCGCAGGCGCCGAGCAGCGCGGTGACGGGCCGGCACAGCCGGGCGAAGGCGACCAGGCCGGGGCTGAACCACAGCGCGGTCTTCTCGGGGGCCGCCATCGCCATGTTCTTGGGGACCATCTCGCCGATGACGAGGTGCAGGAAGACCACCAGGGCCAGGGCGATGACATAGCCGAGGGGGTGGATCAGCGGCTCGGGAAGGTGTACCGCGTGGAAGACCGGCTCCAGGAGGTGGGCGACGGTCGGCTCGGCGACCGCGCCGAGCGTCAGCGAGCAGACGGTGATGCCGAACTGGGCGGCGGCCATCATCTGCGGCAGGTTCTCCAGGCCGTGCAGGACCTGGCGGGCCCGTTTGGAGCCCTCCGTCGCCAGCGGTTCGATCTGGCTGCGGCGCACCGAGACCAGGGCGAACTCGGCGCCGACGAAGAAGCCGTTGGCGAGCACGAGGAGTATCGCGAAGAGCAGCTGGGCCAGGGTCATCGGGCCACCTCCGCACCGGCCACGGCGGGCTCGCGGGGCGTTTCGGGAGCGGCCGGGGCCACGGCACCGGCGGGCTGCTTCTCCGACGCGGCGGCCTGGACGATCCTTATCCGCTCGGCGCGGTGGTGCGACACCAGCCGCACCCGCAGCCGCCAGCCGTCGAGTTCGGCGGTGTCGCCGGGGGCCGGGATCCTGCCGAGTATGTGTGCCACCAGTCCTGCCACCGTCTCGTACGGTCCTTCGGGTGCGGCCAGGCCGATCCGCCGCAGGGTGTCCACCCGGCAGCCGCCGTCGGCGTCCCAGGCGGGGCGGCCGTCCTCGGCGGGGGCCTGGCCCAGCTCGGGCAGGTCGACCCGGTCGTGCTCGTCGCGTACCTCGCCGACGAGTTCCTCGATGATGTCCTCCAGCGTGACCACGCCGGCCGTACCGCCGTATTCGTCGACGACCACGGCGATCGGCTGTTCGCTGCGCAGCCGCTCCAGCAGCGGCTGGACGGGCAGCGTCTCGGGCACCAGCAGCGGCGGGACGGCGATACGGGCGGCCGGGGTGCGCAGCCGCTCGTGCGCGGGGACGGCGAGTGCGTCCTTGAGGTGCACCATGCCGACGATCTCGTCGAGCCGGGTGCGGTAGACCGGGAAGCGGGAGAGTCCGGTGGCGCGGGTGAGGTTGACGACGTCCTCGGCGGTGGCGGACGCCTGGAGGGCGCTGACGCGTACCCGTGGCGTCATCACGTTCTCGGCGGTCAGATCGCCCAGCGACAGGGTGCGGACGAACAGGTCGGCGGTGTCCTGCTCGATCGCGCCGGCCTGCGCGGAGTGGCGGGCGAGCGAGACCAGCTCGCCGGGGGTGCGGGCGGAGGCCAGTTCGTCGGTGGGCTCCACGCCGAGGGAGCGGACGAGGCGGTTGGCGACGGTGTTCAGCAGGGTGATCACCGGGCGGAAGAACTTCGAGAAGGCGTTCTGCGGGCCGGCGACGAACCGTGCGACCTGCAGCGGCTTGGAGACCGCCCAGTTCTTGGGCACCAGCTCGCCGATGACCATCTGGACGGCGGAGGCCAGCAGCATGCCTATCGCGACGGCGATGCCGGGGACGGCGGCTTTGGGCAGGCCGGTGGCGAGCAGCGGGCCGGAGAGCAGCCCGGCCAGCGCGGGCTCGGCGAGCATGCCGACCACCAAGGAGGTGATCGTGATGCCGAGTTGGGTGCCGGACAGCTGGAAGGAGAGTTCGCGCAGTGCGGAGACGACGGTGCGGGCGCGGCGGTCGCCGTCGGCCGCGGCCCGTTCGGCGTCCGCCTTCTCGACGGTGACGAGCCCGAACTCCGCGGCCACGAAGAAACCATTGGCCAGAATCAGGACAAATGCCGCCGCGAGCAGGAGCAGGGGGCCGGTCATGCCGCCGCCCCCGTCGTATGCGGAGGGGCGGCGCAGGTACTACAGGACGATCCGTCCATCGCTGGAGGGAGTCACTCCTCGGGTCGCAGTTTTCCCACTCAGGGGCGGGGCGCTCGACGCGCCCCGGGGAACAGAGTAATCAGCAGGGCCCCGATTAGGGCAGGCTCACCGGGCGGTGTGATCAACGGCGCCGTGGTGCTCGACGAGGTCGCGCAGTGCGCGGGCGTCGCGGATGGCCTGGTCCCTGGCGATGCCGGGCTGGATGCCCATCGCGGGGAGGCTGGTGCCGTCGGCGAGGTCGAGATGGACCCAGGGGTCGCCGGCCCGGAGGTTGACCCGGACGACCTGGGCCCAGGCCAGTTCGCGCCGGGTGGTGAGGTTGACGACGGTGACGCCCTCCTGCGCGGCGACCACCTTGGGGCGGGCGAGCAGCAGGAGGACGGCCATCACCAGTGCGCCGGTGAGGATGAAGCTGGTCCGCTCGCCGCCGGTCAGCTTCGGCAGCGCCAGCGCGACCGCCGTGAGGGCGGCGAGCTGGGCGATGCCGACGGTGTAGAGGACGACCCGGGTGCGGGTCGGCCGGAAGGTCACCGGGAGGCCGGGGAGCGAGTCGAGTGGGGCTTCGGGCGCGGACACGTCAGCGTCTTTCTCGTATTCCTGGTACGGAACGTTCCGCGTACGGAACGTCAGGGCCGGCGGATCAGAGCCGGCAGGCGTGGATGCCGGTGGTCAGGATCGCGCGGGCGCCGAGTTCGTAGAGCTCGTCCATGATCCGCTGGGCGTCCTTGGACGGGACCATGGAGCGAACGGCGACCCAGCCCTCGTGGTGCAGCGGGGAGACGGTCGGCGACTCCAGGCCCGGGGTGAGCGCGACGGCCTTCTCGACGTGCTCCACGCGGATGTCGTAGTCCATCATCACGTAGCGGCGGGCCACCAGGACGCCCTGCATACGGCGGAGGAACTGGCGCACCTTCGGGTCGTCCTCCGGGGCGCCGGTGCGGCGGATGACCACCGCCTCCGACTTGAGGATCGGGTCGCCGATGATCTCCAGACCGGCGTTGCGCAGGGTGGTGCCGGTCTCCACGACGTCCGCGATGACCTGGGCGACGCCGAGTTGGATGGCGGTCTCGACGGCGCCGTCGAGGTGCACCACGGAGGCGTCCACGCCGTTGTCGGCGAGGTGCTGGGTGACCAGGCCGGCGAAGGAGGTGGCGATGGTCATGCCGCCGAACTCGGTGACGTCCTTGGCGGTGCCGGGGCGGGTCGCGTAGCGGAACGTCGAGCCGGCGAAGCCGAGCTGCAGGATCTCCTCGGCGTCGGCTCCGGAGTCCAGCAGCAGGTCCCGGCCGGTGATGCCGATGTCGAGCTTGCCGGAGCCGACGTACACCGCGATGTCGCGCGGGCGCAGGAAGAAGAACTCGACCTCGTTCTCGGCGTCGACCAGGACCAGTTCCCTGCGGTCCTTGCGCTGGCGGTAGCCGGCCTCATGGAGCATCGCCGACGCAGGCTCGGACAGTGAACCCTTGTTGGGGACAGCGATGCGCAGCATGAGAGCGGGTTTCCTTTGCAGCTAAAGGGAGTTGGGGTGATGAGGGGGGTGGATCAGAGGTGGGCGTAGACGTCGTCGAGGGAAATTCCCTTGGCGACCATCATCACCTGAAGGTGGTAGAGGAGCTGGGAGATCTCCTCGGCGGCGGCCTCGTCGGACTCGTACTCCGCGGCCATCCACACCTCGGCGGCCTCTTCGACGACCTTCTTGCCGATGGTATGGACCCCGGCCTGCACCAGCTCGGCGGTACGGGAGGTGGCCGGGTCGCCGGTGGCGGCCTTCTGCTGGAGCTCGGAGAAGAGCTCCTCGAACGTCTTCTTGGACATGGTGAGCCCTACCCTACGCGCTCGCCCCCGCCACTCAGCGCCAGGGTTCGGAGACGGAGCGGAGCGTCGCGGCGGTGGCGACCGCGGCGGTGACCGCTTCGTGGCCCTTGTCCTCGGACGATCCCTCGATGCCCGCGCGGTCCAGGGCCTGCTCCTCGGTGTCGCAGGTCAGCACGCCGAAGCCGACCGGTACACCGGTGTCCACGGAGACCTGGGTCAGGCCCTGGGTGACGCCCTGGCAGACGTAGTCGAAGTGCGGGGTGCCGCCCCTGATGACGACGCCGAGCGCGACCACCGCGTCATAGCCGCGGCCGGCCAGGACCTTGGCGACGACGGGCAGCTCGAAGGCGCCGGGCACCCGCAGCAGCGTCGGCTCGTCGATGCCGAGCTCGGTGAGGGCGCGCAGCGCGCCGTCCACCAGGCCGTCCATGACCTTCTCGTGCCATTGCGCCGCGATGACGGCCACCCGCAGGTCGCCACAGTTCTTCACGGTCAGTTCGGGTGCGCCCTTGCCGCTCACGGTTCTCCTCGTACGGGTGATGGTGCTGGTGGTGGCTTGATTACCGGCTCGGTGACTTCTGGGTGGGTGACTACTGGCCGGGTGGCCAGTGGTCCGGTGGCTACTGGTGGCCGCAGGTGGACGCGCCGGCAGGGGGCGTGGCGTACGCCGCTCCGGTCGAGCCGGTGCCCGCGGCGGGGTCCAGCCAGGGCAGGTCGTGCCCCATCCGGTCCCGCTTGGTGCGCAGATACCGGAGGTTGTGCTCGCCGGCCTGGACGGCCACCGGCTCGCGCCCGTTGACCTTCAGTCCGTGCCGCACCAGGGCGGCGGTCTTCTCGGGGTTGTTGGTCATCAGGCGCAGCGAGCGGACGCCGAGGTCCTGGAGCATCTGCGCGCCCGCAGCGTAGTCGCGGGAGTCGGCGGGCAGCCCCAGTTCGAGGTTGGCGTCGAGGGTGTCGCGGCCGCGCTCCTGGAGTTCGTAGGCGCGCAGCTTGGACAGCAGGCCGATGCCGCGTCCCTCGTGGCCGCGCAGGTAGATCACCACGCCGCGGCCGGCCTCGGTGATCTGTTCCAGCGACGCCTCCAGCTGGGGGCCGCAGTCGCAGCGCAGCGAGTGGAAGATATCGCCGGTCAGGCACTCGGAGTGGACCCGGACCAGGACGTCTTCACCGTCGCCGATCTCGCCGGCGACCAGCGCGATGTGCTCGACGCCGTCGACGGTGGAGCGGTAGCCGTACGCGGTGAACTCGCCGTGTGCGGTGGGCAGCCGGGTCTCGGCCTCGCGGCGGACGGTGGGCGTGGACCGCTGCCGGTAGGCGATCAGGTCCTCGATGGAGATGATCGCCAGGCCGTGCTTGCGGGCGAACGGCACCAGTTCGGGCAGCCGCAGCATGGTGCCGTCCTCGCCGGCGATCTCCACGATCGCGGCGGCCGGGCGCAGTCCGGCGAGCCGGGCGAGGTCGACGCCGGCCTCGGTGTGACCGTTGCGGACCAGCACGCCGCCGGGCCTGGCGCGCAGCGGGAAGATATGGCCGGGGCGCACGAAGTCGCCGGCGACCGATTCGCCGGCGGCGAGCAGCCGGAGGGTGGTGGCGCGGTCGGCGGCGGAGATGCCGGTGCTGACGCCGTGCGCGGCGGTGGCGTCGACGGACACGGTGAACGCGGTCCGCATCGACTCGGTGTTGTTCTCGACCATCTGCGGGAGTTCGAGGCGGTCCAGCTCCGGGCCCTCCATGGGGGCGCAGATCAGTCCGCGGCACTCGCTCATCATGAAGGCGACGATCTCGGGGGTGGCCTTCTCCGCCGCGATGACGAGGTCGCCCTCGTTCTCGCGGTTCTCGTCGTCCACGACGACGACGGGGCGGCCGGCGGCGATCTCGCTGATGGCCAGTTCGATGGGGTCCAGCGCCAGTGCCTCGGTGGCCTCGGCGTCGTACCAGCTCTGCAGTGCGGTCATGCCGCTGCTCCTTCCAGGACGGGGCGGCTTTCCGCGCGAGAGCGCAGCCACCAATCGCGCATGCCCCACACGACGAGGGCGAGATAGACGACGTAGACGAAACCGGAGAAGGCGAGTCCGCTGCTGAAGGCGAGCGGTACGCCGACGAGGTCGACCAGCAGCCAGGCGAACCAGAACTCGACCAGGCCGCGCGCCTGGGCGACCATCGCGGCGAGCGTGCCGACGAAGATGTAGGCGTCCGGCCAGGGGTTCCAGGACAGCTGCGGGAACAGGGTGAACAGGGTGCCGACGGCGGCGGTGCCGAGGACGGTGCCGCCCAGCAGCAGCCCGCGCTCGCGCCGGCCGGCGAACCGTACGGCGATGGAACCGTCCTGCGCCCGCTGCCTGCCGCGCTGCCACTGCCGCCAGCCCCACACCGCCACGCCGATGACCAGCAGTTGCTTGCCGACTCCGCCGCTGAGGTGGGCGGAGGCGTAGGCGGCGACGAGGATGACGCCGGAGAGGAACTGGGCGGGCCAGGTCCATATGGAGCGCCGCCAGCCCAGGGCCAGGGCGGCCAGGCCGATGGTGTTGCCGATCATGTCGGACCAGATGACGTGCTGTCCGAAGGCGGTGAAGGCTTCGCCGCCCAGCCAGTCGAGAGCGCTCACCGGTCCATCTCCTTGATTTCCTCAAGGTCCTTGAGGTCCGCGGCGGTCTGCGCGGTGCCCCGGCCCAGCAGCCGCTCGACGTACTTCGCCAGCACGTCGACCTCCAGGTTGACGGGGTCGCCGACCTTCTTGATGCCCAGGGTGGTCAGGTCGAGGGTGGTGGGGATGAGGCTGATGGTGAAGTAGTCGTCCGCGGCGTCGACGACCGTGAGGCTGACGCCGTCGACGGTGATGGAGCCCTTCTCGACGACGTAGCGGGCCAGCGTCGCCGGCAGCGAGATCTTGACGATCTCCCAGTGCTCACCGGGGGTGCGTTCGGCGATGGTGCCGGTGCCGTCCACATGGCCCTGGACGAGGTGCCCGCCGAGCCGGCCGCCGAGCGCCATGGGGCGCTCCAGGTTGACCCGCGAGCCGGCAGCCAGCGCGCCCAGGCTGGAGCGCTTGAGCGTCTCGGCCATCACATCCGCGGTGAATTCACCGTCGGCGGTGTCCACGACGGTCAGACAGACGCCGTTGACGGCGATCGAGTCGCCGTGCTTGGCGTCCTCGGTGACGAGGGGGCCGCGCAATCGGAAGCGGGAGGAGTCACCGAGGTTCTCGATGGTGACGACCTCACCCAGTTCTTCGACGATTCCGGTGAACACTTCAGTTCTCCTCGTGGAGGGCGTGGCGAAGGGGAGTGGCGGTGATGCGCAGATCGGGGCCGAGGTGCTCGGTGTCGGTCACTTCGAGCCTCAACACTTCGGCGATGGTGGTGATTCCGGCGTCGCCGAGGGCGGTCGGGCCGGCGCCGAGCAGCGCCGGCGCGAGATAGCCGACGACCTTGTCGACGGCCCCGGCGGCGAGGAAGGCCCCGGCGAGCGTGGGGCCGCCTTCGAGGAGCACCGAGCGCACATCGCGTGCGTACAGGGCCTGGAGCAGTGCGGGGATGTGCAGCCCGGGCCCCTCGGCGGCGCGTGGCAGCCGGACGATCGGGGCGAGACCGTCGAGGTGTGCGGTGTCCGCGTCCTCGGCGACGGCGATGAGGGTGGGCGCGGTGCCGTCCAGGACCCGGGCGCCGGCCTTGACGGCGGTGGCGCCGGTGTCGACGACGACCCGCAGCGGCTGGCTGATCTCGTCGTCCGACAGGCTGATGCGGACGCCGAGCTGCGGGTCGTCGGCGCGGGCGGTGCCGGAGCCGACGATGACGGCGTCCGCGGCGGCCCGCAGCCGGTGCACGTCGGCGCGCGACTGGGGCGAGGAGATCCAGCGGCTGGTGCCGTCCGCGGCGGCGATCCGGCCGTCGAGGGTGGCGGCGTACTTCCACAGCACGAAGGGGCGGCGGCGCAGGACGGAGGTCAGCCAGGCCTCGTTGCCCGCGGCGGCGTCGTCGGCGAGCAGTCCGCCCTCGACGTCGACGCCGGCCTCGGCCAGGGTGACGGCGCCGCCGGTGGCGGCCGGTGTGGGGTCGGGCACGGCGTAGACGACACGGGCGATCCCGGCGTCGATCAGCGCGCGGGAGCAGGGGCCGGTGCGCCCTGTGTGGTCGCAGGGTTCCAGGGTGACGACGGCGGTGCCGCCCCTGGCGCGCTCGCCGGCCGCGCGCAGGGCGTGGATCTCGGCGTGCGGCCCGCCGGCGCGCCGGTGCCAGCCCTCGCCCGCGATACGGCCGGCGGAGTCCAGGACGACACAGCCCACGACAGGGTTGGGGCTGGTGTGCCCGAGGCCGCGCGCGGCGAGCTCAATGGCTCGGCGCATCGCCGCGGTCTCATCGGGGGCTGCGGTGGCCACCGGGTCCTCCTGCCTCTCAGGGCACGGACTCCGGGGCTGTCTGGACGACAGAAGCGGAAAACAAAGCCACGGGGACACCGCGACCGGAAAAAGGGGCTCGCCCGGAAACGACCGGACGCGCCGCCGACGGCGGTGTACCGAAGCTCGCCCGCCGCGCACTGCCTCCCATCCGGACTTTCACCGTCGGTGCAGGAATTTCACCTGCTCAACCGGCCGCTGGCTGCGGACGGGTCGCGGACTGTAACCGCCGGTTCGGAATTACACCGACCCCGGAGTGCGCTGCTGCTCTTATGTCAGTACAGCTTCAGTCTGCCACGGCTGATCGTCGACCATGCGAGCGAAGCCCTGTGGGTTGCCTCACAGCTCCCGGCGCGTCGCGCTATGTCACATCCCGCGCGCGTGCTTCGTCGTAACCGGAGTACCCGACGGGCGCACCCCCCTGCGCTCCCGCTGTCTCCCACTTCAAGGACGGATCCGATGGCGACGATTCTGGTGACCGGTGGCACGGGCACGCTCGGACGGCCCCTGGTCGACCGGCTGCTCGGCGAGGGCCATGACGTGCGGTCGCTGAGCCGGCGGCCGCACACCGGCACCGAGCACCCCCGGCTGCGGGCGTACGCGGTCGATCTGCGCGACGGCACCGGGCTCGACGCGGCGGTGGCCGGGGTGGACGCGATCGTGCACTGCGCCTCGACGCCGACGGGCGGGGACACGGAAGCGGCCGGACGGCTGATCGCGGCGGCGAAGGCGGCGGATGTCCCGCATCTGGTCTATATCTCGATCGTCGGTGTGGACCGGATTCCACTGCGCTACTACCGCGCCAAGCTCGCGGTGGAGCGGGCGATCGAGGAGTCGGGCATCGGCTGGACGGTGCTGCGGACCACGCAGTTCCACGATCTGGTGCTCCAGGCGGTCAAGGCCGGCGCCCGGTCGCCGGTGCTGCCGGTGCCGACGGGGGTGCGGGTGCAGCCGGTCGAGGTGCGTGAAGTGGCCGACCGGCTGGCCGAGTTGGCGGCCGGCGAGCCGGCCGGACGGGTTCCCGACATGGGCGGCCCGGAGGTGCTGGAGGCCTGGGACCTCGCGCGGACGACACTGCGGGCGGGCGGACGGCACCGGCTGCTGGTGCCGCTGTGGCTGCCGGGCCCGACGTTCGCGGGGTTCCGGCGGGGCGACCACCTCACGCCGCGCCATGCCGACGGGCGGCGGACGTACGCGGAGTTCCTGGCGGTTCGCTGCGCTTAGCCTGGGCCGGCTTGGTTGCCCGCCGTTTTCGGCGGGGACGCTGCGCTTGGGCTGGGCCCGTCTTCGGCTGTCCCGCCGTTGTGGTTGGTGTGTGCTGTTGCCGCTGCGCGGGGCTTTTCGGCTGCGGTGCCGGACCTCAGGACTCCGTCATGAGTTCCGGCCCCTCCCGTGGGTGGGTGGTGGGAGGTGGTGGGGGTGTGTCGTAGGCCGTTGTCTGCGGCTCGTGGTCCGGGAGATCCCTCGCCCCGGTTTCGGGAAGGGGCGGGGCCGGGGAAGCTGACCCATGTGCGTGCACCCGGCAGCGCGGCGAACAACCCATCGGCCCAGCCCAGGCGCAGCGCCATCGCCCTGGTCTTTCTCGTCCACGGCGCGGTGACCGGCAGTTTCGCCACCCGCATTCCCTGGATCCAGGACCACACCGGCATCACCCCCGGCCAGCTCGGCCTGGCCCTCGCCTTCCCCGCGATCGGTGCGTCCCTGGCCATGCCGCTGGCCGGCCGGATCAGCCATCGTCTGGGCGCCCGCACCGCGCTGCGCGTACTGCTCGCCCTCTGGACGCTGGCGCTGGCCGTGCCCGCCTTCTCCCCCGGCCTGTACGCGCTCTGCGCGGCGCTGCTGCTCTACGGTGCCACCTCCGGGATGGCGGACGTCGCGATGAACGCGCTGGGCGTGGAGACCGAGGACCGGCTCGGCCGGCCGATCATGTCGGGCCTGCACGGCATGTGGAGCGTGGGCGCGCTGCTGGGCTCGGCGGCCGGCACCGTCGCCGCGCACGCGGGGACGGACGCCCGGCTCCATCTGGGCGGCGCAGCCCTCGCGTTGACCGTCCTCGGGGCGCTCGTCTGCCAGGGTGTGCTGGATCTGCGCAGCGGCCCCGGGGAGCACCCGCCGCCGCGCTTCTCGCTGCCGCCCAGGTCCGCGCTGCTGATCGGCGCGGTGGGGTTCTGCGCGGTGTTCGCGGAGGGCTCGGGGCTGGACTGGTCGGCGGTCTATCTCCGCGACGTTCTGGGTACCGACGCGGGCCTGGCGGCCGCCTCGACCACCGCCTTCGCCTGCACGATGGCGGCGGCCCGGCTGGCCGGCGACGCGGTGGTGGCCCGCTTCGGCGCGGTGCGCACCGTACGGGCGGGCGGGGTGCTGGCGACGGCGGGCGCCCTGCTGGTGACGACGGCGGGGCATCCGGCGCCGGCGTTGGCCGGGTTCGCGCTGATGGGCCTGGGTATCGCGGTCGTGGTGCCGCTCGCCTTCGCGGCCGCCGCGCGCAGCGGCCCCGCGCCCAGCCAGGCGATCGCGGGCGTCGCGACGATCACCTACACGTCCGGCCTGATCGCGCCGTCCGCGATCGGCGGTGTCGCCGAGGCGACCTCGCTGACGGTGTCGTTCGGGCTGGTCGCGCTGCTGGCGTTCGGGCTGGTCATGGGTGCGCGGGTGGTGCGGACGCCGGGGCGCGCGGCGGAGGAGGCACCGGTGCCCAGGGCCGCGCCGGCCACCGATCCGGACCGGTCGTGACCGGCGCCCCGATGACCGGTGCTTCCGGCCACGGCCGTGTCCCGGCCCGGCCGCTGTGCGGGCCCCGCCCCCGCGGCGGTCAGGCCGCCTCCGCCTCCGCCTCCGGGCGCAGCAGCTCCGCCGCTATCGTCCGGGCGCGCTCCGACCACGGCGTGGGCCGCAGCGCCTGCGGGTCGACGCGTACCAGCACCCGGTGGCCCTGCGCATAGGTGCCGGTGCCGTCCGCGTCGCAGAGCCGGAAGCCGTAGGTCAGGCCGGTGCGGCCGAGGCGTTCGACCCACAGGTGCGCGGCGTAGTGGCCTGGCCGGGTGACCGGGCGCTCGTAGGAGACGCGCATTTCCTTGATCACATTGCACATGTCGCCCGCGGCGGCCCAGTCGCCGTCGAAGCCGAAGCCCAGGCCGTGCCAGTACTCGGCCCAGGCGCGCTCGACGAGCAGCGGGTAGCGGGAGTTGTGGAGCATGCCGAGCGCGTCGAGGTCGTCGAAGTGGACGGTGACGGGGACCAGTTGCCCGTACGGGACGGGTGGGGCGGACTGGAGGGGTTCGACGCTCACGGGTTCGCTGCTCCTGAGATTCTTGCCGCGGTCGCTGCGGCAGTGGGTGCCGCCGGGGCCGCTGTTACGGGACCGAGCCATCGTAAGCGGCTGCTTAGAATGCTTTGTCCCCCCGGTATGAAGACCTCGTTACGAAACCCCGTGACGAAGAAGTGGAGCTGTCATGGGCCTCGGTGTGCGCTGGACCGTGCATGGCGACGGGCGCAACCCGGCCCCCGGAGCCGTGGTCGGCCCGGACGAACGGCTGTCGTGGCCGCGGACCGCGGGCCTGGGCGCACAGCATGTCGTGGCGATGTTCGGCGCCAGTTTCGTCGCGCCGGTGCTGATGGGCCTCGACCCCAACCTCGCGATCATGATGTCCGGCGTCGCGACGGTCATCTTCCTGCTCGCCACCCGCGGCCGGGTGCCTTCCTACCTGGGCTGTTCGCTCTCGTTCGTCGGGGTCGCGGCGGTCATCCGGGCGCAGGGCGGCAGCAGTGCGACCGTGACCGGTGCGGTGCTGGTGGTCGGTGTCGCGCTCTTCCTCGTGGGCGTGGCCGTCCAGCGGTTCGGGGCACGGATCATCCACACGGCGATGCCCCCGGTGGTCACCGGCGCGGTGGTGATGCTGATCGGCTTCAATCTGGCGCCGGTGACGGCGAGCACCTACTGGCCCCAGGACCAGTGGGTGGCGCTGCTGACGATGCTGGTCACCGGGCTCGCCGTGGTCTGTCTGCGCGGCTTCTGGTCGCGGATCGCGATCTTCCTCGGGCTGGTCTTCGGCTACGCCGTCTCCTGGCTCTTCGACCGGGTCTTCGGGATGATCCATTCGGTGAACGGCGCCGGCAAGGTCACCGACCACTGGCGGCTGGACTTCTCGGCGGTCGGCTCGGCGGACTGGATCGGACTGCCCTCGTTCCACGGGCCGAGCTTCGAGTGGTCGGCGATCCTGGTCGCGCTGCCCGTGGTGATCGCGCTGGTCGCGGAGAACGCCGGGCACGTCAAGGCGGTCGGCGAGATGACCGGCGACCCGCTGGACGACAAGCTCGGCACCGCGATCTCCGCGGACGGCGCGGCCTCGGTGCTCTCCACCGCGCTCGGCGGCCCGCCCAACACCACCTACTCCGAGAACATCGGCGTGATGGCGGCGACCCGGGTCTACTCCACCGCGGCCTACTGGGCCGCTGCCGGCTTCGCCCTGCTCTTCGGCCTGTGCCCGAAGTTCGGCGCGGTGGTCGCCGCGATCCCCGGCGGGGTGCTGGGCGGTATCACCGTCATCCTGTACGGCATGATCGGCCTGCTCGGTGCGCAGATCTGGGTGCACAACAAGGTGGATCTGCGCAATCCGCTCAATCTGGTGCCGGTCGCGGCGGGCGTCATCATCGGCATCGGCGGTGTCGGCCTGCGGATCAGCGACCACTTCGAGCTGAGCGGCATCGCGCTGGGCACCCTCGTCGTCCTCTCCGGCTACCACGTGCTGCGCGCGCTGGCCCCCGCACATCTCAAGGCGCAGCCGCCGCTGCTGGACGAGGGGACGTCGTCGTACGACGAGGCCGCGGAGCGGCGGGAGACGGGCTGACCGGCGTGGACGGCGCGGGGTGCGGACGCTGGTGGTCATGCCCCGCGCCCCGTCCGGCGCAGCTCAGCCGAACTTCTTGACGGCCTGGTAGTACGTCCAGGCCAGCGCTCTGCAGGAGCGGCTCTTCATGCCCGAGTAGCGCTTGCAGACCCGTTTCAGGTCCTCGTACAGGGCGCTGTCCAGCCGTGATTTGTTGGCCGGGAACGTGCCCGCGTGCTTGTAGTTGCGGTAACCGAAGTCATGCCGCGCGCAGGAGATCTCGAAGGGGAAACCGAGCGGATTGTCGGGCGACGTCGAGCAATAGTCGGTGGACCAGTCGAATCCGTATGCGGACCATTGCGACTGATTTCCACGGGCGGCCACCCAGATCGCGTAGCTGATCGCACTCGTCTGGGTCCAGCTCGACAGGACGCGGGGCTTGTCGGCGGGCGTTTCTAACTGCGCCGGGGAGGCCGCGACCAGCAGCGCTGACACGCTGAGGAGGGGAGTGGACAGGGCGGCGGCAAGTCGTCGGGACATGCGTCAACCTCCGGAATTCGGCGCCGTGTCGAACGCAGCCGTTCCTGGGGACGCCGAAATTATGCGGTTCTCAAAGGCCGTTGCCGCTCTCCGCGGCTCGACCGGAAAAGCCACAAGAGGGCGCGCCGTTTATTACCCCGATCCGGTCATGACCACTCGGCGGCCGTCGATATTCACCGGCCGGATGTCACGCTGAGCGAATGACGACGACTCAGCAGTGGGGCGGACAGGGTGAGCAGGACGCGACCGGGGAGTCGGACGCACCGCCCGCCGCTGGGGCGAAGCGCGCGACGGCCACGGGGGTGGCGGGCGTGCTGGCGCGGATGCGGGCGCTGGATGCGGCGCTGCCCGCCGACGACGGGGTGGCCGTCTTCAACCGGGTCTATCTGACCGTCACCGAAGCGGTGGCCCGGCGCATCGGGGACGGCGCCTTCCAGGATCCGTCGGCCGCCGGCGAGCTGGACGTCCACTTCGCGGAGCGCTACTTCGACGCGGTGGACGCCGCGGCCGCCGGGCGGCGGCCGCCCGCCTGCTGGCGGCCGCTCTTCCAGCTCCGCCGCCACCCGGGCGTGCGTCCGCTGCAGTTCGCGCTGGCCGGTATCAATGCGCACATCGGGCACGATCTGGCGCTCGCCGTAGTGGACACCTGCCGGGCGCTGGACTGCGAACCGCCGTCCCTGGCAGCGGACTTCGACCGTATCGGGGACGTCCTGACCGGCCTCGAGGAGCGGATCCGGGAGAGTCTGATGCCCGGCCCCGACGTGCTGGACATCGCCGATCCGCTCACCCACCTCGCCGGTTCCTGGAGCCTGGAGATGGCCAGGGACGGCGCCTGGGCGGCGGCCCGGATGCTGTGGGGCGCGCGCCGGCTGCCCGAGGTCGCCGAGGAGTTCACCGAGCGGCTGGACGCAAGCGTGGGCCTGGTCGGCCGGTGCCTGCTCACGCCGCTGAACTGAGGCGCCCAGCGGGTGAGCGGGCAGGTTTGGCCGGTGGCCCGCGTCAGTCCTCCGGGAGCTCGACCGGCGCGATCTCGTCGTACACGTCACCGGGTCCCGGGTTGCTCGCGTCGGTGCCGCCACCGAAGTGGTGCATCACGCCCCACACCGCGTTCAGCGCGGTCTGCACGGCGCCCTCGGCCCAGCCCGCGGTCCACGAGATGTCGTCGCCCGCCAGGAAGATGCCGCGCTTGTCCTCGGGCAGCCGGTCCTGCATGAAGTGGGTGAACAGACGGCGCTGGTAGCGGTAGTGGCCGGGCAGGTTGGCCTTGAAGGCGCCCATGAAATAGGGCTCGTTCTCCCAGGACACGGTGACCGGGTTGCCGATGATGTGGCTGCGGATGTCGACGTTCGGATAGATCTCGGACAGCGACTTCAGCATGACCTCCATCCGCTCGTTGGCGTTCAGCGGCAGCCACTTGAGGCTGTCGTCGCACCAGGTGTACGAGAGGCAGATGACGGCCGGCTGGTCCGGGCCGTTGTCGAGCAGATAGGTACCGCGGGTCATCCGGTCGGTGAGCGTCATACTCATCACGTCCCGGCCCGTCTCCTCGTCGGTGTCCAGCCAGAAGGGCCGGTCGACGGGCACGAACAGCTTGCTCGACTCCATGTAGTGGGTGCGCTCCATCGCCGTCCAGTGGTCGATGGGGAACAGCGCGTCGTCACAGGCGATCTTCGACAGCAGCATCCAGGACTGCGCGGTGAACACGGCCGCCTCGTACGTACGGATGTCGCCGTCCGCGTCGGTGACGGTGATCCGGTTGCCGGCCGTACGGTTGAGCCGGGTCACGGCCGGGCGGGGCGCGCCGTCGTGCAGCGACGCCAGCGAGGTGCCCTGCGCCCAGTGGACGATCTTCTCCGGCTCGCGCTCCCAGAGGCGCAGCGGCAGCTGCTGGCTGCCGCCGACGATGCCGCGGTGGTGGTCGTCGGCCTCGGTGTAGACGACGCGGAGGATCTCCAGGATGGAGTTGGGGAAGTCGGTGTCCCAGCCGCCGGTGCCGAAGCCGACCTGCCCGAAGATCTCCCGGTGCCGGAAGGACTTGAAAGCGGTCGAGTCGCAGAGGTAGCCGTAGAAGGTCTGGTTGTCGAGCTTCTCCACCAGGCGGGCCCAGATCTCACGGATGCGCGGGACGTCGCGCTCGCGGATCGCCCGGTTCATGTCGGAGAAGTCCGCGCCCTCTTCGAGGCAGGCGTTCCAGGCGTCCATGACCTGGTGGTAGACCTCGGGGAGGTCGTCCACGGTGCGGGCGTAGTGCGACTCGCCCTTGAGGTCGACGATGGTCGAAGGGGTGTCCGGGGCCAGCGGGTTGGGGAACGGCCTGGTCTTCAGGCCCACCAGGTCGATGTAGTGCTGGAGGGCGGTGGAGCTGGGCGGGAAGCGCATCGCGCCCATCTCGGCGGTCAGGGAGGGGTCGCAGCCCTCGAAGCCGACGGTGCGCAGCCGGCCGCCGATCTGGTCCGCCTCGTAGACGACGGGCTTGAGGCCCATCTTCATCAGCTCGTAGGCGGTGATGATGCCGGAGAGGCCGCCGCCGATGACCGCGACCTCCTTGCCGTGCTCGACCGCGGGGATCTGGCCGAGGCCCGCCGGGTGGGCGAGGAAGTCGTCGTAGGCGTACGGGAAGTCCGGGCCGAACATGGTGATCGGCGGCTGGACATCCGCGTGGTGGGCGGCGGCGGTGGGCACCGTGGACGTCATCGGGGTACGACTCCTTGCGGACAGCGCAAAGCAGGGCAGAGCGGGGCGGGGCAGGGGGCAGAGCGGGGGGATCGGGCGGGAGCGGAGCAGGGGGGATCGAGGCGCGCCGGGGTGCGGCGGCGCGGCCGGACGGTGCGGCTTTACGGCTTTGAGGCTTCGGGTCGGGCGGGGCGGATCAGGTGGCGGCGCGGCGGATCGGGCGGCTGGGTGGATCGGGCGGCTGGGCGGATCAGGTCATGTCAGTGATCCGTACAGCTCCGCCCGGCGGTCGTGCAGATACGGGTTGTCCACCCGCGATTCCTTCAGGAAGGCGGCGTCGACGTCGGCCGTCACCAGCTGCTCGGCGCGGCCGGCGCGGGCGCGTACGACACCGTCCGGGCCGGCCAGGCAGCTGAGGCCGACGAACTCGAACTCGCCCTCCGCGCCGACCCGGTTGACGTACGCGACATACATCTGGTTCTCGAAGGCGCGCACCGGGATCACCGACTCCGCGACGAACTGGAAGGGGTGCATCTGGGCCGTGGGCACCAGCAGCAGATCGGTGCCGGCCAGGGCGTGCGCCCGGACGTTCTCCGGGAACTCGACGTCGTAGCAGATCATGATGCCGATCTGGACGCCGTCGAGCTGGGCCTGGACGACGGGGGTGTCGCCGGGCGTGAACCACTCGCGCTCGAAGCAGCCGAAGAGATGCGTCTTGCGGTAGTTCGCGAGGCGGGTGCCGTCCGGGCCGATGAGCTGCGCGGAGTTGTAGACGGGGCCGCCGGGGTCGCCGGCCGGGCGCTCCGGGTAGCCGTAGAGGATCGCGATGCCGTGGTCGGCGGCGATCCGGGCGACCTCGTCGGCGCTCTCGCCGTCGGCCGGCTCGGCGAGCTCGCCAACACCGGAGCCGATGGCATAGCCGGTCAGGAACAGCTCGGGGCACACCAGCAGCCCGGCACCGGACGACGCCGCGTCGCCGGCCGCCCAGGCCAGCACCTTGAGGTTGTACTCCACATCGCCGGGCCGGCCCGAACTCTGGAGCAGGGCGGTACGCAACGACGACATGGGACCCCTCGGCGGGACGGTTGGGCGGGACGCATTGACGGTACGGGCCACCGGCGATCCTGGACAAGCCGCCACCGTTGCGTGCCCGCGGAGGATTCATTGCGCTTTCAAGGGCCTCCGCGGCGATTCGTTGCGCCCCGCGTCTGCGCAGGTCGGACGGGGCGTGCGGGCTAGGCGCCGACCGTCTCCGCCATGACCTGCCGTACGAGTGCGCGCAGCCAGATGTGGCCGGCGTCCGCGTCCTGGCGGGGGTGCCAGGCCATGGCCATGGTCATCGAGGGCAGGTCGAGCGGGATCTCCAGCGTCCGCAGCCCCAGCCTGCGGACTGTCGCGGCCCCGATCCGTTCGTTGCTCAGCCCCACCGCGTCGCTGTCCTGCACCATCATCAGCGAGGCGGCGAAGGTGGGAACGGTGGCGATCACCTTGCGGCGCAGTCCCCGCTCGGCGAGTGCCGCGTCGATGGGTCCGGTGAGGCGGCCGCGGCGGGAGAAGTTGATGTGCGCGGCGTCGGCGAAGCGGCGCGCGGTGAGTTTCGCGGCGGTGAGCGGATGCCCTTCGCGCACCACCGCGACGCCGCGGTCCTCGAAGAGTTCCTCGGTCCGGATCTCCGGCTCGCGGCTGTCGATGACGCCGAGCTCCAGGTCGGCGGCGCCGTCGCGCAGCAGCGGTACGTCGATATGGCTCTCGCCGAGGAAGCGCAGCACCACCTGGGGCGCCTCCCTGGCGGCGCGGGCGACGAGCCGCGGGCCGACGGCGGTGACGAGGAGATCGTTGGCGTTGATGGTGAACACCCGGGCCAGCTGGGCCGGGTCGGCGGGCGCCGACGGCGCGAGTACACCGTGCGCCGCCTCCACCAGCCGCCGTACGTCGGCCCTGATCTCCAGGGCGCGCGGGGTCGGCACCATCCGGCGGCCGGCGCGTACGAGGACGGGGTCGCCGATCGTACGGCGGATGCGGCCCAGCGCGCGGCTCATGGCAGGGCCGGAGAGCCCCAGCCGGTCGGCGGCCGCGGTGACGCTCTCCTCTTCGAGCAGGGCGTCCAGCGCCGTCAGCAGGTTGAGGTCGATGTTTGCGTTTCGCGCAATCATGCAGTGCACACCTTGCAGTTGAGGTCAACTGGCAGCGACTCTAGCCTCCCCGCCATGACCTCGACCGTTTCCGCTTCTCCTGCCACCGCTGTCGGCGCGCCCCGCGACCGGCGGTCCGTGACGGCCGCGATGTGCGCCTGTGTGCTGGTCGCGCAGTCGCTGGTCGCGGCGATCAACCTCGCCGTCCCCAAGATCGCCGCGAGCGGTCTGCATCCGTCCGCCGCCCAACTGCTGTGGATCGTCGACATTTACGTACTCGTCTTCGCGGGACTGCTGATCCCGGCCGGTGCGCTCGGCGACCGGTTCGGCCGCAAGGGCGTCCTGCTGACCGGGCTCGGTGTCTTCGCCGCCGGGGCCCTGCTGAGCGCGCTGGCGCCCGCCCTCCCGGTCCTGCTGGCGGGCCGCGCGCTGGCGGGCGCCGGCGCCGCGCTGCTGGTGCCGGCGACCATGTCCGTGCTGCTGCACTCCTGCCCTCCCGACCGCAAGGCCGGAGCCGTCGCCGCCTGGAGCGCGGCCATGGGTGTGGGCGGCATGGTGGGCAATGCGGGCGGCGCGCTGATCCTCCAATATCTGCCCTGGCAGGGCCTGTTCTGGGCGTATGTCCCGCTGGCGCTGGGCCTGTCCGGCTGGGTGGCGCTGGCCGCGCCCCGGGTCCCCCGGCAGACCGCGGCACTGGACCTGCCCGGCTCCGGGCTGCTGGTGCTCGGCTCGGCCGCGCTGCTGTTCGGCATCATCGAGGGCCCCGGGCTCGGCTGGCTCTCCCCCGCCGTGCTCGGCGCGTTCGCCCTGGCCGTCGCCGTCTTCACGCTGTTCGTACGGCATGGCCTGCGCGCCGCGCACCCGGTGCTGGACCCCCGGCTGTTCCGTCTGCCCCGGCTGCGTGCCGGAGCTGCCGGACTGGCGGTGGCCTTCTTCGGAATGTTCGCCCTGTTCTACGTCAACGCCCAGTTCCTGCAGTACGTGAAGGGCTATTCACCGCTGCAGACGGGCTTGGCGATCGTGCCGCTGGCGTTCGGGATGATGGCGGTGACGAAGTACGGGATGCGCGGGGCGCGGCGGCTCGGCGAGGCCAGGACGGTCGGCGCGGGGCTGGGGCTGATAGCCGTCGGCCTGCTGCTGCTCTCCACCGCGGAAGCCGGCACACCGTACCCGCTCTACCTGCTGTTTCTCCTGCTGATGGTGGCCGGTGCGGGGCTTGCGATGCCGACGCTGTCCCATGCCGTCGTGGCGTCCGTCCCTGCCCGCCGCTCGGGGATGGGCTCCGGACTCCAGGGCGCGGCAAGGGAGTTGGGGGCCGCGCTGGGGATCGCCGTGGTGGGCACCGTACTGTCCGTGCGCTTCGCCTCGGGAACGGGGCACGGCGCCGCGGCGGCCACCGCCTTCACCGACGCCACGGCGCTGGGTTATCGCATCGCGGCGGGCGTCGTGCTCCTCGCGGGCATCGCCGTGGTCACCGGCCTGCGCAGCGGCGTACGGGCCAGGCGCCGGCCCAGGGTCCGGCCCTAGCCCGGCGCCCCCGACCCGAACCGCCGCAGCAGCGGCGAGAGCACCAGCACGGACTTGGTCCGCTCCACGAAGGGCTCGCCCGCTATGCGTTCCAGTACCCGCTCGAAGTGCCGCATGTCGGAGGCGAAGACCTGGACGATGGCGTCCGCCTCACCTGTGACGGTGGAGGCGGACGCCACTTCCGGGTAGCGCGACAGACCGCGGTGGATCGCCTCGGGCGAGGTGTTCCGACTGCAGTAGAGCTCGATGAACCCCTCGGTCTCCCAACCGAGCGCCGCCGGATCGACCCGTACGGTGAATCCGGTGATGGCGCCGTCGGCCCGCAGCCGGTCCACCCGCCGCTTGACGGCCGGGGCGGACAGGCCGACCTCCTGGCCGATGTCGGCGTAGCTGCGGCGGGCGTCCTCGGCGAGGGCGTGGACGATGCGTTCGTCGAGATCGTTCAGTCGCACTGCGGGTGGGTCACTTCTCTGCTGTGGCCAATCGGGACCGGCGCATGCCGTATCCGAAGTAGACCACAAGGCCGACGGCCATCCAGACACCGAAGACCACCCAGGTCACGGCGCCGAGCCTGGTCATCATGCCCACACAGAGCAGAAAACCGATCGCCGGGAACAGCGGGGAGAGCGGCGTACGGAAGGTGCGCGGCATCTCGGGGCGGGTGCGGCGCAGCACGATCACCGCGATGTTGACCAGCGCGAACGCGAAGAGGGTGCCGATGCTGGTGGCGTCGGCCAGCTCGCCGAGCGGCACCGCGGCGGCGAGCACCCCGCAGAACAGCGAGACGATCACGGTGTTGGCGCGCGGCACCCCGCTCTTGGGGTGCACCTTGGAGAACGCCTTGGGCACCAGGCCGTCCCGGGACATCGCGAAGAGGATGCGGGTCTGGCCGTAGAGCACGGTCAGTACGACGCTGGCGATGGCGATGACCGCGCCGAAGGCGAGCAGTACGGCCCAGAAGCCCTGGCCCGTGACGTCCTTCATGATCCCGGCCAGTGCGGCCTCCGAGCCCTCGAACTTCTGCCAGGGCATCGCGCCGACGGCGATGGCCGCGACCAGGCAGTACAGCGCGGTGACGATCACCAGCGAGAGCATGATCGCGCGGGGCAGGTCGCGCTGCGGGTTCCTGGCCTCCTCGCCGGCCGTGGAGGCCGCGTCGAAGCCGATGTAGGAGAAGAAGAGGGTCGCGCCGGCGGCACTGACGCCCGCCATGCCCAGCGGCATGAAGTTGGCGTAGTTCCCGGACCGCACGCCCTGCACGGCGACACCGCAGAACAGCAGCAGCGCGACGATCTTGACGACCACCATGATGGTGTTGGCGCGGGCGCTCTCCTTGGCGCCGCCCAGCAGGAACACCATCGCCAGCATCACGACCAGCAGGGCCGGCAGGTTGAAGATGCCCCCGTCACCGGGCGGCTGGGACAGCGCGTCGGGGATGGTGAACCCGACGGTGCCGCCCAGGAATTCGTTCAGATACTGGCCCCAGCCGACGGCGACGGCCGCGACCGAGACGCCGTACTCCAGGATCAGACACCAGCCGCAGACCCAGGCGATCAGTTCGCCGAGGGTGGCGTAGGCGTAGGAGTAGGACGATCCGGAGACCGGGATGCTGCCGGCCAGCTCCGCGTACGACAGGGCGGAGAACAGGGCGGTGATGCCCGCGAGGACGAACGCGAGGACGACGGCGGGTCCGGCGTCCGGGACGGCCTCGCCGAGGACCACGAAGATGCCGGTGCCGAGCGTGGCACCGATGCTGATCATGGTCAGCTGCCACACGCCCATCGAGCGGCGGAGCGTGCCGCCCTCGCCCTTGCCGCCCTCCGCGACCAGTCTCTCGACCGGTTTGCGCCGCATCAGCCGGGTCCCGAGGCCGCCGGGGGCGGGCGGCCGGGTGTCGCGGTCCCCTGCGGGCGGGGCTGCGCCTTGCTCCAACACTGGGGTGGCTCCTTTATCGCTGCCGTTTGTCACTGGCGGTCGGATGACGGGCAACCGCGACGGCCGGCATGCGGGCAGCGCGAAGCACGACCCGCAGGGTGACCGCCGAGCAGGCGGTCACCGCCACTCCACGTACTAGCGCATGACCTTACGGCCCGGCCCTGACCTGCCGTAATGCGGGTTCCTTGCGCAGCTACATCTGATCGTTGCGCACCGGCGCCGCGGGCGGTGGTTCGTTGCGCGCCAGGTTTCGATCGAGTACCCCGCCGGCCCGGTGTCCACGGGCCGGACACCGCGGCGCCCGCACACCGGACCGTTTTGTGGCGGCCGGTCGCGTGTCCGGGCCGGTCCGTCCCGGACATGCGACCGGCCCCGCACCGATGCGGTGCGGGGCCGGTGAGCGGCGCTCCGGGGCCCGTGTGCGGCCCCGTGCCATCAACTCCAGCTGTCGTGGAGGGGCTTGCCCTCGGCGTAGCCGGCGGCGCTCTGCACACCGACGACGGCCTTCTCGGCGAACTCCTCCAGGGAGCCGGCGCCGGCGTAGGTGCAGGAGCTGCGGACACCCGCGATGATCGAGTCGATCAGGTCCTCGACGCCGGGGCGGGCCGGGTCGACGAACATCCGCGAGGTGGAGATGCCCTCCTCGAACAGCCCCTTGCGGGCCCGGTCGTAGGCCGACTCCTCGCTCGTACGGTTGCGCACCGCGCGCGCGGAGGCCATGCCGAAGCTCTCCTTGTACGGGCGCCCGTCGGCGGTGTGCTGGAGGTCGCCGGGCGACTCCAGCGTGCCGGCGAACCACGAGCCGATCATGACGTTGGACGCGCCCGCGGCCAGCGCCATCGCGACGTCGCGGGGGTGCCGGACGCCGCCGTCGGCCCAGACGTGCTTGCCGAACTTCTTGGCCTCGGCGGCGCACTCCAGCACCGCGGAGAACTGCGGACGGCCGACGCCGGTCATCATCCGGGTGGTGCACATGGCGCCGGGCCCGACGCCGACCTTGATGATGTCCGCGCCGGCCTCGATGAGGTCGCGGACGCCCTCGGCGGCGACGATGTTGCCCGCCACGATCGGGACCTGCGGGTTCAGCGCCCGGACGGCCTGGACCGCGCTGATCATGGACTCCTGGTGGCCGTGCGCGGTGTCCACGACGAGCGCGTCCACGCCGGCGTCCAGCAGCGCCTTGGCCTTGCCGGCCACATCGCCGTTGATGCCGACGGCGGCGGCGATCCGCAGCCTGCCGTGGGCGTCGGTGGCGGGGGTGTAGAGGGTGGCGCGGAGCGCGCCCTTACGGGTGAGGATGCCGACCAGCATGCCGTCCGCGTCGACCGCCGGCGCCAGCTTGCGGTTGGCGGCGTCGAGGCGGTTGAACGCCTCCCGGGGGTCGATGTCCGCGTCCAGGACCAGCAGGTCCTTGGACATGACCTCGGAGACCTGGGTGAAGCGGTCCACGCCCGCGAGGTCGTGCTCGGTGACGACGCCGACCGGACGGCCGCTCTCGACGACGATGCCCGCGCCGTGCGACCGCTTGGGCAGCAGCGACAGGGCGTCCGCGACGGTCGAGATCGGGGACAGCACGATCGGCGTGTCCAGAACGAGGTGACGGCGCTTGACCCAGGTCACGACCTCGGTGACGACGTCGAGCGGGATGTCCTGCGGGATGACGGTCAGGCCGCCGCGGCGGGCGACGGTCTCGGCCATCCGGCGCCCGGCGATCGCCGTCATGTTGGCGACCACAAGGGGAATGGTGGTGCCGCTGCCGTCGTGCGCGGACAGATCCACGCCCTGGCGGGAGCCCACCGCGGAGCGGCTGGGCACCATGAACACATCGTCGTACGTCAGGTCGTAGGGCACCGAAGAACTCTCTTCGAGGGCGCCGTTCTTCGGATTCAGGAATCGCATACCCCCAGGATACGGGGCCTGACCAGGACTCATGCGATTGTCCGACCGGGCGGTGCGCCGTGTGTGTGATCCGCCAAGCGGGCCGCGGGACCGGGCCTGCCGGGCGGCCGGTACGGCCGTTACCCGCCGGCTCGCGCCCGCCCCCTGGCCATGATCACGGCCAGCCCGGTGTCCTTGTCCCGCCAGTACCCCACCGCGTCCGCCAGCACCTCCTCCAGGACGCTCCAGTCGTCGGGGGCCGCGGAGGCATAGTCCTGCCAGCCGGTCACGACGAGCAGCCGGCCCCGGTCCGCCGGGCACCAGGACAGATCGGTGAGGCAGTCGGAGAGGGCGTCCCAGTTGCGGCCGAACCAGTCCGGCAGCCGCAGTGCGCGGGCGCAGCGGTCCATGAACTCGGCCTTGTCCGCGGTCCCTTCGAGGTTCAGGGCGGCACCGCTCCAGCCGGCCTCCCGGGCGGCGGTCAGCGCGTCCGCCACGGAGCGGTCCGCCGGCCAGGACAGCACGCCCGGCGGCGTACTGCCATCGAGCACCGCCGCGAGCGGCCGCGGCACGAAAGGCACAGCATCCGTCATCGGAGCACCGCCTTGCCGCGTCTCCCGGGTGGCAACCCCCGGACCCCCGGCCACACCGCCAGGCCGCCATCGAACACCAGGAACGTCATCGGAGCACCGCCTTCCTGCATCCCCCAGGGGACAACCCCCGGCCCCCCGGCCGCACCACCTGGCCGCACCACCTGGCCGCCGTCGAACACCAGGAACGTCATCGGAGCACCGCCTTGCCGCATCCCCCGGGGGACACCCCCCGGCCCCCCGGCCACACCGCCAGGCCGCACCACCTGGCCGCCATCGAACACCGCGAATGTCATCGGAGCACCGCCTTGAAAGTTCGGTAGTGGTCGTCGGTGTAGAAGGTCTCGTGGCCGGTGCCGGTGATCAGGCGCCGGGCGCCACGGTCCCGCGAGCCGGGCGTACGGACCGTGTACTCGTGGTAGTGGCCGCGCGGCTGACGGGGCAGCAGCCGTTCGTGGTTGCCGAAGACGGAGCCGTCCTTCGGGTACGGGAAGGGCCCGCCGGCGTCGATGAGCCGCAGCGTGTCCCTGGCCTGGGTGGGCAGCTCGCCGACCGGGACGGCCGGCATCCCCTTGGCCCAGCCCGGTATGCCCGCGGACCGCGATCCGGCCGAACTCCCCTTGCCGGCACCGCCCGTGGAGCAGCCCGTCAGCACCAGCAGCAGCCCGGCGAGCAGCGCGCCGACGACGGCGGCGGCCCGGTGGGGACGGGAGCGGATCTTCATGGCGCCGATGCTGTCACAGCAATGCCGGCGCTGCGCGCCGATGACCGCGCGACGGAGTAGCGACGGAGTGGCGGACGCCCGGGGCACCCGCCGTCGGCGTCAGGCCCCGTCGGGGTCCGCCCGGTCCAGGGCGGGGCGCGGCCCGGGGCCGGTCTCCAGCAGCAGGTGGTCGGCGGCCGCGGTGTCCGTGACCAGGCTGGTGACCAGCCCGGAGCGCAGGACCGCGCCGATCGCGGCGGCCTTGCGCCGGCCACCGGCGATCGCCACGACCTCGGGGATACGGCGCAGCCGGTCCGCCTCGACGGTGATGCAGCGCTCGCCGAGGTCCCGGCCGATGCGGCGGCCCTCGGCGTCGAAGAGGTGCGCGGACATCTCGGCGGCGGCACCGAGCGAGGCGTAGTGCTCCCGCTCCTGCTCCGAGAGCATGTCGTAGACGGTCGAGACGCCCGGCTCCCAGGAGCCGATGGAGACGCAGGCGACGGTGACCTTGTCGAAGTAGTCGAAGGCGCGGGCGATACCGGTCTGGCCGCGCAGCGCGGCCGCGGTCGCCGAGTCCGGCAGCAGCATCGGCGCGTAGATCGGATGCGCCTCGCCGCCGGAGACGTCGGCCGCCCGGCGGACCGCCTCGACCGAGCCGCGGTCGGCGGTGCCCGCGTCGTACACGCCGGTCAGCTGGACGACGGTGCAGGGCGGCAGCCGGTGCAGCGCGGCCGCCATGTGGATCGTCGACCGGCCCCAGGCCAGGCCCAGGACGTCGCCCTCGGCGACCAGCTCGCCGAGGAGGTCGGCCGCGACCTCGCCGAGGTTCTCCGGGTCGGCGGCGTCCTCGGAGGCGTCCGCTGGCGACTCGACGACGACCGCGTGCCGCAGGCCGTAGCGGGCCCGCAGGGCGTCGGAGCGTTCGGCGTCCAGTTCGGAGGGCACCCGAATCTCGATCCGTACGAGATCGCGTTCCAGGGCCGTCTCCAGCACCCGGGCGACCTTGAACCGGCTGACGCCGAACTCCTCCGCGATCTGGATCTTGGACTTGCCCTCCAGATAGAAACGGCGGGCCATGGCCGCGGCCTGCACCAGCTCGGCAGGGCCCATTCCCGATTGCGGGCGGCTGGCTACCACGAATTTCTCCCCTTTGGCGCATCTGATCGAGTCTTTGCTCATCCTTGCAGAAACCCGAGGTCGGCGGGGACCATGACCGCTCCGACGGCCGTGAACGCTCGGTTGCGGCAGGGCCAACCCGGGGCGCGGACGCTGGTGAGGACGGTACCCCCGCACTCGGGGAGCGTCCCCGGAATCACCAACCACAGGCCAAAGAATCGCAAACCGTGAGCCGTACGCTCTCAAGCTACGAGCCCGGAACCCCGATCACCAGAGCCACGACCACCGGAGCCGCAACCGCTGCGGCCGAGGCCACCGCGGACACGGTCTCAGTGCGCGCAGCCCCAGCCGTTCGCCGACGCCGCCTCGGCCTTCTCCCGCAGGTCGCGGACCGCCTTGGCCGGATCGTCCGCGCCGTACACCGCGGAGCCCGCGACGAACACATCGGCACCGGCCTCGGCGCACCGCTCGATGGTGGACGCCGAGACACCGCCGTCCACCTGGAGCCACAGCTCCAGGCCGTGCCGGGAGATCAGCTCACGGGTGCGGCGGATCTTCGGCAGCATGATGTCGAGGAACGCCTGACCGCCGAAGCCGGGCTCCACGGTCATGATCAGCAGCATGTCGAGTTCGGGCAGCAGATCCTCGAACGGCTCGATCGGCGTGGCCGGCTTGAGTGCCATCGACGCCCGCGCGCCCAGCGCCCGGATCTCCCGCGCGAGCCGCACCGGCGCCGCCGCGGCCTCCGCATGGAACGTCACGGAGCCGGCCCCGGCCTCGACGTACTGCGGCGCCCAGCGGTCCGGGTCCTGGATCATCAGATGCAGATCCAGGGGCGTGTCCGTCGCCTTGCTCAGCGACTCGACGACCGGCACGCCGAGGGTGAGATTCGGGACGAAGTGGTTGTCCATGACGTCGACGTGCAGCCAGTCGGCGCCCTCGACGGCCCTCGCCTCCTCTGCGAGGCGGGCGAAGTCGGCGGACAGAATGCTGGGGTTGATCAAGGCCATGCCCCCAAGTATGTCCTGCCCGGCCGGCAGCCCCGAAGGGGGACCGCGTACAGGGCCGCCGGACCACGCCCCGCAGGCTCAGCCGGTACGCCGCAGCAGCGCCAGATACATCGCGTCCGTACCGTGCAGATGCGGCCACAGCTGCACGTCAGGACCGTCTCCCAGCGCCGGGACACCCGGCATCAGCGGCCGTGCGTCGATCCACTCCACCTCCACCGCGGGGCCGCCGCGCCCCTTGAGGACGTCGTCCACCACGGCCCGGGTCTCGGCCGGGTGCGGCGAGCAGGTGGCATAGCCGACGACCCCGCCGACCCGTACGGCCGCCAGCGCCTGCCGCAGCAGTTCGCGCTGCAGCGGCGCGAAACCGTCCAGGTCCTCGGGGCGGCGGCGCCAGCGCGCCTCGGGCCGCCGGCGCAGCGCCCCCAGGCCGGTGCACGGCACGTCGACCAGCACCCGGTCGAAGGCGCCGGGGCGCCAGGCGGGCCGGGTGCCGTCGGCGGCGATGACCTGGTACGGGCCGGGGTTGCCGGCGAGCGCCCGCGCCACCAGGCGCGCACGGTGCGGCTGCTTCTCCGAGGCCACCAGGGCGGCACCGCGCTGCGCCGCGAGCGCGCCCAGCAGCGCCGCCTTCCCGCCGGGGCCCGCGCAGCCGTCCAGCCAGGCCAGGTCCGACCCCTCGACGGGCGCGTTCGCCAGCGCCAGCGCGACCAGCTGGCTGCCCTCGTCCTGTACGCCGGCCCGCCCCTCGCGCACCGGGTCCAGCGCGCCCGGCTCGCCGCCCTCCGCGAGCCGCACCGCGTACGGGGACCAGCGGCCCGGCAGCGCGCTCTCCTCGCCGACGGCCGCCAACAGCTCCTCGGTGGTGGCCCGGCCCGGCCTCGCCACCAGCGTCACCTCGGGCCGCTCGTTGTCCGCGTCCAGCAGGTCCTCGATGCCGGCGCGGCCGCCGCCGAGGGCGTCCCACAGCGCGGAGACGATCCAGCGCGGATGCGCGTGCACGATGCCGAGGTGCTCCTCGGGATCCTCGTCGTAGTCCGGGGCGACCTGCTCCAGCCAGCTGTCCATGTCGTGGGCCGCGACCTTGCGCAGCACCGCGTTGACGAACTTGGCCCGCCCGTCGCCCAGCACGACCCGCGCCAGCTCCACGCTGGCACTGACCGCGGCATGCGTCGGGATGCGGGTGCCGAGCAGCTGGTGCGCGCCGAGCGTCAGCACGTCCAGGACCGGCGGGTCGACCTCGCGGAGCGGCCGGTCCACGCACCGGGCGACGATGGCGTCATAGGTGCCCTGCCGGCGCAGCGTCCCGTACACCAGCTCCGTCGCCAGCGCCGCGTCCCGGCTGTCGAAGTCGCCGCCCTCGCGCGCCTTGCGCAACAGCGGCGGCAGCACGAGATTCGCGTACGCGTCCCGCTCGTCCACGGCCCGCAGTGCCTCGAACGCGAGGATCCTGACCGGGTCCTTCTGCGGGCGGCGGTAGGGCTTGCGGGTGCCGTGACGGCGGGGCGGCTGCTGACTCACAGAAAAGGTGCTCCGGATACGAGATGAAGAGGTGTGGTCAAGCCTACGCGGAGGCGCGGCGGGGCACCCGCCGGGACGGGCGGGCGCGGGCCGGCCGGGCGGGGTCTTGGCCGCCCGGCGCCTCGCCGGGTCAGTCGCCCAGCCGCTCGCCGTGCTCGATGCGTACGCCGCGCGCCCAATCGGCGCCCTTCATCGGCTTCTTGCCCTGCGGCTGGACCCAGACGAGCTCGACGGGATGGCTGCCGGTGCCGACGTACACCGCCTTCTTCGTGACGGCGAGTTCGCCGGGTGCGAGTTCCGGTTCGGTGTGGGCCGGGGCGGAGGCGGCGGACATCAGCTTGAGCCGCTCGCCGCGGAAGACGGTCCACGCGCCGGGCGCGGGCGCGCAGCCGCGGATCACCCGGTCCACCCGCAGCGCCGGTGCCGTCCAGTCCACCTTGGCGTCCTCGACCTCGATCTTCGGCGCGAGGGAAACGCCCTCCTCCGGCTGCGGAACCGCCTTCAGGGAGCCGTCCTCGATGCCGTCCATCGTCGCGACGAGCAGCCCGGAACCGGCGAACGCGAGCCGGGTCAGCAGATCGCCGCTGGTGTCCGTCGGCCGTACCTCCTCGGTCAGCACGCCGTAGACCGGTCCCGAGTCCAGGCCCTGCTCGATCTGGAAGGTCGAGGCGCCGGTGACCTCGTCGCCCGCGAGCACCGCATGCTGGACGGGCGCCGCGCCACGCCACGCGGGCAGCAGCGAGAAGTGCAGATTGACCCATCCCCTGGCGGGAATGTCGAGCGCGACCTTCGGCAGCAGCGCACCGTAGGCGACCACCGGGCAGCAGTCCGGTGCGATCTCCCGCAGCCGGGCGAGGAAGTCCTCGTCGCGGGGCTTGACGGGCTTGAGCACCTCGATGCCGGCCTCCTCCGCGCGCTCCGCGACGGGGCTGGCGACCAGCCGCCGGCCGCGGCCCGCCGGGGCGTCGGGCCTGGTCACGACGGCCACGACCTCATGCCGGTCCGAAGCGATCAGGGCATCGAGGGCGGGTACGGCGACCTCGGGGGTACCGGCGAAGACGAGCCTCATGGGTGGCGCACTACCTCTCACACGCAGCGGAACGACGCACCAGTCTATGGGGCCGAAAGGGCGCGGGCACCGGAGTCACCGGTCAGCGCCAGGCCCATGTGCCCTGACTCCAGGGGGCGTACGGACCTGTCCGCGCCCCGCGCGGAAGCTCGTACGCCCCCACACCGTGACCACAGCCGCTGCTGTCGCGTTGGTCAAACAGCATTGACCTTTTACCGGGCCGCTTTGGCGGCCCGATCCTTTTCACCTTCCTTTTCCACGCCGGTTCGAGAGGCTTGCTCATGGCCGACCACGCAACCCACGACGCCCAGGCGCGCGCCAGCCTGCATCTCCTGGTGCGGGACATCGAGCGGGTCCGCCGGCAGGTGGACGCGCTGCGCACCCTGACCGCGCAGCTCGGCAACGTCTACCGGCCGCGGCGGACCGGGCCCTCCGCGGGCTTCGTCGTCTACGGGCGGGCGCCCGCCCCGACGGTGCGTCTGGCCCAGGAACTGCGGGACAGCGTCGAAACACTGGTCACGGCGGCGGTCGACTTCGACCGTTCGCTGGGGTTCTCCTGGGACGCGGTGGGCTCGGCGCTGGGCGTCACCAAACAAGCGGTGCACCGCCGTTACGGGGCCCGCCGGGCCACCGCCCAGCCCGCCGCCGACAGCGGTGAGCCGACGGCCCGTTCGTCCGACGCCGCCGGGGCCCGCGCGGTGACCGTGGCCGCGGGCCTGCCCGCCGCGCCGTCGGTCCCCGCCGCCCGTTCCCTGCCCGCCCAGCCGACCGCGGCCACCCGTGACGAGGCCCGTCCCGGCGCCCTCCCCGGCCCCCGCAACGGCTGACGCCGCCTCGGCCGGGAAGCTCACCGCACGCCCGCCGACCCGCTTTCCGCCGCTCGCCCACGCCCCGGGACCGCCCGCCGACAACGGTCCCGGGGCGGCGCCATGTCCCGCCCGTGCGGCCACCGCCCGGCGCCGGACCCGGCCGCACCCCAGGCCGACGTCACCCGAGGTCGGGCGGATCGATCCGCACCCGAACCGGCTCGCCCTCCCGCTTGACCAGCCGCGCCGCGCGGGCCGCCTTGAGCGCCGCCGCGAGGGCCGCGCCCTGGCCTGGCCGGACCCGTACGAGCGCGCGCTGCCACTCCTCGCCCGGCGGCGGATCGCCGGGCCTGCGGGGGCGCCCCGGGTCCGGCACCGGTATCGGAACGGGCCCCAACACCTCGGCGCCCTCGGGGAGTTCGGCCGCCTTCAGCAGCTCGGCGACATCCTCGATACGCCCGGCCACCGAGGCCATCCGGGACACCGGAGGGAAACCCAGCTCGGCCCGCTCGGACAGCTCCCGCACCGCATGACCGGCCGGATCCCAGCGCACCAGCGCCTGCACGGGCCGCAGCGTCGGCTCCGCGATCACCGCGACCGTACCGCCCTCCGCCTGGCCGCGGACCAGCGAGGCGGCGCCCAGCCAGCGGCGCAGCGCCTCCTCCCCCGCCCGCAGATCCGGCCGCCCCAGCAGCGCCCAGCCGTCCAGCAGCAGGGCGGCCGCGTACCCGCCCTCCGCGACCGGCTCGGCGCCTGGTGTGGAGACGACGAGGGCGGGCCGGTCGGGCACGGTGTCCAGGATGTGATCACGCCCTGAGGTGCGCACGGGAACCTCGGGGAAGGCCCGCCCGAGCTCCTCAGCGGTGCGCCGGGCGCCGACGATCTGCGCCCGCAGCCGCGGGCTGCCGCACTCCGCGCAGTGCCAGTCCGGCGCCCCCTGACCGCACCAACCGCAGCACAGCGCGCTGTCGTTGCTCCGTGCCTCCAGCGGCCCGGCGCAGTGCCGGCACCGCGCGGGCACCCGGCACCGCTCGCAGGCCAGCCGCGGTACGTACCCTCGGCGCGGCACCTGCACCAGCACCGGACCGCGCGCCAGCCCCGCGCGCGCCGTCTGCCAGGCGAGCGAGGGCAGCCGGGCGACGCGCGCCGCCTCGTCGCGGGCCGCCTCGACGTCGTCGACCGTACGGATCAACGGCGCGGCCGTACGCACCTGTTCGCGCGCGGCCTCCAGCGGCCGGGCCCACCCGGTCTCCACCAGCTGGGTGGCCTCCACGGTGCGCCCCAGGTCGCCGATCAGGCAGGCCGCCTTCTCGTGCACGGCGCGGAGCAGCAGCACGTCACGGGCGTGCGGGTGCGGGGCGTTGGTGTCGCTGTGGCTGGAATTCCCGTCGTCCCAGATGGCGACGAGCCCCAGGTCCGCCACCGGTGCGTACATCGCGGCGCGGGTGCCCACGACGGCCCGCACGGCGCCCCGGCGTATCGACAGCCAGCGCCGGTAGCGCTCCTCGGGCCCCGAATCCGCCACCAGTACGGTGTGCAGCCCCGCGCCCACCAGCTCCGTCAGCGCCGCGTCCACCCGGGCCGCCGACCGCCCGTCCGGCATCACGACCAGGGCGCCCCGCCCGGACGCCAGGGCCGCCGCCACCGCGGCGGCCAGCTCCCACGGCCAGTGCGGCCCCGGCAGCGCGGTCCACACGGCGCGCGGCGTGCCCCCGTGCGCCAGCGCCTCCAGGAACGCGGGGCCCTGCGGGTAGCGGGCCCAGCTCGCCAGCGACGGCACGGCGGGCGGTGGCGGCGGCGCCGGGAAGCGCTCCGCCTCGGCCTTGGCGTTGCGCGGCGGAATGGCCAGTTGCAGCACGTCGGCGAGCGATCCGGCGTAGCGGTCGGCCACCGCCCGGCACAGGGCCAGCAGCGGCGGGCTGAGCACCGGCTCCGGCGAGACGACCTGTGCGATCGCCGCCAGCGGGCCGCGGTAGTCGGACTCGGCGACGCGCTCCACGATGTACCCGTCGAGCAGTCCCCCGCCCTCGCGCCGGCCCTCGCGCACCCGGCCGGTCCCCGCCCCGAACCGCACCCGGACCCGCACCCCGGGCCGCGCCTCCTCGTCCAGCTCCGCGGGCACGGCGTAGTCCCACAGCTTGTCGAGATGCACCGGCCCCTTGTCCACCAGCACCCGCGCCACCGGCAGCTCCCCCGCCAGCTCGGCGCCCCGCCACGTGCGCGGCTTGGCCCGGGGCGGCTTCGCCTTCCGCACGGTCTCGCGGATCAGCGCCAGCTGCTCGCCCCGCTCCCCCGGATCCCGCCCGTTCTCACTGCTCACAGCTCAAGTCTTAGCAGACACCTCGGACAACGCCCGGCCCCCGATCCGAACCCCGTCGGCCCCCTACCCGCCGCCCACCCGCCCCTTTTGTTTTTCCCCGCCGCCCACCCCCCTTCGGGGGGTGGGTGGGTGTGGTGCGTTGGTTCCCCCCGGGGGGCGATGCGGGGTGGGCGGGTGTAGTCCGTTGGCTCCCCCCAGGGGCAATGCGGGTGGGCGGGCCCCGGGGGCAATGCCGGGTGGGCGGGCGCAGCGCGTTGGCTCCCCCCCGGGGGGCGATGCCGAGTGGCCGGATGCAGTGCCTTGGCTCCCCCCGGGGGCAATGCCGAGTGGCCAGATGTAGTCCGTTGGCTCCCCCGGGGGCAATACCGGGTGGCCGGATGCAGCGCGTTGGCTCCCCTCAGGGGACGATGCCGAGTGGCCGGATGCAGCACGTGCGCCCCGCCCGAGGGCCCGCACCACCGCGGCCACAGCCACGCCCCCCGACCACCACACCCCGAACGCACCGCAACCCCGGACCGCCAAGCGGTCCGGGGTTGCGGTGACGTGAAGCGGCGCTGCGAAACTCGCCGGTGGCCTTAGAGGCCCGCGGCCTTCTTCAGGGCATCCACGCGGTCGGTGCGCTCCCAGGTGAAGTCCTCCAGCTCGCGGCCGAAGTGGCCGTAGGCGGCGGTCTGGGCGTAGATCGGGCGGAGCAGGTCGAGGTCGCGGATGATCGCGGCCGGACGGAGGTCGAAGACCTCGCCGATGGCCTGCTCGATCTTGTCGGTGTCGACGGTGGCGGTGCCGAAGGTCTCGACGAACAGACCCACCGGCTCGGCCTTGCCGATCGCGTAGGCCACCTGGACCTCGCAGCGGGCGGCGAGGCCGGCCGCGACGACGTTCTTGGCGACCCAGCGCATCGCGTACGCGGCCGAGCGGTCGACCTTGGACGGGTCCTTGCCGGAGAACGCGCCGCCGCCGTGGCGGGCCATGCCGCCGTAGGTGTCAATGATGATCTTGCGGCCGGTCAGACCCGCGTCACCCATCGGGCCGCCGATCTCGAAACGACCGGTCGGGTTGACCAGGAGGCGGTAGCCGTCGGTGTCCAGCTTGATGCCGTCCTCGACCAGCTGGGCCAGGACGTGCTCGACGACGAACTCGCGGATGTCGGGCGCCAGGAGGGAGTCCAGGTCGATGTCCGACGCGTGCTGCGAGGAGACGACGACGGTGTCGAGGCGGACCGCCTTGTGGCCGTCGTACTCGATGGTGACCTGGGTCTTGCCGTCGGGGCGCAGGTAGGGGATGGTCCCGTTCTTGCGGACCTCGGACAGGCGCTTGGACAGCCGGTGCGCGAGGTTGATCGGGAGCGGCATCAGCTCCGGCGTCTCGTCGCAGGCATAGCCGAACATCAGGCCCTGGTCGCCGGCGCCCTGCCGGTCCAGCTCGTCGTCATCGCCCTCGACGCGGTACTCGTGCGCGGTGTCGACGCCCTGGGCGATGTCCGGGGACTGCGCGCCGATGGACACCGAGACGCCGCAGGACGCGCCGTCGAAGCCCTTCTTGGACGAGTCGTAGCCGATGTCCAGGATCTTGTTGCGCACAAGGTTGGGGATATCGGCGTACGCCTTGGTCGTCACCTCACCGGCGACATGCACCAGGCCGGTGGTGATCAGCGTCTCGACGGCGACCCGGGAGGTCGGGTCCTCCTTGAGGAGCGCGTCGAGAATCGTGTCGCTGATCTGGTCAGCGATCTTGTCGGGGTGGCCCTCGGTGACGGACTCCGAGGTGAACAGGCGGCGGGACACATCGCTCCCTGGGGTTGCAGCGGCTGCTGGCTGATCATTGGCGGAAGGGCCGAGAGCTGCGCTCGGCCCGGTCCACGGCCAGTTTATCGGTCGTGTGTGACGTTCGGACACGCAGTCTCGATTTATGGACCCCGCGTGACCTGGGACACTACGGCACACGATAGGACGATCACCTCGAGAACCGGTCGGGTCAAGAGGGCACGCCGATGACGATGAGGCCGGTGGGGCGCCCCGGGCGGTTGGCCGGGCAGGTCAGCGGCGGTTCTCCGCCAGACGCGGGACGACGAGGTCCCACACCGTTTCGGCCAGGTCTTCCTTGGGTCCGTAGGGAACCGGGGTCTCGGTGCCGTCCGTGGCGAGGATCACCGCCTCGTTCTCAGCCGAACCGAACGCCCTGTGCTCCCCGACCTCGTTGACAACCAGCAGGTCACAGCCCTTGCGGGCGAGCTTGGCGCGGCCGTTGGCGAGCACCTCGTCGGTTTCGGCGGCGAAACCGACCACAAGTTGGCCGGGACGCGCCCGTTCGGACGAAATCTCGGCGAGGATGTCCGGATTACGGACCAGGGTGACTGGATCCGGCTCCTGGCCGTCCCGTTTCTTGATTTTGCCGGTGGCGTAGACGGTCGGTCGGAAATCGGCCACGGCGGCGGCCATGACCACCGCGTCGGCGTCCGCGGCGGCCTTCAGGACGGCCTCGCGCAGTTGGAGGGCGGTTCCGACGTGGACCACGTCCACCCCGGCCGGATCGGGCAGCTCGGTGTTGCCGGCGACCAGCGTGACGCGGGCGCCGCGGGCGACGGCCGTACGGGCGAGGGCGTAGCCCTGCTTGCCGGAGGAGCGGTTGCCCAGGTAGCGCACCGGGTCCAGGGGCTCGCGGGTGCCGCCGGCGCTGATGACCACATGGCGGCCGGCAAGGTCCTGTGTCAGCGCCCGGTCGCCGCGGGCGAGGACCCTACGACAGAGTTCGAAGATCTCGGCCGGGTCGGGGAAGCGGCCCTTGCCGGTGTCGACGCCGGTCAGCCGGCCGACCGCGGGATCGACGACGACCGCGCCGCGGCGCCGCAGCGTGGCGACGTTCTCCTGGGTGGCGGGGTGCTCCCACATCTCGGTGTGCATCGCGGGCGCGAAGATCACCGGGCATCGGGCCGTCAGCAGCGTGTTCGTCAGCAGGTCGTCGGCGAGGCCGTGGGCGGCCTTGGCGAGCATGTCGGCGGTGGCGGGGGCGACCACGACGAGGTCGGCGGACTGGCCGATGCGGACGTGCGGCACCTCGTGGACGGACTCCCAGACCTCTGTGGCGGCCGGGTGGCCGGACAGCGCCGACCAGGTGGCCTCGCCGACGAAGTGCAGCGCCGCGGCGGTGGGCACCACCCGTACGTCATGCCCGGACTCGGTGAGCCGCCGCAGCAGCTCGCACGCCTTGTAGGCGGCGATCCCGCCACTGACGCCCAGGACGACCTTGGGCTTGTCCATCGCCTCTCCCCACGCTCCGGTACGTCGCTACGTACCCCATGACACACCACGGGCCCGACAGCTGCGCCGCCGAGCCCGTGGTGAGGTGAATGTGCTGCTTACTGAGCCGGGCCCTCGATGGCCTCGGAGGTCAGCAGACCCGCGTTGATCTCGCGGAGCGCGATCGACAGGGGCTTCTCGTGGACATGCGTGTCGACGAGCGGGCCGACGTACTCGAGCAGGCCCTCGCCGAGCTGCGAGTAGTACGCGTTGATCTGGCGCGCGCGCTTGGCGGCGTAGATCACGAGGCTGTACTTCGAGTCGGTGGCCTCGAGAAGCTCATCAATGGGCGGGTTGATGATGCCCTCGGGTGCGGTGATGGAAGAGGACACTCTCTACCTTCCGAAGGGGGATGAAGCCGGGGTGAAACTCAAAAAATGTGGCGGTCTGGGGAGTCGCGGATCAGCCGCTGATGTTCTGGTCCCCAGGTCGACGCAGCATCAAGGCTAGCAGCTCACGGCTGACGTCCTCGACGGAGGTGTTGACGAGGGTCACATCGAACTCCGTCTCCGCGGCCAGTTCGACCCTGGCGGCCTCCAGACGGCGCTCGATGACCTCGGGGGCCTCGGTGCCGCGCCCCGTGAGCCGGCGGACGAGTTCGTCCCAGCTCGGCGGGGCCAGGAAGACCAGGTGGGCTTCCTTCATGGAATCGCGGACCTGACGGGCGCCCTGGAGATCGATCTCCAGCAGAACCGGCTCGCCTGCCTCCAGGCGGTCCAGGACCGCCTTTCTGGGAGTGCCGTAGCGGTTGCCCGCGAATTCGGCCCATTCCAGCAATTCGCCGTTGGCGATCAGCTTGTCGAATTCCTCGTCCTCGACGAAGAAGTACTGCACGCCGTGCCGCTCCCCCGGGCGCGGCTTGCGGGTGGTGGCCGAAACGGAGAGCCAGACTTCGGGGTGGACCTTGCGCAGATGCGCGACGACCGTGCTCTTGCCGACCCCCGAGGGGCCGGAGAGCACGGTCAGTCGCGGACGTACGTCCGGGGGCGCGGGGGTCGTCCCCCGGGATGTTGCAGCCATGCGCCGATTATTCCAGCTTCCCGGTAGTGCCGGAAATTCAGGAAGCGGAGGCGCCGAACTCTCGCTCCAGCGACGCGATCTGGTTGGAGCCGAGCCCCCGGACGCGGCGGCTCTCGGAGATGCCGAGCCGCTCCATGATCTGCTTGGCGCGGACCTTGCCGACGCCGGGCAGGGACTCCAGGAGCGCGGAGACCTTCATCTTGCCGATGACGTCGTTCTCCTGGCCCTGCTTGATCACGTCGTGGAGGGATGCTCCAGAGTGCTTGAGCCGATTCTTGACCTCGGCGCGCTCCCGGCGAGCCGCGGCGGCCTTCTCGAGCGCGGCTGCGCGCTGTTCAGGGGTAAGGGGCGGAAGAGCCACGCCTACGTCACCTCGGATGTAGAACTGTCGGATATCGGACCGGTGTGGAACCTAGTCGCCCCGCACCAGCGGAGCAACGAACAACGCGCTTACGTGCGGTGCTCTCGTCGGAGACTAGCGGGCAAGGGCGCCAGAGTCAGCGAGAACAGACGAAAAGTCCTGGTCAGACTCTGCTGACCAGGACAATTCGGTACCAAACCACCGGCTGGAGAGCCCTAAACGACCGCGCTCCGCACCTCGTCGGCGAATCGGGCCGCCGCCGAGCGCAGCCCCGCGGCGTCCGGACCGTGCCGGAGGACCCCCCGGCTGACGCTCGGCACGACGTTGCGGACCGCGTCCCCGAAGACGGTGGGCAGGTCGGCGGGGGTGGCGCCCTGAGCGCCGATGCCGGGTGCCAGCAGCGGGCCGTTGATCGCCAGGTCGAACGAGGAGAGATCGCCGAGCGTGGCGCCGACGACCGCGCCGAAGGAGCCCAGCGGCTCGGCGTCGGCGTTCTCGGCCGCGAGGTGGCCGAGCATCGTCGCGGCGAGGGTACGGCCGTCCTCACGGACCGCCCGCTGGACCTCGGCGCCCTCGGGGTTGGAGGTCAGCGCGAGGACGAAGAGTCCGGCACCGTTCTCCCGTGCCAGGTCGACGGCCGGCTTCAGCGAGCCGTAGCCGAGGTACGGGGAGACCGTCAGCGCGTCCGAGAACAGCGGGGAGTCCTTGCTGAGGAAGGTCTCGGCGTACGCCGCCATGGTGGAGCCGATGTCGCCGCGCTTGGCGTCCATGAGGACCAGGGCGCCGCGCTCGCGCGCCTCGGCGACGGCCGTCTCCAGGACCGCGATGCCCCTCGAGCCGAACCGTTCGAAGAACGCGGCCTGCGGCTTGAAGACCGCGACCTGCTCGCCGAGTGCCTCCACGACGGTGCGGGTGAACCGTGCCAGGCCCGCGACGTCGTCGTTCAGACCCCAGTCGGCCAGCAGCGAGGCGTGCGGGTCGATGCCGACGCAGAGCGGGCCCCGGGTGTCCATGGCATGGCGCAGCCGGGCGCCGAAGGGGAAATCCTGCGGCCCGGAGGGCCTCGTTGAGGGGTGGTGGTCGGGCGACGGGTGGGCCAGGGTCATGCTGCGGTCTCCTCTCGGGCGGAGGCGCCGACGGCCTCGGCGAGTGTGGCGTACGGGGAGTTGTCGAGGCGCGCGGCCAGGCCCTTGTGGAGGGCGCGGCACCAGAACGGGCCCTCGTAGATGAAGGCGCTGTAGCCCTGGACGAGGGTGGCGCCGGCCAGGATGCGCTGCCAGGCGTCCTCGGCGTTCTCGATGCCGCCGACCCCGACGAGGGTGATCCGGTCGCCGACGCGGGCGTAGAGGCGGCGCAGGACCTCCAGGGAGCGCGCCTTGACGGGTGCGCCGGAGAGGCCGCCGGTCTCGGCGGTCAGCGCCGGGTCGGAGGTCAGCCCGAGGCCGTCGCGGGCGATGGTGGTGTTGGTGGCGATGATGCCGTCCAGGCCCAGTTCGAGGGCGAGGTCGGCGACCGCGTCGATGTCCGCGTCGGCGAGGTCCGGGGCGATCTTGACGAGAAGCGGGACCCGGCGGTCGGTGACCGTGCGGTCGGCGGCCTCGCGGACCGCGGTCAGCAGCGGCCGCAGGTGCTCGACGGCCTGGAGGTTGCGCAGCCCCGGGGTGTTCGGGGAGGAGACGTTGACCACCAGGTAGTCGGCGTGGCGGGCGAGCCGCTCGGTGGAGGTGACGTAGTCCGCCACCGCCTCCTCCTCGGGCACGATCTTGGTCTTGCCGATGTTGACGCCGACGGTCGTCGGGAAGACGGGGTTACGGGCCGCCAGCCGGGCCGCAACGGACGCCGAGCCGTCGTTGTTGAAGCCCATCCGGTTGATCAGCGCGCGGTCCGGTACGAGCCGGAAGAGGCGCTTCTTGGGGTTGCCGGGCTGGGGCTGTGCGGTGACGGTGCCGATCTCGACGTGGTCGAAGCCGAGCATGGTCATGCCGTCGATCGCGACGGCGTTCTTGTCGAAGCCGGCGGCCAGGCCGAACGGGCCGTGCATCCGGCGGCCGAGCGCCTCGATGCGCAGCTCCTTGTAGCGGGGCGCGAGGGCGGCCGCGACGAAGGTGCGCAGTACGGGGGTGCGGGCGGCCAGTCGGATCCAGCGGAAGGCCAGGTGGTGGGCCTTCTCGGGGTCCATCCGACGGAAGATCAGGTTGAAGAAGAGCTGGTACATGGTGGTGTCCTCGGAAAACGCCTGGTGGGCTGCTTCGGGTCGGCGTGGTGGCCGGTCGGCCTCATGAACTGCTCGGCCTCATGAAGAGGGGGACACCTTCCGGTGTCCCCCTCGTGGGCCGTCCGCTAGTCGCGGGCTGCGATCAGGTGTTCCGCGTGTTCCTGGAGTGACCTGACGCCGACGTCGCCGCGGTTCATCGCCTCGATGCCCTGGACGGCGGCCGCGAGGGCCTGGACCGTGGTCAGGCAGGGCACGGAGCGGGCCACCGCCGCGGTACGGATGTCGTAGCCGTCCAGGCGGCCCCCGGTGCCGTAGGGGGTGTTGATGATCAGGTCGACCTGGCCGTCGTGGATCAGCTGGACGATGGTCTTCTCACCGTCCGGGCCCTCGCCCTCGGACTGCTTGCGCACCACGGTGGCGTTGATGCCGTTGCGCTTGAGGACCTCGGCGGTGCCGGAGGTGGCCAGCAGCTCGAAGCCGTGGGCGACCAGTTCCCGCGCCGGGAAGATCATCGAGCGCTTGTCGCGGTTGGCGACGGAGACGAACGCGCGGCCCTTGGTGGGCAGCGCCCCGTAAGCGGCGGACTGGGACTTGGCGTAGGCGGTGCCGAAGACCGTGTCGATGCCCATGACCTCGCCGGTGGAGCGCATCTCCGGGCCGAGGATGGTGTCCACGCCGCGGCCCGACGCGTCGCGGAACCGCGACCAGGGCATCACGGCTTCCTTGACGGAGATCGGCGCGTCCAGCGGCAGGGTGCCTCCGTCGCCCGTCTTGGGCAGCATGCCCTCGGCGCGCAGCTCGGCGATGGTGGCGCCGAGCGAGATCCGGGCGGCGGCCTTGGCGAGCGGCACCGCGGTCGCCTTCGAGGTGAAGGGGACGGTGCGGGAGGCGCGCGGGTTGGCTTCGAGGACGTAGAGGATGTCCCCGGCCATCGCGAACTGGATGTTGATCAGTCCGCGGACGCCGACTCCCTTGGCGATGGCCTCCGTGGAGGCCCGCAGCCGCTTGATGTCGAAGCCGCCGAGGGTGATCGGGGGCAGCGCGCAGGCGGAGTCGCCGGAGTGGATGCCGGCTTCCTCGATGTGCTCCATGACGCCGCCGAGGTAGAGCTCGGTGCCGTCGTAGAGGGCGTCGACGTCGATCTCGATGGCGTCGTCGAGGAACCGGTCGATGAGGACCGGGTGCTGTTCGATCAGGCCGGCGTGGCGGGTGAGGTACTCGCCCAGCGACGGCTCGTCGTAGACGATCTCCATGCCGCGGCCGCCCAGCACGTAGGACGGGCGGACCATGACCGGGTAGCCGATCTCGGTGGCGATCGTCTTCGCCTCCTCGAAGGAGAAGGCGGTGCCGTACTTCGGGGCGGGCAGGCCGGCGTCGGTCAGCACCCGGCCGAAGGCGCCGCGCTCCTCGGCGAGGTCGATCGCCTCGGGCGAGGTGCCGACGATCGGCACGCCGTTGTCCTTGAGCGCCTGTGCCAGGCCCAGCGGGGTCTGGCCGCCCAGCTGGACGATGACGCCGGCGACCGGTCCTGCCTGGGTCTCGGCGTGCACGATCTCCAGCACGTCCTCGAGCGTCAGCGGCTCGAAGTACAGGCGGTCGGAGGTGTCGTAGTCGGTCGAGACGGTCTCCGGGTTGCAGTTGACCATCACCGTCTCGTAGCCGGCGTCGCTGAGCGCGAACGAGGCGTGGACGCAGGAGTAGTCGAACTCGATGCCCTGGCCGATGCGGTTGGGACCGGAGCCGAGGATGATCACGGCGGGCTTCTCGCGCGGCGCGACCTCGGTCTCCTCGTCGTAGGAGGAGTAGAAGTACGGCGTCCTGGCGGCGAACTCGGCGGCGCAGGTGTCGACGGTCTTGTAGACCGGGCGGACGCCGAGGGCGTGCCGCACCTCGCGCACCACGTCCTCGCGCAGCCCGCGGATCGCGGCGATCTGGGCGTCGGAGAAACCGTAGCGCTTTGCTTCCGCGAGGATCTCGGGGCCGAGCTTGTCGGCCTCCGCGATCTCGTCGGCGATCTCCTTGATCAGGAAGAGCTGGTCGACGAACCACGGGTCGATCTTGGTGGCGTCGAAGATCTCCTGCCGGCCGGCGCCGGCGCGGATCGCCCGCATCACGGTGTTGATCCGGCCGTCGGTCGGGATCCGGGCGATCTTCAGCAGATCCGCCTTGTTGCCGGGCTCGGCCACGAAGTCGAACTGGCTGCCCTTCTTCTCCACCGAGCGCAGCGCCTTGTTGAGCGCCTCGGGGAAGTTGCGGCCGATCGCCATGGCCTCGCCGACCGACTTCATGGTGGTGGTCAGCGTGGCGTCGGCGGCCGGGAACTTCTCGAATGCGAAGCGCGGCACCTTGACGACGACGTAGTCGAGCGTCGGCTCGAAGGACGCCGGGGTCTTCTCGGTGATGTCGTTCGGGATCTCGTCGAGCGTGTAGCCGACCGCCAGCCGGGCCGCGATCTTGGCGATCGGGAAGCCGGTGGCCTTGGAGGCGAGCGCGGAGGACCGGGAGACCCGCGGGTTCATCTCGATGACGATGATGCGTCCGTCATCGGGGTTGACCGCGAACTGGATGTTGCAGCCGCCGGTGTCGACGCCGACCTCACGGATGATCGCGATGCCGATGTCGCGCAGCCGCTGGTACTCGCGGTCGGTCAGGGTCATCGCCGGGGCGACGGTGATCGAGTCACCGGTGTGCACGCCCATCGGGTCGAAGTTCTCGATGGAGCAGACGACCACGACGTTGTCGTTCTTGTCGCGCATCAGCTCCAGCTCGTACTCCTTCCAGCCGAGGATGGACTCCTCCAGGAGCACCTCGGTGGTCGGCGAGAGGGTGAGGCCCTGGCCGGCGATCCGGCGCAGCTCGTCCTCGTCGTGGGCGAAGCCGGAGCCGGCGCCGCCCATGGTGAAGGACGGGCGGACGACGACCGGGTAGCCGCCCAGCTCGCGGACGCCGTCGAGGACCTCGTCCATGGAGTGGCAGATCACCGAGCGGGCGGACTCGCCGTGGCCGATCTTGCCGCGGACGGCTTCGACCACGCCCTTGAAGAGGTCGCGGTCCTCGCCCTTGTTGATCGCCTCGACATTGGCGCCGATCAGCTCGACGCCGTACTTCTCCAGCACACCCTGCTCGTGCATGGAGATCGCGGTGTTCAGCGCGGTCTGGCCGCCCAGGGTGGGCAGCAGCGCGTCGGGCCGCTCCTTGGCGATGATCTTCTCGACGAACTCCGGGGTGATCGGCTCGACGTAGGTGGCGTCGGCGATCTCCGGGTCGGTCATGATCGTGGCCGGGTTGGAGTTGACCAGGATGACGCGCAGGCCCTCGGCCTTGAGCACTCGGCAGGCCTGGGTGCCGGAGTAGTCGAACTCGGCGGCCTGGCCGATGACGATCGGGCCGGAGCCGATGACCAGGACGGACTGGATATCGGTGCGCTTAGGCACGCTGGGCTCCCTGTTCTGCCATGAGCTGTACGAAGCGGTCGAAGAGGTACGCGGCGTCGTGCGGACCCGCGGCCGCCTCGGGGTGGTACTGGACGCTGAAGGCCGGCTGGTCGAGGAGGTGCAGACCCTCCACCACGTTGTCGTTCAGGCAGACGTGGGAGACCTCGGCGCGGCCGAAGGGGGTGTCGGAGACCTTGTCGAGCGGCGCGTCGACGGCGAATCCGTGGTTGTGCGCGGTGACCTCGACCTTGCCGGTCGTACGGTCCTGCACCGGCTGGTTGATGCCCCGGTGGCCGTACTTGAGCTTGTACGTGCCGAAGCCCAGCGCGCGGCCCAGGATCTGATTGCCGAAGCAGATGCCGAACAGCGGGGTCCGGCGCTCCAGGACGGCACGCATGACGGAGACCGGGTGGTCGGCGGTGGCCGGGTCGCCCGGACCGTTGGAGAAGAACACGCCGTCCGGCTGCACCGCGTAGATGTCCTCGGCGGTGGCGGTCGCGGGCAGCACATGCACCTCGATGCCGCGTTCGGCCATCCGGTGCGGGGTCATGCCCTTGATGCCCAGGTCGACCGCGGCGACCGTGAACTTCTTCGTACCGATGGCGGGGACGACGTACGCCTCCTTGGTGGCGACCTCGGCGGAGAGGTCGGCGCCCTTCATCTCGGGGGCCTGGCGCACCTTGGCCAGCATCGTGCCGGCGTCGGGCAGCGCCTCGCCGGAGAAGATGCCGACCCGCATCGCGCCGCTCTCGCGCAGATGGCGGGTGAGCGCGCGGGTGTCGACGCCGCTGATGCCGACGACGTGCTGGGCGACCAGCTCCTCGTCCAGGGAGCGCACCGAGCGCCAGTTGGACGGCATACGGGCGGGGTCGCGGACCACGTAGCCGGACACCCAGATCCGCTGCGACTCGGGGTCCTCGTCGTTCACGCCGGTGTTGCCGATGTGCGGGGCGGTCATGACGACGACCTGGCGGTGGTACGAGGGGTCGGTCAGGGTCTCCTGATAGCCGGTCATGCCGGTGGAGAACACCGCCTCGCCGAAGGTCTCCCCCACGGCCCCGTAGGCACGACCGTGGAAGGTACGGCCGTCCTCCAGGACGAGTACGGCGGGGATCTTGGGCCCCCTGGTGGAGGTCGTCATCGTGCGCCTTCCGTTTCGGTGTGCTCGGTGGTGCTGTTGGTGTTCTCGGTGGTGCTGAGCCGGTCCAGGGCCTCGACCCAGGCCGGGTGCTCGCTCGCCCGGTCCGAGCGGAACCCGGAGTCGATCTGCCGGTCACCGTGCTCCCAGGTGACGATCAGCAGGCCGCCCTCGGTCAGGACCTTGCCCGCGATGCCCTTGTCGAGCCGGGCGCCGCGCAGCGCCGCGGCCGGCACGAAGAAGTCCTGGGCACCCGGCCGTACGACGTCCAGGCCCTGGTCGGTCAGGGCCAGCTCGGCGCGGCTGCGGGTGCCGAGGCCGCGGGCCACGATCCGGTCGAGCCACTGCCCGGCGGTGGTGGAGCCGTGGTAGCGGCCGCTCATCGTCAGCTTCGGCTCTCCGGCGTCGGCCGGCGCGGAGGGCAGCTCGGGCAGATCGCCCTGGAGCCGGCCTCGCCACTTCCAGCCCTCGCGCATCAGCCAGTAGACGAAGACGACGAAGACCAGCAGTCCGACGACCCAGGCGATACGGCTCGCCCAGTCGGTGACCGGCGCGGACCGCTGCGCTTCGGCCAGTTGGATGAGAGGAGGAGTCACGCCAGCTTCCCGTCGACGACCGTTGCCCGGCCCCGCAGGAAGGTGTGGGTGACGCGTCCCGACAGCTCACGGCCCTCGTAGGGGGTGTTGCGGCTGCGGGAGGCGAAGCCCGCGGGGTCCACCACTCCACGGTAAGCGGAATCGACCAGCGTGAGGTTGGCAGGCTCACCGGCCGAGATGGGCCGTCCGTGGCCTTCGAGACGGCCGATGTCCGCGGGGCGGAAGGACATCCGGTCGGCGACGCCGGCCCAGTCCAGCAGCCCGCTGTCGACCATCGTGTGCTGGACGACGGACAGCGCGGTCTCCAGGCCGACCATGCCCATGGCCGCGGCGCCCCACTCGCAGTCCTTGTCCTCGTGCGGGTGCGGGGCGTGGTCGGTGGCGACGATGTCGATCGTGCCGTCGGCCAGGGCCTCGCGCAGCGCCAGCACGTCGCGCTCGGTGCGCAGCGGCGGGTTGACCTTGTAGACCGGGTTGTACGTCCGCACCAGCTCGTCGGTGAGCAGCAGGTGGTGCGGGGTGACCTCGGCGGTGACGTTGATGCCGCGGGACTTGGCCCAGCGCACGATCTCGACGGAGCCGGCGGTGGACAGGTGGCAGATGTGCACGCGGGAGCCGACGTGCTCGGCGAGGAGGACATCGCGGGCGATGATCGACTCCTCGGCGACGGCCGGCCAGCCGCCGAGGCCCAGCTCGGCGGAGACGATGCCCTCGTTCATCTGGGCGCCCTCGGTGAGCCGGGGCTCCTGGGCGTGCTGGGCGACGACGCCGTCGAAGGCCTTCACGTACTCCAGCGCCCGGCGCATGATCACCGCGTCGTCGACGCACTTGCCGTCGTCGGAGAAGACCCGGACGTTCGCGGCGGACTCGTGCATGGCGCCGAGCTCGGCGAGCTTCTTGCCCTCCAGGCCGACGGTGACGGCGCCGATGGGCTGCACGTCGCAGTAGCCGTGCTCCTTGCCGAGCCGCCAGACCTGCTCGACGACGCCCGCGGTGTCGGCCACCGGGAAGGTGTTGGCCATGGCGAAGACGGCCGTGTAGCCGCCCACGGCGGCAGCCCGCGTACCGGTCAGCACGGTCTCGGAGTCCTCGCGGCCCGGCTCACGCAGATGGGTGTGCAGATCGACCAGGCCCGGCAGGAGGATCTTGCCCTCCGCCTCGACGACCTGGGCGCCCTCGGCGCTGGAGACGGTGAGGTCGGTGCCCACGGCGGTGATCGTCTCGTCCGTGATCAGCACGTCCTGCGGCTCGCCACCGAGGACCTTCGCCCCGCGGATAAGGATCTTGCTCATGATTACTTGCTCTCCTCGGTGGGCGTGCTGGTGGCGGTGACGGCGGGCTCGTTGCCGCCCAGAAGCAGGTAGAGGACCGCCATACGGATGCTGACACCGTTGGCGACCTGTTCGACGGCGGTGCAGCGCGGCGAGTCGGCGACCTCGGCGGTGATCTCCATGCCGCGGTTCATCGGTCCGGGGTGCATCACGATGGCGTGTTCCGGCATCCGGGCCATCCGCTCGCCGTCGAGGCCGTAGCGCCGCGCGTACTCCCGCTCGGTGGGGAAGAACGCCGCGTTCATCCGCTCGCGCTGGACGCGCAGCATCATCACCGCGTCCGACTTGGCGACCACGGAGTCCAGGTCGTACGAGACCTCGCAGGGCCACCGCTCCACACCGAACGGCACCAGGGTCGGCGGTGCGACCAGGGTGACCTCGGCGCCGAGCGTGGTCAGCAGATGGACGTTGGAGCGGGCGACGCGGCTGTGCAGGATGTCGCCGACGATGGTGATCCGGCGGCCGGCGAGGTCCTGGCCGATGCCGGCGTCGGCGCCGACCAGCCGGCGGCGCATCGTGAAGGCGTCCAGCAGCGCCTGGGTGGGGTGCTCGTGGGTGCCGTCACCGGCGTTGACCACGGAGCCGCCGATCCAGCCGGAGGTCGCCAGGCGGTGCGGGGCGCCGGAGTCGTGGTGCCGGATGACGACGGCGTCCGCGCCCATCGCCTCCAGGGTCAAGGCGGTGTCCTTGAGCGACTCGCCCTTGGAGACCGACGAGCCCTTCGCGGAGAAGTTGATGACATCCGCCGACAGCCGCTTGGCGGCGGCCTCGAAGGAGATACGGGTGCGGGTCGAGTCCTCGAAGAAGAGGTTGACGACGGTGCGTCCGCGCAGGGTGGGCAGCTTCTTGATCGGCCGGTCGGCGACCCGGGCCATCTCCTCGGCGGTGTCGAGGATCAGGACGGCGTCGTCGCGCGTGAGGTCGGCGGCCGAGATGAGGTGACGCTTCATCCGGTTTCTCCGTGAGTTCCGTGAGTGAGGGAGGTGTACGGGAATGTCCGTCGAGCAGGCAGGGGCGCGGGCCCGGGATCACCGGGTCCGTACGCGGTGCGCTAGCGCTCGCCGGCCGGGGCGGTCTCACGGACACCGAGCAGCACGGCGTCCCGGCCGTCCTCCTCGGTGAGCTGGACCTTGACCGTCTCCCGCAGCGACGTGGGGAGGTTCTTGCCTACGTAGTCGGCGCGGATGGGCAGTTCGCGGTGGCCGCGGTCGACCAGGACCGCCAGCTGCACGGCGCGCGGCCGTCCGATGTCGCCCAGCGCGTCCAGTGCGGCGCGGATGGTGCGGCCCGAGAAGAGGACGTCGTCGACGAGCAGGACGACCCGGCCCTCGATGCCGTCGGCGGGGATGTCCGTACGGGCGAGCGTGCGGGCGGGGCCGAGGCGCAGGTCGTCGCGGTACATCGTGATGTCGAGCGAGCCGACCGGGATCGTGCGGCCGGTGATCTCGGCCAGCTTGGCGGCCAGCCGCCGGGCGAGGAACACGCCACGGGTGGGAATTCCCAGGAGCACCACATCGTCCGCGCCCTTGGCGCGTTCGACGATTTCGTGGGCGATACGGGTGAGCATCCGCGCGATGTCCGGGCCTTCGAGGACCGGACGCGCGGGGGGCCGAGCTTCCCCTGCGGAACTGTTTGTGTCCATACGAAACGGACCCCCTTCTCCGCCTCACGGGACGGACTTTAAAGGACGTCGGAATTACGCGGCTCAGGCTACCAGGAGGCCTCCCAGGACCGGATCGCACCCCTGACGGGCGATGGTCCGGCCCATTCGGCTTGACGAAGTCAGATTACGCTGCGTAACCTCACAGTGAGTTACCAGCCCGCGGCGGAGCCGCATTTCGATACAGCTGTCTGGGGAGCTTTATGTCCAGCGAATACGCCAAACAGCTCGGGGCCAAGCTCCGCGCCATCCGCACCCAGCAGGGCCTCTCTCTCCACGGTGTCGAGGAGAAGTCCCAGGGTCGTTGGAAGGCCGTGGTGGTGGGGTCTTACGAGCGCGGCGACCGTGCAGTGACCGTGCAGCGCCTCGCCGAGCTCGCGGACTTCTACGGCGTGCCGGTGCAGGAGCTCCTGCCGGGCACGACGCCCGGCGGCGCCGCCGAGCCGCCGCCGAAGCTGGTGCTGGACCTGGAGCGGCTCGCCCATGTGCCGCAGGAGAAGGCCGGCCCGCTGCAGCGCTACGCCGCCACGATCCAGAGTCAGCGCGGCGACTACAACGGCAAGGTCCTCTCGATCCGCCAGGACGACCTGCGGACCCTCGCGGTGATCTACGACCAGTCGCCCTCGGTGCTCACCGAGCAGCTGATCAGCTGGGGCGTGCTGGACGCGGACGCCCGCCGCGCCGTGGCACACGACGACATCTGACGGTCGCCGTTCCCGCACGACATCACGACATGCAGAAACGTACCGCCGCCTCGGCCACCGAGGCGGCGGTCGTTTTGTTTCCGGCGGTGCACCCGGGGACTCCCGTTACCCGGGTGCTCCGGCCTCCCCGGCGATGACGCAGGGCGCACGGCACTCGGACATACCGCCCCAGGGGCCCCATGCGCCCCGCTGCGGGCATGCGAAGGGCCCGGAGCATCCCCTATCGCTCCGGGCCCTTTGATCGGCTCTGCCGTCCGCCTAGCCGGCCTCGCGCCGCAGGCTCGGCTTGAGGTCCTTCAGCCGGCCGAGGAGGCCGTTGACGAAGGCCGGGGAGTCGTCCGTGGAGAACTCCTTGGCGAGCTGGACCGCCTCGTCGATCGCCACCGCGTCCGGCGTGTCGTCCACCCAGATCAGCTCATAGGCGGCGAGCCGCAGGATGTTGCGGTCGACGACCGGCATCCGGTCCAGTTCCCAGTCGACGGAGTAGGTGGAGATCAGCTCGTCGATCCGCTTGATGTGGTCCGCGTACCCCTCCACCAGCTCCAGGGTGTACTCGTTCACCGGCGGCTGCCGGGGGTCGGTCCGGGCGTGTCGCATCCAGTCCGCCAGCACGGACTGCACGTCGGCACCGCGCTGATCGGCCTCGAAGAGGATCTGGAAGGCGCGCTTACGGGCCTTGTTGCGGGCGGCCACGGTTAGCTGCTCACCCGGCCGAGGTAGTCGCTCGTGCGGGTGTCGACCTTGATCTTCTCGCCCGTGGTGATGAAGAGCGGCACCTGGATCTGGTGGCCGGTCTCCAGCGTGGCGGGCTTGGTGCCGCCGGTGGAGCGGTCGCCCTGGACGCCCGGCTCGGTCTCCTGGACGGTGAGCTCGACGGCGGCGGGCAGCTCGACGTAGAGCACCTCGCCCTCGTGCTGCGCAACGACGGCCTCGAAGCCCTCGATCAGGAAGTTCGCGGCGTCGCCGACGGACTTGCGGTCGACGTGCAGCTGGTCGTAGGTGTCCATGTCCATGAAGACGAAGTAGTCGCCGTCCATGTACGAGAACTGCATCCCGCGCTTGTCGACAGTGGCCGTCTCGACCTTCACGCCGGCGTTGAAGGTCTTGTCGACGACCTTGCCGGAGAGCACGTTCTTCAGCTTGGTGCGGACGAAGGCGGGGCCCTTACCGGGCTTGACGTGCTGGAACTCGACGACGGACCAGAGCTGGCCGCCTTCGAGCTTGAGCACCATGCCGTTCTTGAGGTCGTTCGTGGAAGCCACGGTTGCGGAATCTCCTGGACTGCAGGTGGTGGGTACCTCGAAGCCGTACACGCGTAAGCCCTGGGCTCACAGCGCGAGCAGCTCCTTGGTCGTGATCGTGAGTAGCTCGGGTCCGCCGTCCGCCTCGGGGCGGACGACGAGTGTGTCGTCGATCCGGACACCTCCGCGGCCTGGGAGGTGAACCCCCGGCTCGACGGTGACCGGCACGCAAGCGTCCAGTTTACCCATGGCGGCAGGCGACAACTGAGGGTCCTCGTCGATTTCGAGTCCCACGCCGTGCCCGGTCCACGGTCCGAGCCCCTCGCCGTACCCCGCCGACTCCAGTACATGGCGGGTCACCCGGTCCACTTCGCGGCATTCCACCCCTGGTGCAAGGGCTTCCCGGCCGGCCCGCTGGGCCGCGAAGACGAGATCGTAGAGGTCGATCTGCCAGTCCGCCGGCGTGGTGCCGATGACGAAGGTCCGGCCGATCTCGCAGCGGTAGCCGCGGTAGTTGGCGCCCAGGCCGACGGTCAGGAAGTCGCCCTCCTCGACCCGTCGGTCGGTCGGCAGATGACCGAGCCGGCCGGAGTTCTGGCCGGCCGCGACGGAGGTCGGGAAGGCCGGGCCGTCCGCGCCGTGGTCGACGAGGCGGCGCTCCAGTTCGAGCGCGAGATGCCGCTCGGTGCGTCCCACCAGGATCGATTCGAGGAGTTCGCCGAGCGCCTGGTCGGTGATCTCGGCGGCGATCCGCAGACAGGCGATCTCGTCGTCGTCCTTGACCAGCCGCTGCGCCTCGACCGCGCAGGCCAGGTCGGCGAGCCGCAGCCGGGGCGCGACCTGGCCTAGCGCCCGGTGCCGGGCGACGGTGAGGTGGTGCTCCTCGACGGCGAGGGTCTCCGCGCCGGCCTTCGCCGCCAGGTCGGCGCCGGCGACGACCGGGTCGCCGCCGCGGCTGGGCAGCACGGACACCCGTACGTCTTCGACGGGCCGTCCCTCGGCCGGATCGCCGCTCAGCGGCCTGCCGCAGATCAGGATGTCTTCGGCGGGCCCCAGTAGCAGCGCGGCGCCGCCCGGCGCGCATCCGGTGAGGTAACGGACGTTGGCGGGGCGCGAGATCAGTGCGGCGACGCTTCCGGTTGCGGCGCAGCGGTCGCGCAGCCGCGTGCGTCGGACCGCGTACAACTCGGACATATCCCGAGCGTACGACCGTACCCGGCGGGCGGCCGGTCGAGATCGGCCGCCCGGGGGACACGGACCGGTCGGGCTACCAGTTGGGCGGGCTGGCGATGCTGCGGGCGACGACGTCGTCCAGCACCCGCACCGTGGTCGCGACGTCGTGCGCGGAGTTGTCGATGATCGGCAGTCCGGAGCCGTACCAGCCGGCCATCCGGCCGTGGATCCGGGCCACCTCCTCGTCGGACAGCCGGCGGTTGCCGGTGCGCCGGGCGTTGCGCTCCAGGACGATCTCCAGGCCCGGCAGCAACACGATCGGCAGCAGCCCCGGACCCACATGGCGCTTCCAGCCGCCGAGGCCGACGACCGGCCGGTCCGGGAAGACGGCGTCGTCGAGGATGCAGGAGATGCCGTTGGCGAGGAAGTTACGGGCCGCGAAGCCGCAGGTGCGGCGGGCGAGGCGGTACTGCGCCTCGGAGTGGTCGTTCCAGCCCGACTGCGGGTCGGCGAAGCCGGAGCGGACCCATTCGCGGACGTCGTCGAGGCTGATGTGCGCGGTGGGCACCCGGCGGGTGTCGGCCCAGTGGCGGGCGACGCTGGTCTTGCCGGCGCCGGCCGGGCCGATGAGCAGCACCGCGACAGCCGCGTGCGCGGCGTCCGCCGTGGCGGTGTCGGCGGGCGGGCTGGGCAGCGCCACCGGGGCGCCCGGCGGCAGCTGGATGTGGCCGGTGATGTCGGTGCTGTGCGGGGTGGGCGGGGCCTGCTGCGGCGCGGGGCCGTTCCAGCCGCCGCCCGGGGCGCCCTGCCCGTGCGGCGGC
>NZ_SUMB01000014.1 GCF_005048155.1 Streptomyces piniterrae
TTTGAGGGGTTAAGGCTCCCAGTAGACGACTGGGTTGATAGGCCAGATATGGAAGCGCCGTAAGGTGTGGAGTTGACTGGTACTAATAGGCCGAGGGCTTGTCCTCAGTTGCTCGCGTCCACTGTGTGGTTCCCGGGTTGCGAACAGTCGCACCGGTTGAACCAAGTTTCACTTCAATTAACTGAAGAGTGTGCTTGTTCGCTCGAACCCGATTGGGTTTCGGTGGTCATAGCGTTAGGGAAACGCCCGGTTACATTCCGAACCCGGAAGCTAAGCCTTTCCGCGCCGATGGTACTGCAGGGGGGACCCTGTGGGAGAGTAGGACGCCGCCGAACAATCTTTCAGGACCCCTGGTCCCAGCGTGCATGCTGGGACCAGGGGTCCTTTTTGTTTTTGCCGAAGCGCGCCGAAGTCGTCGGTGCGTGAGAATGACTGCAGTACCGAAGACAGGAGTCACGTCGATGTCCACCAACTCTTCCGACGATCGTTGGGAGCGCCGGCCTCAGCGGCGCGACGACGGTGACCGCGGTGGTTTCCGGCGTGATGACCGGGGGCCGCGGCGCGACAACGACCGTGGTGGCCGCCCGTCGGGCGGCGGTGGCGGCTACGCGGGCCGTGACAACCGTGGTGGCGAGCGCGGCGGTTACCGTCGCGATGACCGGCCGTCAGGTGGCGACCGGGGCGGCTTCCGTCGTGACGACCGGCGGGATGACCGGCGGGACGACCGTGGTGGCGACCGCGGCGGGTTCCGGCGGGATGACCGGCCACGTGGGCCGCGTCGCGATGATGAGCGTGGTGGCGGTTTCCGGCGCGATGACCGTGGTGGGGAGCGTCCCGCGTTCCGTCGGGATGACCGGCGTGATGATCGTCGGGATGAGCGGCCGCGTGGGCCGCGTCGTGAGGATGAGCGTGGTGGGTTCCGGCGTGATGAGCGTCGGGATGATCGTGGTGGTCGGCCGGGTGGCGGTCGTGGTGGTTACGGCGGGCGTGACGACCGTGGCGGTGAGCGCGGTGGTGACCGTGGCGGGTTCCGTCGCGATGACCGGCGCGATGATCGTCGTGATGACCGTGGCGGTGACCGGGGTGGCTTCCGCCGTGATGACCGTGGTGGGGAGCGTCCCGCGTTCCGTCGGGATGACCGGCGTGATGATCGTCGGGATGAGCGGCCGCGTGGGCCGCGTCGTGAGGATGAGCGTGGTGGGTTCCGGCGTGATGAGCGTCGGGATGATCGTGGTGGTCGGCCGGGTGGCGGTCGTGGTGGTTACGGCGGGCGTGACGACCGTGGCGGTGAGCGCGGTGGTGACCGTGGCGGGTTCCGTCGCGATGACCGGCGCGATGATCGTCGTGATGACCGTGGCGGTGACCGGGGTGGCTTCCGCCGCGATGACCGCGGTGGCGAGCGTCCCGCGTTCCGTCGCGACGACCGGCGGGACGATCGTCGGGATGACCGCGGTGGCGACCGTGGCGGGTTCCGGCGGGATGAGCGCAGGGACGACCGCGGTGGGTTCCGGCGGGATGAGCGCAGGGACGACCGCGGTGGGTTCCGGCGGGACGACCGTGGGGGACGTCGGCCGTACGGTGGCGGGCGTGGGCGGGATGACCGTCGCGACGACCGCCGTGACGACCGGCGCGACCGGGACCGGGAGCCGATCAAGCGGCTGCCGATTCCGGAGGACGTCACCGGTGAGGAGATCGACAAGGATGTGCGGCAGGAACTGCTGAGCCTGCCGAAGACGCTCGCCGAGGATGTCGCCAAGAACCTGGTGATGGTGGCGAAGCTGCTCGACGAGGAGCCGGAGAGGGCGTACGGGTACTCGCGGGTGGCGCTGCGGCTGGCGTCCAGGGTCGCGGCGGTGCGTGAGGCCGCCGGCTTCGCGGCGTACGCGGTCGGCAAGTACAGCGAGGCGCTGGCCGAGTTCCGCGCCGCGCGGCGGATGAACGGCGGCGTGGAGCTGTGGCCCGTCATGGCGGACTGCGAGCGCGGTCTCGGCCGTCCTGAGAAGGCGCTGGCGATGGCCGGTGAGCCCGAGGTGCAGAAGCTGGACCGAGCCGGGCAGGTCGAGATGCGGCTGGTCGCGGCGGGTGCCCGTCGGGACATGGGCCAGGCGGACGCGGCGGTGGTGACGCTGCAGAGCCCCGAGCTGGCGTCGAACGCCGTGCACCCGTGGACGGCGCGGCTGCGGTACGCGTACGCGGACGCGCTGCTGGAGGTCGGGCGCGAGGACGAGGCGCGCGACTGGTTCGCGAAGGCGCTGGAGGCGGACCAGGGCGGTACGACGGATGCCTCGGACCGGCTTGCGGAGCTGGACGGCGTGGAGTTCACCGATGCGCTGGAGGACGCTGACGAGGTCGACGAGATCGATGAGATCGAGGAGATCGAGGAGATCGAGGAAGCGGATGAGGTGGACGAGACGGATGAGGGCAGCCGTGGGGTTGTGGTGTCGCCCGTCGAGGATGATGTCGATGTGACCGATGAAGTCGTCGATGTCGATGTCGATGACGCCGACGCGGATGTGGAGCGGCCTGAGAAGGGCTGAGCCACGGTGACGTGACGAAGGGCGGGATCCCCGGTGGGGGTCCCGCCCTTCGTCGTTTGTGGGGCAGTCAGCTGGTGGGGGCGTAACGGGCCAGGGGGTTGCGGAGGGTGCCGATGAGCTGGAGGGCGCCGGCCGGGTCCTGGAGGTCGACCATCTGCTGGTTGTTGCGCAGCTGGAGGCGGTTCAGGCAGGAGAGCGCGAACTCCTCGGTGAACAGGTCGTATTGGGCGAACTTGTCGGCGAGGTGGGGGACGGACGCCTGGTAGTCGGTGACGCAGGCGGCGACCGTGCGCCAGAAGGTGTCCTCGTCGAGGATGCCGAGGCCGTCGAGGGTGCCGTTGAGGAAGCGGAAGAAGCAGTCGAAGACGTCGGTGAAGACGGAGAGGAGCTTCTTGTCCTCGGGGACGTCGGCGCGGATGCGTTCGACGGTGGGGGGCAGGACCGCGTCGGGGTCCATGACCGCGATCTCCTCCGCGATGTCCTTGAAGATCGCGCGCTGTACGGTGCCGTCCTCGATGACCAGGATGACGTTCTCGCCGTGTGGCATGAAGACCAGGTCGTAGGCGTAGAAGGCGTGGAGTACGGGTGTCAGATAGGCGTCGAGGTAGCGGCGGAGCCAGGTGGCGGGGGCCAGGCCGGATTCCTCGATGAGGGCGGCGGCGAGGGAGTTGCCGTCGCCGTCGACGTGCAGGAGCGACGCCATGGTGGCCAGGCGCTGGCCGGGTTCGAGGGTGGGCACGGGGCTTTCGCGCCACAGGGCGGCGAGCATCTTCAGATACGGGGAGCCCTTGGTGGTGGCGGCCTCGTACTGCCGGTGGTGGTAGCCGATCGCGGCGCGCTCGCGGATGATCGAGAAGCGGGCGGCCCGGAAGGTGTCGTCGGCGGCGATGAGGCGGGCCAGCCAGTCGTTGATGGCGGGGGTGGCCTCCATGTAGGAGGCGGACAGGCCGCGCATAAAGCCCATGTTGAGGACGGACAGGGCTGTTTTGACGTAGTGCTTGGCGGGGCTGGTGGTGTTGAAGAAGGTGCGGATGGACTGCTGGGCGAGGTAGTCGTCGCCGCCGGGGCCCAGGCACACCAGGCGCTGCTGGGCGACCTCGGCGGCGAAGGTGACGGAGAGCTTGTTCCACCACTGCCAGGGGTGGGTGGGGATGAGGTGGTAGTCGGCGAGGTCGAGGCCGAGGTCGGCGAGGGTGGCCGCGAAGCGGTCGAGGGTCGCCTCGTCGAGTTCCTCGCGGATGAGGGTGTCGTAGTCGAGTCCTGCGCCCGCGGTGAAGGTGGAGTGGTCGCGGCGGGCGGCGAGCCAGATGAGCCGGAGGGGGCTCGCGGCCTCGGGGGCGTAGGCGTGGTACTCGTGTATGCCGAAGCCGAGGCGGCCGTTGTTGGCGACGAAGCAGGGGTGGCCCTCGGTCATACCGGTCTCGATGGCCTGGAAGCCGGACTTGGTGAGTTCGGCGGCGCTGGGCTGCTCGGCGGCGAGTTTGTAGGCGGTGCCGGAGAGGGTGGAGCTGATCTCTTCGAGGTAGACCGGGAGGATCTCCTCGCCCAGGGCCAGGGAGCCGCGGAGTTCGATGAAGAACTCGATGGCGTCCAGGGGGAGTTCGGTGTGGTCGCGGTGGCGGGTGATGCTGTCGGCGTCGACCTGCCAGTGGTCCAGGGTCTGTCTGCGGGCGGCGAAGCGGTATTCGGTTGCGCCGTCGTCGCTGCGTACGGAGTAGTGGCCGTCCTGCGGCAGCCGCTTCGGGGTGAGCAGCCGCTCATGGGCGAACTCGGCGAGTGCCTTGCGTACCAGGAGGCGGTTGGCCCTGGCCCACAGGGCCGGGGTGAGGTGGGCGACGGCGGCCTGGGCGGTGTGCTGGGTGCCGGCGGTCATCGGTGGTCTCCTCGGGTGGCCAGGAACTGGTCGCGGGTGCAGGTGCTGAGGTAGGCGTCTTTGGAGGGGAGGGAGACGGTGCGGACGACCTCGAAGCCGACGGCTTCGTTGAGGGCGTGCACCGCGGTGTTCCGGGCGTCGGGCTCGACGACGACACGGCGGGTGGCCGGGTCGTCGAAGAGCATCTCCATGACGGTGGTGATGACGGCGAGGGTGAAGCCGCGTACGGGGGTGTCGGTGGGGGCGGAGAGGAAGTGCATGCCGACGTCGCCGGGCTCGGCGGCGTGGATGCCGACCAGTTCGCGGTGGGCCGGGTCGTAGCGCTCCACGAGGAAGGCCGGGGTGCCGTTGTGCAGCCCGATGAAGGCGTCGTGGAACGGGTCGGCGGCTATCCGCGTGAACTCTTTCTCGACCGCGGCGAGGTCATGGTCCTGCATCAGCCAGAAGACGGCTTTGGGGTGGGTGACCCAGCCGTGCAGCAGCTCGGCGTCGGCGGGTGGGTCGACGGGGCGTACGGAGAACTCCCCGAGCGCGGGGTCGGTGCGGGTGAAGAGGGTGGTCATGCGGGGATCTCCATGAGGTGGTGCCGGCCGGCCGGGGCGGCGAACTCCTGGAAGGCGATGGCCTTTTCGACCGGGTAGTACTCGCGGCCGAGCAGCTCGCGGATGAGGCACGAGTTGCGGTACGCGGCCATGCCGAGGTCGGGGGTGACGAAGCCGTGGGTGTGCAGCTCGGCGTTCTGCACGTAGATGCCGTGGCCTGTGGTGTCGATGCTGTAGTTGCGGGCCACGTCGTAGCGGCCGGCGTCGTCCCAGGCGATGCGGTCGTGGAGCGGGGCGAGGAAGTCCGGGGTGCGGTAGCGGTATCCGGTGGCGAGGATCAGTCCCTGGGTGTCGAGGGAGAAGTCCTGGCCCTGTTCCTCCTGGCGCAGGCCGAGGGTGTAGGTGCCGGTGGTCTCGTCGTAACCGGCCTGGTGGAGCGCGGTGTTGGTGAGCAGCCGGGTGGGGACGGGGCCGGCCAGGTTCTTCTGGTAGAGCAGGTCGAAGATGTCGTTGATCAGCTCGGAGTCGATGCCCTTGTAGAGGTTCTTGTGCTCGGCGGTGAGCCGGTCGCGGGTGGCCGCGGGGAGGGCGTGGAAGTAGTCGACGTACTCCGGTGAGGTCATCTCCAGCGTGAGCTTGGTGTATTCGAGGGGGAAGAAGCGGGGGGAGCGGGTGGCCCAGGTCAGGTGGTAGCCGTGGCTGTCGATGTCCTGGAGGAGGTCGTAGTAGACCTCGGCCGCGCTCTGGCCGCTGCCGACGATGGTGATGCTGTCCTTGGCCTGGAGGGTGGCCTTGGCGTCCAGATAGTCGGCGTTGTGCAGCAGGTCGCCGCCCAGGCCCCGGCAGGCTTCGGGGAGGTGCGGCGGGGTGCCGGTGCCAAGGACGATCTTGCGGGCGCGGAAGGTCTTCCGTTCGCCGGTCGGCAGCTGCTCGGCGTGCACGACGTACAGCTCGTCGGTCTCGTCGTACTCGACGGTGGTGACCTGGTGGGCGAAGCGGATGCTGTCGAGTTTGCCGGCCGCCCAGCGGCAGTAGTCGTTGAACTCGGCGCGCAGCGGATAGAAGCTCTCGCGGATGTAGAACGAGTACAGCCGCCCCGATTCCTTGAGGTAGTTGAGGAAGGAGAAGGGGGAGGTGGGGTCGGCGAGGGTGACGAGGTCGGCCATGAACGGCACCTGGAGGGTGCTGCTGTCCAGCATCATGCCGGGGTGCCAGTCGAAGGACGCCTTGTTGTCCAGGAACAGGCCGTCGAGTCCGTCGATCGGTTCGGTGAGGCAGGCCAGGCCCAGGTTGAAGGGGCCGAGGCCGATGGCGATGAAGTCGTATGGGGCGGACACGAGGGGGTCTCCGATGGGGGGTGACTGCGAAAGAGGGGGCTACGGGGGAGTCAGCGGGCGCTGAGCGCCGGCTCGGGCTGCTCGGCCAGGTAGCTGCCGGCGTGCTCGGCGATCAGGTCGAGGACGGTGGCGATGTCCTCCAGCGTGGTCTCCGGGTTGAGCAGGGTGAACTTGAGGTAGTGGCGGCCGTCGACGACGGTGCCCGCGACGATCGCGTCGCCGGACGCGAACAGGGCTTCCCTGGCGTGCAGGTTGACGCGGTCGCTGAGCTGCGGGTCCCGGTCGGCGCTGGGGACGTAGCGGAAGACCAGGGTGCTGAGCTGGGGTTCGACGACGACCTCGAAGCGGGGGTCGTCGTGCAGGAGTTTCCAGGCGTCCGCGGCCCGGTCGATGACCTCGTCGAAGAGCTCGCCGACGGCCTTGGCGCCCATGGTGCGCAGCGTCAGCCAGAGCTTGAGGGCGTCGAAGCGGCGGGTGGTCTGGATCGACTTGTCGACCTGGTTGGGGATACGCTTTTCGGCCATCCGGCGGGGGTTGAGATAGTCCGCGTGATACGTCACATGCCGCAGGGTGGCGTGGTCGCGGACAAGGATGGCGCTCGAACTGACCGGCTGGAAGAAGGACTTGTGGTAGTCGACGGTCACCGAGTCGGCGCGTTCGATGCCGGTCAGCAGCTCGCGGCGGCGGGAGACCAGCAGGCCGCAGCCGTACGCGGCGTCGACATGCATCCAGGCGTCGTGCCGGGCGCACAGGTCGGCGATCTCGGGCAGCGGGTCGATGCTGCCGAAGTCGGTGGTGCCGGCGGTGGCGACGACGGCCATGGGTATCAGCCCGTCGCGGTGGCAGCGTGCCAGTTCGGCGGCCAGGTCGGTGGTGCGTATCCGCCGGTTCTCGTCGCAGCGGACGGAGATCACGGACTCGGGGCCCATGCCGAGCAGGGTGGCCGACTTCTGGATGCTGAAGTGGCTGCACTCGGAGGTGAGGATGCGCAGCCGGGGCAGGACATCAGCGCGCCGGGCGGCCGTCCGCGCGCCCTCGCGGGTCAGCTCCCGGCGGCATGCCTCGTCCCGGGCGAGCAGCATGGCCTGGAGGTTGGACTGGCTGCCGCCGCTGGTGAAGATGCCGTCGGCGCGCTCCCCGAGGCCGATCCGGCGGGCCGTCCAGTCGATCAGCCGCCGCTCGATGAGGGTGCCGCCGGCGCTCTGGTCCCAGGTGTCCAGGGAGGAGTTGACGGCGGAGAGCACCGCCTCGCCGACGAGGGCGGGGATCACCACGGGGCAGTTGAGGTGCGCGAGGTAGCGCGGGTGGTGGAAGTAGACGGCGTCGCGGAGGTAGACGTCCTCCAGTTCGTCGAGCGCGGCGGCCGGGTCGTGCAGCGGCGCTTCGAGGTCGATCGCGGCGACGGCCGGGGTGAGGCCGTCGACCGAGATTCCGGTGAACGGGCGGTCGGTGGCGGCGATTTTGGCGGTCACCCGCTCGACGCTTTCGGTGACCGCGCCGCGGTAACGCTCGGCCGTGCCGTTGTTGAGGAGATATGTCCTGCTGTCGGCCGGCTCGGAGGCAGGGCTTTCGGCCGGATCTTCCCCGGTCGCTGCGCTGACTCTGGCGTGATGTGTCGCCCCCGTGGTGCGGGTGGTCGACGGGTCCTCGGCGGGGTGCGCGAGGAGGCTCATGAAGGTGCCCTCCCTGGTGCGGAGTTGGCCACGTCCTGCGCAGGCAGAGGTGTGCGCAGGGGCGGGGAGACCCGCCCGGCGACGTAGTGAGGTAAGCCTAACCTAACTAACTCCGGAGAAGGGTGCGGGGTGCCCGCGGAGGGCCGTCGGGCAGGGCCTCCGCGGGCGGATGGGGCGGGTTCAGTTCCCGGCGTCGTCCAGGGTGCGCAGCACCAGACCGGTGGCGGGCTTGGGTCCGAAGGACGTGGACTTCCGGGGCATCGTCACGCCGGCCTGGGCGAGTTGGCGCACCGTGTCCTCCGAGGTGGCGCGCATCAGCACGGCCGTTCCGCCGTGCCGCGCCGCCTGCTCGACGGCGGCCTCGGCGTGATGCAGATAGCCGATGTGTGACGGGTCGTCAGGGATCCGCCAGACCTCGTCCAGCAGGGCGGAGTGCAGCACGGTGGCGTCCAGCCGCCGCCAGGCTTCGGGCCGGTCGGTGCGGATCGTACGGTCCAGCAGCTCCGGATCGGGACGGTCCAGCAGGTGGAAGGTGTCCGGGCCCTCGGCGAGGACGAAGGCGTTGCCGGGGGTCTCCTCCAGGGCCTCCAGGGCCGCGGACAGCCCGCCCGGAAGCGGCCGTGCGCGGAACGCGCCGCCCAGCCCCGCCAGCGCCTTCACCAGCGGCAGATGCGGCAGTACGCGGTGGATCGCGCGGACCTGGAGCGGGTAGCGGGCGGTGTCCACCAGCAGGACCAGGCCGGAGGCCCAGGGGGACGCCGCAGTGGCGTCCGGCTGCTGCTCGTACAGCCGCTGGTAGGTCGCCCAGCGGTGGTGCCCGTCGGCGATCAGGGCCTGCCGGCGGCCGAGATCGTCGTCGATGGCCGCGAGGTCGGCGGGATCGGTGACCGCCCACAGGCGGTGCGAGAAGCCGTCCTCCGTGGTGGTGGCGAGCAGCGGGGTGCCGTGCACTATGCGCTCGATGACGGCGGTGGCGCCGGTCGCCGTGCCCTGGCCCTGGTACGAGAGCAGCAGCGGCTCGAAGTTGGCGGCCGCGGCCCGCATCAGGGCGGCCCGGTCCTCGACCACCTCGGCGATGACGTCCTCATGCGGCAGCACCGGACCGTCCAGGCACAGCGCGCCGATCAGCCCGCGCTGGAGCACCTCGCCGCCGCGCTGCTCGTAGACGTACAGCGCGGGCCGTTCGTCCTGCGTCAGGACGCCCTCCGCACGCCAGCGGCGCAGGGTGTCGGCGGCCTGGCGGTGGCGGGTGCTGGGGTCGGCGGCGTGCGGCAGGATCAGCCGGACGATGTTGTACGGATCGGCGGTTTCCAGGTGGCGCACGCCGTCCGGCCGGACCACGACGTCATAGGGAGGAGAGGTGACAGCGGTGAGGCTGCTGACCCGGTCCGGGGCGTAGCGCAGTCCGCGGAAGGGGAGGAGGCGGAGGCCGTCGGTACTGGTCATTGAAGAATGCTATGCCGCCTGACGGGTGAGGGATGATCGGGGGGACAGCCCGCAGGTGGCTGGAAATATCGGTATGCGCGAGGCGGAGAACGGCGAGCCGCGCGGCCCGGTGGGCGACGGTCCGTGATGCGGAGCGGCCCCCCGGCCGGACGACTCGGCGCGCCGGGCGGTCATGAGGAGCGAGACGGCATGAATGAGCAGATTCGCGGGGTCGCGGGCGGGAGCGTGCGGCGTCGGCCCGGCGGGTGCGAGCGCCCGCTGAGCGAGGCGTACGACACGGCGCTGCTGGATCTGGACGGAGTCGTCTACGCCGGCGGACGGGCCATCGCTCACGCGGTGGAGTCGCTGACCGCCGCGCGGAACGCCGGGATGCACCTCGCATATGTGACCAACAACGCTTCCCGGACCCCGGAGGCGGTCGCCGAGCAGCTCTCCGGCTTCGGGCTGCCGACCGGCCCCGGGGACGTGATCACCTCGGCGCAGGCGGTGGCGCGGCTGATCTCCGAGCAGGTGCCGCCGGGCGCTCGGGTGCTGGCCATCGGCGGCGAGGGGCTGCGGGTGGCGCTGCGCGAGCGCGGCCTGGAACCGGTGGCGTCCGCGGACGACGATCCGGCGGCCGTGGTGCAGGGCTACGACCCGGCGCTGGACTGGGAGCGGCTGGCGGAGGCCGCGTACGCGGTGCAGCGCGGGGTGCCGTGGTTCGCGTCCAACACCGACCTGACGATCCCCAAGGAGCGCGGGATCGCGCCGGGCAACGGCGCGTTGGTCGAGGTGGTCCGGACGGCAGCCGGCGGGACGCCGCAGGTGGCCGGGAAGCCGCAGCCGCCGATGCACCGGGAGACGGTGCTGCGTACCGGGGCGAAGCGGCCGTTGGTGATCGGCGACCGGCTCGATACCGACATCGAGGGCGCTTACAACGGCGGGGTGGACTCGCTGCTGGTGCTCACCGGTGTGACGACGGCGGCCGAGCTGCTGGCCGCGCCGCCTGAGCACCGGCCGACGTATGTCGACGCGGACCTGCGCGGGGTGCTGGAACCGCAGCCGGACGTGTCCCCGAAGCTCTCAACTCCTCCCCCACTCTCAACTTCGTTCGAGCGGGGGGACCCCCATGAGCAGGGAGGTGCCCCCATGGCGGACGGCGGCTTCCGGTGCGGGGGCTGGCGGGCCCGGGTGGCCGGTGAGGTGCTCGTCCTGGATGGCGACGGTATGCCGCTGGACGGGCTGCGGGCGTTGTGCGCGGCGGCCTGGACGGCTGCGGGGGAGGGGCGTTGCGGGGCGGACGCGGGGAAGGCGTTGGGGCAGGTCGGGATGTAGGCAGGTCGGGGCTGTGGGGGAGGGGCGCGGCCTCCCCACAGGCCGCGCGCCGTGGGGCGCGGGACGGTGTGCCAGGGGCCCCGCTCGGTGTGAGCGGGGCCCCTGGCGTTGCGGCGGTTCCTGGTTCCTGGCTCCTGGCTCCTGGCTTGTGGCCCCCGGCCGTCGGCTCAGTCCTCGTCGGTTGTCGCGGTGCCCGCCGTCAGCTCCGCGAGCAGGTCCTCCTCGGTGGCGCCGCGTCGCCAGTAGCCGGTGAACTTGACGGCCCTGCGGTCGATTCCGCGCTCGCCGACGAGATGCCGGCGCACCGCCTTGACGGTGCCGGCCTCGCCCGCGATCCAGGCGTACGGCGTGCCCTCGGGGAGCTCGGCGGCGCGCAGGGCGTCGAGGACCGGCTCGCGCCGGGCGGTGCCCGTGTCCCCGTGGCCGTGGCCGTCCCGGACGAGCCAGGTGATGTCCGCGTCGGCGAAGGTCGGCAGGTGCTGCCGGTCGTCCTCGTGCGCGACCTCGATCCAGACCTTGGCCCGGGTGCCGGGGGACAGCCAGGACAGGATGCCGGCGATGGCGGGCAGCGCCGTCTCGTCGCCGGTGAGCAGGATCCAGTCGGTGCCGGCCGGTGGGCGGAAGTCGACGCCGCCGTTGTCCTCGACGGCCGGAGCCAGGACGCACAGCCGGTCGCCGGGGCGTGCGCCGACGGCCCAGCGGGCGGCCGGGCCGCCCGCCGCCGTGGTCCCCGCTCCGTGGAGCGCGAAGTCGACGTCGAACTCCGCCGGATCGTGACGCTGTTCGCGGATCGTGTACGACCGCATGAACGGGCGCTCGGCCGGGTCCTGCGCCCGCCAGGCGGTGTACCAGCCGTCGCCCATGTCCGCGAAGACCGGCCGGTCCTGGTGGGGTTGCGGGAGGAACAGTTTGAAGCGCTGGTCACGACCGCCGGACACCAGCTCGGCCAGGCGGTCGCCGCCGAAGGTGACCCGGATCATGGAGGTGCTGAGCCGCTGGGTGCGGACGACGTGCACATCGAAGAAGCGGAACGGCGCGGTGGCGGGTGCGGCGGTCGTGGTCATGTGGGGAACCTCCGGGAACGGGCGGCGGACGCCGGCGACGGGCGTCCGGTGATGGCTGTAGCCGTGATGGCTGTCCGGTGGTGCGCTGTGCGTCTGGTCGGTGTGCGTCCGGTGCGCTGTGCGTCCGGCGCTGTCCGTCAGTTGACCTTCTTGGCGCCCTCGATCGCCTTGGCCAGCGCCTCGATGAGCGGCGCGGCGCCCGCGTACGAGAAGCGCGGCTCGCTCGACCAGGGCGTGATCTGGCCGGCCTTGACGGCGGGCAGCTTCGCCCACGAGGGCTTGGCCGCGAGGTCCTTGGGCTGGAGGGTGGCGGTGCGGTTGTCGAGCAGCAGCACATCGGCCTGGTACTTGTCGGCGTTCTCCCAGCTCAGGCTCTCGAAGTAGCCGCCCTTGTCCAGGTGGTCCGGGACGATCAGGTCGACGCCGAGGGACTTGTAGTACATGAGGTCGGCGTTGATGCCGGGGTTGGACGCGTAGAACAGCCCGGCGCTGCCGGAACAGGCGAGGACCTTGACCGGGTGGGACTTGGCGGCCTTGCGCAGCGCCGCCGAGGCCTTCTCGAAGCGGGCCTTGGCATCGGTGACCTTCTTGGCCTTCAGGTCGGCGCCGAGCGACTCCGCCAGCTCGGCGTACCGCTCGATGATCTTGATGAGCGACACCCGGGACGAGGTGATGGCGACGCTCTTGGCGAGCTTTGCGATCTTCTCCTTGCTGTCGTCCGGGACGAACCACAGCGCGTTCGGCTCGTACATGTTCGTGATCAGCAGATCGGGCGCCAGGCCGGCGTACTTCTCGATGTTGAACTGGTTGTAGGCGTTGCCGATGATGGTGACCTTGTCGACGTCGATATCGCCCGCCTGGGGATCGGCCTTGCCGTTCCGGAGCTTGGTCGGGCCGAAGACGCCGACGATCTGGTCGTCGATCCCGAAGTCGTGCAGCGCGGCCGCGGTGCCGGTGAAGGCGACGATGTGCTGCGGAACACTGTCCAGCGAGACCTTCACCTTGCGGTCGTCGGTGAACGACCACGGGCCGCTCTTCGCACCGCCCTTGGCGCCCCCTGAGCCCTTTTCGGTGCCGCATGCGGCGAGCAGGGCGCCGATGCCGACGGCGCCGCCCGCGGCGAGGATGCCGCGGCGGGACGGAGTTACGCTGCTGGGGGTGCTCATGATGGATGCGCTTCTCTCTGGGTGGGCCCGTATCGAGGGCTCTGACAGGGGCTCGGACGGGCGCTGTGGTGGGGGACGTGCGGCCGTGCCCGCCGACGGGAGGGCCGGCGGGTCGAGTCGTGTGAGGGTAGGCTAACCTAACTCTCGTGTTAGTTGACAGTCCCCCCGCGGCACCCGAGGCCCCGGCATCCGTGGCGCCACCGCGTCGTCAGGTCATGCGCTCCACAGGGCTGCTCGCCTCCGTTGCCGCCCTCGCCGTCGTCGTCGCGCTCGGCATCGCCGTCGGCGCCAAACAGATACCCCTGGACCAGGTTTGGCACGGGGTGTTCCAGTACTCCGGCTCCGATACGGACGTGGTCATCCGCGATGTGCGCCTCCCGCGCACCCTCCTCGGACTGCTCGTCGGCGCCGCCCTCGGCCTGGCCGGCACGGTCATGCAGGCGCTGACCCGGAACCCCCTCGCGGACCCCGGAATCCTGGGCATCAACGCCGGCGCCTCGGCCGCGGTCGTCTCCGCCATCAGCTTCTTCGGCGTCACCTCGCTGACCGGCTATGTGTGGTTCGCGTTCGCCGGCGCCGCACTCGTCTCCGTCGCGGTGTACGTCCTCGGCGGCACCCGCAACGCCACACCGGTACGGCTCGCGCTCGCCGGCACCGCGCTGACCGCCGTCCTCGTCGGCTACATCAACGCGGTCAACCTGATGGACACCGCGGCGCTGGACAAGATGCGTTTCTGGACGGTCGGTTCGCTGGCTGCCGCCACCATGCCGACGGTCACCTGGATCGCGCCGTTCCTCGTGGCCGGCGGCGTCCTCGCGCTGCTCATCGCCCGGCCGCTGAACGCCATCGCGCTCGGCGACGACCAGGCGCGGGCGCTGGGCGCCCGGCTGACCCGCACCCGGGTGCTGGCGATGACCGCCGTCACGCTGCTGTGCGGCGGGGCCACCGCCGCCTGCGGCCCGATCGTGTACGTCGGCCTGATGGTTCCGCATGTCGTACGCGCCATCACCGGCCCCGACATGCGCTGGATCCTGCCGTACTCCGCGGTGCTCTCCCCGGTCCTGCTGCTGGGCGCGGACATCCTCGGCCGGGTCGTGGCCCGGCCCGGCGAGCTTCAGGTCGGCATCGTCACGGCCATCGTCGGCGGACCGGTCTTCATCTATCTCGTACGGCGTCGGAGGATGGCCCAGCTGTGAACGCGATCGTGAAGCCCGGGGCGGGCACGGAAGCGGGCGCGCCCGGCGAGGGCGCCAAGACGGGTGGCCAGGGGGCGCCCGTGCACCGGCGGGTGAGGTCGGTACGCACCGCGGGCGGGCTGTCGCTGCGCCTGGACCTGCGCGCCGTCCTCGTCGGACTGCTGCTGCTGGCCGTCGCGCTGGCCGCGGGCATCGCCCTGATCGGCTCCGGGGACTACCCGATGACGCCGGGCGAGGTGCTCGGCGCGCTGACCGGCGGCGGCAACGCCGGCCAGGAGTTCATCGTGCGCGAACTGCGGCTGCCGCGGGTGCTGGTGGGGCTGCTGGTCGGCGCCTCCTTCGGGATCGCCGGAGCCGTCTTCCAGACCGTCACGCGCAACCCGCTGGGCAGCCCCGACGTCCTCGGCTTCGCCCAGGGCTCGTCGGTCGGCGCGCTGGTCGTCATCGTCTTCTTCCAGGGCGGCACCTTCGCGGTCGCCGCAGGTGCGGTCGTCGGCGGTGTGGCCACCGGCGTCGCCTTCTTCCTGCTCGCCTGGAAGCGCGGCATCCAGGGCTATCGCTTCGTGCTCGTCGGGATCGGCGGCTCCGCGATGCTCTACGCCGTCGTGCTCTACCTCCTCACCAAGGCGAACATCGTCGAGGCGACCCGAGCCACCACCTGGATGAACGGTTCGCTCAACGGCCGGGACTGGGACCAGGTCTGGCCACTGGCCGCCGTCTGCGCCGTGCTCATCCCCCTGGCGCTGTTCTACGGTCGCCCGCTGCGCATGCTGGAGATGGGCGACGACGCGGCGTACGCGCTGGGCGTACGGGTCGACCGGGTCCGCGTCATCGCGCTGCTGGCGGCCGTCCTGCTCGTCGCCGCCGCCACCGCCGCGGCAGGGCCGATCGCCTTCGTGGCGCTCACCGCACCGCAGCTGGCCCGCCGGCTCACCCGCTCGCCCGGCCCCAACCTGCTGCCGTCCGCCTTCATGGGCGCCGTGCTGCTGGTCACCGCGGACTGGGCCGCACAGCGCCTCTTCGGCGCCGACCAGTTGCCGGTGGGCGTACTGACCGGCGTCCTCGGCGGCGGGTATCTGCTGTGGCTGCTGACTGTGGAGCGGCGGTCGGGGCGGATATGAGCGGCGGACGGGGCGGTACGAGAGTCCGTCGGGGCGGAACGAGCGGCCGCCGGGGCGGTAGGAGAGGCCGCCGGGCAGAGCAGGCACCGGCCCGGTGGCTGCCGGGCAACACCAGCGTCACCACAACCCCAGGAGTTTCGAAGTGAGCCGTCTCACGGCCGAGAACGTCACCCTCGCCTACGACCAGCGGGTCATCGCCGAAAACCTCTCGGTCGCGATCCCCGACCACTCCTTCACGGTCATCGTCGGACCCAACGCCTGCGGCAAGTCCACACTGCTGCGCGCGCTCTCGCGGATGCTCAGGCCGACCGCCGGATCGGTGCTGCTGGACGGCTCGGCGATCTCCTCGCTCCCGGCCAAGAAGGTGGCCAGGACGCTCGGGCTGCTGCCGCAGTCCTCGATCGCACCGGACGGGATCACCGTGTCGGACCTGGTGGCACGCGGCCGCTACCCGCACCAGGGACTGCTGCGCCAGTGGTCGGCCGACGACGAGCGGATCGTCGAGGAGTCGATGGCGGCGACCGGCGTCGGCGAGCTCGCCGAGCGCTACGTCGACGAGCTCTCGGGCGGGCAGCGGCAGCGTGTGTGGATCGCGATGGCGCTCGCCCAGCAGACACCGCTGCTGCTCCTCGACGAGCCGACGACATACCTGGACATCCAGCATCAGATCGAGGTCCTCGACCTGTGCGCGGAGCTGCACGAGGAGCAGGGACGCACCCTCGTCGCCGTGCTCCACGACCTCAATCACGCCGCCCGTTACGCCAGCCACCTCATCGCCATGAAGAACGGCGCGATCATCGCCGAGGGCGCGCCCTCGGAGATAGTCACGGCCGAGCTCGTGGAGCGCGTCTTCGGGCTCGGCTGCCAGGTCATCGACGACCCGGAGACCGGCACCCCGCTGGTCATCCCGGCGGCACGGAAGCCCCGCCGGGCCACGGCGGATGACCCGGTGGACGGTTCGGATGGTTCGGACGGCGGGGCGGAACGCGGGGCGGGTGGCGGACCGGCGCGGCGGGCCGCCGCGACTACAGCAGTGTCCTGAGGCGCAGCAGGTCGCGCAGGCCCGCTTCCAGCTTGACGCGGCCGCTGCCCCACGCCTTCGCGAAGTTCAGCTCGCCGTCCACCAGCGCGATCAGATCGTCCCCGGCCATGGACAGCCGGATCTCGGCCTTTTGAGGCGGCGGGCCGGGGACGCTGGTCACGTCCCGGATGGTGCCGTCGGCCAGTCGCCCCAGGAACGTGATGTCCAGGTCCGTGATGCGGCAGCTGAGCGAGCGGTCGAGCGCGGCGGCGCTGCGTACGTCGCCGTCCGCCGAGGACATGTTCTGGGCCAGCCGGTCGAGCGCGGCGCGGCACTGGTCGGGAGTCGCCATCGCGCTCGACGATACGCCAGGTCGCGGGCGGCTCGTTCGTCCGCCGGCGGTCCCGTGGCGGGGCGCCGAGGTAGCGTCGGGGCATGCAAGAGCCGACGTCCGGCCCGGAGCCGGAGGCACCCGCGGAGCACGACGGGTCTGCCGTACCCGCCGAGACCGCCGTATCCCCCGAGAGCGCCGCGTCCGTCGAGGGCGCTGCGACCACCTGGGGCGCTGCGACCACCGCGCCCCCCGAGGCTGGTGCGACCCCTGAGGCCGGTGCGGCCGCTGAGAGCGCCGAGCCCGCGGACCCCGCTGCCACCGTGGGTGCGCCCGCCGACGCCGTGGGGCCCGCCGAGCCGCAGCCGCTCGGAATCGGGATCACGCCGACCGGGGACGCCACGGTGGACGCCCGGCTGCGGCGCCTCGCCGATGCCGACCACCTCCCCGCCGCCGGCCATCTCGACGTGTACGAGGATGTGCACCGTGGGCTGCGCGACGCGCTGGCCGCTCTCGACCAGCGCCCCGGGCCGCCCGCCCCGTCCGCGACGACGCGCGACACGGCGACGTACGACAACAGGAGCTGAACCACAGGTGGCAGGAGTGGCACGACGCCGACTCGACGCGGAGCTGGTGCGCCGCAAGCTGGCCCGCTCGCGCGAGCACGCGAGCCAGCTGATCGCCGCGGGGCGGGTGACCGTCGGCGGGGCGACCGCGTCCAAGCCGGCCACCCAGGTGGAGACCAGCGCGGCCGTGGTCGTCCGCACCGACGAGAGCGACCCCGACTATGTCTCCCGCGGCGGCCACAAGCTCGCCGGCGCCCTTGATGCCTTCGCCCCGCACGGACTGCGGATCGAAGGCCGGCGGGCCCTGGACGCGGGCGCCTCGACGGGCGGCTTCACCGACGTCCTGCTGCGGGCCGGCGCCGGACATGTCGTCGCCGTCGACGTCGGATACGGACAGCTCGCCTGGTCCCTGCAGAGTGATGACCGGGTCACCGTGAAGGACCGTACGAACGTACGCGAGTTGACGCTGGAGCAGATCGACTCGGTGCCCGTCGACCTCGTCGTCGGCGATCTCTCCTTCATCCCGCTGGGGCTCGTACTGCCCGCGCTCGTCCGCTGCACGGCGCCCGACGCGGACCTGGTGCTCATGGTCAAGCCGCAGTTCGAGGTCGGCAAGGAGCGGCTGGGCAGCGGCGGGGTGGTGCGCAGCCCGGAACTGCGGGCCGAGGCGGTACGCGCGGTCGCCGGCCGGGCGGCCGAACTGGGGCTCGGCGTGCTCGGTGTGACCGCCAGCCCGTTGCCTGGACCTTCCGGGAATGTCGAGTACTTTCTGTGGCTGCGCGCCGGGGCGCCTGCACTCGACCCGGCGGATGTCGACCGTGCAGTGGCGGAGGGGCCCCGTTGACCACTACCCAGGCAGTTGAAGGCAGCGCAGCGCACGAGGGGAACGACGCGCCGCGGACCGTTTTCCTGCTCGCGCACACCGGCCGCCCGGCGGCCATCCGCAGCGCCGAACTCGTCGTCCAGGGACTGCTGCGCAGCGGGATCGGGGTGCGGGTGCTGGCGGAGGAGGCCGCGGATCTGCCGCTGCCGCCGGAAGTGGTGCGCGTCGAGTCGGAGCAGTGCGCGGCCGAGGGCTGCGAACTGCTGGTGGTGCTCGGCGGGGACGGCACGCTGCTGCGCGGCGCGGACTTCGCCCGTACCTCGGGAGTGCCGATGCTCGGTGTCAACCTCGGCCGGGTCGGTTTCCTGGCGGAGGCCGAACGCGACGACCTCGACAAGGTTGTCGACCGGGTCGTCACCCGCGCCTACGAGGTCGAGGAGCGGATGACGCTCGATGTCCTCGTCCGCAACAACGGCGGTGTCGTGCACACCGACTGGGCGCTGAACGAGGCATCGGTGGAGAAGGCGGCCCGGGAGCGGATGCTGGAGGTCGTCACCGAGGTCGACGGCCGGCCCGTGTCGCGCTTCGGCGGGGACGGGGTGGTCTGCGCGACCCCGACCGGCTCGACCGCGTATGCCTTCTCGGCGGGCGGCCCCGTGGTCTGGCCCGAGGTCGAGGCGCTGCTGATGGTTCCGATCAGCGCGCACGCCCTGTTCGCCAAGCCGCTGGTCACCTCGCCGAATTCGGTACTGGCGGTGGAGGTCCAGCCCAAGACCCCGCACGGCGTCCTGTGGTGCGACGGCCGCCGCAGCGTGGAACTCCCCGCCGGCGCGCGGGTGGAGGTCCGCCGCGGCGCCGTGCCCGTACGCCTCGCGCGACTGCACCATGCCTCCTTCACCGATCGTCTGGTCGCCAAGTTCGCCCTGCCGGTGGCGGGGTGGCGGGGGGCGCCGCACTAGGGCCGACTCATCGGACAGGCCCTGGGCGGGGTCGCCGCGCGAGGCGGGAGGCGCCGGGACACGGCCGCCTCCCGCGCCTTCGGTCGCCGGCCTCCTAGCCGCCGTTCCCGGGCGCCCGTGGCGACAGATACGCGCGGGCGCGGGTGAGCGCGGAGTCGCGGTGTGCGGTCAGCTCCTCGTCCGTGAAGACGGGGGTGGCGAGGGCCGGAGGTATGCCGGGGCCGTCGAAGGTCCGTCCGTCGGCGGTCAGGAACTCCTCGTTGGGGAGGCCGAAGGTCCAGCCGTTCGGCAGGGCGCGGTCCAGGATGTCGGAGAACACGCCCTGGGTGTTCTCGCCGATGCGGGTGGGGGAGGGCGAGCGGCCCATCAGGGACTGGGTGAAGGTCTCGCCCGCGCTGATCGTCAGCCGCCCGGTCAGGACCGCGACCGGACCGGTGTAGACGGGGCCCTTGTGCGGGTGGACCTTTATGGGCTGGGGCACGGTGAACCTGCCGGGATCATGGGGGTCGTTGCGCGCCCGCTTGCGGTAGGCGAGATAGGGACGGTCGGTGAGCCGCGAGGCGATGCGCAGACCGAGCGGGTCCTGGCCGCCGCCGTTGACCCGTACGTCGACGATGAGGCCGCGCAGGGCGGTCGGACCCTGCGTACGGGACTTGGTGAACACGGAGTCCAGGGCCCGGTCGAGCTCGGCGACATCGCCGGCGTAGTCGCCCTTCTTGGTGTAGTCCGCGAACTGGGTGACCCGGAAGTAGCCGATGCGGCCGGGGAGATCGGCGTACGAGAGCTTGCCCTGGGCCCAGCGCCGTTGGGCGACCCCGGGGCCGAGATTCGCCGCGATCGCCTCCTCGACGCGGGCGGTGGACTCGGGTGTTGGCAGGACGGTGCCCGGACGCCTGCCGGCGAACCACTGATCGGGCCCGGCTATGACCCGGGTATGGGCGTCGTACAGCGGCTCGATCATCTTGCGCAGCACCGCGAAGAGTTCGTCGTCGGTGGTCTTCGCCGTGATCCGGGGCCGGTAGCGGTCGCGGACCGCCGTCCAGTCGATCTTCTTCGCGCGGAAGAAGGGGTAGTTCTCGGCGAAGGTCTGCCAGAAGACGTCGAAGACCGCACGGGGGTCGTGCGGCGGGCGCTTTCGGCAGCGGTCGGGCAGTGTCCCGACGCGGTGCAGGCCTCGGTGGCCGGCGGAGTCCTCGAAGGACAGCCGGGCCCGGCCGGCGCCCGACGGGGTCACCGTCAGGGGGGCCGAGTCGGGCACCGTGAAAACGCTCCGGCCGTGCCCGTCGGGACCGGCCGTGCGGGTGCCCGTGACCGAGCCGGGCAGGCAGCTGATGCTCGTGGTGTCGTACGTCCGCAGGCTGCGGCCCTCGATGGCGACGAGGGTGCCGTAGCCGTCCATCCGCCAGACGCCGTTCAGGGACGCGGGCGGGGCGGCGGCCTGAGCTCCGGGCGCGGACCGGGCCGGGGCGGGAGTTCCCGGGTCCGCACAGGCGGCGGTGGCGGTGAGGGCGGTCAGGGCGGCGAGTAACAGGGCCGTGCCGCCGGTGCGGCGGGGGCGTCGTGGGCCGTTGAGCCGTGGGCCGTTCATCGGGTGTGCCTCTCTGGTGGGGTCAGGCCGCGGTCAGGGTTTCCGTGGCGCGGCGGCGCAGGCCGGTGTGGACGGGCAGGCCGGTGGCGAGCAGCGCGAGCAGGACCGTGCCGCCGGCTGTCGCGCCGGCCGTCGTCCAGGGCGCATACGGCGGTGCGTCGCCGAACGTCTGGTGCAGCATCGGGGCGATGGTGAACAGCGCGATGGCCGCACCGAGGACGAGGGCGGTGCCGGCGATGGCGGCGGAGCCCGCGTACAGAGCATCGCGAACTCGCGGTGCTGCTGGACGACGGCCGTCCCCATCGTCGAGGCGACCACGAAGTCGACATATAGACCGACTCGACGGGAAGGACGAGAGACATGCCCCCGACGTCGTCGGCCTCCGTCGTCCGTCGCGCGGCGGCCGGCACACCGGTCGTACCGGTCGCCGCGAGCGTGGCCGTCGACACATTCACGACCGTCGCGGCGAACGGCGTCGCCACCGCCGTCCCCGTGAATGCGGGCCGTTGACCCAGCGGCGCCGCACGCGCCGATCCGCTGCACATGAGCACACCTTTCGTTGCTGTCTGTGATCAGCGTGACGGTCGGCCACCGTCCCGCACCATGCGGCATCCACCCGTTTTTCGGTGGGGTTTTCCTCAGGTGCGCGGGCAGGAGAGAGGGGGAGGCCGTCGCGGGGCGGCCCCCGGACCTCGTAAGGTCGTATCCGTGTTGGAGGAGATGCGGATCCGGTCCCTGGGCGTCATTGACGACGCCGTTGTCGAGCTGTCCCCGGGTTTCACGGCGGTGACGGGCGAGACCGGCGCGGGCAAGACCATGGTCGTCACCAGCCTCGGCCTGCTGCTCGGCGGGCGCGCGGACCCCGCCCTGGTGCGGATCGGTGCCAAGTCGGCGGTCGTGGAGGGCCGGATCACCACCGGCCCCGACACCCCGGCGGCCGTACGGGCCGAGGAGGCCGGCGCGGAGCTGGACGACGGCGCGCTGCTGATCAGCCGCACCGTCTCCGCCGAAGGCCGCTCGCGCGCCCACGTCGGCGGCCGTTCCGTACCCGTCGGACTGCTGGGGGAGTTGGCCGACGACCTGGTCGCCGTGCACGGCCAGACCGACCAGCAGGGCCTGCTGCGGCCGGCCCGCCAGCGGCAGGCCCTGGACCGCTACGCCGGCGACGCGGTCGCCGTCCCGCTCGCCGCCTACGCGGCCGCCCACCGCCGGCTGCGCGCCGTCGCCGCCGAGCTGGACGAGTTGACGACGCTCGCCCGCGAGCGCTCCCAGGAAGCGGATCTGCTGCGCTTCGGCCTCGACGAGATCGCCGCGGCCGAACCCCAACCGGGCGAGGACACCGAACTCGCCGCGGAAGCCGAGCGGCTCGGCCACGCCGAGGCGCTGGCCTCCGCCGCGTCCGCCGCGCATGCCGCGCTGGCCGGCAACCCCGAGGACCCCGAGGGCGTCGACGCCACGACCCTGGTCGCCGGCGCCCATCGCGCGCTGGAGGCCGTACGCAGCCACGACCGGGAGCTGTCCACGCTGGCCGAGCGGCTCGGTGAGATCGGCATCCTGATGGCGGACGTGGCCGGCGAGCTGGCCAGTTACGCCGACGGCCTGGACGCCGACCCGCTGCGGCTCGCCGCCGTCGAGGAGCGCAGGGCCGCCCTGACCCACCTGACCCGCAAATACGGCGAGGACATCACGGCGGTGCTGGCCTGGGCCGAGGAGAGTGCCGCGCGGCTCGCCGAACTGGACGGCGACGACGACCGGATCGGCGAGCTGACCGCGGAGCGGGACGCGCTCCGCGTCGAACTGGGTGAACTCGCACAGGAGCTGACCGACGCGCGCACCGCCTCCGCGAAGCGGTTCGCCGACGCGGTCACCGCCGAACTCGGCGAACTCGCCATGCCGCACGCCCGGGTGAGCGTCGACATCCGGCAGACCGAGGTGGCGGAGGACGCCGACGGCATCGTGGTCGGCGGCCGCACCGTCGCCTACGGCCCGGCCGGCGCCGACGAGGTGGAGCTCCTGCTGGCGCCGCACCCGGGTGCACCGCCCCGGCCGATCTCCAAGGGCGCGTCCGGCGGTGAGCTGTCCCGGGTGATGCTCGCCGTCGAGGTCGTCTTCGCCGGCTCCGACCCCGTACCGACCTACCTCTTCGACGAGGTGGACGCGGGCGTGGGCGGCAAGGCGGCCGTCGAGGTGGGCCGTCGGCTGGCCAGGCTCGCGAAGTCGGCGCAGGTCGTGGTGGTCACACACCTCCCGCAGGTCGCGGCGTTCGCGGACCGCCAGTTGCTGGTCGAGAAGACGAACGACGGGTCGGTCACCAGGAGCGGCGTCACCGTCCTGGAGGGCGAGGAACGGGTCCGCGAACTCTCCCGGATGCTCGCCGGCCAGGAGGACTCGGAGACGGCCCGCGCCCACGCCGAGGAACTGCTGGAGACGGCCCGGACGGGGCGGTAGAGGGCCGGGGACACGGGCTGGGGCATGCCGCCCGGTACCACGCGAGGGCGGGAAGGACCAGGTCAGCGGCGGCCTCCCGGCTGGTCGTGAGGCTCTCGCCCCTAAGGTGGCCCGGAGTTGAGCGCGGCACGGTGCCGGGCGAGGGGAGCGACATGGTGGGGATGGCCGGCGGCAGGGTGTGGGGGCGGATCTCCGCGCTGCTCGGGGCGGCGGGCACGACCCGGGCTGCCTACGGGGCGTTCAGGAGCCGGCCGCCGGGCGGTGCCGCCCGGTGGGAGCGGAAGAACTACGCGGGCCGCACCGTGAACCTGCATGCCGGACTCGCCACGGCCACCGGCACCGCGCTCGCCGCCGCCACCGCGCCGGGACTGCCCGGCCGGGTCAGGGGCGCCACGGCCCTGGCGGTCCTCGCCGCCGGGGGCTGCGGTGCGTACGACGACGCCGTCGGCGCGGGTGACCCGCGGCGCGGATTCCGGGCGCACCTCTCGGCACTCCGGCACGGCGAGGTCACCAGTGGAGCGGTGAAGCTGTTCGGGATCGGTGCCGCGGGTCTCGCCGCTGGTGCCCTCCTCAAGGAGCGCCCGGCCGACAAGCTGCTGGCGGGCGTGGTGATAGCGGGGTCGGCCCATCTGGTGAACCTCCTGGACGTCCGGCCGGGCCGGGCCGCGGGCGCCGTGCTGGTCCTCGGGGCGCCGGGGCTGCTGCGCGGCGGGCCGGCGGGTCCGCTGTCCGCCGCGCCCATGGGTGCCGCGGCCGCGGTCGTCGGTGACGACCTCGGGGAACGCACGATGCTCGGGGACGCCGGAGCGCACGCACTCGGCGCGGCCCTCGGGCTCGCCATCGTGACCGGGAACGGCCGCAGGGGGCTGGCCGTACATGCCGCCGGGCTGATCGCCGCCGCGGCCGCCGGCGACCACGTCAGCCGGGCCGCCGCAGCGGTCTGACGTACGCCGCCGCGATACGCACCCCCGGGGCGGCCACCGGAGCCACCCGGGGCAGCGGCCACGCCGAGCGGCGGAGCGTCGGGCGCCGGAGCCGCCCCTCGCCGCCCCCGCTGCCCCATCGGCCTCTTCCGCCCCGGGGGAACGGCAACCAGCGCAGTCGATTTGTCGCCCATGTGGGTGAACCCGCGGATGTGCGGGTGAGACTTCCCACCGGAACCGGATGCCCGCGGCGCCGAATTGGCGTCGTCGGGCTGGCATCCTGGGGCGCGGGCGCGGTTCCGGGCGGGTGTGCCGCGTCGTGTCCGGTCGGGGGGCGTCAGTGCCGTTGACGGCTGAGTGCCGCGGTGTACGGAGCGCCTCCGGGTGCCTCGCGCCATTCCGAACCGGTCGCGATCCGATCGGTTCCGGTACTACCCCGTCGAACTTCGTAACAACCCGCCACGACCCGCAACACCCCGCAGCACGCCGCAGAGCCTTGTAGTACTTCGACCGCCCCACCGGTACGGTCCGTACCGTCCGCCGACCCAGGAGCCCGACCACGTGACCAGCACCCCGACCCCGTCAAACGGGCAGTCGCCGCTGCGCACGGTCCAGGTGCTGGGGCGCGGCGGCGCCGGCAGCGCCGCGCATGTCCGCTCGCTGGCCGCGGGGCTCGTGGCGCGCGGCGTGCGCGTGACGGTCTGCGCCACGTCCGACACCGAGTCCGCCTACGACTTCACCGGAGCGGGCGCCCGGTTCGCCCAGGTCGCGCCGCGTACGGACCCGGCGAGCGTGGCCTCGCTGCGCAGCGCCTGCTGGGACGCCGACCTCGTGCACGCGCACGGTCTGGGGGCGGGGCTGCGCGCCTCCTTGGCGCTGCGCGGACTCCGCGGCCCCAGGGGAGGGCGCGTGCCGCTGGTCATCACCTGGCACACAAAGGCGCACACCGAGGGCGCGCGGGCCGGGCTCGTGCATCTGATGGAGCGGCGCGTGGCACGGGCCGCCGCGGTCGTCCTGGGGGTCTGCTCCGATCTTGTGGACCGGGCGCGTGAACGGGGCGCGCGCGATGCGCGCCTGGCGCCGGTCGCGATTCCGCGCCCCCGGCCGGTCCGCGCGCCGTCCGAGCCCGAGGACCACGACCGGATGCGTCACAAGGAGCGGGCCGAACTGGGCGCCGTGGACCGCCCGTTGCTGCTCGCGGTCGGCCGGCTCGACCCGTCCAAGGGCCATGACCTGCTGCTCGACGCGGCGCATGCCTGGTGCGCGCTCGACCCGCAGCCGCTGCTCGCCATCGCGGGGGAGGGCGAGCAGCGGGCCGCGCTGCAGCGGCGCATCGACGCCGAGCGGCTGCCCGTCCAGCTGCTCGGCCGCCGCGACGATGTGCCGGAACTCCTCGCCGCCGCCGACCTGGTGGTGCTGCCCAGCCGCTGGGAGGCCCGCTCCCTGATCGCCCAGGAGGCGCTGCGTGCCGGGGTGCCGCTGGTCGCCACCGACACCGGAGGCACCCGCGAACTCGTCGGCCGGGCCGCGGAACTGGTCCGCTACGGGGATGCCACGGCCCTGGCGCGCTCCGTCCTCGGCCTCCTCGCGGACCCCGCACGCCGGGACGCGCTCGCCGAGGCGGGCCGCGTCCAGGCCGCCGGCTGGCCCAGCGAGGACGACACGGTCGCGCAGGTCCTCAGCGTCTACGACGAGTTGACCCAGCCGGTTCAGCCGGTTTAGCGCGCTTTGTGCGTGCGGTGAGCCGGAGTGGAGAGGGACGCACGGGAGCCCCCGTCCCCGCGTCCGATGCCCTCAAGGGCGCTCCGTATGGCGGCGTGCGCGCAGGGCCAGCCGCAGGCCCAGGACCGTCTGCGGGTCGTCCAGGTCCGTGGCCAGCAGCTGGGCGATGCGCGCCAGGCGGTCGTAGAGCGTCTGCCGGTTCACGTTCAGATCGCGGGCCGTCTCGGCCTTGCGGCCGGCGCTCGCCAGATACGCCTCCAGCGTCGGCAGCAGCGGCTGGCGGGCGGCGCGGTCGTGCGCGAGCAGCGGACCGATGGCGCGCTCCACGAAGTCGGTGAGGACGTCCTGCTCGCCGTGTTCGCGCATCCGCCAGAGCAGCAGCTCGATGTCCAGGCGGCGCGCGTCGTACCAGGGCTGTTCGGGCAGCCCCTGCGCAGCGGCCGCCGCCTCCGCGGCATGCCGCAGCCCGGGGCCCGCCGCGGCCCAGTCGCCCGCCGTACCGACGACGACCACCGGGCGGTGCGCGGACGGCCGGTCGAGGCCCGCCCGGACGACTCCGGCGCGCAGCGCCTCGGCGATCCGGTCGGCGAGGGCGTCGCGGCTCTGGCCCGCGCGCGGTGCCACGAGCATCGGAACCCGGCCCTCCACGGGCCGTACGCCCAGCAGCACGGGTGCCCCGAGGCCGGCGAGTTCCTCGCGCAGGGTCTGGGCGAGGAGGGCCCAGCTGCCGGGGGAGGGGAGGCCGGCGGGCAGCCGCATGACCACCGGAAGGACGGGGTCGGTCCCGGGGCGGAAGCCCAGCAGGCGGGCCTGGGCGGGCGCTTCGGCCGCCGAGATCCGGCCCTCGGCCAGGTCGGCGAGGAAGTCGCCGCGGCCTCGTGCGGCCAGCGCCTCCTCCTGGCGGGACTGGAGCATGACCACGGCCAGGAGGTCGGCGGCGCGTTCGGCGGCGATCCGGTGGAGCGGCGCGACGGGGGCGTTGACGGGGAGCAGGACCAGGCGGGCGCGTACGGCGTCGGGACCGGGGCCGCCCCCGGGGACGTCGACGCGCACGCCGGAGTCGCGCAGCCCCTCCCAGGCCAGCAGGGGGTCCGCGTCCGCGGGGCCGCCGGCCGACTCGTCGCCCTCCGGGCCGGCGGCGTAGAGCGGGCTGCCGTCGGGCGCCTCCAGGCAGAGCGGGTTGCCGGTGAAGACGGCCAGCAGCCGGAGCACCTCGGGGGCGCCGCCGCCGCGCAGCAGCACGTCCGTACAGCGCCGCAGGATCTCGTCGGCCCGGCGCAGCAGCGTGTAGTGGCTGTTGATGATCTCGGTGTGGATCGCCTCGGTGACGGTGACGTACGGGACCTCGCGGTGCAGCTGGATCAGCGGCAGCGCGAACTCCCGCGCCGCGTCGACCATCGCCGCGGGCACCGATTCGAAACGAGAGCCCAGCTCCACGACGAGAGCAGCGATCTCGCGGTCCGCGAGCTTGCGGATGAACGCACGCTGCTCGGACGGCCGGGCGCCCAGCCCCAGACCGGTGGTCAGCAGCAGCTCGCCACCCTTGAGCAGCGAGGCGATATGCGGGACCTCGCCGGCGTGCACCCAGCGCACCGGACGGTCCAACCGGTCCTCACCGGCCAGCACCTCCGGCAGGCCGCGCCGCAGCGCGGGCAGCTCCAGCGCCCTGCGTACCGTGATCTCGGCTTCGATCTTCGCTTCCGGCCCCATGGCGTGGAACGGTACCCGGAGTCCGGTATGCGGAGGGCGCCGGCGGTCCGGCGGCCGGACTCGCGGGGGCGGCCGGCGGAGCCGGCGGCCCGCCGGCCGCCCCGCACCCTCACCCCGACTCCCGCACCACCAACCGCGCCTCCGTCACCACCGGCGCAAGCCCGGCCGCGTCCGTGCCCCCGTGCCCCAGCCGCCTCAGCAGCAACCGGGCCATCAGCCGCCCCATCTCCTCCACGTCCTGCCGCACCGTCGTCAGCGGCGGATCCGCCCAGGCCGCGGGCTCCAGATCGTCGTAGCCGACCACCGCCACATCGTCCGGCACCCGCCGCCCGCGGGCCCGCAGCGTCCGCAGGGCGCCGTTCGCCATCAGGTCGGAGCAGGCGAAGACGGCGTCCAGATCCGGCGCGGCGTCCAGCAGCCGGGCCATCGCCCGCTCCCCGCCGCCCGCCGTGAACGCGCCGTCCGCGATCAGCCGCGGGTCCGGATCGGCCGTGCCCAGCGCGTCGCGATAGCCGTCGAGACGGTCCAGCGCGGAGGTCTGGTCGAGCGGTCCTGTGATGATCGCGATCCGGCGGCGGCCACGGCCGAGCAGATGGCGTACGGCCTGGCGGGCGCCGTCGCGGTTGTCGGTGTCGACGTACAACAACGGCGCTGCCCCCGGCGCGCACTCGGCGCCCGCCCAGCCGGGCCGGCCGCCGTAGACGGTGGGCAGCCCGGCGCTCTCGGCCATACCGGGCAGCGGGTCGTCGCGGTGCAGCGAGAACATCAGCGCACCGTCGACATGGCCGCCCGCCAGATAGCGGCCGATGCGCGGGTAGTCGTCGCGGTGCTCCACGAAGAGCAGCAGCAACTGGGTGTCGGCGGTGGACAGTTCGCGGCTGATCCCGCGCAGCTGGCGGCCGAAGAACGGATCGGAGAAGACCCGGGTCTCCGGTTCGGCGATGATCACGGCGACCGCCCCGGTGCGGCGGGTCACCAGTGAACGGGCCGCGCTGTTGGGTACGTAACCCAGCTCGGTCACCGCTTGGCGGACCTTCTCCTGGACCGCGGCCCGTACCCCCGCACCGCCGTTGACCACACGGGACACCGTCGCGCGGGAGACTCCGGCGCGCGCCGCGACGGCCTCCAGCGTCGGCCGCGGACCGTTCGGTTCAGACACCATGCAGCACCATCCAACTCCTTTTTTCACGCGGCGACTTGACGGTGTCCCGTCGAGTCGGCAGGGTGCACTGCACACGCCATGAGAGCGCTCTCATAGCGGGTACCCCCCAAGGAACTCCTCACTGCCCCCCACTGTGCCGAGGAGAGAATGTCATGAGCATGAGAAAGAACGCCGCGAGTAGGGCCGGAAACAGGGGAATACGAGCCGAAAGGCGCATAATCCAGGCCGCAAGCCGGACGAGAGCAGTGCTCAGCGTCGCGAGCGCCGCACTCGCCACCACCTGCGCCCTCACCCTCCCGACTGCATCGGCCGCCCAGCAAGCCACCCCACCGCGAGGGCCGCAGCCACCATCGAGCTCCGCCCCGGCAGCCCCGCTGCGCCCCCTGCAGCCACCACCGCACACCAGCCCAGGCGCCCCCTCCGGCTTCGAGGAAATCTGGCGCACCGACTTCGACGGCACCGCCGGATCGCGCCCCTCCGCCGACGACTGGATCATCGACACCGGCACCGGCTACCCGGGAGGCCCGGCCAACTGGGGCACCGGCGAGCGCCAGACCTACACCGACCGCCCCGAGAACCTCCAGCTCGACGGCTCGGGCCACCTCAGGATCACCGCACGGAAGGACGGCGCCACCTGGACCTCGGGCCGGATCGAGACCCAGCGCACCGACTTCGCGGCCCCCGCCGGCGGCAAGCTCCGCATCGAGGCGAGCATCCGGATGCCGGATGTCTCCGGTGACGCGGCCCTCGGCTACTGGCCCGCGTTCTGGACACTCGGCGCCGACTACCGCGGCACGTACTGGAACTGGCCGGGCATCGGCGAGTTCGACATCATGGAGAACGTCAACGGCATCAACAAGGTCTGGGGCGTACTGCACTGCGGCGTCAACCCCGGCGGGCCGTGCAACGAGACCCAGGGCAGGGGCAGTTCACGCGAGTGCCCGGACACCGCCTGCCAGGCCGGGTTCCACACGTACGCGCTGGAACTGGACCGCACCGACGGCGCCTCGGAATCACTGAACTGGTACGTCGACGGTCAGAGGTTCCACACCGTCAACGCCTCCGAGATGGACGCCGACACCTGGGCGAAGGCCACCCATCACGGCCACTTCCTGCTGCTCAACCTCGCGATGGGCGGTGCCTTCCCGGACGGGGCGGCCGGCCGCGCGACACCCACGGACGCGACCCGGCCGGGCGGCTCCCTGCTCGTCGACAACGTTGCCGTCTCCGTACAGCAGCCCGCCCGGCGGACCTCCCGATAACCGGACCTCCCGCCAACCCCCCACCCAGCAAGGAGCCACCCATGATCACTCGCCGCAGCCTGCTCGGCGGCCTCGCCGCCGGCGCCGCCACCGCCTCGGGATTCGTCCTGGCCGGCCGCGCCACCGGCGCACCCACCCGGGCCCACCGGCCCGCCCCCGACGGCCGTGCCGCGGCCGGCATGTCCCTGCACATCGTCAACAACTCCGGTGAGTACGCCAATTCCTCGGTCTGGATCTACATCGTCGGCAACGACGGCACCCAACAGGTCCATGTCACCCCGGAGGGCGAGCTCAAGCCCGTGGCCCTGGCCGACAACGGCTCGGACGGCTTCACCGACTACGCCATACCGCTCGCCGCCGGCGGCACCACCACCCTCCAACTGCCCCGGATGTCCGGCCGGATCTACACCGCGCTCGGCGGCAAGCTCAAGTTCAAGGCCGTCGAGGACGGCAACGGCAAGGCGGCGCTGGCCTACCCGGCCGGCTGGGTCGCGTCCGACCCCAACTACGACGTGCTCCACGACTGCGCCGAGTTCACGTACAACTCCGGCGGTATGTACTGCAACACCACCATGGTCGACATGTTCAGCGTGCCCCTCGCGATCAAGCTCACCGGCGCCAAGGACCAGACCACCGGCACGCTCAAGGACGGCGCCCGCGCCAAGATCTTCGCCGACGTCAAGGCCGCCGAGGGCTTCGACGCCCTGGTCATCGACGACAAGCGGGTCATCGCCCCCGGCCACGGCCTGGACAGCGGCCTCTTCGGCAAGGACTATCTCGCCCCGGCCATCGACGAGGCATGGTCCGCCTACGAGGCCAAGGACCTGACGGTCACCACCAACGCGGGCGCCTTCACCGGCCGGGTCGGCGGCGGCAAGCTGTCCTTCACCGGGCCGGGCACGGTCTCCTTCGACAAGCCGTCCACCCGCGACGTCCTGTTCTGCGACGGCACCCTCGCCGCCCCCAACGACGGCACCCTCGGCCCCGTCGCCGCCATCCTGGGCGCCGCCCTCAACCGCTCCACGCTCCGCTCGCACGCCGACCAGCCCACCACCGACCCGGCCGCCTTCTACCAGGAGCGCCTCACCAACCACTACGCCAAGGCCATGCACGCGGCGACAAAGGACGGCAAGGCATACGGCTTCGCCTTCGACGATGTCGCCGGCTTCGCCTCGTACATCGAGGACGGCGCCCCGAAGGAGATCACCCTGACCCTGACCCCGTTCTGACCGGCAGGCACCGGACCCGCGCACGGAATCCCCGGTAAGGCCCTCCGGACCCCCAGTAAGGCCCTCCGGCGCGAAATGTCCCGTACATATTCCCGTGACGCGCGCCGGGGCCCGCTCATACGCTGTGTCGCATGTCAGGAACAGAACAGGCAGGCGCGAGCACCGGCACCGGCCCCGCCGACGTCCGAAGGGACGAGGCGGCGGCCGGTATAGCCGAGGGCCCGGACCGCGCCGCCGCCGTGCAGCGGCGCACGGTCCGGGTCCTGATGTCCACCCAGGTCATCGCCGGTATCGGCATGGGCTCGATGCTCTCCTCCGGCTCGCTGCTGGCCGGCCGGCTCACCGGATCCGAAGCCGCGGCAGGGCTCGCCACCGCCCTCATCACCCTGGGCGCGGCCCTGCTCGGCATCCCGCTCGCCGCGCTCTCCCGGTCCCGGGGCCGCCGCATCGGCCTCGGCGCCGGCTGGCTGATCGCCGCCGTCGGCTCCCTGACCGTGCTCGCCGCGGCCCGGCTCGGCTGGATCCTCCTGGTCTTCGCCGGCACGCTCCTCATCGGATCCGGCACCGCCGCCAACCTCCAGTCCCGCTTCGCCGCCACCGACCTGGCCGAGTACGCGCACCGGGCGCGCGCCCTGTCCCTGGTCGTCTGGTCCACCACGGCCGGCAGCGTCCTCGGCCCCAACCTCAGCGGCCCAGGCGAGCCGGTCGCCCGCGCCCTGGGCCTGCCCGAAGAGGCGGGCACCTTCGTCTTCTCCGTCGGCGCGTTCCTGATCGGCTGGGCGCTGACCTGGTTCCTGCTCCGTCCGGACCCGCTGCATGTCGCGGCCGCGACGGCACGTACGGAAGCCGCCCCGCACCGTCAGGGCGCCCCCGCCGCTCCCTCCGCCCGCTTCACCACCCGTATCGCCGCCGCCCTGCGCCAGGTCCGTGCCTCGCCCGGGGCGTTGCTCGGCCTGACCGCCGTCGTCCTCGGCCACGCCCTCATGGTGTCCGTCATGACCATGACGCCGCTGCATCTCGCGCACCACGGCGCCGCGCTGACCGTCGTCGGCTTCACCATCAGCCTGCACCTCGCCGGGATGTACGCGTTCTCGCCGGTCGTCGGCTGGTTCACCGACCGGATCGGCCGGGTGCGCATGATCCTCGCCGGGCAGCTGATCTACGTCTGCGCCGCCACCGTCGCCGGCACCGCCGGCGGCGTCCAGTGGGCCACCGCCACCGGCCTCTTCCTGCTCGGTCTCGGCTGGTCCTGCGCCACCGTCGCCGGCTCGACGCTGCTCACCGAATCCCTCGCGCCCGAGCACCGCTCCGAGGTCCAGGGCCTGGCCGACACCCTGATGGGCCTGGCCGGAGCGGCCGGCGGCACCCTCGCCGGCGGCATCGTCGCGCTGATCGGCTACGGCGGCCTGAACGCCTCCGTAGCCCTGCTGATCCTCCCGGTCATCGCCCTCGCACTGGCCCCGAGGACAGCCCCGAAACCGGGCCGCGCAGGAGCGTGAGAACAAGGTGCCCGGCCACCCCGGGCACCCGTCACCCGCCCCCGGACCCCTCTCTACCCGCCGCCGTAGGCCCCGCTGGCCGTCAGCCGCAGCGCCGTGTCGATCAGCGGGACGTGGCTGAACGCCTGCGGGAAGTTGCCCACCTGGCGCTTGAGCCGCGGGTCCCACTCCTCCGCCAGCAGTCCGAGGTCGTTGCGGAGCGAGAGCAGCTTCTCGAAGAGTTTGCGCGCCTCCTCGACCCGGCCGATCATCGCCAGATCGTCGGCGAGCCAGAACGAGCAGGCCAGGAAGGCCCCTTCGTCGCCTTCGAGGCCGTCCACGCCGAGGCCCTCGCCGGACGTCGGGTAGCGCAGCACAAAGCCGTCCTCGGTGCCGAGCTCCCGCTGGATCGCCTCGATGGTGCCGATGACGCGCTTGTCGTCCGGCGGCAGAAAGCCCATCTGCGGGATCAGCAGCAGCGAGGCGTCCAGCTCCTGCGAGCCGTAGGACTGGGTGAAGGTGTTGCGCTCCTTGTCGTAGCCCTTCTCGCAGACGTCCCGGTGGATGGTCTCGCGCAGGTCCTTCCAGCGCTCCAGCGGACCGTCGACGTCCCCGGACTCGATCAGCTTGACGGTGCGGTCGACCGCGACCCAGGTCATGACCTTGGAGTGGACGAAGTGCCGGCGCGGCCCGCGGACCTCCCAGATCCCCTCGTCCGGCTCGTCCCAGTGCTTCTCCACCCACTGGATCAGCTTGATCTGGAGGAGGGAGGCGTAGTCGTTACGGGCCAGCCCGGTCATGTGCGCCAGGTGCAGGGCCTCGGTGACCTCGCCGTAGACATCCAGCTGGAGTTGTCCCGCGGCCCCGTTGCCGACCCGTACGGGCTGCGAATTCTCGTACCCGGGAAGCCAGTTGAGCTCGTTCTCGCCCAGCTCCCGCTCACCCGCGATGCCGTACATGATCTGCAGGTTCTCCGGATCGCCTGCCACCGCCCGCAGCAGCCACTCGCGCCAGGCCCGCGCCTCTTCCCGGTAGCCGGTACGCAGCAGGGAGGACAGGGTGATCGCGGCGTCCCGGAGCCAGGTGAAGCGGTAGTCCCAGTTGCGGATGCCGCCGATGCACTCGGGCAGCGAGGTGGTCGGCGCCGCCACGATCCCGCCGGTCGGCGCGTACGTCAGCGCCTTGAGCGTGATCAGCGAGCGCACCACCGCGTCGCGGTAGGGACCGTGGTACGTGCAGTGCTCGACCCACTCGCGCCAGAAGTCCTCGGTGGCCTCCAGCGACGCCTCCGGCTCCGGCAGCGCCGGCGGCTGGTGATGCGAGGGCTGCCAGCTGATCGTGAACGCGATCCGCTCGCCCGGCGACACCGTGAAGTCGGAGAACGTGGTCAGGTCCTTGCCGTAGGTGTCCACGGAGGTGTCCAGCCACACCGAGTCCGGGCCCGCCACGGCGACCGTGCGGTGATCCACCTTGTGCACCCACGGCACGACCCACCCGTAGGCGAACCGCATCCGCAGCTCCGAACGCATCGGGACGCGGCCGCTGACCCCTTCCACGATGCGGATGACCTGGGGCGCGCCGTCACGCGGCGGCATGAAGTCGATGACCCGAACCGTGCCGCGCGGGGTGTCCCACTCGGATTCGAGGACGAGCGAGTCCCCCCGGTAGCGGCGGCGGTCGGCAGGCTGCGGCTTGCTCCCGGCGGCGCGCGCGGGCCCCATCCGCCAGAACCCGTGCTCCTCGGTGCCCAGCAGTCCCGCGAAGACCGCGGGGGAGTCGAAGCGCGGCAGGCACAGCCAGTCGACCGTGCCGTCCCGGCACACTAGAGCGGCGGTCTGCATATCGCCGATGAGTGCGTAGTCCTCGATGCGCCCGGCCACGTGCATCTCCCGTCGAACTGGAGTGACGCCCCCCATGGGACGTGTTAGCTGTCCGTCCTGCCCATGAAACGTCGCCGAGCAGCGGGACCGGAAATCGGGCGGGGGTGGTGCCTTCCCGGACGGCTCGTAGCGAGTGTCCGAGCAGGATACGACGCACACGGGTGGTCTGCGCGCCGCTCGCGGGGAGTGGGGTCGTCCGATCGGGTGGGTCGGTCACGGAAAGGTCACGCGCGGAGGTACGTGCGTGGCCGGGAGCGACCATGCCCGGTCGCTGATAGCCTGGTACCCCGTGGACCGGTGGGACCCACAGATGTCACGGCAGACGTCCGGCACCCCCGAACCGCAGCGAACGCACCCCTGAATCTCCAGGCCGGCGCAGCTTCGCACCTCTCCACCTCGCGACCACGGGAGCTCCCTCTTGGCCATGCCGCCCAAATCCACGACGACCAAGCACCTCTTCGTCACCGGGGGCGTCGCCTCCTCGCTCGGCAAGGGGCTCACCGCCTCCAGCCTGGGTGCGCTCCTGAAGGCGCGCGGCCTGCGGGTCACGATGCAGAAGCTCGACCCGTACCTGAACGTCGACCCCGGAACGATGAACCCGTTCCAGCACGGTGAGGTCTTCGTCACCAACGACGGCGCCGAGACCGACCTGGACATCGGCCACTACGAGCGGTTCCTCGACGTCGACCTCGACGGCAGTGCGAACGTCACCACCGGCCAGGTCTACAACACCGTCATCGCCAAGGAGCGGCGCGGCGAGTACCTCGGCGACACCGTGCAGGTCATCCCGCACATCACCAACGAGATCAAGCACCGCATCCGGCGGATGGCGACCGACGACGTCGATGTCGTCATCACCGAGGTCGGCGGCACGGTCGGCGACATCGAGTCGCTGCCGTTCCTGGAGACGGTCCGCCAGGTCCGCCACGAGGTCGGCCGGGACAACGTCTTCGTCGTGCACATCTCGCTGCTCCCGTACATCGGCCCGTCCGGCGAGCTGAAGACCAAGCCGACCCAGCACTCGGTCGCGGCGCTGCGCAACATCGGCATCCAGCCGGACGCCATCGTGCTGCGCGCCGACCGCGAGGTGCCCACCGCGATCAAGCGCAAGATCTCGCTGATGTGCGACGTCGACGAGGCCGCGGTCATCGCGTGCCCGGACGCGCCGTCCATCTACGACATCCCCAAGGTCGTGCACGCCGAGGGCCTGGACGCCTATGTTGTCCGGAAGCTGGACCTGCCCTTCCGCGATGTGGACTGGACCCAGTGGGCGGACCTGCTGGACCGGGTCCACAACCCGGACCACGAGGTCAAGATCGCGCTGGTCGGCAAGTACATCGACCTGCCCGACGCCTACCTCTCGGTCACCGAGGCGCTGCGGGCCGGCGGCTTCGCGAACAAGGCCAGGGTGAAGGTGAAGTGGGTCACCTCCGACGACTGCCGGACCCCGGCCGGGGCCGCCGAGCAGCTCGCCGACTGCGACGCGGTCTGCATCCCGGGCGGCTTCGGCGACCGCGGTGTGGACGGCAAGGTCGGCGCGATCACCTACGCCCGCGAGAACAAGCTGCCGCTGCTCGGCCTGTGCCTGGGCCTGCAGTGCGTGGTCATCGAGGCGGCCCGCAACCTGGCCGGCATCGAGGGCGCCAACTCCACCGAGTTCGACCCGGCCGCCGCCGACCCGGTCATCTCCACGATGGCCGAGCAGATGGACATCGTCGCAGGTGAGGGCGACATGGGCGGCACGATGCGGCTCGGTATGTACCCGGCCAAGCTCGCCGAGGGCTCGATCGTGCGCGAGACGTACGACGACCAGCCCTACGTCGAGGAGCGGCACCGCCACCGCTACGAGGTCAACAACGCCTACCGCGGCGAGCTGGAGAAGAAGGCCGGGCTGCTGTTCTCCGGCACCTCCCCGGACAACAAGCTCGTCGAGTACGTCGAGTACCCGCGCGAGGTGCACCCGTACCTGGTCGCCACCCAGGCGCACCCGGAGCTGCGGTCCCGCCCGACCCGCCCGCACCCGCTGTTCGCCGGCCTGGTGAAGGCCGCGGTCGCGCGGAAGACGGGCATCGCGAAGTAGGAAATCCGCGACGGATACGGTTGCCGGGGTACGGCCTCATCGAGGTCGTGCCCCGGTTTCCGCGTTTCAGCGCTTCTGAGTTTTCAGCGTTTTCTGCGATTTCTGCGTCGGCACAGGCAACACACAGGAGGACCCGCCATGGCGATCAAGGACACCCCCGAGGAGTGGACGGTCACCGCGACCACGACGCCGTTCACCGGGAACAAGACCAGCGTGCGCACCGACGAGGTGGTCATGCCGGACGGCGCCACCGTCACGCGGGACTACCAGGTCCACCCCGGTTCGGTGGCGGTCCTCGCCCTCGACGACGAGGGCCGGGTGCTGGTGCTGCGCCAGTACCGTCACCCCGTACGCCAGAAGCTCTGGGAGATCCCGGCCGGGCTGCTCGACATCCCCGGCGAGAACCCGCTGCACGCGGCGCAGCGCGAGCTGTACGAGGAGGCGCACGTCAAGGCCGAGGACTGGCGGGTGCTGGCCGACGTCTACACGACGCCCGGCGGCTGCGACGAGGCCGTGCGGATCTTCCTCGCCCGGGAGCTGTCCGAGGCCGAGGGCGAGCGGTTCGAGGTCTCCGAGGAGGAGGCCGACATGGAGCTGGCGCGGGTCCCGCAGGCCGAACTGGTCCGCGGGGTGCTGGCCGGCGAGCTGCACAACAACTGCCTCGTCGTGGGTGTGCTGGCACTCACCGCGGCGCAGAACGGCGACGGTCTGGACGCGCTGCGGCCGGCCGACGCGCCCTGGCCGGCCCGCCCCTTCGAGGCCTGACCCGCCGTCCGGCGGCATCCCACTTTCGTGCACCGGTCAGATGATCCGGTGAACCGATCGGGTGACTCAACCGCCCTGCTCCGCACGGGCCGTGACGGGCCGTGAACTACGCTCGGTCACGTTCCCGTCCGCGCCCGCGGCGGGTTCGTACGCGCAGGTGGACGGGAGCGGGGCCGGTGACGGATCAGGCGGTGGGCGGGGGGCACCTCCCGCCGGAGGCGGTGCGGCGGACCGGCCCGACGGCGGGCGACCAGCACGCACCGGCGTCCCGCCCGGCCGCGGACGGCCGGGCCCCCGCCGAAGCCACCGTGCCCGCGGCCGCCGTTCCCCCGAACCGGGCGGGTGCCGTCGGCCGCCGCCGCGAGCTCAAGGCGCTGCACGCCGACATCGAACGCGCCGGCCTCGACACCCTCTCCGGCCGCAAGGGCGCCCGCAGCCGTGTGCTATTGATCGCCGGCCGCCCCGGCTCGGGCCGCACCGAACTCGCCGAGGAACTGCTCCGCGAACTCGCCGCCGACTACCCCGACGGTGTGCTGCGGGCAACGCTCACCGCGCCGGGCGGCGCACCGGCCGACACCGGCCGCACCGCCCGCGAACTGCTCGCCGCGCTCGGCGTCGACGCCCCGCCCGGCGCCGCCGAGGACGAGCTGACCGAGCGCCTCCGCGGCGCGCTCGCCACCCGCCGCGCACTGCTCTTCCTGGACGACGCGCCGGGCGCCGAACAGGTCGAACCGCTGCTCCCCGACGCCCCCGACTGCCTGGTCGTGGTCGTCTCCCAGGGGCCGCTGACCGGTATCCCGGACGTCCGGCCGTGTGCCCTCGGCGGCCTGGGCAGCGCGGCCGCCGTCGAACTGCTCAGCCGTTACGCGGGCCCGACCAGGATCACCGTCGATCCGCGGACCGCCGAGGCGGTCGCCGAGGAGTGCCGCGGCCAGCCCGCCGCCCTGGTGCTGGCCGGCGGCTGGCTCGCGGCCCGGCCCAAGTCCTCGGTCTCCGATCTGCGCCAGGCGCTGCGCGAGGTCCCGCTGCCGGCCGATCTGTCCACCGGTGCCCGCCCGTTGTACCGGGCCTTCCATCTCGTGTACGGCACGCTGCCGCCGCCCGCCGCACGGATGCTCCGGCTGATCACCCTGGCTCCCGGCGGCCTGGTCGACGCGCATCTCGCGTCCGCGCTGGCCGGCTGCTCGGTCGTGGTGGCCGGGACCGCACTGCGGGAATTCGCCGCGCTGGGCCTGCTGCGGCCGGTCGACGAAGACACCCCCGACAACCCGGCGCGGGGCGGCGCGCAGGCCTCCGACTCCGCGCCGCGTCCCCCGTTCCGCTTGCCCGGCTGCCTGGACCCGCTGGTGCGGGAGCTGCTCGATGAGCACGAGCGGCCCGCCGACATCCAGTTGGCCCGCGCCCGCATGCTGGAGCGCACCGTACGGCTGCTCCAGTCCTGCCGGGCGATGGGCGAGCCGCCCGGTTCGCCCGCGCGCAAGAAGGCCGAGGGGCTGCCGCGTTCGTTCCGCTTCGTCTCCAGGGCGGCGGCCGCGAGCTGGCTGCGCAGCCGCCGGGACACGCTGCTGGATGCCGCCCGGATCGCCGCCGCCGACGGTGAACTGGACACCCTGGACCGGCGGTTGATGGCCACGCTGACCCGGACGCTGCTTGCGCACGAGGGCCCGGAGGCGGCCGCGCCGGACCTCTACGCGCTGCACGGGCTGGTGCTGGAAGTCGCCGAGCGGCGCGGTCTGGCGCGCGAGAAGGCCGCCGCCCTGCTCAACCTCGCGGACCTCGACGGCCAGGCGGGCCGTACCTCGGAGGCGCTCGGCCGCTACCGGGGCGCGCTGGAGGCGGCCCGCTCGGTGAAGGACCCGGTGGCCACCGGCCGGGCGCTGGAGTCGCTGGGCGCCTCGTACACCGAGCTGGGCGACTGGCAGCGGGCCGCGGACTGGTACGGGCGGGCGCTGGAGCTGCGGCTGGCCCGGGGCGAGGGGCCCGACGCGGCGCGGCTGCACGGCCGGATCGGCGACGCACACCGCCGCGCGGGCCGGTGGGACGAGGCGCTCAGGGAGTGGCGGGCGGCCGCCCGGACGTACCGCAGGGCCGGCGACGCGGCGGGCCAGGCGCGGGCGACCGGCGAGCTGGCGCGGGTCCAGGAGTGCGCGGGCCGGCCCGAGGACGGGCTGCGGACCTTCCTCGAAGCCATCGAAATCGCCCGTAACGCCGGTGACGGACGCCTGGAAGCGGGGCTGCGCCTTCGGATCGCGGACGCCCTGGAGCGGCTCGGCGACCCAGCAGCGGCGGGGCTCCACCGGTCCGAGGGAGATCGTCTTCTTGAAGATCACCCCGACTAGCCTACGAAATCGGTGGTGGTGCTCATGAAAATAGGTGCTTTGCAAGGCTAGACAAGAGGAGATCCTTCAATAGACTGGGCGGGCCGCGTACGGCGCGGTCAGTTCCGTCATGCATCGCATGAGGGGATAATTCCTCCTGCAAGCACTCATTCAAGGACCGTGATCGACGTGAAGGTCGGCATCCCCCGCGAGGTCAAGAACAACGAGTTCCGCGTGGCAATCACGCCCGCCGGAGTGAACGAGCTCGTCCGCCATGGCCACCAGGTCTTCATCGAGAAGGACGCCGGCCTCGGCTCGTCCATCACGAATGAGGAGTACGTCTCCGCCGGCGCCACCATCCTCGGCACCGCCGACGAGGTCTGGGGCACCGCCGACCTCCTGCTGAAGGTCAAGGAGCCCATCGCGGAGGAGTACCACCGCCTCCGCAAGGACCAGACCCTCTTCACGTACCTGCACCTCGCGGCCTCCCGCGAGTGCACGGACGCGCTGCTGGAGTCCGGCACCACCGCCATCGCCTACGAGACCGTCGAGACGGCCGGCCGCCAGCTGCCGCTGCTCGCCCCGATGTCCGAGGTCGCGGGCCGGATCGCCCCGCAGGTCGGCGCGTACCACCTGATGCGCCAGGCCGGCGGCCGCGGTGTGCTGCCCGGCGGCGTCCCCGGCGTCGCCGCGGGCAAGGCCGTCGTCATCGGCGGCGGCGTCTCCGGCTGGAACGCCGTGCAGATCGCCGTGGGCCTCGGCTTCCACGTCACCCTGCTCGACAAGGACATCAACAAGCTCCGCGAGGCCGACAAGATCTTCGGCACCAAGGTGCAGACGATCGTCTCCAACGCCTACGAGCTGGAGAAGGCCGTCATCGAGGCCGACCTCGTCGTCGGTGCCGTCCTGATCCCCGGCGCCAAGGCCCCCAAGCTGGTCACCAACGAGCTCGTCGCCAAGATGAAGCCCGGGAGTGTCCTTGTCGACATCGCGATCGACCAGGGCGGCTGCTTCGAGGACTCCAAGCCGACCACCCACGCCGAGCCGACCTTCGAGGTCCACAACTCGGTCTTCTACTGCGTCGCCAACATGCCCGGCGCGGTCCCGAACACCTCCACCCACGCCCTCACCAACGCCACGCTGCCCTACATCGTGGAGCTGGCGAACCGCGGCTGGGTCGAGGCGCTGCGCCGTGACCCGGCGCTGGCCAAGGGCCTGAACACGCACGACGGCAAGGTCGTCTACGGCCCGGTCGCCGAGGCGCACGGCCTGGAGACCGTCGAACTGCGCACGCTCCTCGGCTGAGGCGTCAAGTAAGCGCGTCAACGCCGCACAACCGGCCGGGCCTTGTCGACAGGGCCCGGCCGGTCGCGTGTGCGCCACGCCGCACGACCGGCGTCGGACGACGATCTCTCAACTCGCCGTGAACGTAACCCTTTAACCGATTCGCGCACCCCCGAAACATCGGTCCGATGCCGCTCGCGCCCTTGACATCGAGGGGTTCGGTTACCGACACATCGGGCCGGGTCCGGTGGATTGTGTTGCTGCGGACGCCCGACACGCCATAGAGTCGCCAACCGTCGGCATGGTGTCACGCTGACCTATCGATAAGTTTCCTGGTCACATCCAAGGAGGTAAGACGACTTGTGAATGAGTCGACATTTTCTCCCGGAGGTGGTCAACCAGGAGCGGTTGCACGGGGCATGGGTCCCTCGGGGCGCGAGGCTGTCGGCTCCGTCGCGGTCCACACCTTCGCAACCCACCAGAGCATGACCACGACAGCCCACCAAAGCATGGACGGCCATCACGTGAACGCCATGGCCGGCGACCGGGGCAGTGGAGAACCCGCCCGTCTCGCCGACTACGACGACCTGCCCGAGGGGCACTTCTACGATCCGGACGCCGAGTACGAGCCGGACCCCGAATACGCGGCCACGCTCGCGCCCGACGCCGCGCGCCAACGCCGCGAACGCGTCGGCCCGACCGGACGCCCACTCCCGTACTTCCCCATTCCCGGGCCGCTCTCGGAGCACGGCCCGGCGAAAATCATCGCGATGTGCAACCAGAAGGGCGGGGTCGGCAAGACCACCTCGACCATCAACCTGGGCGCCGCACTCGCCGAATACGGACGACGGGTGCTGCTCGTCGACTTCGACCCGCAGGGCGCCCTGTCGGTCGGACTCGGCGTCAACCCGATGGAGCTCGACCTGACGGTCTACAACCTGCTCATGGAGCGGGGCATGTCGGCCGACGAGGTGCTCCTGAAGACCGCGGTCCCCAACATGGACCTGCTTCCCAGCAATATCGATTTGTCAGCGGCCGAAGTGCAGTTGGTCAGCGAGGTCGCGCGCGAGTCGACGCTCCAGCGCGCCCTCAAGCCGCTGCTCGCCGACTACGACTACATCGTCATCGACTGCCAGCCCTCGCTCGGTCTGCTGACCGTCAACGCCCTGACGGCGGCTCACAAGGTCATCGTCCCGCTGGAGTGCGAGTTCTTCGCGCTGCGCGGTGTGGCGCTGCTCACCGAGACGATCGAGAAGGTCCAGGAGCGGCTCAACCCCGAGCTGCAGCTGGACGGCATCCTGGCGACGATGTACGACTCCCGCACCGTGCACAGCCGCGAGGTCCTGGCGCGCGTCGTGGAGGCCTTCGACGATCACGTCTACCACACCGTCATCGGCCGTACGGTCCGCTTCCCCGAGACCACCGTCGCGGGCGAGCCGATCACGACCTACGCCTCCAACTCCGTCGGTGCGGCCGCCTATCGCCAGCTCGCCAGGGAGGTGCTCGCCCGGTGTCACGCCGAGTGAGTCTGCCCGGAGCCGACGAACTGTTCCGCACCACCGGGGGGATGGGGCTGCAGTCCTCGTCTCCCCGCCGCACGGCCAACGGATCCACCGCCAACGGCGAGGCGCCGCGGGTGCCCGCCCCGGCCGGTGAGTCCGACCCCGCCCAGGACGCGCCGGAGACGCCCGCCGGGGTACGCCAGCGGCACGCGGACAACGACGCCGCCGAGGCCCCGGCCGACGGCGGCGCGCGCACGGCGGCTCCGGCCGAGCACGGCGGCCGCGAGACGGACACGGACGGACCGCAGGGCCGCAGGGCCCAGGCGGGCCAGTCCGGACAGGCGGCACAGGCCGGCCAGTCCATGCAGGACGCCGCCGCGGCGGCCGCCCAGGTCGGCCAGCAGGGCCGACGGCGCGGCGCCGGGCGTGGCGCCAACCGGCGCCCCAGCGGCCGGGAACGGCACGACGAGAAGATCACCGTCTATGTCTCCGCAGAGGAGCTCATGGACCTCGAACACGCGCGCCTGGTGCTGCGCGGTGAACACGGTCTCGCCGTCGACCGCGGCCGGATCGTCCGCGAAGCGGTCGCCGTCGTCCTCGCCGACCTGGAGTCGCGCGGCGACGCCAGCATCCTCGTACGGCGGCTGCGCGGACGCTGACGCCCGCTGCGTCGTCTGGTGCGGACAGCGGCCGGCTCGGCCCCGGGGCCGCCGTCGTGCCTGCCCGTTGCGGCCGTCCGCCGCGGCGGCGGGGAATTTTTGCGGCCGCCGCCGCGGTGCCGGTACGTCGTGCCGGGCGGGCCGCGAGATAGCCTGCCCCTTCGGCGGGCCGCCCCGCCCGTGACCAGCCCGTCGCCCCGGCACGGGGACCGCAGCACCATGGACCGCGATGCCGACGACCGACAACGACGCCCCTTCGCCCCGCGCCCGCCGCCCTCTGGGGCGCGGGCCGGGCGCGGGACGCCGGACGGAGGAAGCGGCCGAGGCCGGGGCGCCGGGAACGCTGCCGGGCGCCGGGGAGCCCGAGGTTCCCGCCGCGACGCAGGCTGGGCGGCGCGAGGCTCCGGAGAGAGCGGAGGACGGCCACAAGGCGCCCGGGGCCTCGGAGGAACCGGAGGCTCGGGACGTGGCCCGGGTCCGCGATCAGCGGGCCGCCGAAGAGGCACCGGCTCCCGAAGAGGCACCAGTTCCCGAGGAGGCCCCGGCTCCGGAGGAGCTCCCGGTTCTCGAGGAGCCGCAGGGCAGCGATGTGCCGCCGGTCCCGGGCGAACCGGACGCCGCGGAGGAGCCGGACTCCCCGGAGGAGCCGCAGGCTCCGGACGTACGACAGGCCACCGGGGGGACTGGGACTCCCGGAGAGCCGCTGGCCCTGGACGCACCGGGGCCCGTCGAGCAGCCCCCGGCCCCTGAGCAGCCCTCGGACGCCGAGAAGTCGGACGTCGGGGAGCCGCACGTCGGGGAGCCGCACGTCGACGCCCCGTCGGCCCCCGACGCCGGCGACGGCAGGTTCACCATCCGGCTGGCGAACTTCGAGGGCCCCTTCGACCTCCTCCTCCAGCTGATCTCCAAGCACAAACTGGACGTCACCGAGGTCGCGCTGTCGAAGGTGACCGACGAGTTCATGGCGCACATCCGGGCCATGGGGCCGGACTGGGATCTTGACCAGACCACCGAGTTCCTGGTCGTCGCGGCGACCCTGCTCGACCTGAAGGCGGCCCGGCTGCTGCCCGCCGCCGAGGTGGAGGACGAAGCGGACCTCGCGCTTCTGGAGGCCCGCGATCTGCTCTTCGCGCGGCTCCTCCAGTACCGCGCCTACAAGCGCATCGCGGACATCTTCAGCGGCCGGCTGGCGGACGAGGCGCGGCGCCACCCCCGTACCGTCGGGCTGGAGCCGCAGCACGCCGAGCTGCTGCCCGAAGTCGTCATCAGCATCGGGGCGGAAGGATTCGCCAAGCTCGCCGTGAAGGCGATGCAGCCCAAGGCCAAGCCCCAGGTGTACGTCGACCACATCCACGCGCCGCTGGTGAGCGTGCGCGAGCAGGCCGAGGTGGTGATGGCGCGGCTGCGTGAGGCCGGCGAGACCAGCTTCCAGGAGCTGGTCGCCGACGCACCGGACACGCTCACCGTCGTCGCGCGGTTCCTGGCCCTGCTGGAGCTCTACCGGGAGCGGGTGGTCATCCTGGACCAGGAGGAGGCCCTGGGGGCCCTACGGGTCCGCTGGACGGGCGCGGAGGGAGCCGAGCCGGTCGTCACGGACGAGTTCGACCAGGAATCGGGCAGCCCGGCCGCCGGGTCGGAACAGGGAGCGCGGGCGGCGGACGACGAGGAAGCGGCAGCCGACGAGGAAGCGGCGGACGACCGGGAAGCGGCGGAAGAGGAGCGGGCATGAGCGGCGGCGAGGCCGGGAGCCAGGCGTACGACGTCACGGAGAGCGTGCTGGAGGACGGGCTCCGGGAGCGCCCGGACACCGCGGACGCGCCCGACGCCCCGGCCGGGGCGCTCGGCGTCGCCGAGCTGGCGCTGAAGCCCGCCCTGGAGGCCGTCCTCATGGTCGTCGACGAGCCCGCGACCGAGGAGCACCTGGCCAAGGTGCTGCAACGGCCCCGCCGGTCGGTCGCGCTGGCGCTTCGCGAGCTGTCCGACGACTACGCCAGGCAGGGCCGCGGTTTCGATCTGCGGCTGGTGGCCGGCGGCTGGCGGTTCTACTCCCGCGCCGAGTACACGGACGCGGTGGAGAGCTTCGTCCTGGACGGCCAGCAGGCCCGGCTCACCCAGGCCGCATTGGAGACTCTGGCCGTAGTCGCGTACCGTCAGCCGGTCAGCCGTTCCCGAGTCTCGGCCGTTCGCGGTGTGAACTGTGACGGTGTGATGCGCACGCTCCTCCAGCGCGGACTGGTGGAGGAGGCGGGAACGGAACCTGAAACAGGTGCGATCCTGTACAGGACGACGAATTACTTTCTGGAGCGGATGGGCCTGCGCGGCCTGGACGAGCTCCCGGAGCTCGCACCGTTCCTCCCGGAGGCGGACGCGGTCGAGGGCGACTCGCTGGAAGGTATCCCGTCGTTCGACGTAGACGACAGCGGCGACTCTCAGACGGATCATTGATGCGAAGCAGCGGCAGGAACAACGACAGCGGTAGGGGCAACTACCGCGGCGCGGGCAACAAGCGGGACGACAAGCAGCAGCGCGCCGGCAAGCCCCGTCCCGAGGAGCGCCGCTACGACGTGGGCGGATCCGCCGGCGGTGACGAGCGCAAGGGCGGCGCGAAGAGCGGCAGCCGGGGCGCGGCGGCCCGCGGCGGCGCCAAGGGCGGCCCCCGTACCGGCGCCGCCGCCTCCAAGCCGGGCCGCGGCGGCGGCAAGGGCGCCCCGCAGCGCGGCCGCGGCCAGGCGCCCGCGCGGCCCCGCGAGTACGACGCCCAGGTCGAGGAGCGCAACCGGGCCCGGCACAGCAAGCCGCAGATCAAGACCCCCAAGACCTTCCCCGGCGCCGAGCAGGAGGGCGAGCGGCTCCAGAAGGTGCTGGCCAGGGCCGGCATGGGCTCGCGGCGGGCCTGCGAGGAGCTGATCGAGCAGGCGCGGGTCGAGGTCAACGGCCGGATCGTCATGGAGCAGGGCGTCCGGGTCGACCCGGAGAAGGACGAGATCAAGGTCGACGGCCTGACGGTCGCCACCCAGTCGTACCTGTTCTTCGCGCTGAACAAGCCGGCCGGTGTCGTCTCCACGATGGAGGACCCGGACGGCCGCCAGTGCCTGGGCGACTACGTCACCAACCGGGAGACGCGGCTGTTCCACGTCGGCCGGCTGGACACCGAGACCGAGGGCATCATCCTGCTCACCAACCACGGCGAGCTCGCCCACCGGCTGACGCACCCGCGCTACGGCGTCAAGAAGACCTACCTCGCGGCGATCCAGGGCCCCCTCCCGCGCGACCTGGGCAAGAAGCTCAAGGACGGCATCCCGCTGGAGGACGGCTACGCCCGCGCCGACCACTTCCGCGTCGTGGAGAACACCGGCAAGAACTACCTCGTCGAGGTGAGCCTCCACGAGGGCCGCAAGCACATCGTGCGCCGGATGCTGGCCGAGGCCGGCTTCCCCGTCGACAAGCTGGTCCGTACGGCCTTCGGCCCGATCGCGCTGGGCGACCAGAAGTCGGGCTGGCTGCGCCGGATGACCAACACCGAGGTCGGCATGCTGATGCGCGAGGTCGAGCTGTAGTCGAGCTCCAGGCGAGCTCCCGGGGTCCGCTCCTGTACCCGCCCACCCCCCGAAGGGGGGTGGGCGGGGAAAAAACCTACCCCCCGGGAAAAGCCGGCCCCCGCACGGGCGGCCTCGCTTGTGCGAAACGACCTTGCGGCGCCCCACCACCACCCCTTAACGTCATCATGACGATTAAGGGGTGGTTTTTTCATGGGTTTCACGGGGGCAACGACGTCCGCCGCCACCGGCGCGCTCATCGGCCTGGCGCTCGGCGACGCACTCGGCTTTCCGACGGAGTTCAACGACGTACCGGCGATCCTGGCCAAATGCGGCCCATGGCGGGAGATGACGCTGCCCGACCCCGCCTTCGTCACCGACGACACCCAGATGACACTCGCCCTCGGACGCGGCCTGCGCACGGCCATGGACCGCGGTGAACTCACCCCACAGCTCCTGGAAGGCCCCGTACGCGACGAATACGTCGCCTGGTGGCGCTCGCCGGACAACAACCGGGCACCGGGCGCCACCTGCCTCCGGGCCTGCGAACTGCTCAGCACCCCGGAACGGCCCTGGGCACGGGCCAGCCAGATCGGCTCCAAGGGCTGCGGCGCCAACATGCGCGTCGCACCCATCGGGCTCGCACCGGGGCTGACCCCCGCCCAGCGCTCCGGCGCCGCGCAACTCCAGTCCGCGCTGACCCACGGACACCCCACCGCGCTCGCCGCCAGCGACCTGACCGCACACGCCGTGCGCCTCCTCGCCGACGGCGCACGCCCCGCCGAGCTGCCCGGCCTGCTGCGCGCGTACGCCCACGCCGGCCGCACCGTCTACCGGGAGGACTGGCTCGGCGCCCTGTGGCGGCACAGCCACGACCCCTCGGCGACGCAGTTCATCGCCCGCGGCTGGGACGAGTGCCTCGGCGTCCTGGACCGGCTGGACGCGGCACTGGCCGCCCCGGACCGGGAAGCCGACCCGTGCCTGGCCACCGGCGCCGGCTGGATCGCGGAGGAGGCGCTGGCCACCGGCCTGCTGTGCTTCCTGCTCTTCCCCGACGACCCGCTGACGGCGCTCCGACGGGCCGCTTGCACGTCCGGCGACTCCGACTCGATCGCGTGCCTCACCGGCGCGTTCGCGGGCGCCCACCTGGGCGCGCCCGCATGGCCCGAGGAGTGGGCCGGCCGCATCGAATACCGCGAGGAACTGCTGGCACTGGGGGCGGCGTGGGACGCGTGACACTGCGCTCGGGCTGAACCGACAACGGTGGGAACCAAGTCGGCTCGGCTCGAGCACAGCGGACACGTCGACAACGGCGATCAACCGATCCGGCTCAGCCCCAGCGCGGCGGACCGCGCGCGGAACAGGAAATCCGACACCCGCGCCCGGTCCGGCTCGGCCGGAAGCGGAGAGCCGGACACCGCCGCGTCGGCCTCCTCCGACAGCCGAGCCATCCGCCGCTCGACCACGTCCCAGGCGACCTCGCCCCGCTTCACCGCCAGCAGCTCCTCCCGCGCCTCGCCGACGTCCAGCGTGAGCGTGCCGGTACGCAGCAGATCGCGCGAGGCCGCCAGCACCCGCAGCAGATGCATCGCGTGCTTCCACCGCGGCGCGCCCCGCTGCCGCACATCTGCCTGCAGCTGACGCAGCTGCCCGGTCGCGTAGCCGGAGAACGTCCGGTGGACGCGCCGGGAAAGGAACGCCCCGCGCAGCGCGAGCAGCTCACGGCCCGTGTCGTCGACGCGCTCCACCAGAGGGGAGTGCAGACACTCCAGAATGTTCGGGTTCACACGCAGCGCCAGCTCGCAGAACCGCTCCAGCTCCCAGGAGAACTCCTCCTCCCGCGGCCCCTCCACATGTGTCGGCGGCTTCTCGAAGCGCCAGAAGAGGGCGGTCGGCGCGAGATACACCCCGCGCCGGTCCGTGTCGCTGCTCTCGGTCGCCAGACCGAACGCGCGCGAGCCCATCACACACGCGTAGACGGTGTGCTCGGCGACCAGGGCGTGACCTGTGGCATCGGCAGACATCGGGCGATTCTCCCCGGTGAGGCCGTTGGCTGTCACCGGAAATTCCGGCGCCCGCCGTCCGGCACCACGGCGGGGAAGCCGCGAACGGGGCCGAGGCGCAGCGCAGCGGAGCCGGCCGGGCGCAGCGGATACGCTGATCGTGCGCGCGGAGGTGGGGCGCGGCGGCAGTCGGCGGCGGCATTCAGAGGCAGGGAGCAGTGACGTGGCGGTACGAGCGGTCCGTGGGGCCGTCCAGCTGGAGCGGGACGACGCGGAGCATATGCAGGAGCAGGTCGCGGAGCTGCTCACCGCCATGCTGGAGCGCAACGACCTCCTCGCCGACGACCTGATCAGCGTGTGGTTCACCGCCACCCCCGATCTGCACAGCGACTTCCCGGCCGCCGCCGCGCGCGCCCTCGGCATCACGGACGTCCCGCTGATCTGCGCCCAGGAACTCGACGTCACCGGCGCCATGGAACGCGTCGTGCGGGTGCTCGCCCATGTCGAGACCGGACTGTCCAAGGCCGGAATCGCCCATGTCTACCTCGGCGCGGCCGGGGCGCTGCGAAAGGACATCGCGCAGTGAGGACCGCACTCGTCATCGGAACCGGCCTGATCGGCACCTCCGTCGCGCTCGCCCTGAACGCCCGCGGCGTGCAGGTGTTCCTGGAGGACCACGACCAGGCCCAGGCCCTCACGGCCGCCGCACTCGGCGCGGGCGCCGCGGAGCCGCCCCCCGGGCCTGTCGATCTCGCCATCGTGGCGGTGCCGCCCGCCCATGTCGCGACGGCACTGGCCGACGCGATACGGCGCGGCGTGGCCCGCGCGTACATCGACGTCGCCAGCGTCAAGGGCGGCCCGCGCCGCGAGCTGGAGGCGATGGGCTGCGACCTCGCCGGCTACCTCGGCACCCACCCGATGGCCGGCAAGGAGCGCTCCGGCCCGCTGGCCGCCACCGCCGACCTCTTCGAGGGCCGCCCCTGGGTGCTCACCCCGGGCAGGGACTGCGACACCGAGGTGCTCAACCTCGCCCTGGAGCTGGTCGCGCTCTGCCGGGCCGTCCCGGTGGTGATGGACGCGGACGCCCACGACCGCGCCGTCGCCCTGGTCTCGCACACCCCCCAGCTGGTCTCCAGCCTCGTCGCCGCCCGCCTCAAGGGCGCCGACGAGACCGCCGTACGGCTCTGCGGCCAGGGCATCCGGGATGTGACCCGGATCGCGGCCTCCGACCCCGCGATGTGGATCGACATCCTCTCCGCCAACCCCGGCCCGGTCGCCGACGTGCTGTCCGAGGTCGCCGCCGACCTCGACGAGACCGTCCGGTCACTGCGCGCCCTGGAGTCCGCCGACGAGGACAAACGCGGCGGCGGCGCCCACCGCATCGAGGACGTGCTGCGGCGCGGCAACGCCGGACGCGAGCGGGTGCCCGGCAAGCACGGCGCCGCCCCGGCCGCCTACGAGATCGTCGCCGTCTACATCGGCGACCAGCCCGGCGAGCTGGCCCGGATCTTCGCCGACGCCGGCCGGGCCGGCGTCAACATCGAGGACGTCCGCATCGAGCACGCCACCGGCCAGCAGGCCGGTTTCATCCAGCTCACGGTCGAGCCGCCGGCGGTTCCGGTGCTGACCGCCGAGCTCCGCGAGCGGGGCTGGTCGATCCGCCAATGACTCCGTGGACGGCGCCGTACGGGTGAGCCAGTAACCTTGTGCGAGGCCCATATGGCCGTGGACCCCCGCCCCGTGTACAAGAAAGGTGTTCGTCACCGTGGAAACCGCCGCTCGGACCGCCCCGGCTGCAGTGATTGTCGCCATCGACGGCCCCGCTGGCACGGGCAAGTCCAGCACCTCCAAGGCCGTGGCCGCCAAGCTGGGCCTCGGCTACCTCGACACCGGCGCCCAGTACCGGGCGATCACCTGGTGGATGCTTACCAACGGGATCGACGTCAACGACGCGCGGGCGGTGGCCGACGCCGCCGCCAAGCCCGTGATCGTCTCCGGCACCGACCCGGCCGCCCCGACCATCGCGGTCGACGGCCTGGACGCCGCGGGCCCGATCCGCACCCAGGAGGTCACCTCCGCGGTCAGCGCCGTGAGCGCCGTCCCCGAGGTGCGCGCCCGGATCACCGCCCTGCAGCGCAGCATCGCCGCCGAGGCCCCCCGCGGCATCGTCGTCGAAGGCCGCGACATCGGCATCACCGTCCTGCCGGACGCCGACCTCAAGGTCTTCCTCACCGCCTCCGCCGAGGCGCGGGCGGCCCGCCGCAGCGGCGAACTCAAGGGCAAGGAGGCCACCGACCTGGCCGCCACCCGCGAGGCGCTGATGAAGCGGGACGCCGCGGACTCCTCCCGCAAGACCTCCCCGCTGGCCAAGGCGGACGACGCGGTCGAGGTGGACACCACCGACCTCACCCTGGACCAGGTCATCGAGTGCGTGGTCACCCTCATCGAGGGTGCCGGCGCCGAAAAGGCGGGGCGGGCCGCTCGGTGACGGAGGACGGCAGGACGGCGCCCAGCCCCAAGGGCGCCGCGGTCGGCCGGCGGATCGGCATCGGCCTGATGTACGGGCTGTGGCGGCCGCGCGTGCTGGGCGCCTGGCGGGTCCCGTCCGCCGGACCGGTGATCCTCGCCGTGAACCACTCGCACGGGATCGACGGCCCGATGCTGATGGGCACCGCGCCCCGCCCGGTGCACTTCCTGATCAAGAAGGAAGCGTTCGTCGGCCCCCTGGACCCGTTCCTGCGGGGCATCGGACAGCTGAAGGTCGACCGCGACAGCACCGACCGCAAGGCGATCACCGACGCGCTCGGCGTACTGGACGGCGGCGGAGTGCTGGGGATCTTCCCGGAAGGCACCCGCGGCGAGGGCGACTTCGCGTCGCTGCGGGCCGGGCTCGCCTACTTCGCGGTGCGCTCCGGCGCACCCGTCGTCCCCGTGGCGGTGCTCGGCAGCACCGACCGCACCAGCCGGCTGACCCCGGCCATACCGCCGCTGCGCGGCCGCGTCGACGTCGTCTTCGGGGACGGCTTCCAGGCGGGCGACGGCAGCGGGCGGCGTACCCGCAAGGCGCTGGACGAGGCGACCGTGCGGATCCAGGAGCGGCTGACCGCCCACCTGGCAGCGGCCAGGCGCCTGACCGGGCGCTGACCGACACTTTGAGTAGTGGGGCGCCACCAGCGCCCCACCGATGACGATGATGAACGAGGAACGGACTTCATGAACGACCAGACCCCCACCGGTGACGAGCACGGTGCGCTCGGCGACGCCGAGTACGCGGAGTTCATGCAGCTCGCCGCGGAGGAGGGCTTCGACCTCGAGGAGGTCGAGGGCGACATCGCCGCGGCCGGCCACGGCCCGCTGCCCGTCCTCGCCGTCATCGGCCGCCCCAACGTCGGCAAGTCGACCCTGGTGAACCGCATCATCGGCCGCCGCGAGGCGGTCGTCGAGGACAAGCCCGGCGTCACCCGCGACCGCGTCACCTACGAGGCCGACTGGAACGGCCGCCGCTTCAAGGTCGTCGACACCGGCGGCTGGGAGCAGGACGTCCTCGGCATCGACGCCTCCGTGGCGATGCAGGCCGAATTCGCCATCGAGGCGGCGGACGCGGTCGTCTTCGTCGTCGACTCCAAGGTCGGCGCCACCGACACCGACGAGGCCGTCGTCAAGCTGCTGCGCCGCTCCGGCAAGCCGGTCGTGCTGGTCGCCAACAAGGTCGACGGCGCCTCCGGCGAGGCCGACGCCGCCATGCTGTGGTCGCTGGGCCTCGGCGAGCCGTACCCGGTCTCCGCGCTGCACGGCCGCGGCACCGGCGACATGCTCGACGCCGCCCTGGAGGCGCTGCCCGAGGCGCCCGCGCAGACCTTCGGCGCCGCGCTCGGCGGCCCCCGCCGGATCGCGCTGATCGGCCGCCCCAACGTCGGCAAGTCGTCGCTGCTGAACAAGGTCGCGGGCGAGGAGCGGGTGGTCGTCAACGAGATGGCCGGCACCACCCGCGACCCGGTCGACGAGCTGATCGAACTCGGCGGAAAGACCTGGAAGTTCGTGGACACCGCCGGCATCCGCCGCCGGGTGCACCTCCAGGAAGGCGCCGACTACTACGCCTCGCTGCGCACCGCGGCGGCCGTGGAGAAGGCCGAGGTCGCGGTCGTCCTCATCGACACCAGCGAATCCATCAGCGTCCAGGACCAGCGGATCATCACGATGGCCGTGGAAGCCGGGCGTGCCCTGGTCATCGCCTACAACAAGTGGGACACCCTCGACGAGGAGCGCCGCTTCTACCTGGAGCGGGAGATCGAGCGGGACCTCGTACAGGTCCCCTGGGCGATGCGGGTGAACGTCTCCGCGCGCACCGGCCGCCACATGGAGAAGCTGGTCCCGGCGATCGAGACCGCGCTCGCCGGATGGGAGACCCGCATCCCCACCGGGAAGCTCAACGCCTTCCTCGGCGAGATCGTGGCCTCCCACCCGCACCCGATCCGCGGCGGCAAGCAGCCCCGCATCCTCTTCGGCACCCAGGCCGGCACCAAGCCCCCCCGTTTCGTCCTCTTCGCCTCCGGCTTCCTGGAGGCCGGCTACCGCCGCTTCATCGAGCGCCGGCTGCGTGAGGAGTTCGGCTTCGAGGGGACGCCGATCCACATTTCGGTGCGGGTGCGGGAGAAGCGGAGCAAGAAGAAGTAGCGGGGGCTGTCGGGCGGCGGCTGCCCCGGGTCGCGGCTGGGGGTCCGGGGGTCGGCCCCCGGGGTGGTGCGGTATCGAGCGCCGGCTGCGTGAGGAGTCCGGCTTCGAGGGGACGCCGTGGCGGGGCTTCCGGGCCGTGGAGACCGGCCGCGCGGGCGGATCAGCGTCCGTGCGACCGGGAGTCCCGCTGGCCCGGTGGCAGGGCCGCCGGGGTGCGGCCCCGCGGGTGGTACGGCTGGCGGCCGACGACCTCCCAGTGGCCCGTGGACGCCGTCGTCTGGCCCCAACTCCCGTTGCCGCGCAGCGATTCCGGGATCTCCGGCTCGTCCGTACGGTCCCCGGGCAGCGCGCGGAAGGAACGGCGGTATTCGGCGTACAGCGCGTCATAGATCGGCGTGGCCGAACCACGGTCGGCGGTGTGCGTGGACCGCGGTTCGTGCGACGGGCGCATTCCGGGGATCGGGTGGGGGTACTGGGCGCGGGAGGACGGGTCGTATGCGTGCACGTATCTGCCAACGACCCCGATGCCCGTCGGATGCGGCTTCCCTGCGGAAATGGCTGATCGCGGGGGCAATCCCGCCCATCAGGCGGTGCCGCCCCCGCGATCGGAGTACCGTCGGATCAGGTGCCGGCCAGCGGCATCGCCGCGGCCACCAGGGCGCCGTTCGCGGCCGCCTGCTCCAGCGCCTGCCGCATCAGATCCTCCCGCGGCTGGTGCCCGATGGTGCCCGCGGGCGCGGCGTACATCAGCACGGTCTTCGCCTTGTTCGCCGCGGTACGCCAGCCGTCGGACACGGCCAGCGGCTGGTGCGCCTGCCACCACGCCGCCGCGCTGCCCCCGTTGACGCCCGGCTGGAGCACGGCGTGCAGCTTGCCCATCGCGAGCAGCGTCGACCACCCCGGGTTCATCGCGGGCAGGTCGTTCATGTCCTTCACCTGCTGGAAGCCCTGCTCCACCAGCAGCGTCAGGAACTCGTCCTCGGTCTTCGTCGAGCCGGGGCGGACGATCGGGCCGTCCGGCTCGACGACGAGCGCCGGCCGCAGATCGTTCCCGATCAGCACCAGCCCGCAGGTGATCCCGAGAGTCGCCTGGCGGTCGCCGGCGGGGGCCGGGGGAGTCAGCGGGGCGGCGTCCTCACCGGTGATGGAGCGCACGGCTCCCTGGAGCTGCTCCTCGGATACCGGGACGACCTGCGAGGGGATGCACGTCGCGTGCGCGAACGCGAGCACCGCGGTCTCCTCGCCCACGAACAGGACAGTGCTGGTGCGCTCCTGTTCACTGTCGCCCGGGGTGCGACAGGAGGTGCAGTCGTAGCTGCCGGGGGCGTCGCCACCAGCCAGCAAGCGGTCGGCCTCTTCGTCGCCGATCTCGGCGCGAACGTCGTCGCTGACGTCGAGCATGCGCGGCACGGGTGGCTCCTCGATCTTCGAACGGCTGCCGGGCGGTCTCCCGGCTCGTACAGGAACAACGGGTGACCTGTGGCAGGGGTCACGCGCGGCCTGGAACAGAATCGAACCAATCGGCGCACAGCGGGAATCCGGGGGAAGCCATCCCGGAACGGTCACAGACCGCCAACTCCTGCGCAGAGTTCGGTGCACCGGAAGACCGGCGGCGCACCCGGCGCCCGTCCCATGGGCCGGGGCCGGAAAGGCCCCGGAGGCGCCCTCCGCAGGGAGGCGGACGGAATCCGCGGCCGGCAGGTTCCATGACGTTGCTACCGATGCCCTAACTTTTTTGGAACAACTTGGCGAAAGCCCCCAACCCGGAACCCGTATTCCCGGTCCTACCGTTCGGCAGCTCGATGCATCAAGCCATCGGGAGGGCGCGACGCGCTCCGCGGGGAGACCCGCAACAACAGGAAGACCAGGGGGACACGGGGACGGATGCACATCTCATTCCTGATACACAACGCGTACGGCATCGGCGGGACGATCCGGACGACGTTCAACCTGGCCCGAACCCTCGCCGAACGCCATGACGTCGAGATCGTCTCCGTCCTGCGCCACCGCGACACCCCCGTCTTCGACCTCGGCCGGCGCGTCGCGCTGCGGCACCTCGTGGACATCCGCGAGTCCAGCCCCACCTACGAAGGCGCCGACCCCGAACACACCCGCCCCGCCAAGGTCTTCCCCGCCGCCGAAGGCCGCTACGGCCAGTACAGCGAGCTCACCGACCGCCGCATCGCCCAGCATCTGCGCCGCATCGAGGCGGACGTCGTGGTCGGCACCCGGCCCGGCCTCAACGTGCACATCGCCAAGCAGACACGCCGCGGCCCGGTCCGTACAGGCCAGGAGCACCTCACCCTCGACACCCACAGCCGGCCGCTCAAGCTCGCCCTGCGCAGCGCCTATCCGCGCCTGGACGCCGTCACCACCGTCACCGAGGCCGACGCCCGCGCCTACCGCCGTACGCTGCGGCTGCCCGGCGTCCGCATCGAGGCGGTGCCCAACAGCGTGCCGGACCCCGGCCTGCAACCCGCCGACGGCAGCGGCAAGTGGGTCGTCGCGGCCGGCCGGCTCGCCCCCGTCAAGCGCTACGACGTCCTCATCCGGTCCTTCGCCAAGGTCGTCGCCGAGCGGCCCGACTGGCGGCTGCGGATCTACGGCGGCGGCAGCGAGAAGGCCGCCCTGCGCGCCCTGATCGACGAACTCGGCCTGTACAACCATGTGTTTCTGATGGGCCCGGCCAACCCCCTCGACCCGGAGTGGGCCAAGGGCTCGATCGCCGCGGTCTCCTCCAGCCTGGAGTCCTTCGGCATGACGATCGTGGAGGCCATGCGCTGCGGCCTGCCCGTCGTCGCCACCGACTGCCCGCACGGCCCCGGCGAGATCGTCGACGACGGGACGGACGGCAGGCTGGTCCCGGTCGGCGACCAGGACGCGCTGGCCGGCGCACTGCTGACGCTGATCAACGACGACGACGCCCGGAAGCGGATGGGCCGCGCCGCGCTCGCCGCGTCCGCCCGCTTCGACCCCGCCATGATCGCCGGACGCTACGAGGCGCTCTTCAGCGAACTCATCACCCGCAGACGCGGCAGCGGGCTGCGCGGAACCCTGCACCGCACCCGGGGAGCACTGCTGAGCGGCGCATACGCCACCAAGGACGCGGCCCGCGCCGCAGTGAGAGGGGTGCGGACGGCGTGACCGCCTCGACGCAGCTGCCCGAGACCGCATCCGCGGCGACCCGACAGGAAGTGAAGGAGCCCCAGGCCATCGACCAGGAACCGAAGGCTCCGCCCACCGCGCGCCCGGACCGGCCCAAGGCGGCCCGCCGGGACGGCAAGGCGGCGCCGGCCGAGCTGCGGGCCGACTGCATCGCGGACTCCGCCGGCGGCCTCACCTTCGATCTGACCGCCCCTCAGGGCGACGGCACCGCCTGGAACGCGGCACTGGTGCTGCGACTGCGCGGCGGCGACGGCGTGGACGACGAGGTACGGCTGCCGCTCGGGCCGAACGGATCCGGTCGGCTGCGCGCCGTGCTGCCCAGCACCGTCGCACTCGCCGAGGGCCGCTGGAACGCCTACGCCGACTTCGGCGACGGCCGGGACCCGCGGCGCCTGCTGCCCGGCGTCAACGACCTCCGGTCGCTGGTCGACCGCCGGCCGCTGGCGGGCATCGGCCGGCTCGGCGTACGCATCCCGTACGCGACCAAGTTCGGCAACCTGGCACTGCGCAGCTGGCTGCGCGGACCGCACGCCGAGGCCGGCGACATCCTGGTGGCGCCCGACGGCCTGACGGTCTCCGGCCGGCTGTACGGCGCTGCCCCGGCCGCCGGCGCCCGAGCCGAGGCCCGCGCCCGGCGCACCCCGGCCGGCAACGGCGCCTCCGGTGCCTCTGACGTCTCCGGTGCTTCTGGTGCCCCTGATGCCTCTGGTGTCTCCGGGGCCACCAAGGCCACCGGGCTCTCCGGTGCCGACGCGCCGCCCGTCGTCACCGTCCCGCTGACCGTCGAGGGCCTGGACTTCACCTTCACGCTGCCGTACGACGCGCTGGCGGCCCGCTGGGAGCACGGCAACGAGCCGTGGGACCTGTGGGTGCGACCCGCCGAGGGTGCCCGGCCGGTCCGGATCGCCCGTCTCCTGGACGATGTCCCGGACAAGAAGCAGGTGTTCAGCTACCCGGCGCTGCCGGTGCGGGCCGCGGCGGGACACCTCAGGGTCGGCCCCTACTACACGCTCGACAACGACCTGGCCATAAGGGTCGCCGGCCCGGACGACGCCCCCAGCGAGAGCAGTGAGCAGGACACCAGGGCGGCAACCGGGAGCTGACAGCCAGTCAGAATCTCGCACCATCTCGACTACAGCCCGTGGGAATGAATCACGCTCCGTGAGCGTTGCTGAAACTAGTGGAGGCGGCAAGCGGGAAGCGGGGGTGAGCCGGGGGAGCAGGGCCGCGCCGGAATGCGGCCCGAGCGGGCAGGCGGGCGCGAGCGAGAAGGGGCACGCGGCAAAGGGCGCGAGGGAAGGGCACGCAGAAGGGCGAGCGGAAGGGCAAGCGGGGCGGGCATGCACCCCCACCCGGCTTCGCGGACCGGGGCTGTCCGCAATCGCTGCGAGACTCGGAGCATGTTGGACACCTCGGCACGGCTGCTCCGCCTGCTCTCACTGCTGCAGGCCCACCGCGACTGGTCGGGCGCGGACCTCGCCGACCGGCTCGGCGTCACCCCGCGCACCGTCCGCCGCGACGTCGACCGGCTGCGCGAACTCGGCTACCCCGTGCACTCCACCCCGGGGACGGCCGGCGGCTACCGGCTGGGCGCCGGTGCCGAACTCCCGCCGCTGCTGCTGGACGACGAGGAGGCGGTGGCCGTCGCGGTCGGGCTCCGTACCGCCGCGGCCGGTGGCGTCGAGGGCATCGAGGAGACGTCCGTGCGCGCCCTGGCCAAGCTGGAGCAGGTCCTGCCGCACCGGCTGCAACGCCGGGTCGCCGCGCTCAACGCCTTCACCGTCCCGATGCTCGGGACGCCCCGTGACTCGCGGGTGGACGCCGACACCCTGTCCGAACTCGCGCACGCCTGCCGGGACAGCCACCGGCTGCGGTTCGAGTACGCCGCCCACGACGGCACCCTCTCGCGCCGCACCGTCGAACCGCACCGCCTGGTGTCGGCGCGGCGCTGCTGGTACCTCGTCGCCTGGGACGTGGACCGCGCGGACTGGCGCACCTTCCGGGCCGACCGCATCACCCCCACGCCGCCGCACGGACCGCGCTTCACGCCCCGAACGCCGCCCGCCGAGGACCTCGCGGCGTATGTCTCCGAGGGCGTCTCCACCCGTGCGTACGCGGACCGGGCGACGGTGCTGCTGCGGGTGCCGCTGGCGGAGGCCGCGGACCGCGTCAGCCCGTACGCGGGGGTGCTGGAGGCGGTCGACGAGCACAGCTGTCTGCTGCGCACCGGGGCGCACGGCCTCGACGCGATGGTGATCCACATCGTGCTGCTGGGCTTCGACTTCGAGATCCGTGAGCCGCCCGAGCTGCGCGACCGGGTGCGGGAGGTCAGGGACCTGCTGTCCCGGGCGCTGGGATAGCGGGCGGATGGCGCCGGACGGTGGACGGTGGACCGCGGGCGGATGGTGGGCGGCTCCTTGGCGCCGTGGCGCGGCGGCCGGGTCCGCAGGGTCGCGTACGGCGCGGCGGCCGGCCCGGTGCGCGAGGGATCGTTGTGGAGACGCCCTCGGAGACCCTCGGAGGCAGGGCCCGGGTGCGCCGGGGTGCCCCGGTCCGTCCGTCGCGGTGCTCCCCCCCCCCGCGGGGCCGTACGCACACCGCTTCCCGGCGCCTCGCGCGGGCCGGCGGCGGAGGCAATGTGCGGGAAATGTGTGTGACGTGTGTCGCGCTGGCCAATTACCGGCTGGCCGATAAAAGGCTTCGGGTATCCGGATTCCATGGCCGGTCGGGGATTAATTTCCGGAAACTGTCCGGCTTTGCCCGAGGTGCGGGTGCCCGTTTCCGTATTTGATCAAGGTGGAATTCCGGCCGCTTTGTTTTCCACCCGGTTGTCGCAACACACGGCACGTACGGGTGACGGAAGTTACCGCAAACGCAGCAGTCTTGGCTGTGACACAAGTGTGACCAATGAAGGACGGGGAAGTCACCGAGGTGTGCGCCGGAAGGGCCTTCCCCTGTCAACGAAGGGCCTTCCCTGTGTCGACGCGGGCACCTACCGTGGCTGTCATGCCTCCAGAACCTCTCCTCCCGAACGAACCCCAGGACGACCCCGAGTCCTATGTCGGGCTCGCCCAGCAGGACGCCGAGGACCGGGCCCGTGCACGTGGCTGGACCGCCGTCCGTTCGCTGGCGCCGGGCACCGTCATCACCATGGAATTCCTGAGCGGCCGGCTCAATTTCGAGGTCAAGGACGGGCAGGTGCACCGCGCCTGGAAAGGCTGACGGGCCCGAACGGACGAAGGCCCCGGCTGCTCCGGAGGGAGCGGCCGGGGCCTTCGGCGCGGGGAAGCGGGTGTGCGTACCGGCCCCGCGGGTCGTGGACGGGTCAGCCGGTGCCGTTGCGGCCGCGCCCGGACGTCGGGCTCAGCGGCGCGCTGCGCGGGGCGCGGTCCGCGTGCGGCGGCCGCCGGCTGCCCACCGGGGTGACCGGCGAACGCTCCGAGCGGGAGGTGTGCGGGCGTGGCGGGTGGTGCGGCCAGCCCTCCGGGGCGCGGGTGGCGCCGATCCGGCCGCCGGTGCCGGCGCCGATGGTCTCGCGGACCAGCACCTCGCCGTCCGGCGCGACACGCTGCCGGGAGACCCCGGGGGCCATCGCGCCGACCGGGAGCGGGCCGCGCAGCGAATCGGGGCGGGTGCGCAGCCACAGCCGCAGCAGGATGCCCATGAGGCGGTCCTCCACCCAGGTGATGCCGGGCTCCAGCCACGGCATCGTCAGCAGCACCAGCAGGCCGGCGGCCCAGCCGAGCAGCACGTCGCTGACCCAGTGCGTACCGAGGTAGACGGTGGTCATGCCGACGCCCAGCGCGCCCAGCGCGGCGATCACCGACAGCGTGCGCCGGCGCAGCGGGGTGGTCGCCAGGTAGGCCAGGACGCCCCAGGTGACCACGGCGTTCGCGGTGTGACCCGAGGGGAATATATCGCCGCCGAGCCCCATCTCATTGGCGCCGACCGTCGTCGCGTAGTGCGGGCCGAGCCGGCTCATGCCGAGCTTGGCGGCGCCCACGGTGATGTTCAGCAGCAGCAGCGAGGCGCCGAGCACCAGCAGCGGGTGGAGGTTGCGCTGCCGCCAGCAGCGCCAGCCCAGCCAGGCCGCCACGGCCACCGCGGTCGGTCCGCGCTGCCCCAGAACAACGAAGTAGTCGAGGAAGGCATGGATCTCCGGCCACTGCTTGTACGGCCTGAAGAACATGACTTGCCAGTCGAATGTGACCAGCCATGAAGTGGTCAGCACTCCAACCACGATCGCCGCGTACACCGCCAGCGTGCCGCCGAAGAGGTACAGGCGGGTCCGGGTCATCTGCGGTGGTCGGGCGCGATCGGTCGGGCGCTCCTCCATCTGGTCGAGCTTGTCATCGGTACGCACTCAATCGACGTTACCGCGTGTGATGTAGCAGCTTGGTCAAACTGCGCGCTTTGTAATGACGATGTGATGTGGAATGGGTCTCAAACGGGGCTCCGGCGCACGGATTTGGAAGGGAATTCCCAGTGATTCGGATTCCCGTCCCGGCATCCGCGTGTCGCCGCCGCAAGTGCTTTATCTGCTTTTCGTGGCCGGAGTTTATCCCCGATTCGCCCGGCGGTCGCACGGAGTTTCCCGGTCGGACGCGGATCCGCTCACGGCGGCCCCGACCCGTTGAGCCAGAACGCCCCGTACGCCGCCGAGCCGGTCGCGATCAGCGCGATGACCAGCCAGGCTCGTGTGCGGGGCCAGTGCGACAGGCCTGCCGCGAGGGGCAGGAGCAGTGGGTAGGCCGGGAGCATCAGCCGTGGCTTGGAGCCGAAGTAGCCCTTCGCGGTCAGTGCCAGCAGCAGCACCGTACCGCCGTAGACCAGCAGCGGCAGCGGCTGGCCCTGCCGTACGCCGCGCGCGTACAGCCAGATCACCAGCGCGACACCGACGAGCAGTCCGAGGCCGGCGGCGAACGCGGGTCCGGACAGCTGGTGCCAGATGAACGTGCCGAACGCGATGCCGCCGTCGAAGCCGTTGCCCCAGCTGCCCTGGACGTCCAGATAGCCGGTGGGGCTGCCCTGCCGGGCGCCCACCCACACGAAGTAGCCGAGCCAGCCGAGCGGTGCGAGCAGGACGCCCGGGAGCATGCCCCGGTGCCGGCCGCGGAGGATCGCCCGCAGGTTCGCGCCGCCGGCCCGTTCGTCGCGTACGGTCACCGCGGCGGTGACCCACACCGCCGCGACGACGGCCACGCCCACCGGCCGGGTCAGCCCGGCCAGCGAGGCCAGTACGCCCGCCCACACCCAGCGCCCGGTCAGTACGCAGTACACGCCCCAGGCCGCGAGCGCGGTGAACAGCGACTCCGAGTACGCCATCGACTGCACGATGCCGACCGGCAGCACCGCCCACAGCGCCACCAGCGCCATCCCCGCCCGCGGCCCGTGCAGCCGCTCGCCCGTCGCGTACAGCGCCCAGGCCGCGCCCAGCGACGCCAGCCAGGCCACCACCATCCCGGCGTCCGCCGCGGACAGCGGGGAGATCGCGGACAGGCCGCGCTCCAGCCATGGCAGCAGCGGGAAGAACGCCAGGTTGGAGTGCACATCGCCGTTGGGCAGCTGCACGCTGTAGCCGTAGCCCTGCTCGGCGACGCGGGTGTACCAGAGCGAGTCCCAGCGGGCGGTGAGCAGCGTGTGCCAGTTCTTGCCGTTGGCCGCCGACCAGACCGCGAGCACCGTGACGCCCAGCAGCCGGACCGCCGCGTACGCCGCGAGCGCGGGGGCGGCGCGGCGCAGTGCGGCCCGGAGGGTGGGGGCGCACGGCGTCCGGCCGGGGGCGGCGGTAGCGGCAAGATCGTTCACCCGGTCGATTATCCAGGTGGCCGAAGTGCGCCCGTCCACGGCGGGTGCGGGAACGCCGGGCCCTGCGATGAGCGTCTCATCGTGAGGTGAGCCACGCGGGACCTCGGGCGACTCGCGTAGTCTGACGTCTCAACTCGCCCGTGCCACCGGTTTCCCCGGGGCGTTTTCGCGCCCTGCTACGCGGCCGCGAGAGCATGACAGGAGGTACTGCATGTCCGGGACGACCACGTCCGGCAGTGGACGGACGACTGGTGTTCCCCGGCTTTCAGGCGGCGGCGTCAACCGCTGGACCGTGCTGATCGTGCTCTGTGTCAGTCTGCTGTTCGTCGCGCTGGACACCACGATCCTTTACGTGGCCGTGCCCTCCGTCACCGAGGACCTGCGGCCCGGTCCGGTGGAACTGCTCTGGATCGTCGACGTCTACCCGCTGATAGCGGCGTCGCTGCTGATCCTCTTCGGCACTCTCGGCGACCGCGTCGGCCGCCGTCGCATCCTCCTCCTCGGCTACGGCCTCTTCGGTCTGGCGTCGGCGGCCGCCGCGCTCGCGCCCAACCCGCAGATCCTGATGGTGGCGCGCGCCCTGCTCGGCATCGGCGGCGCGATGATCATGCCCGCGACGCTGTCGATCCTGCGCCAGGTCTTCCCCGACCGGCGGGAACGCGCGGTCGCCATCGGCGTCTGGAGCGCGGTGGCCGCGGTCGGCGCCGCGGTGGGTCCGGTCCTCGGCGGCTTCCTCGTGGAGAACTTCTGGTGGGGCTCGGTCTTCCTCATCAACATCCCGATGATGGCCGCGATGCTCCTGATAGGCCGCTGGCTGCTGCCGGAGTCGCGCGGTGAGCGCAACGGCCCGTGGGACGTGATCGGCGCGGTTGTCGCGGCGCTCGGTGTGCTGGGCATCGTCCTCGGCGTCAAGCGGATCGGCAGCGGGGCCGCGGTGGTCGGCCTCACCACGCTCGTGCCCATCGTCGTCGGTGTGCTGCTGCTGGTCCTCTTCGTACACCGGCAGCGCCGTCGCGCACACCCGCTGATCGATATGCGGCTGTTCGCCCGGCCCGCGTTCGGCACCTCCGTCGGCTGCATCGTGCTGGCGATGCTGGCCCTGGTGGGGCTCCAGCTGATCGCCGTCCAGTACCTCCAGCTCGTCCTCGGGCTGAGCCCGCTGGAGACCGGTGTGCGGATGCTGCCGCTGGTCTTCGCCGCGATGGCCGCCGGCCTCACCGGCTCGCGGATGCTGCAGGCCCTCGGCCCGCGCGCGATGGTCTCCCTCGGCTTCACGTTGACCGCCGTCGCGGTGCTGTGCCTGCTGATGATGAGCAAGGAGGACCGCGTCTGGCTGCTGGCCCTGGGCTTCGTCCTGCTCGGCTTCGGCTTCCAGTCCACGCTGTTCGGCGCCTACGAGTCCATGCTCAGTGAGGCGCCCGCCGAACAGGCCGGCGGCGCCGCCGCCCTCGGCGAGACCTCCTACCAGCTCGGTGCGGGCATCGGCGTCGCCCTGCTCGGCAGTGTCATGAACGCCGCCTACGCGCCGGGCCTCGCACATGTGCAGGGCGTGCCCGGCCGCGCCTCCGCCGCGGCGTCGCATTCGCTCGGCGAGGCGTACAAGGTGGCCGCCGACCTCGGTGACTCCGCGAAGAGCGCGCTCCGCGTGGCCGCCCGGGACTCCTTCATCCACGGGCTGCATGTCACCCTGATCGCCAGCGCCGTGCTGCTGCTGATCGGCGCGGGCATCGCGCTGCGCCTGCCGCGCCGGGCCGCGGAATCCACCGAGCGGGCCGAGGGCGGGACGGCCGTTGCGGAGAGCACCCTGGCCGCCGCCCGTGACGTGGAACCGGCCCCGGCGAGCTCCGGCCGCTGACGCCTGCCGGTCGAGCCTTACGGCCGGGTGCTACCGGCGGTGACCCTTGCCGGGCGGTCGGGCGGACCGTACCGTCGGACGCGCATAACTACCACCGCTAGTTTTCGCGCGAGCGCCGCACCCGCCGGAGGCCACCCATGCCAGCACAGCCGTCCGCAGCTTCCGCAGCTTCCTCGACGGTTCCGCCGTTCGACCCCCGCGATCCGCTGGGCATCGACGACCTGCTCACCGACGAGGACCGCGCGGTCCGCGGCACCGTCCGCCAGTGGGCCGCCGACCGCGTCCTGCCGGACATCGCCGACTGGTACGAGCGCGGCGAACTCCCCGGTATCCGCGAGCTGGCCCGCGAGCTCGGCGCCCTCGGCGCGCTCGGGATGTCCCTGACCGGCTACGGCTGCGCGGGCGCCTCCGCCGTCCAGTACGGCCTGGCCTGTCTGGAGCTGGAGGCCGCCGACTCCGGCATCCGCTCGCTGGTCTCCGTCCAGGGTTCGCTCGCCATGTACGCGATTCACCGTTTCGGGTCCGAGGAACAGAAGCAGCGGTGGCTGCCGGGCATGGCGGCCGGCGAGATCATCGGCTGCTTCGGCCTCACCGAGCCCGACCACGGCTCCGACCCCGCCGGCATGCGGACCTACGCCAAGAAGGACGGCACGGACTGGGTGCTGAACGGGCGCAAGATGTGGATCACCAACGGGTCGGTGGCCGGCGTCGCCGTCGTCTGGGCCCGTACGGACGAGGGCATCAGGGGCTTTGCCGTGCCCACCGACACCCCGGGGTTCGCCGCCCCCGAGATCAAGCACAAGTGGTCCCTGCGCGCCTCGGTGACCAGCGAACTCGTGATGGACGACGTGCGGCTGCCGGCCGACGCGGTCCTTCCCGGCGTCACGGGTCTGCGCGGCCCGCTCAGCTGTCTCAGCCACGCCCGCTACGGCATCGTCTGGGGCTCGATGGGCGCGGCCCGCGCCAGCTTCGAGTCGGCGCTGGAGTACGCGAAGACGCGCGAGCAGTTCGACCGTCCCATCGGGGGCTTCCAGCTCACCCAGGCCAAGCTCGCCGACATGGCCGTCGAGCTGCACAAGGGGATTCTGCTGGCCCATCACCTGGGGCGGCGGATGGACGCGGGGCGGCTGCGCCCCGAGCAGATCAGCTTCGGCAAGCTGAACAACGTGCGCGAGGCGATCGAGATCTGCCGCACCGCCCGGACGATCCTGGGCGCCAACGGGATCTCACTGGAGTACCCCGTCATGCGGCATGCGACCAACCTCGAATCGGTGCTGACGTACGAGGGCACCGTCGAAATGCATCAGCTGGTGCTGGGCAAGGCGCTCACCGGTCTCGACGCCTTCCGGTGAGCCGGAGGGCGCGGGGGAGGTGCGGACGGGCGTGCGGTGAGCGCCCCGATCAGCGACATGCTGCATTACCCCGGGGGGCGACCCCCGGACCCCCAGCCGAAACGATGACGCTCAGCTCTGGTTGAAGAATCCGCCGGGCCGGCGGCCCTCGCCGCTGACCACCTTGTAGTCGGCGGGGGTGAGCAGGAAGACCCTGGTGGCGACCCGCTCGATCGAACCGCGCAGGCCGAAGGTCAGGCCGGCCGCGAAGTCCACCACGCGCTTGGCGTCGGCGGGCTCCATGGACGTCAGATTGACGATCACCGGGACGCCGTCCCGGAAGAGCTCGCCGATGCCGCGGGCGTCGCGGAACCCGTCCGGGGTGACCGTGGCGATGCGGGTGCCCTGGTCCTGGGCGGCCTCGTCGGCCACCCGGATCCGGGGGTCGGTCACCCAGGAGTCGTCGCCCGGGTTTCTGGCCTCGGGGCCCTCGGCGTAGTCGTCGTCGTAGTAGCGCTCGTCATCGTTGTCGTCGACGAGGCCAAGCCAGGCACTCGCCTTGCGCACCGATCCCATTGACGCCTCCTCTCACCCGTGTGTCTGTGTTCCGCCTCTCTATGGTCGTCCATGATGCGGAGGGTGTGCCAAGTGGATAGCCGCCGCACGGGGGGTTCGTGACACATCTGGTGCAAAGAGGTTGGCGTGTCATCAGATCCCGTGTCCTGGACGGGAACTGACAGTGCGACGGATGTCACGGTCGGTACGCATCCGGCAGGTCGACAGCTGGTCGGGCGGAGCCAAGATCGTACCGTGAGGTCGGTTCGGGCATGAGACCAGGGCATATGTCCAGGGTTGGGATTGACGCCTGACTGATAGGCCGATGATCGGGCGATCGCCGCTCCCGCCCAGGTGTGGAAGGGTTGACCGCCATGAGCGACTCGCGACTCCAGGAGTGGCAGGACTGGCACGAGCGGCGCCTTGCGACCGTCTCCGCGCCGTACGGCCCGCTCGCCCTGACCGGCACGTACTGGCTGTCCGACCACCCGGACGGCCATGTCGAGGGCCTGCCGGGCGTCTGGACGCCGGAGGGTGACGGGGTCGTCCTGCGGGCCGCCGCCGAGGACCGGCTGACCGTCGACGGCAGGCCGCTGACCGGCGAGGTCCGGCTCGGCCAGGACACCGCGCCGGACGCCACCCGGGTCGCGCGGGGCGGGCGCCATCTGCTGGTGCTGTGCCGCGAGGGCCAGTGGGCGGTTCGCGACTTCGACCCGGATTCCGCCGCCCGCCGTACGTTCGCCGGCATCGACGTCTACGACCACGACGAACGCTGGGTGCGACCCGGCCTGTTCCGCCCGTACGCGCAGGGGCGCACCGTCCGGGTCCGCAACGCCGACGGAGAGCGGCGCGGCCTCGGTCTGGCCGGCGAGCTCGTCTTCACCCTCGACGGCGACGAACACACCCTCCAGGTCGCGGTCGAGGGTGACGGTTCCCTGTGGGCCGTACTCGCCGACGCCACCAGCGGCACCGACACCTACCGCTTCCGGTTCCTGCGGCCGCCCGCGCCCGCGGAGGACGGCACCGTCACCGTCGACTTCAACCGGGTCCTGCTGCCGCCGTGCGCCTTCGCGGACCACTTCATCTGCCCGTTCCCGCCGCCCGGCAACACCCTGCCGATCGAGCTGCGGGCCGGTGAGCGGAACCGCCGCACCGACTGACCCGTCCCACCCCCGACCGAGGGGGTCGACACGCCGCCCCGGCAGCCCCGAAACAGGCTGCCGGGGCGGCGTGTTGCGCGTATCGATCATGTGGGACGGCAGCGGTTTGTGTCGGGCGGAAGACATTTGTGTGGCCCTCTTGCGCTGCGGGGCCGGCGCGCCCGACACTCCGGATCAAGCGCTTGTCAGGGACACGCGGAAGCGGAACGTGCGGATTCCCGCGTGCCCTTCGGCTGCGCCTCACGGGCCGCCCACAGGTGGCCCCCCGATCCCCCTCGGAGGAATCAGTGAGGAACGAGCGCACCACCCCCCGCAGCGGCGTAGCGAGACGCACCCGGCTGATCGCCGTGGCGTCCGGGCTGGTGGCCGTCGGAGCCATCGCCATCCCCCACGCCAATGCCCAGAACCCCGCACCCGCCCGGACGTTCAGTGCCACCCAGCTCGCCGCCGCCGGTGACGCGGTGCGCACCGCCGATGTCGCGGGCACCGCATGGCACGTGGACCAGGCCACCCACACCCTTGTCGTCACCGCCGACAGCACCGTCTCCCAGGCCGGGATAGCCAGGATCGAACGGGCCGCGGGCGGCAACGCCGGCGCGCTGCGCATCGAGCGCGTCGCGGGCACGTTCCGCAAGTTCATCTCCGGCGGCGACGCCATCTACGCGCCGAGCTGGCGCTGCTCGCTCGGTTTCAACGTCCGCAGCGGCAGCACCTATTACTTCCTGACGGCCGGGCACTGCACCGAGGGCAACCCGGGCTGGTACACCAACTCCTCGCGCTCCACGAGCATCGGCCCGACCGCCGGCTCCAGCTTCCCCGGCAACGACTACGGCATCGTGAAGTACACCAACACGTCCCTGTCGCACCCCGGAACCGTCGGCGGCCAGGACATCACCAGCGCGGGCACCCCGAGCGTCGGCCAGTCGGTCACCCGCCGGGGCTCCACCACCGGCACCCACAGCGGCCAGGTCACCGCGCTGAACTCCACCGTCAACTACGGCGGCGGCGACATCGTCTCCGGACTCATCAAGACCACCGTCTGCGCCGAGCCCGGCGACAGCGGCGGCCCGCTCTACTCCGGGACCAAGGCCCTCGGCCTCACCTCCGGCGGCAGCGGCGACTGCACCTCCGGCGGTACGACGTTCTTCCAGCCCGTCACGGAGGCGCTCAGCGCGTACGGCGTGAGCGTGTACTGACGGCCTGCGCACCCGACCGTCCGACCGGCGCCGGACCGGTCGGCCGCAAGGGCCCCCGTCAGCCGGCGGACGGGGGCCCGGCGGGCCCTACCGCGTACCTCGACCGCCCTTCGAACCGGGCATACCATGGCAAGTGAGAGCGACTCGGGCGGCAGACGCGGTAGACAGCGGCGGACGGCAGACGTCAGGGGGCCGTGATGGTCGAAGAACTGGTGACGGCCGGAGTGGCGCTGGCATGCACCGGCGCCGTGTATCTCATGGCGGCGGCGCGGGTGGTCAAGCAGTACGAACGCGGTGTGGTGTTCCGGCTCGGCCGGCTGGCCTCCGCGGTACGCGGTCCGGGCTTCACCATGATCGTTCCGGGCATCGACCGGATGCGCAAGGTCAACATGCAGATCGTCACGATGCCGGTGCCCGCCCAGGAAGGCATCACCCGCGACAACGTCACGGTCCGGGTCGACGCCGTCGTCTATTTCAAGGTGGTGGACGCCGCCGACGCGGTCATCCGGGTCGAGGACTACCGCTTCGCGGTGTCGCAGATGGCACAGACCTCACTGCGGTCGATCATCGGCAAGAGTGAGCTGGACGATCTGCTGTCCAACCGGGAGAAGCTCAATCAGGGGCTGGAGCTGATGATGGACAGCCCGGCCATCGGCTGGGGTGTGAGCGTCGACCGGGTGGAGATCAAGGACGTCTCGCTGCCGGAGACGATGAAGCGGTCGATGGCCCGCCAGGCGGAGGCCACCCGTGACCGGCGGGCCCGCGTGATCAACGCCGACGCCGAGCTGCAGGCGTCGAGGAAGCTGGCCGAGGCGGCCCAGGCGATGTCCGATCAGCCCGCGGCGCTGCAACTGCGGCTGCTGCAGACCGTGGTGGCGGTCGCCGCCGAGAAGAACTCCACGCTCGTCCTGCCGTTCCCGGTGGAGCTGCTGCGGTTCCTGGAGCGCTCCGGCCTGCAGGCCCAGGCGCAGACGGCGAAGGCCGAGGCGGAGCGGGAGCGGGAGCGGGCGTCCGGCCCGGTGGTCGCCGAGCCGTCGCCGCCGCGCGCGGTCGCCGTCGCCGATGAGATCGAGCTGCCGCCGACGCTGGAGGACCTGCCCGAGGCGGAGAACCTGGTGTAGGTGTAGGTGTAGGTGTAGGGGCCGGGGGAGCCAGGCCCTGGGGGGCCGGGGTCGAGGCGGCGCCGGACCCGGACCCGGACGAGACCTGATCGCCGTATATGCCCGGTAAAGCCGGTCGTATACGGCGATTCCGTTTGCTCGTGCATTCCCTCCGGGCCCGCCCCAGGGGTGCTTTCCGGACAGATGCGAGCCCCCGTAGCCCTCACCCGGTGCCTCCCGCCCGCTGTCCCGCGTGGCCGTCGGTGTCCGCACGGGGAAACGACGTGCGCGGATACCGGTGTGACCGGCGTGTGAGGGAACGGTGAACTCCCGCACTCGAGACCGGAACTCGGTCTTGTGGACGAGTGAGAGGGGTGGGAATACTCTCCTCCGCACGTTGGCATGGACGCGACTCCCCGAGGTGCGGCTACGAGGGGCGGACCCGTTCGTGTCCTCATTCCTCACACTCTCCGGGCCCGTGTTCTCCCCACAGAGCGGGCCCATCCCCCCACGGGAGGCTCTGAGTTGAAGCACCGACGCATACCCAAGCGACGCGCTGTTCTGGCCGGCGCGGGAGCGCTGGCCCTCGCCGCCACCGCCACCGTCACCCTGGCCAACGCCAACGCGGCCCCCGCCCCCACCCCGCTCGCCAAGCTGTCCTCCGCCGCCGCGAGCACCCTGGCGTCCCAGCTCAAGACCGGCACGGCCGGCGCCTTCTATGACGCCAAGGCCAAGAAACTCGTGGTCAACGTCGTGAACGAGGCCGCGGCCGAGACCGTCCGGGCGAAGGGAGCCGAGGCGCGACTCGTCAAGCACACGCTCGCCCAGCTCGACGCGGCCCGGCAGACGCTCAAGTCGAAGGCGACCATCCCCGGCACCTCCTGGGGCATGGACCCGACCAGCAACAAGGTCGTGGTCACCGCCGACCGTACGGTCAAGGGCGCCAAGCTGGACCGGCTCGCCGAGGTCACCAAGAGCCTCGGTGACCGGGTCGAACTCCGGCACAGCAAGGGGGAGTTCAAGCCCTTCATCGGCGGCGGCGACGCGATCTGGGGGAGCGGCGCCCGCTGCTCCCTCGGCTTCAACGTCGTCAAGGACGGCCAGCCGTACTTCCTGACGGCCGGGCACTGCGGCAACGCCGTACAGAGCTGGTCCGACCAGCAGGGCGGCTCGGAGATCGCGACCACCGAGGACTCGAAGTTCCCGGGTGACGACTACTCCATCGCCAAGTACACGGGGGACACCGCGCACCCGAGCGAGGTGGACCTCTACAACGGCAGCACCCAGAAGATCACCCAGGCCGCGGAGGCGACCGTCGGCGAGAAGGTGCAGCGCAGCGGCAGCACCACCCAGGTCCACGACGGCGAGGTCACCGGCCTCAACGAGACCGTCAACTACCAGGAGGGCTCGGTCGAGGGCCTGATCAAGACCACCGTCTGCGCCGAGCCCGGTGACAGCGGCGGTGCGCTCTTCGACGGCGAGTCCGCGCTGGGTCTCACCTCCGGCGGTAGCGGAGACTGCTCCGGCGGAGGTGAGACCTTCTTCCAGCCGGTCCCGGAGGCCCTTGAGGCCTACGGCGCACAGATCGGCTGACCCGCACAGCGCGGTCGACCCGTGGAGCACGTGGCACGGTCGACCCGTGGAACGCGGTGAACGGTGCCGGCCCCTGGACGTATCGATGGGCGTATCGATGTCCGGGGGCCGGTGCCGTTCCGGACCGGTCAGAATTCGAAGACCAGGCCCTTGCCGTCGTTCATCGCACAGGAGTTGGCGAACGTGTAGGTGTAGGAGACCCTGCGGCCCTCCCAGACACCGTCCGCGGTGACCACGATCGGGTTCCACTCCTTGGTACACACCCGGTTCGACACCACTCCGGTCACCTTGCCGAAGTCGCCGGAGGCCGCACGCAGTTGGGCGCAGGCGGCCCGCGGCGCCGGGTGGCTCCCGGTCGCGGTGGGCCGGCAGCTGAGGGTCGCCGCCCGCTCGATCGTGGAGGTCGCGCGGCTGTCGCCGTGGCCGACGGTCAGTACCAGCTCCGACTGGGCGTAGAGGCCGCCGCTTCGCGAGGGCTGCGCCGGGGCGGCGGTGGCCTGTGCCGTGGTGGCCAGGGTGCCGAGAACCAGTGCCGCGCCGAGCGCGATCCCCCCGGTGATGTACCGCATTGACGAACTCCTTTGTTCGAAGGTTCAGATGCCGGACGGGAGTCTGGCCCAACCGAACTTCAAACGCATCCCATGCGATCACTTTGAGTCGATAGATGAAAGCTGTGGGTAATGGCGCGAACAATGCGGCGATTTTGTGGGGGTGTGGTGTGCCTGTCGTGTGCGGCCAGCGGGGACAGGGCGCCTGCGGCCGCCCGGGAGGGGTGCCCGTCCGGTCCGGAGGGAATGAATCCGGCCGCCGACCGGTCGTTCGGGTGGGAGTCGATCTCCGGCGATTGGCCGAAGAAAGGGCAGGACGACACCTCCGTATCGATTCACGGATGTTTCGGAACGAAGTCGGGGGTGTTGCGGGGTGCCCCGGCGCGCCTCAAGCCGGCAGCCGCTGTCCCTCCCCGCCCGCGCTCCCGTCCCGCTCCCTCTCCCCGCCCCGGTTGTTGATCTTGCGGAGCATCGCGAGGCCGACCGTGACCACGGCGCCGGCCGCCGCCCAGGCGGAGAGCACCAGGAGCGGACCGGTCACCGCGTTGCCGCGGAAGTACGCGACGGAGCGCGCCGTCCAGGTGCCCGCGCCCGTCGGCAGCGCGGGGCCGAGCGCCCGCCAGAACGGTGGCAGCAACGGATACGGGTAGGCGCCGCCCGCGCTCGGATTGCCCAGCACCACGATCACCAGGATCGCCAGGCCGATGCCGACGATGCCCAGCAGCCCCTGGAAGGCCAGGGTCATGGCGCCCACGGCGAAGACGACCAGGGCGCCCAGCCCCCACAGCCCGCAGAGGCTGCCGGGCAGCGCGCCCAGGACCGGGCCCACGACCACCGCGCCCGCCAGGCCCGCGAGGATCGCGTAGAGCGCGAGCGCCGACAGCCGGATGACCGCCCGCGCTCCGTTGGCGGGGCGTGCGCCGTGGCTGATCGCGAAGATCGCGGCGCACAGGTACCCGCCCACGCACCAGCCCACGACGAGGTAGAAGGACGACAGGCTGCGGCTGTCACCGCGGTCCGCCGGCGTCACATCCACCGTGCGTACGGTCCGCTTCCGGGCCTTCTCCGCGGCCGTGACGACCGCTTCGACCGCCTGTGACAGCGAGGCCCCGCCGCCGCTCGCGACGAGCAGCCGGTCGGTGCTGCCGCGCGGATCGACGATCAGCGCGCCGTCGACCGTCCGGTCGTCGATCTGTCGCCGCGCCTCGCGTTCGGACGGCGCCGCGCGCGGGTCCAGCGGCGAGCCGGGCAGCCGGTCCAGCTCCGTCACCAGCTGTCCGGCGGCCTGGGCCGGCGCCACCACGGCGAGGGGCACGTCGGTCGGCCTGGGGTGGTGGAAGGCGCCGGTGTACGACGTGATGAACGCGATCATCAGGCCCAGTACGCCGGTCACCAGCAGCGCGGCCCGGGGCGTCACCGCGCTCTTCACCTCCCCGAGGAAGGTGGTGCGGGTGCTGTCTTCCAGCGTGGGCATGCGCCGCTCCTCGCCACATTCGTGCCGGCTCGGCCAGGACCGTCCCTGGCTCCTGCCGGTGTCCCAAATCTTCCGGTCGGCGGCGGGATCGCGCAGATCGGGCGGGCTGATCGATGGACGCCGCGGCCTGATCGGTGGAGGCGGGCGACTGGCGTCGCGAGCTGCGCGCGTTCGTACGAATGTTCGATGGAGGGGTATGGTGGAGAGAGAAACGAGGGACTCAGGATCAGCTGGGGGCGGATGAGGTGCAGGAGGTGCGGATGCCAGGGTTCACGCATCTGCACACCGCTTCGGGGTTCTCCCTGCGCTACGGCGCCTCCCACCCGGAACGGCTCGCCGAGCGCGCCGCCGAACGGGGCATGGACGCCCTCGCGCTGACCGACCGGGACGGCCTCTCCGGCGCCGTCCGGTTCGCCAAGGCCGCCGCCGAGGCCGGTATCCGTCCGCTGTTCGGAGCCGAACTGGCCGTCGAGGGGCGCGAGTTGGGCCCCGTGGAAGGCGCCGCCACCGTGCGGCGGCGTACCCCGGTGCGCGGCGGCGCCTTCCTCGACGAGTCCGCCGCCCGTGTCGTCTTCCTGGCCCGCGACGGAGCGGCCGGCTGGGCCGCCCTGTGCCGGCTGGTTTCGGCCGCCCACGCCGACCACTCCGGGTATGCCGCCCACGCCGACCGCCCCGGGCCTGCCGCCCGTGCCGACGGTTCCGGCCGGCCCGTCCTCCCATGGACCGCTCTGGAGTCGGCCACGGACGGGCTGAACGTACTGCTCGGACCGGACTCCGAGGTCGGCCGGGCGCTGGCCGTCGGCCGACCGGACCGCGCCGCCCGGCTCCTCGTCCCCTGGCGCGAGCTGTACGGCGACGCGCTGCGCCTGGAGGTCGTCGACCACGGGCGGACCGGCAGCGGCCCCGGCTCCCAGCGGCTGGCCGCCCGCACCCTCGGCTTCGCCGTCGACCAGGGCGTCCGCGCCGTACTGACCAACGCGGTCCGCTACGCCGACCCCGGCCAGGGCCCGGTCGCCGACATCCTGGACTCCGCCCGCCGCCTGGTACCGGTGGACCGGCACCACCCCGAGACCTGGGACGGCGGCGAATGCTGGCTCAAGGACACCGCCGAGATGAGCCGCCTCGCCGGGCGGATCGCCGAGGCGGCCGGATTCCGGCGCGGCCTCGCCCACCGGCTGCTCGCCATGACCGAGGAGACCGCCGGCGGATGCCTGGTCGACCCGGAGGACGACATCGGACTCGGCCGCGTCCACTTCCCCGAACCCCGGCTGGTCGGCGCCGGGCACCGCACCGCCGCCCGCGTACTGCGCTCGCGCTGCGCCGCCGGGATGGTGCTGCGCGGCTACGACCGCGACCGCGAGCGCTGGGCACGGCTGCACGACGAGCTCCGTACGATCGAACGGCTCGGCTACCCCTCGTACTTCCTGACGGTGGCTCAAGTCGTGGACGACATCCGGGAGATGGGGATCCGTGTCGCGGCCCGCGGGTCCGGTGCCGGATCCCTGGTCAACCACCTCCTGGGCATCGCCCACGCCGACCCCGTCGAACACGGGCTGCTGATGGAGCGCTTCCTGTCCGAGCGGCGGGCCGCGCTCCCGGACATCGACATCGACGTCGAGTCCGCCCGCCGGCTGGAGGTCTACCGGGCGATCTTCGACCGCTTCGGCGCGGAGCGGGTCGCGACCGTCTCGATGCCCGAGACCTACCGGGTGCGGCACGCCGTACGGGACGTCGGCGCCGCCCTCGGCATGGACCCGGCGCAGGTGGACCGCCTCGCCAAGTCCTTCCCGCATATCCGGGCCCGCGACGCGCGCGCCGCGCTCGCCGAACTCCCGGAACTGCGCGGCGTCCGCGAAGCCGGCGGCGAGCGGCTGTGGCAGCTGGTCGAGGCGCTGGACGCGCTGCCCCGAGGTATCGCCATGCACCCGTGCGGGGTGCTGCTCTCGGACGCCACGCTGCTGGACCGTACGCCCGTCGTGCCGACCAGCGGCGAGGGCTTCCCGATGTCCCAGTTCGACAAGGACGACGTGGAGGACCTGGGGCTGCTCAAGCTCGATGTGCTGGGCGTACGGATGCAGTCCGCGATGGCGCACGCGGTCGCCGAGATCGGCCGGGCCACCGGGCGGCGCCTCGACCTGGACGACCCGGAGCAGGTGCCGCCCGGCGACCGGGCCACCTATGACCTGATCCGCTCCACCGAGACGCTCGGCTGCTTCCAGATCGAGTCGCCGGGCCAGCGCGACCTGGTCGGACGGCTCCAGCCCGCCACCTTCCACGATCTGGTCGTCGACATCTCCCTCTTCCGGCCGGGCCCGGTCGCCGCCGACATGGTGCGGCCCTTCATCGAGGCCAGACACGGCCGGAAGGCCGTCCGCTATCCGCACCCCGACCTGGCGGAACCGCTGCGCGAGACGTACGGGGTCGTGGTGTTCCACGAGCAGATCATCGAGACGCTGCGGATCATGACGGGCTGCCGGCGGGACGAGGCGGACGAGAAGCGGCGCGCGCTGTCGGACCCGGAGCTCCAGGGACGGGTGCGCGCCTGGTTCGCCGAGAGCGCCGAGCGCCGCGGATACTCGCCCGAAGTGATCGCGCACACCTGGGAGATCGTCGAGGCATTCGGCGCATACGGCTTCTGCAAGGCGCACGCGGTGGCCTTCGCGGTGCCCACCTACCAGTCCGCCTGGCTCAAGGCGCACTACCCGGCGGCCTTCTACGCCGGGCTGCTCACCCATGACCCCGGCATGTATCCGAAGCGGCTGCTGCTCGCGGATGCGCGACGGCGCGGGGTGCCGGTGCTGCCGTTGGATGTGAACCGGTCGGCGGTGGCACATCGAATCGAACTGGTGTCCGGTGGTGTGGCTGGTCGGGATGGTGCGGCTGGTCCGGGCGCCGGCCCCTCCGGTGACGGGGCGTCCGGTGGCGGGGCGTCCGGTGGCGGGGCGTCCGGTGGCGGGGCGTCCGGTGTCTGGGGGCTGCGGCTCGCGTTCTCCGACGTGCACGGGATGAGCGAGGCCGAGGCCCGGCGGATCGAGGCCGGGCAGCCCTACCGCTCCCTCCAGGACCTGTGGCAGCGGGCCCACCCGAGCCGCCCGGTCGCCGAACGCCTCGCCAGGGTGGGCGCGTTGGACGCCTTCGGCGCGAACCGCCGGGACCTGCTGCTGCACATCGCCGAGCTGCACCACCACCGACGGCACGCGCCCGGCGGCCAGCTGACGCTCCAACAGGATGCGGTGACCGTGGCCGATGTGGTCGAGCCGGTGGGCCTGCCCGACCTCAGCGACGTCGAACGGCTCAGCGCCGAGCTGGGTGTTCTCGGTATGGACGCCTCCCGCCATCTGATGGCCGACCACCAGGAGTTCCTCGCGGAGCTGGGCGCGCTGCCGGCCCGGCGGCTGCGGGACGTCGGGAACGGTGAGACGGTGCTGGTCGCCGGGGCCAAGGCGGCCACCCAGACACCGCCGGTCCGCTCCGGCCGCCGCGTCATCTTCACCACCCTCGACGACAGTACGGGGCTGGTCGACTGCGCCTTCTTCGACGACAGTCACGAGGACTGCGCGCACACCGTCTTCCACTCCTGGCTGCTGCTGGTGCGCGGCACGGTCCAGCGGCGCGGGCCGCGCAGTCTCAGCGTGGTCGGCGCGGCCGCCTGGAACCTCGCCGAGCTGGCCGAACTGCGCCGCGAGGGCGGCCTGGAAGCGGTCACCGCACGCCTCGCGGCAGGACCGGACCGGACGTCCGGCCGGCCGGACGGGGAGACCGGGGCACCGGACGGATCCGGTCACGGCCCGGCCGACCGCGCCGGTGGGGCGGACGGTTCCGACGAGGGCTCCGGCGGCCGCTCGGATGACCACTCCGACGACGGCTCCGACGACCGCTCCGGCGACGGCTCCGGCGAGGCGGAGAAGGTGGGTGCCGCCGCTCCGGGGCGCACCATCCACCTGGAGACCGGCTACGAGCTGCACCCGTGGGCCGACCTCCAGCCTCCGGGCGAACGCGCCGCCACCGGCCGCAAGTTGTGGCACTCCAGCCCCGGGAGCGCGGGATGAGCCCCGCGCCGAAGCCGCCCGCCACGCCACCGGAACCTTCCGGCACGCGGCCCCCCGGCATGCTCTACGTACGGTTCCAGACCGCCGACGACACCCCCCTGAGCGCCGAGGGGTACGAGCAACTCCTGCGGCTGCTGGCGCAGTTCACGCCGATGGTCGAGGCGCTGCCGCCCGACGCCGCGCTGGCCGATGTCCGCGGGGCGCTGCGCTACTTCGACCGGGACGCGACGGGCATCGCCGAGCTCGTACGGCTGCGCGCGCTGGCCTGGCACGGCGTACGCTGCACGATCGGGATCGGCACCAACCCGCTGCTCGCACGGATGGCCGCCCAGGAGATCCCGTCCGGGGAGATACGGGCCGTCCCCGGGGACACCGGATCCGTCGCCGCGTTCCTCGCCCGCCGGCCGGCCTCGGCGCTGTACGGCGTCGGGCCCGCGACCGCGCGCACCCTGTGCTCGTACGGGCTCGACAGCATCGACCGGATCGCCGCCGCCCCGCCCGCGACCCTGCAACGGATCCTCGGCGCGAAGACGGGCCGCGCGGTCTACGAGCGTGCGCACGGCATCGACCCCACGCCGGTCTCGCCGAATGCGTCCGCCCGCTCGATGGGCGCCGAACACCGCTTCGCCCACGACGAACTGGATCCGGCCAGGCGCCGCCGGGCGCTGCTCTCGCTCGCCGACGACCTGGGGGCCCGGATGCGCGCGAGCGGCCAGGTGGCCCGCGCGCTCACCCTCACCGTCCGCTACGCCGACCGCTCCACGACGACCCGCACCCGGCGGCTGGCCGAACCGACCGCGCACGGTCCCGCACTGACCGAAACGGCCTACGCGCTGCACGCCGCGCTCGGGCTGCAACGGGCACGTGTACGGTCCGTCGCACTGCGCGCCGAGGACCTCGGCCGCGCCGAACTCGCCTCCCGCCAGCTGACCTTCGACCCGGTCGACGACAAGGCACTGCGCATCGAGGCCGCCGTCGACCGCGCCAGGGCGCGCTTCGGGACCACAGCCGCACAGCCGGCGTCGAAACTCGAAGCGGCCGGCCGCCGGCCCCCATGGCCGACCCCGAAGCCCGGCCCCAAGACGGTCCCGGGGCTCAGGCGCAGAGGGTAGAGCGCGGCCGCTGCCTATGGCCGGGACCCTTCACCCCTCCATGACCCTTCACCCCTCCATGACCCTTCACCCAGCGCGGACCTTCACCCGTAGAGCCGCTCCGCATACCGCGGGCCGTAGTGCTCCTCCAGCGCTTCCAGCGGTATGTCCTTGGCTTCGAGACCCTTGACGATCCGGGCGCGTGAGGGCAGCGCCTCCGGCTCCCAGGTCTCCGGCTTCCACAGATCCGAGCGCAGGAACGCCTTGGAGCAGTGGTAGAAGACCTCTTCGACCTCGACCAGCAGCGCGAGCCGCGGGCGGTTGCCCTTGACCGTCAGGTCGTCGAAGAACGGCGCGTCGCGCAGCAGCCGGGCGCGGCCGTTGATGCGCAGGGTGTCGCCGCGCCCCGGCAGGACGTAGTTCAGGCCGACATGCGGATTGCTGAGGACGTTCAGAAAACCGTCCATGCGCTTGTTGCCGGGGCGGTCCGGGATCACGAGGGTGGTCTCGTCCAGGACGTGGGTGAAGCCCGCGGGGTCGCCCTTGGGCGAGACGTCGCAGCGGCCGTCCGCGTCCGACGTGGCTATCAGACAGAACGGCGACCGCGCCAGCCACTGGCGGTCGAGATCGTGCAATCGGTCGCGCGTCTTGTGCGCCGCATGCGCATTGGGCTCGCCGATCAGCTCACGCAGCTCCGCCTCGGAGGAAATCTCCGCGATCCCCGCCAGGTCCGTCGTCTCCACCGGTCTCTCCCCTCAGTGCACTTCCCCCGCCGACGCGCTCTGGACGCGCTTGTCGATGCGCTGCCGATGCGCCGTCGGCGGGCCGCTGACCAGCCGTCGACGGGACCGCCGACCGGCTGTCGACGTGCCGTTGACGCGTCTTCGACTGTACGGGACTCCACTGACAATGCAGCCGGCCGTGACGCACGGGGACACCGCGCAAGCACGGTTCGGCCGCCGCGCACCCCGGACGTCCGGTGAGGGTTCTGTGCCACTTCCTTCACCGTCACGCGGCTGGCCCTCACTGCTTACTCGGCCGTAACTTAACTTTCAGTCAACATCTTTGGCCCTTGCGATCCGGATCGCAGGTGAACGGCTCACCGAGCTCTTCGGAGTCCCCTCACCCCGCAAGGAGCATCGTATGCAGCTGCGCTGGTCGCGTACGCTCACCGTCCTTCCCACACTCGCCCTGGCCGTCGGTGTCACGACGGCCGCGCCCGCCGCCGCCGACGCCCCCACCGTCAGCAGCGGTTGGAACAACTTCTCCTGCAAGCCGTCCGCCGAACACCCCCGGCCGGTGATCCTGGCCCACGGCACGCTCGGCAACTCCATCGACAACTGGCTCGGCCTCGCGCCCTACCTGGTGGCCCGCGGCTACTGCGTCTTCTCCCTGGACTACGGCCAGTTGCCCGGTGTACCGCTCTTCCACGGCCTGGGCCCGATCGACGAGTCCGCGCGGCAACTCGCCGCGTACGTCGACCGGGTGCTGGCCGCCACCGGGGCACCGAAGACCGATATCGTCGGCCACTCGCAGGGCGGCATGATGCCCCGGGTGTACCTGAAGTTCTACGGCGGCGCGGACAAGGTGAACGCGCTGGTCGGACTGGCTCCCGACAACCACGGCACCGATGTGAACGGCCTGACCCGGCTGCTGGACCTGTTCCCCGGTGCCAAGGACCAGATCGACAAGTTCACACCGGGGCTGTCCGACCAGATCGCCGGCTCGGACCTCCTCAACCGCCTCAACGAGGGCGGCGACACGGTCCCCGGTGTGCACTATACGGTCATCGCGACCCGGTACGACGAGGTCGTCACGCCGTACAAGTCCCAGTTCCTGGACGGCCCCGACGTACGCAACGTCGTGGTCCAGGACCTGTGTCCGCTCGATATCGCCGAGCATCTGGCCATCGGACTCGCCGACCCGGTCGCCTTCCACGAAACGGCCAACGCCCTCGACCCGGCCCACGCGACACCGACGACCTGTACGTCTACGCGGTGACGGAACAGGACGGGTGACGCGCCTCCCCGCCGGGAGCGGGGGCGCGCCCCAGGGGCGGGTGAGCGGTGCGACCTGCGTGCGGGCCCCTACCCCGCCGCCCACCCGCCCCTTTTGTTTTTTCCCCGCCGCCCACCCCCCTTCGGGGGGTGGGCGGGTGTAGTGCGTCGGCTTTCCCTAGGGGGCTGCCCCCCAGGGGCGGAGAGTCACGACATGCGTGGCTTCCGCCCCGGAGAGTCGGCCGGCCGGTCCAGTAGTGCGTCCGTGCACTGTTCCACCAGTGCCTCCGCGTGTGGGGGCAGCGGGGTGCCGCCCCGTAGATGACGGCGAATCAGCGACAGCGGGATGTCGATGAGGGCGAGTGACACCCGTTCGACGTCCTGTGCGTCGCTCGCCCCCACGGCTTCGGCGAGTTCCCTGACGGACGTGAGTACCCGCCGGTTCCCCTCCTCCGCGCGTCGTAGATGCTCCGCCGACCAGTCGTCCTGTCCGAAGTCCCGGGCGCCGTACAGCAGCAGCGTGGCCTCGTCGGGGTGCGCGCGGCTCCACGCCACGACGTACCGGGACGCCGCCCGGCCCGCCGCGCGCGGGTCCTCGGACGACTTCAGTGCCGCGAAGTAGCCCTCCTGGAAGCCCTCCACGGTCCGCAGCCACACCTCGGCGAGCAGGGCGGAACGGCCGGCGAACCGGTGATAGAGCGAACCGCTGGGCGCGCCGGCGTACGCGGCGACCGCGGACATGGTGACGCCGGAGGGGCCGGACTCGGCGGCCAGCCGGACGGCGACGTCGAGGAGCAGCGGCGTATCGAAGCGGGGTGGCCTGGCCATGTTCTAGAGGGTACCCTCCAATTGTATTGGAGATTGGTCTCTAGAACATGCGGAGCGACTGCGCAGGGGCGCCCTGGGCTGCCCGGAACCATCGGGGCAGCCGGCCGGGATGCCCGGCGGGGCAGCGCTCTGCGCCCTCCGGACAGGAGCGTGTGAGTGATGGGTGTCTACAACGTGCACGAGAGGGTGCTGTCGGCGCCCAGGGCCGAGGTCGGGCTGCTGATCGACGGGCTGTCCGGCAGCGCCGACCGGCTGTGGCCGGGCGGCGACTGGCCGCCGATGGTGCTCGACGGGCCCCTGGGGCCGGGTGCCCGTGGCGGTCACGGACCGGTGCGCTACACCGTGGCGGCGTATGTCCCGGGCCAGTGGGTGCGGTTCACCTTCCGAGGGCCGCGCGGCTTCCACGGCTTCCACGAGTACACCGCGCACCCGCTGGACGAGGGCCGCACCGTGCTGCGCCACACCCTCGCGATGCGGGCCCGGGGTGCGGCCCGGTTCACCTGGCCGCTGGTCTTCCGGCCGTTCCATGACGCGGTCCTGGAGGACAGCCTGGACCGTGCCGAGCAGGCCTGCACCGGCACGGTCGCGCGGCCCTCCCGCTGGAGCCCGTACGTCCGTCTGCTGCGCCGGTTCGCCCGGTGATCCCCTCCGCGTCGTTCACCCGGTGGGCTTCTTCAGCGGCTGACCTGCCGCGGGTGACGGGTGACGGGTGACGGGTGACGGCGGGCGTACGGAGCCCCGGTGCCTCCCGAGTGCCCCGCGCCCCCCGAATATCCCGGTGCCTCCGTGAATGCCCTGCCGCCGCGTCCTCACCGACCAGCGAATCGACGCAGCGTCAGAAAGCAGAAGGAGGCGAGCGCCAGCGCCGTGGGAATCAGCAGCAGCCACCCGGAGAAGGCCAGCACCGCCGCCGTCAGTACGGAGCTTGCGAGCACGCCGCACCACAGGGGAGTGCGGCGCGGGAGCAGCACCAGCGCGGCGGCCAGCCCGGCGAGGGTCACCGCCGCCAGACAGGTGGCGGTCGCCCGCATCAGCGGTTCGAGACCGGCGCCGTCGGCGCCGCCGAAGCCGGCCGCCGTGGCCAGGAGGACGGCCGTCCCGCCCAGCACCGCGAGGGAGCGGCGCGGCGCCTCGCCCGGCCCGCCGCCCTTGGCCAGCCAGCGGGGCGCCGCCCCGTCCCGGCCGAGTGCCGCGCCGAGTCGGGAGGCGCCGGCCAAGTAGGAGTTGACCGCGCCGAAGGTGAGGAAGAGCGCCGCCGCGGCGGCCACCGGGCGGGCGGCCACGCCCACGCTCTGGGCGAGCAGCGCGGTCAGCGGGGTGTCGGTGTCGGCGGCGGCCGGCCCCAGCGCGCCGATCGTGGCCACCGCGAGCCCCAGGTAGAGCACGGTGATGACGGCGAGGGTGTAGCGGGTCACCCGCGGCAGGTCCCGCCCGGGGTCGGCGAATTCGCCGGACAGATGGCTCGCCGCCTCCCAGCCGGCGAACGCGAAGAACAGCACCGCCGCCGCCGAACCGACCGAGGTCCAGCCACCGGGCATGAACGGCGTGAAGTGCGCGGCGGTCACGTGGGGTGCGGCGGCCAGCACCGCGCACAGCAGCACCGCCGCCAGCAGACCGCCGAGCAGCAACTGCACCCGGCCCGACATCCGCAGGCCGACGGCGTTGGACGCCAGCGCCCCGGCGAGCACCAGCCCGCCGACCGCCGTCGCGCCCGCCTCACCCCAGCCGGCCGCGTCGGCCACGTACTTCCCGCCGATCCAGGACGCCGAGACGACACCGATCGGTACCGCCCCGTAGAACCACCAGCCGACGACCGCCGCCGCCCGCGGCCCCATCGCCCGGTGCACATACGTGGCCACGCCCCCGCCGTCCGGGAACCGTGCGCCCAGTGCCGCGAAGGCGGCGGCCACCGGGACGCACATGGCCAGCAGTACGACCCAGGCCAGGACCGAGGCGGGGCCCGCTGCCGAGGCGGCCAGGGACGGCAGGGTCAGAACGCCGGGACCCAGGACGGCGCCGGCGCACAGCGCGGTACCGCTCCCGATGCCCAGTTTCCGTACATCCGGATGTGCAGAAGCGGGGAGAGTTGTTTCTTGTACGGTCACAGTTGCTGAAGTTAACCGTCAGAGTGATCGATCGGGGCTCTCGCCGAATGAAATTCGGTGGATGACGCACCATGGATGCCATGGACGACATTGATTCGGCGATTGTCCGCGAACTGCAGCGCGATGCGCGGCAGACCAATCGCGAGCTGGCCCGCCTGCTGAACATCGCCCCCTCCACCTGCCTGGAGCGGGTCCGCGCGCTGCGCGCCCGCGGCGTGATCACCGGATATCGCGCGACGGTGGACCTGCGCGCCCTGAACCGCCCCGTCCAGGCGCTGCTCACGGTCCGCATCCGCCCCATGAACCGCGAGGTCATCGAGCGTTTCAAGGCGTTCCTGACCTCCCTGCCCGAGGTCCTCAACGTCTACGTGGTCGCGGGCGGCGACGACTTCCTCGTCCATGTCGCCGTCCCGGATGTCGACCGGCTGCACGCGCTTCTGATGGACCAGGTCTTCAAACGCCGCGAGGTCGTCGACTGCCGCAGCTCGGTGATCTATCAGCATGTCGCCAACGACATCATCGAGGCGCTGCCGCCCAACGGGTCGTGAGGCCGGGCCCGAACCGTGCGACGCCGCCCCTGGCGCAGATCAGGGGCGGCGTCGCGGGGAACCGGGAGCTGTCGCGGTCAGCCCCCGGCGGGACCCGTACCGACCGGACCGGTCGGTACGGCGGGATCAGCCGCGGTGCCGGGCGGCCTTGCGGCGGGCGGTGGTGAACAGGAACGCGGCGCCGACGGCGAGTACGGCGGCGCCGGCGATGGCGATCGGGCCGGTGGAGGAGTCCCCACCGGTCTCGGCCAGCCGCTGGCCGTCGACCGGCTTGGCGGCGCCGTCCGGGTGCGGGCCGCCGGCGTCGTGGCCGCCGCCCAGTGCCGGGTCGTCCGCTCCGGCCGCCTGGGCCGCGTCGGTGTGGCCGGTGGCGCCGTGGTTGGTGGCGCCGTGGTCGTGGTGGCCCGTGCCGATGGACGACTTTCCGGCGCCCGCGGCTATCTGGGTGTCGGTCGGGGCGGAAGCGGAGGGAGCGGGGGCGGGCGCGGCGGCGGAGCCGGCCGAACTGCCGCTGCCCGAACCGCCGTTGTCCTTGCCGAAGACGACGTCGGAGCAGGTGTAGAACGCCTCGGGGCTGTCCGACCGCTGCCAGATGCTGTAGATCAGGTGCCGGCCGGACTTGGCGGGGACCTTGCCGTCGAAGACGTAGTCACCGTTGGTGAGCTTCGGGTCGACGACCTTCGCGAACGGCTTGGACTCCAGGTCGGACCACTTCAGCGGCTTGGTCGGGTCATAGCTGTCCTTGGTGATGTACAGCTCGAACGAGCCCTTGTGCGGGGCGGTGGCCTTGTAGCGGAACGTGTGCTTCCCGGCCGCCAGCTTGGAGGACGGCCAGTCGGCGCGCGGCAGGTCCAGGCCCTTGTACTCGGGGCTGTTGGCGCTGCACAGCTTGCCGTCCGGGATACGGGTCTTGGACTGGCCGCCCGCGTTGCCGTCCCGTACGCCGTTCCAGTCGTAGAGCGCCTGGGCTCCGCCGACCTGCACGGCGGCCTTGCACGCCGCGGACCGGGGGCTCTCGGGGCCCTCCGCGTAACAGGCCGAGACCCGGCTGACCGGGTCCGTCATCGAACCGTGCGCGGCGGCCGGGCTCGCGGCGAGAGCGGTGAGCGCGAGCGGGGCGATGCCGACCAGAGCGATCCCGGTGGCCTTGCGACGAGCGGTCATCGTGGGGGTCTCCTTCATCAGGTTCATCAGGTTCATCAGGTGCGTCAGGGGGGTGGGACGGGGCGGGGGCAGGAGCCGGAAGGCGGTGGGGGAAGGCGGTGGGGGGTCGGAACACGTACGCCGGTGCCGCCCCCCGTCGAGCGGCGCCGACGGCACGCGAGTCCGCCTTGCGAGAAGCACGCTAGCCGTGCTGACCAGCGGATTTGAGAGCCGAAGGCGGATCGGGGGGATCTTTATGGTGGCGTTAAGACGGCACTAAGCGGGGGCACAGGCAGGCGGGGAGGAAACGGGCATCGTGGGTTGGGCGTGGCGTGTCCGCCGTCCTCAACTGTCCAAGCCAGTCCGCTGGGATCTGCCGTTGGTGGCTCCCAACGCGCTCCCCGGCGGCTTCCCCGTGGCTCCCCGGCAGTGTCACGGGGAAGCCGGCGCGTGTTGGCGGGCGTCCGAGTTTGCGCTGATGCGCTTCGGCGGTCGGTTCTAGTCGCCACCAACACCAACACCAACACCAACACCAGCAACATGCAGGAGCTGCGCAGAAACTTCCATCAACTACGCGGGAAATTACCTTCGCTACGCATCACTTGCTCTCTTTTGATCGAGGCCGGCCGTCAATTGACCAGCTTAAAAAGATGAATTGCTGGTGGCCTTCTGGCGTATTAGCTTCATATCTACGCGCTGACGACGAATCAGTTCCCGAGTGGGGACTTCGCCGGCGTGCCCAAGGAGGCAACCTTGCCTAAGATCCACATTCCGGTGATCGGCTACACACAGGGTGGGCGTCAGATGATGACCACGGCGATGAGTGCGCCTGACCTGGTGACGATGGTGACAAAGCCGGCCGCGTGGAATCCGGTCAAGACGGACGCTCATGGCAACCGTCCTCGCGACACCAATCACCTCAAGGGAATTGTGAAGTACCTGGAGGATGAGGAGCACTTTGTCCTCGGTGCTGCGGTGCTTTACCTCACTTCGAAGGAGGCCACGTTCACGCCGCACGCGATCCCTGGCGTCACGACCGAGTACGACGCAGCTCAGGTCGGCCTCCTTTCGGTCGACATCGGTGCCAAGTTCGACATCGGCGACGGGCAGCACCGGATCGGCGCGTACGAGGACGTCGTGCAGAACCGTGACGACGATGACCCGATCATTGAGCGGCTCAAGGAATCGGGCCAGCCTCTGATCATCGTCATCGAAGACGATCACAAGCGGCGGGCGCAGGACTTTGCCGACCTGCAGCGCAACGTCAAGGCGCCGACTCAGTCGCTCGGCCAGTCCATGGACCGCCGCCAGGCGATCAACCGGGAGCTCAGCGACCTGTTCGACACCATCCCTGTGTTCCAGGACCGGGTCGAGTACCTCAAGGACAACCCCGGGAAGCTCTCCGCGAAGTTGTTCTCCTTCAAGACTGTTCGCTACGTCTCCGGGCTGCTCCTGGTGGGCAACAAGTACCGCACGCCCACGACGATGGACAAGGCGGTCAATGATCGCTTCGAGGGGGAGGACGCGACGGAGGCGCGTGATGAATTGATCGCCTACTGGACCGCCCTGGGCGAGATGGCGAGGTTCGCCGATGTGATCGAGGGCGAGGTGAAGGGCGCGGAACTTCGTGAGGCGACCTACCTTCTGTCGGCCGGCGTGCTCTACGCCATCGCCTACGCCGTCTACTCGATCAAGAGCGCGGCCGCGGTCTTGGCCGACTCCGCCACCCCGGACTTTAAGGAGAAGATCGCGAACATCATTCCGCTGGCCGTCAGGGCCCTGGACGACGTCGACTTTGCGCGCATCCCTGACGAGAAGATCAAGAAGGCCACTGCGGACGATCCTCTGACCGAGGACGACAGCATCTTCGTCGGTAACCTCATCGAGCCCGCGACCGGGAAGCTGGCGGCCGGCCGTACTGCGTGGGAAGGCGCGGGGATGAAGCTGGCGCGCGTCATCCTGGACAACGACGAACTGTCCTTCCTGACGAAGTAACCACAGCCGTGGTGCCCGCTCTTGCTTGAGATCCCTGAACGGGCACCATCTTGGCCAGTGTGGTGTGGTCAAGCGCTGTGTCGTCTTGCCACGCTGCTCGTACGTGGTCGAGCACGGCTGGATCAACGTGGATCACATGCCGCAAGAGATCGCGGGGGTGCGCCTGTTGTCCATCCGCCGTCCGGGCCGTTGTCAGTGGTCGCTGGCACCATCGAGACATGAGCACCGACCAGACCGCCGATCAGCCCGCCGACTCGCCCGCCGTCCAAGGTGGTTCGCCGCTGCCGACTGTCGACGCCGCCTACTGGGAAGCCGCTGCCGAGGCTTTCGATGACGAGCCCGATCACGGGCTGCGTGATCCTGTCGTCCGTGCCGCCTGGGACGCCCGGCTGCGTTCCTGGCTGCCGGCCGTGCCCGCCCGGATCCTGGATCTCGGCTGCGGTACGGGGAGCCTGGCCCTGCTCGCCGTTGAGCAGGGCCACCAGGTCACCGGCGTGGACCGCTCACCCGGCATGATCGCGCGGGCGCGGGCCAAGCTCGCGGGGCGGGACGCCGGGTTCCTGGTCGGTGATGCTGCCGAACCGCCGGTGGGGGAGCGGCGGTTCGATGCCGTCCTGGTACGCCATGTGCTGTGGGCGCTGCCCGATCCGGCGGCCGCGCTGCGTCGCTGGGCCGGTCTGCTCGCACCCGGCGGCCGTCTGGTGCTGATCGAGGGACGCTGGGGCGAGGCCGACCCGATAGGCATCCCGGCGGGCGAACTGGTCTCCCTCGCCGCCCCGTTGGCGGAGCGTACGCATCTGGAGGAGCTCTCCTATGACTCCGCTCTCTGGGGCAAGGAGGTCAACGACGAGCGGTACGCGCTGATTGTTCATCTGGGGGCGGGCGCGGCCATGTCCAGGGCCGTGACCACGGTCTCCGACCGGGCGGCGGCCGTCCGCCACACCGAAGTCGTCGACGTCCACCTGGTGTTGCGACGTGGCGATGAGGTGCTTCTCGCCCGCCGGTCCGGCACCGGCTATGCGGACGGCCTGCTGCACGCCCCTTCGGGCCATGTCGAGGACGGTGAGGACGTCCGGGAGGCGATGATCCGCGAGGCGGCGGAGGAACTCGGGCTGCGGCTGGCGCCCGAAGACCTCCGTGTCGTCCTGGTGATGCAGCACCGCGCCCCTGATCCGGCGGCGCGGCCCCGGATCGGCTGGTTCTTCGAGGCGGCGTACGGGGCGGGCGGCGAACCGTGGAACCGTGAGCCGGACAAGTGCTCGCAGCTGGCGTGGTTCCCGATGGCGGAGCTGCCCGATGACATGGTCGCGTACTGCCGGGCGGGGCTGGACGGGCTGCGTGCCGGCCACCGTTTCCTGATCCACTGGCACCGGCCCGGCGACTCCATAGCCCACGATCCGTCAGCCCCGGGCCGGGTGGTGGCTCTCGACGACGCGCGCTAGGCGGCCCCGCCTTCCTCCCTCCTCACCCCCGTCCCAGCTCCCGTACGCACCGCCATTCGGCGCCCGCCGGCCGGTAGCCGAAGGCGTGGTTGATCGCGAGCATCGGGGCGTTGTCGGCGTCGTTGCCGGTGAAGGCTTCGGTGCAGCCGGCGTCCCGGGCGCGGCGCAGGGAGTCCGTCTTGGCGAGCCGGGCCAGCCCCCGGCCCCGGTGGGCGCGGCGGGTGCCGGTCATGCCCGAGGAGTAGCGGCCGAGGCCGTCGGTCGAGGCCAGGCTGTACGCCGCGATCTCGCCGTCGACGGTCACCACCGAGGTGAGGTCCAGGTCGATGTCGGGGTGCTCCCAGGTGTGCTGCAGCCAGTCCTCGTAGGTCATGGCGTCGCTCGCCACATCACCGGGCTCGTCCGCCGCGGCCTCGGAGTCCGCGGCGAACAGCGGATAGGGGTCGGCCCCGAAGTCCGCGCCGGTGCACAGCCGGACGCCGGGCGGCAGGGCGTCGGGGAGCTGCGGCAGATCGGCGGTCGTGAGGTCGAGCCGCAGAAAGCGGGCGCTGCGGGTGCGCCGGTAGCCGTGGCGTTCCGCGAAGGAGAGCGCGCCGGGCTCGTCGAGCACCCAGGCGAAGACATGGGTGGCGCCGACCGCGGACAGATGCTCCTCGGCCGAAGCCAGCAGCGCGCTGCCGATGCCCCGGCCCCGGTGGTCCGGGTGCACCTGCGGCATGGTCGCGCCCTGGCCGGGGACGCTGCTGTCGTGCAGCAGATGGCCGCGGACCGCGCCGACGACCCGGCCGTCCTGCTCGGCGACGAACTGCCGTTGGCGTTGCGCCGCCGGGGCGGTGGCGATCCGCCAGGCGATGCCCTGCGGCGTGGAGATCAGCGACGGCAGCGCGGCGCGCCGCAGGTCGGCGACGGCCTTGGCGTCGGAGGGCTGGTAGTCGCGCACGGTGATCGTCATGGCCGCGGACGGTACGCCGTCGCCTGGCCCGCTGCCTCTCATTTTCCGCTGAGCGGTGCGCGGGTGGCTCGTTCGGGTGGCTCGTTCCGGACGGTCCGGCGCGGACACCCTCAGCTATATGTGGCACCTACACCTATTCCGGCGTACCGTGATCGTCGCAGGCCATCGCCGGTACGCGATGGCCCGCCGCAGACGAAGGAGGAGCCGCGACCATGTGCGGAATCACCGGATGGATCTCCTACGACAACGACCTCACCACACAGCGCCGCACCCTTGACGCGATGACCGGCACGATGGCCTGCCGCGGCCCGGATGCCGCCGGCATCTGGCTCGGCACGCACGCCGCATTCGGCCACCGCCGGCTCGCCGTCATCGACATCGACGGCGGCAGGCAGCCCATGAGCGTCGAAGCGGACGGCCGCACCCCGACGCGACCCACAAGTGCCGAACGCGACGGCCGTGCCCCCGCACAACCCAGCCCCGCACAACCCACCAGCATCGAACACGACGGCCGCACCCTGCTCGTCACCACCTACAGCGGCGAGGTCTACAACTACCGCGAATTACGTGCCGAGTTGGAGAACCTGGGCCACACCTTCCGTACGCAGAGCGACACCGAAGTGGTGCTGCACGCCTACCTGGAGTGGGGCGAGGCCTTCGCCCAGCGCCTGAACGGCATGTACGCCTTCGCGCTCTGGGACCCGCGGACCGAGGAACTCCTCCTGGTCCGCGACCGGATGGGCATCAAGCCGCTCTACTACCACCCCACCCCCGACGGCGTCCTCTTCGGCTCCGAGCCCAAGGCGATCTTCGCCCACCCGGCGGCGCGGCCCGTCGTGGACGCCGAGGGCCTCGCCGAGCTGATCACCTTCACCAAGACCCCCGGCCACGCCGTCTACAAGGGCATGCACGAACTCCGTCCCGGCCACCTCGTCCGGGTCACCCGTCGCGGCCTGACCATCAAGCGCTACTGGGCACTTGAGGCCCGCGAGCACACCGACGACCTCGACACCACCATCGCGCACATCCGCGAGCTGCTGGACGACATCGTCGCCCGCCAGCTGATCGCCGACGTGCCGCTGTGCACCCTGCTCTCCGGCGGCCTGGACTCCTCGGCCATCACCGCCCTCGCCGCCCGCGCGCTCACCGCGGCGGGCAGCGGCCCGGTCCGCTCGTTCGCCGTGGACTTCACCGGCTACACCGAGAACTTCAAGGCCGACGACCTGCGCGGCACCCCCGACGGGCCGTACGCGCACGCGCTCGCCGAGCACGTCCGCTCCGACCACCACGACATCGTCCTGGACACCGCCGCCCTGATGGATCACGGGCACCGGGCCGCCGTCCTGGCCGCCCGCGATCTGCCCAACGGCTTCGGCGACGGCGACACCTCCCTCTTCCTGCTCTTCAAGGCGATCCGCGAGCAGTCGACGGTCGCCCTGTCCGGTGAGTCCGCAGACGAGGTCTTCGGCGGCTACAGCTGGTTCCACAACCCCGAAGCCGTCCATGCGGATACGTTCCCCTGGGCCGCGGCGGGCGTCGCCGGCCGGTTCGCCGGCGGCACGGCCACCCGTGAGGCGCTGCTGGACCCCGGACTGCTCGGCAAGCTCGACCTGCCCGGCTACGAGGCCCGCCGCTACCGCGAGGCACTGGCCGAAGTCCCGTACCTGGACAGTGACACGGGGCTCCAGCGCCGGATGCGGGAGATCAGCTACCTCCATCTCACCCGCTTCGTGCAGATCCTGCTGGACCGCAAGGACCGGGCCAGCATGGCCGTCGGCCTGGAGGTCCGCGTCCCGTTCTGCGACCACCGTCTGGTCGAGTACGTCTTCAACACCCCCTGGTCGATGAAGACCTTCGACGGCCGTGAGAAGTCGCTGCTGCGCGCCGCCGCCCGCGACGTACTGCCGGACGCGGTGGCCGACCGGGTCAAGAGCCCCTACCCCAGCACCCAGGACCCGCGCTACGCCGAAGCGCTGCGCGCCGAGCTCAAGGATCTGCTGGCGGACCGCGACGCCCCCGTGCGCCCGCTCCTGGACGCCGACACCGCCGCACGGGCCACCGCCGACGGCGCGACGTCCGACATCCGCCCCGGCGCCGAACTCGTCCTCGGGATGGATGCCTGGCTGCGGACCACCGGGACGACGCTGGAGCTGTGACGGAGGAGCGGTCACCGCTTCGGCCACCCCCGACGCGTGGACCGCCCAGGCCTGCCGGCCCGTAGGCGGAACGCCCGGTTTCCGGCACGGAGGGCGCTCCTGGCGCACAATGGGTGCGACAAACCGCGCACCGACGGGTACGTGCACTCAGGTGCGTCTCACGTACCCGCCCGCCCCACCACCAGCACCAGGAGCGCCACCGTGTCCCCGCAGACCCTCACGATCACCATCGACCCGGACGCGGCCGACGCGCCGTTCGAGCAGGTACGCACCCAGATCGCCGACCAGGCCAGGGACGGCGGCCTGCCCGTCGGCTACAAACTCCCCACCGTCCGCGGCCTCGCCGAAGAGCTCGGCCTCGCCGCGAACACCGTCGCCAAGGCCTACCGCGCCCTGGAGGCCGACGGCGTGATCGAGACCCGGGGCCGCAACGGCAGCTTCGTCGCGGCAGCGGGCGACGCCGCCGACAAGGAGGCCGCCGCGGCCGCCGACAGCTACGCCCGCCGCGCCCAGCGCCTCGGCCTGGACCGGCGCGCCGCCCTCGCCGCCGTCGAGGACGCCCTTCGCGCGACGTACGGAACGGACAGCTGACCCTGCCCCGCCCCGGCGACAGGCAGCGCCCCTCCCGCGTCACCCACCCCACCAACCGACCATCCCACCAACCGACCACCCCGCCACTGCCCACCCCACCCACCCGAAAGAAGCGCATGCCCAGCCAGCACGCTCTCGTCCGCCGTCCCGGCCCCCGCCTCGCCGAAGGGCTGGTCACCCATATCGACCGGCGGCCGGTGGACCCCGCGCGCGGACTGCGCCAGTGGGAGGGCTATGTCCAGGCGCTGCGCGACCACGGCTGGCGAACCACCGAGGTGGCCCCCGCCGACGACTGCCCGGACTCGGTCTTCGTCGAGGACACCATGGTCGTCTTCCGCAATGTCGCGCTGATCGCCCGCCCGGGGGCGGACTCCCGCAGGCCCGAGACCCGTGGCGCACGCGAGGCGGCGGAGGCGCTCGGCTGCTCCGTCAACGAGGTCCGGGCGCCGGGGACGCTCGACGGCGGGGACGTGCTGAAGATCGGCGACACCGTCTACGTCGGACGCGGCGGCCGTACGAACGCGGACGGCGTACGCCAACTCCGCGCCACCTTCGAGCCGTTGGGCGCCCGGGTCGTCGCCGTGCCGGTGCGCAAGGTGCTGCACCTGAAATCCGCGGTCACGGCCCTGCCGGACGGCACCGTCATCGGCTACCCACCGGTGGTCGACGACCCCGCGGCGTTCCCGCGCTTCCTGCCCGTCCCGGAGGAGTCCGGCGCGCATGTCCTGCTGCTGGGCGGCGGCCGGCTGCTGATGTCCACCAGCGCGCCCAGGACCGCGGAACTCCTCGCCGACCTGGGATATGAGCCCGTGCCGGTGGACATCGAGGAGTTCGAGAAGCTGGAGGGCTGTGTGACATGCCTGTCCGTACGCCTGCGCGAGCTCTACGCCTGACCGCCATATCGTGACCGCATGAGCAACCTCGATCTCAAACCGACACCCAGCCTGTGCGGGGGCAACACCCGCACAGGACCGGTGCGTGACGTCCAGCCCGGCAGACAGGTGCCGCTCGGTGAGAGCACCGTCGTCCGCCGGCTGCTGCCCAACCTCGGCCGGCGGATGGTCGGCGCCTGGTGCTTCGTGGACCACTACGGGCCCGACGACATCGCCGACGAGCCGGGAATGCAGGTGCCGCCGCATCCGCACATGGGCCTGCAGACCGTCAGCTGGCTGCGCGAGGGCGAGGTGCTGCACCGCGACAGCCTGGGCAGCCTGCAGACCGTACGGCCGCGCGAGTTGGGGCTGATGACGTCGGGGCGCGCCATCGCGCACTCCGAGGAGTCGCCCCGCGACCATGCGCCGATGCTGCACGGCGCCCAGCTGTGGGTGGCGCTCCCCGGCGAGCACCGCAATGCCGCTCCGGACTTCGAGCACCACACCGACCTGCCGGTGATCACCGGTGGCGGCGGCCTCTCCGCCACCGTCATCCTCGGCGAACTGGCCGGCGCCGCCTCGCCCGGCACCACCTACTCGCCACTCGTCGGCGCCGACCTCACCCTCGCCGCCGGCACCGACACCCGGCTGCCCCTCGACCCCGATTTCGAGTACGCGGCCCTGACCATCTCCGGCGAGAGCGAGGTGGACGGCGTACGACTGGCACCCGGCGCACTCCTCTACCTCGGCTGCGGCCGCGCCGAGTTGCCGCTGCGCGCCGACGCCGACAGCAGCCTGATGCTCCTCGGCGGCGAGCCGTTCGAGGAGGACATCGTGATGTGGTGGAACTTCGTGGGGCGGTCGCACGAGGACATCGCCACGGCCCGCGCGGACTGGATGTCCGGCGCCCGCTTCGGTGAGGTGCGGGGCTATGACGGGGACCGGCTGGCCGCTCCCGACCTCCCGCCGGGGCCGCTGAAGCCGCGGGGGCGGGTGCGCTGAGCCGGCGGTGTGGCCGGCACACCCGCGGACACGGACACCCCCGGACACGCACACCCGCAGACACGTAGACCCGCAGACCCGCCTACAAGTACATCCCCGCATCCACCCCCGCGTCCTGGGCCGGCACCGAGGCCGGGCGGGTGCCGCGGCGCAGGGCGTACAGTTCGGCGAGCGAGGCACCCTCGCGGCCGATGGCGTCCTCCCGGCCGCCGGCCTCCCTGCCGAGCCAGTTCACCGCTTCCGTGCGGGTCAGCGGCCCGACTTCGATACGGGCCAGACAGCGTCCCGGACGTACCACCGCGGGATGCATCCGCTCCAGGTCCTCGTTGGTGGTGACGCCGACCAGGACGTTGCGCCCCTGCCCGAGCAGCCCGTCCGTCAGGTTGAGCAGCCGGGACAGCGCCTGGCCCGCGGTGTGCTTGGCCTCGCCGCGGATCAGTTCGTCGCAGTCCTCCAGGAGCAGCAGCCGCCAGCGGCCCTTGCCGGTGCTGTCGTCCTCGCCGATGGCGATGTCCATGAGGTAGCCGACGTCGTTGAAGAGGCGTTCCGGGTCCAGTACGCAGTCCACCTGGCACCAGTCTCGCCAGGAGCGGGCCAGCGTGCGCAGCGCGGAGGTCTTGCCGGTGCCGGGCGGGCCGTGCAGCAACAGCAGCCGGCCGGCGATCTCGTCCGGTGCCACCTTCATCAGCCGGTCCATCGCCTCGGCCACCGGCGCGGTGTAGTTGGGCCGGATCTCCTCCCAGGTGCCGGCCGAGATCTGCCGGGAGGTACGGTGCGGCCCGCGCCGCGGCGAGTAGTACCAGAAGCCCATGGAGACGTTGTCCGGCTGCGGCTCGGGGTCGTCCTCCGCGCCGTCGGCCGACTGCCGCAGCACCTTCTCGGCCAGTTCGTCGCTGACGGCGGTGACCGTCACATCGGCGCCGCGGTTCCAGCGGGAGATCAGCAGCGTGAAACCGTCGCCCTCCGCCAGGGTGGCGCTGCGGTCGTCGTCGCGCGCCGAACGCAGGATCCGCGCGCCCGGCGGCAGCAGCGTCAGGCCGGACTTCACCCGTTCCACGGAGCGGCTGCGGGCGTACGGCTGGTGGCCCTTGGCGAAGCGCCCGAGGAAGAGCGCGTCGACGACATCGGAAGGGGAATCGCTGTCGTCCAGGTTGAGACGGATCGGGAGGGACTCGTCGGTGGCGGGGGGCTGGACGTGTTCGGCGCACATGCGGCCATGATCCGGCACATGGCCCGCCTCGTACACGCATTATCGCGGCTAGTCTTGTCCGTTGTGCGACGCCTTGGTGGGGAACGTCAGCGACGGGGCAGGGCCCGAGCGGCTCGTGTGGTGGCGGTGGTCGCCGGAATCGGGCTGGCCGTCCTGGGGACGCTGCTGGTGAGGTACGGAATTCCCTCCGATGCGAAGGCGCCGCGCGGGGCGGGGGCCGCCGGAACCGATGTCGGCTGGGGATTCACCCACACCCAATTCAGCGCCGACCGTGGCACGGACCGTTCCGTCGAGCGGGCCGAACGGCTGCTCTCCGCCCACTCGATGCCGCAGAATCAGCACATCATGGGCTGGGGCGCCCGGAATCCCGAACCGAGTCCCGGGCACTACGACTTCACGGACCTGGACCGTCGTATCGGACTCATCCGCCGCACCGGCGGCACCCCCGTACTGACCCTGTGCTGCTCACCGGACTGGATGAAGGGCGGCGCGGCCGGACACACCGACTGGGGCGCGCTGGAGAAGGCACCCGACCCGGCGCATTACGCGGACTTCGCCGCCCTCGCCGGAAAGATCGCCCGGCGCTATCCGGACGTCCGGCACTTCGTCGTCTGGAACGAATTCAAGGGATTCTTCGACGACAGGCGGGGGCGCTGGGATTACGAGGGGTACACCCGGCTCTACAACCTGGTCCACCGGGAGCTGAAAAAGGCGAACGAGAAGAACTTGGTGGGTGGGCCTTATCTGGTGATGGACAGTGAGGGCGGCAGCGGCGCTTCCGGGTCGCCGTTGAAGGGGGCATGGGGGAATATCGACCGGCGGACGCTCGACGCCCTCGTGTACTGGGACCGGCACAAGGCGGGCGCGGATTTCGTCGTCGTCGACGGGTCCAGTTACAGCAAGGACGATCGCCATGTGCCGGGCCCGTTCGCGGCCACCCGGAAGTTCGCCGACGTGGGGCGCTGGATCCGCCGGGAGACCGGGCTGCCGCTGTGGTGGGCCGAGTGGTACGTCGAGGTCGCGGACGAGAACGACGACCGGGCCGGCTGGAGCGAACGGAAGCGGACCGCGGCGCAGGCCGTCGCGCTGATCGAGATGACGCTGGGCGGGGCCGACGGCGGTTTCTACTGGAATCCGCAGAACGAGGGATCGGGGAGCGGCGACTGCCCGGGGTGTTTGTGGAGTGGCACCGAACTCGGAGGCGGTGGACGGGAGTTGCCGATGATGCGACTGCTGTCCCGGTTCTCCCGGGCCTTTCCGCCGGGGACGCGGCTGCGTGACGTGGAGGTCGCGGGCGGCGGCCGCTCGGCGGTCCGGGTGCTGGCGGACGACCGTACGGCGATGGTCGTCAACACCTCGGGGCGGCGGAGCCCGGTGACGGTCGACGGGCGGGAGCTGGCGCTCGACGGATATCAGGTGCGCTGGCTCCGGCGGGCTTCCTGACGAAGCCGAGTTCCGGGGCGCCCGTCACGACATCGTCGTGAAGCGATGTATCAGGGACGCCAGGAAGACGAGCAACGGCGGGACCGCCAGCCAGAAGGTGCCGCGCAGCCGGCGTTGCCGGCGCGGGCCGGGCGGGCCGGCCACCCGCAGTGCCTCGCGCGCCGCCAGCACCAGCATCGCCGCGAGCGCCGCCAGCGCGCCGGTCACCGACCAGGGTGTCCACGTCACCTGCGGCCCGGCCGGGCCGGGACGCGGCGCCGGTACCTCGCCCGCCGGTGGCCGGGCCGCCTCGTACACCGCCGCGTGCTCATTGGACAGCACCCGCCGCAGCTCGGGCCGCCCGTCCAGGGCCGTGCGCAGCCGTTGCTCCCAGTGGTTCCCGTAGCCGGCGTCCAGCCGGAGCGACTCCGACTGCCCGTGGTTGACGATGAGGTACGACCGCGGCCCGGCGTTCCGCAGGGCCGTGACGACGGGGGTGACCAGCGCCGGTTTCCGGGGCGCGAGGACCGGCTCGTACCGCACCCGTTCCATGTCCTCGGCGCCCCAGGGCAGCGCCGGGGTGACACTCTCGACGGGGTCGTCGGTCAGCCACAGCAGCCGGACCGTCGGCCGGTCATGGGCGTAGACGTACTCCATCGCCGCGACCTCGCCCGGCCGTACCCGCTCGAAGGGCTCGTTGCCCCAGCGGGCGACGAGGAAGCCGAAGGCCAGGAACATGCCCGCGAGCAGCGCCGCGAGCGGGCCGAGCCCCGGCCGTCGGCGCGCGCTCGCGGCGCCGGGGGTGCGGCTGCCGCCGACGCGCGGGAAGAGTGCCAGCGCCGCCAGCACGCAGGCGCCGGGCAGCGCGAAGAGGAAGACGCGGAGCGCCATTTCGCCGCCGTAGGACTGCATGCCGAGGGCAAGGAAGGGGACGAAGGTCAGGGCCAGCAGGGGGCGTTCGGTGAAGCCGGCCGCTCGCCGGCGCAGTACGCCCCAGCAGGCCAGTGCCAGCACCGCACCCGCCAGCGCCACCCGGGTGTAGAGGACCAGTTGGTGGGTGCCGTCGCCGCCGATCCGGTCCGTCACGGAGGAGGAGACATTGCCGCCGAGGCCGCCGAGACCGCCGAACAGCTCGTCGAAGTGACCCGACCAGTACGGTTCGGCCAGAAAACCGACCCACGACGCCACCATGACGGCCAGCAGCAGCGGCAGGCCGCGCAGGGTGCAGCGGCGGACCAGCACCAGGGCCGCGAGGACGCCGAGCATCACGAAGGGGGTCAGCTGGTGGGCCGCCACGGACGCGGCGAACAGGGCGATCAGCACGCCCAGCAGGAGCGCGAGCCGGCCGCGGTCGGCGGCGGGCGCCGTCTCCCGGAACCACACCAGCACGATCGCCACGAAGGCGAGATAGAGGAGATAGGTGAAGCCCTGGGGTGAGAAGTAGTCCTGTCCCACCCAGCCGCACAGGGCGAACAGCCAGACCGCGCACCACTTCGCCCGCCAGCCCGCCCGTATCGCCCTCAGCAGGAGGAACAGCGGTGGCAGGCAGAGCAGTTGGAGGACCAGCGGCCACCAGCGCAGTACCTCGGTGAAGTCGGTGATCCCGCATGCCCCGGCGACGAACCGGGCTGCCGCGAAGAACCCCGGCCAGCTCCAGCGCGCGTCCAGGTCCGGCACCGCGGAGCCGGTTCTGCCGAGGTAGTCGAGGAAGCCCAGGTGCTGCCAGGCGGTCGGGAAGCGCGGCTCGGTCTCCAGAAGGGCGGGCAGCGTGTGCAGGGCCGCCACCGTCAGCAGGAGGGTGGCGGTCAGCAGGGCGCGTCGCGGCCGGGGCAGCGCGAGGGCGCAGCCGAACGCGGTGACCAGCAGGGCCACTCCGGTGAGGGTCGCCGCGGGCAGCACGGAGATCAGTCCGAGGCCGGTCATCCGGTCGAGGTCGGCGTCGTCCATCCCGCGCAGCGGCAGCCAGACCAGGGCAAGCGCGGCGGCCAGCAGGACCCAGACCGCGGGCTCGACGTGGTGGGGGAGTACGGCGCGGGGCGCCGGCGCGGCGCGCGGGGCCTCCCGGCGCGGTGCGGCGGCCGCCACACGGGGGCCCGCCCCGTACGCCCCGACCCCGTCCCCCAGACCCCTGTCCCTCAGGCCTCCGTCCCCGAGATCCCCGTCCCCCAGGTCCCCGTACACCGCCAGATCGGCCAGGTCGCCGTCCGGGGCCAGGCTGCCCCGCGGGATCCGGGCCAGCGGTGCGTACGGATGGCCGCGCAGCACCCGGCGGAGGCGGCCGGCGGCGATCCAGACGACCGGCGTCAGGGCGCAGACCTCGGCGACGCCCGCGCCCGCCAGCCCCATGCGCGGCAGCAGCATCAGCGTCAGACCGAGCACCAGGGCGCACAACAGGCCCTGCATATAGGCGAGTCCGGTCGTGCGGCTCTGCGCGCGCAGCACCGCGAAGTAGACCTCCATGACGACCCGCAGCACCGCCCCCACCGCGAACCAGCGCAGCAGCGGCGTCGCCGCCTCCGCGTACCCCGGGCCGAAGACACCGAGCAGGTACGGCGCGAAGACGAAGAGGAAGAGGCAGGCGGGGAGCATGATGCGGGCCATCCGCAGCAGCGCGGCGCGGGTGTGCTGCGCCATCCGGGCCGGATCGTGCGCCCCCTCGACGGTCAGCGAGGCGCCCATGTTGACGGCGAGCAGATTGACGGTGCTGCCGATGGTGGCGGTGATGTAGAAGTAGGCGTTGTCCGACGCGCTGACCTGCGAGGCCACGAGTACCGGTACGAGATGGACGACGGCGAGCGAGAACAGGGACCCGGTGTAGTCGCCGGCCAGGAAGCGGCCGATCTCGCGCAGGGACGGCGGCCGGGCGGTCCGTTCCGTCGCCCGCGCGTGCCGGGGGACCAGCCGCCGGAACACCAGCCGGCCCAGGGGGATCACGGACGCCGCGATGGCCACGACCCAGGCGACGAACACCCCCGCCGTGGGAAGCGCGGCGGCGAACACCACCAGCAGCCCCAGCTTCGCCGCCGAGAAGAGAAGGTTGCCGACCGGCACCCACAGCGCGCTGCGCAGCCCGGTCAGTACCCCGTCCTGGAGGGTGAGCAGCGACCAGCCGACAACGGCCAGGACGAAGCCGAGGCCGCTCAGCGGGCCGTGCAGAAACCGGTAGGAGGGCCCCCACAGATCGAGGGTGAGCAGGAAGACGCTCGCGGCGACCGCCACGACGGCCGAACTGCCCGCGTAGGTACGGAAGACGAGCCGCCCGGTGCCGCGCCCGGCGACCGGCAGGAAGCGGGTCAGCGCACCGGTCAGGGTCAGCGCCGTGAGCCCCGCCAGCAGCTTCATCGCGGCGATGGCCGCCGAGCCCTGGCCGACCGCCGCCTCGGTGTAGTAGCGGGCCGCGACCAGCCAGAACGCGAGGCCGAGCAGCCCGGAGACACCGGTGTTCAGCATCAGCGCATAGGCGTTGCGGATCAGCGGACTCCGGGCACCCCGCGCCGGTCCGTCCGGCTCCTGGCCGCCGCCCTGCCGTTCCCGTGCCCTGCGCTCGCGCTCATCGGGCTGGGTGGTCGTGTCGGTCACGGGCTCCGCCGCCCTCCCCTCCGCCGAAGGCACGCCCGGGTGCTCAGCCCCCGGGCGCGCACAGCCGGACCGCTTGCCGCGCCCTGCGGACCACTGCGTACCCCTTGGTGAGCACCCGGTCCCCGGCGAAGGTCCGACCGATGCTCCGGCCCTCGACGATCCGCGCGAACTCGTCGGCCCCCATGCCCTGCCGCACCGTCAGCCGGGTCAGCGCGTACGGCCCCTGGCGGCGGTCCGCGAGCGCATTGCCCACCGCGAGCGCCTGCCGGAAGCCCAGCCCGCGCACCATCCGCCGTACCCGCCGGCTGGAATGGCCATACGGATACGCGAAGGACTCCGGCGCTGTCCCGGTCTCCTCGGCGATGATCTCCTTGCAGCGCAGCACCTCACGCCGCAGCCGCTCGTCCCCGAGCGAGTCCAGCTGCGGATGGCGGTGGCTGTGCCCGCCGATCTCCACACCGGCCGCGGCCAGTTGCCGCACCTGGTCCCAGCCGAGCATGGTGTCCGGGGTGCCCCCGGTGGCGTACCGGCCACGCAGCCAGCCCGTCGCGACGAAGAGGGTGGCGGGGAAACCGTGCACGGTCAACGCCGCCAGCGCATGCCGGTGGACGCCTTCGTAGCCGTCGTCGAAGGTGATCAGCACCGGTCTGGCCGGCAGCGGGCCGCCGCGCCGCCAGGCCGCGGCGAGTGCGGCGGTGGTCAGCGGGGTGAAGCCGCGGTCGGCCAGCACCGCGAGCTGTTCCGCGAAGGCCGCGGGCGTCACGGACAGCCTCCGTACGGCGGGTGCCGGCGTCGCGGTCACCGCGTGGTACATCAGAACCGGCACCGGACGGCCGCCCCCGGTCATGCCGCCGCCTCCTCGACTTCCGTCCAATGTCCCTCAACTCGCCTAGGCAACAAGACAGTTGAATGCCGACGCGCCTGAGTCCTGCCCCGGACATAGCCACCGGCCGCGCAGGCCAACCCCGCCACGATCGCCCCGGCCCTTCCCGCGCCGCCCGGTCGCAGCAGCAGCGCGTCACGCACCCCGCGCAGCACACCCGCCGGCAGCACCCGGGTCGCGTAGCGCCGCTCCGTCGCCAGGCCGTCCCGCGCGCCGACGCTCCGCGCCACCAGCGCCTTGGACAGCCCCTCCGCGTACGTCCGGCGGCGGAAGTAGCCGAAGCGCCGGCGCGCCGCCGGGACCCGGTGGTGGATGACCGACCGGTCGTCGATCAGCAGCACCGCCTGCGGCATCGCCCGGACGATCCGGATGCACAGTTCGGTCTCCTCGCCGCCCAGCGGCCGCCGGTCGCCGCCCCGTCCGATGCCGTGCGCGAACCCTCCCGCCACGTCGAACACCACCCTGCGGAACGAGGCGTTGCCGCCCAGCACGTTGCGGACCCGGACCTTCCCCGGCGGCAGGCCCCGGTACGTACAGCCCACCACCCAGTCGAACTCGGCGGGGAACCACACCGGCCTGCGGCCCGACACCCACACCGGTTCCGTGCGCCCGCCGACCGCCATCACCGCCGGGTCCGCATAGCCCTCGGCGAAGTACCGCAGCCAGTCCCGCTCGGCCACCGCATCGTCGTCGAGAAAGGCGATGATCTCGCCGCTCGCGGCCGCGATACCGGTGTTGCGGCCGGCGGACAGCCCTCGCGGCCCCGAATTGGCCATGATGCGGAGGGGAGTCGAGGGGCGTGCGGCCGGCCCAGAGCGGCCCCGGCCTCCGGTCCTGCTCGCGAAGTGGGTGCGCAGCCGGCCGAGCAGCGCCGGATGGTGGTCCACCACGAGCAGCAGTTCATGGGCGGGGTGGGACTGGCCGTCCACGGAGGCGACCGCGTCCAGGATGTCGGCCCAGCGGTCCTCGGTGTGGACGCAGACGACCACGGAGATCCGGCGGCTCACAGCGCTTCTCCGGTGATCAGCGCCGGCCGGGGCGTCCGCTTCCGTCTGCCGCCGCGCTCGCGCAGGATCACCTTCAGTACGCGTATCCCGTCGCGGACCGCCCGCAGATTGCTGACGCCGTGGATGCGCAGGTACTCGTGGCTGGGGATCTCCTGCACTCGCAGGCCGGCCTTGACCACCCGGATGTTCATCAGCGTCTCGACCTCGAACCCGGCGCAGTCCAGGGCGATCTCGTCCAGACAGCGCCGCCAGAAGGCGTTGTAGCCGTAGCAGAGATCCGTGTAGCGGGCGCCGAACTTGGCGTTGACGAGGGCGGTCAGCACCCGGTTGCCGAGCTTGCGCACCGGCGTCATGTCGTCCGTGCCGCCGCCGTTGGCGAAGCGGGAGCCCTTGGCGAAGTCGGCCCCGGCGACCAGCGCCGAGACATAGCTGACGATCTCGTTTCCGTCGGCCGACCCGTCGGCGTCGACCATCACGATGATGTCGCCGGTGCAGACCGCGAAACCGGTGATCAGCGCGTCGCCCTTGCCCTGGCCGCGCTGCTGGACGACCGTGACGTCCGGCCGTAACGCACGGGCGGTACGGACGGTGTCGTCGGTGGAGTTGCCGTCGACCAGCACCACTTCATGAATCCAGTCCGGCAGCGTCTTGAAGACGTACGGGAGATTGGCCGCCTCGTTCATCGCGGGGATCACGACGCTGACGGGCGGAGCGATGGCCAGGTGCGAGGAGACGGGCCGGTAGACGCGTCGGTCGGACGGTGGCGGCGTCGGCTGCGGCTCGGTCACGCGGGGTTCGGTCGGGTGCGGCTCGGTCGCGTCGGCAGGGCGGAGGAACGAGCTCATGGGTGGGTTCCCTCCCGGTCCGGTGGACCGCCCGCCCCCGGGCGGTCCGGCTGTGTGTCCGGTCGAAAGGGGGGTTCACACCGTGCTCAGGACGACGGGACCGCCGTGCGAACAGGGTGAGCTGGCATACGTGGTTCCGGCCGCGCGGGACCCCCCACCGCGCTTCGCACGGACCGTTCACCGTGTCGCCCGGTCCCTGCCCAGGAGCGGCTTGACGATGATCGTCCCGATGCGAGTGGATCTGCGACGGTATTGATGCATGCGACTTTATGGCAAGATCTCGGGCCGCAAATCCTCTTTGGTGGAATTGGCCTGTACGGAGCGAAGTGCGGGGTGATGTACGTGATGACGGGCGTGCCGCCGCGCGCCCTCCTTCACGCCCTTCGCGCGCCGGGCTGTACGGCCCCGCGCCTCACCGTGCCGTGCCCGAGCGGCCCGACCGGATGCCGCCCATGTGATGGAGCAGCCGGCTCGCCCGCCTGCGCAGCTCCGGGCGGGCCAGTACGGCATCCCGCAACGCCCGTACCGGAGCCCGCCGCGCCCAGTGACCCAGTGCCACGGGATGCGGGCGCATCACCCAGCCCTCCGCCACCCGGAGTTCCCGGGTCTTGAGGGAGTCCTTGTACCGGGCGTCGCCGCGCCCCAGATCGAAGTACGCCATCGAGGCCGCGGCCGCCGCCTCGGCCATCCGCAGATGCAGCACCAGGCCCGGCGAGTACTTCGCGTACTCCCGGTCGTACGCGGGGAACCAGGAGCACAGCACGGACCCCGAGCGCGGCCCGAAGTGCGCCGCGACCGGCCGCTCGCCGGCGTACAGCACCGACAGCAGGCCCGCGAAGGAGTCGTTGCGGGTGTGGAAGAGCTCCCGGACGAGCCGCACGATCCAGTCGTGCGCGAAGCGGTCGCTGCGCCCCGTCCTGCGGTACTGCGCGGACTTCCAGCGGATGAGCGTGCGCAGCGCCGCCGGATCGCGCTCGTCGTGGACATAGCGCAGCGGCCCGACTGCGCGGCCGAGCCTGCGCCCCCGGGAGAGGGTGGTCCGGACGAACGTCGGGGACTTCGCGCGGAGTCGCTCCAGATAGTCCTCGAACCCCTGGTCCAGATCGATGACGGGAGAGGGATGGGGCCTCAACGTCCCGTTCTCGAAAGGGTGTTGACCCGCCACCAGATGATCGAAGTCCAGCACCGACAGTCCGCAGGCGTGCAGCAGCTCCCCGGCGTCCCACCGGAACCCCGGCCGGTGCACCAGCCCCTGCGCATCCGAGACGCCGAGGCCGATCGCCCGGCCCACGCCGAGCGCCGACCGCTGGAACGGCAGAAACGCCGCCGGCCGCCCGTCTTCCCGGAACACCGCGATCCGCACCCCGCCGCGGCACCGGCCGACGGCCAGCGCGAACTCGGGGGAGAGGAACGGGTTCGCCAGATGCGGTGCGCCCAGTGCCGGCGCCGCACTCTGGAGGGCGGTCCAGGCGGCCCGGTCGGCGGCGGTCAGCTCGTCGGGGTGCAGCACCGCGATGTCCACGTCAGGCCGCCCGGTCCGCGGTGCCGCGCGATGCCCTCCTGCGGGCCGCCGTCATCATCAGCACGGCACCGGTGAGCACCGCCACGGTCGCCACCCCGCCGCGGACCGACCACATGTGCAGCGCCAGCATGGCCTGCGCCACCAGCAGATCGACGGCCAGCGCCCCGGCCGCCGCGACGACGGCGCGGCCGAGCGGATCCATCGTGCCGAGCGCCCGGCCGATCGCCAGGGCCGGCGCCACGAGGAGGACGAAGAGGACGCACGGCGCGCGCAGCGGCGAGTCGATATCGACCAGCGTCAGCACCAGCCCCAGCGCGGCGATGCCGAACCCGGCGACGGTCAGGGGCGCTGCCGGGCGGCTCGGCGGCGGGGCGTCCGGCAGCGGCATGCCCACCGGACCGTCCCGGTTGATGGTCTTGGTCTGCATTGGCAGCCTTGCCTCCCATAAGCGTCGGATGCCGGGGTTCAATGTCACGCGGTGTTCCGACACCCGTCAAGACGGTGCGGCGGGAGCGGCCGGGGTGGCGCGAGCCGCAGCGGGGGCGCCCACGGTCGGCGCAATGGCGGCACCGCGGACCGGGCGTCCGGAGACTGGGCGGCGACGCGAGGTGAGGAGCCGGGAGGAAGGAGCCGCGTCCGTGGAGCCGCCGAGCGGAACCGCCCTGACCGCGATCCTGCTGTGTCTGACCGTGACCACCGGTGTGCTCGACGCGGTCAGCTTCCTGACGCTTGGTCAGGTGTTTGCCGCGATGCAGACCGGCAATCTGCTCTTCCTCGGCTTCGGCATCGCGGGGCAGGGCGGCCTGCAGGTGGCCTTGACCGCCGTCTCGCTCGGCGCCTTCGCCCTGGGCGCGGTCCTCGGCGCCCGGCTGGAGTCGAGCCTGTACGCGCGGCAGCACTGGTGGTTCCCGTACGGGCTGCTGGCGGAGGCGGTGCTGCTGGCCGGTGCGGCCGCGGCCGCGTCGGGGGCCGGACCGTCGCCCGGTCTGCCGCTCGGCCGGCGCTGCGTCGTCATCGGCCTGATGGCGGTGGCGATGGGCTTGCGGAACGTCACCGCCCTGCGGGTCGCCGCCCCCGGTCTCACCACCACCGTGCAGACCCGGGTGATCACGTCCCTGGCCGGCGGCTCGGCGCTGGGGCACGACAGCAGACTGGGCTACGGCGGGCACGCCGTGGGCCGCCGGCTGGCCTCGGTCGGCGCGCTGCTCGCCGGTGGCCTGCTCGGCGCCGGGCTGCTGGGCCTGGGGACCCGGCCGACGCTGGTGCTGCTGCTGGCGGCGGCGTTCATCGCGGCCACCGCACTGGTGGTGCCCGCCCTGGCCCGCCGTCAGAACACCGTGGGCTGACCGGTCCCCCTGGCGGGACCGGTCGCCGCACTTACGGGACGATCTTCAGGAGCTTGTCGGGCGAGCCGGCGCCGGCGTCGGTGACGGCTCCGGAGGTGGCGCCGTCCGTGAGGGCCGTGGCGACCTGTGCCGGGGTGGCGGACGGGTGCCCGGCGAGATAGACCGCGACGGCGCCGGTCACATGCGGGGTGGCCATCGAGGTGCCGGAGATGGTCTTGGTGGCCTTGTCGGTGGTCTTCCAGGCGCTGGTGATGCCGCTGCCCGGCGCGAAGAGGTCCAGCCGGGAGCCGTAGTTGGAGTAGCCGGCACGCGCGTCGTCGGAGGCGGTCGCGCCGACCGTGAGGGCCTCGGGGACGCGCGCGGGGGAGAAGCCCTGTGCGTCCGTCCCCGAATTGCCGGCGGCGACGGCGTAGGTCACCCCGCTCCTGATGGAGTTCTGCACGGCCGTGTCCAGGGCGGCGTCGGCGCTGCCGCCCAGCGACATGTTCGCCACCGAGGGCCCGCTGTGGTTCTTGGTGACCCAGTCGATGCCCGCGACGACCTGGGCGGTGGTCCCGGAACCGGAGTTGTTCAGCACCCGCACCGCGACGATCTTCGCCTTCTTGGCGACGCCGTAGGCGGTGCCGGCCGCCGTCCCCGCGACATGGGTGCCGTGGCCGTTGCCGTCCTGCGCGGTGCTGTCGTCGTCCACGGCGTCGTAGCCGTACGTCGCCCGCCCGCCGAAGTCCTGGTGGGTGATGCGTACGCCGGTGTCGATGACGTAGACGGTGGCGCCGGAGCCGGCGGTGTCCGGGTAGCTGTACTTCTGGTCGAGCGGCAGCTGTGCCTGGTCGATCCGGTCCAGGCCCCAGGACGGCGGGTTGGTCTGGGTGCCCAGGGCGTGCACCGTGCGGTCCTGGAAGACCCGGTCGACGGCCGGATCGGCGGCCAGCCGTCTCGCCTGGTCCGCGGAGAGCGCGGCGGAGTAGCCGTTGAGGGCGGCGGTGTAGGTCCGCCGCACCGTGCCGCCGTACGCGGATATCACGCTTCTGCCGTCCGCCGACGCGGCCTTGAGGCCGCTGCCGCGCTTGAGCGTGACGATGTAGCTGCCGTGCACCGCGTTTGCCGCGCCGGCTCCGACGACGGTGCCCTCGGCGGGCGCGGCGTGGGCGGACGCGGCAAGGGGGACAAGGCCGGCGAGGGTGCCGAGGGTGGCTGCCGCGGCGAGTGCGGCGGTGATCCGCGGCGTCGCCGAACGCCTCGGGGTGGTACGCGGGGTGGTGGAACGCATCACTGCCATCGCGAGGTGGTCCTCCTCATCGGTGGAGCGCCGTGGTGCGCGCGCCAAAGGGGGGAAGTGGCGTACGGGTCGTACGCAACGGGCGTTACGGGGGATTCCGTTGACCGCCCGTCAAAAGATTCGGGGAGCCGCCACCGCGCGACAAGGTTTCCGACGGGATGTCATATGCACGTCACGGGCAGGCAATGCCAGGAACGTGAAGATCTGTACGCATCGGTGGATTTGCCGTGAAGTCTCCACCAGTTTTGGCATGGACACTTCCAGCTACTGACGAGTTTTGCTACGACGGATGAGGCAGAGGTCCTGCTATGGGAGGTTCCATGAAACTGTCCCGTTTTGCGGCCATCACATCCGCTTTCTCCCTCACCTCGGTGCTCGCGCTCACCGGCGCGAGCGCCGCCGCATCCCCCCAACTCACCGAAGCCACCGGCTATGTGGCCCTCGGCGACTCCTACTCCTCAGGCGTCGGCGCCGGCAGCTACGACAGCTCCAGCGGCTCCTGCAAGCGCAGCACCAAGGCCTATCCGATGCTCTGGAAGGCCGCGAACACCCCCTCCTCCTTCTCCTTCACCGCCTGTTCCGGAGCCCGTACGGGTGACGTCCTCAACGGACAACTCGGCCCCCTCGGCAGCTCCACGGGCCTGGTGAGCATCACCATCGGCGGCAACGACGCCGGATTCGCCGACACCATGACGACCTGTGCGCTGCAGGGAGAGAGCGCATGCCTGGCGCGGGTCGCCGAGGCGGTCGAGTACGTCGACACCGTGCTGCCCGGCAAGCTCGACACCGTCTACAGCGCGATCTCCGCCAAGGCCCCGGCCGCGCACGTCGTCGTCCTGGGCTATCCGCGCTTCTACAAACTCGGCGGCAGCTGTGCGGCCGGCCTCTCCGAGAAGTCCCGTGCCGCGATCAACGGCGCCGCCGACGAGATCAACGGCGTCACCGCCAAGCGTGCCGCCGACCACGGCTTCACCTTCGCCGACGTCAACACCACCTTCGCCGGCCATGAACTGTGCTCGGGCTCCCCCTGGCTGCACAGCGTGACCTTCCCCATCGAGAACTCCTACCACCCCACCGCCGCCGGCCAGTCCGGCGGCTATCTCCCGGTGTTCGACTCCGCTGCGTAATTCGCCACACTCCCGGCGCCGTGGAGGGGCCGCGACCCGGACCCTCCCGGCGCCGTCCGCCGGCCCGTCAGGCGCCCACCAGGCGCCCGCGAAACCGCCCGTTTCCGGCCCGACGGTCGCTCAACTCGCCCTGGTCTACGCCGTGTACGCGATGTTCCGTATGGTGTTCGACAACATCAAGGCGAGGCAGGTGAATCCGTTGACCGGTCTGCACGCGTGTCCTCCAAGAGAGATAGGGTTACCCTGCCCGGGCCGGGTGCCCTCGTAGGGTGGGGAGAGTCATGGAACAGATAACAGTGCGCAGCAGGGCGAGAGTCCCTGCGATCAACTGCGGAAGCAGCGCCTCCAGTGCGCGTCTGGAGCGTCATCTCGCGGTGCTGGGCGGTCCCGCCGTCCCACAGCGCGAGGTGGAGGGCGCGACCTCGCTCATGCAGGAACTGACCGCTCGTGACCACTCGCGTACGAGGAAGAGCCGCGGCGCCCGGGTGTCGCTGTTCGCGCCGCTGCGCAGGCTGCGGCGTTCGCTCTTCGGAGGCCACGGCTGACAGCAGGAGTCCCTGCCCCCAAGGCCCGGGCCCGACTCTCTCGCCACCCGTCCTTTGCGGCGGGTGGTTTCCTGCGTTCGGGAGGGGAACGCGCGCAGCCTCACAGCAGCACGAACTGCCCCTCGGGACCCTCCTCGTGATGGTCGAGGACGGACGCCGGGCGGCGTGCGGCGGCCGGGGCCGGCACGATGCCCGCCGCGCGCAGTTCGACCCTCCCGATCGCCGGCCCGTCGGCCGTCCGCTGCCGCAACTCCTCGCCCCGCGGCGCCAGTTCGGCCAGCAACGCCAGTACGGTGATCAGCTCCAGCAGCTCCGACGTCCACTCCTGCGGCCAGGACGTGGGACGCAGCGCCGCCAGCGAACCGGGCTCCGGCGGCTCCGTTTCCGCACCGCCGCCGGTCCGCTGTGCGAACCACTCTTCCAGGACGCGTACCCCGCCCGCGTGGAACTCCCAGGCGCCCGGCGGCACCGGCGAGATCCGGCCGCCGCCCAGCAGTAGCGCCTCGTCCTCCGGGTCGTAGCCGATGGTGTCCGGCAGCCCGCGGGCGGGGAGCGCCGCCCGTACGTAGGGGCGGCGGCCCCCCGGCATCCGCGGCCGCTCGCCGGCGCCCCCGCCGGGGGAGTACCCGCCATGGGTCTGCAGCCACAGCAGCCGCTCGCCGAGCGCGACACCGCTGTCCCAGACCGCCGGATCGGCGGTGAGCGGCACCGTGCAGCCGTCGGGGGAGTGGTGGGCGGCGGCCACGATCCAGGCGAGCACGTGCACCGGTTCCACCGGGCGGTCCAGGCGGCGGGCGAGGAGGCCGGACAGGCCCGGTGCGAGGTTCGGCTCGCAGCCGCCGGGCCGCCGGTAGAGCGGGCGGATCCGGCCGGGGCGGCCGGCCGGTGACCGCCCGTCGGGCAGCAGCGCGGAGCACACCACCGCGGGCCCCGGAACCTGCGGCAGCTGCCCGCACTCGACCGCGAACAGCTGCCGCCCGTCCGCCACCCGCCACAACTCCGGCCGCGCCGCGTCGATCAGCCGCTGGTCGGGCAGCAGCCACTGCCGGTCGAAGGGGCCGTGCAGCACCCGTACCGGCTCGGGGCACGGGCCGTCCGCACGGGCCAGCCGCCCGGTGGGCGTCGCCTGCCCCGGCAGCTGCCCGACGGCGGAGTGCAGGGTGCGGGCCCGGGACGGCCGGAACAGCCGCTCGCGCACCGCCGCGTCCTCGGCCGCCACCAGCGCGTTCCAGCGGGCGCGCAGGGCCGCCGGATCCGGCCCCATGACCCAGGAACGGCCGAGCCGCAGCGGCGCCACGGACCACGGCATCAGATCGGACAGCCGTGGCGCGTCCTGCTTCGCCGTCACGCGGAGCCCCTCCCGGACCGTTCGGTTGACCCCGGCATGGTAGTCGCTGCGCTTTGCGTGGACCGGCTTGGTTGCTCGCCGTTGTCGGCTGTCCGCTGCGCTTTGCCTGAGCCGCCTTGATTCCCGCCGTTTTCGCCTGTCCCGCCGTGGGGGTTTGCCGCCGTTGCGCCTGCGGCCTGTCCCCTCCCGTGGGTGGGTGGGTGGAGGAGGCGGTGGGGGCGGGCGTCGAGTGTCCAGTTCCCACACGAATCGCCCACTCGGCGCGCGTGATCGATGACGTGCGCCCAACGGGGCATCCGGGCCGGCTCAGCCCGAGCGCGGCGTCACGCGTCCAGGGTGACCGTGAAGGAGAACCGGTCGCCGCGGTAGTGGATCCTGGCGACGTCGACCGCCTGGCCGGTCTCGTCGTAGGAGATGCCCGTGTAGTGCAGGATCGGGCTGAGCAGCGGGATCTGGAGCAGGCCGGCGGTCTCCGGGTCCGCCAGCCGCGCCTCGACGGTGTCGGTGATCCGGCTGATGCGTACGCCCACCGCGTCCCGCAGCACCTTCGTCATCGGCCAGCGTTCCAGGTCCGCCGGGTCGATCCGGGCGGCGACGTCCGGCCGCACATAGTTGCGCGCGTGGTTCGTCGGCTCGCCCGTCTCCTCGTCGCTGCGCAGCCGCCGGAATCCGGCCACCTCCGCCAGGTCCGGGAAATACTCGGACAGTTCGGGCGGTACGGGCACGGTGTCGTGCTCCAGCAGCTCCGTGCTCATTCCGGACTGCTGGGCCACGATCGCGTCCACCGAACCGAGCAGCCGCACCGGCGCCGCGCGTTGCGCGCCCGGCTCGATGAACGTGCCCCGCCGCCGGTGCCGGCTGATCAGCCCCTCCGCCTCCAGTTCCTTGAGGGCCTGGCGCATGGTCAGCACGCTCACGCCGTAGTGCGCGGCGAGCGCGTCCTCGGTGGGCAGCCGCAGCGGCGCGTCGGGGGCGCGGCCCAGTATGGAGGCGCGCAGCGACTGCGAGACCTGGTACCACAGCGGCAGCTTGCGGTTCAGGGCGAGCGAGTCGGGAGCGAAGGTGGTCACAGAGCGTTCCCCGGTGTGCTGAGGGTGCAGGGCGGGCCCGGCGTCAAGGGCGGAAGTGGCGCTGGAGACCCTGCCACACGTCGTCGTAGCGGCGCTGGAGGTGTTCCGCATCGCGGGCCTGCTCGGTGAGCGTCAGCGGCCAGCGGGTCTCGAACATGAAGGCCAGACCGTCGTCGACCTTCTGCGGCTTCAGCTCGGCGGCGCTCGCCCGGTCGAACGTCTCCCGGTCGGGGCCGTGCGCCGACATCATGTTGTGCAGCGAGCTGCCGCCGGGCACGAAACCCCCCTTTCCGGCCGTCTTGGCGTCGTAGGCGCCCTCGATGAGCCCCATGTACTCGCTCATGACGTTTCGGTGGAAGTAGGGCGGGCGGAAGGTGTCCTCACCGACCAGCCAGCGCGGCGCGAAGACCACGAAGTCGACGCCCGCGAGACCCGGGGTGTCGGACGGGGAGGTCAGGACGGTGAAGATCGACGGGTCGGGGTGGTCGTAGCTGATCGACCCGATGACATTGAAGCGGTGCAGGTCGTAGACGTACGGGACGTGGTTGCCGTGCCAGGCGACGACATCCAGCGGCGAGTGGTCGTAGGTCGCCTTCCAGAGGTTGCCGCAGAACTTGTTGACGACCTCGAAGTCCCCCTCGACGTCCTCGTACGCGGCGACCGGGGCGAGGAAGTCCCGCGCGTTGGCCAGGCCGTTGGCGCCGATCGGCCCGAGGTCGGGCAGCTGGAAGGGCTGGCCGTAGTTCTCGCAGACATAGCCGCGGGCGTCCGCGTCCAGCAGCTCGACGCGGAAGCGGACGCCGCGCGGGATCAGCGCGACATGACCGGGCTCGGCGCGCAGCAGGCCCAGTTCCGTACGCAGCAGCAGCCCGCCGCGCTCCGGGACGATCAGCAGCTCGCCGTCCGCGTCGCTGAACACCCGCTGCGTCATGGAGGAGTTGGCGTAGTACAGGTGCACGGCCATACCGGTGCGCTGGGTGGCGTCGCCGTTGCCGCCCAGCGTCCACAGGCCGTCCAGGAAGTCGACCGGTCCGGTGGGCTCGGGGAGCGGGTTCCAGCGCAGCCGGTTGGGGTCGGGGACGCAGTCGGTGAACGGCGCCGAGCGGATCGCGCCCTGCTCGGCGCGGACGAACGGCGGGTGCGCGGCCGAGGGGCGGATGCGGTAGAGCCAGGAGCGGTGGTTGTGCCGGCGCGGCTCGGTGAACGCCGACCCGCTGAGCTGCTCCGCGTACAGCCCGAGGGGGGCGAGCTGGGGGGAGTTGCGGCCCACCGGGAGTGCGCCGGTGACGGCCTCCGAGCTGTGTTCGTTTCCGAAACCTGAGGAATAGGCGAGCCCCTCGGCCGTCTTCCTCGCCTGCTCGTTGCCCGTGCCTGCCATCGCGCGCTCCCGCCGCTCAAGGAATCCTATGCAAGACCTTAGGATTCCGGCCGGGGCGCGTCAACGATGCGGGTGGCTCGCGGAAGGGCGATCGTCGGGCTGCCCGCCGGGTCGGTCGGCGGGCAGGATGGACGGGTGCAGCCGACTCCCCAGCCCGCCCCGCGGCCCGCCCCGCACTCCGCCCCGCTCCGCCGCGTCCCCGTCCAGCAGCGCAGCGCCGACCGCCTCGCCCGCATCCTCGACGCCTGCGCCGAAGTGCTGGAGGAGACCGGATACGACGAGCTCAGCACCCGTGCGGTGGCCGGCCGCGCCGAGGTGCCGATCGGCTCCGTCTACCGCTTCTTCCCCAACAAAAGAGCCATGGCCGAGGCGCTGGCCCGGCGCAATCTCGACGCCTACGCGGACCGGATCACCGCCCGCCTGACCGCTCCGGACGAACCGGTGGCGTGGCGGCACGCGATGGATGTGGTCGTCGACGAATACCTGGCCATGAAGCGGACGGTGCCGGGCTTCGCCCTGGTGGAATTCACCGTCCCGGCTCCGCGCGAATCCCGGCAGGCCAACTACGTGGTCGCCGACCGGCTGCTCACGCTGCTGGCCGGACGGCTCGGCCTGGACACCGCCGACGAGCGGCTGCGCACCGCCTTCCTCGTCGGCGTCGAGACCGCGGACGCCCTGCTCCAGCTGGCCTTCCGTGCGGATCCGGCGGGCGATGCGGCCATCGTGGCCGAGACCAAGGTGCTGCTGCGGGCCTATCTGGCGCGGTATCTGGACGGGTCGGGGCCGGATCCGGACGTGCCGTCGACGGTGGCCGGGGCGGAGGCGCCCGGAGAGGCGGAGGGCTGACCGCGGTGCCCTCCTGACCTGCCGCTTCCGGCGGATTTCGGCCGTGGGGCTGCCATCATGCCTACCGGTCGGTATGGTCGGTCCCGCACGTGCATCCCACCACCGGCACCGTCCCCGGGAGGGACCGATGAGTCGTACCGCCCTGCGTATCTGCCCGCTCTGCGAGGCCACCTGCGGACTGAGCGTGACCCTGGACGGTGACCGGGTGACCGCGGTCCGCGGTGACCGCGACGACGTCTTCAGCAAGGGCTTCATCTGCCCCAAGGGCGTCGCCTTCGGTGAGCTGGACGCCGACCCCGACCGGCTGACCGGGCCCCTGGTCCGGCGCGACGGGGTGCTCCAGGAGGCCACCTGGGACGAGGCGTTCGCCGCGGTGCAGGCGGGGCTGCGGCCGGTGATCGAGGAGCATGGCGGCAATGCCGTGGGGGTGGTGCTCGGCAACCCCAATGTGCACACCGTCGCCGGCGCCCTCTACCCGCCCGTCCTGCTCGCCGGCCTGGGCTCCCGCAATGTCTTCAGCGCCTCGACCGTCGACCAGATGCCCAAGCATGTCTCCAGCGGACTGCTCTACGGCGACGCGCTGGCCATCCCCGTACCGGATCTGGACCGCACCGACCACCTCGTCGTCATCGGCGCCAACCCGCTGGACTCCAACGGCAGCCTGTGCACCGCCCCCGACTTCCCCGGCCGGATCAGGGCGCTGCGCCGCCGCGGCGGCCGGCTGACCGTCATCGACCCGCGGCGCACCCGTACCGCCAGGCTGGCCGACGAGCACCTCGCCGTCCGGCCCGGCACCGACGCGCTGCTGCTCTTCGCGATGGTGCGGGTCCTCTTCGAGGAGGGCCTGGTGGACCTGGGGGAGCGGGCCGCGCACCTGGGCCGGGCCGACGAGGTGGAGCGGCTGGCCGCCGACTTCACGCCCGAGGCGGTCGCGCCGCTGTGCGACGTGCCGGCGGACCGGATCCGGGGGCTGGCCCGCGAACTGGCCGCCGCCCCCACCGCCGCGGTCTACGGGCGGATCGGTTCGACCACCGTCGAGTTCGGCACCCTCACCAGCTGGCTGGTCGACGTGCTGAACATCCTCACCGGGAACTTCGACCGGCCCGGCGGCATCATGTTCCCGCTCTCCGCGACCGGCGCCGCGCCCCGCCCGGCCGGACCGGGACGCGGGTTCGCGCTCGGCCGCTGGCACAGCCGGGTCTCCGGTCACCCGGAGGCCAAGTCCGAACTGCCCATCGCCGCCCTGGCCGAGGAGATCGACACCCCCGGTGAGGGCCGCGTCCGGGCGGTCGTCGCGATCGCCGCTAACCCGGTGCTCTCGGTCCCGGACGGCGACCGGCTCGACGCCGCGTTCGCCTCCCTGGACTTCATGGTCAGCGTCGACCCCTATCTCAACGAGACCTCCCGGCACGCCGACGTCGTACTGCCGCCGCCCCCACCGTCCCGCAGCGCCCACTTCGACTTCGCCTTCAACGCGCTGGCCGTCCGCAACCAGGTCCGCTACAGCCGCCCCCTGCTGCCGCTCGCGGCCGGCACACAGAATCAGCCCGACGAGTGCGAGATCCACGCCCGGCTGATCCTGTGCGTCGGCGGCCAGGACGGCGCGGACCCCGGCCTGGTCGACACGATGGTGATCGACAGGACGCTCGGCAAGGCCGTCGCCGACCCGAACTCCCCGGTGTGCGGACGTCAACCGGCCGACCTGGCACGGGAGTTGAGCGGGCTCACCGGTGCCGAGCGGCGGCTGGACATGATGCTGCGCCTCGGCCCGTACGGCGAGGGCTTCGGCGCCGACCCCGAGGGGCTGACCCTCGACCGGCTGCTGGACCACCCGCACGGCATCGACCTCGGCCCGCTCGCGCCGCGCGTGCCGGGCGTCCTCAACACCCGCAGCGGCGTCGTCGAGCTGTGCCCGGAGCCGATCGCCGCCGAGGCGGCCCGGCTGCGCGGCCGGCTCGGCGCCGCCCCGGACGGGGTGCTGCTGGTCGGCCGCCGCCATCTGCGCTCCAACAACAGCTGGATGCACAACGTCCCGGCCCTGAGGGGCGGCAGCAACCGCTGCACGGTCCATGTGCACCCCGACGACGCCGCACGGCTGGGCCTGGCCGACGGCGGCCTGGCGCGGCTGAAGGGCGACGGAGGCGAGCTGGAGGTCCCGGTGGAGATCACCGACGCGGTACGCCCCGGCGTGGTGAGCCTGCCGCACGGCTGGGGCCACAACCGGCCCGGTGCCCGGCTGACGGTCGCCGCCGCCGACCCCGGCGTCAACGTCAACCAGCTCAACGCCGGCCGGCTACTCGACCCGCTCTCGGGCACCGCGGTGCTCAACGCACTGCCGGTACTGCTCACCCCCGTCCCCTGACATCCCGCGTTGACCTGGGGTTTTGCTCGTATTGCTCGCACGTCAAGGCCTTGTTAACAAAACTTTGACGGACCTAACGTCGCCTGAACCGCCACCCCCGGCAGATGTTCAAGGGCGAACGTGAGGTACCCCCAATGCTGACAATCCTCGGATTCGTCATGATCGCCACCTTCCTGGTGCTGATCATGATGAAGAAGATGTCACCGATGGCCGCGCTGGTGCTCATCCCGGCGCTGTTCTGTGTCCTGGTCGGACAGGGCGCCCACCTGGGCGACTACGTCCTCAAGGGCATCGGCGACCTGGCCCCCACGGCCGCGATGCTGATGTTCGCCATCATCTACTTCGGGGTGATGATCGACGTCGGGCTCTTCGACCCGGTCGTCCGCGCCATCCTCAAGTTCTGCAAGGCCGACCCGGTACGGGTGGTGGTCGGTACGGCGCTGCTCGCCGCGATCGTCTCGCTCGACGGCGACGGCTCCACCACCTTCATGATCACCGTCTCGGCGCTCTACCCGCTCTACAAGCGGCTGAAGATGAGCCTCGTCGTCATGACCGGCGTCGCCGCCACCGCCAACGGCGTGATGAACACCCTCCCCTGGGGCGGCCCCACCGCCCGCGCCGCCACCGCGCTCAAGCTCGACGCCGGCGACATCTTCGTCCCGATGATCCCCGCCCTGGCCGTCGGCCTGGTCGCGGTCTTCGCCCTCGCCTACGTCCTCGGCCGCCGCGAGCGCAAGCGGCTCGGTGTGCTGACCCTCGGCGACACCCGGGTGCTGGCCGAGACGGTGACGGAGAAGGAGACCGAGCAGGTGCTCGTCGGCGCGGGAGCGGGCGCGAAGGGCGGCTCCCCGGCGGCCGCCCGGCCCGGCACCGGCGGCTCCGCCGCCACCGGCGCCGACGGCGGCACCCAGGAACCCGACCTCCAGGTCCTGGACCCCGAGCGGGCCACCCTGCGCCCCGGGCTCTACTGGTTCAACGCGGCGCTCACCGTCGCGCTGCTCACCCTGCTGATCATGCAGACGCTGCCGATCCCGGTGCTCTTCCTGCTCGGCGCGGCTATCGCCCTCACCGTCAACTTCCCGCAGATGAAGGACCAGAAGGCCCGGGTCGCGGCGCACGCCGAGAACGTCCTCAACGTCTCCGGCATGGTCTTCGCCGCCGCCGTCTTCACCGGCGTCCTCACCGGCACCGGCATGGTCGAGCACATGGCCCGCTGGCTGGTCAGCGGCATCCCGGACGCGCTGGGCCCGCACATGGGCATCGTCACCGGCGTGCTCAGCATCCCGCTCACCTACTTCATGTCCAACGACGGCTTCTACTTCGGCATCGTGCCGATCCTCGCCGAGGCCGGCGCCGCGCACGGGGTCGCCCCCATCGAGATCGCCCGCGCCTCCCTCGTCGGCCAGGCCCTGCACATGTCCAGCCCGCTGGTCCCCGCCGTCTACGTGCTCGTCGGCATGGCCAAGGTCGAGTTCGGCGACCACACCAGGTTCACCGTCAAATGGGCCGCACTGACCTCCCTGGTGGTCCTGGGAGCGAGCCTGCTCTTCGGAATCATCTGATCAATGGTCGCGAGCGATACCGCGGGGCCCGGCAGGAGCTGGCTGCTGCGTCTGGTCCTCACCTTCTCCTTCGCCCAAGGAGCGGTGAGCATGGCCAGACCGGCCGTCTCCTACCGGGCCCTCGCGCTGGGCGCCGATGAGCGCGCCGTCGGCGTGATCACCGCGGTCTACGCGCTGCTGCCGCTGCTCGCCGCCGTCCCGCTGGGCCGCCGCACCGACCACGGCCGGTGCGCCCCGCTGCTGGTCGCCGGCGTCGCCCTGATCACCGGCGGCTGCGCGCTCAGCGGCCTGGCCGGGTCGCTGCCCGCGATGGCCGCCTGGAGCGGGGTGATGGGCCTGGGACACCTCTGCTTCGTCATCGGCGCCCAGTCGATCGTCGCCCGCCGCAGCGCCCCCGACGAACGCGACCGCAATTTCGGCCACTTCACCATCGGCGCCTCGCTCGGCCAGCTCATCGGGCCCGATCGCCGCCGGACTGGTCATCTCCGGGCACGACGGCGCGATAGCCCGGACCAGCGCCACCGCGCTGCTCGTCTCCGGAGCCGTCGCCGCCGCCTCCTACGCCTCCCTGTGGCGCCTCGAACGGCGCACCCCGCCCGCCACCGCCGGCCGCCCGGACCGTACGTCCGGCCCGCCCGTCCCGATACGCGGCATTCTGCGCACCCGGGGCGTACCGGCCGGCATCTTCATGAGCCTGGCCGTGCTCTCGGCGACCGACATCCTCACCGCCTACCTCCCCGTCATCGGTGAGGACTGCGGTATCGCGCCCACCACCATCGGTCTGCTGCTCAGCCTGCGGGCGGCGGCCACCATCGCCTGCCGGCTGGTGATGACGCCGATGATCCGGTGGCTGGGCCGGACCGTGCTGATGGCCGGCAGCTGCGCGCTGGCCGGTCTGCTCTGCGGCGGCATGGTGCTGCCGGTGCCGGTCTGGGCGCTTGCCGTCATGCTCACGGCGCTGGGCTTCTGTCTGGGCGTCGGCCAGCCGCTGTCGATGACCACCGTCGTCCAGGCGGCGCCCGACCGGGCCCGCGGTACGGCGCTGGCGCTCCGCCTCACCGGCAATCGCCTCGGTCAGGTGGCCGCCCCGGCCGGCGCCGGGCTGCTCGCCGGTCTCGCGGGCACCGCGGCACCGTTCGTCATGCTCGGTGTGCTGCTCCTGGTCTCGGCGGGCACGGCGGCCCGCCCAGGGGAGCGGCACGAGGCCGGGGGCGAGGCGCCGACCGTCGGCCTGAAGGCGCGCCTCTCCTCGCGCACCCGGCTACGGTGACCCAGGGCACGTACCGGGCTCCCTGGCGCCACTAAACTACCGGCGCTAGTTTAGGTTCGTCCCCCTGCCCCCAGGAGGACGGATCACCACCGGCCGGTCGGGAGGACCAGGACGTGAAGCAGCACGACGCGATGTACATCGACGGAAGCTGGCGGCCCGCCGAGGGGAGCGGCACGATCGATGTCGTCAACCCGGCCGACGGGAAGGTCATCGGCACCGTTCCGGCCGGCTCGGCGCAGGACGTGGACACCGCCGTACGCGCCGCCCGCGCCGCGCTCCCCGCCTGGGCCGCCACCCCGCCCCAGGAGCGCGCCGCCCACCTGGCCGCGCTGCGCGACCAACTCGCCGCGCGCGCCGAGGAGATCGCCGAGACCGTCACCGCCGAGCTGGGCTCGCCGATCTCCTTCTCCAGGGCGGTGCATGCCGGTGCGCCGATCGCGGTCACCGGCTCGTACGCCGAGCTCGCAGCCTCGTACCCCTTCGAGGAGAAGATCGGCAACTCCACCGTGCTGCACGAACCGGTCGGGGTGGTCGGCGCCATCACGCCCTGGAACTACCCGCTCCACCAGATCACCAACAAGGTCGCGCCGGCGCTCGCGGCGGGCTGCACGGTCGTCCTCAAGCCCGCCGAGGACACCCCGCTGACCGCCCAGCTCTTCGCCGAGTGCGTGGCCGCCGCCGGCATCCCGGCCGGTGTCTTCAACCTCGTCACCGGACTCGGCGCGGTCGCCGGCCAGGCACTGGCCGAACACGAGGGAGTCGACCTGGTCTCCTTCACCGGCTCGACCGCCGTCGGCAAGAAGATCGGCGCGGTCGCCGGTGGCGCGGTCAAGCGCGTCGCGCTCGAACTGGGCGGCAAGTCGGCCAATGTCATCCTGCCCGGCGCCGACCTGGCGAAGGCGGTCAACACCAACGTCGCCGACGTCATGCGCAACACCGGCCAGTCCTGCAACGCGCTGACCCGCATGCTCGTGCACGCCGACCACTACGACGAGGCGGTGGCGCTGGCCGAGGCCGCGGTGGCCAAGTACCTTCCCGCCGACCCGGCTTCGGACGACAGCCGGCTGGGCCCCGTCGTCAACGCCCGGCAGCTCGACCGCGTACGCGGCTACATCGCGCAGGGCATCGAGGAGGGCGCCCGCCTGGTCACCGGCGGCGCGGACGCCCCCGAGGGCGTCGAGCAGGGCTACTACGTACGCCCCACCGTCTTCGCGGACGTCCGCCCGGAGATGACCATCGCCCAGGAGGAGATCTTCGGCCCGGTCATCTCGATCCTGAAGTACCAGGACGAGGACGAGGCGCTGGAGATCGCCAACGGCACCGTCTACGGCCTCGCGGGCGCCGTCTGGGCCGCCGACCAGGACACCGCCGTGGCCTTCGCCCGCCGCCTGGAGACCGGCCAGGTGGACATCAACGGCGGCCGCTTCAACATCCTCGCCCCGTTCGGCGGTTACAAGCAGTCAGGCGTCGGCCGCGAGCTGGGCGCACACGGCCTGACCGAGTACCTCCAGACCAAGTCGCTCCAGTTCTGACGCCGCGGGCCGGCGGGGTGCCCGCCCGCCGGCCCGTCTTCCCGCTCCGACGACCCGCCCTCCCTCCCGAGTTCGCCCCGCCCCGAGGAGACCCCGTGGTCCGCGCCGCCGTACTGCCCGCCGTCAACGCCCCGCTCCGGGTCACCGAGATCGACCTGCCGGAGCCCGGACCCGGCCAGGTCCGTATCCGCCTGGCCGCCGCCGGGGTGTGCCACTCCGACCTGTCGCTGTCCAACGGGACGCTGCGCCAGCCCGCCCCGGCCGTCCTCGGACACGAGGGCGCCGGCACCGTCATCTCCGTCGGCCCCGGGGTCACCGAGGTGGCCCCCGGCGACCAGGTCGTCCTCAACTGGGCGCCGTCCTGCGGCGACTGCCACTTCTGCGGCCTGGCGGAGCCCTGGCTGTGCGCCAACGCCGGGCTCGCCGGGAACGCCCCGTACGCCAGGCTCGCCGCCGACGGCACCGAGCTCTACCCCGCCCTGGGCACCGCCGTCTTCGCCGAGGAGACCGTGGTCCCCGCGCATGCCGCGCTGCCGCTGCCGGACGGAGTGCCGCTGACCGACGCGGCGCTGCTCGGCTGCGCGGTGCTCACCGGCTGGGGCGCGGTGCACCACAGCGCCCGGGTGCGGGCGGGGGAGTCCGTCGTGGTCTTCGGGGTCGGCGGCGTCGGGCTCGCCACGCTGCAGGCGGCGCGGATCGCGGGGGCGGGAGTGATCATCGCCGTGGATGTGACACCCGAGAAGGAGGAGCTGGCCCGCGCGGCCGGCGCCACCGAGTTCGTGGTGGCCGGAGACGACACCGCCAAGCGCGTCCGGAAGCTCACCGGGGGCGTGGGCGCCGATGTCGCGATCGAGTGCGTGGGCCGCGCCGACACCATCCGTACGGCCTGGTCCGCCACCCGGCGCGGCGGCCGGACGACCGTCGTCGGCATCGGCGGCCAGGACCAGCAGGTGGCCTTCTCCGCGCTGGAGCTCTTCTACTTCGGCCGGACGCTCTCCGGCTGCGTCTACGGGGACAGCGACCCGGCACGCGACCTCCCGGTCATCGCCGGTCATGTCCGCTCCGGCGCGCTCGACCTGTCCGCGCTGGTCACCGAACGGATCGGTCTGGACGGCATTCCGGCCGCCTTCGACGCGATGCTGGCGGGCAAGGGCGGCCGGGCGCTGATCGTGTTCTGACGGCGGCGACAGGCGGCGGCGGGGTCCGGGGCCGGGGCGGCGAAGTGCCCCCGGCCCCTCCTGTCATGCCAGGGCTGTCATGTCAGGGCCTCGGCGGCCACGGAAATTGATGCCGCGCAGTGCGTTGACGCCGTACCGGCCGGTCGGTACGGTCGCCCGACATCACGGCGCCGCCCCCCCCATTCCGCCCCGCACCCCCGGAGTGTGCAGCTCATGGACACGGCCCCCTCCGCACCGCCCTCCGCTCCTTCCACCGGAAACCGCCGCAAGGTCGCCACCGCGGCGGCCCTCGCCTCCGCCGTCGAGTGGTACGACTACTTCGTCTTCGGCATCGCCGCCGCGCTCGTCCTCGGCGACTCCTACTTCCCCTCGGGCAGCGAGGCGGCCGGCGTTCTCGCCGCCTTCGCCACCTTCGCCGTCGGCTTCCTCGCCCGCCCGGTCGGCGGCGTCATCGCCGGCCACCTGGGCGACCGGCGCGGCCGCAAGCCCATGCTCGTCCTCGCACTGACCCTGATGGGCCTGGCCACCACCGCCATCGGCCTGCTCCCGACCTACGCCTCCATCGGGATCGCCGCCCCGATCCTGCTGGTCGTCCTGCGCGTCCTCCAGGGCATCGCGGTCGGCGCGCAATGGGGCGGCGCGATGCTGATGGCCACCGAATACGCCCCCGAGGGCAAGCGCGGGCTGTACGGCTCGCTGGTCCAACTCGGTGTCCCCATCGGCGTGATCACCGCCAACACCGCCTTCCTCGCGGCGGGCGCGGCCACCGGCGACCGGGCCTTCGCCGCCTGGGGCTGGCGGATCCCGTTCTTCGTCGGCGTACTGGTCCTCGTCCTCGCCTACTACATCCACACCCGCGTCGAGGAGACCCCCGAATTCCAGGCCGCCGAGAGAGAGTTGGCCGCCTCGGAGAAGGCGGCCGACGCCCAGCGCTCACCACTGCGGACGATCCTCCGCCACCACCTGGGCACGGTCCTTCTGGCCGGCGGCTCCTTCGCGGTGAACACCGCCACCTTCTACATCCTCATCACCGGCGTCCTCGACTACTCCACCCGTGCGCTGCACATGCAGCGCACCTCCGTGCTGATGGTCTCGCTGCTGGTCAGCGTCACCCAACTGGTCCTGATCCCGGCCGCCGCGGCACTCTCCGACCGGGTCGGCAGGCTCCGCGTCTACGCCGCGGGCGCCGTCGGCCTGCTGCTCTGGGCGGTCCCGATGTTCCTGCTCATCGACACCGCGTCGCTGTGGCTGCTGGGCGTCGGCACCCTCGTCGGCAGCTGCTTCCTGAGCATCATGTACGGGCCGCAGGCGGCGCTGTTCGCCGAACTGTTCACGGCCGAGATGCGCTACACCGGCGCCTCTCTCGGCTATCAGATCAGCGCCATCCTGGGCGGCGGACTGGCGCCGTTCGTGATGGTCCTGCTGCTGGAGGCCACCGGCACCTCGATGTCGGTGTCCGTGTACATCATCGCGCTGTCCGTCATCGCGCTGGCCTCCATCTGGCTGCTCGCCCGCCGAGCGGGCGCGGCCGAACGGAGCGAGCGGGCTGAGCCGGCGGCGGGGGCGGCGCGGACGGCGTAGGAGCGGGGTTCCCGCCCCGGCCCCGTAGAGGAATCAGCGGGCGGCCGCCCCGGCCGCCCCGACTGCCCCGGCTCCCCCGACCGCCCTCGCCCCGGCTCTGCGCAGTCGGGGGAACGCCGGTGCCGCCGCCAGGAAGACCAGCGCGACCAGGACGAACGGCCAGGTGAAGGCATGGCCGCCGGACGGGGCGAAGACGGCGGTCAGGGTCGGGCCGAGGGCGGTCGCGGCGGCGGCGCCGGCCAGCGCGTACGTCAGGCTCCAGGCGTCCGCGACGAGAAAGACCCCGCCCAGCGCCATCGCGACCAGCACGGCGTTATGGCCCATGGTGCCCTCGGCCACCTGCTCCGCGGGTGCGCCGAGGGCCCAGGCGGTGAGCAGGGCGACGGCGCTGCCCAGGCAGGCCATCGCCGCCAGCCGGCGGCTGGCGACGAGGATGCCGGCCAGGAAGATCAGGCCGACGTACCACTGCGGCATGAAGAAGATCTGCGCGAAGTTGGCGAAGAAGGCGTGCCAGAGGTCGGTGACGGTGAGCGCGGTGGGCCCGGCCATGGGACGTGCCGTCGCGGCCGGCCCGGGACCGTGGTGCCAGACCCGGGCGAAGCCCGGCGCGCCGATCGTCATCGCGCTCGCCAGCAGGCAGAACGGCAGGGTGCAGGCCGGCAGCTCCCAGGTCGCCAGGATCCGGGCGACCGCGCCGCCGACGACGGTGACCAGCGCGCTCCCGGCGAGCGCGAGCAGCGCGGTGGAGAGATGGCCGGCGCCGAGGAAGACGGCGCAACCGACCGCCACCAGGCAGGCGTTGAACCCTTCGAGCCCGGCCGTGACCCGGTTCCGGTCCACGCCCAGCACCCGGGCGGTGGCGGTGCCGACGGCCGTCCCGGCCAGTCCGTACAGGCCGTACACCCAGCCCCCGGCGAACAGCGCGACCGAGAACACCGCGCCGGTCAGCGCGCTCGGCAGAAAGTCGACCTGCGCCAGACCGCGGAGCACCGGGACGGCGAAGCGCCCGTAGTGCGCGGTGAGTCGGCGGTACGCGGAATCGCCGGCCTCCGCAGATACGCCGGTACCCGTGGACGCGCCGCCGTTTGTGGACATGCTCGGCTCGCGCACGCCGCCTCCCCCTCATGCTGCTGCCCCTGCCCGCCAGGAGGGGATCGACGTGACAACTGTGCCGGGGAGGGGCGGTAGGGGGGTATTGGCGGATGATACGGGCCTGTCGGCCCTCGCCCGGCCGTTCCGTCAGACCTTCGGGGGCACCCGTTCCGGATGGTGCAGGGCGAGGCCGTCGACCAGCGCCTCCAGGCCGGCCTCGAAGGCGCCCTCGTCCACCTGGCGCTGATGCTCGGCCAGGAGGTGGGCCTGCCCCAGGTGCGGATAGTCCGCCGGGTCGTAGGCGCCGGGATCGTCCACGAAGCCGCGGGCGAACGAGCCCAGCGCGGAGCCGGCCACGAAGTAGCGGACCATCGCGCACACCCGGGTCGCCTGCGCGGGCGGCCAGCCCGCCTCGACCATGCCGCCGAACGCCGCGTCGGCCATCTTCAGCCCGGTCGGCCGGCGGCCCGGCCCCTGTGCGAGGAACGGCACGATATGCGGATGCGCGGCCAGCGCCGCGCGATAGGAGCGGGCCCAGTCGAGCAGCCCGGCCCGCCAGTCCCCGCCGGCCGCCAGCGTCGACACGTCGACCTTGGCGATGACCGTGTCGGCGACCGCGTCGAGGATCTCGTCCTTGGTCGTGAAGTGGTTGTAGAGGGACGGCCCGCTCACGCCCAGCTCCGCCGCGAGGCGCCGGGTGGAGAGCGCCGGCAGCCCTTCCGCGTCGATGAGCGTCAGCGCCGTGGTGACGATGCGCTCACGGCTCAGCAGGGGCTTGCGGGGTCGGGCCATGACGCACATAGTAGAGCCGGCAAAGAAAACTAGCAGTGGTAGTTATGAGTGCGGTCATGGCGGGCTCGGCGGGCTCGTCGGGCCGCCGACCGAAGTGCCGAAGACCCGAATCCCAAGGGGCCGAGATGAACCTGGAGCTCAGCGAGGAGCAGGCCGCCGCACGGCGGCTGGCCAAGGACTTCGCCGACCGCGAGATCACCCCGCACGCCACCGCCTGGGACCGGGCGGAACAGGTCGACCGCGGCATCGTCAAGAAGCTCGGCGCGGTCGGATTCCTCGGGCTGACCATCCCGGAGGAGTATGGCGGCTCCGGCGGGGACCATCTCTCCTACGCCCTGGTGACCGAGGAACTGGGCCGCGGCGACTCCTCGGTGCGCGGCATCGTCTCGGTCTCCCTGGGGCTGGTGGCCAAGACCATCGCCTCCTGGGGCGACGAGGCCCAGAAGCGGGCCTGGCTGCCGCGGCTCACCTCCGGCGACGCGGTCGGCTGCTTCGGTCTCACCGAACCGGGCACCGGCTCCGACGCGGGCAACCTGACCACCCGCGCGGTGCGCGAAGGGGACACCTACGTCATCGACGGCGCCAAGATGTTCATCACCAACGGCACCTGGGCCGACGTCGTCCTGCTCTTCGCCCGTACCGGCGGCGCCCCCGGGCCCAAGGGCATCAGCGCCTTCCTCGTACCGACCGACACTCCCGGTCTGGAGCGCCGCGAGATCCACGGCAAGCTGGGGCTGCGCGGCCAGGCCACCGCCGAGCTGGTGCTGGACGGCGTACGGGTGCCCGCGTCGGCCATGCTGGGGGCCGAGGGCAAGGGGTTCGCGGTCGCGATGTCCGCGCTGGCCAAGGGGCGGATGTCGGTCGCGGCCGGCTGTGTGGGCATCGCCCAGGCCGCCCTGGACGCCGCCATCGGCTACGCCGGCCGGCGCGAGCAGTTCGGCAAGTCCATCGCCCGGCACCAGCTGGTGCAGGAGCTGATCAGCGACATCGCCGTGGACGTCGACGCCGCGCGGCTGCTGACCTGGCGGGTCGCCGATCTGATCGACCGCGGCGAGCCGTTCGTCACCGAGGCGTCCAAGGCCAAGCTGTTCGCCTCGGAGGCGGCGGTGCGCGCGGCCAACAACGCCCTCCAGGTCTTCGGCGGCTACGGCTATATCGACGAGTACCCGGTCGGCAAACTGCTGCGCGACGCCCGGGTGATGACGCTTTACGAGGGCACCAGCCAGATCCAGAAGCTGGTCATCGGCCGCGCGCTGACGGGAGTCTCCGCCTTCTGACCGCGCGCCGCCCGGAGCGCGGCCGCCCCCCCCGCACCCCTAAGCGCTTGCTCAGCAGCGCGGTATGGTGTTCGATCCGTCAGAGGAAGGTCCCTGGCGGATCGAGGAGCGGGGTAGGCGATGGGTGCGGCGGCTGAGCGGGCGGCGGAGGAGAGCGAGGAGTGGGCCGGTGTGAGCCCTGACGCCGCGCGGCGGCTGGTCAGCGCCGCCGTCGAAGCGTTCGCCGAGCGCGGCTACCACGCCACCACCACCCGCGACATCGCGGGCCGCGCCGGGATGAGCCCCGCCGCGCTCTACATCCACTACAAGACCAAGGAAGAGCTGCTCTACCGCATCAGCGGCATCGGCCACGAAAAAGCGCTGCGCATCATGGGCGCCGCCGCCGAGGCCGAGGGCAGCGCCACCGAACGGCTCGGCGATGCCGTACGGACCTTCGCCCGCTGGCACGCCGAACACCACACCACCGCCCGGGTCATCCAGTACGAACTCCAGGCGCTGAGCCCCGAGCACTACACCGAGATCACCGATCTGCGCCGCCGGACCGACCGGCTGCTGCGCCAGATCATCCAGGACGGCCAGGACAGCGGCGAGTTCCGCGCCGACGACGTACCGGGCACCACCCTCGCGGTGCTGTCCCTGTGCGTGGACGTCGCCCGGTGGTTCACGGCGGACGGCCCGCGCACCCCCGACGAGGTCGGCGCGCTCTACGCCGACCTCGTCCTGCGCATGGTGGGTGCCGCGGTGGGGCCGGCCCGGGTCTAATCGCAGTGCTCCGCCCTTCAGGGCGGTGGTGAAGCGATTCTGAGGATTGCTCTGACCTCTACCAGTGCCGATGGTGTCGCACTCAGCCATAACCCAAGTACGTATGGTGTTCGCCATGCAGCTTCGGTACAGCTTCCGCCTGTACCCGAACGGTCCTCAGCGCTCGGCGCTGGCCCAGGCGTTCGGGTGTGCGCGAGTGGTCTACAACGACGCGCTCCGCGCTCGTGAGACCGCCCGCGCCGCAGGTGAGGCGTTCCCGAAGGCCGGGGACCTGTCCAAACAGCTGATCACCGAAGCGAAGAAGTCCGAAGAGCGCGCCTGGCTTGGCGAGGTGTCAGCCGTCGTGCTGCAACAGTCCTTGCGAGACCTGGACACCGCCTACCGGAACTTTTTCGACGGCCTCAAGGGCAAGCGCCCGCGCATGGGAGCCCCGCGCTTCAAGTCCCGCAAGGACAACCGCCAGGCCGTACGGTTCACCGCGAATGCCCGGTGGAGGATCACCCCCGGCGGCGATCTGTCCCTGCCGAAGATCGGGGACGTGCGGGTGAAGTGGTCCCGCACGCTGCCCTCGGTCCCTTCCACAGTGACCGTGATCAAAGACGCGGCTGGTAGGTACTTCGCCAGCTTCGTCGTGGAGACCGACCCCGAGGTGCTGTCCGAGGTCGAACCGGTCGTCGGCATCGACCTCGGCCTTGGACACTTCGCCGTCCTCTCGGACGGTACGAAGATCGACGCCCCGCGCTTCCTGCGCCGGGCGGAGAAGAAGCTGAAGCGTGCACAGCGGGCTCTCAGCCGCAAGGTGAAGGGCTCGAACAACCGGGACAAGGCCCGCGTCAAGGTCGCCCGCGCTCACGCACGGGTGGCCGACGCACGGCGCGAGTTCCACCACCAGCTCTCAACGAAGCTCATTCGCGAGAACCAAGCGATTGCCGTTGAGGATCTGGCGGTGAAGGGACTCGCCCGTACGCGCCTGGCCAAGTCTGTGCACGACGCCGGATGGTCCGCGTTCGTCGCGATGCTGGAGTACAAGGCCGCGAAGTTCGGCCGGACCTTTCACCGCATCGGACGGTTCGAGCCGACCTCTCAGGTCTGCTCGGCATGCGGCGTCAAGGACGGCCCCAAGTCGTTGCACTTCCGCGTGTGGGAATGCGGAGCCTGCGGGACCGTCCTCGATCGGGACATCAACGCGGCGGTCAACGTCGCCAAGGCCGCCGGACTGGCGGTGACAGCCTGTCGAGCGCAGGTAAGCCGGGTATCCATGCCCGCACAGCGCGGCGAAGCAGGAACCCACCGAGGCGGTCAGACGACCGTGGTAGGAATCCCCGGCCCCTAGGCCGGAGAGCGGAAGTCAAAGGTAGAAACGGCTGACCGACTCCGCGACGCACACCGGCCTGTCACCGTCCTCGCGCTCGATCGTCACCACCGTCGTGAGCTGCACGCCGCCCTTCACCTCGGCGACGTCGGCGATCTTCGCCGTGGCGCGCACCCGCGAGCCGACCGGGACGGTGGCGGGGAAGCGCACCTTGTTGGTGCCGTAGTTGATGCCCATCTTCACGTTGTCGACCCGCATCAGCTGCGGTACGAGCGCGGGCAGCAGCGACAGCGTCAGATAGCCGTGCGCGATGGTGGTGCCGAAGGGGCCGGCCGCGGCCTTCTCCGGGTCCACGTGGATCCACTGGTGGTCGCCGGTGGCCTCCGCGAACAGGTCGATCCGCTTCTGGTCGATCTCCAGCCAGTCGCTGGTGCCCAGGTCCTCGCCGACCGCGGCCCGCAGCTCGTCGAGCGATCCGAACACTCGGGGCTCTGCCATCTCCGTCTGCCTCCTTGGGATCCGTACGCCGCCGCCGTCTCCGGCTGCACAGGGCGCCGCTTACTAAGCGCTTGCTCAGCATGCTGAGTGGGGCCGCCGCTGTCAACGCCCCCGCGGCCCCGCCTGCGCAGCGGCCTCCGACAGCCCTGCGATTAGGGTTGAGCCGTGCCTCAGCTTCCGTTCAAGGTCCATGAGCTCTCCGTCGGCCAGCTCTCCGCGCGCAGCGGCGCCGCGGTCTCCGCCCTGCACTTCTACGAGTCCAAGGGGCTCATCAGCAGCACCAGGACGGCCGGCAACCAGCGCCGCTACACCCGTGACGCGCTGCGCAGGGTCGCGTTCGTCCGGGCGGCCCAGCGGGTCGGGATCCCGCTCGCGGTGATCCGTGACGCGCTGGCCGAGCTGCCGGACGAGCGCACCCCCAACCGTGACGACTGGGCCCGGCTCTCCGAGGCCTGGCGCTCCGAGCTCGACGAGCGGATCGGCCAACTCGTCGAGCTGCGCGACCGGTTGACCGACTGCATCGGTTGCGGCTGCCTCTCGCTGGAGAGGTGCGCGCTGTCCAACCCGTACGACAACCTCGGCGAGCAGGGCCCCGGCGCCCGGCGCCTGCGTGTCGACCGCGCCGCGAAGGACCCGGTGGCGGTATGCGAGGGCGCCGGCGGCGAGCGGCGGGCCCCGGGCGAGCAGGGGAGCGCGACGGAGTCATGAGGCGTCATGAGGTCCCGTCCCGGGCGGCGGATTCCCGGGCGGGGCCTCATGGCGGCTGGTCAGGCGTTCCCCGTCACCACACCTCCGGCTTGCGTCCCGCCCACGGGCGGGCCCGCTCCAGCTGTGCGGACAGCGCGATCAGGGTGGCCTCGTCGCCGTACCGGCCGCCGAGCATCACACCGATCGGCAGGCCCTCGGCGTTCCAGTGCAGCGGGACGCTCACCGCGGGCTGACCGGTGGCGTTGTAGAGCGCGGTGAACGGCGTGAACGCGCCGATCGCCGCGAACTCGGCCTGCGGATCGGCGTCGTCGCGCAGTCCGCCGACCGGGAACGGCGGCTGGGCGACGGTCGGCGAGAGGATCACGTCATAGCCGCCGTCCGCCGGCATCAGACCGTCGGCGAGGGTCTGGGCCAGCGCCCGGAACGCGTACATACCGCGCGCGAAGTCCATGCCGGAGATCTCGGCGCCGCGCCCGCGCAGATAGCGGGTCAGCGGCATCAGCAGCTCCTCGCCGTCGGGCGGCACCGGGCGGTTCGCGGCCATCACCGACCACACGCGGGTGAAGGCGTAGCGGATGCCGTCGTCGGCCGGGATCGACAACTCCTCGACCTGGTGGCCGAGTTCGCCGAGCAGCGCGGCGGTCTCGGTGACGGCGGTGCGGCAGTCGGTGTGGATCTCGACGTCCGGGATGGGCGCGCCGGTCAGGCAGGCGATACGCAGCCGCCCGGGGTCGCGGCGGGCGTGCCCGGCGAAGGTCTCGCCGGCCGGCAGCGCCGGCGCCGCGTACGGATCGCCGGGCATCGGGCCCGCCAGGGCGTCCAGCAGCGTCGCGGCGTCGGCGACCGTACGGGCCAGCGGCCCCGAGGTGCTCAGGCCGGTGACGTCGTGCAGCAGCGGGCCGGCGCTGACCCGGCCGCGGCTGGGCTTGATGCCGTACAGCCCGCACAGCGACGCCGGAATGCGGATCGAGCCGCCGCCGTCGCTGGCATGCGCGAGGGGTGCCAGGCCGCCGGCGACGGCCGCGGCCGCCCCGCCGCTCGAACCGCCCGCCGAACGCGCCAGGTCCCACGGGGTGCGGGCGGGCGGCGCGACCGCGTTCTCGGTGTAGCAGGGCAGCCCGAATTCGGGGGTGTTGGTCTTGCCGAGCATGATCGTGCCGGCCGCGCGCAGCTTGTCGACCACGTGGTCGTCGACGGTGGGGACGTACTCGGTCAGCGCCCGCGAACCCATCGTGCAGCGCACACCGGCGACCTGGTTGAGGTCCTTCACGGGCACCGGGACGCCGTGCAACGGCGGCAGCTCCCGGCCCTCGCGACGGGCCACGAGGGCCTCGCTCTCGGCGTCCGCGGCCTGCTTGCGGGCCAGCTCAGGGGTGCGGGTGATGAAGGCGCCCAGCGCGTCGTCCAGCCGGTCCATCCGCGCCAGATAGTGATCGGTGAGCTCGACGGGGGAGAGCTCGCCCGAGCGGATCCCCTCGGCCTGTTCGAGCGCGGTCAGATCGTGCAGTTCGGCCATGGACGTCCACCCTCTCGTGTGGCGTCCGCACGGCCCTGCTGCCGCGCGGACGGGAGGAGCTGACGCCTGCGCGGGTCGGCATACGCGGGTGGTCAGCCCGTGAACAGTTGTTTCAGCTTCGGGGCGAGTTCGTAAAGGGCGTCGGCGAACGGCACGCCGACTCACGGCCGGACGAGCACGGGTGGTGGTGTGACGGGCGGTCATGGGCCGGCTTCCTTCGGGGCGGCGGGCTCCCTGCCCGGCTCGCCGGCCCGTTCACCGTTCAGGGGGCCGGGCCGCCGGGGACACCGGCAGGGTATCTGTCAACTCCCGTGCTGCGGTGACCAGTTGGGCATTGTTCGCGGCCGGTGTGCCATCCGGCAGCAGCAGGGTGTCCTCGATGCCGATGCGGATGGCGAGGCCCAGCTCCGCGGCCAGTCGCAGCACCGGCCAGGCTCCGCCGTCCGTGCCGTGCAGCAGCACCGGGCGGCCGTGCGGTGCTGCGGCCGGCGTGGCCAGCAGTGCGCGGGCGGTGGCGGGGGCCGACCCGGCGTCGGTGTCGGTCACCGTGGCCAGTACCCGCAGCACCCGTGGCGCCAGCGGGGAGCGGGCGAACAGCTCGGCGCCGTCCGTGCCGGACCATATGCCGGCGGCTACGCCGATGCCGCGCTCCAGGAGTGTGGCGGCGACGGACTCGGCCCCCGGCTCATGCCAGTTCACCGAGGCGTGATCAGGCAGCACCGGCCAGGCCCTGACGCGCTCCACCATGCGCACCACATCCGGCTCGGCCCGCGCGCCGACCGTCACCCCGACGGGCACGTCCACCACGGCCCGTATCGCCTCAAGGACCGGCGCCACCACACGCGGTGAGAGGGAGTCCTGGCCGCAGGGGGTCTTGGGGTGGACGTGCACCTCGTCGGCACCGGCCGCGACCGCCTCCCGAGCGGCATCGGCGAGCGCGGCCGGCGACATCGGCACGGCCCCGGAATCGGCCGCCGTCCGGGCCCCGTTGAGACATACCTGAACCATGCCTCGATGATGACAGGGGGGTCTGACAACGAGCCGGAAGCCGGAGCCGGCCGGCCGTGACGGCGGGTCGGGGATGCGCGGAGCGAACCGCTTCCCCTCAGGCCGCCGCGAAGGCCCCGTTCCCCCGGGCTCCGCCCGCGGCAAGCAGCGCGTCGGGCGTCAGGACGGACGCGGGGGCCAGCACGCCACACTCGCGGCACGCGGGGCCGGAGGCCGGGCAGCCGGACGGCTCCGGGAGCCAGCTGAAGCGGGTGCCGCCGCACACCGGGCAGTCGCGGCGGGGGCGGCCCGACTCCATGGCGGCGATCATGCGGCGGAGCACCACCGCGAGGCGGGCGGCCGGGTGCCGTTGGGGTGACTCGCAGGGCACGATGTCACAGCCGCCCCAGGTGCGCCGGTGCCAGTCGTCGATGGCGCTCGGCTGACGGATGCCGTGGAACTTCTCCCTGCGGCGCCGGGCGGCGAACTCGTCCTCGTACGCCAGCCAGAGGGTGCGGGCCTCCTCCAGTTCGGCGAGCGCGGCGACCAGCCGCTCCGGGTCCGGGTCACGATCGTGTGTCGCGATCCCGACCCGGGTGCACAGATGGTGCCAGGTCGCCCGATGCCCGTACGGAGCGAAGCGCTCCAGGCATTTGCGCAGGGCGGTGCGCCGCTGAGCCGCGACGAGTCGTGGATTGCGGACCTGTTCCGCGAGGGCTCTGAAACCGGCCATTTTCTACCCACCTCCGTGGGGAGGACCCGACTGGACAGGGAAGGGACGTAGCCGATCACCAGCTGGATCCATCGAATTTTCTTGCGGATCCGGGGTGGTGCGGCCGTGTGGTGCGGAGTGCGGCGCCGCCCGGCGCCGTCTGTGGGGAATTCGAAAAGGTGACTGTTGTTCACCTTCCGGTAACAGGTAACCGCCGGTAACGTCCGCTCCACCCTGCTCCAGGCCCTCCAGGAGCAGGGCGGACCCCACCGAGGAGCAGGAATGCGACGACGTACCGGAAGGCTCAGGACCGCCGCCGCGGCAGCCCTGTTCGCCTTGGGTGCCACGGTTCTGGCACCGCCCCCCACCGCGGCCGCGGAATCCTCCGAGGCCACCGACTACTGCCAGGGCCAGTGCGCCGACATCCTGCCGCCGGGCGCAAACGGCAACGCCACCCTGATGGAGATCCTCGGCAACAAACTGTTCGGCACCCACCCCGGGCACTCCACCGACCAACTCGCCCCCTACGGCGCGCTGGCCGGCGGATACCAGTCGCTCACCGACGACACCCTCACCAACTTCTTCAACGACGCCTCGTTCGGGGTCCCCGAGGGCCAGGTCGGCAAGGTGACCTCGCCGCGCGACGACGTGACGATCACCCGGGACGAGAAGACCGGCGTCCCGCACATCAAGGGCACCACCCGCTACGGCACCGAATTCGGCGCCGGCTACGCCGCCGGCCAGGACCGCCTGTGGCTGATGGATCTCTTCCGTCACATCGGACGCGGCGAGCTGACCTCCTTCGCGGGCGGCGCGCCCGCCAACCAGGGCCTGGAGCAGCAGTTCTGGCCGTCGGCCCCGTACACCGAGGCGGATCTTCAGGCCCAGGTCGAGCGCATACGGGACAGCAACGGAGCGCGCGGCAAGCAGGCCATGGCGGACGCCCAGGCGTATGTCGACGGCATCAACGCCTACCGGGAGCAGTCGAAGAACGGCCGCTACTTTCCCGGCGAATACGTCCTCACCGGACATGTCGACGCGATCACCAACGCCGGTGAGATCAAGCCCTTCAAGCTCACCGACCTGATCGCGCTGGCCTCAGTCGTCGGCGGCCTCTTCGGCAACGGCGGCGGGGGAGAGGTCCCGCAGGCCCTCGCCCTGCTCGCCGCCCAGCACAAGTACGGCGTCGAGAAGGGCACCAAGGTCTGGGAGTCCTTCCGGGAGCGCAACGACCCCGAGGCCGCGAAGACCCTGCACAACGGACAGAGCTTCCCGTACGCCGGCAAACCGGCCAGGGCCAAGGGCACCGCGCTGCCCGACCGCGACTCCGTCACCCCGGAACCGCTCGTCTTCGACCGCACCGGCGCCGCCGCCTCCAAGGACGCGACACCACCACGTAACCCGGTCAAGGCCCCGAAGAAGTTCCGGAAACTGGAAGGGCTGTTCAAGGACGGGGTGCTCCCCAAGGGCAGCCTCGACCCGACCCAGCGCCGCGGGATGTCCAACGCCCTGCTCGTCTCCGGCAAACACACCGCCAGCGGCAACCCGGTCGCCGTCTTCGGCCCGCAGACCGGCTACTTCGCGCCACAGCTGCTGATGCTCCAGGAGATCCAGGGACCGGGCATCAGCGCCCGCGGCGCCTCCTTCGCCGGCGTCGGGATGTACGTCCAGCTCGGCCGCGGCCAGGACTACTCCTGGAGCGCCACCTCCGCCGGCCAGGACATCACCGACACCTACGCCGTCGACCTGTGCAACGCGGACGGCTCCCAGCCCACCAAGGACGCCACGTCCTACCGCTACCACGGCCGCTGCACACCCATGGAGAAGCTGGAGCGCACCAACTCCTGGAAGCCCACCATCGCCGACCCCACGGCCGCCGGCTCGTACCGGATGCAGATCTTCCGGACCAAGTACGGGACCGTCACCCACCGCGCCACCATCGACGGCAAACCCGTCGCCTACACCGCGCTGCGCTCCACCTACCGCCACGAAGCCGACTCCATCATCGGCTTCCAGATGCTCAACGACCCCGCGTACGTCCGCGACGCCAAGACCTTCCAGAAGGCCACCCGGCACATCGGCTACGCCTTCAACTGGTTCTACGCCGACTCCCGCGACATCGCCTACTACAACAGCGGCCTCAACCCGGTCCGCAACCCCGACGTCGACCCCGCACTGCCCATCAAGGCCGCCGCGGCCTACGAATGGCAGGGCTACGACCCCACCACCAACACCACCGACTACACCCCGCCCGCCCAGCACCCCCAGTCCGTCAACCAGGACTACTACATCTCCTGGAACAACAAACAGGCCGAGGACTACGACTCGGCCGGCTTCGGCAACGGCTCGGTGCACCGCGGCAATCTGCTGGACGACCGGGTGCGCGCGCTGACCGAGGACGGCGGGGTGACCCGCGCGTCCCTGACCCGGGCGATGGCCGAGGCCGCCGTCACCGACCTGCGCGGCGAGGACGTCCTGCCGGAACTCCTGCGGGTGCTGCGCAGCAAGCCGCTCACCGACCCCGGGCTGCGGACCGCCGTGCAGCAGCTGGAGGCCTGGCGCAAGGACGGCGCACAGCGCCGCGAGACCACCGCCGGCTCGCACACCTACACCCACCCCGACGCGGTACGCCTGATGGACGCCTGGTGGCCGCTGCTCATCGAGGGCGCCTTCAAGCCGGGCCTCGGCGGCGACCTCTACGACGCGCTGCGCGCCAACCTCGCCATCGACGAGTCCCCGTCGGCCGGTCACGGCCCGACCGGGGCGCACGCGGGATCGGCGTTCCAGTACGGCTGGTGGAGCTACGCCGACAAGGACCTGCGCGCGGTGCTCGGCGACAAGGTGGCGGGACCGCTCGCCGCGCGGTACTGCGGCCAGGGCCAACTGGCGGCCTGCCGTGACACCTTGCTCGCCACCCTGAAGCAGGCGACCGGGAAGACGGCCGAGCAGGTCTACCCGGGCGACGACAGCTGCAAGGCCGGCGACCAGTGGTGCGCGGACGCGATCATCCACCGCGCGGTGGGCGGTCTGACGCACGACGCCATCAGCTGGCAGAACCGGCCGACCTACCAGCAGGTGGTGGAATTCCCCGCGCACCGGTAGGGGGAGGAGCCGAAGGAACGACGCAGCAACTACGCAGCCGGCCCCGGGTATTCGCCCGGGGCCGGCGTTCGCGTGCGTGGCGGACCGTGTGACGGTGGCTACCTCGGGGCCGGTTCCGGAGCCGGGTTATGCTGCACAGTCCTGAATTCCCGGGGGAGTTGGAAGGCGAGTAGGCGCGCATGGCCTTGTTGGGTCCGCAGCAGTATCCGTCCGAACTGCTTGACACGACCATGGACCAGTTGCGCACGCTGATCGTGGTGCGGGAGACCGGTACCGCGCTCGGCGCCGCCCGCAGGCTGGGCCGCGAACAGTCCAGCGTGCAGAAGCAACTGGACACCATGAACCGCACCTTTGCCGCGCTGTGCGGCGAGGAACTGGTCCTCAAGCAGGGGCGCGGGAGAGACGCCCTGTTCACCGCCACCGGCGAGGCGATGGTCGATCTGGCGCGGCGCACGCTCGGAGAATGGTCGGACGGCGTGCACGACGCCCGCCGCCGGCTGGGCCGAACGCTGTCCGTCGGCACCACCCGCTACACGCTCGGCTTCCTCCTGGACGCGGTGGAACGCGTCAGCGAGGACTACGAACGCGACGACGTCGACCTGAAGGTCACCCACGTCCGCACCGGCGACCTCTTCACCAAGCTGCGCTCCAAGGAACTCGATCTGGTCTGCGGCAGCGTGGTGGTCACCGAGGGCGAGGAGGCGGAGCTGCTGGCGCCGTACGAGGTCATGGAATGGCGGCGCAGCGGGCTGTCCCTGCTGACGAACCTGCCGCAGGACCGGCTGCCCGGCACCTCCTTCCGGGCCCGTGACCTGCCCCGGCTGCCCCTGGTCGTCTCGGGCGGTGTGATCGGCCGGGTGCTCAAGGCGTGGTACGGGCCCGAATACCGCCAGAAGCTGTCCATCGCCGCGGAGATAGAGGCCGCGCACTACGGCTTCGAGCTGCTGCGCTCCGGTGTGGTGAGCGGCGCGATGCTGGTCACCCGGGGCATCGGGGAGGCGGCGGCGGACGGCCGCCTCCCGGAGGCCGGCGGGCTGCGGACCCTGGACATCGTCGGGGACGTGGGGCCCACGACCGAGGTGCTGGTCGGGGTGTTCACCCGCCGCGGCGAGCGGGACTCCTACGGCGCGGGCCATCCCCTCAACCTCCTGTGGGAGGCGCTGACCGCGGAGAGCGAGCGGTGGTGGCTCAGGCCGTGACCGGGTGACACGTTCCGGTTGACGGGGGATTCAGCGACACCGAGCGGTCAAACCCCGCTCGCCTCACACCAGTTCGCGCTCCCGTGTCTCGGGCAGTGCCAGCACACACAGCAGCGAGACGACCGCCATGGCGCTGACGTACCAACCCACGGAGGCGGACCCGAAGCCCGACTGCAACCGGGTGGCGACCAGCGGGGCCACCGCGCCGCCCAGCACACCGCCCAGGTTGTAGGCGAGCGACGCACCCGAGTAGCGCACCGCCGTGCCGAACAGCTCCGGCAGATAGGCGCCCATCGGGCCGTACACCACACCCATGCAGAACAGCGCGCCGCCGAGGCCCACGGCGATCAGCACCGGCTGTCGGGTGTCCAGCAGCGGGAAGAGCACCAGTCCCCAGACGGCCGCGAGGCCGCACCCGGTGAGGACCAGCCTGCGGCGGCCGGAGCCGTCGGAGCGGGTGGCGGCGAGCCAGGTGCCGGCTGCCAGGAAGAGGCAGGCGACCAGGGAGAGGCCCAGCATCGTGCTGCGGGGGACACCGAGGGGGCCGGTGACGTAGGAGAGGCAGTAGGTCGTCGCGGTGTAGAAGAGGCCGTACGCGACGATCATGCCGCCCGCGCCCAGGAGCAGTTCGCGCGGATGCCGGCGGAAGACGTCGACGGCGGGGACCCTGCTGGCCTCCCGCGCCTTCATCGCCTTCGCGAAGACCGGCGTTTCGCTGATCTTCAACCGGACGAACAGGCCCACCCCGACCAGCAGGAACGACAACAGGAACGGCACCCGCCAGCCCCAGGAGCGGAACGCCGCGTCGTCGAGCCCGGCGGACAGCAGCCAGAACACTCCAGTCGCCGCCAAGAAGCCGACGGAAGGGCCGAGTTGAGGGAATGCGGCATACAGCCCGCGGCGTTTCCTGGGCGCGTGCTCGACCGCGAGCAGCGCCGCCCCGCCCCACTCCCCGCCCAGCCCGATGCCCTGCAGAAAGCGCAGGGCGATCAGCAGCAGCGGCGCCCAGATGCCCCACGTCCCGTAACCCGGCAGCAGTCCGACGAGCGCCGTGGAAAGCCCCATCAGCAACAGCGAGGCGACCAGCACCGACTTGCGGCCCACCCGGTCGCCGAAGTGGCCGAATATCACCGAGCCGAGGGGCCGCGCGGCGAACGCCACCGCATAGGTGGAGAAGGCCGCGAGGGTGGCGTTGACCGGCGCGAGCGTCGGGAAGAACGCCTGGTTGAGAACGAGCGCGGCGGCCGTCCCGTAGATGTAGAAGTCGTAGAACTCGATGGCCGTCCCGATGAACGAGGCCACGGCCACGCGCCGGAGACTCTCGGTGCTCCCGGCGCTCCGGGCGGGCGCCGCAACGGCCCCGCCTGATGTGGTGTCACTTTCCTTACTCTGCACGGGCCGCACTCTCACGCCGGGTACAGCCGGCAGTCAACAGACACAATGGCCGGTATCGGGTGGCGGCCAGGGGAATACCGCCCGCCTTCCCTGCGTTGTGGACCCGCAGGGGGCCTTCGCGTCCCCTAGGGGATCTGTTCGAAGACCCCCTAGGGGTAGCTCAAGGCACAGCTTCCCCCCACCAGTTCCCCTACGCGGCCCCCTACCGGTACCGCAGATACCTCTCCCGCACCGCACGGAACCGCTCCAGGTCCTCCTCCCAGGCGGCCACCACCTCATCCGTCCCCGCGCCCGCGTCGATCATCTTCCGTACCCTCGGCGAGCCGGTCAGCCGGTCGATGCCGTGGTCGGGGCGCCAGGCGAAGCCGTCCCAGATCCGCTTCGCGGTCACCAGCAGCCCGATGCCGGTGCGTACCGGGTCGAACGCCTCGCGGTCGTGGACGTGCAGCTGGACGCCGCCGATCGTCTTGCCCTGGAACTTGGAGAACGTCGGGGCGAAGTACGCCTCCCTGAAGTGCACACCGGGCAGGCCGAGGCCGCCGGCGGCCTCCGCCCACCGCCGGTCGATGCCGTCCGCGCCCAGCAGCTCGAACGGCCGGGTGGTGCCGCGCCCCTCGGAGAGGTTGGTGCCCTCGAACAGGCAGGTGCCGGAGTAGACCAGCGCGGTGTCCGCGGTGGGCATGTTGGGGCTCGGCGGCACCCACGGCAGGCCCGTCGCGTCGAAGAAGTCGGCCCGCCGCCACCCGGTCATCCGGACGGTCTCCAGCCGCACCGGCCGCCCGGCCGACTTCGGTACGAACTCGCCGTTGAACAGCAGCGCCAGCTCCACCACCGTCATCCCGTGCGCCTGCGAGATCGGCTCCCGGCCGACGAACGAGGCATACGCCTTGTCCAGCACCGGACCGGTGGCCGAGCGGCCGGTGACCGGATTCGGGCGGTCCAGGACGACAAAGCGCTTGCCCGCCAGTACGGCGGCCACCATGCAGTCGTACAGCGTCCAGATGTAGGTGTAGAAGCGCGCGCCGACGTCCTGGATGTCGAAGACGATCGTGTCGACACCGGAGGCCCGGAAGATGTCGGCGAGTTCCTTGCCGCTCTTGTTGTACGTGTCGTACACCGGCAGCCCGGTGGCCGGATCGTCGTAGCGGCCCTCGGAGCCGCCCGCCTGTGCGGTGCCCCGGAAGCCGTGCTCGGGCCCGAAGACGGCGGTCAGCCGCACCCGGTCGTCGGCGTGCATCACATCGACGATGTGCTCCACCCCGGGGGTGACGCCGGTGGGATTGGTGACGATGCCGACCCGGCGGCCGTCCAGGAGCCGGTAGCCGTCGGCGGCCAGCAGATCGAAGCCGGTACGCACCTTACGGGCGCCACCGTGCGGCGGCCGCGTGGCGTGGGCGGGTCCGGCGGCCGCGGTGACCGCGGCTCCGGCCGCTCCGGTCGCCGCCAGGTGTCCCAGAAGAACGCGTCTCGACAGGGCCATGCGCACACCTCCGTGGATCGGGGTAGTGACGGACGTTCGGCCGACGCTGATCGATCGACGCCCGACGACCGACGTTCAGCGATCGACGAGCGTCTCGATGCGGCGATTCCGTGTCGTGCGCACGCTAACGCGGCCGATGTCATTACGGAACGCACCTCGCCCGTGACCGTCCGATGACCGATACCGGCGCTTCCGCCGGGACGCGCTCTTCCGCTGGGACATACCGACTGGTTAGTCTGCTCGTCAGTCGTGTCGACGCTACCGAGGGAGAAACCAGCGTGGAAGCCGTACGGGACAAGGCCGTCGTCGTGACCGGGGCGGGCGGGGGCATCGGTGCGGCACTGGCCCGCCGGTTCGCCGCCGAAGGCGCCCGGGTCGTGGTCAACGACCTGGACGAGGCCAAGGCGAAGCAGACGGCCGCCGAGATCGGCGCCCAGGTGGTGCCCGGCGACGCCTCCGCCATCGTCCCGGCCGCCCGCGACGCGCTCGGCGGCGCCATCGACATCTTCTGTGCCAACGCCGGCGTCGGCACCGGCGGCGGACCCGATGCCCCCGAGGACGACTGGGCGCTGGCCTGGGACGTCAACGTCATGGCGCATGTACGGGCCACCCGCGAGCTGGTGCCGGAGTGGCTGGCGCGCGGCAGCGGGCGCTTCATCTCCACCGTCTCCGCCGCGGGGCTGCTCACCATGGTCGGCTCCGCCCCGTACAGCGTCACCAAGCACGGCGCCTACGCCTTCGCCGAATGGCTCTCGGCGACCTACCGCCACCGGGGCGTCGAGGTGCACGCCATCTGCCCCCAGGGCGTACGCACCGACATGCTGGCCGCCACCGGGGCCGCCGGTGACCTGGTCCTGACCCCGGGCGCCATCGAGCCGGACGCCGTCGCCGACGCGCTGTTCACCGCGATGGAGGAGGGCCGCTTCCTGGTCCTGCCGCACCCGGAGGTGGCCGGCTACTACACCGCACGGGCCGCCGACCCCGACCGCTGGCTGGGCAGCATGAACCACCTCCAGCAGAAGCTGGAGCAGGCCGAGGGCCGGGCGTAGGAGGCTCCGCGCAGGGCGGTGGCGGCCCGGCAGTGCCCGGACCGCCACCCCCACGGCACCCCAGGTGTTCCGCACAGGGATGATCAGGCGATCAGGAAGAAAGGGCCGCACCCCGATGACCTCCTACCAGGACAAGCCGTGGCTGGCGCAGCTCAACGACGCCCAGCGCGCCCCGGTCCAGCCGCCCCCGTCGACACTGCACGCCTTCCGGGCCGCGGTCCGCGGCGCCCCCGACCGCACGGCGCTCGCCTATTTCGACGGCCGGCTGTCCTACGCCGAGACCGACGCGCTCTCCGACGGCATCGCCGCCCACCTCGCCGGCCGCGGATTCCGGCCCGGCGACCGGGCCGCGGTCATGCTCCAGAACACCCCGCACTTCGTGCTGGCGCTGCTCGGCGTCTGGAAGGCGGGTGGCGTGGCGGTGCCCGTCAACCCGATGTACAAGTCCGGTGAGCTGCGGCACATCCTGGACGACGCCGAGGCCACCGCCGTCATCTGCGCCGACCACACCTGGGACGGCTGGCTGCGCGCCACCGCCGCCGCGACGCCTTCCGTGCGGATCGCGCTCACCACCTCGGAATGGGAGTTGCAGACGCGCGACGACGCGCGGGTGCTGCGCGGCGAGCGCCCGTCTCCGGGCTCTCGCGACGGCGCCGACGACCTGCTGACCGTGGCCCGTACGGCCGGGAAGCCACGCGGCGTGCCGGACGAGCCGGAGCCGACCGCCGACGACGTCGCGCTGATCAGCTACACCTCGGGCACCAGCGGCACCCCGAAGGGCGCCACCAACACCCACGGCAACGTCATCTACAACGCCGAACGCCAGCGCATCGGCCACGCCCTGCCCGAAGGCGCCACTTACTTCGCGCTCGCCCCGCTCTTCCACATCACCGGCATGGTCTGCGAACTGGCCACCTGCCTCGCCAACGCCGGCACCCTCGTCCTCGCCTACCGCTTTGAGGCGGGCGTCGTCCTGGACGCCTTCCTGGAGCACCGGCCCGCCTACACGGTCGGCCCCTCCACCGCGTACATGGCGCTGATGGCTCACCCCGACGTCACTCGTGACCACTTCGCGTCGTTCGCCCTGATGTCCTCCGGCGGCGCGCCGGTGCCGCCCGCCCTCATCGAGAAGTTCCGCACCGGCCTCGGCCCGTACCTGCACAACGGTTACGGCCTGACCGAGTGCACCGCCCCCTGCGCCAGCGTCCCGCCCGGCCGGGAGGCGCCGGTCGACAAGGCCTCCGGGACGCTCGCCGTCGGTGTGCCGGGGCCCGACAGCGTCGTGCGGATCATCGACGAGAACGGCCGGGACCTGCCGTTCGGCGAACCGGGTGAGATAGCGGTCAGCGGACCGCATGTCGTCCCCGGCTACTGGCGGCGCCCCGACGCCACCGCGGAGGGCTTCCCGGGCGGCGAACTGCGCACCGGCGACATCGGCTTCATGGACCCCGACGGCTGGCTGTATGTCGTCGACCGCAAGAAGGACATGATCAACGCGTCCGGATTCAAGGTGTGGCCGCGCGAGGTCGAGGACGTCCTGCACACCCACCCGGCGGTGCGCGAGGCGGCCGTCGTCGGCGTGCCGGACGCCTACCGCGGCGAGTCGGTCAAGGCGTATGTGAGCCTGCGTGCGGGTGCACCGGCGGACCCCGCGGAGCTGGCCGCCTACTGCAAGGAACGGCTCGCGGCGTACAAATATCCCCGGGTGGTGGAGATCCTGCCCGAGCTTCCGAAGACGACGAGTGGCAAGATCCTCCGACGGGAGCTGCGCCACCGCGCATGAACCCGCAGGCGCGTACGCACGAAGGACAGGTGAGGGCGATGGCCGGCACGACGGAAGGCAACGGCAACGGGAGCGCGAAGCCCGTGGCACAGCGACTGCTGGCCACCGCCACCCGGCTCTTCGCGGAGCAGGGCTACGACCGCACGTCGGTCCAGGAGATCGTCGACGCGGCGGGCGTCACCAAGGGCGCCCTCTACCACTACTTCGGCTCCAAGGACGATCTGCTGCACGAGGTCTACGGCCGGGTGCTGCGGCTCCAGCAGGAGCGGCTGGACCACTTCGCGGACGCCGACGCGCCGGTCGAGCGGCGGCTGCGGGACGCCGCGGCCGACGTCGTCGTCACCACCATCGAGAACCTCGACGACACCAAGATCTTCTTCCGCTCGATGCACCATCTGAGCCCCGAGAAGGACAAGCAGGTACGGGCCGAACGGCGGCGCTACCACGAGCGGTTCCGGGCGCTGATCGAGGAGGGCCAGCACACCGGGGTCTTCGCCGCCGACATCCCGGCCGACCTCGTCGTGGACTACCACTTCGGCTCGGTGCACCACCTCGGCACGTGGTACCGCGAGAACGGGCCGCTCAGCCCGCAGCAGGTGGCCGACCACCTGGCCGACCTCCTGCTGCGCGCGCTGCGCCCGTAACGCCCTCGCTGCGTCCGTAACGCCGTTACAGATACTTCTTGATCTCCCGGCGCGCCAGCGACCGCTGGTGCACCTCGTCCGGGCCGTCCGCCAGACGCAGCGTCCGCGCGCCCGCCCACAGTTCCGCCAGCGGGAAGTCCTGGCTGACCCCGGCCGCGCCGTACAGCTGCACCGCCTGGTCGAGGATGTCCACGACCGTGCGCGGCGTGGCGATCTTGATGGCCTGGATCTCGGTGTGCGCGCCCTTGTTGCCGACGGTGTCCATCAACCAGGCGGTCTTCAGCACCAGCAGCCGCAGCTGCTCCACCGCCACCCGCGCGTCCGCGATCCACCCGTGGACCACGCCCTGCTGGGCCAGCGGCTTGCCGAAGGCCGTACGGCTCACCGCGCGCCGGCACATCAGCTCGATGGCGCGCTCGGCCATGCCGATCAGCCGCATGCAGTGGTGGATCCGGCCGGGGCCGAGCCGGGCCTGGGCGATGGCGAAGCCGCTGCCCTCCTCGCCGATCAGGTTCGACGCCGGCACCCGGACATTGTCGAAGATCACCTCGGCGTGGCCGCCGTGGGAGTGGTCCTCGTAGCCGTAGACCTGCATCGCGCGCTTGACCACCAGCCCGGGGGCGTCGCGCGGGACGAGGATCATCGACTGCTGGCGGCGGATGTCCGCGCCCTCAGGGCCATCGGCAGTGGCAGTCTTGCCCATCACGATGAAGATCTCGCAGAGCGGGTTCATCGCCCCCGAGATGTACCACTTGCGGCCGTTGATGACGTAGGAGTCGCCATCCCGCTCGATCCGGGTCTCGATGTTGGTGGCGTCCGACGACGCCACCTCGGGCTCGGTCATCGCGAACGCCGACCGGATCTCGCCCGCCAGCAGCGGCTCCAGCCACCGCTTCTTCTGCTCGTCGTCGCCGAACTGCGTCAGCACCTCCATGTTGCCGGTGTCCGGGGCGGCGCAGTTCAGCGCGGTGGGGGCCAGATGCGGGCTGCGCCCGGTGATCTCCGCCAGCGGCGCGTACTGAAGGTTGGTCAGCCCGGCACCGTACTCCTCGTCGGGCAGGAACAGGTTCCACAGGCCCTGCCGCCGCGCCTCGGCCTTCAGGTCCTCGACGATCGCGGGGGTGTCCCACGGCGAGGCGAGCGCGGCCCGCTGCTCGTGGGCGGTCTCCTCCGCCGGGTACACATGCTCGTCCATGAACGTCAGGAGCTTCTCGCGGAGCTCCTCCGTACGGGCGTCGAATGCGAAGTCCATGCGGGTGCCTCAGCCTTCCTTGAGGGTGGTGAGTCCGTGGTCGATGAATACGGGCACCAGCTCGCCGATCCGGTCGAAGCCGGCGCCGACGGTCTGGCCGAGGGTGAAGCGGTAGTGGATGCCCTCGAGGATCACGGCGAGCTTGAACCAGGCGAAGGCCGTGTACCAGGCGATGGCCGAGGTGTCACGGCCGGAGCGGGCGGCATAGCGCTCGATCAGCTCGGCGGGGGAGGGGTGGCCGGCGGCGCCGCTGGTGGTGCTGACCGGCGACTCGGTCAGGCCCAGGTCCGAGCTGTACATCACCAGCAGCCCGAGGTCGGTCAGCGGATCGCCGAGGGTGGACATCTCCCAGTCCAGTACGGCGTTGATGGTGTCGTCCGAGCCGACCAGGACGTTGTCCAGGCGGTAGTCGCCGTGCACGACGGTCGGCGCGGGCGAGGCGGGCAGCGCCCGGCCCAGGGCCTCGTGCAGTTCGTCGATCCCCGGCAGGTCGCGGTTCTTCGAGGCGCTCAGCTGCTTTCCCCAGCGGCGCAGCTGGCGCTCCAGGAAGCCGTCCGGGCGGCCGAAGTCGCCGAGCCCCACCGCCTCCGGGTCCACCGCGTGCAGCTCCACGAGCGTGTCGACCAGGGAGAGCACCACGGCACGGGTGCGCTCCGGGCCGAGCGGCGCGAGCTGCCCCGCCGTCCGGTACGGGGTGCCCTCGACCAGCTCCATCACGTAGAAGGGCGCGCCGATGACCGACTCGTCCTCGCAGAGCAGCAGCGCCTCGGGCACCGGCACCGGCGTCTCGTGCAGCGCGCTGATCACCCGGTGTTCGCGCCGCATGTCGTGCGCGGTGGCCAGGACGTGGCCGAGCGGCGGCCGGCGGACGACCCAGGAGGCCCTGCCGTCGGTGACGCGGTAGGTGAGATTGGACCGCCCGCCCTCGATCAGCCGGGCGCGCAGCGGCCCGCCGGTCAGGCCCGGTCGCTCCCGGTCCAGATGGGCGCGCAATCGCTCCAGGTCCAGGCCGGGGGGTGCCTCCCGGTCCGCCGGCTGCGGGGGAGGGGTGCCCTTGCTCATCGTGCTCCTCCGTACGGAGTGGACGGTTCATCGTTGGTCGCAGCACGATCATGCCGACTAGTCGGTATGGAGTCCAGTGCCGGGGCGTGGGGCGTGGGTCACGCGACGGTTTCCGGCCGTGCCGGGCGCCCTGCGCCGGGGCGTCCGGTCATGCGTGGCAGGCCATCGGGACCCCGCCGTTCATCACCGTCATATCGCCGAATCCGGCCACCGCGTCGAGCGGGGAGCCCGGCTCCGCGCCCGCCAGCTCCGCGTACGCGCGATGCAGATTCGCGACCAGCCGCTCGCTTTCGGCCAGCGCCGCGAACGGGCTCCCGCTGAGATTCGCCTCCCTGGCAACCTCCAGCGGCGTACGGCCGGCCGCCCGGCCCTCCCGCGCCAGCCCGTCGACGAACCGCAGATAGCGCTCGACGCCGTCGTACACCTCGGGGCCCGCCACCGGCCCGTGCCCGGGGACGACCGTGACCGCGTCCAGTGCGCGCAGCAGCTCCAGGGCGCGCAGCGAACCGGTCAGCGAGCCCATGAAGACGAACGGGGTGCCGCCGTGGAAGACCAGGTCCCCGGTGAAGACGACGCGCTGCCGGGGCAGCCAGACGATGGTGTCGCCGGGGGTGTGCGCGACGCCGGGGTGGATCAGGTGCACCTCGATGTCGCCGATGTGCAGCGTCAGGCGGTCCGTGTAGGTGACGGTCGGCGCGGTGAGGCGGATGTCGCCGTACTCCACCTGCGGCCACATCGCGTGCAACTGGTGCCCGGCGGTGAGCAGTTCACGGCGGCAGGCGGTGTGCCCGATGATCGTCGCCTCGGGGGCGAAGACGCTGTTGCCGTAGGTGTGGTCGCCGTGGTGGTGGGTGTTGACCAGCGTGCGGGGCGTCGGCGCGCCGCTCTCCGCGATCCGGTCGCGCAGCAGACGCGCCCGGCGCTCGGTGGCGGCGGTGTCGACCACGAGAGTGGTGTCCCCGTCGGTGACGAACCCCGCGTTGTTCAGGCACCAGCCGCCGTCCGGCTGGATGAACGCATGGACGCCGGCGGCCAGTTGGGTGAGATACGGCTCGGACACGGCCGGCTCGGTGCTGGTCATACGTGTGGTCTCCTCGGGTGATGGCCGGTCACGCCCCGTCGCCGGAATGCGGGTTGAGCCGCTCCCGGCGCCAAGAGGGTCGCGTCACGGTACCCCCGGCGCCGGCTCGCACGGGCCCGGGGAAGCGGGGCTTGTTCTCCGGGGGGCGGGGCTTGTTCGCCGGGCCGCCCGCCGCGCTCACAGCGCCGCGACCGCCCCGCCGACCGCCGCGCCGACCGCCGCCAGCGCGACGGTGCAGCCGACCAGTACCCACGCCGGCCCGTGCGGCAGGTCCGGCGGGCGGCCGGTGGCCAACGACCGCACCCTGCGGTCCGCGACCGCCAGGAAGACGATCCACACCAGCCCCGTCAGCGCCGCCAGCGACACCACCACGGGGACCGGGGCGCCGCTCCGCAGCAGCGCCCGGCCGCCCAGCACCACGACGGCCGCGCAGGTCAGCGTCGTACGCCGCCAGGCCAGCCGGGTCCGCTCCGGCTGCAGCCCGGGGTCCCGGTCGGGCACCGGAAGCCGAGGCGGCGGCCCCTGCGGCTGCCCGCCCATCCGCTAGCCCGCCCAGCCCAGCAGGACCACCACGACCACCGCCGCCGCCAGCGCACCGACGGCCAGCGCCAGGGCCGACGGGAAACGGGAGACCGGCAGGTCCTCGCCTCGCCGCATCGCACGCTCGCAGCGCATCCAGTGGTTGACCGCCCGCAGCGCACACGCCGCACCGCCCACCAGCAGCACGACGGTGAACGTCAGCCGCACCCCCTCGTGCAGCCGGGGCAGGAACTGGTCCACCGCGAAACCGCCGCCCACCAGCGCCAGGCCGGTGCGCAGCCAGGCGAGGAAGGTGCGCTCGTTGGCGAGCGAGAAGCGGTAGTCGGGGGTCGTGCCCTCCTCGCGGATCCGCGCGGGCGAGAACCACAGCCGCACACCCGCGCCGATCGACCGCGGTCCGCCGGCGCGGATCACGGCCGGGACCCCGGGGCGTCGCCCGCCGCCCGCCGCGCGACCAGCTCCCGGTAGGCGGCCAGCCCGTCCGGCGTCCACGGCCACTCGTCCAACCGGCGGGTCAGCTCCTCCTCGGTCAGGAACGCGTGCCAGTCGATCTCCGACTCCTGCGGGGCGACCGGCCGGGTCCAGCGCACCTCGTAGACCGCGGACCACCAGGTGTGCTCCGGCGTCTCGTAGAGGAACTTGAACAGCGGCTCCGGTCGCGCCAGCCCGGTGACGCCGAGCTCCTCCTCGGCCTCCCGCAGCGCCGCCTCGTCATAGCTCTCGCCGGCGCCGACCACCCCGCCGACGAACATGTCGTAGTGCGCGGGGAACACCAGCTTCCGCGGTGTGCGGCGGTGTACGAAGATCCGGTCCTCGGCGTCCCTGACCAGGATGAAGGCGCAGCGGGTGCGCAGCCTGCGGGCGTAGCTCTCAGCGCGCGGGGCCTGCCCCAAGACCTCGTCGTTCTCGTCGACGACATCCAGGAGCTCGTCCGCGTTGAGCGGTTGCTGATCGGTCATGGGGCCATGCAACCACCAGCCGCCGGGACCGCACCGCCCGGTGCCGGCCAGGGCTCTCCGCACAGCGCACCTAGTGCGGCTGCAACTCCCGCACGTTCTCCGCCCGGCCGGCCCCCGGCGGCATCGCCGGATGGCTGCCGATCAGCACGATGCCCGTGATGACGGCCGCGATCCCGGCCGCCTCCCAGGCCAGCGCCGCCGTCGTCACCACCAGTTGGTCACCGAGGAAGCCCACCCCGCAGGCGATACCGGCCAGCGGCTGGGCGGCGGTCAGCGCCGGCAGCGACATCCGCAGCGGCGCCGACTCGAACGCGCTCTGGACCATCACCAGCGCCAGCACACCGAGCACGATGATCGCGTACAGCTGCCAGCCCGTGAGCAGGGCCACCCAGCCGCCGTTCGACAGACGGTCCCCGCTGATCCGTGTCAGCGCGTCCTGCACGCCGTACAGCAGTCCGGCTGCGACGCCCAGCAGCGCCGCCTCCAGGCTGATGTGCACCCGCTCCCGTTTGGCGACGGCCGCCAGCAGCAGGGCGGTGCCCAGCACCACTCCCATGATCAGCCACTGTGTCGGCTGGCCTACGTCGCTGTCGCCGCCGTGCGGCTGGCCGGCCACGATGAACGCGGTCACGCCGCCCGCCAGCAGCCACAGTCCGGCCCAGCCGGTCCGGCCGAGGCGCTGCTTGGTCAGCCACCGCGACAGCGCCATGGCGAACAGCAGATTCGTCGCCAGCAGTGGCTCCACCAGAGTGATGTCGCCCTTGCCGAGCGCTATCGCGCCGAGCGCCATACCGACCACCATCAGGCCGATGCCGGCCACCCAGCGCGGCATCCGTACCAGGTCGAGCAGCAGCCGCAGGGAGAGGTAGTCCTGCTTGGGCGCGTGCTGGGCGGCGGCCTGCTGAAGCACGAATCCGAGTCCCAGACAGCAGGCCGCGCCAAGGGCGAGCAGAATCACCGTCACGTCGCACACCTCGTTCAGGCGGGGCGGGGATGCGCTCGAGGATAGCCATCCGGCGGCGGCCGTGTGGTGGCCCTCGTCACCACCCCATTCTCCCGCGCACCCGTCGGTACCACCCGGTAACAACCGGTTGACGCCCGCCGTTCGTGCGCTGAGGATCGTTTCCACCACGACGGCCAGGGCGTCCGGCGTGCCCCGGTGAGGAGAGCGGAAGATGGCGTACGACGCTGATGTGATCGTGATCGGAGCGGGCCTGGCGGGGCTGGCGGCCACCGCGGAGCTGGTGGACGCCGGACGCAAGGTGATCCTGCTGGACCAGGAGCCCGAGCAGTCCCTCGGCGGCCAGGCCCACTGGTCCTTCGGCGGCCTCTTCCTCGTCGACTCGCCCGAACAGCGCCGGCTGCGGATCCGCGACAGCCACGACCTGGCCTGGCAGGACTGGCTGGGCACGGCCGGCTTCGACCGCCCCGAGGACCACTGGCCGCGCAAGTGGGCCGAGGCGTACGTCGACTTCGCGGCCGGCGAGAAACGCTCCTGGCTGCACCGGCAGGGCATCCGGATCTTCCCCGTCGTCGGCTGGGCCGAGCGCGGCGGCTACGACGCGACCGGGCACGGCAACTCCGTCCCCCGCTTCCACATCACCTGGGGCACCGGGCCGGGCCTGGTCGCGCCGTTCGAGCGCCGGGTGCGGGCCGGTGCGGCCCGCGGCCTGGTGGACCTGCGCTTCCGGCACCGGGTCACCGGGCTCGCGCGCAGCGCGGGTGCCGTGGACACGGTCAGCGGCGAGATCCTCGCAGCGGACGACATGGAGCGCGGCCGGCCCAGCAACCGAGAGGTGACCGGCGCGTTCGAGCTCACCGCCCAGGCGGTGATCGTCACCTCCGGCGGCATCGGCGGCAACCACGACCTGGTGCGCGCCAACTGGCCGGAGCGGCTGGGCACGCCTCCGCGGCGGATGCTCTCCGGGGTGCCGGCGCACGTCGACGGCAAGATGCTGGGCATCGCCGAGGCGGCCGGCGGCCGGATCATCAACCGCGACCGGATGTGGCACTACACCGAGGGCATCGACAACTGGAACCCCATCTGGCCGATGCACGGCATCCGGATCCTGTCCGGCCCGTCCCCGCTGTGGCTGGACGCGCGCGGCAAGCGGCTGCCGGTACCGCTGTTCCCCGGCTTCGACACCCTCGGCACGCTCGAGCACATCATGAGAACCGGCCACGACCACACCTGGTTCGTGCTCACCCAGAAGATCATCGAGAAGGAGTTCACCCTCTCCGGCTCCGAGCAGAACCCGGACCTGACCGGCAAGAGCATCCGCGACGTGCTGGGCCGCGCCAGGGCCGGCGCACCGGGCCCGGTGCGGGCGTTCATGGACCACGGCGCGGACTTCATCGTCGAGCGCTCCCTGACCGACCTGGCGCGCAGGATGAACGAGCTGACCGAGGAGCCGCTGATCGACGAGGCCGCGCTGCGCCGCGAGATCGTCGCCCGGGACCGGGAGATCGCCAACTCCTTCACCAAGGACCTCCAGGTGACGGCGATGCGCGGGGCCCGCAAATACGTCGGCGACCGGCTCATCCGCACCGCCGCGCCGCACCGGCTGCTGGACCCCAAGGCCGGCCCGCTGATCGCCGTACGGCTGAACATCCTGACCCGCAAGACGCTCGGCGGGCTGGAGACCGACCTGTCGTCGCGGGTGCTGACCGAGGGCGGCGAGCCCCTGCCGGGGGTGTACGCGGCGGGCGAGGTCGCGGGCTTCGGTGGCGGCGGGGTACACGGCTACCGTTCGCTGGAGGGAACGTTCCTCGGCGGCTGTCTCTTCTCGGGCCGCACGGCGGGCCGGGCGGCGGCGAAGGCGGTGTCCTGAGGGGCGGTGTCCCGAGGGGCCGGGGCCGGACCTCGGTGCCGGCCCCGTAAAACCCCGCCCCCACAAGGCGAGTTGGTGAATTCGGCCATTCCGATTGCAACCTTGACGCGGAGCACTGCCTACCGCTTTGCTGTGCGTGATGATTTTGTGTGGACCGCGCCACCGCAGTTGCGCAGGCGGGACAATTCAGTGAGGTGAAGATCGGTGCAGCGTGCCATGGAGTCCCCTGGTCCATGACTCCCCCGCCGCCCCCACCACCACCTCCGCCGCCTCCCCTGGGACGTCCCCGCCGCAAGGACGCACCCGTCGTCACCCCGGCCCTGGACGACACCGAACTCGCCGCCGCCACCGACGCGTTGGCGCACGGCCGATGGTCCCGCGTCCGCACCCTGCTCGCCGAGACCGGAGAGGACTGGGACCTCCGCGGCCACCGATTAGCCGTCCTCGGCCGCTGCCCCGGCGGCGCCGCCTGGGCCGGCGACTGGCAGCTCGCCGAACCGGAGAGCGGCGACGCGGCCACCCTCCTCGCCTTCGCCACCGTCCAGCTCGCGTTACGCGGCAAGGGCAGCCCCGAGGCCGCGGACGCCGCCTGCCGGACCGCCGCCCGGATGCTGCCCCACGACCCCACCCCCTGGCTCGGCGTGCTGACCCTCGCCCGCCGCACCGGCACCGTCGACGAACGCGAGCACGCCTTCGACCAGATCAGGGCCCGCCACCCCGACCACCACCACGCGCACCACCTGATGACGGCCTGCCTCGCCGAGCACCAGGAAGGCGACACCGACGACCCGTTGCACCAGGTCTACGACTTCGCCGCCTGGGCCGCCGAACAGGCCCCCGCCGACTCCCCGCTGGCCGTCCTCCCCGTCGTCGCGCACGCCGAGCGCTACCGCGTAATGGCCGCCGCAGGCCTCGAACCACCCGACCCGGCCGCCTCCGGCCACTGGTCCACCCGCCGCGCCCGGCAGGTCATGAAGGCCGCCTTCGACTGGTGGCTGGAGTGGGAGGGCGAGGGCCACCCACGCCGCAAGGTCGACCTCAACTTCCTCGCGCACGCCAAGTTCTACGAGGGGAGGATGGCCGAGGCGGCGGCGCTCTTCCACCGCATCGGCCGCTACGTCACGCCCGCACCCTGGGCCTACACGGGCCGCGACGCCAGAAAGGCCTTCAAGGCCGCGCGCGACACCGCGTACCGCGCCACCTGACCGGGTCCACCACCACCCGAGGTCAGCCTGTTCCTCCATCCCCACTGGAAAGGACAACCCCGCCATGCCTACGGGCAGTTCGAGAACGACGAGCGGCGCCGCCCGCGCCGACGGCGCAGGGCCGCACCCTGTCCACGGCGGCCCCGGCATCAGCACCTTCAAGGGCCAGGAACGGGCGCTGCGGGCCGACCGGATCGGCACCCCTGGCCTGCTGCTGTCCGTCCTGGCCGCCAGCGCCCCGCTGATGGTCGTGGCCGGCGTCATGGTCACCACGTACCAGGTCATGGGCATCGTCGGACAGCCGCTGCTGTTCGTCATCCTGGGCGTCGTCATGGCGCTGTTCAGCGTCGGCTACGCGGAGATGAGCCGGCACGTCCACAACGCCGGCGCGTTCTACGCCTATATCGCCCGCGGCCTCGGCGGCACCGTCGGCGCCGGCGCCTCCTTCGTCGCGCTCGCCGCCTACAGCACCCTCCAGGTCGGCATCTACGGCATGTTCGGCTTCGAGATCGCCGGGCTGCTCGACCGGCATCTGGACACGCAGACCGCCTGGTGGGTCCCGGCGCTCCTCGGCGTCCTGGTCACCGGAGCGCTCGGCGCCCTGAAGATCGACCTCAACGCCAAGGTCCTCGGCGTGCTGCTCCTCATCGAGGTCGCCCTGATCGTCGTCTTCGACATCGCCTTCGCCGCCGCCCCCGGGCCGCAGGGCCTGTCCCTGCACGCCTTCAACCCGGCCACCCTCGGCGGCGCGGGCCTCGGCACCGCCCTGTGCTTCGCCGTCGCCGCCTTCGTCGGCTTCGAACAGGCCCCCGTCTACGCCGAGGAGACCAGCCGCCCGCAGACCGTCGTGGCCCGGGTGATGTTCCTCGCCGTCGGCTTCGTCGCGGTCTTCTTCGCCCTCAGCTCCTGGCTGATCGGCGTCGCCACCGGCCCCGGCAACGTCGTGGCGAGCGCCGGACACCACGGCCCCGGGCTGATCTTCGCCCTCACCGGACCCCGCCTCGGCGGCACCTTCACCGACATCCTGCATCTGTTCTTCGTGACCGGGATCTTCGCGTCGATGCTCAGCTTCCACAACGTCGTGGCCCGCTACGCCTTCGCCATGGGCCGCGAGGGCCTGCTGCCTGCGGCCCTCGGCCGCACCACCAGGTCCAGCGGCGCGCCCGCGCTCGGCTCACTGCTGCAGACGGTCATCTCGCTGCTCGTCGTCACCGGCTTCACCCTCACCGACGAGATGCCGGCGGGCGACCCCACCACCCCCGTTCTGAGGCTGTTCACCTGGGCGGGCAACGTCGGCGCGCTCGGTGTGATCCTCCTGATGGCCACCGCCTCCCTCGCCGTCATCGTCTTCTTCGTCCGCCGCGGCGCGGGACGCGCACAGGCCGGCCGGCTCACCGCCGCCGCCCTCGCCGGCCTCGCCCTGCTGGTCGTCCTCGGCTTCGCCGTCACCGACTTCGACGTCCTGGTCTCCGCCGAACAGGGCTCCCTGCTGAGCTGGCTGCTGCCCGCCCTGATCGGCGTCGCCGCCCTGATCGGCCTCGTCCACGGCCGTGTACTGCGCGCCACCCGCCCCGGGACCCACGCCAGGATCGGGCTCGGCAACGAGGCGTTCCAGCTGGAGAAGGCGGCCGCCGCCCCCGCCCCGGCCACCCCGCACAAGGAGAGCTGACGATGCACCCGCACCCACTCGACCCGCTGACCGCCGACGAGATCACCACCGCCCGCGCCGTCCTGACGGAAGCCGGCAAGGCCACGGACACCACCCGGTTCCCGCTGGTCCTCCTCGACGAGCCGGACCGCCACACCGTCTCCGCACACCGCCCCGGCACCCCCGTCGTCCGCCGCCTGCGGGTCACCCTCCTCGAACCCGCCACCGGCGCCGGCCACGAAGCCCTCGTCGACGTCACCACCCGCACCCTGCTCGCACACCGCCCGCTGGATCCGGATGCCGACGGTCAACCACCCCTCCTCTTCGAGGAGTTCGAGCGCTGCGACGCGATCGTCAAGGCCGACCAGGGCTGGCGCAAGGCGATGGCCGAGCGCGGCATCACCGACACCGAACTGGTCGTCTGCGCCCCGCTCGCCGCCGGCAATCTCGGCATAGAAGGGGAGCGCGGCCGGCGGATGCTGCGCTCGCTGACCTTCCTGCGCTGCGACGAGACCGACAACCCCTTCGCCCACCCCGTGGGCGGCCTGGTCGTCGATGTCGACCTCACCGCCCGCCGGGTCGTCCGCCTCATCGACACCGGTGCCGTCCCGCTGCCCGCCGAATGCGGCCGCTACGAGGCCGAGTTCACCGGACCGGCCCGTACGGACCTCAAACCGCTGGCGATAAGCCAGCCCGACGGCCCCTCCTTCACCCTCGACGGCCCCCTCCTGACCTGGCAGAACTGGCAGCTGCGGGTCGACTTCAACGGCCGCGAGGGCCTGGTACTGCACCAGCTGGCGCACCGCGACGGAGGCCGGCTGCGCCCCGTCCTGCACCGCGCCTCACTCGCCGAGATGGCCGTCCCGTACGCCGAACCCGACCCCGCCCGCAACTGGGTCTGCTACCTCGACGTCGGCGAGTACACCCTCGGCCGCAACGCCAACGCGCTGCGCCTGGGCTGCGACTGCCTCGGCGAGATCCGCTACCTCGACGCCGTCGTCGCCGACGACCTCGGCAACCCGGAGACCCTCCCCAACGCCATCTGCATCCACGAGGAGGACCACGGCCTCCTGTGGAAGCACACCAACATGTTCGACGACTTCTCCGCCGAGTCCCGCCGCTCCCGCCGCCTGGTCATCTCCTACATAGCGACCCTCGGCAATTACGACTACGGCTTCTACTGGTACCTCTACCAGGACGGCACCATCGAGTTCGAGGTCAAGTCCACCGGCCTGGTGCAGACCTCCGCCACCGTGCCGGGCACCCGCACCCCGTACGCCACCGAGGTCGCACCCGGCCTCCAGGCCCCGTTCCACCAGCACCTCTTCTGCGCCCGGCTGGACCCGGCGGTGGACGGCCACGCCAACACCGTCGAGGAGGTCGACGTGGTCCCGCTCCCGATGGGCCCCGACAATCCCCACGGCAACGCCTTCACCACCCGTGCCACCCCGATCACCGACTCCGCCGACGCCGGCCGATACGCCGACCCGGCCGCCGGCCGCCGCTGGCGGATCAGCAACCCCGCCTCGTACAACCGCATGGGCCAGCCCGTCGCCTACACCCTGACCCCGCAGCCCGGCCCCACCCTCCTCGCCCGGCCCGGCTCCCCGGTCGCCCGCCGCGTCGGCTACGCCACCCGCCATCTCTGGGTCACCCGCGGCCGCCCCGAACGCCGCTTCCCGGTCGGCGACTACCCCAATCAGCACCCCGGCGGGGCCGGCGTCCTCCAGTGGTCACGCCCCGGCGAGCCGCTCCTCAAGACCGACCTCACCCTCTGGCACACCTTCGGCCCCACCCACCTGCCCCGCCTGGAGGACTGGCCGGTCATGCCCGTGGACCGCTGCGGCTTCACCCTCCGCCCGACCGGCTTCTTCGACCACAACCCGGCACTCGACCTGCCCCGCGAGAGCGGCGGCCACTGCGGGGCAGACAAGGGGTAGCCAAGGCGTAGCCACCGGTCCGGATGGGGTACGCATTGGTCTGGGGCGCCGCCGTCCCCTAGGGGATCCCTTGCGGGATTGCCCTTACGGGATTTCCCCTACGGGTCCCTAAGGGATTTCCCCGCAAGGAATGACGAAAGTCTGACGCCGGGCCCCGGACACTGGCCCCCGCCGCCGCCCGGTGTTCGAATCTAAGGGTGACCAAGGACGCGAATCCCGCCCGCGCGGCGGACGACGACGGCGGCGGCGAGGACGGGCGCGGCACCCCCGTCGGCCGCCGCGTCGTGCTCGGCATGCTCGCCGCGGGCGCCGCCGGCGTCGCCGCGGCCCCCGCCCTCCAGCGGGCCTGGGACAACACCCTCGGCGCCGCCGCCCAGAAGGACCCCACCGGACTGACCGGGCTGCTGCCCGCCGGCGGCGGCTTCCGCTACTACTCCGTGACCAGCTCCACCCCGCCCAAGGACGAGCGGACCTACCGCCTGACCATCGACGGCCTGGTACGCCACCACGCCGCCTACCGGCTCGCCGACCTGCGCGCGCTGCCGCAGACCCGACTCGTCCGCGACGTCCAGTGCGTCACGGGCTGGCGGGTGCCCGGCACCCCCTTCGAAGGCGTCCGCCTCGCCACCCTCCTGGACGCCGCCGGCGTCCGCCCCGAGGCCAGGGCCGTCCGCTTCACCTGCTTCGACGGCGCCTACAGCGAGTCCCTCACCCTCGAACAGGCCCGCCGCGCCGACGTCCTGGTGGCCCTGCGGATGCAGGACAAGCCCCTGAGCCACGCGCACGGCGGCCCGGTGCGCCTCTACGTGGCACCGATGTACTTCTACAAATCGGCGAAGTGGCTCTCCGGGATCACCCTCACCGAACGCGTCGAGCCCGGATATTGGGAGGACCGCGGATATGACGTCGACGCCTGGGTCGGCCGGTCGAACGGACGCGACGATGCGCCGACCACCTGAGCGCACCGCGGCCGGCCCCCGCGTTGCCCGCTTCACCGCCGCCGAGCACTGGGTGCACCGCGCGACCGCCACGCTGATGGCCGTCTGCGTCCTCACCGCCGGCTGCCTCTACCTCCCCTTCCTCGCCGAACTCGTCGGCCGCCGCGCCCTCATGGTCACCGTCCACGAGTGGTCCGGCATCCTGCTGCCCGCCCCCCTTCTGCTCGGTCTGGCCTCCCGCGCCCTGCGCGCCGACCTCACCCGCCTCAACCGTTACGGCCCCCACGACCGCCAGTGGCTGCGCGCCGCACTGCGCCGCCGCGGCGGCCGCCCGGCCGGGAAGTTCAACGCCGGCCAGAAGCTCTACGCCGCCTGGATCGCCGGCGCGGTCCTCGTGATGGCGTGCACCGGCCTGCTGATGTGGTTCACGCACCTGGCACCCCTCCTCTGGCGCACCGGTGCCACCTTCGTCCACGACTGGCTCGCCCTCGCCATCGTCATCGTGATCGCCGGCCACATCTGGCGGGCGTACGGCGACCCCGAGTCGCGGCGCGGGCTGCGCACCGGGTCGGTGGACGCGGACTGGGCCCGGCGCCACCATCCGCTGTGGCGGCCCGGGAACGGCGCCGGGGCCGGGGAGGCGGAGGGCGGCGGGGAGCGGAGAGGGCAGCCCCCTGAGCCTCAGGGCTGAGGCTGAGAAGACGGGCCGAGGGGGCACTGGCTCACGCCGGTGCGGTTCCGGGGCACCGGCGGCTTTGGGGCCCCGAGCTCACGCCACCGGAGGTTTTGCGGCCCCGGGCTCACGCCACCGGCGGCCCCGCCTGCGTCGGCGCCTCCGCCGACGGCAGTGCCACCTCGAACCGGCAGCCGGCGCCGGCGTTGCGTACCGTCGCCCGGCCCTGGTGGGCCTCCACGATTCCGCGGACGATCGCGAGTCCGAGCCCCGCGCCGGTCTCGCCGAGGGGGGCACCTCCCGCTCGGGCGAAGCCGGGAGTGGGGGAGCGCGGCGTACGAGCCGGTGCCCCCCGCCAGCCGGTGTCGAAGACCCGCGCCAGATCGGCCGACGGGATGCCGCCACAGCCGTCCTCGACCGCCAGCACCACCCGGCCCGTCTCATGCCGCGCGCTGACCGCGACGGTGCCGTCCGCCGGCGTCGCGCGGATCGCGTTGACCAGCAGATTGCTCAGTACGCGGGTGATCTGCTGGGCATCGACGCGGACCGGCAGCGGCGCCACCCCGCCGTCCACCAGCCGCACCCCGCGCGCCCGCGCCAGCGGCCGGGCGCCCGCCAGCGCGTCGTCCACCAGGTCGTAGACCGACACCCGCGACAGGGTCAGGGCCAGCGCACCGGCCTGGATACGGGCGAGTTCGAAGAGGTCGTCGACCATCGCGGCCAGCCGGTCCACCTCGACCCGCATACGGGAGTGATAGCGCTCGGTGTCCTCCGCGACGCCGTCCTCCAGCGCCTCGGCCATCGCCCGCAGCCCGGCGAGCGGGGTGCGCAGATCGTGCGAGATCCCGGCGATCAGTTCGCGCCGTGAGGCGTCCAGCGCGCGTTCGCGCTCACGGGACTCCGCGAGCCGTGCGCTGGTTTCCTCCAACGCCCTTGACAGCGCGGCCAGTTCGGCCGTCGGCGGGTCCGCGGGCGCCGCGAAACCGCCCTCGCTGCCGACCGTACGGGCGGACCGTGCCAGCTCCCGGCTGCCCGCCGCGATCCGCCGTCCGAACAGCAGGGCCGCGGCCAGCGACACCACCCCGGAGACGCCGACCACGGCCATCACCACGCCCAGGTCGTGCCCGGACAGGAACATCGCCTGCGCGACCGCCACCGTGCCCGCCGCCATCGCGGCCACCGCCAGCGCCGCCACCGCGAACAGCGAGAGCGCGACCGAGCGCCGCCGCAGGGCGCGTACGGCGGGCGCGGCGAGCAGCCCCACGACCGCCGCGCCCAGTGCGGCCAGCCCCACGATCACCAGGAAATCCGTCATGGCCGCGCCCCTCCGTCCGACGACCTGCCCTGCGCCGACCCGCCGTCGAAGCGGTAACCCGCGCCCCATACGGTGGTCACCAGCCGCGGCGCCGCCGGATCGTCCTCGATCTTCTCCCGCAGCCGCCGCACATGCACCGTCACGGTCGACAGATCACCGAACTCCCACCCCCACACCCGGTGCAGCAGCTCGTCCCGCGAGAAGACCTGCCCGGGGTGCCGCATCAGGAACACCAGCAGATCGAACTCGCGTGAGGTCAGGGCGAGTTCGCGCCCGGAGCGGTCGGCCCTGCGGCCGCCGGGGTCGGCGCTGAGGTCACCGGCCCGCAGCACGGGGGCGGGCGCCGCGGCCGGCGGCGCGGCCTCCGCCCGCCGCAGCACCGAGCCGATACGCAGCACCAGCTCACGCGGGCTGAACGGCTTGGTGACATAGTCGTCGGCGCCGAGCTCCAGGCCGAGGATGCGATCCGCCTCCTCGCCCCGGGCCGTCAGCATCACCACCGGGACCGCGGGCCCGTCCTCGGCCCGCCGTAGTCGTCGGCACACCTCGAGGCCGTCGATGCCCGGCAGCATCAGGTCGAGTACGACCAGGTGCGGACGGAACTCCGCGGCACGGTCGAGGGCGGCGAAACCGTCGGCCGCGTGGTCGGTGGCGTACCCGGCGCGGGTGAGATAGCCGGTGACGACCTCGGCGACGGTCGGATCGTCCTCGACGACCAGGACCCGGCGGGGCGGCCCGGGGGAGGCGGCGAAGTGCGTCATGCCTCCAGCCAACACCAGACGCGGGCGCGATGGGCGGCAGGGGCCGCCCCGTAAGACTCCGGTAACCGGCGAACCGGCGAACCAGCCCCCCTGGCCCCCAGCCGCTAGCCGCCCTCCAACCCCTCCCGCACCCGCCGCGACACGGTCATCGCGTACAGGTCCAGCACCCCGGGAGGCTCCGCGATCCCCGGGCCGCCGGCACGTATCCATGCCGCGATGTCCGCCAGCGCTTCGTCATCGTTGACCAGCCCCAGCCAGACGGGGCGGCCGCCCGCGGCCCGGCCCGCGGCCGACGGCTGGACCACCACCACATTCGCCTGGTCGCAGACGTCCAGACACTCCGACGCCCGTACCGGCGCCGCGCCGTCGAGGGCCGCCCGCAGCCGCGGGATCTGCCCCGCGTGGTCGACGCCGGGGATCTTGGCCCCGTCGCCGCAGCAGCAACCGCGGCAGACGGTGACCCGGCACGGGGTTTCGGCGGCCGGCCGGCCGGAACGCTTGGTGATCATCCGGCCCATGCTACGGGGGACGGCGCGGCGCCCGGCTTCGGGATAGGAACCTGAGCATGTGACGCCCCGAACGCAGCGGGGTAGAGATGTGGTTGGGGCACTGTGGACCCCTAGGGGATTTCCCTCACAGGGCTTTCCCCTAGGGGTCCACAGTGCCCCAGGCCGATCCCTACCCCGTATCGGCCTGGCTGAGCCTGGGGATAGGACCCCCACCATTCGGGATAGAAATCCGAGCATGCCCATCACCCCGTCCCAGCCCCAGCCCCAGCCCCGGTCCGGTCCCGCACCGGAATCCGGGATGCCCGCAACCGAGATACCGGGCCCGGCCGGCCTCCCCGTCCTCGGCTCGATGCTCGACCTCCGCCGCGATTCCCTGGGCGCCTTCTTACGCGCCCACCGCGAACACGGCGACGTGGTCCGCCTCCAGGCCGGCCCGCCCGGCCTGCGCAGCGTGTTCCACGCCGTGTTCTCGCCGCAGGGCGCCCAGCAGATCCTGGCCTCCGAAGCCGCCAACTTCCGCAAGGACCACCCGCTCTACGAGGAGGTCCGGCAGTCCTTCGGCAACGGCCTGCTCACCAGCCAGGACGCCGACTACCTCCGACAGCGACGGCTGGTGCAGCCGCTGTTCACCAAGCGCCGGGTCGACGGCTACGCGGCGGCCGTGACGACCGAGGCGGGCAGCCTCGCCGAGCGCTGGCGGACGATGGACGGCGGCACGGTCGACCTGGTCGGCGAGATGAACCGACTCGCACTGCGCACCGTCTCCCGGATCCTCTTCGGCACGGATGTGGAGGCGGCCGTGGACGTCATCCACCGCTGCGCGCCGGTCATCAACGACTATGTCGTGCGGCGGGCTTACGTACCCGTGAAGGTCCCCCGCGAGTGGCCCACCCCGGGGAATCGGCGCGCACGGGAGGCCACCGAGGAAGTGACCGCCGTCTGCGACCGCATCATCGCCGAACGCCGGGCGGCGGCCGCCACCGGCACCGGGACCAGCACCAGCACCAGCACCAGCACCGGAACCGGAACCGGCACCGGGACCACCGGCCCCCTCCCCGCGGACGATCTGCTCTCGCTCCTCGCCGAGGCGGCCAACGAACAGGACGGTTCCCTCGACGCGACCGAGGTCCGCGAACAGGTCCTGATCTTCCTGCTGGCCGGCCATGAGACCACCGCGATCTCCATGGCCTTCACCCTCCACCTCCTCGCCTCGCACCCGAAGGAGCAGGCACACGTCCGCGAGGAGATCGACGAGGTCCTGGCGGACGGTACGCCCACCGCCGCCGACCTGGACCGCCTCCCGCGCCTGACCCGGGCCCTCAAGGAGGCCATGCGGCTGTATCCGCCGGCGCCGGTCGTCAGTCGCCGGGCCGTGGCCGCCACCGAGATCGGCGGCTTCCGCATCCCGGCCGGCGCGGATGTCGTCGTCGCGCCCTGGGTCACCCACCGTGACCCGCAGTTGTGGGAAGACCCGGAACGCTTCGATCCGGACCGCTTCACCCCGGAGCGCGAGGCCGGCCGGCACCGCTACGCCTGGTTCCCCTTCGGCGGCGGTCCGCGCGCCTGCATCGGGCAGCACTTCTCCATGCTGGAGTCGGTACTGGCGCTGGCGACCCTGCTGCGTGCGTACGAACTGGAGGCGGTGGACGAGGAGGTGCCGGCCTCCGCCGGAATCACCCTCCAGGCGACCGGCCCGGCACGCGTACGCCTCCACCCGCGCGAGCGGACCACTGCGGGCTGACCGCCCGCCGGCGGCCACCGATCACCCCGTACGGCCCGTTCCTCCAGGGCCTGTCCGATGGGTCAGGGCATTCCGACCCTGACCCATCGGACACGCCCTAGCCCCGGCCCACCGCGTCAAGGGCGCCGAACATCGCCAGGCTCTCCCCGCACTGCGAATGCAGCGGCGCCGGCAGCGCGTTGGGCGCGAACCACTCCAGCGCGTCGAACTTGTGCGGCTCGCCGATGGCCACCTCGTCGGGGGCCACCCGTACGGCGAAGACGAGCGCGACCCAGTGCGAGTCGACCGGATCGCCGCGCAGCACATTGCGCACCCCGATCCGCTCGATGCCGAGCGGCCGCGCACCGTACTCCTCGCGCACCTCCCGCGTCACGGCCGCCTCGAACGTCTCACCGAACTCCAGCGCCCCGGCGCCACAGTCCCAGGTCCCCGGCTCATCGCGGGCCCCCGCGCTCCGCCGCGCCAGCAGCACCCGGCCGCCCCCGTCATGACACACGAACACACAGGAGACCTTGGGCCCCACGCCGCTCATCGTCCGTCCCTCTCCCTCATCCGTCCCCGCGCCCTCAGAAGTGCCGCAGCAGGTCGCCGAACGCCGACAGCCGCAGCACCTTCTTGTCGTCGGGGTCGAGCTCACTGTGCTCCAGCACCCAGGTGTGATCGTTCGGGATGAAAACCGCGTTCATCCCGGCCGCCCGCGCCGGCAGAATGTCCGACTTCGGCGAGTTCCCAATCATCCATGTCGCGGCCGGCACCAGCTCGTACGCCCGGGTCAACTCCTCATACGTGGCCACGTCCTTCTCCGCCACTATGTGCACACCCCGGAAGTGCCGGGTCAGCCCCGACGCCGCCACCTTCCGCTCCTGCTCCTGGGTGTCGCCCTTCGTCAACAGCAGCAGCTCGTGCCGCCGCGCCAGCTCGGCCAGCGTCTCCGGCACCCCGGGAATCAGCTCCACCCGATGCCCGTCGAAGGCCGCCGCCCACCCCGATATACGCGCCGACTCGTCGGCCGTCGCCGCCCGCCCCCGAAGCCGCTCGACGCACTCCCCGAGGCTGCGCAGAAACACCTTGCTGCCGTATCCGTGCGTCACGGCGTTCGCCGCCTCGATCCCGTCGAGGACGGCCCGCACCCCGTCCCGGCCCAGCTCGGGATGGGCCATCCACTCCAGAAACTCGTCGATGACCCGCTCGAAGATCACGTTGTTCTCCCACAACGTGTCATCAGCATCGAAGATCAGCACCCGACAGCCCCTTTCACACCGCACCGACCCGCGCACCCTACGCACGGGCGGTGCGCGGCCGCATCGCAAATATCGGCTGCAGGCTGCCCGGGAAAAGCAAAAGACCCCAGATCAACTGGGGTCTCAGCCGGTGTCCGAGGGGGGACTTGAACCCCCACGCCCGATAAAGGGCACTAGCACCTCAAGCTAGCGCGTCTGCCATTCCGCCACCCGGACAAGGTGTCTGCCGTTCCGGCCTGGGCCGTTCCGACGTGGAAAACAATAGCAAACCTTCCGGGGTGGTCGATCACCCCCGCTTTCGGCCAGGCACGGGGCTGTGACCAGGGCATGTCGGGAATATTGCGGCCTTGGGCGGAGCGCTCCCGGGGTGGAGGATGGCGGTGGACCCCCGCTGCGGTCGGTGCTCCCCGGGAGCGCCCCGCGGCCGTGAACCAAGAGGAGGCACTGTGAGCGAGCTCCGCGAGCGAACCGAGGAGAGGTGCGAGCCCCGCGAATGCGGGGCCGAGCGAAGCGAGGTTCTGGCATGAGCGAGGCGCGTCCGGCCCGTACGGTCACCGGTGAGGACGAGGTCGTCGACCTGTGCCGGGATCTGATCAGGATCGACACCAGCAACTACGGGGACCACTCGGGCCCGGGGGAGCGGGTGGCCGCGGAGTACGTCGCGGAGAAGCTCGCCGAGGTCGGCCTGGAGCCGCAGATCCTGGAGTCCCACAAGGGCCGTGCCTCGACCGTGGCCCGGATCGAGGGCGAGGACCCCTCCCGGCCCGCGCTGCTCATCCACGGGCACACGGATGTGGTGCCGGCCAACGCCGACGACTGGACGCACCATCCCTTCTCCGGGGAGATCGCCGACGGGTGCGTGTGGGGCCGTGGCGCGGTCGACATGAAGGACATGGACGCGATGACGCTGGCCGTCGTCCGTGACCGGCTGCGTACGGGGCGTAAGCCGCCGCGCGACATCGTGCTGGCGTTCCTCGCGGACGAGGAGGCGGGCGGCACCTACGGGGCGCGTTATCTCGTCGACAAGCACCCGGGCCTCTTCGAGGGGGTGACGGAGGCGATCAGCGAGGTCGGCGGCTTCTCCTTCACCGTCAACGAGCAGCTGCGGCTCTATCTCGTCGAGACGGCGCAGAAGGGCATGCACTGGATGAAGCTGACCGTGGACGGCTCCGCCGGGCACGGGTCGATGATCCACAAGGACAACGCGATCACCGAACTGTCCGAGGCCGTCGGGCGGTTGGGGCGTCATGAGTTCCCGGTACGGGTGACCAAGACGCTGCGGGCCTTCCTGGACCAGCTCGGGGACGCGCTGGGCACCGAGCTCGACCCGGAGAACATGGAGGACACGCTGGCGAAGCTCGGCGGCATCGCCAAGATGATCGGCGCCACGCTCAGGAACACCGCCAACCCGACGCAACTGGGCGCCGGCTACAAGGTCAACGTCATCCCGGGGCAGGCCACCGCGCATATCGACGGCCGCTTCCTGCCGGGCTTCGAGGACGAGTTCCTCGCCGACCTGGACCGGATCCTGGGCCCGCGGGTCAAGCGCGAGGACGTGCACTCCGACAAGGCGCTGGAGACCACCTTCGACGGCGCCCTGGTCGATGCGATGCAGTCGGCGCTGCAGGCCGAGGATCCGATCGCGCGCGCCGTTCCGTACATGCTCTCCGGCGGCACGGACGCCAAGTCCTTCGACGACCTCGGGATCCGCGGCTTCGGTTTCGCGCCGCTGAAGCTGCCGCCGGAGCTGGACTTCGCGGGGATGTTCCACGGCGTGGACGAGCGAGTGCCGGTGGACGGACTGAAGTTCGGGGTGCGGGTCCTCGACCGGTTCATCGACCAGAGCTGAGGTGCAGTCGAATTCGGCGCGGATTTCCTGCCGTTCGCGCCGTCTTCGCTGAAAAGAGTGAATGCGGCGAGGCGTTGGTAGCCGCCGCAGGGATTTCCTCGTTGTCATACTTGCGGTCCGCGGCTGGGACCGCCTTGTCTACAAGGAGGAATGATGATCAAGAAGATCGTCGCCGCTGCGGCAGTCGCCGGTGGTGTGACTCTCGCCGGTGCGGGCCTGGCAGTTGCTCACTCCGGGGCCCAGGGCGCTGCTGTGAAGTCCCCTGGTGTGCTTTCCGGCAACGTCGTTCAGGCGCCGGTTCATGTGCCGGTGAACGCCTGCGGCAACACGATCTCCGTGGTTGGCCTGCTGAACCCGACCTTCGGCAACACCTGTACGAACAGCTGAGGTTCTGACGCTGTACCTGAATCCGCAAGGGTTCTGGGCCCGGTTCGGCTCCGGAATGCGAGTTCCTGCATTCCGGAGCCGCTGGGTATTTCTGCGGGCGGGTGTCTCTCTCCGCGTATCTCCGGGGTATCTCCATGGATTCACGTTGAGTCTGCTCGCGCGCATTTCCGGTTAAGGCATCAAGGCAGGGGAGCAACCTATGAGGCAGGTCGCGCGAAAGGGCCTGATCACCATCGCGGCCGCGGGGGGTGTACTGGCCGCCGTCGGCGGCTACGCACACGCGGACTCGGGAGCCAGCGGCGGCACCGCGCATTCTCCCGGTGTGGCGTCCGGCAACAACGTCCAGGCGCCGGTCGACGTGGAGGTGAACGCGTGCGGCAACAGCATCAACGTCGTCGGACTGCTGAACCCCACATTCGGGAACAAGTGCTCCAACGACGGGGGCGGTAAGCACCGCGGCCCGAGCGGTGGCGACCACCGCGACCACCACGGCAACGGCGGCAAGCACCGGAGCGGCTCCGGTGGGCACCAGGGGTCCGGTGCCTCGGGCAGTGCGGTGGATTCCCCCGGTGTGGCGTCCGGCAACAACGTCCAGGCGCCGGTCCACGTACCGGTCAACGTCTGCGGCAACAGCGTCGACGTGGTCGGGCTGGTCAACCCGACGTCCGGCAACGGCTGCGACAACGACTCGTCGATGGTGCCGCCGACGAGCCCCGACTCCCCGGAGCACCACGGCGGCCACCACCCGCCGACGGGACAGCAGCCGGGAGACCGGCCGGGCAGCCCGGAGCGGCCGTCGGATTCCGGACAGCCTTCGGCGCCGGAGGACCGGAACGGGCCGGGCGTATCGGACAGCACGGACACCCCCGACACCACGGGGATGCGGCCGCAGACCGAGTCCGAGCCGCGCTCCGAGATCGTCACCACGCCGGGGGCCGCCAAGGCCAAGCCGCAGGGCGGCGGCCAGCTCGCGCACACCGGCTCCGGGGCGATGGACTACGCCGCGCCGAGCGCCGCGCTGCTGCTCGGCGGAGCGGTGCTCTACCGTCGGGCACGCAGCGCGCGCAGGTGACGGGAACCACATAGCGCAGCGCTTACCACCGGTGGCGCACAGCGCGTACGACGGAGCGGGCCTCGCCGTGGCGGGGCCCGCTCTGCCGTGATCACACGGTTGCGTTCACACGATTCCGGCTTACCAGGTGGCGCGGAGCTGTCGGATGATCCGGCGGCGCAGCCGCACCCGGCGGCTGCCGTCGGGATTGAGGCGAAGTCGGTCCAACTCCCAGTGTCCGTACTCGGCATGGTCGGTCAGCAGGCGTGTGGCGGCCTTCCGGGAGACCCCCCGAGGCACATACACATCGCAGAATTCGTATTCCGGCATCGCATCTATTGTGCGGGACCGGCCCAGGTACGGATAGCGTCTGCACTATGTCTGATGCTGCGCAGCCTTCCGCTGCCGAGGTACGTGCCGCCGCCGAGGCGGTCAAAGCCGCGCTGGACCGTCACCTCGACGCGGTCGAACGCCGCTCGGGGCAGGACGACCCGGCCGTCTACGCCGCGTTCGACGAGCTCGCCGCGGCGGCTGAGGTGTACGACGAGCTGCTGTACGACACCTACGACGAGGTCACCCCCTTCGAGATCCCCGGCAGCGACACACTGCCGGCGTACGCGGGCCCGGAGGAGCCGAGTGCGCTGAGCGTGCTGATCCGCCGCGATTACACCGTCGCCGAACCGCAGCGGCTGCTGCATCAGGCACAGCGCATCGCCGATCTGGATCCGGACGCCGCCGACGAGGCGGTGGGCAACGGCGCCGCGCGCGCCGACGCCGCCGGTGTGGTCGGCAGCAGTGTGCACGCGGCGCTCGGTGTGCTCTTCGGCGAGTTCGAACCGGACGAGATCGCCTCCCGGCACAAGGAGTTCGGCCTGGAGGAGGGTGACTCCACCCTGTGGGTGGCCGCCGCCGATGATCCGGCCGAGCCGGGGGAGTGGCTGTCCACCCCGTTCGACCAGGCCGATCCCGAGCGGGTGGTGTGCCGCTTCGACGTCAGTGCGGTCTTCGACGAGGAGCTGGACGACGACGATCTGCTGGAGGCACTGGACAAGGAGCGGTGAGGCAGCGCTGAGCGAGCGGTGAGCGGCCGCCGGGCCCTTCCGGACCCGGCGGCCGAGCTGTGCCCGGCGGCGTACGGGGCTCAGCCCGTCGCCGTGTCCGCCGCGCCGCTCTGCAGCTGCAGCAGGGTCCGCAGCCGGGTGGTGCGCTCCTTGACGGGCACCTCCGCGACCGCCCGGGGCAGCGCCTGGTCGACGCCCTGGACGACCGACAGATGCCGCTCGCCGCGGCTGAAGGCGGTGTACGCCCAGGCGCGGGTCAGGCCGGCCGCCGCGTCACCGGGCAGCACGACCACCGCGGCCGGCCAGCGCATACCGGCCGCCTGATGCGCGGTGAGCGCCCAGCCGTGCCGTACCGCACCGGCGCCGACCTGCTCGCGCGGCACCACGACGGGCCCGCCGTCGCAGTCGAGACGCAGGCCCGCGGCGTCCGTGCCGATGACCGTGCCGGGTGTGATGCGGCCGGGCGCCGGGGCGTAGGCGACGCGGTCACCGGGGTCGAATCCGCCGAACCGGCCGGGGCCGGGGTTGAGCCGCTCCTTGAGGGCGGCGTTCAGCGCGCGGGTGCCGGCCGCGCCGCCATGGCCGACCGTGATGACCTGCGTCTGGTCCGCGGGGACGCCCAGCGCCCGGGGCACCGAGTCGGCGACCAGCTGGACGGTGCGGTGCACCGCCTCCCCGGCGTCGCGCACCGGGACGATCACCACCTCCTTGCCGGGCGCCTCGACCTGGCCGAACTCGCCGACGCCGATGCCGGACACCAGCTCGCCGATCGGGCCGAAGTCCGGGGTACGGGAGGCGACCTGGGGGCAGAACCGGGCCGCCAGGAGGTCGGCGAACAGCCGGCCGGGACCGGCGGACCACAGGACGCCCGGATCGCCGCTGAGCACCAGCCGGGTGCCGTCGGACAGCGACTCGACGAGCATCGCGGCGGTCTCCAGATCCAGCTGCGGCGCGTCCAGCACCACCAGCAGATCGAGCGCCAGCGCGCCGTCCGCGTCCCGGCCGGGCCCCTCCCGCCCGGAGAGCAGGCCGGCCACGGTCACGGCCGCCGAACTCGGGCCCTCGGCGCCCCCGGGGGCGCCGGACGCTTCGGCGAGGTGGGCGGCCAGCCGGCGGCGGCCGTTCTCGCTGTGGGTGGCGCCGAACGCCCGCAGCCCCAGCGAGCGGGCCGCGGCGATCAGCGCGGCGGGCTCGGCGCGGGCCGCCTCGGCGCCGGTGTGCGCCACCAGGCCGCTGTGCGCGGCGGCCCGGATCAGCTCCCCGGCGGACGGCGACGGGGCGGCGGCCGCCGCGGCCTCCCACTCGGCGGCGGAGGGCTGGGCTGGGCGGCGGGCGGGCTCCTCGTCGGTGGGGCGGACGTCCCCCTGGCCGGGGCCGCCGGGGCCGGCGTCCCCGCGGTCGGCGTCGGCGTGGTTCTCGTCCCCGTGATCGACGTCCTCGTGACCGGCCTCGGCGTCCGCCTCACCCGCACCACCCTCGGCCACCGGCTCGAACGTGTTGAGCAGACGGGCCAGGCCGTCCGCGACGCTCTCCTCGGCCATCGCGAAGCGGTCGAGGCCGAGCAGGATCCGGACCGGTGCCTCCTCGTCGTCTTCCGCCGCGGGCGCGGACCGGCCCGGTGTGTCGATCGCGTCCTGGAACACCAGCACGGTGCCGTCGGCGATCGCCGTCTGGAGGGCGTCGTCGGGGTCCGGCACGGAGCGCTGGGCGAGCGCCGCACGCAGTGCGGGCGCCTCCAGGGCCGAGTGTCCGGCGACGGCGGCCTGCTCCAGCAGCCAGCCGACCAGTGCCTGGGCGCGCCGCTCGTCCCCCGGTCCGCAGGCGGGGCCGAGCAGCGCCCGTGCGTAGCCGTCGGCCTGCTCGGGACGCACCCCCGGCACGCCGAGCAGCTGCCACGGGTCCGCGGCCAGCGTCTCGGCGGCCCGCTCGCCCAGCACCTCGGCGGCCTTCTCCGCCAGCGCCTCCGGAGCGCCGCCGGCCGCGAGGACCTTGCGTACGCCCTCGATCCCGGGGGCGGTCGCCATGGCGGGGCGGGGAGCGGCCGTCGGGGCCTGGGCGGCGTCCCCAGGAGCGCCGCCGCCCGCGACGGACGGGCCGGACGGCTCTGCGGTCCCGCTCGCGGCGCGCTCACCGGCCCCGTCCTGCGCCGGGCGCGCAGGGCCGGCCTGCGGCGCCCGTCCTTCGGCGGCCGGCGCGTCCTTCCGCGGCCCGGCGGCGGGGGCGGCCGGCCTGGCGGTGCGCGGCGCCTCGTTGAAGAACGAGGCGGCCGACCGCTCGCCGCTTTCCACGGCCCGCACCGCCGCCGCCAGCGCCGCGGCCGTCGCCGCGGCGGAACCGGCCGCCGCGGCACCCGTCGCCTCGCCCTCGCCCCGCGCCGTCGCCGCGTCCTCGGCCGTGCGGCCGTCCGGAGTGCGGGGCGATGACGCTGCCTCCTGCTCGGGCTGGGTCTCGCCGGCGGGGCGGTCGGTACTCACAGCGTGCTCCAGTCGTGATCGGGATAGTGGTGCACCGGAGCTGACACATCGTCCAGCGCCCGGCGAATCTCGTCAGGAAGACTAAGGGTCTCCACTGACAATGCCGCCCTGAGCTGCTGCGCAGTACGCGCGCCGACGATCGGGGCGGTGACTCCGGGACGGTCGCGGACCCATGCGAGCGCGACCTGGAGCGGGGTGGCGGACAGGCCGTCGGCGGCGGTGGTGACCGCGTCGACGATCCGGCCGGCCGGCTCGTCGAGATAGGGCGCGACGAACGGGGCGAGATGATCCGAGGCGCCCCGTGAGTCCGCCGGGGTGGCATGGCGGTACTTGCCGGTGAGGACGCCGCGGCCGAGCGGCGAGGACGGCAGCAGGCCGACGCCGAGATCGAGGGCGGCGGGCAGCACCTCGCGCTCGATGCCGCGCTGGAGGAGCGAGTACTCCATCTGCGTGCTGGCCAGCCGGGTGCGCAGGCCCGGTGCCGCGAGCTGCCAGGTGGCGGCCTTGGCGAGCTGCCAGCCGGAGAAGTTCGACAGCCCCGCATAGCGCGCCCGGCCGCTGCTGACGGCGAGATCGAGGGCCTGGAGCGTCTCCTCCAGGGGCGTGTGCCGATCGAAGGCGTGCAGCTGCCACAGGTCGACGTAGTCCGTGCCCAGCCGTGCCAGCGAGGCGTCCAGGGCGGCCATCAGGTGACGCCGGGAGCCGTCGACGCGGCGGTCCGGCTCCAGGACGCTGCCCGCCTTGGTGGCGATCACCAGGTCGTCGCGGGGCACCAGGCTCTCGGACAGCCGGCCCAGGAGGTACTCGGCACCGCCGTCGGCGTAGATGTCGGCGGTGTCGACGAGGGTGCCGCCGGCCTCCCAGAACGTCTTGAGCTGGTCGGCGGCTTCCTGCTCGTCCGTGTCACGCGCCCAGTTCAGGGTGCCGAGCCCGAGGCGGGACACGCGAAGGCCCGTATGGCCGAGGTGCCTTTGCTCCATGAGCCTTGAGATTACGCGCCGCACGTCAGGATCAGGGGACCTGTGGACAACCCGCAGATGACGCCCTGCGTGGCAGGGACTAGAGTCCCCGCAACAACGACGTTACTGATGGGTAAGGGGAGCGGCATGAGGCTTGGCATCAACCTCGGCTACTGGGGTGCCGGGATGGACTCCGACAATCTCGCGGTGGCGCAGGAGGCCGACCGCCTCGGCTACTCGGTCTGCTGGGCCGCCGAAGCCTACGGCTCCGACGCTCCCTCGGTGCTCTCCTGGGTCGCCGCCCAGACCGAACGCATCGACATCGGCTCGGCGATCTTCCAGATCCCGGCGCGTACGCCCGCGATGACCGCGATGACCGCCGCGACGCTGGACTCCCTCTCCGGCGGCCGCTTCCGGCTCGGGCTCGGCGTCTCGGGACCGCAGGTCTCCGAGGGCTGGTACGGCGTCAAGTTCGACAAGCCGCTGGCCCGCACCCGCGAGTACGTCGACATCATCCGCAAGGCCATGTCGCGCGAGCGGCTGTCCTACGAGGGCCAGCACTGGACGCTGCCGCTGCCCGGCGGCCCCGGCAAGCCGCTCAAGCTCACCGTGCACCCCGAGCGCGAGCACATCCCGCTCTACATCGCGGCCATCGGCCCCAAGAACCTGGAGCAGACCGGCGAGATCGCCGACGGCGCGCTGCTGATCTTCCCCTCCGCCGACCACCTGGAGGAGACCGCGATCACCCACCTCCGGGCGGGCCGCGAGAAGGCCGGCAGGACGATGGACGGGTTCGACGTGTGTCCGACGCTGCCGCTGGCCCTCGGCGAGGACAAGGACGTCAGCGCGCTGGCCGACATGTTCCGCCCGTACACCGCCCTGTACGTCGGCGGCATGGGCAGCCGCAAGCAGAACTTCTACAACCAGCTGGCCCAGCGAATGGGCTACGAGAAGGAAGCCGCCGAGATCCAGGACAAGTACCTGTCCGGCGACAAGGACGGCGCGGCCGCCGCGATCCCCGAGCGGCTGATCGACCAGACCACGCTGCTCGGCTCCGTCGAGCGGATCGCCGAGCGGATGCAGGCGTACGCGGCGGCCGGGGTCACCACGCTGACCCTGGCGCCCGCCGGCTTCACCCTGGACGAGCGGCTCGCGTCCCTCCGGGCGGGCACCGAGGCCCTGGAGCGCGCCGGGCTGGCGTGAACGCCGGCCTCTGCCCCCCACCCCCCACCCCCACCCCGCCCCCTCCCCCGAAGGGGGAGGCGGGGGAGGGGGCGGGGAAGCACCCGCGGGGCGGGGGAACACCCGTGTCGTACGCGTCCGCCGTCAGGCCGTAGCGAGGAACACCCGCGGGGCGGGGGAACACCCGCGGGGCGGGGGAACACCCGCGGGGCGGGGGAACACCGCGGGACGGGAACACCGCGGGACGGGAACACCGCGCGGCGGCGAAGCGCGAACTGCGGCGGGGAAGCACCGCGCGGCGGCGGAGCACGCACCGCGGCCGGGAAGCGAAGCACGCGGCGGAGCTGAAGCTCTGCGGCCGTGGTGGGGGCTCGGGGGGTCTTCCCCGCCACGGCCGTCACGCAGCACAACGGCACGGCGGGTGCGCGGGTTACGCCTCGGCACCAGGAGGCGCGTCGTCCGAACGGCCGAACGGACCGGCTCTCCGGTTGCCCCTGATGGAACACCGCACTTGACTTTTCGTTTGCAGGTGTGTCCGTTCGGAGGTGGCGCAGATGTTCTCGGCTCGAAGCCTGTTCCAGGAGATCTTCGACAACGACGAGTCCTATCGGCTGTTCTGCTCCATCGCGGCCAGCGGCGAGGCGCAGGGCGGCTGGGAGAACGGCCGGATCGCGGCGCTGCTCCCCGCGTCCCAGCGCGCGCTCGCACCCAAGGTCACCCGGCACGGCGCCGACGAGGACAAGCACGGCAGGATCTTCAACGCCCTGCTGCACAAGCGCGGTCTGACCCCCACCGAGGTCCCCGAGGCCACCGACTACACCATGCTGCTGGAGCGGCAGGGCATCGGCCTGGCGCACGACAAGCTGCGCCGCGACGAGCCGCTCACCGAGCACGACATCATCACCTACCTCGCGCACAGCCGGGTCACCGAACAGCGTGCCTCCGAGCAGATGGTGCTGCTCAGGACGTACTTCGGCGACCACCCCGATGTCGGCAAGGCCGTCCGGATGATCTCCAGCGACGAGGACAACCATCTGGCGTACTGCCACGAGGAGTTGCTGCGGCTGGCCCGTGCCGGGCACGGCCGTACCATCCAGGGGCTGCTGCGCGACTCCGCGCTCGCCGAGATCGCCGTCTACCGCGACGTCAGCCTGGCCGTCATGGACCACATGGGCCGCATCCTGAAGTGGCCCGCGGCCAAGTCCGCGGTGCTCGCCGCGGGCATCCGGGCGGTGTACGCGTACGAGCGCCTGGCGGGCTGGCACCGCATGGTCAGCCTGCGGATGCCCGAGCGCCTCGACGCGCTGTCCGGCCCGGCCACCACCGCACCGGAGTACGCCTGACACCTCCGGGCGCGCGCCAGGCAGGCCCGCTCACAGCCAGCCGCGCCGCTTGAACAGCCGGTACAGCGACACCTCGACGACCGCCATGAACAGCAGGATCGCCGGATAGCCGAGGTGCCATTTCAGCTCGGGCATGTCATCGAAGTTCATGCCGTAGACACCCGCGATCAGGGTCGGCACGGCCGCCAGCGCCGCCCACGCCGAGATCTTGCGCATATCGTCGTTCTGCCGCACGCCCATCTGCGCCAGATGAGCCGCGAGAATGTCCGAGAGCAGCCGGTCCAGGCCGTCCACCGACTCGTTGGCGCGGGTGAGATGGTCGTCGACATCGCGGAAGAACGGCCGGGCATGGTCGTGCACGAACGGCACCCCGGGGTTCTGGAGGCGCTCCATCGGCTCCGCCAAGGGGCCCGTGGCGCGCCGGAATTCGAGCACCTCGCGCTTGAACGCGTAGATCTGCGCCGCGGTGTTCCTGGTGTCGCCGCGGACCGGCGCGAACACCTCGGCCTCCAACTCCTCCAGGTCCGTCTGGAGTTCGGCGGCGACCTCGATGTAGTGGTCCACCACCGCGTCGCTGACCGCGTAGAGCACCGCGCCGGGACCGTGCCGCAGGATCTCCGGGTGGTCCTCCAGCCGTCTGCGCACCGCCGCCAGGGGACTGGCCTCGCCGTGCCGCACGGTGACCACGAACGAGTCGCCGACGAAGACCATCAGTTCGGTCGCGGTCACCGTGTCGGCCTCGACGTCGTACGTGATCGGCTTCAGCACCATGAACAGCGAATCGTCGTAGACCTCCAGCTTGGGCCGCTGGTGGGCGTGCAGGGCGTCCTCGACCGCCAGCGGGTGCAGCCCGAACTCGCTGCTGACGTGGTCGAACTCCTCCTGAGTCGGCTCGTACATCCCGAGCCACATGAAGGAGTGCCCCTCGGCCCGCGCCTCGGCGAGAGCCTCGGAGAAATCCGCCGGCCCCTCGGTGCGGCGGCCTTCCCGGTAGATGCCGCAGTCCACGATCACATCTGGCATTCTCACCCGCCGCCGGGCCGCCTGCCAGGAATGGCCGCCTGCCAGGAATGGCGGCCTGCCGGGGACCGGGGCCTGCCGGGGACCGGGGCCCGGAACGTAGGCTGGCCGTCATGGCCACGCTGATCCTGCTGCGGCACTGCCGCTCCACCGCCAACACCTCCGGCGTGCTCGCGGGACGGACGCCCGGCGTCGCCCTCGACGGGCGGGGCGCCGCCCAGGCCGCGGCGCTGCCCGCCCGGCTGGCGCAGGTGCCGCTGGCCGCCGCCGTCACCAGCCCGCTCCAGCGCTGCCAGGAGACCCTGAGCCCGCTTCTGGAGGCCCGCCCCGGACTGCCGCTGTTCACCGAGGACCGGATCAGCGAGTGCGACTACGGCGACTGGTCGGGCCGCAAGCTCGCCGAGCTGAACGACGAGCCGCTGATGGAGGTCGTCCAGCACCACCCGTCCGCGGCCGCCTTCCCCGGCGGCGAGTCGATGCGGGCGATGCAGGCCCGCGCGGTGGACGCGGTGCGCTACTGGAACGCCCGGATCGAGGCCGAGCACGGTGCCGAAGCGGTCTACCTCATGTGCTCGCACGGTGACATCATTAAGTCCCTGGTCGCGGACGCCGTCGGCATCCACCTCGACCTCTTCCAGCGGATCTCCGTCGAGCCCTGCTCGGTGACCGTCATCCGCTACACCCGGCTGCGCCCCTTCCTCGTACGGCTCGGCGACACCGGTGACTTCCGCTCCCTCGCGCCCGAAGAGGACGAGGGCGCCGCCGGTACGGAACGGGACGCGGCCCTGGGCGGTGGTGCGGGAGCACCGTGATCAGCGGGCGCAGTAGGGTGGTGCGACGGCGCTGCCCGCCACGCCCCTGCGATCGCAGTGACCGCAGTGACCCCGCAGTCGAGCAATCGGAGCAGGACGTTGTCCCGTCAGGTGTTCTTCTACGACGCGCCGGACCGCTTCGTGGCCGGTACGGTCGGGCTGCCTGGCCGCCGTAGCTTCTACCTCCAGGCCACCGCGGCCGGCCGTACCACCAGCGTCGCCCTGGAGAAGACCCAGGTCGCGGCCCTCGCCGAGCGGATCGACGAGCTGCTGGACGAGGTGGTGCGGCGCAGCGGCGGCAGCGCTCCGGTGCCCGCCGTCTCGCCCCCCGAACTGTCCGACACCGCCCCGCTGGAGACGCCTCTGGAGGAGGAGTTCCGGGTCGGCACCATGGCGCTGGCCTGGGACGGCGAGGACGAGCGGATGATCGTCGAGGCGCAGGCCCTGGTCGAGCTGGAGGCCGACAGCGACGAGGACCTCGCCGACGCCGAGGAGCGGCTGCTCCAGGACGACGAGAACGGCCCGCCGATGCTGCGGGTGCGCCTCACCGGCACGATGGCCAGGGCGTTCGCCAAGCGCGCGCTGGAAGTCGTCAACGCCGGGCGCCCGCCCTGCCCGCTGTGCAGCCTGCCGCTCGACCCGGAGGGACACGTATGTCCGCGCCAGAACGGATACCGGCGGGACGCCTGAGCGCCACGGAGCCGGCTGCCGAACCCGCCGCTCCGGAGGGCGCCACGGGCCTGTCGGACGTGTTTCTCGCCGAGGGCGAGCTGACCGTACGCGGACAGATCGCGGAGGCGTCCAACGCCGTCCTCTACTGCACGGTCACCCACGAGGGCCGCACCGCCGCCTGCGTCTACAAGCCGGTCGCCGGCGAGCGCCCGCTGTGGGACTTCCCCGACGGCACGCTCGCCCAGCGCGAGGTCGCCGCGTACGAGATCTCCCGGGCGTGCGGCTGGGACCTGATCCCCACGACGGTGCTGCGGGACGGCCCGTACGGCACCGGCATGGTCCAGGAGTGGATAGCGGCACCCGACGGCGAGGGCGCCGACGACGCCGGCGACGAGATCCCGGAGCTGCTGGCCCTGGTGGAGGACGAGGAGCCGGGCCCCGGCTGGAAGGCGGTCGGCTTCGCGCAGACCGGCGCGGGCCGCACCGCGCTGCTGGTGCACGCCGACGACCCGCGGCTGCGGCGGCTCGCCGTCCTCGACGCGGTGATCAACAACGGTGACCGCAAGGGCGGCCATCTGCTGCCCGCCCCTGGCGGCCGGTTCTTCGCGATCGACCACGGCGTGACGTTCAACGCCGAGGACAAGCTGCGCACGCTCCTGTGGGGCTGGGCGGGGGAGCCGCTGACCGACGAGGCGCTGGAGGTGCTGCGCGGCCTCCAGAAGGCGCTGGCGGACGCCGCGCCGCTCGCCGCCCGACTGGCCGAACTGATCACGGACGCCGAGATCGAGGCCCTGCGGGAGCGGGTGGCCGGGCTGCTGCGGACCGGCCGCCACCCCGAGCCCGGCGGGGACTGGCCGCCGATCCCCTGGCCGCCGGTCTGAACCGGGCCCGGCCGTTCCGAACCGGGCGCAAGGCGTGCTCCTTGCATGATTCGCCGACAAAGACAAGACCGCCTTTTCGGCCAACACCTCTGGTCCGGTTCGTATGCGGAACATGCGTCCGGTTACGCTCAAGGCATGCATGCATGGCCCGCTTCTGAGGTCCCCGCCCTGCCTGGTCAGGGCCGCGGCCTGAGGATCCACGACACCGCGACCGGCGGACGGGTAACCCTCGACCCCGGTCCCGTCGCCCGTATCTATGTCTGCGGCATCACGCCGTACGACGCCACCCACATGGGGCACGCGGCGACCTACAACGCGTTCGACCTCGTTCAGCGCGTGTGGCTCGACACGAAGCGCCAGGTTCACTACGTGCAGAACGTCACCGACGTCGACGATCCGCTACTGGAGCGCGCCGACAAGACCGGTGACGACTGGACGGCGCTCGCCGAGCGCGAGACCGCCCTGTTCCGCGAGGACATGACGGCCCTGCGGATGCTGCCGCCCCGCCACTACATAGGCGCGGTCGAGTCGATACCCGGCATCGTCCCGCTCGTCGAGCGGCTGCGGGACGCCGGTGCCGCCTACGAGCTGGACGGCGACATCTACTTCTCCGTCGAGTCCGACGCGCACTTCGGCGAGGTCTCCGGGCTGGACGCCGCGGCGATGCGGCTGCTGTCCGCCGAGCGCGGCGGCGACCCGGAGCGGGAGGGCAAGAAGAACCCGCTCGACCCGATGCTGTGGATGGCCGCCCGTGACGGCGAGCCGAGCTGGGACGGCGGCTCGCTGGGCCGCGGCCGGCCCGGCTGGCACATCGAGTGCGTCGCCATCGCCCTGGACCACCTCGGGATGGGCTTCGACGTCCAGGGCGGCGGCTCCGACCTCGCCTTCCCGCACCACGAGATGGGCGCCTCGCACGCCCAGGCCCTCACCGGCGAGCACCCGTTCGCCAGGGCGTATGTGCACGCCGGGATGGTGGCACTGAACGGCGAGAAGATGTCCAAGTCCAAGGGCAATCTGGTCTTCGTCTCCACGGTGCGGCGCGACGGCACCGACCCGGCCGCCATCCGGCTCGCGCTGCTCGCGCACCACTACCGCGCGGACTGGGAATGGACCGACGACGTGCTGTCCGAGGCGGAGGCGCGGCTGGCACGCTGGCGCGCGGCGGTCTCGCGTCCGGACGGTCCCCCCGCGGACGCGCTGCTGGAGGCCGTCCGCAACGCCCTGGCCGACGACCTGGACTCGCCGACGGCGCTCGCGTCGGTGGACGCGTGGGCCGCGGACCAGGACGCCGACGGTGGCACGGACGAGTCCGCTCCCGGGCTCGTGTCCCGAACCGTTGACGCGCTCTTGGGTGTGGCCCTGTAGCCATTCGCCGCGCTCGGCCCGAACCGCGTTTTTGACCGCCCCGCCGCCTGTTCGCGGCGGGGCGGTCCGCTGCGCTTCACCCCGTCCGTTTTCGGCTTTCCCGCCGCAGACGCCACGGCGGGCCGCTACGACGGCGGGTCAGTTGTCCTCAGGACCGTCGTCCTCCGCCTCGGGGGAGCCGGAACCCGAGTCGGTCGGCTCCCGCGGCTCGCGCGGTTCGTCGGGCTCCTTGGGAGCCTTCGGCCGCCGCCGGGTCAGGCCACTGCTCGTGTCGCGGAGGAACGACGGATCGCGGCCGTCCGCGACGCCGCCCTCCGTGGCCACGCCGGGCCCGCCCTGCGGGTCACGCCGCCGCAGATACCGCTCGAATTCGCGCGCGATCGCCTCGCCGGACGCCTCCGGCAGGTCCGCGGTGTCGCGGGCCTCCTCCAGCGACTGGACGTACTCGGCGACCTCGCTGTCCTCGGCCGCCAGCTGGTCCACGCCCAGCTGCCACGCGCGCGCGTCCTCGCTCAGCTCGCCCAGCGGGATGCGGACGTCGAGCAGGTCCTCCAGGCGGTTGAGCAGGGCGAGGCTGGCCTTGGGGTTGGGCGGCTGGGAGACGTAGTGCGGCACGGCCGCCCACAGGCTCACCGCCGGGACGCCCGCGTGGGTGCACGCCTCCTGGAGGATGCCGACGATGCCGGTGGGGCCTTCGTAGCGGGACTCCTCCAGGTCCAGCCTGCCGGCCAGGTCCGCGTCGGAGGTGACGCCGCTGACCGGCACCGGCCGGGTGTGCGGGGTGTCGCCGAGCAGCGACCCCAGCACCACCAGCATCTCGACGCCCAACTCATGGGCGAAGCCGAGGATTTCGTTGCAGAACGAGCGCCAGCGCATGCTGGGCTCGATGCCGCGGACCAGTACGAGATCGCGCTGCCTGCCCTTGCCGTCCGCGTCGCCGACCCGGACGACGGAGAGCCGGGTCGTCGGCCAGGTGATCTTGCGTACCCCGCCGTCCAGGAAGACGGTCGGGCGGTTCACCTGGAAGTCGTAGTAGTCCTCCGCGTCCAGCGCGGCGAAGACCTCGCCCTTCCATTCCCGGTCCAGGTGAGCGACCGCGGCGGAGGCGGCGTCGCCGGCGTCGTTCCAGCCTTCGAACGCGGCCACCATGACCGGGTCGATCAGCTCGGGAACCCCCTCGAGCTCGATCACCCAGCGCCTCCTTCCAACCGGTCCGGCCTCCCTGGGGCGGCCGCCGGCAGCAGTTCCATTACGTGCGTTCCCCAGACTACGGCGTCCGCGGTGCCCATCAGCAGCCCCTTGGCACGAACGAGTACCGATTCATCCGACCTGTGTCGGCCGCTGTTCTGTCAACTTCCGTACGGGGTCTGGACGCTCCCTTGTGGCCGGGTCTATACATCGGATGACCGGGAAAGGTCCGATGTTCTTCCGCAGCATCCCTGGGAGCGTGCGCATGGCCGGAACCGACACCGTCACCGGGCTCGAGGTCCACGACGTCCGCTTCCCCACCTCGGAGCGGCTCGACGGCTCGGACGCCATGAATCCCGACCCCGACTACTCCGTCGCCTATCTCGTGCTGCACACCAGCGGCGGCCCGCCGGGACACGGACTCTGCTTCACGATCGGCCGCGGCAACGATGTCATGGCCGCCGCGATCCGGGCCCTCGCCCCGTACCTCCTCGGCCGCCCCGTACCCGCCACCGCCGCCGATCTCGCCGCACTCCACCGCGACCTCACCCATGACTCCCAGCTGCGCTGGCTCGGCCCCGAGAAGGGCGTGATGCACATGGCGGCGGGCGCGGCGGTCAACGCCGCCTGGGACCTGGCGGCGGCCCGCGCGGGCCTGCCGGTCTGGGAGTTCCTGGCCGCGATGACCCCCGCCGAGCTGGTCTCGCTCGTCGACTTCCGCTATCTCTCCGACGCGCTGACGCCCGACGAGGCGCTGGCCCTGCTCCGTGCCGCCGAGCCCGGCCGGGCCGAGCGCGCCGCCCGGCTCAGAGCCGAGGGCTATCCCGCGTACACCACCTCGCCCGGCTGGCTCGGCTACGACGACACCACACTGGTGCGGCTCGCCAAGGAGGCGGTCGCCGACGGCTTCGGGCAGATCAAGCTGAAGGTGGGCGCCGACCTCGCCGACGACACCCGGCGGATGCGGCTGGCCCGGGACGCGGTCGGCCCCGGCGTACGCATCGCCGTGGACGCCAACCAGCGCTGGGACGTGGCCGAAGCGGTCCGCTGGATGACCGCGCTGGCGCCGTTCACCCCGCACTGGATCGAGGAGCCGACCAGCCCGGACGACGTCCTGGGGCACGCGGCGGTGCGCTCCGGGCAGCCGGTGAAGGTCGCCACCGGCGAGCACGTCGCCAACCGGGTGGTCTTCAAGCAGCTGTTGCAGGCCGGAGCCGTGGACTTCGTACAGATCGACGCGGCGCGGGTGGCCGGGGTCAACGAGAACCTGGCGATCCTGCTGCTGGCCGCGAAGTACGGCGTGCCGGTCTGTCCGCACGCGGGCGGGGTGGGGCTGTGCGAGCTGGTGCAGCACCTCGCGATGTTCGACTACGTGGCGGTGTCCGGGAGTCGGCACGACCGGGTCATCGAATACGTCGACCATCTGCATGAACACTTCACCGATCCGGTCGTCGTCGAGCACGGCCGCTACCGCGCCCCGGCGGCACCCGGGTTCTCGGCCCGGATGAAGCCCGAGTCCGTATCCGCCCACCGCTTCCCGGACGGGCCGGTGTGGCGCGCCCGCACCCGGCGACGCGGGCAGGAGGTCTCCGCATGAGGGACGGCACCGGGCCCGAGCGCCTCCCGTGGCCGGCCGACTTCGCGGGGATGGGCGCCCTCGTCACCGGCGGCGCGTCCGGCATCGGCGCGGCCACCGCCGCCCTGCTGCTGGCCCGCGGCGCCCGGGTCGCCGTGCTCGACCGTGACCCGTCGGGCGCCCCCGCCGGCACCATCCCGGTGCGGGCCGATGTCGGCTCCGACGCCGAGGTACGGGACGCCGTCGAGGAAGCCGTACGGCAACTGGGCAGCCTGCACACCCTCGTCGGCAACGCCGGGATCGGCGCCGTCGGCACCGTCGAGGACAACGACGACGGGGAGTGGCGCCGGGTCCTGGACGTGAACGTGCTGGGGCTGGTGCGCACCGCCCGTGCCGCGCTGCCGCATCTGCGCCGCGCCGTGACCGGGGCGCCGGGCCGGGTCTCCATCACGCACACCTGCTCCATCGCCGCCACCGCCGGCCTGCCGCAGCGCGCCCTGTACAGCGCCAGCAAGGGCGCCGTCCTCTCGCTGACCCTCGCGATGGCCGCCGATCACGTCCGCGAGGGCATCCGCGTCAACTGCGTCAACCCCGGCACCGCCGACACCCCATGGGTCGGCCGGCTGCTGGACCGGGCGGACGATCCGGCCGCGGAACGGGCCGCGCTCAACGCCCGCCAGCCGATGGGCCGGATGGTCACCGCCGCTGAAGTGGCGGCCGCCATCGCCCACTTGGCGTCCCCGGCGGCCTCCGGCATCACCGGCTCGGCGCTCGCCGTCGACGGCGGCATGCAGGGGCTGCGCCTCCGCCCCGCCACCTGATCCCGAACCCCGCACACCACGGAGGGACCACCCATGAGATCGCGCAAGACCGGCGCGGCGGCCTGCGCCGCACTGCTCGCCGCCGCCGCGCTCGCCGGCTGCAACCGTGGCAGCGACGCCGCGGGCGGCAGGATCGGCATCGACATGCCCCGTACGGACACCGACTTCTGGAACTCCTACCAGCAGTACGTCGAGAAGGGGCTGGACAGGGGAGAGGTGTCCGCACTGCCGTTGTCCAACTCGCAGAACGACATCTCCAAGGTCGTCTCCAATGTGCAGGCGCTGACCGACCAGGGCGCCAAGGCGATCGTCATGGCACCGCAGGACACCGGCGCCATCGCCGCCGAGCTGGACCGCCTGGCGGAGAAGAAGATCCCGGTGGTCAGCGTCGACACCCGCCCCGACGAGGGCAGGGTCTACATGGTCGTACGCGCCGACAACCGGGCCTACGGCGAGAAGTCCTGCGAGTACCTCGGCAGGCGGCTGGGCGGCAGGGGCCGGATCGCCGAACTCCAGGGCGACCTCAGCTCGATCAACGGGCGGGACCGCTCCGAGGCGTTCGCGTCCTGCATGAAGAAGAAGTTCCCGAAGATCACCGTGCATGAGCTGGCCACCGACTGGAAGGGCGAGGTCGCCTCCGCCAAGCTGCAGAGCCTGCTCGCCCAGCACAAGGACATCGACGGTATCTACCTACAGGCCGGCGGCGCCTTCCTGCAGCCGACCCTGGCCCTACTGGAGCAGCGGAAACTCCTCCGGCCGGCCGGTTCGGCAGGCCACATCACGATCATCTCCAACGACGGCATACCGGACGAACTTGCCGCGATCCGCGCCGGCAAGATCGACGCCACGCTCTCCCAGCCCGCCGATCTCTACGCCAAGTACGCGCTGTTCTACGCCAAGGCGAGCCTGGACGGGAAGACCTTCAAGCCCGGACCGACCGACCACGGCTCGACCATCGTGAAGATCGAGAACGGTCTGGAGGACCAGTTGCCCGCGCCCCTCGTGACCAAGGACAACGTCGATGACCGGGCGCTCTGGGCCAACCAGTTCGACAAGGGGCAGTAGCGGTGGTGGGGGAAGCCGCCATGGGAGAAGCCGTCAAGGGCGAAGCCGACATGGGCGCGGAGGGCGCCGGCCGGCCCGTCGTATCCGCCGTATGCGCCGAGGGCATCGTCAAGCGCTACGGGGCGACCGTCGCACTCGACGGCGCCCACCTGACCGTACGGCCCGGGGAGGCACACGCCCTCGTCGGCCGTAACGGCGCCGGCAAATCCACCCTGGTCTCCGTACTGACCGGGATGACCCGGCCGGACGCCGGCACCGTCACCTTCGGCGGCGAGCCCGCGCCCGGCCGGGGCGACACCGCCGCCTGGCAGCGCAAGGCCGCCTGTGTCCACCAGAAGTCGATGACCGTGCCCGAGCTGACCGTCGCCGAGAACCTCTACCTCAACCGCTTCCAGGGCGGGCGCGCCATCCGTTGGCGGGCGCTGCGTGAACGGGCGCGCGAGCTGCTCGCCGAATACGGTGTCGAGGCGGACCCGGCGGCCAGGATCAAGGATCTCGGCGTCGAGCAGCGGCAGTTCGTGGAGATCGCCAGGGCGCTCTCCTTCGGCGCCCGGCTGATCATCCTCGACGAGCCCACCGCCCGGCTGGACGCCGCCGGCATCGACCGGCTCTTCGGCAAGCTGCGCGGGCTGCGTGCCCAGGGCGTGGCCTTCCTGTTCATCTCGCACCATCTGCAGGAGGTCTACGAGCTGTGTAACACCGTTACGGTCTTCCGCGACGCCCGGCATGTGCTGACCGCCCCGGTCTCCGGGCTGGCCGAGGACGACCTCGTCGCCGCGATGACGGGGGAGGAGGCGGGCGCGGCCCGGCGGGCCCGGACGGCTTCGGATACGGCCGCGGGCAGGGCGGGGGAGCCGGTGCTGCGGACCGAAGGGCTCACGCTGGCCGGCGAGTTCGCACCGCTGGATCTGACCGTGCGGGCCGGTGAGGTGGTGGGCCTGGCGGGCGCGACGGGCAGCGGGAACGCCGCGATCGGCGAGGCCCTGGTCGGCCTTCGGACCCCGGACGGCGGGCGGATCGCGGTACGTGGACGGCCGGTCCGTACCGGCAGCGTGCCGCATGCGATCGACGCCGGGATCGGCTGTGTCCCGGAGGACCGGCATCGCGAGGGGCTCATCCTGGGCCGCAGCGTCGCCGAGAACGCCACCCTGACCGTCACCGACCAGCTCGGGCCGCTGGGGACCGTACTGCCCTCCAGGACCCGCGAGTTCGCGGCCCGCATGATCGCGTCGCTGGACATCAAGACGACCGGCCCGGGGCAGCCGGTCTCCGGCCTCTCCGGCGGCAACCAGCAGAAGGTCGTCATCGCCCGCGCGCTGGCCCGCGAGCCGAGTGTGCTGGTCGCCATCCGGCCCACCAACGGAGTGGACGTCAAGTCGAAGGACGCGCTGCTCGGAGTCGTACGGGAGGTCGCGGACCGCGGCAGCGGCGCGCTGATCATCTCCGACGAGCTGGACGATCTACGGGTCTGCGACCGGGTGCTGGCGGTCTTCCACGGCAGGGTGACCGCCGAATTCGGCAGCGGCTGGGGGGATCACGAACTGGTGGCGGCGATGGAGGGTGTGGCGAGTGGGGGTGGCGGGGGTGACGGGAGTGCCGGGGGTGACGAGGGTGGTGCCGGGGGTGCAGGGCAGCCCGAGGGCGCCGCGGACGACGGGGACGCCGGACAGCCCAAGGGCTCCGGGCATGCCGGGCATGCAGGGGATGCAGGGGATGCCGGGGCGAGCAGGCGCCTCACCGACGGAACGGAAGGGACCGCGCCATGACCGAGACCGCATCGCCGCCGGTCACCGACACGGTGGCGAAGCCACCGGCGCCGACCAGCCGCCCCCGTATCGACCTCGCCCGCTGGCGGGACTTCTCCCTGGTACCGGTGATCTTCGTGCTGGGCGTGATCGGCTTCATCGTCTCGCCCGCCTTCCTCACCCAGGACAATCTCATCGGCGTCATCCAGCAGTCCACGGAACTCGGCCTGCTGGTCCTCGGCGAGGCGCTCATCCTGATCAGCGGCCGGATGGACCTGTCGCTGGAGTCGACCATCGGCCTGGCCCCGGTCCTCGCCCTGTGGCTGGTCATGCCCGCACACGGCGCCCGCTTCGCCGGCCTGGAACTCCTCCCCGCCTGGACGGCCGTCCCGCTGTGCCTGGCCGTGGGCGCGGCGGTCGGCGCGGCCAACGGCTTCCTCATCCTCAAACTGCGGGTCAACGGCTTCATCGCCACCCTCGGCATGCTCACCATGCTGCGCGGCCTGCAAGTCGGCATCTCCGAGGGCCAGTCCATCGGCAATGTCCCCGAGTCCTTCGCCTATCTGGGCAAGGCCGACTGGCTGGGCGTTCCGGCCGCCGTGTGGATCTGCCTGGCCCTCTTCGCACTGGGCGGCAGTGCCCTCGGTTATCTGCGGCACGGACGCGCGCTGTACGCGATCGGCGGCAACCCGGAGGCGGCGAAGGCGGCCGGCATCCGGGTGGACCGCCTCACCTGGATCGTGCTGGCCGTCGGCGGCGTCCTCGCCGCCTTCGCCGGGATCCTCTACACCGGCCACTACGGCGCCGTCTCCGCGAGCCAGGGCAACGGCTGGATCTTCCAGGTCTTCGCCGCCGCGGTGATCGGCGGGATCAGCCTCAAGGGCGGCCGCGGCACCCTCTTCGGCGCGCTCACCGGCGTCCTCACCCTCCAACTCGTCATCAATGTCATGACCCTGGGCGGTGTGCCGCCCCTGTGGACCCAGTTCCTCAACGGCATGATCATCATCATCGCGCTGGTCATCTCCCGCTTCACCAGCGGCGAGACGCAGGACTGAGCGGACGGACGGGCCAGATCTGACGGGCCAGATCTGACGGGCCAGATCTGACGGGCCACGGGAAAGATCTGACGGGACAGATCTCACAGGACAGATCTCACAGGACCGGGAGGGCTCCGCCATGCCGAATCCGCCACACGAGGCAAAGGAGTTGGGACGCAGCGGCGTCACCGTCCCCCCGCTGGGGCTGGGCTGCGCACCGCTCGGCAACCTCTACCGCGCCGTCCCGGAGGAGCGGGCCCAGGCCGTCGTGCACACCGCGTTCGCCACCGGCGCCCGCTATTTCGACACCGCTCCGCACTACGGCCTGGGCCTCTCGGAGGAGCGGCTCGGCCGGGCGCTGCGCGGCCGCGACCGCGCCTCGTACACCCTCTCCACGAAGGTCGGCCGGCGGCTGCGCCCGCTCGCGCCGGGGGAGACGGTGGACGGCGAGGGTTTCGTCGACACCCCCGCGCGCGCCCGCGTACGGGACTTCTCCCCCGACGGCATCCGGGCCACGCTCGACGCGTCCCTGGAGCGGCTGGGCGTGGACGCCGTCGACATCGTCTATCTGCACGACGTCGAGGACCATCTGCGCGAGGTGTACGAGACCGCCTTCCCGGCGCTGGCCGCGTTGCGCGACCAGAAGGTGGTACGTGCCATCGGCTTCGGCACGAACCACAGCGATGTGCCGGCCAGGTTCGTCGCGGACCTCGATGTGGACGTGGTGCTCTGCGCGGGCCGCTGGACGCTGCTGGAGCGCAGCGCCTTCGACGATCTGCTGCCGGTGTGCGAGCGTCGCGGCACTTCCGTGGTCGTCGGCGGCGTCTACAACTCCGGACTGCTGGCCGACCCGTCTCCCGGGGCGCCGTACAACTACGCGCCCGCGCCGCGCGGTCTCGTGGACCGCGCCCGCCAACTCGCCTCCGTCTGCGCCGAGTTCGACGTCCCGCTGAAGGCCGCCGCGCTCCGCTTCCCGTTCGGGCACCCCGCCGTCGCCTCGGCCGTCATCGGCGCCGCCACCCCCGAGGAGGCAGCGGAGAACGCCGCACTCTTCACACGGGACATCCCCGACGCGCTCTGGCACACCCTCGTCGCCCGTGGTCTGCTCGACCCTGACCTGCCGCTGCCCCTGGGCGGCGGCAGTCCGATCACGTCCCCGAGCACATCCGCGAGCACGTCCCCGATCACGTCTCCGGTCAAGTCCCCGAGCACGTCCGCGAGCAGGTCTCCGCTCAACTCTCCGAGCGGGTCTCCGCTCAAGTCCCCGATCAACTCCGAGCCACGGGAATACCGCACATGACCGCCGCGTTGTGGGCCCGCAGGGGGCCCTTGCATCCCCTAGGGGATCTGTTCGACTACCCCCTAGGGGATCCTCGACGAGTGAGCCCGGACCCGGGAGCCCGCCCCTGATGCGTATCGACGCCCATCATCACCTCTGGGACCTCGGCGGGCGCGACCAGCCGTGGATGGACGGGCCGTGGGCCGACCCGATCCGGCGCAGTTACGCCCTTCCCGACCTCGCCCCCCACCTGGCCGAGCACGACGTGGCGGGCACCGTCGTGGTCCAGTCGTCCTCCTCGTACGAGGAGACCGCCGAGCTGCTGGCCGTCGCGGCCGAAGACGGGCCGGTGCGCGGCGTCGTCGGCTGGGCGGATCTCACCGATCCCGCACTCGCCGACATCCTGGCCGCGCTGCCGGCCGGCCTCGTCGGCATCCGGCACCAGGTGCAGGACGAGCCGGACCCCGACTGGCTCACCCGCCCCGAAGTGCTGCGCGGCCTGGGCGTCCTGGCCGATGCGGGGCTCGTCTACGACCTGCTGGTCACGCCGCGCGAACTGCCCGCCGCGCACGCCGCCGCCCGTGCCCTCCCTGAGCTGGCCTTCGTACTGGACCACGCGGCCAAACCCGCGGTGGCGAAGGGCGACTGGCAGCCGTGGGCCGACCGGGTCGCCGCGCTCGCCGGGCTCCCCAACGTCAGCTGCAAACTCTCCGGCCTGGTCACCGAGGCCGACTGGGCCGCCTGGCGGCCGCAGCAGATCCTGCCGTACGCCCGGCATGTGCTGGACGCCTTCGGGCCTGAACGGGTCCTGTTCGGCTCCGACTGGCCGGTCTGCACCCTGGCCGCCGACTACGAGGACGTCGTCGCGCTCGCGGACTCGGCCACCGGCCGGCTGAGCGAGGCCGAACGGGCCGCGGTCTTCGGGGGAACGGCGGTACGGGTGTACGGGGTTGGCGCGGAGCGGGTGTAGAGGTGGCGTGCGGAGCGGGTGTACGGGCGGGCGCGGAGCGGGGCCGTTCCTGACTCCGATGTCCCGTCCGGATTCCGCCAGCTTCCGCCATCGCGCCGCCCGAGGATCGAGTCGTACCGCGGTGGAACGCGGTCTCCACGCAGCGACAGCTGCGCAGACTCGATGCGCTGAGCGCGAAGGTGAGGACGATGATGATGACGACGGCGACCACGATGGCGACCACGGCGGCAGCGGCGAGTGGCGGGCGGCCGCTCGACGGCAAGGTGGCGCTGGTGACCGGCGGGAGCCGGGGCATCGGCGAGGCGACGGCGCTGCGGCTTGCCGCCGATGGCGCGGCGGTCGCGCTCACGTACCAGAGCCGGGAGGACCGCGCCGAGCAGGTCGTCAAGCGGATCGAGCAGGCGGGCGGCCGGGCCTGGGCGGTACGGGCGGACAGCGCGGACCCCGAAGCGGTCTGGGCTTCCGTGGCGGGCGTCGCCGAACGGTTCGGGCGGCTGGACATCCTGGTGAACAACGCGGGGGTGGGTGTGCTCGGCCCGTTCGAAGGGATCACCCTTGAGGACGTGGACCGGGTGCTGCGGACCAATGTCCGGGCGCCCTTCCTCGCGGCGCAGGCCGCGGCCGGGCATCTGACCGAGGGCGGCCGGATCATCACCATCGGCAGCTGCATGGCCGAGCGGGTCGCCTTCCCCGGCGGCAGCCTCTACGCCACCAGCAAGGCCGCGCTCGCCGGTCTCACCAAGGCCCTCGCCAGGGAGCTGGGGCCGCGCGGCATCACCGCCAATCTTGTGACTCCGGGGCCCATCGACACCGAGATGAACCCGGCCGACGGGGAGAGCGCGGAGATGCAGGCCGGCCTGACCGCGCTCGGTGCGTACGGGCAGGCGTCGGATGTCGCGGCGACCGTCGCCCATCTGGCGGGCGAGGGCGGCCGGTACATCACCGGCGCCTCGATAGCGGTGGACGGCGGCTTCGCGGTCTGAACCCGAGCGGGGGCCGGGTATGTGGGGGCAGCCGGGGGCGGTCGCCGACCTCCCCGGCTACCGCTGGGAGGTGCCCCCAGCCCGGCTGCCCGGCTGCCCGGTCCAGGTCACAGCGTGGAGCGCAGCCACTGCTCCACGCTCGCGATATGCACCGTCGCCCAGGCCCGCGCCGCCTCCGCGTCCCGGTCGCGCAGCGCGCCGATGATCGCGCGGTGTTCGGTGAGGGTCCGGGCGACCGCGTCCTTCTGGGTCAGACCGCGCCAGATCCGGGCCCGGGTGGTCGGCCCGGACAGGCCGTCCAGCAGGGAGCAGAGCACGGAGTTGCCGGAGGCGGCGACGATCCCGCGATGGAATTCCAGGTCGCAGGCGACCAGGTCCTCGACGGAGGGTTCCGGGCCCAGCGCGTCCAACTGCTCTTCCAGAAGGTCCAGTTCCGCGGGTTCGATCCGGGCGGCCGCCATCGCCGTCGCGGCCGGTTCCAGGATCCGGCGGACGGCGAGGAACTCCAGGACCGTGTCGTCGCGGTGGAAGTCCACCACGAAACTCATGGCCTCCAACAGGAGTTGCGGATCGAGGCTGGTGACGTAGGTGCCGTCGCCCTGGCGCACGTCCAGGATGCGGATCAGGGAGAGCGCGCGCACCGCCTCGCGCAGTGAGTTGCGGGACAGCCCGAGGTCTGCCGCCAGTTCGCTCTCCTTCGGCAGCCGGTCGCCCGGCCGCAGCGCACCGGAGACGATCATGCCCTTTATCTTCTCGATGGCCTCGTCGGTGACCGCCATGGCAGACCTCCCCGCTCGCACCCGCCGGGATCGCGCCCTCGGATCCCGGCTCGGATCTCGCCGCCCGGACGCCCCGCAGACATCCGATGTCTGAGCCCATTATGACCCGCCGTGCCGCCCCCAACCGCTCCTGTACGCGGACCAGTCCTCGTCCGTGGCGGCGAAATCGACATACAGCGCCATTCCGAACCGCTGCCGGCCAGGATCCTCACGGGTCAGCCCCAGCCGGATACCGCGCACCGCGGCCCGCACCGTCTCCGCCGAGGCATGGTGGCCGACGTCGTCGGTATGGAAGAACGGCAGCCCCATCAGCAGATCGGTACGGCCGTCCGTCGCCTCCAGAGCCAGCCGGGTCTGCTGCGCCACATAGCCGCCGTACAGGCTCTCCACCGGGAGCGCGGTGTCGTACGACATCAGCGCGATCTGGTCGACCCGGCGCGCCACCTGGCCGAAGAACCGCTGGGATATCCACTTCGGATGGCCGGTCACCGCGCCGGTCACCGTGTGCAGTCCGGGCAGCGGGTCGATCTGGTGCACGGCGACGGAGAGTATCGCGCCCCGGTCGTGGACCGCGGGCCCGAGCCGGTCCAGCAGCCGCAGATAGTCCGCGTTGCCGGAGTGCACCGGCTCCAGGTCCAGATGGACCCCCGCGAAGCCGGCCGCCAGCACCTGACGGGCGCTCCCCACGATCGCCCGGCGGGCCGCGGCGTCCGACAGCCGCAGCCCGCCGCGCGCGCCAGGCTCGTACACCAGCCGGTCGCCGAGCCAGGCGTGCACCCGAACCGACGGCAGCTCCCGGTGCACCGCGGCGATCAGCCAGCGCGCCCGCGGATAGGCGGTACGGGCCGGCGGCAGCGTGCCGTCATGCTCCAACGGCCCGGCGTGGACGTACAGATCGCGGATTCCGGTGCCCTCGACGCGCCGCCGCAGCGCCGCCACATCGGAGGCGTCCTTCCGCCCGTCCACCCAGGCATGGCCGAGCCAGATCGCGTCCCGCCCGCGCGTCGTGGCATCCGGCGCGGCCGCTCCCGCGTAGCCGGCCCGCAGCGCCGTCGCCGCCAGCGTCACCGGCAGGACCACCAGCACCGCGACCGCCCAGGCCGCCCACTTGCCCACCCGCTGCCATCGCCATCTCCATGGCGCTTGCCACTGCCATCGTCGCCGAACCATCGCAGCCCCCCGTCGGCCCCGTTGAACTCCCCGTTTTTCTTTCTCGGAACATCATGGCAGCCGCCACTGACAGTCACGTCACGGCCGGCCTCGTCACGGGCAGTTATGTCACCGCCGGCCATCTCACCGCAGGCCACGCCACGGCTGGTCGCGTCACGCGGTCACGCCATGCGGCAGCCCCGTACGCGGACATGACGATGGGGCGGCCCCGTGGACCGCCCCATCGTCATTCACTCAGCGTTCAGCCAATGCCACGCGCCCAACGGCGTTCACTCAACAGCACAGTGACGCTTCATCAGGAAGCCGCCGTCAGCCCTCCAGCATGCCCTTGACCCGGGCCCGCACATCCTCCGTGTCCAGGCCGCGGATCGTCAGCGTCGTACGGCGGCGCAGTACATCGTCGACCGTCTCGGCCCACTCGTGGTCCCGGGCGTAGGCGACCTGTGCCCAGATCTCCGGGGCGTCCGGGTGGATCCGCTCGGCCAGCGCCGGGTCGTCGTTCGCCAGCCGGGCGATGTCGAAGGACAGCGAGCCGTAGTGGGTGGCGAGGTGCCGGGCGGTCTCCGGGGCCATCCGCGGGCCGGGCGTGCCGCCGTCGACCATCAGCCGGTGCGCGACCGCGTTGGGGTTGGAGATACCGGGCAGCGGGAGCTTCTTGGGGAGCTGCGAGATCGGCTCCATGTCGTCGGCCAACGGGTGGCCGGGCAGTGCGGCGAGCTTGTTCATGACCGCACGGCCGATGTGCCGGAAGGTCGTCCACTTGCCGCCGGCTATGGACAGCATGCCGCCGCTGCCCTCGGTGACGACCGTCTCGCGCTTGGCCTTGGAGGTGTCGCCGGGGCCGCCGGGCAGCACCCGCAGACCCGCGAAGGAGTACGTGATCAGGTCGCGGGAGAGCTGCTGGTCGCGGACGGAGAAGGCGGCCTCGTCCAGGATCTGGGCGGTGTCCTTCTCGGTGACCGTCAGGTCCGCCGGGTCGCCCTCGTACTCCTCGTCCGTGGTGCCGAGGAGCAGCATGTCCTCCCAGGGGAGGGCGAAGGTGATGCGGTACTTGTCGATCGGGGTGGCCAGCGCGGCCTTCCACGGGGCGGTGCGCTTGAGGACCAGGTGCGCGCCCTTCGACAGCCGGATGGACGGGGCCGCGTTCGGGTCCTCCATCTTGCGCAGGTGGTCGACCCAGGGGCCGGTGGCGTTGAGCACCAGGCGGGCGTTGACGCCGAACTCCTGGCCGTCCGTACGGTCCTTGAGGTCGGCGCCGGTGACCCGGCCCTGGGTGAAGCGCAGTCCGGTGACCTCGGCGTGGTTGAGGACCGTGGCGCCGGCGGCGACCGCCGCGCGGACGGTCATCAGGGCCATCCGGGAGTCGTTCATCTGGTCGTCGCCGTAGACGGCCACGGCCTTGAGGTTGTCCGTCCGGAGCTCCGGCACATCGGCGGCGGCCTTGGCCGGGCTTATGACATGGCCGACGCCGTCACCGAACGCGGACAGTGCGGAGTAGGCGAAGACGCCCGCGCCGAGCTTGGCCGCGCCGTGCGGGCCGCCCTTGTAGACGGGCAGGTAGAACTTCAGGGGGTTGGCGAGGTGCGGTGCCACCTGGCGGGACACCGCACGTCGCTCGAAGTGGTTCTCCGCCACCAGCTTGACCGCGCCGGTCTGCAGGTAGCGCAGGCCGCCGTGGAGCAGCTTGGAGGAAGCGGAGGAGGTGGCGCCGGCGAAGTCGCCGGCGTCCACCAGGGCCACCCGCAGTCCGGCCTGCGCGGCGTGCCAGGCAGTGGAGATGCCCAGGATTCCGCCGCCGATCACCAGGAGGTCGTATGTCGCCTTGGAAAGCTGCTCCCGAGTCTCGGCACGGCTCGCGTGCGAACCATTGGCCGGGTGCGTCCCGAGTGCCGGGACGCTCTGCAGGGTGCTCATGTTTACTCCTCGTCCTCGATCCAGCCCATGGTCCGCTCGACGGCCTTGAGCCAGCTCTTGTACTCGCGGTCACGGGTGGCCGCATCCATCCGGGGGGTCCATTCGGCGGCCCGGCGCCAGTTGGCGCGCAGTTCGTCGGTGCTGGACCAGAAGCCGACGGCCAGTCCGGCCGCGTAGGCAGCGCCGAGGCAGGTCGTCTCGGCGACCATCGGGCGCACCACCGGCGCGTCCAGGAAGTCCGAGATGGTCTGCATCAGCAGGTTGTTGGAGGTCATTCCGCCGTCGACCTTGAGTGCGGTCAGCTCGACGCCGGAGTCCTTGGTCATGGCGTCGGTGATCTCACGGGTCTGCCAGGCGGTGGCCTCGAGCACGGCGCGTGCGATGTGCGCCTTGGTGACGTAGCGGGTCAGGCCCGCGATGACACCGCGCGCGTCGGAGCGCCAGTAGGGGGCGAACAGGCCGGAGAAGGCCGGCACGAAGTACGCGCCGCCGTTGTCGTCGACCGTGCTGGCCAGCGTCTCGATCTCGGCCGCGCTGTTGATGAGTCCCATCTGGTCGCGCATCCACTGGACGAGCGAGCCGGTGACGGCGATGGACCCTTCGAGGGCGTAGACCGGCGTCTCGTCGCCGATGCGGTAGCCGACGGTGGTCAGCAGTCCGTTGTACGAGTTGACCGGCTCGTGGCCGGTGTTCATCAGCATGAAGGTGCCGGTGCCGTACGTGGACTTGGCCTCGCCCTGCTGGAAACAGGTCTGGCCGAAGAGCGCGGCCTGCTGGTCGCCCAGCGCCGAGGCGACCGGGACGCCGGTGAGGACGCCCGAGGCGGCGGTGCCGTAGACCTCGGCGGACGACTTGATCTCCGGCAGCACGGCGGCCGGGATGTCCATCGACGTGAGGATCTTCTCGTCCCATGCCAGGTCGTGCAGGTTCATCAGCATGGTGCGCGAGGCGTTGGTGACGTCGGTGACGTGGTGGCCGCCGTTGACGCCGCCGGTCAGGTTCCAGATGACCCAGGAGTCCATGGTGCCGAAGAGGATTTCGCCGCGCTCGGCGCGCTCGCGCAGGCCCTCGACGTTGTCCAGCAGCCAGCGGATCTTCGGGCCGGCGAAGTACGAGGCCAGCGGCAGGCCGGTCTCGCGGCGGAAGCGGTCCTGGCCGACGTTGCGGCCGAGCTCCTTGCAGAGCGCGTCGGTGCGGGTGTCCTGCCAGACGATGGCGTTGTGGACGGGCTCACCGGTGTTCTTGTCCCAAAGGACGGTGGTCTCGCGCTGGTTGGTGATGCCGATGGCCTTGACGTCGGCCGCGGTGATCCCGGCCTTCTCGACGGCGCCGTCGACGACCTGCTGGACGTTGGTCCAGATCTCGGTCGCGTTGTGCTCGACCCAGCCCGGCTTCGGGAAGATCTGCTCGTGCTCCTTCTGGTCGACCGACACGATGCGGCCGTCCTTGTCGAAGACGATGCAGCGGCTGGACGTGGTGCCCTGGTCGATGGCCGCGATGAACGGGCCGTGGCCGTGGGTGCCGTGGGAGGTGGTGGGGGTCTCGCTCATGGTGTGCTCCAAGAAGTCTCTACGGGCGGAGTCGGGGCGGTCAGGCGGCTCAAGCGAACGCCACCTGGTAGATGCCACCGGCGATGGCTCCGCCGATCAGCGGGCCGACGACCGGGATCCATGCATAACCCCAGTCTGAACCGCCCTTGTTCGGCAGCGGCAGCAGTGCGTGAACAATGCGCGGGCCGAGGTCGCGGACCGGGTTGATGGCGTATCCGGTCGGGCCGCCCAGCGACAGACCGATGCCGACGACCATCAGTGCGACCAGCAGCGTGCCGATCACGCCGACGCCCTTGCCGTTGTCACTGAGGCCGAGGGTGAGGATCGCCAGCACGAGCACGATGGTGGCGATGATCTCGGTGGCCAGGTTCTGTACGACGTTCCGGATCTCCGGGCCGGTGGAGAAGATGCCCAGGACCGGGCCCGCCTTGGGAGCGGCCTTCGGGTCGACCAGGCCCTCCTCGCTGGTGTGGTTCGCCAGCACTTCGGGGTCGGTCAGATGGGCCCGGAACTGTCCGTAGTAGGTGATCCAGACCAGCACCGCGCCGATCATGGCGCCGAGCATCTCGCCGCCGAAGTAGACGGGCACCTGGTTCCACTCGATCCCGCCCTTGATGGCGAGGCCGATGGTGACCGCGGGGTTGAGATGGGCGCCGGACTTCACGGCGATGTAGGCGCCCGTGAGGACGGCGAAGCCCCACCCGAAGGCGATGGCCACCCATCCGGCGTTGAAAGCCTTGGAGCGCTTGAACGTGACGGCGGCGCAGACGCCACCACCCATCAAGAGCAGTACGGCGGTACCGATTGTTTCGCTGAGGAAGATGTCGGAGCTGGACACCGGCGACTCCTTTGTCCTTCGTCCAGGGGAAGGCGAACCCCGGGTCCCTCCGGCGGTCCGCGCCCTCCGAGAGGGCGGTGGTCGGCCGGCGACAGCGACCACCATAGCGAATATTGTCGTTAGGTGTTCGACAATGCCGACCGACGAACGGCAGTTTTGTTCACCTCCCGGACCCCGTCAAGGGTTCCGTGGCGAAAAACTTAGGTGAACAGAACGCCCGAATCGGGTCAGAACCGGCCCGCGCCAAGATCCCTTGAGACCGCACGGGCGCAATCGCGCACCGCAGCGATGATTTCCGGCCGCAGTTCGCCGTCCTTGCAGACCCGCTCGACGGCCCCGGTGACCCCCACCGCACCGACCGGCATCCGCCGCCGGTCGTGGATCGGCGCGGCCACCGAGGCGACGCCGTCCCAGGTCTCCTCGACGTCCGCGGCCCAGCCGCGGGCCCGGGTCAGGTCCAGCAGCCCCTCGAAGTCCTCCAGGCCGGTCACCGTGCGCGGCGTGAACGTCTCCCGGTCCGCCTCCACGACCTCGCTGTGCGCCACCGGGTCGTACGCCGACAGCACCTTGCCCAGCGCCGTGCTGTGCAGCGGCTGCATCGCACCGACCTCCAGCACCTGACGGCTGTCGTCCGGCCGGAAGACGTGGTGCACGATCAGCACGCCCTGCTGGTGCAGCACCCCCAGATAGACGCTCTCGCCACTCGAACGGGCCAGATCGTCGGTCCAGACGAGGGCGCGGGCGCGCAGCTCGTGCACGTCGAGATAGCTGTTGCCCAGACGCAGCAGCTCCGCGCCCAGCTGGTAGCGCCCGGACGCCGCGTCCTGCTCGACGAACCCCTCCTGCTGGAGCGTGCGCAGTATTCCGTGCGCGGTGCCCTTCGCCAGTCCCAGGGAAGAGGAGATGTCGGAGAGCCCCAGCCGCCGTTCCCCTCCGGCGAGCAGCCGCAGCATTGCGGCGGCTCGCTCCAGCGACTGGATCGTGCGTGCCATCAGGCAACCTCCGAAGAGTGAACGGTTCGACAATGCTGAACGATATCGGCCCATGCCGACTCTTGGGGAGTGAATGTGACTACCCCAACGATCATGGATAGTGCAGTAGGTCCCGGCCATGGTCCGGCTGTCCACGCCGTGAAACAGGCAGCCCCCGAAGCGGACCGGCAGCTACGCTGGCCGGGTGCGCCCTCTACCGGAGGACGCAAAGCCGACAGCCGTCGCAACCAGGGAGCACCTCCATGGCCTCGAACATGCCATCGTCCACCAGCCCGTCCCGCGTCGAATCCCGCGGCGAATCCCTCCGGGAGGCACTCGCCTCACGGGTGGTGGTAGCCGACGGCGCGATGGGCACGATGCTGCAGGCGCAGGATCCGTCGATGGAGGACTTCCAGCAGCTGGAGGGCTGCAACGAGATCCTCAACGTCACCCGGCCCGACATCGTGCGCTCGGTGCACGAGGAGTACTTCGCGGTCGGCGTCGACTGCGTCGAGACCAACACCTTCGGCGCGAACTACGCCGCCATGGCGGAGTACGACATCCCCGAGCGGGTCTACGAGCTCTCCGAGGCCGGCGCGCGCATCGCCCGCGAGGTCGCCGACGAGTTCACCGCCTCGACCGGCCAGCAGCGCTACGTCCTCGGCTCCATGGGTCCCGGCACCAAGCTGCCCACCCTGGGCCACGCCCCCTACGTCACCCTGCGCGACGCCTTCCAGCAGAACGCCGAGGGCATGATCGCCGGCGGCGCCGACGCGCTGCTCGTGGAGACCACCCAGGACCTCCTCCAGACCAAGGCCGCCATCCTCGGTGCCCGCCGCGCCCTCCAGGCCACCGGCACCGACCTCCCGGTGATCTGCTCGGTGACCGTCGAGACCACCGGCACCATGCTGCTGGGCTCGGAGATCGGCGCCGCGCTGACCGCGCTGGAGCCGCTGGGCATCGACATGATCGGCCTGAACTGCGCCACCGGCCCCGCCGAGATGAGCGAGCACCTGCGCTACCTCTCCCGGCACTCCCGCATCCCGATCTCCTGCATGCCCAACGCGGGCCTGCCGGTGCTGGGAAAGAACGGCGCGCACTACCCCCTGACCCCCGGCGAGCTCGCCGACGCCCAGGAGACCTTCGTCGCCGAATACGGCCTCTCGCTGGTCGGCGGCTGCTGCGGCACCACCCCGGAGCATCTGCGGCAGGTCGTCGAGCGGGTCCGCGGCGCCGCCCCGACGACACGTGACGTACGCCCCGAGCCGGGCGCCGCCTCCCTCTACCAGACCGTGCCGTTCCGCCAGGACACCTCCTACCTGGCGATCGGCGAGCGGACCAACGCCAACGGGTCGAAGAAGTTCCGCGAGGCGATGCTGGCCGGCCGCTGGGACGACTGTGTGGAGATGGCCCGCGACCAGATCCGCGAGGGCGCGCACATGCTGGACCTGTGCGTCGACTACGTCGGCCGGGACGGCGTCGCCGACATGGAGGAGCTGGCCGGCCGCTTCGCCACCGCCTCCACCCTGCCCATCGTGCTGGACTCCACCGAACTGAACGTGATCCAGGCCGGCCTGGAGAAGCTGGGCGGCCGCGCGGTCATCAACTCCGTCAACTACGAGGACGGCGACGGCCCCGAGTCCCGGTTCGCCAAGGTCACCGCGCTGGCCGCCGAGCACGGCGCGGCGCTGATCGCGCTGACCATCGACGAGGAGGGCCAGGCCCGCACCGTCGAGCACAAGGTCGCCATCGCCGAGCGGCTGATCGACGACCTCACCGGCAACTGGGGCATCTGGGAGTCGGACATCCTCATCGACTGTCTGACCTTCACCATCTGCACCGGTCAGGAGGAGTCCCGCAAGGACGGCATCGCCACCATCGAGGCGATCCGGGAGCTGAAGAAGCGTCACCCCGAGGTGCAGACCACCCTGGGTCTGTCGAACATCTCCTTCGGCCTCAACCCGGCCGCCCGTATCGTCCTCAACTCCGTCTTCCTCGACGAGTGCGTCAAGGCCGGCCTGGACTCGGCCATCGTGCACGCCTCGAAGATCCTGCCGATCGCCCGGCTGGAGGAAGAGCAGGTCAAGACCGCCCTCGACCTGATCTACGACCGCCGCAGCGAGGGCTACGACCCGCTCCAGAAGCTGATGGAGCTCTTCGAGGGCGCCACCGCCAAGTCCCTCAAGGCGGGCAAGGCCGAGGAGCTCGCAGCCCTCCCGCTGGACGAACGGCTCCAGCGCCGCATCATCGACGGCGAGAAGAACGGCCTGGAGGCCGACCTGGACGAGGCCCTCCAGGCCCGGCCCGCCCTCGACATCGTCAACGACACCCTCCTGGAGGGCATGAAGGTCGTCGGCGAACTCTTCGGCTCCGGCCAGATGCAGCTGCCGTTCGTGCTCCAGTCCGCCGAGGTCATGAAGACCGCGGTGGCCTACCTGGAGCCGCACATGGAGAAGTCCGACGACGAGGGCAAGGGCACCATCGTCCTCGCCACCGTCCGCGGCGACGTCCACGACATCGGCAAGAACCTCGTCGACATCATCCTGTCCAACAACGGCTACAACGTCGTCAACCTCGGCATCAAGCAGCCCGTCTCGGCGATCCTGGAAGCCGCGGAGGAGCACAAGGCCGATGTCATCGGGATGTCCGGTCTGCTGGTCAAGTCCACGGTGATCATGAAGGAGAACCTGGAGGAGCTCAACCAGCGCAAGATGGCCGCGGACTTCCCCGTCATCCTCGGCGGTGCCGCCCTCACCCGCGCCTACGTCGAGCAGGACCTGCACGAGATCTACGAGGGCGAAGTCCGCTACGCCCGCGACGCGTTCGAGGGCCTGCGCCTGATGGACGCGCTGATCGCCGTCAAGCGCGGGGTGCCCGGCGCCACGCTCCCCGAGCTCAAGCAGCGCCGCGTCCCCAAGCGGGACACGGCCGCCTTGGAGATCGAGGAGCCCCAGGGCGCGGTGCGCTCCGACGTCGCCGTCGACAACCCGGTGCCCACGCCGCCGTTCTGGGGCACCCGCGTCGTCAAGGGCATCCAGCTGGCGGACTACGCCTCCTGGCTCGACGAGGGTGCGCTCTTCAAGGGCCAGTGGGGCCTCAAGCAGGCCCGCGCCGGTGACGGACCGACGTACGAGGAACTGGTCGAGACCGAGGGCCGCCCCCGGCTCCGCGGCTGGCTCGACAAGCTGCAGACCGAGAACCTGCTGGAAGCCGCCGTCGTGCACGGCTACTTCCCGTGCGTCTCCAAGGGCGAGGACCTGATCCTCCTCAACGAGGACGGCTCCGAGCGCACCCGCTTCACCTTCCCGCGCCAGCGCCGCGGCCGGCGGCTGTGCCTGGCGGACTACTTCCGCCCGGAGGAGTCCGGCGAGACCGATGTCGTCGGCCTTCAGGTCGTCACCGTCGGCTCGAAGATCGGCGGCGCCACCGCGGAGCTCTTCGAGGCCAACGCCTACCGCGACTACCTCGAACTGCACGGGCTGTCCGTCCAGCTGGCCGAGGCGCTCGCCGAGTACTGGCACGCACGGGTCCGTGCGGAGCTGGGCTTCGCCGGCGAGGACCCGGCCGACGTCGAGGACATGTTCGCGCTCAAGTACCGCGGCGCGCGTTTCTCGCTCGGCTACGGGGCCTGCCCCGACCTGGAGGACCGGGCCAAGATCGCCGACCTCCTCCAGCCGGAGCGGATCGGCGTCGAGCTCTCCGAGGAGTTCCAGCTCCACCCGGAGCAGTCCACCGACGCGATCGTCATCCACCACCCGGAGGCCAAGTACTTCAACGCGCGGTAGCGGGGTGAAGCTCCGGCCGGGGGTCCGGGGGTTGCCCCCGGAGATCACGGCACGCGCGGTAGCGAGTGATAACGCGCCGTAGTGAAAATGGGGCTTTGGGGCGACGGTGAGCCCGCTCACCACGCGTCCCGGCACACACAGAAGTACACTGGTCGGTCCGGTAGCGGCCGGTCGTCACCCCACTCCGGGGCGGCGGCCGGCCCTTTCGTCCCTTCGGGGACGCCCCAACGGAGGTGGATGGATGACCAGCAGCATCCCCGCAGTCGGCACCCGTACGGCCGAAGCCGCGACCCTCCAGGCCGTCTTCCTCGATCTGGACGGCACCCTCGTCGACACCGAGGGCTTCTGGTGGGAGGCCGAGGCCGAGGTCTTCGCGGAGCTGGGCCACATCCTGGACGACAGCCACCGCGAGGTGGTCGTCGGCGGCCCGATGACCCGCAGTGCCGGCTACCTTCTGCAGGCCACCGGCGCGAACATCGGCCTGGCCGAGCTGAGCGCGCTGCTCAACGCGCGGTTCCTGGCCCGGATCGGGCGCGGTGTCCCGCTGATGCCGGGCGCCCGCAGGCTGCTGGCCGAACTCGCCGCCCACGAGGTGCCGACCGCCCTGGTCTCCGCCTCGCACCGCAGCATCATCGACGAGATGCTGCACTCGCTGGGCCCGGAGCACTTCCGGCTGACCCTGGCGGGCGACGAGCTCAAGCGCACCAAACCGCACCCGGACCCCTATCTGACGGCCGCCCGCCGGCTGGGCGTGGACCCGGCGCGCTGCGCCGTCGTCGAGGACACCATCACCGGAGTCACGTCGGGTGAGGCGGCCGGCTGCCGGGTCGTCGCGGTGCCGTCGGTGAAACCGATCCCGCCAGCCGCGGGCCGCACCCTCCGCCGCTCGCTCGAAGAGGTCGACGTGCCATTTCTCCGGTCGCTGATCACGGAAAGCTCTTAACGTGCTCACCGAGCGTGTCGCGCGAAAAAGCCGGCGGAACTCAGGGCAGCGGCGCGCTTATTTTCCGTAACGAATGCACTGGCTGAATTCCCGCATCGCCACGCCGAATAAATGGCGTGAGGTTTCTCACGTGCCGGGGCGTCGACAGCAGCCGTAACAGGTGTTCCAGGGGGTCTTTCTGCCGGTATCTACGGGGGTAAGTGTCCGGATTGGTGGAACAACGCGCCGATCGTTCCACCGTCCGGATATCGGTCACGGTGCCATTGCCCTCTGCCGCCCATATCGATTCAACTCCGTTGTGTCCCGGACCGACTGGCCGTCCCTACTAATGTCGTCGCGAGCAACACCTCTGCGCAGAGAAGGAACCTGCCGACGATGAATCGCAAGACCTTGGTGCTGCCGGCACTGGCCGGTCTGCTCGCGCCCGTGCTCGCCGCCTGCGGCACCACGGACGGCGCGGGCGAGGGCGGCGACCCCATCGTCGTCGGAATCGCCTCCCGCATCGAGGCCACCAAGGAAGCGCCCGCGCCCCTCGACCCGGCGCAGGCGTATGACGTCGACGCGTGGAACATGCTGCGCGGCACCCTCCAGACGCTGATGCGGCTGCCCAGGACCGGCACCGCGCCGGTCCCCGAGGCCGCCGAGTCCTGCGGCTTCCGCGACACCCAGAACGAGCAGTACCGCTGCACTCTGCGCACCGGCCTGAAGTTCTCCAACGGCGACGCGCTGACCGCGCAGGACGTCAAGTACTCCATCGACCGCATGCGGGCCGTGAACTACCGCAACGGCCCGGTCTCGCTGCTCAGCGCCGTCGACAGGGTCGAGACGCCCAGCGACACCGAGGTGGTCTTCCACCTCAAGAAGCCGGACGCCACCTTCCCGCAGAAGCTCGCCACGCCCGCCGCCGCGATCCTCTCCCGCGAGGTGTACCCCAAGAACAGCCTCCACAAGGGCTTCGAGCTGGTCGGCTCCGGCCCGTACACCCTCAAGACCGAGACCAGCGGCGACCACATCACCAAGGCCGTCTTCACCAAGAACCCCGACTACAAGGGCGGGATCACGGTGAAGAACAGCAGGGTCGAAATGCGGTTCTTCGACGACTCCGATGCCATGGAGAAGGCGCTGCGCAAGGGTGACATCGACCTGATGTACCGCGGTCTGTCGCCCGACCAGATCAAGCGCCTGCAGAACGCCCGGGAGCAGCACATCGCCCTCCAGGAGATGCCCGGCCAGGAGATCCGCTACCTCGCCTTCAACACCAAGGACCCGTCCGTCTCCGACAAGGCCGTACGGAAGGCGATCGCGCAGGTCGTCAACCGCTCCCAGCTGGTGCGCGACGTCTACGGCTACACCGGCGACCCGCTCTACTCGCTGGTCCCCACCGGCCTGACCGGCCACATCAACTCGTTCTTCACCAAGTACGGCAACCCCAACGTCGCCGCCGCCCGCAAGACCCTCCAGCAGGCGAACATCACCACCCCGGTGAAGCTGACCCTCGCGTACACCACGAACCACTACGGCGCCAGCACCGCCAAGGAGTTCCGTACGCTGCAGAGCCAGCTCAACAACACCAAGCTGTTCGACATCAGCCTCAAGGGCATCGACAACTGGCAGCAGTACCGGACGGAGACCACCGGCGGAAAGTACGCCGCGTTCGGTATGGGCTGGTTCGCCGACATCCCGGACGCGGACAACTACATCGCGCCGTTCATCGGCAAGGGGAACTTCCTCAACTCCCCGTACCGCAACACCAAGATCGAGTCGCAGCTGATCCCGACCACCCGCCAGCAGACCGACCGCAATTCCGCCGCGGCCGGCTTCAAGCAGGCGCAGGACATCATCGCCGACGACATCCCGCTGGTTCCGATCTGGCAGGGCAGGACGTACGTCGCCGCCCGTGACGACGTCACCGGCCTGGAGTGGGTCCTCAACTCCTCCTCGTCGCTGCAGATCTGGGAACTCAGCCGCGGCGTCGCCGACTGACAACGGGGCGCAGGACCCGCATCGTTTCCAACGGGGGACACGGTGCGGCACATAAAGGAAACCCATATCGCCGCGGCGCCATGTCGCGGCCCGACCATGCAGTAGCACTGCCCAGATCGTGAGGACCGCGTAGTGAGGAAGCGTGACCAGTGGCTGGCCGCCCCGATCGGAGCGGGGCTGACCACAGCCCTGCTCGCGATCGCCGGGTGCGGCTCGCAGGACCCGGGGGCCGCCGGAAGCGGCGAACCCGTGGTCATGGGAATGACGGACAAGGTCGTGGCCACCGACCCCGCCGCCGGCTACGAACCAGGTTCGTGGCTGCTGTTCAACAACGTCTTCCAGTCGCTGCTGAGCTTCCCCAAGGGCGGCACCAAGCCCGTCCCGGAAGCCGCGGAGAGCTGCATCTTCACCGACCGGAAGAGCACCGTCTACCGCTGCACGCTCAAGGACGGCCTGACCTTCAGCAACGGTGACGCCCTGACCTCGAAGGACGTCAAGTTCTCCTTCGACCGCACCCGGCGCATCAAGGACAAGAACGGCCCCGCCGTGATGTTCTCCGCCCTCGACAAGGTCGAGACGCCGGACGCCAAGACCGTCGTCTTCCACCTGAAGACACCCGACGCGACCTTCCCCATGAAGATCGCTTCCGGCGCCGGCTCCATCGTCGACCACGCCGTCTACCCCGCCGACCGGCTGCGCACCGACGGCAAGGCCGTGGGCTCCGGCGTCTACACCCTGGAGGAGTACGGCCCGAAGAAGGCCCGGTTCGCCGTCAACTCCGCGTACAAGGGCCCCGCCAAGATCAAGAACTCCGGTATGACCGTGAAGTTCTTCGACAGCCGCGACAAGCTCAAGAAGGCCGTCCAGACCGGTGCCGTCGACGTCGCCTACCGCGGCCTGGCCATGCAGGACATCGCCGCGCTCAACAACGCGTCGCTGCATGAACAGCGCGGCACCCAGGTGGTCGAGGGCGACAGCGCCGAGGTCATGCACCTGGTCTTCAACATGAAGGACCAGGTCGCCGGCAAGGCGGGCGTCCGCAAGGCGATCGCCTACCTCCTGGACCGCTCCACCCTCGTCCGGGACGTCTACAAGCACACCGCGGTGCCGCTGTACTCGATCGTCCCGGCCGGCATCACGGGCCACAACACCGCCTTCTTCAACGCCTACGGCGACCGCCCGCAGCCCGAGAAGGCCGCCGCCGCACTGCGGGACGCGGGCCAGAAGGGCAAGGTCCCGCTCACCCTGTGGGCCACCCCCGACCGCTACGGCCCCGGCACCGTCCCCGCCGTCCGCGAAATCGCCCAACAGCTGAACCACAGCGGCCTGTTCGACGCCAAGGTGAGCACCGCGCCCACCGAGGAGTACGAGAAGGGCATGGCCGACGGCCGCTACGGCGTCTACGTGAAGGGCTGGATCCCGGACTACCCGGACCCGGACAACTTCACCCAGCCGTTCTTCGGCAAGGACAGCGTCCTGTCCAACAACTACGACTCGCCCCGCATCACCGGGCGCCTGCTGCCCAAGACGGCCGACCAGCCCGATCGCGGCGCCACCAAGGGCGCCTTCCGCGAGGTGCAGGACATCGTCGCCCAGGACCTGCCGGTCATCCCGATCTGGCAGGGCAAGCAGTACGCCGTCGCACGCGAAGGGGTCTCCGGCCTGGAGTGGACCCTGGACTCCTCGACCGTCTTCCGGTTCTGGGAGATCAGCAAGTCGGCCGACGCCTGATCGGACGCCGCACGGACGACAGCGGGGCCGGCCCGGGGAATCCCCGGGCCGGCCCCGCCGCCGTTGAGCCGTGCCGTCGCATGAGCCCCGCCGTCGTGCGCACCGTTCGGGCGCGCGTAAAGCTTGCCGGCTGTACGGCCTCTGCCGGCTGTACGAACCCTGTGACGCCTACTGCGCGCCCGGCCGCACCAGCCCGCTCTCGTACGCGTACACCGCGGCCTGCACCCGGTCGCGCAGCCCCAGCTTCGTCAGCACATGCCCCACATGCGTCTTGACCGTCGTCTCGCTCACGAACAGATCCGCGGCGATCTCCGCGTTCGACAGCCCGCGCGCCACCAGCTTCAGCACCTCGACCTCACGCTCGGTCAGCGTGTGCAGCGTGTCCGGCACCGGCTCCTCGCCCGACGGCAGATGCCCGGCGTACTTGTCCAGCAGCCGCCGAGTGATGCTCGGCGCGAGCATCGCCTCGCCCGCCGCCACCACCCGGATCGCCTGCACCAGCTCATTGGCCGGCGCGTCCTTCAGCAGAAAGCCGCTGGCCCCCGCCCGCAGCGCCTCGACCACGTACTCGTCCAGATCGAAGGTCGTGAGCACCAGCACCTTCGCCGGGCCGTCCTTCGCGGGCCCGGTGATCTGCCGGGTCGCCTCGACACCGTCCATCCGGGGCATCCGGATGTCCATCAGCACCACATCGGGCTGCAGCGCCCGTACCTGATCCAGTGCCTGCAGGCCGTCACCGGCCTCACCGACGACCGCCAGATCCTGCTCGGCCTCCAGAATCATCCGGAATCCGGTACGCAGCAGGGGCTGGTCGTCGACCAGCAGGACGCGGATGGCCACGAGCTCTCCTTCGATAGATCACCCCATTCTGCCCTGCCGCCCCCCGCCACCGTCCGCCGGGCGGACCGCCGGCGACCGCGCTTCCCGGGAGGCAACCCCGGACCCCCGGCGGGAACACCTCCCGCCGCTCGCACCGCCAACGGCTATGCCTCCTGGGGGACAACCCCCGGCTCCCCGGCCGGGACATCTCCCGCCGCTCGCACCGTCAACGGGTAGACCGGGGGAGTGCCGCCGAATTCCGGACAGTGCGCCTGGTGGTCGCACCAGCCGCAGAGCTTGGTCGGCCGCGGCCGCCAGTCGCCGGTCTCCGTGGCCAGCTGGATCGCCTCCCACAGCGCCAGCAACTTCCGCTCCACGCCCCGCAGATCCGCCTCACTCGGGTCGTACGTCACCAGATCGCCGCTGCCCAGATACACCAGCTGCAACCGCCTCGGCAGCACGCCCCGCAGCCGCCACACCACCAGCGCGTAGAACTTCATCTGGAACAGCGCGCCCTCCGCATACTGCGGACGCGGCGCCTTCCCGGTCTTGTAGTCGACGATCCGGATCTCGCCCGTCGGCGCGATATCGACCCGGTCGATGAAGCCCCGCAGCCGCAGCCCCGAATCCAGCACCGTCTCGACATACAGCTCGCGGTCGGCCGGCTCCAGACGCGTCGGATCCTCCAACGCGAACCACCGCTCCACCAGCGCCTCGGCGTCCGCCAGCCACTTCCCCAGCCGCTCGCCGTCCGCGTCGTCCTCGAACAGCCCGGCCAGCTCGGGCCGCTTGGCCAGCAGCTTCTCCCACTCGCCGGGCACCATGGCCCGCGCGCTGGGAGCCGTACGCTGCACCGCCGGAGGGTCGAAGAGCCGCTCCAGCACGGCATGCACCACCGTGCCCCGCGTCGCCGCGGCGCTCGGCTTCTCCGGCAGCTTGTCGATCACCCGGAAGCGGTACAGCAGCGGACACTGCATGAAGTCGCTCGCCCGCGACGGGGACAGCGCCACCGGACGCCCGGCGCCGCCATCGGCCACGCCCGGCACCTGATCCCCCCGCGGGCCGTCCGCCGCGCCGTCACCCCCCTGCGGCCCCCGCTGCGCCCCCGGCCCGTGCTGCCCACCCTGCGCGGCCCCCTCGGCCTGCTCCGTGCTCGTTCCCATGCCACCAGACCCTACGGCCCGCCACTGACAGTCCCGCCAACACCCGTCCCAAGCCCTCAAGGAGCAGGGGATCCCCGCCCAAGCGCCCAAGCAGCGGAGGGACCCCCGTCCGGCGAGGCCCCCGCGGCGGATCCCGGCCGCGCGCTCCGCATACCATCGACGTCAGACCCCTTTGCCCTGCATGATCGACAGATCATGCCCAACAGGTGCGAAGGCCGTATTCGACGAGGGGACGCCGTGGACGAGAGCGGGAAGCCGCAGGACCCCCAGGAGTCCGTGCGGCCCCAGCCGCCCGAGCCGCCCGAGGACACCAAAGAGCGCGAGGTACGCGAGCCCGGCAAGGGGAGGAGCGGTGGCGGCATCCTCATGGGCCGCCCCTTCGGCGTACCGGTCTACGTCGCCCCCAGCTGGTTCCTCGTCGCCGCCCTCATCACCTGGGTCTTCGGCGGCCAGCTGGAACGCGTCCTGCCCGAGCTCGGCGGCGCCCGCTACCTCGTCTCACTGTTCTTCGCCGTCGCTTTCTACGCCTCGGTGCTCGTCCACGAGCTCGCGCACACCGTCGCCGCGCTCCGCTTCAAGCTCCCGGTACGCCGCATCCAGCTGCAGTTCTTCGGCGGCGTCTCGGAAATCGAGAAGGAGACCGAGACCCCCGGCCGGGAATTCACCCTCGCCGTCGTCGGCCCGCTGCTCTCCCTCGTCCTCGCCGGCGTCTTCTACGTCGGCATGCACCTGGTCGAGCCGGGCACCGTCCCCGGCGTCCTGCTCGCCGGCCTGATGATCTCCAACCTCATCGTCGCGATCTTCAACCTGCTCCCAGGGCTGCCCCTGGACGGCGGCCGCATGCTCCGCGCCGTCGTCTGGAAGATCACCGGCAGGCCCATGACCGGCACCGTCGCCGCCGCCTGGGTCGGCCGCGCGCTCGCCGTCGCCGTCCTCATCGGCCTGCCGCTGCTCACCCACACCGGCGCCCTCGGCAACACCCGCCCCGAGATCGGCGGCGCCGACAGCCTCACCGACGCCCTGCTCGCCGCGATCCTCGCCGCCATCATCTGGACCGGCGCCGGCAACAGCCTCCGCATGGCCCGGCTGCGCGAACGCCTCCCCGACCTCCAGGCCCGCAACCTCACCCGGCGCGCCGTCCCCGTCGAGACCGACACGCCGCTGTCCGAAGCGCTCCGACGCGCCAACGACGCCGGCGCCCGCGCCCTCGTCGTCGTCGACCGCCAGGGCGAACCCACCGCCGTCGTCCGCGAAGCCGCCATCGTCGGCATTCCCGACCACCGCCGCCCCTGGGTCCCCGTCGGCACCCTCGCCCAGGAACTCAAGGACGGCATGCGGGTCTCCGCCGAACTCGCCGGCGAAGACCTGCTGGAATACCTCCGCGCCACCCCGGCCACCGAATACCTCGTCGTCGAGGAGACGGGCGAGATCTACGGTGTGCTGTCCACGGCCGACGTCGAGCGCGCCTTCGTCTCCGCGATGGCCAGGCCGTCGTGATCCGGACGCATTGATCCGGCCGTACTGATCCGACGGCGCTGATCCGGCGGCTTGGCGCCCGGCGCCCTTGGGTAGCCCCCAGCCGGGGGGACCCGGGCGTTCGATTCGCCCCGTAGGCCGCCCCCCGGTCCGAGGCCCGCCCACCCGGCAACCCACCCGGCAACCCGCCCCACAGCCCCCCACACCCGCCCGGACACCGCCCCACCCGCCGCCCCGCCCACCCATTGGTCCGGCCCGCCCCGATCGGCCGGTAGGCTGGTCACATGTCCGAACCGACCGGTGCCGCCCGCCGTCGCGGGCCCTTCAAGGTCGGGGACCAGGTCCAGCTCACCGACCCCAAGGGACGCCACTACACCTTCACGCTCGAAGAGGGAAAAAGCTTCCACACCCACAAGGGAGCCTTCCCCCACGACGAGCTGATCGGTGCTCCCGAGGGCAGTGTTGTCCGTACCACCGGGAACGTCGCCTACCTCGCGCTGCGCCCGCTGCTCCCCGACTACGTCCTGTCCATGCCCCGCGGCGCCGCCGTGGTCTACCCCAAGGACGCGGGGCAGATCCTGGCGATGGCCGACATCTTCCCCGGCGCCCGCGTCGTCGAGGCGGGGGTGGGATCCGGCTCGCTCAGCAGCTTCCTGCTGCGCGCCATCGGCGACCACGGCATGCTGCACTCCTACGAGCGCCGCGCCGACTTCGCCGAGATCGCCACGCAGAACGTCGAGCGCTACTTCGGCGGCCCGCACCCCGCGTGGACCCTCACCGTCGGCGACCTCCAGGACAACCTCTCCGACACCGAGGTCGACCGCGTCATCCTCGACATGCTCGCCCCCTGGGAGTGCCTGGAGGCCGTCTCCAAGGCCCTGGTCCCCGGCGGCATCCTGTGCGCGTACGTCGCCACGACCACGCAGCTGGCCCGCACCGTCGAGTCGATCCGCGAACACGGCACCTTCAACGAGCCGTCGGCCTGGGAAACCATGGTCCGCACCTGGCACGTCGAGGGCCTCGCCGTCCGCCCCGACCACCGCATGATCGGCCACACCGGCTTCCTGCTGACCGCCCGCCGGCTCGCCGACGGCGTCGAGCCCCCGCTGCGCCGCCGCCGGCCGGCCAAGGGCGCGTACGGGGAGGACTACACCGGCCCCGGTGGCCGGGAGACCGCAGCGGCGGGCACGCGGGAAACCACAGCCCCCGCCAAGGCGGACCCGGCAGCGGCGTCCGCGGACGGTGACGGCTCCGCCGAGCGCGGCTGACCGTCCCGATCCGGCCATCGAACCACCAGGCGCCGCCGACGAGTTCCGCTCCCGGAACCGCCGGCGGCGCCGCTTTGTTGAAAGACGGTTTCCGCTCGCGAAACTCCGGTGGCAACGGTTCCGCCCCGCCCCCACCTGTGGAACGATGCTGGGCACTCCCACCGCCACAGCTCTTCACAGGAGTTACCCCGCGTGCAGCCCTTGGTCGGCCAGGACCTTTCGCATTCCCAGCCCCGCCCCATGCACTGGCTCGCCACCGCCACCGCCATCTCGGGCGTCGTCGCGGCCGCGTCCCTCATCCAGCCCCCCGACGCCACGGCCACGACCTCGCACGGCGCCAAGCCCTCCTACCGGGCCAACACCGCCCAGGCCCCCGTGGCGGCCCCCAAGCCGGAAGAAGCCGACTTTCCCGTCAACTGCGGACCCAACCGCCTGGACGTGGTGAAAAAGGCCACCGGCGACCTCGACCTCGACGGTACGGCCGAGACCGTCGCGGTGGTCCGCTGTCACAGCGACTTCGGCACCCCGCCCAGTGGCGTCTACGTCCTCGCCCAGCCGACCGCCCCCGATGAGCCGGAAGCCCCGCCGCGCATCGTCGCGACCCTTGTCGCCCCGTCCCAGAAGCTCAGCGTCGAGCGCTTCGCCCTCAGGGGCGACACGATCTCCGCGACGCTCCTGGGCTACTCCTCGCTGGACGTGCCGCGCTGCTGCCCCGACGAGCGCAGGAACGTCAAGTGGCAATGGCGGGAGGGGAAGTTCATCGAGACCGAGCTGCCCTCCGCCGCGAACACCAAGAGCGCCTGACTCGTCACACGAAGTAGGCGTGGTGCGGTCGGCATCGACCCCACCACGCCTGCGGTCCTTCCGCGCCGCGTCCGCCCGGCTACTCAGCGTCCGGACCGTAGACTTCCACCAGGTCCGACATACGACGGACGTGGATACAGTCTCCGGGGCACTCCTTCGCGGAGTCCCGCACATCATCGAGCAGCTTCAACGGGACGGGCGTTGTGGCACCCTTGTCCTGCAGCAGCTCGTCATCGGCGCTCTTCACATAAGCCAGACCGTCGATGTCCAGCTCGAAAACCTCCGGCGCGTACTGCGCGCAGATCCCGTCGCCGGTGCACAGGTCCTGGTCGATCCAGACTTCAAGCTCTGGACGGGCTTCATCCTGCGCGGTCATCTCGCCTGCCGTTCCCTGCCTACGTGATACGTAAATGTCTAAGTGGCGCCAGCCCTGACGGGTGTTGACCGTCCCGACGATACAACCGCTCGCTTTCCGATGTTGTTGGGTGGGTATTCCCTTGGCGTGAGGACGTGCGCAAGGGTGAAGATCGGACACACCCCGACAGTCTTTTCGATCTAGGGGTTTCAACCTGCACCGGCCCAGGTAGGGTCAGGAAGCGTCCAGCTCCTTGGAGGAGGTGAGGACCGTGGCAGCCCACGACGACGACATCAACCGCGGCATCCGGCCGGGGCGGGGGTCTGAAGATCCCGCCGGCCAGGTTGCCTATCTCGAGCAGGAGATCGCCGTCCTGCGACGCAAGCTCGCCGACTCTCCGCGTCACACGAGGATTCTCGAAGAGCGGATCGTCGAGCTGCAGACCAACCTGGCCGGCGTTTCGGCTCAGAACGAGCGACTCGCCAATACTCTCCGCGAGGCCCGCGACCAGATCGTGGCGCTCAAGGAGGAAGTCGACCGGCTCGCACAGCCCCCGGCCGGCTTCGGTGTCTTCCTGCAGGCGAACGAGGACGGCACCGCCGACATCTTCACCGGAGGCAGAAAACTCCGGGTGAATGTCAGCCCCAGCGTGGAGACCGAGGACCTCAGGCGCGGCCAAGAGGTCATGCTCAATGAAGCGCTCAATGTGGTCGAGGCCATGGAGTACGAGCGCGCCGGCGACATCGTCACCCTCAAGGAGATCCTTGAGGACGGCGAGCGTGCGCTGGTGATCGGGCACACCGACGAGGAACGGGTGGTGCGGCTCGCCGAGCCGCTGCTGGACATCACCATCCGCCCCGGCGACGCCCTGCTGCTCGAACCCCGATCCGGCTACGTCTACGAAGTCATCCCGAAGAGCGAGGTCGAGGAACTCGTCCTCGAAGAGGTCCCGGACATCGACTACACCAAGATCGGCGGTCTGGGCGGCCAGATCGAACTGATCCGGGACGCGGTCGAGCTTCCGTACCTCTACCCCGACCTCTTCAAGGAGCACGAACTCCGCCCGCCCAAGGGCGTCTTGCTCTACGGCCCGCCCGGCTGCGGCAAGACACTCATCGCCAAAGCGGTCGCCAACTCCCTTGCCAAAAAAGTCGCCGAAGTGACCGGGCAGCCCGCGGGGAAGAGCTTCTTCCTCAACATCAAAGGCCCCGAGCTGCTCAACAAATATGTTGGGGAGACGGAACGGCACATCCGGCTCGTTTTCCAGCGGGCCAGGGAAAAGGCCAGCGAGGGCACACCCGTCATCGTCTTCTTCGACGAGATGGACTCCCTCTTCCGCACCCGGGGATCCGGCGTCAGCTCGGACGTGGAAAACACCATCGTCCCGCAGCTGCTCTCCGAGATCGACGGCGTGGAGGGCCTGGAAAACGTCATCGTGATCGGTGCGTCCAACCGCGAGGACATGATCGACCCCGCGATTCTGCGCCCCGGCCGCCTCGACGTGAAAATCAAGATCGAACGTCCGGACGCGGAAGCCGCCAAGGACATCTTCTCGAAGTACCTCACGGAAAACCTCCCACTGCACGCAGACGACCTCTCCGAACACGGTCAGTCGCGCAAGGCAGCGGTCAGCGGGATGATCCAGTCGGTCGTCGAGCAGATGTACGCGGAATCCGAGGAGAATCGCTTCCTGGAGGTCACCTACGCCAACGGTGACAAGGAAGTCCTGTACTTCAAGGATTTCAACTCCGGTGCGATGATCGAAAATATCGTAGGACGCGCGAAGAAGATGGCCATCAAGGCCTTCCTCGAACACAACCAGAAGGGTCTGCGGGTCTCCCACCTCCTCCAGGCATGCGTGGACGAGTTCAAGGAGAACGAGGACCTGCCGAACACCACCAACCCGGACGACTGGGCCCGTATCTCCGGCAAGAAGGGCGAGCGGATCGTATACATCCGCACGCTGGTCACCGGAAAGCAGGGCGCGGACACCGGTCGCTCCATCGACACGGTGGCGAATACCGGCCAATACCTGTAACGCCGCTCTCCGGCTGCGGATGTCCTGCACGGGGCGTCCGCAGCCGGACGCATTTCCGGGGACCGCAGTGACGCCCCCCAGAGAGCGCGACCGACCAGGGAAAACCGGACTGGAGCAATGACTGTAATGATCTCCCCAGCGCCGCAAAGGCGTTCTAGGCTCTTCGGTACCGCCGCGTCACGCTGTGCGGGAGCGGGGATCGCACACGGACCGGAAGCGCAGCGGTACTTGAGCGCCGACCCCACCCGGGGGCGCCGCCGGGCAAGGAGGGCCGCATGACCGTACGGCGAGTAATGGGAATCGAGACGGAGTACGGGATCTCCGTCCCCGGCCACCCGAACGCCAATGCCATGCTCACCTCATCCCAGGTCGTCAACGCCTACGCGGCCGCGATGCACCGGGCACGGCGTGCCCGCTGGGATTTCGAGGAGGAGAACCCGCTGCGGGACGCCCGCGGCTTCGACCTCGCCCGTGAGGCCGCCGACTCCAGTCAGCTCACCGACGAGGACATCGGCCTGGCCAACGTGATCCTCACCAACGGGGCCCGGCTCTACGTCGACCACGCACACCCCGAATACAGCGCCCCCGAGGTCACCAACCCCCGCGACGCCGTCCTCTGGGACAAGGCCGGCGAGCGGATCATGGCCGAGGCCGCCGAGCGCGCGGCGCAGGTCCCGGGCGCCCAGCCGATCCACCTCTACAAGAACAACACCGACAACAAGGGCGCCTCCTACGGCACGCACGAGAACTACCTGATGAAGCGGGAGACCCCCTTCTCGGACATCGTGCGGCACCTCACGCCGTTCTTCGTCTCCCGCCAGGTGGTCACCGGCGCCGGCCGGGTCGGCATCGGCCAGGACGGCCACGAGCACGGCTTCCAGATCAGCCAGCGCGCCGACTACTTCGAGGTGGAGGTCGGCCTGGAGACGACCCTCAAACGCCCGATCATCAACACCCGCGACGAACCGCACGCGGACGCGGAGAAATACCGCCGGCTCCACGTGATCATCGGCGACGCGAACCTCTCCGAGATCTCCACGTACCTGAAGCTGGGCACCACCGCCCTGGTGCTCTCCATGATCGAGGACGGGTTCATCGCCGTCGACCTGGCCGTCGACCAGCCCGTCCGCACCCTCCACCACGTCTCCCACGACCCCACGCTGCAACACCTGATCACGCTCCGCAGCGGCCGCACCCTCACCGCCGTACAACTCCAGATGGAGTACTTCGAGCTGGCCCGCAAATACGTCGAGGACCGCTACGGAGCGGACGCGGACGAGCAGACCAAGGACGTCCTGACCAGGTGGGAGGACGTGCTCGGGCGGCTGGAGAACGACCCCATGAGCCTGTCCGGCGAACTCGACTGGGTCGCCAAGCGCGAGCTCATGGAGGGCTACCGCCGTCGCGACGGCCTGGGATGGGACGCCGCCCGGCTGCACCTCATCGACCTGCAGTACGCCGACGTGCGCCCCGACAAGGGCCTGTACAACCGTCTGGCGGCCCGCGGCAAGATGAAGCGGCTCCTGGACGAGCCGGACGTCCAGCGGGCCGAGATGAAGCCGCCAGAGGACACCAGGGCGTACTTCCGCGGCCGCTGCCTGGAGCAGTACGCGGACGACGTCGCGGCCGCCTCATGGGATTCGGTCATCTTCGACCTGCCCGGCCGTGACTCCCTGCAGCGGGTTCCCACGCTGGAGCCGCTGCGCGGAACCCGTAAACACGTCAAGGAGCTCCTGGACCGCTGTCGGACGGCAGAGGACCTGGTGAGGACGCTTTCCGGCCGCTGATGAACGGCCGGTTCAGGCCGGATCCGCGGCGATCCACAGCTGATCCACGGCTGAAATGGCCGCGGTGCGGGAATCATCGTGGTGACTCCTGGACGTTGCACCAAGTGCGGGGCCGATGTCGGACCCTGCTTGTAGGGTCGGATCTTGAAGGTCACATCGAGCGGGGCGAACCGAGCGGGGTGAGGCATATGGCGACCAAGGACAGCGGCGGCGGGCAGCAGAAGGCCACGCGTTCCACCGAAGAGGTCGAGGAGCAGACGCAGGACGCGCAGGCTTCGGAGGACCTCAAGGAACGCCAGGAGAAATTGTCGGACGACGTGGACTCCGTCCTGGATGAAATCGATGACGTGCTCGAAGAGAACGCCGAGGACTTCGTACGAAGCTTCGTTCAAAAGGGCGGGCAGTAGGCGCGCCTTGCCTTTGAATCGAAGGCTCAAGGGTGGGTGAGGAGTCGGAGTCGACGAAGAGCTGTGTGCGGTGGTCGACGCGACGCCGCACGCAGCCTTCGCTCGCAGGCGGTCGGACCTTGACGGTTCGCCGCGGTACCGCCGAGCGTGTGCGGCTCACTGCCGCCGCACACGCCGGCCCGGCCGGGGTACGGCGACCCGCCGCAAACCTTGCGCGACAGCCGAAGGGCGGCCCCGGCCACGTCAAGCGCCGGCACGGCATCGGCGAAGCGGAACGTGACGCAACGATCAAGGAGCGGCGCGGGTCGTGCTCGATCCGCCCGGAGTCTGACGCTCTGCATGTGGATCACGATCACAAGACGGGTAAGGTCCGAGGCGTACGGTGCTTCAGCTGCAACGCAGCCTTGGGTCAATTCAAGGACCGGCCGGACGTCTTGAGGCGGACGGCCGAGTATGTGGAAGGAAACGCGTGGAAGCCAACACTCCAAGCACCGGGCGTCTGCCAGCAGCCTTCCTGACGCCTGGATCCTCGTCGTTCATGGATTTCCTCGGCGAGCATTCTCCCGATCTGCTGCCGGGCAACCGCCCGTTGCCGCCCATCCAGGGCGCCATCGAGGCTCCGCACGGCACGACGATCGTCGCCGCGACGTTCCCAGGCGGTGTGGTGCTCGCCGGTGACCGGCGGGCGACGATGGGGAATGTCATCGCGCAGCGGGATATCGAGAAGGTTTTCCCGGCCGATGAGTATTCGGCGGTCGGCATCGCCGGCACCGCCGGTCTCGCGGTCGAGATGGTCAAGCTCTTCCAGCTGGAGCTGGAGCACTTCGAGAAGGTCGAGGGTGCCCAACTCTCCTTGGAGGGCAAGGCGAACCGGCTGTCGACGATGATTCGCGGCAATCTCGGGATGGCCATGCAGGGCCTGGCCGTGGTGCCTCTGTTCGCCGGGTGGGACGTCGACCGGGAGAAGGGCCGTATCTTCTCGTACGACGTGACCGGTGGGCGTTCCGAGGAGCATGGCTTCGCGTCGACGGGGTCCGGTTCCGTCTTTGCCCGTGGTGCGCTCAAGAAGCTCTACCGGGACGACTTCACGGAGAATCAGGCCGCCACGGCCGTCGTTCAGGCGCTGTACGACGCCGCGGACGACGACTCGGCGACCGGCGGGCCGGATCTGGCCCGGCGGATTTATCCGATCGTCACGGTGATCACCGACGAGGGCTTCAAGAAGCTCACCGAGGCCGAGATCTCGGAGATCGCCCGTGCCGTTCATGAGCGCCGCTTCGAGCAGCCCGACGGCCCGCGTGCCGCGCTGCTCTGAGGGACGGATGTTCCGGAAAGCTCCCCCCGCCACCGCTGGGGGAGCCCCCACGCCAGTGAGAGAGATTTTGACAGGAAGGGACGGATAGCCGGTGTCGACGCCGTTCTATGTCTCACCCCAGCAGGCCATGGCCGATCGCGCCGAGTACGCCCGCAAGGGCATCGCGCGCGGCCGCAGTGTCGTGGTGCTGCAGTACACCGACGGCGTGGTCTTCGTCGCCGAGAATCCTTCCCGCGCCCTGCACAAGGTCAGCGAGATCTATGACCGGATCGCCTTTGCGGCGGTCGGCAAATACAACGAATTCGAGAATCTGCGGATCGGTGGTGTGCGTTATGCCGATTTGCGGGGTTATACCTACGACCGCGAGGACGTGACCGCGCGCGGTCTCGCGAATGTCTATGCGCAGACGCTCGGCACGATTTTCTCCAGCGCCGCGGAGAAGCCGTACGAGGTCGAGTTGATCGTCGCCGAGGTCGGCAATGCGCCGGAGGACGACCAGATCTACCGGTTGCCGCATGACGGCTCGATCGTGGATGAGCACGGTTCGGTGGCGGTGGGTGGCAACGCCGACCAGATCAGCAGTTATCTGGACCAGCATCACCGTGAGGGGATGACGCTGGGCGAGGCGCTGAAGCTGGCCGTGGAGTCGCTGTCGCGGGACACCAACGGTGGTGAGCGGACGCTGACCGCCGAGCATCTCGAGGTGGCGACGCTGGACCGTACGCGGCCGCAGCAGCGGAAGTTCAAGCGGATTCTGGGGCGTCAGCTGTCGCGGCTGCTCGACGAGCACAGCGGTGCGGAGGCCGAGAAGCCGGCGGAGGGCGCGGCCGGGGACGCCGGCAGTGCCGAGGAGTCGGCGGGTGCCGGTGAGTCCGCCGGGAAGGGCAAGGGCGCCAACGGCAAGGGTGCCAATGGCAAGGGCGGTTCCGGGGCTTCGGACAAGGAGGCTTCGGGTTCCGCGGGTTCCTCGGAGGGTTCTGAGGAGTCGTCAGAGGAGTAGTGCGGCGATGCCGCTTCCGGCCGGGAGGCCGGTCCGCGCGCCCCGGTGGGTCATCGCCCGCCGGGGCGCGCGGCGTTGGGGCGGCTGGGCGGCGGACCGGCTTATGAGGCGGGGGCGGTGTCGGCCGGTGGCGGGGCCGTGGAGCCGCGGGTGACGAGTTCTACCGGCAGGGTGGGGCTCTCGGGGCGGCCGCCGTCGAGCACGGCCATCAGGGCGCGCATGCCGGCTTCGCCGAATTCCTCGGCGGGCAGTCGTACGGTCGTCAGCTCCGGTTCGACGGCGACCGCGAGGGCCAGGTCGTCGAATCCGGTGACGGAGACGTCTTCGGGGACGCGCAGGCCCAGCCGGCGGACGGCTTTGCAGGCGCCGGCGGCGATGATGTCGTCGTCGCAGAGGAGCGCGGTGGGGCGGGGGCCGGGGCCGGTCAGTGCGGCGTGCGCGGCGTGCAGCCCGGCGTCGACGCCGAGTGCGGCCGGGTGGTGGCGCAGCTGGGTGCCGGGGGTCTGGCGCAGGGTCTCGGCGAGGGTACTGGCGCGCAGGGCGAAGGTCCAGGAGTCGACGCCGGCCGTGAGGTGGGTGATGCGGCGGTGGCCGAGGGTGAGCAGATGGGTGGTCAACTGCCGTACGCCGTCGGCGATGTCGAGGTTGACGGTGGCGCCGGCCCGGTCGTCGTCGGGGTCGCTGTCGAGCATCACGAGGGGGAGGCCGGCGTGGCGCAGGGCGCTGAGGGCGTCGGCGGCCATGGAGGAGGCGATGACGCCGTCGAGGGTGGCGGAGGCGGAGTCGAAGGGGTCGCGGGCCGGGCCGATGCCTTCGGGTGAGGGGTAGAGGACCACGCCGAAGCCGTGGTCGGCGGCGAGGCGGGCGGCTCCGGTGTAGACGCGGGCGAAGAACTCGGTGGTGAGGGCGGGGACGACGAGGAGCGCGGTGCGGGTGTGGCCCATGCGGAGGCTGCGGGCGGCGAGGTTGGGGCGGTAGCCGAGGTCGCGGGCGGCGGCGCGTACCGCCTCGGCCTTGGTCGCGGAGACCCGGCCGCGCCATTTGTCGCCGAGGACGAGGGAGACGGCGGCCTGGGAGACTCCGGCGGCGCGGGCGACGTCCCGGCTGGTGGCGCGGGTGGCGGCGGTGGTGCGGGGTGGTTCGCGGTGGGGTGTCCGGGCCGGTGCCGTGTGGGGGGTCGTGCCGGCCGGTGGTTCGCTGCGGGCCGGTGGCGTGGCCTGGTTGCTGGTCACCGGTGTGTCACTCCTCATGCTGGGCCGCTGCGGGGTGGACCCGCGGGTTGCGGCCATGGTACGTATAACGCCGCAGGTTATACGTATCACGTCCGGGTGTGCCGGACGGAGAGGGGCGGGGATGGCCGCGGGATATGCGGAGCTGCTCAGGACCCGGCACGCGGCGCGGCTCCTGGTGGGCACCCTGGTCGGCAGACTGCCGAACGCCACCGCCGCGCTGGCCGTGGTGCTCTTCGTCCGCGCCGAGGGCGGCAGCTATGCGCTCGCCGGCGCGCTCTCCGCGGTCTACGGCGTCTTCACCGCCGTCGGCCAGCCGCTGCTGGGCCGGGCGGTGGATGTGTACGGCCAGCCGCGGGTGATGCTGCCCGCCTCGGTGCTCTCCGGCCTCGGGATGGCGCTGCTGGCCGTCGTCGGCCTGGATGTGCCGTGGCTCGCCTACGTCGCCATGGTGATCGCCGGTTTCTTCACGCCGCCCCTGGAGGGCGGCCTGCGGGCCCTGTGGCCGGGGGTGCTCAAGCGCGAGGACCGGGTGCACGCCGCGTACGCGCTGGACGCGGTCGCGCAGGAAGTCATGTTCGCGGTGGGGCCGTTGCTGGTCACGCTGTCCGTGGCGGCCTGGTCGGAGCGGGTCGCGCTGCTGGTGATCAATCTGGTCGGGGTGCTCGGTGCGCTGTCCGTCGTGGTCTCGAAGCCGTCCCGGCAGTGGCGCAGCGGGCCGCGTGAGGCGCACTGGCTGGGTGCGCTGCGGTCCTCGGGGATGCTGGTGCTGATCGGGGCGTTCTTCTTCGTCGGGCTGGCGCTGGGGTCGATAGCGGTCGCGGCGGTGGCGTACGCCGATGAGCACGGGGACGCCATGGTCTCCAGCTATCTGCTGTCCGCGCTGGGTGCCGGCGCGCTGGTGGGTGGGCTGGTCTACGGCGTCCGCGAGTGGCCGGGGCGGCCGGAGAACCGGTTGCGGCTGCTCGTCTCGCTTCTGGCGCTGGGGTATCTGCCGCTGATGCTGGCGCCCGGTGTCGTCGCGATGACGGCGCTGGCGGGGCTCTCCGGAGTGTTCTTGGCACCGGCGCTGGCCTGTGCGTTCGTGGTGGTGGACCGGCATGCGCCCAAGGGCACGGTGACGGAGGCGTTTTCGTGGCTGGTGACGACGTTCGGTGTCGGTGCGGCGGTGGGCCAGTCGGTGGTGGGGCCGGTCGTGGAGGGCGGCGGTTCGCCGGCGGGCTTCGCGGTGGCCGGTGCCGGTGGGGTCGCGGCGTTGCTCGTGCTTTTGTCGACGAAGCGATTTCTTGGGGATCCCGTGCGGCGTACCGAAGGTGCCCGCCCGGCGGAAAATGATCGAAACGGGGCTGTCGAACCCGGTTTCAGAGCAGGCCATCAGGCGTAATGTTCAGTCATGGACCGCCGCATTTTCGGGCTGGAGAACGAGTACGGCGTCACGTGCACGTTCAGGGGACAGCGCCGACTGTCGCCTGACGAAGTGGCGCGGTACCTCTTCCGCCGTGTTGTGTCATGGGGCCGCAGCAGCAATGTCTTCCTGCGGAACGGCGCCCGCCTGTACTTGGACGTGGGATCGCATCCGGAATACGCAACCCCCGAGTGCGACAACGTGACCGAACTGGTCACCCACGACAAGGCCGGCGAGCGCATTCTCGAGGGCCTGCTCGTCGACGCCGAACGCCGCCTGCATGAGGAGGGAATCGCGGGCGACGTCTATCTCTTCAAGAACAACACCGATTCGGCGGGAAACTCCTACGGTTGTCACGAGAACTATCTCGTGGCCCGTCATGGTGAGTTCTCCCGGCTCGCGGACATCCTCATTCCGTTCCTTGTCACGCGTCAGCTGCTGTGCGGTGCGGGCAAGGTGCTGCAGACGCCGCGGGGCGCCGTCTACTGCGTAAGCCAGCGTGCCGAGCACATCTGGGAGGGCGTTTCCTCGGCGACCACCCGTTCCCGGCCGATCATCAATACCCGCGATGAACCGCATGCGGATGCCGAGCGTTATCGCCGGCTGCATGTCATCGTCGGTGACTCCAATATGTCCGAGACGACCATGCTGCTGAAGGTCGGGGCCACCGATCTCGTGCTGCGCATGATCGAGGCGGGCACGGTAATGCGTGATCTGACGCTGGAGAATCCGATCCGGGCGATCCGTGAGGTCAGTCATGACGTCACGGGCCAGCGCAAGGTGCGACTGGCCAGCGGCCGGGAGGCCTCGGCTCTCGAGGTGCAGCAGGAGTACTACGAAAAGGCCGTCGATTTCTGCGATCGCCGGGGAATCCGTACGGGCACGGTCGAGCGGGTCCTGGAGTTGTGGGGCCGCACCCTTGGGGCGATCCGGGACCAGGAGCTGGACCGTATCTCCACGGAGATCGACTGGGTGATGAAGCATCAGCTCATCGAGCGTTACCGCACAAAGAACAACATCACCATGTCCCACCCTCGGGTGGCGCAGATAGACCTCGCGTATCACGACATTCACCGCCGCCGGGGTCTTTACTACCTCCTGGAGCGGAAGGGGCAAGCGGCGCGGATCTGCAACGACTTGAAGATCTTCGAGGGCAAGTCGGTGCCGCCGCAGACCACCCGCGCCAGGCTGCGCGGCGACTTCATCCGGCGGGCGCAGGAGCAGCGCCGTGACTTCACGGTCGACTGGGTGCATCTGAAGCTCAATGACCAGGCGCAGCGGACGGTGCTGTGCAAGGACCCGTTCCGTTCGGTCGACGACAGGGTGGAGAAGCTGATCGCCGGGATGTGACCGGGCGGGGAATGTGGTGGTGTGCCGGGAGCGCGAATGCTCCCGGCACATTGCTGTGTTGCTTCGGGAAACGGTTGGGGGCACAGGTCGTAGAGTGGCGGGCATTGCCCATCCACCCCCACGAGCCCGAGTTGGACAGATGCTGAAATCTCCCGGGGGACGCCCCCCGTACCGCTCGTTCACGAAGACCACCCGTCGCGCCGCCGCCGCGCTGGCGGTGCCCCTTCTGCTGTTCACCGCCGCTTGCGGGTCGGACGACGACAAGGGCTCGTCCGCGGTGGCGGTCGCCACGGTGAAGGGCGATGTCGGTGACAAGCCCAAGATCACCGTCGCGAAGGGCGCCAAGGCGTCCGACAAGGTGGTCACCAAGACCGTTGTCGCGGGCAAGGGGGTCGCCGTGAAGAAGGGCGACAACGTGCGCGCGGACTACGCGGGGCAGCTGATGAAGGGGCAGAGCTTCGGCAGCAGCTGGGACGTCCAGCCCGGCACGGACAAGAACGCCCCCAAGCGCCAGCTCGTGTTCGAGCTCAATGAACAGCTGCCGCAGATGCAGCAGAACCTGCCGGTCCCGGTGAAGGCGCTGGAGGCGCTGGAGGGGCAGAAGGTCGGCAGCCGGGTCCAGGTGGAGGGGACCGCCAAGGCGCTGATCGGTGAGGTGAACCCGCAGTCGGGTATCAAGCCCAGCGATGGCATGGTGTTCGTCTTCGATATCGCCGGGGCCACCCATATCGACAAGAAGGCCCAGGTCAAGGGCGAGCAGGCGGCGCCTGAGGACGGTATGCCGGTGGTGAAGGCCGAGGGGCAGAAGGCCGCGGAGATCACCATTCCCAAGGGGGAGAAGGCGCCCACCGAGCTCAAGGAGCAGGTGCTGATCAAGGGCAAGGGCCGCGAGGTGAAGGCCCGGGACGCGCTTGTCGCGCAGTACACCGGTGTGAAGTGGCGGGACGGCAAGAAGTTCGACTCGTCCTGGGACCACGGTGGTGCGACCGCGTTCCAGATCGGCACCGGCAGCGTCGTCAAGGGCTGGGACAAGGGCCTGGTCGGCAAGCACATCGGTGACCGGGTGCTGCTCGCGATCCCCGCGGACCTGGCGTACGGTGACGCGCCGCCGCCGGGCAGCGGTCTCGAAAAGGGGGACTCGCTGGTCTTCGTGGTCGACATCGTCGGCACGTTCTGATCACATCTGCGAGACTGACGCGGCAATCGTAAAGATTCGTAAGTAGGAGCACATTCGTGAACATCGACAAGCCCGAGATCGACTTCCCCGAGGGCCCGGCTCCCACCGAGCTGGAGATCGTGGACCTGTGGGAGGGTGACGGGCCGGTCGCCAAGGCCGGGGACTTCGTCAAGGTCCACTATGTCGGCGTCTCCTTCAGCTCCGGCGAGGAGTTCGACGCGAGCTGGAACCGCGGCAACCCGCTGGAGTTCCAGCTGGGCGCCGGCCAGGTCATCACCGGCTGGGACAAGGGCATCCAGGGCATGAAGGTCGGCGGCCGCCGCCGGCTGACCATCCCCGCGCACCTCGCGTACGGCGACCGCGGCGCCGGCAGCGGCAAGATCGCCCCGGGCGAGACGCTGATCTTCGTTTGCGACCTGGTCTCCGTCTGAGACCACCGCTGATCCACTGAGGGCCCATGCCCCCGTCCGGACGCCGTCCGGAGCCGGGGGCATGGGCCCTCGGCTTTTGCCCGGGGCACCCTGAGCGGTACGGTCAACGGTCGGGAAGTACAACGGGAGAACGCGAAAGGGCGTCGATGGCGATTGCCAAGGCCGAGCGGCTGATGAACCTGGCGCTGTGCCTGCTGGGGACGCGACGCCCGCTGACCAAGCGTGAGCTCAGGTCGTCCATCGAGGCGTATATCGAGGCGAACAGCGACGACTCCTTCAACCGCATGTTCGAGCGGGACAAGGACGATCTGCGCGAGCTGGGCCTGGTCATCGAGACCGTCGAGGGCATCGACGGCGAGCCCGGCTATGTGGCCCGCCGGGACAGCAACCGCCTCCCCCCGATCACCCTGGACGCCGAGGAGGCCGCCGCCCTCGGGCTGGCCGCCAAGATCTGGCAGCAGGCCCGGCTGGCCGGCGCCGCCAGCGGCGCGCTGCAGAAGCTGCGGGCGGCCGGCATGCCGCTGGCCGCGGACGGCGAGGACATCGACGCCGGGCAGCCGCACAGCGCCCTCGAACCCCGCATCCCGGCCCACGAGGCGGCGTTCGAGCCGCTGATGCTGGCCTGCCGGGACCGCCGCCCGGTCATTTTCGACTACCGCAAGTCCAACGCCGCCCGACCCGAGCAGCGGCAGGTCGAGCCGTGGATCCTGGAGTGCTGGCGCGGCCACTGGTACGTCGCCGGCTGGGACCGGGAACGCCAGGCCGAGCGGGTCTTCCGGCTGTCCCGTATCACCGGCAAGGTCCGTTCCCGGCAAGGGAAGTTCACCGCGCCGGTGCCGGACCACGTCACCGTCCGCGAGACCGTCGAGAGCTGGGCCGGCGAGACCGCCACCGGCACCGCCAGGATCAGGCTCCGCGCCGACCACGGCTACCCGCTGCGCGCCCGCGCGCTCTCCGTACGGGAGTTGGGCGACGGCTGGGACGAGCTGGAGATCCCCAACGGGCACGGACTCGACGCCTGGCTGGTGGAGTTCGGTCCTGACGTGGTGGTGCTGGAACCCGCGGAACTGCGGGCCGATGTCGTGGACCGGCTGCGCGCCGTGGCCAAGGGCTGAGAGGGACGGGACGCACTCCATGGCTACGAACGCGATCGACCAGACCCGGCGGATGCTGTCGCTGGTCACCTATCTGCGCGAGCGCCCCGGCGCGCGCGTCGGCGATGTCGCCCGCGCCTTCGGGATCAGCGAGGACGAGCTGATCGCCGACCTCGACGTACTGCCGATGTGCGGTACGAGCTTCCGCGGCGGCGACCTCCTGGACATCGACACCGACGGCGACCGCATCTGGTGGCACAACCCCGACGATGTCGCCGAACCGCTGCGGCTGGCGGCCGACGAGGCCACCGCGCTGCTCGTCGCGGCCCGCGCCGTGGCCACCCTCCCCGGACTGCGCGAGGGCGACCGGCAGGCGCTGCTGCGCGCCACCGCCAAGCTGGAGGCGGCGGCCGGTGAGGCGGCCGGCGCCAGCTCCCGGCTCTCGGTGACCTTCGAGTCCGAGGGCGGGGTCTTCGCCGACGTGGACCGTGCCATCGCCGAGCGCCGCCGGCTGTGGCTGCGCTACTACTCACCGGCCCGCGACGAGCTGACCGAGCGCGAGGTGGACCCGATCCGGCTGTTCGCCGTCGGCCACACCTATGTGGAGGCGTGGTGCCGGCTCTCGGAGGCGCGGCGCACCTTCCGGCTCGACCGGGTCGCCGAGATCAAGCTGCTGGACGCGCCCGCCGACCCGCCGCCGATCGAGCTGCGGGACCTGTCCGAAGGCCTGGTGCAGCCGGCGGCCGAGGACCCCGAGGTCGTGATCGAGGTCGGGCCCGGCGGCCGCTGGGTCGCCGAGTACTACCCGCACGACAGCGCCGAGGAACTGTCCGACGGCGGGCTGCGCATCACCCTGCGCACGCCTGACCCGGCCTCGCTGCGGCGCCTCGCGCTGCGGCTGGGCAGGGACGGCCGGATCGTCTCGCCGCAGGCCCTCGCCGACAGTGCGCGGCAGGCGGCGAACCAGGCGCTCGCGGCGTACGGCGAGTGAGCGCGCTGCGCCGGGCCCGGCGGGCGGCGCCCCGGTCACCGTGACGGCCGGCGAGCAGTCGGTCACCGCACGCACCGATCACCGTAAGCTCCGATCACCGTAAGGAGGAGGCAGCGAAGGATGACGACCACGATGGCCACGATGACCGCTCCGGTGCACTTCAAGGCGGCCTGCCCGGACTGCCGGGGCCGCTTCGAACTTGCCTCGGACGCCTTCCGGCTGGCCATCGGTGCCAGCAGCCGCACCACGTTCTACTCCTTCACCTGCCCCGACTGCGGCAGGTCGGTACGCAAGCCGGCCGGCGAGCGGATCGTCGAGCTGCTGACCGACGGCGGCGTCCGGACGCTGCGGCTGCACACCGGCTGACCGGGCGGCGTGACGCCCGACGGCTCCCTCCGGGGCGGCCCGATAGGCTCGCCCCATGCTCTGGCCCATGATCGCTATCGCCCTCGGCTTCCTCGGCATCGCCGTGCTCGGTGTCCTCGCCGTCCGCGTCTTCGTCGAAGTGCGGCGGCTGGCGCGCCAGGTGGCCACCGCGTCGGACCGGATCCAGCGGGCCGCGCAGGATCTGGAGCGGGCCGCGACGCCGCTCGCCGCCCACGGCCACGCTGGTCACGCCCATGAAGGCGGCAGGGACTGACGGCGGCACCCTGCTGCGGCGGAGATCCGGGAGGTACGCTGCATCAGCGGTGCGGTCCCTGAGGCGGGTGGGCCGCGCATCAGGGCAGGCAATCCGGAGTACGCACGGGGATTGCCCAGCGTTTACCACCAAACGTTACGATCGAGGGCAGCACCAGGAACGCCAGTCCGATCCGCATTCGGCAGGCACCACAGCAGACGCCGCCCCGGCGAGAAGGTAGTCGCAGATGCTCAGCAACCTTAAGCCGTTCGAGATCTTTCTGATCATCGCAGTCATTGTGCTGCTGTTCGGTGCGAAGAAACTCCCGGACATGGCGCGTGCGCTCGGCAAGTCCGCTCGCATCCTCAAGAGCGAGGCCAAGGCCATGAAGAAGGAGGGCGAGACGGAGGACGGCGCCACGACCGGCACCACGTCCGAGGCGCCCTCCGAGGCAGCCCAGCAGGCCCCTCGTACGATTCAGGCGGCTCCCGGTGATGTGAGCAGCTCGCGCCCCGTGGCCGAGCCGAACACCACCAACAAGAGCTGACCCGAACGATCCAGTCGCCGACCGTCGGGTACGGCTGATGTACGAGACGAGGAAGTGGGTTGCTCAAGTCCGCCCGCAAGCAGGAGAAGGACCCCGAGGGGCGGATGCCGCTCGCGGCGCATCTGCGTGAGCTGCGCAACAGGCTGCTGAAGTCGGTGCTGGCGATGGCCGTGGTCACCGCCGTTGCGATGTGGCAGTACGAGTGGATCGCCCACTTCATCACGGGCCCGGTGATCGACACGGTGGGCTGCCCCAAGGGCACCTCGGTTGCCGCGCCGCGGGACCATCCGTGCGTCGTGGTCACCGCGAACGGTCTGCTGGCACCGTTCACCATCATGCTCAAGCTGTCCCTCACGACAGGGGTCGTCCTCGCCAGCCCGGTGTGGCTCTACCAGCTGTGGGCGTTCCTCGCGCCGGGGCTGCACAGGCATGAGAAGAAGTACGCGCTGAGCTTCGTCGCCGCCGGTGTGCCGCTGTTCCTCGGCGGTGCCTACCTGGCCTACGCAGTGCTGCCCACCACCGCGGGTGCGCTGGTCGGGCTGACCCCCAGCGACTGGGCCAACCAGTTTCCGGCCGACGAGTTCTTCGACATCGTCACGCGCATGGTGCTGGTCTTCGGCTTCGCCTTCGAGCTGCCGCTCGTGCTGGTGCTGCTCAACTTCGGCGGGGTGCTCACCGGCCACCGGATCATGAGCTGGTGGCGGTTCATGGTGCTGGGCATCACGATCTTCGCGGCGCTCGCGACGCCCACCGGTGACCCGCTGACGATGGGCCTGCTGGCCGCGCCGATCGTGGTGCTGTACTTCGGCGCCGTCGGCATCTGCCTGGTCAACGACCGCCGCCGCAGGCGCGGCAACCCGGACGCGGGCCTCGATGACGACGAGGCCTCCGAGCTCGATCTGACGCCCGAGGGCATCGGCGGGATCGAGCCGGTCTCCTCCGGCCGGATGCTCCCGGAGCAGGCGACCGGCGAGCCGGGCGACGAGGTGACCCGGCGCGGCGGCTATGACGATGTGACGTGACCTTTTGTCACGCGCGTGTGACGTGTGGTGACCAATGGTTTTCGAACGGCCCCGTGCTCTGTGAGCCGGGGCCGTTCGCCTGCCCGGGGAGCCGGGGAGCCGGGGAGCGGAGTGGCTCGCTGTGGCTCGTCGGGTAAAGGGCCGCCATAAAGATCCGGTCGTTGTCAGAGGTGGCCGGTAGGCTCGTAAGCACGATGACCGAGGACATGTCCCCTGCTGAGCGCTATGCCGCCGCCAAGCTCAGAGCGGCCGAGCAGGCCACCGCACTCGCCCCTTTCCGAGAGATGTACGACTTCGGGCTGGATCCGTTCCAGGTCGAGGCGTGCCGGGCCCTGGAGGCCGGCAAAGGCGTGCTGGTCGCGGCCCCCACCGGGTCCGGCAAGACGATCGTGGGCGAATTCGCCGTCCACCTGGCCCTGGAGCAGGGCCGTAAATGCTTCTACACCACCCCGATCAAGGCCCTGTCCAACCAGAAGTTCACGGACCTCGTCAAGCGCTACGGCGCCGACAAGGTCGGGCTGCTGACCGGTGACAACAGCATCAACTCCGAGGCGCCGGTGGTCGTGATGACCACCGAGGTGCTGCGGAACATGCTCTATTCCGGCTCGCAGTCCCTGGTCGGCCTCGGCTATGTGGTCATGGACGAGGTGCACTACCTCTCCGACCGCTTCCGTGGCGCCGTCTGGGAAGAGGTGATCATCCACCTCCCGGATTCGGTGACGCTGGTATCGCTGTCGGCCACGGTCTCCAACGCCGAGGAGTTCGGCGACTGGCTGGACACGGTCCGTGGCGACACCGAGGTGATCGTCGCCGAGGAACGGCCGGTGCCGCTGTGGCAGCACGTCCTCGCGGGCCGCCGGATCTACGACCTGTTCGAGGAGCGGGACGGCCGGAGCGGCGCCCGCCGGGAGGTCAACCCCGACCTGGAGCGGCTGGCGCGGATGGAGAACAGCCGCCCGACGTTCGGCCGGGACAAGCGCCGCGGCCGAACGATGCGGGAGGCGGACCGCGAGCGCGAGCGCCGTCAGCGCAGCCGGATCTGGACGCCCAGCCGGCCCGAGGTGATCGACCGCCTCGACAACGAGGGCCTGCTGCCCGCGATCACGTTCATCTTCAGCCGGGCCGGCTGCGAGGCGGCCGTCCAGCAGTGCCTGGCGTCGGGCCTGCGGCTCAACGACCAGGTGGGGCGCGAGAAGGTGCGCCGCATAGTGGAGGCGAGGACGGCCGGAATACCGGACGACGACCTCCATGTGCTGGGCTACTTCGAGTGGTTGGAGGGGCTGGAGCGGGGCATCGCGGCCCACCACGCCGGCATGCTGCCGACCTTCAAGGAGGTCGTCGAGGAGCTGTTCGTCCAGGGCCTGGTCAAGGCGGTCTTCGCGACCGAGACGCTCGCGCTGGGCATCAACATGCCCGCGCGCTCGGTGGTGTTGGAGAAGCTCGTCAAGTGGAACGGCGAGCAGCACGCCGACATCACCCCCGGCGAGTACACCCAGCTCACCGGCCGCGCCGGGCGTCGCGGCATCGACATCGAGGGCCATGCCGTGGTCCTGTGGCAGCGCGGTATGGACCCGGGCGCGCTGGCCGGCCTCGCCGGCACCCGTACGTATCCGCTGCGTTCCTCCTTCAAGCCGTCGTACAACATGGCGGTCAATCTCGTCTCGCAGTTCGGCAGGCACCGTTCGCGGGAGCTGCTGGAGATGTCCTTCGCGCAGTTCCAGGCCGACAAGTCGGTGGTCGGGATCTCGCGGCAGGTCCAGCGGAACGAGGAGGGCCTGACGGGCTACCGCGGTTCCATGACCTGTCACCTCGGCGACTTCGAGGAATACTCCCGGCTGCGGCGGGAGTTGAAGGACCGCGAGACGGAGCTGGCCAAGCAGGGCGCGGCGCAGCGGCGGGTGGCGGCGGTGGCGGCGCTGGAGAAGCTCAAGCCGGGCGACGTCATCCATGTGCCGACGGGCAAGTACGCGGGGCTGGCCCTGGTGCTCGACCCGGGTACGTCCCCGGGGCGGACCAACCGCCACCGCGGCTTCGAGGCGCAGGAGGGCCCGCGGCCGCTGGTGCTGACCGCGGAGCGGCAGGTCAAGCGGCTGGCGTCGATCGACTTCCCGGTGCCGGTCACCGCGCTGGACCGGATGCGGATCCCGAAGTCCTTCAACGCCCGCAGCCCGCAGTCGCGGCGCGATCTGGCGTCCGCGCTGCGCACCAAGGCCGGCCATCTGGTGCCGTCGCGGCACCGTAAGCCGCGCGCCGAGGCGGCCGACGACCGGGAGATCGCCCGGCTGCGGACGGCCCTTCGCGCGCACCCCTGCCATGGCTGCGACGAGCGCGAGGACCACGCCCGCTGGGCCGAGCGCTATCACCGTCTGCTGCGCGACACCCGGCAGTTGGAGCGCCGGATCGAGGGCCGGACCAACACCATCGCGCGCACCTTCGACCGGATCTGCGCGCTGCTGACCGAGCTGGACTACCTCGAAGGCGACACCGTCACCGACGAGGGCCGACGGCTGGCCCGGCTCTACGGCGAGCTGGATCTGCTGGCGAGCGAATGTCTGCGGGACGGCGTCTGGGAGGGGCTCGGCCCTGCTGAGCTGGCGGCCTGCGCCTCGGCGCTGGTGTACGAGGCGCGGCAGGCGGACGACGCGGTGGCGCCCAAGCTGCCGGCCGGCCGGGCCCGGGACGCGCTGGCGGAGATGGTGCGGATCTGGGGGCGGCTGGATGCCCTGGAGGAGGACCACAAGATCAACCAGGCGGAGGGGGTCGGCCAGCGCGAGCCGGACCTCGGCTTCGCCTGGGCCGCGTACCGCTGGGCGTCCGGCTTCGGCCTCGACGAGGTGCTGGTGGAGGCGGAGATGCCGGCCGGCGACTTCGTCCGCTGGTGCAAGCAGCTGATCGACGTCCTCGGTCAGATCGCGGCGGCGGCCCCGCCCGAGGGCTCGGTGGCGCGGACGGCGCGCAAGGCCGTGGATGCGGTGCTGCGCGGTGTGGTGGCGTATTCGTCGGTGGGCTGAGCCGACGGCGTAGGCCGGACCGAGCTGAGGAGACGGCGCCCGCGTACCCGGTCGACGGGGCGGGCGCCGTCTGCTCTGTCGCGGGCGGGGCGGTGGGTGAAGGATGCGGCCATGAGTGCGACGAGTGAGGAACAGAGCACCCCCGTACGGCGCTTCGGCAAGGTCATCAAGCTGCGTCCCGAGCACCGGGAGGAGTATCTGCGGCTGCACCGAGCGGCCTGGCCCGCGGTGCTGGCGACGATCACGGCCTGCAACCTCCGCAACTACTCCATCTTCCTGGAGGGCGATCTGCTCTTCTCGTACGTCGAGTACGTGGGCGAGGACTACGCCGCGGATATGGCGCGGATGGCCGCCGATCCGGTGACCCAGGAGTGGTGGCGGCTCACGGACCCTTGCCAGCAGCAGACCGAGGGGGCGGTGCCGGGGGAGTGGTGGACACCGATGCGGGAGGTCTTCCACCACGACTGAGCGGGCGGACACGCCGGTCCGGTCAGGCTCCTGCCCGCAGCAACTCCTCGGCCAGCACGGTCAGTTCGGCGGTCCGCAGCACCGTGTCACCGAACCCGGGCAGCGGGACGTGCAGCGGGCGCGTCCAGCGGTCCGGGATCGCGGACGCGCCGTACACCGCGCCGGCCAGCCCGCCGGTGACCGCCGCGACGGTGTCGGTGTCCCCGCCGAGATCGATCGCGGCGCCCAGCGCGTCGGCGTACGAGCCGGTGGTGCGCAGGGCCCAGAGTGCGGACCCCAGACAGGGCCAGACCGCGCCGTTGAACTCGGTGGCGAGAGCGGGGTGCCAGTCGGGGGCGAGGACGGTGGCCCAGCGGTCGTGGTGGTCCGGGTGCACGCCGGCGAGGGCGTCCGGTACGGCGGCGAGCGGATCGGCTCCGTCCAGGGCGACCCTGATCAGTTCGTGGAGGACCGCGGTGCCCTCCCAGGCCGCGCGGTCGCCGTGGGTGAGGGCGGCCAGCCGTCGGGCGGCTTCCATCGTCGTCGTGCGGCCGCGGCCGGCGAAGTACACGGCCGACGGGGCCGCGCGCATCAGGGAACCGTTGCCCGCGGCACGGGCGTTGATCTCGTAGTGCGCCGCGGCCGCGCGGTCCCAGGGCAGCCCGCTGCCGAGTACGTCCTCGGTCTGCAGCCCGATGTCCTTCGGTCCGCCGGCTGCCCAGCACTGGAAGCGGCGGAAGACATCGGGCAGGTCGAGGCCGCCGCGTGCCAGCAGCGACTGGGCGGTGAGCACCGCCATCTGGGTGTCGTCGGTGGCTTCGCCCGGGTCCCAGCCGCCGCCCGCCCGCATCTCCGCCCGCCCGTCGGGAAATCGCGCGCTGTACGTGCCGGGCTCGCCGAATTCGAAGGGTGCGCCGAGCGCGTCGCCGACGGCGGAGCCCAGGACGGCGCCGATGGCGCGTTCCTCGCGGTTCATGATTCCCCCTGGTGTCGGCCTGGTGTCGGCGCGTTCGCTTTCCGCAGGCTATCGACCCGGTGGTGGGCGGACGCGCGACGGACGCCCGCGCGGATACCGAGGAAGAGCAGGACGCCGATGGGGGAGAGCAGGACGGTCAGCACCAGCAGCGGTCCCATGACCAGGGGGTGGATGCCCAGCGTGCGGGCCTCGCGGTACATCCACTGGCCCAGGAACAGGTCCCAGGCGATCACCTGGGCCCAGATGGCGCCCGCGCCACCGCCGAGCGTCAGCAGTTCCTGGAAACCGGTCAGTTCGGGACGGCTCACCGCGGCCCACAGCTGCGGGAACACCGGTAGGGCCAGGGCGAGATAGACGGCGATGACGGGCACCATCGGGAGCGGGGAGGCGGCGATCCGGTCGGTCCACCGCCACCCGGGGGCGAGGACCATCAGCGCCCAGAACGGTGCCGCGAGGTAGAAGGCCAGGTCGAAGAGGGCGCTGTGGGTCATGCGGGCAACTCCTGGGCGGGGGTGGGGGACTGGGCCGGTGCGGGACGTCCGCGCAGCGCCGCGTACGTACCCGCCGCCGTGGCCACCGCGATGGCGGCGAGCGCGGCGAGGGTCGCCGCATCCGGGTGGACGAGTGCCTGGCCGCGCAGCGCCTGCCAGGTCACCAGGGCGAGCAGTGCGGTGGTGCAGCCCGCCGCGACCCATACGAGGCGCAGCCGTACCTCGGCGCTGCGGAGGCGGGTGAAGCGTCCGGCCAGCGCCTCGATCGCGTAGAGGAAGAGAGGGAGCGCCTGGAGGGCGTGCATGCCGAAGAAGTGCGGGATGCGCAGGTCGCCGCCGGTGGTGTTCCAGCCGGTGAGCGGCATGGCCGGGCCGCCGTCGGGGACGCCGACGCTGTGCGCGCCGACCGTGGTGGCCAGATCGCCCGCGGCCTGCTGGGCGGGGGTGGGCAGCACCATCAGGCCGCCGAGCAGCAGTCCGGCCAGTGCGATCAGCAGGCCGAGGCGGATCGCCCAGGTCGTGGCCCGGTCGCCCAGACGGGCCCGGAAGAGGAGTAGCGCGATGACGAAGGTGCTGGCCCACAGGGCGACGATGGTGAGCCCCATGGCCACGAACAGGCCCTGGTCCAGGGGGGTTTCGATGTTGAAGTGGCTCCGCCGGCCGCGCACCGTCTGGCCGGTGATGATCGCCATCTCGATGGCGCCGGCCACGACGGCGGTGTGCGCCGCCCACTGGCCGACCCGGCTCGGGGCGGCGCGCCGGGACAGCATCCAGGCGAGCGTGAGCCCGTAGGCGGCGAACGACACCGAGAACTTGAGGGGCTTGAGCCAGATGGGCGAGCCGACCAGGACGCGGTCGTCGACGATCAGGCCGGTGGCCGACACGACGGCGAGCGCCGCCATCGCCCAGGAGAAGGCGAGCAGTGAGCGGTATCTGGACATGCGGATCCCCCAGCAGAATGGATAGTAGCGCTTTCCGCTATCTGATAGCTGGACTATCCATGATGGGAGGTGGATTGGCAAGGGGGTTGTGGCGCAAGGGCGTTGACCGCCGGTCGGCTGATGCGTCGGCTCGCGCGAGGGGGCGCGGCGGTCCGGAAAACGCCGAGGGCGCCCGCGACTCGCGGGCGCCCTCGGGCGGTGCTGCTCTCTGTGGCGTTGCTCTGCATGGCGTTGCTGTGTGTCAGGCGGCCGCCGCCGGTGCGGCCTCCTGCTCGGCCTCCATCTGCTGGTTCCAGTCGCGCTTGGAGGCCTGCCAGCCGTCCTCGTCGTGGCCGGAGCGCCAGTAGCCGGAGATCGACAGGGCCTCGCGGGGGATCCCGCGCTCGATCCGCAGCAGCCGCCGCAGCTCCTTCACAAAGCCCGCCTCGCCATGGACGAATGCCTGGACCTGTCCGGCCGGGAACGTCAACGCCCTTACGGCGGCGACTAGTTCACGCCCGACCGGTGCGCCTCCCCGGTACAGCCAGGTGATCTGGGCGTTGGCCGGTGCGTCCAGTTCCTGCGTCTCCTCCGGGCCCGCCACCTCGATGAAGGCGTGCACGGGCGCGCCCGCGGGGATCCGCGCGAGCGAGGCCGCGATGGCCGGCAGTGCGCTCTCGTCGCCGGCCAGCAGATGCCAGTCGGCGTCGGCCTGCGGGAGGTAGGCGCCGCCGGGGCCGAGGAAGAGCACCTCGTCGCCCGGCTCGGCGGCGGCCGCCCAGGGGCCGGCGAGGCCCTCGTCGCCGTGCACCACGAAGTCGACGGTCAGCTCGCGGGCCGCGGCGTCCCAGGAACGCACGGTGTACGTACGGGTCCTGGGCCACTGCGCCCGCGGGAAGTCGGCGCGGATCTGCGCGATGTCGAACGGCTCGGGGTAGGCCACGTCGGGCAGCGGAAAGACCAGCTTGATGTAGTGGTCGGAGTAGTCGCCCGCGGTGAATTCCGCCAGTCCCGGGCCGCCCAGCACGACGCGGACCATATGCGGGGTGAGCTGCGCGGTGCGCAGCACCTGGGCGCGGTGCACGGCGGGTTTTTTGCGGGACGGACGTTCTTCTGCCACGGCAATCTCCCCTGACGCGGTCGTGGGTGAGGCCTCACCCATGGGTTAGGTATACCTAACCTAACAGTTCATCTCTGGAGTGTGAGAAGCAGCCGGTGCAAAGATCCGCCCAAGCCCCACTGCGCGGCCAGCGCCTCCAGCCGCTCCGGGTCGGCCGGTTCGGCCGGCAGCGCGATATCGACGTCGGGCACCGGCACATCGCCGGCCACCCGTACGACCTTGGGGGCGACCTCGATATACGGCCGTGCCTCGGTCAGCCGCTTGCGCTGGGTGGGGGTCAGCTTCGAGGCGGGGTCGTCGGCGGCGGCCATGATGCCCGCCAGATCGCCGTACGCGTCCAGCAGCTTCGCGGCGGTCTTCTCGCCGATGCCGGGCACCCCCGGCAGGCCGTCGCTGGGGTCCCCGCGCAGCAGCGCCAGATCGGCGTAGCCCGGCCCGTCCACGCCGTACTTCGCGCGCAGCAGCGCCTCGTCGGTGATCTGCAGCGTGCCGACGCCCTTGAGGGGATACAGGATGCGGATGCCGCGCCGGTCGTCGATCAGCTGGAAGAGGTCGCGGTCGCCGGTGACGATGTCCACCGGCCCTGCCGCCCGGCCGGTCAGGGTGCCGATGACGTCGTCGGCCTCGTAGCCCTCGGCCCCGATGCGGGCGATGCCGAGCGCGTCGAGGACCTCCTCGATCATCGGGACCTGGGGGGAGAGGGTGTCCGGGATCTCCTCCACATCGGGCTCGGCGGAGCCCGCGGGGGCCTCCTCGGCGACCCGGTGCGCCTTGTAGGAGGGGATCAGATCGACCCGCCACTGGGGGCGCCAGTCGAAGTCCATGCAGGCGACCAGGTCGTCGGGGTGGTGGTCCTGGACGAGCCGGGCGATGAAGTCCAGCAGACCGCGCACCGCGTTGACGGGTGTGCCGTCCGGGGCCCTGACGGAGTCGGGGACCCCGAAGTAGGCGCGGAAGTAGAGAGAAGCGGTGTCGAGGAGCATCAGGCGTCGAGTCACATCCCGCATGATGCCGTACGCCCCCTACGCCACACGGAGGTGCGCTGGACCGTCGCCGGGTTGGTGCCGCGGCACGGCGCGAGGCCCGGACGCCCCCGATGGAGCAGCCGTCCGCCCGAACGGACGCCCCACGTCGCGGCGGCGCGGGAGGGGTGCTTCGCTGCCAGTGCGCCGGTTGTCCCTCGTGGCCGCCGCGGCCGCGGCCGGCGCGGGAGCCGACCGTGAACGCTGCGCGTATAACCGCCGCCGCCCTGCTCAGCACCGCCGTCCTGGGGCTCGCCGCACCGGCCGCCTCGGCCCGGGTCGCGCCGAATCCGGTGACGGCCGGCCAAGAGGTGAACGTCAGCGACGGCCGGCACTGCGCCGCGGCCCAGGGCGCCAGGGCGGCATCGACCCTCTTCGGCGGCGCGGTGGCGCTCCGCCCCGACACCCGCGGCATGGCCGCCGAGGCGACCGTCGACGAGGGCGTGACGCCCGGCCGCTACAAGGTCGTCATCGAGTGCGGGCCGGGCGGCGCGCGGTACACCGAGACCGTCACCGTGCGCGGCGGCAGCGTGGACGGTGTGAACACCACGCAGGCGGCCGGCGGGCTGGCCCTGCTGGTGCTGGCCGGCGGTGCGGCGTATCTCCTCCGACGCACCGTCAGCGCCCGGTTCTGAGCGGGGAGTTCACCGAGCGAACGGTGCGCGGTGGGGGTGCACCGTACGGTGGGGGCATGCCCCCTCGCCGTGTGGTCTCCCTGGTGCCGTCCCTCACCGAGGCGGTGGCCGCCTGCGCGCCCGAGCTGCTGGTCGGCGCCACCGACTGGTGCAGCCACCCCGCCGGGCTCGGCGTCACCCGCATCGGCGGCACCAAGAACCCCGACACCGCCCGGATCGCCGCCCTCGCACCCGATCTCGTGATCGCCAACGAGGAGGAGAACCGGCCGCAGGACCTCGGCGCGCTGCGGGCCGCGGGCCTGGACGTCCTCGTCACCGAGATCAGGACCCTGGACCAGGCGCTGCGCGAACTGGCGCGCGTCCTGGTGCGCGGCTGCGGCCTGCCCAGGCCCGGCTGGCTGGACGCCGCCGAGGCCGCCTGGCAGGACCTGCCGCCCCGGCCGGCGGAACTGGCCGCGGTGGTCCCCATCTGGCGGCGGCCGTGGATGGTGCTGGGCCGGGACACCTTCGCCGGCGATCTCCTCGTCCGCCTCGGCGTCCGTAACCTCTATGCCGGGCACGCCGACCGCTACCCCCGCATCCCGGTGGACGAGCTGAACGCCGCCGGCGCCGACCTCGTCGTCCTCCCCGACGAGCCGTACCGCTTCACCGCCGAGGACGGCCCCGAGGCCTTCCCCGGGCTGCCCGCCGCGCTGGTCAGCGGACGCCATCTCACCTGGTACGGGCCGTCGTTGGCGAAGGCGCCGGACATCCTGGCCGAGGCGGTCGCCGCGGCCCGCTGAGCGGCGGGCGGTCCGGGCCCGCCCGATGGGTCACGGTCGGAAAGGCCTACCGCGGCGGCGCCAGCAGTGTGCCGCGCGCCAGTCCGGAGCCGGTGCGCGCGGCGGCCACCGCCACCACCGACACCAGCACCGCGTACAGCGCCACCGCGAACCAGCCGAACGCGGTCAGCCCGGTGTGCCGGGCCAGGCCCGCCGCTCCGGTGACACAGGTGCCGAGCGGGAAGGTGAAGCCCCACCAGGTCATCGCGAAGGTCATACCGCCGCGGACCGCCCGCACCACCATCGCCGTCGCGAGCGCCAGCCACAGCAGCGCGAAGCCCATCACGGGCACGCCGTAGAGCACCGCGAACGCGCCCATGGCGTGCGCGTACGAGGCGTCGACGGCACCCGGGGCGGCGTCCGCGAGGTTGTTCACCGCGGTGGTGGACTGGCCCAGCGGGCCGAGCACCAGAAACAGCGTCGGGGTCAGCGCGAGCGGCAGCGGACCGTGCTGGAACAGCCGCCCCACCACCAGCGGCAGCACCAGCAGCGTCGCCAGCAGCGACATCCCGAACATCGCGTAGCAGGCCAGCAGCATCGCCTCCGCCCACTGCCCGCCCGGCAGATGCGGCACCAGGGCCGGGCCGAGCGCCGCCGACACCATCGGGGCGACCACCGGCAACAGCCAGACCGGCGACGCGCTGCCCGGCTCGATACGGTGCCGGGTCACCATCAGATACGGGATCGCCGCGGCCGCGGCCAGCCCGACGAGGGTGCCCAGGATCCACAGCACCGCGTCGGCGGCGAGCGCGGCAGGGCGTCCGATCACGTCCCCGCCGACCGCCAGGGCGCCACCGCCGACCGCGACCAGCGCCATCGACAGGCACCCGTAGAACGGCGCCACCGCCGGGTCCAGTAGCTGCCGGCGCGCCTGGTCGCGGTGCCGGACCCAGTGCACGGTCCGGGCGGCCAGCAGCGTCACCAGCATCAGCGCCGACAGCACCCAGACGGCGGCGTACGCGGGGCGCAGGGCGGCCGCGCCGAACGGCAGGGCGGCGCCGGCGTTGGCGACGGCCGCCGTGCCCATCACGGCGGCGTACCAGTTGGGCCCGAGATAGCGGACCGAGGAGCGCGGCGGGACCGGCCCCCGCGGGGGGCGGCCCGGGGTGGTGCCGGGCCGGGAAGGTGCGTGCGTGAGTGTTGCCATGAGAGAAGCCTGATCGCCCTCGCCCCACCCCACCAGGGACGTTGTGTCTATGAGGGCATAACCTGGGTTTATGTGCAGTGGGTTTTATGGGTCGGATGCGTGGGCGGTGAGGGCTGTGGCCACGGGGCACGCGGCGGCGACCGGCGGCGGCCGGTGGCGGGCCGCGCCGTGACCGGCACCCCGGGCGGCCGTACGCCCGAGCCCGCGGTGCCGCTCTCGCACCGGGTCCCGGACCTCGGCGCGCTGGAACTGCTGCTCGCCGTGGCCCGGCTCGGCAGCCTGGGCCGCGCGGCCCGCGCGACCGGCATCACCCAGCCCGCCGCCAGCAGCCGTATCCGTTCCATGGAGCGGCAGTTGGGCGTGGCACTCGTCGAGCGCTCGCCGCGCGGCTCCCGGCTGACGGACGCCGGAGCGCTGGTCACGGACTGGGCGCGGCGCGTGGTGGAGGCGGCCGAGGCGTTCGACGCGGGCGCGCAGGCGCTGCGCGGGCGCCGCGACTCCCGGCTACGGGTGGCGGCCAGCATGACCATCGCGGAATACCTGCTGCCCGGCTGGCTGATAGCGCTGCGCGCCCAGCGCCCCGGGACCGCCGTATCGCTGCTCGCGGGCAACTCCAGCGCGGTCGCCGAGCGGCTGCTCGCCGGCGAGGCGGACCTCGGGTTCGTCGAGGGCCTGGAGGTGCCCGCCGGTCTGGACGGCACCGTCATCGGCCATGACCGGCTGATCGTCGTCGCCGCCCCGTCCCACCCGTGGACCCGGCGGCGCACCGAGCTGACCGCCGGCGAGCTGGCCGCGACCCCGCTGATCCTGCGCGAGCGCGGCTCCGGCACCCGCCAGGTGCTGGACGCGGCGCTCGCCCGGCACGGCGGTCTCGCCGACCCGCTCCTCGAACTCTCCTCCACCACCGCGGTGAAGGCCGCCGCGGTCAGCGAGGCGGCCCCCTCCGTGCTCAGCGAACTCGCCGTGGGCGAGGAACTGACCGCCCGCCGCCTGGTCGAGATCCCGGTGCACGGCCTCCGCCTCGGCCGCGATCTGCGCGCCGTCTGGCCCAGCGGCCAGCGCCCCGCCGGACCGGCGCGGGATCTGCTGGGGCTGACCCGCCGGGCGCCCTGACGCGCGGTTCGGCGCCCCGCCGGACGGCACCGGCGGCCGCTACGCCTCGGGCACCGAGAAGCAGAAGAGCCTGCCGGACCAGCTGGCGAACAGATGGTCGCCGACGGCGAACGCCGACCAGGACCCGGAGCCGCCGCTGACCGGGTGCTGCCAGACCTGTCTGCCGGTGTCGGCATGGAAGCCGTACAGCCCCTTCGGTCCCGCGGCGAGGAAGAGACCGCGCACGGCGCCCAGGAACTGCAGCGTGCCCAGGCCGGCGCCGGCCGTCCAACGGGTCGTCCCGGTACGGGCGTCGACGGCGTGCAGGACCTTGTCGAGATAGCAGACCGTCGTGCCGGACCGGCCGTAGCCCCGGTTCCCCCGGGCGGCGGTCCGCACGCTCCACAGCGTCTTCCCCGTCGCCGGGTCGAACGCCGCGAGCAGCCCGCTGGTCGCGCCGCTGGCGCCGGTCCCCGGATAGCAGAACAGGATTCCGCCGTCGAGGTTCAAGGACCCCTCGTACATCAGGAACTGACTGTTCGTCGGGGGAAGCCTGGTCGGCTTGCGCCAGAGCGTCTCGCCGTCCGCGGCCTTGAGAGCGAGCAGGTTCATCTCGCCGTCGACGCCGTAGACCACCGTGCCCTTGGCCGGTGGGTGGAGCGCGACCAGGTCCTTCGACCACACGCGGTCGCCGCTGTCCGGATCGACGACGGTGTATCCGTTGAGCATCGCGCTCGTGGACGTCTGCGACTCGTCGCCCCACAGGACCGGTTGACCCGCCGGCGTGGTGCCGACGACCGAGAGGGCGCCCATGTCCGGAGTCCTCCACCGCACCTTGCCGCCCGACGCGTCCAGGCACTGGAAGCGCCCGTTGTCGCCCACGGTGATGACCAGCGAGCCGTTGGCGAACTGCAGGTGCGGCGCGCCGGTCCCGGTCGGTGACGCCGCCCACAGCTCCCTGCCGGTCCGGCCGTCGAACGCGTGCAGCTTTCCGTCCGTCCGTACCGTGTAGACGCGCTTGTCGTCGGCGCGGGCGGCGGTGTTCTGGCCGCTCAGGTCCTGCCACAGGAGCTTGCCGGTGGACCGGTCGAAGCAGCACCCCGACGTCCGCCCCGCGCACAGCAGCGTGGTCGGGGTCACCGAGAGCAGCGACAGGTCGGACTGCGGGAGGTCCTTGGACCAGGAGAGCGCGGGGACCGGGGGCGCGTCCTCGTCGCGCGAGCGGAGGAGGAGGGCGGTGCCGCCCCCGGCCGCGGTGACCGCCAGCGCCGCGCCACCGATCAGCAGCCGCCGCCGGCTGAACAGGGCCGGCCGCACCTCGTCGTGGAGGCTCCGCTCCGACTCGGCCACCTGGAGTTCGACCGCGCCGAGCCAGCCCGCGGTGGTCGCCGGACGCAGCCACTCCTGCAGCTGCGCGACGGCCGGCCGCCGGGCCGGGTCCTTTTCCAGGCAGCCGGCGACGATGCCGAGCAGGGCGTGCGGGACGCCGTCCAGCTCGGGCGCCTCATGGGTGGCGCGGTAGAGCAGCGCGTGGACCGCGCCGGTGCCGAAGGGCGGGGTGCCGGTCGCCGCGTACGCGAGCACGGCGCCGAGGGCGAACACATCGCTCGCGGCGCCGAGTTCGGCCCCGGTCGACTGCTCGGGCGACATGAAGCCGGGCGACCCGATGATCTGGCCCTCGGCGGTGAGCACGGTTCCGTCGACGGCCCGGCTGATGCCGAAGTCGATGACCCGGGGCCCGTCGGCGGTCAGCAGGATGTTGGACGGCTTGAGATCGCGGTGGATGAGTCCCGCGCGATGGATGGCGGCCAGTGCCTCGGCCAGCCCCGCGCCGAGCACCCGCAGGGTGGCCTCGGGCATCGGCCCGTGGGCCGCGATGGCGTCGGTGAGCGAGGGGCCGGGGATGTAGGCGGTGGCCAGCCAGGGCTGCGGTCCCTCGGGGTCGGCGTCCACGACGGGCGCGGTGAAGGCGCCGCCGACCGCGCGGGCCGCGTCCACCTCGGCCTTGAAGCGCCGCCGGAAGTCGGGATCGGCGCTCAGCTCGGGGCGTACGACCTTGACGGCGACCGCCCGGCCGCTGCGGGACGCGGCCAGGTGGACCCGGCCCATGCCGCCCGCGCCGAGTTCCCGGATCACCCGGTACGGGCCGATGTGCGTGGCGGCGGCGTCCGCCTGCGTCGGCGGCGTTGCAGGAATGGTCATCGGGAGTCGCTCCGGAAGGCGTGGAGGGTGGTGTCGGATGCGGCGTAGATGGTGGTGCCGGTGGTCTGCACCCGCCACGCCTGGCTCTTGTTCTTCGATTCGGGGCCCTGGTGCGCCCAGCGGACCTTGCCGTCGGCGGCGCCCAGCACGAGGAAGCCCGGGGTCTCGGCGCTGAACGTGGGGACCGCGAGGAGCGACGACGTGACGGCGGGGCCCGGATCGATGGCACCGCCGGGGTCGAGGGTCAGCGGACTCGTGGTGTGCCACAGCTGTTTGCCGCTGCGGGTGTCCAGGGCGAAGACGGTGTGCTCGTCCCCCACGTAGGCCCGGCTGCCGAGAACCGTGGTGGGGTTGAGGGTGGTCGGCTGGTCGACGGCGGTCCACAGCCTGCGGCCGTCGGAGGCGCGGAACGCCTGCACCTTGGTACTGGTGACGAGCACCGCGTTCCCGTCGGTGGCCAGGCGCGGGTAGTCACCGGGCCGGAACGCCTTCCTGACCGTCCAGTTCACCTTGCCGCTGCGCAGGCCGAGGCCGAGCACCTCGCCGTTGTCGAGCAGGAAGCAGGTGCGCCCGTCGGAGTGGGCGCGGAAGTCGGAGCCGGCCACTCTGCGGGACCACAGCACCTTTCCCGAGGCGATGTCGACGGCGTACACGCCGTAGCCCTTGTGGCCGCCGGTACCGAGGAGGGCCACCGAGTCGGCGACGCAGAAGACGTGCTCGATGTGGTCGGCGGAGGCGTAGGCCCCGTCCTCCGGATCCGACGTGGTGACCGGATGGCTGAACTTCAGCTTGCCGTCACCGTCCAGCCCGAGCAGATGGCCGCGTTCGCCACCCCAGGCCGTGGCGTACAGCGTCGATCCCTCGACGCCGAGCCACTGCGGCTTGCCGTTGGCGTCGGACGGCACACGGGGATCGGCCGTCCACCGTTCCTTGCCGTTCGCGGTGTCGTAGCCGATCGCGGTGCTCTGGTCCCACTGCACAAGGGTGTCGCCGAGGAGCCGCAACTGGGAGCCCGACAGGGGACGCAGCGGGCTCGACCACTGCGGCTTCGGCCCCGCTGGCACCTTGGGGGCGGGGCGGCCGGTGCTGCCACGGGCGGCGCCGCCCGCCCGGCCCGCAGGCTTCGACGGCCGGCCGACCAGGGCCGTGGCGCCCGCGGCCGCCGCCGCGGTGCCGCCGGCCGCCGCGATCCACAGGAAGCGGCGGCGGCTCGGCCCGCTCAGGGCCGCCGTGACCAGCGGAGTCACCGGCATGGGAGGTGCGGTCGCCAGGACCGCGGCATGCGCCTCCCGTTGGGCGAGGTCCGCCCGCAGGCCCGGGGTGAGCAGCGCGGACGATTCGGCGGGCCCCAACGCGGCCAGCAGGGCGTCGACGGCCGGCCGGGCGGCGGGATCCTTCTCCAGGCAGGCCGCCACCACCGGACGCAGCGCGTCGGGTATGCCGGTCAGCCGCGGCGGGGCGTGCACGGCCCGGTAGAGGACCTCGGCCGTGCTTCCGGAGCCGAAGGGGCCACGGGCGGTGGCCGCGAAGACCAGGACGCAGCCGAGGGAGAAGACGTCGGCCGCGGGGCCCGCGTCGCGGCTCGACACGATCTGCTCGGGAGCCATGAAACCGGGCGTCCCCATCACCGCGTCGGTCCGGGTCAGCTGCGTAGCGTCCACCGCCCGGCTGATACCGAAGTCGATGACCCGGGGCCCGTCCGCGGCGGCCAGTACGTTCCCGGGCTTGAGGTCGCGGTGGACGAGGCCGGCGGAGTGGATCGCGAGCAGCGCCTCCGCGAGGCCGGCGCCCAGACCGCGCAGGGCCGGCTCGGGCAGCACACCGAAGCGTTGTACGACGTCGTGCAGGGACGGTGCGGGGATGTAGGCGGTGGCCAGCCAGGGCTGCCGGGCGTCGGCGTCCGCGTCGAGCACCGGCGGGGTGAAGAAGCCGCTCACCCTGCGGGCGGCCTCCGCCTCGCGCCGGAAGCGCCCGCGGAAGTTCGGCGCCTCGGCGTACTCCGGCCGTATGACCTTCAGGGCGACCAAGCGCGAGCCGGGCGACCTGGCCAGGAAGACCCGGCCCATGCCGCCCTCGCCCAGCAGCTGGAAGACCTCGTAGGGGCCGATACGGGCCTGGCTCTGCTGCTGCGGGGCCGGGGCGGCCGGGGTCGGTGGCTGGGGAAGCGTGGTGGGCGGCTGCGGGAGTGTGGTGCGTGTCCGCGGGACCCTGGGGTCCTCGCCGTGTGCGGGGATGTTCACCTCGTCGCGGCGGGTCAGCGGATCGAGCCGAGTACGTCGCGGGCGGCGGCGACGGCGGCGTCCTCGGACTGCTTCTCGCCCTTGGCGGAGTCCCTGGTGTCGTAGCTGTAGTCCACGGTGATCACGGCGTTGCCGGAGCGGACGATCACCTGCGCCTGCGCCAGGCTCCCCAGCTTCTTGTCGACGGCGTGGACGACATGGGCCTGGTCGCCGAGGTCGCCGACCGACCGGGAGTCGGTGGTCGTCTGCATGTCCTTCAGAGCGGTGAGCGCGCTCTTCTTGTACATGTCGTACATCCCCTTCGACCCCGGGCCGACCGAGAGGTGCACGCTCATGTTCAGCATGGAGCCGCCGGAGCCCATGCGGGTCTCCCAGCGCGGCATCCTGGTGATCATCGACGCGATTTTCGACTTGTCGAGCTCCGACGGCACGCACTCGGTTCCGGGCGCGATGCGCGCGAGCGTGGCCGGCTTGATCAGGTCACACCCTTCGGGCGCCTTGGTGTAGGTCTTCCCCACGTCCTCCGGGGCCGGCGGCCGGGCGCCGCCGCCCGTGGCGCCCGGGGGCCGCCCCGCCACGGTGCTCTCCCCGTCGCCGCCCGACATGGCGACGACCACGCCGACGACCGCGGCCACGGCGAGCGCCGCGCCGCCCCCGATCAGCCAGGCCCGCGCACCGGCCCGCGGCCGCCCGGCGGCCGGCGCACCGTCCTGCCGCGGCCCCGCCGGGACCTGCTGCGACCAGGCCGAGGGCGCGCCCGGCGGCCGGGCCGGGACCGGGGGCGGCACCTGGGCCTGGGCCGCATGGGCCTGGGCCGCATGGGCCGGTGCCGCAGGTTTCGTTTCCGCCGTTCGCTGCGGGAGCGGCCGGGTGGGGCCGGTACGGGCGGGGCCCTGCTGGGGGTTCATCTGCGGGGTCTCACTCACGGGGTAGCTCGCTTTCCGTCCGGTTCTCGACGTCGGGACGGCAGCGGCCGTCCCGTGGGCCGGACCCGGGGCGACGGCGCACCGGGGGCCCGGTGCGCCGTGCCAGACACTCTCGTGAGGAGTTGCAATGCCGATGAAATCCCGCTGAAGCGGGAAGCGCGGGGGACCGGGGCACGTGCACCGGCACTTCGCCCGCCCGAGACCCCCCGCTCCCCGCCGCCCCCGCTCAGGGCCTGACCGCGACCACCGCGCCGTCCGCGCCGGGCCCGTCGAAACGCACCGTCCGTACGCCCTCGAACCCGGCGTCCGTCAGCCACGCCCCGTACTCCGCCGCCGTGTAGTTCCGCCCCCAGGTGCTGACCAGCATGTTCAGGCTCATCAGCGCGGGCAGCAGCGGCCCGTCCTTGGTGTCGTCGACCAGCAGTTCACTGATCAGGATGCGGCCGCCGGGAGGCAGCGCGGCGAAGCACTTGCCCAGGATCATCCGGTTGGTCGGCTCGTCCCAGTCGTGCAGGATCTGCGAGAGCAGCACCGCGTCATGCCCGCCCGGCAGCTCCGCGTCCCGCAGGAAGTCGCCCGGCACACAGTCGACACGGTCCGCGAGGCCGGCACCGGCCACCGTCTCGCGGGTCAGCTCGCAGACGAACGGCAGGTCGAAGACGGTGGCGCGCAGCCCGCCGTACGCCCGGCAGAGCTCGATGTCGTACGCGGCCCCGCCGCCGCCCACGTCCAGCAGCCGGCGCACCGGAGCGAAGTCGTAGACGGCGGCGAGCGCGCGGGCGCTGGTGGCGGACAGCGCGTACATGCTCTTCCAGAAGTTCGCCTTCAGCGCCGCGTCGTCGGCGTCGAACATCGACTCCGCCGCCTCGGGGTCGAAATTGGTGGGCGAGTCGGTGCGCAGCGCCTCTTCCAGCCGCATCCAGCCGGTGTAGCGCCGGTCCAGGGACAGTACGGCGTCCCCGAAGTAGTCCGGCCGCCCGCGCACCAAGTACGCCTCGGCCTCCGGGGTGTTGGCGTACCCCGCGCCTTCCCGGCGCAGCAGGCCGAGCGCCGCGCAGACCGTCAGCAGCTGCTCGGCGGGCCGCTCCGCGAGGCCGTTGCGGGCCGCGACCTCGGCGACGGTGGCGCCGGGCGCGGCCGACAGCTGCGAGAACAGATCCATCCGGGTCGCCTCGGCGAGCGCCTTGGCGGCCCACACCCCGGTGACGATCTCCAGCAGACGCTTCGGTGACCGGTGATTCGTCAACGGGGCCTCCTCGGGCCGGGGCGGGACCGGGCGCGGTGCTGTCACACCGTCATGGTCCCGCCCCTCGCGGGAGTTCGCGACATTCAAGGGTCGACCGCCGAGGTGGCGGCGGGTGCCAGGAGTACTCGGCGGCCAAGGCCACGGCGGTCGACTGAAGTCTGACGCAGCCGCTCACCCCACCGGGGACGCCCCGCGTGCCGCCGTTACCAGGGCGTCCATGACGCGGGTGTCGTCCCCGGCCTCCGGGTGCCACTGCACGCCCAGGGTGAAACCGCGTGCGTCCGGCAGTTCCAGGGCCTCGACGGTGCCGTCCTCCGCGTATGCCGAGGCCAGCAGTCCGCTGCCGAGCCGGTCCACCGCCTGGTGGTGGTACGTCGGCACGGAGACCGGCTCGGGGAGGGCGCCGGCCAGCAGCGTTCCGGGGCAGGGCTTGACGTCGTGCCGCTCGAAGACCCCGGGCGGGCCCGCATGCCCGTCGACATGCTGGATGAGCGTGCCGCCCAGCGCGACGTTCAGCAGCTGCATCCCCCGGCAGATGCCCAGCATCGGCACCCCGGCGGCCAACGCGGCCTCGATCAGGGCGAGTTCCCAGGCGTCCCGGTCCAGGGACGGCGGGCCGGTACGGGGGTGCGGCTGCGCGCCGTACCGTGCCGGCGCCACATCCGCGCCGCCGGCGATCACCAGCCCGTCCAGCCGCGTCACCACCGCGGCGGCGGTCGCCGGATCACCCGGGGGCAGCAGCGTGGCCAGGCCGCCCGAGCGCTGCACCAGCTGCGGATATCCGGCGGGCACCAGCGCGGCCGGCAGCGTCCAGACGCCCCAGCTGGCTTCCTGCTGATAGGTGCTGATGCCGATGAGGGGCTGGGACAACGGGGCCTCCATTACGTCCGGGGTCCAGGGCGGACCGGGGGAAAGGTCGGGGCCGGCCGGGGGGTGCCCGGCCGGCCGTGGGGACGGATGACGACTAGTCGCGTTCCAGCTCGGCCTCCGCCGCCGCCAGCGCCGCGAACTCCTCCTCGGGCGCCGCGGCCACCAGACGGTGCCGGGAATAGAAGGCGAAGTAGGCGAGCGCCACGACGTAGACGCCGAGGGCGATGAAGGCGGCGTCCTTGTCGACCAGGAACGTCGCCACCAGCGCCGAGCAGGCCAGGACGAACGCGACGGACGAGGTCAGGATGCCGCCGGGGGTGCGGTAGGGGCGGTGCAGACCGGGCTCGCGGCGGCGCAGCACCATGTGCGAGAGGGCCATCAGAGCGTAGGAGATGGTCGCGCCGAAGACCGCGACGTTCAGCATCCGCGCGCCGTCCCCGGTGGCCGCGGCGAGCGCGAAGCCCAGGGCGCCGGGGACCAGCAGACCGAGGTAGGGGGCCTTGCGGCGGCTGGTGAGGGAGAGGAAGCGGGGGAGGTAGCCGGCCCGGGAGAGGGCGAACAGCTGCCGAGATCCGGCGAAGATCAGGGAGAAGAAGGAGGCCACCAGGCCGGCGAGCCCCGCGTAGTTGACGATCCGGCCGACGGTCGTCGGCTTGCCGTCCGGCTGGAGCGCCTGGACCAGCGGGTCGCCCACCGACTGGATCGCGGCGCTGCCCCGGGCGCCGGTCGCGGCGACAAAGGTGATCAGCGCGAGCAGCAGCAGGATGCCCATCGCGGCGGCCATCGCCTTCGGCAGCGAACGCGCCGGGTCCTTGGTCTCTTCGGCGGCCAGCGGGACGCCCTCGATGCCGAGGAAGAACCACATGCCGAACGGGAAGGCGGCCCAGATGCCGAGCAGTCCGAAGGGCAGCCAGGAGTTCGCGCCGAAGGCACCTTCCTTGACCGGTATGTCGTTGAGCGAGTCCACATGGAAGTCGGTGAGCGCGGCCAGCGCGAAGACGACCAGCGCGGCGACCGCCACGGCGGTGACGATCAGGCTGAAGCGCAGCGCCTCGCCCACGCCCCACAGATGGATCCCGATGAAGATCACGAAGCAGGCGAGGTAGACCGGCCAGCTGGAGTGCAGGCCGAAGAGGCCGAGCGATTCGACGTAGTCACCGATGAAGATGGAGATCGCGGCGGGCGCCAGGACGTACTCGATGAGGATCGCGGTACCGGTCAGAAAGCCGCCCCAGGTGCCCAGCGCGCGCCGGGCGAAGCCGTAGCCGCCGCCGGCCGTCGGCAGGATCGAGGCCAGCTCCGCCAGCGCGAAGACCAGACAGGTGTACATCAGGCCCATCAGCACGGAGGCGATGGCCAGGCCGCCGAAGCCGCCCTGCGCCAGGCCGTTGTTCCAGCCGGAGAAGTCGCCGGAGACGACATAGGCGACGCCCAGGCCGGTCAGCAGCAGCGGTCCCGCGCTGCCCCGGCGCAGGGTCCGCCGTTCCAGATAGGCGGCTCCATCCGGCTCGGTTGCCGTGGTGCCGCCCGGGGCGGCGGCGCCCTGGGCCGCGCCGGGCGGTGCGGTCTGCGATTCCGTGCTGTCGGCCATGAGCCGCTCCTGCCTCGCCGAAGGGATGTCCGGAGTAAAGGTTTGGGGGCACACCTTTGCTGTCCGTGGGCTTCAGCGCAAGACCCGTGCGTAAAAGACTGGTTACGTCAGGGACTCGCTCGTCGCGGGGGAGGCGAGGAATCCGCGCAGCAGAGCGGCGGTGCCGCAGCAGTGCTCCCGCATCACCTCGCGCGCGCCGTCCGCGTCGCCCTCCAGCACCGCCTCCACCAGAGCCGTGTGCTGCGTCTGGGAGTGCTCCAGGTTCCGCACCAGGAGCGGAATGCAGTCCAGGAGATCGTTCACGGTCGCCCGCACCGCCGCGTACTGCGCCGCCAGCGACGCCGAACCGGACAGCTCGGCGAGCGTCAGATGCAGCATGGTGTCCCGCCTGCGGTAGTCCGCCAGCGGTGCGTCATGGGTCGCCGCGAGCGCCGACCGCAGCCGGCCCGCCTCCTCGTCGGACAGCCCGTGCGCCGCGCACAGCCCGGCCGCGCCCACCTCCAGCACCTCCCGGAAGCGCAGCGTGTCCTCGACGTCGACCTTCTCGATCCGGCGCCGCAGCTCGGCCTCGCCCGGGTGCTCCGTGCGCGGCCGTACGAACGTGCCGCCGTAGCGCCCGCGCCGGGACTCCACCAGGCCCTCGTCCTGAAGGACCTTGAGCACCTCGCGCAGCGTCACCCGGCTTATCTGGAGCCGCTCGGCCAACTCCCGTTCCGCGGGCAGCCGTTCGCCCTGCGGCACCAGCCCCAGCCGGACGATCTGGAGTATCTGCTCCAGCGCCTCCTCGAAACCATTGCCGGCCCGCACCGGCCGCAGCACCGGAGCCAGCCGATCCGCCGCACCGTCCATCGGAACCCCTTCCCAATCAATGGTTCGTATGCCTACCTTATGCACTCCGGATGCAGTGACAGGAGGCAACACCGTGGCAGACCGCACGCCCCCACTCTCCGTCGAGGAGCTCAGAGCCCTCGTCGACGCCGGGGAGATCGACACTGTCGTCCTCGCCTTCACCGATATGCAAGGCAGGCTCCAGGGCAAGCGCTTCGCCGCCCGCTTCTTCCTCGACACCGTCCTGGAGCACGGCACGGAGGGCTGCAACTACCTCCTCGCGGTCGACGTCGACCTCAACACCGTCGACGGCTACAAAATGTCCTCCTGGGAACGCGGCTACGGCGACTTCGCGATGCACGGCGACCCCGGCACCCTGCGCCGCACCCCCTGGAACCCCGGCACCGCCCTGATCACCGCCGACCTGGCCTGGCACGACGGCTCCCCGGTCGTCGCCTCCCCGCGGCAGATCCTGCGCCGCCAGCTCGACCGCCTGGCCGAGCGTGGCTGGAGCGCGTACGCCGGCACCGAGCTGGAGTTCATGCTCTTCAAGGACACCTACGAACAGGCCTGGTCGCGCGGCTACCGCCAGATGAACCCCGCCAACCAGTACAACGCCGACTACTCCGTCCTCGGCACAGGACGCGTCGAGCCGCTGCTGCGCCGCATCCGCAACGAGATGGGCGCGGCCGGCATGACCGTCGAGTCCGCCAAGGGCGAGTGCAATCTCGGCCAGCACGAGATCGTCTTCGTCTACGACGAGGCCCTCACCACCTGTGACCAGCACAGCATCTATAAAACCGGCGCCAAGGAAATCGCCGCGCAGGAGGGCATGGCGCTCACCTTCATGGCGAAATACGACGAGCGCGAGGGCAACTCCTGTCATATCCACCTCTCGCTCCAGGACGAGGACGGCCGGCCCGTCATGGCCGACGACGCGGGTCCGTACGGCATGTCGCAGACCATGCGGCACTTCCTCGCCGGCCAGATCGCCGCGATGCGCGACTTCACGCTCTTCTACGCGCCCAACATCAACTCCTACAAGCGCTTCCGCCCCGGCTCCTTCGCGCCCACCGCCGTCGCCTGGGGCCCGGACAACCGCACCTGCGCGCTGCGCGTCGTCGGCCACGGCCGCTCGCACCGCCTGGAGAACCGCCTGCCCGGCGGCGATGTGAACCCCTACCTCGCGGTCGCCGCCATGGTCGCGGCCGGCCTGTACGGCATAGAGAACGAGCTGGAACTCCCCGAGGCGACCACCGGCAACGCCTACACCGGCGACGCCGCGCACGTCCCCACCACGCTCCGCGAGGCCGCCGAGCTGTGGGAGAGCAGCCCGATCGCCCGCGCCGCCTTCGGCGACGAGGTCGTCGACCACTACCGCCACATGGCCCGCGTCGAGCAGGACGCCTACGACGCCGCCGTCACGGACTGGGAGCGCTTCCGCTCCTTCGAGCGCATGTAAGGAACCACTGTGTCGAATGGCCTGAACGGTCTGCACGGGCTGCCCGAGCTGAACATCCTCAACCCGGCCACCGAGGAAGTGGTGGCCACCGTACCCACCACCTCCGCCGCCGAGGTCGACGCCGCGGTCCGGCGGGCCGCCGCCGCCCAGGAGTCCTGGGCCGCCGTGGCACCGGGCGACCGGGCCCGGATCCTGCGCCGCTTCGCCGACGTCGTCGACGCCCACATCACGCCGCTCGCCGAACTGGAGCTGCGCGAAGCCGGCCACCCCCTGGGCAACGCCGAGTGGGAAGCGGGCAACGTCCGCGATCTGCTGCACTACGCCGCCGGGGGAGTGGAGCGCCTCACCGGCACCCAGATCCCGGTCTCCGGCGGCCTGAACATCACTATCCAGGAGCCGCTCGGCGTCGTCGCCGTCATCGCCCCCTGGAACTTCCCGATGCCGATCGCCGCCTGGGGCACCGCCCCCGCGCTCGCGGCCGGCAACGCCGTCCTCCTCAAGCCCGCCGAGACCACCCCGCTCACCGCGCTGCGCCTCGCCGAGCTGGCCCTGGAGGCCGGCCTGCCCGAGGGCCTCTTCCAGGTCCTGCCCGGCGAGGGCCCGGTCACCGGCAGCGCCCTCGTCGACCACCCCGGCGTCGCCAAGGTCGTCTTCACCGGCTCCACCGCCACCGGCCGGCAGATCGCCGCCCGCTGCGCGGCACAGACCAAGCGGCTGACCCTGGAACTCGGCGGCAAGAGCCCCAACATCGTCTTCGCCGACGCCGACATCGAGGCCGCCGCGGCCGCCGCCCCCGGCTCCTTCCTCGACAACACCGGCCAGGACTGCTGCGCCCGCAGCCGCATCCTCGTCCAGCGCTCGGTCTACGACCGCTTCATGGAGCTGCTGGAACCGGCCGTCAAGGCGTTCACCGTCGGCGATCCCCGCGACCCCGCCACGCAGATGGGCCCGCTGATCTCCGCCGCCCAGCGCGAACGGGTACGGTCCTACGTCCCCGAGGACGCCCCGGCCGCCATCCGCGGCGAGGCCCCCGCCGGCAAGGGGTTCTGGTACCCGGCCACCGTCCTGGAGGGACGGCCCGAGGACCGTACCGCCACCGAGGAGATCTTCGGCCCGGTCGCCGTCGTCCTGCCCTTCGACGACGAGGCCGACGCGATCCGGATCGCCAACACCACCGACTACGGCCTCTCCGGCTCCCTCTGGACCCGCGACGTGGGCCGCGCGATCCGCGTCTCGCGGGCCGTCGCGGCGGGCAACCTCTCCGTCAACTCCCACAGCAGCGTGCGGTACTGGACCCCCTTCGGCGGGTTCAAGCAGTCCGGACTCGGCCGCGAGCTGGGCCCGGACGCGCTGTCCGCCTTCACCGAGACCAAGAACATCTTCATCAGCACCGAGCTCAGCACAGAGGAGTCCAAGTGACCGACCAGACCGCCGTGTGCCGCCGCCTCGTCGGCCGTACCGCCGTCATCACCGGAGCCGGCAGCGGGATCGGCCTGGCCACCGCCCGCCGGCTGGCCTCCGAAGGGGCCGACGTCGTCTGCGCCGACATCGACGAGAAGGCCGGCAAGGCCGCCGCCGAAGAGGTCGGCGGCATCTTCGTCCAGGTCGACGTGACCGACTCCGAGCAGGTCGAGGCGCTCTACAAGACCGCCTACGACACCTACGGCTCGGTCGACATCGCCTTCAACAACGCCGGAATCTCGCCGCCCGACGACGACTCGATCCTCACCACCGGGCTCGACGCCTGGAAGCGCGTCCAGGAGGTCAACCTCACCTCCGTCTACCTCTGCTGCAAGCACGCACTGCCCTACATGCAGCGCCAGGGCAAGGGCTCCATCATCAACACGGCGTCCTTCGTCGCCGTCATGGGCGCCGCCACCTCCCAGATCAGCTACACCGCCTCCAAGGGCGGCGTGCTGTCCATGTCCCGCGAACTGGGCGTGCAGTTCGCCCGCGAGGGCATCCGGGTCAACGCCCTGTGCCCCGGGCCGGTCAACACCCCGCTCCTGAAGGAGCTGTTCGCCAAGGACCCCGAGCGCGCCGCGCGCCGCCTCGTGCACGTCCCCGTCGGCCGGTTCGCCGAGCCCGAGGAGATCGCCTCCGCCGTCGCCTTCCTCGCCAGCGACGACTCCTCCTTCGTCAATGCAGCCGAATTCCTGGTGGACGGCGGCATCGCGGGCGCGTACGTCACCCCGCTCTAACCGCCTGCTGTTCACTTCCGTGTAACCGCTCCGGCAGCCGGGTGTCGATCGACGCCCGGCTGCCGTGCGGTAGCGTCCGCCCTCGATCTTCCGTTCGACAGGAGTGCCTTCATGCTCAACAAGCGTCGCTGGCTGGCGGCGGGTGCCGCCCTCGCGGTCGTGGGAGGCGGCGTCGCGGTCGCCCAGACGGCCACCGCGGGCCCGGCCCCGCACACCTGCCCCCGGCTCGATGTCTCCAAGGACTGGTACGGCGAGAACCGCGCCAAGCTGCAGAAGATGATCGACGAGCGGGGCAGCTGCTCCGGATCCGACGGCGCGCGGCCGGTCGCGACGTTCGACTGGGACAACACCGTCGTGAAGAACGACGTCTCCGACGCCACGCTGGCCTGGGTGCTGCGCAACGACAAGGTGCTCCGGCCCGCGAGTTGGAAGGCCACCAACAAGTGGATGACGGATGACGCGCACCGCGCGCTCACCAAGGCCTGCGGCACGTCCGTACCCGTCGGCCACCCGCTCCCCACCTCCAAGAACACCGCCTGTACGGACGAGATCCTCGACGTCTACCAGGACGCCAAGACCTCCGGCGGCAAGGCCGCGTTCGAGGGGGAGTGGAACCACCGGCGCACGGTCCCCGAGTACGTCTGGATCACCCAGCTGTTCGCCGGACACAGCCCGGCCGAGCTGACCCGGTTCGCCAAGCAGGCGCGCGCGGAGAACCTCAAGGCGCCCATCGGCACCGAACAGACCGTGGGCACCCACAAGATGGCGGGCTACATCCGCTACTACGAGCAGCAGAAGGACCTGATCCACACGCTCAAGAAGGCCGGCTTCGATGTGTACATCGTCTCCGCCTCCGCCGAGCCGATCGTCCGCGCCTGGGCCCCCGGCGTCGGTATCCACCGTGACCACGTCATCGGTATCCGCAACGTCGTCAGCGCCGGCAAGCTCACCACCGGCGTCCAGGGCTGCGGCGACGTCAAGGACACCAACGGCGAGGTCCTGACGTACATGGACGGCAAGCGCTGCTGGATCAACAAGGAGATCTACGGCGTCAAGGGCGCCAGGGCCTGGCAGCAGCAGGACCCGGAGCACCGCGCCGCCTTCGCGGCCGGTGACGCCGAGACCGATGTCACCTTCGTCTCGGACGCCACCGCCGGGCGGCTGGCCATCAACCGCAACAAGCCCGAGTTCATGTGCCGCGCCTACGACAACAGCGACGGCCGCTGGCTGATCAACCCGATGTTCATCGAGCCCAAGCAGCAGCAGACCAAGCTGTACCCCTGCGCGACCGAGGGCTATGTCCAGCCGGACGGCACCCTCGCCCCGGTCCACCGCCCCGACGGCTCGGTGATCCCCGACCAGAAGGACACCGTGTACTGAAGGCGCTGAGCAGCGTACGAGGGCGAGGGCCGCACCAGGTCAGAGGAAGGTGCGGCCCTCGCCCCGGTACGTCGGCACCGTCTCCACCACCCGGTCCCCGTCGATCAGCCGCAGTTCCGCGAACCGCTCACACAGCTCGCCGGCCTTCGCATGCCGGAACCACACCTTGTCGCCGATCCGCAGGGCCTCAGCGGCCGGCCCGAGCAGCGGCGTCTGCACCTCGCCAGGACCCTCCTGCGGGTCGTAGCGCAGCCCCGCCGGCAGATACGGCACCGGCAGCCGGTCCGGGCCCGCGGCGCCCGACGCCGGATAGCCACCGCCCAGCACCGTCACCGTCCCCGGCCCCGGACGGCGCACCACCGGCTGGGCGAACAGCGCCGCCGGACGCCCGCTGAACGAACGGAAGTTGTCGAACAGCCGCGGGACGTACAGCCCCGAACCGGCCGCGATCTCGGTGATCGCCGCCTCCGCGGCGGTGTGCTGCACACTGCCCGTGCCGCCGCCGTTGACGAACTCCAGCCGGGGGGCCACCGCGCGCACCGCCCGCACGGCCTCCCAGCGCCGCTGCGCCAGCTCCTTGCGGGCCGCCGCCTGCATCATCCGGATGGCCCGCGAGAACACCGGCTTGCCGGCGACCTCGTCGCCCACGCCCGCCACATGCCCCTCGTACGCCATCAGCCCGACCAGCCGGAATCCGGGACGCCGCGTCACCGTCCCCGCCAGCGCGGCCAGTTGGGCGGGCCGGCGCAGCGGCGACCGGCGGGCGCCGACCCGGACCCTGCCGCCCATCAGGTGGTAGGAGGTGTCCAGTTCCAGACATATCCGCACCTCCTCGCCGCCGCCGGCCGGCCGTACCGCGTCGATCAGATCCAGCTGCACCGGATCGTCGATCATCACCGTCACCGCCGCCGCGAGCTTGGGATCCCCGGTCAGCTCGGCGAAGCCCGCCCGGTCCGCCGACGGATACGCCAGCAGGACGTCCGTGAAGCCCGAACGCGCCAGCCACAGCGACTCGTCGAGCGTGAAACTCATGATCCCCGCGAAGCCCTCGCGCGCCAGCACCCGCTCCAACAGGGCCCGGCAGCGCACCGACTTGCTCGCCACCCGGATCGGCTTGCCCTTCGCGCGACGCACCAGATCGGCCGCGTTGGCATCGAAAGCCTGCAGGTCGACGACGGCCAGCGGCGCGTCGAGGTGCGCGGTGGCCCGGTCATAACGGGCTTTGTCGCCATCCGTGTGCGCGGTGTGCCGGTGCATGGCGGCAGCCTGCCAGACCTGGCTACCACTGGGTAGGGGACGGTTCGCGACATCGTGACCGCCACATCATGGACGTGGGTTGGAGCGGTGGCCGCACCAGCCCGTAGAGTGGCTGGACGCCGCAGGCAGCAGGTCAACGGCGGGATGTCCGGATACGAACCAGCCTGCCCCGAATGCCGATCGGCCCCGGGGACCAGCGGCGCGAGGGGGAGCGCGGGTGAGCACCGACGCCGATTACGCCAACGCGCATCGTGTCCCACCGATACCCCCGCAACCGCCCCGGCGGCCCACCGCCACCCCGCCCGCCGACGACCCGCAGACCACCGTTCTGCGCCCGGTGCCGTCCGACCCGTCGGTCCCGCCCCCGGCCACCGCCGCGCGGCGCCCCCGGCCCGGCGCCCCCGGTGGCACGCCGCCCACCGGCCCGGTACCCCCCGCCGCCCCGCCGCAGCCCATGACGCCGCCCGCG
>NZ_SUMB01000015.1 GCF_005048155.1 Streptomyces piniterrae
CGAAGCTCTGCTTGGCAGGACTTTCAAAGGAACCTCGTCCCAGCTGATGCTGGAGACGGGGTATCAACATATCTGGCGTTGACTTTTGGCACGCTGTTGAGTTCTCAAGGAACGGACGCTTCCTTTGTGCCTGTTTCACCAGGCTCTCCGGGCGCTTCCCTTCGGTTTTGCGTTTCCGACTCTATCAGATCCTCGCGGTCCTGATTTTCGCCGGTGCGTTTCGGCCTTTCGGCTTCTTCGCGGTTCCAACCTTACCAGATCCGTTTCCGTCTCCGGCCCCCTGTTGGAGCGGGGTTGACCGTCCGGCTTTCGCTTTTCGGCCTTTCCGACTCTATCAGATCCGATTTCGTTCCGTGGCCGGTTCGAATTCAGTTCCGATTCCCCGTCGGCGGGGTTTTGCGCCTTTCGGCGCGGTCACTACTTTAGCGGAATTCCTCGGTGACTCAAATCGAGTCGGTGCAATCGAATTTCGGCATGCCGAAATTGATCCCGGTGAGGGGCCGTGCAGTAGTGGTGTGCCGCTGTGGCGGCGGGATGGTCGCCAGGGACCTGTCGGGCCGTGGCAACTCGGAGAACACTACACGAGGGGGTGAGGGCCATCAAACCGCTGCCGGGTGGCCGTTCGCGTAGCTCCCTCACGTAGCCGGCCGGCGAGGTCGGCGGTCTCCACGTACGTATACGAAGGAGACGAGGCGGAGATGACGCGGATGTTCAGTGGTGTGAAGCCGACCGGGCATCTGACGTTGGGGAACTACCTGGGGGCCATGCGGCGCTGGGCCGAGCAGGACCAGCACCGGGCGGATGCGCTGTTCTGTGTGGTGGATCTGCATGCGCTGACGGTGGAGCACGATCCGGCGCGGGTCAGGAGGCTCAGTCGGCAGGCCGCGACGTTGTTGCTGGCGGTGGGGCTGGATCGAGCTGACGCGGGATCTGGCGGTGCGGTTCAACCAGCGGTACGGGGCGACGTTCGTGGTGCCGAAGGGGGCGACTCCGGCGGTGGCGGCGCAGGGGATGGATTTGCAGGATCCGGCTTCGAAGATGGGGAAGTCGCATGCGCGTACGGCGGGGATCGTCTATTTGCTGGACGAGCCCGAGGTGGTGCGCAAGAAGGTGATGCGGGCGGTGACCGATGTGCATTCCGATGTCGTGTACGACCGGGAGGCTCGGCCGGGGTCGCCAATCTGCCGGATGTGCCGGAGGCGGTGGTGAAGGTGCTGCGGCCGGTGCGGGTTCGGCAGGTGCCCGTTCAGGGGTCCGGCTTCCCGCCGTGGGGGTGCCGCTGTGCCCACCCTCCCGCAATTTCTTAAGGAGCTGGGGGACCCCATCGCCTTGCGGCACGCCTGCCCGCAGCTGGGTGGGGAGGGGGTGGGCGCAGCGGCGGATGGTCAGCCGTTGCCGGTGGCCAGTTCGCGGCTGCGGTCCCGGGCTGCTTCCAGGGCGGCGATCAGGGCGGCTCGTACGCCGTGGTTCTCGAGTTCGCGGATCGCGGAGATGGTGGTGCCGGCCGGGGAGGTGACGTTCTCCCGGAGGGTGACCGGGTGTTCGCCGCTGTCGCGGAGCATGACGGCGGCGCCGATGGCGGCCTGGACGATCAGGTCGTGGGCCTTGTCACGGGGCAGGCCGAGCAGGATCCCGGCGTCGGTCATCGCCTCGACGAGGTAGTAGAAGTACGCCGGGCCGGAGCCGGAGAGCGCGGTCGCGGCGTCCTGCTGCGACTCCGGGACGCGCAGGGTCTTGCCGACGGTGGAGAAGACCTCCTCGGCACGGGAGAGGTGCGCCGCGGTGGCGTGGGTGCCGGCGGAGATGACGGACATCGCCTCGTCGACGAGGGCGGGGGTGTTCGTCATGACCCGTACGACCGGGGTGCCGGCGGTCAGGTGGTCCTCGAAGTAGGCGGTGGGGATGCCGGCGGCGCCGCTGATGACGAGGCGGTCGACGGGGACGTGCGGGGCCAGCTCGGCGAGGAGGGTGCCCATGTCCTGGGGCTTGACGGTGAGGATCAGGGTGTCGGCGGACTTGGCGGCCTCGGCGTTGCTGACCGCTTCGACGCCGTAGCGGGTGCGGAGGGTTTCGGCGCGTTCGGGGCGGCGGGCGGTGACGAGGAGGTCGGAGGGGGCCCAGCCGCCTCGGATCATTCCGCTGAGGAGGGCTTCGCCGATTTTTCCGGTGCCGAGGACTGCGACCTTCTGGGTCATCGTGCGGGCTTGCCTTTCCGCTGTGCTGTGCCTTGTTCCGCTGTGCTGTTCCTGGTCCCGCCATCCTCGCACCTGGGCGGGGCCGGGCGGGGCGGCGTTCCGAGGACCGGGACGGTCTCAGGCGGTCCGTCGCCGCAGTGTGGCGGCGCCGAGGGTGAGGACCAGGGCGGCGCAGGCCGTGACGATCAGGGCGTCGCGGAGGAAGGTGGCGGTGATGTCGGGGTGGTGGAGGACCTCGTTCATACCGTCGACGGCGTAGGACATCGGCAGGACGTTGGAGATCGCCTCCAGGGCGGGGTGCATGGCCTCGCGGGCGGTGAAGAGGCCGCAGAGGAGGAGTTGGGGCATCAGGACCGCCGGCATGAACTGGACGGCCTGGAATTCCGAGGCGGCGAAGGCCGAGACGAACAGGCCGAGCGCGGTGCCGAGGAGGGCGTCGAGGACGGCGACCAGGAGGAGCAGCCAGGGGGAGCCGATGACGTCGAGGCCGAGGACCCAGATGGAGAGGCCGGTGGCGACGGCGGACTGGGCGATGGCGAGCAGGCCGAAGGCGAGGGCGTAGCCGCCGATCAGGTCGGCCTTGCCGAGGGGCATGGCGAGCAGGCGTTCCAGGGTGCCCGAGGTGCGTTCGCGGAGGGTGGCGATGGAGGTCACCAGGAACATCGTGATCATCGGGAAGATGCCGAGGAGCGAGGCGCCGATGTTGTCGAAGGTCGCCGGGTGCGCGTCGAAGACGTAGCGGAGCAGGGCAATCATCACGCACGGGACGACGAGCATCAGGGCGATGGTGCGCGGGTCGTGCCACAGCTGGCGCAGGACCCGGGCGGCGGTGGCCAGGGTGCGGGCGGGGGACAGCGGCAGCAGGGTGCGGCGGGTGGGAGGCGGCGCGGTGCGGCGGGTGGGAGGCGGCGGCGCGGCACCGGGGAGGGCTGTGGTGGTCATCGTGCCGACTCCTTGGCGAGGGGGGCGGGTTGTCGGGTGCCCCGTGCGGTTGCTCGGGCCTCGTCGACGAGGTGCAGGAAGGCTTCCTCGACGGTGGCGGAGCCGGTCCGGTCGCGGAGTGCGTCGGGTGCGTCGTCGGCGAGCAGGCGGCCCTCGCGCATGAGGAGCAGCCGGTGGCAGCGCTCGGCCTCGTCCATGACGTGGGAGGAGACGAGGAGGGTGGCGCCGCGGTCGCCGGCGATGGTGTGGAAGAGGTTCCACAGGTCGCGGCGGAGGACCGGGTCGAGGCCGACGGTGGGTTCGTCCAGGACGAGGAGTTCGGGGCTGCCGAGCAGGGCCACCGCGAGCGAGACGCGGCTGCGCTGGCCGCCGGAGAGGTTGCCGGCGAGGACGTCGGCGTGGCCGGTGAGGTCGACGTCGTCGATGGCGCGGGTGACGCTGTCGCGGCGCAGGGCGCGGGCGGCCCGGCCGGGGTGGAGTACGGCGGCGAAGTAGTCGAGGTTCTGGCGGACGGTGAGGTCGTCGTAGACGGACGGGTCCTGGGTGACATAGCCGATGCGGGGGCGTAGCCGGGGGTCGCCGGCGGGGTGGCCGAGGACGTCGAGGGTGCCGGTGACCTTGGCCTGGGTGCCGACGACGGCCCGCATCAGGGTGGATTTGCCGCAGCCGGACGGGCCGAGGAGGCCGGTGATCTGGCCGCGCGGGACGTCGAAGGCGAGGGAGTCCAGGACGGTGTGGCCGCCTCGGACGACGGTGAGGTCGTGGGCGTGGACGGCCGGGACGGGGGTGGCGTCGCGGGCCGGGTCGGCGGCCGGGTCGGAGTCGGCGGCCGGGTCGGGGTCGGTGGCGGGGTCGCGGCCGTAATTCATCATGTGATGAATAATGCTCGGGGTTCGGGGCTTCGTCAAGGATCCGGACGGCCGGGCGGCCGACGGCGGCGCATTGCGGTCGACACCGCGCTCCGGCGGCCGCCGGGGTGATCGGAATCGGTCATTCCCGCTCGCTGATTCCGCATTTACCTGACAGTTACACAATTGCCCGCCCGTGCCCATCTCCCGCTGGACACAATGGGGTTGACTGTCCAGCCGCGCCGAAGGGGGCGACGATGGCCAAGGTCCGGGCCGACCGCCTCGGCCGGCTCCTGTTGATCGTCGCCACCATCGTTCTCGCCCTCCCCACCGTCCTCCACGGCGTACGCGGAGGGGTCGCGGCACTCACACCGCCCGCGCTCGCCGCCGACTCCCCCGGTCACCACTGGGAGCCGCCCCCGGGCCAGCGCGCGGGGCACCCCACCTTCTCGACCGACGGCCATCCGGACGCCGCCGCCGTCCACTGCCAGCAACGGCACGGCGGCCGGTCGCCGGCCACCGCATCCGCACCGGTGCCGCTGTCCACGCCGCTGTCCACGTCCGCGCCGGTGCGGGCGGTCGGTGGCCGCGCGGTGTCCGCTCCCCTGACCGGACGGCAGGCCGTACCCCTGTCGAGATCGGGCGAACTGCCCGTCCACCACAGCGTCTTCCGCTGCTGAGAGCCGCCCCCAGGGCCTCCCCGACCCACGCATCCGACGGATCCAGCCGTCACGTCCCCCGGCGCCCCGCGCGTCGCGGCATCGGCAGCACCTGTCCGCGTCATCGCTTCGCAGGGTCCGCATCCGCAGGCCCTCGCTGCATACGTATGCCTCTACGCGTACACATCCGCAGGCATACGCGTACGCATCCGTAGACGCATACGCAGCCACAGCCGAGTCCGCGTCCGCTCGCGCGCCACCGCATCCCGTACTCCGCTGGAGGCATGCTCATGCAGAGATTCCCCGACCTGACCCGCCGTCTCTCCCTCCCCTCCCGGCAGTCGCTCCCCCGCTGGCGGGCCGATTTCGCCGCGTCGCTCGTCGTCTTCCTGGTCGCCGTCCCGTTGTGTGTCGGGGTGGCCGTCGCGTCCGGGGTGCCGGCCGAGCTCGGGCTGGTCACCGGCATCGTCGGCGGGCTGCTCACCGGTCTGCTGCCCGGCAGCAGCCTCCAGGTCAGCGGCCCCGCGGCCGGGCTGACGGTGCTGGTCTACGAGGCCGTGCAGGAGTACGGGCTCGGTTCGCTGGGCGTGCTGGTGCTGGTGTCCGGTGTGCTCCAGCTGGCCATGGGGGCGCTCAAACTCGGACGGTGGTTCCGCGCCATCTCCGTCGCGGTCGTCCAGGGCATGCTCGCGGGCATCGGACTGCTGCTGATCGCCGGGCAGTTGTACAAGCTCGCGGACGCCAAGGCGCCCGGCAGCGGACTGTCCAACCTGGGCGGCCTGCCGTTGCTCGTGGTCGACACCCTCGCATCGGACGCGGCACTGACGGCGCTCGCCGTGGGCGCCGGGACGATCGCGGTCCTGGTGCTGTGGCCGCGCTGGCCGGCGGCGGCGCGGGTGGTGCCCGCACCGCTGATGGCGGTGGCGCTGGCGACCACGGCGGTGTTCGCGCTGGACCTGCCGGTGGCCCGGGTCGAAGTGCGCGGCCTGCTCGGGGTCGTACAGCCGCCGGGCGGTGCGGACTTCGCGCGCCTGACGGAGGCGGGCGCGCTCGCCGGGGCTCTGGGCACCCTCGTCGCCTTCACCCTCATCGCGTCTGCGGAGTCGCTGTTCAGCGCGGCCGCGGTGGACCGGCTGCACGACGGGCCGCGTACCGACTACGACAAGGAGCTGATGGCGCAGGGCGCGGGCAACGCGGTGTGCGGGGTGCTCGGCGCGCTGCCGATGACCGCGGTGATCGTCCGCAGCTCGGCCAATGTGTACGCCGGGGCGCGGACGAAGGCGTCGCGGGTGCTGCACGGTGTGTGGCTGCTGGTCTTCGCGGCGGCGTTCCCGGCGGCCCTGGGGATGGTGCCGGTCGCCGCGCTGGCCGGTGTGCTGGTGAACGCGGGCTGGAAGCTGATTCCGCGCAAGGACCTGCTGCCGCTGTGGCGCGAGCACCGCGGCGAGGCGGTGGTGCTGGTGACGACGGCGGTGGCGATCGTGGCCACCAACATGTTCGAGGGGGTGCTGCTGGGGCTGCTGATGGCCGTCGCCAAGTCGGCGTGGGAGACCTCGCATGTGCATCTGGAGGTCGCGGACCAGCCGGGGAGCGTGGACCGTCCGGAGAGCGTGCAGCCGGCGGAGCCGGAGGGCGCGGGAGGCACGGCGCCGGAGGACGTGCCCGGCGCGGCGGACCCGGGCTCCGGCTCCGGCCCCGCCGGCCCGCTCCGCGTACGGGTCGTCGGCCATGCCACCTTCCTGCGGCTGCCGAAGCTGCTCGACCAGCTGGAGGCGCTGCCCGGGAACCGGGAGATCGAACTGGATCTGTCCGGGCTGCGGCACCTCGACCACGCCTGCGCGGCGGCCCTCGGCAACTGGGCCGAGCAGCGCCGCAGGACCGGGCAGCAGGCCAGGACGGGGGCCGGGGCGCCGGAGCCGGTACGCAGGGGCGGCTAGGCCGCGATGCCCGACATCACACCATCGACCCTCCCGTAACGCCCTCTAACCGGAAGGGACCGGCGTTGCGGAAGAAATGACCGTAGGGTCGGTGATCCATCGATCGCCGACCCCCGGGAGTGCTGTGAACCGCCGGCCCCTCCGCTACTGCGGTGCGACCGCCGCCCTGTCCGTCGCCCTGCTGCTGGCCTCCTGCACGAGCGCCGTCAGGGGAGCGGACGGCGCGGGCGGGGTCGGCGATCCGCTGTTCCCCGCGCTCGGCAACGGCGGCTACCAGGTCACCCACTACGGGCTCGACCTCGACTACGACGTACGGAAGAAGCACCTGGACGCGACCGCCGAGATCACCGCCAGGGCCACCGAGGACCTGCGGTCCTTCAAGCTCGACCTCCAGGGGCTGAAGGTGTCCGGCGTGCGGGTCGACGGCGAGGAGGCCGCCTTCACGCGCAAGGGACACAAGCTGACGGTCCGGCCGGCCGAGGGCCTTCAGAAGGGGAAGTCGTTCCGCACGGTCGTCGAATACAGCGGTATACCCCAGGAGATGACGGACGCGGACAATTCCAAGGAGGGGTGGGTCAAGACCTCCGACGGGGCGTTCGTGGCCGGTGAGCCCGCCGGGACGATGACGTGGTTCCCGGGCAACAACCACCCCGGCGACAAGGCCACCTACGACTTCAGGATCACCGTGCCGGAGCGGTACACGGCCGTCGCCAACGGGGAGCTGCGGTCGCAGAAGACCGCCAAGGGCAGGACGACGTACGAGTGGCACAACGGCCAGCCGATGGCCAGCTACCTCGCCACCGCCACCATCGGGACGTTCGACTTCAGCACCTCCCGTACGCCCGACGGGCTGCCGCTGTACATCGCGGTGGATCCGGCGGAGGCCGCGAAGAGCGAACCGGCACTGAACCGGCTGCCGGAGATCATCAAGTGGGAACGCGGGCTGTTCGGCCGCTACCCCTTCTCCTCCGCGGGCGCGATCGTCGACGACACCGGCAACCGGATCGACTGGGGCGCCCTGGAGAACCAGACCAAGCCGCTCTACGCCGGGGCGCCGGACACCACGACCGTGGTGCACGAGATGGCGCACCAGTGGTTCGGCGACTCGGTCACGCCGAAGACCTGGAAGGACGCCTGGCTCAACGAGAGCTTCGCGACCTACGCCGAGTGGCTGTGGGCGGAGCGCGAGGGCGGCAAGACGCCCCAGCAGCAGTTCGACGCGCTCTACAAGGACAAGAGCGACGACGCCAAGGAGCGTTGGGCCTTCCCGCCGGGCAATCCGGGCTCGGCGAAGAACGTGACGGGGACGCCCGTCTACGAGCGCGGCGCGATGCTGCTCCAGCAGCTGCGCAACGCCGTCGGCGACAAGACCTTCTTCAAGATCCTCAAGGAGTGGCCGGCCGAGTACCGCCACTCCAACGCCGACGCGAAGGACTTCATCGCCTTCTGCGAGGAACGGACGGACGTGGATCTGACGGATCTCTTCAAGGACTGGCTGTACGGGAAGGGCAAGCCGGACTGGGAGTACTGAGCGGGCGGGTGCGCGGCGACTCGGCCCCGGCCTAGCGGCGCTTCCTGCCCTTCGGCTTGGGTTTCCGCGCGGCCGGGTTGCCCGTGCGCGCGCCGCGGCGGCGTTCGTGGCGCTCGCGGGCCGCCTCGTATTCCGTACGGCGCAGCTTCTCGCCGGGGGCTTCCACGAGGCTGCGGCAGAAGTAGGCGAGGAGCGAGCCGATGAAGCCGATGAGCATCAGGCTCTGCGCGGACTTGTCGGCCGCGCTCTCGGCGGCCGGGTCAGGGCGGCGGACGAAACCGTCCCAGGTGCGGCGGAAGGCGAGGGCGCTGCAGATCGCGAAGCCCGCGACGACGAGGATGCCGACGAACCCGCCGACGTCGGCGACCTCCAGGCCCTGGAAGGCGAAGCGAAGCACGGCGGCGCCGGCCGCGGCGAGTACCAGCGAGCCGATCGCGACGGCGGCCCGGCGCAGGCCGTAGCCGCCGTCGTGGTGGACCCAGGTGGTGCCGAAGAACCGGATCTCCTCCGGCTCCGGGCCGCCCCGCTCCGGTCCGCCGGACGACGTCGTCTGCTCATCGCTCATGTCGTCGATTATCCCGGCGGCCGTGCCCGGTGCCGCGGGCGGCCCGCGGGTCAGCTCATGCAGCGCGGGGCGACCAGGCCGTCACTGCCCGTCCGCACGTAGGCGTCGGAGACGTACTGCCCGGGAGCGATGTTGTCCCAGATGTCCGAGGTGCCGTAGGGGCCGCTGACCCGCTGGCCGCGCCGCTGGCAGCGGATCTCGATCCAGGCGCCCTCGGCCAGCTGCCGGACGACCGGGGTGTCGGTGCCGGGGCCCTGGCGGACGTTGACCTTGTAGCCGGGCGCGACGGCGTAGCTGCGGCGGTGGGTGGCCGCCTGGACGGCGGCCGCGTCCTCCGCGGCGGCGGCGTCCGGGAAGGCCTGTTGGTCCTGTGTGGTCATTTCTCGTTCCCCCGTTGAACCGTGACGCCGGATCGTGGGATCGGCGTCGCGTCGTGACAGTGAAGTGAATCGTGACAGTGCATCGTGACGTGGTGCCGCCGCGTCGAGGTGCGGCGTTGCCATAGTGCAACCCGCACGCTAGCAAGCTTCATTCATCTCGTACGCGGCATCGACTAGGCTCCGCGCGTCGCACCTGCGACCGAATGGCACGGGTAATGACACGGGGGTGGAACGATGCCGCCGCTGCGTGATTCCGGGGTCGACCCGGAAGCGGAGCGTCCGGAATACGCTGGGCAATACCGCCTCGAAGCGCGGCTGGGCGCCGGCGGTATGGGCGAGGTCCATCTGGCGCGCTCGTCCTCCGGGCTGCTGCTCGCGGTCAAGGTCGTACACGCCGAATTCGCCCAGGACCCGGAATTCCGGGGGCGGTTCAGGCAGGAGGTGGCCGCCGCCCGACGGGTCAGCGGGGCTTTCACCGCACCGGTCGTGGACGCCGATCCGGACGCCGCGCGGCCCTGGATGGCGACCCTCCACATCGCCGGCCCGACCCTTTCCGAGCATGTGAAGCGGAATGGCCCGCTGCCCCCCGCCGAGGTACGCCGGCTGGCCTCGGGACTGGCCGAGGCGCTGCGCGACATCCACCGTGCCGGCGTCGTGCACCGCGACCTCAAGCCGGGAAACGTGCTGCTGGCCGCCGACGGACCGAAGGTCATCGATTTCGGTATTTCGCGGCCGTCGGACAGCGAAATGCGCACCGAGACCGGAAAGTTGATCGGGACGCCGCCGTTCATGGCGCCCGAACAGTTCCAGCGGCCGCGCGAGGTGGGGCCGGCGGCCGATGTCTTCGCGCTGGGTTCGGTGCTGGTGCACGCCGCCACCGGAAGCGGGCCGTTCGACTCGGAGAGCCCGTATCTCGTGGCCTATCAGGTGGTGCACGACGAGGCGGATCTGGCGGGTGTGCCGGCAGAGTTGGCGCCGCTGATCGAGAGCTGTCTGGCGAAGGACCCGGCGGACCGGCCGACACCGGACGCCCTGATGAAGCAGCTGCACACCGATCTGCCGACGGAGGTGCAGCAGCAGGTGCAGCACTGGCCGGGGGCGGGCTTCGACGCACCGGGCAGTGCGCCGAGCGGCGCCGACGCGCCGGACGACACGGGGGCCGGTTCGGTGCCCTGCGCGCCGATACCGGGGCAGCTTATTCCCGGCCAACGGCGGCCGGTACGCGCCGAGTCCACGCCGCCGCGGGCCGAGGCCACGCATGTCCGTGTCGTGACGCCCCCCGCGGCGGAACCGGACGAGCCCGGTCCGCCGGCTGCCGAGCCGCGCCCACGGGCCCGCCGCCGCTGGCCGGTCTGGGCCGCCGTGGCGCTGGTCGTGGCCGGGGCCGGGGCCTTCGGGGGCGTCCGGGCGCTGTCCTCCGGGGAGCCGGAGGGGGATCCGGCGCTCCAGACCCGTCCCTCGCGCGCGTCCGCCGCCGCCTTCCGCCCCTGGCGGACCACCCTCGTCGAACGCCCCGAAGGCCACGCGGCGGAGATGCCGTTCTGTACGACGGACACCGACAGCGGATCGGGCACCGACAGCGGATCGGACACCGACGGCGGATCAGGCTCCGCCGCCGCGAACCCGCCCGCCCTCTTCTGCGCCCAGTCCGGCGTCCTGGCCGCCCGCCTCGACCCCGGCACCGGCCGCGTGGTGTGGCGCCGTACGGCCCCGCCGACCGCGAAGTCCGCCGCGCCGCCGTCCGCGCCGGTGCTCTCCGGCGGGCTGCTGTACGTCTTCTCGCACGACGGGAAGCGGCTGGAGGCGCTCGACCCGTCGCCCGCCGGAAAGGGCGCCACCCGCTGGTCCAAGGACCTCTCCGGTTACGAGGGCGGCGCCACGATCGCCGGCGGCCGGATCCTGCTGGCCTCCGGCGACGGTACGGTCACCGCCCTCGACAGCACCACCCACCAGCAGCGATGGCACAAGCGCTACCCCCAGCACCAGTGGGCTGCCTTCAAGGCGTCCGAGGCGGCCGGCGATGCCCGCACCGCGTATGCCGTCGGAGGGTCGGTCGACGGCCCCGACACCCCCGTCACCGCCATCGACCCGAAGAGCGGCGAGGTGCGCTGGCAGCGGCGGCTGTCCGGCTCGCTCACCCTGGCCGGCACCGGGTCGTCCGGGGCGCTCTACTTCACCGTCGCCGACCCGGTGTCCAGCTTCACCACCACCGCCGTCGTCCGCTACGACCCGGCCACCGGGCACGTCCGGCGCCTCCCGCTCACCGCGCCACTCGACAACGTCCTGGCCGTGGTGCACGGCGAGACGGTGTATCTGCTGGCCGAGGGCGGTGCGCTGCATGCCGTCGGGGAGCGGAAGTGGGACGTGGAGACGTCGGTGAGCCGGGGCTCGGTGCCGGTGGTGACCGGCGACCGGCTGTATTTCACCGCGGCCGACGGACGGCTGCTGGCCGTCGACACCCGGTCCGGCACCCCGCTGGGGCAGACCAGGCCCCGGCTCGCCGCCGACCGGCACAACGGCTTCCTGGAGACACTGCCCGCCCCGCTGGTGGACGCGCCCCGCGGCCGGATCTACGCGGCGGCTCCCGACGGGACGGTCTTCAGCGCGACGACGAAGGACCCGGCGGGCTGGTGACGCCCACCGGGTCCTTCGCTGTCGGGCCTGCTCAGCCCAGCTTGCTCACATCGCGCACCGCGCCCTTGTCGGCGCTGGTCGCCATGGCCGCGTAGGCCCGGAGCGCCTGGGAGACCTTGCGCTCGCGGTTCTTCGGGGCGTAGGTGCCGCCGAGCGCGGCCTCGCGGGTGGCCAGGTCCGCTTCGGAGACCAGGAGTTCGATGGTGCGGTTCGGGATGTCGATGCGGATCCGGTCGCCGTCCTCGACGAGTGCGATGGTGCCGCCGGACGCCGCCTCGGGCGAGGCGTGGCCGATGGACAGGCCCGAAGTGCCGCCGGAGAAGCGGCCGTCGGTGATCAGCGCGCAGGTCTTGCCGAGGCCGCGGCCCTTGAGGAACGACGTCGGGTAGAGCATTTCCTGCATGCCGGGGCCGCCCTTGGGGCCCTCGTACCGGATGACCACCACGTCGCCGTGGGTGATCTCCTTCTTGAGGATCTTGTCGACGGCTTCTTCCTGCGACTCGCAGACGACGGCCGGGCCCTCGAAGGTCCAGATGGACTCGTCGACGCCGGCGGTCTTCACCACGCAGCCGTCCACGGCGAGGTTGCCCTTGAGGACCGCGAGCCCGCCGTCCTTCGAGTACGCGTGCTCGGCCGAGCGGATGCAGCCGCCCTCGGCGTCGGTGTCCAGCGCCTCCCAGCGCTCGGACTGCGAGAAGGCGGTGGCGGAGCGGACGCAGCCGGGCGCCGCGTGCCACAGCTCGACGGCCTCGGCGGACGGCGAACCGCCGCGCACGTCCCAGGTCTTGAGCCAGTCGGCGAGGGAGGTGGAGTGGACGGTGTGCACGTCCTCGTTGAGCAGCCCGGCGCGGTAGAGCTCGCCGAGCAGGGCCGGGATGCCGCCCGCGCGGTGCACGTCCTCCATGTAGTACGTACGGTCCTTGGCCACGTTCGGGGCGACCTTGGCCAGGCACGGGACGCGGCGCGAGACCGCGTCGATCGCGTCCAGACCGAACCCGACGCCGGCCTCCTGGGCGGCGGCGAGCAGATGCAGGATCGTGTTGGTCGAGCCGCCCATCGCGATGTCGAGCGCCATGGCGTTCTCGAAGGCGTCGAAGGTGGCGATGTTGCGCGGCAGGACCGTCTCATCGCCCTGCTCGTAGTAGCGCTGGGTGATGTCGACGATCGTGCGTCCGGCGTTCTCGTACAGCGCCTTGCGGGCGGTGTGCGTGGCGAGCACCGAGCCGTTGCCGGGGAGGGACAGGCCGATGGCCTCGGTCAGGCAGTTCATCGAGTTGGCGGTGAACATGCCGGAGCAGGAGCCGCAGGTCGGACAGGCGTTCTCCTCGATACGGAGGATGTCCTCGTCCGAGATCTTGTCGTTCACGGCGTCGGAGATCGCGTCGACCAGGTCGAGGGTGCGGACCGTGCCGTCGACCAGGGTGGCCCGGCCGGACTCCATGGGGCCGCCGGAGACGAAGACCGTCGGGATGTTCAGCCGCAGCGCGGCGTTCAGCATGCCCGGCGTGATCTTGTCGCAGTTCGAGATGCAGATCAGGGCGTCCGCGCAGTGCGCCTCGACCATGTACTCCACGCTGTCCGCGATCAGGTCGCGGGAGGGCAGGGAGTAGAGCATGCCGCGGTGGCCCATCGCGATGCCGTCGTCGACCGCGATCGTGTTGAACTCGCGGGGCACCGCGCCGGCCGCCTTGATCGCCTCGCTGACGATCCGGCCGACCGGCTGGAGGTGGGTGTGGCCCGGCACGAACTCCGTGAAAGAGTTGGCGACCGCGATGATCGGCTTACCGATGTCCTCGCTCGCTACGCCCGAGGCCCGCATAAGGGCGCGGGCGCCCGCCATGTTGCGGCCATGGGTAACGGTGCGGGACCTCAGCTCAGGCACGATGGTCACTCCCTCGGGGTTCGTCCGTACGACCGCCGGTCGCGGGTGGGTTCCCCGGCGCCTCGAGGGCTCGGGGGCGGGCCGGGCGGCCCTGCCGGATACCGGCCGGCGTCATATAGCAGCTGTAGCCGAGATTACGCCCTTGATCCAAGATCTGGACGCGGACTCCGGTATGTGAGACGGCTGACCGCAGTACGGACAGCGCACGGCCCCTCCGGGGCAGGCCCGAGAGCCCCTCCCCTACGGCTGCGTCAGGTACCGCTGGAGCGTCGGCGCGATCATCGCCACGATCTCCTCGGTGTCCGCCGAGGCGACCGGCTCCATCTTGATCACATACCGCAGCATCGCGACCCCGATCAGATGGCCCGCGGCCAGCTGCACCCGGAACTCCGGGTCGGGAACATGCACTTCGCCCGCCACACGCTGGAGCAGCCGCCGCTCGATGAGCCCCCGCAGCACCGCCGCCGCGGTCTCGTTGGTCAGCGCCGAGCGCATGATCGCCAGCAGCGGCTGCCGGCTGACCGGGTTCTCCCACACACCGAACATGAAGCGCGCCATCCGCTCGCCGACCGCCTCGCCGCCGCTCGCGATGACCTCCGGCATGGTCAGCGCGGGCGCGAAGGACAACTCGATGGCCGCGCCGAAGACCTGCTCCTTGGTGCCGAAGTAGTGATGCACCAGCGCCGGGTCCACCCCGGCCGCCTTGGCGATCTGGCGTACCGACGTCTTGTCGTAGCCCCGCTCGGCGAACTCCGTACGGGCCGCGGCCAGGATCCGCTCGCGCGCCCCGGGACCGCCCTCGGCCTCGGCGCGGGCGGGGCGGCCCCGGCGGCGCCCCGGAGCGGGGGCCCCGTCGTCCTTGCCGCCGGTCACGAGCCGGGCACCCAGGTCGGCGAGGCGAGATGCAGCCGGGTGAAGGCCAGCGCCTCGGCGAGGTCGGCCTCCCGTTCGGCGGCGGACATCGCCCGGCGGGTATTGACCTCGACGACGACATGGCCGGCGAAACCGCCGGCGGCCAGCCGTTCCAGCAGGTCGGCACAGGGCTGGCTGCCACGGCCCGGCACCAGGTGCTCGTCCTTGGCGGAACCGTTTCCGTCGGCGAGATGGACGTGCGCCAGCCGGTCGCCCATCCGGTCCACCATCTCCAGCGCGTCATTGCGCGCCGTCGCGGTGTGCGACAGATCGACGGTGAAGTGCCGGTAGTCGTCGCTGGTCGGGTCCCAGTCCGGCGCGTACGCCAGCATCTCGCGGTCCCGGTAGCGCCACGGATACATGTTCTCGACGGCGAACTTCACATCCGTCTCATGCTCCATCCGCCACACACCGCGGACGAACTCCCGCGCATAGCTGCGCTGCCACCGGAACGGCGGGTGCACCACGACCGTGGACGCGCCCAGCTTCTCGGCGGCCTTCCGCGCGCGCTGCAGCTTGACCCAGGGGTCGGTGGACCAGACCCGCTGGGTGATCAGCAGACACGGCGCGTGCACCGCCAGCACCGGCACCCCGTGGTAGTCCGACAGCCGACGCAGCGCCTCGATGTCCTGGCTGACCGGATCGGTCCACACCATGACCTCGACCCCGTCGTAGCCGAGGCGCGCGGCGATCTCGAAGGCCGTCGCCGTCGACTCCGGATACACCGAGGCCGTGGACAGCGCGACCTTCGCATCCGGGATGCGCACCACTGGCTCTGTCACGAAGGACAGCGTACGGGCCGGAACTGCGCACAGGGCAGGAGGTCCGAACGACCGCGCTCCGCCGTGTGACACGCCTTACACCGGCGGGACGCCCCTCCACGGCCCACGGCCCGAGGCCTACGGCGTCGACGGGGGCAGATGGTCCAGCCGCCGCAGGATGACGCCCTCGCGCAGCGCCCACGGGCAGATGTCCAGCGTCTCGACCCCGAACAGATCCATCCCCGCCTCCGCCACCAGCGCCCCGGCGAGCAGCTGCCGCGAACGCCCCTCGGACACACCGGGCAGCGCGGCCCGCTCGTCCGCCGACATCCCGGCCAGCCGCGGCACCCACTCCTCCAGCTTCTTGCGGGTCAGCTCCCGCTGGACGTACAGCCCCTCGGCGGAGCGCGCCGCGCCCGCGATCCGGGCCAGCTGCTTGAAGGTCTTGGAGGTCCCGACGACGTGATCGGGCGTCCCGTAGCGGGAGAACTCGCTCACCACCCGGGCGATCTCCGCCCGCACCCGGCGGCGCAGCGCCCGCACGTCGTCGCTGCCCGGCGGGTCGCCCGGCAGATCGGAGCTGGTCAGCCGGCCCGCGCCGAGCGGCAGCGAGACCGCGGCGTCCGGCTCCTCGTCGAGGCCGTAGGCGATCTCCAACGAGCCGCCGCCGATGTCCAGGACCAGCAGCCGGCCCGAGGACCAGCCCAGCCAGCGGCGGGCGGCGAGAAATGTGAGCCGCGCCTCGTCCTCGCCGGACAGCACCCGCAGCTCGACGCCGGTCTCCTGGGCGATCCTGACCAGTACCGCCTCGCCGTTGGTGGCATCGCGGATCGCGGAGGTGGCGAACGGCAGCACTTCCTCGACGCCCTTGTCCTCGGCCACCTGGAGCGCTTCGTGGATCGTGGCCTCCAGCCGTTCCACGCCGGCGTCGTTTATGGCGCCGTCTTCGTCGAGCAGTTCGGCAAGGCGCAGTTCGGCCTTGTGCGAATAGGCGGGCAGCGGGCGTGCGCCGGGGTGTGCGTCCACCACCAGGAGATGGACCGTATTCGAACCCACATCGAGGACACCGAGTCTCATACGGGGAAACCTACTGCCGCGGCGGGGATCTCTTGTCAGCCGCCTTAGGCTGGAGTCGTGGCAAAGACGAAAAAGGCGAAGCAGGTAAAAGCCCTGAAGAAGGAAGAAAAGCGGCGCGCCAAAGCGGCGCAGGTCGCGCAGTCCGCGCACGGGGCCCCGGCCGACGAGGTCGGCCTCGACTTCGCCCGCGCCTGGGTCACCTTCCCCGACCCCGCCGACGACGAGCAGCTGTTCCGCTGCGACCTGACCTGGCTGACGTCCCGCTGGACGTGCATCTTCGGCAGCGGCTGCCAGGGCATCCAGGCCGGCCGCGCCGACGACGGCTGCTGCACGCTCGGCGCGCACTTCTCCGACGAGGACGACGAGAAGCGGGTCGCCCAGCATGTGGCGCGTCTCACGCCCGAGCTGTGGCAGTTCCACGACGTCGGCACGGAGACCGGCTGGGTCCAGGAGGACGAGGACGGCGAACGGCAGACCCGGCGCTGGGAGGGTTCGTGCATCTTCCAGAACCGTCCCGGCTTCGCGGCCGGCGCCGGCTGCTCGCTGCACATCCTCGCGCTGCGCGAGGGCCGCGAGCCGCTGGAGACCAAGCCGGACGTCTGCTGGCAGCTGCCGGTCCGGCGTACCTACGACTGGATCGACCGGCCGGACGACACCCGCATCCTGCAGGTGACGATCGGCGAGTACGACCGGCGCGGCTGGGGTCCGGGCGGCCACGACCTGCACTGGTGGTGCACCTCGGCGACCTCGGCGCACGGCGCGGGCGAGCCGGTCTACGTCTCGTACAAGCCGGAGCTCACCGAGCTGATGGGCAAGAAGGCGTACGCCAAGCTCGCCGAGCTGTGCGAGGAGCGGCTGGCCGCGACGCTGCCGATGGCGCCGCATCCGGCGGACCCTCGGAAGTGAGAGGGAGCGACGCCCCGCGCAGCCCCGTGTAACGCCGTCACAGCGCCGCCGCCCGCCCCTCCGTGAGTCGCCCGCCCCTCAGCGAGCGGGGCGGGCCGTGTGTGACGGCCGCGGTGCCGACGGTGTGCCGCTGTCCGCCTGGCTCGGTGACGCGGTGGGCGTCTCGCTGGGCGTCGGGGTCCCGCTCGGCTGGGACGGTCCGGGCGTGTGGTGGGTCGGCGTCGGCCTGGGCCCGGGATGACTGTGCGACGGCCTCGGGTGCGGCGGGGTCGGCTTCGGCTTCGGATGCGCGGGCGACGGGTGGGCCGGCCCCGGGCCCGGCTGGGGCGCGCCACGGCCCTCCAGCGTGACGGCGGCGGCACCGGGATCGATGGCGATACGGGCCCGCCAGTGGCCCTCGGGCTCCCGGTCGTGATCGACCCAGACCGTGATCGTCGTGGTCTCCCCCGGCCGCAGCACACCCGCCGTATGGCTCATCTGCAGCCACGGGGCGGCCGCCGACGCCCGCCAGCGCACCGCGGAACCGCCGGACGCGCTGATCGTGACGACCGTCATGCCGCCGCTCGGCTGCGCGGTGACGGTCAGCCGCCCCGGCCCCCTGCGCTCACGGCTCGGCTCACCGGGCCGCAGCGCGGTGCCGTCCGCGCTGACCACCTCGACCGACACATCGGGCGACCGCCGACCGGCCGAGAAGCCCGGATCGGGAGTCGTCCTGGCGTTGCCGGCGTTCTCGTACGGGCTGCCGTCCAGCCGGCCGCTGTCCGACTCGTTGGCGGTCACCGCGGGGGTGCCGTCCGCCTCGCCCGTGGCCGGGGCGTTGCGGTACGCCGCCCAGACGGCCAGCACCGGCGCCGCCAGGACCGTCGCGACGACGGTGGTCGTCACCGCCCGGCTGCGCAGCCTGCGGCGGCGGGCCGCCCGGTCCGTGGGGCCCACGGGGAAACCGCTGCGGTCGTAGCGAGGAGAACCGTTTGGCCCACCGGAGCGCCCGGTCCCGGGCACGCCCGCTCCCGGCACCCCCTCGGCGCGCCCCGACCGGGAGCGCCGGGCCGCCGCCAGCGCCCGGAGGACCGCCTCCCGATCCGCTCCGACCAGCGGCAGCGCCCCTTGGGCCGCGGGCGCGGTGCCCGGCCACGGCCCGGCCGCGGTGGCCCGCTCCGCCGTCCGCCGGCACTCGGCGCAGTCGTCGACATGGCGTACCAGCTCACGGCGGAGCGCCACACCGAGCAGCATCTGGGTGTCGCCGGCCAGCCGCGCCACATCGGGACATCGGCCGCGCTCGACAACGGCCAGCGCGGCCCGGGTCCGCTCCACCTCACAGGACGCGGCGGCCAGCAGCTGGCGGGTGGCGACCGCCTCCGCGCCGAGCACCGCGGCGACCTCACGGGCCGAGAGCCGATGGCGTACCGACAGCTCCAGCGCCTCGCGCTGCTCGGGACTGGTCCCGGCGGCCTCCGGCCAGGCCAGCACGGCGAGTTCACGCTGCCGCCCGGGGTCGGGAGCGGCCTCGGCGGACGGCCCGCCGCGAGTCCCACCGGGCGGGAACGGGCGGCCCGACGACGCTGCCCGGGGAAGCTCGGCGAGCCGGCGCAGACAGGCCCAGCGGGCCAGGGCGTAGAGCCAGGGACGGTAGAGGGCCCGTTCGGCGGGCCGCCGGCCATGGTGGCGGCCGGCGAGCGCGAGCGTCTCGCCGAGCACCGCGGTCGCCGCGTCGTGCTCGCACAGGACGGACAGGCAGTAGGTGAACAGCCCGTCCAGATAGGGCTCGTAGGGCTCCCTGCGGTCCGTGCCGGTCGCGCTGTTCGCTCGTGCCGCACCGTTCGCCCGGTCTGCGTCGGACCGGCCCGGCCGCTCGGAGGGCTGCGGCCGGCTCCGGCCCGGTGCGCCGCTGCGCGCCCGGTGTGCGCCGGTGGAATGCCTGGGATGCTCTGGCCTGCTGCTCATCACCCGGCGACGGTAGGCGGATGATGCAGCCGCGCTCGCGTACCTTGCGCCCTTTTAACCCATACGGGTGACCATCTCCCTCAAAAGGGGACACGAATCGCCGATTCCGCGCCCGACGCGCACCGGTTACGTCACCCGGTTGGCGCAATGTACGGGCGGCTCAGGCCCCCTGATCCCCACCCGGGCGCGAGCCGGCGCCCGGCGCCTCCCCCGGTCCAGCCACAGCTCCACGGAGCATTGTCGGACCCCGCCGATACGGTGAACTCATGGCAACCCGAAAAACATCGGCCAAGGAGCGTCCCTCCTACCGCTGCACCGAATGCGGCTGGACCACCGCGAAGTGGCTCGGCCGCTGCCCCGAGTGCCAGGCATGGGGCACGGTCGATGAGTTCGGCGGCGCCCCCGCGGTCCGTACGACCGCGCCAGGGCGGGTCACCACCGCGGCACTGCCCATCGGCCAGGTCGACGGCAAGCAGGCCGCCGCCCGCTCGACCGGCGTGCCCGAGCTGGACCGCGTCCTGGGCGGCGGACTGGTCCCCGGCGCGGTCGCGCTGCTGGCCGGCGAGCCCGGCGTCGGCAAGTCCACCCTCCTCCTGGACGTCGCCGCGAAGGCCGCCAGCGACGCCCACCGCACCCTCTACGTCACCGGCGAGGAGTCCGCCAGCCAGGTCCGGCTGCGCGCCGACCGCATCGGCGCCCTCGACGAGCACCTCTACCTCGCCGCCGAGACCGACCTCTCCGCCGTCCTGGGCCACCTCGACACCGTCAAGCCGTCCCTGCTCATCCTCGACTCCGTGCAGACCGTCGCCTCCCCGGAGATCGACGGCGCACCCGGCGGCATGGCCCAGGTCCGCGAGGTCGCCGGGGCCCTCATCCGCGCCTCCAAGGAACGCGCGATGTCCACGCTCCTCGTCGGCCATGTCACCAAGGACGGCGCGATCGCGGGCCCCCGCCTCCTGGAGCATCTCGTCGACGTCGTCCTGCACTTCGAGGGCGACCGGCACGCCCGCCTCCGCCTCGTCCGCGGCGTCAAGAACCGGTACGGCACCACCGACGAGGTCGGCTGCTTCGAACTGCACGACGAAGGCATCACCGGCCTCGCCGACCCCTCGGGCCTCTTCCTGACCCGCCGCGCCGAGCCGGTGCCCGGCACCTGCCTGACGGTGACCCTGGAGGGCCGCCGCCCCCTGGTCGCCGAGGTCCAGGCGCTGACCGTCGACTCCCAGATCCCCTCCCCCAGGCGTACGACATCGGGCCTGGAGACGTCCCGCGTCTCGATGATGCTGGCCGTCCTGGAGCAGCGCGGCCGGATCTCCGCCCTTGGCAAGCGCGATATCTACAGCGCGACGGTCGGCGGCGTGAAGCTGTCCGAACCCGCCGCCGACCTCGCCGTGGCCCTCGCACTCGCCAGCGCCGCCAGCGACACCCCGCTCCCGAAGAACCTGGTCGCCATCGGCGAGGTCGGGCTCGCCGGCGAGGTCAGACGGGTCACCGGCGTCCAGCGCAGGCTCTCCGAGGCGGCCCGGCTCGGCTTCACCCACGCCCTCGTACCGTCCGACCCGGGCAGGATCCCCGACGGGATGCGGGTCCTGGAGGTCGCCGACGTCGGGCAGGCGCTGAGCGTCCTTCCCAAGCGGGTGCGGCGGGAGGCCCCACGGGAAGAGGAGCAGCGCCGGTAGACTTTGCCCTGGTCTCGCCCGTCACCGCAGTCTTGCCGCCGGCCACGTACGCTCCTCTGGTACGTCACCGCGGCAAGGGCCGGGCGGCCGCGGACCGACAGACCGTGCGACGGAGGAGTGCAGTGGCAGCCAACGACCGGGCATCGTCTCCCAGCAGGTCCGGCGGGAGCTCCGGCACCGACAGCCTGATGCGCGCCTCGCTGAGCGCCGTCGCGCCGGGTACGGCCCTGCGCGACGGCCTGGAGCGCATCCTCCGCGGCAACACGGGCGGGCTGATAGTGCTGGGTTTCGACAGAACCGTCGAGTCCATGTGCACCGGCGGCTTCGTCCTCGACGTGGAATTCACCGCGACCCGGCTGCGCGAGCTGTGCAAACTCGACGGCGCGCTGGTCCTCGACAAGGACATCACCAAGATCCTCCGGGCCGGAGTGCAGCTCGTACCGGACGCCTCCATCCCCACCGAGGAGACCGGCACCCGCCACCGCACCGCCCAGCGCGTCTCGATCCAGGCGGGCTTCCCGGTCGTCTCCGTCAGCCAGTCCATGCGCCTGATCGCCCTCTACGTGGACGGCGAACGCCGCGTCCTCGAGGAATCCGCCGCGATCCTCTCCCGCGCCAACCAGGCGCTGGCCACCCTGGAGCGCTACAAGCTCCGCCTGGACGAGGTCGCCGGCACCCTCTCCGCCCTGGAGATCGAGGACCTGGTGACGGTCCGCGATGTCACCGCCGTCGCCCAGCGGCTGGAAATGGTCCGCCGGATCGCCACCGAGATCGCCGAGTACGTCGTCGAGCTCGGCACCGACGGCCGCCTCCTCACCCTCCAGCTGGAGGAGCTGATCGCCGGCGTCGAGCCCGAGCGCGAGCTGGTCGTCCGCGACTACGTCCCCGAGCCGACCGCCAAGCGCTCCCGCACGGTCGCCGAGGCGCTCTACGAGCTGGACGCCCTCAGCCACACCGAACTCCTCGAACTCCCCATCGTGGCCCGCGCGTTGGGCTACAGCGGCTCCCCCGAGACGCTGGACTCCGCGGTCTCGCCGCGCGGCTTCCGCCTGCTGGCGAAGGTCCCCCGGCTGCCCGGCACCGTCATCGACCGCCTCGTCGACCACTTCGGCGGCCTGCAGAAGCTGCTCGCGGCCAGCGTGGACGACCTCCAGACGGTCGACGGCGTCGGCGAGGCCCGCGCCCGCTCGGTCCGCGAGGGCCTGTCGCGACTGGCGGAGTCGTCGATCTTGGAGCGGTACGTCTAGCTGCCGGCGGTACGTCCAGGTCGGATGGGTAGGTCCAGCTCGGACGGGCACGTCCAGGTCGGAGCGGCACGTCCAGGTCGCATCGGATCAGGCCACGTGGGTCGGTCGCGCAGGCCACGCGGGCTACCCAGGTCGCGCAGGCCACCAGTCCACGCAGGTCGCACCGGACCGGGCGGCGCCCGGGGTGGTGCGCCCGCCGCTGCCTGTGCCTGCCTTCCCCCGGCGCCCTAACCGGCCAGCACACCCGCCTCCTTCTCCGGTGCCAGGCCCGGCGCCGGGCGGTCCGGACGCTGCGGCGCCGTACCGCCGATGCTCCGGAGCCAGGCCCAGGTGTCGGCCACGGTTTCGCTGACGGGACGACACTTCAGCCCGGCGGCAAGAGCCTTGGACGTATCGCCGTGGTGCATCGTGTCGTGGGACTCGCCCGGCGGCAGCCAGATCGGCAGCTCCGTCCATGGCTCGATACCGGCGGCGAGCACCTCCTCAGGGGCCGTCCAGCGCAGCACCGCGTCCGAGCCGGTGGCCTTCACACAGCTGTCCAGAAGCTCGCCCATGGTGGTGTGCCCCACCGCGCTGACCAGGTTGTACGCACCACCGACCGCCGCCTGCAAGGCGTCCAGCGTCCACTCCGCCAGGTCGCGGGCGTCGACGTACTGCAGGGCCAGGTCCCGCGGCCCCGGTGCGAGGACGGGGCCGCCGCGGGCGATCCGGCCCAGCCACCACGGCAGCCGCCCGCTGTTCTCGTACGGGCCGAGGATCAGGCCCGCGCGGACGAGCAGCGCCCGGTCCCCGAAGGCGTCCACCGCGGCCAGCTCACCGCCCCGCTTGGCCCGCGCATAGTCGTCGGCGTCGGTGTCATCAGGGCAGCCCGGCACCAGCGGGCCCTCCTCGTCCAGCCCCGGCCCGGCCGGATAGGCGTACACCGACCGGCTGGAGATATAGGCGTACGCCCCGGCCCGGCCGGCCAGCAGCCGCGCAGCGTCCCGCACGGCCGACGGCGGGCCGGTCCAGGTGTCGACGACGGCGTCCCACTCGCCGTTCTCCAGGGCGGCCAGTCCGGCCGCGTCCCCGCGGTCGCCGCGCAGCGCTGTGGCACCTTCCGGGGGAGCGTGGTGCCCGCGATGGAACACGGTCACCCGCCAACCCCGCGCCAGCGCCGCCTCGCTGACCGCCCGACCCACGAACTCCGTTCCACCCAGCATCAGTAGTCGCATCCCGCGACTGTGCCCCAGGAGCCCCACTCGGGACAGGACCGCACGCTCTCAGCGCAACGAACGGAGCACGAGCCTCCGGGGAGCCGCCCCAGCCGGCCGCTGTTGATCAGCCTTGCGATCCCGCTGAATCAGCCCTGGTCGCCGTTAGTCGCCCTTGGCGAGCACGAAAAACGTGTGGACCGGGGACAGGCCCGGGACCTCGGCCTCGATGCGGTACTTGCCGGCCGGGACGGCGGCCGCGCTCGGCGTCGCGCACTGCGGGGCGCTCGCCCGGCGGTCCCACTCGATGGTGCGCTTCACGGAACCCTTCGCCGGGACCTGGAGCAGCGCGGAGCCGGTACCCGACGGGCAGTCGTTGGAGGCCCACACCCGGTCGTCGTCCGCGGTGTCGTCGGTGATGGTGAGCACCGCGGCCTTACGTCCGAGGTCCACCTTGCAGGCGGAACCCGCGGTGTTCTTCACCGTCAGCTCGAACTTCGGCTTCTCGCCCGGCCGGTAGGAGTCCTCGACGCTGCGCAGCGTCAACTTGCCAGCGCCGGAAGCGCAGTTGGGGAGCGGGGAGCCGGCCGGTACGACACCGCCGCCCGAACCCTCGCCGATCGGCGCACCACCACCGGAGCCGCCGGCACCCGAACCGTCGGAACCGCCGGAACCTGACCCGCCGCCCGAAGAACCCGAGCCGCCACCGGAGTCCGAGCCCGATTCACCGCTGCCGCCCGAACTGTCGCGCCCGCCGGGCTTTTGAGTGATCGCCGGCCCGGTGCCGGAGGGGCCGGGCGTGATCGACTCGGCGGGACCCGAACCCTCCGCGCCCTTGCCCTCGTTGCCCGTCTTGCCGCTGTTTCCGCCCAAGTTGAGCGCCCACACCACCAGGAGGGCGAGCAGTGCGACGATGGCCAGCGCAACGGCCCTCCGCCGCCAGTAGATGGAGGAGGGAAGCGGCCCGATCGGATTGCGCAGTGATCCCACGCGGAAACTCTACGAGAGATCCGCAGTCACACCGGCCAGTACCCGCCGCACGAAGCTGCAACTTTTCCCATCATCGTCCCGGAGAAGCGCACCCACCCGCTTTTCCCCCACGCCCCTCACGCCTCCTCCACATCACGGGCGGGGGACTCGTCCACATCAAGGGCCAGGGAGCGACGCAGACTCCTCCCCCCGGGGCGGGTGTCGTCTCGCTCCGGGAGGGAGGGTCGTCACCTCGCCCCCGGGGCGGGTGTCCGTTTCCACTCCTCCTTGTGTCCGAAGCCCTGACCGTTGTCGATCAGCCGCAGCCAGTCGGGGCGCAGCTCCCAGAGCGCGGTCCGCTCCAGCGCCGCGCGGAGCTGCTCGCTCGCCACGACGAACGGGAAGCGCTCGGTGTAGATCCGCCAGCCGGCCTCCCACTCGGCACCAATCAGCGGGCGACAGCCGCCGCGCCCCTGCAGACCGGTCAGCCCGCTCCACTCCTGGCCGTCCTTCTGCATCGTGAAGGCCACCCGGGCTCCGGGCTGCGCGAGGGCGCGGCCGTGCCGTGTCGTGGTCGCGCTGACGAAGTACAGCGCCGGTCCGGCATCGGCCCCGCCATCAGCCCCGCCGTTGGTCCCGCCATCGGCTGCTCCATCGGCTGCTCCATCGACCCCGCCGTCGGCTCCTGGCGGGCTCGCCGCGTACAGCACGGCGCACGCCTGCGGGCCGTCCTCGTCCGCGTACGCCAGTGTCATCGTCGTATGGCCGGCCAGCGCCCGCCGGATCGCCGCCGGGCAGGCCCCGCCGGCCGCACCTGCCGCGCCGGCCGCCTCGGCCGCCTCGGCCCGCGTCACGGAGCCCGCTTCCGCCTCTGCCGCGCGGGCCGCCCCCTCAGCACCGCCCGCCCCCTCGGCACCGCCCGCGCCCGCCGCACCGCCCGTACCGTTCACCTGCCGCACCTTCCGCCTTCCCTGCCCGTCCGCCCTGCTTCGCCTGGCTGCCCTGCTTCCCCGGCTTGCCTGCCAGGTTCCCCTGGCTGTCCCCCTGCCGGGCTTCCCTGCCTTCCGACCGCCTTCACCATCCTTACCGCGCCGCGCCCGCCCCTCTCCGCTTTCCTGCGTCCGCTTTCCTGCGTCCGCTTGCCTGCGTCCGCTTGTCTGCCTCCGCTTGCCCGGGTCCTCGCTCGCCGCCACCTTCCTTTTCGAGCAACAATCACGGAGAGTAATTAATTCCACCGGATCGTAGTCGGGTTCCGGGGGTTCGGGTTCGGGCTCTCCGAGGCGTCTCGTGCGTACCGGCGGTAGCGGCCACCCGTGCGTACCCGGTCGTGCTGCGTGCGGGTGGGCGCGCGGCGGGGCGCGCCCGGTGCGTTTCATGGGTGCCGTTCGGCGTGCCAGGATCGGCGGTGCCATGACTTCGACGCCTGTCACCACCACTGCCACGTCCGCCGCCGCCGAGACCGCTTCCGCCGCCCCCTCGGCCGCGGAGGCCGCCGACGGGACCGGCCTGCACGGCCCGGTCACCGCCTGGTTCGACGAGCACGCCCGCGATCTGCCCTGGCGCCGCCCCGACGCGGGGGCCTGGGGCGTGATGGTCAGCGAGTTCATGCTGCAGCAGACGCCGGTCAGCAGAGTGCTGCCGGTGTATGAGCAGTGGCTGGCCCGATGGCCGCGCCCCGCCGACCTGGCCGCCGAAGCACCGGGCGAGGCCGTCCGCGCCTGGGGCCGGCTCGGCTATCCGCGGCGCGCCCTGCGCCTGCACGCCGCGGCCTCGGCCATACAGGAGCGGCACGGCGGTGACGTACCGCGCGAGCACGCCCAGTTGCTGGCGCTACCCGGCGTGGGCGAGTACACGGCGGCGGCCGTGGCGTCCTTCGCGTACGGGCAGCGGCATGCGGTGCTGGACACGAATGTGCGCCGGGTGTTCGCGCGCGCCGTCGCCGGCCGGCAGTATCCGCCGAACGCCACCACGGCGGCCGAGCGCAAGCTCGCCCGTGCGCTGCTGCCGCAGGACGAGGCGCTCGCGGCGCGCTGGGCGGCGGCCACGATGGAGTTGGGCGCGTTGGTGTGCACGGCGCGCGGCCCCGAGTGTGTGCGCTGCCCGATCGCCACGCAGTGCGCCTGGCGGCTGGCCGGTTCCCCGGCGCATGAGGGTCCGGCGCGGCGGACCCAGACGTATGCCGGTACCGACCGGCAGGTGCGCGGCAAGCTGCTCGCCGTGCTGCGGGAGGCGGTCTCGCCGGTGCCGCAGGTGGTGCTGGACGCGGTGTGGGACGAGCCGGTGCAGCGGGCGCGCGCGCTGGACGGGCTGGTCGCGGACGGGCTGGTGGAGCCCCTCAGCGGCGGCCGCTACCGACTGCCGCTCACGTAGCGGCCAGGGGTCGTGGGTCGTCGCGGGGGCTCCGCTCACATAGGCGCCACCAGCCCGCCTCCGCTCACATAGGCGCCGCCTGACCGGTCCGCTCACACAGGCGATCGCCAACCGGCTTCGCTCATCCAGCAGCGAAGCCGGACGGGCCGGCGGGAAGCCGGGCCGACCGACGCGCGGGCCGACGGGGCGGGCCGACGGGCGGACAGATGTTGCCGTTGGCGTAGCTGTCGGCGCAGGCGTAGGCGTTGGCGGTCATGCTGGGCGGACGTACGCGCACGGTTCAGCCAGTGACCCTGTCAGTCACGCAGTCAGTCACGTCGGACGTGTGCGAATGGCCGTAACCGCGGACCCGGACTGGTCGTAGGCCTTCTGGTGGGGGTGTTTCTCCCCCCGGAGGATGACCCGTCAGGGCGGTCCGTCCGTCCGAGGTATGACCCCCGGTGCGCTGTTACACAACCGAGGGTTTTCCGTGCATTCGCTGTGGGGCCGACGCACATTACGTCGCAACACCCCCTCCGTAGCGTCTTCCTCGTGCTGGAGATGACTGCCAGCGCGGTCAACGTGGGGAACGCAAGCGGATCGGAGGCGTCGAGATGGCGACCAGCGGCGGCAAGGTACTGGACTTCGAAGAGTACGTACGTACGCGGCAGGAGGCTCTGCTGCGCAGTGCCAGGCGACTGGTGCCCGATCCGGTCGATGCCCAGGATCTGCTCCAGACGGCCCTGGTCCGTACGTACGGCCGTTGGGATGGCATCGCGGACAAGTCCCTCGCGGACGCCTACCTCCGCCGCGTCATGATCAACACGCGTACGGAGTGGTGGCGGGCCCGCAAGCTGGAGGAGGTGCCCACCGAGCAGCTCCCGGACGCGAGCGTGGACGACGGCACCGAGCAGCGCGCCGACCGTGCGCTGCTGATGGACATACTCGGGGTGCTGGCTCCCAAGCAGCGCAGCGTTGTGGTGCTGCGGCACTGGGAGCAGATGAGCACCGAGGAGACTGCGGCGGCGCTCGGTATGTCGACGGGTACGGTCAAGAGCACGCTGCACCGTGCGCTGGCGCGGCTCCGTCAGGAGCTGGAGAACCGTGACATCGATGCGCGGGTGCTGGAGCGGGGCGAGCAGGAGCGGGAGCGGTGCGCGGCCTGACGGCCGGCGCGGGGCACCGTGCGGCCCGGTTGCGGGCGGGCGGTGGCCGGGGGAGTGGTTCGGGCCGGGGGCAAGTGCGCAGGTCAGCGGGGAGTGCGGCGGGCTCTTCGGGGTCCGCGACGCGGCGCGCGGCGTTACGCGCCACAATCACCCCAGGAGCAGCGGCGGGATCAGCGGCTGTGCGAGCAGCGCGGTGAGCGGGAGCGGATTGTCCAGGAACAGGTTGACCGGTGGGTTGACCAGAGGCGGCGCGGCCACGGCGGGGGTGGCCGCCGTCGGCCTTTTGCTGGCCAGTTGCCATCCGGGAAGTGAGGGTGTGCGCTCCGAGGGGTCGGCGAGTGGTTCGCCGCTGCCCAGGGGTTCGCTGAGTGCTTCGCCGGCGCCTGCGCCGTCGTCGTCCGTCGGTCCTGGCGAGGTCGATGTGGTGGCGTTGCTGAAGGGCGATGCGAGGGTCGGGGACGATGTGAAGAAGTCCTTGGCGAAGCCGTGCGCGGCCGACGCGTATCCGGTGGAGGTGGCGTATGCGTCGCTGACCGGCGGTAAGTCTCCCGATGTCATCGTCAATGTGCTGACGTGCGCGGACTCGGTGGGCATCGGCTCGTACGTCTACCGTAGGGACCGTGGTGCGCCGGGCGGTTATGAGAATGTGTTCGCCGATGAGGAGCCGACGGTGAGTGCCGCGGTCAACAAGGGCGAGCTGGAGACCTCCACGCAGTTCTATGACACTGGCGATGAGGTGTGTTGCCCGTCCGGTGAGGTGGTGAAGAACTACCACTGGTCGGATGGCCGCTTCACGAAGTACCGCGACCATGAGACCGACTACAGCAAGACCACCGCCCTGGGCTCCGGGCCTGCGGGCGGTACCGGATCGGAGGGTTGAGCAGCCGCATGGCCGACACTCATGTCCTGTTCGTCGAGGACGACGATGTCATCCGCGAAGCCACCCAACTCGCTCTGGAGCGGGATGGTTTCGTGGTCACCGCCATGCCCGACGGGCTCGCGGGTCTGGAGGCGTTCCGGGCGAACCGGCCGGATATCGCGTTGCTCGATGTGATGGTGCCGGGGCTGGACGGGGTGAGTCTGTGCCGGCGGATCCGTGATGAGTCGACGGTTCCGGTGATCATGTTGTCGGCGCGTGCCGACTCCATCGATGTGGTGCTCGGTCTGGAGGCCGGCGCCGATGACTATGTGACCAAGCCGTTCGACGGTGCGGTGCTGGTGGCCCGGATCCGGGCGGTGCTGCGTCGTTTCGGGCATGCGAGTGGTCCGGACGGGAACGGCGCGGGTGCGGCGGAGGCGGCGGAGCCCGCCGAGGCGGTGCTGCGTTTCGGTGATCTCGAGGTGGACACCGAGGGCATGGAGGTCCGTAAGGGTGGCGAGAATGTGGCGCTGACGCCGACGGAGATGCGTCTGCTGCTGGAGTTCTCGCATGCGCCGGGTACGGTCCTCTCGCGTGACCGGCTGTTGGAGCGGGTGTGGGATTACGGCTGGGGTGGTGACACCCGGGTGGTGGACGTCCATGTCCAGCGGTTGCGCGGCAAGATCGGCCAGGACCGGATCGAGACGGTCCGGGGCTTCGGATACAAGCTGAGAGGCTGACACCCGCGGTGGTCAGGGTGGCCCTGCGGACGGGTCTGAGATGGAAGCTCAGTGCCGCGATCGCGCTCGTCGGGGCGTTGGTCGCGATCGCGCTGAGCCTTGTCGTGCACAAGGCGGCTCGGGCTTCGATGCTGGACAACAGCCGGGATGTGCAGATCGAGCGGCTGAACTTCACGCAGAAGATCTTCGAGTCGACGAACCGGGTGCAGTTCGGTGCGCGGATCGATGATCCGGCGTTGCCGAAGCCGTTGCGGGACGAGGTCGCCGAGGGTGAGCGGGCGACGTATCTGCAGGACACCGGGGAGACGGTGCCCGAGGTGTGGGCGGCGACGCCGCTCGGTAATGGCCGGGTGCTGTCGATGCATGACCGGTTCCCCGACCGGTTCGCGGTGCTGGATGATCTGGATCAGGCGCTGGTGATCGGTTCGACGGCTGTGGTGGTCGGTGGCTGTGCGCTGGGTGTTCTGGTCGGCGGGCGGCTGTCGAAGCGGCTGCGGACGGCGGCTGCCGCGGTGGGCCGGCTCGCGGATGGTGACACTTCGGTCCGTATCCGGGACGAGGTGGGTGGCCGGGTCCGGGACGAGACCGATGATCTGGCGTGGGCCGTGGATGCGATGTCGGACGCGTTGCAGCAGCGCATCGAGGCGGAGCGGCGGGTGACCGCCGATATCGCGCATGAGCTGCGTACGCCGGTGACCGGTCTGCTGACCGCGGCCGAGTTGTTGCCGCCGGGCCGGCCGTCGGAGTTGGTGCGGGACCGGGCGCAGGCGATGCGCACGCTCGTCGAGGATGTGCTGGAGGTGGCGCGGCTCGATGGTTATGCGGAGCGGGCGGAGCTTCAGGATGTCGCGTTGGGCGAGTTCGTCACGCGGCGGGTGCGGTCGTTGAATCCGGATATCAGCGTCGAGGTCGCGCGGGATGCGGAGGTCACCACGGATCCGCGGCGGCTGGAGCGGATTCTGGGCAATCTCATCGCGAATGCGGCGCGGCACGGCAAGCCGCCGATCGAGGTCACGGTGGAGGGCCGGGTGCTGCGGGTCCGTGATCATGGGACGGGTTTCCCGGAGGCGTTGTTGCGGGAGGGCCCGAGCCGGTTCCGTACGGGCAGCAGTGACCGGTCGGGCCGCGGTCATGGTCTGGGGCTGACGATCGCGGCGGGGCAGGCGAGGGTGCTGGGTGCCCGGCTGACGTTCCGGAACGCGGATGAGCTGACGGATGGTTCGACGGGGGCGGTCTCCGTGCTGTGGTTGCCGGAGAACGCGCCGACGTCGACGGGGAGCTTTCCGGTGATTCAGCTTCCCGACCGGTGACGGTGCGCTGCGGTTGGCCTGGGCCGACTTGATCGCTCGCCGTTTTGGGCTGTCCCGCCGAGAAATGCAGTGGGGCGCGCGTAAGGATTACGCGCGCCCCTGCTCGGTTTTCCCGCGGACGGTCTAGACGGCCGCCACCTCGACCGGTGCCTGCTCCTGCGGGGCGTTCTCGCCCTCCGGGCGGCTCGCCGGGCCGCCGCGGAGCGGGACCTCCTTGACGAACCAGGCCGCGGCGAAGCCGATGATGCTGACCACGGCGCCCCAGAGGAAGACGTGGTGGGTGCCGGTGGCGACCGCGTGGTCGTAGGCGTCCTTGATCATCGGCGGCAGTTCGTTCAGGCGCTTCGGGTCCATCTGGGCTCCGCCGCCGGTCAGCTTTTCGCCGGCCTTGCCGACCCGTTCGGCCATCGTGGTCTGCACCTGGTGGGTGAAGATCGCGCCGAAGATCGCGACGCCGAAGGAGCCGCCGATCGTACGGAAGAGGGTGGCGGAGGAGGAGCCGACGCCCATGTCCTTCATCTCGACGCTGTTCTGCGCGATCAGCATGGTGGTCTGCATGAGGAAGCCCATGCCGGCGCCGAGTACCGCCATGTAGGCGCCGGAGGTGAAGCGGGTGGTGTCGGTGTCCATGAGGGACAGCAGCGCGAGGCCGGCGGTGATCAGTCCGCCGCCGACCACGACGAAGATCTTGTATTTGCCGGTCGAGGTGGTGAACCGGCCCGCGAACAGGGAGACGGCCATCATCGCGAGCAGCATCGGCAGCAGCAGCAGTCCGGAGTTGGTGGCCGAGGCGCCCTGGACGGTCTGCTGGAACAGCGGCAGGAAGGTCATCGATCCGAACATCACGAAGCCGACGAGGAAGCCGATGACCGTGATGAGGGAGAAGTTGCCGTTGCGGAAGATGTGCAGCGGCAGTACCGGCTCGGCGACCTTGCGCTCCACGAGGACGAAGGCGGCGAGCGCGATCACGCCGGTGATGCCGAGGCCGATGATCTGGCCGGAGAGCCAGTCGTACTCGGTGCCGCCCCAGGTGGTGATCAGTACCAGGGCGGTGATGCCGATGGTGAGGAGCGCGGCGCCGACGTAGTCGATGCGGGTCTGCGAGCGCTTCTTGGGCAGGTGCAGCACCGTGGTGATCATGACGAGTGCTATCGCCCCGAGGGGCAGGTTGATGTAGAAGCTCCAGCGCCAGCCGAGGTGGTCGGTGATGGTGCCGCCGACCAGCGGCCCGCCGATCATCGCGACGGCCATGACGCCGGCCATCATGCCCTGGTACTTGCCGCGCTCACGGGGCGGGATGAGATCACCGATGATCGCCATGACGCCGACCATCAGGCCGCCGGCGCCGAGGCCCTGGACCGCGCGGAAGCCGATCAGCTGGCCCATGTCCTGTGCCATTCCGGACAGCACGGAGCCGATCAGGAAGAGCACGATGGAGGTCAGGAAGACGCCCTTGCGTCCGTACATGTCGCCGAGCTTGCCCCAGATCGGGGTTGAGGCGGCGGTGGCGAGTGTGTAGGCGGTGACCACCCAGGACAGGTGCTCCAGTCCGCCGAGCTCGCCGACGATGGTCGGCATCGCGGTGCCGACGATCATGTTGTCCAGCATCGCGAGCAGCATCGCGATCATGAGCGCGAAGAGTACGACGCGCACGCTGGCCGGTTGTCTGCCCGCGCTTTGCGCCGGTTTCTGCTTTTCCCCCGCAGCTGGGGTCGCGTTCCCCTGCGACATCCCCATCACTCCCACTTACTTGCCGCCCGGCTAGTTCAGTACAGTGATGAAGGTAAGCGCCCTACTAGCCGGGCGTCAAGTAAGTTAATAAGCGGCCCTCTGACCAGCATCGACATCAGCGCAGGAGAGCACCATGAGCACATCGCAGGCGCGCCGGGGCAACACCCGCCAGCGCATCCAGGACGTCGCTCTGGAGCTGTTCTCGGAGCACGGCTACGACAAGACCTCGCTGCGCGAGATCGCCGAGAAGCTGGACGTCACCAAGGCGGCGCTCTACTACCACTTCAAGACCAAGGAAGACATCGTCGTCAGCCTGTTCCATGACCTGGGCAAGCCGTGCGACGAGCTGATCGTCTGGGCCGAGGGGCAGCCGCGCACCCTGGAGACCAAGAAGGAGGTGCTCAGCCGCTACAGCGAGGCGCTGCGTTCGGCCGAGCCGTTGTTCCGCTTCATGCAGGAGAACCAGGCCGCGGTGCGCGACCTGAGCATCGGCGAGACGTTCAAACAGCGGATGCTGACCCTCTTCGGCCTGCTGCGGGAGCCGGACACCGAGCTGGCGGATCAGGTGCGCTGCATCACGGCGCTGTTCTCGATGCATGCGGGCATGTTCGCGATGCAGAACCTGGAGGGCGACCCCGAGGACAAGCGCAAGGCCATCCTCGAGGTCGCCACAGAGCTGGTCACGGCGGCCAACCCGCCGCACCGCCGGCCAGCTCGACCGGACTCAGCTCAGACGGATTCGCCGTGAGCCCGCAGGAATCCGGTCGGCTCGATGCCCGTCCCGTAGTCGGGGCCGGTGCGGATCTCGAAGTGCAGGTGGGGGCCGGTCGAGTTACCGGTGCTGCCGGACAGGCCGATCTTCTGGCCGGTGCCGACCTGCTGGCCGACGTGGACCTGTATCGCTGACAGGTGCGCGTACTGGCTGTAGGTGCCGTTGTCGTGCCGGACCACGATGGCGTTGCCGTAGGCCGGGCCGTCGCCGCCGCCGTAGGGGCCGGCCTTGACGACGGTGCCCTTGTGGACGGACTTGACCGTGGTGCCGGTCGGCACGACGAAGTCCTGGCCACTGTGGTTGTGCGACCAGTGGTCGCCGGCGAGGCCGAAGGTCGAGCCCAGGGTGTACTTGTCCACCGGCTTGACCCAGCCATTGGCCTTCTTGGCGGCGGCCTTCTTCGCAGCGGCCTTCTTGGCCTTCGCCTTCGCGGCGGCCTGCTTGGCCTTCGCGGCGGCGTGCTTGGCGTCGGCGACGGCCTTTACCTGTGCGTCGGCCTGCTTGGTGACCGCCGGGGCGACGCCGGAGGCGACGTTCATCAGGCTGGAGTCGGCGGCATTGGCGATACCGGCACCGAGCGCGGCGGTAACACCGAGGCCGGCGGCGACAACGGCGGCACGGGTATGCAGCGCGGGCTTCTTGGAATTACGGATCGCGGCGAACTTCGACATGCGGGTTTGACCTCCAGAAAATGAATGGGCCCCGGCTGCGGACCGGGATCGCCATTCCTTGGTAACCCGGCTTCGCCATCCCGCCAAGGGGCCTTTCTACTACCCGCGCCCGTATTAACCGCCGGCGAATTGACCCCGCCGCGGCCCCCGCGACCACCCACCACGAACCACCTGAACCGGGGCATACCGGTGCAGTTCGGACGCCCGCCGTACCCCCATTGAACTGGCCATTTACCCATATACGCCGAGGCCGGCCGGCGGTCCGCCGCGCCCCCTCGGCACGCCCCCCGCACCCGGCCGCCGAAGGCCCCGGATCCCCGCGCCGCAGTTCCCCTATTTCTTTTAGTAGGGCCAAAATCGGGTGTGCGGCACGTCACGGCTATGCGAGATCAAATGGCTTTCCGCGGGCCATTTACGCGCCCACGGGGGACCAAAGACCCTGTGACGCGGGTTACTCAAACCCTTGTGACGTGGATTACCGAAGGCTTTGTGACGTGGATTACCGGGCCGTTGTGACGTGGATTACCGAGCTCTTGTGACCTGGGTTACCAAGCCTTTGTGAGGTGGATTACCCAAAGGCCGAGAAATGTCCGAATTGCCAGTAAATGGGCGCTCGCCGTCCTGCGTCTGCCCTCCCCGTGGCTCCTGCGGCCGCAGGGGGATCCCCCCTCCCGCCCCCTCGCCTAGGCTGAGTGCCTGTCCCGCCGCCAACCGCCTTGGCCTGAAACGCAGTTACGGGGAACGCATGGATCCCACGATCATCGCCGCCCGCCTCACGCCGTATGCCCTCGATCCGCTGATCCGCACGCTGTTCGACACCGAAGGACCGGGCGCCGCCCTCGTCGACCGGCCCGTACACCTCTCCCACCTGGTCTCCTTCACCGGCGAGAAACCCGGCCTCACCGAGCGGGACCTGCACACTCTCGCCGCGGCTCTCGTCGAGCGCGCCTTGCGCGACGGGGACGCCGACGAGGACGGCGGCGAGCGGCCGATAGGCGCCGACGAGGACCGGGCCGTCACCGAGGCGCTCGCCCGTACGCTGCGGGCGCTCGGCGAGATCGAGATGGACGATGTGCAGGCCGCCCGGCTGCTGCCGGCCGAATTCGCCCGGCGGCTGCGCGCGACCGTACCCGGCGTCACCGAGCGGCTGACCGCCGACGGAACCCGCCTCTACGCGCTGCTGCTGGACGCCGCCGCCCTGCAGATCCTGCACTTCTTCACCCGGCGCTCACCGTTTGTCGCCCGCACCCTCGTCGAGCAGACCCGCACCCTGAGCGAGCTGGTCCACGGCCAGGGGGCGCTCGGCGCCGGGCCGCCGTCCCCCAGCACCGAGGACACCGCCACCGAGGACGCCGCCTTCGAGGAGCGCTACGCCCACGACACCGCCGTCCTCCACAACCACCTGACGATCTTCGGCATCGACCTCACCCACTCCCCCGACAGCTGGCCGCTGGACGCCGCCTATCTGGGGCTGCAGTGCGAGCCCGGCCCGCTCGACTCCGAGGGGACCAGGGCCGACGCGGACGGTGCCGCGGACCAGGGGGAACCGCCGGTCCCGGCGGAGCAGGCGCTGTCCGGCCGCAGCCAGGTCCTGGTGCGCGGCGTCGCGGGCTCCGGCAAGACGACCCTGCTCCAGTGGCTGGCCGTGGCCACCGCCCGCGACGAGCTGCCCGACGCGCTGGGCGCGCTGCGCGGCCGGGTGCCGTTCCTGCTCCCCGTACGCCGCTTCGCCCGCGACGGCGTCCCCTCCCCGGAGTCCTTCCTGACCGCCGCCGGCTACCGCGACGCCGCGTCCCAGCCGGCCGGCTGGACCGAACGCGTCCTCGGCTCGGGCCGCGCCCTGCTGCTGATCGACGGCATCGACGAGACCCCCGAGAGCGACCGCGAAGAACTCCGCCGCAGGCTCCGCGACTGGACCGCCCGCTACCCCGGCAACGTCTGGGTCGTCACCTCCCGGCCCTCGGCCGTCCGCGGCAACTGGCTCACCGGCGAGGGCTTCACCGAACTGTCCCTGGCGCCGATGAGCCGCGAGGACGTCGCCGCGTTCATCCAGCGCTGGCACCGGGCCGCCGCCCAGCAGAGCCCCGCCGACCTGGACCGCCTCGGCGACTACGAGCACACCCTGCTCAACGCGGTCCGCATCACCCGCGACCTGGGGCGGCTGGCCACCAATCCGCTGATGCGCGGCCTGCTGTGCGCCCTGCACCGCGATCGGCGCGGCTACCTGCCCAACGGGCGCAAGGAGCTCTACGACGCCGCGCTGTCCATGCTGCTGGAGCGCCGCGACCGGGAGCGGGCGATGGTCGCCACCGACGGCGTCGATCTGCCCCGCCAGCCCAAGATCCAGCTGCTGCAGAAGCTCGCCCACTGGATGCTGGTCAACGGCCGCTCCGAGATGGATCAGGACGTCGCGATCGAAACGCTCGCCGAGCATCTGCCGGCCATCCCGGACGCGGCCCGTCAGGGCGGCCCCGAGGACGTCTACCGGCACCTGCTCAACCGGACCGGGCTGCTGCGCGAGCCCACCCCCGGCACCGTCGACTTCGTGCACCGCACCTTCCAGGACTATCTCTCCGCCCGCGCCATGGTCCAGCGGCACGAATTCGGTCCGCTCCTCGACCACGCCCACCACGACGACTGGGAGGACGTCATACGGATGGCTGTGGCCCTGGCCCGGCCCGACGAGTGCGCGGCCCTCCTGGACGGCCTGCTCGCCCCGCACGCGGGCGTACGGGCCGCCGAGGCCCGGCACCGCAAGCTGCTCGCGGCCGCCTGCCTGGAACACGCCACCGAGCTGGACCCCGCGGTCCGCGCCCGCGTCCAGCGCTTCACCCGCGACATGGTGCGCCCCAGCACCCCGTCCGCGGCCCGCACCCTGGGCTGGATAGGGCCGATCGTGCTGGAGATGCTGCCCGACCCCACCGATGTGCCCGACGACGAGGCGTACCTCCTCGCCATCACCGCCACCTCCATCGCCGACGACATGGCCATCGACTATCTGACGAGCCTGCGAGGCCGCGCGCACCACGACATCCGGGCGCAGCTCGCCGGAGCCTGGCGGCGTTATGACACCGCCCGCTACGCCCGCGAGATCATCGCCCACCTGGAGCCGGCCGAGCTGTATTTCCCGGTCTCCGACCTGGAGGAGCTGCACGCCCTGCGCCGGCTGGGCGGCCGGCCCCATGTGCAGATCGCCGGGCCGTTCACCCCGGACCAGCTGATCGAGGGCATCGCGCCAGCGGAGGGGCTGACCCGGCTGTGGCTCGCCTACGACCTGGGCGTCTCCATGGAGTGGCTGTCCGGCTTCCCGCGGCTGGACACGCTCAGGATCGGCCACCGGATCCCGCCGGTGACGGGCGTGCCGGACGGTATCCGCGTCGTCCAGCTGTAGCGGGGCCCGGCCCGGGGCCCGTGGGCGGTCGTGACATGGAACTGCCCCGGAACCGTACGAAGCGGTTCCGGGGCAGTTCCGGTGCCTGATGAGGCGGGTGCTGCGTCAGGCGTCCTTGCTCAGGTTCGGGCCCGAGCCGCCGGCGGCGGACTCGATCGGCGGGGCGTCCGGCAGGGCCGCCTTCTCCTCGCCGCGGAAGGTGAACTTGGCGGTGTCACCCTCGCCCTCGACGTCGACGACCACGATGTGGCCCGGACGGAGCTCGCTGAAGAGGATCTTCTCCGACAGCGAGTCCTCGATCTCGCGCTGGATCGTCCGGCGCAGCGGACGGGCGCCGAGCACCGGGTCGTACCCGCGCTTGGCCAGCAGCGACTTGGCCTCGCCGCTGAGCTCGATGCCCATGTCGCGGTCCTTGAGCCGCTCGTCCACCTTGGCGATCATGAGGTCGACGATCTGGATGATGTCGTCCTCGGTCAGCTGGTGGAAGACGACGGTGTCGTCGACACGGTTGAGGAACTCGGGGCGGAAGTGCTGCTTGAGCTCTTCGTTGACCTTGTTCTTCATCCGCTCGTAGCTGGACTTGGTGTCGCCCTGGGCCGCGAAGCCGAGGTTGAAGCCCTTGGAGATGTCCCGGGTGCCGAGGTTGGTCGTCATGATGATGACCGTGTTCTTGAAGTCCACGACCCGGCCCTGGGAGTCGGTCAGCCGACCGTCCTCCAGGATCTGCAGCAGCGAGTTGAAGATGTCCGGGTGGGCCTTCTCGACCTCGTCGAAGAGCACGACGGAGAACGGCTTGCGGCGCACCTTCTCGGTCAGCTGGCCGCCCTCTTCGTAGCCCACGTAGCCGGGGGGCGAACCGAAGAGACGCGAGACCGTGTGCTTCTCGCTGAACTCCGACATGTCGAGGGAGATCAGCGCGTCCTCGTCGCCGAACAGGAACTCCGCGAGGGTCTTGGACAGCTCGGTCTTACCGACGCCGGACGGGCCGGCGAAGATGAACGAGCCACCGGGACGCTTGGGGTCCTTCAGGCCGGCACGGGTACGGCGGATGGCCTGGGAGAGCGCCTTGATGGCGTCCTTCTGGCCGATGACGCGCTTGTGGAGCTCGTCCTCCATGCGCAGCAGACGCGAGGACTCCTCCTCGGTCAGCTTGAAGACCGGGATGCCGGTGGCCGTCGCCAGGACCTCGGCGATCAGCTCCTCGTCCACCTCGGCGACGACGTCCATGTCGCCGGCCTTCCACTCCTTCTCGCGCTTGGCCTTGGCGGCCAGGAGCTGCTTCTCCTTGTCGCGCAGGCCGGCGGCCATCTCGAAGTCCTGCGAGTCGATCGCGGACTCCTTCTCCCGGCGCACATCGGCGATCTTCTCGTCGAATTCGCGCAGGTCCGGCGGCGCGGTCATCCGGCGGATGCGCATCCGGGAGCCGGCCTCGTCGATCAGGTCGATCGCCTTGTCCGGCAGGAAGCGGTCGGAGATGTAGCGGTCGGCGAGGGTGGCCGCGGCGACCAGGGCGGAGTCCGTGATGGAGACGCGGTGGTGCGCCTCGTAGCGGTCCCGCAGGCCCTTGAGGATCTCGATGGTGTGCGGCAGCGACGGCTCCGCGACCTGGATCGGCTGGAAGCGGCGCTCCAGGGCCGCGTCCTTCTCCAGGTGCTTGCGGTACTCGTCGAGCGTGGTGGCGCCGATGGTCTGCAGCTCGCCTCGCGCCAGCATCGGCTTGAGGATGCTCGCGGCGTCGATCGCGCCCTCGGCGGCGCCCGCACCGACCAGGGTGTGGAGCTCGTCGATGAACAGGATGATGTCGCCGCGGGTGCGGATCTCCTTGAGGACCTTCTTCAGGCGCTCTTCGAAGTCACCGCGGTAGCGGGAGCCGGCGACCAGGGCACCGAGGTCGAGGGTGTAGAGGTGCTTGTCCTTGAGGGTCTCGGGCACCTCGCCCTTGACGATGGCCTGCGCCAGGCCCTCGACGACCGCCGTCTTGCCGACGCCGGGCTCGCCGATGAGGACCGGGTTGTTCTTGGTACGGCGGGACAGCACCTGCATGACCCGCTCGATTTCCTTCTCGCGCCCGATGACCGGGTCGAGCTTGGTCTCGCGGGCGGCCTGCGTCAGGTTGCGCCCGAACTGGTCCAGGACGAGCGAGGTCGAGGGGGTGCCCTCGGCCGGGCCGCCGGCGGTGGCGGCTTCCTTGCCCTGGTAGCCGGAGAGCAGCTGGATGACCTGCTGCCGCACCCGGTTGAGATCGGCGCCCAGCTTCACGAGGACCTGGGCGGCGACGCCCTCGCCCTCGCGGATCAGGCCGAGCAGGATGTGCTCGGTGCCGATGTAGTTGTGGCCGAGCTGGAGGGCCTCGCGGAGCGACAGCTCCAGGACCTTCTTGGCACGGGGGGTGAAGGGGATGTGCCCGGACGGGGCCTGCTGGCCCTGGCCGATGATCTCCTCCACCTGCTGGCGGACCGCCTCGAGCGAAATCCCGAGGCTCTCCAGGGCCTTAGCGGCGACACCCTCACCCTCGTGGATCAGGCCCAGGAGGATGTGCTCGGTGCCGATGTAGTTGTGGTTGAGCATCCGGGCTTCTTCCTGAGCCAGGACGACAACCCGCCGCGCACGGTCGGTGAACCTCTCGAACATCGTTAATCGCTCCTCAGAGCGGTCAGAAAGATCGGGGACGATCCCCTCCCTGTCCTTCCGCATGCTAGTCCCGCAGGGCGGGACAGCTCATTCCAACTGCCGACACCCGTCCGGATCACCCCCGCGCTGGCGGGGAAAGTTACTGCCGAACAGCTGACATCTGCTCCAACTCGATGGTGCGAGACGATGTTCCCGCAGGCCAGGCATATACGCCCTCCGCCACTACGCCGATGGCGAACGCGGGCCTTTTCGACACGCCCGTCAGCCGCCCGGCGTCAGCCCGGGCGGCGCGCCATCACGCGCGGTCACACCGCTTTTCCCACTGAGACTGTCTTACCCGCTGCCACTGACACTCCATGCGGCGCGGGCTTCTTCCATCCGCTACGGGCGAACATCCACACCCCGCCGAATGCATCGGCACGCCCCCGCCTTGAGCACACTGAGTGGCATCTGGTCAACCCAGCGTAACTTCGCGGGGGTGCGGAAGTTGCACCGGGCATGATCCGCGCCCTTCCGCGACCCCGTGCACCCCTCTTCGGCGTTCCCGCCGTCCGCCGGTGGTACGAGGACGAGCTGGGCTGGCCGACCACCGGCGGGGAGCCGGTGGAACTGCTCACGGGGCTGAGTTTCGACGTTCTGGAGATGCCGGCCGACGCGGGGCGCGCGGTTCTGCGGCGGATTCCGTACACCGGTCCGGTGGCGCTGCTGCGGTCCGGACGCGACGGGAATCGCATGGGTCATCGGCCGAAATTGCTCATGCTCATCGCGGCCGGCGGCGCCGAGGAACTTCCCGGAATCCTGGAATGGCTGGAGTGGGGTGCGCTGACCCCGGATCTCACCTCGCGGGGAACCGGAGACCGGATGCCCGCACCATCGTTCCCCACCGCGGCGCCGCCTTCGGGCGGGCCGCCGGCAAACCTGCCGTCATCTCGCGGATTCGGCTCCTGGGAGGCCGCCGGATGGTTGCGACCTCCCGAGCCCGGCCGCGAGATGGAGAATTCCCTGCCCGCCCCGCGGCTCACGGCGGTAGGGGCGGGAAACGGGGACGGTGGGGGCGCCCCCGATCTCGTGCGACTCGTGAGCACGGCAGCGACGGAATGCCACCGGGCCCGGTTGCTGCGTGCTCGTAATGCCCAATCGGATCGCGCGTGCGGCGATCAGCCGTTGGCCTTCTCGAATGCCTCGCGAATGTCGGCGGGCACACGGCCACGGTCATTGACGCTGTAGCCGTTCTCCTTGGCCCACGCACGGATCTTCGCGGTGTCCTGGCTGCCGCCCGTGGAAGCCGCACGGGCCTTGCCGCGACCGCCGGAACGGCCACCGGTCTTGCGACCGGCCTTCACGAACTCCGCGAGCGACTCACGCAGCTTCGTCGCGTTGTCGTCCGAGAGGTCGATCTCGTAGGACTTGCCGTCAAGGGCGAACGTCACGGTCTCTTCGGCCTCGCCGCCGTCGAGGTCGTCGACAAGAAGAACCTGAACCTTCTGTGCCACCGGGTTTCCCTTTCATCGAATGCGGATTACGACAGAAAGCAAACCGCTTTTCCGGGAAAAACACAAACCCTTGGGTAGGGTTCAGTTGCCCGTCAGCCGGGGAACACTTGCTTCCGTACCCATGAGATAGGGGAGCGATTCGGACATAGAACGCTGATCACAGGTGCAGAAGCATGCGGCTGTTACCCAGGGTGTTGGGCTTCACTCGTTCGAGACCGAGGAACTCGGCAACGCCCTCGTCATAGGAACGCAGGAGCTCGCTGTAGACATCACCGTCTACCGGAGTCTCGCCGATCTCCACGAAGCCGTGCTTGACGAAGAAGTCGACTTCGAAGGTGAGACAGAAAATGCGCCGTACTCCGAGCCAGCGCGCGGTACGCAGCAGCTGTTCCAGGACTTGATGGCCGACTCCGGACCCCTTCAGCTGCGGATCCACCGCGAGAGTGCGCACCTCGGCGAGGTCTTCCCACATGACGTGGAGTGCTCCGCAGCCGACCACCTCGGCGTCTTCGTCCCGTTCGGCGACCCAGAACTCCTGGATGTCCTCGTAAAGCGTGACGGTGGCTTTGTCGAGCAGGATGCCGTCGCGTGAGTAGGAGTCGATGAGGCGGCGTACGGCCGGTACATCGCTGGTCCTGGCACGACGGACGGTGAGCCCATTTGAATGCGGAGGCATGCCCGGACGCTATCGCCCCTTGCCGGCGGTGCCCGATCCGGGTTCTTCCCCATCGGGCGATGTGCCTTCCGGTTCCGCTTCCGGTGCGGGTTCCCGTTCACTGACTTCCGCGGGATCGTCCGCTTCCGGCCGTTCATCGATCTGAACCATCCGTACGGCATCCCGGAGAGCTTGTCGTTGTTCCGGCGACATCATGCCGAAGAAGGCCACAAGAGCGGCGGCGGGGTTGTCACTGGCGGACCATGCTTCGTTCATCAGTGCGGCCGAGTAGGCGGCGCGAGTGGAGACCGCCTCATATCGATAGGCGCGGCCTTCTGCTTCGCGGCGGACCCAGCCCTTCTGATGCAGGTTGTCCAATACGGTCATCACCGTCGTGTAGGCGATCGACCGTTCCTTCTGCAGATCTTCCAGGACTTCTCGAACGGTGACCGGGCGGTTCCACTCCCAGACCCGCGTCATCACCGCGTCTTCCAGATCACCCAAGGCTCTCGGCACACTAAGAACAATAGTGGGAGATGTCGCGAATGCCCGTTGATCTCGATGCGTTTGCGCCGGAAAAAGGTGTACGACCCGAGGCGAGCAATCCCGGGTCGTACGGTGCGCACATGCCGCGTGAATAAACGGCGGGCCGATCAGGCCGATGAGCCGGTCAGACTCCGTGTGCCTTGGGTTCCTGACCGACGGACTCGGCACGGCCGAGTGCGGCGTCCACGGCGGCGTCTTCCTTGGATTTGTTCTGGCCGCCCTGACTCTTGACGATCGTCACGATCAGGGCGGTGAACGCCACGGCCATCACTACGGGCGGAAGCAGCGCTGCGACGTAATCCATGGCCGGTGGCCTCCTTTAAAGGGCGTAAGCCTCAGAGCGTACGCAGTCAGGGTACGCAGCGTTTCAGGCGGTGCGGCTCTCGGGGGGCGGCGCGGGTTTGCGGCGGGGCGGGAACACCTCGCCGGGTGTGGGGACGGGGCGGTGCGGCCGCGGGGATTTCGGCTGGGTTTTCGGCTCGGGGCGCGGGGCCGGCTGCGGTTCGTCCTCCCGTTCGCGCTCGCGCTCCGGTTCGTGCGCCGAGCGGCCGCCGGGCAGCGCGTGCAGCCGGGTGCGCGCCGAGCGCTCGGAGAGCTGCTCGCAGCGGCGGAGCAGGGCGGTGCGGCGGTCCCCCGCCGCCGCTCCGGCGCGCGGTGCGCCGAGTGTGCGCAGGGCGGTGAGGTCGGCGGGGGCGGGGACGTAGCCGGCCCGCAGGGCCTCCTGGAGCCGCGCCAGGTAGCCGGGGGCCGAGCCGGGCAGGGCGTCGCGGTAGCGGGCGAGGTCGGCGAGCAGGAAGGCGCGCAGCCGGCCGCCTTCGCGGACCGCCTCGTCCACCGCCTCGGCCAGCCGGAGATAGTCCTGGTTGCCGGCCGGCCCGTGCGGGTCGGGGCGGCCCAGGGGGGCGGGGTGGGACGTCGACTGCAAGGCATGGGCGAGGGCGCGACGGAGGACACGCAACTCTTCGGCGCCGAACGCCATGCCGCCGCGGGATCCGTATGGCATAGGCATGCCGCGACTTTACGACCAATTCAGACAAAAGCCACTTAATTGGTGTTCAGCGGCGCGTGCGGAGCGGTGGTGCGGTCACCGGCCGCACCACCCCGCCCGCCCGCCGCTCACGACCGGGCGATGTTCCGCTCGTAGACCAGCCGCAGGCCGATCAGCGTGAGCCAGGGCTCGTGCGCGTCGATCACCGAGGACTCGCCCAGCACCATCGGGGCCAGCCCGCCGGTGGCGATCACCGTCACCTCGTCCGGGTCCTCGGCCAGCTCCCGCGCCATCCGGTGCACCACCCCGTCGACCTGGCCCGTGAAGCCGTAGAGGATGCCGGACTGCATCGCCTCGACGGTGTTCTTGCCGATCACGCTGCGCGGCCTGGCCAGCTCGATCTTGCGCAGCTGGGCGCCCTTGACGCCCAGCGCCTCCACGGAGATCTCGATGCCCGGCGCGATCACGCCGCCCACGTACTCGCCGCGCGCGCTGACCGCGTCGAAGGTGGTGGCCGTACCGAAGTCGACGACCACCGCGGGCCCGCCGTACAGCTCGACCGCCGCCAGGGCATTGATGATCCGGTCGGCGCCGACCTCCTTGGGGTTGTCCATGAGGATCGGCACGCCCGTCTTGACGCCCGGCTCCACCAGGACCGCGGGGACGTCGCCGTAGTAGCGGCGGGTGACCTCGCGCAGCTCGTGCAGGACGGACGGGACGGTGGAGCAGATGGAGATGCCCTCGATGCCGTCGCCCAGGTCGTCGCCGAGCAGCGGGTGCATGCCCATCAGGCCCTGGAGGAGGACGGCCAGCTCGTCGGCGGTGCGGCGGGCGTCGGTGGAGATCCGCCAGTGCTCGACGATCTCCTCGCCGTCGAAGAGGCCGAGGACCGTGTGCGTGTTGCCTACGTCGATGGTCAGCAGCATGGCGGTCAGCGGTCCCCGTGCGGCTCGTCGTCCTCGCGCAGGTCGAGGCCGATGTCGAGGATGGGCGAGGAGTGGGTCAGGGCGCCCACCGCCAGGAAGTCCACACCGGTGTCGGCGTAGGCGCGGGCGTTGGCGAGGGTGAGCCGGCCGGAGGACTCCAGGAGCGCGCGCCCGGCGACCAGGTCCACGGCCTCGCGGGTCTGCTCCGGCGTGAAGTTGTCCAGCAGGATCAGGTCGGCGCCCTCGGCGAGGATCGGCTGGATCTGGTCGATCCGGTCCACCTCCACCTCGATCGCCAGACCGGGGAACTCGGCCCGGACGGCCCGGAACGCCTCGGCGACGCCGCCCGCCGCGACCACGTGGTTGTCCTTGATCAGTGCCGCGTCCGACAGCGACATCCGGTGGTTGACGCCACCGCCGCAGCGCACCGCGAACTTCTCCAGGGAGCGCAGTCCCGGAGTCGTCTTGCGGGTGTCGCGGACCTTGGCCTTGGTGCCCTCCAGGGTGTCGGCCCACTGGCGGGTCGCGGTCGCGATGCCCGAGAGCCGGCACAGGATGTTCAGCGCGCTGCGTTCGCCGGTGAGCAGATCGCGGGTGCGGGTGGTGACGGACAGCAGCTTCTGGCCGGCCTCGACCCGGTGGCCGTCCTCGACGTGCCGCTCGACCGCGAACTCGTCGGTGCACACGATGGACAGCACCGCCTCGGCGATCCGCAGCCCGGCGACCGTGCCGGCCTCGCGGGCCGTGAAGTCGCCGGTCGCCACCGCGTCTTCGGGGATGGTCGCCACGGTGGTGACGTCCACGCCCTGGTCGAGGTCCTCCTCGACGGCGAGGTGCGCGATGTCCTCGACCTGGACGGGGTCGAGCCCGGCGGCCACCAGGAGCGCGGCCAGATCGGGGTCCAGACCGCAGGTGAGCGGGTCCAGCTCGTAGGCGCCGTCGTCACCGCCGCCGCAGCCGCAGGCGTCGCCGCAGCCGCCGCTGCTGCCGGGGCCGTCGGAGGGCCCGCCGATCTGGAGGAGGGGGAGGTCGTCGGGGGTGCTGCTCACGGGGTGGGCTCCGTATCGGGGGAGGTGGTCGGGGTGGCGGGCTGGGGCTCTTGGGTTGTCGCCGGGAAGCCGGCGGTGTCCGTGGTGTGGACGGTCAGCGCGCGGTCCGCGTCGAGGGTGATGCGGAAGTGGCGGCGCCAGAAAGCATCGTCCCGGTCCGGGTGGTCCTCGCGCCAATGGCAGCCGCGGGTCTCCTCACGGCGGTACGCCGCGGCGACCAGCACCCTGGCGACGCACAGCAGGTTGGTGGCCTCCCAGGTGTCGACGCCGGGCTCGGGGGCCTTGCCGACGGCGTGCCCCGCCTCGCCCGGCAGCGCCGCCTCGCGGTGGATGCGGTCGAGTTCCGCGGCGGCCCTGGCCAGGCTCCGGGCGCTGCGCAGCACACCGGCGCCGGCGGTCATGATCCGCTGCACCTCGGTACGGGTCTCCGGCGCGAGCAGGCGCAGGGCCGCGGGCGGCGGGGCGGCCGGGGTTCCCGCGTACGCCTCGGGGGCGGGGCGCTCCACGATGTCCGCGGCGATCCGCTCCGCGAACACCAGGCCCTCCAGAAGGGAGTTGGAGGCGAGCCGGTTGGCGCCGTGGACGCCGGTGCAGGCGACCTCGCCGCAGGCGTAGAGGCCGGGCACGGTCGTCCGGCCGTGCAGGTCGGTGCGGACGCCGCCGGACGCGTAGTGGGCGGCCGGCGCGACCGGGATCGGCTCGGTGACCGGGTCGATGCCGTGGGCGCGGCAGGCGGCGAGGATGGTCGGGAAGCGCTGCTCCCACATCTCGGCGCCGAAGTGCCGGGCGTCCAAGTACATGTGGTCGGTGGCCTGTTCGTGCGCCCGGCGCATGATCGCCTTGGCGACGATGTCGCGCGGGGCGAGCTCGGCGAGTTCATGCTGCCCGACCATGAAGCGGACGCCGTCGGCGTCGACGAGATGCGCTCCCTCGCCGCGTACCGCCTCGGAGATCAGCGGCTGCTGGCCCTCCGCTTCCGGCCCCAAATACAGGACGGTGGGGTGGAACTGGACGAATTCCAGGTCGGAGATCTCGGCGCCGGCGCGCAGCGCGAGGGCCACGCCGTCGCCGGTGGAGACGGCCGGGTTGGTGGTCGCGGAGAAGACCTGGCCCATGCCGCCGGTGGCCAGGACGACCGCCGGGGCGTGCACCGCGCCGACGCCGTCGTGCTGGCCCTCCCCCATCACATGCAGGGTGACGCCGGACGTCCGGCCCTCGGCGTCGGTGAGGAGGTCGAGGACCAGCGCGTGCTCGATGGTGCGCAGCCCGGCGGCGCGGACCGCCTCGACCAGCGCGCGGGTGATCTCGGCCCCGGTGGCGTCGCCCCCGGCGTGCGCGATCCGGCTGCGGTGGTGGCCGCCCTCACGGGTGAGCGCTATGTCGTCGCTGCCCGGTGCGGTGTCGAACCGCGCGCCGCTCCGGATCAACCGGTGGACGGCGTCCGGGCCTTCCGTGACCAGGGTCCGTACGGCCGCCTCGTCGCACAGTCCGGCGCCCGCGACGAGGGTGTCGTCCAGATGCTGCTCGGGGCTGTCGCCGTCGCCGAGAGCGGCCGCTATGCCGCCCTGCGCCCACCGGGTGGAGCCGTCGTCGAGACGGGCCTTGGTGACGACGACGGTCCTGCGGCCGGCGGCGGCGCAGCGCAGCGCGGCGGTCAGACCGGCCACTCCGGAGCCCACGACGACGACATCCGCATCGATCGACCAGCCGGGGGCGGGGGCGGTCAGGCGTATGCCGGTGGTGCCAGGGGCTGCGCCTGGGTCTATGCCTGGTCCAGTGGCGGTCATCGGGTCGCTCCGAGGGGGCCTTGGGGGTCGGTGGGTGGGGCGGGAGTCGCGGGGGTGGCGGGGCTTGCCGTGGTTGCGTGGGGCTTCGTCCCGGGGGCGGCCCGAGGGCCGAAGGTGAGGCGGATGTTGTCGATGAGGCGGGTGGTGCCGACCTTGGCGGCGACCGCGAGGATCGCCTCGCCCTCGTACGCGTCCGTGATCTCGGTGAAGTCGGACGGGTCCACCAGGGCCAGGTAGTCGAGTTCCAGCGGCGGATCGAGCTGGGCGGCGTCGTCCAGGACCGTGTGGGCCGCGGCGCGCGCCACGGACGGGCCGTGCGGCAGCGCGCTGGCGGCGTACGCGACGGCGTGCGCGTCGGCGGCCGCCCGGTCCTCACCGAGGGCCGCCAGCGCCGCGGAACGGCGCTGAGCGGCCTGCCCGCCGGAGGCGGCGCGGGCCCGCAGCGCCTCCTCCGCGGTGAGCCGGTCGCGGGCCGCGAACAGCGCCGCGGACAGTGCGAGCGCGGTGCGCCGCTGGGCCCGGGACAGGTAGCGGTTACGGCTGGAGAGGGCCAGGCCGTCGTCCTCGCGGACGGTGGGGACACCGACGATCTCCACGGGGAAGTTGAGGTCGGCGGCCATCCGTGTGATGACGGCGAGCTGCTGGGCGTCCTTCTGCCCGAAGAACGCGACGTCCGGGGCGGAGAGGTGCAGCAGCTTGGCCACAACGGTCAGCACTCCGTCGAAGTGCCCCGGGCGGCTGGCGCCCTCCAGGAGGGTGCCCATGGGACCCGCGGAGATCCGGATCTGCGGCTCGCCGCCCGGGTAGACCTCGTCGGCCGACGGCGCGAAGACGACGTCCGCGCCCGCCTCGCCGGCCAGCACGACATCCGCGTCCAGGGTGCGCGGATAGCGGTCGAGGTCCTCGGTGGGGCCGAACTGGAGCGGATTGACGAAGACGGTGACCACGACCTGGCCCTCCCCGCCGACCCGGGCGCGAGCGGCGCGGATCAAGGTGGCGTGGCCCTCGTGCAGCGCGCCCATGGTCATGACGACGGCCCGCCGGCCGGTGCGGCGCGGCAGGTCGCGCAGGGCGGCCGCGGTGTGCACGAGCTGTACGGGCGGGGTCGGGGGCGGGGACGACGGGGAGGAGGAGGACGAGGAGGACTGGGACGACGGCGAACCCGGGGCCTGCTGGGCGTGCGGGGGCGGGGTGGTCATCGGTCGCCTCCGTCGGGGCCGGGGTCGGGGTCGGGGGCGTCGTCGGAGCCGGGGGCGGGGGCGTCGTCGGGGTCGGTGGGGGTGGCGTCGGGCTCGCCGCGTCGGCCGTCCGATCCGCCGTCCTCCTGGTCGTCCCGCACCTCACGCGCCTCGCGGGCATCGCGGTCGTCCCGCGTGTCAGACGCACTGGACTCTCTGGAGTCTCTGGACTCACTGAACGCACCTGGCGCATCGAGCACCTCAGGCGCAGCGGACACATCCGATGCATTGGGCACATGGGCGAGGACGCCCAGCAGGTCCTCGGCCAGTTCCGGCTTGAGCAGACCGTGGGCCAGCGCCCGGTCCGCCGTCGTACGGGCCATGGCGAGATACCCGGCGACGCTCTGCGGCGCATGCTTGCGCAGCTCGGCGATATGGGCGGCGACGGTACCCGCGTCACCGCGCGCGACCGGCCCGGTCAGGGCCGCGTCACCGGACCGCAGCGCATTGTCCAGGGCCGCGCCGAGCAGCGGGCCGAGCATCCGGTCCGGGGCCTCGACACCGGCCGCGCGCAGCAGCTCCATCGACTGGGCGACCAGCGTGACCAGGTGGTTCGCGCCGATGGCCAGCGCCGCGTGATAGAGCGGACGAGCCGCTTCCGCGATCCACTCGGGCTCCCCGCCCATCTCGATGACCAGCGCCTCGGCGGCCATCCGCAGCTCTTCGGGCGCGGTCACACCGAACGAGCAGCCCGCCAGCCGCTGGACGTCCACCGGGGTGCCGGTGAAGGTCATGGCCGGGTGCAGCGCGAGCGGCAGCGCCCCGGCGCGGGTCGCCGGGTCCAGCACCGAGGTCCCGAAGCGCCCCGAGGTGTGCACCAGCAGCTGTCCCGGCCGTACGGCACCGGTCTCCGCGAGGCCGCTGACCAGGCCGGCGAGGGCATCGTCGGGGACGGTCAGCAGAACGAGATCGGCGCGGGCGAGGACCTCGGCCGGGGAGACCAGCGGGACGTCGGGCAGCAGCGCCGCCGCACGCCGCACGGACGCGTCGGAGACACCGGAAACCGCGACCGGGCGGTGCCCTGCCAGCTTCAGCGATGCGGCAAGAGCAGGCCCGACACGGCCTGCGCCGACGACTCCGACGGTGAGCCGGGCGGGGCGGTCCTGGGCCTCGATGGGTGGGTTTGCGTTCACGCGGCGATGGCCTTCCGTTCCAGTCCGCGGGGGGTACCGGACGATTCATCGCCATGCTACGCGAGTGTTTCCGAGGGGCTTCTGGGCCGTACGGAGGGTGAGACGCGCCTCTCCCGCCCACCCGAAACCGCCTCTGCTGCGGTTTTCCTCCACCTCGTTTCCTCCGATTCTCGGGAGTTATCCACAGGGGTCGCGGGCCGGCACGGCGCTGAGCCATGATCGATGCATCGGCGCGAACGGAAGAACGGGGCGGAGCCTTGGACGAGAACGGGCAGACGCGGGCGCGGGGGCGCGACCAGGGCGAGCGCGAGCGCAGCGGGGGAGCTGGGGAAAGCGGCGGGGACGGGCAGAGCGGGGGTGCCGCGGATTCGTCCGGCTCCCCGGTCGGCCGGGAGCGGCTGCTGGCGGCGTGGCACGGCTCGAAGCGGATGCTGGTGGGCGGCACGTCGGGCGAGACGATCCGCGAGCGGCTGAACCGCCTGCTGGCCGACGCCCCCGCCGCGTACGACCTGGACAGCTGGCTGGATATGTACGGCAACGAGGACGGCATAGTCGGCGAGCTGGAGCGCCGGACCGCCGAAGCGCTGGGAATGGAGGCCGCCGCCTTCTTCCCGACCGGCACGATGGCACAGCAGGTGGCGCTGCGCTGCTGGGCCGGGCGCACGGGCAACGCAACGGTCGCCGGTCATCCGCTCTCCCATCTGGAGGTCTACGAGCGCGATGCGTATGCCGTGGTCAGCGGGCTGCGCATGGTGCACCCCACGACCGAACCACGGCTGCCGACCGCCGCCGAGCTCCATGACCTCCAGGAGCCCTTCGGCACCCTCACCGTCGAACTCCCGCTGCGCGACGCCGGCTACCTGCTCCCCGAGTGGGACGAACTGACCGCACTCGTCGAAGCGGCGCGGGAACATGACGCGACAGTGCATTTCGACGGCGCGCGAATATGGGAATGCGGCCCGCATTTCGGCCGTTCGCTCCCGGAGATCGCCGCGCTCGCGGACAGCGTCTACGTCTCCTATTACAAGTCGCTGGACGGCATATCGGGCGCCGCGCTGGCGGGCCCGACGGACTTCGTCGAGGAGGCGCGGGCCTGGCGGCACCGATATGGCGGGCAGTTGTTCCAGCAGTGGCCGACGGTGCTGGCCGCGCTCACCGGACTCGACCGCGAGCTGCCGCGGCTGCCGGAGTACGTGGCACACGCGAAGGTCGTCGCGCAGGCGCTTCGGGAGGGGCTGGCCGAGGCCGGCGTGCCGTGGTTCCGGGTGCACCCGGAGGTACCGCACACCCACGATTTCCAGATCTGGCTGCCCCACCCGGCCGAGGCGCTGAACGAGGCCGGCGTACGACAGGCGGAGGAAACCGGAACGACGCTGTTCCGCAAGTGGTTCGAGGAGGGCCCCCTCGGACTGTCCATGACGGAGGTGTCGATCCGCTCATCCGCCATGGACTGGACAGCCGAAGACGTCCGGACCGCGCTGCGCGACTTCTTGGGGAGGGTGCGGGCGTGAGGTCTTAGGGGGTGGGGGGGCGGGGGCGGGGCGGTCCCCTACCTCCCCGCGCCTTGCCCCGCACCGCGCCTACAGGGCCCAGGCGTCCTGGGGGTCGTCCAGCCAGGCCCGTTGGCCGTGTTTGTCCACGGTCAGGCCGAAGCGGGCGAAGCCGGGGCGATCACGCGCCTCCCACCAGCGGTAGGCGCTCTCCGCCTCGTCCCACAGCCGACGGGGGCCCGACTGCCAGACGCGCGCCGTGTCCCCGTCGCGGAACATCACGCACGCCCATGAGCGGTCGGCCAGCCCGTAGAACCACACGGGCCGCGCCCCGTCCCGCTTCTCGGCGACCACGTGCCAGCAGTCGCGGACCCGCAGCCCCAGAGCGAACCGCACGGGGCTGAACTTCTCCCCGACGAACTCGGCTTCCGTGATCCCCGTGGAGGTCTCGGCGCCATCCGCCACGCTGCCCGTGACGTAGTCGGAGTGCACGACGGGCGGACGGCGCTGCGCTCGTAGCTTCATGAACTCAACGGGCCCCGTGAAGCCACCTGACGCACTCTCACCATCCCGCGCGACGACCAGCCGGGCGACCGCGTCCCCGTTGCTGTAGTGCGTCCCCCACGGGGCCACGATGACCCCGCCCGGCCGACCCTGCCGCACCCAGGCGAACGGGACCTCCCGCACACCGCAGGTCGCCATGATCCGGTCATACGGCGCACCCTGCGGACATCCCAGGAACCCATCTCCATGAACGACGCGGACGGGCAGCCCGAACCGCTCAAGAGCCGCCCGCGCGGAAGCCGCGACGGCGCCGTCCACTTCCACGGTGACGACGTTGCCGGCGCCCAACCGGTGCGCCAGCAGGGCGGCGTTCCACCCCGTACCGGTGCCGATCTCCATCGCCCTCGCTCCGGGCCGCACATCCAAATCCCGGAGCATCGAGAAAACGACCGAGGGCATCGACGCCGAGCTGGTGGAGACCTCGCCCGGCTCGGTGCCGCTGTGCCGCCCGTCGTCCCACTGCGTGACGATCGGCACGTCAGCGTCCGCGTACCCCTGCCACCCGGCCGGATCATCCGTCTTGGAAACGGCCCTGCTCCGCCCCGCCGCCATATCGAACGGCCAGATCAGGTCGGGCAGGAACGCGGAACGGGGCACCGCTTCGTATGTGGGCGCCCAATCTGGAGTGAGGACGCCGGCAGACAGGAGGGCGCGCCCGAGGTCGCCGGGCTGCCCCTTCTGCTCGTTGGCAGCCATGGGTCAGAGGGCCTTGGGCGGATTGGGGACACCGGGGCCGCCGTCAGGGGTCGGGGTCGGGTGCGGGCCGGGATAGGGCTCGCCCGGCAGTTTGTCGCCGCCGCCCCGGGCAGCTGCGCTGTCTGCGGTACGCCACTCATCAGGACTCATGACACTCATGACACTCTCCTTGCTTCTCGCTGTTTCCCCGAAGATCGCTACCAGCAGGGCCTCTTCGCGCTGCCGGATGAGGCATTCACGCAGCCGCGCGACGAACTGCGCGGCAAACACGGGATCCACGGACAGCGCGAGCAACTCCCGCCGCAACTGCCGCTCGTGGGGCATCAACGCCCGTACGGGATCCGCGAGTTGAGAACGTCGACGCCACCAGTCCGCCGACCAACGAGCGCCCCTCACCGCTTCCCCGCCCCCGTGCCCTCGCTCCGCTCGTTCACCTTCCTGAGCTTCTCGGACAGGTCCCCCGTGTCGCCCGTAGGCCGCTGCTCTTCCTGGTCCATCAGGAGGCCACCTTCACACCGTGGATCCAGCGCGGCCCCGCATCGATCCCGTACGTGGCCAGCCACAACGCCCGCCGCCTGCCGCGCTGTAGCCGCACACACTCCCGCGCCTCATGCGCCACCAGATACGGACGCACGAGGGCGGAGTCCTCACCCCGAAGCAGCTCGGTGTGGGGTACGGGGAGGCGGCGGGGCTGCGTCGGCCTCGGGACGTCCGCGCATGCCGCCGGGGACGGCGATGCACCGGCAGACCGATGACGTCCCGTCGCGGGCAGTAACAGACGTAGCAGCAACTCAATGAGCCGGATAACGTGTTGCATGTCGTCAACCTCTGTGGGGTTGAGGGCCACGCCCCCGGACGTCCAGCAACGTCGCGGGGGTCTTGCGTGTGGCCCGTGCTGTCGTTCGGGCATCCCAAAGCAGGCCGAAATCGGCCGAACGACCCTTTACTCTGGGTGAGTTCATCGTTGCTCAGTGAAAGAGCCGAACTCAACGCTGAGCGCGTGACAATTGCCAACTGTCACGAAGCACGAAGGGGGATGCCGTGAAGCGACGCAACGCGACAGGGGGAACGGCGGCCACCACGGCCGCCGTGTTCGGCGAGGTGCTGAAGCATCACCGGGAGGCGGCGGACCTGACCCAGGACGCCTTGGCGCGCGAGATCCCGTGCGACCGTTCGCACGTGGCGCGCGTCGAGGCGGGCACCCGTGTACCGCAGGACACCTTCGCCAAGAGGTGCGATGAACTCCTCGACACTGGTGGGGTGTTGCTTCATCTGTGGGCCCGCATCGACTGGTACCCGGAGGTGCGGCATCCGGACTGGTTCGAGCGCCGGGCCGAGATGGATGCGGAGGCGGTGGCCCTGCGCGCGTATCAAGAGCAGGTCATCCCTGGCTTGTTGCAGACGCCGGACTATGCGCACGCGCTGTTCGCCCAAGTCGCGAGCGGTGATGAGATCGAAGAGCGCGTACGGGCCCGATTGAGTCGCCAGCCGCGCTTTCTGGCCGACGGCGGCCCGCTGTACGTCGCCGTCTTGGACGAGAGCTGCCTGCGCAACGCGGTGGGGAGCCCCGAGGTCATGCGTGACCAGTGCGCGCATCTGCTGAGCGTCGGACAGCGCCCCAACATCCGTGTCCAGGTAGCCCCGGCGGGCCTGTTCGGGGTCGTCCGCCCCCGTAGCTCCATGTCACTGATCGAACTGGCCGACGAGCGGTGGGTGTACTCGGAATCGCTCGACCGCGGCCATTTCACCAACGATCCGTCCCTCTATGCGCTCCACAGCCAGACCTATGATGTGCTCAGGGCAGACCTTCCGTCAGCCCGCGAGTCCGCCGCACTGATCATCGACGCGATGGAGGGGTACGAGCAGCATGGACAGACACGATCTCAGCGCGGCGATCTGGACCAAGAGCAGCTACAGCGGAAACAACGGCGGCGACTGCATCGAGGTGGCGCTCACCTGGATGAAGAGCAGCTACAGCGCGCCAAACGGCGGCGACTGCATCGAAGTAGCCCCCGGTTTCCCCCACGTCGTCCCCGTCCGTGACAGCAAGAACCCTCACCGCCCCGCGCTGGTCTTCCCGGCCGCCAACTGGGCCTCTTTCCTCGCTGCGGTCAAGGGCGGGGAGTTCCCCAACCCCTGACCGGCCAAGCCTGCTGACGCTCTATCGGCACTGGCTATCGGCACTGGACGTGCGTCTCCCCCCTCGCGGCCAAGGCCGCCCTCATCCGGCGTATGGCGCGCACCACGCGCCCCGGGCGAATCTCCCGGGCGGCGCGGACGGAGCCGGTGCCCGGGAGGATGGGCGCCGCCTCGCCTCGCTGAGCGGCGCGGTACGTGTCGAGCATGTGCTGCTGGGTTGCGTTCATGGCAGTCAGCGTGCGCCGCTCCCGCCGTCCGGGGCTCGTCGATTGACGGGAGCAGTCAATCGACGTCGTTGCAGGTCGGGGCGCGCGCATCATGGACCATGAAGGACACAAGAGAACGGGAACGGGGGCGGGTTCATGAGTGTGTGGATCGATATCGCGGGGCTGCCCGCTGAGCGCATCAATTTCAGCCCGTCGCCGCTGGCGGAGCTCGGATTCGCTCTGCACACCCTCGCCGAGCCCGCGCACCACCCGGGTCTGCACGGCTGGACCACCGCCACCGCCGCCGCTCTGAAGCCCGATCTCGCCGACCGGCTGCATGAGGCGGTGTTCCTCTGGGGCGCGACGTTCTCCGACATCACCTTCGCGTTCGCCGCGCTCCCCGAGCGTGCCGGGCAACCGGGCACCACGCTCGCGGAGGACCTGGACCTGCTGGACCGGCTGGACGACGAGTTGTATGTGGCGGCCGCGCTGGAGATCTCCTGCTCCAGTTCGTACTGCGAGGGCGGTCCCTCGCCGCTGGTCGACGCGCGTTCCCGGGAGCAGGCTCTGGAGCGGGCCACCGCCCGTGGGCCGCGCCAGGCGGCCTTCGCGCGGCGGCTGCTCGCGGACCCGCCCGCCGTACGCGCCTGGATCCGTCGGCTGTTCGAGGACTGTGAGCAGGCGTTCTTCGCGGACGTCTGGCAGCGGGTGGGGGTCCAACTGGCCGCCGACGCCCGGCACAAGACGGAGCTGCTGCGCCGCAAGGGGCTGGCCGAGGCGCTGGCGGAGGTGTCGCCGGCGGTTTCGCTGGACGAGGAGCGGTCCCGCATCGTCATCGACAAGATGGCCCACGGGCGTACGACTGCGGGGGATCCGGCGGTCGGTCCTGGTGTGACGCTTGTGCCGTCCTCCTTCGGCTGGCCGCATCTGCTGGCGCTGCACGCGCCCGGGTGGCGACCGGTGGTCATCTATCCCGTCGCGGCGCCCGAGTTGTCCAACCCGCCGTCGGTGGAGCTGCTGGAGAACCGGCTGACCGCGCTGGCCCACCCGATGCGGATCCGGATCTGCCGTGATCTGGCGCGTTCCGCCTACACCACGGGCGAGTTGGCCAAGTCGAACCGCATCAGCGCGCCGGAGGTCTCCCGGCATCTCGCGATCCTGAAGAAGGCGGGGCTGATCCAGACCCGGCGGCGCGGGCGGTATGTGCTGCACCAGCTGGACCTCATGGTGGTGGCCCGTCTGGGCAGCGACTTCCTTGAGGGCATCCTGCGCTGATCGGCTTGCCGAGCACCGAGCACCGAGCATGCGCTGAGCGGCCGAACGCGGGGCCGCCGGACCGACCCGCGCGGCCCCGGACCCGCTACGCGCCCGCGCCCGCGCCCCCGGCCCGCACCAGCCCCGTCTCGTACGCGAGCACCACCGCCTGGACGCGGTCGCGCAGGCTCAGCTTGGTGAGGATCCGGCCGACATGGGTCTTCACCGTGGCTTCGGACAGCACCAGCCGCGCCGCGATCTCGCCGTTCGAGAGTCCCTGGGCGACCAGCAGCAGCACCTCCCGCTCACGCTCCGTCAGCCGCTCCAGCTCGGGGCGCTTCGGCTCGGCGGAGGTGGTCGGCAGCATCGGCGTGAAGCGGTCCAGGAGCCGGCGGGTGGTGGACGGTGCGACGACCGCGTCGCCGCTCTCCACCGCCCGGATGGCGGCGAGCAGTTCGCCCGGCGGTACGTCCTTGAGCATAAAACCGCTGGCCCCGGCCTTGAGCGCGGAGAAGGCGTATTCGTCGAGGTCGAAGGTGGTCAGGATGAGGACCTTCGGCGCGCCGTCCTTCTGGCCGCCCTCGCAGATCCGCCGGGTGGCCTCCACCCCGTCCAGGTGCGGCATCCGGACGTCCATGAGGATCACGTCGACCTTGGTTTTGCGCAGCACCTCCAGCGCCTCCACGCCGTCGCCCGCTTCCGCGACGACATCCATGTCGGGCTGCGCGGCGAGCACCATCCGGAAGCCGGTGCGGAGCAGCGCCTGATCGTCGACGAGCATCACTCGGATGGTCATGGCAGGGGGATCCCTTCAGGTGTGGGGCTACAGCGTACGGAGCGGGCGAGGCGGGTGGAGCGGACAGGCAGGGCGGAGGGGGTGAGCGGGACGGCTCCGGCGGCCGGCCTCACCGGGCTTGGCCAGCCACCGGCCTCACCGCTCCGGTTTGGGCCGGCGGCCGGCCTCACCGCTCCGGTTTGAGCGGCAGCACCGCCCCGATCCGGAAGCCGCCGCCCTGCCGCGGTCCCGCCTCCAGGCTGCCGCCGACCATGCCGACGCGTTCGCGCATCCCGATGAGGCCGTGTCCGAGGCCGTCCGACCCGCCCTCCTCGTAGAGCTCGTGCTGCGCGCCCCGCCCGTCGTCCTCCACGAGGAGACCGAGTTCGTCGTCCTTGTAGGAGAGCCGGACGGTCGCGGCGACTTCCGAGCCGCCGTGCTTGCGGGTGTTGGTGAGCGCTTCCTGGACGATGCGGTACGCGGTCAGCTCGACGCTGCTGGGCAGGGGCCGCGGGTCGCCCTCCACCCGGAAGTCGACCGGCAGTCCCGCGCCGCGCACCTGGTCTATGAGGTCGGTGAGCTGCTCGACGCCCGGCTGGGGGACGTATTCGCCGCCCTCGGGTTGTTCGCCGGTGCGCAGCACGCCCAGCAGCCGGCGCATTTCGGCGAGCGCCTGGCGGCCCGTGCCGGAGATCGTCTCCAGTGCCTGCCGGGCCTGGTCGGGGGCGGTGTCGAGGACGTAGGCGCCGCCGTCCGCCTGCACGACCATCACCGAGACGTTGTGCGCGACGACGTCGTGCAGCTCGCGGGCGATACGGGCGCGCTCGGCCGCGACGGCGATCTGGGACTGCGTCTCGCGTTCCTTCTCCAGGCGGGCGGCCTTCTCCTCCAGCTGTGCCCAGTAGGCGCGGCGGGTGCGGATGGAGTCGCCGAGCACCCAGGCCAGGATGAAGGGCACGGCGAACATCACCGTGACGAACAGGGCTTCCCATATGTTCCGCGTGTCGGAGACGCTGCCCAGGCGCCATGCGGCGAGTGCGGGGCCGACGATCGCGCCGGCGAGGGCGAAGCGGGCCGCCCAGCGGCTGACCGAGGTGCCGGATGCGACCGTGTAGATGATCACGAGCATCGCGAAGTTGGCGATGGTCGGTTGGATCACGATCAGCTGGGCGATGCCGATGGCGGTCGCCAGCAGCATCATCTTCACCGGCATACGGCGGCGCAGCGCGATGACGACGCACAGGCCGACGTTGAAGAGCATGACGGGGCTCTCGTGCCCGCTCTCTTCGGCGAGCACCAGGGCGCTGAACCCGAGCAGGAGGAGAGCCCAGAAGCTGTCCACTCCCGTCGGGTGTCTGCGGAGGAAATCGTAGAGGCGCTGCACGTAACCCAGCGTAGGCATTCGATATAGGTGTACGAGTCAACCGGAGGAGCGATCCTGCGCGCGGGGCGTACTCCCCAAGGTGGAGACCGGAGTGGCCGAAGTGTTGGGGTGGGCTTGGCCGATGTGCCGACGTGTGGCTTGGCTGAGGCGCCGACGTGCGGTTTGGCCGAGCCTGCGCCCTGGCCGGGGGTGCGTGTCCGGACCGCCCGTACCGTGGGGCGCGTGACGAACAAGCGGAACCAGCGGGATGCTCCGGATGAGCGGAACGCCCCGGATGAGCGGGGCGCGCTGAACGGGCAGGGCACGCCGGAGGCACCGGAGACGCCGGAGACGCCGGGCGAGTGGTGCGGCTGGCGCGAGGCGACCGAGCGGGCGCTCTACGGCCCGGACGGCTTCTACACCCGGCCCGGTGGACCGGGCCCGGCCGGCCACTTCCGCACCTCGGTGCATGTCTCGCCCCTCTACGCGGGCGCCGTCGCCACCCTCCTCCGACGCGTCGACAGCGCACTCGGCCACCCGGACGAGCTGGCCCTCGTCGATGTGGGCGCCGGGCGCGGCGAGCTGCTGACCGGCGTGCTGGCCGTATTGCCCGATGCGGTGAGCGCGCGGCTGCGCCCGTACGCCGTCGAGCGCGCCGCGCGCCCCGAGGACCTGGATCCGCGCATCGACTGGCGGGCCGAGCTGCCCGCCCCCGGCACGCTCACCGGGCTGCTGTTCGCGAACGAGTGGCTCGACAATGTGCCGGTCGATGTCGTCGAGACGGACGCGGACGGCGTGCCGCGCCGGGTTCTCGTACGCGCCGACGGCACGGAACGGCTGGGCGAGCCGGTCGACGGGGCGGACGCGGAGTGGCTGCGCCGGTGGTGGACGCCGCCGCTGGCCCCGCCGCCGGGCGCCGTCCCATACACCCCTGGGTCCGGCCCGCACGACGGGGGTTCCGGCCCGTACGACGCCGGGTCCGGCCCGTATGACGAGACTTCCGGCGCGCAGCCCCCGCACACCGTCCCGCCCGGCCCCACCCTCGCCTCCCCCGACCAGGTCCCCGTCCCCTCCCCCGGCCTGCGCGCGGAGATCGGGCGGCCGCGCGACGCCGCCTGGGCGCGGGCCGTCCGCAGCCTGCGCGCCGGGCTCGCCGTCGCCGCCGACTACGCGCACGACCTCGCCGACCGCCCGCTCTTCGGGACCCTCACCGGGTTCCGTGAGGGCCGCGAGGTGCATCCGGTCCCGGACGGCAGCTGCGACATCACGGCGCATGTCGCGCTGGACGCCTGCGCCGGTCCTTCGGCCGAGCTGCTGACCCAGCGCGCGGCGCTGCACGCCCTCGGTGTGTCGGGGCGACGCCCGCCGCTCGCCCTCGCCTCCACCGACCCGGCCGGGTACGTACGGGCCCTCGGCTCGGCGGGCGCGGCGGCGGAACTGACCGACCCGGCGGGCCTGGGCGGCTTCGGCTGGCTCCTGGAGCCGGTGGGCTCGGCCTGCGCGGGGCTGCTGAAGTCCTGATGACGCCCTGAGGGGCGGGCGCGGGCCCCGCGCGTTCCGGAGCAGGCCCGTCCGCCGCCCCTCCCCCGCGTCCTGCGACACTGTCCCCATGACGGACACGATGAGGGAGACGACTGTCGGCGTCGGCGGGGCGGCCGAGAGCACCGACATGGTGCTCAACATCGGCCCGCAGCACCCGTCCACCCACGGCGTGCTGCGGCTGCGCCTCGTCCTCGACGGGGAGCGCATCCAGCATGCCGAGCCGGTGATCGGCTATATGCACCGCGGTGCCGAGAAGCTCTTCGAGGCCCGCGACTACCGCCAGATCATCATGCTCGCCAATCGTCACGACTGGCTGTCGGCCTTCTCCAACGAGCTGGGCGTGGTCATGGGCGTCGAGCGGATGCTGGGCATGGAGGTCCCCGAGCGTGCCGTGTGGACCCGTACGCTCCTCGCCGAGCTGAACCGTGTCCTCAACCATCTGATGTTCCTCGGCTCGTACCCGCTGGAGCTGGGCGGCATCACGCCCGTCTTCTACGCCTTCCGGGAGCGCGAAGAGCTCCAGAACGTCATGGAGGAGATCTCCGGCGGCCGGATGCACTACATGTTCAACCGCGTCGGCGGCCTCAAGGAGGACCTGCCGGCCGGCTGGCTCGGCCGGGCCCGGCAGGCGGTGGCCGATGTCCGCTCCCGGATGGACGTCTTCGACAACCTGGTCCTGGGCAACGAGATCTTCCGCGGTCGGACGCGTGGCGTCGGCGTCCTCGCGCCCGAGACGGTGCACGCGTACGGCGTCTCCGGGCCGATCGCCCGCGCGTCCGGTGTCGACTTCGACCTGCGGCGCGACGAGCCGTATCTCGCGTACGCCGATCTGGCGTCCACGCTGAAGGTCGTCACCCGCGAGGAGGGCGACTGCCTGGCGCGCTTCGAGTGCCTGCTGGAGCAGAGCCACAACTCCCTCGATCTCGCGGACGCCTGCCTGGACCGCATCGAGCAGCTGCCGCCGGGGCCGATCAACCAGCGGCTCCCCAAGGTCCTGAAGGCACCGGAGGGCACCACCTACTCCTGGACCGAGAACCCGCTGGGGATCAACGGCTACTACCTCGTCTCCAAGGGCGAGAAGACCCCGTACCGCCTCAAGCTGCGCTCCGCGTCGTACAACAACATCCAGGCGCTGACGGAGCTGCTGCCGGGCACGCTGGTCGCCGACATGGTCGCGATTCTGGGCTCGCTGTTCTTCGTGGTCGGCGATATCGACAAGTAGGCGGCGGCCGGAACGGGCGTCGCCCGGCGTCACCGCTCGCGGCGGAGCGTCTCCAGATGCCGCCGCAGTACGTTCCGCAGTATGTCCGGTGTGACCCGCTCCGGCTCCAGGGCGGCCTGCAGAGTCAGCCCGTCCAGCAGGGCCGACAGCCGGAACGTCTCCAGTTCCAGATCCAGGTCGTCGGACAGGCCGCCCGCCTCCTGACCGCCGCGCAGCACCCGTAGCAGCAGGGCGCGCAGCCCCTCCTCCAGCTCGACGGCATGTGGCCGCAGTTCCGGACGGGTACGGGCCGCGGTCGTGAACGCCTGCCAGAGCATGCCCTCTTCCCGGCGCTCGGCGTCCAGCGGCAGGAACTCGGCGATCAACTCCTCCGCCCGCGCGCGGTGTTCGTGCCCCGCCTCGGGGTCGAGCAGCCGCTCGACATGTCCCCACACACGGCGCTCGATACGGGCGCTGAGCTCCGTCATCGCGAAGATCAGCACTTCGTCGTGGTCGCTGAAGTAGTGGCGGACGGAGCCGATGGCGAGCCCCGCCTCCTGGGCGACGTTACGCAGCGAGGCGCCGGCCACCCCGTCCCGGCCCACGACGCGCAGTACGGCCTCGGCGACGGCACGACGGCGGGCTTCGGGGTCGACGATCTTCGGCATATTGCGATTGTGGCACACCCGAGCTAAATTATTTTTTAGCACGGGCGAGCCAAAAAGCTCCGCCATTCGCGATTCACCACTCGGCATCTCGGCATCTCGGCATCTCGGACTGAACATCCATCAGGGGGACCCCATGAACGGATGGCTGCTCGCGGCGATCATCCTCGCCGTCGCCATCGTCGTGATCATCAAGCGACTGCGCGGCGAACCGGTCAACGCCCGCGACCTGTTCGTCCCACCGGTCGTCCTCATCGCCATCGGCGTCACCTCCCTCGCCAAGGCCGACGGCCTGACGGGGACCGACTACGCCTGGGCCGCCGCGGGCGCCGTCCTCGGCTGTGCGCTCGGTGCCCTGCGGGGTGCGACCGTCCGGCTCTTCGACCGGGACGGCGTCCTGTGGCAGCGTTACACCGGCCGCACATTCCTGGTCACCGTCCTCTCCCTGCTCGCGATGGCCGGCTACGGCCTGCTGGCGACGAAACTGGGGATGCACGAGAAGGCCCGCCCCACCCAACTGGGCATCGGCATCAGCTTCCTGGGCGAGGCGCTCGCCGTCGCCTACCGCGGCCTGGCGACCGGCACACCGTTCGCGGCGGAGCGGGGGCGGGAGCGGGTGTAGGCGGGGGCGCGGGTAGGCGGGGGCAAGAGGCTATCCACACCCTGTGGACAGCCCTCCGACCTTCCGGCCCTCCGACCTTCCGGACTGCGTGCCCCGTCCACCCCCATACGCACAACGGCTCCCGCCCCTCGGTGAAGGGGCGGGAGCCTATTGCTCTCACAAGCGAGCCGGGATCAGGACCTCACGGCGTCAGGTCAGCGCGGCAGCACGGCAGTGCGGCATCAGGAGATCGCGGTGCGCAGCTCGGCCACGTCCAGCTGCTCGGTCTCGTCGTGCGCGGTCAGGTCGATAACCTCGCCGACACCGTCACCGGACGCGGCTTCCTCCGTGGCGTCCTCGGTGGCGTCCTCTGCAGCCTCGCCGGTCTCCCCGGCGTCTGGCCGCGCCGCGGGCGTCTGCGCATCCGCGCTCGCGTCCGTACGGGGCGTCTCCTGGCGTGCCGAGTGCTCCGCGAGCGCTTCGTCGCCCACCACGTCCGCCAGGTCGTCCGCGAGCGGCGCGGTCAGCTGCCGGGGCTCTGCGGCGGTCGCAGTGCCGAAGAAGTCGAAGCCGCCCAGGGCGCGGGACGGGGAGATGCGCGGCTCGGACGGCGGCGCGACGGCAGCGGCGGCGGCCGGGACCGGGCGGAGCGCGGGTGCGGCACCGGCGTCCGTACGGGCCTGGCGCTCGGCGCCGTTGCCCTGCCCGGCGGCCGCCTCGGCCTTCCCCCGGCCCTGCCCACCGTCCTGGCCGCCCTGGCTGCTCTCGCGGGCGGCGGCCTCCCCCGTCGGCCGCGGGGCGCCCTGAGCGGAGCCCCTGGCGGTCTTCTGGGCACGGTCGCGCTGCCGGGCGGCGTTACGGGCCAGCCGGCGCAGCGCCTGGTCCGCCTGCGCATAGGCGGCGGGGGTCGGCCCGGAGGCCGAAGCGGAGGCGGGTGCTGAGGTGGGTGCGGAGGTAGGAGTCGTGCCCGAAGCCGTGTCCGCGGTCGAGGTCGTGGGGGTGGGCGCCGCCGACTGGCGCTGCGCCGGGACGCTGCCCGGGGCGGCCGTCAGCTCCTTGGCCGGGGTTCCGGCCTCTATGGCCAGGAGACGGCGGCCCTCCAGGGCGCTGGCCCGCTCGGTCTCGGCGGTGGCGTAACGGCGCAGCAGCTCGGCGTGCTCGCTGCGCAGCCGCGCCAATTCGGCGCGCTTGGCACGCAGTTTGGTGTCGAGCGCCGTACGGATCTCGCGGGACTCCTCGATATCCGTTTCGAGCTCTGCTATCCGCTCCTCGGTGCGCCACTCGTCGCGCACCCGGGCGCGGGTGAGTTCGGCGACCCGCTTGCCGGCCTTACGGTCCCAGGTCCGCAGAAGAACGGCGCCGGTTGTCGCGGCGACCGCGGCTCCCGCGGCGAGCATCCGCTGGACCAGGTCGTCGCCGACGAACCACGCGCCCGCGGCGCAGGCAATCGACGCACCGGCGACCGTGGAGGGAGGAAGCAGCCGGTGGAGGGGTGGTGAATGGCGGTGGCGTCCTCGTGGCATGGCCAGAAACTTACCGTGCGTGCGGGGCTTATGGGGCCCCGCACGCCAATCCGGTTCGTAGTGGTTACTTCTTCAGCAGTCCCTTGGACTCCAAATACGTCTGCGCGACATCCGCGGGCTTGAGCCGTTCGGCATCAACCTTGCGGTTCAAGTTGATCAAGTCTTCGGTCGTCAGCACACGCGTGAGCTTGCCGAGAGCCGTCTCGATCTCCTTGTCGCCGGCACTCTTGGCATTCACCACCGGCAGCACATTGTCGGCGTTCTGCAACTTCTTGTCGTCCTGGAGAAGCACCAGGCCGAAGTTGTCGAGCGTGGCGTCCGTGGTCGTGGTGAGCACCAACTGGTCGGTGCCGTCCTTGACGGCCTGCTTGGCCTGCGGGGTCCCGACGCCTTTGGGGTCGAGGCCGGTGATGTCGATGCCGTACGTCTTCTCCAGGCCCGGCTTGCAGAACACCCGGGTCTCGCACTCCTCACCCGAGGCGAGCTTGATCTTCTGCTTGGACCCGCCCAGGTCGGAGAGTGTCTTCAACTTGTGCCGGGCGGCGAATTCCTTGGTCACCGCGAACGCGTTCTGGTCGGTGGCCTCACCGGCCGCCAGGACCTTGAGACCGCGCGGCCCGGCGAGCTTCTCGAGCGCCTTCACCGTCTTGTCGACGTCACTGGAGGCGACGGGCTTCGCCTTGGCGCCGTTCTTCTTCGCGTTGAGGAATTCGGCAAGCGTGGAGGCGTATTCCGGAACGACATCTATCTGGCCCTTCTCCAGGGCCGGCTCATAGAGCTCCCGATTGGCCAGGGTCTGCACCCGCGCCGAGTAACCGGCGTCGTTGAGGATCCTGGAATAGATCTCGGCGAGCACCTTCGACTCGGTGAAACCGGCCGAGCCGACGACAATCTCCCCCTTCCCGCCGCCGTTGTTCTTGCCGCCCTTGTCCTCAAGGCTCTGGCCACCGCACGCGGCCAGCCCGGCCGCCAAAGCGATCACTGTGCCCGCAACGAGCGCGGTACGTGCCGCGCGCGACGTGCTGCTCATGGAATTCACCATTCGGTTCGTTCGGATCCGGTCAGATGTGGTGCGTCTGGTGACACTGAATTTCGGTGGCGCGGGGTCTGGAGTGGGTGGGGCGGGTGGCGCGGGGGCCTCGGGCGGGTGCCGCAGGGTTCCGGGGTGACTGGCCCGCCGATCCGGTACGGCAGCTTCGCAAACCCCCGGCACCGCGTCAGGCGAGTTTCCCCAACGCGACCACATCGTCATCACCGCCTGATCCGGGTGCTCCGGGCGATCGGCCTGATCCGGCGGATGCGTCTGATCGGCCTGATCCGCCCGGACCGACCTCGCCCGGCCCCGCGCCCGGCCCCGCCTCCCTCGCCGTGCGCCGTCCGCGCCGCCGACCCCGCATCGGGTCGAAGAACCGGTCCACCAGGACCAGGGCGCCCTCAACGACCAGGGCCAGTACGGCCACCAGCAGCGCGCCGGCCACCACCTGCGCGGTGTCGTAGTTGCCGAAGCCCGCCGTGATGATCCGGCCCAGTCCCCCGCCGCCGGCCAGAGCGGCGAGCGTCGCGGTCGCCACGACCTGCACCGTGGCGGACCGTATGCCCGTCATGATCAGCGGATAGGCCAGCGGTATCTCGACCCGCAGCAGCAGCTGCGGTCCCGACATCCCCATCCCGCGCGCCGCCTCGACCACATCGCGGTCCGCCTCCCGCATCCCGAGATAGGCGTTGGTCAGCAGCGGAGGCACCGCGAACAGCACGAGAGCGATGACCGTCGGCCAGTCCCCCTGGGTGCCCAGCGGACTGAGCGTCAGCAGCACCAGGACCGCGAAGGTCGGCACGGCGCGCCCCACGTTGGAGAGATTGACCGCCAGCGCCCCGCCCTTGCCGATGTGCCCGAGCCAGAGCGCCACCGGCAGCGCCATCAGACAGGCGAGGGCCAGGCACACCGCGCTGAGTTGGACATGTTCGCCGAGCCGGTGCCACACCCCCTTCTCCCCGGCCCAGTTGGCCGCGGTCGTCAGCCACTGCCACGCGCCCGTGATCGCGTCCATCGCTCAGGCCACCACCTTCGCCGTGCGGGCCCCGCGCCGGGTCCGGAGCCTCCCGGGCCGCTGCGTACGCGTCCAGGGCGTCAGCAGCCGTTGCAGTCCCAGCAGAAGCAGATCGGCTATCAGGGCCAGCAGCACGCACAGCACCGAGGCCGTCAGGACCTCCGCCTTGAAGAAGCCCTCCATGCCGCTGGCTATGAGATTCCCCAGCCCGCCGTAACCGACCACGGATCCGATGGTCGTCATCGCCACCGTCGAGACCGTGGCGATGCGCACTCCGGCCACCAACGCGGGCAGTGCGAGCGGGAGTTCCACCCCGAACAGCAACCGCGCGGAGCCGTACCCCATCCCCCGGGCGGCCTCTCGCACGTCGGCGGGCACCGCCTCCAGACCGGCGAGGATGTTGCGCACCAGAATCGTCAGCGAATACAGCACCAGGCCCGTGACGACCACCGCGGCCGAGACCCCGAACACCGGGGTGAGCAGCGCGAACATCGCCAGGGACGGCACCGTGTAGAGCACCGTCGTCAGCCCCAGGACCGGCCCCGCCGCGCCCCGCCAGCGCCGGGCCGCCAGCGCCAGCGGAAAGGCGACCAGCAGGCCGATGACCACGGACACGACCGTGATGCCGATGTGCTGGAGGGTCGCGTCCACCAACTCCTGGCTGCGGGTGCGGACATACTCCCCGCAGATCCAGTCGTTCGCCTGCAGACAGCCCGGCCCCGCGGCAATGCCTCGCATGAACCGTCACCTCCCCCGCCCTGTCGCTCACATTTTCGGTGACTGTCTGCGACCCTAACCCCCGCCACTGACAATCGGCCCGGCCCGCCATCCACGCGCAACACCGCGTTCACGACCGCCCGTCCACAATGGGGAACCATGATCCGCTTCGAGCATGTCACCAAGAGCTACGCCGACGGCACCACCGCCGTCGACGACCTCTCCTTCGAGGTCGCGAAGGGCGAACTCATCACGCTCGTCGGACCTTCGGGCTGCGGAAAAACGACGACGATGAAGATGGTGAACCGGCTCATCGAGCCCACCAGCGGCACCATCCGCCTGGACGGCCGCGACATATCCGCCATCGACCCCGTCGAACTCCGCCGCCACATCGGCTATGTCATCCAGCAGGTGGGGCTCTTCCCGCACAAGACCGTCCTCGACAACACCGCCACCGTCCCGCACCTCCTCGGCTGGCCGCGCAAGAAGGCCCGCACCCGCGCCGCCGAACTCCTCGACCTGGTCGGTCTGGACCCGTCGACCTACGGCGACCGCTACCCCGACCAGCTGTCCGGCGGCCAGCGCCAACGCGTCGGCGTCGCCCGCGCACTGGCCGCCGACCCGCCCGTGCTCCTGATGGACGAGCCGTTCGGCGCGGTCGACCCGGTCGTCCGCGAGCACCTCCAGAACGAATTCCTGCGGCTTCAGTCCACGCTCCACAAGACGGTCCTCTTCGTCACCCACGACATCGAGGAGGCGGTCCGGCTCGGTGACCGCATCGCCGTCTACGGGGCGGGGCGCATCGAGCAGTTCGACACCCCGGCGACGGTCCTGGGCGCCCCCGCCACCCCGTACACCGCCGAGTTCGTCGGCGCGGACCGCGGCCTGAAGCGGCTCTCCGTCACGCCCGTCGAGACCGGCGACCTCGAACATCCCCCGGTCGTCCACCTCGACGACCCCACGGACCGCGCCGCCGCCCGGCTGGCCGCCGACGGCGCCCCCTGGGCCGTCGTCCTCGACGCCGACGGATCCGTGCACGGCTGGGTCCCGGCCACGGCCCTCGCCAAGAAGTCCCTCACGAAGGGCGCCACCGTCCGCGATCACGCCCGGCGGATGGACGCCCGGCTGCCGCTCGGCGCCCCGCTCAGGCAGGCGCTCGGCGCGATGCTCCAGCATGACGCCGGCTGGATCGCGGTCCTGGACGGCGACCGCTTCCTCGGCGTCCTCACCCCCGCCCGGCTGCATGCCGCGCTGCGCCGCTCCACTACGGCCGACGCCTCGAACATTCCCCGCGGGGAGGTGGCGCTCGATACGGTCCCGGGCGCCTGAGCCGGGGCCGGAGGCCGGGACGCGGGGCAGACGGAAGCGCGGAAGGCAGGCAGGACGAAGGGCCGGCAGGGACGACAGGCCGAGCAGAACGGGCGGTCCGGGGATGCCGAGCGGTCCGGGGATGCCGAGCAAGGCAGTCGGTCCGAGATCCGAGGAGCCCGGGACAGCGGAACGCCGAGAGCCCGGGAGAGCGATACGCCGCGAGGCCGGTCTGAGCGAAGGCGCCGAGAGGCCGGCTGCGGCGGTCGGAGCGGGGCGCCGCTACGCGCGGGCCGCCCCGGGCTGGTCGTCGTCCTCATCGCCCTCCGGGAGCTTGCAGACCCGCTCCAGGAAGATCGCGGCGGCGACCACCGCCGCGCCGGCCAGCACCGACAGACCGGCGTAGATCGCCTGGTCGCGGCGCGGTCCGTCGATGCCCGAGGTCAGCAGGAACACACCGACCCCGCCGTAGAGCCCGGCGACCAGCGACGCCACCAGGGCGCTCGCCTGGCCGAAGACCACCGCGCGGGCGGCCAGCAGCGGATCGACGCCCTTGGCGCCCTGCCGTCGCTCACGCTGCGCGCGCAGCCGCGACCGGAGCGAGAACGCGGTGGCGGCCAGCACGGCGGCGATCACCGCCAGCACGATCGGCGCCGCCACCGGAACGCTCGGGAGGGTGCCCAGCGAGTCCCACAGCCGGGCGCCCGCCCAGGCGAGTACCCCTGCCGCCAGAAAGAGCCCGACCAGCACCTTGATGTGTAGCTGCTTCACCGAGCGCTCGCCCCTCGCACCGTCGTCGCCGCCCTGCCGTCGTCAGGGCCGTACTGCCGTCACGGCCGTACCGCCGTCTTGTCCGGTCCGTACGCACGCATCCCTATGCATTCGTGCCGTACCGGACCGTTCCGTATGCATCCATCCCATACGGAGGCGTTCCCTACGCATCCGTGCCGTATCCGTGCCGCATCCGTGCCGTATACAACCGGCCCGCAAGCCTAACGACTACTCGGGCAGCCGCAGTTCCAGGTCGGCGCGCGGCATCACGCCCTCGTGCCCGATGGACGACAGCAGTTCGGCCACCGCGCCGTGCCCGGGGACCTCCGCTCCCGGGTCGATGTCATGCCACGGCACCAGCACGAACGCGCGCTCATGGGCCCGCGGGTGCGGCAGGGTCAGCCGCGGATCGTCGGAGACCACGTCCTGGTAGGCCAGGATGTCGACATCGATGGTGCGCGGGCCCCAGCGCTCGTCCCGCACCCGCTCGAAGGCCTCCTCGATCGCATGCCCGCGCTCCAGGAGGGAGGACGGCGGCAGCGTCGTCTTGATCAGCACCACGGCATTGAAATACGAGGGCTGCGAGCCGGGCGCGACGCCCCACGGCTCGGTCTCGTACACCGGAGAGACCGCCTTGACCCGCAGGCCGGGGGTGTCCTCCAGGGCGTCGACGGCGCCCTGGAGCGTCTCCAGGCGATTGCCGAGGTTGCTGCCCAGCGAGATCACGGCGCGTTTGGGATTGGACAGTGTCACATCGGCGGCGTCCACCTGCTCCACGACGGAGGCGGGCACCGGCTGAACGGTCGGGTCACTGCTGGTGTTCATATACACGGCTCCGGGTGATGGTGATGGTCACGTCGTCAAAGGGGACGGTGATCGGGGCGTCCGGCTTGTGGACGACCACCTCCACCTCCTGCACCCCCTCGTGCTTGAGGCACTGGTCGGCGATCCGCTCCGCGAGCGTCTCGATGAGGTCGACCGGCTCGCCCTCCACGACGGCCACGACCTCCTCCGCCACCACGCCGTAATGCACGGTCTTCGCGAGGTCGTCGGACGCCGCCGCCGGGCGGGTGTCCAGCCCGAGCACCAGGTCCACGATGAAGGTCTGGCCCTCCTCGCGTTCCCGGGGAAACACCCCGTGGTGCCCTCGGGCCTTCAGCCCACGCAGCGCGACACGATCCACGCGAATCACTCCCACTGGTCCCACGGCACCATTGGCGCCACTTTCATCCGATACCGGGCACGCGCCGGACTCACCCGGCACACCGCCTCGTTGTCGAATCTACCTTCGAGCACTGACAGTGCCCGCCCACGGGGGCTATGGACAAGACCCCGCACTGGTGCTAAGTCCCACCCGGGGGCAGGCCGTCCGCGCGGCCTGCTTACCCCCTGGCCCGCGCCCCACCCCTACCCATGCCGCACTTGGCTCGAACGGGTGCGCCCTTGGCCTTTGCGCTGACGCCCGCCGCTGACGCGGGCCGTCGTGGCCGGGGCTCCGGCGCAGGTCAGCGGCCATGGAGCGGACCCCGGGCCGACACCCGGGTCACCCCCCGGATCGGCCCCGTGTCCACCTCTGGTTCACAGTCCGCCGGCCGCCCCGGCCCCGCCCGCCGGTCCTTCCCCGTCCTCTTCGCCGGCATCGGCGTCGGCGTCGTCCTCGTCCTCGCGGTCCGCCAGCACCGGCGACCCGTGGTGCGACCAGACCCGCCAGCCGTCCTCCGTACGCCGGAAGACATTGGTCGCCACGACCAGCTGACCGATCAGCGGCCCCACCGAGCCGTCGTCCTCCGCCGGCCCGCCGCTGAGGATGTTCTCGGTGCAGGTCACCAGTGCTGTGTCACCGAGGACATCGATCTCCACGTCCGTCAGGAAGAACTGGATGTACTCGGTGTTCGCCATGATCAGGGCGTACGAGCGAAGCACCTCGCCGCGTCCGCGCAGCACCGGCCACCCCGGGTGCACCACGCTCACCTGACCGTCCAGCCACATCTCGGACAGCGCCTCGTGATCGCCGCGCTCGATGGTCTCGTACAGGTCCGTGTTCGCCTGCTCGACCAGCTCGATGTCCGTCCGTGGGCCCAAGCCGCTCACACCGCTCCCGTCGCGTTCGCCGTCGTTTCCGTCGTTCATGCCGTACTGCCCGTGCCGCCGCTGCCGGCCGCACCCGCCGCGGTCTGCACCGCGCGTGCCACCCGTACCGCGTCCGCGCTCGCCCTGACCTCGTGCACCCGCACCGCCCAGGCCCCCTCTCGCGCCACGATCGCCGACACCGCCGCCGTCGCGGCGTCCCGCTCACGGGCCGGCGGCGGGGTGGCTCCCGCGCCGCCTGCCAGCACCCTGCCCAGGAAGCGTTTCCTCGAAGCGGCCACGAGCAGCGGCCGGCCCAGCGCCCGCAGTCGCGCCAGGTGGGCGATCAGTACGAGGTCGTGCTCGGCGTTCTTGGCGAAGCCCAGGCCCGGGTCGATGACGATCCGCTCCGGGTCGATGCCGCCGGTCACCGCGCGCTCCATGCTCTGCGCGAGCTCGTCGACGACCTCCGTGACGACATCGGCGTAGACGGCGCGGTTGTTCATGTCGATCGACTGGCCGCGCCAGTGCATCACGACGAACGGCACATGGGACGCGGCCACCACCCGCACCATCGCCGGGTCGGCGGCGCCCGCGCTCACATCGTTGACCAGCCGCGCCCCGGCCTCCACGGCCCGCTCGGCGACCGATGCGCGCATGGTGTCGACGGACACCACGGCGCCGGCCGCCGCCAGTTCCCGTACGACCGGGACGACCCGGCGCAGCTCCTCGGCCTCGTCCACCCGCGCCGCGCCGGGGCGGGTCGACTCGCCGCCCACGTCGACCATGTCGGCGCCCTGCGCGACCAGGTCGAGACCGTGTTTGACGGCGAGTTCGGTGTCGAACCACTGGCCGCCGTCGGAGAACGAATCGGGCGTCACATTGACGACGCCCATCACCGCGCAGCGGTCCCAGTCCGGCAGTCCGGCCACCCGGCCACGCAAGGTACTCATGGCACCAGCCTAGGCCGTGTGCCGACCGGCCGGATTGCGGCTACTGGCTGGGGCGCGGGGCGGTCCGCGGGCCCGGAAGCGCGGGTGGCCCGCCGGCCGGTCCGCCCCGTACGGCGGTCGCCGCTCAGGCCGCCCGCTCGACCGCCACGGCCGAGCGGACCCGCTCCGCCGTGTGCGCACAGGGCCGCGGCTCGGGGGCCCGCTTGCGGCGCAGTACGCGCGGCAGGCCGAGCTCCAGGTAGCCCTCGGCCTGGAGTGCGGCGAGGCCGATACGGGGGATGTCGCGGCTGTTGCGGAAGACCACGAAGCGGGGCTCCCAGCGGGGCCGGAACTTGTCGTTGAACTTGTAGAGCGACTCGATCTGGTACCAGCGGGACAGGAAGATCAGCATGCCGCGCCAGATCCGGATGACCGGCCCGGCGCCGAGCTTCTCGCCTCGCTCCAGGGAGGAGCGGAACACCGCGAAGTTCAGCGACACCTGCTTGATCCGCAGGTCCGGCGCGGCCTGCAGCGCCGCGACGATCAGCAGCTCGTTCATGCCGGGGTCGGCGCTGCGGTCGCGCCGCATCAGCTCCAGGGAGATGCCGCTGTCCCCCCACGGCACGAAGTGCTGCATGGCCTTGAGGTCCCCGTACGGTCCCGGCTCCTCGCCCTCGCCGGGCGCCAGATGGGCGGTGGCGATCACCGCGTCGCCGTCGGCCACCGCGTCGATCCGGCCCAGCGCCATGGAGAAGCCGCGCTCGGTGTCGGTGTCCCGCCAGGCGTCCGCGGCCTTCTGGATCCGGGCCAGCTCCTCCGGTTCCAGGTCGCGCACCCGCCGCACCCGGGTCTCGTAGCCGTTGCGCTCGATGCGCTTGACCATCTGCCGGACGTTGCGCATCGCCCGGCCGGTCAGGGTGAAGTCCGCCACGTCCACGATCGCCTCGTCGCCGAGCTCCAGCGCGTCCATGCCGGTCTCCCGGGTCCACACCTGGCCGCCGGTCTCGCTGCAACCGGTGACCGCCGGCGTCCAGGAGTGCGCCTGCGCCTCGGCCATGAAGCGCTCGATGGCCCCCGGCCAGGCTTCGACATCGCCGATCGGATCGCCGCTGGCGAGCATCACGCCGGAGATCACCCGGTAGCAGACGGCGGCCTTGCCGGTCGGCGAGAAGACCACGCCCTTGTCGTGGCGGAGCGCGAAGTAGCCGAGCGAGTCCCGGGCGCCGTGTTTGTCGAGCAGTTCCCGCAGCCGCTGCTCGTCGTCGTCGGTCAGCCGGGCCGCCGGGTGCTCGGGGCGGAAGGCGAGGTAGGCGGTGGTGGCGACGGTGAGCAGGCCGAGCGCGCCGAGGGAGTAGCCGACGGTGTAGTCGACCTGGTGGGTGTAGCCGATCGGGCCCTCGAAGCCGAACAGGCCCCACAGGACGTGCTGCGCCCGGTCCCAGAAGGACGGCGAGCCGATGATCTTGTGGGGGTGGGAGCTGACGATCACCATGCCGATGGCGAAGCTCGCGCCGCCGAGGACGACGAGATTGGCGACGGCCTTCCAGCGGCTGCGCGGGTCGGGGAGGGCCGCGAAGGCGCGCCGGTGGCGGACCAGGAACAGCAGCAGGGCGAGCGAGAGCACCGCTCCGAAAACGGAGTGGCGGTAGACGAGCTGAGCGGCGATCCCCACCGGGAGCAGCGCCACGGCCGCCCCCCAGGCCCGTCGCTTACGCCGTTTGAGGCCGTGCGCCAGCAGAAGCAGCAGGATGCCGACGACGATCGAGGCGGCGGCCGCCAGCGGGCTCACCGCGCCCGGCAGGACCTCGGCCAGGGCGTGCACCCGGCTGTGCCGGAACCGCGGAAACACACCGGCCGCCAGGTTCAGCAGGCCCACGACCACACCGGCCGTGCCGACGATCCCGGGCACCGATTCGGGCTTCGGGCCACGGAGCCAGCGTGGCGTTCGCCACGCAACCGTCTCCGACTTTTCGCCATCTTGCCTGTCAGACATCACTTTCCCGTCGCCCCGGTCGAGAGAACGTGCGAGCCTTGTCGCAGCATCTGGACTTTTTGCGCCCTGTATGACGGCGTTTCAGGGCTCGGGGTTCCATTCGCGGCAGGGATGGGCCGGCCGCCCGGAAGAAAGCACCACATGGGTCTCACCAGCAAGAAAGTGCTGCTTATAGCCGTCCTCATAGCAGTGGCACTGTTTGTCCTCACGATTTGGCTCTGGCCGCGCCTTTCCAGGGGAAACTGGCGCGCGGTCGTCGGCCGGATCGGTCTGCTTCTGGCGACCCAGCTCTCCCTCTTCGCCTCGGTCGGCCTGATGGCCAACAATTCCTTCGGCTTCTACGCGTCCTGGGCCGACCTCTTCGGCCAGGAGCAGGAGCCGGGCGTGGTCACCAATTACGAGACGGGCCCGAACGGCACCAAGCTGAAGATGCTGGGCACCGAGCACCTCAGCATCCAGGGCGGCTCCAAGCCGAAGGTCGCGGGACGGATCGAGAAGGTCCTGGTCCGCGGCGAGCAGTCCAAGATCACCAGCCCCGCGTTCGTCTATCTGCCGCCGCAGTACTTCCAGCACAAGTACGCCGGGAAGAAGTTCCCCGCGACCGTGGTCCTCACCGGCTACCCGGGCACCGCCCAGGCCCTCTACAAGAAGCTGCATTTCCCGCAGACGCAGCACGGCCTGCTCAAGCAGAAGAAGATGCAGCCGACCATTCTGGTGATGATGCGGCCGACCGTGGCGCCGCCCCGTGACACGGAGTGCGTGGACATACCCAACGGCCCGCAGACCGAGACGTTCTTCACCAAGGACCTGCGGGCCGATATATCCCAGCACTACCGCATCGGCACCGAGGCCAAGAACTGGGGCATCATCGGCGACTCCACCGGCGGCTACTGCGCGCTGAAGATGACCATGCGCCACCCCGAGGCGTTCTCCACCGGCGCCGCCCTCTCCGGCAACTACAAGGCCCCCATCGACGCCACCACCGGCGACCTCTTCGGCGGCAACCCCCAGCTGGAGCGCGAGAACAACCTCCTGTGGCGCCAGAAGAACATGGCAGCGCCGCCGGTGAACCTCCTGGTCACCACCAGCAAGCAGGGCGAGGAGAACTACCAGAAGACGCTGCAGTTCATCCAGCAGACGAAGTCGCCCTCGCGCATCTCGTCGATCATCCTCGACAGCGGCGGCCACAACTTCAACACCTGGCGCCGTGAGATCCCCGCCGCCCTGGAATGGATCGGGCAGCACCTCAAGCCCTGAGCCGCCACCGGGCGGCCCCGGCTCCCTCCCCGGAAACCGGGACTAGCGGGCCACTACCAGCGGCCCTGGCCAGCGGCCCTGACTAACGGGCCATTATCAGGCTCATCGCCTCGGCCCGGGTCGAGGAGTCCCGCAGCTGTCCGCGCACCGCGGACGTCGTCGTCTTGGCGCCGGGCTTGCGTATCCCGCGCACCGACATGCACATGTGCTCGGCCTCGATCACCACGATCGCTCCGCGCGCTTCGAGAATGCGCATCAGGGAGTCGGCGATCTGCGTGGTCAGCCGCTCCTGCACCTGCGGGCGGCGGGCGTAGACCTCCACGAGCCGGGCCAGCTTGGACAGCCCGGTGATCTTGCCGTTCTCCGCCGGAATGTAGCCGACATGCGCCACGCCGTGGAACGGCAGGAGATGGTGTTCGCACAAAGACACGATCTCGATGTCCTTCACCAGGACCATCTCGTCGTGCCCGAGGTCGAAGGTGGTCGTCAGGACGTCCTCCGGCTGCTGCCACAGGCCCGCCAGGATCTCCTTGTACGCCCGGGCCACCCGCGCCGGCGTCTCCAGCAGTCCCTCACGGTCCGGATCCTCGCCGACCGCGATGAGCAGTTCACGTACGGCGTTTTCGGCGCGCTTCTCGTCGAAAACGCCGATCTTGCCTTCGACGTCCAGCGTCACAGGGTCCGTCATGTGGTGCCTCGTTCCTTCTGCGCCCGCTCGAAACGCGGAATGCCGCGCCCCCAGGCTAAAACCTGCGGGGCGCGGCATTCATTCCGGGGCCGATGTGACCCTCGGCTCAGCTCTCCGGGCGCGGCTCCTCGGCGACGTCCGCCTTCTCCGTGGAGACGGTGGTCGTCGTCGGCACCGAGCCGTTGGCCGGGCTCAGCTCCTTGGGCGACAGCACCGGCGGGCGGGTCGAGGGCGTACGACGGGAGGAGCCGGTCCACGCCGGGCGGGCCGGGCGCTTCACGATGTGCTTGAAGATCTCCGCGACCTCCTCCTTGCCCAGCGTCTCCTTCTCCAGGAGGGCCAGGACGAGGTTGTCGAGCACATCCCGGTTCTCGACCAGGATCTCCCACGCCTCGTTGTGCGCGGTCTCGATGAGCTTCTTGACTTCCTCATCGACCAGCGCGGCGACCTCTTCCGAGTAGTCGCGCTGGTGACCCATCTCACGGCCCAGGAAGGGCTCGGAGTTGTCGGTGCCGAACTTGATCGCGCCGAGCCGCTCGGTCATGCCGTACTGCGTGACCATCGCGCGGGCCGTGGCGGTGGCCTTCTCGATGTCGTTCGCGGCGCCCGTGGTCGGGTCGTGGAAGACCAGCTCCTCCGCCGCGCGCCCGCCCAGCATGTACGCCAGCTGGTCGAGCATCTCGTTGCGGGTGGTGGAGTACTTGTCCTCGTCGGGCAGGACCATGGTGTAGCCCAGGGCCCGGCCGCGGGACAGGATCGTGATCTTGTGGACCGGGTCGGAGTTCGGTGAGGCCGCCGCGACCAGGGCGTGTCCGCCCTCGTGGTACGCGGTGATCTTCTTCTCCTTGTCGGACATGATCCGGGTCCGCTTCTGCGGTCCGGCCACGACACGGTCGATCGCCTCGTCCAGGAACTTGTTGTCGATCAGCTTGGCGTCACTGCGGGCCGTGAGCAGCGCGGCCTCGTTGAGGACGTTGGACAGATCGGCACCGGTGAAGCCGGGGGTGCGCTTGGCGACGGCCGAGAGGTCGACGTCCGGGGCGACCGGCTTGCCCTTCTGGTGCACCTTGAGGATCTCCAGGCGGCCCTGCATGTCCGGGCGGTCGACGGCGATCTGCCGGTCGAAGCGGCCGGGACGCAGCAGCGCCGGGTCGAGGATGTCCGGCCGGTTCGTGGCGGCGATGAGGATCACGCCGCCCTTCACGTCGAAGCCGTCCATCTCGACGAGGAGCTGGTTGAGGGTCTGCTCACGCTCGTCGTGGCCACCGCCGAGGCCCGCACCGCGGTGCCGGCCGACGGCGTCGATCTCGTCGACGAAGACGATCGCCGGGGCGTTCGCCTTGGCCTGCTCGAAGAGGTCGCGCACCCGGGAGGCACCGACGCCGACGAACATCTCGACGAAGTCGGAGCCGGAGATCGAGTAGAACGGGACGCCGGCCTCACCGGCGACGGCGCGGGCGAGCAGCGTCTTGCCCGTTCCGGGCGGGCCGTACAGCAGTACGCCCTTGGGGATCTTGGCGCCGACGGCCTGGAACTTCGCCGGCTCCTGCAGGAACTCCTTGATCTCGTGGAGTTCCTCGACCGCCTCATCGGACCCCGCGACGTCCGAGAACGTCGTCTTGGGGGTGTCCTTGGTGATGAGCTTCGCCTTGGACTTCCCGAAGTTCATCACCCGGGAGCCGCCGCCCTGCATCTGGTTCATCAGGAACAGGAAGACGACCACGATGAGGACGAAGGGGAGCAGCGACAGCAGCACACCGACGAACGGGTTCTGCTTCGACGGCTCGACGGTGTAGCCGTCCTTGATCTCCTTCGTCAGGTACTTGGACTGCAGTTGCTTGGCCAGATCGACGCCCTGGTCGCCGATGTAGCTCGCCTGGATCTTGTTGGAGCCGTCGATCTTGTTGTCGCCCGACAGCTCGACCTTGATCTTGTTCTCGTCGCCGGTCGTCAGCTCGGCGGATTTCACCTTGTTGTCAACGATCGCCTTGACGACCTGACCGGTGTCCACCGTCTTGTAGCCGCCGGACGAGCCGACGACCTGCATCAACACGACCACGGCGAGGACGGCCAGCACGATCCACATGACCGGCCCACGGAAGTATCGCTTCACGTCCATCCATACGGAGCCGCTTAGGCCCCGTCCCTCCTGCCACAGTGAGGCACAACGCCCTCGGGAGGGCTGGTCGTGCGTACGGTGTATTACTGGCCCGAATAAAGCCTGCCTTCGGACGGTACCCCAGCATTGTCACCCGACGGCGCGCTGCGCGGTTAACAATGCGGCTTGCGATACCGCTCTCCCTGCTCCAACGGCGGGAGACCCCGAAGGGTTCCCGCCGGGCCAGGGAGGGCCGTACGGGGCTCTCAGCCGCCGTACACGTGCGGCGAGAGGGTACCGACGAACGGCAGGTTGCGGTACTTCTCCGCGAAGTCCAGGCCGTAACCGACGACGAACTCGTTGGGGATGTCGAAGCCGATCCACTTCACGTCGATGGCGACCTTGGCGGCTTCCGGCTTGCGCAGCAGCGTGCAGACCTCCAGGGAGGCCGGCTCGCGCGAGCCGAGGTTGGACAGCAGCCACGACAGCGTCAGGCCGGAGTCGATGATGTCCTCGACGATCAGGACGTGCTTGCCCTTGATGTCGGTGTCGAGGTCCTTGAGGATGCGGACCACACCGGAGGACTGGGTGCCCGCGCCGTAGGACGACACGGCCATCCAGTCCATCGTGACGGGGGTGGACAGCGCACGCGCCAGGTCCGCCATCACCATCACGGCTCCCTTGAGGACGCCGATGATGAGCAGGTCCTTGCCCGCGTACTCCGCGTCGATCTTCGCGGCCAGCTCGGCCAGCTTCGCGTCGATCTCTTCTTTGCTGATGAGTACCGACTTAAGGTCGGCGCCCATGTCCTTGTCGTCCACCCGTGCCACTCTCGTTCGGTTCGGTGTCATGTCAGTCGTGAGACTCATGAAGCGGGGCAGTGTGCGGTGCTGCGGCTCAGCCCTGCCGAATCACCAGTCTGCCACCCTGCCGTCGCACACCTACGCGCCCGGGGAGGTTGATGGCGCCCTGCCCGCGCCAGGCCGTGATCAGCCGGTCGACTTCTTCGATGTGGCGGGCGAAGAGCGAACCGGCGGGTGAGCCCGCGCCGATGACAGCCCGGCGCAGCACCCGGCGGCGCACCGCGGGGGGCAGCGCGAAGAGGGCCGCGATGTCGAGGCCGCCGCTTTCGTCGAGCACCGTGCCCTCCGCGTCGGCCGCCCAGGCGTCCAGCGCGTCGGCGTCGTCGCGGGAGAGCTGCGCGGTACGGGCGAGGGCCTCGACGACGCCCTTGCCGAGAGCTTTCTCCAGGGCGGGCAGTCCTTCGTGGCGCAGCCGTGAGCGGGTGTACGCGGGGTCGGTGTTGTGCGGGTCGTCCCAGACGGGCAGCGACTGGATGAGGCACGCCTTGCGGGCGGTCTGGCGGTCCACGTCCAGGAAGGGCCGGCGGTAGCGGCCGTCCCGCCCGGTGGTCGCGGCCATGCCGGACAGGGAGCGGGTGCCGGAGCCGCGGGCGAGGCCGAGCAGCACCGTTTCCGCTTGGTCGTCACGGGTGTGGCCGAGGAGGACCGCGGCGGCGCCGAGGCGCTCCGCGGTGGCGTCGAGCGCGGCGTAGCGGGCGTCGCGGGCGGCGGCTTCCGGCCCTCCCCCGCGGCCCACCTGGACCGCGACGGTCTCCACGGGGTCGAGCCGCAGGGCCCGCAGCCGCAGGGCGACCTCGGTGGCGCGGAGGTCCGAGCCGTCCTGGAGGCCGTGGTCGATGGTGACGCCCCCGGCGCGGACGCCCAGCTTGGGGGCTTCGAAGGCGAGAGCGGAGGCGAGCGCCATGGAGTCGGCGCCGCCGGAGCAGGCGACGAGCACGAGCGGGGAGCCCTGCCGGTCCTGCGCGAAGTGGTCGTTCAGTACGTCGTGGAGTACGCGGCGGACCGCCAGGCGTATCGCGGCGACCGCTGGATGGGGACCCATGTCCGTTTCCAATCGTTCAGCTGGGAGCTGGAGAGCCTCGGGCCGTGGACGCTGAATCGTCACACAGAGTGCCTAGATGGTGACAGAGGCGAGCAGTTCCCCGAGCATTGCACGCCTATCCATCGGTCACGGTCCCTCGGACGAGTGATAGAAGGGGCGCTCTTCTGCCGTGCAGCGTGCCCAGCTCACGCCGTACGGCTACGGTGCCCCATCCGCCTTGCGATGCACCCGCGCGATCCAGTCCGCCGGTTTGGCGATCTCCTGTTTGGTGGGGAGGGTGTTCGGCGACGTCCAGACGCGGTTGAAACCGTCCATGCCGACCTCCTCGGCGACGGCCCGCACGAACCGCTCGCCGTCACGGTACTGCCGCAGCTTGGCGTCCAGGCCGAGCAGTTTGCGCAGCGCCTGGTCGAGCCGGCCGGCGCCGCTGGCCCGCCGCTTCTGGAACTTCTCCCGGATCTCCGCGACCGACGGCACGACCTCGGGCCCGACACCGTCCATCACGTAGTCCGCGTGCCCCTCCAGCAGCGACATCACGGCCGTCAACCGCCCGAGGATCTCCCGCTGCGCCGGCGTCTGCACGAGATCGACGATCGAGTGCCCGCCTTCGTCGCCCTCCTCGCCCTCCGGCTTGGCACCGGCCAGCGACTGGGCGGCCTCGCGCAGCCGCTCCAGGAGCGTGCCCGGGTCGATGTCCGTCTCGCCGAGGAACGACTGGATCTCACCCTCGATGTGATCCCGCAGCCACGGCACGGCGGTGAACTGCGTGCGGTGCGTCTCCTCGTGGAGGCACACCCACAGCCGGAAGTCGTGCGGGTCGACCTCCATCTCCCGCTCCACGTGCACGATGTTCGGCGCGACGAGCAGCAGCCGGCCGCCCTGCGCCGCGGCGGGAAGGTCGCGGGAGGCGGGCGCGAACGTCTCGTACTGGCCGAGGACACGGGACGCCAGGAACGAGAGCAGCATGCCCAGCTCGACGCCGGTCACCTTGCCGCCGACCGCGCCGAGCACGCCGCCGCCGGGGACCGTCGAACGGCGGTCCTCCATCTTGTCCAGCAGGGGCTTGAGGACGGCCCGGAACCCGGCGACGTTGGCGCGGATCCAGCCGGGCCGGTCCACTACGAGGACCGGCGTGTCATGCGGCACGCCCTCCTCGGCGCCGGGCTGCGCCATCCGCGTGAACGCGCGCACATGCTCCTCGGAGGCCTTCGCGTGCCGGCGCAACTCGGCGACGATCGCCCGCGCCTCGTCCCGGCTCACCTCTGGACCGGGCCGCACAAACCGGGTCGCGGTCGCAACCGCGAGGTTCCAGTCGACCATCTCCGCACCACCGATGCTCGTCATGGCTTCACGGTACGTGGGCACTGCGCTCGGGGGTAGCCGGTCGCCGTGCTCGGCCGCACCCCGGGTGACGCGGCGGTTTGCCCGAGCCGCGTCGGCGACGGCGCCTCAGGGCCTGGCCGGCCCCCACCCGTCGAACAGGCCCTAGCGACAGCCGCAGTTCGCCACCGCCGAGGCCAGCCGGTCCAGGGCCTCCTGCGCGCCCTGCGCGCTGCCCGTGCCGCTGGTCATGAACGCGAAGACCAGAAGGCGGCCGTCGGCGTCGACGACCGTGCCGGCGAGCGTGTTCACGCCCGTCAAGGTCCCGGTCTTCGCGCGTACGGCGCCGGCGCCGGCGGTCTGGCCCGCGTAGCGGCCGCTGAGGGTGCCGGTGAAGGCGGCCACCGGGAGGCCGGTGAGCACCGGGCGCAGCGCCGGGTGGTCGGGTGCGGACGCCTGCAGCAGGAGGTGGGAGAGCAGCGCGGCGGAGACCTTGTCGGCCCGGTCCAGGCCGCTGCCGTCGGCGAAGACGGCGCCGGTGAGGGGGAGGTGCCGGCGCGCCAGAGCGCCTCGTACGGCCTTGCCCGCGCCGGCGAAGCTGGCCGGCTGACCGGCCGCGATGGCAGTCTGACGGGCCAGCGCCTCGGCGATGTCGTTGTCGGAGTAGGTGAGCATCCGCTCCACGAGGGCGGAGAGCGGCAAGGAGTGGACGGCGGCGAGGCGGTCGTGCCGGGCGGGGGCCTTGGCGGGGCGGGCGTCGACGTCGACGGTGATGCCGCGCTCGCGCAGCAGGCCGGCGAAGGTGCGGGCCGCGGCCGCTGCCGGGTCCGCCTCGCGCGGCGCCGTGCCGTGTTCGCTGCGGTCCAGGCGGGCCTCGTCGGCCATCAGGGCGACGACGGGCGCGATGTTCTCGTTGGGGCCGATGGGGTGCAGAACGGGCCCCGAGTACGCCGAGGTGTCGTAGCCGAGTGCGATCTTCGTGGTCCCGCGCTTCTTGAGGGCGCGGGCGGTGTCGTCGGCCAGGGTGCGCAGATTCGCGGGGTGTTCCTCGGCGCCGTGCCGGGGCGCCCGTGCGGTGAGCGTCGGGTCGCCGCCGCCGATCAGAACGACGCGGTTCTTCGCGCCGCTCACGACGGTGGTGTCGATGCGGTGGTCGGCGCCGAGTTCGGCGAGCGCGGCGACGGCGGTGGCGAGCTTGACCGTGGAGGCGGGGGTGGTGGCCGTGCCCTGCCGGGCGCCGAAGACCTCGTGCCCGGAGGCGACGTCCACGACGGAGGCGGCCCGCAGCGAGCCCAGCGACGGGTCCTTGAGCAGCGGCGCGAGCGCGTCGGCCAGCCCCGCGCCGGTGGGTGCCGGGGCCGCGCCCCGGCCGGCGGCACCGTGTGCGGGCCCGCCGAGCGCCGCCAGTACGGGCGGCGCTTCGGGGGCGGCGGGGTCGTGCCCCGGGCCGTGATGCTCGCCACCTGTGCCCGCTCCGGCGGCCGCCAGCGCCCGCTCGGCCGTACGCTGGCCCGAGTCCCACGGCCCGGACGCCGCCACCGCGACGACCGCGACCGCCAGGCCGGTGGCGGCGGACACCGCTGTCAGCCGCCAGGTCTGCCGCGTTTGGCGGGGTGCGGACCGCCACGCCTCGCGCGCGGCGCCCGACGCCGCTCGCGCGGACTGTCCCGTCTCCCGCGCGCAGCGCTGCGCCGACTGCCATCTGACCTGCCACTTTCTGGTCTCCGGCACCTCGGACCAGCCCCTTTCGCCACCACACACCTGCGTGGGGGACACTTAATCACCAGAACTATGTGTTGATCATGGAGGAGCCACCCGTGGAGTTCGACGTCACCATCGAGATCCCGAAGGGTTCGCGGAACAAGTACGAGGTGGACCACGAGACCGGTCGGATCCGCCTGGACCGTCGACTCTTCACCTCGACCAGCTACCCCGCCGACTACGGTTTTGTCGAGAACACGCTGGGCGAGGACGGCGACCCGCTGGACGCCCTGGTCATCCTGGACGAGCCGACTTTCCCCGGCTGCCTCATCAAGTGCCGCGCCATCGGCATGTTCCGCATGACGGACGAGGCCGGCGGCGACGACAAGCTGCTGTGCGTGCCGGCGTCCGACCCGCGGGTGGAGCACCTTCGGGACATCCACCACGTGTCGGAGTTCGACCGCCTGGAGATCCAGCACTTCTTCGAGGTCTACAAGGACCTGGAGCCCGGCAAGTCCGTCGAGGGCGCCAACTGGGTCGGCCGCACCGAGGCCGAGGCCGAGATCGAGGCTTCGTACAAGCGCCTCGAGGCGCAGGGCGGCGCGCACTGAAAGTGCTCTGACGCGCTCTGATTTTCGTACGCGAACGGGCGGCACCCACTTGGGGGGTGCCGCCCGTTCGCGTACCGGTGCGCCGTGGGCAGGCCCTAGAACCCTCGGGTCCGCTTGGCCGCGCGGCGGCCCGCGCCCGCCTCTCCCATGGCCGGCGCCCGCAGGAACAGCCGGGCGATCTCGCTGCCGAGATTGACCCCGACGGCGATGGCCAGGGCCAGCGAAACGGCCCTGATCAGCGACGCGAAGCCGTCGAGCAGATTGCCCTGGGCGAAGTTGAGGAGCCCGAAGTACGTGGCGCTACCGGGCAGCAGCGGGCCGATCGCCGCCGTGACGTACGGCAGCGCGGACGCGTAGCGGTAGCGGGAGAGCAGCTGGCCGAAGAGGCCGACGAGGCCGGCCGCGATGGCGGTGGCGGGCACCGGGTCGAGGCGGGCGACATTGGCGAGGGCGCCGTAGACGACCCAGGCGACGCCGCCGTTCAGGGTCGCGACCAGCACGGTGTGACGTTCCTGCTGGAGCAGTACGCAGAACGCCACCGCCAGCAGCAGGGACGCGCTGAGCTGCACCAGCGGCTCGTTGTACTGCGCGAACACCTGCTGCGGGTTGATCGTCTTGAGGCCGGGGTTCAGCTGGAGCCCGACATAGAGCACGGTGAGCACGCCGACGACGATGCCGACGATGAGATAGCCGACCTCCAGCAGCCGGGCGGCGGCGGTGATGTAGTAGCCGGTCAGTCCGTCGTGCACGCCGGCGACCAGCGCCCGCCCCGGGATCAGCGCGAACAGCCCACCGGTGATCACCGCGGAGGCCTGCACGTTGGCGTGCACCAGGCCGAAGGCGACGCCCATCGCGGCCGGCGGCATCGCCGCGACCACGAACTGGTAGAACTCCGGCAGCCCGCGCCCGGACGCCAGCCAGGCCAGCCGGTCGCCCAGCATCGAGCCCGCGGCGGCCGCCAGGAACACCAGCAGCCCGCCGCCGACCAGCATCGACGCCGCGCCGGACAGCAGCCCGGAGGCCAACGTCAGCGCCCAGCTGGGGTACGGGTGCCGGTTACGCCGTATCTCGGCGAGGCCGCGATACGCCTCCTCCAGCGTGATGCCCTCGGAGGTGATGTCGTCCACGAGCCGGAAGACCGCGGACAGCCGGTTGTAGTCCACACCGCGCCGCCGCACCGTACGGCTCGCCGTCAGCGGATCGTCCACCAGCGACGGCTGGTACGAGATCGACAGCAGCGTGAAGGTGACGGTCGGCTCGACGCGCTCCAGCCCGTAGGCGTGCGCGACACCGAACATCGCGGCCTCGACGTCCTCGGCGCCCTCACCGCCGGCGAGCAGGATCTCTCCGATACGCAGCGTCAGGTCGAGCACACGGGGGACGGCGGGGCCGGCCTCCTCGGGGTGCTCGATCCGCTGCGGGATCGGCCGCTCGTGCACCGGCATCCGGAGCATGGTGCGCATCCGGTCCTGCCAGGGGGCTTCCTTGGTCAGGGTGACGATGGGAATGCCGTGCGGCGGCGTGAAGGCGTGTCCGGCGCCGGGCAGCGGGGTCTGGCCCGTGGTGCTGCCGGGCGGCGCGAACGCCGAGCCCTCATGCTCGGGCGGCGCTTCCGGACGCAGGCCCTCCGGCAGCGCGAACTCGGAGGTGGGGTGCTCGTCCTCGGGGAGCGGCGGATACGGCACGCCCAGCGGCGGAGTGAAGGCGCTGTGCGCCTCGTCCGACTGGGGCTTGCGGTCCTCCGAGGCACCGGCGTGATCGCCGATGCCGCTCGTACCGCGCTGTGGGTGTGGGTCCGACGCCACGTATCTTCGCCCTTCCGCTGCGCTTGGCCTGGGCCGCTGTGGGGGTACCCGTACGTTGCCCCGTGCGGCGCCGCCATTGTGCCTGCGGCACGCGGATACTGCTGCGCGGGGTCGCTGCGCTGGGCTTGGCCGTCTTGGTTCCCGCCGTTTTCGGCGGGGACGCTGCGCTTGGGCTGGGCCCGTCTTCGGCTTTCCCGCCGTTGTGGCCGGTGTGGGCTGTTGCCGCTGCGCGGGGCTTTTCGGCTGCGGTGCCGGAACTCAGGACTCCGTCATGAGTTCCGGCCCCTCCCGTGGGTGGGTGGTGGGAGATGGTGCGGCTTGCCGTACGCCGTCGGCTGCGGCTTGTGGGCCGGGAGCCGTGCCGTGCTGGGATCCGCCGGTGGTCCCTCAGCGGACCCCTCGGGGGTCCGGGGCCTGGCCCCGGTTTCGGGGTCCGGGGCCTGGCCCCGGTTTCGGGAAGGGGCGGGACCGGGGCAACGGACTCGTGCACGACGCCCCGCACCCGGCAACGCACCCCCACGCACCAGCCACCTCATCCGTCCCCACCCCAACGGGAGGGGACGGGCCGCGGGACGGAGTCGTGCGGCCCGTCACCGCACCCGACAGCCCCGCGCAGCGACCCCGCCCGCCGCAGGCGCAACGGCGCGACACCCCCACGCCGCGACAGGCGACAACGGCGAGCAACCAAGCCGGCCCAAGCCAAGCGCTAGCGCCTCGCGTGGCGGCCCCGCTCGCCAGCCGCCGTCACAGCCCCCGCCTTGCGGGACTTGCCGCGGGCCCGGAGGTATTCGATGGCGATCGGGATGACGGAGATCAGCACGATCGCGACCAGCATCGCCTCGATGTTCTTGTGCACGAACTCGACATTGCCCAGCGAGGCGCCCAGCAGTGTGACGCCGGCGCCCCACAGCGTGCCGCCGATGACGTTGAACGTGATGAAGGAGCGGTAGTTCATCCGGCTCACGCCCGCCACGATCGGCGTGAACGTCCGCACGATCGGCACGAAGCGGGCCAGGATCAGCGACTTCGGGCCGTACTTCTCGAAGAATTCATGCGCCTTCTCGACGTTCTCCTGCTTGAAGAGCCGGGAGTCGGGGCGCTTGAAGAGCGAGGGGCCGACCTTGCGGCCGAAGAGATAGCCGGCCTGGTCGCCGAGAACCGCGGCCAGCACCACCAGCGCGCACACCACCCACAGCGGCTTGTCCATCTTGTTCGTCGTCACCAGCAGCCCGGTGGTGAACAGGAGCGAGTCTCCCGGCAGGAAGAAGCCGATCAGCAGGCCGGACTCCGCGAAGACGATGACGAGGACGCCGATCAGGCCGAAAGTCGTGATCAGATAGTCCGGGTCCAGCCACTGGGGGCCGAGCGCGAGAGTGTTCACGGGGTGAAGGCTCCTGGGTCGAGGGCGCCGGATCGCGCGGTGCGACAGGGGTGCAGGCGCGGTGTGCGGCCCAAAGCTATCAACGCCAGGTGGGCCGCCATGGTTCCAGCCGCCCCCTCCCCGACCGCCGCCCGCCTCCTCCCCGCCCACTGGCCGCGCCCGCCGACCAGAGTGATGCTGGCCGTAGGGAGGTGCGCGGATGGGCATCGAGGATTACGGCGGCGGGCAGCAGACCCAGTCCGACGTCCTGGTGGTGACGACGAACGACGTCCCGGGGTTTCACGTGGAACAGGTCATCGGTGAGGTCTTCGGGCTGACGGTGCGCTCGCGGCACCTCGGCAGCCAGATCGGTGCGGGACTGAAGTCGATGATCGGCGGCGAGCTGCGGGGCCTGACCAAGACCCTCGTCGAGACCCGTAACCAGGCGATGGATCGGCTGGTGGAGCAGGCCCGCTCGCGCGGCGCGAACGCGGTCCTGATGTTCCGGTTCGATGTCACGGAGGCCGCTGAGGTGGGCACCGAGGTGTGCGCCTACGGGACGGCCGTGGTGATCGCGCCGAAGAGCTGAGCCCCGGAGGAGCTCTGGGCCACGGAGGAGCCCTGGGCCCCGGAGAAGCGCTGACCCCTGGGAGGAGCCGCCCGTACGGGCCGGAGGCGCGCTCTCCGGCCCGTACGGATCACTGGTGCCGCTCGGCGTTCGCGAGGATCGCTTCGCGCATGTAGACGGCCAGCCCCGGCTTGGCCTTGTCGATGTTCTCCGTGTACCGGTGGTCGGTCACGAACATCTCACCGAGGCAGGTGTGCAACTCGTGCCCGCACTCGTACATGTTGCGGCAGATCCCCTGGCGGTGTGCCTCGGCCACGTCCATGGCGGCCTCGGACTCCGGCCCGGTGCCGGCTTCCATCAGTGCGACGAAGCGACGGGTGAGCTCGTCGTTCTCCGCCTGGATCCGCTGCCAGTCCTCCTTGGTGTACGAGGCGGACCGGCGCTGCGACTCCTTGTAGGCGTCGCTGTTGCCCCAGCGCTGCTCGACCTCCTCGGCGTAGTCGTCCGGGTCGAAGTCCCCGAACACCTCGAACTTCTCCTCGGGCGTGAGGTTGATGCCCATCTTCCTTGCCTCCATCGCGTGTTCGACGGCGGCGGCCATCTCCTGGAGCTTGCCGATCCGTGCGGTCAGCAGGTCGTGCTGGCGCCGCAGATGTTGCTGCGGGTCCGCGTTCGGATCGTCCAGGAGAGCCGCTACCTCGTCGAGCGGGAAGCCGAGCTCCCGGTAGAACAGGATCTGCTGCAGCCGGTCCAGATCGGCGTCGCTGTAACGCCGGTGGCCTGCGTGGTTGCGCTCGCTGGGCACCAGCAGCCGGATCTCGTCGTAGTGGTGCAGCGTGCGCACGGTGGTCTTGGCGAACCCCGCCACCTGTCCTACCGAATAGCTCACTTCCGCGCTCCCTTCTCGGTACGCACTCCACGATGTGTCCTCACGTCACGTGAGGTGCAAGTCCGAATTCTGAAAGCCGGGTGAAGCGGACGATCCGGGGTGACATCCTGCGGCTCATGCTGGGGATAACAGATCTTTCTACGTATCTGGTGGGACTCGCGCTGATCATTCTGCTGCCGGGGCCGAACTCGCTGTACGTCGTCTCGGTGGCGGCCCGGCGCGGCCCGCGGGTGGCGTACCGGGCGGCGGCGGGCGTGCTGTGCGGCGACGCGGTGCTGATGACGCTGTCGGCGGGCGGGGTGGCCTCGCTGCTGCAGGCCAGCCCGGTGCTCTTCGCGATCGTGAAGTTCGCCGGCGCGGGCTATCTGACCTGGCTGGCGATCGGGATGCTGCGGGGCGCCTGGTCGCTGTGGCGCGGCCGGGCGGCGCGCACGGCCGGGCGCGGCGACGCGGACGGGGATGCCGCCACGCCGACAGAGCCGAAGGAGATCGCCGAACGGCCGTACCGGCGGGCCCTGGTGGTCAGCCTGCTCAACCCGAAGGCGATCCTGTTCTTCATCTCCTTCTTCGTGCAGTTCGTGGACCCGTCCTATGCGCACCCGGTGCTGTCGTTCCTGACGCTGGGCGCCTGGGCACAGCTCTTCAGCTTCACGTATCTGACGATCCTGATCTTCAGCGGGACGTTCCTGGCGGCCACCTTCCGCCGCCGCAAGCGGCTGACGGCCGGTCTGTCGGCGGGGGCCGGCGCGGCGTTCCTCGGCTTCGCGGCGAAGCTGTCGCTGGCCAGCGCGAGCGCGAGCTGAGCGCGGCGGTCCCGGCGGACGGGTGAGGGGTGGGTGGCGGGCGTGTGACGGTCCTGCGGGACGGCCACCCACCTGTCCCCTTCCACCGGCCGAACTTCGCAGGCCCCGCACCCCCTGTGCCCTTATCGTCGGGTTCCAGGAGGTACGTCCATGCCCACGCACGACGTGCATGTCGCCGTCATCTACTACTCCTCGACCGGCACCGTCGCCGAACTCGCCCGGCTGATCGCGGACGCCGCCGAGCACGCGGGCTCCGACGTACGACTGCGCCGGACCGGCGAACTCGCCCCGCAGACCGCCATCGACGCCAATCCCGCCTGGGCCGCCAACGCCCTCGCCACCGCCGACATCCTGGAGGCCACCCACGAGGACATGCTCTGGGCCGACGCGGTGATCTTCGGCTCCCCCACCCGCTTCGGCAACGTCTCCTCGCAGCTCAAGCAGTTCCTGGACACCCTGGGCGGGCTCTGGCACCACGGCAGACTGGCCGACAAGGTCTACAGCGGCTTCACCGCGAGCGCCACCCGGCACGGCGGCCAGGAATCCACCCTGCTCGCGCTCTACCAGACCATCCACCACTTCGGCGGCATCGTCATCGCCCCCGGCTACACCGCCCCGCAGAAGTACACCGACGGCAATCCCTACGGCACCTCCCACGTCGGAGGCCCGGACATCCCGGTCGACGACGACGCCCGCACCGCCGCCAGGATCCAGGCGGAACGCGTGGTGAAGTTCACCAAGGCCATCAAATACGGCCTCGCCCAACGGCAGTTGGCAGAGAGCCCCAGCCGATGAGTCTTCGAGGTGTCAGGGGTCAGTCCGCGTCCCCGGGGTGGGCTTCCTTCACCGCGTACGGGTTCTCCGCCCCGTCCGGCAGCACCCCCACAAACGGCTCCCCCTCGCCCGCGAAGACATACGCCCCGCCCTCGATCCGCTCGATCAGCCCCCGCGTCCACTCCGCGTCGCCGTCCGCGGAGTGCACCCACAGGTTCATGATCTCGCCGATATGGCCGAGCTGTCCGGGCCCCTCCTCGGGCGTGTAGTACTCGGTGACGGTGCTCCGCCACTCCTCCAGCGCCCGCACCCGCTGCCTGAGCAGCGCCACCGCCTCGGCGCGCGGCAGATCCAGGAGGAAGCCGATGCCCGCGCTCAGCACATCGGCCTTCTGGTCGTGCTGGGAGAGCGCGGCGCGCAGCAGCGTGAAGAACTCCGCCTCGCCGGCGTCGGTCAGCTCGTACTCGGTGCGCGGCGGGCCGCCGGCGGTGCTGGGCGCGATGTCATGGGCGTGCAGCAGCCCTTGCTTGGCCATCTGCTTGAGCGCGTGGTAGATCGAGCCCGGCTTGGCGTTGGACCACTCATGGGCGCCCCAGTACTCCAGGTCGTTGCGCACCTGATAACCGTGCGCCCGCCCGTGCTGGCGCACCGCGCCCAGGACGAGGAGACGGATAGCTGACATGCACGTCAGCCTATTCCCCGGGGCTCTCCCGCCGGATCGGAGCGGGGTTCGAGCGTCATCCCTTGGCGAGCGCGACCAGCTCGAAGGCCGTCTTCCCGTCCAGGGACTCACGGATGACGTCGGCGTGACCGGCGTGCCGGGCCATCTCCGTGATCAGGCGGAGCAGCAGCCAGCGCATCGACACCGCCTCGTCGTCCGGGAACCACGGCTGGTCGGGCAGCGGGAAGGTGTCGTTCAGGCTGGGCACGGACCGGATGAAGTCCTCGGTCTGCCGGGCGGCCTTGTCCCAGTAGGCGAGCGTCGACTCCACGGTCTCGTCGCCGACCAGCTGGAAGCTGTCGCCCCAGTCCTGCTCGGAGCGCTGGATGTCCGGGGCCACCTGCCGGGCCCGCGACAGCCAGCCCTGCTCGGTCTCCGCGACGTGCTTGAGCAGCCCGGAGAGCGAGAGCTCGCTGGCGCTCGGCCGGGTCGCCGCCTGCTCGTCGGTCAGGCCGAGCAGGGTCCGGCGGATGCCCCCGCGCTGTTCGTCCAGGAAGGCGAGCAGTGCGCCGCGCTCGTCGCCGTGAGCCTCTGCGTGTACGTGCATGACCATGGGGGCCACCTCTCGTGACATCCGTGTGCGGCCGGCTGCTCGCCGTCCGCCCTTCCGACATCACTCAAGCTACGAGCCCTTGCGGTCAGCTTCGGTCCGCAAGGCCGAGCGGATCAGGCGATCGGATCAGAACGGGAACTTGGACCGTCCGTGCTGGATGGAGACCCACTTCTGGGTGGTGAACGCCTCGACCGTGGACTCGCCGTTGAGCCGGCCGACCCCGGAGCACTTCTCCCCGCCGAAGGCGACCAGCGGCTCGTCGTGCACCGTGCCGTCATTGACGTGGATCATGCCGGTGTCGATCCGGCCGGCGATCCGCGCGCCGCGCTCCACATTGGCGGTGTGCACCGCGCCGCTCAGCCCGTAGGGCGAGTCGTTGGCGATCCGTACGGCCTCGTCCTCGCCGTCGAACGGCACCAGCAGCACCACAGGACCGAAGATCTCCTGAGTGTGCAGCCCGGAGTCGGCGGGCAGCCCGGCCAGCACGCTGGGCTCCACCAGGTTGCCTTCCGTACGGCCGCGCAGCAGCGCCGTCGCGCCCTCGGCGACCGCCCGGTCGACCAGCGCGGTCAGCGCCTCCGCCTGGAACGAGTTGATCAGCGGGCCGATCTGGGTCTGCGGGTCGCGCGGGTCACCGGTGCGCAGCGCCGCCACCTTGGCCACGAACTTCTCGGTGAACTCGGCCTCCACCTTGCGGTCGACCAGCACCCGGTTCGCCGCCATGCAGACCTGGCCCTGGTAGATGAACCGGCTGAAGACGGCGGCGTCCACGGCGTAGTCGACATCGGCGTCGTCCAGCACGATCAGCGCGCTGTTGCCGCTGAGTTCGAGGATGACGCGCTTGAAGTGGCCGGCGCTGACCGAGGCGACATGGCGGCCGACCTTGTCCGATCCGGCGAACGAGATCACCTTGGGCACCCGGTGCTCGATGAGCGCGTCGCCGATCTCCGCGATATCCGTGACCAGCACGTTGACCAGGCCGTCCGGGAGGCCGGCGTCCTGGAAGAGCTTGGCGATCAGTCCGCCGCCGGCGATCGGGGTGTTCTGGTTGGGCTTGATCACCACGGCGTTGCCGAGGGCCAGCGCGGGCGCCACCGACTTCATCGCGATCAGGAAGGGGAAGTTGAACGGGCTGATCACCGCGATGACGCCGACCGGGCGGCGGTAGACCCGGTTCTCCTTGCCGTCCACCGGGGAGGGCAGAATGCGGCCCTCCGGCCGCAGCGCGAGCTGTATCGCCTCGCGGACGAACTCCTTGGCGAGGTGGACCTCGTAGGCGGCCTTGGCGTGGGTGCCGCCCAGTTCGAGGACGAGCGCCTCGGCGATCTCCTCCTCGCGCTCCTCGATGAGCCGCAGCAGCCGTTCGATGACCTGCCGCCGGACGTAGGGATTGGTCTTCGCCCACTCTCGCTGCGCCCGCTCGGCCGCGCGGTACGCCTCGTCGACCTGGTCCACCCCGGCGACCGTGATGGACGCCAGTTTCTCCTGGTCGTAGGGGTTGAAGTCGATGATGTCCCACGAGCCGCTGCCGGCCCGCCACTCACCGTCGATGAACTGGTAGGCCAGGTCTGCGAAGAAGGACATGGCATCCCTACTCTGTGCGGCTCTGCTCTGCGGGGGGCTGATCCGGCGTCATCCTACCGGGCGGTCAGATGAGTTGGAGTAGACCACGCAGCAGATCCCTGCTCTGGGCGGGAGTTGGGCTGTCCTCCTGCAACCGCGTCATCGCTCGCTCGTACTGTCCGACCTCGTCCGGCTTGTCGACGTACAGGGCGCTGGTGAGCTGCTCCAGGTAGACGAGGTCGGAAAGGTCCGACTCCGGGAAGCGCAGCATCGTGAAGGAACCGCTCTCGCCCGCGTGCCCACCGAAGTTGAACGGCATGACCTGGAGCTGGACGTTGGGCCGCTCGGAGATGTCGATCAGATGCTGCAACTGGCCGCGCATCACGGACCGGTCGCCGTACGGACGGCGCAGCGCGGCCTCGTCCAGCACACAGTGCAACTGCGGGGCGCGCTCGGCTATCAGCAGCTTCTGGCGCTCCTGGCGCAGCGCCACCCGCCGCTCGATCTCGACCTCGGGCGCACCGGGCATGCCCCTGGCGACAACGGCGCGGGCGTACTCCACGGTCTGCAACAGCCCGTGCACGAACTGCACTTCGTAAGTACGGATGAGGGATGCGGCTCCTTCCAGACCTACATATGTCTGGAACCAGCCGGGAAGTACATCGCCGTAACTGTGCCACCAGCCCGCGATGTTGGCCTCTCGCGCCAGTGCGAGCAGCGCCTCACGTTCCCGCTCGTCGTTCACGCCGTACAGCGTGAGGAGGTCCTGGACGTCACGCGCCTTGAAGCTCACCCTGCCCAACTCCATGCGGCTGATCTTCGATTCGGATGCACGGATTGAGTAGCCGGCCGCCTCGCGGGTTATCCCCCGGGATTCACGCAGCCGACGGAGCTGCGACCCCAGCAGGATCCGCCGAACCACCGACCCGCTCGTCTCACTTGCGGACACCTTCAGACCCTCCTGCGCCCACCCCGCCCAACAGTGCGCCGAAGTCTGCCATGTTCGTGCTTCGTTGAGTGCTCATCCGGTTACTGATATGTGAGGTCCCTGCAGGCTCTCCACAAAGAGACGCAGGAAGAATTACGCCGGAATCCGTACAGCCTCCGCAATCAAGGCACGTGCACGTGCATCTGCCCTTGCATCTGGGGAACGCATTGGGAACCATGGGCTTCGCACGCATGCACGCTCGTGAAAGATCCGCCAGATCCGGCCATCCGGCCAGGGTCATGACGTCCGCGAACGCCAGGAGTGCCTCGCATGGGGACCAGGGTTTTGACCATGCTCGAGCCGTTATGGCAGGGCCTTCCGCCCATCGACCCCTTGAGCGTCTCCGGATCCGTCTCCTGCATCCTGCCGCCCCGGTACGAATCGGTCAGCGGTGCGCGGAAGTTCACCCGTGACACCCTTCGAGGCTGGGACCTGGACGAACTCTTCGACGGCGTCGGCCTGGTGGTCTCCGAGCTGGTCACCAACGCCCTGCGGCACGCGATCCTGGCCGCACCGGAACTCGCCGACGACACCCCGCCCGCCCGGCTGCATCTGATGCGCTGGTCCTCGCGGCTGGTTTGTGCCGTACGGGACCCGAGTGACGACTCGCCGGTCGCCGGGGAGGCCGACTCGGCCGCGGAGGGCGGCCGCGGGCTGTATCTCGTGGACTCCTTCAGCGACAGCTGGGGCTGGCACCCGATGTCCGGCACCTCGCCCGGCAAGATCGTCTGGGCGGTCTTCCGACTGCCGTAGCGCCCGACGGCGCTCCCGCCGGTCAGAGCCTGAGGGCCTGTCCTCGCACCCGGTCGGGATGCGAGGACAGGCCCTCAGTCGCGTACGAGGTGGTCGAACTCGCCGTCCTTGATGCCGAGCAGCATCGCCTCGACCTCGGCCGGCGTGTAGATCAGCGCCGGGCCGTCCGGGAAGCGGGAATTGCGTACCGCTACGTCGCCCCCGGGCAGCTTGGCGAACTCCACGCACGAGCCCTGGGAGTTGCTGTGCCTGCTCTTCTGCCAGGCCACGCCGTGGAGATCCGTTGCGGCCATGCCGTTGTATGCGTGGGGCACTGGAGTCTCCCGGTGATAACTGGTGTCAACTGCCCGGGATCATAGCTGCGTTCACATGCGGATGCATGCGCAGATGCACGTGCACGACAACCGGTGCCGGCCCGGTCACAGCTCGTCGAGCACCTGCCCCAAACGCTCCGTCACAATCGATCGCCATCCGCCACTCATGACGCGGTGCGCCTGCACCTGATACGGATCGTCGGGGTCGAATCCCTCATGCACGAGGAAGAGACGGGTGCCGCGACCTTCGGGTTCCAGGGTCCAGGTAATGGTCCAGTCCGCCAGGTTGCCCTGCCCCTCGCCGGCGTCCCGCCAGCGCAGCCGCAGCAGCTTCCCCCAAGCTCTTAAGGAGCAGGGGGGACCCCCATCGGCTCGAAAGCGGTCACCTCGGCGATGACGGTGCCGGAGAAGTTGCTGTTCGGCCGCGGCAGCGAGGTCATCTCGTACCGGTGACCGACCTCCAGCCTGAAGTCTCCGGGCATCAGCCACTGGGCGATCAGCTCGGGTTCGGTGAGCGCCCGCCAGACCTTCGCCGGAGGGTGCGGCAGGAACTGCGCGACGCGAACCGTCGTCAGGGCCGTCGGGTCGTCGGGGGTATCGGATGGGGGTCCCCCCTGCTCCTTAAGAGCTTGGGGGAGTCATCGCGCCTCGTCGTCGGGAATGCGGTCGAGCAGCTCGCCCAGGCCCGCGAGTTTCGTGCGCCAGAAGCGCTCGTACGGGCCGAGCCAGTCCTGGACCTCGCTGAGCGGCGCGGCCTCCAGGCGGTAGATCCGCCGGCGGCCGGCCCGTTCCTCGCTCACCAGCCCGGCCTCCCGGAGCACCTTCAGATGCTCGGAGAGGCTCGGGCGGCGCATCGCGAAGTGGTCGGCCAGCTGCTGGACGGGCTGCGGCCCCCCGTCCCGCAGCAGTCGCAGCACTTCGCGCCGGGTGCCGTTGGCGAGCGCCGCGAAGACCCGGTCCTGGCCGGATTCGGAGAGGGCGGCGGGCGGTGCGGGAGTGGCGTTCACCCCTCGACGATACGTAGGGAATTCCCTACCCGTCAACCGTAGGGCTTTCCCTACGCATAGCGCGTCACCTCGTCACATGGCCGTCGCATGGCAGTCGCGTGGCCCTTGCTTGGCCCCCCGCCGCGATCACCGCGCCGCGTACGGCAGCAGCGCCATCTCCCGGGCGTTCTTGATCGCGCGGGCCAGCTGCCGCTGCTGCTGGGCGGTGACCCGGGTGACCCGGCGGCTGCGGATCTTGCCGCGGTCGGAGATGAACTTCCGCAGCAGATCGGTGTCCTTGTAGTCGATGTAGGTGATCCCCGCCGCGTCGAGCGGGTTGGGGCGGGGCGTGGACTTCCGGCGCGGGTCGGGCCGACGGGGCATGAGATTTCCTTACGGGTACTGATGAGACCGGTTTTCCGGGGTATTCCGGCCGGTCACGAAACGGGGTCGAGGAGTGCGTCGAAGGCGGGCGGCAGGCTCTTCCACGCATGCGGCCCGCCCGCGTACTCCGCATCGGTGAGCAGACAGGACTCCAGCAGGGACGTGAGCCCCTCGCGGTCCAGTCCGGGCGAGGTGAAGACCAGGTGCTGGGCCCGGTCGCCGTGCTCGGGATGCCAGTCCAGCGCGGCCGCGGCCCGCCGCATCGGCGGCACCATCTCCCAGGCGGCGTCCGGCAGCGAGGCCAGCCACGGCCCGGCGTTCTCCACGCACAGGGCGCCGCCCGCCGCGTCCCAGGACAGCAGCGTGTCCGGCCGGTCGGCCAGCCAGAAGCGCCCCCGGCTGCGCGCGGCCGCACAGGTCAGGTCCTCCAGGGCGGCGTAGAGCCGCTCGGGGTGGAAGGGCCGGGTGCGCTGCCAGACGAGCGTGCCGACGCCGTCCGCTTCGGCCTCCTGCGGCAGCAGCGCACAGGCCGGGTGCTGGCGCGCCGCGGCGGCCTCCACATCGAACCCGGCCGTCGCGGCGGCCACCAACTCATCGGATTCGACATCGACCTGGCGCGCCATCGGGTGCAGCTGGGCGAGCAGTGCGAGGTCGGCCGCGTCGGCCTCCTCCTCGCCGGCCGCGAGCGCCAGCACCGGGGCGTACTCCAGCTGCCGTGCCCAGGTGTCCGCGACGGTGCGCTGGTCGGAGGCCGCGGCGGCGAGGCCCGCCTCGGCGAGGTCGTCGCCGCAGCCGAGATAGGGCAGCAGCAGCGCCGGATCGACGGCGGTGAGCACTCCCGTCAGCGCGAGATTCGCGCTTCCGCAGGAGGTGACCACCTCGGCCATCGCCTTCGGCTCGACCGAGTCCCACAGCTCGACGATCGCCAGCCGGCACGTTCGGCCGGCGGCCAGCCGCTCCAGCTCGGGGACGAGGTCCTCGCGCAGCGCGCAGCAGGCGCAGTCGTTGACCAGCGGGGCCTCACCGGTGTCCAGCGTTCCCCCGGCGTCCCGGACGGTCCGCCGGACGGTGCCCTCGACGGCCGAGGCGAGGTCGTGATGGAGGGCGACGCTGCCGGGGACGGCACGCAGCAGCCGCTCGACGGCGATCTTCCGCGCATCGGAGTGCAGGCCGCCCACCAGCACGACGTTCAGCCGGTCCATCAACGGTCCTGACGCTTGCCGTAACGGCGCTCGAACCGCTCCACGCGGCCGGCGGTGTCCATCACCCGGGCGGTGCCCGTGTAGAAGGGATGGCTCGCCGAGGAGATCTCGACGTCGATGACCGGGTAGGTGTTGCCGTCCTCCCACTCGATCGTCTTCTCACTGGTGGCGGTCGAACGGGTCAGAAAGGCGTAGTCGGCGGCCCGGTCGCGGAAGACGACGGGCCCGTACGCGGGGTGGATTCCGGACTTCATCGGGGCTCAGCGCTCCTCTCGGAAGGTGACATGACGGCCGGCGACCGGGTCGTACTTGCGCAGTTCCAGTCGGTCGGGGTCGTTACGGCGGTTCTTGCGGGTCACGTAGGTGTAGCCGGTGCCGGCGGTGGACCGGAGCTTGACGACCGGGCGTAGTTCGTTGCGGGCCATGCGGGTAGTATACGCAAATGAATTCCATTTTCAATAAGGCCTCCCAGGGGGCCCCGACCGGAAGGACCGCACCTTGTCCGCCCACTGCCAGCTGACCGGCCGCAAGCCGGGCTTCGGCAAGTCCGTCTCGCACTCGCACCGCCGCACCTCGCGCCGGTTCGACCCCAACATCCAGCGCAAGCGCTACTGGCTGGAGAGCGAGGGCCGGCACATCCGGCTCACCCTGAGCGCCAAGGGGATCAAGACCGTGGACACGATCGGGATCGAGGCGGCCGTCGCCCGGATCCGCGCACGAGGGGAGAAGGTCTGATGGCCAAGCAGAGCAAGATCGCCAAGAATGAGCGGCGCCAGGTGATCGTCGCCCGCTACGCGGCCCGCCGGGCCGAACTCAAGGCCGTCATCCGCAATCCCCGTACGTCCGACGAGGAGCGCATGGCTGCCCAGCGCGAGCTGTCCCGCCAGCCGCGGGACGCCAGCGCCACCCGCGTCCGCAACCGCGACAGCGTGGACGGCCGCCCGCGCGGCTACTTCCGCGCCTTCGGACTCTCCCGCGTACGGCTGCGCGAAGAGGCCCACGCCGGGTATCTGCCGGGCGTCCGAAAGTCCAGCTGGTAGGCCGACCGCGGCAACGCCACCGGGCGTCCGGAGCTCCCGGTCGCAGGCCCCGACCAGCCGTCCGGCCCGGGTTCACCCCCCGGGCCGGGCGGCCGGACCCTTCGGGTAATACTGGACAGACCGTCCACCCGGACGCCCGTCCGCAGCCCCGACGAAAGCGAGCGCGCCTTGCTCCGCAACGCCTTCGAGCCCTGGCACCTGATCCTGATCATCGCCGTCCTGGTCCTGCTCTTCGGCTCCAAGAAGCTGCCCGACATGGCACGCGGTCTCGGCCGCTCGCTGCGCATCCTGAAGTCCGAGGCCAAGGCCCTCAAGGACGACCGCCAGGACTCCCCCGCCGCCCGCTGACCAGCGAACTCAGCTGTCGCCGCCCTCGTCGATCAGCCGCCGCACCTCACGGTCGACCAGTCCCAGCCGGGCCTCGGCGACCAGCGGCACCGCCCGGCGCTGCCGCCGCGCCTCGGCCGGGTCGATGTCGACGGTGACCAGCGCCGGCTCCCACTTCGGCGCCTGCGCCACCACCGCGCCCCTGGGGTCCACCACCCGCGAACCGCCCCAGAACGTCGCGCCGTGCTCGTTGCCGACCCGGTTGACGAACACGACCCAGCACTGCAGCATCCGCGCCGTGTAGGACAGCAGCGTCTCCCAGTACAGCTCGGTGTCCATCGCCTCCGGGTCCAGGCTCGCGGCACTGTTGGTCGGCACGAACAGCACCTCGGCACCGTCCTGCACCGCCAGCCACGGCAGCACCGGCTGCCAGGCGTCATTGCACACCAGCGTCGCGCCCCGGCCCCCGCTGGCCGACTTCGTCAGGTCGTACGCCCGCATCGACTGCCCCGGGCTGACGTGCTTGCGCTCCTCCCAGGCCAGGTAATTCGGCAGGTAGAGCTTGCGGTGCGCGTGCACCAGCGCACCGTCCGTGTAATGCGCGCAGGTGTTGTAGGCGCGCAGTGAGGTGTGCTCATGGAAACCGACCAGCACATCGGGGCCGATCGTGCTGAGCTCCAGCAGCCGCGGATCACGCGACTCGATGGAGGAATCGCGCTTGAGCGCGCCCAAGTGATAGCCGTGCAGGCTCAGTTCGGGAAACACCACGAGATCGGCGCCCTGGGCCGCCGCCTGCTCTATCTGCTCGTGGGCGTGGCCGACGTTCTCCGCCACCTCGCCCAGCACACAGTCCGTCTGCGCCAGCGCTATGAGCATGGCCCACACCTCACCCATTGGGCACTTTTACGACCTTATTCACAATTTTGCCAGAGGTGAGGCACTACGGCCTAGGCGCGCGCGGCACGGTTTGACCAGCACTTTCGAGCGCTGCGAGGGGCCGGCCCCGGGGGCGGGAGCGCCTGACCCCTCCCCACGACCGGCCGCAGGCCCGGCGGGCCGTCGATCTACGGGACACGCCCCAACAGGCCGCAAGGCAACCGGAGTTGCCGGAAGCGCCACCGCTCGCCTCTGCCGCCATCCCCGCACCCGGCCGTTCATGCCGACCACTACGACCGGAGCCGCGCCGCCGCCGTACCGCCGATGCCCACCCGCCCCACTTCAAACCCCCTGCGAAGATCAGTCCCACCAACGAGCGAATGAACGATCCTTCCCGTGCCGGACCCGGCCCTCACGCGTTGATCCACACGGTCCGCCGTACGGCCCGCCGGGCAGCTTCCAGCCGCAGCGCCCCGCGGCAGGCGTACGACGGCAAGCGGTCGGGTCGTCCGCTGATGCCGACGGCCGCCCGACCGGGCGCGCACAGGCCGAGCGGCCCGCCGGATCCGCTCGGCCGGCCGCCGAGCCCCTGTCCCGCCGCCCGCTCAGCTCCGGCGCGCGCGACGCAGCAGCAGCGTCCCGACGAGCACCAGTCCCCCGCCCACACCGGCCGCCACGCCCATCTGTCGCGCCCCGGTGGACGCCAGCAGCGCCGACCCCGCCGACGCCCCCGCCCGCGCCACGGCCCCCACCCGCGGCGCCCGAGCGGAGTGCGCCGCGCGCCGGTCCGCTTTCCAGCCGGCGCCCGGCAGCCGCCCGTCCCGCGCATGCCTCCCGGCCTGCGTACGCGACGGCCCGTTTCTGCACGGGTCCCCCATGGCGGGGTGGAGCAGCTCCGCCCAGTCGACGGTGCCGCCGCAGGAACCGACCGGCCCTCGTGCCGGCGGCCGAACGGAATGACCGCCCGGCATCCCGGGAGAATGCGCGGCGCCCCTTTCCGCTCCGGTATCCGCGTATCCAGGACCGCCACTCACACCGAGAATCCCCAGGACCGCCGCCGCGACGAGCACACATTTCCTCGGGCTCCGGCTCAGGCTCTGTCGCATGTCTCATCTCTCGTCTGCACTCGTTGCGTACGGGCCCCGCACATCACCCGCTCGGCGTTCCAAACGGCGGCACGGACCCGGCGTTTGATGTCCTGAGCCGTCCTCGGAATCAGCAATCCGAAGAGCGAGCCGACGTCGTCCTCGGCCTTGGAATTCGGCTTGGCCTTGTCCCCTGCCCTTGGCCGGAATCCCAGACACGGGCATGCAAGGTGCCCCGGATAAGCCCGAGTTCGACGCGCCGCCACCCGTTGTCATGGCCTGCGGCCGGCGCAGCGGTAATTCCGACCGACTCCGACCGGCCCCGACCCATGAGGCCGGCACCGCCGCGCTCGCCATCCTCTTTTCCTCATCAGCAAACCCTTCGGGAGAAGAAACCCTCGCGCGGGAGCCCCGTTTCACCAACCCGCCACACGGACCCGAGTTCCGCACCGCCGGCAAACCGCCCGATTGCCACACGCGCCCATGCCCCGATCAGATGCACCGTCACGTATTCTCCGGCGCGCGGAACAACGAGGTCAGACGGGCCATTCCGAGCCGAATACGAAAACCGCGAGCCAGTGAGCCATTGCGGCCCGCCGATGACCTCCACAGGGTGGCCCTGAGCCCTTCGCTCACCACGGAACGGAGCCCGCCATGCGCATGTCCCGGAAGACCGGTCTGCTGGTCTCCAGCGCCGTCTGCGGCGCTCTGGCCCTGGGTGCCGCGGGCACCGCCCTCGCGTCCATCGACGACACCCCGGCCCGGCCCGGCGGTGTCACCGCGTCGGACGCCCCGCTGCCCGAAGCCGAGTCGATCGCCGAGCAGGCCCGGTCCCTGGCCCTGGCCTCCGGGGTCCTCAAACCCGTAACGGACCTGATCACCTCGGTCCTCGGTGTCCCCGGCGGGAAGCTCTGGCCCGGCCAGGCCGACCGCCTCGCCACCGCCGTCAGGGACGCCGTCGACGCCGCCCGGCAAACCTCGCCCGCGCCCCCCGTGGTGCCGCTCGTCACGCCCGCCGCCCCTGCGGTGCCGCCCGCCTCGAAGCCCGACAACGGGAGGCGGGCGAAGCCCGGCGGGGCCGCCGCTCTCAAAGAGAACGCCCTGGCCGCCCTCCAGACCAGGGCGGACGCGCTGCTCAAGGCGTCCGCGGCGGGAGATCCGGCGGCGATCACCCGCGCCCTCAGGGCGACCGTCGCCGGTCTCGTCAACGTCCTCGTCAGCACCACGCTCGGCAGCGGCCTGCCGGCCCCCGACCTTCCGGGCCTGCCCGCCCTTCCCCAACTGCGCGGCGAAGTGCGCTGACCCCGGAATTCCACCCGTCGGGAGACGCCCGGTGGCATGCCAATGCCCTGGCAACCCCATCAATCTCGCAAGGGCATTGGCATGCGTCCCTCCACACAACCTCTATAACGAGCCAATACGGCATACTTCAGTAACGAGCGAATAACAATGCCCCGCCCCAGGGCCCGGCCTTCCCCCGCAGCACTCACCTTTCGATACACCTTGCTCCGGAAAATATGACCAACCCACAACGACAGGCCCGTCCGCACCCGTTTCCCCGCACAACCCACACCCCGATCCGTCCCGCAGATCGGGGTGGTGGCAAGAGATATACGAATGTAATTCACCGGTAGGAGGAACTACCCGGCGTCCGGTCGCCGCTTTTCGGTCTCCGGTCTCCGGTCTCCGATTTCGGGTTTCCGCGGCGCTCGCGAATGGCCAGCGAAGTTCGCGTGTCTACCCGATTTCTACCGCTTCCCGACCGGCTTCGCGACCGGCTTCGCGACCGGCTTCGCCATCGACTTCCCGGCCGGCTTCCCCCCGAGCAGCGGAACCTTGTTGGCGACCTTTTTGGTGGCATTCTTGGTGACACCTGCGGCACCACCGATCAGATTGTCCCGCTCATCCTTGACGGCATGCGCCGCGCCGGCGACCGTCTCGACCACCGGCTGGATCTGTTCGGCCTTCAGTTGATCGCCGCTCAGCGTGCCAGTCAGTCCACCGGCAAGGTTCGTCTTCGGACCGCCGGTCGGGCCCGCGAAAGCCGGGGTGGCCACGGCGAGTGCGATAACGGAGCCCGTGAGAACCGCGGCAGACTTCGCGTACTTCACTTTGAACTGTCCCTTCTCGGGTGATGCCTGACGGGACCGCGACTTCCGCGCCGCGAGAGCATCGACTTGGCGGCTCGGATCACCGCTTCCCCCTGATTAACGAGTCCCGCCGCCCGGGGAAACTCAGGAGTTCTCAGCTCCTGCCAATCCCACCCGAAAGGTGCGTGCCGTTCGCGATTATCATGCCCGATAACGCGCGCCGCCCGGCCCCGGTGCACATGGTTTGCACACCGTGGCCGGGCCGGAAGGAGGCGACTTTGTTAACGGCCAAAGCCGTGGCCGTGCCCATGGCCGTGGCGGTGGTGGCCACGACCGTGGTGAGAGTCGTTGATGCAGACGTTGCCGAACGCCGGGTTGAGAATCGCGATGAAGTTGATGGTGTTACCGCAGACGTTGATCGGGATGTTGATCGGCACCTGAACGACGTTGCCGGAAACGACACCGGGCGAGTGCACGGCGGTGCCCCTCGCATCCGCGTCAGCGAACGCGGGCACGGAAGTGCCGACTGCCATGAGCGTGCCGGCAGCGACCGCGGCGACCTTTGCGTACTTCACTTTCAGCCCTTCCTGCAGCGGGTGAGTAGCGAACACGACGGTCGTGCCGCACGGGCGGGAACCTGCCCGCCCGTAACTCCGCTGCCGATATTGGTAACGTTTTCTCCGCGCCGACGAAACTCCCATGGGGAAGTTTTCGGAGGAATCGCCCGAAAGAAGCAAGGGCGTTTCGGCGGATCTCCGCCGCGGTTCATCCGGCGATGCAGCAGGATGAATATGAATTGCTGTCTAATGATGAATCAAGAATTTCGACTCCCCTGGCGGCGGTGCGCACTCCGAACGCATGAGAAGAATGTGTGGAAATACCTACCGGCCGGTGGGCGACAAAAGGCCCGCCCAGACAGCGGGCGGGCCTCTACCGCTAGGCAGCGGTCACTTGTTGATGCACTTGTTGCCGAACGCCGGGTTGAGCAGCGCGATGAAGTTGGCGGTGTTGCCGCAGACGTTGATCGGGATGTCGATCGGCACCTGGACGACATTTCCGGAGACCACACCGGGGGAGCCCACCGCGTGACCGGAGGCGTGGGAACCATGGCCACCGCCTCCGGCGGCGGCGGCGCCGGCACCGCCGATGACCGCAATTCCTGCGGTGGCGCACAAGGCAACGGCCTTGGAGAAAATCTTCACGGCTAACCTCTTCACTGAGCAGCGTTTCAGGACCTTTTACGCGCCGCCTGGAGCGACAGCTTGCACAACGCACGAAAACGGGCAAAAGTAGTGCGGTCATTCGGGTGAATTGCGCGGTTCCGCACATCGGGACGCCATGACCGGTCACCGCCGCACACCGCCCGCACCGCGCCCACCCCTCGCACCATCCGCACTGCCCGCACCGCCGCTGTCAGTGGCGTCGTGTGCAATGGCGCCATGAAGGTCACTCACGATCAGGTGCTGGCCTGGCGGCTGCGACAGCAAAGCCTGGCGCCCCGTACCACCGCCTCGCCGACGGAGCTCGTCGAGCGTCTTGCCGGTGTCCAGGCGCAGATGGCCTCCGCCGCCGAACTCGCCGTCGCGACCCGGCAGCGGGCTCCGGCCCCCGATGCCGTGCGGTCGGCCCTGGAGGCGCGTTCCGTGGTCAGGACCTGGGCGATGCGCGGCACCCTGCATCTGCTGCCGGCCGAGCGGATGGCGTCGTATCTCGCGCTGCTGGGTGCCGCCCGGACCTGGGAAAAGCCGTCCTGGCAGCGGGCGTTCGGGGTGAGTCCGGGGCAGCTGGAGACGCTCGGGGAGGCCGTCGACGACATCCTGGAGGGGCAGGTCCTCACCCGGCAGGAGCTGACGAAAGCGGTGCTGGCGCGCCGCGGTCTGGAGGAGTTGGGCGAGCAGTTGTCCTCCGGGTGGAGCACCGTCCTCAAACCGCTGTCCTGGACGGGGCGGTTGTGTCAGGGGCCGCCCCAGGGGCAGAAGGTGACGTTCACCTCGCCGCGGTCGTGGGTGCCGGGCTGGCGCGGTCTGCCGGACCCGGAGGAGGCGGCCGCGACGGTGATTCCCGCGTACCTCAGGGCCCACGGCCCGGCCACGCCCGCCGCGTTCGACGCCTGGCTGCTGCGGGGTGCGACCCGTAAGGCCGTGCTCCGCGGCTGGTTCGCGTCGCTCGGCGACCGGCTGACGGAGGTCGAGGTCGATGGCGAGGGCGGCGCGTTCGTGCTGAGCGAGGACGCCGAGGCGCTGGCGCGGGCGAAGCCGTCGCGGGAGGTCCGGCTGCTGGCCGGCTTCGACCAGTACGTCCTCGGGCCCGGCACCGGGGACACCCGGCTGATCGCGGCCGGGCGGCGCAAGGCGGTGAGCCGGACGGCGGGCTGGATCTCGCCTGTGGTGGTGCACGGCGGCCGGGTGGCCGGGGTCTGGGAGTTCACCGAGCGGACGGTGGAGGTGACGCTGTTCGAGGAGCACGGCGCGGTGCCACGGGCGGGCCTGGAGGCGGAGGCCGCGCATCTGGCCCGCTGCACGGGACGCGAGCGACCGCTCGTCGTGCGTACGGGCTCCAGCCAAGGGGGCGTAGGCGCTGGTCAGGGGGATTGTCAGACCCAGGTGCAAGACTCGGGGTCATGAGATGGGCGGTGGTGGAGACGGGCGACGGGGGTGCTCGTCTCTGCCCGCTCGCCCCCGATGGCCGGCCTGCCGGTCCGGTGCTGGAGGAACCGTCGCTCGCGGCGGCGGTGCGGGCGCGTCCCGAGGTCGAGCGGTGGGTGTGGCGGTCCACCGCGGAGACGTATCGGCGGCTGCTGGCGGCGGGGGTGCGGGTCGAGCGCTGCTATGACGTGGAGGCCGCCGAGTCGCTGCTGATCGGCCACGAAGAGGGCCAGTCGGGCCAGCCGCGCTCGCTGGCCGCCGCCTGGGCCCGGCTGCACGGCCTGCCGGTCCCGGAGGACGCGCCCGCGCGGGCCGCCGACACCCAGCCCTCTCTGTTCGAGCCGGGCCCGGTGCCGCTGCCGCCCGGCACGGACGAGCTCACGGCCCTGTTGGAGGTCTACGCCGGCCAGGTGGCGCGTACGGCGAAGACCGAGCATCCGGAGCGGATGCGGCTGCTGCTGGCCTCGGAGTCGGCGGGGATGCTGGTCGCCGCGGAGATGACCCGGGCCGGGCTGCCCTGGCGCGCGGATGTGCACCGTGAGCTGCTGGACGGGCTGCTGGGCGATCGCTATCCGGGCGGTCTTGAGCCGCGCCGGATGGCGGAGCTGGCGGAGGAGGTGTCCCGGGCCTTCGGGGCGGACGCCAGGGTGCGCCCCGACCTGCCGAACGAGATCATCAAAGCTTTTGCCGGCGCCGGGATTCCTCTCACCTCCACCCGCAAATGGGAGCTCCAGAAGATCGACCATCCGGCGGTGGCACCGCTGCTGGCGTACAAGTCGCTCTACCGCCTGCACACCGCCCATGGCTGGTCTTGGCTCCAACAGTGGGTGCACGACGGCCGGTTCCGCCCCGAATACCTCCCCGGCGGCACGGTCTCCGGGCGCTGGACCACCAACGGCGGCGGCGCGCTGCAGATCCCCAAGGTGATCCGGCAGGCCGTGCTCGCCGACCCGGGATGGCGCCTGGTGGTCGCCGACGCCGACCAGATGGAGCCGCGGGTGCTGGCCGCCGTCTCCCGCGACCGGGGCCTGATGGAGGTGGCCGGCAGCGGCGAGGATCTGTACGCCGATCTGGCCGCCCGCGCCTTCGACGGCGACCGCGACCAGGCCAAGCTCGGTCTGCTGGGCGCCATTTACGGCCAGACCTCGGGCGACGCCCTCAAGCACATGGCCGACCTGCGCCGCCGCTATCCGGCCGCGGTCGCCTATGTCGACGACGCGGCGCGCGCCGGCGAGGAGGGCCGACTGGTGCGCACCTGGATGGGTCGCACCTGCCCGCCCGCATCCATGGCGGCACCCGACGAAGCGGGCCTGCCCCAGGAGGAGGACCCGCCCACCGGTTACGGCAGCAGCTCGGCGGCCCGCGCCCGCGGCCGGTTCACCCGTAACTTCGTCGTCCAGGGCAGCGCCGCCGACTGGGCGCTGTTGATGCTGGCCGCGCTGCGCCGCTCGCTCTCCGAGGCGGATCTCCGTGCCGAACTGGTTTTCTTCCAGCACGACGAGGTGATCGTGCACTGTCCCGCGGAGGAGGCGGCGAAGGTGTCCGAGGCGATCACGGCGGCGGCCGACGCGGCGGGCCGGATCGCGTTCGGGGAAACCCCGGTCCGCTTCCCGTTCACCATCGCGGTGGTGGACTGCTATGCGGAGGCGAAGTAGGGCTCTAGGCCCGCGCTGCCCCATCCGATGATCCGGGAAGGGGCTCGACGGTCGAGATCAGGCCGCGGGTGATCCGTACCATCGCCGCCACCAGCAGCTCGCGGGGCCGGTCGGGCCGCTCCAGCCACCACAGGGCGAGCCCGTAGAGGGAGCTGCGGATCGCCTCGCCCAGCGGCTCCAGCTCGGCCTCAGGGATGCCGGGCACGAACTCGCGGAGCAGGGACATATCGGTCTCCCGCTGCCTGCGTTGCAGTTCGCGGTGGAACGCCTGCACCTCCGCGTCCCCGGTGGTGTCGCGGAACATCATGCGCCAGGTGTACGGATGCGTCTCCACATACCCGAACCAGGCGTCGTACATCGCCCGCATCCGGGCGTCCAAGTCCCCCTCGCCGTGCAACAGTTCACGGATGGGGGCGGCTGCCAGCTCGTCGCGGTGCCGCTCCAGCAGGGCGAGGTGCAGCTCCTGCTTGGAGTCGAAGTGGCGGTAGAGCATCGGCTTGCTCAGACCGGCTTCGGCGGCGATCTCCCCGATGGTGGTGCCCGCGAAGCCACGCTCGGCGAAGAGCCGGGCGGCGGTGTCCTCGATACGTGTCCGCGCCTCGGCGCGGGCGGCACGACTCCGGTCGATCTCACTCATGCGCTGCTCCGGTCGGTTTCGTTCATGCGCTTACGTTCTCGCCCTCACGTTCTCGCTTCGAGGGCATGCGGCTCATGCGAGGTGGCTCGTAGCGCACGGAATCTGGCTTGATCAGGCCCGTGATTTCGACTGGCGGCGGGGCCCACGATGAAGGATACTCATTCGTGTACCGCTTGGTATACGCATAAGTAACTTGGTAGCGCCAAGATACGGGGGACCCGACGTGATCGTTTCCGTACACCTCGCCGACATCGGTGCCCGCGCCGCGCTCGCCGCCCTCCGCGACCGCCCACACCCGGGCAACACCCCCGGCCTCCGTTACGCCGAGACCACCATCACCGGCGGCATCGCCGCGGGCCTGCCCAAGGTGCGCCTCGGCCGGGCCGCACTGATCGCCGCGTGGGAGGACGACGCCGCGCTCGACCGTTTCCTCGCCGAGGACCCAACGGCCCGGCGCCTGGCCCGCGGCTGGCATGTGCGCCTCCAGCCTCTCCGGGTCTCGGGCTCGTGGAGCCCGATGCCGGTGGACATAGCCCCCGCCGCGGCGCTGGACGACGAGGACGGGCCGGTGGCCGTCCTCACCCTCGGGAGGTTGCGACTGCGCCGCGCGGTGCCGTTCCTGCGCGCCAACTCCAGAGCCTCCGGTCAGGCCGCGGCCGATCCGTCGATGGTCGCCTCCATAGCCCTGGCCAGACCGCCCCGCTTCGTCGCCACCTTCTCGATATGGCGAAGCGAGTCGGCGATGAGCCGCTACGCGTACGGCACCGCGCAGCCGCGGCAGAGGGGCGTGGCCACGAGACACGAGTCAGCGGGCAACCAGCACAAGCAGGTGATCAAACAGCATCAGGCGGACCCGTTCCATCACGAAGCGGCCTTTGTGCGCTTCCGGCCGTACGCCTCCCAGGGCACACTGGACGGACGCGAACCGGTGGCGGCAGCCATGGCCGCAGCCACCCAGCCGTAGCCCGGGCACAGTTGTGGCGCCGGCCCCGCTCGCCGACTTCGATCTCGTCATCTCCGATGATCTGCTTCCCTAGGAGGAGCAGAACACGCTTCAATCCCGGGGTGTGCGGTATCAGTTGCCGACGGAGAGGACCCACTGGTCATGAGCGGTGAGACAGCGGAATCGCGCGAGGATGTCACCGCCCGCCCCGGGCTGGAGCGCGTCAACCCGCCCCATCTGGCGCCGCCGACCGGATTCAGCCATGCCGTCCGCGCCACATCCGGCACCATGGTGTTCCTCGCCGGGCAGACCGCCCTCGACGGTGCGGGCCGGATCGTCGGCGACGGCATCGTCGAGCAGTTCGAGCGGGCGCTGGCAAACCTCCTGGAGGCGGCCGCGGCCTCCGGCGCCGGCCCGTCCGACCTAGCCAAACTCACCGTATTCGCCGTCGACATCGCCGACTACCGGCGGCATTCCCGGGCTATCGGCCAGGTGTGGAAGCGCCTGGTGGGCGGCGACTTCCCCGCCATGGCGGTCATCGGCGCGACCCGTCTGTGGGACGAGGCGGCTTTGGTCGAACTCGAAGGCATCGCCGTCGTCCGATAGAGGGCCGTTCACCTACCCACGGCGATGTCCCTTAGGGGGTGGTCGAACAGATCCCCTAGGGGATGCAGGGTCCCCTTGCATGCCACAACGCGGGGGCAGCGGGCGGTATTCCGGCGCGTGTTGCGATCGCTGGTTGCTACGCCCACCGGAGTCGCAACGCTGGAGCCGCCGGCACCGCGCTCGCGGGCACTGCAGTCACCGGCACCGCAGCCGTTGGCACCGGAGTCACCGGCACCACAGCCCCCAGCACTACAACCGCCGGCACCACAGCGGCCAGCACCGCAGTCACCAGCACCACCGCCCCCGGCACCACAGCCGCCAGCACCGGAGTCGCCAGCACGTCAGTCGCGGGCGCCACAACCGCCCGCACCGCAGCCGCCGGCACGTCAGTCGCGGGCACCACAACCGCCCGCACCACAGCCGCCGGCACGTCAGTCGCGGGCACCACAACCGCCCGCACCACAGCCGCCGGCACGTCAGTCGCGGGCACCACAACCGCCCGCACCACAGCCGCCGGCACGTCAGTCGCGGGCACCACAACCGCCCACACCACAGCCGCCGGCACGTCAGTCGCGGGCACCACAACCGCCCACACCACAGCCGCAACCGCGGGCGCGCGCGAAGCGCGGCGCCCGCGGTGACGGAGGCTACTTTCGTCCGCGGGCCATGCCCACCGGATCCTTCCTGAACGCCCAGGTCATCTTGGGCTCCATCGCGAACCGGAACATCCGCTGGACAGGCGGTGTGCACAGCACCGTGACCACGGTTCCCGCGATCAGGGTCAGCAGCACCGCGCCCCACGGCGTGTGCATCCACGCGTAGGTGTCGTACCAGCCCCAGAACCGCGAGCCCTTGGCCAGGAAACCGTGCAGCAGATAGCCGTACAGGGTGCCCGCGCCCAGCGCCGTACACCACATCGTGCGCCCCGGAATCCAGGCGAAGAAGCAGGCCACCAGCACCATCGAGCAGCCGAACATGGCGAGCGTCATCACCCCGCCGCTCCACCACGGTGCGGCCAGTTCCTGTGCACTGTCCCGGTGGTAGAACCACGCCGCATTCATCCGCGGCGCCGCCCAGTACGCGAAGACCAGCGCGAAGGCGAAGACCGGCACCGCCGCGATCCGCGCCTGCCGGCGGCGTACGAGCTTGAAGTGCTCGGGCTTCAGGCACAGCCCGACCACGAAGAACGGCAGGAACTGCAGCGTCCGCTGAAGATCCAGGTCCTTGCCGATGTTCGGCGAAAGTGACGCGAGTACGGCGATGGACAGCGCGAGCGGAAGCGGCCAACGCACGATCTTCCACAGCGGGGTGGTCAGCCGCCAGACGAACAACGCCAGCAGGAACCAGGTCAGATACCAGGGATCCGTGAGGCTGATCGGATAATCCGGGTCGTCATCCGCCCACCTCTTGAAGAGCGTGTACGCGACTTCGAAAAGGATGTACGGGACGGCGATGCCGGTGATCAGCCGCTGCAACCGGTCCTTGCGCATATCGAAACTGCGCGAGAAATAGCCGGAGATGATGATGAACGCCGGCATATGGAAGGCGTAGACGGTGATGTAGAGGGCGGCAGCCGCGCGGCTGCCGTCGCGCAGCGGTTCCCAGGAGTGCCCCATCGCCACCAGAACGATGGCCAGGTATTTCGCGTTGTCGAAGAACGCGTCACGCTGCTTCACCTGGGCGCCGGCATTGCCACCGGCCTTGGTTCCGGGCTTGGCGTGCGCCTTCGCGTGGCCTCTCCCCCTGGGCTTCGCATGCGATCTGGCAGCGGCCCCGGCGCCCGGGCCGGCGTGCGCCGACGACGGCCGCTCGGTCAGCGCGTCCGTCGCAACCGTCCCACCTGCGGCAACCGCTGTGTTCGCCGCAGCCGCCGTGGCAGCAGTGGCCCTCGTGGCCGTTGCCGCGGCGCCGTTCGCAGCGGACCACGACCGGCCACCCGCGTACCCGGAATCGGCCGCATACGACGCATCCGCCGCATACCCGGAACCAGCCGCGTACGCCGGATCGGCCGCATACGACGAATCCGCCGCATATGCCGAATCCGCCGCGTCATTCGGCACCTGCCGCTGCGGGGGAAGAGGCACCCGCCGATCGCCGTACGAGGGAAAATTGTTGTTCAAGGGCCCTCCCGGAACGAACCCAGGGAAGGAGCTGAACGCGGGCCCACACCGGGCCGCAAATCGGAACCCAAAAGCCAAATCCTGCGTCTTAGTTCTTTTACGGGGAGTGAGGCGGCGTCGAACATCCCGAGCACCTTAGCCTCGCCACGGGAATACCGTAAATCCCCGCCAGCCGCAGTCCACCCGCCACCCTCCCGCCCTCCACAGCACCTTCACGGCGTGAGCGAAAGGCCCAGGCCAACCATGGTTCTGCGGGCCGACGGAGCGCGACAGCGCGGCATGAACGAAGTCTCGGAACCCCTGAACGGAGCCTAAGCGATAACCCCTTCGATCCGCCGCATCGAGGCCGCCCGCGCGCTCCCATCCTCCCCTACGTCCCACGCATAGATCTCCAACGGCCGACCGTGCGCGCCGCGCAGCCGATGCACCGCCTCGACCCAGCGTGAACTGATCGCAGAGAGACGGGGGTTGATCTGGTCGGTGAATCGCGCATAACGCGCCAGCTTGTCCATCCGGGGTGCCCCGAGAATCCCCGTACGCACCTGGGGCGCCAGTTCGTGCACGGTCTTGATGCATCGTGCGCAAAAGCTCTGAACAACCAGTCGGCCCTGGACATGCGCACGATCGAGCCAGCCCCGCCGGCGCAGTTCGCGGAGGATCTGCGCCTCGATTCCCGGGTAGCGCCGGGGAGCCTTGATCTCCAGCAAAAGCCGCTGCCCATTTTGGTCCAGACGGCGCAAATAGTCGGCCAGCGTCGGCACCCGCTCCCCCGCGAACCGCTCCCCGAACCAGCTTCCGGCGTCCAGCCGCGCGATCTCGGCGGCCGTGAAATCCCCGACCCGCCACGGCGCCCGTCCGGGAAACACCTTCTCCACGTCCGTCGTCCGGTTCAGGGTCGTGTCATGTATGACGACCAGTTTGCCGTCCTTGGTGCGCTGCACATCGTTCTCGACCCATACGAGTCCCCGCCGGTGCGCCGCATCCACCGCGGCGAGCGTGTTCTCCGGTGCGTGTTGGGCGGCGCCCCGATGCGCGATCACCAGTGGCGCCTCCGCACCCCGCACGGACCCGGCCTCGGCTCCGCCCCCCACACCGACCTTGACACCCGGGACGGCCGCCACCGCGGAGGACGACATCGCCGTCGTGACCAGGAAGGCAAGAGCCGCGGCGACGATCCGCGTCGAACTCTGCAGCATGGACGAGCCTCCTGGTTACTCACCCGCAGACGACAACGCCCACGTCAGGTATGCCCCATGACCCCTGCAGCCCTTTCGTCCGGGAATATGGCGGCCCCTCCAACATGCCCCGATCCCCCCGCGCCCGCCACGCGAACGTCCCCCGGACCGCGCCGTATCGCCCGCCATCTCGCCCGTTTTCCGCAGGTCAGCGCGGTGCGGTCAGTCGCGGGGAGCAGCCCTCCATCCGTGCGTCACCGTCACGAAGCGTCGCGGGCGTAGGCGCGTCACGTCCGTCGGTACATTGCCGTCATCGACATATCGCCGCCATTCGCCCGATCCGGCACCAACCGCCGACTCCCGCGCCCCGCGTCCCGCGCCCCGTGTCCGCTCGGCCACTCCAGGAGAGCCGATGGTCAGTTCCTCCCTCAGCCCCTCCCTCAGCCCCTCCCTCCGCCCCTTCCGCCCCGGTGACGGCCCCTCGCTGCTGGCCGCCTGGCGCCGCAGCGTCCCGGACGATCCGATGACCGCCGCCCGGTTCCGCGCCCTGATCCTCCTCGACGCCAATTTCGAGCCGGCGGGCCTGCGGCTGGCCGTCCTCGACGGGCAGGTGGTGGGCGCCGCGTACGCCGTGCGCCGTCTCGTCCCCGCGATGGGCACCGACTTGGAGCCGGACCAGGGCTGGATCCCCTTCTTCTTCGTGGACCCGGCGGTACGCCGCGCAGGCCTCGGCCGCCGCCTGCTCACCGACGCCCTCGACTGGCTGCGCGCCCACGGCCGCACCCGCGTCGACTTCGCCTCGTACACCCCCAACTACGTCCTCCCCGGCCTCGACCGAACGGCATATCCGCAGGCCGGGCGGCTCCTGGACAGCCTTGGCTTCCGGACCCGGTACGAGGCCGCGGCGATGAGCCTCGACCTGGCCGGCTACCGCATGCCGGACGAGGTGCGTCGACTCACCGATGAGCTGACGGCGCGGGCGTACCGGTTCGGCACACCGTGCGATGACGACCTCGTCGACCTGGTCCGGCTGGCGGGCGAGGAGTTCGGCCCCGATTGGCCACGGACGATCCGGCAGTGCCTGACGACGGGCATGCCGTTGGAGCGCATCGTCATCGCACGAGATCCGGCCGGGCGGCTGGCGGGCTTTGCGATGCACGGCGCGTACGAGGGCGTGGGTGACGGAATTGGCGAGAGGGCGGACAAGGGGACGGATCTGGGCCCGGGTGAGGGGAGAACGGCCGAGCGCCCGGCCGGCGGCGGAATCGAGCGGTTCGGCCCGTTCGGTGTACGGGAGGAGCGGCGCGGCACAGGCCTGGGCAGGGTGCTGCTGCATCTGACGCTGGAACGGATGCGGGCGCTGGGCGCACGGCGGGCGTGGTTCCTGTGGACGAGCGAGCGGAGCCCGGCGGGCCATGTCTATCGGCGGGCCGGATTCCGTACGACCCGCGTCTTCGAGGTGATGCGGTGGGAGGCGACGGAGTCGCGGCGGGAGACGACGGCATGAGGCGCCGTGAGTTCGGCGCCGGCGCCACCGCCGCCCTGTTGGCGGCCACCGGATGCGGCGCCCCCGAAGACGCCGGGGTTGATGACGGCGGGGTTGATGACAGCGCGGTTGAGGGCCGCGGCAGCCGCCCCGGCTCCCCCATCGTCCTCACCCTCCTCTCCCATTACGCGAGCGAGCCCCTCAAGTCGGCCCTGCAAAGCGCGGTCGACGCATGGAACGCCACTCACCGGCGCGTCAAGGTGCGGACGACGGCGGTCAAGTTCACCGATCTGCTGACCACGTACATGGTCCGCCAGGCAGCCGGTCAGGGCGCCGACATCCTCCACCCGTACTGCCTGTGGACCGGGCAACTGGTGCAGGCGGGTGTGCTGCGGCCGGCGCCGCCCGAGGCGGTGCGGCGGATCCGCCGGGACTTCTCACCGGCGGCCGTCACTGCGTCGTCCGTGCACGGCACCGTCTACGGGTATCCCACCGAGGTGCAGACGTATGCGCTCTTCTACAACAGGCGGCTGCTGCGGGCGGCCGGCTACTCCGGGCCGCCGCGTACCTGGCGCGAGTTGGAGGAGGCGGCGTACCGCACCGCCCGGCGCGACCGGCACGGCAACACGCTGGTGCAGGGTTTCGGGCTGTCGCGGTTCGACGACTCGACCGTGGTGGGGCAGACGCTCGCGCTGCTGGCCGCGCGCGGAGGCAGTCTCCTCACCCCGGACGGGCGGTGGACCGCGATCGACTCGGCCGCCGGGCGGGATGTGTTCGACCTGGAGCGCCGGCTCATCGACCGGGGCGCGAGCGATACCGGCAGCACGCTGCCCAAGGCGTTCCCGTCCGGCCAGGTGGCGATGGCGATCAGCGCGGGCTGGTGGACGGCGGTGCTGCGCGGCCTGATGGGCAGGGCCTACCGGGATGTCGGGGTGGCTCCGGTGCCGGGCCTCGCCGCGGGCGACCGCGGCACCCTGGCCACCGGGTTCCTGCTCGGCGTGAACTCCAGGTGCCGGCATCCGGAGGCGGCCTGGGAGTTCCTGCGCTGGCTGAACGCCGTCCCGGTGCCCGCCCGCGCGCGCGGAGGAGACAACGGCCGAGGCAGGGACGGGGACAGGGGCGGGGACAGCGGCAGGCAGGTTTCCGTGACGAGGATGAGCGCGCTTCAGGTCTCCGTCGGGTCTATGACCGGCCGCGCCGACGATATGCGGGCGCTGCTGGGGCCCGGCAGCGGCAGCGACCCGAATCTCGGGCCGTTTCTGGACGCCCTGCGGTACGCCGATCCGGAACCGAACGGTCCGCGCGCTCAGCGGGTCAAGTCGCTGCTGCGCAAGAACATCGAGACGGTCTGGACGGGCCGCCGGTCGGTCGACGAGGCGCTGCGTCTGGCGACGCGCCAGCTCAACCAGGAACTGGGGAGGTGACGCGAGGTGGCTCGGTGCGGGAGGGCCGGGCGCGGGACGGCTCGGCGCGGTACGGCCCCACGCAGTGCGGCTTCGTCCGGCACCGCCACGGCCGGCCGCGGCCCGGCCCGTGCCGCACAGCGGCGGCAGACCGTCATCGCCTATCTGTTCCTGACGCCCACCCTGCTGTTCTTCGCGGTCTTCCTCGCCCTGCCGCTGCTCTTCGCCGTACTGCTCGCACAATCACGCTGGGCCGGATTCAACCTCGCCGATATCGAACCGGTCGGCCTGGACAATTTCACCGACCTCTTCGCCCAGGGTTCGACATTCCTGACACCCATCCTCACCAACACCCTGCTCTACGCCATCGGCACCGTGGTGATCGCCCTCTCCGGTTCCGTCGTCATCGCCAACTGCATCAACAACCTTCGTTTCCAGGGGGTTTGGCGAACTCTCTACTTCCTGCCGATCGTGACGACCGTGGTCGCCGTCGGCAATGTCTGGAAGTACATGTACGAACCGGGTGGCCTGGTCAATGGAGCGCTCAATGCTCTCGGCCTCCCCTCCGTCGCCTTCCTCCAGGATCCCGATACGGCGCTGCCGTCGGTTGTGGCGGTGCAGGCGTGGGCGTCCGTGGGAACCGCGATCCTGATTCTCACCGCGGGCCTGAAGTCGATCCCCGAGACCTATTACGAGGCGGCCGAGTTGGACGGCGCGGACCAGTTCACCATCTTCTGGCGGATCACCCTGCCGCTGCTCCGCCCGTCCCTGCTCTTCGTCTGCATCACCCAGTTCATCACGGGATTGCAGTCGTTCGCCCTCATCAATGTGATGACGGGTGACGGCGGACCGGGTGACGCGACCAATGTCGCGGCCCTGGAGATATACCAGCAGGCATTCACCTACGGCGACTGGGGCGTGGCGGGCGCCGCCGCGTTCGTACTTTTCCTGGTGATCGCGCTGATCACGATGGCGCAGCTGTGGTTGTTCCGCCGCAAGGGAGAGGACGCGTAAATGCCCCGCATCCGCCGCCGCTTCCCCTGGATGTCATACGCCCTGGTGGGCATCGGTGCCGTGGTCACCCTCGTGCCCTTCCTCGACATGCTGCTGACCTCGTTCAAGGGCCCCGGCGAGTACGGCAGACTCCCCTACCGTTTCCTGCCCGAGGCCTTTGATCTCGCCAACTACCGCGATGCGATAAGGCAGCTGAATCTTCCGCTGCTCTTCCGCAACAGCGTCATCGCCACCGGGCTCGTCACCGGCTCCATCCTCATGACGTCCTCGCTCGCCGGCTATGCGCTCGCCAAACTCCGCTTTCCGGGACGTGACCTGATTTTCCGTCTGGTCCTCTCGACGATGATGTTCCCGCCGTTCATCTTCTTCATCCCGCACTTCCTGATCCTGGTGCACTGGCCGGGGGCCGGCGGGAACGATCTGCTGGGCCGTGGTGGCGCGGGCCTCACCGTCAGTCTCGCCGCGCTAGTCATGCCGTTCCTCGTATCGGGCTTCGGCATCTTTCTGATGCGGCAGTTCATGATTTCCATCCCGGACGAAATGCTGGAGGCGGCCCGTATCGACGGCGCCGGAGAGTTCACCGTCTGGTGGCGCATCGTGATGCCGCAGACCAAACCGGTTGCCGTCACCCTGGCCCTGCTGACCTTCGTCAATGCCTGGAACGAATACATCTGGGCGCTGCTCGTCGCCACCGCGAACCCACGCCTGATGACGCTCCCGGTCGGTATCCAGATGCTGCAGAGTTATCTCGATCCCGACCGGACGGTGCCCGTCATGATGGCCGGCCTGGTCCTGAGCATTCTGCCGATCCTGCTGCTCTTTCTGATCCTGCAGAAGCACTACATCCGGGGCGTGATGCTCAGCGGCCTCAAATGACGAACGCAGGCACACAGCAGCCGCTGGACGGCAAAGGGCGACCGCACACGGCAACCGCTGGGCGGCCGCACTTCTCGGTCGTGTAACAGCGTCCGATGAGCGGCTGTTACACGGCTGACAGGCCACCGAGAAGCGTCCCTCATAGCTTCTGTCCCGCCGACCGGGCAGCACGCACCACCGACCGAACAGCACCCCGGCGGACGACCACGAAACGGGAGCCAGAGCCATGAACCCCACCCACACCCGCCCCTCCCCCCTCACCCGCCGCAAGAGGACCGCCCTCGCGGCAGGTCTGGCCGGCGTCGCCGCCCTCGGTCTGTTCGCCACCGCCCAGGTCGCCGGCGCCGCCCCGGGACACACCGCCCCCGCCGCCGGCACCGCCCGTACGAACACCACCCCGTACGTCATCAACCACTACGGCGAGGAGAACGCCGACAAGGGCCGCGCCGAGCGCAGCCCCCAGCACCTGGTCCTCTCCGAGTTCACCGCGATCCACGACGTGACCTGGCAGAAGTGGGGCGCCAAGCAGGCCGTCGGCACCGGAAAGGTCACCGGCCACTGGTGCCTCGACACCTGCCTCGACAAGCCGCTGAAGGCGACCATCACGCTCTCCGACCCCAAGACCGTCAACGGCAGGAAGGTCTTCTCCGCCTTCACCCTGAAGCTCGACGGGAAGCCCGGCACGTACGATTCCGAGGATCTGCAGGGCAAGCGCCCGCTCGCCACCAGCTGACGCGAAAGAGACCAGAGTCCCGATGAGCAAGCCCACGGCCGTGGCCACCGTCATCGCGCTGACGCTGACGGCCGTGGGCACCGCCGGCTGCGGCGGCCCCGAACGGCTGCACGTCGAGGGCCCGGCCCCCAAGCCCACCCAGGCCACCGGGCCGGTCTACGTCTCCGACACCCTGGGCCACCCGCTGCGCCGTCCCACGGCCATCGGCCTCACCGAGTTCACCACGCTCACCCGGCTGCGCTGGCGATCCTGGGGCAAGCCCAAGGCCGTCGCCACCGGAAAGCTGAGCGGCAACTGGTGCATTCCCAAGTGCACCGACTCCCCGTACCCGGCGACCCTTGAGCTCAGCCGCCTGGAGCGTCAGGAGAACGTCTCCTATTACACCCGCGCCACCGTACGGTCCTCCCACCTCCCGCCCGCCGACTCGGGGGAAGATCTGCGCGACGTCCCCCTGCCGGTCCCCGAGCCTTAGGAACCACCAGCGATGACCGATGTGCTGCTCGTGGAGGACGACGCGCTGCTCCGTGAGGCCACCCAACTGTCCCTGGAACGCTACGGATACCAGGTGCGCACGGCCTCCGACGGCCGCGCCGGGCTGGCCCAGTTCCAGGACCGCGCGCCCGATGTCGCCGTCCTGGACGTCATGCTGCCCCATCTCGACGGGGTCAGCCTGGTCCGCCGCATCCGCGAGGAGAGCCGGCTGCCGGTGCTGATGATCTCCGCCCGCACCGACCCGGTGGACGTCGTCCTCGGTCTGGAGGCGGGCGCCGACGACTACCTCACCAAGCCGTACGACATCCCGGTACTCGTGGCCCGTATCCGCTCGGCGCTGCGCCGGGCGGCGGACTTCGCCCAGGACCTCCCGCAAGTGGCGGAGCCGCTGCTCCACTTCGGCGATCTCACCGTGAACACCGCGTCCATGGAGGTCCGCCGGGACGGCCGGCTGCTCGAACTCACCCCCACCGAACGCAAACTGGTGCTGGAGTTCGCGGCCGAACCGGGCGTGGTGCTCTCCCGGAGCACACTGCTGGAGCGGGTGTGGGACTACGCCTGGGGCGGCGACACCCGTGTCGTCGACGTCCATGTGCAACGGCTCCGCGCCAAGATCGGCCGCGACCGCATCGAGACCGTCCGCGGCTTCGGCTACAAGCTCGCCCGCTGACCGCCATGGGACTGCGCACCACAACCGCCCTGGTCGTCGCCGGAACCGCGCTCGTCGCCACGCTCATCGGGCTGCTGGTGCACCAACGCACCGCCGAGGACCAGCGGGCGAACGCCGCCCGCGCGATCGACGCGAAACTCGTCGACGCGGTCAGCGAATACGCCTCGGGTACGGACACCGGTGCCCTGATCAACCCGCCGGACCTGCCCACCGCACTCCGCGAGGCGGTCACCGACCGCCCCGTGCGCGCCACCTACCTCGGCGACCCGAAAGGGTCCGCCGCCCCCGTCATGTGGGCCGCCACCCGCAGCGACGGCGACATCATCGCCCTCCGGCGCTCCTACGCTCCCCAGGCCCGCGCCCTCGCCGATCTCGACCGGGTGTTGCTCGGCTCCGGCGCGACCGTCACCGCGCTCGGCTGTGTGCTGGGCACCGTCGTGGCGATCGGTCTGGGGCGGCGGATCGGCGCCTCCGCACGCACCGCGCAGCGCATCGCGGACGGCGACCTGACCGCCCGGGTCCGGCCCAGAGGGAACGACGAGATCGCCCGGCTCGGCGCCGCCGTCAACACGATGGCCGACGCTCTGAGCGCCCGCCTGGAGGCCGAACGCCGCGTCACCGCCGACATCGCCCATGAACTGCGCACCCCCGTCGCCGGTTTGGTCACCGCGGTCGGCCTGCTGCCCCCCGGCCGCCCGACCGAGCTGGTCCGCGGCGGCGTGGACACCCTGCGCAACCTGGTGGAGGACGTCCTGGAGGTGGCCCGCCTGGATGTGCCGGGCGTCGAGCGGGCGCAGCGCGAGGAGGTCCAACTGAGCGCCCTGGCCCAGCGGGCGGCCGGCCTGGCAGGCGGCGACGTCGAGGTGCGGGTGGTGCACGAAGCCGTCGTCGAAACCGATCCCCGCCGCGTGGAACGCATCCTCGCCAACCTCATCACCAACGCCCATCGCCACGGTGCCCCACCGGTCGTGGTGGAGGCCGACGGCGCAGCGGTACGCGTACGGGACCAGGGCCCCGGCTTTCCCGAGGACTTGCTGGCCCAAGGACCCCAACGCTTCCGCACCGGCGCCCGCGAACGCGGCACCGGCATCGGCCTGGGCCTGACCATCGTCGACGGCCAAGCCCGCGTGCTGGGCGCCGAAGTGCGGTACGAAAACCCCACGGAGGGCGGCGCTCAGGCGACCCTCGACCTCGGCCCGGGCGCGGCGGGATCGCCACCGGACTGCTGACCGGACACAGCAGCAACTATCGGGCGAGCCAGGCGAGTTGACACAAGACGGCCGAACCGGCATCGCGCCCGCATGGGGAGCCGCGCTTCGACACAGGTCACACAGCTGGAACCCCCAAGACGACTACTGCTAGTGTTTATTCGGTCACAGAAGGCAATCAGGCCTCTATGCACAGGTATCGAAGGGCCGAGGGTTCCATGCGCAAGCTTCAGCAGGTCGTGATCGTCGCCGCCGCAGCAGCTGGCGGCCTGTCCGCCGTCGGTGCCGGCGCCGGCACCGCCTACGCCCACGATGGCGGACCGAAGGTGAAGGAGATCTTCCGTCCGTACCAGGAGTGCAGTCCTCAGACGTTCTCCGACATCAACTTCCCGATCGGCGTGCTCGCCGTACCCCAGACGTTCGGCACGACCTGCGATCAGTTCAACCGCGCCTTCAACGGGTAACACCGCCGGGGGAAGCCGCACGCGACAAGTGTCGCGGGCCCTTCGAGGGGATCCCTCGGAGGGCCCGTTTGCGTATGACCTGCCGAACGGGTCGCACCCGGCGCGGCCAAACAGGTGGTTCACCGCCTGCGATTCACCGGGGAAGCGCCCGTCCGGCCGGGCCCACCAAGGCCCTGACCTGCCCAGGACCCGGGAAACTCCCGGGTCGTCGCCCATTGGCCATGGTCATACCATCCGGCGCGTCGTGGCGCGACTTCAGGACATTTCGTATTAGCTTTCAGTAACTGTCCGAAGTCGATCCATAACGGGTTGCTTCCTATCAATCCACCGGAGAAGAAATGCGCAAGCTTCACAAGGCTGCCGTGGTGGTCGCCACGCTCAGCAGCATCGGGATCCTCGGCGCCGGCACCGCCCACGCCGACGGCGGCAACCTCAACGTCGGTCAGGCCAGCCAGTGCCGGTCGCACGACCTGAACGTCAACGTCCTTGGCGAGGTCGGGCTCGTCAACGGCCTGCTGGGCAGCGCGCTCAACGGCGAGGGCTCGCCGGGTGCGCAGCAGACCCACCAGGGCTCGGACATGGGCTGCAACAACGCCGTCAGCGGCGGCGAGGACAAGTAACCGAATGGGGTCCCGGTGTCCGAGCCACAGGCCCGGCACCGGGGCCCGTTTTCTGCCCCTTCTCTAGGCCCGGGCGCGGGCCGGTTCTCGGTGCATGGCGCCCGGGCATCGATCACAAAGGAACAGCACATGTTCAGTGGGAAGAAGATCGCAGTCGTCTCGGGACTCCTGGGCGGCATCGCCATGACGTTCGCCGGCGCCAACCAGGCGAACGCCGGAGAAGCCACGGCCAGTTGCTCTCCCTACTTCCAGACCTGCATCCAGAACAACAGCGGCTACGCCAGTCCGGACGGCAGCCTCAAGGTCAACCAGTCGCAGGACTGTTTGGGTACGAAGCCCGTGGCGATGCCCGCAGGTGGCCTGCTGAACAGGGGTGCCACGCAGATCGGGCCCCAACTCACCTGTAGCAACAGGAACCCGGCGACCCAGGCCCAGGCCCAGAACCAGCAGAATCCAGGCCAGCTTCCCCAGGAGAACGGGTTCTGATCCCCGGAGCCTGAACCACCCTCGTACGCCTTGCCCGCCTTACCCGCCTCGCCGGTCACGACCGGACGAGGCCCGGCCAGAACCTCTCGAACGGCGGATGGCCAGACCGGGTCGACCCCCGGCCGGCCATCCGCCGTTTGCACGCCCGCCCGTACGGGATGCGGAGCCCGAGAAAAGCCACCCGGCCCGGAGAAGGCCATAGAGCCGAAGAAGGCCATAAACACAAAGGGGCCCCGGCGCCGAGCCTGTGGCTCGGACGCCGGGACCCCTTTCGGTTGGCTACGTGACTGCCCGACGCTCAGAAAGCGTGGTTGTCGCAGCTCATCTTCGAGCCGAGCTGGCTGGGCTGCGCACCCGGGCTGCCCTCGCCGTTGACCGCGTTGCCCAGCGTGCCGTTGAGAACCCCGACCGCCCCGAGCACGTCGACGTTCATATCGTGCGACTTGCAGTGGGTCGCCTGCTTGACGTCGACGTCGTGGCCCGGCTCGCCGTGGGCGGCTGCGGTGCCGACCCCGAGACCGCCGACGCTGCCGAGGACGGCGGCCATCACGGCAGCCTTGTGAAGCTTGCGCATTTCTTCTCCGGGTGATTGAGCGGATGCGATCCGAATCAGATCGACTTCTTATCGGTGGCGGGAGCCCAGATGACGGGAGCCCAAGATGAAACGCCCCGCACCGCCCGGCACCGCGTGGACGGGCCGGAACGGGCGGCGACGCCCCGCGGCCGGGCGCCGATGACGCCCCGGGCCTCGGGGGTGGGACCGGACGGTTGCGGCGGGCCCGCCGGAACGGCTCCCGCCGGCACCGCCGGACGGCCGATGGCGGCCGGAGCGGGCCCCGCCTCCGCTCCTACCGCGCGCCGGGGGCGGGGGCCGTTCCGGACCGTCCTCGAACGGTCAGCCGACGCCGGGCAGATCAAGCTGTCCCACCGGAGACGCCGCGAGCCGCCCGAGCCCGACCGGGGAGAGCTGCTGGCCCGGGGCGATCAGCGGGTTCACCAGCGGGTTGACGGTCGGGTTGATCTGGGGGCTGACCTGCGGGGCGGCGTGCGGGACGGTCTTGTGGGGGAGCTCCGGAACGGCGACCTGCGGGGCGACCTGCGGAGTCACCTGCGGGGCGGCCTGCGGCGTCACCTGCGGGACCACCTGCGGGACCGACTGCTGAGCCGGCGCCGGGGCAGCCGCCTGCGGAGCGGACTGCTGCGGAGCGTGATGCGAGACGGCGGCACGGGAGGCGCCCTGCGAAGAGGCCGACGCAGTGGCGTGATGGGGGGCGGCGTGCTCCTGGACGGGAGCCGGAGCGGACTGCGGGGCCGGCTGCTGCGGAGCGGGGGCCGGAGCAGGAGCCGGAGCCGGCGGAGCGGGGGGAGCCGGGGGTGCCGCCTGCGGGGCGGGCTGCTGCGGGGCGGGCGCCGGAGCCGGAGCCGGAGCCGGCGGGGCAGGGGGTGCCGCCTGCGGGGCCGGCTGCTGCGCGACAGGAGCCGGAGCCGGCTGGTAAGCGACCGGTTGCGGGGCCGGCTGCTGCGCGACAGGGGCCGGAGCCGGCTGGTAAGCGACCGGTTGCGGGGCCGGCTGCTGCTGGACATAGGCGGGCGGAGCCGCCTGCGGGGCCGGCTGCTGCGCGACAGGGGCCGGAGCCGCCTGCTGGACCGGCTGCTGCGGAAGCGGGGGCGGGGCCGCACCGTTGTAGCCCACGGGAGCGTCGGCATGACTGACGCCGGCGCCGATGGCGGACAGACCGCCGGCGGCTGCGACGACGAGCATGGCCTTGTGAAGCTTGCGCATGGAACCCTCGGCCCTTCATTACCTGTACATGGAAATCTGAATTACTTTTTTCTGTCCTGTGCGCGCCAACAGTGGTAATCCTGGGGTTTCACACCCTGCGCACCCCCGTGACGAACCACGGCGGAAGCTTCCGCAGGCCCGCGACGGCACTCACGGCGCCGCCCTCCAACGCTCCTCGAAGCCGACGGCAGATCACATCGCCCCTCCTCGGATTCGCGTCGGACAACATTGCCGGCGTGCTCGCCGCGGGCCGCCCCGGTGCCGGGGAGTAGCACTTCCCGGCGGCAACCCACGGGCCCATTCGCTGTTCTCTCCCAAGGGGCAACGGGATTTCCCCCGGCCCGGTCACGGGAACCCCTGCGCGGTCACCCATTTGCCGACCCGATATCGGCTGTTGGTGACGGCTCAGCCGTAAAGAGGGCGACGCCCCAAGTCGTCGCCCAAGGTGGCGCGTACTCCCGGAAAACCCGGTCCGATCATCCGCGGACTCGACGGCCCGACGGCCGGAGAAAGCGCGGCGACGCGCGGAATTCGCCCCCTCGACAGCGGTGTCGGGGGGCGGTGGCGATCAGCGGCCCGGGGGCATCACGGAACGGCCGACCGCCACGGCCCCATGCATCCGTCAGCCTCGGATATCGGCCTTGTGCATGGGGCCCTGACGCTTGAAAAGTTCGAAAACGGGTCCCGCCACCGGGCTTGCGGCTCCGGTGCCGGGACCCCTTTCGCCTACCTACGGCGCTCAGAGAGCGCTGTTGTTGCAGCCCATGGTCGAGCCCATGTGGGTAACCTGCGCACCCGGGGAGCCCTCGCCGTTGAGCGCACTGCCCAGGACGCCATTGAGGATTCCGACCTCGCCGAGGACGTCAACGTTCAGGTCGTGCGACCTACACGACGAGCCTTGACTGATGCCGACGCCGCCGTGGGCATTGGCCGTGCCGGCGCCGAGGAAGCCGACGCTGCCGAGGACGGCGGCCACGACGGCAGCCTTGTGAAGCTTGCGCATTTCGTCTCCGGTGGATTCGAGCGGATTCGATCGGTATTTGATCGAGTTCGTACAGTTACGGGAGGCTAATACGAAATATCCCCCCGGCCGCTCAACGACGCGCCGGGTCCGACCGCCGAGCGGGTGTCGGCCCGGCAGGCGCCCCGCACGCCCATCAGGCCGGCCCCTCGACCGGCCGAAACCGGCGCGGATGCCCCGTGACGCACCACCAGTTCGACGGCACCCTCGATGAATTCGCCGCACGCACGCAAACGGGCCCTTCGGGGGGATCACCCCCGAAGGGCCCGCGGCGCGCGTCGCGCGTGGCGGCCCAGCGGCTCTTACCTGGAGCTGGAGCTGGCGAAGGCGTTGGCCTGAGTGTTCTCCTGGGTGCAGGCGGTACCGAAGGACTGCGCAGCGCCGAGCAGGCCGACCGGCAGGTCGAAGTTGAGCAGCGTCTGCGGGCTGCACTCCTGGTACGGACGGAAGAGGCCGCTCTGGTCACCCGGGCCCGACTTCGGGGGGTTGGTGATCTGCGGGGAGAGATCCGGGTTGAGCTGCGGGTTGACCTGCGGGGAGACCTCCGGGGCCCGCTCCGGGCCGGGGGCCGGAGCAGCCTGGGGGGCGGCCTGCTGCTGGCCGTGGTGCGAGCCGGAAGTGTGCGAGGTGGCCTGCGAAGCGGTCCAGGCGGCGGCCTGGGGGGTGTCTGGCGAGCCGGACTGCTGCGGAACAGGGGGCGCGGCGGCACCGCCGTATCCGACGGGGGCGTCGGCATAGCTGGCGCCGGCACTGGCGGCGGACAGACCACCGGCCGCTGCGAAGACGAGCGCGACCTGCTGAAGCTTGCGCATGGACTCGGCCCTTCATTACCTGTACATGGAAATCTGAATTACTTATTGCTGTCTCGTGTGCGCCAGCAGTGGTGGTCCTGGTCCTTCACACCCTGCGTATCCGGCTTCGGACGGCCCACGGGCCCATTCGCCTTCGTTCGCTTTCGCTGTTCTCTCCCAAGGGCAACGGGATCTGCGCTGATCCAGTCACGGGAGCCGGCACCGGGTCACCCGTTTGCCGACTGACCTGAATCCTTTGGGGTGTTGGCCGCCGTACCTTCACAACAGCCGGCGATATCCGCCCGGTTACTACGCGAGCGCGCGTACAGCCGTCACTTCCCACACAGGCCAGTACCGCGGCGGGAACCGGCCATCGCCCAACACCGCTGATAATTCCCAACGTTCAGCCCTGACGCCCCGATCAAGGCAGGGCCTCGTATGAGTGTGGGACCCGGCGACCACCGGGCCCCACATTCATACGTGACGAAGTGACAGCCGCGAACAGCTGTCGCTGCCCACTACCTTCAGCTGCGGGCGGCGGCGCGGCGGCCCCGGCGGTAGAGCAGGATGCCGCCCACCATCAGCCCGGCGCTGAGCGGAATCGCCAGACTGACCCTTTCCGAACCGGTGCGTGCCAGCTCGGGGAGAGCGGGAGACGCGGCCTCCTGGTGACGGTGGTGCGTCACCTCAGCCTTGTGGACCGGAGCCGACGGCGGACGGTGGCGATGCACCGGCTTGTCGTGCTGCTGCTCCGGCTTCTGGGGCAACGACTGGTGGTGGTGGCGGTGCCCCTTGCCCTTGTGGCCCGATCCCTCGACGTTGGCGCAGCGGTTGCCGAAGGTGGGGTTGAGCACTCCGATGCCATTACCCGAGTTGCCGCACACGTTCACCGGCACATGCACCGGAATCTGAGCCAGGTTCCCGGACAGGACTCCCGGGGAGCCGGCGGCCAGACCCTGGGCGTGCGGTCTGCCCTTGCCATGGCCGTGGTGGCCGTGGCCGCCGATGTTGGCGCAGCGGTTCCGGAGGGCGGGGTTGAGCGCCCCGATGATGTTGACCGTGTTGCCACAGGCGTTGATCGGGATGTGAATCGGCACCTGAAGCACATTGCCGGACACGACTCCGGGAGAGCCGACGGCGGCGCCCTGGGCACCGGTGTCGGCAACGGTCGTGCCCGCGCTCGCGAGCAGCAGGCCGCCGGTGGCAGCCGAAGCGGCAATGACCTTTTTGATCATGTGACTCCTCCTTGGCGGTGCGGTCACGGCCGCGGACCGCACAAGTCTCAACGACACCGAAGGAGGAAGGCTACGAATCCGGCATTTCGATCACTCTCTCGGCTCGGTGCAGTGCGTTACTCGGCAGAGGAGTGATGCTATTTCCGGTTTTATGGAGAGATCTTCTCAACGCTATGGAGAGATCTTCTCGATAGCGATCACCTCCGGGACGTCCGGCGCTATCGCAGCGGTCCACCGAGAGGGAAACCGAATCGAAAACGCCGCACATTCTCCCGTCCGCCCCAGCCGGAGGCACCGGCCGCCCCGCACCACGGACCCGCCCGCCCTCGCGGACACACCCCGGCCGGTGCACGACCGCGATCGAATGATCAGCGCTGGCTGGGCACCGGCCACGGCAGCTCACCGAAGCGCAGCCCGGCGATGTCGGAGGCGGCCTTCACGGGGTGGCCGAGGACACCGGCGATGCCCGTAACGGGTTTGTCGGCGTGGACGGGGGCACCGATGTCGTCGGCGTGGGCGGGGACGGAGAGGGCCCCGGTGAGAGCGAGGGCTCCGACGACGGTGGCGAGTGCACGGCGCATGGCGGCTCCTACTTCACTTTGTGTCGTGGGTGTGCTGCTTGCGCAGGCCACCCTTGCACCCGTGCGCGAACGCACGAGGTGCGGCTCGCCGACAGCCCGAAGGCATCACGCAGCTGCGTGACACGCGGGGACGTTCTGGCGTCGCGGAGGTGACGGGGGCCGGAAAGGACGCGGGCGAACGTCGACGAACCACTACTCGCGCCGCTTGCCCCTGAGCGCGGGTGCGGGCGGCCCCGCCCGAGCCTCGCCGCTGGGCACCCGGCCACCCAAATCTCCGGTTTTCGCGAAGTGTTGCGCCCCAGGACGGCGGCGTCGCCCCTTGACGGACGGGTCTGACCTCAGCCGCCGGAGACCCAAGGGGCGCAACCCCGTCAGCGGCGACGCCGGCACGGGCGGAGGCGCCCCGGGACGCGGCCGCGGCCCCGGCCGAGGGGTGCGCGGCCGAACCATTCGTGTGCGATGCGGCCGAACAGGTGGTTCACCGCGTACCACCTGCTCCGGTTCCCGCCCGTCGACGTTCTGAACTGCCCGGGGGGCGGGGCGACTTCCGTGTTGACGCCAAATTTTTGATCCTACTATCCGGCGCGTCGCTGTGCGACTTCGGGACATTTCGTATTAGCGTCCGTAACTGTACGAAGGCGATCGGTTACAGATCGCATCCGCGCTACCACCGGAGAAGAAATGCGCAAGCTTCACAAGGCCGCCCTCGTGGCCGCCGTCCTCGCCAGCGTCGGCATCCTCGGCGCCGGTACCGCCACCGCCGACGGTCACGGCGGCAAGGGCGGCAAGAAGGGTGGCGGTGACATCACCATCACGCAGGGCAGCTCGTGCAGGTCACATGACACGAACGTCGACGTCCTCGGCGAGGTCGGGGTCTTGAACGGCCTGGCCGGCAACCTGCTCGGCGGCGAGGGCTCTCCGGGCGCGCAGTCCACCCACCTGGGTTCGACCATGGGCTGCGACAACTCCGTCGGCGGCGACAAGTAACGGAAAACGGAAACAGGCCCCGGCGTCCGAGCCACAAGCTCGGGCGCCGGGGCTCATTCATGCCTTTTTCCAGTGGGTCGGCCCTCGAGTGACCAGGCCGGGCCGGGCCGGGCCGCTCCGGGCGGCCGGATCCCCGCCCGTCCGGATCACGGGCGACGTTTGAGCCTCCACGGGCCTCACACCGGCCGGAGGAATTCCCCCGACCTCGCGGATCCGCCGTGCTGAGCACGCGTCATGGACGACGACCGATGCCCCTGCTGGAGGCCGGGAGGCCAGGAGGCGTTGACCGGGCGGTCATCTCACGTGTCACACCAGGCGTACTGACACCCCGCCAGTACGGAACACGGGCGCACGGCCACACGGCCTCCGCCCCATCCCCGTAGCCCCATCTCCCGCGCCCCCTCCCCCGCGCCCCCATCTCCCCCCGACACAGCAGTGCCGGGCTCGGATTTCCATCCGGCCCGGCCATGCACTGTCTGACGTTCAGAGCCCAATACGGGGCTTCTTGATGTGGGGCATCTTGAAGCCCCTGGGCAGCCGTGCATCGTTGGAGCAGTCCACGACCGGCCCCACCTTCGTGTACCCCCCGCCCAGGAACTCGCTGTGGGGCCACACCACATGATGGCGGGAGACCGTCTCGCAGCTCTTGTTCTGCTTGATGACGTGCTTGCCGCCCTTGGTCCTGTAGACGGACTCGCTCTTGTCCTCGCAGATGGTGTTGCCCTGGGCCGTGTGGCGGCAGCCGTTCGAGTCCCCGCCGGCGTACGCCTGGGTGGTGGCACCGGCGAACGTCACGGCGAGGCCGCCCAGAATTCCCGAGACGACAACGAGCTTCTTCCCACTGAACATGCGTTGTGTTCCTTTGCGGTCGATGCCCGGGCGCGCACCGCGAAACGGACCGCGCCCGGGCTGACGAGGGTCGAAAAGCGGGCCCCGGTGCCGGGCCTGAGGCTCGGCACCGGGGCCCCTTCCCGTTACTTTTCGCTCTTGACGGTGTTGTCGCAGCCCATGTTGGAGCCCTGCTTGGTGTGCTGCGCACCCGGGGAGCCCTCACCGTTGAGCGCGTTGCCCAGCGCGCCGTTCAGGATCCCGACCTGGCCGAGGACGTCGACGTTCAGGTCGTGCGACCGGCACTGGGTGCTCTGCTCGATCTTGACGTCACCCCTGCCGTGGTGGTGGCGGCGGCGCTTGGCCTCCTGGTCCTCCTCCTGGGCCGGGGCCTGCGGAGCGGCCTGCGGAGCCGGGGCAGCCTGCGGGGCCGGCTGCGGAGCGGCCTGCGGAGCCTGGGCGATGGGGACGACCTGCGGGGCCGGCTGGGGAGCGGCCTGGGGAGCCGGCTGCGGAGCCATCTGCGGGGCCGGGGCGACAACCTGCGGAGCCGGCTGCGGAGCCACCTGGGGAGCCGGAGCCTGCGGGGCCGGCTGGGGAGCGGCCTGAGGGGCCGGCTGCGGCGCCATCTGCGGGGCCGGGGCAGCCTGCGGAGCCATCTCCGGAGCCGAGTGCAGGTACCCGCCGTGCCCACGGCCGGCATCCGCGCTGGCCCCCGAAGCAGACGCCGACCATGCAGAGACCTCCGGGCCGCCACCGTGAGCCAAGCTGACGCCGGCACCGAAGGTGGACAGACAGCCGACGGCTGCTACGACGATCGCGACTTTCTGAAGTTTGCGCATGAACCCTTGATCCTTCATTCCAGGTGGATGGAGACCGGACTTGACTACTTGTTGTAACAATATGCACACCAAAAGTAGCCATCCTGGGATTTCATCCCATTCCGCACCCCGTGTCGGACCACGAAGTAAGCCTTCCGCGGGTCCGACGCGACACTCGCAGCGCCGATCTCCGGCACATTTCGAAGCCGACGGCGGACCCCATCGCTTCTCCCCTGATTCGCGTCATGCGCGTCAGAAGCAACACTCCCTCAGGAAATATCGAGGACACGGCCGCGGCGGATTCACCCGCCGCACTCCCTGGGAGAGCAACGAGACGTCACCCCGTTCTGGTCACGGGAGTTGATACGCGGTCACCCATTTGCCCCGCGGCCACACCGGCGACTCCACCTCGGCTCAACGCGCAAGAAGCCGCTTTCTTACGGAACGTGATGCTGCGGGCCAGGACGCGCCCGTGCGGAGCGCGAAAACACCGGAACTCGCTGACGGAGAGCCGATGATCCGGCGATACGACCGAAGGCCATCGGATGCCGATGACGTTGCCAACCACCAAGCCGGAAGGCGCCGTTCCCCTCCAGGAAAGCGCTGTTCCCCTCCGGGAAAGTGCTGTTTATCTCCAGAGGCAACCGTTGTTGATCAGTTCCGGAGCAGCGCAGACTATGCCTTCTGCCGCCCCCGGTCAGCGTGGACTTCGTGTCGCTCCGGCGCTTCGCGCCGCACACAACAACCGGTCCGGTAGCCCTTCTTCATGTCCCTAGGCCGCTGGCTTCGGTCCGCACCGCTACCTCGAGAGCCTGAACAACTTCATGAATTCCCACATAGCCGTTTGCCGGCGCCGCCTTCCCGTCTGGCTGATCCCGATGTTGTGGACTTTCGCACTCGGCCTGTGGGGGCTTTCCCGGCAGCACAGCGTATGGCGCGACGAGGCCGCCACCTGGCAGGTGGCCCGACGGACCGCCGCTGAGATCTGGCACATGTTGGGACAGGTCGATGTCGTGCACGGGCTCTATTACCTGCTGATGCATGGGCTCTTCGAGATTTTCGGCCCCAGCACCACGACTCTGCGGCTGCCTTCCGTGCTGGCAACGGCAGTGGCGGCGGGCTGTCTGGCGGTCATCGGCAAGCGGCTGGCCGGGTCCTGGACGGGCTTGGGGGCAGGGCTGGCGTTCGGGCTGCTCCCGGCCGTGCAGTTCTATCTCCAAGAGGGCCGCCCGTACGCGCTGGTCGTCGCCGGGTCCGCGATCTCCACGCTGCTGCTGGTGACGGTGCTCAAGGGCCGTGGCTGGGCGATGCGCTGGGCGGCGTACGGCGGGACGGTCCTGGTGTGCGGGCTGCTGAACTGGCTGTCGCTGCTGATCCTGCCCGCGCACCTGGCAACTCTGGCCTGGACACGGGCCGGTCGCGGTGTGTGGACACGCTGGGCAGCGGCTTCGACGGCCGCTGTGGCGTGCGTACTGCCGCTGATCCTTTTCAGCCGAGGACAGTCCGAGCAGGTGTCCTGGATACCGCCGCTGACCTGGCACATGATGATCGGCCCGGCGGTCCTGCTGACGATCGGCGGCCTCGGAGCCCTACTGGACCGGCCACGGGCAGGCCAACTCTCGGCGGCGGTCGTCGGGTTGCCGCTGCTGGCGGTGCCGCAGATCGCCCTGATCGGTATCTCCCTGGCCCAGCCGCTGTTTCTGGACCGGTACATCTTGTTCAGCATGCTGGGGCTGGCCCTGCTGATCGGGGCGGCGCTGAGTGCGGCCATACGCGCGGCCGCACCGCGGTTCCCGAGAGCATCGATGTGGATCCTCCCCGTGGCGGTGGCCGTGGCGATGGTGGCACTGCTGCCGCAATCGCTGGCCAAGCGCTCCCCCGACAGTCGGGTGGACGACGTCCTGGCGGTGGCGGCGGACGTACGACGACTCAAGGAGACCGGAGCTGCGGTGCTCTTCATACCCGCGGCACGGCGCGACACCGAGCTGGTCTCCCCCGAAGCCTTCACCGGCCTCCGGGACATAGCCCTCATGGAGGGCCCGGAGGAGTCCGGAACGCTGAAGGGTGTGGAGGCCGACCCGGCCCGGATACGGGCTGCGATGCTGACCCAGCAAAGGATCCTGCTGGTCACGGACGCCACGGAGGTGGCACAGCCGGTGTCGGCGGAGCGGGACAGGGTGAAGACCTCCGTGCTGAAGGAGTACTTCACGGTGGTGGCGGACCAGCAGATACGCGGCCGGAGGGTGACGGTCTACAAGCGCCTCGGCACACCCGGGCCAGTCGGACCAGGAGGCATGTCAGCCGCCATGTGAGAGGGAGCCCACACCTCTCGAAGGAGGCGATGCGGCGCAGGGGGCGTTCTTCGATCCCTCTGCCCCGGTGCCGCGGCTGAACGAAAAACCCCAGGTCGGATCTGCTCCGACCTGGGGTTTCGACTGAGCCGCCTTCGGGATTCGAACCCGAGACCTACGCATTACGAGTGCGTTGCTCTGGCCAACTGAGCTAAGGCGGCGTGGTGCGCGGCCCAGTCTACACATCGTGGAGGGGTGGTCTGTAACCGGTTTACGGGCTGGTCAGAGGTCGGGTGTGGGGTGGGTCACCGGCAGGTCTTGTTCTTGGGTGGGGTGGTGCCTTCGAGGAGGTAGGTGTTGATCGCGGTGTCGATGCAGTCGCTGCCGCGGCCGTAGGCGGTGTGGCCGTCGCCTTCGTAGGTGAGGAGGGTGGCACTGGAGAGCTGGGCGGCGAGGCCCTTGGCCCAGGTGTACGGGGTGGCCGGGTCGCGGGTGGTGCCGACGACGACGATCGGGGCGGCGCCCTTGGCCTCGATGCGGTGGGCCTCGCCGGTGGCCTTGACCGGCCAGTACGCGCAGTTCAGGGCGGCCCAGGCGAAGTTGTCGCCGAAGACCGGGGAGGCCTTGCGGAAGCCGGGGAGGGCTGCGCGGACCTGGTCGGGGGAGGCGAAGGCGGGTGGCAGGTCGAGGCAGTTCACGGCGGGGTTGGCGAACATCTGGTTGGCGTACGAGCCGTCCGGGGAGCGCTCGTAGTAGCTGTCGGAGAGGGTGAGCAGACCGCGGCCGTTGCCGTCCTTGGCCTGGGCGAGGTACTCGCGGAGGATGGGCCAGGCCTGTTCGTCGTACATGGCGGCGATGACGCCCGTAGTAGCCAGGGATTCGGTGAGCGGGCGGGCCTCGCCGGTCGTGGCCGGGTGCGCGTCGAGCTTCTTGAAGAGGGCGGAGAGCTGCTCGCCGGCGTCCTCGATGCTCTTGGTGCCCAGGGGGCAGTCCCGCTGCTTGATGCAGTCCGCGGCGAACGCCTTGAAGGCGGTGTCGAAGCCGGCGGTCTGGTTGACGTTGATGGTGCGGGAGTCGAGCTCCGGGTTCATCGCGCCGTCGAGGACCAGGCGGCCGGTGTGGGTGGGGTAGAGGCCGGCGTACGTCGCGCCGAGGAAGGTGCCGTAGGAGGCGCCTACGTAGGTGAGCTTCTTGTCGCCCAGGACCTGTCGCAGCACGTCCATGTCCCGGGCCGCCTCGATGGTGGAGACATGCGGGAGCACCTTGCCGGAGCGGGTCTCGCAGCCCTTGGCGAAGTCGCGGTAGGCGGTGGTCAGCTTGTCGACCTCGGCGGAGTCGTCCGGCGTCTGGTCGGTCTGGGTGAAGCGGTCCATCTGCTTGTTGGCGAGGCATCTGACCGGTTCGCTGCGGCCCACGCCGCGCGGGTCGATCGCCACCATGTCGTAGCGCGCACGGACCGCCGCCGGCTGCGGCGCGTACTGCTGGAGGTACTCGATCGCCGAGCCGCCGGGGCCGCCCGGATTGACCAGGAGGGAGCCGATCCGGCTGCCGGGTCCGGTGGCCTTCTTACGGGCCACGGCGAGTTTCAGGTCCGTGTCCGCGCTGGGCTTGGCGTAGTCCAGGGGTGCCTTCATCGTCGCGCACTCGAAGCCCGCCTCGCCGCAGGGGTGCCAGCTGAGCTTCTGGTCGTAGTACGGGCGGAGGTTCGCCGGGGTGGCGTCGGGCAGCGGCGCGAGGGCGGGGGACCCGCTGGGGGCGGTGCGTCCCGGGCCGGCCGTCGCGTGCCCCTGAGACGCTTCGCTGCCCGAGGACGAACTCCCGGACGAGCAGCCGGACATCAGCAGAGCGGCGGCCGCGATGGCGGCGGAGGTGGTGCGGAACAGGCGGCTGGTGGCCATGGGTGGTCCCTCGGTCTCGGCCGGCCCCGGAAGCGGCTGCTGCGTGGCGCTTCGAGCGGATGCGTCGGCTGCTTCGGTGGCTTCGGCGGCGATGGCGTCGGAGAGAGCAGGGGGATGGGGTGGGGAGGAGGGATGGGGTGGGGGACGGGGTGGGGGCGTGGAGTTGTGGGGCTGGTGAGTGGTGGGAGGGGTGGTGGCGGCGAGGGGTGTTAGCGGAGCGTATCGGGGTGGAGGCGGTGGGTGATCGGATCCTTTCAGGGGCTGGTCGGGGTCGGGGGCGGATCAGGTCAGGGGCGTCAGCCGGCGCGTAGGGCGGCGGTCATCGCTTCGACGGCGAGCAGGGGTGCCACATTGCGGTCCAGGGCGCCACGGCAGGCGATCACCGCTTCTATCCGGCGGAGGGTGCGCTCCGGGGTCGAGGAGGCGGCGATGCGCTGGATGTTGTCCCGGACCTCGTCGTTGGCGAGCGGCACCGAGGCGCCCACCTGGACGGCGAGGACATCGCGGTAGAAGCCCGTGAGGTCGATCAGGGCGAGGTCCAGGCTGTCGCGCTGGGTACGCGTGGAGCGGCGCTTCTGCTTGTCCTGGAGTTCCTTCATGGCGCCCGCGGTGCCGCGCGGCAGCCGGCCACCCGTCCCGGCGGCGGCGCCGAGCGCGGCGCGCAACTCCTCGGTCTCCTTGGCGTCGACCTCCTCGGCGACCTGCTTGGCGTCCTCCCCCGCGGCGTCGATCAGCTCCTGGGCGGCCTTGAGGCAGCCGCCGATGTCGTCGATGCGGAGGGGCAGCTTGAGCACCGCGGCACGGCGGGCGCGGGCCCGCTCGTCGGTGGCCAGCCGGCGGGCCCGGCCGATGTGGCCCTGGGTGGCGCGGGCGGCGCGGGCGGCGGCCTCCGGCTCGATGCCGTCGCGGCGGACCAGGACATCCGCCACGGCGCTCACCGGAGGCGTCCGGAGGGTGAGGTGCCGGCAGCGGGAGCGGATGGTGGGCAGGAGGTCCTCGATGGAGGGGGCGCAGAGCAGCCAGACCGTACGGGGCGCGGGCTCCTCGACGGCCTTGAGGAGCACATTGCCGGCGCCCTCGGTGAGGCGGTCGGCGTCCTCCAGGACGATCACCTGCCAGCGGCCGCCGGCCGGGGAGAGGGAGGCCCGGCGGACCAGGTCGCGGGTCTCCTTGACGCCGATGGACAGCAGGTCCGTACGGACGATCTCGACGTCGGCGTGGGTGCCGACCAGGGTGGTGTGGCAGCCGTCGCAGAAGCCGCAGCCGGGGGCGCCGCGCTCTTGTGTGGGATTGGGGGAATCAAACACAGCGCGGTCGGGGCTGACGCATTGCAGGGCGGCGGCGAACGCGCGCGCTGCGGTGGACCTGCCGGATCCGGGCGGGCCGGTGAACAGCCAGGCGTGCGTCATCTGGGACGCGCCCGTCCGCCCGGCGGGCGCCGGCTCACCGAGCGGCGCCTCGGCGGCCGCGCCCGCCGCGCTGTCGGCGGCCACGATGGCGTCCGCGTCGCGCGCGGCCGCGGCGAGCTGCTCCGTCACCCGGTCCTGGCCGACCACGTCGTCCCATACCGCCATCGCTTGCCCGCCGTTCCCTTCGTTTCCGTCGTGCGCCGGACCTGTGCTGCTTGTGCCCGTGCTGCTCGTGCCTGCGTCGTGCCGAGTGCCGTACGCCGCGCCGCAGGTCGTGCTGTACGCAGGTCATGCCGTACGCGGGTCATGCCGTACGCAGGCCGCAACGCCCTGCCGCGCGTCACGCTCTGCGCAGCGCCACGCCCCGCGTCTGACCCATTGTGGTGCAACCCACTGACAAACGAATCCGGGGAACGGGCCCGCAGCCCCCGCCCGTGCACCCCGACGGACCGGGAAACGGCCGTGGGCCCCGCAGTTGCGCGGCGGCCCCCGCCCGCGCCGAAGGGGGGGGCCCCCCACCCCCCCCGGCCCCCCCCGCGGGCCGGGGACCGGGCGGGGCCCGCAGCATTTCCGCTGCGGCCACGGCCGGATCATCAGGGGGCGGCCCGAACGGCCCTAACCGCGCCGTCCCCGGCCTCCTCGGTGGCCTCCCTCGCCGCCGCGCCCGTTGTCCGTGTCCTCGTCCGGGCGCGGGCCGAGGAGCTCGTCGGCGAGCGTCGGCAGGTCGTCCAGCGGGGTCTCCTCCGCCCATTCGGGGCGGGGGCGGCTGCGCTGCGACGGCTCCACGGGGCGGCCCGTCGCCGGGTCGATCTGCGGGAGTTCGCGGGTCCGCTCGACGCCCGACCCGGCGGCGCCGGACTGCTGCCGCGACGCTGCGTCATCCGGGTGATCCGGGCCGGTCGCGCCGGCCGGGTCGTCCTCGCGGAACATCCACGGCGGCACCCGGTCAGCGGGCTCGTCGCCCCGCGCACCGTGGTCCCGGCGGGCCTGGCCGGCGTCCCGTGCGGCCGGCAGGACGGCGGTCTCGTCCGCGTCCTGGCCGGCGAAGCGGGCGTCCCGTACGGGCGGCAGCACCGCCGTCTCGTCCGCGGCGCCCTGCGCACCCGGCCGCGGCAGCGACTCCGTCCGCTCGATGTCCGTAGCGGAGCCGGAGCCAGAACCGGAGCCTGAGTCGGGGCCGGCACCGGAACCCGAGCCGCCGTAGGAGTCGGTGGCCTCCGTGGACGACTCCCCGGACTCCCCCTCCCCCACCCGCTTGCGCAGATCCGCGACCGGCGTCTCCTTCGTAGGCGCATCTGCCGCCTCGGCAGCCTCTGCCGCCGCCTTCGCCTCAGCGGCCGCCGCAGCCTCGGCCGCCGCCACCCGAGCCTGTTCGGCGCGGAGCAGCGCCGCCTCCGCCTTGCGCTGCTTCTCCAGGCGGCGTTCCTCCGCCTCGGCGCGCAGCCGCGCCTCCTCCTCGGCCTGCTTGCGCAGCCGCTCCTGTTCGGCCTGGCGGGCCCGCTCCTCGGCCTCGCGGCGCTGGCGCTCCGCCTCCGCCGCCTGGCGTGCCTCCTCGGCGCGCAGCCGCGCCTCCTCCGCCTGGCGGGCGGCCTCCCGCGCCTTGGCCTCCTCGAGCTCGCGGCGCTTGCGCTCCTCTTCCTCGGCGCGCAGCTTGGCGAGCTGGGCCTGCCGCTCACGCTCCTGGCGCTCTTCCTCCGCCTTGCGCGCGGCCTCTTCCTCGGCCCTGCGGCGGGCTTCCTCCTCGGCCGCCCTACGGGCCTCGGCCTGTGCCTCGACCTCGGCCTCGGACAGCGGCAGCACCTGGTCGAGACGGTGCCGTACGACCGTGGTGACGGACTCCGGCTCCTGCCCGGCGTCCACGACGAGATAGCGCGCGGGGTCGGCGGCGGCCAGGGTCAGGAAGCCGGCCCGTACCCGCTCGTGGAATTCGGCGGGCTCGGACTCCATACGGTCCGGTGCCTCGGTGAACCGTTCCCGCGCGGTCTCCGGGGAGACGTCCAGCAGCACGGTCAGATGCGGGACGAGTCCGCCGGTGGCCCAGCGGTTGATCCGCGCGATCTCCGTGGGCGCGAGATTGCGCCCGGCGCCCTGGTAGGCCACGGAGGAGTCGATGTACCGGTCGGTGATGACGATCGCGCCGCGCTCAAGGGCGGGCCGGATGACGCTGTTGACGTGTTCGGCCCGGTCGGCGGCGAACATCAGCGCCTCGGCGCGGTCCGAGAGCCCGGACGTCGAGACGTCCAGGATGATCGAGCGCAGCCGCTTGCCGATGGCGGTGGCGCCCGGCTCGCGGGTCACCACGACCTCGTGGCCCTTGCCGCGGATCCACGACGCGAGCGCCTCGACCTGGGTGGACTTCCCGGCGCCGTCGCCGCCCTCCAGGGCGATGAAGAAGCCGGTGGCGGACGGCGCCTGCGTCGCGTCGCCGCCGCGCAGCGCCTCGCGGAGATCGGTCCGCAGTGTGACGCCCTGCCGGTCGTCGACCTTGCCGAGCACCCAGGCGGCGACCGGCAGCAGCAGCGCGCCGACCAGCATCAGCGTGAAGGCGGCACCGCCGTGCGCCAGCTCGAAGGTCCGGCCGCCGATGCGGTGCGGGCCGATGACCGCGGCCAGCACCGGGGCGACGATGGCGGCCAGCGCGACCGCGATGCGTACGACGGCGTGCAGATGCTCGGTCGTACGGGCGGTACGGAATTCCTCGGTCTCCTGCTCCAGCAGCACATGGCCGGTGTTGGCGGCGACACCGGCACTGACGCCCGCGAGCAGCGCCAGCAGCAGGACCGTCGTCGGGTCCGGCACCAGGCCCATGGCCAGCAGCGCGAGGCCGGTGACGGAGACCGCCAGGGCCAGCAGCCGGCGCCGGGAGAGCGCGGGCAGCACCTTGCGCGCGCCACGGATCCCGGCGGCCGTGCCGCCGGTCAGTGCGAGCACCAGGAGCGCGAAGGAGGCCGGTCCGCCGGCGAGGTCGAGGGCGTGCAGAACGGCGAGCGAGACGGCCGCGGAGATCGCGGCGGCGGTCGCCGCGCAGGCGAACACCAGCAGCGGGATCGCGCCGGTGCGCCCCTTGTCGACGCCGTTGGCGTTCTTCGGCCGGCGCAGGCCCTCCAGGGGGGAGCGCGGCCGCGGCGTCTGCGCGCCGGGGAACTCGATGAAGTAGAGGATCGACACGGAGGCGGCGAACAGGCCGGCGGAGACATACGAGCCCAGGGCGGCCTGGTGGCCGTCGAACCAGTCGATGCCGGTGCCCAGCAGCTTTCCGACGAGCGCGATGACCACCAGGGCGGCGGCCGCGATCGGCAGCGCGACGAAGCTGGTGCGCAGAGAGAGCCGGCGCAGCGCGTCCATGTTGTCGGGCAGCGGCCGCACGGCGGCGCCCTCGGGGGGCGGCGCGGGCAGCAGGGCGGGTGCCGCGCTCTCCCGTGCGACGGTCCAGAAGCGCTCGGCGACGCCGACGACGAAGACCGTGACCAGCAGCCAGGCCAGTGCGTCGGCCGGCGTCCAGTCGATCCAGAGGGGGGCGACGACCAGCAGCGCCAGCCGCAGCCCGTCGGCGCCGATCATCGTCCAGCGGCGGTCCAGCGGCCCGGAGGGCGCGGTCAGCGCGGACAGCGGGCCCAGCAGGACGGCGCCGAAGAGGAGCGTCGCCAGCAGCCGGGCCGCGAAGACCACGGCCACCGCCAGGGCCGCCCCCCGGTAGCCACCGCCGAAGGCGGCCTGGCCGCCCACCGGTACGTACAGCGCCGCCTGGAGGGTGAGCAGTACGAGGACAAGCATGGACAGGGCATCGCCGATGGCCCCGACGAACTGGGCGCTCCACAGTCGCTTCAACGGGGGGAAGCGCAGGAGGGCTCGCACGGCGCGCTCGCGGGAATCCGCGGCAAGGGCGCCTGAAGTGGGGGTCACGACCGTTGGCTGCTCGGCACGCGTCATCTCGCCAGCCTATCGGGAGGGTGCCCACGTTCGGACGCCTGGCCGAACAAACAGGCGGGCCCGACGGACCAGTGTCCGCCTTGCCCGCCTTGTCCTGCGGTGATGCGGCGATCGCCGCTACCGGAAGATCCTCAGTCCTCGGCCGAAGCCGCCGTCTTCTTGGCCGCCGCCGTCTTGGCGGTGGCCTTCTTGGCGGTCGTCTTCTTCGCCGTGGTCTTCTTCGCGGTCGTCTTCTTGGCCGCGGTGGTCTTCTTGGCGGCCGTCTTCTTCGCCGCCGTCTTCTTCGCCGGCGCCTTCTTGGCCGTCTTCTTCTTCGCCGGCCCCTTGGCGCGCTTCTCCGCCAGCAGCTCGTAGCCGCGCTCGGCGGTGATCGTCTCGACGTCGTCGTCCCGCCGCAGCGTCGCGTTGGTCTCGCCGTCGGTGACATACGCGCCGAACCGGCCGTCCTTCACCACCACCGGCTTGCCGCTCACCGGGTCGGTGCCCAGCTCCTTGAGCGGCGGCTTGGCGGCGGCCCGGCCACGCTGCTTGGGCTGCGCGTAGATCGCCAGCGCCTCGTCGAGGGTGATGCCGAACAGCTGCTCCTCGGTCTCCAGGGAGCGCGAGTCGGTGCCCTTCTTGAGGTACGGGCCGTAGCGGCCGTTCTGCGCGGTGATCTCCACGCCCTCGGCGTCCTTGCCGACGACCCGCGGCAGCGACATCAGCTTCAGCGCGTCCTCAAGGGTCACGGTGTCCAGGGACATCGACTTGAAGAGCGAGGCGGTGCGCGGCTTGACCGCGTTCTTGCCGGTCTTCGGGGTGCCCTCGGGCAGGATCTCGGTGACGTACGGGCCGTAGCGGCCGTCCTTGGCGACGATCTCGTGGCCGCTGACCGGGTCGGTGCCCAGCGCGAAGTCACCGCTCGGCTTGGCCAGCAGCTCCTCGGCGTACTCCACGGTCAGCTCGTCGGGCGCGAGATCGTCGGGGACGTCGGCGCGCTGGTGGCCCTCGGCGTCCTTCTCCCCGCGCTCGACGTACGGGCCGTAGCGGCCGACCCGCAGCTTGATGTCGCCGCCCACCGGGAAGGACGAGATCTCCCGGGCGTCGATCGCGCCCAGGTCCTCGACCAGCTCCTTCAGCCCGCCGAGGTGGTCGCCGTCGCCGTTGCCGGCGTCCGACGCGGCACCCGCGGCCTCGGCCTCGCCCTCGCCGAAGTAGAAGCGCCGCAGCCACGGCACGGACTGCGCCTCGCCCCGCGCGATGCGGTCGAGGTCGTCCTCCATCTTGGCGGTGAATCCGTAGTCGACCAGCCGGCCGAAGTGCTTCTCCAGCAGGTTGACCACGGCGAAGGAGAGGAACGACGGGACGAGCGCGGTGCCCTTCTTGAAGACATAGCCGCGGTCCAGGATCGTGCCGATGATCGACGCATAGGTCGACGGACGGCCGATCTCGCGCTCTTCCAGCTCCTTGACCAGCGTGGCCTCGGTGTAGCGGGCCGGCGGCTTGGTGGCGTGCCCGTCGGCGGTGATCTCCCGCGCGGTCAGCGCGTCGCCCTCGGCGACCTGCGGCAGCCGCCGCTCGCGGTCGTCCAGCTCGGCGTTCGGGTCGTCCGCGCCCTCCACATAGGCCTTCATGAAGCCGTGGAAGGTGATCGTCTTGCCGGACGCGCTGAACTCGGCGTCCCGGCCGTCGCTCGCCGTGCCACCGATCTTGACGGTGACGGAGTTGCCCGTCGCGTCCTTCATCTGGGAGGCGACGGTCCGCTTCCAGATCAGCTCGTAGAGCTTGAACTGGTCACCGGTCAGCCCGGTCTCCGCCGGGGTGCGGAAGCGGTCGCCGGAGGGGCGGATCGCCTCGTGCGCCTCCTGGGCGTTCTTGACCTTGCCGGCGTAGGTACGCGGGCGGTCCGGCAGGTAGTCGGCGCCGTAGAGCTGCGTCACCTGCCGCCGGGCCGCGGCGATCGCGGTGTCCGAGAGCGTGGTGGAGTCGGTACGCATATAGGTGATGAAGCCGTTCTCGTACAGCTTCTGTGCCACCTGCATGGTGGCCTTGGCGCCGAAGCCGAGCTTGCGGCTGGCCTCCTGCTGGAGGGTGGTCGTACGGAACGGGGCGTACGGGGAGCGCCGGTACGGCTTGGACTCCACGGACCGTACGGCGAAGTCGGTGCTCTCCAGGGCGGCGGCCAGCGCGCGGGCGTTGGCCTCGTCCAGGTGCAGGACATCGGCGTTCTTCAGCTGCCCGTTGGGGCCGAAGTCGCGGCCCTGCGCGACCCGGCGGCCGTCGACGGTGGTCAGCCGCGCGGCGAGGGTCGACGGGTCACTCGCGTCGCCGGCGCGTCCGGTGGCGAAGGTGCCGGTCAGGTCCCAGTACTCGGCGGAGCGGAAGGCGATGCGCTCGCGCTCCCGCTCGACGACGAGACGGGTCGCGACGGACTGCACCCGGCCGGCCGACAGCCGCGGCATGACCTTCTTCCACAGCACCGGCGAGACCTCGTAGCCGTAGAGGCGGTCGAGGATGCGGCGGGTCTCCTGGGCGTCGACCAGCTTCTGGTTCAGGTCGCGCGGGTTGGCGACGGCCTCGCGGATCGCGTCCTTGGTGATCTCGTGGAAGACCATCCGGTGGACCGGGACCTTGGGCTTGAGGATCTCCTGGAGGTGCCAGGCGATGGCCTCGCCCTCGCGGTCCTCATCGGTGGCGAGGTAGAGCTCGTCGGATTCGGCCAGCAGCTCCTTGAGCTTCTTGACCTGGTCTCTCTTGTCGCTGTTGACCACGTAGATCGGCTGGAAGTCGGCGTCGACGTTGACACCGAGGCGGGCCCAGGGCTCGCCCTTGTACTTCGCCGGGACCTCCGCCGCGCCGTTGGGCAGGTCACGGATGTGCCCGACGCTGGCCTCGACCACGTAGCCCGGGCCGAGATAGCCCTTGATCGTCTTCGCCTTGGCAGGCGACTCGACGATGACGAGTCGGCGGCCGCCGCCCTCTGTGGCTTCGCTGGTCGGGGACAACTTCGCTCTTCTCTCCGGTCGACGCTTGTGATGCTCCCGGGCCGGACGCTCGGGGCGTTCTGCGGTGACGCTTGACGCTGCGGAGTGTGACGGTACATCCCGCCCCCGTGTCAAACGGAAAAACCCCGCAACGCCACTCGAACGGTAACCCGACTACATGCCTTCATGTCGCCCCGCACCGCACTCGGCCCCCGCAACACGGCCCCGGCGATCTTCCGCCGCCGGGCCGCCGCCCCCTCCCTTCGCCGCCCGGAGCCCCGCGAGAGCCGCCCACCGGCACCGTCGGCGATGTCCCGGTGATCTCGCACAGTGACGGTCGCCACGGCGGCCGGCCCGGCATCCGGGCCCACCCGGTGCCGGCGAACGGCGAACGGCGGCTCCGGGAGCCGTCGCTTTCTTGATGTGAGCACGGAAGGCGGCTGGCAGGATGGACGCGGCACGGCTCACCGCTTCGAGCCGAGGACTGCCGTCAGTACGCACCCTCGGGGGGTCAGATCACCATGGCGAACCAGTACCCCGGACCGCCGCCGGAAGAGCCCGACCAGAATCCGTACGCCCAGCCACCGGGCGGCCAGCCCGTCGAGGCCGGTTACGGCTACCCGCAGGGCGGCAAGCCGGGGGACCCCGGATACGGATATCCGCAGGCCGGCCAGCCCGCCGACCCCGGGTACGGCTATCCGCAGGCCGCTCCGGGGACGCCGCCGAGTACTCCGCCGCCGCCACCGGCCGCGCCGCCCGCGCAGCCCGCGCCCGCCGGCGGCGGGATGCAGCTGATGTCGATCGGCGATATCTCGGTCACCGGCGACACGATCGTGACGCCGGGCGGTCCGATGCCGCTCAAGGGCGCGGCGTGGACGGCGACGGACATGTCGCGGACCGAGGTGACGACGCCGCCGTACGCGGTCGTGCTCGCCATCGTCTTCTTCTTCGCCTGCCTGCTCGGACTGCTCTTCCTCTTGATGAAGGAACGGAAGACGACCGGATTCGTGCAGGTCACGGTGAACAGCGGCGGCCGTCATCACGCCACGATGATTCCGGTGCAGTCTCCCGACCAGGTCATGTTCGTGCTGAACCAGGTCAACTACGCCAGGTCGCTGAGCGTGTGAGCCCCTCGGAACACATGAACCCCGTGCCGTCGGAACACATGAATCCCGGGGAACCCGTGCACCTGAACCCCGGGGAGCCCGTGCACCCCGTAGCGCCTCCGACGCCCAGCGCCGCCTCCATCCGGAAACGCACCGTCCTGCGCGCGTCCGCGGCGCTGGGCGTCGGGCTGGCGGGCGCCGTCTACCTCTGGCACACCAATCCGCACGAGCCCGGACATGTGCTGATCCCCTGCCCCCTGAAATGGGCGACCGGGGTGCTGTGCCCGCTGTGCGGCGGGACCCGGATGGCGTACGACCTGCTGCACGCCGATGTCGTGACGGCGTTCCACGACAACATGGTGCTGCTCGTCCTGGGCGTGCCGGCGGTGGCGTACGGCGTCGCGCGCTGGCTGATCGCGGGGCTGAAGGGGCGCTATTTCCGGCCGCGGCTGACCGGCCGGGGCAATGCCGTGGTGCTGGGCATCGCGGCGGTGTGGATGATCACGCGCAACCTCGTCGGCTGAGGCGGTCCGGCCACGGAACACGGTGGCGAGGTCCGGCCCGCGTCCGCCGCGGGCCGGACCGCCGCCGTCAGCGGACGGTGACCGTGACCACCGGCGAGACCGTGCTGCCGGCGCCGACGCGGAGCTGGTTGACGCCCTTGATGCCGAGCTTCACCCGTACCCCGTACGTGCCACTGGCGTTGACCGGCGCCGACGCGGGCAGCGCGACCCACTTGCCGCCCTGCTTCTGCTGGACGGTGACCTTGCTGCCCGCCGCTATGCCCTTGGCGATGCCGGTGATCCGGAACTGCTCCCATGCCTTGACCGTGGTCACGCTGGCCTTGGCGGTCAGCGACGCCGCCGTCGGCGCGGTGGCCACGACGGAGGTGGGCTTGTGCAGATCCTGCGGCGCGGCGAAGGCTCCCGCCGTACCTCCGGCGAGCAGGGCTACGGCGGCCACGCCCACGGCGGTGTAACGGAGTGCACGGTTCATATCGGTTCCTCACTGATGGGCCGGTTGATGACCTTCATCGAGGAACACGGGTGACGCGAGGGGAAGGTTCCTTCGAACCGTGACACACCGGCCACCCGTTGCAGAACTGGCCGAAAGCGAAGGGGGCTGCCTCATGCGGCAGTTGGGACGCGAGCGCACGGCCCATGCGAATCTGGCTGAAAGCGTGCGGTCGTGCCGCCGCTACAGCGAGACCAGCAGCCAGCATCCCGTGGCCAGGAACACCGCACCGAACAGCAGCGCCGCCACCATGCCGACCGGGCGCCTGACGCCGTCGGCGACCGGCTGCCCGGTCGATACGGCAAACCCCGTCCACAACAGCAGTCCGGCGCCGAACAGGGCGAAGGCCGCACCGGCGAAGACCTCGGGTCCACTCTCCATACGGGCAGCGTGGCACCCCTGGCTGGCGCTCGGGCGAACACCGGATGAACGGCGTCCGCTTCGGCCTTCCCTCCCGCCCCAGGCCTGCTCTCCTGTCTCCCCCTCCCCCCGCGCTCAGCTCTCCGGAGTCACCGGCTCCAGGAACCCCTGTCCGATGAGCATCCGGATCGACTCCGGCGTACGGTCCCGCAGCCGGACCGGGTCCTCGCCGACGAGCTGGGCGATGGCGTCCAGAATCCGCCCGGCCGGCAGCGAGCCGTCACACACCCCGGCGAAGCCCGCGCCGACCGTGTCCACCTTCGTGGCCCGCCGCATACCGCGGTTCTGGCGCAGCACCACATGCTCCGGGTCCTCCGCCCCGGGCAGCCCGACCTGCTCCTGCACCACCTCGTCCGCCAGCCGGAAGTGCCCGGCCAGCAGCGCCGCGTCGTCCGTCGCCCGCAGATAGTCATGCCGCTCGAAGTGCCGTACGACGCAGTCCCCCAGGGGCTGTTCCACCGGATGCGGCCACTCCTCGACCGTGATGGACGGGTTGCCGGACCCGGACTTGCGCAGCGCGATCCAGCCGAATCCGACGGCCCTGGTCTTGCGCGCCTCGAACTCGTCGAGCCAGGCGTCGTACCGCTCGGCGTACGCCTCACCGCCGGCCCGGTGGTCACCGGCGTCGCGCAGCCACAGCTCGGCGTACTGCGTGACGTCCTGCACCTCGCGCTGCACGATCCACGCGTCGCAGCCACGCGGCACCCACGAGCGGACCCGGTCGGTCCACTCCTCGCCCTCCACATGCTGCCAATTGGCCAGCAACTGGCAGTACCCGCCGTCGTTGAGATGGGCCGCGGCCTGCTGGACCAGCGTCCGGCACAGGTCGTCGCCGCCCATCCCGCCGTCCCGGTACGTCAGGCGTGCCCCTTCGGGACGGAGGGGAGAGATCACGAACGGCGGGTTGGAGACGATCAGGTCGAAGGTCTCGTCCCCCACCGGCTCGAACAGCGAGCCCTCCCGCAGGTCCGCCGGGCGCGCCCCGGAGAGCGCCAGCGTCAGCGCGGCGATCCGCAGCGCCCGGGGGTTGAGGTCGGTGGCCGTCACCCGGGTCGCGTGCTGGGCGGCGTGCAGCGCCTGGATGCCGGAGCCCGTACCGAGGTCGAGCGCCTTGGAGACGGGCCTGCGGGCGGTGATCCCGGCGAGGGTCGTGGACGCGCCGCCCACGCCGAGCACCAGCTGCGCCCGGTCCGCTTCCCCGGCGCCCCGGATGCCGCCGGCGCCGCCGACCGCACAGCCCAGGTCGGAAACGATCCACCAGTCCTGGCCCTCGGGGCCGCCGTACGGCCGGACGTCCACACTGGCGCGGACGTCGTCGCCCTCCTGCACCAGCCAGCCGTCGGTGAGGCAGTCCGCCACCGGCAGCGCGGCCTTGGCCAGCGCCGGCGCCACCGGACGCTGCAACAGAAACAGCCGCACCAGGGTCTCCAGCGGGCTGTCACCGCGTGTCGCCCGGAGCGCGGGGACGGTCTCGCTGCGGGCCAGCGCGGCATAGGCCGGCGCGCCGAGCAGGTCCAGCAGGCCGTCGGCGGTGAAGTCGGCGGCCAGCAGCGCTTCGCGCAGCCGGGCGGTGCGGGCGCTGCTCTCGGGGTCCTGGGCATCTGCGGTGGGGAGGTGCGTACTCACGCTCCCCATTGTCAGGGCAACCACTGACAATCGGCGACGGCCCGACGCCGCACCCCTCTCGGGCGCGTCGCCGGGCCGTGTGCCGGACCGTCTCCTGAACGCTCTCGCTACGACTCCCGCCAGGACTTCCAGCGGGTGCGACTTCCAGCGGCTACGACTTCTTGGGAGACGGCGCGCCGGACCCGCCCTGGCTCTGGCACCCCTTCTGGGCGGCCATCGCCTTGCCGACGTCGCCGGACTCCAGGTTCTTGAAGGCCGCCTCGCTCTGCTTGTTGAGCTTGTTGATGCCGTTGGAGAGATTCCGCAGGCCGTCCGCGAACTTCAACTTGTCCTTGGTGTCCAGGGACTCGACCTGCTTCTTGAGGTCGGCGTACCCCTTGGACAGCGAGTTGAGTTCCTTGACCGCGTTCTTCTGGGCCTCTTCGCCGCCCTCGCTCGGCGGGGCGCCCGCCGTGTCCAGGGACTTGGCCAGCGACGCATAGGCATGGGAAATCTTCTGGAAGGCAGCCGAGTCGGTCTGCTGGACCTTCTTGGAGTCCGTGCTGCCGTCATCTGCCGTCTGCATGGCGGCGTTGGCGTCCTGGATCTGCTTGAACTGAGCCTGCGCAGGGTCGCAGAACTTCTTCGCCCAGTCGTTGAGCTCTTTGTTTTCGTCGCTGCAGCCGGTCAGCGCGAGGAGGAGTGCCGCACCGCCGGACAGTGCAGCCACTAGCTTCTTGTTCACCGGATTGGTCCCTTCCATGGCTCTCGGCCCCGGAACATACACGTCCAAAGGGCCTGGTCCCTCAGCCGGGCGTCCCGGCCGCCCCTCATTGCAGCCATTTGCACCAAGGAGCGCAGGGCCACCCGGGCACGCCGAAGGCGGGTGCCCGGCACGCACAAAACGCGCCGGACACCCGCCCGTTGACCTGCTCGGGGGCCCTTTCGCGGACGCCGTAGCGGCTAGGACGCCACCGCCGTCTCCGCCGACTTCGCGGTCTTTTCCGAGTGCTCCCGGCTTCCGGAGTTGCCTTCGTCACCCACCGCGATTCCGCGCCTCTTGGAGACGTACACCGCCCCGACGATCACGCCGATCGCGAGCACGGAGACGACGATTCGCACTCCGATGCTCTTGTCCTCGCCGTAGGAGAACTTGACCACGGCGGGCGCGATCAGCAGCGACACCAGGTTCATGACCTTCAGCAGCGGGTTGATCGCCGGGCCCGCGGTGTCCTTGAACGGGTCGCCGACGGTGTCGCCGATGACGGTCGCGGCATGCGCCTCGCTGCCCTTGCCGCCGTGGTGACCGTCCTCGACGAGCTTCTTGGCGTTGTCCCACGCGCCACCGGAGTTGGCGAGGAAGACCGCCATCAAGGTGCCGGTGCCGATCGCGCCCGCCAGGAACGAGCCGAGCGCACCGACGCCGAGCGTGAAGCCGACCGCGATCGGGGTGAGCACCGCCAGCAGACCCGGTGTCGTCAGCTCGCGCAGCGCGTCCTTGGTGCAGATGTCGACGACGCGTCCGTACTCGGGCTTCTCGGAGTAGTCCATGATCCCGGGCTTCTCACGGAACTGGCGGCGCACCTCGAAGACCACCGCACCGGCGGACCGCGACACCGCGTTGATCGCCAGCCCGGAGAACAGGAAGACGACCGAGGCGCCGAGGATCAGCCCGACCAGGTTGTTGGGCTGCGAGATGTCCAGGCTGAGCCCCATCCCGCTGGCGGCTTGGCCCACTTCCCGTACGGCGTTGGCGATCGCGTCCCGGTACGAGCCGAAGAGCGCGGACGCCGCCAGCACCGCCGTCGCGATGGCGATGCCCTTGGTGATGGCCTTGGTGGTGTTGCCGACCGCGTCCAGGTCGGTGAGGACCTGCGCGCCGTCGCCGGTGACGTCGCCGGACATCTCGGCGATGCCCTGGGCGTTGTCGGAGACCGGGCCGAAGGTGTCCATCGCGACGATGACGCCGACCGTGGTCAGCAGGCCGGTGCCGGCCAGGGCCACCGCGAACAGCGCCAGCATGATGGAGGCACCGCCCAGCAGGAACGCCCCGTAGACGGCCAGGCCGATCAGCACCGCCGAGTAGACCGCGGACTCCAGGCCGATCGAGATCCCGGAGAGGACGACGGTCGCCGGGCCGGTCAGCGAGGTCTTGCCGATGTCTCGTACGGGCCGCCGGGTGGTCTCGGTGAAGTAGCCGGTCAGCTGCTGGATCAGCGCGGCCAGCACGATGCCGATGGCCACCGCCACCAGGGCCAGCATCCGCGGATCGCCGCTCCGGCCGAGGATGTCCGGGTCGGTGACGCCGGACAGATCCCGGTAGGAGGACGGCAGGTAGGTGTACACCGCGACGGCCACCAGGGCCAGCGAGATCGCCGCGGAGATGAAGAAGCCGCGGTTGATGGCGGTCATGCCGCTGCGGTCGGAACGCCGGGGTGCCACGACGAAGATGCCGATCATCGCCGTGAGCACGCCGATGGCCGGGACCAGCAGCGGGAAGGCGAGTCCGGCGTCGCCGAAGGCCGCCATGCCCAGGATCAGCGCGGCGACCAGCGTCACGGCGTACGACTCGAAGAGGTCGGCCGCCATACCGGCGCAGTCGCCGACGTTGTCGCCCACGTTGTCCGCGATGGTGGCGGCGTTGCGCGGGTCGTCCTCGGGGATGCCCTGCTCAACCTTGCCGACGAGGTCGGCGCCGACGTCAGCGGCCTTGGTGAAGATGCCGCCGCCGACCCTCATGAACATCGCGATCAGCGCGGCGCCGAGACCGAAGCCCTCCAGCACCTTGGGCGCGTCGACCGCGTACACGAGCACCACACAGGAGGCGCCGAGCAGGCCGAGCCCCACCGTGAACATTCCGACGACGCCACCGGTGCGGAATGCGATCTTCATGGCCTTGTGCGCGACCGCCGTAAGATCCTTTTCCCGGTTCTCGCCCTCGGCCGGAGTGGCTTCACGGGCGGCGGCCGCCACGCGCACATTGCTGCGCACCGCGAGCCACATGCCGATATAGCCGGTGGCCGCCGAGAAAGCGGCGCCGATCAGGAAGAAGGCGCTGCGTCCGGCCCGTTGTGTCCAATTGTCCGCGGGCAGCAGCATGAGCAGGAAGAACACCACGACGGCGAATACGCCAAGGGTCCGCAACTGCCGTGCCAGATAGGCATTTGCGCCTTCCTGCACCGCGGCCGCGATCTTCTTCATACTGTCGGTTCCCTCGCCGGCCGCCAGTACTTGGCGCACCAGCACCGCCGCGACAGCCAGCGCCGCCAGGGCGACGACGGCGATCACCAGCACAAGGCCGCGATTGCCGGTCGTCAGCGACGGGCCGGCCAGAAAAGAGGGGGTGTCAAGCAACTGAGGGGTGTAAGGCCCCGCCATTCGTCCTCCTTGACGTTTGGCACATGGGCGCGCGGAAGCACGCTCAGGCGTCCTGAGCAAGATGTGGACGGATTCTAGGGAGCCGCACTAGATCAAAACAGTGCGCGACAAAGGGAATTCGCCGGTAGCCGCGAAGATCAAAAGGATGGCGTCCGCAGAATTCGCCCGGACGAAGGAATACGAAGAATTCGCTGACCGCTGCCCGATGATCTCTCTGTCATACCGCCAGTGCCCTGATCGCCGCTGCTCAAAGACGCCGTGCGCCGGTTTGCTGCGGCAGTGATGGGCGTGGCGGCAGGGACGGTTGGGCCCGGCCGCACCCGTCGACCGGCGGCCGTACGGCGCGCTGCCGCTCCCGGAGAATCGGCTGATGAGGCATCAGATCGAGTCCGGATCGCAACGCATGTGGCTGACGCGAGGGGGGAGGGAGGCGGGTGGCCCACGGCGGTCAGCAGTGGCCCTCGCGCCCGGCGGCCGTCCGCTCGTGCCGCGGCAGGACGGCTCCCGCGCCGCCGGACGTGCCCCGTACGGTCCGGACCCGGGCGATGGCCATGCGGAAGGCGGCGTCCGCGCCGTGCGCGGTGATCTCGTAGCGGGTGATGCCGCTGTCGTCGCGGGGCTGCCCCAAGGAACCTTCCGGTCGGCCTCGGCGCGACTGGCGGCATCGGCCTCCGCCCGCTCGACTCGTACGAGGCCCGCGCGAAGGGCGCCCCCCGTCCGCGTCCTCGACGGCGTCGCGTATCAGGACGGCATCGCGTATCGGCCAGTCGTGCACGCCGCCGCGCGCGTCGTAGGAGCTTCAGGGCCTGGCCGCCTCATGAACCACGTCGCTCAGCGCGCCGTCGCTCCAGCGGCTGCTGGACCACAGTCCGAAGATGACGGCGCCGGCGATGACCGGCGTCAGCACGATCAGCGCTGGGCCGATCGGGTTGCGGTGGTGGTGGACGTAGTGATTCGCCCCCACCGGCTGCGGACGAAGACCGGCTCGTCGTCGTCCCCCTGATCCACCGCTGGGCGCTAGGGAACGGCCGGGGCGGCCGCCGTGGGCCAGCTCATCCGGATCACTCCGCCGTTCTCGCCGGAGGTCACCTCGACGTCGTCGACCAGCCCGCTGATCACGGCGAGGCCCATCTCGTCCTCGCCCTCGGCGTCGCCGCCCTCCGCGCCTTCGAGGCCGGCACCCGCCGCGGCGTCCGTACCGGCACCGCCGGGCACACCGTCGCCCACCTCGATCGAGAACGACTTCTCGTCCTCGATCAGCAGCACCCGCACCGGGGCCGCGATGTCATTGCTGGCGTGCAGCCCCACCGCGCGGCTGCAGGCCTCACCGACGGCGAGCCGCACCTCGTCCAGCACGGCCTCGTCCACCCCGGCGCGCCGTGCCACCGCGGCAGCGACCAGACGCGCGGTCCGAACGTGCTCGGGAAGGGCGCTGAAGCGAAGTTCGACGGTGGCCATGCCATCCCCCTCGTTTTACGGACGTGCAACGCGGGGGGCCGGACGGCTACGTCCGGGACCCCCCACTACTTCCTCCCCGCGCCGGGGGCGCGGGCACCATGAAACCGTCAGTCTGTCGCGGAGACGGCTTCGTCGACCGAAGTGTGAATCGGGAACACCTTGGTCAGACCGGTGATACGGAAGATCTTGAGAATGCGCTCCTGGTTGCAGACCAGGCGCAGCGAGCCCTCATGGGCACGCACCCGCTTGAGTCCGCCGACCAGCACGCCGAGCCCAGTGGAGTCGAGGAAGTCGACACGTTCCATGTCCACCACAAGGTGGTAGCTTCCGTCGTTCACAAGCTCGACCAGCTGCTCCCGCAGCTTGGGCGCGGTGTATACATCAATCTCGCCACCGACCTCGACGACCGTACGGTCGCCAACGGTCCGGGTCGACAGGGACAGGTCCACGGATCCTCCAGCACCTTGCTATCGAGCGGTCGCCCCCCTGGGGCCTCCCCACCGTAGGTAGGGGCGGATCGGCAGCCGCGATGGCATTCAATCACTTACGAGCAGGCATGCACGACGCCTTGCCAGCATTGTCCGTCACTCCGGTGACACACTCGGTGCCGATGGCCTCCAATCGACTCCCGCCGGATGCGGGCGCCAGCCCGTCCCCAGGCATGATTCTCGACCGTCTCGCCCGGGGCGCGACCCGCGCTGCGCGCATCACTCATACGGAGCACTTGCCCCCGCGGATCGGCAGCCATGCCGACTGGCCCGATCAGATCCGGTCGGAAGTGATCGGGGCCATCCGTTCGGCCGGAATCGATCGCCCCTGGGCTCACCAGGCACGGACATCCGAACACGCGCTGCGCGGCGAATCGGTCGTCGTCGCCACCGGCACCGCCTCGGGCAAGTCGCTGGCGTATCTCGCGCCGGTCCTCTCCACGCTCCTGGACGGCTCCGAGGCCCCGAACGGCAGGGGGACCACGGCCCTGTACCTGGCCCCCACCAAGGCGCTGGCGGCCGATCAGCGGCGCGCCGTGCGCGAGCTTGCCGATCCGCTCGGCACGGCCGTCCGGCCCGCGGTCTACGACGGCGACACGCCGGTCGAGGAGCGCGAATGGGTCCGCCAGTACGCCAATTACGTCCTGACCAACCCCGACATGCTGCATCGCGGCATCCTTCCCGGGCATCCCCGCTGGTCCTCCTTCCTGCGCGCGCTGCGCTATGTGGTCATCGACGAGTGCCACTCCTATCGCGGGGTGTTCGGCTCCCATGTCGCGCAGGTCATCCGCCGGCTGCGCCGGGTCTGCGCCCGCTACGGCTCCGACCCGGCGTTTCTGCTCGCCTCAGCCACCGCCGCGGAACCCGGACAGGCGGCCACCCGGCTCACCGGTCTTCCCGTGGTGGAAATCACGGAGGACACCTCGCCCCGCGGCGAGTTGGTCTTCGCACTGTGGGAGCCGCCGCTGACCGAACTGCACGGCGAGCAGGGCGCCCCGGTCCGCCGCACCGCCACCGCCGAGTCCGCCGATCTGCTCACCGACCTCGCCGTCCAGGGCGTCCGCAGCGTCGCCTTCGTACGTTCCCGGCGCGGCGCCGAACTGATCGCCCTGATCGCGCAGGAACGGCTCGCTGAGGTGGACCGCTCGCTGCCCTCGCGGATCGCCGCGTACCGGGGCGGTTATCTGCCCGAGGAACGCCGCGCCCTGGAACGCGCCCTGCACAGCGGCGAACTCCTCGGCCTGGCCGCCACCACCGCGCTGGAACTGGGCGTGGACGTCTCCGGTCTGGACGCCGTGGTCATCGCCGGCTATCCGGGCACCCGCGCGTCCCTGTGGCAGCAGGCCGGCCGGGCCGGACGCGCCGGGCAGGGCGCCCTCGCGGTGCTCGTGGCCCGGGACGACCCGTTGGACACCTATCTCGTGCACCATCCCGAGGCGCTCTTCGACCAGCCGGTGGAGTCCACCGTCCTGGATCCCGACAACCCCTACGTCCTCGCCCCGCACCTCTGCGCGGCGGCCGCCGAACTTCCGCTCACCGAAGCCGACTTCCCGCTCTTCGGCTCGGCGGCCGCCGGACTGCTGCCGCAGCTGGAGTCCGCGAATCTGCTGCGCCGGCGCGCCACCGCCTGGCACTGGACGCGCCGCGAGCGGGCCGCCGATCTCACCGACATCCGCGGCCAGGGCGGCTCCCCGGTGCAGATCGTCGAGGAGGGCACCGGGCGGCTGCTGGGCACCGTGGACGCGGGCGCCGCGCACACCGCCGTCCACGACGGCGCCGTCCACCTCCACCAGGGCCGTACGTATCTCGTCCGGCACCTCGACCTGGAGGATGACGTGGCACTTGTCGAGGAGGCCAACCCGCCCTATTCCACGACCGCGCGCGACACCACCGCCATCTCCATCCTCGAAACCGACACCGAGGTCCCCTGGGGCGACGCCCGGCTGTGCTTCGGCTCCGTCGAGGTCACCAATCAGGTGGTCTCCTTTCTGCGCCGCAAGCTGATCTCGGGTGAAGTGCTGGGCGAGACCAAGCTGGACCTGCCCCCGCGGACGCTGCGCACCCGTGCGGTGTGGTGGACCGTCACCGAGGATCAGCTCGACGCCGCCCGTGTCCATCCCCGGCAGCTGGGCGGCGCGCTGCACGCCGCCGAACACGCCTCCATCGGCATGCTGCCGCTCTTCGCCACCTGCGACCGCTGGGACATCGGCGGCGTCTCCATCCCCCTCCACCCGGACACCCTGCTGCCGACGGTCTTCGTCTACGACGGCCATCCGGGTGGCGCGGGCTTCGCCGAGCGCGCCTTCCACACCGCCCCCGAGTGGCTGGCCGCCACCCGCCAGGCCATCGCCTCCTGCGAGTGCGACGCCGGCTGCCCGTCCTGCATCCAGTCCCCCAAGTGCGGCAACGGCAACGACCCGCTCCACAAACGGGGCGCGATCCGCCTTCTGGGCGAGCTGCTGCGCGGGGTACCGGAGGCGTAGCGGGCCCACCGCTGCGCTGTCGTCGCCAGGCCGGGGCTCCGCCGCCTCGGGGGCGCCGCTCAGCCCCCGTACGGCAGTCGCCGGTCCGGCCCGTGCGCGTACCCGAGACGTGAAGGGGCGGCGGCCGGCCTCGGCGGAAACATCGGCGACCGCGCCCGTCAGTGCACAGCGCACCAGACGGGTGTGCTGCGCGGCCGCCACCCGCCGCGCCGCCGCGCAGGCCACCGCCCGGCCCTGGAGGGCGCGGTCCGCGGCGGCCAGCGCGGCCAGGTCGGCGGCGCCGCCCGCACGGTGCCGCGCCGTGACGGCCTGGCCGACGCCGATCAGCGCCACGAAGACCGCGCACAGCGCCGCCGCGGCGAAGACCGTCCACACCGTCGCGGACCCCTCATCGCCCGAGCGTCTCCTCAGCAAGAGCCACCGCCTCCCCACCGACCCGTACCGTCAGCCGGCCGACACCCGGCAGCTCGACCGCGACCCGTACCCGCACCAGATCGCCCTCCCGCGCCAGCGCCACCCGCGCGCCCCGTGGAGCCGCGGCGCGCGTCGCCCGGATCACCGCCGCCCGTGGTTCCGACCGCGCCGCGGCCCGTGCCCCGGCCCTGGCCGCGTCCACACACTCGATCCGGGCACAGACCGCCATCAGGCCCCAGATGAGCGCCGCCACGACCGCCACCAGCACCGGCAGCACCACGGCCGTCTCGGCCGTGACAAAGCCCGCGTCGCGCACGATCCGCCCGGCGGGGGCACGGGGGCGGGCCGTCCCGCCGCCCTCAGAACGGGACATCGAGCGCCCCCTGGACCAGCGACGTCAGCCGAGCCTGGACCGCGGCACTGGTCAGGACCTTGAACAGCACCGCCGCCAAGGCACACGCGGCCAGCGTCCCCACGGCGTACTCCCCCGTGACCATCCCCCGGTCAGGCTGCGCGGTACGCAGCGCCGTCCACCATCGTCGAAACATCGCCATCCCCCTCGAACTCGGCTTCATCAACAGTTCAGTTACGCCCCAGCAGGCCGCTCGCCAGGCCGATCAGCACCGGTGCCACCCCGAGCGTCAGAAACGCCGGCAGAAAGCACCCGGACAGCGGCAGGGTGACCAGCACACCCGCCCGCCGGGCCCGCGCCGCCGCCGCTCTGCCCCACTCGGCTCGGAGCTCCGCGGCGATACGCGACACCGGCTCGACGGCCGGTGCCCCGGATATCCCGGCGCGCTCCAGGCACCGCGCCAGCCCTTCGGCCCCGGGAAGGGCGGCCAGCCGCGACCACACGGCGGCCGGTTCGCCGCCCAGGCGCAGTTCCGCCGCCACATGGCGCAGCCGCTCGGCGACGACCCCGTCCAGCGACCCGCCCACCGCCTCGGCCGCCTCCCGTGGTCCGGCTCCCGCGGCGAGGCAGGCGGCCAGCAGATCTCCGGCCGGCGCCAGCTCCGTACGCACCGTGGCCTGCTCCAACTTGTGCGCGTCGGCGACGCGTTGCCGGACCAGCCAGCGATGCGCCCCGAAACCGGCGGCGAGCCCCGCCAGCAGTCCGGCCACCCCGCCCACGAGAACGGCGACAAAGCCCGCCGCCCCGATCGGTCCGGCGTACGGCTTCAGTCCCCCGGCCCGGCGCCCGTCGTCCGTCGCGGTCCGTCCCCTGCCGCGCCATCGGGCCGGAGTGAGGCGACCGGCCGGCCGCGGTGCGCCCAGAATGACCGAGATCCGTTTCCGTACGACCCGCCCGCGATGCACCTCCCGTACCGCCGCGCCCACGTACAGCGCACCCAGTGCGGCCGAGACCGCCATCCCCACCCTGTGGACAACTTCTGGGCCGCAGCCCGGATTCACCACTTCGTCCCCCTCTCACAGCTGCTGATTTCCGCCCGCGACACATCCGGGTGTCGCTCCACCGCCGGCATCGCGCCGGCCACGATCCGGGCCGTCCAGGCCACCCCGCCCCACTCCAGAAGCCCGCCGATCACCAGGCAGCCCCAGCCGACCGGGGTGTGCAGCAGCACCCGCAGCGGGTCCGCGCCGAGCGCGCCGCCCATCAGGAGCCCGCACACCGGGAGCAGCGCGAGCATCAGGGCCGTGGCCCGAGGGCCCGCCAACTGGGCCCGCAGCTCCTCGCGTTGATCACGCCGGGCGCGCAGCCCGGCCGCGATCCGCTCCAGTCCGGCGGCCAGTCCGGCGCCGCCCTCCACCGCGACCTGCCAGCACGCCGCCATACCGGTCAGCCCCTCGGCCCCCGGCAGCCGCGCCGCCGCACGCAGCGCCCGGGGCACGTCACCTCCGTAGCGCGCGGCCGCCCATACCGCCGGGCCGGCCGTCCCAAGTCCCGGCGTCTCTGCGGCGAGCAGGGCCGGTGCCGGCTGCCGCCCGGCACGCAGCTCGCCCGCCACCCCCGCGCACAGGCCGATCACCGCGTCGGCCCGCCGGTCCCGTTCGCGCTCCGCCTCACGGGCGGCCAGCCACCGGCGGACGACGAACAGGGCCGCCACCGAGACCAGGACGGGCACCACCGACCTGCCCAGCGCCCCCAGCCCGAGCCCCGCCGGCAGACACCAGACCTCCCGCCCGACGCGCCCCCGCCAGGCAAGGCGAGCAGCACGCCACCGCTCCGCCATTCCCCCTACGGCCCGGCCACCCGTACCGCCCCCGAGGAGCTCCCGAGCCCGCCGCCGCGCGCCATCCCGGCCGCCCGTGGCCAACCAGCCCGCGGTCCCCGCACAGAGCACCGCGAGCCACCCCGCGATCGACGTGACCGTCACCACCGCTCACCCCCGCCCCGCGCACACAGCCGCGCCAACCGCCCCCAGCCGGGCGCCTCTTGGAAGCCGTCCGGGCTCCAGATCGCAGCCGGGACGGTCACCACGAAGCCGTCGCGGTCCCGCTCCAGGACATGGATCTCGGCGATCCGCCGCCGCCCGCCCCGGTCCCGTACGAGATGCAGGACCACGGAGACGGCAGCGGCCAGTTGGCTGTGCAGGGCGGCACGGTCCAGCCCGGCCGTCGAGCCCAGCGCCTCCAGCCGCGCGGGGACGTCGCAGGCGGCATTGGCGTGCACCGTGCCGCAGCCGCCCTCATGCCCCGTGTTGAGCGCGGCCAGCAGGTCCGTGACCTCGGCGCCGCGCACCTCGCCCACCACCAGCCGGTCAGGTCGCATCCGCAGCGCCTGCCGGACCAGGTCCTTCAGCGCCACCCGTCCGACGCCCTCCTGGTTGGCCGGCCGCGTCTCCAGCCGCACCACATGGGGATGGTCCGGGCGGAGCTCCGCCGAGTCCTCGGCCAGCACGATCCGCTCGGCCGGTCCCACCAGCCCCAGCAGGGCGCTGAGCAGCGTCGTCTTGCCCGATCCTGTGCCCCCGGTGATCAAGAAGGAGAGCCGGGCGGCCAGCAGCGCGGTGAGCAGCCGCTCGCCTCCCGGCGGGACCGTTCCCGCCGCGACCAGCTCCGCGAGGGCGAAGGCCCGGGGCCGCAGCACCCGTAAGGAGAGGCAGGTTCCGGCGACCGCCACAGGGGGGAGCACGGCATGCAGCCGCGTGCCGTCCGGCAGCCGGGCGTCCACGAACGGCCGGGCGTCATCGAGCCGTCGACCGGCCACCGCCGCCAGCCGCTGGGCCAGCCGGCGCACCTGCGCCGCGTCCTGGAAGCGCACGTCGGTACGCTCCAGCCCGCCGCCCCTGTCCACCCAGACCTCGTCCGGCGCGGTGACCAGCACATCCGTCACCTCGGGCGCGGCGAGCAGCGGCTCCAGGGGCCCGGTGCCGACCATCTCGGACCGCAGCGCGGCCACCACCCCCAGCACCTCGGCGTCCCCGAGGACTCGTCCTTCCTCCCGCAGCGCCAGCGCGACCCGTGCCGGCGTCGGCTCGGCTCCGGCCTCGGCCAGCCGGCCGCGCACCACCTCCAGCAACTCCCGGGTCATGACCGCCCACCGCCCGGCGCCCCGGCGGCCGCTCCGCCGCACTCCGGCATCAGCGCCCAGAACCCCGCGCAGAACCGGGCCAGCGGCCCCCGCGCGTTCGCCCCCGGTGGCACATCCCGCGACGGCTGCGCCAACAGGCCGTGTTCCCAAGGAAGTTCGCCGGCCAAGGGGAGCTCCAGAAGGCGCGCGATCTCGTCCGGATCCAGTCCCGTACCCGCTCCCGGGACGCCGCGCGCCACCGCTCGCAGATCGCGCAGGGCCGTGCGGACTCCGGCCGCCACCCGGTGGGCGGCCGCGACCGCCCGCACTTCCAAGGGGACGAGCAGCAGGCCCACATCCACCTGTGCCAGCGCCTCCGCCACCGCCGCATCGACCCGGCGCGGCAGATCCACCACCACGACACCGCCGCGCCGCCGGGCCGCCGCCATGACGGCGCGCACGGCCGATGGCGCGATCGCGACCTCGGCACCGCGATCCCAGCTCAGCAACCGCAGGGAGTGCAGCCGCGGCAGCGACTCCTCCAGGGCGCCGCAGGCCACCCGGCCGCGCGAGGCGCAGAAGGCGGGCCAGCGCAGGCCCTTCTCCTTCTCGCCGCCCAGCAGGACGTCGAGCCCGCCGCCCAGCGGATCCCCGTCCACGAGCATGGTGGGCCGTCCCGTACGGGCAGCGGTGAGGGCCAGCGCACAGGCCAGGGTGCTGGTGCCGGCTCCACCGCGGCCGCCGATGACGCCGACCGTGAGTGCCGGCGGCCCGACACCTTCGACCGCGTCGGCGATCCGGTCGACCAGCCAGCGCTCGTCGCCGGGAAGGGTCAGAACCCGCTCCGCCCCGATGGCGACGGCCCGTCTCCACAGCCCGGGGTCCTGTGCGTCCGAGCCGACGAGAACGACGCCGTCTCTCCGTTCGACGCCGGCCAGCCGGGCCGCCCGGTCGTCTCCGACGATCACCAGGGGCGCCGCCTCCCAGCCCCCGTCACGGGCCGGCAGGCCGTGAGCCACTTCGGGCAGCGCGCCGGCGGCCGCGCACAGCCGCAGAAGATCGTCGAGGAGCCGTTCGTCCTCGGTGATGATCAGCGGTCCGCCGTGTTCTCCGCCGGTCGAAGCCGACCGATCGGATGCGTTGGATCCGGCCATGTTCTGTCCCCCTATCGCTGCACAACTCGCCCATCCGCGAACTACGCGGACTTTCACGGTGCAGCGATCGGGAAAATCGCGGGGATCTTGACCCAAATCTGTGGACAACTCCGCGCCTGTGAATATCCCCGTCACCTATTCAAGCGACGAACGACTACTTCTGGGGCGGGAGAGGGGCCTCCGCAGAGCAGTGCGACAACTACGGTGAGTGACGAAATGCGCGTAGATGATGGGGCTGCGGCGTAAGAGGGAGGGGAATGAGCGACTCCGGGTCCGGCGACGCAAAATGCGTCCGGACATGCGACGACCCCCGCCGGGGGGGAGAGCGGGGGTCGTCCCCACGGCCGACTCGGGGGGGGGAGGAGCCGGACCGGGTTAGCACGGTCGCGAACGATCCGTGACTTCCATGGTGTACCCGAGAGCCTTCTCAGGCAAACCCACGCGCCGCACCTTACGCCGAATGGTTGGCGCCCTATGCTCGCCCCGTGGAAAACCACTCCGTAGCTCAGTCGACGCCCCGTACTGCCGCGTTCTTCGACTTGGACAAGACCGTCATTGCAAAGTCGAGCACGCTGACCTTCAGCAAGTCGTTCTACCAAGGTGGCCTGATCAATCGCCGGGCCGTACTACGCACCGCGTATGCCCAGTTCGTGTTCCTCGCGGGCGGCGCGGATCACGATCAGATGGAGCGGATGCGCGAATATCTGTCATCGCTCTGTCGCGGCTGGAACGTGGCGCAAGTCCGCGAGATCGTCGCCGAGACACTGCACGATCTGATCGACCCGATCATTTATGACGAAGCGGCCTCACTCATCGAGGAACACCACGCCGCAGGCCGCGATGTCGTGATCGTCTCCACTTCGGGCGCCGAGGTCGTCGAGCCGATCGGTGAACTCCTGGGCGCCGACCGGGTCGTGGCCACTCGGATGGTCGTCGGCGACGACGGCCGTTTCACCGGCGAGGTCGAGTACTACGCCTATGGGCCGACCAAAGCGGAGGCCGTCCGGGAGCTCGCCGCGTCCGAGGGCTATGACCTGGAACGCTGCTACGCGTACAGCGACTCGGTGACCGATGTCCCGATGCTCGAAGCGGTCGGCAACCCCTACGCGGTCAATCCGGACCGTGCGCTGCGCCGCGAGGCGCTCGGCCGCGGCTGGCCGGTGCTGTCCTTCAACCGCCCGGTGCCGCTCAAGCAGCGGCTGCCGGCGCTGTCGCTGCCGCCGCGTCCGGTGCTCGTCGCCATCGCCATGGCAGGCGCGGCGGCCGCCACGGCGGGCCTGGTCTGGTACGCGAGCCGACGGAAAACGGCAAGAGAACGGCTCGCCCGTATTACCCGTCTTTGAAGGCAACGGTAAAGATCTGCGGGGTGGGGTTCCGCTTATCCCGCATCGGTAGTACAAAGGACTTAACGGCCCGCGAGACCAAGGACATCCGAAAGGAAGACCTTTAGCGCAGTAAGGCCCACGGACCGATGCATGAATGTCGGGCACCCACGCGACGCCGACCCGTCGATTACGGGCCAGCCGCACCAGGTAACCGGACGAAGATTCCGACCTGATCGGCAAATTTCGTGCACGCATGGTAACCCGTCAAACATGCCAGCGGCGGTACCGCAGGGATGGGTACCGCCGCAACCCTTGTTCAGGGCGGATAAGCCGAAGTCAGAGGCTCCTTGCCCAGAAGCCGCAAGAGGCCGCCGGCTCCCTGACGGCTTCCGCGCCCGCTCCGTTTATGCCGCGCCGCGCTGCAGCGCCTCGCAGACCGCGGTGCTCTCCCGTGAGCCCAGCGCGACCGCGCGACCACAGTGCACGATCCACTCCGCGACGCCCTCCGGGGTGCCCGAGGCATAGCCCTCCAGGGCCGCGAGATAGGCCGCGCGCCCCTCTTCGGCGTGCCCGACCTCCGCGGGGCAGATCGACTTCGGGTCCAACCCGCTGCCGATCAGCACGATCCGCTCCGCCGCACGCGCGACCAGCCCGTTGTACGACCCGAAGGGGCGCAGCGTGAGCAGTTCGCCGTGCACCACAGCGGCGGTCACCAGGGCCGGGGCCTCGGTGCCGGCCAGCAGCAGTCGGGCCAGCCCGTCCAGCCGCCCGGCGACCTCGTCGGCGTCCGGCAACGGCAGCTCGACCAGCGGTTCGTCCACCGGCTCGCCCATCAGCCGCGGCCTGCCCACGGTGTCGTCCGCCTGCCCGCCGCCGGCCGCCACCAGATGGAGCCGGGCCAGGACCCGTAGCGGCGACTGCCGCCAGACGCTCAGCAGCTGTCCGGCCTCCGCGGTCAGCCGCAGCGCCGCGCCGACCGTGCGCGGCTCGCCGTCGACGCCGAAGTCGGTGCGCCGCCTGACCTCTTCGAGCGCCCAGTCGGCACCGGAGAGCGCCGCGGAAGCGCGCGCTCCGCGCAGCGCGGCCTCCGAGGTGACCTCATTGCTGCGGCGTCGCATGATCCGGTGGCCGTAGACCCTGTCGACGCTCTTGCGTACCGCGTCCACGGAGTCGGCGACCCCCGGGAGCGACGCCAGGGCCACGAGCGGATCGTCGCTCGCTTTCGGGGGAACGGGGGGCGTTGCCCCGGAGTGTGCAGCCATGGGTACGACCCTACGCACCACTGGGCCACGCCCCTCGAAGGAGTGGTCTTCTTCACGTAAACCTCTCACCTAAAGCAATGTGACGATTACCCTTGGTGAACATGAAGATCGCTTTCGTAGGCAAGGGTGGCAGCGGGAAGACCACCCTGTCCTCCCTGTTCATCCGGCATCTCGCCGCGTCCCGTATCCCGGTGGTCGCGGTGGACGCCGATATCAATCAGCATCTGGGCGCCGCCCTCGGCCTGAACGAGTCGGAGGCCGCCGCGCTGCCCGCGATGGGCGCCCATCTCCCGCTGATCAAGAACTACTTGCGCGGCAGCAACCCGCGGATCCCGTCCGCCGAGACGATGATCAAGACGACGCCGCCCGGCGAGGGCTCGCGGCTGCTTCGGGCCGACGGGGACAACCCCGTCTTCGACGCCTGCGCCAGGACCGTGCCGCTGGACGACACCTCGGTGCGGCTGATGGCGACCGGCCCGTTCACCGCGTCGGACCTGGGCGTGGCCTGTTACCACTCCAAGGTCGGCGCGGTCGAGCTGTGCCTGAACCACCTCGTGGACGGCCGCGAGGAGTACGTCGTCGTCGATATGACGGCCGGTTCGGACTCGTTCGCCTCCGGCTTGTTCACCCGCTTCGACATGACTTTCCTGGTGGCCGAGCCGACCCGTAAGGGCATCGCCGTCTATCGCCAGTACAAGGAGTACGCGCGGGACTTCGGCGTCCCCCTGAAGGTCGTGGGCAACAAGGTGCAGGGCCCCGACGACCTGGCGTTCCTGCATGCGGAGGCGGGCGACGACCTGCTGGTGACCTTTGGGCACTCCGACTGGGTGCGCGCCATGGAGAAGGGCCGGCCGGCTCACTTCACCCGTCTCGAAGAGGCCAACCGCCGCGCCCTCGCGACGCTGCACGCCACGGCCGACGAGGCGTACGAGCGCCGCGACTGGGAGCGCTACACCCGCCAGATGGTGCACTTCCACCTCAAGAACGCGGAGAGCTGGGGCAACGCCAAGACGGGCACCGACCTGGCGGCCCAGGTCGACCCCGCGTTCGTCCTCTTCGAGGGAACGACCGCTCCGCAGCCCGCCTGATCCGCCGACCCCCTTCGGCGCCTTGCCCACGGGCAGGGCGCCGTCGTGTTTGCGGGCCCGTCCCTCTTTGCGGGCCCGTCCGCCTTTGCGGGCCTGTCCGTCTTTGCCGGCCCGTCGCGGAACACCACGGGCCACGTGGGCCGTTGCTCCCGCCCGGCGGCCGCCCTCTTCCACTCAATTCCCCTTGCGACAAGCGCCGTCCGAGTGATTAACGGGAGCATTTTTCGGCAAACCCGCATTCCCCGAGAAGAGGCGGAAAAAGCTCCTGCCGATGGCCGCCGCATTCACCCAAGAGGGGGAATGACTGGCTCGTATGCCCGAAAAGACTTCTCTTTCTCTTTACGCGTCATTACGATTCATTTACCGATGCTTGAGAGTCACCGGAACGTCACTCACAGCGACCATCGCCGGTCACTCGCGTCCCGCCGCAGCACACCGCCGCCCACGATCGCGCCCCGCGCGACCGCGCCGCCCCGGAGGAGACGGGAATGTCGCAGATCGAGAAGCCACAGCCGCAGCACCCAGAGGTCCGCCCCGAGCCGTCCCGTTCGAAACCGGGACCCAGACGCCGAACGCGGGTGGTCCGTGACGCGTTCCGCCGGGACCTCTCCGCCTCGATCGTCGTCTTCCTGCTCGCCGTCCCGCTGTCGCTCGGGCTCGCCCTCGCCACCGGCGCCCCGCCCGAGGCCGGGCTGGTCGCCGCGGTCGTCGGCGGCATCGTCGCCGGTCTGCTCGGCGGCGCCCCGCTCCAGGTGACCGGGGCCGCGACCGGCCTCCTGGTGGTCACCGCCGACCTCGTCCAGCGCTACGGCTGGCGCGCCACCTGCGCGATCACGGTCCTGGCCGGTGTGGTCCAACTCGTCCTGGGCGCGCTGCGCGTGGCCCGCGCCGCGCTGGCCGTCAGCCCGGCGATCGTGCACGGCATGCTCGCCGGCATCGGCGTCACCATCGCCATCGGGCAGCTCCACGTAGTGCTCGGGGGCAGCCCCGACAGCTCGGCGCTCGACAACGCCGCGGCACTGCCCCGCCAGTTGGAGCATCCGCACGCCATCGCGATGATGATCGGCGCCATCACCGTCGCCGTACTGGTCGGCTGGGGCCGGCTGCCGGGCCGCGTCGGGCGGTGGGCGCGGGCCTTCCCGGCCCCGCTGGCCGCCGTCCTCGCCGCGACGGCCGCCAGCGCGGGGCTGGCCGTGCCCCGGGTGACGCTGCCGACCTGGCGGGTGCCCGAGCTGCCCGCGCTGCCGGACGCCTCCTGGCCGGCCATCGCCGCAGCGGTGCTGACGGTGACCCTCGTGGCCAGCATGGAGTCACTGCTGTCCGCGGTGGCCGTGGACCGGCTCGCGGCCGAGCAGCCGGGCGCCACCGGGGGCCGTACCCACCTCAACCGCGAGCTGGCCGGCCAGGGGGTCGCCAACGCCGTATCCGGGCTGCTCGGCGGCCTGCCGGTCTCCGGGGGCGCGATCCGCGGCTCGGCCAATGTGCAGGCCGGCGCGGTCGGCCGCCGGGCCACCGTGCTGCACGGCGTGTGGGTGCTGCTCTGCGCGGGCCTGCTGGCCGCCGCGCTGGAGCTGATCCCGCTGGCCGCGCTCGCCGCGCTGGTCATGGTCGTCGGCGTACGGATGGTGAGCTTCGCGCACATCCGGCATGTGCAGCGGCACCGCGAATTCCCGGTGTACGCCGCCACCTTGGGCGCGGTCGTCGTCTTCGGCGTCCTGCACGGCGTGGCGACGGGTGTCGCGGTCGCGGTGTTCCTGGCGCTGCGGCGGCTGACGCACACCCGTGTCACGGTGACGGAGGAGGCCGAAAGCCACCGGGTGCGCGTCAGCGGGCAGTTGACGTTTCTGGCGGTGCCGCGGCTGACCCGGGCGCTGGCACTGGTGCCGCCGCGCGCGAACGTCGTCGTGGAGCTGTGCGGCTCGTTCATGGACCACGCCGCCTATGAGGCGCTGCAGACCTGGTCGGCGGCCCATCGGGCGCACGGCGGCTGGGTGACGCTCGGCGGCCGTGCGGGCCGTCCGATCGCCGAACCGGCCAGCGCCCACTCCTGCCGCCCGTGGACGCCCTGGCGCAACCACCACTGCACCCGGTCGGCGCCGGCCCTCGAATCGGTCCCGGGGAGCAGCGGCAGTCAACTGCTGAACGGCGTCAGCGCGTTCCAGCGCCACACCGCCCCGCTGGTGCGCGAGGAGCTCGCCCGGCTGGCGCGCGAGGGCCAGCGGCCCACCCAGCTCTTTCTGACCTGCGCCGACTCCCGGCTGGTCACGAGCATGATCACGTCCAGCGGTCCGGGCGATCTGTTCACCGTCCGCAACGTCGGCAATCTGATGCCGCCGCCGGGCTCGGACGCGTCCTGCGACTCGGTCGGAGCGGCGATCGAGTACGCGGTGGAGGTGCTGAAGGTCGGCTCGATCACGGTGTGCGGGCATTCGGGGTGCGGCGCCATGGGGGCGCTGCTCAACTCCGTGGCATCCGGAGAGCTGGACGCGCCGGACGGCGGTGAGGCCACCCCGCTCGCCCGCTGGCTGCGGCACGGCCGGCCGAGCCTGGCCCGCATGGAGCGGATCGGGCGGCTGGGGAGGGGCGAAGTCGCCCTCGCCGAGCGGCCGGTGGCGGACGATCAAGAGCGGCTTGCGCTGGTCAACGTCATGCAGCAGCTCGACCACCTGAGGGCGCACCCGTGTGTGGCCCGCCGGGTCGCCGAGGGCTCGCTGGCGCTGCACGGCATGTACTTCCATGTCGGTGAGGCCCAGACGTACGTCCTGGACGAGGCCACCCGGAGGTTCTCCGCGGTCCGTCCGGAGCCGGCGCCGATGAAGGTCTGACCTGCGGAACGACCGGGGCACAGACCGTAATCGGACAGGTCTACACCAATTTTTATCCACAGGCCTTGTCAGGGCCTGGTACGGGCTGATGAGCTATGTCTTGGGACACATCGGACGCCCTGGGAATTGGGAGATGTCGTGAGCAACGAAAGTCTGGCCAACCTGCTCAAGGAGGAGCGGCGGTTCCCGCCGCCCGCCGATCTGGCCACGCACGCCAACGTCACGGCAGCCGCGTACGAACAGGCCGCGGCCGACCGACTGGGCTTCTGGGCCGAGCAGGCGCGGCGCCTGTCCTGGGCCACGCCGCCGACCCAGACACTCGACTGGTCCAACGCGCCCTTCGCGAAGTGGTTCGCCGACGGCAGGCTCAATGTCGCCTACAACTGCGTGGACCGTCATGTGGAGAACGGCCTGGGCGACCGGGTCGCCATCCACTTCGAGGGCGAGCCGGGCGACACCCGCACGATCACCTACGCCGAGCTGCAACGCGAGGTCTCCAAGACCGCCAACGCGCTGACCGAGCTGGGCGTACGGGCCGGCGACCGGGTCGCCATCTATCTGCCGATGGTCCCGGAGGCGGTGATCGCCATGCTGGCCTGCGCGCGCCTCGGCGCCCCGCACTCCGTCGTCTTCGGCGGTTTCTCCGCGGACGCGCTGGCGACCCGTATCGAGGACGCCGACGCCCAGGTCGTCATCACCGCGGACGGCGGCTACCGGCGCGGCAAGCCGAGCGCGCTCAAGCCGGCCGTGGACGAGGCCATCGAGCGGGTGGACCGGGTCCGCCATGTCCTGGTCGTCCGCCGCACCGGCCAGGAGGTGGCCTGGAACGACAGCCGCGACGTGTGGTGGCACGACATCGTCGAGCGGCAGTCGGACCAGCACACCCCCGAGGCCTTCGACGCCGAGCACCCGCTGTTCATCCTCTACACCTCCGGTACGACGGGTAAGCCCAAGGGCATCCTGCACACCACCGGCGGCTACCTCACCCAGGTGTCGTACACCCACCACGCCGTCTTCGACCTCAAGCCGGAGACCGACGTCTTCTGGTGCACCGCCGACGTCGGCTGGGTGACCGGCCACTCGTACATCGCCTACGGCCCGCTCTCCAACGGCGCGACCCAGGTGCTCTACGAGGGCACGCCCGACACCCCGCACCAGGGCCGCTGGTGGGAGATCGTGCAGAAGTACGGCGTGACGATCCTCTACACCGCGCCGACCGCGATCCGCGCCTGCATGAAGTGGGGCGACGACATCCCGGCCAAGTTCGATCTGTCCTCGCTCCGGGTCCTCGGGTCGGTCGGTGAGCCGATCAACCCGGAGGCGTGGATGTGGTACCGCAAGCACATCGGGGCCGACGCCACGCCCATCGTCGACACCTGGTGGCAGACCGAGACCGGCGCGATGATGCTCAGCCCGCTGCCGGGCGTCACCGAGACCAAGCCGGGCTCGGCCCAGATGCCGCTGCCCGGTATCGCCGCGACCGTGGTGGACGACGACGCCAACGAGGTGCCGGACGGCGCCGGCGGCTACCTCGTCCTGACCGAGCCGTGGCCGTCGATGCTGCGCACCATCTGGGGCGACGACCAGCGCTACCTCGACACCTACTGGTCCCGCTTCGAGGGCAAGTACTTCGCGGGCGACGGCGCCAAGAAGGACGACGACGGCGACATCTGGCTGCTCGGCCGGGTGGACGACGTGATGCTGGTGTCCGGCCACAACATCTCCACCACCGAGGTGGAGTCGGCGCTGGTCTCGCACCCGAAGGTCGCCGAGGCCGCGGTCGTCGGCGCCACCGACCCGCAGACCACCCAGGCCATCTGCGCCTTCGTCATTCTGCGCGGCGGTGCGGACGAGAGCGAAGGCCTCGTCGAGGAGCTGCGTGCGCATGTCGCCAAGCACCTCGGCCCGATCGCCAAGCCCAAGCGGATCCTGCCGGTCGCGGAGCTGCCCAAGACGCGCTCCGGCAAGATCATGCGGCGGCTGCTGCGCGACATCGCCGAGAACCGCGACCTCGGCGATGTCACCACGCTCACCGATTCATCGGTCATGGACCTGATCCAGGCGAAGCTGCCGAGCGCCGCCAGCGAGGACTGAGCGGGACCCGCCAGCAGGAGGGGGCGCCGGCCGCGGCGGCCGGTGCCCCCTTTGGCATCTCCGACGCGCCCGGCCGTAGCTCCTCCGGCGGCCGGACCCGTCCCCTCCGGCAGCCACCCGCCCGATATGCCCGTAAAGTCATGCCCACCGGATAACCCCTCGCACCCGACGGGTAAAGTGGTGAGCGCGTCAATGACACGCTAAGAAACTCTGGGTGCGCCGGGAAGTCTGGTCGGCAACTGCAACAGCCGTACACAGCTGCCGAAATGACCGGAGGTCCATCGCGTGAGCGCGCCCTGCAAGCAGACGATCGAGAGGCGCGCGCCGCGCGAACGCCGGCCTGCCGAGCGCAGCGAGGTCGACGCATGAGCGCCCCCGACAGCCGCCGTTCCATATTCCTCGGGCGGATGCCGCTGCCCGAGCGGAACTTCATCGCGGACGCACTGCGCGCCGAGACCGTGGGCGGCGTTCTCCTCCTGGTCGCCGCCGTCGTGGCCCTCGCGTGGGCGAACACCCTCAGCGGCAGCTACGAGGCGATCCGCGACTTCCACCTCGGCCCGGCCGCCCTGGGCCTCGACCTCTCCATCCAGCACTGGGCCGCCAACGGGCTGCTCGCCGTCTTCTTCTTCGTCGCCGGCATCGAGCTCAAGCGCGAGCTGGTCGCCGGCGAGCTGCGCGACCCCAAGGCCGCCGCCCTCCCCGTGATCGCCGCGATCTGCGGAATGGCGACGCCGGCGCTCGTCTACGCCGCCGTCAACGCCATCGGCGGCGGATCGATGCGGGGCTGGGCTGTCCCCACCGCCACCGACATCGCCTTCGCGCTGGCCGTCCTCGCGGTCATCGGCACCTCCCTGCCGTCCGCGCTGCGCGCCTTCCTGCTCACCCTCGCGGTCGTCGACGACCTCTTCGCGATCCTCATCATCGCGGTCTTCTTCACCTCGACGATCAACTTCCTGGCGCTCGGCTTCGCCGTCGTCGGCCTCGCGATCTTCTATCTGCTGCTCCGCAAGGGCGTCCGCGGCTGGTACGTCTACGTCCCGCTCGCCCTGGTCATCTGGGGCCTGATGGAGAACAGCGGGGTGCACGCCACCATCGCCGGCGTCGCCATGGGCCTGATGCTGCGCTGCACCCGCCGCGACGGCGAGCAACAGTCCCCCGGCGAGCACATCGAGCACCTGGTCCGCCCCCTCTCGGCCGGCCTCGCGGTGCCGCTGTTCGCCCTCTTCTCCGCGGGCGTCTCGATCTCCGGCGGCGCGGTCCACGAGGTCTTCACCCGGCCCGAAACGCTCGGCGTCGTCCTCGGCCTGGTGGTCGGCAAGGCGCTGGGCATCTTCGGCGGTACGTGGGCAACCGCCCGCTTCACCAAGGCCGAACTCAACCCCGACCTCAAGTGGCCGGACGTCTTCGCCGTCGCCTCACTGGCAGGCATCGGCTTCACCGTCTCCCTGCTCATCGGTGAACTGGCCTTCGCCGACGACCTGGTGCTGGCCGACGAGATCAAGGCATCGGTGCTGATCGGCTCGTTGCTCGCGGCCGTCGTCGCATGCGTCCTCCTCAAGCTCCGCAACAACAAGTACCGCAAGCTCTGCGAGGAGGAGGAGCGCGACGAGGACCACGACGGCATCCCCGACATCTACGAACTCGACAAGCCCGAGTACCACCTGCGGATGGCCGCCATCCTCGAAGCGAAGGCCGCGGAGCACCGGCGCCTGGCGGAAGTAGCCTCCGGGACACACACCGGCGACGATGGTCCGGCATGATCTGAACAGATATCGCATCCGGGTGAAAAAGAAGAGGGAGACGGCGATGAGCGCAGCCGACGACGGCACGGACCGCAGCCTCGGACAGCTGGTGGCTTCGGCAACCGCCGAGATGTCCGCACTTGTCCACGACGAGATCGCGCTGGCCAAGGCGGAACTGCGGCAGGACGCCAAGCGGGCGGGCATCAGCAGCGCCGCCTTCGTCGGGGCCGGGGCGCTGGCGCTGTTCGCCCTGCCGGTGCTGAGCTTCGCGGCAGCGTACGGCATCCACAACCTCGGCCTCGGGCTCGCCTGGGCCTTCCTGATCGTCGGTGGCGCCTTCCTGGTGCTCGCCGCTCTGCTGGTCGCCATCGCGGTCGCCAAGATCAAGAAGATCAAGAAGCCGGAGAAGTCCATCAGCTCGGCCAAGGAGACCGCGGCCGTCCTCCAGAAGGCCAAGCCACACCCGCGCACGGCGCCGGCGGAGCATCCGGTGCTGGAGTCTGTGACACGCTCGTAGGTATGACAGCCCCTGACACCACCACCTCGGTCGTAAGAGTCGACGTGCCCGGCGGGAGAGAGGTGGCACACCGGGACGTCGCGGCGAACGGCGCCCGCTTCCACATCGCCGAGATGGGCGACGGCCCCCTGGTGCTGCTGCTGCACGGCTTCCCGCAGTTCTGGTGGACCTGGCGGCACCAGCTGCCCGCGCTCGCCGACGCGGGCTTCCGCGCGGTCGCGATGGACCTGCGCGGCGTCGGCGGCAGCGACCGCACGCCGCGCGGTTACGACCCGGCGAACCTCGCCCTCGACATCACGGGCGTGATCCGGTCCCTGGGCGAGCCGGACGCCGCGCTCGTCGGCCACGACCTGGGCGGCTACCTCGCCTGGACGGCGGCGGTGATGCGGCCCAAGCTGGTGCGCCGACTGGCGGTGTCCTCGATGCCCCACCCGCGGCGCTGGCGCTCGGCGATGCTCGCCGACGTCAAGCAGAGCAGGCGGAGTTCGCACATCTGGAACTTCCAGCGGCCCTGGCTTCCGGAGCGCCGGCTGATGGCGGACGACGCGGCGCTGGTCGGCCGGATGATCCGCGACTGGTCCGGGCCCCGGCTGCCCGAGGACGACGCGGTCGCCGTCTACCAGCGGGCGATGAGCATCCCCTCGACGGCGCACTGCTCGATCGAGCCGTACCGGTGGATGGTTCGCTCGATGGCCCGCCCCGACGGCATCCAGTTCAACCGCCGGATGAAGATGCCCGTACGCGTTCCGACGCTGCATCTGCACGGCTCCCTCGACCCGGTGATGCGCACCCGCAGCGCCGCCGGCTCCGGTGAGTACGTCGAGGCCCCGTACCGCTGGCGCCTCTTCGACGGCCTGGGCCACTTCCCGCACGAGGAGGACCCGGTGGCGTTCTCGTCCGAGCTGATCAACTGGCTGAAGGACCCGGAACCGGACCGGTGACGGCGGGCACCGCACGGCTGGGGGTCCGGGGGTCGTCCCCCGAAGAGCGCAGTAACTGGCTGAAGGACCCGGAACCGGACCGGTGACGGCGGGCACGACACGGCTGGGGGTCCGGGGGTCGCCCCCCGAAGAGCGCAGTAACTGGCTCAAGGACCCGGAACCCGACCGGCAACCGGACCGGTGACGGCCGGAAGGCGGGGTCCGTTGAACGTCCGCCGCGGCCGGACCGCAACCCGTTCGAACGTTCATCTGACGAACGGCCACTTGCCTCGCGCATAGGCCAATTGGCGGCTCCCGAGGCGGTTACGGACCTTGGGGCACGGGCAGAGTCGAAGGTATGGGCTGGACGCACGACTACCGTGACGTGGCACGCAACCGCCGCAGCAGTGCCGCTGCAGTGGGCACTCGGGAGAGGGGAACCCCGGACCTCGGGTCCGGCGACTCCCCCGAACCCGCGCACCCGATGGGCATTCCGCGCATCCTGCGCCGCAGAGCGCGCTGGGTGAGCGCGCGCCTGCGCCATCCCCGCGGCTGAGCCCCGGCTCCTCCGCGCCGCCGGCGTGCGGCGCGGGAAGCCCCGGCTCACATCTCAGGCCCCCGCGCCCCGCACCTCACCGCTCAGATCGCACAGCCCTGGGTGTCGACCTGCCGCTCGGCCGTACGCCCCTGGGTGACGTCCCCGCGGACCTCGTCGGCGGTCAGCGCGTAGCCGGTGCGCGAGTCGTCCAGCGACTTCGCGAAGACGACGCCGTAGACCTCGCCCTGAGGAGTGAGCAACGGTCCGCCGGAGTTGCCCTGCCGGACCGTGGCGTAGAGGGAGTAGACATCGCGGCCGACCGTGCCGCGGTGGTAGATGTCCGGGCCGTTGGCCTGGATGCGGCCGCGGATACGGGCGGAACGGACGTCGTAGCCCCCGTTCTCCGGGAAGCCGGCGACGATGGCGCTCTTGCCGGTGTTCGCGTCCGCGCCGGCGAACCGCAGCGCCGGGGCGTCCAGCGACGGCACGTCCAGCACCGCGATATCGCGCCGCCAGTCGTAGAGCACGACCTTGGCGTCGTACGTACGCCCCTCGCCGCCCACCTGGACGGTCGGTTCCTCGACGCCGCCGACGACATGCGCGTTGGTCATCACGCGGTGCCGCCCGAAGACGAAGCCGCTGCCCTCGAGGACCTTGCCGCAACTGGGCGCGGTGCCGACGACCTTCACGATGCTGCGCTTGGCCCGCGCCGCCACCGGGCCGTTGGCCAGCGCGGGATCGGGCGCGGGCACCGAGGTGATCGGCTCGTTGGAGAAGGGCGTGAAGACCTGCGGGAAGCCGTTCTGCGCCAGCGCGGAGGAGAAGTCGGCGAACCAGGTGTTGGCCTGCGGGGGCAGCACCCGGGAGACACCCAGCAGCACCTTGGAGTTACGGACCTCCTTGCCGAGCGTCGGCAGGGACGTACCGGCCAGGGCGGAGCCGATCAGCCAGGCGACCAGCAGCATCGCCAGCACGTTGACCAGCGCGCCGCCGGTCGCGTCCAGCGCTCTCGCCGGTGACCAGGTGATGTGGCGGCGCAGTTTGTTGCCCAGATGGGTGGTGAGCGCCTGGCCCACGGATGCGCACACGATCACGATGGCGACCGCCGCGATGGCCGCGAAGGTACCGGGGGTCGCGTCGCCGGTGATCTCGTTCCAGATCAGCGGCAGCAGAAAGACCGCGATCAGGCCGCCTCCGAGGAAGCCGATCACGGACAGGATGCCGACGACGAAACCTTGCCGATAGCCGACGATCGCGAACCACACAGCCGCGACCAGCAGCAGAATGTCCAGGACGTTCACGCCCGACACCGTCTCACGAGCGCCAGTCGAGCGGGACGTGCTTGTCACGGTCCCACGGAATCTCCCAGCCCGCGTAGTGCAGAATCCGGTCGATGACTCCGGCCGTAAAACCCCAGACCAGGGCGTTCTCGACAAGGAACGCCGGGCCCATGTGCCCGCTCGGGTGACGCGTGGTCACGCGGTGACCGGGGTCCGTGAGATCTGCCACGGGAACCGTGAACACCCGGGCGGTCTCCGCCTGGTCGACCGCACCGACCGGGCTCGGCTCACGCCACCAGCCCAGCACGGGCGTCACGACGAAGCCGCTGACCGGGATGTAGAGCCGCGGCAGCACGCCGAAGACCTGGACACCGGACGGATCGAGGCCGGTCTCCTCCTGGGCCTCGCGCAGCGCCGCCCGCACCGGGCCGCACCCGTCGGGGTCGCCGTCCTCCGGGTCGAGGGCGCCACCGGGGAAGGAGGGCTGGCCGGCATGCGAGCGCAGGGTGCCGGCGCGCTCCATCAGGAGCAGTTCGGGGCCGCGCGGGCCGTGGCCGAAGAGGATCAGCACCGCGGACTGCCGGCCGCCGCTCTCGGGCGGCAGGAAGCGGCTGAGCTGGCGGGGCTCGATCGTGTCTGCCGCGCGGGCCACCGGGGTCAGCCATTCGGGCAACCCGTCGGCCGTGACGGTGACGTCCGGCACGTCTGCGCCCGGCGCCGGGCCGTACGGGCCGCTGGGCGCCGTCTTGCGCCGGGCGGCCGTGGTCTCGCCGTACTGCTCCCGTGCTCTCGTCATACGCGCCCCCTCAGGCTCGGCTTCTATGGTCGGGGCTTCGCGGCCGGCCACCCTCGGGGCCGGCCCCTGTCACCGCTGCTGCCGTCATGGCGCCGCCATCGGGGGCGCGGGCTGCCCCGGATAGTCGGCCGGCGGCTTGAGGCGCTGCCCCGGCTGCCCGCCCAGCTCGTACTTGAGCAGCTTCTTCGCCTTCTCCGGGTCCGTCTCGCCCTCGCCGTACGCGGGGCAGAGCGGGGCGATGGGGCAGGCGCCGCAGGCGGGCTTGCGGGAGTGGCAGACGCGTCGGCCGTGGAAGACGACACGGTGCGAGAGCATCGTCCACTCGCTCTTCGGGAAGATCGCGGCGACGTCGGCCTCGACCTTGTCCGCGTCCTCCTGGGTCGTCCAGCCGAAGCGGCGGGCCAGGCGGCCGAAGTGGGTGTCGACGGTGATGCCCGGGACGCCGAAGGCGTTGCCCAGCACCACGTTGGCGGTCTTGCGGCCGACGCCGGGAAGGGTGACGAGGTCCTCCAGGCGACCCGGGACCTCGCCGCCGAAGCGGTCGCGCAGCGCGGCCGAGAGGCCGAGCAGCGACCTGGTCTTGGCGCGGAAGAAGCCGGTGGGCCGGATCAGCTCCTCCAGCCGCTCCGGGGCCATCGCGGCCATGTCCTCGGGCGTCGGGCAGACCGCGAAGAGGCGGGGGGTGGTCTGGTTGACCCTCAGGTCGGTGGTCTGCGCGGACAGGACCGTCGCGACCAGCAGCTCGAAGGGGTTGGTGAAGTCCAGCTCCGGATGCGCGTACGGATACAGCTCGGCCAGCTCGCGGTTGATCCGGCGGGCCCGGCGCACCATGGCGACCCGCGACTCGGGCTTACGGGCGGCGGGGGCTTTCTTGGCGGCGGTCTTCGTGGCCGTCTTCTTGGCGGCGGTCTTCTTGGCCGCGGTCTTCTTGGCGGCGGTGTCCTTGGCCGCGGCGGCCTTCGTGGCGGTCTTCTTCGCAGCGGCGGGGGCCGTCGTGGCGACGGCCTTCTTCGTCGCGGCAGCCTTCTTCGTCCCGGCGGCCTTCTCCGCGGCCGGCGCCTCGGCCCCGGCGGACGTCTTGCCCACTGCGGCCTTCTTCGTCGCCGCGGCCCTGGTCGTCACGGCCTTCTTCGCGGCGGCCTTCTTCGCGGCGGCCTTCTTCATGACGGCCTTCTTCATGACGGCCTTCTCGGCCGCCGCCGGCTTCTCGGGGGTCTGCTTCACGGCGGCCTTCTTCCCTGCCGAGGTCTTACTTGCCGAGGTCTTGATTACCGACGTCTTCCTTGCTGAGGTGTTCGCCATCGGGTCCTTCACCGCCGGACGCGACGCGCCGGGCTTCCGCCCCGCCGGCTTCCGGCCGGACACCACCCTGGAGGACGATTTGTCACTTTTATCCGCATTCGGGCCTTCGAAGGACGGCTGTTCGCCCACAGCGGAATCGCGTCCTGCGCTCACTCGCCCAGCCCCCCAGTCCTGTGCTCCCACCGGCGTATTGGACACTCGGCCAGACTAAGGCCACCCACTGACATCCGGCCCGATCACCGGGATTCGTGACCCCAATCGGCCCCCTGCCGTACGGCTCGCGGCACGGGTCCGGCAAACTTGTGATTGATCGCACTGTTTTGCATTCCGGCATGATGGGGACCACAGTCCCCCGGAGCATGTCGACAAGGAGAGATCTCGTGGACGACGTTCTGCGGCGCGCACCGCTCTTCGCGGCGCTCGATGACGAGCAGGCGGCCGAGCTGCGCGCCTCGATGGGAGAGGTCACGCTCGCCCGCGGCGACGCCCTGTTCCACGAAGGGGACCCCGGCGACCGCCTGTACGTGGTCACCGAGGGCAAGGTGAAGCTGCACCGCACTTCTCCGGACGGCCGGGAGAACATGCTCGCCGTCCTCGGTCCCGGAGAGCTGATCGGTGAGCTCTCGCTCTTCGACCCGGGCCCGCGCACGGCCACCGCCTCCGCCCTCACCGAGGTCAAGCTCCTCGGCCTGGGCCACGGTGACCTCCAGCCCTGGCTGAACGCCCGCCCCGAAGTGGCCACGGCCCTGCTGCGCGCGGTCGCCCGCCGACTGCGCAAGACCAACGACCAGATGTCCGACCTGGTCTTCTCGGACGTACCGGGCCGCGTGGCGCGCGCCCTGCTGGACCTGTCGCGCCGCTTCGGCGTGCAGTCCGAGGAGGGCATCCACGTCGTACACGACCTGACGCAGGAGGAACTGGCCCAGCTCGTGGGCGCCTCCCGCGAGACGGTCAACAAGGCACTCGCCGACTTCGCGGGCCGCGGCTGGCTGCGCCTGGAGGCGCGCGCCGTGATCCTGCTGGACGTCGAGCGCCTGGCCAAGCGTTCGCGCTGACACCGGCCGCGCGATCGCGCACCGCGACACCACGAAGGGCCCCGCTCCGGCGGGGCCCTTCGCGCGTCAGGTCCGGGCCTCCAACGGCCCCTCAGATCAGCCGGCGTTTCAGATCAGCCCGTGTTCCCCCAGGTACTCCAGCTGCGCCCGCACCGACAGCTCCGCCGCCGGCCACAGGGAGCGGTCGACATCCGCGTAGACGTTGGCGACGACGTCGGCGGGGGTACGGTGGCCGGCCTCGACCGCGGTCTCCACCTGGGCGAGCCGGTTGGCCCGATGCGCCAGGTAGAACTCCACCGCCCCCTGGGCGTCGTTGAGCACCGGCCCGTGGCCCGGCAGGACCGTCGAAACGCCGTCGTCGACCGTCAGGGAGCGCAGCCGGCGCAGCGAGTCGAGGTAGTCGCCCAGCCGCCCGTCCGGGTGCGCCACCACGGTGGTGCCGCGGCCCAGGATCGTGTCACCGGTGAGGACCGCGCCATCGGCCGGGAGATGGAACGAGAGCGAGTCGGCGGTGTGGCCCGGTGTGGGCACCACACGCAGTTCCAGGCCGCCGGTGGTGACGACGTCGCCCGCTTCCAGGCCCTCGCCGCCGAGACGCAACGCCGGGTCCAGCGCGCGTACGGCCGTACGGGTCAGCTCGGCGAAGCGCGCGGCGCCGTCCGCGTGGTCCGGGTGACCGTGGGTCAGGAGGGTCAGCGCGATCCGCTTGCCGGCCCGTTCGGCGGTGTCGATGACGGCCGTGAGGTGGGCGTCGTCGAGCGGGCCCGGGTCGATGACGACCGCGAGGTCGGAGTCCGGTTCGGCGACGATCCAGGTGTTGGTGCCGTCCAGGGTCATCGGCGACGGGTTCGGGGCCAGCACACAGTGGGCGCGCGCGGTAGCCGGTCCTGAGATGACCCCGCCGCGGGGCTGGCCCGGGAGAGCGGCTGCTTCGGTCATGCGGGGGTCCCTCCCGAGGGGCTGGGGGTGTCCGGAGGGCCGTCGGGAGTGCCGTTCCCGGGGCCGTCGTCGGCCGGCGCGATGTGTTTGGTGAACTCGTCGTGGCCCGGCCAGCTCAGCACGATCTGGTCGTCCACGATCTTCGCGCGGGCCAGCACCGGTGTCAGGTCCTGGGCAGGGGCCGCGACCAGCGCGTCGGCCGCCGTGGCGTACGGCTGGAGCGCGCGCAGCATCGAGATGGTCGGCGGCATCATCAGCAGCTCGCCGCGGTCGTACCCGGCGGCGGCCTCGGCCGGCCGGATCCACACGGTCCGGTCCGCCTCTGTGGACGCGTTGCGGGTGCGCTGCCCCTCGGGCAGCGCCGCGACGAAGAACCAGGTGTCGTAGCGCCGCGGCTCGAACTCCGGGGTGATCCACCGCGCCCAGGCGCCGAGCAGGTCGGAGCGCAGCATCAGGCCGCGCCGTCCCAGGAACTCGGCGAAGGACAGCTCGTGGCCGACCAGCGCCGCGCGGTCCGCCTCCCAGTCCTCGCCCGTGGTGTCCGCCACGACCGTGTCGGCCGACGCGCCCGCGAGCAGCACCCCCGCCTCCTCGAACGTCTCGCGCACCGCCGCGCAGACGATGGCCTGCGCGGTGGCCGGATCGACGCCCATCCGGACCGCCCACTGGGTGCGCGACGGCCCGGCCCACGCCACCGGCGCCTCGTCGCGCGGGTCGACGGAACCGCCCGGATAGGCGTACGCGCCTCCGGCGAAAGCCATGGAGGCGCGTCTGCGCAACATATGGACGACGGGGCCGCCGGAGTCGGTGTCCCGCAGCAGCAGGACGGTCGCGGCCCGCCGGGGCCTGGCAGGGGTCAGCTCGCCGCTCGCGAGCGCCCGGATGCGGTCCGGCCATTCCGGCGGATACCACTGGCCATTGGTCGTCGACGACATGGCCGGATGCTATGCGCTCGCGCGCGGATGTTCGAGGGTCCCTACGGCACGAAGGGCGCTCTCCGGACGCGCACCACCGGAGTCCGCCGGATCACGAACGCCCGTCGGCAGCCCGCATGGACGCCAACGCCCCGCGTCCGACGGCTATTCCGCGATCTCGACCTGGATCTCGACCTCGACCGGGGCATCGAGCGGCAGCACCGCCACGCCCACCGCGGACCGGGCGTGTACGCCCTTGTCACCGAGGATCTCGCCGAGCAGCTCACTGGCACCGTTGAGGACGCCCGGCTGGCCGGTGAAGTCCGGTGCGGAGGCCACGAAGCCGACGACCTTCACGACCCGCTGGATCTTGTCCAGGTCGCCGGTCACCGACTTCACGGCGGCCAGCGCGTTCAACGCGCAGGTCGCGGCGAGCTCCTTGGCCTGCTCGGGGCCGACCTCGGCACCGACCTTGCCGGTGACCGGCAGCGCGCCGTCCACCATCGGCAGCTGGCCGGAGGTGAAGACGTACGCGCCGGAGCGCACCGCCGGCTGGTACGTGGCCAGCGGCGGCACGACCTGCGGCAGCTTCAGCCCCAGCTCCGCGATCTTGTCCTCTACGGCGCTCACGCCTGCTTCTCCCGCTTCAGGTAGGCCACCAGCTGCTCGGGGTTGTTCGGGCCCGGCACGACCTGAACCAGCTCCCAGCCGTCCTCGCCCCAGGTGTCCAGGATCTGCTTCGTCGCGTGCACGAGCAGCGGCACCGTTGCGTATTCCCACTTCTTGGTCATGCGGCGAGCGTAATGCCTGTCCACGGCCGCGGCGGACGGCGCCCGGCGTGCCTCGCTCAGCAGCGGTCACGGAGCGATCATGAAGCGCCCCCTAGGGGACATCCCCGAGGCCGTCCCTGACGTATCCGCGACAGAAGCTGGGGGTTTCCCGGGTGTATCCCGTGCGTATCGCGGACGCGGACTGGTTAGGCTCCTGGGCGTGAGCAGGCTCCATGTCGTCAGCGGCAAGGGCGGCACCGGCAAGACCACGGTCGCCGCCGCCCTCGCCCTGGCCCTGGCCACCGAGGGACGACGTACCCTCCTGGTCGAGGTCGAGGGCCGGCAGGGCATTGCCCAGCTGTTCGAAACCGAAGCGCTTCCGTACGAGGAACGCAAGATCGCCGTGGCACCCGGAGGCGGCGAGGTGCACGCGCTGGCCATCGACGCCGAGCGCGCCCTCCTGGACTACCTCCAGATGTTCTACAAACTCGGCACCGCGGGCCGGGCGCTGAAGAAGCTCGGCGCCATCGACTTCGCCACCACCATCGCCCCCGGCCTGCGGGACGTCCTGCTGACCGGCAAGGCGTGCGAGGCCGTGCGCCGCAAGGACAAGAGCGGCGGATTCGTCTACGACGCGGTCGTGATGGACGCCCCGCCGACCGGCCGGATAACCCGCTTCCTGAACGTCAACGACGAGGTGGCCGGGCTGGCGAAGATCGGCCCGATCCACAACCAGGCGCAGGCCGTGATGCGGGTCCTCAAGTCGCCCGAGACCGCGGTGCACATGGTGGCGCTCCTGGAGGAGATGCCGGTCCAGGAAACCGCGGACGGCATCGCCGAGCTGCGCACCGCCGGCATCCCGGTGGGCGGCATCGTCATCAACATGACCCGCCCGGCCGTGCTGGGCAACGGCGACCTGGACATCGCCGCCCGCGGTGCCCGTACGGCCGTCGCCAAGGCGCTCTCCCAGGCCGGGCTGGGCGGCGCGCGCCGCGGCGGCCTGGCCGACCGGCTGATCGACCCCCTGCTGGAGCAGGCCCGCGAACACGCCGAGCGGGTCGAGCTGGAGCGCGCCGAGCATGCCGAGCTGACCGCCATCGGCCTGCCCACCTACGAGTTGGAGCTGCTCCCCGAGGGAGTGGACCTCGCCGGGCTCTACCGCCTGGCGAGAGACCTGCGGAAACAGGGGCCCATATGACCTCGGACGACACGACGCTGGACGCCTCGGCCCCGTGGCTGGAGGTCGATGCGCTGATCGACGACCCGCGCACCCGCATCGTGGTGTGCTGTGGCGCGGGCGGCGTGGGCAAGACCACCACCGCCGCGGCGCTGGGCGTACGGGCGGCCGAGCGCGGCCGCAAGGTCGTCGTACTGACCATCGACCCGGCCAGACGGCTGGCGCAGTCGATGGGCATCTCCGAGCTCGACAACGTCCCCCGCCAGGTCAAGGGCGTCGACGACGCGGCAGGCGGTGAACTGCACGCGATGATGCTGGACATGAAGCGCACCTTCGACGAGATCGTCGAGGGCCACGCGGACGCCGACCGGTCCCGCGCCATCCTGGAGAACCCCTTCTACCAGTCCCTGTCGGCCGGTTTCGCGGGCACGCAGGAGTACATGGCCATGGAGAAGCTCGGCCAGCTCCGCGCGAGCGACGAGTGGGACCTGATCGTCGTCGACACCCCGCCGAGCCGCTCCGCGCTGGACTTCCTGGACGCGCCCAAGCGCCTCGGCTCCTTCCTGGACGGCAAGTTCATCCGGGTCCTGATGGCGCCGGCGAAGGTCGGCGGGCGGGCCGGGATGAAGTTCCTGAACGTCGGCATGTCGATGATGACCGGCACCCTCAGCAAGCTGATGGGCGGCCAACTCCTGCGTGACGTACAGACGTTCGTGGCCGCCATGGACACCATGTTCGGCGGCTTCCGCACCCGCGCGGACGCCACGTACCGGCTGCTCCAGGCGCCCGGTACGGCGTTCCTCGTGGTGGCCGCCCCGGAGCGGGACGCGCTGCGCGAGGCGGCGTACTTCGTGGAGCGGCTGGCCGCCGAGCAGATGCCGCTGGCCGGCCTCGTACTGAACCGGGTGCACGGCAGCGGCGCCGCGCAACTGAGTGCGGAGCGGGCGCTGGCCGCCGCCGAGATGCTGACGGACCGGCTGTCCGAGGACGCCGACGCCGGGCCGGACCATGACGAAAATAATCTTGAACCGGACGGCATTGTGGATCTCGACGGCGGGAAGGCTGGAACACGTACCGCCGGCGGCCTCTCCCCCGCTGCCGCGGCGGAGCATGTGGTATCCCCTTCGGCCTCGGCGGCGCAACTCGCCGCCGGGCTGCTGCGGCTGCACGCGGAACGCATGCAGGTCCTCGCGCGCGAACGGCGCACCCGGGACCGCTTCACCGCGCTGCATCCCGAGGTCCCGGTGGCGGAAGTCGCCGCGCTACCCGGCGATGTCCATGACCTCGCGGGCCTGCGCGCGATCGGCGACCGCCTCGCGCTCGGCCCCACCGACGCCGACGACTGACCCACCACCGACGACCGCCTCACCGGAGCCGGCAACGACTGCAACGACCGCCCGGCACCACACCGCCACGGCCCTCCCCGGGCCACCCGCTCCGAGGCCGCCCGCTCCACACTCATCCGATCCGAGTCCGCCCGACCAGAGCCCGTCCGACCAGCCGCTTCGGCCAGTCGCCTCGCCCCGCCCGGACGCCCCACGTCCGCCGTCCGTCGCCGTCCCGCACCACGGACAGCCTTCGCACGCCCGGCACAGATGCCACACGGGCACCACGCACAAGCCACGCGGGCACCATCGCGCGCCCACGCCACGAGCACATCACCCCGGCGTCCAACCCCGGCGCACCCGACTCCAGGGCACGCCAAAGTCACTGACGGGCCATCGTCATTGCCCGGTCCGGCTCGGCCGAAGTGCTCGGCTAGCCGACCGCGGCGAACTCGTTGAAGGCCTCGTCGTCGCAGTCCACCGGCAGGATCCCGGTGCTGCGCTCGTATTCCGTACGCGCTGTTTCCAGCAGGCGGCGCCATGACGTCACGGTCGGGCGGCGACGCAGCAGCGCCCTCCGCTCGCGTTCGGTCATCCCGCCCCACACGCCGAACTCCACCCGGTTGTCCAGGGCGTCGGCCAGGCACTCCGTGCGTACCGGACATCCGGTGCACACTGCCTTGGCGCGGTTCTGTGCCGCACCTTGAACGAACAGTTCATCCGGATCGGTAGTGCGGCAGGCTGCCTGTGCACTCCAGTCGGTAACCCAGCTCATGCTGGCGCCGTCCTCTCCCGAATTGAGGCTCCCCCACGGCGGCAATCGGCATATTCACCGTTGCCAGTTGAGGACGTTACGGAAGGCAGGCAGGGCGCAACACCCCCTTCGGGCCCAATCTTGAATGGCCCGAACGGACTATGCGTATGCGGCAGATCACCCGACGGAGTGACCGCGCGACATGCGTCACATTCACCACAAGGAAGACATTTCGGTGTGGTCACGCGGGATTTCTGGCAGCGCGAGCACGTTCGTGGGACACGGTCCGCACGGGGAGAGGGGCTTGACGAACTGGGGCGTAACCATTCCGCTGTGGCAGGCGAGAACAGGTTAAGCGAACAGGTGCGCCCCTGTCCGGCGATTGAGAACGTAGGCTGCCCTCATGGCTAAGAAGCGCGACGGCGGGGGTCTGAGCAGGACCCAGCAGGCCGCCAAGTTCCTCGGTGTCAGCGTCCTGGCGGGTGCCGTGCTGGCCGGTCTCGCGCTTCCGGCAGCCGGGGCGCTCGGCCTCGCCGCCAAGGGGTCGGTCGAGGGCTTCGACGAGATCCCGGCGAACCTCAAGACCCCGCCGCTCAGCCAGCGGACCACGATCCTGGACGCCGACGGCGGCGAGATCGCCAAGGTCTACTCCCGCGACCGCACCGTCGTCGGCCTCAAGGACATGTCGCCGTATATCCAGAAGGCGATCGTCGCGATCGAGGACGCGCGCTTCTACCAGCACGGCGCGATCGACATGAAGGGCATCCTGCGCGCGGTCAACAAGAACGCCCGCTCCGGCGGCGTCTCCGAGGGCGCCTCGACGCTGACCCAGCAGTATGTGAAGAACGTCTTCGTCGAGGAGGCGGGCAACGACGCGGACAAGGTCGCGCAGGCCACCCAGCAGACGATCGGCCGCAAGGTCAAGGAGCTCAAGTACGCGATCCAGGTGGAGCAGGAGCTCGGCAAGCGGAAGATCCTGCAGAACTACCTCAACATCACCTTCTTCGGGCAGCAGGCGTACGGCGTCGAGGCGGCCTCCCAGCGCTACTTCAGCAAGCACGCCAAGGATCTGAAGCTGGAGGAGGCGGCCCTGCTGGCCGGCATCGTCCAGTCCCCGAGCCGCTACGACCCGGTCAACTCCCCCAAGGAGGCCACCCGGCGCCGTAACACCGTCCTTCAGCGGATGGCCGATCTGAAGGACATCTCCCAGGCGCAGGCCGACGCGGCCGCCGAAAAGCCGATCGACCTGGCGGTCAGCCGCCCCAAGAACGGCTGCATCACCGCCGTCGACGGCGCGGGCTTCTTCTGCGACTACATCCGCAAGGTCTTCCTCGGCAACAAGACCTTCGGCAAGACCCGCAAGGCCCGCCTCAAGCTCTGGGACCAGGGCGGCATGACCATCCGCACCACCCTCGATCCGCAGACCCAGAAGTCGATCCAGGCCTCGGTCAGCAAGCACGTCTACGACGACGACCCGGTCGCCAGCGCCGCGGCGATCGTCGAGCCGGGCACCGGCCGGATCCTCGGCATGGGCCAGTCGCGCCCGTACGGCTTCGGTCCGAACCAGACCCAGCTGAACCTCTCGGTGGACGAGAACATGGGCGGCGGCGCCGGCTACCAGCCCGGGTCGACCTTCAAGCCGGTGATCGCGGCGGCCGCGCTGGAGCAGGGCACCAGCCCGTACCAGCAGTACTCGTCGCCGTACCGGATGCCGTATCCGAGTCCGGTGCAGACCTGCAACGGCGAGTGGACGGGCACGGAGAGCACCCAGAACGAGAACAAGCGGGAGGTCGGCCCGTACGGCATGAAGGAGGCGACCGCGAAGTCGGTCAACACCTACTTCGTGCAGCTGATCAGCGATATCGGTATCTGCCCGGCGGTCAAGATGGCGCAGGGCATGGGCATCGAGCGCGCGGACGGCAGGAAGCTCCAGGAAGTGCCGTCCATGACGCTCGGTGTGCAGGAGATGTCGCCGCTGACGATGGCCGCCGGGTACGCCACGTTCGCCAACGGCGGCCAGTACTGCAGCCCCGTCGCCATCGAGTCGATCACCGGCCCGCGGGGCAAGGCGATGAAGGTTCCGCAGGGCAGCTGCCGGACGGCGATGTCCAAGCGGACAGCGGACACCATAAACGCCCTGCTGAAGGGTGTCGTCGAGGACGGCACCGGCAAGCAGGCCGGCCTCAAGGGCCGGGACAGCGCGGGCAAGACCGGCACCAGCGACGACCGCTACGCCGCCTGGTTCGTGGGCTACACCCCGAACGCGGCCGGCGCGGTCTGGGTCGGCGACCCGCTGCACAACCGCAAGATGTACAACATCACCATCGGCGGCGTCCCGCACGAGAAGGTCTACGGCGCCGACACCCCGGGCCCCATCTGGCGCGATGCGATGACCGGCGCTCTGGCCGGCAGGCCCGCGCCGGCGCTGCCCACCGTCCCGATCAACGATCCGGGCAAGGACAAGGGCGACGACGGCAAGGGGAAGGGCAGGGACCGGCCCGGCCGGGGCCACGGCGGCGACGACAAGCCTGGCGACAGGTGGCACCTCCCGGGCTTCCCGGACATTCTGGGCGGCGGCGACGGTGGCTGGTAGCCGGGCCGTGATGACCGCGGGGTGACACGGGTCACGTTCACGGCCGTGGAGAGATGGCCGTGGAGACATGCCCATGGAGGCATGCCCGTAGAGACACAGAGCCGCAGGGATGTGGAGCCATAGGCACGCGGAGAACGGGCTGAGAACGGACCGCGTCCCACAGCCCTGAGGACACAGAGAAACCTGGGGACACAGAGAAAGGGGCGCCCTCCCGATGGGGGCGCCCCTTTTCCGTACGCGCGCCGCTACCCGTTACCGAGCCGGCCCGCGGCTCGGCTCCGCTCAGCCGCCGGCCAGCAGCTTCTTCACCACCGCGGCCACCCGGCCGCCCTCGGCCCGGCCCGCCACCTGCGGGTTCACGATCTTCATGACGGCGCCCATCGCACGCGGCCCCTCGGCGCCCTCGCCCTTGGCCTGCGCCACGGCCGCCGCGACCAGGCTCTCCAGCTCCGCGTCGGTCAGCTGCTTGGGCAGATAGTCGGCGAGCACCTCGCCCTCGGCGCGCTCCCGCTCCGCGGACTCGGCCCGGCCGCCCTTCTCGAACGCCTCGGCGGCCTCGCGGCGCTTCTTCGCCTCCCGCGTGATGATCTTCTCGACCTCGCCGTCGGACAGCTCGCGCGCCTCGGTGCCGGCGACCTCCTCCTTCTGGATCGCCGTCAGTGTGAGGCGGAGGGTGGAGGAACGCAGCTCGTCGCGCGCCTTGATCGCGGTGGTGAGGTCATCCTGCAGCTTGGACTTGAGCGTGGTCATGCCGTCGAGTATGCCCCGCCCCACTGACAACCGCCGCGCCTTTTCGCGCCCGTGCCCCCGCCACCAGGGGCGAGCGGCGCCGTAACCCCTCCCCAAGGCTCGCCGCGCGGCGCGCTCCGCGACTCTGCGACGATGGAGAGATGCGCGCGCGATACGGAGTCCCCCTGTCCCTGACCGCAGTCGGCGCGGCCGGCCTGGCCTACGCCGCCGGCTTCGAAGCCCGCTCGTTCCGCCTCCGGCGCGTCACCGTGCCCGTACTGCCCCGCGGCATGCGGCCGTTGCGCGTCCTGCAGGTCTCCGACATCCACATGGTCCGAGGCCAGCGCAAGAAGCAGCGCTGGCTGCAGTCGCTGGCCGGGCTGCGCCCCGACTTCGTCATCAACACGGGCGACAACCTCTCCGACACCGACGGCGTCCCCGAGACGCTGGACGCACTCGGCCCCCTGATGGAGTTCCCCGGCGCCTACGTCTTCGGCTCCAACGACTACTACGGCCCCAAGCTGCGCAATCCGGCCCGCTACCTGCTGGAGCGGGTCCAGGGCCGGCACGGCCTCAACGGCAACGCGCCCGCCGTCGGCGTCGTCCGCAACCCGTGGGAAGACCTCCGCGACGCCTTCGACACGGCCGGCTGGGTCGGCCTGTCCAATTCCCGCGGCCGCCTCAAGCTGGAAGGCATCGAGATCGCCCTGACCGGCCTGGACGACCCGCACATCAAGCGCGACCGCTACGCCGAGGTGGCCGGCGGCCCGGAGTCCGACGCCGACCTCTCCCTCGCCGTCGTGCACGCCCCCTACCTGCGCTCCCTGGACGCCTTCGCCACCGACGGCTACCCGCTGATCCTGGCCGGCCACACCCACGGCGGCCAGCTCTGCATCCCCTTCTACGGAGCCCTGGTCACCAACTGCGACATCGACACCGACCGTGCCAAGGGCCTCTCCACCCACACCGCGGCCGGCCGCACCTCCTTCCTCCACGTCTCCGCCGGCTGCGGCACCAACCGCTACACCCCGGTCCGCTTCGCCTGCCCCCCGGAGGCGACCCTGCTGACGCTGACGGCGCCGGACCGCGGCTGACGCCGAACGAGCGGGGCTGATCACCACCGTGATCGCCCAGGTCAGCCCCGCTCCCCCGCTCCGCGAGAACCGGATTTCGCCTACGGGGATCAGTCCGCTAAAGTAGAGCTCGTTGCTTCGGGGTGTAGCGCAGCTTGGCAGCGCGCTTCGTTCGGGACGAAGAGGTCGTGGGTTCAAATCCCGCCACCCCGACAGAGGTCAGAGGCCCATCCGCGTGATCGCGGATGGGCCTCTGACGTGCTCGGGGGCCAAACAGGGGGCCAAACGAAAATGATCAGGCTACGGCGCCGCCCTGTTCCTGATCCCCGGCGAAGATGTCGTCCATTGCTTCAGCACCCTTCGTGATCACGGGCCGGAGCTGCTTGCGATAGACGGCCTCCGTCGTGGCCTGACTGCTGTGGCCGACCAATAGAGCGATGCTCTCCAGCGGGATGCCGTGGTCAGAGAGCAGGGACACGAAGCTGTGTCGGAGTTCCCGCGGGGTCCACTCCGGCTCCAGCCCTGCCTTTTTCACGATCGCCTTGAAGTCCCGCCGGACGTTCGCCGCGTCCAGTGGCTCGCCGCTCCGAGTCGTGAAGACACGGCCGGTCGGACTCCACTCCATCCCCCGCGATGCCCGCTCCTGCTTCTGCCATCGCTTGTGCTCTTCGAGCACATCGACCACCTGCCTCGGCAGGGCGATGGTCCGCCGGCTCTTCCTGGTCTTCGACACGCATATGGAACCCCTCACGGAGCATCGCCCAGTGAACGGCCCAACCGTCTACGGCTTCCTCCGACTCCCCAAGAGCGCCGCCGCCCGGCAGACGGCCCTGACCGAAGCCCTGGCGGAGTACTGCCGCAACCACGAGCTGGTGCTGGGCGCGATCTTCATCGAGCGCGGCACCGGTGCGAACGCCCACAGCGCGGCGTTCACCGGGCTGCTGGACGTGCTCGACATGCCGGATGTCTACGGAGTGGTCCTGCCTGCCGCCTCCCACCTGGGGCCCAAGCCGATAGCCGCCGAGCGGAAGCGGGAGATCGCCGGATCCGGAGTACGGCTGATGCTCGTCCGCGACAGCAAGCCGGCCCGCCGGACGCCACACCGCTCTCGCCGCCGCACTCCCAGCTCTACCCCTGCCCTGGACGCCGAGACATGAGGCTCGCCATGCCCGATGCCATCAAACGATTCTTTGCCCCTGTCCCCGAATCCGTGGGGCTGGCCCGTGACTTCGTCCTCCGCACCCTGGCCGCCTGGGACCTGGAGGGACGGGTCGATGACGTTCGCCTCTGTGTCTCCGAGCTGGCCACCAACGCCCTCGCCCACGGCACACGCCGCGGCTGTGGCTTCTACGTCACGATGAGTGCCGAGGACGACATCGTCCGTGTCGAGGTCCACGACTCCAGCCCCCGCCGGCCCCGGCTCCGTCGCCCCACCAACGATGACGTCTCCGGCCGCGGCCTGCACATCGTCGCCATGCTCTGCGATGACTGGGGCGTCGAGGAGCGCGGTGTGACGGGCAAGGTCGTCTGGTCACGCTTCAAGACCGCCCCGGCGGCCAAGGGGGCACCATGCTGACCACCTGCACTCAGCCGCCCGCCGCAGGCCCCGGGCCCGCCTGCTGGCCGCCCTGGGCGCCTGGACCTGGCTCGGCGTCGACCCAGCCGACACCGACCTCGCGTACCTCCTCCTCGCCCATCCGCCCGGCCGCACCGGGCACGACACTGCGGAGGCCATCGAGGCCCGCATGCGGCACCTCTCCGCATTCCTGGGTGGCCTGGCCGAACCGCAGGGCGCCGTCGCGGATCCTTAGTGATCGGCCTGGACCCACTGCCGCGAAGTGCCGACCTCCCCCGCGTCGACGCCTACCTCGATGCCGGCCTCGCCTCCGGCCGCCTCCTGTTCGGCCTCGCCCGCCCTGCCTGAACGCACCAGCCACCACCCATGCACTGCCCTGACTCCCAATGAGAGGGAACGGCCATGGAATCCTTCGAACGCGCCCGGCTGGACGCCTACTTCGCCAAGATCGCCACCCAGTTCGCACCCACCGGCCAGGTCACCTCATTCCTGGTGACCCACTTACTGCCCGAGCGTCCCGGTTTCGTCCGCGCGGTCGCCGCGATGAGTCGCCTGCGAGCGGTCCTGCCCAAGCCCAAATCCATCACCCCTGCCGCCCAGCGCGAGGTCGAAAAGGCCATCCCGGTAGACACGCTCTCCCGTGAGCTGTTCGCCGATCCCGACGCCGCGCTGGACTACTTCGCCCCCGCCCTCGCCGAGCTGCACGCCCGCTTTTCCGGGCAGATCCTCGGAGTGATCGAGGACACCGAGAACGGCCACCGCCGCTACCAGGACCTCGACAAACTTCCCTGCCCAGTCGTTTCAGTGGCCCGCTCACCGCTCAAGGACCCCGAGGACTTCCTGGTCGGCCAATCGGTGGTCTTCTGCACCGAAGCCGTCATGCGCGGCCGCGGCGACATCCTCCATGGTCGCCCCGCGCTGGTGATCGGTTTCGGCAAACTGGGCAGCTCCATCGCCCGCCTCCTGCACGCCAAGGGAGTCCAGGTCACCGTCCACGACATCGATCCCGTCCGCCGCACCCAGGCTCTGTCCCAGGGCTTCACCGTTGCCCGCGACCGAGAGGACGCGCTGCGGGGCGCCGGACTGGTGCTCTGCGCGACGGGTGCGATCTCGCTGCACGGCGAGGACTTCGGGCACCTCCGCAACGGTGCCTACGTCGCCACCGTAACCAGCAGCGAGGACGAACTGGAACTCAGCAGCCTGCCGGATGTCTACACCCGCACCACGGCCGGCGAACACATCACCCGCTACCAGACCACCGGTCACTTCTTCTATCTGGCGAACGGCGGCAACGCCGTCAACTTCCTCCACGGCGCAAGCGTTGGGCCGTTCATCTTCCTGGTCCAGGCCGAAATCCTCGCCGGGATCAGGATGCTCACCCGCGGAGACCTCGCCCCCGGCATCCACGAGGCCGACGCAGACGACCGCGCCGCAATCGCGGCGACCTGGCTCTCCTACTTCAACAGGTGATCACCATGGCCATCACGGCAGACCACATCCGCACCATCCTCACCGCCTACCTCGACGAGCACCCCGACGAGAAGCCCACGCTCGCCCCCGTCCTCCACCTCCTGGACGAGGGGGCCGACCTGGCCAGCCGCAAGGAGTTCCGCGGGCACGCGACCGCCGGCGCCGTCCTCGCCGGGCCGGACGGCCGCATCCTGCACATCCACCACCTCGCCCTGGACAAGTGGCTCCTGCCCGGCGGCCACCTCGAAGCCGACGACAGCACCCTCTTGGACGCCGCCCGCCGCGAACTCGCCGAGGAAACCGGCATCCCCGCTGACACCGTCGCCTCGGTCGACGACACCCCACTCCACATCGATGTCCACCCCATCCCGGCCAACCAGGCCAAGAGCGAGCCGGGCCACCAGCACATCGACTTCCGCTTCCTCTTCCGCACCACGGCCGAGGTCGGTGAACTGCAGACCGAGGAGGTCACCGACGCCGCCTGGCGCACGGTCGAGACCCTCCACGACGAGCGACTGAAGCGACGCGTCGCAGCGGCTCTGCGCTGACCCCAACAGCTGGCCGCCCCTGCGTCTGCGAGCTCCGACGCAGCCAGGGGCGGTTCCCTGCCCCGTCAGCTTCGCTACTGAGCCGCTACGCGTCGACGTGTGCGACCCACTCGTAGACCGGCAGCGAACCCTCAGGTGTGTCTTCCCATCGGGGCGTCACCTTGAAGCGTTCGTAGCCGCCGCCGTGCTGCACGCGGATCTCAATACCTGGCGGGGTGATCGGCACGATGCGCTGCTTCAGGCCATCTGGCCCTCCTTCAAGCAAAGCCTTGGGCGAACTGCTCACGACGATCCTCCATACCTCTGGCGAAACCGTCTCTCCACGATGTCAACGGATGGCAGCCGACGCTTGCTGGAGGCCCGAACGGGTGACGGTCTGCGACCAGGCAGGCCGTCACCAAATGCCGTTTCGAGGCCCTGAAAAGCGATGACCGGCTTTATGCACCCGATCCGCGCGGAGGCGCTCGATACGCGGAAGATACCGACATCTCATGGCATCTCGCCGCACTCGCCATTCGTCGAACTGTAAATGCAGATATGACTTCCAGAGATGCGTGCAGAGCTTTTTCATGGCGATTATCCAGCAGGTGGCATGTGAAGGGTCTGGTGCCCAAAAATACCTGTATCTGCGCAGGTCAGAATGGTGCTGCAGCAGTGAGGTACGTACCAGATAAAACCGGACAGTAAGTTGCCGCACGGCCTGTTGACGTGATTGCATCCTGCGATACGCGCCGTCGGCATGACGCCCGGATTCGGGTGCCGGACGGCCGTAAAATCGGCCGGATTTGCTTTATCGGTAATCCCCGTCCGACGCTAGTCCAGAAACCCAGAGCATTGAAGGGAACGGCACGCCATGCGTAACGGATTCACCCCTGAGATCGACGCCTCCGAGATTACCGAGAGCGAGCTGGACAACATTTCCGGTGGTCTCGCCAGCTTCGGCGGCGAGATCGCCGGCCACGGTGGCACCGTGACCATCGGCGACGCCGCCGGGACGGCCCAGTCCCTCGCGCCTGCCACGCCCGCCATGCCCGCCTCGCCGATCGACGGTCTGGTCACGGTGGAGACCACCGGCTTCTGACAGCGGCCTGCGCTGCGCGACAAGGCATGAGGCCAGGAGCATCCACGCGAACCACCGGTGCAGTGGCCTACCGGTAGGACTGGCCGGAACCCCGGGACACCGAGTCCCGGGGTTCGCCAGCATGGGGGCGGCGGGCCCGGAGCGGGCGACAGCTTCGGATGAAGATGGCGTAACGCGCCGCCAAGCGCCTTGGAAGATCCGAACGTTGTCGCAGACCACAGTGCCGTCACTACTTGCGGAGGTCCGCTTCCGGAGCACGATGAGCGGCCGTGCACGGCGCAGCACCGGCGCTGCCCGGTCCGCACCCGCACCCGCACCCGCACCCGCACCCGCACCCGCACCCGCGGCGAACTCCGCCGCTCCCGGCGCCCACTCCTGCTGGGGCCACCTCTACGCCGACCCGCTGTGGCCGCTGCACGGCGCCAACCTCGGCACCTTGCTGCGTACCAGCTATGTGGTCGGCCCTGTCTGACCGTGCCGCGGTTCTTCTGGGTGCCCGAGGCGCTGCAGTGCGGCAACACGCTGCGCCGGCCGGCCGATGTGCACTGGACCGGTGATCCGGTGGGTCGGCTGGAGCGGCAGCGTGACGGTGGCGGGGTCGCTGGCCCTGCACCGGCTGGCGGTGCTGATGTAGGTGACCGAGTCCCTCCACGCTCCGCCTACGTGGAGTGCCGCTACGCCAGCCCAGACGGGCACCATCCGCCATGTTGAGCGGCGCACTGGCAACACCGCGATAGCCCGGCCCCGGAGTCGGTCACGCCGCGACCGCCTGAGGGACCCAGGCGGCTGCTGGGGAACGGGGCGCCGAGCAGGTAACCGAGCTGCGCCGCGGCCCGGCATCCGTGCTGGGTCAGAGGCGGCGTACCCGCCCGGCGATCAGGTGTCCGGCCAGCAGATAGATCGCGGCAGGCAGACCGTAGTTGAGGGCGACGCGCAGCCCTTCGGTGTCCATGGTGAAGATGTCCCGCGCCCACCAGGCGAGCCAGTCCGCCACGCCCTTCACGAACTGGACGAAGACGTTGCCCTGGTTCGCTTCCAGCAGGTAGAGCAGGATCCACAGCCCCAAGAACGCGGCGGCAATATCGGCAATCGTATGGATGATCAGGGCTGTCCGCTTTGCGGGGGTGCCGGCCCGGCCGCTGCTGTACGGATCATCTAGGGGCAAGGATTCGCGTCTGTGGCTCATTGGAGTCGCAATCTGACGTACGCAGCGCCTCGACAGTGGGGAAGAGTGATCACGGCCAGGGCGGCCACCCCCCACAGGAGTCACCCTGGCCGTGATCGCACACGGGGCGACCAACGCGCCCGTATGCAGTTCTGCGCCGCAGCATGCTGCCGCGTTACCCGGCCAAGCGATACATCCCATATGCGCGGACATATGCACTCTTCCAGGCGCCTGATGGTGCGGGTGTGACACTCGACCAACCGGTGGCGCAGTAGAAAGCAGCCGACTGGTCATCGGCACGCGGATCCGACGGCTCCCCCCGTGCCGGCGGATCTGCCACCCGGCGCGGGCGGCGCTCTACCTCTACGGCCCCGCCCGCGCCGGCCTCACCCCCGCCCCATGAGCCATTGACAGTGCGCGTTCCGCTCGGACCGTGTGCTTCGAACCGCGTGCTCCGACGCGGGAAAGAGCGGTCCGTACGTTGCCTTCCGCACGGACCGCTCGCGGCCGGATCGATGTAGGTCACCTGTCGCTGGTGACGGTGACCGGGTCGTCGTTCTTCAGCTCGTCCACGAGCTGCTTGACCTTGGCCCTGTCCCACTGGAGGTTGCCGCCGACGCTGCCGGAGACCGGCATGTTCATGGACTTGCCCTCGCCGCTGTTGACGTCCTTCATGGCGAAGAACATCTTGGCCAGCAGGTAGGGGTTCATGTCCTTGTCGACGACGAGGGTGTCCAGGCCCGCGCTCATGACCGGGAAGAGCGTGAACGGGTTGAGGAGGGTGCCGGGCGTGGCCACCTGGCTCGCGAGCGTCGAGAGGAACTTCTGCTGGTTCTTGGTGCGGTCCAGGTCGCTGCCGGCGAAGGCGTGCCGGGTGCGGACGTACGCCAACGCTTGGGCACCGTTGAGGGTCTGTGTGCCGGCCTTGAAGTCGGCTCCTGACCATTTGTCCGTGAAGCCCTTGTCGAGGTTCATCTCGACGCCGCCCATGGCGTCGACGATGTCGGCGAAGCCGGTGAAGCCGATCTCGGCGTAGTGGTCGATGTGCAGCCCGGTGTTGTACTCGACCGTGCGGACCAGCAGCTGCGGACCGTCGAAGGCGTAGGAGGCGTTGAGCTTGTTCGCGCCCATCGCGGGCCTGATCTTGCCGGACTCGGAACCGCGGAACTGCGGGATGGTCACGTTCGAGTCGCGCGGCAGGGAGATCAGCGTCGGGCCGTTGGAGCCGACGTGCAGGATCATCATCGAGTCGGTCCGCTGGCCCGCCTCCGCGCTGCCGCCGGTGTGCAGGCTCTTGCGCCGGGCCGCCGACATGCCCTTGCGGCTGTCCGAGCCGACGATCAGGTAGTTGGTGCCCTCGCCCTCGGCCGGGCGGTCGATGACCTTGCTGAGGTCGACCTCCTTGCGCAGCTTGGAGTCCGCCCAGAAGTATGTACCGGCCAACACCACGAGCAGGACGACGAGCACGGATATCAGAATCCGCTTGGCCTTTCCGCCCCGGCGTGGGGACGGCCCGGCTTCGTACGGCCCGCCGCCTCCCGGCAGGTGCGGCGCTGAGTGGCGCTGGCCGGGAAGGACACGGGCGGAATTCGGATGAGGCGCGGCATTTCCGCGCTCATATCGGTCCTGGAAGTCGGCGTACCTGCCGTCGGGCCTCTGATTCATGCCCGGCAGTGTGCATTCTCCGGCTCCCCCGAACGCAAATCGAGGAGGGGAATCCGGGAAGAATGTTTCACACCTGATGCACAGCGCCTGGGGGAACCGCCACCAATGTCCTGCCAAACATGCAAGGGGGCGAATGAACGGGCAGTCGCGGCCGATTACCATAATTCGGGCACGTCGAATTGATCACCACGTGTCGAATTGATCACCGCGTCACGCCCCGCGGGCGCGGAATGAGCGTGCGGATTCTGGCTCGGGAGAGCGGGGTTTGTCGCGCGACGGAAGGCTCGTATCGGTATGCGCGACGGGAGGTGCGCATCGGGATGCGCATTGGGGCGGAATTTTCAGTGCACCGCGCATCGTTCGCCGGCAGACACGACTCCACGTTCGACGGCAACGATCGGCACGCACCCTCTTCGCCCCGTAGCACGGTGAAACCGGCGCGCTGGGCGCCGAGGGGGTGGTTCGCGCTCAGGGGACACTGGCAGCCCGCGCCCCCTGAGCTCGGCGGATGCCCCGTCAGAGGCGGCGCAGCCAGGCAGCTGCGCCGTGGCCGACCGCGAGGTAAATCAGCGCGGGCAGGGCGTAGTTGAAGAAGACACGCAGCCCTTCCACGTCCATGATGAAGATGTCCTGCGACCAGCCGGCAAGCCAGCTGGCCACACCGTGCACGAAGTCGACAAAGACATTCGCCTGATTTGCGTCGAGCAGATACAGCAGGATCCACAGCCCGAGAAATACCGCGGCGACATCCGCGATGCTGTGAATGATCAAGGCCATTCGGCGCCTGTCGATGCCTCCGCGATTGCCGCTCGAAGTCCTTCTGCCGTGGTACGCCGCGTTCGGAACGTCGCCGTACGGTGCGGCCGGGGCGGAGTTGTAGGGAGGGGGTGAATTTCTGGGGCGCGGGGCATGCGCTCCGTCAGCAGGCGGCAGCGGGGCCGTATCACCGACATCCGGCGCGTTTGATCCGCCGCGGTAGGGAGGGTTTGGTCTGGAGTCGTATGGGCGATTTTGCGGTATGCCGCCATTGGGGTAGGTCACGCCCCTGCGCATTGCCCACTGAACGCTTCCGAAACTCCCTTCACCGCTATTTCACATCGACGTTCTCGGACCGCCACTTCGCAATCGAGGGGCCAATGGCGCGGGCGGCCCGTCAGGGACCGCCCGCGCCGCGCACGGCAACTCAAGGCGGGGGGACCGCAGACATCAAGGCACCGCACGGCCGATAATGATCGGCGCTACCCCCTGCGGCGCGCCGGGCGGATGTGTCACACCCGGCCGGTTGCCTCGCCGCAGACGCCTCAACGCCACGGACGGAGTCTCGGTGGAGACGACGGCCGCGGTGGTAGCGGCGGCAGTCAACGATGCCGTTACGCCCCGGCACCCCGACCTGCGCGCATGCCGCGCGACCCGGGCTTCGCTCCGGTCATCCGTGACGCTTGGCCGTCACGGTGAACTTGCCTCGGATGCCGTCGCCGACCATGCCCGGCTTGCAGGCGGTGGTGTACGTGCCGGCTTTGGGCACCTTCACGGTCATCGTGCGGAACGTGCCGGGGCCGATGCCCTCGACCTCGCTGACCACCTTGCCGTCCGGGCTGTAGAGGTAGAACTCGGTGATCTTGCTGCCTTCATTGGTGACCTTGAAGGCGATGGGCCCGGCGGCCGCGGTCTTCCGGGACAGCTCGCAGGCGTCATCGCCGGCCCGGACGTTGATCGTTCCCGATTTCCCATCGCCGCCCCCACCGCTCTTCTCCGCGCAGGCGGTCAGCAGGGCGAGGGGGCAGCCGACGGCAAGCAGGGCCATGGCGACAGGCCGGTTCGGGCGAGAGGTCATGACGGACTCCTGGGTCGATACGTCGTAAGGCGGGGACGGACGGGAACGGACGGGAACGGAATTGCGCGCGGCGCGGCGAGTGGCAGCAGGTTGTCCGGATATCGAGCAACCTCGCTGCCGTCCGATTCGTCGCCAGATGCACCTTGGCGCCTGCTGACGGAGTTTCATCTTCGGTAAGGGCAGAGAAAATCCCTCACTTGTGCCCGAATTGCCACGAGCGTTCACATTACGAGACGGGTTGACGGCGGACAGTGAAGTCTTTAGGTTCGCCTTACCTTACCTCCGATGGAAGGATTCCGGCCATGCCCAAGTCCTCGCTGCGTACGCTCTCGCTCGCGATACCGCTCGCCCTCGCCCTGACGGCCTGCGGCGGCGCAGACGCCGACAAGACGGAGAACACCTCCGCCAAGGGCCCGGCGAAGGAGACCGCACCGGCCGGCGTGGCACACCAACACACCATCCTGGACGCGGAGATCAAGGCCAAGGGCGGCGAGACCCGCGCCGGCGACTACCGCGTGGGCTACATCGTCGAGGCGGCCGAACCGTGGTTCCACGCCGAGCACGGAGAGCACGGGAAGCTGATCCACCGGGAGCCGACCAAGGGCGAGACCCACCACATCGAGATCATTCCGATGGAGGCCAAGACCGGCCGCATCGTCCCGGATGTCCCCATCCGCCTCGAAGTCCTCGACGGCAAGGGCAAGGTCGTCCAGGCGCAGAAACTGAACTTCTACTACGCCGAGTTCTTCCACTACGCCAACAACTTCTCGATCCCCAAGGAAGGCAAGTACACCCTGCGGGCCACGCTGGAGCGGCCGACGTTCCTGCGCCACGGCGCGAGCGGTGAGCAGCCCCCGCTGGGCGAGAAGGCCACCGCCACCTTCCGCAACGTGACGCTCAAGCCAGGGGCCTGACCCGTGTCCCCGACGTCCAACAGAGCTCTGCCCGTTCCGGTCACCCGGGCCACCCGGGTGCCGGGGTGGGCAGCGCCCGCCGAAAGCGGCAACGACAGCGCCCACCCGCCCACACCGCCCTGGGCACTTGCCGCGCTGGGTGTCCTGAGTACCGCCGCTCTGATGGCCGCCTGCTGGGCGGCCGCCCACCTGCACGCCGACCCACCGCTGCAGACCGCGGCCCGCTTTCTGCATCTCGTGGCACTGATCGTCGGGCTGGGCGCCGTGCTCGCCGTCGACTGGTTCGGCGTCCTGTGGATGCTCGGACGACGCCGGCTGACCGACGTTCTCCAAACCGCCTGCACCCTGCAGGTCCCCATCTGGGCCGGGCTGGCCGGGCTGGTCGTCACCGGCTCGTTCCTCGGCCCGAACCTGGCGGCACCGCTGACCCTGTTCAAGCTCGGGCTCGTACTGGCCATCACCCTCAACGGCCTCTACGCCCACTGGCTCGGCCAGCGCCTCCACCAGCACAAAGCCACCGAGGTCCCGCGCCGCCTGCGCATCCAGGCCGGCGCCGCAACGGCCATCAGCCAGCTCGGCTGGTGGGGCGCCAGCGTGGTCGGCTACCTGAACAGCCACTCCTGACCGACGGCAGCGACACGACCGACCGGAACACACACCAGACGAACCCGTACCAGTCGAACGCGTCCTAGGGGGCCGTGTGTTCGCGAACTACCTGATCGGACTGCGTGAGGGCCTCGAAGCCAGCCTCGTCGTCTGCATCCTCGTCGCCTACCTCGTCAAGACCGACAACCGCAGCAAACTCCCGCCGATCTGGCTCGGCGTGGCCATCGCCGTCGCCCTGAGCCTGGCCGTCGGCGCGGTGCTGCAATTCGGCTCCTCCCAACTGACCTTCGAGGCACAGGAGGCGCTCGGCGGCGGCCTGTCCATCGTGGCCGTCGCCCTGGTCACCTGGATGGTCTTCTGGATGCGCCGCACCGCCCGGCACCTCAAGGCCGAACTGCAGGGCAAGCTCAACGAGGCCCTGGCCATCGGCACCGGCGCCCTGGTCGCCACCGCATTCCTCGCGGTCGGCCGCGAGGGCCTGGAGACGGCGCTGTTCATATGGTCCGCCGTCCAGGCGACCGGCGACGGCGCGCGGCCAGTGCTCGGCGCCGCCCTCGGACTGCTCACGGCCGTCATGCTCGGCTGGCTCTTCTACCGCGGCGCGCTGCGCATCAACCTGGCGAAGTTCTTCACCTGGACCGGCGCCCTGCTGGTCATCGTGGCAGCGGGCGTCCTCGCCTACGGCATCCACGACCTGCAAGAGGCGGAGCTCCTCCCCGGCCTGGACCACCGGCTCTTCGACATCAGCGCGACCGTCCCTCCCGACAGCTGGTACGGCACCCTGCTCAAGGGCATCTTCAACTTCCAGCCCAACCCCAGCGTCCTCCAGGCCACCATCTGGGCGCTCTACCTGGCACCCGTCCTGTTCTGGTTCCTGCGCCCGCAGCCCGCCAAGGAGGCGCCGGCCCCGGCGTAATACGTCGCCGGATGCCGATGTCCGGTCGCGGAGGTTCGGTCCCGGCTGTCGCGGTGCAGCGGCAATGGAGCGCTTGGCGTAGTCCTCGCAGATCGCGGTGGTGTGCGCCAGGCGGGTCCGGGATCGGATCATGGTTGACGACCGGCTGAACGCGAACCCTCGCGTCGACGAGGCGCACCATCGCGTATTGCCGCCCAGGTTCAAATACCTGGTGACGGAAATGGTCGCCGAAGCGACCGGAGGACCGCAGCGATACACGGGTCGCACGATGAAAGACGCCCATCGCGACATGCTGATTACCGGGGACGAATGGGAGGCTTTCATCGACGACCTCCACCAGACAGCAGCGAGCGTGCCTGACAAATGACGAAGGGCCCGTACGACATCGAGTCGCACGGGCCCCATCGCCGGCTATCCGCTCAACAGTCAACTACCCACTCAGTACAGCCCCTTGTAGCCCTGCCAACCCGTCGCGATCTGCGTACGAGCGCTGAACGACCCCTTGCCGTCACCGCTGTTGCGGTAGACATTGCCGCTGGTGTCGCGGGTGACGAGGTCCGTCTTGCCGTCGCCCGTGATGTCTCCGACACCCACGATGGCGTTGTACGAGGAGCCCCAGTTGGTGAAGACCACGACCCGGCTCTTGAACTGCCCGTCCGCCGTGCCGTCATAGCGGTACAGCGTGCCGTCCGTGTGGCGGGCCAGCAGGTCGCCGTAGCCGTCGCCGTTCAGGTCACCGGCCCCGATGAGATGGGTGTAGGCCGTCCATGCCGTGCGGATCTTCGTGCGTGCCTTGAATCCGCCCGCGCCGTTGTCCGCGTAGAGGTAGACATCCCCGGTGGAGGACTGACGGGCGATCAGGTCGGTGCGGCCGTCCCCGGTGAGGTCACCGGGCGCGGTCAGCACGTTGTACTGGTCCCAGCCCGTGCCGAGGACCGCGTAGGAGCTCGACGGGGTGTAGCCGCCGCCTGCACATTTGCCTGTGTAGCGGCGGAGTTCGCCGCCGGGCATCCGGACCAGCAGGTCATTGCAGCGGTCCTCGCCCAGGTCGCCGAACGGGACCGCGACCGTGCCGGTCGGCCAGCCGCTGCCCGACGCCTTGGTGTCGAAGGCGCCCATGCCGTTGCCGTAGTGCGTGGTCAGGTAGCCGGAGGAGCTGAGCGTCATCAGGTCGCCGGCGCCGCCGTTGAGGTCGTGGAAGCCGCGCATGCCACCGGTGAGGCCGAAGGTGCCGGTCAGCGACAGGTCGGCGCCGGAGCCGTCGGCGGGAGCCGCGGTCAGCTGCCAGGTGTAGGTGCCGTCGACCGCCCATCTGCCGGCGTCCGTACGGCCGTCCCAAGTGGCCTTGAGGGCCGCGGCGCTGGGTGCCGCGTCGAGCGTACGCACGGTCTTGCCCGTGCGGTCCTTGATGGTGACCTTGGCGCCGGTGGCGGGCTTGGAGAGCTGCCACGCCGCCTGCCACGCCGGGTCGGTGGCGGACTTGACGTTCACCGACGTGTCGACCCGCGACTCGATCTTCGCGAGCGCGGAGGTGGGCACGCCGGAACCGAGGATCTGGAGATCCTTCCTGTTGTCCGCGAGGAAGGCGATGCCGCTGCCGAAGCGGTCCGCGTCGAGGTACTTCCCGTTGGCCCACTCCGGCGTCTGGGCCAGGGTCGTGGTCGAGCCCCCGATGGGCGTCACCAGCAGCCGCTGGTTGTCGGTGTCGTGGGTGAGGACGTAGCCGTCGCCGAGCGTGCCCTCGTAGGAGCCGCCCACCTGCTCCTTGGTCACCCGGTCGTACACACCGTGGCCGCCCGAGATGTTCAGCTTGCAGTCCCAGGACACCCAGCGGCCGACGGCCTGCACGTCCACCGGGACGCAGTCGTTGCCGGTCTGCACGGTCTCGGTCGCGCCGCTCTTCAGGTCGAGGGAGGTGAGTGTGCCCGCGGTGTCCCCGGCCGTCCACAGCTTGGTGCCCCATACGGCGGCTCCGCCGCGGCCCTTGTGGGTCCGGATGACCTTGGCGCCGCCCGAAGCCTCAAGGTCGACCACGTACTGGACGTCGCTGTCCTGGCGCTGGCGGTTCCCGAAGACCACATAGCGGCCGGAGGCGGAGGTCACCCAGGTGCGGACGTCCGCCGGCAGCTGCTCGCCGGTCGCCGGGTCCGCCGGCTGCACCACCGTCTTCTTGCCGCCGGGAGCCACCACCTCCAGTGCGAAGCGGCCGTCGTCGCCCTTGGCCGTCAGCGCGTACCGGCCGTCGCCGGTGCCGGTGACGTAGGCAGCGTAGAACTCCTTCTGGGCGTCCCCGGTGGCCTGCGGATCGGGTTGTGCCAGCAACGAGCGGTCGCCGGCCGATGGTGTGCTGCTGAGGGTGATGTCCCGCCGGTAGAGGGAGGCGAGGTAGTTGCTGTCCCGCTCCGTGGTCACCAGCTGCCCCGCGGTCAGCGAAACCTCGTCCACCGCCGCGCGCTTGGCCGCCACATCCCGCAACTTGGTCAGCGCGAGACTGCCGTCGGCGGCGGCCGTCACCTTGCGCACGGCCCAGTCCTGCGCCGAGTCGCCACCGGTGACGATGACGCCGCCGCCCGGGACCTGGGCCATCTCCGCCTGCGCATGCGGCAGCAGCGTCGTCGCCTCGCCGCCGGAAAGCGGTACGGCCTTGAGCGGCTCGCCCCGCCGCTGAAGCAGGTCGCCGTCCTTCTGCTGGACGTCCCAGGTCGTCAGCAGCGAGTCGCCCACGAGCGCGATACGCGCGGTGCCCTCGCCGCCCGACGGCAGCGTCACCTTGGTGTCCGGACCGTCCAGCGCGTCCCGGCTGAGCACCCGCACGGTGGTGTTGCCGCCCTCGGGCGAGTACCAGGCGAGGCGCGAATCGGAGAACACCACGCGGGCCCCGGCCCCTCCGGTCGCACCCGGCAGGACGGGCCGTACGCTCCCCGACTCCAGGTCCAGCAGGCCGATGCCATGGGTCCCGTCGGGCGTCGCGTACCAGATCGCCACCGACCGGGTGTCGCCGCCGAGCACCGTGTCGTACCGCTCCACCCAGCCGTTCAGCCCGGTGACCGGGGTGTCGGACAGCCCGTCGGCCGTCTTCCGCAGAATGTGCAGACCGTTGATCTCTCCGTTCGCATCGCGGGTGGCGGTGAGCACGGCGTCGCCGAAACTGCCCTTGAAGATCTGTCCGGCGGGCAGGGTCAGGCTGGTGGACGTGCCCGCCTTCATGTCCTTGAGCGTCACGCGGTCCGTGAAGGAGGCGCTGACGACGTCGGAAGCGGTGGCGGTGACGGTGTCCGAGGAGGAGCCCGCGAAGGTGCTGGTTCCGTCGTACGGGGTCCACTGGTAGTCGCTCAACGCGGCGGCCGAGGCCAGCTCGCGCCGCTCCAGGACCCCCGTGGTACCGGCCCCGTAGACCGGGTTGCCGGTCGGCGCGTAACGGTCGGGCGCCGGGATGGTCAGCGGCTGCGTCTCGGCCTGCGCCTGGGAAAGAAGAAACGATGCGCCGCCGGCCGCGAGACCAAGCGCAACGGTCGCGGCGATTCCGCCGCGTATGAGGGTACGTCTATGACCTGGTTTGTGGCGTGCAGCCACGTCATACCTCCAGCTGAAGGGAGAACGAGGGCGGCTATGCATCGCGGAATGGGGGTCGTCGCGGCGCCAGCCTCTCGAAAGCTGACGGAAGATAACACGGCCTGACCAGCGAAGTCGACGCTGGTCGCGACAACGCCCTGATGTGTCACCAACGGGCGGTGTTGGATGCTTTGGGCCGCATGTGTGGCGTCGTACTCAAGGCCATGACAAGGGGCGATGAGAGTGGTCATGCGTGCAGCACGTCATAGGGGTTGTTCGTGTTCGTCGCGTTCGCCCATTCCGGACGCACGATCTGTGACCAGACTGATTTCGGCCCGCACGAACGCAGCGCTGCTCGGGGCCGCTGCCAGTCTCGATGCTCTGTCGCCCCCTACGTGAGGCAGTGACCACATCGTCTCCACGCGACACGCGTTGCATCGCCGTGCGTCGCTTGGAGTGGGTTTTCGCGCCTGATCCCCTCCCAGACCCCCTCATCTGGTTCCCTCACCCAGCCCCAGCCCGCCTCTTGGTGGCTCTTGTAGGGATGGTGGTTGCACTTGCCGGGCAGGTGCGCCACGCCGTGGGGAGATATAAGGATCATGGCGTACGGCGGCGGTGCCGTTCTGGGGCGAACCCCCAACTCCTCTTCAGGAGTTGTGGCGTTGACAGACCTCGAAGCATCCATGGCATAGATCCTTCCAGCAAGCTCCGACAGTCAGGACAGCTGTTCTTCACGTACGTCCCTGGATAGTGCTTCGCATGCGCACAGCAGGCCGTCGGCAAGGTCCCGCGGAATGGCAGCCACGCCGAGCAGCGCCGCGGATCTTGCCACGGTCGCGCCCCGCTCCAGCACCGTGCCCCCTGCTTGCCCTAACGAGCGGTAAATCACGGTCAATACTGGTGCCCTCTGGACCTCCCCGCCGACCCTATAGCCCACGTTTCCGCAGGTCAGCACCTCAATGGCGGTCACAACCCCCATTGATTCCCAAGCTCAGAGCGCGGGTTCGATTCCCGTCACCCGCTCCAGTCGAGGCAGGGCCGCAAGCAATGTGCCACTGCAACGCAGCGAGCGCCCCTTTTAGCCTCGCACGAGCCATCGCGGCGCCCGGGCTCTGGGAGAAATCCGGGAGATGATCTTCTCTCGGAGGCCCGCCAAGACCGCATCACACCAACCCGCACCAAGCCTCTGACCAGCACAGATACCCGTCCACACTGGCCAGGCCCTTGTCCGAACCCCATTCGGGACGAAGAGGTCGTGGGTTCAAATCCCGCCACCCCGACTGAAGGAACCCTGTTTTGGGAGCCATTTGGGAGCAAACTGGGTGTGATCTTCGGGACCCGGCTCCCGGGCCGCTCCCCGGGAGTGGCGTGCCACTTCTCCCAGCGCTGTGTACGCCTCGCGCCCCGAATGAGTCACTGCACGGCTTATGCCGAGGACACCTGAAACGATACGACGATCGCCATGCACCCTTGGTCTCCGTTAAATGACCGGCAGCTCGCACTCCTCACCCGCATTGGGGGCAGAACCGAGCCCGTCACTTCTGACAGCCCCAAGCTCGCCGTCACGGCTCGCGCGCTCAGGGACTGGGGCCTGGTGACCATGCCCAGGAAGAAAGGGAGGTGGCAGGCGGAGATCACCGACGCGGGTCGCTTCTACCTGGAGCATGGTCACCATCCCGACCGTCCGGAGCCGGCTCCACGCAAGCCTCGCGCTGCAGCGTCTGAAGCCGAGGTACTGGTTGCCGCTGGTCCTGAGCAGGATGCCGATCCCCCGACCGAGACGAAGTCCGCGCCGAAGCGTGCCGTGAAACCCCCGCGCCCGTCACCAGCGACTGTAGGGGCCCCACTCATCGCGCAGGTGCGGGAGGCCGGACGATTCCTTCGGATCCCGGACCCCAGCGCCGAGGAGCGGGCTCGATATCGCAGGGCGTTCGACGCGGCACGGCAGTGCGCTCCGGAGGGGTACCACCTGAAGTACAGCGGGCGGGCGACGGGCGACTTCTTTCTCGGCCTGCTCCGGGTGACCGGTGAGGACGACACCGAGTGGAACCGGATCCGCCTGGCGCGCAGCCGTGTGATCACCGACGTCAAGGACGCGCTCGCTGCGGTCACCAAAGACCACAGCGCCTTCGAGATCTCCGAAGAGGTCCTGCCAAGGCTGCTCGTGCTGCTCCGGCTGCTCGCCGATCAGGCACTCGCGCGGTACGGCGAGATCGCGGTGGCCAAGAAGCGCAAGCAGCCGAGGCCGCTGCTCACCGTCCACGGCAGGACGTACGAGATCGGCTTCCGTGAGCGGCAGAAGCAGGTCCGGTACGTCCCCAAGCAGCCGGGCTGACGCACGTACGACTGGCAGCGGGTCACGCCGGCCCACAAGTTCGAGCCGTCCAGCGAACTGGAGCTGCTGGTCAGCGAGAACTCGGGTTACAGCTACAACTACGGCTGGAAGAAGGAATGGGCCGACACGGCCAAGAAGCCGTTGGAGGAGCAGATCGCGTCAATCTTCAGGGCGTTGAAGGCGCGTGCTGAGGAGCAGGAGCGGGCCCGGCGGGAACGAGAGGCGGAGCAGCGGCGTCTGCGAGAGGAGCGGGAGCGCCAGGAGGCCGAGCGCCGGCGGCTGGCGGCGGAGCGGGAGGAGCGCCAGCGGCGGGAGTGGGAGGCCGTCGTCAGTGCGGCTTCAATCAAGGCGGTTCACATGGTACGGGCCGAGCACTTCGGCACGGCCCTTGAGCAGTGGCGGTCCGCGGGTGAGATCCGGGCGTTCTGTGCCGCGTTGGATGAAGTCGCCGCCACATCGGAAGATGCCCTCGAAGTCGAGAGGCTGCGTGAGTGGTCGGCTTGGGGGAACACGGAGGCCGATCGGCTCGACCCCACCACGGACGGCCAGGTCCTGGCCGCCCGCGACTTCCACGCGAAGCCGACGAAGAAGCAACTGCGACCGTTCCTCGACGGCTGGCACCCCGACCGGCCGGAGAAGGAGAAGCCACCGGCGCAGCCAGCGCCTCCCAAGCCAGAGCCGGACCCGTGGCGTGGCGTCATCGACGCATATCAGGATCAAGGGTGGCGATGTGGAAGCCAAGGTCGCGCTCAATGGTGGAGGAGATGACACCGTGACCTCGGTCGCGTAGGGCTTTGACCGCCTTCTCGACGAGTTCCCCGAGCCTGATGACCTCGGCGCGCAGGGCGACCAACTCGTCGTAGCGGTCGGCCTTGTCTTCGCCGCACCAGGCCCGGACGGTTCGCAGGACAGCTGCCTCCGCGTCCAGCTTCCGGTCGTCCCGCCGACTATAGGAGTACCAAATGGGCTGGGCACGCTCCTGCTCGATGTCCTGCAGCTTGCGGTGCACCTCGGGAAGGATCTCGTCGGCGAGGCGGCCGGCCACTGGGCGGGCGACGCGCTCGGTGACCGGCCACCCGGCCAGGCACATGCCGTGGCGGTTCTCGTAGACCATGGCGTCGCTGCGGAGTTCGGCTGCGTCCATGCCGATGAGCGGTGCTGTCTCATCGAGGCGGCTTAGCTCCATAACCCCAGAGTCGGCCACCGTCCGGCGCAGGCGCAGCCTGTTCTTCGGACGGACGAAGCCGAGGATCATACGGGCAGCCTCGAAATCCGTGCTGCCCCGGACGTGGCGAGAGGACTCCGCCAGCGCCAACTCCGCCGCGTCGTCCGCGCGTAACGTATCGACATCCGCCCACGATGCTACGAGAGAGCCGGTACTGACCCACTCCTGTAGCCCAGCGGCATCGCCTTCGAGAAACCGCACATGGATCCAGCCAGACCTGCCCGGGCCGCCCACTCGAACGACCTCCACCCGTCGAACCTCGCTACCCAGATCCTTCGGCCTCGCGCGGTAGGCCCAGTGTTCACCAATCTCCATGCGCCTATTGAGCCAGGTCGGTTGGGCACGCCACTGAGCATTCGCCTCAACTGCCAGAGCGAGCTGACCGCTGGTTGACGCTGCCCCAGCGAGGCATCGGTGCTCGACAATCACACATGACTCCCTGCATGCACAACGGAGTTCGCCGAGTACACGCACTCGCGAGGTCGAGCTCATCACCAGACGGACGTCAAGCGCCGCCCGCCGAATGCTCGGCCAGTCCGAGCATGAGGCGTCTACGCATGCCAGAAGCGACGTGGGCCCAGCGTGCCGAGATGCCAGCGCAGCACTCAGCGTCGAGATCTGGTCCCCACAGTGCTGCAAACTAAAGTTCCCAGATGATCACGTTTCAGCTGAGTTGCCTGACACGGCTGAGCGTTCTCAGTGGCCTTGACCGCGGTTATGTGGAGGATCGGCTTGACGAGGTACGCGCCGCCGATGCATTGGACGTATCCATCAAGGGAGCTTGACCACCAGGTGTGCTCGACAGCAGCGAGGTCCGCAAGCCGCTGGAGTGGGACGACTACCGAGGACGGGGAGTTAGGCGCGTCGTTCACTCGGCGTGGAGCGGTTGGTGGTGCGGGGGCGTATCCCCGAGTTCAGGCGGGTGATCGCTGCTGTCCCCGATGTGGGAGACGTGCCATCGACACGAGCCTTGCCCGACTGGACTGCTGGCCCTGACAACGCGCCCCTGCGTACCGCAATCCGTGTTGGTGAGTTCGTCCTGAGAGGAGCTTCGTACGAACTCGACGACGGCGGAACCGTTCCCGTGGATGGCTTGCTGATCAACACAGAAAGGGTTTCGAGGACTTTGTCGCTGTATCGCTCCGGGAAGCGCTCGGTCCGTACTCCGGATATGTGATCACCGATGGCGGCCGCCACTTCGTCGACGAGGCGCACCGGATCCGCCTGCTCCCCGATGTCGTTTGGTGTCGTGGTGACGGCACAGCTGCCGGGGTGGCCGACGCGAAGTACAAGGCAGACTCGGTGCGCGTCTTCCTGAAGGCTGACCTCTACCAGATGGCGTCGTACTGCCTCGGTCTGGGACTCGACCGCGGGCACCTCATCTACGCTACGGGGGAGAGACCAGCCCTAGGTCAGGTCCGGCACTCTGGCATTGAGCTCATCCAGCACGCCGTGCCGCTGGCTGCTGAGCCACCCGCAGTACTTACCGCCATGTCACGAATCGCCGCCGCACTCGCTAATGAATACCCCGTGATGCGGGGCCCGCGGTGGGACGAGGAGCCGGAGCGCTCTGCTCTTCCGGCTTGGTTGTCGGTTCCCGGAGGACGCCGGCCTTCGCTGAGATGTCGCGCAGGAGCGCGTCCCGCAGGGTGTGCAGCGTCGCGATCTTGGCGACCAGGAGTCGCGCCATGGCGTGCAGGGGATCGGCCATCGTGTGGAAGTCGGTGCGCGTGAACTGGTCCGGCCAGGTGACCTCCAGGCGCTTGAGGCCACCGGCGGAGATTTCCCTGCCGTTCTGGCCCTGCGCCAGCCGCGTGATGTCGTTTCTCCGGCTCCTGAGTTCGTGGAGGAGCCACCAGCCGTCCTCGTCCTCATTAGGTCGTACGGCCACGACGCCTCTGAGAGGTGTTGCTGGTCGGCTCGGCACAGCGATGTGTGCGCCGTCGGAACGGGTGCTCAGCATCAAGGTGCCGGGCGGATGTGCGTCGCCCTCGTTCGCTGGATTGCTCAGACGGAACCTCTGGACGTGGGGCACGGGGAGGTCGTAGAGATCTTTGGGGGCGATTACATCGGTTACATCGGTGGTGGGTTCTGTGGGCAACGGGAGAAGCGAGCGTTCGGAACCTCTGCCCGTCTTCGGTTTGGCGACTTTCGCGAGCGGTCGTGTCTCCCACGGTGGAATCGTCGACGCCCAGTCGTCATGGAGTGCGTCGGCCAGTTCCACAGCCTTGCGCGCGGCCTCTTGGTAGAGGGCGGTCATCTCCTCGATGAGGCCGAAGGCCCGATGGTACGCGGTGATGACGTCTGGCGGGGGCAGCGGAAACGGCATGCGGCGGAGGGTGTCAAGGCTGATGGTGGGCTCGACATGTGCCGTCACGTCCTCGTCGATGCGTGCTTTCGCCGTGGGTGTCTGTAGCCAGATATGCAGCCACCGCACTATGTGCGGCTCAGCGCGGATGATGCCGATCGACCTGGTCGCCGTACATCCCGCGTGCTCGGCAGTGACCAGCGCGGAATCGCCCACCCGCCGGACGAGTACGACGGCCAGGTCGCCCTCCCTGAGGGTTGACCGGCTGGGCGCGGAATTGCCCGGCCGACACTCCTTGGTCCTGGGCGAGAGGATCCTGCCGTCCTGGACGAACGTCGAGCTGACGACTCCTGCGGCGTGATCGGCAGCCGCTTCGTCGAGGAAACCGGAGGTGGTGTAGATGTCCCGGTGGAGCCGCTCGATTTCGATGGAGGTCGTCTGCCAAGCCGCTCTACCCGAGGCGACCTGGTCGGCATTGGCTTCCATCAGATCTCCTCCAAGACGTCCAGCAGTCGGAGTTCCAGGTCGCGCATCTGGTGGAACTGATCGGCCAGTTCGAGCTTGAGCTGCTCGACCCGGCTCCGTGTGTCTCGTTCAGGGCTGGGAGGCTCCACGGCGTACGAGGTCGGCATCAGGCTGGACTCGCGGTCGGCGATCTCCTCGATGGGGCAGCTTCGGGACCAGCCGGCTGCGTCGTTGTACGGGGCGGCCGCAGCACCGTTCTCGGAGAGGCCACGCCAGGCCGCCAGAGTGGTCAGAATCAATGCCGTGTTCTTGTCGCCCAGCCTCCGTGCTCTCGACTCCGGGACCGGTTCGAAGGCTCGCCGCGCGTTGACGAAAAGCACCTGCCGGCGACGGTCCAGGACACCCCAGCCGGGGCGCGCGCTCTTGTCCCTGTTGAGCACCCACAGACAGGCGGGGGCTTTGGTGTGACCGAACACGCGAGGTGGCAGAGCGATCACGCACTCGACTAGATCGTCACGCAGGAGGCGTTCGCGGAGCCTTCGGGTGACGGGTTGTCTGCTGTTGGCCACGCTGTCGGCCATCAGGAAGACGGCACGTCCGGCCGGAGCCAGCGCGTGCGCGATGTGCTGAATCCACGCGGAGTTGGCGGACCCTCGAGACGGCGGTTCCTCCGGCCATCGGGTATCGACAGGGAGCGGGGGACCCGACCGGCGGGCGCCCTTCTCCGTCTTGTCCTCCGGCGCCCAGTCGCGCTGGTTGAAGGGAAGGTTGGCCAGGATAATGTCGTGGGGCTCGGGTTCGGGCTCCGCGAGGCTGTCCCCGGGCGGGAAGACGTGAGCCGTGATCCCCCGCACCGCGAAGTTCATGCGGGCCACCTGCGAGGTGTGGGCGTGCTGTTCCTTTCCATGCAAGGACATGGCCGGGTTCAGCTCGACGCGTTCGCGGACATAGCGGTGACTCTCGACGAGCAGTCCCCCTGAACCGCAAACCGGGTCCAGCACTCTGTGCCCGTCACGGGGGACGGCCGCACCGACCATCAGACGCGCCATGTCACCCGGTGTGAAGTAGTGGCTGCCGTCTGCCTGGTCCGCCGAGAGATCACGCAGGCACTGGTCTAGCAGGGGCCCGACCCGCTGGGTGGAGCCGATGGCCTGGACGAGAGCGTGTAGTGGTCCTTCGGAACCAGGGGGCGGAGCGGGCATCAGGCTTCTCGTGCCCACGTCGGCGCCCTGTCCGTCGACTGCGGCAAGCCAGTGGCTCAGACACTTGATCACGGCAGCGCGGATACCCGAACCGCGCCCTGCTGGCTGACCCAGCAACCACGACCATGTCGGTACGCCGGTGCCGGGAGCGGCGTGCGCGGTCCGGCTCAGGTACAGCAGCCCAATGACGAGGCGAGTCGCGTCGTGGGCGTTCATCAGCCGCGAGAGGTGCGTGCGGTGTCGGCGCACCTTCGCGAACACCTCGTCGAGCGAGGAGGCACCCTCGGCCTGCACGTGCCCTCCAAGGGCACCCATGTCGCTCACGAGCCCACCACACCCAGGGCGCCCATGACCACGAAAAGCAGCGTCAGGGAGCCGGCGAAGGTCAATGCCCCGGTCTTGAAGGCCGCCGTGGGACGCCCTCCCTCGACGATGGTCACGACGCTGCCGACCAGAGCGGCGACAAGGGCCGCGAGGACCGCGATGATCACGTACATCAGCCTCAACTGCACGTGGTTCCTTCCTGAGGTCGGGGGATCTCCCAGTGGACGAAGTGAGCGGTGATCCCTGGCTTCAGGAAGGACAGTAGAAGACGCAGGCTGCGCGCTGCTGGGTGCACGCCGTTTGGGATTTCTCTAGGCGCGCGCCCGGAGTTCAAGCACTGTCGTCGAGTGCACGTTGTTTGGGGTTCAAGGCAGCGAGTCGGCGCGGGGGTGTGTCCGGGCCTTGGACTCACGATCCGAATGGGTAGGCGAAAAGGCTTTGACCAGATCAGTGGACGCTCTGCGCAGGTACTGCGTCCAGGACACCTCGATGATGTCGTCCCATGAACACCAAGGCGGCCTGGTGCGAGCCGGATCTCGTCTGCGCCGCCTACGCCGCGTCAGCTACCTCCGTCGCATCCGCAATCTGAAGCAGCCGGGCCAACTCTTCCCGCCCGCGCCTGATCAAATCGAACGCCACCGCCGGGTCCGTGTCCGGCGGCAGGGGGGTATCGGTGAAGACATCCGTAAGGGTGTACCGGCCGAGCAACCACCGCTGCAGTGCGCGCCAGTCGGCACCCCGGTCAAGCGGTAGGCCGTCCGCCCACGGCAATGCCTCGTACCGGGTGCCGTCGATGTCGTTGGCGTGGAGTAGTCCGGAGCGGCGCACGAGACACGGGAAGCAGACGCCGCAGTTGGCGATGGGAGGGCCGCCGCTTCGGCGGGTTGGAGGCTTGCCGCAGCTCAGGGTGGACTCCAGGTCGGACGGGGTGAGCCCCGCGTCACGTCCGGCCTTGCACACCTCACCTTTCGTGAGCTGCGCCAAGGGGTTGACCACCTGCACCGCGCTCTCCGTGTCACTCACGGCTGTCAACAAGGCGTTCAGACTACCCAGCGTCCGCGGGTGCACGGAACGCGTGGAGCAAGCGGCCGAGCGTGCCGGTGTCAGGGGCGGATTGAGAGCGAGCTGGCCGTTCTCGGGGATGTGGACAGTACTCACCCCGTGCGCGGTGGCGGCGCGGATCGCGCCCGCCGCGTACAGCAGACCACGTGTGCGGGAGGAGGTCTCCAGCCGTGCCCCCGAGCCGTCGCCCATCGGGGTCTGGCTCATCGGTAACAGCAGCACCGGCCGTGCTCCGCCCAGTCGTTCGACGGCTTTGTAAACCCGCTGTTGGAGACGCAGCAGGCCGATCTCGCGGAACATCACGAGCAGCAGCGGTCGAGCGTCGTCAGCGCGCGAACGAGTGGCGGCCCAGCTGAGGGAATCCAGTCCACCGGAGAACAACGCGACTTCCGAGGCACGCGGGTCGCCCGGAGAGACGAGCGCCTCCTCGACGTAGTGACCGGTGAGAGGCCGGAAGTCCACATTCCATAGGTCCCCAGTGAGGACTTGGAGGAGCGCGGTGAGGTGAGTACGTACAGCTGCGCTTCCCCAACGCTCGTGTTCCGTGACGGGTACGGCGAGGCTGATGCGGCGGGTCCACCGGTCCCATACTCCGGTCCGGCGTACGTACTTGTCGGCGATAAACGCGGCCCTGGCGATGCGAAAAAGATCCTCGGCCCAGTCGGGAACAGGACCGGGCAGATGGTGCCGGCCGGTTATGCGGCGCTCCCTTTCCTGGAAGGCTTCCTCGCCGATCTCCGTCCAGCGGTCGCTACGAGGTCGGTCGCTCCGGGTGCCGCGCCACCACAGGAAGTCGTCGGAATCTGTCACGCCGAAGCTCCCTCTTCTCCGGTGATCTCCTCGGTGATCAGGCCAAGCACCTTTCCGACCGCCCGCGGTACCAACAACTCGGCGATCTCGGGCAGTGCGGCCGACGGATCCTGCACAGCGTCCACCACCGACTGCGCGGTATCCACAGCCTGTGCAAGGCCCGTCGCTTCGGCGGACTCCTCACAGGGATTCGGCACCAGGTCCACCACTTTCTCAGCAACCCAGTCGGCGATCCTGCCTTCCGGATCGGACGCTATGAGCACCGGGACCGCCAGCTTGACGTGCTCGGCGACAACGGACCTGAGGAACTCCCCCACCATGTCGGCGAAGAACACCTGGTAGAGATCGCACAGGATGTCCCAGCTGAAGCCGCCGCCGGCGGTGCCTCCGTCCATGGCGTCGTCCAGCTCGGGATGCCTGCTCCGGACATCGCGGACCGCCGCGGCCATCCCCCTGCGCACCGCGGCATCGGCAAGTGTGCCGCCGCCCCCACCTACCTCCGAGACGAGACGCGCGACGAGCGCGGCCTCCGACTCCGCGCCCTCTGCGGCCAGCGCCCCCAGGGCTCCGGCGAGCCGTTCACCGGCCGCACAGGCTGTGTCGTACAACCCGAAAGCCGATCGATCGAAACGGAGCGTCTCGTGCAGCGCGCTCAGGTGATCCGCCGCGATCTCCTCCAGCCGCTGATCCGCGTTGCGCGAGTCATCCCGCCAGCGCGCCAGCCGCCTCCTAGCGGAACTCCACCGATCGCCGTTCGGCCCCTTCCATCGCGTGGATGTCCCCACATCGCCCCCAACGATGGTGCCCCAACCTGCACTTCGTCCATGGCATCAGACCGGACGATCCCCAGGTAGGGCGGGACTCGGCCAGGGCCCCGCGGACCAGCCATGTGCTGAAACAGCCAGGGCTATCACTTCCCGTGACGCCTACACCTAGAGGCGTGAGGAGCCGTAGCGCTGAGTCACAGACACCCGCACAAGTCCCGGTACGGGGCAGGTCACGACCTGGCAAGATTGGCCCTTGCGTCGTGTGTCCTGTTGTTCATGCCCTCTGCGGAGCACCGGGCCAACTCGGCGAGGCTCAGTGGAGGGTCAGTCTTGCCGACGGCTCGAGAGGGGCTCACTGACGGCGTATCAAATCAGCAACCTCCGAACTGTCTGCGCCAGACAACATCAGTCGCCTGAAGGCCGCTTGCGATCCAAGTCCGGTTACAAGTCGTCATCCGGCACACGGGCAACCGGGTAGGAGGCTGCCACGCCAGCATGCTTCTGCGGTCGCGCACGAGAACACGGTGCAGCGGAGGGTGAAGCTCATGGCCAAGCTCACAGCAGGGCAGAAGCGACAGGAAGCCGCCAACGTGTGCGCTCGGCTCTCGATGCCGAAGCTGATGACCGGCGGCGCCGTGAGCGGAATGAAGGTGGAAGCGAGAAGGCACGCGCCTCAGCTGGGCGGAATACATGGCCGGTGAGCCCTGCCGGGTTGCGGAGAGCCTATGCAAGATGGGCTGGGGGACGGGTATCCCCTCATGAAGCTTTCCGAGTCGGAGAGGCATGAGTACGAGGAAGCCGACCGGAGATTCCGCGAGCGACACGCCAACTGCCAGGGTGGTCGGTGGAGCATCAGCGGTTCTCGGGTGACGCATTGCCGTTTCTGTTGCCCACCACCGCCGGTAGGGCCGAAGCAGATGGAGAGGCTCGCCAGGCTGTTTGTGCCTGGCCCTTACAGGTGGAACACAAGGACCTCGATAGCAGGAACCTCACTCTCCGTTGCGACCATTCAACATCGCGATAACTCCTACGTTTCCACCCGCGTCGTCGACTGCCCAGAATGCGAAGAACGTCGAGGAGTAGTGAGCAGTGAGCGGTAGGGCCCGCATGTCGCGACGACCAGACCATCCGAGCGCGCGGCAGCCGATCGAGGGCGACTCGCCCGGGAACTGACAGCCGCCGAGGCGTCTGCCCCGTCCACAGATAGCGCGACGGCAACCCAACGGCACATTGCCGAGCTCCAGACAGAGCTCGGCAATGAGTCTTGATGAGACGAAGCGCACTCGGCGACGCCGGGGCCTTCCCCCGGCCTCGCTTGCAATGGGTTACCGGCAGGAAGCCCTCGTGTATCGAGGCGTCAGGGCTTGGCGGCTTTCGATGTCGACGCGGTGCCTTCTCTGAGTCGGTCTCGACAGCCCGGTGATCACCACATGCGCGTACGGCAGTGCCAGCTTGGTGTCAGCGCACGGAACGGAGGTAGCGCTGCACGGTTCGTCTGGAGCAACCTAGCACTTGCGCGACGTCGTTGATCCGCCATCCGTCTCGGCCCAGGCGGATGGCCATGAGAGCTCGGTCCGGCAGGGACGTTGCAGTCTTGGCAAGTCGGAGCATTGCCGCGATGCGGTCGCGATCTGCGGGGCCGAGGCCGCCGTACCAACCGTGACGGGCTTCCGGGTCCTCCGCCCGCAGCGCCAGGGCTAGGCACTCCAAGCGGCCCCTGCAGCCGACGCATACGGCCAAGAGGCCCTCGGCGGGACGCTCCCCGTCCTCGGGATGGTAGAGACTCACGTCCACGTCCCTGCAAGCCGCGCGGACTGAGTCCCGGCGCTGAGACGACTGGATCAGATCGCGAAGCTCCTGTTCGCGGCCGACGAGAAAGTGCAGGCTGTCCATCGAGTGCTCCAGCCCGTGGCCATGTCTGGTCCACTGTGAATAGCCAGGGTGAGCTGGGAACTGCCCGGCGCACCCACTTGATGTCTTCCGGGTCACGCCCGGTGTGACGGCAAGAGGTAGCGGATCGTGGTTTCGGCCCCGAGGCGTACCGGCTTCCCGAGCACAAGCCCGGAAAGCCGGCGTTGCCGCCCTCGCCCTGGTCGGGGGGTGGGCCTCCCCGTTTATCCGCGTCGCGATTCCCGGCGCGCGGCCGGTCTTCCATACCTATCCGGAGAACTCCGGGGGCACGAGCGATTCAAGCGACCTCGTCCTGAGGCGGCGTGTCTTCGTCGGTCGACTGACCGTCGAACTCATCGTCCGATTCCTCGCCTTCCTCGTCGTCACGGTCCGCGTCGAGGCCGTACGGGTCCTCGGCGATAATCCCGTGTCGCTGGACACTCCGCTGTTGCCAGACGGGCAGCTTGAATAGGACGTCCTGCAGGACGTGCCGCCACGCCTCACAGTCGGCTCGGTCGGCGCCCAGTGAATCGATAGCGCGGGTCCCGTCATCGGCCCTGACCGCCTCCACGACCTTGACCGCGCCTTCGACAGCCTGGATCGAAGTAGCCAGGTCATGCAGGGCATTCCCGAGAATCTCAGCCGCGTTCCGGGGAGCCGGTGTAGGTGATGGGCCTTCGCCAGCGGGTGGGAAGGTGCGACGGAGGTCCGCGTCGGTGACGAGGATGTCGCGGCCGTCGTCGTTCTGAGTGACCCGTCCTGTCTCGTCTACCTTGCGGGTCCTACGACCCGCCGCAGAGTCGAGGAGCGTCTGCTTCAGCTGATGCACACCGTGCTGGGTACTACGCATGCGGTCGATGACCTCGCCTGGGTGCCGACGGTCAGGTTGATCGTTGTTGTTCGTGCCACGGTCACCCGTGAGTTGGCCGTTGATAACCAGCGGATAGGCGCTTCGGGCCGCAAGTTCCCGGGTCGCCGCGTTTGGTTCCCCCTTTGTCACCTCCTCAAGCGCGGCTTTGGCCAGCTCCTCCGTCCCACGAAACGTGGCCTCCCAGTCCTTGGCCAGCTCGCCCGGGAACGCCGACTTCAGGTACTTCCGCATCCGTTCCCGCCTACGGGAGTCCTCTTCCGAAACCGAGCGCATAACCAGAGAGGAAGCCACGTCGAGCAGCAGCTTGGTGGTGATGTTCTTGCGGGTGCTCTGGCCGGTGATAGCAACCCGCACAGCAGCATGGATCGGCTGATCACGCTCGGCGAAGAGCCTGACGATCGCCGCCGCCCGCACGGACGGGTCGTCGTTAAATCCGGCGGCCTTCGCCTGCTCGGGGGTGAGAGCACCACGTAGCCAGTCGGCCTTGGCGGGAGTGATCAGTTTTCGCCGCTCGATCTCGTCCACCACGGCGTCGGCGAGAGCCTCGTTCTCCGCGGCTTCACCCCACGGCTTGGGGGAGTCGACGTGCCGGAGTGCGACCAACGACTTCACGGCGACGCCGAAGTCAGCGGTGGTGCCTTCATGCGGCTCGAACCCGACGAGCAGCAGCGCCGGAAGCCGTTCGCAGAGCACGGTGACTGCCACCTCCGGGTCAACCTGTGCCGGATCGCCCGCGGTCGTGATCGCCTCGTTGAGCTTTCGGATGTGAGAGCGCAGCTTCGCCGTGTCCCGGAGGTAGGGAACGTCGGCGGACCTGAGGTCGAGCAGGTCGTGGGCGCACGTCACGCGGCTCGATCCCTCAACCGTGACCGGAACCGTTACCCCGGGTGTGCTGTCCTCGTGCTGAAAGGCCGTCGCGGCCAGCCACACCTCTGTCATCACTCCCTGGTGCCGGAGGGACTCGCGCCAGTCGTTGTGGTCGAGCACGTACTCCTTGGACAGTTGTGCCGCCCACGCGAGGTGTTCCTGGTTCGCGAGCCTCTGCACGAGTTCCGGGCGACTCCCAGACGCTGCGATGGGCTCGGCCAACGGACGGAAGCGCGTGCTCTCGCCAGTACCGATCAGGTTCGAGGCCGGGTGCCGGCGCGACGGACCGATCCGCGGGTTTCGCGGGTCTGGGATGATATAGCGCGCCCATACGTCAGCCCGGATGGCCAGGATCACGCCGCCGGGCACCCGCAGCCGCTCCGGGGACTCTGCCGCCCGGCGGGCGGCAGCTGGGTCGACAACAGCCTGCGCGAGGGCCAATGCAGCAGGCTCACCCATGGTGAAGTGTTCGATGAGTTTGTCGGCAAGCTTCCGTCCTGCGGCCGCCAATGCAGGCAGGGGCAGCGCTTCAACAGGGCGGGGCAGCACGGTCTCGGCCGCGCCGGATGACGGCTCCATCAGGTGTTCTCCGATCTTCGTCCCGGTTGTCCATCCAGGCACGCACCTGGACGCCGTGGTCGTCCAAGGAGATCGGTCACGCTGTTTCCCGTTCTCCCCCTCGGCTCGCCCGGGCAAGACCCGATGTGTCCGAGACGGCATCAGCACGCTCGACCGCACTTCCGAGACGTACCGGCTTCGGCTGCCGGCGTTGCCGCCCACCGCCAACATGGCGAAGGTGAGGAGCTTGAGTCCGCTGATGTGACTGCCCGAAAAACGCTAGCAGCATGGGTGACATGCCCTCAGGATCCTGTGGTTTCCTACCGGTTGGCCGCGTAACTGTGCTAAGCGGCGTTCCGGGGAACAGGGCTTCCTTGCCGCGGTTCATGACGACAACAAGGTTTCGCCGCGTGGTGTGGCCTTCTGGACCCCACCGGCCCGGATGCCTTTGACCAATCGGCGCGGCCGAGCGACCCGGGCAGCTTCATAAGCCGATCAGAGCGGCGGGTCAGACGGACTCGACGGCCGTCGGCTGATGCCCTGCTGGGAGCCATCTCGGAGCCGACCCGCTCCCAAGCCCCTCCCACACCACCCGAGACCATCCCACCCCAACGCCCTGACCCGGTAAAACACCAAACACTGTCCGGTGTCGATCTTGACCGAACCCCATTCGGGACGAAGAGGTCGTGGGTTCAAATCCCGCCACCCCGACTGAGAAGTAGCAGGCGAGCCCCACCTAGGAACGTTCCTAGGTGGGGCTCACTCGTTGTGTGTGACTGCCGCGTGACGTTGGAGGCCTCAGCCCTGGTGGATGAGCGCGGGGCCGCCGAGTGTCCGCATGTCGTAGGGGTGGAGCCAGGGGCCGCGGGTGCCGGATTCGAGCGCGTCGATCGCTGTCAGGGCGTCGGATGCGTTCTTGCAGTGCGGGTGCTGCGCGGCAAAGGCCGCGATGCGGGTGCGCAGGGTGGGCAGCCAGGCGGCGACGAGTTGCGGGTCGCCGTCGTACCACCAGGTGAACTTGAGCTCCTCCCAGAGGAGTTCGGTGGCCCAGCCGAAGGCGAGGCGGACCATGCCGGCGTCCGCTTCGGGGCCGGTGAGGCCGGCGAGGTGGTCCAGCCACGGCTCCAGGGCATCCGTCGCGTGAGCGATTCCCTCGATCAGAGCGGTGATCTCCCAGTACGGCCGGCGGTCGGTCACGGCGAGGTGGAGCAGCGCCCGGAAGGCCCGCTCGACCGCGGCGCGCTCGGCCACGGGCCAGTCCGCGAGCCGGGCGCCGTGGCGGCCGAGGCGCCCCATCACATCCGACGGGTCGGTGTCGTCCCCGTCCGGTCCCCAGCGGCGCAGCGCACGAGGGATGAAGCGGCGCCACAGGACGGAGTACTGGTCCTCGTCCCAGTGGCCGGCGACCTCGTGCATGAAGTGGCGAAGGAGATCGTCAGGCACCTCGGCAGGGTCGCCGCCGAGAACTCGCAGCTCCGCTTCCGGAGTGCAGTTCGTGCACCCGTAGACGGGGCCGTCGAGCACAGGTGGTGAGGCGAAGACCTCGTCCACCTCGGCGAGCGCGTCGCGCCACAGCGTGTAGGTGGCGAGTGCGGCGGGTTCGGACATGCGGGACCTACCGGGGGACTCCGCGCGGCCGATACCGGCGAAGAGCGTGACGCTACCAGCAGGCCGGTCGATGGGCGGGGCCAGGGCATGTCCGGAGCCGGCCGGAAACACACCACGCCGTTCGGCGCCGGTCCCTCCCCTGTGGGGACCGGTGCCGAACGGCGCGGGCGGCGGCGATCCGCGCCCCCCGTACCGGCGCGGCTCGAGTAAAGGTCGGCCCATGGTCGATGTGGTGACAGTCCGGGTGGTCCGGGCAGTCCTGGCGGTCCGGGCTCTCCGGGCGGTCCCGGTGGAGGTCCGCTCGGTAGGTCGCTCGCAGCGCCGCGCCGAGGCCCGCGCCACCGGGCGTGACTCCGGCGGAGGTGGCTGGGAACATCCGTCGAGGGTTGTCTCTCCGAGTGCCGGGCTGGTGGCCTGACCGGGCGGCGCCGGGTTGCTGTACCGCTGCGTGCGATCCTGCCAGCTGGGGCTTCCGCCGACGAGGTTCCGGCATCGGGGGCACCGGCGTAACCACAGGTCAGCCAGCTAAGGTGAGTTTTCCGGTCCGGATGTCCGAGTGCGGGGGAAGTTAGGGGTGGAGACCTTGAGTTCCGACTCAGGGGCACGCACAGCCTTCGCCGAACGTCTCGCGCTGCTGTACAAGGAGGCCGGCAACCCTCCCCTCAAGAAGGTGGCCGAGGCGGTCGTCCGGCTTCAGCGGGTCGACGAGCGAGGGCGGCCTGTCCGGGTGTCCGTGCAGCGGATCAGCGACTGGCGGCGGGCCAAGAACGTGCCCGCGCAGTTCGCCGCCCTGGCGGCGGTGCTGCATGTCCTGATTCCCGAAGCACGGCGCCTGCGGCCGGCGCCGGTGTCCACCGGCCTGTACGACGTGGCCCACTGGCAGCGTCTGTGGGAGCGGGCGGTCGGCGACCGCGCCGCGGCAGCGCAGGAGGAGGAACGCCCCTCGGGCGACGCCGCGACCGTCCCCGGTGTGTGCCCGTACCGAGGGCTGGCTTCGTACCGTCAGCAGGACGCCCGGTGGTTCTTCGGCCGGGAGCGGAGCACGGATGCCCTGGTCGCGCAGCTCCTCGCGGCGGAGGAGACGGGTGGCCTGGCCATGCTCGTGGGCGCCTCCGGGGCGGGGAAGTCGTCTCTGCTGAACGCCGGCCTGGTGCCCGCGTTGGAGAAGGGCGCTCTGGCGGACGAGGACGGCCGGCAGAGGGAGGTGTTGCAGCTCGTGCCGGGCGGCGACCCTCTCGGGGAGCTGGCCCGCCGGATCCCCGGGCTCGCGGACGTCGTCGCTGGCGCGGCGGAGCCGGCAGAAGGGGAGGCGACGGCTAAAGATCCGGGGGCAAAGGAGCCGGCGGCGAAGGTTCCGGTAGCGAAGGTTCCGACGGCTGACGCGCCCGGTACGCCGCGATTCGCGCAGGCGGTGCGGGAGGCCGCCGCGGCGTGGGCGCGACGCGAGTCGTCCACCGCCGCACGTCCGGTCGTGATCGTGGATCAGTTCGAGGAGGTGTTCACCCTCTGCTCGGACGAGGCGGCCAGGCGCACCTTCATCCAGCTCCTGCACGCCGCGTGCACACCTGCCGACTCCGGTGAGCCGGCCCCCGTCCTCGTGATCCTCGGCATACGCGCCGACTTCTACGAGCAATGCCTCGGGCATCCCGAACTGGCCGACGCGCTGCAACACCGGCACATGGTGCTCGGGCCGCTGACCACCGCTGAGCTGCGCGAAGCGGTGACCGGCCCGGCCAAGGCCGTGGGCCTGGAACTCGAACCGGGGCTCGCGGAGCTGATCGTCCGGGAGGTGAGCACCGACGGCCCCGGGGCGCACAACGCGGGTGTGCTGCCGCTCCTCTCGCACGCCCTGCTCGCCACCTGGCAGCGACGGAAGGCGGGAAGGCTGACGCTGGCCGGCTACCGCGCGGCGGGCGGCATCCAGGGAGCGGTGGCGGCGACCGCCGAGCGGGCCTGGTCAGGCCTCGACCCGGCGGCGCGTACGGCCGCGAGGCTGCTCCTCCTCCGGCTGGTCCGCCTGGGCGAGGACACCCAGGCCACCCGTAGGCGGGGGACCCGGCGACAACTGGCGGAGGAGTCGACGGACCCCAACAAGACGGAGGAGTCGCTCGAAGCGCTGGTGCACGCCCGGTTGGTGACGCTCGACGCGGAGGCCGTGGAGATCACCCATGAGGCGCTGCTCCACGCCTGGCCGCGGCTGCGCGACTGGATCGACGAGGACCGGAACGGCAATCTGCTGCGCCAGCGCCTGGAGGAGGACGGCAGGGCCTGGGAGGCCTCGGACCGGGACACCTCACTGCTCTACCGGGGTTCCCGTCTGGAGCACGCCCACAACTGGGCGAAATCTGCCGGTAACACCTTTCTGACCCGGAGTGCTCTGGAATTCCTGGCCGCTTCGGTCAGGCTGCGCAAGCGCACGGTCCGGCTCCGGCGCGGTGCGGTGTCGGGTCTGGTCGTCCTGGCGGTGCTGGCCATCGGTGCGGCGGTGGTGGCGTGGCAGCAGCGGGACGACGCGGTGTTCGAGCAGGTGCTCGCCGAGGCCGATCGCGTCCAGTACACGGATCCGTCGTTGTCCGCTCAGCTCGACCTGGTGGCACACCACTTGCGGCCGGACGACGGGGGCGCGAACAACCGGCTGATCTCGATAGTGAACGCGCCGCTGGCCACCCCGCTGCTCGGCCACACCGGCGCCGTCTACCTCACCTCGTTCAGCCCGAACGGACGGATCCTGGCCACCGCGAGCTACGACCGCACCATCCGGCTGTGGGACGTCTCGGACCGGGCGCGTCCGAAACCCCTGGGCAAGCCCCTCACCGGCCACAAGAGCTGGGTGAGCACCGCGGTCTTCAGCCCGGACGGACACACCCTGGCCAGCGCTTCGGACGACGGCACGATCCGGCTGTGGGACGTACGGGACCCCGGCCGTCCGCGCCCGATCGGCGCACCGTTGACCGGCCACGACGGCACGATCTCGCTGCTCGCGTTCAGCCCGGACGGACGCACTCTGGCCTCCGCCACCGAAGACCGCACCGTCCGCCTGTGGGACGTCGGGAACCCCCGTCGGGCGAGGACGCTCGGTGCTCTGACCGGGCACACCGCCGCCGTGCGCTCCCTGGCGTTCAGCCCCGACGGGCGGACGCTGGCGGCCGGTGGCGACGACAAGACGATCAGGCTGTGGGACATGGGGGATGCACGTCATCCCCGCCGTCCGACGCCGATCGAAAAGGTGCTGACCGGCCACAAGGGCACGGTGCACTCGGTGGCCTTCAGCCCCGACGGCCGCACGCTCGCCAGCGGCAGCGCGGACGACACCATCCGGTTGTGGAACGTGGCCGTCCCACGGCACGCGAAACCGCTGGGTGCGCCGCTCACCGGCCACACCGGTCCTGTGTGGTCGGTGGCCTTCAACCGCAGCGGAACCCTGCTCGCCGCCGGCAGCGCGGACAGCACGGCAAGCCTCTGGAACGTCAGCAACCCGACCTATCCGTCGCAGGTCGGCGAGCCTCTCGCCGGCAGCAGTGGCGAGATGTACGCGGTGGGCTTCAGCCCCGACGGGCGCACCCTCGCCACCGGCAGCGGCGACAGCAAGGTCCGTCTGTGGTCGATACCGGCGTCCGACATGATCGGCCGGGTCGGCGCGTTCCGCCCGGACGGGCGGGTGCTCGCCACGGCCGCGCGCGACGGGCGGGTCCGGCTGTGGAACGTGACGGCACCCAGCCGGCCGGTGTCGCTGAGCGAACCGTTCATGCCCGGGGAGGGCGGTGAGCGATCGCTGGCCTTCTCCCCCGACGGCCGCACCCTCGCGGTGCTGTCGGACAGCCGCACCGTGCAGCTGTGGAACGTCAGCGACCCGACGCGGCCCGTCCCCCACGGCCCGCCCGTCGCACTGCGGATACGGTTCGCGGGCCCCGGCGCGCTGGCGTTCAGCCCGGACGGGCGCACGCTGGCGACCGCCCAGGACGACCGCACCGTACAGCTGTGGGACGTCGGCGACGGCTCCCGCCTTCGTCCGCTCGGCGCGCCGCTCGCCGGACACACGGGCTACATCAACTCCCTCGTCTTCAGCCCCGACGGCCGCAATCTCGCCAGCGGCAGCGCGGACGGCACCGTCCGGCTCTGGAACGTGGCCGCCCCGCGTCATGCCGCCCCACTGGGCGCGCCTCTCAAGGGGCATCTGGGCCCCGTCAACGCGCTCGCCTACAGCCCGGACGGCCATACGCTGGCCAGCGGCAGCGACGACAGTACGGTCCGGCTCTGGAACGTCACCGAGCCGCGCAGGGCGGCCCGGCTCTCCACGCTCACCGGGCACACCCGGGCGATCGTGCAGCTGACGTTCAGTCAGGACGGCCGTACCCTGGCGAGCAGCGGCAACGACGACATGGTCAGGGCCTGGAACGTCACCCACCCGTCCAGGGCCACTCCCATCGGCCAGTCGATGAGCCCCAACGCCAAGACGGGCAACTTCCTGTCGTTCAGCCCCCGCAGCCACATGCTCGGAGTGTCGAGCGGCACCGACACCGTCCGGCTGTGGAACCTGGATCCCGACGAGGCGATTCGTCGGATCTGCTCGACCACACGGGGCGTTCTGACGCCGGGGAACTGGCAGGAGTACCTGCCCCGCCTCTCGTACACGCCCCCGTGCGACGAGTAACGGAGCCTAGGCCGGCCCGGCGGCACGCACCCGAACGTCGGGCGGCGCCACCGGGCCGGGTCCGCAACGTCCCTGACGCTCCGTTCCGCCCCCTGATGCAGCGATTTGCGTGAAGCCGATCACAACTCCTTATCGCAGCTGGTGAGTTGGCTCCCATGGCACCCGCAGGCTTGTTACTCTTGGCAGCAGCCCGATCGCTGGTGCATCCCCCGTCGCCAGCGATCGGGCGCTTTCCTGCCCGGCGACGGCGCGGTCGACTCGTATGGTCCTCTTGAGGAGTCGTACGCTGAACCCGCCTGGCGGGCCCTCCGGCCAGGGCCACCAGACGACGGAACGGTGAGCACCGATGGCGGCGTACGAGCCCCGCACGATGGCGCTGCGCTCGAATCTCCGGCACCAGTGGGAGAAGGACCGGGTGCGCGCGCCGCTGGAGCAGCGGGCGCGGACCGGCGCCACCGAGCACGACACCGGACTTGAGCGCGACGACCTCGTCCTGCGCGCGGAACAGCGCGAGATCAAGGCGGACGAGGACCTCGCGGCGGGCTTCGGCGTCCCCGAAGGCACAGCCCTTGTCGAACGCACCTACCGGACGCGCTACGCGGCGGAGAGCGCCCCGTTCAACCTGGTGACCTCGTACCTCGTCCGCGAGATGGTCGCACCGAACCCCGATCTCCTGGACGCGGCCAAGGAGCCGTGGCCGGGAGGCACACAGAGCCAGCTCAGCACCGTCGGAATCGAGCTGGACCGGATCGAGGAACGCGTCACCGCCCGCCCGCCGACCCCGGAAGAGGCGGCGGAGCTGGAGCTGCCGCCCGGGTCGGCGGTGCTCCTGCTCCGGAAGGTGTCGTACGACGTCCAGGACCGCGTCGTGGAGATCTCCGACGTCGTCCTGCCCGGCGACCGCACGGAAATGCTCTTCACCACTCCCCTGGAAAGGTGGTGAGTGCCGTGCGCCGGCGCATCATCATCGTCACTGCCGTGCACGCGCCTTCGGCCCCGTTCCTTCCGGACGCGTACAAGTCGCTCTGTGACCAGGAGCTGCCCGAGGGGTGGGAGTGGCACTGGGTCATCCGGGAGGACGGGACGAGCGATGAGGTCGCCCCCCACGTCCCGGATGACGAGCGGGTGACCTTCCTGCAGGGGCGTCCCGGCGGCCCCGGCGTCGCCCGCACCATCGCCCTGGCGCAGGCGGACGGCGAGTACGTCAAGGTCCTGGACGCCGACGACCAGCTGACGCCCGGTGTCCTGGCCCGCGACCTCGCCGCCCTCGAAGGCGACCGGAGTATCGGTTGGTCGACGTCGCGGGTCCTGGACGCGCTGCCCGACGGCTCAACGGCCGGTTTTCCAGGGGATCCCGACGCGGGGCCGATCGAGACCGGGGCCGTACTCGACTACTGGAAGGCGAACGACTTCCGCGCGCAGGTCCACCCGGCGACGCTCTTCGTCCGTCGTGATCTGCTTCTCGCCCTGGGTGGCTGGATGGCGCTGCCGGCCTCCGAGGACACCGGGCTGCTGCTCGCGCTGAACGCCACGAGCCGCGGTTGGTTCTCGCCCGAGGTGGGTCTGCTCTACCGCAAGTGGCCCGGTCAGGTGACCAGCCAGGCCTCCCACACGGACACCGCCGAGCGCGCGGCCCGGATGGCGGTCGTCGAGGCCAGGGCGCGCGAGCTCGCCCGCTTCCGGTGGCACTATCCCGCCGCCGACCGGACTTCCGACTGAACTTCTGACTGGCCGTCATTTCGTAGTCGCTCGCGCTCTGGTCTGTTGAAGGCCGACGTGCCACCCTGCGCGACACCCATTCGCGCAGCGCCTGTCGCTCTGACAGACAAGGAGGCGGCAATGAGTGAGACCGACGGAGACAAGCAACCGGACACCTCTCCGGCCCAAGCCACCCTGATCCCCGAAACGACCCCGGACGCTCTCAGGAAGAGCCACGCCGCACGTGCCCGAAGCGCCCACGACCGGGCCACGGCCACCTGTCGCCATGCCGGCGTCGAGGAGGATCACGCCAAGTCGGTGCCGACGGGGGACGCCTCACGGGCCGCCAATGCCGTCCGCCTGTCCGCTGTGTCCCTCGCCGCGTTCTCCGAAAGCGCCCCGGATCCCGCGGCGGACGCCCGCCGCGCGAGGAACGCCGCCGCTGCCGCCGTTCTGGCCGCGCAGATAGCCCGGTCCCGGGACGGCGGCGGCCCCTCCGACGACGCGTACCGCGCCGCTCTCCGGGCATCTCAGGCCGCTGGAGCGGCCGCCGCCAGGGAGGGGATGGGCAGCAGCGAGGCGCTGAACGCCGAGGCGGATGCGGCCGAGGCCGCCGCCGTCGCCGCCGCCGAAACCGCCGGCTGGATGTAGCGGCCCACCGCGACCTGTCCGGCGCCGCCGCACCACACCGTGGCGCGGTGCCGGACAGGACCGGTGCGCGAGGGGCGGCCCGTCAGTCCCGGTCGAAGGGGAGATCCAGCATGCGGATGGCATTGCCGCGAAGGATCTTGTAGGTCACGTCCGCGGGGAGGCCTGCCACGTGCTCGGCCGCCACCCGCTTGGTGTGCGGCCAGGTCGAGTCGACGTGCGGATAGTCGGTCTCGAAGGTGGCGTTGTCGACGCCCACGGTCTCGATCGAGGCGATGCCGTGCCTGTCGCGGAAGAAGCAGCAGAAGATCTGCCGGTAGTAGTACGTCGACGGCGGCTCCGGGATGAGGTCCTTCACCCCGCCCCATGCCCGGTGCTCCTCCCACACGTCGTCGGCGCGCTCCAGGGCGTAGGGGATCCACCCCATCTGCCCTTCGCTGTAGGCGAGCTTCAGCCGCGGGAACTTCACCAGGACGCCGCTGAACAGGAAGTCCATCATCGAGGCCATCGCGTTGTTGAAGCTCAGCGAGGCCTGGACGGCGGGCGGCGCGTCCGGCGAGGCGGCCGGCATCTGCGACGACGAGCCGATGTGCATGTTGACCACCGTGCCGGTCTCCTCGCACGCGGCGAAGAAGGGATCCCAGTAGCCGGAGTGGATCGACGGCAGCCCCAGATACGTCGGGATCTCGCTGAACGTCACCGCGCGCACGCCGCGGGCGGCGTTCCGCCTGATCTCGGCAACCGCCAGATCGACATCCCACAACGGGATCAGACACAGCGGAATCAGCCGGCCGCCGCTGTCCCCGCACCACTCCTCCACCATCCAGTCGTTGTACGCCCGGACACACGCCAGCCCGACCTCCTTGTCCTCGGCCTCCGCGAAGGTCTGGCCGCAGAACCGCGGGAACGTCGGGAAGCAGAGCGACGCCTCGACATGGTTGACGTCCATGTCCTCCAGCCGGGCCTTGGGGTCCCAGCAGCCGCGCCGCATCTGCTCCCGCGTGATGCCGTCCAGCGTCATCTCGTCGCGGGAGAAGCCGACGGCCGCGATGACCCGCTTGTAGGGGAAGAACTGGCCCTCGTACTCCCACCAGTCGGTGATCTGGCCCTCGGGGTCGGTGGTGAAGCGGTACTTGCCGCCGACGTACTGGAGATCGCCGATGCCGGCCGTGAAGGGTTTCGGCCCCTTGTCGCGGTGCTTCTTCGGAAGCCAGGTCTCGAAGAGGTGCGCGGGCTCGATCACGTGATCGTCCACGCTGATGACCTTGGGGAGTTCCTCGGTGCCGCTCTCGTTGCTGACCACGCTGTGCCCCCAACTGCCCTGCCGGCGCACCGGCCCAATATCTGACGACCCATCAGTTTCGAGGTTATGGGCTCGCCTCCGGGACGACAAGGAGCAACCGGGAAGTCGGGGCAGTCGGGAACTCACCCCTTGCGGGATCGGCCCGCATCCGCTGAACTGACGCACCATCAGTTCCGTGCAGCGGGGTGACCGAGGGGAGCAGGATGCAAACGATCTGGCTCAGCGGAGCCGAGTGGTTCGCGGTCCTCCGTATCGGCCTCGGCCTGTGGTGGCTGGAGAGCTGGCGCCACAAGGACAAGAAGAGCTGGTTCGCCGGCGGCGGCATCACATGGGCCGCGGGTGTCGCGGCCAAGCATCGCTGGCCCGTCGTCCGGACGTCCTTCGAGCAGGTCGTGAAGCCGCATCCGCGCCTGATGGCGCACCTCGTCGCCTGGGCGGAACTGGCTCTCGGCCTGGGTCTGGTCGCGGGCTTCCTGACGCCCGTCGCCCTGGCCGCAGGCCTGGTGCTCAACCTCGTCTACCTCGTGCTGATGATCCACGACTGGGCGGAGCAGGGGCAGAACCTGATGATGGCGCTGATCTCCGCCACGGCGCTGCTCGCCATGAGCTGGCAGACCTGGTCACTCGACAGCGCGTGGGGACTGTTCCGGTAGCCGCCCTCGCCATGTGACACGGATCACCACCCGCTCACTTCTTCCCCTCGAAGGTCACCGGCTGGTCGTTGCGCAGTTCGGTGAAGAGCTTCTTCGCCTTGAGGGGGTCCCATTTCACGGCGCTGCCCTTGGAGGTGGGGAAACTGAGGCTGGCCACGGGGACGTTGAGGCGCTTGCCGTCGCCGGAGGTGACCTTCTTCATCGCCTCGAAGAGGGAGGCGAGGTTCCGCAGGTCCGCGCCCTTGTCGACGATGAGGGTGTCCAGGCCGGCGCTCACGGTCGGGTAGACCTTCGACGGATCGAGCAGGATGCCGGGGGTGGCGGCCTGGTCGGCGAGTGCGGCCAGGAACTTCTGCTGGTTCTGGCTGCGACCCAGGTCGCCCTGGGCCTCCTGGTGGCGCTGGCGGACGAAGGCGAGGGCCGTGCGGCCGTCGAGCGTGTGGCAGCCCTTCTTCAGGTCGGCGCCGGACTTCTCGTCCCTGATGTCCCTGTCCAGGCACATCGGCACGCCGCCGATCGCGTTCACGATGCCGACGAAGCCCGCGAAGCCGATCTCCGTGTAGTGGTCGATGTGCAGACCCGTGTTGCGCTCGATGGTGCGGACGAGCAGGTCGGGGCCGCCGAGCGAGAACGCCGCGTTGAGCTTGTTCTTCGACGCGGGGTAGTGCTTGCCGGTATCGGGCCGGATGTACGGCGGGAGGGTCACCCAGGAGTCGCGCGGCAGGCTCATCATCGTGGTGCCGTGGGCGCCGGTGTGCAGCAGGATCATCGAGTCGGTGCGGCGGCCCGCCTCGGCGGAGCCGCCGGCGTGCAGGTTCTTTTTGTCCTGCTCGGAAAGGCCCACCCGGCTGTCGGAACCCACGATCAGATAGTTGGTTCCCTTGCCCTTCGGCGCGCGGTCCGCCAGCTCGGTGAGGTCGACCTCACGGTTGAGCTTGGTGTCGGCCCAGACGTAGGTGCCGACGGAGGTGGCGAGAAGGGCGGTGGTCAGGAGGATCGCCGCGCGGGCGAGGCGACGGCGCCGGCTGGGGCGGGTCGCGGGGGCTCGGCCCCTGGAGGTGCTGCCGGGACCGGGTTCGCCACCGCCGCCACCGCCGCGGGTACGGCCTCCGGACGTGGGCGGCATCTGGCCGCCGGACGACACGGGCGGCGCCTGCGGCACGTACTCGGCAGGGGCGTACTCGGCGGGCACGTATGCGGCTGGGGCGGGTTCGGCAGGTATGTACTCGACGGGCACGTAGTCGGCGTACGCGTAGTCGCCCTGGCGCCATATTTGCCCGGTTCTGGCCTGTGACGTTCCCACTTCGGCGCCGTTTCGGTTCCTGTCGTGCGACCCATCCAGCCAATCAGTCATGGGCGGCAGTCTGCATGCCCCCGTGCTCTTCACCAAATGGGCGCTAAAAATCCATGGGTATGGGGGTGATGTGAGGGCGCGCGGACTCCGCCGGCCGCCGGGGGAGGCCCCGGCGGCCGGGCGGCGTCACCGTGTCAGGCTCTGGTACGCCACCGGCTGCCCGATCTGCTGCGCGGCGGTGCCGGATCGGTGCATGCGGTGCCACTTCAGCCTGGTGCCCAGCAGGAACGCCACCACGGACTGGATGACCACCAGGTACATCAGCTGCCGGTAGACGAAGAGCTGGAACGGCATCGCCCACAGTGCCCGCACCTTCTCGCCGTCCAGCCGCAACGCGTAGCCGGCGCAGGCCAGTTGGAGGGCGAGGAAGGAGAGCCATACGCCGACCGACTGCAGGGGTTCGAGGAAGAGCGCCCCGTACAGCGCGACGATGTCGATGACCGGTGCGATCAGCGGCAGGGCGACCTGAAAGAGGGCCAGATAGCTCAGGCCACGGCGGCCGAAGCGGCCGGCCGGGCCCACGCCGACCACGGCGCGGCGGTGCTTCCACATGGCCTGGAGCGTGCCGTAGCACCAGCGGTACCGCTGCCGCCACAGCTGGCGCAGCGAGGTGGGGACCTCGGTCCAGGCGATGGCGGTCTCCTCGTAGACCACCCGCCAGCCGGCCTGCCACAGGGCCATCGTGAGGTCGGTGTCCTCGGCGAGGGTGTCCTCGCTGACTCCGCCGACGCCCATCAGCGCGTCCCGGCGGAAAGCCCCGATGGCCCCGGGGACGGTCGGCATGCACTCCAGCACCTCGAACATCCGGCGGTCGAGGTTGAACCCGAAGACGTACTCCAGGTGCTGCCATCTGCCCAGCAGACGACGGCGGTTGCCGACCTTGGTGTTGCCGCTGACCGCGCCCACGGCGGGGTGGGCGAGCGGCTGGATCAGTCGGTGGATGGCGTCCGACTCGAAGACGGTGTCGGCGTCGACCATGACCACTATGTCGTGACTCGCGTGTGCCAGACCGGTGTTGAGGGCGGCGGCCTTGCCCGCGTTGGTCTGGCGGATGACCAGCACACGAGGGTCGTCGATATAAGTGGCGATATCCGCAGTGTCGTCCGTCGAGCCGTCGTCGATCACGATGATCTGCAGCTGCTGGTGGGTGGAGGCGAGCAGCGAACGGACGGTGGACTCGATGCCCGCCTCTTCGTTGTAGGCGGGTACGAGGACCGTCACCGGGGCGGTGACCTCCCGCAGCCGGGGCGCCCCGGGCTGGAAGTGCGTCAGCCGCCGGACATGGGCGCGGGCGAAGAACACCAGCATCAGCAGTCGCAGCACCCCGAGCCCGCCGGCGATGGCGAGCACCCAGGTCATCGCGCTCACAAACGCGTGCCCTGCGGCCTTTGCCCAGATGAGGGCCTTGCCCTGCCACCGTTCGAGGAAGGGCACCGGCTCCTCGGTGGAAAGCAGCCCGGTCCCGGCCGTCACGGTGGTGAAATTTTCGATTTTCGGGTTGCTGAGCAGCCTTTCGGTCTCTTTGTACGCGGTGTCGTTCTGGGGCAGCTGCCGGACCAGTCCCTGCGACGGGTTACGGAACCACTGGTCGGCGGCGACCAGTGTGTAGCCGTCCTTGGCGGCCTGCTGCGCCGCCTTCCACTCGGCGCCGCACATCGTGTCCACCGTGGTGGTCAGCGGCAGCCGCAGCAGCCCGGTGTGGATGCCCGTGGAACCGGCCAGCGCCTTCTGGGTGAGCGTCAGCTCCAGCTTGGCGCGGAGGGCGGAGGCCGAGCCCATGGCGGCGCCGGTGTAGGTGTTCGAGCCGATCTCGTGACCGTCGGCCTGGATCCGCCGCACCAGGTCCGGGTACTGGGCCGCCTCGGCGCCCCGCACGAAGAACGTGGCGTGCGCATGGTGCTTGCGCAGCAGGTCGAGCAGGCGCGGGGTCCACACGGGGTCGGGCCCGCCGTCGTAGGTGAGCGCCACGGTGCGGGCGGGCATCGCGGCGGACCGCACCCGGTCGCCTTCGATGCGCACCACCGGGCCGCCCTTCTCCACCGCTCTCGGCACGGGGGTGGTGCAGTCGCGCTTCGTCTTCGCGGCGTCGACCTCGTGGGTGGTCCAGCCCTCGAAGAGCAGCGCGGCGAACATCACGGGGAGGACGAGGAGCAGCAGAAGCCAGTGTCCGCGGGGGTCACGGGACTGCGCGTGACGCCCTCTGTTCGAGCGCCGCCTCACGTCACGTCCGAGTCGGCACATGGCCAGTGTTCGAATATTTTGTGGTGATTTCTTTTCAAGCTGGCCTCACACATGGTGGGCGAGTGTACTCATGGCAGATGGTGGGTACGCGCCCCCGCCGGTGGCCGCCGGACCGGTGTCAGACCAAAAGTCCCGCCACGTCCGGATCGTTCGCGCCGAGCAACTGCTCGGTCCAGATGATCTTGCCGTCGGTGGTGTAGCGGGTGCCCCAGCGGTGCGTGAACTGCGAGATCAGGAACAGTCCCCGGCCGCCCTCGTCGGTCGCGCGGGGATGCCGCAGATACGGCGAGGTACTGCTGCCGTCGCAGACTTCGCAGGTCAGGGTGTGCCCCAGGATGAGGCGCAGCCGGATCGGCCCGGAGCCGTAGCGGATCGCGTTGGTGACCAGTTCGCTGACGACGAGTTCCGTGGTGAAGACCAGGTCGTCCAGGCCCCAGCCGGTCAGTTGCCGCGCCGCCATCTCGCGGGCCTGGGCGACCACCGCCGGGTCGGCGGGCAGCTCCCAGGAGGCGAAACGGTCCGTGTCCAGGCTCCGGGTCGCGGCCAGCAGCAGCGTGACGTCGTCGAAGGGCCGCGCGGGCACCAGACGCTCGATCACGGTCTCGCACAGCGCGTCGAGCGACAGGGCCGGCGTTTCGAGGGCGCGGCACAGCCGCTGCTCCCCGGTGTCCCCGGCCTTCCCCGGGACGCGTCCGGTGAGCAGGCCATCCGTATAGAGCGCGAGGACGCTGCCCTCGGGCACCACCGATTCGACCGCCTCGAAGGGGAGTCCGCCGACGCCGAGCCGCGGCCCGATGGGCAGATCGGCGAAGTGGACCCGGCCGTCGGGGTCGAGGACGGCGGGCGCCGGATGCCCGGCGCTGGCCATGGTGCAGCAGCGGCTGAGCGGGTCGTACACCGCGTACAGGCAGCTGGTCCCGCGCGCCGCGGTGTCGCCGCTCGGCGGGTGGAGGGCCGGCGGCGCGGCGACCCCGGACGCGGCGGCGCTGCTCGCGGCCGTGGCCGCCTCGTCCGACACCCGGCTGACCAGGTCGTCCAAGTGGCCGAGGAGTTCCTCGGGACGGAGGTCCAGCGCGGCGAGGGTCTGGACCGCGGTCCGCAGCCGTCCCATGGTGGCGACGGCGTCGATGCCATGGCCCGTCACATCGCCCACCACCAGGGCGACCCTGGCTCCGGACAGCGCGATGACGTCGAACCAGTCGCCGCCCGCGTCCGCCAGCGCATCGGCCGGCCGGTACGAGGAGGCCACGTACACGGCGTCCTGCTGGGGAACTTCGTGCGGCAGCAGACTGCGCTGCAGGGCGAGGGCCGCCCCCCGCTCGCGGGTGTAGCGGCGGGCGTTGTCCATACACACCGCCGCCCGGGCGACGAACTCCTCCGCGAGCCGGAGATCGCTCTCACTGAACGACTCGTCATGCACGCTGCGGAAGAAGGTGGTCACCCCCATGGTCGTGCCGCGCGCGCGGATCGGCACCACCATCGCGGTGTGCAGCCCGAGATCGAGGAACCGCGCATGCCGGTCCCCCGGGATGTTGGCGGCCCACTCCGGGGTGAGCGGATCCAGCCGCTCGGTGCGCCACGAGCCGCCGCCGGCCAGACAGCGAATCGGCGGCGACCAGGCGTGATAGGTGGCCATGTCCCCGATCTCGACCACCGATTCCGGGACGCCCTCCCGGAGGGACTGCTGCCCGCCGCGGCGCAGCAGGACCATGTCCGCGTCGCTGAGCGGCCCGGGAAGCGGCTCGCCGCCCCGGATCACCGAGTCCAGGAGGTCGACGGCGACGAAGTCCGCGAGGTGCGGGACCGCCACGTCCGCCAGGTCCTGGGCGGTCTGCATGACGTCCAGCGTGCGGCCGATGTACTCGCTCGCCCGGTCCAGCAGGGTCAGCCGCTGCCGGTTCTGGTAGCGCTCGGTGATGTCGATGACCGTGTAACACACGCCGATGGGCTGCCCGTTCGCGTCGTCCAGGCGGACGAACGACATCGAATGGGCGTGCTGCCGGTGCGGGTCGGAGCGGGGCCTGCCGACATGCTCGTAACCGATCAGCGGCTCGCCGCTCTCCAGGACCCGCCGCATCTGCGTTTCGAGCGACTCCGCGTCCAGGCCGGGCTGGATCTCGCCCAGCCGCCGCCCGATACGGCGCTGCGCGGGCCCGCCGCCGAACCGTTCCAGCGCGGCGTTCGACCACACGAACCGCAGGTCGGTGTCGACGACGGCCATGCCGACGGGCGTCTGCGTCACCATCCGCTCCAGTACGGCGCGGCTGATCTGCCACCCCTGGAGAGGCGACGCCTCGACCGCCAGAACCAGCCAGTGCGCCCGCTCCTCGCTGTCCGTCACCGGGACGACCTGCGCCTCGATGCCGATCTGGTCGCCGCAGGCGTGCCGCGCCGTGAGCAGACCGCCCCAGCTGCCGCGCACCCGGGCCTCCTCGGCGAGCGCCGTCACCCGCGCCGCGTCACCCGGCGCCAGCAGCACCGGCACCGCCTGGCCGACCACATCCGCGCCCTTGTGGCCGAGCAGCCGCTCGGCGCCCGGGGACCAGCTCTCGACGAACCCGTGCACGTCGAGCAGAACGATCGCGGCATCGGCCAGGTTGAGCGACGCCTGCTGTCCGATGTGGCCGTTCCCCTGGAGCTTTGCCATGCCAGCTTCCGTCCCTGCCGACTACGGACTCTACGTCTCTGCTCTTTCCTATCTGTTCCTAATTTTCCCATTGTGGTCGCGCATAGGCGGTTCAGCACTTACGCGGCCCATGGGGCGTCCGCCGTGTCGGCGTGTCAGCTGGCGGGCCGGGTCGCCTTGAGGGAGTACATGAGGGGGATGCGCGGGCGGTCGCCGGGCAGCCGGTAGTAGCCGTCGTCGCCACGCCGCAGCGCACCGAAGCGCTGGAACATCGTCATGTCGTGCTCGTGCAGGAAGTCGATACGCAGCCCGGCACCGGCCAGGGCGGAGACCACGTCGCCCAGCGAGTGCTGCCATTCGACGCTGCGGTTGTTGACGGTCGGCGCGTCCAAATCCGTATAGGTGCCCGGGGTTTCGTCGACCCACGCCTCACGGCTGAAGTAGTCGTGCGCGATACGCGACCCGGTCTCGTCGTCCAGCGCGTCGCACAGCGGATGGAACTCGGCGAGATAGAGGAATCCGCCGGGAGCGACGAGGGAGGCGACGGTCTCGGCCCAGCGGACCAGGTCCGGGAGCCAGTTCAGGGCGCCGATGCCGGTGTAGACGATGTCGTACGAAGAGTCCGGGACGGCCTCCGCGGCGTCATAGACATCGGCCGCCACGAACGACGCGCGCTCCGGACCGTAGCCGAGCTCGGCGGCCATGTCGCGGGCCGCCTCGATGGCCGGTTCCGAGAAATCCAGGCCGACGACGTGGGCCGCGCCGCGATGCGCCCAGGACAGAGTGTCCTGGCCGAAGTGACACTGGAGGTGGAGGAGAGTGCGGCCGGTGACATCGCCGACCTCCGCGATCTCGAAGTCACGGAGCACATCCCGCTCCCGCCGGAACCGCTCCTGGTCGTAATAATCGCTCGCGGTGTGGATAGCGACCCGCTCGTCCCACCTCGCACGATTCGTCTCCCGCCAGTCGTCGGGACCCGTGTGTCTTCGCATATCGCGAAGTTATCCACAGGCTGACAACCCCGCCAACGCAATTCCGGCGCCGGGCGGAGAATGGGCCCATGACTCACGAGACGCCAGCCGCCGACCACACCCCGTCCTCATCCGTTCCCTCCACCGACATGCCGGACTGGGAGAAGAGGTTCCGCGCACCGCGGATCGGCCTGCCGGACTGGGCGGAGCACGCCCCGGACCGCTCCCTGTTCGTCTCCAACGCCACCGGCACCTTCGAGCTCTACGCATGGGACCGGGCGAGCGGCAGCCAGCGGCAGGCCACGGACCGGCCGCACGGCACGACGGACGGGACGCTGTCACCGGACGGCGAGTGGATCTGGTGGTTCTCGGACACGGACGGCGACGAGTTCGGCGTCTGGATGCGGCAGCCGTTCGCGGGCGGCCCGGATGAGCCGGCCGCCCCGGGGCTGGCCGCCTCCTACCCGGGCGGGCTGGCGATCGGCCGGGACGGCACGGCGGTCATCGGGCGCTCCACCGACGACGAGGGCTCGACGGTCCACGTCGTATCCCCCGGGCAGCCGGCGGTCGAGATCTACCGCCACCGGGAATCGGCAGGCGTCGGCGATCTCTCCCACGACGGCTCGCTGATCGCGATCGAGCACACCGAGCACGGCGACGCGATGCACTCCGCGATCCGCGTGGTGCGGCCCGACGGCTCGACGGTCGCCGAGCTGGACGACACCAAGGGCGGCACCGAGGAACTGGGCCTGTCGGTGATGGGCTTCGCTCCGGTGGACGGCGACGCCCGCCTCCTGGTCGGTCACCAGCGGCGGGGCCGCTGGGAGCCGATGATCTGGAATCCGCTGACGGGCCTGGAGACGCCCCTGGCGATCGATCTGCCCGGCGACGTCGGCGCGGACTGGTACCCGGACGGCTCGGCGCTCCTCATCGAGCACGAGTACCAGGCACGAAGCGAACTGTGGCGCTACGACCTGGCCGAGCCGGGCCTCGAAGGCGACACGGCCACGGCCCCCGGCCATCCCCTCACCCGGGTGCAGACCCCGACCGGCACGGTCTCGGGCGCGACGGCCCGTCCGGACGGCACCGTGGAATACCTCTGGTCATCGGCGGCACAGCCGCCCGAGGTCCGTTCCACGACCGGCAAGGTGGTCCTCGACCCACCCGGGATGAAGGCCCCCGGTTCGGTCCCGGTGACGGACGCCTGGGTGGAGGGCCCCGGCGGCCGCATCCACGCCCTGGTCCAGCAGCCTGCCGGCACCGGCCCCTTCCCCACCGTCTTCGACATCCACGGCGGCCCCACCTGGCACGACAGCGACGCCTTCGCCTCCTCCCCGGCGGCCTGGGTGGACCACGGCTTCGCGGTCGTCCGCGTCAACTACCGCGGCTCGACCGGCTACGGCCGGGCCTGGACCGACGCGCTCAAGCACCGCGTCGGCCTGATCGAACTGGAGGACATCGCCGCGGTGCGTGAGTGGGCGGTCTCCTCCGGGCTGGCGGATCCGGACCGCCTGGTGCTGGCGGGCGGCTCCTGGGGTGGCTATCTGACCCTGCTGGGCCTCGGCACCCAGCCGGACGCCTGGGCGCTCGGCCTCGCCGCTGTCCCCGTGGCGGACTACGTCACCGCGTACAACGACGAGATGGAAGCCCTCAAGGCCATGGACCGCACGCTCCTGGGCGGCACACCGGAGGAAGTCCCCGAACGCTTCGAGGCGTCCTCCCCCCTGACCTACGTGGACGCGGTAAAGGCCCCCGTGTACATCTCCGCCGGCGTCAACGACCCGCGCTGCCCGATCCAGCAGGTGGAGAACTACGTCCAACGCCTGGAAGGCCGCGCCCACCCCCACGAGGTCTACCGCTACGACGCCGGCCACGGCTCCTTGGTGGTGGAGGAACGCATCAAGCAGGTACGCCTGGAGCTGGACTTCGCCCGCCGCCATGTGGCGGGGCCTGCGGGGGAGGGCGAGATGGCTGGGGCGGCTGGGCTGTCTGGGCTGTCTGAGCCGAATACGCCGTCTGAACTGAACGGGTGACGCCGTAGGGGGAGGGGCCGGGGGGGAGCGGGGGGAGCGGGGGCGGGGGGGCGGGGGGAGGCCCCCCGGGAGCGTAGGGCTCAGGCGCGGGACGTCGGCTGGCTCTCGCCCGCGCCCGCGTCCACATCCCCCGCCCCGCCCCCGGCCCCCGCGCCCTCCACCGTGATCCCCAGCGCAGCGTCCTTCGCCGCCTCGGACTCGCGGCGGAAGAGGCGGAACCACATGAAGACGACGAAGCCCGCGAAGACGAACCACTCGCCGGTGTAGCCGAGGTTCTGGAACGCCTTCAGGTCGAGCCCGCTGCCCTCCGCGGCGGCCGGCGGGACGGGGCGCAGCGGGGACTGGGTGTCGGCGAGCGTGATCCACGCGTCGTAGACCTCGTACGGCACGATGTTGACCAGCGAGGCCGCACTGATCATGCCGAGCTGCCCCTTCGGCAGCCCACCGGCGGCCTGCACGCCGTCGGTGCCCTGGTTCTCGGACGCCTGCAGCGCCCCGCTGACGGCGACCTCGCCCTTCGGCGGCGCGGGCACCTTCGCCGTATCGGCCTTCGCGTTGGCGTCGCCGGGCAGCCAGCCCCGTACGACCGGGAGGGCCTTGCCGCTTTCCGTACGCAGCAGGGTCAGGACGTAGAAGCCCTGCTTCCGGCCCTGCTTGTCGTCCAGGCCGCGGCCCGGTACGAGGAGCTGGTGGCCGGTGTCGTAGTGCCCGCGGGCGCTGGCCTGGCGGCCGGAGGTGACCTTGTCGACCGGCAGCAGGCTGTCGAGCGGGCGGGCGGCCGCGGCCTTGGCCCGGGCGGAACGGTCCTCCTGCTGGGCGTGCGTGTCGACGCGCTCCTCGAAGCGGCCCAGCTGCCAGCTGCCCATGAAGATGCAGAAGGGGATCGCCAGCACGGCGAAGACGTTGATCCCCCACCACCGCGGGGTCAGCAGGAACCGGTACACCCCGTCAACGGTACGGGGCGGGTACGGCGGGGCGGCACCGGCCCCTACCCGGCCCGTCACCAAAACCCACCATCACGGCCCACCATCAAGGCCCTCGGTCGCTGAACCCATCATCACGGCCCGCAACCACGGCCCGCGGTCGCCGCCCACCATCACAGCCCACACCACGACCACAGCCCACACCACGACCCATGATCAGCGCCCACCACCAAGGCCGGCCATCACGGCCCGCCGTCAACCGGTCGCCAGGGCTTCCGTGCGGTACACCGTGCCCGCGCAGGCGTCCGCGATCTTGGTGTCGGCCGCCGTGGGCTCACCGGCCTCCGGCGTATGGGTCAGAACTACGCCGCTGGACGTCGACCCGCCGTCGCCGGCGCCGTCGTCGCCGCCCGCCTGGCCGCCGTCGCCCGTCGTCGACCCGCTGTCCGGGGAATCCGCCGGCGTCTGCGAGGGGGCGGGGGTCGGCGTGGTCCCCGGGTTGGCGCATCCGGTGGTGCCGCCGCCGGATTCCGGGATCCAGGCGAACTTGACCTCATACGCCTCGCCCGGCTGGAGAACCAGCTGGTCAGGGACGCCGGCCGGGTCGGGCAGACCGGTGGCGGCATCGCCCGACGTGTGGTCGACGACATGAATGCGGTCGGGGCTGGTGGTGCCCTGCGCGACCAGCCCGACGGTGCCGCCGCCCTGGACCGAGCAGGCCGTGGTGGAGGTGTTGACCACCCGGAAGGCGCCGTAGACGCGTCCCTCGGAGTCCGCCGGACGTACCGAGCCGGAGCCCTGGCCGAGCTGTTCGCGTCCGCAGACCGGCGAGGTGACCTCCATCGTCTCGTCCGGGGCCGGGGTGCCGACGCCCGCGCCCCGGCTGGCGCCGTCCTTCGACGTCGCCTGGCCGTTGCCCGCGGGCAGGCCCGAGCCCGGCTTGTGGCCGCCCTCGCCGGTCGGCTCCGGGCGGGCATGCTCCGTGCCCTCGCCGTGCTGGCCCCCGGCGCCGCCCTCGGCGCGCTGGCTGCTGGCGGCGTTGGCGGGCCGGTCCTCGGACCCTTCGCCGAGACTGACCACGTGGACCATGGCGGGGATCGACGTGCCGCCGAGCAGCAGCGCGGCGGCCGCGCCCACGACGACATGCCGACGGCGCTGACGCCGGGCGGGCACCGCGCGGCGCAGCTGCTCCAGGGCGTCCGGCGCGGGTTCGAGGTCGCCGACGCGGGAGTGCAGCAGCCGCCGCAGCTCGTCCTCGCCGCCGAGGCCGCCTCCGAGACCGCCGCCCAGGCCGAAGCCGTCGCCCGAGCGACCGCCGAAGCCGGAACCTCCGCCGTCGGCGCCGCGACCGTCCCCGGACCCGCCGGCACCCTGGACCGCGCCCTCAGCGCCCTCGTCGATGCCTTCGACGGAGTCGATGTCTTCAAGGGCGGCGATGTCTTCCACGGCGGCGCCGGCGTCGACACCGCCGTCGGCCTCAGTGCCCAGCACGGAAAGCCGCCGACGGCTCTCGGGTTCATCGCCTCCCTGGCCCGACCCCAAGTCCGGCCCCGAGCCCGCCCCTACGCCCGCTCCAGCGCCAGCTCCCGGCTCCTGCGCCTCACGGACCAGATACAACCCACGCGCATCCCCAGGGCCCCCGAGGGCCCCACGGGAACCACCGGCCCCCGCAGCCCTCCGACCACCCCGTGGCGCGAACGAATCGCTCCGCCGGAACGGATCACGCGGGTCGTAGACGCCGAATGAGCCGGACGAGCCAGACGAGCCGGATGAGCCGGATGAGCCGGATGAACCACACGAACCGCCAGATCCCCCCGCCCCGTGAGACCCGAACGACCCGAACGACCCGAACGTCCCGAAAGACCCCGACCTCTTGCCACTCATGCCGGAGCCTCCATCGCGACGCGGAGCGCCGCTATGCCCCGTGAGCCGTACGCCTTGACCGACCCGAGCGATATCCCCAGCGTCTCGGCGACCTGCGCCTCCGTCATGTCGGCGAAGTAGCGCAGCACCAGCACCTCGCGCTGGCGCCGCTGCAGTCCGCGCATCGCCTGGATCAACTGGTCCCGCTCCAGCAGGTCGTACGCGCCTTCCTCGGCGCTCGCCATGTCGGGCATCGGCTTGGAGAGCAGCTTCAGCCCGAGGATGCGGCGGCGCAGCGCGGAGCGCGAGAGGTTGACCACGGTCTGCCGCAGGTAGGCGAGGGTCTTCTCGGGGTCGCGGACCCGCCCGCGCGCGGAGTGCACCCGGATGAAGGCCTCCTGGACGACGTCCTCGCAGGAGGCGGTGTCGTCGAGGAGGAGCGCGGCGAGGCCGAGCAGGGAGCGGTAGTGCGCGCGGTAGGTCTCGGTGAGGTGGTCGACTGTGGTGCCCGCTGCCATCGCGTCGTCAGTGTCCCCGCGCTGAGAAGGAATCTGCGAGGGGTGCGTGGTGGTCCAGGGGGCGATCACTGGCATGCCCCCGGACGCACGGGGGCGTGGCGGGCGCACTGCCGCGCCTGCTGTCCCCCCTGGGGCGAGGGTGAAACCGAGTACGTCTGCCACGCTTGTTGGACACGCTTCCCCCTGTAAGGGTTGTACGCGCAAGGCACCGCTTTTGACGGCGCGTCAAATGCCCTCATGCGTACCAGCTCTTCCCCAATGCACCATTTACCCCGACGCATTCGCCCCGCCCTCCGAGGATCCCCGGGTGAACGGCGCACGCCTCCGGGTCGCCCACGAGGGGCGGCCACAAAGACGCTCCCCGCCCAACTGCCGGTTGCGGTGTGGCGGGGAGCGAATGGTCGAACAGACCGTCAGCCCAGATCAAGTGTTCCGAGCCGGTAATTCACTCACAGGATCTTCACACGACCCACAAAGTATCCCCCAGGCGGCCCACCCCGCGACGGCCAATCCCGCCAACCCGCGACTCACGATCCGGTCCCCGACCCGCCGTTCAGTCCCCAACTCGCGGACGCCCGGCCCCTCCCCCGGGGCCCGCCGCTATCGGACCGATTCCGCCGCGACCAACTCCCCGATCTGCGCCGTGTTCAGAGCCGCCCCCTTGCGCAGATTGTCCCCGCACACGAACAGCTCCAGCGCCCGCGGATCGTCCAGCGACCGCCGGACCCGCCCGACCCAGGTCGGATCCGTCCCGGCCACATCGGACGGCGTGGGGAATTCGCCCTCGGCCGGATCGTCGCTGACGACGACGCCCGGGGCGGAGGCCAGGATCTCGTGCGCGCCGGCGACCGTGACCTCGTTCTCGAACCGCGCGTGCACGGCGAGGGAGTGGGTGGTGATCACCGGCACTCGGACGCAGGTCGCGGTGACCCGCAGGTCCGGCAGCCCGAGGATCTTGCGGGACTCGTTACGGATCTTGAGCTCTTCGGAGGACCAGCCGTCCTCCCGGAGTGAGCCGGCCCACGGCACGACATTGAGCGCGATCGGCGCCGGGAACGGCCCGAGCGTGTCGCCGACCGCCCGCCGCACATCGCCGGGCGTGGTGCCCAGCTCCGTGCCGGATATCGCCGAGAGCTGCTCCCGCAGGGTGTCGACGCCGGCCTGCCCCGCGCCCGAGACGGCCTGGTACGAGGAGACGATCAGCTCGCTCAGCCCGTACTCGGCATGCAGCGCGCCCAGCGCGACGATCATGGAGAGGGTGGTGCAGTTCGGGTTGGCGATGATCCCGCGGGGGCGCACCCGTGCCGCGTGCGCATTGACCTCGGGAACGACGAGGGGCACGTCCGGGTCCATCCGGAACGCGCCGGAGTTGTCCACGACCACCGCGCCCTTGGACACGGCGACCGGCGCCCACTGCGCGGCGACCTCGTCCGGGACGTCGAACATCGCGACGTCGATGCCGTCGAAGGCGTCCTCGCTCAGCGCGACGACCTCGACCTCCTCGCCCCGTACGGTCAGCTTGCGGCCGGCCGAGCGGGGAGAGGCGATCAGCCGGATCTCGCCCCAGATGTCGGCCCGCGCGGACAGGATGCCGAGCAGGACCGTGCCGACGGCGCCGGTGGCGCCGACGACGGCGAGATGCGGCTTACGGGCCGTACGGGCGTCCGCCGCCACGGTCACACCGTGGGACGGACGGCCCGCCTCGGCCGGAATCATCGACCGGTGCCGCCATAGACCACGGCCTCGTCACTCTCGGTGTCGAGACCGAAGGCGCTGTGCACGGCCTGTACGGCTTCCTTGACGTCATCGGCGCGGGTGACGACCGAGATGCGGATCTCGGAGGTCGAGATGAGCTCGATGTTCACGCCGGCGTTCGACAGCGCCTCGAAGAACGTCGCGGTGACGCCCGGGTTGGTCTTCATCCCCGCGCCGACCAGCGAGATCTTGGCGATCTGGTCGTCGTAGCGGAGCGAGTCGAAGCCGACCGCCGCACGGGTCCGCTCCAGCGCCGCGACGGCCTTGCGGCCCTCGTCCTTCGGCAGCGTGAAGGAGATGTCGGTCAGGCCGGTCGAGGCGGCCGACACGTTCTGGACGACCATGTCGATGTTGACGTCGGAGTCCGCGATGGCACGGAAGATCCGCGCGGCCTCGCCCGGCTTGTCCGGAACTCCGACGACCGTGACCTTCGCCTCGGAGGTGTCGTGCGCGACGCCCGAGATGATTGCCTGCTCCATCGGCTGGTCCCCTTGCGGTTCGTTGCTGACCCACGTGCCCTTGAGCCCCGAGAACGAGGAGCGGACGTGGATCGGGATGTTGTAACGGCGTGCGTACTCGACGCAGCGGTGCAGCAGCACCTTGGAACCGGAGCTGGCCAGCTCCAGCATGTCCTCGAAGGAGATCCAGTCGATCTTCCGGGCCTTCTTCACGACCCGGGGGTCGGCGGTGAAGACACCGTCCACATCGGTGTAGATCTCACAGACCTCGGCGTCCAGCGCGGCCGCCAGCGCCACGGCGGTGGTGTCGGAACCACCCCGCCCCAGCGTGGTGATGTCCTTCTTGTCCTGGGACACACCCTGGAAGCCGGCGACGATGGCGATGTTGCCCTCGTCGACCGAACTCTTGATGCGGCCCGGCGTGACATCGATGATCCGTGCCTTGTTGTGCACGGAGTCGGTGATGACGCCGGCCTGGCTGCCGGTGAAGGACTGCGCCTCGTGGCCGAGGTTTTTGATCGCCATCGCCAGCAGGGCCATGGAGATCCGCTCTCCGGCGGTCAGCAGCATGTCGAACTCGCGCCCCGACGGAATCGGGGACACTTCCTGAGCGAGATCGATCAGCTCGTCCGTCGTGTCGCCCATCGCCGAAACCACCACGACAACCTGGTTGCCGTTCTTCTTGGCCTCGACGACTCGCTTGGCAACGCGCTTGATGCCCTCGGCATCCGCAACGGATGAGCCGCCGTACTTCTGCACGACAAGGCCCACGTGCGCTCCTCGCAACTGTCTCTTCGGGAGTTTCCTCCCGGACCCCCGGACATGGGGGTACTGCGGTCGGCTCAGTCTAACGAGCGAGCGGAATCCACCCCGTATATACCGCATCGTGAGACAGAAAACTCACTCTGTGATCACTTTCCGGGGGGAGGTGGCTCCGCGTGGCGCATCGTCGCGCCTGCTCGGCGAGGCACCTGCCCGCTCCCAGGCCGCGCACACGGGAAGGTAACCCAGGTCACATGTGCGGGAAACATTCCGGACCCGGCCCGGCAGGCGCCACGGCGCACGCCGGGCGCCCCTCGGACCCGCCGGTCACACCCCGCGCAGCCCCAGCGGCCCGGCGATCTCCGCCGCCATGACCTTGCCTGCCTCCTCGGCCAGCCGGTCCTCGTCGCCGCCGGCGTCGGAGTCCGTGTCCAGGCCGTCCAGCTCGTCCAGCGGCTGGTCTAGGCGTACGTGGGCGACCAGCGACTGCAGCGCGCGCAGGGCGGCCGAGGCGGTCGGTCCCCAGTTGGAGAGATACGAGAACTGCCACCACCACAGGGCCTCGCTGACCCGGCCCGCGCGGTAGTGCGCCAGCCCGTGCCGCAGGTCGGTGATGATGTCGGCGAGGTCGTCGGAGATCCGGCAGGGGACCGGCTCGCTGCGCGGCACATACGGGTCGAAGACCTCGGAGTACACGTCCACCGGGTCGAGCAGGACGGCGAAGCGCTCCCGCAGCTCGTCGACGTCCGGCTCCGGGCCGGTGTCCGGCTCGTAGCGCTCGTCGGGAACGATGTCCTCATGGGCGCCCAGGCGGCCGCCGGTGAGCAGCAGCTGGGAGATCTCCAGCAGCAGGAACGGCACCGCGCTGTCCGGCTCGTCGCCCTTGGCGACCTCCGTCACCGCGACGATGAAACTCTCGACCGAGTCGGAGATCGAAACGGCGAAGTCGTCCGGGTTCTGCGTCGCGTTGTGCAGCGTGGCATCAGACATCGAGAAGTCTCCTCCCTTCGAAGGCCCGCCCGAGCGTGACCTCGTCTGCGTACTCCAGATCGCCTCCGACCGGCAGTCCGCTGGCCAGTCGCGTCACTTTCAGCCCCATGGGTTTGATCATGCGGGCGAGGTACGTGGCCGTGGCCTCGCCCTCCAGATTCGGGTCGGTGGCCAGGATCAGCTCGGTGACGGTGCCGTCCGCGAGCCTGGCCAGCAGTTCCCGTATCCGCAGATCATCGGGGCCGACGCCCTCGATCGGGCTGATCGCCCCGCCGAGGACGTGGTAGCGGCCGCGGAACTCCCGCGTCCGCTCGATCGCCACGACGTCCTTGGGCTCCTCCACGACACAGATGACCGCCGGATCACGGCGCGGGTCCAGGCAGACCCGGCACTGCTCCTCCTGCGCGACATTGCCGCACACGGCGCAGAACCGGACCTTCGCCTTGACCTCCATCAGCGCGTTCGCGAGCCGGCGGACATCGGTCGGCTCGGCCTGAAGAATGTGGAAGGCGATCCGCTGCGCGCTCTTGGGACCGACGCCGGGCAGCCTGCCCAGCTCGTCGATCAGGTCCTGGACCACGCCTTCATACACGGAACGTCTTCTCTCTCTTCTGCCGTGATGCGTACGCTAGTTGGCTACTCCTGAGAAAGGGAGCCTTGGGAGGCGAGCCTCAGAAGGGGAGACCGGGGATTCCGCCGCCGCCCAGCCCCTGGGCGAGCGGACCGAGCTTCTGGTGCTGGAGCTTCTGGGCGCTGGCGTTCGCGTCGCGGACGGCCGCCAGGACGAGATCGGCGACGGTCTCGGCGATCTCCTCCGCGGAACCGGCCTCGGCGTCCACCGCCTTGGGGTCGATGACCAGGCCCTGAAGCTCACCGGAGCCGGTCACCGTCGCCTTGACCAGACCGCCGCCCGCGGAACCCTCGACGGGCGTCTCCGCAAGCTCCTGCTGGGCGGCCGCGAGGTCCTGCTGCATCTTCTGGGCCTGCTGAAGCAGCTGCTGCATATTGGGCTGACCACCGGGGATCACGACGTGACTCCTGCCATACGACAACGATTGGTGCGGTAGCCCGAGCCTACGTGCTTCCCGGGCGGCGCGCCCTACGCCGTAGGGAGGAGCACGGATGTACGCCGGAGACCGCGATACGGCCCGTCTCCCGGCCCGTCCGGTCCCGTCCGCATCCCGCGCATATGCCCCTCACGCGCCACTGCGTCCCCCCTGCTCCCGGGCTCCTCACCGCCCTGCCCCCTCACTCGTTGTTGTACTCCTCCACCACCGTCGCGCCGAGCTCGCGGACGATCAGGTCGTGGCCGCTGAGCGCGGAGTCGACGAGATCGGGGTCGTCCTCGGCCGGCATGTCGTACTCGATCGACATCGGCGGGGGCTCCGGGGTGTACGACGGCTCCGCGGCGGCAGCGCTTTGCCCACCCCCGGATGCCGACGGGGCGACGGCCTCCCGCGCCATCCGCGCGCCCTGGCTGCCGCCGGCGGCCCCTCCGCCGCTCTGCCCGCCGCCCTGGCCGTACTGGCCGCCGCTCTCGGGCGCCGGCGCGCTCTGCCGGGGCGGCTGCTGAGGCGCGGACTGCTGCGGCGCGGCGGGCGCCCCGCCGCCGAAGCCACCGCCCCCGCCGCCGAAGCCGCCACCGCCGCTGCGGGGAGCGCCGCCGGCCGGCGGATTGGCGCCGCCCGACGGGTCGACGATCGCCTCGACCCGCCACTGCAGCTGGAACTTCTCGGCCAGTACGTCCTTGAGGACGTCCTCGCTTCCTCCGTTGGCGAAGCTGTCGCGTGCGCCGGCGTTGGGGAAGCCGATCTGGAGGGTGGTGCCGTCGAATCCGGACACCTGCGCGTTCTGACTCAGCAGGATCCAGGTGAAACGCCGGCGGCCCTTCACCGCGTCCAGGATCTCCGGCCACAGCTGCCGCACCTGCGCGGCACCCTGCGCCATCCCGGGCGCTGCCCCGGCCGGCGGCTGCTGGGCGGCCGGGGGCTGCGGTGCGGGCGCGGGCGCGCCGGCGGGCGGCCCGGCGGCAGCGGCCG
>NZ_SUMB01000016.1 GCF_005048155.1 Streptomyces piniterrae
GCGGTCCTGATTTTCGCCGGTGCGTTTCGGCCTTTCGGCTTCTTCGCGGTTCCAACCTTACCAGATCCGTTTCCGTCTCCGGCCCCCTGTTGGAGCGGGGTTGACCGTCCGGCTTTCGCTTTTCGGCTTTTCCGACTCTATCAGATTCAGCCCGTGCCGTTTCCGGCCCGAATTTGTTTCTGATATACCCGTCGAAGGGGCTTGCCTTTCGGCTTTTCCGACTTTATCAGAAGGCGAGCGGTCGAATTAATCGACCGGACGCTGCTGGTAAGAGGTCGGGGCGCCTCGCCGAATTGATTTTCCGGCCGAAGCGGAGATAGACACTATCCGCTGCGCTCGGACTGTCCAGTCCGTCGCAACCGTTTGAATCTACCTCCCCCTGTCACCCGTGTCAACGGGTTCCGTGGGGCGAAGAGGAGATTAGCAGGTCAGCGGGGGCTGACGCACATCACGCGGCGGTCGGCAGGGCGGCCTCGCGGTCGGTGGACTCGACGTCGCCGGTCTCGCCGGCGCGTACGGCGCGGCCGCCGAGGACGTAGACGTACAGGAGGAATGCCAGCTCGGCGGTGATGCCGATGCCGATACGGGCCCAGGTGGGCAGGCCCGAGGGGGTGACAAAGCCTTCGAGGGCGCCGGATATGAAGAGCACGGCGGCGAGGCCGATGGCGACGCCGAGGGCGGAGCGGCCCTCCTCCGCCAGGGCCGTGCGTCGGCTGCGGGGGCCCGGGTCGATGAGGGTCCAGCCCAGGCGGAGGCCGATGCCGGCCGCGACGAACACGGCGGTGAGTTCGAGAAGGCCGTGCGGAAGGATCAGGCCCAGGAAGGTGTCGAGGCGGCCTGCCGAGGACATCAGGCCGATGCCGACGCCCAGGTTGAGCATGTTCGTGAAGAGGACCCAGAGGACGGGGAGGCCGGCGAAGGCGCCCAGGACCAGGCAGAGGGCGACGGCTTGGGCGTTGTTCGTCCATACCTGGGCGGCGAAGGACGCGGCGGGGTGGCTGGAGTAGTACGTCTCGTACTGGCCACCGGGGCGGGTCATGTCGCGGAGGTCCTGGGGGGCGCCGATGGCCGCCTGCACTTCGGGGTGGGTGGCGATCCACCAGCCCAGGAGGGCGGCGACCGCGGTGGAGAGGATCGCGGTGGGCATCCACCAGCGGCGCAGGCGGTAGACCGCGGCGGGGAAGCCCGTGGTGAAGAAGCGGGCGGCGTCGCGCCAGGAGGCCTTGCGGGCTCCGGTGACCGCGCTGCGGGCACGCGCCACAAGTGAGGTGAGGCGGCCGGTCAGCGCGGGGTCGGGGGCGCTGGAGCGGAGGAGGGAGAGGTGGGTGGTGACCCGTTGGTAGAGCGTGACCAGTTCGTCGGCCTCGGCGCCGGTGAGGCTGCGTTTGCGGCGCAGCAGCGTTTCGAGACGGTCCCATTCGGCGCGATGCGCCGCAACGAAGACATCGAGGTCCATACGGTGTCGCTCCTTGCAGCGCGGTGAGTGGGTGCCGGGTCAGCTTGGCAGACTGGCCGTGCCCGGCGTGGGGTGGGCGGGGCTTCGGGGAACGAGAGGGAGTGGGCGCGGTGAGTGAGCTCGTAACAGGTGAAGCGGTGGTGCTGGGGCTGCGGCCGGCCAGATTGCCGAGCCGGGCGCTGGCGATGATGGTCGATCTTGTCGTGGCCTGGGGGCTCTATATCGCGGTGTCGCTGTTGTTGGTGAGTGCGACGTCGTCGCTGGACAGTGCCGCGGAGGCCGCCGTCGCGGTGGCCACGTTCGTCCTGGTGCAGGTCGGGATACCGATCGTGATCGAGACGCTGAGCCACGGTCGGTCGCTGGGGAAGCTGATGTGCGGGCTGCGGGTGCTGCGGGAGGACGGCGGGCCGATCCGGTTTCGGCATGCGCTGGTACGCGGGGCCATAGGGGCCATCGAGATCGTGCTGACCCTGGGGGTGGTGGCGTCCATCGCCTCGCTGGTCTCGGCGCGGGGGCGGCGGATCGGGGATGTTTTCGCGGGGACCCTGGTCGTGCGGGAGCGGATCCCCGTGGCGGAGGGCGGGGTGGCGCTGCCGCCGCCTCCGGCGTGGCTGGTGGCGGAGCTCGGAGGGCTGGATCTGTCGCGGGTGCCGGACGCCTGGTGGCTGACGGTGCGGCAGTACCTGTCGCGGGTGGGTCAGCTGGACGGGCAGGCCGGCTGGGCGATGGCGGGGCGGCTTGCGGAGGACCTGCGGGGGTTCACCGGGACGGCGGGGCCTGCGGGGGTGCATCCGGTGGCGTATCTGGCCGCTGTGGTGGGTGAGCGGCAGGCGCGGGAGGCGCAGCGGGCCTTCGGGGCTTCGTCGGGCGCCCCGGCGGTGGCGCGGGGAGAGGAGGGACCGAGGGCCTCGATGGAGAGCGCGGGGGACGTCGTGGCGTCGGCTGGGCAGGGAGCAGCCGACGGGGCGTCCGGCGGGGCGTGGTCGCTGCCGGGAGGCGTGCCGGTGGCTGGGGGCGGCTCGGCGCCTGTGGGGCGAGTGGTGGCGCGGGCGGACGGCGAGCGGAGTGGCGGTGGCGAGGCGCGTACGGGGTTTGCGCCGCCGGCGTGAGGCGCGGGCGCCGGTGCGGCGGGCAGCGTGTGCTGGTGTGGCGTGTGGGGGTTGGGGCCTGGGCCGGGCGGCGGTCCGTCGGTGGCGGGTGAGGTGGCTGGCGGTTGCCGGATGACGGGGCCGTCAGGTGAATGTCGACGGTGGGGATTCGAGGGATTCGAGTTCGATGCCGGGGGCTGAGAGCACGACGTCGCCGGCGATGTGGACGGTGTGCTGTTCGCCCGTCTCCAGGTCGTTGACCTGGTATTCGTCGGCGATGAGGGGTCCGTTGTCAGTGGCGTGTGGTGTGCTTTTCACCAGGGCCCAGGACTGATCGAGAGTACGCGGGGCGAGGACGGGGGGTGTGAAGGCCACCAGCCGGGTGCGGACGGCTCCGGCGCCGAGGGCGGGGCGGAGCAGGCGGGCGGTGGCGATGAGGAATGCGGGGGACGCGCCGGTGAAGGCGTGGGCGGGGACGTTGCCTTCGGTGGCGTGTTCGCCGGTCGGGTCGGTGCGCACCCAGGTGACGCCCTCGAGGGCGGCGCCGCGGACCTGCCAGGCGGAGGCGTGGAGTTCGAGGCGGATGGGGCGGCCGAGGTCGTCGAGGGTGAGGTCCACGGAGCCCGCGTGATCGCCGGTGGGGGTGGTGATCTGGGAGACATAGCGCCAGCCGGAGGGGCCGGTGGCGCAGTGGAAGTGCTCTTCGCCGAGGGGGGTGTGATCGTGCGGGTCGTGCAGGGAGTAGTGGCCGCGGGGCATGGGGGATGCAGTCCTTCGGGCGGGCCGGTGGTGGGGCCTTTACGGGCCAGGCCCCCGCCGCGAACGGCGAGGGCCTGGATTCACCGGCTGCTGTTGGTGATCACTCGCCGGTCGGGGTGACCGGCGGGGTGGGTGTGATCAGTAGCGGTAGTGGTCGGGCTTGTACGGACCCTCGACCTTGACGCCGATGTAGGCGGCCTGCTCCGGGCGCAGCTCGGTGAGCTTGACGCCGAGGGAGTCGAGGTGGAGGCGGGCGACCTTCTCGTCGAGGTGCTTGGGGAGCACGTAGACGTCGGTCGGGTATTCCTCCGGCTTGGTGAACAGCTCGATCTGGGCCAGGGTCTGGTCCGCGAAGGAGTTGGACATCACGAAGGAGGGGTGTCCGGTGGCGTTGCCGAGGTTGAGGAGGCGGCCCTCGGACAGCACGATCAGGACCTTGCCGTCCGGGTGGGTCCAGGTGTGGACCTGGGGCTTGACCTCGTCCTTGACGATGCCCTCGATCTTGGCCAGGCCGGCCATGTCGATCTCGTTGTCGAAGTGACCGATGTTGCCGACGATGGCCTGGTGCTTCATCCGCGCCATGTGCGAGGCGAGGATGATGTCCTTGTTGCCGGTGGTGGTGATGAAGATGTCGGCGGTCTCGACGACGTCTTCGAGGGTGGTGACCTGGTAGCCGTCCATCGCCGCCTGCAGGGCGCAGATCGGGTCGATCTCGGTGATGATCACGCGGGCGCCCTGGCCGCGCAGCGACTCCGCGCAGCCCTTGCCGACGTCGCCGTAGCCGCAGACCACGGCGGTCTTGCCGCCGATGAGGACGTCGGTGGCGCGGTTGATGCCGTCGATCAGCGAGTGGCGGCAGCCGTACTTGTTGTCGAACTTCGACTTGGTGACGGCGTCGTTCACGTTGATCGCCGGGAAGAGCAGGTCACCGTCGCGCTGCATCTCGTAGAGACGGTGGACGCCGGTGGTGGTCTCCTCGGTGACACCGCGGATCTCGGAGGCGAGCTTGGTCCACTTCTCCGGGGTCTCGGCGAGCGTGCGGGTGAGCAGCTCCAGGATGGCGCGGTGCTCCTCGCTCTCGGCGGTCTCGACCGCGGGGACCTTGCCGGCCTTCTCGTACTCCACGCCCTTGTGGACGAGGAGGGTGGCGTCACCGCCGTCGTCGAGGATCATGTTGGGGCCGCCGGTGGGCGAGTTCGGCCAGGTCAGGGCCTGCTCGGTGCACCACCAGTACTCCTCCAGGGTCTCGCCCTTCCAGGCGAAGACCGGGACGCCCTGGGGGTTGTCCGGGGTCCCGTCGGGGCCGACGGCGATGGCCGCGGCGGCGTGGTCCTGGGTGGAGAAGATGTTGCAGGACGCCCAGCGGACCTCGGCGCCGAGGGCGACCAGGGTCTCGATCAGGACGGCGGTCTGCACGGTCATGTGCAGGGAACCGGTGACCCGGGCGCCGGCCAGCGGCTGGGTGGCGGCGTACTCCTTGCGGATCGCCATCAGGCCGGGCATCTCGTGCTCGGCGAGGGTGATCTCCTTGCGGCCGAAGGCGGCGAGGGAGAGGTCGGCGACCTTGAAGTCCTGGCCGGTGGCTGCTGTCGTCATGCGGGCTGCTCCTCGAGTGTCGAGGTGGATTCGGGCTGGGCAGTCTGCGGCGCGGGCTGGGGTGGTCCCTCAGCCCTAGCTGAGGGGTTGTGGGGGTGTACGCGGAAGCGGACACACCTCTCCCCTGGCCGCAGCGCAGTCCGTCGGAGGCCCTCTCTCCCTCGGCCGGTCCGCTGGGCGGGCCGCCCGACCGCCATCAGCAGCGACGTCTGGCACTGCGCACGAATCTACACCGATCGGCCCAGTGGGCGCAGGCCGGACCGGCCATATCCGGGCGCTCGGGGGCTGGAGTGCGGTGCGGTGGCGGGGGTGTGGTGGTGGTTCGTCTCGGGTGTCCCGTACGCCTGATTCAGGGACCTCGTAGGGATCCTGCGGGGCCGCACGGGGCCTTGGGCGCCGCGTGCGCTGTCACAACTGTTGGTTCCCGGTCGCGGGTATTGCAGGATGCCGGGAGCGCGAGGACACTCGCACGATTCGCGCGCACGTTCGTGAGGAGAACCACGTGACCACCAGTCCAGCCGATCCCCCCAAGGGTGCGGGGAAGAGCGGGCAGGGGCTGAAGCTGCTCGCAGTGACCGCCTGCCCGACCGGCATCGCCCACACGTACATGGCCGCGGAGAAGCTGGCCCAGGCCGCCGAGTCCCTCGGCCATGAGATCAAGGTGGAGACCCAAGGCTCGATCGGGGCCGAGAACGTACTGTCTGACAACGATGTCAAGGACGCTGACGGCGTCATCATCGCCGCGGACAAGGACGTCGACCGCAGCCGGTTCGTCGGCAAGAGGGTCCTGGCGGTCGGGGTCGCGGAGGGCATCCATCACCCCGAGCGGCTGATCGAGCGGGTGCGGACCGCGCCCGTCCACAGCGGCGACGGGGACGGGCCCAGGACCAGCGAGGCGGGCGGGGCCGGCGGCAGGGAACGCAGCGTCGCGTACAAGGCGCTGATGAACGGCGTCAGTTACATGATCCCGTTCGTCGTGGCCGGCGGTCTGCTGATCGCGATATCGCTGGCGCTGGGCGGCCACGCCAACCCCGAGGGTGGTCTGGTCATCCCCGACGGGTCGTTCTGGAAGCATGTGAACGACATCGGGGTCGTCGGCTTCACCCTGATGGTGCCGGTTCTGTCCGGCTATATCGCGTACGCGATCGGGGACCGGCCGGCGCTGGTGCCGGGCATGATCGGCGGCTGGATCGCCAACACCGGCTCGCTGTACGACTCCAAAGCGGGCGCGGGCTTCATCGGCGCCATCGTCACCGGCTTCCTGGCCGGCTATCTGGTGCTGTGGATCAAGAAGGTCAGGGTCCCGAAGTCCGTCCAGCCGATCATGCCGGTCATCGTGATCCCGATCGTCGCGACGACGGTGCTCGGGCTGTTCTTCATCTATGTCATCGGCCGGCCGATCTCGTGGGTGTTCACGCATCTCACCGATCTGCTCGGCGGGATGACCGGGTCCAGCGCGGTCCTGCTGGGCGCGGTGCTCGGCCTGATGATCGCGTTCGACATGGGCGGGCCGGTCAACAAGACCGCGTTCCTCTTCGGCGCCGGGCTGATCGCGTCCGGCAACCAGACCGTGATGGGCATGTGTGCCGCCGCGATCCCGGTCATGCCGCTCGGGCAGGGGCTGGCAACGCTGATCCGTAAGCGTCTCTACTCCGAGCAGGAGCGGGAGACCGGTGTGGCGGCGCTGTTCATGGGGCTCTTCGGGATCTCCGAGGGCGCGATCCCGTTCGCCGCGGCTCGGCCGGCGCAGGTCATCCCGGCGAACATGCTGGGCGGCGCGGTGGCCGGTGCCGTCGCGGGGCTGACCGGGCTGACGGACGCGGTGCCGCACGGTGGTCCGATCGTGGCGGTGCTCGGTGCGGTCGGCGGGGTGCCGGCGTTCTTCCTCGCGGTCGCCGCCGGATCGGTGGTCACGGCGCTGGCCACGGTGGCGCTGGTGGATGTCGCGGAGCGGTGGAAGGACGGGGCCGCTGCTGTGCCGTCGCAGGTGCGCGAGCCGGCGCCGTCACAGGAGCCGGAGCCGGAGCCGGCGTTGGCGGGGGTCGGTGCCGCGGCGGCATCCCGTACGGGGGCGGGGGCGGCGGCTCCTGTAACGGCGACGGCGGACGCCGACGGCGCCGACGAGCGCGAGGTCCTCTCCGGTTACCTCACCGCGCAGACCGTGAAGGCCCGGCTCGAAGCCGTCGACAAGGAGGCGGCCATCCGCGAGATGGCCGAGCTGGCGGCCCGCACGGGCAGGGTGGCGGATGTCGACGAGCTGGTCCGGGTGGCGCTGGCCCGTGAGGCGCAGGGCACCACCGGGCTCGGCGAGGAGATCGCGATTCCGCACGCCAAGACGGATGCGGTGACCTCGCCGGTGGTGGCGTTCGCGCGGTCCGCCGAGGGCATCGACTGGGGGTCGCTGGACGGGACGCGCGCCAAGCTCGTGTTCATGATCTCGGTGCCCGAGGCGGCGGCCGGGGACGAGCATCTGCGCATCCTGGCGCTGCTGTCGCGGAAGCTGATGGATGCGGACTTCCGGGCGCGGCTGCTGGGGGCGGGGGACGGGGCGGGGGTGCTGGGGGTTCTGGGGGAGATCCCCTAGGGGGTGTTCGAACAGATCCCCTAGGGGATGCGTGGGCCCCCTGCGGGTCCACAACGTGGGGGCGTGGGGCGGTATTCCCGTTGGCTCGCGTGATTCCCGTTGGCTCGCGGCATTCCCGTTGGCTCGCGGCATTCCCGTCGGGTCGCGGATATTCCCGTCGGCTCGCGTCGTTCCCGTCGGCTCGCGTGGAAAGGTGTCCGGGCCCCGGCGGCCCTGGTCCGTGCGCTCGGAGAAGGCCCCCGTACGGAGAAGGCCCCCGCACTCGGTGGGAGTGCGGGGGCCTTTGTGCCTGCGGGTCGGCGGGGCGGTGGTCAGTTGCCGCCCGGTGTCTTGGCCGGGTCGTCGCCCGCGGCGGCCGCGGTCTCGCTGTAGATGTCGGGCTCGAGGTAGATGACCCGGGCGATCGGGACCGCCTCGCGGATGCGGGCCTCGGCGGCGTTGATGGCGTCGGCGACCTGGGTGGCCGTGGCGTCGTGCCGGACCGCGATCTTGGCGGCGACCAGGAGTTCCTCGGGGCCGAGGTGGAGGGTGCGCATGTGGATGACGCGGGTGACGCCCTCGCCGTCGACGGCGGCGGTACGGATCTTGGCGACCTGCTCGGGGCCGGCGGCCTCGCCGAGCAGCAGCGACTTGGTCTCGGCGGCGAGGACCAGGGCGATCACCACGAGCAGTGCGCCGATGCACATGGTGCCGATGCCGTCCCAGACGCCGTCGCCGGTGATCAGGGTGATGCCGACGCCGCCGAGCGCGAGGACCAGGCCGACCAGTGCGCCGAAGTCCTCCAGCAGCACGACCGGCAGCTCGGGGGCCTTGGCGCGGCGGACGAACTGGGCCCAGGTCTGCTTGCCGCGCAGCTCGTTGGACTCCTTGATGGCCGTGCGGAAGGAGAAGCCCTCGGCGATGATCGCGAAGACCAGGACGCCGATCGGCCAGTACCAGTCCTCCAGCGGGTGCGGGTCGTGGATCTTCTCGTAGCCCTCGTAGAGCGCGAAGACGCCGCCGATGGTGAACAGGACGATGGAGACCAGGAAGCCGTAGATGTAGCGTTCGCGGCCGTAGCCGAAGGGGTGTTCCTCGGTGGCGGCGCGCTTGGCCTTCTTGCCGCCGAGCAGCAGCAGGCCCTGGTTGCCGGAGTCCGCGACCGAGTGCACGCCTTCTGCCAGCATCGAGGACGAGCCACTGAAGGCGAAGGCCACGAACTTCGCTACGGCGATGGCCAGGTTGGCGCCCAGCGCCGCGACGATCGCCTTTGTCCCGCCTGATGCGCTCATAAGTGCCGCATGTCCCTTCCGTCGACCGGGCTTTACCGCCCCTTTAATACTCTGCGGCGGTCATTCTTGCAGCCCGGCTCCGGGAGGCCGTCATGAGGCCGTCATGCGCCCGCCGTCGGGCCGCCTGCCGGGCCCGTACGGCGACCGTGCCTAGACGACGACCGTCGCCCGGAAGAGGGTGCCGTCCCCGGAGACCGTGATGTGTTCGCCCTCCCGTACAAAGGCCGACTCTCCGGGTGCCAGGGCCAGCTCGCCGACGCCGCCGGTGTCGTCGGCCTCGACGCTGCCGTTGACCGCGATGCCCTCCCGGGCCCGCAGCCGGACCGTGCCGGACGTGCAGAGCAGCACCTGCGGCGCGCGGGCGGCGAGCGGGCGGGGGCTGCCGCCCGGGGCCAGGACGTAGCGGGAGAGCCGGAATTCGTCGATGGGGGTGTCGTAGACCTCTTCGGGGCCGTTGGCCTCGGGGCGCAGGACGCCGGGGTCGCCGGATGCGAAGCGGACGATCCGCAGCAGTTCGGGGACGTCGACGTGCTTGGGGGTGAGGCCGCAGCGCAGCACGTTGTCGGAGGTGGCCATCAGCTCGACGCCGAGGCCGTTGAGGTAGGCGTGCGGGATGCCGGCGCCGAGGAAGAGTGCCTCGCCGGGCTGCAGCCGTACGTAGTTGAGCAGCATGGCGGCGATGACGCCGGGGTCGCCCGGGTAGTGGTGGGCGATGCCGGCGTAGGCGGCGTAGGCGGCGGCGTGCGGGCCTTCCTCGGCGCTGAGGCGCTGGGCCGCGGCGGCGGCGCGTTCGACGGTTTCGGCGATCGCGTCGTGTTCGGCGGTGAGGACGGCGGTGAGGACCTCGCGCAGCGCGGACTCCTCGGGGCTGGCGCGCAGGATGTCGACATAGGGCTTGAGGCCGTCGACGCCGAGGGCCTCCAGGAGGTCGGCGGTCTCGGCGGGGTGCCGGAAGCCGCAGAGCCCGTCGAAGGGGGTGAGGGCGCAGATCAGTTCGGGCTTGTGGTTGGCGTCCTTGTAGTTGCGGTGGCCGGCGTCGATGGGGACGCCCCGCCGCTCCTCGTCGGCGAAGCCTTCCCTGGCCTGGGCCAGGTCGGGGTGGACCTGGAGGGAGAGCGGTGAGCCGGCGGCGAGCAGTTTGAGCAGGAAGGGCAGCCGGGGGCCGAAGGCGCGGACGGCGTCGGCGCCCAGTTCGGTCTCCGGGGCGGCTTCGATCACGTCGGCCAGCGAGACCGGGCCCGCGCCGCGGTCGATGCGGGACGGGGCCCCGGGGTGGGCGCCCATCCACATCTCGGCCTGCGGTTCGCCGGTGGGTTCGACGCCGAGGAGTTCCGGGATGGCGGTGGTGGAGCCCCACGCGTAGGGGCGCACGGTGTTGGCGAGGCGGTCCATGGGGCTGCTGCTTCCTGACGTGTGGCTAGGCGGGTTTCAGGTGGTGCCGCGGGGTGCCCCTGGTGTTCGGGGGCGTGTCGCGGTACCGGATCCCCATGATCACTCGGTGTCGGCGAGCGCCAGGTAAACGGCGGCGAAATCTGTGATGGCGAGCAGTTCCGTGGCGCTTTCCAGTTCGCTGCCGCTCTCCGGTTCGAGCTCGCTGAGGGCGGTCTCGCACTCGTTGGCGAGGGTGTTGGCGGCGCGGGTGGCGGACAGCGGGCCCGGTTCGCGCCGGTCGCGCAGCAGCAGGATCCTGGCGTGCAGCGCGGCGGGCTGCTCGACGCGGTCGCGGAAGAAGTCGTCCGGGTCGGCGCCGGCGGCCAGCGAGCCGGACAGCAGCGGGCGGTGGGTGGTGAGCGCCTCGGGCAGTTCGGCGACGAGCGCGGGGATGCCGGCCAGTCCGGCGAGGACGGTCGCGAAGTGCCGGCCGACGGCTCCGGCGATGGTGCCTTCCGTCCAGATCAGGGGAAGCGCCTCGGCGAGATCGGCGGCCAGTGCCTTGGCCGGGTTGGTGTACGTGGCGACCGCCGGGCCGCAGCGCTGGGCGAGCTGGTCGAGGCGGTCGGCGAGGTGGTTGAGCACTTCGGGTGGCGCGGTGAGCAGCCCGATCCGGTCGGCGAGCGCCAGGATCGGGATGAGCAGCGACCAGAGGGTGCCGGGGGCGGCGGGGGGCGCGCCCTCGACGTCGAATTCGGAGTCGTACGGGGTGGTCGCCAGCGGGACGGCGAGGCCGCGGGCCTGGACGACGGCTTCGGCGAGCGGGCCGCCGCCCGGGGTGACGCCGACGACGGCGCAGCCGCGGCGGTAGGCCTGCTCGACCAGCTCGGCGAGGCCGGGGTCGGAGCCGTCGGGGCCGGCGAGCAGCAGCAGGTCCAGGGGGCCCGTCCAGCCGGGCAGCGTCCAGCGCAGGGCCCCGGGGAGCGGGGCGACGCCGGTGGGCGGGATGAGGGTGACCGGGCAGCTGCCGCCGCCGAGCGCGCCGATGAGTTCGGCGATGCAGGCGGCGGCGGGGCCCGGTCCGGCGACGAGGACGGAGCGGGGCCGTCCGTCGGGCGTCAGGCCGGGGATGCCGGCGTCGACGGCGCTGCGGGCGGCCGTACGGACTCGGGCGCCGGATTCGGCGACGCCGCGCAGCAGCCCGAATCGGTCGGCGCCGGCCAGCGCCTCAGGGGTGTCGAGGAGTGACTCGTCGAGCATGGGGCGCGGCCTCCGATCGCCGGTACGGGCGGGGGAACGCCGGGCGGTGCCGGGGCGGGCCCGGCGGCGCCCGGTCAGGCGGGGCGGCGGGCCTCGTCCACGAGGAGCACGGGGATGCCGTCCCGGACGGGGTAGGCGAGTCCGCAGTCCGCGGAGGTGCAGGTCAGCTCGGCGGGGTCAGCCGCGGTGCGGTCCTCAAGCGGGGCGTGGCACGCCGGGCAGGCGAGGATCTCGATCAGGCTGGCTTCGACCGGCATGGAGGCTGCTCCTTCGGGTGGTTGCGGCGTGGCCAGCGTACCGCCGGACGGGGGGCGGGGGCCTGCTCAACGGTGGATGGCGGGTGGGGGCGGGGGCCGGACGGGGGCCGGATGGCGGCCCGGGCGTGGGCCGTGGGTGGCCGGTCGCCGGTGACCACCGGCCGTGGTCGGTGACCGGTGGTCGGTGGTCGGCGGCGGCTCGTGACCAGTGGTTGGTCCAGTGGTTGGTCCAGTGGTTGGTGGACCAATGGGGTTATGGACCGGTGGTCGGTGCCCGGTTGGTTGACCAGTGCCCGGTCGGTTGACCAATTGCCGGGCCTGTGGACCAGTGGCCGGGGCCCGTGGTCCACCGACCCGGCATCCGTGGTCAGCCGCGGATGATCGTCAGCGCTTCGTCCCGGACCCGGTCGACGGCGGCGGTGTCCCGGGCCTCGACGTTCAGCCGCAGCAGCGGCTCCGTGTTCGACGGGCGCACGTTGAACCACCAGTCGCCGGCGGTGACCGTCAGGCCGTCCAGCTCGTCGAGGGCGATGCCCTCGCGGCCTTCGTACGCGGCCTTGATCGCGGCCATCCGGCCCGTCTGGTCGTCCACGGTGCTGTTGATCTCGCCGGAGGCCGCGTACCGGTCGTACTGCGCGACCAGCTCCGACAGCGGTCCCTGCTGTCCGCCGAGGGCCGCCAGCACATGCATCGCGGCGAGCATCCCGGTGTCGGCGTTCCAGAAGTCGCGGAAGTAGTAGTGCGCGGAGTGCTCGCCGCCGAAGATCGCGCCGGTCTTCGCCATCTCCTCCTTGATGAAGGAGTGGCCGACGCGGGTACGGACGGGGGTGCCGCCGTTCTCCTTGACGACCTCCGGTACCGACCAGGAGGTGATGCAGTTGTGGATGATCGTGCCGCCGGGGTGCTTGGCGAGCTCACGGGCGGCGACCAGGGCGGTGATCGCGGACGGCGAGACCGGGTCGCCGTTCTGGTCGACGACGAAGCAGCGGTCGGCGTCGCCGTCGAAGGCCAGGCCGAGGTCCGCGCCGGTCTCGCGCACCCGCGCCTGGAGGTCGACGATGTTCTTCGGGTCCAGCGGGTTGGCCTCGTGGTTGGGGAACGAGCCGTCCAACTCGAAGTACATCGCGTCGAGTTCGAGCGGCAGGCCCTCGAAGACGGTCGGTACGGTGTGGCCGCCCATGCCGTTGCCCGCGTCCACCACGACCTTCAGCGGCCGGATGCCGCTCAGGTCCACCAGCCCGCGCAGGTGGGCGGCGTAGTCGCCGAGGACGTCGCGCTGGGTGATGGTGCCGGGCTTCGGCGCCGGCTCCGGGGCGCCCTGGTCCGACCAGCGCTCGACGAGCGCGCGGATATCGGCCAGACCGGTGTCCTGGCCGACCGGCGCGGCGCCCGCCCGGCACATCTTGATGCCGTTGTACTGGGCCGGGTTGTGCGAGGCGGTGAACATCGCGCCGGGCAGGGAGTGCGCCCCGCTGGCGAAGTACAGCTCGTCGGTGGAGCAGAGGCCGATCTCGGTGACGTCGACTCCGCGGGCCGCGGCGCCGCGTGCGAAGGCGCGCGCCAGGCCGGGGGACGAGGGACGCATGTCGTGCCCGGTCACGATCGCGGACGCGTCGGTGACCTCGGCGAAGGCCGCGCCGAACAGTTCCGCGAGCGGCTCGTCCCACTGTGTCGGGACGACGCCGCGTACGTCGTACGCCTTGACGATCTGCGACAGGTCGGTCACAAGCCAGCCCTCCTGGGGGTCTTTGTGGGGTACCCAACGTAGCGGGTTCGCTGCGCCCGGCCCGCGCCGGTGGGGGGTGGGCGTTCGTCGCCGGGAGACCCGCCGTTTCAGCTGCGGAAGGCGTTGTGGAGAGGCCCGCGGGGGCGGGCGCCGGGAGCCGGCAGAGCGGTGGTCAGGAGTCCGGCGAGCGGAGCACCCTGAGGTGGCCGCGGCGGGCCACCTCCATGGGCTGGGAGTCGCTGCCGCCCGACGGGCCGCCGCCGGCGCCTGCCGCGCGCTCCTGGGGGCGGGCGGCCTCGCGCACCGCGTTGGCGAGGGCTTCGAGGTCGTCGCCGCTGGGGCGGGCCGGGCCCGATTCGAGGGCGAGGCGGACGACTTCCCAGCCGCGCGGGGCGGTCAGGCGCTCGGAGTGCTCGGCGCACAGGTCGTAGCAGTGCGGTTCGGCGTAGGTGGCGAGCGGTCCGAGCACAGCGGTCGAGTCCGCATAGACGTACGTCAGCGTTGCGACGGCGGGGCGGCCGCACGCAGTGCGCGAACAGCGACGTACAGGGCTCACGACGTTGGACGGTACCGCACTCTTGAGCGGGCCGCGACGACTCTCCCCCGGCTCACCCAACCGTGTCGTCCCACTTCGTCCGATGCGTCTGACCTGCACCCGCTCGACCTGACCTGCGACGCGCGGGGCGCATGGGGCGGTGGGTGGCGAGGTTTCCCGTCACGGACTCGTCATCAGTCGGCGCATTTCATGTCATTCCGCGGGAGATCCACGATCTGATGCGGGGATGCAAACGAACGCAACGCGGGCCGGAGCGGTCACTCGGCGACATGGCGCGGATTGCCGCGCTCGGCGGTGCGCGCCATCCCTCGACGGTTACGCTCGATGCTGATGGACACGCCCGTACCGCCCCGACCGACGGAGCCGCGAATCCGCCGCCGCGACCGCCATGGCCGTGGCATGCGCGGCCCGATCGCGCCTCCTCAGGTGCCGCTGTCGGTGACCCGCGCCGACGCCTTCGTGGATCTTGTGTATGACTCCCGGGACCGTCTGGAGCGGCGCTGGCCGCAGCTCTCGGAGGTCGACTTCCTGATCATCGAGGTGCCCGGCTTCGGGCGGGACGACGGTCCCGGGCACGACGCGGACGACGGGACCGTGCCGCTGGGCCGGGTGCTGCCGGCCGCCGGCGGACATCGCGACCGGATCGTGATCTACCGCCGGCCGGTGGAGATCCGCACCAAGAGCCGCGACGAACGCGCGCTGCTGGTCCACGAGGTCGTCGTGGAGCAGGTCGCCGAACTCCTCGGCCTGGCACCGGAGTCGGTGGATCCCCGGTACGGGCAGGACTGAGGGTGCCGGCGCGGCCGGCGGGTGGCCGTTTTTCGCGTCTGCCCGCCCGTCGGCCGTGGTTGTCCTCAGCCCGTGAGCAGCGACAGGTCCTGTCCCGCCGTCGGGACGACCACGGAGCCGCGGTCGTCGGGCAGCGGCTGGACGGTGAAGGCCGGGATGCCGCCCTGCGGCAGTGCCAGCATGCGGGCCGCGTAGACCGGGCCGCTGCCCTGCTGCGGCTCGACGGTCAGCGCGTAGGAGCCTTTGAGGCCCTCGGGGCGCGGGGGTTCGACGGCCATCGTGGTGCCGCCCTTGACCGTGTACGTCTTGGTGACCGGGGTGCCGCCGCCGCTGCCGGCGGACGCGGTGACCTTGACCTTGGCGTCCTTGCCCTTCTCGGGGGCGACCAGCGAGAGGGTGCTGCCCTTGGCGCGGTTGTCGGCGGCCGTGGCGCGGGTCTCGACCGGGCGGCTGGCGGGGATGAACGCCATCTCCTGCTTGTCGCCCTTGCCGCGGGTGACCCGCAGCGCGGCCGCCACCGGGGCCTTGGAGCCGTCGGCGGGCGTCAGCACCAGTGAGCCGGCCTCGCCCTTGGTGATGTCCTTGAGGTCGACGGCCGTGGTCATACCGCTCTTGACGTGCAGTGTTTCCAGGCCGGCGGGGGTGATGAGACCGGTGGGGGTGGCCAGCCGCACGTTCAGGTCGGCGTCCGATTCGCCGGGAGCGACGGCAACCAGCCGGACCGAGGTGGCGTCGGCCGGGATGCCGGGCAGCAGCACGCTCGGCGACGGATCGGCGGAGGCCGGCAGCCAGTCGCTGCCGAGCTTGGCATCGGCGGCCTGGACCGAGGCGCCGACCCGGCCCTCCCGGGCGCTGACATGCAGCGCCACATTGGTGGTCGGGGTGCCGATGAGGGTGGAGAGCAGGACCGGGACCGTGGTGTGCGGGGGTACGGCGATGTTCTCGCCGGCCGGCGCCTCCAACGGGCCGTCCTTGCCGTGCAGTTCGAGGTCGACAACGGCCTGGGTCGAGTCGGGGTTGGTCAGGTGGACGTAGTCCTGGCGGTCCCGGTCGGTGCTGACGCCGGGGAACCAGAAGGTGGTGTCGGGCGCGGCGCAGGTCAGGCCGAGCAGTCCGCGGCCGGTGCCGGCGGCGACGGAGGTGGTCTGCTGGACGGTCCAGCCGGGCGCCAGGGCGCCGTCGGCGGTGCCGACGAGTGCGGGGGCGCCGGAGCCGCCGGCCGTGGCGGTGACGGGCTTCCCGGCCCCCTGGAGGGGCACGACGGGCTTGTTGTCGCGCGGCGGGACGACCTGGCTGGCGGCGTCGTCAGCGGCGGCCTCGGCGTTCCCGGACTTCTTGTCCTTGCCGTCCTTGCCCTTGCCGTTCCCCTTGTCGCCCTTGTCGTCCGTGTCGCCGGTGTCCTTGAGGGTGCTCGCGGGGAGCAGCTGGGCGGTGCCCTTCTTGGCCGCGCCGGCGACCGCGCCCTTGGGGGCGAAGGCGGTGTACGTCGTCTCGCCGACCTCCGAGGACGTCGGGGCCGGGCAGAGCAGCGCGGAGCGCTGGACGGGCATCCGGGTGCCGGCGCCGGCGGCGTCCTGTGCTTCGCCGCCCGGGGCCGCGAGGGCGGCGACACCGGTGACGGCGGCGAGCGCGACGGCCGCGCCGGTCAGGGACATCATGGTGCGCTTCACTGCTGGTCGCTCCCGTCACGGCGCGGCTCGGGGAAGGAGCCGGAGTACCCCGGGTACACGGTGCCGTCGTCGTAGGGCTGGGGCTGCTGCTGGCCGTCGTATCCCGGCTGCTGCCCGTCGTAGCCGGGCTGCTGGCCGTCGTAGCCGGGCTGCTGGCCGTACCCGTAGGGGTCGTACTGGCCCGCCTGGTAGGGATCCGCCGCGTAGGGGTCGGCCTGGTAGGGGTCCGACTGCGGGTGGGGCTGCTGCCCGTAGGTGTGCGGCTGGGCCTGGTACGGGTCGGCGGGCTGGTAGGGCTGCCCTTCCCCGGGGTGGCCCGGCTGCTGGACGGGCTGGTCCTGCTGGGCGGTCTGCCACTGCTCGTACGACTGCTGCTGGGGCACCGCGGCGTACGGATCGGCGCCCTGGGCGGCGTCCTGGCCGGGGATCGCCCCGGTCATGGGGTCGGCGGCGGGCACGCCCGCGGTCTCCTGGCGCGCGGCCGGGATGCCCGGGTCCGGTGTCTCGCCGGCGGCCTCGGCGGCGGCCCGCAGGCGGCGTGCCCGGCGGCCCTCGCCGGCGGCCTCGGCGGCCTGTGCGGCGGCGGCCGTGGCGGCCGCCGCGTCCTCGGGGAGGTCATCGTCGATCTCCCGGCGGCGGCCCGGCAGGGCCATCACGACCAGGACGACGGCGAGCAGGCCCTGCGCCCAGAGCCAGAGGTTGTGGCTGAGCGGGTTCTCGTGGGTGAGGTCGAGGCGGCCGCCGCCCGCGGGGAGCTGGAAGCCCTGCGCCCAGCCGTCGAGGGTGACGGGCTTGAGGGGGGTGCCGTCGAGGGTGGCGTGCCAGCCCTCGTCGGCGGCGTCCGCGATGCGCAGGACCCGGCCGGTGTCGCCGTCGGGCACCTTGGTGTGCACCTCGACGGGCTCGGCGGGCACGGCGATCGGCGCGGCCGACTCGCCGGCCCGGGTGCCGTCCTTCGCCTCGCCGGCGACGATCGAGACCCGCGAGACCCGCCGGTCCACCTGCCACAGGGCGTTGCCGTTGTCCTGGCTGCGCCGGGTCAGACCGGGGGTGGAGTCCAGCACCCGGCCCATCTCGCGCGGCGCTCCCTCGCGCACCAGGATGTAGCGCACCGCGTAGCCGCCGAGCTGGTTGCTCTGGTCGGCGCCGGAGCCGGCGACGAGGTGGGCGACGATGTCGTCGAGCCGCGCGTTCCCGCCGGCTTGGACGGCCAGGTCGGCGTCGCCGAGGCGGGCGCCGGAGCCGCGGACGAGGGTGTAGTCGACGTGTCCCGGCTTACCGCCCAGGACCAGGGTGCGGGCCCGGTCGGAGGAGCCGGACTCCTCGGCGACGAACGCCGGGACCTGCACCGGGTCGCGCCGCTCCAGGGGGCCGGCCGCGCCGGTGATCATCCAGCTGGCCGCGGCGTAGAGCGGGGCGAGCACGGAGGCCAGCGCGATCAGCACGGCGACCGGCTGCTTCCAGCCGAAGCCCATGGTGGCCATGCGGGTGCGGATGCCCTCGGCGCCGATCACCGCGGCGCACAGCAGCGCCAGGCTGTAGACGAGCATCGCGGGCCCGGTCCAGCCGGAGGCGTTGCCGAGCGCGGCGACCAGCAGGCCGGCCACCGCGACCGCCCAGGCGGTACGGATCGCGGTCTGCCGTTCGTCGCGCAGGGTCGCGGCGAGCGCGGCCAGCACGATGCCGATCAGCAGCACTCCGCCGACGCCCTTGGGGCCGCCGGGGCTGAGCCCGATCAGGTCGAGTACGGAGGCGGAGCCGGCGCCGTAGTCGAGCCCGGCCTCCTGGAAGAACCGTCCGGGGTGGGTGAGCAGCGACAGCGACCAGGGGGCGAGCACGACGACCGGGGCGACGGCCACGGCCAGGAAGCGCAGTACGTACGCGAGGAGCAGGTCGCGGCTGCCGTCCATGGCGCGCAGCACCAGCAGGCCGACGCCCAGCAGCACGGCGATCGGCCAGACGACGGGGGTGAGCGCCATGGTGAAGGTGACCAGAAGCGCGTACGCCCAGGCGGCGCGCCAGCTGGGGCGGACGCCGATCGGCAGGCGCAGTCCGCTGGCGGCGATGGCGGCGCGCGCCATCAGGGGCAGCAGGATGGCGAGGACGGTGGTGCCCAGCCGGCCGCCGGCGAGCGCGCCGGCGGTCGCGGGCAGGAACGCGTACGCGATGCTGCCCCAGGCCCGCAGCAGCCGGGAGGCGACCAGCGGGCGGGAGGCGAAGTAGGCGGTGAGTCCGGCCAGCGGGACGGAGCAGACCAGCAGCAGGGTGACGGTGAAGCCGGTGCTGCCGAAGAAGAGGCTGGAGACCAGGGCGAGGATCGCCACGTAGGGGGGCGCGGCGGCGGTGTCGCCGACGCCGACGGCGTGCCAGCTGTCGAGATACGAGGACCACAGGTCGGATACGTCCGCGGGGGCCGGCAGCATGGCGCCGCCGGTCAGCGCGCCGGTGCCGAGCAGTCCGCGGCAGGCGATCAGGGAGACCAGCAGCAGGACGAGGAAGAGGACCGGGCCGGGTTTGCGGGCGATCCGCTTGAGCCGGGCGAACTGCTCGATCTCCAGGAAGTCGGCGTCGTCACCGCCGGGTCCTGACTCCACGGCGCCGTGCCGTCCTGCCGATGCCACGTCCGGTGCGGCGCGCCCGCCGAGGTTGCCCGCGACCTGTTCGACGGTGGCGCGTACGGTCGCGCCGGGCGGCGGGAACAGCGGCCGCAGCTCGCTCGCCTCCACCGCGGGGCGGCCTCTGCGTTTGCGGGCGGCGAAGATCTTGCCGGGCCGCAGCAGGGTGCCGAAGAGCCCGGCGAGTTCGTCCAGGGCCTGTCCGGGGACCTTGCCGACGAGGTAGGCGATGACCCGCAGCAGGGTGCCGAGCAGCAGCCGGAGCAGGACGTACGGGAGCAGCGCGCCGCGGGTGTTGGCGAGCAGGGTGTATACGGCGCCGGCCTTGTCGACCCGGTGCGGGTTGGCGACGGAGCGGCCGACGCAGTCGATGGGGCGGCGTTCGCGGGCGGATGCCTCGGCGTGCCGCAGGATGGCGTCCGGTGCGATGAGCACCTGGTGGCCGGCGGCCTGGGCGCGCCAGCACAGGTCGACGTCGTCGCGCATCAGCGGCAGCCGGCGGTCGAAGCCGCCCAACTCCTCGTAGATGTCGCGGCGGATGAGCATGCCGGCACTCGAAACGGACAATACGGGACGGATCTGGTCGTGCTGTCCCTGGTCCTGTTCGCGGCGGTCCAGGCCTGTCCAACGGCGGCCGCTGCGCGCGATGCTGACGCCCGCCTCCAGCAGCTGGCGGCGGTCGTACCAGCTGCGCAGCTTGGCGCCGACGATGACGGTGGAGGGGCTGGCGTCGGCGACCCGCAGCAGCTCGGCGAGCGCGTCCGGCTCGGGCGCGCAGTCGTCGTGCAGCAGCCACAGCCACTGGACCGGCTCCCCGTGGGGGAGTTCCGGCATGTCGTAGGCCTCGTCGCGCCAGGTGCGGCTGACCGGGTCCCAGCCGCTGGGCCGCTTCAGATAGGGCAGGTCGTCCGGGGTCAGCAGGGGGGCCGTGCGGACGCATTCGTCGACGGCGGTGCCGAATCCGGAGCGGCGGGCGAGATGCAGCACCCGTTGGTCCCCGATGGCCTCGGCGAGGAGCCGGGCGGAGTCGTCCGCGCTGCCGGTGTCGGCACCGACGACGTTCTGCACCGGGCGCTCCTGGCCGAGCAGCCCGGCGAGCGCGTCGGGCAGCCAGCGGGCGCCGTCGTGCGAGACGATCACGGCGGTGACGACATGCCGGGGGAACTCTGGGGTGGCGGCTGCGTATGAGGCGGTCTGGGCCGCCGACTGGCTGTGCACGGACATCGAGGTACGGGCCCTCCGGACCCGGGAGTTCGGGGCCCGCGGCGAAGTCGCTCCAGGCCCCCGCCCCCGGAAGACACTGCGACGGACTGCTAGGCGGGTGAGTCCGGCGGACGCGTGCGGCCCGTGGGGGCGTTGGCGCATCTCGGACGCGGCCCCACACTAATGGTTCGCGCCGGTGCGTCGGCCTGGTCCGTACACAGCAGGCCGCCTCCGGCGAGTGGTGCGCTGGAGGCGGAGAGTTCGATATGGGCGGATATAGGAAGGTGGAGTTGGGGCGGTGCGGCGGTACGGCCCGCTGGGCCGCGCGCCGCCGGTCGGGCCGGCTGCCGGGTCATTTTCAGACGGCGGCCTTCTTCAGCCGGCGCCGCTCGCGTTCCGACAGGCCGCCCCAGATACCGAAGCGCTCGTCGTTGGCGAGGGCGTATTCAAGGCACTCGGAGCGGACTTCGCAGGCGAGGCAGACCTTCTTGGCCTCGCGAGTGGAGCCACCCTTCTCCGGGAAGAAGGACTCGGGGTCGGTTTGCGCGCACAGTGCGCGCTCCTGCCAGCCGAGCTCCTCCTCCGCCTCCTCGACCAGCAATTCCTGGAACAGCTCGGTCATGTGCGCCCCTCGTCTGTCTTATACGTCCCCGTGATCTCGCCGTGATCGAAAACGGCTGAACGACACGAGTGAAATTACAAGTGTGCTGATCCGGGCCAGTCAAGCCGAGATCTGCTATTGGGCCTCTTATTCACTCTGCGGAACCAAGCGTATGCGGAAAGTGTTCAAATCATCCAAAACCAGGACACATCCCCGGCTGCACTCCCTGGACTCTCCCGGCGTTTCCGTTCATCACCGGAGACGCGCACAGACGGCATTCGCGTTGCACCCCCGCACACCGAAGCGGGGAAGATCACAGAGAGATCACAAGACCGCAACGGCATCCGGAAACCGCGGTTGACGGGCGACCTCTCCCTGACAACGAGTGCACAAACCTTTCGCCGGACGGAGTAACCGGATGAGGTGAATGATTTGCCGCACAACAGACATGAAGTTGACATCTCACGGTGAACCCGGTCTCCTTGGTCGCATGCCAGTGACTCCCGCGCCCCGACTGACCCGTGCTTACGGGTCGCTTTGCGCTGCGCAGTCCCGCTGTCGCTGTTCCAGCTGTTGAAGCCACTGAGCTCCAGCTTTCTTCGCTCGCACCACCCCGCAGCGCCCCTGCTCCGCGACTTCCGCGCCGCGCCCCCCACAGGGACAAGCCGGCGCCGTGCCGCACCCCGTTCGCGTCACCCCAGCTCTTTCGCCGAGGAACCCGAAGCACATGAACAGCGACGTCCAGATCGGCGGCGACCCGCTCGCCATCCCCCACCTGCTGCCGCCCGTCCCCGCCCACCCGACCACCGTCGCCGGCTTCGCGGGCCTGGCACGCCGGATCGCAGCGGACCGCGACTCCTGGGCCCCCCTCGTCCGGTACGACACCACCACCCGCTGGTACCACCGGCTGCTTACCGTTCCCCAAGCTCTCGGCTCCGCTCGAGCAGGGGAGGCCCCAATCGGCTACGAGGTGTGGCTGCTGAGCTGGGTGCCGGGACAGGGCACCGGCCGCCACGACCACGGGCCCTCCTCCGGCGTACTGACCGTCCTGGAAGGCGAGTTGACCGAACACACCGCCGCCGGGCCCCGGACGCTGCGGGCCGGAGCCGAGCGGGTCTTCGCCCCCGGATACGTCCACGAGATCGTCAACGACGCCCTGACACCCGCCGTCAGCCTGCACGTCTACTTCCCCGGTCTGACCGAGATGCCGATGTACAGCGGCCGATACGCGACGCCCGCCGAGGAACTCGCGACCTCCTGAGCCCCCACCCCTGCCAGACTGTGCCCCATGCGCATTGTGGTTCTGGCCGGCGGTATCGGCGGCGCCCGCTTCCTGCGGGGACTGAAGGCAGCGGCTCCGGACGCGGATGTCACCGTGATCGGCAACACCGGTGACGACATCCATCTGTTCGGGCTGAAGGTGTGTCCCGACCTCGACACCGTGATGTACACGCTCGGCGGCGGCATCAATGAGGAGCAGGGCTGGGGCCGTACCGACGAAACCTTCCGGGTGAAGGAGGAGTTGGCCGCCTACGGAGTGGGCCCCGACTGGTTCGGGCTGGGCGACCGGGACTTTGCGACGCACATCGTGCGCACCCAGATGCTGAGCGCCGGCTACCCGCTGAGCGCCGTCACCGAGGCGCTGTGCGCCCGCTGGAAGCCCGGCGTACGGCTGCTGCCGATGTCCGACGACCGGGTCGAGACCCATGTGGCCGTCGACGACGAGGGCGAGCGCAGGGCGATCCACTTCCAGGAGTACTGGGTGCGGCTGCGGGCCTCGGTGCCCGCGCACGCGGTGGTGCCGGTCGGCGCCGACCAGGCCAAGCCGGCGCCCGGTGTGCTGGAGGCCATCGCCGAGGCGGATGTGGTGCTCTTCCCGCCGTCCAACCCCGTGGTGAGCATCGGCACGATCCTGGCGGTGCCGGGCATCCGCGAGGCGATCGCGGACGCCGGGGTGCCGGTGGTCGGTCTGTCGCCGATCGTCGGGGACGCCCCCGTGCGCGGCATGGCCGACAAGGTGCTGGCGGCGGTGGGCGTGGAGTCCACGGCCGCCGCGGTCGCCCAGCACTACGGTTCCGGGCTGCTGGACGGCTGGCTGGTCGACTCCGTGGACGAGGCGGCGGTCGCCGAGGTCGAGGCGGCCGGGATCCGCTGCCGCGCCGTACCGCTGATGATGACGGATGTGGACGCCACCGCCGCGATGGTCCGCGAGGCGCTGGCGCTGGCCGAGGAGGTACGGGCGTGACCGGTACTGCCGAGGTGCCCGGGTACCGGGTGTGGGCGCTGCCGGGGATCCCCGAGGTGCGGCCCGGCGACGACCTCGTCAAGCTGATCGCCACCGCGGCGACCGGCGACGGGCTCCCCGGACTCGCCGACGGCGATGTCCTGTTGGTCACCTCGAAGATCGTCAGCAAGGCGGAGGGCCGGGTGGTCGAGGCCACCGACCGCGAGGCGGCGATAGACCAGGAGACGGTGCGGGTCGTGGCGCGCCGCGGTGCGCTGCGGATCGTGCAGACCCGGCAGGGCCTGGTGATGGCCGCGGCCGGCGTCGACGCCTCCAACACCCCTTCGGGAACGGTGCTGTTGCTGCCCGAGGACCCGGACGCGTCGGCCCGCGCCATCCGGGCGGGCCTGCGCGAGGCGCTCGGCGTCGACGTCGGCGTCGTCATCAGCGACACGTTCGGGCGGCCCTGGCGCGCCGGACTGACCGATGTCGCCATCGGCGCGGCCGGTGTGCGGGTGCTGGACGACCTGCGCGGCGGTGTCGACGCGTACGGCAATCCGCTCAGCGCGACGGTGGTGGCCACCGCCGACGAACTGGCCGCCGCCGGCGACCTGGTGAAGGGCAAGGCCGACGCGCTGCCGGTCGCGGTGGTGCGCGGGCTCCCCCAGGTCGTCACGGACGGCGAGGAGGGCGACGGTGCCGGGGCGCGGGCGCTGGTGCGCGACGCGGCCGACGACATGTTCCGGCTGGGGACCTCCGAGGCGGTACGGGAGGCGGTGACGCTGCGGCGCACCGTCCGGGAGTTCACGGATCAGCCGGTGGACGGCGACGCGGTGCGCCGGGCGGTGGCCGCGGCGGTGACCGCGCCGGCCCCGCACCACACCACGCCATGGCGGTTCGTCCTGCTGGAGTCCGAGGAGTCGCGGACCCGGCTGCTGGACGCGATGCGGGACGCCTGGATCGCGGATCTGCGCGGCGACGGCTTCGGCGAGGAGTCCGTCGCCAAGCGGGTACGGCGCGGCGATGTGCTGCGCCGGGCGCCGTATCTGGCGGTGCCGTGTCTGGTCATGGACGGCTCGCACAGCTACCCGGACGCGCGGCGCAACGCCGCCGAGCGGGAGATGTTCGTGGTCGCGGGCGGGGCGGGCATCCAGAACTTCCTGGTCGCGCTGGCCGGTGAGCGACTGGGTTCGGCCTGGGTGTCGTCGACGATGTTCTGCCGGGAGGTCGTCCGGGAGGTCCTGGGGCTGCCGGACGAGTGGGATCCGATGGGCGCGGTGGCCGTGGGGCATCCGGCGGCTCCGCCGCGGGAACGCCCCGACCGGGACGGGGCGGACTTCGTCGTGGTGCGCTGACCTGTCGGACGCGCCCTACAGCCGGGCGATGTTCCCCACCGGGAAGCGCGGGGCGCGGCGCGGCGGGGTGTGTCCCGAGAGCAGGATCAGGCGGGCCGCGCGGTGCCGCTGGCCCTCGTAGGGGGCGAGGAGTTCGAGCATCTCCTCGTCGGTGGTGCCGCGGCGGCCGGTGAGGGCATAGCCGATGATCTTCGGCAGGTGCAGATCGCCGACGGTGATCGCGTCCGGGGCACCGAGGGTGCGCTGCAGCGTCTCGGCGGCCGTCCACGGGCCGATGCCCGGGATGGCCGTCAGCCGGCGGGTCGCGTCGGCGAGGTCCATCTGCGCGGCCTCCTCCATCCGGCGGGCGGCGCGTACGGCACGCAGGATCGCGGACGAGCGCTTGGCGTCGACGCCCGCGCGGTGCCACTCCCAGGACGGGATCAGCGCCCAGCCGCGGGGGTCGGGCATCACCCGCAGCCGCTCCCACGGGCCGGGGGCGGGCTCGCCGTGCCGTTGCAGCAGCAGCCGCCAGGCGCGGTACGCCTCGTCGCTGGTGACCTTCTGCTCCAGGACCGAGGGGATCAGCGACTCCAGGACCAGGCCGGTCCTGGCGAGCCGTACGCCGGGGTGGCGGCGGCGCGCCTCGTGCACCAGGCGGTGCCGGGCGGTCAGCGCCGTCGGGTCGTCGGACTCCCCCAGCAGGTCGGGCAGCCCCGCCAGCAGCCAGTCGGCGCCGGGGCCCCAGGCCTCGGCCTCGACGCTGCCGTCCGCCGGGCGGGCCGCGACGCGGAGCGTGCCGGGCCCCTGGGGGGTGCGGCAGGCCCGCCACACGGCGCCGCCGCGCACCGCGAACGCCGGATCGCCGGGCCCGCGCTGGAGCACGCACAGAGTGCGGTGCAGGTCGTAGGGGCCGGGCGGAACCCAGGTGCGGGCGGGCATGCGGCCAGATTAGGCGATGGGTGTGACAGCGGGTGGGGCGTCGGCCGGGGTCCTGTCGGGTCGGCGGTTCCTACTGGTCGGACGAGAAGCGGACCGCGCCGTCCGGGATTCCGGCGCCGCACCAGATGCGGATGCCGTCGCGCAGTTCGTTGTCGGCGCCGATCCGGGCGCCGTCGCCGATGACCGCGCCGTCCAGGACCGTACGGGCGCCGATGCGGGCCCCGGCGCCGATCAGTGAGTCGCGGATCCGGGCGCCCGGTTCGATCACCGCGCCGTCGAGGACGGCGCTGCCGTCGATGCGCGCGCCGGCGCCGACGACGGCGCCGCGGCCGACGACCGTGCCGCCGGTGAGCTTGGCGTCCGGGGCGACCTCGGCGGTCTCCAGGACCAGCCGGTCGCCGCGGCGGCCGGGCACGGCGGGAGACGGGGCACGGCCCAGGACCAGGTCGGCGGAGCCGCGGACAAAGGCCTGCGGGGTGCCGAGGTCGAGCCAGTAGGTGGAGTCGACCATGCCCTGGAGGTGGGCGCCGTCGGCCAGCAGTCCGGGGAAGGTCTCCCGTTCGACGGAGACCGGGCGGCCGGCCGGGATGGTGTCGATGACCGACCGGTTGAAGACATAGGCGCCCGCGTTGACCTGGTCGGTGACGATCTCCTCGGGGGTCTGCGGCTTCTCCAGGAACGCGGTGACCCGGCCGGTGTCGTCGGTGGGCACCAGGCCGAAGGCGCGCGGGTCCTCGACCCGGGTGAGGTGCAGGGAGACATCGGCGCCGGAGGTGCGGTGGGTGTCGACGAGGGCCGGGATGTCGAGGCCGGTGAGGATGTCGCCGTTGAAGATCAGGACCGGGTCGCCGGGGGCGGAGTGCAGCCGGGCGGCGACGTTGCGGATGGCGCCGCCGGTGCCGAGCGGCTCCTCCTCGGTGACGTACTCCAGGTGCAGTCCGAGAGCCGAGCCGTCGCCGAAGTACGGCTCGAAGACCTCGGCGAGGTAGGAGGTGGCGAGAACGATGTGCTCGATGCCTGCGGCCCGGGCGCGAGCCAGCTGGTGGGTGAGGAACGGCACGCCGGCCGCCGGGACCATCGGCTTGGGCGTGTGCACCGTCAGCGGGCGCAGCCTGGTGCCCTTGCCGCCGACCAGGAGGATCGCTTCTGTCACTGTCGCCTTCTGTTCGCTTCTCCGCCCGCGCAGCGCAGCGGTGCTGGCATCGTCGTCGCCCGCGGCCCGGCGGCTGCGCGTGCGACGCTCACGTTGTCCTTCTGCTTCCTGCCGGGGCCGGCGCCGGTCGGCGGACCAGTGTAGGCAGACGGTTCCCCGGTCCTTACCCGGCGGTACGCGTCCGGCGCCCACGGGTGGGAGCACCCGTGGCCGGTAGGACGCAGGAGGCGCGGGAAAGGTTCAGTGATCGGCGGGGTGGCGCTGGGGTGAACGCCGCGGTGGCGGTGCGGCGACCGGGCCCCCCGCGACCGGCGCCGGGGCGGCTCAGCGGCCCTGGAGCTGGGCGGCGAAGTCGCGGATCTGGCCGAGTTTTTCGTAGAGGCGGGTGCCGGGGCAGTGGGTGTGGAAGCCGTCCCGGTGGCCGGAGATGACGTTCAGTCCGGCCTCGCGGCCCTGCTCGAAGCGGTTGCCGCCGGCCGACGTCAGTCGGGTCGTGCCGCGCGGATCGGCGCCGTACAGCCCGAGCTTCCAGGCCGTCAGCCGGGCGACGCCGCGCACCGCGGCCCTCGGCGGCTCGGTGGTGGCGAAGGTGCCGAGGACGGCGACGCCCATGCTGTTCTCGTTGAAGCCGCGGGTGTGCGCGCCGAGGACCGGTTCGGTGACGCCGCCGGCGCGGCCTTCGTAGACCGTGCCGCATTTGTCGACGAGGAAGTTGTAGCCCATGTCCCGCCAGTGGGTGCTCTGGACGTCGTACCGGTAGATGGCGCGGATCACCGAAGGCGCCTGTGCGCAGGTGTAGTTGTTGCCGGAGGCGCTGTGGTGGACGAAGGCGGCGCGCACGGTGTCGGTGTAGCGGTGGTCGCCGCGGCGGAGGCTTTCGTCGGCGCCCCAGCCGGCCCGGGTGACGATCCGCGGGCGCGGTCCGACGTACCGGTGGGCGGCGGTGCGCTCCGGGTCCTTGGCGACGGCCTCCTCGGACGCGGCCTTGTCGAGCGCCGGGAGTTCGGCCGCGGCCGCCGGGGCCGGCGGGGCCGCGCCGGGGTCGACGAGTTCCAGCCGCAGTCCGCGCGGCAGGTCGCCGCGGGCCCGGCGGCCTGGGGCGGGGGTGATGCGCAGCTGGACGGCGTCGGACTCGCCGACCCACAGGGGTGCGGTGCTGCCCCGTACGCGGGTGCCGTAGCGGTCGGCGGCGTCCAGGTCGGGGGCGTCGTCGTGGTGCGGCTGTACGTCCTGCCAGGGGGACCAGGCCGCGGTGCCGGTGGGCCGGGTGCGGACCTGGATGCGCCCGTGCAGCTCGGCGTCGGCGTCGTCCCAGACGACGCCGACGAGGGAGAACGGCCGCACCGGGTGCGCGGTCAGGCCCCGGCTGCCGGGCGCGGGGGAGGTGTCGCCGAGGGCGCGCCGGGCGGTCGGGCCCGGGTCCGCGGCGATCGGCAGCGACTGGGTGCTGCCCGGCGGTTCGGACGCGGCCGGGGAGTGGCCGGCGGTGCGGGGTACGCCGGTGCGCGCACCGGCCGCCGTCGGTGCGAGGCCCGGGGCCAGCGCGGCGGCGCACGCGACACCGAGGCACGTCACAAGAAGGGAGCGCATGGACAGCATGGACAGCATCGTCGGACGGCCGGCCGGAACCCGCCATCGGTGATCTGACGGGGCATCGGCCGAACCGGTGGCCCGTTTCCCGGGCCCGACCATCCGTCAAAGGCCGCCGCGCGTACCCTGGCCGCGATGAACGCCACCGATCGCACCCCCGCCGACCTGCTGCGTTCCGCGCTCGCCGCGGACCCGGCCCGCCCGCTGGTGACCTTCTACGACGACGCCACCGGTGAGCGCGTGGAACTGTCCGTCGCCACCTTCGCCAATTGGGTGGCGAAGACCGCCAACTATCTCCAGGGCGATCTGGCCGCCGAGCCCGGCGACCGGCTCGCGCTGCTGCTGCCCGCGCACTGGCAGACCGCCGTCTGGCTGCTGGCCTGTTCGTCGGTCGGCGTGGTCGCGGACGTCGGCGGCGATCCGGCCGGCGCTGACCTCGTCGTCAGCGGCCCGGACACGCTGGAGGCGGCGCGCGGCTGTTCCGGTGAGCGGGTGGCGCTGGCGCTGCGGCCGCTGGGCGGCCGCTTCCCGCAGCCGCCGGCGGGCTTCGCGGACTACGCCGTCGAGGTGCCGAGCCAGGGCGACCGGTTCGCCCCGTTCGCTCCGGTGGACCCCGGCGCCCCGGCGCTGGCCGTCGGCGGCGAGGAGCTGACCGGTGCCGGGATCGGGGCGCGCGCCCTGGCCGACGCCGCCGCGGCCGGCATGCCGGAGGCGCCGCGCATCCTGTCGAGCCTGCCGTACGACACCTGGCAGGGCCTGTCGTACGGGCTGTACGCGCCGCTGGCGACGGGCGGCTCGGTGGTGCTCTGCCGCCATCCGGAGCAGCTGGCGGCGGACCGGGCGGCCGCCCGCGAGACCAGCGAGAAGATCACGTTCGGGGCGCCGGGCCCGTCCGCCTAGGACCGTTCCGCCCCTGCCCCGTCGGACAGGCCCCGGGGCCGCGCTCCCCCGTCTCCGCCGTGTCACTCCCCCGTCCGGCGGACCGGATTCCCGTCGAAGCGGGCCGGTCCGCCCATTTCGGTCCATGATCTTGGGTACTGCCTATCACCAGGCGCCGGGTCCGCCCGTCTCCTGTTCGTACCCGGGCCCCGCGTACGGGTGCGCCGCCGATTCCGTGAGGGAGGGACGCACAGGTGACCAGATTCGGCGGCTGGGCCGAGCGCCCCGCGGGGCGGCGGACGTCCGGCGGCCTGCGCCCGCCCGGCTCCCGGCGCCGCTGGATGCGCTGGGCGGCGCTCGGCGTGGCGGCGCTGGTGCTGCTCGCGGCCGGGACCGGCTGGGCGCTCTACACCAGGCTCATCGGCAATATCCGCAGCGACAGCGACACCCAGAACGAGCTGGAGAGATACGAGGCGGAGCGGCCCGACCCGGGCCCGCCGAACGTCGAGAACATCCTGCTGATCGGCTCCGACACCCGTGGCGACGGCAACGGGGAGTACGGCGCGGACAGCGGCACCCAGCGCTCGGACACCACGATCCTGCTGCACCTGGCGGCGAACCGGAAGAGCGCCACCGCGGTCAGCATTCCGCGTGACCTGATGGTGCAGGCGCCGCACTGCAAGCGCTCCGACGGCAAGGAGATCGACACGCAGACGGTGCAGTTCAACTGGGCGTTCCAGTTCGCCGGCGCCGCCTGCACGATCCGTACCGTCGAGCGGATGACAGGCATCCGGATCACCCACCACATGATCATCGACTTCGTCGGCTTCAAGAAGATGGTGGACGCGGTGAACGGCGTCGAGGTGTGCCTGCCCCGGGCCATCAACGACCCGGCGGCGCATCTCGTGCTGCCCCCGGGACGCCAGACGCTGCACGGGGAGGCCGCGCTGGGCTACGTACGGGCCCGGAAGAGCCTGGGCAACGGAAGCGACACCCAGCGTATGGAACGGCAACAGGAGTTCCTGGGCGCTCTCGTGAAGAAAGTGAAAAGCAATGGTGTGCTCCTCAATCCGACGCGGATGTATCCGCTGTTGGATGCCGCGACGAGTTCGCTCACCACGGACGAGGATCTGGCTTCGCTGACCGGTCTCTACGAATTGGTCCGCAGCATGCGCGGCATTCCGACCGGACGGATCCAGTTCCTGACCGTGCCGCGCACGGAGTACCGCTACGACGCCAGTCGTGATGAGCTGGTGCAGCCCGCGGCGGAGCGGCTTTTCGGGCAGCTGCGCAGGGATCTTCCGGTGAAGGTGGGCCCCGCGAAGGATGCCCGTGACGTCACCACGCCTTCTTCGGACGGCAAAGCCGCCAGGTCGCGACCGCCGTCCGAAGGTTCCGACCCGACCTTTCCGGGAACCACCGCGGAACGCGGGATCTGCGAATAAAGACCACGCAAAGTACGCTCGGCGACTCGAATGGATTGGGCGGATTGCCCAGTTGTAGGGAAGTGGAATTTGTCACGGGCGTCGCTCCACGCTGAACTGGGCGGATAGTGTGAGCGGTCCGGTCCGCACGACCAGCTGGCCGTTACCTGTGACCGTGTTAACCATGTAGCGCACAATCGACCGACCGAGCGCCTTGAGGGGATGGCGCCGCGTGGCACCGACGGAGGACTCAAGGCACCGTGGACGCGCAAGGCCGTGGGCGGGCGGGCGACAACGTCGATCCCGCCGATCAGTGGGTGTTCGATCCGGACACCGGAAACTACGAGCTGCGGCTTGACCCTGCCGGTCAAGCGGCTGCCCGGCCCTCTCCCCGCACCGTGCCCGGCTCCAGACGCGCCCAGCGGAATCCGGGTGGCGGTCGCGCGGCCGGTCCGGGCTCGGGTGGCGACACCGACACCCGTCCGCTGCCCACTCAGGGCGGTCGCCGGCGCGAGGGCACCGCGGCAGGTGCCGGCGCGGGCGAGCGCCCCACCGGCGGCCGGGCGGAGCGACGGGCCGCGGAACGCTCGGCGATGGCGTCCGCGGCGGGCCCGGCGAGCCGCCGCAAGCGCAAGCCGAAGAAGTCCGGGAAGAAGAAGGCCCTGTACTGGACGGCCGGTGTGCTGGGCTTCGTCCTCGTGGCCGCCGCCGGTGGCGCGTACTACCTCTACGCGCAGCTGGACGGCAATATCGACAAGGTCGACGTCGGCGTGGAGAACGAGGCGGTCACCGACGGCCCGGTCAATCTCCTCATCATCGGCACGGACGCCCGCTCCGGTAAGGGCAACCAGGGCTATGGCGACGCCGGCAGCGTCGGGCACGCGGACACCACGATCCTGATGCATGTGTCCAAGGACAGGTCGAATGCGACGGCGCTGAGCATTCCGCGCGACCTGATCACCGATATCCCGAACTGTCCGACGAAGCAGCCGGACGGCTCGACGAAAAACATTCCCGGCGAAAAGAACGTCCGCTTCAACACCAGCCTCGGCCAGGCGGGCCGCGACCCCGGCTGCACCTGGCGCACCGTCGAGAAGCTGACCGGCCTGGATATCACGCACTTCATGATGGCCGACTTCAACGCGGTCAAGGATCTGTCCGAAGCTGTGGACGGCGTCGAGGTCTGCGCGGCCAAGCCGATCAACGACCCCAAGTCGCACCTGAAGCTGTCGGCGGGCCGCCATGTCGTCAAGGGCGAGCAGGCGCTGGCCTTCGTCCGCACCCGGCACGCCATCGGATTCGGCAGCGACCTGGACCGGATCAAGATGCAGCAGCAGTTCCTCAGCTCGCTGATCCGCAAGCTGAAGTCCGACGCGTTCTCCAGCCCCGGCAAGCTCTACGACGTCAGCCAGGCGGCGACGAAGGCGCTCACCGTCGACACCGGCATCGGCACCGCGAAGAAGCTGCTGGACTTCGGCACCGACCTCAAGCGGGTCGACATCGACAAGGTCACCTTCGCCACCGTGCCGGTGCTGGACAACCCCGACGACCCGGCCACCGTCATACTGAACAAGACCGCCGCGGACCCGCTGTTCCGGATGGTGCAGGCGGACCACACCCTGGCCAAGAGCAAGAAGAAGGGCAAGAAGAGCGCGCCGGTCAAGAAGGCCCCGGCGGAGCTCGTCCGGGTCGACGTCAGCAACGGCGGCGGGCCGATCGGCGCGGCGCAGGAGACCGTGGACTGGTTGCAGAACACCAAGGGCGCCAGGCTCTCCACCAACGCCGGCAACGCCCCCTCGAAGGTGGCCACCACCCGCCTGGAGTACGCGCCGAACCAGGCCGACCAGGCCGCCACGCTGGCGGAGTGGATGGGCCTGCCGAAGAGCGCGCTGAAGAAGTCGGCGCAGGACGCGGGCGACCGCGTACCGATGAAGCTCGTTCTCGGCAAGGACTTCACGGCACCGGGCACCCCGGTCGAGGCGCCGACGGAGACGCCGGACGGAGTGCAGAACGTCAACGCGGACGACAAGAACCTCTGCGCCAAGTGAACAAAGTCGTCCGGGCCAAGTGAACAGAGTGAGATCCGGCCGCCCGCCAGGGCGCCGAGCGCACCACAGAACTGACAACGGGGAGAGGCCGAATGCGGCAGAGCAGTGTGCGTGGTGACCGATCACGTGGGCGCCAGGGGGGCGCGCGGCAACTGGGCTGGGAGGACAGCCCGTACGAGGAGGCCGGCCTGCCGCCGGACGCGCCGGGCTGGGAGCCGCCGGAGGACGGCAGCGTCCCGGCCGACGCGGGGGACCCCCCGTCCGACGGGGGCGGCCGCCGCAAGGGGAAGCGGGCACGCCGCGGCAAAGGCGGCAAAGGCCGCAAGGCGCTGCGCTGGACCGCCCTGGGTGTCGGCCTGGTGCTGGTCGGCGGGGCGGCCGCCGGCTATCTCTACTACGAGCACCTCAACGCCAACCTCCGCAAGGCCCCGCGGTCCCTGGGCGGCGGCGGTCTGAAGAAGCCCGATCCCAACGCGTTCGGGCAGACCCCGCTGAACATCCTGCTGCTGGGGTCGGACGGCCGGAACAACAAGGAGAACATCAAGCTCGGCGGCGCCCGGCAGGACGCCGACCGCAAGCCGCTGGCCGATGTCCAGATGCTGCTGCACGTCTCCGCCGACCGCAGCAACATGTCGGTGATATCCATCCCGCGCGACACCCGGGTGCCGATACCCAAGTGCACCGACCCCAAGGACGGCACGGTCTATCCGCAGACCACCGCGGCCATCAACCAGTCGCTCCAGCACGGCGGTCCGGGCTGCACGCTCGCCACCTGGCAGGAGCTGACCGGCATCTACATCGACCACTTCATGATGGTCGACTTCGGCGGCGTCGTGGAGATGGCGGACGCCATCGGCGGCGTCCCCGTGTGCGTCGACCGCAACGTCTACTCGCACGACAGCCAGGGCCACGGCAGCGGGCTGAAGCTGACGAAGGGCACCCACTCCGTCAAGGGCGTCCAGGCCCTCCAGTGGCTGCGCACCCGCTACGGCTTCGAGGACAACACCGACATCGGCCGGGCCAAGGCCCAGCACATGTACATGAACTCCATGGTCCGCCAGCTGAAGAAGGACGCCAAGCTCACCAACCCGGGAGAGCTGAACGATCTGGCCGAGGCCGCGACCAACGCGCTGACCGTCGACGAGAGCCTGGACACCGTCAAGAAGCTCTACGACCTGGGCGGCGACCTCTCCCGGGTGCCGACCAAGCGCATCACGATGGTCACCATGCCGTGGCAGTACGGGCCCGGCGGCGGGTATGTCGTCCCCAAGCCCGGCGAAGCGGAGCAGACGTTCGCGCTGCTGCGCAACGACGTCGCGCTGGACGGCAAGGACGCCAAGAAGAAGCCGGCGCCCGACCCGAAGCCGTCAACTGCCAAGGGCGCCCTGGAAGTTGTGGTCCAGAACGGCACCAACAGCTCCGTCTCGGGACCGGTCTCCGGCCGGGCGGGCGTCGTCCAGCAGCGGCTGGCCGCGCTCGGCTACACGGCGGCCGGCACCGACTCCGGCCTCACCACACAGGCCGACACCACGATCACCTACAAGGACAAGGCGCAGCGGGGCGACGCGCTGGCGCTCGCCAAGGCGCTGGGCCTGCCCAAGGGCGCGGTCAGGGAGTCCAGTTCGGCCACCGGGATGCGGCTGGTGGTCGGCAACGACTGGCGCGAGGGGTCGGTGTACCCGGAGAAGACGGGCGACGACAAGGCCGCCGACAAGGCGCCGGAGAGCGCGGACGCGCTCAACGGCGAGGACAAGAAGGCCTGCATGAAGGTGAATCCGCAGTACACCTTCTAGTCGTACGGCGTTCGGGACGGCGGACGTGGGCGCGGCCGAGGTGCCGGCCCACTGGACGCCGCCCGGAGGAGCCGCGACCCGACGGCCAGGACCGCTGCACGATCAGCGAGGTCGCGGCGTTCACCGGGCTCAGGGCGCACACCCTGCGCTGGTACGAGCAGATAGGTCCGATGCCGGACGTGGAGCGCTCCCACACCGGCCGGCGCCGCTTCGGCAACAGGGACCTGGACTGGCCCGCCTTTGTGCGCAAGTTGCGGCTGACCGGGATGCCGGTCGCCGACATGGTCCGCTTCGCGGAGCTGGTCCGCGGGGGCGAGGTCACCTTCGACGAACGGCGGGAGATTCTGCAACAGGCCCGACGCGACGTCGTCGCGCGCCTCGCGGAGCTGCAGGACACCCTCGCCTGCACAAGATCGCAGCCGACCATGGCGCCACCACGGCGCAGATCGCCCTGGCCTGGGTGCAGCACCGCGCCCGGGCACACGGCATGACCGTCGTGCCGATCCCCGGGACTCGGAAGCGCAGCCGCCTGCTGGAAAACGCCGGGGCCACCCGGATCGCGCTGACCTCCGAGGAGCTCGCGCTGCTGGAGCCGATCGCCGGCCGGGTGGCGGGCGACCGCTACCCGGACATGTCCCTCACCTCCGCGGCGCGGGAAGCCCAGGTCCCTACTCGGCCTCGGCCGGCTGCGTCTGTACTGCCGGCCGGCGGCTGGCGATGACCTTCTTGGCGAGCGAGCGCGGGCTGGTCAGGAAGCCGACGCCCCACGACATGTGCATGGTCGCCAGGGCCACCGGGATCTGGGCGCGCGCCTTCAGCGACAGGCCCTTGCCGGCCGGCACCGAACCCGCGGCGATGGCCGCCAGGTAGCCGGCCGGGACGACGAAGCCCCACGGGGTGAGGGCCGCGGCGACGACCACGCCGGCGGCGATCGCGCACACCGCGGTCGGCGGCGCGAGATAGCGCAGGTTGATCGAGCCGGAGTGGTAGCGGGCGACGACGTGCCGCCACTTGCCGTAGTCCTTGTACTGCTTGGCCAGGGCCTTGATGCTCGGCCGGGGCCGGTACTGGACCTTCAGCTCCGGGGAGAACCAGATCTGGCCGCCGGCCTCGCGGATCCGGAAGTTCAGCTCCCAGTCCTGGGCGCGGATGAACTCCTCGTTGTAGCCGCCCTGCTGCTCCAGCGCCTCGCGGCGGAAGACCCCCAGGTAGACGGTCTCGGCGGGGCCCGCGGCGCCGCCGGTGTGGAAGGCCGCGTTGCCCACGCCGATCTTCGAGGTCATCGCGGCGGCGACGGCGTCCTCCCAGGCGTTCTCGCCCTCGGCGTGCATGATGCCGCCGACGTTCTGCGCGCCGGTCTCCTCCAGGAGCCGGACGGCGGTGGCGATGTAGTTCGGCGAGAGCATGCCGTGGCCGTCGACGCGCACCACGATCGGATGGCGGGACGCCTTGATCGCGGCGTTCAGCGCGGCGGGGGTGCGGCCGGTCGGGTTCGGCACGGTCTGCACCCGGGCACGGGCGTCCGACGCGGTCTCGGCGACCAGCTCGGCGGCGATCTCGTCCGTACGGTCCGTGGACGGGCCGAGGGCGATCACCACCTCCATCTCGCCGGCGTACTCCTGCTCCAGGATGTGCCGGACCGCATTGCGCAGGTGACGTTCCTCATTGAGCACCGGCATGATCACGGAGACGGCCGGGGGCTGCTGCTGGGGCATGGTTCCTCGGGGGTACGGCCCGCGGCGGCCGCCATCGGCGGCAGCGCTCGCCGGGAGACTGCGATATTCCGCCTCACGTTACCGCGAACGGGGGACAGTGGCGGACGGCAGCCGGGTGGCCGGGCGGCCGGTGCCCGGCGTGTGATGCTTTGCAGCCGATCGTATGGGACTACGGTGTCCTGGTCGGCTTCGTCCTGCCCGTCCTGCCCCTCCCGTACGCCGCTACGCCCTGCCGCCATGCCGCCGGCTGCCGATCACATCCGTCCCGCCGCGGAGGTGTCCCCCGTGACCGCGCCGTTCCGCTCACCACGCCCCGCGCCGCGCCGGCCGGCCGGGCGCCGGTATCCGCCGCGGAAGCGCTGGCGGCTGCGGACATACGCGGCCGCCTCCCTGCTGGTACTGGCCGCGAGCGGCGTCGGGCACGCCATGTTCACCGGCGTCGAGAGCGGGATCGGCCGGGTGGACGCCTTCAAGGGCATGAGCGACCGGCCGCCCGGGGGCAGCGGCGGCCTGAACTTCCTGATCGTCGGCACGGACGGCCGGGACAAGCTCTCCAAGGAGGAGCGCAGCCAGTACCACCTGGGCGGCGCTCCCTGCCACTGCACCGACACCCTGATGCTGGTGCACCTCTCCGCCGACCGGGGCCGTGCCAGCGTCGTCAGCCTGCCGCGCGACTCGTACGCCGAGGTGCCCGCCCACACGGACGCCGCCACCGGCCGGCCGCGCCCCAAGCACCCCATCAAGCTGAACGCGGCGTACGCGGAGGGCGGCCCGAACCTCACCGTGCGGACCGTGGAGCACATGACCGGTGTGCACATCGACCACTACCTGGAGGTCGACTTCACCAGTTTCATGCGGAGCGTGGACGCGGTCGGCGGGGTGGAGATCTGCACCGTGCGGCCGCTGAAGGACAGCTACACGGGCCTGGACCTGCCGGTCGGCAAGGCCACGCTCAACGGTGGGCAGGCGCTGCAGTACGTGCGCTCCCGGCATATCGACGGCTCCGCCGACCTCGGCCGGATGCAGCGTCAGCAGCGCTTCCTGGCCGCCCTCATCCACAAGATCACCTCCTCCGGAGTGCTGATGAACCCGATCCGCTTCAAGGACGTCGCCGACACGATGCTGGAGTCCGTACGGGCCGACGGGGGCTTCGACGCCAACGACATGGTCGACCTCGGGCGGGCGATGCGCGGCTTCACCGCGTCCTCCTCCGAATTCACCTCCGTGCCGCTGGACAAGAGCGCCGTCACGGTGCCGGGCGTCGGCTCGACCGTGCGCTGGGACCCGGTGGCGTCCCGGGAGGTCTTCGACGCGATCCGCGAGGACAAGGCGCTGGCGACTCGCCCGGTCAGGAAGAAGCCGCGCGGCAGGGTCGTGGACGTACCGCCGGCCCAGGTCCGGGTGCATGTCGACAACGGCTCGGGCCGGCCGGGACTGGGGACGACGGCGGCGAACCAGCTGCGCGCCGGCGGGTTCGTCACCGCCGGCGCCCCGGCGCCGGCGGCCGTCGCCCCGCGTACCGTCCTGGCCTACGACCCGCGCTGGGACCGCTCGGCGCGCACGCTGTCCGCCGCGCTGCCCGGTGCGGAGCTGCGGCCGGTGACGGGGCTGGGTCCGGTGCTGCGGGTGACGGTCGGCCAGGACTTCACGGCGGTCCGGCCGGTGCGGGCACAGGAGCCGGCGCCGGAGCCGGCCGGCATCTCGACGATCACCGGTGACGAGGCGGTGTGCCCATGACCGTCCCCCCGCCCCGCAGGAGGCTGCGGCCGCCCGCGGGCCGCCCGGAATCGGACCGCTACGCCCGCCGCGCCGGGGTCGCCTTCGCGGCGTTGTTCCTGGTCGCGGCCACCGTCGCCGCGGCGCCGCCGGCCCCCGCCGACCCGACCGGCTGCGGCGCTCTGGTCCGCGGTCAGCTGTGTCTGCGCGGCCCTGTGGGCGCCGAGGGGACGTACACCGCGACCTACCGGCGGGAGACCGCCGGCGACGAGATCACCGTGCGGCTGGGCTACCAGCGCAAGAACTCCAAGATCACCGCGTTTCCCGGCTGGTTCGGCAGCCGGCGCACGCAGCGCGGCGCCGCGGGCCTCGGCGGTCACGTCCAGATGCTCCCGGACGAGTGCATCCGGGGCGTCATGGAGCACCACGAGACGGTCTTCGTCACCAAATGGAGCTGCGGATGATCTCCGCTTGTTGCCGCCCGCGGCACCACCGGCATCACTCACCCATCGGCACCGCCGAACCAGAGGCTCGGACTCCTTAGGGGCGCATCGTGTGGCAGGTCGTACTCGGCATCACTCCCACCACGGTGGCGCTCTTCCTCGCCGCCGCGCTGACGCTGGGGCTGGCCCTCGCCCTGTGGGCCGCCCTGTCCCCCGGCAGCGGCGCCCCACGCACCACGGCGGTGGCGCTGCTGGGCGGCTGGCTGCTGCTTCTCCTGGTGGCGACGCTGCTGCCCAGCCAGCCGATCGGCTCGGGGGACGCGACGGTGTGGTGGCTGCCCGGTGAGGGGCTGTTCGATCCGGGCGCCCAGTTGCAGGCCGAGGAGCTGGCGATGCTGGTGCGGCAGGAGATCGCCAATGCCGCGCTGTTCCTGCCGGTGCCGCTGCTGCTGCGGTTCGCGGCGCCGCACTGGCCGGCCGCCGCGGCGTTTCTGTGCGGGGTGGGGCTGTGTGTGGTGATCGAGGCGGCGCAGCTGGTGATGCGGGCCGGGCGGATCGCCGATATCGACGATGTGCTGTGCGCGGCGGCCGGCACGGTGCTCGGTTCGGCGCTGGCCGCCGTGGCGCGGCTGACGGTGACGCTTACGCGTCGTCGAGTCCTTCCGCGGCGCGTCGTTCGCGCAGGTCCATGATCGCGCGGCGTCGGGCGAGGCGGTGCGTACGCCGGATCTGTGCCTCCTGGTAGCGGCGCTTGTCGCGCTCGGTCTCGGGGAGCACCGGCGGCACCCGGCGCGGTTTGCCCTGCTCGTCCACGGCGGCGAAGACGAGATACGCCGAGCCGACCTGCTGGGCCGGGCTGGACTCGTTCCACCGCTCGGCCAGGACCCGTACGCCGACCTCCATCGAGGACCGGCCGGTCCAGTTGACCTGGGCCTTCACATGCACCAGGTCGCCGACGCGGACCGGCTCCAGGAACGCCATCTCGTCCATGGACGCGGTCACCGCAGGTCCGCCGCAGTGGCGGCCGGCCACCGCGCCCGCCGCGTCGTCGACCAGCTTCATGATCACGCCACCGTGCACCGTCCCGAGGAGGTTGGTGTCGGCGGCGGTCATGATGTGCGACAGCGTGGTGCGGGAGACGGAGGTCGGCTTGCCGGCCGGCTCGCCGTCACCGCTGTTGGTGACGAGTTGGGTCATGCAGCCAGCGTAAGCGGGCGCTCTGACGGCAGGCGCCGCACCGGCCGTGACGTAGCTCTCCGCCGCGGGCTCGGTGACGTGACGTCCGTCTCCCCGGCACCGCCGGAAACCATCCGGAATGGATGCTTCCATCGCCCGCGCCGGAATGGTCATGCCCCCTTGCGGTATGCGACGGAAAGCCGTCGTCGCTTTGCATCAGCTCTGCAACAGCCCCGGTCCGATCCGGTACCCGCCCTATGGAGCAGGGGGCGGTGGCGTGCACACTGCCTCGTATGAATGAGTGGCCCAACGGGTGGTCTGGCGACCAGAGCGGCAACCGATACGGACGCGGCAGCGGCGGCGACCCGGAGAGCGCGCGCGCCATGCCGCAGGTGCGGCGCGACGCGGCCGCCGGCTACCCGCGCCGCGAGCCGCCGGTGCCGCCGTCGATGTCCCCGCGCCGGAGCACGGTGCCGCAGCAGTCCCAGGGCTACGACGCTTACGACGACTACGACAGCGGCTACAACACCGGCCAGGTCTACGGCGACGGCGGCGGCCGCGGGCGCGGCGGCGACGGCTACGACGGTTTCGACGACGGCTACGGCGCCCGGCCGCGCCCCCGCTGGGGCCGCCGCATCAAGTGGACCGTGCTGACCCTGGTCACGGTGCTGCTCGTCGCCTCCGTCGCCACTTACTTCTGGGCGGACGACAAGGTGCGCCGCGAGGTGGACCTGAGCAAGGTCATCGACCGGCCGGAGGCCGGCGACGGTACGAACTACCTGATCGTCGGCTCCGACAGCCGCGAGGGCATGACCGCCGAGCAGAAGAAGAAGCTGCACACCGGCTCCGCCGAGGGCAAGCGCACCGACTCCATGATGATCCTGCACGACGGCGCCAACGGCCCAACGCTGATCTCGCTGCCCCGTGACTCGGACGTCGAGATACCGTCCTTCGTCGGCTCCGACTCGGGCAAGAAGTACCCGGGCACCGGCCGGCACACCAAGCTCAACGCGGCCTACGCCGAGGACGGCCCCGAGCTGCTGGTCCGCACCGTCGAGTTCAACACCAAGCTGCACATCGACCACTACGTCGAGATCGGCTTCGCCGGGTTCGCCAACATCGTGGACGCCATCGGCGGCGTCGAGATGGACATCCCCAAGGGGTTCAAGGACAAGGACTCCGGCGCCGACTTCAAGGCCGGCAAGCAGACCCTGGACGGCCAGCAGGCGCTCGCCTTCGTCCGGACCCGGCACGCGTTCGCCACCCAGGACCTGGAGCGCACCAAGAACCAGCAGAAGTTCCTGGCCACCCTGGCGAGCCAGACCGCCACCCCGGCCACCATCCTCAATCCCTTCAAGCTCTACCCGACGATGAGCGCCGGCCTGGACACGCTCATCACCGACAAGGACATGAGCCTGTGGGACCTGGGCCAGATGTTCTTCGCGATGAAGGGCGTCACCGGCGGCAGCGGCAATTCCATGAACATGCCGGTCTCGGGCAGCAACGGCGGCAACCTCGTCTGGGACAAGGCCAAGCTCCAGAAGCTGGTCACCCAGCTGAAGAACGACGAGCCGGTCACCGTCTACGACAACTGACGGACGGCCCGCACAGCAGAGGGGCCCGTACCGCGGCTGCGGTACGGGCCCCTCTGCTTGTCTTCCCGCTTCTGCCTACTGCGGCAGATTGCGCGCCATCACGATCCGCTGCACCTGGTTCGTGCCCTCGTAGATCTGGGTGATCTTGGCGTCCCGCATCATCCGCTCCAGCGGGTAGTCACGGGTGTAGCCGTAGCCGCCGAGCAGCTGGACGGCGTCCGTGGTGATCTCCATGGCGGCGTCCGAGGCGTAGCACTTGGCGGCGGCGCCGAAGAACGTCAGGTCCTCGTCCTTGCCGCCGGCCGAGATCCGCTCGGACTTGGCGGCCGCGGCGTAGGTCAGCTGACGGGCGGCCTCCAGCTTCATGGCCATGTCGGCGAGCATGAACTGGACGCCCTGGAAGTCGCCGATCGGCTTGCCGAACTGCTTGCGCTCCTGGACGTAGCCCTTGGCGTAGTCCAGGGCGCCCTGGGCGACGCCGAGCGCCTGGGCCGCGATGGTGATGCGGGTGTGGTCCAGGGTCTTCATGGCGGTGGCGAAGCCGGTGCCCTCGGCGCCGATCATGCGGTCCGCGGGGATGCGGACGTTGTCGAGGTAGACCTCGCGGGTCGGCGAGCCCTTGATGCCGAGCTTCTTCTCCGGGGCGCCGAAGGAGACGCCCTCGTCGCCCTTCTCCACGACGAAGGCGCTGATGCCCTTGGAGCGCTTCTCCGGGTCGGTGACGGCCATGACCGTGTAGTACTCGGAGACGCCGGCGTTGGTGATCCAGCGCTTGACGCCGTTCAGCACCCAGTAGTCGCCGTCGCGGACGGCCTTGGTCTTCATGCCGGCCGCGTCGGAGCCGGCGTCCGGCTCGCTCAGGCAGTACGAGAACATCGCGTCGCCCTTGGCGAGCGGGCCCAGGTACTTCTTCTTCAGCTCCTCGGAGCCGGAGAGGATCACCGGCAGCGAGCCGAGCTTGTTGACCGCCGGGATGAGGGAGGAGGAGCAGCAGACCCGGGCCACTTCCTCGATCACGATGACGGTGGCCAGCGCGTCGGCGCCGGCGCCGCCGTAGGCCTCCGGTACGTGGACGGCGTGCAGGTCGTTGGCGACCAGCGCGTCCAGCGCCTCCTGCGGGAAGCGCGCCTCCTCGTCCACGGCGGCGGCGAACGGCGCGATCTTCGCCTCGGCGAGCGAGCGCACCGACTCACGGAGCATGTCGTGCTCCTCCGACGGCCGGTACAGGTCGAAATCAGCGGTTCCCGCCAACGTTTCTCACTCCCTGAGAGCTGTACTGAAGTGCTAACTACCGTTAAGTAACCCGTTACGTAACGCGATTCTAGGCGTCCGACCGGGTTACGGGTACGTGAGGTTGCCGACAAGATACGAAGGTGGGCGGCACCGGCGGCTGGAGTACTCCGTTCCGGGCCCGACTATGCTCGTCCAGCGCCATTTTCCCCGCACGCCCCCGCCCGTCGCCCGACCACCACCCCTCAACGCCGGCGCTGCGCGCCGCAGCATTGTTTTGGAGAGCACCAATGCCCCTCAAGATCACAGTGATCGGCACCGGCTACCTCGGCGCGACCCACGCCGCCGCCATGGCCGAGCTGGGCTTCGAGGTGCTGGGGCTGGATGTGGTCCCCGAGAAGATCGAGATGCTGCAGCGGGGCGAGGTCCCGATGTACGAGCCGGGCCTGGAGGAGCTGCTGCGCCGCCATGTCGCCGGGATCGAGGGCTCCAGCGGGCGGCTGCGCTTCACCACGTCCTACGAGGAGGCCGGCGCCTTCGGCGACGTCCACTTCGTCTGCGTGAACACTCCGCAGAAGCACGGCGAGTACGCCTGCGACATGTCCTACGTGGAGACCGCCTTCGCCTCGCTGGCGCCGTATCTGACCCGCCCGACGCTGGTCGTCGGCAAGTCGACGGTGCCGGTGGGCAGCGCGGCCCGGCTCGCCGAGCGGCTGACCGCGCTGGCCCCCGCGGGCGAGGCCGCCGAGCTGGCCTGGAACCCGGAGTTCCTGCGTGAGGGGTTCGCCGTCCAGGACACCCTGCACCCGGACCGGATCGTCGTCGGCGTCGCGAGCGAGCGGGCCGAGGAGCTGCTGCGCGAGGTGTACGCGACGCCGATCGGCGAGGGCTCGCCGTTCATCGTCATGGACTATCCGACGTCCGAGCTGGTGAAGACCTCCGCCAACTCCTTCCTGGCCACGAAGATCTCCTTCATCAACGCGATGGCGGAGGTGTGCGAGGCGGCCGGCGGCGACGTGGTGAAGCTGGCCGAGGCGATCGGACACGACGAGCGGATCGGCAAGAAGTTCCTGCGGGCCGGCATCGGTTTCGGCGGCGGCTGCCTGCCCAAGGACATCCGGGCCTTCATGGCGCGCGCCGGTGAGCTGGGGGCCGACCAGGCGCTGACGTTCCTGCGCGAGGTCGACTCGATCAACATGCGGCGCCGCGGGCACATGGTCGAGCTGACCCGTGACGCGGTGGGCGGCGGCTTCCTCGGCAAGCGGGTGGCCGTACTGGGCGCGACATTCAAGCCGGACTCGGACGACGTCCGCGACTCCCCCGCGCTCAACGTGGCCGGCCAGATCCACCTCCAGGGCGGCCAGGTCACCGTCTACGACCCCAAGGGCATGGAGAACGCCCGGCGGCTCTTCCCGACCCTCGGCTACGCGGACACCGCGCTGGAGGCGGTGCGCGGCGCGGATGTCGTCCTGCACCTCACGGAGTGGCGCGAGTTCCGCGAGCTGGACCCGGGCACGCTCGGCGAGGTCGTCTCCGAGCGGCGCATCCTGGACGGCCGCAACGCGCTCGACCCCGACCTGTGGCGCAAGGCGGGCTGGACGTACCGGGCGCTGGGGCGTCCGCAGGCATAACGGCCACTGAGCCGATCGGCCGCTCAGTCGGACTCCGCGCGTCTGGCGCGGTACGTCCGCATCTTCGCCCGGCTGCCGCAGACCGCCATGGTGCACCAGCGGCTGCGGCCGGCCGGGCTCTTGTCGTAGAACGCCCACCGGCACTCGTGGGCCTCGCATGCCTTGAGCCGGGTCCAGGTGCCGTCGGCCACCGCGGTCGCGATGCCGGCGGCGATACGAGCGGTGAGCTGGTGCGCGCCCTGGAGACCGGGGGCGGGGCGCAGCGCAGCGCCGCCTTCGGGGTCGACGGCCAGGACGAGGGGCGCGGCCGCCAGCAGGCGGTCCAGGGTGCGGGCCGCGTCGCCGGGCAGGGCGGTGCGGGCGGTGTGCGCCAGACAGACCGCCCGTAGCGCCTCGCGCAGCTCCAGCAGGTCCCCGGTCTCCGCCGACGCGCCGCGTTCCGGGGCGAGTTCGGGCAGGCCGTGGTCGCGGAGGAAGGCGCCGAGGCCGCCGTCGGCGGTCAGCGCGTCCTCGCCGGTCTCGATGTCGAGGGTGTTCACCAGGTCCTGCACCAGGAGCAGGGAATCCGGAGCTGTTCGGGCCGCCACCCTTGCCACGTTACCGGCTGCGGGCCATCATGCAGTAACGGAGTTACCGGTTGAATGGATCTGGAGGTAACGTCATGGCACTTATCTCGCTCGGTGTCGTCGCGCTGGACTGTCCCGACCCCCGTGCCCTCGCCGACTTCTACGCCGAGCTCCTCGGCTGGCGGGCCGAGGGCGAGGACGACTGGTACGAGGTCGCCGGACCGGACGGCAGGAAGCTCGCGTTCCAGCAGGTCGCGGACTACCGGCCGCCGCAGTGGCCCGGCCAGGACGCACCCCAGCAGCTCCATCTCGACTTCGACGTACGGCCGGCGGACATCGACGAGGCCGAGCGCAAGGTCCTCGCGCTGGGCGCCAAGCTGGTGCAGAGCGACGACGGCGTACGCGACTGGCGGGTCTATCTCGACCCGGCCGGGCACCCCTTCTGCCTCTGCCTGACCGAACGCTGAGCCGGCCGGCCGATCACACCCCCGCCCCGTCCAGCCGCCCGATGGTCGCCGTCGACGGGACCCGGCGGCCGCGGACCGAGCGCGCCGCCGACTCCGCGCCACGCACCGCCCGCAGCGCATTGCCCCAGGTCAGGGCCGCCAGATCGCGGAACGACCAGCCCCGGTCGATGAGTTCGGCGATCAGCTGGGGGTAGCTAGCGACATCCGGCAGCGGCCCCCGGTTCGCGGTGTCCGTGTCTGTTTCCGTGTCTGTTTCCGTGTCTGTTTCCGTGTCTGTTTCCGTGTCTGTTTCCGTGTCCGTGTCGAATCCGGCGCCGATGCCGACATGGTCGGGACCCGCCACCGTCCGCACATGGTCGAGGTGGTCGGCGATGTCCTGTACGGAGGCCGGGGCGCCGCCGCGCGCGATGCGTTCGGCGGTGAAGGTGACCATGCAGACGCCGCCGTTGCGGGGCAGCCGCGAGAGCACGTCGTCGGGGACGTTGCGGGGATGGCCGGTGACCGCGCGGGCCGCCGTACCGCACAGCAGCACCGGGGACCTGGTGACCGCGAGGGTGTGCCGCATGGTGTCGGCGGAGGCGCGGGAGAGGTCGACGAGCATGCCGAGGCGGTTCATCTCGCGGACCACCTCCTCACCGAACGGCGTCAGCCCGCCGGCCTTCGGCTCGTCGGTCGCCGAGTCGGCCCAGGGGGTGTTGCGGTCCGCGGTGAGCGCCAGCGCGCGGACGCCGAGCCGGTGGAAGGCGCGCAGCACGCTCAGCGAGCTGTCGATGGCGTGGCCGTCGGCGGGCCCGAGCAGAGAGGCGATCCGGCCGTGGTTGCGGGCCTCGGTGAGGTCGTCGGCGGTCAGCGCCGGGCGCAGCGCCTCGGGGTGGGTGCGCACCAGCGTGTGCACCAGGTCGATCTGTTCCAGCGTCGCGCGGACGGCCTGTTCGCCGGTCAGCCCGGACGGCACCCGGAGGGACCAGAACTGGCCGCCGACGCCGCCGGCCCGCAGCCGGGCGATGTCGGTGCCGTTGCAGCCGTCGACGACGGGGTGTGCGGCGAGCAGGGCGCGGGCCATGGCGAGCGGGCCCCGCTGGTCCACCAGGAGCGGGCGCTTCGGTGTCCGGCGGCCCGCCTCGGTGGCACCGGCGGCAGCCGTGCTGCCCTCTTCCTGCTGCTCGGGCACGAGATCGGCCATGGCGGCACTCCCTGGTGGGACAGTGGTAGAGCCACGGTGGCACGGGTGCCGCAACGGTTCGCGGTGAGCGATCCGTACGAGTTAGCGCCTACCTTCGCGTTCCGGCGGGCGGGCCGCCCCCGCTACGGCGGCCCGCCGATACGCCGTCGGCCGGCGCCCGGCCTATGCGTCCGCGCCGTCCAGCTGCTCGATCGTCGCGAGGGACGGGCCGCGCCTGCGCTGCTCGTCGCGGGCGACGTCCTCGGCGGCGCGCAGCGTGCGGACCGCGTTCTGCCAGGTGAGTTTGGCCAGGTCGGACGGGGACCAGTGGCGGTCCAGCAGCTCGGCGAGCAGCCGCGGGTAGGCGGCGACATCGGTGAGGTCCGCGGGGGTGAAGGCGGTGCCGTCGTAGTCGCCGCCGAGCCCGAGGTGGTCGATGCCGGCGACCTCACGCATATGGTCGAGGTGGTCGGCGACGGTCGCGGCGGTGGCCTCCGGCATCGGGTGCGCCTCCTTGAAGGCACGCTGCACCCGCATCGCCTCGGGGGTGGTGTCCAGGTGGTGGAAGCCGTGCGCCCGCATGTTCTCGTCCGCGCGCAGCACCCATTCGCCGACCTCGGGCAGGACGAACTTGGGGACGAAGGTGGCCATCGCGATGCCGCCGTTGGCGGGCAGCTGGGCCAGGACGTCGTCGGGGATGTTGCGCGGGTGGCCGCAGACCGCACGGGACGAGGAGTGCGAGAAGATCACCGGCGCGGTGCTGACCCGGAGCGCGTCGCGCATCGTTTCCGCGGCGACATGCGAGAGGTCGACGAGCATGCCGAGCCGGTTCATCTCCCGGACGACCTCCTCGCCGAAGGCGCTGAGGCCGCCGGCCCGCGGTGCGTCGGTCGCCGAGTCCGCCCAGGCCAGCGAGTCGTTGTGGGTGAGCGTCAGATAGCGGACGCCGAGCTGGTGCAGTGCGCGCAGGGTGGCCAGCGAGTTGTTGATGGAGTGGCCGCCCTCGGCGCCCATCAGGGAGGCGATGACGCCGTCGGTGCGGGCGGCCTCCATGTCGTCGGCGGTCAGCGCCAGCCGCAGATCGTCCGGGTAGCGGGCGGCCAGCTGCCGTACCGCGTCGATCTGTTCGAGGGTGGCGCTGACCGCGGTGTCGCCCTGGTAGTCGGAGCGTACGTAGACCGACCAGAACTGGGCGCCGACGCCGCCGGCCCGCAGCCGCGGCAGGTCGGTGTGCAGATACTCCGACTGGTCGACGGCGATATCGCGCCGGTCGAGGTCGTAGCGGACCTGCTCGCGCAGCGCCCAGGGCAGATCGTTGTGACCGTCCACGATCGGGTACTCGGCGAGGATCTTGGCGACCCTCGGGTCCGGCGCGGCGGCCGGCATCACTTCCCCCCGAAGCCGAAGCCGGACGGGGAGGCGACCTTGTTGCGCAGCCGCTTGCCCTTCTCGGTGGCCTGGTCGTTCAGCTCCTGCTGGAACTCCCGCATCCGGCCGAGGAGTTCGGGATCGTGGGCGGCGAGCATGCGGGCCGCGAGCAGCCCGGCATTGCGGGCCCCGGCGACGGAGACGGTGGCGACCGGCACACCGGCCGGCATCTGCACGATGGACAGCAGCGAGTCCATGCCGTCCAGGTACTTCAGCGGGACGGGGACGCCGATGACCGGCAGCGGGGTGACGGAGGCGAGCATCCCGGGGAGGTGGGCGGCTCCCCCGGCGCCCGCGATGATCGCCTTCAGGCCGCGCCCGGCGGCGTCCTCGCCGTACGTGATCATCTCGCGGGGCATGCGGTGCGCCGAGACGACATCGACCTCGTAGGGGATCTCGAACTCGTCGAGGGCCTTGGCGGCGGCCTCCATGACGGGCCAGTCGGAGTCGGAGCCCATGACGATGCCGATGAGGGGGGCGCCGGCCCCGGAAGTACTGGAGCTCATTCGGTGATCGTTCCTCGCAGGTAGCCGGCGGCGTGCGCGGCGCGCTCGCGCACGTCGGCCAGGTCGTCGCCGTAGGTGTTGACGTGCCCGACCTTGCGGCCCGGCTTCACGTCTTTGCCGTACATGTGAATCTTCAACTGCGGATCGCGTGCCATGCAATGCAGGTACGCCGCATACATGTCCGGATAGTCGCCGCCGAGAACATTGGCCATCACCGTCCAGGTGGCGCGCGGGCGCGGGTCGCCGAGCGGCAGGTCGAGGACGGCGCGGACGTGGTTGGCGAACTGCGAGGTGATCGCGCCGTCCTGGGTCCAGTGGCCGGAGTTGTGCGGGCGCATGGCGAGCTCGTTGACGAGGACGGCGGGTTCACCGTCGGCGTCGCGGATCTCGAACAGCTCGACCGCGAGATGCCCGATGACGTCCAGCTCCTCGGCCACCCGCAGGGCGAGCTGCTGCGCCTCGGCGGAGAGCCGCGGCGACAGGCAGGGCGCCGGGGCGATCACCGTGTCGCAGACGCCGTCGACCTGGATCGACTCCACGACCGGATACGCGACGGCCTGGCCGTGCGGCGAACGGACGACGTTGGCCGCCAGTTCTCGGACAAACGACACCTTCTCCTCGGCCAGAACGGGCACCCCCGCGAGGAACGGCTCGGCGGCCTCCTTGGAGGATCGCACGAGCCATACACCCTTGCCGTCATACCCCCCTCGGACCGTCTTGAGGATCACCGGAAAGCCGTCCCCTTCCGCCGCGAAGCGCTCGACGTCCGCGGGGTCGGAGACGATGCGGTGGCGCGGGCAGGGCGCGCCGATCGCGTCGAGCTTCGCCCGCATCACCCCCTTGTCCTGGGCGTGCACCAGCGCCTCGGGGCCGGGGCGGATCGGGATGCCGTCCGCCTCCAGTGCGCGCAAGTGCTCCGTGGGCACATGCTCATGATCGAAAGTGAGCACGTCGCAGCCACGGGCGAAGGCGCGCAGCGTGTCCAGGTCGCGGTAGTCGCCGATGACGACCTCGCTGACCACCTGGGCCGCCGAGTCCTGCGGGGTGTCGCTGAGAAGCTTGAATCTGATGCCGAGGGGGATACCCGCCTCGTGGGTCATACGGGCGAGCTGACCGCCGCCGACCATGCCGACTACCGGGAACGTCACGCCCCCAGGGTATCCGTACGGGGGTGATGCGCCGACCCCGGGTTGGAGGATCCTCCAAGTGCGGCTGTTCGGCCAAGGGCCGGCCGGAGATCGTCGGGGCCGGCCGTGACCCCCACAGGACAGGCTCTAGGGTCGGGCCGTCCGGGGCTGGGCGAGGGCGGGGAGGCCCTATGGGGAGCAGTGGCATACCGAGGATCAACACCAGGCTGCTGGTGATCGCCGTCGCGGTCGCCGCGCTGCTGATCGCGGCCCATTCGGTGATCAGCCAGCTCTCCGGGCCGAAGGTCTACGACGCGGAGCACACCGAGATATCCGTCGACGCCGGCGACCGCTTCGCCGTACGGGTCGCGGACGACCCCGCCGACGGCTACCGCTGGATCATCGCCGAGCCACGCCCCGACCCGGCCGTCCTGACGGCCGCCGGCGGGCACTACGACCCGGACGAGCCGCCGCCCTCCGGCGCCGGCGGCTCCCGCCATCTCGACTTCGAGGCGGTCCGCGCGGGCCGTACGGACCTGCGGCTGGTGCGCTGCCGGCGCTGCGGCACCGGCGCGGCCGAGGAGCCCGGCGCCCGCAGCCTCAACTTCCGGGTCACGGTCCGCTGAGCGCGCCCGCCGGCTGCCCGCGGATAGGGCCTCGGGAGCCGCCTGCGGCCGGAGTCAACAGGTGGCGGGCATCGCCCACGGCCGCTGGTTAGCATGAGGGGGCGGCCCGGGGTTGACGGCCGCGCCACCGCCCACGAGGAGCTGAACGATCACCATGAGTGAACGGAGCGTACTGCGGTCGCGGCTGGAGGCGCTCGCCCGGGAAGTGGCGAAGTTCGGTGCGGTCGGCGGCGCCGGGGTCGTGGTGAACTTCGCGGTGTTCAACCTCGTACGGCAGCTGACCGAGATCCCCGTCGTCCGGGCCAGCATCCTCGCCACGGTCGTGGCGACCGGCACCAACTACCTCGGCTACCGCTACTTCACCTACCGCGACCGCGACAAGCGCGGCCGGACGCGGGAGCTGACGCTCTTCCTGCTGTTCAGCGCGATCGGCCTGATCATCGAGAACGGTCTGCTCTACGTCGCGACCTACGGGTTCCACTGGGACAGCCCGCTGCAGAGCAATATCTTCAAGTTCCTCGGCATCGGCGTCGCCACCCTGTTCCGCTTCTGGTCCTACCGCACCTGGGTCTTCCGCGCGCTGCCCGCCCGCGAGGCCGTGGAGAGCGCCGAGTCGTTCCTCGCCGAGGACTCCCGGCGGGCCCGCAGCGTCTCCGGCCGATAGCGGGCGCGGCCCCCGGGGCGTGAGCGATGGGCCGTGGCCGGTGCCGGCTCACACGTCGGCCGGCTCCGCCTCCCGTGCCAGGAACAGCGCGAAGACCGGCGGATACTGCTGGAGCAGCTCCAGCCGCCCGCCGTCCGCCTCCGCCAGATCACGGGCGACGGCGAGCCCGAGGCCCGTGGAGTTGCGCCCGGAGACCGTCCGCTCGAAGACCCGCGAGCCGAGGTCCGGCGGCACCCCGGGCCCGGCGTCGGTGACCTCGACGACCACCTGGTTGCCGGTGACGCGGGTGCGCAGCGCGACCGTCCCGTCCCCGTGCATCAGCGAGTTCTCGATCAACGTGGCCAGCACCTGGGCGACCGCGCCCGGAGTGCCGACCGCCCGCAGCTCCTTCTTGCCGGAGCGGACGATGGCCCGGCCGGCACTGCGGTAGGCCGGCCGCCACTCCTCGATCTGCTGCTTGACGACCTCGTCGAGGTCGAAGGCGACCGCCGAGCCGGTGCGCGGGTCGCGGGAGTTGGTGAGCAGCCGCTGGACGACATCGCTGAGCCGGTCCACCTGGGCCAGCGCGATGGTCGCCTCCTCCTTGACCGTCTCCGGGTCGTCGGTGACGGTGATCTCCTCCAGCCGCATGGACAGTGCGGTCAGCGGCGTCCGCAGTTGGTGGGAGGCGTCGGCGGCGAGCCGCCGTTCGGCCGTCAGCATCCTGGCGATCCGCTCGGCGCTGGCATCCAGCACATCCGCGACCCGGTCCAGCTCCTGCACGCCGTAGCGGCGGTGGCGCGGCCGCGGGTCCCCGGAGCCCAGCCGCTCGGCCGTCTCGGCGAGATCGGTGAGCGGGGCGGTCAGCCGGCGGGCCTGGCGGATGGCCAGGATGACCGCGGCGACGATCGCCAGCAGCGCGACGGCCAGGATCACCAGCAGCGTCCGGCCGATCTCGGCGCTGACCGTGGAGCGGGACTCCTGGACCGTGACGGCCTCGCCCCGGTCGCCGTGGACGACCGACTCGATGACATCGCCCGAGGGACGGCGGCCGATCTCGATCGGCGATTTGCCCGGCACCTTGATCTGGGCGTAGCGGTGCGCGGTGATCTGCTCGGAGAGGATGTCCGGGGTGATCTTCTCGTCGCTGCCCAGCCGGCTCTCCACTATCCCGACGAGCCGCACCGCCTCGGACGCCACGCTCTCCTGCGCTCCCGACTGGATCGTGCGGGTCTCGACGATGACGAGCGAGACGCCGAACACGGCGATCACTACGAGCACCACGGCGAGCGTGGAGTTGATCAGGCGGCGGCGCACGGGCTGCTGGCTCTTTTCAGCTTTTTTCGAATCGGAAGCCGACACCGCGGACGGTGGCGATGTAGCGGGGGTTGGCGGCGTCGTCGCCGAGCTTCTTGCGGAGCCAGGAGATATGCATGTCCAGCGTCTTCGTGGACGACCACCAGGTGGTGTCCCACACCTCGCGCATCAGCTGGTCGCGGGTGACGACCCGGCCGGCGTCCCGCACCAGGACCCGCAGCAGGTCGAACTCCTTGGCCGTGAGCTGGAGTTCCTCCTCGCCCATCCACGCCCGGTGCGACTCGACATCGATCCGTACGCCGTGGGTGGCCGGCGGCTGCTGGGGCTCGGCGCTGGAGCCGCGGCGCAGCAGCGCCCGTACGCGGGCGAGGAGTTCGGCGAGCCGGAAGGGCTTGGTGACGTAGTCGTCGGCGCCGGCGTCCAGTCCGACGACGGTGTCCACCTCGTCGGCGCGGGCGGTCAGCACCAGGATGGGGAAGGAATGGCCTTCGTTGCGCAGCCGGCGGGCGACCTCCAGGCCGTCCATACCGGGCAGGCCCAGGTCGAGCACGAGCAGGTCGATATTGCCCTGGAGACCGGCGTCGAGCGCCGTGGGGCCGTCCTCGCGCACCTCGACTTCGTAACCCTCGCGGCGCAGAGCGCGGGCGAGCGGCTCCGAGATGGACGCGTCATCCTCGGCGAGCAGTACACGGGTCATGGCCCGATGGTAGTCCGATGCGTAGGACCCCCGGGGCGGAGCTGCGCGGATGGGCGACGACGGACCGTTTCCGCAGCGATCATGGCCGTGAGCTGCGGACGCTTCGAAGGGGCCACTCTGAAAGGTTCCCGACCCGAATGTGACCGTTGTCTCACGGCTCCCAAACGATCGTTAACGAGACGTATGGTGTCCGGACGTCCATCGCACAACTCCGGGACCGTGGCTCTTAACTGGAGTCGGCGGTCCCTGTTGTGTGCAGGGCTGGCACCACCAGTCCTGAACACAGTGACTGACCTGACGACCGGGTCCGCCGCGTAGCAGCACGGGGTGGGTGGATCCCGGTGTACGACCGTCCTGCCGGGGCCGCCTTCGCGTGGTGCCGAACCCCCCGGGCGTGGGGGGCGGGCATGTCTGCACCGGTGCCGGTCAACCCCCACAAGGGCGCGTATCGGGACTCTCGAACGCGTCCCGAGCAGACCAAGGAATCTTCCATGGCGTCCAGCCTGACGAAGGACACCCCCGGGCAGGGAACCCCTGCAAGTGGCGGCAAAACCTTCTTCGGCCACCCCCGCGGCCTGGCCCCTCTCTTCCTGACCGAGATGTGGGAGCGCTTCAGCTATTACGGCATGCGCGCCCTGCTTGTGGTCTATCTGATCTCCGGTGGCCCGGACGCCGCAAAGGGCGCCCAGGGCGGCGGTCTGGCCATGAATGAGGGCACCGCCGCGGCCATCTACTCCATCTATGTGGCGATGGTCTATCTGCTGGCCATGCCCGGCGGCTGGATCGGCGACCGCATCTGGGGACCGCGCAAGAGCGTCGTCATCTCGGCGGGTGTCATCATGACCGGCCACCTGTGCCTGGCCATTCCGGGCCAGGCCGGGTTCTTCGCCGGTCTGGCACTGGTCGCGATGGGCTCGGGGCTGCTGAAGTCCAACATGTCGACGATGGTCGGCCACCTCTACGACGGTCCTCAGGACCCGCGTCGGGACGGCGGCTTCACCATCTTCTACATGGGCATCAACATCGGTGCCTTCGCGGCGCCGCTGGCCATCGGCACCGTCGGCCAGACCGTCAACTGGCATCTGGGCTTCGCCATGGCGGCGCTCGGTATGGCCCTGGGTCTGGTGACGTTCCTGATCGGCACCCGCCACCTGAGCCCGCAGTCCAGCGTCGTACCGACCCCGCTGCAGGCCGAGGAGCGCGCCGCGTGGCTGCGCAAGGGCCTGATCTGGCTCGCCATCGCCGCGGTCTTCTACGGCATCGTCGGCTTCTCCGGTCACTTCACCCTGAACTGGGCGCTGATCCCGCTCGCCCTGCTCGGCCTGGTCATCCCGATCACGGTCCTGGCGCGTATCAAGCGCGACAGGGAGCTGAGCGACACCGAGCAGACCAAGGTCAGCGGCTACATCTGGTTCTTCGTGGCCGCCGCGGTGTTCTGGATGATCTTCGACCAGGCCGGCTCGACGATGTCCGTCTTCGCGGAGACCAAGACCAACGGTGAGGTCTTCGGGATGAGCTTCCCGTCCTCCTGGTTCCAGTCGGTCAACCCGCTGTGGGTCATGGCCCTCGCCCCGGTCTTCGCCTGGCTGTGGCTGTGGCTGGCGCGCCGCGACCGCGAGCCCAGCACCACGGTGAAGTTCGCCACCGCGATGTTCTTCATCGGCGTCTCGTTCTTCGTCTTCATCGTCCCGATGCTGATGGCCGAGGACGGTACGAAGGTCAGCCCGATGTGGCTGCTGTCCATCTACCTGATCCAGACCATCGGTGAGCTGTGCCTGTCCCCGGTGGGCCTGTCGGTGACCACCAAGATGGCGCCTCAGAAGTACGCCAGCCAGATGATGGGCGTGTGGTTCCTGGCCGTCACCGCGGGCGACTGCGTCACGAGCCTGATCTCCACCGCCGGCGCCGACCTGAGCGGTCCCCCGGTGCTGGCCGTCGAGGCCGGGATGGCCGTACTGGCCGGCTTCGCGGTGTGGCTGAGCCGCAAGAAGATCATCGCGCTCATGGGTGACGTCCGCTGACGCGAACATCGTCCTTAGCCACGGAAGGGCCCGGCACGTTGCGACGTGCCGGGCCCTTGCTTGTGGCGGGGCCTTGGTTGTGCCGGGCCTTGCTTGTCGCGGGGCCGGGCCGGAGCGTCCCTAGCCGCGCAGCCGCCGCCAGGGGGTGAACGTGTAGAAGGCGCCGCCGAGCAGGATGACGGTGCCGCCGACGAGGCCGAGCGCGACCAGGTCGCCGCGGCCGGTCGCCCCGGTCTCGGCGAGGCCGCCGCCGCTGCCGCCGGAGGCGCTGGCCGGTCCCGCGGCGCTGCCGCCGGTGGCCGCGCCTCCTGACGAACCGGTCGACGAACCGCCGGACGTCCCGCCGGAGGTGCCGCCCGGCTGAGCCGAGGTGTCCAGAGCGAGCGAGACACCCGGGTCCTTCTCCGGGGTGCAGGTCGTGGTCGTCCCGAGGGCGTTGACGGTGAGCACGCCCGGAGTCAGCGTCGCCTTGCCGGTGGCGCCCGGCTTGTACGTGCCCTTGAGGTCGGGGATCTCGATCGGGTCGCCGGACTTGATGGGTTTGTCGTTCGTCGGGCCCTCCACCTTGACCGTCCCCTTGTCAGCGCCGCCCAGCTTGACGTCCATCGACGGCTTGACCGAGTCCTTGGGGATGTCCGCCGGGCTGTCCATGACGGACTTCTTGAACTGCACCGTCAGGTCGTAGTCGCCGCCCTTCTTCACGGCGTTGATCTGCACCGGCGAGGTCGCCTTCTTGTCGCCGATGGGGGTCTTGCAGGCGTAGGGGACCTTGACTTCCTTGCCCTGGTACGCAGTGCCGTCCGGGTCGCCGCCGGAGCCTCCGGTGCCGCCGGTTCCTCCGCTGCCGCCGGTGCCACCGGTTCCGCCGGTTGTCGTCCCGCCGTCGGTGCCGCCGGTCGTCGATCCCCCGTCGGAACCACCGGCCGTCGTCCCGCCGTCCGTGCCGCCCCCGCTGGTCGTGCCTCCGCTGGTCGTCCCGCCCGTGTTCCCGCCGCCGTCCGTCACCGTGATGGTGACCGCGGGCTTCACCTCCTCCTTGGGCGAGCACTTGGTGTCCGTGGAGATCGGCTTGTTGACGTTGATGTTGTAGAAACCGGGCGTCAGCGTGACCTCGCCCGGCTTCTCCAGCTTCAACCTGCCCTTCATGTCGGACAGTTTCATCGGGCTGTTCTTGGGGATCGGCGGATTCTCCCGCGGCCCCTCCATCGCCAGATCCCCGGTCTGCGCCCCGGCCACCTTGATCGTGCCGGTCGGCTGGACGGTGTTCTCCGCCAGGTCGAGGATGTCGGGGTTCTTGGAAGCCGCCTCGACGGTCTTCCACACCACCTCGATCTCATCGCCGACCTTCGCCGTCGCGGGCGCGCTGACCGCCACCTTTGTGGTGCCCTCGACGGGCGGCAGCCCCGAGATCGGCGGCGGCAGACACTCCGTCTTGTACGCCGTCTCCGCGGCCTGGGCGGGCCCGGCCGCGGTCATGACGCCCGCACCCGCGAGCACCATCGCGGCCACCGAGGCCACGCCCGCCCTCCGTTGTCTCATCAGCCTCATCAGCGTCATCACGCAGAACCTTTCGACGTCGGTCGTTCGGTTGATGTGGTGGTGGACGGTGCGGTGTCCGGGGTGAACCACGGCAGGCCGGCGGGCTCGCCGTCCCGCGTGGTGGCACTTCTCCTTCTCCTGCCGGTCCTCGCCCTACGGCTGTGGGCCGGGCCGGTACTACGGCTGCGAGCAGCGCCTGTCGTACGGCTGTTGACGGCAGATGTCCCGGCGCGCGGGCGTACCCGGTCCACGATCGCCATCCCGATGCGGAACACCGCCGTCGGGACGACCACGCACAGCAGCACCCAGAAGAGCGTCACGCCCCACGGCCTGCCGACCCCCCACGGCTGTTCCACCAGGATCCGGCCGCCGTATTTGAGGGAGACCAGATAGTCCCCGTGCGCGCCCGCCGTCAGCTCCACAGGCAGCCTGACCTCGGCTTTCTTCCCGGCGGGTACGGTCCCCCGCCACTGCTGCTCCTCCCACTTGGGCGCGAACACACCATGCGAGGTGCCCACCTGGAAGACCGGATCCTTGGCCGGGGCGGCGCCGAGATTGCCGACCGTGACGGTCAACTCGCGCTGCGGCGGGGCACCGAACCAGGTCAGCAGGCCGCTGCTGCCCTCAAGCCGCGGCCGGTCGAGCACCGTCAGCCGGCCGCCGGTGCTCTCCTTGGGCAGCGGCGCCACCGGGTGGCCCGCCACCGTGAACGCGGCCTCCGCGGCATGCGGCTCACCGGTCACGGTCGCCACATGCACCACACAGGGACAGGGCTTGGGCGGCTCCGCGACCGGAAGGCTCCTACGGAAGGCGCCCTTTGCGTCGGTGGTGACGGCGCGTCCGTCACCGTTGGCGCAGGCGTTGGTGCCACCGATCATGTTCTGCCCGCAGATCAGCAGCGTGAGCAGCGTCCTGGGCCGCCAGCCACGCCCGGTCACGGTGAGCGTGCCGCCCTTGCCCGCCTCCTTCTTGGAGAGGTGTACGGAGGGCCCTTCGGCGGCGGAGGCGGTGCCCGCGGAGGTGCCGGCTGCTGCGGCGGTGGCGGTCATGGCGGGGACCGGTGCCAGTGCGAGGGCCGCACACAGGGCGTACGCGAACGCGGTCGCGGCCCGCCGCCGGGCGCGGCGCACCCGGACCGCCGCTCCGCTGATGGCCGCCGGCATACCTGTCTCGCCGTTCACGATCGCACCCCTGATCCCGTCCTCGTTCCCGCCAATTCCCGTGCTTCGTCGGCCATTTGGGGGTGTGCGGCCGGTCCGTCGTCGCCGCCGTCGCCCCCGGCCCCGGGGTCCGCTCCGTCCGCGTCCGCTCCGTCCCCGTCGACCCGCCTTCGCCGCCGCCGTACGACGGTCCAGCCGCCCGCCCCCGCTGCCAGGAGGAGTGCCGCCCCGGCGACCGCGCCCCAAGGGGCAGGGGTGTAGGCGGCCGTCGCCGATCCGTGCGCGCCGTCCTCCGCTGCCGCCGTGAGCCGTACGTGCACCGCGTCCAGAGCGGGCGGATCCGGCCAGTTCTCGGTGCGGTCGACGCGCTGACCGGGCCGCAGCTCGACCGGCAGGGTGCGCGCGGCGCGGCGCAACAGCGGGCCGAACAGCCCGTCGGCGCGCACCGCGAGGCGCGGTCTGAGCACCGTGTTGCCCCGGTTGACCAGCGCGTACCGGATCACCGCCGCGCTCCCCCGCCCGCTCACCGACACGTGCTCGACGGTCAGCGCGGACAACGTCGGCCCGGTGACCCGCAGATGGACCGCAACCCGGGACCGCTTCGTCCGCTCGTTCCGTTCGCCGTCACCGGTCGCGACGATCGCTCCGGGGTGGTCGCCGGGGACCGCGTCCGGCGGCACGGTCACCGTGAACGGCACGCTCGCGCGGGTACGCGGCGGGATCCTCACCCGCTGCGCCGCGAGCGCGATCCACGAGCCGGCGCCCGTGCCGCGCAGCCGTACGGTGACGGGCCGTTCGCCGGGGTTGCTGACGGACAGCCGGTCCTTCAGCACGGTGCCGGGACCGCCCTCCAGATAGAAGTAGGGGCGGTCCTGCGGGCTCGGCCGGGCGCCGTCGCCTGGCGCGGGCGCGAGGGACCAGCCGGGTGCGGAGGCAGCCTTCGGTGCGGCGGCCGGCCCGGCCACCGCCGTAGCCGTGGCGGGGCACAGCAGCATGGCGGCGGCCGCGAGGACCGTGCCCATGGCCGCTGCGCGAGTACGGAACGGCATCGGCGGCTCCCTGGTGCTGATGCTGGTGCTCGTACGGGGTGCGGGGGGCTGGGGTTTCGGGGCGCGTCCCCGGGGCGGGCGGCCCGCGTCAGGCCCGCTGCTCGCCCGCGCGGCGGGTCAGCCAGAGCGCACCGGCCGCGCCGGCGAGCAGCACCGTGCCGCCCAGGGTGCCGAGGGCGAGCGCGGAGTCGGCGGGTCCGGTCTGCGGCAGCTGTCCGCCGGAGGAGCCGCCCGTGCTGCCGCCCGAGCCGCCGGATCCCTTGACGTCCAGGGTGAGCGAGGGCTTGGGGTGGTTGCTGGGTGTGCAGGTGGTCGTGGTGCCCAGGGCTTTGATGGTGAGGGTGGAGGCCGTGAAGGTGACCTTGCCGCTGCCCTTGGGGGTGTAGGTACCGCTCAAATCGCTGATCTTGATGGGGGTGTTGGCCGGTATCGCCTTGTCATTGGGAGGCCCGGTGACCGGCACCGTGCCGCTCTCCGCGCCGCCCAGCTGGATCAGCGCGCTCGGCTTCATCGCGCCCTTGCCGAGTTCGACGGGGCTGGAGGAGACGCCCTTTTGGAAGGACATGACGAGTTTGTACGCACCGCCGCTGGGCGTGCTCTTGATGTCGATGGGCGACACCGCGCCCTTGTTGCCGATCGGCGTCTTGCACTGGTAGTCGACGTCGACGACCTCGGCGTGTGCGGCCGGTGCGGTGAGCAGCACCGCGGCCCCCGCCGTCATCGTCACGGCCGCGGCCAGGCCGGCCGCCCGGCGCGGGCGCCTGCCGTGTTGTTCGCAGAAGCGGGCCACCTTGGGTTCCCTTCTCCCGGGTAGCGCACCGCCGGTTATTGCTGACGGCACATCAGATTGGGCGCTCAAGGTACGCCCGGGGCCTTGGAGAGGGAAGGCAAAGAACAGCCCGATCGCGGCGGCACGAGCCCGGTCGTGATCCACCGGACGGGCCCGGGGCGGGCGCGGACGACAAAGCGCGGGCCCGTAGGCCCGCGCTGAACTCTCCTGGCCCGCCCGGCCTTCAGGACGGCGCGGCGAGCTCCGCCCAGACGGTCTTGCCGGCGCCGTCCTGGTGGCGTACGACGCCCCAGTCCAGGCAGAGGCGCTGGACGATGAACATGCCGTGACCGCCGGGGCGCCCGGGGCGGTGCGGGCTGCGCGGCGCCGGCTGGCCCGTGCCGAGGTCGCTGACCTCCAGCCGCAGCACCTTGGCGGTACATCGCAGCCGCAGTTCCTCCGGCCCTTCGGCGTGCAGGCAGGCGTTGGTGACCAGTTCGGAGACGACGAGCAGCACGTCCTCGGCCGCGGCGCGCTGGTCGCCGCTGGAGGCCGGCAGCCAGCCCCAGTCGTGCAGGGCCTGCCGGGCGAAATCGCGGGCGCGTGCGACGGCTCCACGGGTGCCCGCCAGGCGCAGCCGGCGGATCTGCCCGGCCGGGGTGGCGGCGGGCGGGACGGCGGAAGCACCGGCGCCGCACGACTCCGGGCCAAGATCGCCCGGCGGGTACGGCCGGGTGGTGCTCATCAGCGCTTCACCTCACCGATTCGCCTTTTCACGGAAACAGATACCTGACTGATTCAACGGATTCAGATGTCTCCTGCCCGACCGGACCGTGAGAACACCCACTTGTTGGGCACGGAAGTTGTGACACGTACTACGTGCCCGGAATGACCACTTCCGGACACCGTTGCCACGTCAGTCGGCCAGCGCCGCTTCGAGAGAGTCATGCACGGTGAAAACCGCTTCCGCGCCGGTGATCTCGAAGACCCGGGCGACCACCGGCTGCATCCCGGCGAGATGAACTCCGCCCCCCGCGGCCTCCGCTTTCAGGCGTGCGCCGAGCAGCACATTGAGTCCGGTGGAATCCATGAACTCAAGGGGTGAGCAATCCACTACGAGGCGTGCAAACCCGTCGTCCACGCACCCCTCCAGTGACTCACGCAACAATTCGGCGGTGTGGTGATCGAGCTCACCCGCGGCGGTCACGACCGCGCTGGCACCGTGATGCCGGATCGCGACGTGTAGCCGGCCCTGGCTTGCACTGCCGACCGTCCCGCGGCCCATGCGCGCGCACCCCTCTTGCTGTCTCGGCGACTGATTTGCTTACGACTGCGCTCCGTAAACCCTACGCCTTCATGGCGCCCGCGGGTAGCCGAACAATCCGCATATTGCGTGAAATCCGGACAACACGCACTTGCCATCATCGGGCAAAGCCAGGTAGGCGTAGAGGGACACATTCGACACGGCCGGCTTTGGAGGCGCCGCACACCGCAGCTTCGCGTAGAGGCATCGGCAGCCATATGCCGAGAACGATGGAGGAGACCATGTCACCCCGGCTCGACGAATTGCGCACCGAAGACTTCCGGCAGCACGCATCGTCGACACCCCCGTCCGACCCGACCGGGCACATCCCTTCCCAGCACATCCCCGCCGAATCAGATCTGGCGGGAATGCCTGAGATCGAGGGCCTGCCCGAGATCCCGCCGTTCGACGAGGTGGGTCCGGTGGATGCGCGGGCCCTGTCCAAAACCCTCTTCGAGCGTCTGGAAACGCTGGAGGAAGGCACCCACGAATTCGCGTACGTCCGCAACACACTGGTCGAGCTCAATCTGGCCCTGGTGAAGTTCGCGGCCTCCCGGTTCCGCTCCCGCAGCGAGCCCATGGAGGACATCGTCCAGGTCGGCACCATCGGCCTGATCAAGGCGATAGACCGCTTCGAACTCAGCCGCGGCGTCGAGTTCCCGACGTTCGCGATGCCGACCATCGTCGGCGAGATCAAGCGCTTCTTCCGCGACACCAGCTGGTCGGTGCGCGTACCGAGGCGACTGCAGGAACTGCGTCTGGACCTCGCCAAGGCGGGCGACGAACTGGCGCAGAAGCTGGACCGCGCCCCCACGGTGAAGGAACTCGCCGACCGCCTCGGCATCAGCAATGACGAGGTCGTCGAGGGAATGGCGGCGAGCAACGCCTACACCGCGAGCTCGCTGGACGCACAGCCCGAAGAGGACGACAGCGAAGGCGCGCTGGCGGACCGTATCGGTTACGAGGACAACGGTCTCGAAGGCATTGAGTATGTCGAATCGCTCAAGCCGCTGATCGCCGAACTCCCGCCGCGCGACCGCAAAATCCTCTCGCTGCGCTTCGTCGCCAATATGACGCAGTCCGAGATCGGCGAGGAGCTCAACATCTCTCAGATGCATGTCTCCCGGCTGCTCTCCCGCACGCTCGTACGGCTCCGCAAAGGGCTGATGGTCGAGGAGTGAGGTACCCGCGGTCACTGCCGGTCCCCACCGCCGGCAGCCGCCCGCGCAGAGGAGGGCCTGCCCCGAGGACTACTCGGGACGGGCCCTCCTCTGCTGGGCGGGCCGGTGGCGAGGTGGCTAAAAGCCGTCCTCGTTCAACTCCGTTATGCCGGCGACGAAATAGCTCCATATGGCGCTGCTCGGGCTGTCGGCATCGACACAGTCCGGTGCATGGCCGTCCATCTCCATGAGGAACATGCTGCCCATCTCCTGCTCGTCCGGATACGGGTGCCAGCAGGCGTTCATATAGCGGCGCACGCCCTCAAGGCAGCGTGTGAAGAGGTCGAGGTCCGGCGCGAATTCGACCATGACTTCGCCGTCGGCCGTGGCGCCGAGTTCGTCGGCCGCCGCGCTGATGTGGATGGTTCCTTCGCGCCGGTGCAGATACAGCTCACCGTGCTCGGAGCTGCCCAGCGCCAGCAGGTCGGAGGCTTCCAGGCCGTCGGGCAGCGTGACGTCTTTCAGGGAACTCTCGTCCGGCGGCGTCATCTTGTTTGGCGGATATGGATCGAAGGTGGTCCAGGCGCAGGCCCACCACTCCGGCAGGCCGATATCGCGCAAGTGAGCCCGGCTCGCGGCATGTTCGAGACCGGCCGGGAGCTCGTCCTCGGGTATCCGGACGACTTGGGTGGGGGCGAATGCCTCGTCGAGGCGCGCGGCGGTGAGCGGCCCGTCCGGGTCCGGGAACACCGGTGCTTTCCCGGGAGTGCCCTCCTCCGACGAGGTGTGGTCCAGCTCGCCGCGCGGCCAGTCGCGGAGCACCGCAGGGTCGGTGTCCACAAGCGCGAGGCCGTGGACGTCGTCGATCAGATGGCACACCCGGCCGTCCTCGCCGACGAGCGGCCGTGCTTCCCCCCAGCTCTCGGGCGCGGACAGCGCCAGCTCGCCGAGGCAGGGCACGCTCTCGGTCGGATCGCGGTGCGCGCGCGGAACCGCGGCCCCCTCAGGCGGGGCAGGAACCCTTTCCCCGGTCTCCAGGTCGAGCCAGGTGTCCTCCCACGACGCCTTCACGCGGAGGAGCTGCCGGCCCTCGTAGGCATGGACCAGGAGGGATTCGGCGTAGCTCAGGTTCGGATGCGCGACACACTTCCCCACCGGCCGCCACCAGGCCCACACCGCCCGCCACGGCATCCCCGGCTCCGCCGCGGCTATCCGCTCCGCGTACGCGTCGTGCCCCAGCACCTTCGCCGCGAAGTGCAGCCACGAGGCGAACTCGGCTCGCGGCACCTCCCGCCCGCCGAATATCGCCTCGGCCTGCTGGAAGACCTCCCGCCCGACGCTGCGCACACCGTCCGTACCGTCGATATGCGCGCGTACCGCCGATCGTCCGGTGTCCAGCAGACGCACCGGATCGTCCAGCGGGCCGTCCTGCGGCTCAGCCGCTCCGTTGCTCATGAACTCGCCCCCGTCGCACATGAACCCATCGTGCCAGCAGGGTCTGACAATCCCCGTCGGCGGCCGGCGGGCCCGGGCTCGGTCAGATGAGAACTCCCTTGTGCCACACGGCCGATACGAGCGGGACGCCCGGCCGGTAGGCGAGGTGGACGTGGGAGGGCGCGTCCAGCAGCACGAGGTCGGCGCGGGCGCCGGGGGTGATCCGGCCGACGTCCGTGCGGCGCAGGGCGCGGGCGCCGCCCTCGGTGGCCGACCAGACGGCTTCGTCGGGCGTCATCCCCATGTCGCGGACGGCCAGCGCGATGCAGAACGGCATGGAACTGGTGAAGGACGAGCCGGGGTTGCAGTCGGTGGACAGGGCGACGGTGGCGCCGGCGTCGAGCAGCCGGCGCGCGTCGGGCCACTCTGCGCGGGTGGAGAACTCGGCGCCCGGCAGCAGCGTCGCGACGGTCCGGGAGCCGGCGAGGGCGTCGATGTCGGCGGCGGTGAGGTGGGTGCAGTGGTCGGCGGACGCGGCGTCGAGTTCGACGGCGAGCTGGACGCCGGGGCCGTGGCCGAGCTGGTTGGCGTGCACGCGCGGCGTCAGGCCCCTGGCCTTTCCGGCGGTGAGGACGGCGCGCGCCTGGTCGCCGTCGAAGGCGCCCTTCTCGCAGAAGACGTCGACCCAGCGGGCGTGCGGGGCGCAGGCGTCCAGCATCGGGCCGGTCACCAGGTCGACGTAGCCGGCCGGGTCGTCGGCGTAGTCGGGCGAGACGATATGGGCGCCGAGGAAGGTGACTTCGTCGGTGTGCGCGGCGGCGATGCGCAGCGCGCGGGCCTCGTCCTCGACGGTGAGGCCGTAGCCGGACTTGGTCTCCTGGGTGGTGGTGCCCTGGCGCAGCGCCTCGGCGAGGTAGCGGGCGACGTTGGTGTGCAGTTCCTCGTCGGTGGCGGCGCGGGTGGCGGCGACGGTGGTGCGGATGCCGCCTGCGGAGTAGGGGCGGCCGGACATCCGGGCGTTGAACTCGGCGGTGCGGTCGCCGCTGAAGACGAGGTGGGAGTGCGAGTCGACGAAGCCGGGGAGGCCGGCGCGGCCGGCCGCGTCGACGGCGTTGTCGGTGGCGGGTGCTTTGCTTGATTCACCGACCCAGGCGATGCGGTCGCCGTCGATGACGACGGCCGCGTCCTGGATCAGACCGAGGGGGCCTTCACCGAGGGAGGGGTCGTTGGTGACGAGCTGGGCGATGTGGGTGATGGCGGTGGTCGGCGCGGAGTTCGTCGTCATCGCGGGGGTGTTCTCCTTCAGCGGCGTCGGACGCGTGGGGGGCGTGGCGGCCGTCGGGGTCGTCAGCCGCGTACGGCGGCGATGGATTCGGCGAGTGCGGTGGGGACGTCGGCGAGCAGCGTGTGCCGGCCGTCCCGCACGATCTGCCGGCCGCCGACGACCGTGTGCCGCACATCCGCGGCGGAGGCGGCGAATACGGCCGTCTCGGCGCCCAGTCGGGGCAGCGGTCCGGCGGTGCGTACGGAGTCGAGCGCGATGGTGGTGAGGTCGGCGAGCGCGCCGGTCTCGATGGCGCCCGCGTCGTCCCAGCCCAGGGCGGCGTGACCGTCGGCGGTCGCGGCGCGCAGCAGGGCGGCGGCCGTCCAGTGGCCGCGGGTGCGGGTGCGCAGCCGTTCGTCGAGCTCCATGGCGCGGGCCTCTTCGAGCAGGTCGATGACGGCGTGGCTGTCGCTGCCGAGGGACAGCGGGCTGCCCTTGGCCTGGAGGGGGGCGGCCGGGCCGATGCCGTCGGCGAGGTCGCGTTCGGTGGTCGGGCACATGCAGACGCCGGTGCGGCTGCCGCCGAGCAGGCCGATGTCCTCGGCGGTGAGGTGGGTGGCGTGCACGGCGGTGGTGCGCGGTCCCAGGACGCCGTGGTCGGCGAGCAGCCGGGTGGGGGTGCGGCCGTGGGCGTCGCGGCAGGCGTCGTTCTCCGCGGTCTGTTCGGAGAGGTGGACGTGCAGCGGGGCCTGCCGCGCGCGGGCCCAGTCGGCGACGGTGCCGAGCTGGTCGGCGGGGACGGCGCGTACGGAGTGGATGGCGGCGCCGATGCGGGCGTGCTCGCGGCCGTCCTTGAGGGCGTCGGCGCGCTGGGCCCAGGCGTCGGCGGTGCCGTCGGAGAAGCGCAGCTGGTGCCGGTTGGGCGGGTCGCCGAAGCCGGCGGAGAGATAGGCGGTGTCGAGGAGGGTGATGCGGATGCCGGCGTCGGCGGCGGCCGCGATGAGGGCCTCCCCCATCGCGTTGGGGTCGTCGTAGCGGGTGCCGCCGGGGGCGTGGTGGAGGTAGTGGAATTCGCCGACGCAGGTGATGCCGGCCAGCGCCATCTCGGCGTATACGGCGCGGGCGAGGGCGTAGTAGCTGTCCGGGGTGAGCTTGTCGGCGACGTTGTACATGACGTCGCGCCAGGTCCAGAAGGTCCCGGAGCCGACCTGCACGGTGCCGCGCAGCGCCCGGTGGAAGGCGTGGCTGTGGGCGTTGGCGAGCCCCGGCAGGGTCAGGCCGCGCAGTGCGACGGCGCCGGGCGGCGGGGTGGCGGTCTCGGTGCGTACCGCCGTGATCCGCCCGTCCGCGACATCCAGGGCGACGCCCGGCTCGACGTGTGTGCCGAGCCAGGCGTGTTCCAGCCAGAACGTCGTGGGTGTTTCCTGCGTCGGTGCTGCCTGCGGCGGTGTTGCCTGCGGCGTCAGCGGCACGCCAGCCCCTCCAGTACGTCGGCGAGTGCGGTGACCCCGGTGACGCAGTCGTCCTCGGTCGCCGCTTCGGCGGGCGAGTGCGAGACGCCGGTGGGGTTGCGTACGAACAGCATGGCGGTGGGGATGGTTCCGGACAAAATACCGGCGTCGTGTCCGGCGCCGGTGCCGAGGACGGGCACCGTGCGTTCCCCGGTCTTGCCGAGGATCGCGGCCAGCTCGTCCCGCAGGGCGTGCTGGAACTCCACGACGGGGGTGAAGGATTCGCGGACGACGGTCAGGTCCACGCCGTCGTGTGCGGCGCGCTCGGCGGCCGCCCGCTCGATCTCGGTGATCACGGTGTCCAGGGTGTCCTGGTCGGCGGCGCGGGAGTCCAGCCAGCCGCGTACCAGCGAGGGGATCGCATTGACCCCGTTCGGCTCCACGCTGATCTTCCCGAAGGTGGCCAGGGCGCCGGCCAGCCGGGCCTGTTCGCGGGCGGCCAGCACGGTCGCGGCGTAGCTGAGCATCGGGTCCCGGCGGTCCTCCAGCCGGGTGGTGCCGGCGTGGTTGGCCTGGCCGTGGAAGTCGAATCGCCAGCGGCCGTGCGGCCAGATGGCGGAGGCGATGCCGACCGGGTCGCCGGTCAGGTCGAGGGCGCGCCCCTGCTCGACGTGCAGCTCGACGAACGCGCCGATCCTGGCGAGCCGCCGGGGGTCGGGGCCGATGTCCTCGGGGTCGTATCCGGCGCGCTCCATGGCCTGCGGCAGGGTGACGCCGTCCGCGTCGCGCAGCTGGTGTGCCGCTTCTGCGGTGAGGGCCCCGGCGGCCAGCCGGGAGCCGACGCAGGCGAGGCCGAAGCGGGCGCCTTCCTCGTCGCCGAAGTTGACGATGGCGAGGGGCTTGTCGAACTCCGATCCCCTCCGCCGGAGTTCGTCGAGCGCGGCGAAGGAGGAGACGACGCCCAGTGGCCCGTCGAAGGCGCCGCCGTCCGGTACGGAGTCCAGGTGCGAGCCCGTGACGATGGCGTCGCCCGGGGCCACCTCCTCGTATGTCGTGGCGCCGAGCCAGGCCCACTGGTTGCCGTTGCGGTCCAGTTCGTAGGCGAGCCCGCGGGCCTCGGCCTGCGCCCGGAACCAGGTGCGGCAGTCGGTGTCCGCGCCGGTCCAGGCGTAGCGGCGGTAGCCGCCGGAGGGGGAGTTGCGGCCGATGGGCCGCAGCTCCTCCCACATCTCGTGGAACGAGGAGGTCACGCGCCCTCGCCTTCGCCCTCGCGCATCGGGATGCGGACACCGCGCTCGGCGGCCACCTCGTCGGCGCGCTCGTAGCCCGCGTCGACGTGCCGGATGACGCCCATGCCCGGGTCGTTGGTCAGCACCCGGCGGATCTTCTCGCCGGCCAGTGGTGTGCCGTCGGCGACGGTGACCTGGCCCGCGTGGATGGAGCGGCCCATGCCGACGCCGCCGCCGTGGTGCAGCGAGACCCAGGAGGCGCCGGAGGCGACGTTGACCATGGCGTTGAGCAGCGGCCAGTCGGCGATGGCGTCCGAGCCGTCCTTCATGGCCTCGGTCTCGCGGTACGGGGAGGCGACGGAGCCGCAGTCGAGGTGGTCCCGTCCGATGGCCAGCGGCGCCCGGAGCGTCCCGTCGGCGACCATCTCGTTGAACCGCTCGCCGGCCTTGTCGCGTTCGCCGTAGCCGAGCCAGCAGATCCGGGCGGGCAGGCCCTGGAAGTGGACCCGTTCCCCGGCCATCTTGATCCAGCGGGCCAGCGACTCGTTCTCCGGGAAGAGGTCCAGGATCGCCTTGTCGGTGGCTGCGATGTCCCGTGCGTCACCGGACAGCGCCGCCCAGCGGAAGGGGCCCTTCCCTTCGGCGAACAGCGGCCGGATGTAGGCGGGGACGAAGCCGGGGAAGGCGAACGCCCGCTCGTATCCGGCGAGTTGGGCCTCGCCGCGGATGGAGTTGCCGTAGTCGAAGACCTCGGCGCCGGCGTCCATGAAGCCGACCATGGCCTCGACGTGCTTGGCCATGGAGGCACGTGCCCGCTGGGTGAAGTCGGCGGGCTTCTCCTTCGCGTAGGCGGCCATGTCGTCGAAGTCGATACCGATCGGGAGGTAGGCCAGCGGGTCGTGGGCGCTGGTCTGGTCGGTGACGATGTCGATCGGCGCGCCTTCGGCGAGCAGCTGCGGCAGCAGTTCGGCGGCGTTGCCGAGCAGTCCGATGGAGAGCGGCTTCCGCTGGTCACGGGCTTCCACGGCGAGCTGGAGGGCGTGCGCCGGGCTGTCCGCCCGTACGTCCAGGTAGCGGTGCTCGATCCGCCGCTCGATGGCCCGCGGGTCGACGTCGATGCAGATGGCGACGCCGTCGTTCATGGTGACGGCGAGCGGCTGGGCGCCGCCCATGCCGCCGAGTCCGGCGGTGAGGGTGATCGTCCCGGCCAGCGTGCCGCCGAACTTCTTCGCCGCGACGGCCGCGAAGGTCTCGTAGGTGCCCTGCAGGATCCCCTGCGTGCCGATGTAGATCCACGAACCGGCGGTCATCTGCCCGTACATGGTCAGCCCGAGGGCCTCCAGGCGCCGGAACTCCTCCCAGTTGGCCCAGTCGCCGACCAGGTTGGAGTTGGCGATGAGGACCCGCGGCGCCCATTCGTGCGTCTGCATCACGCCGACCGGCCTGCCGGACTGGACGAGCATCGTCTCGTCCTGCTTGAGCGTCGTGAGGGTGCGCACCATCGCGTCGAAGGAGCGCCAGTCACGCGCGGCCTTGCCGGTGCCGCCGTAGACGACGAGCTGGTCCGGATGTTCCGCCACCTCCGGGTCGAGGTTGTTCTGCAGCATCCGCAGCGCGGCTTCCTGCTGCCATCCCCGAGCACTCAGCTCCGTACCGCGCGGTGCCCGCACGGGTCGCGGTCCCGACATGGGCCGTGCCTCCCTGACGTCGAATGGATTGAGCTATTCACATCTTGGGCTTACTGAATACGTCTAGTCAACAGGGCGCGAAGGCTCGCATGGCGCGGAGTACACGTTTCCGGCCAAGCGACATCACATCCGCGCCAACCCAGCAGCGTCGGTGTGATTTCAACTTGCCTACCGGGAAAGTCAGGAGTAACTTTCCTGGTGGGAAAGTTGGGAGCCAGAGAGGGCCCCACACGACCACGCGCGTCCCTGACCCGTCCCGCACCATCGGGACAGCCTCGGGCCGCAGCGGGCCGGCATCGTCCATCCATGGCCCCTCTCGAACCCACTCCCTCTGTCCGGACCACCTGATCCGGACCTCCCGATCGGCACCGTCCGTTCGGGACCGCCCGATCGGGAACCTCCGATCTGAATCGTCATGGGGAGGCGATGGCCGTGAACACGTCGGTGGATGCCGAACAGGCATGGAAGGACCTGCAGCGCATCCGGGTGCCGCAGGAGCGGGTGTACGACGAGATCGAGCGGTGCGCATCCGGCGACCCGGGGGCGACGTACGCCACGGCCGGCATCATGTGGGTCTTCCTGGCCGGCATGGGCCTGGACCTGCCCTCCTGGGGCGTCTGGCTGGTACTCGCCGCGTATGTCGCGCTGCTGAGCACACTCGCCGTGTTCTACAGCCGCCGCGCCCGGATGCGACTCCACCGCTCGCGCTACAGCTGGCGGTCGCTCGCCACGTTCCTCGCGGGAGCGGCGGTGACCGGCGCCACGATCGTGCTGTCCGGCCGGCTGGTCGAGTGGCTGGCGCTGCCGTTCGGCAGTCTGATCCAGGCCTCGGTCTCAGCGGCCGTGTTCATCCTGTTCGTGGGGCCGGCGAACCGCTGGGCAACCAGTTCGCTGCGTGACCGCGGTGGAAGAGCGGCCCGCGAGGGGGCGGTCCGATGAGTACCCCCACCGGCTTCGACGAACTGATCCACCCCGCCACCCGGCTGTCGGTGGTGGCCCTGCTCGCCGCCACCGAATGGGCGGACTTCGCGTTCATCCGCGACAGCCTCTCGCTCAGCGACTCCGCGCTCTCCAAACAGCTGCACACCCTGGAAGAGGCCGGATACCTGGAAATCCACAAGGAGGGCGGCGGCCGCAAGCGGCGCACCAAGGTACGGCTGACGGACCGCGGCCGCACCGCCTTCGAAGGCCATGTGGCAGCCCTCCGGGCGATCGTCGAGGGCGCAGGACCCCCGGCAACAACCCATCCAACAGCGGACAGCACTCCCGCCACGGCCTCCGCCGCGGCGGCACAGCAGCACCACGCGGAGGCGGGACGATGACGACGACCGGGCACACGTCCACCACCCCCATGGCGCTCCGCGCAACCACCACCAACACACCCCTCACCACCACCCAACCCATAATCCGGGCACGCGACTTGACCATGTCGTACGGCGGCGTGGACGTCCTGCACGGCATCGACCTGGACATCCACCGCGGCGAGATCTTCGCCCTGCTCGGCCCCAACGGCGCCGGGAAGACCACCACCGTCGAGATCCTGGAAGGCTTCCGGCAGCGTTCCGCCGGAGAGGTCCGCGTCCTGGGTGCGGACCCCGAGCGGGGCGACGACGCCTGGCGCGGCCGGATCGGACTGGTCCTGCAGTCCTGGCGCGATCACCGCCGCTGGCGGGTCGCCGAGCTGCTGGCGCACTTCGCGACGTACTACCCCGACCCGCGCGACCCGGCGGAGCTCCTGTCCCTGGTCGGCCTCACGGACCAGGCCGACCGGCAGGTGGACCGGCTGTCCGGCGGCCAGCGCCGGCGCCTGGACGTGGCACTCGGCATCGTCGGGCGCCCCGAACTCCTCTTCCTGGACGAGCCGACCACCGGATTCGACCCGGAGGCGCGGCACGACTTCCATGTCCTGGTCGAACGGCTGGCACGCGACGAAGGCGTCACGGTCCTGCTCACCACACACGACCTGGTGGAGGCCGAGCGGCTCGCCGACCGGATCGCGATGCTGGTCAGCGGCCGGATCCGGGCCTGCGGCACACCGTCGGAACTGGCCCGCGGAGCCGCCGCACAGGCCGAGGTCCGCTGGACGACCGACGACGGGACGGCCCGCCGCGAACGCACCGAGGACCCCTCCCGGCTGGTCTGGGAGCTCCACCGGGACGCGCCGGGTCCGATCGCCGACCTGGAGGTCCGCCGCCCGACGCTGGAGGACACCTATCTGCACATGGTGCACAGGGAGGACGACGGCACGGACGGGGGCGGGGACAGCGGTGTGGGCGAAGGCCTGGGCAGGGGACGGGACGGGCACGGGGACGGGGAGACGCGGGCCGCATGAGGAACATCAGCGCATGAGGAACACCAGGGGGACACGCATGACGAACTCGACCGACCCTGCGAACGGGGCGGACGTACGAGACGCGCTGGACGGCACTGAAGCACCGGACTCGATCGACGGAGCGAACGTGATCGACGCGCCGAACGTGATCGACGGGGTGAACAAGATGAACGGGGTGAACGTCAACGACGGGGCGCCGGGCCCGGCGAAGAAGGCCAACCGCCCCACCCGCCGCTACTGGCGCACCGGCTTCCTGCGCGGCGCGATCGAACTGCGTCATCTGCTGCGCAATCCCAGGGAGATGTTCGGCCAGTTGCTCAATGTGGCCGTCGCGCTCATGGTCGCAGGCTTCATCAGCGACGATGTGCCGGGCACCCACATCCCCATGGCGCATCTGACGCTGGCGGGCTTCGCCGCCTACCTGCTGTTCCAGATCGGTCTGGTCAACCTCCCGCAGATACTCGTGACCGAACGGGAGGAAGGCGCCCTGCTGCGGCTGCGCGCCACGCCCGGCGGTATACCGGCCTATCTCGCCGCCAAGTGTCTGCTGGTGGTCGTGATGGCGGTCGGCACCCTGGCCCTGCTCCTGATAGCCGCGGCGCTGCTGGTGGACGGGCCGCTGCCGCACGGGCCCGGCGGCTGGCTGACCCTGGTGTGGGTCACCGCGCTCGGACTGCTCGCCGTCGTACCGCTGGGCGCGGCCATAGGCGCCGTACTGCCGAACCCGCGCGAGGCGCTGGCGTTGATCATGGTGCCCGTCATGGGACTGCTGACCACGTCCGGAGCGATGTTCCCGATCACTTCGCTGCCCGTGCTGGTCCAGAAGGTGGCTTCGGTCTTCCCGCTGAAGTGGATGGCGCAGGGGCTGCGCTCGGCGCTGCTGCCGGACGCCGCGCGTGCCGCTGAACCGGCCGGCTCCTGGGAGCTGCCGACGGTCGCGCTGGTGCTGACTGCCTGGGCCGTCCTCGGCTTCCTCCTCGCGGTCCCCCTCCTCCGCCGCGCCGCCCGCCGCGAGTCCGGCTCCCGCCTGACCGCCCGCCACCGCAAGGCGGCACTGAGCGGGGCGATAGCGGCCTGAGGGGGTGCACGGGCAGGGTTGTGGGCCCACGGGCTAGTGGGCCACGGGCTAGCAGGCCCCATGTGCTGTCGCGGACGGGGGCCTGCCGGCGGGCGCGGAGGCGGGCGGGCTGGCTGGCTGGCTGGCTGGCGTATCCGACGGGGGTGGGGGTGGGGCGGGGGGAGGGCCCCCGGGGGGGAGAACGCGGGAACGGCCCGTATCCGATGGCGCCACGCCCCACCCAGTGATGGAGTTGCCCCATGAACGGGCCCACGACTACCCCCAGTGCCGCCTCCACCTCCACCCCCACCGCCGCCCCCGCCCCCGCCCCCAACCCCGGCCCAGACCCGTCCACCGGCGCCGGGTCCTTCACCGACCGCGACACCGACCGCGACCGGGCGGTGGCGGCGGCCGTGGGCCAGGGGCTGGTCGGGCCGGGTGAGCCGGTCGTCGGGTTGCTCGACGTCGTCGGAATTCGGCGGTCGGCCGGTGAACTCCGCGCCGCCTTCGAGGAGTTCACCGCGCCCGGCACCCCGGTTCTGCACGCCTTCGCGGTCAAGGCCGCCTCGCTGGTGCCCGTTCTGCGGCTGCTCGCTCAGGAAGGGCTGGGCTGCGAGGTGGCCAGCCCCGGCGAGCTGGCGCTGGCCCGTGCCGCCGGCGTGCCCGCCTCCCGTACGGTCCTGGACTCGCCCGCCAAGACCCCGGCCGAACTACGCGAGGCGCTGGCGCTCGGCATCGCCGTCAACGCCGACAACCCTGAGGAGCTGGCCCGTATCGACCGGCTGATGTCCTCCGCGCCGACCACCGCCCCCGTCGGCCTCCGGGTCAATCCGCAGATCGGCGGCGGCACCATCGGGGCGATGAGCACGGCCACGGAGACCTCCAAGTTCGGTGTCGCGCTGCGCGACGAGGGCGCTCGCGACTGGGTCGTGCAGGCCTACCTCGAACGGCCCTGGCTGACGCGGCTGCATGCCCATGTCGGTTCCCAGGGCATGCCGCTGGAGCTGATGGCCGAGGGCGTACGGGCCCTTTTCGGCCTCGCCGAGGAGATCAACGAGAAGACGCAGCTCACTGGGCGTCGGCAGATCGAGACCCTCGACATCGGCGGCGGCCTGCCGGTCAACTTCACCTCGGACGCCGTGAGCCCGACCTTCCGTGAGTACGCGGAGGCGCTGCGATCGGCCGTCCCCGGTCTGTTCTCGGGACGCTATGGGCTGGTCACCGAGTTCGGGCGCTCGCTGCTGGCCAAGCACGGCACGGTCGTCGCCCGTGTCGAATACGCGAAGTCGGCCGGCGGCCGGCCCATCGCGATCACGCATGCCGGAGCGCAGGTCGCCACCCGTACGGTGTTCGTCCCCGACGCCTGGCCGATCCGGGTCGAAGCCTACGACGCGCAGGGGCGGCCCAAGACGGGCGCGCCGGTATCCCAGGACATCGCGGGGCCGTGCTGCTTCGCCGGGGACCTGGTCGCCGAGAACCGCCTGCTCCCGCTCTTGGAGTCCGGCGACCACGCCGCGCTCCTGGACACCGGCGCCTACTACTTCTCCACCCACTTCGCCTACAACTCCCTCCCCCGCCCCGGGATTTACGGCTACGCGGCCGCGGATGACGGCACCGTCCGCTTCGCGACGGTCCGCACCCCGCAGACCCTGGAGGAACTCACCGCGGAAAGCGGCGCGGCCCAGGCGGACGCGCTGCGGGAGCTCGAGTAGGCGCAGGAGGGAAGGGAGCCAGGAGGGAGAGGGAGCCGGGAGGGGCGGCAGGCAGGAGGTACGCAGGCGGCCCGGGACCACGCCGGGAGGCCGGCCCGTACGGGTGGCCGGGCGCGCCGATGGTTGGGCAGACGGGTGGCGGAACAGCATGCGCCCGGTCGCCTGAGCGGCGGTGATCCGGTTGCCTGGCCCCCGCCACCAGGTCATGCCCTGACCCGCGCCCCACCAGGAGCCGCGTCCCCCGCCGCCGCGCCCGTCATCAGGTACCCGCGGACGTCCTTGCCGACCGCGCCGCCACGGGTCGCCGACTCCGTACGGACCCACAGCAGCGCGTCATGCTCGCGCTCCCAGCGGCCCAGCCACTGCGCTTTGGCCCAGAGTCCGAGCGCGGAGCCGGCCATCAGCAGTCCGCCGGCCGCGGGCAGCGCGAACGACGAGGCGACCGCGGCCAGGAAGGCGAGCAGCAGCCACCAGCGGTGTGCGCGCCGCCAGACGCGGAGGGTGACCGCCCGGTCCTGAAGGATGACGGCCTTGCCCGCGCGGGACGCGCCGGCGGCCAGCGTCGCGTACCGCCCGCGCCGCACCGCGAACCCGCCGAACGCCGCGATCACGAACAGCGCCGCGCCCGCCGTCACCCCGATCGTCCGCCCGGTCAGCCCGGGAACCAGCACACCGATGGCCGCTGCCGGCAGCCCGGACCACCACAGCCACCCGGCCGGCGCCCGCACGATCACCGCCACCCGTGCCAGCGCATACGCCCCGCGCCCCACGAGATACCTCCCCACACCGAGACAGGACGAGATGAGTCGAGACAAGGCGAGAAGAGGCGGCGGCCATGTCGCCACGCGCCCCGTCACACCCCATCGGCCGCGGATCGTAGCCAGCCCGGATGAGGATTCCCTGAGACGGCAGCACGGAGGAGACGACACCGACGGGCCGACACGGCCGACACCGACGGGCCGACACCGACCAGACGGCACCGACCAGACGGCACCGACCAGACGGCACCGACCAGACGGCACCGACCAGACGGCACCGGAGTCGGCGTACGCACCGCCCCTCACTCCACGAACAACCCGCGCTCCGCCGCCCGCGCGTCGAACTCCTCCAGGCGGGCCTGGGCGTCCGGCAGGTCGTCGCACATCGCTTCCAGGAGGACGCGGCCCAGGAGCATGGGGGCGCAGGCCGTGTCGAAGGCCAGGCCGGTGCCCACGGGGGCGGGCAGGAGCAGGTCGGTGTGGTGGGCCACGGGGGCGAACGCGCTGTCGGCGACGGTGACGACGGTGAGACCGGCCGCGCGGGCGTACTCCAGGGCGTCGACGACCTCGCGTGGGTGGCGGGGCAGGGCGAAGCAGAGCAGGGCGCCGGCGCCGGCGCGTACGGCGGCGTCGATGCGGTCGGTGAGCATGGTGCCGCCCTCGTCGAGGAGGCGGACGTCGGGGTGGACCTTGCGGGCGAAGTACGCGAAGCCGGCGGCCTGGGCGGTGGCGGCGCGCAGGCCCAGGACCGGGAGCGGGCGGGAGGCCGCGAGGAGGCGGCCGGCCTCGAGGACCGGGGACGGGTCGGCGAGGGCGGCGGCGAGGTGGCGGAGGTTGTCGATCTCCGCCTGGACGGCCTGCTGGTACTCGTTGTGTGCGCCGGCGGCGCCGGGCTTCTCGGTGGGGGCGACCTCGCGCAGATGGCGGCGGAGCGCCGGGTAGCCGTCGAAGCCGAGGGCCACCGCGAAGCGGGTGACGGATGGCTGGCTGACGCCGGCCAGTTCGGCGAGTTCCACGCTGGAGAGGAACGGCGCGTCGGCGGCGCGCCGGACCATGCAGTGCGCGATCCGGCGTTGGGTGGGCGTCAGCCGGTGGCCTTCGAAGAGCTTCTGGAGGCGGGCGGCGGTGCCGGTGTCGGCCGCTGCGGCCGCTGCCGCCTCGCCGGCTCGCCGGCCGGCCGTCCGCGCGTGTGCCCCGTCGGCCACTCCGTTGCCGCCGTTGTCCCCGTCCCCGCTCATTGCCTCTTCTTCCCGGCCCGGTCGGGGGCCTGTCCCTGTGGTGTGCTCGCGGCGACGCGTCACCGCCGAGTACCGCCGTCGTCTCGACGCGTCACCGCCGAGCACTGCCGCCGTATCGACGCGTCACCGCCGACTGCTGCTGTGTCGACCGACTGTACGGAATCCCTGGCCCGCGCCGGTCCTGCCTACGCCTACGCCTACGCATCCGCACCCGCGCCCGCATCCGCACCGGGTCTCGAACGACGGGGCGGCGAACGCCAACCGGCGCCCGGAACGGGTGGCCCGGCCGTCAGCCCTCGTACCGCGGCTCCAGTCCGAACAGCGGAAACAGCCGCTCCGTGTCCAGGAACTGGTTGAGCCCGGTGATCCGTCCGCCCGCCATTTCGATCACCTGGATCGCCCAGGGCTCGCCGTCCGCGCGGTACTGCCCGAACGCCGGGCGTCCGTTCGCGACCACCGGCACCAGGTGCGATCCGCGGCAGCCGATGCCCGGTCCGAGCATCCACTTCACGATGTCCTCGGGCCCCCGCAGCCACAGCTCGTACGGCGGCATCGACAGCGTCGAATCCTCGTGCAGCAGGGCCGTCAGCGCGTCCATGTCGAACCGCTCGAACGCGTCGACATACCGCTTGAGCAGTGCCTTCTGCTCATCGTCCAGCGCTTCCTGTGCCGGCTCGGCGGGGCCCGCGTCGTAGCTCACCGCGAGCGTGGCGCGGGCCCGCTGGAGTGCGCTGTTGACGGCGGCGACCGACGTCCCGAGCAGTTCCGCGACCTCGCTCGCCGACCAGCTGAGCACCTCCCGCAGGATCAGCACGGCCCGCTGCCGGGGCGCCAGCCGTTGCAGTGCGGCGATGAACGCGAGGCGGATCGACTCCCGTGCGACGGCGGTCTCCGCCGGGTCCGCGACGGCGGTCAGCACCCGCCCGTCCGGCACCGGACCGATCCAGGTCGCCTCGGGCAGCCCCGTCCCCACCGGCGTCTCGACGCTCGACGGGGACGAGAGATCCATCGGCCGCGCCCGACGCTGGCTCCCTTTGAGCAGGTCCAGGCAGACATTCGTCGCGATCCGGTACAGCCAGGACCGCAGCGACGCCCGGCCCTCGAAACGGTCGTAGCTGCGCCAGGCGCGCACCATCGTCTCCTGCACCGCGTCCTCGGCCTCGAAGGCGGACCCGAGCATGCGGTAGCAGTAGCCGGTCAGCTCCGTACGACGCGCTTCGAGCCGGTCCGCCAACTCCCCCTGCGGCGGGCCTTGTCGGCCTTCCGCCGCCGTGACTCCGGCCGCCTCGCCGGGGACCGCTGCGTCGAGACTCACCGAGGACCGCTTCATCGTGGACCCGCCCATCCGCCATCTGCCGACCACCGGCGTACGCGCGCAGACGCTACCGGAGCGCCGGGCACCAGTCTGCTCCTCCGGGCCGGGGCTCGCAGGACGGAGCCGCGGCCGGCAGGAGGTGGCCGCAGGACGTACCCCCTGGGGCGCCCCCGTGTCGCCCCCACCCTTCCCCTACTCGCCGTGCGCGGCGCATTCGGCTTCTACGGCCTCCACCGCCTACACGGCCTACACGATCTATGTCGCCTATTCGAGGGCTTCGCCGCTGTACGAGCCGGTGGCCCAGGCCGGGGTTCTCAGCAGCAGAATCCGTTCCTCAGCCCCTGCCTCCTTGAGCTGGTAGTCGTCGACGCACCGCGAGCAGGCGTACATGGCGCGCGCGATCCCGCGGAAGCCCACCATGGTGCGGATGTGCACCGGCTCTTCCGCCATTCCGCCATGCCACGCGCACTGCCGGAAGACCCGCATCATCGCTGCCTCCCCGCTGCCCGGCACACCCCGCACGCGGTGCGGCACGGCGGTACCGTCCTGCCCGCGGGGATGAAGACCACGGCGCCGGAAGCGGACGGTCGCAGCGGCGGTTCGTGCCAGCGGTCCGGCGGTGGATAGGGGTCGAGGTCGAGGTCGCCGCCTTCCCGGACGATCTCCCCGACCGTCCCCGGTCGGCTGTCCCAGAGTAAAGGGCGGTCCGCATTCACCGAGTTGCTGTCCATGTCCTGAATATCGGTCGCTGAAGAGGGCGGATTTACTCCCATCTCGGTGTCCGATGAGACGAGTTGGCCCTACCGTTCAAAGCGGCCCAAACGTCCCAGGGAGGACTCTTGAATACGGCACTCAGAGACGCTATGGCCGATGCGGGCGTGAAGCCCGGACAGCTAGCACGTATGGTCGGGGTATCGGTAAAGACCGTGGAACGGTGGCTGGGTAATCCACTGCGCACCCCTCATCCGGCGGCGCAGGAGGATACGGCCCGCGCGCTAGGAGTGGACGCAGTGACTCTGTGGCCAAAGGCGGTGCGATCCGCCGTCAGAACAGGGCACGACCGTGAGATCGTCGCGGCCTATCCCTATCGCAGCGCCGCCCCGACCTCCCTGTGGGCCAGCCTCATTGACAGCGCCGGTCAGCGCCTGGTCTTCGCCGGCTATACGAATTACTTCCTGTGGCAGAACCACCCCCGGCTGGGTGCACGGCTCAAGGCCAAGGCCGATGCCGGGGCGCGCGTGCGGTTTCTGGTGGGCGATCCGGGATCGGCGGTCACGGCGCGGCGGGAAGAGGTGGAAGACGTCCCGCTCACCCTCAGCACCCGCATCCGTATCACCCTTGACGCTTTGTCAAAGATCGAGGACACGCCGCGTATCGAGGCGCGATTCAGCGACGCTCATATCGCGCTGAGCGTTTTCATGTTCGACGACCAGATGCTGGTGACACCGCATATCGCCAGCCTGCTCGGCGACGAGTCCCCCATGTTTCATCTCCGCCGGCTCGGCGACGACGGATTGTATGACCGGTTCGCTTCGCATGTCACCGCGCTCTGGGAAAACGCCCGGCCGGTCTGACACGCCATTTCACCTGGCAAAAAGTCCGCCGGGTCGGAAATTTTCCACGGCGGAAGTGCGCGACGGAAACGCGACGACGGCGAGCACCTGGCGACCGCCGGCACGGCTCGGTGCCCGCGGTGGCGGTCGCGGTAACCGGCAGTTCATGCCCGCCTATTGACCTTCAATTCACGCGCATCGATCCTGCATGAACTCATACAGTCGGCGACGCAAGGCGGCATTCATGGCAGGTGTGGTGGAACAGCGCTCGATCGACGTCGTCCCGGACGACGAACGGCACGGCAGCGCCTTCAGCCAGTTCACGCTCTGGCTGGGCGCCAACCTCCAGATCACCGCCGTCATCACCGGCGCCCTGGCCGTCGTCTTCGGGGCGAACGCCTTCTGGTCGCTGATCGGACTGCTGCTCGGCAACCTCCTGGGCGGTGCGGTGATGGCGCTGCACTCCGCGCAGGGCCCCCGCCTCGGGCTGCCCCAGATGATCACCTCACGGGCCCAGTTCGGCGTACGGGGCGCGGTGGTGCCGCTCGTACTCGTCATCGTGATGTACATCGGGTTCTTCGCCAGCGGCAGTGTGCTCGCCGGTCAGGCGGTCGGCGAGCTGACGCGTCTCGGCGCGACCCCCGGCATCGTCCTCTTCGCCGCCGTCACCGCCGTCGCCGCGGCCGTCGGCTACCGCCTCATCCACGCGCTCGGCCGGATCGCCGGCCTGGTCTGCGCGCTCGCCTTCGGCTACCTCGGCATCCGGCTCCTCCAGCGCGTCGACCTCGGCACGCTGTTGCACGACCACCGCTTCGGCCTGCCGGTCTTTCTGCTCGCCGTCTCGCTGGCGGCCTCCTGGCAGCTGGCGTTCGGCCCGTACGTCGCCGACTACTCGCGCTACCTTCCGCGCCACACCTCGGCGCGCGCCACGTTCTGGTGGACGCTGTCCGGCTCGGTGCTCGGGTCCCAGTGGTCGATGACGTTCGGCGCACTGGCGGCCGCGGCGGCCCCGGCCGCGTTCGTGGGCCACGAGGTCGGCTACGTCGTCGGCCTCGGCGGCGCCGGACTGATCGCGTCGTTCCTCTACTTCGTCATCGCCCTCGGCAAGCTCACTATCAACATCCTCAACACCTACGGCGGCTTCATGTCGTTGGTGACGAGTGTCAGCGGATTTCGCGGACAGCGGACCCTGTCCCCGCGCGGCCGCGCCGCCTACATCGCCGGGATCATGGTCGCCGGCACCGCCGTGGCCCTCCTCGGCAAGGACTCCTTCCTCGCCTCGTTCAAGGAGTTCCTGCTCTTCCTGCTCGCCTTCTTCACGCCGTGGTCGGCCATCAACCTGGTCGACTACTACCTGATCTCCAAGGAGCGCTACGACATCCCGGCGCTCGGCGACCCCGCCGGCCGCTACGGCGCCTGGAACGCCCGCGCGCTGACCGTGTACGCCCTCGGCATCCTCGCCCAACTCCCCTTCCTCGCCACGCACTTCTACACCGGGCCGCTGGTGGCACCCCTCGGCGGCGCCGACATCTCCTGGCTGGTCGGGCTCGCCGTGCCCGCGGTCCTCTACTGGGTCGTCGGCCGCCGCGACACGGCCCGGGTCCCGGGCCCGGACGTGCCGGAGGGGGCACAAACCACAGCCGGACTGGGGGGCTAGCCCTACCGCGCCGCCGCCCGTCCGTCCGTACTCTCGGGAGTATGGCGACTTACGACCCTGACCTGCGGAAAGAACTCGACGCCACCCTCCAGACGCGCAAGGAGCTGGGGTCGGAGTACGAGTCGGAGCTGGTGGAAGCGTTCCTCGACAAGCTGGACAGGGACGTCGACCGGCGGGTGCGGCGGCAGTTGGCCGAGCAGCAGATACAGGTGGCGCGCGGCACGCATCCGCAGCACCGCGGCGGGAGCGGAACCGGGGGCGGGCTCGGCGGCGACGGGTTCGCCGCGCGGTTCGGTTTCGCCACGGTCTCGCTGGTGCTGGCCGTACCGCTCTCCGTGATCGCCGCGGCGCATGCCGGGCTGACCGGACTGCTGGTCTCCTGGGCCGGCATCGTCGGCGTCAACGCCGTGCACAGCTCCGGGTTTTCCCGTCTGATGGCCGCCCGCGCGGCGCGCCGCGACCAAGAGTGGGGCTGACCCCGGTCCTGGGGCCGGCGCCGGGCCCGGAAAAGAGTTGTGCGGGGACCGCCGCACCCCGGCCGCAGCCGGGGGCGGGACGACGGCGGTCCCCGCAAGGGACGCGATCCCGGGTCAGGGCCGGTCGTCGCATCCGTGGGCGATGGTGGAGGTCCGGGAGCCGCTCCGGAGGTCCTTATCGCCGTAGGTCTCAATGTGCCGTACGAGTGTTAAGCCCGTGCTGCCGGCACGTGACGCATACGTACACCTTGCGGCGACGGCCCGTTCCCTGACGGCCACTTGACGCCGTGACCGGGAGGGAACGGGCCGCCGGCCGCAAAGACCGGGTGCCGGGGGGCTACTTGGCGACCCCGCGGGCCAGGTAGGCCAGCAGGTCCTGACGGCTCACCACGCCCTTCGGCTTGCCCTCGACGAGGACGATCGCCGCATCGGCGTTCTCCAGGACCGCCATCAGGTCGCCGACCGGCTCGCCCGAGCCGACCTGCGGCAGCGGCGGGCACATGTGCTTCTCCAGCGGGTCGCTGAGCGACGCCCGCTGGGTGAAGAGGGCGTCGAGCAGTTCGCGCTCGACCACCGAGCCGATGACCTCGGCGGCCATGACGTCGGGGTGCCCGGCGCCCGGCTTGACGATCGGCATCTGCGAGACGCCGTACTCGCGCAGTACGTCGATCGCCTCGCCGACGGTCTCCTCCGGGTGCATGTGCACCAGCGAGGGCAGCGCGCCCTCCTTGTGCTGGAGGACCTCGCCGACCCGCGCCGCGGTGCCGCTCTCCTCCAGGAAGCCGTAGTCCGCCATCCACTCGTCGTTGAAGATCTTGGAGAGATAGCCGCGGCCGCTGTCCGGCAGCAGGATCACCACGACGTCGTCCGGGCCGAGCCGCTCGGCGACCTCCAGACCGGCCACCACCGCCATCCCGCAGGAGCCGCCGACCAGCAGGCCCTCCTCCTTGGCGAGCCGCCGGGTCATCTGGAAGGCGTCCTTGTCCGAGACCGCGACGATCTCGTCCGCGACCGTCCGGTCGTACGCCGTGGGCCAGAAGTCCTCGCCGACGCCCTCGATCAGATAGGGGCGCCCGGAGCCGCCGCTGTAGACCGAGCCCTCCGGGTCGGCGCCGATCACCTTGACCCGGCCCTCGCTGGCGTCCTTCAGATAGCGGCCGGTCCCGCTGATCGTGCCGCCGGTGCCGACACCCGCCACGAAGTGGGTGATCCGCCCGTCGGTCTGCGCCCACAGCTCGGGACCGGTCGTCTCGTAATGCGAGCGCGGGTTGTTCGGGTTGCTGTACTGGTCCGGCTTCCACGCCCCGGGCGTCTCGCGCACCAGGCGGTCCGAGACGTTGTAGTACGAGTCCGGGTGCTCGGGGTCCACGGCGGTGGGGCAGACCACCACCTCGGCCCCGTAGGCCCGCAGCACATTGATCTTGTCCGTCGACACCTTGTCGGGGCAGACGAAGATGCACTTGTAACCCTTTTGCTGGGCCACGATCGCCAGCCCCACGCCGGTGTTCCCGGACGTCGGCTCGACGATGGTGCCGCCCGGCTGCAACTCGCCCGATTCCTCGGCGGCCTCGATCATCCGCACCGCGATCCGGTCCTTGACCGAGCCGCCCGGGTTGAAGTACTCGACCTTCACCAGGACGGTGGCCTGGATCCCTCGAGTGACGTTGTTGAGCCGCACGAGCGGGGTGTTGCCGACTAGCTCAATCATCGAATCGTAAAACTGCACGGTGGTCTCCGCGGTCTGGGGCACGCTGTCCTGCGCCGGTGCTGTCAGCCTATTGCCCGTCTCCGTCGGCGGCCCCCTGCGTTGCGTTCCGTGCGCGATGGGGCACAAACCGTTGTAGGAGTTTGTTGACGTTCAGGAGCGCGTCCGGCCCTCGGGCCGCGGCACGCACGCGCTGCACGGGGAGGTGCCCGGCCGATGACGACGACGATGACGATGTCCAGGGCGAGAGTGGCACGACGGATCGCGACCGCCGCGGCGTTCGGTGGCGGCGGGATCGGGCTGCTCGGCGTCGCCACCGTCGGCGTGCTGCTGACCGAGGTCCGGCTGGCCCGCCGTACGGTCGGCGGCTCCAGCGACATCCCGCCGTGCGCCGACGGCCGCTACGGCGCCGCCTTCGGCCACCGCACGGACCGTCCCCCGTTGCGACTCGGTTTTCTGGGCGACTCCACCGCCGCCGGGCAGGGCGTCCACCGCGCCGGCCAGACCCCGGGCGCGCTGCTCGCCTCCGGGCTGGCCGCGCTCGCCGAACTGCCCGTCGACTTCCGGAACGTGGCGCTGCCCGGCGCCCAGTCCGACGACCTGGCGCGCCAGGTGGATCTGATGCTGGGGGCCGGCGAGACCCCGGATGTGTGCGTCATCATGATCGGCGCGAACGATGTCACCCACCGTATGGCGCCGGCGGAGTCCGTCCGCCATCTGTCCGACGCGGTCCGCCGACTGTCCGACGTGGGCTGCGAGGTCGTCGTCGGGACCTGTCCCGACCTGGGCACCATCGAGCCGGTCTACCAGCCGCTGCGCTGGGTGGCGCGCCGCCTCTCCCGCCAGCTCGCGGCCGCGCAGACGATCGGGGTGATCGAGAGCGGCGGCCGTACGGTCTCGCTCGGCGACCTGCTGGGCCCCGAGTTCGAGGCGCGGCCGCGGGAGCTGTTCGGCCCGGACAACTACCACCCGTCGGCGGAGGGCTATGCGACCGCCGCGATGGCCGTGCTGCCGACGCTGTGCGCCTCGCTCGGGCTGTGGCCGGAGGAGGAGCGGCCGGAGGCCGCCCGCCGCGAGGGCATCCTGCCGGTCGAGCAGGCAGCGGCGCAGGCAGCGTCCGAGGGCGGTACGGAGGTCACCGCCTCCCGCCGCGCCCCCTGGGCGCTGCTGAAGCACCGCAGGCGCCGCCAGCTGCCGGAGCCCGAACCGGAGCCGGAGGTGGAGGCGGCGGCCGAGGCGACGACGGAGGCGCCGCCGGGCACCTGGTGAGCGGAGTCGGGCATGGCGGCGCCCTGCCGAGCGTTCACTGGATGGCGGCCCGGCGCGGAGATCCGCCGCGACGGAGGCGCCTGACATAAGCGGCCGCTTAGAAAAGAGGCCCGCATCACAGCACCCATCCCGTGACCTCAGCACTACGTGCAGGTAACTTCCCTCACAGTCCCTGCCCCTCGCCTCTTGGAGTCGTGTGATGCCCGAAGCCGTGATCGTCTCAGCCGCCCGCTCCCCGATCGGCCGCGCCTTCAAGGGCTCGCTCAAGGATCTGCGCCCCGACGACCTGACCGCGAAGATCATCGAGACCGCCCTCGCCAAGGTCCCCGAGCTGGACCCCAGGGACATCGACGACCTGATGCTCGGCTGTGGTCTGCCCGGCGGCGAGCAGGGCAACAACCTGGGCCGCATCGTGGCCGTACAGATGGGGATGGACCACCTCCCCGGCTGCACGGTCACCCGCTACTGCTCCTCGTCCCTGCAGACCTCCCGGATGGCGCTGCACGCCATCAAGGCGGGCGAGGGCGACGTCTTCATCTCGGCCGGTGTCGAGACGGTGTCCCGCTTCGCGAAGGGGAACTCCGACAGCCTGCCGGACACCCACAACCCGTTCTTCGCCGACGCCGAGGCCCGTACCGAGGCCGTCGCCCAGACCACCGGCTCGACCTGGCACGACCCGCGCGAGGACGGCCTGGTCCCGGACGCGTACATCGCGATGGGCCAGACCGCGGAGAACCTCGCGCGGCTCAAGGGCATCACCCGCCAGGAGCTGGACGAGTTCGGCGTACGGTCCCAGAACCTCGCCGAGAAGGCCATCAAGGACGGCTTCTGGGAGCGGGAGATCACCCCGGTCACCCTCCCCGACGGCACGGTCGTCTCCAAGGACGACGGCCCGCGCGCGGGCGTGAACCTGGAGGGCGTCTCCGGCCTCAAGCCGGTCTTCCGCCCCGACGGCCTGGTCACCGCCGGCAACTGCTGCCCGCTGAACGACGGCGCCGCGGCCCTGGTGATCATGTCCGACACCAAGGCGCGCGAGCTGGGCCTGACCCCGCTGGCCCGGATCGTCTCCACCGGCGTCTCCGGTCTGTCCCCCGAGATCATGGGCCTGGGCCCGGTCGAGGCGTCCAAGCAGGCGCTCCGCCGCGCCGGTCTGACCGTCGGCGACATCGACCTGGTCGAGATCAACGAGGCGTTCGCCGCGCAGGTCATCCCGTCCTACCGGGACCTGGGCATCGACCTCGACAAGGTGAACGTCAACGGTGGCGCCATCGCCGTCGGCCACCCCTTCGGCATGACGGGCGCCCGCATCACCGGCACCCTCATCAACTCCCTCCAGTGGCACGACAAGCAGTTCGGCCTGGAGACGATGTGCGTGGGCGGCGGCCAGGGCATGGCGATGGTGATCGAGCGGCTGAGCTGACGTACGGACGATCAACTCCGGTTCCGGGCACACCCTTCGGTACCGCCCGGACACGCACAGCGACGGCGTCGTGACCTGCACCACCTGGTGACAAGATCGCGACCCAATCTCCCCCAGGATTGTGACCAACGCCCTGGGGGAGACGTGTTTTTGCAGGTCAGCGGGGGTTCACCGGGTCGTATCGGGCTGCGTCGGGCCCAACGCCCGGTGCATTCCGTGACATAGCGCACTGCGAACGGTCGCCGACGACCGGCAGGCTGTTGTAGGAAGTCGGAGGACATTCCGTTATCGGAAGCGCGCCGATGAGCGAGCGAATCATCGAGAGGTGCGTGCCTCGCCAGGGCGAGGCCGAGCGAAGCGAGGATTCGGCATGAGCGAGCGAAGCGAGGATTCGGCATGAGCATCACGAACCTGGTCCTGCCGGCCGCCGCGACTGTGGCCGTGGCGCTGGGCGCCGCGGCGCTGCACACCGCGCGGGGTCTGCGCCGCCAGATCGCCGAGCTGCACGCCGAGCTCGTCGCCGCCCGTACGGCCGCCGCGGCGGAGACCGGCGCGGCGGACACGACGACCGCGGCCATCCCGGCGGCCCGTACCACTCCGGCCGCCGAGACCCCGCTCGCGGACATACGTGCCGCCGTCGCGGACGCGCTGGCCGAGGAGCGCGAGCGGGAGCTGGCCGAGGCCCGTGCGTTCTGGGCCGCTCAGGAGGCCAGGGACGCCGCCGACGCCCCGTCCCTGCTGGGCGGGCTGGCCGGCCTCGGCGAGGAGAGCCCGCTGGACGCCCGTGCCGACCAGCGCGAACTGCCCGAGCGGCGCGACCTGGACAGGTTCGACAGCCAGCCGTTCGTGCCCCGCCAGGCGGATCTGGCCGGCCTGGAGCCGCTGCTGGGCCCGGACGCGCTGGAGCCGATGGACACGCTGGAGTCCGTGGAGGCGTTCGAGGCGCTGGACGCGCCGGAGCTGGAGCCCGTCGAGGAGACCGAGTCGGCCGAGCTGGCCGCCGCCCGCCGGCGCCACCCCTCGCACCCGGACTTCTCCCCCACCCCGGTCATCGGCGACCACGAGCGCACCGTCGCGCGCCTGGAGGAACTGGCCGAGCAGGGCATCCCGCTCGCGGACGTACGTCCCGGCCCGCTGGGGACCCTGGACGTCTATGTCTTCACCGACGGCACCACGCTCTGTCTGACCCCGGGGCACCGCGAGACCTCGGAGAGCGTCGCCGACGCGCTGCACGCGGGCCAGACCCCGGTGCTGCTGGGCGGCTCCGGCATCTCCGGCGCTTACGCCCTGACGTTCGCCTGGGGTGACCGCCACCAGGAGAGCGTCTACATCCTGGCCGACCGCGTGATCGCCTCGCTCTGACGCCGGGTGGCGGGCCAGGGCCTTCCCGGCCCCGAACCCCCGGATCCCCGGACAGGCTCAGCAGCGCCCCGCCGCCGCCCGGACCAACCCCACGGCCTCCGCCAGTTCTTCGGCGGGGGCCACTTTCACGTCATCCGTGGGCGCAATCGCCACATTCCGGAGCGCCTCGACAAGATCGTGGCCGGCCACCGCGAGCTGGTCGCCGGCCGCGAACATCCCCGCGTCCGGCAGCTCGTACGGCTGCCGGCCGGGCCGCTCGATCCGCTGCGCTCGCAGCGCCAACTCGCGGGCCAGCGCGAGCCCTTCGGCCGCGGCACCGCGGGCCAGGGTGCTCTGCGGCAGCGAGCGGAGGCGGTCCGCGAGGGCGTCCACGGCGGTCTGCAAAGGGGTCACGTCAAGCACGTCATGAGCCTAAGCGCCACTCCCGGGTGGTTGCCAACGGCCGAAGCCTCAGGCACGGTGTGCTGAAGAACCAGCATCGACCGCGTCCGGAGGCGCCGATGTCTCAGCTCTTTTCTGAAGAGACCCACCGGAACATGCTCTCCCGCATCCCGCACTGCACAGGCCGGGAAATCTCCGACTGGCTCCGCACCGTTGACGAAGGACCTTCCCTCTTCCGTTTTGACGAAAAGGTCAGCTGGCTCCGTGGCGAACATGATCTCGCCTACGGACACGCCAAGGCGATTGTCCATGAATACGACCTCAGGCGCGCCGCCCGGAAGCTGTAGCCGCGCGGTGCCGGAACACCGGAACGCCGAAGGGCCCGTGGGAGACATCTCCCACGGGCCCTTTCATGCGCCGGCTACGGCAACGTCACTAGTCGTTGCCGGACAGCAGCTGCACCAGCCGCAGCATCTCCAGGTAGATCCACACCAGGGTCATGGTGAGGCCGAAGGCCGCCAGCCAGGACTCCTCGCGCGGAGCGCCGTACGCGATGCCGTCCTCGACCTGCTTGAAGTCCAGGGCCAGGAACAGCGCGCCGAGCAGCACGCCGGCGATGCCGAAGACGATGCCCAGGCCGCCGCTGCGGAAGCCGAGGCCGTCACCGCCGCCGAAGACCATGAAGAGCAGGTTGACCATCTGCAGCGCCACGAAGCCCATCGCGGCGATGATCACGAAGCGGGTGAAGCGGGCGTTGACCCGCACGATGCGGGTCTTGTACGCGATGAGCATGACGACGAAGACCGCCATCGTGCCGAGCACCGCCTGCATCGGCGCACCGGGCTTGACCCACTGGTTGACGGCGTTGCTCAGCGCACCGAGGAAGAGGCCCTCGAAGGCGGCGTAGGCCAGGATCAGCGCGGGCGACGGCTTGCGCTTGAAGCTCTGGACCAGGCCGAGCACCATCGCGATGAGCGCGGCGCCGATGGCCAGTCCCATGCTCAGGTTCATGACCCAGGCGACGGTGGCGCCGACGATCACGGTGCCGAGCGTGAGGCCCGTGCGGATGAGCACGTCATCCATCGTCATCGGGCGGGTCTGCGGCGTGTGCTGCGGCGGTGCCTGGGTCAGGCCCTGCTGGCCCTGGGCGTACGGGTTGGCGTCCTGCGGCGCGTAGGGGTTGCCGCCCTGCGCGTACGGGTTGGCTCCGGCGTAGGGGTTCGCGGCGGGTCCCCCGGCCTGCGGCGCTGCGTTGAAGCCCGCGTAGCCGGTGCCGCGGCTGAACTGCCGACGCGAGAAGACCGGGTTACTGCTCCTCATCTCACTCCTCCATGGCCGCCCAGCGCGGCCTTGACGCATAAGCGTAATGGCTTGGCAAAGACACGTCCCTAGTTCTTGAGCAGGATCTTCCCCCGGAACGACGGACGGTGCTTGCGCTACCTGGAGGACGTTCGGGGGCGTCCAGAGGTGCCCGAGCGTGGTGCGGTACCCGGGCGGGGTGCCTGAACCGTTAATTCCGCCTATGGAATCCGATAAAGGTCTGATCGCAGGAGGCCGGCAGGCAACCGAATCGCGTCGGCCTCCGTCTTGTCTGGTAGCCGGAACATGCCCTGCCATGCCGGATCCGGGTCGACGGCGTTTCGATGCCGCACGGATGACACGCCGTCATGACTCGACCAGCGGGGCATCTCTTCGCACCGCATATGCCGGTCACCGCCCGTAAAGGTGAGGGCACGGACGGCTGACAACCGGGGGTGCAGATGGGTCTATTCTGGCCGGAAACAGCAGCGATAAGAGGGTTGAGGTGCCTGTGCCTGACGTCTCAGTAGTCGTCATTGTCTACAACGACGCCGACCGGTTGCCGACCGCTGTCCAGTCCGTACTGGATCAAACGCTCCGGGACGTCGAGGTGGTGATCGTCGACGATTGCAGCACCGACCGGTCCTTCGAAGTGGCGCAGCATCTCGCCGCCGTCCATCCAGGGCGGGTAAGAGCCTTCCAGTTGCCGGAGAACAGCGGCGCGGGGGGTGAGCCCCGTAACGTCGGCATCCAGCACACGGCGGGGAAGTACGTCATGTTCCTGGACAGCGATGACGTCCTGGAGCACAACGCCTGCCGCAATATGCTGGAGGCCGCCGAGGAGACCGGCTCCGACATTGTTTCCGGTCTGTGCGTGCGGCTGCACAAGGACACCCGGAACCAGAAGCGTGACGAGTGGTACGCGTGGCTCTATTCCACGACCCGCACGCTGGAGTCCGTCACGGAATTGCCCGACCTGTTTGTGTGGGACACCCTTTCCACCAACAAGTGCTACCGCCGTGATTTCCTCGTCGAGAACAATCTCCTCTTTCCCAAGGGGATGTTCTACGAGGACCTGATGTTTATTGCCGATGCCTATCTCGCGGCGAAGCGCATCACCCTGATCCCCAATCAGGTCTACTTCTGGCACGTGTACGAGAAGGCGACCGTGAAGTCGGTGACGAACCGGCGGCACGAGATGACCAACTACGCGCACCGGCTGGAGATCCACCAGCGTATCGACGCGCTGCTGGAGGAGCGCGGGCTCACCGAGATGAAGCTCGCCAAGGACGTAAAATTCCTCAAGCACGACCTGGTGCTGCATCTGCGGGACCTGCCGTTCCGCAGTGAGTCGTACCGCCGGGAATTCGCCGAACTCTCCCGTGAATATCTCGCGAGTATCTCCCCCGAGGCGTATGAGCGCGTCCAGCCCATTCAGGCCATCTGTGCGTATCTGCTGCAACAGGGTGACTGGGAGAATCTGATTCCCGCGGTGGACACGCTCACCAACCGCGACAAGGTCTCGTCGCCGCTCGCCGAGCACGACGGCCGGATCTACTGGTGCGACGGGCATTTCGACGACACGTTCGGGCGCGCCGTCCTCGACGTCACCGACATCGGCTACCACGAGAAGCCGGTCAACAAGCTGTTCCTGCGCAACCAGCTCACCCGGTTCTCCGAGGCCGGCCGTACGGCGTCGCTGGCCGGCCGGATCACCAATCCGCTCGGGGTCATCCCCCCGGGCGCGAAGCTGACCGGCGAGCTGGAGTTCAGCGCCCGCCGGCGCAGCCTGCAGTCCTTCACCTTCCCGGTGCGGGTGCTGCGCCACGAAGGCGACACCCTTTACTGGGAGACCACGGCGGACATCACCGCGCGGCTGCGTCCCCTGGGCATCGTCGACACCATCTGGGACGTCCGGCTGTCCCTGGACGTCGACGGGGTGCGCACCACGACCCGGCTCACGGTCGCCGACACCGAGCTGGCCGGTGGGCCGCTGCCGGTCCGGCCGCGGCTGACGCGGATGGTCGCCGACCACATCGAGCCGCATATCTCCGTCCGGGGCCATCTCGCGTTCCGGCTGGTGAGCGAGAGCCGCAGCGGCGAGCGCGTCCAGGAACTGATCGCGCGCGGTGTGCAGGGAAAGCCGGGCACACTCGCCAAGGCGGGCTACCGCAAGGCGAAGACGCTGCGCAAGAGCCTGGTGTCGGGTGACAACAAACTCCGCGTGTATCACGAGGTGTTCAGCCGGCTGCCCATCAAGAAGCGCACCGTCGTCTTCGAAAGCCACCTCGGCAAGCAGTTCAGCGACAGCCCGCGTGCCATCTACGAGGAGATGCGCCGGCAGGGCCTGGACTTCGAGGCGATCTGGGCGTACAGCGGGTCGCCGAAGGACTTTCCGCAGGACGTCACCCTCGTGCGGCGGTGGTCGCTGGCGTATCTCAAGGCGCTGGCGCAGGCCGAGTTCTGGGTGGACAACCAGAGTTATCCGCTCAAGCTGACCAAGCGTCCGGAGACCACCTACATCCAGACGTGGCACGGTTCGGCGCTGAAGAAGATGGGCTTCGACCAGCCGGCGCTGAAGGCCACCACCCGGCAGGAACAGTCGGAACAGCAGCGTTCGCTGGACCGCTTCGACCGTTTCCTGGTCCGGTCCGAGCACGATGTGCGCACCTTGGCGAAGGCCTTCCGGCTCAAGGAGAAGACCCTGCTGCGGGCGGGTTATCCGCGCAATGACGCTCTGGTCAGGTCCCGGCAGCGGGAGGCGGAGCTCGGCCACCGGGAACGCGGGCCGCTCGCCGCCGAGTTGGGAATTCCCGACGACAAGACCGTGCTGCTGTACGCGCCGACGTTCCGCAAGGTGGGCGGCCGGCACGGCCGCTTCGAGCTGCCTTTCGACGTGGAGCGTTTCGCCGAGCAGTTCGGCGACCGCTACGTCCTCCTCGTGCGGTCGCACTACCTCAATCATGTGGTGCTGCCGCCGACGGTTCAGGGCAAGGTCGTCGACGTCTCCGCGCGGCATGACATCACGCCGATCCTGGAACTGGCCGACGGGCTGATCACGGACTACTCGTCGGTGATGTTCGACTACGCCCTGCTCGACCGGCCGTTGGTGTTCTTCACCTACGACTACGACGAATACGTCCACGAGGGCCGCGGTACGTACTTCGATCTGCTGGAGCACGCACCCGGTCCGGTGGTCCACACCGAGGACGATTTCCACGAGACGATCAAATCGTTCGAGACGCAGGCCCTGGAATACGCGGCGGCCCGCCGGGAATTCGTCGCCAAGTTCGGAGAATACGACCGGGGCGACGCCGCACAGAGCATCGTCGATCAGTTCTTCGCGCAGTGGAGCCGTTGATGAGCAAGCCGAACGCCGCCCAGCCGCGGGACATCTTCTTCGTCTCCAACAGCGTCAACGAGCTGGGAGGCATTACCAGTTGGTCGCACCAGATGGCCCGTCTCTTCAGCGAGCGGGGCCACCGGGTGCACGTCGTCGGCGTGGTGCCGCCGCCCCAGGGCCGGGTGCACGAGCTGGCCGACGACCTGCCGTACAAGACCACCACGCTCTACGACGAGCACCCGCCGAGCGTCCGTCCGGTTCGCGGGCTCAAGGACAGGCTCAACCTCGTCGAGCAGCGTCGCCGCACCGCCCGAGAGGCCGGGATGCGGGAGCAGGCGGCCAAGATGAGCGCCCTGTTCCGGGCGGCCAGGCCCGGCGGGATCGTGATCGTCACCCAGGTGTGGGCGATGGAGTGGGTCGCGCTCGCCCACACCGCGGGTCTGCAGGTCATCGGAATGAGCCATGAGTCGTTCGCGACCTGCCGCAAGTCGTCCCGCTTCCAGCGGGTCAAGCGGTTTTACGCGGACACCGACCGGATGTTGACGCTCACCCGCGAGGACGCCGACCACTGGATCCGCCAGCGGCTCGACAACGTCGGATTCATGCCGAACCCGCTGCCGTTCTTCCCCGACGTACCGTCCGACCGGTCCCGCAAGTGCGTGGTCAGCATCGGCCGGTTGCACGAGGAGAAGGGCGTGGACCTGCTCCTGGAGGCGTGGGCGCAGGTCGCGCCGCGGCATCCGGACTGGACGCTGCGGATCTACGGCTCCGGCGAGGAGGCGGAGGCGCTGCGCAAGCAGGCCGCGGAGCTGGGGGTGGCCGCCAGTGTCGAGTGGATGGGGCGGACCGGCGACGTCCCCGGGGCGCTGCGGGAGGGCTCGGTATTCGCCCTGAGTTCGCGCGGCGAGGGCTTCCCGCTGGCCCCTATGGAGGCGATGGCGACCGCCGTTCCCTGTGTGGCCTTCGACGTGGCGCCGGGTGTCCGCGAGATCATCACGGACGGGGTGGACGGATTCCTCGCTCCCCCGGGCAATATCACCGAATTCGCCCGGCATCTCGAGACCCTGATCTCCGACAAGGAGCTTCGGGACACGATGGGTGAGGCCGCGCGGGAGAACATCCAGCGGTTCTCCACCGAGGAGATTGTCGGCCGCTGGGAGGACCTGTTCGCCCTCGTGGAGCGGTGACCCGACAACGGGCATAACGAGTAGGGGCCGCCGGCATTCACCGGCGGCCCCTACTCGTTGAAAATTCAGGTAGCGACCTTCTGAGACGGCCGCGCACCGGCAGTGCCCGGAGCCGGACTTGAACCGGCACGGCCCGTAGGCCAGCGAGGTTTAAGCTCGCCGTGTCTGCATTCCACCATCCGGGCCTGGGATCCCCCATGCCGCCTCAAAGAGGGCAGCACGAGCGTAGCCCGCAGCGCACCAGGTAGATCGGCCGCTCATCCCGAGGTTGTCTTATTTTATTGGCAACTGAGGGTGCATCAGTGCCCGGTACAGGCCTTCGGCACATGCCTGAAGGCCAGCTTTGCGGTCGAGCGCCATGACGAAATTCGTGCCCGAATTGACGGAAACTCGATGCCCCGTCGAGGGGCCCTGTCACTCCCGCGCCGTACGACCGCCGGAACGCCTGACGCCCGCCTGACGCGCCGTCCGGTGCGGGGTGGCTCTCAGGGGGCCGTCTCCTCCCCAGGGATGACGGAGGGGACGCGGATACGCCCCAGGGTCGGTCCGAGGACGGGCACAGGGGTTGACGTCCCGGCCCCTTCTCCTGGCTGACGATGGAAGCCGTCCTCAGCACGCGGCCGAACGGCCACCGCGGACCAGACGGTCCCTCGTCCCGACAGGAGCTCCTCCCCGTGACCACCACCCACTCCGGCGTCTCCACCGCCACCCGCGCCACCGCGGTGGCCGCCCGCGCCACGGATCTCACCAAGGTCTACGGACAGGGCGAGACCCAGGTGGTCGCCCTGGACGCGGTCTCCGTCGACTTCCGGCAGGCCCAGTTCACCGCGATCATGGGCCCCTCCGGGTCCGGCAAGTCGACGCTGATGCACTGCATGGCGGGGCTGGACGCGATCTCCGGCGGTTCGGCCAGGATCGGTGACGTCGAGCTGACCGGGCTCAAGGACAAGAAGCTCACCCAGCTGCGGCGCGACAAGATCGGCTTCATCTTCCAGGCGTTCAACCTGCTGCCCACCCTGAACGCCCTGGAGAACATCACCCTCCCGATGGACATCGCGGGACGTAAGCCGGACCCCGCCTGGCTGGACCGCGTCGTGGAGACCGTCGGCCTGTCCGGCCGGCTCAAGCACCGCCCCAGCCAGCTCTCCGGCGGTCAGCAGCAGCGAGTGGCGGTCGCCCGCGCGCTCGCCTCCCGGCCCGAGATCATCTTCGCCGACGAGCCCACCGGCAACCTCGACTCGCGCTCCGGCGCCGAGGTCCTCGGCTTCCTGCGCAACTCCGTGCGCGAGCTGGGCCAGACCGTGGTGATGGTGACCCACGACCCGGTGGCGGCCTCGTACGCGGACCGGGTGATCTTCCTCGCCGACGGCCGGATAGTCGACGACATGCCCGACCCGACCGCCGACATGGTCCTCGAGCGGATGCTGCGTTTCTCCGGGGGTTCCCCCCGGACCCCCGGCTTCGACGCCAAGGGCCGTACCAGCTGACCTTCAGCAGCCACTCCCCCTCCGGACCTCTCCTCCAGGACTGACCCACTCATGTTCCGTACCGCCTTGCGCAATGTGCTCGCGCACAAGGCCCGGCTGCTGATGACCGTGCTCGCCGTCATGCTCGGCGTGGCCTTCGTCTCCGGCACCCTGGTCTTCACCTCGACCATCTCCGACGCCTACCAGAACAGCTCCCAAAAGGGCTTCGACAACGTCGATGTGGCCATCCAGCCGAAGTCCTCCGACAGCCCGAGCGGTGCGCCCGGCGCGGCCCCCAGGCTCGACCAGAAGCTGCTCGACGCGGCCGCCAGGGTGCCCGGCGCCGCCTCCGCCACCGGCACCGTCTCCGGCTTCACCGCCATCGCCGACAAGCACGGCAAGCTGATCGGCGACGGCTTCAGCACCCGCGGCGCCAACCTCTTCCCCGCCAAGGACGGCAAGGACGCCCGCTACCCGATGCGGGACGGCGTCGCCCCCAAGGCCGCCGACCAGTTCGCGCTGGACGCGCACACCGCGGACCGCGCGGGCTACAAGGTCGGCGACACCGTCCGGATATCCGTCGACGGACCGGTCCGCGAGCAGAAGCTGACCGGCATCTTCACCACCGATGACGGCACCGTCGCGGCCGGCGGCAGCCTCGCGCTGTTCGACACCCCGACCGCCCAGAAGCTGTTCGCCGCACCCGGTGAATTCAGCGGGATCGACGTCAAGGCCGCACCGGGCACGTCGCAGGGCGCCCTGAAGGCGGCGCTCGACAAGGTGCTGCCCAAGGACAGCGCGGAGACCACCACCGGCAAGCAGCTCGCCGACGACCAGGCCGACATGATCGCCAAGAGCATGGACGACATGAAGACCGTCCTGCTGGTCTTCGCCGGTATCGCTCTCTTCGTCGGCGTCTTCATCATCGCCAACACCTTCACCATGCTGGTCGCCCAGCGCACCAAGGAGCTGGCGCTGATGCGGGCGGTCGGCGCCAGCCGCCGCCAGGTCACCCGCTCGGTGCTGATCGAGGCGTTCGTCGTCGGCGCGGTCGCCGCCGCCGCGGGCCTGGCGGCCGGTATCGGCATCGGTGCCGGGCTGCGCGCGCTGATGAGCGGCACCGGTGCGAAGGTGCCCGACGGCCCGCTGGTCGTCTCGCCGGCCGCGATCCTGACCTCGCTGCTCGTCGGCATCGTGGTGACGGTCCTGGCCGCCTGGCTGCCGGGCCGGCGCGCCGCGAAGATCCCGCCGGTCGCCGCGATGAACAGCGTGCACGCCACCGCCACCACCAAGTCGCTGGTGGTCCGCAACACCATCGGCGCGCTCTTCGCGGGCGCGGGCGCCGCCGGCGTCCTGGTCGCCACCGGCATGGAGGACGGCAGGGCCATGATGGCCGCGGGCGCGGCGGTGCTGCTGATCGGCGTGTTCATCCTGACGCCGCTGCTGTCCCGCCCGCTGATCGCCCTCGCCGCGCCCGTGCTGCGCACGTTCGGTATCTCCGGCAAGCTCGCCCGGCAGAACGCCGTCCGCAACCCGCGCCGTACCGCCGCCACGGCCTCCGCGCTGATGGTCGGGCTCACCCTGATCACCGGTCTCACGGTGATCGCGGGCAGCGTGCAGCAGAGCATCGACAAGATGGCCACCGCATCGCTGAAGGCCGACTACGTCGTCTCCATGGCCAGCCGGACACCGCTCTCCCCCGACGTCGCGAAGAAGCTCGACGGCCTGGACGAGGTCACCGCGGCCAGCCCGCTGCGCAACTCCCCGTCCCGGATAGCCGGCGGCGCCGAGTATCTGACCGGCGTCAACGGCAAGGACTTCGGCAAGCTCACCCGGCTCGACTTCACCGAGGGCTCCCTCGGTGAGCTCGGCGGCGAGCGGGCCGTCGTGGACGACGCGACCGCCAAGGCGAACGGCTGGAAGCCCGGCTCCCGTTTCCCGGTGACCTTCGAGGACGGCAAGAAGGGCGCGCTGACCGTCTCGGGCGTCTACCAGGGCAACGAGATGATCAAGGGCATCATCCTCGACAACGCCACCCTGGCCCCGCACCAGAAGCACGTCACCGATATGCAGGTGATGGTCAAGATGGCCGGCGGCGCCTCCGAGGCGAGCAAGGACTCGCTGGTCAAGGCGCTGGGCGAGAACCCCGCGATCTCCGTCCAGGACAAGAAGGACGTCTCCGACGGCATCGCCCAGATATTCAGCCTGATGCTGAACATGCTCTACGGCCTGCTGGCCATGGCCGTGATCGTCGCGGTGCTCGGCGTCATCAACACCCTGGCGATGTCGGTCTTCGAGCGCTCGCAGGAGATCGGCATGCTGCGCGCCATCGGCCTGGACCGGCGCGGCATCAAGCGGATGGTCCGCCTGGAGTCGCTGGTGATCTCACTGTTCGGCGGGGTGCTCGGGATCGGCCTGGGGGTGTTCTTCGGCTGGGCGGCCGGCGAGCTGATCGGCGGCTCGCTGGCGACCTACGAGCTGGTGCTGCCGTGGGGCCGGATAGGCATCTTCCTCGCCATGGCCGCGCTCGTCGGGGTGCTGGCGGCGCTGTGGCCGGCGCGGCGGGCGGCCAGGCTGAACATGCTGGAGTCGATCAAGGCGGAGTAGCGGACGGCCGCCGCAGGGCCTGGCCTGTCCGGCCCTGACCATCGGAGCCGCCACAGGGCCTGTCCGACCCTGACCCATAGGGCATAGGGCAGGCCCGAGGGCCCGGGGCCCCGGACCACGCACGTGTCGTGGTCCGGGGCCCCGGCCGCGCGGGTCGGGCCTCAGCCCGACCAGGCGCGCGCCCGCAACGACAGTCCGGAAGCGCCGGACTCGGGCGTACGAACGGCCAGCACCTGGTTGACTCCTATCCGGTTCCGCTCGAACGACAGCGCGGAGGCGGCCATGTACAACCGCCAGACGCGCGCCCGGCCGGCGGACGTCAGACGCGCCGCCTCATCCCAGTGCCGCTCCAGATTCGCGACCCACGCCCGCAGCGTCAGCGCGTAGTGCTCCCGGATCGCCTCCACATCCCGCACCTCGAACCCGGCCTCCTCCAGCTGGCCGACCGTCCGCCCGACCGGCGCCAGCTCCCCGTCAGGGAAGACGTAGCGGTCGATGAACTGATCGACCTGGTACGCCTCCTCGTCGTCCAGCGGACGGCGGGCGATCTGGTGGTTGAGCAGCCGCCCGCCGGGCTTGAGCAGGGCGTGGAGGGCGCGCGCGTACTCGGCGTACAGGGCCCGGCCGACGTGCTCGGCCATACCGATCGAGGAGATCGCGTCGAACGGCTCGTCCTTGATCTCGCGGTAGTCCTGCACCCGGATCTCGATCCGGTCGGCGAGCCCGGCGTCCGCGATCCGCTTGCGGGCATAGGCGGCCTGCTCCTCGGAGAGCGTGATGCCGACCGCCCGTACGCCGTATTCGCGGGCGGCGTGCAGCACCATCGAGCCCCAGCCGCAGCCGACGTCCAGCAGCCGCTGGCCCTCCTGGAGGCCGAGCTTGCGGCAGATCAGATCGAGCTTGTCGCGCTGGGCGTCCTCCAGGGAGGCGGCGGAGTCTCCGGCGGTCCCCCAATAGGCGCACGAGTAGACCATCGACGGCCCGAGCACCAGCGCGTAGAAGTCGTTGCCGACGTCGTAGTGGTGGCTGATGGCTTCCTTGTCGCGGCGCAGCGTGTGCAGCGGGCCGCGACGGAATCTGGCCTCTTCCGCGGGCGGTGTGGGCGGCATCGGGGCGCCGGCCAGGGCCAGCATCTCGCGGGCCGCGGAGAGCACCTCCGGGCGGGCCAGGGCGCGCAGGGCGGCGGCGCGCCGTGGTTTGGCGGGGGCGGTGCCCCGCTCCCAGATCAGTCCGGCGAGCAGGTCGAGGGCTTCGTAGAGGTCGCCTTCGATATCGATCTCGCCGGCCACCCAGGCGCGGGCCAGGCCCAGTTCGCCCGGCTTGAACAGCAGGCGGCGGAGCGCCCGGCGATGGCGGATCACCAGCGTGGGTGCCCCGGGAGGGCCTGACTCGCTGCGGTCCCAGGCGCGGATACGGACCGGGAGCGGGGCTCCCAGAACCTCTTCGGCGAGCTTGGTGAGCCGTCCAGCGGCGTCGGCCATGTCGCACACCTCCGTGTTGACGAGTCGGGCAAAGAAGTTTCACCGACCACGTAAACGCCAATTGGGCGCCGATTTAGTCCCGTTCGTCAGCAAGGGAACCGCAAAAAGCCGGTTGCCCGCCAGAGCGGACACGCCGAAGGGCGCCCGCCCCACGGATGGCGGACGCCCTTCGGGCTGGTCGGAGTACCCGACCGGGGTTTCAGGAAGCCTTGGCCTTCGGCTTGTCGCCGGCTCCGGCCGGGGCCGCCGGGGCGGGGGCCGGCTTGGCCGCCTCGTAGAACTCCTCGCGGGGGTTCTCCATGGCGCCGAGCGAGACGACCTCGCGCTTGAGGAACATGGCCAGGGTCCAGTCGGCGAAGACCCGGATCTTGCGGTTGAACGTCGGCATCGCCATGCCGTGGTACGCGCGGTGCATGTACCAGGCGAGACGGCCCTTGAGCTTGATCTTCATCTTGCCCATGACGATCATCGCGACGCCCTTGTGCAGGCCCAGACCGGCGACCGCACCCTTGTTGGCGTGGCTGTACTCCTTCTGCGGGAAGCCCCGCATGCCGGAGACCACGTTGTCGCCGAGGATCTTGGCCTGCCGCAGCGCGTGCTGCGCGTTCGGCGGGCACCAGGCGTTCTCGTTGCCGTTCTTGCGGCCGACCAGGTCCGGGACCTGGGCGTTGTCGCCGGCGGCCCAGATGTAGTCGGTGCCCTGCACCTGGAGGGTGGTGCCGGTGTCGACGTGGCCACGGGGGCCGAGCGGCAGACCGAAGCGGGACAGCGCCGGGTTCGGCTTGACGCCCGCGGTCCACACGATGGTGTTGGAGTCGACCTCGAGCCCGTTGTTCAGGACGACGTGGCCGTCCACGCAGGAGTCCATACCGGTCTTGAGGTAGACCTCGACGCCGCGGCCTTCGAGGTGCTCCTTGCCGTAGGCGCCGAGCTTCGGGCCGACCTCGGGAAGGATCTTGTCGGCAACGTCGACCAGCAGGAAGCGCATGTCCTCGCGCTTGACGTTGTTGTAGTACTTCGCGGCGTCCCGGGCCATGTCCTCGACCTCGCCGATGGTCTCCGCGCCCGCGAAGCCACCGCCGACGAAGACGAAGGTCAGCGCCTTGCGGCGGACATCCTCGTCGGTCGTGGAGTCGGCCTTGTCCAGCTGCTCCAGGACGTGGTTGCGCAGGCCGATGGCCTCTTCCACGCCCTTCATGCCGATGCCGTTCTCGGCCAGGCCGGGAATCGGGAAGGTGCGGGAGACCGCGCCCATCGCGATGACCAGGTAGTCGAAGGGCAGCTCGTACGCCTCGCCGACCAGCGGGGCGATCGTGGCGACCTTGCGGTCCTGATTGATGGTGGTCACCCGGCCGGTGAGAACCTCCGCCTTGGGGAGCACGCGTCGTAGCGGAACCACGACGTGGCGGGGAGAGATGCTGCCGGCCGCAGCTTCAGGGAGGAAGGGCTGGTACGTCATGTACGAGCGCGGGTCGACGACCGTGACGGTCGCTTCGCCGTACCGCATCTTCTTGAGGATGCGGCGTGCCGCGTACAGGCCTACGTACCCACCGCCTACGACGAGGATCCTGGGACGCTCCGTGGTGCTCATGAAACGAGTATCCACCCCCATGTGGGGGGTCGCTCGTGAGCCCCTTCACAAGCACCCGGGGGGCGTCTGCTACACTCCGCCGGCTTCGTGACCGACGCCATAGCGCGGAACGGGAACCACGGTGTAACGCGAGGCGTTGGAACCCCCGTTGATCAGGGGTTGTCCGCTGCCGGACGGCTGAACCACACCCTGAACGAGTGCGCCGCCGACGCCGCCGGAACCGTCCATTCCCCGGGTCGAAGGGACCTAAGACCTTCGAATGAGGGCCAGAAGGCCCGAATGTTCGCCCGCGCGGCGGGTTTTTCATGTGAAGGATTTCACGAACTTTCTCCGCGGAACCCCGGGGCAGGCCCCCACAGAGCCCCTGAAGGCCGCTCAGACGGTGGCGGTCACGCTCAAAGGCCCGTTGTCAGAGGCCGTTGCCAGGGCCTGCCCGACGGGTGATCGAAGACCTGGAAGATCTCATCGAGCGGGCCGCGACCGACGGCAGGCGTACCGGGCGGAGCCTCAGGTGAGGCTCCGGGCAATCCCGTCCAGCATTCCCGCGGAAGCCCCCTTGCAGCCGACGGCACTCCGGCGCGACCAGGATGGCTGGTGTACACGTTTGCGCGTACACTTCCCTCATGGACGAGAGCAGTGTGACCGTGCGCGAAGCCCGTGCGCACCTTGCGGACCACATCAACCGTGCCGAGCGGGGCACCCCGACGATAATCACGCGCAACGGTGATCCCGTGGCGGCTCTCGTACCCATCGCGGACTTCAACGCACTGGAAGAAGCGGCCGACGAGTTGCTCGCGCGCGAGGCCGAAGCGGTGCTGGCCGAAGGCGGTCCGACCGTGACCATGGCCGAGCTGCTGGCCGACCTGTTCAGCGAGCGCGGCGAAGGCGCGGCGTGAAGTACGCGTTCCGGTTCACCACGGCGGCACAGCGGCAACTCCGGGCAATCGACCGGCCGACCGCCATGCGCATCCTTGCCGCGCTGACTGCACTTGGCGACGACCCGTACCGCGAGGATGTCGACGTCAAGAAGCTCACCGGGCCGTCCGGGCTCTACCGACTCCGGGTCGGCAGCTACCGGGTCGCCTACCAGATCCTGGACGGCGAGCTCGTCATCCTCGTCGTCAAAGTCGGCGACCGTCGCGACGTCTACCGCAACATCTGAGTGCCCGTAGCCGCGCCCCGAGTCCTGTGGCTCCGGGCGGCTCGGCGATCGGCGGGCAGCCCGAGTGGCGGGACGACGCCGAGTATCCGACGTGTCCGGTGTGCCGGAAGCTCATGCCCTGCATAGCCCAGATCGCTCTGGGCGATCCCTGGGGCGACGACCTCGACGGCTGGTTCACCTTCTTCCTGCACACCGAGTGCAGCCTGGCAGCGATGGTGTGCCAGGGCTGACTCAGGCGTCTGCGAGGGCGGAGCCGGCCGGTCGCGGCGGCTTCCTCAGGCGATGCTCCAGGCGATCCCGTCGAGAATGTCGTGTTCGCTGACGACGACCTCCTCGGCGCCCGTGCGCTCCATGATCGACAGCAGTACGAGCGCGCCCGCGGCGATCACATCGACGCGGCCCGGGTGCATGACGGGGATGGCCGCCCGCTCGGCGTGGGTGGAGGCCAGCAGGTCGCCGGTGATCTCCTGGACCTTGGCGAGAGAGAGCCGGGAGTGGTGGATGGCCTCGGAGTCGTAGCTGTTCAGGCCCAGGGCGATGGCGGCGACGGTGGTCACGGAACCGGCCAGGCCGACGAGGGTGGCGGCCTCGCCCAGCGGGACGGTCTCCTCGGCGCGGTCCAGCGCCTCGGCGATATCGGCCTTTATGGCGGTGATCTGACCGGGGGTCGGCGGGTCGATGAGAGAGGCGTGCGAAGCACTCGTTGAGGGGCGGTGGTCGGGAGACGGGTGGGCCGCACCGTCGCGCAGCAGGTGGCGCTCGGTCATCCGTACGCAGCCGACGTCCACGGAGCGCGCGGCGCGTACGGAGCCGTCGCCGAGGACGAACTCGGTCGAGCCGCCGCCGATGTCCACCACCAGGTAGGGCGCGGCCACATCGGCGCGGCCGGCCAGCTCCTTGGTGGCGCCGGTGAAGGAGAACTCCGCCTCCTGGTCGCCGGTGATCACCTCGGGCTGCACGCCCAGGATGTCCACCACACCACGGACGAAGTCCGCGCGGTTCTCGGCGTCACGCGAGGCGGAGGTGGCCACGAAGCGGATCCGCTCGGCGCCCAGCTCCTTGATCACTGCGGCGTACTGCCGGCAGGCGGCGAAGGTGCGCTCCAGCGCCTCGGGAGCCAGCCGTCCGGTCCGGTCGACGCCCTGGCCCAGCCGGACGATCTCCATCCGGCGGTCCAGGTCCGTGATCTCGCCGGATTCCGGGTCGGCGTCGGCGACCAGCAGCCGGATGGAGTTCGTACCGCAGTCGATGGCCGCGACCCGCGTCACTTGGCGTCTCCTTCGGAAGCGTGCTGGTCCGTGTCCGCGCAAGGGGACACGCACGGCCCCTTCTTCCACCACTCGGGCAGCATCGCGATGGCCTCGTCGCCCAGCGGGTTGACGCCGGGGCCGGCGGCGAGCGAGTGGCCGACCAGCACATGCAGGCACTTGACCCGGTCGGGCATGCCGCCGGCGCTCGGGAAGCCCTCCAGCACCTCGATGGCGTCCCGCCGACGGATGTAGTCCTCGTGCGCCGCGCGGTAGGCGGCGGCCAGCTCGGGGTCGGTCGCCAGCCGCTCGGTCATCTCCTTCATCACGCCGTTGGCCTCCAGCGTGCCGATCGCGGAGGCCGCGCGCGGGCAGGTGAGGTAGTAGAGCGTGGGGAAGGGCGTGCCGTCCTCCAGGCGCGGCGCCGTCTCGACGACGTCCGGCTGCCCGCAGGGGCAGCGGTGCGCGATGGCGCGCAGGCCGCGCGGGGGCCGGCCCAGCTGCTCCTTGAAGGCGGCGATGTCCGCGGCGGTGGGCTCGGTGGGCTCGGTCTTGGGCGGGGCGGTGTCCATGTGCGCTTTCGGTGAGGTGAACGGGTGGAGGGGTGCAGGGGTGCAGGCGTGGAGTGCGGGTGAGAGTGGGGGCGCGTACGTCCTACCGCTTGTCGGCGGAGTCGACGCCCTCCCACAGATTCTCGTACCAGGGGCGCGGCGCCGCTTCCGCCCCCTTCTGGGCGGTGCGGGAGCCGGAGCCGTCCTGGACGATATATCCGGTCTCCCCCGGCATGACGTAGTGCAGATGCCGGCGGGCCTGCTGCCGGACATAGGCCGCATCCTGCCAGCGGGCCTTCTCGTCGCGCAGCCGGTCCAGCTCCCTGGCCGCCTCCTGGGCCTTGCGGCGCTGTTCGCCGATGTCCGAGCGCTGCGAGATGTACTGCCGTATCGGGTACGCGAGGGCGACGACCAGTGAGCACATCACCAGGGCCAGCAGGGCGGCGCGGCCGGTGAGGCGGTTGCGGCGGGCCGGCCGGGCCCGGTAGACGCGGGCGGCGGCCTGCTCGCCGAGCGCCTTGAGTCGGGTCGCGGTCGAGAACCGGTCCGCGGGCACGTCGCCTCCCCTTGAGTCACTGACGGCTTCTTGAGTCACTGACGGCTTCAGCACGCACAACCACGTACGTCCCCGGCAACGGTACGGGACCGTCGGCGGGGACGTACGAAAGCTGGGGCCTTTGGCCGGCTCGGCAGGCCTTGGCTCAGCCCTCGGCTCAGCCCGTGGCTCAGCCCTTGAAGCGCGGGAAGGCGGAGCGGCCCGCGTAGACCGCCGCGTCGTCGAGGATCTCCTCGATGCGCAGCAGCTGGTTGTACTTGGCGACGCGCTCGGAGCGGGCCGGGGCGCCGGTCTTGATCTGGCCGCAGTTGGTGGCGACGGCGAGGTCGGCGATGGTGACGTCCTCGGTCTCACCGGAGCGGTGCGACATCATGCACTTGAAGCCGTTGCGCTGGGCCAGCTCGACGGCGTCCAGGGTCTCGGTCAGCGAGCCGATCTGGTTGACCTTGACCAGCAGGGCGTTGGCGGAGTTCTCCTCGATGCCGCGGGCCAGGCGCTCGGGGTTGGTGACGAAGAGGTCGTCGCCGACGAGCTGCACCTTGGCGCCGAGCTTCTCGGTGATGACGTTCCAGCCGGCCCAGTCGTCCTCGAACAGCGGGTCCTCGATGGAGACCAGCGGGTAGGCCTCGACCAGCTCCGCGTAGTACTCGGTCATCTCGGCGGCCGAGCGCTCCTTGCCCTCGAACTGGTACTTGCCGTCCTTGTAGAACTCGGAGGCGGCGACGTCCAGCGCGAGCGCGATGTCCTGGCCGGGGGCGTAACCGGCTTCCTTGATGGCCTCGAGGATGAGGTCGAGGGCCTCGCGGTTGGAGCCCAGGTTCGGGGCGAAGCCGCCCTCGTCGCCCAGGCCGGTGGCCAGGCCCTTGGCCTTCAGGACTTTCTTGAGGGTGTGGTAGACCTCGGCGCCCCAGCGCAGCGCCTCGGAGAAGGACTCCGCGCCGATCGGGGCGATCATGAACTCCTGGATGTCCACGTTGGAGTCGGCGTGCGAGCCGCCGTTCAGGATGTTCATCATCGGGACGGGCAGGACGTGCGCGTTCGGGCCGCCGAGGTAGCGGAACAGCGGGAGGTCGCTGGCCTCGGAGGCGGCGTGCGCGACGGCGAGGGAGACGCCGAGGATGGCGTTGGCGCCGAGGGAGCCCTTGTTCTCGGTGGCGTCCAGGTCGAACATCGCCTGGTCGATCAGCCGCTGCTCGGTCGCGTCGTAGCCGACGAGCTCCGGGCCGATCTGCTCGATGACGGCCAGAACGGCCTTCTCGACGCCCTTGCCGAGGTAGCGGTTCGGGTCGCCGTCGCGGAGCTCGATGGCCTCGAAGGCGCCGGTCGAGGCGCCGGACGGAACGGCGGCACGGCCCGTGCTGCCGTCGTCGAGGCCGACCTCGACCTCGACCGTGGGATTACCTCGCGAGTCGAGAATTTCGCGGGCTACGACGACGTCGATGGACGGCACGTTGTCTCCTTCATGGGTGTCTGGAGTTCTGCAGCACGAGCCTAACCGGCCGCGGAGCATCCGCTCGCCCTCGGCCCGCTCCGTGGGACGGAATTACGGAACATAGAGCCCAAAGGCCCAGTTCACGGGACTTTTGGGGCATTGTTCGCGGGGTGCGGAATACCGCGGAACGGTGCCGGTCACGGGCTTGCGGCGGGCCGCGGTCGGGGCCACGGCGCGGCGAAGCCCCGTCCGGCGCGCTGGGGGGACGGCGCGCCGGACGGGGCGGGATCGCGGAAGAGCGGTTTCCGCTGCGGAGCCGGCTCGGATGCCTCGGCGGCTCGGATGCGGTGGGGCCGGGCCCGGACGCTGCGGGGCCGGGCTCGGGCCGGGCTCGGATGCCGGGAGCGGCCACTCACCTACGGAGCGGGGTGGCTCAGATGTTGAGCTGCTGGCCCGGGAAGATCAGGTTCGGGTTGCCGCCGATGACGGACTTGTTGTCCGCGTAGACCGACTTCCAGTCGGTGCCGTGCGCCTTGGCGATCTTGGCCAGGGTGTCGCCGGCCTTCACGGTGTAGTTCCCGGAGCCGTTGGACTTCTTCGGGGCCGGCTGCGACTTCTCCTGCTGGGGGGCGGGGGTCGTCTTGACGGTGTCCTCGGCCTGCTTCTGCGGCGCGGACTTGGTCTCGGCGGAGCCGGAGGTGTCGACGTCGGCGGCGGGGCCGCCGGCGGTCAGGTTGCCCGCGCCCGCGCAGGTCCAGGCGCCCGGGCCCTGGATGGCGAGCAGCTTCTCGGCGGCGGCTATCTGCTGGCTCTTGGTGGCCAGGTCGGCGCGCGGCGCGTACTGGGTGCCGCCGGCCGCGGCCCAGCTGGAGTTCGAGAACTGCAGGCCACCGTAGTAGCCGTTGCCGGTGTTGATCGACCAGTTGCCGCCGGACTCGCACTGGGCGACCTTGTCCCAGGTCTCGACGGACGCGGCGGAGGCGGAGGAGGCGGCCATCAGCGGGACGGCCACGGCGGCACCGGCGACACCGGCCAGCGTGACGACGCGGACGGCCTTGGACGGACGACGGTGCTTGCCCTTGTTGATCAGCATGTCTGGTTCGTTTCCTCACCGACGCCTACGAGGTGAGCTGTCGGGTTCGGGCCATGTGAGTTGCCCGGCCGTGTGTCTGCACACACGGCTTCACCCCAAGCCGGTGGGCCCGCTTGCGCGGGTGGGGCCGGCACTTACCTTGGGTCCCCCGCTCCTGCCTTCGGCGCTTGCGCGTCGACTGTCTCCGACCACCGGCAGGATTCGGCGTGTGATCGAAGAGCCCGCTTTGGCGAGCGGTCCCGACCGTAAACAGGAACCTCGTCGCGGTTCAAACCCCGTCTTCTGAACCAAGTTGACAACGTTTGGTCACGAGAAGCCCATATTTCCGCAGGCAGGACGCGGTATGGAAAAGCCGGACGGGTCGGACACCGCCTCACGGAACGAGATCCATGTCTCACTTTCCCTGAAACGGGCACCGACCCGTCCGGACAGGCCCTAACTACCCCGCTCAGCGCCCGAGATCGAGGTGCTGACCTGGGTGGATCAGGTCGGCGTCGGAGCCGATGACACCCTTGTTGCGGTCGTAGAGCGCGTTCCAGCCGCCGGGCAGCTCATGGGCCGCCGCGATGGCTGACAGGGTGTCACCCGGGCGCACGGCGTAGTCGCCGTCGGTCGCCGGAGGCGTACTGCGCGCGTCGTCGCCGCGCGAGGCGTGCCGACCGGACGGCCGGTCGCCGTCGCTCTTGCCGCCCTTGTCCTCGCTCTCGTCCGTGTCGCCGCGGTGCCTGCCCTTGGCGGGCCGGTCGCTCGGCGTGGGGCCCGGGTCGGCGGGACGGGACGCGTCCTCGCCCTCGCCCCGGTCGCCGCCCGGGGTGGCGGGGTCGGACGGACGGGGGGTCTTCGAGGGGTCGCCGGGCGTCTCGGAGTCGTCCGAGGAGCCGGGGGAGTCCGAGGGGTCATCCGGGTCGGCCGAGCCGGACGGGTCGGACGGGTCGGCGGACTCCGACGAGTCGTCCGAGGGGTCAGAGGTGTCGGACGGGTCCGACGGGTCCAGGGGATCCAGCGGGCCCGAGGAGTCCGCGGGGTCCGAGGGGTCGGAGGAGTCGCCGGTGTCCGAGGAGTCGCCGGTGTCCGACCCGGGGGGCGTCGGGGCGCCCGTGCCGCCCGGGTCGACGTCCGGCGCGCCGCCGCCCTTCTTCAGCCCCGCGTTCACCGCGCAGCTGGGCCAGGCGTCCGGACCGCGGTCGGCCAGGATCTGCTCGGCCACGGATATCTGCTGGGCGCGGCTGGCGAGGTCGGGGCGCGAGGCGTACGCCCCGCCGCCGTAGTCGTCCCACATCTCCTGGGTCAGCTGGAGGCCGCCGTAGAAGCCGTTGCCCGAGGCGGCGCTCCACATCCCGCCGCTCTCGCACTGTGCGACCCGGTCCCAGGTCGCGGTGTCGGCGGCGTGCGCACCACTGGCGCCGAGCAGCGGAATGGCGATGGCGGAGCCGGTCACTCCCGCCGTGACAAAGATGGCCGGTGCCTGACGGGGGCGACGGTGTCGGCCGTTCCCGGAGCGCATGCGGTTGCCTTTCGAGCGGCGGTTGAGTTGTCGGTGAGCTCGCGAACGAGATCTCTCGAACGAGCTGTCGAATAGGACGCCGCAGGGCACCTCGGCGGTTCCCCGCCGCCCCGCGCCGGCCGTTCCAGCAAGCCGGCAGACCCCGTACGACCGGGGCCCGGCGAAGCTCGTTCGGTTCGGTCGAAAGGTAGCGGGGGCCACGGGGAGTCACAAGCCGGTGTAGCGGAGATCACGTAAAGGTCACGCCGCTGACAGGCAGTCAATTACGCGCCGCCATACGGCCGGAGCTGCATCGGAGCGGCATCGGGAATCCCGCGGAAATTTCGTCGGGGCCGGACCAAAGATTCCTCGGAAATTCCCGGGCCTGCCCAGGACTTGCCCGGGTTTCACTCAGGGTCATGGCCTCGTCGGCGTGAACTCCACCGGCAGGGACCGCAGTCCGCGCATGATGAGCCCGCCCCGCCACCGCAAATCATCCGGTTCCGCCGCAAGCCGGATGTCCGGGAGGCGGGTCAGCAGCGTCGCCAGAGCGGTCTGCCCTTCGAGCCGGGCCAGCGGTGCGCCCAGGCAGTAGTGGATGCCATGGCCGTATCCCAGATGCGGGTTGTCACGGCGGGTGAGATCGAGGACGTCCGGCTCGGCGAAGCGCGCCGGGTCGCGGTCGGCGGCCGCCAGCACGACCAGGACCGGGTCCCCCTCGGCTATCCGCTGCCCGCCCAGCGTCAGATCGCAGGTCGCGAACCGCCAGGTCGCCAGCTCCACCGGGCCGTCGTAGCGCAGCAGTTCCTCGACGCCGGTGGCGAGCAGCTCGGCGTCACCCGCCTCGATCGACTTCTGCAGCAGCTCGCGCTGGGCGGGGTTGCGCAGCAGCGCGTACGTCCCGTTGCCGATGAGGTTCACGGTGGTCTCGAAACCGGCGAAGAGCAGGATGAACGCCATCGCGGCGACCTCGTTCTCGGTGAGGTGCTCGCCATGGTCGGAGGCCCGGATCAGGCCGGAGATCAGGTCCTCGTCCGGGGCGGGGGTGTCCCCCAGGGTTTCGCGCTTGCGGTGGATGAGCTCGGCGAGATAGCCGCGCATCTTCTTCACGGACCGAGCCACTCCGCCGCGCGGCCCTCCGCCGTGCCGGATCATCATTCCGGCCCAGTCGCGGAAGTCGTCCTGGTCCTCGCGCGGGACGCCGAGCAGATCGCAGATGGCGTAGATGGGCAGCGGGAACGCGAACTCGTGGATGAGGTCCGCCTCGCCGCGCTCCGCGAAGCCGGCGATGAGCGTGTCGGTCAGCTCCTGTACGCGCGGCGCGAAGGCGGCCACCCGTCGCGGGGTGAACGCCTTCGAGACCAGCCGGCGCAGCCGGGTGTGGTCCGGCGGGTCGATATTGAGCAGATGCGTCATCAGGTTGGCGCTGCGCTCGCCCGGAATGCCGACCTTGCCCTTGCCGTGTGCCGCCTCGCTGTGGTGCACCGGGTTCTTCGAGAGCCGGACGTCGGCGAGCGCCTGCCGGGCGTCCGGGTAGCGGGTCACCAGCCATGCCTCGACGCCGCTGGGCAGCGCGGTCCGGTGCACCGGCGCATGCGCGCGCAGCCAGGCGTACGCGGGGTAGGGGTCGGCGGCGAACTCCCAGGTGAAGAGCTCGGGGGCGGGGGCGCGCGGGGCGGCCGCCTGGGCTACGGGGCAGCCTATGGATGCGCCTGCGGGGCCGGCGCCGGTGCGGGGCTCAGCGGTCGGGTCGGGGGCGCCGGCGAATGGGGCGTCGGTGGTGGCGCGGGGGGCGTCGTCGGACTTGTCGTGCACCTCTCGACCGTAACCCGAGCCCCGCACACCCCTCGGGGCCTGGCCGCCCCGTACGGCTCACCCGTCCCGCGCCCCCGCACGGCTCCGCTCCCCCGGCCCCGTCTCGATGCCCAGCCCCGCCAGGAACGCCGCGGCCGCGGGTGACGGGCCCAGCGCGCTCCACACCACCCGCTCCGTACGCTCGGGCGCCGGCCGTACCCGCACGATGTGCAGCCCGGACAGCTCGGAGGCGATCGCCTCCGGCACCATGCCGACGCCGAGCCCGGCCCGTACCAGCTTCGCCAGGAACTCGACGGTGGTCACCTCGAACGCCACCTCCGAGGTCAGCCCCGCCGCACGGAACGCCTCATCGCGCTGGCGGCGGGCCGCCGACCCCGCCGTGAAGTCGACGAACGTCTCCCGCGCCAGCCGCGCCAGCGTGGTCCACTCCCGCCCGGCCAGCGGATGCCCCGGCGGCACGACGGCGACCAGCTCGCCGCGCGCCAGCTCCTTCTCCCGTACGCCGACGGTGCGCGCGCCGGGCACCAGCCCGACGAAGGCGACATCCAGCGCCCCCTGCCGCACCTGCTCGATCAGCGCATCGCTCATCTCCATCTGCAGACCGATCCGCACCTTGGGGCAGCGGTTACGGAAAGCGCCCAGCTCACGGGCCAGATCGACGGCCGCGACGGTCGAGATCGCGCCCACCGCGAGCCGGCCGCGCACCTCACCGGTCGCCGCCTCCACCTCGGCGCGCGCCCGCTCGGCCGCCTGCAGCGCCTGCCGGGCGACCGGGACGAAGACCTCGCCCGCCGCGGTGAGCCGGACGCTGCGGCTGGTCCGGTCGAAGAGCCGGGCGCCCAGCTCCTTCTCCAGCCGGGCGATCTGGTGGCTGAGCGCGGACTGCACCACATGGCAGCGCTCGGCGGCCCGGGTGAACCCACCGGTCTCGGCGACCGCGACGACGTAGCGCATCTGCTGGAGCTCCATCCATCGATCGTAGCCATCGATCGTGATGCGCGATGGATGCGATGAAAACTATGCGTTGGACTCATTGATCGGTTGGGGCGGAGGCTGGGTGGTGCCCGCGCCACCGTGGCCGCGGGCCTGATACGGGGAGGTCCTGCATGGAACCTGACGACGACCAACCGGAACCGCGCCGGCTGGGCCGCGGCACGCTGCTCCTGATGTCCGTCGCCGCCGGCCTCTCCGTCGCCGGCAACTACTTCGCCCAGCCCCTCCTGGACACCATCGGCCGCGACCTTCACCTGGCCGCCTCCACCGCCGCGCTGGTGGTGACCGTCGCCCAGGTCGGCTACGGACTCGGGCTCCTGCTGCTCGTCCCCCTCGGTGACCTGCTGGAACGACGCCGCCTTGCGGTCACCCTGACGCTGGCGACGGCCCTCTTCCTCACCGTCACGGCGAGCGCGCCGAACGCCGTCCTGCTGCTCACCGGCACCGCCCTGACCGGCCTCACCTCGGTCGCGGCCCAGGTCGTGGTGCCGTACGCGGCGACCCTCGCGGCACCCGCCGAACGCGGCCGCACCGTCGGCACCGTCATGACCGGCCTGCTGCTGGGCATCCTGCTGGCCCGTACCGCCGCCGGTCTGCTCGCCGAACTCGGCGGCTGGCGCACCGTCTACTGGGTCAACGCCGCCTTGATGCTGCTGATGGCGCTGCTGCTACGGCTCCGCCTGCCGGCGCTGCGCACCACCGTCGGCCTGCGCTATCCCGCCCTGCTGCGCTCCACCCTCGCGCTCTTCGGCCAGGAGCCGGTGCTGCGCTGGCGGGCGGTGCTCGGCGCGCTGACCTTCGCCGGCTTCAGCGTGCTGTGGACGGCGATGGCGTTCCTGCTGTCCGGCCCGGGCTACGGCTGGCAGGAATCGACGATCGGGCTGCTGGGGCTGGTGGGCGCGGCCGGTTCGCTGTCCGCGTCGACGGCCGGGCGGCTGGCGGACCGGGGGCTGGTGCACCGGGTCACCGGCGTCGCGGCGTTCCTGCTGCTGGGGTCGTGGGGGCTGCTGGCGACAGCCGGCGGCGGCGGGGCCTGGTCGCTGGCGGCGCTGCTCGTGGGCGTGATCGTGCTGGACCTGTCCGTGCAGGCGGTGCACGTCAGCAACCAGAACGTGGTGTACGGGGTGCGCCCGGAAGCGCGTAACCGCCTCAACTCGGCCTATATGACCAGCTACTTCGTGGGCGGGGCGATCGGGTCGGCACTCACGTCGGCGGTGTGGGTCGCGGCGGGGTGGGGTGGCGTGTGTGGCGTCGGGGCCGGGCTGGCGGCTGCCGTCGTGGGGGTGTGGGGCGCGGAGCGGGTGCGGGCGCGGCGCCGGCGATCAGTCGTCGACGACGGTCGCGTCCGGGCTCTCGCCTAGGGCACGTTCGGCGCCGGGGTGGCCCATGTCCGCTGCCTTGCGGTACCAGGCCTGGGCCTCCGCCGTCTCACCGTCCTTCTTGTGGAGCTCGGCGAGGCGGAAGGCGCCGTAGGGGTCGCCGGTCTCGTACGCCTTGAGGTGCCAGGTGCGGGCCTCGTCCGGACGGCCGCGCATCTCCAGCAGGACGCCCAGATTGGCGGCGGCCAGTGGCTTGTCCTCTTCGGCCGATTCCCGGAGCTCCCGTTCGGCGTCCTCCACGCGCCGCCTTGGGCCGAGGGTGTGGCGCAACGTCATCTGGGCCTGCCAGTCGCCCGCGTCCGCCGCCCGCCGAAACCAGACTTCGGCCTCTTCGCGGTCGTTCCACAGGAGGCCGAGCCTGGCGAAGCTCGCGGCGACCTGCGGATACCCGGCGTCGATCGCCTCGATGTAGCAGGCCAGGGCGTCGTCCTCGTCACCACTGCCGAGCAGCAGGTCACCGAGCCGGTGGGCGGCCTCGGGGCTCCCCCCGCCCATTCCCGCCCGAAGCCAGCGCTCCGCCCGATCCCGCAACAGCCTGCCCAGCAGCGTCGCCGCCTCGGCGTCCCCCGCCTCGGCGGCGATCTCCAGGAACGGCTCCGCCTCCTTGCCCGCGCCCCGCTCGGCGAGCATCCGCCCCAGCCGCCCGGCGGACTGCGTCTGCCCGGCGTCCGCCGCGCGCCGGAACCACCCCTCGGCGTCCGCCAGCTCACCAAGGGATTCGGCGAGCAGGCCGAGATTGTGCAGCGCGGTGCTGTCCCCCGCCTCGGCGGCACGATGGAAGGCGGCGTGTGCGCCGACCGCGATCTCCTTGTAGTCGTACGCCCCGTCCGTACGGGCCACTTCCAGGGCACAGCCCCAGACCTGGCCGTCCACGGCGGGCAGCTCCTCCTGACGGGCCGCGGCCTCGACGAGAAAGGGTGCGGCCCGCCATGTATCGCCGGTGACGCGGACGAGCAGCCGCAGCAGCCCGTGGCGCCGCTCGGTCGCCCAGGCGAGGGCGTCCTCCATCGACTCCCGGTCCATGCCGTCCACGTCCGCATAGCCCTCGTGCACCTTGAGGAGCAGGGACATCGGCAGGGGCCCGTCCAGTCCGCAGCGGGCCAGGTCGAGGGCGGCCCGGACCAGGGCGTGACCACGGGGGTGCCGTTCGGCGCGGCGGGCGCGCCACCACTCCTCCCAGAGGAGGGGGGCGAGAGCGAGGTAGGCGGGCACGCCCTCGGGACCACTCGAACAGACCGCGGCGGTCAGCCGGGGATCCGCTTCGACCCCGGCGCGCAGCGCGAGCCGCTCCCGTTCCGCCGGGCTCCATTCATGTCCCAGCTCAACGGTGTGTGCGAGGTCGAGGACGCGGCCGTGCGGGGTGTGGCGGTGCTCGTCGTAGGCGTCGTCGCGCATCGTGGCGAGGACGACGACGCGCAGGCCGGTCAGCCGGTCCAGCAGTCGCGGTTCCAGTCCGCCTTCGCCGAGGTGTCCGTCGAGATCGTCGAGCCAGACGAGGTGACGCCCGGGGCGGCCGTGTAAGAGGGCGGGCAGTCCGCGCAGGTCCGCGCCGCTCGCCGGGGCGAAGACCCGGAAGCCGGCGAACCCCTGTGCCATGGCCTCCAGCGCGGTGCGTGACTTGCCGGTGAACGGCTCGCCGAGCACCAGCACCAGCCCGCCGTGCGACCGGGCGTGCGTCATCGCCGAGAGGAGTTCCTCGTCACGGTCGCGGGCTACGTAAGGGGGCAGCGAGCGGCCGTCCCTGCGGTAGGTGGGCCGTACGCCAAGGGCGATACGGTCCACGTCCTCGGCCTGGGGCCAGCCCTGGGGATCGAGGAGCGTTTCCGCGTACGCGCTGGTGTGGACGGTGACCGTGCCGATGGAGGCCGCCTGGACCACGCTGCCCTGGGTGCCGCCGGCGACGGTGTTGTGCACACCACCGACGGGCTCGACGGGCCGGGTGGGTACCGGCCGGGTGGGTACCGGCCGGGGAGGAATCTCGTCGAGGATGGCCCGGAGCGGATCGGCGGCCCGGGGCTCGCGTTCGAGCAGCTCGTGCAGCTTGAGCTGCCACAGCAGCCGGACCGCGAACGAGGACGCCACCGTCCCGGAGGCATCGGGCAATTGGGGCGGTTCCGTGCCGCCGTACGCTCCGCTGAACAGGTGCGTGACCCGTGTCCGCACTTCCGCCCAGGCGTCCGTCCCCATGGCCCCGACCAGGGCCCTCGCCCCAGAGTCCGCCAGCGCCACCAACTCCGGTTCCACCCCCGCCCCCTATGCAAGCCTCCCCCCACGCTACTCAATCCGCGCCCTGCGCACCCCCCTCGGCGACCACCACCGCGTCCCGATAGGCCCGCGCCGCCGCCCGCAGCGCCGCCTCCGGGTCGATCCCCTCCGCCTCGGCCCGTACCGCCATCGCCAGCAGCTCGTACCCGATGCCCTCGCCCGCGGGCGGCGCGACGTCCAGGCCCGCCGTCCGCACCCGCGAGGCGAGCTTCGCCGCGAGCGCCAGTCCGGGCTGGGCGAGCGGCACACCCTCCGTCACCGACTCCCGCTGCTTCTCTATCGCCTTCGTACGCAGCCAGTGCGCCTTGACGTCCTCGGGCGTCGCGGCGGCCTCGTCCCCGAAGACATGCGGATGGCGGTGGACCAGCTTCTCGACGATCGTGCCGGCCACGTCGTCGATGGAGAACGGCTCCTCCGCGTCGTCCTGCGCGATGCGGGCGTGGAAGACGACCTGGAGGAGCACATCGCCCAGTTCCTCGCGCAGTTCCTCGCGGTCGCCCGCCTCGATGGCCTCGACCAGCTCGTACGCCTCCTCGATGCCGTACTTGGCGAGGTCCTGATGCGTACGGATGCTGCTCCACGGGCAGTCGGCGCGGATCTGGTCCATGACCTGGACGAGGTCCAGCAGCCGGGCGCCGGGCAGGTCGTACGAGCCGGGCAGCAGTTCCAGGTCGGGCATGGCCTCGCGGCCGGATCCGGCCAGCCGGGCCAGGCCGTCCGTGAGCGCGCTCTCGCCGACGGCGGAGGTCAGGACGACGGCGGTGCGGGCGCCCTGGACGCAGTAGTCGACCAGCTCACGGGCGGAGGGGGCGGCCTCCTCGACCGCTATGCCGGCCTCCCGCAGATAGGGCAGCTGCGGGTGGTCCGGGTCTGCGCACAGCACCCGGTCGGCCTCGCGCAGCGTCTGCCACGCGGGCCAGGACAGCAGCCCGGGGGCGACCCGGTGGCTGGTGGTGAGCAGGACCAGGCGTCCGGTGTCGCCGCCCTCGGGGCGGGTCGCGGCGCCGGGCTCAGCGGCAGATGCGTCAGCGTTCACGCATCGAACGTAACGCACCGCACTGACAACGCCCGGCGCAGGACGGCTACCGCCCGAACGGCTACCGCCCGAGGGGATGGACAGCGCAGCCGCAGGACCCCGGCTCGGTCGTCTCCTCAGACCGGTTGCCGCCCGGCCCCGGCGTCGTGCGTGATCCACGGGTACTTCGTCTCGCCGAGGATGACCTGCTTGTCGTCCCACTTGCCGTAGCGCGGATTGACATCGATGCCCATGGACCGGGAGGTCTTGGACAGTGCGTCGGCGAGCCGCTGCTGGCCCTGCGGCTGGCCGCGGTCCGCGCCGATGTGCGTGGCGAGGCCGTCGAGCAGCAGCTGGTTGCGGACCACGCCGTCGACCTCGTGGGGCGCCACGCCCTGCTGGAGCCACATCGCCTGCAGCCGCGCGGCGCCGCCCGCACGCTTCTCGGCCTGGGCGCGCCACTTCTGGATGTCGCTCCGGGTGATCGTGACCCCGGCGTCCTCGGCGCTGCGCGCCAGCACCTCGTCGAAGATCATCGCGTTGAGGGTGGCCAGGCTCAGCCGGCCGGTGTTCATGATCAGTTGGCCGCCCTGCGGGGACTTGGCCTGGGCGTCGCGCACCTGCTTCACCCTCGCCTGCAACTGCGAGACGGTGATCCGCTTCCCTTCCACGACGGCCGCGGCGCCCGGGTGCGCGTCGCTGCCACAGGCGGCCAGCAGCGGCGTCGCGGCCAGCAGGGCGGCGGTGACGGATACGGAGAGCGCTGTCCTACGGCGGAACACTTGGCCTCCCGGCGGATCGGCGGAGCGTGCGACGGAGTCTCGACCTTGAGTGATCGATGCTATGGAGTCGGCGTGGCCCAGGCCACACCTTCGGCCAACGATCTACGCCGCGGAGGGTTTCTGGGCACTTGTCCCGTTGATCACTCCGCCACCGGGTGCGAATGAGGCACGGCATGCCGATTGCCCCCCACCCTGGTAAGAGTTGAGGGAGGCGGTCACGGGCTCAGGACCGCGCGGAGCGATGCGCCCCGGCATGAAGTCACCGCGTGGCACATACAGTCCCGCACGAACGGCCCATGGCGCGCGAACTCCGCCACGGCGACCGGCCGTTGCCTGAGGTCCGGAAACTGGGTCCCGGCGCCGAGCCTGCGACTCGGACGCCGGGACCCACTCGGTTTTCCACGGCCTACCAACCGCGATATCAGCAGGTCGAGCCCAAGTGGGTGACCTGAGCACCCGGAGAGCCCTCGCCGTTGAGCAAGTTGCCCAGCAGACCATTGAGGACTCCGACGTTGCCAAGGACGTCGACGTTCAGGTCGTGCGTCTTACACCCATGGCCACCTGCGGAGGCAGTGGGGGCTCCGAGGAAGCTGACGCTGCCGAGGATGGCGGCCACGACGGCAGCCTTGTGAAGCTTGCGCATTGCTCCTCCATTATGCAGACGGTTGCGATCTGTAACAGATCAACTTCGTACAGTGATTTGGAGGCTAATATGAAAAATCCAGCACCGCTCATCGGGGCTGGCATACGGGTCCTCGGGAGTCGGCCAATCTCCCCTTGATCATTGATCATTCGAGATGATCATGAGCGTTCCGGCGACCGCCCGAGGCGGTCGCCGACCCCTCTCCCCTTACCCCCGCACCTGCCCCAACCAGTACAACGTCCGCCGGACTTCCGCCGGAAACGCATGGTGCGGGCCCTGTAGGCGTTCCGCGTCGTAGAGGAGGCGGGACAGGGTTTCCTGGGCGGCGCCGTATTCGCCCTGGGCTATGAGCAGTTGACCTATGGAGCGGCGGATCTCCAGGGGGCGTACGGGGTCGTCATGATCGCGCTCGAAGTACGGCAGCAGGGCGCGGAACTCCTCCAGGGCCTGTGTGACCTCGCCGAGTTGTTCCAGGCACTGCGCGGCTTCGTAGTGGAACTGGAGTGACTGGCGAGTGGCGCCGGGGCCGGACTCCTTGCCGAACTCCTCGGCCAGACGCCGGAGTTCGGGCAGCGCCCGGCGGTACTGGCCGTCGTCCATGAGCGTGGCGGCGTACTGCTTGCGCAGCGAGCGGACCACGGGGGACTCCGCGCCGTGCCGTTCGGCGGCGGCCGGGAGGATGCCGCCGAGGATGTCCACGGCGCGGGTGATCCGTCCCTGGTCGAGGAGGTGCTTGACCTCGTCGACGGCGCCGGCGACGTCCGGGCCGGTGCCCGGCTGCGGCGCGGGCGTGGCAGACGGTGCGGGGCGTGCAGGCCGCGGGCGGGGGGTGGGGCCGCCCGGCGCGGGGGCGGAGATGCGGGGGTCGGGGGCCGAGCCTGAGGTCCTTGGGTCGGCGGACGGGTACCCGGAGCCGGGGCCGGATATCGCCGGTTCCGGGGTCGCCGAGGCGGCCATCGCCGGTTCCGGGGCGCTGGAGCCGGCGGCCGCGCGTTGGGCGGGTACGGAGCCGAGTACCGCCGGTTCGGCCGGTGCCGGGGCCGGCATCGGGGTCAGGGCCGGGGTCGGTGGTGGGTTCGGTGTCGCGGAGCGCACCGGCCAGGGGGCGTGCGGCCGGCGGAACGGGCGGGTGGGGTCCATCGGGGCGAGCGGGGGATGCGGGGGCTGTGCGGCGTGCGGGCCGGCGTCGGAGGCGGGGAGCAGCGGGGTCAGCGCCTGGTAGACCTGCTGCGCGTCGGCGGGGCGGGCCTGCGGGTCCTTGCGCAGCAGGCGCAGGACCAGCGCTTCGAGGGCCTCGGGGACGTCGGGTCGCAGCCGGCGCACCGGGACGGGCTCTTCGTGCAGATGGCGGTGGAGCACACCGAGCGCGGTGGAGGCGGCGAACGGGACGGTGCCGCTGAGGAGTTCGTGCAGCAGCACCCCGAGGGCGTAGAGGTCGGTGTGCGGGCCGACCGCGCCGCCCATGGCCTGTTCGGGGGCCATGTAGGCGGGGCTGCCGATGGGTGAGCCGGTGTGGGTGAGGCGGGTGGTGTCGGTGTCGAGGGCGGAGGCGATACCGAGGTCGAGGACGACCAGGGAACCGTCCGGCCGGATCATGACATTGCGGGGTTTGAGGTCGCGGTGGACGATCGGGACCGCGTGCACGGCCGCCAGCACGGCGCAGAGCTGGGCGGCGACCGAGACCGCCCACGGCCAGGGGTACGGCTCGTGCTCGGCGAGGTGGTCGGAGAGGTCGGCGCCCTCGACGTACTGCATGACCAGGTAGAGGTCTTCGTCGTCGCTGCCGGCGTCGTGGACGGTGACGAGGCCCGGGTGGTCGACCTGCGCCGTGACCCGGCATTCACGGACGAAGCGGCGGCGCATCTCCTCGCCGTCCGGTGTGCCCGCCACCCGGTCGGGGCGCAGCAGTTTGACGCCGACCCGGCGGTCCAGGCGGCGGTCGTAGCCGATCCAGACCTGGCCCATGCCGCCCTGGCCGAGCAGCGCGGAGAGTTCGTAGCGCTCTGCGATGACCCGCCCGTTCATCGGCCCTCCTCCTTGCGGAGGTAGTCGCTGAGCTCATCGAGCTCGGCCCGCACCCGGTCGATGCGCTGCGGCCGCTCCTGGGACGCGTGGGAGGGGTGGGGGCCGGAGTGGGGGGCGGGGCCGGCGTACGGCTGGGTCTCCTGCGCGTGTACGGGGGGCGGGGTGGGGGCGGGCCCCGGTGGCGGGCCGTACGGAGAGGGAGAGGGGGCGGTGGGATAGGCCGCCGGGGGGTAGCCGTATCCGCTGCCGTTTGCGTACCCGTTCCCGGTGCCGGGGCCGTTCGCAGGGCCGGGCCCGTACCCGCCTCCGTAGCCCGCCCCGCTTCCGTATCCGGCCTGCTGGAAGGCGCCGTACCGCGTGCCGTACCCGGGCATCCGCGGCCCCCGGGTGTCGGCGACCAGGTAGTAGGCGACGGCGCCCACCATCTGCAGCAGCAGCGCCCCCACCGCGGCGTCCGTGCGCCAGTCCGTCTCGGGGAAGACGCCGACCACCACGATGATGCCGACGAGCAGGGCCAGGTCGGCGCCGAACAGCCACCAGCCGAGCTGTCTGCGCTGCACGAGCGCGGCCCGCAGCAGCGCGATCCAGGCCAGGAGGCCGGCGCTGAGCACGGTGGCGGCCACGAAGAACACCCTCAGCGCCACGACCGTGCCCCGCGCCGGGGGTTGGTACGGCGGGTGGGCCGGGGCCGGGGCGTGCATGTACTGCTCCTGATCGATCGGCGGTGGCGGATGCGGCGGCATCGCCTCGCACACGCGGGGTGTTGGGCGCGCCTCGGCTCCGCGGGCACGGATACGTGATACGCGATGCGCGCACCGAACTGCGAGCGTATATATGACGGCGGCAGCGTGTGCGGGGTTGTAGGGAATGAGGCGGAGGGATCCGCCGTTCCGTGGGGCGGAGTCGCCCCGGCGCGGGGCCCGTTCGCCCCGCTCGCCCCCTTCGCCCCGTTCTCGCCCGCCGGCCGGACCCGCCGGCCATCGGAGCCCCGCCGTGGGACTCCGCCCGTCAGTCCGGCGCCACCGACCCGTCGGTCAGCCCGTCGTGCAGCCCCTGGACGAGCTGTTCGCCGAGCCGGGACGCCAGGCGCAGGGCCTCTTCGAAGTCGGCCAGGTCGCGGAAGCGCTGTCCGTAGCGCCGTTGTTCGGCGAGCGGCAGCCGGGGCAGCTGGAGGCGGCGGACGTCGAGCCGGGTGGCGGATGAGGCGTAGCTGCTGGCCTGGCGGTTGTTGGCGGTGCCGCGCAGGAATCCGGCGAGGAACCAGGGGTCGAGGGCGGCCGGATCGGGCCGCAGGACGGTGAGGTTGCGGCCGAGGGCGGCGCCCGCGGTGGCGTCGTCGATGACCCGGGCGATCGCGCCGCCGCCGAGGACCGGGACGACGACATCGCCGGTCAGGAGGAGGACGGGTTCCTCGGGGGGCCCGGAGGAGGGCGCTTCCGGGAGGGTGCCGGAGGGCGCGGTGGCGCCGATGACGTCGTGGTCGGTGAGGACGGGGGGCGCGCCGCTGGGGGACGGTGCGGTGCCGGCGCCGCCGGTGCGCAGGATCAGGGCGCCGGAGCGGGCGAGTTCGCCGAGGGTGGTGAGCGGCCAGCGGGCGGGGGCGGTGTCGGTGCCCGCGGGGCGCGGGGTGAGCTGTGTCGTACGGGCGAGGGTGTCGGTCAACCGGTCGCGTACGCGGGCGAGTTCGGCGGGGCCGCCGGCCGCGGAGGGCGGCGGCAGGTGCCGGGCGGGGGCGAGGTCGACATCGTCGTCGAGGAGGTCGATGGCGGCCAGCGAGCGTCGTACGCCGGGTTCCTCCTCGATGCCGCCGTCGCGGTCGAACGCCCGCCAGGCGTCCACGGCGGTGGCGCGGACGGTCTGCCAGTCGAGTTTGTCGCGGCCGCCGGCGGCGAGGGCCGCGGTGTCCACGACGAGGAGGTGCGGGGTGGGCGGGGTGCTGCCGCCGGGCTTGCGCAGCACCCAGAGGTGCAGCGGCACGCCGTTGGGCGGAGCGGCGCCCGCGGGCAGCGCGATGACGGCGCGCAGTGCGCCGCGGCGCAGCAGGTCGGCGCGGATCCGGCGGCCGGAGCGGCGGGAGGCGACGGCGGGCGGCATGAGGAGGACGGCGGTGCCGCCGGGGCGCAGCCGGGCCAGCGCGTGCTGGACCCAGGCGAGTTCGGATTCCGTACGGGCCGGGAAGCCGTACTCCCAGCGGGGGTCGTAGGCCAGTTCGTCGTGGCCCCAGTTGCGTTCGTTGAACGGCGGGTGGACGAGAACGGCGTCGGCGGCGAGGTCGGGGAAGGCGTCGGCGCGCAGGGTGTCGGCGGCGCGCACCCGGACCTGGGCGTCGGGGGCACTGAGGGCGAGGCGGAGCGCGGTGAGCGCGGCCAGGTCGGGGTCGGACTCCTGGCCGTGCAGCGCGAGGGGGGCGGCGCCGGCCTCGGCAGCGTCCGTCGCCCGCTCCTGGGCGGCGGTCAGCAGGCCGCCGACGCCGCAGGCCGGGTCGAGGACGATGTCCAACCGGCCTTCCGGCGCGGCCAGTTCGGCCATCAGCGCGGCCGGGCCCGGCGGGGTCAGGGTGTACTGCCGGGGGTTGGCGTCCAGGTGGCGGCCCAGCAGGAAGGCGTACGCCTGGGAGGCGCCGTCCGCGGCGGCGAGATCGGCGGCGGCGCGGACGAGCGCGGCGGACGGGGCGAGCGCTTCGCGGGTCAGACCGCGCACGGGGTGGTCGGCGCCGAGCCGGGCGGCGAGGACGGCCTCGAGCATGGCGGGCAGTACGCCGGTCAGCTCGGTGTCGTCGGCGGCGCCGCGCAGCTGCTTCCAGGCGGCCGGCCGGTCATGGGCGAGCAGCAGGACGGCGCCGGCCTGACGGAGCGCGACGGCGGCGCCGGCCGGGTGTCCGACGAGCTGCTGCCAGACCCGCTCGCGCAGCGGGACCTCGGCGAGTTTGCCCTGGTCGCGCAGCCATTGCTCGATCTCGCCGAGGGCGAAGGCGGGGCTGGTCTCGGTGCCGCCGACCGGCTTGGGGAAGTCGGCGTGCCGGCGCCGCCAGTTGCTGACCGCGGCCCGGCCGACGCCGGCGAGCCGGGCGATGCCGGCGGCGGTCACCTCGGTGGCGCGCTCGGCCGTGCCACTTGCGGCGTTGCCCGCGCCGACGACACCGACCGCGACTTCCGCGTGGGCGATGCCTGCGACGTCTGCGACGTCTGCGACGTCTGCGCGATGGGCGCCGCCCGCGTAACTCGCCGCCGGACCGCCGTCTGCCGCGATGTCGACCGTCGCGCTGTGCGGTGATGCGTTGTCCGGCACGTGGCTGGCTCCTTGTCCTCCCGATAACCCCGACCTGTGTGTCAACGAGCATACCCATTCGACGCGAACCAACCCCTTCACAGCGTGAACTTATTTCTTCTTCGATGACTCGTGTTGACTCGGTTCACAGGACCTGTTGTTATTGACCCATCGCTTCACGGCACGACGACGCGGCGGCGCTTCACACGGCGCTGCTCGGCGGCAGGACTTCACGGCGGCATGGCACGGCGCCGCTGCACAGCACCACTTCGGCAGGAATGATCAAGAGCCCGGAAGGGGCCCCTCGTATGTCTCAGCAGATGCAGTACCAGCCCACGCCGCAGGGGCCCGCCGGTGCACACAGCCACCAGGCGGCCCGTAACGGCCTCGGCGTCGCCGCCCTTGTCCTCGGCATCATCGGCGCGCTCAGCGGCATCCCGATGATCCTGTTCTGGCTGGCCGGACCGCTCGGCCTGCTGGCCCTGATCTTCGGCATCGTGGGAATGGGCCGCGTCAAGAAGGGTCAGGCCACCAACAAGGGCGTGGCGCTCACCGGCACGATCCTGGGCGCCCTCTCGCTCATCCTCGCGGTCGTCGGGGTCATCGTCACCGTGATGGCGGTCAACAAGGCCGTCGACGAGGTGAACGAGGAGTTCGACAAGCAGTCGGGCAGCAGCAGCAACATCAAGGACCTCGGCCCGGGTGAATCGGCGAAGTACAACAACGGTCTCCAGGTGACCGTCTCGAAGCCGACCCCGTTCACCGTCGACCCGAACACCCTGATCAGCGGCCACACCGAGGGCAACAAGTCGTACAAGGTCACCGTCACGCTCAAGAACACCGGCGACAAGGCGGCCACCAACCCGCTCATGTCGACCGACGCCGAGGCCGACGGCAAGAAGACCGAGGAGGTCGCCGACGACAAGCACGGCATCCTCCACCACGACTGGGAGAAGACGCTCGACCCCAACGAGTCCGACAGCGTGGAGATGGTCTTCGACGCTCCGCCGACCGCCAAGGAACTCTCCATCAAGATCACGCCGGACATCCTGCTCGACCCCGCGAACTGGAAGCTGACCCTCTGATCCGCTCCAGCTCCGTACGACACGCCGTCGGCCCGGAACCGCTCCCTCGCGGTTCCGGGCCGACGGCGTGCCGGCGCAACGGCCCCCCCCCGGCCCCCCCGCCCCCCCCCCCCCCCCCGCGGCCGCCCCCCCCCGCCCCCCGGGGGGGCCGGGCCCGACGGCGTGCCTGCGAAGCGGCCGCCCGGTTGTCCCCGGAGCGGCCGCCCGCTATTTCGCCGAGAACCGCGCCGGCGCCTCCGTAGGGCTGCCGCCGCTCGGCAGCCGCTGGGCCGGGCACGAGTTCAGCACCCGCACCATCGCGTCTCTCTCGCCCCGCGTCACCCACAGCCCGTACTTCTTCTTCACCGCCACCTGGCGCGCGACATAGGCGCAGCGGTAAGCCTTGTACGCGGGCAGCCAGGTCGCCGCGTCCCCGTCGCTCTTCCGCCGGTTCGCCGACGCGTCCACCGCGATCAGATTCAGCGGATCGTTGGCCAGCGCCACCCGCTTGCGGCCCGGCCAGGTCGCGGCGCCCTTCTGCCAGGCATCGGACAGCGCCACCACATGGTCGATGTCGACCTTGCTGCGGCCGCGCACATAGCGCACCGCCCTGCCCGTGTACGGATCCTTCGACAGCGTCCCGGACAACACCACGCAGTCCCCGCCGCGGAACGCCGTGCCCCGCAGATCGCGCTTGAGGATGTCGTCGCGGGTGCCGCATCCGTTGCCGTCGGTGTCCGCCCAGGCCGAGCCGAAGCGGTCGCGGGCGTAACCGGTCCTGGGGGCGCGGCCCTTGACATCCAGCGAGTCGGCGGCCGCCAGAGCGGTCCTCGGGTTCGCCCCTCCCGTGGGAACGGACGGGCTCTCCGTGACGTCTGAACCACTGCCGCCCCAGGTGTCGTCGGGGGCACAGCCGGTGAGGGTCAGCAGGCAGGCCAGCGCGGTGGCGGTGGCGGCGGTCACGGGAAGCGCGGTCCGTATCAAGGCGTCGTCCAATCCGGGAGCGTAGGGACGGATGGCGGGCGGGGTGACAAGGGACGGCAGGCGGTGCGGCACAGCCCGCCGCTTCGAGTATCTTTTCGGAAATCGAGAGCGAGGAACCCCCATGGACACGGCCGCAGCAACGGCGGCGACCACCGACGCAGCACCGGCCGTGCCAGTCTCGGAGTCCCATCCCCTACGACGCACTACCCGGCGGCTGCTCGATCGCGCAACCCCCTTGCGGGCTCCCCGCCTCGACCCGTACTGGACGGCCGCGTTCTTCTTCGTCGCGTACGCCCTGCTCGCGCTCTGCCGCTTCGGGTCGATGTCCATCTCGTCCTGGGACCTGGGCATCTTCGAGCAGGCGATACGCGGCTACGCCCACTTCCAGGCGCCGATCGTCGATCTCAAGGGCCCCGGCACCAACATCCTCGGCGACCACTTCAGCCCGGTGCTGGTCGTACTCGCCCCCCTCTACCGACTGTTCCCCTCCTCGCTGACCCTGCTGATCGCCCAGGCCGCGCTGTTCGCGCTGTCCGCGATACCGGTCACCCGCGCCGCCGCCCGCTACCTGGGCCGCGCCCGCGGCCTGGCCCTGGGCATCGCGTACGGCCTGTCCTGGGGCATGCAGAAGGCCGTTGACTTCGACTTCCACGAAATAGCCTTCGCGCTGCCGCTGATCGCGTTCGCCCTGGAAGCGGTGCTGCGCGGACGGTGGACCGCGGCGGTGTGCTGGGCCGCTCCGCTGCCGCTGGTCAAGGAGGACCTGGGGGTGACCGCCGCGGCCATCGGGGCGCTCGCCCTGATCCGCACCCGCCGGGCCTCCCCACTGGCCATCGGCCTGGTCGCCTGCGGCATCAGCGCCACCGCCGTCACCCTCGGCGTGATCATCCCCGGCTTCAACGGCTCCGGCTCGTACGACTACTGGAGCAAGCTCGGCGGCGACGGCGGCGGCACCGTCATCCCCCTCGGCACCGCCCTGCACACCACGCTGTGGGTCCTGCTCCCCACCACCGGACTGCTCGCACTGCGCTCCCCGCTGCTGCTGGTCGCGCTGCCCACCCTCGGCTGGCGGTTCCTCTCGCACGATCCGCACTACTGGGGCATCGACTGGCACTACAACGCCGTGCTGATGCCGGTCGTCTTCCTCGCCCTCGTCGACGCCCTGCCGCGCGCCCGGTTCTCGCAGCGGCGCTGGCTCCGCTCGTACGCGCACCATCTGCCGGCCGCCCTCGTGGCCACCGCGCTCGCACTGACCACCACGCTCCCGGTGGGCCGCCTCACCGATTCGGCCACCTACCGCATGCCGCCGGATGTCGCCGCCGCCGAGCGCCTGCTGGAGCGAATACCCGACGACGCCACGGTGGAGTCCGACGTCCGGCCGCTGAGCCGCCTCACCAACCGCACCCGGGTCTTCTGGACGGGCGACACCCGCGGCCTCGCGCCCGACTACATAGCCACGCAGCTACCCGACAACCGCACACCGGAACAAACCCTCAAGGACGCCGCGAAGCGCCACCTCGGATCCACCTACGTCATCCTGGGCACCGCCTCGGACATCGCCGTCTTCCGGCGGACGTCGGCGCACTGACCGCAGGGCGGCGGCGCCCCGCCCGTCACGACCCCAGGATCGTCGTCAGGAACTCCCCCACCCAGGCCAGCAGTTCCCGCCCGACCAGCGGCTTGCCGCCGATCTTTCCGGTGGTGGGGCGCGGCACCAGGACCTGTTTGGTGGCCGGCTTGAGGACCGTACGGGGGTAGAGGCGCTTGAGGCGGAGTTCCTGGGACTCGCGCAGTTCGACGGGGCCGAAGCGGATGTTGGAGCCCTGGAGTGTGATGTCCGCGACGCCGCAGGCGCGCGCCAGCATCCGCAGCCCGGCCACCAGCAGCAGGTTCTCCACCGGCTCCGGCAACTTGCCGTAACGGTCGGTGAGTTCCTCGCGGACGGCGGCGATGTCCTCCTCCGACGACGCGGAGGCGATGGACCGGTACGCCTGGAGGCGCAGCCGCTCGCCGGGCGCGTAGTCGTGCGGGACATGCGCGTCCACGGGGAGTTCGATCTTGACTTCGAGCGGGGGCTCCTCCTCCCCCTTTCCTGAGCCATCTTCCAGTGAGGCCCGGTAGTCCGCGACGGCCTCGCCGACCATGCGGACATAGAGGTCGAAGCCGACGCCGGCGATATGGCCCGACTGCTCGCCGCCGAGCAGATTTCCGGCGCCGCGGATCTCCAGGTCCTTCATCGCGACATACATACCGGCACCCATCTCGGTGTGCTGGGCGATGGTGGCGAGGCGTTCGTGGGCGGTCTCGGTGAGCGGCTTCTCCGGCGGGTAGAGGAAGTAGGCGTAGCCGCGCTCGCGGCCGCGGCCCACCCGGCCGCGCAGCTGATGGAGCTGGGAGAGGCCGAAGTTGTCGCCGCGCTCGACGATCAGGGTGTTGGCGTTGGAGATGTCGATACCGGACTCGACGATCGTCGTGGAGACCAGGACGTCGAACTTCTTCTCCCAGAAGTCGACGACGACCTGCTCCAGCCGCGACTCGCCCATCTGCCCGTGGGCGGTCTGGATTCGGGCCTCCGGGACGATCTCGCGGAGGCGGGCGGCGGCCCGGTCGATGGACTCCACCCGGTTGTGGATGTAGAAGACCTGGCCCTCGCGCAGGAGTTCACGCCGGATCGCGGCGCCGATCTGCTTCTGCTCGTACGGGCCGACGAAGGTGAGGACCGGGTGCCGCTCCTCCGGGGGCGTGGTGATCGTCGACATCTCGCGGATGCCCGTCACCGCCATTTCGAGCGTACGGGGAATCGGGGTGGCGGACATCGTCAGTACGTCGACGTTGGCGCGCAGCTTCTTCAGCTGCTCCTTGTGCTCGACGCCGAACCGCTGCTCCTCGTCGACGATGACCAGGCCCAGGTCCTTGAACTTGGTCTCGGACGAGAACAGCCGGTGGGTGCCGATGACGAGGTCGACGGAGCCCTCGCGCAGCCCGTCGAGGACGGCCTTGGCCTCGGTGTCGGTCTGGAAGCGGGACAGCGCCTTGACGTTGACCGGGAACTGACCGTACCGCTCGGTGAACGTGCCGTAGTGCTGCTGCACAAGGAGGGTGGTCGGAACGAGGACGGCGACCTGCTTGCCGTCCTGGACCGCCTTGAACGCCGCTCGCACAGCGATCTCGGTTTTGCCGTAGCCGACATCGCCGCAGATCAGACGGTCCATCGGGACCGACTTCTCCATGTCCTCCTTGACCTCGGCGATGGTGGTGAGCTGGTCCGGCGTCTCCGCGTACGCGAACGCGTCCTCCAGCTCGCGCTGCCAGGGGGTGTCCGGACCGAAGGTGTGGCCGGGGGCCGCCATCCGGGCGGAGTAGAGCTTGATCAGGTCGGCGGCGATCTCCTTGACCGCCTTCTTCGCGCGCGCCTTGGTCTTCGTCCAGTCGGCGCCGCCCAGACGGTGCAGCGTCGGGGCCTCTCCGCCGACGTACTTGGTGACCTGCTCCAGCTGGTCGGTGGGGATGTAGAGGCGGTCGCCGGGCTGGCCGCGCTTGGCGGGCGCGTACTCGACGAGGAGGTACTCGCGGGTGGCGCCCTGGACCGTGCGCTGCACCATCTCGATGTAGCGGCCGACGCCGTGCTGCTCGTGGACGATGAAGTCGCCGGCCTGGAGGGTGAGCGGGTCGATGGTCTTGCGGCGGCGGGCCGGCATCCGGGCCGCGTCCTTGCCGGCGGCCTTCTGGCCGGTGAGGTCGGTCTCCGTGAGGACGGCGAGCTTGAGCGACGGGTCGACGAAGCCGTTGTCGAGGGAGCCGCAGGCGACATGGACGACGGACGGGCTGATCGCGGCGAGGTCGCCGTCCAGGCGGGCGGCGATGCCCTCGCCGCCGAGCACCTCGACGGTGCGGGCAGCGGGGCCGTGCGCCTCGGTGACGAAGACCGTGCGCCAGCCGTCGGCCAGCCACTGCTTGGTGTCGGCGAGCGCCCGCTGGGTGTCGCCGCGGTAGGTCTCGGGGGCATGCATGCCGAGCTGGAGGGTGTCCTCGTCCGCACCCGCTTCGTCAGCGGCGAAGGGCGACACCGACCACCACATCATGCCCAGCTCGCGGGCCCGGTCCCGGACGTCCGCGATACCCCACAGGGAGGCCGCGCCCACGTCGATCGGGGCCGCCCCGCCCCCGGCGCTGGCCGCCCAGGACGCCTGGAGGAACTCCTGGCTCGTCGCCACCAGGTCGGCGGCCCGGGTGCGTACCCGCTCCGGGTCGCACACCACGGCCATCGAGCCCTCGGGCAGCACGTCCAGCAGCAGCTCCATCTCGTCGACCAGCACGGGAGCCAGGGACTCCATGCCCTCCACGGCGATGCCCTCGGCGATCTTGCCGAGCAGCTCGCCCAGCTCCGGGTGCTGCTCGGCGAGGGCGGCGGCGCGGGTGCGGACGTCGTCGGTCAGCAGCAGCTCCCGGCACGGCGGCGCCCACAGCCCGTGCTCGGCGACCTCCAGGGACCGCTGGTCGGCGACCTTGAAGTAGCGGATCTCCTCGACGTCGTCGCCCCAGAACTCGACCCGCAGCGGGTGCTCCTCCGTGGGCGGGAAGACGTCGAGGATGCCGCCTCGCACGGCGAACTCGCCACGCTTCTCGACCAGTTCGACGCGCGCGTAGGCGGCGGCCGCCAGCCCGTCGACGATCTCTTCGAGGTCGGCGCTGTCGCCCGTGCGCAGGCTGACGGGCTCCAGGTCGCCCAGGCCCTTGACCTGCGGCTGGAGCACGGAGCGGATCGGCGCGACGACGACCGAGACGGGGCCGGCGGTCGGGTCGTCCTTGCGCGGGTGGGCGAGCCGGCGCAGCACCGCGAGGCGGCGGCCGACGGTGTCCGAGCGCGGCGAGAGCCGCTCGTGCGGCAGCGTCTCCCAGGACGGGAACTCGACGACGGTGTGTTCCTCGCCGGCCGGCGTGAGCGTGCGCAGCGCGGCGGCGAGGTCCTCGGCCTCCCGGCCGGTGGCGGTGATCGCGAGGACCGGACGGCGGGACTCGCGGGCCAGGGCGGCCACCGCGAAGGGGCGGGCGGCGGGCGGGCCCACCAGGTCCACATGGGGCCGGTGCCCGTCGGCCGCGGCCTGCACCGCTTCGGCGAGCGCCGGGTCCCGTACGACGGCGTCGAGCAGACCAGTCAGGCTCATGAAAGGTTCCGTCCCAGCGAGGAGATCAACGAGGCGAACAACGCGAACAGCCCGACACGTGGAACGGGCCGGGGCTGCCCACCTTACGCCCGCCCGTCACCCGACCACCGCCCCTCAAGGAGCTCCGCGCCCCTCCCTCGCCGTCACCCGACCACCGCCCCTCAAGGAGCTCCGCGCCCCTCCCTCGCCGTCACCCGACCACCGCCCCTCAAGGAGCCTCGCGCCCCTCCCCCGCCCACAGCCGGCCGTCGAGCGCCTCGGGGGCGGACTCGGGCCCGAGGGCGCCCCCGTGCGCATCCCATCCTTCGAGAATTCCGTCCGCACTCTGACCCCGAACGGAATGGTGTGTGCTACACACATCATCTGGCAGGCAAGGGCGCGCGACGACGGAGGGGGCCCGGTGAGCCGCACCACGGAGGACCGCGACGGCGGCATAGCGGCGGGCGGCCGGCGCGGCCCCGTCGTCGCCGCCCTGATGCTCGGTATGGCGCTGGCCGCCCTCGACTCCACGATCATCGCCACCGCCGTCCCCCAGATCGTCGGCGACCTGGGCGGCTTCGCGGTCTTCTCCTGGCTCTTCTCCGGCTATCTGCTGGCCGTCACCGTCACCCTGCCCGTCTACGGCAAGCTCTCCGACACCTTCGGCCGCAAGCCCATCCTGATCACCGGCATCGTGCTCTTCCTCGCCGGGTCGCTGGCCTGCGCCGGCGCCTGGGACATGGCCTCCCTCATCGCCTTCCGGGTGCTCCAGGGCCTGGGCGGCGGCGCGCTCCAGGGCACCGTCCAGACCATCGCCGCCGACCTCTACCCGATGCGGGAACGCCCCAAGATCGCGGCGAAGCTCTCCTCCGTCTGGGCCGCGTCCGCGGTCGCCGGACCGGCGCTGGGCGGCCTGCTCGCCTCGTACGCCGACTGGCGCTGGATCTTCCTGATCAACCTGCCGGTCGGTGCGGTGGCCCTGTGGCTGATCAGCCGGCACTTCGCCGAGACCAGGCCACACCCCGCCGGTCCGCGACGCCCCCGCGTCGACTGGCCCGGCGCGCTCGCCATCTTCGCCTGCGGCGGCCTGCTGCTGACCGCCCTCGTCCAGGGCGGCGTCGCCTGGCCCTGGATCTCGGCGCCCTCCCTGCTGCTGTTCGCCGGCAGCGCGGTCTGCGGGGCGGTCACCGTCCTCATCGAACGCCGCGCCGCTGAGCCGATCATCCCGGGCTGGGTCTGGCGCCGCCGCACCATCGCGGCCGTCAACCTCGCCTTCGGCGCGCTGGGTCTGCTGATGGTCGCACCGACCGTGTTCCTGCCCACCTACGCCCAGGCGGTGCTGGGCCTGGGCCCGACTGCCGCCGGCTTCGTGCTGTCCGGGATGACCCTGAGCTGGCCGCTCTCGGCGGCCCTGAGCAGCCATGTCTACAACCGCGTCGGCATCCGCAACAGCGCCATGCTCGGCATCGGCACGGCCGCCCTGATCCTGCTCGCCTTCCCCCTGCTGCCCTACCCGGGCGCCGCCTGGCAGCCCGCCCTGATCATGCTGGCGCTGGGCGCGGCCCTCGGCCTCTTCCAGCTGCCGCTGCTCATCGGCGTCCAGTCCTCCGTCGGCTACGCGGAGCGCGGCACCGCCACCGCCTCGGTGTTCTTCAGCCGCCAGGTCGGCCAGTCCGTCGGCGCGGCCCTCTTCGGCGCCGTCGCCAACGCCACCCTCAACGACCGCCTCGCGCACGCCCCCGCGGACATCCGCCCCGGCCTGCCGCACGACCTGGACGCGGTGGCGCGCGCCCTGGAACACGCCGGTGCCCTCGGCGCCCACGCGACCGCCTATCTGCGCCGCGCCGTCGACACCACCGTCGACCATGTCTACCTGGGCGCCGCCGCGGCCGCCGCCCTCGCCCTGCTCGTCCTCGCCCTGCTGGCACCCCGGCACTTCCCGGTGCACGCGGACGCCCGCACAGGCGGGGACGACGCGGAACCGGCGGACCGGGCGGAGCCGGCGGACATCTGAGGCCGAGCCCGGGCGGGCGCGCGGGCGGCGGCGTGCCGATCACCCCGCGAACCGCGGGACCACGGGACCCCGGGAATTACCGCCCCGCACCCCCGCGTTGTGGCCCCGCAGGGGGGCCTCGCAACCCTTAGGGGATCTGTTCGAACTCCCCCTAAGGGTCCCGCGGCAGCCGGCCCGCGCCGCCCCGCTCAGCCGTCCAGGCGGGGCAGCTCCGTCTCCAACGTGTCCTCGTTGTCGGGGTCGACGGGAGCGCGGGTCTCGACCTGGCCGGGCTCGGGCCTGGCATCGGGCTGCGCCCCGGACGGCTCCGGCGCCGATTCGCTCCCCAGGTCGCCGCCCCGCTCCCCGCCGCAGTCCGCACTCGGCTCCCCGCCCGGCTCCCCGGCCAACTCGCCGTCCACGTCCTCCTCCGGCACCTTGCCCGTGAGCGCCGCCAGGCTGTTGCGTACGTGCGTCATATGGGCACGGACCTCCGCGCACTCCTCCTCGTGCTCGCGCAGGATGCGTTCCGTGGCGCGCTCGATGCGTTCCACCTGGACCCGGGCCTTGGCCAGCAGTTCGGCGCCGTGGTCCTCGGCTTCCTCCTGGCTGTGCCGGGCGGCCTCCTCGATCTCCGCCTGGAGGCGCCGGGTGTCGGCGAGCCGGGCCTCCCCCTGGGCCTCCAGGTCCGCGATGAGCCGCTCCAGCTCCTCCTCCCGGGCGGCGATGTCCCGTCCGGCGGCCTCCCACTCCTCGGCCTGCCGCTCCTCCTGCTCCTGCCAGATCTCCGCGGTGCGCCGGTGCGTGTCCTTGAGCTCGGCGGCCGCCTCGTTGCGCCACCGCTCGGCGTCCTGGCCCGCGGCGGCCGTCTCCGCCGCGGCCTCCGCCCACGCCTCCTCCTCGATGCGCCGCGCCTGCTCCTGGGCCTCGGCCCGCAGCGCCTTCGACTCCTTGTCCGCGGTGATCCGGATCTGCCGGGCGTACGCCTCGGCCTCGTCGCCCGCCTGCTCGGCCGCCGTCTCGGCCTCGGCCCGCAGCCGCACCGCCTCGGACTCCGCCGTGTTCAGGATCACCTGGGCCTGCTCACCGAGGGACGCGTACGTCTGCGGGGGCAGCTGCGCCACATGGGCCAGCAGGTTCTTCAGCTCCCCCTCCATCTCGTTGCACAGGACGGTCAGCCGCGCGGCGCGCTCCCAGCATGAGTCACGGTCTATTGACAGCCCCTCCACACGACGGTCCACGTCGTCCGGCCGGTAGCCGCGCCCTCGTACGGTCTCGAACCCGTGAGGCGAAACCGATGCACTCATCCCTCAAAGCCCCTCTCCGCCGCGCACAGCAGGCGCGGGCCCGCACACTTCGACGCAGTCCCGCGCACATCTTTCGCACATCTTTCTGGATAGGACCTAAGCGCCCCTATCGCGACACTCCGCCCATCTCATCCCCCCAGGATGCGTCAATTGGCAGCAGAAGTCGGAATCGGCTCGTCGATGCGCAGCGCCGGGAACGGCTGTCTCGCCCGTTTTCGTCCCACAGCAGTACACCTCCGGCGGCGCCCGGCCGCGCACCGGGGCCGGTTCCGGAGCCGGTGGGGACGGATCGGGGAACGCGCCGGGGCCGAGCGGCTCGTCGGCGCCGCGCCGATCAGCCGGCGCTGCCGCTTCACCCGTCCGAGGTCACCGAGCGCGGCCGCATGCCGCGCCGGACGTACGGCGGCGGGCCTGACGGCCGGTCACCTCCCGGCAGCCGGGCCCGTCCAGCACGTCGGTACACATGGGTCGGTACACATGGCTGTGGCGCCCGACCCGTTCCGCGGGTCGAGCGCCACGAGCGCCCTACGGCGTGAGGGAGCATGCGCGCACCCGGTAGGCGTGCGCGTGCTCCCGAAGGGGCTCCGCTAAAGAAGCCCGTCCCACATCTGCTCCAGCAGCACCGACCACCAGGTCTCCGGTGAGCCGAGCGCCGGCGGGTCCAGGGCGACCAGCTGCGCCTGGAAGTCGACGGTCCAGCGGCCCGCCTGCTCCGGCGTCAGCCCGAACCGCAGCCGCCACATCCGTCCCAGCATCGCCAGGCAGCGGATGAACTCCGGCAGCCCCGAGTTCACGAACTGCGGCGTCGCCGGCTGCCCGCTGTTCGCATGCGGACCTGCCTCCAGGGGCACCGCAACGATGTTCGCGGTCCCGTACTGCACGCACAGCTGACGGCCGAAGTCGTTGCCCATGACCAGATACGAGCCCGCGTCGGCGGCCGGCTGCACGCCCCGCTCCGCCGCCAGCTCCGCCAGCGTCGGCACCGGGCGGCCCGGCTGCGCCTGCGCCCAGAAGAACGGCCCGAAGTCGACCGGCAGCCCGGCCCACACCAGCATCTGCGCCACCACATCGGGCACGCCGTGCCGGGAGACCGCCCGCTGATCGAAGCGGAAGATCCCCTGCGGCCCGAACGCCTGCTCCAGCTCCTGCCCGATGGCCTGCGGCGGCACCGGCGGCACGGGCTGGACCTGCGACGGATGCGGCAACGGCACCCGCACCGGCGCCGGCCGCGCGGGACCGTCCGCGACCTGGTGCAACTCACCCTGATGCTCGACGAGATGACGCACACCCTGCTGCCGCGAGGCATGGTCCCTGCCGTACGCGGCGGTGTGGCTGATCCGCACCTGCGGCCAGTTGTCGCGGATCATCCGGGCGCAGTAACCACCCGGCAGATCGCAGCACTCCAGCTCGGTGTGCAGCTCCAGCACCTGCTGCGGCGGGATGTTCATGCCGCGCAGCTCGTGCAGCAGCTGCCACTCCGGATGCGGGGTGCCGGGCGCCGAACGCCGCACGATCTTCTGCTCGGAACCGTCCGGCGCGCGATAGCTCAGCACCGCCATGTAGCCGGGGCCGACGGTCGGCTGACCGCTGGGCGGCTGCGGATAGCCGTACGCGCCGGGGCCGCCGGGAACCGGCTGTCCCGGCGGCGGGCCGGGCTGTCCGGGGTGTCCCTGCGGGCCGGTCGGCACGCCCGGCGGCGGCATGGCGGGGCCGGCCGAAGGCGGCATCCCGTGAGCGCCGGGACCGCCCGGTACGCCGGGGCCACCGGGCACACCGGGACCGCCCAGCGCCGCGCCGCCGGCCAGCATCGTCGCCGCCGCGTGCACTCCACCGCCGGGAGCGCCGGTACCGCCACCGGTGGCGTTCGGCGGCGGCGGGGGCGGCGGCGGACCGCCCTGGCCACCGGCGGCACGGCCGCCCGAGGACGCACCGGGCACCCCCGGCGGCTTGGGCGCACCGGGCACACCGGGCGGCGCGGGCGGCGGCGGCACACCGGGACCGCCCTGCCCGGCCAGGCTGGCCTGCAGGGACGCACCGTCGGCGAGCATGGTCGCCGCGGCGTGCACTCCGCCACCGGGACCGCCCGTACCGCCGGAGCCCCCGGAGCCGTCCGAACCGCCGGACGTACCGCCGTCCCCGGGGCCGTCCACCGCGCTGAGGTCCAGATCCGCCGCGTCCAGCTGCGAGACCAGCTGTGTCGGTACATAGCCGCCGGCCGGCGCGCCGGGCGCACCGGGGCCGGAGGGCGCGGGACCGCCGGACGGCCGGGCCTCCGCCTTGCCGGTCTCGGCCTCCGCGAGACGCGCGGCATCCGGCCCCGTGGCACGGCCGGCGCCAGGGGTGCCGGGCGCGCCGGGCGGCGGCGGGGGCCCGCCGGACACACCGGGGCGGCCGGGCGCACGGGACGCGCCGGGCGTACCGGGCGCGGGCGGAGGAGGAGGCGGACCGCCGGCGCTACCGGAGCCGCCGGCATGACCGGCGTTCCCTGGCAGCGAGGAACCGTCGGCCAGCATCGTCGCCGCGGCATGCACACCACCGCCGGCGGGCGGGGCGGGCGGCGGCGGGGCCGCCGGGCCAGGAACCCCCGGAACCGCGCCGTCCGGCGGCGGCACATCGGTGACCGGCGCACCGGACGGCGGCGGCAGGTCGGGCAGCCCCTGGCCCGCGGACGCGGCGGGCGGCGCGGGCGGCATCGGCGGCGGCGCGGGCAGCGGCCCACCGGGACGGGCCTGCCCGGCCGCGGCGCCACTCCCCCCGAGGCCGTCGGACGCCGCACCGTCCGGCAGATCCAGCGCCGGCGCGACCTGCGTACGCGGCAACTGGCTGCCGCCGTGCAGCAGTTCGGTCTTGGCCTCGGGACGCGAGCGCGGCGTCTCCGGGGTGCCGTCCGGTTCGCCCTGCTCCTGGAATCCGGCGAGCGGCGGTGCGAAGACCGTGTCGGGCAGACCCACCGACCGGTCGTCGGCGCCGTCGTCCGCCGTCGTGTCGGCCTCGGCCCACGGTGTCCCGCCGGACGTACCGGACGCGGCGCCGGACCTGACGGGCGCCGAGCCCGTCACCGTCCCCGGCGCCTCGACCACCCCGCCGCCCGGTGCGGACGCACCGTCACCCGCGTTCACACTCACATCGGCCCAGGCGTCCGACACCGCCGGCGGGACCGCGGCGCCACCGGCCGACGGAGCCGCACCAGGAGCCCCGGCGCCGGCGGTCCCGGCGCCGGAAGTCCCCGCGCCGGAGCCCCGGTCCCCCCGCCGGTCCGGAATGCCCAGCGAATCCGCCGCCTCCTGCAACCACTCCGGCGGCGTCAGCAGAAACGACGTGGCCTCCAGATCGATCCGCTGCCGCGGCGGCTCGCCCGCGCCATAGCCGCCGTCCGCCACCGCGCCGTACTCCTCCTCGAACCGCCGGATCACCTCACCCACCGGCAACCCGGGCCACAGCGTCGTCTCGCCGCTGTCCCGCGCGATCACCAGCCGGCTGCGGCCACCGTCACTGCGGGGACCGCCCTCGCGGTCCTCCGCCCACACCACAAAGCCCAGGTCGAACTCCCGCACCCGCACCTCACGGTGCTGCGGCGCCGGCACCTCCCCGTTGACCCAGTTCTCCCCGCGCTCCTGCGCCTGCGCGAACGTCACCATCGCGCTCATCCCCCCACCGGAACAGCGTGCGCGAAGCCGCCGTCCACCATCAGGTTCGCCACGGTCTCCAGCTCCGGCGGATTGCCCGCCAGCCGCTGCAGGAAGTCATCGAAATCGGCGCCGCAGGGAAGCAGCAGCCGCTCCACCCGCTCGCCCACCGACCAGCCGTCCTGGTCCCGCGCATCGTCGTACGGGCAGAACCACACCGTGCCGAGCGCGTCGCCCCGCACCTTCACCGCGACCACGCCGCCCTGCACGAACGCCACGCCCAGATAGTCCTTGGTGAAGTGATCCCGCAGGCACTTGTTGACATAGACCAGATCATTCACCGCCGCGTCATCACGCACCGTGAAAAACGGCTGGTCCACCAGCAGACCCAGCTCCGCGTCGAGCGCCGCACCCACCGGCGCGCAGCCGCCCGCCGCCTTCAGGAACGAGCGGTACGCGCCCGGCAGCCGGTAGCCCAACGCCTCCTCGGCCTGCGCCAGCTGCTCCTCGCCCACCGCCATACCCCGCCGCGGCACCGCGAAGTGCGCCGGCCGAGTCTCCTGCAACGGCCGGGTGCCCCGCTTGTCATGCTCCACAGCCGCCGTCGCCAGCCCGCCGTGGTGCCGCAGCAGCGCCTTCACCTCGACCGGGATCAGTTCCATCCGCCGGGTGCCGGCCACGTGATGCCAGGTCCAGCCGTGCGGCGTCGCCACCGGCGGTACGTCTATCCACAGCTCATGGCCCTGCGCGTGCAGCGCGGCGTTCGCGGACACATAGTCCGTCAACCGCAGCTCGTCGACCCCGAAACCCTCCGGCGGCTCGGCGATCTCCGCCGCAGCCCGCGCGTACGGGGAGAACTCCGGGAACCCGTTCCCGTCCATCCGCACGCCCGCGGGGTACCGCGAAGCACGGACCGGGTCCGGGAAGTGCACGACCTGTCCGGCATAGGCCGTGTTCGGTGGCGCGGCGTGCTGCCCGAGCCGACCTGTCGTCATCGCGGTTGCCCCCTGGCTGAAGCTGGCGTTTGGGGCACAGCCTATGCCGTGCCGCAATACCGTCCCGCGCCCCCGCCCGGCCCGCGTCAGCCCACCGACACGCCGCTGTCACCCCCCGACCGGGCGACCGCGGTCACCCGTACACCACGCCGCCGACCAGCCTCGTTGCACCGCATCCGACGATCTGTCACCTACCAGTGACATCCCCGACAGCGCGGCCGACTACCGCAACACCCAGCACTTTTGGCAGGCTGACCCTCCCCGCCTTCGGCGGGGGGACCCCCGGCTACAAGGGGATCGCAGGGAGGGAAAGCACCACGTGAGCACCACCGCACACCACACCGCAGCCAAAGGCGACCCCCGCATCGGCTGGAGCGGCACCGCCGGCAGCGACCGCGCGCCCGCCCTCCGCCACCGCCGCGACGGCATCCTCCCCACCGTCGGCGCCGCCCTGTCCGTACGCGGCCAAACCCTCACCTGCACCGCCAGCAAGGCCGAACAGCCGCCACCCCACCACCCGCTCGTGCAGGACTTCCTCGACACCCTCACCACAGCACAACGCGAGCGCTTCACCGGGCGATGTCCGGAAGCCGTCCTCCTCTCCCGCCATCTCACGGCCGTCGAGGCGAACCGCAGCAAACGCGCCGCCCGCAAACCCCTCACCAACGGCGAGGCCCGCCGCTCCCTGAAACACTCCAAGATCACCGCACGTCATATCCGCGAGGACGGCGACCCCCGGCACGGCAGCTACGCCCCGCCCTGCCGCTCCTGCGACGCACTCCTCGCCCACTTCGGCGTCGTGCCCATCGGCGACACGACGCCCACAGGGAGCTGACCGCCACCATGCCGCCCGCCACCCGCGCCCACGCCGGATCCACCCGCTTCCCCCCGGCCGTCGACGTCGCCCTCCAGGAAGCCGGCTGGGAACCCGGACGCTGGGACATAAAGCAGGCAGAGCACTGGGCCGACACCCTCCGCGCCCACACCTCGCCCGCCGGCCACCGGCACACCGTCTTCCCCGCCGCCGTCGAAGCCTGGGCCGAATTCGGCGGACTCCACATCACAGGACCCGGGCCCGGCCGTCATATCGCCCCCACCCCGTTCGTCATCGACCCCCTGCACGGCCTCCACCTCGCCCGCACCCTGGCCGACCTCGGCCGCGCCCTGGACACCGGCGTCGCCCCCCTCGGCCAGGAGGAGGTCACCACCGGCAGCGGTACGGCCTTCGGCCAGGCCGCCCTCGCCATCGACACCGAGGGCCGCGTCTACAGCCTGGACCACACCGGCGACTGGTATCTCGGCGCGGACATCGACCATGCGCTCGGCACGCTGGTGCTGGGGGCGCAACCGAGCCGGCTGGTGCTGTCGGCGGGCTGACCACCTCCTACCTCCGGTAGGAGGTCAGGGCCACCGGCTACCTGGGCAGCCGACCGCCCGGCGCCTCACCGGGCGGGCACGACCGCCGACACCCGGAAACCGCCCGCCTCCGTCGGCCCCGACACGAACACACCGCCCAGCGCCGTCACCCGCTCGCGCATCCCCACCAGCCCGTTGCCGCCGCTCGGCAGCCCGACATCCGCCGCACCCCGCTCCGACGGGCCGTTCTCCACCTGAACCGCGACCTCACCGGCCCGGTGCGCCAACCGCACCCGCGCCCGCGCACCCGGCGCGTGCTTGTGCACATTGGTCAGCGCCTCCTGCACCACCCGGTACACCGTCTGCTCCACCCGCGGCGCATAGGAACACTCCGTAGCGCCGGCGGCATCTCCGTCCGGGCCCTCCACCGACAGCTCCACCACCATCCCGGCCGCCCGGGACTGCCCCACCAGCTCGCCGAGCTCCGCCAGGCTCGGCCCCTCGGCGTCCGACTCCGCCGCCGCCTGACCAGCCCCCGAAGCGGACCCCGGCCCGATCACCGACGCAGCAGGGGCATCGGACAGCTCCGCCGACCCCGCGCCCGCCCCGGCGGCCGCCTTGGCCTTCTCCGTCGCCACCACGGCCAGCCGCTCCGGCCCGTCCGGACCCACGGCACCGCGCACCGCCACGCCCTCGGCCGTCCGCAGCACCCCGAGCATCTCCCGCAGCTCGGTGAGCGCCTGCCGCCCCATGTCACCGACCAGCGCCGCGTTCTTCGACGCCTTCTCCGGGTCCTTCAGCGCCACCGCCTGCAAGGCCGCGGCGTGCACCACCATGAGACTCACCCGGTGCGCCACGACGTCGTGCATCTCCCGCGCTATCCGCGTCCGCTCCTCGTTGCGGGCCCACTCCGCCCGCTCCTCGGCCCGGTCCGCGAGCAGCGACAGCTCCCGCTCCAGACCGTCCGCCCGCTCCCGCAGGCTCTCCACGAGCCGCCGCCGGGCCCCTATGTACAGACCCCACAGCACCGGCGGGGCGGTCAGCACCAGGCCCAGGGCCAGCGCCATCAACGGCACGAACCACACCGGCGGATTGAAGTCCTCCTGCGACGCCACGTCCTGCCGCATGCTGAGGAACGTCGTGACCAACGTCCCGACGACCGTCATCCCGGCCAGCAGCGCGATGATCCGGCGCGGCACGTCCGACGCGGCGAGCGTGTAGAGCCCCACCACGCTCAGCAGCCCGCCCATTTCCGCCGGCGTCACCGCTATCGAGACCAACACCACCACGATCGGCCACCGCCGACGCACCAGCAGCACCGGTCCCACCACCAGGCCGAGCAGGATCCCGAGAAACTCCGGCAGCCCCGCCTGATCCGCGAAACGCGCGCCCTCCAGCACACACTCCACCGTCGAGGCGGCCGCCAGACACACATCCAGTACTGCACTGCGCCGCCGGGCCCACCACCACGGCCCGCTCACGGGCGCACCGCGCGCGCCCACACTTTCACTTGCCCCCGTTGCGGTCATACCGCCAGCCTACGGGCGCCCGCACCAGTTCCTCAGGCCCGTGCACGGCACATACCAGAGCCGTTACACGTGGTTACTCATCGCTATCCCTCGAACTGATGAATCGCTCAAATTTTCGCCACTTCCGGACGCACAACCGCCGCAACCTGTCCACATGACACACACAGGCCGGGAGCACCCCGACTACGAATCGTTACACCACCAAGCCGTCGCACTCCGCCGCGCGGGCCTCAGCAGGCGCCAGATCCGCGACCGGCTGCACATCCACAACAACGACATCCTCAACCGCCTCCTGGAAGGCGAACCGCCCCCGGAGTGGACCAAGCGCCCCAACGCCAAGGACGACCTCCGCGACAAGGCCCGCGAGCTGCGCAAGCAGGGCATGACCTACGACCAGATCCAGGTCGAGCTGGGCTGCTCGAAGAGCTCGATCTCACTGTGGGTGCGGGATCTGCCGAAGCCGGAGCGGAAACGCACCCGCGAGGAAGCCTCGGCCATCGCCCGACGCGGCTGGGAGGCAACGCTCCGCATCCGGGACGAGGAGCGGCGGCAGACCAAGGCCAATGCCGCGCGGGAGATCGGGACGCTCACAGACCGGGACCTGTTCACCGCGGGCGTCGCCCTCTACTGGGCAGAGGGCACCAAGGACAAGCCGCACGCCCGGCGAGAGGGCGTCATCTTCGTCAACAGCGACCCTGGCGTCATTCAGCTCTATCTGGCCTGGCTGAACCTGCTCGGTGTGGAGCCGGAGCGAGTGTGCTACCGGGTGATGATCCACGCGACGGCCGACGTGGCGGGCGCCGAGCTCTACTGGGCCGACCTCGTCGGCGTCGACGTCGCCACGTTTCAGAAGACCACGATCAAGAAGCACAATCCCAAGACCGTCCGCAAGAACACCGGGGAAGGCTACCGGGGCTGCCTGGTGATCCGGGTCCGCCAAAGCGCAGACCTATACCGTCGCATCGAAGGCTGGTGGTACGGCATAGTGTTGGGGGCCAAGCGGCCAGCCTGACACATTGTCCGGTTTAGCCGCCTATGCACTCCCCTGTGGTGTAATCGGCAACACGGGTCACTTTGGATGATTTGTTCCAGGTTCGAGTCCTGGCAGGGGAGCAACTGCTTCGACAAGCAAAGTTCGGGTCCTGACTACCAAGTCAGGACCCGCCGTCGTTTCGGCCGCAATACGCCCCGGTATCCTTCGGGTGTCCACCACCCGAAGTAGCCAAGAAGCCGAAGGGCATCCCCGTGAGCGCCAACCGCCCGGCCGCCGTCGTCGTTCTCGCAGCGGGGGAGGGGACCCGCATGAAGTCGGCGACCCCGAAGGTCCTGCATGCGATCTGCGGCCGTTCCCTCGTCGGACATGTCGTCGCCGCCTCCCGCGAACTGGACCCCGAGCACCTCGTGGTGGTCGTGGGCCACGCCCGTGACCAGGTCCGGGCACATCTCGCCGAGGTCGATCCGGCCGTCCGCACCGCCGTCCAGCACGAGCAGAACGGCACAGGGCACGCCGTACGCATCGCCCTTGAAGAGCTGACCGGCACGGGCACCACGCTGACCGGCACCGTCGTGGTCGTGTGCGGTGACACCCCGCTGCTCACCGGCGAGACGCTGAAGAAGCTCAGTGACACGCACGCCGCGGACGGAAACGCCGTCACCGTGCTGTCGGCCGAGGTGCCGGATTCGACGGGCTACGGCCGCATCGTCCGCGACGCGGACACCGGCGCGGTGACCGCGATCGTGGAGCACAAGGACGCGACCGACGCACAGCGCGCGATCCTGGAGATCAATTCCGGGGTTTTCGCTTTTGACGCGCAGTTGCTGACCGATGCGCTGGGCAAGGTGCGTACGGACAACAGCCAGGGCGAGGAGTACCTCACCGATGTGCTGGGAATTCTGCGCGAGGCCGGGCACCGGGTGGGCGCGGCCGTGGCTGCGGATCACCGGGAGATTCTGGGAATCAACAACCGTGTGCAGTTGGCGGAGGCGCGTCGGCTGCTGAACGAGCGGTTGCTTCGGGAGGCGATGTTGGCCGGCGTCACTGTGGTGGATCCGGCGACGACCTGGGTGGATGTCTCCGTGACGTTCGAGCCCGACGCAACGATTCTGCCGGGTTCCCAGCTGCTGGGTTCGACGCATGTGGCCGCGGGCGCCGAGGTGGGGCCGAATTCGCGGCTGACGGATACCGCGGTCGCGGAGGGCGCGGCGGTTTCCTTCACCGTGGCGGACGGCGCGAGGATCGGTCCGGGCGCGACCGTGGGTCCGTACGCGTATCTGCGTCCGGGGACGGATCTCGGCCCGAAGACCAAGGCCGGTGCCTATGTGGAAATGAAGAATGCTCGGCTCGGCGAGGGTACGAAGGTGCCGCATCTGTCGTATGTGGGTGATGCGACGATCGGTGAGTACTCCAACATCGGCGCGGCGAGCGTTTTTGTGAATTACGACGGTGAGGCCAAGCATCACACGACGGTTGGCTCGCATTGCCGGACCGGTTCGGACAATATGTTTGTGGCTCCTGTCACGATCGGGGATGGCGCGTACACCGCGGCCGGCTCGGTCATCACCAGGGATGTGCCCCCGGGTTCGCTGGCGGTCGCGCGTGGCCAGCAGCGGAATATCGAGGGCTGGGTCGCTCGTAAGCGGCCCGGAAGCGCCGCCGCGCAGGCCGCTTCGGCCGCTCGCCAGGAGTCCGAAGGCGAGCGGTGACCGTGCACGGGGTGCGTCGTGCGGGGCGTACCGTGATGAGCGCACGCAAACAGGGATTCGAGGAGATTTGCTGTGACCGGGATCAAGACGACCGGCGAGAAGAAGCTGATGCTCTTCTCCGGCCGCGCCCACCCCGAGCTGGCCGAGGAGGTCGCTCACCAGCTCGGTGTCGGCCTGGTCCCGACGAAGGCTTTCGACTTCGCCAACGGTGAGATCTATGTCCGCTACCAGGAGTCGGCGCGTGGCGCGGACTGCTTCTTGATGCAGAGCCACACGGCTCCCATCAACAAGTGGATCATGGAGCAGTTGATCATGCTCGATGCCCTGAAGCGGGCCTCCGCGCGGAGCATCACCGTGGTCATCCCGTCGTACGGCTATGCCCGTCAGGACAAGAAGCACCGTGGTCGCGAGCCGATTTCGGCCCGGCTGATCGCGGACCTGCTCAAGACCGCCGGTGCGGACCGTATCGTCACGGTCGATCTGCACACGGACCAGATCCAGGGCTTCTTCGACGGGCCGGTGGATCACCTGTTCGCGCTGCCGGTCCTCGCGGACTACGTGGGCGCGAAGGTGGACCGCGACAAGCTGACGGTGGTCTCCCCGGACGCGGGCCGGGTGCGGGTCGCCGACCGCTGGTGCGACCGTCTGGACGCGCCGCTCGCCATCGTGCACAAGCGGCGCGACAAGGACGTGGCGAACCAGGTCACCGTCCATGAGGTTGTCGGCGATGTGAAGGACCGGGTTTGTGTCCTGGTCGACGACATGATCGACACCGGTGGCACGATCTGCGCCGCGGCGGACGCGCTGTTCGCGAACGGTGCCGCCGATGTGATCGTGACGGCCACGCACGGCATTCTGTCCGGCCCGGCCGCGGACCGGCTGAAGAACTCGAAGGTGAGCGAGTTCGTCTTCACGAACACGCTGCCGACGCCTTCGGAGCTGGAGCTGGACAAGATCACGGTGCTGTCGATGGCGCCGACCATCGCGCGGGCGATCCGTGAGGTGTTCGAGGACGGTTCGGTGACGAGCCTCTTCGAGGAGCAGTAGGAGCGGTGGATCGTCCGCGTCCCTAGGGCGCCGTAGATCGACTTTGGTGCGGCCTTCCGGCCGGGTAGACTCAGTGAGTTGCTCGGCGAGGGAGGCCGCACTGTTGTGTGCGGCGGTCCGTTATCGACGCGCTCTTCGTAGCAGGTCTGTCGTGGGCCGGGTAACGCCCACCGGATTTTTCTGAACTACGAGGAGTGCAGCCATGGCTGAGGTCAAGCTCGCCGCCGACGTCCGTACCGTTTTCGGTAAGGGCGCCGCCCGCCAGACCCGCCGCGAGAACAAGGTTCCCGCCGTCATTTACGGTCACGGCGCGGACCCGCAGCACGTCGCGATCGACAGCCACGCGCTGATGATGGCCCTGAAGACCCCGAACGTGCTGATCCGTCTGGACCTGGACGGCAAGAGCGAGCTGGTCATCCCCAAGGCCGTGCAGCGTGAGGCCATCCGTGGCTTCCTCGTCCACGTGGACTTCCTGGCCGTCAAGAAGGGCGAGAAGGTCACCGTCGAGATCCCGGTGCAGACCGAGGGCGACCTGGCCCCGGGCGGCAACCTGCTCGAGTACGTGCTGAACACCCTGCCGGTCGAGGCCGAGGCCACCCACATCCCGGAGTCGGTCACCGTCTCCATCGCGGGTCTGGACGCCGGTCACTCGGTCCTCGCCAAGGACATCGCCCTGCCGGCCGGTTCGACGCTGGCCGTCGAGGACGACGCGGTCGTCCTGCAGGTCGTCGCGGCGCAGGCCGAGGCTCCGGCCGAGGAAGGCGCCGAGGGCGAGGGCGAAGAGGGCGGCCAGGCCTGATCCCTTCCGGGCGGGCGTCGGCTGCCGGCGTGCCCCGGGGCATTATCTTTGCGACCGTCATTCCGCGCCGTCGGCGCGGGGTGGCGGTCGCGTCGTTGAAGGAGCGTGCAGATGACGGATGCTGACAGCCCCTGGCTGATTGTGGGTCTCGGTAATCCGGGTCCTGAATACGCCGCCAACCGGCACAACGTCGGTTTCATGGTGGCGGATCTTCTCGCCGAGCGTATGGGTGGCCGTTTCAAGGCGCACAAGGCGCGGGCGCAGGTGGTCGAGGGACGTATTGGTCCGCCGGGTCCTTCGAGTCGCCGGGTGGTGGTGGCGAAGCCGTTGTCTTTCATGAATCTGTCGGGTGGCCCGACGACGGCGTTGCGGGATTTCTACAAGATTCCGGTGGCCAACATCATTGCTGTGCATGATGAGTTGGATATCGATTACGGTGCGTTGCGCCTGAAGCTGGGTGGCGGTGACAACGGTCACAACGGTCTGAAGTCGATCACGAAGTCGCTGGGCGCGGATTACCACCGGGTGCGGTTCGGCATCGGGCGCCCGCCGGGTCGTGTGCCGGTGGCGGACTTTGTGCTCAAGGACTTTTCGTCGGCGGAGCGCAAGGAACTGGATTACTTCGTGGACCGCGCGACGGACGCCGTGGAGGCGTTGGTCCTGGAGGGTTTGGAAAGGGCGCAGAGCACGTACAACACGTGAATGGGGCAGCGTGGGTCAGGGCTGACGAACTCTGTCCCAGGTTGACCGGGCGCTGTTCGATGGCCAAGGATCGCGGCCATGGCCAGTAGCAGTACGCGCACTCGTCCGGTCAAACGCAGTCGGGTCCGGCGGGTTGGTGAGAGCGCCTTCGGGGCGCTGCTTGTCGTCCGGCTCGTGGTGATGGGTCTGCTGGCGCTGCTTTTGCTGGCCGGTGGCGTCTGGACGTCGTGGAACACGGCTCAGTACGCGATGCTCGCGAAGGTGCATGAGCGCGGCACGATGACGGTGGTGGCGTGTGGTGAGGAACGGTGTACCGGTCCTTATGTGCCGACCGCGGGGGACGGGAAGCGGCGGGCGAAGGTGTCGCTCGTGGAGTCGGTGGCGCCGGCCAAGGGCGGGAAGGTCGAGGTGACCGTGAAGCCGGGTACGACGCAGGCGGTGCGTACCGGGCCCGCCGGGATTCTGCACGCGTGTGTGCCGTTCGCGGGCGCGCTGCTGCTGGCGGCGCTGGTGGTGGCCGGCGGGATGCGGTTCCGGCGTACCGCGTGGGTGATGGGTCTGTTGGGCGCGGCGTTGCTGGGCGCGGCGTTCACCGCGACGTTGTAGCGCCTTTCCGCCCCTGGCCCTTCGGTCGGGCCCTGGGGTTTCTCGGTACGGCGACGGCCCGCCTCTTCTTGTGAAGGGGCGGGCCGTCGTCGTGTTCCGGGGCGGGTCAGCCGGTGTTGCGGAGGCCGGCCGCCACACCGTTGACGGTCAGGAGCAGGGCGCGGGCCAGCACCGGGTCCGATTCCTCGCCGCGTTCGGCGGCGGTGCGCTGGCGGTCCAGCAGGGAGACCTGGAGGTAGGAGATCGGGTCGAGGTAGGCGTCGCGGATGTGGAAGGTCTGCTTGAGCGCCGGGTTGGAGTCGAGGAGTTCGGTTTCCCCGGTGATGCGCAGGACCTCGGCGACGGTGAGCTCGTGCTCGGCCTTGATGACGTCGAAGACGTGCTTGAGGTCGTCGGGGACGAGGGTGTCGACGTAGTGCTGGGCGATCCGCAGGTCGGTCTTGGCCAGTGTCATTTCGACGTTGGACAGGAAGTTGCGGAAGAAGTGCCAGTGCTCGTGCATCTCGTCGAGCACGGAGTCGAGGCCGGCCTCGCGGGCGGCCTTCAGTCCGGTGCCGACGCCGAACCAGCCGGGGACGATCTGGCGGGACTGGGTCCAGCCGAAGACCCAGGGGATGGCGCGGAGTCCGTCGAGCGAGACGCCCGAGCCGGGGCGGCGGGAGGGCCGCGAGCCCAGGTGCAGGTCGGCGAGCTGGTCGACCGGGGTGGAGGCGAGGAAGTACGTCGGCAGGTCGGGGTCTTCGACGAGACGGCGGTAGGCGCCGTGGGCGGCCTCGGAGACGGTTTCCATGGCCGCGTCCCAGCGGGCCAGTGCCTCGTCGGACTGACGGGGCGCGGTGTGCAGGGCGGACGCCTGGAGGGTGGCGGCGACCGTGAGCTCCAGGTTCTCCCGGGCCAGGGACGGCACCAGGTACTTGTCGGAGATGACCTCGCCCTGCTCGGTGACCTTGATCTCGCCCTCCAGCGTCCCGTAGGGCTGGGCGAGGATCGCGTCGTGGGAGGGGCCGCCGCCGCGGCCGACGGTGCCGCCGCGGCCGTGGAAGAGGCGCAGCCGTACGCCGTGCCGGTGGGCGACGTCGCGCAGCAGGCGCTGGGCGCGGTGGATCTCCCATTGGGAGGTGGTGATGCCGCCGAACTTGGAGGAGTCCGAGTAGCCGAGCATGACCTCCTGGACGTCGCCGCGCAGGGCGACCAGGCGCCGGTAGGAGGGGTCGGCGAGCATCTCGTCGAGAAGCTGGTCGGCGATCTTGAGTTCGTCGGTGGTTTCCAGCAGCGGCACGATGCCGATCTTGGCCCAGCCGGCGTGCAGGTCGATCAGCCCGGCCTCGCGGGCGAGGACCGCGGCGGCGAAGACGTCGTCCGAGCCCTGGCACATGGAGATGATGTAGGACTCGATGACCTCGGGGCCGAAGGTCTCCTTGGCCTTGAGGATGGTGCGGAAGACGCCCAGCGTCTTGGCGCCGGCCTCGTCGAGGGGCGCGGGGGTGGGCGCGAGGGGACGCCGGGAGCGGAGTTCCTTGGCGAGGAGCTTGCGGCGGTAGTCGCGCGGCATGTCCACGTAGCGCCAGGACTCCTCGCCGAGGCGGTCGAAGAGCTGGCCGAGGGCGTGGTGGTGGGCGTCGGCGTGCTCGCGGACGTCCATGGTGGCGAGCTGGAGGCCGAAGGCGGCGATCGTACGGAGGGTGCGCTCCAGGCGGCCGTCGGCGACCAGGCCGCCGCGGTGTGCGCGCAGCGAGGTCTGGATGAGGGCGAGGTCGTCGAGGAGTTCCGCGGTGCCGAGGTAGTCGCGGCCGGGGACGTGGGGGGTGTCGGCGGCGAGGCGGTCGCGGGTGTTGACGAGCTTCTGGCGGACGCAGGTGGCCTTGAGGCGGTAGGGCTCCTCGGAGTTCAGGCGCTTGTAGCGGGGGCTGATCTCGGGGAGGAGCTCCAGGTCGTGCTGGAGGGATGCCAGCAGCTCGTCGGTGGCGCCGCAGTTGCGGATCGAGTTGGACAGGGCGCCGCGCAGCTCGTCGACGTGCTCCAGGGCGTCGGTGATGCCGTGCTCGTGCTGGAGGATCAGTACGTCCCAGGTGACCTGGGGGGTGACGTTGGGGTTGCCGTCGCGGTCGCCGCCGATCCAGGTGCCGAAGGTCAGCGGGCGGGTGCCGGGGGGCAGCTCGGTGCCGGCCCGCTCCAGCTCGGCGGCGAGGTCCTCCAGGACGTCGCCGACCGCGCCGCGGCCCAGTTCGTCCAGGTAGTAGATGGCGTTGCGGGCCTCGTCGGTCGGCTCGGGCCGGGCCACCCGCAGCTCGTCCGTCTGCCAGATGAGGTCGATGTTCTCGGCGAGGCGCAGGTCGGCGCGGCGGCGCTCGGTGCTGTCGGTGCGGTCCAGGAGTTCGGCGACCTTGCGGAGCTTGGTGAGGACGGAGCGGCGGGCGGCCTCGGTGGGGTGCGCGGTGAAGACGGGGCGTACGCCGAGGTTGCGGGCGGTCTCCCGCAGATGCTCGGGGTCGGCGTCCTTGAGCATGTCGGCGGTGCGGGCGAGGATGCCGCCCTCGGCGGCGCGCCTGGCGCGCAGCTCGCGGCCGCGGTGGACCTGCTCGGTGACGTTGGCGAGGTGGAAGTACGTGGAGAAGGCGCGCACCAGTTTGGCGGCGGTGGGCAGGTCCGTGTCGCCGAGGAGCCGGGCGGCGGCCTCGCCGTCGGACCGGGTCAGCGCGCGGACCCGCTCGACGAGGTCGAGGAGCTCCTTGCCTTCCTGCCGGACGAGGGTCTCGCCGAGGAGGTCGCCGAGGCGGCGGATGTCGGCGCGCAGGGCGACGTTGTCCTCGGCGCCTTCGGTCTTCTCGGTCGGCTCGGTCTCGGCGGGGGTGATGTCGGCACTGCTCACAGGTGCGGCTCCTTGCAGTGATGTCACAGCGTCACGGCGCGGCGACCCGATCGAGGGTGCCGGCGGGCGACGGGTGGGCTCGTCTGGATTGGCGGGCGGGATTGCGGACCGCGCTGTCCGACGTCCCCAGGATAGGTCTCTCCTCCGATCGGCAGTTCACACCGTCCGCTGTGTGGGCAGCCGGGTCGCGGGTGGCTCGGCGGGGCCTGTCACGGCCTTGCTCGTGGCGGTGTCACTGCCATACTTACGTGACCGTAGGTTACGGTCCCGTAGGACGTAGCCGATCCCCTGAGCTCTCGAACCCCCGACGAGGGACGTCACATGACCGCTGGTCCAGAAGCCGTCGAAGAATCACCGATTCCTGTCGATTCGCCCCCCGAATCCCCCGTGAAGAACGCGTCCGCCCCCTCCTCTCTGCCGTCCGCGACGCTGGGCGGCGACAGCAAGCGTTCGGTGGAGCAGATCACCCTGCTGCTGTTCATCACCGTGCCGTTCGTGGCGCTGCTGGCAGCCGTGCCGCTGGCCTGGGGATGGGGGGTGAGCTGGCTGGATCTGGGGCTGATGGTGGCGATGTACTACATCGGCTGCCATGGCATCACCATCGGATTCCACCGCTATTTCACCCATGGCGCCTTCAAGGCGAAACGTCCGCTGCGTATCGCTTTGGCCGTGATGGGGTCACTGGCGGTGGAGGGGCCGCTGGTGCGCTGGGTGGCGGATCACCGCAAGCACCACAAGTTCTCGGACGCGGAGGGCGACCCGCATTCGCCCTGGCGGTTCGGTGAGACGGTGCCGGCCCTGCTCAAGGGACTGTGGTGGGCGCATGTGGGCTGGATGTTCGACGAGGAGCAGACGCCGCAGCACAAGTACGCGCCGGACCTGATCAAGGACTCGGCGATTCGTACCATCTCGCGCCAGTTCGTGCTGTGGACGACGGTGTCGCTGCTGATCCCGCCGCTGGTGGGCGGGCTGGCGACCTGGTCCTGGCAGGGCGCGCTGAGCGCGTTCTTCTGGGGCTCGCTGGTCCGTGTCGCGCTGCTCCATCACGTCACATGGTCGATCAACTCCATCTGCCACGCGGTCGGCAAGCGGCCGTTCAAATCGCGCGACCGCTCCGGAAACGTGTGGTGGCTGGCCGTCCTCTCGTGCGGCGAGTCCTGGCACAACCTGCACCACGCGGACCCGACGTGCGCCCGGCACGGTGTGATGCGCGGGCAGCTGGACTCCAGCGCCCGGCTGATCCGCTGGTTCGAGAAGGCGGGCTGGGCGTACGACGTGCGCTGGCCGGACGCCTCGCGCATCGACGCCCGGCGAGTGGACGCCCCGCGCAAGGAGAAGGCGGCTCAGGCGGCATGATTGACGGGTGGCGATCGACGGCAGCAGCGTGAACAACGGCAACAGCGGTAAGGCGTCCTCCGGCGGGGGGACCCGGCGGACGACCCGCCGGGTCCGGATGACCGGCGCGGAGCGCCGTGAACAGCTGCTGGACATCGGTCGCACGCTCTTCGCCGAGCGGGGGTTCGAGGGCACGTCGGTGGAGGAGATCGCGGCGAAGGCCGGGGTGTCCAAGCCGGTGGTCTACGAGCACTTCGGCGGCAAGGAGGGCCTGTACGCGGTGGTCGTGGACCGCGAGATGCGGCAGCTGCTGGACATGGTGACCGGTGCACTGACCGCCGGCCACCCGCGCGAACTCCTGGAGCAGGCGGCCTTCGCGCTGCTCGACTACATCGAGACGTTCACGGACGGTTTCCGCATCCTGGTCCGCGATTCGCCCGTCGCCCAGTCGACGGGCACCTTCGCCTCGCTGATCAGCGATATCGCCACGCAGGTGGAGGACATCCTGGGCCTGGAGTTCAAGGCCCGCGGCTTCGACCCGAAGCTGGCGCCGCTGTACGCGCAGGCGCTGGTCGGGATGGTCGCGCTCACCGGCCAGTGGTGGCTGGACGTCCGCAAGCCGAAGAAGGCGGAGGTCGCGGCGCACCTGGTCAACCTGGCCTGGCACGGCCTGGACGGCCTGGAGGCCAAACCGCGGCTGATAGGGCACCGGAAGAACTGACGGGGGCCCTACGTCAGCTCACCGGCTCCAGGAATTCCAGCCGGTTGCCCACCGGATCGGCGGAGTAGAACCGCCGGTGTCCCGGGAGGTTGTCGTCCCAGGCGACGGGGGCGCCGCCGGCCGCGAGCCGGGCGGCGAGGGCGTCGATGCCGGTGACCCGGAGGCCGGGGTGGGCCTTCTTGGCGGGCCGGTGGCCGGCCTCGATGCCGAGGTGCAGGCGGGCCGTGCCGGCCTCGAACCAGCATCCGCCGCGGGCCGCGAGCGCCGGCGGCTTGGGAATCTCCGTCATCCCGAGCAGGTCCCCGTAGTAGGCCCGTAGTGCGTCCTCACTACCGGAGGGCGCGGCGAGCTGGATGTGGTCAAGGCCGGTGATCACGGCGTCATCTCCTCATGTGGTCAGCATGGGGGGCGGGAAGTGACGGGCGGGCAGGAGAGTCAGGCGGCCTCCGGCTTGCGCGCCACGGCGAAGATGCGGCGGAACGGGAAGACCGTGCCGTGCCGCCCGGAGGGGTAGGCCTTGCGCAGCAGGTCGCGGAATTCTTCGAGGAACGCTTCGCGGGCGCCCGTGTCGTCCTCCAGGACGGTCAGGACGGGGCGCAGGGCGGTGCCCTTGACCCAGTCCAGTACCGGGTCGTCGCCCTGGAGGAGCTGGACGTAGGTGGTCTCCCAGACGTCCGTCTCGCAGCCCAGGTCGGCGAGGCGTTCCAGATAGTCGGCGGGCTGGAGGATATGGACGAAGCGGCGGCCGTGGCTGTCGAGGCGGTCGCGCCATTGGGGGGCGTCGCACAGTTCCCCGAGGAGTGCGTGGCTGGGCGAGGTGAAATTGCCGGGCACTTGGAAGGCGAAGGTGCCGCCGGGTTTGACGGCGTCGAGCCAGCGCTTGAAGGAGTCGGCATGGTGGGGGACCCATTGCAGCGCGGCGTTGGAGACGATCAGGTCGTACGACTCGTCCGGGGCCCAGTCGGCGGCGTCGGCGGTGGTGAAGTCGAGGTGGCCGCCGCCTTTGGTGGGGCCGGCGTAGAACTCGGCTTCTTTGAGCATCTCCGGGGAGTTGTCGTAGCCGGTGATGTGCGCGTCGGGCCAGCGTTCGGCGAGCAGGGCGGTGACATTGCCGGGGCCGCAACCGAGGTCGGCGATGCGGGCGGGGGTTTGATGCCGCGGGAGTTCGGCAATACGGGCGAGCAGGTCGTGGAAGGGGCGGGTCCGATGTCCGGCGTGGCGTAGGTACTGCTGCGGATCCCAGGTTGGTGCGTCGTGCATGTTCGAAAACCCCTCTGCTGGTGCAGGGCTGACTCTGGGCGTTCAGCGGCCTGGTTCAGGCCAATCCGGTGAAAACAGAGCTGCCCGCCGACGATGCCCAATAGTCCAGAGAAGTATATCTTGATGTCAAGAAGTTTGACATCAAGAGAATCTATGTCAAGAGACTTCATGTCGACAGACCCTCTACACTGATCGACATGGAGGACGAGGTCGACCGACTGGTCGCAGCATGGCGCCGGGAGCGCCCGGACCTGGACGTGGAACCGCTTGAGGTCCTCAGCCGCGTCTCCAGGCTTGCCAGACACCTCGACCGGGCCCGTCGTATCGCCTTCGCCGAGGTCGGCCTGGAACCCTGGGAGTTCGACGTACTGACGGCGCTGCGCCGCGCCGGGGCCCCCTATCAACTCTCCCCCGGCCAACTGCTGACGCAGACACTGGTCACCTCCGGGACGATGACCAACCGCATCGACCGGCTCGCCAAGAAGGACCTCGTCGAGCGGCTGCCCGACCCCAGCGACCGGCGCGGTGTGCTGGTCAGGCTGACCGCCGAGGGCCGCGACAAGGCCGACCAGTCGCTGGCCGGCCTGCTGGCGCAGGAGCGCGCCATCCTCGCCGAGCTGTCCCGTCAGCAGCGCGCCGAATTGGCCGGTCTGCTGCGCAGGCTGACAGGTCCTTTCGACAACATTCCGGGCTGACCACCCGTCAGTTCCTCCCGGGCGAACGGGGGCACCTCCCCTGCCGTTAAGGCTTTGGGGTGAGGTGCGGCCGCCGCTTGACGTCCTCTTGCCCGCCGCCTCGTGGTGGGCTTTGATCGCGCCATGAGCCAGCAGCAGCCGTTCCCCGGACAGCAGCCCGGCGGCCAACCGGCACCAGGCGGCACGCGACCGGCGCCCGGTCGTCCGTACGGCAGGCGGTTCCGCGGACGTACGGTCCTGGTGACCGGCGCCGCCGCCGGGATCGGAGCGGCGACCGCCGACCGGCTGGCGGCCGAGGGCGCCGGTGTGCTGCTGCTGGACATCGACGACGCGCGCGGCGAGCACACCGCGCGCCGCATCCGGGCGGCCGGCGGCCGGGCCTCGTACGAGCACTGCGATGTGGCCCGCGAGGACCACTGGCAGCGGGCCGTCGAGGCGGCGCGGCAGCGCTACGGGCCGGTGGACGGGCTGGTCAGCAACGCCTACCTGCCCTATGTCGCGGCCGCCGACCGCACCCCGCTCGGGGACTGGGAGCGGCAGCTCGCGGTCAATCTCACCGGCTCCTTCCTCGGCGTCCGCACCGCCCTGGAGGATCTGCGGGAGCGGCACGGCTCGGTGGTGCTGACCTCGTCCGTGCATGCGCTGATCGGGCTGCCCGGCCGGCCCGCGTACGCGGCGTCCAAGGCCGGGCTGACCGGGCTCGGGCGTCAACTCGCCGTCGAGTACGGACCCGAGGTACGGGTGAACTGCGTGCTGCCGGGCCCGGTGCTCACCGCCGCCTGGGACGGGATCGGCGAGGAGGAGCGGCGGGCCAGCGCCGAGGAGACCGCGGCGCGCCGGCTGGGCCGGCCCGAAGAGGTCGCCGCCGCCACCGCCTTCCTGCTCTCCCCCGAGGCGTCTTTCGTCACCGGCGCGAGCCTCGTCGTGGACGGCGGCTGGAGCGTGTACAAGAACTCTTCGTAACCGCTTGCGGCGGGGCGGCGCGCCTCGCCCCGCATCTCGACCCAGGGGGTCCGATGGGCATCCGATTCGGCGGCGACTACAACCCCGAGCAGTGGCCCGAGGAGGTGTGGGCCGAGGATCTGAAGCTGATGAAGGCGGCCCATGTCACCATGGTCACCGCCGGGATCTTCTCCTGGGCGAAGGTCGAACCCCGGCCCGGGGAATGGGACTTCGGCTGGTTCGACCGGGTGCTGGACGGCCTGGCGGGCGCCGGTATCGCGGTCTGCCTGGCGACGATGACCGCCTCGCCGCCGCCCTGGCTCTCCCGGCTGCACCCCGAGATCCTGCCCGAGGGGCCCGACGGGCAGCGCCGCTGGCCCGGAGGGCGGCAGCACTACTGCCCCTCCAGCCCCGTCTACCGCAGCCACGCCGTACGCCTCGTCGAACAGCTCGCCACCCGTTACGCGGGCCATCCGGCGCTGTCGCTGTGGCATGTGGGAAACGAGTACGGGTGCCACACCCGGCAGTGCTTCTGCGATGTCTCGGCCGCCGACTTCCGCCGCTGGCTCCGCGAGCGCTACGAGACCGTCGGCGCGCTCAACGACGCCTGGTCGACGGCGTTCTGGTCGCAGGCGTACGGCGACTTCGACGAGGTGCTGCCGCCGCGCACCGCGCCCACCTTCCCCAATCCCGCCCAGCAGCTGGACTATCTGCGGTTCGGTGACGACGCGCTGCGCGCCTGCTATCTCGCCGAGAAGGCGGTGCTGGAGCGCGTCACCCCCGGCGTGCCCGTCACCACCAATCTGATGCCGCAGCACAAGCCGGTCGACGCGTTCGCCTGGGCTCCGCACATGGACGCGATGGCGCTGGACTTCTACCAGGACCCGTACGTGCCCGACGACCACATCCGGGCCGGCTATGTCTTCGACCTGATGCGTTCGGCGCGCTCGGGGCAGCCCTGGCTGCTGCTGGAGCAGGCGCCGAGCGCCGTCAACTGGCGGCCCCGCAACGGCCCCAAGCCGCCGGGCGCGATGCGGCTGTGGAGCTGGCAGGCGGTCGCCCAGGGGGCGGACGCGGTGCTGTATTTCCAGTGGCGGCAGTCGCTGGGCGGGGCGGAGAAATTCCACTCGGCGATGCTGCCGCACGGCGGCACCAACACCCGTACATTCCGCGAAGTCACGGCACTGGGGCGGGAGTTCGCGTCGCTGCCGGACATCGCCGGGAGCCGGTCGCGGGCCGATGTGGCGCTGCTGGCGGACTGGCACAGCTGGTGGGCGCTGGAGCTGGACTCCAGGCCGTCGACCGCGCTGGACCACTCGCGCATCGCGCTGGACCACTACCGGCCGCTCTTCGAGGCGGGCGTGCCCTGCGCCGTGGTGCCGCCGCAACGCGAACTGTCCGGCTACCGCCTGGTCGTCGTCCCGAATCTCTATCTGCTCACCGCGCGCGACGCGACGCGTCTGGCGGCCTACGTACGGGGCGGCGGGCGGCTGGTGGTGTCGTTCTTCTCGGGCATCGTCGACGAGCACGACAGGGTGCATCCGGGCGGCTATCCGGCGCCGCTGCGCGAGCTGCTGGGGCTGCGGGTGGAGGAGTTCTGGCCGCTGGACGCGGGCCGGTCGGTGGCGGTCGACGGGAACTACACCGGGCGTGCGGACCTGTGGTCGGAGGCCATCGACCTCGAGGGGGCCGAGGCGCTGGCGCACTTCACCGATGGCGACCTCGCGGGCCGGCCCGCCGTGACCCGGCACGCCTACGGCAAGGGGACGGTCTGGTACGTCGGGACCCGGCTCGAACCGGCCCTGATGCGGGCCCTGCTGGATGACGTACGGGAGGCGGCCGGGGTGGCGCCGGTCCTGCCGGGGCTGCCGGCCGGCGTCCAGGCCACCGTCCGCGAGAGCGCCACGGGACGGTTCGTCTTCCTGCTCAACCACGGGTCGGAGCCCGTCGAGGTGCGGCTGCCGACACCGATGACGGACGCGCTCGCGGCGACCGCACCGCGTACGGAGGACGGGACGCGCGTTGACCACGGGGCGGGCGCGGGGGACGGGGCGGCGCCCACGGACCGGATCACCCTGGCGGCACGGGGCGTCGCCGTCCTCACCGAACCGGGACGGGTCCCCTAGGGGACGTTCGAACAGATCCCCTAGGGGATGCGAGGGCCCCCTGCGGGGCCACAACGCGGCGGCGGGGGGCGGTATTCCCGTGGGGCGGCCCCGGAATCCCGTGGGGCGGCCCCGGATCGCCGTGGGGCGCCCCGGCGCGGGGCGTCACGGGACCGGTATCGAGGCCGCCGCTGCCGCCGTCTCGATCTCGACCGGGCCCACTCCGGCCCGGCGGGCCAGTGCCACCGCGGCGAGCGTGGAGTGCACGCCCAGTTTGCCGAGCACGTTCTGCATATGCGTACGGACGGTGTGCGGGGAGAGGAACAGCCGCTCGGCGACGGCCTTGCGGCCCAGCCCCGCCACCATGCAGCGCAGCACCTCGCGCTCACGGGGCGTCAGCGATTCCACCAGCCGCTCGCTCTCCGTACGGTGCTTGCGCGCTGCCGTCAGCTCCCGCAGCACGCCGGTGAGCAGCGCCGGCGGCAGATGCGTTTCGTCACGCAGCACACCGCGGATGACGGCGAGCAGCCGGGAGAGCGAGCAGTCCTTGGCGACCCAGCCCGAGGCGCCGGCCTGGAGCGCGGCGGCGGCGCGGCGCGGTTCGTCGCGCTCCGCGAGGACGACGGTGCGCAGATACGGATGCCCGGAGCGCAGGGCGGAGACCAGCGCGATGCCGTCGGGCGGGCCGCCGCGGGAGGCGGCCTCCCGGGAGGACGGCTGCGCGGGCACCGCGGTCAGCGGGGCGGCGAGGTCGGCGTCGGCCAGCAGTACGTCGAAGCGGCGGCCGTCGGCGGCCGCCCGTTCCAGATTGCGCAGTGCCGCGGCGGCGCTGCCCGCGGCCGCCACGTCCACGTCCTGTTCCGCGGCGAGCGCGGCTGCCAGGGATTCGGCGAAGATGCGGTGGTCGTCGACCACCAGAACCCGGATGCGTTGCACAGAGACCCCCTGTCTCGGTGAACGGACCATAGCGGGCGCGACGCCCGGATTGAAGATCGCCTCTGCCGCACGGCCGCCGCCGTGCCGTCTGGCTCCCCCCACCCCGGGCGCCGCACCCGTCGGTCTCGCCCCCTGATCAGCACCGGCCCCCACCGGTGCTGATCTCAGCGTACGGACGGGGTGCGGCGAGGGGAGGCGATTGGCGAAACTGCCCCGTCGCACCGGGCCGTTTTGCGACGCGTCGGTGGCCGTGCGCCGTCGATCACGCCCTACCGCACGCGGCGTGCTCCCGCACTGGGGACGGCGGTGAAGATCCGCGGGGCGGGGTGTCCGGCGGCCGCGAAGGCCTCCATGACGGCCTTGCGGACGGTCTGTGCGTCGGCTTCCTCGACGAGTACGATCGCGGAGCCGCCGAAGCCGCCGCCGGTCATCCGGGCTCCCACGGCGCCCGCCGCGTTGGCCGCGTCGACGGCGAGATCGAGTTCGGCGCAGGAGATCTTGAAGTCGTCGCGGAGCGAGGCGTGTCCGGCGGTCAGCAGCGGGCCGATGGCACGGGTCCGGCCCGCGTCGAGGCAGGCGACGACCTCTTCGACGCGGTGGTTCTCGGTGACGATGTGACGTACGAGGCCCTGGACGACGGGCTCCCCCGAGAGTCTGTCCAATGACTCGGGCAGTTGCACGAGAGAAACGTCGCGCAGGGCGCGTACCCCGAGCGCCCGCGCGCCACGCTCACACCCGGCGCGCCGCTCCGCATACGCGCCGTCCCCGAGTTCATGCCTCACACGCGTGTCGACAACGAGGAGCCGCAGCCCTTCGCCCGCCAAATCGAACGGAACTTGACGCTGGGACAGGTCCCGGGTGTCCAGAAACAGCGCATGGCCCTCGGTGCAGCAGGCGGCCGCGGTCTGGTCCATGATCCCGACGGGCACACCGACGAACGCGTTCTCCGCGCGCTGGGCGAGCCGGGCGAGTTCACGCGGTGCGAGGCCGAGCGCGTAGAGGTCGTTGAGGGCGAGTGCGGTGGCGACCTCCAGGGCGGCGGAGGAGGACAGTCCGGCGCCGGTGGGCACCGTGCTGTCGTAGTGCAGATCCGCGCCGCCCACCGGCAGGCCGGCCTCCCGCATCGCCCAGACGACGCCCGCCGGGTAGGCGGCCCAGCCCCCGCCGGCGGCGGGCCGCAGCTCGTCGGTGCGCAGTTCGACGATGCCGCCCTCGGCGCCGCCCGAGTGCAGGCGCAGTACGCCGTCGGTGCGCGGCGAGGCGGCGGCGAGGGTGGTGTGCGGGAGGGCCAGCGGCATCACGAAGCCGTCGTTGTAGTCGGTGTGTTCACCGATCAGGTTGACGCGGCCCGGCGCGGCCCAGATGCCGTGGGGCTCCGCCCCGTACACCTCGTAGAAGGCCGCGGCTGTCCGGGGTGCGCCGTGCTCCGTGTCCGTCACGGGGACTCCTTCGTCTGCTGGGCGAACGCCCACGCGTCGGCCACGATTCCCGCGAGGTCGGCGCGTGCCGGCCGCCAGCCGAGGCGGTCGATCGCGGTCTGCGCGGAGGCCACCAGGACGGCCGGGTCGCCGCCGCGGCGCGGGGCGATGACCTCGGGGATCGGGTGCCCGGTGACCTGGCGGACGGTCTCGATGACCTCGCGGACGGAGAAGCCGTTGCCGTTGCCGAGGTTGCAGATCAGGTGTTCGCCGGGGGCCGCAGCGCCGAGGGCGAGGAGGTGGGCCTCGGCGAGGTCGGCGACATGGATGTAGTCGCGTACACAGGTGCCGTCGGGTGTGGGGTAGTCGTCGCCGAAGACGGAGATCGCCTCGCGCCTGCCCTGGGCGACCTGGAGGACGAGCGGGATGAGGTGCGACTCGGGGTCGTGGCGCTCGCCGCAGCTGCCGTAGGCGCCGGCGACGTTGAAGTAGCGCAGCGATACGGCGGCCAGCCCGTGGGCGGTGGCCTCGCCGCCGATCATGTGGTCGACGGCGAGCTTGCTGGCGCCGTACGGCGAGGTGGGCGCGGTCGGGTCGGTCTCGGTGATCGGGGTGCCGACCGGCTCGCCGTAGGTCGCGGCGGTGGACGAGAAGACGAGCTTGCGCACGCCCGCCGCGCGCATCGCCGCGAGCAGCGCCATGGTGCCGCCGACGTTGTTGTCCCAGTACTTCTCAGGCTTGACGACGGACTCGCCGACCTGCGAGAACGCGGCGAAGTGCAGCACCGCGTCGTACGAGTCGTCCAGCCACTTGGAGGCGTCGCGGATGTCGCCCTCGATGAACTCGGCGCCGGCGGGGACGCCCGCCCGGAAGCCGGTCGACAGGTTGTCGAGGACGGTGACCGTGTGCCCGGCCTCCAGCAGGTGCTGGGCCACCACGCTTCCGACGTATCCGGCTCCGCCCGTCACCAGGTACTTGGCCGACACAGACTCGCTCATGACTCGCTCGCTACCTCTCGCAGTCGTTCGGCCGCGGCCTCCGGCGGCACATCGTTGATGAACACATTCATGCCGGATTCCGAACCCGCGAGGAACTTCAGCTTGCCGGGAGTCCGTCGAATGGTGAAAAGCTCGAGGTGGAGCGCGAACTCGGCGCGGTCGGCGGCGTGCACCGGCGCCTGGTGCCAGGCGGCGATATACGGCGTCGGCGCCGCGCCCGTGCCCTCGGCGCCCCCCTTCCCGCCACCCCTCCCAACGAAAATCCGGTCGAACCGGCGCAAGACTTCCAGATAGATCTGTGGGAATTCTGTGCGCGCCTCGTCGTCGAGGGCGAGCAGGTCGGGGACCCGGCGCTTCGGGTAGAGGTGCACTTCGTAGGGCCAGTGGGCGGCGTACGGCACGAAGGCCGTCCAGTGGTCGCCGTCCAGGATGATCCGGCGGCCGTCGGCGCGCTCCTCGGCGAGGAGTTCGTCGAAGAGGTTGCCGCCGGTGCGCTGGCGGTGTGCGGCGAGGGTGTCGAGCATCCTCTGGGTGCGCGGGGTGGTGAAGGGATAGGCGTAGATCTGGCCGTGCGGATGGCCGAGGGTGACGCCGATCTCGGCGCCGCGGTTCTCGAAGCAGAAGACCTGCTGCACGCCGGGGAGTTGGGACAGTTCGGCGGTGCGGTCGGTCCAGGCTTCCAGGACCAGGGCGGCGTGTCCGTCGGTGAGGTCGGCGAACGACGCGTCATGGTCGGAGGTGAAGCAGACGACCTCGCAGCGGCCGCTGTCGCCGGCGAGGGAGGGGAAGCGGTTCTCGAAGACGACGACGTCGTAGTCGGCGGCCGGGATCTCGGACAGCCGGCCGTCGCGGGACGGGCACAGCGGGCATTCGTCGGCCGGCGGGTGGTAGGTGCGGCCCTGTCGGTGCGAGGCGATGGCGACGGAGTCGCCGAGGAGGCGGTCGTGGCGGATCTCGGCGGCGGTGGCGACGGGCTCGAGGGGGCGGCGGTCGACGGCGTCGCGTACGGCATCGTCGCGCGCGTCGTAGTAGATCAGCTCCCGTCCGTCCGCGAGCCGTGTCGTCGTCTTCTTCACTGGAGCTCCTCACCCCCCGACCAAACACAAACAAACACAATGAAGCACAAGCGAACAGCAACGTCAACGCCGGGTCCGGGTGGGGGCATATCCCTCCACACTGCCCTCATCGATCACGATCCAACAAACTGAACCAACAAAAGTGTTCAGTTTCTGAAGGTCGGAGCGTAGCTTTCTGTGCGTTCCGATCGCACAGTGCTGTGCCCCCCTCGAAATGAGGCACCCATGATCACCCTGGCCGAAGGCCTCCGACTCCCCACCAACGGGCTCGACTACACCATCCTGGCCATCTACTTCATCGTCGTTCTCGGCATCGGGTTCGCGGCCAGGCGGAGCGTGCGGACGAGCCTGGACTTCTTCCTCTCCGGCCGGTCACTGCCCGCCTGGGTCACCGGTCTCGCATTCGTCGCCGCCAACCTCGGCGCCACCGAGATCCTCGGGATGGCCGCCAACGGCGCGCAGTACGGGGCGTACACCGTCCACTGGTACTGGATCGGCGCCATCCCGGCGATGGTCTTCCTCGGCCTGGTGATGATGCCGTTCTACTACGGCTCCAAGGTCCGCTCGGTGCCCGAATTCCTGCTGCACCGCTTCGGGCCCTCCTCGCATCTGCTCTCGTCGGTGATCTTCGCCGTCTCGTCGGTGCTGATCGCGGGCGTGAACCTGTACGCGATGGCGATCGTGCTCCAGGCGCTGCTGGGCTGGCCGCAGTGGGTGGCGATCGTCATCGCCGGCTTCTTCGTCCTGGTGTACATCACCATCGGCGGCCTCTCCTCGGCGATCTACAACGAGGTGCTCCAGTTCTTCGTCATCCTGGCCGCGCTGATCCCGCTGACGGTCGTCGGCCTCAAGCGCGTCGGCGGCTGGGACGGGCTGACCGACTCGCTGACCTCCTCGCACGGCGACGCGTTCCTGACCGCCTGGAAGGGCACCGGCATCGGTGAGGGCAACCCGCTCGGCGCGAACTGGCTGACCATCGTCCTCGGCCTCGGCTTCGTGATGAGCTTCGGCTACTGGACGACGAACTTCGCCGAGGTGCAGCGCGCGCTGTCCGCGAAGAACCTCTCCGCCGCCAAGCGCACCCCGCTGATCGCCGCCTTCCCCAAGATCTTCATCCCGATGGTCGTGGTCGTCCCGGGTCTGATCGCGCTGGTCATGGAACCGACGCTGGGCAAGGACAAGGACGGGCTCCAGTACAACGACGCCATTCCGGTGCTGATGCGGGACCTGCTGCCGAACGGTGTGCTGGGCATCGCGGTGACCGGGCTGCTGGCCGCGTTCATGGCCGGAATGGCCGCCAATGTGTCGTCGTTCAACACGGTCTTCACCAACGACATCTGGGCGGCGTATCTGAAGAAGGGCCGGCCGGACAGCCACTACCTCAAGACCGGGCGGGTGGTCACCGCCGTCGGCGTGCTGATCGGCATGGGCACGGCCTTCATCGCCTCGTCCTTCAGCAACATCATGAACTACCTCCAGACGCTGTTCTCCTTCTTCAACGTCCCGCTGTTCGTGGTGTTCATCATCGGGATGTTCTGGAAGCGGACCAGCGCGGCCGCCGGCTTCTGGGGCCTGCTGTCCGGCACCGTCGCCGCGATGATCAACTACTTCGGGCTCTACAAGCAGGGCGTCATCTCCATCCCCTCCGAGCAGGGCGCCAACTTCGTCTCGTCGATCGTGGCGTTCGTCGTCGGCGCGCTGGTGATGCTGGTCGTCACCCTGTTCACCAAGCCCAAGCCGGCCGAATCGCTGGCCGGCCTGGTCTACGGCACCCGCTCCCCCGGCATGGAGGAGCCGCCCGCCGAGGGCGACGACGCGTGGTACCGCAAGCCGGCCCTGCTGGGCTGGGGCGCCATCGTCCTCGCCGTCATCTGCTACGTCCCCTTCTCCTTCTGAGACCGCCGAGGAACGCACCATGAGCGACTACCAGCACGAAGTAGAGGAACTGGAACGCGAGTCCGCGACCGCCGCGCGGCTCTTCGACGTACGGCGCATCATCGGCGGCCTGTTCGCCGTCTACGGCGTGATCGTCACCATCGCCGGCATCATGGCCTCCGAAGCCGACCTCAAGAAGGCCCAGGACATCAACATCAACCTCTGGACGGGCCTGGGCATGCTCGCCCTCGGACTGTTCTTCCTGGCCTGGATGCAGCTGCGCCCCGCCATCCCGCCGACGGTGGACGAACTCACCGGCGAGCCCGGCCCGCCGGCGAGCTGAACCGCTACGGGTGCGGCGGGGCCGGTGCGTCCGGTCCCGCCGGCTCGCGCGCCGACCCGCCGCGGCCGCCGGCCGCCCGGTCCAGCAGTCCGGTGCGGGCAGCCAGCGCGGCGGCCTCCAGCCGGGAGCCCACCTCCAGCTTCATCAGCACCCGCTGGACATGCGTCCGTGCCGTGCTCGGCGCGATATCCATCCCGGCCGCGATCAGCCGAGTGTCCTCGCCGTCCGCGACCCGCATCAGCACCTCGACCTCGCGCGGGGTGAGCAGGTCCAGCAGCCGCGCGCCCTCGTCGTCCGGCTTGGCGGCCGGGTGCAGCAGTTCCTCGAAGGCGCCCCGCAGCAGCTGCGGCGAGACGGCCGCCTCGCCCGCCCTGGCCTTCATCATGGCGCGTTCCACGCCCTCGATCCGCTCGTCGTTGCGGACGTAGCCGGAGGCCCCGGCGGCGAAGGCGGCGGCGATACCGCGCGGACTGGGGACCGGGCCCAGCACCACCACGGCGACCTGCGGCCGTTCCTTCTTGATCCGTACGACCGGGTCGAAGGTGCCCGGCTCGGCGGGCGCCGCCGTCCCCAGCAGACACACCTCGGGCGCCCGGCTCACCACCAGATCCGCGGCGCCGGCGCTCGGTGCGGCCGCCGCCAGCACACGATGCCCCCGCAGCTTCAGGGCCGAGGCGAGCGCCTCGGCGAGCAGACGGTGATCGTCGACCACCATGAGCCGCACGCCCATCGAGCCACCCCTTCACTCCCCGGCGGGCCCCGCCCCCGGCCCCCGCCGGGCCCCTTTGTCCCCGGGAAGCTACACGCTCGGCCGGTCGAGCGCGCCCCCTACCGGGGAGAAGCCCCCCGGAATGCTGGAATCCCGGCCATTCGGGGCCGGTTGCCGCCCCCGGGGCAATACGGGTGCCCGTCCCGAGGGCGGACGCCTCCCGCTCACGCGTCCTCGGCCAGCTCCAGCCAGCGCATCTCCAGCTCGTCCCGCTCACCGGCCAGCTCGCGCAGCTGGGCGTCGAGTCCTGCGACCTTTTCGAAGTCGGTGGCGTGCTCGGCGATCTGGGCGTGCAGCTTGGCCTCCTTGTCGCCGATCTTGTCCAACTGCCGCTCGATCTTCTGGAGTTCCTTCTGCGCCGCGCGGTTGACGGCCGCCGCCTTCTTGGGTGCCGCGGTCTGCGCGGGCGCCGGCGCCGCGGCCTCGATGACCTTCTGGCGGCGCTCCAGGTACTCGTCGAGACCGCGCGGCAGCATCCGCAGCGTGGCGTCGCCGAGCAGCGCGAACACCCGGTCGGTGGTCCGCTCGACGAAGTACCGGTCGTGGCTGATCACGATCAGCGAGCCGGGCCAGCCGTCGAGCAGGTCCTCCAGCTGGGTCAGCGTCTCGATGTCGAGGTCGTTGGTCGGCTCGTCGAGGAACAGGACGTTGGGCTCGTCCATCAGCAGCCGCAGGATCTGCAGGCGGCGCCGCTCGCCACCGGAGAGATCACCGACCGGCGTCCACTGCTTCTCCTTGGTGAAGCCGAACTTCTCGCAGAGCTGGCCGGCGGTCATCTCCCGGCCCTTGCCCAGGTCGACCCGCTCGCGCACCTCTTGGACGGCCTCCAGCACCCGCAGCGTGGGGTCGAGTTCGCCGACCTCCTGGGAGAGATAGGCCAGTTTCACGGTCCTGCCGACGACGATCCGGCCGGCCGCGGGCTGCGCCTCGCCCTCCGTACGGGCCGCCTCGGACAGGGCGCGCAGCAGCGAGGTCTTGCCCGCGCCGTTCACACCCACCAGGCCGACCCGGTCGCCGGGGCCGAGCTGCCAGGTCAGGTGCTTGAGCAGCAGCTTGGGGCCGGCCTGGACGGTGACGTCCGCCAGCTCGAAGACGGTCTTGCCGAGGCGGGAGCTGGCGAACTTCATCAGCTCGGCGCTGTCCCGCGGCGGCGGTACGTCCGCGATCAGTTCGTTGGCGGCCTCGATACGGAACCGCGGCTTGCTGGTACGGGCCGGGGCACCGCGCCGCAGCCATGCCAGCTCCTTGCGCATCAGGTTCTGCCGCTTGGCCTCTTCGGTGGCCGCGATCCGCTCCCGCTCGGCCCGCGCGAAGACGTAGTCGCTGTAGCCGCCCTCGTATTCGTGCACGTCACCGCGCTGCACATCCCACATGCGGGTACAGACCTGGTCCAGGAACCACCGGTCGTGGGTGACCACGACCAGCGCGGAACGGCGGCTCTGCAGATGCCGGGCCAGCCAGGAGATGCCCTCCACGTCGAGGTGGTTGGTGGGCTCGTCGAGCACGATCAGGTCCTGCTCGGCGATGAGGAGTTTGGCGAGCGCGATACGGCGCCGCTCACCGCCGGACAGCGGCCCGATGACGGTGTCCAGGCCCTGCCCGAAGCCGGGCAGGTCGAGGCCGCCGAACAGCCCGGTGAGCACGTCCCTGATCTTGGCGTTGCCGGCCCACTCGTGGTCGGCGAGGTCGCCGATCACCTCGTGCCGGATGGTGGCGGCCGGGTCGAGGGAGTCGTGCTGGGTCAGCACGCCCAGCCGCAGGCCGCCGGAGTGGGTGACCCGGCCGTCGTCCGCGCCCTCCAGCTTGGCGAGGATCCGGATCAGGGTGGTCTTGCCGTCTCCGTTACGCCCGACGACGCCGATCCGGTCCCCTTCGTTGACACCGAGGGAGACACCGTCGAGCAGGGCACGGGTTCCGTACACCTTGCCGACGGCTTCCAGATTGACGAGGTTGGTGGCCATCTCACTCCTGCGCTTCGGGTAGGTCGATCTCCCAGCGTACGTTGCGGGTCCGACCTGCCGCCCCCCGCCGCTGGAACTCCCCGCCGCGCGGGGCGGGCGGCGCCCGGCCCCCTCAGCGCAGCGGTGTCGCGCCCGGCGCCGGGGAGTCCGCCACCCGTACCGCGCGGCAGGTGCCCGAGGTCAGCAGGGCCCGTGCCACCGACTCGGCCGCCTCGGCGTCCTTCACCAGGAACGCGGTGGTCGGTCCTGAGCCGGAGACCAGCGCGGCCAGGGCGCCGGCCGCGGTGCCGGCGGCCAGGGTGGCGGTCAGGTCGGGGCGCAGGGAGAGCGCCGCGGCCTGGAGATCGTTGCTGAGCGCCGCGGCGAGCGCGGTGGCGTCCCCGGACTCCAGCGCGGCCAGAAGTTCGGGCGCCGCCTCCGGCTCGGGTACGTCGGTGCCCTCCGTCAGCCGGTCGAACTCCCGGTAGACGGCCGGCGTCGACAGCCCGCCGTCGGCGACCGCGAAGACCCAGTGGAAGGTGCCGCCGACGGTCAGCGGCGTCAGCAGCTCACCTCGGCCGCGGCCCAGCGCCGCCCCGCCGACCAGACTGAACGGCACATCACTGCCCAACTCGGCGCAGATGTCGAGGAGTTCGTCGCGGGAGGCGCCGGTCGACCAGAGGGTGTCGCAGGCCAGCAGGGCACCGGCGGCGTCCGCGCTGCCGCCGGCCATGCCGCCCGCCACGGGGATGTCCTTGGTGATGTGGAGGTGGACGTTCGGCTCGATGCCGTGGCGGGCGGCGAGCAGTTCGGCGGCGCGGGCGGCCAGGTTGGTGCGGTCCAGCGGGATCTGGTCGACGTCATGGCCCTCGGCGGTGATCCGCAGCGTGTCCGCGGGGGTGGCGGTGACCTCGTCGTAGAGGCCGACGGCGAGGAAGACGTTGGCCAGGTCGTGGAAGCCGTCGGCGCGGGCGGCGCCGACGGCCAGCTGGACATTGACCTTGGCCGGCACCCGGACGGTGACCGGGGCGCCGGTCACCGGGCCGTTCGTCGAGGTGGTCATGCGGCGTCTCCCCCTGCCTGTGCCTGGCGGATGCCCGGGGTTCCGCCGGGTCCCTTGTGTTCCGCGATCCGTGCGAACTCCTCCACGGTCAGCGACTCGCCGCGGGCCTGCGGCGAGATGCCCGCCGCGACCAGCGCGGCCTCCGCCGCGGCGGCCGATCCGGCCCAGCCCGCCAGCGCGGCCCGCAGTGTCTTGCGGCGCTGGGCGAACGCGGCGTCGACGACCGCGAAGACCTCGGCGCGGCTCGCCGTGGTCGTCGGCGGCTTGTCGCGGCGTACCAGCGAGACCAGCCCGGAGTCGACGTTCGGCGCCGGCCAGAAGACGTTGCGGCCGATCGCCCCGGCCCGCTTGACCTCGGCGTACCAGTTCGCCTTGACGGACGGCACGCCGTAGACCTTGTTGCCGGGCCGGGCGGCCAGCCGGTCGGCTACCTCGGCCTGCACCATCACCAGGGTGCGGTCGATGGTGGGGAAGGTCGCGAGCATGTGGAGAAGGACCGGGACCGCGACGTTGTAGGGCAGGTTGGCGACCAGCGCGGTGGGCGCCGGGCCCGGCAGTTCGCCGACGTGCATCGCGTCGCTGTGGACCAGCGCGAAGCGGTCGGCGCGGTCCGGCATCCGGGCCGCGATGGTGGCGGGCAGCGCGGCCGCGAGCACCTCGTCGATCTCGATGGCGGTGACCCGGTCGGCGGCCTCCAGGAGGCCCAGCGTCAGCGAGCCGAGGCCGGGGCCGATCTCCACGACGACATCGTCCGGCCGTACGTCGGCGGTCCGCACGATCCGGCGGACGGTGTTGGCGTCGATGACGAAGTTCTGGCCGCGCTGCTTGGTGGGACGTACACCCAGCGCGGTGGCCAGCTCACGGACGTCGGCGGGGCCGAGGAGGGGACCGGAATCATCAGGGCTGCTGCTGTTGCTCACTGGTGAAGCTTACGGCCGCACGCCGGCCAGGGGCTCGCCCCCTGGGTGATGTAGAGCTTCTTGGCGCGGTAGGTCTGCTCGTCGGCGGGGGCGTCCTGCGGGCGGCCGCTGCCGCCGAGCCGGTGCCAGGTGTTGACGTCGAACTGGTAGAGGCCGCCGTAGGTGCCCGACGCGTCGACGGCGTTCGGCCGGCCGCCCGCCTCGCACCGGGCCAGCGCGTGCCAGGCGAGGTGATCGGCGCCCTGTACGGAGGTCGGCAGTTCCTTGGTGCCGATGTGCACGATCTGCGGCCGGGGCCGGCGGACCACATGCGTGTCGACCCGCTGCGGTTTCTGCTTGACCCCGTTGACGGTGCGCAGCCGGTAGGTGACCCGCCGCACGCCGGGGCGCCCCTGCTGGACCACCGCCTCCGTGCCGCGGGTGAGCCAGGGGTCGCTCTTCTTGACCGTGCGGAACGGGATGGTCTCCTCGCGGACCTTCTTGGAGCCGGTGATCCGCAGGACGGAGACGGTCTGGCCCTCGCGCGGGAAGCTGTCCGGCGGCACCGAGGTGGTGTCCTCGTCGCGCAGCGCGAGGCCGGCCTGGGCGAGGGCCTCGCGGACCGTCGCGGCGTTGGTGCGGACGCGGTGTTCGCGGCCGTCGGCGACGAAGACCACCGAGCGTTCGGTGCGTACCGCCAGCTCCAGGCCGTGCCGGCCGATGCGCCGGTCGCGGGAGCTGGAGAGATAGGCGCCCTCGGCGCGCACGCCGAGCTGGCGCAGCGCGCCGTCGACGGTCTCGGCCGTGGTCCACACCTGGCGGCGCTCTCCGTCGAGGTCGAGGACGACCGGCCGGCCGTGCCGGAGGGCGATGTCGTCGCCGCTGGTGAGCGCGGTGCCGGGGGCGGGCGCGACGATGTCGTGGCGGCCGGTGTCCAGGTGCTCGTCGTCGAGCAGGTCGTCGACGTCGTCGGCGAAGGTGTGCAGGGTGCGCGGTTTGCCGTCGACGGTGAGCCGGACCGCCTTGTCGTGGGCGATGAAGGCGGTGGTGCCGCCGGCCAGGAAGGCGACGACCAGGGCCCGGGGCAGCAGCCGGCGCAGGGCTTCGGGGCGCTCGGCCGGGCGTCGGCGGCGGCCGGTCGCGCCGGCGGCCCGGCGGGCGGCGGCC
>NZ_SUMB01000017.1 GCF_005048155.1 Streptomyces piniterrae
GCCACTCCGTCACGGACCGCAGCCAGGAGCTGCGCGCCCGGACGGAGGTGATGAGAACGCGGGGAACCAGCCGGACATCCAAAACCGTTCGGGATGTCCGCAGTGCACAGGTGTGGGTCCAAGACTCGCTCCTGCTCACTTAATTGGAACGGTTTGCTACTACCCAATCTCCGTGCGGCAGTGGTGGCACGGGAATCGGCACGGCGGAAGTTCGACGCCCTGTGGGAAGCGGACGATCCCTGACGCCATGTCGAGAGCGCCTCCGTATTCCGTCCACCATCCCTCTGGGGAATCGGCGTACGGGGTTCCTGTGAAGGGATCGTTCTGCGCGTCGCTCATGTCAGGCCGCCACCTTCATGCCGTGGATCCAGCGCGGGCCTGCGTCGACGCCGTGAACGGCCAGCCACAGGGTGCGGCGGCGCATGCGTCGCAGCCGTCGTTCTTGGCGCTCCTTGTGCGAGAGCACGTAGGGACGGATAAGGAGGGCGGCGTTCTCACCGCGCAGGAGTACGGGCTGTGGGACGGGTCGGCGGTGCGAGTGCGCCGTTGGCGCGTTCTCGTTGCGCGGGGTGGGCTCTGGGGCTGCGGATCGGTGGCGTCCCGGTGCGGGTAACAGCAGATTCAGCAGTGATACGAGCAGGTGCGCGATAGCGTGGGTCATGTCGTCAACTCCGTAGTAGTTGAAGGCCACGCCCCCGGACGCATGCACCGCGTCGCGGGGGTCCTCTTGTTGTCTGGTGAGGAGGGCCTGTCTCGCTCTAGGCAACCGCTCGGCTACGGCCGGCGGTACCGTTGCGCCAGAGCGGCGGATTTAAACCGTTTAAAGCGCCTGCGGGCGTGGGGAGTTGAGCGACCATGCCGAATGAGCCCCTGCAACGCCTGTTCGTAGACAGCGGCTGGACCTTGAGCCAGTGCGCTCGGGCCGTGAACCTGATCGGCAGAGAGAACGGGACGCCGCTCAAGTACAACGGTTCCGCGGTTCACCACTGGTTAGGCGGAACGATGCCGCGCAGCGAATCGGTACGTCGATTCGTAGTCGAGGCATTCACGCGCCGACTGCGGCGCCCTGTGACCCACGCCGAGGCCGGGTTCTCAACTCCAGCCGATGACGGGGAACAACCGCTCGATACGGTGGAAGGGGTGATCGAGCTAGGGAGGCAAGACGTGGACCCGTCCCGGCGCAGCGTTCTCGGGGCCGGCCTCTTCTCTGTCGCGCTCACCATCCCTGGTTGGCCGGACGTGATCGGTCGGGCCGAAGCGGTGCAGACGGGCCGGGCCCAACGCATTGGCATGAGTGACGTCGACATGGTCATCGCGATGACCGAGCGCGTATCCGACTTGGACGATCAGTTCGGTGGGCGCCACGCGCGGCCGATGGCGGCCTCGTTCATCGTCAACACGGTGGCCGCGTACCTGCGGGCCGATGCACCGGAAAACGCTCGGCAAGCCATGTTGTCGGCGGCCTCGGACCTGCTGTACCTCACCGGCTACATGGCGGTGGACGAAGGGTTGCACGGGCTCGCGCAGCGCTACTACGTCAAGGCCCTGGAGCTGGCCGGAGCGGCGGAGGACCACCTGACGTACTGCACCACGCTGCGGGGGATGAGCGTGCAAGCGGTTGATCTGCGCCACGGGGCCAAGGCAATGGAGCTGGCTGACGCTGCTGCCGCCGCGTCTCCGAAGGCCGGTCCCCGGATGCAAGCGTTCCTCGTCGGCCAGCAGGCGCACGCCGCCGCGCAGACAGGCGACCGTACAGGCGCACTGCGGTTCGTCCGAGAGGCCGAGGCGGCGATGGACCGCGCCGAGTCACGGGGCAAGATCTTCGGCGCGTACGACCCCGCAGCGCTCAACTACCACATCAGTCAGGTCCGTTACGAACTCGGCGACAGGACCGGAGCCGTCGAGGCCATGCACCAAGCGGACAAGCTCCGTCACACCGTCTACCGGCGCACGCGGGTGCACCGACGCGGCCTTCTGGCCGAGCGTCAACTGGAGGTCGGCCACCTCGAAGCCGCCTGTGACACGTGGCACCAAGCCCTCGACGACTACCCCAAGGTCCAGTCCGGTCGTGCCGACGACCGGATCAAGACCATGTTCGGCCTCATCCGCCCCCACCTGAAGACCGCGGCCGCCCGCGCCCTCCACGAGCGGGCACGGCTCGTCACGCCCGAACGCCTCCACGCGTAACCCGGGGCGGGCTGGATCCCGCGGACCCTCAAGTCTCCCTCAGATCACCACGTGTTCGCCTCGCGTTCCGTACGCTCGAATGATCGAACGTCAAGAACGGAGGGACCCATGAAATCCACCCTCGGCCGTCTTGGCCGTCTGGCCTCCCGCACCGTGTCATTCCTGCTGCACGGACGGCGGCCCCGGTTCGACCACTCCGAAGCCCACCGGGACGCCCACCCCAACCGAGACGCGAGCGCGCTCGACCACTACCGACCCTCTGCCGTACCAGGGCACATGTCGGGGCCGCTGATGTGACCGCAACCCCGCAGTAGCCGCAGGGCTACCAGCCCGTCATCGACGAGAAGTCCGGGCCGATGGTGAGCGTGACCACCCCGGCCGTCGCCTCCGCGGACTGTGTCAGCTTGGCGCCGGGGAGGCGGGAACCCAGCACCGCGGCCTGGGCTTTGAGGGCGGCGGGGTAGGTGATGGTGGTCTTGTCGGTGGCGGGGGCGTTGCCGGTGGCGGTGACCGGGAAGCCGAGGCCGCGCAGCCGTCCGGCGGCGGTAGCGGCCTGGCCGGCGACGCCGGTGCCGTTGAGGACGCGGACCTGGACGGCGCGCGCGGTGATCGGGCTCTTGGCTGCCTCGGCGAGCTTCTTCTTGCCGGCGGCGCCGATCTCCCGGTCGTGGGCGAGGTCGCTGAACAGGTCCCCGGCCTGCGGGTACTGCCAGATCACATTGGCCTTGTCGGTCGGGACGTCGGCCTCGCGGTAGTAGTTGGGCACGGTCAGGAACGTGAGGCGGTCGCTGGGAATGCCCTTGACCGTCGCGGCGAGGTCGTAGAGCGGCTTGAGGCCCGCCAGGTCGTTGTCGGTCTTGATGGACTTGGTGGCCGAGTCGAGGAAGTCGTAGAGGTCGCCGGGGCTGGTGAGCTTGTCCTGGGCCTTGGCGCCCATGGCCTTCATGAACTCCTGCTGGCGGCCGATGCGTCCGAGGTCGGAGCCGTCGCCGACGCTGTAGCGGGTGCGGACGTACCCGAGGGCCTTCTCGTCCCGGACGGTCTGGCAGCCCGCCTCCATGTCCAGGTGGGCCTTCTTGTCATGGATGGCGTGCTTGGGGCAGACCTCGATGCCGTCCAGGGCGTTGACCATGCCTTTGAAGCCCTGGAAGTCGATCGAGGCGAAGTGGTCGATGCGCAGCCCGGTGTTCTTCTCGACGGTCTTGATCGTGCAGGTGGCGGCCTTGCCGATTTCGCCGCTGTCACCGCCGATCGAGAACGCCTCGTTGATTTTGAAGTGGTGCGGGGAGGACTCGGAGCCGTTGCCGCGTTTGCAGGCCGGGATCTGCACCCAGGAGTCGCGGGGGAAGGACAGCGCGGTGGCCCACTTACGGTTGGCGGCGATGTGCAACAACATCAGCGTGTCCGACTGCATGGTGGTCAGGCCCTTGCCGTACTTGGCGTTGGCGCCCGCGCGGCTGTCCGAGCCGATGATCAGGACGTTCTTGGAGCCGGGGCTGAGGTTGACCGGCCGGTCGCCGTCGAGGCCGAGGTCGGCGCCCTGGATGTTGCCGTCCAGCTTGATGTAGACCCAGGCGCCGACGCCGGCCGTGGCGAGCAGCAGGATGCCGAGGACGCCGCCGGTCCAGGCGAGGATCCGGCCGCGGCGGGTCATCCGCAGCTTGCCGGGGCGGGCGCCGCCGCGGGCCGCCCCGCCGGCCCTGCGGGATCCGTCCGCTCTGCGGCTGCCGCGCCCGGCTCCGCGCGCGGGGGCGTCGGCGGCCGTACGGGAAGTCCTGCCGCCCGTGCGGGAAGCACCTCCGGCTGCGCGGGAAGTGCCCCCGCCCGAACGCGAGGCGCCCCCGCCCGTACGCGGAACACCTCCGCCCGTACGGGAAGCTCCGCCGCCCGTACGCGAGTTGATGTCCGCGGTCCTGCGGTGCGTCTGCCTGTCATGCACGCCGGTGGCCCTTCTGATCCTTCAAGTGCTTCGTGGGGGAGGGAGCGGCATCGGCGGCCGAGGCTGGCAGCGGTGGGGAGTGCGGCGGTAGCGGTAGGGGGTCGGTGGTCAGATGCCGGTGCTGGGGAGGAGTCTTACGGACTCGGGGTCGTAGTGGAGCCATTGTGGACGGGGGCCGCCCGAGGGAGTCCGCAGCCGGCACCATTCGTCGCCGGTGTCGTCCGTCCACCAGGCGGTGATCCGTCCCAATTCCCACGTGCCATCGGGGTATTGGACCTCCACGGGTTGGTAAACCCATCGCACCTCCGCCTCTGGAGGCGGACAATCCCAGGTCAGGAGTCCGCGCTTCGTCGCCATCTCCCCCTTCCGCCGCGCCCGTTGCCTGTGTGGGACGCAATTCTACCGGCCATATCTACAGTGTTGTAGAAGTTGTCCGATTGTGCACCGGATCACAGCGTTAGCGGCCGATTGCAGTGGTCGGGCGGTAATGCGTCGGGCGGGCGGTGCGGAGGCGGAGCGTTGACTGTGGATCAGTGTGCCCTCACAGCGGCGTCGCTGCCTTCAGAACGAGGAACAGGGCTACCGCGGCGTTCAGCGCGGAGACGGCGGAGGCGGCGGTGCCCGCGGCGGCGACCAGCGCGGCCAGCCCCGCCGGGGTCAGCGCCGGCGGCCAGCTGCGGGCCGGCGGCACCGGCGCCAGCAGCGCCGCCACCCGGCGCGGCACCGGACCCGGCTCCGGCGCCGCGAACTGCGCCAGCTCCGGATACGGCGCGGGCCGCGCCACCAGCGCCGCCTTGCCCACGGCACGGGCCGTCAGCCGCCGGTCTCCGACCTCGCGGGCCGCCTCCTCGTCCGCCCACCGCTCGGTGCTGAAGGCGACCGCGGAACGCAGCGGCAGAAGCAGCGGGTTGACGCAGCCCGCCAGCCGTACGGCCAGGAGATAGCGGTGGTGACGGCAGTTCAGATGGGCGCGCTCATGGGCGAACAGGGCCGCCCGCTCGTCGGCGTCCAGGCTGCGCAGCATGCCGCGGGAGACCGCGATCCGGCCGGGCCTGGCGGGACGGCCCGGCCGGCCCGGGGTGCCGGGCACCGCGTAGGCGTAGGGATCGTCGTCCGGCAGCACCGCGGGGTCGGCGCCGGCCGGCAGTACGTCCAGCGCCCGGTGCGTACGGGCGCGGATCCGGCGGTGGCGGCGCAGCGCGGTCCCGCATCCGGCGAGGGCGGCGGCCAGCGCGAGGATCGCGGCGGCCCCGGCGACCTCGGCGAACGGCACCGCGGCCCGCACCTCCGGGTCCGACCAGCCGTCGGGCAGCGGATTGCCGGGCAGCTGGGCGGTGCCGACGACCATCAGCAGGCCCAGGCAGAGCGTGCTGCACAGGCCGAGGACGGCGGCGAGCAGGGTCAGCAGGCGGGTGGTGCCGCGCGGGTGGAGGTGCTGTTCCGCGAGCCGGGCGATCGGCAGCGCGGTGAGCGGCAGGACGAGGGGCAGGAAGACGAAGACGCCCACCGGTCAGCCTCCGCCCGTTTCGTCGGAGGGGAGGGAATCGGAGGGGAGGGAAGGGGCGGCGTTCTTCGTTCCTGCCGCCCCTTCCGTGCCCTCCGCCGCTTCCGTCTCCTCCGTCGCACGGTCCAGGAGGCTGCGCAGCAGCTGCTCGTCGTGTGCGGAGAGCGCGGAGACAAAGCTGGTGAGGACGGCGTCCCGGTCCGGTTCGCCGTCCAGTACGCGGCGCATCCGCAGCGCGGCGAGACCGGCCTCGTCGGCGGCCGGCGTCCATACGTAGGCGCGGCCGGCGCGCTCGCGGGTGACGGCCTTCTTGGCGTGCAGCCGGGACAGGATCGTCATCACGGTCGTGTACGCGAGGTCGCCGCCGAGTCGTTCCTGCACCCAGGCGGCGGTGGCCGGCCCCTGCGAGTGGTGGAGCGCGGCCAGCACCTGGGCTTCCAGCTGGCCCTGCCCGCGCCGCCGCCCCCGCGTGGACGATCCGCCGAGCGGATCGCCCAGGGAGGACTTGCCGCCCATGCCGTCGCCTCCCGTCGCGCCGGGTGTCCCGCTGGCCGGGACGTCGGGGCATTTTACTGAGCGGCCGGCCCAGGGGCGCGGCCCGTGCGGCGGCCCGCGCATCGATCCGTACCGCGGCCCGTCGCCTCACGGGCGCTTACTTCTACACTCCTGTAGTTTTTGAGCTTCCGCATGCGGACACAACACCTGGAGGGGAAACCATGGGAGTCTCGCTGGCCAAGGGCGGCAATGTCTCGCTGTCCAAGGAAGCGCCCGGACTGACCGCGGTCACGGTCGGCCTCGGCTGGGACGTACGGACGACGACGGGCGCGGACTACGACCTCGACGCCAGCGCGCTGCTGTGCACCGAGACCGGCAAGGTCGCCTCGGACGGTCACTTCGTCTTCTACAACAACCTCACCAGCCCCGACGGTTCGGTGCAGCACACCGGCGACAACCTGACCGGCGAGGGCGAGGGCGACGACGAGGCCATCAACGTCACGCTGTCCGGCGTGCCCGCCGAGATCACGAAGATCGTCTTCCCGGTCTCCATCCACGACGCGGAGAGCCGCGGCCAGAGCTTCGGCCAGGTCCGCAACGCCTTCATCCGCGTGGTGAACCAGGCGGACGGGGTCGAGCTGGCCCGCTACGACCTGAGCGAGGACGCCTCGACCGAGACCGCGATGGTCTTCGGCGAGCTGTACCGGCACGGCGCGGAGTGGAAGTTCCGGGCGGTGGGGCAGGGCTACGCGTCCGGCCTGGCGGGCATCGCGGCCGACTTCGGCGTCAACGTCTGACGTCCGTGTCCGGGAGACGCAGGCGGGTGAGGGGTGGCCACGGCCACCCCTCACCCGTCTCCCGCTCTCAGAGATCGAACTCCTCCGGCGCGATGCCCAGCGCGAAGCACACCTCGCGCACCACCGCCTGCTCCGTCTTGTCGAAGTCGCCGTCGGCGCCGCCGATCACGATGCCGATCTGGATCACGGCCCGGCCCTCCACCGGCTTCTTCTTCACCTTTCCGATCTCCTGCAGCACCGCGACCTTGCCGAAGTCGAAGTCGGCGGCCAGCTTGTCGAGGTAGCCGTCGAAGCGGCGCTGGAGATCGTCCGCGGGGAAGTTCTGCAGCACCTCGTTCGTGGCGATCAGCTGGGCCACGCGCCGGCGCTCGGCCGGGTCGATGGTGCCGTCCGCGGCGGCCACCAGGGCGCATATCGCCATGCTCGCGTCCCGGAAGGCGCCGCTCTTGAGGTCGTTCTTCTTGGCGACGAGCTGGGTCTGCATCGTCTGCGCGGAATCCTTGATCCGGTCCCACAGAGCCATGGGGTCCTCCTCCGTCATCGGGTGTGCTCGGGTCATGCGTAGGCAAAATCTACAGGCTTGTAGAAGTTGGCCGTACGGGAAGGTCCCCACCTGGACGGTTCGGTAGCGCAATAACCGAGTTTGGGGCGATTTGTCGTCCGGGTTCGCGTACCTTGGAACCACCGAAGGGAATCCGTACGCCGGCCGTCGCGCCGGAATCGTCCGAGGTGCCTGAGGTGAGCACCATGCAGACCCTGTTGACCGTCATCGTGCTGCTGGCGCTGGTCGCTCTGGGGGCCCTCTTCATCGCCCGGGTCAACGCCCAGACGACCGGACGTCTCGCCACACACCGGTACGCGGCGCTGCGCCCGTCCTTCCGCCTCCGGCTGCGCAAGCGGCCGCACGGCGACACCTCCCACCCCGGACCGCACCAGGCCGGACCACCGCCACCCACGCCCCAGACGGGCGACGACAAGACAGGCGACGACTTGTGACGTCCACCGCCCGCAACGCCCCGCCACGGCAGCAACCGAGCCGGCAGTACGACGGGACGTCGCCGTTCCCCACCGATGATCATGAAGCCCCGCCGTCCGGCGGCCGTCGGATGTATGTGACGGTCACCGGAATCATCGTCGTCGCACCGTTCGTGGGCCTGGCAGTCGCCATCCCGCTGCTCTGGGGCAGCGTGGTACGCCCCGCCGACCTCGTACTCGCCGCTGTTTTCTACGTCGTCACGGGCCTCGGCGTGACCGTCGGATTCCATCGCGGCCTCACCCACGGCAGCTACACCGCGACCCCCGCGCTGCGCATCGCGCTCGCCGTCGCCGGGTCGCTGAGCTTCCAGGGCGATGTCATCGACTGGGTCGCCACCCACCGCCGCCACCATGCCTTCGCCGACCGCCCCGGCGATCCGCACTCCCCGTACCGCTACGGCACCAGCCTGCGCGGACAGCTGCGCGGCCTGGTGCACTCGCACATCGGCTGGCTGTTCGGCAACGACCCCACCTCGCACCAGCACTACGCGCCCGATCTGCTCGCCGACCGCGGCATCCGAGCGGTGGACCGGGCATTCCCCGCACTGTGCCTGCTCACCCTGGGCCTGCCGTTCGCGCTGGGCTGGGCCATCGGCGGCTCATGGGTCACCGGCCTCACCGCCCTCCTCTGGGCGGGTTTCATCAGGATCGCGCTGCTGCACCATGTCACCTGGAGCGTGAATTCGCTCTGCCATGTGATCGGTCAGCGGCCGTTCCGCACCCGCCGGTTCGACCGGGCGACCAACCTGTGGCCGCTGGCCCTGCTCTCGTTCGGTGAGAGCTGGCACAACCTGCACCATGCCGACCCGACCTGCGCCCGGCACGGCGTGGACCGCGGTCAGCTCGATCCGTCCGCCGCCCTCATCCGGCTCTTCGAACGCGTCGGCTGGGTGCGCGACGTGCGCTGGCCGGACCCGGCCCGGGTCGCGGCCCGCCGCGTCCAGGCGGGCTGAGGGGCTGCCCCGTGACGCGCCGCCCGTGACCTCCTTCCAGGAGCACACCATGACCTCCGCCTCCGGTGCTCTCCCCGAACACCCGGCCCCGCCACCCGTCGCCCGCGTGGCCGTCGCCCCGCACAGCGAGGCCGCGCGCCGGATAGACGGGGTCTGGTGGCCGCACTCGACCGAACTCGTCACCGAACTGCCCGAGCTGCTGGCCGCGTTGCCCTTCGACTGGCCACGGATGACGCACGCCACCGTGAACGGGACGAGGTGGTCCTCGCTGCCCTGCCACATCCTCGTCGCGGGCCATGTCGTCCGGCTGCGCAGAACCGCCAACCGGCCGGGCCCGGACACCATCTGCCTGGTCTCCACCGGCATCGGCCGCCGCGACCTGCTGATCCTCCCGCCCGACACACCCGAGCCGGAAGCCATCCGGATCATGTCGGAGATGGCGGGGACGGGACATCTGACGACGGCCTGAGGGGCGCCCCCGGCCTCTCCCCGCTGCATACGTCCCTACTGCACACGGGTGGTGTTCATCGGAAGAACGCCACCCCGGGGGCGTCGCTCCCGCATTCCTCGCATTTCGTACTCATCATAAGAAAACGCAACAGATGTGGCAGATGCAGCAGATGCAACGGATGCAACGGGTGCAGGAACGGAAAGAGGGGCGCATGGCTGCGACCAGGGTCATGAAGTTCTGGGCGGTGTGCCTTGCCGTGCTCGGCAAGCTGCTGGCCTCACTGGGCGTCTCCGCCGCGGCGGCGGCGGCGCGCCGGGAGGCGGCGATGTACGGGGACGGCGCGGACGGCACTCCGGACGCCGCCCCGGACCCCGTCCCGGGCCCTGACCCGGTGCCCCTGTACGGCAGGGCCACCGCCGCCCGGCGGATGTCCGAGGCGGGCGGGCAACTGCTGCCGCCCACCATCAAGCAGCGCATCCGAGCCGAGGCCCACGGCGGCTCGCCCACCCTGCGCAGCCGCCTCGCCACCGGCGCCGAGCCACTCCACACCGTCCCCGCAGGGCCCCTGCCGCACACCGGCACGGAGCCGGACGAGGTCCCCGTGCGCATCCCGGCGGCCCGCCGCCGCGCGCACGCCGACTGCGCGGCCTGAGCCCGGCAGCAGCGGACTGCCGGGCCCAGGCCACGCTCTTCAGCCGAGCGCTCCCAGCACCACACCGAGCGCCGTGAGCACGTAGAAGACCGCGGCGCAGACCATTCCGCGCCGGATACACCGGTACTTGGCCGTGACCGCCTGCGACAGCACGGCGAACTGGCTGACGTGCCGCTCCAGTGGATCGGTACGGCGCACGAGCGAGGCGAGCCGCCGGGTGGAGACCGTCGCGGGCACATCGCCGAAGTAGTGCGCGCGCTGTCGAACCGCCGGGCCCGTCCGCGGCACGATGGCCAGCCCCAGCAGGGACAGCGCCGGCGGCAGAGCCGCACAGCCCGCCCAGAACAGCGACTGGGCGACCGGCCCGTAGCGCAACGGGGTGATCCCGCCCGCGCTGACCGCGCCGATCAGGGCGGTCACCGCCACGCCGAGGCACGAGAGCATGAAGCCGGCCTTCTGGTCCGCCTTGAGCATTTCCTCGCGGGTCTCGGCCAGCAGCAGACGGGCCAGGACATCGCCCCGGCTCGCCTCGCCGTCCCCCCTCGAAACAGCCACTCGGGTTCCTTTCCGCAGGTCAGTAGGTTGTTCAGAGCGAAGAGGTGCGACGCAGCTCGTCCTCCAGCGCGTTCACCGCCTGGCTGACGCGGATGTTCATCTCCGCCACATGCTCACGGTGCGCGGCCGCGAACTCGGCCCTGCGCCGCCGCAGGTCCTGCTCGCACCCTTCCTGGGCGATCTCCAGATCCGCCATGGCCCGGCGTTCCGTGACGCGCACCGCGGCCTCGTGGACCTTGACGGCGCTGTTGCTCCTCGACGACAGCAGCCGGTCGTAGCTGTTCTCGTGGCTCAGGAACTTCACCAGCACCGGGAGCACGTCGATGAGGATGAAGAGCAGCCGCACCATCCACACGCCCACGAACAGCGCGGTGTTCTTGCCGGTGAGCGCCTCCAGCGCCTGCATGCGCTCCAGGACGCCGATGCCCTTCTGCTTGGCACGCTCCTGCGCCACACGTTCGGCGATCTCCTTGTTCCGCGCCGCGAGGAAGCTGCCACGGGAACGCGTGAGCCGGCCGCCGTCCCGCCCGATCCGCTGCTGCATGTCCGCCAGCCGCCGCTCGTTCTCGGCGGTGTGGTGGGTGCTGCGGTAGTCCCGCGCCTTCTCCCGCAGCCGCAGACACTCCGAAGTGCGCTGCAACAGACCGGAGGACGCGTTGCGGATCAGCTGTCGGCACTCGTCACGGACGTCCGAGTCGAGGGCCTCCAGCCGGCGGGTGTCCTGGTCGACGCGCTTCTGGAGCTCGGCGGTGTCCTTGCGGAGATCGCCGAGGTCGCGGAACTGCGCGCCGGGAGTCGCCGCGAAGGAGAGCAGATGGTCGCCGCAGTCCCGCGGCCGGCCGCCGGCCTTCTCCGACGGGTCGGGGTTGCAGCGCAGCAGATTGCCGCGCAGCCGGTCCAGCTCGCCGTGCCGCTCGTCCCGGATGCGTTCTTCCACCGCGGTCTGGAAGACCCGCAGCACCAGCGGCTCCGCGATCACCGTGCCCAGCATCAGGGCGACGACGAGCCGCATCAGCAGCGGGCCCGCGCGCCGCTTGGCGTTGGGCTGGGGTGCGATCAGCCAGCGGTCGAGGTTGAGGACGAACAGCATCCAGATCACCGCGGGGAGCAGCGCCAGGAACGACGCCTCGCCGATCGCCTCGTTCGCGAAGTTCCACATCGAGAAGGCGGCGATGACGGACGTACCGAGCACGACGCCGCCCAGCGCCGTGTACTTGCTGCGCTCGAACCACACCCAGGCGAGCAGGTTCTCGTCCACGCCGGTGAGCGAGCGCAGCCGGCGGGCGGGGTCGAAGCCCTGCGGCCCGGCCTGGTCGGTGGGTCTGCCGTACCCCTCCGGCAGTTTGAGGAAGTCAGTCAAGGAGCTCGTCCTCGTCCTTGATGTACCGGTGCGGCTCACGGTCACCGCGGCCGGTCAGCTTGGCGGGGGAGCCGCCGTCGCGGTGCGCCCCTGACCCGATGGCCTCGGACGGCGGAGACGCCGGGACCGACGCCCCGCCCGCGGGTCCGGAGCCGCGCTCCATGACCTGGTGAAGCACCTGCTGGTAGTCCACGTACTCCCCGGACGAACCCATCTGCTTCAGCAGCGTGAGGACGAGGTTGGCCTGGAGGTTGCGTTCGGCTTCGGCCTGTTCGTGGGCGCGTGCCTTGTCGTCGGCGACCGCCTGGTGCCGGCGCGCCCGGTCCTGTTCGTCCAGCCGGTGGGTGCGCTCGGCGATGTCGGCCACGTCGATCCGTTCGCGGGTGACTCCGAGGGCGTCCACATAGGCGCCGCCCTGATTGAGCAGCTCCGCGAGCCGCTGCACCGCCCTGGACTCGAACTCCTGCTGGCTGTCGAGCAGTTGCTGGCCACGGAGTTCGTCCCGCACCTTCTGTTCCCAGGCCCGCAGGTCGTCGGGGGTGAGCACCTCGATGCCGACGAACTCCACCGACATGCCGGGGATCCGCGGGGTCACGATCGTGCTGTACGCGGTCATCCGGCGGGTCGCCTGGTCCCGTACGGCGTTGACCTCCTCGATCCGGTGCGCCGCGCTCAGCCGTGACAGTTCGCTGTCCCCCGCGAGATAGGTGCGCAGCGGGACGGTGACGTCGTCGATGCCCTGCCGGGCGACGCTGGCGGCGTCGGTGACCTGGCAGGTGAAGGACGCCCGCAACGTGAAGACATCGGCCTCGCTCACCGAGGGGACGATCCGCTCGGCCTGCACCAGCCGGGCCCGGGTGTCCACCACGCTCACCGACGAGGCGTCGACGACATCGGCGTGGGACGGGTCGAAGGGCACCGCATCGGGGAACTCGCGGTACTGCCCGCCGACCCGGAAGACATAGACCGCTCCGGGCGGCAGCTCGGGCACCGCGACGACCCGACGGCGCCGTGGCCACCAGCCGCGCTCGGCCTTCTCCAGCGTCTGCTCCGCCACGATCGGGTAGTTCAACTCTTTCATCTTCTCCTTCAACTTCCTTGAAAGGAACGGGTGTTGGCCGGTACGGGGCGCTGTGCCGGGGTGTGACGCCGGGCCGGTGCGGGGCGCTGCGTCGAACCGAGCAGCACCCGCGCCAGCTGCTGGGTGCCGGGGATCGCGTAGTCGGGATGGCGCAGCGCCGCCGACATGTCGCCGCGCAGCGACGCCCACTGCCGGTCGTTCAGCGCCCCGCGCATCGCCTCGCCCAGCTCGCGCACCGGTCCGGTGGCCGACGGGTCGTCCTGGAGCGCGGCCAGCGTCCGGCACAGCGCGGCCACGGCCTGCCGGCGGCGCACGCTGAACAGCACGCCGATCCACAGGGATCCGAGCTGCCGGGCGGTCCCCGGGTGGGCCCGCAGCAGGAACGCCGCCAGCGGCTCCACCCCGCTCAGCCGGGAGGCCTCGAGCACTTCGATGGCGGTGTGCAGGGCCTCGACACGCTCCTTGCCGTGGGCGTCCGCGAGCTGCGTCCGTAGATAGCGGAGGAAGAACACCGCCCGCTCCGGCTCCTGCTCCGCGGTCGCGAGGAAGAGCACCAGCGAGCGCCGGGCGGCCATCGCCACCCGCTGGCCGCGGCCGGTCATCATCCACAGGGTGTTGAGCGCTTCGAGGCGGTACAGCGAGCCGACCTCACCGGCGAAGGCCATCGCCGCCGTGATGGCGCGCGACCACCCCTCGCCGAGCTGCGACCAGCGCATCGCCATGTTGAGCGCCTGGGAGGCCAGCCGCTCGTCCACGCACATGAACTGGAGGATGAACGCGGCGGTCAGCCGCTGGCTGCTGGTGCCGTTCGACCACGGCCGTAGCAGGTTCTCCTCGACTTCCGGGAGCGCGTGCCTGGCGAGCAGCGCCACGCCCCGTGCCACCTCGGCACGGACCTCGGGAGAACCCTCCATGGACAGCTGGTCGAGCCACTGCCGCAGCGGATACCAGAGGCTGTACCCGTACAGCTCGTGCAGTTCGCCGATGACCAGCTCACGGACCCGCGGCGAGGCGAAGACGATCATCCGCTCGCTGCGGCAGTGGTCCTCGCCCCGCTCCGTCCGCCGCTCGGCCACGGCGATCCCGACGGCACGCGACCTCCACCGCGCCCTGCTCTGCTCGATGTCCGGGGCCGGCGGCCCGGACCCGTCCTCCTCGCGCGGTGCCCCATCCTCGAACCGGTCCCAGTTGCGGGCATGCGCGCCCAGCAGCACGGTCACTGCCTCGAAGGTCCGCTCCGGCAGCCCTTCGGCGAAGGCGAGCGCCGCCATCGGCAGCAGATCACCGACCGGCGGGCGCTTGCCGAACCAGTCCTGGACGGTCTGCTTCGCGCCGTCCCGCAGGGCCACCAGGGCCGCCTCCGGGCTCTCGGACAGTTTCCGTGCCGCCCTGACGATGTCGCCGGGACGCCGCAGTTCGGCCACCCGTTCCCGCAGCTCCGAGGCGGTGTCCGGAGGCAGGTCGGGTATCGCCGCCATGTCCACGCAGTGGTCGAAGAGCGTCAGCGGGTCCGGTGGATGCCATGCGACGCAGAAGTCCTTGAGCGCCAGCCGGCGTTGTGCCGCGGGCGCGGCCGTCAGCACCAGATACGAGCCGCTCCGCCGCAGCGCGTCGCGCAGCTTCCTGACGGCGAAGCCCTGGACCGCGTCGTGGTGCGTCTCGCCGACATAGTCGAGGATCACATAGCCCTGGCCGGCCTTGAGGCTGCCCTTCGACTCGAGTTCGGCCAGCGAGTTCGCCGGCGACAGGCTCCGCAGCCCGACGCCCCGCCCCAGCACGTCCCGCAGCATCGAGAACGCGCCCGCCCGCCGCCCGCTGCCGTCCTCGCCGGCCAGCACCAGAAGGTGGTCCGCCTGGAGCCGGCCGGCGGCCTCGTCGTACCCGTCCGGATGCAGATAGTCCGTCAGCACCCGGTCGATCTCGGCGGCTTCCACAAAGCCGGGGGCCAGTCCCGGCGCCGCTGCCGCACCGAAGCCGAAGACCGCGTCCGCCGCGTCGACGTGCCCGTAGAAGTTGTTGTAGACGCGCTGCCCGAGGGCTGTCGTGAGGTCGTCGTAGCCGTCCTGGTCATCGGCCTCAGGACCGCTGTCGGCGGCTCCCGCGCCGCTCGGCCCGCCGCTCCGCTCCGGCTCCTCCCCGGAGAGCTCCGCGGCTCCGTCGCCCGGTGACGGCTCTTCCGGGGGCCGTGGCGCGGGGGGCTCGTCGACGCCGGGGTCAGCCATTGACGTTGCCGAAGCCGAGGACGCTGCCGCGCAGGTCCACCCGGTCGGTGAAGTTGTTGACGTTGACCTGGTGTCCGTTGATGTCGTTGCGCACACCGGAGCCCGCGCCCGCGCGGTTCTCCGCATCGCGGCGGCCGGCCCCGCGGCCCTGCTCCGCCGCCGCGAACTCCCCCTCACCCGGACCGTTTTCCGGTCTCTCGGGCCCGAGTTCGAGCGTATGCACGTCGTGTCCGGGCACCCACAGCCAGGCGCCCGCCTCGTACTCCTTCTCCTGGACGGTCACGCGCCGGAACCCGCCCGCGGTGAGTGTGGTGTGCCCGCCGGCGACCGTCGACAGATACACCTCGTCGGACAGGACGAGCGCCAGGTCGGTGCCGGGCGCCGCGGTCAGCGCGCGGCGCAGCGGGGCCGAGTTGAGCAGCCGGCAGGTGGTGACCACGGTCCGCCCGGCGAAGCCGTTGTCGGCCACCTCGACAGGGCCGTGGTGGACCGCGGCCCTGATCCGCATCCGGGCGCTGCTCTTCCGGTCCTCGTTGTAGGCGGCGAGCCCCGCGGTGATGTGCCGGATGTAGTCGTCCACGATCCGGGGTTCGGATCCGTCCAGGGGGGCGACGGCCAGTTGCTCGTCGCCCTTTGCCTGGATATTCCACCGGGACCGGTCCAGACCGGAGTGCAAAGCGGCCCGGGAAAGCAGCCGTGGCAGATCGTGCTGGATTTCGGATTGCCGGCGGTCGTTGTTGCCTCCGTACGCCTGGACGTCGAGGGCAATGCAGGTGCAGGGGTAGTACCCGGCCTGTTCGGCCACTTGAACTTTCCTCCCTCCTTCGCGGAGTTCCCGCGAAGCGTGGGAGAGACGTTAGGAGGGCCGGTTGGCGGCGATCCCGTACTAATACGGGTTCTCGGCACCGATTTTCGCGAATTCCAGTAACTTCGGAATGTCACTGACCGTGATCCGACGGTAATTGCGCTCCACCAGTCCCCGCTGGGCCAGCGAGGCGAGCGCCTTCTCCGCGGTGGGCAGCGCGAGCCCGGCGAGCGAGGCCAATTCCGACTGGGTGAGCGTCACCCCGAGCACACTGCGCTTCCCGCCGGAGTCGTCGACCGGCTGCCCGTAGGCCTGCGTCAGCTCCGCGACCACGCGTGCCAGCCGGGTGGACGCGTCGTACGCCCGGAAGTCCAGACGCAGCTTGTTCGCCCAGCGCAACCGGGCGCTCATCATGCGGAACAGCGCCACCATGGCGTCCGGGTGCCCGGTCAGGAACGCTTCCAGCGCGGGCCGCTGGATGATGCGCGCGGTAACCGGGCTGCAGGCGATCACCGTGCCGGAGCGGGGCCGGTCCTCGAAGGCCGCCATTTCTCCCACGAGGTCGCCGGCCACGCGTATCGCCAGCAGCATCTCGAAGCCGTCTTCCGACCGTGTCACCACCTTGACCACACCACTGGTGATCAATAGGACATGGCTGCTCCCGTCGCCCTGATGGAGCAGCGGCCGGTGGGCCGGATATTCGGTGCGGGTGCCCAGCTGTGTGAGGTCTTCGAGGGTGCCGTCGCGCAGTCGGCCGAGGAACGTCGAAGGCGACCATGAGCGGGTCATCGGACCATCCCGCGCCGGGTGAGGGATAAATGCCGGATTCGTGACATCGACATGCGCTATTGCCCCCGCTTTTCGTGACCGACCCGACCGCGCTCCGTTCTCGGGCGCATACGTTCCGTCCATGGTGCCGCTACCGGAGGAAAGCGGAAGCCGAATAAACGGCTTTGGCCGAATTCCGCGACTGAATTCGGCTCGATGTTCGGTCGCGTCGAACTGGCGGCCGGGCGCTGCGGTGGTGCCGAGCCGACGTGGTCGCCCGCCGCCTCGGACGACCCCCTCGGACGACCGCCTCAGACGAACGACCGCTCCGGCATCGGCACTTCCACGCCGTCGAGTTCCAGCGTGCAGTGCGGCCTGGACGGGACGAGGTGCGGCTCGCGTACCCGGACGCGGAGCGGGCGGGCGGGGTCCTCGGGGAGTTCGGCGCGCAGCACGGTCATCCCGCGGCCGTGCGCCTTCCGGTAGGCGACCACCTTGCCGTCGACCAGGAGCTCGATCTCGCCGTCTCTGCCGGGCCCGACGTGCACGGTGATCGAGTGGTCGCCCCGGTCCAGGTGGAAGTGGTGGCTGTGCCCCATGACGCACCTCCCGCAGTGCCGTCCGTACGTCCCAGTGTCCCCCCTCGCCCCGCTTCGTACCCGCCGAGCTGCACCGATGCGCGCTTCGCGAGCGACAATTGTGGTGGATGGGAGACGCGATGAACGGCTCGGTCCGTGTCGGACATGTGGTCGGGGTCCCGTTGCGCATGCACTGGAGCGTGCCGCTGCTGGTGGTCCTCTTCGCGTACGGGCTCGGCCGTCAGACCCTGCCCGCATGGACGCCGGGGCGCTCGGACGCCGTCTACGCGCTCGCCGGCGTCGTGGGTGCCGCGCTGCTGATGGGCAGCCTGCTGCTGCACGAGACGGCACACGCCGCGACCGCCCGGCGGAAGCAGATCTCGGTCCAGGACGTGACGCTGTGGGCCCTGGGCGGCATCACCAGGATGGGCCGGCCGCAGACCGCGAAGGCGGCCTTCGTGGTGGCCGTCGCCGGGCCGCTGGCCAGCCTGGTCATCGGCGGCGCCGCGCTCGGCGCGGGCTTCGGGCTGCACACGCTGGCCGGCTGGGCGGCGGTGCCCGGCGTCGTCCTGATGTGGCTCGGCTGGGCGAACCTGTTCCTGGGCGTCTTCAATCTGCTGCCGGCCGTGCCGCTCGACGGCGGGCGGGTGGTGCAGGCGCTGCTGTGGTGGCGTACCGGAGACCGCGACCGGGCGGAACTGGCCGCTTCCCGGAGCGGCCAGGTCATCGGCCTGCTGATGGTGGCCCTCGGCTGGATATCGGTGCTGCGCGGGTCGCCGGGCGGGCTGTGGATCGTCTTCATCGGCCTGTTCATCATGGTCGTGGCCGGGGCGGAGCGACGGCGCACCGCGTTGAACACAGCGCTGCGGGACATCCGCGTCGCCGAGGCCATGTCCAGCCCGGTGGACACCGGCGCCGACTGGCTGACCGTCCAGCGGTTCATCGACGAGGTGGCCGTGCGGGCCCGTCATTCCGTCCTGGCGCTGCTCGACTTCGAGGGCCGTCCCAGCGGGATCGTGCAGGTGGGAAGGCTCGCCGGGATACCGGGACCGCGCCGCGAGACCCTGCGGGTGCGCGAGGTGGCGACACCGCTGTCCCAGTGCGCGGTCGCCGCGCCGGACGATCTGCTGAGCGAGGCGATCGACAAGCTCAGCCTGCGCACCGGTATGCGGATCCTCGTCGTGGACGGGGGGCGGCTGGCGGGGATCGTCACCGGGAAGGACATCTCCCGGCTGATGCAGCGGCACACCCTGGGCGGCAGGCGGCCGGACGGCAGCCGTTCCGAGGACACGTGGTCCGACGGCAGGCGGACCGATGACGACGGGACCGGGACCGGAACCGGTGACGACGGGACCCGCTGAGCGCTCTGGAGGTCTGATGCGGTACGTAACGGTCACTGCCCTGAGCCACCCCGGGCTGATCCGCGAGCACAACGAGGACAGCCTGGTGGCCGGTCCGTGGACGCTCTGCGGCACCGTGACGGAGAACCCGCAGACGCTGGTGTTCCCGCTCGGCAGCCCGCTCGTCGTCGCGGTCGCCGACGGCATGGGCGGGCAACCAGGCGGCGAGGTGGCCAGCGCGCTCGCCGTCCGGCATCTGGCGTCGTACGGCCCGACGCTGGACAGCGAGGAGGCCGTCCGGGACGCCCTGAAGCTCTGCAATCACGCGGTGTACGCGGCCGCCGAACGCGATCCGACGCTGCTCACCATGGGCACCACGGTCGCCGGCGCCGTCGTGCTGCCGGACTCGCTGCTGGTGTTCAACGTCGGCGACAGCCGCGTACTCGACGCCACGTCGGACGGGCTTCGCCAGGTGAGCGTGGACGACAGCCCGCCGCTGCCGCCGGGGCGGCGCACCACCTCGCTGGTCACCCAGTCGCTCGGCGGCTCGGACCGGTACAGCGCCATCACCCCGCATGTCACCACGTCCCCACTGGCCACCGGCTGCCGCTACCTGGTGTGCACCGACGGCCTGACCGACCCCGTACCGGAGGACGCCCTCGACGGCCTGCTGCGGGCCCACGACGACGGCCGGGCCGCCTTCGAGCTGTGGAAGTCCGCCATCGAGGCGGGCGGCCCCGACAACATCACGCTCGCCCTGATCGGCGTCGGCGGCACCTCGGACACACTCGGCTAACCTGGGGGAATGGGCGGTGACTTGATCACCGTGTTCCTCTGCGGTGATGTGATGCTCGGCCGCGGCGTCGACCAGATCCTCCCGAACCCCGGCGACCCCGCGCTGCGGGAGTGGTACGTCCGCGACGCCCTCGACTACGTCGCGCTGGCCGAGGCCGCCAACGGCCCCATCCCCCGCCCGGTCGACTTCTCCTGGCCCTGGGGGGACGCGCTGCGGGTGCTCGACGACGTCGCGCCCGCCGCCCGGGTGATCAATCTGGAGACCAGCGTCACCGCGGACGGAACCTTCGCTCCGGGCAAGGAAGTCCACTACCGGATGCACCCCGGGAACGTCCGCTGCCTGGCCGCCGCCCGCCCCGACGTCTGCGTGCTGGCCAACAACCATGTCCTGGACTTCGGCCACCGCGGACTGGACGAGACGCTGGACACCCTGGCGGGCGCGGGGCTGCGGACGGCCGGCGCGGGCCGGGACGCGGACGCGGCGGCCCGGCCGGCGATCGTCCCCGTCGAGGGCGGCCGCCGGGTCGTGGTCCTCTCCTTCGGCATGCCGTCCAGCGGCATTCCGGGCTCCTGGGCCGCGACCGCCGACCGGGGCGGGGTCGACTACGTGGCCAGGCCGTCGGACAGCGCCGCGGCCGGGATCGTCGGCCGCGTACGCGAGGTGAAACGACCGGGCGACATCGCGGTGGCCTCGGTCCACTGGGGTTCCAACTGGGGCTACGAGGTGCCCCGTGACCAGGTCGCCTTCGCACGTGCGCTGATCGACGGCGGAGTGGACGTGGTGCACGGGCACTCCTCGCACCATGCCCGCCCCCTGGAGGCGTACCGGGGAAAGCTCATCCTCTACGGGTGCGGCGACTTCATCGACGACTACGAGGGCATCACCGGCTATGAGCAGTACCGCGACGACCTGCGGCTGCTCTATCTCGTCTCGCTGGAGCCGGACACCGGCCGCCTCGCCGACCTGCGGATCACGACGTTGCAGGCGTGGCGGATGCGGCTGCGGCACGCGTCGCACGAGGACGTGCTGTGGATGCGCGCGCTCCTGGACCGGATCGGCTCCGGGTTCGCCTCGCACATCGATCCCGGGCCGGAGGGCGACGCGCTCGTGCTGAGGCCGTCATGAGGGCCCGGGTGCCGCTTCAGGGCCCCGGTGCCGCTTCAGGTCCCTGGTGCCGCTTCGCCCGTGTCATCCGCTTCGTTCGCTTCGTCCGTGTCGCCGCGAGTGGACCCGAGCCGGTTGACGACCTGCACCACCCCGTCCACGCTGGCGCAGAGCCGCTCCACGATGGGGATCAGGCTGCTGCGCTCCACCGTGCCGCTGATCGTCACCGTGCCGTCGGCGACATCGACGGTGAGGGCGGACGGCGCCAGCCCCAGGGTGCCGATCAGGATGTCCTCCAGGATCTCCTCCTGGATCGCCCGGTCACGCCGCAGGAACAGCTGCATCAGGTCACGGCGGCTGATCACTCCGATGAGCCGGCCGGAGTCGTCGACCACCGGCAGCCGCTTGATCTTCTTCTCCTCCATGGTCCGCGCCGCCCGGACCGCGCTCCACTCGGGCCGGGCCACGATGGCCGGGCTCGACATCAGCGCTTCGGCGGTGCTGGGCCCCCGCTCCCCGGTATGCCTGCGCAGCAGATCCGCTTCGGACACCACACCCACCGTCCGCTCGTCCTCGTCGACGACCGGCACGGCGGTGATGCCGTATTCGTCGAGCAGCCGGGTGATCTCCTTGAACGTGGTGCCGGGCTGGACGACCACGGCGTTCGGCGTCATCAGATCGGCAACGCTGCGATGCCTCATCGCCGGCCATCCCTTCGCGGCAGCGGGTCTCCCGTCCGTACGCCTGCCTCCGCACCGCGTGCCCGCGGTGTGCCGACGGCGTAGTCACGAGCGTGCACCGCCCGGCCGGCCCGCGGGTAGGGCCGAGCGGGACCACGCGGGAGGACATGCCCCGGACGGACCACCGGACCGGCGCGCGCCGATCACCGGCGGTGTACTTGACGCACACCACTCGACCCACAGAACCCGACGCGCAGAACTCAACGCACACAAGTAGTGGCCACCGAGCGAGGGGAGCGGTCCGTGTCGCCCTCGGATGCCGCCGACCGCCCGGCCCCGCCGGACCGGATGTTCGACCGGGAGGCCGAGTGGGACGACCTGCTGCGCTTCGTGTGCGACACCCGCCGGGGCGCCACGCTCGGCCTCGTCTCGGGACAGCGCCGGTACGGCAAGACCTATCTGCTGGAGGCGATGGTCAAGGCCACCGGCGGTTTCTACTTCGACGGCCAAGCCGCGGCCGAGGCCGAGTCGCTGCGCCGCCTCGCCGACCGCCTCGCCGAACACACCCGGGCGCCGCAGCCACCCCGCTGGCACCGCTGGGAGGACGCCCTCGACGCGCTGCTGGCGCTCGGCGACGAGGGCCCGGTCCCCGTGGTCATCGACGACTTCCCCGACCTCGTCGGCCAGAGCCCCGCGCTCCCCGCCGTCATCCACAGCGCCTACCGCCGGCTGCGCACGGAGCGACCGGAGAACCGCACCCGGCTGATCCTCAGCGGCGGCATCCCCTCCATCGTGACCCGACTCTTCTCCGGCCCTTCCTCGCTGCACGACCTCGCCGGTCTGGAACTCGCGGTGCGGCCCTTCGACTTCCGGACGGCGGCCCGGTTCTGGGGCATCGACGACCCCCGGCTCGCGGTGCAGGTGCACGCCGTCGTGGGCGGAACTCCCGCCTACCGGGGCGACTTCGTGTGCGACGACGCGCCCGCCGGCCCTGACGACTTCGACGCCTGGGTGTGCCGGACCGCCCTCAATCCGCGGGTGCCCCTCTTCTGGGAGGCGCGCCATCTGCTGGAGGAGGAGGCGGACCACGCGGACCGGGCGCTGTGCCACTCGGTGCTGGTCGCGATCGCGTCCGGCTGCGCCACCCGCGGCGAGATCACCGATTGCGTCGCGGGCTCGCTGAACGACGTGTCCCATGTCCTGGTGGTGATGCAGAACCGCGGTCTGCTGCACGGCGAGCCGGACGCCTTCCGGCCGGGCCTGACGCGCTATCGCATCGCGGAGCCGCTGCTGGCCTTCGAGCACGCCGTCGCCTGGCCGCACCGCGTCGCACTGGAGCAGGAGGACGTCGCCGAGGCCTGGCGCCGGGCCCGCCGCGTCTTCGACGCCGCCGTGGTCGCACCGCACTTCGCCCAGCTGTGCCGGAACTGGGTCCTCGGGTTCGCCGCCCCGGACACCTTCGGCGGCGCCCCCGAAGAGGCCGTACGCGGCACCGTCCCCGATCCCGCGCGGCACACCAGGCTCGATGTCGACGTGGCGGTACGCGGCATGACCGACGGCCGGCCCGGGGTCCTGCTGTCGCTCGGACTCGCCCGCTGGAACGAGACCATGGGCGCCGATCACCTGGACCATCTGCGCCATATCCGCTCCGTCCTCGCCGCCTCCGGCGAGGACACCAGCCAGGCCCTCCCGGCCTGCTACAGCGCGACCGGCTTCACCCCGGAACTCCACGCGGCGGCGGCCAGGAACGAGGTCCTCCTGATCGACGCGGACAGGCTGTACGGCGGCGAGTGACCGGCCGGTTGCGTGGGTCACCCGGGGGAACCCGCCCGCGCCCCACGACGTCTTCCGGCGTGTTGGCGGTGGCGGTCCGTGGAGGAGCCCGGTGGAGCACAGGATTTTGGGGCAGCGCTACGAGCTGGTGGAGCAGCTCGGGCACGGCGGTATGGGCACGGTCTATCGGGCCGTCGACCGCCGGTTGCGCCGCACCGTCGCCGTGAAGACGCTCTCCGCCGAGCTGGCGCTGCAGCCCGAGTTCCTGGCGCGGTTCCAGCGCGAGGCGCATGCCGCCGCCGCGCTCAACCACCCCGGCGTGGCCACCGTTCATGACGTGGGCGAGGACGCCGCGGGCGGTGCCGCCGAGCCCTATCTGGTGATGGAGTACGTGGCGGGCCGGACCCTCAGCCAGGTCCTCGGCGACGGCACGCTCCCGGTGGCGCAGGCCGTCGACATCGTGGGCCAGGTGCTGGAGGCCCTGGAGCACAGCCACCGGCACGCCATCGTGCACCGCGACATCAAGCCCGCGAACGTCATGCTCACCGGCACCGGCACGGTCAAGGTCGTCGACTTCGGCATCGCGAAGGCGCTCAGCGAGGTGGCCACCCGGCTGACCGGAACGGGCGTGGCGGTCGGCACTCCCGCCTATCTCGCCCCCGAGCAGATCAACGGAGCCGAGACCGACCACCGTACGGACCTGTACGCCGTGGGCTGTCTGCTGTACGAGCTGCTCACCGGCCGTCCCCCGTACACCGGGGACTCGCCGTTCTCCGTGATGCACCAGCACCTGGCGGCGGAACCGGTGCCGCCCTCGCGGCTCCGCCCGGAGCTGCCGCCCGCGCTGGACGAGGTGATCGCACGGGCGCTGCGCAAGAGCCGGGCGGACCGCTTCCCGGACGCCTCCGCGATGAGGACGGCGCTCGACGCGGCCTCCCGGGCCGCCGCACCGGCGGCCCCGGTGCGTACCCCCACCACGCTCGACCCCGCCGCGGGGGCGATCACCCCCATGGCGGCCGACTCTCCCGACTCTCCCGACTCCCCGGCGCCTTCCGGGAGGGAGCGAGCCCCGAAGCCCGCCCGTCGGGGACCGGCGCGCGTGGTGTTCCGGCCGACCGCCGAGGGTGCCGTCGCGCTGCTCGGCTGCTTTCTCTCGGTGATGGTTTCCCGGTCCGACATGATCGAGGTCGGCCAGTTCTCCCGGGTCGCGCTGCTCGCCGGCATCGCGGGGGCGGTGTTCCTCCTGTGGTCGGCGCGGCTCGCGTGTGCGGTGGCGTGGGGGCCGGTGGCGGAGGCGGTGGCCGCGTGGTCGGAGCTGGCCCGCGGGTACGTCGGCTGGGACACCCGCTATGTCATCGTCGCCCTGGTCCTGGGCGCCGTCGCCGCCCTGTGCTTCGCCGCCGGGTACCGGGACGAGCGCGGGGGCGGGTTCGCGCTGGTGGCGTGCTGGTTCACCGGACTGACCTCGGTCTGGTTCTTCCTCGACGACCTGGACAAGATCGGCGTCTTCTACGTCCTGCTGCTGGGGGTCACGCTCGCCATCGGCGCGCAGGCGCTGGCCGCACGTATCCGAAGGGCGTCCGCGGAACGCGCCGCTGAGCTGCACGATCGCGCCGGTGTCGGCGAGGTCTCCGGGGCGCGTGGCGCCAGCGAGATGCGCGATGGCGCGCAGCGTGGTGCCACCATGGCGCCGTAGGTGCCACTTCGACGCCACGATGGCTTGCGATGGCGCCATCATGGCGTTACGGTAGTGCCATGGATCTGACGCCCTACGTCGACAACCTCCGGCATGAGCTCGCGGTCGCCGCGGATGCCGGTGGGGACGAAGCCCGTGCCCTGGCCGAGCGGCTGACCGCGCCTTTGGAGTCGGCCGCCCGGCTGACCTTGCTGAACGCGCTGTCCGCCGCGATGGGTGAGGTCACCCGTGATCTGGTGCCGGGCTCGGTCGACGTACGGCTGCGCGGGCTGGATCCGGAGTTCGTGGTGACACCGCCGCCGGGGTACGAGGCGTTCGAGGAGGAGGCCGGGGAGCCCGAGAGCGCCCCGACGCCTGTGCCGGCGCCTGTGCCTGTGGCGGATGCCGAGGAGGGCGGCACCGCGCGTATCAACTTCCGGCTTCCGGCTCATCTCAAGGCCCGGGTCGAGGAGGTCGCCGGCCAGGAGGGCCTGTCGGCCAATGCCTGGCTGGTGCGGGCGGTTGCCACTGCGCTGGAGCAGCCCGGTGAGCGGGCTCGCCCGGCGGCCGGCCGCCGGGCCCGCGGGCAGCAGGGCTTCACGGGCTGGGTCCGCTAGCCCGGCACCACACACCCACTTATCCACTCACCCGCCTGACCGGCGGGAACGCAGACATAGCCAGGAGGACGGGACAGCCATGCCAAGTTTCGACACGCCCGAACCGATCGTCGCCACCCTCGAATTCGACTGCGGCTCGGTCCGGATCATCGCGAGCAACCGCACCGACACGGTCGTCGAGGTGGTGCCGAGCAATGACGCCGACGAGGCCGACGTACGGGCCGCGGAGCAGACCAAAGTGACCTGCTCGGGCGGCGAGTTGCTGGTCAAGGGGTCCAAGAAGCGCTCCCTGTTCGGTAAGAGCGGCTCGATCGACGTGACCGTCGAGCTGCCGACCGACTCCGACGTCCTGAGCGTGTCGTCAGCGGGGACGCGGCTGGCGGCTCCCATGGCGGACTTCCTCTGCGAAGGCCGCCTGGGGCAGTGCCGGCTCAAGACCTCGGTCGGCGCCATCCAGGTCGATGAGGCGGCAGCCGTCGATCTGCGGACCGGCCACGGCCGCATCGGCGTGGACCGCGTGACGGGAGACGCCGAGCTCGTCGGGGCGGGCCGGGTCGAGATCGGTGAGGTCGCGGGCGCGGCGAGCGTCCAGAACGGCAACGGGGAGACCGTGATCGGCGAGATCACCGGCGACCTGACGGTCAAGGTGTCCAACGGCGCCATTTCCGTGGACACCGCGCATGCCTCGGTCGACGCCAAGTCCGCCAACGGTGACATCAGGATCGGCGATGTGATGCGCGGTCAGGTCACGCTGCAGGCCGCCATCGGCGATCTGGAGGTCGGCATCCGCAAGTCGACCGCCGCCTGGCTCGACGTCCACACCCGGGTCGGCCGTGTGCACAACTCCCTCGGGGAGTCCGAGGGCCCCGGCGACGCCGCCAACAAGGTCGAGGTACGCGCCAACACCGGCGTCGGCAACATCACCATCCGCCGCGCCTGACCACCCGACCACCTGACCTGACCACCTCAGCGGCGGCTCCCGGCCACGCGATCCGCCGCTCCTCGCACACCAAACCACACCCCACAGCACTCTCCGAGGAGTGTCATGACCATGCCTAATACGCCGACCGCCGCGCCGGCGATCACCGCCACCGGGCTGTCCAAGTCCTACGGCGACAAGAAGGTGCTCGACGGCATCGACCTGCACATCCCCGAGGGCACGATCTTCGCGCTGCTCGGCCCCAACGGCGCCGGCAAGACCACCACCGTGCAGATCCTCTCCACGCTCATCTCCGCGAACGCCGGCCAGGCACGGATCGCGGGCCACGACCTGACCGGCGAGGTCGACGCCGTACGCGGCGCGATCGGCGTCACCGGCCAGTTCGCGGCCGTGGACAACCTGCTGACCGCCCACGAGAACCTGATGCTGATGTCGGACCTCCAGCATCTGTCGCGCCGCGACGGCCGGCGGCGCTCCGCCGAGCTGCTGCGCCGCTTCGAGCTCACCGACGCGGCCAAGCGGCCCGTCACCACCTTCTCCGGCGGTATGCGGCGCAAGCTCGACCTCGCGATGACCCTGGTCGGCGACCCGCGCATCATCTTCCTCGACGAGCCGACCACCGGCCTGGACCCGCGCAGCCGCCGCACGATGTGGGAGATCATCCGCGGCCTGGTCGCCGACGAGGGCGTCACGATCTTCCTGACCACCCAGTACCTGGAAGAAGCCGACCAACTCGCCGACCGCATCGCCGTACTCGACCACGGCAAGCTGGTCGCCGAGGGCACCGCGGACGAGCTGAAGCGCCTCATCCCCGGCGGCCACATCCGCCTCCGGTTCGGCGACGCGAACGGCCTCGAAACGGCCGCTGACCTCTTCGGTTCCGCCGCACGCGACAGCGAAGAACTCACCCTGCAGATCCCCAGCGACGGCAGCATCCCCACCCTGCGCGCCGTCCTGGACGTCCTCGACAACGCGTCGGTGAAGGCCGAGTCCCTCACGGTGCACACCCCCGACCTCGACGACGTCTTCCTCACCCTCACCGGCCAGGCCCAGTCGGGCGCCGGCACCAACTCCCAGCTGGAGAACGCCCGATGAGCACCATGTCCTACGCCGCCAGGGATTCGATGACGATGCTGCGGCGCAACCTGAAGCGCGCACTGCGCTACCCGAGCATGACGGTCTCGGTCGTCGCGATGCCGCTGGTGATGCTGCTGCTGTTCAACTATGTCTTCGGCGGCGCCCTGGGCACCGGCATCGGCGGGGCGCCCACCGGCGGCGGCGAGTACATCGACTACATCGCGCCCGGCATCATCCTGATGGCCGCGACCTCCGGGGCCCTGTCCACCGCCATCAGCGTCTGCTCCGACATGACCGAGGGCATCGTCAACCGCTTCCGGACGATGTCGATCTCCCGCGCCTCGTTCCTGACCGGGCATGTCGTCGGCAGCGTCATCCAGACGCTGGTCAGCATCGCGCTCGTCCTGGGCGTCGCCCTGCTGATGGGCTTCCGGCCCAGCGCCACCCCCGTGGAATGGCTCGCGATCACCGGTGTCCTGGTGCTGCTCGTCCTGGCGCTGACCTGGCTGGCCGCCGCCATGGGCCTGATCGCCAAGAACGTCGAGACCGCCAGCAACATGCCCATGCCGCTGACCTTCCTGCCCTTCCTCGGCAGCGCCATCGTCCCGCCCGAGTCGATGCCCGCCGGGCTGCGCTGGTTCGCCGAGTACCAGCCCTTCACACCCGTCATCGAGACGCTGCGCGGCCTGCTGATGGGCACCGAGATCGGCAACAACGGGATCGTCGCCGTCGCCTGGTGCGTCGGCCTCAGCCTGGTCGGCTACCTCTGGGCCCGCTCGGCCTTCAACCGCGACGCAAAGCGGTAACGGGCCCACCCGGTCCACCCGGTCCACCCGGTCCACCTACTCCCCGGCATTTCCCGCGCAGCCCCGACGCACCCCCCCCCCGCACAAGCCACTTCTCCGCACACACCAGGTCACTCTCTGTTCCTTGCACGTCACTTCACACCGGAGGACACCATGCAACACGAACTGCCGACCGACTCCACCGAGCCGGTAACCATGCCGACCACCCGCCCCGAAGGCTGCCCCTTCGACCCGCCCGCCGAGCTGGCAACGCTGCGCGAGGAACAGCCGCTGCGCCGGCTCAGCTTCCCCGACGGCCACACGGGCTGGCTGGCCACCGGCCACTCCGTGGTCCGCGCGATCATGGCCGACCCCCGCTTCAGCGCGCGATACGAGCTGCTGCACTACCCGCTCGCCGACGTGGGCGAGATTCCCCCGGCGCCGCCCGGCGAATTCCTCGGCCTCGACGCCCCCGAGCACACCCGCTACCGGCGGCTGCTCATGGGCAAGTTCACCGTCCGCCGGATGCGGCAACTGGCCGAGCGCGTCGAACAGTTCACCACCGAGTGCCTGGACGCCATGGAGCGCCAGGGGGGACCGGTGGACCTGGTGAAGGCCTTCGCCCAGCCCATCCCGGCGCTGATGATCTGTGAACTCCTCGGTGTGCCCTACGCGGACCGGGACATCTTCGAGGGCCATGTGACGACGCTCTTCAACCAAGCGGCGTCGGAGGAGGAGCGCGGCACCGCCGTGACCTCGTTGACGGAGTATCTCCAGGGGCTGGTCCTGGCCAAGCGCGCCGAGCCCACCGACGACCTGCTCAGCGACCTGACCAGCAGCGACCTCACCGACGAAGAGCTCTCCGGCGTCGGGGTGTTCCTGCTGGCCGCCGGTTTCGACACCACCGCCAACATGCTCGGGCTCGGCACCTTCGCCCTGCTGAGCAACCCGGACCAGTTCGCCGCCCTGCGCGACGATCCGGGCCTGGCCGACGGCGCCGTCGAGGAGCTGATGCGCTATCTGACCGTCGCCGACCCCACACTGCGGTCCGCGCTGGAGGATGTCGAGATAGACGGCCGGACGATCAAGGCCGGTGAGACCGTCCTCCTCTCCTTCCAGGCCGCCAACCGCGACCCGGCGAAGTTCCCCGAGCCCGACCGCCTCGACCTGCACCGCAAGGCCACCGGCCATGTGGCCTTCGGGCACGGCCCCCACCAGTGCCTGGGCCAGCAACTGGCCCGCGTCGAGATGCAGATCGCCTTCCCGGCGCTGGCCACCCGCTTCCCGACACTCCGGCTCGCGGTCCCACCCGAGGACGTCCCGCTCCGCGCCGACATGAACATCTACGGAGTGCACAGCCTCCCCGTCACCTGGGACACGGAGTAGCCCGTCCGCTGCGCCTGGCCTGGGCAAAGCGCAGCGGACGGCGAGCAACCACGCCGGCCTAGGCCAGGCTCAGCGACTCCGCCTCCCGCAGCATCGTGATCAGCTGCGTCCGCGCCCGTGCGACGCGCGAGCGCACCGTTCCCACCGGGCAGCCCGCGACCCGCGCGGCCTCCGCGTACGGCAGGCCGACGACCTGGGTGAGGACGAACGCCTCCCGCCGCTGCGCCGGGACTCCCGCGAGCAGTTCGTCGAGGGCCACCCGCTCCTCGAAGCCCGGCAGGCCGTGCGGCTGGCGCCGTTCCACGATCGTCTGCCAGTCCTCCACATCTGCCTTTTTCGGCCTGGCGGAGGCGGAACGGTACCGGTCCACGACCACCCGGCGGGCTATCGACAGCAGCCAGGTACGGGCGGAGGAGCGGCCGGCGAAGCGGGGCAGGCTGCCGAGCGCGCGCAGGAAGGTTTCCTGCGCGAGATCGTCCGCCGACTGCGGATCGGTGAGATGGGCGACAAACCGCCAGACGTCCCGCTGCGTGGCCCGTACGAAGGCCTCCACGTCCGACGCCGAACCCTCGCGCGCGGCCATGGCCAGAGCGGTCACCTGCTCATCGTCCATGGCGCGCCGCCCAGTGTCCGGAAACGGTGAACGCGGTGGTGGTGAACGTGGTGGTGGTGAACGCGGTGGTGGTGAACGCGGTGTTGGTGACTGAGGAGCGGCGACATGCCGCCGCATCGACGGCATGCCGAAGGAGAAAACGTGTCATCGCGGATGAGTCCTCGGTGCACGGCCGCACCCGGTGCCGACAAAGCGGCAGGGCACGGCGGACGGACGGCCGTCGCCCGGTGATCGGCACCTCCGGCGCATCCCGTGGCGGGACGGCGGGGAGGCTGGGCCACGGCCGTAAAGACAGGGGAGACAAGGAACGAGGGCAGGAGAGAGCTCGCCGCGACCCTGTTCAGGGGCCTGCGACTGCCACTCGGCTGCTCAGTCCTTTTCCGGCGTACGCGGGCGTGTTGGCTCGCACTCGTGCGCTCGCACGCACGCACTCACTCGCACTCAGCAGTACGCCGGCAGCCCCTGCGGCGGCCCGCGCCGCGACAGCACATGGCACAGCACCGTCTCCCGCAGCCGGGCGACGAGCGGCTCCGTACGGGACACGATCTCCGGGCCGGCCTGCCGTACGGGCACGAACCAGCAGATCAGGAATCCGAGCGCCCCGACGGCCAGAACGGCCAGGCAGCGCAGCAGCCGGAAGGCGGCCGCCTCACCGCGCCACAGCCACAGCCCGCACACCACGGCGGCCAGCGCATGCGCGGCCATCATCCCGAGGGCGCTGTGACCCGCGTGCATCGCGGCGGAGCCGTGCGCCATCGCGGAACCGTGACCGGACATCATCTCCGCCGGATGTCCCGCCATCGCCGCGTCCATGCCCGCATCGCGCAGCAGCCGGGCGGCCGACGCCCCGCTCTCACCGGTGGCCGAGCCGTGCGGCGCACCGCACACCAGCCGCTCGATCCACCGTGCCTGAGCGTCCGCACCCGTCATGTCCGATGGCGCGGTGTACCGCTGTGCCCAGGCGAAGAGGTTGTGCAGCGCGGTCTGTACGACCAGCAGCCCGCCGACGATCGCGACGGGGCCGCGCTCACGGCGTGCCGCCGCCCACGCCGCGGTGCCCGTGACGAGGAACGCGGCGGCCAGCGCCCACGGCGTGACATCGGTACCGGACATGACGACATGGCCGGCCGCGGAAAGCGCGACGCACACCGCGGCGAAAATCGCGGCGCGCACCCATCTCGACATCGACCCTGCGGACACAGCCCGTCATGCTGCCACCCGGCCCGGACGGTGGAGAGACCGGGTCGGAGTTACGCACGTGCCGCCGATGCCTGATATCGGGCATCGGGTGAGACGCGCCCCTCACGCCTTCAGACGTCGTCCTCCGCAAGTGCCCAGCGCGGGCGGGGCGATGGCGCCTTCCGTTGCCGCTTCGGGCGCGTCGTACCGCTGCTGTTGGGCGGGCCGAGGAGCCGCGGACGGGCGTCGGCGGAGCCGCGGGCGGCCCGGCTGAGCTGGGACATCTCCTGCTGGGAGACACCGAGCAGCCGGCTGGCGTCGCCCTGGCTCAGACGCAGGTCCTCGGACAGCGTGCGAGCGGCCTCGGCGAGTGCCTGCCGCTCCGCGGCATCGGCAGCGGCGCGCTGCCTGCGCGCCTCCAGCACCTCGTCCAACAGCGGCGCGACCTCCGGCACCACCAGCTCCAGGCCGACCGTCTCCGGCCGGATGCCGAGCGTTTCACCGATGGCGTCGCGCGCCATGTCCTCGGCCTCGTCGAGCGTGCGGCACTGGGTCTGGATGGCGAGTTCCGGGATGTCGAGGGCCCACCACCGACCGAGTCTGTGCAGCCGGGCTTCGAAGTGCGTACGAACGGGTCTCGGCCTCCTCGTTGATATCAGCCTCGAATGTCCGGAGCCCCGGTGTCCCGGGGTGGCTCGGCGCCTCGGGGCGTTTCGGCACGTCGGGGGGTTTCGGTGCGTCGGGGTGTCTCGGTGCCTCGGGGCGTTTCGGTACGTCGGGGTGGCTCGGTGCCTCGGGGTGACTCGGGCGCCTCTGCCCGCGGTCTCGGGCGTCTCGGGCGGTCTCGGGCGGTCTCGAGTGTCTCCGCCCGCCCGCCCCTGGGTAGGCATTGGCCTGGGGCGCTGCCACCCCCTAGGGGATCTCCCCTAGGGGCCCACCGAGCCGGCTCCGCCCGGCCGTCAGTCGACGCACACGACTCCCAGCAGACACACCTGCGTAGGCGATGTCGGCTCGGACTCCGGCGTCGAGGGTGCCGGGCTCGTCTGTGACGTGCTGCCGCCGTCGCCGGAGTCTTCGCGGGGCGCGGCCGCGGTCGTCTCCGGTGCCGCGGCGCCGCCATCGTCGGCCTGCGTCCCCTTGCCCGACACGGGCGCTGCGTACGGAGTCGCGCTCGCGGTCGCGGCGGGGTGGGCGGCGACAGTCGGCCGCTGGCTCGGCGTCGCGGTGCGAGGCGCGGCGACGCCGGTGTTCTGCTGCCGGTCGGCCTTCACGGGCGGGCGGGAGTTCGTGTGCCGCGAGGCCCGGGAGTCCGGCTGCTCCGACGACGCGGCGGTGTTCTCCGTGCGAGGCGCGCCCGCGGCCTCCGGGTCCGGTGCCGCGGCGGCGTGCGTCTGGCTGGTGGAGGGCTTGTTGGGCAGCAGGGCGACGGTCAGCGCGCCGCCGGCGATGGCGAAGGCGGTCGCGGCCACGGCCCGGCGCTTGTGCTTCTTCCAACGCGCCAGCTGCCGGCGCCGGGCCGCCCGGCCCTGCCCGGTGGGTGCGGCGCTGCCGGCGCCGACGGACGGGGCCTCGACCGGCAGATGATCCTCGACCGGCGCGTCCGCCACCGCGTCCGGGGACGCGGGCATCTCCGCCGTGCCCCAGGGGTCCCACGGCGTGTCCCACGGCGTCGCGGCGGCGGCCGCCGCGTCGGGCTGACGGGGGGCGGGCGGCGCTATGTCCGGTGCGTAGGCGCCGCACCCCGGGCACATCAGCGCCCCGTTGAGATTCCGGCGGCACGACGAGCAGTAGTCCATCTGCGATCTTTCTCTGCTGACTGCGCCGCCAGGCGACACCGGCGACCTGATCACGTACCTGTCCGCGTTCGCACGCGGGATCGAGCGATTCAGAACGCTAACGACACCCGCCGAAGGCAGCACGTAGACCTTGTGATGCTTCCGTGTAGATTCCCTGGCCCCGGCGCTCGCCATGCCGGACATGTCGCCAGGAATACCGGGTTGGGGCGGCCTTCGGGCCGGCCTCAGCTGAGGATCTTCTCCTTCGCCCGCTCGAACTCCGCCTCGGAGAGGTCGCCCTTCGCTTTCAGCTCGGAGAGCTTGGCCAGCTCGTCCGCGCCCCCCGGCTTACCGGCGGCCTCACGGACGTAAGCATCGAACGCCTCCTGCTGATGTCTGGCGTGCTGGATCTCGCGCTCGCCCATCCCCTTCCCGCGCGCGATCACGTACACGAGGACACCGAGGAACGGGATGAGCAGTACGAACAGGAGCCACCCGAACTTCGCCCACCCGCTCAACTTACGGTCACGGAAGACATCGGCGATGACACGGAACAGCACCATCAGCCACATGACCCACAGGAAAATCCACATCACGGTCCAGAAGGCGCCCAGCACCGGGTAGTCGTACGCGATGGTCACGTAGGCGTCCATGGCTCTCCTCCTGCCACTCGCGTTCCCCCTCGTTCCATCCTCTCGCTGGGGACCCAGGGCGCCAATTGGCACGGTGGAGGCGCGTACGCCGGAGAGCCGACCGAATACCGACCGAATACGGACTGAGTACGGACTGAGTACGGACTGAGTACGTACCGAATACGTACCGGATACCGACCGGATGCGGCGCGTTACAGCCCGTCTCGCGGGGCGGCGAGGTCCTGGGTCCACCAGGGGCCGCCCGCGCCGTGGACGATGCCGATGCCGACCGCGGTGTACTGGCAGTTCAGCAGGTTGCCGCGGTGCATGGCGTCGCTCATCCAGTCGTCCACCACCGCGGCGGCCGTGACCGGACCGCGGTCGAGGTTCTCGCCCCAGCTGCTCCACGGGTAGCCGGCGGCGGTGATCCGCTCGTCGGGGCCGGTGCCGTCCGGTGCGTCGTGCGCGTAGTAGCCGCGGGCCGCCATGTCGGCGGAGTGCCGCTGGGCCGCTGTGTGCAGCCGCGGGTCTATACGGAGCGGACCGCAGCCGGCCCGTGCACGGCGGGCGTTGACGAGCGCGGTGGCCTGTTCCTCGAGGTCGGGCGGGGTGGCCGACGGGGTGGCGGCCGGTGGGGTGGACGGGCTGGGTGGCGGGGTGGTGGCGGTGCGCGACGGTGTCGGTGTCGGCGTGCGGCGGGGTGCCGGTGCGGAGGCGGCCACGGTGGGTGCCGCCTTCGGCTCGGCCTTGTGCTCGTTCCGGGGGGTGCCGGGAAACCACCAGAGGGCGGCGATGACGGCAACGGCGACCGCCGCCGCCCCGGCGACCTTTACGCCCTTGGAGGCCTTGGCGCCCTTGGCGGCCCCGTGCGGCCCGGTCGTAGGTGCACTCGACGTACCCGACGCACCCGATGCACCCGATGTGCTCGACGCGGGCGCGGCGGTCGCGGCGACGGGTGCGCCGGCGGGATGCAGAACCGCGTCCGGGGTGAGGTGCGTGGGCAGTGGCAGCAGGGCGAGGCCGGCCAGCAGCCCCTCGGCGGGCAGGAGGTCGTTCCAGTGCCCCGAGCAGTTGGTGCACCGGCGCGCATGGCGGGATATGCGTTTGCGCCACAGGGCGCACGGTTCGTTGTCCCAGGAGGCGGTCAGCCGGTCGAGTTCGGGGCACGGGGGATGCCCCGCGAGCGCGCGGACCACGACACGTCCGGCCGCCAGCTGCTGCTTCATCCGCTGCACCCGGACCGCCGTATGACGCGGCCCGCTGCCGATGGCGGCGGCGAGTTCCGCTCTGCTGATCTCCCCGGCGGCCTCCAGCCACCACAGGGACAGCAGGGCCCGGTCCGCTTCGTCCAGCCAGCGGGTGGCCGCGGCCACCTCACGGCGCTGGCCGGACAACCCCAGTTTCAGGATGGTCAGGTCCGCGAAATCGGCGGACCGGTCGGCCCGTTCGGGCGCCTGGTCCAGGCCGATGACGGGCGCCTTGTGGTGACCGGTCCAGCGGCGCCGTACCTGGTTCATGGCGATCGCCACCAGCCAGGAACGGAACGAAGCCGGCTCCCGTAGATCCGTCAGGGACTCCAGGACGCGCAGCATGGTCTCCTGCACCACGTCGTCGACGTCCGCATGGCCGTCCAGTGCCCGGCCCACGACGTTGTAGATCAGTGGCAGGTACGCGGCGACCAGTTGCTCCCTGGCCTGTTCGTCGCCGGCCCTGGCAGCCTCGACGGTCGCCGTACCGCTTTCCCGCTTCACGCCTCTTCGGTCCCGTTCATCCGTGTGCACCTCCATGGCCCCCGAACTCAGGTGACCTGCCGGACCCCTCGGGATAACAGAAAAAAACCTACGTGCTTTTCGTTATCCGGGACCGCGACCGGGCTCTCCCTTGTGCGGACCGCCTGTGCGGCGGACCGCACGGACCACATCCCCGACAGGCCACGGCCGCGCAGCCCCCACAGCTGCACAGCCCCAGGCCGCACAGGAAGCGGAACCATGAACTACGACGACGACCTCCGGCCGGCACCGCGCGACGAGACGACGGCCGGGACCGGCCACCGACTGGGAGAGCCCGCCTCGCGCCGCCGTTCCGCCGCGACCCGGTCCGGCGGCCGGCACGGACGCACTGCCGGGAGCGGGCGGACCGGGCGCAACGGCGGAACCCACCGCGCAGCCGCCGGCCGTCCCGGCCCCCGGCGGAAGGCGACGCTGCTGGCGGTGACGGCCGCGATAGCCGTGGGCTGCTGCTCCCTGGTGCTGATACGTCCGGACTCCGACGCCGACCAGGCGCTCGCGGCGGAGCAGTCCCGGCCGGCGCCGCTCGCGTCCGCCCCCTCCGCACCGGGCAATGCCTCCCTCTCCGCCCAGCGCACGAAGTCGTCGGCCGCCCCCTCCGTCGACGAACGAAAGGGCACCCGGCACACGCCCCAACGGCCGCGGAAGACCCGGCCCGAGAGCAGTTCGAAGAGCGGCTCGAAGACGGCCGGCAGCACGGCGCCCCGCACCTCCCGCACCGAGTCCAGGGCGCGCACCACCGCCCCCGCCGGGCCGCGGGCCGCGACCGGCACCGCCGCGCGGTTCGCCCAGGAGGTCGTCGACCTGGTCAACGAGCAGCGGGCACAGCACGGCTGCGGCCCGCTCACCGTCGACCCCCACATCCAGCGCGCGGCACAGGCCCACTCGGACGACATGGCCGCCCGCGACTACTACGAGCACAACACCCCGGAAGGCGTCGACCCCGGAACCCGCATGACCAACGCCGGGTTCTCGTGGAGCAGTTGGGCCGAGAACATCTTCAAGAGCCCCAAGGACCCGGCCACGGCGCTGAAGGGCTGGATGGAGAGCCCCGGGCACCGCGCCAACATCCTGAACTGCTCCTACAAATCCACCGGTGTGGGCGTCAACCTCAGCTCCAACGGCCCTTGGTGGACCCAGGACTTCGGCACCCACTCCTGATCCTGACGAGCTCCTGACCTGCGACGAGTCCTGACCTATGACGAGCGGATGAGCCCGGCTTCGCGCGGCCGCCACCCGGTCGCGCGAAGCTCCCGCCCAAGCGGGCGCCGGCCGCACCCGCGCTAGTGTGCGGATGTGAGCCTTCATGTCGTTATAGGTTTCGGGCCCGCCGGGGCGGCCACCGCCCGGCTGCTCGTCGAAAAAGGTCATTCCGTACGGGTCGTCACCAGGTCGGGCCGCAGCCCGGAGCCCGGCATCGAGCATGTCGCGCTGGACGCGACGGACAGTGCGCGACTGATCGAGGCGACGCGGGGTGCGGCCGCGATCCACAGTTGCGCCGCCCCGCCCTACCACCGCTGGGCGAGCGAATGGCCGCCGCTGGCCTCGTCGCTCTGCGCGGCGGCCGAGGCGACCGGGGCCGTCCTGGTCATGCTGGGCAACCTCTACGGCTACGGTCCGGTGGACGGTCCCCTGACCGAGGAGCTGCCGCTCGCGGCCACCGGGCCCAAGGGGCGGGTGCGCGCCGCCGTCTGGGAGCAGGCGCTGGACCTGCACGAGCAGGGCCGTATCAAGGCGGTCGAGGTGCGGGCCTCGGACTTCTTCGGGCCCGGTGTGACCGATGGCGGGCACCTCGCCGCGCGCGTCATGCCACGACTGCTGCGCGGCAAGCCGGTCGCCACGCTCGGCGATCCGGACGCCCCGCACAGCTGGAGCTATCTCCCCGACGTGGCCAGGACCCTGGTCCGGGTCGCTGACGAGGAACGCGCCTGGGGGCGGGCCTGGCACGTCCCGACGGCGCCCGCGCGGTCCACCCGCGAGATGGTCGACCGCCTTGCCACCCGGTCGGGGACGGGGCCCGTCGCGGTGCGCCGGCTCTCACCGGCCGTGCTGGGTGTCGTATCGCTCTTCTCCCCGCTGATCCGCGAACTGAAGGAGATCCGCTACCAGTTCGACCGGCCGTTCGTCATGGACTCCAGCGCCTGCGAAGCCGCATTCGCGGTTTCGGCCACACCCGTCGACGAGCAGGTCGAGGCGACGGTGGAGTGGTGGCGGGAGCGGCTGGCTGCCGCCGGCTGACAGCCTGGCCGGGAGGAATTCCCCGGGCTGCCGCCCCCGCCTCCCACCGTGACCCTTATCGCGGGTCTTCGGCCGCGTCGGCGTCGGCCGCGTCCGCCGCCCGCTCGGCGTCCTCGACCTTCTTCTGCATCTGCGCTTCCTGGTCGGACGACGAGGACGACGACGAACGGTCGCCGGCGGCCGCCGAGCAGCCGGTGACCGCCAGGGCCAGGGCCGGTACCGCGACCGCCGCGATCAGCAGCTTTGCGGCGCCCTGTGCCCGCCTCATGAGCCGTCGCCTGCCTTGGAGTTGTCCCTGGTCGAGCACCACTCCGCGACGGCCTTGAGGTCGCCGCGCTGACGGGTGAGGCCGGGCTTGAGCTGCTTGCGACGGGTGAGCCGGTCCTGGAGGAACGTGGCGACCTCGTCGTGGTCCTTGGCGCGGGCGTTCTTCACCCGCTGTTCCATCCGTGCGATCGAACCACGGGTGTGCACACCGCCGTTGAGCCGGGCGAGCGCCCGGTCGATGCGCTTCTCCAGCCTGGGCACCCGGGCACAGATGCCCTTCCCCTTCCCCTTCCCCTTCCCTTCGCCCTTGCCCTGGGCGTGCCGCTGGTGGTCCGAGGTCTGCTTCGAGGGCGAAGCGGCCGGGCCGCCGCCGGATTCCGCCGCGTTCGCCGGCGCCGCCGCGCTCAGCAGGGAACCGGCGAGCGCGAGTCCGGCGAGCGCGGTGGCCACGGCGGTTTTGGGGCGCTGCATGGTGGTGCTCCTTTCCACGGTGGTGGGACACGGCCACTGCTTCCGCATCGGTCGCGGACGGGCCGTCTGCCACAGAACGTAGGAGCGTTCTTTGTGGAGACCTTGTGAGCCGGAGCGCCGTACGGGACCGGCGGAGCGGCACAGGGAATCCACAAAGAACGCTCCTAGGCTCCCGGTCGTCGAGCCCTCGAAGACGCGGAAGCGCATGGACGTCGCCCCCAGGAGGCACAGTGAACTGCGGTGATTCCCCAGGTGATTTCCTCGGCGATTCCTCGGCTGGTTTCCTCGGTGACTTCCCTGTGCCGGACGAGCGCCCGCTGACGGGACCGCCCACCCTCACCCTCACCCGCACCGAGCCCGGTGAACTGCGTCTGCCCCGCAGTGGCTGGCTGCTGCGCATCGCCCGGGGTTCCGCGGGCCGGCCCGCCCTGGAGGTGCACAGCGAGGCCGGGCTGATCGACGTGTCCGTCCTGACCACGCTCGGCGTCACCCCGCTGCGGGGCGGCCGGCGCAGCGGCCGTTCGGCGTCGCGCTGGTCGCTGGCGTGGGGGCAGCTGCCGCCCGGTGCCGATGTCGTCGAGGCCACCTTCCGCGCCCGTCGGCGCGGCCTGCGCGTCCAGGCGCTCACGATCGCCGACGCGTTCTGGGTGGCCGAGGTCGGCGATCGGTTCCGCTCGGTGACGTGCTCGGCGGGTACGACCCTGGTCACGGCCCGGGTGGGCAGGGAGCCCAGGTCCCGGACGAGATGACCGCGGGCGGCCGCCCGGCCGAGCTCAGCCCGCGGCCGGGTTCCGGGGCCGCCCGTGCGCCGGAAGTTCGCTCAACCAGTCGCGGCGCAGCGGCAGTTCGAGCGTACGGGTGTCGTTCGCCGCGTCCCCGGTCCGGGGCAGCCGCACCTCGATACGGGTGCCGGGTCCGTCCGGACGGTCCGTGATCCGCACCGTGCCGCGGTGCAGGGCGATCTGCTGCGCCACCAGCGTCAGCCCCAGTCCCGAACCCGGGCTGTCCGGGCGCCGACGGAACCGCTGGAAGACCTGTGCGCGCTCCTCCGGCGCGATGCCCGGACCGTCGTCGTCCACGGTGAGCACGGCGACCGGGTCCGCCGGCCGGCCGCTCGGCCGCAGGGCCACGGCGACCCGGGCCGGTGCGCCCGGCCGGCCGCCGTGGACGACCGCGTTGCGGAGCAGGTTGTCGACCGCCATCCGCAGGCCCGGTTCCCAGGCGTGCAGCCGCAGCCCTGGAGCGAGCTGGGTGGTGACCTGGGCTGAGGGGTGGTGCCGTGCCAGGTCGGCCACCGCCACCGCGACGAGTTCCGAGAGGTCCACGACGCCGAACGCGTCGGCTTCCACCAGGTCCCCCTGGGCCAGCGCCCGGAGCGCGACCAGCAGGCCCATCAGCCGCTGATGCCCGGAGTGCAGATCGTCCAGGATCTCGGCGCGCTCGGCCGGGTCGAGGTCGGGGTGGTCGGTGAGGACGTCCAGATTGGTCTGCATGCCCATCAGGGGCGTGCGCAGTTCGTGGGAGGCGGTGGCGGCGAAGGCGCGGGCGGTGGCCAGCGCTTCCCGGGTCCGTGCCGCCTGCTCGTCGTAGCGGGACAGGACCGTCTGCAAGGTGCCGGCCAGGTCGTCGACCTCCGTGATCCGCGACGGGGCGTGGTCCAGGCGGGCCGTACTGGTGCCGGGGTCCAGGCCGCCGGCCCGACGCTGGAGCCGCCGCAGCGGCAGCGTGGCGCGTTCGGCGATGGCCAGGGAGACCAGCCCGGCCAGCGGTGCGGTGATCAACGCCACCAGCAGGAAGCGCTTCTGTACGGTGTCGATCTCGGCGTTCCCGGCCGATCCGGAGGAGAACACCCACAGCGTGCCGTGCCGTGCTGCCTTCGCGCCCGCGCCGCCGACCTGCACCGACAGCGCCCGCCAGGAGTGCCCCCCGCTCCGTACCGTCACCGGTTCGAGAGCCGCGGGCGGCAGCCACACCGTGTCGGCCGGCCGCGGACCGGCCTCGGCCACCACCCGGCCCGGCGTCCGCCCGCCGGTGGCCGTGGTGAGCCGCACCCCGACGTCGAGCCCGGCGGCGAGCAGCCGCCGCTCCTGGTTCGCCGTCTGCCGGGGCCGGCCGCCGTCCTCGCTGCGCAGCAGCCCCCTGGCCAGCGGCAGCAGCACCGCGGCCCGCTCCCGCAGACGGGCGTCCTGTTCGGCGTGCACATCGTGGGTGACCAGACGCAGCAGCAGCGCCCCCGAGCCCAGGACCAGCAGGGGGACCGCGACCCCCATCGCGACGGCGATCCGCGTCGACAGCCTCATCGGACGGCCTCCGGCCCGGCCGCGCGCAGCACGAAGCCCACTCCCCGGACGGTGTGCACGAGACGCGGCCGGCCGCCGGCCTCCAGCTTGCGCCGCAGGTAGCTGACGAACGTGTCGACGGCGTCGGTGCGCACGTCGAAGTCGTAGCCCCACACCCGGTCGAGGAGCTGGTCGCGGGTGAGCACGACCCCCGCGTTGCGGGCGAGCACCTCCAGCAGCTCGAACTCCCGCCGGGTGAGCCGCACCTCGGCGCCTTCGTACGTCACCTCCCGCGCGGCCGCGTCCAGCACCAGGTCACCGATCCGCACCAGGTCCGTCGCGCCGGGCGGGCGCCGGCGCAGCAGGGCCTGCAACCGGAGCACCAGTTCCTTGAGCGCGAACGGCTTGACGAGGTAGTCGTCCGCCCCGGCCTGGAGGCCCGCGACCCGGTCCGCCAGCTCGTCCAGCGCGGACAGCATCAGCACCGGCACCTCGTCGCCGTGGGCACGCAGGGTGCGGCAGATGTCGATGCCGCTGGTCCCGGGCAGGGAGACATCGAGCACGATCACGTCGGGGGGTGTGGCCGCCAGTTCGGTCAGGGCGGCCGCACCGTCCTCGGCGAGTGCGACGGCGAAGCCGTTGAGGCGCAGGCCGCGTCCGAGGGAACGCAGGATCACCGCGTCGTCGTCGACGACGAGGACGCGGTCGAGGCGCTTCGCCGCGCACATGCAGGACTCCGCTCTGGTCGCATCGGGCTCAACCGCTCGCCCGGCGGTTGTCGCCGCGCGGGGCCGGCCGCGCCACGACGCTAGAGGGCAATCCTGTGGGATTCCTGTGACCGGCCCGAGCGTCTCCCGAAGCCGCTCAGAGCCGTTCGGGGGTGCGGATGCCCAGGAGGGCCATGCCCTGGTGGAGGGTCCTGGCCGTGATGTCGCAGAGGAAGAGGCGGTTCTCCACCTGGGCCGGGGTGTCCGCCTTCAGGACCGGGCACTTGTCGAAGAACGAGGTGTAGAGCGAGGCCGGCTGGTAGAGGTATGCGGCCAACTTGTGCGGGGCGTACTCCTCGGCCGCCTCTGTGACCGTCGCCGCGAAGCCGTCGATGTGCAGCCCCAGCGCCCGCTCCGAAGCGGACAGTTGGAGTTCCGGGTGTGCCTTCGGAGATATGCCGTCGGCCTGCGTCGAGCCGGCGCCGGAACGCCCCGGGATCGGCTGGTCTCCCTCGACGGCGTGGTCTCCGTCGGCCTCAACTGGTCCAGCGGACTGGCCCTGTTCACCGTCCCGCGGTAGCCCGTTCCCGGCACACACGCCTGCGCGGCGCTCCCCACGCGGGGAGCGCCGACGGGGACCGTCTGAACGTCTAGAACGTCTAGAGCGTCCCCTCCCCTGCCATCAGCCCCGCCCGATGAACTTCTCCCCCACCCCGAGCCGGCGCAGGTCGGAGAGGACCTGTGGGTCCTGTGCGTCGAGCCAGTCGCAGAGCTGCCGGAAGGACACCAGCCGCACGTCCTTGTTCTTCCCTCCGGCGATGTGCTTGATCGCCTCCTCGACGGCGTCCATGTAGATACCGCCGTTCCACTGCTCGAAGTGGTTGCCGACGAAGAACGGCGCCCGGTTGGTCTCGTAGGCCCGCTGGAACCCGGCTATGTACGCGTCGGTGGCCTGCTTGCGCCAGCCCGGGTAGTTGGCCGGCGGGGCCTTGGTCGAGTTCTGCGACTGGTTGGCCATGATGTTGTAGTCCATCGACAGGACCGGGAAGCTGTGGCCGGGGAACGGCATTCCCTGCAGCGGGAGGTCCCAAATTCCCTGCTTCTTGGTGGGCCACACCTGAAGGCCACCGGGCGAGCTGGCGTCGTACCGCCAGCCCCGCTTGCGCGCCGTGGGCAGCAGGTTCTCCTGCCCCAGCAGGCACGGCGTACGGCCGCCCACCAGTTCCTTGCTGTAGTCGAAAGGCAGCGGTTCGAGATCGGTGAACCCGGTGTTGGTCCGCCACTTCGTGACAAACCCCATGGCCTGCTCGATCTCGTCATCCCACTGGGCAGGAGTCCAGTGCTTCACCGAGCCCGAGCCCTCGCCGCAGAAATGGCCGTTGAAGTGGGTGCCTATCTCGTGGCCCTCCAGCCACGCCGCGCGCACGTTCTTGATCGTCATCTTGACGTGCTCATCGGTGAGGAAAGGGATGTCGGAGGCACCGACGGAATTGTTCGGCGGCCGGTACATCCGCCTCTTCGACTCGGGCAGCATGTACAGCCCGGAAAGGAAGAAGGTCATCGAGGCGTCATGGTCCTCGGCCAGCTTGCGGAACCGCGGGAAAAGGCCGTTGCCGACCTCACCCGCACCATCCCAGGAAAAGACCACGAACTGCGGCGGCTTCTGACCCGGCTCCAGCTTCTCCGGCTTGGGCGGCTGGTTCGGCTGCTTGCCGGTGTACGCGGTGGAGCCATCGCCTATCGGCTTGGCCTGCGCTTTCCTGCCGGGCTTGGTTCCGACCTTGTCGGAGCCCGACGACCCGGAGGACGAGCAGCCTGCGACGGACAGCGCGGCCGCCGCTCCTATCCCGAGTCCGAAGATCCCCCGGCGGCTGTATTCACGCATAACGGTCCCATCGCATTCGTTCGAAGTTCTGGTGAGTGGGACGCCCAAAGAAGTGGGACGCCCAAAGAGAGGGGGAGACGGACGCTGAGGTTCCGCCTCGACTCAAAAAGGAGAAATCCTCAACGGAGGGTCGCGAGCGACTTACTCGCCGAAGTCACGCCCGCCGGCCAGCCGTTTCCCTCGCCGGCCGCCGCCCCGGGCCCGAACGCCATCAACCCCGTGGCCAGCGCCCCACAAACCGCGAGCGGCACCCCCACCCTCAGCAGCGCCCCCGACCTCATCCTCTGCACCATGTGCTCCCCCTGTTCGACGAACGGGGCCGAAAGCTGAAGACCACAGCGACCCTCAACCAACGCCCTTGGACGCGTATGACTCTCACGGGGACCGCTAGCGCACGAATAACGCCTCACTAACAACCGTTAGCGGCGCTCACTTCGGGACACGGCAACGAAACCGAACCGGGAACACCGGCGGGCTGCGAGCCGCAGGCCGAGGGCGCGCCTTTACCTCAACCGCAGTCGAGGTTCTACGGTCGGCGCGTGCGCAACGTGCGTACTCAGCCCAAAAGAAGGATGTTCCCGAACATGTCAAATATTTTGGTCACCGGCGCCACCGGAACGCAGGGCGGGGCCGTCGCCCGACAGCTGCTGTCGCGGGGACACGGGGTCAGGGCCATGACCCGGCACACCGGTTCCGAGGCCGCCGTCGCATTACAGAAGCTCGGCGCCGAGGTGGTGCAGGGCGACTTCGGCTCTTCGGACAGCCTGCGGTCCGCCCTCCGCGGGGTGGACGCGGCCTTCGTCATGGGCACGCCGTATGCCGGCGCCGGCGTCGACGGCGAGATCCGCCATGCCAAGGCCCTCATCGACGCGGTCCGCGATACGGGTGGCGCCCACGTCGTCTACAGCTCGGCAGCCGGCGCCGACCGGGGCACCGGCATCCCGCACAACGAGAGCAAGTTCGAGGTCGAGCAGTACCTGAAGGCGAGCGGCCTGGACTGGACGGTCATCGGCCCGACCGCGTTCGTGGAGGCTTTCATCGCGCCCTGGGGCCTGCCGCTGCTTCGCGAGGGCGTGGCCTCCTTCTTCACCCGGCCCGAGACGCCCATGCAGTGGATCTCCGTCGAGGACATCGGCAGGTTCGCCGCCCATGTGCTGGGGCGCACTGCCGAATTCACCGGACAGCGCATCGACATCGCGTCCTTCGAAGCGACCGGAAGCCAGATCGCCGCCGCGTTCGAGGGCGTGCGCTACGAGCAGATGCCGGTGGACCGCTCCGCTGGCGAGGAGCTGTGGCTGATGACCGAGCTCTTCGAGAAGCGTGCCGTGGTCCTGGACATCCCGGCGCTGCATGCCAAGTACCCCTCTGTCGGCTGGTACGACCTGCCGACGTGGGTGCGGGAGAGGGCCGTACCCGCGCTGCGCTGACTCTGCCCGGCCCGGCACGGCACGGGCGATGGGGCGCCCTTGGAATCAGGCAACGCCCGGCCGACGCTGGGCGTTGCGGCCGACGAGGTACCAGAGCAGGCACCCGAAGAAGGGGGCCATCAAGACGAACACGACCCAGACCAGCTTCATCCCGCCGGTGAGGTCGGACCTGACGATGCCGAGCAGGGCGCCGAAGTACAACGCGAGAACGCCGAGGGCCGCAGCGGCTCCTACGCAGCCGATCACTATGCCGCCTGTAGGAGCGAGGGCCATCTGGTGGGTGAGCTGTGCGTGCATCGTCTTCTCCTCTTGCGGGTGGGGCTTCTCGGAGTTCGTCGGGCGGGCTGGATGTAGGTGGTGAGCGGCGGCTACCACCCGTGCGGGAGCCGTCGGGAGCCGTCGGAGTCATCGGAGCCATCGACGACAGCCACCGGCATCGGCTATCTGTGGATCAGCCGACCGGCGCCGTGAACAGCGCCGCGGCCGTACCGATCGGCACCACGCGGATCCTCGTCACGCCTGGCGCCTCGCCGCCCGCAGCAGATAGACGCCGGCGGCGGTCGGGAGCGCCGGGACGGCCAGGAGGACCGGGAGGAATGCTCCGAGACCGAAGTTCAGCGTGCCCGCGGGGACCACCCACTGCGACACCAGGAACAGCAGCGGCACGAGGGCGGCCACCGTCCCGATCACCTTGTCGCGGTTGCGCCACTGCGGCGCGGACCACAGCCACCAGATCGCGCCGATCAGGGCCGGGACGCCCAGCGGGGGTGCGAAGACCGTCAGAGGGCCGGACGCCGCCAGCAGCACCAGCGGGCCGAGGGTGCGACCTCGGCTCGCGGGCGCAGCGGGGAGCTCCTCGCCGAGTGCGGTGGCCGCGATCGTGCGCGGATCGCCGAGGCGTGCGAGCACGGCGCGGATCTCGTCGTCCCCGGAGGCGGACTCCTCCGCGAGGGCCACCGCGATGTGTTCCTCCAGGTCGGCCAGCAGCTCGTTGCGGCGTTCCGGGCTGAGTCCGGCCGTCTCACGCGCCACGGCGGCCAGGTACTTCTTCACCAGCGGGTGGTCGGTGATCGTCATGGTGGTCTCCTGTCAGTCGGTGATGAAGTGGTCGACCGCGTCACGGAAGTGCGGCCAGATCGCGGTGAACTCCTTCAGCGCCGCATGCCCCGACGGTGTCAGCTCGTAGTAGCGCCGGGGCGGCCCACTGGGGGACTCCTGCCAGCGGGTCTCCACCAGTCCGTCACGGCGCAGCCGCGACAGCAAGGGGTAGATCGTCCCCTGGCTCGTGACCATGCCGTTCACCGCACCGAGGGTTTCCAGCAGCTCCACGCCGTAGCGAGGGCCGTCCCGCAAGATCGCGAGCACGCAGTACTCCAGCACCCCCTTGCGGAGCTGGCTCTCCGCCTTGCCCGCGGCAGGCTTACCTGCAATGTCAGGTTCCATGCATTGCACAGTACCTGGTTATCTCAAGAAGGTGAAAGGTGATGTCGGTGGGACCCGGCACGCGCCGCCCAGCCCGGCTGCGCCCGGTCTCCCGGTCTCCCGATCTGCCGGTCTCCCGGTCCCCGGCCGCTCCGGCTCCCGGCCCCTCCGGCTCCCGGCCCGGTCCGATCCCTTGACCCCTGACTATGCTGACCACCGCGCGGTGTGTGCGAGACGGTTGCGCCACTCCGGTTGTTCTTGGGAGAGGTGAGGGCGTGGCCAAGCCTGTACGTGCGGCTGTCGGGAACGTGTGGGTCAAATGCACTTTCTGCCAGGGCGATCTGTTTCGGGACCGCGAGGTGAAGCTCAACAGTTCCGGCATGGAGTTCATGAACTTCGGCTGGGCGAACGAGTCGGCGACCGGGCTGATCTGCTGGAGCTGCGGCTATGTGCACCTGTTCGTGAACAGGGATCTCGAGCTGTACAAAGTGAAGAAGGACAAGGGGTGACGTAGGTCGGTCCCCCTCGGAGGTGCCCGGCGAGCGCAGCTCCTGTAGGTGGACGTTCCGGGGTACGTCGACTACCCCGCCAATGACGCGCCGCGCGCGTCCCCATGCGCGGACAGGCGCGAGCGCGCCGGCATCAAATGCGAAGTCGCCGACGCAAGTGCCCAGTCCCACCGCGTTCTTGCAGCAGGGGCGCTGACGCTGCTCCTCATCCGCGCGCCCGCCTTCCCGGCGTCGCAGTCCCGGGCTTAGGGGCTGGCTCTAGGACAGCTACTGACCTACATGGTCTCTAACTTGGTCCTGTCCGGCGGAACAGGACCAAGAAAGGCGGAGATCATGACCTCCATCGAGTCGACCACCACCACGGCCCACGCGTCAGCAGCCACCGGCGAGCGCGCGGACTTGTTGGCGATGCTGGCCAAGCACCGGCACATGCTGCGCTTCACCACCCGCGACCTCACCGACGAGCAGGCGGGGCTGCGGACCACCGCCAGTGAGCTGTGCTTGGGCGGCCTGATCAAGCACGTCACCGCTGTTGAGCAGCATTGGGTCGGTTTCATCCTGGACGGCCCGACCGCGATGCCCGACTTCACCGCCATCACCGAGGCCGACCGGGCGCGCTGGGCCGACGGGTTCCGCATGCTGCCAGGGGAGACGTTGGCGGGCGTGCTGGACGACTACGCCGAGGTGGCCCGCCGAACCGACGATCTGGTCGCCGGCCTGTCCGATCTGGGTGCCACCCAGCCGCTGCCGAAGGCGCCGTGGTTCGAGCCCGACAAGCAGTGGTCGGCCCGCCGGGTGCTGATGCACATCATCTCCGAGACCGCCCAGCACGCCGGCCACGCCGACATCATCCGCGAGTGCCTGGACGGCGCCAAGAGCATGGGTTGACCTGACCGGCGGCGCGGTCCGGCCGGCCACCCGAGACCGGCGCCTCCCGCCAGCGCGCTTTCCGCATGATGCACCAAGTCCCGTGCAATTCAACGAGGTTGGGGAGCCGGTCGAGCCCTGAGGCCTTGAACAACAAACAAGGCCCAGGTCTTCGACCTGGGCCTTCGCTATGGAGCGGGTGACGGGAATCGAACCCGCGCTCTGAGCTTGGGAAGCTCATGTTCTACCATTAAACTACACCCGCGTAATCCCGCCTCGATCCGAGGGCGGAACATCGTCGCACACTCTACCCCATCGCCCCGTCGCGGTGCATTTGGCATGTCCGGGGGCGGTCCGTGAGGTGTCGCTCCGGGCGGGATGCGGCTGCGGGGCGCGGGAGTTGAGGCGTACGGTGGGGCGTCGGAGTGCCGCGTGAGGCGGCGCCCAGTTCATCCCCTAATGTGGCAATTGTTGTCCACGCACTTGGGAGAGGGACTTGATGGAGCGCACCGTCGTACGTTGTGCCGAGGGGCACGTGTTCAGCACCGCTTCGTTCCCGATGCAGACCACCGGCCGGCTCGGCCCCGGGCGGCTGCTGCGCTGCCCGCGCTGTGCCCGGCTCCGGCATGCGGTGCCGGTCGAGAACACGAAGCGCTAGCGGCGACGAGCGGAAGCAAGCGACAGTGAGCGGAAGCCGGCGGACGTCACAGGCACAGCGGACGTAAGCGGCAGAAGGCAGGCGGAAGCTTCGGGTGAGGGCCCGGTCCCAGGTGGGGCCGGGCCCTCGTCGTGCGGACGGGGTGGTGCGGGCGCGTATCCTCGTCTGCGTGCTTCTCTCAGACAAGGACATCCGGGCCGAGATCGACGCCGGTCGGGTGGGCATCGACCCCTATGACGAGTCGATGGTGCAGCCGTCGAGCATTGACGTGCGGCTCGATCGCTATTTCCGGGTGTTCGAGAATCACCGCTACCCGCACATCGATCCGGCCGTCGAGCAGCCCGATCTGACCCGTGAGGTCGTGCCGGAGGGCGACGAGGCGTTCATCCTGCACCCCGGCGAGTTCGTGCTCGCCTCGACCTACGAGGTCATCAGCCTGCCGGACGATCTCGCGTCCCGGCTGGAGGGCAAGTCCAGCCTCGGGCGGCTCGGGCTGCTGACACATTCGACCGCCGGGTTCATCGACCCGGGGTTCAGCGGGCATGTGACGCTGGAGCTGAGCAATGTCGCGACGCTGCCGATCAAGCTGTGGCCGGGCATGAAGATCGGGCAGCTGTGCATGTTCCGGCTGACCTCGCCGGCCGAGCACCCCTACGGCTCCTCGCACTACGGCTCCCGTTACCAGGACCAGCGCGGCCCGACGCCGTCCCGGTCCTTCAAGAACTTTCACCGTACGCAGGTGTGACGCGGATATGACACAGGTGTGGGGAAGCGCCGCTCGCGGCGTGCGGATGTGGATAGCGAAGGTCTGAGAGATACGTGAGTGACGTGCGGGAGAACCTGACGTACGAGCGCTTCGGCGGAGCGATCCGCGAGCTGGCGCAGACGATCGCGGACGACGGGTTCGAGCCCGATGTCGTGCTGTCGATCGCCCGGGGCGGTGTCTTCGTGGCGGGCGGTCTGGCGTACGCCCTGGACTGCAAGAACATCCACCTGGTCAATGTGGAGTTCTACACCGGGGTCGGCACCACCCTGGAGATGCCAGTCATGCTGGCGCCGGTGCCCAACGTGATCGACTTCTCCGACAAGAAGGTGCTGATCGCGGACGACGTCGCGGACACCGGCAAGACCCTGAAGCTGGTCCACGACTTCTGCCAGGGAACCGTGGCGGACGTACGCAGCGCGGTGATCTACGAGAAGTCGCACTCGCTGGTGAAGTGCGAGTACGTGTGGAAGCGCACGGATGAATGGATCAACTTCCCGTGGAGCGTCGAACCGCCCGTCGTGCGGCGGGAGAACCAGGTTCTGGACGCCTGACGGGGCGGTGTCGAGGGCTGGGTGCTGACAGCGGACGGAGTAACTTCCGTCCGCTGCTTGCGTGTTGGCGTGGGGCCGGGCGGGTGCGGGCGTGCGGTTGCCGGTCCCTTGCGCGCTTTTCGGCCAATACCGCTCCGGGTGTTCCAACGGTGCTTACTTCCGAGTAAATACCGGCGGTAACAGCAGACCGGAGGGGAGGCCCCAATGGTGCGTGCGAAATGCGGACAACGGCGGTCGGGTGGCGGACGGGCGTTACCCGGGCGTGGGGCGATGCGCGGCGGACGGGCGGCGCGCGGGCGTCGGCTGAGGGCGGGCGTTGTGGCGTTCGGCCTGGCGGTGACCGTGGCGGTGGGGACGGCGAGCGCCGCCTCCGGAGCGCCCGCCTCCGGAGCCACCGCGGCGCCCGGCCGGGGCGCCGCCTCCGCCAAGCCGCTGCCGCCCGAGCTCGAGGAGATCCGGGCGCGGCAGGCGACCGGGCTCTACGGTGACCCCGCCGAGCGGCCGGCCGGTGAGCGCAAGACCTCGTTGATCTCGCTGGGCGACAGCGAGATCTCGGGGGAGGGCGTCGGGACGTACGAGCCGGGGACCGACGGGCCCGACAACTGGTGCCACCGGTCGCCGGACGCGGCGATCCACCGGACCGGGATCGCCGCGGATGTGACGTACAACGCCGCCTGCTCGGGCGCGTACAGCGGGAACATTGTGATCGGCGGCAGCAAGCAGTACCCGGACGAGCTGGTGCAGAGCGACAGTCTCGCCATCGCGGCCCGGAACACCAAGCTGAAGATGGTGCTGCTGGTGGCGGGCGCCAATGACGATCTGCAGTTCGGGCCGGTGATGACGGACTGCGTGACGCGCTGGTTCCTGCTCCAGGGCACCTGTGAGCCGAAGTACCAGCCCGGGTGGCAGGCCCGGGTCGACGGACTGGTGCCGAAGGTGGAGCGGACCATCGGCGATCTGCGGACGGTGATGCGGGACGCCGGGTACGCGGACGGCGACTACCGGCTCGTGGTGATGTCGTATCCGAGCCCGATCGGCCCGGACGTGGAGGACAACCCGAACTTCCCCGGGAAGCTGCCGGGCGGCTGCACGGGCTACACCTCCGACGCGGGCTGGGGGCGCAACACCGCCGTGCCGGCCTTCGAGCGGGGCGTACGGAAGGCCGCCCAGGACACCGGCGCCACCTATCTCGACGCCTCCCGGCTCTTCCACGGGCACGAGGTCTGCATGGAGGAGACCTGGGCCCGCGGCCTGTACGTCAATCTCTCCAACCCCTTCCCGCCGGACTCCAATTCCGTCCGCCAGTCCTTCCACCCCAACGCCGCGGGCCATCGCGCCTTCGCGTCGTGTCTCACCCAGCTCTACGCGACACCGGGGCTGCGCGAGGCGTCCTGCACCGATCCGGCGAGCACCGGGCGGCCGAAGCTGTACGCCGGGGCCTGGGACGACGCGTACCGGCCGCTGAAGAACGCCGGTACCGGGAGCTGCGTGGACGCGGCCGGCGGTGCCAGCCGCAACGGCACGGCGGTCGGCGGCTGGGACTGTGCCGGGCAGCGCAACCAGGGCTGGTGGTACGACCCGGAGCAGCGGATGTTTCACGTGGAACTGACCCACGACCGGTGTCTGGACGTGCCGGGCGCGCGCTACGAGCCGGGGACCGGGCTGGTGCTCTGGAACTGCTCGGGCGCGGCCAACCAGCAGTTCGTACGGGCGGACGGCGGTACGGTCCGGCCGGCCGCGGCCCAGTCGCTCTGCCTGACGCTGAGCGCGGCTAAGGACCCGCTGCGGTTGCAGCCGTGCGACGGGTCGGCGGGGCAGCGCTTCGCCTCGTGAGACCTCGTAAGGCCTCGTAAGGCCTCGTAAGGCCTCGTAAGAGTTGGCGCTTCGTCTCGTCGAGGGTGGCGAAGGGCTCATTGAAGGGTTGCGAAAGGGCCCGCTCCGGTGTGTCGGAGCGGGCCCTTTCGGCGTACGGCGAGGCGTGCGGCAGCGGCGCCGCGTACGGCTACAGCGTGCCGAGCTTCACCAGGGCGAGCAGCGCGACCAGCTGGATCGCGGCGGCGCCCAGCGCCTTGGGCCACGGCAGGTCGTGCGACTTGCTGACCATGGAGGTGAAGAGGTAGCCGGCCGCGAGCCAGGTCAGCCAGCCGATGACCTGCACCAGGGTGCTGTCACCGCCGAGGAACATCGCGAAGATCAGCCGGGGCGCGTCCGAGATCGACATGATCAGCATGGAGAGGCCGATGGTCGGCGCCCAGGAGCCGTCGCCGCCGAGCTGGCGGGCCATGGTGTGGGTGACCGCGCCCAGGATCAGGCTGCCGACGATGAACATCACGCCGGTGATCAGCACCCACGGGATGCTGTTGGCGAGCGTGGCGTTCAGCACGTCCTCGCGGGCCTTGTCGAAGCCGAAGACGGCGAGCAGGCCGTAGACGAAGGTGACGGTCAGTGCCGAGCCCCATACCGTGTGGTCGCGCATCTGCCAGAACGTGGGCGAGGGCCGCAGCACGATGCCGGACAGCAGCTGCTTCCAGTGCAGCCGGGGGCCGGCCGGCGGCGCGGTGGCCTGGCCCGCGCGGTAGGTGCCGCCGTCGTCGTACTGGCCGTCGGGGCCGTGGCCGTTGTCGTACTGGTCCGGGTAGGGGCCGTACGCGTCCGGGGCCTCGCCGACGCTGAACTGCTGCGTGTGGCCAGGGTTGTTGTCGTTGGCGTACGGCGCGTAGGACTGCTGCCCGGCCTGGTAGTCGCCGTCGCCGAAGTACTCCGGCTCGCCGTACTGCCCCTGCGGCTGCGGGCGCCCGTGGGGCCGGCCCTGTGGCTGTCCCTGCGGTCGGCCGCCGTACTGCTGCGGTTGCGGAGACTGCTGCCACTGCCCATGCGGCGGCGGGGGCTGCTGCCCGTACGGCCCTTGCTGCCCGTACGGCGCCTGCCCCTGCTGCTGCCCGTCCTGCGCGGTGCGGGGATCCCGTCCGCGACCCATCCTGAATCCAGCCACGCCTTCGAAAGTACCTGGTCTGTGCGGCATCGGTGGCGGATGCGGGGCAGCGGGGCGGGGTTTGCTGCTGACCTGTGACATCCCTTAGGGGATATCCCCTAGGGGATGGGAGGGCCCCCTGCGGGTCCACAACGTGGGGGCGCCGGACGGTATTCCCCGGGGAGGTCCGCCGGCGAGTCCGATGTGCAATGGAGGGACGGTGCCCTACGGGGGATCGGGAGGCTCTCCACGGAGGCTCGGGAGGCTCTCCACGGCGGTCCGGCAGGCTCTCCACGGAGGCCCGGTCGGCCTTCCGAGGGTGGGTCAGCCGGCGTTCCTGCGACGGGTCAGCCGGCGTCCGACGAACGGGAGCAACGAACGTGGAGCCGTCGTCCGACGGACGCGAAATCAGGACCCGACCGGCCCTATGCCGGCACCCAACCGAGCGTCAGCTCCGGCAGGTTCTCCATGTTGGTGCTGCCGTCGCCCGTGGCGATGACCGTGAAGCCGTGGTGCTCGTAGAACGCCCTGGCGGCGTCGTTGAGTTGGAAGACGTGCAACGTCAGACCGCCGGGGCGGTACCGCCGCGCCTCGGCGAGCAGGAGGCTGCCGATGCCCTGGCGGCGGACGTCCGGGCGGAGGTAGAGCTGGTCCAGCAGCTCGCCCCGGACGGCGGCGTAGCCGAGGACCTCCGGGCCGCGCACCGCGACCACGGTATGACACTCCATCAGCACGATCTCGCGGACCCACCGGGCGACTTCCTCATGGGTACGCCGCTGCGGCGGCAGATACGGCATGGTGGCGCGCCGCGACGCCTGGTGGATGGCCGCGATCGCCTCCGCGTCGGCGGTCTCGGCGGGTCGGACACGGATCGCGGGCCCGGTGGTCGGGGAGCCGGCGGCGCGGAAGTCATCTGGCATGCCGTCATGTTCGGTACGAGGCAGATGCCGGGCAACCAAATTTCCCACGCCCGACAACATTTCCCACGCCCGACAACCGCACCCCAGCGCCACACCCCCCGCCGCAACGCCGACGGCCGGCCCCGCGTGTTGCGGGACCGGCCGTACGGGAGAGCGTCCGCCGTTACTTCACCGGCTCCGGCTCCGGCGCGTCCGCCGACGCCGTTCCACCGTCGGTCCCGCCGGAGTCGACCGGCGTCTTGACGGAGTCCAGCAGCAGCTGGGCCACGTCGACGACCTGCACCGACTCCTTCGCCTTGCCGTCGTTCTTCTTGCCGTTGACCGAGTCGGTCAGCATGACCAGGCAGAACGGGCAGGCGGTGGACACGATGTCCGGGTTGAGCGACAGCGCCTCGTCGACCCGCTCGTTGTTGATGCGCTTGCCGATGCGCTCTTCCATCCACATCCGCGCACCACCGGCGCCACAGCAGAAACCGCGCTCCTTGTGGCGGTGCATCTCCTCGTTGCGCAGGCCCGGCACCTTGGCGATGATCTCGCGCGGCGGCGTGTAGACCTTGTTGTGGCGGCCCAGGTAGCAGGGGTCGTGGTAGGTGATCAGACCCTCGACCGGCGTGACGGGGATCAGCTTGCCCTCGTCGACGAGGTGCTGCAGCAGCTGGGTGTGGTGGATGACCTCGTACTCGCCGCCGAGCTGCGGGTACTCGTTTGCGATGGTGTTGAAGCAGTGCGGGCAGGTCGCGACGATCTTCTTCGACGACTTCGGCTTCTTCGTCGACTCGTCCTCGTCGTCCTCGCCGAACGCGGCGTTCAGCGAGGCGACGTTCTCCGCGCCGAGCTGCTGGAAGAGGAACTCGTTGCCCAGGCGGCGCGGCGAGTCACCGGTGCACTTCTCGTCGCCGCCCATGATCGCGAACTTGACGCCCGCGATGTGCAGCAGCTCGGCGAAGGCCTTGGTGGTCTTCTTCGCCCGGTCCTCCAGGGCGCCCGCGCAGCCGACCCAGTAGAGGTAGTCGACCTCGGTGAGGTCCTCGACGTCCTTGCCGACGACCGGGATCTCGAAGTCGACCTCCTTGGTCCACGCCAGGCGCTGCTTCTTGGCCAGGCCCCAGGGGTTGCCCTTCTTCTCCAGGTTCTTGAGCATCGTGCCCGCCTCGGACGGGAACGACGACTCGATCATGACCTGGTAGCGGCGCATGTCGACGATGTGGTCGATGTGCTCGATGTCTACCGGGCACTGCTCGACGCAGGCACCGCAGGTGGTGCAGGACCACAGCACGTCCGGGTCGATGACACCGTTCTCTTCGAGGGTGCCGATCAGCGGGCGCTCGGCCTCGGCCAGTGCCGACGCGGGAACGTCCTTCAGCGCCTCGGCGGAGGCGGTCTCGTTGCCCTCGGCGTCCTTGCCACCGCCGGCCAGCAGGTACGGGGCCTTGGCGTGCGCATGGTCCCGCAGCGACATGATCAGCAGCTTCGGGGAGAGCGGCTTGCCGGTGTTCCACGCGGGGCACTGCGACTGGCAGCGGCCGCACTCGGTGCAGGTGGAGAAGTCCAGCAGGCCCTTCCACGAGAAGTGCTCGATCTGGGAGACGCCGAACTGGTCGTCCTCGCCCGGGTCCTCGAAGTCGATCGGCTTGCCGCCGGAGGTCATCGGCTGCAGCGCGCCGAGCGCCACATCGCCGTCCGCCTCACGCTTGAACCAGATGTTGGGGAAGGCCAGGAAGCGGTGCCAGGCCACGCCCATGTCGGTCTTGAGGGAGACCGTGATCATCCAGATGAACGACGTCGCGATCTTGATCATCGCGAAGAGGTAGGTGAGGTTCTGGAGGGTGCCGATGCTCAGGCCCTTGAAGGCGGCGACCAGCGGGTACGAGGCGAAGTAGGCGGCCTCGTAGTGGTCGACGCCGTGCTGGGCGCCCTCCAGGGCGTGCAGCGTCACGATGCAGATGCCGACGATGAGGATGACGGTCTCGACGAAGTACGCCTGGCCGATGTTGGAGCCCGCGAAGCGGGACTTGCGGCCCGCCTTGCCCGGCCGGCTCAGCTGCCGGATGACGATCAGGGCGAGGATGCCCACGGTCGTCATCGTGCCGATGCCCTCGACCCACAGCTCCCACGGCAGCCAGGTGCCGATGACCGGGATCAGCCAGTCGGCCTTGAAGAGCTGGCCGATGGCGTTGACGATCGTCAGCAGCAGGGAGAAGAAGCCCACCGCGACGAACCAGTGCGCCACGCCGACGACGCCCCAGCGGTTCATCCGGGTGTGGCCGAGGAATTCCTTGACCACGGTGACGGTGCGCTGCGCGGGATCGTCGGTCCTGGTGCCGGCGGGTACCGACTGGCCGAGCCGCATGAGGCGGTAGATCTGCAGGATGGCACGGCCGAACAGCGCGACGCCGACCGCGATTAGGACCAGCGACACAATGATCGCGGCGAGTTGCATTGGGGGCTCCTCGAACCTGCGAGAGCGGAAATCTAGGCGGAGCCGCTCATCGATCGAGCGGAACTACTAAGCGGTAACTTTTTGGGTCTGCGCTGAGGTTACCCAGTATCCCCGGCCCCATGAAGCCGCGCGGCCGGTGATCTGCGTCGCGCAGGCAACCCTCTCCGGAGCCGCGACGTCTACGGAAATGACCCGGTGAGGATAAGGCCGACATAAAAGTTGAGCGGCCCCGACTCAGCTCTGTTGACAGGTTTTCGGCGATGCTGCACTCTTGAGCCTGTTCCACTCAAGTCAGCTGGAGGAATTGAAATGGCACGTGCGGTCGGCATCGACCTGGGCACGACGAACTCCGTCGTCAGTGTTCTCGAAGGCGGTGAGCCCACCGTCATCACCAACGCCGAGGGCGCCAGGACCACGCCGTCCGTCGTCGCCTTCGCCAAGAACGGCGAGGTGCTGGTCGGCGAGGTAGCCAAGCGCCAGGCGGTCACCAACGTCGACAGGACCATCCGGTCGGTCAAGCGCCACATGGGCACCGACTGGAAGATCGACATCGACGGCAAGGGCTTCAACCCGCAGCAGATGAGCGCCTTCATCCTGCAGAAGCTCAAGCGTGACGCCGAGGCGTACCTGGGCGAGAAGGTCGTGGACGCGGTCATCACCGTCCCTGCCTACTTCAACGACTCCGAGCGCCAGGCCACCAAGGAGGCCGGTGAGATCGCGGGTCTGAACGTCCTGCGCATCGTCAACGAGCCCACCGCCGCCGCGCTGGCCTACGGCCTGGAGAAGGACGACCAGACCATTCTGGTCTTCGACCTCGGTGGCGGCACCTTCGACGTCTCGCTGCTGGAGATCGGCGACGGCGTCGTCGAGGTGAAGGCCACCAACGGCGACAACCACCTCGGTGGTGACGACTGGGACCAGCGCGTCGTCGACTACCTGGTCAAGCAGTTCCAGAACGGCCACGGCGTCGACCTCGCCAAGGACAAGATGGCGCTCCAGCGTCTGCGCGAGGCCGCCGAGAAGGCGAAGATCGAGCTGTCCTCGTCCACCGAGACGACGATCAACCTGCCGTACATCACGGCCTCCGCCGAGGGCCCGCTGCACCTGGACGAGAAGCTCACCCGGGCGCAGTTCCAGCAGCTCACCGCGGACCTCCTCGACCGCTGCAAGACCCCGTTCCACAACGTCATCAAGGACGCCGGCATCCAGCTGTCCGAGATCGACCACGTGGTCCTGGTCGGCGGCTCGACCCGTATGCCGGCCGTCGCCGAGCTCGTCAAGGAGCTGACCGGCGGCAAGGACGCCAACAAGGGCGTCAACCCGGACGAGGTCGTCGCCATCGGCGCGTCGCTGCAGGCCGGTGTCCTCAAGGGTGAGGTCAAGGACGTCCTGCTCCTCGACGTCACCCCGCTGTCCCTCGGTATCGAGACCAAGGGCGGCATCATGACGAAGCTCATCGAGCGGAACACGACGATCCCGACCAAGCGGTCCGAGATCTTCACCACCGCCGAGGACAACCAGCCCTCCGTGCAGATCCAGGTCTACCAGGGCGAGCGCGAGATCGCGGCGTACAACAAGAAGCTCGGGATGTTCGAGCTGACCGGTCTGCCGCCGGCCCCGCGCGGTGTCCCGCAGATCGAGGTCGCCTTCGACATCGACGCCAACGGCATCATGCACGTCGCGGCCAAGGACCTCGGCACCGGCAAGGAGCAGAAGATGACCGTCACCGGCGGCTCCTCGCTGCCGAAGGACGAGGTCGACCGCATGCGCCAGGAGGCCGAGCAGTACGCGGACGAGGACCACCGCCGCCGCGAGGCCGCCGAGGCCCGCAACCAGGGCGAGCAGCTCGTCTACCAGACCGAGAAGTTCCTCAAGGACAACGAGGACAAGGTTCCCGGCGAGGTGAAGACCGAGGTGGAGACCGCCGTCAACGAGCTGAAGGAGAAGCTCAAGGGCGACGACACCGCCGAGATCCGCACCGCCACGGAGAAGGTCGCGGCCGTCTCCCAGAAGCTGGGCCAGGCCATGTACGCCGACGCCCAGGCCGCGGGCGGCGCCGAGGGCGCTGCCGGTGCCGGTGAGCAGGCCAAGGCCGAGGACGACGTCGTGGACGCCGAGATCGTCGACGACGAGAAGCCCAAGAAGGATGGTGCCGCGTGACGGAGGAGACCCCGGGCTTCGACGAGAAGCCCGACGTCCCCGCCGACACCGAGTCCGCAGGAAGCCCTGACGACACGGCGCAGGGTGCCGAGTCCGCCGAAACGGCGGGCTCGGCCCCGGCCGGGGACGACAAGCAAGGAAGCCAGCAGGACGTGGCTCTCACGGCGCAGCTGGACCAGGTGCGTACGGCGCTCAACGAGCGCACGGCGGACCTCCAGCGGCTCCAGGCCGAGTACCAGAACTACCGCCGTCGGGTGGAGCGGGACCGGGTCACGGTCAAGGAGATCGCCGCGGCGAACCTCCTGTCCGAGCTCCTGCCCGTGCTCGACGACGTGGGCCGGGCCCGTGAGCACGGCGAACTGGTCGGCGGCTTCAAGTCGGTGGCCGAATCGCTGGAGACCGTGGTCGCCAAGCTCGGTCTGCAGCAGTTCGGCAAGGAGGGCGAGCCCTTCGACCCGACGATCCACGAAGCGCTGATGCATTCGTACGCACCGGACGTCACGGAAACCACGTGCGTTGCGATCCTCCAGCCCGGGTATCGCATCGGTGAACGGACCATCCGCCCCGCGCGGGTCGCCGTCGCCGAGCCGCAGCCGGGCGCGCAGAGCGCCAAGTCCGGATCCGAGGACGACGCCAAGGCTGCGGACGAGGAGAGCGGTGGCCCGGACGAGGGCTGACGTGACGACAGCAGAGAAAAAAGAGCGGAAGGAGGGACGTCGGGGATGAGCACCAAGGACTTCGTGGAGAAGGACTACTACAAGGTCCTCGGCGTCCCGAAGGACGCCACCGAGGCGGAGATCAAGAAGGCGTACCGCAAGCTGGCCCGGGAGAACCACCCGGACGCCAACAAGGGCGACGCCAAGGCCGAGGAGCGCTTCAAGGAGATCTCCGAGGCCAATGACGTCCTGGGTGACGCCAAGCGCCGCAAGGAGTACGACGAGGCGCGCGCGCTGTTCGGCAACGGCGGCTTCCGCCCGGGACCCGGCGGCCCCGGCGGCAGCTTCAACTTCGACCTGGGCGACCTCTTCGGGGGCGGCTCCCAGGGCGGCGGCGGAGCCGGCGGCTTCGGCGGCGGGCTCGGGGACGTCTTCGGCGGCCTGTTCAACCGTGGCGGCGCGGGGACGCGCAGCCACGCGCGGCGCGGTCAGGACATCGAGTCCGAGGTGACGCTCAGCTTCACCGAGGCGGTCGACGGGGCCACGGTCCCGCTGCGGATGTCCAGCCAGGCGCCGTGCAAGGCGTGTTCGGGCACCGGCGACAAAAACGGTACGCCTCGGGTCTGCCCGACGTGTGTCGGCACCGGACAGGTCAGCCGGGGCGCGGGCGGCGGCTTCTCGCTCACCGACCCGTGCGCCGACTGCAAGGGCCGCGGCCTGATCGCCCAGGACCCCTGCGAGGTCTGCAAGGGCAGCGGGCGCGCGACGAGTTCCCGCACCATGCAGGTCCGCATCCCCGCGGGCGTCTCCGACGGGCAGCGCATCCGGCTGCGCGGCAAGGGCGCCCCGGGCGAGCAGGGCGGCCCGGCCGGCGATCTGTATGTCGTGGTGCATGTCGACGCCCACCCGGTCTTCGGCCGCAAGGGCGACAACCTCACCGTCACGGTGCCGGTCACCTTCCCGGAGGCCGCGCTGGGCGGCGAGGTGAAGGTGCCGACGCTGGGCGGCCCGCCGGTCACGCTCAAACTGCCGGCCGGCACCCCCAACGGACGCACCATGCGGGCCCGAGGCAAGGGCGCGGCCCGCAAGGACGGCACCCGGGGAGACCTCCTGGTCACCATCGAGGTGGTCGTCCCCAAGGACCTCAGCGACAAGGCGAGGGAGTCGCTGGAGTCCTATCGCGAGGCGACCGCGGGGCAGGACCCGCGGGCGGAGCTGTTCCAGGCCGCGAAGGGAGCTTGAGATGGACAGCCGGGGCGGGCAGCGTCGTAACCCATATGAACTGACCGAAGAGTCGCCGGTGTACGTCATCTCCGTCGCGGCTCAGCTCTCCGGGCTGCATCCGCAGACCCTGCGGCAGTACGACCGGCTGGGCCTGGTCTCTCCCGACCGCACGGCCGGCCGGGGGCGTCGCTACTCGGCCCGCGACATCGAACTGCTGCGCACCGTCCAGCAGTTGTCGCAGGAAGAGGGCATCAACCTCGCCGGCATCAAGCGCATCATCGAGCTGGAGAACCAGGTCGCGGCCCTCCAGCAGCGGGTCGTCGAGCTGCAGGGCGCCCTGGAGGGCGCGGCCAGCGCGATGCAGCAGCGGGAGGCGGCGGTGCATGCCTCGTACCGCCGTGACCTGGTGCCGTATCAGGATGTGCAGCAGACCAGTGCGCTGGTGGTGTGGCGGCCCAAGCGGTCGTCGTCGGAGTAGGCGGGGCGCGCCGCTGCCGACAGGGACCTCTCATGCGGGGAAGGGCCGGGGAAACCCGGCCCTTTTCGTGTCCTGCCGGTGGTGGTCTCAGCAGCCGTTGTAGCCGGCGGTCGGCATCGAGAGCCGGCGGTGCACATGCGACTTCATCGCCAGGGTGTAGACGGGCTCGTCGAGATCGGCGGTCTCCAGGCGCACGCCGGCGGCGGCGCAGCGTGCGGTGAATTCGTCGGCCCCGTCGATGGCGTTCTCCAGCGCCCGGCGGTTGGGCGTCACGAACACATCGACCAGGCCTTCCTCCACATCGCTCCACAGCGCACTGTGGTCGGCGCGCAGCTGGTGCAGGCTGAGCTGGCAGGTCAGGTGGTAGTCACGGGCCGCCGCCCACTGTTTGCACATGTCGTGCTGGCTGCGGTCGTCGACCAGGAACGGATCCTCGTCCAGCTCGGACAGCGGCATCAGGCAGGCGATCGCCGTCACTCGGACCGAGTTCATCGTGCCCTCCGGGGCGTGGCGACTGTGGGGGCGACGATACCCCCGCAGACGGCCCGGGGTGGAGGGGCTGTACCGGGTGGCGAGGCGTAACCGCAGGCGTGGCAGATCTTCCATCCGTCCTGGTTGACCGCGAGCTGGCCGCCGCAGCGCGGGCAGAGCTCGGCGTGTGGCGGTGGCCATGGGGGTCCTCCCTGTTCATGGGGGTCCCCCCGCTCGAACGAAGTTGAGAGTGGGGGAGAAGTCGAGACCTTGGGGGAGGGTTCGGGGTGGCGGGGAACGGTCGTCGCGATGCGCAGTGCAGACGCCATGCGGCCTCCAGCTGCCGTGTATTGCCCGGGAGAGGTCCGAAGCGGTCCGCTGTCTGCGCGGGGCTGTTCGGTTTCCTACGGTCCTGGGTACCAGGCGGGGACCAACGGATGCGTAAGGAAGGGCGATTTCCAGCCAGGTCCGGACCGCGTACCGGCTGTGTACGAGCCGCCTACGGGCCGTGTGCGGGCCGGGCGCGGCGCATGTCTGGAACCCGGGACCCGCAGGCGTCGGCTCGGCGTCAGGCCCGCCCGAGCGCCTTGGTCACCGCGATCTCGATCATCACGCGATCGGGGTTGGGCGTCGGCGTCCGCCCGTAGCGCGCGGCGTACCGGTTCACCGCGTCCGCCACCGACTCCGCGTCCGTACGCACCCGCGCGACGCCCTCCAGCGTCGCCCAGCGGCCGCGGTCCACCTGGCAGACGGCGACGGCGGCCCCGTCCGGACCTGCGGCGAGGATGTTCTTGACCTTGGTGCTGTCCTTGCGGGTGATCACCCGCGCGATCCGCTGCCCGGCGTCGAAGGTGACACCGACCGGCACGACATGCGGGGTGCCGTCGGTACGCAGCGTGGTCAGCGTGCACATGAAGTACTCGTCCCAGAAGGCGAGGTACGCGGGGGCGAGGGCGGTGAGGTCGTGGGCCATGGGGGGGAGGGTAGTCGGGGCCCGGCAGATCAGAGGAAGTCGGAGGTCTCCAGGTCGAAGGAGAAGGGGGCGGGGAGGGGGACGGGTTTGCCGAAGGGCGTGGAATGGCTCTCGCGGTAGTCCCCGTCCTTCGGCTCGCTGAAGAGCGTGACCGTGGACTTGTCGCGGTCGACGAGGAGGTAGAGCGGAATGCCGGCGCGGGCGTATCCGTGCCGCTTGGCGACGCGGTCGTTGCGTGGTCTGGTCGACGTCACCTCGATGACCATGGCTACGCCGTCGCTGGCCATCCAGGGGCTGGCACCCCGGAAGAGGCGCAGAGCGCGCGGGGCAATGGTGGCATCGGGGATCACGTGGTCCGCGGGGTTGGGTTCCAGGCCGGGAAGCTTGAGTCCTTTGCCGCCGTACCAGCGCATGGCGGTCGCTGACGCGCTCACCACCTGCTCGTTCATCGCGGCCAGGTACTCCTCGTGATCGCCGTCCGTCGGCGGTGTCACAACAATGTCCCCCTCGATGAGCTCGGCCCGGAACCCCGTCGGGGTTTCCAGGGCCAGAAAGCCTTCCAGGAGGATGTCGTCGTGCGTGGGCATCGGCTCGTGTGCCATAGCCGTCATGCTGCACCTCCTTGTGGTCGAAGGCCAGTGTTGCCAGGGGATGCCAACGGCGAAGGCGCGTTCGGCGTCGTTCACCCGGAAGAGTCGCCTTGAGTGGAATAGACTCAACTTATCGCACGTTAGAACAAGCAAGACCCTTCAAGACCGTTGTCAGGCACCGCACGAGGAGGAGTACGGGCACGTGGACGCCGAGCTGACCAACAAGAGCCGGGAGGCGCTGAGCGCCGCCAACGAGCGGGCGGTCACCGCCGGGCATGCGGACATGACGTCCGCGCATCTGCTGCTCGCGCTGCTGGCCGGGCAGGACAACGACAACATCATGGATCTGCTGGCGGCCGTCGACGCGGACGCCGCCGCGCTGCGCGACGGCGCCGAGCGGCAGCTCGCCGCGCTGCCCAGCGTGCAGGGCTCGACCGTCGCGCCCCCGCAGCCGGACCGCGATCTGCTCGCCGTCATCGCGGACGCCTCGCAGCGCGCCAAGGAGCTCGGTGACGCGTACATCTCCACCGAGCACCTGCTGATCGGCATCGCGGCCAAGGGCGGCAGGACCGGTGAGCTGCTGGCGCAGCAGGGCGCCACCGCCAAGAAGCTGCTGGCCGCGTTCGAGGAGAGCCGGGGCGGGCAGCGGGTGACCACCGCGGACCCGGAGGGCACCTACAAGGCGCTGGAGAAGTTCGGTACGGACTTCACCGCCGCGGCCCGCGAGGGCCGGCTCGACCCGGTCATCGGCCGGGACCACGAGATCCGCCGCGTGGTGCAGGTCCTCTCGCGGCGTACGAAGAACAACCCGGTGCTGATCGGCGAGCCGGGCGTCGGCAAGACCGCCGTCGTCGAAGGGCTTGCGCAGCGCATCGTCAAGGGCGATGTGCCCGAGTCGCTGCGCAACAAGCGGCTCGTGGCGCTCGACCTGGGCGCGATGGTCGCCGGCGCGAAGTACCGCGGTGAGTTCGAGGAACGGCTGAAGACCGTCCTGGCGGAGATCAAGTCCAGCGACGGCCAGATCATCACCTTCATCGACGAACTGCACACGGTCGTCGGCGCGGGCGCCGGCGGCGACTCGTCCATGGACGCGGGCAACATGCTCAAGCCGATGCTGGCCCGCGGCGAGCTGCGGATGGTCGGCGCCACCACCCTCGACGAGTACCGCGAGCGGATCGAGAAGGACGCGGCGCTGGAGCGGCGCTTCCAGCAGGTGCTGGTCGCCGAGCCGACCGTCGAGGACACCGTGGCGATCCTGCGCGGCCTCAAGGGACGTTACGAGGCGCACCACAAGGTGCAGATCGCCGACTCGGCCCTGGTCGCCGCGGCCACCCTCTCCGACCGCTACATCACCTCCCGTTTCCTCCCGGACAAGGCCATCGACCTGGTCGACGAGGCCGCGTCCCGGCTCCGTATGGAGATCGACTCCTCGCCCGTCGAGATCGACGAGCTCCAGCGCGCCGTCGACCGCCTCAAGATGGAGGAACTGGCGCTCAAGAACGAGACCGACGCCGGCTCCGTCCAGCGGCTGGAGAAGCTGCGCAAGGACCTCGCCGACAAGGAGGAGGAGCTGCGCGGCCTGACCGCCCGTTGGGAGAAGGAGAAGGAGGGCCTCAACCGGGTCGGTGAGCTGAAGGAGCGGCTCGACGATCTGCGCGGCCAGGCCGAACGCGCCCAGCGGGACGGCGACTTCGACACCGCGTCCAAGCTGCTCTACGGCGAAATCCCCAGCCTGGAAAGGGAGTTGGCGGAGGCCGCCGAGGCCGAGGCGGAGCAGGAGGCGACCAAGGACGCCGCGGGCGGCAAGGGGCCCATGGTCAAGGAGGAGGTCGGCCCGGACGACATCGCCGACGTCGTCGGCTCCTGGACCGGTATCCCCGCCGGCCGTCTCCTCGAAGGCGAGACGCAGAAGTTGCTGCGTATGGAGGAGGAGCTCGGCAAGCGGCTGATCGGGCAGGACGAGGCGGTGCGCGCCGTGTCGGACGCGGTACGCCGTTCCCGCGCGGGCATCGCCGACCCCGACCGGCCCACCGGCTCGTTCGTCTTCCTGGGCCCGACCGGCGTCGGCAAGACCGAGCTGGCCAAGGCGCTCGCGGACTTCCTCTTCGACGACGAGCGGGCGATGGTCCGTATCGACATGAGTGAATACAGCGAGAAGCACAGCGTTGCCCGGCTGGTCGGCGCGCCGCCCGGCTATGTCGGCTACGAGGAGGGCGGCCAGCTGACGGAGGCGGTCCGCCGCCGCCCGTACAGCGTCATCCTGCTGGACGAGATCGAGAAGGCGCACCACGAGGTCTTCGACATCCTGCTCCAGGTCCTCGACGACGGCCGGCTCACCGACGGCCAGGGCCGCACCGTCGACTTCCGCAACACCATCCTGATCCTCACCTCCAACCTGGGCTCCAACGTCCTGATGGACCCGTTGCTCAAGGAGGACCAGAAGAAGGAGAAGGTCCTGGAGACGGTCCGCGCCTCGTTCCGCCCCGAATTCCTCAACCGCCTCGATGACCTGGTGGTCTTCCATCCGCTGGGCACCGAGCAGCTGCAGCGGATCGCCCGCATCCAGATCGATCATCTCCAGCGCCGGCTTGCCGACCGCCGCCTCGCCCTGGACGTCACCGACCGCGCCCTGACCTGGCTCGCCTGGCTCGGCCAGGAACCGGTCGTCGACGCCCCCGCCCCCGACCTCTCCTATGGGGCCCGCCCACTGCGCCGTCTGGTCCAGACGGCCATCGGCGATCAGCTCGCACGCGCCATTCTGGCCAGCGAGGTGCTGGACGGGGACACCGTGCGGGTGGACGTGGACGGCGACCATCTGTCGGTGGAGGCGGTGCGGGCGGCGGCCTGACCTGCCCGCCGAGGACCGGGCCGGGCCGCCGGCGTCCGCCGAAACGGCGGCGTGTCCCGTCCCGTCCGGCCGGGGCTTGCCAGAACGGGGCGGAGATGGTGGAGGATGGCAATTGACCATACGAAGGGAATTCCACGGTGAGCATCGACCCGTCCTCGATTCCGAATTTCGGGGGCCAGCCCGAGCCCGAACCGCAGCCGTCGGGTCCTGAGGGGCCCGTCGTGCCCGACCAGGACCTGGTCAAGCAGCTCCTCGACCAGATGGAGCTGAAGTACGTAGTCGACGAGGAGGGTGACCTCGCCGCCCCGTGGGAGCAGTTCCGCACGTACTTCATGTTCCGTGGCGAGGAGGAGCAGCAGATCTTCTCCGTCCGTACGTTCTATGACCGCGCCCACGGCATCGACGAGAAGTCGAAGCTGCTGGAGGCGATCGACGACTGGAACCGCCGGACGCTGTGGCCCAAGGCCTACACCCACACCCACGACGACGGCACCGTCCGTCTGATCGGTGAGGCATCGATGCTGATCGGCACCGGTGTCTCGCTCGAACACTTCGTTTCGAGCACGGTCAGCTGGGTCCGCGCCTCGATCGAGTTCGACAAGTGGCTCGTCGAGCAGCTGGGCCTGGAGGCCGAGATCGACCCGGACAGCAAGCCGGGCGACGACGAGGACTGATCCTCGGCCGTCCCGAACCCGGCTGCGCGGGCCCCTGGAGCGATCGGCTCCGGGGGCCCGTGTCTTTGGGTGAGCGGGTGGCAGCCGGGAGTGTCTGCGGCCCCGGGCGGCGAATTCTCCCGCCGCCTGCGCACCAGCCTCGAATGCCTCCGGTCACCGCCGCGGAGCGGCCCGGGGCCGTTCAGAGAGCCCGGAGTCGGCTGACGGCCTCCTCCAGCACCTTTTCCTGTTTGCAGAAAGCGAAGCGTACGAACGGCGCTCCCTGGTCCTTGTGGTCGTAGAAGACCGCGTTGGGAATCGCGACGACGCCGGCCCGTTCCGGCAGGGCGCGGCAGAAGGCGAAGCCGTCGTCGTAGCCGAGGGGCCTGATGTCGGTGGTGATGAAGTACGTGCCGGACGGCCGGAATACCCGGAATCCCGCCTCGGTCAGACCGCGCGCCAGGATGTCGCGTTTTCTGCGCAGGTCGTCCCGTAGCGCGGTGTAGTAGCTGTCGGGCAGTGCGAGGGCCTCGGCGACCGCGTATTGGAAAGGGCCCGCGGAGACATAGGTGAGGAATTGCTTGGCGGAGCGGACGGCGGTCACGAGTTCCGGGGACGACGTCACCCAGCCGACCTTCCAGCCCGTGAACGAGAACGTCTTGCCGGCCGAGCCGATGGTGACGGTGCGTTCGCGCATGCCGGGAAGCGAGGCGAGGGGGATGTGCTCGCCCTCGAAGACCAGGTGTTCGTAGACCTCGTCGGTGATGACGAGGAGGTCGCGTGCCACGGCCAGCTCGGCGATCGCGGTGAGTTCGTCGCGGGTGAGGACGGTGCCGGTCGGGTTGTGCGGGGTGTTGAGGAGGATGAGGCGGGTGCGGTCGGTGACGGCGTCCCGTAGTTCGTCCAGGTCGAGGGCGTACGCACCGGTCTCCGGGGCCGGGCGCAGGGTGACCGGGACGCGGGTGCCGCCCGCCATCGCGATGCAGGCGGCGTACGAGTCGTAGTACGGCTCCAGCGCGATGACCTCGTCGCCCGGTTCGAGGAGGGCGAGCAGTGCGGCGGCGATGGCCTCCGTGGCGCCGGCGGTGACCAGGACCTCGGTGTCGGGATCGGAGGCCAGGCCGAGGTGCCCGTAGAAGCGCTTCTGGTGCTCGGCGACGGCGGTACGGAGTTCGGGGATGCCGGGGCCGGGCGGGTACTGGTTGCCGAGGCCGTCGCGCAGGGCGCGTACGGCCGCCTCGCGGACTTCCTCGGGGCCGTCGGTGTCGGGGAATCCCTGGCCGAGGTTGATGGAGCCGGTGCGTACGGCGAGCGCCGACATCTCGGCGAAGATCGTGGTGCCGAACTCGGCGAGGCGGCGGTTGAGCAGCGGTCGGTCCATGTGCGCCATCCTCCGCCGAACCTCTGGACTTCCTCAACTGTGCTTTGAGCTGTTTCGGGCCAGGGCATCAGCCCCGCACGAAGGACAACGACGGCCGTCGACGACGGCCAGCGGCGCACGGGGCGCCGGACGGAGCGGATGCCTCGCTTCGGGGGAAGGAAAGGAGTGTGAGGCAGATGGGGATCGTGATTTTCCTGGGAATCTGCGTGGTGGTGATCGTCCTGGTGGCGGCGGCCTCGCGGAGCGGTTCTGGCACGGGGGGCAAGCGTGGCGGCCGGTACTCGGGATCGAGCGGCGGCAGCTGGTGGGCCGGCGGCGCCAGCTCCGGATCGAGTTGCTCGACCAGCGGGCACCACGGCTGCGGCGGTGGCTCCTCCTGCGGCGGTTCCTCCTCCTGTGGGGGCGGCGGTGGCGGTGGTGGCTGCGGTGGCGGCGGGGGCGGTTGCTGACGGAGCCGGGACGGTTCCACAGGGGACCACGTGGTTTCTGAGGGAATTGCGGCCTCTCGTGCGGGTCGTGCTCATGGTGCGCTTGATGCCGTGAGTACGACGGTGCGGGAGGCCTTTTCCGCGCCGGTAATCACCACCGTCCGCCGGTCTTCCGCACGGCGCTCACCCCCGCCGCGAAGCCCCTCCCGAGCTGCACACATGCACGCGGCTCATGCCCCTCCGCATATGCTCCCGGCGGGCGTCACAGGCAGCTCCAACGCCTTTTGTCAGATTGCCAGTTGAACAACTGAACTGCTTAGCCCTCTAGGGGATGGAAACCCGGCGAAGATGGGTAAAAACGCTGTGGGCGAGGCCCCTTTCATGATTCCCTCTCCTTTGAGAATCCCCCAGTTCTCGCATCCCACGTGGGCACGAGCCGGCAGGCAGTCATACATCCCTGATCCCTTTCGGGCGGGCCGGCCCACCATCCACTGCGTGTTTGCGGAGCCGACCCATGCTCACGACCCTGAAAACGGCTTACACCGATACCCGTGCATCTGATCTGGCCTGGGCTCTGGACAGGGAACCCCTGCCCGCCCTGGCCGTGCTCGACCTCCAACTAGACGACGCCCGGGTCCAGTTGAGACTCCTGGGGGCTTCTCATCAGGTGCTTCTCGAAGAGGAGCACGGCAGTTGTTCCGAGACGGTCGCCTGTATGCCGGGAAGCAGTACGCCGCTTCCGCTGGGCGTGGCGAAGCGGCTGGGCGACTGGGAATACGAATTCGCCGCGCATGTCGAGACGCTGTCGCGCGGCTCGTTCGCGGGGCGCGCACAGGAGTTGCTCGCGCTGGTCGCCGAACACCCGCACGGCCTCGCCGGTACGTTTCCCGGCTCGCCGCACGCCTTCACCGCGATGCTCGCGCAGCGCCAGCCCGGACAGGTGCACTGGCGGACCTGGCATGCGTACCCGCAGGAGGGCCGGTTGGTGGCCACGCGTACCCGCGTCGGCGTACGGGCGGCGGTCGCGGCGGTCTAGAGGTGCCGCAGTGGTGGTGGGGGCGGGTGTCCCGGGGGATGCCCCAAGTGGTGTGCGGCGGGAGTCCTACGGGGTGCGGGCGGCGTGTCTATCCGCGTCTCCAGGCGTGTCTCCATCCCGTGGTGTGGACCGCAGAGTGCACTCGTGTGGGTGACAAAGAGGTACCGAACCCTCACGTAGCGTTCATTTCATGATCGACCCGCCAGAGCCCGCTCTCACCGGCGCCCTCAGGCCGCCGGAAGCCATGGAACCGGCGCGGCTGCCCGTGTCGTCCGGGCTCGGCCGGCTGCTCGTCCTCGCCGTCGTCTTCGTCTGCGCCGCCTGCGGTCTGGTCTACGAGCTCGAACTGGTCGCCCTGGCCACGTACTTGGTCGGCGACTCCGTCACCCAGGCCTCCGTCGTGCTGTCCGTCATGGTCTTCGCGATGGGCGGCGGCGCGCTCCTGGCGAAGCGGCTGCGCTGCCGGGCCGCGGTCGGGTTCGGCACGGTCGAGGCCGCCCTCGCGCTCGTCGGCGGCACCTCGGCGATGGCGCTCTACGCCTGCTTCGCGTGGTTCGGCCAGTCCCGCTCCGCGCTCGTCGGCTTCTCCCTGGTCATCGGCGTACTGATCGGCGCCGAAGTGCCGTTGTTGATGACGCTGATCCAGCGGGTCCGACGCCAGGACGCGGGAGGCGCGGTCGCCGATCTCTTCGCCGCGGACTACGTCGGCGCGCTCGTCGGCGGCCTGGCCTTCCCCTTCCTTCTGCTGCCGTGCCTGGGGCAGTTGACCGGTGCGCTGGTCACCGGCGGCGTCAACGCGGTGGCCGGGGGCGCGCTCGTACTGTGGCTGTTCCGCCGCGATCTGACCGCCCGCGCACGCTGGACGCTGCTCGTCATCAACGCGCTGGTGCTCGCCCTGCTCGCCGCGGGCATGATGCTGGTCACGCCCTTCGAACAGGCCGCCCGGCGCGCGGTGTACGGCTCGGCGGCGCGGGTCGCGGTGCAGACCGACTTCCAGGAAGTGGTGATGACCGGCGGCACGGGCGGCGGAGCCGGTGCGGGACGGGGGAGGAAAGGTTCCGGCCGGCCGCTGGAGCTCTACCTCGACGGCCGGCTGCGGGTCAGCGCGAGCAACGAGTACCGCTACCACGAGGCGCTGGTGCATCCGGCGATGGCGGGCGGCCCGCGCGGCCGGGTGCTGGTCCTCGGCGGCGGCGACGGCCTCGCGGCGCGCGAGATCCTCCGCTACCGCTCGGTCCGCTCGGTGACCGTCGTCGAACTCGACCCCGGCGTCGTGCGGTTGGCGCGTACCGACCCCGGTCTGTCCGCCCTGAACCGGCGCTCGCTGAGCGATCCGCGGGTGCGGGTGGTGACGGCGGACGCCTTCGACTGGCTGCGGCAGCGGGGCGCGTCCCGCGGCGGCCGGCGCCCGGCGCCCTACGACGTCATCGTCTCCGACCTCCCCGATCCCGGGATCACCGCCAGCACCAAGCTCTATTCACAGGAGTTCTACGGCCTCGCGACGCGGCTCCTGGCCGACGACGGGCGACTGGTGGTGCACGCGGGGTCCCCGGTCACACGGCCGCGGACCTATTGGACGGTGGAGGCGACGCTGCGATCGGTGGGCCTGTCGACCGCCGCATACCGCATGACCGGCCGGCCCACGGACTTCTCCGGCGGCCCGGACCGCGAGCTCGGCTTCCCCACGCCCGGCGGTACGCCCAGTTCGCCCGGCCTCGTAGGCCCGGCCGAGCCGGACGAGCCGGACGCGCCCGTCGGCCCGGTGGGCCCGGGCGGCGCCCCGTCCCGGGACGGGGCGCACTACTGGGGCTTCGTGCTCGCCGCCCGTCAGCCGCCGCACCCGTCCCTGGCACCCGACGCACCCCCGCTCGCGGCCATCACCCACCACAGCCTGAACGCCAGCGTCCGCGCCTCCGACCGCGCCCGAATCCCGGGCCTGCCCGCATCGACACTGATGCATCCGCGCTATCGGGAGTAGGGGCGGGGGGCGGGCGAGACTGGAGACGCCTGTCGTAAGGGGCAGGTAGCGCCTTGCCGGGCCCGCGCTGTGCGCCAAGGCTCCTGAGACGCATGTGCAGAAAGTTGGGCGGGAGCGGGCACGGGTCTGGGGGGTGCTGGGTAGGCTCCCATGTCATGGAGCATGAGGTGTACGTTCCGTTTCCCGTCGGGACCGTGCGGCAGGCGCTCACCGAGCCCGAGCGGGTGGCGCGCTGTGTGCCGGGCGTCCAGCTCGACGCCGACGCTGCCCCGGAGATCCCCGAAGGCCGCCTGAGGCTTCGTATCGGCAGCTCCACCATCACCTATCGCGGCACGCTGATGGTCACCGACGCGGGCGCCGAGGGCGGCTCCGGTGACGGCGCCGCGGATGCCGCGGACGGCGCGGTGACGGTCGAGGCGCGGGGCAGCGAGGCGCGGGGTGACGGGTCGGTGGCGCTGACCCTGACCGTCCGGCTGTCCCCGGCCACCGATCCCGGTCCCGGTACGACGCTGGCCTGCACCGGCACGGTCAGCGGCGACGGCCGGTTCGCCGACGTCTCCGCTCAGTCCGCCGAGACCGCGGGCCGTCGCCTGCTGGACCGGTTCGCGGCGAACCTGGCCGTGGACCTGGAGAAGCGCCCTGTGGCCAGGCCGGACGCGGGCGAGGAGGCGGCCGAGGGGCGCGCCGAGCCGTCCGGCCACGGAGTCTTCGACACCGAGGTGCCGCCGCCGTCGCTCGATCCGTTCAGCGACATGGACGAGGCCGCGGATGCGTCGGAGGCCGTGGAAGCCGGCGATCTGGCCGAGGTGGGCGATACGGATGACGCGTACGACTACCGCTACGAAGACGAGCCGGCGAGTGCCGCGCCCGCCGAGGCCGCGCATGCCCGCCGCACGATGATCGGACGCAGCGCGGAGGAGGTCGACCATGCGCCGCCGCGCGGCCGGTACGCCCCGGTGCCCGCGCCCGAGACCAGCGGGACCTCGGCGGCGCTGCGCTGGGCGGCGCCCGCCGCCGCGGTGGTGCTGGCGTCCGCCGTGGTCGTCGGCCGGGTGCTGCGCCGCCGCCGTTGATGTGCGGCCGAGGCTGCAGGGGCCGTAGGGGCCGCCGTTGACGTTGCCTCTGAGGCCGCAGGGGCCGGAGAGGCCGCTGTTGACGCTGCGCCGCCGTTGACGAGCGACCGGCGCCCGAGACCGGGGGACACCGCGTCTCCTCGTCTAGGGTCGGTTCCGTGAGCACCGACAACATCGCGCAGAGCGCGTCGCAGACGCGGTCGGACGGCGTGCGGCTGGCCGCCGGAGATGCCGAACTGACCGTCCATCCGGACAACGGCTGCCGCATCGGCAGCCTGCGCGTCGGCGGGCTGGAACTGCTGCGGCAGGGCGCCAAGTACGGCTGTTTCCCGATGGTTCCGTGGTGCGGCCGGATCGACCACGGGCGGTTCCGCAGCGGCGCCGAGCTGCACCAGATGCCGGTGAACTCCCCGCCGCACGCCATCCACGGCACCGGCCGCAACCTCCGCTGGCACACCGCGCGTTCGAGCGCGACGGCGGCCGCCTTCACCTATGATCTCGCCGATCCGGCGGCCCCCTGGCCGTATCCGGGGACCGTCACCCAGCTCGTCGAGCTTGCCGAGGACGGCCGTTCGCTCACCCTCACCCTGGGCGTCGAGGCGAGCGGCGACTCCTTCCCGGCGCAGGCCGGCTGGCACCCCTGGTTCGTACGGAACCTCGCCGCGGCCGGGGCCGAGAGCGGCACCGGGGCATCGGCGCAGCTCGACTTCGCCGCCGAGTGGCAGGAGGAGCGCGGCGCCGACCACCTCCCGACCGGCCGGCGGCTCGTGCCGAAGCCCGGTCCCTGGGACGACTGCTTCGGCATGCCGCGCGGTGTGGACGTCACCCTGACCTGGCCGGGCCTGCTGGAGCTGAAGATCACCAGCCGCGCCGAGTGGGTCGTGGTCTACGACGAGCAGGACGCGGCGGTCTGTGTCGAGCCGCAGTCCGGCCCGCCGAACGGCCTCAACACGCTGCCGCGCCTGGTCACGCCCATCGACCCCCTGGAGATCTCCACGACGTGGAGCTGGAAGCCGCTGGCTTAAGCTCATGCGCATGAGCGAGGACGTACGTGGCGAGCTGCTGCAGCAGATCAAGGACAAGGCCGTGGTGCACGGCAAGGTGATTCTTTCCTCCGGCAAGGAGGCCGACTACTACATCGACCTGCGCCGGATCACTCTGGACGGCGAGGCGTCGCCGCTGGTCGGCCAGCTGATGCTGGATATCACCGCCGATCTCGACTACGACGCCGTCGGCGGGCTGACGCTCGGCGCCGACCCGGTCGCGACGTCGATGCTGCACGCCTCCGCCGCGCGCGGCCGCCGGCTGGACGCGTTCGTCGTCCGCAAGGCGCAGAAGGCGCACGGTATGCAGCGCCGTATCGAGGGGCCGGACATCAAGGGCCGCCGGGTCCTGGTCGTCGAGGACACCTCCACCACCGGTGGTTCGCCGCTGACCGCCGTCGAGGCCGCGCGCGAGGCGGGTGCCGAGGTCGTCGCGGTCGCCACGATCGTCGACCGCGGTGCCGCGTCGGCCATCGCCGAGGCCGGCGTGCCGTACATCACCGGCTACCAGCTCGGTGATCTTGACCTGGGCTGAGTGGCCTGACGTCCGGGCCGAGTGGCCCGACATGAGTCCGGGGCGGGCGCACATCGGCGCCGGTCGCCTTGTGAGGGAACGGCCGCTGAGTCGTGACATACTCCCCGGCAGTTTGCCCTGGTGGCTCTGACCTGCGACTTCCTCAAAGGGAGGTTGGTTTCACGTGAAACCGACCTCCCTTTGGGTGGGGCTGCAGTGTGGGCGATGTGGAGCAATCCGGTGAGTCTGGGAAGATGACCCCGGCGAAGTCGTCGCCCCCAAGGTCAGGGCCAAGCACGCACACCTCGCACATCACAAGGAGCGGACAGATGCCCATCGCAACTCCCGAGGTCTACAACGAGATGCTGGACCGGGCGAAGGCAGGCAAGTTCGCCTACCCGGCCATCAACGTCACGTCGACGCAGACGCTGCACGCCGCGCTGCGTGGCTTCGCCGAGGCCGAGAGCGACGGCATCATCCAGATCTCCACCGGTGGTGCGGAGTTCCTGGGTGGCCAGTACAACAAGGACATGGTGACCGGCGCCGTCGCGCTCGCCGAGTTCGCGCACGTCGTGGCCGCCAAGTACGACATCACCGTCGCGCTGCACACCGACCACTGCCCCAAGGACAAGCTCGACGGGTATGTCCGCCCGCTGCTGGACGTCTCCGCAGAGCGTGTCGCCAAGGGCCAGAACCCGCTGTTCCAGTCCCACATGTGGGACGGCTCGGCCGAGACCCTCGCGGACAACCTGTCCATCGGCCAGGAGCTGCTCGCCAAGGCCGCCGCCGCCAAGATCATCCTTGAGGTCGAGATCACCCCGACCGGTGGCGAGGAGGACGGCGTCACCCACGAGATCAACGACGAGCTCTACACCACGGTCGAGGACGCGCTGCGTACCGCCGAGGCGCTGGGCCTGGGCGAGAAGGGCCGCTACCTGCTCGCCGCCTCGTTCGGCAACGTCCACGGCGTCTACAAGCCGGGCAATGTCGTGCTCCGCCCCGAGCTCCTGAAGGACCTCCAGGAGGGCGTCGCCGCGAAGTACGGCAAGGCCGCTCCGTTCGACTTCGTCTTCCACGGCGGCTCCGGCTCCACCGAGGAGGAGATCGCCACCGCGCTGGAGAACGGCGTGGTCAAGATGAACCTGGACACGGACACCCAGTACGCCTTCACGCGCCCCGTCGCGGACCACATGTTCCGCAACTACGACGGTGTGCTGAAGGTCGACGGCGAGGTCGGCAACAAGAAGACCTACGACCCGCGCAGCTGGGGCAAGCTGGCCGAGGCGGGCATGGCCAAGCGCGTCACCGAGGCGTGCGCGAACCTGCGCTCCACGGGCACGAAGCTCAAGTAGTCACCAGGCTCACGTAGTACCGAACGGCGGCTCGGCCCCGTACGGCTTCAAGGCCCCGCATCTCCCGAGGTGCGGGGCCTTCGGCGTGCGCGCACCCGCGCCGAAGGGCAAGCTCGCCGTATGAGCGAACGGCTTGTGCCCGAGGTCCCCGGGGTCCGGCTGGCCTCGCGGCAGGGGCACTGGGTGCTGGCGACGACAGTGCTGGGCTCGGGCATGGCGATGCTGGACAGCACCGTCGTCAATGTCGCCCTGCCGAGGATCGGCGCCGACCTGGACGCGGATCTGGCGGTACTCCAGTGGACCGTCACCGCCTACATGCTCACCCTCGCCTCGCTGATCCTGCTGGGCGGGGCGCTCGGCGACCGGTACGGGCGGCGCCGGATCTTCGTGATCGGCGTGGTGTGGTTCGCGGTTGCCTCGCTGTTGTGCGGTCTCGCGCCGCATGCCGGGGTGCTGATCGCGGCCCGTGCGCTCCAGGGCGTCGGCGGGGCGCTGCTGACGCCGGGCTCGCTGGCGCTGATCCAGGCCGTGTTCCGTCCGGACGACCGGGCGCGGGCGGTCGGCGCCTGGTCGGGCCTCGGCGGGATGGCCGCGGCGGTCGGACCGTTCGTCGGCGGCTGGCTGGTGGACGGCCCTGGCTGGCGCTGGGTGTTCTTTCTGAACGTGCCGCTGGCGGCGGTGTGCGTCCCGGTGGCGCTGCGGTACGTCCCCGAGACCCGGGAGAGCATGGCGGACGGGCACCACGGCTTCGACGTACCGGGCGCGGTGTTGGGGGCGCTGTCGCTGGCCGGGGTGACCTATGCGCTGATTGCCGCGCCGGATCGGGGTGCCTCGGCGAGCGTGATCGTTCCGGCGGTGGTCGGGCTGCTGCTCGGCGCGGTCTTCGTGCGCGTCGAGCGGCAGCGGGCGGATCCGATGCTGCCACCGGCGATCTTCGCGATCCGGCAGTTCACGGCCGTCAACGCGGTGACGCTGTGCGTCTATGCGGCATTCAGCGGCTTCTTCTTCCTCTCCGTGCTCCAGCTCCAGGTCGTGGCGGGCTACTCGGCATTGGAGGCCGGTACGGCACTGCTGCCCACGACCGTGCTGATGCTGTTGTTGTCCGCCCGCTCCGGGGAGCTGGGCCAGCGCATCGGTCCGCGAATCCCGCTCACCGTCGGACCTGTGCTGTGTGCCGCGGGCATGCTGTTGATGATGCGGGTGGGTGTCGGCGCGTCGTATCCCGCCGATGTGCTGCCCGCGCTGGTGGTGCTCGGGGTGGGGATGGTGACGCTGGTCGCGCCGCTCACCTCCACCGTGCTGGCTTCGGTGGACGTGGACCGGGCGGGTCTGGCCAGCGGCATCAACAACGCGGCCGCGCGGGCCGCCGGCCTGGTGGCGGTGGCCGCGCTCCCGCTGTTGGTGGGCATGGGCCCGGACGCGTACCGCTCGGCCGACGAGTTCGCCGCGACGTTCCGCCGTGCGATGCCGCTGTGCGCGGCCGTGCTGCTGGTCGGTGCGGTGATCGCCTGGCTGACCGTACGCTCCGACGTACTGCGCGCCGCGAAGGCCGGTGCCGAGGAGCCGTGCCACCCGGAGTGCACGTACCACTGCGGGGTGAGCGCACCCCCGCTGGATCCGGGGGAGTCGGCGTAGTTCTTCGCCTCCACCGCAGGTCAGGCGGAGACGCGGCGGACGCGAGCGCAGCGGACCGACGGGAAAGCCTATGACGCGGGGGACAATAGGACGCATGGCCATTCACGAGAACCTGCTCGGGGGACCGCCCCCGACCCACCTGCCCGACGACCCGGAGCCCCGCGAGCTGCTCGCCGCCGGCACCGCCCCGTCCGATGTCGCCGCGAAGTACCCGACCTCCTCCCTGGCCTGGGCGCAGCTCGCGGACGACGCGTTCGAGGGCGGCCGGGTCGTCGAGTCGTACGCCTACGCCCGCACCGGCTACCACCGTGGCCTGGACGCGCTGCGCCGGGCCGGCTGGAAGGGCCACGGCCCGGTGCCCTTCGAGCACGAGCCCAATCGCGGCTTCCTGCGCGCACTGCACGCCCTCGCCCGCGCCGCGCAGGCGATCGGCGAACAGGAGGAGTACGAGCGCTGCACGACCTTCCTGCGCGACTCCTCCCCGACGGCGGCCGACACCCTCGGCTGACCCGCTTGGCCGCCCGGCGCCGGGGCTGATGCCCTGCCCGGCACCGGGCGGGAACGCCGGGCACGACCCCGCAGCACCGGCACGATCCAGGGGCCGGCCGCATGATCGCGGTCGGCCCTTGCGCGGTCCGGGTCGAGCACCGATGATTTCAATGGGCCGGGTCATCCCGCGCCCGAGGGGACCGGGGCTCCAAAGCCGACAAGGAAGGAGCGGACCGCTACCCGGTAGTTCGCACCTGAGGAGTCCCTCATGTCGCAGCCTTCACCCATTCCTTCCTCGTCCGGTTTGTCCGGTTCCAGCGGTTCGTCTCCCGGTTCGCCTCCCGGTTCCTCGTCTGGCGACACCATGGATCCGCCGTTCGCCCCCGATCTGAGCATCGGCAGCCGGACCACGACCCCGTACGAGGACTACGTCCAGGCGGGCGTGCTCACCCACCTCCAGCACCCGCTCTCCGACGACCCCGGCGAGATGGTCTTCCTGGTCACCACCCAGGTCATGGAGCTGTGGTTCACCGTCATCGTCCACGAGTGGCAGACCGCCGCCGACGCGCTGCGCCGGGACGATCTGGCCGTGGCGATGGACGCGCTCAAGCGCTCCACGTACGAGCTGGAGGCGCTGAACGCCGCGTGGAAGCCGCTGGCCAGGCTGACCCCGGCGCAGTTCAACGCGTACCGTGGCGCGCTCGGCGAGGGGTCCGGGTTCCAGTCCGCGATGTACCGCCGGCTGGAGTTCCTGCTCGGCGAGAAGTCCGCCTCGATGCTGGTGCCGCACCGTGGCGCGCCGCGTGAGTACGCCGAGCTGGAGAAGGCGCTCCAGGAGCCGAGCCTGTGGGACGAGGTGCTGCGGCTGCTCGCGCGCCGCGGGTACCCGATCCCGGATGCCGTGCTGCGGCGCGATCCCACCCTTCGTCATGAACCGGACCCGGCCGTGGAGGCCGTCTGGGCGGAGATCTTCGCCGGTCCGCAGGAGTCCGAACTGGTCCGGCTCGGTGAGGCGCTGACCGATGTCGGCGAGCTGGTCTGGCGCTGGCGCAACGACCATCTGGTGGCGACCCGGCGGGCGATGGGCGCGAAAATGGGCACCGGCGGTTCCGCGGGGGTGGCCTGGCTGGAGAAGCGGGCCCGCAAGAACGTCTTCCCCGAGCTGTGGACGGCGCGTAGCCATGTCTGAGACCCCCGAGACCCCCCAGAACCCTGCGAACGCCGAGACCCCCGAGAACCCTGAGACTCCCGGAGCTCTCGACGACGGGGAACACGCCGCGCACGCCCGCCAGTTGGACGCCGGCGATCCGCTCGCCGCGCTCCGCGACCGCTTCACCCTCGACACTGCGTCTGATCAGGCATCTGGCGATGCGGGCATCTACCTCGACGGCAACTCCCTCGGCGCGCTGCCCCGCGCCGTGCCCGGCCGGATCGCCGAGGTCATCGCCCGCGAATGGGGCGAGCTGCGCATCCGGTCCTGGACGGAGGCCGGCTGGTGGACCGCGCCCGAGCGGATCGGCGACAAGATCGCGCCGCTGGTCGGGGCGGCACCGGGCACCGTCGTGGTCGGCGACTCCACCAGCGTCAATGTCTTCAAGGCCGTGGTCGGCGGTATCCGGATGGCCGGAAAGGGCTGCACGGAAATCCTGGTCGACGCGACGACGTTCCCCACCGACGGCTACATAGCGCGCTCCGCGGCCCGGATGACCGGCCTCGCGGTGCGGCCCGTAGAGCCCGCACGGATCGCCGACGAGGTCACCGAGCGGACCGCGCTCGCGCTGGTCAACCATGTCGACTACCGCACCGGCCGGCTCAACGACCTGCCCGGCATCACCAACGCCCTGCACTCCGCCGGCGCCCTCGCCGTCTGGGACCTCTGCCACAGCGCCGGGGCCCTGCCGGTCGGCCTGGACGCGCACCACGTCGATCTCGCCGTCGGCTGCACCTACAAGTACCTGAACGGCGGCCCGGGTTCGCCCGCGTACCTCTATATACGCGAGGGCCTCCAGGACCGTTTCGAGTCACCCCTGCCCGGCTGGAACTCGCATGTCGCACCGTTCGGGATGGATCCCGCCTATGCCCCCGCCGAGGGCATCGTCCGCGGCAGGGTCGGCACCCCCGACATCCTGTCGCTGCTCGCGCTGGAGGCGGCGCTGGAGGTCTGGGACGGCGTATCCATCGAGGACATTCGCACCAAGAGCCTCGCCCTGACCGACTTCTTCCTCGACTGCGTGGCCGGCTACGCGCCGCCCGGCCGGGTCCGTTCGGTCACGCCGTACGACCACAGGTGGCGCGGCAGCCAGGTCTCGCTGGAGTGCGCGCGGGCCGGCGAGGTCATGAACGAGCTGATCAGGCGGGGTGTGGTCGGCGACTTCCGGGAGCCCGACGTGCTGCGTTTCGGCTTCACCCCGCTCTACACCTCCTTCGCGGACGCGGAGCGGGCGGCGCGGGTGCTCGGCGAGGTGCTCCGGGCGCTCCCGGAGGAGGGGCCGTCGACGGGCCCGGCGACGGACCCGGGCCCTGAGCCTGCCGGGGCCGGCGGGTGAGCGCACCGGACGAGGAGTCGGCGCTGCTGGGGCTCGCCCCGGTGGCGCCGGACCGGACGGTGGCCTACGGGCCGCATCCGGACCAGATCGTGGACCTGTACGGACCCGAGGGCACGTACAGACCCGGGGACATGTACGGGCCGAAGGGCGCGGGCCCTGGCCAGGGCGCCCGCCCGCTGGTCGTCCTGCTCCACGGCGGGTTCTGGCGCGCCGCCTACGACCGCCGACATCTGTCGCCGCTCGCCGCGGCGCTGGCCGGTCATGGTCTGCCGGTCGCGCTGGCCGAGTACCGCAGGGTCGGCGCGGGCGGCGGCGCGCCGCAGACGTTCGAGGATGTGGCGGCGGCGATCGGGGCGGCGGCGCACGAGGCCGGCGCGTCCCGCGGTCTCGTCCTCGTCGGGCACTCCGCGGGCGGCCATCTCGCGCTGCTCGCCGCCGCCCGGCCCGGCACCCCGGTCACGCGGATCATCGCCGTCGCGCCGGTCGCCGACCTCGCCCGCGCCCACGAGCTGGACCTGAGCGAGGGCGCGGTGGCCGAGCTGCTCGGCGCCGGGCGGGGCAAGAGCGCTGGTCAGGGGCTCGCGGACCGGATCGCCGCCGCCGACCCGATGCGTCAACCCCGGCTCTCCCACATCCCCGTCACGATCCTCCACGGCGCCGACGACCCTGACGTCCCACCGGAAATCTCCCGCCGCTACGCCGCCGCCCACCCCGCCGCCACGACGCTCCGCGAGCTCCCCGGCGTCGGCCACTACGCCCCCGTCACCCCCGGCACCCCCGCTTTCCGCACCCTCCTGACCACCTTGCTCGACCCCCGACCGTCGGCCGCCCTACTCCGTAGTACTTGAGACGGACGCTCCGAGATCCCCACTGGTGGGGACGCCTCCGCCGCCTTCTCTGCTTACCGTTGTCAGCGTGAGAGAGACCTCCCAGAAGCAGACCTCCCAGTCCCAGGGCGCCGCGTCGCACGGCGCGCTGGGCTCAGAGGCCCGGATAGCCCGCGGCGCGCTGCACCGACTGCGCCAGGACCTGTTCCTCGACGCCTTCGCCTTCCGCCCGATGCCGCCGTTGGAGGACGCCAAGGTGTCCCGGTGGGTGCCATGGCTGCCGGAGCGGCTGCGGCACTGGGCGCGCTGGCTGCCGCATTTCATCGTCGGCGGCTTCTCGGTGCTGGTCTTCCTCGCGGCCTTCACCATCAGCTACGAGATCGGCCCGGTGCGCGGCGTCCTGGTGGGCGGCTACTGCCTGCTGGTCGCCGCCGGGCCGGCGATCACCCTCTTCCGCCCGGTGGGCGCCTACTGGATTTCGCTGTTCGCGCTGATCGTGGGCTGGTTCGCCACCGTCAGCTTCTCCTCGTACGCCACCCCCTTCGGGGGCGCGGCCTTCCCCACCCACCTCGCCGTGATGACCCTCGTGGTGCTGCGCACCCGGCCGCGGCTGGCGGTGGAGACCTGGCTGGTCACCTTCGGTGTGGCGGCCGTGCTCACGGCGCTGACCGGGGGCGACCCGGGTGAACTGCCGCCGGTGGCGTTCTTCTCCGCCCTGGTGCTGATCTCCGCCGCGGCGGTGCGCGCCTGGCGCGAGGAGCGCCGGCATGTCGTCGAGACGCAGACCGTCACCGCAGAGGAGCGATCCCGGCGCACACTCCTGGAGGAGCGCGCCACCATCGCCCGCGAGCTGCACGATGTCGTCGCGCACCATATGTCCGTGATCGCGATCCAGGCGGAAGCGGCGCCCTACCGCGTCGAGAACACCCCGCCCGAGCTGGCGACCTCCTTCGCGACGATCCGCGAGAACGCCGTCGCCGCGCTCACCGAACTGCGCCGCATCCTGGGCGTGGTCCGCTCCGAGGACCCGGACGCCTTCGTCGAGACCGACCCGGAAGCCCCGCAGCCGACGCTCGCCAGCCTCGATTCGCTGCTCGACAGCGTCCGCAGCGCGGGGCTGACCGTCGAGGCGGTGATCACCGGAGCGCCGCGGCCGCTGCCGCAGGGCGTCGAGCTGTCCGCGTACCGGATCGTGCAGGAGGCGCTGAGCAACGCGCTGCGGCACTCGCCGGGCGCCGATGCCCGCGTCGAGATCTCCTATGTGCTGGGCGGGCTGGGTCTGCGGATCGTCAACGGCGTGCCGAGCCGTCTCGCCAAGCCGTCCCCGGGCGCCGGCCATGGCGTCCTGGGCATGCGTGAGCGGGTACAAATGCTGGGCGGCGAGATGACGGCCGACCACACCGAGGACGGCGGCTTCGAGGTCGCGGCGTTCATCCCGGTGAACAGCACGGCGACGGGGGAGACCACAGCATGATCCGCGTACTGATCGTCGACGACCAGGTCATGGTCCGCGAGGGCTTCTCCGTGCTCCTCAACGCCATGCCGGACATCGAGGTCGTCGGTGAGGCCGTCGACGGGCGCCAGGCGGTGCAGAAGGTCGCGGTCCTCAAGCCCGATGTCGTCCTGATGGACATCCGGATGCCCGAGATGAACGGCCTGGAGGCGACCCGCGAGATCGTCGCCGCCGACGCGGACGCCAAGGTTCTCGTGCTCACCACCTTTGACCTGGACGAATACGTCTACCAAGCGCTGCGGGCCGGAGCCAGCGGCTTTCTCCTCAAGGACGCGTCGGCCGGTCAGCTCGCCGAGGGGGTACGCATCGTCGCCTCCGGCGAGGCGCTGCTCGCGCCCACCGTCACCAAGCGGCTGATCTCCGAGTTCTCCCGCCTCGGCACACCCCGCGCGCCCGCCCAGGAACGCATCGGCGATCTGACGGAGCGTGAGACGGAGGTTCTGGTGCTGGTCGCCCAGGGCCTGTCCAACGGCGAGATCGCCGAGCACCTCGTCGTCGCGGAGTCGACCGTGAAGACGCATGTCAGCCGCATTCTGGTGAAGCTGGGGCTGCGCGACCGGACACAGGCGGCGGTCTTCGCGTACGAGGCGCGGCTGGTGACGCCGGGGGGCTGACGCGGCTGCGCCGGGCCCCCGACGTGTGGCGTGTGGCCGACTACGGCGCGGGCACCTCGCGCACCAGGCGGGAGGACCAGGGGCACCAGAACAATCCGGGCAGGAACGCGCCACCCGCCTCGTCGAGGTGGTCCTCGACATACGGCGTCGAGGCGTCACAGACCTCGATGGCGACGTCGAAGAAGTCGATCGTGTCCTGGTTGTAGTGGAAGCTCCAGCGCGGGTTGTACGGGGCCTGGCGCTTGAGGATCCGGCCGACGACGTGCGGCCTGTCCGTGGTTTCCCCGTTCACGAGGTCCCGCGCGTGCTGGATCTTGGCGGGGTCGGTGAGCTGGATGACGAATTCTTCGTGAGTGATATCGGTCATGACGAAGTAGGCCGCTTCGGCCTTCGTGCGATGCGCGGCGCCGTTCGCCGGCTCCCCCTGGGCGGGCCCGGCCGCCGTGACGGCGAGCAGTGCCGCCGCCGCGAGCACGCCGATCTTGGTGGTGATGCGTCGCATGAACCCCTCCGGTGCGTCAGGTCGTGGTCACGACCTGTCGCCACGAAAAGTAACGTGATGACCACCCAGCGCTCCAGAGTTACTGAGGGTTATCGCACCATCAGGAGAAATGCCAGGGAGTAACTGGCGTGTGGGTGGCCGGCATGCTGCAACGCGTGATTGTCCACAGGCTGTGGATGAAGTGCGCGAAGAGGCAGGAGAGACAAGAGGGGGAGGGGAGGCGCAGGTGTACGCCACCGGAGTCCGCTACAGCTCCGGCGGCGTACGCGTGAGGGGGCGGCCCCGTGCCCTGTCGGGGCCGCCCCGGCGTCAGCCGATATCGCGGCGGCGGAAGCCCGCGAGGCCGGCGACCAGCAAGAGCGCCGAGAGGGCGAGCAGCCACAGGAACGGGGCGGCGGTGACATCCGAGCCGGGGAGCTTGGGCAGGTGGCCGTACGGGGAGAGGTCCAGCACCCAGTCGGGCAGCTTGAGCGCCGGGCCGATCCAGCCGATCGCCAGGCAGGCGCCGACCACGGCCCAGGCTGCGGCCGCCGCCTTGGGCAGCACGCCGAAGAGAAGGACGGTCAGGGACGTGAGGACCCAGACCGCGGGGATCTGGGCGACGGCGGCACCCAGCACCGGCCCGATCTGCGCCCCGACGTCCTCCACCGCGATGCCGTAACTGATGCCCAGGGCCAGGCCGCCCACGGTCAGCACCACGGCCGTACCGAGATAGGCGATCACCAAGTGGCTTGCCGCCCAGCGCAGTCGGCCGACCGCGCCCGCGAGGACCGGCTCGGCGCGGTCGCCGGTCTCCTCGCCGCGCAGCCGCAGCACGGATCCCGCGGCGTAGAGCGCGGCGACCATCCCGAGCATGCCGACCATGGTGGCCAGGAAAGCTTCCGCCAGGGCCTGTTGACCACCCATCCGCTCGAAGATCTCGCGGGTCTGCTCGTTGCCGCCGACCAGGTCGGCCGCGGCGTCCGCGATGCCGCCGAACACGGCGCCGGCGAAGGCGAAGCCGAACGCCCAGCCCAGGAGGGTGGTGCGCTGGAGTCGCCAGGCGAGGCCGAAGGCGCCGTTGAGGGACGCGGGGGCCCGCGCCGGTCCGGGGCGGGCGGGCAGGAAACTCATGCCCAGGTCGCGGCGGGCGGTGAGGGCGTACGCGGCCGAGACCGTCACGGCGAGCGCGGCGAGGAAGAGCAGCAGCACCCACCATCGTTCGTCGGCGAAGGCCCGCAGATTCTCCGCCCAGCCGACCGGCGAGATCCAGGTCAGCGGGGACGAGGCGTTCTGGGACGCGGCGTCGCCGGCCGCCCGCAGGACGAAGGCGAGACCGAGGACGGCCCCGGTCAGGCCCTTGGCCAGCCGCGCGCTCTCGGTGAGCTGCGCGATGATCGCGGCCAGCCCGGCGAAGAGCATGCCGGTCCCGCCCATGCCGAGGCCGAGGGCGAGCGAACCCCCCGCCGGCTGACCGGACGTGGCCATGCCGGCGGTGATGAGCAGGGCGAGCGCTGCATTGGCCACGAGCGCGGCCAACAGGGCGGCGGTCAGCGGGGCGCGACGGCCGACCATCGCGGCGGAGAGCAGCTCCTGACGGCCCGTCTCCTCTTCCTCGCGGGTGTGCCGTACGACGATGAGCAGGCTCATCACGGCGGCGAGGACGGCCGCCATACCGCCGATGCGCCAGGCGACCAGGCCGCCGATGGAGTCGCTGAAGACCGGCCCGTACATCGCGCGCAGCGAGCCGTTGGTGTTCATGGAGTGGGCGACGTCGGCCCGCTGGGCGGCGGTTTCGTACAGCGTCTCCATGGTGGATCCCAGGCTGACGACTGTCAGGCCCAGGGCCAGCACCCACACCGGGATCATGATCCGGTCGCGGCGCAGCGCCAGGCGCAACAGCGCGCCGGTGCCGGCCAGATCGCGGGATCCGCCCCGTCGGACGGCGGGGGCGGCGGTCACGGTGGTCATCGTCCGGTCGCCCCCTCGCGCGCGTCGTCCTGGTAGTGGCGGAGGAACAGCTCCTCCAGGGTCGGCGGGGTGCTGGTGAGGCTGCGGACGCCGGATTCGCTGAGCGAGCGCAGCACGGCGTCGAGCTTGTCGGTGTCCACCTGGAGCTTGACGCGGTGCCCCCGGCCCCCCTCGATCGACTGAGTGGCGAGGTCATGGACGCCGGGGAGGCGGGTCAGCCCGTTGGGCGGGCCCGCCAGTTCGGCGGTCACGCTCGTGCGCGTCAGGTGCCGCAGTTCACCGAGGGATCCGGACTCGACGGTCTGCCCCTTGCGGATGATGCTGACGCGGTCGCAGAGCGCCTCGACCTCGGAAAGGATGTGACTGGAGAGCAGGACCGTACGGCCGCGGTCGCGTTCCCGCTCCACGCAGTCGCGGAAGACCTCCTCCATCAGTGGATCCAGGCCCGAGGTCGGCTCGTCGAGGATCAGCAGATCGACCTCGGAGGCGAAGGCGGCGACCAGGGCGACCTTCTGGCGGTTGCCCTTGGAGTACGTGCGCCCCTTCTTGGTGGGGTCGAGCTCGAACCGCTCCAGGAGGTCGGCCCGGCGGGCGGTGTCCAGGCCGCCGCGCAGCCGCCCGTAGAGATCGATGACCTCGCCGCCGGAGAGGTTGCGCCACAGGGTCACGTCACCGGGGACGTAGGCGACGCGGCGGTGCAGCTCGACCGCGTCACGCCACGGGTCCTTGCCGAGGAGCTGTGCGGCGCCTCTGTCGGCGCGCAGCAGGCCCAGCAGGACCCGGATCGTCGTGGACTTCCCCGCGCCGTTGGGCCCGAGGAAGCCGTGCACCTCGCCGGCCTCGACGTCGAGGTCGAGGCCGTCCAGCGCGTGCGTCCGGCCGAATGACTTGTGGAGGCCAGCCACCGAGATTGCCTTGGTCATGGTTTCGAAGCTACGCTAGTTTCACAAATTTGTGAAGTTAGGAAACCGTATAAAGTTTGCTCGGGGGCTCTGATCTGGGGAGATGATGCGGAGATGGAAGCGGAGATGGACACGGAGACGACCGAGCAGCCACCGCAGGGCCGCGCCGCACGCGAGGGCGGGCGCGACGGCGAGGCGGTCATGACGTTCATCGAGCGGTTCGCCGCACAGCTCGTCGACGCCGGCATGCAGCGGATGCCCTCCCGCGTCTTCGCCTGTCTTCTGGCGTCCGACACCGGCGTCCTGACGTCGGCCGAGCTCGGCGAGCGCCTCCAGGTCAGCCCCGCCGCCGTCTCCGGCGCGGTCCGCTATCTCGCCCAGGTCGGCATGCTCAGCCGCGAGCGCGAGCCCGGCTCCCGCCGCGAGCGCTACCGGGTGCACAGCGACCAGTGGTACGAGGCCCTGACCCGCAGGGACAGCGTCCTGACCCGCTGGGAGGCCACGCTGCGCGACGGCGTCGAGAGCCTCGGCGAGGACTCACGCGCGGGTCAGCGGATAAGCGAGACCCTGGCCTTCATGGAGTTCATGCAGAAGGAACTCTCCGGGATGATGCAGCGCTGGCGCGACCACCTGGAGGAACTGCGCGCGGAGGAGGGCGGGACTTCGCGGGGCTGAGGGGATTGTTTTTTCCCCGCCGCCCACCCCCCTTCGGGGGGTGGGCGGGTGTAGTGAGCGGGTGTACGGGGTGAGCGGGTCGGCCGACGGGGCTGACCGGGCTTCGTCCCGACGGGGCCGCCTGGGGCCGTTGCCTTCGTCCGCCGGGGCCGCCCCGGCCCCACCCCTCACCCCCGAGGCAGCGTCAACCGCCAGGCCCCCGGCTGCACCGTCCACGTACGGGTCCGCACCGGCCCGCCCACCACCGCGTCCGCCCGGTAGTGGAAGTCCGGCCCGGACACCGTCACCGCCCGCGCCCTGGCCCGTACCGGCTGCTCGGAGCCCGGCCAGTGCACCACGACCTCGGCCAGACCGTCCGCACCGGCACCCCCCGCCGCCAGCCCGGCCCCGCCCAGCTCGTCCTCCCCGCCCGGCACCACCGAAACGCCCCGAACCGGCCGGTCCAGATCGGCCAGCAGCACACCGTCCGCCTCCACCCGCAGCCGCAGCCGCTGCGCCGGCACCCGGCCGCGCCGCCCGCCGAGCCCGCCGGCCGGCGACGACAGCAGCGCCAGCGCCGTACGCGCCGTCCTCGCAGCCGGCGCCCACCACGGCCGCCGCCCGTCGCCGTCCACCCCCGCCAGACCGCCCCCGCCCCCGGAGCCGGCCGTACCGCTCGCGCCCAGCGGATGAGCCGCCCCCGCGGCCCACGCTCCGGGCCCCGACCTCAGCGGATGCCCGTTCTGTCCGAGTCCCGCCCCCGAGGACGCCTCGGCGCCGAGCCCGTCCACCTCTCCGATCCTGTCCGCGTCCCCGCCCCCGCAAGGAATCCGCAGCCCGCCCAGCACAATCCCGTCGCTGTCGTCCGTGAGCAGATCCATCGACCGCTCCCCGCCGTCCAAAACGGTCCGCGCCGCGGCCACCGTGTCCGTGGGCACGCCCAGCGCGCCACTCAGCGCGACCGATCCCGGAGCGCCCACCGGGACCATCGACACCGGCACCCGGGCAAGCTCACGCTCCTTGTGCAGCAGGCTCACAGCCCGTAGCAGCGCACGGTCATCGCCGATCACCACCGGGCGCCGCTGCCCGCGTCGGGAAAGAGCCCGCGCGAATTCCTCCGGCCCCTCGGGAAGGCAGATTTTCGCTCCCGCGCCCGCGCACAGGACATCTTTCGCGATACGCACGGATTCGCCGTCCGTACTACGGGCGACCGGGTCGATGACTACGAGCAAGGGGCACCCCCGAACCGACTCCGCGGGAGAGTGCCCAGAAGGCTGCGCCGACACCTCGGTCCTTCCTCAGGTAGCATCTCGGTGCAAGAGCCCCTTGCGCTATTGCGCCAGGGGCTTCGTCTATTCCGGGGCACCGGTCCGACGGCACTAGCGATGACGTACGCGTGAACACGCACGCCGACGCCATCCACGCACGTTGGACATGCCCCGCCCGGAAGGGGTGTACGCCTGTGCCCGCACTTGTGCTGCTCGGTGCTCAGTGGGGTGATGAAGGCAAGGGAAAGGCCACCGATCTGCTCGGTGGATCCGTTGACTATGTGGTGCGCTACCAGGGCGGTAACAACGCCGGCCACACGGTCGTCGTCGGCGACCAGAAGTACGCGCTGCACCTTCTCCCTTCCGGAATCCTCTCGCCGGGGTGTACCCCGGTCATCGGCAACGGCGTCGTCGTCGACCCTGCGGTCCTGCTCTCCGAGCTGAGCGGACTCAACGACCGCGGCGTCGACACGTCCAAGCTGCTGATCAGCGGTAACGCGCATCTGATCACGCCGTACAACATCACCGTCGACAAGGTGACGGAACGCTTCCTCGGAAAGCGGAAGATCGGCACGACCGGCCGCGGCATCGGCCCGACCTACGCCGACAAGATCAACCGCACCGGTATCCGCGTCCAGGACCTCTACGACGAGTCGATCCTGACCCAGAAGGTCGAGGCTGCCCTCGACGTCAAGAACCAGCTCCTGACCAAGCTGTACAACCGGCGCGCCATCGAGGCGGGCCAGGTCGTCGAGGAGCTCCTGGGCTACGCCGACCAGATCAAGGGCTACGTCGCCGACACCACCCTGATCCTGAACGACGCCCTCGACCAGGACAAGGTCGTCCTCTTCGAAGGTGGGCAGGGCACGCTGCTCGACATCGATCACGGCACGTACCCCTTCGTCACGTCCTCGAACCCGACCGCGGGCGGCGCCTGCACCGGTGCGGGCGTCGGACCGACGAAGATCAACCGGGTCATCGGCATCCTCAAGGCGTACACGACGCGCGTCGGCGCCGGCCCCTTCCCGACCGAGCTGTTCGACAAGGACGGCGAGGCGCTGCGCACCATCGGCGGCGAGCGCGGTGTCACCACCGGCCGCGACCGCCGCTGCGGCTGGTTCGACGCCGTTATCGCACGCTACGCGACTCGCGTCAACGGTCTGACGGACTTCTTCCTCACCAAGCTCGACGTGCTCACGGGCTGGGAAGAGATCCCGGTTTGCGTCGCCTACGAGATCGACGGCAAGCGGGTCGAGGAACTCCCGTACAGCCAGAGCGACTTCCACCACGCGAAGCCGGTCTACGAGAATCTGCCGGGCTGGTCCGAGGACATCAGCAAGGCGAAGTCCTTCTCCGACCTGCCGAAGAACGCGCAGGCGTACGTGAAGGCGCTGGAGGAGATGTCGGGCGCGCCGATCTCCGCGATCGGGGTCGGCCCCGGCCGCAACGAGACGATCGAGATCAACTCGTTCCTGTCCTAATCGCGTAGTTCGCATGCTTATGTGCCGTGGTCGGCTGGCGTCATTGTCAGTCGGCCACGGCACAATTGCATTCGGATACGTGGAGTGACGGAGGAGGGGGAGCGGATGCCGGTACGGAAGCCTCCGACGGAGCGGCAGCGGCGGTTGGGTGCGGAGCTGCGCAAGATGCGTGAGCGTTTGGGATTGTCGCTGACCGAGGCCGCCGCGATGCACGGAACGGATCGGACCACCGTCAGCAACATTGAGTCAGGCCGCTTCGGTGTCAGTGCCGACCGGGTGCGGGTCTGGGCTGCCAACTATTCGTGCCCCGACCGTGATTACGTCGATGCGTTGGTCGAAATTGCGAGGGAACGGCGCAGCGCGTGGGCGGGCTGGTGGGACGACTACCGCGAAACACTCGCGGTCGGGAACCTGGACCTCGCCGAGATGGAACATCACGCGGTCGGATTCCGCGCCGTCCAGCTCGCGCACATGCCGGGGCTCCTTCAGCACGAGGACTACGCGCGTGCTGTCTTCGAGGAAGCTGTGCCGCCGCTGACGCCGGGGGATCTCGAACGGAAGGTTGCCTTCCGCGTCAGGCGCGGCACCATTCTCGACAGGGCGGAGCCACCGAAGTGCACATACCTCATCCATGAGGCAGCGCTGCGCATGCGGTTCGGCGGCAGGGATGTGACCAAGACCCAGTTGGATCACCTGCTGAAACAGTCTGATCGTGAGAACGTGACGATTCGCGTCCTACCGTTCGTGGCGGGCGGGGTCCCCAGCGCTGGCCACTCAACTCTCTACGCGTACGGCCCTGTTGGACAGCTGGACACGGTGCAGTCGGACACTCCTGCGGGGCCGAGGTTCCTGCACTCCGAAACACATCTTGCGAACTACCGTGCGGTTCTGGATCGTGTGGAGCAGCGCTCGCTCGACCCCGTCAGTTCGCGCGACTTCATTCGCGACGTGGCGCGACAACTCTGAAAGCGTGAGAACCGTGGATCTTCATTGGCGTAAATCCTCTTTCTCGGACGAACACGAAGGCAGCAACTGCCTTGAACTCGCCTCGCGCGACGGCGAGATCCTGGTCCGGGAGAGCGACAGCCCGGCCGTGGTCGTCAAGGCCACCCAGGAGGGGGTGCGCGCGTTCTTGGCATATGCCGATTACGCGTTTTGAAGTACAACGCGTTGTGAGTGCAGGGTCTTTGTCGCTACCGTAAACGCAAGGCGCCCCGGCGGTGTTGCAGCACCCCGGGGCCTGGCCAACGCCGCGTCAGGAGCGTCAGCATGCGCCAGAGTATCCGCTGTGCCCTCTTCCGGGCACTCGCCCTCCTCCTCACGCTCTTAGTTCCCGCCACCGGGCGGCGGCGCAAGAGCGAGCCCTCGGCGGCCGCAACTCCGGTGCCGCCGCCCCGGCCAGCCCGCCCGGCCCGCTGGTCCCCACGTCTCGACGACCGCCCGATCTTCGTCGACGACAGGCCCATCGTCCGGCCATATCTCCTCGCGTACGAGCGGGCGGTGGGGGCGGCGTGAACAGGAACAACCCCCGCGGGCTGCGCGTCAGCCGCGTCCCCGGCAAGCCCGTCCTGCGCGACGCGGACGGCGACTACGCCATCCACCTCTGGCTGCGACACGACGGCAAGTTCGACGGCGACATCACGCTCCAACTCTCCCCGACGGAAACCGAGTTGCTGCATGCGGAGCTCTGCTTCGCGCTCGACGGGGAGCCGGTGAGGACCTACCCCGACGACACACCGGACTGCCGCAAGGACCCCCGCGGCTTCGCCTCGCGGATGCGGTGGCCGTAGGTCAGCGGCGCGCCCCGGGCGCCGGGGTGTGGGTCGGCGGCGCCGGCGGTGCCGGCGGCTGCGGCGGCACCTGGGGCGGCTCCGGAACGTGGGTGGGCTCGCCCGGCGTGCCGGTCGGAGCCGGCGGCTCGTGCGTGGTCGGCTGCTTCGGGGTGGTCGGCTCCTGCGTGTCTTCCGGCGGCTGTCCCGGCGGGCGCTCGGGCTCGCGTTCCTGGGGCTCACCGGGCGGCTGCCCCGGGCGCTCGGGCGCTTCGGGGGCCGGCGGCCGCGCCGGGCACGACACTCGGCGGCCAGGTCGACTCTTCAGCCCAGTCACGGCCGGCTGCCCGCAGACATGGTCCTTGAGCTCGTTGAATGCCTTGATGACCTGCTGGCGAGAGTCGGTGCCGTCCTGAAGGTAGGTGTTCAGCAAGTGCAGTGTGACGGTGTCTCCCATGTTGGTCGACCAAGCTGAAGGCTGGTTCCCTGTCGGCTCTGCGGTGGGCCTGAGGCGAATGTCATTGATGAGGTTGATGAAATCGCCACGCAGCAGGACATATTTGCTGTCCTCAGTGTTCAGAGAGCTCGTGGTTTCATCTCCGAAAGGGGGTGCAATATAGAGCGCCCCGACGGGAGAGGGGGCGTCGGGTTGTCCATGGTCTTGGCGAAACTTGGCGACTTCCTTGTCCAGGTCCCTCTTGGCCTCTCGGACCGGAAATCCCCCCTCGCTATGGCTGATGAGGATGACCGGCTTCCCGGCGCCCAGCGCTGCGCGTCCCTGGGCCATCAGGGCAGCGTACGCAGTATTCTCCTGGGCCTTCCACGCCTGCCCCTCGTACTGAAGGAACAGGCTGGGCAACTTCTGGGCGAACACATCAACACCCATCGCCCCAGCAGACCCCTTTGCGGGAACTCCCTCTCTCTTGACCATCATGTCGACGTACTGCTTTACTTCCGGAATTTCCTGCTTTTCTCTTACCGCCCGACCCATTGCTTGGCCGTTAGCGAAACTCGTAGCGGCGTCTTTCGCGCTGACGTTGTACGCCTCTTCAATTTTTTGACCCAATGCACCACCCAGCGCGGTTGCGGCCTGGGTGGCTTCCTGGCTCGTGTTGAGGACCCCATTGCCAAAGATCCCCACGACGTCCTGTGGCTTGGTTGGAGTCAGTTGGGCTGCCGGTCCCCGTCCCGCTGCCCGATAACGGCCGACGCCACCGCGTGGCTTGTCGTTCTGACTGGCGGGAGCCGGGACCGTCACCACGTGACCAGCCCGAGCCTGATCGCCCAACGCCTGGTTGTTCGCCAGGGTCTCCTTGATGCCCGCAGGCCGTTTCCAATGGCGGACGTGTGAGGCGAGCACCTCGCCCAGCATTGCGTCCTGTCCCATGCCGGCGTCCCTGGCGGCGGCCATAGCATCGGCAAGAGCCTGGAACGTGGGTAGCACTTCATCGCGCGGCAGTCGCTTCTCGGTAGCGATGAGGCGTTCCTTGAGCACCTCCCTGGGAGACTTCTCCGACGGGGGTTTCTCCTCCGACCCGCACGCCGCAACCAGAGCTCCGGCGCAGACGGCCAGGACCGCGCTCACTGCCGCAGAGTTCCGGCCCCGTCTGCTCTGGGATTGGTGGCGTAGTTCCTGGACGTCCATGCCCGTCAAATTGCCACGCCCCGCAGAGCCGCGCCCGGCGGAATCCGCCGAATGGGCTTCACGGCCGCCAACGCCACTCCACGACACCACTCGGGTGAGGAATACGAACCAGCCCTGGACGACACGGCATTGAGGGTTCGCCAGGTGAAGCGGCCGATTCCGGCTACCCCACCCGCGAATACGTCCGCGGCTCCTTGTCGCCGCCCAGGAATTCGCGGTGCAGCGTGGCGTCGTCGGTGAGGTGGAAGACGGACGGGCTGCTCGGCTCGCAGCCGGGGGCTGCGATGTCGACGACCGAGGGGCCGATGGTCAGGTCGCCCTCCGCGGAGTACAGGTCGGCGTGGGCGGTGCAGCGGCCGTTGCCGTTCTCGACGACGGTGCTGAGGACCGTGCTGCCGACGGGAGCCTGCTTGATGGTGATGCTGTTGGTTCCGCCGTCGGCGGTCGGGCGCTGCCAGGTCCCGAGGTATTCGGCCGGGATCGTCTCGGTGGCCGGGTTCAGGCGGTGCAGCGTCGCGGTGCGGCCCGCCGCCGACCACTTCAGGGTGCCGCCGTCGCCCGGTTCGAGCGTGTGCTCGCCGAGCGCGGAGCAGCGGCCGGAGGGAAGGGAGCGTACGACCTCGGTGTCCAGGCGCAGCGCCGGGCGTCCGTCGTCCGCCGTGACGGAGACCAGCTTGGCGTCGCTCCTGCACTCGTACGTCGGGCCGAGACTGGTGCTGTTCGCGACCACCTCGCCGAGCTTGCCGCGCGAGATCACGAACCGGCGATGCTGCCCGGTGGGCGCGCCGTCCCGAAGGACGCTGCCGGACCAGGTGCCGACGTAGCGGGCGGGGATGTCGGAGGAGGCCTTGGATGTGTCGTCTGTGTCGTCCGCGCCGGTCAGGAGGGGGATGGCGACGGCGGTTGCCGCGGCGGCGACGACCGCCGCGGCGAGCACGGGCAGCCAGCGGCGCCGGGCAGGGGAGCCCACCGTGACCGGGGGCTGCGGTTCTTCGCCGACCGGTGCCCCCATTTCTGGTTTGCCCGGCCGCACCGTCTGCAGGGTCGCCACCCTCACGTCCGGACGCGCCGTGCGGAGGGTCGTGCCCGTGTCGTCGGCACCTCGGCCGTCCGTCGTGCGCGGCGTACGCGACTGGCCACCGGGCGGGGTGTCCGTGTCCAGCAGGCGTACGGCGTGCTGGCCCAGGCTCGCGATCAGCTCGGCCGGCAACCACGGCGGCGCCGCCCCGCCGCTGCTCACCGGCCCGAGCCGGTCCACGATCTCCTCGGGCGCGGGGCGCGCCGCCGGGTCCTTGGCCAGGCAGGACTCGACGAGAGCGCGGATTCCCTCCGGCACCTCGGCCAGGTCGGGCTCGTCCTGCGCGATCCGGAACATCACCGCATGCACGCCCGACGCGACGCTGCCGAACGGCATCTGCCCGGTCGCCGCATACGCAAGCACCGCGCCGACACAGAAGACGTCGCTGGCCGGGCCGATGCGATGGCCCTGGACCTGTTCGGGCGACATAAAGCTGGGTGAGCCGACGATCATGCCGGTACGGGTCTGGGTCTGGTCGCCGACCGCGTCCAGGGCGCGCGCGATACCGAAGTCGATGACCCGGGGGCCGTCGATGGTGAGCAGGACGTTGGACGGTTTGAGGTCGCGGTGCACCAGGCCGACGCCGTGGATGTCGAGCAGGGCGCAGGCGAGTCCGTAGGCGAGGCGCCGGAGCGAGTGCTCGGGGAGCGGGCCGTAGGTGCCGGCCCGGCCGAACGATCCGCCGACGACCTTGCTCAGCGCGGGACCGGCGATGTACCCGGTGGCGACCCAGGGGACGTCGGCCTCGGTGTCGGCGTCCAGAACCGGCGCGGTCCAGGTGCTGCCGACCCGGCGCGCGGCCGCGACCTCGGCCCGGAAGCGGTCCCGGAACTCCTCCTCGGCCGCCAGATCGGCCTTCACCAGCTTCACGGCGACGGTCCGGCCGCCCTCGGAACGGGCGAGGTAGACCCGGCCCATCCCGCCGCTGCCGAGGCGGCTGAGCAGCCGGTAGTCCCCGATCCACGCCGGATCGTCGGCCGTCAGCCCGCGCAGGCCGTCCATCCGAGCGTCCTCCCCCGTACCTGTGTCGTTCTCGTCGTCCAGGGGTTGCTCCCGTGGCTCCGCGGGTTGCTCCCGTGGCTTCGGGGAGCTTAGACATGCGCTGATCGCGCAATGGCAGACGGATCGTTACGAGGGGAGAACGATCGGGGGAGTGCAGTGGAAGGGGAGGTGAATTCCGGGCTGTGGCGAGCGCCCGTCACCCCGCCCTGCGGTACACCGACGGCGCCTTGCCCTTGTCGAAGTCGCGCCGCAGGTTGCCGTCCACCAGCTCCAGACTGCTCCGGGCGCCGGGGTGGCAGCTCGTGGCCGGGCCCGACACCACGGTGGAAGGGCCGAGGCGGACCGGCGGCCCCGCGCTCTCCAAGGTGGCCGCGAACTCGCATTGATACCCGGCCCCGGAGGCCGTCATCTTCAGCACGGTGTCGCCGGACTTGCCCTGTGTGAGCGTGAAGCGCCGGATGTTGTAGCCGTTGGGGTCGAGCGTTGTCTCCCAGGTGCCGAGGTAGGCGGCGGGTATCCCCCCGTTCGTCGTGGGCCGTGTCGACCCCTGCTCCTTCTCGTCCTTCGTGTCGTTTCCACCGTTGCCGGCCTGCTCGTTGCTCTTCTGGTTCAGCAGGACGTACGCGGTGGTCGCACCGGCCCCGGCCAGCAGGAGCGCGCCCGTGACCATCAGGATGGTGCCGATACCGCGACGGCGCGGGGCCGGGGCTGCGCTGCTGCCGGGCGGCGCAGGCGACAACGGCACGGTGGCAGGCGCGGACGCGGGCGAGAGCGTGGGCGGCATGGCGCGTGACCCCGGGCGGTCGGCCGACTGCGCCGCGTCCGGCGGGGCGAGCCGCGAACCGGCCCCGTCCGTATCGCCCTTGGGGTTCTCGGCCTCCAGCAGCTCCAGGGCACGCCGGCCGAGGCGGGCGATCAGCGCTCCCGGAAGCCAGGGCTCGTCGCCGTCGCCGTCCTCGCCGTCCCCCTCCGCGCGGGCCAGCAGCTGCGCCGGGGTGGGGCGTTGGGCGGGGTCCTTGGCCAGGCAGCCGGCGACCAGGTCGTGCAGCCCTTGGGGCAGCGCGGACAGGTCGGGGTCCTCGTGCGCGATGCGGTACATCACCGCGTGCACCCCGCTCTCGGCCGTCCCGAACGGCTGCCGCCCGGTGGCCGCGTACATGAGGACCGAGCCGAGGGAGAAGACGTCGCTGGCCGGGGTGAGCTTCTCGCCGCGCACCTGCTCGGGCGACATGAACCCGGGCGAGCCGACCGCCTCGCCCGTACGGGTCAGGCCGCTGCCGGTCACCGCGTCCAGGGCGCGCGCGATGCCGAAGTCGATGACTCGGGGGCCGTCGATGGTGAGCAGGACGTTGGACGGCTTGAGGTCGCGGTGGATGATCCCGGCGGCGTGGATCGACTCCAGGGCCAGGGCCAGCCCGGACGCCAGGATCCGTACGGTCCGCTCGGGCAGCGGTGTGCCCCCGGCGACGGCCTGTTGGAGCGAGGGGCCCGCTATGTAGCCGGTGGCGACCCAGGGCGTCTCGGCCTCGGTGTCCGCGTCCAGTACGGGCGCGGTCCACTCCCCGCCGACCCGGCGAGCGGCCTGCACCTCCCGCCGGAAGCGCGCCCGGAACTCCTCCTGGTCGGCCAGCTCGTCGCGTACGAGCTTGACGGCGACGGTACGCCCACGGTCCGAACGGGCCAGGAAAACCTGCCCCATGCCGCCCTCGCCGAGCCGGCCGATGATGCGGTAGTCGCCGATCCGCTGGGGGTCGCGGCCCTTGAGCGGGGCCAGCCCGCCGGGCCGCCCCGTTAGTCCGCCGGGCCGCCCCGCCTGCCCGGAACGTCCTGTCTGCCCCGTCCGGTCCCAGCGTCCTTGCTGCTCAGCACGTCCCGGCTGTTCCACGATCCGCCGCCCTTTTCCCGAATCCGCCCTGCGGGAGAGTAGGCGCAGGCGCGTACATTCTGGACGACGTTGGCCGTTCCGTTATGGGTTCCGCCATGGGTCTCCACCACAGGGATCCGCCACGGGGATCCGCCACGGGGATCCGCCATGGATCTGCGTCGGCCGTTACGGGCCGCCGGCACGCTTCTCTTCCGCCCAGAGGATAGCGAGGGGGGTTGGGGCGGGCGGCTGCGGTACGGGCGCGGGCGCGCCGGCGGGCGGCCCGGGGGCGTGGCCCCTTAACCCTGCGCGGGGGCGCGCTTAACCCGGCGGTTCCTAGCGTTCATGGCATATCGGAAATCGCCCACGACATTTCGGCGACGACACAGCGATGTCATGCGTCGTCATGCATCGCCGCAGCAGGGGAGTGGTGGACACCTTGGAAACCTACGGGCAGCTCGTGGCGCGCCTGGCGATCGATCTGACCGCGGTGAGTGTGCTGACCTTCGCCGTGTATTACCCGCGGCACCGGCGCCGCGACCTCGTACCGGCCTATCTGGCGCTGAACGTCGCACTGTTCTCCGTGGTCGCGGCCCTGTCGCAGGTCGGTGGGGGCGGCGGAATGGCGCTCGGGTTCGGGCTCTTCGGGGTGCTGTCGATCATCCGGCTGCGCTCGGACTCCATCCAGCACGAGGAGGTCGCGTACTACTTCACGACCCTGGTGCTGGGCCTGCTGTGCGCGCTGCCGCACCTCCCGCTCGCCGTGGCGGGAGCGCTGGCCGCCCTTCTGCTGCTGGTCATCCATGTCGCCGACCATCCGCGGCTGCTGTCCGGCACCCGCCGCGCCGTGATCACCCTGGACGTCGTGCACGCCGACGAGGCCGCGCTCCGCGCCGATCTCGCCCGCCGCCTCGGTGAGCCGCTCACCTGGACGGTGAAACAGGTCGATTTTGTCCGAGACCTGATGGTGGTGGATGTTCGCTTCCGCGTGCCGGAACTTTCCGGGCGGGTGGCGCGTACCACGCGGAGAACCGCACTGAGCGCTACCCGGTCCCGCACCAACGCCCTTCCCGTTCCCCGTCCGCCCGCCAAGGAGACCGTGTGATTCCCGCCGTACGCGCCATCGCGCGCGCCGCCATGGCCGCGCGTCCCGTACCGCTCGCCGACGTCCAGGCGCGCGCCGAACTCCTCGCCCGCTTCGACCACAGCTACCTCGTCCCCGTCGACGTCTTCGCCGCCTTCGCGGCCGAACTCACCGACCGGAGCCGGCCCGGCGGCCCGTTCGCCGCACTGTGCATCAACGGCCGCCGCTGGTTCAGCTATCACTCCGTCTACTACGACACCCCCGACCTGCGCTGCTTCCACGATCACCGGCAGGGCCGCCGGCTGCGGTACAAGATCCGCGAGCGGCTCTACGAGGACACCGGGGAGCGGCAGTTCGAGATCAAGCTCAAGGGGCGGCGCGGTGAAACGGTCAAGCACCGGCAGCCCCTGCTGCCCGGCGACCCGGCCCTCGGACCGGCCCCGCGCGGTTTCCTCGCCTCCGTACTGCACCGCACCTACGGCATCGAGGCCCCCGCCGAACTCGGGCTCTCCATAGAGACCGACTACCAGCGGACCACCTTCGTGGCGGACGGGCAGCGCATCACCTGTGACGCGGCCCTGGTCTGCCGCGACCTGGAGACCGGCCGCACCGTACGGGCCGACGGCGGCCTCGTCCTCGTCGAGACCAAGACCACCGGACATCTGACCGAGGCGGACCGGCTGCTGCACGGCTACGGTCTGCGCGCCGCCGAATTCACCAAGTACTGCGGGGCACTGTCGGCCCTGCGCCCGGAGCTGACGGCCAACCACTGGCGGCGGGCGGTGCGGACGGCGTTTCCCACGGCGGCCTAAGGGTGCTGGGCTTCGGCGCCCCCAACGGCCTCCGCGCCCCCGAACGACGCCGCGATCCGGGCCCCGCCCCCCGCCGCCGCCCCGAACTCCACCGCGCCGCCCGACTCCAGGGCGGCGCGCCGCACGATGTCCAGGCCCAGCCCGGTCGAGCCACCACCGCTGTTGCCGCGCCCGGGGACATGGCCGTCGGGAAAACCGGGCCCGTCATCCTCGATGACGAGCCGACCGCCGCTGTCCTCCCGTAGGACGCTCACCCGCATCCCCGCCCCCTCCGGCGTGTGGTCGAAGACATTGCCGATCAGCGCGTCGACGACGGCCGCCAGCTCGCCGCCCTCGGCCCGTACGAAGACGGGCGGCGGCGGGGCGACGAAGTCCAGGGCGCGCCCCTGGTCCTCCGCCAACGGCCGCCAGAAATCGGCCCGTTCGCGTGCGACGGCCGCCAGATCGGCGCGTACCGCCCGCGCCGCACCGTCCCGCAGCGGCTTGCGGGCCGTACGGATCACCTCGTCGACACCGCGCTCCAGCGCCGCCACGCCCGCCGCGATCCGCTCCGCCTCCGCCGGGTCGCGCAGCCCCTCCGCGTCCAGCCGCAGCGCGGCGACCGGAGTACGGAGCCGGTGCGCGAGATCGGCGGCGTTCTCGCGTTCGGCGGTCAGAAAGCCGTGGATGCGCTCGGCGAGATGGTTGAGCTGGCGGGCGACGAGGCGGAGTTCGGGCGGCCCGGAGGGCTCGGCGCGGGCCGTCAGATCGCCGCCGGAAAGGCGGTCGGCGACCGCGGCGAGACGGCGGGCGGAGCCGACGAGACGGGCACCGAGACGGTCGGCGAAGAGCAGCCCCAGCAGCATCAGCCCGGCACCGATCCCGGCGAAGGCCAGCGCGGAGGCGAGCGTTCCGGCGTACAACTGCTGGTCGGTGAGGGCGACCTGGACGACGGCGGTACCGCCCGCCACCCCCTGCACCGGGACCACGACGCCGCGGCCGCCCTCCGGCGGCTCGTACGCGAACGCCCGCCCGTAGCGCGCCAGCCGCACCGCGTCGGTGACCGGCGTCGCCGGGCCCAGGACCGCGCCGTCGGCCAGGATCACCGACGTACGGGGCAGGCCGGGGCCGTTGGCGGAGCGGACGATGGTGGCGGCGGCGCGGCGCCCGGAAGCCTCGGCGAGCGGCTGGCCGAGGCCGGCGGCCAGGGAGTGGGCGCGCGCGGTGGCGTCGGCGGTCGCCCGGTCGGCGGCGTGGCTGCGGGCCAACAGAGCCAGCGGGACGAGCAGCGCGGCGAGCACGAGCGCGGTGGTCGCGGCGGTCAGCAGCAGGATGCTCCGGCGCACGGCTAGCGCTCCGACCCGGCGGTCTTCGGCCTGGCGCGCTCCGGGGCGGCGGTCACCGGTCCGTCGAGCGCCTCCCGGTTCTCCGGGGCGGCCAGCTTCACGCCCACCGTACGGACCGTGTGCAGATAGCGCGGCCGCTGCGCAGTCTCGCCCAACTTCCGGCGCAGCCACGACAGATGGACGTCCACCGTCTTGTCGGCACCGCCCAACGGCTGCTGCCACACCTCCGCGAGCAGCTCACGCCGCGAGACCACCTGCCCGGCGCGGCGGGCCAGATACGCCAGCAGATCGAACTCCCGAGGGGTGAGGTCCAGCGACCGCCCCGCCAGCGTCACCTCGCGCGCGCCCGCGTCCAGCACCAACTCACCTACACACAGGGCTGGTTCGGGCTCATCGGGCCCCAGCCTGCGCAGCACCGCCTTGATCCGCGCGTCCAACTGGGCCGCCCCGAACGGCTTGACGATGTAGTCGTCCGCGCCGTCCCCCAGGGCCGCGACCATGTCCGGCTCGTCGTCCCGCGCGGTGGCGACGATCACCGGGACGTCGCTGACCGCGCGCAGCATCCGCAGCACCTGCGCACCGTCCACATCCGGCAGCCCCAGATCCAGGACGACCAGGTCGGGGCGGTCGGTGACGGCGGTGTCGAGGCCGGACATCCCGGTCGCGGCGGTGGCGACGGCATGGCCGCGGTCCCGCAGCGCCCGCACCAGCGCACCACGCAGCCGCGGATCGTCCTCGACGACGAGTAGATGGGGCATGCAGCCACCGTAGCCAGCGCCGGCGCACCAACGGGAGGGCGGGCGGCGGGCCTTGAGCGGGCCTTAACCGGACGTTAGGGAAGGGTGCGGGAGGCTGGCCCGGTCCGGGCGAGGGAGAGGCGACGGCCATGACATGGCGCATTCGGCGCATACGTGGGGTGGCGACGGTGCTGGCCTGGGTCACGGTGATGGCCGCGGCCGCCGGACTGGGCGCGTGGGCACTCGCCGGCACGGCGGACCGGCACGAGCGGGCCGCCCCCTTGGACGATGCCGCGGTACGGCGGAAACTCGCGGCCGCCCGGTCCGCCGCCCCGGACGCGCCGGCCACCCCGTCCGCCGAGCCTTCCCCCTCCGCATCCGCCACGCCTGCCCCTCCGGAGACGCCCCCCGTCGCGCCCACCCACCCCACCGGGACCGGCACCGTACGCGTCACCGGCGGCAGCCTCACCGCCGCATGTCTGGCCGACGGCCGGATCCACCTCACGGCCTGGAGCCCGGCCGCCGGCTTCCACGTCGACGACGATGTCGCCCGCGGTCCGGCCGCCACCGCCACCATCGAGTTCGAGCCATCGGACGACGACGCCGGCGACGACCGCCCGTACGAGATCCACTGCGCCGCCGGCCACCCGAAGGCGGTCCCGGCCCCGGACGACGACTGAGCGGCCACCCGGAACAGCCGGACCCGCCCCGGAACCGCCCCGCCCCGGAACCGCCCCGCCCTGGAGCTTCCTACAGCCCCGCCGCCATTCCGTCCGTGTCCGCCGACACTCTGTCCGCCCGCGTGGTGAGCGCCATACAGGTTGTCGGTACCGGGCAGCACACCGTGATCCTTAGTCTGGGAGCTCCCCCGTAGCCTCAAGGGCACGGGAGGTACCCCCATCGCCGTCCACATGGGGACCCGAGCGACCGATCCGAGGTACTGACCGTGACCACGACGCATCCCGCCTCCGCCTTCGCCGACCCCGCCGCCGGTGCGGCGGTGAAGGCCGACGACCGTGCGCATGTCTTCCACTCCTGGTCCGCGCAGGGCCTCATAGACCCGCTCGCGGTCGCCGGCGCGGAAGGCTCGTACTTCTGGGACTACGACGGCAACCGCTACCTCGACTTCTCCTCGCAGCTGGTCAACACCAACATCGGCCACCAGCACCCCAAGGTCGTCGCCGCCATCCAGGAGCAGGCCGGGAAGCTCTGCACCCTCGCGCCCGGCTTCGCCGTCGACGTACGGTCCGAGGCCGCCCGGCTGATCGCCGAGCGCACCCCCGGCGACCTGGACAAGATCTTCTTCACCAACGGCGGCGCGGAGGCCGTGGAGAACGCCGTCCGGATGGCCCGGCTGCACACCGGCCGCTCCAAGGTGCTCTCCACCTACCGCTCGTACCACGGCGCCACCGCCGCCGCGATCAACCTGACCGGCGACCCGCGCCGCTGGCCGTCCGACACCGCCTCGGCCGGCGTCGTCCACTTCTGGGGCCCGTTCCTCTACCGCTCGCCGTTCCACGCCGAGAACGAGGCGCAGGAGTGCGAGCGCGCGCTGGCCCACCTCGAGCAGACCATCGCCTTCGAGGGGCCGCAGTCGATCGCGGCGATCATCCTGGAGTCGGTCCCCGGCACCGCCGGGATCATGGTCCCGCCGCCCGGCTACCTCGCCGGCGTCCGGGAGATCTGCGACCGCTACGGCATCGTCTACATCCTCGACGAGGTCATGGCGGGCTTCGGCCGCACCGGCCGCTGGTTCGCCGCCGACCACTTCGACGTCACCCCCGACCTGCTGACCTTCGCCAAGGGAGTGAACTCCGGGTACGTGCCGCTCGGCGGCGTCGCGATCAGCGCCGAGATCGCCGCCACCTTCGACCAGCGGCCCTTCCCCGGCGGCCTGACCTACTCCGGCCACCCGCTGGCCTGCGCCTCCGCCGTCGCGACGATCAACGCGATGGCCGAGGAGCGGATCGTGGAGAACGCGGCGGAGATCGGCGAGAACGTCATCGGCCCGGCCCTCCGCGAGATCGCCGAGCGCCACCCGTCCGTCGGCGAGGTCCGCGGCCTGGGCGTCTTCTGGGCGCTGGACCTGGTCAAGAACAAGGAGACCCGCGAACCGCTGGTCGCGTACAACGCGTCCGGTGCCGCCAACGCCCCGATGGCCGAATTCGCCGCGGCCTGCAAGCGCGCCGGCCTGTGGCCGTTCGTGAACATGAACCGTACGCATGTCGTCCCGCCCTGCACGGTCACCGAGGCCGAGGCCAAGGAGGGCCTGGCCCTCCTGGACGAGGCCCTGACGGCCGCGGACGCGCACACGGACGCGGGCTGAGCCCCTCGTAGGCGGTCTGAGGTCCCACCACGCCCCCATGGACGTGGTCTGAGCCCCTCGGACGCGGCCTGAGGCTCCACGGACGCCAGACGGGCACCGGAAGTGACGCCGACGCTTCACCGCACCGGCAGACCGGCAGGACCCGGCCCCCGCGGCCCTCGCCTATCGTGGGCGAGGGCCGCTACCCATCCTGCGGCCATGGAGTGTCGAAGGAGACGCACACGATGGCCGCCGGCGCAGACAGCGGAGTCATACGGCGCAGCACCCTGCGCCAGCAGATCGCCGACGCGCTGCGCGACGAGGTCCTGGCCGGCCGGCTGCCCTGCGGCCACGCCTTCACCGTCAAGGAGATCGCCGACCAGTACGGCGTCTCCGCGACCCCGGTGCGCGAGGCACTGCTCGACCTGTGCGCCCAGGGCCTCCTCGACGTCGAACAGCACCGCGGCTACAAGGTGCACGCCTTCACCGCCGACGACTTCCGCGCCATGGTCGAGGCCCGCACCCTGATCATCGAGGGCATCTTCCGCGGCGGCGCCGACAAGGCGCTGCGCGAGACCCCCGGCGAGGTGCTGGTCTCCATCCGGCGCCGGGCCGAGGAGGCCGAGCGGGCCGCCCGCGCCGGCGACCTGGACGTCCTCATCGGCTACGACCTGCGGTTCTGGCGCGAACTCAGCGGCATCGTGGGCAACCCGTACATCAGCGACTTCCTGGACCGGGTCCGCGTACAGACCTGGATGTTCGCGGTGCCCCTGCTGCGCCGCGAGACCGACCTCAGGGGCCACCTGTGGCAGAGCCACGGCGCGCTGGCCGACGCCCTGGTCCGGCACGACCTGCGCGAGGCCCAGCGGCTGATCGCCGAGTACAACGAGCACTCCCTGGCTCTCGTGGGAACGCCCGGCTAGCACTACGCTGTCCCGACCATCGGCCGTAACGGGCCGTACCCGTAGCCTGTCCGTACGTGCCCCGTCCCCGACCGGAAGCGAGCTCTCACTCGTGGCATGTGACCTGTGGCTGGTACCCCTCGTCGATGTGCTGTGCCACAGCCCCGACAACCCGTTCTCCGAAGAGATCGCCGCCTACGACAAGGCCCTGACGGACGAGGGCCTGCCACCGGTCCCCGTCTTCAGCTATATGCCGGGCCTGTCCGGTGACGTCGCACCGGTCGCCGGCTTCGACTACGACGCGCTGCACTTCCTGCGCCGCGCCTACCTCCTGCACCTGTGCGGCCTGGAGGTCACCCCGGTGGACGAACTGGGCGGCGACTACGAGCAGTTGCTGGAGATGTTCGAGACGACCGCGCAGCAGTCCCACCTGGTGTGGCACTACGACCATGCGGGCGCCTACGTCCCGGTCGACTTCCCGCGGCCGCTCGCCAACGACGAACTGCTGGAGGGCGGCGGCCCGTTGGGCTCCGCGCACGGCCTGCTGCGCGAACTCGAACTGGTCGCGCCGTCCCTGGGCATCGATCCGGCCAATCCGCCGGCCGCGCCCGCCCCGCCGGCCGGTCCCACCTCCCTGGAGGAGCGGGCGGGCGGCATCCCCCTGGACGACAGCCCGTTCGCCAGGGAACGGCACGTCTGGCTGGGGCTGCACGCGGCGGCGACGCGGAGCCTCGGCCAAGGATCCATGATCGTCTTCAGCTGAGGCGCCGGGCGCTGAGCCGGCCGGTCTCGCCCTGGGGCACACCCGCACCACGGGCGCCGGCTCAGCGCACCCGCCACCCGCTCAGCGCACCCGCCACCCGCTCAGCGCACACCCTCCGTCCCCCGTCCGCCTCCGCTCAGCGCGGCGGCTCCGGCGGCCGCTGCCGCGGCATGTTCGGCCGGGCCCCCGGCGGCAGCGCGAACCGACCAGGCTGCCCCGCCCCCTCCTGCCGCGGCGCCGCCCACGGCACCAGCGCATACGTGGCCTGCGGCACCCGCCCGGCCCGGAAGTCCGCCATCCAGTGAGCCGTCTCGGACCGAACGAGCTCCCCGACGTCCTCGTTGAACCGCCGCAGCATCCCCAGACAGCGCTCCGCCGCCTCGCTCGCCGTCCCCTCCGTCGGCCCGAGCACCTCACGCACGCCCTCCACCGCCCAGTCGAACTGCAGCGCCTCCAGCCGCCGGTGCACCGCCTGCGCGGTCGCCACATCCCGCATCCACCCGGCCGTCACCCCGAAATACCGGTCGCAGCCGACACACACCGCCGCCACCAGCAGCGCCAGATAGCCCCACGGCGCCCCGCCGTGCCAGATCCCGGTCAGATCCAGCAGCGGCAACGCCCCGCCCGCCGCCACCCCCGCCGCCGTACCCAGCCGCAGCAGCCGCGCCCCGCGGCGCTTGCCCAGCCGGTCGTGCAGATACCAGTCGGCGGCGCGCAGCGCGCCCTCCTCGGTCCACAGATAGAGCGCGTCCAGGCGGTCGTCCGGCTCCCCCCAGTCGCCGAGCGGAAAGACCCGACCCGACAGATCCCCCCGGGCGCCACCCCGGCCACCGGCCCGTCTCCGGCCCCGCCCGCCCCCCTCCCGAGGGGGCCCCTCGGGCTGCATCTCCGGCTGACTCACCCGTGCACTCCCTCTATACGGATACGTGCGGCGCGCGCGTGACATACGGGACATACGAGACGGCCGTTGCGCGCAGCCCCTTCCTACCGCCGAACGGCTGGCATCAGCCCCAAGATCGCCCGAATTCCGCCCGTAAGTGGTGCGGGATCCGATAAGGGACCAGGAGGCATCTCACCCGAAAGAGTTGCCACCGCCGCGGCGGACCGAGCCCGGCGGCTTCCCGCCGCCGCGCCCCCTTGTGCGATCGGGGCATGCCCGCCGCTCGGCCCCTTGGTGCATTCGTCTAGGCTGCCCTGCGTGAAGGTCCTCGTCATCGGCGGCGGCGCCCGCGAACACGCCCTGTGCCGCTCTCTGTCCCTCGACCCCGACGTCAGCGCGCTGCACTGCGCTCCCGGCAACGCCGGCATCGCCGAGGTGGCCGAACTGCACGCCGTCGACGCCCTCGACGGCACGGCCGTAGCCGAACTGGCCGCCGCCCTGGAGGCCGACCTGGTCGTGGTCGGCCCCGAAGCGCCCCTGGTGGCGGGCGTCGCGGACGCCGTACGCGCCCGGGGCATCCCGGTCTTCGGCCCCTCCGCCGAGGCCGCCCGGCTGGAGGGCTCCAAAGCGTTCGCCAAGGACGTGATGGCCGCCGCCGGCGTACCCACCGCCCGCAGCTACGTCTGCACCACCGCCGCCGAGATCGACGAGGCCCTGGACGCGTTCGGCGCCCCGTACGTCGTCAAGGACGACGGCCTGGCCGCCGGCAAGGGCGTCGTGGTGACGGACGACGCCGAGCAGGCCCGCGCGCACGCCAACGCCTGCGACCGCGTCGTCATCGAGGAGTTCCTCGACGGCCCCGAGGTCTCCCTCTTCGCCGTCACCGACGGCGAGAGCGTCGTCCCCCTCCAGCCCGCCCAGGACTTCAAGCGCGCCTACGACGGAGACGCCGGCCCCAACACCGGCGGCATGGGCGCCTACAGCCCGCTGCCCTGGGCCGACCCCAAGCTGGTCGACGAGGTCATGGACACCGTCCTCCAGCCCACGGTCGACGAACTGCGCCGCCACGGCACCCCCTTCTCCGGGCTGCTCTACGCCGGCCTGGCGATCACCTCGCGCGGCGTCCGTGTGATCGAGTTCAACGCGCGCTTCGGCGACCCGGAGACCCAGGTCGTCCTCGCCCGCCTCAAGACCCCGCTGGCCGGCCTCCTGCACGCGGCCGCCACCGGCACCCTCGGCACCTTCCCGACGCTGCGCTGGAGCGACGGCGCCGCGGTCACCGTCGTCATCGCCTCCCACAACTACCCGGACACCCCGCGCACCGGCGACCCCATCGAGGGCCTCGCCGACGTCGCCGAGCACGACGCCCCCGAGGCGTACGTCCTGCACGCGGGCACCAAGCGCGACGGGTCCGGCGCGGTGCTCAGCGCGGGCGGCCGGGTGCTGTCCGTCACGGCCACCGGCTCCGACCTCACCACCGCCCGGCAGCGCGCCTACCGCGCCGTCGGCCGGATCTCGCTGGACGGCTCCCAGCACCGGACGGACATCGCCGCCAAGGTCGCGGAGGCCGCGGCGGGGGCGGGCGACGAGGCCGCTCCGCAGGCCTGACGCGGCCCGTAGGCAATCGGCGTAGGCCGTAGGGGTTCCACACAGGCAGGCCGCCGCCCCGGGTGCCCATTCCGATGGGACGGGCCACCGGGGCCGCGGTGTATCCGCCACCGCGGGGTATCCGCGAGCCTCCGCCCGCTTTGCGTCATACAGCCGTCATGCGGCTTACGTGCCCCCGTGACAGCGGGCCGCCCGCCACCCGTTCCCGCCTTTACCCAAAGCCATTCCATCGAGTGACCGCACCGGGTATCCGGCTGACGTGAGCCAGCCCCCCAACTAGGGTGCCGCGCAAGCGTCCTGCGGTCGCCGCGCCGGAATCCGGCACGGTTGCCGCGGCGGCGTCCGGCAAGTGGCTCACCGGCATTGCGATGTCAGTGGCCAGTGCGACAGTGGTGGGGGAGTGAGCAACGCCCACGGCGGCCGCCCGCATCCAGCAGGCCCGCAGCGGAGTTCCCACCTACCACTGTTCCGTTCCGTGTTCTCTCCGTCGTCTCCGTCCGGCTCCATCAGGACAGCAGGGGGTGTACAGGCTCGTGGCAGATCCGGAAACAGGCGTCCTGGCGGCGCGTGCCCGCGCCCTCGCGGTGCTGCGGATCCGCGGCACGGCACTCGCCGTGGCGCTGCTGCCGGCGGCCGTGGCCGTGGTGCTGATCGTCGGCGGCGCGACCGGACACATCGGCGGCCCCGGCGCCTCCTGGGGCGGCTGGCCCGCGGTCCGCTGGACCGTGAGCGGCCTCGCCGTGGCCGTCCTCCTCCTGACCGCACTGGTCGCCACGGTCGTCGCCCGCGCCAGACCCGCCCTCAGCCCCTCCGTCCCCATCGCCGAAAAATCGGCCCCCGACCTCTACCGCCTCGTACGCGACCTCGCCGACCGCCTCGAAGTCCCCCCGCCCTCCGCGATAGCCCTCACCCCCGACTGCGACAGCTGGCTCGAGGACCGTACGCACCGCGCCCACGCCCCGCCCCACCACGACCCCTCCCCGAGCTCCGCACCGAGTTCGAGCAGTGAAGAACCCCATCCCGCCCACCGAGCACGCCGAGAACCCGAAGCACCGGTCCTCGTCATCGGCTCACCCTTCCTGTGGTGGATGCGCGTCGCCGAACTACGCGCCCTGCTCGCCCCCGTCGTCGCCGGCACCGGCCCGTCCGCCCACCCCGACATAGCCGCCGCCCGCCGCTTCATCCGCGGCCTCGACGCCGCCGTCGCGGTCGCCGCCCGCGCCCGGAGCGGACCCCGCCGCCTCGCGCTCCGCCTCGTCGGCCAGGTGGCACGACTCCTCCTCCGCGCCTGCCGCGACCACGCCACGATCATGGAACGCGGCGTCGCCGCCGCCGCCTCCGAGCGCGCCCAGGGCGTCGACTACGGCCTGCGGATCGTCGCCCAGGAACAGGTCGGCCTCGCCTACGCCGGCTGGGACCGCCTGCTGACCCGGGTCGCACTGCCCGCCTGGCGAATGGGCCGCTGGCCCTCCCGCCTGGACGCCGGCGTCGTCTCCGCGCTCACCGAACTCTCCCGCCGCGACCGCCTCGCCGAAGGCTTCGCCTCCCGCCTCGGCGAACGCCCCGCCTGCGACCTCCTGGAAGAACCCGGCGACATCGACCGCGCCGCCTCCCTGCTGGCCGCCCGCCTCTTCCACGGCGGCCCGGCCGAACCCGGCCCCGACTGGTCACCCGTCGGCTGGAACCAATACCCGCAGGAAGTCGTGGACCGGAAATGGCGCCTGGAAGCCGCCCGCCTCCACCGCGTCCTCGACGACCTTTCCCCAAGCTCTCAACTGGGTTCGAGCAGGGGAGACCCCTATCCCACCGGCCTGTCCACCACGGACACCGCAACAGCCGCCGCAACAGCACCGACACCCGGCACCACCCCCGCCCCGGGCACCGCCCCCACAGCCAGCACCCCCGCCGGCACAAGCACCCCAACCGCCACCACCGACCCGGCGCCCGCACCCACCACCGCCCACACCACCGCCCGGCAACCCGCCACCCGCCCCCTCTCCTACGCCCACACCAGCGCCCGCACCCCCGCAGGCCACCACCCCGGAACCCACCACCCCACCGACCACCCGCCCGCCACCCTCCCCACCACCGAACCGTGCCCGCCGCCCACCGGCCCCACCCTCGCCCGCGTCATCGACCGACTCGCCCGCGACCACCACACCGGCGACCTCGTCGCCGCCCGCCTCGGCGCCGAAGTCGAACGCGAGGAACGCGAAGAAGCCGCCCGCCACGCCGCCCGCGGCACCTCCGCACACGACACCGCCGCCGGCGTCGCCTGGGGCGACGGCCTCGCCGAAGGCGGCCTCCCGCTCGTCCCGCTCCAACCCCCCCGCACCGGCCGTGAACTCCTCGCCGACCACGTCACCGCCATGGTCTGCTGCGCCGCCGTCGACACCGCCGGCGCCGCCCCCGGCCTCGACTGGCTCGACGGCCCCGCACTCCTCATCGACGGCACCCGCCGCTCCGACCTCGGCCGCCCCGTCCTCAGCCTCGTCGACGACGGCGACGCCGAACCCCTCCGCGGCTGGCTCACCACCGTCGGCGTACGCCCCGAAAAGCCAGTCCGGCTGGTGTGAACCCCGCCGCACCCGCTCACACCCCCCGACACCTCGGCCAGGTGTTCCCCTCCAGCTCATTTTTCGGGGTGAGCTCCCCCGAATTCACGACGAAGGGTGACGAAGTGAGTGCGTAATGTGATGTGCTGAGGAGGGCCGGGTTCATCCACCACGAACCACCAACGGCCGGTCGGCCGCGGCCATGGGGGACGCGGGAGGGGAGTGGAAGGTGGCGACGGAACAGATCAGGCGATGGGAATCGGGCGCCCTCGCCCACGCGGTCACGGACCCGTTCGGCCAAGGCCCCGTGCCCTGGCTGCGCGGCAGCGAGAACTACTTCGACAACGGCCAGGTCGTCCCCTGGTACGTCGACGCCGCCCTCGCCCAAGGCGACCTCCGCGTCCCCGCACCCCGCAACCACAACGGCCCACGCAGCGCCGACGACGTCCACCGCCAGATCAAAGGCTTCGCCAGCACCGGCGCCGTCGCCCCCGGCGAACCCATCGACTTCCGCGTCTCCGTCGACCCACCCCAGCCCTTCAGCATCGACATCTACCGCATCGGCCACTACGGAGGCGCCGGCGCCGCCAAAATCACCACCAGCCCCCGCCTCGCCGGCATCGTCCAACCCTCCCCGCTCACCGCCGACCGCACCGTCTCCTGCCACCACTGGTGGCTCTCCTGGCGCCTCCAGGTCCCCACCTACTGGAACCTCGGCGCCTACGTCGCCGTCCTCACCACCGCCGACGGCTACCGCAGCCACATCCCCTTCACCGTCCGCGACGACCACCCCGCCGATCTGCTCCTGCTCCTCCCCGACATCACCTGGCAGGCCTACAACCTCTACCCCGAAGACGGCCGCACCGGCGCCAGCCTCTACCACGCCTGGGACGAAAAAGGCGCCCTCCTCGGCGAACGCGACGCCGCCACCACCGTCTCCTTCGACCGCCCCTACGCCGGCGCCGGCCTCCCCCTCCACGTAGGCCACGCCTACGACTTCATCCGCTGGGCCGAACGCTACGGCTACGACCTCGCCTACGCCGACGCCCGCGACCTGCACGCCGGCCTAGTCGACCCCACCCGCTACCGCGGCCTGGTCTTCCCCGGCCACGACGAATACTGGTCGGTGCCCATGCGCCGCACCGTCGAAAGCGCCCGCGACACCGGCACCTCCCTCGTCTTCCTCTCCGCCAACACCATGTACTGGCAGGTCGAACTCTCCCCGTCCCCCTCCGGACCCCACTCCCTCCTCAGCTGCCGCAAACGCCAGGGCCCCGGCCGCCCCGCCCTCTGGCGCGAACTCGGCGACGCCGAACAGCGACTGATGGGCATCCAATACGCCGGCCGCGTCCCCGACCCCGCACCCCTCGTCGTCCGCAACGGCGACCACTGGCTCTGGGAAGCCACCGGCGCCCACGAAGGCGACGAACTCCCCGGCCTCGTCGCCGGCGAAGCCGACCGCTACTTCCCCCGCACCAGCCTCCCCGACCACACCCGCCGCATCCTGCTCGCCCACTCCCCCTACCGCGACAGCGACGGCACCCGCCGCCACCAGGAAACCTCCCTCTACCGAGCCCCCAGCGGCGCCCTCGTCTTCTCCTCCGGCACCTTCGCCTGGTCCCCAGCCCTCGACCGCCCCGGCCACGTCGACCAACGCATCCAACGCGCCACCGCCAACCTCCTCGACCGCATCTGCAAACGCGACTAGAGGCACCCGGACGCTCCCCCCGACGGGCCCCGCCGCGCCCCACCGACCCTGCGGCACCACCCCGCCCCCGCATACGGGAGAATCGGCACGACCCCTGGATCAACCTACGCGGAGGCAGCGTGTCCGGATTCGTAGAAAAGCCCGAGCCCGTACAGGTCCCGGGGCTTACCCACCTGCACACCGGCAAGGTGCGCGACCTCTACCAGAACGCCGCCGGCGAACTGATCATGGTCGCCAGCGACCGCACCTCCGCCTACGACTGGGTGCTGCCCACCGAGATCCCCGACAAGGGCCGCATCCTCACCCAGCTCTCCCTCTGGTGGTTCGAGCAGCTCTCCGACCTGGCCCCCAGCCATGTCATCTCCACCGACGTCCCGGCCGGCGCCCCCGCCGACTGGGCCGGCCGCACCCTCGTGTGCACCTCCCTCGCCATGGTCCCCGTCGAATGCGTGGCCCGCGGCTACCTCGCCGGCTCCGGCCTCGTCGAATACCAGCAGTCCCGCACCGTCTGCGGCCTGGCCCTCCCCGAAGGCCTGGTCAACGGCTCCGAACTGCCCGCGCCGATCTTCACCCCGGCCACCAAGGCCGCCGTCGGCGACCACGACGAAAACGTCTCCTACGAAGAGGCCGCCCGCCAGGTCGGAGCCGAGGTCGCCGCCCAGCTCCGCCAGACGACCCTCGCCATCTACGGCAGGGCCCGCGACATCGCCCGCGAACGCGGCGTCATCCTGGCCGACACCAAATTCGAGTTCGGCTTCGACGGCGACACCCTCACCCTGGCCGACGAGGTCCTGACACCCGACTCCTCGCGCTTCTGGCCCGCCGACCAGTGGCAGCCCGGCCGCGCCCAGCCGTCCTTCGACAAGCAGATCATCCGCGACTGGCTCACCTCGCCCGCCGCCGGCTGGGACCGTACGAGCGAGCAGCCGCCGCCCGCCCTCCCGCAGGACGTCCTCGACCGCACCCGCGCCAAATACATCGAGGCCTACGAGCGCCTCACCGGCCAGAACTGGTCGTAACCCGCGGGCGCGGACACACCAGCGGACACGCCAAGCGGACACACGAAAAAGCCCCGGCCGATATCCATCGGCCGGGGCTTTTCCTTCTCTGACTTTCGCTGAGCGGACGACGAGGCTCGAACTCGCGACCTCAACCTTGGCAAGGTTGCGCTCTACCAACTGAGCTACGTCCGCATGCTCCGCACAGAGCGCCTGAAACCAGTCGCCGGTGTCGCGGTGCGAGGTCCACTATAGCCAACCCCGCTCGCGTGCGAGCCGCGCCGCCGCATGACGGTTCTCCGCACCCAGCTTCGCGGTCGCCGACGACAGATAGTTCCGCACCGTCCCCGGAGACAGCGCGGCCCGCTCCGCGATCTCCGTGACCGGCGCCCCGGCCTCGGCGAACTCCAGCACCTCCGCCTCCCGAACCGTCAACGGAGAATCCCCCGCGCTGATCGCGTCCGCCGCCAACTCTTGGTCGACATAACGCCTTCCGGTATGCACCGCCCGAATGATCTCCGCCAGCTGCTGCGCCGACACCGTCTTCGGCACAAACCCCCGCACCCCGGCTTCCAGCGCCCGCTTCAGATGCCCCGGACGGCCATGACTCGTCACGATCATCGACCGGCACCCCGGCACATCACCCCGCAACGATGTGGCCACCGCCACACCGTCCGCCCCCGGCATCTGCAGATCCAGCACCGCCACATCCGGCCGATGCGCCCGCGCCATCGCCTGCGCCTCCGGCCCCGACGCCGCCTCCGCCACCACCAGAAGATCGTCTTCCAGCGACAGCAACGCGGCCAGGGCGCCGCGGATCAGATGCTCGTCGTCCGCGAGCAGCACCCGAATCACCTTGTCACTCACCTGGCTTCCCCTCCCCCTCCCCCACCCCGCCCGCCCCCGGACCCCATCCCCATCCCCGTCCCATCCCCAGCCCTACCCGTATCCCCATCCCCGGCCCCGATGCCCCCGGCCCCCAGTCCCCCCGGCCGCAGCCCCCCTCAGCCCCGATGCCCGGCCCCGATGGCCCCGGCCCCCGAGCCCGGCCCCCGTCCCCTGCCCTCACCCCTCCTCAACGCCCATGCTCCGCGACGTCCCCAGCCCCCGTGCCTCCCCCTCGCGCCCGGCCCCCGCGATGCCTTCTGCCCTCCGTGCCTTCCTCGTCGTGCCCACCCCGCGCGACGCTTCCCGCTGCCCCCGTCCGTCCCCTTCCGCGCCCGGCCCCCGGGTCGCCGCCCGCTCCACTCGTCCGGCCCGCTTCGTGCCCAGCCCACGCCGCGGTCCTCGCTGCCGTGTGTCCCCCTCCGTGGCCACCGGGAGTTCGACGGTCAGGCGGTACGAGCCCTTTGCGCAGGGGCCCGATGCCAGGGTTCCGTTCAGCGGGTCGAGGCGTTCTTGCAGACCCTTGAGGCCGCTTCCGGGCTGTGGTGCGGTGGCATCGCCCGGGAGCGTCACGACGCCGTCGTTGTCCATGGTCATCACCAGTACGTCGCGATCCCGGTCGACGCGGGTCCGGAGGACGCAGTGGCGGGCTTCGGCGGCGTGCCGCAGGACGTTCGTGGTGGCTTCGCGGACCACCCAGCCGAGTGCCGACTCCATCTCTGCCGGCAGTTGGATACCTTCCTCTCCCTCGATCTGGCAGTCGACCCCCGCTGCGCGGAGTATGGAGCGCGCGCCGGCCAACTCCGCCTGGAGATCGGCTTTCCGGTATCCGCGCACCACCTCCCGTACCTCCCGCTGCGATTCCTGTGCGATCCGCTGCACCTCCACCATCTGCGCGACCGCTTCCGGCCGTTCCCGCCGGGCCAGCTGGACGGCCAGCTCGCTCTTCAGGGCGATCACCGCCAGATTCCGGCCCATCACATCGTGCAGGTCCCGGCCGAAGCGCAGTCGTTCCTCGGCGACCGCCAGCTGTGCCTGGGTCTTGCGCGCCACGTCCAGTTCCCAGATCACGGCGAGCATCCACCCGGACGGTCGGGCTATGACAAAGCTCCACAGCGCGGCCGTTGTCAGCAGCAGCGCCAGCATCGCCCCGGCGAGCCACCCCTGGGTCAGCAGGCCGGCCACCAGGATCAGCCCTGCGTCCGCGCCGGCCAGCGATGCCATATACCTCCGCTTGGAAACGAGCAGGCTGTAGGCCTTGAAGAACGGGGTGAGGGTCGCGGCCGCCGCCAGGATCACCGTGGCCATGGCGTCCTCGTCGCCGATTCCTCTGACGGCGAGGAGTGCGAACAGAGCGATCTCGGCTGTCAGCGTCAGTACACCCGAGACGATCATGAGGCTGAGGGGTGTCTCGCCTTGTTTCAGGTATCGCTGCAGTGCGCGGTCGAACAGCCTGATCGCAAGGAACCCCTGAGTCACGTTCAGCGCCAGGGCCGTGCTGGCCAGGGCGACCGCCAGGGGCTCGCCGCCGGTGGTCCTGCCCATGATGGGGGCCACTCCGCCGATCGCGGTGAACCACGGCAGGAGGTACAGCGTCCAGCGGAAGTACGTGTCGACCTGGGCCAACCGGCTCCGGCTCCGCCACTGCGTCCGCACTCGTCCGATCATGCCTGCCGTTCCCCCGTCGTCTTCGTCGTCGTGTGTCGCTAGCGTCGCGGCTCCCAGCGGAACCACCGCTGCACAGCAAACACTGCGAGCCCGGCCCAGACAAAGCCGTTGATCAGGAGCTTTGTGGTCGCCGCCGGATCGGGGCCGCCGGTCCAGCCGGCGCGTATCAGCTCCATCGCCGATGACAGCGGCAGGAGTTCGAGTACGGAGGCGACACGGTCCGGCAGTACATCCAGCGGAACAACCATTCCGGATCCGATCAGTGACAAGACCATGAGGGGGAGGACCGCCAGTTGTGCGGCTTCGACGCTCTTGGCGAGGGCCGATGACGCCGCGGCGAACGCCACGACGACGAGCATGCCGATCACCAGTCCGGCTATCAGCAGATGCGGTGAGGTGGGCAGCCCCGTATCCAGTGCCAGTCCGCCCACGATGACCAGCAGCGCGCACTGTGCAAGGCCCATGACGGCGGAGGGCAGGGCGGTGCCGGCCAATATCTCCAGGTCCCGTAGTTCTCCGGTGCGCAGCCGCTTGAGGACGAGTTCCTCGCGGCGCGCGACATAGGCGCTGGTGAGGTTGGAGTACACGGCGAAGATCAGGACGTAGCCGAGCGTCGCGGGCAGCAGCACCGTTCCGACCGACAGGCCGGTCCCGCCGAGGTCCATTCCGCTGACTGTCTGTTTCATGGCGAAAGCCAGGGCCACGGGCAGGACCAGTGACATGGACAGTGCGGTCTTGTTGCGGCAGAGCAGTGTCAACTCCGCGCGGCCCAGGGCTGTCAGCCTTGCCATGGAGCCGGTCTCGGCATTCGCCTCCGCCCGTTCGGCCGTGGTCGCTGCGATCGTGTTCGTGCTCATGCGTTCTCCAGTCCCTTCGCTATCTCGAGGAAGGCTTCTTCGAGGGATGCGGATCGGACGTCGAGGCCGTGCAGCTCTATCCCCTTGTCCTGCGCCCAGATCAGCAGTCCGGTGGCGGCCCGCTGTAGTTCGTCAGTCCGTAGCCGGACCCTGCGTCCCGTTGTCTCGTGTCCGATGACGCCCAGGCTTTCCAGGGGCGGGAGATCGCCGAGGTGGTAGCCGTTGGGCAGGTCGAAGGCGATGTGGGAGGGGTGGGTGGCGACGACGTCCGTGACCTGGCCGGCGGCGGCTATCTGCCCGTTGTGCAAGATCGCCAGCCGGTCCGCCAGTTCCTCCGCCTCTTCGAGGTAGTGGGTGGTCAGGACGATGGTGGTCCCGGAGTCGCGCAGGTCGCGGACCAACTCCCAGGTTTCGTGGCGGGCTTCGGTGTCCAGTCCGGTGGTGGGTTCGTCCAGGAACAGCACCTCGGGCCGTCCCAGGAGTGCCAGAGCGAGGTCCAGTCGTCGTCGTTCGCCGCCGGAGAGCTGCTTGACGCGTACGTCTTTGCGTCGTGTCAGTCCCACGGAGCTCAGGGCCTCGTCGATGGGGCGTGCTCCGGTGGTGCAGCCCGCCCACATGCGCAGGGTTTCGGTCGGGGTGAGCTCGGAGGGGAAGCCGCCCTCTTGCAGCATGACGCCGATGCGGGGCCGTATCTTGCGGCGCTCGGTGTACGGATCATGGCCGAGCACCCGTACCTTGCCTGCGGTCGGTGCGGCCAGGCCCTCCAGCAGTTCGACGGTGGAGGTCTTGCCCGCGCCGTTGGTGCCCAGGAGCGCGAACAGTTCGCCGCGGCCGACGGAGAAGTCGATGCCGCGGACCGCTTCGAAGCCTTTCCGCGCGTGGGCACGTCGGCCGGTCGCGCCGTAGCTTCTGCGCAGCCCGGTGACGTCGATCACATTGGCGTCGGTGTCGGCGCCGCTGGGGCCAGGCCCCCCGATGTCTTTCTCCCCGATGTTCATGTATCCAGCGTTCCGCCGGATCCAGGTTTGGAGCAGTGCGCCCTGTCATCGCAGCGGATGACAAATGTCAGTTGTCGGCAGCCGGGGGAGGGGGTTAGGGGCGCCCCGTGGATCCGCGGGGAGGAAACAGGAGGAAGGGGGCGGAATACCAAGAAGGCCCGGTCATGATGACCGGGCCTTCTCTATCTGAGCGGACGACGAGGCTCGAACTCGCGACCTCAACCTTGGCAAGGTTGCGCTCTACCAACTGAGCTACGTCCGCAGGCATCCACTCGGCTTTCACCGAGCGGCGCGACAGCTACTCTACCTGATCCTTTGGACCGGTTGAGCAGTCAGAGCGGGTGACAGGGATTGCACACTGCGCCTCCCCCTTGGAAAGGGGGCGCTCTACTACTGAGCTACACCCGCGTGACTCCGTGAGGTTCGGCCTTTCGGCCTCGCCCCTCGGCGTGCTCCAGACTCTAGCTGATCAGTAGGGGTGCTGTGCAAGTCGGCTGCGTGCGGACCGTGGAGTGCCGGCAAGTTGGTTAGTGGTTGGCGGCGTTGAAGGCCTCGTAGACCTTCTTCGGGATGCGGCCGCGGGGCGGCACGTCCATCTGGTGGGAGCGGGCCCAGGCGCGGACGGCGGCCGGGTCGGGGGTCACCGCGGTCCGGTGGTAGGCCTTGCCGGACTTGGAGCGCTTGCGTCCCGCTTCCACGAACGGAGCGAGAGAGCCGCGCAGTTTCTTCGCATTGGCGGGATTGAGGTCGATCTCGTACGACTTCCCGTCCAATCCGAAGCTGACCGTCTCTGCGGCTTCTCCTCCGTCGATGTCATCGGAGAGCGTTACTACTACTCGCTGCGCCACGGATATCGGTCCTTTCGTGCAGCAGTCCCGTGTTGACGTGGGGTGTTGCTGCAGATCCGGCTGATTGGAATCAATGCTTTTTCATTTGTACAGCGGTGGGCATTGCATTGTGAAGCCCAGTTAATTTCGTCAGCGTGTCATCCCGCAATGCGGACCCTAGATCTTTTCGAGGATTTTCCCCACCGCTCACTCGTGCCGATGCCGGACCGTGATGAACCGGCTAGATATCTATGCGCGTAGATTTTCGAACACGGTACTGTGAGGACACCGATCGGGGTCCGGGGTTCCCCGGAGAAACACAGCCGCACCACACCACCGGGAGTGCCAGTGGCACGCGTCGTAGTCGACGTCATGCTCAAGCCGGAGATCCTTGACCCGCAGGGGCAGGCGGTGCAGCGCGCACTGCCACGCCTGGGTTTCGAGGGGATCGCCGACGTCCGTCAGGGCAAGCGTTTCGAACTCGAGGTGGAGGGGCCCGTCGACGACGCCGCCCTTTCCCGCATCCAGGAGATGGCCGAGACCTTCCTCGCCAACACCGTCATCGAAGACTTCACGGTTCGGGTCGACTCATGACCGCACGAATCGGTGTCGTTACTTTTCCCGGCACGCTCGACGACCGCGACACCCAGCGCGCGGTCCGGGTCGCCGGGGCGGAAGCGGTGCCGCTGTGGCATCGCGACAAGGACCTCAAGCAGGTCGACGCCGTGGTTCTGCCCGGCGGCTTCTCTTACGGCGACTACCTGCGGGCCGGGGCCATCTCCCGTTTCTCGCCGGTGATGGAGCCCGTTATCGAGCAGGCCAAGGCCGGAATGCCGGTGCTGGGTATCTGCAACGGCTTCCAGGTGCTCACCGAGTCGCATCTGCTGCCCGGCGCGATGCTGCGCAACAACCATCTGCACTTCATCTGCCGCGACCAGAAGCTGCGGGTGGAGAACGCGGACACCTCCTGGACGACGGATTACGAGACCGGCCAGGAGATCAGCGTCCCGCTGAAGAACATCGACGGCCGGTACGTCGCCGACGAGCGGGTCCTCGACATGCTGGAGGCCGAGGGCCGGGTCGCGTTCCGTTACCTGGACGGCAACCCCAACGGCTCGCTCCGCGACATCGCCGGCATCACCAACGAGGCGGGCAATGTCGTCGGCCTCATGCCGCACCCCGAGCACGCCGTCGAGCCGCTGGTCGGTACGGGCCGCACCGACGGCCTCGGGTTCTTCACCTCGATCCTGAAGAAGCTGGTCAACGCCTGATGACTCTGGACACCGTCAAGCACGCAGCCGAAACGCCGGACACCGACCAGCCGTGGGCCGAGCTGGGCCTGAAGCAGGACGAGTACGCGCGGATCCGTGAGATTCTCGGCCGTCGTCCCACCGGCGCCGAGCTCGCCATGTATTCGGTCATGTGGTCCGAGCACTGCTCCTACAAGAGCAGCAAGGTCCATCTGAAGCAGTTCGGCGAGAAAGCCCCGGAGACCGACGCGCTGCTCGTCGGCATCGGGGAGAACGCGGGCGTCGTCGACGTCGGCCAGGGATACGCGGTCACCTTCAAGGTGGAGTCGCACAACCACCCCTCGTACATCGAGCCCTACCAGGGCGCGGCCACGGGCGTGGGCGGCATCGTCCGCGACATTCTCGCGATGGGCGCCCGCCCTGTCGCCGTGATGGACCCGCTGCGGTTCGGTGCGGCGGACCATCCCGACACCAAGCGGGTGCTGCCCGGTGTTGTCGCGGGTATCGGCGGCTACGGCAACTGCCTGGGCCTGCCGAACATCGGCGGCGAGGTCGTCTTCGACCCCTGCTACCAGGGGAACCCGCTGGTCAACGCGCTGTGCGTGGGTGTGATGAAGCACGAGGACATCCACCTCGCCAAGGCGTCCGGCGCCGGCAACAAGGTGATCCTCTACGGTGCCCGCACGGGCGGCGACGGCATCGGCGGGGTGTCCGTCCTGGCGTCGGAGACCTTCGACTCGACCGGGCCCGCGAAGCGTCCGGCCGTCCAGGTCGGTGACCCCTTCCAGGAGAAGCTGCTCATCGAGTGCACCCTGGAGATCTTCCGGGAGAACCTGGTCGACGGCATCCAGGACCTCGGCGGCGCCGGGCTGTCCTGTGCCACCAGCGAGCTGGCGTCGGCGGGTTCCGGCGGTATGCGCGTCGAGCTGGACACCGTGCCGCTGCGTGACTCCTCCCTCTCGCCGGAGGAGATCCTCATGAGCGAGTCGCAGGAGCGGATGTGCGCGATCGTCGAGCCCGGGAAGGTCGACCGCTTCCTGGAGATCTGCGAGAAGTGGGACGTCATCGCGACCGTCATCGGTGAGGTGACGGAGGGCTCGCAGCTGGAGATCTTCTGGCACGGCGAGCAGATCGTGGATGTGCCGCCGCGGTCGGTCGCGCACGAGGGGCCGACCTACCACCGGCCGTACGCGCGCCCGGACTGGCAGGACGCCCTCCAGGCCGACGACGCGGCGAAGCTGGCGCGGCCGGCGAACGCCGAGGAACTGCGTGCGCAGGTCCTCAGGCTGGTGGCCTCGCCGAACCAGGCGTCGAAGGCGTGGATCACCGATCAGTACGACCGTTTCGTGCAGGGCAACACCGTGCTCGCGCAGCCGGAGGACTCCGGCATGGTGCGGATCGACGAGAACACCGGCCTGGGTGTGGCGGTGGCCACGGACGGCAACGGGCGGTACGCCAAGCTCGACCCGTATGCGGGTGCGCAGCTGGCGCTGGCCGAGGCGTACCGCAATGTCGCCGCGTCCGGTGCCAAGCCGCTGGCCGTCTCCGACTGCCTGAACTTCGGTTCGCCCGAGGACCCGGCGGTGATGTGGCAGTTCGCCGAGGCGACGCGGGGTCTCGCGGATGCCTGTCAGACCCTGGGCACGCCGGTCACCGGCGGCAATGTCTCGCTGTACAACCAGACCGGTGAGGTGGCGATCCACCCGACGCCGGTGGTGGCGGTGCTCGGTGTCATCGACGATGTGACCCGCCGTACGCCGGTCGCGTTCGCGGACGAGGGCCATCTGATCTATCTGCTGGGTGACACCCGGGAGGAGCTGGGCGGCTCGGCCTGGTCGCAGGTCGTCCACGACCACCTCGGTGGGCTGCCGCCGAAGGTCGATCTGGCCCGGGAGCAGCTGCTGGCGGAGATCCTGATCTCGGCTTCGCGGGACGGCATGATCGACGCGGCGCACGATCTTTCCGACGGCGGTCTGATCCAGGCGCTGGTGGAGTCGTGTCTGCGCGGCGGCAAGGGCGCTCGCCTGGTCGTGCCCGACGGGCTGGACCCGTTTGTGCTGCTGTTCTCGGAGTCGGCGGGCCGTGCGATCGTCGCCGTGCCGCGCAGCGAGGAGCTCCGGTTCACGGACATGTGTGGTGCGCGGGGGCTGCCGGCGACGCGTATCGGTGTGGTCGACGGCTCGGACATCGACGTCCAGGGGCAGTTCAGCGTGGCGCTGGACGAGCTGCGTGAGGCGCACGAGGGGACCATCCCCGGTCTGATCGCCTGAGGCAGGGCGCGCCCGCCGCGCGTGGTGCTGTGACGGCCCGTCCCCGTTGTTCGGGGGCGGGCCGTCGGCGATGCGGTGCACGGCCCCGTGTCCAGGTCGGTGAATAACCCCGCGCCGTCGTCCCGGTGGCCGCAGTAGCCTCGGCGCCATGCCTCCCGCCCGCGGCAAGTCCCGCACCCGCAGCTACGACCCCGCCAAGACGCGTGCCGCCGTGACCGCCCAGTTCGGGCAGGTGCGGGCGGCCGTGGGGGAGCTGACGCCGGCGGAGCTGGCGTTGCCGACGCGGCTCGGCGACTGGACGGTGCGGGAGTTGGTGGCGCATGTGTGCCTGGCGGTGGGCAGCGTGGCGCGCAATCTGCGGCAGCCGGCCCCGCCGCGGCTGGAGATCGCCCTGCTGGACTGGCCGTTCGCGACCGCCCCGCTGGCGTCCGGCATCGACGACGACACCCGTGCGCTGGCCGCCGCGAACGACCCGGCCGAGCTGCTGAAGCGCACCGCCGAGGAGCTCGCCGAGGTGCTCCCGTCGGCCTCCGACGACCGGCTGGTGATCACCAGGATGGGTGCGATGCGGCTGTCCGACTACCTGGTCACCCGGTGTGTGGAACTGACCGTGCACACCGACGACCTGGTGGCGGCGACCGGTGTGGAGATCGCTTACGACCGTCAGGCGCTGGCCACCGCCACCCGCCTCCTGGCCGACGCGCTCGCCGTGAAGGCGCCCGGCGGGTCGGTGGAGGTCCGCGTTCCGCCGTTCGCCGTCGTGCAGTGCGTCGAGGGGCCCAGGCACACCCGGGGCACCCCGCCGAATGTCGTCGAGACCGATCCGCTGACCTGGCTGCGCCTCGCCACCGGCCGTACGGCGTGGGGCGAGGCGCTGGAGGCGGCGGCCGTCAGTGCCAGCGGCGAGCGGGCCGACATCGGCACGTACTTGCCCGTGCTCAGCTGACGGGGGTTGCCGTACGGCGCCGGCCGGCGGGCTGCGGTGTCATGCCTTCGGGTAGGGCAGCAGTGTCCGGTCCACCGCCTCCCAGGCGGCCCGCAGCCGCCCGAGCCGCTGCTGGTCGTCCGCGGCCTTGTCGGCCTGTTCGCGGGGATCGTTCGTCACGTGGAAGAGCCGGTCCCTGCCGTCCTTGCCCCGGTAGTACTTCCAGTCGCCGCGGCGCAGCGCCCGCTCGCCGCGTACCCGCCAGAACAGATCGCGCTCGGCGAGCGGCTCGCCGCGCAGCAGGTAGCCCGCCAGGCTCGTACCGTCCAGGGGGTGCGCGCGGTCCGGGCGGGCCCCCGCGATCTCCAGCAGGGTCGCCGTCCAGTCCGGGGTGAACACCGGCTCATGGCTGACCTGGCCGCCGTCGAGCCGGGACGGCCAGCGCACGATGGTCGGCACCCGGATGCCGCCTTCCTGGAGCGAGGCTTTGTTCCCGGAGAGCGGCCAGTTGTAGGACCAGCGCTCGCCGCCGTTGTCGCTGGCGAAGAAGACGAGGGTGTCCTCCTCCTGGCCGGACTGTTTGAGGGCGGCCAGCACCTCGCCGATCGACCGGTCCAGGTCCTCGACCATCTCCCGGTATTTCGCCAGTGAGCCGCCGTCCTGGTGCCACAGTGCGCCCCGCTCGCCCGCCTTGATCCGGCGGACGATCTTCGCGCTCTCCTCGGTGTCGCCGTCCGCGATCCACGGCCAGTGGGGAGTGGTGAAGTTCAGGTTCAGGAGCCAGGGGTGGTCCGTACGCCGCCCGGCTGTGTTCCGGGCGTTCTGGCCGTCCTTGGCGTTCTGGGCGTTCTTGGCGTTCGCGGCTCGCCCGGTGAGGTAGTCGACCGCCCGCTCGGTGATGATCCGCGTGTAGTAGCGCAGGTCCTGGTACTCGGCATCGCCTTCGTAGAGGTCGTACTCCCCGGCCAGTCCCAGCTTCGAGTAGTACTCCAGCGCCCCGCCGAAGTTCCCGAAGAAGGTGTCCCAGCCCGACTTGGTGGGGCTGTAGTCCGGGAGATAGCCGCAGTGCCACTTGCCGATCAGCGCCGTCGCATAGCCCGCGTCGCGCAGCAGGGAGGCGAGGGTGGGGTGGTCGGGGGCGAGGCCGACGCTCTTGTCGGCGATCGGTTCGGCGAGGCCGCCTTCGGTACGGCCGGGGTAGCGGCCGGTGTAGAGGGAGAAGCGGGTGGGGGAGCAGGTCGCGGAGCCCGCGTACGCCTGGGTGAAGCGGACACCTTGGCGGGCCAGCCGGTCCAGGTGCGGGGTGCGGATGTCCGGTGCGCCGTACGAGGACAGGTCGGCCCAGCCCAGGTCGTCGCCGAGGATGAAGAGGACGTTGGGGCGGCGCGAGCGGCGGCCGGGTGCGGCGCGGAACGCCCGCTCCTGGGACCGGGGCTCCTCGGCGGCGGCGCTCGGTGCGCCCGCCACGGTGCCGAGCCCGCCTATGGCGGCCGCGGCGCCCACGCCTCCGGCCAGGCCGCCGAAGGTGCGGCGCGATATGGCGGAGCCGGCGGAGGCGCCGGGGCTTTCGCCGGGGCTTTCGCCGGACTTCTCGGGCGCGGTGGGCGCGGCGGACGTGGACGGGCGGGGAGGGCGGGCAGGGTCGACGGAAGACATCGTTTCGGCGCTCCGGAAGAGGTGGTGTTGGGCCGTGATGCGGTACGTCGGCCCCCGGGGACGGCGGCGGGCGACGGGTGGGCAGGAGGGCGTCGCGTATCTCACACGGGCAGGACGAGGCCGTATGCGGCACAAGGGGCATACGGAATGACCCCGGCATGCCGGGCGAGTGCGAAAAGGTGAGAGAAGGCGCAGCTCAGAGGCGGTAGCGGAAGTGCCCGACGAGGGCAGTCGCTACGCGCGGCTACGCGGCGGATGCGCAGCGACAGAGGGCGCCGGCGACGCGACCGAGGTCGATGTGGCGGCGCCGAACCAGGGGCGGCGCGAGGCGGCGCACCCGGCGACACACCAGGTGCGCCAAGGGCTGCGGGGTCTGCATGAGCGGAAATCCTGGCCGTGATCAAGGCGCGGAGTCAAGCACGCTTAACACCGCGTTCATGCACTCCTCCAGCTCCGCGCCCATCCCCGGTTCGGATGAATCCGCGACCTGCCCTAGACTCAGTGGCGTGCCACGTGGTGACGGACGACTCAACCACGACCTGCTCCCCGGCGAGAAGGGCCCCCAGGACGCTTGCGGCGTCTTCGGTGTCTGGGCTCCGGGTGAAGAGGTCGCCAAACTCACCTATTTCGGGCTGTACGCGCTGCAGCACCGTGGACAGGAGTCCGCGGGCATCGCAGTGAGCAACGGCTCCCAGATCCTCGTTTTCAAGGACATGGGCCTGGTCTCCCAGGTCTTCGACGAGACTTCCCTCGGCTCCCTCCAGGGCCATATCGCCGTGGGCCATGCCCGCTACTCCACGACCGGTGCCTCGGTGTGGGAGAACGCCCAGCCGACGTTCCGTGCCACCGCGCACGGCTCGATCGCGCTCGGCCACAACGGCAACCTGGTCAACACCGCCGAGCTGGCGGAGCTGGTCGCCGCGCTGCCCCGTGAGGGCGGCCGGGCGACGCAGGTCGCGGCCACCAACGACACCGACCTGGTGACGGCGCTGCTGGCCGGCCAGGTCGACGAGGACGGCAAGCCGCTGACCGTGGAGGAGGCCGCCCCGCGCGTCCTCCCCAAGGTCATGGGTGCCTTCTCGCTGTGCTTCATGGACGAGCACACCCTCTACGCCGCCCGTGACCCGCAGGGCATCCGCCCGCTGGTCCTCGGCCGCCTGGAGCGCGGCTGGGTGGTGGCCTCCGAGACCGCGGCCCTCGACATCTGCGGCGCCAGCTTCATCCGGGAGATCGAGCCCGGCGAGATGGTCGCCATCGACGAGAACGGGCTGCGCAGCTCGCGGTTCGCCGAGGCCCGCCCCAAGGGCTGTGTCTTCGAGTACGTCTACCTCGCCCGCCCGGACACCGACATCGCCGGCCGCAATGTGTACCTCTCCCGGGTGGAGATGGGCCGCAAGCTGGCCGCCGAGGCGCCGGCCGACGCGGACCTGGTGATAGCGACGCCGGAGTCCGGCACGCCGGCCGCCGTCGGATACGCCGAGGCCAGCGGCATCCCCTACGGCTCGGGCCTGGTCAAGAACTCCTACGTCGGCCGGACGTTCATCCAGCCGTCGCAGACCATCCGCCAGCTCGGTATCCGGCTCAAGCTCAACCCGCTCAAGGAAGTCATCCGCGGGAAGCGCCTGGTGGTCGTCGACGACTCGATCGTCCGCGGCAACACCCAGCGCGCCCTGGTGCGGATGCTCCGCGAGGCCGGCGCCGCCGAGGTCCACATCAGGATCTCGTCGCCGCCGATCAAGTGGCCGTGCTTCTTCGGCATCGACTTCGCCACCCGCGCCGAGCTGATCGCCAACGGGCTGAGCGTCGAGGAGATCGGCAAGTCGCTGGGCGCCGACTCCCTCGCGTACATCTCCATCGACGGCATGATCGAGGCGACCACCATCGCCAAGCCGAATCTGTGCCGCGCCTGCTTCGACGGCGAGTACCCGATGGAGCTGCCGGACCCGGAGCTGCTGGGCAAGCACCTTCTGGAGTCGGAGACCGCCGGTCCCGCGAAGTCCGATGTGGACGGCGTCCAGACGCTCACCGCCGGGGTCGGCGGGGCCGACGCGCTGCGTCGCCCGTAGAGCTCGTACACACACGACACGAAAGTTCTCCGCCATGTCCGAGACCACTGGTGCCAGCTACGCGAGCGCGGGCGTCGACATCGAAGCCGGCGACCGTGCCGTCGACCTCATGAAGGAGTGGGTGAAGAAGGCCACCCGCCCCGAGGCGATCGGCGGGCTCGGCGGCTTCGCCGGCCTCTTCGACGCGTCCGCGCTGAAGCGGTACGAGCGCCCGCTGCTGGCCTCGGCCACCGACGGCGTCGGCACGAAGGTCGACATCGCCCGCAAGATGGGCGTGTACGACAGCATCGGCCACGACCTCGTCGGCATGGTCGTCGACGACCTGGTGGTCTGCGGCGCCGAGCCGCTGTTCATGACCGACTACATCTGCGTCGGCAAGGTCTACCCCGAGCGGGTCGCGGCGATCGTGAAGGGCATCGCCGAGGGCTGTGTCCTGGCCGGCTGCGCGCTGGTCGGCGGCGAGACCGCCGAGCACCCGGGCCTGCTGGGCGTGGACGAGTTCGATGTCGCCGGCGCCGGTACGGGCGTGGTCGAGGCCGACCGGCTGCTGGGCGCGGATCGTATCCGTACGGGCGACGCGGTGATCGCGATGGCGTCGTCCGGACTTCACTCGAACGGGTACTCGCTGGTCCGCCATGTGCTGTTCGACCGGGCCGGGATGGCCCTGGACCAGGACGTCCCGGAGTTCGGCCGGACCCTCGGCGAGGAGCTCCTGGAGCCCACCAAGATCTACTCGCTGGACTGTCTGGCGCTGACCCGTACGACCGAGGTCCACGCCTTCTCGCACATCACCGGCGGCGGCCTGGCCAACAACCTCGCGCGGGTGATCCCGGACGGTCTGCACGCCACGGTCGACCGCTCCACCTGGACCCCGGGCGCGATCTTCGACCTGGTCGGCACGGCCGGCTCGGTCGAGCGCCTGGAGCTGGAGAAGACCCTGAACATGGGCGTCGGCATGATCGCCGTCGTGCCCCAGGAGGCGGTCGACGTCGCGCTGACCACCCTCGCCGACCGGGGCGTGGACGCCTGGGTCAGCGGGGAGATCGTCGAGCGCGGTGACCACGCCGAGGCAGTGACCCTGACCGGTGCGTATTCGAAGTAGATGCGGCCGCGAGCTGTGTCAGCTGAACCGGGGGGCCGTCGCAGCGGCGGCCCCCCCGGGCAGCGCAGAACCCGGTCCGGGCGTGATGCCCAGGACCGGGTCCTTGGTGCTGTTGTCAGAGCCGTGTACGCGCGGCGGCGTCAGGCGCGACGACGCTGCTGGGACGAGTCGCCCTCGTCCTCCTCGTCGTCATCGTTGTTGTACAGCTCTGCGTACCGTGCGTACGGGTCGTCGTCCTCGTCATCCTCGAACGGTTCCCCGTTCGGAGGCTGCTGGTTCGACGGCGATGCTCCCAGCTCGTCGGCCAGTCGCGAGAGATCCGTCCCACCGCTGCTGTACTTCAGCTGGCGGGCGACCTTTGTCTGCTTGGCCTTGGCCCGGCCGCGCCCCATGGGTCGACCCCCTCAATGACGGGGCTCGATGGCCCCAGAGTCTTGAACGCGTTCACGATGCAGAGCGGACTCTCGACGGAGAGACCGGCTCGTAGGGCTTCAACGGTACCTGCTTCCGCGGCCATACGGTACGTCGCCCGCATCACCCGCCGCTCGGCACGACCCGCGAGGCACCCTTTCCTCGCTGGTCAACTGCGATTTTAACCTGTCCTGTACGGCGACCCGCCGACGGGTCGTGAGGGATGTCTCCCCAACCACCCGTGGCGGGTCGCACACGGCCGTTTTTTCGGCGCATCCGGCGCATTTCGGCCTCTCCGACCGGAAATCGCGCCCGACACGCCGGTGATCGCGGGCCGGGTCAGCCGCGTCGGCCCTCCGCCATCCGCTGTTCGGCCAGCCGGTCGGCCGCCGCGGCCGGCGGAATTCCGTCGGCCTTCGCACGAGCGAATATCGCCAGCGTGGTGTCGAAGATCTCGGTGGCCTTGGCCTTGCACCGGTCGAAGTCGAAGCCGTGCAGCTCGTCGGCCACCTGGATGACCCCGCCGGCGTTCACGACGTAGTCCGGCGCGTAGAGGATGCCGCGGTCGGACAGGTCCTTCTCCACGCCGGGGTGCGCGAGCTGGTTGTTGGCCGCGCCGCACACGATCTTCGCGGTCAGCGCCGGCACCGAGTCGTCGTTCAGCGCGCCGCCCAGGGCGCACGGCGCGTACACGTCCAGGCCCTCGGTGCGGATCAGCGCGTCGGTGTCCGCGACGGCGGTCACCTCCGGGTGCCGGGCGAGAATCCGCTCCACCGACTCGGCGCGGACATCGGTGATCACGACCTCGGCGCCGTCCTGGAGGAGATGCTCGACCAGGTGGTGACCCACCTTGCCGACGCCCGCGATACCGACCTTGCGGCCGCGCAGCGTCGGGTCGCCCCACTGGTGCTGGGCGGAGGCGCGCATGCCCTGGAAGACGCCGAAGGCGGTCAGGACGGAGGAGTCGCCGGCGCCGCCGTTCTCGGGCGAGCGGCCGGTGGTCCACTTGTTCGTACGGGCGACGACGTCCATGTCGGCGACATAGGTGCCGACATCGCACGCGGTGACATAGCGGCCCCCGAGGGACGCCACGAACCGGCCGTAGGCGAGCAGGAGTTCCTCGGTCTTGAGCACCTCGGGGTCACCGATGATCACGGCCTTGCCGCCGCCGTGGTCCAGCCCGGCGAGCGCGTTCTTGTAGGACATGCCGCGCGAGAGGTTGAGGGCGTCCAGCACGGCCTCCTCCTCGGAGGCGTACGCGTGGAAGCGGGTGCCGCCCAGGGCCGGACCCAGGGCGGTGCTGTGGATGGCGATCACGGCCTTGAGGCCGCTGGCGCGGTCCTGGCAGAGAACGACCTGCTCATGGCCGCCCTGCTCGGTTCGGAACAGGGTGTGCAGAACGCCGCCGTCGGCACTGACGGAGGCAGGACGTACGTCGGTCACTGTGGTGACTCCCATAAGTCGCGGAGGACGCCCTCCTGCGGGTGGGGAGGGCCGGTCGGGAAGAGCGTAAGACCTCCGGGGTGTACTGATCGGCCAGGTGCCGAGGATCACCCACTCGTGGGGTACGGGCGTGGGACGATCTGCCGTATCCCAGGCCGGGCGGGGGTAGGCAACTCCCGGCGGTGGACTTCCCTTTGAAGGAGCGGGCGTGGCCTTGGCGTCGTCGGTGAAGGTCCCGTATGCGGCATATCTGCGGGTCTACGAGCCGCTGGCAGCATTCTCCGAGCCGGAACGCTCCCATTGGGCCCGTTACGCCAAGCGTAGGCACACCCCGACCGCTCAGGACGAGCAGCGCCGGGCGCTGGCCGATCTGCTGCCCACCCCGCCGGTGCCGGTGCCGGTCCATGAGAGCGCCGACGCGTTCGTCGCCGTCGTGGACGGGGTGACCTGCGTCTGTCCGTGGCGCACCCGGCTGCGCGGCTGGCAGGCCCTGGAGGCGCTGGAGGAGCTGCTGCCGGCCTCGGTGCTGGACGCGGCGCTGCCCCCGGTGGTGCGCCGGCAGGCGGCCACCGACTACGAGCAGTGGCGGGAGCGCAACCCGGACGCCCGGCCGTGGATCCGCGCGGCCGGCTGGCATGTCCCCGTCCGCTGGTTCGTCCTGTTCGAGGACTCGGAGCGGGAGTACACGAAGGGTGACGAAGGGCCGCTGCTGCGTTACCGGACGCCGATGGTGCAGGCGCGGCGCCGGGTCGCCCGCGGATTGCGGACGCTGCGGGACGCCCTGGAAGAAGGGCCGCTGATCGACGGCCTGGTAGATGTGGGGCGGTGGCTGGAGGAATTCCATCCGCGTTCGGTCGTCGAGCTGGATTACGGAGGTCTGGTGCACGCGGTGCCCGAGGGGCAGCTCGCCGAGGATCATTCCGCCGCGGAGGTGGCGGAGGGGCTGGCGGCGCTGCGCGACGGGGACGGTGAGCGCGCCGGCGCGGCGTACGAGCGGCTGTCGGAGCGGTGGCGTGCGGTGCGAGAGCGCCAATTCGCCAGTTGAGTGCCATAAAGGATTGTGTTCGGCAAACCTGGGCATTCGAGCCATGGTCCGAAAAGATGTGCTGGGTTTGATTGCCGGTGGGTCGATGACATGGGACGTAGGTCCTGATCCGGGCGATTGCCACAAGCGTGACCTAAAGCACTGACTTCGGGCCTTGCCCCCAAGCCATACCCTCGTGCCAAAATAGGACAAGGAGCCTGACAAGGGCTCCTTCCGTCCAACTAAGGGCGGATAGATCGCTCTTGCGTTTCTTGTGTTGCCTCGTGGCGGCTGATCACGCTGTGACTGATCGTCACGGCAGCGTGACTGTCCGTTATGGCCTAGTCCATCGGCTTCCGTCGAGGTTGAACACCTGAGAGGGCAATTCCATCGGTTTGGCCGACGTGGCTGGACAGATGGTGTAGTTGTAGTGCCGAGGACAAGCCGTTCGTCCTATAACCGACTCGGCCCGCGTCCGCCATTTCGGGCAACGTGGGTCAAGGTGCAGAATTTAGAGGAAAGAACCGTGATGGTTCGGTTCTCCCGAGGAGGCCGCTCATGACCGCTCGCACCCCTGACGCCGAGCCGCTGCTTACCCCTGCCGAGGTTGCCACGATGTTCCGCGTGGACCCGAAGACGGTGACCCGTTGGGCCAAGGCAGGCAAGCTCACGTCCATCCGCACGCTCGGAGGGCATCGGCGTTACCGCGAGGCTGAGGTCCGCGCACTGCTCGCGGGTATCCCGCAGCAGCGCAGCGAGGCCTGAATAACCGCATAGCCAGGCTGTTTTCGGCTCCCCCAACCCGAAAATGCCCACTTGGCACCACTTAGCTCCACCTGTTCCACCAAGCTCCACTCAGCTCCACCGACGCGGCGCCTGCCCCAACAGGCCCCACACCCGCTCCATCTGGGTACGTCACCGATCGCGCTGGACTCCGCCGGGTCCAGCGCGATCTTTTTTGTGTGTACGCCCGCTCGCGGGCCGCTCGGCGCGCTCCGGTCAACCCGGCGCCGGTGTCACTCCGGACGGCGGCCAGGGCGCCTTCAGGGCTCCTCAGGGGGCCTGTCCGGGCGGACCCGGCGGTCTCGTTCCGGGGCCGCTGGAGGGTGGTGCAATTGCACATATTAAATTGACTGGTTGTAGGACGGGTGTAAGTTCCCCATCCCGTAAAAGTTGTTCGGTGACTCCCGTCACACGGTGCGGTGCTTGAATGCGGCACGACCACTGCTGTAGTGAACTTGCCACGCCGTCACTCGACGCCGCACGCCACGCCGTCACTCAACAGCGTGCCGGTGCGCGGCGGGTGGGGGAGGCGCCGATGGTCACCGGGCCGGGGGACTTTCGTCCTCCGTTGCCGGCGTCCCGCAGACGGGCTGGGAGGACGTGGAGGCGGCGGTGGGCGCCGCGGGCCCGGAGCGGGCCCTGTGGGGCTCCATGGCGAGCCGCAGCAGCTGATGACAGATGGGGCAGTGCCGTGTCAGATGGCGGTAGCCCGTGGCGGCCGCCAGATGGGCGCGCAACAGCGCCCTGGTCTCGTGCCTTGCCGCTGTCGTCATCGCACGCACCTCCCCGGCCCTGCGTTTCCTCTGTGAGTACCGGCGGTACGTGCCGCAGTCAAGACGACCGAACGGCCCGCCCGTCACCGGGAGCAGCCTTCGGGCCACAACGTGCAACGGCCCCCGCCCTGGTGAACGACGCCTTCCGGTCGCCGATCACGGCCGCCACCCGCCCAGGAGTCCGGCCGGAAGTCGCCGCGGTCCTGACGGAATTTCGGGGTGCCGGATCGGGCTCCGCGGACCCCACCCACGATGCCGGCGCACCAACAGCACGACGGCCCGCATCCAGGGATACGGGCCGTCGACAGCATCAGGGCCCGCAACCGAAGACGGTGCGGGCCCTGATAGATGCGGTCCTGACGGGATTTGAACCCGCGGCCTCCACCTTGACAGGGTGGCGAGCACTCCAAACTGCTCCACAGGACCTTGCTTTTCGCCTCCCGCTTGTTCGGCGGGCTGCGAAGCAAGACTGTACAGCAGGTCAGGGGGTGCGGTCGAACTCGATGCCGGGGAGCGGCCTCCCTAGGGCGCCGCCGCGTCCACCGCCTTCACGATGCGCTTGTCCGAGACCGGATACGCCGTCCCGAGGGCATGCGCGAAGTAGCTCACCCGCAGCTCCTCGATCATCCAGCGGATCTCCCGGGCCGCCGCGGGAACCGGGCGGCCCTGCGGGAACTGCTCCAGCAGCCAGGCGTATTCGTCCTGCATCTCCTTGATCTTCGCCATCCGGCTGCGGTCCCGCTCGGCGTTGGTGGGCAGCTGTTGCAGCCGGCGGTCGGCGGCCACGAGATAGCGCATCAGGTCCGGCAGCCGCTTGGCGCCGTGCGCGGTCACGAAGCCCGGCTTGATCAGGGCCGCCAGCTGCTCCTTGACGTCCGTCAGCGACGGCAGCAGCGAGGGGAAGGTCGTCGCCTTCAGCCGGCGCTCGCACGCCTGCCAGGCGGCCAGCACCTCCTGGACCTGCTGGATGGTCCGCAGCGTCGCGTCCACCAGGTCGGCCCGCACCCCGTCGAACAGTTTCCGGAAGGACTCCTCGTCCCATGCCGGGCCGCCCCGGGCCGCGATCAGCCGGTCCGCGGCGGCCGTCACACAGTCCTCGAAGAGGGCCGCGATGGAGCCGTGCGGATTGCGGGACAGCGCGAGCTTCTGCTGGTTGCTCAGCTTGTCCTGGGCGAACTTCGCGGGGTTGGCGGGGACGTTGAGCAGGATCAGCCGGCGGGTGCCCGCCCACATGGCCTGCAGCTGCTCCGCCTCGGTGTCGAAGAGCCGTACGGCGACGCTGCTGCCCTCGTCGACCAGCGCCGGGTACGCCTTCAGCGGCTGGCCCCCGCGCCGGGTCTCGAAGGTGCGGGGCAGCGCGCCGATCGTCCAGGACGTCAGCCCGGTGCGCTGATCCAGGCCGGTCAGTGCCGGGCCGTCGCCCGCGCCGCTCGTGCCGCCCTTGCCGGGCCGCTCGGCGGCCTGCTCGAACGCCTTGGAGATGGCGGCCCTGGTCTTCGGCTTGAGCCGCAGCCGCAGCGCTTCGAGGTCCTTGTCCTCGGCGAGCTTGCGGCGCCGTTCGTCGACCACCCGGAAGGTGATCTTGAGGTGGTCGGGGATCTTGCCGGTGTCGAAGTCGGCGGCCTCCACCGGTACGCCCACCATGCGCTGCAGCCCGGCCGCCAGAGACGAGGTCAGGGCGCCCTGCAGCGGCACCGTCGAGTCCAGGAAGCGGGCCGCGAAATTCGGCGCCGGGACGTAGTTGCGGCGGATCGGCTTGGGCAGCGACCGGATCAGCTCCGTCACCAACTGCTCGCGCAGACCCGGGATCTGCCAGTCGAAGCCCTCGGACGAGACCTGGTTCAGGACCTGGAGCGGGACATGGACGGTCACGCCGTCCGCGTCCGCGCCGGGCTCGAACTGGTAGGTGACCTTGAACTTCAGCTTTCCCTGGCGCCAGGAATCCGGATAGTCGTCCTTGGTGACGGCTTCCGCGGATTCGTTGATGAGCATCGAGTGCTCGAAGTTCAGGAGCTCGGGCTCTTCCCGCTGCTGCTTCTTCCACCACGCGTCGAAGTGCGCGCCGGAGACGATGTCCGCCGGAATGCGCTGGTCGTAGAAGTCGAAGAGCGTCTCGTCGTCCACGAGAATGTCGCGGCGCCGCGCGCGGTGCTCCAACTCCTCCACTTCGCCGAGGAGTTTGCGGTTGTCATGGAAGAACTGGTGGTGGGTGCGCCAGTCGCCCTCGACCAGCGCATTGCGGATGAACAGGTCGCGTGAGGTCTCCGGGTCGATCCGGCCGTAGGTGACCTTGCGCTGGGCGACGAGCGGGACGCCGTAGAGCGTCACCCGCTCGTAGGCCATCACCGCGGCCATCTTCTGTTCCCAGTGCGGCTCGCTGTACGTGCGCTTCACCAGGTGCTGGGCCAGCGGCTCGACCCACTCCGGCTCGATTTTGGCGTTCACCCGCGCCCACAGGCGGGAGGTCTCCACCAGCTCCGCGGACATGACCCAGCGGGGTGGCTTCTTGAAGAGGGCGGAGCCGGGGAAGACCGCGAACTTGGCGCTGCGGGCGCCCAGATATTCGTTCTTGGCGTCCGTATCCTTCAGCCCGATATGCGAAAGCAAACCGGAAAGCAGCGAGGTGTGGATGTGGTCCGGTGCCGCGTCCTCCTCGGAGAGATGGACGCCCATGGTCTTGACGACCGTACGCAGCTGGGAATAGATGTCCTGCCACTCGCGTATCCGGAGATAGTTCAGGAACTCGGTCCGGCACATCCGCCGGAACGCCGACGACGACAGCGCCTTCTGCTGCTCACGGACATAGCGCCACAGATTGAGGAACGCCAGGAAGTCGCTGGTCTCGTCCTTGAACCGGGCGTGCTGCTGGTCGGCCTGCTGCTGTTTGTCCGAGGGCCGCTCGCGCGGGTCCTGGATGGACAGCGCCGCCGCGATGACCATGACCTCGCGGACGCAGCCGTTGCGGTCGGCCTCCAGCACCATCCGGGCCAGCCGCGGGTCGACCGGCAGCTGGGAGAGCTTGCGGCCGAGCGGGGTGAGCCGCTTCTTGGGGTCCTTCTGCTTGGTGTCGAGCGCGCCGAGCTCGCTGAGCAGATCGACGCCGTCCTTGATGTTGCGGCGGTCCGGCGGGTCGATGAACGGGAATTTCTCGATGTCGCCGAGGCCCGCCGCGGTCATCTGCAGGATGACGGAGGCGAGGTTCGTACGGAGGATCTCGGCGTCGGTGAATTCCGGCCGGGTGAGGAAGTCGTCCTCGGAATAGAGCCGGATGCAGATGCCGTCGCTGGTACGGCCGCAGCGGCCCTTGCGCTGGTTGGCGCTGGCCTGCGAGACCGGCTCGATCGGCAGCCGCTGCACCTTCGTGCGGAAGCTGTAGCGGGAGATTCGCGCCATGCCCGGGTCGATGACGTACCGGATGCCCGGCACGGTCAGCGAGGTCTCGGCGACGTTGGTGGCGAGCACGATCCGGCGGCCGGAATGCCGCTGGAAGACCCGGTGCTGCTCGGCGTGCGACAGCCGGGCGTACAGCGGGAGGACCTCGGTGGCGGGCAGCGCCTTCTTGTTGAGCGCGTCCGCGGTGTCGCGGATCTCGCGCTCCCCGGAGAGGAACACCAGGACGTCGCCGGGCCCCGCCGCCTGCAGTTCGTCGACGGCGTCGCAGATCGCGGTGATCTGGTCCCGGTCCGAGTCCTGTCCGCCCTCTTCCAGCAGCGGGCGGTAGCGGACCTCGACCGGATACGTGCGCCCGGAGACCTCGACGATCGGGGCGTCGCCGAAGTGCCGCGAGAACCGCTCGGGGTCGATGGTCGCGGAGGTGATGACCACCTTCAGGTCCGGGCGCTTGGGCAGCAGCTGCGCCAGATAGCCGAGGATGAAGTCGATGTTGAGGCTGCGTTCGTGGGCCTCGTCGATGATGATCGTGTCGTACTGGCGCAGCTCGCGGTCCGTCTGGATCTCGGCGAGCAGAATGCCGTCGGTCATCAGCTTGACGAGGGTCTCGCCGCCGACCTGGTCGGTGAAGCGGACCTTCCAGCCGACCGCCTCGCCCAGTGGGGTCTTCAGCTCCTCGGCGACCCGCTCGGCGACCGTGCGCGCGGCGATCCGGCGCGGCTGGGTGTGCCCGATGAGGCCGCGGACGCCCCGGCCGAGTTCCAGGCAGATCTTGGGGATCTGCGTGGTCTTGCCGGAGCCGGTCTCACCCGCGACGATCACGACCTGGTGGTCCCGGATCGCGGCGAGGATCTCGTCCTTCTTCTGGCTGACCGGGAGTTCTTCCGGGTACGTGATCGCGGGTACGGCGGCGCGCCGCTGGGCGACCCGCAGCTCCGCTTCCTCGATGCCGCCGGAGATCTCGGCGAGCACGGCGGCGCGGGCTTCGGGTTTGCGGATCCGGCGCGCGCCGTCGAGCCGTCGCCCCAGCCGCTGCTGGTCGCGCAGCGTCAGCTCGGGCAGTCGCTCAAGCAGAGCGGGCAGGGTGGGAGCGGCGCCGTCGGGCAGGGCGGGGGCAGGCTGACTGGACATACGTCCCCCAGGATCTCACCTCAGGCAAATTACTGGCGAACGATTTGCCGACGACGGCCGGAACCCCGGCGGCGGGCCCCCGGGAGGGGCCCGGAGATCCTGCCGGGAATGTCCGTCATGGGTGGCTTAGCGTGTTCGCATGTCTGATCAGCGCGGCGAGCCCTCCCCCCTGGCCGGCAAGTGGGCGGCCTTCAGGAGATCACCGTTCCTGCCCGCGACCGTGCTGATGTTCATCCTCGCCGCGGCCGCCGGCCTGTTCGCCGGCTCGTACACCTACGCCATGGCGAACCCGGCCCCGCGGCACATCCCGACCGCGGTGGTCGGCCCCGGGCACGCCCCGCAGCAGAAGACGTTCGTCGCCGGGATGGAGCGGGCGCTGAACGCCTCGCTCAAGCTGACCGAGTACGCCACCTACGGGGAGGCCAGGAGGGCCGTCGACGATCAGCGGGAGTTCGCCATCCTGCGGGCCGGCGGCGAGGGGGTGGAGCTGGATGTGTCGGGGGCCTCGGGCGCGTCGGTGGCCCTGCTGCTGGCCGAGGCGGGCGCCAAGGTCGGCGCGACGGCCGGCTTGGACGTCCGCATCCGGGACGTGAAACCGCTCCAGCACGGCGATCCGCGCGGCCTCGCGCTGTTCCGCCGGATTCTTTCGAGAATGCCCCGGTCCTCAGCCCTGACCGGATAGGCTGCACGCGGTGCGTAGCGAGAGCCAAGCACGCGCTAACTCCTTGCCTTACTGGGCAACCGGGCTGGTTCCAACCCGGCTGGTATTGATCGCGTAAGACTCGTTCGCTCGCTGAGCGATCGAGCAGCGTGAGCCAGGAATCCCCCTGCTTTCGCTGGGGGAGGGTTCAACATGTTCAACGCGCTCTGGGCGATCCTCCCCACCTGGGGACTCATGGTGCTGCTGGGCACCTCCCTGTCCTTGAGGGCATGGGAGGTGCCTCCCACCGGGCGGCGCGGTCTCCTGGCCACTGCTGCCGTCCGTTCTCGGCCACATCGGCCGCTGGCTGCCACCCGGTGCGTCGGTCAACGCCCAGCACACCGCGGTCTACTTCGGCGGCTACCAGCACGCCTTCCCGTTCCTGGTGCTGGCCGGCTGGTCGGTGCTGTCCTGCACGGTCTTCTGGGTCTGGCGGCACCGCCATCCGGGTGGCCGCGAGGAGGCCCCGGCCCATGGGGCGGCCGCCGGCTGAGCCGTGCGTCGCTCCCGCCGGTTATTCCGGCCGTGCTGTCGCGGCCCGGTGCGAGGATGCCGCCATGGTTACTGGAATACGGCGTTTGGGTGGGGTCGTGGCGATGGCCGCGGGGATCGCGTGTGCGGCGTGGCTGGCCTTCGGGCCTCCGCAGGACTGGGAGGGCCCGATGCGTTACGTCCGCTTCGCGTTGGGCTTGGCGTCGACCGGGGCGATCACCGGCGGCGCCCGGCTGATCTTCTGGGACCCCCAGGGCGACGGTGGCGCGGCGGTCGCCGAGTAGGAACGAAGAAGGCCCCGATCCGGTGGATCGGGGCCTCTCCCAAGGGGTGTGGCTGGGGCCGGGGTCGAACCGGCGACCTATCGCTTTTCAGGCGATCGCTCGTACCAACTGAGCTACCCAGCCGCAGCGGTCCTGACGGGATTTGAACCCGCGGCCTCCACCTTGACAGGGTGGCGAGCACTCCAAACTGCTCCACAGGACCTTGCATTGTGCGAAAGCGGCCTGAACCATTCTCACACACGGTGATGCGTGCCCCCAACGGGATTCGAACCCGTGCTACCGCCTTGAAAGGGCGGCGTCCTGGGCCACTAGACGATGAGGGCTGGTGGCCACCTTGGCGTCGTTACCGGCGCCGTCGGGGACGTGAGAAGCATATGGGATGGGAGGACCGTTCGCCAAAACGGTTTACCCGGGGCCGTGTGAAGGCGTCCCCGACCCCTCTCGCGCCGGGCTCGGCGAGCCGGTCGGCGACGGGCCGGCACCGGGCTGGTTCTCCCTGGGGAGGTGGCGGCTCACCTCGGCGCGGGACAGGCCGAGGCCACCGAGCGTGATCTCGTCCCACGCCTGCAGCAGCCGCGTCTTCCGGTCGAGATAGAGCACCGACGCCCGTACCTGCTCGGGCTTGGTGTTCTGCACGGCGCGCAGCCCGCCGCCGCCCGTCGAACCCTCGACCATCAGCCGGGTGCCCTGGGGGAGCCTGCTGCGCTCGCGGTGATGGAGGTGCCCGGCCAGCGCCAGCGGGACCAGGCCGTCCGCCTCGGTCGCGGCGACCGGGTTGTGGGCGAGCGCGATGTCGACGGGGGTGCCGGCCAGCCGCTGGGTGCGCAGCGAGTCGGCGAGCCGGCCGCCCGCGGTGCGCTCCGCGGGGTCGCCGGCGGCCACCACGGAGCGGTCCGGGGTGAACTGCGGGTCGCCGACGCCCGCGATCCGCACCCCCGCCACCTGGGCGACCCGCCCCTCGTCGAGGACCGTGACGTGCTTGAGGCCGGTCAGGTACTTCTGCGTGCTCCGGGAGTCGTGGTTGCCGCGCACCCACACGTACGGGGCGCCGAGGGTGGAGACCGGGTCCAGGAAGTGGTTCTCGGCGGCCGAGCCGTGGTCCATGGTGTCGCCCGTATCGATGATCACGTTGATCCGGTACTGCTTGACGAGGGAGGCGATGATCCGCCAGCTGCCGGGGTTGAGGTGGATGTCCGAGACGTGCAGGACGCGGATGGTGGTGGGGTCCGGCTGGTAGACGGGGAGTGTCGAGGTGGCGTCGTAGAGCTTGGTGACGTTGGTGACCAGGCGCGCCAACTCCTTTTGGTAGACGTCGAATTCGCTGACGATGTTGCGGGCGTTGCCGACCACGGACGGGGCCGAGGAGAGCAGTCCGGAGAACTTCGGTTCCAGCACGGAATCCGGGTTCCAGGTGGCGTACGCGGATGCGCCGGAGGCGCCGAGCAGGGCGAGTGCGAGACCGCCTGCGGCGAGGGCGCGGCGCGGTCGGCGGTAGACCGCCAGGCCCAGCGCGGTGGCGCCGGACGCCACCGCGACGCAGGAGTGCAGGACGAGGTCGGCGGCGCTGCGGGTGACGTCGCGGGTGACCTCGGCCTGCAGCCCGGCGAACCGGTCGGGGTGGTCGACCAGTTCCTGGGAGCGGACCGGGTCCAGCCGGTCGACATCGACGTCGAGCCGTACGGGGGCGTAGTGGGTGCCGAGTTCCAGGTCGCCGAGGGGCGAGACATTGATCCGGGTGCCGCCGGTGAGCGAGGGGCGCAGCGTCATACGGGTGTCCATCGGGCCTACGGGGGCGTGGACGGCGCCGATCACCAGCAGCCCGAGCCAGCCGCCGAGGAGGGTGACGGCTATCAGGCCCAGGGCGCGCCCGTAGGGATGCGGGGGCTCGTCGAGGGTGAGCGTGCGGGCCGTACGGCGGGCGCGGTAGCCGCGGCGGACGGCGCGGGGTAGGCCTCGTACGCCGGAGAGCCGGGCACGGAGCGGCCGGAGCAGGCGGTTTCGGCGGTTGTCGGTGGTCATTCCTCGGGAGCGCGTGACGCGGTCCATTGGTCCGGTATGCCCGGCCGTGGTGGGCGTCAATCGGGGAGCGGGCGCTCCGGTTGGCGGACCGGATGCGGGTCCTCGGCGAACGGATCCGGGGGGTGGTGGCGGAGAATGGGCGTGTGCTGGAAATGACGCGTGAGGAGTTCGAGGAACTGGTCGCCGAGGCGCTGGACCGGATCCCGCAGGAGCTGACCCGGCTGATGGACAACGTGGCGGTCTTCGTCGAGGACGAGCCCACGGCCGACGACCCCGACCTGCTCGGGCTGTACGAGGGCACGCCGCTGACCGATCGCGGCGAGTGGTACGCCGGCGTACTGCCGGACCGGATCACGATCTACCGGGGGCCGACGCTGCGGATGTGCGAGACGCGCGAGGACGTCGTCGCGGAGACCGAGGTGACGGTCGTTCATGAGGTCGCGCACCACTTCGGGATCGACGACGAACGGCTGCACGCCCTCGGCTACGGCTGACCGCGCGCCCGGTTACGGCTGAGACGGATCGGGCGCGCGGGGCGCGTGTCCTCAAGCGGGGGGCGGGAGTTGGGCAGGGCGTCCGCCGCCGCCGTCCCTGCGCTCCGGATCCGGAGGTCCCGCCCGTGCGCCCGATCCCTTTCTGTCGTGTCCGTCTTTCCCGTCACTCCCGCCCGTCGTCGCCGCTGCCGTCGTCCCCGGCCGCCGCGCCGTTTCCTTCCGTGCCGTCCCAGGCCGCCACGCTGTCTTCCGCGGCGCCCCCCGCCGCGTCCCAGGCGTCTTCCTCCTCGTCCGCCGGGCGCGCGCTGGTCCGGGTCACCGCCGCCGCGGTGACCGTTTCCGCGCTGGCCGCTTCGCTGGCCGGGTGCATGAGCGTGAGCGATCCTGCGGAGCCCAGGCCGTCGGGCAGCGCCGCGCGGCCCGGCGACGGGAAGGGCGGGGCACCGGGGCCCGACGGGCTGACGGCGGTCGGCGGTGGCGACGGGCCGCGGCGGATAGGGCACGAGGCCGCGCAGCGCCCGGCCGGCGCCGAGGAGGCCGCGGACCCGTCGGCGGACCGGACGCCGCCGGCTCGCACCCCGAAGACGCCCTCGCGCACGGTGGAGCCGTCCGGCCCGGTGCCCACCTCGGGTGCGGGCCACGGCGGGTCCGCGGGCGACGGCGGCGGGTCCGGGAGCGGATCCGCCCGACCGACGCCGTCGCAGTCCGCCGAGCCGTCCTCGTCGATGCCCACACCGGCTTCTCCCACCCCGACCGCGAAGCCGAGCCCGCCGCCGAGCAGCCCCGCGTCGCCTACGTCACACGCGTCCGGGCTGTCGCCGGAATCGCCGATGTTTTCGCAGGTGGAGTCGGGTGCGTGAGGGCCGCATAGGATTGCCGGGCGGGTGCGCGGAGCTCTCGGCCGGCAGTATGGGCGGAAGGTCATTTGCCTTCCGGGGTGCAGGGTGCGTATGGTGGTAGATCGTTTGATCCCATTTGCCCGGCGCCAGAAAAGAAGCGCGCCGCGTGGCGCGTTCTCTCCCTTGCCGTGGCTGACCGCATAGAGGCGGTCTTTGTGAAATCACACGGAGTTTGGGCGCGTGCCGAGACTCCGGAAGGTTTCGCATTTCGCATGTCAATTTCCACTGAGCAGTCCGTCATGCCCGCACACGACGAGCAGACGGCTCCCGAGGTGACCGAGGCGGCCGAGCAGGCCCCCGCCGCCACCGACACCGTCACCTTCGCCGACCTCGGACTGCCCGAGGGCGTCGTCCGCAAGCTCGCGCAGAACGGCGTCACCACCCCCTTCCCGATCCAGGCCGCGACCATCCCGGACGCCCTGGCCGGCAAGGACATCCTCGGCCGCGGCCGCACCGGCTCCGGCAAGACCCTCTCCTTCGGTCTGCCGACCCTGGCGCAGCTCGCCGGCGGCCACACCGAGAAGAAGAAGCCCCGCGCGGTCATCCTCACCCCGACCCGCGAGCTCGCCATGCAGGTCGCGGACGCCCTCCAGCCCTACGGCGACGTCCTCGGCCTGAAGATGAAGGTCGTCTGCGGCGGTACGTCCATGGGCAACCAGATCTACGCCCTGGAGCGCGGCGTCGACATCCTCGTCGCCACCCCGGGCCGGCTGCGGGACATCATCAACCGCGGCGCCTGCTCCCTGGAGGCCGTCCAGGTCGCCGTCCTCGACGAGGCCGACCAGATGTCCGACCTGGGCTTCCTGCCCGAGGTCACCGAGCTGCTGGACCAGGTGCCGGCCGGCGGCCAGCGGATGCTCTTCTCCGCCACGATGGAGAACGAGATCGGCACGCTGGTCAAGCGCTACCTGAGCAACCCGGTCAGCCACGAGGTCGACAGCGCCCAGGGCAACGTCACGACCATGACCCACCACGTCCTCGTCGTGAAGCCGAAGGACAAGGCGCCGGTCACCGCCGCCATCGCCGCCCGCAAGGGCCGCACCATCATCTTCGTCCGGACGCAGCTGGGCGCCGACCGTATCGCCGAGCAGCTCGTCGAGGCCGGTGTGAAGGCGGACGCGCTGCACGGCGGCATGACCCAGGGCGCGCGTACCCGGGTGCTCGCCGACTTCAAGGACGGCTACGTCAACGCGCTGGTCGCCACCGACGTCGCCGCCCGAGGCATCCACGTCGACGGCATCGACCTGGTCCTGAACGTCGACCCGGCCGGTGACCACAAGGACTACCTGCACCGCTCGGGCCGTACCGCCCGCGCCGGCCAGTCCGGCACGGTCGTCTCGCTCTCCCTCCCGCACCAGCGCCGGCAGATCTTCCGCCTGATGGAGGACGCGGGCGTGGACGCCTCGCGGCACATCGTCGGCGGCGCCGGTGCCTTCGACGACGACGTCGCCCGGATCACCGGCGCACGGTCGCTCACCGAGGTGCAGGCCGAGTCGGCCAACAACTCCGCCAAGCAGGCGGAGCGCGAGGTGGCCGAGCTGACCCGCGAGCTGGAGCGGCTGCAGCGCCGCGCCGCCGAGCTGCGCGAGGAAGCGGACCGGCTGACCGCCCGCGCCGCTCGCGAGCGTGGCGAGGACCCGGCCGAGGCGCTCGCCGCCGCTGCCGTCACCGTCGAGGCCGCCGAGGCGACCGAGACCGCCGCCGTGCCGGCCCAGGCCACCGCGTCGGACGAGGCGCCGCGCCGTTCCTCCTCCTACGAGCGTCGTGACGACCGTCGTGACGAGCGCGGCAACTTCGAGCGTCGGGACCGCCGTGACGACCGTCGCGACGACCGGTCGGGTGGTCGTTCCTTCGACCGTCGTGACGACCGTGGTGGCTTCGGGCGTGACCGTCGCGATGACCGTTCCGGTGGCGGCTACCGCCGTGACGACCGCTCCGGCGGTGGCTTCAACCGCGACCGTCGTGACGACCGTTCCGGTGGCCGGTCGTTCGACCGTGACCGTCGCGACGACCGGTCGGGTGGTCGTTCCTTCGACCGTCGTGACGACCGTGGTGGCTTCGGGCGTGACCGTCGTGACGACCGTTCCGGTGGCGGCTACCGCCGTGACGACCGCTCCGGTGGCGGCTTCAACCGCGACCGCGGCGACCGTCCGAGCCGTCCGTTCAACCGCGATGACCGTTCCGCCGGCCGTCCGTCCTCCGGCGGCTACCGTTCCGGCGGCGGCGACCGTCCGTTCAACCGTGACGACCGTTCCGGCGGCCGTCCCTCCTCGGGCGGCTACCGCTCCGGCGGCGACCGTCCCTACGGCCGTCGCGACGACCACCGCGGCTCCGGCACCGCGACCGGCTCCTTCGGCCGCCGCGACGACAAGCCGCGCTGGAAGCGCAACGGCTGATGTCCGGGGCCGGTAGTCGGCCCCATCGAGCTCCACCGCAGGGCCCGTACGTCACGCAAGTGCCGTACGGGCCCTGCGCGGTATGGGGCGGGCGCACCGTGGGACACGACGCGGCCGGCGGCCCGACGGGCCGGTGGAACGGCCGATGCGGCGGTAGATGGGTAATGCTTTCGGGCTGTGGCACATGCTCGGGCTATGCTGCTCGGTGCGGGCCATTAGCTCAATTGGCAGAGCAGTGGACTTTTAATCCATTGGTTCAGGGTTCGAGCCCCTGATGGCCCACCGCACGAGGTGCCGCTCACGGCGCCTGACCTGCGTGTTCGACGGCCCGACCGGGTGTTCCGGTCGGGCCCTCGTTTTTCTGACGGCCTTTCTGACGGCCTATCGGGGCGGCTGCGGGCCGTTGCGGGCCGTTGGGGGCGGTGGCGTGGCGGTTGCGCGGCCTCCGGCGGCGTCTGGCGGGACACCGGCTCGGCGGTACGGCGGGCCCGGCCGCCCGGCGCGGGGGCGAGCGGCTCGAAGTCGCCGCCCACCGCGCCGACTTCGACGAGGGGCCCGCCCCCACCCAATGCCCCGTTGTCCCGTTGACCCGTCCGGCCCAGGACGACTCGCCGCGTCGCCCCGCAGCGGAAAGCCTGGGGAGATGGCCGACGACGGTGTTCGTACGAACGGGCGGGAGCGGAAAGAGGCCGGTGCGGATGCTGCGAGGCGGCAGGAGCTCTACGGACGAGCAGGAGCGGCGGGCGCGCCATGACGGGATGCCCCCGCTCGCCCGCCGGCTGGCGCGCTGGCTCCCCGCCCTCCTGATCCTCGGCGGGGTCGCCTTCGACCTGACGACCCCGTCCCAGTACACCGCGGCGCCCTTCTTCGCCGCCGCCCCCCTCGTCGCGGCGCCGCTCTACACGCTGCGCGGCACCGCTCTCACGGCCGCGACCGCCCTCGCCGGCGAGATCGCGGTCATCACGTACCACGGCATGAACAACTACACGAAGTCGGTCACCGAGTCCCTCACCGTCCTCGTGGTCGCCCTGTTGGCGCTCGGCATCAACCGGGTCGTGCGCAGGAGCGACGCCCGGCTGGCCTCCGTACGGGACGTGTCGGAGGCCGCCCAGCGGGCCGTGCTGCCCATGCCGCCGGAACGGATGGCCGGTCTTGTGATCGCCGCGCGTTACGTCGGTGCGCGGGCCGACGCCCGTATCGGCGGCGATCTCTACGCGGTGCAGGACACCCCGCACGGCGTACGGATGATCGTCGGCGATGTACGGGGCAAGGGCCTGGGGGCGGTGGAGGCCGCGGTGATCGTCATCGGCGCCTTCCGGGAGGCGGCCGAACAGGAGGCCACCCTGGAGGCGGTGGCGGGCCGGCTGGAGCGGGCCCTGCAACGGGAGGGCAAACGGCGCGAGGGGCTCGACGAGTACGAGGGGTTCACCACCGCCGTCCTCGCGGAGATCCCCACCAAGGAGCAGTCGGTGCTGCGCGTCCTCAACCGGGGCCATCCGTCGCCCCTGCTGATCGCCGCGGACGGCGGCCTGTGCGAGCTGGCCCCCGGCTCGCCCGCGCTGCCGCTGGGGATGACCGAGGTCGCGGGATGGCCGGACCGGACGGATGAGGTGTTCTTCCCGGCCGGGGGCCTGCTGCTGCTGTTCACGGACGGAGTGACCGAGGCCCGGGACCGGGTGGGCAGGTTCTACGACCCGACGGCGCGGCTGCGCGGCCGCCACTTCCTCGGCCCCGACGACCTCCTGGACACGGTGGTCGAGGAGGTCTCACGGCATTCGGGCGGGGCGCCGGCGGACGATATGGCGCTGCTGGCGGTGCAGCGGCCGTTGGGGGCGTAGGACGCGGCCGTCCCCCTCGGCCCGCGCGCCGCTGACGAGGTCCCGACGTCGACGAGGATGATCCGGCGTTACCGCTCTCACCCTCCGTAATCGGTGGGAATCCCTCCGCATAACAACTGGCACACAATCACCCGAAGATCGTTTGGAGGGTCGCGGTCAACTCGCCGGTTTGATGTCTCGATGGGCGAAAAGCCCCTGGCCGAACTCCTGTCGAGCGCATACGGATTCGCGGGAAGGCTTGGAAAAGGACCTCGATCTCTATTACTGTCCGATAACGCAGCGCGGTCGTCCCAGCCGTCGCAGAGGCGGCACCGCGCGCCGACGCCGAATCCCAGCATGCGCACTTCAGCACCTCCAGCACTCGAACTGCACCAAGGGAACCGGGGAACCACCACCTTGGGGTGAATCGGGCACCTCCGCCAGAAGGCGCCCGTAGGAGACCTTCCTGCTCCGAACCCGTCAGCTAACCCGGTAGGCGAGAAGGAAGGAAAGGAGTGCGCCCCCGTGGCGTCCAATTGGCCTGCCCCAGAGGCTCTGCCCGCCGATGGCCTCGATGACCGAGGCCCCTTCGACGGATCCGGCCCTTCTGCCTCGCCTGTTTCTTATGTCGCTTCCGGTCGGTTCGATCGCCGCGGTCCCGCCTTCGGTTACGGCGACGGCGAGCGTGACGGCATCCGCGAGGGCGCCCGTGACGACGACGGACCGTGGGAGGAGTGGAACCCCACCGAGGAATCCGTTCGTCCGGTCCGCGGCCGGCACCGGGTGGGCAAGCAGCGCGGCGGCGGACTCGCCCGCAGCAGCACGGTCCTGGGCGTCGGCGTCATCGCGGCGGTCGGCGCGGGCGGGATCGCCACGGCCGAGGACCGTCCGCCGGTCCCGATCTCGATGCCGGACATCGGCGGGATGGCCGACGACATATCGGACAAGCTCCCGGACGCCAAGTCCCTGCCCGGCATAGGCGAGCTCATATCCGACGGGGACTCGGACTCGGCCTCCGCCGACTCCGCCGCCCCCCTCTCCCACGCGGGCCTCAGCCAGGACGATGCCGACCAGGGTGGCGACGCCGGCGAGGCGCTGCGCAACCGCATCCTCCAGCAGGCCGACGCGCAGCAGAGCGCCGCCGAGCAGGAAGCGCGCGACGCCGCGGAGACCGCCGCCATCGAGCAGGCGGCGAAGGAGGCGTCCGCGCAGCAGGACGCGGCGGAAAAGGAGGCGGCCGCCAAGAAGGCGGCGGAGCTGGAGGCCAAGCGCAAGGCCGAGGAGGAGGCCCGCAGGAAGGCCGAGGCCGAGCGCCTCGCCAGGCTCGCGCGGAGCTTTGTCGCCCCGCTCACCTCGTACACCCTCACCGCCAGCTTCGGCCAGGCCGGCGACCGCTGGGCCGCGGACCACACCGGCCAGGACTTCGCCGCACCAACCGGCACTCCCGTCAAGGCGGTTCACTCCGGCACCATCACCCAGGCCGGCTGGGCCGGCTCGTACGGCTACCGCATCGTGCTCACCCTCGACGACGGCACCGAACTCTGGTTCTGCCATCTGTCCTCCATGCTGAAGACCTCCGGCAAGGTCAACACCGGCGACGTCATCGCCCGCGTCGGCGCCACCGGCAATGTCACCGGCCCCCACCTCCACCTGGAGGTCCGCCCGGGTGCCGGCGACCCGATCGACCCGATGCCGTGGCTGCGCGAGCACGGGGTCAGCGTCTGAGGACCGACGTCTGACGTCGGCTTCTGGTGATCGGCTTCCGACGGTCTACGTCTGCCGGTCGGCCGGGGGAGGGGAAACGACTCGCGGGCAACCCCGAGTCATTTCAGGGTTATCCGGGAATAACTCCCCTCCCCTCAGCGCTGAACCCTCATATGACCGCGAATCACAGCACCCCCCACGCCACCCGCACCCTCGGCTCGCTGTCCGTCTCCCCGCTCTCCTTCGGCGGCAATGTCTTCGGCTGGACGGCCGACGAGGCGGAATCCTTCACCGTGCTCGACGCGTATGTGGCCGGCGGCGGCAACTTCATCGACACCGCCGACGTGTACTCGGCCTGGGCCCCCGGCAACAAGGGCGGCGAATCCGAGACCATCATCGGCAACTGGCTGTCCACGCGCGGCAACCGCGAGGACATCGTCATCGCCACCAAGGTCGGCGCCCACCCCGACTACAAGGGCCTCTCCGCCACCACGATCAAGTCGGCGGTCGAGGACTCCCTCTCCCGCCTGCGCACCGACTACATCGACCTCTACTACACCCACTACGACGACGAGTCGGTCGAGGTGTCGGAGTTCCTCAGCGCACTCAACGACCTCGTCCAGGCCGGCAAGGTCCGCGAGATAGCCGCCTCCAACATCTCCGCGCGGCGTCTGGAGGAGTCCCTGGCCTTCTCCGACCGCGAGGGCCTGGCCCGCTACGTCGCCGTCCAGCCGCACTACAACCTGGTCTCCCGCGACACCTACGAAGGCGAACTCGCCGACGTCGCCGCCCGTAACGGCGTGGCCGCGGTCCCGTACTACGCCCTTGCCTCCGGCTTCCTGACCGGCAAATACCGTCCGGGCACGGCCGTCGACAGCGTCCGCTCCGCGGGCGCGGCCAAGCACCTCTCGACCGACCGGGGCGTCCGCGTCCTGCAGGCCCTCGACACCGTCGCCGCGGCCCACAACGCCGAAGTCGCCACCGTCGCCCTGGCCTGGCTCGCCGCCCAGCCCACCGTCGTCGCACCCATCGCCAGCGCCCGCACGGTGGCCCAACTCCCGGCCCTCCTCGCGGTCGCCGACCTCACCCTCACCGAAACCGAACTGGCCCTCCTGACGGAGGCGTCGGCCTGAGCGAGGCGACAGCTGCGTAGGGGGCGGGGGGACAACCCTCCCCGCCCCCTACTTCCTACCCACTGCCTACTTCCTACGATCGACCGCCAGCCAAGACGCGAGCGCCACCCCACCCGCCACCGCGAACACCGAGGGCCAGGCCCCCACCTTCTTGGCCAGCGGATGCGACCCCGCAAACGCCGCCACATAAGCCCCACTCAATGCGGCAGCCGTCGCATTCCCGGCCTTCTGCTGCCACCCCCGCGCCGCCACAGCCCCAGCCGCGGCCAACGCCACCCCACCGAGCGGCCGCTTCTTGGTCCAGCGGGCTACGCCGTAGCCACCGACAATGCCACCCGCGGCCACAATTGCCGTCGGAATCCCAGCCATTACTACGAACCTCCTCAGAGCAGATACTCCGAGCCTACGTCGCCGGGCTGTGTGGCGCTGCCCACTGCGGCCTGTTCCGGGTCGCCGAGCATTGGATGACGATTGGCAAAGAGGGCTTTCTCGTCTGCCAATTCAAGCTCTTGAAGCTGGCGCCGGGTGAGAAGGCGGAGCCGCAACCCCTGAAGCCGCAATCCCGCGTTCCGGGCGACGGCAAGGAAGGTGTCGCCTGGCGGCGAGGCGTACAGCGAGGCGGCTCATATTCAGGCTTTGGGTAAGCCCCATGACGGTCCGGACACGATAGGGAACGTTCTCTGTCTCTGCCCTAATTGCCATGTGTTGTTTGACCGAGGTGCTCTTCAACTTACCGATGATCTCAAGGTGCTGAACGGGCTGAACCGGGGATTCGAAGCGGCCTTGACCAAGGCGAAAGAGCATCACATAAAGGTGGAATGCATTCGTCAGCATCGGGCCCGCTGGGCTGATCGGTGAGCTGCCTGCGCGGCCTCCGCCAGCGCGGGCTGCGCCCATCCCCTGTAGTGCCAGAGGTGCTCCAACAGATGCCGCTCCCGCGCCGTGAAGTCCGCGGTGGCACCCGTGAGGTGGGCGCGGCGGCGGTGGAAGGAGAGGGCGGTGGCGAGGGCCGTGTATTCGGTTACGGCGCGGGCAGCGGCGGGGCCATGGGCCTGGCGGGCTATGTCGCGGGCCAGCGCGCGGGTCTTGAGGGAGGAGAGGGCGGTGGGCTCGGCGGGGGAGAGCCAGCCGGTGGCCGTGTACGGGGCGAGATAGCCGCGTAGGGAGAGGAGTTCCTGGTGGCGGGCCCAGATGGCGAGCCAGCTGAGGGTGAGGAAGACCGGGACCATGAAGAGGCCGTAGACGGTCAGAAAGCCCAGGTCGCCGAGGGATGAGGCGGCGTTCCAGATGGCGTGCAGGAGGACGGCGGTGAGCAGGCCGAGGAGGGCGAGCGCGGTCCGGGCGGCGCGGTGGCGGGGGTAGCGGGTGGCGGCGATGCCGAATGCCAGGCCGGTGAGGATGGTGAACAGGGGGTGGGCGAAGGGGGAGACGATGATGCGGATGAAGAAGGTGCCGGCGGTGAGGGAGTCCAGCCCGGAGTGGCCCATGGACTGGTCCTGGCCGAAGGCGCTGCCCAGATAGAGGACGTTCTCGGTGAAGGCGAAGCCGGTGGCGGTGATCCCGGCGATGACGATGCCGTCCGTGATGCCGTCGAAGTCGCTGCGCCGGAAGCGGTAGAGGAGGAGGACGGCGGCGGCCTTGACCGACTCCTCGACGATCGGGGCGATGGCCGTCGCGCCCCATGCCTCGGCTTCCGAGGGGGACGTGGAGGCTATGTTGGCGGTCAGCCAGTCGGTCGCGAAGCCGTTGGCCACGAGCGCGACCAAGGTGGCGGCGCAGGCGCCCCAGGCGAAGGCGAACGCGAGGTTGCGCCACGGCTCGGGCTCGATGCGGTCGAGCCAGCAGAACGCCGCGATGAGGAGCGGGACGGGGAAGGTGGCCAGGCCCAGGCCGACCAGGAAGCCTTCCGTGCCGGTCTGGCGGCGGACCATGCCGATGATGAGCACGCCGGACAGGGCGAGCATTGACACCACGGCGATGGCACGGAGGGTCGCGTTGTGCCAGGGAGCCGGACGGACGGGGGAGGCGGTGGTGTGCGAGGTGGGTGCGTACTCCGGGGCGGGCGGCTGGGGCGACGACGGGGGCGACGGGGGTGACGACGGGGACGAGGACGGGGACGAGGACGGCGGGTACGACGGATGCACGTAACGACCCTAACGAGGCCGCCGGGAGCGTCTGATGTGACCGCCGAGACCGCCCTGACGCCGCCGCCGAGGCTGCCCTACAAGACCGCCCGGCAAGACCCCGCCCGACCAGGCCACCTGGCGTGACCGTCTGGTGTGACCGCCTGACGAGGTTCCGTCTGCCCGGCGGAACCTGGGCCCCGCCTAGTCTCCGCGGCGGCGGAAGAGCAGGTCGTGGACGACATGGCCCTTGTCCAGGCCCTGGCCCTCGAACTTGGTGAGCGGGCGGAACTCCGGCCGGGGCGCATAAGAGGGGTAGAGGTTCTCCAGCGTCGGTTCCGCGGAGAGGACCTCCAGCATCTGCTCGGCGTACGGCTCCCAGTCCGTCGCGCAGTGGACGAGGGCGCCCGGCGCGAGCCGCGTGGTGGCCAGGGAGAGGAACTCCGGCTGGATCAGGCGGCGCTTGTGGTGGCGCTTCTTCGGCCACGGGTCGGGGAAGTAGACGCGCAGCCCGGCGAGCGAGCCGGGGGCGAGCATCTCGCGCAGGAGGATGATCGCGTCGCCGTTGGCCACCCGGATGTTGGACAGGCCGTTCCGCTCCGCGAGACCGAGCAGATTGCCCTGGCCCGGGGTGTGCACGTCACAGCCGAGGATGCCGGTGTCCGGGTCGGCGGCGGCCATCTGCGCCGTGGCCTCGCCCATGCCGAAGCCGATCTCCAGGACGACCGGCCGGCCGTCGAAGAACGCGTCCAGATCGATACGGGAGAGCCCGTCGATGTCCAGGCCCCACTTGGGCCACAGCCGGCGCAGCGCATCGGCCTGGCTGGGCGAGACCCGGCTGCGACGGGGCTGGAAGGAGCGGATCCGGCGCTCATGATGCGAGCCCGCGGGGTCGGCGGCGGGCCCGGTCCCATCGGGGAACATCGGCTCGCTCCGGCGGGACCCGCCGGAAGCGGCGGCACCGGCTGGGGCAGCCGGGCCGGCAGCCACGGCGGAGCCGGTGGACGGAGCCGGAACGGCCGGGGCAGCGGCTGCCGGGGCGCCCGCTTCAGGGGACACGTTTGCGGGAGTCACGGTTACGGCGGTGACGGGATTCTCGGACACAGTGCTTCGATTCTACGGATGGAGCGAGCGGGCGGTCCCCGGCGTGGGCGCAGCCGGCGCCCGCCGCCGCGGTCGGGCCCTGGTAGCCCCATGCGGTCGCCGGCCCCGGCCACCGCCGGGTGGCGCGGGCCGCGGCCCCCAGACCCCAGCGCGCCCCGGCATCCCGCCTTCAGACCCGCCCCAGCACCCCCAGCACCCGCCCCGCCACCTCCCGCCCGATGGGCAGCGACGCCGTGGCTGCCGGGGACGGGGCGTTGAGGACGTGGACGATGCCGGGGGATTCGGCGAAGAGGAAGTCGTCGACGAGGGTGCCGTCGGGGAGGACGGCCTGGGCGCGGACGCCGGACGGCGACGGGCGCAGGTCTTCCTCGCGGGCTGCCGGAAGCAGACGGCGGACCGCGTCGGTGAAGGCGCGCCGGGAGAGTGAGCGGTGCAGCTCACCGGCGCCGTAGCGCCAGTGGCGCTGGGCTATCCGCCAGGCGCCGGGGAACGCGAGGGTCCCGGCCAGTTCGGCGGGCCGGATGGTGCGCCAGTCGTAGCCTTCGCGGGCCAGGGCGGGGACCGCGTTGGGGCCGATGTGGACGGCGCCGTCGATGCCGCGGGTGAGGTGCACGCCGAGGAACGGGAAGGCCGGGTCGGGGACCGGGTAGACCAGGCCGCGGACCAGGGAGGCGCGCTCCGGGGCGAGGGTGAAGTATTCGCCGCGGAAGGGGACGATCCGCATGCCCGGAGGGTCGCCGGCCAGCCGGGCGATGCGGTCGCACTGCAGACCGGCGCAGTTGACCAGGGCGCGGGCGCGGTAGACCGTCCCGCCGGCGGTACGGACCGCGACCCGGCCGGGGCGGCGGCCGATGGCGGTGACCTCCTCGCCGTACGCGATCCGGGCGCCGGCCTCCATGGCGAGGCCGGCGAGCCGACGGGCGACCGCACCGAAGTCGCAGACGCCGGTCGTGCCGACGTGGATGGCGGCCAGGCCGCGGACCTCCGGCTCGTACTCGGCTATCTGGGCGGGGCCCAGCTCGCGCACCGGGATGCCGTGCTCGCGGCCGCGCTGGATCAGGCCGTGCAGCCGGGGCAGCTCGGCGCGGTCCGTGGCGACGATCAGCTTGCCGGTGACCTCATGGGGGATGTCATGTTCCGCGCAGAACTTGACCATTTCCGCCGAGCCCTGGAGGGCGAAGCGGGCCTTGAGCGAGCCGGGCGGGTAGTAGATACCGCTGTGGATCACGCCGCTGTTGCGCCCGGTCTGATGGCGGGCCGGCCCCGGCTCCTTCTCCAGGACCACGACCCGGGTGCCGGGCGCGGCACGCGTGATCGCCTCGGCCGTGGACAGTCCGACGATGCCGGCACCGATCACCAGCACGTCGCAGTCGTACGCCGCCACTGCACCTCCCCAACCGCATGACCGCAGACCCGCCCATGGCCGCGGGCCCGCGCGTCATCGCCCACGACGTACTCCATCATGACGGTCACCACTGACAATGCGGCAATGACTAGTGGTGATGGCGAGCGGCGACGGCGCGCGGTGAACCGTGCGCGAGGGCCGCGAAGCGCCGCAGTGATCGCGGCGCGATGATCCCGAAGCCGTGAGCGCGAAGCGCCGCTGCCCCGCAGCGCCGACACGCGGCCCAGACCCGGCCCCAGCCCCGCACGCACCCCGGCGTCGCCCCCCAGGCCCTAAGCCGGCGCCGCCAGCAGCGGCCGGGCGCGCTCGCGCAGCTCCACCACCCGGGGCTCGTCCCCGTACGGCTCCAGGCGGTGCAGCAGGTCGCGGACGTATTCGGTGGTGCGGGCCGAGGAGATCCGCCCTGCCACCTCGACCGCGCGGGTGCCCGCCGCGCACGCCGCGTCCAGATTGCCGGACTCCAGTTCGGCGACAGCCGAAACGACAAGGCGCAGCCCGTGGGAGCGCACGAACTCCTCGGTGGGACGCGACAGCGCCTGCTCCGTGAAGCGGCGGACCTGGCGCGGCAGGCGCAGATCCCGGTAGCACTCGGCGGCGTCCGCGGCGAACCGCTCGTACGAGTAGAAGTCGAGCCAGGACGGGTCGGGGTCGCCGCTCCGCGAGCGCTCCAGCCACCCCTCGGCGGCCTTCAGCGCCACCTCACAGGCGCGCGCCTCCCCGGCCTTGGCCTGCGCCCGCGCCTCCACCAGCCGGAAGAAGCTCATCGTGCGGGCCGTCGCCAGGCCGCGGTTGCGTTCGAGGGCGGCCTGCGCGAGGTCCACGCCCTCGTCGGCGAAACCGCGGTAGGTCGCCTGGAGTGACATGGAGGCCAGGACATATCCCCCCAGCGGCACATCGGCGGCGGCGCGGGCGAGCCGCAGCGCCTGGATGTAGTACCGCTGAGCGGCCTCCTGCTGGCCCGTGTCGAAGGCCATCCAGCCCGCGAGCCTGGTCAGTTCGGAGGTCGCCCCGAACAGCGCGCGGCCCACCTCGTCGCTGTACGACGCGAGGAGCAACGGCGCCGCGTCCACCCGGAGGCACTCCGGCACCATGGACGAACGCCAGTCCCCGCCACCGTACTTGGAGTCCCAGCGGCGCGCGTCCTCGGCCGCCTCGCGCAGCTTGGTGACATCGCTGTGGCCGACGTGCTGCGGGACCCCGGCGTCCCCGGCCGCCGCCGCGTCCTTGTCGCGCGCCTCGGCGGCCTCCCGCGCCACCGAACTGTCCGCCGGGGATATCAGCCAGCGCGAGGCGGGAGTGGCGTACGCGCTGACGGCGAAAGATCCGGCCAGGCTCTGCCAGATGCCGCCGCCACCGGCCCGCCGCCCGGCCAGATCCAATCGGTACAGCTCGGTCGCGGAGCGCACCGCCGCGCCCACATCGCGGGGGAACGCCAGGCCGACCTCGGGCGCCGGGTCCGCGTCGGCCAGGCCGATCTCGTGCAGCGGCACCGGCCGCCCGAGCTTGCTGCCGATCGCGGACGCGATCAAGTGGGGCGCGGCGCCTTGGGGCACCATGCCCTTGGAAACCCATCGCGCCACCGACGTCTTGTCGTAACGAAGCGTCAGTCCACGCTGCGCACCGAGGTCGTTGACCCGGCGTGCCAGTCCGGCATTGCTGATCCCCGCGAGGGCGAGAACGGTGCCGAGCTTCTCGTTCGGCCCGCGTATATCCCTGGACATGCGCACCCCTCGACACAGCGACAGCCTCCCCGGTACCCCGGGGCATGCGTCCACCCAGAGTAGTTCGCCGGATCCCGACCGTTAAGGGCCGGTGTCCCGGATGGCGAGATTCATGTTCAAACAGGGGTGCGGGAATTGGCATGTGCTCCGGGTACGTGTGCCCGTGCGCCCGTCCGTGCGCGCTGCCCGCCCTCCGGCGGGAGCGCTTCCATGGGTCCTGCGTGGGTCGGCCCGCTGCACTGGATCCAGTGGGCTGGGGGACACCGCCACCTCATTCCCCGCGGGTGGCGGTCCAGTCCGGGAGGCGAAGCCCGTCTCCCGGACTGTCGCGCAGGCCGGCCGCCCGCCGGTCGTCTCACCGGTTGACACGACACCCGAACGCGTCAACTGGGCAGTAGGGAACGGAACTTGGCTGAAATGTGGTGGGTGATGTTTTCGCGCCGCCGTCGGCCAGGGGGCGTCCCGGGGGCCACACGGGGGGCCGCCCGGGGCGATTGTTGTCGCCCGCCGGGCCCGCCGCCACGACCGCCGCGCGGCCGTCCCGGGCCCTGCCCGCCCCGCTTCCGAGGTGTGAACAGCCCGCATACGGGGTCTCTTTGGCATCTCCTGTGCGCCCCCGCCATGGCAGCATGGTCCGCACAACAGCTTGGCAATCCGCTGTACGGGCGGCCGTTGGCCCCCGGCGGACGGGGATTCGGGTGGAGGCGGCGATGCGCTGGTTGGTGGGGTGGAGCAGTACCGCCACGGGACCGGCGCCCACAGGGGACGGCCGCACCGTCCTCCCCGTAGGCGCCCAACTCCTGTGGGGCGACCCGGATCCGCTGTGGGCGGTGGGCGACTGGCGGCCGGACGAGGTCCGCGTCGTCCAGGCCGACCCCGAGACCCGGCTCGCCGTCTTCGGCGTTTGCGGCGCCACCAACGACCAGCTGCGCGTAGGGCTGTTCGCGGCCCGCGGGGGCGCGCTGCGCCACCTCACCGCCTGGCCCGGCAGCTACACCGTCGTCGTCCAGGTGGGCCGCCGCATCACGGTCACCGGCGATCTGGCCGGCGCCCGCCCCGTCTTCCACACCCCGTGGGCGGGCGGCACCGCGTACGCGACCGCCGCCCTCCCGCTCGCCGACCTCATCGAGGCCAGCCTCGACGTCGGCCACCTGGCCGCGCTGCTGGCCTGTCCGGACGCCCCCGAGGCGCTCGGCGCCGGCACCCCGTACGAGGGCGTCCGCCGGATCCCGCCCGGCCACGCGCTGGTACTGCGCGGCGGCGCCAGCGACATCACCTCCTACGAGCCGACCGCCTCGCTCGCCGTCGCCGCGCCCCAACTCGCCCCGGAACAAGCCGTGGACGGCGTCCGCGAGGCCCTGATCGAGGCCGTCCGCGCCCGGCTGGCGGGCCCGCGGCACGCCCCGGACCCCGACGGCCCGGCCGGCCTCGACCCCGGCCCGGTGCCCGGCATGGGGCCGGCCGAGCGGCGCGCCGCACGCGGTGCCCCGGCCCCCGGCATCGGCGCCGACCTGTCCGGAGGCAGTGCTTCCGGAACCCTCGCCCTCCTGGCCGCCGGCCTCCCCGGCCAGCCCGGAAGGCTCAACGGCCACGGCGAACGGCTCCTCGCCGTCACCTTCAACGACCTTGCCACGAACGGCGGTCGGGCCTACCGCGAGGCCGAACTGGAGCGCGCCCGCAGCATCGCCGACAACCCGCGTCTGCACCATGTCGTCGTCGCGGCCGGCGAAGAGGCCCTCCCGTACGCGGACCTCGACAGCGGCCCGCTCACCGACGAGCCAGGGCCCTCCCTCATCATGGCCGGACGCCACAGACGGCGGCTGCTGGCCGGCAGCGCGGACCATTTCGTCGGGCAGGGCGCGCGCCAGGTCCTGGACGCCCACCCCGCCCGCCTGGCCGACCTCCTCCTGGACCGCCGCCGGCGCCCCCTGCTGCGGCCGGTCACCGCGCTCGCCAAGGCCGACGGCCCGTCCGCGCAGTCCGTCCTGGTCCCCTTCACCGTCTACCGGGCCGCCCGCAAGCTCGCCCGTACGCCCTACGGAGTCGGCATAGCCGATACGGCGCGCCGCCTCATGGAGCGGCAGTTCGCCGACGAACCGGTGACCGGCGGGGCCGTCGACGCCTCGCTGGCCGCCCTCGCCTGGTGCCGCCCGGGGCCCGCGGCGCGCTGGCTCACGGGGGAGGCGCTGGCCGAAGTATCGGTTCGGCTCGGGGACGCGGCGACCCGTACGCCCGCCGGGGGCCGCCCGGGGGAGCGGCGCGCCCGTGCGGCACTGGCCCGCCAGGCCGCCGACCACCGCGTCTTCGAACAGGCCGCGGAGATCCGCGACCAGCGGCTGCACGCCCCCTTCCTCGACAACCAGGTCGTACTCGCCTGCCGGGCCCTTCCGGACACCCTGCGGGTGCAGCCGGGCGCGCGCGCCGCGGTGCTGCGCTCGGTGCTCTCCGGCGCCGGCGTACGGGATCTGCCCTCCGGGTGGGGCGCCACCTCGCATGTCACCCACGGGGCCGCGGTGCGCGCCGGGCTGCGCAGCGCCGTCGGAGATCTGGTCTCGCTCTTCGATGCTCCGTTGTTGGCCGACGCGGGCCTGGTGGAGGCGCGAGTGGTGCGGAAGGCGCTGCGCTCGGCCTCCGAAGGGGCGGCGCTGCCGCTGGACGGTCTGGCGGAGCTGGTCGCCACGGAGCTGTGGCTGCGCCGGCTGACGGCGCGGCGCGGAACGTGCTGGACGGGTGCGTCGGCGCCGCGCCAACGGGCGGTGGCCGGCGGAGTGGTTCCCCGCGCCCGTCTGTGAGGCGAAGTGCTGCCCCCGAGGGGCAGCACCTCTCAGCAACTGATCTGCGACTGGGCCCAGTCCCCCAAGGCCACCACATCAGCCGGCGACTGCGGCTCCACCACCAGGCGCAGCGTCTTGCGCCCGTCCAGCGGGACATGCACCGGCACCGCCGGTTCCCCGCCGCGCACCACGCCCGAGCGCCACAGCCGCTCCCCGTCCCCGTAGACGGAGAAGCGCAGCGCGCCCAGCCCCAGGCTGAGATCGTCGACACCCGCGAAGGCGTCGTACGAGGTGCACTTCCGGTTGAGGTCGATGAGGACCGAGGACGACCCGTGCACGCTCACGCCGTGCGGATATGCCCTGCCGTCGACGCGCGGCTGCTGCCGCTGCCACATCCAGGTGCTGCTGAACGCCCGCACCTCCGGCTTGGTGCCGTCGCCGGCGAAGTCGTAGTCCAGCGCGTTGACCCGGTACGGGGTCGGGGCCGGCGACGGCGGAGGCGGCTTCGGGGTGGGCTTGGGCGGTGTGGGCGTCGACTCGGGCGGCGTCGGTGTCGGCGTCGGCTTGGGCGGGGCCGGATTCACGGTGGGCTTCGACGTCGGTGCCGGCGGCTTCGGCGCGGGCTCCTGCCGGGACGCGGCCGCCGGCGGGGCCGACGGCTCCGCCCCGGCCTGTGTGGGCTTGGGCGACGGCTTGCGCGGCGCCGGCGGGGACGAGGGGGCCGGCCGGCTCGGCTCGGCCTCCGTGTGCGGCGCCGGCCTCGGGGCGCTGATCAGCACCAGCGCGAGCGCCGCACCCGCCGCGGCCACCATCCCGACCCCGACACCGACCTTGACCGGTGCGCCGAGCCCCTCGCTCACGGCAGCTCCGCCTGCGCTCCCGGCCGTACCGGAACCGGCACCTCCGGCGGCAGCGGCCGCACCGGCACCCGCCGCCGCGCCCGCGACGCCCACCGCGGCCGCCTTGACGGCGTACCCGGCGGCGAACCAGCCGACGACCGCGACCGGCAGCACCGCGCCGATCCGCTCATTGACGTCCGCGACCTCCAGCGCGGCCGTACGGCACCGGGCGCATTCGTCGAGATGCTTGCGCAGCCCTCGCTCGGCGCGCATCCGCAGGCCGCCGCGGGCGTACGCGCCGAGCCGGTCGGCGTAGCGCGCGCAGTCGCCGCCCGAGGTCAGCGACTGGCTCACATGCGCCTGCAGATAGGCCTGCTTGAGGCCCTCGCGGGCGCGGTGCGCCAGCACGGCGGTGGCGTTGGCGGTCAGCCCGAGCAGCGGGGCGACCTGGCTCGGCGACTCGTCCTCGATGGTGGTGTGCCACAGCACCGTCTGATAGCGCTCGGGCAGGCTCCGGAAGGCCTGTACGGCCATGGACTGCTCGGCCTCGTGCATGGCGCGGACGTCGGCGCCCAGGTCCAGGGTGTCGCCGTCCATCGACGACCCGGCCGCGGTCACCGCGAACACCGCGAAGTCCTCTACCAGTTGCTCGCGTTTCGCGGTCTTCGCCCAGGATGCGGCGACCCGGCGGACCGTCGTCAGGAGGTAGGCGCGGACCGCGGTGTCGGGCCCCGCGCCGCCGCGCACCGCCTGGAGGGTGCGGGCGAAGACCTCGCCGGTCAGGTCCTCCGCGGTGTGCGTGTCCCGGCAGCAGCTGCGCGCATAGCGCCGAACCGCGGCGGCGTGCCTGCGGTACATCTCCTCGTACGCGCTGTCGTCGCCGGCCCGCATGTCGGCGATCAACTGGCCGTCGGAGGGCGGGAGTTCCACATCCCCGAAGTCGGCGGGCACCACAGGACCGACACCGCCGGAGCGCTCGCGCTGAGCCGGCACGCTGTGGCTCTGCCGGCCCTCGGCACGGTCGTTCCGGCCGGCGGAACCGCTCGCCGGGGAAGTCGCCCCCATCGGTCCGGTCTGGCCGGGCACCTGTCCCGAGGACGGCCCCTGGGGCTGCCCGGAGGCACCGGTCTCGCCGCCGCGCCGCTCGTCCCGCCCGTCAACACCCATCGCCGAGGCCCCCGAACACGCCGTCACACCGGAACACCGCGCAAGCGTGCCACATCGATGGCCCAGGCTTCACGGCCACTACAGGCATCCACTCATCCGAGGCGCGCCCTGGCGCGACGGCCCCGCCGTTCACTCGTACGGAGGACGTTCGCGCCCTTGTGGAGCGCGCGATCACTCGTACGGAGCGCAATGCCACCCATACAGGGCACACCGCGCGCGACCGTGCGGCCGTACCGCCTGCGGGCGAGACCGGCCCGCCCGGTCCTGGACGCCGGCGACGCCGCCCCGCCCGGCGCGCCCACTCGCTGGGCACGCCGGGACGGAGCCGGCCGCCGGAACTCACCGGACGGGGCGCGAGCGCAGCCCCTCCAGCAGAATGTCCAACAGACGCGCGGAAGCGGCCTGCTGATGACCCGGGTCGGGCAGCGACGGCGCGGAAGTGGCGATCACCAGCAGCACATCGGCGACCGTCACATCGGACCGCAGCTCACCGGCCGTCCTGGCGCGCTCCACAAGCCGCCCCACGACCTCCAGCAGCGCCTGCGCGCCGGCGGTCTCCTCGGCCTCCGGTACGGCCTCCGGCGCTTCCGCCGCGCCCCGCTCGTCCTGCGGCGCGACGCGCTGGGCGACCACCCGCAGGTCTGCGGACGGGCCGTCCGCCGCCGGCGCCACCCGCTGCTGCGGCACCCGCGCCTCCGCCACGTCCTCCGGCAGCCGGTCGGCGCTCGCGCTCACCCGCAGGATGCCCGGTGGCAGCAGCCGGCCGGCACCCGAGGCGACCGACGTCCGCAGGAAACGGGAGAGCGCCGACCACGGGTCGTCCTCCTGGCCGAGCGCGGCACGCGCCTGGTCCGTCAGCCGTGAGGTCTCCTCCTCGGCTATCCGCCGGACCAGGACGTCCTTGCTCGGGAACCTGCGGTAGACCGTCCCGACACCGACCCTGGCCCGCCGGGCCACGTCCTCCATGGGCGCGCCGTATCCCAGCTCGCCGAAGACCTCGCGCGCGGCGCGCAGCACATGCTCCAGATTGCGCTGGGCGTCCACCCGCAGCGGTGTGCTCCGGCCGCCGGGGCCGTGACCGGTTATCGCCAGTCCGGCGCCGCCGTTTCCCCCGTTTTCCCTGGCGCCGTTACCGCCGCCATTGCCATTCGCGCTGTTCCCGTTGCCGCCGCCGGATGTGTGTGCCGTAGCGACGGCTGTCGGCCATTGAGAGCCCTGAATGTGCATAGTGTTCCCCCGGTAATGAACGTCTCCCCCCGGAGACTCCCCGCCCTGACGTATCGGGGCGTACCGACGAGAGGGTGCACCCCAACGAGATACGAACATAGTTGAGCCCGGGTCAAGAATGAAGGGGGTGTTCCGCACACTGCGCCCCCGATCGGCGCAACGGGCCCGATCCGCCCCGATTCCGTCCCCTCGCTTTCCCCGCCGCCAACCCTCTGACCTGCACACCTTCCGCCGCGCAAGCGGAACGTGACCATCCGTCTCAATCTCCGCGCCGGGTCATCCATTTCGCCGGGCCTGTGGACAAAGGCGCGTCGGGGGTGCGTCATGGAGGCAGTGCTGTGCTTTCCCGGGGGCGCAGTGCCCGAGGTGACCGTGCCGCCGGCCGGCCACCGGATCGGTGCCGCCCCGGGCCCGGTCGACATCGCGAGGAGAACCTCTGTGAAGCCTGTGTCTGCAAACGACGTGGCGCGCATTCTCGTTGTCGGCGGCGGCTATGTGGGGATGTACACCGCCCTCGGGTTGCAACGGAAGCTGAAGCAGGAACTGCGGCGGGGAGCGGTGGAAGTCATCGTCGTCGATCCCGAGCCGTATATGACGTACCAGCCGTTCCTGCCCGAGGCGGCCGCCGGCTCCATCTCGCCGCGCCATGTCGTCGTACCGCTGCGGCGGGTGCTGCCACAGTGCAAGGTCGTCATCGGCGAGGTCACCGCCATCGACCACGACGAGCGGAAGGCCACCATCAAGACCCTGGCCGCCGAGGAGTCGGGCGACGGCGCCATCAGCGTGGCGTACGACGAACTGGTCCTCGCGCCGGGCTCGGTCTCCCGCACCCTCCCCGTCCCGGGCCTGGCCGACTTCGGCATCGGATTCAAGACCGTCGAAGAGGCCATCGGGCTGCGCAACCACGTCCTCGAACAGCTCGACATCGCGTCCTCCACCCGCGACCCCGCGATCCGCGACGCGGCACTGACCTTCGTGTTCGTGGGCGGCGGCTACGCGGGTGTGGAGGCGCTGGCCGAACTGGAGGACATGGCCCGCTACGCCTCGCGCTACTACCACAACATCCAGCCCGACGACATGAAGTGGATCCTCGTCGAGGCGACCGGCCGCATCCTGCCCGAAGTGGGCCCGGACATGGGCCGGTACGCCGTACGCGAGCTGCGCGGACGCAATATCGACGTACGTCTCGACACCCGGCTGGACTCCTGCGAGGACCGGGTCGCCGTGCTCAGTGACGGCGCCCGCTTCCCGACCAGGACCCTCGTGTGGACCGCGGGTGTCAAACCGCACCCCATCCTGGCCGCGACCAAACTGCCGCTGAACGGCCGCGGCCGGCTCAAGTGCACCGCCGCGCTCCAGGTGGACGGCGTCGAACACGCCTGGTCCGCCGGTGACGCGGCCGCGGTCCCGGACCTGACGGCCGAACCGCCAGCGAAACCCGACGAACCGCCCGCGGAGTGCGCGCCCAACGCACAGCACGCCCTCCGGCAGGCGAAGGTGCTCGCCGAGAACGTCGCCGCCGCGGTGCGCGGCGGCCCGGTCCACGACTACGCGCACAAATACGCCGGATCGGTGGCCTCGCTCGGTCTGCACAAGGGCGTCGCGCACGTCTACGGACGCAAGCTGAAGGGCTATCCGGCGTGGCTGATGCACCGCGTCTACCACCTCAGCCGGGTGCCCACCTTCAACCGGAAAGCCCGGGTGCTCGCCGAATGGACCCTCGCGGGCCTGTTCAAGCGCGAGATCGTCTCGCTCGGCTCGCTGGAGAACCCGCGCGCCGAGTTCGAACTCGCCGCGGGCACCGGCCGCCACAACGAAGCCAGCTGACCGGCTCGCCCGGCCGGCCGGCGACCGATTGACGGGCCGTCAGCCGCCGGGTCACCCGAATGGCCCCGGCGCGGAACTTCGGCGGCGGTCCACGACGTCTGACGGATGTCAGTCCGGTCGGCCACACTGGACGTGTGACCATGGGTGGGCTCGTATCTGCAAAGAGTGACAATCACGAGGATTCTGGACGTTTGCTGCATTCCGCCAGAGGGCGCCGCGAGTGCCCCCAGCCGACCGTTTCCCAGCCTTCGGCCGGGCGGTACCCCCAAGCCGACGGCCCGACCCCGCGCGACGACGCGAAGTAAGAGGTACACCTCCGTGATCTTCACGCGCTGGAGCGCCAAACTCCCCGGCACACAGCGGCGCGCCGCCGCCCGGTCCGACCGCGCCACGCCACGCCCCGCGTCCGCCGCACCGGTCACCCCGCCCGCCGAGACCCCGCCCGTCCCGCCCGCCGCGGACGGCACACGCGAGACCGCGCCGGACGGCCCGCCCGCCGCCGGCTCCGGCGCCGTCCCAGCGGCCCGGGCCGAGCACACCGAGCAGCCGGAAACGGCCGCCGCCGAGACCGCCATCCCCGTGACCCTGCCGCCCACCGTCGACGCGCTGTCCGTCCACGACATCCTCGGCACCATCCCCGCCCTGGTGGCCGTCGTCTACGGACCGGAGCACCGCCTCGCCTACGTGAACGGCGCCTACGCCGGCGTCTTCGGACCCCGCCCGGCCGGCCACACCGCCCGCGAAGCCCTCCCCGAGCTCGACGAACTCGGCCTGCTCCCGCTGATGGACCAGGTCCTGCGCAGTGGCAAGCCCCGCACCGTCAAATCCCGCAAGGTCCCGGGCGCCACGGGATCCGACCGCTCCCGCGACGGCTACTACACCTTCACCTGCACTCCCATCGAGGTCGCCGCCAGCGGCCCGGCGCCCGATCCGGAAGTCGCCTGCGTCGCCCCGCACAAGGGCGTCCTCGTCTTCGGCGCCGATGTCACCGACCAGATCGAATCCGCCGAGCGGCTGCGGGCCAGCGAAGCCCGCCAGCGCGAGGCCGCGGTCACCCTCCAGCGTTCGCTGCTTCCCCAGGAACTGGAGCAGCCCGACGATCTCCGCGTGGCCGCCACCTACCAGCCCGGCGGCACGGACGCCGCGGTCGGCGGCGACTGGTACGACGTCATCACCCTCGGCGCCGGGCGTACGGCTCTGGTCATCGGCGACGTCATGGGCCGCGGGGTGCGCGCCGCCGCCGTCATGGGCCAGCTGCGCACCGCCGTCCGCGCCTACGCCCGCCTCGACCTCCCGCCGCACGAGGTCCTGCAACTCCTGGACGGCCTGGCCGCCGAGATCGACGCCAGCCAGATCGCCACCTGCGTCTACGCGGTCCACGACCCGAACGAGGGCCGCCTGGTCTACGCCTCGGCCGGCCATCTCCCCATTCTGGTCCGTGACCCGGACGGCACCGTCCGCCGCGCCGCCGAGCCGACCGGACCGCCCCTGGGCACCGGCGGCTGGCTGCACACCTCGGGGGCGGTGCCCCTGGGCCCCGGATCCAGCGCCGTCCTCTACACCGACGGCCTCGTGGAGCGCCGCGACAAGGACATCGACCACGGCGTGGAGGCCCTGGAGCGCGCCTTCGCCGGCGCCACCGGTGCCCCCGACATCGTCTGCGACCGGCTGCTCCGCTCCCTCGGCATCACCGCCACGCACGACGACGACGTGGCCATCCTGGTCCTCCAGCACCCCGAACGGACCGGCCACGACGCCGAGCTGTTCCACAACGCCGCCCTCGAACTCCACGGCGGCACCGAAGCGGCCCCGCGCGCCCGCGCCTTCGCCTCCGGCGTCCTCGCGTCCTGGCGCTTCTCCCCGGAGCTGCACGACCTCGGGGTCCTGGCGGCCAGCGAACTGGTCGCCAACTCCCTCCAGCACGGCACACCCCCCATGCGCCTGCGGCTGCGCCGTACCGACCGCCGCCTGATCATCGAAGTCACCGACGGCGACGACCACCTCCCCCGCCGCCGCCGAGCCGAACCGGCCGACGAAGCCGGCCGGGGCATCTCCATCGTCGCCACCATCGCCTCCTCCTGGGGCTCCCGCAGAACCCCGGGCGGCGGCAAGGCGGTCTGGTGCGAATTCGCCCTACCCAAGGGCTAGGCACCTGGCGCTTCCGTTGTGGGCAGGCCGCTGCCGGCGAACCAGGGGCCCGGGGCCGCGCCCCGGCTTCGGGAAGGGGCGGGACCGCGGCACATCAAGCGGCCGCGGCCACCTGCTCCGACGCCTCGGCTCGCGCCGCACGAGCCACCACCACCGCCCGCTGCGGATTGTCCTGCGCAGGACGAAGCATCCGCCCCAACCGCATCGCCAACCCGGAAATCCCCACCGAACAAACCACCAGCATCGCGATGTACGCCACGTACATCCCATGCCCCACCATCAACGCACCCACCGCCGGCCCAACCGCCAGCGCAAGCTGTTTGACCAGCGCAAACACCGAGTTGTACTGCCCGATGAGCGAGGCCGGCGCCAGATCCGCCACCAACGGCGCCACCGTCGGCGACAGCATCGACTCACCTATACCGAACAGCGCGTACGTGGAGATCAGCAGCGCCGTCGCCACCACCTGCGCGCCGTGCACCAGCCCGGACACCCCGGCCGCGATCCACGCCACCGTCCAAATCATCCCGACCAGCGCCATGACCCGGCTGCGCCGCCGCCGCTCGACCAGCTTGAGCACCACGAACTGCGCCGCCACGATCGCCGCCGTATTCGCCGCCAGCGCGATACCCAGCGTGGCCGGCGGGATCCGGGTGACCTCGGTCGCGTACGCCGCGAGGCCCGACTCGAACTGCCCGTAGCAGGCGAAGAACAGCACAAAGCCCAGCACACACAGCCACATCATCCGCCGGTCGGCGAACAGCGCCCGCCAGGCGCCCCGTGCCCGCTCCTCGGTCGGCACCGCGTCCTCGACCTTCGGCGCCCGAGGCAGCCGCACGCTCGCGATCGCCGCACCGAGCACCAGGAACATCACGGCCTCGATGGCGAACAGCCGCACAAAGCTCGCCGCATGCGTCTCGTCGACCAGAAGACCGCCGACCAGCCCACCGACACCCAGACCGAGGTTGTTCAGAAAGAACTGGGTGGCGAACGCCCGTGACCTGGTCACCGTCGTCGAGCACCACACGATCATCGTCGCGAGAGCCGGCTGTATCACCGCTATACCCGCACCGAGTGCGATGGCGGACGCGATGACCAGCGGCTCCGTGGCGGACAGCCCGAGCCCCAGCGCACCGACGGCGGCGGAGACCGTACCGGCGATGGCCACCGGCAGCGGCCCGCGCCGGTCGATGACCCGCCCGGTCAACGGCAGAACGACCAGTGCGGCCACCGCCAGCATCGCCAGCACCACTCCGGCCGTACTCGCACCGAGATCGCGCACCTTCGCCACATAGACGTACAGATACGGAACCGTGAAGCCGTTGCCGAACGCGCTCAGCGCGTTCCCCAGCTGGATCCGGCGCAGAGCTGCGCCCATCGCGGTGGTCACACTCACCTACCTAGGTCATGTCGTAAGACGAATAAGAGGACGAACCCACCAGGCCCCGACACCCTCGGCGGACCGAACAGTCACACCCTGAAGACTTCGAAGCTAAAGTTCGAAGTTAAAGAGTACACAGAGAAGGACTTCAACGCCAATGACTTCCATGCCATACTGCGCCGCATGCCTGAGCCCTCAGATACGGCCGCCGACACGGCCGAGCCGAGCCTCGAGGAACAGATCGCGGCCTACCAGCGTGAGTTCCAGGACCTCGACCCCCAGGTGGAACAGGTCGTCTCCGCACTTCAGCGCCTCAACCGGCGGATGAACGTCGCCTACGGACGGCAGACCGCCACGCTCGGCCTGAGCAACGCCGAATGGGAAGTCCTCAAAGCCCTGGTCCTCGCCGGCGCGCCCTACCGGATGGGCCCCGGCGAGCTCGCCAAACGCCTCGGCCTCACACCGGCCGCCATGACCCATCGCATCGACCGCATGGCGAGCGAGGGCCTGGTCACACGAGAGCGCGACGAGAAGAACCGGGTCCGCGTCATCGTCGAGCTCACCGACGAGGGTCGTGAGAAGTGGCTCGAGGCGATGCGCCTGGCGTCGGTCTTCGAAGGCGACCTCCTCCAGGACCTGTCCAGCGAGGAACGACACCTCCTCGGCGAGGTGTTGACCCGCCTGTTGCGCCGCGTGGAGGACGCCCAACCGGACGCCGGCGGACGACTGAACGACCTCGACTGACTCAAGTTGACACGGGTCTGCCTCATCCGTAGTGTTCTCCGAGTTGCCACGGAGCCGGAACGGTTCTGCGGTAGCCATCCCGCCGCATCGCGGCACACCACTACTGCACGGCCCCTCACCGGGATCAATTTCGGCATGCCGAAATTCGATTGCACCGACTCGATTTGAGTCACCGAGGAATTCCGCTAAAGTAGTGACCGCGCCGAAAGGCGCAACACCCCGCCGACGGGGAATCGGAACTGAATTCGAACCGGCAACGGAACGAAATCGAATCTGATAGAGTCGGAAAGGCCGAAAAGCGAAAGCCGGACGGTCAACCCCGCTCCAACAGGGGGCCGGAGACGGAAACGGATCTGGTAAGGTTGGAACCGCGAAGAAGCCGAAAGGCCGAAACGCAC
>NZ_SUMB01000018.1 GCF_005048155.1 Streptomyces piniterrae
GGCGGCGGGACGGGCGGTGCGGCGGGTGCGGGCGGGGCGGGCGGCGCCGGTGGGGCCGCGGGGGACGGCGGCGAGCCGGGCGGGACGGGCCGGCCGTGGTGGGGGGTCCAGCTCATCGTGGCGCCGTGCTCGGGCTGTCCTGGATGGCCCTGCTGGCCTGGCGTCTGCCCCTGGGGCGGTGGCAGCGGAGCCCCCACTGCGTACTGCATCCGGTGGCTCTCCGTCTCGTGCGGTCGACATGGTGCGGTGCTCGGCGCCGGGTGGCGTGGTCCAGGACCATCCGGTGCGTCGTGCGGTAACCGACCGGCCCACAAGGGCCGTTGTGCCCGACACCGTCGGCGTGGGTGTACTTCTGCGAACGGTACTCTGCCAGCTCGCACTGGGTGCGGTCCCCACCCCCGGCGCTCACCGGAGGAACGTCCGGGGGCGGTGGGGAGTGCCCGATCCGGTGCGTCAGCCGTCGAGTTCCTCGGCCAGCGCACGGAGCGCGAGACGGTACGAGCCGATGCCGAAGCCGGCGACCGTACCGCTGGCGACCGCCGCGATCACCGAATTATGCCGGAATTCCTCGCGGGCGTACGGGTTCGAGATGTGCACCTCGATGAGCGGCGCGGTGCGCTGCGCCGCGGCGTCCCGCATCGCGTACGAATAGTGCGTGAAGGCACCGGGGTTGATGACGACCGGGATCGAGCCGTCGGCGGCTTCGTGCAGCCAACGGACCATCTCCCCCTCGTCGTTGGTCTCCCTGACCTCCGCGTCGAACCCCAGCTCCTTGCCGAGCGCGGTGCACTGCTCGACCAGCCCGGCGTAGGAGGTGGCGCCGTAGACGTCCGGCTCGCGGGAGCCCAGCCGGCCGAGGTTGGGGCCGTTCAGGACCAGCACTCTGCGATTCATCGGGCTCACGCCGCAATCTCGGCATGCGCGGCAAGCAGCATGGCCGGGTCCGGGCCCTCCAGGACGGTCGGCTTGGCGAGGCCGTCGAGGACGATGAAGCGCAGCCGGTCGCCGCGGGACTTCTTGTCGACCTTCATGGTCTCCAGCAGCTTGGGCCACTGGTCGCCGCGGTAGGTCAGCGGCAGCCCGACGGACGCCAGGACGGCGCGGTGCCGGTCGGCGGTGGCGTCGTCCAGGCGGCCCGCGATCCGGCCGAGTTCGGCGGCGAAGACCATGCCGACGGAGACGGCCGCGCCGTGCCGCCAGTTGTAGCGCTCGTTCTTCTCGATGGCGTGCGCCAGGGTGTGGCCGTAGTTGAGGATCTCGCGCAGACCGGACTCCTTGAGGTCCGCCGAGACGACCTCGGCCTTGACCCGGATCGCCCGCTCGATCAGCTCGGCGGTGTGCGCGCCGTCCGGGCGCTTGGCGGCCTCCGGGTCGGACTCGATCAGGTCGAGGATCACCGGGTCGGCGATGAAGCCGGCCTTGATGACCTCGGCCAGCCCGGAGACGTAGTCGTTGACCGGCAGCGAGTCGAGCGCGGCCAGGTCGCAGAGCACACCGGCCGGCGGGTGGAAGGCGCCGACGAGGTTCTTGCCCTCGGCGGTGTTGATGCCGGTCTTGCCGCCGACGGCCGCGTCCACCATGCCGAGGACGGTGGTGGGTACGGCGATCCAGCGCACTCCGCGCAGCCAGGTCGCGGCCACGAAACCGGCCAGGTCGGTGGTGGCGCCGCCGCCGACGCCGACGATCACATCGGTGCGGGTGAAGCCGGTCTGGCCGAGCGCCTTCCAGCAGTACGCGGCGACCTCGGCGGTCTTGGACTCCTCCGCGTTCGGCAGCTGGATGGCGATCGCCTCGTAGCCCTGGCCGGCGAGGTCCTCGCGCAGTGCCTCTCCGGTGGCGGCCAGCGCCTCCGGGTGCAGCACCGCGACCCGCTTGGCGCCGTCCCCGATCAGGCCCGGGAGTTCACCGAGCAGCTGCCGCCCGACGAGCACCTCGTACGGGTCGGTGCCTGCCGTACCGCCGACCTGGATACGGGTGGCCTGCTCCGTCATGCCTGTTCCTCCCTGTTGGCGGCCTGCGGGGCGTCGCCCGCGGCCTGCCGTAGCTCCAATGCGTCCAGGATCGCCTCGACGACCTGGCCGGGGGCGCGCTCCGCGGTGTCGATCACGGCGCGCGCCACCTCGGTGTACAGCGGGCGGCGCTGTTCCATCAGCTCGCGCCACCGCTTGCGCGGGTTGACCGCGAGCAGCGGGCGCGGCGCGTCCAGGCCCACCCGCTTGACGGCGTCTGCGAGTTGGACGTCCAGGAAGACGACCGGCAGCCCCGCGAGCAGCTTGCGGGTGCCGTCGTCCATGATCGCGCCGCCGCCGAGCGACAGCACCCCGTCATGGCCTTCGAGGGCCGTGCGGACCGCTTCCCGCTCCAGTTCGCGGAGGTACGGTTCGCCCTCGTCGACGAAGATGTCCGCGATCGGCTTGCCGGCCGTGGTGACGATGTCGGCGTCGGTGTCCCGGTAGCCCACGCCCAGCCGCTCGGCGAGCAGCGCGCCCACCGTGGACTTGCCGGCGCCGGGCGGGCCGATCAGTACGACGACCGGGGCCGTCATTTGATCGCCAGGTTGTCGAGGTAGCCCCGCACGTTGCGGCGGGTCTCCGGCACGCTGTCGCCGCCGAACTTCTCCGCCACAGCGTCGGCCAGCACCAGCGCCACCATCGCCTCGGCTACGATGCCGGCGGCCGGCACGGCGCAGACGTCCGAGCGCTGGTGGTGCGCCTTGGTCGCCTCACCCGTGGTGACGTCCACCGTGGCCAGGGCCCGCGGCACCGTCGCGATCGGCTTCATCGCGGCGCGGACGCGCAGGAGTTCACCGGTGGTCAGCCCGCCCTCGGTGCCGCCGGAGCGGCCCGACGTGCGCCTGATGCCGTCCTCGGTGGCCACGATCTCGTCGTGCGCCTTCGAGCCCGGCACCCGCGCCAGGTCGAAGCCGTCGCCGACCTCGACGCCCTTGATGGCCTGGATGCCCATGAGGGCGGCGGCCAGCCGGGCGTCCAGCCGGCGGTCCCAGTGGACATGCGAGCCGAGGCCGACCGGCACGCCGTAGGCCAGCACCTCGACCACGCCGCCGAGGGTGTCGCCGTCCTTGTGGGCCTGGTCGATCTCGGCGACCATCGCCTTGCTCGCGTCCGCGTCCAGGCAGCGCACCGGGTCGGCGTCCAGCTTCTCCACGTCGGAGGGCTTGGGGTAGACGCCGTACGGGGCCTTCGCCGCGGCCAGCTCGACGACATGCGAGACGATCTCGATGCCGGCCGTCTCCTTGAGGAAGGAACGGGCGACCGCGCCCAGGGCGACCCGGGCCGCAGTCTCGCGGGCGGAGGCGCGCTCCAGGATCGGCCGGGCCTCGCCGAAGCCGTACTTCTGCATTCCGGCCAGGTCGGCGTGACCGGGGCGGGGGCGGGTCAGCGGCGCGTTACGGGCCAGCGCGGCGAGCTCCTCCTCGTCCACCGGATCGGCCGCCATCACCTGCTCCCACTTGGGCCACTCGGTGTTGCCGACCATGATCGCCACGGGCGAGCCGAGCGAAAGGCCGTGCCGCACCCCGCCGAGGAAGGTGATCTCGTCCTGCTCGAACTTCATCCGGGCACCGCGGCCATAGCCCAGCCGGCGCCGGGCCAGCGCGTCCGCCACCAGCTCGGTGGTGATCGGGACCCCGGCCGGAAGGCCCTCCAGCGTCGCCACGAGTGCGGGGCCGTGCGACTCCCCCGCCGTCAGCCAGCGCAACCTGCTCAACGGTGCTCCTCATGTACTGCTCGTCCGCGTACGGTCTTCTCCCGATCCTCCCACGTCGCAGCGGCCGGGCAGCGCCCCGTCCAGGGTGCGGACCGGGCGCGGGCGGGAGGAATGGGACAGATCGCCGGATCGGTGCAGCAACTGAGCCGGCTCGGCGGGCGACGGGGGCCACCCGGAGCCGTGCTCATCGCATCAGCGGGCGGCGAGTGCCGCCTCGCCCGCCCGGCGCATCGCGGCCAGCGGCGCCGGGGACCGTCCGGTCATCTGCTCCACCTGGAGCACCGCCTGGTGCACCAGCAGGTCGAGGCCGCCGACGACCGCACCGCCGTGCGCCGCCCAGGCCGTGGCCAGCGTCGTCGGCCAGGGCTCGTACAGGACGTCGAAGAGCGTGCCGGGGTGTTCGGGCACGGCGGCGGCGAGCGCGTCGGTGGTGCCGGCCGGTGTGGTGGCGATGGTCAGCGGCGCGTGCAGCGCCTCGGCGGCGTCGTCCCAGGGCGCGGTACGGACCGCGACGCCCAGCCGCTCCCCCCAGCCGCGCATCTCGTCGGCGCGCGCGGCGCTGCGGACGTACGCGGTCACCTCGCCGGTGCAGATACGGGACAGCGCGGCGAGCGCCGAGGAGGCGGTGGCGCCGGCGCCCAGGACGGACGCCCGCTCGACCTTGCCGACGCCGCGCTCGCGCAGCGCGGCGAGCATGCCCGGGATGTCGGTGTTGTCGCCGAGGCGGCGCCCGTCGGCCGTGAGGACGACGGTGTTCACCGCCTCGACCGAGGCCGCGGTCTCACTGATCTCGTCGAGCAGCGGGATCACGGCCCGCTTGAGCGGCATGGTCAGCGACAGCCCCGCCCAGGTGGCATCCAGCCCTTCGATGAAGGACGGGAGTGTCTCCTCGTCGACCTCGTGGCGGTCGTACGTCCAGTCGCTCAGGCCCAGCGCCGCGTAGGCGGCACGGTGCAGTTCCGGGGAGAGGGAATGGGCAATCGGGGATCCGAGGACCGCGGCTCGACGTCTGGCGCTCATTGCTTGGCTTTCTCGCGTTCCTTTTCGTAGATGCGGCGGTTGCGCTCGTGCTCTTCGTTCGTCGCGGCGAACAGCGTCTTTTCCGGGTTGATCGAGACGAAGTAGTACCAGTTGCCCTTGGCCGGGTTGATGGCCGATTTGAGTGCCACCTCGCCAGGGTTGCCTATCGGCCCCGGCGGCAGACCCTTGAACTTGTAGGTGTTGTACGGGTCGTTGAACTTGCGCAGATCGTCGACGGATCCGGTGTCCAGGGTGCTTTCCGTCTTGGCGTAGTTCACGGTCGAGTCGAAGTCGAGCAGCCCGTAGGTCTCGGTGTTGTTCGGCTTGAGACGGTTGTAGACGACGCGTGCGACCTTGACGAAGTCGTGTTTGTACTTGCCTTCGGCCTGCGTGAGGCTGGCGACGGTGAGCAGCTGCATCGGCGAGTCGAGCTGGAGCTTTCGCGCGTTCCCCTGCAGGTCGTACTTCTCGTACACCTGGTTGGCCCGCGCCACCATCTCCTTCAGGACCGTCTCCGGCTTCGCCTTGCCGCCGACGCTGTACGTCGACGGGTAGAGGAAGCCTTCCAACGGGTCCTTGATATTCGCGGAGTTGTTGGCCCAGGAGGGCAGCCCGAGCTTCTTGAAGTCCTTCCGGGCGATCTGCTTGGTGGTGCCCTTCTTGAGCTTGAGCCGCTGGTCGATGAGTTCGTACACCGCCCCCGCCCGAAGCCCCTCGCGGACCGTCAGTCCGTTACGGCTCTTGGGGTCCAGCATCAGCTCGATGGCGGCGGCCGCCGACATGTGTTTGCGCAGCGAATACGTGCCGGGCTGGAGGCTCTTGTCGTTCTTGCTGTCGACGGCGGCCTCGCTGAACGCGTCGGCGCTCTTGACGACGCCCGCCTTTTTGAGCGTCAGGCCCATCTGCATGATCGAGGAGCCGGGTTCGATTTCGACCTGCACGTCACCGGAACCCTCGCCCTCGTAGTCGGGCGCCGGTCCGAAATGACTCATGAAGAAGTCATAGCCGAAATATCCGACGGTCCCGACAACTCCGGCGAAAACCAGGGTGATGACCAGGCATGCCCGGCCGCTGCGGCGTTTGTTCTTCTTGCCGCGGCGCTCGCGGTCGGACCGGCGTCCGCGCGGGTTGTCGTCGGGATCGTCGTCATCGACGCCGTCCGCGAAGAACGCGTGCTCCGGCTCCCGTTCCCGCCGCTCCGGCTCGACCCGCCAGTCGCCCTCCGCGGTGTCGTCGAACCCCGGCTCGACGCGCTGCTCGTACGGGCGCTGCTCGTATTGCCGCTGGTCGTACTGGCGCTGCTCGTACTGCTGCTGCTCGAACTGCTGCGACGGATAGGGCTGCTGTTGCTGGGGCACCTGGCGCTGCTGCGGGTGCGGCGGCGCCTGCTGCTGCACCCGCTGGGGCTGCTGCGCGTACGCGTCCTGGGAACCGTAGTAGTCGGTGCCCAGGCCGCCGTACGGATCGGCCGGCTGCTGGCCATAGGGGTCGTACGGGTCGTATGGCTGCTGCCCGCCCTGCGTGTCCCATCTCCCGTCGTACTGCTCCTGGGGATGCTGCTGGGGGTACGGCGCGGACTGAGCCTGCTGCCCGCCCCACTGGGACTGCTGCGGCTGGCCTCCGTAGGAACCCTGGTCTCCGTAGAGCGGGTCCTCGGGATGCCACGGTTCGGAGCCGTAGCCCCGGCCATACTCGGTCATCGATCCCCTAGAGCCGAGAGGCGGAGCGCTCCGAACGGGCAGCGCTCTTGCTGTACCGATCCGCCTCTGCTTGCACGCGCGGCTGTTCGAACCGCCACATCGCGCGGAACGTTACCGTACCGCGATCAGATGACCACTTCGACGCTCTCTCCCGGAGGCTGCCCGGAGACCCGTTCGGTTTCGAGTGCGCTCTGGAGGATAACTACGGCGGCCGCCTGGTCGACCACCGAACGGCCCTTCTTGCTGCGCACGCCAGAGGCCCTGAGACCCTGGGTCGCGGTCACCGTCGACATCCGCTCATCGACCAGCCGGACCCCGACAGGTGTGATGTTCTTCGCCATCTCGTGGGCGAACGCCCGGACCTTGGCCGCGGCCGGCCCCTCTCCCCCACTGAGGGAGCGGGGCAGGCCGACCACGACTTCGAGCGGCTCGTACTCGTCGACGATCGCCTTCAACCGCCGGTGCGCCGCCGGGACATCGCGTCCCGGCACCGTCTCGACGGGGGTGGCGAGGACCCCGTCGGGGTCGCACGAGGCGACCCCGATCCGGGCATCCCCGACATCAACGGCGATTCTTCTGCCGCGTCGCATGGCACTCACGCGCTTCAGGCCACCTCGGCGACGAGCCGCTCGACGGCCTCGATGGCCTCCGGCACCGCGTCGGCCTTCTGACCGCCGCCCTGGGCGACGTCCGGCTTGCCGCCGCCGCCTCCGCCGAGCGTCTTGGCGGCCGTACGGACCAGCTCGCCGGCCTTGATGCCGCGCTCGCGGGCGGCCTCGTTGGTGGCGATGACGGTCACCGGGCGGCCGTTGGCCACCGAGAACAGGGCCACGACGGCGGCGCGGTCGCCGGCGATGCGGCCGCGCACGTCCAGCACCAGCTTGCGCAGATCGTCGGCGGAGGTGCCGTCCGGGACCTGGCCGACGGCCAGGGCCACGCCCCGCACGTCCTTGGCGCCCTCGGCCAGCCCGGCGGCGGCCTGGAGCACCTTCTCGGCGCGGAACTTCTCGATCTCCTTCTCGGCGTCCTTCAGCTTGGCCAGAACACCGGAGATCTTCTCGGGCAGCTCCTCCGGGCGGCCCTTGACCAGCTCGGTGAGCTGCGAGACGACGGTGTGCTCGCGGGCCAGGAACCGGTAGGCGTCCACGCCGACCAGCGCCTCGACACGGCGTACGCCGGAGCCGATGGACGATTCGCCGAGCAGCTTCACCAGGCCGAGCTGGGCGGTGTTGTGGACATGCGTGCCGCCGCACAGCTCCTTGGAGAAGTCGCCGATGGTGACCACGCGCACCCGGTCGCCGTACTTCTCGCCGAACTCGGCGATGGCGCCCTGCTTCTTGGCGTCCTCCATGCTCATGACCTCGGCGTGCACATCGAGCTCACGGGCGAGGACGTCGTTGATCTTCTGCTCGACGTCGGTGAGGACCGAGCCCGGTACGGCGGTCGGCGACCCGAAGTCGAAGCGGAAGCGGCCCGGGGAGTTCTCCGAACCGGCCTGGGCGGCCGTCGGGCCGAGGGCGTCGCGCAGCGCCTGGTGCGTGAGGTGGGTGGCGCTGTGGGCGCGGGCGATGGCCCGGCGGCGGGTGACGTCGATGGCGGCGTACCCGGCGGCGCCGAGCACCACCTCGCCGACCTGGACGACCCCCTTGTGGACCGTGACGCCGGGCACCGGCTGCTGGACGTCGCGGACCTCGACGACGGCGCCGGAGTCCAGCTTGATCCGGCCGGTGTCGGCGAGCTGGCCGCCGCCCTCGGCGTAGAACGGGGTGCGGTCCAGGACGACCTCGACCTCGTCGCCCTCGTGGGCGGCGGGCGCCGGGACGCCGTTGACCAGCAGGCCGACGACGGTGGACTCGCCCTCGGTGGCGCTGTAGCCGGTGAACTCGGTGGCGCCGGACTTGTCGGCGACCTCGCGGTAGGCGGACAGGTCGGCGTGGCCGCTCTTCTTGGCCTGGGCGTCGGCCTTGGCGCGGTCCCGCTGCTCCTTCATCAGGCGGCGGAAGCCGTCCTCGTCCACCGAAAGGCCCTGCTCGGCGGCCATTTCGAGGGTGAGGTCGATGGGGAAGCCCCAGGTGTCGTGGAGCAGGAACGCCTTGTCGCCGGCCAGGACCGTGCCACCGGCGGTCTTGGTGTCGGTGACAGCGGTGTCGAGGATGTTGGTGCCGGCCTTCAGCGTCTTGACGAAGGCGGCCTCCTCGGCGAGGGCGACCGTCTCGATGCGGCGGCGGTCCTCCAGCAGCTCCGGGTACTGCTGGCCCATCGTCTTGATGACGACGTCCAGCAGCTCGCCGACGACTAGGTCCGTGGCGCCGAGCAGCCGCATGTTGCGGATGGCGCGGCGCATGATGCGGCGCAGGACGTAGCCGCGGCCCTCGTTGCCGGGGGTGACGCCGTCGCCGATGAGCATCGTGGCGGTGCGGATGTGGTCGGCGACGACGCGGAGCGAGACGTCGGAGCCGTGCGCGGCGCCGTAGCGGACGCCGGTGAGCTCGGTGGCCTTGTCGATGACGACGCGCAGGGTGTCCGTCTCGTACATGTTCGGGACGTCCTGCAGGATCATCGCCAGGCGCTCGAGGCCGAGCCCGGTGTCGATGTTCTTGCTGGGCAGGTCACCGAGGATCTCGAAGTCCTCCTTGCCGGTGCCGGCGCCCCGCTCGTACTGCATGAAGACCAGGTTCCAGATCTCCACGTACCGCTCGTCGTTGACGGCCGGGCCGCCCTCGACGCCGAATTCCGGGCCGCGGTCGTAGTTGATCTCGGAGCACGGGCCGCACGGGCCCGGGACGCCCATGGACCAGTAGTTCTCCTTCTTGCCCAGCCGCTGGATGCGCTCCTTGGGCACCCCGACGACCTCGTGCCAGATCCGCTCGGCCTCGTCGTCGTCGAGGTAGACGGTGATCCAGAGCTTCTCCGGGTCGAGGCCGTAGCCGCCGTCGGCCTGCGAGCTGGTCAGCAGCTCCCAGGCGTACTTGATGGCGCCTTCCTTGAAGTAGTCGCCGAAGGAGAAGTTGCCGCACATCTGGAAGAACGTGCCGTGCCGGGTGGTCTTGCCGACCTCTTCGATGTCCGGGGTACGGACGCACTTCTGGACGCTGGTGGCGCGCGCGGCGGGCGGCTTGACCTCGCCGAGGAAGTACGGCTTGAAGGGGACCATGCCCGCGTTGACGAGCAGCAGCGTCGGGTCGTCCGCGATGAGCGACGCCGACGGCACGACGGTGTGCCCACGCTCTTCGAAGAAGCGCAGCCAGCGGCGGCGGATTTCAGCCGACTCCATCAGTGGTCCTCATTTCCAGTCGGTCCGGTCAGCCCGGTCTGTCCGGGTGTTCTCGTGGTTCGGTAGTGCGTTTCGAGCGCCGCGGGGGTGCGCGGCGCGGGCAGCTCACGGACGTCGCTCGTGTCGCCGAGACCGAGCGCGTCGTGCAGCTGCTCTTCACGGTCCGCCATTCCCGTGCGTACGTCCAATGCAAATTGACGCAGCCGGTGCCCTGCCTCGACGGCCTTGTCCGCGGCCTGCGCGGCGAGACTGTCGGGCTGCAGTTTGCGCAGCTTGCGGTGGACCTTGTTGGTGGCCCACACCCCGGCGGCGGCGCCGGTGGTGAACCAGAATGCGCGGCGGAACATCGCTGTGATCAGTCCTTGGAGCGACGGTTGCGGCGCCCGCCACGGCGGGCGCCGGGCAGGGTTCGGCCGACGACGACGGTGCGCTTTGCGCCGTCGGCGGGGGCGGCGGCGCCCTTCTTGCCGATCGCGCGGCGCACGCCGTAGCCGAACGCCGCGACCTTGACCAGCGGTCCGCCGAAGGCGGAGGAGACGGTCGAGGAGAGCGCGGAGGCGTTGGCGGTGACCTCTTGGACGTCGGCCGCGATGGCGTCGACGCGGGCCAGTTGGGTGTGCGCGGAGCGGACGGTGGCGGACGCGTCGGCGAGCAGCGGGACGGCCTGGTCGGACACCTCGGACACCATCTTGGTGGTCGCCTTGAGCGTCTGTGCGAGCCTCACCAGCACGAGGGCGAGGAACGACACGAGGATCGCCCAGAAGACGGCCACGAGGATCCCGGCCACCTCTCCACCGGACACGTTGGCACCACTTTCCGACTGGTTGGGGCCGAGCTCGGCCCGCTCGGTTGTCCCGCTCGAACGGCAACCTTGACCTTATCGCGCCGTGACTGTCCGTCCGTACCCCGTTCCCGGAGAGGGGCGGGCGTCGGCACAACGAACGAACCCGCCGTCTCCCCGTCCGCGAGCGGCGGGGAGACGGCGGGCTGTGCTGAGGCTGCGCCTGCGGTGCTGCTTAGCGGGCGTAGTACTCGACGACGAGCTGCTCGTCGCAGATCACCGGGATCTCCTTGCGGTTCGGGTCCCGGTCGAGGCGGAACGCCAGAGCCTGCAGGTTGACCTCCAGGTAGCGGGGGGTCTCGCCGTCGGGGGCGTAGCCACCCTCACGCGCGACCTGGAAGGGGTGCTTCTCGCGGCTGCGCTCGCGGACCATCACGACGTCGCCGGGGCGGACGCGGAAGGACGGCTTGTCGACCTTGCGGTCGTTGACCGCGATGTGGCCGTGGACGACCATCTGGCGGGCCTGGTAGATGGTGCGGGCGATACCCGACCGCAGGACGAGCGCGTCCAGACGGCGCTCAAGCTCGACGATCAGGGCCTCGCCCGTCTTGCCTTCGACCTTCCGAGCGCGGTCGTAGGCACGGGCCATCTGGCGCTCGCTGATGTCGTACTGCGCACGCAGACGCTGCTTCTCCAGCAGACGGACCTTGTAGTCACTGCTCTGCTTGCGGCCACGGCCGTGCTCGCCGGGCGGGTAGGGACGGGCCTCGAAGTACTTGACGGCCTTCGGCGTCAGCGCGATGCCGAGCGCGCGCGACTTCTTGACCTTGGGACGCGACTGGTTCACGTGGAACGGACCTCCGTGTAAGTTAGGTGAGGCTTACCTTAGCGCGAGGAGAACGCATGTTTCGACCTGGGATCCCCCTGCCCAGTGCCCAGAGCACCGAGGCGGGTCAGCCGCGTCCCGTGGAAAACGCCCAGCAGCCCACCGCCGCCGAGCGCGTACGAACCCTCGTCGAGTCCAATGGTATGGCGTCCCTGAGCATCCCCGGAGTCGAGGACCCCGACGAGACCGGCCTCGGGGCGCCCGTCTGCCGGACGGTGACACCCGAGGGAGACGTGCTGTTGCTGGTTCCTGGCGACTCCGCGGCGGCACGGGCCGCCGCCCACGCCCAGGACGACGACCTCACCGCCGTGATGGAGATCACGGATGTCGCGCCGGTTTCGGTGCCGCATCGCATCCGCGGACGGGCCTGGGTGGCCGGCTGGCTGACCCCCGTACGCAACGAGCAGCGCGCCCAGGCAGCGATGCTGCTCGCCGAGCGGCATCCCGTCGGCGAGCTGCTCGGCATCGGGGAGGCGCTCCAGCCCGAGCCGGCACCGGGGTTGTACGGGCGGACCGCCTGGATGATGCTGCGCCTGGAGGTCGGTGAGGGCGCGGTGGACGACCTGTGGGGCGCCGAGCCCGTGGAGCCCGACGAGTTCGCCGCCGCGACGCCCGATCCGCTGGTGGCCCACGAGGCCGACCTGCTCCAGCATCTGCACGCGGCGCACGACGACCAGGTGCGCGGCCTGTGCAGCCTGCTGGGCGACCGCGCCCAGCTCTGCGGCGCGCGCGACCGGGCGGTACCGGTGGCGCTGGACCGCTTCGGCCTGCGGGTTCGCTTTGTCCAGGGATCCGGGGGTCGCTCCCCGGGAGACGGCGGCACCGATGCCGAGCAGCGCTCCTTCGACGCCCGCTTCGACTTCCCCGAGCCGGTACGGGACGTCGCCGAACTGCGCCGCGCCATGCACGGCCTCTTCGAGGCGGCCGCGGAGTAGGGAGCGGCGAAGCAGGGGCAGCGCACCGGGGCTTCGGCCGACGCGGCGCCGCCCGGCCGGCGGCGCCCAGTGGCGCCCAACTCGCCGTCCGCTGACGGGGGTTGACCGGACCGGACGGGCGCGCGGCACCGGGGCAGTCAGCGCCGGGCTACTCGGAGCCGCCCTCCCCCGTCGCGCCCGTCGCGCCGCGCAGTCGCGCGCGGACCCGCTCGGCGACGTCCGCGTAGCGAGCCTCGGCGCCGTGCCGGGTCGGGGTGTAGTAGCGCCTGCCGTGGACCTCGTCCGGTGCGTACTGCTGGGCCGCGATGCCGCCCGGGAGGTCGTGCGGGTACTGGTAGCCCTGGCCGTGGCCGAGCTTCTGGGCGCCCTTGTAGTGGCTGTCGCGCAGATGCGGCGGCACGGCGCCGGCCCGCCCCGCGCGGACGTCCGCCAGCGCGGCGTCGATCGCCATGTACGCGGCGTTCGACTTGGGCGCCAGGGCGAGCGCGATGGTGGCCTGGCTCAGGGTGATCCGGGCCTCGGGGAAGCCGATCATCGCCACCGCCTGGGCCGCGGCGACCGCGGTCTGCAGGGCGGTGGGGTCGGCCAGGCCGATGTCCTCGCTCGCCGAGATCATCAGCCGGCGGGCGATGAACCGCGGGTCCTCGCCCGCCTCGATCATCCGGGCCAGATAGTGCAGCGCGGCATCGACGTCGGAGCCGCGGATGGACTTGATCAGGGCGCTGGCGACGTCGTAATGCTGGTCGCCGTCCCGGTCGTACTTCACCGCAGCGCGGTCGACGGACTCCTCCAGGGTCTGGAGGGTGATCTCCGTTTCTCCCTTGGCCATCGCCGAGCCGGCCCCGGCCTCCAGGGCCGTCAGCGCCCGCCGGGCGTCGCCGCCCGCGATCCGCAGCAGATGCGCCTCGGTGTCCTCGGGCAGGGTGACCGCGCCCGCGAGCCCGCGCGCATCGGTCACGGCGCGGCGCAGCAGCCCGCGCAGATCGTCGTCCGTGAGCGGTTCCAGCGTCAGCAGCAGCGAACGGGACAGCAGCGGGGAGATCACCGAGAAATACGGGTTCTCGGTGGTCGCGGCGATCAGGGTGACCCAGCGGTTCTCCACGGCGGGCAGCAGGGAGTCCTGCTGGGCCTTGCTGAAGCGGTGGATCTCGTCGAGGAAGAGGACGGTCTCCTTGCCGAAGCCGCCGGAGGCGCGCCGGGCACCGTCGATGACCGCCCGGACCTCCTTGACCCCGGCCGTGATCGCGGAGAGCTCCACGAAGCGCTTGTTCGTCGCCTGGCTGACGACATACGCCAGGGTCGTCTTGCCGATGCCGGGCGGCCCCCACAGGAACACCGACGACGGCCCCGCCGGGCCCCCGTCGCCCTCGCCGACGAGGCGGCGCAGCGGCGAGCCCGGCCTGAGCAGATGCTGCTGCCCCACGACCTCGTCGAGGGTGCGCGGGCGCATCCGCACGGCGAGCGGAGACCCCGCGGGGTCCTTCTCCTGGCGGTCTTCGGCGGCGGCGGTGAACAGGTCGGGCTCCACGCTCACGAGCCTATGCCACCCCACTGACAACGCCCCTGGCCACCGCGGTGACCAGGGGCGTCGGAAGCCCGGAGACAGACCGTGCCCGGTGGATCGGGCCCAGGGCCTGTCCGAGGCGCTAGATCAGAGTGCTCCAGTACGACCAGAAGTTGGTGAGGATCAGCAGCAGGATCACGCCGTACCAGAGCACCGGTACGACCCAGTGGAACTCCAGCACCGACGTCCGCAGCGCCGCGGGGGCCGGGATGATGCCGTGCTTGATGTTGTGCACGGTCGTGTACCAGAACATCAGGATCGTGACGGCCCAGGTCAGCGAGCACCACAGGCACAGCGAGTGGATGCTGTAGAGCGACTGGACCATCAGCCACATGCAGAAGACGGCACCGAGCAGGGTGCCGACGTTCAGCCCGATCCAGTACCAGCGGCGGTAGCGGGCGCCCGACAGCAGGCCCATGCCGATCGCGACGACCGCACCGAAGGCGACCAGTCCGGCGAGCGGGTTCGGGAAGCCGAAGACGTCCGCCTGCCAGCTGTTCATGACATTGGTGCAGGAGATGATCGGGTTGAGGCTGCAGGCCGGCTTGAAGGTCGGGTCCTTGAGCAGCTCGAACTTGTCGAGGGTGATGACCGCCGCGGCCAGGATGCCCAGCGCGCCGGTGATCACCAGGAGGAGGGCGAATCCGCGACCCGCGCCGATGGTGCCCGAGTCGCTCGCGTGGTCGTCGTCGATGGACACGTCATCAACCGCTGTCGTCGTCATAGGGCCGTTCCGTCGTCGGTGGGGAGTGTGGCCGGGGCCCGCACCCGCGGGCGCGGCTTTCATTGTGCCCCAAGTCCACAACGCCCCACCGTTCGATACGCGTAAGTAAGGGGGATCCACAGGCCGGAGATTGACGCGAGGGCCGCCCCGACGATCACTCCCCGCCCGGACGGCCCTCGTCTCTCCCCACGAACACCGCAACCATCAATTGCGCAACCCACACGGCGAGCAATTGGGTCCGCGAGAGCGGCGCCGGTTTAGGCGCAAAGGGGTCAGCCCAGCCTGCGCCGGACCTCCTCGACCACGGCGTCCACCGCGACCGGGGTCTGCTCGCCGCTCTCCAGGTCCTTGACCTGCACGACGCCCTCGCCCAGGTCCCGCTCGCCGGCCACCAGAGCCAGCCGCGCGCCGGAACGGTTGGCCGACTTCATGGCGTTCTTCAGGCCCTTGCCGCCGTACGCGAAGTCGGTGGCGACGCCGGCCCGGCGCAGCTCGGTGACCGTGCCGAAGAGCACCCGGCGGGCCTCCTCGCCCAGCGGGACCGCGTACACGGCGGTGGCGGCGGGGATGTCGAGGGTGATGCCCTCCGCCTCCAGTGCGAGCACCGTACGGTCCACGCCCAGCGCCCAGCCGACGGACGGCAGCTCGGGGCCGCCGATCATCTCGGAGAGACCGTCGTAGCGGCCGCCGCCGCCCACCGCGGACTGCGAGCCCAGACCGTCGTGGACGAACTCGAAGGTGGTGCGGGTGTAGTAGTCCAGGCCGCGCACCAGCTTCGGGTCGTCCTCGAAGGCCACGCCCGCCGCGGTCAGCAGCTCGCGCACCTGCTCGTGGTACGCCTTGCACTCCTCGCAGAGGTAGTCGCGGAGCATGGGCGCCCCGATGAGCTGCTCCTGGACCGACTCGCGCTTGTCGTCGAGGACCCGCAGCGGGTTGATGTCGATCCGCCGGCGGGTGTCCTCGTCCAGCTCCAGACCGCGCAGGAACTCCTGCAGCGCGGCCCGGTAGACGGGGCGGCACGTCTTGTCGCCGAGCGAGTTCAGCAGGATGCGGAAGTCGCGCAGCCCCAGCGAGCGGTACGCCTGGTCGGCGAGGATGATCAGCTCGGCGTCCAGCGCGGGGTCCTCCGCGCCGATCGCCTCGGCGCCGACCTGCGAGAAGTGGCGGTAGCGGCCCTTCTGCGGGCGCTCGTAGCGGTAGTACGAGCCGGAGTACCAGAGCTTGACGGGCAGGTTGCCGCCCTTGTGGAGGTTGGCCTCCAGCGCCGCCCGCAGGACGGAGGCGGTGCCCTCGGGGCGCAGCGCGAGCCGGTCGCCGCCCTTGGTCTCGAAGGCGTACATCTCCTTGGTCACGATGTCGGTGGACTCACCGACGCCGCGTGCGAACAGCTCGACGTTCTCGAATCCGGGCGTCTCGATGTAGCCGTACCCGGAGTTCCGCAGCGGCGCGGCGATCGCCTCGCGCACCGCGAGATAGCTCGCGGAATTCGGCGGGAGCAGATCGTACGTGCCCTTGGGTGCCTTGAAGGTGCTCACGGAAAAGTCTCGTCACATTCCTCGTCGCGGAGCGGAGGTGAAGCCGTCTCCGAGGCCGGCGGCCACTTCCCGGAGGAAGGGGTTGGTGGCGCGCTCGCGGCCGATGGTGGTCTGGGGGCCGTGGCCGGACAGGACGACGGTGGAGTCCTCCAGCGGGAGGCATACGCGCTCCAGCGACCGGAGGATCTCGGCGTGGTCGCCGCCCGGCAGATCGGTACGTCCGATGGAGCCGGCGAACAGCAGGTCGCCCGAGAAGAACACCGGCGGAATGTCCGCCTGCTCGGGCATCCTGAACGTCACCGACCCCTTGGTATGGCCCGGGGCGTGCGCGACGGAGAACTCCATCCCGGCGAGTTCCAGGGCGGCGCCGTCGGTCAGCTCCTTGACGTCGTCCGGCTCCCCCACGGTGAGTTCGCCCATGAGCTGCTGCCCGATGGAGCGGCCGAGGGCCTTCTCCGGGTCGCTCATCATGAAGCGGTCCTCGGGGTGGATCCAGGCCGGGACGTCATGCGCGCCGCACACCGGGACCACCGAGGCGACGTGGTCGATGTGGCCGTGCGTGAGGACGACCGCCACGGGCTTGAGCCGATGCTTTCTGACCGCGTCCTCGACTCCTTGGGCCGCTTGGTGGCCCGGGTCGATGATGACGCACTCCTCGCCGGCGGCGGGGGCGACCAGGTAGCAGTTGGTCCCCCAGGCCCCGGCGGGGAACCCGGCAATCAGCACGTTCGTCCTTAAAGGTCGTGGAGGTCGGTCCCTGGGACCGCTCCCGGAACATCTCAGCAGCTCCAGAGCCTACCGGCGGGACTCCCAGCAGGGCGAACCCGTATACGGTACGGCCACGGCAGACCAGAGCGACCGATGGCCGGGCGATTCGACGCCTCTGGCCAAGATAGGGAGACGACCGGTGGTCAGCAACGATCAGCGGCGGCGGCAGCTCGCCCGGGAAAAGTTCGAGCGCCAGCAGCAGCGCCGGGCGGCGGCCCAGCGCAAGACCAAACGCCGCAACGTGATCATCGCGTCCATAGTCGCGGTGGGACTGGCCGCCGGCGGCGTCGCCTACGCCTCGGTCGGCCTGGCCGGCGGCGACCAGGAGTCCGACCGGGCCGTGAACACCCCGCCGCCGACCAAGGTGCCGGACCCGTGCGGCAAGCCCGCCAAGGGCTCCCCGTCGAAGGAGACATGGAAGAAGGAGCCGGCCATGACGGTCGACACCGACGCCTCCTACGCCGTGCAGCTGTCCACGACCTGCGGGCGGATCGATCTGAAGCTGGACGCCGGCAAGGCGCCGCACACGGTGAACTCCTTCGCCTTCCTCGCCGGGAAGGGCTACTTCGACCACAGCAAGTGCCACCGGCTGGTCGACCAGGGCATCCATGTGCTGCAGTGCGGCGACCCGTCCGCCACCGGCCGGGGTACGCCCGGCTACACCATCCCGGACGAGAACCTCAAGGACCCCCGGCTCAAGGGCAATGTCTATCCGGCGGGCACCGTCGCGATGGCCAACAGCTACGACGGGGAGCACGAGAAGACCCGCAACTCCGGCGGCAGCCAGTTCTTCCTCGTCTTCGAGGACAGCCAACTGCCCCCGAACTACACGCCGTTCGGAACCATCACCGGTGGCATGGACGTCCTGAAGAAGATCGCCAAGGCCAGTTCGACGCTCGACCGGGCGACCGGCAACACCGCCCCGAACGCGACCGCCGTCATCGACAAGGCGACGATCAGGAAGTCCTGACCGCCGGCCGGCCGGTGATCAGGGCGCCGGCCGGCCCGAGCCCGTCCGTCGCCGCCCGTATCCGAACCGCTGAATTTCGGTCGCGTGGATGCGGACAGCCGACCGCCGGTCGCCTAGATTGGCGTTTGGGTAGGGTGCCTGCTCCGACGGCGGCACCCGCACCCGCAAGACAGCCCGTCGGACCGGCCAGGGCGCGGCTCTGCCGGGACAGAAACTGTGGACGATGCCGGGGGGCCGCACGCCTCGGTCGGCATCATGTGGAGGAGGCGCTGTGAGCAGCGACCCATGGGGCCGCGTCGATGAGACGGGGACCGTGTACGTGCGTACCGCCGATGGCGAGAAGGTCGTCGGATCGTGGCAGGCGGGATCTCCCGAGGAGGCCCTCGCCTACTTCGAGCGCAAGTATGAGGGCCTGGTCGTCGAGATCGGCCTCCTCGAACGGCGGGTCAAGACCACCGACCTGTCGGCGAAGGACGCCATGACCGCGATCGACCATCTGCGCCAGCAGGTCGACGAGCACCACGCGGTGGGTGATCTGGACGCGCTGTCGAAGCGGCTGGACGCGCTCGTGGGCACGGTCGAGGCGCGCCGCGAGGAGCGCAAGGCGCAGAAGGCCAAGCAGAGCGACGAGGCCCGGCAGGCCAAGGAGAAGCTGGTCACAGAGGCCGAGGAGCTCGCCGCCAGTGAGCAGTGGCGGGCGGCCGGTGAGCGGCTGCGTGCGCTGGTCGACACCTGGAAGGGCCTGCCGCGGCTGGACCGCAAGGCGGACGACGAGCTGTGGCACCGCTTCTCGCACGCCCGCTCGGCGTTCTCCAAGCGGCGCAAGGCGCACTTCGCGTCGCTGGACGCGCAGCGCGAGGAGTCCCGTAAGGCCAAGGAGAAGCTGGTCTCCGAGGCCGAGGCGCTGTCGAACTCGACGGACTGGGGGGCGACGGCCGCCCGCTACCGCGAGCTGATGACGGAGTGGAAGGCGGCGGGCCGCGCCCAGCGCGAGCACGAGGACGACCTGTGGAACCGCTTCCGCGGCGCCCAGGACGTCTTCTTCCAGGCGCGCGGCGAGGTCTTCGCCGAGCGCGACGCCGAGCAGCGGGAGAACCTCACCCGCAAGGAGGAGCTGGTCGTCGAGGCCGAGAAGCTGCTGCCCGTCTCGGACCTGAAGGCGGCGCGGGCCGCGTTCCGCTCGGTCAACGAGCGGTGGGAGGCCATCGGCCATGTGCCGCGGGACGCCCGCCCGAAGATCGAGGGCCGGATGCACGCCGTCGAGCGCGCCATCCAGGACGCCGAGGAGTCCGAGTGGCGGCGTACGAACCCCGAGGCGCGGGCGCGGGCCGCGGGGCTGACCGGCCAGCTCCAGGACGCCGTCGACAAGCTGCAGAAGCAGATCGACACGGCGCGGGCGGCCGGCAACGACGCCAAGGCCGACAAGCTCTCCCGTGAGCTGGAGGGCCGCAAGGCGCTGCTGGACCAGGCGCTGAAGGGCCTGGAGGAGTTCGGCGGCTGACTTTTGCCGCTAGACCGCCGCCGCTCTCGCGGAGGTGGTTTCTCGCCGTAGGGGTTCCTCAATTGATGGCTGAGGTGCCAGACGAGGAGGGCCCGGTACGAAGCTCGTACCGGGCCCTCCTCGCGCTCTCACGGCCTGCGGGCCGACGTCACCCGGTAGACGTCGTACACGCCTTCCACGCCCCGTACCGCCTTGAGGACATGCCCCAGGTGTTTCGGGTCGCCCATCTCGAACGTGAAGCGGGAGGTGGCGACCCGGTCGCGGGAGGTCTGGACGGCCGCGGACAGGATGTTGACGTGCTGGTCGGACAGCACCCGGGTGACGTCGGACAGCAGCCGGGAGCGGTCCAGCGCCTCGACCTGGATGGCCACCAGGAAGACCGAGGACTGGGTGGGCGCCCACTCGACCTCCAGGATCCGCTCCGGCTGCCGGGACAGCGAGTCGACGTTGACGCAGTCGGCGCGGTGAACCGATACGCCACTGCCGCGGGTGACGAAGCCGATGATGGGGTCGCCGGGCACCGGCGTACAGCAGCGGGCGAGCTTGACCCACACATCGTCGACGCCCTTGACGACCACGCCCGGGTCGGCGCTGGAGCGGCGCTTGGAGCGCGGCCGGATCGGCGTCGACTCCGCGATGTCCTCGGTGGCCTCGTCCTGGCCGCCGAGCGCCTGCACCAGCTTCTGGACGACGCCCTGCGCGGCGACATGGCCCTCGCCGATCGCCGCGTAGAGGGAGGAGATGTCGGGGTAGCGCATCTCGTGCGCGAGGGTGACCAGGGAGTCGCCCGTCAGGATCCGCTGGATCGGCAGGTTCTGCTTGCGCATGGCGCGCGCGATGGCGTCCTTGCCCTGCTCGATGGCCTCGTCGCGGCGCTCCTTGGAGAACCAGCCGCGGATCTTGTTGCGGGCGCGCGGCGACTTGACGAAGCCCAGCCAGTCGCGGGACGGCCCGGCGCCGGGCGCCTTGGAGGTGAAGACCTCCACCAGGTCGCCGTTGTCCAGGGTCGATTCGAGGGGTACCAGCCGCCCGTTGACCCGCGCTCCTATCGTGCGGTGGCCGACCTCGGTGTGCACCGCGTACGCGAAGTCCACAGGGGTGGCGCCGGCCGGCAGCGCTATCACGTCGCCCTTCGGCGTGAAGACGAAGACCTCGTTGCGGGAGAGGTCGAAGCGCAGCGATTCGAGGAACTCGCCCGGGTCCTCGGTCTCCTTCTGCCAGTCGAGCAACTGGCGCAGCCACGCCATGTCGTTGACGGCGTCCTTGTCCTTGCCGGCCTTGCCCACTCCCTTGGGCGCGTCCGTACGCACCTTGGAGGCGCCGGCGGAGGGCTCCTGCTTGTACTTCCAGTGCGCGGCGATGCCGTACTCGGCGCGGCGGTGCATGTCGAAGGTGCGGATCTGCAGCTCGACGGGCTTGCCGGCGGGGCCGATGACCGTGGTGTGCAGGGACTGGTACATGTTGAACTTGGGCATCGCGATGTAGTCCTTGAACCGGCCGGGGACCGGGTTCCATCGCGCGTGGACGGTGCCGAGAGCGGCGTAGCAGTCCCTGACCGTGTCGACGAGGACGCGGATGCCCACCAGGTCGTAGATCTCCGCGAAGTCGCGGCCGCGGACGATCATCTTCTGGTAGACGCTGTAGTAGTGCTTAGGCCGCCCGGTGACGGTGGCCTTGATGCGGGCGGCGCGCAGATCGGCCTGGACCTCGTCGGTCACTATGGCCAGGTACTCGTCGCGCTTGGGCGCCCGCTCGGCGACCAGCCGCACGATCTCGTCGTACATCTTGGGGTAGAGGATCGCGAAGGCGAGGTCCTCCAGCTCCCACTTGATGGTGTTCATGCCCAGGCGGTGGGCCAGCGGCGCGTAGATCTCCAGGGTCTCGCGGGCCTTCTTCTCCTGCTTCTCCCGCTTGAGATAGCGCATGGTGCGCATGTTGTGCAGCCGGTCGGCGAGCTTGATGACCAGGACGCGCGGGTCCTTGGCCATCGCGACGACCATCTTGCGAACCGTTTCCGCTTGCGCGGCCTCACCGAACTTGACCTTGTCGAGCTTGGTGACGCCGTCGACCAGCAGCGCGACCTGGTCGCCGAAGTCGCGGCGCAGGGTGTCCAGGCCGTACTCGGTGTCCTCGACGGTGTCGTGCAGCAGGCCCGCCATCAGCGTGGCCGGGTCCATGCCGAGCTCGGCGAGGATCGTGGTCACCGCGAGCGGGTGGGTGATGTACGGGTCGCCGCTCTTGCGCTTCTGGCCGCGGTGCCAGCGCTCGGCGACCTGGTAGGCCCGCTCGACCTGGCGCAGCGTGGCCGCCTCGATCTTGGGGTCGTTGCCGCGCACGATCCGCAGCAGCGGCTCCAGGACCGGGTTGTACGGGCTGGAGCGCTGCACGCCGAGGCGGGCGAGGCGGGCCCGCACCCGGTTGGGCGAGCCGGAGCGGCCCACGGGGGTGGGCGGCAGGGGCTTGGGCGCCGGGGTCGCGGCGGGGGGATCGGCCTTGGCGGGCGGCTTGGGCGCGGGGGCCTGCTTCGACGCGGGCCGCGGCTCGTCCGCCGGGGCCGCGGCGGCGCCCGCGTCGGGCTTGGGGGCCGGGTCGGGCTTGGGGGCCGGGTCGGGAGCCTGGGCGGACCCGTTGGCGGAAGCCGGGGCCGTGGCGCCGGCCCGTGCGGTGCCGTGGGGCGCGCTCTGCCGCTCGGGCTTCGGCGCGTCCGCCGTGGGCTTCGGCTCGTCCGGGTGCGCGGCGGGGGATCCCGCCGGACGCAGTCCGGGGGAGAGCGGCTGGGCCTCGTCTGGCAAGAGCACTCCTCAAGCGATTCCGGACCCCAGGACCAGAACGGGCCGGGGTGCCATGGTATCGACCCCCGCGTCCGGACTGCCGCGCGGCCATGGGTCCGTACATGACACAGCACCAGGGGCACCCGAATTCTTCCGGGTGCCCCTGGTGCGTGCGGGAAGGGAGAGGTCGGCTCAGACCGTGATCAGGGCCTCCAGCGGAGCGCCCTTCAGACCAGACTCCAGCCGCTGCCGGCCGGCCAGGAAACCGAGCTCCAGCAGCACCGCGAGGCCCGCGACCTCGGCACCGGCACGCCGGATGAGCTGCAGCGACGCATCGGCGGTGCCGCCGGTGGCCAGCACGTCGTCGATCACCAGCACCCGGTCTCCCGGGGCCAGCGCATCGGCGTGCATCTCGATCTCGGCGGTGCCGTACTCCAGGTCGTACGCCTGCCCGAGCGTGGCGCCGGGCAGCTTGCCGGCCTTGCGCACCGGGACGAAGCCGATGCCGGCGCGGACCGCGACGGGGGCAGCGAGGATGAAGCCGCGCGCCTCCAGGCCCACCACCTTGTCCGCGCGATGGCGCGCGCACAGGTCGACGAACGCGTCGGTGAGCGCGCCGAAGGCGGTCGCGTCCGCCAGCAGCGGGGTGATGTCCTTGAACATCACGCCCGGCTGCGGGTAGTCCGGCACATCCGAGATCCGGCTGAGGAGCAGCTCGCGCAGCTCGGCGGGCGCGGTCATCGGCGCTTGCCCGACGGGCGGCCGCGGCCGCGGTTGCGGGCCCCGGGCTGGTGGCGCGGGCCCACGATCGCGGCGTCGTCGTCGCCCTCACCGGCCGCTTCGGCGCCGGCCGGGACCGCGTCCTGCGGCTCCTCCTGGCTCGCGCCCTTGGCGGCGGCCGCGGCGCGCTTCGCCCGTACCCGCTTGGCCAGGGCCTTCATCTGCGGCTCGCGCTCCTTGAAGTCGGCGACCAGCGGCGTCGCGATGAAGATCGAGGAGTACGCACCGGCGGCGAGACCGACGAACAGGGCGAGCGAGATGTCGTTGAGCATGCCCGCGCCCAGCACACCGCCACCGACGAACAGCAGGCCGGCGACCGGCAGCAGCGCCACGACCGTGGTGTTGATGGAACGCACCAGGGTGCTGTTGATGCTGCGGTTGGCGATCTCGCTGTAGGTGAAGCGGGTCTGCTTGGTGATGTCCTTGGAGGCTTCCTTCAGGCTGTCGAAGACGACGACCGTGTCATAGAGGGAGTAACCGAGGATGGTCAGCAGACCGATGACGGTGCCCGGGGTGACCTCGAAGCCGACCAGGGCGTAGATACCGACCGTGATCGTGAGGTCGTGGATCAGCGCGATCAGGGCGGCCAGCGCCATCCGCCACTCGAAGGCGATGGCCAGGTAGACCACCACGAGGGCCATGAAGATCCCCAGGCCCAGCCAGGCCTTGTTGGCGATCTCCTCACCCCAACTCGGGCCGACCAGCTGGGTGTTGACGTCCTCGAGCGGGAACTTCAGCTCCTTGGCGAGCTGTTCCTGGACCTGGACGGCCTGCTTGGTGTCCAGGCCGCCGATCTGGATGCGCAGCGCGCTGCCGCCGAGCTTCTGCACGACGGCCTGGTGGCCGCCGGACGCCGACTCGGCCATGTGCTCCGCCTGCGTCGCCGACACGGAGGTCTTCGGGGTGGTGAAGACCGCGCCGCCCTCGAACTCGATGCCGAAGTTCAGGCCGCGCACCGCCAGGCCGACGATGGCCGTGATGGTGATGAGGATCGAGATGCCGTACCAGATCTTGCGCTTGCCGATGAAGTCGTAGCCGACCTCGCCGCGGTAGAGCCGGGCACCGATGTTTCCGAGCTTGGACACCTCACGCCTCCTTCGTCTGGGTGGGGGCGCTGCGGCGTCGGCGCAGCGGCGGCTTGGCGCCCAGCCGCTTGGGGTCCAGGCCGGACCAGGAATGGCCCTCGTAGAAGAACTTCCGCCGGGCCAGCATCGTCATCAACGGCTTGGTGAAGAAGAAGACCACGACGACGTCCAGGACGGTGGTCAGGCCGAGCGTGAACGCGAAGCCCTTCACCTTGCCGACGGTGACGATGAACAGCACCGCGGCGGCCAGGAACGACACGAAGTCGGAGACCAGGATCGTCCGGCGGGCCCGCGGCCAGCCGCGCTCCACGGCCGGGCGCAGGGTGCGGCCCTCGCGGATCTCGTCCCGGATGCGCTCGAAGTAGACGATGAAGGAGTCGGCGGTGATACCGATGGCGACGATGGCGCCGCAGACCGCCGGGAGGTTCAGCGCGAACCCGATGGTCGGGCCGAGCAGCGTCATGATCGCGTAGGTCAGGATCGCCGAGACGCAGAGGCTCGCCAGCGCGACCAGCGCCAGCCCCCGGTAGTAGGCGACCAGGTAGATGACGACCAGCGCGAGGCCGATGGCGCCGGCCAGCAGGCCGGCGTGCAGCTGCTCGCCGCCGAGCGCCGCGGTGACCGTGGTCTCGTCGTCGATCTTGAAGGAGAGCGGCAGGGCGCCGTACGACAGCATGTTGCCCAGGTCCTCGGCGGACTGCTGGGTGAAGCCGCCGGAGATGGTGGCGCTGCCGCCGTTGAGGCGCTCGCGGACGCGCGGGTCGGAGACCACCGCGCCGTCCAGGACGATCGCGAACTGGTTCTGCGGCTCCACCTTGGTGGCGAGCTTGCCGGTGATGTCCGCGAACTTCTTCCCGCCCTCGGAGGTGAAGTCCATCTGGACGATCCAGCCCTGGCCCTGCTGGCTGTCGAAGACGGCCTTGGCGTCCTTGACGTCGGTGCCCTCGACGCCGAGGGGGCCGAGGACGTACTTCTGCCTGCCGTCGTCACCACAGGCCACGATCGGGTCGGACGGCTTGGCGCCGGCGGCCTGCTGACCGGCGGCGGCGCGGCCCTGCTTGGTGGTGCAGTCCAGCGCGGCGTACTGCTTCTGCAGCGCGGCCGGCACGCCCTCGGTGCCCGGAACCGGCGGCTGGGGCGTGGTGGGCTTGGACGGCGCGGAGGACGGGGTGGGCTTGGCGCTGGGCGCCTTCTTCAGGGAGTCCGTGACGGCGCGGCCCTGGGTCGTGGGGCTCGCCTCGGGCGTCGGCTTGGACTGGCCGCCCTTGCCCTTGGCTTCCTGGTCCGTGCCCGTCTTGCCCTTGCCGTTGGTGCCCTTGGAGGGGCTGGGGGAAGGCTCGGGGGTCTTGGCGCCCGCGGTGGTGGCCAGCACCGGGCGGAACCCGAGCTGGGCGGTGGTGCCGACCTGCGCTCGGGCCTGCTTCGCGTCCGTCCCCTTGGGGATGTTCACGACGATGTGGTTGTTGCCCTGCGTCTGGACCTCGGTCTCGGACACACCGAGACCGTTGACCCGCCGCTCCATGATGCCGGCGGCGGTGTTCATGTTGGTCTCGTTGATCGCGTTGGGCTTGCCCGGCTGGTTCTGGGCCGCCAGCGTGAAGCTGGTGCCGCCGGCCAGGTCGATGCCCAGCCGGGGGGTCAGATTGCCGGAGTAGAACATGCCTCCGACCAACGCCACCATCGCGACCAGGATCAGAACCAGGGCGCGCCCCGGATGCCCCTGACCGGCCGGCGCCCTGCGGCCCTTCTTCGGTGCTGCCACCTTCTCGTATCTCCCTGTCCAACCACTCGGCTTCGGGTGTGGGCCGAGCGGCCACGAAGTGTTGTGGGGACGTGCCCCCCGCCGGAGCCTAGACCGTCCCGGAACCGCGGTGCATTGCCCGTTGGGGCGCGCCGCGGTTCCGTTTTGGGCGGACTACTTCGCGTCGGCGCCGCCGGCCTTCTTCTCGTCCTTGGCGGCGTCGGCGTCGGTCTTGGCCTCGTCGGCCTTGGCGTCGTCGGCCTCGACGGCGTCCTTCGCGTCGGCGTCCTTCTTCTCGGCGTCCGCGTCGGCGGTCTTGTCGGCATCGGCCGGGGCCTCGGCCTTGCCCAGGTCGATCTTGTCGGCCTGGTCGCCCTTTTCGGCGGCCTCGCCGGCGACGGCGCCGGTCAGCGAGGAGGCGTCGTCGGGAACGACCGGCTCGTGGTGGACGCCCTCGGCGCCGTCCAGGATGCGGTTGTACTCCTCGTCCGCGAGCACCGCGCCGATGGCGTTCTTGGCGTAGATGGCGTGCACGCCGGGGGCGACCTCCAGGAGGACGGTGTCCTCGTGGATTTCCTTGACGGTGGCGTACATGCCGCCGATCGTCCGGACGCCGGTGCCGGCCTGCATTTCATCCCGCATCTGTGCGGCCGCCTGCTGCTTCTTCTTGGCGGACCGGGTCATCAGGAACATGGCCCCGATGAGGACGATGAAGGGGAGGAGAGTCACGATATTGGGCACGGGACGGAAATCCTTCGCACGACCGCTGAGGCGCGGTCTGATATACGGGGGTGGGTATGCCGACCCGGACGGACGGCATCGGCGGAGTCTAAGCGAGTCCCCACCGGTGGAACAACGCTCAGCATTGCACCGTAGTTCCTGGCCGGGCGAGTCTCCGCGCCGTCACGGCCCGAACAGGCCCTGCTGTCCGTTTCCTCCTGTTTGCTGCTGCGGCGGGACCAGCCCCATATGGGCCCACGCCGCGGGCGTCGCGATCCGCCCGCGCGGCGTACGGGCCAGCAGCCCCTCGCGCACCAGGAACGGCTCGGCGACCTCCTCGACCGTCTCGCGCTCCTCCCCCACCGCGACCGCGAGGGTGGAGAGTCCCACCGGGCCGCCGCCGAACAGCTTGAGCAGGGCGGTGAGCACCGCACGGTCCAGGCGGTCCAGGCCACGCCCGTCGACCTCGTAGACCGCCAGGGCCTGGGAGGCGGTCTCGCGGGTGATCACACCGTCGGCCTTGACCTGGGCGTAGTCGCGGACCCGGCGCAGCAGGCGGTTGGCGATACGGGGTGTGCCACGGGAGCGGCCGGCGATCTCGGCGGCGCCCTCGGTTTCTATGTCGACGTCCAGCAGGCCGGCCGAGCGGTGGATGACCCGCTCCAGCTCGGCGGGCGCGTAGAACTCCATATGGCCGGTGAAGCCGAAGCGGTCGCGCAGCGGGGGCGGCAGCAGCCCGGCCCGGGTGGTGGCGCCGACCAGGGTGAACGGCGGGAGTTCGAGCGGGATGGCGGTGGCGCCCGGCCCCTTCCCCACGATGACGTCCACCCGGAAGTCCTCCATCGCCATGTAGAGCATTTCCTCGGCGGGCCGCGACATCCGATGGATTTCGTCCAGGAAGAGGACCTCGCCCTCCTGGAGGGAGGAGAGGATCGCGGCGAGGTCGCCGGCGTGCTGGATGGCGGGGCCCGAGGTGATGCGGATCGGGGCGCCCATCTCGGCGGCGATGATCATCGACAGGGTGGTCTTGCCGAGGCCGGGCGCCCCGGAGAGCAGGACATGGTCGGCGGTGGCGCCCCGGGCGCGGGCCGCCCGCAGCACCAGGTCGAGTTGCTCGCGCACCCGCTCCTGGCCGACGAACTCCTCCAGGTCCTTGGGCCGCAGGGCGGCCTCGACGGCGGAGTCCTCACCGTCGGCGTCGGCCCCGACGAGCCGGTCCTGCGCGCCCATGGCGGTGTCGTCTGCGGTGTTCTCGGCGGCGGACGGTGCGGTGTCGTCCCAGTTCACTGCGGAATGCCTCGCGGGGTCGGGGCGGCCGGGCCGCCTGCGTCGTCGTACGGTCGGGGGCGCGCGGCCACGGTGGCGGTCATCGCGCCCTGTTCAGGGTGCGCAGCGCGGCCTTGAGGAGCTGCGGCACCTGCGGCTGCCCGCCGTCGGCGGCCGCCGCCTCGGCCTGCGGGGCGACCGCGTCGAGCGCCTCGTCCGCCTCCCGGGTGGCATAGCCGAGGCCGATCAGCGCGGCGTGCAGCTGGTCGCGCCAGCCGGCGGTGACGGCGCTGCCGATGCCCGCGCCGCTGGTGCCGATCGGCGCGCCGAGGCGGTCCTTGAGTTCGAGGAGGAGCTTCTGCGCTCCCTTCTTTCCGATGCCAGGCACGGCGGTGAGGGTCTTCTCGTCGCCGTTGGCGACGGCGAGGCGCAGGGTGTCCGGGGAGTGCACGGCGAGCATGGCCTGGGCGAGCCGTGGGCCGACGCCGCTGGCGGTCTGCAGCAGCTCGAAGGTCTGCCGCTCGTCGTCGTCGGCGAAGCCGTAGAGGGTGAGCGAGTCCTCGCGGACGACGAGGGAGGTGGCGAGCTTGGCCTGCTGTCCGATGCGCAGTCCGGACAGGGTGTTCGGTGTGCACTGGACGGCCATGCCGACGCCACCGACCTCGACGACGGCGGTGTCCGGTGCGAGGGCCGCGACCGGGCCGGAGACGAAGGCGATCATCGGGTGCCCTTCTGGGGTGTGCCGCGGCGGATGCCGGAGGCGCGTACGGGAGCGGCGCGGCGGGCCGCGGCGTGTGCCTCCTGGAGGCGGTTGACCGCGGGGGCGCGCCAGATGTGGCAGATGGCGAGCGCGAGGGCGTCGGCCGCGTCGGCGGGTTTGGGGGGCGCGTCGAGCCGCAGCAGCCGGGTGACCATCGCGCCGACCTGGGCCTTGTCGGCCCGGCCCGATCCCGTCACGGCGGCCTTGACCTCGCTGGGGGTGTGCAGCGCGACCGGCAGTCCGCGGCGGGCGGCGCACAGCATGGCGACCGCGCTGGCCTGGGCGGTGCCCATGACCGTACGGACGTTGTGCTGGCTGAACACCCGCTCCACGGCGACGAATTCGGGCCGGTGCGTGTCGAGCCACTCCTCTATGCCGCGCTCGATGAGGACGAGCCGGTCGGCGATGTCGGCGTCGGCGGGCGTCCGCACCACGCCGACCCCGACCATCGTCAACGGCCGTCCGGCCACCCCCTCGACCACGCCGACGCCGCAGCGCGTCAACCCCGGGTCCACCCCGAGCACCTTCACGGTGCCCTCCCCTCATGCCGTACGTTGCCGTGCCTGCCGCGGCCGGAGGGCCGCCGGCCGGCGTACCGTTTCCGCCGGCCTTTCCCCCACGGGGGGCGCGAGGTCCCCTGCTCAGCACAGTATCGGGTGGCACTGACAACGCGGCCGGCAACGCGGACGGGCCGACGGGGGCGTGTCCTGCCCCGTCGGCCCGTAGCGTCAGCCGTGTTCTCGTCAGGCGTGCTTCGCGTCAGCCGTGTCGGCTCGCGTCAGGCGTCGACCTTGGCCATGACGTCGTCCGAGACGTCGAAGTTGGCGAAGACGTTCTGCACGTCGTCGCTGTCCTCCAGCGCGTCGATCAGCTTGAAGATCTTGCGCGCGCCCTCTTCCTCCAGCTCGACCTGCATGGTCGGGACGAAGTTGGCGTCGGCCGAGTCGTAGTCGATGCCGGACTCCTGGAGCGCGGTGCGGACCGCGACCAGGTCGGTGGCCTCGCTGAGCACCTCGAAGGACTCGCCGAGGTCGTTGACCTCTTCGGCGCCGGCGTCCAGGACCGCGCCCAGGACGTCGTCCTCGGTCAGCTCGCCCTTGGGGACGATCACCACGCCCTTGCGGTTGAACAGGTAGGACACCGAGCCCGGGTCGGCCATCGAACCGCCGTTGCGGGTCATCGCCACGCGGACGTCCGAGGCGGCACGGTTGCGGTTGTCGGTCAGGCACTCGATGAGCACCGCGACACCGTTGGGGCCGTACCCCTCGTACATGATGGTTTCGTAGTCGGCGCCGCCGGCCTCAAGTCCCGCACCGCGCTTGACCGCGGAGTCGATGTTCTTGTTGGGCACCGAACTCTTCTTGGCCTTCTGAATGGCGTCGAAGAGCGTCGGGTTGCCGTCCGGGTCGGCGCCGCCGGTACGGGCCGCGACCTCGATGTTCTTGATCAGCTTCGCGAAGAGCTTGCCGCGCTTGGCATCGATCACGGCCTTCTTGTGCTTCGTCGTAGCCCATTTAGAGTGGCCGGACATCCGCCTGTCTCCTTCGCGTAACCAATTGAGAAACGAACGTCTGTGATCCTACCGGGATCACGTCACCCGACCGCACGCACCATGTCGACGAAGAACGCATGGATCCGGTGGTCGCCGGTGAGCTCCGGGTGGAAGGACGTGGCGAGGACGTTACCCTGCCGGACCGCCACCGTGTGCCCGCCGTACGTCGCCAGGACATCCACCGTGGCACCGACCGATTCGACCCACGGCGCCCGGATGAAGACGCCCTCGACGGGGCCGCCCGGGATGCCGGCGACCTCGACCGACGCCTCGAAGGATTCGTTCTGACGTCCGAAGGCGTTCCGGCGGACGATCATGTCGATGCCGCCGAGCGTCTCCTGGTCCTCGCGGGCGTCCAGCAGCTTGTCCGCGACCATGATCATGCCGGCGCAGGTGCCGTAGACCGGCTTGCCCGCGCGGACGAAGGCGCGCAGCGGCTCCAGCATGTCGAAGACGACCGCCAGTTTGGACATGGTGGTGGACTCGCCGCCCGGTATGACCAGGCCGTCGAGGTCTTCCAGTTCCTCGGGGCGGCGTACCGGCCGGGCCAGGGCGTCCGCCTCGGCGAGCGCCGTGAGGTGCTCGCGGACGTCGCCCTGGAGAGCCAGCACGCCGATGGTGGGGGTGCTCATCTGGGTCTTACGTCCTTACCAGCCGCGGTTGGCGTAGCGCTCGGCTTCGGGGAGGGTGTCGCAGTTGATGCCGACCATGGCCTCGCCGAGGTTGCGCGAGACGTCCGCGATGACCTTCGGGTCGTCGTAGAAGGTGGTGGCCTTCACGATCGCGGCGGCGCGCTTGGCCGGGTCGCCGGACTTGAAGATGCCGGAGCCGACGAACACGCCCTCGGCGCCGAGCTGGCGCATCAGCGCGGCGTCGGCCGGGGTGGCGACACCGCCGGCGGAGAACAGCACGACCGGCAGCTTGCCGAGCTCGGCGACCTCCTTGACCAGCTCGTACGGGGCGCGCAGCTCCTTGGCGGCGGCGAACAGCTCGTTGTTGTCGTAGCCGCGCAGGCGGGCGATCTCGCCCTTGATCTGGCGCAGGTGGCGGACCGCCTCGACGACGTTGCCGGTGCCGGCCTCGCCCTTCGAGCGGATCATGGCCGCGCCCTCGGCGATACGGCGCAGCGCCTCGCCCAGGTTGGTGGCACCACAGACGAAGGGGGTGGTGAAGGCCCACTTGTCGGAGTGGTTGACCTCGTCGGCCGGGGTGAGGACCTCGGACTCGTCGATGTAGTCGACGCCGAGCGACTGGAGGACCTGGGCCTCGACGAAGTGGCCGATGCGGGACTTGGCCATGACCGGGATGGACACGGCGTTGATGATGCCGTCGATCATGTCGGGGTCGGACATACGGGCCACGCCGCCGTCCTTGCGGATGTCCGCCGGGACCCGCTCGAGGGCCATGACGGCGACGGCGCCCGCGTCCTCGGCGATCTTCGCCTCTTCCGGCGTGACGACGTCCATGATCACGCCGCCCTTGAGCTGCTCGGCCATACCGCGCTTGACGCGCGCGGTTCCGGTCTCGGGGTGCTGGGGCGTGGTGGGCGTGCTGGACACGGTTGACCTCACTCAGTGCGGGTGCTGGGCTTCGCCGCCCACACAACCGTTTGTGAGGGGCGCTCGAAAAGGGCCAATTAGAGGTCGGTGGCTCGTTGCGGGCGGTCGGCGGCCCCTCGGGAGGGGCGGTCGGCGGTTTACGGGCGCGCCTCCGGGGCGTCCACCGTCAGTTGCCGGCCGAGCGGTCGTCCAGGATGGCCGGGGGCTCGTCGTCCATCTCGAAGGCCAGCGGGAACGGCGCGTGGCCGGCGAGCCTGAGGTAGCGCACCAGCCGGTGCCGGCGGACGGCGCGCGCGGCCCGTACGGAGTCGTTGTGGAAGCGGCGCGCCATCGGGACGCGGCGGACCGCGGCGGTGAGCTCGGCGACCGTCTGTTCTCCGCCGGGGGCCTCCCGTACGGCCTCCAGCTGTGCCTCCTCCGCGAAGATCGCGCGCAGTGCCTGGCTGAGCTCGCTCTCGGCGACCTCGCGGTGGTCCTCCTCGGCCTGCCGGGCCTCGTGCGCGGCCTGGTAGAGGACGATCGAGGCGGCGGGGTCGAGGACGCCCGAGGTGCCGACCTCCTGTGCGACGGAGGCGCGCCGCAGGAGCTGGGCGTCGAGGGCGGCCCGCGCTGCGTCGATGCGCGTGTGCAGGCGGTCCAGACGGCCGGCGGTCCAGCTGAGGTAGACGCCGACGAGGATGATGGCGGCGGCGATCCAGATGAAGGTGGTCACGGGGCGTCACCTTACGCTGCGCTGGGCTGGGCCGATGGGGGTGACCGTCCGGTACCGGTGTCGCTCGGTTTCGCCTGCGGCGGGGTCGATCGGTGCGCTCGTACGTCGCCGGGTGCGGCGCCGTCTGGCTGTGTTTCCGCCTGCGGCGGGCTGTCGGGTGCGTTGCGGGCCGCCGGACTTCGTCCCGCGGCCCGGCCCTCCCGTTGGGGGTGGTGAAAAGGCGGGTGGGTGGGGCTCGGGTCCGCGGATCGGCGTCGGTGCGTCGTGGGTCAGTCGCGGGCCAGCCATCTGCGGGCCCGTTGGCCCACGCGTTCGTCGGTGGCGACGGAGGCTGCGCCGGCGGTGACGGTTTCGTAGACGGCGAGGATGTCGGAGCCCACGGTCGCCCAGTCGAAGCGGCGTACGTGTTTGCTGCCGCGTTCGCGGAGTTCGGTGAGGCGCTTGGGGTTGTCGAGAAGGTCGACGGCGGCGGTGGCCAGGGCGTCGGCGTTCTCGTTGGCGAAGAGTTCGCCGGCCTCGCCCTGGTCGAGGACCTGCGCGAACGCGTCGAGGTCGCTGGCGAGGACGGGTGCGCCGGCCGACATGGCCTCGACGAGGATGATGCCGAAGGATTCGCCGCCGGTGTTGGGGGCGACGTACAGGTCGACGCTGCGGAGCAGGCGGGCCTTGTCCTCGTCGGTGACCATGCCGAGGAATTCGACGCGGGAGCGGAGGCCGGCGGGCAGGGCCGCGACGGCCTCTTCCTCGTCGCCGCGGCCGGCGACGAGGAGCCGTGCGTCCGGGACCTCGGCGAGGATCTTCGGCAGCGCCTTCATCAGGACGGGCAGGCCCTTGCGGGGCTCGTCGATGCGGCCGATGAAGCCGATGGTCCTGCCCTGCCACTCGGGCTTGGGTTCCGCGCCGGCGAAGAAGTCGACGTCGACGCCGTTGGGGATGACGACCGCGTCGCCGCCGAGGTGTTCGACGAGGGTGCGGCGGGCGTACTCGCTGACCGCGATGCGGGCGCTGATCTTCTCCAGGGCGGGCTGGAGGATCGGATAGGCCGCGATCATGGCGCGGGAGCGCGGGTTGGACGTGTGGAAGGTCGCCACGATGGGGCCCTGGGCCGCCCAGCAGGAGAGCAGGCCGAGGGAGGGCGAGGCCGGTTCGTGGATGTGGATGACGTCGAAGGCGCCGTTCTGGAGCCAGCGGCGTACCCGGGCGGCGGAGAGGAAGCCGAAGTTGAGGCGGGCGACGGAGCCGTTGTAGGGGACGGGTACGGCGCGGCCGGCGGAGACGACGTAGGGCGGGAGGGGGGTTTCGTCGTCGGCCGGGGCCAGTACGGAGACCTCGTGGCCCAGCCGGATGAGGTGCTCGGCCAGGTCGCGGATGTGGAACTGGACGCCGCCGGGGACGTCCCAGGCGTAGGGGCAGACGATGCCGATCCTCATGCGGTGGCCCCCGCTTCCGGGCCGGTGGCGGTGGAGCGGGGCTCCAGGTCGGCGAGCCACAGGCGCTGGAGCATGTGCCAGTCCTCGGGGTGGTCGGCGATGCCGGAGGCGAAGGCGTCGGCGAGTGCCTGGGTCATCGCGGCGGCCTTCTCGTTGCGGGTACCGGTCTCGGGCGGTTCGATCTCCGGGTGGACGCGGCCTCGCATGATGGGGCCGTCGTCGTACCAGAGGGTGACGGGCAGCAGCATGGCGCCGGTCTGCAGGGCGAGTATCGCGGGTCCCGCGGGCATCTTCGTCGCCTCGCCGAAGAACTTGACCTCGATGCCGGAGGCGGACAGGTCGCGGTCGGCGACCAGGCAGACCAGCCCGCCGGCGCGCAGCCGCCGGGCGAGGGTGCCGAAGGCGGCGCCGCCGGTGTGCGGCAGCACCTCCATGCCCAGGCCCTCGCGGTAGGCGACGAACCGGTCGTAGAGGGTTTCCGGCTTGAGGCGTTCGGCGACGGTGGCGAAGGGGGTGTTGAGCTTGGTGGTGACCCAGACGCCCGCGAGGTCGTAGTTGCCCATGTGGGGCAGGGCGAGGATGACGCCGCGGTCACTGGCCAGGCCGTCGGTCAGGTGGTGCACGTCTTCGGGTGCGAAGCCGTTCCTTATGCGGTCCTTGCTCCAGGCCGGCAGGCGGAAGGACTCCATCCAGTAGCGCATGTAGGAGCGCATTCCGGCCCGGGAGAGCTCGGCCAGGCGCTGCGGGGTGGCGTCCGGGACGACCCGGGCGAGGTTGGACTCCAGGCGGCGGATGCCCTTGCCGCGGCGCTTCCAGGCCGTGTCGGCGATGCGCCGGCCGAGGCGTACGGCGACGCCTTCGGGCAGCTTTTTCACGGTGGCCCAGCCGAGGCCGTAGAGCGCGTCGGTGAGCTTGTCCGTGTCGATCAGGCCGTTCTTGCGGCTCATGCGCCGTTCCCCCCTTGGGCGATGGCGTCGGCCTCGGCCGACTCGCGGCGCACTGTCACGACGCGCTGGCCGAGGGTGACGGCGCTGCCGATGGCGACGACCCACAGGGCGATCGGCAGCAGGACGTGGATGCCGGGGACCCCGAAGGCGGCAAGTCCGGAGAAGCCGCAGGCGACCAGCGTGATCACCAGCCGTTCGGCGCGCTCGACCAGGCCGTTGACGTCCACCGGCAGCCCGATGGCCTCGCCGCGCGCCTTGGTGTACGAGACGACCTGGCCGCTGGCGAGGCAGAAGATCGCGATCGCGCAGAGTGTCAGGCTGTCGCCGCGGCCGGCGTACCAGAGGGCCAGCCCGCCGAAGATCGCCGAGTCGGCGACCCGGTCGAGGGTGGAGTCGAGGAAGGCGCCCCAGCGGCTGGAGCGGCCGAGCTGGCGTGCCATGTTGCCGTCGACCAGGTCGGAGAAGACGAACAGGGTGATGACGACCGTGCCCCAGAAGAACTCGCCCAGCGGGTAGAAGATCAGGGCGCCGGCCACGACGCCGCTGGTCCCGACGACGGTGACCGCGTCCGGGCTGACCCCGATACGGATGAGCAGGGCGGCGAACGGCGTGAGAACACGCGTGAAGAACGCACGCGCGTACTTGTTCAGCATGGCCTTCCCGAAGGGTCGATATGGGCCGTGCGGTCAAGGGGCCACCGGCTGGCCCATCGTAGCCAGGCGGCCACGGGGCACCGCGAAGGCATCGCGGCGCGAGGTGCATCCCGGCGGCTCGGCGGATTCGGCGCGCGCCGCCGGGCGCTCCGGAGGGCTTCCGAGGCGGCCACGGGGCGGCCGGACGGGGCGGGACCGCCGAGATGATCACGGCTCGTCCCTTGTGTCATGTATGGACGCATCATGACCTCGGTGGAAAGCTCGAATCACCGCAAAGTGTCGACCTGGAGGCGAGACACATGAGCGACAAGACGAGTACACACCCGGGAGCCGCCGGAAGGGCGTCGGCGGCCGACCGGCCCACCGCTCTGCGGAATGTGGTGCTGGTCGGCCACAGCGGATCGGGAAAGACCACTCTGGTCGAGGCGCTCGCGCTGGCGTCCGGCGCGGTCAACCGGGCGGGCCGGGTCGAGGAGGGCGGCTGTCTGTCCGACTACGACGAGATCGAGCACCGCCAGCAGCGCTCCGTACAGCTCTCCCTGGTCCCGGTCGACTGGGGCGGCATCAAAATCAATTTGCTGGACACCCCCGGCTATGCCGATTTCGTCGGGGAGCTGAGGGCCGGTCTGCGCGCTGCGGACGCGGCCCTTTTCGTTGTCTCGGCGTCGGACGGGGTGGCCGGCGCGACCCGAATGGTCTGGGACGAGTGCGCGGCGGTCGGGATGCCGCGTGCGCTGGTCATCACCCATCTGGAGGCATCCCGCGCCGACTTCGACGAGATCACCGAGGTGAGCCGCAGCACCTTCGGTGGCGAGAACCCGGATGCCGTGCTCCCCCTGTATCTGCCGCTGTACGGCACGCCGGGCGCCGACGGCCACGCCCCCGTGCACGGCCTGATCGGTCTGCTGTCCCAGCGGGTCTTCGACTACTCCTCCGGCGAGCGCACCGAGCGCGCGCCGACGGCGGACGAGCTGCCGATGATCGAGCAGGCCCGTAACCGGCTCATCGAGGGGATCATCGCCGAGAGCGAGGACGAGTCCCTGATGGACCGCTACCTCGGCGGGGAGGACATCGACGTCAAGACGCTGATCGGCGACTTGGAGACGGCGGTCGCCCGGGGCACCTTCCACCCGGTGCTGGCGGCCGCGCCGGCCGTCGACGGCTCCAAGCAGGGGCTGGGCACCGTCGAGCTGCTGGAGCTGATCACGGGCGGTTTCCCGACCCCGGCGGAGCGCGAGGCGCCGGCCGTGACCGGCACCGACGGCGGCCCGCGGGAGTCGCTGACCTGCGATCCGGACGGTCCGCTGGCGGCCGAGGTGGTCAAGACGTCCTCGGACCCGTACGTCGGCCGGATCTCACTGGTCCGGGTCTTCTCCGGCACCCTGCGCCCGGACGAGACGGTGCATGTGTCGGGCCACGGGCTGGAGGACCGCGGGCACGAGGACCATGACGTCGACGAGCGGGTCGGCGCGCTGTCCGCGCCGTTCGGCAAGCAGCAGCGCCCGCTGTCGCAGGCGATCGCCGGTGATCTGGCGTGTGTGGCGAAGCTGTCCCGCGCGGAGACCGGCGACACGCTTTCGGCCAAGGACGCTCCGCTGCTGATGGAGCCGTGGACGATGCCGGATCCGCTGCTTCCGGTCGCCATCCAGGCGCACAGCAAACCCGACGAGGACAAGCTCTCGCAGGGCCTGGCCCGCCTGGTGGCCGAGGACCCGACCATGCGCCTCGAACACAATCAGGACACCCATCAGGTGGTGCTGTGGTGCATGGGCGAGGCGCATGTCGATGTGGCGCTGGAGCGGCTGCGGAGCCGGTACGGCGTGCAGGTGGACACCGTCCCGCACAAGGTGGCCCTCAGGGAGACCTTCGGCGAGCCCGCCGCGGCACGCGGGCGCCATGTCAAACAGTCCGGTGGCCACGGCCAGTTCGCGATCTGTGAGATCGAGGTGGAGCCGCTGCCCGGCGGGTCCGGCATCGAGTTCGTGGACAAGGTCGTGGGCGGCGCGGTGCCCCGGCAGTTCATCCCGTCCGTGGAGAAGGGGGTACGCGCCCAGGCCGCGCGCGGCGTCGCCGTCGGGCATCCGCTCGTCGACATCCGCGTCACGCTGCTCGACGGCAAGGCGCACTCCGTCGACTCCTCGGACGCCGCGTTCCAGACGGCGGGCGCGCTGGCGCTGCGCGAGGCCGCCGGCGGCGTCCGGATCGATCTGCTGGAACCGGTGGCCGTGGTGAGTGTGCTGGTTCCGGACGAGTTCGTCGGCCCGGTGATGAGCGATCTGTCGGGTCGCCGCGGCCGGGTGGTGGGCACCGAGCAGTCGGGGGCGGGCCGCACACTCGTACGCGCCGAGGTGCCGGAGATCGAAATCGGCCGGTATGCGGTCGATCTGCGGTCCCTCTCGCACGGTACCGGCCGCTTCCACCGCGTTTATCTGCGGCATGAGCCGATGCCGCCGCAGGTCGCCGCGAAATACCGGGAAGAGGCCGAACGCGGCGCATAGTTAACGGTGAATCAGCCGTCGTCCGGCTCAACTCCCTTGGGCTGGACGGCGGCTGTACGCTGAGTGAGATCACAGGCTCGGTGAGTGTGCCGTGGGCGGTAGTCGGGAAAGAGCCGCATCATCGGATGCGTGCGGTGATGGGGGCGGTAGTGGCAGACGGCTTTGACTTCAGCCCGGGAGCGCAGGTGCCGCTCTCGGGGGGCGCGGGAGAGACCGCGGCGACCCAGGCACTGGCCTCGGCCGCCTACCGGGACAGCCCGCTCTCCGACATCACGAAGGCCGACTCCGACTCCGGCAAGTCCACCGTCAAGAAGCCGAAGCTGTCGCTGTTCGCGCCCAATCTCGGCGAGGCGTTCGCGCGCGCCGTGCAGGAGCGGATGCTCGGCGGCGGGCGCGCCGCGCTCATCCAGTCCTTCGGGATCGAGCCGCAGACCATCGTCGAGCACTGTCTGTCCGCCAGCCGGCTCCGTAAGCAGCGGGACACCAAGCTGACGCTGGTGATGGTGCTGTTCGGGCTGCTGTTCCTGCCGGGTGTGCTGCTGTGGCTGGGCGTCTTCCAACTCCGCAAGATGCTCTCCAAGGACGGCGAGGGCAAGGGCGTCTCGCTGCTCGGCGGGGCGCTGCTGACGGTGCTGGCGGGCGTCGCCCTGTTCTTCATGATCAAGCTGCCGGTCGCCGGGTTCTGGCCGCTGTACGCGCGCGCCATGGTCGTCGCCCCGGTGGTCGGCTGGTGGTGGGCCAAGCAGATCTGCGAGACGGCCGCCGTGACCATGCGGGAGGCCTGGAAGGGCCTGCTCGAGGGCGGCGGCGTGGCCGCGAAGATCCCCGAGGCGGTGCCGCAGGACCCGAACCAGGTCGCCGCCGAGACCCTCCGGCAGAATCTCGCCAAAGTCTCCGCCGAGCAGCGCAGCAACGTCGTCTTCTACGCCGGCCCCAAGGGGATACTCGGCATGGGCACGCGTTGGGGCAGCTGGCAGCTCGCCGAGGAGCTGCGGCCCGCGCAGGAGGGCGCCGAGATCCATCCGTTCCGCAGCTGGGACGTCATCCGGGTGATCCACGACCGGCTGCGCATGCTGGAGCGCTCGCCGCTGCACACCGGCGGCTTTCCGACGCCGTCGGTGCGCCACTGGATCGTCTCGCCGGTCGGTGAGAACGCCGCGGCGGTCTCCCGGCCGGACGGTACGGACAGCGACGCGTACCAGATCCGCGGTCACGAGATAGAGCGCATCTGCAACGAGCAGCAGTTCGGCGCCGGCAACCGCCACTATCTGGGCGTCCAGTTCGTCCTCTGGGACGGCCAGCTGGTGATCACCCTGATGATCACCGTCACGGTGCTGCACGAGACGCTGCGCATCGAGGTCACCGGCCATGCGCTCGGCCCGGTGCACTCTTTCTTCTCGACGAAGCCGGAGCCGAAGACCAAGGAGGTCGCCAAGACCGTCAGGTTCTGGGAGACGAGGAAGGTGACCCTCCCTCTCATCGAGCCCTCGGAGGTCGTCCGCCTCGCCGCCCGCGCCCCGCTGACGTGGTTCCCGCCGGTTCTCGACTTCCTCGGCGGGAAGCTCACCCTCCCGGAGCCGTTCGGGCTGCGCCATGTCTGGGCCGCCAAGCCGTGGCGCCACCGCTTCATGGCCGACGACGCACTGCGCGCCGCGACCCCGGTCCTGCGTACGGTCCACGCCGCCGCCATGAGCGTCCTCAAGGAGAACGGCGTGGACACCGAGCGCTTCGACAACCGCTCGCTGGTGCTCAGCGGCATGATCCAGGGCGCGGAGCCGCACAAGGTCGACGAGTACAACGCGTAGGGGCCGCAGCGGCTGCAGCGGCTTCGGCTGGTGCAGCGGCTTCGGCGGCTTTGGCGGCTTTGGCGGCTGTCGCCGAGGGGTAGGCATTGGCCTGGGGCGCTGTGGTCCCCTAGGGGACCACAGCGCCCCGACCGATTTCCTACCCCGAGCCCTATCGGAAGATCCCCGTGTGCCCCAGTGAGTACCGTCCCGGCTGCGGGTAGACCGCCAGTCCGTGCGGGCCCTCGCCGACCTTGATCTTCGCCAGCGTTTTGCCGGTGTGCGCGTCCATCGCGTAGACCTCGGAGTTGTAGCGGCCGGAGAGCCACAGGACCTTGCCGTCCGCGGAGACGCCGCCCATGTCGGGGCTGCCGCCGCCGGGGATCCGCCACTTGTCGACGAGTTTGCCGGTCTTGAAGTCGAGGAGCGAGATGGAGCCCTCGCCGCGGTTGGAGATGTACATGTGCCGGGAGTCGCGGCTGACGTAGAGGCCGTGGGTGCCCTTGCCGGTGGGCATCAGCTTCGGCTTGCCGAAGGTGTCGCCGTTGAGGACCCACATGCCGTCGGCCATCATGTCGGCGACGTACCAGGTCCTGCCGTCCGGGGAGATCTTCACGTCCTGCGGCATCGCCCCCTCGAACGGCAGCTTCTGCTGGCCGATGACCTTCATCTTCTCCGTATCGACCTTGATGAGTTCGCCGGAGAACTCGCAGGAGACGATGAAGTAGCGCCCGTCCGGCGAGAAGTCGGCGTGGTTGACGCCCGCGCAGGTGACCGGCAGGGTCTTGCGGACCTTCATGGTGTGCGGGTCGCGGAAGACCAGCTGCTTGTCCATCGACGCCATCACCACCGCGTACTTCCCGTTGGGCGTGAAGTAGAGGTTGTACGGGTCGTGGACCTTGACGGTCCTGCCGGCCTTGCCGGTGGCGGGGTCGATCGGGGTGAGGTCGTGGCCGCGGTTGTTGTTGACCCAGAGCGTCTTCATGTCCCAGGACGGCACGACGTGCTGCGGCTGCACGCCCACCCGGATCGTCTCGATGACCTTGTATGTCTTCGGGTCGATGACGCTGACGGTGTCGGAGCCGGTGTTCGGCACGTACACCCGTGAGGGGAAGTTCCTGACGTGCGGCGCCAGCTTGTTGGGCCGGTCAGCGGCGTAGAGGTCGTGCTCGTCGAGCAGCGGCGGCATCCCCGGCAGTCCGGGACCGGCGGCCTTGGCGGGCGTCGGTCCGGCGGGGTGCGGGCTCTGTTCCGCGGCCTCGATGTCTTCGCCGCCACCGCACCCCGCCGCCACCAGTGCGCAGGCCACCGCGAGCAGCACGGCCCGGCGGCCGGCGCGCCGGGGTCGGCCGTTTCCGGCGCTTTTTCCGCGGTCCTGGGTACGGGTCCGGTCAGCCATCACGTCACTAGCTCCGTTGTCGTCACCGCGCGCAGACCGCGCCGGCGGAGGCCGTCGAGGATCGGGGGCAGCGCGGCGACGGTGCCCGCGTGCCCGAGGTGGAGGCTCACGACGGAGCCCGGCGCGGTCCCGTCGAGGACCGTGCGCTGGACGGCCGGCGCGCCGGGGTCGGCCGCGTCCAGGGAGTCCAGGTCGTAGGAGAGGACGTGCGGATAGCCGGCCTGGCGGGCCAGCCGGGTCACCAGGTCGGTGGCCCGCCGGGCGCGCGAGGGGCGGAACCAGCTGCCGGCGCTGCCGGTGAGCCTCCGCAGCCGGTCGGCGCACTGGCGGATCTCGGCGTATGCCTCGGCGGCGGGCAGGGCGCAGATGGCGCGGTGGTGCATGGTGTGGTTGCCCAGCTCGTGGCCGCCGTCGAGGATCCGGCGGGCCATCGCGGGCTGCTCGTCGAGCCAGTCGCCGACGGCGAGCACGGTGACCCGGGCGCCGGCCCGTTCGGCCTCGGTGAGCAGGGCCGTCGCCAGTTGGGGGTCACCGCTGCCGTGGAAGGTCAGCGCGACCGCGTGGCCGTCGCGCGGGCCGTGGACGATCTGTGCGGGCAGGCCGGGCACCCGGGGCGGCGGCCGGGCGGCGCGCGCCGGGGCGGGTGAGGCGGCGGGCTGCGGGGGGCGCCCGGTGTCCGGTACGGCGGAGGTGTCCGTACGGGCCGGGTCGCAGCCCGACGCCAGCGCACCGGCGCCCGCGGCCGAGGCGGCAGCGCGCAGCACGGAGCGACGATCTAGGGAGGTCACCACATCATTAGAGTGGCAACTGATCCGAATTGTTGCGATCTGTCTGGTTCGTACGGGTGCGTGTCGCCCCCGGCGCCCCCGCCCGGCGGGGCCTTACGCGGGCCAGGCGTCCGCGAGCATCGCCCGTGTGTCGGCGAGGAGTTGGGGCAGCACCTTGGTGTGGCCGACCACCGGCATGAAGTTGGTGTCGCCGCCCCAGCGCGGGACGACGTGCTGGTGGAGGTGGGCCGCGATCCCGGCGCCGGCGACGCCGCCCTGGTTCATCCCGATGTTGAAACCGTGCGCCCCTGACGCGGTACGCAGCGCGCCCATCGCCCGCTTGGTGAATTCGGCGAGCTCCGCGGTCTCCGGACCGTCCAGCTCGGTGTAGTCGGCGACATGCCGGAACGGGACGACCATGAGATGGCCGCCGTTGTACGGGTACAGGTTCAGCACCGCGTAGACATGCTCGCCGCGCGCGATCACGAGGCCGTCCTCGTCCGACTTCGCGGGGATCGAGCAGAAGGGGCAGCCGTCGTCGGCCCCCGGGCCGCTCGGCTTGTTCTCCCCCTGGATGTAGGCCATCCGGTGGGGCGTCCACAGGCGCTGGAAGGCGTCCTGCGTCCCGACTCCGATCTGCTGCTCCGGCTCGCTTGTCATACGGGCCAGCATATGACTTCGCCTGTTCGCGGCGTGTCGTTGGGGCGGACCCCGGCGCCGGCTCGGCGAAGCTGAACCGGTGGACAGCGAAGAGCGGCTGCGGGTCTGGGAAGAGCGCGCCGACCCGTACCTCCTGGTCGCCTCGCTCCTCTATCTCGCCGCCTACGCGGTGCAGGTCCTGGTGCCCGGCCTCTCCCCCGGCTGGCACACCTTCTGGCTCACCGTGACCGTCGTGACCTGGTCGGTCTTCGTGGTGGAATATCTGGCCCGGCTGATCCTCTGCGACGACCGGCGGCACTTCGTCCGTACGCGCTGGCTGGACCTGGTCGTGACCGTGCTCCCGCTGCTGCGTCCGCTGCGCATCGTCGAGGTGCACGAGCGGGTGCAGCGGCGCAGGGCGAGGCCGCGGCTCAACCTCGAAGCGCGGGTGATGGCGTACACGGGGCTCACGGTCGTGCTGCTGGGTTTCGCCGCCAGCCTGGCCGTGCTGCATGACGAGCGGTACGCGCCCGGCGCGAACATCCACACCTTCGGCGAGGCCCTGTGGTGGGCCGCGTCGACCCTGACGACGACGGGCTACGGCGACGCCACCCCGGTCACCGTGCGCGGCCGGCTGGTCGCGGTGGGCGTGATGTTCCTGGGGGTGGCGCTGGTGGGCGCGGTGGTGGGGTCGTTCTCGTCGTGGCTGCTGCGGCGGTTCCGGCTGGAGGGGGAACGGGAGGAATGAGAAGGCCCCGGGGAGCGGGTGCTCTCCGGGGCCTCGCGCTCACGCGGCGGGGCGTCACACCTGGACGCGACGCTCCACGACGTCCAGGATCTTGGCGATCGCCTCGTCCTTCGGAATGCCGTTCTCCTGCGACCCGTCCCGGTACCGGAACGAGACGGCGCCGTGCTCCATGTCCTCGTCACCGGCGATGATCATGAATGGCACCTTGGCCTTCTGAGCGTTCCTGATCTTCTTCTGCATCCGGTCGGACGACGAGTCGACCTCGATCCGCAGGCCCTTCTCACGGGCCTCCTCGGCGAACGCCTCCAGATACGGCACATGTGCGTCACCGATCGGGATCCCGGTCGCCTGCACCGGCGCCAGCCAGGCCGGGAAGGCACCCGCGTAGTGCTCCAGCAGCACCGCGAAGAACCGCTCGATCGAGCCGAACAGGGCGCGGTGGATCATGACCGGCTGCTGCTTGGACCCGTCGGCCGCGGTGTACTCGAGACCGAAGCGCTTGGGCTGCTGGAAGTCGACCTGCACGGTCGACATCTGCCAGGACCGGCCGATGGCGTCCTTCGCCTGCACCGAGATCTTCGGCCCGTAGTAGGCCGCGCCACCCGGGTCGGGAACGAGCGGCAGCCCCTGCTTCTCGGCCGCCTGGCGGAGCGCCTCGGTGGCCTCCTCCCACTCCGCGTCCTCGCCGATGAACTTGTCGGAGTCGTCGCGGGTGGACAGCTCCAGCTCGAAGTCGTGCAGACCGTAGTCGCGCAGCAGATCCAGGACGAAGGTCAGCAGCGAGTCCAGCTCGTCCGCCATCTGCTCCTTGGTGCAGTAGATGTGCGAGTCGTCCTGGGTGAAGCCGCGGGCCCGGGTCAGGCCGTGCACCACGCCGGACTTCTCGTAGCGGTAGACCGTGCCGAACTCGAAGAGCCGCAGCGGCAGTTCGCGGTACGAGCGGCCGCGCGCCTTGAAGATCAGGTTGTGCATGGGGCAGTTCATCGCCTTGAGGCGGTAGTTCTGCCCGTCGAACTCCAGGGGCGGGAACATCGCCTCGCCGTAGTTCGGCAGATGCCCCGAGGTCACGAAGAGCTGTTCCTTCGTGATGTGCGGGGTGTTGACGAATTCATAGCCCGACCGCTCGTGCCGCTTGCGGGAGTAGTCCTCCATGACCCGGCGCACGACGCCGCCCTTGGGGTGGAAGACGGCGAGACCGGAACCCAGCTCCTCCGGGATGGAGAAGAGGTCCAGCTCGGCGCCCAGCTTGCGGTGGTCGCGCTTCTCCGCCTCGGCCAGGAACTCCAGATACGCCTTGAGCTCGTCCTTGGTCGGCCACGCGGTGCCGTAGATCCGCTGGAGCTGCGGGTTGTTCTCGCTGCCCCGCCAGTACGCGGCGGCCGAGCGCATCAGCTTGAACGCCGGGATGACGCGGGTGCTGGGCAGGTGCGGACCGCGGCAGAGGTCCTTCCAGCACAGCTCGCCGGTCTTGGCGTCGAGGTTGTCGTAGATCGTCAGCTCGCCGGCGCCGACCTCGGCGGAGGCGCCCTCGGCGGCGTCCGCGGCGGAGCCCTTGAGCCCGATCAGTTCGAGCTTGTACGGCTCGTCGGCCAGCTCCTCGCGCGCGGCGTCGTCGGTGACCGCACGGCGCGCGAACTTCTGCCCGCGCTTCTGGATCTCCTGCATCTTCTTCTCGATGCGCTTGAGATCGTCGGGGTGGAAGGGGCTCTCGACGTCGAAGTCGTAGTAGAAGCCGTCCTTGATGGGCGGGCCGATGCCCAGCTTCGCCTCGGGGAACAGCTCCTGCACGGCCTGCGCCATCACATGCGCGGTGGAGTGCCGCAGGATGTTCAGGCCGTCCTCGGAGGTGATCTCGACGGGCTCGACCGCGTCGCCGTCGGCGACCTCGTACGCCAGGTCCTTCAGTTCCCCGGCCACCCGCGCGGCGACGACGCTGCGCTCACCCTGGAAGAGGTCGGCGGCCGTAGTCCCCGTGGTCACCACGCGTTCTTCCCGCTCGGAATCGCGTTGGACGGTCACACGGACGTCTGACACCGGTCTCTCCTGACTCATGTCTCTTTCACGTCAGCGATTGCTGCGCAGCCGAATCGTACCGAGCGAGCGGACCCCATCGCGAAACGGTTTGCCCCGGGCACCGCCGGGGGCCGCTCCCCCTCGGCTCAGTCTTCGGCCAGCGGCCCGCCGCACGCCTCCTCGAAGAAGTCGAGGTTCTCCTGGAGCGACTTCATCAGCCGGTCCCGCTCCGCCTCGTCGACCTGCACCGGGGTGACGTCGCAGCCCCCGGTGATACGGCGGAAGCCGCCCCGGCTCTCCAGCCTCCCGGTCACCCGGATCGGCAGTCCCACCAGGTGCGCGTGCGCCGCGATCCGGTAGTCCTCCTCCTCCAGGGCCACCCGCACCTGGACCACGTCGGCCCCGGTGATCACCCGCAGCCGCACCGCCCCGGGACCGCACGGGCGCTCCCTGCGCAGCCGTACGACGGCGCCGGTCACCCGCACCGGCAGCGACGGCTCGTCCCGTACGTAGCGCTGGGCGGCCTGCTGGAGGGCGGGCAGGTCCCCGGGCGAGAACTCGACGGGTTCGGGGCGGGCCGGGCAGCCGACGGGGGCGCCGGCCGCCGGCGACCACTCGACGGTGATCCGCACCCCTTCCACATCCCGCACCAGCGCGATCAGCGCCTGTGTCAGCTCATGGCAGACGCCCAGCTCGACGGCGGCGTCGAAGGCGTCCATGCCGCCGGTGGCCCGCTGGTAGTCGGTCGCGTCGCGGGCCGCGTGCAGCGCCCGTTGCAGTCCGGCGACGGCGCCCCGGCCAGCCCGTACGGGCACGAACGCGGTCAGCCGGCGCCCCGCCGAGGCCGGGCCGACCAGCACGTCGGCCAGGAACCCCTCGGCCTGCCGCTTGTGCCGGGCGCCGTAGTAGCCGGCCCTGGCGTAGGTGCCGAGCGCCCCGGCGATCAGCATCGAGCGGGCGGCGCCGCGCAGCTGCTCCTGCGCCACCCAGTGCGCGGCCCCCGAGCCGTCGTCCGGGATCTCGCGCTCCCAGCGGACCTCGTCGCTGGGCACGGCGAGCCCCACCAGCACCTCGCGGGCGGAGGGCGCGACGCTCCGCGCCAGCGCGGCCAGCGCCTCGGCCAGCAGCTCCGCGCTGTCGGGGAACCGTCGGTCGTGCGGCACCAGCAGGCTCGTACCGTCCGCTCCGCCCGGCGGCGTCCACCGGGCGTAGTGGCCGACGGCCCCGCCTCTGCGCCGCCAGCCGTGCCGGGCCAGCAGCGCGTTGAGCACCGCCGGATCGACCTCCGCCGGGTCCAGGAGCCGTGCGTCGAATTCATCGGTCGGCCGGTACATCAGGGTCTCCCTCCCGCCCCGACCCGCGTCATGATCTCGCAGAGCGCGCGGTCGTCGAAGATCCGCGTGGTCGGGATCCGCACAGTGGTCCTGCGCCGGCCGCTGATCTTGTGGCCGGCCAAGTTGATCCAGTAGCAGCAATGCCGCAGTTCGAGGCGGTCGTGGCCCGCCCGCAGCCAGTCTTCCGGTCTTCGTGGGACCAGCATCACGACGAGGATCTTGTGCACCGAGACCGGTGTGCGGGCCAGCTTCGCCAGGTGATCGTTGTCGAGCGTGAAGGCGAACGTCGGGCCGGGCGGGCGGGGAGCGGTCTGGTAGGTGCATTTGAGCTGCACCTTGATGGTGACCTCGTCGTCGACGGTGTGGCCGGGCGCGCCATGGCTGACGTGCCAGTCGATTCCGTTGTCCGGGAAGGGCTGCGCCAGCGAGCATCCGGAGGCGGCGGCGATCGCGTGCAGATAGCCGACCTGCAGGGTCTCCATGCAGGCGGTGGTGGCGAGTCCGCCGCGCTGCGGGATGGTCCGCTGGGGCAGCAGCCCGCCCGGTTCGGGCTGCGCGATGGTCATCGCGGGGGTGCCTTCCGGGCTGTGCCGATCGATGCGGTCGTGCCGATCGATGGGTCGGTGGATCGATGCGTCCGTATGACGGGGAGGCAGCCGGCGGCGTACGGGAGAGCCCTGCGCTGCCGGCCGTATCCGGTGGCGTCGGGGGACGCCGCCGCCGGACCGCGCGGATCGCGTCGGCCCGTCACTGTGGTTGTCTCCGCGTCAAGTGGTCGGCAAACAAGAGCGGTTCGACCACGGCGCTGGTCGGGTATCACCAGGTCGGGTGACGTGCACGGTCATCCACCTTACGAGCGCGAGGAGTTGGGATGATGCCGTGCTGGTATGACGGTCCGCTTGCCGCCTTCGACACCGAGACGACGGGCATAGACGTCGAGCGGGACCGCATCGTCTCCGCGGCCCTGGTCGTGCAGGAGACCCCGCGCTCCGCTCCGCGGGTCACCAACTGGCTGATCAATCCGGGCGTCGAGATCCCGGAGGCGGCGACGGCGGTGCACGGCCTGACCGCCGACCATCTGGCGCTGCACGGCCGCTGGCCGTCGCCGGTGCTGGAGGAGGTCGCGCGTGCCCTGGCCGCCCAGTCGGTGGCCGGCCGCCCGCTGGTCGTGATGAACGCCCCCTTCGATCTCACGCTCCTGGACCGCGAGTTGAAGCGGCACCGCGCCACCTCGCTGGACGCCTATCTGGACGCCCATCCGCTGTGCGTCCTGGACCCCCGGGTCCTGGACAAGCACCTGGACCGCTATCGCAAGGGCCGCCGCACCCTCACCGACCTGTGTGCGCACTACGAGGTCGAGCTGACCGACGCCCATGAGGCGGCGGCCGACGCGTTCGCCGCGCTGCGGGTCGTCCGGGCCCTGGGGCAGCGCTTCGCGTCCCGGCTGGAGGGGCTGCGTCCGGTCGAGCTGCACACCCGGCAGGCGGTCTGGTACGCCGCCCAGGCCCGCGGGCTCCAGGAGTGGTTCGCGCGCAGCGGCACCCCGGAGACCGTGGATCCGCATTGGCCGCTGCGTCCGGAACTCCCCGCCGCGGCCTGATAGCCCCTCAGCAATTCCGGCCGATCGACCGGGTGGTTTCCGGGCGCGGAAAGCGGCGAAGCGGAAAGCGGGCATTACACAATGGCTTTCAACGACAAGAACCGGGCCGCTTTTTGGCGGCCCGGTTCTTGATCCCGGTGGGCGATACTGGGTTCGAACCAGTGACCTCTTCGGTGTGAACGAAGCGCTCTCCCACTGAGCTAATCGCCCGGGTGTCGGCGGGGTTTCCCTCGCGAACGAGCTGAACAATACAGGCCGCCGGGGCCTTCCATCAAATTCCTGTTTCCCGCGGGCGCCCGCCACCGGGCCCCGGGCGTCCGGGCCCGCTCAGCCCCGGGCCAGCCAGGCCGCCAGCCCGCGCCGGCCGGCCCGCATCATCAGCCGGTGATTGACGGCGAACAGCGGCCGGCCCAGCAGTGCGAGCCGCCGCAGCAGCGGTTTGCAGACCTCGACCTCCTGCTCGTACACGGCCCGCGTCCCGCCCCTGCCGGGCTTGATCGTCCAGCGCGCCCAGCCGGCCACGTCCCCGCGCAGCGTTATCTCCAGGACCCCAGCGCCCGGATCCCGTACGCCCTCGGACGCCACGATCCGCAGGTCGTAGGGGAGCAACGACCGGATACGGGCCGTGCCGCGGTGGTCGTCGATGGTGGTGACCTCGCGCACCTGCGGCCACCACCGGGGATAGGTCTCGCCGCGTTCGAGGACGGCGTAGACGACGGCGGGCGACGCGTCGAGCAGCCATACGCTGCGAAAACGGTAGTGATGCAGACGGCGGGACCAGTCGGGCATGATCCCAGTGTGCGGTGTAGGTGGCGCATGTGCCCAAAAAGTGCAACGGCCCGGAGACTTGGGTCTCCGGGCCGGTCTGCCGGGGTGGGCGATACTGGGTTCGAACCAGTGACCTCTTCGGTGTGAACGAAGCGCTCTCCCACTGAGCTAATCGCCCGGCGCACCGCCAACATTACCGCACGTCGGCGGGCACTTCCGACCAGTTCCGGATCACTCGGCGACGTTCCACGGCATCGCGAAGCCGAACTTCCACACATACACCGCGAGCACCGCCGCGATGATCACCAGGCCGATGGCGGTCAGAATGATGTTGCGCCGCCGCACCTTCGGGTCGAGCGCCTTCTGGGCCGCCTCGGTCACCTTCCGCTTGGTCCAGCGCAGCACGAGCTGGGCCCAGACGAATTCCGTCGCCCAGATCGCCATACCGGCGAAGATCACCAGCCAGCCGGGGCCCGGCAGCGGCAGCATGATCACGCCGACGACGACCACCGCGAGACCGACGATGAAGATTCCGACCTGCCAGCTCAGATGCAGCGGCCGGGAGCGCTTGATGAAGTGCGGCGCGCGCGAACCGAGCGGCTGCTCGTGCGTCACGGCGCTCCCTTCGGCAGCCTCCGGCCCCCCGTTACTCTCCGTATTCATGGGGCCCAACTTACCGGACGCGATCCGTCCGCCGGAATTACCGCCGAGGACGAGCTGGCAATCCGCCGTAAGAGGTACCTGAAGGCACCCAAAACAGTCAGAGGGGTTTACAACGGCACCGTAGGTGGCATGTCGATTTCGCCGACGTGCGAATCCCCGAGCGCACACTGAGCGAAAGGCCCTGGCGCTTATGAACACCACGGTCAGCTGCGAGCTGCACCTGCGCCTCGTTGTGTCGAGCGAGTCCTCACTGCCTGTACCCGCGGGCCTGCGGTATGACACGGCCGATCCCTATGCCGTGCATGCCACCTTCCACACCGGAGCCGAGGAGACCGTCGAGTGGGTTTTCGCCCGCGACCTCCTCGCCGAGGGCCTGCACCGGCCCACGGGAACCGGAGACGTCCGCGTATGGCCGTCCCGGAGCCACGGACAGGGCGTGGTCTGCATCGCCCTGAGTTCCCCGGAAGGCGAAGCCCTTCTCGAGGCCCCCGCGCGGGCCCTCGAATCGTTCCTCAAGAGGACCGACGCGGCCGTACCGCCCGGTACGGAACACCGCCACTTCGATCTCGACACCGAGCTCTCCCACATCCTGGCGGAGAGCTGAGACGCACCACAGCCGCCCAACGCACCCAACCGCTCAACTTGCGACCGTCCGACTCGGGGAGACGGCGCAGGACCGACAAGTTCACACGGCACACTTCGGCGCCGTCGCCGCGGACCCACCGCGGAGACGGCGCCGAGGCTTGTTCCAGGCGCTAGAGTCGGCGACCATTCGGCAACGACACCGGGGGGCGGCCGATCCGGCCGGCCCCCACCCGGCCAGGGAGCGGACCCGTGATGATCACCCATGACACCCGGTGCGCGCTGGACGCGGTCGTCGATCTGCTCAACACCGCTCCGGAGGGCGAGGCGCCCGGGGCACCGGACAGCCTGACCGACCTCGCGGCGCTCGAGGACTTCGTGAAGCGCAACGAGGTCAGCGACGTGGGCACCCTCTGCGAGCGCGATCTGGCGGCCGTACGGGGCGTCCGTGGGCGCTTCGCCCAGGTCTTCGCCGCCGATGACGACCGGACCGCCGCCGAACTGCTGAACTTCCTGGTCGCCTCGGCCGGCACCACTCCCCGGCTGACCGACCACGACAACTACGACTGGCATGTCCACTACTTCGCGCCGGGCGCCTCGGTCGCCGAGCATCTGGCCGCGGACGGCGGGATGGCGCTGGCCTTCCTCGTCGTCGCCGGGGAGCGGGAGCGGCTGCGGCGCTGCGAGGCGCCGGACTGCCGGCACGCGTTCGTCGACCTCTCGCGGAACCGCTCCCGGCGCTACTGCGACAGCCGCACCTGCGGCAACCGGCTGCATGTCGCGGCCTACCGGGCACGGCGCCGGGAGGCGGCGGGCTGAGGGCCGAACGGCTGAAGTACGGCGCGGCGACACGCCGTGACCGCGCGCTCACAGGATATAGAGGTCGTGTACTGCGCCGAGAAGGAGCAACAGGCCGATGATGCCGAGGAAGAGCATCAGCGGCGGCTGGGACAGCGCGAAAAGACAGCCGCGCGGTTCGGGGGCCGGGGCGTCTTCCCTGGCCAGGGCGCACTCATCGTTCATCTCGCGCGCATCATGGCGCAGTTGATCGCGGGCGCACGCCCAATAGGCGCTTCAGCAGCGGTAGTTCATCAGATCCCGTGTTTTTTCAGGATCGCTTCGATGTCCGAGAAGTCATCCTTGGGTGCACCACCCGCGCTCTTGTCCTTGCCCTTGTCCTTTCCCTTGGCCTTCGCGGCCGGCTGAGCCGCGCCGTGGCCGGCGCCGAGGGAGGGTACGGAGGCGGCCGGCGCCACCACCCCGGACCGGGCGGCCGCCGCGGCCTTGCGCTCCTTGCGACTGCCGATCCCCCGGCGGCGCTCGACGACCCGGCCGATGGTGAACAGCACGGCGGAGAGCGCGAGCACGCCGAAGCCGGCCCAGACCGAGGGCTTGAAGACGATGTCGGTGAGCCAGTCGATGACACCGGTCAGCACCAGGCCGAGGGGGATGAGAGAAAACGCGGCGATGCGGGTCGCGGCCAGGAACCGCTTGCGGTAAGCCGTCAGTGCGGCAATGGCCAGGCCCGCAGCCGACACCGCGGCACAGACGGTCGAGGTCAGCATCCGGTCCTCCTGCCGATGGATGGGCGAGCGTGCGTTGCGCTCCTCTCCATCCTGCCCTGTCCGGTGCGCGGGCGGCCATGTTCCGGGACGGGCTCAGGGACATCTCCGGGTTCCGGTCCTCCGCAGGTCCCGGTTCGGGCCCCGCCCACCGGACTGGGAGACTGGCCCCATGAACGACGCCACCACCTCCGACGCCTCGTCGCCGGCCGCTTCCGTCCTCCCCATCGTTCTGGACGTCTGGTGCGAGCTGCAGTGCCCGGACTGCCATGCCGCCCTGGACGATCTGCGGGCACTGCGCGAGCGTTACGGCGACCGGCTGGACATCCGGCTGCGCCACTTCCCCCTGGAGAAGCACAAGCACGCCTACGTCGCGGCCCAGGCCGCCGAGGAGGCCACGGAGCAGGGGCAGGGCTGGCCGTACGCCGAGGCGGTGCTGGCGCGCACCGAGGAGCTGGCCGGACGCGGCGAGAAGCTGCTGCTGGAGGTGGCCGGGGAGCTGGGGCTGGACGCGGAGGAGCTGGACACCGCGCTGATCGACGGGCGGCATCTGCTGATCGTCGACGCGGACCAGGCGGAGGGCAAGGCGATCGGTGTGAGCGGCACTCCGACCTATGTGATCGGCGGCGAGCGGCTGGACGGCGGCAAGAGCCAGGAGGGCCTGCGCGCCCGGATCGAGGAGATCGCCGACCGGCTGCTGGCCGAGCAGGGCTGAGAACGGGCCTACGGGTGCCGCAGTGCCGCCGCGGCACCCCGGGCCGGCACGCGACCGCCGGTCGTCAGCGGCCGATCGTCAGCCGTCAGCCGCCGGCGGTCACAGGATCGGCTTCCACAACAGATAGCCGGTCGGCCGGTAGCCCAGCGAGTCGTAGAGCTTGAGCGCCGGCGCGTTGTCGGTGTAGACGTTCAGGCCGAGGGTCTCACGGGCGGCCGCGAGGCATTCGCGCTCGGCGATCAGCATCAGCGTGCGGCCGTGCCCCCGACCTCGGTGTGCGGGGTCGACTTTCACGTCCATGACGTAGCCGCCGGGCTCCCCCGGCCGCCGCATCGCGACCCACACGTGCCCGACGTCCACACCGTCATGGGCGAGGATCCGCACCACATGGTCCGGCGTGGCCACGCCGTCCGGGCGCACCGCGCGGTGTCCGTCCGCGGAGATCCGCTCGGCCCGTTCGCGGGACATCCCGTTCGTCGTCAGCTGCGACACGTAGGCGGCGTGCGCCTCGGCGAACCAGGCCGGGAACTCCGCCTCGCCCAGCGGCCGGTCCTGGCTGCCAGCGGGGAGCTGTGACGGCGCGGGCTCCTTGGCCATCCGCCGGCTGCGCTCGGTGTAGCCCAGCGCGGCGGCCAGCCGCAGGGCGGCCTCGGCGGCGGCCGGGACGGTCAGCTCTATGCGCCGGCAGCCCCAGCCGCGCAGCACTTCCTCGGCGGCCAGCGCGGCAACGGTGGCGCGGCCACGGTGCCGGTCCGGGGGGTCGATCTCCAGGGCCTCGATCCGGCCGGCCGCCGGCCCGAACCGCGCATCGGTGGCCAGCCGGATCCGGCCGACGCGGCGGCTGTTGACGCAGACGTCGTACGGGCGGGCCCGGCCGCCGCCGTCCTGTCGTTCTTCCGGTCCGGCGGGCCGCAGCGTAGTGGTCACAAGGACTTTCTACCCGCCCGCGCGGGGCCCGTCATCACCGCGGATCGAAGTCGGCGGCCGACCGTTCGTCGAAGATCCGCATGGCTTCGGCCGTCACCGGGCCCGGCCCGTCGGCCAGTTGGCGGCCGTCGATCCGGGTCACGGCCTGGACGTCGCGCAGGGTGGAGGTCAGGAAGATCTCCTCGGCCCGCTCCAGGGCGTCGAGCGGCAGGTCGGTCTCCTTGGCCCCGGCCCAGGCGACGGTGAGCGCGCGGGTGATGCCCGCCAGGCAGCCGGAGGACAGCGGCGGAGTGTGCAGCTCGCCGTCCAGGACGACGAAGACATTGGAGCCGGTGCCTTCGCAGAGCGCGCCGACGGTGTTGGCGAACAGCGCCTCGGACGCGCCCAGTTCGCGTGCGCGGGCGAGCGCGACGACGTTCTCGCCGTACGAGGTGGTCTTCAGGCCGGCGAGCGCGCCGCGTTCGTTCCGGGTCCAGGGGACCGTGACGGCGGCGGTGGTGTCGGGGCGGCGGGACGTCTCGCTGAGCGCGATGACCAGCGTCGTTCCGTTGTCGCCGCGGTCCGAGCCGAGCGGTGAGAGGCCGCCGGTGTAGGTGATCCGGAGCCGTCCGAGGGCCATCGGGTTGGCGTCCAGGACGGCCGCGCAGCCGCGCCGTACCTCGTCGAGGTCGGGGGCGGGCAGGCCGAGGCCCTCGGCGGAGGTGGTCAGCCGCTCCAGGTGGCGGGTGAGGGCGAAGAGCCGTCCGTCGGCGGCCTTGATCGTCTCGAAGACGCCGTCGCCGACCGTCAGTCCGTGGTCGAAGACCGAGACCCGGGCGCCGTCGGCGTCCCGCAGTGCCCCGTCGAGCCAGATCCTCATCGTCGTGTTCCTCCGCTCGCCTCGTGCACGCCCGACGCTACCGCCAGCAGCCGGCTGGCCTTCAGTTCGGTCTCGGCCCACTCCCGCTCGGGATCGGAGTCCCAGATGATCCCCGCGCCGGCGCCGAAGCGCAGCACCGGGCCGCCGGGGGCGGTGCGGTCGATCCAGAACGTACGGATGCCGACGTTGAGCTCGCCGGTGCGGCGGTCGGCGTCGACCCAGCCGATGCCGCCGCAGTAGGGACCGCGGGGTGCGGTCTCCAGCTCGTCGATGATCTTCAGGGCGCTGTACTTGGGGGCGCCGGTGACCGAGCCGGGCGGGAAGGTGGCGCCGAGCAGGTCCGCCCAGGCCGTCTTCCGGTTCCTTCCGTCGAGTTCGCCGCGCACGGTGGAGACGAGATGGACCAGGCCGGGGTGCGGTTCGACGGTGCACAGCGCCGGGACGGTCACGGTGCCGGTGGCGCAGACCCGGCCGAGGTCGTTGCGGACCAGGTCCACGATCATCACGTTCTCCGCCTGGTCCTTCTCGGTGAGGTCCGCGGCGGTCCGTCCGGTTCCCTTGATCGGCCCGGACTCGACGGTGCGGCCGTCGCGGCGCAGATACAGCTCGGGCGAGGCGGTGGCGACCTCGACGCCGTGGCCGGGCAGGCGGATCGTTCCTGCGTACGGCGCGGGGTTGCCGCGGGCCAGCACCGCGGACAGCGCGTCCACATCGGCGCGGGCGGGGTCGGGCAGCGGCGCGGTCAGCACCCGGCAGAGGTTCACCTGGTAGACGTCGCCGGCCGCGATGTATTCACGGATCCGCCGCACGCCCGCGGTATAGGCGGCGCGGTCCAGGGAACTGGTCCAGTCGCCGGGCGCCGGGCCGAGCCAGCCACCGGGGGCGGGTTCGTCCGCGGCCGTGGCCGGGCGGATATCGCCGAAGCGGGCGCAGACCACCGCCCCCTCGAAGTCGGCGACCACCGCCCACCAGCCCGTGGAGTCCAGGGCCGCGGGGTCGCTGGTGACATCGCGCAGGTCGGTGGCTATCAGACCGCCGAAGCGGGCCATAGGAGGGAAGTCGTGCACGTCAGTGAGTCTATGGCGGGGGCCCGACGACCGCCTGGGCCGAGCGAGCAGCGCAGCACGCTGCACAAACGCGTTTTTGTACTGGCCCCGGAATCCGCTAGAGTTCAACACGTCGCCGGGACGCGGAAGCGCCCCGGAGGCCGAGTAGCTCCCGGACGTAGTCTGGGAGAGACACCTGCGGACGTAGCTCAGTTGGTAGAGCACCACCTTGCCAAGGTGGATGTCGCGAGTTCGAGTCTCGTCGTCCGCTCGATGTGGGGGATCTTCCCGAACCCCTTCACTCCTGGTGGAGTGGCCGAGAGGCGAGGCAACGGCCTGCAAAGCCGTCTACACGGGTTCAAATCCCGTCTCCACCTCCAAGGACGATTAGCTCAGCGGGAGAGCGCTTCCCTGACACGGAAGAGGTCACTGGTTCAATCCCAGTATCGTCCACTGGCCCGGTCTTCTCCGGGCCCCCGCGCGATTAGCTCAGCGGGAGAGCGCTTCCCTGACACGGAAGAGGTCACTGGTTCAATCCCAGTATCGCGCACGCAGCACCACGGAGATCGTTGAGTTCCGCTCATCGGGTTCGTGACCCGAGGACGATTAGCTCAGCGGGAGAGCGCTTCCCTGACACGGAAGAGGTCACTGGTTCAATCCCAGTATCGTCCACACCTGAGGCCGAGGGCCGGAGCACATCGCTCCGACCCTCGGTCGTTTGCGTCCGGGTCTGTTCGTCCGGGTTGTTCGGGTCGTCCGGTTCTGCCCAGGTCAGGACGAGAAGAGCATGTGGCCGAAGCTGCGGTGATGGCCGTGGTGCCCATGGTGACCGTGGTGGCCCTGGTGCGGGGCGCCCCAGGCGGGAGCGGCGGGGTAGGCCTGCGGGGCGGGCGGCGGCGGGGCCTGCTGCGTCCACTGCGCCTCGAGGCGGGTCAGCGACTCCAGCTCGCCGTAGTCCAGGAAGATCCCCCGGCAGCCGGCGCACTGCTCGATCTGCACGCCATTGCGGTTGTATGTCTGCATCGGTGCATGACACTTGGGGCACTGCATCGTCGGCTCAACTCCTGTAATCCGTCGCTGCTCACTGCGGCACCGCCGGAACATCCGCCCGGCGATGAGGTGTTCACCCTACGTCGGAGGCGCCGGGCGCCAACTGCTGCGGCAGGGAAGTCATCCGGGCGCAGGCGTCGACGACGGCCGACTCGACCTCGTCCAGCGGGCGGGACGCGGCGTGGGCCTTGGCGACGGCCAGCGCGGCGGTCTGCACGGTCAGGGTGCGCGCGGGGATCTCCAGGTCGGGCCAGGGGTCGCCGTCGGGGGGCACGGCCGGGCCGCCGGCGGCGCGGTAGGCGGCCAGGAAGCGGGACCAGATGTCCGGGGCGAGCAGGCCGGTGGCGAACCAGGCGGCGGGGCGGGCCAGGTCCCAGGCGGGGTTGCCCAGGCCCAGGTCGTCGATGTCTATCAGCAGCCAGCGGCCGTCGGCGGGTGGGTGCCGGACGAGCTGGCCGAGGTGGAGGTCGCCGTGGCAGAGGTGGGCGCTGTGCGGCGGCGGGGCGGCGCCGCGGGCCCAGGGCGGCAGCGCGGCCCAGGCGCGCTCGATGGCGTCGGCGGCCGCGGAGAGGGGGCCGGGGCCCGGTCGCGGTGGGTGCGTCGTACGGGCGGTGCGCAGGCGGGTCAGGGCGCGGGCGGCCTTGGCGGGGCCGCGCATCGGCGGGACGGGCCCTGCCAGTTGGCGGGGGTCGACGGAGTGGAGCCGGGCGAGCAGGCGGGCGGCGTCCTCCCAGGGGGCGGCGTCCGGGTCGTCCGGCGATACGGGGCTGCCGTACGGCCAGCGGGTCAGCGGGCGGCCGTCCTCGGCGAGGGTGAGATGGCCGTCGGGGGCGGTGAGGGGAAGCGGGGGCAGCAGGATGCCGTGCAGCAGGGGGTGGGCGGCGACGGCCAGCCGGGCGGCCAGGTCGCGCGGGTCGCAGTCGGGGGCGTGGGCCTTGGCGACGGTGCGGCCGCTGCGGACGAGGGTGCCGTCGGGGCGGTCGGCGAGCACTTCGGGGGCGGTGCCGGACACCGGCCCGCTTTCCGGTGCGCCGCCCGGTACGGGGGCCGCCGACAGGGCCGCCAGTCGGCCGAGCAGTGGTGCGGTCATCGTCCCCCCGAGTCGTACGAGCCGTGCGCGCGCCGGACGTGGCCTCTCGGCGTTCCGGGCGCCACGAGTGGTGCGGGCGGCGCTCCTGCGGGCCGCCAGGCCTGGGATCGTACGCGCGGGGCGGGCGGGCCGTCTGCCGCGGCGGCCCGGGAAAGCTCGATGGCCGGGCATCTCCCCAGATGCCCGGCCACTCGTGCCGTCCGCCGCACCCCCGTCCCCACGGGGTATTCGGCCGGAGGTCCCCGTCCCGGGCCGCTCTCCCGAGGCCGGGGCCGCCTTTCAGCGCCCCAGCATTCCGGCCACGGACGACGCCTGTGTGATGACGGCTTCCCAGCCGCCGAAGACCACGGCCAGGAGGATCGCCAGCGGCAGCACCATGGCCACCGCGACCAGGGGATGGCGGGTACTGGAGGACTGGTGACCGCCCAGCGCCGAGGCCGCTCCGTGCCCCTGCGCCCGACGGGCCGTCCGCCCGGAGGTCTCCGCCATCGTCCCGCTCCTGTCGTGATCTGGGGCGGCGGGCGTCTGACCTCGGGGGACGAGTGCTGCGCCCGCCGCTTGAACACCACATTAGGCTCGGCTCGGCGGCCGGGCGTCATGCCGTCGTACCGATTGACGGGCCTCCGGGAGGATGACGCGAGGAGCGCCGGCGTACTCCTCTGGGTGGAGAGCCGGGGACCGGGACCTGGGGACATCCCCGAAAGGACGGGCCCGTACGAGGCGCGCGCCCTCCCCCCTTCGGCTACTGCCGGCCCCCTCCCAGGTGATCTCGCTCACTTCGGCCACTCCCCCGCGCACCGCCCTCCCGGCCCCCCGTCCCGCACCGCCCGCCACCCCCGCCTACGCCCCGGCCGCTTCCCCGGCATCCACGACCAACCAGCCCGGATCACCTTTCATCCCGTCAATCTTCCTTCTGGGATGGATCATTGGCCTCCCCCGCGAGAACTCCGCCCGCACGGCGGCCGATTCCCGTCCGCTCTTCGAGGGTGCCACCCGCCACTGACAATCCACTCGCCGACGCATGCGCGGCCTATCAGCACAGCGAGCCGTCAATCCGTAAGCTGTGCCACGTCAGACGGTTGGCAGCGGAGTGGGGCCTTGCCCACCGCAGGTAGGGGACGGACATGGCGATGATGCGGCTCCGGCGCGAGGACCCGCGTGTCGTCGGGTCCTTCCGGCTGCACCGCCGGCTCGGCGCCGGCGGGATGGGCGTGGTCTATCTCGGCTCGGACAAGCGCGGGCAGCGGGTGGCCCTGAAGGTGATCCGGCCGGATCTGGCGGAGGATCAGGAATTCCGTTCGCGGTTCGCCCGCGAGGTGTCGGCGGCCCGGCGGATCCGCGGCGGCTGTACGGCCCGGCTGGTCGCGGCCGATCTCGACGCGGACCGCCCGTGGTTCGCCACCCAGTACGTTCCCGGCCCCTCGTTGCACGACAAGGTCAACGACGAGGGGCCGTTGTCGCCGGCGCAGGTCGCCTCCATCGGTGCCGCGCTCTCCGAAGGGCTGCTGGCCGTCCATGACGCGGGCGTCGTCCACCGCGACCTGAAGCCGTCGAACATCCTGCTGTCCCCCAAGGGGCCGCGGATCATCGACTTCGGTATCGCCTGGGCCACCGGCGCCAGCACGCTGACGCATGTCGGTACGGCCGTCGGCTCGCCGGGCTTTCTCGCGCCGGAGCAGGTGCGCGGGGCCGCGGTGACGCCGGCGACGGACATCTTCGCGCTGGGCGCCACCCTGGCCTACACCTGCACCGCGGACTCGCCCTTCGGGCAGGGCAGTTCGGAGGTCATGCTCTACCGGGTGGTGCACGAGGAGGCGCAGCTGGCCGGAGTGCCGGACGCGCTGGCACCGCTGCTCGCGTCGTGTCTGGCCAAGGATCCGGCGGACCGCCCGAGCACCCTGTCGCTGTCCTTGCGGCTCAAGGAGATCGCGGCCCGTGAGGCGCACGGTCTGTCCGGCGGACCACTGGAGAACGGCGCGGACACCGGGGCCGGTTGGCGGCGCGGGGAGCGCCGTCCGGCGGACCGGCCGACCGGGCAGCGGGCCGAGGAGTACGCGCGGCAGCGCACCGAGCGCCGGCCTACGGGAACTCCGGTGCCGCGCCCTCAGCCGGCCCGGCCCTCGTCGTCCCGGGAGGCGACGTCACGGGCGGGCGGCCCCGCGTCGGCGCCGGGCACGAACTCACGGGCCGGCGGGCGCACTTCGCGGCGGGTCCCGGCGGCGCGGCCCGCCGGGCGGAACGGTTCACGCGCGCCGGTGCGTACGACGTCGGGCGGGCGCCGCCCCGGTCCCGACCGCCGGCTGCTGCGGCAGCGGGTCATCGTGTTCGTGGTGGTGACGCTGCTGGTGGCGCTGGGCATCGCGGCGGCCCAGGGCTGCCAGGGGCCGGCACGCGGGCTGGGCGCGGGACCGGCCGCGGTCGCGGCGTACGGGGGCGAGAGCGGGGCTTAGGGGGCGGGGCTTCGGGGGCGGGCTGGGGGGCCTTGGTGGACGGACCCCTAGGGGTCGTTCGAACAGATCCCCTAGGGGATGCGAGGACCCCCTGCGGGTCCACAACGTGGTGGGGCGAGGGGGTATTCCCGCCCGGGGGATCATTCCAGGGTGGGGGAATCATTCCCTGCCGGGGCATCTTCCCGGATCACGGCGGTAGGACCCGGGCCCGGCCATGATCCGCCGGCCACGACCCGTCGGACAGGCCGTGGTCGGGCTCAGGCGGGACGGCCCGCCGTTACGGCGTAGAAGGCGACCGCGGCGGCCGCGCCGACGTTGAGGGAGTCCACGCCGTGTGCCATCGGGATGCGGACCCATTCGTCGGCGGCCCGCAGTGCCCCGGTGGTCAGGCCGTCGCCCTCCGCGCCGAGCATCAGGGCGGCGCGCTCCAGGGTGTGCGGTGCGGCCTCGTCGATGGCGGTGGCCTGCTCGGCGGGGGTCAGGGCGAGCAGTCTGAAGCCCGCTTCCCGTACGGCCACCAGGTCCCTGGGCCAGCTCGCCAGGCGGGCGTACGGCACGGAGAACACCGCGCCCATGGAGACCTTCACCGAGCGGCGGTAGAGCGGATCGGCGCAGTCCGGGGAGAGCAGCACCGCGTCCATGCCGAGGGCCGCGGCGCTGCGGAAGATCGCCCCGATGTTGGTGTGGTCGTTGACCGCTTCCATGACGACGATGCGGCGGGCGGTGCCGAGCAGTTCGGTGACGTCCGGCAGCGGTTTGCGCTGCATGGAGGCCAGTGCGCCGCGGTGTACGTGATAGCCGGTCACCTTCTCGGCGAGGGCTGGGCTGACGGCGTAGACCGGTGCCGGGATCTCGTCGATGACATCGCGCATGACGTCGACCCACTTGGCCGAGAGCAGCATGGAGCGCATCTCGTATCCGGCGTGCCGGGCGCGCCGGATGACTTTCTCGCCCTCGGCGATGAAGAGCCCTTCGGCGGGCTCGCGGCGGCGCCGCAGCTCGACGTCGGTGAGGCCGGTGTAGTCGCTGAGGCGCGGGTCGTCCGGGTCATCGACGGTGATGATTTCTGCCACGGGGAGATAGTGCCTTGTCGGTGTCGAGGTTCCAATGCCGGGGCGGGAGCCGGTGCCGTATCGGGGGTTCCCATAGCAGGGTGGGTCCCATGGCGGGACGGGTCCCGTGCCGGGGCCGGGTCCGGTGCGGGTCGGGGCCTGGATGCGGGGGCGGGAGGCCCCGACGCCGCGTACGGGCCCTTTAGGACGGGCCTAGCCGTTCGTGGGGGCGGTGCCGACGCCGACGACGTCGCCGATGACGATGACCGCCGGGGGGCGGACGCCCTCGGCCCGTACGGTTTCGCCGAGGGTCGCCAGGGTGGCGTCGACGCGGCGCTGGGCCGCGGTGGTGCCTTCCTGGATGACGGCGGCGGGGGTGTCGGCGGGGCGGCCGTGCTCGATGAGCTTGGCGGCGATGGCGGCGCTGTTCTCGACGCCCATCAGGACGACGAGGGTGCCGCGCAGCTTGGCGAGGGACGGCCAGTCGACCAGGGAGCGCTCGTCGTCGGGGGCGACATGGCCGCTGACCACGGTGAACTCGTGGGCGACGCCACGGTGGGTGACGGGGATGCCGGCGGCGCCGGGGACGGAGATGGTGCTGGAGATGCCGGGAACGATGGTGCAGGGGATGCCGGCCTCGGCGAGCGCCTGTGCCTCTTCCATCCCGCGGCCGAAGACGAACGGGTCGCCGCCCTTGAGGCGGACCACGGCCTTACCCGCCTTGGCGTGCTCGATCAGCGCGTTGTTGATGGCTTCCTGGGCCATGAAGCGGCCGTAGGGGATCTTCGCGGCGTCGATGACCTCGACGTGCGGCGGGAGTTCGGCGAGCAGGTCGCGGGGGCCGAGCCGGTCGGCGATGACCACGTCGGCCTCGGCGAGCAGCCGGCGGCCGCGGACGGTGATCAGGTCGGGGTCGCCGGGGCCGCCGCCCACCAGGGACACGCCCTTGGCCCTGCTGCGGTGGTGCGGGGCGGCGATGCTGCCGTCGCGCAGGCCCTCGACGATGGCGTCGCGTACGGCGGCGGAGCGGCGCGGGTCGCGGCCGGTGAGCACGGCGACGGTGACGCCCTCGCTGTGGCCGGTGGCCGGGGTCCAGGCGGTGGCGGCCTCGGCGTCGTCGGAGCGTACGCACCACACCCGGCGGTCCTCGGCCTCCTGGGACGCGGCGGCGTTGGCTTCCGGGTCGTCGGTGGAGATCAGCGCGTACCAGGCGCCGTCGAGGTCGCCCGGCTGGTAGCGGCGGCGCTCCCAGCGGATCTCGCCGGTGTCGGCCATCGCCTCGACGGAGGGGGTGGCGGACGGGGAGATCAGCAGGACGTCGGCGCCGGCCGCGATGAGCGCGGGAAGCCGGCGCTGGGCGACCTGGCCCGCGCCGAGGACGACCACGCGGCGGCCGGACAGCCGCAGTCCGACGGGGTAGGCGGCGGGTTCGGCGTGCTCAGCCATGGTGGTACGGCTCCTTGTGCGGGTGGTGCGATGTCGGCGACAAGCTCAACCGCTGCGGCTCTGGAGCGGCTGGTGAAGTGGTACGGCCGGGACCCGTGATGCGGGGTTCATGGCCCCGACCCACAGCCTATGGGGCTGCGGGCCGGTGGTCATGCGGGGAGAGCCAGGTCAAGGCAGTCCCCGGTCGGCTCCGTCAGCTCTTCTCCGTCACTCCGGCGGAGTCGAAGGTGGCGACCTCGTGCATGGCGCGGGCGGCGCTCTGCACCACGGGGAGCGCGAGCAGCGCGCCGGTGCCCTCGCCGAGGCGCAGATCGAGGTCGACCAGCGGGCGCAGGCCCAGCTTGGTCAGTGCCGCGACATGGCCGGGCTCCGCGCTGCGGTGTCCTGCGATGCAGGCGGCCAGCGCCTCGGGGGCGATGGCGCGGGCCACCAGGGCGGCGGCGCCGGCGCTGACGCCGTCGAGGATGACCGGGGTGCGCAGTGAGGCGCCGCCGAGGATCAGGCCGACGAGCGCGGCGTGCTCCAGTCCGCCGACCGCGGCGAGCACGCCGACGGGGTCGGCCGGATCGGGCTGGTGGAGTTCCAGGGCGCGGCGCACGACATCGACCTTGCGGGCGTGCGTCTCGTCGTTGATGCCGGTGCCGCGGCCGGTGACCTCGGTCGGGTCGGCGCCGGTGTAGACGGCGATCAGGGCGGCCGAGGTGGTGGTGTTGGCGATCCCCATCTCGCCGGTGAGCAGCACCTTGTTACCGGCCGCGACCAGGTCACGGGCGGTTTCGATGCCGACCTCGATCGCCTTGAGCACGTCCTCCTGGGTCATCGCCGGGCCGGCGGTGAAGTCGTCGGTGCCGGCGCGTACCTTGCGCGGCAGCAGTCCCGGGGTGGCCGGGAGGTCGCCCGCCACGCCGACGTCCACGACGCAGACCTCGGCGCCGACCTGGTTGGCGAAGGCGTTGCAGACCGCGCCGCCGCCCAGGAAGTTGGCGACCATCTGGCCGGTGACCTCCTGGGGCCACGGGGTCACGCCCTGGGCGTGCACGCCGTGGTCGCCCGCGAAGATCGCGACGGCGGCCGGCTCCGGGATCGGCGGCGGGCACTTGCGGGACAGCCCGGACAGCTGCGCGGAGATGATCTCCAGCATGCCCAGGGCCCCGGCGGGCTTGGTCATCCGCTTCTGCCGCTCCCAGGCCTCGCCGAGCGCCTTGGCGTCCAGCGGACGGATGCCCTGGAGGGTCTCCTGGAGCAGGTCGTGCGGGTCCTCGCCGGGCAGCGCGCGGCGGCCGTAGGTCTCCTCGTGGACGACCCAGGACAGCGGACGGCGCTTGGACCAGCCGGCCTGCAGCAGCTCGGGCTCGTCGGGGAACTCGTCGACGTAGCCGACGCAGAGGTACGCCACGACCTCCAGGTGCTCGGGCAGGCCCAGCTCGCGGACCATTTCCCGCTCGTCGAAGAAGCTGACCCAGCCGACGCCCAGGCCCTCGGCGCGCGCGGCGAGCCAGAGGTTCTCGACCGCCAGCGCGGAGGAGTACGGGGCCATCTGGGGCTGGGTGTGGCGGCCGAGGGTGTGCCGGCCGCCGCGGGTGGAGTCGGCGGTGACGACGATGTTCACCGGCGTGTCGAGGATCGCCTCGATCTTCAGCTCGCGGAACTGCTTGGCGCGCGCCTTGGGCAGCGACTTGGCGTACGCCTCGCGCTGCTGCATGGCGAGCTGGTGCATCTTCTCGCGGGTCTCGGCCGAGCGGATGACGACGAAGTCCCACGGCTGGGAGTGGCCGACGCTGGGTGCGGTGTGCGCCGCCTCCAGGACGCGCAGCAGCACGTCGTTGGGGATGGGGTCGCCACGGAAGCCGTTGCGGATGTCGCGGCGCTCGCGCATCACACGGTGCACGGCGGCGCGCTCGGAGTCGTCGTATCCGGCGGCCGGGGCCTGCACCGGGATGCCGTCGGTGTGCGTGCCGTCGTCCGCCATCGGGCCGTCCTGGTGGGGCGCGGCCTCGGGGACGGGCTGGTCCGCGGCCTGGGGCTGGTGGTCTTCGCCGGTCGCGGCGGCTGCGTCGCCGTCGTGACCCTCGTGGCCCTCGCCGAGCTGGACGAGTTCGGCGCCGTCCTGGTGGGGTGCCGCTTCGGAGGCGGCGTCGTCCATGGAGGTGTCGTCGGCGGGGGCGGCGGGCGTCTCGGGCTGGTCGCCTTCGGCGGTCGGCTGCTCCTGGGCGGTGTCGTCCGAGGGCTGCTCGGTGCCCTCGGCCTCGGCCGGGGCGGGCACCTGCTGCGGTGCGGCGGCCGCTTCGGGGGCGACGGGCTCCGCGCTCTCGGCGGCCTGGGCGGTCTCGTCCGCTGCACCCGCGGGGAGGGGCTCGGCGGGGGCGTCGTCCGTGGTGGGGACGGTGCCGTCGGGTGCCACGTCCGCCGCGACGGGCGCGTCCTGGGGGGCGTCCGCCTCGTGGGTGTCGTGGGCGACAGGCGGTACGGGCTGCTGCTCGGCCGGGGTGTCCTGGTCCTGAGGAGCGGCCTCCGGGTTCGGGGCCTCGCCGTGCGCGACGGGCTGCGGCTGCCCGGCGTCGGGCAGCGGCGCCTCGGGCTGCTCTATGACGGCCTGTGCCTCGGCCGCGCCGGTCTTTGCCGGGGGCATCGCGATGGGGCCCTGGGGTGCGGCGGGCATCGGGATGGCCGCGCCCGCCGGGGCGCCCCCGGCGGCCTGGGCCACCGGCGGCTGCTGTCCTTCGACGGCCGCCACGGGCTGGGCGGGGGCGACGGTCTCGGCGCCGGCCCGGGGAGCGTCGGCGGGACCGGGCTGCGCCGGCTCGGCCGACGGAACGGCCTCGCCGACGGCCCCGACGACCTGCGGCGTCTGGTCCACGGTGGCCTGCTGCGGCTGCGCTTCCGCCGGAGCCTCGGCCGGCACCGCCGGATCCACCAGAGCCTGGGCGTCGGCAGGCTGCGCCGCCGCCTCGGCCTCGACGACGGCCTGGCCCGGGTCCGCGAGCTGCTGCGCCTCGGCGGGCGCCGCCGGCTGTTCGGCGGGGGCGGCGGCGTCCGGCGCCTCCTGAACCGCTTCCGGCGCGTCCGTGACCACGGCCTGTGGTGCCGCAACGGCCGCGGCGGCACCGGCGTCCGCGACGACGGCCACGCCCTCCGGCGCCTCCGGAGCGCCCGGGACCGGCACCGGCATCGGCTGCCCGGCGAGCGGCTGGGCGTCCTGCGGCACCTGCGGGACGGCCTCGCCGGCGGGGACGGCAGCCGCCTCCGCGGGCACTCCCGTCATCGCACCGGGGTCGACCGTTTCTGCGTGGGGAGCCGCCACCGCCTGCGCGGAGGCCTCGCCCCACGGCGGCACCTGCGACGGGATCTCGCCGAGCTGCGGGCCCGGCAGCGGGCCCTGGCCCGTGGCGCCGTAGGACTGCTCGGCGTACACCTGGCCGCCGTAGGTCTGCTCGCCGTACGGCGGCGCGGCGGGGGGCTGCTCGGCGTACGCCACGTCGGTGAAGTTCTGCTCGGGGTACGGCTGCTGAGCGGGCGCCGGCTGCGCGTCGAGCGGCTGGGCCTGGGCCGGCTGTGCTTCGACCGCCTGCGCCTGGGGGGGCTGGGGCTCGGCGGGCGGCGCGGCCACCGGCTGTTCGGCCGGGGCGGCCTGGGCTGTTGCGGGGCCCTCGGCCGGGGCGTCGAAGTACTCGGGTCCGCCGGCGTGCCGTGCGGGGGTCTGCGGGGGCGTGCCGGCCGGCCCGCGGTCGGCGAGCGAGCGGACCACGCCGCCGGTCGTGTCGGGCATGGGCGGGCCCATGTGCAGCGGACGGCGGGCGGGCCCGCCCGCCTGCTGCTGGGGTGCCGCGGGGTGCGGTGACGTGGGCTGCGGGATGCGGACGGCGCTGAGGTCGACCGCGCCGGAGTCCCGGCCGCCGCTCTCGTGGTCGCCGGCCTGCGCGGGCATCGGCTCGAACCCGGCGGTGCCGGGGGCGGCGTAGGGCGCGCCCTGTTCCGCCGCGCCCTGCTGTCGCTGCTGCTGGGCCGGGATCTGATGGTGGGTCTCGTGCGGCTGCGGGAGCGGCTGCTGGGGCTGCTGCTCGCTCCAGGCGCCCTGGGCGCCCGGCATCAGCAGCAGGTCGTCGTCCTCGGCGGCGCCGTCCGCCGGGTCGAGGTAGGGGTACGCGTCCGGAGCGGGGGGCGGGCCCGGCTGCTCCATCGGTCCGGCGTCGGCAGGGGAGGGAACGGCCGCCGGCTGCGGCTGCCCGGGATGTCCGCCTGCGTTCTCCGGCTGTCCCTCGCCCGGGACCTGGCCGGTGTCGGTCATGCGTACCCCTCGCCCATTGGTAGTGCTCCTTCCAACCGCTCGTGCGACGCGCTCGACCGGGGCGCGCCGACGCCCCGATAGCTAGAACGAGCGAGCACGCCTCGCGGCACGTCCGCTCTCCAGAGCTTCATTTTCGACCAAAACCACGGCATTTTCCGGATATTGGCGTACTAACCCGAGCGCGGAACGGCGGCGCAACGATCCGCCAGCCTACCCTCCGCGGGTTGCCGACCTGGTCAGGGGTGAGGAACGCGATAGCCACTGAGGAGAAAGACGACGGAACGTTCGCGTTCGACCCAGACCGAGGTGTCCAGGTCGACGGACTGGAGCAGCGCGCACTCGACTTCGTAGCCGCCGTCGGCCAGCGCCCTGCCCACCGCTTCGGCCTCGTCGCGGGTGGCGGCATGGGTGACGATCCGTTCCGGGCGGCGGGCCGCGACGGCGGTGACCACCGCCGCTCCCCCGTCGCCGATGCGCACCACGTCCGGCTCCGGCAGGTCTTCCAGGATCTGCGGCGCCCGCCCGTGCACGACCTGGAGTTGGACGCCGTGGCGGCGGGCGACCGCGACGGTGCGCCGGCAGGCTTCGGCGTCCGCGTCCACCGCGATGACCGCGGCGCCGAACCGCGCGGCCTCCACGGCGGCGGCGCCGCTGCCGCAGCCGATGTCCCAGACCAGGTCGCCCACCCGCGGCCCGAGGCGGGCCAGTTGGGCCGTCCGCAGCTGGACGGATTCGCCCTCGGTCGGGACGCCGCCGTAGGCGTGGGCCGGAAGTCCCCAGCCGCGCGGGCCGGTCGGGTGGCCCACCTCATGGGCGGCGATCCAGCCGGACCCCTGCGACTGGGCGATCGCGGCGCCGCCGGGCGAACCGCCCACGACAATCACGACATTGGGGTCGCGCCAGACATGGTCGGCGGCCTTGTCGGATGTGAGTACTGTCACCTCTTCCCGGTCGGTGCCGAGTTCCTCGCAGATGACGAAGGTGCGGTGGACGCCGCGCAGCATCAGGGCGAGTTCGGTGGGGCCCGCGCCGGGCGAGGTGAGGACGGCGACCTTGGTGTGGGCGCGGCAGACGTTCACCGCGCGGCGCAGATCGCGGCTGTGGGCGACGACGATCTGGGCGTCGTCCCAGGGCATGCCGGCCCGTGCGAAGGCGGCCGCGACGGCGGAGACGGCCGGCACCACTTCCACTTCGAGGCCGAATTCGGGGGCCCGGAGGGTGCGTACGACGCCGAAGAAGCCCGGGTCGCCGTCGGCGAGGACGACCGCGGTGCCGCGGTGCTGGGCGATGCGGCGGGCGGCGAGGGAGAGGCTGCCGAGCCGGACGCGTTCGGCGTGCGGCGGGATCTCGGGGAGCGCGAGGTGGTGGGCGGCGCCGGCCACGAGCGTCGCGGCGCCCAGTGCGGAGCGGGCGGCGGCGGTCAGCGGCGAGCCGTCCCATCCGATCACCGTCACCCGGTCGGCCATGCTCGTCAGTCTCCTGGGGCTGCTGTGGATACGCGGGCGGGGCGGTGGCTCCGCGGCGCTGTGGCGGGGGGTCCGCGCTGGTCGCGGAGGTGCACGCAGGCCGAGACTACCTCGGGGGGCGGGGCCTGGGAGCGGGCGTGAAGGAGTGGGATCAGTTCCACTCGGGGTAGCTGAAGCCGTTGGCGTCGGCCAGCCGGCCGGGGACCCCGTCGAGGTCCTCGGGCAGCAGGCTCCACACGATCAGATCGGTACGGATGTCCGTCCAGCCGCCGTCCTCGGTGCGGCTGCGGGCTATCCAGGCATTGCGCAGTACGCCCTCGCTGATGCAGCCGATCTTCTGGGCGACCTGCTGGGAGGCGGTGTTGTCGGCGGCGGTGCGCAGCTCGATACGTTCGAACTTCTGGTCCTGGAAGAGCCACTGCGCGACGGCGAGCACGGATTCGGAGGCATAGCCCTCGCCGCGCGCCCAGGGGGCGGTGACATAGCCGACCTCGGTGCTGAGCACCCGCCAGTCGGTGTGGTCGACGTGGATGGTGCCGACCAGGCGCTGGGTGAGGAACTCGGTGACGGCCAGGGCGATGCCGCGGCCTTCGGTGCGGACGGCGGCGGCCTTGCCGGTGGCCCAGGCGCGGGCGTCGGCGACGGTGTAGGGGTGCGGCAGGTCGGTCCAGGCGGTGACGAGCTCGTCGGTCATCATCTCGGCGAGGGCGGGCACGTCGGCCTCTTCGAAGGGGCGCAGCACCAGCCGGTCCGTGCTGATGGAGATGTCCGGAAAGGTGGATGTCATGCCGCTGCTCCAACGCCGTTGACCGTGGTGTTCCGGGACGTCACGGGCTGTTTCTCCGTGAGTGCGCGGGCCGTCCGGCCCGTCTTGAATGCACCAGCATGCAGCATCTACGTGCGGGTTCGCCACGCGATCTACGTGCGGGTTCGCACACGCGCGTGGGCCCCGGCCGCGCGGTACGCGGATCCGGGGCCCGGGTGCGGGGAGGCGTCGGACGGGTCGTCAGCTCTTTGCGGGGCCGAACGCGGGGATGACGGATCCGTCCTGGTACTTGTCCTCGATGAACTTCTTGACCTCGGGGGAGTTCAGGAGCTTGGCGAGCTTCTTGATCCGCGGGTCGTCCTCGTTGCCCTTCTTGACGGCGAGGAAGTTGGCGTAGGGGTTGCCCTCCGCCTTCTCCAGTGCCAGCGCGTCCTTGGAGGGCTTGAGCTTGGCGCCGATGGCGAAGTTGCCGTTGATGATCGCGGCGTCGACGTCGTCGATGCGCGGCGCGGTCTGCGCGGCCTCCAGCTCGGTGATCTTGATGCCCTTGTCGTCCTTGACGTCGGTCAGCTTGGCGTCGGAGCCGACGCCGGGCTTGAGGGTGATCACGCCGTTGTCGGCGAGCAGCTTGAGCGCCCGGCCCTCGTTGGACGGGTCGTTGGGGACCGAGACGGTGCTGCCGGACTTGAGGTCGGAGAGCTTGTCGAGCTTCTTGGAGTAGACGCCGAGCGGCTCGATGAGCACGTTCTGGACGGGCACGATGTGCGTGCCGTTCTCCTTGTTGAAGGTGTCGAGGAACGGCTTGTGCTGGAAGAAGTTGGCGTCGACCTGGCCGTCGTCGGTGACCTTGTTGGGGATCTTGTAGTCGTTGAACGGCTTGACGACCAGCTTCAGGCCGGCCTTGTCCGCCAGCTTGTTCTTGACGAAGTCGAGGATGGTGCCGTGCGGGGTGGGGCTGGCGGCGACGACGAGCGCGGCGTTCTTGTCGCCCTTGTCGCCGGCGGTGGTGTCGGACGGGGCGCTGCAGGCGCCGGCGCCGAGGGCGATGGCGGAGGCGGCGGCGACGGCCACGGAGGTCTTGACGGTGTTGCGCACGAAGAGTGCCTCTTTCTTGTTCACACGGGCCCGATGGCGCGTGGTCGTATGCCCGGCAAAGGGTCCGGGCTCTTTGGGGTGGTGGGGGTCTTGAGGGGTCAGGCGGCCTCGCCGGTGGCGACGGCCGGCTCCTCGGTCCGGGCGCGGCGCAGCCCGGTGCGTGCGGACGAGCCGCGGCTGCCACGGCCGGCGAGCCGGCGGACGACGAGGTCGCCGAGCAGCTGCACCAGCGTGACCAGGACGATCAGCTCCACCACGGTGGTGATCATCAGGGCGGTCTCGTACTGCTGGTAGCCGTAGGTGTAGGCGAGGTTGCCGAGGCCGCCGCCGCCGACCGCGCCGGCGATCGCGGAGTAGCCGATCAGCGTGATGACGGTGGTGGTGACGGCCGCGACCAGGGCGGGCAGCGCCTGCGGGAGCAGCACCTTGAAGACGATGGTCCAGGTGCCGCCGCCCATGGCCTGGGCGGCTTCCACCAGGCCGTGGTCGACCTCGCGCAGCGCGGCCTCCACGAGGCGGGCGAAGAACGGGATGGCGGCGATGGCGAGCGGGACCACCGCGCCGGTCGGTCCGATGGAGACGCCGACGACGAGCCGGGTGAAGGGGATCAGCACCACGATCAGGATCAGGAACGGGAAGGACCGTCCGATGTTCACGATCGCGCCGAGGACCTTGTTCACGACGACGTTCTGGAGCATGGCGCCGCGGTCGGTCAGATGCAGCAGCACGCCGACCGGGATGCCTATGAGTACCGCGTAGAACGCTGCCCACCACACCATGAAGAGGGTGTCGAGCGTGTTGTCGTACAGCAGCGGCTGCATCTCGGACCAGGTCACTTGGCACCTTCCTCGAGCAGCGCGGCGGCGGGCGCCGGGATGGCTGCGTCAGCTGTGTTCACCGTGTCCGCCACGTCGACCTGGAGTCCCTGCTCGCGCAGGAAGCCGATGGGCACCACGTTCTCCTCGAAACGGCCGGGGAGTTCGATCCGCATCCGGCCGATCTGCTTGCCGCCGACGGTGTCCATGGCGGCGCCGAGGATCGAGATGTCGACGTTGTAGGTGCGCGCCAGCTCGGAGATCACCGGGCGGGTGGCGGCCTCACCGTGGAAGGTGATGTCGACGACGGTGTGGTCGTCGGTCGAGGGCTCGCCGCCGACCGGGAAGAGCTCGCGGGCCAGTTCGGAGCCGGGGGTGGCCAGCAGTTCGGCGACGGTGCCCTGCTCGACGACGCGGCCGTTCTTCATCAGCGCGGCGGAGTCGCAGATCGTCTTGACGACGTCCATCTCGTGCGTGATGAGGACGATGGTCAGGCCCAGCTGGCGGTTGAGGTCGCGCAGCAGCTGGAGGATCGAGCGGGTGGTCTCCGGGTCCAGGGCGCTGGTGGCCTCGTCGGAGAGCAGCACCTTGGGGTCGCCGGCCAGTGCGCGGGCGATGCCGACGCGCTGCTTCTGGCCGCCGGAGAGCTGCGCCGGGTAGGCCTTGGCCTTGTCGGCGAGGCCGACCAGGTCCAGCAGCTCCAGGGCCTTGCGGGAGCGCTCGTTGCGGTCGACCTTGAGGATCTCCAGGGGCAGTTCGACGTTGTCCTGGACGGTGCGCGAGGACAGCAGGTTGAAGTGCTGGAAGACCATGCCGATATGGCTGCGGGCGGCCCGCAGGGCGGCGTTGGCGCGCTTCTGGTTGCCGGCCAGCGCCGTCAGGTCCTGGCCGGCGACGGTGACCGTGCCGGAGGTGGGGCGTTCCAGGAGGTTGAGGCAGCGGATCAAGGTGGATTTTCCGGCGCCGCTCTGGCCGATGACGCCGTACACCTCGCCCTCGCGGACGTGCAGATCGACGCCGTCCAGGGCGGTGACGTCGCGGCCGCCTGAACGGTAGACCTTGGTCAGGCCCGTTGTGGTGATCACAGGGAATTCCGTCACTGTCGAGTGCTCGGCGGCTCGCCCGCCGGGCACGGGGCATTCTTGCGAGTGCGGCAGAGGGGAACGCGGAGCGGCGGCGGGCGCGGGGCCCGGCTCCGGGTTCCGGTGACGCGGGGCGGCCGGCGCGGTCGGGAACGGCGCACGGCAGCAGGGCTCGCTTCGGGGCGCGAGGCTCAGGCGGGGGCCCTCAGCGGTCACACATTCGACACATGCAACGAGCACCGGGCGTCGTGTTCGCCTCGGTCGCAGGGGTGCGGCTGCTCGTCGTGGTCATGGCGGCAAGTAAACCAGACACGAGTGCGGGGCGATCAAGCGTGTCCGTATACCGGACATGGCTGACCGACCTGTGGACGGCGGTTCAGTCCGCGATGCTGATTTCCACGGTGCCGCCCGTGGCCTGCGCGGATATCGCCGACAGATCGGGGACGACGACGTCCGCGGCCAGTTCATCGGCGGGGTGCGTTGTGGTCAACGCCACGGTCGTCATTCCGGCCGCGCGGCCCGCGGTCAGCCCGGCCGGCGCGTCCTCGAACACGACACAGCGGGCCGGGTCCACCCCGAGCCGCGCGGCCGCCATCAGGAACGGCTCGGGGTCGGGCTTGCCGCGGCTGATGTCATCGGCGGATATCAGGTGTTTGGGGCGCACTCCGGCCTCGGCCAGCCGGGCCTCGGCCAGCCGGCGGGTGGCGGAGGTGACCACGGCCCACCGCTCGGCGGGCAGCCCCGCCAGCAGCGCATGGGTGCCGGGCAGCGCGACCGTCCCGCCCGCGACGTCCTCGACCTCCAGCTGCTCGATGCGGGCCAGCGCCTCGGGCACCAGGCCGGCGGGCAGCAGATCGGCCACGACCTCCACCGCCGGACGGCCGTGCAGCAGGATCCGCGCGAAGTCCTCCGCGGTGACGCCGTACTCCTTCGCCCAGCGGCCCCAGCAGCGCTCGACGGACGCTATGGAGGAGACGAGGGTGCCGTCATTGTCGAAAAGGAGCGCTTCGGCGGAGATCTTCATGGTTGACGAGCGTACGTGCCGTCGTGGGGCCGGGCGTAACCGCCCGCCCTCGGACGATTAGCATCGCCCCATGCTCGACAACCCCACGGCGCCCGGCCACGCCGCCCGGAGGTCCCGATGATCGACGCGCTGACGGTCGCGGTCGCGGTGGCCGCCCTCGCCCTGGCCGCCTGGTGCGGCTTCGCCGCCTACCGCGACCAGCCCACCAAGGACTGGCACTTCATCGGCATGGCCCTCGTGTCGCTGCTCGGCATCGTCCAACTGGTCATCGCCGTAGTGCAGTTGGCGCGGGGGCAGTCGCCGGAGCAGGGCACCGCCATCTTCGTGGCCTATCTGCTCGGCGCGGCCGTCTGCGTCCCCGGGACCGGCTTCATGTCGCTCTCCGAGCGGACCCGCTGGGGTTCGGCCACCGTCGCGGCGGGCGCCGTGGTGCTGGCGGTGCTGGAAGTGCGGCTGTTCGACATCTGGGGAGGCGGCAGTGCCTGAGACCCCGGCGACCACGGCGGCGGACGCCACCGCGGGCGCGACACCGGCGAAGCGGTCCCTGGGCAGCGGCCCCGGACGACTGCTGGTCACCCTCTACGGCGTGTTCACCGTCGCCGCCGCGTCCCGCTCCGCGTACCAGGTCATCGCGCAGTTCGACCTGGCACCGCTGGCGTACAGCCTCTCGGCGGTCTCCGCCGTCGTCTACGGCTTCATCACCTTCTCGCTGGTACGAGGCGGCGAGGGCGCCCGCAGGGCCGCGTTCGCCTGCTGTGCGCTGGAGCTTCTCGGGGTGCTGGGCATCGGCACCTGGACGCTGGTCGACAGGTCCGCGTTCCCCGACGCCACCGTCTGGTCGGACTACGGGATGGGCTATCTCTTCATCCCGATCCTGCTGCCCGTCACCGGGCTGATCTGGCTGCGCCGGGCGCGTACGACGTAAAGCCGGACGGGCGGAGCAGGGGGACCCCCATCCATCTCCCGAAGGAGCAGGGGCCCCCGTCCCGCTTCCCTACACCCCGGTGACCGCCGCCACGGCGGCCGCCTCCTTTTCGGGTACGGCCCCTTCGGGCACGGTCTTTTCGAGCGTGATCAGGCTCAGTCTGCGGGTGAGCTGCTCGGTCCCGATCTGCGCGTAGCCATGGCTGCGGTACAGCTGCAGATTGCCCTCGCTGCGGTGGCCGGTGAACAGGCGGAAGCGCCTGGCAGAGCGTTCGGCCGCGAGCCGTCCCTCGATCGCGTCGAGCAGCCGTCCGCCGAGGCCGTGCCGCTGCATCCGCGGGTGCACGATGAGCTTGGCGATGTCGGCGGTGCCGTCGGCGTCGACGGTGCCGCGCACGGCTCCGACCACCTCCTCGCCGAGCCTGGCCACCACGACGCAGCCCTCGCCCAGTTCGGCCCGCAGGGAGTCCAGGGTCTGGGTGAGCGGCTCGATGCCGTAGTCGTCGTACAGCGCGGCCTCCGTCTGGTAGCAGAGGTACTGGAGTTTGAGGATCTGCTCGGCGTCCTGGTCGGTCGCCGGAGAGATGGTCACGCTCGTGCCCATGCGCGTATGCCTCCCCTTTTCGGTTCGCTCGGTGCTTCCGGAGTCCCCGGAATTCGACGGCGGCAATCTCCGCGCCGAGCATTCTGCGCACGCATTCCGGACAACGGGAACGGACCGGCCCCAACCTCCTCTGTGACATTCCCAACTCGGATGAGCGGGCAGGGGGCTGGGGCCGGTCCGGACGTCTCGGCGACCGCGGGCGGTCAGGCCTTGCGGAACTCCGCCGCGGCGAGCAGCGCGGTGTCCGGGTTGTCGGAGAACAGACCGTCGATGCCGGTGTCGAAGTACGCCTTCAGGGCACCCAGGGCGTTGCCGTACCCGGCGGGGTCGTCGCCGACCCGGAAGTCCAGCGGCAGGAAGCTGTTCTCGTTGCGAAGCGTGTACGGGTGGACGACCAGCCCCGCGGCGTGCGCGTCGCGGACGAGGGTGGTGGGCTCGCCGAGCTTGCCCTTGTCGTCCTGCGCGATGACCTGCGGCAGCCAGGGGCCGATGCCCTGGGCGAAGCCGGCGGTCCACCGGAGCCCCTCGGGCTTGAGCAGGTCGGCCGTGGTGCGCGGGTCACCGGCCTCCACGAAGTCCCAGGGCTTCACGGACGGCTCGTCGAGCAGGAGGACCTTCGGGCACCGCAGGCCCAGCTTGCCGAGCCGCTGGAGGCTGCTGGGCTCGAAGGACTGGAGGAAGTTCGGGGAGCCCGCCCTGTCCCGGCCGTAGCGGCGCAGCAGTTTGGCGAGCGGCTCTTCGGTGCCCAGGCCCAGCTTGCGGAAGTAGGTGGGGTGCTTGGTCTCGATGTAGAGCCATATTCGGCGGCCGCGCCGGCGCCCCTCGCTCTCGGCCCACCGCAGGACCTCTTCGAAGGTGGGCACCTCCCAGCGGCCGTTGTAGAGGGTGTTGTGCTGGCGGACGTCCGGGATGCGCTCCTTGGCGCGCAGGGTCTTCAGCTCGGCGAGCGTGAAGTCCTCGGTGAACCAGCCGGTGAGCTTCTTGCCGTCGACGGTCTTGGTGGTCTTGCGGCCGGCGAACTCGGGGTGGTCGGCGACATCGGTGGTGGCGGTGATGTCGTTCTCGTGCCGGCAGACCAGATGCCCGTCCTTGGTGGGGACGACGTCCTGCTCGATGACGTCCGCGCCCATGTCGAGGGCGAGTTGGTACGAGCCGAAGGTGTGCTCGGGACGGTAGCCGCAGGCGCCGCGGTGGCCGACGACCAGCGGAACCGGCAGCTCCCGGCCCTCGGCGCCGTCCGCACCGGCGCCCGTCTGGCTCGCGCTCGCCTGGCCGGCGCCGCCGAGCACCGCCGCTCCCGCGCCGAGAGCCGCGGCTCCCAGCACCGTCCGCCGTCCCGGCCGCTGCCGCTTCTGCATATACCCGCGCTCCTTCTGCTGAGGGGTGGTCGTGAGGGGCTCGAACCGGGGTGCGTTCCGGCCGGTCCAGGACGTCCGCAGACAACCTGGATGTTCCGGACACACCCGTAAGTTCTCGCCATTTCCGGGTGGTCCCCGTGTGTCCCGCACCTGTCAACGGGACGCCTCGCATCGTATGCATGGCCGGGCGGTGCCGGGGAGACGACCGTCGACTTCGGAGGAAACACGGAAACAACGGGTGTCAACTCTGGGTATCGACCTCGTTAACCCGATGTGCGAGCCGGGGTGACCCACGAGTATGGTCCTGGGCTGCAGAGTTCTGCGCTCGCTCGATCCCGATGTTGATCAGCCACTACCCGGAGGGCCCGTTGTCCCGCATTGTGCTGAAGGCGATTCTCGGATTCGTCATGCGTGTCCTTTTCCGCCCGACGGTCGAGGGCATGGAGCGCATTCCCGGCAGCGGACCGGTGATCCTGGCCGGCAACCACGTCACCTTCATCGACTCGCTGTTCATGGTGCTGTCCGTCAAGCGCCAGGTCTTCTACATCGGCAAGGACGAGTACGTCACGGGCAAGGGCATCAAGGGCCGCCTGATGGCCTGGTTCTTCTCCACCGGCGGCATGATCCCCGTCGACCGCGACGGCGGGCACGGCGGCGTAGCGGCGCTGATGACCGGCCGCCGCGTCCTGGAGGAGGGCAAGGTCTTCGGCATCTACCCCGAGGGCACCCGCTCCCCCGACGGCCGGCTCTACCGCGGCCGCACCGGAGTCGCCCGCCTGGCCCTGATGACCGGCGCCCCCGTCGTCCCGTACGCGGTGATCGGCACCGACAAGGTCCAGCCGAACGGCAAGGGCATGCCGCGCATCGCCCCGGTCACCATCCGCTTCGGTGAGCCGCTGGACTTCTCCCGCTACGAGGGCATGGACCGCGACCGCTATGTCCTGCGGGCGGTCACCGACGAGGTGATGAGCGACGTCATGCGACTGTCCGGCCAGGAGTACGTCGACGTGTACGCAACGAAGGCACGGGCCGCATAGCCTCCGGCCTTCTGCAACGGGCCCCGTCCACTCCTCGGACGGGGCCCGTTGCGTTGTGCGCGCCCGTCAGCAGGGCACCCGGAAGCCCTTGTACGCGCGCTGCCCCTCGGGGCCGCTGGTGGATGCCGAACGCAGTGCCGCCTCGGGTCGTGGCATCGCGCTGCCGTCGGCCTGGAGCAGCTGTCGGCGTTCGGTGACGGAGCCGATCCGGGCGCCGGCCACCTCTGTGTTCTTGGCCGCCACCCGGTTCAGCGGCGCGGGCGTCAGCCGCTGCCGGTCACGGACGAAGGAGACAAAGCTCTCGAAGTCGCGGTCGTGCCGGACCGGTGCGCTGAATCCGGTGAAGGCGCTGTAGCCGTCCTGGTTGATGAGGGTGTACGAGGGCGCGGCGAGGCGGTAGCGGCGTTCCGGGTCGAGCGCGGTGCCGTTGATGAGGACGTCGGCGGGGTCGACGCGCCGGCCGACAGGGCCCGCCGCGTCGAAGGTATAGCGGACGTTGGCGGAGACGGCCAGCGGCGCGAAGCCCAGGCCGCCCCCGGAGGCCGGCGCCCACTGCTCCTCCAGCGCGTCGTGGATCTGTGCGCCGGTGACGGTGACCGTCAGGATCGGGTCGCCGAAGCCCACCGCGTTCCATGCCTGCCCGAGGGTCACGGTGCCGCCTGACGCCTCGTCACGAACCAGGTCACCGGCGATGATCGCCTGTCCGACGCGCGGTGCGACCGCGATGACGGCGAGTTCCGCGGGGCCGGCGGTGTCGCCGCCGGCGTCGTCCATGGGGCCGCGCGGCCGGCCCGCCGCCCACAGCGCCCAGTCGGCCACGAGGTCGCCCATGGTGCTCTCGCCGGCGGCGTTGCGCCGCCGGGTGAACGAGGCGGACTGCTGGCCGAGCGGGGTGCGGGCGCGCCGGGCGCTGTAGCCGGCCCAGTAGTCGGCGATCGACTTCAGCCCCGCGTGGGGCGTCACATCGCGGGTGTTGGGATGGTTGGTGGCGGTGGTCAGAGCGCGCACGACGGAGCCGGTGTCGCGGTCGAGCCGCAGATTGATCTCGTTGACGAGCTGCCCGTAGCAGCCGGCTTCGACGAACGGGCGGGGGTTGCCGTCGGGGTCCGGCAGCATCATCGTGAAGGCCCGGTGCCAGTGCCCGGTGACGATGGCGTCGATGTCAGGGGAGACGCGCAGCGCCAGGTCGTAGGCGGGTCCTGACGGGTTGCTGCCGCTGGAGAAGTCGCTGCCGGCCACCGCGCCGTCGTGCATGCTCAGCACGATCGCGTTGACGCCGCGTGACTTCAGTTCGGCGGCACAGCGGTTGGCGGTCTCCAGCTCTTCCAGGGTGCGCAGTCCCGGGTGGTAGGAGCCGGGGAAGGTCTCGGTGCCCATGGCCGTCAGATGGATGAACCCGATCGGCAGCCGGCGGCCGCGACCGGCGTCGACGTAGCTGATGTTGTACGGCGGCAGCACGGTCTTGCCGGACTGGTTCCACACCATGTTGGCGCTGTAGTAGGGGAAGCGGGCGCCGGGGAAGCGGCGGCCCGTGGAGTCGTCGAAGGCGTCGTCGCGGCCGATGGTGGGGAAGGGGTCGCCCTTTGCCATGTGCGAGGTGAGGAACTTCACCGACTTGTCGAATTCATGGTTGCCGGCCGAGGCGAAGTCCAGGCGCATGGCGTTGAGCGCCTCGATGGTGGGCTCGTCGGCGAAGGAGGACGCGTCGAACTCCCAGCCGGAGAAGAGGTCCCCGGGGGCGAAGAAGATCGAGTTGCGGTGGCCGGCGCGCAGCCGCTCCAGGTGCGCGGCCATGTAGGCGACACCGCCGACGGTGTACTTCTTGCCGCCGGCGCCGGTGATGACGGAGTTGCCGCCCGGGGCGCCCTGGAGGAAGCCGTGCAGGTCGGTGATGTTGAGCAGTTGCACATCGACGTACTCGTCGGCGGTGGCCGCGTCGCGGGCGTGGCCGGTGGCGTAGGCGTCACTGCCGATGGCGCTCGCGGTGGCCAGTGCCCCCGCCGCGGTGAAGAAGAACCGTCGTCCGATGTCGCGCACTGCGTCACTCTCCTGAGCGGGGCCGACCCCAGGGGACGACGGGAGAGCCAAACGTTCCCCCACGCCTGAACGGCGCGGGGGCCCACCGTGGGACAGCCGGCCGCCAGGGGGCGTACCGGGTGTGAACGGGCGAGGGGCAGTCGCCACCAAGGCGTGTCTTGTGGATCATGGCGGGTGGCGGCCGGGTCGATCGGCAGGACACGCCCTGACCGGCTCACCGGCCGGCCGCTGTCCCTCGTTCGCGCGCGGGCCCCCGCCGGTACGGGCTAAGGGGCCCCGCGGGCCGCGGACCCGTACGGGCTAGACGGTCCCCGACTCCGGCTCCCGTTCCGGCTCGGGCGCCGTCACCTGGGCCGGGCTGTACTCCAGCTCCTGGCCACGCAGCAGGACCCAGGCCGCCGCCGCGGCGGACAGCAGGATCGCCGCGGCGACACCGGCCGCGACATCCAGCCCGCGGACGAAGGAGTCCTGAGCGGCCTTCATCAGTGCCGCGCCCTGTTCTGCGGGGAGTTCTCCGGCCGCCTCGAAGGCGCCGCCCAGCGATTCGCGGGCGGCGTCGGCGACGTCGGCGGGCACGCCCGGTGGTGCCTGGAACCCCCGGTAGATGCCGGTGACGATGGAGCCGAGGAGGGCGATACCGAGGGCGGCGCCGAGTTCGTAGGCCGTCTCGGAGACCGCGGAGGCGGCGCCCGCCTCCTCCTTGGGGACGCTGGAGAGGATCACATCGGCGGTGACGGTGAACGAGAAGCCGGCGCCGATGCCGACGACGAACAGGATCACCGCCATCGCGGCGGTCCCGGTGTCGGCGTGCAGCGTCGTACAGCCGACCAGTGAGAGCCCGACCACGGCCAGGCCGCCGGCCACCACTATCCGTACGGACAGCCGCCGGGCGACGTACCCGGCGGCCAGGCCGGCCCCCACCGCGCCGACCGCGGCCGGAAGTTCGGTGAGCCCGGCGTTCAGCGACGAGCGCAGCTGCACCATCTGGAGGAACTGGGAGAGGAAGAAGACCAGCCCGGACAGTCCCAGGATGGTCAGCAGATCGGCCAGCACCGCCCCGGAGAAGCCGCGGTGGTGGAAGAGCTTCATGTTGAGCAGTGGCGAGTCGAGGGTGAGCTGGCGTCGGACGAACCAGATCAGCGTGAGCGCGCCGATGGCGGCCGCGAGCCCGATGTCCCAGCGGAAGCCGTGCACCGACGCTTCCTTGATGGCGTAGACGACACCGACGATGCCCACCAGGGACAGCAGCACGCTGGGGATGTCCCAGGGACCGGGATCCGGATTGCGGGACTCCGGGATCACCTTGGCTCCGATGACCACCAGCAGCGCCATCACCGGCAGATTGATCAGGAAGACCGAGCCCCACCAGAAGTGGCCCAGCAGAAAGCCGCCGAGGACCGGTCCCACGGCCATGCCCGCCGAGGCCATCGCGCCCCACACACCCACGGCCAGACTGCGTTCCTGGGGGTCGTGGAAGAGGTTGCGGATGAGTGCGAGGGTGGACGGCATCAGCGTCGCACCCGCCACGCCGAGCAGCGCGCGGGCCGCGATCATCATCTCCGGGCTGGTGGCGTACGCGCACAGCGCCGACATCGCACCGAACGCGACGGAGCCGATCAGCAGGAGTTTCTTGCGGCCGATCCGGTCGCCGAGGCTGCCCATGGAGACCAGCAGCCCGGCGATGACGAAGGAGTAGATGTCACCGATCCACAGGAGCTGGGTGCCCGACGGTTCCAGATCCTCGCTGAGGAAGGGGGTGGCGAGGCCGAGGACGGTGGCGTCGACGCCGACCAGCAGCACGGCGAGCACGAGGATGGAGAGCGCGAGCCAGCGGCCGGGGCGGGGCTGGTCGTCCACGTGGGCCGAACCGGCCGGTCCCGACGCCATGCCTATGGTCTCGGTCATTTCTCCATGCTCCGACGGATGCCGCCGAGCAGCAGCTCGGCGATCGAGTGGTTGAGGTCGTTGCGGGCGACCCGCCCTTCGTGCACGGCCCAGGCGCCGGCGCCGATCAGGCCGTAGAACGCCTCGGTGAGCCAGGCGGAGCTGAGGTCGATACGGAAGTCGCCCTGCTCCTGGCCGCGGCGGAAGAGCGCGGTGATCCGGTCGTCGAGCAGGGCCCAGCCGGCGTTGATCTCGCCGCTCTCGAAGAGCTGGTTCTCGGTGAAGAGGAACGCCAGCACACCGGCGACCGGTTCGGCCTCGGCGATCAGCCTGCGAAGCGCGTCGGCGGCGTTCCCCTCGTCCAGCCGGGCCGCGTCCATCGCCTGGGTGAACTGCTCGATACCCAGGTCTTCCAGGGCCCGGATCAGGGCGTCGCGTCCCGCGAAGTGCCGGTGCAGCGTCGCCCGGCTGATGCCGGCGGCGCGGGCGATCTCGTCCATCGGCGTCGTCGCGCGGCGGGTCAGCAGCGCGGCGGCTTGCTTGAGTACGTGTTGACGATCCACAGCCATGAGACAGAGATTAACCGAATGAGACATCATTGTCTCATTGGTTTCCGCTCCCCTCCACCGCCGGGCACACGAAGAACGGCCTCCACCCCGCCCGGGGTGGAGGCCGTACGTCCGTACTCCGCGCTACTTCTTGCTGCCCTTGGCCGCCGCCCACTCCTGCTGCGCGGCCAGGTCGGTCCGCACCTCGGCGAGCTGGACCGCCACCGCCGAGGGCGCCGTACCGCCGCGGCCGCTGCGCGAGGCCAGCGCGCCGGGCACATTGAGGACCGTACGGACCTCGGGCGTCAGATGCGGCGAGATCTTGGCGAACTGGTCATCGGTGAGCTGGTCCAGCTCGATGCCGTGCGCCTCGCACTCCTTGACGCACTCCCCCGCGACCTCGTGCGCCACCCGGAACGGCACCCCCTGCTTGACCAGCCACTCCGCGATGTCGGTGGCCAGCGAGAAGCCGGCCGGGGCCAGTTCCTCCATGCGCTCGCGGTTGACGGTCAGCGTGGCCATCATCCCGGTGAACGCCGGAAGCAGGACCTCCAGTTGGTCGCAGGAGTCGAAGACCGGCTCCTTGTCCTCCTGGAGGTCGCGGTTGTACGCGAGGGGCAGCGCCTTGAGCGTCGCCATCAGCCCCGTCAGATTGCCGATGAGACGCCCCGACTTGCCCCGCGCCAGTTCCGCGATGTCCGGGTTCTTCTTCTGCGGCATGATCGACGAGCCGGTGGAGAAGGCGTCGTGCAGGGTCACGAAGGAGAACTCCTTCGTGTTCCAGATGATGACCTCTTCGGCGATACGGGAGAGGTTCACACCGATCATCGCGGTGATGAAGGCGAACTCCGCGACGAAGTCACGGGAGGCCGTGCCGTCGATGGAGTTGCCCGAGCTGCCGTGCTCGAAGCCGAGGTCGGCGGCGACCGCCTCCGGGTCGAGGCCGAGGCTGCTGCCGGCCAGCGCGCCCGAGCCGTACGGCGAGACGGCGGTGCGCTCGTCCCACTGCCGCAGCCGCTCCGCGTCCCGCGACAGCGACTGCGCATGCGCCAGCACATGGTGGGCGAAGAGCACCGGCTGCGCGTGCTGGAGGTGGGTGCGGCCGGGCATCGCGACGTCCGGGTGCGTCTCGGCGAGGCCGACCAGCGCCTCCTGGAGGTCGGCGATCAGCCCGCCGATGATCCGCGCGTGGTCCCGCAGATACATCCGGAAGAGGGTGGCGACCTGGTCGTTGCGGGACCGCCCTGCCCGCAGCTTGCCGCCGAGGTCCGGGCCGAGCCGCTCCAGCAGACCGCGCTCCAGGGCGGTGTGCACGTCCTCGTCGGCGATGGTGCCGGTGAACGAGCCGTCGGCGACATCGGCCTCCAGCTGGTCCAGCCCGGCGAGCATCCGCTCCAGCTCGTCGGTGGTCAGCAGAGCCGCCTTGTGGAGCACACGGGCGTGGGCACGGGAGCCGGCGATGTCGTACGGGGCCAGCCGCCAGTCGAAGTGGACGGATGCCGACAGCTGGGCCAGGGCGTCCGCTGGTCCGGCGGCGAAACGGCCGCCCCAGAGCCGGACGTCACCGCTGTTGCTGCTCACTGCTGCTCCTCGGAGGGGTGGGGATGTGCGGCACCGCCTCCTCGCCACGAGGGCGAGGAGGCGGCTGTCGTACGTAACGAGAGGGGCTCAGGCCAGGTCGCGCTTCGCGGCGATCTTCGACGACATCCCGAAGAGCTCGATGAAGCCCTTCGACAGCGACTGGTCGAACGTGTCACCGGTGTCGTACGTCGCCAGGTTGAAGTCGTACAGCGACTGGTCCGACTTCCGCCCCGTCACGACCGCACGGCCACCGTGCAGCGTCATCCGGATGTCGCCGGACACCGCCTGGTTGGCCTCGTTGATGAAGCCGTCCAGGGCCCGCTTCAGCGGCGAGAACCACAGGCCGTCGTAGACCAGCTCGCCCCAGCGCTGCTCGACCTGCCGCTTGTAGCGGGCCAGTTCGCGCTCGACGGTGACGTTCTCCAGCTCCTGGTGCGCGGTGATGAGCGCGATCGCGCCCGGCGCCTCGTACACCTCACGGGACTTGATGCCGACGAGCCGGTCCTCGACCATGTCGATCCGGCCGATGCCCTGGGCGCCGGCCCGCTCGTTGAGCTGCTGGATGGCCTGCAGGACGGTGACCGGCTTGCCGTCGATGGCGACCGGGACACCCTCCTTGAAGGTGATGATGACCTCGTCGGCCTCGCGCTGGGTGGCCGGGTTCTCGGTGTACTCGTAGACGTCCTCGATCGGCGCGTTCCAGATGTCCTCCAGGAAGCCGGTCTCCACGGCCCGCCCGAAGACGTTCTGGTCGATGGAGTACGGCGACTTCTTGGTGGTCGCGATCGGGAGGTTCTTGTCCTCGCAGAAGGCGATCGCCTTGTCCCGGGTCATGGCGTAGTCACGGACCGGGGCGATGCACTTCAGGTCGGGCGCGAGGGAGGAGATACCGGCCTCGAACCGGACCTGGTCGTTGCCCTTGCCGGTGCAGCCGTGGGCGACCGTCGTGGCGCCGTGCTTCTTGGCGGCGGCGACCAGGTGCTTGACGATGGTCGGCCGGGAGAGCGCGGAGACCAGCGGGTAGCGGTCCATGTACAGCGCATTGGCCTTGATCGCCGGGAGGCAGTACTCGTCGGCGAACTCGTTCTTGGCGTCGGCGACCTCGGCCTCGACGGCGCCGCAGGCGAGCGCGCGCTTGCGGATGACGTCCAGGTCCTCGCCGCCCTGGCCGACGTCCACGGCAACGGCGATGACCTCGGCGCCCGTCTCCTCGGCGATCCAGCCGATACAGACAGAGGTGTCCAGGCCGCCCGAGTAGGCGAGTACGACGCGCTCGGTCACGGGTTTCTCCTTACGGTGCATACGCTGTTGGGTATAAGTATGCACTCCACCGTATGTTTCGTCAACGCCTCATCGAAAGCGCAGGTCAGGGGCGGTTCAACCCGGCGAGCCAGGGCCTCAGGGCGCCTCACGGAGGACATCGACCAGCACCGCCACATGCCCGTGCGCCACATCCTTGGTCGCGGTGAGCAGCGTCAGCGGCCCCGCCGCGGCCAGCTCCCGCAGATGCTCCAGCGCGGGCTGCGCCGCGTCCTGCGCCAGCTCGTCCCGGTAGCGCTCCTCGAACCGCTCGAACCGCTCGCCCTCGTGGCGGTACCAGCGGCGCAGCTCGGACGAGGGGGCGGCGTCCTTGCACCATTCGGTGAGCCGCGCGTCCTCCTTGGACACGCCCCGCGGCCACAGCCGGTCGACCAGCACCCTGGCACCGTCCGACGGCTCCGGCGGGTCGTACACCCGGCGGATCTGGATACCGTCACTCGCAGACTTCGCGGACTTCGCAGCCATGACTTCATCGAAGCACGGAAGGACGCGGGCCGCCGGAGGGCCGGGACCGGGCGGGATCCGGCTCGGAGACGGGCCGGGGGCGGGCCGGGGACGGGCCGGAAGGCAGCCCGGAATACGGCCCGGGATGCCCCCGAAATACGGCCCGGGTACCGTCCGCGGGACCCCGCTTTGGATTCAGGGGCCAGGACAGGGTATTTTTTCTTCTGCACGCCCGGCCGGGAAGTTTCCGGCCGGTAGTCGCACCGGGACGTGGCGCAGCTTGGTAGCGCACTTGACTGGGGGTCAAGGGGTCGCAGGTTCAAATCCTGTCGTCCCGACGGTGTTGACCAGCGGGTTTGCCGAATGAGGCAGACCCGCTGGTCTTTTTTGTGGCTGCGCGGCTTTGCGGCCGTGTGCGATGCGGCAGGCCGGTGCGCGGGTCAGCCGATGATCCGGGCGGTGCACGCCGTCGCCGCCCCCGCCGTGGCGGCGACCAGCGACATCTGGACCAGGCGGTGCTTGCGCCAGGAGATCCGCGACATGTCGATCACCTGCCGGCACAGCACCGGCACCGGGTCCTGGCCCCGTAACGCCTCGGTGAGCTGGGCCGGTGCCCAGTGCCGCAGATGGCCGAAGTAGACGAACCCGGCCCGCGGGTCCGCCTTGGCCGCGGCGCCGTCCAGCCGGGGCATCACCACGACGACGGCCATCACGATCGCCGCCATGAGCAGTCCCACGCCGGTCCAGTAGAGGGCGACCACGGCCCACCGGCCACGGCCGAACGACGCGTCGACGACATCGCCGGAGAACGCGGCGAGGGCGGTCACCGCCGCCGACTCCAGGCTCAGCGCGAAGGACGCCTTGGTGTCCACCTTGCCGGTCCAGTCCATGAGGGCGGTGTGGATCCGCCAGGCGGTGTCCGCCGCGTCACGTCGGGGTTCCGGCTGTCCGTTCATCATCCGCTCCTTGAGGCGAGGCGTGCCCTGAGGCGAGGCGTACGGCAGCCGCCCGAGGCGGCTCCCGGTCCCAGGTTCGCGGAACCGGGCGACCGGGTCTGCCGCAACTGACACACTCCAACTCCCTTTGGTTCTAGACTTGTTGACGAGGCAACAGGCCGCAGGAGGGCATGTGGCACGTGATGCTGTCGGTGTTCCTGAGGCGGACATACCGCCCGAGCCATTACGGCCGTTACGACCGTTCTCGCCGGACGAGACGCGGCTGATCCGCGCCGCGGGGAGGACGAGGACCTGGCAGCAGGGCGTCGTCCTCTTCCTCGAAGGCGATCCGCCCGACAGCGTGGCGCTGATCGAGGAGGGCCTGGTCAAGATCACGGCGGATTCCGACAACGGCTACACCAGCCTTCTGGCCATCCGCGGACCGGGCGAACTCATCGGCGAGATGGCCTGCCTCGACGGCCGCACCCGCTCGGCGACGGTCACCGCCATGCAGACCGTCCGGGGCACCGTCGTCACCTCCGAACGTTTCCTGGCCCTGCTGGAGGAGCACGGCCCGCTCGCCCTCTCCGTCATCCGCAGCATCACCGCCCGGCTGCGGGACTCCGACGGTCTGCGGGCGGACCAGGGCGCGCTGCCCGCCGGGGTGCGGGTCGCCCGGGTGCTGCTCGGGCTCGCGCTGCGGCACGGCACCGCACCACCAGGGCAGCCCGGCAGCCGCGCGCTGTCGGTGAACCAGCAGGAGCTCGCGGGAGCCGCCGGCACCTCCCGGGAGTCGGTGGTACGGACGCTGCGCCGGCTCCAGGACCACGGCCTGGTGACCACTTCACGGGGACGCACCCTCGTCCTCGATCTGCGCACCCTCGCCCGCTGGGCCAGCGGCTGACGAGGGCGGAACGCGCTCGGCGCTGTGCGTCATCTGACGCTGTTCGCGGCGGCCGGCGGGCTTATCCATGACGGGAGGCGTCCGGGCCGCGCCGAGGGGGCGGTGCGGTTCCGGGCGCCGAATGGGGACTAGGCGGAGATGCGATGAGAGCCAGACCAGTCAAAGCAGCCACAGCGGTCACAGCAGTCAGAGCCGTCAAAACGCAGCACTACGCGATTCTCGTGGTCGACATAGAGAAGTTCGGCAGTCGTCCCAACCCGGTGCAGGCATGGCTGCGGGAGCGGCTGTACGAACTGCTGGAGGGGGCACTCGACGAGGCGGGCATCGACCACCGGGCGGAACCGCGCCCGTCCGACCGGGGCGACGGTGTGTTCTGGCTGCTGCCGGGCTCCGTGCCGAAGATCGACCTCACGGGGCGCTTCATCGATCTGCTCCAGGCGGGGCTGCGGGCGCACGCCCGTACCAGCAACGCCGACGGGGCCCTTCGGCTGCGGGTCGCCCTGCACTTCGGGGAGGTCGCCTGGGACGGGCGCGGCTGGGTGGGCGAGGACCTCAACACGGCCTGCCGGATCGTCGATCTCCAGCCGCTGCGGGAGGCGCTGGGCGCCGGGCAGCGGTCGGGTCTGGCGCTGGCCGTGTCCGACGAGTGGTACCGCGGAGTCATCCGGCACGAGTATCCGGAGGCCGATTCCGGCGCGTACCGGGCGGTCCGGTTCGACGCCAAGGAGATCCAGGGCGCCAGGGTCTGGATCCGGGTTCCGGGATACGGCACGCCGCCGGGCATCGAGGGATGGAGCGCGGACGGCGGTGCGGACGGCTCGGGGGACACGCCCGGTGCGGGGGACACGCCCGCTGCGGGGGACCCACCCGGTGCGGCGCCGGTGCGCGAGGGCTCCGGTGGCGGCGGGTCGTTCGCCGGAGCGGACGTCCATGCGCAGCAGGTCTTCGGCGGCGACCAGATCGTGCACGGCTCGCTGAACTTCGGCGGCGTCCCCGAGTCGCGGAACACCGAGGGGAACCGATGATGGCCCCCTCGGACAACCAGGACGGGGAGGGGGCCGGCGGCCGGCCGGAGCCCGAGCCCCCGGGCGGAGAGCCGTCCACGGCCGATGAGCCGGACGTCTTCGGCATGAAGGAGCTGCGGCACGCGCTGTCCGGCCCCCCGGGCGACACCGGTGAGCGACTGGACGCCGAGCGCGAGGCGCTGGCCGGGCTGAAGGTGCGGGCCCAGCAGGTCTTCGGGGGCAGTCAGTACGTCTTCTCCGCGGGTGGCGACGACTCCGTCCGGGTGGCCGAGATGCCGTCCGAGGAGCTCGACGAGACCACGCAGACGTACGTCAGGGCGCCGGACCACGCGGCGCTGGCGCACACGGTGGCGGCCGGATCCCGCGTCGTCCTGCTGCGCGGCGCGGAGGGCATCGGCAAGTACGCCATGGCGCGGGCGGTACTCGTCGAATCAAGTTGCCGGCGTCTGTACCGGCTGGATCCGACGGCCGACCTCAAGCGGTTCGACGCGCAGACGGTGCCGACCGGAGCGGGCTTTGTGCTGGAGAACCTCACGCAGTCGGCCGCCGACCGCCTCACCCCGTTCGACCTGCGCAGTCTCGACGCGGCGCTCCGCAAGCGGGACGGGCGGCTGGTCCTGACGATGTCGTCGAAGGTGCGGTTGCCGGACGCGGACCTGGAGCGCATGGTCACCGAGGTGACGGTGCGGCCGGATGCCTGCGAAGTGGTCCGTACGCATCTGCTGTGGCGGTCGGGGCCGGGGCAGGCGGCGCGGGCCCGCCGGCTCCTCGGCCGTCCCGAGGTCGCGGATCTGATCGAGGGCATGGCCCAGGCCCCGGCGCTGAGCCGGGCGGCGGAGGCCGGCCGGCTGCTCGCGGAGCTCACCGGCCCTGACGAGGACCTCGCCCGGCGGGTCGCCGAGCGGCTGGAGCGACTGGACCTCTGCGACGCCCGGTCCATCGTCCCGTGGCTGGAGGAACTGCCGGACCTCGCCACGCAGTGCCTGGCGGTGAGCACCGCGGTCTTCGGCGGGGAGGCGTACGAGACGGTCGCCTCCCTTGCCGAGCGGCTGCGTGAGCTGTTGCAGCCGCCCGAGACCGCGGAACACCCGGACCGGCCGCGCAACCAGCCCTTCACCTCCAGCGGCAGTCAGCGGCTCAAGGCGATCCACGCGACGCTCATCGACTCCGAGGTGGCGACCCGCCATGGCGGGGCCCGCGGCCGGGTGGTGCGTTTCCAGGATCCCGATACGGCGCTGCGGGTGCTGGAGGTGGTGTGGGCGGAGTACGACGCCCTGCGGGAAGTGCTGCCGGTGTGGCTGCGGCGGTGCGCGGCGCACCAGTTGCCGACGGTGGGCGTACGGGCCGCCGTCGCGGCCGGGGTGCTGGCACAGCGCGCCTTCGAGGCGATCCGGGCGCAGGTGCTGATGCCGTGGGCGATGGACCGGGAGCCGCGGCTGTGGCATGCCGCGGCCACCGCGCTGTATGTCGCCGCGGAGGACGCGGTGCACACCGAGGCGGTGCGCAACCTCGTCACCGCCTGGAGCGGAGCCGGCGCGGAGTCCCGGCTGCGGGCCGTCGCCGCGCGGTCCTGGCGCATCCTCTTCGAGAAGGAGGGCGCCGAGCAGGCGTGGGCGCTGCTGCATGCCCTGGCCGGGGCCGAGGAACTCGACGTGGTCGACGCCGTGTGCACCAGCGTGACGGAGTACCTGGCGCTGGAGGACGGGCGGTACCAGCGCGAGGCGCTCGACCTCGTCGACCAGTGGGTGGTGTCCGGGAATTACGGGCCCAACCGGCGTTTCGTGGGCCAGCTCTCCTTCCTGTACGCGGCGAACGACCTGCTGGGTCCGGGGTTCGCCGACGAGCACGGGAGCGCCGTTCAGCTGTGGCCGGAGCTGCTGCGGGCCGCGGCGAGCGATCCCGTGCGGCAGCGGGAGATCGCCGTGCTGTGGGAGGCGGTGCTCAACTCCGCCGAGGTCTTCGAATCGGCCCAGCAAATCCTGGCCAACTGGGCCCGGCTGGTCGAACCCGACAACCGGGGACGCCGGGCGCTGGCCCGTCTGCTCGCCGCCGGTGTCTCCACTCCGCGCACCGAACGGATCATCCGTCACCAGGCCGCGGCCTGGACCCAGGCCGGCACGGGGCGAGGAGCGCCGCTCACCGCCCGCGAGGTACTGGCGTGCCTTGACAGAAGGAGCATTTCACGGTGAACGCCCAGAACAACGTCAACGACCTTCTGATCACCGGGCCGCACCCGGTGAGCATGGGCAACCGCGGCCCGGCCGTGCTCCCCCACCAGGCCCTGGTCTTCTCCGCCGAGGACGGGGACCCGGTGCACCTGCCGGGCCGGCCGGGCGCGTTCGCGGCCCGGAAGTTCCGCTACCGCTACGACGTGGACACCAGCGAGCATGCCGTCGAGTGGACGGAGGCGTTGCCCAGCGGCACCGGCGGTTTCAGTTTCCAGGCCGCGCTGGAGGCCCGGTGGAAGGTGACCGATCCCTCGGCGGTGGTGAAGGGGAACATCGGCACCGTCGGTTCGGGCCAGGGCATCGTCCGCGTGGGCGTACGCGATCTGCTGTGGCCGCACACCGGCTCCTTCGCGCTGGAGGAGTGCGCGGCGGCGGAGGGCTTCCTGCGGTCCACGTTCGGCGGCCGGGAGCATCAGCTGTCCACGGGTCTGACCGTGCTCAGCCTCGTCATCAGGCTCTATCTCGACCAGGACGCCGCCGAGCATCTGCGGGAGCTGAAGAAGCAGAAGTGGGGCATCGAGCTCGTCGCGGGCGAGTCGCAGAAGAAGCGCGCCGAGCAGCAGAGCGAAGCGGAGCTGCTCGCGGAGCGGGAGCGCGCCATCCTGAACGCGGCGCGCAGCGAGGGCGGCCTGATCACCTATCTGATCGCGCAGGATCCGAGCCGTCTGCGGGAGATCATGGCGGACATCACGGCGCGCCACGACATCACCGTCGAGCAGAAGTCGCGGCTGCTCAGGGATCTCGTCGACGCGAAGCTCATCCAGCCGGCCGAGGCGCAGGAGTTCTACTCCTCGATCCATCACACGGAACCGCTGTTCGCGGGCGGCTCCGGGATCGCCCCGGGGATCGGCCCCGGGCAGGGCGCGCAGGCACCGACGATCCCGGGGTCCGTCGTTCCGCCGCCGTCGGACGCACCGCCGCGGCCGCGTCCGGGACGGGGAGCGGGCGGGCCGGCCGGTCGGTCGCCGGAGCCCGAGTCCGATCACGGCCGTTCGCCGGCGGACGACGGCGGGCCCGCCGACAACGAGGCGGCGGCGGACGGGAACACCGCACCGGCACCCGGCCCGAAGCCGTCCGGCGCTCCGTCCTCGTCGAATGTCACCGGCGCGACGCCGGTCGGCAAGCGGCGGCACCCGCACGGCCGAGGCCGGGCGTGAGCCACCGGGCACCGCACGGCGGCCGGGCGCGGGCGGCGAGCCGGCTGGCGGCCACCGCCGCGGCGATCGCGGCCCTACTGCTCTGGGGAGGAAGCATGGTGTCGGGCGGCAGGTTCCTGCCGGTGGCGGCGGCCGCCGCCGTGGGGGTGACGGGGCTGGCCTGGCTGCGCGTCAACAAGCTGCTGGGCAGGAAGGACGCGCCGGCCGAGGCCGCGGCCGAGTCGGCCGAGTCGGGGTCGCAGGCGGTGGCGGAGGGCCGGGCCGATGGTGAGCACGAGTCCGCACGGGATTCGACTGGGGACTCGAATCGGGACTCCGCTCAGGACGCCGTTCGCGAGTCCACTGGCGGTTCCGTTCGGGAGTCCGTGGTCGACGGGGCGGCGGAGGCAACGGCCGTCGTTCCGCCGCGCCCCGGCCCTTCGGGGACGTCGGAAGGACCTGCCGGCGAGGACGAGGCTGTCATGGCGGTGAGTGTCCCCGGGCCGCCCGTAGACCCGCCGGCCACCCCGGCCGCCCCGCCCGCCGAGCCCGACGGCGGCTCCGACGGCTGTTTCCCCGTCCTGCACACCCCCTCACGGGCCGCCGGCGCGCCCTGGCTGCTGCCGAGCGACACGGCCACACACGGTGTCGTCGCGGACCAGGCGCTCCTCGGCGAGCTGCACATCCGTGCCGCCTCGGTCGTCGGTCCTGGACACCGCGCGCAGGGCACCGCCCGGCAGGACGCCTACCGGCTCGCCCAGGACCGGCACGGCCGGTATCTGATCGTCGTGGTGGCCGACGGCATGTCCGACAGCAGGCATGCCGATGTGGGGGCGAGCGCCGCGGTCACCGCCATGGCAGCGGCGCTGCGGGAGGCGCTGGACGGCGCGGCGCGGCCCGCGGAGATCGACCCGCGGGAGATCTTCCTGGCCGCGGCGGCGCGGATGTACCGCACGGCCGAGTCGCGGCACTGGGATCCCGATGACATGCGGGCGGTCGCGGTGGCCGCCGTGGTGCCGGTGCAGGCGGAGCTCTCCGGCGTCCGCGAGGTCTGGCTGGCGTCCATGGGCGACGCCAGTGCCTGGCGGTTGCACGACGGGACCTGGCAGCGGCTCATCGGGGATGGCAAGGGCAGCTCCGAAACGGGGCTGGTCAACGGTGCGGTGGAGAACTTCCTGCCGTTCGAGGTGGAGCGGTTCGCCTGCCGGCGCGCACTGCTCACCCCGGACGACGTCCTGGCGGTGCTGACGGACGGCGTCGCGGACGCCCTGGATCAGGTCCCGGAGGCCGGCGCGTGGTTCGCCGGGCGGTGGCGGCAGCCGCCCCCGGTGGGCGCGTTCCTGCTGGACGTCGGCTTCCAGCAGACACAGCTGCAGGACGACCGGACGGCGGTCGCGGTCTGGTGCGGAAAGGAGGAAAGAGCGAGGTGACCACACAGAGCGCGGTGAACACCTGGACCGGCTGGACCTCCGGCACCGTCGTCAGGCTGCCCGAGGTGCCCGAGGGAGCGACCTTGGCCGAGGCCAAGGGCGAGTCCCGGAAGGTGTACGAGATCGACGGACGCCCCGGCTGGCTCGCCAAGCTCTACCGGCAGCCGCTCACCGCCCCCGAGGAGGACCGGCTGGAGGCGCTGATCGCGCTTCCGAGCGGTATGCCGGAGACGGACGTGGCGCTGCTCGACCGGCAGACCGCGTGGCCGGTGGCGCGGATCGTCGACGCCGGCCGGACCGTCGGGGTGGTGATGGCCAGGGCGCCGGGGAAGTTCTTCGCGACGATACGGAAGCGGTTCAGCGGCGACTCGTCCGGACCCGAACCGCTGCCCCTCGACTGGCTGATAGCGACGAACGAGAGCATCGCCAAACGCGGTCTGCGGGCGCCCGACGCGGCGACCAGGACCCGGGCCGGGTGGGAACTGCTGCGTATCGGGGCGCTGTTCGAGCGCCACCACGTCGTCTACGCCGACTGGTCGTACAGCAACGCCTTCTGGGACCAGGACACCGGCGAGGTGTTCGTCATCGACATGGACACCTGCGGCATCCACCGGCGGGAGTGGATCGAGTCGCCCGGCGGCGAGGACCCGCTGTTCCAGGACAACAGCCGCCCGCTCACGGCGTACAGCGACCGCTACAAGGTCGCGCTGCTGGCCGTCCGCTGCCTGACCGGGCACCGGGACGATCCGCATGCGGCCTACGGCCGGCTGGATCCCTCGGTGCGGGAATCGGGCTTCGGCACGGAGCTGCACCGGATGCTGACCGCCACCGACCCCACCGACCGCCCCGGGCTGGGTGAACTGCTCACCGCCTTCGAGGTGTGCCATGTCCCGCAGCGGCGGCGGGCGGCGGACGGGTCCAACGTCACCGGCGAAGTACGGGTGCGGGGGCGGGCCTCCCGGGGCGGGGGCCGGGTGGACGAGCCGCGGGAGGACGCGCCGGGGGTGGAGGAGCCGCGGGGCGGCGAACGGGACGACGGCGGCGGCGCCGCGAGCGCTCCCCCGGGGGCGGCGAACGTCACGGGGTGGGTGCCGCTGCGCGGCAGGGCCAGGCGCTCGTCCGGGACGCCGCCGGCCGCCGGTGCCCGCCCCCAGGAGCCCATCGGCGACCAACCGCGGGAGACCGCCCCGCCCCGCCCCGATCCCAGGGCGAGGCCGAGGCCGGCCCCCGCTCCCCCGCCGGACTGGCCCCCGGTGTCCGTCACCCGGCCCCGCGCCCCCGCCCGCCGGTGGCGCCTTCGCCGGGTGGCCGCCCCGGTGGCCGCGGGCCTGGTAGCGGCCTATCTCATCGCGCACCACCTGCTCGGATGGGTCTGAGGACATGGCCCGACGACCCGGCCTCGAAGAAGAGGCCCGAAGAAGGACCCGTCAGGCAACGGCTCTGAAGAAGGAGAAACCTTGACCGAGAACCCCAGCCCCGGAACCGCCTTCAAGCGCAAGGCGCTTCCGGCCTACCTGGTCCTCGACACCTCGGGCTCCATGGAGCCGTACGAGGCGCTGCTCAACAAGACCCTGCTCAGCATCTACGACACGCTCTACGTCAGCCCGCAGGTGTCCGAGTTCGTCCACCTGTCCGTGCTCTCGTTCAGCACGATGCCGCATCTGGTGACGCCCATGACGGACATCGAGGACCTGGAGAGCCTGCCGAGCGTCTCGTGCAGCGGACTCACCAACTTCGGGCCGATGTTCGATCTGCTGCGCGAGCGGATCGAGTCCGATCTGCTCATGCTGCGGGACGCCGGCGCGCAGGTGGTGCGGCCCGTCGTCTTCCTGCTGACCGACGGAATCCCCACCGACGAGCCGGACGACGCCTGGCTGACCGACTATCAGGAGCTGCGGGATCCGTCGTGGAAGCCCCGGCCGCAGTTCATCACCTACGGTTTCGGTCAGGCCAGCGAGGCGGTGCTCAAGCGCATCTCCACCGCCGCCGCCTACTTGGCGGAGGACGCCTCGGAGGAAGCCACGGCGGCGGCCCTCACGGGCGCCCTGACCAGCATGCTCAACTCCCTGGTGGCATCGGCCAAGTCGCGGCGGCTGGAGATTCCGCAGGCCGTCAAGGGATATCGGTCGGTGCCGCTGGACGATGTCGAGTTCTGACCGGCCGCCGGCTGTCGCGGCGGTGGCGCGCGGCGGAGCCGATGCGCCGCCGCGCGCGTCAGTGCCTCAGTGCGGCTTCTGCGCCAGCCGCAGCAGATGATCGGCCAGCGCCTGACCGCCCGACGGATCGCGGCTGATCAGCATCAACGTGTCATCGCCCGCGATGGTGCCGAGGATGTCGTGCAGCTCGGCCTGGTCGATGGCCGAGGCGAGGAACTGGGCGGCGCCGGGCGGGGTGCGCAGGACAACGAGGTTGGCGGACGCCTCGGCGGAGATGAGGAGTTCGCCGGAGAGACGGCGCATCCGCTCCTCCTTGGCCGACTCGCCCAGCGGCGCGCGCGGCTTGCGGTCGCCGCCCTCGCTGGGCACCGCGTAGATCAGCTCGCCGCCGACATTGCGGATCTTCACCGCGCCCAGCTCGTCCAGGTCCCGGGACAGCGTCGCCTGGGTGACGGACAGCCCGTCGTCGGCGAGCAGCTTCGCGAGCTGGCTCTGGGAGCGGACCGGCTTCCGGTTGAGGATGTCCACGATCCGGCGGTGGCGTGCGGTGCGCGTCTGCGGCACGGCCTGGCCGCCGTTCACCGACTCGTTGTCCTGCGCCTCGGTCATCGTCTCGTCAGTCTCCGGATCTCTGTTCCCCGTGGGCCCCTTCGAGGGCCGAGTGGAGGACGGCGGGGAGCCTCCGGAGGAACGTGTCCGCCTCGTCGTCCGAGACGATCAGCGGCGGGGCGAGCCGGATGACATCCGGCGCGACCGCGTTCACCAGGAGACCCGCGTCCTGAGCCGCCTGCTGCACCTTCGGCGCGAGGGGCTCGGTCAAGACGATACCCAGGAGCAGCCCGGCACCGCGGACCTGGCCGACCAACGGGTGTCCCAGTGCCTCGATCCCGGCGCGCAGCCGCTCGCCGACCTGCTTGACGTGGTCGAGGATGCCGTCCGCCTCGATGGTGTCGAGGACGGCGAGGGCGCCGGCGCAGACGACCGGGTTGCCGCTGAACGTCGAGCCGTGCGCACCGGGGGTGAGGAGGTCGGCGGCCGGGCCGAAGGCGAGGGTGGCGCCGATGGGCAGGCCGCCGCCGAGGCCCTTGGCGAGGGTGATGATGTCGGCCTCGACGCCCTGCGCCAGGGACTCCAGCCAGTGCCCGGTCCGGCCGATGCCGGTCTGGATCTCGTCCAGGACGAGCAGCGTGCCGGTGGCGGCGGTGATCTCACGGGCCGCCTGGAGATAGCCGGGCGGCGGCACGACGACGCCGTTCTCCCCCTGGACGGGCTCCAGGATGACGAGGGCGGTGTCGGTGGTGACGGCCGCGCGGAGGGCTTCGGCGTCACCGTAGGGGACGTGGTCGACGTCGCCGGGCAGCGGGGCGAAGGGTGCTTGTTTGGCGGGCTGTCCGGTGAGGGCGAGGGCGCCCATGGTGCGGCCGTGGAAGCCGCCGGCCGTGGCGACCATGTGGGTGCGCCCGGTCAGCCGGCCGATCTTGAAGGCGGCCTCGTTGGCCTCGGCACCGGAGTTGGAGAAGTAGACCCGCCCGTGACGCCCGGCCAGCGCGAGCAGCCGCTCGGCCAGGGCCACGGTGGGCTCGGCGACGAAGAAGTTGGAGACATGACCGAGGGTGGCGACCTGGTCGGAGACGGCGCGGACGATCGCGGGGTGCGCGTGGCCGAGCGAGTTGACCGCGATGCCGCCGAGGAAGTCCAGGTACTCCTTGCCGTCGGCGTCCCAGACCTTGGTGCCCTCGCCGCGTACGAGCGGGATGCGGGGGGTGCCGAAGTTGTTCATCATGGCGCCCTGCCAGCGCCGGGTGAGGCCCGCGTTGTCCGCCGGTCCGTGATGCTCGATCCCCTTGCTGCGCTCGCTCATGTCGCCCCCTCGATCGTGTTCGTGTCGGGCACGACCATCGTGCCGATTCCCTCGTCGGTGAAGATCTCCAGCAGGATCGAGTGCTGGACCCGCCCGTCGATCACCCGGGCGGTGTGCACGCCGTTGCGTACGGCGTGCAGACAGCCCTGCATCTTGGGGACCATGCCGCTGGCCAGGTCGGGCAGCAGCCTCTCCAGTTGGCTGGCGGTGAGGCGGGAGATCACCTCGTCGCTGTTGGGCCAGTCCTCGTAGAGGCCCTCGACGTCGGTGAGCACCATCAGCGTCTCGGCACCGAGCGCGGCGGCCAGCGCGGCGGCGGCCGTGTCGGCGTTGACGTTGAAGACGCCCGATGCGCCGGACGCACCGGCCTCCAGGTCTTCCTCGTCGCTGCTGCGGGCGATGGAGGAGATGACCGGGATCCGGCCGTCGTCCAGCAGCGCCTGGACCGCGCCGGGGTCGATCGCGGTGATCTCGCCGACCCGGCCGATGTCCACCCGCTCGCCGTCTATCTGGGCGTAGTGCTTGGTCGCGGTCATCAGATGGGCGTCCTCGCCGGTCATGCCGACGGCGAGCGGGCCGTGCTCGTTGAGCAGTCCGACGAGCTCCCGCTGCACCTGCCCTGCCAGCACCATCCGTACGACGTTCATCGCCTCGGGCGTGGTGACCCGCAGGCCGCCCTTGAACTCCGACTCCAGGCCGAGCAGATCCAGCTGGGCGCTGATCTGCGGGCCGCCGCCGTGCACGACGACCGGGCGCAGTCCGGCGTGCCGCAGGAAGACCACGTCCTGGGCGAAGGCGCGCTTGAGCCCCTCGTCGACCATGGCGTTGCCGCCGAACTTGATGACGACGGTCTTGCCGTGATGGCGGGTCAGCCAGGGCAGCGCCTCGATGAGGGTGCGGGCCTTGGGCAGCGCGGTGTGCTTTCGCGTAGTGCTCATGCGCCGGCCTCGCTTCGCTCGGCGGGCTGTGAGCACAGCGCGCACCTTTGAATGATTCGCTCGCGTTGCTCACTCATGAGGAGTACGCGCTGTTCTCGTGGACGTAGTCGGCGGTGAGGTCGTTGGCCCAGATGACCGCGGACTCGGTGCCGGCGGCGAGGTCGGCGGTGATCCGCACCTCCCGGTAGCGCATGTCGACCAGGTCGCGGTCCTCCCCCACGGAGCCGTTCTTGCAGACCCAGACGTCGTTGATGGCGACATTGAGCTGGTCGGGCTCGAAGACCGCGGAGGTGGTGCCGATCGCGGACAGCACCCGGCCCCAGTTGGGGTCCTCGCCGTGGATGGCGCACTTGAGGAGGTTGTTCCGGGCGATGGAACGGCCGACCTCGACGGCGTCGTCCTCGCTCGCGGCGTTGATCACCTCGATGCGGATGTCCTTGCTGGCGCCCTCGGCGTCGCCGATCAGCTGCCGGGCGAGATCGTCGCAGACCGTGCGGACGGCCTCGGCGAAGGCGTCCTTCTCCGGTACGACGCCGGAGGCACCGGAGGCGAGCAGCAGCACGGTGTCGTTGGTGGACATGCAGCCGTCCGAGTCGACCCGGTCGAAGGTGGTACGGGTAGCGGCCCGCAGCGCCGTGTCGAGGTCGGCGGACGGCAGATCCGCGTCGGTGGTGAGCACCACCAGCATGGTGGCCAGGCCCGGTGCGAGCATGCCGGCGCCCTTGGCCATCCCGCCGACGGTCCAGGCTCCCCCAGCCTCCGGCCGGGCGGTGCCCCCAACGGTGACCTGCGCCGTCTTGTGCACGCTGTCGGTGGTCTTGATGGCGATGGCGGCCTTCTCGCCGCCGTGGTCGGTGAGTTCGGCGGCCGCCTGCTCAACTCCCGGCAGCAGCTTGTCCATCGGGAGCCGGAGGCCGATCAGCCCGGTGGAGGCGACCGCGACCTCGCCGGCGCTGTGACCGTCGAGCACCTCGGCGACCTTCTCCGCGGTGGCGTGGGTGTCCTGGAAGCCGAGCGGTCCCGTACAGGCGTTGGCGCCACCGGAGTTGAGGATCACCGCGGAGACCCGGCCGCCCTTGAGGACCTGCTCGGACCAGACGACCGGTGCGGCCTTGACGCGGTTGGAGGTGAAGACACCGGCGGCGGCCAGACGAGGCCCGTTGTTGACCACGAGGGCCAGGTCCGGGTTGCCGCCGCTCCCATTGGCAAGAGGGGCCTTGATCCCGGCGGCGATACCCGCCGCCGTGAATCCCTTTGCTGCCGTCACACTCACGGCGCGACTCCTGTCGTGGAAAGTCCGGTCGCCTCATCGAGACCGAGGGCGATGTTCATGCTCTGCACCGCGCCGCCGGCGGTGCCTTTGGTGAGGTTGTCGATGGCGCTGATCGCGATGACGCGGCCGGCCGCCTCGTCGTACGCCACCTGGATCTGCGCGGCGTTCGATCCGTAGACGGCGGCGGTCGCGGGCCACTGCCCCTCGGGCAGGAGGTGCGCAAACGGTTCGTCGGCCAGCGCCTTCTCGTACGCGGCGCGGACGTCCGCCGCGGTCGTGCCCGGCTTCGCCTTCGCGCTGCATGTGGCGAGGATGCCGCGCGACATGGGCGCGAGGGTCGGCGTGAAGGAGACCGTCACCCGCTCGCCGGCCACCGCGCTCAGGTTCTGGATCATCTCGGGGGTGTGCCGGTGCCCGCCGCCGACGCCGTACGGGCTCATCGAGCCCATGACCTCGGAGCCCAGCAGATGCGGCTTGAGCGCCTTGCCCGCGCCGGAGGTGCCGGTGGCCGCGACGATCACGGCCTCGGGCTCGGCCAGGCCCGCCGCGTACGCGGGGAAGAGCGCGAGCGAGACGGCGGTCGGGTAGCAGCCGGGGACGGCGATACGCCGGGACCCGTGCAGCGCGGCACGGGCGCCGGGCAGCTCCGGGAGGCCGTAGGGCCAGGTGCCCGCGTGGGCCGAGCCGTAGAACGCCTCCCAGTCCGCGGCGTCCTGGAGCCGGAAGTCGGCGCCGCAGTCGACCACGAGCACATCGGGGCCGAGCTCTTCGGCGACGGCCGCGGACTGTCCGTGCGGCAGCGCGAGAAAGACGACGTCATGCCCGGCCAGGACCTCGGCCGAGGTGGGCTGGAGCTCCCGGTCGGCCAGCGGGAGCAGATGCGGCTGCAGTGCGCCCAGGCGCTGTCCGGCATTGGAGTGCCCGGTCAGCGCGCCGATCTCCACCTCCGGATGCCCCAGGAGCAGACGCAGCACTTCACCCCCCGCGTACCCGCTCGCACCGGCCACTGCTGCTCGTACCGTCATGGACCCTCCTCCTCGATGGCATGACTATACGGAATACGGCAGTTTTATGCAACGCTCAAGGTTGGACCGCCGACCGGCCGCATGGGCGCATACTGGCGCCAATGACAAAGCGAGCGGTTTCCAGACGCCATCTGCCCACCAGCCCCTTCAAGAGTCCGGCCGCGCCACCGCACAAGCACTTCACCGTAGGAAGCCGGGTCTCCCACGACGTGTACGGACTCGGCCGGGTCACCGCCGTCGAGGAAGGGATCGCGGTCGTCGTCGACTTCGGTTCCATGCAGCAGCGGATCACGACCCCGTACAGCAAGATGACCAGCCTCTAGAGCACCGGTCTCCACAGACCGCGCACGGACTTCCGGGGTCCGCACCCGCCGCCCCCACCGCGGCTGCGGGCCCCGCGTCCGCTGGCGCGCGGCTCACGCGTGCTGCGGGACCTCGTCCTTCATCGCGCTCTTGATCTGCTCCCGCAGCTCCGGGCCCGCCGTGTGCCCGTGCACGGAAACGGCGTGCTCCATGGCGGCGCGGATCAGTTCCTCTTCCTCACCCGCGATGACGAGGCTGCAATTCATCTCGCTCGGGTAGTCCCGGCAGTCGATCATCTTGCGCATGACGGACCTCCTCGCGTCCGGGTACTTCAAGTGTCGGACGGGTCGCGCCGGGCGTCTAATACGTCGAGCGCGTGGAGTACGTCGAGCGCGCCAGGTGCGTCGGATACGTCGCATGCGGGGAAATCCTGCACGGCGGCGACCACGCTCAGGCTCAGGCCACCCGCCGCTCACCCTGCCGCCACCTCAGTCGTCGAGCCGCCCCGGGTCGGCGGCCAGCGATTCCCAGAAGTCGACATGGGCCTGCTCATGCAGCACGCCGAGTCGCAGCAGTCGCGCACGGGCCGACTGCCGTGAGTCCTTGGACGGTTCGAGCTCGGCGCGCAGCGACTCGTAGTGGCTGAGCCATTTGCGGTGCTGGGCGGCCTGCCGGGTGGCCAGGGCGACGATGTCCGCGGGGGCGCCGAGATCGGCGAAGAACAGTTTCACCTGAGCCGGGTCGCGGGTTTCCGGTTCGCCCGTGTCCGGCTCGGCGATCCAGCGCTCCAGGGCCGCGCGGCCGTTGTCGGTGAGGTGGAAGATCCGTCGGCGGCGGCCCGTCGTTTCGGCCTCTTCCCGGAGGAGGCCGGCCTGCGCCAGCCCCGGCGGGATCCGATAGAGCTGCGCATGCGGGATCGGCCAGAAGGGCTCGATGTCGTCCTGGATCCGGGCCTTCAGCTCGTACGGCGTCATCGGGCCGTGCCGGGCGATCAGACCGAGCACGGCATACCCGGCAGGGCTGCACTCCGCCATGCTTCGCCCCTCCCTCCCCTTGACACCATCCCAATGAGACCATAGCTTCCATCTCATCGAGACCGTATCAATGAGATGATTCTCGTAGGGAGATTCAGAGGGGGATGGTGGAGAGCGTGTTCACGCAGGAGAAGGCTCATCAGGATTTTCGGGATTCGGAGGAATTGCGGGCGTTGAGGGTGCATCCGGAACTGGCCGGGACCCTGGCCGCGCTGCCGGAGCGGCCCGCGAACCCGTACCTCGACATCGAGGCGACGCGCGCCGGCTTCAAGGCGTTTCTGGGGTCGCGCGTCCCCGACAACGACCCGCGGCTCACCGTCCGCCATATGACGATCCCCGGGCCTGACGGCAACACGATCGACGTGCAGGTGCTGCGTCCGGCCGGGGCCGAGGGCCCACTGCCGGGCGTGCTCTATATCCACGGGGGCGGTTTCGCGTACGGGGAGCTGGACGGGCCCAGCCCGATGGCACGCGACGCCTGCGTGGCGGCCGGTGCGGTGGTGGTCAATGTGCACTACCGGCTGGCCCCCGAGCACCGGTATCCGGCAGGCGTCGAGGACTGCTACGCCGCGTTGCGGTGGATGGCCGCGACGGCGGGTGAGCTCGGCATCGACGCCGGGCGGATCGCGGTCACCGGGGCGTCGGCGGGCGGCTGCCTGAGCGCCGCCGTGTGCCTGATGGCCCGCGACCGCCAGGGACCGCCGATCGCCTTCCAGGGACTCCTGATCCCGTGCCTCGACGACCGGGCACGGACCGCCTCGATGCGGCGGATAGCGGACCCGCGGATCACGAACGGCGTCGGGGTCCGGCACATGTGGGACACCTATCTGGGCGCCGACCGGGGTCCGGACGTCCCCGCGTACGCGGCGCCCGCGCGCGCCACCGACCTCTCCGGCCTCCCGCCCGCGTACGTCCTCACCTGCGGACTCGACCCGCTGCGCGACGAAGGACTCGACTACGCCCGCCGGTTGACGGAGGCCGATGTACCGGTCGAGGTCAAGGACGTCCCCGGCGCCTGGCACCTCTTCGAGGCGTTCGCGCCCGACACGGAGCCAGCGCGGCGCACCACCGAGCACTGGCTGGCGGCACTCCGCGTCGCGCTGAGGGGGTGACCCATGGGTTCGGCGCGGGCGGGGTGATGGCGTGACGGGGTGACGGGGTGATGGCGAGGGGCCCCGCTCGCCACTCGCCTCGGACGCCACGCAGCTGCACGTCCCGCCCGCGGGCCCCGCCACAGGCCCGGCTACAGCGTGAAGTCGGTGAGACCTATCGGCTCGGACTCGCCCTCGCCACCGGGTCCGAGGGTGAAGGTGCCGCCGCGGGCGGCTGGGTCCCAGCCTCGCGCGAGCGCGTACTCGATCACCGTCCGCACATCGCGCGGCGTGGGGTAGACGTTGTCCGTACACGCGCCCCACGGTCCCTGCGGGCCCGCCGACACCAGCGCGACGTCGAGCACCTGGCCGGTCCTGCCGGCGCTGCCCCACACCCGGAGCTGGACATACCGCCTGCAGTCCGACTCGTCATGCCGGATGCCGATCGCCCCGGTCCACCGGAATTCCTGTGCGTCGAAACGGATGGTTCGGACACGGCGCTTCCCCACGGACGCCACCCCCCTGGTTCCCGCTGGCTCCCCTGACTGTCTGTGAACAAAGCTAGCGGACGCCTCTGACAACGGCCTCGGCCGTCGGGCCGGGCCGGTCCGTGGCACGGCCACCGGCTCCGGGCATCGGCACGGCCACCGCCTCCGGCGTCAGCCCCGGCCGCCGCGAGTACGGCGGCGGTGGAGGACGACTCCCCAGCCCACCGCGCCGGCCAGCAGTGCGCTGCCGACCGCCGTGATGCCGGTGTTCAGACCGGAGCCGGAACCGCCGCCGAGGCCGGTGTTCGACCCGCCACCGGGGATGCCCTGTTCAGACGCGTCCGGCCCACCCGACTCGCCCGCGCCCGAGCCCGAGAGGGAGCCCGAGACGGTCAGGGTGCCGGTGAACTTCCGCCGGCCTCCCCCATCGCCCTGTTCCCTGTCCCTTTCCTTGTCCTCACCCTGCGCCGCGCCTTGCTCGGCGCCTGGCTCGGCGCCTGGCTCCGCACCCTGTTCAGCGCCCAGTTGGTCGCCGTATGCGGTGTCGCCCTCGACGGCCGGAGCCTCGCCGTGCTGCTCTGGTCCATCGGCGCCGCACGTCACGGTGACCGTGTAGGTGCCCGGCCTGGTGGTCTCCGGCACCGTGCCGGTTCCGCCGAACTCGTTGTTCCGCATGGACAGGGGCAGCTTCGGGATGCCCCCGCCCTCGAAGCTGGCCTCGCCGGTCCCGCCGGTGCAGTTGCCGCCGTCGGAGAGGGAGAACTCGCCGCCCGGCGCCACCGGATCGGGCTGGACGACCACCTGCTTCGGGTCACCGGGGTCGGCCGCGGCGGCGCCGGACACCGCGCCGTACAGCGTGCCGGCGACCGCCAGGACTCCGGCCACCGAGGCGTGGCGCACCGCCGAGGCGTAGTGACGGGCGGCGTGGTGACGGGCCCGGCTCTTCTGCATCGCGTGGCGTATATGCATATCCCGAGCGAAACGCCCGCGCCCGGCACTCGCACGTTCGGCTGGGCTTTCCGGGTGGCGGACCGGCGGACGCCGGCCCGCGCCCGGAGCCGCGCTCACCCGTCCAGCAGGAGACCCCAGGTGCCCGACCGCCGGACCAGGGTGGTCACGGACAGTGGCTGGACGTCGATCCGCCAGTACGTGTGCGGCGGCGCCTGGAGGGCGTAGACCAGGGCCGCGCGGACGACCCCGGGCTCGGCGACCGCCAGCAGTCCGGCGCCGTCATCGGCGGGCCGGGTGTCCATCCAGCCGCCGACCCGGCTGATGAAGGCCAGCAGTGACTCGCCGCCGTGCGGTGCGGAGCGGGGGTCGGCGAGCCAGGCGTCCACCGCCCGGGGCTCGGCGGCGGTCACCTCGCCCAGTGTCCGGCCGCGCCAGCGGCCCATGTCGCAGTCCCGCAGCGCCGGCTGGGCGAGCGGGGTGAGACCCAGGGCGTCGCCGGTCTCCCGGCAGCGTGCGGACGGGGAGCGGTAGCGCAGTTCGGCGGCGGCGAGCCGGCACAGTACCGGGGCGGCGCGCTCGGCCTCGTGCCATCCGGCGGCGTCGAGCGGGCGGTCGTCGTCGAACCGCGTCTCGAGCAGCGAGGAGCTGCGGGCGGCGGCGAGCAGCTTGAGGCGAACGTTCATTCGCTGATGGTAAGAGGAGGGCCCCTCGGATCAACCCCCCTCATCGGATGTGGAAGGAACGGAGGGAAGGGCCGCAATGACGGAATGACGTGGACAGCTCAGATGTCGATGGGCCCCGGGTCGATCAGCCCCAAGGTCATCCACTGCTCCGGGGACACCAGACTCCGGAAGCCGATCTTCTCGTAGACGCCGTGGGCGTCCTGGGTGGCGAGCGTGATGCGGCTCAGCCCGCAGGGCGTCATATGGTCCGCGACGGCTTCGACGAGGGCGGTGCCCAGGCCCTTGCCGCGGTCGTCGCGGGCGACATAGACATCGCAGAGCCAGGCGAAGGTGGCATGGTCGGTGACCACCCGGGCGTAGGCGGCCTGGCGTCCCGAACCGGTCGCGTACAGGCCGAAGTTGAGGGAGCCCGCGACGGCGCGGTCATGGAGTTCACGGGGGCGGCCGAGGGCCCAGTAGGCGTCGGTGGACAGCCAGTGGTGGACGAGGTCGGCGTCCAGGCGGGCCGGGTCGGTGGAGATCTCGTAGCCGTCGAGGGCGTGATCGTTCATGCCGGGAGGTTGGCAGAAGCGCGGCGGCGGCGTCGAACCGGTGGGCGGGTGAGGGGCGGCCGACGGGTGGCGCGCGCCGGGGCCGGGGCGGTCCTGGGAGGCCGGCCCGCCCCGTCGAAACGACCAGCGCGGTGGGCACCCAAGTCCGTAGGAAACGTCAGCCCCAGAGATCCACGGTGGACAGGGAAACCCCAGACAGAGAGGCCCCCGCGGTTGGGGGAACCCTCATCCCTCGAACCCCCTCACCCCGTCGGAACCCCCAACTCGTCGCACGCCGCCCGCAGCCTGCGCACGCCCTCCGTGACCTCACCGGTGCCGGCCGCGGCCGCGAAGCTCAGCCGCAGATGCGGGGCGGGCGGCTCGGCCGGGAAGTAGGGGCGGCCGGCCGCGACCACGACGCCCGCGCGCAGCGCGGCGCCGGTCAGCGCCTCCTCGTCGGTACCGTCGGGCAGCCGCAGCCAGAGGTGGTAGCCGCCCGGCGGGACGAAGAGCCCGCCGCCCCGGGCCGGCTCGACGAGTGCGGGCAGCTGCCGGTGCAGGGCGGCGACCAGGGCGTCTCTGCGTACCGTCAACTCGGCGGAGATCGCCCGCAGATGGCGGGTCCAGGCGGGCGAGCCGACGAGTTCCAGCGCGGTTTCCTGGAGCGGTCCCGGCACGAAGAAGCTGTCGACGACCTGGATGGCGCGCAGCCGGTCGCGGACCGGGCCCCGGGCGGCCAGTGCGCCCACCCGCAGGCTGGGCGAGGTGGCCTTGGTCAGGGAGCAGACGTGCACGACCGTGCCGTCCTGGTCGTCGGCCATCAGGGTCGGCGGGAGCGCGGGCGCGTCGTCGTGGACCAGCCGCCGGGCGAAGTCGTCCTCGACGACGAACGCCCCGGCCGCGCGGGCCACCCGCAGCACCTCGCGCCGCCGCTCCACGGCGAGCACCGCGCCCGTCGGGTTCTGGAACAGGGGCTGACTCACGAAGACCCGCGCGCCGCTGGCCCGGAAGGCGTCGGCGAGCAGATCGGTGCGGACGCCGTCCGCGTCGATCGGTACGGGTACCGGGCGCAGGCCGGAGGCGCGGGCGGCGGCCAGCATGCCCGGGTAGGTCGGGGACTCCACGAGGAGCGGCGCGCCGGGCGGGGCCAGCGCGCGCAGTGCGGCGGTGAGCGCGCTCTGGCCGCCGGCGGTGACGAGGACGTCGCTGGCGGCGAGCCCGCCCCCGGGGCCGCCGATCTCCCGCGCGAACCAGGCGCGCAGCTCCGGCACGCCTTCGACCGGGGGCCGGTTCCAGGCGCCCGGCCGTCGTCCGGCGCGGGCCAGCGCGGCGGCGAGGGCGCGTTCGGGCTGTAGATCGGGGTGCAGATAGCCGCCGCTGAGTTCGATGACTCCGGGGGCGGGGACGGCGAGCGTGGCCAGTACGCCCGAGGCGTCGACGCTGCGCGGCACCTGGTCGGCGGCGGATTCGGCGCTGAGCGCGATCTCCTGCCAGGAGGTGTCGACCGGCCGGGGCGTCTCGCCGCGCGGCTCGGCCCGGAAGGCCCCGGCGCCCGGCCGGGTGACGACCAGGCCCTCGGCGGCCAGCGCGGCGAGCGCCCGGGAGACCGTCACCGGGCTGACCCGGTGGCGCTCCACGAGGGCACGACTCGACGGCAGCTTCTCTCCGGGTGAGTAGCGATTGAGCTCCGTACGGAGATTGGCGGCCAGTTCGGCGACACTGCTACGCTCATGCATGAGAGACAACGATAGCGCTACCGACTCCGCCGCGATAGCGGTGATCACCCCGGAGAGGGGCAGCCCCCGGGACGCCGGCCCGGCGACCAGCACCGCTGCCACCGCTGCCACCGCTGCCACCGCTGCCGCCCACGGAACCACCACCGCCTCCCAGACCACCCCGGCCGCCCGCAGCGCGGGCTTCGGCCGTGGCGCACTCCTCGCCGCGCTCGCCGTCGCCACGTTCTCGCTGACCTTCCCCGGGACCGCTCTGGCCCTGGAGGGCATGGGCCCCTGGACGGTGGTGGCGCTCCGCGAACTGCTGGCCGCCGCGCTCGCCGGCGCCTGCCTGGCGGCGTTCCGGGTGCGGGTCCCCGAGCGGCGCCACTGGGCGGGGATCGCGGTGGTGACGGGCGGTGTCGTCCTCGGCTTCCCGCTGCTGACCACGTTCGCCCTGCAGACCTCCACCACCTCGCACGCGGCCGTCGTGATCGGCCTGCTGCCGCTGACGACCGCCGCCTTCTCGGCCCTGCGGACCGGCGCCCGCCCGTCCCGCACCTTCTGGATCGCCTCGCTGACCGGCGCCGTCGTCGTCATCGGCTTCGCCGTGCAGCAGAGCGGCGGGACGCCGAGCACCGGCGATCTGTTCCTGTTCGCCTCGCTGCTGGTGTGCGCGGCCGGCTACGCGGAGGGCGGCCGGCTGGCCCGCCATATGCCGGGCTGGCAGGTGATCGGCTGGGCGCTGGTGCTGGCCCTGCCGCTGGCGGTGGTGGGCACGGCCGTCGCGCTGTCCATTGAGCCGCTGCACCTCACGGGACGCTCGGTCGCCGGTCTGCTGTGGCTGGCGGTCGGCTCGACGTTCCTCGGCATGGTCGCCTGGTACCGGGGGATGGCCACGATCGGCGTCGCCAAGGCCAGCCAGCTGCAGCTCGCCCAGCCGCTGCTGACCTTGGTGTGGTCGGTGCTGCTGCTCGGCGAGCGGCTGCCGCCGGCGGCTCCCGTGGCGGCGCTGGCGGTGCTGGTGTGCATCGCGGTCACCCAGCGGACACGCGGCTGACCGGCGGCTGACGGGCGGCTGACGGGCGGGGGCCCCGGCCGGTCCGCTCCGCACCGGATGCGACACCGGCCCCCGGACGTAAACTTGCCGCGATGGCATGTATGGCCGTCCGGGCCGTCCCACTGGTCCGCAATCCGTTGGCCGTTCAACCGCTCGGCCGCCGCGCTGTCGGCCGTCCCGGTGCCACGGCCGCCCGAAGCGGGAGGACACCCCTGATGCACGCAAGCAAGGGCGACCGGCTCGTGGTGCACGGCAGGACCGTCGGGCACAAGGACCACTCCGTCGAGATCGTCGAGGTCCTGGGAGAGCACGGCGACCCGCCGTACCGCGTCCGCTCAGAGGACGGGCACGAGACGATCATGTCTCCCGGCCCCGACTCGGTCGTTCAGCACATCAAGTCCGGTAAGCGCTCGCCCCAGTAGCGGAACCCTCCGTCGCAGCGGGACCCGCGGTCATGGCGGGACCCGCCGCCATGACGGACCCGCCACACCTCACAGCGGGTTCCCCGGCACCGATACGGGCCCGCCGGCCCTCCGCGCCACTACGGCCGCGCCCCGCCGCCGTAGTGGTCGCGCACGACTCGGGCCATCGCACCCGACCGGTCCTCGGCGACCTCCTTCGCCGAGAAGAAGACATGCCCGCCGACCTGCGGGAAGTCGCGGGCGAAGGTCAGATGGCGGGAGAGTTCGGCCGGGTCCTGCCAGGCAGGCGGCTGCGCCGGGTCGCCCGCCTTGTAGAGCGCCTCTCCGATGTGGAGATCCACGCCGGTGCCCGACACGGTCCGCGACCACCAGGGAACCAGCTCGGCGTAGTCGGCGGCCGCGAAGCCGAGGTGCCAGTAGACCTGCGGCACGATGTAGTCGAGCCAGCCCTCGCGCACCCAGCGCCGGGTGTCGGCGTACAGATCGTCGTAGGTCTGCACCCCGGCCCGGGTGTCGGAGCCCCGCGGGTCGGTGGCGCGGTTGCGCCAGACGGCGAACGGGCTGACGCCGAACCGCACCCGGCGCCCGAGGGCGGCAACCCGCCGCCGCGTCTCCCGGATCAGCAGGTTGACGTTGTGCCGCCGCCAGTCGCCGCGGTCGGGGAAGTCCGCACCGTACGCCGCATAGGCCGCATCGTCGTCGAAGGTCCGGCCCGCGACGGGATACGGATAGAAGTAGTCGTCGAAGTGCAGCCCGTCGACGGGATAGCGCCGCACCGCGTCCAGCATCGCGTCCTGGACGAAGCGACGGACCTCCGGCAGCCCGGGGTTGTAGTAGAGCTTGCCGCCGTACGGGAGAACCCACTCGGGGTGCCGGCGTGCCGGGTGGTACGGCACGAGTCGGGTGGGGTCGGTGTGGTTGGCCACCCGGTAGGGGTTGCACCAGGCGTGCAGTGCGAGACCGCGCCGGTGCGCCTCACGGACCGCGAAGCCGAGCGGGTCCCAGCCGGGGTGCTTGCCCTGCTCACCGGTGAGGTACTGCGCCCAGGGCTCGTACGGGGAGGGCCACAGGGCGTCGGCGGTGGGCCGTACCTGGAAGAACACCGTGTTCAGCCGGCGCTCGGCGGCGGTGTCGAGGTGGGCCAGCAGTTCGTCCTGCTGCCGGGCGGGGTCCAGGCCCGGGGCGGAGGGCCAGTCGCGGTTGGCGACCGTCGCCAGCCACATGCCCCGCAGCCCGCACCCCCTCCGGTGCCGCTCACCCACCCGGCCCCCGTCCCCTTCCGCCTCCCCTTCCCCTTGCCCGGCGCCCGCCGGGCCGCCTTCGCCCGCCGCCGCGCCCGTTCCGAGCAGCGACGAGGCCGCGCCGAGCGCGACCACCGAGAACCCACGTCGTGTGATCCGGCTCATCAAAGCCCCCAACTTGTCCGCTTCATCCCGTCCTGAGGGCTCAGGATGCCCGCCCCGGCGCCCGGAGCACAGCACCGTGCGGAGTAACGTCGGGGCCGAGGCGGGCGCCGGACCCTTACGGCGTCACCCGCCGAGTCCCGAAGATCAGCGAAAGGCACGAGGTGACGGACACAATCACCGACATCGCACGCGTCGGCGTGGTGGGCTGCGGCCAGATGGGCGCGGGCATCGCCGAGGTGTGCGCGCGCGCCGGACTGGACGTCATGGTCGCCGAGACCACCGGCGAAGCCCTGGAGCTGGGCCGTACCCGCTTGACGAACTCTCTCGGCAAGGCCGCCGAACGCGGCAAGATCACTGCTGCGGAACGGGACACGACGCTCGGCCGGCTCAGCTTCACCACCGACCTCGGGGAGTTCGCCGACCGCGATCTCGTCATAGAGGCCGTCGTGGAGAACGAGCAGGTCAAGACCGAGATCTTCCAGGTCCTCGACCAGGTGATCACCCGCCCGGACGCGATCCTGGCGTCCAACACCTCCTCCATCCCCCTGGTGAAGCTGGCGGTCGCCACCTCCCGCCCCGACCAGGTCATCGGCATCCACTTCTTCAACCCGGCCCCGGTGCAGAAGCTGGTCGAGCTGATCCCCGCGCTGACCACCGGCGAGGAGACCGTCAAGCGCTCCGAGGCGCTGGTGCAGGATGTGCTGGGCAAGCACGCGATCCGCGCCCAGGACCGCTCGGGATTCGTGGTCAACGCGCTGCTCATCCCGTACCTGCTCTCCGCGATCCGGATGTTCGAGTCGGGCATGGCCAGCCGCGAGGACATCGACAACGGCATGGAGCTGGGCTGCGCCCACCCGATGGGCCCGCTCAAGCTGTCCGACCTGATCGGCCTGGACACCGTCGCCTCGGTCGCCGCCTCGATGTACGAGGAGTACAAGGAGCCGCTGTACGCCGCTCCCCCGCTGCTCCAGCGGATGGTGGATGCGGGGCGGCTGGGCCGGAAGTCGGGGTCGGGTTTCTACTCGTACTGACGCGTGCGGCGACGCCGCCAACTGGCGCTGTTCAAGGGGGAACAGCGCCTACGGCGGCGCCGTCGTCGAGTGGTTCGCGCGGCGCCTACAAGGCACCTCGCCCGCGCATCCTCGCCCGGCCACCACGGTCCGCCCGAGACACAACTCGGCGAGCTCATCAGTTGGTAAGGAAACAGCCCTGACCTGGCACTTTGCGCCTTTCGGAGCTGCCTGGGCCTTCCCTCCCACTCAGCGAAAAGTCCCTGAAATCCCTGGGACAGAGCTGAAAGTCCCTCAACAATCCCTGGGAAGTAGCTGGTCGGAGCGGCCCGACCAGGGCGGTCGAGCCTGCATCGGAAGATGCATTGCTGCGTAGGTCTGCTTGAGCCATCTGCCGCGACGAGTGGCACCGGCCCTGGCCGTGGTGTCCGAGCCCGCGCAGGCCAACCGTCGTGGCCATGGAGCGTGCCCTCCCCGGACCGCCGCGTCGGCGAGGCGTTTGACACGATCTCCTCCGGCCTCACCGGAGGTCAGCCGGCCTCACTCGCCTTTGGAGGTGGCGGGGCGAGCTTGTCGTTCGGGTTGACGATGGAGCACCGGCTCATCGACAGGCAGCCGCAGCCGATGCACTCGATGAACTGACTGCGCATCTGCTGCAGGGTGTCGATGCGTTCTTCGATGGCATCGCGCCACAGGCCCGTGAGGTGTTCCCACTCAGCCCGGTTGGGTGCCCGGTCCTCGGGGAGTTCGCGCATGGCCTCGCGGATGTCGGACAGGGGAATGCCGACGCTGGAGGCCATGCGGATCAGGGCGATGCGGCGCAGCATGTGGCGCGGGTAGCGGCGCTGGTTTCCCGAAGTGCGCTGCGGGGACAGCAGGCCAAGCTCCTCGTAGTGATGCAGTGCAGCGACGGTTGCTCCGCTGCGGTAAGCAGCCTCCCCGACGGTGAGCAACGTGTTCGCATTCGACATGACCCAAACGATACGGCATTGACCTCAGGCGCACCTGAGGTTCTATGTTCGACGCATGTCCAGTGACTCTGATCTCCACGGGAAAGAACCCGCTGCCCAAGGAAGTTGGCGCGACTTACTCGGGGGCAGGCACCGCCGTGTGGCCGTCGTGCTCGCCGGCGGCGTCGGCCTGTACGCGACGAACGTGTTCCTTACGACGAGTCTGCTGCCGGCCGCCGTGGATGACATCGGCGGCGACAGGTTCTACGCCTGGGTGACCACCGTCTTCCTGCTCGCCTCGGTGATCTCCTCGACGTTGGTGAGCTGGGTGCTGCCGCGGCTCGGTGCCCGCAACACCTACTTCGTGGCCCTCGGCTCCTTCGCCCTCGGCACCGTGGTCTGCGCGGCCGCCCCGGCCATGGAAGTCCTGCTGACCGGACGTTTCGTCCAGGGCTTGGGAGGCGGCCTGCTGTGCGGGCTGGGGTACGCGCTGATCCGCTCGCTGCTGCCGGAGGGCCTGTGGTCCCTCGGCACCGCGCTCGTGTCCGGCATGTGGGGAGTGGGCACCTTCCTGGGCCCGGCGGTCGGCGGCGCCTTCGCGCAGTACGGCATGTGGCGCGGGGCGATGGTGGCGCTGCTGGTCGCGGCGGCGGTGGTGACGATGCTCGTGCCGCTCGCCGTACCCGCGACGCGAGGCGGTGACGTACCTCCCGTCGCCTCCCCGCTCACCGTTGGCCTACTGCTGAGCGCTGTGCTGCTGGTCAGCATCGGCAACATCGTGGGTTCCGCCGGCGTGCTCGCTGCGCTACTGCTGGCGGCCCTGCTCGGGCTGGGCCTGGCGTTCGCCCACGACAAACGGCGTGGCGGGCGGATCCTGCCCCGGTCGACCTTTTCCCTCTCCTCACCGCTTCCCTGGTGCTACGGCGCTATCGCGCTGCTGTCCATCGCCTCACAGATCGAGGCGTTCATCCCGCTGTTTGGGCAGCGTCTGGCCGGACTGGCCCCGCTGGTGGCAGGTTTCGCCGGTGCCGCGATCGCGCTGGGCTGGACCCTGGGAGAGATGCCCAGCGCGGGCGTCTCCGGGCTGCGCGCCAAGAGCCGGGTGGCGTCGGCGGGACCGCTGCTGGTCACGATCGGGTTCGTGACCGCGGGACTGCTGGTGACAGAGGCGATGGGCAGCGGGGTGACGGTGGCCTGGGTCGCGGCGCTCCTGGTGGGCGGCGCCGGTGTGGGCATCGCCTGGCCTCACGTGGCCACCCGCGTCATGGGCGGCGTCCGGTTCGACGACGAGGGCGACACCGCTGCCGCCGCGATCAACACCGTGCAGCTGATCTCCAACGCCATCGGGTCCGCTGTCGCCGGTGTGCTGGTCCACCTCGGCGGTCCCGCCCCCGTGGACCAGGCGCGGCTGGCACTCTGCGGCATCGGCCTGACGGGTCTCCTGGGCGCGTGGTGCGTGTGGCTGGGCACATCGGCCTGGCGTCGGAAGGGCACCTTCGACAGCGCTGCCGAGGCCACCGGGAGTCGGCCGAAGCAGGCTTCACCGGCCGAGCGCTAGGAACGCCCGCGGCAACGGGGACCGCACGAAGCGCCAAAAGAACGGCAGAAACGCGGCGGTGGCCGGAAGCGGCAAGGAGTTCGCCCAGTGCGATGCCTGGCTGCATCCCGCCGTCGTCGAGTCGGCGCACATCCCGACGCTGACGCGTGCCACCACTTTCCGTCGGCCGCCTCCAACAGGGCCTGGACCCAGCGGCCAGGACACGCAGACCGGGGCGCTCTTGCGGTTCCGCTCTCCCCTCGTACGGCACGCCGTTTACGACACACTCCTCGGCCCCGTGCACCAGGCCCTGCATGTCGAGACGCGGCTGGTCCCGGACCGGGCCGGCCAAGTGACAGCAAAGGAAGACCCACCATCATGGCAGTGAACACAGATACCGTCGATGTACAGGTGTCGGAAGGTCTTGTCCGCGGCCGACGGGAGGGGCCGGGCATGAGCGTGGCTGCCTTCCGTGGGGTGCCCTATGCCGCACCGCCCCTGGCCGAGCGGCGATTCGCGGTGCCGCTTCCGCCGCTTGGCCGGCGGGAAATCCTGCGGGCCGACGGCCCCGTGGGCACCGCACCGCTCCAGCTCCCCTCCGCCGTCGGCACGTTGATGAACGACCCCAAGCCGGCGGAGACCGAATCCTGCCTGACGGTGAACGTCTGGTCGCCGTCGCTTCGCCAGGGACCGCGCCCTGTCTTGGTGTGGCTCCCGGGTGGCAGCTTCCTGACCGGGGGTGCGGACCTTGCGCGCTATGACGGGGCAGAGCTGGCAGCGCAGGAGCAGATCGTGGTCGTCCTGGTCAATTACCGGCTGGGGGCCCTGGGATTCCTCGCTCCCGAGTGGGCGGAACCCGCGCGGATCGAGGGCTCGGGAACAGAGCTGACCTTTCGGACGCCGTCGGAGGCCGGCTGGACGACCAATGCCGGACTTCTGGACCAGATCGCCGCGTTGCGCTGGATCAAGAAAGAGATCGGCGCGTTCGGAGGCGACCCGGATCAGATAGCAGTGGCCGGGCAGTCCGCCGGCGGACAGAGCCTGGCAGCCCTGCTGGCCCTGCCGCAGGTCCGGCCGCTTTTCCGTCGCGCCCTGCTGCACAGTGCGCCGCTGGGCATGGCGCCGATGCCGCGCGCAGAAGCCGCCGAGACCGCCGAGATCTTCCGGAAGGCTCTCGGCGCCGAGGGGGCCGAGGACCTGCGCCAAGCCACTCTCGGCCAACTCCGCAGGGCACAGCAGCACGTTCTGACCCGGCCGCGGCCCGCAGGGGACGTACGTCCGCCTTTCCGGCTCGTCGAGGACGGCCCCGTCGTCGCTCCGGACACAGCCCAGGCGCTGCGGGCTTCCCCGGAACTCGCCGGTACGGAGATCATGCTGGGCACGACCCGGCACGAGTGCGCCCTCTGGTTCGCCCGGCAGTCGGCACCGGTGAGCAACGCAGGCCGGGACGGCGTGACGGCGGAGTTCGCCAGGGCATTCGGCTCCCGCGCGGACGAGGCGCTGGAGACGTACGCCGCCGCGGTCTCGCCGCCGTACAACGCGCTGTCGACGGCCTTCGAGGAGTTCAAGACGGACGCCTTCTTCGCCGCGCCGACACACGCCTTCGCGGACATCCTGCACCGGCACGGGGCACGCACCCGGATGTTCCGTTTCGACTGGCAGGTACCGGGCCGTTACAGCGCGCTCCGGGCCTGTCACTGCGTCGACATCCCGTTTCTGCTGGGCCGTGAGGAGGCCCGTCACGCCCCGCTGTTCGCCGACGCCGACCAGGGCGGCATGCAGCGACTGCGCCACAGCGTCCGCAGAATGTGGGGGGCCTTCGTACGGACCGGATCCCCCTCCCCCACCTGGGCCGAGCACACTCCCGAGCGCCCCGTAGTCCGGGCGGTGGGTGGAGAATTCGCGGGTACCACGCTGGGTTCGCTGGTGGAGCCGGAGCGGCGTGCGCTCTGGCCCGCCAGCGCCCTGATCTCACCGCAGTGACGGTGTGGCCGCTGGGCCGGGCCGGCGGTGTGCCGGCCCGGCCCAGCGGCCGGCGGATCCCAGCGAACCATGGGCGCAGTGGCGGTCAGGCGGCCAGCAGCTCGGTGTCCATGTCGCTCTGCGCGTTGAAAATGGTGCGCCGTGCGTCGACGATCGGACGACGGCCATGCATCACCCGGGTGTTGTCGATCAGTGCGATGTCACCGTCCACCCAGTCGAGCTGCTCGGTCTGGGCATCCGTCACCTTCTCCAACTCCGCAAGGACGGAAGCCGGGATATCGTTCCCGTCGGTGAAGGTGATACGGGGCTTCTCATAGTGGTTCGACGGCCCCAGGATGCTGTTGGCGAACGCAGGGCGGGCGCCGAACAGGGTGCCGTGCACGGCGGGTATGCGGTACGCATAGCGGACCGCGCCGTCCTCGACGGGCTCGATCACGGTCTTACCCTCGCCCCGCGCCAGGTCGCGCAGCTGCTCGACGGTGACAGAGTCCGCGTCCGCGGTGCCGAGGTGGAAGGCGGCGAAGCCCTTCCACTTGGCCTCCTCCACCCGCCGGGTATAGACGATGTCCTGACTGGCGAAGAGCGAACGCGTTCCCTCGCTGAGTGCGTCCCAGACCCGGTAACCGTCGCAGACTGTGGTCTGCGATCCCTCAGCGGCCGCCTTCTGGCAGTAGAACCAGGTGAGCGTGGGGGCAAACGGGCTGTTGCCGTTCTCCAAGTGCAGGCCCACCGCGTCGTATCCCGCGTCGACCTTCTGCGCGGTGGATCCTCCGTGGAAGGATCGGGCTGGGTCCAGGGTGACGCGCTCGGAGTGGGACTCGACGAATGCCGAGAACTCCTCCAGGCCGGAGTCGAACCCCCTGAAGAGCAGGAACCCAGCCTCACCCAGCGCACGGACGACCTCGACGGGACTCAGAACCGACAGGTCCCTCTCGGTGCCCCGGGGCTGGACCAGCAGCCCCGTACCGGAGCCGTAGGGCGACACGACGACGTTTTCGATCACGGGTACTCTCCTTCGATGCGGAATGCGAGTTGCTGGTGAACGGTCAGGCAAGACGGCCCGACGTCACCGCTTTCTGGATCACGGAGCGGCGGGGCCTGCCGGTCACCGTGAAGAATTCGGAGTGCAGGTCCTCGTCGGCGGACAGCAGGTGGAGCACTTCGACCTGTTCCACCCGGGAGAGCCGTGCTCGGGCGACGGCTTCGAGCTGCCCGCGCACGTCCTCGGCGTCCGCCTCCGGGTCGATCAGGAAGAGCCCGTGGAGCGCCGGCATACCGTCGCCCACGACGGCGACGGCCCGTACCGCGGGGACGGAGCGGTACTGTGCCTCGACCCACTCCGGGGCCACGTTGCGCCCCGCCGACGTGATGATGACGCTCTTCTTGCGGCCCTTGATCCGGATGAATCCGTCCTCGATCTCGGCGAGATCACCGGTGTGCAGCCAGCCGTCGGCGTCGACCTGGCACCCGGATGGGTCGTCGCCACCCTTGTAGCCGGCGAATAACGACGTGCTCCGGACCAGGAGTTCACCGTCATGGGCGGTCCGCACCTGCACATGCGCGAGGGGGCGGCCAACAGTGCCGACCCGGCGGGCGCCAGGCGTGTTCCAGCTGACCACCGAGCTGTTCTCGCTCAACCCGTACCCCTCGTACACGGGTACGCCGTGGCCATCCAGTTTCTCCAGCGTGAGCGGATCCACCGGGGCGCCCCCGCAGCACACCAACGGGGCGTCCGGGCCGCCGAAGAGCTCCTCGACCAGGCTCCGGCCACCGGCGAGAGCCGAGCCGGCACGGTCGACCATGGCTTCGGCCAGCGCTGGTGTGGCCACCAGTGCCGTGGGCCGGGCGGCGCGGGTGTAGGGAAGTACGGCCCGGGGCGCAAACGAGGAGGTGCCGACGAGCGGTGCCTCGGGAGGAAGCAGGACGACGGTGCCGCCGTCGCAGATCACGAGATAGATGCCTGTTACCTGCTCGATGAGCAGGCTGAACGGCACCAGCGAGAGGTAACGGCGGTAGGCGTGCTCGGGCATCGCCCCGCGCAGGGAGGAGATCAGCGCGTCCAGACCGCCGCCGCGGATGCAGACCCCTTTGGGGCGCGACGTGGTGCCGGAGGTGTGGATCACCTTGCAGATCCGGTCCTGCGGACCCGCTCCGTCCCTGAAGAGCGGTGCGGCCGTGGCCTGTTGCGCCGCGAGGCGGTCGATGTCCACCACTTCCAGCGCCGCGGCCTGCGGCAGTACGTCTTCCCGTCCCCATGCGGCCAGCTGAGCGCGACCCTCCTCGTCGACCAGACAGATGTCGACGTCCTGCAGCATCGAGGCGGCCTGATCGGCGTTGAACGCCAGTGGCACGGGGATCTCTGCCGCGCCGGCGCCGAGAGCGGCGAGGTCAGCCACCACGAACTCCGGGCTGTTGCCCATGACCACACCCACGTGCAACTGCGCGGGGTCGGTGGGGTCGTCGGCCGGGCGCAGCGACCGGTCCCGTACCGGGTGCTCGCGCAGCACACCGGCGAGCACCGCGGCCGCTCCGACGATGTGCCGGTAGGCGATCGAACGGGCCAAGGAGCCGTCGGCCGCCAGCAGCTGGATCATCGGACGGGCGTCGTCGGCCAGGTGTGTCAGCGCCTGCTCAAGCGTGCGCACTGGTCACCGCCTCGGGAAGCGGGACGGGAGTCTGTACGACGAGGTCCGAGAAGCTGTACCGGCCGGTCGAGGCGTTGATCAGCTGGCCGATATCGTCGAGTGGCACCGCTCCCGTGGTCGGAGAATGGTCGTAGTACGTTCCCCAGGCCGTCTTCGTCGCCTCGTCCATCCAGTCAGGGGTGGCTGGCTTCAGCGGGATGAACGGGACGTGGAGCCGTGCCATGAGGCCTGCGACCCGGTCGGTGACGGTGGCCAGGATGAAGCGTTTCCCCTGGCACCACGCGATAATGGGCAGCAGCCGGACCAGTTCGCCGCCCGCTCCGCCCGAACCGGCCAGCGGGCCGACCTCCACGATCTCACTGCGCTGCACCGCAGTGGCCGAGACCGGGGCAAGGGCGCTCTGCGCCGGCTGGCCGAGGTAGCCTTCCGAAAAGAATGTGCCCCTGTCAGCGTTGCTCAGGCCGGCACAGGCAATCACGGCACTGTCCACCGACTCCCGCACGGTGACGAAAATGTCCGGTGCCGGCGCGGTCTGCGCGCCGTACATGGTCCGGTAGTTGTGTTGAGCGAACTCTCTCGCCTCGTACCACTGTGGTGAGAAAGCTGCGGTGATGGATATCTCCATGTCTCCCCGTCCTGATTTACCAGTTCACCTTGAGGTTGGAGTGCATGAGCTTGAGGACCAACGGTGGCGGCAGCTGGTACTGACGCCGCAGCAGCCAGGTGATGCGGCGCATCAGCCAGGCGGGCCGCCTGTCCAGCCATTGAAGGGATTCGTCCAGCGCCTGGAGCACCCGCTGGATCTGTTCGGACCTGACCGTGAGCGGCGGATAGAAGCGCAGCACGGGCTGGTCCATCTGTTCGTTCAGCGAATGACCCAGGTGGATTCCGCGGGCTGACATCTGCATCGAAATCAGGTTCTCCACCGCGGGGTTGCGGGTACGCAGCCCCGTCATCATGCCGATGCCCGGGGCGTCGACGAGGTGCCTGGGATGCTTCCGGACGGCCGCCCGGAGCCCGTCCCGCAGGGCGGCGCCGACGCGTTCGGCTCGCTCGGGAAGGCCCAGTCGCCGCACTTCCCGGATCGTGGCCGTCGCCGCCGCCATGGACAGCGCCGACGGCGTCGTCCCTTCCAGCACACCAGGATGCCACTGGGGGGACCGGCGTGCCGCTGAGGCCACCTCGTGCGTCATGGCCGCCACCGCGACCGGAACGAATCCGCCGGTCAGGGCCTTCGACAGCAGGATGATGTCGGGCACGACCCCGAAGTGCTCGACCGCGAACATCCTGCCCGTGCGCCCGAAGCCGGTCTGGATCTCGTCCGCGACGAGCAGCGTGTCGGTCTCGGCGCAGGCCCGGGACACCTCCGGCAGGAAGTCTGCCGGAGGAACCCGCAGATAGGCACCACCGAGAACGGGCTCGACAAACACGGCGGCGACGTCCCGGGAAGACACCGCCCTGCGTACCGAAGCTGCGTCACCGGGTGGAACGACCACCAGGTCGCTGCCGCCCGGCAGGAAGTCTCGCCGGTGCTCCTCCTGCCCGAGCACGGTCAACGCGCCGAGCGTCTTTCCGTGGTACCCGCCCGCGACGATGACGATCCTGTGCCTACCGGGGCGAGCCAAGTACGCGGCACGCAGGGCGGCTTCGGAGACCTCAGCGCCTGAGCAGCCCAATGTGAACCGATCCAGTCCCGGCGGAAGGATCTCAAGGAGGAGGGAAAAGAGCTCCGCCATGGCGGGATGCGTCGCCCCCGGCGGTATGGCGGGAGCCCGCTCCAGTTCATGTAGGACGGCCTCGCGGACCGCATCATTCTGGTGGCCGACGAGGAAGACCCCGTAGCTGCCGGCGAAGTCGAGGGAACAGGATCCGTCTTCGCCGAAGACCTCGGAGCCATGGGCATGCGATTCCACCTGCCGCTCTGTGGCGGCCATCATGAGGGCGGCGGTGGGATTCCAGTGTCTGCCCAGTGCGGTGAGGATCTGCTGCCGGTCCAGGGAGGAGGCGGAGGCTTTGCCGGTCATCGGGTGTTCTCCTGGGTTTCTGCCGCGCCCACGGCTTTCAGTCCGTCGAAGAGGCGTTGCAGGATCTGGTCGGTGTCCGCCCGCTCGGCGGTGAGCGGCGGGGCGAGCGTGAGCAAGTCGCCCTCCGGCGGGCGTATCAGCACCTTGCGCCGGGCGAGTTCGCAGGCCAGCTCTCGGGCGGCGGCCTGGTCCCGTGTCCGTATCCACAGCAGCGAGCCGTCGGCGTGCAGCGTGCAGGCGGGGGCGGGAAGACCGGAGAGTTCTTCGCGCCGCCTGGCCACTGCGGCGGCGAAGTCGCGCTGCCGGGCTGCCAGTTGGTCGGTGACCACGGCATTGAGTACCGCCGAGACCGCGGTGGCGGAGAGCGGATTGGCGCCGAAGGTGGAACCATGCAGGCTGGGGTTGCGGCGCCCGTAGACCCGCTGATACGCGGTGGCGGTCATGACGGCGGCGCCGACCGGCACCGCATCCGCGCCCAATGTCTCCCCCAGCAACAGGACGTCAGGGAAGATCCCCAGGGCGCCCGTGCCCAGATCGTGCCCGAGGCGGGCCGGGCCGGTCTGCCGCTCGTCGAGCACCAGCAGTGAGCCCGTCCGGTTGCAGCGCTCGCGGAGCTCGACCCACCAGGCACGGGGCAGCCGGCCCAGGGGGCGGCCGGGAGCGGCCGGGGCTATCACCACAGCCGCCACGGAGGTGTCCACCCCATCCAGCAGCGCCTCCGGCTCGTCGGCTGGGACACCGAGGGGCCGCAGCGGCGCTCTGGGGAATACCGAGCGCCCCTGTCGCAGAGACTGGCCGTGGCTCAGCGTGCCGTAAGACTCGCCCCGGATACCGAGCACATGGGGCCGGCCCGGGTGCGTCCCCTTGGCCAGCTTGAGCGAGGAGTCGAGGGCTTCGTTTCCGCTGTTGCACAGATACGAGACGGACAGGGGGCCGGGGCAGAACTCGGCGAGCGCCGCCACGGCTCCGGCGAGCGGGCGGCTGATGAGGATGCGGCTGGAGAGCGCGGTACGCAGCGCCTGGTCCGCGATGGCCGACGTGACTGCCGGGTGGGCGCTGCCGAAGCCGCCGCTGGAGGCGTCGAGCCACAGGCTCCCGTCGCGGGCCGTCAACTGCGCGCCGATCTGGCGTTCGATCACCGGCGCCGGCACGTCTTGGGACATGTGAGGCACAAGGTGGCGTCGTACGACGGCAGCCGGGGCCGTGGGGTCTTTGTCGTTTGTCGTGGTGGGGGTGCTTGAGCGATCTGCGGTACCCGGAGTATTCATCGTCTCTTTCCGTTGGTGGACAGCAGCGCCGACGGACACTCGGCCCCAGCGCGGGTCGGCATCAAAGTGAGGGCATGCCTCAAGGACTGCCGGCAGGTTCAGAAGTGCCGACAGGTGAAGAGGAAGGAGAGGGGGCCGTGACGAGCTGAGGGCCGGATTCAGTTCACCGTTGTGGCAGGTCGGAGCCGCGCGAGGCCGCGGGTCCGGCGTACGACGTGACGTCGTTGGCGCATGGGCCGAAGTTCGACAGAAGCCGGTGACCTTTGCTGGCGGTGATGCACCCGGCAGACATCGCAAAGTTCTCTTCTCGCAGGGCGAGATGTGTGCGCCAGTTGGACGAGTGCCCGAAGAGGGCGATTTCCCAACTGGGAGGCTCCCGCGTCCCGGTGCCTTCGCCTTCAGCCCTTCGGCTGAAATGACTGATGATTGCCCCTAAAGACTCCAAGTGCTCTCCCTGGGTTCTCGTTTGCCTCTCTGATCCGGTCGTTCACACGCTTGATCCCTACGGATGTCGGCATGTTGCACTCTCCCAGTTCGGGAGCAGTGAGAAACGCTTCCACCGGGGGCTTGCCGGCCCCGAACACTGACGCTGGCTATGCGCAACTTGCATTGCGGCCAAGCGAGTTGGACGCTCCGCTACGCCGTGGAAGCTATCGGCGGCCAGGCACAACCGTCAACTGGTGCGACATCATGAACCAGCCATCTGTTCACGCTAGTTGTCGCAGGCGGATGGGGAGCCGCCGTTGCCGCCGGCCGGCCCTTCGCCTCGGGAAATACATGGCGGTTGCAACACCGTCGATCGCCAGACCTGCCGGAACAGAAGCCGCTGGACAACTCCGAGGACATGGACGCCCTCTGACGCTCGAAATATCATCAGCAATGGCGTCGCAGGGGCGGCCGGTCCGTGACGATGACGAGATTGCGGTGATCCGGCGGCTGGCGCGGGCGCGGAAGGCCCCGCGGGATCTGGCGTTGCGGGCGCGGATGGTCGAGCTGAGCCGGTCTGCGGGGTGCCTGCGACTGCGGACGAGTTGGCCTGCGGGCAACGACACGGCATCGCCGGCCGCACCGCTCTCAACAGCCTCTCTTCGCACGACGGCCCGGTCCACCCGGACATGGCTGGCGTCTCCGCGAACAGGCAGGATGCCACCCTCCCGTGCAGACAAGACTGCGAGTCAGCAACTAAGGTGAGTGACCCGGAGGACGTAGTGCCACTTCCAGCTGATGGCAGCTTCGGGCACGATGTAGGCAGCCTCAACACAGTTGCCATGCATAGGGAGTTATGCGATGAGTGGCGAGGAGGGCATCACGCCCGGACGGCAGTTGACAGTTGCGCAGAAGCTGGACCACTTGCTCAAGCTACGCGCCAAGCCAGGCGATGATGACAAACCGTCCTACAAGACGATGGCAGCGGAAATTGCCGCGCAGTCCGGCGAGACGTTCTCCGGTGCGTACTTGTGGCAACTGCATCGCGGAGAGCGCACCAACCCGACCTTGCGACATCTCACTGCTCTGGCCAAGTACTTTGGCGTGCCTGTGTCTTACTTCACTGATGATGATGTAGCCCGAAGGGTGATCGACGAGGAAGACCTGGCCCGCCGTGAGTTGGACAGATCCATGGCCGAGGCAGGAGTGAGTGCGGTATATCTGCGCGGCGACCTCACCGCCTTGTCCCCTGAGGGGAAACGGATGGCTGCTGACATGATCCGTCAGATTCGCGCTCTGGAGCAAGGCACGAAAAGGCCTCCGTGCCCGCCATGCACATGAGCCCGCCCGGCGACAGGATGCGGCTCAGCTACAAGGTCGTATGCCCTCCTGCACCGACGAGCCCTGGAGATTCGACTGAGATGCGCTGGAGGCGTCTGCATCGCCGTTGCCGGAAGGTGATCAACGGTATCCCCCTGCCCGAGCCTTTCTCCGCAGAGGAATTATGTAGCCGACTCGCGAGGGAACGAGACCGGCCGCTGCATCTGCTCCCGTTACCGACTCCAACGGTCCCCGGCACCCCATCAGGCATGTGGCTGGTCGCCGAGCGCGGGGATTACGTTTTTTACGACTCGCAGACCAGCCTTCTGCATCAAGAGCACATCATCGTGCACGAGGTCGGACACATGGTGTGCGGCCACCGGTCAGCGGGTGATGACCAGCAGCTGTACCGGATGATCGACATCGCGGACCCAGAGTCCATCCGGCAAGCGCTACCCCGCATCCGGTATTCCGATGAGCAGGAACAGGAAGCGGAGATGATGGCCAGCCTCATCCTGGAGGCTGCCGGTCGTGTGCCCGCCCCGACTCTGCTCTCCGGAATGCTGGGCGGGCTTGAGTCCGCCATGGGACTGCGGGCAGCCCGGCATGCAGGAATATCATGCCGCCGTGGATAGAGACCGCCGGTATATCCGCGCTGTGGGTCGTAGCGGTTGCCCGCGCACCACAAGCCATCCGCGACCGGGAGCAACGGCCCTTATGGTTCGCAATCATCATGATTGCTCTCGCGATGTCGACGCACCTCGAACCCGCCACCACTGCGCTGGCACACGTGGTCCCAGACGCGCACTGGGTCGACATGACCACGCACATCTTCGCCATCGTTGACGCAGCCGCAGTGCTGTGGTTCGTCTGCGGAGCCGCAGGACGGCACCGTCACACCGCCCTGGTGTTCGGCGCCGCGATCGCGTTCATCGTCATTCTCGTGATTCTGGACGGAAAGGCTCCACCACACGCCCGTAACGTGATCACTCCCTCATCGACGACCCCGGGCATTCCGGATGTCTACTGGTGGTTCTTCTTCTCCTTTCACCTGGTCGCGGACAGTATCTGCGGGTTCGTGTGCTGGAGTTACGGGCGCCCCGGCACTCCGCGGCTATTGCGCTATGGATTACGCCTGTTCGGCACCGGCATGCTTCTGGCGGACTTGCTGTGGGTTCTCAAACTTGCGTACCTGCAGACGCACTCGGCAGCCTTCGCCCCGCTGTTCTCGCCCGTCACCGGCGTCGAGGCTCTGTTCATGGCAGTGGGGGTGGCGCTTCCCGTCGTGGCGCAGGCACGCGACCGCTGGCGCGATGGGAGGTCGTACCAAAAACTTGCCCCTTTGTGGCTGAGCCTCACCACAGCAGCTCCCGACGTCATCCTTGGACCGAACCAGCGCTTCCAGGGCATGGCGATCCCTCTCCAGCTCCGCCTTTACCGGAGAGTGATCGAGATCAGGGACGCGATGATCGTGCTGCGGAACTATGCCACTCCGACTGCCCTCGATCTGGCACACCAGCACATCACTGACCAAACCGTCCCCTCGCACTTGCGCGATGCTCACGTAACCGCCTGCTGGCTCACCGCCGCCCTGCAAGCGAAGGACAACGGCATGGCTCCTCAGTCCCAGAAGGCTAACCTCGCCGGCCCCAGCACGAACGATCTCACCGACGAAATCAACCACCTACTTCAGATCGCAGAAGCCTACAAGTCACCAGAAGTCCATGCTTATAAAGAGTCACTCATCGGCGCGATCTGACGAGAGCGAGAGATAACTATGCTTGTTGCCTTTTCTCTAACCCCCATGGGCGTGGAAGCAGGCGTCGCCGATTACATCGCTGACGCCGTGAAAATCATTCGTGAATCCGGCCTCCCGAACCGGTCGGACTCCATGTACACGATGATCGAGGGCGAATGGGACGAAGTCATGAATGTGATCAAGCAGGCAACGGATGCCGTCACCCCCAAAGCGCCCCGCGTCCAGCTCATCATCAAAGCGGACCTCTGGCCCGACATGCCCAACCCTCTTGACGGAAAGATCGGATTCCTCGAACAACGAATCGCGGACGTCGCCTCAGCCTCACCCACTGAGTTGAGCTGACCCCGGCTTCGCGGAGTCCCTGAGAGGTCCCTGGGCGCCCCGCAGGCCACGAACGACCCCTGAATCCGCAGGTCAGCGCTGAAGCCGCGCCCACTGACGCCATGTACGAGGAGTACAAGGAGCCCCTGTACGCCGCTCCCCCGCTGCTCCAGCGGATGGTGGACGCGGGGCGTCTGGGGCGGAAGAGCGGCTCGGGGTTCTACCCGTACTGAGCGCCCTCTTGGCGCACGGCTGTCGCGCCGGGGTGGTCCGCCCGCCGCTCGGGGGAAAATCCGGCGGGCGGACACCAAGCCGGCGGGCGCCCGTCCGCCGGCGTCGGGGCCCCCGTGGCACCAGACGAGTCAACTCCTGTGCGGGCCGCGGCGGCAGCGTGTGAACCGGCCCGATTGGGGTGTCCGGTTCACACCCCGTGCGAACGGCCGCGTGCTCCCCTCCCGGCCGTCACCCGGAGTCACTTCACACGGGGTGTGTTTCGGTGACCCGCATATTCCTCCCGCACACCTCCCGCCTTTCGCCGCAGGGCAGTTGACTGATGCGGGTACGGACAACGAAGTCGTTGGCAAAGGAATGAGGAGCGGAACGTGACCGCCCACCCTGGAACCGAACCGGTGACCGCCGACTTAGCGGAGCTGAGGCGCTGCCTCGATGTACGCACCGCCCGGGTCGACGGACAGCTCGCGCTGCTGGCCCAGCGCTCCGAGCAGCAAGCGCGTGACGCGGACGAACTACAGGCCCGCGTCACGCGGTTGGAGAGCTCCCGCTGGCCGCTGCCCTCCATCGCCGCGCTCACGGGGCTCGCGGCGTTGGTGGTGGCGCTGTGGCAGGCCATGGGCCGCTGACACCGGGCGGCCCGTGGGGCGCGACTCCGGTCAGCCCAGCCGGATGTGATGCAGCATCAGCAGTGCGGCGGCCATGTTGGCGGCGGGCACCTCCCCTCGCGCCACCATGTCCGGCACCAGTTTGAGGGACACCCACTCCCGCCGGTCCGACTCGAAGGCGTCCTGCGGCTCGCCGACATAGTGGCCCCGGTCGGACCAGTAGATGTGGTGCCGGGCGTCGGTGAGGCCGTTGGACGGCTCCACCGACAGCAGATGCCGGAGGGGGCCGGGTCGCCACCCGGTCTCCTCCTCCATCTCGCGGGCGGCCGCGGCCGCGAGGTCCTCGCCGTCCTCGACGACACCGGCCGCGAGCTCCCAGCCCCAGGTGTCCGTGATGAACCGGTGCCGCCACAACAGCAGCACCTCATTGGCCTCGTTGACCACTGTGGCCACGGCGACCGGGCGCATACGGATCAGATAGTGATCCAGATGCCGGCCGTCGGGGAGTTCCACATCGGCGAGATTGACCCGGAACCAGGGGTTCGCGTAAACGGGCTTTTCGCTGAGATTGTTCCAACGCACGTAACTGCCACCTTCCGCTGTTGAGCCGGCGAGGTGACACGAGCCCGGTCACAGCGGAACGCGCAGCACCTCGTCGATGAGATCGGCAGCCTCGTCCGTCGCGGAGCTCCCGGTCTCCGCCAGATGCTCGCGCACCGCCCGCAGCCGGTCCCGCAGCCGATGCGACTCCATGCCTCGGGCCCGCTCGGTCATCTGCGCGGCATTGGCCACCGCCCGGTCCGCATCACCTTGACGCAGCTCGATATGGGTGAGCATGGCCAGCCGGTGGACCCGGCCGCGGTCGTGTGCGGGATTGTCGACGGCGGCGTCCGCCTGCTCCCGTGCGGCCCGCAGATCACCGAGGCTCAGCAGCGCCTCGGCGACCTGGACGTTCACCAGACCGGGCTGGACGTAGTCCGTCTCGGCGGGCTCCAGGCCGGGCCGGATGCGCTCCGCGGCCGCCTCCGCGCGCCGGATGCAGGCCAGCGCGCCGGTGCCGTCGCCGAGCCGGGCGTAGGCCTTGGCCTGCATCGCGTAGAGGTCGGCGGAGAGCGCCGGGGTGATCTGCGGTCCGGCGGCCCGCAGCGCCGCCTCCGCGAAGGCGACCGCCTGGCGGTATTCCCTTACGAAGAGGGACTGGTTGACCAGCAGCGCGATCACATAGGCGCCGAGGCCGCGGTCCCCGCTGGCCTTGGCCAGCCGCAGCGCCTGATGGAAGTAGCGCTGGGCCAGCCCGAGAGCGTCCGAGTCGTACGCGCAGATTCCGGCGACGGCGACCAGCCCGCCGGTGGCCCGGTGGAGCTGACGTCCCGTCGCGTCGCTGTAGCTGCCCCGCAGCAGCGGCGCCGCCTCGGTGTTGAGGAATCCCACGATGCGTGTTCTGGTCGCGATACCACCCGCCTTCCGGTACATCTGCTCGTAGTGCGACCGTGCCGCGCGCAGCATCTCGATGTCGGCCATGCCGACGCGGGTCAGCCCGTCGCGCGAGACGTCACAGTCCTCGGGAGGGTTCTCCCACTCCCATACGGGCATGACGGCCGAGGTGCCGGTGAGCGCGGGCGCGGTAAGGACATGCGGCCGCTGCTGTTCGTCGGACCGCCACAGGGCGGTGGCGCGCTCGACGAAGCCGGAGAGCGGGGTGTCGGGGGCGCGGCGCAGGCCGGGGCGGCTCAGCCCGATGTCGTCGAGTCCGACGGCACGGTGCAGCCGCTGGGCGAGGATCTCGCAGATCAGGTCGGGCACCTGGCCACGCGGTCGCTGGCCCTTCAGCCAGCGGGCCACCGCGGTGTGTTCGTACCGCAGGGCGAGGCCGCGGCGGCGGCCGAGCTGGTTGATGCGCGCGGCGAGCCCGGCGTGCGAGATACCGGCTTCGTCGAGGATCGCGTCGAGCAGGGTGTTGGGCTCCATGCCGGCCTCCCGGTGAGCCGGGCCCGTCCGCGGGCCGGCGGCTCATGGCCTGTGTCGACTTACTGACTCCGTGAGATGCACCGCCCCCGTGAGTTCAGCGTAATGAACGGCGGTTCACACGGGGTGTGAAGGGAGGGCGCGAACGGGCCTGTGCCGTAAGGCGGTTGAGGGAATGGGGTCGGGGCTCGTGGTCGTCGGGCTACTCCGCCCGGCCCGCCTCCACCCGGCCCGTTCCGGCCGTCCGGCCCGGTTCGGCGTGCCGGCCCGGTGACGGCTGGGCGGGCACCCGCAGCCGGTCGTTGCACAGCATCAGCAGCGCGACATCGTCGGTCAGCCGCCCGCCGGCATGCCGCAGCAGCGCCTCCCGTACGTCCCCGACCACCCCGGACGGCGAGGGGCCGAGCCGGGCCGCGGGCGCCTCGACGCTGCTGCGGAGCTCCTGGGTCAGCGGGAAGAACTCCCCCGCCGCGTCCCGGGCGTCGGCCGCGCCGTCGGTGTGCAGGAACAGTCCCTCGCCGGGGCCCAGCCGGCCACAGCAGACCGCGGTCAGGTCGTCGGGCAGCGGGAAGAGCCCGAGCGGCGGCAGCGGTTCCGCGGGGGCGACCGGGTCGACCGCCCGGCCGCCGATGCGGTACGGCCACGGGTGTCCGCAGTTGAGGGCCGTGACGGAGCCGTCCCCGGCGACCTCCAGCAGCAGCACCGTCACAAACTCCTCGGCGAGCGGGCTCAACGGGCCGAAGGCCTCCCCGCCACCGGCCACCGGCTGCTCCGCCCGCTCCCGCAGATGCCGCTGGTGCGAACGCTCCAACCGCCTCAGCACACCGCCCAGTTCGGGCTCGTCGTGAGCCACCTCGCGAAAGCTGCCGAGCACCGCAGCCACCGTGCCTATGGCCTCCAGGCCGTGGCCGCGCACATCGCCGATCAGCGCCCGTACGCCGTGCCGGGTCCCGACGACCTCGTAGAGGTCACCGCCGACCGCGGCGCCCTCGCTGGCGGAGAGGTGGTCGGCGGCCAGCACCACCCCGTCGATACGCGGCGGCAGCGGCCGCAGCACGACCCGCTGCGCGGCGGCGGCGACCTCGCGGGTACGTTCCAGCTCCCGGACCAGCCGCAGCCGCCGGCCGGCCGTCAGATAGCTGGCGCCGATCACCGCGAGGATCGCGCCGCAGGTCATCGCCCGGGTGGCGGCCCCCGCGTCCGGCTCCGCCGCGCCGAGCGGCACCAGCGCGAGCAGCGCGCACACGCCGCCGAGCAGCACGCACTGGCGGCGCCCGGTGCCCGCGCAGGCGATGGCGGGCGCGGCGGCGAGGAGTTGCAGCAGCTGTCCGCTGGTCGGGCGGCACAGTTCCCAGGTCACCACTCCGAGCACCCAGAGGCCGGGCAGGACGAAGACGAAGGCTCTCCGGGCGCGTCCGGCGCCCGCGCGTCGTCCGCCCCTCGCCCAGGTTCGGATCATGCCGATGGCCCCCCTAGCCGGTGGTCCCCCAATGGGGCATTGGGCGGTCGGCCCGGCCCTTCCCGCGGTCAACAGGGCCGTGTCGACCGCAACGATTCTTACGATGTAAGGGTGTCCGAGTCGCTCCGATGCGTGCCTTACCACCCGATTGAGTGATGGCGCATCGGGGGCGACGGTCTCCGGCCCGGGGCCGGCGGCTCATCGGGGGCGCGCCGAAAGGGGTGAGGGCGCGGACGACTCATGTGCCGTCCGCGCCCTCACCCCTCAAACGGGCTCTCCGTACCGGGGCCTAGCCGCGCAGTGCCGCTCCGGTACGCTCCACCGCCGCCGCGACCGCCGCGTCACGGGCGGCCGTGGCGTCCTCGGCGGTCAGCGTGCGGTCGGGTGCGCGGAAACGCAGCGCGTAGGCCAGCGACTTCTTGCCGGCGCCGATCTGCTCGCCGGTGAAGACGTCGAACAGGCGCAGCGATTCGAGGAGTTCACCCGCGCCGTCGCGCAGCGCGCCCTCGACGTCGGCGGCCGGGACCGCGGCGTCGACGATCAGCGCGACGTCCTGGGTGGCGACCGGGAAGGTCGAGATCCGGGGCGCGCGCCGCGGTCCGGTGGCGGCCCGCTCGATGCGGTCCAGGTCGATCTCCATCGCGCAGGTGCGCTCCGGCAGGCCGAGCGTCTTGATGACGCGCGGGTGCAGCTCACCGGCGTTGCCGACGAGCACCTCCTCGCCGTCGACGAGGGCGAGCAGCGCCGCGCACCGGCCCGGGTGGAACGGCGCGTGCTGGTCCTGACGGACGATCAGCTCGACGCCTGCCTCGCGGGCGACCCTACGGCCGGCCTCGATGGCGTCCGCCCAGGTCGCGGGCCGTCCGGCACCCCACCAGCCGGCCTGCTCGCGGGCGCCCGCGAGCACCACGGCGGCACGCTGCGGCTGCTGCGGCAGCGAGGCGTCCAACGAGGCGATCTCGTCGTCGGTCGGCCGGTGGTTGACGACCAGCCGGCTGGCCGGCTTCTCGTCGCCGGTCGCCCGGAACACCGGGCCTGTCTCGAAGAGCGCGAGGTCGTGCGAGCCGCGGCCGTCGTTGCGGCGCAGCGCGTTCAGCAGCCCCGGGATCAGCGTGGTGCGGAGGTCGGGCTCCTCGTCGTTGAGCGGGTTGACGAGGGTGACCGCCGCGCGGCGCGGGTCGTCCGGCTCGATGCCGAGCTGGTCGAGCACATGCGAGCCGGTGAACGGGTAGTTCAGCGCCTCGACATAGCCGGCCCCGGCGAGCGCGCGGCCGACCCTGCGGTGCAGCCGCTGACGCTCGGTCAGGCCGCGCCCGGCCGGCGGCAGCGGGAGGGTGGAGGGCAGGTTCTCGTAGCCCTCCAGCCGGATGACCTCTTCGGCCAGGTCGTTCGGGTCGCTCAGGTCGGGGCGCCAGGACGGCACCGTGACGACCAGTTCGTCCTGCCCGTAGACGTCGCAGCCGACCTGCTGGAGGCGGCGGACGACGGTCTCCCGGCCGTAGCCGACACCGGCGACCTTGTCCGGGTGGTCGGCGGCGAAGGTGATGGTGCGCGGCCCGCGGGGCGAGACGACCTCGGTGACGCCCTCCTCGGCGGTGCCGCCGCCGAGGAGCACCAGCAGGTCGACGGTCCGCTGGGCGGCGGCGGACGCGGCCTCCGGGTCCACCCCGCGCTCGAAGCGCTTGGCGGCCTCCGAGGACAGCTTGTGCCGGCGGGCCGTGCGGGCGATGGCCAGCGCGTCGAAGTGCGCGGCCTCCACCACGATGTCGGTGGTGCCGTGGTGCCGGCCGGTCTCCGGGTCCGCGACCGCCGCCGCGATCTCGGTGTTGGCGCCGCCCATGACACCCGCGAGGCCGATGGGGCCGCGGTTGTCGGTGATGACCAGGTCGGCCGGGTCCAGGACGCGCTTGGTGCCGTCCAGGGTGGTCAGCTTCTCGCCGGCGGTGGCGCGGCGGACGCCGATCGGGCCGTCGACGGAGGTGCGGTCGTAGGCGTGCAGCGGCTGGCCGAGCTCCAGCATCACGTAGTTGGTGATGTCGACGGGCAGCGACACCGCGCGCATCCCGGCCTTCTGCAGCCGTCGCGTCAGCCAGATCGGGGAGCGCGCCTCGGGGTTGAGGCCGGTGACCGTACGGGCCGTGAAGCGGTCGCAGCCGATCGGGTCGGCGACCTCGACCGGGTAGCCGTTGGAGTTCGGCGGCGGCACGTCCAGCAGCGCCGGGTCGCGCAGCGGCAGACCGTAGGCGATGGCGGTCTCACGGGCGACGCCGCGGATCGACAGGCAGTAGCCGCGGTCCGGCGTCACGGCGATGTCCAGCACCTCGTCGACGAGCTGCAGCAGCTCGATGGCGTCGGCGCCGACCTCGTACTCGGGCGGCAGCACGATGATGCCGTGCGAGCCGTCGTCGCCCATCCCGAGCTCGTCGCCGGAGCAGATCATGCCGTGCGACGTCCTGCCGTAGGTCTTCCGCGCGGCGATCTTGAAGTCGCCGGGCAGCACGGCGCCCGGGAGCACCACGACGACCTTGTCGCCGACGGAGAAGTTGCGCGCACCGCAGACGATCTCCTGCGGCTCGCCGGTGCCGTTGGCCTGGCCGACGTCCACCGTGCAGAAGCGGATCGGCTTCTTGAAGCCCTCCAGCTCCTCGATGGTCAGCACCTGGCCGACGACCAGCGGGCCCTTGAGGCCCTCGCCCAGCCGCTCGACGGTCTCGACCTCAAGGCCGACCGCGATGAGCTTTTCCTGTACGTCACGGCCGGATTCCGTCGCCGGCAGGTCGACGTACTCCCGCAGCCAAGAAAGCGGGACCCGCATCAGATCTCCATCCCGAACGGCCGGGTGAACCGGACGTCGCCCTCGAACATGTCGCGCATGTCTTCCACGTTGTGCCGGAACATCAGCATCCGGTCGATGCCGAACCCGAAGGCGAACCCGCTGTACTTCTCGGGGTCGACGCCACAGGCGATGAGCACCTTGGGGTTGACCATTCCGCAGCCGCCCAGCTCGATCCAGCCCTCGCTGGAGCAGGTGCGGCAGGGGCGGTCGGGGTTGCCCACGGACTCGCCACGGCAGACGTAGCAGACCATGTCCATCTCGGCGGACGGCTCGGTGAACGGGAAGTAGTTCGGCCGCAGCCGGGTCTTCATGTCCGGGCCGAACAGCGCCCTGACCATGTGGTCCAGGGTGCCCTTGAGGTCGGCCATGGTCAGGCCCTCGTCGACGGCCAGCAGCTCGATCTGGTGGAAGACCGGGGAGTGCGTCGCGTCCAGCTCGTCGGTGCGGTAGACCCGCCCCGGGCAGACGACGTAGACGGGCGGCTCGCGGTCGACCAGCGTACGGGCCTGGACCGGCGAGGTGTGGGTGCGCAGCACGACGCCGGACTCATCGTCCTTGGCGCCGTTGCCCCGGACGAAGAAGGTGTCCTGCATCTGGCGCGCCGGGTGGTCCGGCACGAAGTTGAGGGCGTCGAAGTTGAACCACTCCGCCTCGACCTCGGGGCCCTCGGCGACTTCGTAGCCCATCGCGACGAAGACGTCGGCGACCCGCTCCATGAAGGTGGTCAGCGGGTGCCGCGCGCCGGCCGGTACCCGGTCGTACGGCAGCGTGACATCCACCGCCTCCTCGACCAGCACGCGGGCGTCGCGCTCCGCCTCCAGCTCTTCCTGGCGGGCCTTGAGCGCCTGGTTCACCCGGCCGCGGGCCTGGCCGACGCGCTTGCCGGCGTCCGCCTTGGCGTGCGGGGGCAGGGCGCCGATCTCCCGGTTGGCGAGCGCGAGCGGCGAGCGGTCGCCGGTGTGCGCGACCTTCACCTCGCGCAGCTCCTCCAGATCGGCCGCGGCGGCGACGGCGGCCAGCGCCTCGTCGGTCCGTCGGGTGATCTCTTCCGGTTTGAGGGCTTCGACCTCGACAGGGTCGTACGACTTATTGGGTGCGGACATCTCTTCCCGTGCTTCCGGTGGACTGGCTTGGCCTGGTTCGCTTCGCCTCGGCTCTTCGATCACAACTCCGGATCCCGAGCCCGCGCAGTGCCCGCGATGCTTGTGCGCCAAAGGTGCCAAAGGTCAAGTCTAAGGGGGACCGGCGCCACGACAGGCGCTCGCCCCTGCTGGGGACGCCCGCCGCTGCTCCCTCAGACCATGAAGGCCGGGGTCGCGACGGGCAGGCTAAATCGGAATTCCGCGCCGCCGGCGGGGGCCCGGCCGACGGTGATCGTGCCGCCGTGCGCCTCGACGATGCCCTTGACGATATAGAGCCCCAGGCCCGTGCCACCGCGCTTGCTGCCCCGCCAGAAGCGGGTGAAGACGCGGCTCATCGATTCCTCCGGGATACCTGGGCCCTCGTCGCTCACGGTGACGGTCGTCCCGGTACATCCCCGCTCGGGCGGGGTGGGCGAGGAGGGCGCGACCTCGATGGTGACAGTTCCCTCTCCGTGACGCACCGCATTTTCCAGCAGGTTGCCCAGGACCTGATCGACCTTGTCGGGATCCGCCCACAGGTCGGGCAGCGGCTCCAGCATCCGGATCAGAAAGCGGTCGGGCTGCTGCCCCGCGGTGGTCTGCGCCTGCACGTGCCGGCGGACCGCGGCGGTCATGTCGACCCGCTGCCGGCGCACCTCCAGTCGCCCGGAGTCGATACGGGAGATGTCGAGGAGCTCGGCGATCAGGCGGGTGACGCGGTTGGCGTCGGCGTCGACGGTCTCCAGCATCAGCCGCTTCTGGTCGTCGGTGAAGCGCTCCCACTTCTGGAGGAGGGTGGCGGTGAAGCCCTTGACGGAGGTCAGCGGGGAGCGGAGTTCATGGGCGACGGTGGCGATCAGCTCGGCGTGGCTGAGCTCCGTACGGCGCCGGGCCTCGGTGCCGCGCAGTGCGACGACCAGCCGGTGCAGAGGGCCGGTGGGCCGGCTGCGGATGTAGCGCGCGGAGACCAGCACCTCCCGGCCGCCGAGCAGCAGATTGCGCTCGGGCTGGCCGCGGCGGATGGCGAGCCCGCCGTACGGGTCGGTGAGCCGCCACCAGCGGCGGCCCTCGATGTCCTGGAGCGGCAGGGCCTGCTCCAGGGGACGGCCGAGGGCGTCCTGGGCGGCGATGTCGGTGATCCTGGCGGCCGCGGCGTTGAAGCAGATCACCCGGCCGTGCTCGTCGGCGACGACCAGGCCGTCGGGAAGATCGTCGGGGTCGAGCCCGATGCCGGTTCCGGGGACGGCACGGGGCGCGTCCGGCCCCGGCCCCGTGGCGGGCGGCGTCCCGTGGCCGGGTCCGCCGGACGGGCAGCTGTCAGCGGCGACTGTGATGCCTGAAGTCCTCACACTCATCCCCGTTACCCCCTCCCGGGCCCCGAGCACGCCACACTACTAGCTCGGGTCGGATGTACCGCCGGGATCCGGGGGACGCCCCTCAGGCGGGTGACGCGGAGCGGCATCCTCCGGTGGTGCGCTGGGCGCGGGCGGAGGCGTAGAGGCAGACCGCCGCGGCCGTCGCCAGGTTCAGGCTCTCGGCCTTGCCGTGGATGGGCACCCGTACGACGGCGTCCGCCAGCGCGCGGGTCTCCTCCGGGAGTCCCCAGGCCTCGTTGCCGAAGACCCAGGCGGTGGGCCCGCCCATGGAGCCGGCGTCCAGCTCGGCGTCCAGGTCGCGGTCGCCGGCGCCGTCCGCGGCGAGGATCCGCACCCCGGCGCCCTGGAGCCCGGACACGACCCGCTCGACCGGTACGCCGACGGCGACCGGGAGGTGGAACAGCGAGCCGACCGAGGCGCGTACCGACTTGGGGTTGTAGAGGTCCACGGAGGCGTCGGTCAGCACCACGGCGTCCGCGCCCGCGGCGTCCGCGCAGCGCAGGACCGTACCGGCGTTCCCGGGGTCGCGGACGTGCGCGAGGACCGCGATCAGCTGGGGGCGGGCGGCGAGGATCTCCTCGAACGGCGAGTCCAGGAACCGGCAGACGCCGAGCAGGCCCTGCGGGGTGACGGTCTGCGAGATGTCGGCGACGGTCCGGTCGTCGGCGAGGTGCACCCGTACGCCGTTGGCCTGGGCGGCCTCGACGATCTCGGCATGGCGCTCGGCCGCCTCGACGGTCGCGAACAGCTCGATGAGCGTGGGCTCGCCGTCGGCGCGGTGCGCGATGGCCTCCCGTACGGCCTGCGGGCCCTCGGCGATGAACCGGCGCTCCTTGCCGCGGAAGGCGCGGCGGGCCAGCCGCCGGGCGGCGGAGACGCGCGGGGATCGCGGGGAGATCAGCTCGGGGGTGCCCATGGGCGGCGGCTCGCTTCTGTGTGTCTCGTGGGCGGTGCTGCAAAAGCGGCGGACCCGCAGGCCGGGGCCTGCGGGTCCGCTTCGCAACGTTCGTCAGGCCGGGGTTCAGGCAGCCTTCGGGGCGTTGACGTCGCTCGGAAGCGCCTTCTGGGCGACCTCGACGAGCGCGGCGAACGCGTTGGCGTCCGTCACCGCGAGGTCGGCCAGGATCTTGCGGTCCACCTCGACGTTGGCGGCCTTCAGACCCTGGATGAAGCGGTTGTACGTCATGCCGTTGGCGCGGGCAGCGGCGTTGATGCGCTGGATCCACAGCTGACGGAAGTCGCCCTTGCGCTTCTTGCGGTCGTTGTAGTTGTAGACGAGGGAGTGGGTGACCTGCTCCTTCGCCTTGCGGTACAGGCGGGAGCGCTGGCCACGGTAGCCGCTGGCCTGCTCGAGGATCGCCCGGCGCTTCTTGTGGGCGTTGACCGCCCGCTTGACGCGTGCCACTTTTTAACTCCTTGTAGCGGGGCCGCGGTTGTCGTCACGCGGCCCGGTTCGATTGGGTCCCGGTCTCGGTCCAGCGCCCCGGCCGTCGGCGGGGCGCCCGGACTCACTTGCCGAGAAGCTTCTTGATCTTCTTGGCGTCGCCCGGGGCCATCTCGGCGTTGCCGCTGAGGCGACGCGTCAGACGGGACGACTTGTGCTCGAGCAGGTGGCGCTTGCCTGCGCGCTCGCGCAGCACCTTGCCGGAGCCAGTGACCTTGAAGCGCTTGCTGGCACCGCTGTGCGTCTTGTTCTTCGGCATGCGCCGTACTCTCCTCGTCAGTGGCGCCCCCACCGGCACGGACCGGCACGCGGGAGCGTCAGATGTATCGGTTGGTGTCCGGGGCGGGTGCCCCGGAGTGATCCGGGGCTCTCGCCCATGAATCACGCCTCGGCGTGCTCCTCGGCAGGCTCCTCCACGGACTGCTCCGCGGGAGCTCCACCCTGGCGCTCCGCCTTGCGGGCGGCCTGCGCCTCACGGGCCTCGGCCATCGCCTCGGTCTTCTTCTTGTGCGGACCGAGGACCATGATCATGTTCCGGCCGTCCTGCTTGGGGTTCGACTCGATGAAGCCGAGCTCCTGGACGTCCTCCGCGAGGCGCTGCAGCAGTCGGAAGCCCAGTTCGGGCCGGGACTGCTCGCGACCACGGAACATGATCGTGATCTTGACCTTGTCACCCTGCTTGAGGAACCGGACGACGTGACCCTTCTTGGTGTCATAGTCGTGCGGGTCGATCTTCGGCCGGAGCTTCATCTCCTTGATGACCGTGTGCGCCTGGTTCTTGCGCGCCTCACGGGCCTTCATGGCCGACTCGTACTTGAACTTTCCGTAGTCCATGAGCTTGCAGACCGGCGGACGGGCGTTCGCCGCCACCTCGACCAGGTCGAGGTCGTACTCCTGCGCAAGCTCCAGGGCCTTGGCAAGCGGCACGATGCCGACCTGCTCGCCACTGGGACCGACGAGTCGCACCTCAGGGACGCGAATCCGGTCGTTGATGCGGGGCTCGGCGCTGATGGATCCTCCTCGGTAGCACCACGCGACGGCCTGGCGGACTGCCGCGTAACGTCTGTTTCGGTGTGACCAACCGCGCCGGTACATGCAAAACGCCCCGGACGGGACACAGGCGGGGCTCCACGTGGATCAGGAGCACCGCCGCGAAATCTCCGCGGGGCGCAGCCAGACCGTTGACCCGCCAACCTGAGGTCGGCCGGGTGGGAGATCGGAGCCTCCACTTGTGGGCCGGTCACATGCGTGTCCGGCCGGTCGGAACACCAGAATACACGAGTCAAGGGGGAGTACCCACTCGTGTGCTGACGCCGGCCGCCGGTACCCCGCCCGCCGCGCGGCCGCCCCGGCCCGGGGAAGCGCGCGTCGGGGCGGGCCATAAGGTGGACACGATCCCCTCAGCAGGAAGTGAAGCCCCAAGACATGAGCGACCAGACCCCGCAGCAGCCGGAACGGCAGTCCGACGCGTCGGAGCCGGCAGACCGGCCGAACGCCGACTTCGACGCCATGACCCGTGATATCGCGGAGGTGCCGGCGGTCGAGGTGATCACCACGGTGGCGGTGCACCTGATGAGCTCGGCGGCGGTCAACCTCGGGCTCGCCGAGGAGGGCGAGGCCCACAAGGACCTGGACGAGGCACGCAAGCTCATCCAGGCGCTGGCCGGACTGGTCACCGCCAGCGCCACGGAGATCGGCTCGTACCACGCCGCGCCGCTGCGCGACGGGCTGAAGTCGCTGCAGCTGGCCTTCCGCGAGGCGTCGCTCGTCCCGGACGAGCCGGGCCAGGGCCCCGGCGAGAAGTTCACCGGGCCGGTGTACGGCTGACCCGGTAGCACCCGCGCGCACGACGAGCCCCGGCCGCCATGGCCGGGGCTCGTCGTGTGTCCGGGCCGGTCAGCCCTCGGCGCCGCTCACCGGGCGGCGCTCCACCCGGGGGCGTTCCGCGGTGGGCGACACGTCGTCGGCGACGATGAGCCGCTCCTGGGGCGGATGGGTGACCTGGTGGACCACGGCGGCCAGGGCACCGCCGATCAGCGGCGCGACGATGAACAGCCAGAGCTGGGTGATGGCAGCGCCGCCCGCGAACAGGGCGGGGCCGATGCTCCGGGCCGGGTTCACGGAGGTGCCGGTCAGGGGGATGCCGATGAGGTGGACGGTGGCCAGCGCGAAGCCGATCGGCAGGCCGTCGAAGCCGATCACCGCGACCTTGTGGGTGACCGCGAGGACGACGAAGACGAACACGAAGGTCATCACGACCTCGGCGAGGAACGCGCCGCCGAGGTTGATGTGCACCGCCGAGCGGTCGCCCCAGCCGTTCGTGCCGAACGCCTCGTCGGTCTTCAGGCCCGGCACCTGCTTGGTGACCAGGAACAGCAGGGCGGCGCCGGCGATGGCGCCCAGCACCTGGCAGATCCAGTACTCGGCGGCCGTACGGAGGGTGATGCGGCGGGCCAGCAGCATGCCGAGCGTGACCGCGGGGTTGATGTGGCAGCCCGAGATCGGGCCGAGGGCGTAGGCAAGGCCCAGCATGGTGAAGCCGAAGGCCAGCGCGATGCCGAAGGTGCCGATGTACTCACCCGCCAGCACTGCCGCGCCGACGGCGAAGAACACCAGGAGCAGCGTGCCGAGGAATTCGGATACGACCGTGCGGGTCTCCGTGGTCTCCAACATGGGGCTCTCCTCGCGTGATCTTGAGGTCTCCTCGAAATTGTGCGGCCGCGGGGACGAACGCGCCCGTTGGCGAGGAGGCCCGGCGGGAGGCCGGATGCCGGTTCGCTGAGGTCAGCGGCTGAAGAGGGGCTCTCCGGGCGTGGCCGCACCGGGTGGGAGAAGGGCCAGGTCCAGGCCGCGTACGAGCCGGCCGCGGAGCACCTCGTCGGTGGCGAGGGCCCGTGCGAGGCGCTGGGCGACCTCGGTGGCGGGGGCGTCGGGGGCGAGGCCGAGGGCGAGGGTGCCGTCGGTCTCGTCGGACGGTGCGAGATGGGCGGTGCGGACGCCGGGCTCGGCGGCGAGCAGGGCGCGCAGCGCTTCGGTGACGGCCGGGTCGGTGAGCGGGTCGGCGCTCGTACGGCCTTCGGCGAGGGCGCGCAGGGCGGGGCCGGCGAGCTGGTAGGTGACCGGTCCCGCCAGGTCGAGGACGAGGGTGTCGGCCTTCTCGTGCGAGGCGGCGAGCAGCGCCTGCCGGAGCGGTACCGCCACCGGGCGGGCGTCCGCGCGCCAGCGGCGCAGGGTGTCCATGGACGTGAAGGCGGGCAGCGCGCGGCGGCCGTCCGGGGCCTGGAGGGTGGGCACGGCCATGTCGCTGGTCTTCTCGCGGCGCAGCCCGTCCGGGCCTGTCTCGGTCTCGCCGAGGAGGGCGACGACGGGTACCAGGAGGCGGGCGCCGGCCAGGGCGGCCAGCAGCCGGGGCTCGGCGGTCCGGTCGGCCCCGTACGCCGCCAGGGCGGCGGCCAGTGCCGGGTCTGCGGAGCCGTCGTCGTCGGAGAAACCGGGGTCCGGGATGTTCTTCTGCGCCACGTCGTGAGCCTATCGGCTCGGATGTGCCGGTCAGTGGCGGGTGGGGCGGCCGCGCCAGAGGAGGAAGGCCGTGGCCATGAGGGCCAGGCCGGCGGCGCCGGCGGTCCAGGGGAGCCAGCCGACGGAGTCCTCGACGGGGGCCTCGTCGGTGGGTCCTGGGCCGAAGTAGCGGTCGGCGTAGGCGACCGGGACCGGCTTCTGGCGGGCCGGCTTGAGGTCGGCGGCGGCCTCGACGGCGGCGCCCGCGTCGACCAGGCCGGCACCGAAGATGTCGTCCCTGCCGCCCTCGGGGCGGTCCTGCGCGGTGTCGGCGAGGAGCCGCTTGATCTGGGCCGGGCTCAGGTCGGGGTACGCGGAGCGGACCAGCGCGACGGTGGCGGAGACGACGGCGGCGGCGGGGCTGGTGCCCCAGCCGTTGTAGTAGGTGGTGCGTTGGGGGTGGGACATCACGACGTGCTCGCCGGGTGCGCAGACCGTCGCGTACCAGTGGCGGGTGGAGAACGTGGTGCGGTTGCCCAGGTGGTCGATGGCGGTGACCGCGATGACGCCCGGGTAGGCGGCGGGGTAGGAGACGTGGTCGCCCTTCTCGCCGTCGTTGCCGGCGGAGGCGACGACGGGGATGCCCTTGCTGAGGGCGTACTGGATGGCGGCGTCCTCGCGCGGCTCGGGGTGCGCGGATTCGCTGTCGTCGCCCAGCGACATGTTGATCACGTCGGCGCCGTGGTCGGCGGCCCAGCGGATGCCGTCGGCGAGCGCGCCGGCCTTCTCGTTGCGGGCCTGCTGGCGCTGCGGGTCGTCGTCTTCGAGGATCACCCTGACGGGCAGGATCCTGGCTTCGGGGGCGATGCCGAGCACTCCGTCCTCGCGCCCGGGGCCATGGCCGTGACCTGCGATGATGCTGGACATTCCGGTGCCGTGCACGGCCCAGGACGGATCGCCCTGCTCGGCTCCGAGACCGACCAGGTCCTTCCCGGTGAGCACCTGGCCCTTGAGGTCGGGGTGGTCGGCGTCCACGCCGGTGTCCAGGACGGCGACGGTGACGCCCGCGCCCTTGGTGGTCTTCCATGCCTGCTGGGCGTGGACGGCTTCCGGGGCCCATTCCTGGATGCGGATGCTGTCGGCCTGTGCGGGCACGGCGGGCAGTACGGCAAGCGCGGCGGAGACCAGCGCGACGGCGGTGCCGCGCAGCAGGGACTTGGTCATGGCGCCTCCTGCGAGGTCTGCGTGGGGCTGCCGGCGGCCTTGCGGAAGGCGGTCTGGACGAGGTCCGCGACGTTCTTGGCGTCGTGGCCGAGGCCGGACTCGCCGGGGGCGGTGGTGGTGCCGGGCCGGGCCGCGGCCTCGGCGGGCTGCGGGTCGGTGACGGTGCGGCCGTCGGCGAAGCCGGAGACGGCGAAGACGACGACGGGGATGTCGGTGAGCACCCGTACGGTCCAGCTCGCCCGCTGGCCGGACCCGAAGTCGGCGGCCGGGGTGCCCTTGGCGGCGTACGGCAGCGGCATCAGGTCCTTGCGGTTGGCCAGGTCCTTGGTGCTGAAGCGGGAGTTGAGGTTCAGCATGGCGGCCGCGTCGCCCTTGGTGACCAGGGCGCCGACCGTGATGAGGCTGGAGTGGGTGGCGTCGACGTAGGTGGCGCGCAGCACGCGGAGGCAGCCGGCCGCGGAGAGCTCCTTGGCCAGCCGGGGGCCGAAGGCTTCCGTGCAGCCGCCCGCGGGGGCGACGGCGACCCTGGTCCAGGTGCGGTCGGCGCCCCCGGGGCCGAGGCCGAGGCCGTGCAGCGTGCGCGGAAAGAGGGTGTCGACGGGGGTGCTGTGCCAGACGTCGCGGCCCTTGGCGAAGGCGGCCTGGGGGCTGGGGTGGGTGTCGGAGTCCTCGGTGAGCCAACTCCCGGCGGCCGCACCGCCGATGAGGCCGATGCCGAGGACGAGGCAGACCGCGGCGGCGGCCACCCGTCCGCTGGGGCGGCGGACGGCGGACGGCCGGCGCGGGGCCGCGGCCGGCATGCCGGGGGCGTACCCGACTCCCTGCTGCGGGAGGGGGGTTCGGGGCCAGGCCGAAGAGGGCGGGCGCTCCGCGGCCGGGGTGGGCGGCTCGCTGCCGGGGACGGCGGACGGAGTCGCGGACGCGGGCTTGCGGGCCTGCTGCTGGGTGCCCTGACCGCCGGCGCCCTCGCTCCAGAGGGCCTGGCTGTTGGCCAGGTGGAAGGCGGCGGTGTCCCGGAAGGAGACGGGGGGCGGGCCGGCGGGTGCGGCCGGCGCGGCCGGGGGCGCGGCGGGCGGCGGGCCGTCGGGTGCGCGGC
>NZ_SUMB01000019.1 GCF_005048155.1 Streptomyces piniterrae
AGCGACGTTGTGACTCGAAGGCCCGGTCGAGACGGTCCAGCATCTCGTCGAAGGTGTCCGCGAGCTCCTTGAGCTCGTCGTCCGGGCCGCCCAGCTCGATCCGCCGGTGCAGATCCGAGCCGGCCACCCGCTGCGCGGTCCGGGTGATCCGCCCCAGCGGCGACAGCACCCGCCCCGCCATCGCGTACCCGAAGGCGAACGCCACGATCGTCAGACCCATCAACGCCATCAGGGAGCGCTGGAGCAGGATGTCGAGCGCGTCCGCCCGCTGGTGCAGCAGACACTGGCTGACTTCGCTGTTCAGCTGGGGGACGTTGGACACCGAGGACAGCCCCGGGCAGGTGCTGCTGAAGATCTTCAGCTGGTCCGCCTCGATGATCCTGAAGGGCAGCTGGCTGCCGGAGCTCAGGGCGTTCGCGGCCAGCATGTAGATGATCGTGAGCAGCACGATGCCCGCCATCAGGAACATCCCGCCGTACAGCAGGGTGAGCCGTATCCGGATGGTGGGGCGCAGCCAGGGGAAGGGCCGGACGCTGACCGGCTTGGGGTCCCAGGTGGGCTTGGGCGGCGCGGGCGGAGGCTGGCCGGACGCCGCCTTCGAGAACGAGGGCAGGGAGGGCATCGCCGGTCAGATCCGGTATCCCGAGCCGGGGACGGTGACGATCACCGCGGGTTCGCCGAGTTTGCGGCGCAGCGTCATGACCGTGACCCGGACGACGTTGGTGAAGGGGTCGGTGTTCTCGTCCCAGGCCTTCTCCAGGAGCTGCTCGGCCGAGACGACCGTGCCCTCGCTGCGCATCAGGACCTCCAGGACCGCGAACTCCTTCGGCGCGAGCTGGACCTCCTTGCCGTCGCGGAACACCTCGCGGCGGTTGGGGTCGAGCTTGATGCCGGCCCGCTCCAGGACGGGCGGCAGCGCGACCGTCGTACGCCGCCCCAGGGCGCGCACCCGGGCGGTCAGCTCGGTGAAGGCGAACGGCTTGGGCAGGTAGTCGTCCGCGCCGATCTCCAGGCCCTCCACCCGGTCGCTGACGTCGCCGGAGGCGGTGAGCATCAGGACGCGGGTCGGCATCCCCAACTCGACGATCTTGCGGCAGACGTCGTCACCGTGGACGAGCGGGAGGTCGCGGTCGAGGACGATGACGTCGTAGTCATTGACCTCGATCCGCTCCAGGGCGGCCGCGCCGTCGTAGACCACGTCGACGGCCATGGCCTCCCGGCGCAGTCCGGTGGCCACCGCATCGGCGAGCAGCTGCTCGTCCTCGACGACGAGAACACGCACGTCGCTAGTCCTTCCTCAGGGCCCTTTCGGGCAGGCACAACAATCTTGCAGAGCCCTTCCATCCTGCCCCGTTGCGCCATAAACCGGCGGTAAGAGGGGGTGCGGAGGGGTGGAGCCCGATTCGGGCGGCCCGATTGGCGGGATTCCTCCACAGGTTGAGGTTTCCCTGAGGTTACGGGTGGGGAGGACGACTGCACACCCGCGATCACGCCCTGTATGGCGCTACGTCACGACCTGATCCACCGCAGGGACAACGCCGTGATCACCCACCCGTCGGCACACCCCCGTGCCACCGACCCACGACGAGGGGGCGCACCATGGACGCGTTCACCGCAGGCATTCTGCAGCGCATAAAGAGCACCGAAGCCGATCTGGACCGGGCCCGCGCGACGGGCGACGAATTCCTCGCCGAGGTCGAGCAGGGAGAGCTGGACGACCTGCGACGCCTCGCCGACGAGCATGGCGTGAAGGTCGGAGCCAGCACCCGCTGACCTCCCGGCCGCACCCGTCTCGACTGCGCCCCGGCACCGTCCACACGGTGCCGGGGCGCTGTCGTGTCCGCTTCCGGGACGGTCAGTCGTGCCAGGCGCCGAGCTCGTCCAGGAGCGGCTGGAGCTCCTCGAAGACGGCCGGGGAGGCGGCGACGGTCAGCTCGTGGGAGGCCACCTCGCCGGGCCGGCCACCGGTGAGCGCCCCGGCCTCGCGGGCGATCAGCACGCCGGCCGCCAGGTCCCACGGGTTCAGACCGCGCTCGTAGTAGGCGTCGAGCCGGCCGCAGGCCACGTCGCACAGGTCGATCGCGGCCGACCCGGAGCGCCGGATGTCGCGCACCTGGGGGATGAGCGCGCGCACCACGTCGGCCTGGGCAGCGCGGCGGTCGGCGAGGTAGCCGAAGCCGGTACCGACCAGCGCCTGGGAGAGCGGCGGCGCGGGCCGATGGTGGACGCGCTCGCCGTTGTTGAACGCGCCGCGCCCCAGGACGGCCTGGTACGTCTCGCCGCGCATCGGGGCGGCGACGACCCCGACGACCGTCTCGCCGTCCTTCTCCGCCGCGATGGACACGGCCCAGGACGGCAGTCCGTAGAGGTAGTTGACGGTGCCGTCGACCGGGTCGATGACCCAGCGCACGCCGCTGCTGCCCGCGACACTGGCGCCCTCCTCCCCCAGGAAGCCGTCGTCGGGCCGGTGCTCGGCGATGAAGCCGGTGATCAGCTTCTCGGAGGCGATGTCCATCTCGGTGACGACGTCGATGGGGCTGGTCTTGGTGGCGGCCACGCCCAGGTCGGCGGGCCGGCCGTCGCGCAGGAACGCGCCCGAGCGGCGGGCGGCTTCCAGGGCCAGTTCCAGGAGTTCGTCGTGCAGCGGGTTGTCGGGCTGCGGCGGGCCGGGGTTCAGCGGGTCGGGCACGATGCTCCTTGCTCGGGCGAGCGGTGGTCAGGGGGCTTGCGGGACCTACGGGGCGGGTGCCGGGGCCTCGGCGGGCCCCTGCCAGTCCGCGCCGGCGGCGGCCGGGCGCGGGGCGCGTGCGGGGCAGCAGCCGACCGGGCACAGGTCGTGGGAGGCGGCGAGGGCGCCCAGCGCGCAGCGCTCCGGGGAGCGGCCCCGTTCCGTCGCCGCGCGCTCCAGGAGGAGGTCGCGGACGGCCGCGGCGAACCGGGGGTCGGCGCCGACGGTGGCCGACCGGGCGACCGGCAGCCCCAGTTCGGCGGCCTTGGCGGTGGCCTCGGTGTCGAGGTCGTACTTGACCTCCATGTGGTCCGAGACGAAGCCGATGGGGGCCATGACGACGGCGGGGACGCCCGCGCCGTGCGCCTCCTCCAGGTGGTCGCAGATGTCCGGCTCCAGCCAGGGGATGTGCGGGGCGCCGCTGCGGGACTGGTAGACGAGCCGCCACGGGTGCGCCACGCCGGTCTCCGCGTGTACCGCGTCCGCGATCACCCGGGCCACATCCAGGTGCTGGGCGACGTACGCGCCGCCCTCGCCGTCCTGGGTGTGGTCGGCGGGCGCGCCGGAGGTGTCGGCGGCGGCCGTGGGGATCGAGTGGGTGGTGAACGCGATGTGGGCGTCGGCCCGTACGTCCTCGGGCAGTCCGGCGAGCGAGGCCAGCACGCCGTCGATCATCGGTCGGATGAAGCCCGGGTGGTTGAAGTAGTGCCGGAGCTTGTCGACCCGGGGCACCGGCAGGCCCTCGGCGTGGAGGACGGCGAGCGCGTCGGCGAGGTTCTCGCGGTACTGGCGGCAGCCCGAGTACGAGGCGTACGCGCTGGTGGCCAGGACCGCGATACGGCGGTGGCCGTCATTGACCATCGTGCGCAGCGTGTCGGTCAGATACGGCGCCCAGTTGCGGTTGCCCCAGTAGACCGGCAGATCCAGGCCGTGCTCGGCGAAGTCCTTGCGCAGCGCGTCCAGCAGTTCGCGGTTCTGCGCGTTGATCGGACTCACTCCGCCGAACAGGAAGTAGTGCCGGCCCACCTCCTTGAGTCGCTCTCTCGGGATGCCGCGGCCACGGGTGACGTTCTCCAGGAACGGGACGACGTCGTCGGGCCCTTCCGGGCCGCCGAAGGACAGCAGCAGCAGGGCGTCATAGGGGTCGATCCCCCCCGCGGAGTGGCTGAGGGAAGCTTCGCGCTGTTCGGGCATGTCGTCGATCCTGCCACCCTTCCTCCGGATACGGCGGGCAGGCCCCGGCACGCCTCGGCCGGCGAATCGGGCGACGAAATCCGGAGGCGTCCGGCGAGCCGCCACCCGTAAGCTGTATCGGCCCGATTCATTCCTTACCGATCTTCGGTCCTCACCGGCGGAGCACCTCGTTGCCCAGTCCCTACCGCGCCATATTCGGCCGCCCCGGCACCAAGTCGTTCTCCGCCGCCGGACTCCTGGGCCGTATGCCGCTGTCGATGATGAGCATCGGCGTGGTCACGATGGTCTCCCAGCTGACCGGTCGCTACGGCCTGGCGGGGGCGCTGTCCGCGGCGCTCGCGCTGTCCGCCGCGGTCCTCGGCCCGCAGATCTCCCGGCTGGTCGACCGGCACGGCCAGCGCCGGGTGCTGCGCCCCGCCGTGCTCATGTCGGTCACCGCGGTGGCCGGTCTGCTGCTGAGCGCGCAACAGCGCTGGCCGGACTGGACGCTGTTCGTGTTCGCGGCCTGCGCCGGCTGTGTGCCGAGCGTGGGCTCGATGATCCGGGCGCGCTGGGCGGAGCTCTACCGGGGCTCCCCGCGTGTCCTGCACGCCGCGTACTCATGGGAGTCGATCGTCGACGAGGTGTGCTTCATCGTCGGCCCCATCCTGTCCATCGGGCTGTCCACGGCGTGGTTCCCGGAGGCCGGGCCGCTGCTCGCCGCCGGCTTCCTGGCCGTCGGAGTCTTCTGGCTGACCGCGCAGCGCGCCACGGAGCCGGTGCCGCAGCCGCGTGAACAGCACTCCAAGGGCTCCGCGCTGCGCTCCCCCGGCCTCCAGGTGCTGGTCGTGACGTTCGTGGCCATCGGGGCGATCTTCGGGGCGATCGATGTCGTGACGGTCGCGGTCGCCGAGGAGGCGGGCCACAAGGCCGCCGCCAGTCTGGTGCTCGCGGTCTACGCGCTGGGCTCGTGTGTGGCCGGTGCCGTCTTCGGGCTGCTGCACCTCACGGGGCACGCCTCCCGCCGCTGGGTGATCGGTATCTGCGCGATGGCCGTGAGCATGGTGCCGCTCCAGCTGACCGGGTCGCTGCCGGTGCTGGCGGTGGCGCTGTTCGTCGCGGGGCTGTCCATCGCGCCGACGATGGTGACGACCATGGCACTGGTCGAGGAGCATGTGCCGCGGTCGAAGCTGACCGAGGGCATGACGTGGACGAGCACCGGGCTCGCGGTGGGCGTCGCGCTCGGTTCGTCGGCGGCCGGCTGGGTGGTCGATGCCGCGGGCGCCGCCCGTGGCTATCTCGTACCGTGTGCGGCAGGGGCGCTCGCCGCGCTGGTGGCGGCGGCGGGCCACGGCCGGCTGCGGCCGCGGCCCAGGACGGCGGCACCGGTCGCGGAAGGCGGCCCGGCCGCCCAGCAGCGGGACTCGCACACCGGGTCGCCCTGCTGACGGCCGTACCCGGCGCGGGTCTGACGGGCTTCCGTGTTACCGGCGGTACGACATGTCCCGGAGCCGGGCGATTCCGGCCGATTCCTTGATCATGTGATTCCCGTCACCCCACCTGGATGTCGCGTCGGTGACTGACATCATGCGCTCACACCAACGGCCGCCGAACCCGGCGGGCCCGCGCGGAGGGAGGGGACGTCACCATGGCAGCCAGCAACGCCGTCGACGGCTCGGGAGGGCGCAGCGCGACCACGTCACCGACACGGCCGTGGCGCAACTGGGCGGGCAATGTCACCGCCCGCCCCGCACGGACCGTGGCGCCCGCGAGCACCGAGGAGCTGGCGGCCGCCGTCCGCGCCGCCGCCGAGGACGGGCTGACGGTCAAGGCGGCCGGCACCGGGCACTCCTTCACCGCGGTGGCCGCCACCGACGGACTGCTGATCCGCCCCGAGCGGCTCACCGGCGTACGGAAGGTCGACCGCGAGGCGGGGACAGTGACGGTGGCCGCCGGCACCCCGCTCAAGCGCCTCAACGAGACGCTGAGCGCGCACGGACTGTCGCTGACCAACATGGGCGACATCATGGAGCAGACCGTCTCCGGGGCGACCAGCACCGGCACCCACGGCACCGGCCGCGACTCCGCCTCGCTCACCGCCCAGATCACCGGCCTCGAACTGGTCACCGCCGACGGCACGGTCCTCACCTGCTCGGCCGGGGGAAACGAGGAAAACGCTGCCGTCTTCGCGGCGGCACGGCTGGGCCTGGGCGCGCTGGGCGTGATCACCGAACTCACCTTCGCCGTGGAGCCGGAGTTCCTGCTGACGGCCCGCGAGGAGCCGATGACGTTCGACGAGGTGACCGACCGGTTCGACGAACTGGCCGCCGAGAACGAGCACTTCGAGTTCTACTGGTTCCCGCACACCGGCAACTGCAACACCAAGCGCAACAACCGCAGCCAGGGCCCGGCGGCACCGCCGGGAAAGGTCAGCGGCTGGGTCGACGACGAGCTGCTGTCCAACGGCGTCTTCCGGGCGGCCTGCGCCGTGGGCCGGGCCTTCCCGGCCGCGATACCGGGCATCGCCAAGGTCTCCAGCCGCGCGCTGTCGCCCCGTACCTACACCGACATCCCGTACAAGGTCTTCACCTCGCCGCGCCGGGTGCGCTTCCTGGAGATGGAGTACGCGGTGCCCCGTGAGGCCGCCGTCGCGGTGCTGGCCGAGCTGAAGGCGCTGGTCGAACGCTCCGACTTCAAGATCAGTTTCCCGGTGGAGGTGCGCACCGCGCCGGCCGACGACATCCCGCTGTCCACCGCCTCGGGCCGCGACACCGCCTATGTCGCCGTGCACATGTACCGGGGGACGCCGCACCACGCGTACTTCGCGGCCACCGAGCGGATCATGACGGCGCACGGCGGGCGCCCGCACTGGGGGAAGCTGCACACCCGCGACGCCGGCCACCTGGCCGACGCCTATCCGCGGTTCACCGAGTTCACCGCCCTGCGTGACCGGCTGGACCCCGAGCGGCGGTTCGCCAACGACTATCTGCGGCGGGTCCTGGGCGACTGACCGGCGGCCCCCGGCAGTCGCGGCCCGGCGCCCCACCTCCGGGGCACCGGGCCGCTGCCGTCACCGGTCCTCACCGCTCGCCTCCCCGTGTCACGACCCGTTCGGGTCCTGGCTCTGCTGGGAACCGGTGTCCTTCTGTTCCTGCTGAGCACCGGCGCCCTGGCCGTCGTCGGAGTCGTCGCCCGCGCCGGAGCGGCTCGGGGACGGACTGACGGACGGGGACTTCCCCGGGTCCGGCGAGGTCCTGCCGCCGTCGGACGGTGTGGGCGTCGGTGACGGCGTCCCGCGACCGGGATCCGTGGACGGCTCGCGGCTGCCGTCACCCGTGCCGTTGCCGGTGGAGCGGTCGGGGTCGGGCGACTGCGGGGTGCTGGGCCGGTGCCGGCCGGAGTCGCCACCGGTGGTGAGGTGGCCCAGCGTGGTGCCCTTGTCGCCGCTCGGTGTCTCGCCGGTGATCAGCTCGGTGGCGGTGACCGCGCCCATGGCGAGGACGAAGACCGCGAGCGCGGCGAGCGCCGGCCGCTTCCAGCCGCGCAGCCGGGTGCCGTACACCGTGGAGCTGACCTCCGCGGCGTCCGCGGCCCCGTGTGCCACCGCCGTCGCGCCGCCCGGCCGGTGAGCCGCCCGGCCCGCGAACATGGCCGACTCGTCGAGGCGGGGAACCAGCTGCGCTCTGTCGTTGGGCCGACCGCCGCCGGGGTGCTCGCCGCGCGGGATCAGCTGTGTACGGTCCGTGCCGGGACCGGGAGTGCGGGCCGCGACGGACGTCATCTCGTCCGGCGCGCCCTGTTTGTCGAAGGTGGGCAGCACCATCGTGGGGTCGGCGCGTCGCGCGCCCCGTGTTGTGGATCGGGAGTGGGAATCGGAGGAGCGGCGCGGTCTCGGCCGCGTGTTCACGGTGGCTTCCTTGAGCTGCTCGCCGGTGCGCCGGAACAGATGCTGGAAAATCGAACCGCCGGTCGTGGCCACGACACTGACCACACCCGCGCCGATGATGGTTCCGTAGACGCCCAGCCGGCCCGCGAGGAACGCGGCGACGGCCGCCGCGAGCGCACTGCCCGCGACCTGAGCCACGCTCAGGTCGATCCGCTTCTCCTTCTTCTTCGTATCGGTTTCGGTTTCTTCGTCCATCTCCAACCTTTGATTGCCCCTTCGATCCATCTTGCACACAGAAGGGACCATTTGGCGGAGTGAGTAGTTCCGAATCTGGGGCATCTGTGAACCTCGCCACCCGAGCCGCAGGTAGAGAGGTCGACAAGGCGACCCAACTCCACTGGTCCAGCAGAAGTTCAGCGGCGCGGCGGTCCACCTCGGTGGCCCGAATGGAGTACTGTGGCGAGCCCTGGCCCCGGTTCCCGTCGGGCTGCCCGGACCCGGGGGAGGGGCCCTGAAGGCGGCACTCACCCCGCGGCGCCGCCGCTCTGTACGGGTGATCGGTGACAGGGCAAGCGGCATGGTCACTGAGCGTTGCGAACTGGTAACCGTGTCATAACGGCGTTTCTGGGCCAAGCCACGACACGCCGGGTAACTCGGCAATGTTGTGGCAGGCTGCACCCGGGCAGGCCACACTCGACTAGCGGAAGCAGCGACGCACGTGACGTCGGCAGGCACCACCCGGGAGGTCCCCATGCCCGAACTGCGTGTCGTGGCCGTCTCCAACGACGGCACACGGCTGGTGCTCAAAGCTGCGGACAGCACCGAGTACACGCTTCCCATCGACGAACGGCTGCGCGCCGCCGTCCGCAATGACCGCGCGCGGCTGGGCCAGATCGAGATCGAGGTCGAGAGCCACCTCCGACCACGGGACATCCAGGCGCGGATACGAGCCGGTGCCTCCGCTGAGGAGGTCGCACAGCTCGCCGGCATCCCCGTCGACCGGGTACGCCGCTTCGAGGGCCCGGTGCTCGCGGAGCGCGCGTTCATGGCCGAGCGAGCCCGGAAGACGCCCGTGCGACGGCCCGGTGAGAACACCGGCCCGCAGCTCGGAGAGACGGTCGCGGAGCGGCTGCTGCTGCGCGGCGCCGACAAGGAGAGCGTCCAGTGGGACTCCTGGCGCCGCGACGACGGCACCTGGGAGGTCCTGCTGGTCTACCGCGTCGCGACCGAACCGCACTCGGCGAGCTGGACGTACGACCCGCCCCGGCGGCTCGTGCAGGCCGTCGACGACGAGGCGCGGGCGCTCATCGGCGAGAGCGACGACACGCCCGAGCCGAGCTTCCCGTTCGTACCGCGGATCGCGCGGCTGCCGCGTGACCGGCCGCTGGACCGTGCCCTGGACCGGCAGAGCTCGGACCGCGCCGAGCGCACGCCACCGGCCGGCGACGAGAGCGAGCAGCGGGGCGCCGAGGAGGCCACCGGTGAGCGGGAACGCGAGCGGGATTCGCTGACCAGCCTGCTGGAGGCGGTGCCGAGCTTCCGCGGCGACATGGTCGTGCCGGAGAGCACGAAGACGCCGCAGAGCGAGGAGCCGGCCGCCGAGGCCGAGGTCGAGGAGCCGCCCGCGGCGAGCGCCGGGGCCGGTTCCGCGTACGCCGATGTGCTGATGCCCAGGGCCGTGGCCGGCCACCGCGACCGGCTGACCGGGACGACGGACCGGCAGGCCGAGGCGGACGGCGTCCGTCCCGGGCGCCGGGCCGCGGTACCGAGCTGGGACGAGATCGTCTTCGGCACCCGGCGCAAGAAGCCGGAGTAGCGAGCCGGTCGTCCGCCCGGCGGTTCTCTTGGATCGACGTCGTCCGCCCGCCTCCTGCTTTCCAGGGGGCGGGCGGACGTCGTCGTGCGGGCCTTCCGTGGGCCCTGGCGGGGCTCAGCCCGGCTGCGGGCCGGTGGCCACCGGACGGGACGGGTCGCCGGACCATTCGCTCCAGGAGCCGACGTACAGCGCCGCGGGGATGCCCGCCACCGCGAGGGCGAGCACCTGGTGGGCGGCGGAGACCCCGGAGCCGCAGTAGACGCCGACCTCGGCGTCCGGCGTGGCACCGAAGGCCGCGAAGCGCTCGGCCAGCGCGGCCGCGTCGCGGAAGACCGTGCCGCCCTCGGCGACGTTCTCGGTCGTCGGCGCGGACACGGCGCCGGGGATGTGACCGGCGACCCGGTCGATGGGTTCGACCTCGCCGCGGTAGCGCTCGGCGGCCCGTGCGTCCAGGAGGACACCACGGCGGGCCAGCGCGGCCGCGTCGTCCGCCGTCAGCAACGGCAGCGAGCCGGGCACCGGTGTGAAGTCACCCGCTCGCGGAGTCTCTTTGTCGACACTCATGGTTCCACCGGACGCCTGCCAGGCGGCGAGGCCACCGTCGAGGACCCGGACGTCACGGTGACCCGCCCAGCGCAGCAGCCACCAGGCGCGCGCGGCGGCCCAGCCCTGGCCGCCGTCGTAGACGACCACGGGGCGGTCGGCACTGACGCCGGCAGCCCGCATGGCCGCCGTGAAGACGGTGAGGTCGGGGAGCGGATGCCGGCCGGCCTTGCCGGGCGTCCCGGCCAGCTCGGAATCGAGGTCCACGTAGACAGCGCCGGGCAGATGGCCGGCCTCGTACTGGGGGCGGCCGGGCGGACCGCCGAGCTGGTAGCGGACGTCCAGAAGCACCGGGGCTGCTTTTTCCGCGGGACTCGCCAACTCGCTCGCGAGTTCGGTAGCGGTGATGATGGCATTCATGGGACTCATCCTTGCGTAGCGATGGCTACGCACAGAAGGTGGGTGCCCACCCTCCGTATGACGGAGTTGCGAGAGCAGGCAACGCCGCCGAAACGGAAGTGAAACAGCAAAACGGGCATTCTCCCTCGCGAACGTGCCAAAGACGGCGCGGCCGGGGCGCACAGCAGATCAGAGGGTGCGAGCATCTGCTCGGGACCCGCGCCCGTACCCCCCAACATGGCCACCACCCCTGGTCCGAGGAGAACTGACGATGACGACCGAGGCAGCGACTCGGCGGATGCCCGGCGCGCCCTGCTGGGTGAGCCTCCTTGCCCACAGCCTGTCCGCGACGCAGGAGTTCTACGGCGCGCTCTTCGGCTGGGAGTTCCGTCCGGGCCCGCAGCATCTCGGTCCGTACTGCCGCGCCTACCTCGACGGCAGAGAGGTGGCCGGCGTCGGCGAACTGGCCCCGGACCGTCAGCTACCGGTCGCCTGGACCACCTATCTGGCGAGTGACGACGCGGATGTGACCGCCGAGCAGATCCGTTCCTGCGGCGGGACCGTAGGGGTCGGGCCACTCGACGCGGACGACGCGGGGCGGATGGCGATCGCCTCCGACCCGCAGGGTGCGATCTTCGGCGTCTGGCAGGGCAAGTCGATGACCGGCGTGGCGCTCAGCGGCGAGCCGGGCACCCCGGTGTGGAACGAACTGGTCACCCAGGAAACCGAAACCGTCGGGCCGTTCTACGAGCATGTCTTCGGCTTCGAGGCGGAAAACCTGGCCGCGGCCGGCTCAGCCGACGTCGACTATCTGACGTTGCACCTCAAGGGGCGGGCGGTGGCGGGCATCCACGGCGTGGGGAACGACCTGCCGCGCGACCGTGGGCCGCACTGGATGACGTATTTCGGCGTCTCGGACACCGATGCCGCGACCCGCCGGGTCGGTGAACTGGGCGGGCATGTGCTGCGGGCCCCACAGGACTCCGCGCACGGACGGCTGGCGACGGTCGCCGACGGCGACGGCGCCGTCTTCACCATCATCCAGCAGCGATAGGCCCACAGCGGGCCGGCCGGGGCTACTTGGGCGCGTCGACCGGCAGGACGTCCGGCGAGAGCGCGGCGGCGCGGGCGGTCGCGGAGGTCTGCCTGCGGCGGTGGTGGCGCCGGCACAGCACCTCGTAACCCACCTCGGCCGGCGGACCGTCCGCCTCGCCGACGACATCGCCGACCACGACCTGCGCGCCCTCGACGACCATCCGGCCATCGACCGTACGGGCGTTGTGCGTGGCCCGGGCGCCGCACCAGCACAGCGCCTCCACCTGCAGGACCTCTATTCGGTCGGCCAGTTCCACCAGACGCTGGGAGCCGGGGAAGAGCTTGCTGCGGAAGTCGGTGGTGATGCCGAAGGCGAAGACGTCCAGTTCGAGGTCGTCGACGACGCGGGCGAGCTGGTCGATCTGTTCGGGGGCGAGGAACTGCGCCTCGTCGACGATGACGTAGTCGACCCGGCCGCCGGAGGTGAGTTGGCCGACGACATGGGCGTAGAAGTCCATGCCGTCCGCCGCCTCGACGGCTTCGGTGACCAGACCGAGGCGGGAGGAGAGCCTGCCGCTCCCGGCCCGGTCGTTACGGCTGTAGATCACGCCCTGCAGACCGCGGGCCGACCGGTTGTGCTCGATCTGCAGAGCGAGGGTGCTCTTTCCGCAGTCCATCGTTCCGGAGAAGAACACCAGCTCGGGCATGGGAAGTTGCGGGCCTTTCGGGCTCGTGAGGACGGGACGGTGCGGGCGCGGGGCGGAGCGGGTCAGGTGCGGACTTCCAGGAGCGGCACCAGCTGCTCCACCGGGGTCATCGAGCCGTGCATCCCGACCATCTCCGATTCACGGGGCTCCCGTTCGGTCGCGATGATCACCATGTCGGCGTGTGCGGCCGCCACCACATCGCCGATCCGGCCGCGGACCCGGTCATCGACGCGCGGGCCGAACCACCCGGCGGCGATGGCCTCTTCGCGGCTGGCCACCCACATCTGCTCGCCGACCACCTCACGCCATACGGCGAGCACATCGGCGGCCGCCCCCGGATGCGCGTACACATGCCGGGCCCGGCCTTCGCCGCCCAACAGGCGTACGCCGGCGCGCAGTTCCCAGTCCTCGTCGAAGTCGATCCGGGAGTCGGGGTCGAAGGGGATGTCGATCATGCCGTGGTCGGCGGTGATGTAGAGGGCCGAGCGCGGCGGGAGTTGCTCGGCCAGCCGCTGCGCGAGCCGGTCGACGTACATCAACTGGCCGCGCCAGGCGTCGGAGTCGACGCCGTAGCGGTGCCCCTTGCCGTCGACCTCGGCGTAGTACGTGTAGACCAGGGAGCGGTCGCCGGCGGCGAGTTGCTCGGCGGCGAGGTCCATCCGCTCCTCGCCGGAGAGCCGGCCGTGGAAGGTGCCGCCGCTCAGCGCGATCTTGGTGAGCGGGGTCTGCTGGAAGTGCGGTGCGGAGACCTGGCAGGTGTGGATGCCCGCGGCGTCCGCCAGCTGGAACACCGTCGGATAGGGCTGCCACACATGCGGATCGGTCCACGGCTGCCAGCGCAGCTGGTTCATCAGCGCGCCGGTGTCCGGGTCCTGGCAGGTGTATCCGGGCAGACCGTGCGCGCCCGGCGGCAGGCCGGTACCGACCGACGCGAGCGACGTGGCGGTGGTGGAGGGGAAGCCGGCGGTCAGCGGGCGGCCGGTGCCGTTGAACGAGGTGCCCAGGAGTGAGGTGAGAAACGGCGCCTCGTCGGGGTGGGCGCGCAGCAGATCCCAGCCGAGGCCGTCGATCAGGAAGACGCAGGCGCGGTCGGCCGGTGCCAGCTCCATCCCCGTGGCCAGGTCCGTCAGTCCCTGTCCCGCGACGATGGTGGGCAGCAGGTCGGCGAGCGAGCCGGTGCCGTAGCGGGGTACGGGTGCGGTGAGCGGGTCGAGCGGTTCCGGCTCCGGCCAGGCGGGGGCGGCGTGGACCATCAGCGGGTGCTGGTGGTGGCGGCGGTGGCCTCGGAGAGCGCCTGGGCGAAGGCGAGCGTCTCGCGGACCGAGTCCGGTCCGTCGCCGGCCTCGCTGACCCGCAGCGAGAGGTCGTCGGCGGTGGAGGAGCCCGTGTAGCCGTGGTCCGCCTCGCAGTTGGGGTCTCCGCAGCTGGCGGGCTCCAGGTCCAGACGGGCGACGGCGCCCCAGCCGATGGTGAGGACGACCTCGCGGGGCAGCTGCCCCGGCGTGTACGACTCGGGGTTGGCGACCACCCGGCTGAGCACCACGGAGGAGATCCGGCCGAGCTTCACGGACTCGGTCGAGGTGGTGGCGTACGGCGACGGTGAGGTGGCGTCCGCGGCCTGCTCGTCGGTGTGGCTGACGATGAAGCGGGTGCCGGTCAGGACCAGGACCGTGACATGGCGGCGGACCTCGTTGGCGTCGAAGGTCGTCTCCTGGTGCACGAGGTACGACACGACCGGCTCGCCGCCGACGGCGGCCTGCACCGCCTCGGATACGAGGGTCGGGTAATAGCCACTGCGCTCGATCGCCGCGCGCAGCCCCTGGGTCGTCGTACCGGTCTTAGCCATGGAGTCCATCTTACGGGGCGTGCTGGGCCTCAGAGACGCGTGAGTCATCAGTCCCTTCGGGCGGGACAGGCGGACCGGGCGCGGTCTCCTCGTCCCTCAGTAGGCGGGCAGGCGGCGGGGGCCGAGGTCGGTGGTGGCGGGTGGGCGGGCCAGGCGTACGGCGGCCCCCAGGACGGAGAGGCCCTGCGGGGCCACGACGACCGGTTCGAGGTCGACGCCGACGATCTCGGGGTGGTCGTCGACGAGCCGGGAGACACGCAGCAGCAGCTCGGCGAGCGAGGCGGTGTCGACGGGCTGGGAGCCACGCCAGCCGAAGAGGAGCGGCGCCGCCCGGATGGAGCGGATCTGGTCGGCGACCTCGCGGTCGGTGGCCGGGATCAGACGGTGCTCGATGTCGCCGAGCAGTTGGGAGGGGGCGCCGGCCAGGCCGAAGGAGAGGACGGCGCCGGCGGCCGGGTCGATGGCGGCACGGATGACGGTGTCGACGCCGCGCGGCACCATCGACTGGACCACCGGGCACAGCTCTTCGGGGGAGCCGAGGAAATCGGTCAATTCAGCGTATGTGCGACGGAGTTCGGTTTTGTTGGCGATGTCCAGGCGGACACCGCCGAGGTCGGCGCGGTGCCGCAGATGGGGAGCGGTGGTCTTGAGGGCGACCGGATAGCCGAGGCGGGCGGCGGCGCGCACCGCGGAGTCCGTGTCGGGGGCGGGGAGGGTGGGGCGGGTGTGGATGCCGTAGCGGGCGAGCAGGGCCTCGGCGTCACCCTGCGGCAGCGGTACGGAGCGGCCTGCGGCGATGTCGGGGGTGAGGCGGTCGAGCAGCCGCTCGATGTCGGCGCCGGCCGCGGCCTCCTGGATGTCGTCGTACTCGGGGACCCGGCCCGGGGTGGCGGCCTCCCGGCGCCAGGCGGCGTAACGGACGGCCTCGGCGAGCGCGCGCACGGCCCGCTCGGCGGCGGGGTAGGCGGGAATGCGGATGGGCGCGGAGCGGGGGCGGGGAGGGGCGGCGGGCACCGCTTCGGGCCCCTGGACCGGCGTCGGTGCGGAGAGGGCGGGCGGGGGGCCTGGCGGGTACGCCGGTGCCGGGGGGCGCGGTGGTGTCGGCGGGGAGGGCGGCATGGGGGGCCAGGTGGGCGCGGGGGGCCGGGACGGCGGTGCGTCGTCCCGCTTCCCGGGCCGGGCCTCGGTCCCCGCCGCCTCCGGTCGTGCGGGCGCCGTCACCGGCTCCATCGGCTCTACCGGCTCACCCGCCTCCCCCGGTCCTCCGGGCTTCTGCGCCGCTTCCGGCTCCTCCGGCGCGCCCGCCGCCCCCGGCGGCCCCGGCGGCCCCGGTGCTCCCGGTGCTCCCGGTGCTCCCGGTGCTCCCGGTGCCGCGAGTGTCTCGGCCAGGTCGTCCATCGCGAGGTGGACGACGGTCACCGGCTTCGCCGGATTCGCCGCGGCCGCCGTGCGCAGGGCGGCGGCGAGGGCCACTCCCTCGCTCTCCCCCCGCGTCGCCGTCTCCTCCTCCCCCACCCAGGGGATGGCCGTGACGACGACGGCGTCGCAGCCGTCGCCGGCCAGCGTCTCGGCGAGCGCCGCCTGGAAGTCGTCCGGCGTCGCCGCGGATGCAAGCACACGGGGGCGCAGCGGGCGCAGCCCTTCCGTCAGGCACGCGTCGTAGGTGAGCAGCGCGAGCGATTCGGAGTTGCCGAGTATGGCGATGCGGGGGCCGGCCGGCAGCGGCTGGGAGGCCAGCAGCAGCCCGGCGTCGATCAGCTCCGTGATCGTGTCGACGCGGATCACGCCGGCCTGGCGCATCAGAGCGGCGACGGTGCTGTCGGGGATCCGGACGGTGGGCACGGTGTGGCCGGGCGGAGCCGTCCCGGTGTGCCGGGCGCCCTTGGCGACGACGACCGGTTTGGCGGCGGCGGTGCGGCGGGCCAGCCGGGCGAACTTGCGGGGATTGCCGATGGACTCCAGGTAGAGGATCACGACATCGGTGTCCGGGTCCTCGTACCAGTACTGGAGGAGGTCGTTACCGGAGACGTCGGCGCGGTTGCCGGCCGAGACGAAGGCGGAGATGCCGGCGATGCCGCCGTCGCCGGGACCGCGCGCGTGCAGCCCGCTGAGCAGGGCGATTCCGATCGCGCCGGACTGGGTGAACAGGCCGATCCGGCCGGCGCCGGGCATCCGGGGCGCGAGCGAGGCGTTCAGCCTTACGGCCGGGGCGGTGTTGATCAGGCCGAACGCGTTGGGCCCGATGAGCCGCATGCCGTACGAGCGGGCCTGGCGGAGCAGGGCGCGCTGCCGCTCGCGGCCTTCGGGGCCCGACTCCGCGTAACCGGAGGAGAGGATCAGGACGCCCTGGACGCCGTGTTCACCGCAGTCGCGGACCACGTCGGGGACATGGGCGGCGGGCACCGCGATGACCGCGAGATCGACCGGGTCGGGGATCTCGCGCAGCGACCGGACGGCCGGCACGCCTTCGGGCTCCAGCCGGTCCGTGTCCTGGGGGAAGGCGTGGTTGACGGCGTAGGCGCGGCCCGTGAAGCCGGAGTCCAGGATGTTGCGCAGGGTGGTGCGGCCGATGCCGCCGGGCGCGCGGCCCGTTCCGATGACGGCGACCGAGCCCGGGGCGAGCAGCCGCTGGACGGAGCGGGCCTCGGCGCGCTGCTCGCGGCCGCGCATCACGGCCATCGACTGCTCGGTCGGTTCGAGGTCGAATTCCAGCCGGACGACGCCGTCCTCGAAGGTGCGCTTGTGGGTGTAGCCGGCGTCCGTGAACACCTTGATCATCTTGGAGTTGGCGGGCAGCACCTCGGCGGCGAACCGGCGGATGCCGCGCTCGCGGGCCACGGCGGCGATGTGCTCCAGGAGGGCGGAGGCGACGCCGCGGCCCTGGTGGGCGTCCTGCACCAGGAAGGCGACCTCGGCCTGGTCGTCCTCGGGGCTCTTGGCGGGCAGGCCCTGGTCGTTGATCCGGTCGTAGCGGACGGTGGCGATGAACTCGCCACCGACGGTGGCGGCGAGGCCGACGCGGTCGACGTAGTCATGGTGGGTGAAGCGGTGGACGTCGCGGTCGGACAGGCGCGGGTAGGGCGCGAAGAAGCGGTAGTACTTCGACTCGTCCGAGACCTGCTCGTAGAAGGACACCAGCCGTTCGGCGTCGTCGGGGGTGATGGGGCGGATGCGTGCCGTACCTCCGTCGCGCAGCACCACGTCGGCTTCCCAGTGACTCGGGTACGCGTGATCCGGCGGTGTCAGCATGCGGACAGAGTACGACCGGGCACTGACAATCGGCTGGGTTTGCGTACGCTCGGGACAGGCCAGGCCCTGGACGCGGCGCTCCCGGAGCAATCCCGGCAGTGCCCCCCGGAGCACTCTCGACAGCGTGCGAGAATGGTCTAGACAACAGTCGCGACTGAAGGGCAACACCATGGCTGAGCGCCGCGTCAATGTCGGTTGGAACGAGGGTCTGCACGCCCGCCCCGCCTCGATCTTCGTCCGTGCGGCCACCGCGGCCGGCGTCCCCATGACGATCGCCAAGGCCGATGGCAACCCGGTCAACGCGGCCTCCATGCTCGCGGTCCTGGGCCTCGGCGCCCAGGGTGGCGAGGAGATCGTGCTGGCCTCCGACGCCGAGGGCGCCGAGGCCGCACTCGACCGTCTGGCGAAGCTCGTCGCCGAGGGCCTCGAGGAGCTCCCCGAGACCGTCTGAGTCCGCCAGGGCTTCAGTGTCAGCGGCCCCGTCGCGGCGACCGGAAACGGCCGCCGCGACGGGGCCGTTTCGCTGCGCCGGCCGCCACGCACGGCAGCCCCGCAGCCGGCCCCTCCCCACCCCGCGCCCAGCAGCCCCCACCACCAAGGGCATGTGCACCGGACCCGGCGAATTCGGCTTTTCCACCCAGGCCACCGGGCACGCCGGAATCGAATTACCGGCACGAGCACATTGGTGCGCACACATAGGCAGGCATACATGGCCACGCGGGCATAGGCACGCGCGCATCGACTCGGTTACCTCGCGACCCGAATTACCGCCACGAGCGCGACGAATATCCGGGTTCCCGAATACCGGCCTGGGAAATACGAAAAGGGCGCACCGAACAGCCTGGTGCAGCAGAACCGGCAGCCGCCATTAAGTGCCGGCCGAAAAAGATTCCGCGCCTCTTTGTATACGGGGCGATTGTTAACTTCGAGCGCGCGCCGTGTTGACGGGCCGTTTCGAACCGCTCACCTCGGGCGCGGCAGGGCGCCGCAACCGGTGCACCGGGAGGGAGCGTTCGATATGAGCCGCCATCAGGGCGCGGGCCCGTTCGGCGTCCCCCCGGGCCACCGCGTCCAGCACCGCGCCGTGTTCGTCCCACGACTCGGCGGCGCGGGCCGGGAGTTCCACGGTGTACATCCACTCGATCTTGCGCCGCAGCTGGGTCAGCAGCGCCGTCAGGCTGGGGCTGCCGGCCGCCTGGGCCAGCGTTTCGTGGAACCAGCCGTCCAGTTGGCGCAGATCCGAGGGGTGGCCGTGCCGGGCCCGCTCGCGGCCGAGGCGTACCAGGCCGCGCAGCACCTTCACATGCGCCGGGCTGCGGCGGGCGGCGGCGCGGGCGGCACCCAGCGGCTCCAACAGGGCGCGGATGTCCAGGAGATCGGCCGCCTCCTGCTCGGTGGGCTCGGCGACGCAGGCGCCCGCGTGGTGGCGGGTGGTGACGAAGCCCTCGGACTGCAAGGTGCGCAGCGCCTCGCGCACCGGGACCCGGGAGACGCCGTACCGCGCCGCCAGGATGTCCTCGATGAGCCGGCTCCCCGGCGCGAGCGCGCCGGAGACGATGTCATCGCGAATTGCCGTGCACACCGCATGCGCGGAAATATGGCCTCGCATCGTCCGTGCCTCCGCCGTAATCCCCTGGAAACATCGCCGATCGGCGACATTTCCGTAACCCTAGCCGCCGATCGGCGACTTTTCCGCGACTCTATTCGACTGGGTCGGCTTTTCCGACGGACGCCGGGTATTCATGGATATTTTTTGGCCATCGGCACGCATGTGGCGCCGATGGCAGCCGGATACGCCGAAGCCCCGGTCGGGACCGGGGCTTCTCAAAGGCGCTGCGACGCGAAGGCGCCGCGACGGTGCGGGGCGTCAGACGTTGACGTCGTGCGAGCGCAGGTAGGCGATCGGATCGATGTCCGAGCCGTAGTCCGGGCCGGTGCGGGCCTCGAAGTGCAGGTGCGGTCCGGTGGTGTTGCCGGTGGAGCCGGACAGGCCGATCTGCTGGCCGGGGGTGACGGTCTGGCCGACCGAGACCCCGAGGGACGAGAGATGTCCGTACTGGGTGTACGTACCGTCGTTCATCTTGATCACGACGTTGTTGCCGTACGCGCCGCCCCAGCCGGCCTCGACGACGGTGCCCCGGCCGACGGCGTGCACCGAGCTGCCGGAGGCGGCGTGGAAGTCTATGCCGGTGTGGCTCCCGGAGGACCACAGGCCGCTGGAGGCCTTGTACGGGGTGGACACGTACGAGCCGGCGATGGGGGCGACGTAGGCGTTGAGGCGCCTGCGCTCCGCCTCGCGGGCCGCACGCTCCTTTGCCCTGCGCTCCGCCTCGGCCTTCTTCTTGGCCTCCTCGGCGCGCCGCTTGGCCTCTTCGGCCCGCTTCTTGGCCTCGGCCTCGGCCTTCGCCTTCGCGGCGGCGGCCTCGGCGGCGGCCTGTTGGGCGTCGGCCTGGGCCTCGATGCGGTCGGCGAGTTCGCTGCCCAGCACGACGGCCCGGCTCAGACCGGTGTCGTGGGTGGTCGCCTCGTCCGTGGCGGCCAGCGCCGGCGACGCCATGGAGGCGACGACTCCGGTGGCCGCGAGGGTGGCTATGCCGGCGATGTTGCGGGTCGTACGGGCGGTGCGGCTCGTACGACGGTGTTTCCCGGTGGCACGGGTGAACGCCATCTGGTGGCTTGTCCTTTCCTTCCTTCTCGCCTACCGGGTTAGCTGACGGGTTCGGAGCAGGAAGGTCTCCTACGGACTCCTCCGGAGAGAGGTCCGATTCACCCCAGGGGGACATGTGGGTCCCCGGCTCCCCTGGCTCGCGCCGTACGGGGACTCGGCGATGACTGCCCGGCGCCACTGTTGTGGCGGTCTTGTGACGAACAGCCGGACCGACGCTAAACGGGACATCTTTCAATCGGCAAACGGAACCGCCTCTTTGTGCCCTTCGCCACACGGGCATGAAGCAACCAGTCATAACAATCCGGACATACAAGGGATCCCGCGGCGAACTCACGCCACGGGATCCCTTTTGGGTGGAAATGTCCGGAGATCATCCGGCCGGTGCTAGCCGCTGACGACCGTCACCTCACCGATGCCCAGCTCCCGGACGGGCCCGGCGATCTGCGCCGCGTCGCCCACCAGGACCGTCACCAGCCGGTCCACGGGGAACGCGTTCACCGCCGCGGCGGTCGCCTCGACGGTGCCGGTCTCGGCCAGCCGGGCGTACAACTGCGCCTGGAAGTCGTCCGGGAGATGCTGCTCCACCTGGTCGGCGAGGGTGCCCGCGACGGCGGCCGCGGTCTCGTACTTCAGCGGCGCGACCCCGACGAGGTTCTGCACCGCGACATCCCGCTCGGCGTCCGTGAGCCCCTCGTCCGCGAGGGTGCGCAGCACCTTCCACAGGTCCTCCAGCGCCGGCCCGGTGGAGGCGGTGTCCACCGAGCCGCTGATCGCCAGCATCGCGGCGCCACTGCCGTCGGCGGAGGAACGCAGCACCTGGCCGAAGGCGCGCACCCCGTAGGTGTAGCCCTTCTCCTCGCGCAGCACCCGGTCCAGCCGGGAGGTGAGGGTGCCACCGAGGCAGTACGTGCCGAGGACCTGCGCGGGCCAGACCCGGTCGTGCCGGTCGGCACCGATACGGCCGATGAGCAGCTGCGTCTGTACGGCGCCGGGGCGGTCCACGATCACCACGCGGCCGGCGTCGTCCGCGATGATCGGCGACGCCTTCACCGGCTCGGCGGTGGAGCCGGTCCAGGCGCCGAGCGTGTCGGCGAGCGCCGCGTCCAGGTCGACACCGGCGAAGTCACCGACGACGACGGCGGTGGCCGTGGCGGGCCGCACATGGGCGTCGTAGAAGGCCCGGACGGCCGCCGCGTCGATCCGCTCGACGGTCTCCTCGGTGCCCTGGCGGGGCCGCGACATCCGGGACGTGCCCGGGAACAGCTCCTTGGACAGGGCCATCGCGGCGCGCCGTGCCGGGTTGGCCAGCTCGTGCGGGATCTCGTCGAGGCGGTTGCGGACCAGCCGCTCGACCTCGCTGACCGGGAAGGCGGGGGCGCGCAGCGCATCGGCGAGCAGGCCGAGCGCGCGGGCCAGCCGGGACGCCGGCACTTCGAGGGAGACCCGCAGCCCGGGGTGGTCGGCGTGCGCGTCCAGGGTGGCGCCGCAGCGCTCCAGCTCGGCGGCGAACTCCTCCGCCGTGTGCTTGTCGGTGCCCTCGGACAGGGCCCGCGCCATGATCGTGGCGACGCCGTCCAGACCCTCGGGCTCGGCCTCCAGAGGAGCGACCAGGTTGATCTCGACGGCGACGACCTGCTGACCGGGGCGGTGACTGGTCAGGAGGGTCAGCCCGTTGGGCAGTTGGCTGCGCTCCGGCGCCGGGAAGGCCCACGGCTTGGGCGCGCCGCCCCGGGGCTGCGGGTGGAAGTCCATGGTGCTGGCGATGGAACCTGCGCTGGTAACGGCGTCGCTCACAGGGCCGCCTCCTCTTCCTCGGTGCCGGCAGCCGCGTCGGTGGGCTCATTGGGCTCGGTGGGCTCGTACACGAGCACCGCTCGGTTGTCGGGGCGCAGCCGGGCCTGGGCGACCGCCTGCACCTCCTGCGGGGTGATCTCCAGAACGCGCCGGACGGCGGTCAGCGCGAGCTGCGGGTCGCCGAACAGGACGGCGAACCGGCAGAGTTCGTCGGCGCGGCCGCTGACCGTCGCGAGACGGTCCAGCCACTCGCGCTCCAACTGGGCCTGCGCGCGCTCCATCTCCTCCGGGGTCGGCCCCTCGGCGGCGAACCGGGCCAGCTCCTCGTCGACCGCGCTCTCGATGGCGGGAACCTCCACGCCGCCGGACGTCTTCACGTCGAGCCAGCCGAGCGACGGCGCGCCGGCCAGCCGCAGCAGGCCGAAGCCGGCGGCGACGGCGCTGCGGTCACGGCGCACCAGGCGGTTGTACAGACGGGAGGACTCGCCGCCCCCCAGGACGGTGAGCGCCAGATCCGCCGCGTCCGCCTCACGGGTGCCGTCGTGCGGCAGCCGGTAGGCCGCCATCAGGGCGCGGGAGGGGACCTCCTCCTCGACGACCTCGCGCAGCTCGCCGCCCATGATGTCGGGCAGGGTGCCGTCCCGGGGCGGCTGCTTGCCGTCGTGCGCCGGGATCGAGCCGAAGTACTTCTCCACCCAGGCCAGCGTCTGCTCCGGGTCGATGTCACCGACGATCGACAGGACCGCGTTGTTGGGCGCGTAGTACGTACGGAAGAACGCCCGCGCGTCCTCCAGGGAGGCGGCGTCCAGGTCGGCCATCGACCCGATGGGCGTGTGGTGGTACGGGTGGCCCTCCGGGTACGCCATGGCCGTCAGCTTCTCGAAGGCCGTGCCGTACGGGACGTTGTCGTAACGCTGGCGGCGCTCGTTCTTGACGACGTCGCGCTGGTTCTCCAGGGACTCGTCGTCGAGCGCGGTCAGCAGCGAGCCCATACGGTCCGCCTCCAGCCAGAGCGCGAGCTCCAGCTCATGGGCCGGCATGGTCTCGAAGTAGTTGGTGCGCTCGAAGCTCGTGGTGCCGTTCAGCGAACCGCCGGCGCCCTGGACGAGCTCGAAGTGGCCGTTGCCCTTCACCTGCGCGGACCCCTGGAACATCAGGTGCTCGAAGAGGTGAGCCAGGCCCGTACGGCCCTTGACCTCGTGGCGTGAGCCGACGTCGTACCACAGGCACACCGCTGCGACCGGGGTCAGGTGGTCTTCGGAGAGCACCACGCGCAGGCCGTTGGCCAGCCGGTGCTCGGTCGCTGTCAGGCCGCCGGAACCGGCTTGTTCTGTGGCCGTGTGACCCATGGGCATGTACGTCCCTTCGATCCGCTTGCGAGGAAGTTCTGTCACCCTATGCAAGCGCGTCGGCATCTGGCGAAGTTACGGACCGAGGAGCCCCGTACGGGGGGCTTGGTACCGCCCGCCGGAGAGCCGAAAGGGGAGTCGCGGTCGGCGTTGTCAGTGGGGCGGTCCACAATGGTCCGCGTCAGACTCAGGCAGACTCAGCTGTCGATCCGACAGCTGACCGCCCCGACAGCATTGATCCAACATCGGCAGTAGACGCAGCAGAAGGAGCCGCAGCCGCGATGGCCCGCCGCAGCACGAAGACCCCGCCGCCGGACGACTTCGAGGAGAGGATCCTCGACATCGACGTCGTCGACGAGATGCAGGGTTCCTTCCTCGAGTACGCGTATTCGGTCATCTACTCCCGCGCCCTGCCGGACGCCCGCGACGGGCTCAAGCCCGTGCACCGCCGCATCCTGTACCAGATGAACGAGATGGGCCTGCGCCCCGATCGCGGCTATGTGAAGTGCGCCCGCGTCGTCGGCGAGGTCATGGGCAAGCTCCACCCGCACGGCGACGCGTCCATCTACGACGCCCTGGTGCGCATGGCGCAGCCGTTCTCGATGCGGCTGCCGCTGGTCGACGGACACGGCAACTTCGGCTCGCTGGGCAATGACGACCCGCCCGCCGCGATGCGTTACACCGAGTGCCGGATGGCGTCGGCGACGTCCCTGATGACGGAGTCCATCGACGAGGACACCGTCGACTTCGCACCGAACTACGACGGCCAGGAACAGGAACCGGCCGCGCTCCCCGCGGCCTACCCGAATCTCCTCGTCAACGGCACATCCGGCATCGCGGTCGGAATGGCGACGAACATGCCGCCGCACAACCTCGGTGAGGTCATCGCCGCGGCCCGCCACCTGATCCGGTACCCGAACGCCGACCTCGACGCCCTGATGCGCTTCGTGCCCGGCCCCGACCTGCCGACCGGCGGCCGGATCGTCGGCCTGAGCGGCGTACGGGACGCGTACGAGAAGGGCCGCGGCACGTTCAAGATCCGCGCGACGGTCACGGTCGAGAGCGTCACCGCCCGCCGCAAGGGCCTCGTCGTCACCGAACTCCCCTTCACCGTCGGCCCCGAGAAGGTCATCTCCAAGATCAAGGACCTGGTGGGCTCCAAGAAGCTCCAGGGCATCGCCGACGTCAAGGACCTCACCGACCGCGAACACGGCCTGCGGCTGGTGATCGAGGTCAAGAACGGCTTCAACCCCGAGGCCGTGCTGGAGCAGCTCTACAAGCTCACGCCGATGGAGGAGTCCTTCGGCATCAACAACGTCGCGCTGGTGGACGGCCAGCCGCTGACGCTCGGCCTCAAGGAGCTGCTGGAGGTCTACGTCGACCACCGCTTCGAGGTGGTGCGCCGGCGCAGCGAGTTCCGGCGCGGCAAGCGGCGCGACCGGCTCCACCTGGTCGAGGGCCTGCTGACCGCCCTGGTCGACATCGACGAGGTCATCCGGCTGATCCGCTCCAGCGACAACAGCGCGCAGGCCAAGGAGCGGCTCATCGAGCGCTTCGGACTGAGCGACATCCAGACGCAGTACATCCTCGACACCCCGCTGCGCCGGCTGACCAAGTTCGACCGTATCGAGCTGGAGTCGGAGCGCGACCGGCTGCGGTCCGAGATCGAGGACCTGACCCGGATCCTGGAGTCCGACGCGGAGCTGCGCAAGCTGGTCTCCGGCGAGCTGGCCGCGGTCGCCAAGAAGTACGCCACGGACCGCCGGACGGTCCTCCTGGAGTCGGCGGGCGCCCCGCCCACGGCGATGCCGCTGGAGGTCTCCGACGACCCCTGCCGGGTGCTGCTGTCCTCCACCGGCCTGCTGGCCCGTACGGCGAGCGGCGAGGTGTCCTTCGATGCCGACGCCAAACGCGTCAAGCACGACGCGATCGTCTCGGCCGTGCCGGCGACGACCCGCGGCGAGGTGGGCGCGGTGACTTCGACGGGCCGGCTGCTGCGGCTCTCGGTGATCGATCTGCCGCAGCTCCCGGACACCGTGGCGGCCCCCAGCCTCTCCGGGGGCGCGCAGATCTCCGAGTTCCTGACGCTCCAGGACGACGAGCGGCTGATCTGCCTGACGACGCTGGACGAGTCCTCGCCGGGCCTGGCGCTCGGCACGGAACAGGGCGTCGTCAAGCGGGTGGTGCCCGACTATCCGGCCAACAAGGAGGAGTTGGAGGTCATCACCCTCAAGGAGGGCGACCGCATCGTGGGCGCGGCCGAGCTGCGCACCGGTGAGGAGGACCTGGTCTTCATCACCAACGAGGCGCAGCTGTTGCGCTACCAGGCGTCGCAGGTGCGGCCGCAGGGCCGGCCCGCGGGCGGCATGGCCGGCATCAAGCTGGGCCAGGGCGCGAAGGTGATCGCGTTCGCGGCGGTCGATCCGGCCTCCGACGCCATGGTGTTCACGGTCGCCGGCTCGCACGGCACGCTCGACGACTCGGAGGCGACGGCCAAGCTCACACCGTTCGACCAGTACCCGCGCAAGGGCCGGGCGACCGGCGGGGTGCGCTGCCAGCGGTTCCTGAAGGGCGAGGACTGTCTGACGATGGCCTGGGCCGGGGCCGCTCCGGTGCGGGCGGCGGACGCCAAGGGCGCGCCGGTGGCGCTGCCGGAGGTCGATCCGCGGCGGGACGGCTCGGGGGTGCCGCTGCTGAAGCAGGTCGCGGCGCTGGCGGGGCCGGTTTAGTGCCGGGGTGGGCCCGGTGTAGTGCCGAGGTCGTCCCAGCACAGTGCCGAGGTCGTCTCGGTGTAGCGGGTTCGTAGCCTGTGTGAGTCGACGAGGGCGGGCCGGTCGGTGTGATGCCGACCGGCCCGCCCTCGTTGCTACCGCCTCGTTGCTACTGCCTCGTCGCCACTTCCCCGTGGCTCCCCCGGGGCGGCGCCCCGGCGCTACTCCTCCCGGGAAGCCACGTACCTCAGGACGCCCCACATGCTGTTCGCGTCGGCGGTCGCCGGGACGGTCTCCCGGCAGTTCTCCAGCTCCTTGCGGAGAGCCGCCGCGTCGATGCCGCTGCCGATCATGACGAGTTGAGTGCAGCGTTCCTCGTCCTTCGGCCACGGCGAAGGGTAGAAGCGGAGGAAGTCGCCGACGGCGTGCACCGTGAACTTCTGCCGGCTGTCCGGGACGTCGAAGTGGACAAAGCCCTTGATGCGGTAGAGGCCGGCGGGGCGGCTGTCGAGAAAGTCCATGAGACGGCGCGGATGCATCGGCTCATCGGAGGTGAACTCCACGCTCTCGTACGCGGCGTGGAGGTGATCCGCGTGGTCGCACGGCCCCGTGTGGTGCGGGTGATCCGGGTGGCCCGCGCCGGCTGCCTGACCTGAGTGGTCGCAGTCGTCGGCCGGGACGTGAGGGCCGCCGGGACCTCCGGCCGCCACGTCACGGTTCGCCGCGGCCTCCCTCAACAGATCCTCGAACGACAACTGCCGCACCGCCGCATCCTGGTCCTCACCCGGTCCACGGTCGAAGAACAGCTCCGGGTCGATCCGCCCGTACGCCGTGCAGACCACCGGCCTGCCCGGAGCCAGGTCCGCGAGAGTGTCCATGAGCCGCCGCCGCGCCGCGTCCTCGATCCGGTCGGCCTTGTTGAGCACGACGAGATCCGCGATGCCGACGTGCCGGTCCAGTTCGGGGTGCCGCTCACGGGTGGCGCCGAACTCGGCGGCGTCGACGACCTCGATCAGCCCGCCGTAGACGATGCGGTCATTGTCGCTGGCGAGGATCATCCTGATGAGTTCCTGGGGCTCGGCCAGCCCGCTGGCCTCGATGACGATCACATCGATACGGGCCGCGGGGCGGGCCAGCCGCTCCAGGTAGTCGTCCAGCTCACTGGTGTCGACCGCGCAGCACAGACAGCCGTTGCCGAGCGAGACCATCGAGTCCACCTGCCCGGCGACGGTCATCGCATCGATCTCGATGCTGCCGAAGTCATTGACGATCGCGCCGATACGGGTGCCGTCGCCGGCCGCGAGCAGATGGTTGAGGAGGGTGGTCTTGCCCGACCCGAGGAAGCCCGCGAGCACGACGACCGGGATCTGTTGCGGGGCCAAGGGGGCGCCTCCATGGTGCGGGTGGCGGGGCCGCACGAACCGGCGGCGGACGAGCTGTCGATCGTAACGGACCGCCTACGACAGGGGCTCGGCTCGCCTCCTGGGCATACGACGGTCAGCTTGGCGCGACGGCGGGCAGCGGCTGCGGAGCGGGCGGGCCGACGTAACGGGCCGCCGGGCGGATGATCTTCGAGTCCTCGGCCTGCTCCACGATGTTGGCGCTCCAGCCGACCACACGGGCCGCGCAGAACGTGGGCGTGAACATCTCACGCGGCAGACCGCACAGCTCCATCACGACACCTGCGTAGAACTCCACGTTGGTGTGCAACTCACGGCCCGGCTTGAGTTCGGCGAGCAGCGCCTCCACCCTCGCCTCCACCTGGACGGCGAATTCCACCAGCGGTCCACCGAAGCCCTCGGCGATACCACGCAGCATCCGGGAGCGCGGGTCCTCGGTGCGGTAGACGGGGTGACCGAAACCCATGATCCGGTCACCGCGCAGCACCCGATCCCGGATCCAGTCGTCGATACGGTCCGGCGTACCGATCGCGTCGAGCGTGTCCAGGGCGCGGCTGGGTGCGCCGCCGTGCAGCGGCCCGGAGAGCGCGCCGACCGCGCCGACGAGGCAGGCCGCGAGGTCGGCGCCGGTGGAGGTGATGACACGGGCGGTGAACGTCGAGGCGTTGAAGCCATGGTCGATGGTCGAGATCAGATACGCCTCGATCGCCCGGACACGCTCCGGCTCCGGCTCGTGACCGGTCAGCATGTAGAGGTAGTTGGCGGCATAGGACAGATCGGCGCGCGGCTCCACGGGCTGCTCCCCCTGGCCGAGCCGGTGCAGCGCGGTGAGCAGGGTCGGTACGGCCGCACAAGCGGCGAGCGCGTCCGCGCGGCGGCGGTCGGCATCGATGTCGTACAGCGGCCGGAAGCCGGCGGACGCGCCGAGCAACGAGAGTGCGGTACGCAGCCCGGCGAGCGGACCGGAGAGCGCGCCCGCCCGTGCGATGCCGGGCAGTGCGTCACGTACCGCGGCAGGCAGCACACGCAGGGCGGCGGTCTCGGCCTTGAACGCCACCGACTGCTCCCCGTCCGGCAACTCACCGTGGAACATCAGGTACCAGACGTCCTCGAAACCGCGGGCCGTGGCCAACTCCACGGCGGAGTACTGCCGGTAGTGGTAGAAGCCTTCGCGGCCCCGGACATCACCCAGCTCGGTCTCGGTGACGATCACGCCCGCGAGCCCGCGAGGCGCTTCGATGGGCGCGTTCACCTCGGCGATCGGCATAACAAACTCCTTCTTCTGTTCCTCCCCGGCATTGATCCAACTGTCTATGCTTGATTCCGTCTCGTCAATATTGATTGAATCAATACACATGCAGGCGGATACGGTGGCTCCATGGCGGATCAAGACACGACTCATGTCACGGACGACGCGTCGGGGCGACGGCTGAGCACCCGCGAAGCGGCCGACCGGCTCGGCGTGAAGCCGGAGACGGTGTACGCCTACGTCAGCCGCGGCCAGCTGACCAGCCGCCGCGAGCCCGGCGGCCGCGGCAGCACCTTCGACGCGAAAGAAGTCGACGCACTCGCCCGGCGCGGCGGCCGCCGCGAACCCTCCGGCTCCAGCGGCGAGTTGGCGGTTCGTACGGGCATCACCCTCATCGACCGCGACCACTGCTACTTCCGTGGCGTCGACGCCACGGAACTCGCCGCCCACTACAGCTACGAGGAGGTCGCCGAGTGGCTGTGGACCGGCGAACTACGCCGTGGCATCCGCTTCACGGGACCGCCCGACGCCCTGTCCGCAGCCCGCCGCGCCGTACAGGCAATGCCTGCGCACAGCGGACCGATGGACCGACTGCGGGTCGCCGTGATCGCCGCGGCGGCCGCTGATCCACTGCGCTTCGACCTGTCCGAAGACGCCGTCCTCGACACCGCCCGCAGCCTCATCCCGACTCTCGTCGACGCGCTACCGCCGCAGGCTCCCCAGCAGCCCGAGGCGGCATCACTCGCACCGCGACTGTGGTCACGACTGACCTCCGAACCAGCCGACGCCGCGTCGCTGCGCGTCCTGGACGCGGCGCTGGTCCTGCTGATCGATCACGACCTCGCTGCCTCGACGCTCGCGGTCCGGGTCGCCGCCTCTGCGCGCGCCCACCCGTACGCGATTGTTTCTGCCGGGTTCGGGGCACTGGACGGCACCCTGCATGGCGCGGCGAGCGGGCTGGCCCACCGCATGCTGCTCGAGGTGCTGGAGCGCGGTAGCGCAGCAGCGGTCGTCGCCGATCACCTGCGGGCGGGGCGCCGGGTCCCGGGACTCGGCCACCCCCTCTATCCGGGCGAGGACCCGCGAGCCCGCGCCCTGTTCGGGCTGTTGGAGGACGTGGCGCAGGCGCAGCCGGCTTTGCAGGCCGCACGGCAGGTGATCACCACCGCGGCCCGGCACACCGAGTTGCACGCCAACGTCGACCTTGCGCTGGCCGTACTCACGGTGTCGGCGGGGATGCCGGCCGAGGCCGGCGAGACGGTCTTCGCCATAGCCCGTACCGCCGGCTGGATCGCGCACGCGTTGGAGGAGTACGCAGAGCGTCCACTGCGGATGCGCCCCAGCGGCCAGTATCAGGGCCCCCGCCCGCCACAGCCGCTGCCATAGAGCCAGCAGGGACCATTTCGCTGGAGATCAACCTGCGGCGAGCGACCTCTCACTCCGAAGGCGCCCGGCTCGCAGGTGTCTGGCGCATCGACTGCCGACGTTCCCGGTCACGCCGCCGACGGCGGCCAGGTCGCCCATTACGACCAGGCACTCCCCCAGCCGGACCCGCCGCTCCCTTCCGTGGCGGAGGAGGAGGCGCCGCTGCCTTTCCGGCAGACCCCGCTGCCAGGGGCCTGGAGTCCCTCAGCCCCCTCCCGGCATTCGCCGTCCGGCGACTCAGGTTAGGCTCACCTTTGTGAGCACCTGCGCTACCGCTTCCCGCGAATCGGCCGAGCCCCTGGCCGGAACCGCGGCCACTGCCCCGACCTGGCTGCTCATCGAGCAGACCGGGCCCTGGGGAGCCCAGGCGCTGACGGACAGCCACCTCGACCCTGACATCGGCCGGGCCCTGGAGGCCGCGACCGAGGGGACAGACGTACGTGTCGCCCTGATCCGTCGGCCCGGACGCCACGCCGACTGCCACGGCGTCTCCCGACGCCGTCTGTTCGTCGCACACACCGCGCCCGGCCGCTCCTGGATCCGCACGACCACCGTCACCGACCCGCGAGCGGCCCTCGGGCTGGACTTCGCCGCGCTTGGCACCGGCGAACATGGCGGCCTCTGGGAGCCGTACACCGGGGAGCCATTGGTCCTCGTCTGCACCAACGGCAAGCGGGACCGCTGCTGTGCGCTTCTCGGCCGTCCGCTGGCCGCGGAGGTGGCCGCCAGCGGTCTCGAAGCCTGGGAGGTCACGCATATCGGCGGCCACCGCTTCTCGCCCACCCTCTTTGTCCTCCCCTACGGCTACGCCTACGGACGAGCCTCCGCCCACTTGGTCAAGGACGCCGTGGAGGCGGCGCGCAGGGGACGGATCACGTTCGCCGACTGCCGCGGGCGCTCGGCCTGGGACCGGCCGGCTCAGGCCGCTGACCTCGCCGTTCGCGAGCTGATCGGGGAGGCGCGGGCGGACGCACTCGACGTCGTAAGGACCGACGCGGTGCGGCCCGAACCGGTGCGGGCCGATGGCTCGTCGTCCGTTGGCGGGCCGGTTGCGGGAAGCTCCCCCACTTGGGCCGTTTCCGTCGCGCACACCGATGGCCGCACCTGGCGGGTCACGGTCGAGCAGGGGGCCAATGGTGCTCCGGCGCCCGCCAGCTGTGGTGCGCCGCTCGGTCCACCGGCGCGTATGACGGTCACCTCCATCACGGCCATCGCGGGTGTCACTGCTGCGACGTGGCCCACCGCGCCCCTCGCTCCGCTCTCCTGACGCCGCAGCCCGGTCCGATTCCCTGGCTTCCCCAGGGCGTCGGCAGCGGCATTCCTCGCCGCGCAGCCCGGCGCGGTCACCTCGCGCTTGGGTGAGCACCATCCCTATGGTCAACCCCAAGGTCACGGCCAGCCCCAGGCCCAGCACCACCCCCGCGACCCGCCGCGTTGAGATCAGCCGCGCACGGCCCCGCCGTGTCGACACACGTCCCCCGTCGCCCGAATGCGAGCACATGGCCGTCCCCTCCTCTGTTTTCTCGCCCTCCTCGCACCGCCAGGTTCAGTCGCACCGGAGTTTCGCCGAATGCGCCACGAACGCTCTTGTTCGTGCCGAGCAGGCCGCGAAACAGCCGATGCCCCAATCGCCCGCAACCGCCCTGGCCACGCCAGAGCCGTCGTGAGCGCCCCCAACCCGACGTTCACCCTGCGAGACTAAGCGCGCACAATCCGCAGCCGAAAGCCCTGTGGATAACTCCGCAGGGCCCACCGTTCGCGGGGCACAAGTCGCTGCGCGCCTCCGTCCGACCACCCTCCGGAATCAGGCTGGCGCGAATTACCGACTGCGCTACCACCGCGCTTACTGTTCATTCATATGGGCGAGAAGGACGAATCGGCTCCGCGCCCGAGCGCCGCGAGGTTCTCGGGTTCCGCGCCGTTTCCCGGCGGCTCGCCAGGCGCTGAGGCCACTGCGGACGAGACGAGCCGGGCAGACGGTGCGGACCAGCCCGGTCGCACCAAGCGCGCGGCCGGCAGTCCGCCTCCGCCCGGCAGTAGCCGGCGGACTGCCCCGGGGCTGCGCCTGACACGCCCCCGCCTGGGCTGGCCCCGCCGGGTCTTTTCCCAGGTGCTGATGGTGCAGCTGGCCATCGCCACCGGGGTCACCGCGCTCGCGACCGGCCTGTTCCTCGCCCCGCTCAGCTCCGAGCTCGACGATCAGGCCATGCACCGAGCCCTCGCCATAGCCCAGACCACCGCCGCCGAACCACGCCTCGACGACGCCCTGGAGGCATCCCGCCCCACACGTAACGGCCCCGTCCAGAACGAGGCCGAGCGGATACGCGCCGCGACCGGAGCCGAGTACGTGGTGATCATGGACAAGCGGGGTGTGCGCTGGTCGCACACCGACCCGGACGAGATCGGACATCACGTCTCCACCGACCCCAGCGTCGCGCTCTCGGGCCGGGAGGTCATGCAGATCGACGAGGGCACCCTCGGGCGCTCGGCACGCGGCAAAGTCCCCCTGCGCGACGAGACCGGAAAAGTCGTCGGAGCCGTATCCGTCGGCATCGCGTACGAGAGTGTGCAGCAACGGCTGCTCTCCACCGTCCCCGAGCTGCTCGCCTACGCGGGCGGAGCGCTCGCTGTGGGTGCCCTGGCCGCGTACCTCGTCTCCCGCCGCCTCCAGCGCCGCACCCACGACCTGGCCTTCTCCGATATCTCCGCATTGCTCACGGAGCGCGAGGCGATGCTGCACGGCATCCGTGAGGGGTTCCTCGCGCTCGACGGACACGGCCGGATCCGCCTCATGAACGATGAGGCGCAACGGCTCCTCGACCTGCGCGCCAAGGACGCCGGCCGTCCTCTGGCCGACGCGCTGCCGCCGGGACGTACCACCGACGTGCTCGCCGGCCGGGTGTCCGGTTCAGATCTGCTGGCCGTCAGCGGTCAGCGTGTCCTGGTGGCCAATCGGATGCCGACCGACGACGGCGGTGCCGTGGTCACCTTGCGCGACCGCACCGAGCTGGAGCGGCTGGGCCGGGAACTGGATGGCACCCGGGGCCTGATCGACGCGCTCCGTGCCCAGGATCACGAGCATGCCAACCGGCTGCACACACTCCTCGGGCTGCTCGAACTCGGGCTGCACGAAGAGGCCGTGGAGTTCGTGACCCAGGCCGTGGGAGTCCACCGGGCGACGGCCGAACAGGTCACCGAACGCATCCACGATCCGCTGCTGGCTGCTCTCCTGGTCGGCAAGGCGACCGTCGCCACGGAGCGCGGCGCCTCGTTGAGCATCTCGCCCGATACGCACCTTCCGGACCGTCTGATCGACCCGCACAGCCTTGTCACCGTTCTCGGCAATCTCGTCGACAACGCCTTGGACGCCACTACAGGCAAGCGGGACGCCCGGCTGGAAGTGACGGTCCGTGTCGAGGGTCGCACCGCGGTCGTTCGCGTCTGTGACAACGGGCCGGGTGTGCCCGAGTGCCGTCGCGCGGAAATCTTCACTGAGGGCTGGACGACCAAGGAACCGCCCGCTCACGGGCAACGCGGGATCGGTCTGGCCCTCGTCCGCCGACTCGCCGAGCGCTACGGGGGAGGTGCCGAGGTCGGTGAACGGGCCGGTGGAGGCGCGGTGTTCACCGTCACGCTCCCCGATGCGCTGACCGACGAGCTTCCCGCGCCGCGTGAAGAACCCGGCCACGACGCGCTCACAGGAACCCACTCGACCGCCAGTCCTCGTGACACCGAAGGCGGTCGCCACTCCGAAGACGTGACGGGAGCCGGCCGATGATCGATGTGCTGGTCGTGGACGACGATGTGCGGGTCTCGGAGATCAACGCAGCCTATGTCGCCAAGGTCGCGGGATTCCGGGTCAGTTGCCTTGCGCACACCGCCGCCGAGGCTCTGGCCGCGCTCGACAGGCACCCTGTCGATCTGATCCTTCTGGACCACTACCTGCCGGACAGGACGGGGATCCAGCTGGTGGGTGACTTGCGGCGGCGAGGCCTGGTCACCGATGTGATCATGGTGACCGCGGCGCGCGATGTCGCGACCGTCCAGGCAGCCATGCGCCATGGTGCGCTGCAGTACCTGGTCAAGCCGTTCACCTTCGCGGGCCTGCGTTCCAAGCTGGAGGGCTATGCGGCGCTGCACCGCACTTTCGAGGGTGGTGGCCAGGCGGAACAGTCCGAAGTCGACCGGATCTTCGGTGCGTTGGGGGCCGCCAACGCCGGCCCTGCCGAGCTGCCCAAGGGGCACTCCACCGCCACCGCCGATCGTGTGCGCTCGGTGCTGCGTTCCGCGGACGCCCCGCTGTCGGCACAGGACGTCGCCCTCCAGGCGGGCGTGAGCCGGCAGACCGCCCAGCGCTACCTCAAGCTTCTCGAACGCACCGGCCGGATCAGCCTCACCCTCAGGTACGGCGAGACCGGCCGCCCCGAGCACCGATACGAGTGGGTCTAGGCGTCGAGGCCGGCCCGGTCCAGCGCCTGCGGCACGGCTCCCTACGCCGCCCCTGCCCCCGTAAGCGCCCGTACTTCCGTTTCCGCATGTCTGGTTTCATCGGCGGCCTTCGGGGAGAGCACCGATCCCAGCCAGCCCATGAGGAAGCCCAGCGGGATCGACACACCACCGGGGTTCTCGAGTGGGAAGTACGCGAAATCCAGTCCCGGGAGGAGTGACTCGGGGCCGCCGGAAACCACCGGCGAGAGCACGACGAGCACGATCGCCGGGATGAGGCCGCCGTAGACCGACCAGACCGCGCCGCGGGTCGTGAAGCGCCGCCAGAAGAGGGTGTACAGCAGCACCGGCAGGTTGGCCGAGGCGGCGACCGCGAACGCGAGACCCACGAGGGAAGCGACATTCAGGTCCTGGGCGAGCAGCGCCAGGCCGGTGGTCGCCACGCCGATGCCCACCGCCGCGACCCGCGCCACGGTTACCTCTCTCAGCGCGCTGCGCTGCCCGTCCTTCGTTGTGGCACGGGGCCGCCGCCGCAGCGAGGCGTACAGGTCGTGTGCCACGGAAGTTGAGGACGCCAGCGTGACGCCGGCGACCACGGCCAGGATCGTGGCGAAGGCGACTGCGGCCACCACAGCGAACAGAACCGTTCCTCCCGTTGAGCCCGCGCCGCCTCCCAGGTCGCGGGCGAGTAGCGGGACCGCGGTGTTCCCGGCGGCGTTGGACACGCGGACGGTGTCGCTGCCGATCACCGCGGCGGCGCCGAAGCCCAGCACGATGGTCATGAGATAGAAGCCGCCGATCAGGCCGATGGCCCAGACGGCGGATCGGCGGGCGGCGCGCGCCGTGGGGACGGTGTAGAAGCGCGACAGGATGTGCGGCAGCCCGGCCGTCCCCAGGACGAGCGCGATTCCGAGGCTGATGAAGTCCAGTCGCGATGTCCAGTCGCCGCCGTATTTGAGGCCCGGTGCGAGGAAGTCGCTTCCGTGGCCGCTGTGTTCGGCGGCGGTGTTCAGCAATGTATTGATGTCGCCGTGAAAGCGAGCCACCACCAGGACAGTCAGTGCGATCGCGCCACCCATGAGGAGCACCGCTTTGACGATCTGGATCCAGGTCGTGGCCCGCATGCCGCCGAAGGCGACGTAGACCACCATCAGTGCGCCGACCCCGATCACCGTCCATGTACGGGCTTGTGCACCCGCCCCGCCCAGGAAGAGCGCGACGAGGCTGCCGGCCCCGACCAACTGGGCCACCAGGTAGAGCACGGAGACAGTGACGGAGGCGGCACCGACCGCGAGGCGAACACGGCGTTGGCGCATCCGGGCGCCGACGACATCGGCGAGGGTGAACCTCCCGCAGTTGCGGACCAGTTCGGCGACGAGGAACAGCACGATGAGCCAAGCGACGAGAAAGCCGACCGAGTACAGCAGGCCGTCGTAGCCGAAGAGGGCGATCAAACCGGCGATGCCGAGGAAGGAAGCGGCGGACATGTGGTCGCCCGCGATGGCGAAACCATTCTCCAGAGGGGAGAAGAGCCGCCCGCCCACGTAGAAGTCCTCGGCCGATCCGCGCCTGCGGCGGGCCGCCCAGGTGGTGATCCCGAGCGTGACGGCTACGAACGCGCTGAAGAGAACCAGCGCCAGAGTGTGCTGGTCGACGCTCAACGGTCGGTCCTCCCAGTCAGCTCCTGGGTCTCCCAGCGGATGTCGAGCGCCGCGCGATCCCGACGCAGCCGTGCGTGCCGCGCGTACGCCCAGGTGAACAGGAAGGTCGTGACGAACTGGCCGAGTCCGGCGAGCATCGCGACGTTGAGTGCGCCGGCGACGCGGTGCGCCATGACGTCCGGTGCCATGGTCGCCGCGATCACATAGGCGAGGTACCAGGCCAGGAAGGCCGCCGTGGCGGGCACGACGAATCGCCGGTACCGGCGGCGCACTTCCTGGAAGGCGGCGCTTTTCTGCACCACCCGGTAGACGTCGTCATGCGACGCGGACCGCGGGTCCGGTACGGGCGTCTCCTGGGGCGACTGACGGTCGTCCCGTTGCCGCGCCTCGTCCCCTGCTTCGTTCGACTCGCCCCACCCTGAAGCGAGGGCGTCGTACCACGGGTCGTCGAGCCGTACGGCCGCCCCTGGCTCATCGGCCGCACGGCCGTCCTTCTTGTCCACCGAACACTCCTTGTTGCACAGGCCTGTTCACCGTGCGCCCAAGAATGGGACAGAAGGGAAGATCAAGAAAGACAAGGATTCTTCATTCCGAATGCTTCACCCCATCAGGTGAGGGACTATCCGGGCGGCTGTGCGAGTCCGTGGCGGTACGCGTAATGGATCGCCTGAGCCCGGTCTCGCAACCCCGCTTTGGCGAACAGGTTGTTGATGTGGGTCTTCACCGTTGCCGTGGAGACATGCAGGGTGCGCGCGATCTCCGGATTCGCCTGCCCCTCCGCGATGAGCCGCAGCACCTCGACCTCGCGGGCGGTCAGCCCGTCGGGGGCTTCGTCCGGCGGTTCCGGCAGGTTTCGTACCGGCTCCGCGAAGCGCTCCAGCAGCCTGCGCTGGATCTTCGGCGACAGTCCGGCCTCACCCGAGAGCACGCCATCGATGGCGCGGACGATCTCGTCGCCGTCCGCGTCCTTGGTGAGGTAGCCGCGGGCGCCGGCCTGCAGGGCGGGGAAGAGCGAGTCGTCTTCGGCGTAGGTCGTGAGCACGACGACCTGGGTGCCGGGGTGCTCGGCACGAATACGGCGGGTCGCCTCGACGCCGTCGCAGCGTGGCATGCGCAGGTCCATGAGGACGACGTCGGGGGCGAGCTCGGCGACCCTACGGATGGCTTCCTCACCATCCGCGGCCGAACCGACGACCTCAATGCCCGGCAGCAGTCCCAGCAGCATCACGATTCCCTCGCGGACCACGGTCTGGTCATCGGCGACCACGACGCGTGCCGCCCTGCGCGTCGTCATACGGGCACCCTCAACCGCACCACGAAACCCTCCTCGTCAGGACCGGACTCCAGCGTTCCGCCGAGGAGTTCGGCGCGCTCCCGCATCCCGAGCAGACCGTATCCGGCACCGCTCTTCGCGAGCTCGCCGGGCGTGCCCCGGCCGCCCGAGTCGCGCACCACAAGTCCAACATCGCCATCCGCGTACTCCAGCCGCACGCTCACCCGGGCGCCCGGCGCATGCTTGCGCACGTTCGTCAGCGCCTCCTGTGCCACCCTGCGGACCGCGAGGCCCGCTTCCGCCGGCAGCGCGCGGCGCTCGCCCGACACGTCAAGCCGCGCGCCCTCAGCCGCGGTCAGGCGGCGCAGGAAGTCCTCGACCGGGGCCATCTCCCCGCGCAGCGCGGAAAGCGCCTCACGCGTGCCGTCCAGCCCTTCACGGGCCATTCCCCGGCACGCCACCACCCGTTCCAGGAGCTGGTCCCGGTCCGCTTCGAGGTCTTCGCTGCGCAGGATCAGCAGCCGCGCCGCCTCCAGGTGCACCAACTGGGCGCTCAGACTGTGCGCGAGGACGTCGTGGATCTCGCGTGCGATCCGCCCTCGTTCGGCGAGTGCCGCCGTTTCGGCCTCGGCCTTACGGGCGGCCCGCTCCTGGGCCAGCAGTCGCTGCGCGTTGCCGCGTGCCTCGGCGTCGAGCCGCAGTACGTACCCGGCCAGGCCCAGCCCCACAGTGGTCGCCGCGGTCATCACCCAGTTGTCGTTGGTCACCGCGGCGTACGCCCCCAAAGCGACGGCGGAACACGGCAGGGCGACACAGAGCGGCAGCCGTTCCATGGAGGTGATGGCGCAGCCGCACCACAGGACGACCGCGGGAACCCGCGCTCCCGAGGCGTGGAAGGCGAACGCCGCGGCTTCCAGGAGCACGAACAGCCCGATGGAGGGCCACAGGCGGTGCTGCCGTGTGGCCTGGAAGAACTTCACGTAGACGACCCCGGTCAGCACGAGCCCCGCGGATCCGGCGAGCAGTCCCCAACCGCGGAACGCCGGCTCGGCCAGCGCGCTCCACAGCATTCCGGCCAACAACAGCACACGGACGGCCCGGCCGATCCACAACCGGGAATCGCTGATGCCCTCACGGGAGAGCGCCTCACGTAGCGGCCAGCGCGTCCACGAGGTCTGCGTCACGAACGGTCCTTCCCGAAGGCCGGTGACGTGGTTCAGCCGGCAACTGGGACACGGTACGTGGCTCGCAGAGACTGAGCCCGCCATGTGGTGACGCCGGTGCGGGTCAGCAGCATGGCGGCGACGGCGAGCATGGTGGCCGGGGTGCCCTGGTGGATGCCCAGGGCCGCCGCGATGCCGACGAGGCCGAGGCGCAGCGCCATCCCGCCGAACCAGACGCCGGCGGTCGCCCAGCCGCCCTTGGTCCAGACGCCGCCGTCGTCGTCCGTCCACATGCGGCTGGTCCAGGCCCAGGCGGCGCCACTGGCGAGTCCGATGGCGACTCCCGCGGCGAGCAGCACGACGGACAGTGTGTGGTGCGCGGAGTCCAGGAGCCCCGGTTTCCGGAGCGCCATGACGGCGAGGACGGCGGGAATCAGCCACCCGTTCTTGCTCTCGGCTGTGACGCGCTGCGCCTGGAACTGCCGGATGAACACCATCGCGACAACGACGACGGTCACGAGAGTGTTCAGCGAGCCGCTCATATCCGGGGCCTCCGTGGGGGTTTGACGACGCTTCCGACGCTACGGAGTGGGCCCCACCGGGCGGATCGGAGCCTGGGTGGGGCCGGGGTGGAAACGCGACGGGCGCCTGTCCACCCGTGGGTGGAGAGGCGCCCGTGGGGACCTGCGGCCGGCTCAGGTGTCGATGCGCGAACGGTCCAGAGTGGAGGCGGAGTTGGTGATGAACTCCTTACGGGGGGCGACTTCGTTGCCCATCAGGAGGTCGAAGGCCTTCTCCGCCGATTCGAGGTCGCTGATGTTGATCCGCCGCAGGGTGCGGTGACGCGGGTCCATGGTGGTTTCGGCGAGCTGGTCGGCGTCCATCTCACCGAGGCCCTTGTAGCGCTGGATGCTGTCCTTGTAGCGGACCTTCTTGCGTTCGAGTTCGAGCAGCGTCTGGCGCAGTTCGCTGTCCGAGTAGGTGTAGATGTACTTTTCCTGGCCCTTTTTGGGATTGACCAGTTCGATGCGGTGCAGCGGCGGAACGGCGGAAAAGACCCGGCCCTGCTCGATCATCGGGCGCATGTAGCGCTGGAAGAGGGTCAGCAGCAGGGTGCGGATGTGCGCGCCGTCGACGTCCGCGTCGGCGAGGAAGATGACCTTGCCGTAGCGGGCGGCGTCGATGTCGAAGGTCCGACCGGACCCGGCCCCTATGACCTGGATGATGGCGCCGCACTCGGCGTTCTTGAGCATGTCCGAAACCGAGGACTTCTGGACGTTGAGGATCTTGCCGCGGATCGGCAGCAGCGCCTGGAATTCGGAGTTCCGCGCGAGTTTCGCGGTGCCGAGCGCCGAGTCTCCCTCGACGATGAACAGTTCGCTGCGGTCGACGTTGTCGCTGCGGCAGTCCGCGAGCTTGGCCGGCAGTGAGGAGGACTCCAGAGCCGTCTTCCGGCGCTGGGCCTCCTTGTGCTGGCGGGCGGCGATGCGCGTACGGGCCGCGGCCACGACCTTCTCCAGGATGGAGCGCGCCTGCTGCTTGGCGTCCCGCTTCGTGGACGTCAGGAACGCCTTGAGTTCCTTGCTCAGCACCTGGGCGACGATCCGCGAGGCGGCGGAGGTGCCGAGGACCTCCTTGGTCTGGCCCTCGAACTGCGGCTCCGCGAGCCGCACCGTCACGACGGCGGTGAGGCCCTCCATGGCGTCGTCCTTGACGACGTCGTCCTCGGCGACCCGCAGCAGCTTGCTGGACCGCAGCACTTCGTTGACGGTCTTGGTGACCGAGCGCTCGAAGCCGGAGACGTGGGTGCCGCCCTTGGGCGTCGCGATGATGTTGACGAACGATCTCACCGTCGAGTCGTAGCCGGTCCCCCACCGGAGGGCGATGTCGACGCCCAGTTCGCGGGTGACTTCGGTCGGTGTCATGTGGCCACGGTCGTCCAGGACGGGCACGGTCTCCTTGAACGTGCCGTGACCGGTCAGCCGCAGCACGTCACAGACGGCCTTGTCCTGCGCGAGGTACTCGCAGAACTCGCTGATGCCGCCGTCGTAGCGGAAGGTCTCCTCCGACTTGCCGGCGCCGTCGATGCCGCGCTCGTCGCGAACGATGAGAGTCAGACCCGGTACGAGGAAGGCCGTCTGGCGGGCGCGGGCGTACAGCGTCTCCAGGGAGAGCTTGGCGTCCTTGAGGAAGATCTGCCGGTCGGCCCAGTAACGCACCCGGGTGCCGGTCTTCGTCTTGGGCACCCGCTTGCCCTTGAGCAGGCCGTTGCCGGGGTCGAACGGGGCGTCGGGGCCGGATTCGGTGAAGATGCCGGGGACGCCGCGGCGGAAGCTGATCGAGTGGGTCTTGCTGTTGCGGTCCACCTCGACGTCGAGCCGCGCGGAGAGCGCGTTGACGACCGAGGCGCCGACGCCGTGCAGACCGCCGGAGGCGGCATAGGAGCCGCCGCCGAACTTTCCGCCGGCGTGCAGCTTGGTCATGACAACCTCGACGCCGCTGAGCCCGGTCTTGGGCTCGACGTCGACGGGGATGCCGCGGCCGTTGTCGCGGACCTCCACCGATCCGTCGTCGTGGAGGATCACCTCGATGTGGTCGCAGTAGCCGCCCAGCGCCTCATCGACCGAGTTGTCGATGATCTCCCACAGGCAGTGCATCAGGCCACGACTGTCCGTCGAGCCGATGTACATGCCAGGTCGCTTGCGGACGGCCTCCAGCCCCTCGAGGACGAGCAGATGCCGCGCGGTGTAGTTGGAACCGTCCCGGTCTGCCCCGGTCAGCACTGCGGTGGACGGCACGGACATCTCGGCGGTCACGCGGTTCGCTCCTCGCTGAATTTCTGGCAGTCCGCATTCCGCGGACTCGGTTGTGGCGGTGTCGCCGGTCAGAGGGTACCGAGGCCTGGTAGAGCCGATGTGACGCCACCCGTAACCGTGACCATGGTAGTAGATTTTCGATCGCGTGTTCGATCCCTCGTAGGGGTGACGTGTGGATGACGTGCACATCACGTTCCCTTCGAGGCATGAACCATTTAGGCTCCGGGCACGTCCTCATCAACAACCGGCAAGCCAGCCGGGAGGGCAGACCCCAGCAACAACGTGAATCTGACCACCACGCAATACGGCTCATTCGCCGCCACCCGGCAGCACCCGGCCCCCTCGGAGAAATTTTTTCGAGGAAAAGGCACAAGCGGGAACGTTTTCGGCCTGGTTGGATGTTGACCCTGGTACGACAGCTCGTCGAGCTAGAGAAGAGGCGACGTGACTACTGTTCTGACACCCGCGAGCCCGCTGACGGCCGCTGACCGCTGCGACCGCTGCGGCGCCCAGGCATACCTGCGCGTCGTCCTGATGTCCGGCGGAGAACTGCTCTTCTGCGCCCACCACGGTCGCAAGTTCGAGCCAGAACTCAAGAAGATCGCCGCGGAAATACAGGACGAGACGGAGCGGCTCACCGCCTCTCCGGCGTCTGCGCCCCAAGAGGAACGCTGACACATCGCATCCACGACGAGCGAGTAGCGGCCTAGGGCCGTGCGGCGGGCGGTCTCCCCGGCACAATCGGGGAGACCGCCCGCACTCGTACGCTCTCCCGTGCCTGTCAGCCGGCGTGCCTGGCAGCTCCCCCCAACCTCTCAGTCGGCCCCATGTTGGGAGACGGCCGGGAGGAGGGCTGAGGCGCGCGTATACACCCCGGGATGGCCGGCCTGGCCGCAGCCGGTGCCCCATGACACCAGCCCCACCAGGCGCCCGCCCACGACCAACGGCCCGCCGCTGTCCCCCTGGCAGGCATCGCGCCCACCGCGCGGCTCCCCAGCACACAGCATCGACGCGGGCTTGTACGTGCCGTCCGCGCTGCCCGGGTACGCCCCCGCGCAGACCGAGTCCTCCAGTACGTTCACGCCGGCCGACCGCAGCGCCGTCGCATAGCTGCCCTCGCCCGTCGTGTCACCCCAGCCGTAGACCGTCGCCCCGGTGCCCGGACGGTAGGCGGCATCGCCCCGGCCGGCTATCTGGATCGCGGGGCGGCCAGCCGGCTTCTCCAGTCTGAGGACGGCCATGTCGCCCTCGTTCGTCCAGCTGTCGTACCGCGGGTTGACCCACACATTCGCGGCCTTGAGTTCCTGGCCGCCACGGCCCGCCAGGTTGTCGCGTCCGATGACGATCCGCAGATCCCTGACCTGCTGCCACGGCACGCCCAGGACCTCCTTGCTCAAGCAGTGCGCTGCCGTGACGACCGTGGAGCGCCCGACGAGCACACCGCCGCAGAACTGCCCCGAGCGCTCGGTGCCGAAGCGGTCGTGGGAGGCGAGGGCCACCACCCAGGGGCTCTCCGATACGCGTACAGGGTTACCGCCTATCACCGATCCGTCCGCGGCCGCCGAGGTGGGTACGGCCAGGACCAGCACAAAGGCTCCGAGAGTTGCATAGGAGGTCGAACGCATACGGACTCCTGACTCTGGGACAGTGCACGCCCACCCAGAGTGACCCAAACGGCCGCGCCCCGCACCCGGACGGCCGCGAGCCCGGCCCCTCCACCTGGGAGGTCCGGGCTCGCGGCGTCGTCCGTACGCGTTCGACTAGTCGAGGTAGTCGCGCAGCACCTGGGAGCGCGACGGGTGCCGCAGCTTCGACATGGTCTTGGACTCGATCTGACGGATCCGCTCACGCGTGACGCCGTAGACCTTGCCGATCTCGTCCAGCGTCTTGGGCTGGCCGTCGGTGAGACCGAAGCGCATGGAGACCACGCCGGCCTCGCGCTCGGAGAGGGTGTCCAGGACCGAGTGCAGCTGCTCCTGCAGAAGCGTGAAGCTGACCGCGTCGGCCGGGACGACCGCCTCGGAGTCCTCGATCAGGTCACCGAACTCGCTGTCGCCGTCCTCGCCCAGCGGGGTGTGCAGCGAGATCGGCTCACGACCGTACTTCTGGACCTCGATGACTTTCTCGGGGGTCATGTCGAGTTCCTTGGCCAGCTCCTCCGGGGTGGGCTCGCGGCCCAGGTCCTGGAGCATCTGGCGCTGGACGCGCGCGAGCTTGTTGATGACCTCGACCATGTGGACGGGGATACGGATGGTGCGGGCCTGGTCGGCCATGGCGCGGGTGATGGCCTGGCGGATCCACCACGTCGCGTAGGTCGAGAACTTGTAGCCCTTGGTGTAGTCGAACTTCTCGACCGCGCGGATCAGACCGAGGTTGCCCTCCTGGATCAGGTCCAGGAAGAGCATGCCGCGGCCCGTGTAGCGCTTGGCCAGGGAGACGACCAGCCGGAGGTTGGCCTCCAGGAGGTGGTTCTTGGCCCGGCGGCCGTCCTCGGCGATGATCTCCAGCTCACGCTTGAGCTTCGGCGCGAGCTTGTCGGAGTTCGCCAGCTTGTCCTCGGCGAACAGACCCGCCTCGATGCGCTTGGCGAGCTCGACCTCCTGCTCGGCGTTGAGGAGCGGGACCTTGCCGATCTGCTTGAGGTAGTCCTTGACCGGGTCGGCGGTGGCGCCGGCCGCGGCGACCTGCTGCGCGGGGGCGTCGTCCTCGTCGTCGTCGGACAGGACGAAGCCGGCGTTCTCGGTGCCCTCGGCGGCGTCGGGCGCGTCGCCCTTGCCGGGCGCCGGGGTCTCCTCGGTCGCCTCGTCGTCGAGCAGCTCGTCGACGTCCTTCTTGGACGCGGTCTTCTTTGCGGTGGCCTTCTTGGCGGTGGTCTTCTTCGCCGCCGTCTTCTTGGCCGTGGTCTTCTTCGCCGCGGCCTTCTTCGCAGGCGCGGTCTCGGACTCACCGGCGGGGTCCGCCATGGGGGCGGCGGCCGCGGCGGTGGCCTTCTTCACCGTGGCGGTCTTGGCCGCGACGGTCTTGGTGGCGGTGCGCTTTGCCGGACTCTTCGCTGCGACGCTCTTGCGGGTGCGCTTGGGCGCCTCTGCGGCACTGACCATCAGCGTCACACCCTCCTCGTCGAGGATCTGGTTGAGGCTGCGCAGAACATTCTTCCACTGGGTTGGCGGAATCTGGTCAGCCTCGAAGGCCCGACGCACGTCATCGCCGGCGATCTGCCCATCAGCCTTTCCCCGCTCGATGAGCGCCATCACAGACTCGGACTCGGCGATCTCCGGCGGGAGCGTACGGGATGTGCTGGCCGACACGAACAACCTCTCGGAACGATGGAAACGGCTTCCGACCCCGTCCACTGTGGATCGGAGCCGACGACCGCCGGTGGGGATGGACCGGCGGCGCGGGGGGCAGCCGGGGAGTTGAACAGCGTCACGAACGCCGTTCGTATTCCCTCCTCGGCTATCACCTCTTAAGTCATCGCGCTTCCCCGGAGAGCGTTACGCCCAATCCACGTGGCCCGAGTCACACCACATATCGACCTATTCCCAGTCATATGGCACGCAATCCTCTCAAGACCCGGCGCCGGATCCGGGCGACGCCCCGGATCCGGCGATCTCGTGCGCCTTCGATGCGTACGGCGCGCCCCGTCCAGGGAGGCGCGCGGGGCACTCGGCCGCTGGGTGCCTACGGTCCGTACGCGCTCGGGTACGGGCCTTCAGTGTTCGCGGGGCGCGGGGACGACATGATCCCCGGGCGCCCCCGAGCCGGGGGTGCCTGCCTCGCCATGGGCGGCGAGGAGCTGGCGCATGGCGGATTCGGCGGCGGTGGCGTCACCGGAACCAATGGCGTCGACGATCCGCATGTGCTGGCCGACGGACGTCTCGACGGGGCGCTCACAGCCGCCGGACGGACCGCCGGAGACATGCAGGGCGGCGGTGACGATGCCCGAGAGGTGCTCGAGCATGCGGTTGCCGGCGAGCTGCAGCAGCAGGGAGTGGAACTCGGCGTCGGCGCGGGCGAAGGTGAGGGTGTCGCCCTGGGCTGCGGAGTGGCCCATGATCTCGACCATGTCGGCGAGCCGCTGCTGGACGTCCTCACGGGCGTGGCCCGCGGCGAGCCGGGCGGCCAGCGGCTCGATCGTCCAGCGCAGCTCGCACAGCTCACGGCGCTGGTCGTCGCGCTGCGGCCCGTAGGCCCGCCACTCGATGATGTCGGGGTCGAGGAGGTTCCAGTCGCTGACCGGGCGCACCCGGGTGCCGACGTTGGGGCGGGCGCTGACCAGGCCCTTGGCCTCGAGGACGCGCAGCGACTCACGGACGACGGTGCGGGAGACCTCGAAGCGCTGGCCGATCTCCTCGGGGACGAGTGGGCGGTCGGCGCCGAGATCGCCGGAGACGATCATCTGGCCCAGCTGTTGGACGAGTTGGCCGTGGAGGCCGCGGCCGCGGCTGCCGGCCGCCCGGCGGCCGGCCCGGCCCATATCTGCTTCGGAGCCTTCCCACGCCGGCGCGACGCGCTCGGCGCGGTCCGCGCCGGCCGTTGTGGCGGCGTTCGCCGCGTTGCCATAGGGGTAGCGGTCAAGCTCGCCCGGGCCTGCGAGGCCGGTGTCGCCGGGGCGAGCCGCGGTCATCATGGTGTGCGCAAGGGTACTCACGCATCCTTTGTCGGCGACACCCTGAACACCCTTGAGGTCTTTGGTGAAAAGCACACGAAAGGGTGATCGGCCGCCATCTCGCAATTGACGCTTTATCGGAAAGAAATGCGCCTTCTGTAGCGAGTTGCAGACAGCGGGCGCAACTTCGGTGCCGTGAAACGTGCGCCAAGCGCTGTCAATGCGTTCGCCCGCGGCGCACCGTGAGGACATAAGCGCAGACCAGGGCGGTCAGCGACAACGCCATTGCGCTGCCTACGGGTTGTGTCGCGAGGCGCATCGCGACCGATACGCCGTGGTCGATTCCGGAAGGCCACCGCACGGGAGCCAACGACCTCAGTCGCTCGGGGAGCCCGGCCAGGGAACGGGCCGCGGACTCGGCCAGTACGCGTTGCACGAGCGGCACCACCAGGACGGGTACGGCGAGCACCGCCGCCAATCCCATTGCGGTGGACCGGAATACACCGGCGGCCAGGACGCCGGCCCAGGCACAGCCGACCAGCAGCCCGGCCCAACCAGCGACGAGAACAGGCCACTCGGCGATGCCGGTGACCGATTCCGGTCCGAACAGGAAGCGGGCAGCCGCTCCGTTCGCGGCGAGCACGCAGGCGCCGAGAGCGAGCGCACAGGCGCCACTGACCAGAAGCTTCGCGACGAGCAGCCCGAGGCGGCGGGGGACGGTGCCGCGTTCGGGGGCGAGCGCCGGGTAGCTGAACTCCTGGCCGAAGGCGAGCGCCCCGAGCAGGCCGGCGCCAAGTGCGGCCGGGGGGAAGGGAAGTTGACGGGGCCAGCCGGCCAGCACCCGTGACATCGGCGCGTCTCCGTGGCGGGCCAGCAGCAGCGCGAGGACCAGTGAGACGAGGACGGATGCGACGATCGCGAACAGGCCGGTGCGGTCGCTGACCGTACGGCGCAGTTCGTAGCGCAGCGGCCAGGCCGGGCCAGGGGCGGGAAGCCGGGGGATGGTGAGACGTTCGGCGAGCGGTGTCGGCGCGGATCGCGCCGGGCGGGGCACGGATGTCGCGGTCCGGACGACCGGGAGGGTGATGGTGTCGGAGGTCGCGTCGCCGTCGAGGAGGGTGATGTCACGGTCGACGCGGGTGACGACACCGGCGTGCGCGGCGACGTCACCGCCGGGTGTCGGTGACGTACGCGCGGGACCGAGCGGGATGGCGGTGGCACGGGTCGGGGGGCGGCCGTCGGCGCGGTGGAGCGGGATGACCGGGTTGGTGTCGCCGATCTCGTCCGCGAGCCGGTGCACGAGGATGCCGTGCCGGAAGGCGGTCTCCCCGACGGCGGCGCAGCTGGTCCCGTAGACGGCGATGCGGCTGCCGCTCTCCCGTACGACCTCGATGGCGCGGCCGACGGCGGGGTCCTCGGCGGGGTGGGCGCGTTGGGACTCGTCGATGAGCAGTGACGCGAGGCGGTCGGCCTGCGGGGATTGGACGGCCACCCGGGGGCGCAGCCTGGTGCGGGCGAAGTCGGTTCCTTCCTGGTCGGCGACGAGCCGGCCGTCGCCGATGGTGATCACGCGGTTGCCGATGCGGGCGGCTTCCTTGTCGTTGCGGCAGGTGACGAGGACCGTGCCGCCCTGGGCGGCATAGCCGCGGAGCAGGCCGTGCAGCCATGCCGTTTCGCGCGGTGCGAGTCCCTCGGTCGGTTCGTCGAGGACGAGGGTGTGCGGGTCGCCGAGGAGGGCTGCGGCCAGGCCGAGCCGGCGGTCCATTCCGCGGGAGAGGCCGCCCAGGGGCTGGTCGGCGAGTCCGCTGAGACCGACGAGGTCGAGTACGTCGTCGGCGCGGCCGACCGGGACGCCGGCCGCGGCGCTGAGCATGCGCAAGTGACCGCGGGCCGTACGGGCGGGGTGTCCGGGGACGTCGCCGAGGACGACACCGAGTTCACGGGCGGGGTTGGGGACGTGGTGCAGCGGGCGGCCGCGGAAGAGGGCGACGCCGCGGCCGGATTCGAGCTGCAGCATGAGGCGAAGGGCGGTGGTCTTGCCGGCGTCGTCGTCGCCGAGGAGCACGGTGACGCGGCCCGGCCGTGCCTCGAAGCTGAGGTCGTCGACGGCGGGCGGTTGTTCGCCACGGGGTTCGCTGGTCAGTCCGATGGCCTGGATCATCGCGTCCCTCGCGGGGCGTGGGACGGCGCGGAGGCAGCCGGGGGTTCGAGAGGACTCACCGGACCAAGGTAGCGCGATATGTCCTATTTTCCGGGAATTGACGTGCCGTCATGCCCCGGCGGCGCGCACCTGGCCAGGTGCGGTCGTGAGGTGTGCCGCCTGTCCGGCCGCCCCGGCTCAGACCTCCGGGCGCAGCATCGGCGGGTTGAGCAGCGTCGCGCCGCCGGCCGTGAACAGCTGGGCGGGACGGCCGCCCTGACGCGTCGTCGTGCCGCCGGTGGGCACCAGGAATCCGGGGGTGCCGGTCACCTTGCGGTGGAAGTTGCGGGGGTCCAGGGCGACGCCCCAGACCGCCTCGTACACCCGTCGCAGCTCGCCGACGGTGAACTCCTGGGGGCAGAAGGCCGTGGCGAGCGAGGAGTATTCGATCTTCGAGCGGGCGCGCTCCACGCCGTCGGCGAGGATCCGGGCGTGGTCGAAGGCCAGCGGGGGCGCCAGGTCTTCGTCGCGGGCGTGTGTGCCCTCCTGGTCCAGGAGGGTCTCCACCGGCGCCCAGCGCGCGCTGTGGGCGTCGCCGCCGGCCCGCGGGGCGGGCAGGTCGGGGGCGAGCACGAGGTGTGCGACGCTGACGACCCGCATACGGGGGTCGCGCTTGGGGTCGCCGTAGGTGGCGAGCTGTTCGAGGTGCGCGCCGTAGGCGGGCGGCGGGCCGGCCTCCGGGTGGGCGTGCAGACCGGTCTCCTCGGCGAGCTCCCGGGCGGCCGCGTCCTCAAGATCCTCGTCGGGCCGGACGAATCCGCCGGGCAGCGCCCAACGGCTCTGGAACGGCGGCTCACCGCGGCGTACGGCCAGCGCGCACAGGGCATGCCGGCGCACGGTGAGCACGACCAGGTCGACGGTGACAGCGAAGGGCGGATAGGCCGACGGGTCGTAGGGAGGCATGTCGTGATCATAGTCGTCCGCCTGACGATAAACAGGCCCCGCCGAGCTTCACGACCCCAGTTGCAGACCGTCGGCGGCCGCCTCCACCATGCCCATGCCGAGCCTGCTGATCCGTACGGCGAACGGCTGCTCGGCGACGCTCAGGCCGGTGAACTGCATCGCGCCGAGCGGGGCGCTGCCGAGCGGGCGTATGGCGACCGTCCCGGCGGGGACGTCGGGTCGCAACCCGGCGAGCTCGATCAGTATCCGTACCGCGCCGGCCGCCGCCACCGCGGCGGGTCGGCAGGCGGCCGGGTGCGGTACCGGGACGTCGTGCGCGGTGCGCTGTTCCCCCGCGTACATCTCCGGCAGGCGATGACCGAAGCTCTCCGCCGCGTCGAGGACACCTCTGGTGAGGGCGCCGGCCGCTTTCTCGTGACCGGCCGCGGCAAGTCCGGCGGCCGCGATGGCCGTCTCGTGGACGCGGACCGCTCCGCTGCGGTGGCCGAAGGGGTTGTAGCCGCTCTCCTTCGCGCCGAGTCCCCGCAGGCCCCAGCCGGAGTCGAGGGCGGGGCCGGCCAGCAGCCTGGCCAGCTGGCCGGTCTGTGCCGCGTCCAGCAGCCCGGGGGCGAGGGCGCCGCCGCCGAGCAGGCCGGTGTCGAGGAGATGGGCGGCGGCGGAGCCGAGGTGCGGCAGCGGGCGGCCGTCAGCGGTACGGAGGGCGGCGGGGCGGCCCCCCGCGCGGTCCTCCAGCCAGAAGTCCGTACGGAATCGGTCGCGCAGGTCCGCGGCCCACTCGCGCAGCTCCGCCGCGTCACGGGAGCCGATGGCATCGAGGAGGTCGGCGCCCAGGAGCGCGGCGCGGTGGGCGTGGGCCTGCGTCTCGCAGCGGTACGGTCCGTCGGGCCCGGGGTCGGGGACATAGCCGCCATGGCGCGCGCCCGGAGAGCCGGCGGCGATGCGCAGCCATCGCAGACAGCGCTCCGCGGCGGGCAGCAGCCGCTCGGTCTCCTGATCGGGCAGGCCCCAGCGGCGCGCCTCGGCGAGGACGGTGGGAAACAGCAGCGTGGCCTCGATCCCCGTGCAGCTCGGTGGGGCGTGGGGTCCCGCGTCCCGGAGGGCGCCGGGAATTCGACCGAAATCCGCCCCTGGCGTGGCGTGTTGGGTACGGGCGAGTGCGCGCAGGGTGCCCGCGGCAAGCCGGGTGCCCAGTGGCAGCAGCATCCGGGCCGCCCACAGCGCCTCGGCGGGTGCGAGGCCGCAACGCCAAGGGAAACCGCCGGCGACGTAGACATCCCCGGGCGCGGCGGGATCGCGCAACAGCAGGCCGTGCAGATCGTCCAGGCTGCCCGCCAAGAGCGCGTCCGCCCGGTGATCGTCGCACTCCAGCTGCGCGGCGGCCCAGGGGCGCGGCGGTCCCTCTCCGCGTGTCCGGGGGACGGCGCGCCCGGTGCGGGGCCCGGGGATCCGGGGACGCCGGCGGCCACCGAAAAGCCCGTGATCGCCGGGGCGGTCGTCGGTGTCCTGCTCCAGCCGGATGCGCAGCTCGATGGTGCAGTGCCCGCCTGGTGGCAGTTCCAACTCCCAGCGCAGCAGGCCCGCCGAGGCCAGGGCATCCTGGGGCGGGGGCGACGCGGAGAGCACCGCGTGCGCCCCGGGTCCGGACCAGCGCAGCCCCGATCCATGGACCGCGGCCCGCAGTTCGGGCCCGGGGAGGCCGACAGCCACGGCGCCGAGCTCGGCGAGGTCGGTGCCCAGCCGGATCTCGACCGGGAGACGGGCCGGCCGTGCGGAACTGCTGCGGAAGGTGATCCGCTCGGTGCCGTCGGCGCATCGCAGCCGCTCCATCCGGATCTCCGGATCCGGGCCGCGCTCGCCGGTCCTGCGGATCGTCCCGATGAACCGGGCGCGGTCCGCGCCGGTCAACCGCCCCTGGACGACGAGTGGTTCACCGCCGGCCGCGCGCAGTTCGCATCGGGAGAGGATTCGTCGGCCGTCGCGGTAGTAGCCGTCCAGGCCCTGCCCGGTCAGCTGGCCCGAGGCGGGCGAGACGGCGACGGCCGGCAGGGCCACGCAGATCAGCGCGGTGTGGACGGGTTGCGGCTGGGGGGTCCTGGGCGGCGCGAGGCGCCGCTCGTCGTACGGCCGGCGGGCCGGCTGGCTAGTGGGGACGATGCCTGGCACGTTCTGCGCTCCCTGGTGGGGTCGGGGCTCCGTACGGCCTGCGCCACAGATCTGAACGGTTGGGCCGGCGCCCAGGTCACGCCGGCCACACACCGAGGGCACGGTCACCGCCTGCTCCGGTCGCCGTCCCGGCCGGCCCGGCGGCGGCCGCGTCCGTCGGTCGAACGGGCGCCGGGTGCGGTGGCGCCCCGGGGCTTCCGGGGGCGGCCGGCGGCGCCGGAGCGGCCCTGCCCGGGCCGGGTGGCGGGCTGCGCCGCCTCCTTGGCGGCCGCGGCCAGCGCGCTGTCGGCGGCCAAGGCCTCTTCCCGCTGGCCGCGCAGGGAACGGCGCAGCGGCTCCGGGTCGAGGCCGTCGTTGACGGCGCGGTGCAGCAGCTGGGCGAAGAGGTAGTCGGGGTCGACGCTCAGGGCGCGGCCCAAGGCGACCCGTGCCGAAGGCCCGTCCTCGGTGGACCAGCAGACCCAGCCGGCCAGGGTGAGCGGTGCCGCCGCGTGCTCGGCGTAGCCGCCGGCGCAGCGGCGGGCGAGGGCACGCCAGAGCCGGAGGGCCGGCGCGGCCTCGGGGCCGTCCATCCACTCCGCCGCCCGGTCGCGGGTGGCCCGGTCCTGGAGTCCGAGGATGAGGTCGGCGGCCTCGCCGTCGGTGATCAGCGCGTCGTCGCAGGCGTCCCTGGCCCGGTTGCTGCCGGAGGGCGTGTCCTGACGGAACCGGCGGATCATCGCACCGGCCAGGTCGAGGGTGTCGCGGCGGACGACCGCGGCACCGTCGCGCCGGAGCATGCGCGGGACGAGGGCGGCGGCCGCGGCGTCCAGCGCCTTGACCTGGTCGGCGGCCCGTGGCCCGGTGCGGGGCGTCAGCCGGGCCTCCATCTCCTTGAGCGAGCCGCGCACCTGCATTCCCGCGTACGCGGCGGCCGCGGCCATCACGGAGGTGCCGGGCATGACCAGCGGCGTTCCGTCTGGGGGGCAGCATCGGAAATCGGGGCAACAGTAGGACCAGTAACGGCCGTTGGAGAGGCACAGGGCCTCGAGGACGGGGACGTCGAGGGCGCCGCAGGCGGTGCGCAGCCGCTGGGCCAGGGGGCGGAGCCGGTCCTTGACGTCCTTGCCGGTCTCGCCCGCCGCGGGCTCCTGGCAGAGGAAGACGAGGATGCCCGCGGGGCGGGCGGCGCGGTCCTTGCCGGCCGACACCAGGCAGTCTGCGAGCTGGTCGGAGACATCCGGCCACTGTGTGGTGTCGGTCGGAATGCCGAGCCGGACCCGGCCGCCGAAGCGTCCGTGTTCGCCGTGCAGCGCCACCAGCACGATGCTGTCATCCGGATAGAAGCCCAGGAGATACGGCAGGGCGTCGGCAAGCTCGGCCGCGCTGCGCAGGGTGACGCGGGGTTCGGTCGGCGGGCTGCTCTGAGGGGCACCGGCGGGAAGGGTGGGAGGTGTGGGAGGTGTGGGAGCAGCAGGGTTGCTGGGATCGGTGGGACCGGCGGGGCGGTCGGAGGAGTTGGCGGGGTTGACGGGGTCATCGGGAGCGGCCGGGCCGGGCGGGCCAGGCGGACCGGAGCGTGCAGTTGGTTCAGCGGAACCGAAGGAGTCGAAGTCGGAGGGGTCGGAGGGGTCGGAGAAGCTGGCCGAATCGGAGGAGTTGTCGTTGGTGCCGGGCTTGGGCGGTTCGCTGTGCGGATTCATGGCTCGAAGATCCCGCGATCGTCCGCTCCGCCGCGACCCCTGTGGATAACTTGGGGGTGACGCGGTTATCCACAGGTTCGGGCGGGGGTTCGCGCATTGTCAGTGGCATCGGGTTGCATGGGGGCATGAGCAACGAAGACCTGCGTGCCTCGGCCGATGCCGTCCTGACCCGACTCGTCGGCGATCCCGGCGGCGAGGCCCGGCTGCGCGAGGATCAGTGGCGGGCGATCGAGGCGCTGGTCGCCGACCACCGCCGCGCACTGGTCGTGCAGCGCACGGGGTGGGGAAAGTCCGCGGTCTATTTCGTCGCCACGGCGCTGCTGCGCGAGCGCGGCAGCGGGCCCACCGTGATCATCTCGCCGCTGCTCGCGCTGATGCGGAACCAGGTCGAGGCGGCCGCGCGGGCCGGGATCCACGCGCGCACGATCAATTCGTCCAACACCGAGGAGTGGGAAACCGTCCAGGCCGAGGTGGCGGCCGGCGAGGTGGACGTCCTGCTGGTGAGCCCGGAGCGGCTCAACAACCCCGATTTCCGCGATCAGGTGCTGCCCAAGCTGGCGGCGGCCACCGGCCTGCTGGTGGTCGACGAGGCGCACTGCATCTCCGACTGGGGCCACGATTTCCGGCCGGACTACCGACGCCTGCGCACGGTGCTCGCCGACCTCCCGCCCGGTGTGCCGGTGCTCGCCACGACGGCCACGGCCAATGCCCGGGTGACGGCCGATGTCGCCGAGCAGCTGGGGACGGGCGACGCCGCCGAGGCCCTGGTCCTGCGCGGCCCGCTGGACCGGGAGAGCCTGAGTCTGGGTGTGCTGCCGCTGCCGGACGCCGCGCACCGGCTCGCCTGGCTCGCGGACCATCTGCACGAGCTGCCGGGCTCGGGGATCATCTATACGCTCACGGTCGCCGCCGCCGAGGAGGTCACGGCTTTCCTGCGGCACCGGGGGCACACGGTCTCCTCGTACACCGGCAAGACGGAGAACGCCGACCGCCAGCAGGCCGAGGACGATCTGCTCGCCAACCGTGTGAAGGCGCTGGTGGCGACGTCCGCGCTGGGTATGGGCTTCGACAAGCCCGACCTGGGGTTCGTGGTGCACCTGGGATCGCCGTCCTCGCCCATCGCCTACTACCAGCAGGTGGGGCGTGCGGGGCGTGGCGTGCAGCATGCCGAGGTGCTGCTGCTGCCGGGCCGGGAGGACGAGGCGATCTGGAAGTACTTCGCGTCGCTGGCGTTCCCTCCCGAGGACCAGGTGCGTCAGACGCTCGACGTTCTGGCGGCAGCGGGCCGGCCGGTGTCGTTGCCGGCCCTGGAGCCGCGGGTCGAACTGCGCCGTTCGCGCCTGGAGATCATGCTCAAGGTGCTCGATGTGGACGGCGCGGTGCAGCGCGTCAAGGGCGGCTGGACCGCCACCGGCCGCCCGTGGTCGTACGACGCGGAGCGCTATGCGTGGGTGACCCGTCAGCGCGAGACCGAGCAGCAGGCGATGCGGGAGTACGCCGCGACGACCGGCTGCCGGATGGAGTTTCTGCGGCGGCAGTTGGACGACGAAGCGGCGGCGCCGTGCGGCCGCTGCGACAACTGCGCGGGGGCCAGGTTCGGCGCCGAGGTGTCCGCCGCTTCGCTGGACGCGGCGCGCGGCGAGCTGGGGCGCCCCGGGGTGGAGGTGGAGCCGCGGCGGATGTGGCCGACGGGGCTGCCGGCCATCGGCCTGGACCTCAAGGGGCGTATTCCGGCGGATGAGTTGGCCGCGACGGGCCGCGCCCTGGGCCGGCTGTCCGACATCGGGTGGGGCAACCGCCTTCGGCCGATGCTCGCTCCCCAGGCACCGGACGGCCCGGTTCCTGATGATGTGTCGGCCGCGGTGGTCACGGTCCTCGCCGACTGGGCCAAGGGGCCGGGCGGTTGGGCATCGGGCGCGGCGGATGCGCCGCCCCGCCCGGTGGGCGTCGTCTGCCTGGCGTCGCGCACCCGCCCGCAGCTGATCCGTTCGCTCGCCGAGCGGATCGCGTCGGTCGGCAGGATGCCGTTCCTGGGGACGGTGTCCTCGGTGGACGAAGGGGCGGAGGGCAGGATCCCGCGCAGCAACAGCGCCCAGCGGCTGCGGGCCCTGCACGGTTCGCTGAGCGTGCCCCAGGAGTTGGCGCGGGCCCTGGAGTCGGCGGGCGGCCCGGTGCTCCTGGTGGACGACTACGCCGACACCGGCTGGACACTGGCGGTGGCCGCACGGCTGCTGCGCAGGGCTGGAGCCGAGGGGGTGTTTCCGCTGGTCCTCGCCGTGCAGGGGTAGCCCGACGCGGGAGAGAGGCAAGGTGAGCGGCCGGGCTTCGGAGGCGGGTGCGGCGGGCAGGAATATTGCCGACGCAACGGGCGATTCCGGGTCGTCGGCAGGATTTGCTCGTTGCCGCATGCCTGTACGACAGGAAGAATTGACATCGCTTCCCCGTACCGACCGTCCGCGGTCAGGCAGGGCCATGCCGTGGTGCGCCTTCGCGCCCGGCCGCCGCCCGACGCGTGGACGCGTAGACGAAGGGAGGACCGTGGCCTTCGGCTTCGCCCCGCCATCGAATGTGTCCCCGCCCGCGCCCGCCGATTCCAGTGCCCGGCTGAGCCGGATGCTGGAGCCCGCCGAGTGGGCCTCGGCCGGAATTCCGCTGCTGCGCAATCCCCGTGAGGTCGTCGCCGGGCTGCACCACCGTCATCGTCCGGGACCGTCGACGGCCATCGTGGCGGTGCTGGATCCGGAGGAGCGGGTGGCCGCCAGTGCGTCCTTCGCCGAGCCCGCGACCGCTCCGGACGGCTGGCAGTTCCGCAATGCGCTGCTGGTGCATCTGCGCCGGGTGATCCCGCACGACCTGCGGCTGCGCGTCCCGGTCCGTACGGCCGTGCTGCTCTACTGCCGTGAGGGCGAGCCCCGTTGGACGGAGGCGGACGGGGCGTGGATGTGGGGGCTGCGCGATGCCTGCACCCTGCACGGGCTGCGCTGCGGGGCGTACATCACGCTGACCGGCGACCGCTGGCAGGTGCTGGGCGAGGGCAGGGGCGGGCGGCGCCCCAGGTCGCCGGAGACCGCACCGGGTGCGGAGTCGCCTCGTCAGGCGGCGGGTCACACGGAGGCGGCGATCCCGTCGCCCGCGTCTGCGGAGCGGCTCCCTGCGGGCCGGCCGCTGCCGTCCGAGCCGCCGCGGAACGGCGCACGGGCGGCGTCCCGGCGCTCCGGTGGCGGCGCGGCGGAGGCGCTGCGGCACACGGCGGCCCGCTGACCGGGGCCGCTGACCGGGGCGGGCGGCGTGCCCGGCCCCGGCCCGCCCTCGCGTCTGTCCCGGACGCGCTAACGAGCCCGCCCGGCCTGGATGGCCGACGGGCTGCGTCGAGCGGTGGCAGCCACCAGTGCGGTGGCTGCCGGGCGGGTCCGTCCTAGGCGTTGGCGCCGAGAACCGCGTTGATCCGCTGCGGGTCTCCGCAGACGATCAGCAGCACTCCGGCACGGGCCATCGCGGCGGGCAGCGCCCGTGCGGTGACCTCGTCCGAACCGCCGTTGACGGCGACGACCACAACGGGCCGACCGGCGGCCCGCCCGGCGGCGGCATCCGCGTAGAACACATCGTCCGCGGCGTCGTGCTGGGCCCAGTAGGACGCCTCGCCGAACGACAGCTCGTGTGCGGCCCACGGGTGGATTTCGCCGGTGGTCAGCACCAGGATCTCGCCCGGCGCGCGCCCGGAGTCCAGCAGCAGATCGACGGCCTCGTCGGCGGCGTCGACGGCGCCACCGGCGGGTGCCGGGATCAGCTGGAGCTGTGCTCCTGCGGCGGGGCCGGTGTCACCGGCGGCGGGCTGCTGGGAGCCGGTGCGCTGCGCCGGCGGAGCGGCGACAGGCCCACGCGGCGGGGCAGCGGGTCCGGGCTTGCCCGGACGGGCACTGGACGCGGGAGCGCCACGCGGCGGCGCGGGGCGGGGTCCGGGACCAGGAACGGGACGGGGGGTCGGCGCGGTGCGGCCGGCGGCCGGGGTAGCGCGGGGACCCGGGACACTCTCGTGAATCTGAGGCTCCTCGGGGATGAGAGGCATAAAGGGATGTCTATCAAACGTAGGTGCGGAACACGTCATCGGGTACCGAATTCCGGTCCGCACCGCTCAGAAGTCGAAGCCGAGTTGGCCACCGGCCTCCAGAGCGGCTGCTTCGGGGGTGACGCGCACCTTCTTCAGGTGCCGCCACCGGGGCAGAGCGTCCATGTAGGACCACGACACTCGGTGGTGCGGCGTAGGACCGTACTCCTCCAGGGCGATGCGATGGGTCGGCGAGGGGTAGCCGGCGTTGGCCGCGAAGTCGAAGTCGGCGTATTCCAGGCCGAGTTCGGCCATCAGCGCGTCGCGTCGCACCTTGGCGAGCACGGACGCGGCGGCGACCGCGATGCAGGACTGGTCGCCCTTGATGACCGTGCGGACCCGCCACGGCTCGCCCAGGTAGTCGTGCTTGCCGTCGAGGATCACCGCGTCCGGGCGGACCGGGAGCCCGTCCAGGGCGCGCACGGCCGCGAGCCGCAGTGCCGCGGTCATGCCCAGCTCGTCGATCTCCTCGGGCGAGGAGTGGCCCAGGCTGAAGGCCGTGACCCACTCGCCCAGTACGTCGCAGAGTTCGGTGCGGCGTTTGGGTGTCAGCAGCTTGGAATCGGTGAGTCCGTCGGGCGGCCTGCGGAGACCGGTGATGGCCGCGCAGACGCTCACCGGACCGGCCCAGGCTCCGCGCCCGACCTCGTCGATACCTGCGACGATCTTGGCGCCCGTGGTGGCGCGCAATGATCGCTCGACGGTATGGGTGGGGGGCTCGTACGGCATGGCGCCAGCAAGGTTACGCCTATTCGGCGCGGCCGTCCGCACCGGATCCGCACCGCGTACCAAAAGCCGCCGGCGACCGCGTGCGCAACGCCGGCCGGCGGGGCTACCGGAAGGTAGCCGGACGGGTGCGCGGCTGCAGCGACAGCGCGGCGGGCAGCGTGGCGCGCGCCGCGCCGGCACGGCATTACACGGATGAAGTCGGCGTTTGACGCTGCCCGTTGGGGCGGGCGGCGCGGTCAGTCGGTGAGGACCGGGGCCCAGGACGGGAGGGGCTCGGTGCCGTCCAGCCAGGCCCGGGGCGGGGCGCCGTCGGTGCTCGATGCGACGATGCCGCCGACGATGGCGCATGTGGTGTCCACATCGCCGCCGGCCTGCGCGGTCGTCCAGAACGCGTTCTCGTAGTCGCCGAGATGGCGTGCCGCGGCCCAGAGCGTGAAGGGGACGGTGTCGTGGGCGCTGGTGCGCCGTCCGCAGCCGAGGACGGCGGCGACGGTGCCGGAGTCGGCGTAGTCGAGCATGTCCCTGGCCCGGCGCAGACCGGCCTGTACGGCGCTGCGCGGGATCAGGGCCAGCACGCCGTCGAGCAGCTCGGTGGGGCCGATACGGCGTGCCGGGTCGGCCGCCAGGGCGGCCGCGGCGGCGACGGCCATGGCGCCGACGACGGCCTCACGGTGCTGGTGGGTGGTGTAGGCGGAGATCTCCGCCTGGTGCGTGGCCTGCTCGGGGTCGTCGGCGTACCAGGCGCCCAGCGGGGCGATGCGCATGGCGGCGCCGTTGCCCCACGAGCCCTGGCCGTTGAAGAGTCCGGACGCCAGCTCGCGCCAGTCGCCGCCCTCGCGGATCAGCCGGAGCATGCGGTTGACGGCCGGGCCGTAGCCGCGGTCGAAGTCGTGGTGGTCGGCGAAGGAGTGGGCGAGTGCGTCCTGGTCGATCCGGGCGTGGGCGGTGAGCACGGAGAGGACGGAGCAGGCCATCTCGGTGTCGTCGGTCCACTGCCAGGGAGTGGGGGGCAGCTCGCGGCGCTTGAGGGCGGGGTAGTGGGTCGGGACGAAGAACTGGGATCCGAGGGCATCGCCCACGGCGAGTCCGCGCAGGCTGGCCAGGGCCCGCTCATAGCGGTCTGCGTCACGGTGGTCGGGCGTCATCGGTGTGCACTCTAACCGGTGATGCCATAAGGCTCGGGTTTACACCAGTGCTCAAACGGCCGATCGAGCGAGTAGCGCCCGTCCGGGCCGAGGAGCAGGGTGCGCCACTCCGCGTTGCCGGGGTTGGACAGTGACTCGAATTCGGCCACCGACCAGTGGAACCACCGCATACAGAACAGACGCATGGTGAGTCCGTGCGTGACGATCAGGACGTTCGGCGGGTGGTCCGGGGCCTCGAAGCTGCGCCACAGGCTCTCCAGGAACGCCCCGACCCGGTCGTAGACGTCCGCCCCGGACTCGCCCTGGGCGAAGCGGTAGAAGAAGTGGCCGTAGGCATCGCGGTAGGCCTTCTGCAGGCGTACGTCGTCGCGGTCCTGCCAGTTTCCCCAGTCCTGCTCGCGCAGCCGGGGCTCCTCGCGGACCCGGACCCGGTCCGGGTCCAGGGCGAGCGCGCGGAACGTCTGATGGGTGCGGCGGTACGGCGACACGTAGGCGGAGACGCTTTCGTCGCCGAATATCTCCCGCAGGGTGTGGCCGGCCTCCTCAGCCTGCCGCAGCCCGGTCTTCGTGAGGCTGAGCGCATGGTCGGGCTCCCGCTCGTACACGGTGTCGTCGACATTCCCCTCCGACTCTCCGTGGCGGATGAGGACGATGCGTCGGGGCCGGGCCATGCCGCCACCCTAAAACGCCTGCCCTGTACATGCCGCCCGCTGCTACGGTCGCGGCCGTGACCGCGCTGCATGTTCCTCCGTTCTTCGCCCGCCTGCGGTCCGCGCGTCGGGTGCTCGTCGCGGGCGCGGGCGGTGGCTTCGACATCTACGCGGGGCTGCCGCTCGCGCTGTCCCTGATGGACCAGGGCAAGGACGTGCATCTCGCCAATCTCTCCTTCAGCCACCTCCATGGGTTGGATCCTGGGGTCTGGGTCGCCGAGGACGTCGCCGCTCTCACGCCCCGGACCGTCGGGCACGATCCGTACGCTCCCGAGCTGACCCTGGCCCGCTGGCTCGACGGACAGGGGTTGCCGTCGACGGTCCATGCCTTCCCGTTGACCGGGGTACGGCCGCTGCGCGCGGCGTATCGCGCCCTGATCGAGCACCTCGGCGGGGTGGACGCCGTGGTGCTGGTGGACGGCGGGACCGACATCCTGCTGCGCGGTGACGAATCGGGGCTGGGCACGCCCGAGGAGGACATGGCCTCCCTGGCGGCCGTGTCCGGTCTCGAGGTGCCGGTCAGGCTTGTCGCGTCGATCGGCTTCGGGGTGGACGCCCACCACGGCGTACGGCACGCGCATGTGCTGGAGAACATGGCCGCGCTGGAGGCGGACGGGGCCGCCCTCGGCTGTTTCTCGGTGCCGCGTACGAGCCGGGAGGGCGAACTGTTCCTGGATGCCGTGGCGCACGCCCAGGCGGCGACCCCGGCCCGGCCCAGCATCGTCAACGGCTCGATCGCCGCCGCCATGCGCGGGGAGTTCGGCGACGTCCACTTCACGGAGCGGACGCGGGACAGTGAACTGTTCATCAACCCCCTGATGTCGGTGTACTTCGCCTTCGAGCTGGACGGCCTGGTGCGCCGCTCGCTCTATCTGGACCAGATCGAGGACACCTACCTGATGCGGCAGATCAGCAGCCGGATCGAGGAGTTCCGCGAGCGGCTGCCCCGGCAGCGGCCGCCCCGCTCGATTCCGCACTGAGCCGGTCCGTTGCCCGGCGGCCGTTCAGCGGTCTGCGGGGACCGGGCGGCCGTCGCGTATCTCGTACGGGCGGCCGCCGAAGCGCCGTCGCAGCAGGCGGTCGTGGGAGACGATGACCAGGGCGCCGGGCCAGGCCGCCAGTGCCTCCTCCAGGTCTTCGACCAGGCCGAGGGCCAGATGGTTGGTCGGCTCGTCGAGCAGCAGCAGGTCCGCGGGGCGGGCCAGCAGACGGGCCAGCGCCAGCCGGCGCCGCTGACCGGCCGACAACGAGCCGACCGGCACCCGCAGATCGCGCTCCCGGAACAGCCCGAAGGACATCAGAAGGGCGGACAGCTCTTCCGGGTCCCCGGTCAGGCCCCGGCAGAACGCGGCCAGCAGGGGCTCGGCGGGCCGGGAGACCGGTATTTCCTGGGCGAGGAAGCCGGTGCGCCCGATGCGGCCGACCGTGCCGGCGTCGGGCTCGGTGACGCCCGCCAGGACCCGCAGCAGGGTGCTCTTGCCGGCGCCGTTGGGGCCGTGGACGAGGAGTCGTTCACCGGCGGCGATGGTGAGGGAGTCCACGGCCAGGCGGTCGCCGACCCGCACCCCGTCGAGCCGGACGAGGGTGCCCTCGGCGTCGCCCATGCCCGGGGCCACCCGGAACCGCAGCGGGTCCGGCGGCTTCGGGACCGGCTCGGCCCGCAGTCTGCGCAGCCGCTCCTGGGCATTGCGCACCCTGCTGGACACGGATGCCTGGACGCGGCCCCGGTCCCGGTCGTACGCCATCTTGTTGCCGTCCTTCATCGGCCGGCCCCGGGCGACGCCGTGTGCCGTGCTCGACGCGAAGTCGGTGAGCTGCGCTATCTGCTCGCACCACTGGTGGTGGTCCTGCTCCCAGCGCCGACGGGCGGCGGCCTTGGCGGCCACGAAGGTGCCGTAACCGCCGCCGTAGCGCACAACGGCCCGGCGGTCGGCGTCGACCTCGACCAGCGCGGTGGCGATCCGCTGCAGGAAGAGCCTGTCGTGGGAGACCGCGAGGACCGTGCCGCGGTGGGCGATCAGGGCGTCTTCCAGCCAGTCGAGGGCGGCGGCGTCGAGATGGTTGGTCGGCTCGTCGAGCAGCATCACCTCGGGCGAGGCGGCGATCAGGCAGGCGAGCCCCAGCCTGGCCTGTTCGCCTCCGGAGAGGCTGCCGAGCGGGCGGTCGCGGCCGATCCGCTCCAGGCCCAGGGAGTGCAGTGCCTTGTCGACTCGCGCATCGGCCTCATAGCCGCCGCGCAGCTCGAAGAGGGTGAGCAGCTCGCCGTACTCGTCCAACTCCCGGGCCGTGGCGCGGTCCAGACCGGCCTCCAGCGATCTCAGTCGGCGTTGCATGTCTCTGAGATCCGCCAGGGCGGCGTCGATCGCGTCCTGGACCGTGTGGTCCGGGGGAAGGTCGGGGGTCTGGCCCAGATAGCCGATGCCGCCGTCGGCGCGGAGCACCACGTCGCCTTCGTCGGGCCGCTCGGCGCCCGCTATGAGGCGCAGCAGCGTCGACTTCCCGGCGCCGTTCTCCCCCACGATCCCGATGCGGTCACCGGGGCGTATCGACAGTGAGACGCCGTCGAGCAGTGGTCGGTCGGGGTGGGACTTGGTGACATCGCGCAACGAGATCTGGGTGGGCAATCATTCCTCCGGTCCGGTCGCGGGCAAGCGACCTCTCAGCGAGCAAACGCTACTGAAGTTGCATTACGATGATGGCACACCGAAACCCGCTAACGCAACAGGAGTTGCAATTGTCTGGTGAATCCGCCTCCGCTCGGGAGAACGAGGCCCGCGCCGCCGCCACACCCGGCACCCGGCGCCCCGGCGGGCGCACCGCCCGTACGCGGGCGGCCGTCCGCGACGCCGTGCTGACCGGCCTGACCGAGCACGGCTATCCAGGCCTGACCGTCGAATACGTCGCCGAGCATTCCGGCGTCCACAAGACGACGCTCTACCGCCGCTGGGGAGACGTCGAGGGCCTGGTGGCCGACGCGCTGGATCTGGCGGGCGAGGACAGCTGGGTCCCGCCGGACACCGGCTCCCTGGAGGGTGATCTGCGGGCGCTCGCCCGGGAGGTCGTCGGATCCTTCACCGACCCGGCGGTGGCCAGTTCGGTCTCCGCGATGATCGCGGCCGCCTTCCAGTCCGAGCGGGCCGCCACCGCCCTGCGCGCCTATTACACCGAGCGGTTCACGCGCTGCGAGGCGATCGTGGAGCGCGCCGTCGGGCGCGGAGAGTTGCCGGCCGGCGCAGCTGTGACGGCCACCGCGGACGACGCGGACCGGACCGACGGAGCGGACGGCGCGGACAGCGCCACGCACGTCATGGGCGTCATGGGCGCCATCGACGCCGGGGCGCTCGTCCGGTCGGTGTCCGCGCCACTCTTCTTCCGTCTGTTCATCACCCGGGAGCCGGTCGACGACGCACTCGCCGACCAGGCGGCGGCGGCAGCGCTGGCCGCCGTCCACGCCGGGGCGTTCACCACCGGTCGCGCAGGCGCGGCGCCCGCTTCCGGCACCGCCACCTGATCCCGCCGCTCACACCGTCCACGACGGTTCGAGCTGCACCACATCCCCCGCGATCGCCCGTACATCCGCCGCTATCTGGGCCCGCAGCGCCAGCCGCTCCACCCGCTCCGGCCGGTACTTCCCCCGCTCGGCCGCCGACTGCCACAACGACAACACCAGGAACTCCTCCCCCGGTGCTCGCCCGAGCATCCCCCGCAGCATGCCCGGCGACCCCGCCATCGCCGGGTTCCAGACCTTCTCCTGCATCAGCATGAAGTGATCCACCCGGTCCTGCTGCACCTGGCAGTGCGCCAGCCGCAGCACATCCGCGTCACTGAAGACCGGCCGGAATCCGACCTTCACGTCGAATTCATGCTCAAAAAGCCGTACTTGCTGGTCCTTGTAGGTGCCGACCTGGGCGGCCCCCAGCCGGTCGTGCGAGCGGGCCATGAAGGAGTCGTAGAACGCCCGGCTCTCCCAGAAGCCCACCAGATGCGCGACCCCCGGACGGGTCCGGCTCCACCCGCCGCACTGCCCCCGAAACCCCGGCTCACCCAGCAGCCCCGCCCATTTCCGCTGCCCCCGCTCGAAACCCCGACGGTCCACAACGGTGAGGCGAATCCACTTGACCAGCACCGCGCCATCGTACGGCCCCAGGGCGCCAGGGCGTTACTGCGCGTCACACCGCACCCGCCCCGAACTCCCTTACGGGCGGGGGCCGGTACCTGTTACCGGCGGGTCGGCACGACCTTACGCACGAGGGTCGATGGGCGTGAGCACCCCGAGTCGCCGCTCCACCGCTTCCGCCGCCTCCAGACACAGGTCCTCCCGATAGGAGCGCCCGATCAGCTGCACGCCATACGGGAGCCCGTCCACCACCCCGGTGGGCACGGCGACCGAGGGCACTCCCACGAAGCTTGTCGCGGTGCACAGCCGCATCGCCGTCTGCACCCGCTGATGGCTGTTCGCGTCGCGCGCCTCCTCCCCCGGAGGGAACGGCGGCTCGGTGAACACCGGCCCCAGGACCAGCGGGTACTCGTCCAGGAAAGCCGCCCAATCACGGCGGATGCCCAGTCGTACGCCGGTCAGCCGCAGATACTCCGCCAGCTCCACGGGACCGCGCTTCGCCATCCCCAGTTCGATATAGCGATGGCCGCCCTCTCCCAGCAGCGGCTTGACCAGCGGCCAGGAAGCGGCGAATTCCGTCTGCGTCATCCGCCCGTAGACCTCAAGGGCGTCATCCAGCCGCGGCACGTCGGCCACTTCGCACACCTCGTATCCGGCGTCCCGCAGCGCGTCCGCGGCGCTCTCGACGGCTTTGCGCACTGCCGGGTGCACGCCCTGACCACCCGGGTCGGTGACCATCGCCACCTTGAGGGGACGCGCGAGCGGCTCGCCATACGGGGGCACCGGCACCGCCCTCGGGTCGCGCGGATCGGCCCCGGCGAGCACCTCGTAGGCGAGCCGGAGATCGTCGACCGTTCGCGCCAGAGGCCCGTCGACCACCAGCACCTGGGCGGCGAGGGCGGGGTCATCCGGTCCCAGGCGGTGGTCCGCCGCGAACCGCCCGTAGGTCGGCTTCACTCCCGCGACGCCACAGAAGGAAGCGGGAATGCGCACCGATCCCCCGGAGTCGTTGCCGAGCCCGAGGGGTGCCATACCGCTCGCCACGGCCGCGCCGTCCCCGCCGCTGGTGCCGCCAGGGGTGACGGCACGGCTCCACGGGTTGGCCGTGTCGCCGAACAGCTCGCTGCGTGTGTGGATACCGGCGAGGATCAGCGTCGGCATGTTGGAATGCCCGATCGGGATGCCGCCGGCCGCGCGTAGCCGCGAAACCGGGGGCGCATCGGTGCGCGCCACACTGCCGCGAAAGCGCTCCGCGCCGTACGTCGTCGGGACGCCCTCGATGGCGGTGCTCTCCTTGACGGTGAACGGGACGCCCGCCAGCGGGCCCAGTTCCCGGCCCGCGGCACGCCGCCGGTCGATCCGTGCCGCGTCCTCGCGCGCCCGGTCGGCGAGCAGCTGGGTCACGGCATTGACCGCCGGATTGACCTGGGCGATGCGCTCCACATGGGCGTCGACCAGCTCGACCGCCGTCACCTCACCGTCCCGTACCGCCGCCGCTTGGGCGCGGGCCGACATCTTCCACAGTGCGTCCTGCATGACCTGACCTCACCATCGTGTGTGCCACTCAATTGCGATCCCACGCGCGGGTTACTCGCTTGCGGGCCTGCTTTTGGGCCTCGTCCGCGGGTCCCGCTCGCGGGTTCTCGCCTGTTGCTCCCGCGCGCCGTGGTTGGCGGCATGCGAGCCCCGCGATGTGTCCGGAGGCGCGCAGCGCACTGAGGCGCGCACGTTCCGATACGCTCGCATCGCTTCGGGCATCGTAGCCTTGCCATCGATACGTACGCATCGAATAAACCGGAGGGCGCGGCATGCCCAAGCAGGTGGACCACGAGAGCCGGCGCCGGCAGATCGCCGAGGCCGTGTGCCGGCTCGCCGACGAGAGCGGTCTGGAGGGCGTCACGCTGCGGGATGTGGCGGCCCGCGCGGAGGTGTCCATGGGGGCGGTACAGCGCTGCTTCCGCACCAAGGAGGAGATGCTGGTCTTCGCCCTCACGTACATCGGCGAACGGATCGCGGCGCGGGTGACGACGCGGCTCGTCGAATCACCGGCCCAGTCGGCCCGTACGGCGCTGGGGCACGCCACGACCGAGATCGCGCTCCTCAGGGAGGAACATCGCGCCGAGGCGCGCGTCTGGCTGGCGTTCCTGGCCCAGGCCGCGGTCAGTCCGCCACTGGCCGAAATCCTCAGGTCGAATTACGCCAGTCTGCAGACGGTGTTCACCCGGCTCATCGCAGAAGCCGGCGGGGACACCGGCGGCACCGAGGGGGCCGACGGCACCGGAGCCGCTCGCGGCAAGGGATCCCACGACCCGGAGTGCGCGGCCCGCACCCTCCTCGCCCTTGCCGACGGGCTGACCGCGCACGTACTCATCGGGCATCTCTCACCCGACACGGCGCTGGCCGTCCTCGACGCCCATCTCGGCGGCCTCTGGGGCGAGTAGCCGGCCTGAGCGGGCAGGGCGAACGACCACCTGGGCGGCCCGGCGGATCGAGTCGGGTCGGTGGCTGCGGGTACGGGGCGCGGGGCGCGGGTGCAGGCTTCCGGAACCAGCCCCGGACCGCCGCAACAGCCGCCGCCCAACAGGACGGATGGGCGTGTTCCAGCCACCGGCCCGCACCAACCCGGCTTCCCATAACCGCACTTCACCCCACCCCGCCAAGCCCCCGGCGTGGCACGATGGTCAACCAACGGGGTGTTCTGGGGGTTGTCCGCGTGCCCACATGGGCGAGCCGCGTTTCCCCGGGAGCTCGGCGGCTGCCTGCCGGCCATCGGGAGCGTATGTCCCGCCCTCGGCAGCAGGCGTGACCGGCAGCGGACCAAACGCGGAGCCGCTGCGCACGCCCCGGTTCGACGCATTCGAAGGAAGGGAAGCCCGGTGAGCACGTTCAGCAAAGGGATCGGGAAGGTCGAGGTCACGCTCAAGTGGGACCCCAGCCCCATGGGCGAGCCGGATCATGACCTCGACATCATCGCGGCGACATACACGGTGGACGCGCCGCACGGCGATCCGTCCTACCTGGTGCACTTCGACAGCCGGTCACCCGACGGCACCATCATCCTCAACCGGGACAGCCGGACCGGCCAGGGATTCGGCCCGGACGAGATCATGACGCTGGAGCTGGAGCGGCTGTCCGAGACGTACTCGCGCGTCGTCGTCGGGGTCGCCATTCAGCAGGGCGAGGGCAGGAAGACCTTCGGCGACATAGAGAACACCGAGGTCCAGATCCGCGAGGGGTACACCGACCTGGCGGAGAACGACTTCGCCGAGGTCGCGGGCGCCACCGCAGCGACCGTCGCCGAGTTCGCCCGGGACGCGTCGGGCGAATGGCGGTTCCGTGCAATGGTCCGTGGCTTCGACGCCGACCCGGACGCGTTCACCAGGCTGATGGGTCAGTGAAAGGCTGCTGACGGCTGCGCATGGTGCCTGCCGACTGAACGGCTGCGCATCATGCCTGCCGAAGCCGACCGAGGGGCCATTGACGGTCCACGGGCCGGTCGCTGACGGACAGACGGCCAGACGGACGGACAGACGGCCAGACCGACGGACGGCGTGGCGGGGAGGTGGCTGACCGCCGCCTCCCCGGAACCGTCGCGGCTACCCGCTCGCCCGCTTGCGGCGGCGATGGGCCGCCACCCGCTCCCGTGAGGCGCAGGCGGCCGAGCAGTAACGGCGGGCGCTGCCGGGACCGGTGCCGAGGTAGAGCGTGGCGCAGCCGGCGGCGGCACATTCGCCCCAGGGGACGCGCCCGTATTCGGTGAGGATCTGCGCCAGCGCCAGGGCACTGGACGCGAGGAACCAGTCGGCCCAGCTCGCGTCTTCGCCCCGGTCGACATGCAGATGCCAGGCATGGCCACCGTGGCGGGACAGATGCGGGCGGGCACCGCATTCGGCCAGCAGCGCGTTGATGGCGTGCGCGGCCCGGTCGGTGTCGGCCTCGGCGAGGATGCCGGTGACGCGGCGGACGGCGTCCCGCAGGCCGTCCGCATCGCCCTCCGAGAACGCACGCCCGGTCAGATCATCCGGGCTCTCCCCGTGGCGCGCGAGCAGTTCGGCCAGCGCGGCCCTCGGCAGTTCGGGAGACGCCAGGACCGCGTTCGCGAGATCGATCAGGCGCTCGGCGGGCCGGAAGCCCCGTTGGATCGCTACGTCACCACTCACGACGGGCCCCGCTCCTCTCCTGGCCGGCGACAGGTCGAATCCTCCCGGCCTTGCTCACCCACTCCGCTCCACCTCACCCTGTAACGACTTAGTCGAAGAAGACGTTACTTAGGAGCCCCTATGCGCGTGAGGCCCCCCACAGCACCCTTACGGCTCTATCTGGCGACCGCGTTCCTGGCCCGCCTGGCGGAGGAGGGCATGGCCGTGGCGGTGGTGATGCTCGCGCTGCATCGCACCGGCGGCGCGGCCGGGGGCGCCTTCGTCCTCACCGCCTGGATGGCGCCGCATGTGCTCGCCGCGCCCCTGGTGGGCGCCTTGGCGGCGCGGGTGCAGCGCCCCCGGCTCTTCTATCTCTGCGCGCTGGGCGGGTTCGCCGCGGCCATCGCGGCGCTGGCAGGGCTCATCGGCCGGGCTCCCGCGCCGGTGGCGCTGGCCGTCGCCCTGGCCGGCGGCAGTTGCGGTCCGGCGGTCTACGGCGGCCTGTCCAGCCTGATAGCCGGGCTGGTCCCGGAGGGCGCGCCGCGGGACCGTGCCTACGCGCTGGACGCGGCGGTCTACAGCGCCGCGTCGGTGGCCGGACCCGCCGCCGTCAGCATCGTCGCGGGCGTGGCGTCGCCCGGTCCGGCGATGGCACTCCTCGGCGTGGCGGCGGCCGGTGCGGCGGCGCTGGCCACCGGACTGCGCTACGGGGTGTCCGGACGGGCGTCCAAGGGCACCGCATCCTCGTCCAAGGGAGCCGGATCATCATCCAAGAGCGCCGCACCGTCACCCAAAGGCGCCGGACCGTCGTACGCAACCCGTCCCGGCCGGCCGGCATCCGAGCCGGCCACGCTGCGCGCCGACCTGGTGGCCGGGCTGACGGCCATCCGGCGCATCCGCGAACTGCGTGCGATCACCGCCGCGACCTGCCTGGCGTACTGCGGAATCGGCGGCCTGGCCACCACCACGGTGCTGCTCGCCGACCAACGGGGCGGCCCGGGATACGCGGGCATCCTGATGACGGCCTTCGCCGTCGGGACGCTCGCCGGCTCGCTGGCCGTGGCGCGGTGGCACCCCCCGGTCACGGCCCAACTTCTCGCGGCCGGCACCCTGTTCGGCACCGGCGCCGCGTTGGCCGCGGCCGCGCTGATCCCCTCGACGGCCGCCGGCCTGGCGCTGTTCGCCCTCGCGGGGCTGTGCGAAGGGCCTCTGCTGACCGCCACCCTGCGCATACGGGCCGACCATGCGCCGCCGCGCGCACGGGCCCAGGTCTTCACCCTCGGGGCCGGGCTGAAGATCTCGGCGGCGGCCTGCGGAGCCGCCCTGGTCGGGGCGGCCGCGGCGCTGCCGCCACCGCTGTTGCTGCTCGGGATCGCGGCCCTCCAGCTCATCGCCGGGCTTCTCTACACGCTGACCCGGCCCCGCACGGACCGCGCCGTCCCCGCCCGACAAGCGGCGGACCGCACTCCGGAAACGCACCGTCCGACGAAACTCTGACCCCTGCCGCCACAACAGAGCGCGTAACAACAGTCAGCATCAGACCTCAGCATCAGACGTCAACAACTGGCCTGCATCAGCCCACAATCCAGCCGCCCCGACCCAGTGCACCCGATCCAGCCGTCCCGCCCCGGCCACCCCAGCCCCCGCACGTCACACCGCCACCCCGACCGCCGTCAACGTCCCCTTGGTCACCAGCAGGACCTCCCCCGCCCCCAGATCACGCAGCCCGTCGATCCTGCGGGCCTGCGAGGACCTCCCGACGACCCGCCCGTCGGCACCCAAGCGGTAGAGCAGTCCGTCCCCGCTCGCGACCGCGAAACCCTCGCCCGCCCGCGCCACGCCCTCGACGAGCGGCTGTCCGACGTCCACCGTCCAGAGCTTCGATCCGTCGGCGGGGTCGACGGCATGGGAGCCGGCACGCCGGTCCCGCAACCACACCGCACCGCCGGTGAATTCGGCAGCCGTGGGCGAGAGATCGCTGTCATGGGTGGCGAACCGGTCGACGGCCCCGGACGACCGGCGGAGGACCACCAGGGACCGTGGCCCGCAGCGCGCGAGGCAGTGGTCGGGGCCGATCGCGGTGAACACCGGGCGGTGATCGGCGTCCGCAAGGGGCTCGGGCAGCCGCCAGTGAGCCAGTTCGCCGCCGTCGCGCGGATCGATCAGCCGCGCGTCCTGGCCGCTGCCCAGGAGGACGGCCCCGGCCCAGGGCAGCGGCCGCACCGTGTGCGCCGGCGCGTCCGTCCGCCAGAGGGCACGGCCGTCCCGCAGATCGAACGCCGCCAACGGCCTGTAGCCGCGCCAGCCGCCGACAAGAACGGTGTCCGTAGTAGCCACGACATGCCCCGACAGGCTGTCCAGTGCGGCGCACCACACCACGGATCCCGTCGCCAGGTCGATGCAGGACAGCCGGTCGGTGTTCTGCGGCAGGACCAGACAGCGGTCCCCCGCGATGACGACGCCGCGCGGCCACTTTCCGGTGGCGATGTCCCAGCGGACCGAACCGTCCCGGCGGTCCAGGCAGACCAGGCGGGTGTACCGCTCGTGTACGACGATGTGGTCCCCCGCCACCGCCAGCGCCGAAGCCCGCCCCCGCTGATGAAGCCGCCGCTCCCAACGCCGTTCCCACAACGTCCTGCCGATCATCCGCAGACTCCATCAGGCCGGGGCCGATACGGCAACACCGATACGGCAACACCGATACGGCAACACCGATACGGCAACGCCGATACGGCGGCGCGGGGCCACACACGCCGAAGCGGGGACCGGCATACCGCCGATCCCCGCTTCACCTGGCCTCTCAGCCAGGCACGGCGCTTACGCGCTTACCTCAGCTGCAGCCGCTGGTCGAGCCGCAGCCCTCGCACAGGTAGCAGCTGCCGGCCCGCTGCATCTTCGTGCCGCAGGAGAAGCAGAGCGGCGCGTCGGCGTTGATGCCCAGCTGCATCTCGACCAGTTCGGCGTTGGTGTGCGCCTGCTTCGGGGCCGGAGCGGCGGTCTCCTCGACCACCTTGGCCGCCGGAGCGGACTTCGGCGCCTCCAGCTGGCGCGGCGCCGACTGGGCCAGGCCCTCCACGTCGACCTCGTCGTCGGTCGGCTCGTACGAACCGGTCTCCAGGTGGCGCTGGCGCTCCTCGACGGAGTGGATGCCGAGCGCGGAGCGGGTCTCGAAGGGCAGGAAGTCCAGCGCCAGGCGACGGAAGATGTAGTCGACGATCGACTGCGCCATCCGCACGTCGGGGTCGTCCGTCATACCCGCCGGCTCGAAGCGCATGTTGGTGAACTTCGAGACGTAGGTCTCCAGCGGCACGCCGTACTGGAGGCCCACCGACACCGCGATGGAGAAGGCGTCCATCATGCCCGCGAGGGTCGAGCCCTGCTTGGACATCTTGAGGAAGACCTCACCGAGACCGTCGTCCGGGTAGGAGTTGGCGGTCATGTAGCCCTCGGCGCCGCCGACCGTGAAGGAGGTGGTGATGCCGGGACGGCCCTTGGGGAGGCGCTTGCGCACCGGGCGGTACTCGACGACCTTCTCGACCGGCGCCTCGACCTCGACCTTCTCCTCCTCCTTCTTCTTGGCGGAGAGGGGCTGGCCGACCTTGCAGTTGTCGCGGTAGATCGCGAGCGCCTTCAGGCCGAGCTTCCAGCCCTGGAAGTAGACGTCCTCGATCTCCTCGACGGTGGCCGTCTCCGGGACGTTGACCGTCTTGGAGATCGCACCGGAGAGGAAGGGCTGCGCCGCGGCCATCATGCGGACGTGGCCCATCGGGGAGATGGAGCGCTCGCCCATGGCGCAGTCGAAGACCTCGTAGTGCGCCGGCTTGAGGCCGGGGGCGTCGACGACGTTGCCGTGGTCGGCGATGTGGGCGACGATCGCCTCGACCTGCTCGGGCTGGTAGCCGAGCCGCTTGAGCGCCTTGGGGACCGTGTTGTTCACGATCTGCATGGAGCCGCCGCCGACGAGCTTCTTGAACTTGACCAGGGCCAGGTCCGGCTCGACGCCCGTGGTGTCGCAGTCCATCATCAGGCCGATGGTGCCGGTGGGGGCCAGCACCGACGCCTGGGCGTTGCGGAACCCGTTCTTCTCGCCGAGGCGGATGACGTCCTGCCACGCCTCCGTCGCCGCGGCCCAGACCGGGGTGTCCAGGTCGTCCATGCGCTTGGCGGTGCCGTTGGCGTCGGCGTGCTGCTTCATGACGCGCTTGTGGGCGTCCGCGTTACGGGCGTAGCCGTCGTACGGGCCGACGACCGCGGCCAGTTCGGCGGAGCGCTTGTACGAGGTGCCGGTCATCAGGGAGGTGATGGCACCGGCCAGCGCGCGGCCGCCGTCGGAGTCGTAGGCGTGCCCGGTGGCCATCAGCAGGGCGCCGAGGTTGGCGTAGCCGATGCCCAGCTGGCGGAAGGCGCGGGTGGTCTCGCCGATCTTCTCGGTGGGGAAGTCGGCGAAGCAGATGGAGATGTCCATCGCGGTGATGACCAGCTCGACGACCTTGGCGAAGCGCGCCGCGTCGAACGACTGGTTGCCCTGGTCGTCGTCGCGCAGGAACTTCAGGAGGTTGAGCGAGGCGAGGTTGCACGAGGAGTTGTCCAGGTGCATGTACTCGCTGCAGGGGTTGGACGCGGTGATCCGGCCCGACTCCGGCGAGGTGTGCCAGTGGTTGATGGTGTCGTCGTACTGGATGCCGGGGTCGGCGCACGCCCACGCGGCCTCCGCCATCTTGCGGAACAGCCCCTTGGCGTCGACCTCCTCGATGACCTCACCGGTCATCCGGCCGCGCAGCCCGAACTTCGAGCCGGCCTCGACGGCCTTCATGAACTCGTCGTTGACCCGGACCGAGTTGTTGGCGTTCTGGTACTGGACGGACGTGATGTCGTCGCCGCCCAGGTCCATGTCGAAGCCCGCGTCACGCAGCGCGCGGATCTTCTCCTCCTCCTTCACCTTGGTCTCGATGAAGGCCTCGACGTCCGGGTGGTCGACGTCCAGGACGACCATCTTGGCCGCGCGGCGGGTGGCGCCGCCCGACTTGATGGTGCCGGCCGACGCGTCGGCGCCGCGCATGAAGGAGACCGGTCCCGAGGCGTTGCCGCCGGAGGAGAGCAGTTCCTTGGAGGAGCGGATACGGGAGAGGTTCAGGCCGGCGCCGGAGCCGCCCTTGAAGATCATCCCCTCTTCCTTGTACCAGTCCAGGATCGACTCCATCGAGTCGTCCACGGAGAGGATGAAGCAGGCGCTGACCTGCTGCGGCTGCGCGGTCCCGACGTTGAACCACACCGGGGAGTTGAAGCTGAAGACCTGGTGCAGCAGCGCGTACGCCAGCTCGTGCTCGAAGATCTCGGCGTCCGCCGGGGAGGCGAAGTACGCGTGGTCCTCGCCGGCCTTGCGGTACGTCTTGACCACACGATCGATGAGCTGCTTGAGGCTCGCCTCACGGGTCGGCGAACCCACCGCGCCGCGGAAGTACTTGCTCGTGACGATGTTGACCGCGTTCACCGACCAGAAGTCGGGGAACTCGACGCCACGCTGCTCGAAGTTGACCGAGCCGTCGCGCCAGTTGGTCATGACGACGTCACGGCGCGCCCACTCCACCTCGTCGTACGGGTGCACGCCGGGGGTGGTGTGGATGCGCTCGATACGCAGACCCTTGCTCGCCTTGCTGCCCTTGGCGCGGGAGCCTCGTGCCGGGCCGCTCGTCGTCTCTGTCATTCCGCCTCCCTGTATACGGGCAAACGCCCATATGTGCGCACGCATTCCGTGGCACGGTGTATGTCTTTCTGAAGCCGGGGCGCCTGCTCTAGCCCCGGCCAGGTCCTGGACGCGCGCCGACTCAGTCGGCGGCCGTGGCGGGCACGGGGACGGGGGCGGCCGGACCGCCGGCTTCCCCCTCGGTGCCGCTGCCCTGCGCGGACTGCCCTTGCTCGCGCCGGCCCCGCTCACGCTGCTCCCGCAGCTCGGCGATGGCCGCCTCGAAGTCCTCGAGCGAGTCGAAGGCCCGGTACACGGACGCGAAACGCAGGTACGCGACGAGGTCGAGCTCCTGCAGCGGGCCCAGTATGGCGAGCCCGACGTCATGGGTGGACAACTCGGCGCTGCCGGTGGCGCGCACCGCCTCCTCGACCCGCTGGCCGAGCTTGGCGAGGGCGTCCTCGGTGACCGGGCGGCCCTGGCACGCCTTGCGCACTCCGGCGATGACCTTGTTGCGGCTGAAGGGCTCGGTGACCCCGCTCCGCTTGATCACCATCAGCGACGCCGTCTCGATGGTCGTGAAACGGCGGGCGCAGTCGGGACACTGGCGGCGCCGGCGGATCGCCGTCCCGTCGTCGGTCGTACGGCTGTCGACGACCCGGCTGTCTGGGTGCCTGCAGAAGGGGCAGTGCATGGCTCCACCCTCCTCACCCTCGCTATACGGACGTACGTACGCCACCGTTCCCGGCGTACGACGAATAACCTCCGCCGGTCCGTATGGGCCCTTCGGAGCAGCCACAAGCATAGGCGATCCCGGGGGCCTTGAAGGACCAGGCACCACAACTTGTAGGTGGCCGAACGCATCTAAGCACTAGATATGGTGTCGGGCCGCTTACATCCGCCTACCGCGTGTCGCGGCGGAGGCGGGCCGGGAGGTCGCCCAAGAGAGTACGGGACGCCACCCGGGCGGCCGGGCGCAGGGGCGGTGATGACAGAATCGACCACGGTGCGGCGACCGGCCACCGTGACCGGTTCCCATCGGGCGGCGCGGTCGACGATCCGGCCGGCGCTCCGGCGGGGAAACGCGGCGGGAAACGCGGCGGGAAGCGCTGCGGGCGACACTGCGGGGAGAACTCGGGCGAAAGCGTACCGCGAAGCTCGAATGGCCATTCGCTATACACCCACCCACTTGATCGGGTCAGCCAATCAGCGAATTTTTCACTCGAACGTGTGTTTGGCGCAACCTTTCGAAAGCAACTACCGTTGGCTAACTAGGGAGAACATTTCGAGAGGGGCCGACGTGACCACCACCGCAGACAGCGCGACCATCACCGCACAAAGCCACTCCCCGAGCCGATTCGAGCAACCTCAAACGGCACGGAGCACGCCGATGGACGATGCCACGTTGGACTCCGAAGAGCAGAAGCCCGCACGCGCCCTGCCAGGCCGGCCGCCAGGAATCCGGGCCGACAGCTCGGGGCTCACCGACCGCCAGCGCAGGGTGATCGAAGTGATCCGGGATTCGGTCCAGCGGCGTGGCTACCCGCCGTCGATGCGGGAGATCGGCCAGGCCGTCGGGCTGTCCAGCACCTCCTCCGTCGCCCACCAGCTCATGGCTCTGGAACGCAAGGGCTTCCTGCGGCGCGACCCGCACCGCCCCCGCGCCTACGAGGTCCGCGGCTCCGACCAGACCAGCAGCGTGACCACGGAGACCGCCGGCAAGCCCGCCGCCTCCTACGTCCCGCTCGTCGGCCGGATCGCCGCCGGCGGCCCGATCCTCGCCGAGGAATCCGTCGAGGACGTCTTCCCGCTCCCCCGCCAGCTCGTCGGCGACGGTGAGCTGTTCGTGCTGAAGGTCGTCGGCGACTCCATGATCGAAGCCGCGATCTGCGACGGCGACTGGGTCACCGTCCGCCGCCAGCCCGTCGCCGAGAACGGCGACATCGTCGCCGCCATGCTCGACGGCGAGGCCACCGTCAAGCGCTTCAAGCGCGAGGACGGCCATGTGTGGCTGCTGCCGCACAACGCGTCGTACCAGCCGATCCCCGGCGACGAGGCGACCATCCTCGGCAAGGTGGTCGCGGTACTGCGCAGGGTCTGAACCGGCCCGCAAAGACCGAGCCCCGGAACCACTGCGCCGGTTCCGGGGCTCTGTGCTGTGCGACGAAGCCGCACGGCACAGAGCCCCCGCCTATGCCTCAGCCGCTTTCGCTGCCGCGTCGATCGCTGCCAGCGACTTGCGGACCTGGTTGCGGTCCGTCGTGTACCAGAAGTCCGGCATCGACTTGCGCAGGAAAGAGCCGTAGCGGGCGCGCTCCACCCTCGGGTCCAGGACCGCGACCACGCCGCGGTCACCGGTGGCACGCACCAGACGGCCCGCCCCCTGGGCCATCAGCAGGGCCGCATGCGTCGCGGCGACCGCCATGAAGCCATTGCCGCCGGCCTCCTCCACGGCCTTCTGCCGGGCGCTCATCAGTGGATCGTCCGGACGCGGGAACGGCACCCGGTCCATCACCACCAGCTGGCAGTTCACGCCCGGGACATCGACGCCCTGCCAGAGCGACAGGGTGCCGAAGAGGCATGTCCGGGCGTCCTCCGCGAAAGTGCGGATCAGCTCGCCCAGCGTCTCCTCGCCCTGGAGGAGGATCGGCATGTCCAGGCGGCCGCGCAGCTGCTCGGCGGCGGCCTGGGCGGCGCGCATGGAGGAGAACAGGCCGAGGGTGCGGCCGCCCGCCGCCTCGATCAGCTCGGCGAGTTCGTCGAGCATGTCGGTACGGCTGCCCTCACGCCCCGGCTGCGCGAGGTGCTTGGCGACGTAGAGGATCCCCTGCTTCGAGTAGTCGAAGGGCGAGCCGACATCGAGGCCCTTCCAAGGGGGACTCGTGACCCCACCGGCCTCGCTTTCGGTGCCCTCGGGAGCCAGACCCAGCGAAGCCCCCACGCCGTTGAAGTCGCCGCCGAGCTTGAGGGTGGCGGAGGTGAGGACCACGGAGCGGTCCTCGAACAGCTTCTCCCGGAGGAGGCCGGAGACCGAGAGCGGGGCCACCCGGAGCGAGGCGCCGAAGCGGTCGTGCCGCTCGTACCAGACCACGTCGAACTCGGAGCCGTTGGCGATGCGCTCGGCGACGGCATGGACGTTCTCCACCGAGGCGAGGGCCTGCTTGCGGACGGCGTCCTCGTCCTGGACGGACTTGTCGCGGGTCGAGCCGAGCGCGGAGATGACCGTACGGGCCGCGTCGCGCAGCGCCATCAGGCAGTAGCCGAGGTCCTCGGGGATCTCTTCCAGGCGGCCCGGCAGCGCCAGCTCCATCAGTCGCTCGAAGGTCTCGGCGGCGGTCTGGAGCTGGTCAGCGGCCTTTTCGTTGACGAGCTTGGCGGCCCGGCGCACGGCACGGTTGACCTGGCCGGGGGTGAGCTCACCCGTGGCGACGCCGGTGACCCGGGAGACCAGCTCATGGGCCTCGTCGATGATCAGGACCTCATGCTGCGGCAGCACCGGTGCGCCCTCGATGGCGTCGATCGCCAGCAGCGCGTGGTTGGTGACGACGACATCGGCGAGTTTGGCGCGCTCCCTGGCGGCCTCGGCGAAGCACTCCGCCCCGTAGGCGCACTTCGACGCGCCCAGGCACTCCCGCGAGGAGACCGAGACCTGGCCCCAGGCGCGGTCGGAGACACCGGGGGTGAGCGCGTCACGGTCGCCGGTCTCCGTCTCGTCCGCCCAGTCGCGCAGCCGCAGCAGGTCCTTGCCGAGCTTGCTGGTGGGCGTCGCCTGCTCGAACGGGTCGAAGAGCCCGTCCTCCTCTTCCTGCGGGACGCCTTCGTGCAGGCGGTGCAGGCAGAGGTAATTGGAGCGGCCCTTGAGCATGGCGAACTCGGGGCGGCGGCGCAGCAGCGGGTGCAGCGCCTCGACCGTGCGGGGCAGGTCGCGCTCGACGAGCTGGCGCTGCAGCGCCAGGGTGGCCGTGGCGACGACGACTCTCTCGCCGTGGGCCAGCGCGGGCACCAGATAGCCGAGGGACTTTCCGGTGCCGGTGCCGGCCTGCACGAGCAGATGGGACTGGTCGTCCACGGCCTCGGCGACGGCCTCGGCCATCGCCACCTGGCCGGGGCGCTCGGTGCCGCCGACGGCGGTGACGGCGGCATGGAGCAGATCGGGGAGGGAGGGCTTTGTCATAGCGCTGCAAGCCTACGCGGGACCACTGACAGCCGGGCCGGATCACAGGGCGTGCAGCGGATTGGCCACGGTGCCGTGCACCGCCGCGTGCGGGCGGTCGCGGCGGTCCCGGTAGCCGTCGACATGCAGACGGTTACGGTTCAGACACAGCCGCTCGATACGCGGGGTGAGCAGGTCGAAGGTCTCGTGGCGTTCCTTGAGGCCCGGGAAGCGCTCGTGGTTGCGCACGATCTCCGCGCGGACGAGTGACCAGAACTCGCTCTCGGGAATGCCGAGTTGGTCCTCGCACAGCGGCGCGAGATAGCGGAAGACGCCGACGAACAGCCCGGAGTGGATGAACTGGGTGAGGAACGCGGGCGGTTCGGTCAGCAGCACCGCCCGGACGTCGTCCGGCATGGAGTCGTGTTCCGGCAGCGGCTGCGAGGTGGTGTTGACGTCGTCGACGAAGTCCTTGACCGCGAGGCGGGTGGGGATGTCGTGCTCGTCGAAGACGACGATGGCGTTCTCGCCGTGCGGGGAGAAGACCGTGCCGTACTGGTAGAGGAAGTGCAGCAGGGGCGGAAGCAGGGCGGCGAAGAGACGGCGGAGCCAGGCCTGGGGCGCCAGGCCGGAGCGGTGCACCAGCTCCGCGGTGAGGGCGCGGCCGTGGGGGTCGGTCTGGAGCAGCGAGGCGAGGGTGCGGGCGCGTTCGCCGGGGTCCAGATGGCGGCTGACCGGCTCCCGCCAGATGCAGCCGAGGAGTTCCTTGAACTGGTACGGGACGCCGGGCAGCCGGTCGTAGAGGGGGTGCTCGACGGTGACGGAGGCGGTCTCGCCGAGCAGGATCACCCGGGTCTCGTCGCGCAGAAACGTGTCGTCGTCGCGTAGGCCGTGCACCCAGCGGGTGACAGCGGGGGCGGCGAGGGTGCGCTCGGTGGGCAGGCCGCGCCAGACCAGGGTGTTGAGGATGGACAGCGGCAGCTTGACCGTACGGGCCTGCGGGCGGCTGATGTTGAGGAAGGTGCGGATCGACTGCTGCGGCAGCCTGAGGTCGTTGTCAGTGGGCAGCGCGATGATGGATCTGTCGGCGAGCTGCGGCGCGAAGAGCGGGGCGATGGTCTCGTCCCACTGCCAGGGGTGCACGGGGAGGTAGAGGTAGTCGGCGGGGTCGCGGCCCTCGTCGGAGATGGCGCGGTCGAAGGCGGCGCGGGTGGCGGGGGTGAGTTCCTCGCCGTAGAGGCGATCGGGGGTGGCGAGGCTGGGGACGCCGCGATAGTGGGCGAGCGCGTGGTGTGCGGCGAGCCAGGGCAGCCGCTGGGGTGTGCGGGCTTCCGGGGCCCAGTGCGCCGCGTCGGTGGCGGAGAAGCCGAGCCGGCCCTTGTTCGCGACGAGCCAGGGGTGGCCGGTCTGGTGGCCTTCCAGGTCGGCGTAGTCCAGGTCGGCGAGGTCGGCCGCGCTGACGGCGGTGGCGTCGAGGCGGGTGTCGGCGGCGAGGGTGGCGGTCAGCTCGCGGATGAGGTGTCCGGTGGTGTCGCCCGACAGGCCCAGCACGGTGTCGTGGGCATGGGTGAGGAAGCGCAGGGGGTCGCTGTCGGGGGTGATGGACTCGGGGTCGACACGCCAGTGCCCGTAGGCGCCTCGGCGGGCGTGGAAGCGGTAGACGAGGGCGTCGCCGACGGGCAGGCGGTAGCGCGGGGTGCCGTCGGGGGCGGTGCCATCGGGCTCGGGGGTGAGGATTTCCTCGTACGCGAACTCCGCCAGGGTCTTGGCGAACAGTCGGCGCGCGGCGTGCTGCCAGGCGCTGTGCGGGAGCTGGGGCGCTGGAGACAAGGCGGGACTCCTCGGAGCGGACGGGCCCGGCACATGCGGGGGACAACCGGGACGACGGGATGGGTGGTTTGTCGGGGGTGGGGCGGGGGTGGGGGCGGAGGCCCCGGGGGGGGAAGCACTGGGGATGCGGGCCACAACGCCGCCGGGGCCGTCGTCGGACGGCCCCGGGGTCAGAGCAGGTGGCGGTGCGCGCGGTCGCGGATCATCAGGGCCGCGCGTTTGTCCGGCAGCTCGATCTCGTCGGCGTAGCGGAACCCCGCGCCCAGGAACGCGGCGACGGAGGGGGTGTTGCGCAGATCGGGCTCGGCGACGACGCGTCCGCAGCCGGGCCGGTGGTCCAGCACGAGATCGGCGGTGGCGCGCAGCAGCGCCGTGCCCAGGCCGCGCCCGCGGTCGCCGGCGCCGCCGATCAGGAGGTGCACACCGGTGTCCTGGGGCCGCGCCCTGTAGTAAGAGCCCACGGGGTCCAGGTCGGCGCGGTAGATCTCCCAGTAGCTCATCGGGACGCCGGCCAGCACCCCGAGGCAGGGCACGCTGCGCCCGTCACCGTCGAGCTGGGTGCGCAGATGGGCGGCGGTGGTCTCGGGCGGCCCCGCCAGCTCCCAGAAGGCCGCGACCGCCGGATCGTTCATCCAGCGGGCGATTCGCGCCAGATCGCGGTCCAGCCGGACGGGCACGAGCGCGAACGGCCCGGCGGAGGTGTCGGCGGGCGGCCAGTCCGCCGGGTCGCCGAGCAGCGGGCCCTCGGCCGGAGCGCGATCGGGCCACGGAGCGCGATCGGGCCCCGAGGCGCGGTCGGGTGCCGGGGCCTGCCCCGTCTCCCGACCCTCCCCGGCGGACAACATCGCTGATTCCCAAGGGAGTTGCCGTTCGAGGGTGGATTCCGAGCTGGGGCCGAGGTCGGAGTCGGTGGATGGCACGGCGACGCTCTCCTCTCGTGGCCGCATGACGCGTGGCCTTGTGGGTCGCGGGGCTGCGGGGTCGGGAGCCGGCTGGGGGTGAGGGCGGATGCGGGGCGGGAACCGGGGCGGCGAACGGCGCCCGCCGCCCCGGTCCGGACGGGCCTACGTGGCGAGCGGATTGGCCACGGTGACGTACACGGACTGGGTGTCGACCGGGCCGACGAGTTCGTCGAGGCCGTGCAGCCGGGTCGCGAGATTGGCCTTGCAGCGCAGCGTGCGGGCGGCCAGCAGCTGCTCCGGCAGGTTCGAGCGATGGGCGGCGGGGGCGGTGGCGGCGTCGGCCAGGAAGCGCCGGAAGGCGGCGAGCAGGATCTCCTCGCGGACCAGCCGCTGCGCGCCGAAGGCACCGATCAGGCCGAGGACGTTGTTGATACCCAGGTAGTACGCCAGCCGCTCGTCGGTGACGTCGTCGGCGACGAAGGTGTCGCTGGTCGCGCCGATGCCGGGCAGCCGCCGCTCCAGTTCGGCGCGCCGGGACGCGCGGAAGTAGTAGCCCTGGTTGTCGCGGTAGCGGCCGCCGGCCGGCCAGCCGTCCAGGTCCAGCAGCACGAGGGTGTTCTGCTGGTGGGCTTCCAGGGCGACGCCCGCGGTGCCGTCCAGCCAGAGGACGGGCCGTACGACGGCTTCGAGATAGCGCAGGAACCACTCGGTGGCGACGGCACCGGCCGAGCGCCCCGTACGGGCGCTGAGCGCGGCGACGAGCCGGGCGAGCCGGGAGCTCATCCCCGTCTGGCCGGGCCAGGGCCGTGGCGAGGTCAGCCCGGCGATGCAGACGGCGTCGTCGGCGGGCCCGAAGGGGTTGTGGCGGATGACGACGTCGAGCCCCTGGACGGGCGCGCCGTCGGCGTCGTCGACGGCGAGATAGGCCGGGTCGCGGACGATGTCGAAGCCCGGCTGCCCCGGGAAGGCGGCCTGCCACTGCTCGGCGAGGCCGGTGCGCAGCAGCCGGTGGACCTCGACGCCGCGCTCCAGTTCCTTGCGGAGGTTCTCCCGGCGGGAGTTGGTGATGCGCAGGCCGAGGGAGAGTTTGAGCATGGCTTCCGCGTCGGGGCGGTAGACCGTGCGGACGGAGGAGGTGGGGTGCCACAGGGGGCCGCGGGGGCCGAGGTCGTGCAGCAGACCGGCGTCGCGGAGCGCGGCGACGTCCGGGCGGTCGGCGAGTTCCCTGGCCTGCCAGGGGTGCAGCGGCAACGGCACGGTCTCGTCGGGGAGTCGGAGGGTGCCCCCGGCGAGTTCGGCGGCGAGCTGCTCGGCGGGAACGGGCTTGCCGCGTTCGGTCCAGGCGGAGTCGGTGGCGAGGGCGGAGCGGTGCACGGCCATCCAGTGGAGCGGGAAGGCGCCGCGCAGTTCGGGCGAGTAGGCGTGGGTCTCGGCGTCGGTGAGGCCCTGGCGGCTCTTGGGGGTGGGGTGCAGGGGGTGGCCCAGGAGGAGGGACTGTTCGGCTTCGAGGAAAAGCGCGCCCTGGTTGTCGGCGGGGTGGGCGCGCCGGTCGGCGATGAAGAGGGAGGTGCTGCGGACGGAGTCGGCGACCCGGCCGACCATCCAGGCTCCGTCGGCGTCCGATGCCGGACGGGGCGTGTCCTGCGGTGCCCGGCGCTCGGCTCCGTGTGCGGCCTCCCGGCGCAGCAGCGCGGCCAGGGTGACGGCGTCCAGCGGGGCGGCGCCCACCGGGGTGCCCTCCAGGGTGGGGGCGCCGAAGCGGTGCCAGCCGGTGGGCGACCAGTAGCGGACGGGGATGTGCAGGGCGCTCGCGCTGGCGTGGAGCGGGATGCGCAGCCGGCCGCCGGCCGGGCGGTGGGTGCCGCTTTCGCGGATCCAGCAGCGCAGCAGGTTCTCGACGCCCGCGGCGTCGGCGGCGGCCGCCGGATCCGGGTGGTCCAGGGGGTCGCCGTCGTCGGGTTGGGGGCGGTCGAACGGGGCGGGCGCGGCCGGGGCCGTGGCCGCCGGGGGCTGGCGCCTGTCGTCGGGGGCGCGCCGCTGCTGGCGCGGTACGGCTGGCTCGATCGTCTCCGCGCCCTGGTGGGCGGGGAGTCGCTCGGCGGCCTGGGTCCCGTCGGAGCCGGGGCGTTCGTTCATGGGGAGGTGCCTCGCATGGTCGTTGGGGACGAGCCCGTCGGGCCGGGGGTGGTGCGGACCGCCGCGGCGATGGCGTCGGCAAGGCGGTCGAGGACCGCGTCCGCCTGTTCGTCGGTGATGGTCAGGGGTGGCAGCAGGCGGACGACGGCGGCGTGCCGGCCACCAAGTTCGACGATCAGTCCGCGGTCCAGGCAGGCGCGCTGGACGGCGGCGGCGAGTGCGGGGGCGGCGGGCCGGGCGCCGGTGGCGTCGGCGTCGGCCTCCGGGTCGACCAGTTCGAGCCCGAGCATCAGTCCGCGGCCCCGGACGTCGCCGATGCAGTCGTGGGCGGTGGCGAGTCCGCTGAGCCGGGCGAGCATCCGGGCGCCGAGCTCCCCGGCCCGCTGCGCCAGCCCGTTCTCCCGTACGTAGGCGAGGGTGGCCCGGCCGGCGGCCATGGCGAGCTGGTTGCCGCGGAAGGTGCCGGCGTGCGCGCCGGGCCGCCAGGCGTCCAGCTCCTCGTGGTAGACGATCACCGCGAGCGGCAGGCTGCCGCCGATCGCCTTCGACAGCACGATGACATCGGGCACGATCCCGCTGTGCTCGACCGCCCAGAAGGTGCCGGTGCGGCCGACGCCGGTCTGCACCTCGTCCACGATCAGCGGGATCCGCCGGGCGGCGGTGATCTCCCGCATGCGCCGCAGCCAGTCGTCCGGGGCGGGGATCACGCCGCCCTCCCCCTGGACCGGTTCGAGAATCATCCCGGCGGGCCGCGGCACCCCGCTCTTCTCGTCGTCGAGCAGGTTCTCCGTCCAGCGGGCGGCGAGTTCGGCACCGCGCTCGCCGCCGGTCCCGAACGGGCAGCGGTAGTCGTACGGGTAGGGCAGCCGGGTCACACCGCTGTGCCGGGCTCCTCCGGATGCGGCGAGCGCGTCCGCCGTCATGCCGTGGTACGCGCCGGAGAAGGCCATCAGGCCGTCCCGTCCGGTCGCGGTGCGGACGAGTTTGAACGCGGCCTCGACCGCGTCCGTGCCGGCCGGTCCGCAGAACTGGACGCGCGCGTTTTCCGCCAACTTTCCGGGCAGTGTGGCGAAGAGCTCGGTGGTGAAGGCGTCCTTGACGGGCGTCGCGAGGTCGAGGATGTGCAGTGGCGCGCCGGAGTCCAGGACGGTCCGGATCGCTTCGAGCACCACGGGGTGGTTGTGCCCGAGCGCCAACGTGCCCGCGCCGGAAAGGCAGTCGAGATAGCGCCGGCCGTCGGCGCCCTCGATGGTCAGCCCGCGGGCGCGCACCGGGACGATGGGCAGCGAGCGCGCGTACGTACGGGCGGCGGACTCACGCAGGGACTGCCGCCGCAGGATCCCCTCGTGGGCCGACGGCACGGCCGCCGGCACGGTATCGGTCAACGCCACGGCAGTTGTGTCCTCCTGCTGGTGTGAATACCGGGCCGGCCGCTGCGGCGGGCCGGCTGTCCCCCGTACGTACCAACGACGCCGCCGACGGAGGATCACGGTTGCCGGCAAGATCCCTGCGGGCGTGGGAACCGGGGACCCGAGTACCGCCGTCCCCACCGGCACCGGCATAGTGGGGTCTTGCGCTTCGGATCTTGGCGTTCATGACAAGTGTCAGAGCGCGCAGGTACGCCCGAGCCACACAAGCTCAGATCGAATTAACCAGGGGGAGCTCACCCATGCGATCCATACGTCGGCCAGTCGTGGCCGCGGCCGCCCTCACCGCGGTGCTGTCGCTGACACTCACCGCGTGCGGGCCGGACAGCGGCGACGCGGACGCCAAGCCGACCCAGGCGGCCGACACCACGGGCGGGGGTGACATCCAGATCCCCAAGGACATCCAGGACAAGCTCAAGGAACACGGCTTCGACCTGGACAAGTGGAAGAACGGCGAGTGGAAGAACTGGTCCAAGGACAAGTGGCTCCGCGAGGCCGGGGAGTTCATCAACCCGATCATCAAGGACTTCTGGAACCCGGACAAGATCGACAAGATCAAGCCGCCGAAGGACCCCAGCAAGCCTGAGGACATCTCCCAGGACCAGGGCAAGACCGACCCGGAGCCCGCGGCCGTCGCGGCCCAGCCGGTCAAGACGCCCTACACCTCGACCGCTCCCGGCGTCGGGCTGCTGGCGTTCAGCACCCCCGAGGGCGAATCGCGCTGTTCCGCCACGGTCGTCAAGGACCCGGCGCACCCCGGCAAGTCCAACCTCGTGTGGACCGCCGCGCACTGTGTGCACGCCGGCAAGAACGGCGGCTGGTACCGCAACATGATGTTCGTGCCGAACTTCAACCGGACCGGTCAGCCCGCCAGCAAGATGAAGACCACGCCGTTCGAGGACCGGGTGCCGTCCGGCAAGTGGTGGGCGGACGACATGGCCACCTCCAGCGAGTGGATCAAGGACGGCGGCGCCGTTCCCGGCGTGCCGATGGCTCCGTACGACTTCGCGCTGATGCACGTCAAGCCGGAGACGGACAACGGCGGTAAGTCGCTGGAGGAGATCGCCGGCGGTGCGTACGAGGTCGAGTTCAACGCTCCGGCGATGAACAAGATCCCGAGCCTGACCGCTCAGGGCTACCCGGCGGAGGCGCCGTTCGACGGTGCCATCCAGAACCAGTGCACCGACAAGCCGACCCGTCTGACGACGAACGCCAAGATGCCGACCATGTACCGGATCGGCTGCACCATGACCGGTGGCTCCTCCGGTGGCCCCTGGTTCGCCAAGGGCGAGGACGGCAAGCCGGTGCTGGTCTCGAACATGTCGATGGGGCCGCGTCCGGCCAAGTGGGCGGCCGGCCCGCACCTGGGCGCCGAGGCCAAGTCGATCTTCGACAACATGAGCAAGAAGTGGGCGGCCAAGGGCTGACGCCGCGCCGCGGGCGGTGCCGTACGCCGGTGCCGCTCGCATCGCCCACCTGCGCGATATGACGCGCAAGACATGACGTGGGCCCGCCCCCGGGAGACCGGGAGCGGGCCCACGTCTTTGCCTGGAACCGCAACCATCAATCGAGCAACCCCCGCGGCGGACAACCCCGTCCGCGAGAGCGGCGCCGGTTCAGGCGCAAAGATGCGCCTGGAACTCGGCGGCCAGCTCGGCGTGCACCCGCGCCTTGAGGACCGTGCCGTCCGCGGTGTGCTCCTCGGAGATGACCTCGCCCTCGGCATGCGCCCGCGAGACCAGGGCGCCCTGGGTGTAGGGCACCAGTGCCTCGATCTCCACCTGGGGGCGCGGCAGTTCCGCGTCGAGCAGTTCGAGCAGCTCCGCCATGCCCTGCCCGGTACGGGCCGAGACGGCGAGGGCGTGCTTCTCCTGGCGCAGCAGGCGCTGGAGCACCAGCGGATCGGCGGCGTCGGCCTTGTTGACGACCACGATCTCGGGCACGTCCGTCGCGCCCACGTCGCGGATCACCTCGCGCACCGCGGCCAACTGCTCCTCCGGCACCGGATGCGAGCCGTCGACCACATGCAGGATGAGATCGGAGTCGCCGACCTCCTCCATCGTGGAGCGGAACGCCTCGACGAGGTGGTGCGGCAGATGCCGGACGAATCCGACGGTGTCGGCGAGGGTGTAGAGCCGCCCGCTGGGCGTCTCGGCCCGCCGGACGGTCGGGTCCAGGGTGGCGAACAGGGCGTTCTCCACCAGGACACCGGCTCCGGTGAGCCGGTTGAGCAGGGAGGACTTGCCGGCGTTGGTGTAGCCGGCGATGGCGACCGAGGGGACCTTGTTGCGCCGGCGTTCCTGGCGCTTGATGTCCCGGCCGGTTTTCATCTCCGCGATCTCCCGGCGCATCTTCGCCATCTTCTCGCGGATCCGCCGCCGGTCCGTCTCGATCTTGGTCTCACCGGGGCCACGGGTGGCCATACCGCCGCCCGCGGAGCCGGAGCCACCGCCACCCATCTGCCGGGACAGCGACTGGCCCCAGCCTCGGAGCCTGGGCAGCATGTACTGCATCTGCGCCAGGGAGACCTGCGCCTTGCCCTCCCGGGACTTGGCGTGCTGGGCGAAGATGTCGAGGATCAGAGCGGTCCGGTCGACCACCTTGACCTTGACGACGTCCTCCAGGTGGATCAGCTGGCCCGGGGAGAGCTCACCGTCGCACACCACGGTGTCCGCCCCGGACTCCAGCACGACGTCGCGCAGCTCCAGGGCCTTGCCGGAGCCGATGTAGGTGGCCGGGTCGGGCTTGTCGCGGCGCTGGATGACGCCGTCGAGCACCATGGCGCCGGCGGTCTCGGCCAGCGCGGCGAGCTCGGCGAGGGAGTTCTCCGCGTCGAGCACCGTCCCGGTGGTCCAGACGCCGACGAGCACCACCCGCTCCAGGCGGAGCTGCCGGTACTCGACCTCGGTGACGTCTTCGAGCTCGGTGGACAGGCCCGCGACACGGCGCAGCGCCGCCCGCTCCGAGCGGTCGTACTGGTCGCCGTCACGCTCCCCGTCGATCTCGTGGCTCCAGGCGACGTCCTCTTCCATCAGGGCGTTGGCCCGAAAGCCTTCGGGGAGGCGCTGCCGGTCCTGCGAAAGGGAACGGTCCTGCGGAAGGGAAGAAGAGGAGGTCATTTGATCCTTTGTCTCGTCGGGAAGTCCGCGGGGCCGAGGGCCCCGCCGGGACTGTCGGTGGTGCCGCGGCTTTCGGTGATGTCAACGTCCGAGCCGCGCCGGAGATTCCCGGGGCGTCCGTCGGCGTCGACCTGTCGATGGTCGCACGGCCCGTCAACGGGCGTCACGCGGGTTTTCCTGGGGCTGCGGCTCGGCGCCCCCCTTGGGCTCGGCGCTCCCCTTGGGCTTCCCGCCGCCCTTCGGCTTCGCCTCTCCCTTCGGCTTCGCCCCCTCCTTGGACTTTCCGCCCTCCTTCGGCTTCGCTTCCCCCTTCGGCTTCGCTTCCCCCTTCGGTGTAGCGGCTCCCTTCGGTGTACCGGCTCCCTTGGCCTTCCATTCGGGGTGGCCCGGCATCGGCGGGGTCTTCGCCCCGTACAGCCAGCCGTGCAGGAAGCCGGACAGGTCCTGGTCGGCTTCCTGCGAGGCCATCGCGATGAAGTCGCGGGTGCCGGCCACACCGTCGCGGTGCCGGGTCACCCAGGCCCGTTCCAGTCGGTCGAAGGCGCCCTTGCCGATCTTCTGCCGCAGGGCGTACAGGACCAGCGCGCCGCCGTCGTAGACGATCGGCCGGAAGATGCTGATCTTCTTGCCGGGGCTGGGCTGCTGGGGCGTCGCGGGCGGGCCGCCGTCCGCGCGCCAGCGGTCCGACGACTCGTACGCCTGGCGCAGCCGCGCCTCCAGGCTGGTCTGGCCGCCGCTCTTCTCCTGGGAGTAGAGGGCCTCGTACCAGGTGGCGTGGGCCTCGTTCAGCCAGAGGTCGGACCAGCGGCGCGGGCTGACGCTGTCGCCGAACCACTGGTGGGCCAGTTCGTGCACCATCACGGACTCGATGTACCAGGAGGGCAGCCGGTTGGTGGTGAACAGGCCCTTCTCGAAGAGCGAGAGGGTCTGTGTCTCCAGCTCGAAGCCGGTGTTGGCGTCCGCGATCAGCGCCCCGTACGTCTCGAAGGGGAAGCGGCCGATCTTGCGCTCCAGCCAGGCCATCTGGCCCGGCGTCTTGGCGAGCCAGGGCTCCAGGACCTTGCGGTCGGCGGTCGGGACGACGTCGCGCAGCGGCAGCCCGTGCGGCCCGCGGCGGCGCACCACACTGGACTTCCCGATGGACACCTGCGCCAGCTCGGTGGCCATGGGGTGCGCGGTCCGGTACGTCCAGACGCGCCGCGCGCCCTCCTCGCGGCGCCCCACGAGCATGCCGTTGGCGACCGCCGTCAGTGCCCGGGGCGCGCTGACACGGAAGGTGAAGAACGCCTTGTCGGAGGGGTGGTCGCTACAGGGGAAGACGCGGTGCGCGGCATCGGCCTGGTTGGCCATCGCCAGCCCGTCGACGGTACGGATCCAGCCGCCGTCGCCCTTGGCGTCCGGGTCGCTGGTGTGCCGGATGACGATCTGGAGCTGCTGCCCCGCCAGGATCGGGAGCATCGGGGTGACCACCAGGTCCTCGCCGTGCTGGGCGTGCTCGGCCGGCAGGCCGCCGACCTCCACGGACTGGACGGTGCCGCGGGCGAAGTCGAGGTTGAGGTGGTCGAGGAGGCTGGTGGCCTCGGCGTTGATCTCGGTGACGGCGCTCATCGGCCGGTCGTTGCGGCCGCCGTAGTCCAGGGACACGTCGTAGGACAGGACGTCGTAGCCGGGGTTGCCGAGGGCCGGGAAGAGGCGGTCGCCGATGCCGAGCGGCCCCGGGGACGGAGGCGCGGCCGCGCCGAGCGTGGTGAGGGCCGCGAGCCCCAGGGCGACGGCGCGGCGGGCTGCCCGCGACGGGGTCCGGCGGGGTGGGTCGCCGGGCAGGGCGCGGGTGGCGCGGTCGGGTTCGCGGGACGGGCGGCGCAAGGGAAGCGACATGGGTTACCGCTATCAGCGCGGCCCGCTCCCCCGCGGGTGGCGCGGCATTACGGCACTCGAACGGGCGGTGGTTCGTACGTCCGGCTTACAGGCCGGGGACCAGCGCCCGCGCCGTCCTCCCAGGGCCCGTCCGACGGGTCGGGGCGCGGGTCCGGCCATGCCCCTTGGGACAGGCCCTAGGGGCGCAGCGCCGCGGCCTGTCTCGCCCGGCCGGCCCGCAACACGTCGAAGACGCCCGGAACTTGGCGCATCGCGCGCATCAAGGACGGCAGCCCGCCGGCATCGGGCAGTTGCAGCGTGTAGGTGTGCCGCACCCGCTGCTCGTGCGGGGGCTCGACGGCGGCCGACACCACGGCGGCGCCCTGGGTGGCGATCACCTCGGTGAGGTCGGCCAGCAGATGGGGCCTGCTGAAGGCCTCGGCGAGCAGCGTCACCCGGCAGCCGTGGCCGCTTCTGCCGGTGCCCCGCCAGCGCACCCCGACCGGCTGCCGGCCGGTCGCCGCCATCCGCGCGACCACGGGGCACAGGGCGCGGTGCACGGTGACCGTGCCGCCCCTCACGGCGAAGCCGGTGACGCTGTCCGGCGGCACCGGAGTGCAGCAGCCCGCCAGCCGGACCGCGGCGCCCGGCAGATCCGCCACCGCGAGGACGGAGGCCGGGGTGACCTGCGGCGGGTCGGGCTCGGTCGCGGCGGCGGGCGGTCCGGCCGGTGCCTCCCCGTGCCCGGCGGGCGGACCGCCGGCCGCCGGCTGCTCCGAGAGCCGACGGGAGATGGCGAGCCGGGCGGCCGGCGTGCGGGCGTGGTCGAGCCACTCCGGGGAGGGCCCGGTCGCCGGGTCCGGGGACATCAGCAGATGCAGGCTGTCACCGTCGTGCAGGACGGTGGAGAGCGTCGCGAGGCGGCCGTTGACCCGGGCGCCGATGCAGCAGTGCGCCGCCTCGCCGTGCCGCGCGTACGCGGCGTCCACACAACTCGCCCCTTCCGGCAGCCCGATGGTGCCCCCGGTGGCGCCGGCCGAGCCGCCGGTGACGGCTCCGGACCGGCCGTCGGGACCGTCCGGCAGCCCGTCGGCACAGAACACGGTGATCTCCCGGTCCTGCGCGAGATCGTCCCGCAGCGACGTCCAGAACGTGTCCGGATCGGGGGTCGTCCGCTGCCACTCCAGCAGCCGCGAGAGCCATCCGGGACGGGTCGGGTCGGCCCGCTCCCCTTCGGGTGCGTCGGATTCTTGGGGGCTCGACGCCCCGGTGCACGGTGCGTACGGATTGCCCAGCGCGATCACCCCGGCCTCCGCGACCCGGTGCATCTGGTGCGTACGGATCAGCGTCTCGGCGATCTCCCCGGACTCGCCGGTGACCGCGGTGTGCAGCGACTGGTACAGGTTGAACTTGGGCGACGCGATGAAGTCCTTGAACTCGGAGATCACCGGGGTGAAGCAGGTGTGCAGCTCGCCGAGGACCGCGTAGCAGTCGGCGTCCTCCGCGACGAGGATCAGCAGCCGCCCCAGGTCCGCGCCGGTCACCTCACCGCGCCCCAGCAGGACCCGGTGCACGGACACCAAGTGCCGTGGGACGACCCGCACTTCGGCGTCGATGCCGGCTTCGTGGAGGGTGCCGCGCACCCGGTCGGCGATGGCCGCCAGCGGATCGGGCTGCGGCCTGCCGGTGCCGGCGTGCTCCCGTACGAGGCGGCTGGTGGTGGCGTACTCGTCCGGGTGCAGGATCGCGAAGACCAGGTCCTCCAGTTCGCTCTTCAGCGCCTGGACGCCGAGGCGTTCGGCGAGCGGGATCAGCACGTCCCGGGTCACCTTGGCGATCCGGGCCTGTTTCTCGGGGCGCATCACGCCCAGGGTGCGCATGTTGTGCAGCCGGTCGGCGAGCTTGATGGACATCACCCGGACGTCGTTGCCGGTGGCGACCAGCATCTTGCGGAAGGTCTCCGGCTCGGCGGCCGCGCCGTAGTCGACCTTCTCCAGCTTCGTCACGCCGTCGACGAGATAGCAGACCTCGGCGCCGAACTCGGCCCGGACCTGATCGAGCGTCACCTCCGTGTCCTCGACCGTGTCGTGCAGCAGGGAGGCGGTCAACGTCGTGGTCTCCGCGCCCAGTTCGGCGAGGATCAGGGTCACCGCGAGCGGATGCGTGATGTACGGCTCGCCGCTCTTGCGCATCTGGCCGCGGTGCGAGGACTCCGCCAGGACGTAGGCCTTGCTCAGGATGTCCAGATCGGCGTCGGGATGGTGGCCGCGATGCACCTTGGCGACGTGTTCCAGGGCGTCCGGGAGGCCGTCGCGGGGGGCCGGGCCGAGCAGCGCGGCGCGCCCGATCCGACGCAGCCCCCGGAGCTCCAGTCGGGGGCGGCCGCGCTTGCGGCCCGCTGCTTCAGGGTTACCAGGGTTTGTGGCCTCTGCGCTCATGGGCACCTCCGGCAGCGTCGACCGGCGGTGGGACGCCGTCAGTCGGACGTCCCGGCCGGTGCTTGATGCTATCGAGCCCATCACGCAGCGCTGTCCTGCTCTCGCCCAGCGTGAAACGGATCACCCATTCGAGCGAATCTCGGGGTTGGACCCGTTTCCCGTGGCGGTGTACCTGTCAGGCGAGCGCCGCCGTCAGCCATTCGGGGTCGAAGGTGCCCTCGGCGACGATCACGGCAGGACCGGTCATCTCCACCGTCCCGTCGGGCAGCTCGGTGATCGACAGGCTGCCGCCGAGCACATCGACGGTGTAGGTCACCGGGGTGCCGGTGACGGCCGGGTCAGCGCCGTCCCGGCGCGCGGTGGCCACGGCGACCGCGCAGGCGCCGGTGCCGCAGGACCGGGTCTCGCCGGAGCCCCGCTCGTGCACCCGCATCGCCACATGGCGCGGGCCGCGGTCGGCGACGAACTCGATGTTGACGCCCGCCGGATAGACCTCCGCCGGGCTGAACGGCGGCACGGTGCGCAGCTCGCCGGCGTGGTCCAGATCCTCGACGAACGCGACGGCGTGCGGATTGCCCATGTTCACGTTGCGGGCCGGCCAGCTGCGCCCGCCGACGGTGACGACGACGCTCTCCTCGGGGAGTTCGGCGCGCCCCATCGAGACGGTGACATGCCCGGTCTTGGCGACGTGGACCCGCCGTACGCCGGCGCGGGTGGCGATGGTGACCTCGCCCGCCTCGACCAGCCCGGCGTGCAGCAGATAGCGGGCGAAGACCCGTACGCCGTTGCCGCACATCTCGGCGATCGAACCGTCGCCGTTGCGGTAGTCCATGAACCACTCGGCCTCGTCGGCCATCGCCCGCGCCTCGGGATGCGCCGCGGACCGTACGACACGCAGCACCCCGTCACCGCCGAGCCCGGCCCGCCGGTCGCAGATGCGGGCGACGGCGGCCGCGGGCAGCTCCAGGCGTCCGTCCGGGTCGGGGACGATCACGAAGTCGTTCTCGGTGCCGTGGCCCTTGAGGAAGGCGATGCGCTGCGTGCTGGTCATCCTTGAATCCTACGGGGACGACGGCCGGATCAGCGCAGACGGGCCACCCGCCAGATGGCGAGGGCAGCGGGGACCGCCACCAGCGCGGCGTAGATCAGGACCACCCGCCAGCTCGCGCGCCGCCCGGAGCCGCGCACCGGCAGCCCCGGCCAGGTGGTGCCGACGCGGCGGGCGGCCATCATGCCCCAGCCCGCCGCGCAGCAGCACAGCAGCAGACCGAGCATGGCGATCACCGCGCCGCCGTCGCCGCCGAACTCGAAGGCGAGGGGAAAGGCGAACATCAGCGACCCGACGGCGGCGAGCACCACGATCGGGGCGAGCTGCCACAGCCGCAGCCGGCGCGGCGGCCGGAGCTCCCGGAAGGACTCACCGCCCTCGGCGGGCCGGCCGGGGTCCGCGTCGGGGCCGTCCGAGTCGTCCAGGCCGGCGTCGAGGGCGGCCGGCGCGGCGAGCGCGGGGATCCCGTCGGCAGCGGCGGTCAGGGCGTCCGGCGTGTCCGGACCGTCCTGGGCCAGCGGTGCCGTGTCGGCTGCGTTCCGGTCCGGTTGCTGCGCTCTGTTGCGAGGGCCGGCCTCCATTGCCACGCGCCCTCCCCACTGCAGATTGCACGCCTCGATCGAAGGTCGATGATGACATGCCCTCAGGGGCCCGGATGACGGCCGGAGCGTCCCGATGCCATGACGTGATCAGGCTGTGACCGGTCGTTCGAGCAACGCCAGCGCGAGCCGTGGGAGTTCCGCCCGGCGGTCGGCGGCGCCGCTGAGCCAGTGGACCCGGGGGTCCCGGCGGAACCAGGAATCCTGACGGCGCGCGAAGCGCTTGGTGGCGCGCACCGTCTCGTCGCGCGCCTCCTGTTCGGTGCACTCCCCCGCCAGCTGGGCGAGCACCTGCTGGTAGCCGAGCGCCCGGGAGGCGGTACGTCCCTCGCGCAGCCCCTCGGCCTCCAGGCGGCGCACCTCGTCGACGAGCCCGGCGTCCCACATCCGGTCCACGCGCCGCGCGATCCGCTCGTCGAGTTCGGGGCGCTCGACGTCGACGCCGATCTGCAGGGTGTCGTAGACCGCTTCGTGGCCGGGCAGGTTGGCGGTGAAGGGCCGCCCGGTGATCTCGATGACCTCCAGGGCACGCACGATGCGCCGGCCGTTGCTGGGCAGGATGGCGCGCCCGGCCTCGGGATCGGCGGCGGCAAGCCGGGCGTGCAGTGCGCCGCTGCCCTGTTCGGCCAGCTCGGCCTCCAGGCGGGCGCGGACGTCCGGGTCGGTGCCGGGGAATTCGAGGGCGTCGATGGCGCCGCGTACGTACAGCCCGGAGCCGCCGACGAGGACGGGGGTGCGGCCCTCGGCGAGCAGCCGGTCGATCTCGGCGCGGGCCAGCGTCTGGTACTCGGCGACGCTCGCCGCCCGCGTGACGTCCCAGATGTCCAGCAGTCGGTGCGGGACGCCGTGCCGCTCCTCGGGGGTGAGTTTGGCGGTGCCGATGTCCATGCCTCTGTAGAGCTGCATGGAGTCGGCGTTGATGACCTCGCCGCCCAGGTGCTGGGCGAGGGCGACGCCCAGGTCTGACTTTCCGGCCGCGGTGGGGCCGACGACGGCGATGACCCGCGGAGCGGGAACGGCGATGTTCACCCCGTCAGTCTCGCAAACATCACGCCCCCATCTCGAACGAGCGACGTGACGGGCTACGGGTGAGGTCGTTGCCTGTTGCGAGATCCCGGGAGCCGGTGCAGGACCGGCGCCCGCGGGCGGCGCAATGGGACGCTCCGGGCGGCACGGGATTTCGCCCGGATGAGTAGCGTAGGAGAAGTTATGGGCGTGTTTTCGCGGTTTCGCCGTCGCAAGGACGAGGCGTCGACGGAAGAGGCCGCTGCCGCGACGGTGACGGCCGACTCGGAGGCCTCCGCGGCCGACGAGGACGCGGGGGAGAAGGCCGAGGCCTCGGAGGAGGCGGCCGGGGAGTCCGGGGCTGCGGAGCAGGACGAGGCCGCCGCTGAGGACGAGCCGTCGGCCGAGGCGGCCGCCGAGGGCCTCGAGATCCCCCGCCAGAAGTCCTCCGGGGCGGCGACCGGCAGTGAGGCGGGCGAGGGCGCCCGCAAGTAGTTCCACGGCCGATCCGCGAGCGGACGGCGGCACCGGCGGTGCCGGCCCGTTCCCTGCGGGTCGTGGCATACGGCGGCGGCCGCGCGGTGGATGACCGCGCGGCCGCCGCCGTAGCTTTGGCGCCCCTCAGGCCGCGTCGCCACGGCCCGGGACCACCTAGGGCAGGCGCTGGCCCCTACGACCAGGTGGCCACGAAGTAGCCGACGCCGTACGGCGCCTCGTCGCGGAGGAGTTCGCCGCGCAGGCCCGCGCCCTGGGCCGCGCCGGCCAGGACCTGCCAGCAGGCCCGTCCGGACGCCTGGAGGTCGGCGGCCAGTTCCTCGTCGAGGGCGGTCAGTGCGGCGATGTCCGCGGCGCCGAGGGCGCGGGCCGCCTCGGCGTCGAACGCCTCGGCTCGCTCGTCGAAGTAGCCCGGCGCCTTCACCGACCGGCAGGCGCTGCCGTCGCCCATCACCAGAAGCGCCACCCGGGGCGCCGACGTGGCGATCTCCCGGCCCACCGGCAGGCACCGGTCACGGGGCAGCGGCTCGCCGACGCCCAGGCCCTCCACGGGGGCGTCGGCCCAGTCCGCCCGGGACAGCAGCCAGGCGCCGACGGACAGCGACGGCGGGAGTTCCCGCTCGGACGAGGTCTCCGCGGCGCCCAGGGTCACCTCGACGTCCACCCCGAAGCCGCGGAAGGAGCCGACGGCGCCCTGGGGGTGCGGGCCCCGGCCGGCCTGTTCGGCCGGGCCGAGGACGAGCAGCCGGTCCGGGCGGGCGGCGGCCAGGACGCCGACCGCGTCCAGGGAGGCGGCGCGCAGCGCGTCCAGTTCGGGCGCGGCACCGGCCGCGACCTCCGGGACCAGCAGCGGCGGGCAGGGGCAGATGGCGGCGGCTACGAGCATGCCACGCAGCGTAACGTCAGGCCGCCGCTGCACCACCGCTGCGCCGCGGCCGCTCAGTCGCAGCCGCAGCCCGCCGCGGGGGCCGGGCTCGGGGCCGGTGCCCCGATGGTGGGCAGCCCCAGCAGGACGCCCCCTGAGGCCTTCTCCGCCGGGGCGGCGTTGCGCTTCTCCCAGGCGTCGCCCGCGCGGGTACGGCGGATGCCGCGCACCGCGCCCTCGGCCAGGAGGTGGTGCGGAGCGGCGTAGGTGATGTCGACGGTCACCATGTCGCCGGGGCGGATCGGTTCTTCGGGCCCGGTGCTGTGCTCGTCGTTCACTCCTCGCAAGCTCCGATTGAAGTGCACCAGGCGGCTGTCGGGCGCGCGGCCGGACAGCCGGTGGGTGGCGTCGTCCTTGCGGCCCTCGCCCTCGGCGACCATGACCTCCAGGGTGCGGCCGACCTGCTTCTTGTTCTCCTCCCAGGAGATCTCCTCCTGGAGGGCGACCAGCCGCTCGTAGCGCTCCTGGACGACGGCCTTGGGGATCTGCCCGTCCATGTCGGCCGCCGGGGTGCCGGGCCGCTTGGAGTACTGGAAGGTGAAGGCCTGCGCGAAGCGGGACTCGCGGACGGTGTGCAGCGTCTGCTCGAAGTCCTCCTCGGTCTCGCCGGGGAAGCCGACGATGATGTCCGTGGAGATCGCGGCGTCCGGCATGGCCGCACGGACCTTCTCGATGATCCCGAGGAAGCGCTCCTGGCGGTAGGAGCGGCGCATCGCCTTGAGCACGCGGTCCGAGCCGGACTGCAGCGGCATGTGCAGCTGGTGCATCACGTTCGGCGTCTCGGCCATGGCGGCGATGACGTCGTCGGTGAAGTCGCGGGGGTGCGGGGAGGTGAAGCGGACCCGCTCCAGGCCCTCGATCGTGCCGCAGGCCCGCAGCAGCTTGGAGAACGCCTCGCGGTCGCCGATGTCGGAGCCGTACGCGTTGACGTTCTGGCCGAGCAAAGTGATCTCGCTGACGCCCTCGGCGACCAGCGCCTCGACCTCGGCGAGGATGTCGCCCGGCCGGCGGTCCTTCTCCTTGCCGCGCAGCGCCGGGACGATGCAGAAGGTGCAGGTGTTGTTGCAGCCGACGGAGATGGAGACCCAGGCCGCGTACGAGCTCTCGCGCCGGGTGGGCAGGGTCGAGGGGAACGCCTCCAGCGATTCGGCGATCTCGACCTGCGCCTCCTCCTGGACACGGGCACGCTCCAGCAGCACCGGCAGCTTGCCGATGTTGTGCGTCCCGAAGACCACGTCGACCCAGGGGGCCCTCTTGACGATGGTGTCGCGGTCCTTCTGGGCGAGGCAGCCGCCGACGGCGATCTGCATGCCGGGCCGCGCGGCCTTCTTCGGGGCGAGCTGCCCGAGGTTCCCGTAGAGCCGGTTGTCGGCGTTCTCCCGCACCGCGCAGGTGTTGAAGACGACGACATCGGCGCCATCGGAGTCCTTGGGCGCGGGCACATAGCCGGCGTCCTCCAGCAGGCCCGACAGCCGCTCGGAGTCGTGGACGTTCATCTGGCACCCGTAGGTGCGCACCTCGTATGTCTTCGCACTCATCTCAATCGACCAGGGTACGTGCTCGCAGCGGACCCCCGCCCCTCCCTTTCCCGGTCCGGGCCTGGCAGGATCCCGCCCATGGGCACAGCACTCCCCCACATAGCCGGCCGCCGGGCGATCCAGGCGGCCATCGCGGCGCTGGCCGGGCTCGGGCTGCTGCTGTGGTGGCTGCTGTCGATGGGCGGCCCGCCCTCGCCCGGCGGGAAGGTGACCCTGGCCACGGGGGTGCCGACCGGGGTGTACGCGCGCTACGGGGAGCTGCTGAAGCAGGATCTGGCCCGTGATCTTCCCGAGGTGGATCTGCGGCTGACGCGCAGCGAGGGGTCGATCGACAATCTGCGGCAGCTGGTGGCCGGGCGCGCGAAGTTCACCATCGCCACGGCGGACGCGGTGGCGACGTACCAGCGCAGGGGCGAGCCGGGCGCGGACCGGCTGCGGGCGTGTGCCCGGCTGTACGACGACTACATGCACCTGGTGGTGCCGAAGAACTCCGCGGTGCGCTCGACGAAGGACCTGCGGCGGCTGCGGGTGGGTGTCGGGGCGGACGGCTCCGGCGTACAGCTGATCACCAAGCAGCTGCTGGAGGCCGCGGGACTGGACTTCGACAAGGACATCGAGCCGGTACGGGTCGGCATCGACGAGATGCCCGCGCTGCTGGAGCGCGGCAAGCTGGACGCGTTCTTCTGGTCGGGCGGGCTGCCGACCGCGGCGCTTCAGCATCTGGTGGACCGGTACCCGGTGCGGCTGGTCCAGCTCGGCGATCTGAGTCCGGCGCTGCACCGGCAGGGTGAGCGGACCCGCTACTACCGGGCGGCGGTGATGCCCGCCGACGCGTACCCGAAGGCCCAGGACGGGCAGGCGGTGAAGACGATCGCGGTGGCGAATCTGCTGGTGACGACCGACCGGGAGGACGCCGCGCTGACGGAGGGCATCACCCGGACCGTCATCAAGAGCCGGGACTGGATCGGGCGCCAGGTGCACGCCGCGCAGAAGGTGGACCTGCGGACGGCGGTGTTCACCGATCCGCTGGCCCTGCACCGGGGGGCGCGGCGCTATTACGTGTCGGTCAAGCCCTGAGCGAGGGCGCGCCACGGAAACGGGACGGGGCCCGCACCGGTGTGACCGGTGCGGGCCCCGTCCGCGGGACGCATGGTGCGTCAGGCGGTGACGATGTTCTCCGCCTGCGGGCCCTTGGGGCCCTGGGTCACGTCGAAGGTGACCTTCTGGCCCTCGAGGAGCTCACGGAAGCCCTGGGCGGCGATGTTCGAGTAGTGGGCGAAGACGTCGGGGCCGCCGCCGTCCTGCTCGATGAAGCCGAAGCCCTTTTCCGAGTTGAACCACTTCACGGTGCCGGAAGCCATAGTTTTCTCCTTCTTGGAAACCGGAGACCGCACTTCACGGCCTCCTTGTCGCGGAGATGATCGCCCGACACCGGAACAGGTCCGGAAAAACAAGGAACGCCCGGGGCTACAAGCCTCCAGGCGCCAAATTCATGGGTACCACAACTGCAACGTCGTCGACCGTAGCACAGGTGCCGGCCGGGCAGAGGATCTTCCCGCTGCTCAGGGGGCCGAGCGGGGCACGGTGACGGTGACCTGGAGGCCGTGCGGCGGGTGCGGTGCGTAGGCGATGGTGGCGCCCCCCGCGGCGAGCAGGGCGCGGGTGATCGACAGGCCGAGGCCGGAGCCGGAGATGTTCTGGTGGCGGCTGCTGCGCCAGAAGCGGTCGCCGACCCGGGCGAGCTCGTCGTCGGTCAGGCCGGGGCCGCGGTCGGCGACGGTGATACGGACCCGCTCGCCGTCCGGCGCGACGTCCACGGTGACCGGCTCGCCGGCCGGGGTGAACTTCAGGGCGTTGTCGACGACCGCGTCCAGGGCGCTGGAGAGGGCGACCGGGTCGGCCCAGCCGGTGACCGCGGTGTGGCCCTCATAGGTGAGGCGGACGCCCTTGTCGTCGGCGAGCGGGCGCCAGGAGTCGACGCGTTCCACGGCGAGCGCCGCGACATCGGTGAGCTGGAGGTCGGCGGGGGCGTGCTCGGCGAGCGCCAGGTCGAGAAGGTCGTCCAGGACGCTGGCCAGGCGTTTGCCCTCGGTGCGTACCGACGCGATCTCCTCGTTGCCTTCGGGGAGTTCGAGGGCCAGCAGCTCGATGCGCAGCAGGAGCGCGGCGAGCGGGTTGCGCAGCTGGTGGGAGGCGTCGGCGACGAAGGCGCGCTGCTGTTCCAGGACTTCTTCGACGTTGTCGGCCATCTCGTTGAACGAGCGGGCCAGCCGGCGGAGTTCGGGCGGTCCCGCGGTGGCGGCGACGCGGGATTTCATCCGGCCGGTGGCGATGTCGTGGCTGGCCACGTCCAGCACCCGTACGGGGCGCAGCACCCAGCCGGTGAGACGGAAGGCGGCGGCGACGGCGACGAGCATGGCCGCGCACTCGCCGGCCGCGATCAGCAGCCAGCCGTGCAGGATGCGGGAGCGCAGCTGTCCGGTGGGCGAGTCGGTGACGACGACGGCGACCACGTCCCCGTCGCGGATGACGGGTGAGGCGACGGGGATGCGGCCGTCGGTGTCCCAGGGCCAGATCTGCCGGGGGTCGTGGCTGCGGCGGCCGGCCAGTGCCTCGCTGAAGGCCTGTGCGCCCTCGCCCTCGTCGGGCACCGGCAGCGCCTGCGGTGCCCTCGCCATCGGGGTGTGGTCACGGTAGAAGACGCCGGCGCGGATGCCGTAGAGGTCGTAGTAGCGCGCCAGCTCGGCGCCGAGGGTGGCGCACCGCTCGTCCTCGTCGGGGCTCTTGGTGGCGGCGTCGGCATCGGGGCGGGCGGTGACGAACTGGGCGAGGGAGGCGAACCGGGCGGCGTCGTCGATCCGGTCGACGACGACCCGCTGCTGTTCCACCCCGGCCGTGATGACGCCGAGCGGGATGCCGAGCGCGAGCAGCACACCGGCCATGAGGACGATGAGGAGCGGGAGGAGTCGGGTGCGCACGTGCTCGCGGCGGCCGTCAGGAGGCGGGGGGCTCGGGAGCGGCCGGCTGCCCGGAGGCGGGCACGACGAGGCGGTAGCCGACGCCGCGGACCGTCTCGATCAGGGCCGGCATGCGCAGTTTGGCGCGGAGTGAGGCGATATGCACCTCCAGGGTCCGGCCGGTGCCCTCCCAACTCGTCCGCCACACCTCGCTGATGATCTGCTCCCGGCGGAACACCACGCCGGGACGCTGTGCCAGCAGCGCGAGCAGATCGAACTCCTTGCGGGTGAGCGGAACCGTGGTGCCGTCCACGGACACCTGGCGGGTGGGGAGTTCGACGGTGACCGCACCGAGCCGCAGCGGCTCCTCGACGGCGCCGTCCTCGGGCGGCTGGTCGCCGCCGCCCGCACCCCGCCGGCTCACCGCGTGGATCCTGGCCAGCAGCTCCCCGGTGTCGTACGGCTTGACGACATAGTCGTCGGCGCCGAGGTTGAGGCCGTGGATGCGCGAACGGACGTCGGACCGCGCGGTGACCATGATCACCGGGGTGGCGCAGATCTTGCGGATCCGGCCGCACACCTCGAAGCCGTCCTGATCGGGCAGGCCCAGGTCGAGCAGCACCACCGCGAACGGCTCGGCGGCGTCCGGCAGCAGCGCCCGCAGCGCCTCCTCGCCGTTACGCGCGTGCACGACGGACAGGCCGTGCTTGGCCAGCACCGCGGACAGGGCCGCGGCCACGTGATCGTCGTCTTCGACCAGCAGCAGTCTCATCGGCCCCCTCCTCTGTGTGCGATCGGACATGCGCGGTCGCGCGCATGCATTTAGGCCAAAGGGCATCTACGGCGATGAACGGCACCCACGTCAAGAGGGGGCCACCTCCGCGCCGCCATCCGTTACCCAGCCGGTACGGCCCCGCACACCCACCCCACATCTCTGTGGCGTTCCCTCTTCACGCGGAGTGTCCCGCCGCAGCCGGATCGTTATGCTCAATTCTCCCTCAGATGTAATGACGCTGGTCGAAAGCCCTCACTAGGGTCCTCCCAACCGAGGAGGACGGAGCTACACGCCGATGAGCGAAGTATCGGTGACCAAGAACGCCGAGGGTCCCGCGCCCGCGGGGGATCAGCTGGTCGTGCTGGACAACGTGAACAAGCACTTCGGCGCGCTGCACGTGCTCCAGGACATCGACCTGACGATCAAGCGCGGCGAGGTCGTCGTCGTGATCGGGCCCTCGGGGTCCGGCAAGTCGACGCTCTGCCGCACGATCAACCGCCTGGAGACGATAGACAGCGGCAGCATCACCATCGACGGCAAGCCGTTGCCGCAGGAGGGGCGGGAGTTGGCGCGGCTGCGCGCCGACGTGGGCATGGTCTTCCAGTCCTTCAACCTCTTCGCACACAAGACGGTGCTGGAGAACGTGATGCTGGGCCAGACCAAGGTCCGCAAAACGGACAAGGCGGCCGCCGCGAAGAAGGCCCGTGGGCTGCTGGACCGGGTCGGTGTCGGCACCCAGGCGGACAAGTACCCCGCGCAGCTGTCCGGTGGTCAGCAGCAGCGAGTGGCGATCGCCCGTGCGCTGGCGATGGACCCGAAGGTGATGCTGTTCGACGAGCCGACGTCGGCGCTCGACCCGGAAATGATCAACGAGGTGCTGGACGTGATGCAGCAGCTCGCCCGGGAGGGCATGACGATGGTCGTCGTCACCCATGAGATGGGCTTCGCGCGCTCCGCGGCGAACCGTGTCGTCTTCATGGCGGACGGCCGCATCATCGAAGAGGCGGAGCCGAACCAGTTCTTCAACAACCCGCGCAGCGACCGCGCGAAGGACTTCCTGTCGAAGATCCTTCACCACTGACCTTCACTGAGGCCGCGGTTGGGCCACGATGATTGCCAACACCTGTTGAACCAAAGGATGTTCACCATGAGGATTCGTAAGACGGCTGCGGCGGGTGCGGTGGTGCTCGCGCTGGCGATGACGGCGACCGCGTGCGGCGGCGAGTCGGGCACCGCGGGCGACAAGCCCGCCGGCGGCGACGTTTTCAGCGGCAACTACAAGGCCGCCAAGGACGTCAAGGTCGACTCGGCGGTGCTGAAGAAGGCGCAGAAGGCCAAGAAGATCACCATTGGTGTCAAGGCCGACCAGCCTTTCCTGGGCTTCCAGGACCCGTCGACGAAGAAGTACTCCGGCTTCGACATCGAGATCGCCAAGATGGTCGCCGCCGACCTGGGCTTCTCGTCGGACCAGATCGAATTCAAGACGATCAACTCCAACAGCCGTGAGACCACGATCTCCAAGGGCGCCATCGACTACTACGTCGGCACCTACACGATCAACGACGAGCGCAAGCAGCAGGTCGGCTTCGCGGGCCCGTACTACACCGCGGGCGCGGACCTCCTGGTGGCCAAGAGCGACAAGTCCATCAAGGGCGCGGACTCCCTCAAGGGCAAGAAGGTCTGCTCGATCGTCGGCTCGACTCCTCTCCAGGAGATCAAGAAGGCGAAGTACGGCGCCGACACCATCGAGGACGCGACGTACTCGGACTGCGTGAAGAAGCTGATCGACGGCCAGGTCCAGGCGGTGACCACGGACGACGCGATCCTCAAGGGCTACGCCGCCCAGCGTCCCGAGAAGCTCAGGGTCGTCGGCAAGCCGTTCACCAAGGAGCCCTACGGCGTCGGCATGATCAAGGACGACAAGGCCCTGCGCGACGCGATCACCACCGCGCTGGAGAAGCACATCAAGAACGGTGACTACCAGAGGGCTTACGAGGGCACGCTCGGCAAGTCCGGCTCGGAGTACGTCGCCCCCGAGACGCCGCTGCCGCGGTACTGAGGCGCTCCGCGCACTCATCTGACTGCGCCGCCCCGTACGCCCGCCGCGGCGGGTGTACGGGGCGCGCCGTTTAACCGCCCGCCCCAGGCTCCCTGTCCGCTCTTGCCCGCCGTCGACCCGACCGCTACCGCGGAGACCCCATGAACGTACTCCTCGATTATCTGCCCGAGTTCCGTGACGGGTTCCTCGGAACCCTGGCGATCACCGGGTCCAGCGCGCTGCTCGCCCTGGTACTCGGCGTACTCATAGCCGGCTTCCGGGTCTCTCCGATTCCGCCGCTGCGCGCTTTCGGGACGGCCTGGGTCACCCTGCTGCGCAACACCCCGCTGACGCTGCTGTTCCTCGTCGCCGTCTTCGTCGTGCCGCAGATCCTCGTCCCCGGCGCGAGCCCGTTCGTGCTGGCCACGCTGGCCCTCGGCTTCTACACCTCGTCCTTCGTGTGCGAGGCGGTGCGGTCCGGCATCAACACCGTGCCGCTCGGCCAGGCGGAGGCCGCGCGCAGCATCGGCATGACGTTCTCCCAGACGCTGCGGCTGGTCGTTCTCCCGCAGGCCACGCGCACCGTGCTGCCCCCGATGAGCAGCATCTTCATCGCGCTGACGAAGAACTCCGCGATCGCCGGCGCCTTCAGCGTCACCGATCTGTTCGGCCACTCCAAGCTGCTGAGCGACAAGGGGTACGCGATCGGCTGGATCTTCCTGTGGATCGCACTCGCCTACCTCGTCATCACCTTCTCCATCAGCGCTCTCTTCCGGGTGCTGGAGCGCCGAATGGGAGTCGCCCGATGAACGGACGCGGCAGGCGGGACAGCATGACGTGGGTGCCACGCGCGGGCGCGGCGGAACGAAGCGAGGTCAGGGCATGAGCGGGGCAAGCGTTCTCTACGACGTACCGGGGCCGAAGGCCAAGGTGCGCAACCGGGTCTACACGGTCGTCGGCTCGCTGGCCGTGCTGGCCGTGCTCGCGTTCATCGTGATGCGGCTCGGCGACAAGGGCCAGTTCGACCCCGAGAAGTGGAACATCTTCAACTACGCGGGTGTGCGTACCGGCATCCGCGACGGGGTGCTGGCCACGCTCAAGGTCTTCGCGATCGCCGCGGTGCTGTCCCTGGTGCTGGGTGTGCTGCTGGCCGTTGCGCGGCTGTCCGACCACAAGGCCGTCCGCTGGCTGGCGACCGGTTTCATCGAGCTCTTCCGCGCCGTCCCGCTGCTGATCACGGTCTACGCGCTGTGGGTGATCCTGCTCAGCAACCGGGACGATCTCAGCCTCACCGGCAGCCAGCCGCAGTTCTGGGCGCTGGTCCTCGGACTGACGGTCTACAACGGTTCGGTGCAGGCGGAGGTGCTGCGGGCCGGCATCAACTCCGTGCCGAAGGGGCAGAGCGAAGCCGCGTACGCGCTGGGCCTGAGCAAGACGCAGGTCATGACGACGGTGCTGATCCCGCAGGCCGTCCGGGCCATGATGCCGACGATCATCAGCCAGCTCGTGGTGACCCTGAAGGACACGTCCCTCGGCTTCATCATCACCTACGAGGAACTGCTCTACTCGGCCCGCCAGATGAGCACCAACATCATCGTCAACGGCGAGGACGTCTACGTCCCGGTCATCATCGTGACCGGCAGCATCTACGTCGCGATGTGCCTGGCCCTGTCCGCGCTCGCCAACTGGATCGAGCGGCGCGGCCGGCGGGCCAAGACCGGTATCGGCGTGGCCGAGGCCGGTGAGCCCGTGGCGGCCACCGACGCGCTGGAAGTCAGCGACGCGGTCCCCGCCGCACCGGCCGGCAAGGACAACTGACAGTACGGCGGACCCGCCACACACTGTCCGGAGGCGGCGGCGCCCATGCCGCCGCCTCCGTCACTTGACGCGGGCCGCCGCAATGGGTTGCATACGCTGTGTGATCACGCACCGGGCTCCAACTGCCAGTTCCCGCACCGCCGCTCAGCACCACCGGGCCCAGGGAGCCGCGTCATGGACCCGGTGATCGTCGTGGGAGCCGGCCCCGTCGGCCTGTCCCTCGCCCTCGCGCTGGCCCGCCTCGACGTGCCCTCCGTCGTCCTCGACGAGACCACCGGGCAGGAGGACACCCGGCCCGCCCGCACCGCCGTACTCCGCCAGGACACCGCGGCGTTCGCCGCCCGGCTCGGCTGCGCCGACGCCCTGGAGACCGCCGGCACCCGATGGACGGCCTGGCGCACGATGCGGCGCCGGCGCCTGCTGGAGCGCGTCGAGTTCGCCCCGCACACCCCGGCCGCCAGCCAGTCACCGGTTCACCTCCCCCAGCACGCCCTGACCCGCGCCCTGCGCACCGCGCTGGCCGCCGAGCCGCTCGCCGAGATCGTCACCAGCAGCAGGCTGGTCGAGCTGGAACAGGACGAGCACGGCGTCGGCGCGCACACCCGCGGCCCCAACGGCACGTGGTGGCGCGGGAGTTACCTGGTCGGGTGCGACGGGACGCGCTCGACCGTCCGCAAGCTGCTGGACATCCGCTTCCCGGGCCGTACGGCCGTCGAACGGCATGCGGTCGCGGCGCTGCGCACCGAACTCCCCTGGCCCGGCGAGGCGCTGCTGCACCGCTCGCCGCCCCGGCACGGCGGCGGCGGTCCGGGCGGCGAGGTCTCCGCCCGTCCGCTGGCCGACGGGGTGTGGCGGCTGGACTGGCTGCTGCCGCCGGGCCGCGACCTGGTCACGCCGGACGCCCTGGTCGCCCGGATCCGCGACTCCCTGGCCGGCTGGACCACGGAGGCGGCGGAGCCGGGGGACGAGAGCGGCGCGGCGTTCGGGCGCGGCCACGGCGGGCAGGTCCCGCCGTACGAACTCCTCGACACCGGGGTGCACACCGTCCACCACCGGCTGGCCCGGTCCTGGCGCCAGGGGCGCGCCTTCCTCGCCGGGGACGCCGCGCACCTCCTGGGCGCGCTCGGCACCCAGGGGCTGGACGAGGGGCTGCGGGACGCCGAGAACCTCGCCTGGAAGCTGGGCCTGGCCTGGCACCACGGCGCCTCCGAGCTGCTGCTGGACAGCTACCAGGCGGAACGCCGGGGCTCGGTCGCGGCCCGGCTGCGCGCCGCGGACCAGGCGCTGCCGCTGCTGCGGGACGGCGGTGCGACCCGCTGGCGGACCGTGCTGCCGGGCGCCGCGCGCGGACGCAGCACGCTGCTGACGGACGGGCACCTGGGCCGTGGCCCGCTGGGCGCACCGCCGGTGTACGCCCGCTCCCCGCTGGCGCCGCCGTCCGAGCAGATCGTGGGAGCACCCGTGGGGACGCTCCCCGGTGCGCCGGTCACCGATGTGGCGGTCACCGCGGCCGACGGTTCCGTGGTGCGGCTGCGGGACCGTCTGGGGCGCGGGCTCCTGGTGGTGCTGGTGGCGCCCGGTACCGGCGTCTGGGACCGGCGGCACTGGCAGTCGGCGGGTCTGATGCCGCAGCTGACCGACGCGGCCGCGGCACTGCCGATGAGCTCCGAGGTCCTGGTCACGGAGGCCTATCCGGGCGCGGCCGCGCACACCGTGCTGCTCGTCCGCCCCGACGGACATCTGGTCACGGCGCTGCCCGGCGTCCGCCCGGCCGAGCTGTACGCGTGCGCGGACGCGGTGCGGGGTGGGGCGGAGGGGGCGCGGGGGTCGCAGGAGTCACCGGGTGCGCCGGGGGCTGCCTCTTCCGGGGGTGAGGGTGGCGGTCAGTCGGTTGACCCTGTGGGATCCTCCATGCTTCACTCCGAGGGTGACTGATCACGGCTCGCGATTCTGGCGGAGGGTCCATCTGGACCTGGTCCGCTACGCGGGCTGCATGTGTCGTCCGTCCCGCTGATCCGCATCTTCTTCCCCGCGCGGGTGCCACCCGCTCTCACTGAGTCCTGGCAGCCGCGCCCCTTCGCGATCACCCAGGACGGTTTCCGTGCCCGATGTACGTACCCCTGCGCGCCCGCACGCCGCGGGCGACGACGGCTCCGGAGCCAAGCGCTCCGCGACCGGTCCCAGCGCGTCCGAACTCCTCGACTTCGCCCGCCGCACCGCGGCCGACACCGCACTCATCGCCTCCCTGCCGCTCGACCCCGAAGGCCGTACCTGGATCCGGCTGGACGGGCCGGGCGGCAGCGAGGCATGGCTGATCGGCTGGCCGCCCGGGACCGGCACGGGCTGGCACGACCACGGCGGTTCACGCGGTGCCTTCGCGACGGCCGCCGGCGAACTGACGGAACAGTCGCTCGCCGTCCAACTCCCCACCGAGGGCTGGAAGTCGCTGGAACTCACCGACGGTCTGGACCGGCAGCGCAAGCTCAGCGACGGGCGCGGCCGGGCGTTCGGACCGCACCACGTCCACCAGGTGCTCAATCTGTCCGACGACACCCACGCGGTGTCGGTGCACGCCTACTACCCGCCGCTGCCGCTGATGCGGCGCTACAGCCGGACCGGTCCCGTGCTGCGGCTCGAAGAGGTCGAGAACCCGGAGGAATGGCTGTGAGCGGAGCGGAAGCGGGAGTGGGAGCGGGAGTGGGAGTGGGAGCGGGAGTGGGAGCGGGAGTGGTCGTGGGCGAAGGGATCGGGGACGGCGTGGCCGGGGACGGAGTGGGCGAAGCGGCCGGGGGTGCGGTGAGCGCCGTCGACGCATTGCTGGCGCGGGCCCGGAGCGAGCTCGTACGCCTGGATCCTCGGGAGGCCGCCGAGCTCCAGAAGGCGGGCGGGCTCCTGGTGGACATCCGGTACGCGGAACTGCGGGAGCGCGACGGCACGATCCCGGGCGCGCTGATCGTGGAGCGCAACGAGCTGGAATGGCGCCTCGACCCGACGGGCGAACACCGCGCCCCGGAGGCCACACATCACGATCTGCCGGTCGTCGTGATCTGCAACGAAGGCTACGCATCGAGTCTCGCGGCGGTCTCGCTACGCCAGTTGGGTCTGCACCGCGCCACCGACCTGACCGGCGGCTTCCAGGCCTGGCGAGCAGCGGCGCTGCCGGTGGAGACGGGCGCCGAGTGACGGAACGGAGCGGCCGCACGGGGCTGCCACACGGGGCTGAGTGAGGAGCTGGGTGAGGAGCTGTGGAGCGTGGGGCAGCCCGGGTGAGGGGAACGCCCACCGACGCCCCTCACCCGTCCGGCAGATGCCGCTCCAGCAGTTCCGGGTCCTCGCCTTCCTCCTCCAGGGCCTGTCTGACCACCCGTAGGGCGAGGCCCTCCGGGTAGCCCTTGCGGGCCAGCATCCCGGCCAGGCGGCGTAGCCGCTTTTCGCGGTCCAGGCCCCTGGTCGTACGCAGTTTGCGATCGACCAGCTCACGGGCGGTGGTCTCCTCCTGAGCGGAGTCGAGACGGCCGACGGCCTCCTCGATCACGGTGGAGTCCACGCCCTTGGTGCGCAGCTCGCGGGCGAGGGCGCGGCGGGCCAGCCCCCGCCCGTGGTGGCGGGATTCCACCCAGGCGTCGGCGAAGGCGGCGTCGTCGATCAGCCCGACGTCCTCGAAGCGGGACAGCACCTCCTCAGCGGCCTCCTCGGGGATGCCCCGCTCGCGCAGGGCGTCCCCGAGCTGTCTTCGCGTCCGCGGACTCCCGGTGAGCAGACGCAGGCAGATGGCCCGCGCCTGCTCCTCGGGCGTACGCGGTGGTCCCGTCTCGGCCCTCGACGAGGAGGGACCACCGCCGTTCTTACGGCCCTTGCGGCCGCTACGGTTCTCGGCGTCCCCGGCAGCGCTGGTTTCGTAGGCGCTGCCGGACCAGTCCGTTCGCCGTGTCATGGCGGGCTAGCTCTTGGCCGCGGCGGCCTTGGAACCCTTGGCGCCCTTGGCCGCCGGTGCCGGAGCCGCGGTGGCCGGGCCGCTCGCCGCGCCCGCGGCGTCCGCGCCGGGCTCCGCCGCCGGGTCCTGCGGCTTCACGCCGATACCGAGCTTCTCCTTGATCTTCTTCTCGATCTCGTTGGCGAGGTCCGGGTTGTCCTTGAGGAAGTTACGGGCATTCTCCTTGCCCTGCCCGAGCTGGTCGCCCTCGTACGTGTACCAGGCACCGGACTTGCGGATGAAGCCGTGCTCCACACCCATGTCGATCAGGCCGCCCTCGCGGCTGATGCCCTGGCCGTAGAGGATGTCGAACTCGGCCTGCTTGAAGGGCGGCGAGACCTTGTTCTTGACGACCTTGACGCGGGTGCGGTTGCCGACGGCCTCGGTGCCGTCCTTGAGGGTTTCGATGCGGCGGATGTCGAGCCGCACCGAGGCGTAGAACTTCAGCGCCCGGCCACCGGTCGTGGTCTCCGGCGAGCCGAACATCACGCCGATCTTCTCGCGGAGCTGGTTGATGAAGATCGCGGTGGTCTTGGACTGGTTGAGCGCGCTGGTGATCTTGCGCAGGGCCTGGCTCATCAGCCGGGCCTGGAGGCCGACGTGGGAGTCGCCCATCTCGCCCTCGATCTCGGCCCGCGGCACCAGGGCGGCCACGGAGTCGATGACGATGAGGTCGAGCGCACCGGAGCGGACCAGCATGTCCGTGATCTCCAGCGCCTGCTCACCGTTGTCCGGCTGGGACAGGATCAGGGCGTCCGTGTCCACGCCGAGCTTCTTGGCGTACTCGGGGTCGAGCGCGTGCTCGGCGTCGATGAACGCGACGGAGCCGCCGGCCTTCTGGGCGTTCGCGACGGCGTGCAGGGTCAGGGTCGTCTTGCCGGAGGACTCCGGGCCGTAGACCTCGACGACGCGGCCACGCGGGATGCCGCCGACGCCGAGCGCGACGTCGAGCGCGGTCGACCCGGTGGGGATGACCTCGATGGGTTCGTTCGGGCGCTCCCCCATACGCATCACGGCGCCCTTGCCGAATTGCCGTTCAATCTGTGCGAGCGCGGCGTCGAGCGCCTTCTCGCGGTCAGTGCCTGCCATGGGTTCCACCCGATTTGCTTGAGTCGATCGCTTCACGTCCATGACGCTAACGCCTGCCACTGACAATGCGCCCGGACCCGGCTCCAGCCTGTGGATAACTCCGCGGAAAGCCCCGGGAACACAGGCCGGTTCCCCAATAAGAATGGATGTTCGATTTTGGTGTCAAGCGCATCGCGCGCCCACCGACAGCGGCACGATGCGGGAGAACGCGGCCCCTGGCTCAGCGCCCGCCCTTCCCCTCTCCCCCCTGGCTCCCCTGGTCCCCCTCGTCCTTCGAAGGAGCCGACGGCCGTTCGCCGTGGCGGATGCGGCGGATCCGGGCGAGGAACCGTGCGAGGAAACGGGCTCCGCGCCGGCGGCGGCCCCTGCCGTTGACCCGCAGGTCGTCGGTGACCTCGTACCGCTTGACGTACGCGGCCAGGAACGCCTGAAGCGTCGCGGTCGCCGGAATCGCGATCAGCGCGCCGACCACGCCCATCAGGGCCGTGCCGGCGACGACCGAGCCGAAGGCGACGGCCGGGTGGATGTCCACCGTCTTGGCGGTGATCCGCGGCTGGAGAACGTAGTTCTCGAACTGCTGGTAGACCACGACGAAGCCGAACACCCACACCGCGTACCAGGGATTGACGGTGAACGCGAGCAGGATGGGCAGCGCGCCCGCCAGATACGTGCCGATGGTCGGGATGAACTGCGAGACCAGGCCGACCCACATGCCCAGCGCCGGGGCGTACGGCACGCCCAGGATCTCCAGCAGGACGTAGTGCGCGACACCGGAGATCAGCGCCATCAGGCCGCGGGAGTAGAGATAGCCACCGGTCTTGGCGACCGCGATCTCCCAGGCACGCAGCACCTCCGTCTGCCGCCGGGGCGGGAGCACGGAGCACAGTGCGCGGCGCAGCCGGGGGCCGTCGGCCGCGAAGTAGAACGAGAACAGCGCCACCGTCAGAAGGTTGAACAGGCTGCCCAGCACCGTGGCGGAGACGGCGAGGACGTTGTTGGCGCTGTCCTGGACGTACTTCTGCAGCCAGTCGGACCTGAGGAGGTTGTTCTGCACCTCGACCCGTGAGAGGTGGGTGTGGAAGGTGCTGTTCATCCACTTGATGACGGAGTCCAGGTACTGCGGGAACTCCTCGACCATCCGGATGATCTGGCCGGCGAGCATGGACCCGAGGAGTGCGAAGAATCCGGCCGTGACGACGAGAGTGCCCAGGAACACCGCTCCGGTGGCCAGCCCGCGCCGTATGCCCCGGGCCGCCATCCAGTCGACGGCCGGTTCGACGGCCAGCGCCAGGAAGAACGCGATCAGGATGTTCAGCAACAGCGTGATCAGCTGGTGGAAACCCCAGCTGGCGAGCTGGAAGCAGGCCACCAGGGCGAGCGCGAGCACCATGGCGCGCGGCAGCCAGCGCGGCATCCGCGCGTCCGAGTGGCCCTGGGGGCGTGGTTCGTCGTCGTTGCCGTTGTTCTCATCTGTCGCGCGCACGGCCCAAGTGTCGCGCACCGCTCGGACACTTCCCGTCCGGCCCTGTCCATCCGGGGCGTAGGCCGCCCACAGGACCGTGCTCGGCCCCTCGCCCGGCCGTCGCCGGGGCCGCCTCAGCGCTTGTCGTCCGGCACGTCCATCGTCGAGCAGACCACCCGCCACACCTCTTTGGCGCTCCATCCGGCCTCCAGCGCCTCATGGACGGTCCGCCCGCCGAGCCCGGACATCACATGATCGCGCGCGAAGGAGTCGGCGTACGCGGCACCGAAGTGATCCGCCATCCGCTGCCAGAAAACCGTCAACCGCATGAAATCCGCTCCGTACCAGCTCTGACCTGCTTATCCCGGATCAAAAGAAGGCCGTGGCCCATGCCCCGCCCGCCCTCGATGCGGGGCGGCGATTCGGGACGGACGACCATGGCGCCCAGGACATATGGGCATGTGAGTCTCTCACCCACGGCGCGCTTGCAGGGCATGCCGTAGGGACAGAGGCGACGGGAGATGACAAGTGCGGTGCCGGCACTGGCCGATGGAGCTGTTGATCACCGTCGACGCGTTGAAGCGGGCCGGTGCCCGCCGCATCACCGTGGTGGTGCCGTGCTCTCCGTACGCCCGGCAGGACGGTGGTCCGTCAACCGCGTGCCTTCCGTATCCCGCCCTGGGAGGGCAGCCGGGCGCCTGCCCGTGCCGCCGGGGGGTTTCGGCCCTACCGTCGGGCCATGGCCGAAAACGCAAGCTCACGACCGACCCCTCTGGCGCGTGCCGAGCGCTTCGTCTGGCTGACCGCCCGGGTGCTCGAACAGCGGCTCTTCGAGTACCACTTCCTCGGTGCCGGTGCGGACCCGGTCGAGACCGCGCTCACCGCCTACCGCAATGAAGACGACGGCTACGGCCACGCGCTGGAGCCGGATCTGCGCGGCCCGGTCAGCCAGCCGCTGCACACCGCGCACGCGCTGAAGGTGCTGGATGTCATCGGGCGGTGCGACGGCCTCAGGGTGGAGCGGATCTGCCGCTATCTGACGCGGGTCTCGACCCCGGAGGGCGCGCTGCCCGCGCTGCACCCGTCGCAGCGCGGATATCCGGCCGCGCCCTGGATCCCCGTGGTCGACGATCCGCCGAGCGCGCTGCTGGCCACCGGTCCCGTGGTGGGTGTGCTGCACCGTAACGAGGTGTGGCACGCCTGGTTGTTCCGGGCCACGGACTACTGCTGGGCCGCGGTGGAGTCGCTCGAGGAGACCCACCCCTACGAGGTCGAGGCGGCGGTGGCCTTCCTGGACGGCGCCCCGGACCGGCCCCGCGCGGCCGCCGCGGCACAGCGCCTGGGCAAGCTGGTACGGGAGCAGGGGCTGGTGCTGCTGGACCCGGACCGCGCCGCGGACGTCCCGGTGGCGCCCGGGTACGCGCCCGGGGAGCACCACTTCGCCTACGACTTCGCGCCTGCGCCCGGCTCGCTGGCCCGCCGCTGGTTCAGCGACCAGGAGCTGGACCGGGCACTGGACCACCTCCTGGCGCGTCAGGAGGAGGACGGCGGCTGGCCCGTCGACTGGCGGGTGTGGGCCCCCGGGACGGCGGTGGAGTGCCGCCCCATGGTGACGCTGAAGGCGCTGCTCACCTTGCGGGCGTACGGGCGGCACATCGGGTGATGCGGGCCGTGCGGGCCGGTGCGCAGAAGGGAGGCCGGTGCGGCGTCACCCTCCCAGGGCCCGCACCCCCGCGGTCACGACCACCGCGACTCCGATGACCAGGAGGAACGGCGCCCGCAGGACCAGCGCGACGGCCGCGGCGGCCACGCCGGCGGCCTTGGCGTCGAGCAGCAGGTGCTGCCCGTCGCTGAACGTCTGCTGGGCGGTGAGGGCGGCCAGCAGTGCCACCGGGAGCAGCGCGGCCAGCCGCTTGACGAGCGGACGCTCCAGGAGGCCGGCGGGCGCCGACAGACCGAGGTACTTGACCAGGTAGCAGCCGACGGCGGTGACGCCGATCGCGATCCAGACACTCATGCCGACACCTCGTTCCGCGCGGCCCCGTATGCGCGGGGCACGCACCTCTCGACGACTCGCTCGCTGCGCCCCTCGACGACTCGTTCACGCCGCTCGCTCATGCCGGGTCCCCCTCGGCGGCATCGCGGGTCCCCTTGGCGCGCTGCCGGCGCCCCTCGGCGAAGAGGACGGCGGGCGCGGCCAGCGCCGCCAGCAGCACCGGCACGCCCGTCGGGAGCAACGGCAGCGTCACCATGACCAGCACGACCGCGAGGCCGGCAGCCACCCGCTCCACGGTGGTCGTGAGCATCGGGGCGAGCAGTGCCAGGAAGACGGCGGGGCCGGCCGCGTCCAGGCCCCAGGCGTCGGTGTCGCCGAGCGCCTCGGCCCCCAGTGCGCCGGCGAGCGTGGTGAGGTTCCACAGGGCGTAGAGGGACAGCCCGGTGACGGTGAAGCCCAGCCGGGCGCTGTGCCGGCCTGGCTGGGCCAGCGCGACGGCGGAGGTCTCGTCGATGACCCAGTGGGCGGCGAACGGTTTGACGGCCGCCCGGTAGCCGAGGAGCGAGGACAGCCGCAGCCCGTAGAAGGCGTTGCGGACGCCGAGGAAGAACGCTCCGGCGGCGGCCGTGAGCGGGTTGCCGCCCGCGGCGAGCGCGCCGACGAGGGCGAACTGCGAGGCCCCGGTGAAGACCAGCAGGCTCAGCGCGCAGGTCTGCAGCAGGCTGAGGCCGGCGCCGGCCGAGGTCACGCCGAAGGCGAAGCCGGAGAGGCCGACGGCGATGCCGACGCCGAGGGCGTCCCGGATGACCGCGGAGTCGGGTTTCGCGGGCTCCGGGGGGAGCGGCGGTCCTGGTGGTCCGGCGCGCTCCGTGGTGCGTATCTCTGTCTGTTCTGCCGTCTGTTCTGCCACGTCCCGGACCTTAGGAAGGGGCGTGCCCTGCGGTCTTGTACGTTATTGCGCCGCGTGACCGAGCGCCGCGTGACCGAGCGCCGCGTGACCGAGCGCCGCGTGACCGAGCGCCCCGCCCCGCCTCATGGCACGGCTCAGCCGCGCGCCGCGCCGGGCTGCGCCGCGCGCTCCCTGCGGTACGCGCCCGGTGGCACGCCGACGATCCGGGTGAAGTGGCGGTTCAGATGCGGCTGGTCGGAGAACCCGACGGCGACCGCCGTGTCCGCGGGCGTGCTGCCCGCTTCCAGGAGGCGGCGGGCACGGCGTACCCGGGCATCGGTGAGCCAGGTGTGCGGCGGCATCCCGTACGCGTCCTTGAAGGCCCGCAGCAGCGCGAACGGGCTGGTACCGAGCTCTTGCGCCAGCTTCTCCAGGGACGGCGGGTCGGCCATCCGCTCCAGCAGGACGGCCTGGGCGCGGGCGGCGGCACCGGCACCCGCCGTACGGGGTGTGCGGGCCGGCAGCGGGCCTCCGTAGCGGCGCAGCAGCCGGGCGACGACGATCCGCAGCAGGCTGTCGGCGGCCAGGGCGTTACCGGCCTCGGCGGCCCGGTGGACGTCGGTGATCATGCGGCCGAGACGCGGGTCCTCGGCGACGGTCTCGGAGAATCCGGCGGTGCCGGGCAGCGCGCTGGTCTCCCCGGCGATCTCGGCGATGAGCTCGGCCGACGGGTAGAGCGTGGCGTACGCCCAACCCTCGGGGGCCCCGGCCCAGGCGGCGTGCGCGACCTCCGGATTGATCATGACGAGGCCGCCGTGCCCGGCCCGGACGACGCCGTCCGGGAGCCCGACCGCCTCGATCCCGTCGGTGACCGCGCAGACGACATAGCCGTCGTGGGCGTGACGCGGGAAGGAGTGCCGGACGTAGCGGGCGCGCAGCAGGTCGAGGCCGGGCAGCTCCGGGTAGCGCCAGTGGCGCGCCCATTCGCCGCGGGCCCGCCGTACGACTCCGGCGCCGGGCCCGCCGTCCGCGGCCGTGCCGTCGTCCCCGCTGCCCGTGATCATGCCCCCATTCTGCGCCCGCGCGGCCGCCGGCGGCCCGCCCGTCCGCACCGTGGACGGCCCGGGACGGACGGGTGCGGGGCCGCCGTCACCGGCCGCTCTCCGCTCCCGCGCCGCGTTGTCAGTGGCACGGTGCACGATGGGGGGCATGGCTCAGGCAGCGCTCGATTCGTTCTCGCCCGCGACCCGCGGTTGGTTCGCCGGGGCGTTCAGCGCGCCCACCGCCGCGCAGGAGGGCGCGTGGCGGGCGATCGGCGCGGGCTCCGATGTCCTCGTGGTGGCGCCGACGGGCTCCGGCAAGACCCTCGCCGCGTTCCTGGCGTCGCTGGACGCGCTGGCGAGCCGCCCGGTGCCCGCCGAGCCGAAGAAGCGCTGCCGGGTGCTGTACGTCTCCCCGCTGAAGGCCCTCGCCGTCGATGTGGAGCGCAACCTGCGCAGCCCGCTGACCGGCATCCGTCAGGAGTCGGTGCGGCTCGGGCTGCCCGAGCCCGACATCAAGGTCGGTATCCGCTCCGGCGACACCCCGCCCGCCGAGCGCCGCTCGATCGCCAACCGCCCGCCGGACATCCTCATCACGACCCCCGAGTCGCTGTTCCTGATGCTGACGTCCTCGGCCCGGGAGGCGCTCGCGGGCGTCGAGACGGTGATCCTGGACGAGGTGCACGCCGTCGCCGGTACGAAGCGGGGCGCGCATCTGGCGCTCTCCCTGGAGCGGCTGGACGAGCTGCTCGACCGCCCGGCCCGCCGGATCGGCCTGTCGGCGACGGTGCGCCCGGTGGAGGAGGTGGCCCGCTATCTGTCGCCGCAGCGCCGGGTGGAGATCGTCCAGCCGCCGTCCGGCAAGCGCTTCGACCTGTCGGTCGTCGTCCCGGTGGAGGACATGGGCGAGCTCGGCGGCTCCCCCGTCCAGGAGGGCGAAACGGGCGAGAAGCCGTCCATCTGGCCACAGGTCGAGGAGAAGATCGCCGATCTGGTCCAGGCCCACCGCTCCACGATCGTCTTCGCCAACTCCCGGCGCCTGGCGGAGCGGCTGTGCAACCGCCTCAACGAAATCGCCTACGAGCGGGCGACCGGAGAGGCGCTGCCCGAGCATCACTCACCGGCCGAGCTGATGGCCGAGGCCGGTGCCGCCAAGGGCGCGCCGCCGCTGCTGGCCCGCGCCCATCACGGTTCGGTCTCCAAGGAGCAACGCGCCCAGGTGGAGGAGGATTTGAAGGCGGGCCGGCTGCCCGCCGTGGTCGCCACCTCCAGCCTGGAGCTCGGCATCGACATGGGCGCGGTCGATCTCGTCGTCCAGGTGGAGTCGCCGCCGTCGGTCGCCTCCGGGCTGCAGCGGGTGGGCCGGGCCGGCCACCAGGTCGGCGCGGTGTCGACGGGCATCGTCTTCCCCAAGTACCGCGGCGATCTGGTGCAGTCCGCCGTGGTCACCGAGCGGATGCGCACAGGCGCCATCGAGGCGCTGCGGGTGCCCGCCAATCCGCTGGACGTCCTCGCCCAGCAACTCGTCGCGATGACCGCGATGGACACCTGGGACGTCGAGGAGCTGCTGGCCGTGGTCCGCCGGGCGGCTCCGTTCGCCGCGCTCCCCGAGTCGGCGTTCACCGCGGTGCTGGACATGCTCGCCGGCCGCTATCCGTCCGACGCCTTCGCCGAACTGCGCCCGCGCGTCGTATGGGACCGCGTCGCCCGGACGGTGACCGGCCGCCCCGGGGCGCAGCGGCTGGCCGTCACCTCCGGGGGCACCATCCCCGACCGCGGTCTGTTCGGGGTCTTCCTGGCGGGCGGCGACTCCGGCAAGGGCGGCGGGCGCCGGGTCGGAGAGCTGGACGAGGAGATGGTCTACGAATCCCGCGTCGGCGATGTCTTCACCCTGGGCACGACGTCCTGGCGCATCGAGGACATCACCCGCGACCGGGTGCTGGTCACCCCCGCCCCCGGGGTCCCCGGCCGGCTGCCCTTCTGGAAGGGCGACCAGCTCGGCCGCCCGCTCGAACTGGGCCGCGCGCTCGGCGCGTTCCTCCGCGAGATCGGCTCCCTCGCCCCGGAGGACGCCACCGCCCGGCTGTCCGCCGCCGGCCTCGACGACTGGGCGGCCGGCAATGTCCTCGGCTACCTCGCCGAGCAGAAGCAGGCGTGCGGCCATGTCCCGGACGACCGCACGATCGTCGTCGAGCGGTTCCGCGACGAGCTCGGCGACTGGCGGGTGGTCGTCCACTCCCCCTTCGGCGCGCAGGTGCACGCCCCCTGGGCGCTCGCCCTCGGTGCCCGCCTCGCCGAGCGCTACGGCATGGACGCCCAGGTGATGCACGCCGACGACGGCATCGTGCTGCGGCTGCCGGACGCCGACCTGATGGGCCTCGACCTCCTCGACGGCGGCGGTGACGGCCTCGGGACCGGCCCGGCCGCCGACCCCGGCCTCGCCGCCCTGGGCGCGGAGTACGACCCCGAGCAGTCCCCGGTCGGGGCCGCGGACGTCGTCTTCGACCACGGCGACGTCGACCAGATCGTCACGGACCAGGTCGGCGGTTCCGCGCTGTTCGCCTCCCGGTTCCGCGAGTGCGCCGCCCGCGCCCTGCTGCTGCCGCGGCGCAGTCCGGGCAAGCGCACCCCGCTGTGGCAGCAGCGGCAGCGCGCGGCCCAACTCCTCCAGGTGGCAAGCGAGTTCGGGTCCTTCCCGATCGTGCTGGAGGCCGTCCGCGAATGCCTCCAGGACGTGTTCGACGTACCGGGCCTGACGGAGCTGATGGGCGACATCGAGGCCCGCCGGGTCCGCCTCGTGGAGGTCACGACTCCCGAACCGTCCCCGTTCGCCCGCTCACTGCTCTTCGGCTATGTCGCCCAGTTCCTGTACGAGGGCGACTCCCCGCTCGCCGAGCGCCGGGCAGCCGCGCTGTCCCTGGACTCCCGGCTGCTCGCCGAGCTGCTGGGCCAGGCCGAGCTGCGCGAGCTGCTGGACGCGGAGGTGCTGGCCGAGCTGGAGCGCGAGCTCCAGTGGCTGACGGACGACCGCCGCGCCAAAGACGCCGAGGGCGTCGCCGATCTGCTGCGGCTGCTCGGGCCGCTGACCGAGGCCGAGCTGGCCGACCGCGGCGCGGACCCGGCATGGCCCGGGGAGCTCGCCGCCGCCCGCCGCGCCATCAGGGTGCGGATCGCCGGCGCCGACCACTGGGCCGCCGTCGAGGACGCGGGCCGGCTGCGGGACGCCCTGGGAACAGCCCTGCCGGTCGGCGTCCCCGAGTCCTTCACCGAACCGGTCAAGGACCCGCTCGGCGACCTGCTCTCCCGGTTCGCCCGCACCCACGGCCCGTTCACCTCCGAGCAGGCCGCCGCCCGCTTCGGCCTCGGCACCGCCGTCACGGATGGCGCGCTGCACCGCCTGGCCGCCGCCGGACGGGTCGTCCAGGGCGAATTCCACCCCGCCGGGATCGGCCAGGAATGGTGCGACGCCCAGGTGCTGCGCAGACTGCGTCGCCGTTCGCTCGCCGCGCTGCGCGAGGAACTGGAGCCGGTGCCGCCCGCCGCGCTCGCCGCCTTCCTCCCCCAGTGGCAGCACGTCAGCGCCCCGCGCCCGGCGCCGGCCGGCGGCCTCCGGGCACCGGCCCCGTCGCACGGCCTGCGCGGCATCGACGGCCTGGTCCGCGCCATCGAGCAGCTCCAGGGCGCCCCGGTCCCCGCGTCGGCACTGGAGAAGCTCGTGCTGCCCTCCCGCGTCGGTGACTACCACCCCGCCCTGCTGGACGAACTCACCGCCACCGGCGAGGTGTTGTGGGCCGGCGCCGGCGCCCTCCCCGGCAAGGACGGCTGGCTCTCCCTGCATCTCGCCGACTCCGCACCGCTGCTGCTCCCGCCCCCGCTCCCACTCGAACTCACCGCCCTGCACGACTCGGTACTGACCGCCCTCGCCCCCGGATACGGCCTGTTCTTCCGCCAGATCGCCGACCAGGTCCGCGCCACCACCCACCCCGACGCCACCGATCCGCAACTGGCCGACGCCCTCTGGGACCTGGCCTGGTCCGGGCGCCTGACCAACGACACCCTCGCCCCGCTGCGCGCCCTCCTCGGCTCGGGCCGTACGGCCGGCTCCACCGCCCACCGCGCCCGCCGCGCCGTGCCCCGCGGGCGGTACGGCGCCCTCACCGGGCACACCGGCCGCCCCACCGCCTCCCGCTCCGGCCCGCCGACGGTCGGCGGCCGCTGGTCCCTGCTGCCCGCCCTCGAACCGGACGCCACCCACCGGGCGCACGCCCTGGCCCGTACGCTCCTGGACCGGCACGGCATCGTGACCCGTGGCGCGGTCGCCGCCGAAGGGGTCGAGGGCGGCTTCTCCGCCGCATACCGCGTCCTGGCCGCGTTCGAGGAGTCCGGGCAGGCCCGCCGCGGCTATGTCGTCGAGGGGCTGGGCGCCGCCCAGTTCGCCATGGACGGCGCGGTCGACCGGCTGCGCGCGGTCAGCACCCAGCGCGAACGCACAGCCGACGGGGCGCTGCCGGGCGGCAGCCCGGAAAGCTCCCGTCGCGGCGGTCCGCAGCGCACCGTCGTCCTCGCCGCCGCCGACCCGGCCAACGCCTACGGCGCCGCCCTGCCCTGGCCCGACCCGCCCGAGGGCTCGACGCACAAACCCGGCCGCAAGGCGGGCTCCCTCGTCGTCCTGGTCGACGGCGAGCTGGCGCTCTACATGGAGCGCGGCGGCAAGACCCTGCTGGTCTGGCCGCTCCCCCACGACACGGGCGGACCGTCCGCCGACGCCCGCCTCCAGGCCGCCGTGACAGCGCTGACGGAAGCGGCCCGCGCGGGCGCGCTCGGCACGATAACCACCGAGCGCATCAACGGCGCCGCGGCGCTCACCTCCCCGTACGCCCCGACCCTCGAATCCGCCGGGTTCCACCCCACTCCGCGGGGGATGCGGCTTCGGGGGTGACGGAGGCGTCCCGAGCGTGCGGCCCAACCCCCGCACACCGGACGTCCCCGTCCAAAGCCCCTCCCGGCATGATGGTTCCATGCCCGAAGGTGACACCGTCTGGCGCCTGGCCCAGCGCCTCCACGACGCGCTGGCCGGGCAACCGCTGACCCGCTGCGACCTGCGCGTCCCCCAGCTAGCGACGGTGGACCTGACCGGCCGCACGGTGCTCGACGTGGTGCCCCGCGGCAAGCATCTGCTCACCCGCGTCGAGGGCGGCCTCACCCTGCATTCCCATCTCCGGGTGGACGGCGCCTGGAAGATCTACGCCCCGGCGGAACGCTGGAGCGGTGGCCCCGCCCATCAGATCCGGGCGATTCTCGGCACCGACCGGCGCACCGCCGTCGGCTACCGCCTTCCGGTCCTCGATCTCCTGCGCACCGCCGAAGAGTCCCGGGTCGTCGGCCACCTGGGCCCTGACCTCCTGGGCCCCGACTGGGACGCGGCCGAGGCCCTGCGCCGGCTGCTGGCCGCCCCCGAACGCCCCCTGGGCGAAGCCCTGCTGGACCAGCGCAATCTCGCCGGCATCGGGAATGTCTACAAGTCCGAGCTGTGCTTTCTGCTGCGCGCCTCGCCGTGGCTCCCGATCGGCGACCTCCCCGCCCCGGAGCGCGCCCCCGCGCTCGCCAAGAAGCTCCTCGAAGCCAACAAACGGCGCCCGGCGCGCACCACGACGCCCAGCGCCCGTCCCGACCGCCGGCTGTGGGTCTACGGCCGCGCCGGACGCCCCTGCGCCCGCTGCGGCACCGCGGTCCGCACCGCCGACCAGGGCTCCCCCGCCGACGAACGCGTCACCTACTGGTGCCCCACCTGCCAGCCCGACCGGCCGGACGGCGCGGCCGACGCACCGCGATAGCCGAGCGGCGCACCGCCGAGGCCCGGCGCCCGGCCGAGCGCCCGATGGTCCGGATGACTTTCCTGGGCCGGGCGGGTGAGCCCGAGGACATCGGGCACGCCCCACGGCATCAGCCGTCGGCTGCCAGGTCCCTCACGACCGGCCGGCCCGGCCCCCCGAACGGCGGCGTCGCCAGGCCGCGCCGAGCGCCGCCCGCCCCTTCTCCAGCGGCCGGATCCGCCCGCCTCCGGCATCGCCCTTGCCCTTGCCCACCCACGGAACGCAGTGCACCGGCAGCAGGCTGAGCCCCCAGCCGCCCGCCACCACGGCCCCCTCGATCGCCCCCGCCGACTGCGGCCACAGCGTGAGCCGGAGCGCCGCCAGCCACCACAGACCTCCGACGAGGGTCACGACTATCCAGCGTCCGGGGCCGGCCCGGGGACGCCCTCCCGGACCCGGCACATCGCCGCCGGCGCCCCGCCCGAGCGGACCGCGGGCCACCATGTCGTGCCACGCCATCGCTGCCTCCTCCGGCCGACGCTAGACGGGGCCGGTCGACCGGCGGGAGGGCGCACCGTCGCATTCCCGGAGCGCGCACGGCGATGCCGCGCCCGCCCGGAGCAGACGTATCCGGTGCCGTATGGGAAGCATGCGTCAGCCGTCGCCGCTGGCCGTCAGTGGGACTCGGCCTGGAACATCCAGTGGTGTTTCTCCAGGTCGGCGGTGAGGCCGATGAGGATGTCCTGGCTGACCGGGTCCGGGTCGGCGGTGGCGCCGATCCGCTCCCGCATCCGCTCGATGATCGCGCCCAGGCCGGTCACCAGCGTTTGTACCGCGTCGCCGTCCTTGATCCAGCCGTCCTGGACCTCGCCGATGCCGCTGGTCTTGGCGACCGTCGCGGCCCGGCCGTCCGGGGTCACCCCGATCGCCGCCGCCCGCTCGGCGACGGTGTCCGCATGCTGCCGCGCGGTGTCCACGACCTCGTCGAGCTGGAGGTGTACGGAGCGGAAGCGCGGGCCGACGACGTTCCAGTGCACCTGTTTGGCGACCAGGGAGAGATCCACCAGGTCGACGAGGGCTCCCTGGAGGGCGTTCCCGACGGTGGTGCGGTCGGCTTCCGAGAGCGTGCTCTTGACCACAGACATCCAGTTACTCCTCTTCAGGCCGTACAGACCATTCAGACCGATGTTCCGGAATGCCCCGATTTATCCAGTGATTCATCCATCGTATAGACGAAGGGTCCCTGCCGCGCAGGTCAAGAGGGCCGGGCGAGCGCGCACGCAGCGTGAAGCCCCGGCCGGCTGCTGCCGACCGGGGCTTCACCAACGATCAGGGGTGTCAGGCCGCGACGACATCCACGACGTCGGCCGGGGACTTGATGGTCACACGGTCCTCCGGCACACCGGCCAGGGACGTGACGGACACCGCATTGAACTTCGGCCGCACCGGTGCGGGCACCGGCTCGCTCGCGGCCGCGGACTGTGCCAGCTCGGCGAGCGCCAGCTCATCGCTGACCTCCCGCATGAGCTCGGACATGCGCACGTCCAGCGCGTCACAGATCGACGAGAGCAGCTCGGAGGAAGCCTCCTTCTGCCCCCTCTCCACCTCGGACAAATAGCCGAGCGACACCCGGGCGGAGGAAGAGACCTCGCGCAGGGTTCGGCCTTGGCGCTGACGCTGTCGGCGCAGCACGTCACCCAGCAGGCGACGAAGCAGAATCATCGCTGGCTCCCTCCTCGGACCTCGGATCCGGATCCTTCTCGCCCCACCGTACCGCCTCGGGCCCTACCGGCGCCGGGCGCGAGTTCGTGTTCACTCAGGGCTGCAAACATCCATTCCCCCCGTGTTGTTCCGTATCCTGTGCACGCGATTTTTCTGCGAGTTCGCTCAACAAAAGGGCGAGCACGGCTTCGACACTGTCCTGGCGGATCCGGTCACGATCCCCCTCCAGCGCCAGCCGGCGTATCCCGCCGGCGCCGTCCGGGCCCTGAACGGCCACGAAAACGGTGCCCACGCGCTGTCCGTCCTGGGGCAGCGGCCCCGCGACACCCGTGGTGGCGATGCCCCAGTCGGCGCCCAGCACCCGGCGCACACCGCTCGCCATCTGGCGCGCGACCTCGCCGTCCACGGCCCCGCGCTCGGCCAGCAGCGCGCCGTCGACGCCCAGAACATCCCGTTTCACATCGGTTGCGTACGCCGTCACCGACCCGCGGACCACCCGCGAGGCCCCGGGGACGGCGGTCAGCGCGCCCGCCACCAGGCCGCCGGTCAGCGATTCGGCCACCGCCAGGCTCTGCCCGCGCCCGGCGAGCAGCTCCAGCGCCCCGGCCGCCGCAGAACCCGGCCCGGTCACCGCGCCGAGCCCTCGTCGGCGCGCGCGGCCCGCTCGGCGCGCTCCTTGGCCAGTCCGGCCCGGCGCAGCATGACGGCCTGACGCACGTAGTCGAGGCCGGTGGCGACCGTCAGGGCCACCGCCACCGCCATCACCCACCAGCGGAAGGTGGCCAGCAGCCCGGTCAGCGGCAGGACATACATGCCCACGGCCGTACCCTGCGCCAATGTCTTGATTTTGCCGCCACGACTGGCCGGAATCACACCATGCTTGATCACCCAGAAGCGCATCAGGGTGATGCCCAGCTCACGGAAGAGGATCAGGCCGGTCACCCACCACGGCAGATCGCCCAGCACCGACAGACAAATCAGCGCGGCGCCCATGATCGCCTTGTCCGCGATCGGGTCGGCGATCTTCCCGAAGTCCGTGACCAGGTTGTACGTGCGCGCCAGATGCCCGTCGAAGACATCGGTGATCATGGCGATGGCGAACGCGGCCCACGCGAAGGCGCGCCACGCCTGGTCGGTCCCGTCCTCGTGCATCAGCAGCACCACGAAGGCGGGGACCAGCAGCAGCCGCAGCATCGTCAGGACATTGGCGATGTTCCACAGCCCGGCCTGCCGGACGGCCGGCGCGGTGCGCGGCCCACCCGCCGCGGAAGCCGGGACTCCGCTCATCTGCCCGCCTCCTCGGTACACGCCGTGTCCGCCACGGACAGCACCTCGGCCACGAGGTCGACGCCCTCGCTCGCGACCACCTTCGCTTCGACCATACGACCCGGCCGCAGGCCACCGCCGTTCGACAGCAGCGTCACACCATCGGTCTCCGGCGCCTGGTGCGCGGCCCGCCCGACGACCCCGTCCTCGTCGTCGATCCGGTCGACCAGCACCCGCACCGTCTCGCCGACCCGCTCCTCGGCGCGCTGCGCGGTCAGCTCCTCGGCCAGCCGCGACACCCGCGCCAGCCGCTCCGCGACCACGTCCGGATCGACCTTGTCCTCGTACGAGGCGGCTTCGGTGCCGTCCTCGTCGGAGTAGCCGAAGACGCCGATCGCATCCAGCCGGGCCTCGGTGATGAAGCGCTCCAGTTCGGCCAGGTCGGCCTCGCTCTCGCCCGGGAAGCCGACGATGAAGTTGGAGCGGGCGCCGGCCTCGGGCGCCTTCGTCCGGATCGTCTGCAGCAGGTCCAGGAAGCGCTCGGTGTCACCGAACCGCCGCATCGCGCGCAGCACCCCGGGAGCGGAGTGCTGGAAGGACAGATCGAAGTACGGCGCGACCTTGTCGGTGCCGGTCAGCACGTCGATCAGCCCCGGGCGCATCTCGGCGGGCTGCAGATAGCTGACCCGGATCCGCTCGACACCGTCGACGGCCGCGAGCTCCGGCAGCAGCGTCTCCAGCAGCCGGATGTCGCCCAGGTCCTTGCCGTAGGAGGTGTTGTTCTCGGAGACCAGCATGATCTCCTTGACGCCCTGACCGGCCAGCCAGCGGGTCTCGCCGAGCACGTCGGAGGGCCGGCGGGAGATGAAGGAGCCGCGGAAGGACGGGATGGCGCAGAACGAGCAGCGCCGGTCGCAGCCGGAGGCCAGCTTGACCGAGGCGACCGGACTGCTGCCGAGTCTGCGGCGCAGCGGCGCACGCGGCCCGGAGGCGGGCGCGACGCCCTCCGGCAGGTCCTCGGGTGGGGCCGCCGGCGGCTCGTCGGAACCGGTCTGCGCATGGCCGGGCAGTGCGACCTCGGCGGCGCCCTGGCGCTCGGCCGGGCTGATCGGCAGCAGCTTGCGGCGGTCGCGCGGGGTGTGCGAGGCGTGGATGCCGCCGCTCAGGATGGTCTGCAGACGGTCGGAGATATCGCCGTAGTCGTCGAAGCCGAGCACGCCGTCGGCCTCCGGCAGCGCCTCGGCGAGTTCCTTGCCGTAGCGCTCGGCCATGCAGCCGACGGCCACGACGGCCTGGGTCCGGCCGTGATCCTTGAGATCATTGGCCTCGAGGAGGGCGTCGACGGAGTCCTTCTTGGCGGCTTCGACGAAGCCGCAGGTGTTGACGACGGCGACATCGGCATCGGCGGCTTCCTCGACGAGCTCCCAGCCGTCCGCTGCCAAGCGGCCTGCGAGTTCCTCCGAGTCCACCTCGTTACGGGCGCAGCCAAGGGTGACAAGGGCGACGGTACGGCGTTCGGGCATGGGGCTCAGCCTACTTCGTCCCGGCCGCCCCCATGGCGCGCAGGTCAGTGCCGCCGGTCCCGGGCACCCCGGGACGGGCGGCGGACGCGGCCTGCGCCCGGTCTCAGCCCGCCTGGGGATCCCCGGGGGTGTAGCTGAGCCGCTCCACGGAACCCTTGTCGCCGACCTGCTTGACCTCCTTGCCGTTGACGTACAGCTGCACGGCTCCGGCGTTGCCCAGGACCAGGTCGATCCGCTTCTTGTCGGTGAAGGTCAGGGACTGGCCCTGCTTGAGCAGCCCGTCCTGGAGCAGCTTGCCGTTGGCGTCCTTGGCGGAGATCCAGCTCTGGCCGTCCCGGGCGGTCACCTTGATCGTGACCTTGTCCTTGGGCAGCCCGGCGATGGCGCTGTCGGAGGGGTCGGGCTTGGGGGGCTTGGTGGTGTGCGCCTTGGTGGGCGCCGGGGCCGGCTGGTCCGCGTTGGCGGTGTCGCCACCCGCGATCGGTCCGCCGCCGCCCTTGTCACCGTCGCTGAAGAGCGTGAAGCCGACGAAACCGACGACGGCGACGATCGCCGCCACCATCGCGGCGGTCCAGTTGGGGCGGCGCGGGTCGGAGCGGATCCGCTCGGCCTCGAAAAGCGGCGCCGCGGGGGTCGGCTCGGGCCGTCCGCCGTGCTCGGCGTCGTACTGCGCGACCAGCGGTTCGGGGTTGAGGCCGACGGCGCGGGCGAGGGTTCTGATGTGTCCGCGGGCATAGACGTCGCCCCCGCAGCGCGAGAAGTCGTCCTGCTCGATGGCGTGCGCGATGGGGATGCGCACCCGGGTGGTCGAACTGACCTCTTCGACGGTCAGTCCTGCGTGGATACGGGCCTGCTGGAGGGCGCGACCGATGGAAGGCCGGTCGTCTTCGGGGGAGTTGCCGATGGACACGGGGGCGCCTTTCGAGCGTGTAGCCACCTGCTGGAGGTTCAGTCTAGGGGTGGAGCGAAAGGGTCAGGCAAGCGGGAGAGCAGAGTTTGTACGCCATCGGAACGCCTGCGAACGGTGCCGCTGAGCTCGATGATGAAGCATCGTTCCGCCACCTCCCTCAACTTGACGTATCGGCAGGAAGAACGGTTGCTTTCTCTCACCTACGAGTGACCCGGATTTGTGTGCTACTGAGTAGCCTCCCCCCGGATCACCGCCAGCACTCCGTCCAATTCATCCGGCTTCACCAGGACATCTCGCGCCTTGGACCCCTCACTCGGTCCGACGATGTTCCGTGACTCCATCAGGTCCATCAGCCGGCCGGCCTTGGCGAACCCCACCCGCAGCTTCCGCTGGAGCATCGACGTCGACCCGAACTGAGTGGAAACCACCAGCTCAGCGGCCTGGCACAGCAGATCCAGGTCATCGCCGATGTCCTCGTCGATCTCCTTCTTCTGCTTGCTGCCCACCGTGACGTCGTCGCGGAAGACCGGCGCCATCTGATCCTTGCAGTGCTGGACGACGGCCGCGACCTCGGCCTCGGTCACAAACGCGCCCTGCATACGGACCGGCTTGTTCGCGCCCATCGGCAGGAACAGTCCGTCGCCCTTGCCGATCAGCTTCTCGGCACCCGGCTGGTCGAGAATGACCCGGCTGTCGGCGAGCGAGGAGGTGGCGAACGCCAGCCGGGACGGCACATTCGCCTTGATGAGGCCGGTGACGACATCGACGGACGGGCGCTGGGTGGCGAGCACCAGATGGATGCCGGCCGCCCGTGCAAGCTGGGTGATGCGGACGATGGAGTCCTCCACGTCCCGCGGCGCGACCATCATCAGGTCCGCCAGCTCGTCGACGATGACCAGCAGATACGGGTACGGCGACAGCTCGCGCTCGCTGCCCTCCGGCGCGGTCACCTTGCCGCTGCGCACCGCCTCGTTGAAGTCGTCGATGTGCCGGAAGCCGTACGCCGCGAGATCGTCGTAGCGCAGGTCCATCTCACGGACCACCCACTGGAGCGCCTCGGCGGCCCGCTTGGGATTGGTGATGATCGGCGTGATGAGGTGCGGGATGCCTTCGTAGGCGGTCAGTTCGACGCGCTTGGGGTCGACCAGCACCATCCGCACGTCCTCCGGGGTGGCGCGGACCATCACCGAGGTGATCAGGCAGTTGATGCAGGAGGACTTGCCGGAGCCGGTGGCACCGGCGACCAGGACATGCGGCATCTTCGCCATGTTGGCCATGACGTAGCCGCCCTCGACGTCCTTGCCGAGCGCCACCAGCATCGGATGCTCGTCGCCCGCGGCGTCGGCCAGCCGCAGCACGTCGCCGAGGTTGACCATCTCGCGGTCGGTGTTGGGGATCTCGATGCCTACCGCGGACTTGCCGGGGATCGGGCTGATGATGCGGACGTCCGGGCTGGCGACGGCGTAGGCGATGTTCTTGGCCAGCGCGGTGATCTTCTCGACCTTGACGGCCGGGCCGAGCTCGACCTCGTAGCGGGTGACCGTCGGGCCGCGGGTGAAGCCGGTGACCGCGGCGTCGACCTTGAACTCCTGGAAGACGTTGGTCAGCGAGGCCACTATGGCGTCGTTCGCGGCACTGCGGGTCTTGCCGGGGCCGCCCCGGGAGAGCAGGTCGAGGGACGGCAGGGAGTACGTGATGTCGCCGGACAGCTGGAGCTGCTCGGCGCGCGCCGGCAGACCGTCGGACGGCTCGGGCGGGGGCTTGGTGAAGTCCGGCACCGCCGGGGTGTCCTCGACGCCGGACGGCTCCGCCTCGCGGGCCGGCGGCACCGCGCCGCTCTCCGCCCCCGTGGCCTCGCCGTCGCCGTCCCGCCGCTCACCCGAGATGCTGCTGCTGAGGCCGGCGACGAGCGGGGAGGGCTGGACGCCGTGCAGCACCGCGCCGTCCAGCGCGGCGGCGGCCGCGGCGGCCACGTCCACCGCGTCCATCGGCCGGTCCATGGCGCGGTCCGCCGACGACCGGCGTGGCCGGCGCTCGGCCAGCGCCCGCTCCTCCAGCGCGTCCGGGTCCGCAGGGACCGCCCCGGCGGTACGGCGGGACCTGCGGGCGGGCTGCTCGCGCCAGTCCTCCGCGAATTCCCCGGCCTCCGGGGAGAACTCCTCGGCGTCCTGCTCCGGCTGCACCACACCCAGCTTGGTGCCGAGCTGCCGCAGCCGCTGCGGGATGGCGTTCACCGGCGTCGCGGTGACCACCAGCAGCCCGAACACGGTCAGCAGCGCCAGCAGCGCCACGGCGAGGGTCTGCCCGACGGTGAAGATCAGCGGCTTGGACGCGACCCAGCCGAGATAGCCGCCGGCGTCCTGTATGGCCGCGAGGCCATCGCCCCGGCCCGGCGAACCGCAGGCCATCGCGACCTGGCCGAGGACACCGACCACCAGCGCCGACAGCCCGATGACGATCCGGCCGTTGGCCTCGGGCTGCTCGGGGTGGCGGATCAGCCGTACCGCGATGCCGCCCAGCAGCACCGGCACCACCAGATCGAGCCGGCCGAAGGCGCCGGTCACCAGCAGCTCGACGAGATCGCCGACCGGCCCGCTGAGGTTGGACCAGGTGCCGGCCGCGATGACCAGGCCGAGGCCGAGCAGCAGCAGCGCCAGGCCGTCCTTGCGGTGCGCCGGGTCGAGGTTCTTCGCACCACGCCCGAAGCCACGGAACATCGCCCCGATGGCGTGCGCCAGCCCTAGCCAGCAGGCCCGCACGAGACGGTAGACGCCGCCGGTCGGTGACGGCGCCGGCTTCGCGGCGGCCTTCTTCGCGGGCGCCTTCTTGGCGGGGGCCCGCTTCGCGGCGGCCTTCTTCGCCGGCGGCTTCCCGCCGGTCGCCCGCTTCCCCGAAGGCGACTGTTTCGCGGCGCTCTTCTTGGCGGCGCCTCCGGACTGTCCGGCGCGCTGCTTCGAGGGGCCCGCCGTGCTCTGGGTTCCCTTGCCGGACGTACGTGAGGCCATGGTGACGAGATTACAGGCGACGGCAAGCGTGTCACGAGCGCACGCCGCTTCACCCATTCGTGTCGCGCACAGCCCTCATGAAGGGGCGTCAATCGGCCCGCGAGGGCCGTCAGTCAGCCCGCCGGGGTCCCCGATCCGGGCTCCAGCGCATCCAGCGCCCGGCGCAGGCCGGTCAGTTTGCGCTCCAGATGGGCGGCGGTCGCCACCGCCGCGGCGTCCGCCGACTCGTCCAACTGCTTGGACAGCGCCTCCGCCTGCTCCTCGACCGCGGCCAGCCGGGCGGACAGCTCGGCGAGCAGCCCCGCGGCCTCCGTGGGGTCCTCGCCGTTCGGCCGCCCGCCCTCCAGCTGGAGCCTCAGCAGCGAAGCCTGCTCGCGGAGTTGGCAGTTCTTCATGTAGAGCTCGACGAACACCGAGACCTTGGCGCGCAGCACCCACGGGTCGAACGGCTTGGAGATGTAGTCGACCGCGCCGGCCGCATAGCCGCGGAAGGTGTGGTGCGGGCCGTGGTTGATGGCGGTGAGGAAGATGATCGGGATGTCGCGGGTGCGTTCGCGCCGCTTGATGTGCGCCGCGGTCTCGAAGCCGTCCATCCCCGGCATCTGCACATCGAGCAGGATCACCGCGAAATCGTCGGTGAGCAGTGCTTTGAGCGCTTCCTCCCCGGACGATGCCCGCACCAGTGTCTGATCGAGCGCGGAGAGGATCGCCTCCAGCGCCAGCAGATTCTCCGGCCGGTCATCGACCAGGAGGATCTTGGCCTTCTGCACCATGGCCCGTCCTCCTCGCCCCGGCATCGAACCGGACGCCGCCCCAGGGGACGACTCCGTCACGCCGCCCGTCCTTGTGCCGGTCATGGTAGCTGCACCCCGCCTGTCGCCACACCCTGTCACCGCGATGTCACTGTGCACGTAGCAGAAACGCAGACAGGGACCAGAAGGTTCCCCGGATCCTGAGCTTCCACACGTGCCCGGCGACCCTGAGTCAGCACGCGGTGATCCTCTTTCGGCTCCATACTGAACGCCCCGTCACCGTGTGCGCATCCATTGCTCCATGACCGACAACAGATGATCGGTATCCACCGGCTTGGTCACGTAGTCGGAGGCCCCGGAATCGATGCTCTTCTCCCGGTCGCCCTTCATCGCCTTCGCGGTCAGCGCGATGATCGGGAGCCCGGCGAACTGCGGCATCCGGCGGATCGCGGCCGTGGTCGCGTAGCCGTCCATCTCCGGCATCATGATGTCCATCAGGACCAGGACGACATCGTCGTGCTGCTCCAGCACCTCGATGCCCTCCCTGCCGTTCTCCGCGTACAGCACCGAGAGCCCGTGCTGTTCCAGGACGCTGGTGAGCGCGAAGACATTGCGGATGTCGTCGTCGACGATCAGCACCTTCTCGCCGTGGAAGCCGCCCTCGAAGGTGGGGTCCACCAGATCCTGGCCGTTGCCGATCCAGGGCTCCTCAGCGGGCTGCTGGGGCGTCGGCTGCGGCGGGGCGGCCGGCAGCGCCTGGGGCGCCTGACGGGGCGGGACGGGCAGCGGCTGGCCGCCGGGCAGCGCGAAGCGGCGGCCGGCGCCCGAAGTCCCGCGACGGCGCCGCCGGCTGAGGCTGCCGGCCGGCCCCGGCTCGCCGCCGCGCGGCTCCTCCACCATGTCCTGCCGCCCGACTTCGATCTCACGGGCCTCCGCGTCCATCGCCAGGCCGCCCGCGACCAGCTGCGGATAGCCCTGCGGCGGCAGCCCGCCCGGGTTGTGCGGCAGATACAGCGTGAACGTCGAGCCTCGGCTGGGCTCACTGGCGGCGTGGATCTCCCCGCCGAGCAGCCGGGCGATCTCCCGGCTGATGGACAGGCCGAGTCCGGTGCCGCCGTACTTGCGGCTGGTCGTGCCGTCCGCCTGCTTGAACGCCTCGAAGATCACCCGCATCTTGCTGGACGCGATACCGATACCGGTGTCGGTCACCGAGAAGGCGATCATGTCGGCGTCCGGGTCGCGCAACGAACCGTGCTCCAGGAGCTGTTCGCGGATCGCGGGCGGCACGTCCGCGCCGGCCGGCCGGATGACCAGCTCGACGGCGCCGCTGTCGGTGAACTTGACCGCGTTGGACAGCAGGTTGCGCAGCACCTGCAGCAGCCGCTGCTCGTCGGTGTGCAGCGTCGCGGGCAGCTCCGGGGAGACCCGTACGGAGAAGTCGAGTCCCTTCTCCGCGGTCAGCGGCCGGAAGGTGGCCTCGACGTAGTCGACGAGCTGGACCAGCGCGATCCGCGTCGGGCTGACGTCCATCTTGCCGGCCTCGACCTTCGACAGGTCCAGGATGTCGTTGATCAGCTGGAGCAGGTCGGAACCCGCGCCGTGGATCGTTTCGGCGAACTCGACCTGCTTCGGGGAGAGGTTCCCCTCGGCGTTGTCGGCCAGCAACTTGGCCAGAATCAGCAGCGAGTTGAGCGGCGTGCGCAGCTCGTGCGACATGTTCGCCAGGAACTCCGACTTGTAGCGCATCGAGACCGCCAGCTGCTCGGCGCGCTCCTCCAGGACCTGCCGCGCCTCCTCGATCTCGGTGTTCTTCACCTCGATGTCGCGGTTCTGCTGGCGCAGCTGCTCGGCCTTCTCCTCCAGCTCGGTGTTGGACAGCTCCAGCGCCCGCTGCCGGCTCTCCAGCTCGGCCGACCGCTCCTTGAGCTGCTCCGTCAGCTCCTGCGACTGCTTGAGCAGCACCTCGGTCTTGGTGTTGACCGAGATGGTGTTGACGCTGGTCGCGATCATCTCGGCGATCTGGCTGAGGAAGTCCTTCTGGATCTGGGTGAACGGCTGGAAGGACGCCAGCTCGATCACGCCGAGCACCTTGTCCTCGAAGAGCACCGGCAGCACGATCACATTCGCCGGCGGCGCCTCACCGAGCCCCGAGGCGATCTTCAGATAGCCGGAGGGCACGTTCTCCACCAGGATCGTGCGGCCCTCCTCCGCGGCCGTACCGATCAGCGTCTCGCCCGGCCGGAAGGTCGTCGGCATCCCGCCCATGGAGTAGCCGTACGAGCCCATCAGCCGCAGTTCGTACGCACCGGCCTCGCCGCCGTCCGCGCCGATCTCCTTGGCGTCGGGCTGGGCCGCGAGGAAGAACGCGCCGTGCTGCGCGGAGACCGCCGGGGACAGCTCGCTCATGATGAGCGTGGCGACGTCCGCCAGGTCGCGGCGGCCCTGCATCAGACCGGAGATCCGGGCCAGGTTGCCCTTGAGCCAGTCCTGTTCCTCGTTGGCCAGAGTGGTCTCGCGGAGCGTGGAGATCATGGTGTTGACGTTGTCCTGGAGCTCCAGGATCTCGCCGGCCGCGTCCACGTCGATACGGACGTTGTGATCGCCGAGGGTGACCGCCGCGGCGACCGCGGCGATGGCCCGCACCTGGCGGGTCAGGTTGCCCGCCATCTCGTTCACCGATTCGGTCAGGTCCTTCCATGTGCCGGCCACGCCCCGCACCTGCGCCTGACCGCCCAGCTGACCTTCCGTACCCACCTCACGGGCCACCCTGGTGACCTGCTCGGCGAAGGACGACAGCTGGTCGACCATGGTGTTGATGGTGGTCTTCAGCGCGAGGATCTCGCCGCGCGCGTCGACGTCGATCTTCTTGGTCAGATCGCCCTTGGCGACCGCGGTGGTGACCATGGCGATATTGCGGACCTGGCCGGTGAGGTTGTTGGCCATCGAGTTCACGGACTCGGTGAGGTCCTTCCACGTACCGGCGACGCCGGGGACGCGGGCCTGGCCGCCCAGGATGCCGTCGGTGCCCACCTCGCGGGCCACTCGGGTGACCTCGTCGGCGAACGACGACAGCGTGGTGACCATCGTGTTGACCGTGTCGGCGAGCTGCGCGACCTCGCCGCGCGCCTCGACCGTCACCTTCTTCGTGAGATCGCCGTTGGCGACCGCCGCCGAGACCTGGGAGATGTTGCGCACCTGGATGGTCAGGTTGTTGGCCATCAGGTTGACGTTGTCGCTGAGGTCCTTCCAGATGCCGGTGACGCCCGGAACCCGTGCCTGACCACCGAGCTGACCTTCCGTACCGACCTCACGGGCGACCCGGGTCACCTGCTCCGCGAACAGCGAGAGCTGGTCGACCATGGTGTTCACGGTCGTGACGAGTTCGAGGATCTCGCCCTTCGCGTCGACGGTGATCTTCTTGGACAGATCGCCGCGGGCGACCGCCGTCGTCACCTCGCCGATGTTGCGCACCTGCGACGTCAGGTTGTTCGCCATGAAGTTGACGGACTGGGTGAGGTCCTTCCACGTACCGCTGACGCCCTGCACCTCGGCCTGGCCGCCCAGGATGCCCTCGGTGCCCACCTCGCGGGCGACCCGGGTGACCTGCTCGGCGAACGACGAGAGCTGGTCCACCATCGTGTTCAGGGTGTTCTTCAGCTCCAGGATCTCGCCCCGGGCGTCCACGTCGATCTTCTGCGACAGGTCACCGCGCGCGACCGCCGTCGCGACCTGCGCGATATTGCGGACCTGCGCCGTCAGGTTGCCGGCCATGCCGTTCACGGAGTCGGTCAGATCGCGCCAGACACCGGCGACGCCGGGCACCTGCGCCTGACCGCCGAGCCGGCCGTCCGTACCGACCTCCCGGGCGACCCGGGTGACCTGCTCGGCGAACGCGGAGAGCTGGTCGACCATCGTGTTGATGGTGTTCTTGAGCTCCAGGATCTCGCCGCGCGCGTCCACGTCGATCTTCTGGGACAGGTCGCCGCGCGCGACCGCCGTCGTGACCTGGGCGATCTGCCGCACCTGCGAGGTCAGGTTCCCCGCCATGAAGTTGACGGAGTCGGTGAGTTCCTTCCATGTGCCGCTGACACCGTCCACCCGGGCCTGACCGCCCAGCCGGCCCTCGGTGCCCACGTCCCTGGCCATACGGGTGACCTGGTCGGCGAACGACGACAGCTGGTCCACCATGGTGTTCACGGTGTTCTTCAGCTGGAGCATCTCGCCGGAGACGTCGACGGTGACCTTCTGCGACAGATCACCGTTGGCGACCGCCGTCGTCACCTGCGCGATGTTGCGGACCTGCCCGGTCAGGTTGCGGAACGCGGTGTTCACGGAGTCCGTGAGGTCCTTCCACGTACCCGCCGCGCCCGGCACCGCCGCCTGGCCGCCCAGCTCGCCCTCGACGCCGATCTCCCGCGCCACCCGCGTCACTTCGGCACCGAACGAGGACAGCTGGTCCACCATCGTGTTGACGGTGTTCTTCAGCTCCAGCATTTCACCGGCGACATCGACGGTGACCTTCTGCGACAGATCACCGTTGGCGACCGCCGTCGTCACCTGCGCGATGTCCCGCACCTGCCCGGTCAGGTTCCGGAAGGCGTTGTTCACCGAGTCGGTGAGGTCCTTCCAGGTCCCCGCCGCGCCCGGCACCTGCGCCTGACCGCCGAGCTGCCCCTCGGCACCGACCTCGTTCGCCACCCGCGTCACTTCGTCCGCGAAGGTGCGCAGCGTCTCGGTCATGGTGTTGATCGTGTCGGCGAGCTGCGCGACCTCGCCGCGCGCGCTGACCGTGACCTTCTGCGACAGGTCGCCATTGGCGACGGCGGTCGTGACCTGGGCGATCCCGCGCACCTGCGCGGTGAGGTTGCCGGCCATGAGATTGACCGAATCCGTCAGGTCCTTCCATACGCCGGCGACGCCGGGGACCTGCGCCTGACCGCCGAGCTCGCCCTCCGTACCGACCTCGCGGGCGACCCGTGTCACCTCGGACGCGAACGACGAGAGCTGGTCCACCATCGTGTTGACGGTGTTCTTCAGCTCCAGCATCTCGCCCGCGACATGGACCGTCACCTTGCGTGACAGATCGCCCTTCGCGACCGCGGTGGTGACGAGAGCAATGTCACGCACCTGTGCGGTGAGCCGGGAGGCCATCGTGTTGACGGATTCCGTGAGGTCCTTCCAGGACCCGGACATTCCGCGCACCCGCGCCTGGCCGCCGAGCTTGCCCTCCGTACCGACCTCACTGGCCACTCGGGTGACCTCGTCGGTGAACGCGGACAGCTGGTCGACCAGGCCGTTGACCGTACGGCCGACCTTCAGGAACTCGCCCCGCAGCGGATGCTCCGACGAGCTGTCCGAACTGCGCGACCGCAGGTCCATCCGCTGTTCCAGGTCACCCTCGGAGACCGCCGAGAGCACCCGCCCGACCTCGGAGACCGGCCGTACGAGGTCGTCCACCAGGGCGTTCGAGGCGTCGATGGCCGCGGCCCAGGACCCTTCGGCGGCCCCGACCTCCAGCCGCTCGGTGAGCTTTCCCTCACGTCCGACGACCCGGCGCACTCTGGCCAGCTCGCCCGTCAGATGCAGATTGCGGTCCGCGACCTCGTTGAAGACCGCGGCGATCTCCGACATGACGCCGTCGCCGGAGACCGTCAGCCGTTTGCGGAAATTCCCGTCCCGCATGGCAACCAGAGCGACCAACAGCCGATTCAGCGCAGCCGTATCCACCTCGGTCGTCCCGTTGCTCCGGGATCGTCCGCCTTTCGCGCGCGTGCTTGCGCCCCGCGCCGCTGCGCCAGACTCCACCGTGTCCCTCCCGCAGGGTCGACCGTTCTACCCGGGCTTTCTCTTGATACCTGCCCAGTGTTTCACCCCGCCCCACTGAAGCGGCAAGGAGTCGAAACCGTAACCACACACCCGGGGATTCGTTGTGGCCGACGTGCCGGACCGGCCTTTTCGCCGACTCTCGCCGACCACGATCCGGCGACCGGACGGGTTCTCCACGAGGAGGAACATCGACCTCCGGAGTACGTCTGGTCCCGGAAAGCACGCCTTCGTTCCCGCCGCTCGGGCGGACCGTCTAGCCTGGCATTCGCATTGATGCCTTCAGAAACGGGCACAGGACCCTGGGGAGCGACGAAAAACCAATGGGGAGTGCTGTGATCACCGCGCGGGCCGCCGCCACATTCGAGCCGGTCGGGCGCTCGGTCGCCACTGCCCGTGCGTTCGTCCGTGACACTCTCCAGGGCTGGGGCCACGGCGACATCGTCGATGACGCCGTCGTCCTGACCAGCGAACTCGTCACCAATGCCGTGGTGCACGCCGGCACCGCCGCCGATGTGCTGTGTCTGCGTACGGACAGCGGCGTACGGATCTCGGTCGCCGACCGCTACCCCGAGCGTGAGATCCCGCTCCAGAACTCCGGCCAGATCTTCGCCCACCCCGACCGCGAGGGCGGCCGCGGCCTGCTGCTGTGCGGCGCGCTGGCCACCCGATGGGGCGTCGAGTACACCGCCGCCCAAAAACACGTCTGGTTCCAGCTCGACCTCCCCGAGCGCCCGGCCGGCACCCGCTCCGCCGGCCCCGCCCTCCCCGTGGACGCCCTGCCCGTCACCGACACCCGGGTACGCGTCGCCGTGATCCAGATCGACCGCGGCGGCTGTGTCAGCTTCTGGAACGACGACGCACGTGACCTCTTCGCCTACGACTCCGAGCAGGTCATCGGCAAACCGCTCACCGAGTTCGCCGCCTGGCCGCACACCCCCGGCACCGGCACCGGCATCGCCGAGGCCCTCCAGCTCTCCCGCTGGGAAGGCTCCTACGGCATAAGGGGCTCCGACGGCCGGGTCATCCCCGTCTACGCCTCCCACCTGCGCGTCCGCGACGCCGACGGCGAAGCCTCCACGGTCTGCCTTCTGGTCCGCGACCACGAGCGGGCCATCCTCCAGAGTCCGCAGCGCGCCCCCGCCCAGGACACCCTCACGCAGACCGCCCCGTCCGCCCAGTCGGCGGTTCACCCCTCCGACCCGTTCGAGGTCTTCATCGGCTCACCGGCCCCCGACGACCTGGACGGACTGCTCCAGCGCACCGTCGAGCGGGCCCGCGACATGCTCGACGGCGACGCCGCCTACCTCCTGCTGGCCACCGACGACGAGACCGAGCTGGAGGTACGCGCCTCGACGGGCCTGCCGTCCGCCCGCCAGCGGTTCGCCCGGGTCCCCGTCGAAGCCGGCTCCGGACGCTACGGCTCCGCCCGGATGCCCGCCGTCCATGAAGACCTCACCGCCGTCCCCGGCGCCGTCCCGCTGCTCAGCGGCACCGGCATGCGCTCCGTCGTCACCGTCCCGCTCAAGGTCGAGGGCCGGCTCACCGGCTCCCTCGGCGTCGCCGCGGAAAGCCCCGGCCGCTACACCAACGAAGAGGCGCTGCGCCTCCAGTTCGCCGCCGACCGCATCGCCCTCGCCGTCGAACGCGCCCGCCTCACCGAACTCGAAAAGCTCCGCCGCGGCTCCCTCTCCTTCCTCGTCGAGGCCTCCGACCTCCTGGCCGGCACCCTCGACCGCGACCAGACCCTCGCCCTGATGGCGCAGATGACGGTCCCCACCCTCGCCACCTGGTGCGCCGTCTACACCGTCGCCGACCAGGCGTCCGAACCCGAACTCTCCTACGTCCTGCACGAGGACGAGGACCGCATCGACGGCCTCAAGACCCTCCTGATGAAGGTCGATCCGCCCGAGCCGGTCCCCACCCCCGGCGCCCGCATCTGGACCGCCCCCACCGACGCCGCCCACGACGCCGCGCTGCGCACCTCCCTGCGCAGCCTGGGTCTGGGCCACTCCGCCCGGCCCTCCACGGGCCCCGGCGCCACCCTCGCCACCGCGTCCGCCGTCGGCGGCGAGACCGTCGTCCTGCCGCTGGTCGCCCGCAACCGCGTCATCGGCATGCTCACCCTCGGCAAGCCCACGGAGGAGCACTTCCGCCAGGAGATCCTCGAACTCGCCGAGGACCTCTCCCGCCGGGCCGCCCTCGCCCTGGACAACTCCCGCCTCTACTCCGAGCGCACGGCCATCAGCCAGTCCCTCCAGCGCAGCCTGCTGCCCCCGGAGGAGCCCAACATCCCCGGCGTCGAGGTCGAGGTCATCTACCGCGCGGCCGGCGAGGGCAACGAAGTCGGCGGCGACTTCTACGACGTCTTCCCGATCCGCGACGGCGCCTACGGCTTCGCCATCGGTGACGTCTGCGGCACGGGTCCCGAAGCGGCAGCCGTCACCGGCCTGGCCCGTCACGCCCTCCGCCTCCTGGCCCGCGAGGGCTTCGGCGGCCCCGCCGTCCTGGAGCGCCTCAACGCCGCCATCCTCGACGAGGGCCCCCGCAGCCGCTTCCTCACGCTCCTCTACGGCGAACTGTGGCCCCAGTCCGACGGCAGCGCCCTCCTCAAGGTCGTCTGCGCCGGCCACCCGCTGCCGCTGCGCCTGCGCCAGGACGGCACGGTCGAACCGGCCGCCGAACCCCAGCCGCTGCTCGGCGTCATGGACGACCTCGAACTGTACGAGCAGACCGTCACCCTCGACCCGGGCGACGTCCTGCTCTGTGTCACGGACGGCGTCACGGAACGCCGCGAGGGCACCCGCATGCTCGGCGACGACGGCCTCACCGACGTCCTCACCACCTGCACCGGCCTGACCGCCGGCGCCGTCGCCGCCCGCGTCCTGCGCGCCGTGGAGCGCTTCGCCGCCGAACCGGCCTCCGACGACATGGCCATCCTCGCCATGCGCGTCCCCGAGGTCCAGGCCGGCTGACCCCACCCTGGGCAGGCCGGCGCCTGTGGTCCGCCTCACAGCCCACCGGCCGCCCGCCCACGGCCACCAGCAGCCTTGCGTACGGCGCATCGCACCCCTGCCCGACATGCACTGGAGTCACCGCCAACGGCCGCCCACGATACGGACCATGACTCCCACCACCGCCGGTTCACCCGGTGACCTGCTGGCCGTCGTCAGCCAGACCGGACCGACCCTCACCTTCTTCGACGCCGCCACCCACGAACGTCTCGACGTCCTGCACGTCCCCCCGCAGCCGCACGAACTCTGCTTCGATCCGGACCACAGGCTGCTGTACTGCGCCAGCACCTACACCTCGGGCTTCTACCACGCCAACGAGGGACGCTCACACGAGATCACCGTCATCGACGTCGACACCCGCACCATCGTCGACACCCTCACCACCGCGCCCGACCACGCCCCGCACGGCCTGGCCCTCGACCGCGACCGAGGCCGCCTGTACGTCAGCGTCGAGGCCACCGAAAACGAGCCGGGCGGCGTCGTTCTCTTCGACACCCGCACCCGCCGACGCCTCGGCCGCATCCCCACCATGGCCCCCGGCCCGCACTGGTTCGTCATCAGCCCCGACGGCCGCCGCGGCTACGCCAGCAACAAGGAAGCCCCGTTCGTCTCCGCCGTCGACCTGGACCGCGGCGTCTTCACCGGCCGCTTCGACGTCCCCGGCAGCGAGGGCCTGGACATCTCCCACGACGGACGCCATCTCTACGTCGCGACCCCCAAAGCCGACTTCGGTGCACCGGCCGAACACCCCGGAATCCGGGTCATCGACACCACCACCGGCAAGACCGTCCGCACACTCGCCACCCGCGAACAGGTGATGCCGGTCCACGTCACGGCCACGGGTGCGCTGCTCGCCGGCGAACTCCGCACCGGCACCGGAGAAGACGGCCCGCTCGGCTCACAACTCCCCGGCGTCCTCACCGTATTCGCACCAGAAACCCTCACACCCGTCGGCGAAATCCAGGTCGGCCATTTCCCCCTGACCATCACCACCTCCCCCGACGGCCGCCTCGGCTATGTCTCGGGAAATGTCTCCAGCACCGTCACCGTCGTCGACCTGGAGAACCTCCGGCCGTTGGCCACCCTCGACGTCGACCGCGCCGACATCTCCGGCGCCCACGGCCTGGCCTACATCCAGTCCCCCGGCAACTGACCGTACGACAAAGGCCCCCGCCGGACGGCGGGGGCCTTTGCCCTCTGGAGCCCCAATACGGAATCGAACCGTAGACCTTCTCCTTACCATGGAGACGCTCTGCCGACTGAGCTATTGGGGCGCAGCAACGGAATAGATCATACCTGAACTCCGCAGCGCCTTCGAACCACCACCCGCCTAAAAGGCCGGCTGCAGCAGACCCCCCAGCGCATTACACGCACTCACCATCTTGTGCAGCCCCCGCCGCGACAACTCCGCATCCAGCGGCAACGCCAGAGTCTCGTCAACGGCCCGCTCGGTATGCGGCAGAAAGACATCCCTCCGCAGCCCCGGCATCCGGTACACCGGCGCCGGCACGGGAACCTTGCACGCAACTCCCTTGGCCCGCAGCGCCCGTGCGAAAGCGTCCCGGTCCGGCCGCCCGTTCCCCGGCACCCGCACCACGTACTGCTCGTAGGTGTGCCCCATCGCCGGCTCCGGAGTGCGGACCCCGTTGAGCCTGCCGTCCAGGTAGGTCGCAAGCGCGCGGCGCCGCTCCACCCCGTCCGGCCGGGCCCCGGGCTCCGCCTCGACTATCACCAACAGCCCGTGCCGCTTGCCGATTTCGCGGATCCACTGCGCGTCGGCCTGCCGCCCGAAGCGGTGTACCGCCACCACGGCGGCGGTCCTGCTGGTCACGACGTCCGACACCGCGGCCGGGTCGAGGCAGTAGCTGTCCTCGTCCACATCGGCGAACACAGGTATCGCGCCCAGCACCACCACGGCCTCGGCGACCTCGGCGTTGCCATACGCCGGCACGACGACCTCATCACCGGCACGTACACCGGCGGACTTGAGCGTTCCGAGAGTCCCCATGACGCGGATCCTGGCCACGTGAGGTGAACGTCAAGTTACGCCTACGATCCGAAAAACGGAACAAAAAAGCTCCGGCCCCTGAACCAAAAGGATCAGGGGCCGGAGCTGAATAATTGTTCGGCGGCGTCCTACTCTCCCACAGGGTCCCCCCTGCAGTACCATCGGCGCTGAAAGGCTTAGCTTCCGGGTTCGAAATGTAACCGGGCGTTTCCCTAACGCAATGACCACCGAAACACTA
>NZ_SUMB01000002.1 GCF_005048155.1 Streptomyces piniterrae
AGCGACGTTGTGACTCGAAGGCCCGGTCGAGACGGTCCAGCATCTCGTCGAAGGTGTCCGCGAGCTCCTTGAGCTCGTCGTCCGGGCCGCCCAGCTCGATCCGCCGGTGCAGATCCGAGCCGGCCACTCGCTGCGCGGTCCGGGTGATCCGCCCCAGCGGCGACAGCACCCGCCCCGCCATCGCGTACCCGAAGGCGAACGCCACGATCGTCAGACCCATCAACGCCATCAGGGAACGGTTGAAAAGGGTGTGCAGGGACGCGGCGCGCTGCTGCTCGAAGCAGCCGTTCAAGGCGATGTTGATCTCGCGGAGGGAAGCAGCCGAGGACAGTGGGGGGCACCTGTCACTGCTGACCCTGATGTCCCCACCGGAGACTCCGATCGACGGGACACCGTCTTCGAAAGCGTCCGCAGCCAGCATGTAGATGATCGTGAGCAGCACGATGCCCGCCATCAGGAACATCCCGCCATACAGCAGCGTGAGCCGTATACGGATAGTCGGACGCAGCCAGAGAGCCGGCCGGCCCGACGGTTTGGGATCCCACGTAGGTTTCGCAGGCACAGTCAGCGGCGCGGAAGATTCGGAGCATGCAGCCATCGCCGGTCAGCCTCGGCAACCCGGAACGGGCCCAATATCCAAAACCGGGGAGACGCGTGAACGCACTACTGATCCTCTCTCATACGCCTTACAGCAGAACGGATTTGTTTGCCTCCATCCTGCTCAGACCAGCCATAAACCGACGGTAAGAAGTGTCGTCATCAAGACACCGGCTACCAATTCACGGTCACGGACGCTCCACAGGCACGCGCAGGGCCGAGCTGCCAGTTGCGCGCTGACGGCCGCGGCTCGGCAACGGGCACGGCGGAGAATTACGGCGCGGGCGCGAACTACACCGTCGCATCCGTACATCCGGCAGTGATCGCGCGCAGCGCCTTGTGTTCGGCACGGATGGCGGTCAGCCTCCACCGGAGTTTGGCTGTCCATTTAGCGGCGCCGGAATCCCAGGCTCGGCCAGCGGGACGATGCGGGATGCGGCGAATCTGGACCTCAGCGCGTCCACACAGCCGCCCTTGTCTTCGTCGATGCAGTTGGCCGGCTGACGGTGGCGCGCGACGATGGTGCCGCCCGGAGTCACGCCACCTCCGGTAGCTCTCGGAGCGCCCTGGAGACTTTGGCCGCAGTGCGGATGTACCACCGGGGGTCCCGTCAGCGCCGTTCCAAGGCCGATGCATGATGACGCTGCCGAGCAGGACCCTGACCGGCGTCAGAACCGAGGGTGGCTCGTGCCGACCACGCAGGAATGGCCCGAAAGACCGGCCGGGGCATGGGCTTTCGGCCCGTCCGAGCGACCGGGGAAGCGGCGCGTCGTCCGCGGCTGCGCCTGGGCGCTCGGCTGCGGATCGATACTCCTTCTCATTCCTGTGGCGCTGATCGCGTGGATCGCCCTGACGCGCCTCTGGGTTCCCGGCGCTCCGGGCGATCCCCTGGTGCTGACGAATGCGGAGTTGGCGGGAACGTGGAAGGACGACCAGGGCGGCAGTCGGAGGTCCGCCTCAAATTCGGCTCCTGACGAGGGAAGCCCTGCATCCCGCGGCTGGCCTACTTCTCGGCGGCGGGGATGAGGCCCGGGGCGAGCCGGTTGGAGATGGACTCCATCAGCGGCTTGCGCTTGGTGTTGTGGAAGGCGGCGATGCGCCACTTCCCGTCGGCCTGGCGGACCAGGGTGTAGGTCTGGATCTTGGTGAGCTTGTGCGGTCGCTTGCCCTTGTAGGTGTCGCCACGCCCGGTGGCGATGGCGGTGTCCGGCCCGTAGAAGCGGATGTCGAGGACCTCGTCCGCGAGCCTGGTGCCCTTGAGGAAGGACGTGAACAGAGTGCGGTGGCTGTCCACGATGTCCCGGCGCCCCTGGTAGAGGGTGCCGACATAGGTGATGTAGGTGGCGTCCTCCGTGAACAACTCCCCGTAGGCGTCGGCGTCGTGTCGCTCCCAAGCGGCGACGAGTTCGTTCAGTACGGACGTGACCGCGTCGGTGTCGTGGGCGATGGGCATGGCGGAGGACCCCCTCGGTGGTTAGACTGAGGCAGATTCTGAGTGTGAACAGTATCTGCATGTGTGCAGATAGATTAGGAGAGGGTTCCCGCGATGGCAATCCCCTTGGGTGACGCGGATGAGCATGTGATCTTCCGTCAGTACCTGGACGCGGTAGGGCTCCAGGGCCTGGCCAGTGCGGAGGCCGCAGGACTGCACACGTCGGAGTGGTACGCACTCAGCCTCATCGCGCAGGAGGGCAGTCTCACCTCAGGTGAGCTCGCCACCCGGACCGGGCTCACCACCGGTGCCACCACCCGCCTGATCGACCGACTTGAACGCGCTGGTTACGCGCGTCGCACCGCGGACCCCAACGACCGCAGACGTGTGATCGTCGAACCGATCCCGGATGCGCTCACCCGAATCGAGGAGGTCGTGGGCCCCGCCCGCCGCCACATCGCCGACGTCCTGGCGCGCTACACCCCAGAGCAGCGAGCCCTGCTCTTCGACTACTTCGCACACGCCGCGCCCGCGTATCGCGCGGCCACCGAGGAGATCCGCAAGGCAACGGCTCCTAGGCGCAGCAGGGCCGGCCGGTCCAAGAGCGGCGGCTGACCGCAGCCATGGTGGGGGGCACTGGTCGACCCCCACCGGCTACTACCTCGTGACCGCTTAGCAGTCAGGCCCCAACGGCCGGTGGCCCGACCCCAGTTCAGCGAATTCCAGGGGTCGGGCCACCGGCATGTCCGGTCGGTCGGTCGTCAGGCGCGGCAGCGCAGCATCACCAGCGGGGGGTTGGCGAGGAGGTCCGCCCAGTAGTCCGCACCGAACTCGCGCACGCCGGCCTCGGACACCTCCAGCGGGACCCAGGTCACCTCGCTGAAGCCGGCCGCCCGCAGACACTTCTCGTAGACCTCGCGGCGCGGGAAGATGCCGAAGATGGTGACCGGCGGTTCGAGCAGCGCCGTGGTCCGCACTCGCAGTCCGGCCTCGGTCTCCTCGCCGGTCAGCTCGGTGCGGAAGCCGTGCTTCTCCGGGGTCGGCCCGTCGAAGTCGTAGTCGGGCGACTGGTTGAGCAGGAAGAGCTCGGCGCCGGGCTTCAGGCTCCGGTGCACGTTGCGGCACATCCGCTCGATGGTGGCGATGTCCTCCGCGTAGTTGAGCAGCTGCACCGCCAGGCCGATGTCGAACCGCTGCTCGTCGAGCGGCCGGAGTTCGGCCGCGTCGCCCACCTCGTAGCGCACACCCAGCGGGTCGCGCTCCTCCAACGCCTGTGCCACGGCGACCATTTCACCGGAGATGTCGATGCCGAGCACGTCCGCGGCGCCGCGCCGCTTGAACTCCCTGCTGTAGAAGCCGGTGCCGGAGGCCAGGTCGAGGATCGACTTGCCGCGCACGTCCCCGACCAGGCCCAGGAAGCTGGGCACCACCACGTACTGCTCCAACGGCAGTGCCTTGAAGCCCTCGTAGGCCTCACCGATCTCGTCATACTGCTGCACGCTCACCGCGCTGTCCTCCCCGTGTCTGGTCATGTCCTCGGCCTCGGCCCCGCCCCGCGGGACACGCCTCGGCCGCTGACGGGCAGTCTTCCCGCACCCCGGCTGACGGTCGTACTGACAGAAGCCACAAAGATCCGGACGGCGTCCCGGCCTTTGTACGTGCGGACGTACGTGCGGACGTACGGGGCCGGACGTGCGGGGCCCGACGTGCGGGCCGGACGTACGGGGCGGAGGTAGGGGTTCGAGAGCGCAGCGGTGGGACCGGGGGCGCCATCAGCTGGGTTGCGCGGGGATTGCCCCGGTGTTGCCCCTGGAACAGAGGCGGATCACAGTATGAGTAGGGGGCATTGTCGCGGGATCGGCGAGTGTGCTCATCTCGGGAATCTCCTCGGCTCCAGCGGCGGCTCTACGCGATAGTTCCCCCAGGCAACCTGCGGTGACGGGCCCGCGGCGGCGACTGTCGTCGGGGCAGCCGGGGAAAACCGCCGCGGGTCCGCGCGATGTGCGAAGCGTTGCCACCACTTTCGAGGAGGTGGTCATGTGACCGCTCCCGTCAAACCGGGCAGCCCCCGCGCCCGTCAAGCAAGTGGTCGCGCCATGGCGCTCCGCCTCCCGGGACACGTCCAGGGGAGGCGCCTGAATATCGTCCGCCGACCGGGGGCCCCGGGGTCGCGGGCATGGGCGACCGTCGCGACACCGACCTCGGGCCCGAGCCGGGTGGCGGCAGCCAGGGCGGCACGTCGCGGCCTGGGTGACCGGGTGACCCGGTGGCTGGGCGACTGGGTGGCTCCTGAGCGGGCGTGGTTCTTGCCAGTGGTGACGTGCCACCCGGCCGCCGCTGCGCCAGGGGGTTCCACCGAGGCCGACCTTGAGACCCCTGGCGGCGACCGGACCCTCAGATGAGCTGCTATCGGATCGGGCGGGAGGAGAGGAATACCGTGACCAGAGTCCTTGGCGATGCCGAGATCGAAGACCGGATGTCCGGTGCAGAGATGAGGGGATGGCAACGCGAAGGCAGTACGTTGCGACGCACTGTCGAGGCGCACGACTTCCCCACGGTTGTCCGGATTCTCGAAAAGATCGTGGTCGATACCCAGAAGTTGAATCGCTGCCCTGATATCGATATCCGTGGCGGGCATGTTCTGCACCTCACGCTCCACGGCGATGTCGGGCTCACCGACGTCGAGGTTGAACTGGCGCAGCGGATCGAGTTGGCGGCCGGGTCGTTTGTGCGGGGGCATGCCTGACGTTCTGCGTCCGCACGCTCGGTGCCGGCAGCCGGCAGCCGGCAGCCGGCAGCCGGCAGGCTGTCCGCCCATCCGCCCATCCGCCCATCCGCCCATCCGCCCATCCGCCCATCCGTCCATCCGTCCATCCGCCCCCAGCACCTCATGCCCCGCCGCGTCGTGAGGCCCGCGACCTGTGACCTGCGCCCTTCTGCATGCACGATCTGATCGCGCTGCATGCATGATCTGCTCGCGGACCTCACGGATATGACTGACGCGCTGGACCGGATTTCGGTCAGAGGCGGCGCACCCGCGCAGCGATCCCATGGCCCAGCAGAAGGTAAATCACTGCGGGCAGGCCGTAATTGAGGAAAACCCGCAGACTCTCGACATCCATGGTGAAGACGTCCTGGGACCATCCGGCGAGCCAGCCGGCCACCCCGTGCACAAATCCGACGAAGACATTTCCCTGGTTGGCCTCCAGCAGGTACAGCAGGATCCACAGGACCAGAAAGCCTGCAGCGATGTCGGCGATCGTATGGATGACCAAGGCTGTCCGGTTTACTCCGGAGCCGTCCCGGCTACGCCTGTGAGCGTCCTGATTATGGCCATAGGGACTGTAGTTGTCGTTTACGGGCATGGGTTCATGGGGGCTGTTCATGCCCCCCTACTTGCCTCGCGCGAGTGCACGAAACTTCTTTCAAACCTGCGATTTGATATCGGTTTCCAGGCCTGGTCCGAACTCGTATATTGGATCTTTGTTGCGAACGCCGATGTCCAGGTTCCGGACGGAATTCCACACGGCTTTCACATGAGTTCCACACGGATTCCATGCGGGTTCCATGCGCATTCCATACGGGTTCCATGCGGTTCCATACGGATTACGGATTCCCTGTGGGTCGGCGTTCCGATCTCAGGGGCGGCTCGGCTCAGTGGCGGGTGGGGAGGCAGCGGGAAAGCCGGCGCAGCAGCTGTTCCGTCCGCGCATCACCGGCCCATCGGCCCTGTGACCGGGCTTCGGTGAGCCGCCGGCTCAGCTCGTGCACTCTGTCGGCGGCAATGCTCGCCTTGCCTTCACCGAGTTTGCCGGTGAGTTGGGCCGTGCGGTGTTGAACCTCGCGAGCCAGCTTCGGGTCCATGGTGGACACCTGGGTGCGGATCCTGCGCGTCAGGGCGGCCACCAGCGCGGACGGGCTGACCCGACGGGATGGGGGAGGAGGGGTGGGGGCGGCGGCTGGAGTTGTGCTTGCTGCCACCACCGCGGGCGTCGACGACGGGGAGGGAGCCCGAGACGACGGCGAAGGCGCGGCCGGCTTCGCGGAGGTGGAGGTGTCCGGTGCCGGTGATGAGGCACGGCTCGCCTGGCCGGTCGGCTCGATGGAGGAATCAGCCCAGGCGACTGCGAACGTAACGGCGAAGACAGCGGCGGCCAGGACTCCGAGAGCGGTCTGCAGCTGCCAGCGCTGTGGTGTTGGACCGGGAGGGGGGCTCGTCCCGGTCGCCGCCGGGGTCGGCCAGGTGCTGGTGATGTCGTCATCGGGGGGTGCGGACAGCAGAGCGGCCGTGCTGGTGGCGTCGGCGGGGCGCTCCGCCGGTGCCTTGGCCAGCAGGGCGTGTACGACTCTCTCCAGGGAGGGCGGAACGTCCGGGCGTATTCGGCGCAGCGACTCCGGTTGCCGGTAGACGTGCTGGAACAGCAGCTCCACGGCGTTGTCGGCCCGGAAGGGCGGCCGCCCGGCGCTTGCTTCGTACAACACGCAGCCGAGTGCGTAGAGATCGCAGGATGCTGTGCCCCTTTGGCCCATCGCTCGTTCCGGCGCGGTGTACGAGGCGGTCCCGACGACGTCTCCGGTCGTGGTCAGCGCGGTGGAGTTCCCGCCGGCCAGGACGGCGATGCCGAAGTCGGCGACCTTGACGGTGCCGTCGTGGCCGATGAGCAGGTTGGCGGGTTTGATGTCGCGATGGATCACGCCGCAGGCATGGGCGGCGGCCAGCGCGTGAGCCGCCTGGGCACCGACTGCCGCGACCCGCTCCGGTGACAACGGTCCGGCCTCGCGCAGTATCTGTGCGAGGCTGCGGCCTTCAACCAGCTCCATGACCAGGAAGAGTCGTCCGTCGGTGGTCTCGTCGACGTCGAATACCGCGACGATGCCCGGATGGGAGAGCCGCGCTGCCGCACGGGCTTCACACACGAGGCGCTCGCGCGTCGTCTCGTCCGCGGGCCGGGACACCACCTTGACGGCCACCGCGCGCCCAAGGACCTCATCGCGCGCCCGCCACACCTGCCCCATGCCTCCGCTGCCCAGCGGCGTCGCGAGCCGGTATCGGTCAGCCAGCAGTTCGCCGCGCACCTTTATTCACACCTTTCGCGGTCCTCGGACAGGCGAACGCCAATGCCGTTAGGGGCGTCGTGGAACGCGCCAGGGCGTCCAGAGGCCGAGTGGAATGGTAGTCGGCTTGCCCGGAAAGCAATTCTGATGAGCAAAGGGGGGAGTGGTCGAAGGAGACTAGCACTCGCAGATTCGCGATGATGTGAGGATTTCTTGTAGGCAGGCGCGGGTGCGGGCGCTTCATCTATCGGCAGACGTCGAACAAGTGGGGATAGGTGTGGTTCCTGGGCGGTGGGAACACGGGCAGAGGGCCCGTCTGCTTGCCGACGAACGGCTTGCCGGCGGACCCTCGCCGCAGTACGGCTATTGAGCAGTGGAGCAGTAGCTCTGGGTCTCTTCGGGCGTCATCTCCGATTCATCCGCCACCAGGGAAGGTGCGCGCTCCTGCATGACGGCGACGATGTGGTCGAGGAGGTAGTAGGTGTAGCCGACACCGCTGTCGTTGTACCGCTTCACGAACAGCGATCCTTCGACTGACTTCATGTGCTTGACGGCCTTGACGAATCCCGCTTTCCGGGGCTTGATCGTGGCGTTGAGCTCTTCCGTGGTGCTGGTCTCCCAGTTCCAGGACCGGGCTTCCTCGTACTTGGCCTGGATCGAGCCCTTGACCGCGACATCGAAGGGGCTGCCCCCTGCCTCGGCCCCCAGCGTGACACCCGTCGTCACGGTGTAACTTCCGCCGTATTTCCGGGAGACGGCGTACTTGGCGCCGAGATTCTCCGTCTGGGAGCAGTTGTACTTCTTCTCCGAGACGACCTCAGGTGCCGCGTCGAACGTCTGAGGCTCGTTCCCGTAGGGCGTGAACGTGCACTCGCTTGCGTTCTTCTGGCAGTAGTCGACCAGTTCGCCGGCCAGCTTCGGGTCCTTACCGGCGTCCTGGCCGTGGACCTCGTCCGCATGCGCGGCCGCCGGTGTGAGGAGCGTCAACGCCGCGAGAGGAGCCAGGATCACACTCACACGCTGTGCGATGCGCTTGGACCGTCGTTTGTCTCCGCTTCGTCGGTCTCGACGAGCTGAGGTGGTGCACTGTGTGGACACGCGAATCTCCTTGACTTGTCGGGAACTTGCTGGAACCGCGCGGGCGTCGACCGCTTGTCGGCCGCGCCGCTCTTCAGATGGCTTTCGGGGGCTGGTCAGGATGGGCTCGCGGCGCTACGGCTTCGCGAGCGGCACCCCGACGTGGTCCGGTGGGCGGGGTCGTCCCGCGGGGCAACCGCTCAGGTCGACTGGATCGACCGCAGCATGTTCAGACGGGCGGCTCGTCGGGCCGGCCAGATGGCGGCCAGGACGCCGATCATCAGGGCCAGGACCAGGAAGGTGCCCAGGCGCTCCCAGGGCAGGACGGTCTCGTACTCCTGCATCGAGGTCGTGGTCAGGCCGCCTGCGGACCAGGCCAGGAAGATGCCGGTGCCGATGCCGAGCACTGCGCCGAACAGGGAGATGACCACCGACTCCAGGCGGACCATCTGCCGGATGCCGGAGCGGTCGAGACCGATGGCGCGCAGCATCCCGATCTCCCGGGTGCGTTCGAAGACCGACATGGCCAGGGTGTTGACGACGCCGAGGATCGCGATGACGACGGCCATACCGAGCAGCCCGTACATCATGCTCAGGACCGTGGTGACCGACTCGTTGTTGTCCTTGATGAGTTGCTCCTGACTGCGGACCTTCAGCAGCGGGCTGTCACCGAGCGCGGCACGGATCTTCCGGTCCAGGCCCGCAGTCCTGCCGGGCTCGGCCTTGACCAGCACGTTGTCGAGCTGCTTCGTCACGGAGTGCGGGAGGACGTCGGTCAGGGTGCCCAGCGCCTCGTCGAGGGTGCGGGTTTTGGCGTAGATGCCGACGACCGTCAGCTTCTTCTGCTGGGCCGTGCCCTTCCTCCCGGTCGTGTGCTCCTTCTGAGCCGCGCCGGTGTCCATCCCGTCGCCCATCTTCGCGTCGAGGGTGGCGCCGATCTGGAGCCCGGCCCGCTTGGCGAACTCGTCGGAGACGGCGATCTTCCCGGGGCCGATGTCGTTCAGCGAGCCGGCGCGGAAGTCGAGCTGTGCGGCCTTGCCGAAGGCCTTGGGGTCGGTGCCGGTGATGACGGCGTACTGGCCCCGGGTGTCGAACTGCGCCGTGGTGAGGGGGGCGGCCGCGGCGACCCCGGGCACCCGGGCGATCTTGCCGGGCGCGTCCGCGTCGAGCCCGCGGGCGGTGCTGTAGTTGACCTTGTAGTCGGCGGTCAGGCCTTGGGTGGCTTCCTTGGCCATGGCGTGTTGCGCGGAGTGGGCGCCGACGGTCAGACCGGTGATCAGGGCGAGCCCGATCATCAGCGCGGATGCGGTGGCGGCGGTGCGGCGCGGGTTGCGCAGCGCGTTCTGTCGGGCGAGCTTGCCGCCCACGCCGAAGAAGCGGGTGGTGACCTTGCCGGCCAGGGTGATCAGCGGCCGGGAGAGCAGCGGGGCCAGCACGATCACGCCGCCGAGCGTCAGTGCGGCGCCGAACATCGCGGTCATAAGGTTCGACTCCTTGCTGGTCCTGAGCGTGGAGACGTAGAGCATCACCAGCACTCCGGCCCCGGTGAGGAGAGCACCGAGCACGTTGCGGACCCGCAGGGTGCGGGCGGGTGGGGCCTGGTCGATGCTGCTGAGCGCCGCCACGGGGGCGATCTTCGCGGCCTTGCGGGACGGCAGCCAGGCCGCCAGAACGGTGACGAGGACGCCGACCGCGAGCGAGGACAGCGGGGCCGCGGGGGTGATGACCAGTGGCCCGTCGGGCAGTGCGGCACCGGTCGTGTTGAGCAGCGGGCCCATGGCGGCGGCGATACCGAGGCCGAGCGCGAATCCGCCGACGGAGGACACCAGGCCGAGGAGGGCGGCCTCGATGAGGACGGAGCGTACGACCTGGCGGCGCGAGGCGCCCACGGCCCGCAGCAGCGCGATCTCGCGGCTGCGCTGGGCGATCAGCATGGTGAAGGTGTTGGCGATGAGGAACACACCGACGAACAGCGCGATGCCGGCGAAGACCAGCAGCGTCTTGGCCAGGTATCCGGTGTTCTCGGCGATCTGGGCGGACTGCTCGGCGGCCAGTTCGGCGCCGCTGGTGGCCCTGACACCCTCCTTGGGGAGCAGCGCCTGCACCCGGTCGGTCAGTGCGTACTCGTCGGTGCCGGGGGAGGCCGCGACCGCTATCTCGTCGAACTGGCCGGGATGGTGGAACAGTTGCTGTGCGGTCCGGGTGTCGAAGAGGGTGAGGGTGGCGCCGGCGGTGACCTGCGGGTCGTCGGTGGAGACGATGCCGACCAGCTTCTTGGTGAGGGCGGGCCCGTCGGTGGCGAGGCGGACCGTGTCGCCGATCCGGTAGCCGGCCTTCGCAGCGGTCTTCGCGTCCAGCGCCAACTCACCTGCGGCGGCCGGGCCGCGGCCTTCCTTCAACGGATAGTGGCTGTCCTTTCCGTGCCCGCTGTCCTTGCCGTCCTGGCCGCCCTTGCCGTGCTGGCCGGGCAGGTAGTTGGTGGCCAGGTTCTGCCCGTTGGTGTCGGCGTTGACCGGTCGGCCGTCCTTACCGGCCAGGGTGGCCTGCCCGTGGACGGTGGGGCGGACCGAGGCGACGCCGGGCAGTTGGCGGATCTTCTGCGCCAGCGCGGCATCGAGGGCGGTGCCGGACGCGCCGCCCTCGCCGCCTGCCGTATCGGGGGCAGCCGGGTCCATGCTGGTGGCCTGGTCGGCCCGCACGGAGACGGCCACCCCCTTGAGGCTCTGGGCGGAGGCGTCGCGGAAGGCGTTCGCGGTGGTTTCGGCGAAGACGAGGGTGCCGGAGACGAAGGCGACGCCGAGCAGGACCGCGAGTGCGGTCATGATCAATCGGGCTTTGTGCGCAAGGACGTTGCGCAGGGCGGTACGCAGCATGGTGATCGGTTCAGTCCTGGGTGGGAGGTGGCGGGTGCGGGGGACGAGGTGTGGTGAGCGGCGGTGGGCCGCGTCAGCTCGTCCGTCCCTTGGCGTCGAAATGCCGCATACGGTCCAGCACGGCCTCGGGTGTGGGGGCGGGCAGATCGTCGGTGACCCGCCCGTCGGCGAGGAAAACCACCCGGTCCGCGTAGGAGGCGGCCACCGGGTCATGGGTGACCATCACCACCGTCTGCCCCAACTCCCGTACGGATTCCCGGAGAAAGCCCAGGACTTCCGCGCCGGAACGGGAGTCGAGGTTGCCGGTCGGCTCGTCCGCGAAGACGATCTCCGGCCGGGCGGCCAGCGCGCGGGCCACGGCCACCCGTTGCTGCTGACCACCGGACAGCTGCGACGGACGGTGCCGCAGCCGCTGGGACAGACCGACCGTCCCCACAATCAGCTCCAGCCACTCCTGATCGGGCTTACTGCTGGCGATATCCATCGGCAGTGTGATGTTCTCCAGCGCATCCAGCGTGGGCAGCAGGTTGAACGCCTGGAAGACGAAACCGATCTTTTCCCGGCGGAGTCTGGTGAGCTGACGGTCATTCAGGCCGGACAGTTCCGTGTCGCCGATCCGGGCCGAGCCCTCGGAGATGGCGTCGAGCCCCGCCATGCAGTGCATCAGCGTCGACTTACCGGAACCGGACGGCCCCATGATCGCGGTGAACCGGCCACGTCCGAACTCCACCGTCACCGAGTCGAGTGCGACGACCCGGGTCTCACCCTCGCCGTATACCTTGGTCAGCCCCGTCGCGCAGGCGGCAACACCAGCGGGGGACTTGAGGCCGAGCGTCAGGGTTGCGTTCTGCGACATGGAAACTCCTGAAGAGGGGTGCGAAACTCCCCACAATCGTGGCCGCGCCACACCCCCGAATCCGTCGCCCTGAGGTCGCGAATGCGGCCCCTGCCGATCGGCAGACCCACCGCGAACCGCGTCCCCCTCACGGACCACAGTCCCTCTACCAACAGACAGAGGGCAGCGGTGGGCCGGGCCGCGGGCCCCGCTGGTCGGCCGCAGGCGACCTCACCGGCTCCGTACGGTGCGTCGGTCCAAGGGCCGGCACCCGCTCGCCGGGGCGGCGTCGGGCTTCGCGCCCATGACCTGGATAGGGCCCCTGCCGGTCTCGACGGACGAGTCGACCTTGTAGACGAGTGCCCCGGTCGCACACAGCCCCGTGTCCGCGCCGGCGCGCCGCCGGGATTCGACCACATACGCCGTCGTCGGCCCGGTGCGGACCACGGCCATCTTCGTACCGCTGCCGTACTCGACCGCGGTGAGCTGGACGGTGTCGCTGCCGGCCGAGGTTCGGCAGACGACCTGACTGTCGTCGGTCCAGCCGAGCTTCCAGGAGTGCCATGAGAAGTACTGCGGTCCGGCCCCGCCGACCAGGCCCATCACGTCCCAGCCACCTGCGAAGCGATGTTCGTCGTCGCCCTTGTCGAAGGCGTACAGGTCGGGCAGCCCGAAGGTGTGCGCGGTCTCATGGTCGACCAGTTTGGGTCCCCAGTGCCACATGTCCTGGCCGAAGGTGACCGCCCATTTGATGCGTTTGCCGTCGGCGACGACGCCGTCCGTGCCCGGCTGGTGCACATAGGTGGGTGTGAAGGATATGGCCGAGGCGTTCTTCGTCGGCACGAGGTACACCATGTCGTACGCGGAGAAGTCGACGTCCGCATCTGCTGCGGCCACGGTGTCCTTGATGTACGCCTCGTGTGTGTCATGGCTGAAGCCGCGGTCGAAGTGGTAGTCCATGGAGTTGTGGGGCATCCGCACTCAGCGCTGGTGCTGGGTGATGGCAAGCCACGCCTTGCCGTACGACGCCTGCCACACCCATTCCGCACTCGGCGTGATCTGGTCTGCGTCGTCGGCGGGGGACTCGGTGGCGGGCGTCCGGGACGTCCACGAAGATCATGCCGACCTTGTGCACGAAGATCATGCCGACCTTGTGAGGGAAGCCTGTGCGTACGGCATCCCGACAAGAACCAGTAACACGCTGGCGAGCAGCGACGACAGCAGCAGCACACGCCGCTCGCGGGCAGTACGCGTTCTCATGGCGCGGGAACCTCCACATGGACAGGGCGCGATACTTCGGATGAGACTGAGGGGCGCGAGCTCATTCGGGCCGGCCCCGAACCGTTCAGCGGATGCCGCGGATCCGGAACCCGCCCACCAGCGCGGTGATGCTCACTACCGAGACGGCCAGCAGGTAGTAGCTCGGTGAGATCTGCGAGCCGGTTGCCGTGACCAGGGCCGTGGCGATGGTGGGGGTGAAGCCGCCGAAGAGGGCGACCGTCGTGTTGTAGCTGAACGCCAGCCCGGTCGCGCGGGCTCCTGTCGGGAAGGCGTCGGACATCACCGACGGCAGTGCACCGAAGTAGGCGGCCTTCAACAGTCCGAGGACGGTCATACACAGCGCCAGAGTCAGGAAGGACGGCGCTCGAGTGAGCCAGATGAACAGCGGGACGGCGCTGAGACCGATCAGGGCCGCCGCGGGAATCATGATCCTCAACCGTCCGAACCGGTCGGCGAGAAGGCCCACCACCGGGGTTCCGAGGGTCAGGATGACGCCCGTGATGAGCAGCGCGGTGAAGGACAGCGACTCATCCAGGCCGAGCTCCTTGATCCCGAAGGTGGGCAGGTACTGCAGGGAGTAATTGAGCGCGGTGGAGACCACCAGCGCCCCGCCGGCGATCAGTACGCCGCCCCAGTGGTGGCGGAACACCGAACGGATCGGGGAGGACTTCTCCGCGTCTTGGTCTGTCCCGAAGCCGGAGGCGACCGTCGGCTCCTGGGCCGCCGTCTCCTCGGCCATCGCGGGTGACTCCTCGACATAGCGGCGTATGAGGTATCCGACGGGCCCGACGAGCAGGCCGAAGACGAAGGGGACCCGCCAGCCCCAGGCCGTCATCTGGGCGTCGGACAGCGTCGCGGTCAGAGCCGTGGCGAACGCGGAGGCCGTCAGGGTGGCGAGCCCCTGGCTGGCGAACTGGAAACTGCCGTAGAAGCCCTTGCGCCGGTTGTTCTGCTCGACCAGGAAGGACGTCGCGGCGCCGAACTCGCCACCGGCCGCGAACCCCTGGATCAGCCGCGCGAGCACGATTCCCAGTGGTGCGACGGGGCCGAGCGTCGCATAGCCGGGCATGGCCGCCATCAGCAGGGTGCCGAGGACCATCAGCCGGATCGACAGCATCAGCGCGTTCTTGCGCCCCCGCCGGTCCGCGTACGAGCCGAGCAGCAGGCCGCCGATAGGACGCACCAGGTAGGTGATCCCGAACACCGCGAAGGTCTGGATCAGTTGGACGCCCGGGTCGTCGTCGGGGAAGAAGGTCTTGCCGATGTATGCCGCCATCAGCGCGTACAGGGCGAGGTCGAAGAACTCGAGGGCGTTGCCGATGGTGGCCGCCGCTATCGCGCGGGTGGCGGAGGCCCGTCTGGGCGTCGTCGTCGGGGAGTTCTCCGGTGGGGGCGGCTGGGTCGGCTGGGCGGAGACGTCGGTCATCGGGGGTCCTTCCGGCAGGCGCTGGCCGACGGTCGTCAGGCCGAGCGGGGGACGGGGAGCGGGGGGTGGACCTGGGCGCGTGCGGGGAGCGGGTGGTCGGCCGAGGGGTGGCCGAGGGCGTGGAAGAGCGCGGCCGCCAGCACGATGCCCTGGCGGGCGATGGTGCCGAGCAGGTGCTCGTCGGGTGCGTGCTGGAGGCAGCCGGGGTACGAGTGCGGCAGCCACAAGGTGGGCAGGCCGAGGATGTCGGTGAAGACGTGGTGGGGCAGGGAGCCGCCGATGTTGGGCAGGACGGCGACGGGCTCGCCCGTGACCTGTTCCAGCGTCGTCCTGGCCCAGCGAACCCACGGGTCGTCGAGGGGCGTGCGGCTGGCGGGGAAACTGCGCAGGACGGTGACGTCGACCATCGGGTAGCCGTGCGCGGCGAGGTGCCCGGCGACCGCCTCCGGCACCCGGTCCACGTCGGTACCCGCTACGTACCGCAGCTGCAGCACGGCTCGGGCCCGGCCGGGGATCGCGTTCACCGGGTGGTCGATGTCGGCCGACCCGAGCGCCAGGACCTCAAGGGTGTTCCAGCCGTAGAGCCGCTCGGCGGCGGTCAGCCCACTCTCCCCCCACCCCTCGTCCGGGGCCGGATCACCGGGGCTGCCGGCGACCGTGACGCCGGCCAGCGCCGCACGCACCGAATCCGGGAGCTCGGGCGGCAGCAGCGCGGGGACCTGGATGCGGCCGTGCCCGTCGACCAGGCTGGCGATGGCACCGGCCAGGGTGGTGGCGGGATTGCGCAGGACGCCGCCCCAGTTGCCGGAGTGGTAAGAGTCCGGGCGCAGATCGACGTCGAGCCGGAGCCTGACGCCCCCGCGCGCCCCCAGGAACAGCGTCGGCGCGGCCGCGTCCAGGCGCGGCCCGTCCGAGGCGATCAGGACGTCGGCCCGCAGCAGGTCGCGGTGTGCGGCGGCGAAGGCGGCCAGCCCCGGCGAGCCGATTTCCTCACCGGTCTCGAACAGAAAGGTCAGGTTGAAGCCGAGCGCTCCCTGTTCGTCCAGCAGCAGCCGCAGCGCCGCGAGGTTGACCAGGTGCTGCCCCTTGTTGTCGGCCGACCCGCGGCCGTACCACCGGTCACCGTCGGCCGTCAGGACCCACGGGTCACGGCCGTCGCTCCACTGCCCGGCATGGCCGTCGACCACATCGGCGTGGCCGTAGCAGAGCAACGTCGGGAGTTCCGGGGACTCCATGCGGGTGCCGACGAGAAACGGCCCGCCGGAGGAATCCGGATTGGCGTACTCGGCGACGGAGCAACCGAGTTGGGTCAGCGCGGGGACGAGGACCTCATCCAGGTATGCCTTAACGGCAACGTAACCTTCGGGGCGGGAACTCTCGGTGGGGTAGCCGACCATGGTGCTCAGCTCGGCGAAGAAGGCGCCCGAGTCGATGTACTCCTCGGCCCGTCGAATCAGGTTTGCGGGAATCACTAGGGCTGCTCCCGGGTGTGGCGCAGATACGGGTCCACGTGCATATGCCGTGTTGGCTCAGCAGCGTAAGGGCGCTTCCCGGGCCTGACTATTGCCGTTTATGCTCGTCCGGATTCTCATTTCGGGAAACCGGCGCAGGCTTCAGGCGCGACACCACCGGCAGGCGCCCCGACCCATGGAGGTCCGATGGAGGTCCCCTGCACCTCATGGTGGGAGGTCCCATGCAGCTCATGCCGGTGAGCCTCGCCTACTTCCTCGAAGTGGCCCGGACGGGGGCGGTGACCGAGGCCGCCCAGAATCTGCGGGTCGCCCCCTCGGCGGTCAGCAGACAGATCGCCAAGCTCGAATCCGGGATCGGTGTCGCGCTGTTCGCCCGGCATCCGCGCGGGATGACCCTGACCGACGCCGGATCACGGCTGATGGCCCATGCCCGCCGTACCGAGGCCGAGTCCTCCGCGCTGGTCACCGAGCTGCGGACCGGCAGCGGCGCCGATGTCCGCAACGTCACCGTGGCCTGCTCGGAAGGCTTCGCACGCCGTCTCGTCCCGCATGCGATGGCGGTCTTCCGGCAGGACCACCCGGACGTCACGTTCCGCCTCGACCGCGTACCCCACCAGGAGGCGACCCGCCGGGTGGCCGAGGGCATCGCCGACATCGCGGTCACCTACGCCATGGATCGACAGCACGACGTGCGGGTGGAATGCTCCGTCGTCGTGCCGATGGCGGCCATCGTCCCGCCCGGACATCAACTGGCCGGCCGCGAACGCGCCGGCCTGGCAGAACTGTGCGAGTACCCCCTCGCCCTGCCCCCGACCGGCACCACCCACCGCGACCTCTTCGACATCGGGGTCCACATGGAGGGCCTGACCGCCCGCCCGGCGCTGGTCTGCGACGCCCTGGCCCCGAAGTACGAATTCGTCCGCTCCGGCGGCGGCATCGCGCTCGTCGGCGACTTGGGCGACCCACATCCGGACCCCTCCACCGAAGGGTTCGCCTCCGTACCTCTCGACCACCCGGTCTTCCGCCGCCGCGAAGCCCAGGTCCAGACGATGCTCGGCCGACGACTGCCTTGGGCGGCCACACAATTCACCACGCTGCTGGTGTCGCTGCTGCGCCCGCGGGCGACGAATCTCTGACCTGCACGGTGCGGAGGGAAGAGCCCGCAGCCTCCGGGCGCCGCAGAACCTGTCCGAGACCTGGTCCCGAGCAGAGCGACGGAAAACCCGATGGACGCGATAACCGTGGACGTTCTCACTTCACGCAGGTCACGATCATCCACACGTGCAACCATCCGCGAGAGCAGCCACCGTATTCACAACCCGTTCACCAGCGACAAGCTGGCCGCTTTGGGGAGGGCACTCAGCCTGGCGCCGGTGCGGCAGGCACGATAGACCTGCTGGAACGTAGCCTGCGACCAGGCGGGACGATGCTGATCGGCGAGCCGTACTGGCGCCATGAACCCCCGGACCAGGACACCGTCGAAGCCTGCCACGCCCGCGACAAAGACGACTTCCTGCCGCTACCGACGCTGATCGAGCGGTTCGGCGAACTCGGCTACGACCTGGTGGAAATGGTGCTCGCCGATCAGGACAGCTGGGACCGGTACAGGGCGGCGCAGTGGCTGAACATCCGCCGCTGGCTCGACCGCAATCCCGACGACGAACTGGCCGCCGAGATGCGAGCCCAACTCTCCACGGACCCCGCCCGCTACGTCAGGTACGAGCGCGAATACCTCGGCTGGGGAGTCTTCGCGCTGATGAGACGCTGACCTTACCCATCAGGGTGGGTCCCGCAGCCCGGCTGAAGGACCCACCGCTTGCTCGGCGGATCGCTGCATGGGGCCGAGGCGCGCGTAATCACGCTGCTCAGTGCACCACCTAGGACACCCCTCCTTGTCACGACGGACCGTCCCGCAGAGCTGGGGCCGCACCAAGGCTGCATCGGCCAGTCACGCGAGCGACGGCCACCGATCGGCGGCCCACTCCAGCCATCCCGACCACCCCGGAGGCGGATCCGCCACCCCACATTCATCCATTTCCGCGGCGTCGGGCTCCTCGAACAGCGTCCTCCAGTGCAAGAGGTCCGCTTCGCTCATCGGGAAGGTCTGATCCGGGGTGGTCGACTGGCGATGGGCGATCCGAGTTCGTTGGGTCTCATGGCCCACCGGCACGTAGACAAGGCGGCAGGACGCCCCGGCAGACTCCACCAACCAGCGGACCGCGGACCTCTCGTCGCGAGACCAGCATCCGAAATCCAGGACCACACTGGTGCCAAGTCTCAGCGCCTCCAGACCAAGCCAGAGCAGCCGTCCTTCCAGCACGTCGCGCTTTCCCTCCGCGTCCGGCTCGCCGAACAGCGGAATCATCCACTCGTCCGGCGTCAGCCGCAGCGCGCTGTGCTCCTTGGCCGGGGCGGGCTGCTACGCGGCGGGGCAGTGTGATGACGTCCGCTGCCTGACCGGGCACGGTACTCGTGAAGGTGCGGCCGGAGGACATGCCCTCCGGCCGCACCTTCACCTCCACCGGGCCCCGGCAGTAGCGGGACACCCGACAACAGTTACGACAACTCAGCTACCGATCGGCTTCGAGCCCGCGAGGTCATACCAGGTGCCGCCGCGGCCGTCGTCCTCGATGTCGATGTAGATGCGGCCGTCACCGGTCAAGTGGGGGTCCCGACCCAGGGCGTACGGGCTGGCGCAGTTGGCGTTCGTGTCGCCGGCGTTGACCGCCTTGGTGTAGTCGCAGCGCCTGCTGGTGATGACGTGGTCATCCCTCTCAAGCCGGGTCTCGATGATGAAGGCGTCGACCTTGCGCCAGCCTCCACCGTCCATGACGCGGCCATAGCCCCGCGCCCGGTACTTCCCGTTGCTCCCGCCGCTCCCATTGACGCAGAACTCATACTCGACGTCGATGTTCTCGCCGGGTGTGTCGAACTCCCGCATCCAGTGGTGCCCGCTGCAACGCTCTTCGGCCTGGGCCTGGGGCCCGGCGGTTACGGCTCCCCCTACAGCCAGGCAAAGGGTCGCCCCTATGGTCGTGAAGCGCCTGAGCTGACGTGACAAGTCCTACCCCCATGGTCGTTGTGGGCCTCATTGCTCCGGTTCGAGCAGTAAGGCGTACGAGGCTAGTGGATCATGAGAAAGCACATTCAAGGTCTTAGCTTTCCGGTCTGGCAGTGCGGGCCGGCAACGGCGCAATCCGCGCCAAGTGAGTGCCTGCCGGCCCCAGTCCCAGACTCAGTCCCAGCCCCAGCGCCGCTCCGAGCGCGCTGGCCGCCGGGCACCGATTTCCTCTGCAATATCCGGAGACCGCTGACGCTGCGGCCGGCCACGGGGAGACGGGCGACAGCTGCGATACGACTATTCGCGGCCGGGGGTGACGCCTGCACTCACCTCGCATACCTGCGGCAAGGCGGGGGAGGGAGCGCGTGCACTATCCAACCAGCCTGCCTGGAGGTCGAGTTGAGGCGCTCCGCCCTCGTCGTGTCCGGCGTACTCGCGGTGCTCGCGCTGACCGCAGCGCCCCCGCTCACCACCCCGGCCTCGGCCCTGCCCGGCAAGGTCTGTTTCTGGTCCGAACCAGGAGAGATGGGTGCGGGAGGCGCATGGTGCTACGACCCCGCGGCCGGCGGGTTCGCCGTGCCCGCGGACCACGTGCACCGGCACGCCAAGTCGTTCAGCTCGCAGGTCAATAGCACCGTCTACGCCCTCCACTTCCCCAGCCAGGGGCCCTGCCTCCAGCGCAGGATCTACGGCGGCGACTACTCCGAGAACTGGGAGTGGTGGGACAAGCTCGACGCTGTCGACACCCGTCAGCACCCCGATTGCGAGCCAGGGTGAGCAGCACCGCAGGGCGCCCGCGCGCCGCCGTGTTCAAGCGACCCAACCGGTGCGCATCTGGCAGCGATTTCGGCGTTGCCACAGGAACCAGTGGGCGCGCAGCCCCGGCCCTTACATTCCGCCCGCCGGGCAGGAGCTGATCAAGCCCGGACGGTCGGTCGATGGCTGGCGAACTCTTGGGCCCACACCCACACCGTCAGGCGACGATGACGATCGGGAGTTGTGGGTGGCTTGGTGCGCGTGGCGCCGGCGCCAGGTGGCAACGCGGCCTCGTTCGGAGGCTGTGCAACGGGCTCGCATGGAAGCCAAGGTGCGGTCGGACTCTGCCTGCTTGGGGAAGTGGATCAGCTGCGCTCCTGGGGGCGCGGTGTCCCAACATCTGGGCCGCCGCCCGCGGTTGACACTTTTCGAACTGGAGTTACTGACCATTAAACATATCCGGAGTGTGGCATTAGTCACACTCAAGAGATGTCTTTGCAGGTCAGGGAACTGTCAGCAACTGATCGATCACTTTCTGCTGATTGTGTGTGTGCGGCGATTAACGCCGGGCGGTGCTCTCGTCGGTGAGAGGGGCAAGAACGCAAGCTCTGCCCCACCCGCAAAGAAGCGGGCGGGAGCACCCATCACGAAGGGAGAGCCCGTGAGGCATTCATGGCCCCGGTACGCGCTGGCACTGCTCGGCGTCTACCGGTTGACCGCCGCCGGACTCGACGCCTTTGCATGGCGCGTGGTCCGCACAGCCTCGCAGGCCGGCGCGGAGTTCCGCTCCGCCATCCGCATCACCGCGGTGCCTGTTCAGCGAGACTCTCACAGCAGCACGCCCGATCGCCGCATCCGGCCAAGGACTGGCGGCCTGCCCAGGCCGCACCCTCCAGGAGCGCGCGGCTGCGGGGAGGCCTGGTGAACGAGCATTCCCCGGACGTGGTGAGCCCAACGGACCTGCCCGTGGCCTTCGAAGTCTTCTTCCACCGCGAGCAGAAAGCTTTCCTGGCCACCGCCACCTCCCGGCTCAGGGACCGCAGGGACGCGGAGGAAGCCGTCCTCGAAGCCGGACGGCGTATGTACAACAAATGGGAGCGCATCCTCGCCCACGCCAACCCGAAGGCCATGACCCACGCCATCCTCAACGGCGTGGTCATCGACTTCTACCGCCGTGAGGTCCGCAACAGGCACGTCCAGCCGTTCGCGGAACCGCCGGACACCGCCTACCTGGAGGAGCTGCGTGAACATGAGGCACTCGATTTGGCGTTGGACGAATTGGAGTCCGTGGCTCCCCTCCAGGCGAATTCGGTACGCCTGCGGCACCTCGTGGGACTGTCCTACGACCAAATTGCCGAGACCCTCGATACCACTCCGGGCGCCGTCAAAGTCAGCACCTGCCTTGGCCTGCAACGACTCAAAGAAATTATGACAGCCTCTCAGCAAGGCGAAGGGGACACGTGATGCTCGAAGACCTCTTGCGGCACCAGGCCGAAGCGCTGGCCCGTGAACTCGCCGACCATGACCCGGAAGCCTTCACCCGCCGCCTGGCCCTGCGGATCGCCGAGGGGACCGGGCGCGAACCCCAACGCGTGACCCGCGGACCGGTAAACGGCATCCGGCCCACCCCCGTCCGCCCTGCCCTCCAGCGCGGCCGCCGACGCCGCCGCCCCACCCCCATCGTCGAGCCCACGGTAGCGTCCGCCTCCGTCCTGGCGGAGGCCCAGAGACTGTGCAACGTCGTCCTGCGCTCCGAGGACATCAAGACCCTGGGAGCCTTCGCCGCGGACTACGACGCGGCCGGCGCCCGCACCTTCGCCTGCCTGCTCTACACCCTCAAAAGGACCGACGGCGCCCTGTACTGGTGGCGCTTCGCCGCCGGCGCCGGCGACGAACTCGCCGCGCATCTACTGGCCGTGCACCATGCCGCGGTCGGTCGTAGGACCGATGCGCGGGTGTGGCGGGCCATCGCGCGAATGATGGGCTTCGCCGCGGAGCGCCATCTGCCTTCCCCCGTCCGGGAATCCGCGCAACTCGCACAGGGCTTCACACGCTCGTGGGGGGTGAACCTGCAGACGTTCCTTCAGCAGAGCCAACTGCCCCGCGAGCTCGTCGCCCACTGACAACCAGTCCGGTGTCCGGGGAGCGCCATCGCGCACCGGACACCGGAAGGACGCCCCGCGCCCCGCCTCCTGGGCTCGTTTCCCGGCGTGGCTGCCGCACTCGCCCGTTCTTTGAACTGGCGGGTGTCGGAATCAGATGCCCGCCACCTCGATCCCCTTGGAGAACGAGAGATGACAGGGCATCCCGTACATACACAAATAACGAGGTGAACCATGACCGCAGGTGCTCAGTCGCCTCTGCCCGAAGGCAACAAGCCCAGGGCCGTGCGCATTCAAATCGGTAGGCACCTGGACCTCCACATCCACGTCCGGATTTCCCCGACCGCTCTGAGCGTGCTTACGGCGGCCTGCGCGGCAGCCGGCGGCGGCGCGTGGGGATTCCTGCAGCACTGAGAGTCGTCATCTCATGGGGATGGCTGGTGCCGGAGGCGCCGTCGCGGCAGTAGGGCGGTGGCCGCCGCCGGTACGACGATCGGGAAGTGCTGGCGGCGCTTCACCAGCGTCGCCCGCACCCTCATCTGCCGATGTCCGCCGTGAGCGTAGTGCGCGGCACGCTGACCACTGCGTCGTAGGCGTCCAGGGCGGGAATGGGCAGGAAGCCGTCGTCCATGCGGATGCAGGCGGGTTCCGGCAGGGCGTGGTGTTTTGCGTGCGCGCGCAGTGTGCGGATGTCCACCAGCGCTGGTGCCTCCGGCACTCCGGAGAACAGTGCCTCTACGCTGTCGGGCGCCGCCTCCGGGGCGTCGACTGCGGACTGGCGCATCCCGGCGGGGTGTGCCGGATCGGGCATGTTCCGGACGGTCCGGCCGCCGCCGCTGGTCAGTGCCACGGACACATAGTCGGTTCCGAGTTCCTGGGCGACGGCGTGCCCCATGGGGATACGGGGAAGCGGACTCCCCTCGGGGCCTGCGGTGCGCTGAATGTGAGCGTTGTGCGCGGCCACCACTATCCGGGTGCCGGGTCCGGACCGATCGAGCAGTTCCAGCAGACTATCGGCCAGATAGCGGTCGCGGGCGGCCAGATCGGCGGCATCCGGCGCGCCACTGAGCAGTTCGGACATCGCGCGCTGCATCTGGTCAGTACGCCAGGCTGCCCAGACGTCCGAAAGGGCGCGTTCGTAGGCTTGGCGTCCGCTGCGTTGGACGTAGATCTCGCGCATGGCCGTGACGCGGTTGAGCAGCCGGCCCAGCGTTGCCGAGAGCCGGTCCTGAGGCCCGGGGCCGAGGGTGAGACGGGTGTGGGCCGAGGCGAGGCCCGAGCCTCCCGCAAGCGGCTCTGCCAGATCCAGAGCGGCACGGGCATAGCGCACCGCGCCAGGATCGACTTCGGCCAGATAGGCGGCGACCGGTTCCAGCGCGGGCTCCAGCGAGCCGCCGGCCGCCGGGACGTCGAGTCCGGCGAAGCGGACCGGGTGCGGTGCCGTGGCGTTGTGGGAACGCAGCCACCGTAAGGCATCGCGACCTTCCGCGGACTGGCCCGGATAGCCGTCTGCGCGGGGCATGAACAACGTGTCGAGGTCGCCGTCGCCACCCTGCACCCAGGCATCGACGGTCCGACCGGATGCGGCCCCGAACTCCACGGCATAGACCGTGAATCCGCACTCCCGGACCAGGAAGCGCAGCACCCGTTCGCGCAGCAGCCCGAACTCACGTATCTGGTGGGAGTTCTCACCCAGAGCAACCACTCGTGCATCGCCAACGAGGCTGCGCAGTAACGCCAGTTCGTCGGAGGTGGCATCGAGACCGGGGGCAGCTAGACGGATGGAGTTACGGGTCGTCCATTCAACGAGCGTGAGCGGATGACTGGTACCCATGATCGCGACCCTAGCAGTCGGCACCCATGCCGGCTCTTCGCAGTTGAGGGTGCAGTCGGGGGTGCAGTCGGGGTGTTGGCGGGTAGGCGTCGAGGTCTTCCAGGTTGGAAGTTCCTACACTGCCCATCCGAAAGACCTCGACATGCTCCACGCTGCTCGAGTGCCGGCACCCAGCCGCGTTCACCGATCAGCGGCCAGTACTGCCGCGAGGCCCTCTTGCAGGTCCTTGACGAAAAACTCGGGGACCTCCAGCGACGGGAAGTGTCCCCCGTTTTGGGGCGAACCCCATCGGACGATCTGCCGGTAGCGCTCCTGTGCCCAGGGGCGCGGGCACTTCTCGACGTCGCGGGGATACATGGTGATTGCTGACGGGACGTCGACCCGAAGTTCGGGGTCCAGCGAGTTGTGGCTTTCGTAGTAGATGCGGGCCGATGATGCGCCGGTCCGTGTCAGCCAATAGAGAGTGACGTCGTCGAGAACCCGGTCTCTGGAAATCGTCTCGAACGGGCTGTCTTCGGTATCTGACCACTCGGCGAACTTGTCGAGGATCCAGGCAAGAAGCCCCACCGGTGAGTCGACGAGCGAGTAGCCGATGGTCTGCGGTCGGGTCGCCTGCTGCTTCGCGTACGCCGCGCGGTGGCGCCAGAAATCGCGGGTCTCCTCGGTCCACCTGCACTCGTCCGCCGTCAGCCCGTCCGTTGTCAACCCGGGCGGTCCCTCCGCGAACGTTGTGTGGATGCCGAGAACGTGCGCCGGGAACCTGCCGCCGAGGACCGTGGTGATATTGCCTCCCCAGTCGCCGCCGTGGGCTGCGAACGTGCTGTAGCCGAGCCTTTCCATCAGCTCCACCCATGCAGCCGCGACCTTTTCGGTTCCCCACCCGGTGATGGTCGGCTTGTCGCTGTAACCAAAGCCCGGTAGCGACGGGACCACGACGTGGAACGCCGGCGCGTCCGCATCTTTCGGATCTGCCAGCTCGTCCACTACATCGATGAACCGAGCAATGCTGTCTGGCCACCCGTGCGTCAAGATCAGAGGAGTGGCATCTGCGCGCGCGGATCGGCGGTGCAGGAAGTGGATTCCCAGATCATCAATGGTCGTGCGGAACTGGCCGATCCGGTTGAGGCGCTCTTCGAACGACCGCCAGTTGTACCCGGTGCGCCAGTAGTTCACGACATCGACGAGGTCGGCGAGAGGTACGCCCTGTTCCCATCGGCGAGGGCCGGGCGCGGCGCGATGGACCGTCTCGGCCTCCGGTAGTCGCGCCGCGGCCAGTCGCGCGCGCAGATCGTCGAGGTCAGCGTCAGTTGCGTGGGCTTCAAATGCTTGCACGTCGCTGGTTGGACGGGGCATGAGACCTCCTGACCATCGTGGAACCGGCTACGACCTATCGCGAACCGGCTAAGACGGTTCTAGCAGTCCTCCGAACCACGCCGCAACCGGCTAAGGTGGTTCCATGCGTGCTGGATTTCCTGACTTCCGCCTCGGCAACGTGCTGGCTACCAGCTTCACGGGGACTCTGTCGGAGCGTCATGGCAGCGCTGTGGAGCGCATTCCCACGCCGCTCCGACTCATGGACTGGCTGGCAGTGAACGGCCTCGCCGTGGACTCCTGCACCCCTGCCCAGCTCGACCTCGCTCGGGAACTGAGGGAGTCGATTCACGCCGTCGCGACAGCGGCCGCGACCCAGGACGCTCTCCCCGCGTCTGCTGTCCAAGTCATCAATGACTGCAGCGCTCAGGGTCGGGCCGCGGCGATCCTGACGCCCGAGGGTAAGCGGCGATGGCGGCTCAGCTCGGCTTCCTGCGTGGAAGATGCCCTCAGCGTGATTGCCGCCGACGCGATCAGCATCATCGCAGGCGAACGAGACGGAAAATTGGCCTTGTGTGCCTCACCCACCTGCCAAGCCGCCTTCTTCGACACCAGCCAAAGCCGCACTCGCAAATGGTGCGACATGAACACGTGCGGGAATCGTCAGAAGAAGGCGCGCTTCAATGCCAACCAGCGCAAAAATCCCAGATCGGCGGATTGATCGATACTGATCGGCGACGTTCATCGGCTCTTCGCAGTCGGGGTTGTCGGCGGGTAGGCGTGATAGCGAAACGGGAGGCGCCGCCCTGTCCGGATGGGGATCCGAAATTGTGAGACGGGCTTCAGTCGTCCGGTTCTTTCCTGAAGCAGCCAGACCTGTGCGGCAGTGCGGTGAGCCGCCGTGCCGCGGTCACCGGACAGTGGGGTGGGTGGTAAGGCCGCGTACTCCAGCAGCCCTCCAAGCTAGACCGACTCGAATGTGCCGGCGTGCGCCGTGGTCCGGTCGTCTTCCGCCGTTCGGGGCGCGGTGGGTGTTTGTGAGGGGGAGCGCTGAGCGTGGCTGTGACGGTGACTGTGGCTGCGGGGCGGTGTGGCGTGTCGGCGGACGTCGTCGATGCCTCGTCGCATGGTGGTGCGGAGCCACTTTCCGACGGGGCGTTCGATGAAGCGGTGGATGAGCCAGGCGGTGGCCAGCATGAGAGCGGTGACCGAGGCCACCAGGACCGGGGCGGGGATCTGGTCCCGGTAGTGGTCGATGAAGGTCATGCCGATGTTCAGGTGGATGAGGTAGAGCGGGTAGGTGAGCGCTCCCGCAGTGGTGAGCCACTTCCACTGGATCCGGTCGCCGGCGCCGAGCGCGATCGCGCCGATGAGGGCGAAGGCGGCGATGATGATGAAGCGGGCGGGCCAGGTCGGCAGCGCGTCCCCGGCGGCCTCGCCGAGGTTGGTGGCCAGACGGTAGTCGATGTAGCGCTGAGCGAGCAGCAGCTGCAGGATCACGATCGCCCATAGGACCGCGTTGGGCCGGTGACGACGCATCAGGTAGAAGGCGATACCCGCGATGAAGAACGGCGCGTATTGCGGCATCGCGAACTCGGTGACCAGGGGAGTCTTCAGTACCGGCGCGAGGGCGGCGGCCGCCGTCCATACCCCGCACAGGATCAGGCAGTTGCGGTAGGTGACGCCGAACAGCATGACCACAGCCATGATCAGGTAGAACTTGACCTCCACGAAGAGCGTCCAGTACACCGGATCGACGTCGGGGGTGTTGTTGCCGCCCTGCAACATGGTCAGGTTGGTGATCACCGTGCCCCAGCCGCGTGGGGAAGCCACCTCTGGCCACGCCCACGTCTTCACCACCACCGCGGTGAGCAGGATGCCGGCCCAGTAGGCGGGCAACAGGCGTGTGAGGCGGGAGACGGCGAACTCGCCCACCGTGCGGCCCCACACGCTCATACAGATCACGAAGCCGCTGATCAGAAAGAAGAACTCCACCCCGAGCCACCCGTACTGAGCCGCCTTGTGGGCGGTCGGGAAGATCGTGCCGGTGGTATGCCCCCACGGTCGGGCGAGGGCGACGTAGTGATAGAAGACCACCATCAGCGCGGCCAGCAGCCGCAGTCCGTCGAGTGCGGCCAGCCTGTTCCCCGAGCGGTGCTCGGCCATAGTGCAACCCCCAAGCGCCCTGGTCAGAAGCGCTCCGTGTCTGGAGAGGCTCACAGGCCGCAAAGAACCCGTGAGTGAGTCGTACGCCATCCGTGCTATCACCCGCAGATGAATGGCAAGCCTTATTGCCGCGCGTTGCGGTACCCCGCAGTCGGATCACGAGCGGACATCGGCATGTCGGTCCGCGCCCTCCTGGTTTTCGCGCTCTGCGTATGCCTGCCGGGCCCCGGCCTTGGCACGGGGCCCGGCAGGAGTCCATCCGCCTGGCGGGTTGGTCAGGCGAACTGCAGCCTGGTCTTCCAGGCGCTTCCACCGTAGGGGATGGGGCGGCGGTGTTTGATGATGGCCGTTCCGTTGCGCTCGGGGGAGGGGAGAATTTCGTAGGCCCAGATGGTCATCAGGTCGGCGGAGTGGTGGGGGCCGGGACGGGGGAGATCCGCGGGTGAAGGACGGGCCACGTAACGCTGCTGACCTGCGAAGCCTTGCGGCTTCCTTGAGCTGGACGCGGTGACGGCGGTTGACGTCGCACTTCCGGTTCTGCGGGGGTTGGCGCCGGCCAGCTCAAGTGTGTGGTGCTCCGTAATAGCTGGCGAGCTGTCGGTGATATTCGTCGTCCTCGATATTTATCTCCTTTTCCAGCTCCGGTGCGTCTTTGATTTCTTCTTTGGTTCGGGCCACGAAGACGATGCTGTTTTCGTGGTCGATCGAGGAGATGACTCCGGCCGGCAGGAGGACGCGCTTGCCGAGGATCCATGGCCCCGCATCGACGACCAGGAACGAGGCGCCGAATTCCTCGGAGTGCTTGTCGACCTTGCCCACCTTGCCGTCGATGGCTTCGACCTCGAAGCCGGTCAGGTCGACACCGGGGCGGTGCCCTGTGCTCTGCTGATATTCCCAGATGCTGTGGGTCATGGAAGGCCTCCTGATGCGGCGCCCGTAGCTGCGTCTGTCATTGTCTGCTGCCGGTGTGCACAGCAGAACGTGTGCGGCCCCGTATCTCCAGGCTGCGGCGCACATGGATGATCTGCATCCCAGATGGCGGTGATCCCAGTTGGCGGTGATCCCAGTTGGCGGTGCGCGCATTGGCATGGCGCTCCGTAATCGCATTCGTTGGAGGTCGGAATTGCCATTGTGGGGAGAAAGTTCGACGAATCTGCCGCAGCCTGAGGCACGCAAGGGCGGCGGCTGTGGGTGCGGCGTACCGGAAGAGCAGCATCCCGACCGCCCGTAAGAGCAGCGCCTCGACCACTCGTAAGCGGCAGTTGCTTACGTGTCTCTGCTACTCACCAATCTCGGCCAAATCTCATATCGTCAGTTGTCAATAGAGTCGCTGGACGGGCCATTGCGTATCGTGCCGGCCGTGTCGCAGTAGCGCCACCGGCCCCAGCGCCACCGCCCCCAGGCCGCCGCAGCCAGGCACGAGCGTCCGGCCGCCGCTCTGCTCGACAATCGCTCCGGCAATCAGCCCCGGCCGGCCGGCGTTGCGTACTGCTCGCTCGTGTAATCGTCTCGTGACGGTGCAGACGGAGGTGCCGAGAGCGTCGAGGACGGGGCCGCGTCTGTGAGCGGTGCGGCTCATCGTCAGTGCTGGGAGCCGGACTGGTCCTCCCGGTGTTTTCCGCCGGGGAGGAACTCCTGGACCTTCGCCTTGAACCCTTGTCGGATCATGCCGGTGCGGTCGGTGTCGCCTTTGATGATGGCGGCGGCCGCGGCTTCGATCTGGTCGAGAGTGGCGTGTGGCGGGATCGGCGGGACGGCGGGGTCGGTGAGGAAATCGAGGACGAACGGCCGGTCGGCGTCCAGCGCCTTGGACCAGGCCTCTTCCACCTCGCCGGGCTTCTCCACCCGGATGCCGTCGAGCCCGATGGAGCGGGCGAAGTCGGCGTACCGCACGTCGGGGAGGGCCTGGGAGGCGAGGAATTGCGGAGCGCCTGCCATGGCGCGCAATTCCCAGGTGACCTGGTTGAGGTCCTGGTTGTTGAGTACCGCCACGATCAGTCGTGGGTCCTGCCACTCGTGCCAGTACTTGGCCGCGGTGATGAGTTCGGCCATGCCGTTCATCTGCATGGCACCGTCGCCGACGATTGCGATGGCGGGCCGACCGGGGTGGGCGAACTTGGCGCCGATGACGTAGGGGACACCGGGGCCCATCGTGGCGAGGGTCCCGGAGAGGGAACCGCGCATCGTGCCACGCATGCGCAGATGCCGGGCGTACCAGTTCGCGGCGGAGCCGGAGTCGGCGGTCAGGATGACGTCGTCCGGCAGGTGTGCGTCGAGGGTGTGAACGACGTACTCGGGGTTGACCGGGTCGGCTGCCACCTCGGCGCGCCGTTGCATCACCTTCCACCAGCGCGCGGTGTCCTTCTCGATCTTCTTGCGCCAGTTCCCGTGCTTCTTGCTCTTGAGCCGCGGCAGCAGCCGCTGGAGCGTCGCGCCGGCGTCGCCGACGAGGTTGACCTCGAAGGGGTAGCGCATACCGACCATGTGTGGGTCGATGTCGATCTGCACGGCGCGGGCCTGGTCGAGGTCCGGCATGAACTGGGTGTAGGGGAAGCTGGATCCGATGACAAGCAGGGTGTCGCAGTCCCGCATCAGCTCGTAGGAGGGGCGGGTGCCCAACAGGCCGATCGCCCCGGTGACGTACGGCAGGTCGTCGGGCAGAGCGTCCTTGCCGAGAAGGGCTTTGGCGACGCCGGCACCGAGAACATTGGCGAGCTCCTCAACCTCGGCACGGGCGCCACGAGCCCCCTGCCCGATAAGGACCGCGACTTTCTCTCCCGCGTTCAGGATCTCGGCCGCGTGGTCGAGGTCGCCCTCCGCGGGGACGGGGGCGTGGGAGGCGATGCCCAGGCTGGAAGGCACCATTTTGAATGCGTAGGGGACCGTCACCATCTCGCAGAAGTCGGAGGCGACGTCTTTGTAGAGGCTCTGCAGATCGACCTCCTGCTGGTACGAGCCGCCCATGGCACTGCGGTTGGTCTGCCCGACGATGGCCACGACAGGTACGTGGTCGAGCTTTGCGTCGTAGAGGCCGTTGAGCAGATGGATCGCGCCGGGGCCTGATGTCGCCGCGCAGACACCGACCCGGCCCGAGAACTTGGCGTAGCCGACGGCCTGGAAGGCGGACATCTCCTCGTGACGCGCCTGAATGAACTGAGGCTTGTTGTCGGCGCGTTCCCAGGCGGCGAGCAGGCCGTTGATGCCGTCGCCCGGGTAGCCGAAGACATGCTCGACGCCCCAGTCGCACAGCCGCTGGAGAATGTGGTCAGAGACCTTGAACGACATCTTGGATTCCTCATTTCCTTTCGGTCGTGCACGGGGCAGCGGAACAGGGGAACAGGGGAACAGTGGGAGAGCGGAACAGCGGAACAGCGGAAAAGTGGCAGAGCGGGATGCTTGGGCGTCGGATGCGTCTGTCTGCACCGTCGGAAGAGTGCTGTGTGTCGAGCCTTCAGGCGCGAACTGGAGCTTGCTGCAGGGCAGTTGCTGACGTCGAGGTCGACTCGCCTGGCCGGGTGAGCGGCTAATTGTCGCAGGCGCAGGGCGATTCGCAGTCTCGTCCACGTCTCGCACGCCCACGGGCATGCTCCTGTTCGCCGATGCGGGGGATGTGGTGCAGAGGCGGTCTGAGTGGGAGCGATTTTCTTGCCATGCGGGCCCATTCACCCATTCATCTACCTAGGCAGTCGGTCGGTCACCCTGGAAATCGGACACCATGGACGGGTTCCCACACCTGTCACCGTCTAACGCGCGCGGGGCCATTAATGCGCCAGATGCCTGCGCCAGATGCCTCATCGGTCCAGGTCGCGTGGCCTGTGCCGCGATGAGAAAGGCGCCATCCCAAAACATCATCGAGTAAGAGGCATGCGAGTGCGGTGTGGCGCGCCACACCTGTTCCGGAACTCACTCGGCGCGCCTACCCACAGTAAGAAGAATTAGACGAAGATGTTATGCGGGAAGTCACCCCTCGTTTTGCCCTGGTGGACGCGAACGAGAAGCATTATTGATCGATATGCGAACTTCTTGTGGACGTGCGACACTTAATTGATAGACGCTCCACGATCTCCCGTTAGGGATGAGCATCATGAGTAGGAAGTCCGAGGCGCAAGAGGCCCGCGAGCAGGCCGAGGCGAAGTTGCGCGAGGAGAGGGAAAAGGCAGCACAGCGCTCCAGCCGCACTGCCCGTGCCGACGAGGAATGGAAGGAGAAGTTGCGCCAGCAGCAGGAAGAGCAGGACCGGCGTGACATCTTCGACGAGAATTACGACGTTTGACGTCAATAACGGCGTCAGGCGTTTGAGGCTGTGATAGCTGCGATTGCTGCGAGTGCTCACCGAGAGGACTCAGCGCGGCTGGCCCGTCGGCCCGCCGCGCTGATCCGGCGAGCAGGCGGCTTTATTCGGCGAGCAGGCGGTGGAAGAAGGACCTGTAGTGACGCAAGGCCATACGAAGGCCTTCGGTATCCACCTGCTCGCCGCGACTCCACTGGTCTTCCAGCGCCTGCTTGTGGTCGGCGAATGTCGTGGCAAGCGTCTGCATTACCTCCGCGACCAATGCGTCGGCGCTCTGCACCGCTTCGCGCGGGTCGTCCACGAACCTGTTCTGGATCTCCTGCCAGCGGTTACGGAATCCGTCGGCATCCTCCGCCGAAAGAACCTGCGGCGCCTCCTCCTCAACTGCGCCCGCGTCCTCGGGCGCGGACCGTGCGGTTTCCGCTTGTGTGGATGTGGATTCACCTTGTATGGACGTGGACTCACCGGGGAAGATTGGAGCTTCAGCGCGTGCGGTCAGGCGGGGACGTGCCGTGTCTGACCGCCGTCGGAGAGCAGTTCGTCGAACAGGGTCCGGTAGTGCACCATCGCTCCGCGCAGCTGCTCAGTGGTGGCCTTGTGCTGCGTTCCGAGAGTGTCGACCTCGTGGGCGGCGCGGTAGTGCTCGAGTGTGCGGCTGTGCTCGACGGAAAGGTCCCTGAGCTGCTGCTCAAAGCCTTCGGTCGGATAGCCCCTCTCATGCATCAGCGACGTCACCAGACGGTCCGCGTCATGCACGGCTTCTTCCGGGCGGTCGACGAACTCGTCCTGCACTCCGGCCCAGTCGTGGCTGTAGCGTTCACGGCTGCTGCTCGGCAAGGGCTTGATGTCCAGCGAGTCATGGCGCCTTTCGCGTGCTCTCAGCTCACGCTCGCCGGCCATACGACTGTCGGCGTCCTCCACTGTGCGTTCGTACTCAGGCCCGAAGCGTTCACGCAGACGGCGACGTCGGCCCATGAATAGCGGAGTCGTGACGGCGAGCAGAGCACCTCATTAAAAAGGCTCCGCTCTCAGTCTAGAACTCCGTCCCCGAGGCCGACCTGGCCGTGGGGTCAGGAGAACAGGCAGGTCACAGCGCCGACACCGCTTCAGCACCGGGGGCTACAGGCCGAGGCTGTCGTGCAGGTTGGCGCCGGAGATGCTCAGCGACACGGGCAGTCCGTTCCGGCGGTCAAGACTTCGCGACGGCGGTCTTCTTGGGTTGGCTGGGCACGGTCTTGGCCTTGTCGAGGTGCCCGTACACCGTCGGCCGCGGCACTCCGTACGTCACGCGACGCCGATGACGTACGGTGCCGACCACCGCCCGGTCACCGGAGCGGCTGAGAATGCCTCTACGATCCGGTTGATCACCGAACCGGGGAGGGGACATGACCGAGGGCCGGGGAACGGACGCGGTCGCCGAGAGACCCGTGGAGCTGGCCTACCGGCCGACCATCGACGACTTGGCGTCCGCGCTGCGTGCACGCGCGAGGAGCACCGGCGTGGGACGCTTTCAGCGCCGGGCGCTGGTCTGGACGGTGGCGGTCACGGCCGTCGGTGCCCTGCTGTCGGCGGCCGGCTCCGGTCGCCATGACACACCGTGGCAGCTGTATGCGGGGGTGGTGGTCTTCGCCGCCTTCATCACTGCACTGCCGTGGTTGCAGGCGCGCCACATCCACCGGCTCGCCGAACGGCAGGGGGACATCCGCGGGACGGTCGACGACACCGGGGTCCGGCTCACCACCGCGCACAGTTCGACCAGCCTCGACTGGCACCTCTACCCGCGTTATGCCGAGACCCCGGAGCTGTTCGTGCTTCTCAGCGCCGACAAGTCCGCCGTCGGCCTCGTCGTCCTGCCCAAGCGGGCCGTGGCGGACCCGGAGGAGGTGGACCGGCTGCGGGCGGTCCTCGACCGGCGGCTCGTGCGCGCGGACGCCGTCGAGGCGCCCGGAACACCACGGAGCCGGGGTCGGGCCGTCGGCCGAGGGGCCGGCTCCGTCGGACTGTTGCTGCTCGGGCTGCTGCTGTTCTTCTTCGCCTTCGCCGCCGTCCACCGGGCCGCGCAGCCGGACCGTTTTCCCGGAATCCAGAACAACACCGCCCCGCTATCGGCCGTCATGCTGGGGCTGGGGGCGCTTGCGGTCGCCGGGGCTTGGTGGCTCGTACGGCGGATGACTGCCATGCGGACCGTGACCGCGGTGCTCGCCGTCCTTGTCCTGCTGGCCGGTGGCGCCGCCCTGTACCGCGTTGGGCCGATGCTCCACTGCTGGGGCTCGGACCGGATCGCCCGCGGGCCCGAGGGCGCCTACGTCTGCTACGACTTCTGAGCGGGACACGGGTCTCCGAGGGGGCCCGGGGATCATCTGTCCGCGTGGCCCTCGTTTGCGGCTGGTGACCCCGTTGCCGCGATGCGCAAGCGCCGCCTGCCGCCTGGGAGGCGAATCGGCGGAGGAGAAGCGCGGGCGCCAGTACGTGTACATCAGGAAGAGTTCGTGCACGTCAAGAAGAGCGTCGGCCGCTCGTCCAGCGTAGCCGCTTGCGTCTCCATGACCTGCGGGTTCACAGGAGATGAGCAGGCGTCAGGCGGCGAATGGGGCGTCTTCAGAAACCAGTTCCACCGCGGTGGAGGGCGATGCCGTGCGCGCTTCACAGCTCGGTGGGGAGGGTGAGGGTGGCGACGGCGCCACCGTCGGGGGCGTTGGAGAAGTGCAGGGTGGCGCCGAGAAGGTGGGTCTGGCCGGCTGCGATGGTCAGGCCCAGGCCGTGTCCGGTCCGCTTGCCGCCGCTGGTGCCGGACTGGGTTCTGAATCGTTGGGGGCCCTGGTCCAGAAGGTAGGTGGGGTACCCGTCGCCGTGGTCCCGTACGGTGATCACCGGGCCGTCGACGGTCACGACCACCGGCGGACTGCCGTGCTTGTGGGCGTTGGCGACGAGGTTGCCCAGCACGCGCTCAAGCCTGCGCCGGTCGGTCTCCACGCTTGCGTCCCGTACGACGCGGACCTCGGTCGTCGTCCCGGTGGCCCGCACCGCGCGTTCGGCCAGCGGCCCCAGCTGCTGGACGTCCAGATCGGCCTGTTCGACCTGCGCGTCGAGCCGGGAGATCTCCAGCAGGTCCTCGGTCAGCCGGCGCATGGTCTGCACGCGGTCGCGCACCATGTCGGTGGGCCGTCCTGGCGGCAGGAGCTCGGCCGCGGCGTGGAGTCCGGCGAGCGGGGTGCGCAGCTCGTGGGAGACGTCGGCGGTGAAGCGCTGTTCGCTGTGGAGCTTGCCTTGCAGGGTGGCGGCCATCGCGTCGAGGGCGGCCGCCACGGCGGCGGGCTCGTCCTGGGCGTGGCCGGGGCGCTCGGCGCGCGGGTCGTGCACGCGGGCGTCGAGATCCCCGGTGCTGATACGGCGGGCCACCTGGGCGGTGCGGTGCAGGCGACGGGTGACACGGGAGACGGCGATCAGCCCGACGACAAGGGTGGCGCCGATCGCGGCGGCCGAGGAGCCGATGATGGCCCGGTCCAGCCCGCGGAGGCCGGCGGCCCGGCCGCTGTAGTCCAGGCGTACGGCCAGCACTCTGCCCCCGTCCACGGGGGCGGTGGCCCACATCGTCGGGCGGCCGTCGTGGTCGGCGAGCGCGGTACCGCGCTCCTGGCGCCGCACGGCCATCGCGCGGAGCGGGGCGGGGAGGTCCGGCGGATCCACCGCGGCGTCGGGGCCGAGAGGTTCCCCGGCGACGTACGAGGTCACCACCCTGTCCAGTTCGTCCAGGGCCATGTTCCGGGCCCGGTCCGCGCTCTGCCTGCCGACCAGGGCGTGCACGAGGATGCCGAGCAGCGCCGCGAGCAGGCAGCACATGACGGTGATGAAGACGGCGGACTTCCCGTAGAGCGTCCTTGTCCAGGCGGGCAGCCGCAGCGGCGCCCGCAGCCGTCGGGTGTTCCGCAGGCCGCTCACCGCGTACGCTCCGGCTTCGGGGAACGCGTACGCTCCACCTGCGGTGAGCGCGTACGCTCCGGCTTCGGGGCGGCGGAGGGCGATGTCCGCCGGTCGAACTCCGTCGTCCGGACCACCATGATCTTGTACCTCGCGTCCCACGAGTGCACCGTGCGGATCTCGTACCCGGGTGAGTCGGTGGGCTCCCGCATGATCAGGTCACCGTTCGCCACCTCGACCGCCGTCGGCGTCCCGGCGGTGTCCAGGATCCGGTTCACCACACCGTCTCTGAGCATGTAGACCCACACGGCCAGGATGTGTTCCTCGCCCTCGACGCCGACGATCAGCTCTTCCTTCCCATCGCCCGTCAGATCGTGGTACTCGGGGGCGTGTACGGGGCAGGACCCCGGATCGGCGTCGCACCGGGCGATCTTGTTCTCGGTCTTCTCGTCGAAGGCCGGCGCGTCGTGGCGGGCGTCCTCGGCGTTCTGCGCGCGGACGACGTCGAGCGCGGACAGCTTGCGGACATCCCCGGACGGCACCCGCGGCAGCGCCGGGAGGGGCGTCGGCCCCGCATCGCCGCCCGGGTCCGGTGAGGGTGGCGGCGCGGGCGAGCGTTTGGGCCACAGCCGTGCCGGAGCGGAGGCGACAGGAGTGTGACCAGCGCTCTTGGGGGCTCCGGGCGCTGTGCACCCGCCCAGCAGGGCCGCCGTGCCCACCGCTACGACTGCCAGGGCCGTCGTCCGCGCTGGACCGGAGGCGGGCAGGGAACGGAGGAGCGGCACGGATATTCCAGACGGCGGGAGGGGGCTGCGGGAGCGGCGGGGCGGCGGAACATACAGGACCGATCATGGTCGCTGCCCCGCGTTGCGGCAATCCGGGGGGTGTGTGTCAGTGGCTCATCCGCTTGCCGGGGCCGGGGCCGGGGCCGGGGCTGGGGCCGGGGCCGGGGCTGGGGGGCCGGGGAAGTGGCGGGTTGCGGGGGCGGAGCGAGGGGCGAGTCGTGTTCGGCCGAGTCGTGTTCGGGGAGCGCAGGTACATCCGTGGCAGGGCTCATGTGCATCCGTGTCGGGGCGCACGGGCACCTGTGTCGGGGTGCACGCGCGTCCGTGTCGGGGTGCACGCGCGCGTCCGTGGCAAGCGCCCGTCCGGGAGACGCACCCTCGCCGGACGGGCGTCGGCGCTCGTCCCCACCAATGTTCTCCGTCCTCGCCCCCGCCGAGGTTCTCCGTCCTCGTCCCTGCCGAGTTCCTCAGCCCTCGTCCCGCCCGAGTTCCTCAGTCGTAGAAGAACAGCTCCAGATCCTCAATGGACCCTGGCCCGGTCAGAAAGCCCTCGGCCTTGGCGATCTCGCCTTCAGGCGGCACCACGCCCGCCGGGAGCTGCTTCATCCACACCTCGCCCTGCTCGCCGACCGCGTAGATGCCCGACAGCAACTCGGCCATGCCCGCCGGGTGCGGGGGGCGGTGTCCGACGACGGGCTGGAGTTCCCATCCGCCTGCACGCGCGGCCAACCTCAACACCCCGGCCCAGTTGGCGATCCGCCCGATCCGCACATGCCACGAGTCGTCGGTGAACGGGGCCATCCGTCCGCCATGCAGGGCGTTGGTAGCGGCTCGGATGTCCTTCATCACCTGCCGTTCCACGGCATCACGGACCCAGCGCCCTTCCTGAGACTCCTCGATGGCGGCGGACCACCACTCCCACGCGGCGTTGAGCCGGTCTGCGAAAGCGTCCATCCCGACAGGTTTTCATGCACGGCGCCATCGGCCGTCAGAGGGAGGTCGATCGAGCGCCCTGACCAGCCGACCAAGAGAGATGCGCGCTGCCAGAGCCGCACTCATTCGACCATTGGATGCCGGCCGCGCGAAGGCCCCGCTCGCGTGGATGCGAGGGGGGCCTTCGGGCGGATGAGGGACGACCGGCGGGCGGGCTCGGCGCCGGCCTACTCGGTGCTGATGACCACCGTGCGCATGACCTTGTCCGCGAAGGTCTGGCCCTTCGCGTCCCATGCCGGCCACAGGTAGCCGATGCTGCATGCCGCACTGTCCAGCCCGTGGCAGATCCGGCGCAGCAGGGCCATACCGAAGCCGAGCGGCTGGCCGTTGACCTCGCGGACGAGTCGGATCTTCATGGCCTTCTTGCCCGGTGACGCGCCCTTGCCCTCCTTGACGAGGATGACGATGTTGGCGGCGATGGCCCATACGACGGCGATCACCAGCAGGGCGATGATGATGGGGACTCTTTCCTTCTCCCTGGCCGCCTGGCACGCAGAGTCGCCCAGGCAGCCCCTCAACGAGCTCTCCAGGATGACCGCGGTGATGACCGCAATGAGCGGCACCAGACCGGCGACCAGGAAGTCGATCAGGAAGGCACCGAAACGGCTGCCCCAACTCGCGTACACCCCGGGCCCGATGGGCATTGCGGGCTGCGGAGGCTGGCCGTAGCCCGGCGCGGTCTGTTGGGGGTAACCGTACGGAGCCGGCTGCTGCTGCGGAGGGGCCGGCTGCTGTGGAGCCCCGTAATACTGTGCCTGCGGCGATTGTTGGCCATGGGGGGTGTTCGGGTTGCCGAAGCTCATTCTGTGGGTTTCCTCCGATGTGTCAGCTGGACGACGCGGCTTGACTCGGAGGTAAAACAGGTTTTCCCTGGCCCGCCCCCCCGACGATGCCTGCGGTACTCCCGGCAATCCTTCTAGGTGTGTCTTGGCTCTGTCCAGTCAAGACACACCTGGAAGGCGCAGTACGGCGTGCAGATACTCAGACCACCTTGCGGCTACTCAGACCACCTTGCGGATCCCTTCTCCCGCTTCTTCGTCAGGACGGTGAGGTGATGGGGGCCGCGACGAAGCGGGCGAGCTCCTCGGCGGCGCCGCGAGGCAGGTCGGCGACCGCTGTCTCCGGCAGTGCCGTGATCACGGTGCGCAGGCGCGCGCGGAGGTCCGGTAGCAGGGCCCAGGCGGAGGCCGGGGTATCGACGGTGGCCAGCAGCAGGTCTCCTTCGTAGAAGTAGGCGTCCAACAGTGGCTCCTCGAGCAGTAGGGCCACTGCGAGGGGAAGGACGTACGGCAGGGCCACCTGCTGCGAGATGAGTGTGCGCAGATCCGCCGGACCGAGTTCGCTCAGCGGAACGCGCCGCAACCCATGTACCTTGCGGACCAGTTGGGTCGCGTCGGCGGCACGTGTCGGCCAGCGCGGCGGGTCCAGGTCGTCGAGCGTGCGGTCGAGATGCGGTGGCGGTGTCATCAACCCACCATGGAGAAGAGGTCGTTGACGGCCTGGATCACCGCGTCCGCGCGTTCCTCGTGTAGCCATCCATGCCCTGCGTCGTCGAGTATCCGCTGCTCGCCGCGAGAGGACTCCGCGGCCACCTCGGCGTGCAGGGCACGCTTGCCCTCGTTGATCTCGCGCAGCAGCTCCGCGGGCCACAGATGGGCCTGGGTGGCATCGTGTCCCATGGCCGTCAGCACGATCAGCGGCACGTCAGGGGTGGCCGGGGCGGACCGGAACTCGGCGGCGACTTTGTCGTAGAGGTTCTGGTTCTCGCGCGAGGCGGCCCGCCAGGTGGCGAGATGACGCTCCACCAGGGGCTCGCGCACCGGCTCCGGCCAGGCGGCGAAGTGCTGGACCAACTGGGCGCGGGACTGCTCCATCTGCTCCGGCGTGGGCTCGGCCAACTCCTGCTTCCCCATCTGATCCAGCATCTCGTCCAGCCTCTCCCGCGCCTGCCGGGGAACGCGGGCGGCCATGTCCTCGTGGAAGGGGTCGAGCAGGAGCAGGCCGGCCACCTCGTCGGGGAAACGCCTTGCGTAGTGGCGCGCGTAGGCCCCGCCCAGGGAGTGGCCGATCAACAGGTAAGGGCCGGGAACACCAGCCGTGTGAAGCAGTTCGCGCAGTTCGTCGGTGACTTCGGCTGCGGTGCGGGGCAGCTCGACGGAGTAGCTCCAGCCATTGCCTCCACGGTCGTAAAGGACGCTCGTGGTCAGCTCCGCGACGCGGTTGTGGATGTTGAGGTAGTCCAGGCTCATCAATCCAACTCCTGCCAGAAACACGACGGTCGGGCCTTCGGCACCGGAGTGGTTCGGCCCTTCGGCACCGGAGTGGTGCAGCATCAGGCGGCGACCGCCGCCGATGTCGTGCAGACGTCCCAGGGGAGGTGGCGTGTGAGTCATGGCTGCTCCTATGCGGTGCCGGTGAGTGTGACGGGTCTGTGCCCACTCTATTCTCAAGTTTGAGAAAGGTATCACTCGTGAGATCGTACGCCTGTGGAACTCATGAGATCGTGCACCTATGGATAAGGTCGACCTGCTCCTGCATCCCGTGCGGCTGCGCATTGTGCACGCCATGTCCGGTGGCCGGACGCTGACCACCTCGCAGTTGAGCTCGCTGCTGCCCGACGTGTCGAAGGCCACCGTCTACCGGCATGTCGGACTTCTGGCCGACGGTGGCCTGCTGGAGATCGAAGGCGAGCAACGGGTGCGCGGCGCCGTGGAGCGCCGCTACCGGTTGTCGCGTGAGCGGGCGATGATCGACGCCGACACCGCCGCCGCTGTTTCGAATGAGGACCACCGGCGGGTGTTCGCCGTGGCGATGGCAACTCTGCTGGCCGAGTTCAATGCCTACCTCGACCGGCCTGGTGCCGCCCCGGCTGCCGACTTGGTGGGCTACCGCCAGCACGCGATGTGGCTCAGCCGGGACGAACTGAGCTCGCTGATCGACGAAATGCGCGACGTGCTGGTGCGCCGGATCGCCAACGACCCCTCTCCCGAGCGCACCCGCTACCTGATCAGCCCCATTCTGTTCCCCGCCGAGGAACCGGCCGCAGTCGGCGGCGAGAACTAGGGTCCGAGAACCAGGGTCTGAGAAATAGGGCCCGAGAATTAGGGTCTGAGAAATAGGGGCTGCTTCTTCGGTCGTGGCGAGCGGAGCCAGGCGCAGGTCATCGGCGCGACGCTCCGGGAGTGCTGACGGAGACGGGAGTGCCACCGCCGGCTGCCGTGGTGGATCGCATGCCGTCATGGCCGTCGATAGGGGCTCCTGGCCTCGTCCTTCCGATGGGCGGGGTGTGCATGCGGTATCAGCCAGGCGGGAGAAGTTCCCCGCTCGTTCATTTGGTGCGCGCGTGATCGTTTCTGCGCGAAACCTACTCACCGGTCGGCCAGGAAGAGTTCGCCTACGGGAGCCTGATCGGCCAGTCACGGCGGCCGTAGGTTCTCCCCGGTGACCAGTCGGCAAGGCGCTCAACTCCTCATTTTTCGCTCTCCCTTGACGAAGGAGTAGATGTGGAACGTCGTACCTTCCTGCGCGGAGCCGTCATCGGCACCTCGGCCGCCGCCTTCGGCGGCACCCTCATGCACGGTGCCGCCTACGCGGCCCCTGCCCAGAACGGCCCCGGCCCGTACGGCGCGCTGGGCGCCGCCGACGCCAACGGCATCCAGCTCCCCAGCGGCTTCACCAGCCGGGTCATTGCCCGCTCCGGCCAGGTCGTCTCCGGCACCTCCTACACCTGGCACAACGCCCCCGACGGCGGTGCCTGCTTCGCCGACGGCAGCGGCTGGATCTACGTGTCCAACTCGGAGGTCAACCCCGGCGGCAAGGTCAGCGCCGTCAAGCTCAACTCCGCGGGCACCGTCACCGCCGCCTACCAGATCCTGTCCAACACCCGGCAGAACTGTGCGGGTGGCGCCACCCCATGGAACACCTGGCTCTCCTGCGAAGAGGTCTCCCTCGGCTCCGTCTACGAGACCGACCCGTGGGGTGTGGACGCCGCCATACGGCGCGACGCCCTGGGCAAGTTCAAGCACGAGGCGGCCGCCGCCGACCCCGGGCGCCAGGTGATCTACCTGACCGAGGACGAAACCGACGGCTGCTTCTACCGGTTCATTCCGACGACCTGGGGAAATCTGTCCTCCGGCACCCTCCAGGCGCTGGTGGCCGGCACCGGCACCTCCGGCTCCTTCAGCTGGGCGACCGTGCCCGACCCGGACGGCTCGCCCACCACGACCCGTAACCAGGTCTCGGGCGCGAAGCGGTTCAACGGCGGTGAGGGCTGCCACTACGCCAGCGACACCGTCTGGTTCACCACCAAGGGCGACAACCGCGTCTGGCAGCTCAACCTGACGAACAGCACCTACGAGCTGGCCTACGACGACAACCTGGTCAACCCCGGCCCCGCCCCGCTCACCGGTGTCGACAACGTCACCGGGTCCTCCTCCGGAGACCTGTTCATCGCCGAGGACGGCGGCAACATGGAGATCTGCATCATCACCCCGGACGACATCGTCGCGCCGTTCTTGCGCATCACCGGTCAGTCCAGCTCCGAGATCACCGGACCGGCCTTCTCACCCAACGGATCGCGCCTGTACTTCTCCAGCCAGCGCGGCACGTCCGGCAGCTCCACGGGCGGTATCACCTACGAGGTCACCGGCCCCTTCCGCAGCTAGACGTGAGCAACAGCAACAGCTAGCCGCGGGCAACAGCTCGCCGTGAACAACCCGAAGGCCGCCTGACCAGGCAGAAAGCCGCCTCCGGCCCGGCTCATGCGCCGGGGCCGGAGGCGGAGTCCTCACCCCACCCGTGCCTCAAGCCCTGTGCCCCGTGCCCATGCCCCGCGCCCAAGGAGGATCTGTGTTCCGTCCCCGCGCCCTGTCCCGCCGCCACTGGTTCGGCCCGGCCGCTGCGACGCTGGCCGCCTTCGCCCTGTCGACGACGACACTGACCACCCCGGCCTACGCCACCCCGCCCAACATCCCCGGCAAGACAACCGCCCAGTCCGAACTCAACGCGCTGACGGTGGCCACCGAAGGCAGCATGACCGGCTACTCACGCGACCTGTTCCCGCACTGGATCACCATCTCCGGCACCTGCAACACACGGGAAGAAGTACTCAAACGCGATGGGACGAACGTAGTGGTCGGCAGCGACTGCTACCCCGACTCCGGCAGCTGGTACAGCCCGTATGACGGCATCACCGAACACGCGGCATCCGACATCGACATCGACCACGTGGTGCCCCTCGCCGAAGCCTGGCGCTCCGGCGCCAGCTCGTGGACGACCAGCAAGCGCGAGGACTTCGCCAACGACCTCACTTACCCCCAACTGATCGCGGTCACCGACAACGTCAACCAGTCCAAGAGCGACCAGGACCCGACCACTTGGACGCCACCGCTGTCCTCCTACCACTGCACCTACTCCAAGATGTGGATACGGTCCAAGTACCACTGGGGCCTGACCCTCCAGTCCGGCGAGAAGACAGCGCTGCAGAGCATGCTCAACACCTGCTCGTCATGACCGAACCGCCGGGGGTGGTGGCCGACCGGCCCGGGGAATTCCCCGTAACCCTGGGACCATCGCCGGCGGAAGTCAGGGACTGTCGGGTCGGGCCAGCCCCGTCTGGTACGCGATGACCACGAGCTGGGCCCGGTCCCGGGCGCCCAGCTTGGTCATCGCGCGGTTGGCATGGGTCTTGGCGGTGACCGGCGTGACGAAGAGGCGTTCGGCGATCTCGTCGTTGGACAGGCCGGCTGCGACCAGGGTGACCACCTCGCGCTCCCGCGGAGTGAGGGGGGCAACCGGTTGTGGTGGTGCGGCCCGGCAGGGCGGTTCGGGCTGGGCCAGGAACCGGGCGATCAGGGCTTTGGTCGCTGTGGGTGAGAGCAGGGAGTCGCCGGCGGCGACCACACGGATGGCTTCGAGGAGTTCGTCGGGGTTGATGCCCTTGCCGAGAAAGCCGCTGGCCCCCGCGCGTAGCGCCTCCGCGACGTACTCCTCGTTCTCGAAGGTGGTCAGCACCAGGACCTTCACACCCGCGAGATCCTCGTCCTCGCTGATCAGCCTGGTCGCGGCGAGGCCGTCGAGGTCGGGCATCCGGATGTCCATCAGCACCAGGTCGGCACGGTGGCTACGGGCCAGTGCGATGGCTTCGCGTCCCGTCGCGGCCTCCGCGACGACCTCCATGTCGGGCACGGAGTCGATGAGCATCCGGAAGGTGCCGCGCAGCAGCGCCTGGTCGTCGGCGAGCAGCACACGAATGGTCATGGTCAGCCCTTTCGGCCGGCGCGCAGCGGCAGTTCGGCGTCGATGCGGAAGCCCCCACCGGGGCGCGGTCCGGCGGCGAGGGTGCCGCCGGCGGCCTTGGCCCGCTCCCGCATCCCGATCACGCCGTGGCCGTTGTGGATGACGGTGGCATGGGTTGGTCCGTCGATGCTTACGTTTGCGGCGGTGCTGCGGCCGTCGTCCTCGACGGCTATCCGCAGGACATCGGTACGGAAGTCCAGGCGGACCCGAGCCGACGCCGGCCCGGCATGCTTGCGCGTATTGGTCAGCGCCTCCTGGATGATCCGAAAGGCCGTCAGATCGCTGATCGGTGACAGCTCGCGCGGATTCCCGGTGCGTGCCAGCGTGACGTCGAGACCGGAGTGCCGGAAGGAGTCCAGCAGACCGTCGAGACCGGCCAGTCCGGGCTCGGGTTCGCGGGGCGCAACCGGGTCTTCGCCATGCCGGAGCAGTCCTACGGTGGCACGTAGATCGTCCAGCGCCGCCCGGCTGGTGTCCCGAATGCGTTCGAGTGCCTGGTAGGCGTGCTCGGGGTCGGTGCGCATGAGGTGATGGGCGACGCCCGCCTGGGCGTTGACCAGGGTGATGTGGTGGGCCACGACATCGTGCAGCTCCCGGGCGATCCGGATGCGTTCCGCGGTGACCCGGCGGCAGGCTTCGTCCTCCTTGGTGCGCTCGGCCCGTTCGGCTCGCTCCACGGCGGCGGCGAGCACTTCGCGGCGGCTGCGGACGGCGTCGCCCACGGCCACCGCCAGCAGCGTCCAGGCGATCAGAGCGATGGCCTGCGGGAGCTTCTCCACGTCAGGGCGGAGAACCAACGACGCGGTGATGAAGGCGACGGCTGCGCACACGCCGACGCGCCAGGCACGACGTCGGTCGGTGCGGATCGCCAACGTACAGAGCGCGACGGCCGTGGCGGCGGGCATCGGCCGGGGGAGTGGGAACAGGGCGAACTGGACCAGGTGGAGGGCCGCCGTCATGACGACAGCGGTCAGCGGCAGGCGGCTGCGGGCGATCAGCGGCACACAGGAGATGGCGAGGGCGATGACGGACCACGGGACCGGAGTGTGCTCGGCATAGGCGAAGACGACGGCCAGTGGGGTGGCCAGCACGAAGCAGGTCACCGCAACGACCAGATCGCCGAGGGGCTGCCGGGCCGCCCGCTGCCACTCCATGAGCCGGTTGACCATCTGCACTCCCACACCGTACGCAGCCGCGGTCATGGGTGGCTCCCTGATGTGACCCAAGACGGGCACTACTCCGCCACCACCTCGATCGCCAGCGCGGGGCAGCGGGCGGCGGCCTCCTCGACCTGGGACTGTGACTCCTGCGGGGGAAGGGCGTCGAGCAGTACGACGACGCCGTCCTCGTCCCGCTGGTCGAAGACGTCGGCGGCGGCCAGCACGCACTGGCCCGCCCCCACGCACCTGTCCTGATCAATGACGATCTTCATCGAGCTTCTCCGAGTGAGGTCTAGGCGATGGGTGAGTGAAGTGATATGTGGACCTACCAGGTCACCGGCAGCTCGCGGACGCCGTAGACGAGCATGTTGTCGCGCATCGGCACCTGCTCCACCGGCACTGCCAGCCGCAGTGTCGGGAACCGGTCCAGCAGCGCGGACAGGGCGGCCTTCATCTCCACCCGGGCCAACTGCTGCCCGAGGCACTGGTGGATACCGTGGCCGAAGGCCAGATGCGGGCCGTACGGCCGGTGGACGTCCAACTGCTCCGGGTCGCCGGTGAAGTGTGCCGCATCCCGGTTCCCGGCGGTGAGGGAGGCGACCACGGTGCTGCCTGCCTTGATCTTGTGGCCGTTCAGGTCGACGTCCTCCAGCGCGGTGCGACGCAGGCCGAACTGAACGATCGTCAGGTAGCGCAGCAGTTGCTCCACCGCGCCGCCCATCAGTGCCGGATCGGCGCGCAGCGCCGCCAGCTGATCCGGGTTGCGCAGCAGGCACATGGTGCCCAGAGCGATCATGTTCGCGGTCGTCTCATGCCCGGCGAGCAGCAACAACGCGCCCACACCGGCCAGTTCGTCGTCGGTCAGCTCGCCGGTCCGCACCAGGTCGCTGAGGATGTCGTCGGTGGGGTTGGCACGCTTGGCGATCGCCAGTCGACGGATGTACCCGTGCAGCGCTTGCTGTGCTGCCTGGGCCTCCTCGAAACTCGCGTCGAGCCGGAGGAGTGTGGCCGAGTTCCACTGGAACTCCTCACGGTCGGCGTACGGCACACCGAGCAGTTCACAGATCACCAGCGAGGGAACGGGCAGGGCGAAGGCCTGGACGAGGTCGACCGGGCCCTCGGCTTCGGCCATCGCGTCCAGCTGCTCGGTGACGATCTGCTCCACCGCGGGGGTCAACTGCTTCATACGGCGCACGGTGAACTGTCCGGTGAGCAGCCGCCGGAAGCGGGTGTGCTCCGGCGGGTCCATGACGATGAACGACCCGGGAGGGGGCGGCGGTGCCGGTGCGTCGTCCGCCGTGGGGTCGCCGGTCCGCGCGAAACGGCGCTTCGCGCTGAACCGCGGGTCGGTGAGGATCTTCCGCACGTCTTCGTACCGGGTGACCAGCCAGCCGGCCGTACCTTCCGGAAGGGTCACCGGTGTGATCGGCTCCTGCTCGCGCAGCGTCCGGTACTCCTCCGGCGGGTCGAAGGGGCAGGTCCGCACCATGGGCTGCGTCCTGGTGGGTTGTGTCCCGGTGGGTTGTGTCGCTGTGGGCTGCGTCCCGGTGGGTTGGGTCGATGTCACGGGAGGATCCTTTCCAGGCTTGGGGATGTCTCGGTGCTCATGCGGTCGTTCACGCAGTCGTTCGTGAGGTCGTTCAGGTGGTCTTCGATGTGGCCGTTGGTGCGGTGGTTGTCGGTGCCGCAGTGGTGCTCAGCGACGGCACGCCGGTAGACGCGCCAGCCGAGCAGCACATCGAGTGCGAGGACGAGCGGCGCGATGCTGTCGACGAAGCCCAGCCCGACGGCCTGGCCGGACAGGAACAGCGGCAGTTGGATCGCCAGCATCACCAGGCTCCCGGTGAGGATGACCAGGGTGCCCTTGGCGTACGCCCGGCGCCGCACCCTGCACCGGCGCCAACCGGTGCCCTCCTTCGTGATCAGCCCGATCACCACGCCCATCAGCGGTCGGCCGAGCAACAGCATCACGGCGTTCGCCGTGGCCGTCACGCAGTGGACCATCAAGGTCGGCAGGAAGAAGTTGGTGGCGTCCCCGGTCTGTGCGGCCAGAAGACTCTGGACACACACAAGGCCGAGAACCGCGAGTGCGCGCCACACCGGTTCCCTGCGCACGATCCGGTAGACGCTGACCCCGGCCCCGGCCGCGAAGGCCAGCACCAGCGCGACGGCAAGGTGGTGGGTAAGGCCGAAGCTCACGGTGAATCCGAAGACGGGCGCGACATCGACTACCGCCGCACGCAGTCGGTCGCGTGCGGCGGCCCGTACAGTGTCCGCACCGTCTTCCACATGATGTGCTTCGGGGGCCACGGCTGCTTCGGGGTCCACGGCTGCTCCAGGCTGCTCGACAGGCAGTGCGCGTTTCGCCGCCTGCGGCACTGTCCCGCTCGCGACAACGTCCACCGTGCCGTCCCGCCCCCGAGGCTGTCGTCGCCCGTCCGCAGACTCTTGGCCTGCCGCAAACGCAGTACGAGGCCGGCAGCGCGTACCACGAACGCAGACGACGACCGCAGACGACGAGCGCGGACATCGAACGCTCACCACCGGCCTCCGCTGACACACTGATGGGCATGGCGCTCTTGGACGGACACCCGGCAGACCCCGACGCACTGCGTACGCTCGCGCTCACCAACTACGGTCACTTCACCTCGATGCGCGTCGACGACCAGCACGTTCGCGGTCTGACCCGGCATCTGGAACGACTCGTGAGCGACTGCCGCACGGTTTTCGGCGCCGATCTCGACCCCGACCAGGTACGCCGTTACGTACGCGAGGCCGTTGGCGACAAGCCCGGGGCATTCGTCGTACGGGTCACCATCCTCGATCCCGGCCTGGACATCGGGAATCCAGCCGCCGCCAACGACCCCCATGTGCTGGTGACCCACCGTCCAGCGGGAGCGTTGCCCCTGCCTCCGCTGCGTGTGAAGACCATCCGCTACCAGCGGGATGTGGCGCAGGTGAAGCACACCGGCCTGTTCGGTGTCCTTCACCACCGGCGTGCCGCGCAGCTGGCCGGCTTCGACGACGCCCTGTTCGTCGACCCCGACGGACGTGTATCCGAAGGCGGCACCTGGAACGTCGGCTTCATCGACGCGAACGGCCATGTGGTGTGGCCCGAGGCCGACGTACTGCCCGGCGTCACCATGGCCCTGCTTCAGGACCTCCATGCCCACACCGTCGCACCGGTCGCGATCGACGAACTCCCGTACATGCAGGCCGCGTTCGCCACCAACACCACCATCGGCGTGCGGGCGATCAGCGCCGTCGACGACAACGAGCTGACCGCCGAACACCCCGTAATCGTCGAGTTGCGCGAATCCTTCCTCACCCTGCGCGGCGAGCAGCTCTAGATCTGGGGCGCGTGACTGTGCGTGCAGCGCGTTACTGTGCGTGCGGGGCACGACTATGCGTGCGGTGCGAGACAGCGGCCTCCCGGCCCGTCGGGCGTCCCTTGGGGTGCTCTGACCAGGCAAAAGTCGCCGAATGGCGGAACACCCATCCCGCTCCTAGCCTGAAACGCGGGGGATCACGGTAGCTCGAACGCGGTAAGGAGATGAACCATGTCGGAAACTCTGAGGCTGTTCAGCGACCCCGGAATGTCGGGCAAGGAAAACGACGTGCAAGCCACTACGGGCGACCACAAACTCCAGCCCGGATTCACAGCGCGGAGCGCGAGCAACGACAGTCACTTTTTCGCCGAGCTCTACAGCGACCGTGACCCCAGCGCCCCTGTGGCAGAGATCCCGCCGCACGACACCAGTCCGATGCTCGACGATGTCCCCATCGACTCGGTGAGGTTCATCGGCTAGTACCGCAAAGCGAGCTTGAGGTGACGAGCGGACAGTCGGCTCGTCACCTCAGGCACGGTGAGTAGCCGGAGACGACCTGATCCGGGCGCCCTGGCCCGGGGCGGTGGCCTACCCGCCCGGTGATTTCGCGGCTCTGCCGCTGTGGCACACGTTTGACCAGGTCAGGGCGTCGACGGCCGTGCCGTTTGACATGGCGCGGACGCAAGAGTAAGGCTTGACTTATAAGACTCTGGGCAGCTGCCCGAGCATCACACGGCGGGCAGATGTCCTTACATCCTGTGTACGGGATCAAAGGGCCGGTGCACCTTCCCCGCGGCGTCCGCGTTCGACGCTGACTCGTCGGCGGGTGGTGCATACATTGCCGATTCCGCAAGAAGCGCTGATACAACGTCGGGGTTTTTGGTGATGCGCTATCAGGTCGTGTTCGTGGCTTCCTGGGCTACCAAATGTCCTGCGGTGATGATGGTTTGCGCTTCGAACCACAACCCGGAGCCCCACCGCGTGGGGTGCGGCTGATGGGTGCCCGAACGGCGGTGAACCCCGGTCGACAAGAGAAGTCGAGGACGACAAGGGGGTCGTCTCATGAGTCTCCGCAAGATCGTCCGGGTCTGGGAGGACCCGGAGTACCGCAACAGCCTGAGCGCCGCAGAGCTGGCCGAACTGCCGGAGAACCCGGCGGGCAGCATTGAGCTCACCGACGCCGAGCTGGGCCAGGTTATGGGTGGCGACCAGAGTGGGAAGAGCCACGGCTGTAACACCAAGACCTGTGTCTCGACCCGCGGTAACTCCGCAACGCCCCGCCCCTGCAACTGCTGACTGCGGGATGTGTGGGCATACGCACACGACCCGTAGTGCACAGGAACACGTGGGCTGATGTGCAGAGCGGGCCCGGCCGCAGCTCCGCAGCTGAGCATGTATGCCGACAGGGCGCGAAGCCCTGATGCTGGCGGTCAGGGCCAAATGAACGTGGCGGGGGCTGTTGGACGCTGTCCAGCAGCCCCCGCTGGCGTGCCGGGCTGAGCAGAGGGTGAACGTGGAGGGGAGCGGCTGGGTTATGAGAGCGGACGAAGTGTGGCAGGCCCCCGAGTGGTATCGGGCGATTTCCCTCCCTGAACGTCGTGGCGCACAGGGCCCCCGCGCCACGGGGAGGGCTCTCGCTTCGGACCTCCACCTCAAGGGAGCGCTGGGTCGTTTGCATGCCTGGAAGAGCCAGAAGCCCTTCGAGCAGGAGCCGCTGTTCGCACAGCGGCTGGCTCTCGACTCACTGTCGGAACGTGATCTGCTGGCTCTGCTGGCGGAGCCTGCGGAGAGTCTGAAGGCCCACATTCAGGAACCCCCGGACTGGCTGGTCGTTCTCCGGCAGGCATTCTCGCACCCGGATTCCGCCAGGAAGCCGGCGCCGCTGCCCGTCGAGGAGATTGAGGCCGATCATCCGCTCGCCGGATGTCTGCCGGCGATCAGCCCTCTTCTCCGGCACTCTCTTGACCGTCTCCAGGAAAGGGCGCGCGGGCTGCGCGGAGATTTCGAGTCCGTCCCCTTCGAAATGAACGTGCTTCCCAGGGTGTTCCTGGCGAATATCGCGCCCCAAATCCTCTTCCAGCTCAGCAAACCGCTCCTGCTCGAGTTGCATGTCGCCCGCCTGGAAGGACACTTGAGAGGCGAGACACCGGAGGAACGCTTCGAGGACTTCATCCGGCGGCTTGGCCAGGAAGCCTCGACAGGCTCGGTCGTGAGGCTCCTCGCCAAGTACCCGGTACTTGCACGTCAACTGGTGCTCACGTCGGAACAGTGGGCCGATTACCTGAGCGAGTTCCTGACGCGACTGTGCGCGGACTGGCAGTCCATCCGCACGACCTTCGCCCAGGGCGGCGATCCCGGGCCGCTGGTCGACGTGGAGGCCGACAAGGGCGACCGGCATCGTCGGGGCCGCAGTGTGCTCTTGCTGCGGTTCGGATCGGGGCTGAAGTTGCTGTACAAGCCGAGGTCGCTGGGTGTCGACGTGCACTTCCAGGAGTTGCTGTCCTGGTTGAACGACCGGGGCGCCAAGCCCAGCCTGCGGCCGCTGAAGCTCGTCGACCGCGGAAACCATGGCTGGTCGGAGTTCATCGAGGCGGCCTCCTGCACATGTGAGGAGGAGGTCGTGCGCTTCTACGAGCGTCAGGGAAGCTACCTGGCGCTGTTGTACGCCCTGGACGCCTCCGACCTGCACAACGAGAACCTGCTCGCTGCGGGTGAGCATCCGATGCCCGTGGACCTGGAAGCCCTGTTCCATCCTCAGGTCCGCGCCAGGGGACCGACTCAGCAGAACCTTGCGGCGGGAGCGCTGGATCGTTCCGTGTGGCAGGTCGGATTGCTACCGCGGCGCGACTGGTCCGACCAGGATTCCATCGGCGTGGACATCAGCGGCCTGGGCGGTCAATCGGGGCAGCTGAACCCGCATCCGACCGTCAGCTGGGAAAAGCCGGGGACGGATGAAATGCGGGTGGGCCGAAGGCGTGCCGAGCTACCCGTGAGCGAGAACCGGCCTCGTCTGGACGACCAGGACGTCGAGGTCTGGCGGTACAAGGACGCCGTGCTCGCAGGCTTCACCCGCATGTACCGTCTGCTCTGCGAGAACAGGGCGGCTCTGCTGGCGGAGCAGCTCCCGCGCTTCGCCCACGACGAGACACGTGCTGTCCTCCGCTCGACGAATGTCTACGGCCTCCTCTGGTACGAGAGCTTCCATCCGGATCTGCTGCGTGACGCGCTCGCACGTGATCGCTTCTACGATCACCTGTGGGCTCAAGCGGCGCAGCGTCCCTATCTCGTTCCCCTCATCCCCGCGGAACAGCGGGACCTGTGGCACGGTGACATCCCGCTGTTCCACACCTGCCCAGGCAGCCGGGCGCTGCTCACCGCAGAAGGGGAACGCTTCGAGGACTTCTTCGACGCGCCCAGCCTCGATCTGGTCCAGCAGAGAGTGGCACAACTCGGTGATGACGACCTGGCCAAGCAACGCTGGATCATCGAGGCGTCGATGGCCACGCTGCTCATGGATCGTGAGGACAGGATCGGCCGACCTGCACATGTTCCGTCGGTGAACCAGCTTTCCCCGGTGACGAGGCAGGTGGAGCGAGAACATCTGCTGACACTGGCGAGTTCCGTCGGGAGGCGTCTCGGCGAGCTCTCTCTGCAGAACGAAGACGGCGCGCACTGGCTCGGCGTGGGCCCCCTGGACGACTCCGCCTGGGGCCTCTTCCCTTCGGGAAGTGACCTCTATTCCGGGGCCAGCGGAATCGCACTTTCCCTGGGCTACCTGGGGGCGATTACCGGCGAGCCCGCCGTCACCCTCCTCGCACATCGGGCACTGAAATCGGTACGAGTTCAAGTACGGGAGTGGCTCAAGCTCCGGGAGCAGCCGGACGAGAGCGGACCTCCTCCGGCGGTTGGCGGGTTCGACGGCCTGGCCTCGGTCATCTACGTCCTCACCAACCTGGGCGTACTGTGGGCCGAACAGGACCTCCTCGACGACGCGGCCGAACTGGTCGAGGGACTGCCGTCGGCCATCTCCAGGGACCGTTCCCTGGATATCGTCTACGGCTCAGCCGGGTGCATCCTCTCACTGCTCAGCCTGCACGCGGTCCGTCCCTCACCACGGACCTTGGATGCGGCGATCCGCTGCGGCGAGCGGCTCTTGGCCACGGCACAGCCCGCGCATCGAGGGATCGCCTGGGCGACCCTGGAGGATCAACCGCCGCTGGGCGGATTTTCACACGGCACCACCGGCATCGCGTTGAGCCTTCTGCAGCTGGCTGCCCAGAGCAGCGAGCACCGATTCCGGCGAGCTGCTCTCAGCGCTCTCGGCTACGACCGCAGCCTCTTCATTCCCGAGCTGAACAACTGGGCAGACCTGCGCGTCTTCGAGCCCCGGACAAACCCGACCGACCCCGCTCCGCCGGCCGGCGAGCCACCTCGAAAGAGCATGGTGGCCTGGTGCCACGGTGCCGCAGGCATCGGTCTGGCACGCCTCGCCGCCTTGGATCAACTGGCCGACGCGACGACACGAGACGACATCGACATCGCCCTGAGCGCCACGAAACAGTACGGCTTCGCCATGAACCACTCGCTCTGCCACGGTGCGCTGGGGAACCTCGAACTTCTCCTGATGGCGGCGAGGTTGCTCAACAGACCTGAAGATCATGACGCTCTGGAACGAGCGACGAGGTCGGTCGTCGCGAGCATGGAGGCCAATGGCTTCGTGGCGGGAGTGCCCCTCGGGGTGGAGACGCCCGGGTTCATGACCGGACTGGCGGGGATCGGGTACGAGCTGCTGCGGCTGGCCGAGCCCGACAAGGTGCCGTCGGTTCTTCTCCTGGCTCCTCCCCGGTGGCAAGCGCAGGGCTGAGAGAAAGGAACATGGTCGTGGCCGACCGTGTGATCTTCCGGGAGAGAGCCATCCAGGCCTACCGGCAAGGTACGGAGAAGGACTTCGTACCTCGCCTCACCTTGCGGCCGGTCATCGTCTGCCTCTGGCTGCTGCTGGCCGTGCTGATCGTCACCACGGCACTGGCTTGGTTCATACGGGTGCCGACCTACGTCGGCGCCCAGGGCACGATTCTCCAGAACGATGCCCGGTCCGGACGTAGCGGCGGAACGACGGCAGCCGCCCTGTTCCTGCCGGCGGACCAACCGGCGCACCTGCGCGTCGGGCAGGCGGTCCACGCCCGGATCGGCTCTTCGGGACCGTCCGCTTCGGGTGCTGTCGTCCGGGTCGAGCCGGGCGTGATCAGCCCTGACGCGGCGCGAGCCAAGTACCGATACGAGCCCGGGGCCGACACCGTTCGGCAGCCCTGGACTGTCGCGATAGTGCGGCTCAGACAGTCGCTGCCACCGGCCACCTACGGCGGGAGCATCCTGACCGCCCGGGTGGAGACCGGGTCGCAGCGACTCGTGACCCTCTTCACCGGACTGGGCAATCCCGTCGGCGGTGCCTCGTGACGAACCCGTTCGCCTGGTTCAGCAGTCGCCGACCACGCCGGCGAGCGGCACAGGGCGCGGCGTCAGAGGAATCGGAGCAGCGCACCCGACGCACACCGCTCCGGCCCTTCTCCACCGTGACCGGAAGGACCCGCTGGGCGCACCGCAGGAGAGTTCCCGAGGTCAGACAGATGAGCGAGGTGGAATGCGGCCTCGCCTGCCTGACAATGATGCTCAACTACTACGGCTGCGGGACCTCCTTGTCGGAACTGCGGACGCGCTGCGGCGTAGGCCGCGACGGCCTCTCCGCGCTGGAGATCGTCAGGACCGCGCGCGACAATGGAATGCGGGTGAGAACGGTCTCGCTGCCGCGGAGTGACCTCCGGTTCGTTGCCCTCCCCGCCATCGTCCACTGGGAGTTCACCCACTTCCTCGTCGTCGAACGATGGTCGCGCAAGCACGTCGACGTGGTGGATCCCGCCAGAGGACGCTGCCGGCTGACGGAGGACGAGTTCGACGCCGGGTTCACGGGGGTGGTCATGCTCCTCGAACCAGGCGCAGCCTTCGACCGTCGTGCGCCCGCACCCCGCACGCCTTTCCGGGCGTACGCGCTCCGGTACCTGCGACAGGCACCCGGGGTAGCTGTTCAACTGCTCGGGGTCTCCCTGCTGCTGATCCTGCTCGGGCTCGTCCTGCCGATCCTGACCAAGGTGGTGGTGGACCAGGTCCTCCCCTTCCAGATGCACAACGTCATGCCTGTCCTGGCGATCGGCATTGTCGTGATCTTTCTCGCCCAGACCGTCGCGACGCTGCTACGGGAATGGCTGCTCGTATACCTTCGGGCGCGGATCGACGTCGGTATGATGCTCGGCTTCGTCGAGCACCTTCTCGCACTGCCCTACAAATACTTCCAGCAGCGGTCGACCGGCGACATGCTCTCCCGGGTGGCCAGCAACGCCATGCTGCGCGAACTGTTGAGCAATCAACTCCTGTCCACCGTCATGGACAGCGGGCTGGTGATGTTCTACCTGCTCCTCCTTCTCTGGCAGTCCCCGCCGTTCGGCCTGCTCACGCTCGGCATCGGCCTGCTGGGGGCGATAGTCCTCATGCTCAGCAACGGCACCATCAGCAGGTTGGCGGGCCGAGAGCTGGCCGCTTTCGGAAAGTCCCAGGGATACCTGGGCGAAGCGATGGTCGGCATCGGAACACTGAAAGCCGCCGGCGCCGAAGAACAGGCCTTCGGCCGCTGGTCGAACCTGTTCTTCGACCACCTCAACATCTCGCTTCGCCAGAACTACGTTTCCGGCACCGTGGCCTCGATACTGGGGTCCCTTCCCCTGTTCGGACAGCTCGCGTTGCTGTGGGTGGGTGCCACGCAGGTCCTCAATGGATCGATCAGCGTGGGCACGATGGTGGCACTCCTGGCTCTGGCCGCCGCGTTCTTCGCGCCGCTCACCACTCTCGTGGACAGTGCCCAGCAGTTCCAGCTCGTCAGCGCCAACCTCGACCGCATACGTGACGTGACCGAGGCGGAACCGGAGCAATCGCCAAACGTGTCACTATCGGCCCCACGGCTGTCGGGGCACCTGCGGATGGAAGGCGTCGGTTTCCGCTATTCGCAGTCAGGACCCCAGGTGCTGCATGACGTCGACCTGACCGTATGGCCCGGGGACAGGATCGCGATTGTCGGGCTGTCCGGTTCAGGTAAGAGCACACTGGGGGAGCTGATGCTCGGGCTCTATGTCCCCACACAGGGGGACATCTTTTACGACGACGTCTCGCTGCGGGATGTCAACCGGCAAGAGGTGAGACGCCAGTTCGGCGTCGTGCTGCAGGACGGCGCCCTGTTCAGCGGGTCGATCCTGTCCAACATCGGCCTCAGCAACCCCATGCTCAAGCGCGAGCGAGTGGTCACCGCTGCCGAGTTGGCTGTCATACACGACGACATCATGGCCATGCCGATGCAGTACGACACCTTCATCTCCGAGGGCGGGAGTGCCCTGTCCGGCGGTCAGCGACAGCGGCTGGCCATAGCACGAGCAATCGCGCACAGACCGGCGATCATCCTGCTCGACGAGGCCACCAGTCATCTGGACGTCGAGACCGAGCGGAAAGTCGCGGACAACCTGCGCACCCTGGCCTGTACCCAAATCATCATCGCGCACCGCTTGAGCACGATCCGCGATGCCGACACGATCCTGGTGCTCGACCAGGGAACCATCGTGGAGCGGGGACGCCACCGTGACCTGCTCCGGCGAGGCGGCCACTACGCGAGACTCGTACGCCAGCAGATCGAGTCCGGCGCGGATGCACGGCCGAGCCCTGGCGCCGCTGACCTGCTATGAACTGCTGTCCTTAGTGGCCTCAGCGGCCTTGGCAGCCTCACTGAGCCTTGCCGTCCCAGCGTGTCTTCGGGTAGGCCCTCTACCTTTGGACAGAGGCGGCTCACCCTCAGGTAGCAGGGAAACCAGGTGCCCGGCCCCCAATAATCATCGTTATGCCGTCCAGCGCCCCACCTGCCAGTGAGAACCCCTCGCCCCCAAGCTCGGCCCGAAGCCTCTTCGCCAGGTGCGGGGAGCGAGGGCGGTGGTGGTGCCGGGCGGCGGGGGAGGCGGTCCTGGCCGGGGCGCTGGTGCTGCTCGTCTACGTGGGCGAGTCGGAGATCGACCGTAGGCTGGCGGTGGGCTGGGCGGCGGTGCTGGCCCTGGGGCTCGTCGGCGTCGGGCTGGTGGTGGTGCGGCGCCGGTTCCCGGTGGCCAGTGTGGTCGGGCTGGCCGTGCTGATGGGGATGGTGCCCGCCGTGGCGCCGCTGACGGCGGTGGCCGCCTACACCGCGACCCGGCAGATGGAGACGCCGCGACGGCGGGCCGCGCTGCTGCTCGGGTCGGCTGCCCTGACGATGGTGAGCGGCGCCGTCTGCACGCCGGTGCTGGTGCCCGGGCTGGGCAGCTGGTCGTTCGGGCTGGCACTGGGGGCGGTACTCGCTGCGACCACGGTCATCGTGCCGGGGCTGGTCGGTGTCTCCGCCGGGCAGCAGGACCGGCTGTGGCGGGCCTTGCGGGAACGTACCGCCGCCGCCGAGGAGGCGCGGCGGCTGGCGGACAGCGAGTCGCGGGTGCGGGAGCGGTCGCGTATCGCCGCGGAGATGCACGACCTGGTCGGGCATCGGCTGAGCCTGGTCTCACTGCATGCGGGCGGCCTGGAGCTGGCGCTCGGCAGGGAGGCGCCGGGACTGCGGGACGAGGCCGCTGTAGTGGGCCGTGCCGCCCGTGACGCGATGCAGGAGCTGCGGGAGGTGCTGGGCGTCCTGGTCCCGTTGGGACGGGACACCGGCACCGATGCGCTGACCGACGCGACGGGTACGCGCGCGGACATCGAGGCACTGGTCGAGGAGACCCGCGGCGTCGGCATCCCCGTCGAGTTCTCCTGGAAGGGGCCGGATCTCGACGCGCGGCCGGCCCGGGTACGACGGGCCGTCCACCGGGTGGTGCGCGAGTCGCTCACCAACATCCACCGGTACGCGCCCGGGGCACATGTGACCATCATCGTCCGCCACACGGGGGAACGGGTGGAAGTGCGGGTACGCAACGGTGTGCCGCCCGTGCCGCCGGCCGCCGCAACCGGGCTCGGCACCGGGCGCGGGCTTGTCGGGCTGCGGGAGCGGGTGGCGCTGCTCGGCGGTGACCTGGAGGCCGACCGGACGCCCGGCGGTGGCTTCGCCGTGGCTGCCGACATCCCAGCCGACCCCGGACCCGGCGCGGAGCCGTCGGACGTGCTGCCGTACGAGAGGGGGCCGAGCGCCGGTGCCGACGAGCCGAGCAGAGGACTCGACGTCTTCCAGCGGCGGCTCGCCGCTGCCATCACCGGGCTGCTGGGGCTGGCCGGGGTGGGCTTGATGATGCTGTTCGGAGTCGTACTGGTGGTCAACGCGCAGGGTCCCGCGTACCGGAACCCCGAGCCGCCCCGAGTGGGGATGTCGCGGGACCAGGTGCAGCGCAACGTGGCCGGCGACGACTCCATCACGCGCGCTGCCGCCGCCGGGCACGAGCCGCCGCGGCCCCGCTCCGCCACCGACTGCCTGTATCCGTACACCGACCGGACGGTCATCGGTGGCCGGGTGCAGATCGCCCGCTACTGCTTCCGCTCCGATACGTTGATCGCGATCGACCGCTTCACCGTCCCCATGGTGACGGAAAGGTCACCGAACCGGCCCCGTAGGAGCACGACGCATGACTGACGAGAACCAGGGCCAGGACAACTCCGCGGATTCCGGGGCCGGTTCCCGTACCGCTTCCGGGGCGGATTCGGGTCCTCCGGCTTCCGGTGCGGGTTCCGTGATCCGGGTGGTGCTGGCCGACGACGAGGAGATGATCCGGCACGGCGTACGGCTGATCCTCCGGCACGCCGACGGCATCGAAGTGGTGGGCGAGGCGCCCAATGGCACCGAGGCCGTCCGACTCACCACCGAACACCGGCCCGACGTCGTACTCCTCGACATCCGCATGCCGGTACTCGACGGACTGGCGGCCGTCGAGCAGTTGGTGACCCTTGCCCCCGCGCCCCAAGTGCTCATGCTGACCACTTTCGGCGACGAGGAGAACGTCACCCGCGCCCTGCGGGCCGGCGCCACCGGCTTCCTGCTGAAGGACGAAGGGCCGCAGGAGCTGATCCGTGCGGTGCGGGCGGCGGCCGCGGGGGATGCGGTGCTCTCGCCCGGCGTCACCGGGACCGTCATCCGGCGGATGCTGAGCGGCGGCGGAGCCGTCGCCCCGGACAGCAGGGTGGCGGGCCTGACGGACCGGGAGCGGGAGGTGCTGGTCATGCTGGGGGAGGGGCTGTCGAACCCGCAGATCGGCGGCCGGCTCGGCATCGGCGTGGGAACGGTCAAGACCCACGTCCGGTCGATCCTGGAGAAGACGGGGTGCAGCGGCCGCGTACAGGCGGCGCTGCTGGCGCACCAGGCCGGGCTCATGGGGTGAGCCCGGCCCGGGGCCTTGGGCAGATGAATCCCTGCTTCGCTCGCTCGGCGGAGGGTCCGAGGCAGGGGTGCAGATTGCCGGGCCGGTTCCGCATCGAGGTTCCATGGCCCTGCTATGCCGTACCGCCACCCGGACCCGTGCCGGTGCGCCTGGACTGGAGCGTGCCTCAGTGATGGGTGGAGGGAACCGGCACTGGAGTAGGCAGCGTCCCTTGATGGACAAGATCGCCAGTGGACGCAGAGGAGTTGGCGATGACCGGCACGGCCACCCGTTACCTCTATCTCATCCGGCACGGCGAGGCATCGCCGGACGAGAGCGAGCTGACAGAGGCCGGCCGTAGGCAAGCCACGCTGCTCGGCCGACGCCTCCGGGACATCCCCTTCGCAGCTGTTCGGCACGGTCCCTTGCCCCGGGCAGAGCAGACCGCACGCCTGATTGACGACCAATTGCAGAACGCCGCTCTGCAGAACGTCCCTCGGCGGAACGCCCCTCTGCAGAACGTCCCTCTGCAAGTCTCGGAAGTCGCCGGTGACTACGTGCCCTACGTGCCCGGAAGAGACGAACTTCCTGCGGAATCAGCAGACTTCTACCTCCGCTTTCTCGCTGGTGCCACTGACGAGGAGCGGGAGCGTGGGCCTGCGCTGGCACGCAAGGCGCTGGATCTCTTCACCGGGCCGGTGGACGGCGAAGAGGACCGGCACGAACTCGTCGTCACCCACAACTTCCTGGTCGCCTGGCTCGTCCGGGATGCCATGCATGCACCGAAGTGGCGTTGGCTCGGCCTCAACTACTGCAACGCGGCACTTACGGTCATCCGATACGCGCCCGGTCGGCCGGCTACGGTCCTCCTGTCCAACGACATGCGTCATCTGCCGACCGAGCTGCGCTGGACGGGCTTTCCCTCCGAGTTGCACATCTGACATTCGGCCGGCCAATGCGGCACTGCCGCCTGACCCGCAACTACGAGGCCCTGCCCCAGGTCAGCGGGGCAGCACAGTGAACCCGAGAATCCGTGCTCCCTTCTCGGTGCGGGGCCGGTGGCGGCTGCCCGGTGCGAATACCACGTACGTACCGGGCCCGTGGCGTTCCTCTCCCTCGATCACCTCACCGCTCAGCACGTAGTAGCGCTCTTCGGTGGCGTGCACATCGACCTCCGGCCACTCGGTTCCCGGGGCGAAGTCGATCAGCCAGCCACTGGCGTATTCCGTCCTCGGCAGCCTGTGCCGCACGATCCCGGGGGCGATCTCGACCGGTGCGACCTCATCGACCTGGACGGTGGTCTTCAATACGGGCGTTTCAGTGGTTTCACTCATGGGACCACTGTGGCCCGGGGCAGGCCGCCGCCCGAGAGTCCAGATAGACATCTCTGGGTATCTTTCTGCCATGAACCGTCATCGAGTGGTGGCTCTGCTCAACTCGCCCCAGTCCCCCTTCGAACTCGCCTGCGCCGCCGAGGTCTTCGGCACCGTCCGGCAGGACCTGCCGGACCACTACGACTTCCGGGTCTGCGCCGAGCGCCAAGGACCCCTGCCGACCACCGTCGGCATCGCGATGCTCGTCGACGCGGGGCTGTCGGCCCTGGAGGAAGCGGACACCGTGATCGTCCCGGGCTGGCAGCCGCCGGGCATGCCGGTGCCGTCGACGGTCCTGGAGGCGCTGCGGGCCGCCCACCGGCGCGGGGCGAGAATCGTCGCCATCTGCACGGGGGCGTTCGTCCTCGCCCAGGCCGGACTGCTCGACGGCCGCCGCGCCACCACCCATTGGCGCCGTACCGCCCAACTCGCCGCCGCATTCCCCGAGGTGCAGGTGGATCTGGACGTGCTGTACGTGGACCACGGCGACGTGGCGACCAGTGCCGGGAGTGGCGCGGGCATCGACCTGTGCCTGCACCTCGTACGCTCCGACCACGGCGCGGCCTACGCCGCCCAGATCGCCCGGCACATGGTGCTGCCGCCCCACAGGGAGGGCAGCCAACTCCAGTACGCCGCACAGCCCGCCCCCGCCAGGGTGGACGAGTCACTGGCACCACTGCTGGAGTGGGCCACCTCCCAGCTCCACACCCGACTGACCCTGGACCGACTCGCCGAGCGCGCCGGACTGTCGAGCCGAACCCTCGCCCGGCGCTTCGCCGAACAGCTCGGCACCAGCCCAGGTCAGTGGTTGCTCGGCCGGCGCCTCGACGCGGCACGAGTACTTCTGGAACAGACCGACCTTCCGGTGGAAGCCATCGCCACGAAGGTCGGGCTCGCCTCGGCGGTCAACCTGCGGCGCCGCTTCCGGGCGGCTCTCGGCACCACACCCGGTGCGTATCGACGGGCCTTCGGCGAAACTTTGTAGGCGGGTGGTCCGTGGTCCGTGGCCCCCGCCGGAGTCCTGCTCGTCGAGAGTGATCGGCGCCGTGCTGGACGCGCGCGACGGAGCGGACTCCCCCTTACCGTCAGCTCCACAGCGTCAGGACCCTTTATGCGCCCTCGTATGGCGCCGAACGGTGCGTAATCCGAGTCGGATGCCCGACAGTTGGCGGATGATCCCGGGGAGGGGCGCCGGTGAAGATGTCCGGCATGGACCCCGAACTCGAAGCGTTCATCCCGCTGTTCCCGCGAGCCGACCTCACCGACCCGGTCAACGACCGCAAGAACTTCGCCAAGCTGGCCGCCTCGGCCCCCGCATCGGACACCACAGGCATGGAGATCGAGGACCGCACGGTGCCCGCCGATCCGGACGTGCCGGTGCGGATCTACCGCCCGCACCAGGCACAGGGCGCCATCGTCTGGCTGCACGGCGGCGGGTTCGTCATGGGTGACCTGGACACCGAACACCCGTGGGCCACCCGGATCGCAGAAAGCTCCGGAGTGATGGTGATCTCGGTCGGCTACCGCCTGGCCCCCGAGCACCCGTTCCCGGCCGCCCTCGACGACGCCTACGCCGTACTGACCTGGACGGCCGAGCACGCAGCCGAGCTCGGCATCGCCCCGGAGCGGATCGCGGTCGGCGGCCACAGCGCCGGCGGCGGGCTCGCGGCCGCGGTGGCACTGCGGGCGCGCGACCAGCAGGGACCGCCGATCCGGTTCCAGCTGCTCAACCAGCCGGGGCTCGACGATCGGCAGGAGACCTGGTCGCAGCAGAACTTCACCGACACGCCCTGGTTCACTCGCGACAAGGCCACCACGGCGTGGCGGCACTACCTCGGCTCCCAGCCCGCCACACCGTACGCCGCCCCGGCGCGGGCCGCCGACCTGTCCGGCCTGCCGCCCGCCTACATCGCCAGCGCCGAACTCTGTCCCAACCGCGACGAGAACATCGCTTACGCGCTGCGGCTGCTACAGGCCGGGGTACCGGTCGAGCTGCACCAGTGGCCCGGCACCTTCCACGGGTCGCAGGCGATCCTGTCCGCCGCGGTGTCGCAGCGTCAGATCGCCGAACTCGGCGCCGTACTGCACCGCGCCCTGGCGGACTGAGCCATCGATACCGAAGAGCACAAGGAAAAGGAAGAGGGCTTGGATCCCGCGGCGCTGAAGTCCGCCCTGGACGGTGTCCACCGCGCGGGGATGCCCGGTGTGTACGCCGAGGTGCGCGACGGCGACCAGATATGGCGTGGCGCTTCCGGGGTCGCCGATGTCGGGACCGGCCGTCCCGTCACGCCCGATATGCGGCAGCGCGTCGGCAGCATCACCAAAACGTTCACCGCCGCCGCCGTCATGCAGCAGGTGGAGAAGGGCCGGATCCGACTCGACGCGCCGATCGGGGACTACCTGCCGAGGCTGGTGCCGGGGGAGCGCGGCAAGAAGATCACGGTCCGGATGCTCCTCAACCACACCAGCGGCATCACCGACTACCTCCCCTACGCGTTCCCGTCCCTCAAGGGTTTCCCCTCTCTTCCGGACGTCTCGCCCAAGAGTCTGGACGACAACCGGTTCCGGGAGTTCCGCCCCACCGAGCTGATCGAGATGGGACTCACGGCACCTCCCGCCAGCGAGCCCGGAGCCGCTACCGGGACCTACTCCAACACCAATTACCTGCTCCTCGGCCAACTCCTGGAGCAGGCGACCGGTACCACGGCCGAGAAGTACATCACCCGCAACGTCATTGAGCGCGCCGGGCTCCGGCACACCGAATTCCCGGCCGGGCCGCACATCAAGGGACCGCACTCACGGATGTACGAGGCGCTGTACGGCCTGATCGACCCACCGCGCGACTACAGCGTCTACAACGTGTCCTGGGTGGGGACAGGAGCCGGTCTGGTTTCAACAATGGAGGACGTCAACAGCTTCTACGGCAAGCTGCTCGGCGGCGAGATCGTCAACCGCTCGTCGCTGGCCGAGATGCAGCGCACGGTCCCGGTCCTGGCCCTGGACGGCAGCACGAAGATCGACTACGGCCTCGGTCTGCACAAGGTCAAAACCCGGGACTGCGGCACTTTCTGGGGCCACGACGGCACGGTCTGGGGAGCCCAAACGATGTCCCTGACCCGCGCCGACGGCAAGCGGCAGATGTCCGTCGCGATGAACCTCGTGAGGTGGAACAAGACGGACTCCTCGGGGAAGCCGCAGCGCCACCCCGTCGACGACGCGCTGAAGACCCTCTACCAGCAGGCGATGTGCGGTCACGGAAACGCCCAGGCCGAGGAAGCGGCCGAGAGGGCCTCGCAAGCCTCGTAGACCTCCCGGGTCCGCGGCGTTCGACCTATAGGCGGAGTGCATCGCCGGAGTGCCGCACGCTCGCTCACCGAGGGCGGTGGCCGAGCGGCGGCACTGTCGGACGCTTTGCGTCTCCGGAACCACCAGGGCCGGGTCGTGTGATCGGCCGGTGGATCCAGGATTCCAGGGTTTGGGCTCAGGCGGCGACGGTGAACCCGTGCTGGCTGCCGAGCGTCGTGAGGGTGGACTTGCCCGGGATGCCGTCGGCGTTCGCTCCCGTGAACCCCTGACGGCGCTGGTAGGCCGCGTAGGCGTCGACGGTACGGGAGCCGAAGGACCCGTCATCGCCGAACTTCGGGTCCAGCAGCCCCTCTGCGACCAGGGCAGCTTCCACGCGTTTGACGTCCGCCGGGAATGTGGTGTGCCCCTGGGCAGCGCCCGGGTCGGTACGTGCGGCGGTGATGACGTGGGAGAGGCTGACCTTGGCACCGGGGGGTGGAGGCGGGGGTGGCTCGATGCCGGGCGTGCCAGGCCGTGGAGCGCCCTTCTTCACCCACTCCTGGAGCGGGTCGCCAGGGCATTTGGTGGCGAAGCCATCGCGGTGCCCTTTGATCTCTGCGCCGGCCCCGCCTTTGTCTCTCAGAAGCTCGATGGCGTCGCGGATACCGTGCAGTTGATCATTGGTCGGTTTGGTGAGGCCGGAGTCGCCCACCATGGCGACCACCGAGTAGTGGTTCAGGTTGAGCTGCTGGTTGCCATTCGCACCTTGGCGTTTGTGCAGGCCACGGCCCTCGAAAACATGACCGTGCGGGCAGACCACGTAGCTGTAGGCGATGTCGGAGTACTTCTCCTTGGTGTTCGCCAGATGACTGGCTTGGATGCTCCGCACCCGGCCGGCGCACTGGGAGTGTTTCTCCGGCTTGGCGAGATCGGCCGGGACGGGAGCGCCCTCATAGTGGACCTTCACGCCCTTCGTGGACGCGATGTGCTTGAGGGGAGATTTGGGCGGCTTGGCCCCCCACTGAGCGCGAGTGACGAGGTGCATTCCTAACTCCCTTGCGAGTTGCAGATCGACGCCGTCGGATGGCGGCACGAAACATGGCGTTACGAAACCCGGAACCCGTGGCTGAGCTTCCCGTGGCAGAGCTTCCGAAAGCGCGTCGACACCGGACCCCGAACCACGAATCACCCGAGCACGAATTTGAAGTCGGCCTTTCTGTCGGCCTTTTAAGTGCGTTCCTCCTGGGCTCAGAGACTGGGCGTGCAGCCAAGGACGGGAAGGCGCGAGCGACTGCGATTCTCGCCGGCCTTGCTCGCCGGCCTTGCGAATCTCACCGCAGACGCGTGTGCGATGTACGCGGCCTGGCTTGGTCAGCGCATAGCGCGCGTAACGGGTATGTAGCGTCTATATCAGGGTGCGTCTGCGCACTTGGGGAGTCAAGGCGAAGTCAAGCAACGCGGGCGGCGGCTGACACGTCGCAGAAATCAGTAGCGAGCTTGGGCCCTCACGGACGAACATGCGACGCATGAGCGACCAACCCGCACGTTGGACTCAGGCGACCGTCCACCCCGACATGTGGGTTGACCCGGACGACGACCCTCGCGACGGCGAAGGCGCCAGTCCGGACGGCGAGCTCGCCACCCTTCGGGACTTCCCGCAACTGGATCAGCGACGGTGACCCGCTGCCGAAGCTGTACGGCGAGCGTGACGCGGACTTCCACGGAGCCGTCGCCGAGCAGGCCGCGGTCGACGCTGCGTTCGCCGATGTGGAGCGGGAGCAGACCGCGACCGACGCCGCGCTGGCCGAGCACCCGGATCTGGGCGCCCGTCTGGCGAAGGACGGCATCACAGTTCGGGAGCTGTGGGTGCACGGGATCGAGGAGTATGCCCGGCACTGCGGGCACGCCGACCTGTTGCGCGAGCGCGTCGATGGACGGGTGGGCCAGTGACGGGGCCGGGGGCTCTATCCGCCGCCAAAGGCGCCCAACCCACCACCTGTAAATCACCTTCCCACCGCCTGTGAATCATCTTCCCACCGCCTGCAAATCAACTTAACGCGCGGGAACTGGCGCTCCGTTTGCCCTGCATCCGGCACCGTCATACGGTCGAAGTAACTGACATTCGCGCCTCGGAAAGCCGCCTCACCCTCCATGGAGGAGGCGCGACCGAGAGGCGTCCTGACCCGCTATGCGTATACCTGAATCGCTATGTGTATACGCGTCAAACAGGGGCGCTCACACTCGGGATTTGAGCCCTTACCCGCAAGCGCAGGTAACGCATTCCGGCAATATCTCCCCTCGGGCCGGGGAATCCGGCCGGCACCCGGTCCTCGACCCGACGCCATACCGAGCCATGGGACATGGCTCCTGATCGGAACGTTAGAAGGGCATTGGGAATGAAAATGAACCTGACCGAGCTTCGCACCCTCGCCACAGAGGTGGGGTTCACCGGCAGCGACATCAACATCGCGGCGGCCGTCGCCATGGCGGAGTCCAGCGGCAACCCGGGCGCTGTGGGGGACGAGAATCTGGTCGACAACAAGTGGGGACCGTCGTTCGGTCTCTTCCAGATCCGCTCCCTCAAGCACCCGGAGCAGTTCTCCCCACCGGACACGCTCAGGATTGCCGGAAAGCTCAAGGACCCGGTCTTCAACGCCAAGGCAGCAAAGGCCATCAAGAAGGCACACGGCTGGAACCAATGGTCCACGTTCACGAGCGGGGCATACCGCCAGTTCATGGATGGCGGCTCCGGCAGCGGCTCCGGCAAGTTCGAACCGTTCCCTGGTGCCTCGTTCTTCCACACCGGACAGAGGTCGCCGATCATCACCGCGATGCACAATCGGCTTGTCGCTGAAGACTGCAACCGATACACGTCCAGCCGTGACGCCGACGTGTGGGGCTCGGGCGATGTGAAGTCCTACGCCGCCTGGCAGCACAAGCTCCACCTCTCAGGCCCTGATGCCGACGGCATCCCCGGCAAGTCCAGTTGGGACAAGCTGCACGTCCCCAACGTCTGACAGACCTTCACAGCCACTGGCACCAGCCGATCCGCCTACAGCCCAGACTTTCGCCCGCCAACGAGACAGTCATATGACGTCTCACGCAGGTGTGAAAGCTGGGCTGTTGGCGTGGCCCCAAACCAAATGCCCTCAAGGATGGCGCTGTTTACCCAGAGTCGGGTGCGTGGGACGCTGCCGCGATGGACGCCCGGCATCACCATCCAACGGTGAGTGTGTATCTCTTCGCCCGCTTCGGTGCCACGTGGCGCATGGGTGTCATCGGCCACCCCCGGCTCGGCGGGGCGATGATCCCCGGCGGGCATATCGAGCCCGACGCGAGCCCAGCTCAGGCCGCCGTGCGTGAAACGCTTGAAGAGACCGGATACCGCGTGCGCCTGCTACCACCAGTCGGGCATGACCTGCCCACGGACTACCCCCACCCCGAGGCGCGGCCGACGGCGACTACGTCGTCCGGCTCCGCACCGTGGTGGGTGGTGGACGTCCCAGCCGCCGAGGACAGCCGGCTCGCCAACCGGCAGGAGCACGTCGACCTTCACGTCGACCACCTTCACGTCGACCACCCTCGCCTCGACCACATTCACGTCGCCGTGGTCGACCGACCCTATGGCCCCAGGACGCCCGGCGCACACCTATTCCGGTGGATCAGCGTCCAGGACCTGCCCAAACTGGATACGCCAGAGGGCACCCGCATTCCCGCCCCCACTCTGGTCGAGTTGGTGTCGGCCACGATCGCCGCCCACCGGCCCCGGTCACCGCTGGATGATGGCCTGCGCCGGGAACTGCTACGCCGGCGCGACATCGACCAGGAGTTCCGTACGAACCTCCCCGAGACCCTGACGGAGGAGGAGTTCGCGCGCTGGGAAGCGATGGACAACGACAACACCGAGTGGCTGCGGAAGGTCATCGACCGTGTCGGCTGGCCCGGACGGTCACTTTGCGGTGATGAGGCAGCCGATGCCGCTTGGCTGCTCGCGCAGCACGCCGACCGTCAGCCGCACCTCCAAGAGGCATGGGTCGATCTGCTGGCTGAGGCCGTCACGTCGGGGGAGGCCGAGCCGAGGCATCTGGCGTTCTTGGAGGACCGTATTTCTGTCCGCAAGGCCCGCGAGCAGTGGTTCGGCACCCAGCACCACAAAGGGGCCAATGGCCAGTGGGAGCCTTACCCGATCCGAGAACCTCTAGGTGTCGACAAGCGAAGGGCCGAGGTCGGTCTCAATCCGCTGGCCGAGCGCACCAGGCAGATCGCGGAAGAGAACCGCCACTAACGACCTTCGGAGTCAGCCGCCCATCTGGCTCCGCCCCGGGGGCAAGCCGTCGTACAGCGGATGACTCACCTGGGTGGCAGCCCCCACGGATGGAACCGCACGCCGGCGAACCCGACGGACGACCCCGCGTCGTTCGGCTGTCGACCCTCCGTCGCGGGGGGCTGTCAACCCTCCGTCGTCGGGCCGTCGACCCTCCGTCGGCGCTCTGTCCACTCTGTGAGCTTTCGCCGCCGCGATGGAACCTCGACCCTGGGCCATGCCATCTCACTGAACGTCCCGATAGTGGGCTTATAGGCAATAAGTGTGATTGGTTCAGTTATGCGTGAATTCAACCGAAGGGGCATGCTCGGACTGGGCGTCGGAGCAGGAGCGGCAGCGGCGCTGTCCGTCGCCGGCTGCTCCTCCACTGGGTCGTCCGTATCCAGCAAGAGTGGATCCGAGGGCGGGCAGAGTGCCCAGCCGAAGCCGATAGGCGATGGCTCTACCGCGTACACCGGCAAGCAGCCGAACCAGCCGCCCAAGCCGGAGAAGCTGGAGCCGGGTCAGAAGCCGCCGCAGTTCGTGGTCTTTTCCTGGGATGGTGCGGGTGAGGTCGGCAACGGCCTTTTCCCGCGGTTCCGCAAGCTGGCCAAGGACCATGACGCCTCGATGACCTTCTTCCTTTCCGGGCTGTATCTGCTGCCCGAGTCGAAGAAGCGGATGTACCGGCCGCCGAACAACCCCGTCGGCCACACCGAGATCGAATTTCTCACCGATGAGCACGTCAGGATGACGCTCAAGAACCTGCGTGCGGCGTGGCTGGAGGGCCACGAGATAGGCACCCACTTCAACGGCCATTTCTGCCGCGAGGGTTCAGGCTCGGTAAAGCACTGGACTCCTGCCCAGTGGGACGACGAGATCGAGCAGGCCATGGGATTTGTCACCAAGTGGCGGACCAACACCGGCTTCACCGATCTCGAACCGCTGCCGTTCGACTACAGCAAGGAGCTGGTCGGCGCCCGTACGCCGTGCCTGCTGGGCCAGGAGAACCTGCTGCCGACCGCGAAGAAGCGCGGCTGGCGGTACGACGCCAGCTCACCTGGCGGTCTCCAGGTCTGGCCCACCAAGAAGCAAGGAATCTGGGACTTTCCACTCCAGGGAATACCGTTCCCCGGCCACTCCTTTCCGGTTCTGTCGATGGACTACAACATCCTGGCCAACCAGTCCAAGAACTCCACCAAGGGACCGCCGGCCAACTACCCGGGCTGGCGCAAGCAGGCCACCGGCGCGTACATAGCCGGCTTCCAGCGAGCCTATGAGACCAACCGCGCCCCCTTCTTCGTCGGCAACCACTTCGAGCAGTGGAACGGCGGTATCTACATGGACGCCGTTGAGGAGGCGATCAAGCACATCGCCGGCGGGAAGAACAAGGACGTGCGGCTGGTCTCCTTCCGCCAGCTCTGCGACTGGCTCGACGCACAGGACCCACAGGTCCTCTCCGACCTGCGCCGACTCAACGTCGGAGAGAAGTTCACCGGACGAGGCTGATTGGCGCTTGTCGGCAGCTGACCGGCACCTGATGGCATCTGAGGCCATCTGACGGCACCGGGAGGGGGCCGAGTGAGATGGCGGCGCGCCGCGTGGGCGGCGCGAGTGCCCCCGACCTCCCTGGCCGTCGTGCGGCGGCATCCATCAACTCCCGCCCGCCCAGCGGAAATGTGGGAACCTGAGCGAATGCCTCGACGAATCATGTTCGTTCAGCTGAAGACGGGATACGACACCGATCGCGGTCCTTCCTGGATCGGCTGGGTGGACTTCTCCAAGACCTGGCAGACCGCCTACTTTCAAGGGAGAACTCTGCGCCGCGCAGAGGGCATGTCCAGTGCCAACTTCTACGACATCGATACCGATGAAGAGTTCTGGATATCCGGCCCGAAGCGAGACCAAAGTGACACACGCTACGGTCCGTTCAACGCAGTGATCGAGGACGACGCAGCCGATGCCTACGCGGCGTTCCGGCGTGGAGCGCCCTTGCCGGGCCGGGAGAACGGGTAGCCGAGTGCGGCTTGAGGTCAGCTCGCCGGGTTCTCGATGAGCCGGAGCAGCGAACGGGCCTGGAGAGCGGGGCCGGTTGACCAGTCCGGCTCTTGGCACACCACGACGCGCAGCTGGTGGACTCCCCACCGACTGGCGAGGGTCTTGTCGCCGCCCTCGCGGGTGACGAGAAGATCGCCCGTCGGCACACTGACTTCCCTGTGTTCGGCCGCCGGGGCGACGAGGGAATCCCCCATGGGGAGCGGGCGGTCGAGGCGGGCGACGCCTTCTCCGCGTACACCCTCGCCCGCTGCCGGAAGATCCGCGGTGACCGCCCGGAGGCCGAGCGGCTCTACCGCCTCGCTGCCGATCACCACTCCGGCTGTGCGTACGGTCTGGCCGTATTGCTCCAGGAGAACGGCGACCCGGAAGCTGCCAGGTGGTTACAGGACGGCTGGGACATGGGCTGTCTCGACTGCAAGATCGAGAGGACTTCGACCGGGTCGCCGAGGACTTTGATGCGGCGGAGGCGGCCGAGGACGGGGAGGCCGCGTGGGAGGCGCTGGAACCGCTGCGGGAGATGGACCGTTGGCGAGCTCGCCCAGGCGAGGCGGAGGCCTGGCTGAGCGAGTTCGATCCCGAGGACGAGGCCGTCGCCGAACGGATCGCCCGGATCGCCCGGCTCCGCGAGGAGGGCGAGGTACCGCGCGTGCAGGACCTGCGCCGGCTGCCGGAACTGTGTGAGCGGGTCGAGGCAGGCGATCTCCGGGCGTCGTACGCGTACGGGAAGATGCGCTACGAGTGGGGTGGGGCGGCGGGGCGGCGGGGCGCTGGGTGGCCCACCGGTACGAGGCTGCGGCGCTCGCGGGCGACACGGCGGCCGCGGCCGACCTCAGGTGGCTCTACGACGACCTGGGCGAGCCCGTGCGCCGCGACCACTGGAAGCGCATCGCCGCAGAGGGCGGTGACCACGACGCCTGCGGCAGCCATGACCTGGCTCTCCGACCACCACAGGGACCACCAGGAGGCACCGAGACAGCGGGCTACTGCTGCCTCGTTCTGAACCGCATCGGTCGGCATGCGGAGGCCGAGGAGCTGCTGCGCCTGGCCGCCGAAAACTGGTGGGCCGACGTCCGGTCGCGGTACAGCTCGGATGATCTGGACATGCTGTCCCGGATGCTGAACCCGGAGGACGAGCTGGCGGCCGCCGAGGAGGCGCTGGCGGCGGGCTGAGCGGACGCGGCGTCCCACTCGCCGGCCGGGAGTCAGGAAAGCCTGACGAAGAGGGGCCCCGGCCCGGCGAGCCGACCGGCCATGGCCTCGGGCGATCCCGCGGCGGACTCCACACCGCACAGGCACCTTCTTCCGGCCCGCCGGTGATCAAAACCAACCCGCCTAGGCCCGCCTAGACACGCGCCTAGGTGTCTAGATCAAGCCACCTGCACCCTTCCCCTGCATCCCGGCCGACGACCGGTACCCCCGCCCCCTTCGTCGCACAGTGTCACCCCATCATCACAATCGTCACCCTTTCGCCCCGACATGATCCACAAAACTCGCTCCGCGACTGACGGGGAAGATCGGCGAGGCGCTTGTGTCCGCTCAGCGGGTTGCTCTGATCGGATAACGATCCGATTACTGCAATGGGTGATTTGGCCGTAGAGCAGACGGTTATGCCCGATTCCCTCCATGATCTGCGCCACACTGGCTGGTTTTCGCCCGTGGTACATCTTCACGACCACCTGACGGACGTCACCCATGTCCGCGTAGGGGGCGCTTGAGCCGGCCGATCGCCGGCATGCAACTCCATCAGCATCCGGGGGGATCGAAACCCGATCCGTCGCCAAGCAAGGCGCGGGTCGGCATGGAGCGGAAAGGGCGCACCACACCATGACCTCAACGCAGGTCGGCACGAACCCCGGCGACGGGAATGGAGCCTCGGGCACTGCACCGGAAGAGGGCTACGAGCGGGGCCTCGGCAGCCGCCAGGTCCAGATGATCGCCATCGGCGGCGCCATCGGCGTCGGCCTCTTCCTGGGCGCGGGCGCGAACATCGCGAAGGCCGGGCCCAGCCTCATCCTCATGTACGCCCTCGCCGGCGTGATTGTCTTCTTCATCATGCGGGCACTGGGCGAGCTGCTCCTCTACCGCCCCGTGTCGGGTTCCTTCTCGGAGTACGCCCGCGAGTTCCTCGGTCCGTTCTTCGGGTTCGTGACGGGCTGGACGTACTGGCTCATGTGGGTCGTCACGGGCATGGCCGAGCTGACGGCCGCCGCGATCTATGTGAACTTCTGGTTCCCGGAAGTCCCACGGTGGGTCACCGCGCTGGTCTTCCTGGTCGTCCTGTACGTGGCGAACCTGATCTCGGTGAAGATCTTCGGTGAGATCGAGTTCTGGTTCTCGATGGTCAAGGTCACCGCGCTCATCGGCATGATCGTGATCGGTATCGGTGTCGTCACCTTCGGCTTCAGCCAGGCGGGAGACGCCGCTGCGGTCGCCAACATCTGGGCCCACGACGGGATCTTCCCCAAGGGCGTCGGCTCCAGCCTCATGACCCTCCAGGGCGTCATGTTCGCCTACCTCGCCGTCGAGCTCGTCGGTGTCACCGCGGGTGAGTCCGAGAACCCGGAGAAGACCCTGCCCAAGGCCATCAACACGCTCCCGTGGCGCATCATCGTCTTCTACGTCGGTGCGCTGAGCGTGATCCTCATGGTCGTCAAGTGGACCGAGTTCGAGCCCGGCGTCAGCCCGTTCGTGGCCGCCTTCGCGAAGATCGGCATCCCGGCCGGTGCGGCGATCGTCAACTTCGTCGTACTGACCGCCGCGCTGTCGTCCTGCAACTCGGGCATGTACTCCACCGGGCGCATGCTCCGCGACCTCGCGGCCAACGCCGAGGCCCCGAAGGCGCTCGGCAAGCTGAGCACCTCCAAGACCCCGGCCATCGCCATCACCCTCTCCGCCGCCCTCATGGGCATCGGCGTGATCCTCAACTACGTCGTTCCGGAGAAGGCGTTCGGCTACGTCACCTCGGTGGCCACCGCGGCCGGCATCTGGACCTGGCTGATGATCCTCATCAGCCACATCCTCTACCGCCGCGCGGTCGTCGCCGGCCGACTGCCCGCCTCGTCCTTCCCGGCGCCGGGCGGCACGGTGTGCAGCTGGATCGCCGTGGCGTTCCTGCTCCTGGTGACCGTCCTGATCGCCATCGACCCGGACAGCCGCGTTTCGCTGTACGTGGGTGCCGGCTGGGCCGTGTGCCTGGCGGTCGGCTGGGCCATCCTCAAGGGCCGCAATCCGCAGATCGCCGCGCAGGGGACGCAGCAGGACAAGCAGCTGGAGACCGCCGGACAGCCCCGCGGCTGAACGGAGCGGGCTCTCGGAGTCCTGACAGACGGCCCTTGACGCCGTCACTCCCCGACGGGGCGCCCAGGTACAGACACCTGGGCGCCCCGTCGGCGTCCGAGGCCATCGCGGCTGCCGGGCGGCTGGCCTGTCACCGCACAACCGGGCTGCTCGGCACGCTCCACATGATTCCCGGCAGTCCGGGCGATCGCCCGGGCCGCCGATGCCATGATGATCACCATCGGCGGCCCCCCGGTGGACAGGTGGAACACCTGGCCGGCTGACGAACCCGCCTCACCCCGTACGCACACCGTGATGTCCGTCGAAGGAGAGCACGTGGAAGACCAGGCGCAGCAGGAGCAGGCGAGCCCCGAAGTGCAGAAGCGCATCCAGGCCAGCTTCGACCGCCAGGGGCTGATGAGCCACCTCGATGCACGCATAACCCACATCGCACCCGGCCGCGTGCGTATCGAGCTCCCCAGCCGGCCCGAAGTCACCCAGCAGCACGGCTACTTCCACGCCGGTGCCACCAGCGCCATCGCGGACAGCGCCGGCGGTTACGCGGCGTACACGCTCTTCCCCGAAGACTCCGACGTGCTCACCGTCGAGTACAAGATCAACCTGCTCGCGCCCGCCGTCGGCGACCACATCGAAGCGGTCGGAACCGTCCTGAAGTCCGGGCGCACCCTGACCGTGTGTCAGCTGGAGGTGTTCGGCGTTCGGGACGACGGCGAGCGGAAACTCGTCGCCAACGGGCAGCAGACACTGATCCGGGTGGACCGGCCCGGCGGCTGAGGCTCTGGCCTATCGCTTCGGTGTGGCCGTGAAATGGAATCCTGTCGCGAGATGTTCGGAGCTGACGTCGTCACTCATCAACATCCCCCCGCTGGCGGCGCGGTAGGAGTAGTTCAGTGAACGCTTCAGCCTCTCGAGGACGTTCGACTCGTCCTCCATGTTCTGCGCGGCGCAGGTGCGGTGGGTGGTGAGTTCCGGGTCGCGGAAGAAGACGTGGGAGCCGGTGAAGAAGACGTCGGCGGTGAAGTCGTTGCAGCCGAGCTTGCCGGTCACGGTGCCGTTCGGATGGAAGTCGAAGTAGAGGTCCTTGCCGGACTTGAATCCGTCGCTGCTGTCGTAGGCGGTCCGCGCCGTCAGTTGGTACCTGGTGTCGAAGAAACCCGGGTGTCTGACCACGGCGAGGGTGACCACGTCACCGTCTTGGTTCCTCAGTTGCGGCAACGAGCCTGGCGGAGGCCCACCGGGCACTGGCGGCAGCTGCTTCGCGGTGATCTTCAGCTGGCCCCTGAGGAACTTCTTGACCTTCGCCTCGAAGTCCGCCAGACCCTTGTTCCGCTTGGCGTAGCCCTCGGCCGCCCACTTCCTCGCAGCCGGGTCCGTGTAACGCTCAATCGACTTCTTCTGCTGGTCGGGCGTCACACAGAGGCCCTCGCCGTCCGTGGGCGGAGCCGGTGTCGCCGAAGGAGTGGGCACCGGCAGGTCCTCGCCCATCGTCAGCTCGGCGGCCTCCAACTCGGCCTTCACCCTGAACGGCGTACAGCCGTAGTCTCCGGAAACCGTGCCGTCCTCATGGAACTCCACCCACGGCCTGGCGTCGTAGGACCCTTCGACCTTCTCCCCGTCCACCGTGAGGTCCTCAAAGGTCCAGATCCCACCGACCAGCCTTCCTCCTGGACCACCTGGCCCCTTCTTCGTGGGTGAGGCGGACGCCGTACCGCCGCCCTGCCCGCTCCGGCCGTCCCCATCACCCGACGCCGTCCCGCACGCCGATACCCCGGCACATGCCACCGCTATGGCTGCGATGAATGCCGCTGTACGTCTTCGAGAGATCCACATGCTTGCCAAACGTCCTCGGTGGAAGCTCAGTTCCACCGCCTCCGCCATGTGGTGAGGCGGATATGTGGCGAAGCGGCCGCCCGAAACCAGCTCCACCACAAATAGAGCGTGTCTCTTTGAATGGCGAGCGCCAGGGCGGAAGAGGGCCACTCGCGCACAGACTCGCGCACAGCATGGGATTTGCTCATACGGGCTATTGTTATTCCTGTTGTGGGTGTGACCCGTGTTGCTGCTCATGCGACCGTATGTGCGTGCGCTATAGCGAGGAGTTCCTGCGGATCTCGGCCAGGAAATGGGCACAGCGCAGTCGTCCTGACCGAAATAAAACACCGGAGATGTCGGTTCCGGACTGGCTGGATGTGCTGCGGGAGAAGTCGTTCGCGGGCTCTTGCCCGACGTTGTGGCGTCAGGCGCCGCCCGGTTGGGAGAAGGCCTCCAGCTAGGTGATGTCATCGAAGACGGTCGCTGGAACGCAGGCGCGACCGTGGCGACATAGTTGCGGGCAAATGAGTTTCTGTATTCAAGTTGTCTGAAACAGAGGGTGACTTGATCACATCGGTACTCGCAGCGGCCGCAAAGACGGCCGTGCGCCCGGACGTTCCGCTGGGATAGCTTGCGCCAGCCTTCGCTGCATCGATTTCAGCGAGAACCTCAACCCTTTCCATGACAGGGAGAAGCATGTCTCTGCTCGATGACCGGCGCCGCACCGCAGGGGACCGACGGGACGGGTGGCCGTCGGCTCTGACCTTCAGTGTGGAGCCGTTCGACCAGTCGGCGAATGCGGAGGAACTGTCCGGACGGGCGCCTGGGAGCATCACCGTCCTGCGCCCCTCCCTCGACAACCCGGCAACCGACCAGCTCTTCCTCGACCGCCGGCCGGTTCCCCGCGACGCCTGGTCGCTGGACTTACGCCACGGCGTGCTGGCGTGGACCGGCGTGTACGGCGGCGGACGCATCACGCTGGACGACAACTTACGCACCGGCCACGGTCTGGTCGGCCCGGTCGCGGACGAGGTCGGCGTGAGCGTGGTCTACAAGAAGTCGTTCACCTGCAGGGTCGCCGAGGACGCGGGCGCGCAGCTGGTGCTGGACGGCGACCGCATCGTCGGGCTGAGCTGGGATGCCGGCTCCGACCGGTGGAAGTCCGCGAGTTGGGGCGACGACGCACTCGTTCTGCGCTATCAGGTGGAGCCCGGTATCCCGCCGGCGGACCCGGACGTCTTCAGCGTCGGCTTCGACGACCTCCGCTGTGGGGACACCTGGGACCCGATGGACAGCGACTACAACGTCACACTCCACGGATCGCAGGACGACCAGGGCAACGTCGTATGGAAGTTCGCCTTCTCCCTGGTCTCCGGGGCGACCGCGCCGGAGGGATGTGAGACGGGGACGCCGCACTACCCCTACCGGTTCGAGTGCGTGGAGCCGTGGTCGACGGACAGCCTCACTGGTGCCCTCCTGGCCGGCTCGCCCGACATCAAGGGCAAGGTCTACGGAGTCAAGGGGGAGTACGTCGACGCGGCGGTCACCGGGTACTACCGGCTGAACGGTGGCGGCATCGCGCACCCCGCGGTGATCGGTGTCTTCGACGGCCGTCTGCACGTCGACGACGAACTCGTCACCGGCTCGGGCGTCTTCGGCCGGGAGCTGGTGTGGAGCGGGCTGACCAAGGAACAGCAGCTGGCCACCGGTCTGCCGGCCGACGGGAGTCTGGCCTTCGGCCCCGTCGGCTCCAGCGGCACCTGTGCGGGCGAGGACATCACCGCCGTGCGACTGAACCATTCGGAACTGTGGTCCGTGCTGAACAGCGGCTCGGAGCAGCACACGGCGCTGCGGCCGCTGCTGGCCCCGCCCGCGGCCGCCGCGCAGTCCCGCGGCGCAGGACCGGGCCTCGACATCAACACCCTGCTGGCGATGCACCCCTGGGCCCAGACCGAGAAGGGCGAGTGGTACGACCAGGTGCAGCAGGGCGTCCGCGGCGACCTCTTCACCATCATGAACTCCCACATCCCCAACGACCTGTGGAGCCTGCTCTTCCCCGACCAGGACCACCCCAGCCTGCAGGGATACCTCGCCGACGTCGATGCCACGCCGGTCGACGGAAAGCCGGCGGCGCCCTGGTACGAGTCACTGTCCACGGCCGTGCTCACCCAGGGTCTGGCCGGCGGCACCGACCCCAACGTCCACCGGCTCAACGGACTGCGCGCCGCGTCCTGGCTGCGGGACCAGGTCGCCGTCTCCACCGCCTACCAGAAGCACGGGGACCTGCTCTTCCACTACCACTGGAAGCAGATCGCGCGGAACTCCACCACCCAGGCGTACCTGGACGACCAGGCCAAGAACACCGCCGAACAGCAGAAGACAATCGACGCCTATGTCGGCAAGTGGATCGACGACATGGAGAGGAACGCCGAGCTCGACCCCGACGACCACGACAAGCTCAAGGCCCTCATCCTGGAGATCGGCGAGACCGCCAAGTCCAACTCGCTCTACTGGGCCTTCTGTTACTACTACCGCGCCACCCACGCCACCAGCTGGGCCAACCTGCAGACGTTGATCGGCAACCCGGACGGCTCCACGCTCACCCGGCTCGTCCAGCAGAACGTCTCGGTGCTCACCGCCCTCGACTCCTCCGGATACTTCGCGCGGAAGTACTTCGAAGCCCTTCAGGTCGCGCTGTCCACCACCGTCTTCCTCCAGTCCATCGACTTCAGGGGCGTCGCGGTCGACTTCTCGTTGATCAAGCTCTACCTCCAGAAGTTCGTCGAGAAGAACATCAACTCGGCGAACGAGACGGTCAAGGCGCAGGCACAGAAGCTTCAGGCGATGCTCGCGGAGGAGGAGCAGACCCACTTCATCGAGGCATCGGTCGACGAACTCCGGCAGATCGCCGGGGTGAAGAACGCACAGTTGCCGTTCGGCGCGGTCGCCACCGAGTTCGTCAAGTGGTTCGAGACGTCGAAGGTCGGTACGAAGTTCGCCAAGTGGGGCAAGGTCTTCGGCGGGCTGCTCATGAGCGGGATGACCGGCCTGGCCCTCAACAACCTGCTCGGCCCGTACAAGGACTGGAAGAACCTCACCGCCGCGCAGCGAGCCGAACTCATCACCAATACGCTGCAACTCGCGGTGCAGGTGGTCGCGGCCGTGGCGAAGGGCACTGTGGAGCTCTACGCGGTGTTCACCGCGAAGGGCCTGACCAACTTCCAGCGGTTCGGTGCCCTGGCCTGGACCACGATCGGCGGAGAGTCCAAGGCTCTCGCCGAAGGCATGTCGAAGATCTCCAACAGCATGGCCCGGTGGATCGGTGGCGCGAGTGCCGGGGCACGCGCCGGCGCCGCGGCGGCGGAGGAGGCCTCGTTCCTCGGCAAGGTCATGGGCAGCAGCCTGAGCGAGTTCGTCGCCACCCGGCTCGGTCCGCTGTTCGTGCTGGCCGGCATGGCGTTCAGCATCTACAACCTCACCCAGGGCGGCTCGGACCTCGAGATCGCCGCCGAGGTCCTCAACCTCGTCAGCGGAGCACTCACGCTCTTCGCCACATTCGGTGGCTGGCTGCTGGCCTCCTTCGTCGCGGAAGCCGTGATCTCGGTCATCATCCCGATCGTCAGTGTGCTCGCTGTGGTCGCCGCCCTGGTAGGCATGGCCATCGGGCTCTATCTCATGTTCAAGAAGCCGCCGAACCCGATTGCCCAGTTCGTCGACGACCACGCGGCCCCGGCCGGGCTGGCCATGCGCGCCCGCTGTTCGGCGATCGACTACGCCGTCCAGTACACGGACAAGGAACAGAACCTCGCCATGGTGGGCTGCCGGTTGGGCACCGGATCCACGGTGCTGACGGCGCGGCCGGACGGCACTGTCGGCATTGGTGCGGCCGACCACAACGCGGCAACGGTGTGGACGAGCGCCACCAACGGTGTGGGCCTCACCCAGTTCTTCACCCTGATCGACCGCACGGGCAGCGACCAGGGCCTGGTCTGGCAGTACCTCAGCCTGCTCAAGGACGGCTCGGTCGGCTTCCGGGACCGGTCGACCAAGGACGCACCCGTACCGGACGTCCAGAGCCAGTACTGGGTCGCGGGCGTCACCGCCGACGCCGAGATCACCCAGGACAACAACCTCAAGAGCCTCCAGCACACGCTCCAGCCGGTCTACCCGGATGCACAGGGCGACTTCCTGCCCGAGAACAAGAAGAACTACCTCGTCACCGACGGAAACGGCGTCAAGATCGTCGAGAACTCCGGAACCACCTGGACACTGACCATGGCGGGCCTTGCCCCGGCGGCGATGACGATGCACGACATCTCGCTGTACAAGGGCGCCCAGTCGGCTCCCTCCTTCAAGCCGGTGCAAGGCCAGACCGGCAGCAAGCCGATGACGTTCGGTCTCAAAAGCGGAACGCTCCCGTCGTTCCTCTCCCTTGACTCCGGCACCGGCGAAATCAAGGTGACGGCAACCCCGACCGAGGTGCAGGCGCCCACCTCGTACACGCTGGTGGCCGAGAACGCGCTCGGAAAGACCGAGGCGGCCTTCAGCGTCGAAGTAAAGGCCGTGTCGTGACCGCCGCCGTCGACGACGACGTTCAGGGCCGGCTCCAGACCGCGCTCAAGGACTCCATCAACCAGGGCCTCCAGTTCTACGCCCGGGGCACGTACCTGCCGAAGGGACTCTGCGACCTGATCGACAGTGTTCCCGGGCGCGGCTCGAACTCGCCCATCGTCACACTTCACAGCAACTGCATGCTCGACGCGCTCAAGAACGGGAACCTGGGCGACGCGGTGGAACCCGGGCCGCTCGCCACCAAGAAGTGGACCAAAGACAACATCATCTTCGACGACGGGGGCCAACCGACCAACTACCGGAAACTGTTCTTCGGTGACGCACCCGAGTACTCCAACACCGAGGCCCTCCGCGCCGCGATGGAAGCCGTCCAGCCGACGCTCAAGGGGCAGTGGCAGAGCATCCTCGTCACTTTCATCTCCGAGATAGCCCGCCAGAACCTCGGTAACCTGCCAAAACTCGGCTACCTCGACAAGCTCAACAGATCCAAGATCGAGGAAACCTACCGGACTTGGGACGGGACGCTGTCCAAGGCGTACGGCGCGTCCTACCTCTGGGTCTTCACCAACCAGTACGAGAAGACCGCCGCCGCCTTGGCGCCGGTCCTCGGCGACGACAGCGGGGCGGCGGCACGGTCCGCGCTCAGAACCGCCATCGAGAACGGGCGCTTCACGGCGGAGGTCAGAGCCGCCATGAGCGGCGGGCCGGATTCCGTCATGCTGGCCGAGTGGTTTCTGTTCAACCTGTGGATCATCCTCACCGCCCTCCACGACACCGATGTGGACGGCGCGATCCGGGAGTTCAAGGCGGCCGATCTGACCGTGCCGGACCAGGTGGGGCCGGGGACATGGTGGACCGGGTACACCGACTGGACGACCTTCGGCCTCGCCGAGGTCTTCGCCAAGGGGAAGACAGCGCTCTCCGCCTGGCGCATGTCGGCCTACTACTTCTTCCCCGACAAGCCCAAGGAGGGGCCCTTCGGCTGGGAGATGAGCCACTGCCAGCAGTTCACTCTCTGGACGCACTACAGCGATTTCCTCAAGGGATAACCCGTCAACGGATAACCCCGTCCAGACGGCGGTGCGGGTGGGCGCGGTGCGCGCTCACCCGCACCGCCGGCGTGGCGGAGTCTGGGGCGTCCGCTCCCGAGGGAGCAGCTTGGGAGATCGCGTACGCACCTTCACCCAAGCTGGCTATGATGCCGCCTATCTTCCTGGCCTGAGGGGTGCTACGTGTCAACTCGCTTGCTGGCCACGCTTGCCGTGGGCTCGATCGTGCTTATCGCGGGATGTTCGGCCGGCGGCAATGACGCCAAAGACGACGCGCCCACCAACGCGGATTCGTCACCGAGTGTCTCGAAGCCCAAGTACACCAAGTTCGCCGACTTTCCCGGCAAGGACTTCGTGACCACCGAACCGGGGCTGAAGCTTGGCGTGCGGGTGAAGCCCGTGGACACCAGGTGGGCACCGGAACTGGTCGGTAAGCCGGCCGATGCCGGGAAGCACTACTTCGCCGTCTATGTCGCCGTGACCGGAGAGCTCGCCGACCGCGGGGTGGAGAACGTCAAACTCAGCTATCTCAGGCTGAAGTTCAAGTCGTCGACGGGGGAGAAGTGCGGCTTCGGGCAGAGTGAGAACTGCTACTACGAGGCTTTCCCCAGCAGCCAGCTCGAGGAGCTCGAAAAGGTCTCGGACGGCGAGTGGCGCAACGCCACCTGGACCGAATCCATCCTCGGGACCAATATCGAGCGCGGCGAGACCAAGATCGGCGTTGTCGGGTTCAGCCTGCCGGACACGGAGAAGGCCACATCCTTCGAACTGTGCGGTCCCACGAAGGAAGCCATGGTGGACACGGACCGATTCGCCTGTGTTCCGGTCAAGACCCCGGACAAGAACGCGGGCTGAGAAGAGTGAGCAGGGATTCGCCTGCGCCGTTCCTACGCCATACGCGCCAGGCGTAGCGGAAGGCGCAGGAGGCGCCAGGCACCCGGCTGGCGGCGGCGTACCCGGGTTTTGAGCTGGTCGGGGGCGACGGCCAGGGAGAGGTCCGGGAAGCGCCGCAGCAGGCGACCGATGGCGACCTCGCACTCCTGACGGGCGAGCGAGGCGCCCAGGCAGTAATGCATGCCGTGACCGAAGCCGACGTGGTCCTCGCCGAGGCCCCCCGACTGCCGCGTCAGGTCCAGGCGGTCGGGGTCGTCATAGTGGCGCGGGTCGTGGTTCGCGGACACCAGGACGGGCTGGACGGCGTCGCCCCGGCGGATCCGGGTGCCGGCCAGCTCCATGTCCTCGGTGGCGTACCGCAGTTGGGTCATCTGGACCGAACCGCACCGGCGCATCAGCTCGTGAACGGCGTGCGGCAGCAGCCCCCAGTCTTGCTTGAGCAGCCGCAACTGGTCGGGGTGGGTGAGCAGGGCGACCGTGCCGTTCCCGATGAGATGGGCGGTGGTCTCGTGTCCGGCGAGCACCACCGTCATCACGAGGGTGACCATCTCGGTGTCGCCGAGTCGACCGCCGTCGCTGTCCTGGACGCGGATGAGCGCGCTCAGCAGGTCGTCCCGCAGGTCCGTACGGCGCTCGGCGATCAGCTCATGGAGGTGGTGGACCATGGCTGGGAACGACGTCCCGATCCGCTCGGGTTCCAGCGAGGCGAGGTCCGAGCCGAAGGCTCGCCAGCGAGGCCGGTCCGCTTCAGGTACGCCCACCAGCTCGCAGATGACCGTGATCGGCAGCGGGTAGGCGAAGTGCTCGATGAGGTCGACCACTCCGTTCTCGTCGGCATGTCCGGGGAGTTCGTCGAGCAGTGTGTCGGTGATCTCCTCGACGCGTGGCCGCAGGCCGGGGACCCGGCGGGCGGTGAAGGCACGGGAGACCAGGCGGCGCAGCCGGGTGTGGTCCGGCGGGTCGCTGGTGAGGATCGACTCCAGGATGTGCACGCTGAACTCCTCGGGGATGCCGAGCAGTTCCATGAGCCGGTCACGTGGGTCCGGGCCGGCGTGGCCCGGTACCGAGTGCGGACTGTTCACAAAGCGCGGGTCCCGTAGGACGGCCCGCACCTCCTCGAAGCGCGTCACGAGCCAGATGGGCGTGTCGTCCATGAAACGTGCGCGGACGACGGGTGCCTGCTCGCGCAGCTTGCCGTAGCCGCCGAACGGGTCGGCGAGCAGCTCCGGATCCATCACGTTCGGCTCGTCGGGGTGCTTGCCGATGAGGTCCTGGATGGCGAGCGGGAGGTCGGCGGTCAGGGTGGTGGCCGGAGAGGTCATACGGAGCCCGGAGAGGTGGCGGTCTGGGAAGCGCGGAGGGGTGTGTGCGCGAAGGTGGTGAGGGTGGCCGGTGGTGGCTCGTTGGGGCCGTCGGGGCTCGGGTGACCGGCGGCCAGAACGTAGAGCGGTGTGTGTCCGGCGTTGTCCAGACCGCATCGCTCGGCGATCAGGCCGTCGTTGAAGGCGCCGGTCTGGGACGGGCCGAGGCCCAGCGCCGTGGCGGTCAGGGCGAAGGTCTGACCCAGGTGCCCGGCGTTGAGCAGGCAGACGCGGTAACAGCGGGGCGTCCGGTACTTCACACTCATACGTTCCAGCCGGGCGGCGAGGACCACCATGAACGCGGCATCGCCGGCCCACTCCTGGCCGGCGCACACATCCACGACCTCATCCCGGGTCAGCCCCTCCCTGCGCAGTTCCAGGGAGTGCTCCAGACCGTTGTAGTGATACCAGCCAGGGGCGAGTCCGGTGACGTTGAGTGCGCCGAGGTAGGCGTCGAGCTCCTGGCGGGAGCCGCCGGCGGGGCTGGTGCGGCGGTAGAGCGCGCCGTGGCCGCTGTCGATGAAGTCCACCGGGCCGAACACCGTGGAGAGCACGGTGCCGAGAGTCTCCAGTGACACCGCGTCGCGGGTGAAGTCGCGATGGGTGCGGCGAGCGTGGACAACCTGCTCGTACGGGGCTCGAAGGCCGGCCCGGGAGCGGGGCAGTGGATGCCGGGGCGCGTCTGGGTAGGTGGTGAACAGCGGCGGCATCTGAGCCGGGTCCGGCATGAGGTCCGACTCAGGCATCAGGTCCGGGTCCTGGGTGCTGATCTCGCTGTCGAGGTAGTCGTTCTGCGTCGCGTAGTGGAGGAAGGACGCCTCGGGGGCCCAGGCGGACCAATGGCGGTCGATCTCCTCGTCGTGGTGGGCTTCCGGGCTGTCCTCCGCCAGCAGGGCGCCGGCCTCCGTGAGGACAGCCACGGCCTCTTCGACGGTTTCGGGTGTGAGGTGCTCCAGAGCCTTCGCGGCCCCGGCGGGCCCGGTCCATTCCTCGAACGCGGAGAGGACTTCGGCGGCCACCGGATGCAGCGAGGTGGGAGTGCCGTGGGGATAGGGGTGGACGACGAACGTTCCGTCGCGCCAGTAACAGGTCAGGCAGCGGGAACGGCGGTAGCGCACGGCAACTCCAGCAGAACAGGCCGGGACGGATACCAAGGAGGGCGGACAACGGGCACGGGACCTGCGGCATTCCGCAGTACGGCCCGCTGCCCGCCCGGCGGATTCACTTCGCAGTGCCGCCCTGGATCTTGTAGATGTAGTACCCGGCGCGCCGGTCCTTCCGGACCGCCGCCTGTGCGTTCATCGTGACCTTACGCATGAGATGTCACTTCCTCTCAACGGGTGATGTGGAGAGTGCGCCGGACGTGAAGAGACGCACCATCTCCAGCCTTCCTGGGGCGTGGCGCGCGCCATGTCCAGACGCGTGGATTTCGGCCCTATGGGGGAAATTGCCCTTCGCGGGTGTGGAACAGCGTGTGCCGGCTCTGGTGCTGCTACGCAAGGGCTTCCCGCTGGGTGCGTTCGGCGTGTTCGGCGTGTTCGGCGCGTTCGATGTCAAGGGAGCGGGGCCGGGCGGGGCGGGGCGGCGGTGTCAGAGTGCCGGGCCGCCGTTGTTGGCACGGTCCACGGCCGCTTCTCCTGCGGCGGTCCAGGCACCGTTCGGGGCGACGAAACCCTTGTTCAGCCAGCGCGTGAACTGCTTCAGGGCGGTGACGGCATCGTCCGAGTACTCGATCCGGTTGGGGTTGAACCAGCCGGTCTTCTGGAGCCTGGACAGCTCCCTCATGGCGCCCTCCGCGTCGCCGGCCGGGTGGACCGTGGGCCGCTTGGCACCCGACGGTGTGGACTGCGAAGGCTTCGCCGGGGCTGCGGACGGCTTCGCCGGGCCGGCGCTGGGCGCGGTGCTCGGCGACGACGCTGACGTGGGGGACACCTGCGACGGCGTACCTGCCGCCGGAGCGGCCGATGAACCGGTCGGCCCACAGGCGGCGGTCGCCAGCAGCCCGATCCCGGCCGTCGCCGCGACCGCAGCCGTCCTGATGGTCACGGGGAGTGTTGAGAGGCGCATCGTGTGATTCCTTGTCGTGTGCTGAGTGCTGAGTGCTGAGTGCTGAGCGATTGGGACGGCCCTACCTTCAATCCCCTACTCGTCACTGGCGTCGCACTCGCGTCACAGCCGGCCGGATGTTTCGTCTCACTCGTGCAACGAAAGCCGAAGTCGGCGGTTGCCCGGGGATGGACGACGCCGGGCCGGCTTACGCCCGGCTCGTATCCCGCAAAAGACTGCGGACCCCGTAGGTATTGGCCCGGGGATCCCCAGAGTTATCCACGGCAATAGCGGAAAACAGCTGTGAAGGGGCGGCTGGTGTCATTCAGTGGGCTGGGGCGGGAACCCGGAGGCGGAATTCGAGATCTCTACGAATGAGACCGCTTTCGTGATCTTGCTTCCACGACCGACCGAATGGAAAGCAGCAATGGGAAAACATCGCAAGCCGTCAGATTCGCGAACTGCGCGCCGGATGGGCATGGGCGTCGCCACTGCAACCCTCGGACTCACCGGACTCGGCTTCGGCGCCACCACCGCTCAGGCGGCGACTGCCGCTCCTGACGCCCCTGCCGCCAATTCCGGCGCCTCCGGAAACGAATTCTTCGACAGGTCCTACGAGAAGTGCCTCGATGACCAGAGCTCCAGTGGCCTGTCCTACGAGCAGCAGGTCGACGCCTGCACAGGGAAGCTCAGGGAGGGGCCTGGTGAACCCGACTCCTCCCACCCGGGGGCAAAGTTCGATCCTGCGACCTACCAGAAAGTCGCACAGCTGCCCAATGATCAGTTCATCGAACTCAGAAACAAGTCGTTGGATGCGGCCTCCGATGGGGAACTGCAGCGAAGCTTCTACTCCAATGGCTGCACCAGAACACCGAGCGACGCCGTATCGCAAAAGACGATGGATGCCTGCATTCAGCATGACTTCCGTTACACCGTCGGCCCGAACGTCTACGACAAGAACTCCAAGGAAGGGCAGGACGACCGGGCTGCTGCCGACGCGCAACTGGGGCAGAACATCGGTGGAATGACGGGGCAGGCCGCCGCACAGCTCACCGGAACCGTGGGCTCATCGTTCTACAACCGTACGGAAACGGGGCAGCAGAACGCCAACGAGCTGCTTCCCCGATGAGGACGGAAAACTCCCGCTAAGAGAATGGTTGCTCGTCGCTGCGGCGGAAGTCCCTGCCCGTCACAGCGGCGAGCAGTCCCATGGAGCCGTCGTACCGAGGCGCGCGCCGACAGGCAATAACTAGGCCGCGTTGGTACAAGCGGCAAACGGGTGTCCTGGGACGGCGCGGCTCCGCGATCATGGACCGGAGACCGACCGCTACCGATGAGGAATGCCTGCCCCATGCCCATGCCTGTACCTGCCGACCCGACGGTCCTTCATCCGATGCCCGAGCAGCCCCGGGTGGTGCTGCTCAAGCCGTTGGTGAAGTCCCCGCTGATAGAGGTCGGGGAGTACTCCTACTACGACGACCCGGACGACCCGACGGCGTTCGAGACGCGCAACGTGCTCTACCACTACGGGCCGGAGAAGCTGGTCATCGGCAAGTTCTGTGCGCTGGGCACGGGCGTGCGGTTCATCATGAACGGCGCCAACCACCGCATGGACGGCCCCTCGACCTTCCCCTTCCCCACCATGGGCGGCTCCTGGTCCGACCACTTCGACCTGCTCACCGGCCTGCCCAACCGAGGGGACACCGTCGTCGGCAACGACGTCTGGTTCGGCCACGGCACGACGGTCATGCCCGGCGTACGGATCGGGCACGGCGCGATCATCGCCTCCGGCGCCGTGGTCACCACGGACGTGCCCGACTACGGCATCGTCGGCGGAAACCCGGCCCGCCTCATCCGCACCCGCTACAACGACCAGGACATCGCCCGGCTGCTGGCGGTGGCCTGGTGGGACTGGCCCGCGGAGCACATCACCCAGCATGTGCGGACGATCATGTCGGGCAGCATCGCCGATCTGGAAGCCGCCGCCCCGGACACCCCGCATGTGTGACGTGGGTGTGGGAGTTTCCGTACGGAGAGATGCCGCACGGAAACTCCCCTGCGGGCACACGGGCCCGAAGGGGACCTCTCCAGAGGGCGGCTGACAGAAATTGCGATGCCCACAAGCCTCAGCGCGGCTAGAGTCGCCGCCATGAACTTCCTTCAGATCTACGGCTGACGGGACCGGGGCAGCGCCCCGTCCTCCCTCCCGCATGTCCTTGTGCGCCCCGACGACCGAGCCTTCCTCGGAGCCGTCGGCGCACCGGCTTGCGGTACCCCTTTCGCCGTAGACCTGAAATGAGTTGAGCTCTATGTCTCGTCGCCGTGCCCACATCGCCATGGTCGGCATCCCCCTCGTCAGCCATGTCCTGCCCAGCCTTGCGGTCATCCGCGAGCTGGTGGCACGCGGCCACCGCGTGACCTACGCCAACGACCCGGCGATGGCCGACCTGATCGCGACCACCGGCGCCGAACTCGTCCCCTGCACGTCCCAACTGCCGTTCGCCGACAACAACTGGCCCGACGACCCCATTGCCGCGATGGGCCTCTTCCTCGACGACGCCATCCAGGCACTTCCCCAGTTGCACGCCGCCTACGACCAGGACCCGGCGGACCTGTACCTGTACGACATCGGCGCCTACGCCGCGCGCGCCCTCGCCGAATCGCAGAACCGGCCTCTCATGCAACTGTCCCCGACGTTCGTGGGCTGGGACGGCTACGACCAGGACGTCTCGGCACACGTGCGCCAACTGCCGGGCGCCGACGCCTACCGGGCGAAGTTCGCACAGTGGCTCGCCACTTGCGGGGCGTCCACCGCCGACGTGGACGCTTTCTCCGGCCGTCCCGCGCGGGCCGTTGCGCTGATCACCCGGGCGATGCAGCCGCACGCCGACCAGGTCGACACCGACGCGGTGACCTTCGTCGGACCCTGCTTCGACGCAACCGCCGACGCGGACGGCTGGACCCGCCCGGCGGATGCGGAGAACGTGCTGCTGATCTCGCTGGGTTCGGCGTTCACCCGTCAACCGGAGTTCTACCGCCAGTGCCTGGCGGCCTATGGCAACCAGCCCGGCTGGCACGTCGTCCTCCAGATCGGCAAGTACACCGACCCGCGGGAACTCGGCGACATCCCGCCCAACGTCGAGGTGCACTCCTGGGTCCCGCAGCGGGCGATCCTGGAGCAGGCGGACGCTTTCGTCACCCACGCCGGTATGGGCGGCTGCGGCGAGGGACTGCTGGCCGGTGTCCCGATGATCGCCGTGCCGCAGGCCGCCGAACAGTTCATGAACGCCGACCGGCTCGTGGAACTGGGCGTGGCCCGCCGCATCGACACCGCGGAAGCGACCGGCGACAACCTACGGGCGGCCCTGAACGACCTGGTCACCGACGCGGAGGTCGCCGGCCGCTCGGCACGGCTACGCGCCGGCGCACGGTCCGAGGGGGGCACTTCGCGTGCCGCCGACCTCATCGAGGACATGCTGGCCTGAGCCCTGACCGCCAAAGGGTTTTGGTGAACAGCACTCCGCTGTTCACCAAAAACCCTTTGGTGGACCACGGCGACCACTGCTAATTTTCGGCAGGCCGTGCGAGAGAACGAGGAGGTGGTACCCGTGAACGCAGTATCGACATGGGTGCTCCCCTCCGGGGTCACGGTCGGGCGATAGGTCGTCCGGGAGCGCCGTTCAAGCGCACTCCCGAAAGGCAAGACCATGCAATTCACTTCCGAACGGCGCCTCGACGACGGCGTCCTCGAACGCGAATTCACCCTCGGCGAGATCCCCGGCATTCTGTGGACACCTGAATCCGCCGCACCGGCTCCACTGATCCTGATCGGCCACCCCGGCGGACTGCACAAGATGTACCCCCGACTGGTGGCCCGGGCCCGGCACTCCGCAGCGGACGGCTTCGCCTCGGCCACCATCGAGCTCCCCGGCAGCGGTGACCGGCCCCGTTCCGCCGCCGCCGAGCAGGCCCGCGCCGACCTGCGCCGAGCGCTGGACGCCGGCGAGCCGGTCGACGACGAGATCGCGGACCGGCTCGTCCTCCCGCTGGTCGAAAAGGCGGTCCCGGAATGGCAGGCCGCCCTGGACGCCCTCCTCTCGCTGCCCGGGATCGGCGGCCCGGTCGGGTACTCGGGGGGAGTGATTTCCATCGGGACCCGGCTGGCGGTGGTCGAGCCGCGGATCTCGGCCGCCGTTCTGTTCGCCGGGAGTTTCGTGCCTCGCGCCATGTTCGAGGAGGCCCGGCAGGTCACCATTCCGCTGCACGTCCTGCTGCAGTGGGACGACGAAGGGAACGACCGGCAGGCGGCCCTGGACCTGTTCGACGCCTTCGGCTCCGAGGAGAAGACGCTGCACGCCAATATGGGCGGGCACACCGGCGTCCCGCAGTTCGCGGGGGACGCCGCGGCGCGGTTCTTCGCCCGGCACCTGAAGTGAGGCCGGGCCGTCAGGCCGACAGCAGAAGGTAGTCGGTGTCGGCGTAGGCGTCTGCGTCGGCCAGGATGCCGCTCGTCGAGGACGGGTCCCGGACCTCCTCGATGACGGTGGCCGGCAGACGCACAACCGCCCCGATCGCGGTGGTACCGGCCATCGGCGGTACCGGCCGGTCGGGGCGGCGCCCGGCTACTTCGTGGGTTCCTCAGCTCCCAGAAATTTGTGCCCGGAAGCTTTGCGGACAGTTGCCGACTTCTTCGGCGAGGAGAGTGCCGAAGAACGTGTCGGCGTCAGTGGCGCCCTGCCTTATGCTGTCGAACCTCTGGCAGGTTTCGGCGTGCTGCCTGGCCTGCTCTTCGGCCGCCTGCTTCGCCTCCTCTTCGCGCTGCTCGGCGGTCGTGCACCTGCCCAGGTAACCCCCGAATCCCGGGTTGCACTGAACGCCAGAGGCGGCAGAGGCGGCCGGTGCGGCGGTGAGGCCGTAGCCGGCCAGGCCGGCGGCAAGAGTTGCGACGGCGATGCCCCGGCCGGCCATACGCCCGCTCCGGCGGCGTGCTCGATGCTTGTTTTGTCCGCGGAGTTTCATGGCACGCATTCCCTTCTGTAAGGAGACCGGTCACCGGAAGGCGCTCGGCCGTGCAATGAGAAAATTGAAGGGAAAATCCGACACGGCCGGAAGCGAATTCGCGAGTTCCTGGGGTGAAGTCACGCTGCACCCCAGGCAAAACCTGCGGAGGCGGACGCGAAAACCTACGGGATCGTCGCCGGGGGCGCTCCCGCCCCTGACCCACACGTCACCGGCTAGCGTGATCACCATGACTTCCGAGATATCCGAGACGTCCGGCACGCGCACCGCGGGCATGGCAGTGAAGACGCAACGTGGGCTGGTCTATGGCCCGAGCGGCCAGCGGCTGGACCTCTACCGCCCGGAGAACGCGTCACACCCGGCGACGACCGTCCTCCTCTGGCACGGCATCGGGCCGGACGAGCGGGACGTCCTGGAGCCGCTGGCGCGCACCGCGGCGGCGCGCGGGCTGCTGGTGCTTGTACCGGACTGGCGCTCGGACGCAGCGGACGGTGGCAAGGCACAGCTGCTGGAGTCGCTCGCCTTCGCCCGCAAGGAGGCGGACGGGCTGGGCGGCGACGGGGAGTCGTGCGTACTGGCCGGGTGGTCTGCGGGGTCCGGGGCCGCGCTGGGGGTCGCACTGCGGCCCGAGATCACGGAGGGGTGGCGGCCGAAGGCCGTGGTGGGCATGGCAGGCCGCTACGATCTCCCGGCGCGCACCACCGGCACCGCCCCGCTGGACGATCTCGCCGCGGGCCGGGCCCCGGCCGTCCCGGTCCACCTCGTCCACGGCAGCCGGGACACCGTCGTGGACGCCCGCCACTCCCGCGACCTGGCCGCCGCGCTGCGCGCCACGGGCCGGCCGGTGACTCTCCAGGAGCCGGACACCGACCACGCAGGCGTGATCATGACCGAGTACGACCCGGCGGCGAACCGGTGCGTCCCGACGACCGCCGAACACGCCGTACAGGCGGGCCGGTTGGTGGCCGAGGCACTGGCGAAGGCCGGGGGCGCGTCCTGAGGTCTCTCCGACGGGTCATCGCTGCGCCCCCACAACCGCGGCACTCCCACGCTGTCCCTCATCGAACCTCATCGAAGGAATTGGGTTGAGCGGTCTCAGTGGATCTCGATGACCGATAGGTTCGTCTCCACGAGGTCTGAGCGGCTGGTGCCGGTGCGGGGCAGGGGCAGGGGCGGTGGTGGGGCACTTGCGGGCGCGTATGGCCGGGGCTGTCAGTGGCTTGAGACCGGCAACGCACGCGACATCACAGGAGTGCTGAGGACATGGCGAACCGCTGGGCCGGAGTGACCGTCGACTGCGTCGACGTGGAACGTGTGGCGGGCTTCTGGAGTGCACTGCTGGACCGCCCGCAGGGGCCGTCCCAGCCCGGCTGGGTCTACCTCGGCCATCGTGGCGACTCGCAGCCCCGCCTTGTCTTTCAGCCGGTGTCCGAGCCGAAGCACGGCAAGGTCCGGCTGCACCTCGACATCGAGGTCGACGATATCGATCAGGGCATCGCCCAAGTCATCGCCCTCGGCGGCCGATTCACCGGCGAACGGCACGACTACGACGAGGGCGTGGTCGTCGTGATGACCGATCCCGAAGAGCACGAATTCTGCCTGGTCCAGATCTACTGACCTGGCCCACCACTGACCGGGGCGGCGCCACCACTGACCGGCGCCGCCCCAGTCCTCACGATCCGGTGGGCTGCTCCGCGACGCTGCCGTGCTCCTGGGCGTCGGCGGCAGGGATCCGGCGCGGCAGTTTCGCGGCGACGGCGATCGTCACCAAAGTGAGAGCGGCGGCGATACCAAAGGCCAGCTTCATCCCGCTCAGCTGTGCGGGCACGGCGGCGACGCCGTCGGCGACCAGATGCCCGGAGCGCGCGGTCATCACGGTCACCACGAGCGCTGTACCGAACGCTGCGGCGACCTGCTGCAACGTCCCGAGCATCGAGCTGCCGTGCGAGTACAGGTGCGGGGGAAGCGCGCCCATGCCGAGCGTGAAGACGGGGGTGAAGGTCGCCGCCAGGCTCACCATCAGCAGTGCGTGCAGTCCCAGCACCTGCCAGTACGGCATCGTCATCGAGACCTGGGTGAAACCGGCGAGGGCGAGCACCATGCCGATCGAGCCGGGCAGCACCAGCGGCCGACTGCCGAACCGGTCGAATATCTTCCCAACGGTCGGTCCGAGCAGTCCCATGGCCAGACCGCCCGGCATGACCAGCAGGCCGGTCTCCAGCGGGCTGAGCCCCCGCGTTTTCTGCAGGTACAGGGGCAGCAGGATCATCGCCCCGAGCATTGCCAGGAACCCGATGGAGATGAGGGCCAGGGAAAGGCCGTAGGTGCGGTGCCCGAGGGTGCGCAGGTCCATCAGCGGCACGCCGGTGCGTTGCAGCTTGATCTGGCGGATCACGAAAACCGCGATTGCCGCGACCCCGGCGACGACGATGCCGATGCCGAGCCCGAGCCCGCCGTCGGTTTCGCCGAGGAGGCTCAAGCCGTACACCAGGCCGCCGAAACCGAGCGCCGCCACGGAGACGCTGAGCCAGTCGATGGAGCTCACCTGCGGCTCGCCTATGTTGTCCATCTTGCGCAGCCCGAGCAGGGTCACCAGAGCCGCGATCGGCAGAACGACCACGAACAGCAGCCGCCAGGAGCCGAGCTGGAGGATCAGCCCGGACACGGCGGGTCCGAGCGCGGGTGCCACCGAGATCGCCAGGGTGACGTTGCCCATCACCCGGCCGCGGTCATGCTCGGGCACCACGATCATCAACGTGGTCATCAGCAGGGGCATCATCACGGCAGTGCCCGCGGCCTGCACGATCCGGCCCAGCAGCAGCACCTCGAAGGACGGCGCGACGGCCGACAGAGCGGTGCCCGCGAGGAAGACGCCCATCGCGATGGCGTAAGCCTGGCGGGTGGTGACTCGCTGGAGGAACCAGCCGGTGATCGGAATCACGGCGGCCATGGTCAGCATGAAAGCGGTGGACACCCACTGTGCCGACTGCTCGGTGATGCCCAACGAGTCCATCAACCGCGGGATGGCGTTGATCAGGATCGTCTCGTTGAGGATCACCACGAACGTGGCCAGGACAAGCAGCCGCACCACGGTCGGTATTCGGCCCGCCTGTACGGCAGGTTGTTCTTTGGTCACAGTTGGCATGGCAGCACCTCGCTGGGGTTCCTGGTCGCAGTCGCCTCGCAGCCACGGGCTGTCGGCACGAACGTGGGTGGTGTTACCGGTAGAGACCGGCACGCCTGGTAGAACTCATCGGTCGGCCCGAGTGTTCCGCATCATCGAACCTAACTCACCCCAATTTTCGCCTGCTCACGAAGGTGTCCGCCGGCGAGGCCGTGGCCGACGGCCGGCGCTTCACCGCTCGTCCACGCCACCGTCCCCAACCGGCCCCCAACCGTCCTCTACACCTTCGACTGCGGCCTGAACTGGTCGTGGGCGACTTCGAGTTCTGCGACCGGCTGAGAAGTCCGACGGCCTCGTGGGGATCTGAGAAACGGCGCTGTCAGCGCGGCTCGGCGGCCCGTTCGGGGTCGTTGTGGTGCCGGTCGGCCAGGGCGGTGATTCCCGCTGTGGCGGCGGCCGCGAGGTCGGTGACCATCGCGTCGTCGACGGGCAGGTTGAGGATGTACAGGGCGGACGCCAGGGAGCCGAGCAGCAGCAGGTGGGCCATCGCGGGGTCGACGGTCCCGGCCAGCTCGCCGCGGGCCACGGCCTGTTCGATGATTTCGGCGAAGGCGGCCTGTTCGGCGGCCAGGAAGGTGTCCTGGAACCGGGTATCCAGTCCGGGATTGCCGGCAAGTTCGCTGATCAGGGCCGGTGCCAGCTGTCGGGCTGCCGGGGTGGCCATGCGGACGTGAAATGTGCGGACCAGCGCCAGCAGGTCCCCGTGCAAGGAGCCGGTGCCGGCGAACGGCGGCAGCTGCTGCTCGTACATGGTGGCAGCGAACGCCATCTCGGCCTTGGAGGTGTAGCGGCGGTAGATCGCCGCCTTGCCCACCCCGGCGCGCGTCGCGACCTGGTCGACGGTCAGGGCCGGGTAGCCGACTTCGTCGATCAGCTCTCGCGTGGTCTGGAGGATTTTGTGATCCACACGACTGTCCCGGGGGCGTCCACCGCGTTGCCTTGTCGCTGTCATGGCTCCATGATACGGAACGTGAGTATCGAAACCGCAGTATCGGAACTAGGGTTTCGGAGTGACTCGCCTGCTTCGTGTTCGTCGAGGCAACCGCAATGAAGTCGCGCCGCGTGGCTTCGTGACAAGAACGGAGAACTCAGGTGATCAAGTGGGCTGGCTGGATCATCACGTTAAGCGGAATCGCGCACTCGATCGGCGCCCTGACCGTGCAGAAAGCCGCGCGTCACGCGGGGACATGGTTCAGCGGCGGACTGTGGCACGAGGACCTGGCCGATATGAGCCCGGCGGGCAGTGCGTACTTTCTGAGCCTGGCAAGCTTCGGCATACCGCTCATCCTGGTCGGCCTGACGGTGCTGTGGCTGGACCGCCGCGGCATCACCCCGCCGGCGTTCATCGGCTGGACGCTGGGGGGCTGGACCGTCGTCGATGCGGTGGTCCTCCCGTTCACGCCCTGGCCGCTCTTCGTGCTCGCGATCGCCCTGCTGCTGATCGGATCCCGCCGCGCCCGTCGCGGCGACTCCCACTCCCAACGCCCGGCGCACTCAAGCTAGTTGTGGCGCAAGCGGCGCCCCGCCAGTAATGGCCCCCGTCAGTCGAGCCCCGCCTCCGCGATCCGCAGCAGCAGCGCGTGCAGGTTTTCCCGCTCGGCCGGTTCCAGCGGGCCCAGTAGCTCGTTCGTCACGCGCACGCTCGCCTCGTCGGTGTCGCGGAGGAAGGCGCGGCCGTCCTCGGTCAGTACGACGATGCGGCTGCGGCGGTCGTCGGGGGCGGGCCGGCGTTCGACGAAACCCTGGCTCTCCAGGTTGTCGACCAGGCCGACGATCGCGCTCGGGTCATAGCCGAGCCGCGCGCTCAGTTCACGTTGCAGCGCGCCCTCCGATGTGGCGAGGAAACGCAGCACTGCGTAGTGGCGCAGGCGCAGCCCCGACTCCTGGAGACAGGCGTTGAACAGCTGCCCGGAGCGCAGGCCCACGCGGTACAGGAGGTAACCCGTGTCCGCGTGCAGCCCCCGCATCCACGGCTCGTGCGCGTCGATCGGTGCGGGGTTGTCGGCGTGCTGCTGGCGGGTGATGGCGGACTCCCTGGTCGAGGCCCCTGGGGTGGGGCGTTCTGTCTGCTGGTCGCAGTTTGTGCTGGTCACAGTGTGGCGCATCCCTTCGGTCGGCGACAACTATTGACGTCAACAATTATTGCTCTTAGCTTCGATCTCGACGTCGCACCCCTATGCCTCGACGTCGCACCCCTGCGCCCTCGTCGGCGCACCCCATGCGAAGGGACCCATCTGTGCCCAGCATCGATCTGACCGGAAAGGCCGCCGTCGTCACCGGCAGCGGCCGGGGCCTCGGCCTCGCCTACGCGCAGGCCCTGGCCGCCCACGGCGCGTCCGTGGTCGTCAACGACATCGACCAGGCCGTGGCCGAGCAGGCCGTCAAGTCCATCACCGAGGCGGGTGGCACGGCCGTCGCCGAGGTCGTCGCGGTCGGCACGACCGACTCCGCGGACCGCCTGATCAACCGCGCCGTAAGCGAGTTCGGGCGGCTCGACATCCTGGTCACCAACGCGGGCATCCTGCGCGACAAGGTCCTGTGGAAGATGACCGACGACGACTTCGACGCGGTGATCGGCACCCACCTCAAGGGCACCTTCACCTGCGCCCGCGCCGCCGCCGTCCGCATGCGCGAACAGGGCGAGGGCGGCACCCTGATCCTGGTCGGCTCCCCGGCCGGACAGCGTGGCAACTTCGGGCAGACCAACTACGCCGCCGCCAAGGCCGGCATCGCCGCCATGGCCCGCACCTGGTCCATGGAGCTGGGCCGCGCGGGCATCACCGTCAACGCGATCGTGCCGGTCGCCGCGACCGCGATGACCGAGACCATCCCCGCGTTCGCCCCGTACGTCGAGGCCATGAGGAACGGCGAGCCGCTGCCCGGCTTCCTGCGCAAGGGCGAGGGCTTCGGCACCCCGGAGGACTGCGCCGCGCTGATCCCGTTCCTCGCCTCGGACGCCGCACGCGGCATCACCGGTCAGGCCATCGGCATCGGCGGCGACAAGGTGGCACTCTGGTCGCATCCCCAGGAGATCAGGACGGCGTACGCCGACGGCGGCTGGACCCCCGACACCCTGGCCGACACCTGGCACACCTCGGTCGGCGCCGAACCCCAGACGGTGGGCATCCCCGCGCCCAAGCTCCCGGAGGCGTGATGGACATCGAAACCCTCGACGCTCTCACCGCGATCGACGTCCACACCCACGCGGAGGTGTCCGCCAAGGGCCACTCCTCCCTGGACGACGACCTGCACAACGCCTCCTCCGCCTACTTCAAGGTCGAGGGCAAGCGGAAGCCGACCCTGGAGGAGACCGCCGCGTACTACCGCGAGCGGAACATGGCCGCCGTGATCTTCACGGTCGACGCCGAGTCCGCCACCGGCACCGAGCCGGTCGCCAACGAGGAGGTCGCCGAGGCGGCCGCCGCCAACCCGGACGTCCTCATCCCGTTCGCCTCCATCGATCCCTTCCGGGGCAAGGCCGGCGTGCGGCAGGCCCGCCGCCTGGTCGAGGAGTACGGGGTGAAGGGCTTCAAGTTCCATCCCAGCATCCAGGGCTTCTTTCCCAACGACCGCGCGCTCGCCTACGGGTTGTACGAGGTCATCGAGGAGACCGGCACCATCGCCCTCTTCCACACCGGCCAGACGGGCATCGGCGCCGGAGTGCCCGGCGGGGGCGGGATCCGGCTCAAGTACTCCAATCCGCTCCACGTGGACGACGTCGCCGCCGACTTCCCGCATCTGAAGATCATCCTGGCGCATCCGTCCTTCCCCTGGCAGGACGAGGCCCTCGCCGTGGCCACCCACAAGCCGGGCGTCCACATCGATCTCTCCGGCTGGTCGCCGAAGTACTTCCCGCCGCAGCTGGTGCGGTACGCCAACACGCTGCTGAAGGACAAGGTCCTCTTCGGCTCCGACTTCCCCGTCCTCACCCCGGACCGCTGGCTCGCCGACTTCGCGCAGCTGTCGATCAAGGACGAGGTCAGGCCGAAGATCCTCAAGGAGAACGCCGCCCGCCTGCTCGGGCTGACGAAACCGTAAGGGGCGTCAGATGCGCAACGAGGGACTGGGGTCGTGGCCCGCACGCCGGGCCCGCAAGACCCCGCACCGCACCGCCCTCATCCACCGCGACACCACGATCACCTACGCCGAGCTGTGCGAGCGCACCACCCGCCTCGCCCACGCCCTGCGTGCCCGGGGCGTCAGACGCGGCGACCGGATCGCCTATCTCGGCCCCAACCACCCCTGCTACCTGGAGACACTGTTCGCCGCCGGCATCCTCGGCGCGGTCTTCGTCCCGCTCAACACCCGCCTCGCCGGCCCCGAGATCGCCTATCAGCTCGCCGACTCCGGCGCCAAGGTCCTCATCCACGACCCCTCGCACGCCGGACTCGTCGCCGGAATCGAGGGCAGCGCCGAGGTCCAGGTTCACATCGAAGTCGGTGCCGCATACGAGGAGTCGCTCGCCGGGGCCTTCCACTCGCCGATCGACGAGCCGGTCACCGCCGACGACCTCTGCATCATCATGTACACCTCGGGGACGACCGGCCGCCCCAAGGGCGCGATGCTCACCCACGGCAACCTGACCTGGAACGCCGTCAACGTCCTCGTCGACACCGACCTGACCACCGACGAACGCGCCCTGGTCTCCGCCCCGTTGTTCCACACGGCCGGGCTGAACATGCTCACCCTGCCGGTACTGCTCAAGGGCGGCACCTGCGTCCTGGTCGAGTCCTTCGACCCGCACGCCACCTTCGACCTGATCGAACGGCACCGGATCACCTTCATGTTCGGAGTGCCGACCATGTTCGACCGGATGGCGCGGCACCCGAGCTGGGCCGGCGCGGACCTGTCCTCGCTGCGGATCCTCAACTGCGGTGGATCACCCGTGCCGACCCCGCTCATCGCCACCTACCAGGAGCGAGGACTCACCTTCCTCCAGGGCTACGGCATGACCGAGGCGGCACCCGGGACCTTGTTCCTGGACGCCGAGCACGCGGTCGACAAGGCGGGTTCGGCAGGAGTGCCGCACTTCTTCAGCGACGTACGCGTCGTACGGTCGGACCTCACGCCGGTCGACGTCGGCGAGACCGGCGAGGTCGTCGTGCGCGGACCGCACGTCATGCCCGGCTACTGGGGACTGCCGGAGGAGACGGCCGCCTCCTTCACGGACGGCTGGTTCCGCAGCGGGGACGCGGCCCGCGTCGACGAGGACGGCTACATCCACCTCGCCGACCGCATCAAGGACATGATCATCTCCGGTGGGGAGAACATCTACCCCGCCGAGGTCGAGGACCTGCTGCTGGCCCACCCGGACATCGATGAGTGCGCGGTCATCGGCGTGCCGGACGACACCTGGGGCGAGGTGCCGCGCGCGGTCGTCGTGCCCCGCCGGGGCGCCGAGCCCGACCCCGACGAGGTCCTCGCGTCCCTCGCCGGACACCTCGCCAAGTACAAGATCCCGAAGTCGATGGTGATCGCGCCCGCACTCCCGCGCACCGCCACCGGAAAACTCCGCAAAGCCCTGGTGCGCGAGCACTACGGCAACCGTCAACTCCCCTGAGGACAGGTGCATATGAGCCCCACCATCAGCCCCACTGTCAACGGCCTCGATGAACTCAAGAAGCTCGCCGGCAGCGACCTCGGCACCAGTGAGTGGATCGAGGTCACCCAGGAACGCATCGACACCTTCGCCGACGCCACCGGCGACCACCAGTGGATCCACGTGGACCCCGAGCGCGCGAAGGACGGGCCGTTCGGCGCCCCCATCGCGCACGGCTATCTCACCCTCTCCCTCTTCATCCCGCTGTTCTCCGAACTGCTGGATGTCCAGGGCGTCACGACCAAGGTCAACTACGGCCTGAACAAGGTGCGGTTCCCCGCACCGGTGAAGGTCGGCTCCCGCATCCGGCTGACCGGAAAGCTGAGCGCGGTCGAGGACGTACCGGGCGGCGGCGTGCAGATCACCGTCGACGGCACCATCGAGATCGAGGGCGGCGCCAAGCCCGCGGCCGTACTGCAGAGCCTGTCCCGCTTCTACGCCTGAGCGCCAGGACCTGAGCGCCTGGACCTCATCGCCTGGGCCGCCTGACCGCCTAGGCCTGATCGTCGACCACGGGCACCAGGTCGAGAAGATGTTCCGCGGCGTCCTGCGCGAGCGGCGTCAGCCGGTCGTACACCGCCCGGAACGTCTTCTCGGCCCGCTCCGCAGGCCAGTCGTCCGGCAGATGCCCGACCGGCAGGCGCGGATCACGGCGGATCACCTGAAGCCACTCGGCCTGCAGCCGTAGCCGCAGCGCGAGCACCGCGAGACGAGGATCCCCCTGGCCGGCGCCCGGGAGAGCCTCCTCGGAGTCCGGCAGCCGCGTCTCCCACGGCTGCCAGCGCCGTACGAACTCCTCGTAGCGCGCCGCCAGTTCGGACAGCTCCCAGGTCTCCTCGACCATCGCGTCGATGTCCATGCCGGTGTCGGCGTGCGCGCGGAAGACCTTCACATGGGCGGACAGCCCGAGCTCGGCCACCAGCGACGACACATCCACCTCGCCGGGGGCGATCCACAGGCCGCTGAACAGCGGCCCGAAGCCGTGCCAGGTGAGCTTGGCGCGCAGGTCATGGCGCTGGCGCTGCCAGGACTCGGGCAGCGAGAAACCGAGCAGGGTCCAGGTCCCGTCCCAGTTCCGATTGATGGCGCCGGTCTGCCAGATGCGCCGCTCGCCGTCGCGCAGAACGGCCGCCGAGTGTTCTGTCAGGCCGAAGTACATCCGCCGCCCCTCGCGCCGGCGGTGCAGCAGGCCGCGCTTCACCATGCGGGTGAGCGTCGAGCGCGTCGCGTGTTCGCCGACCCCGGCGAGTTCGAAGACATCGATGATGCTGCCCGAGTACACGCAGACGTCACGCCCGAGCACCTGGTCGCCGAGGAACGTCAGCATGAGGGACTGGGGCCGCAGCGACTCTTCCGTGGTCACGCGGCCCACCGTACCCTCCGACGATCAGTCCCCGATCCCGCGGTACGAGCCTCGACGCGGGCGGGGGGACGGTCACCGCGCTCCGGCGCGCCCGCGTGCACCGACCAGCTCCGGCGCGGTGTAGCGGATGAACGGCGGAAAGCCGCCCTCTCCCGTCCCCTTCGCGACGTCGTTGAGCTTCCGCGGCTCGGTGGCCGTGCCCCAGCTGCCGCTGTCCACGCGGTGCTCCAGGGCGTTCAGGGCGGCCAGCCAGTTGGCGGGCTCGAAGGTGCAGTGGCCGGTGCCCTGCACATACGTCTGTCGGAGCATTCCGCGATCGCCCGCTCCGCGCACCGTGCGGGCGTACTCGCTCTCCTGCGGCGCAGGGTTCAGCGGGTCATCCGTGGTGTGCAGGGTGAGGTTCGGGACAGGCAGGTGCCCGGACGGAACGGCGGTGCGCCTCATCCGGCGTACGGCATCCGGGTCGGCCTCGATGCGCGCATCGCGCGTGAGCTTCCGCAGATCCTCGTCCAGATCGAGGCCCGCCTTCTTGTAGAGGGCCCGGACCTGGGGCAGGTCGCTGCTGTACGAGAGCAGCCTGGCGTAGTCGACGCCGACGTTGGAGGAGATACGCCCGCCCTCGGCCTTCTCCACCTGGTAGCGCGCCCCGAGAGTGAAGGGGAGCGAAGCCTTGATGAGCCCCTCTGCCTGCTGCTTCTCGCGTGCCCCGTAGTCGTGCGCCGTGGGCGGCTGCTTGCCGCTGAACCAGTTGGGCTGGTTGCGGAGCGCGGCGGCGAGTGCCGTACGGGCGCGGCCCTGCGAGGTGGACTGGGCGCGCTGGACGACCCGCGCCAGAGCCTCGCCGGAGGCGGCGGCCTCCTTGTCGGACGTGAAGCCGGTCAGCTTGATCTCCTCGCCGGCGGCGAGGAGTTGGGCGACCGCGTAGTCGCCGTCCACCTGGTAGTTGTTGAAGTCGACGCCCCCGGCGAGGATGCCGCAGGCGGAGAGCGCACCATCGATACGGCCCTCCCCGTGCTGCGCGATGAGGGAGTTGATCAGCCCGCCCATGGACTCACCCCAGGCGATGGTGCGCTCCGGGTCCCCGACCTTGCCGACCTTCTTCTTTACCGCGTCGAGGGTGGCGAACTGGTCCTTCACTGCGACGTTCAACGCCCAGCGGGAGCTGCCCGAGTACGAGGAGCCGACCAGCGCGTAGCCGCGTTCGAGGAGCGCCTCGCGGGTTTTGGCGTTGGGGGCGTTCGCCGCCTTGAGCGGCCCGTAGCCGTGCGAGAACAGCATGAGCGTGCCGTTGAAGTCGTCCGGCACATCGGCGACCCACTGCGCGCCGTCAGCGAGCTCGCCGGTGTAGTGCTTGGCGTGCGCGGTGGCCCCGGCGTCCACGGCGCTCCGGCCTTCTGTCCCGCCGGCCCCGTCGCAGGCGGCGGTCACCGTCAGCGCGGCGCAACAGCCGAGCGCTGCGGCCACCGTTCGGGTGCGACGGATGGGGGGTGTCGGTGTCATGAGGACTCCCATGGGTGGCTGGCGACGACACAATGCTAGGCACGCATATGATCGCCGTCAAAGAAATGCCTAACATATGGCCGCACATATCGTCCTCGGGCTCGGCTGTCCGGCCGGCGCGCTCAGGGGTGAGGACGCGGAGGCTCAGCCCCGTCGTTGCTGCTGGATTGCCGCCCGGCTCCTGCCCTTGCCGCGTTTGCGCAGCTTCCGGAGGCGTTCCCGCTCTGCCGCTCGGCGTCGTTCCTGCCGGGTGCGGCGGATGCGGTGGGCGGCCGTCCCCAAAACCGCGGTGGCGATGACGAAGGTGGCGATCGTCAGGCCCGCGCCTGGCTGGGCGGTGCAGTCCGTGGAGCAGTGGCGGCCGGGGACGGTGCCGAGGACGTAGCCGAGAGTGGTGAAGGCCAGTGCGTAGCAGGCGATGGCCGCGGTGGAGCGGAGTTTGGGGTGGGGGGTGTCGGGCCGGATCTCCGAGTACAGGTGCCAGCCGGCGTAGCCGCTGCTGAGGAGGATGACGGCGCAGGAGACGCCGAAGCCTATGGGGCCGCCGGGCCAGGCGGTGGGGAGGTCGGGGGTCTGGCCGGCCAGCCAGCGTGGTGTGGCGGCCGCGATGAGGACCCCGGCGACCGAGCCGACGGCCAGGCCGATGGCCAGGGCGACAGTGCCCGCCGACTGGATGGCCGTCCGCAGTCTTGAGGGCGTACGCAGTTTGGAGGGCGTACGCGCTTCCGCCGGCATGGCATCCCCCCGGAGATTCCGTGAATGACGATGGTGACGTGAACGACGATGATGACTGGTGAGTTGAGAATGGTGGATCGGTGCGAATACGCGGTGCCGATCCTATGGGCTTGCCCGTTCACTCACCCCCGCGGATCATGTCCGCGCACTTCTCGCCGATCATCATGGTGGTGATGCAGGGGTTCACGGTCGTCAGGAACGGCATCGCCGAGCCGTCCGCGACGCGTAGCCCGGTGACGCCCTTGACGCGCAGCTGGGGGTCCAGTGGGGCTGCCGGGTCGTCGGGGGCGCCCATGTGGACCGTGCAGGCCGGGTGGTAGACGGTGTTGTGGGTGGCGCGGATGTAGTCGAGGAGTTCGGCGTCGGAGCGGACGTCGGGGCCGGGGGCGAGTTCGGTGCCGGCCCAACTCGCCATGGGGGGCTGGGCGATGATCTCGCGGGCCAGGCGGAGCCCGTACGTCATGACGCGGACGTCGTGCTCATGGGTGAAGTAGCGCGGGTCGACCTTCGGCTTGTCGCGGAAGTCGCGGGTGCGCAGCCGGACGGTGCCCAGAGAACGGGCACGGGTGACGTTCGGAGTGAGACAGAAGGCGTTCTCCGAGGTGGGATAGCCGTGGCGGTAGGTGTTCATGTCGAAGGGCACCGAGCCGTAGTGGAACATCAGGTCGGGGCGGTCGAGGCCGGCCTCGGTGTCGGCGAAGATGCCGATCTCCCACCACTGGGTGGAGGTGCTGACCATGGGCTGTTTGGCGTCCCACATGATGACGCCCTCGGGGTGGTCCTGGAGGTTGGTGCCGACCCCGGGGGAGTCGACCAGCGTCTCGATGCCGACGGTGCGCAGATGGTGGGCAGGGCCGATGCCGGAGAGCATCAGCAGCTTGGGGGTGTCGATGGCACCGCAGGAGACGATCACCTCGCGGCGGGCCCGCACCGTACGGGTGTGGATCAGGTCGGGGGAGAGATAGTCGACGCCGGTGCAGCGCCGGGAGTCGTCCAAGCGCAGCCGCCGCGCCTGCACCCCGGTGCGTACGTCGAGGTTGGAGCGGTTGCCCATGACGGGGTGGAGGTAGGAGACGGAGGCAGACGAACGGGTGCCGTCGGGGCGGCAGTTGATCTGGAACCAGTTCGCGCCGCGGATGACGGTCTTGCCGGTGTTGAAGGGGGTGGTGGGGATGCCCGAGTCGGCACAGGCTTCCAGGAGGGCGACGCCGCACGGGTCCTTGGGCGGGACGGTGCGCAGGATCACCGGGCCGTTGCGGCCGTGGTGGCCGCCGGGCGCGTCGTTGGTCTCCAGACGTTGGAACAGCGGGAAGCAGTCGGCCGCGCTCCAGCCCGTACAGCCCATTTCGGCCCACTCATCGAGGTCCTCGGCCGGTGCCCAGAAGGCGATACACGAGTTGTGCGACGAGCAGCCGCCCAGCACCCTGGCGCGGGCATGCCGCATAAAGCTGTTGCCGCTCTCCTGCGGTTCGACCGGGTAGTCCCAGTCGTAGCCGGATTCGAGCAGGCCCATCCACCGGTCGAGGCGGAGGACGTTGGGGTCGTCGACGTCGGACGGGCCGGCCTCCAGCAGGCAGACGGTGACGGCCGGGTCCTCGGACAGCCGGGCGGCCACGACCGCTCCGGCGGTACCGCCGCCGACCACCACATAGTCGAACTCGCCGATGGGAGCGTCGGGCATGGAGGGGGCGGCGGTATCGGAGGCGGTCGCGGCAGCCATGTCCGCGCTGGGGTCGTCGTGCACCGGGGCCTCCTTGGGCATCGTGCCGTGTCCAGGTCAGTGTTGTTCGGGGGCGTTGGGGTCCGGAACGGCGGCGTGCCCGGCCAGGACACCGGTGCGCTTGCGCTGCACGAACCAGTAGTAGGCGAAGCCGCCGATCGCCACGACGCCGATGAACAGGAACGCCCCCCAGCGCAGATACCAGTGCTGGGGGCCGGTCGCGTTGTAGACGGCCGCGCGTGGCCAGGCGAGGTTGAGGGACATCGCGGCGCCCCAGAGGACGGCGAGGATGTTCACCGGGAGCCCGAATTTCCCGAGGGAGAAGCGTCCGGGGACCGGTGTCCAGCGGCCGCGCAGCCGCTGGACCAGCATCGGCAGGGTGACCATCAGATACGCCAGATAGATCATGATGATCGCGATGCTGGTGATCACCGAGAAGATCTGCGGCTGGTTGACGTTGATCAGCAGGATGCCGACCGCCACCAGACCGATGACGATCGCGGGCAGCACCGGGGTCTGGAAGCGCGGGCTGACCTTGGCGAGCAGCGACGCGGCGGGCAGGTTGTTGTCCCGGGCCATCGCGAACGCCAGGCGGATACCGGCGGTGTGCACCGCCAGCTCGCACACGGTGATCGCGATGACCACGCACCAGAGCACGATCTGCCCGATGGTCGAGCCGAGGGTGGAGAGCACGACGTACTGCAGACCGTCGACGGACAGCTCCTCGGCATGCAGGTCGGGGGTGGCCAGCAGGGCGAAGAGGAGGATGAGCCCGCCGATGAGGAACGAGGCGACCAGTGCGCGGAGGATCGCACGGGGGGCGTTGCGGCCCGGGTCCTTGGACTCCTCGCCGAGCGACGAGGCCGTATCGAAGCCGTACATCACATACGCCGACGCCAGCGACGCCGTCAGGAACGCGCCGAAGTAGCCGAGACTCTCCCCCTCGCCCAGGCCGAAGGTCTCCGTGATCGCGCTCGGGCCGCGGGTGATGTGCGCGGCCAGCAGGATGATCAGCACGATGGCCGCGATCAGCTCGATCGCCACGCCCGCGGAGTTGATACGTGCCATCAGCTTGACGCCGAAGGCGTTGACCAGGGTGGTGAAGGTGACCAGCACGGTGCCGAGGAGGACGGCGTTGGCCGCGGCGTCGTATTTGCCGGTGCCGTCGCCGATGAACTGGAACCAGGACGAGATCTGCGGCAGCGTCACCTGGTAGGCCAGCGCCACGGCGGACAGCGAGACCATGGTGGCGGTCAGCATCATCCAGCCGCCGAGCCAGCCGACATGCGGGCCGCCGAGCTGCTTGGCCCAGTTGTAGATCGAGCCGGCCACCGGATAGCGGGCGGCCAGCTCACAGAAGCACAGCGCCACCATCAGCTGGCCGAGGAAGACCATCGGCCAGGACCACCAGTACGCCGGGCCGCCGTTGCTCACCCCGAAGTAGAAGAGCTGGAAGGTGCCGGTGAGGATGGAGATATAGCTGATCCCGGCGGCGAAGGTGTGGAAGTTGCCCAGGGTGCGCTTGAGTTCGGGCTTGTAGCCGAGTTCGGCGAGCGCGTGGTCGTCGTGCGAACCGTCGGCCGGGGTGCCGGAACCCGAGCCCCCGGAACTGTCGGGCGAGCCGGTCACTCGAACCACCTCTGCGGCCGCGGCGCCGTATTACGCCAGATGTGCTTGGCCTCCCGGTACTCCGCCAGCCCCGCGGGACCCAGCTCCCGCCCGACGCCGGACTGCTTCATTCCGCCCCATTCCGCCTGCGGCACATAGGGGTGGAAGTCATTGATCCACACCGTTCCCGCCCGCAGCCGGGCCGCGACCCGGTGCGCCCGCTCGCTGTCCCCCGTCCACACCGCCCCGGCCAGGCCGTACTCGGTGTCGTTGGCGAGCGAGACCGCCTCGTTCTCGTCACGGAACCGCTCGACCGTCAGCACCGGGCCGAACGACTCGTCGCGCACCACGGACATGTCCGGTGTGCATTCGTCGAGCACCGTCGGCAGGTAGTAGAAGCCGTCGGCCAGCGCCGGATTGTCGGGCGCCGAGCCACCACACCGCAGTACCGCACCCTCGTCGAGACCGGCCGCCACATACGCCTCCACCTTCGCGCGGTGCGCGGCCGAGATCAGCGGGCCGGTGCGGGCATGCTCGTCGAACGGCCCGCCCAGCCGGATCCGCTGGGCACGGGTGACCAGCTCGTCGACGAACGCGTCATGCAGCTCCTCCTGGACGAGCAGCCGGGCGCCCGCCGAGCAGACCTGCCCGGAGTGCAGGAACACCGCCATCAGGGCGTAGTCGACGGCGGTGTCGAAATCGGCGTCCGCGAACACGATGTTCGGGTTCTTGCCGCCCAGTTCGAGGGCGATCTTCTTCACGGTGGGCGCGGCCGCCGCCATGATGCGCCGCCCGGTGACCAGCCCCCCGGTGAACGACACCATGTCCACCCGGGGATCCTCGGTGAGCGGCGCGCCCACCAGCGGCCCGGTTCCCAGCACCAGATTGGCCGCGCCGTCCGGCAGCCGGGCCTCGGCCAGCAGCCGCATGAGATGGATGGCGGTGTGCGGGGTCAGCTCGCTGGGCTTGAGGACGAAGGTGTTGCCGGCGGCGAGCGCGGGCGCGACCTTCCAGGCGGTCTGTAGCAGCGGATAGTTCCACGGCGTGATCAGCGCACAGACACCGACCGGCTCGTGCCGCACCGTACTGTCCGTCTCCGGGCTGCCGGTGTCCACGACCCGGTCGGTGCCGCCGGCCGCGGCCAGATTGCCGAAGTAGCGGAAGCAGCCCGCGATGTCGTCCATGTCGTACGCGCTCTCGACCAGCCGCTTCCCGGTGTCCAGGGACTCGGCCTTGGCCAGCGTGTCCCGGTCGCGCTCCAGCAGCTCGGCGACGCGCAGCACCAGCCGGCCGCGCTCGGCGGCCGGCGTCCGGGGCCAGGGCCCGTCGTCGAAGGCCGTACGGGCCGCCGCGACCGCCGCCGCCACATCCTTCGGACCGCCCTCGTCGACGGTCGCGACCAGCGTGCCGTCCGCCGGGCAGCGGATCTCCCGCACCTGCCCGTCGGCCGCCGCGGTCCACTGACCTCCGATGAACAGCTCCGGCATGGTGGTGCCTCCGGTCTCGGGTCTCGACGTGCCCCGTACGGGGTGGCGCTGCTGCGGGCCCGGCGTGCCGGATGGCCCGGGGCCCCGGGCGGACCTCGGTGACGATCTCTGCACCGAGAGTAAGACGGCCGGGACCGGACCGCACGGTACGAGGGGCCGCAGGGAGGCGCCGCCCGCCAGGTGGCAGCGCCGAGTGGCGCTTTCCGCCAGGGCGGGAGAATGGAGGTATGCCCACAGAACCCGCATCAGGGGCGGCGGTCCCCGGGCCCGCCCCGCATCCGGTCCCCGACACCGCCGCGTATCTCGCCGGCCGCTGGAGCGTCGAACGCGTCGTGATCGATCTGCAGGCCGGCACGGAAGGCCGCTTCCGCGGCACCGCGGACTTCCGGCCCGACACGGCGGGGGAGGGGCTGGTGCACATCGAGGAGGGCGAGCTGACCTGGGGCGGGACGGTGCACCCGGCGAGCCGGACGCTGCGGCTGGCCCCTCAGCCGGACGGCACCGCCGAGGTCACCTTCGACGACGGCCGGCCCTTCCACGACCTGGACCTGCGCAGCGGCCACTGGACCGCCGTCCACCCCTGCGCCCCGGACCGCTACGAGGGCACCTTCACCGTCGTCTCCGTGGACGAATGGCGACTGGAGTGGCGGGTCGGCGGCCCGTCCAAGGACCAGCTGCTGCGCTCGGTCTACCGGCGCCGGGGGTGAGGCGGGCACTCACCGGAGCATGAGATTCCGCCGCCATGCAGGCATATTGGTGACGCAACTGGACTGACGGGCAGTCAGGCTACGCCATCTGACGGGCAGTCGGCGCCCTCGTCATCCGTCGAAATACGGCCCGCTGAGCCGACCCAGGACGTTACCCACCGGGAACCTCAGATGTAGCGCAATTAATGCCATCGGCAGTTGCCGCCCCCATCACCTCCTGTCAGGGTTTCAGCAATCTCAGCCCCTCCCGAGATACTCGGAGGCTCCATGCCCGTCCGCCGCACCGTGGTCGCCGCCGCCTCCGCCGCGGTGATCGCCGTCCCGTTGGTCTTCTCCCTCAACGCAAGCGCCCAGCCGGGCGCCGGCACCCCGTCCCGCGCCGCGCCGACGTCCGCGCTCACACCGCCCGCCAAGGAAGCCGTCGCCACCGGAAACGGCGGCGCGGTCTCCAGCGTCAACCCCTACGCCTCCCGGGCCGGCATCGAGGTACTGCGCCACGGCGGCAACGCCGTGGACGCCGCGGTCGCCACCGCCGCCGCCCTGGGAGTCGTCGAGCCCTACTCGGCGGGCATCGGGGGCGGCGGCTACTTCACGTACTACAACGCCCGCACCGGCAAGGTCAGCACCATCGACGGCCGGGAGACCGCCCCCGCCCGTATGAAATCGGACGCCTTCATCGACCCGGCCACGGGCAAGCCCATCCCGTTCCCCGAAGCCGTCAACTCCGGTCTCTCCGTGGGCGTACCGGGCACCCCGGCCACCTGGCGGAAGGCGCTGCGCGACTGGGGCACCATCTCGCCGGCCAAGGCCCTGCGGCCGGCCACGCGCCTCGCCGACCAGGGCTTCGTCGTCAACGACGAATTCCGCGCCCAGACCGAGATGAACGAGGAACGCTTCCGGAAGATCTCCTCCACCGCGAAGCTGTTCCTGCCGAACGGCGAACTCCCGGTCGTCGGCTCGCGCTTCCGCAACCCCGACCTCGCCCGTACCTACCGGGAACTCGCCCGCGACGGCATGGACGCGCTCTACCGCGGCCCGATCGGTCGCGATGTCGTCCACACCGTCCAGCACCCGCCCGTCGCACCGGACGCGAACGCGAAGATACGCCCCGGCCTGATGGAGACCGGCGACCTCGCGAAATACACCCCGCTGCGCCGCGACCCCACCCATGCCACCTACCGCGGCCTCGATGTGTACTCCATGGCCCCCTCCTCCTCCGGCGGCACCACCGTCGGCGAGGCCCTCAACATCCTGGAGAACTACCACCTCTCCTCGGCCGACCGGGTCCAGGCGCTCCACCACTACCTCGAAGCCAGCCGTATCTCCTTCGCCGACCGCAACCGGTGGGTGGGCGACCCGGCGTTCTCCGACGTACCCACCGACGAACTGCTGTCCAAGAAGTTCGCCAAGGACCGCGCCTGCCTGATCAGCCCCACCAGCACCCTCACCAGCCCGGTCGCGCCCGCCGACCCGCGCCGCCCCGGCACCGGCTGCAAGGCCCGCACCGGCAGCACCGAACCGTACGAGGGCCCCTCCACCACCCACCTGGTCGCCTCCGACCGCTGGGGCAACGTGGTGTCGTACACCCTCACCATCGAGCAGACCGGCGGCTCCGCGATCACCGTGCCCGGACGCGGCTTCCTGCTCAACAACGAACTCACCGACTTCAACTTCACCCCGCTCGCCGAGGGCGTGCCCGACCCGAACCTGCCCGCCCCCGGCAAGCGCCCGCGCAGCAGCATGTCCCCGACGATCGTCCTGAAGGACGGCAAGCCGCTGCTCGCGGTCGGCTCACCGGGCGGCGCGACGATCATCACGACCGTGCTGCAGACCCTGGTCAACCGTGTCGACCTGGGCATGACCCTGCCCGACGCGGTCGCCGCCCCCCGGATCTCACAGCGCAACCGCGCCGACACCGAGGCCGAACCGGCGTTCCTCAAGTCCGCCGAGCGCACCGCACTGGACAAGCTCGGCCAGCACTTCGTGGAGGCCCCGAAGACCTTCACCCCGTCACCGGAGATCGGCGCCGTCGCCGCCCTGGAGTTCCTCTCCGACGGCCGCACCCAGGCGGTCGCCGAACCGAAACGCCGGGGTGGTGGGTCCGCGATGGTCGTCCACAAGGCCGGATAAGGCACGAGCGGAGGCCAAGCCGAAGGCCCGGGTGGAGCTCCAAGCCCACCCGGGCCTTCGGCACTCCGCTCGGCGCGCGCCTCAGCCCTTCACCGCCCGCACCGCGTACAGCAGCGGAATGATCGGCTCCGAGGGCGGCAGCCGCCACCAGCCGTTGTCCGACGGCACCATCGAATCGAAGCGCTTCCAGGGCAACAGCTCGGTCTCCCGGACCAGTTGGACGGTCAGCCCCGCTCCGGCCAGGGCCGAAACGACCTCCCCGACGCCGTGCCGCCACTCATAACTGGTCGTCGCGCCCGTCACGGGCGGACCGTCGGTGTAGGTGCACGGCGTATCGCTCCTGAGGGGCCCTCGACCCGCCAAATAGTCGTGCCGGAGCAGCAGTTGCTGCCGCTCCGGGTCCGGCGTCGGGCCCAGCGCGTCCAGCAGCGGATGGAACTCCACCAGATACAACGTTCCGCCGGGCCGCAGCAGCGCCTCGACGATCCCCGCCCAGACCGTCAGGTTCGGCAGGTAGCACAGCGCCCCCTTGCCGGTGTAGATCACATCGAACCGGCGGCCGTCCAGCGCCTCCACCGCCCGGTGGACATCGGACCGTACGAACTCCATGTCCCGCCCGGCCTCGGCCGCCAGCCGCCGCGCCTCCGCGACCGACGCCGCGGAGATGTCCAGCCCCACGGTGTGCGCGGCGCCCCGGTCGGCGAACGCGGCGGTCTCGGTGCCCAGATGGCACTGGAGATGCAGCACGTCCCGCCCCGCCAGCTCGCCGAGATCCGCCCACTCGAACGGGGCGAACCAGTGCTCGGCGGTACGGGAACCGTCCAGGCCGTAGAACTCGCTGGCCACGTGGACGGGGGTGCGGGCGTCCCAGTTCGCCTCGTTGGCGCGCACCATGTCCTCGATGGTCGGTGGCTGCCCGGTGAGGGGTGAATGTTCCGAGGCCGGTGCCACCTGGGCCGCGGGGATCGCCCCGGCCATCGGCTCACGCTTGTCTGTGGTCATCCACCCGTTGTACCTGCCTCACCCGGCGTCCACACCTCACCTTCCAGCACATTGCGCATCCCGACCCACACCATGTTCATCAGCCGCAGAGTCATCCGCTCCGGCGACTCCTCGGGGTGCCGCTCCATCCAGTCGGTGAGCGTGTCCGCCGCGCCGACCAGGGCGTGCGCCACGAAGTCGGCCTCCTCGTCGTCCAGCCGGGTCCCCCCGGTGTTGTCAGCGATGCCGGCCCGGGCGAGCCCGGCGACCTGCTCCATCACGGCCCGCCGCGCCTGTGCCATCTCCGCCGCGATGGCCGGGCTCAACTCGGAGGCCTGCCGGTGCAGCACCACCCAGCTCGCACGGTGCTCGGTGACGAAGGTGAAGAAGGCGTCCAGGCCGGACTGCAGCCGCAGCTCGGGGGAGTGCGCCTCGCCCGCGGCGGCCTGGAACGCGGCCACCAGCCGTTCCGTCTCCCGCCGCAGACAGGCGAGGAACAGCCCTTCCTTGGAATCCAGATAGAGATAGACCATCGGCTTGGAGATCCCGGCCAGCTCGGCGATCTCGTCCACCGACGCGGCGTGATAGCCCCGTTTGGCGAAGACCTGGATCGCCGCGTCGATGATCTGCTGCTCCCGGACCGGGCGGGGGACGCGTCGCCTGCGTGTGTCACTCATCCCTGCCAGCTTACCTAGTACACAAGTAAACTTACTAAATAGTAACTTTACTGTGCGGTAATGTGAGTCGGGTGCGAGCATGGATGCCGGCATGGGGGAGTTGGGTATGACGAACGGGCTGCGCTGGATATCCGAGGCATATGACATGGGGTACACGGTCGTACTCTGCGAAGGAATCTCGCCGGAGGAAATGCTGTCGCGAATGGGATTCGCCGAGGACCAGGTGTTCCCGCTGTCCCGCGACCAGGCGGACGACATCCTCTGCCTAGACGACGAGGGGACCGCCTCCGACCTGGAGTTCATCGACCCCGAGGACGAGGAGACGATAGAGCGCCTGGAGCGCTGCGGATTCCTCTCCCGGCCCGAGTCCATCGTGCGGGTGGGCGGCCACGGCGGATGGGCGTATGCGCTGGAGGCGTTCTTCGCGAATTCCAGCGACGAAGAACTACTGGCATCCCTGTCCAAGGACACCCGCGTCTTCGCGCTGCACTGCAACGGCGGCAAAGGGTTCGGCGTCGCCTCGTTCGCCTCCTTCGGAGTCGTCCACTGCTCCTTCGAGATCGGCGCCCCGTGGGATGTGCCGGACGTGATGCCCGAGGAGCTTACGGAGTTCGTCGCGCCGGAGGACGACGAACCGGACGCGGTGGCCTTTCTGCGGTTCCTGGAAACCACGTACGGAATTTATGTTCCGTGGTCCGAGGCCGAGACGGAAGCGCGGCTCTCGGCTGCCTTCCCGGCCTGACCGGATGAATACCCCTGAGTAGCAAAGGCGTTGGCGCCGACGCCCGGCATTTCGTGGGTATGTTGGAGTCCGCTCCGGGGCCGCCCGCCATGGCACGGCCGTCCCGGGCCGCATGGCGGTGGATGCCCAACGACGGGAAGTGTGGAATGAGCCAGGAAACGCAACCGCAGTCCGATGCCGTCGACGTCAGCATCCCGAGCGTGGCGCGGATGTACGACTACTACCTCGGCGGCAAGGACAACTACGCCGTGGACCGCGAGGCATGCGAAGAGCTGAACAAGGTCGTCCCGAGCACCAAGGTGCTGGCGATCAACAACCGGCGCTTTCTGCAGCGGGTGGTCCGCTGGCTGGCCCAGGAGCAGGGCATCCGGCAGTTCATCGACCACGGATCAGGTCTGCCGACCCAGGACAACGTCCACCAGGTGGCGCAGCGGGTCGACCCACAGGCCCGCGTGGTCTACGTCGACAACGACCCCATCGTCCTGGCGCACGGCCGGGCGCTGCTGGAGGAGAACGACCACACCGCCGTCATCCAGGCCGACATGCGGGACACCGAAGGCATCTTCGGCAGCCCCGAGGTCGAGCGCCTGATCGACTTCAAGGAGCCGGTGGCCGCCCTGTTCGTCTCCGTACTGCACTGCATCCCGGACAAGGACGACCCCGCCGCACTGGTAAAGCGTGTCGCCGAACGACTGGTACCCGGAAGCTTTCTGGTGGCCTGTCAGCTGGTCAGCGAGGACAAGGCCACCCGCGACTTCGTCACCGAGTTCATGGACAAGAGCACCCACGGCAACTGGGGCCGGGTACGTCAGGCACACGAACTGGAGGGGTTCCTGGACGGGCTGGAGATCCTGGAGCCCGGACTGGTGGAGGTCTCCACCTGGCGGCCGGACTCGGATCTCGGCCCGAAGCAGCTCACCATGGAGTGGATCGAGTACGGCGGCGTCGCCCGTAAGCCGTAGCGTACGCAGCGGTGGCCGTACCGGTACGAGGCAGCGGCTGACCAGTGCTCCGGCTGGTCAGCTCTGCTGCTCGATCAGACCGTCCAGCATCGCCAGCGAGTCCCGCGGTGACTCGGACTGCGCGCTGAGCCGGTCCATCACCGCGAGGTAATGGTCCACGTCATCGCGCTTGTCCAGATAGAGCGAACTGGTCAACTGCTCCAGATAGACGATGTCAGGCAGATCCGGCTCCAGGAACCGCAGGATCGTGACCGGCCCGCCGGCCGCCGCGAGACCGCCGAGGCTGAACGGCGCGATCTGCAGCGTGACATTCGGCAGCGCCGCCATCTCCCGCAGCTGCCGCAGCTGACCGGCCATCACCTCCGCCCCGCCCAACGGCCGGCGCAGCGACGCCTCGTCGAGCACCGCCCACAGCCGCGGCGCGTCCCGGACCGTCAACAGCTCCTGACGCTTGATACGCAGCGCCACCCGCCGCTCGATCTCCTCGGCGGACGCCTGCGGATGCCCGAGCCGGGTCACCGCACGCGCGTAATCAGCGGTCTGCAACAGGCCCGGCACGAACTGGACTTCATAGGTGCGGATGACGGACGCGACCTCTTCGAGGCCGAGCAGCGTCTCGAACCAGCCGGGCAGCACATCGCCGTACTGGTGCCACCAGCCAGGAGTGCTGGTCCGGCGGGCCAGCGCGAGGAAGTCGGCGCGCTCCGAGTCGTCCGTGATGCCGTAGAGCGTCAGCAGATCCGCGATATCCCGCTCTTTGCAGCCCACCCGGCCGAGCTCCAGGCGGCTGATCTTCGCATGCGAGCCGCGGATGGCGTCTCCGGCGGCCTCGCGGGTGATGCCCGCCGCCTCGCGCAACCGTCTCAACTGGGTGCCCAGGACGATGCGCAGGACGGTCGGGCCACCACGGGGATGCTCCAAGTAGCGGCGCAGAGACGATTCGCGGCTCGGCTGCGCGGCACTCATGGTGACTCCCCTGGGTGTTCGGACGAACGCTCAGTGTCCCATCGTCCCAGAGCGTTCGTACAGTCGCGCAATTATCCGGCCGTCATATGTCAGCCGCAATCGATGAGATCGTCGAAGTCGCCGTCCTTGGCGCCCTGGACGAACGCCGACATCTCGGCACGGGTGTAGACCAGCGCCGGGCCCGACGCATCCCGCGAGTTCCGTACCGCCACCCCGCCGCCGGAAAGAACGGCCAGCTCAACGCAGTTGCCACTGGGGTTGCTGCGGCTGCTCTTGCGCCAGACGGCGCCTTCGATGCTGGTCGCCTGCATGCCGTTGGTCACCGACTCCATCATGCTGCTCCCTTGCTGGAGGACGCGCCTCCGCCGTTCCCGGGCCCGCGATCACATTGGCGTGAACGGGCCCCTGAGCAACCGTCCTTACCGATGCAATTGCAGATGTACTTGCAGCGGGGGGCGGCCGACGAGGATATTAGCTGTCCCGGGAAGTTCCGCCCAGCCCCGAAAGCCCTCACGGAGTTCGTGATGACGACACATCCGGCAGAGACCGTGCACGACGCCCTTCGGGAGGAATCACATCAGGACACCTGGTGGTTGCCGGGTCCCGACGACTTCGCCGCATGCGCCCTCAGCGACTCCCCGCGCACCGCGGCCGAGGCCCGCCGCTTCACCCAGCTGACCCTCGAAGGCTGGCGGATGTGCCCCACCGTCACCGAGAACACCGCACTGGTCGTCTCCGAACTCGTCAGCAACGCACTGCGATACGGCGCCAAGGCGCAGGGGCGGGAGGACAGGGGGGACGACGAGCAGGCCCCGCACGACGACGACCGGGGCGGCTTCACCCCGGCCGGCTCCTACTGCCCCGCCTGGCTCGCCCTGACCCGGCAGGACACCGGCGTGCTCTGCGCGGTCTCGGACGCCGGCACCGGGACGCCGGTGCTCATCACGCCCGACCCCCTCGCCGAGTCCGGGCGCGGACTGCGCATCGTCGACGAGCTCAGCGAAGCCTGGGGCTGGACACAGCCGGACGCCTCGGGCAAGACGGTCTGGGCCACGGTGTCGACCCACGGCTGACGACCCGTCGGATGATGCCCGCTGCGGGTCTCGCCACCGCCGCCGGACGGGCCCTGTGTGACCATGCCCTGGTCGCCGTCACCACAGCGGGAGGCCCGAGAAGCCGATGGATCTGCTGTCCCTGCGCTACTTCCGGGCCGTCGCCCGGCGCGAGCACATCAGCCGGGCCGCCGAGGAACTACGGGTGGCCCAGCCATCGGTGAGCCGTACGATCGCCCGGCTGGAGGCCGAGCTGGGCGTTCCGCTCTTCGACCGGCAGGGCCGCACCATCCGGCTCAACCGCTACGGCGCGGCGTTTCTGCGCCGGGTCGAGCGGGCGCTGGACGAACTGGACGACGCCCGCCGAGAGGTCGCCGACGCCGCCGGCCTCGACCACGGCGGCGTCGCTCTCGCCGCCGAGACCCTGCTGCCGCTCTCCGAACTGCTGGGCGCGTTCCGCACCGCACACCCCAAGGTCACCATGCGGGTCCTGCAAGCCACCCCCGAAGTGATGCGCAATCAGCTACGTGCACGGGAGGTGGACTTCTGTGTGGCCTCACAACCGCTGGACGGGCCCGGCCTCGAAGCGGTTCGGCTCCTGCACGAAGAGGTACTGCTCGCCGTACCGGCCGGGCATCCGCTGGCCGCCCGGGACCGGGTCTCGGTGGCCGACATCGCCGACGAGCCGTTCATCTCCACCCGGCCGGGGCACTGGCAACGCGCCCTGCTGGAGCGGCTGTTCACCACCATCGGCCGCAGTCCGGTCATCTCCTGTGAAGGGGAGGAACCAGGCGCCACGCACTTTCTGATCGCGGCCGGGCTCGGCATCGGACTGCTGCCGTCGATCGCCCGCACCGACCCCTCGGTGCTGCCACTCGCCTGGCTGCGCCTCGACACCCCCGACTGCGCCCGCACCCTGAGCCTCGTCCGCCGCAAGGACAGCTATCTCTCCTCGGCCGCCGCACGCTTCCGCGACATGGCCGTCGCGCATTTCGCGAACACGGGGTGAGGTATTCACCGTGTTCGGAGGCGTCATCGCCGAACGGGTCCCCCTTCGGTGAACGGGCCGGTGCCGTACGGATGCAGCTCGATGGCGACCCCGTTCGCCGAAGGGTCCATGTCCACGGCCTGCGTGACGTCACCTCCGGCGGCGGCCAGATGACGCTGGACACCGTACTGGCAGGTCTTGGCCAGCCGGTCCGCCTCGACGGCCGACAACCGCACGCCCCGGCGCAACTGCACATGGACGACCGGCCACGCCTCCAGTTCCCCGCCGGCCGCCGGGGCGAGACGGAACCCCTCGATCAGCCCGGCCAGCGGATTGCCCTCAAACAGCCCGTACTCGACATCCTGCGGATACACAGCGGCCCCCTCCGACAACAACCACAACCCCAGGTGACACCAGGCGAGTTGCTCGCATGCCCGCCCCCGGAATCCTCGATGCCGGGGCCAGGCCGTGTCATGAGCGCGGCTACTCAGAAGCGGGGGTGAGTACGACGGGGGCGGGGCCGGGCCCACGCCCGACCACACCCCCGAAGACCGTTCCGACCCTGTCCCACCGGACAGGTGCTATGACCCGTCCGACAGCCCGAACGCGTCCAGCAGCCGCTCGGCGGCCAATGTCGCGGTGATCTCCCCGTCGCGCACCGCACGCTCGATGCCTGGCCCCTGGCGGCGCACCTCGGGGTGCTCCTGGAGCCGGTCGATCAGCCGCTCGCGGACCATCGACCAGGTCCAGTCGACCTGCTGCGCACGGCGCCGCTCGGCCAGCGCGCCGGTCGAGTCCAGCAGCGTGCGGTGCTGCTCGATCCGCTCCCACACCGCCTTCAGGCCGGTGCCCTCGCGGGCGCTGCACGTCAGCACCGGCGGTGTCCACACGGCGTCGGCAGGCTGCAACAGCCGTAGCGCACCGGCCAGTTCACGGGCCGCCGAGCGGGCGTCCCGCTCGTGCGGACCGTCCGCCTTGTTGACCGACACCAGGTCCGCCAGCTCCAGGACGCCCTTCTTGATGCCCTGGAGCTGGTCGCCGGTGCGGGCCAGCGTCAGCAGGAGGAAGGTGTCGACCATGTTGGCCACGGTGGTTTCGGACTGGCCGACGCCGACCGTCTCCACCAGGATCACGTCGTAGCCCGCGGCCTCCATGACGACGATGGACTCGCGGGTCGCGCGTGCCACACCGCCCAGCGTCCCGGAGGTGGGGGAGGGGCGGACGAACGCCGCCGGGTCGGTCGCCAGCCGCTCCATCCGGGTCTTGTCACCCAGGATGGAGCCGCCGGTGCGGGTGGAGGACGGGTCGACGGCGAGTACCGCGACCCGGTGCCCCATGCCGGTCAGCAGCGTGCCGAGCGCGTCGATGAACGTCGACTTGCCGACGCCCGGCACCCCGCTGATACCCACCCGGCGGGCCGCACCGGAGTGCGGCAGCAGCTCGATCAGCAGCCGCTGCGCCGCCGCCCGGTGGTCGGCGCGGGTGGATTCCACCAGGGTGACGGCACGGGCGATCCACGCCCGGGAACCGGCGCGGACCCCCTCGGCGTACCGTCCGACATCGATCGTCGCAGGCATGACCCCCCGCTCAGAGCTCGTGGCCGAGGACCGACGCCAGTTCCCGCACCAGATCGTGCGCGGCATCGGGGATCACCGTGCCGGGCAGGAAGACCGCGGCCGCACCCATGTCGCGCAGCGGCTGGACGTCCTGCGGCGGGATCACCCCGCCCACCACGATCGTGATGTCCTCCCGGTCCTCGGCGGCCAGCGCCTCCTTCAGGGCGGGCACCAGGGTCAGATGGCCCGCGGCCAGCGACGAGACGCCGACGATGTGGACGTCCGCCTCGACCGCCTGGCGGGCGACCTCGGCCGGCGTCTGGAACAGCGGGCCGACATCCACGTCGAAGCCCAGGTCGGCAAAGGCCGTGGCAATCACCTTCTGGCCGCGGTCATGGCCGTCCTGGCCCATCTTGGCCACCAGGATGCGCGGTCGGCGCCCCTCGGCGCGCTCGAATTCGGCCACCAGGTCCCGGGTGCGCTCGACACCGGAGGAGGGGCCCGCTTCGTCTCGGTACACACCGGAGATCGTACGGATCTGGCCGGAGTGGCGCCCGTAGACGGTCTCCAGTGCGTCCGAGATCTCACCGACGGTCGCCATCGCGCGGGCCGCGTTCACGGCCAGGGCGAGAAGATTTCCTTCAAGTCCCTTGCCGGGCCCGGCCTTTGCCGACTCCGTCAGCGCCCGCAGTGCATCCTGGCAGGCCGCCTCGTCGCGCTCGGCACGCAGTCGCTTCAGCTTCTCGATCTGCTGGGCCCGCACGGCGGAGTTGTCGACCTTGAGGACCTCGATCTCCTCATCGGTCTCCACCCGGTACTTGTTGACCCCGATCAGCGCCTGCCGGCCGGAGTCGATCCGCGCCTGCGTACGGGCCGCGGCCTCCTCGACGCGCAGCTTCGGAATGCCCGCGTCGATGGCCTTGGCCATACCGCCGGCCGCCTCGACCTCCTCGATGTGCTGCCAGGCCCGCTGCGCCAGATCGTGCGTGAGCTTCTCGACGTACGCGCTGCCGCCCCACGGGTCGATCACCCGGCAGGTCCCCGACTCCTGCTGGAGGAAGAGCTGGGTGTTGCGGGCGATCCGGGCGGAGAAGTCGGTGGGCAGGGCCAGCGCCTCGTCGAGGGCGTTGGTGTGCAGCGACTGGGTGTGCCCCTGGGTGGCAGCCATCGCCTCCACACACGTACGCGTCACGTTGTTGAACACGTCCTGCGCGGTCAGCGACCAGCCGGAAGTCTGCGAATGGGTGCGCAGGGACAGCGACTTGGGGTTCTTCGGTTCGAAGCGCTGCACCAGGCGCGCCCACAGCAACCGGGCCGCGCGCAGCTTGGCGATCTCCATGAAGAAGTTCATGCCGATCGCCCAGAAGAACGAGAGCCGAGGCGCGAAGGAGTCCACGTCCATGCCGGCCTCGATGCCCGCGCGCAGATACTCCACCCCGTCCGCGAGGGTGTACGCCAGCTCCAGGTCGGCCGTCGCACCCGCCTCCTGGATGTGATAGCCGGAGATCGAAATGGAGTTGTAGCGCGGCATCTTCTGCGACGTGTACGAGAAGATGTCGGAGATGATCCGCATCGACGGCTGCGGCGGATAGATGTAGGTGTTGCGGACCATGAACTCCTTGAGGATGTCGTTCTGAATGGTCCCCGCAAGCTTCTCCGGCGGTACGCCCTGCTCCTCGGCCGCCACGATGTACAGCGCGAGAACCGGCAGCACCGCGCCGTTCATCGTCATCGACACCGTCATCTTGTCCAGCGGAATGCCCTCGAAGAGCTGCCGCATGTCGTAGATCGAGTCGATGGCGACGCCCGCCATGCCGACATCGCCGGTGACACGCGGATGATCGCTGTCGTAGCCACGGTGCGTCGGCAGATCGAACGCGACCGACAGACCCTTCTGACCGGCCGCGAGATTACGCCGGTAGAAGGCGTTGGACTCCTCGGCGGTGGAGAAACCGGCGTACTGCCGGATGGTCCACGGCTGGTTGACGTACATGGTGGGGTAGGGGCCGCGCAGATACGGCGTGATACCCGGGTACGTGCCGAGGAAGTCCACACCGCCGAGGTCCGCGTCGGTGTACAGCGGCTTGACGTCGATACCCTCCGGCGTCTCCCACGTCAGATCCTCGACACCCTTGCCGGTGACCTGCTGCACCGCCTCCGCCCACTGCCCGGCATCGGCCGACGTGACTGTCCCGAGCGGATCTCCCAGCTCGACCCCGCTGAAGTCCGGGATGCTCACCATCACGCCACCTCCATGACATCCAGGGCCGAGGACAGCACCTCGACCGCGTCGCAGCCCGCGAACACGAACGCGTCCACACCGGCCTCCACGTATTCCTCGCCCCGCGCACCCGGCTTACCCGCCAGATACACCCGCAGCGCACCCGCCGACTTCAGCGCGGCCGCCACCGCCGCCGCCTGCTCGCCGTACACCGCGTCACTCGAACACAGACAGGCAATGCCCGCCCCACTCCGCGCAAACGCCTCGGCCACCGACTCCGCGTCCACCGACGCCGGCTCCTGGACCGTCTCGATACCGCCCGCCTGGAACAGATTCGCCGCGAACGTCACCCGCGCGGTGTGCACCGCGGCCGGACCCAGCGCCGCGACAAACACCTTCGGCCGCTCCCCACCGACCGCCAGATGCGCATCGGACCGGGCCCGCAGCCCCTCGTACGCATCGTCCCTGCGCACCCGCGGCAGACCACCGCCCACCGGAGCCGGCGCCGGATCGCGCTGCACCGGCGACTCCGCCAGATGCGGGAACTCACTGACACCGGTGATCGGTTCACGGCGGTGCGCGAGATCCTCGGACCGCCGCCGCCAGGTCGCCGCCAGCCGCTCACCGATCAACCCGGACCGCAGCGCCGCGGCCTGACCGCCCGCACCCTCGATCTCCTGGAAGAACGCCCAGGCGGACCGGGCCAGCTCGGCGGTGAGGCTCTCCACGTACCAGGAGCCGCCCGCCGGGTCGATCACCTTCGACAGATGCGACTCCTCCAGCAGCACCGACTGGGTGTTACGGGCGATCCGCCGGGCGAACGCGTCCGGCAGGCCCAACGCGGCATCGAACGGCAGCACCGTCACCGCATCCGCACCACCGACACCCGCGGACAGCCCGGCCACCGTGGTCCGCAGCATGTTCACCCACGGGTCCCGACGGGTCATCATCACCGTGGACGTCACCGCGTGCTGACGCTGCGCCGACGCCTCGGGCGACGCCCCGCACACCTCCGCGACCCGCGCCCACAGCCGGCGGGCCGCACGCAGCTTCGCGATCGTCAGGAACTGGTCCGCGGTGGCCGCATAGCGGAACTCCAGCTGCCGGCAGGCCGTATCCACATCCAGACCGGCCGCGGTCAGCTCCCGCAGATACGCCACACCGGTCGCCAGCGAAGCACCCAGCTCCTCGGCGGTCGAACCACCCGCCTCGTGATACGGCAGCGCGTCCACGGCCAGCGCCCGCAACTTCGGCGAGTCGGCGGCCGAACGCGCAGCGAGCCGGGTCGCGGCCTCCAACTGGATCCGCAGCTTGCTGTCATCGCCCGTACGGGCCAACAGTCCCAGCGGATCCGCGCCCAGAGTGCCGGTCGCCTCGCTCAGCGGCACACCCGACGCGGCGTACAGCCCCAGCAACTCCTCGGCGGCCGCGACGAAATCGGCGCCCGCGTCCAGCGCCACCGCGGCCAGATCCAGATACACGCCCCGCAACGCCCGCGGCAGCTCCGTCACCGGCACCCCGCCGTCCCCGACGGTCAGCCACAGCGAGGTGACACCGTTCTCCAGGTCCGCGAGCACCGCCTCATTGGCGCGCTCCGGATCGGCGTGCACATGGCGCTGGCGTACGTCCCAACCGGACACGGTCGTGCCCTCGGGACGGCCGGCGCGTACGAACGGCGGAAAGCCGGGGAGGCCCACGGCGGCCGAATCGTCGTCACGGGTATACAGCGGGCGGATGCGGATCCCGTCCTGGATCTCGGTCGCGAGCGCGTCCTCGGCGGCGGCACCCGCCGCTTCTGTGACGCCCGATTTGCGCAGCACGCCTTCGACGAGGCGCTGCCACTGTTCGCGGTCCGCGTCCGGGAATGCGGCGGCCAGGGGGAGTTCGGAGGACTCGGCGGTCATGGCAAGCAGGCTAAGCGAACGACCGTTAGCCGGAGCAGGGGCTCCGGCTGTGACCTTGCACTCGTTGACCTTGTGTTTGTCCGTATTGGGGGTGGTAGGGGGAGGGCCGCGGCGACGAACTGCTACCCGCCGGTAAGTAGTGGGCGGCGGTGGCGATCCGTACTGGTTGCGTCTGTGTGCAGGTCGGCTCCGTGAGCGGCCGCGGAGTGCGGCGGGATCCTCGCCCGTCAGGGCACACGGCGTGCGGCGCGCCCACCCTCACACTCTCCGCAAATGCCCCATGAGGTGCATAACCGCATATCCGCCCATCTTGCTCGATGGCGATCACCGTTTCCCCTGGTCCGCTCGTCCGGCCAGTTCGCTACCGTGGGCGCCGGCACCCGACCTAGCGACCTAGGAGCGGAATGTCCAGGCGCCGATCCCCCCACACCACCACCGCCGCCGCACTGCTCTCCCTCCTCCTGGCCCTGCTCGCGGCCACCGCCCTGGTGTCATGGGCGATGCCGCGCGCCACCCCGGACCCCACCGCGGCCTGCCCCGGACGCAAGGCTGCCTCCTGGTCGACCGAAAACCCCCTCACCGGGGAGTTCGCCCGCTACGGCAACGACAACACCCGGGTGGACGACTGGACCGGCGGCGACGGCACTCACTCCCTGCGCCTCCCCGACGGCCGTACGCTCTGGCTCTTCTCCGACACCTTCCTCGACCGCGTGCAGCCCCCACCCAACCCACAGGGCCAGCCCTACCGCTGGCGCATCGCCGACAACGGGGGTCCGCCCTACCTCCGCCACAACACCGCCCTCGTGATGTCCCGTTCGGGCCACCTGGAGCGCACCCTGACCGGCGGCACCCCCGCCACCCCCGGCCCGTTCTTCCCCGACCCGGACCCCGCCCCCGGCCCGGCGGGCGGCGGCTGGCGCTGGCCCGTGCACGCGAGCGTGGAGCCCCGCGCCCCCGGCGCCCGCGAAAAAGTCGTCCGCGTCCTCCTCTGGAACCGCGCGCAGGGAACCGCCCCCTGGGTCTTCGGCGTACCCCGCAGCACCGAAGTCGCCACCCTCTCCCTCCCCGACCTCACCCTGGAGAGCATCACCGAGACCGTCGACCAGACCTCCGTCACGGACCCCGCCCAACGCGTCCTCTACGGCTCCGCGACGGCCCGCCACGGCGCCTGGACCTACGTCTTCGGCGGCGACGACCCACCCGACTCGCCGGCCTCCAGCGCCTACCTCGCCCGCGTCCCGACCGGCCGCCTCGCCGACCGCGCCGCCTGGCGGTTCTGGGACGGCACACACTGGCGGCGCGGCGCCGACCAGGCCCGGCCCGTACTGCAGGATGGCGGCACACGCGGCGTCGGCAGCGCCTTCACGGTCGTACGCGACGGCCCCACCTGGGTGCTGTTCACCATGGACACCGGGGGAGCGGGCACCGAAGGCATGACCGCGATCACCAGCTACTGGTCCTGCTCACCCCAAGGCCCCTGGCACGGCCCGAACGGCCGCATCACCCCACCCCGGCCACCCGACCCCGAACCGCACTACGTCGCCGCCTACAACCCGCAGGCGCACCCCGAATTCACCGCGTCCGGTGAACTCCTGCTCAGCTACGACGTCAACTGGCTGGGCCCGCCAGGCGTTCCGGCCGATCCACGGCTCAACGGGAACGTCGACCTCTACCGGCCGCGGTTCCTACGGGTGCGGCTGGGGCCCGCCGCGCCCTGACGAAGCGCCGGTCGACGTCGGGGCGAGGCTCTACATGACTCAACTCCCGTGACGCGTCCGCCATTCCCGGGCGAGCTGGTCGATGTCGAACGGCGTGAGGTTCAGTGGCGGGCCTTCGAGGGGTGTGCGCAGCGCGGCGTGGATTCGTTCGTTGACGGCGGTCAGGATGCGGCGCAGCGCGGCCTCGCTGGGGGCGCTGGCCGCTGCCTCCAGCGCGTCCTCGGCCTCTTTGCGCAGCACGAGGCTCGGCGGCAGGTAGGAGAGGTTCTCCCGGACCATCTTGTCCTTGACCCACCACAGTTCGTCGTACGGCTGGTCGAGGCTCGGGAGGGGCTTTCCGGCGCCGGGCAGGTTCGCGAAGTCGCCCCGTTCCGTCGCCTCACGGATCTGCTTGTCGACCCAGGTCTCGAAGGGCACGCCGGGCGGTTTGCGTTCGGTCATCGCGACTCTCCCGAGGGGTCAGAGGCGTCAGTGGTCGGCCGATCCTCTTGGCGGCACGCTTGCCTGCTGCCGGGCGGCACACGGCCCCTGCTCCCACCGTAACGCGGAGCGGCGGCTCGGCCCGTCGAGCTCGGTGGCTCAGCCGGTCGAGCCCTCCGCCGTGCCGGGCGTACCCTCCGTCGCGCCGTTCGCAGCGCCGCTCGCCGAACCCGTAGGGCTGGGCTCGACGACCGGGAACGCGTTGTTGCCGCCGCAGACCAGGGGGCCGACGCGGATGTCCGCGCCGATCAGCGTCACCGTGACCTCGCCCGGCGGCTTGTCCCCGGGGACCTTGGCATTGGCCGCGGTGCACACCAGCTGGTTCAGCGACGCGGAATCCAGGAATTTCGCGTTCATCGGCAGCGTGATCACGACCGTGCCCCGGCCCGTCGCCGTGGTCAGTCGGCCGGGGAACTTCGGCAGGACGCTGGAGAGACCACGCATCCGCTCGGCGTGGTTCGGGCCCTCCATCAGCAGCTGGATCGCGTCCTCCGGGTCGACCGGGGCCTTCGCCGGGCGGGTCGCGGAGCGCAGCCCGGACGGCCCGTAGAAGAACAGCTGGACATCGGCCGGCGGCTGGCCCGGAGCCTTCACACCCGCGGCGGGCTCACCGGCGTCGATGACGTCGGTGGGCGCGATACCGCAGCCCGTCAGCGTGGCTGTCAGGACGCCGCCCAGCGCGCCGGCCAGCAGACCACCCACCATGATCCGCCGGGTCCACGAGGAGGCCAGGGCGCGGCGGACGCCGTGCGTGTCGAGGGGGGTGCGGGCGTTCATGGGGCTCATGCGTCGTGCTCTTTCCCGGTCCCGGGGCGCTCGGTGTCCCGGCTGTCGTTCACGGCGGCGTGCGCCGCCGGGTTCCCGATCGGGCGCTCGGCGTCGTCCGCGGTCGCGTGCTCTATGGCGACGGTGGACGTCGACGCCGATGCCGGCGATTCCGGTGCTGGTGAGTCGGGCGTCAGCGAGTCCGGTGTCGGCGAGTCGGATGCCAGTGAGTCGGATGCCGGACCCACCGGCAGATCCACCGTGAACACCGCCCCACCCTCAGGCGAGTTGGCGGCCCGTACGGAGCCCCCGTGCAGTCGGACGTTCTCCAGCGCGATGGCGAGGCCCAGGCCGCTGCCCTCCGACCGGGCGCGGGCCGAGTCCGCCTTGTAGAAGCGGTCGAAGACATGCGGCAGGACCTCGGGGTCGATGCCGGGGCCGCTGTCGGAGATCTCTATCAGCAGCCGGTCCGCATCCGGGGCCGGCGCGTGCAGCCGTACCCGGACCGGCTCACCACCGTGGTGGAGAGCGTTGCCCACCAGGTTGGCGACGACCACGTCCAGCCGCCGCGGGTCCAGCCGGGCCCGCACATTCGCCGGCAGCTCGGTCGCCACCCGCTTCTGCCACGCCCTGGCCTGCAACGTCTTACGGATGGTCTCCGCGACGTCCACCTCGTCCAGGTGCAGTGCCGCGGCCCCGGCGTCGAACCGTGAGACCTCCATCAGGTCCTCGACCATCCGCGCGAGCTTGCCGGTCTCCTGGCTGATCAGCCGGACCGCGGAGGCCGTGTCGGGATCGAGGGAATCGGCGTCCTCGTCGAGAACGTCGGTGACCGCCGCCATGGCCGCCAGCGGCGTCCGCAGTTCATGCGACACATCGGCGGCGAACCGCCGGGAGTTGGCCTCCAGACGCCGCAGATCCGCCACGCTCTCCTCCAGCTTCGCCGCCATGTCATTGAACGTCCGTGACAGATCGGCGAGCTCATCGGTGCCCTTCACCTCCAGCCGGGTGTCCAGCTTGCCCTCGGCAAGCCCCTCGGCGGCCTGCCGCAGCCCCCGTACCGGGCGCAGCACCCCCCGCGCGGCGAACAGCGCCGGGATCACGGCCAGCATCAGCACCGGCAGCGCGCCCCGCTGGGCGGCACTCACCAGCGCCTCGACGTTGGACTCCTCCGCGGTCAGCGGCAGCTGCGCGTACACGGACAGCGCGGAGGCGTCACCGTCGGACTGCCGCACCGGCATACCGATCAACAGCCACGGTGCGCCGGCGCGATCGACCCGCTGGAAGGCCGGCACATGACGCTTCTCGACGGACGCCTTGAGGTCGGCCGGCACCACCACACTGCGGCGCAGTCCACCCTCGGCGCTCTGCGGCACGCCCCTGTAGTGGACAGAGATGTCCCACTCCCGGGACTTGCCCGAACGCTCCAGCTGGACCCGGAAGGAGTCCAGATCCGCCCGCGCCGGAGGCACCGGGAGCTCCGGCGCCAGCGAATTGATCTGCGCCCGCAGGTCGTTGACGGCGATGTCCTGGGAGCGCTGGAGGATGGCGTTACGGGCCTCGCGGTACGTCAGCCCCGCCGTGGTCAGCGCGCTGACGGCCGCCACCAGCAGAAACGCGACGACGAGCCGGGCCCGCAGCCCCCGCAGCAGCTGAGGGGTCCCACGTCGCAGACGAGGAAGGGTCGGCAGGGTCGGCACCAGGCTGCCGAGGCGGCTCACAGCGGCCCGAAGCGGTAGCCGAAGCCCCGCACGGTCTGGACGTAACGGGGACTGCGCGGGGTGTCCTCTATCTTCGTCCGCAGCCGCATGACACACGCGTCGACCAGCCGCGCATCACCGTGGTAGCTGTGCTCCCAGACATGCTCCAGCAGCTGCTGGCGGCTGAAGACCTGCCCCGGGGTCGCGGACAGGAACAGCAGCAGCTTCATCTCCGAGGGAGCCAGCGCCAGGTCCTGGCCGCCCTTGCCGACGACGAGTCCGGCCCGGTCTATCGCGAGCTCGCCATATGTCTCGACCGGGGCGGGCCCCGGCTCCGACACGGCCGGCTGACCGTCGGCGGGCAGCGCGGTACGACGCAGCACGGCGCGGATCCGGGCCTCCAGCACCTCGCCACGGGCGGGCTTGACGATGTAGTCGTCGGCCCCGGCCTCCAGGCCGAGCACCACATCGAGGTCGTCGCCGCGGGCGGTGAGCATGATGATCGGCAGCTGCCGTTCCGCGCGGATCAGCCGGCAGACCTCGAAGCCGTCCTTGCCGGGGAGCATCAGGTCCAGCAGGACGATGTCGGGCCGGAAGCCCGGCAGGACCTCCAGGCCCTCCTCACCGCTGGCCGCGGCCGCCACTTCGTGGCCGCGCCGCCGTAGCGCGAGGCTCACCCCGTCCCGTACGGCGGCGTCGTCCTCGATCAGAAGTACACGTGGCATGGGGTCCAGTATCCGTAGGTTTCATGATGGCTCTGTAACAGGGGCAGCCTGCCCGGAATCCCGTGCATCTCTCGTGGTGCAAGGCGGCATGCGTACGCAGCGCGCGCCGCCGATCCGTACACACACGAGCTCGGCATGAGGGACGGGATTCACATGGGACGGCGGCGTTTCGGTATCGAGGGCGGGATCATGGGAGTGGCCGCGGCGGCAGTGGTGTCGCTCGCGGTCGCGGGCGCGCTGGCCTTCGCGCAGCCAGGCGGCACGGCACAGGCCGACACCGTCGACTCCGCCGGGAACAAGCCCGAGCGGGCGCCCGCGGTCACCAAGGTCAACCCGTCCATCGTGCACGCCTCGGACCGTCCGGGCCGCAGCCTGAACATCACCATCGACGACGGCCCGGACCCGGTCTGGACCCCGAAGGTGCTGGCCACCCTGAAGAAGAACGACGTCAAGGCGGTGTTCTGCATGATCGGCCCGCAGGCGAAGGCACACCCCGACCTCGTCAAGCAGGTGGTGGCCGCCGGGCACAAGCTCTGTAACCACACCATCAGCCACAACACCGGCATGGACCACCAGTCGCAGAGCTACCAGTCGAAGCAGATCCTCGACGCACAGAAGATGATCGAGGACGCGGCGGGCGGCGCGAAGGTGGAGTACTACCGCGCCCCGGGCGGCGCCTTCACCCCCTACAGCCGACAGCTCGCCGCCGACCACGGCATGCGGCCGCTGGGCTGGAACGTCGACAGCAAGGACTTCGAGGGCGGCAGCGTCGGGACGATCGAGCAGACCGTGCGCGGCGAACTCACCAACGGGCCGACGGTCCTCTTCCACGACGGCGGCGGCAACCGCGCCCGGACCGTCGACGCCCTGGACGGGCTGCTGCCGTGGATGAAGGGCCAGGGGTACGGGTTCGGGTTCCCGCAGCGGTAACCGCCAGGGGACAGTTGGTTGTGTATGGCTGTGGGGCCTGTTCGCCGAACAGGCCCCACAGTCATACGACAGCAGCGAGACGCGGGCCCAGGGCCCGCGCCGCGGCTTGCGGCTCACGCCGCGCCGAACAGCTCCTCCAGGCCGCGCTCCACGTCGAGATGCGCCGGCTCGCACCCGGCGGGCACCGCCGCGTACGAGCGCGCCAGGAACTGCCGGACGTCCGAGGTCTTCAGCTGAACCATCGCGATGCCCTCGTCCGCGTGGAACTCCATCACCGTGCGGTCCGGACCGGACGGGCGCACTCTGACGTCGCCCCGCCCGGCCGGCATCCGCAGCCCCTCGGCGAGCAGCTCACGCGCGAACGCCCAGTCCACCGCCGCGCCGTCCAGCGAGATCTCCGGCGGGAAGGACATCCGTACCGCCAGCGGGTCGGCGGGCTGGTACTGCAGCACCGCGGGCACCGCGTGCGGGCCGGGCGTGGTCGCGATGAGACGGACCTGGACGGCTTGGTCGATGACAGGGTTCATCGCGGCTGCTCCCTCACTGCTGTCGGGCTATGCACGGCTCACCCACTAGGACGGCGTGGTCGGCTTTGCCGTGCACGCGAGAGGGGTGTGATCTGCGTCATGTTGCGGATCCCTGGTGCGAATCGGGGTATCGCGGGCGCGAAACGGGGTAGCGGTCGGGGCTCGGCGCTCCGGGGAACGCGTTCGTGGGGACGGTGAGGAACTCGTCGAGGATTCCCGGGGCGGCGGCCGCGGCGAAGGACGGGGCGTAGTCGGCGGCCAGGTCCGGGATGCGGTAGCTCTCCTCGCCGGCGGCGACCGCCGCGGTGAGGGTGACCAGTCCGGCCCGGCGGGTGAACGGTGAGCTGGTGAACGTCCAGGCCGCGATGGCTTCGCGCTGGAGGGCGAGGGTGTCACGGCTGAAGGTGCCGGAGCGGGTGACCAGGTGGCGGCCGTGTATCCCGTGGCCCAGATTGCGGTAGGCGTCCCGGGCCAGCCACAGCACGAGCGGCGTGGTGACCACGGCGTAGATCCATGCGCAGGGCAGCAGGACGGGCGTGAACGCGGCACCGAGGCCCGCGAGGACCACCGTGCCGGGGAGGACGGCGAACAGCAGGCCGCGTACGCGTCGCCGGCGGAGAGCGATACGGGGGTGGGGCGTCAGCAGGGGCAGCGAGGACGGTGGGGGCGGCGGGGAAATGGCTGCCTGGTGCGACGACTTGGCTCCCTCGGTCATCAACTCCGTTCCGGGGAACGGGGATTGCAGGGCGCCGGTCGCCACGCGGAGGGCTTCGGGGCGGGGTGCGGGCGGGAGCAGGCCGCTGCGGCGGCGGTTCTCCTCGCGGTTGCCGAGGCCGCCCGCGACCGCCCGTACGAGTGCGCCGCCACCGGCCCGCAGCAGCAGTGGTTCACGCAGCAGCACGCCGCGCAGCCGGGCGCGTTCGATGGTGACCGAGCGGGTGGTGAAGAGTCCGCGGCGCACCTGGAGGGTGCGTGCGTCGGTCCACTCCAGGCAGTAGTTCCACCAGTTCTCGATGTAGAGGGCGACCGCGCCGACCGAGCCCAGGGCCAGGACGGCGAGCACCACCGCGGGGATCGTCAGCCACAGGACGCTCGCCCCGAATTCCGTGAACGCCCGCTGGACGAAGCCGAGTTTCCACGGCTCGATGCCGATGCCGTCCAGCACCCGGTAGACGGATCCGGCCACGACGAACACCCCGCCGACGACCCAGAAGGTCAGCGGCGCGTACCGCAGCCAGCGCCAGCTGATCCGGGCCAGCACCGGGTCCTTGGCGGCCGCCTCGGTGTCGGCGTGGGCGAGCAGCTCCGCGCGCAGCCGGTGCGCCTCGGCGGCCGTCAGCGCCTCCAGCGCCAGTTCCCCGCCGCCGTCCCCGGAGCCCGCCGTACCCGCCCGCAGCACGGTGACGCCCATCAGCCGGTGCAGCGGCGACGCGGTCAGGTCGACGGTACGGATCCGGTGGAGCGGCACGCTGCGCAGCCGCCGGGTCAGCAGTCCGCTTCGTACGTCGAGAGTCTCGTCGGTGACCCGGAATTCGGTACGGGCCCAGCGGACCAGGCCGATCGCGGTGATGACGGCGAAGGAGGCGGCGATGGCGGCGAGAGTGATCCACGCACCGGCGTTGATCTTTCCGCCGGTGGCCAGCGCCGTCAGTGCCAGCGATCCGAGCGGAGCCCCCATCCAGCCGCAGTGCACCAGCAGCGTGCGCGGATCCAGCCGACGCCACTGCGGCAGGGGGGAGGCGGCGATGGGCGCGGATGCGGGGACCGCGCTCCGCTCGGCCTCGTACTCGCCCGGCGCACGCCCCCGGACGCTTCGCTCGCTGTGCTCACTCATGCCGCATCCCCCGGCACGTCCTGGGCGGCCTCGCCGATCAGTCGGGACAGCTCCTCGGCGTCCGCGTCCGACAGTCCCGCGATCTTGATGTCACCCGCCGTGGACGCGGTGGTGACGGTCACCGTCGCCAGCCCGTACCTGCGCTGTATGGGGCCACGCATGGTGTCGACGGTCTGCACCCGGGACAGCGGTGCGATCCGCCGCTTCTGCCAGAACCAGCCGCCCGCCGCGTAGACCGCGCGGCTGCCCAGCTCCCACGCGTGCACGGAATACCGCCGGCGCGGCATGACGAGGAGATAGCCGAGGGCGGGCAGAACCAGCACGACCAGCAGCAGCGGGCCCAGCCAGGGCAACGCGCCCGGGAAGAACAGCACGGACAGCACTGCCATCACCAGCGCGGTGAGCAGCATCGGACCGCTGAGGGTGAGCAGCGCCTGGACCGTCCACCAGCGGCGGGCGCGGGGATCGACGCGATGACGGGGTGGGCGCAGGAGCGGGGCGGCGTGCTCGGGCATGAGGGTTCACCGGTTTCCAAGTCAAGCGTATTGAGTACCGTTACGTTATAACGGTACAAGCGACTTGTAAAAGCGGGCCGCTTCATCCGAAACGCCTTGGCGACGCACATAAGGGGAGGCCGTCCATGCCCAAAAAGGTGGACCACGAAGCCAGACGCGAGGAGATTTCCGAGGCGCTCTGGCGCATCGCGAGCACCCGCGGCCTGGAGGGCGCGAGCCTGCGCGATGTCGCCGCCGAGGCGGGTATCTCCCTCGGCAGGCTGCAGCACTACTTCCGCGGCAAGGACGAGATGCTGCTCTTCGCCCTCCGCTACATCAACCGGCTGGCCGACCAGCGGATCCGCGAGCGCATCGAGGCGCTGCCCGGGGAGCCGTCACCCCGCGCGGTGCTCCGCGCCTGCCTGTCGGGGATGCTGCCGCTGGACGACAAGAGCCGCATCGGGGTGCTGGTCGGCGCCGCCTACTTCGCCCGCGCCATCCATGACGAGGGCCTGCGCGCCGAGGCCAAGGAAGGCATTCCCAAACTCCGCGCCTTCTTCGCCGACCAGCTGCGCGCGGCCGCGGAGCGCGGCGAACTGGCGCCGGACCGGGCGACCGACGACGAGGCGATGCTGTTGATCAGCCTGGTCGACGGGCTCTCCGCCTACGTCCTGCTGGATGTGCACACCCCGGAGCAGGCGGTACGGCTGCTGGATCTGCATCTGGGGAATCTGTTCGGCGGGGGCGAGGGGGCGGAGGTCGCTGGCTGAGCCCGCGTCCTGCCCACGGTCGCCCGAGGTCGGGGGCCAGCCGCGCTGAAGACGGCTGGCTGCGCTGGAGACGGCCGGCCGCGCTGAAGGTGGCCGGCCGCGCTGAAGACGGGGCGCTCGCTCGCTACGCCTCGCGCAGCAGAGCGGCGAGGTCCGCGTCGACATCCAGGTGCAGGCCCTCGCCGCCCCTCGCGACGACCCCGTACGACCGGACCAGAAAGTCCCGCAGATCCTGCGTACCGAACTGCACCATCGCCATCCCCTCCGCCGTGTGGAACTCCACCACGACGGCCTCCGGGCCGCACGGCCAGATGCGTACATCGCCCGTGCCGGACGGCGCCCGCAGCCCGTCCTCCAGCAGATCGCGCCCGAACGTCCAGACCACTTCCGCCCCGTCCAGCGACGCCGCGGGCGGAAACGTCACCCGTACCGCGAACGGGTCCGCATGGTCGTAGCGCAGGCTCGCCGGGATCTCCCGGGACCCCGGGGTGGTCGCAATGAGACGGGCCTGAACGGCTTGGTCGATGGCGGTGGACATCGCCGGCTCCCCCTTGCATTCGGTGCTCGGACTCGGTGCGTCTTTTCTTGTCTCTGTGCGTGCCGCTGCAGTTGTCGCTGTATTTGCCTGCGTCCTGCTGCCGCATTGCCGCTGTTTTGCTGCTTTTTTCGTGCCACTGCTCGGTGCTACTACGACCACTAGGACGTCGGGGGCGTGACGACAGTGCACCGGATTCCCGCGTGACCTACGTCACGAACCTTTGAATGCGGAGATATGTCCGCTTTACTCTGGCTTGGTTCATGCAGGGCCCCGATGGCCGGAACATCCCCGATCAGCGCGCCGCGTCGGGGACCGCGCCAAGAGCCGCGAAGCCGGGCCGCCTCCGGGGCGAGCGATACGTCAGGGGCTGTACCTCCATGTCAGATGCCTCCATCTCAGCTGCCTCCGTGCCGGCTGCCTTCATGCCGGATGCCCTCTCGGCTACCGAGAAGTCGGCGGCGGACACATACGCCGCGCTTTACGAACGGGAGCATCCGCGCCTGGTCGGCTACGCCTGTTCGCTCACCTCCGACGCCTGGCTCGCCGAGGACCTGGTCGCCGAGGCCCACTTCCGGGTCTGGCGACGGATCCAGGGCGGATACCGCATCGACGGGCGCATCGGCGACGGAACGGGCCGCGGCGACCAGGCTGGCGACCAGACCGGCGACTGGTCCGGTGACTGGTCCGGTGACCGGACTGGCGACTGGTCCGGCGACTGGACTGGCGACTGGACCGGTGACATCCCGGCGTATCTGCGGGCCACGATTCGCGACCTCGCCGCGTCCACCGACAGCACGGCCCCGCTCCAGCGCACCGCTTACGTCGCTCTGCTCGCCCGCGTCCTCGACCAGCTGCCGCAGCGCTGGGTGAAGGCGCTCTGGCTCGCCGAGGTCGAGGACCAGTCGCTGTCGGCGATCGCCAAGGCCTTCGGTACGGGGAAGGGCGCGACCTCCCTGCTGCTCCAGCGGGCACGCGAGGGTCTGCGGCAGGCCTTCCTGCGCGCCATGCCCGGCGCGCCCGCGGACCCCGCATGCATCACGTACTGGGAGCGGATACCCGTATTCATCGGACGCGATGCGGGCGCCGATGCCCCACAGGGTCATGCCTTGGACGGTGCCCCGGACGGCCACGCGCCCCACGGCGTTGGCCTGTCACAGAGCCATCTCCTGGTGCAGAACCACGTCCCGCGCTGCCCGGAGTGCCGGGACCGGGCGGCCCAGCTGACCCGCGCCGACCGCCGCCGGCCGGCTCTCACCGGTCCGGCGCTGTTGGCGTTCCTGGCGGGTGGCTCGGGGTCGTTCCTGCTGCCGCTGGTCGGCTACGGAGCGGCGTACGGGGGCGGGCTGCTCAAGGACGCTCAGCGTTCCGTACGGCATCTGATGCGCGGCCGCGTGAGCCAGGCAGGTCCGGTCGCCCTGACTGTCGCCGGAGTGGGCATCGGGGCACTGGTCGGCGCGGCCGTCGCCGGCGGGCTCGCGCTGACCGGCGACGATACGGCTGCCGCGGGCCAGCGGGCGGTGGCGCCGGTGGCCGACGGGCAGACGGCGCCGGGCGGTGGGGGAGAGGCCGGGCTGCCCGCGGCGCCCTTTGGGACGAGTGGGGACGGGGCGGCTCCGGGAGCGGCTCCCGGAACACCGTCGCTGATCACTCTGGTGCAGGCGCACGGCAAGGCGCCGCAGGGGTTCGGGCAGACGATTCCGGTGCGGTCGGGTTCGGCTGCCGCTGCTCGTACGTCGCCTTCGCCCGCCGCGCCGAGCACGTCGGCTTCGTCGACCGGCCCGACGGCGGACCCGAAGCCCGCGTCCACGGCAACGTCACCGTCAACGCCTTCGTCAACGTCCTCGCCGGCCACTACAGCTACAACTGCCCCTGCGCAGACGTCCAAGCCGACGTCCACATCCACGTCCGGCTCTCCGTCTGCTTCCTCATCCACTTCCCCCTCTACTTCTCAGCCTGAGCCGACCCGTACGCCGGCTCCGACATCGACATCGCCATCGCCATCGCCATCGACGTCGACCCCAACGAGTACGCCGACTCAGGCGACGACACCTGAATCGTCCACCCCCGCAACTCCCGCGCCCACCACCCCCACGGCCGAGCAGACCCCCGACGCCACCACCGGCGACACGTCTTCGGGGCAGGCGGCCGACGGCACCTCCACCGGGAACTGAGGCCGGCGCCCGGACTCGGCGCCCTGGACGGGGTGTTCGGGCTGGGCTAGCTTCCACCGCAATGGGGGCCGCGAGAGACCTGAGGCCCGTGGGGAACTTGAGTGGGTGGGGCGGGATGGGGCGGATCCGGGGTACCGGCACTGGATGGGCAAGAGCCACGCGGCGGACAACGAGTACGGGGCGAACGCGTGGGGCGGTGCGCCGGAGCGTCACGGCGGCCACGGCAGCGGCAGTAGCGGTCGTGACGGCAGGCGCTGCGGCGCTCGGCGCGCCGGCGGCCGGCGCGGTGACCGCCTCCCATCCGGCGAACGTCAACACTCATCCGCATGCCAACAGCCTTGTGAATCAGGCTGGTTGGCATCTCAAGGACAGCGGCAGCACGGCCCGGTTCCGGGGACTGGCCGCCGTCAGCCGCACGACGGCATGGGTCGCCGGGACCAAGGGCACCGTGCTGCGCACACACGACGGCGGGCGGCACTGGGCCGATGTTTCGCCGCCCGGCGCCGGCGCGTTGGAGTTCCGCGACATCGAGGTGCTCGACGGGCGCCGTGCGGTCGTTCTCGCGATCGGTGAGGGCGAGGCGTCGCGCGTCTTCCGCACCGACGACGCGGGTGCCACCTGGACCGAGAGCTTCCGCAACACCGACCCGCGCGCCTTCTACGATTGCCTGACGTTCTTCGACCGCCGCCACGGCATCGCGCTCGGCGACCCCGTCGACGGGAAGTACCGCATCCTGTCCACCGCTGACGGCGGCCGCAGTTGGCGCCTGCTGCCCTCGGACGGAATGCCGCCGGCCCAGCAGGGCGAGGCCGCGTTCGCCGCCAGCGGGCAGTGCCTGGTCTCCGCCGGCGGCCACGACGCCTGGATCGCGACCGGCGGCGCGGCCCGAGCCCGTGTCCTGCACTCCACCGATCGCGGCCGGACCTGGAGCGTCGCCAACACCACCGTCCCGGCGGGCGATCCGGCCCGCGGCATCTTCGCCCTCGCCTTCCGCGACCGCACCCACGGCCTCGCGGTCGGCGGCGACTTCCGCCCCGAGCAGCCCTCACCCAAGGCCGCCGCGGTCAGCCCCGACGGCGGCGCCACATGGACGGCCGCCGCCGCGCCCCCGCAGGCGTACCGCTCCGGCGCCGTCTGGCTACCGCACACCCGCCGCATCGCGCTTGCGGTGGGACCGTCCGGCAGCGATCTGACGCTCGACGGCGGCCGCACCTGGCGTGCCTTCGACAACGGCTCGTACGACACCGTCGACTGCGCGCCGGATCTGGGGTGTTGGGCCGCGGGCGAGAAGGGCCGTATCGCGCGACTGGAGCCGTGACGGGGAGGTGAAGGAGGGGGAGGCGAAGGAGGGGAGAGGGAGGAGCCGGGAGGAGCGGGGCTGCTGCGAGGCGGCTGCCTCACTCCACCGGACTGGGCGGCCGCCTACTCCACCAGACTCCCCAGACGCCCTTCCAGCACCACCAGCAACTCGCCCAGCGCAGCGGACAGTTCGTCCTGCCGCTGCTCGCCGATGCCGGCGAGCAGCGCCGCCTCGTACCGCAGCTGTTCGGGCAGCAGCTGGTCGATCGTCTCGCGGCCCTCTTCGGTGAGGGAGAGATGGGAGACGCGGCGGTCCCGGTCGTCGGGGCGGCGGGCGACCAGCCCGCGCTCCTCCAGCTGCCGTACCCGCTTGGTGACCGCCGCCCCGGAAGCGAAAGTCTCACGGGCCACCCGTCCGGGGGTCAGCTCGCGGTCCATCCGGCGGAGCGTGCCGAGGATGTCGAACTCGGGACGGGTGAGCCCGGCCCGTCGCAGCGGCGCGTCGGCCGCCTGCTGGAGCAGGGCGGAGCAGCGGTTCAGCCGCCCGATCACCGCCATCGGGCCGGTGTCCAGCCCGGGGTGTACCTGCTGCCACTGGCGCAGCACCCCCGCGACGATGTCCTCGGTCACCCGCACTCTCCTCTCGGCCGCATTGCCGTACGGCCCAATTGTGCCTGCCGCCGGGCCGGGCGGTGTGCGGGCACCTCCCATGCCCATGCCGCGAATGCGTGGGGGAGCGTCAGGCTGCCAGCGTGGGCGCCGAGAGCCGCCGGACCAGGCCGGCCAGGGCAAGGTGCCCCTCCCGCTCGGCGTGGGCGATCCGCTCCGCCGGGAGGTCCCGCTGCCACCACTCGCCGGCCGCCACCTCGACCGCCTCGCGCAGCTCGACCAGACAGCCGGCCAGCCGGTCACGGGCCCGGCCGGCCTCCTTCGCCGGGGAGGTCTGTGGCACTGGGCCGACCTCCTTCGCCTGCGAGATCCGTTGTGCCTCGACGGAATCGGGCCCCGGATCCGCCGCGAGCAGTCGGCACGCAGCGGTCGCCGCGTCCATCGCCTCCGCCACCCGCTCCAGGGCGATATCGATACGGTCGCTGGCCCGCCGGTTGGTGACCAACACGCAGCAGGCCAGACCGACCGCAGCGCCCACCACGGTGTCGATCCAGCGGTCGGCGATCAGCGCCCGCACGGGCACCCGGCCGCCGAACGAGGTCAGCAGCAACGCCATCGGCGTCACGCACACCGAACCGAGCCAGTAGTTGCGGGTGATCCATGCCTCCGCGCCGAGCTGGCAGGCCAGCGCGAGCGCGATCATCGCGAGATGCCCGGTGTGGATCAGCGGCAGCAGGGCGGTGAAGAGCAGCAGCCCGAGCAGATTGCCGAGGGTGCGTTGCAACGCGCGTTGCCAGGAGAGCGTGGTGTTGGCCTGGTAGATGGAGGCCGCGGTGACGACGGCCCAGTACGGGTGCCCGACGCCGACCGCCATCGACGCCCAGCCCGCCAGCACACACCCGGCAGCCACCCGCGCACCGATCGGCAACAGCGGCGACCCGGGCGCGAGCCGGGCCAGCACCGCCCGCAGGCCATGCGGACGGCCGGGCGTGGGCCGCCGCAGCCATGACGCCTGCCGCGGCCATTTCGCCTCGTCGGCACGGTCGGGCCGCTCCGCTGCGATGCCGGCCAGTTCGTCGGCCTGCGCCGCCGACAGTGCCACGTCGGGAAGCGGGCCCCCACGGCGCAGCCCGCGCGCCCAGGTGTCGAGCCGCTCGGCCTCCGCCGACGCGCCGTCCCCCGTCACACCTCCCAGCGTCGACTCGGCTCGTACGAGGAGGCGCTCCAGGCCGGCGCGTGCGGCGGCCTTCGCCGGGGCGCGGGCCGGGACCAGGAAGAGCGTGTGCCACGCGGCGTTCACGGCAGCCGCCGTCGCGTGCCGGGCGTGCGCCACTCCGCCCTCCCCGCCCTCCTCGGCGTGGCCCGTGATTCGGCCCGTACGCAGCAGCCCCGCGGCGGCCTCCAGCGCGCGGGCCGTCGCGATCCGCTGCGGCCCCTGCGGCCGGACCAGCGCGGGCGCCATACACACCAGCCACGCCAGCATGCCGGTACCCAGCGCCAGCGCCAGATGCCCGGGTACCTGCCCGAGACGCTGCGGAACGAAGAACGCCGACGCGGTGATGAAGGTGAAGATCAGATTCCCGGGCGGGCCGATGCGCGTCGCATCGCAGACCACCTTGTGGACCGCGGCGAGCAGCGAGGCGAACACGACGAGCAGGGCGGCCGAGCTCGTCAGGGACGCGGCGGTCAGCGCGATACCGAGGCTCGCGACCATGCCGAGCACTACCCGCGACAGCGTGCGGGCACGGGCGGCGTACGGGAGACCGTGCGCGTACAGGGCGCACATCGCCCCGGCCGACGTGTAGAGGATCAGGTCCAGCCGGCCGATGACGAGCAGCGTGACATCGGGGACGGCAAGGGCGGTGACCGCGCTGAGCGCCGGCTTGTGCCAGATGTCGACGGGGCGGCCCAGCCGGACGGTGCTCCGGAGAGGGAGCGGGCGCACGGGAAGCGGGCGGATGCGCGCTCCGGTCTTCGGTACGGCGGCTGTCGCTGTGGCCGTGGCGGTGGTCGCTCTCTTTCCGGCAGGTCTGGCGTGTTTCCCCATGCTGGAAAGGTTAGCAGGTATTTCAAATGTATTTCACTTGCGAAATTATCCGCGGGGGGTCAGGTTTGGGAGTCGGGAGTCGGGGATCGAGGCGCGCCCCCGGCCTACATCCCCTCCAGCACCCGCGCCCGGCAAGCCGACGGGCTCCCCCAGGCCCCGCGCAGCGCCCGAGCCTTGCGGATCCACAGGGACAGATCCAGCTCCTCGGTGTACCCCACCGCGCCGTGCAGCTGGAGCGCCGCGCGCGCCGCGCCGTACGCCGCCTCGCCCGCGGCCACCTTCGCCGCCGCGACGTCCGCACCCGCGCGCCCCTCCTCGCCGGCCAGCGCCACCGCCGCTCCGAACACCAGAGGCTCCGCGAATTCCAAGGCCAGCAGCGTGTCCGCCAGCCTGTGTTTCACCGCCTGGAAGGAGCCGATGGCCACCCCGAACTGCTTCCGCTGCCGCACGTACGCGACGGTCTCGGCCAGGAGCCGCCGCCCGACGCCCAGCGCCTGCGCGGCCGTAAGGAACGAGGCGACGTCGGCGGCATACGCGGCGGCGGCCCGTACCGCAGGCCCGCTCGCCAAGACCTCGCCGCCGGGCGCAGGCCGGGCGAGCCGCCGCGCCGGGTCGAGCGACGGCTGGACCTGCCCATGGCTCGCCGCCCGCAGCAGTCGGTCCTCCGCGACGACGAACGTCGCATCGGCGCTGCCCGCGTCCAGGGCATACGCATACGCATACGGCCCATGAGTTGCCGCCACGTACGACACGAGCCGAGTGCCCGTCGCGATCCCCGGCAGCCAGTCCCCGCTGAGCGCCGGATCGCCCAGCCGCCCCAGCAGGGCAGCCGAGGCGACGGTTTCGACGACCGGCCCCGGCACCGCATGACGCCCCAACTCCACAAAAGCCACGGCCAGTTCAACGGCGAGCCCCATGCCGATCCTCGGGCTGTCCTGGGGCGCGTCCCCACGCGCCGACGGGGCCGGGCCGCCATACGCGTCCGCAGCCACGCCCCCGTACTCCTCCGGCACGGGCAGCGCGAACACCCCCGCGTCCGCGAGCCGTTGCCACACCTTTCGTCCGGGGCCGGTGTCATCCGCCGCCCATGCCCGTACGGCGCCCGCGGTGTCCGCGGCGCCCAGCATCCGGTCGAGCGTCCGGCCGAACTCCCACTGCCCGTCGTCAAGAAGAAAAGTCATCGCTCACCGCCTCCCCTTCGGCAGGCCGAGCAGCCGCTCGGCGATGATGTCGCGCTGGATCTCATTGGTGCCCGCATAGATCGGACCGGCCAGCGCGAACGTCCAGCCCTCCGCCCAACTCCCGTGATCCGCCGCCTCGTTGGCATCATCGGCGAGTTCGCCTCCGGCGCCGAGGACGTCGAGCGCGGTCTCGTGCAGGGCGATGTCCAGCTCGGACCAGAAGACCTTGTTCAGGCTGGACTCGGCGCCGAGGCTGCCGCCCGCGGCGAGCCGGGCGGCATGGGCGCGGGTGAACAGGTGGTACGCGCGGGCGCCGATGACCGCGTCGGCGACCCGATCGCGCAGCGCCGTATCGGCCGTATTGGTCGTGTTGGCCGGATCGGCCGGATCGGTATGCCGACGCCACAGCTCGACGAGACGGCCGGCGGCCGCCGTGAAGCGCCCGGGGCTGCGCAGCGTGAGGCCGCGCTCATTGCCCGCGGTGCTCATCGCGACCCGCCACCCCTGGCCCGGCTCGCCGATAACGTCCTCGTCCGGGACGAAGACCTCGTCGAGGAAGAGCTCGGCGAAGGCGGGCTTGCCGTCCAGCCGCCCGATGGGCCGTACGGTCACGCCGGGCGCCCGAAGATCGAACATCACATATGTCAGCCCGCGGTGCGGCCGGTCCGCCTCCGGATCGCTGCGGAACAGGCCGAACGCGCGATCCGCGAACGCGGCCCGTGACGACCAGGTCTTCTGCCCGCTGAGCAGCCAGCCGCCCGCGGTCCGTACGGCTGTGGAGCGCAACGACGCGAGATCCGATCCGGCTTCCGGCTCGGACCAGGCTTGCGCCCAGACGACCTCGCCGTTCGCCATCGGGGGCAGTACACGGGCGAGTTGGGCGGGGGAGCCGTGCTCGAAGAGGGTCGGGGCGAGCAGGTTGATGCCGTTCTGGCCGACCCGGCCGGGAGCGTTCGCGGCGTAGTACTCCTCCTCGAAGATCAGCCAGCGTGCGAGGGACGCCCCGCGGCCGCCGTACTCCTCGGGCCAGGAGACCGCCGACCAGCGGTCCGCGGCCAGGGCGCGCTCCCACGCCCGGTGGGCGGCGAAACCCTCCTCGGTCTCCAGCGAGGGGAGGGGGTCGGCGGGTACGTGAGCGGAGAGCCAGGCGCGCGCAGAATGCCTGAACTCCTCGTCCTCCGGGGCGTGTTCGAGATCCATCGGGCTCCGCTCCCTAGGCGTTCCCTGTTCCCTAACAAGTGTTTGGTAGGTTAGCGTACGGCCATGACGACCGAGAAGCCTCCATACGTCCCCGGGCATGGGCTGCTGGCCGGCCGGACGGCCGTCGTCACCGCCGCCGCCGGCGCCGGGATCGGCGGCGCCACCGCACGCAAACTGCTGGAGGAGGGCGCGGACGTCGTCCTCTCCGACACCCACACCCGCCGGCTCAAAGAATCCGAGGACCGGCTCGCCGAGGAGTTCGGCGCCCGACGGGTCGCCGCCCTGCCCTGCGACGTCACCGACGAAGCGCAGGTCGGCGCACTCTTCGACCTGGCGGAGCAGCGGCACGGCCGGCTCGACATCGTCGTCAACAACGCCGGACTCGGCGGCACCGCCGACCTCGTCGAGATGACCGACGACCAATGGGCCACGGTCCTTGACGTCACCCTCAACGGCACCTTCCGCTGCACCCGCGCCGCGCTCCGCCGGATGAAGGCGGCACACGACGGCGAACGGCTCACGGGGCCAGGCTCAGGACGATATCCAGGCCTAGGCTCAGGGCCAGGCTCAGGCCCAGGACCAAGCCCCGGCTCCGGCCCCGGCGTCATCGTCAACAACGCCTCGGTCGTCGGCTGGCGCGCCCAGCGCGGTCAGGCGCACTACGCCGCCGCCAAGGCCGGGGTGATGGCCCTGACCCGCTGCGCCGCCGTCGAGGCCGCCGCGTACGGGGTCCGGGTGAACGCCGTCTCGCCGAGCCTGGCCATGCACCCACACCTCGCCAAGGTCACCACCGACGAGCTGCTGAGCGAACTCACCGCCCGGGAGGCGTTCGGCCGCTATGCCGAGCCCTGGGAGGTCGCCAACGTCATCGTCTTCCTCGCCAGCGACTACTCCTCGTACATGACCGGCGAGGCCGTCGCCGTCAGCAGCCAGCACGCCTGAGACCGGGGCCGGGCCGGATACGGAGCGACAATGGCCAGGTGCCAACCGCAAAGAACGCCCAGAGCGCAAAGAACGCCCAGAGCGCCAAGAACCCGAAGAGTGCCGGCAAGGTTCGCAGCAAGAAGACCGCGACCGTGAGCGCGTCCCCGGAGCGCCGCCGCGAGCTGCTGAACACCGCCGCCGAGGTGTTCGCCGCGCAGGGCTACAACGCCACGACCGTACGGAAGATCGCCGACGAGGCGGGCATGCTCGCCGGCAGCCTCTACTACCACTTCGACTCCAAGGAATCGATGGTCGACGAGATCCTCTCCACCTTCCTCACCGAGCTCTGGGACGGCTACGACGCCGTGCTCGCCGCCGGACTCGGCCCCAGGGAGACCATCGAAGCCCTGGTCACCGAGTCCTTCCGGGAGATCGACCGGCACCGCGCCGCCGTCGCCATCTACCAGAAGGAGTCCAAGCACCTCGCCGCCCAGCCCCGTTTCGGGTATCTCACCGACTCCCAGCAGAAGTTCGAGAAGGCGTGGCTGGGCACTCTGGAGCGGGGCGTGGCCGACGGGGTGTTCCGTGCCGACCTCGACATCCGGCTCACCTACCGCTTCGTCCGCGACACCGTCTGGGTCGCGGCGAGCTGGTACCGGCCGGCCGGACACCACAGCCCGGAGGAGATCGCCCGCCAGTACCTGTCGATGGTCCTGGACGGTATCGCCGTACGGGAGTGACCCCCGACTCCCGCACGGGAGTGCCCTCACCAGCCAAGGAGCCGCCGTCATGGCCGAGTCACACCAGCCGCGACAGCCACAACAGCTGAGTCAACCGCGCCAGCCGCACCAGCGGTCCCACCAGAAGCCCGACCAGCAGTCCCACCAGCAGCCCCATCAGTCGTACCAGCGCTCCGAGGCATACATCGTCGATGCGGTACGCACCCCCGTCGGCAGGCGGAACGGCGGACTCGCCGCCGTACACCCCGCCGACCTCGGCGCGCATGTCCTCAAGGCGCTGATGGACCGTACAGGCGTGGACCCGGCCGCCGTCGAGGACATCGTCCTCGGCTGCCTGGACACCGTCGGACCGCAGGCCGGCGACATCGCCCGCACCGCCTGGCTGGCGGCCGGACTGCCCGAGGAGGTGCCGGGCGTGACCGTCGACCGGCAGTGCGGCTCCTCGCAGCAGGCCGTGCACTTCGCGGCGCAGGGCGTGCTCTCCGGTACCCAGGACCTCGTCGTCGCCGGCGGCACCCAGAACATGTCGATGATCCCGATCGCCTTCGCCAGCCGGCAGGCCGCCGAGCCGCTCGGCCTCACCGACGGCCCGTTCGCCGGCAGCGAGGGCTGGCGCGCCCGCTACGGCGACCAGCCGGTGAACCAGTTCCACGGCGCCGAACTGATCGCCGAGAAATGGGGCATATCCCGCCACGACATGGAGGAGTTCGCGCTCCGCTCACACCAGCGCGCGATCCGCGCCATCGACGAGGGCCGCTTCGCGCGCGAAACGGTGCCGTACGGAGACGTCACGGTGGACGAGGGCCCGCGCCGCGACACCTCCCTGGAGAAGATGGCCGGCCTCAAACCGCTCGTCGAAGGCGGCCGGCTGACCGCCGCCGTCTCCTCCCAAGTCTCCGACGGCGCCTCGGCGATGCTCCTGGCCAGCGAGCGAGCCGTCCGCGAGCACGGACTGACCCCACGCGCCCGCATCCACCACCTCTCGGTACGCGGCGAGGACCCCATCCGTATGCTCTCCGCGCCCATTCCCGCCACCGCGCACGCACTGAAGAAGACCGGCCTCACCCTCGACGCGATCGACCTGGTCGAGATCAACGAGGCGTTCGCATCCGTCGTCCTGGCCTGGCTCAAGGAAACCGGCGCCGACCTCGACAAGGTCAACGTCAACGGCGGCGCCATCGCCCTCGGCCACCCCCTCGGCGCGACCGGCGCCAAGCTGATGACCACGCTGCTGCACGAACTGGAACGCACCGGCGGACGCTACGGCCTCCAAACCATGTGCGAGGGCGGCGGCCAGGCCAACGTCACCATCATCGAACGCCTGTAACCGGCGCTGCGACCCACAACGTGACCAGCCGACTTCCGCCGATAATCAACGCTGCCCTCGCCCTAACCACCAGTGGGAACTAATCACTCTCCGTAATCGTTGCCGAAATAGGAAGGAGGCAAGGCGGCGGCGAACAGGCACCCGGCTCCGCAGCGAAGGAGGAGAAGGAAGTAGGAGAAGTAGGAGGCGCAGTAGGTGTAGAGGGAAGCAGCAGGGCGAGGTGGCTCGCAGGGCTTACAGTCGCCCTGCCACCGCATCACCCACGCCCAGCAGCGCAGCGCCGACGAGCACCGCCGCGTACGTCAGGCGGGTTGACGCGCGCCGAGCGAGTACGGCGCCCAGCCCCGCGAGGACGATGCCCGCCGAGTAAAGGCCCGTCCAGGTGCCCACTTGGTGGCCCCGCGAAAGCCGGACGATGGCCAGAACCAGGCCCAGGAGGGTCACGAACACCGCGATCACGGTGTACGCGAGACGCTTCTGCCGGTCCTGGCGAGCGGTGTCCTCGGCGATCCCCGGTATGCCCTGCTGCTGAAAGCCTGCACGCAGCTGCTCGGCGCGGCTGTCGGGGGTGTGGCGGCTGGGGTTGTAGCTGTCTCCGTGTCCGGTCATAGGGCGGAAGCCTACGGGCCGCAGGAGAGCGAGGCTCGGGAATGCGTACACTCTCGGATCATGCCCATGCCACACACTTCCCCCGCCCCCGCGCCCGACGCGACCGTGGTGCGCACCGGCCGCCGGGGCGCGCTCCGCTCCCTGCCCATCTGCCTGATCCTGGTCGCGCTCGGCCTGGCCGGCGTGGTCGGGCTGATCATGCTGGCCACGGGCAACGCCAAGGGCGACTTCTCGGTGAAGGGGCTGCTCGGGCTCCTGATGATGCTGGCGTTCGGCGCGCTTGGGGTGCTGCTCGGCGTGCCGATCTGGCGGGGCAGGAACGCTGCGGTGATCGTGGACGGCGCCGGCCTCTGGCTCGACAACGGGCGGGCACGGCAGATCATCCCCTGGGACACACTGGCCGGGGTCGGCCTGCAGTGGAGCCAGATGGGGAAGCGGGTGAAGCAGTACTCCGTCGAGCTCTGCCCCAGCGGCCCGATCAACGACCGCGACCCGGTGCTCTGGGCCCTGGTCCGCGACGAGGAGCCGATCGCTCCCGGGCTGCCGCGGCTGCGCTACCGCCTTCCGGTGCCGACGGGCGGCGGTCAGGAGAAGGTCACGGCGGCGATCCGCCAGTACGCGCCGGCGCACCTGTGGCTGGGCGAGGCGCAGCGCGAGCCCGGCCACCTCGGCCGCCCTGACCTCAGCCGCCGCCCCGGGCGCTAACGCTCACGGGCCGCCGACCGAGGTCGGCGGCCCGCGCAGCCTGCCCTCAGCAGGGGTGGCGGTCAGCAGGGTGTGTTCTTGACGTACACCGCCCGCGGCCAGGATGCCGGCGCGTAGCGGACGTCCTTTGTGACGCCCTTGGCCAGGCGGCCGTGCGGGTCCTTGTAGTGCGGTATGGCGATGGTGAAGCACGCGGGGCGCTTGGTGCACAGATTGGTCAGCTTCACGTAGTGCTGGCGGTCCTTGTCGAAGTACTTCTGCACCTTGACGCACCGCGGTGTCCGCTCGGCGGCCGCCGCGTTGGAGGCGGTGGCCAGGGTCAGCGACGCGCCGCATGTCACCACGGTCAGCGCTATGGCCATGATCTTCCGCACGTAATCTCCCCCGTTGGAAAACTTCCCCCGCGACGGCCGATCCGACCTCCGCGCGTTCATCAGTTCTCACCCCATTATTGTGCATCCGCCCCAGGAGCAAATCAGCCCTGAGTACCACACTGCAGTCGACCCTGAGTAGCATCCCCGGCAGCACACGAGAACCCCGGTAGTAGCACCTTGGAACGATGGCGGTAGCAGCGCCCCGACCGGTCGGTTCGTGGAACAGTCCCGGCACCAGCACTACGTGGAACCGCCCCCCGGCAAGGGTCCGGTAAGGGTCCGGCAAGCGATCCGTGATCCGTTTCACGGGATGGGGGCGCAGTCAGAGGACGGTGGGGGACGTAGCGGGATCACGGGACCGGACTCCAGCCAGTCCGTCCAGCGTCTCGTACGCCTCGCTCATGATCCGCTCCACCAGTTGTGCGCACGAGGGCAGGTCCTCGATCAGCCCGGCGATCTGGCCGGCGGCCATCACCCCCAGATCCGTCCGCCCCTCGACCATCGCGGCCCGCAGCATCATCGGCGTATTGGCCGCGAGCAGAACCTGACTCCAGGTCAGCTCCTTGCCGTGCTTCATCGCCAGCCCATCGCGCACCATCTGGGACCACCGCATCCCGGACCGTTTGCGGAACGCCGCGGCGTGTCGGACGGCCCGCAGTAAAGCGGCCGAACGCCCGCTCTTCTCAAGGGAGTTGACGAGATCCGTACGCAGCATCCGGTGCGGCAGTCCGTCCACCTTCGTCGTGACCGTGATGTCCTTGACCGACGCCGCCAGATAGCGCTCCTTGACCGCGTCGGGGACGGTGCTGTCGGACGTGAGCAGAAACCGCGTACCCATCGCCACCCCCGACGCGCCGAAGGCGAGCGCGGCGACCAGCCCCCGCCCGTCACGAAAGCCGCCGGCCGCGATGACGGGAATCCCGACCGCGTCCACGACCTGGGGCAGCAGCACACTCGTCGCCACTTCGCCGGTGTGCCCGCCCCCCTCGCCCCCCTGGACGAGCACCGCGTCGGCACCCCAGGCCGCCACCTTCTCGGCGTGCCGGCGCGCCCCGACCGACGGGATGACGACCACCCCCGCGTCCTTGAGCCGCGCTATCAGTTCTCGGGAGGGGGCCAACGCGAAGGAGGCCACCTTCACCCCCTCCTCGATGATCACCCGCACCCGCTCCCCGGCGTCACCGGCATCCGCGCGCAGATTGACCCCGAACGGCGCGTCCGTACGGGAGCCGACCTCGCGCACGGCCGCCCGCAGCTCGGGCACGGTCATCGTGGCGGACGCCAGGATTCCCAGCGCCCCGGCATTCGCGGTGGCGGAGACCAGCCGCGGCCCGGCCACCCACCCCATGCCGGTCTGCACGATCGGGTGCCGTACGCCGACGAGATCGGTGAGGGCGGTCCGTAGGGGCGGCGGGTCCGGCGGGGTGGTGCGGGTGGCTGGTGCGGCGGGTGGTCCCTCGTTGTCGCGGGGCGGCCCCTCGTTGTCGCGGCGATCGTCGGTCGTCACGTACGTACCTCGCGATCGCGCAGCCCGCGGGGGTCGATCACCTCGCGGATCAGTCGCAGCTCCGCTGCCGTCGGCGCCCGGGTCTCCGGCACCTCCGGAGGCACCACCAGCTCGAAGCCGGTGGCCTCCCGTACCTGCTCGACGCTCACACCGGGATGCAGCGAACGGATCCGCATCGAGTGGTCGGGGGTCGAGAAGTCGAACACGCCCAGATCGCTGATGACTTCGGGAATGTGGTGGTAGCGGGTCGCTGAGGGGCCGGCCGCCTCGGCCCGGTCGTAACCGACGCCGCAGACCATGTCGACCCGCTCGACGAAGGTCCGTCGAGAATGCCGTGGAATCCAGTAACTCGTCGGATTGTTGAGGGTGTTGATGGGCGCGCCCCGCACGCCGAGCAGCTGGCGGGCCGGCCGGGACCACTCGCCGACGCAGGAGATGTTCTGGTTGCCGAAACGATCGATCTGACTCGCGCCCATCATGACGTGCCGGCGCCCGGTGGCCACCAGCGCCAGATGCTGGCGGTACGGCAACCAGCCCTCGGTCACCTCGGACCGTGCGCCGACCGCGGGGACGTCGCCCATCAGCAGCGCCTCCCCGTCGGTGAGCAGGAGATCGGGCGAGAACGTCAGCCGGGCCAGCCGCGCACCGATCGACGGCACCGTGCCCATCGGGCTGGCGAGCACCTCGCCGGCGCCCCGCCACGCCTCGGCGCAGGCCAGCACGCAGTACTCGGCCCGCGTGGTGGGGGCCGGGGGAGTGGGCTGGTTGGACGTGCTGGGAGGGGGTGAGGGGACGGTACGGTTGGTCGGAGTGGAGTTCATGCGGTTTCTCCCTCCCTTTCGTGAAAGGCCGACACCGCGGACTGGTACTCCCGCTCGTCCCCAGCCAGGAATCGCTTGACGAACACGGCCCACTCCTCCGGATCCGCCGCCGCCGTCGCATACGCCTTCTGGAACGCCTCGTCCCGCCCGTAATCCGGTTCGCAGGCGGTGAAGTGCGCACCGTTCGGCGCCGCCACGACCCCGGTCACGAACGGCCGCTTGACGAGCATCGTCTGCGGCCCGCGCCAGGGGTCCTTGGAGCTTCGGTCGTCCGTGGAACCTCGGTCGTCCGCGGAACGTCGGGGCCCCTTGGAATTCCCCGAGCCCTTGGCATCCCCGGTGCTCTCGGTGCGCCCGGAACCCCCGTACACCAACTCCTCGCTCTCCACGATCCGTTCGCAGGACACATACGCGGCGTCCGCGGCCTCGCAGAACAGATCGTCGAAGTACGGATCGGGGCCCAGGTACTGGCCGTTGCCCTGCGCGTCCGCGCGATGCAGATGCACCAGCGCGGCGTCCAGACGCAGTGCGGGGACGGCGACCAGCTCCTCCCCGTCCTCGTACGGTGAAGTGACCGTCCTCAGCTGGGGGTTGACCCGCAGTACGTCGGAGCCGAGTCCGGCACGGACCGGCATGAACGGCAGCCGCTGGCCGGCCGCGGTCAGCCCCCACATGAACATGGCCTCGTCCAGTTCCGTCAGCTCGATGGTGCCGTTCTGGCGGGCGGTGCGGAAGTGCGGTTCGAGGGGAATCGAATCGAGGGTGGCGAAGGGTGCGACCAGGCGCCGGATCTTGCCCGCGGCGGCCAGCAGTCCGACATCGGGTCCGCCGTACGCGACCACCGTCAGATCGGTCAGATCGGACCGCAACAGGGCCCGTACCAGCGCCATCGGCTTACGGCGCGAACCCCAGCCGCCGATCCCGATCGTCATCCCGCTCGACAAACGCCCTATGGCCTCGTCGGCGCTCATGGTCTTGTCGCTCAACTCGGCTCCTTGGACGTTGACTTGACGGACAGGGGCGAGGAGGGGGATGCGGGCCGATCCGCGGAGACGAAGGCATCGCGATGTCGGTCGGCGACACCGCTGAGATTGGCTTCGAAAGTGAAGCCCTGCTCGAAGCGGTAGCTGCGGCGTACGTCGACGGGATCGATGCCGTTGATCGCGGCCTTGGCCAGCCGGATCAAGTACCCGTCCTTCGCGGCGATTTCCCCGGCCAGGGACAGTGCCGTGTCGAGCAGCTTCTCGCGCGGCACCACCTCCCACACGGAACCGTGCTGGTGGAGCTCGCGGGCGGTGGCGGTGCGCGAGGTGTAGTAGAGCGTGCGGACGAGATGGGGCGGTACGAGCCGGGCAAGATGAGTGGCCGCGCCGAGTGCGCCGCGGTCCAGTTCGGGCAGCCCGAACGTCGCGTCGTCGCTCGCCACGATCGCGTCCGCATTGCCGACCAGCCCGATTCCGCCGCCCAGGCAGAAGCCCTGCACCGCCGCGACGACCGGGACCTCGCATTCGTAGACCGCGGCGAACGCCTCGTAGCAGCCCCGGTTGGCGCCGATCAGCGCGGAGTGCCCCTCGGTCCGCTGTATCTCCTTGATGTCCACGCCGGCGTTGAAACCGCGCCCGGCGGCCGCGAGTACCACGCAGTGGTTTTCGGGATCCCGGCCGGCCGCGCGTACCGCCTCGGCGAGGTCGTACCAACCCTGTACGGGCAGGGCGTTGACCGGGGGGAAGTCGACGGTGACGAGGGCGATGCGGCCGGGGGTGCCGCTCGCGCCGGGGGGTGGGGCGGGGTGAGAGGTGGAGACACCCATGGGTAGATCAGCTACCTTTCCCTTGCGTCCCGATCCACCAAACGTTTGTTAGGTGCTGTCGAGTGAGAAGGTAGCAGCGCGCGGAGCGCTGCGGGAGGTGTCGCATGGCGCTCACCATCGATCTGTCCGGCCGCGTCGCGGTCGTCACGGGCGGTACGCGCGGCGTCGGCGCGGGGATCACCAGGGCACTGCTGAGCGCCGGCGCGCAGGTCATCGCATGCGCGCGCCGGCCTCCGGACCGCCCGCTGGAGGCGGCGGGGCGGGCGGCACGGTACGTGGCACTGGACCTGCGCGACGCGGACGCGGTCTGCGCCTGCTTCCGGCGGATACGGGCCGAGCACGGGCGCCTTGACATCCTCGTCAACAACGCGGGCGGCACCCCATACCGCCTGCTCGCCGACTCCACTCCACAACAGGCGGCCAGAGCAGTGGAGTTGAACCTGATCACCCCGCTCACCGCATCCCTGGCGGCCCGTGAGGTGATGGCGGGTCAGGATTCCGGCGGATCGATCGTCATGATCGGCAGCGTCAGCGGGACCCGTCCCTCGCCCGGCACCGCCGCCTACGGCGCGGCCAAGGCGGGACTGGACAACCTCGCCCGCTCCATGGCCGTCGAATGGGCCCCGAAGATCCGCGTCAACACCCTGACGCTCGGCATGGTCCGCACGGAGCTGTCCCACCTCCACTACGGAGACGAGGACGGTATCGCCGCCGTCGGCGACACCATCCCGCTCGGCCGGCTGGCCGCACCCGCCGAGGTCGGGGAGGCGTGCGCCTTCCTCGCCTCCGATCTGGCGGGGTATGTGAGCGGCGCGAGCCTGCTGGTGCATGGGGGTGGGGAGCGTCCGGCGTTTCTTGACGCTTCGACGGCCGGTGGGGGGAGCGGTGGGGTGGGTGGTACGTCGGCTGGTGCGGCGGGCGGCGCCGGCAGGGGGGCTCAGGGCGGCGACTGCGCCGACCGCGCCAACCGCGTGGCCGATGCCGCCACAGCCGATGGAACTGCCGATGCCGCCGAAGTCCCTGGTCCTGCTGATCCTGCCGATGCCGCCGCGACCGCCCGGACCGGCGTCGGCGCGCGCGTCGCCCACACTGCAACTACCAGCAGGGAGAGCTGAGATGACCGTAACCGGAATCTGTGACGGACGGGTCGTCATCGTCACCGGCGCGGGCCGCGGCCTGGGCCGTGCGCACGCCCTCGCCTTCGCCGCCGAGGGTGCCCGGGTGGTGGTGAACGACCTCGGCGTGGGGCTGGACGGCGCGCAGGGTGATGGTGGTGTGGACGTTACGGATGGCACGAGGGGCGACGGGGGCTCGGGCGGTGATCGCGGCCCCGCGGAGGCCGTCGTCGAGGAGATCCGTGCCGCGGGCGGCGAAGCCATCGCGCACGGCGGCGACATCGCCACGCCGCAGGGTGCCGCCTCCCTCATCGCCACCGCCCTGGGCATGTACGGGCGCCTGGACACGCTCGTCAACAACGCGGGCTTTCTGCGCGACCGGATGCTCGTCAACCTGGAAGAGGACGAGTGGGACGCGGTGCTACGGGTCCACCTCAAGGGCCACTTCCTGCCCCTCAAGCACGCCGCGGCGCACTGGCGCGCGGAGACGAAGGCGGGCCGTAGGCCACAGGCCCGCGTCATCAACACCAGTTCGGGGGCAGGGCTGTTGGGCAGTGTGGGGCAAGGCAACTACTCCGCTGCCAAGGCCGGAATCCTCGGCCTGACGCTGGTCGCCGCGGCCGAGATGGGACGTTACGGCGTCCAGGTCAACGCCATCGCGCCGGCCGCGCGTACCCGAATGACCGAGCAGACCTTCGCCGAGACGATGGCGGCCCCGTCGGGCGCGGGGGAATTCGACGCGATGGCTCCCGAGAACGTTTCGCCGCTGGTGGTGTGGCTGGGCTCCGCCGCCTCAGAGGGCGTCACGGGCCGGGTATTCGAGGCGGAGGCCGGCCGGATCACCGTCATGGAGGGCTGGCGTCCGGGCCCGAGCCTCGACAAGGGTGCCCGCTGGACCCCGGTGGAGGCCGGTGACACGGCTCGCCTACTGCTCTCCAACGCCGAGACGCCGCAGGTGGTTTATGGGGCGGGGTGAGGTGGGGGAGGGCGAGGTGGCGACGCCAACTCCTCCCGCAATGCCCCCTCGTTGCGGTGCCCGCTACACCTCCGGGGCTAGCAGCCGGGCCGCCATCCTCATCAGCTCGGCATCCGTGTCGTCGGATCGCTCCGAGGCGATGCCGGACCGGAACAGCGCGGCGCCTTCGACCAGCATCACGAACGTCTCCGCGCGCGCCTGGCAGACACGATCCGACAGTCCGGGGTCGTGCCTGCGGAGGAATGCGGCGACCTGCGCGGTGTAGTCGCGGTAGAAGGCCCGTACGGCGTCGGCGATCGCGTCGTCCCGGGCGGCCAGCGCCCAGATCTCGGCGAACAGGCGGGTCAGCTCGGGCTCGTCCTGTTCGGCCAGGATGCCGCGGACGAGCTGTGCGGGCTCGCCGTCCAGCGGTGCGCCCTCCGGGCTGCCGGTCAGCTCGGCCAGGCGGTGCAGCGAGCGTTCGAGCGCCCGGTTCAGTACCGCGCCGATCAGATCCGCGCGGGCCGGGAAGTAGTACTGGAGATGGCCGAGGCGTACGTCTGCCGCCGCGGCGACCGCCCTCATCGAAAGCTGTGTATGGCCGTCGGCGATGAGGATCCGCTCGGCGGCGTCGAGCAGCGCGCGACGCCGGTCGCTGCCCTTGGGGGTGGGGGGTGGGGCTGCGGTGCGGCGTCCGCCCATGTTGGGATCCGGGGCCGGGCTGGGGTCCGGGGCTGGGCTGGAGTCGGGGGCCGGGCTGGGCTCCGAGGGGGCGTGCCGCCCGCGCTTGGCTCGCGTCTCATCCGCCCTCACGCCGCAGCCTCCTTCGCCTCGGTTCCGTTGTCCGCAGCGGCCACCGCCACAGCGCCTGGCCGCTGCTCGCTGATCGATACACCCATGCTTAGGAGGAACCCCGGAACGTCCCGCGGCCGTGGCGTCATCTCAGGAAAGGCGACCCCGGGGGCGGGCGGGGCACCGTCGGCACCGAGGACACGGCGCAACCCCATCAAGGCCCCGACCGCCGTCAGATGCGCCTGCCCGAGCGGATCGGTGAGTATGGCGGCACGGCGCCCGGCCGGGCCCTCGACGTCCATCCGCACCCTGGCCACCCCGCCCTCGCCCGGCGAGTAGAGCAGCGACCGGCGTACCGGTGCCCAGCAGTCACCCCGGCCCCAACGGAAGAACCCGGTCCGTTTGACGGCGAGCAGTGCCGAGGTCGACAGCGCCGAGCCGAACCCGATACGGGTGATGGCGCTGCGTACCCCAAGGCTGATCGGCAGCGTGAACTGTTCCGGGGTGTCGATCCGGGCCACCTTCGTACGGAGGTCCCCGATCATGACCCGACCGGCGCCGCTCAGCGGCATGATGCGGCGGCTCTGCCCGTTCTCCAGCACTTCGTAGTCCAGGCCGAGGCGGTCCATGAACTCCACCGAGTCCGCACCGGCACGATCCTTGAGGTCCCACCGGATGGCGACCTCCACGCGCTCGGCGCCGCCGAGTTCAGCAGCCAGTGCGGCCGCCATCAGGTTGGTCGTACCGCCCATCCAGCCGGAGGAGAACAGCACAGGTGCGACGGGCTTGAGCACCGACACCACGGCTACGGCCCGCTGCAGACGCGCCGTCCACCGGGTGATATCGACGTAGGGCACGCCTCCGTCGACCGCCGCGCGCAGCACACGGTCGCCGGGGTCGTTCACCACACCTACGACGGCGCGGACCGCGGCGGCGAAAGGTGCGGGGTCCGTGAGATCCCACCGCCGGACCTCGGCGCCCAACTCCGCTCCTAATGCCTCGCCCCGCGAGGACCCGCCCTCGGGCCTACGTCCTGTGAGGAGCAGCGGCCACGACGGCGCCGCCAGCCTGGCCAACTCGCTGCCTACCGTGCCATATCCCCCCACCAGTAGAACCGGACCCGCCGCGTCGAACCGGAGCTCATCAGTCATGCCGATCAGGCTAGGCAAAAAATAGGTCGACTGACCTAGAAACCCGGAAACTGCTTGGCTCGTACCTCGCCGGTCCAGTGGGTCGCGTGCGTCCCGCGGGCCTGTCCTGTGCCTTGAGGCTCCAAGTCAGTCTCCGGAGACCGGGCGAGCCGTGACCACTCTCAGGCCCCGGTCCGCGAACTCGCGGCGGGTAGCCTCCTTGGCGCCGCTGTCCGTGATGAACGTGTCGAAGACATCCGCGTCACCGACCCGGGCGAAGCAGCGTTGGCCGATCTTCGAGGAATCCGCGACGATCACGGCACGCCGGGATCGCTCGGCCATCAGGCGGTTGACCCGGGCCTCCGCCTCGTCGTGCACCGTTGCCCCCATCACCGGGTCTATTCCGTTGGCTCCGATGAAAGCGGTGTCGATGGAGATCTGCTGTAGTACCAACTCGCTGAACGGGCCGACCAGTTCGAAGGACCGCGAATGTGCCACCCCGCCGGTGAGCACGATCTTGATCTGCGGTCGTACGGCCAGCTCATTGGCGATGTTGAGGGAATTGGTGACGATCGTCAGATGCGGCTGCGGGCCCGCCTCCGCGAAATCCGGGCGAGTGGCCAGCACCCGGGCGATCGCCGTGGTGGTGGTGCCACCGCTCAGCCCGACCACGTCCCCGCGCTCGACCAGCTTCGCGGCGGCCTCGGCCACCGCCTCCTTCTCCTCGGACCGATGAGCGTGCTTGTACCGGATCGGCAGGTCGTACGCCACCGAGCTGAGCACCGCGCCGCCCCGGGTGCGGGTCAGCAGCTGCTGCTCGGCGAGGGCATCCATATCGCGCCGCATCGTCGCGGCCGAGACCTCCAGCTCGGTCGCCGCCTCCTCGACATCCACCCGGCCCCTCTCCCCGAGCAGCTCAAGCAGTGCGTTCATCCGTTCATGGCGCTTCATGACGCGAGCCTAATTCGTTCCAGCTGGCCAGGGTGAGGCCAGGTGCCGGCTGCTGCTGCCACGGGCCGCCTCGACCACGGCGGCTGTCTCCGTGCCTTCCCTGGCCTCGGGGGCGGAGCCCCGCTCGTCGCTGACCGGCGGATCGTCGCCGGTGCCGGCGTATCTCAACGCGTCCTCCTTGCCAGTGCTGAGTGGTGAGCCGGGTGGCGTTGTGCCTGGTGTGTGGTGTGTGGTGTGTGGTGACTGATGACGGCTGCCTGGCGTGGTCACTTGTTGTACGGGGTGAGGCACTGTCTCAGGGCCGCACGCTGTCCGTCCGAGAGATGCTCGCCCGCGGGCGACCGGCGCGGGCTGTGCTCTCCGTCGCAGATCCAGCTGCCTTCCCCTGCATCGAACCACCACGGCTCGCTTCCCCACATGGGGTGCCCCTTCAAGAGGCTGCGGGCCAGCGGCTCACAAGGCTCCGGAGCGTGCTGGGCCTTGAGTGCGGTTGTCACGGCACCAAATGGCTTCAGTGGGAATGTCCGTGTCGCCGAGGGCGGGCAGTAGCAGAAGCAGCCGCGCGTGCGGGTCGGTGACCCCGGTTTTCCCGGGTGGGCAGTCGAGCAAGGCGGCCAGTTCGGGCCAGCACAGGCCGGGGCCGATCCGGTCCTGGTCGTCGCTGCTCAGGACCACGTCATGTGGCCAGTCAGGGTGGGTGAGGAAATAGTCCGTGCTGCTGTGGTCCTCTCCGTTGTTGTAGTGGACGACGACGCTGTGACCGCCCGCCAGCGGGACGTGGAACACCGGCCAGGCGGAAGTGTCGTGGAGTCGGTCCAATGCGGCGCCGGCGTCCGCGGCGTCGACGCCGAAGGACTCCACCGGCAGTCCTTCGTACAGATTCGCCAGGTGCGCGGCCCAGAAGCCGGTCTGTGCCATCAGCGGCAGACCGTCGACGACGGGAGAAGAGGCATACCAATGCCGTGCCATGACCATGCCTCGATTGTCGCCGTGGCCATGCCTCGCTTCGTCGGGGCCGCTGATTCCGGCCGTCGATCACCCCGGAGCCGGAGCCTGGGCGGCGAGCTGGCCCGGAACTGCCGCCGGCGTGCCCAGTACGTCCAACAGCCTCGCCGCCTCGTCGGCCACTGCCTCCCGGGCCGGTTTGATGTATTTGCGGGAGTCGACGAGCGCCGGATCCGCGCCTAGCGCCTCTCGTATGGAGTGGGTGAACACGGAGACCAGATGCGTCGAGATATTGATCTTCGTCATTCCGGCGGCGATGGCACGACGCAGCTCGTCATCCGGCACTCCGGAGGAACCGTGCAGCACCAGCGGCACCGGCAGCGTCGCATGCAGTTCCGCGATCAGGTCTTTGTCCAGCACGGCCGTGCGCTCGTGCATCGAGTGGGAGGACCCGACGGCCACGGCGAGCGCGTCCACTCCCGTCTCGCGGACGAAGGCCAGCGCCTCCTCCGGGGCGGTGCGTACTCCCGGAGCATGTACCCCGTCTTTGCCGCCGACCTTGCCGAGTTCCGCCTCGACGTAGACGCCCCGGTCGTGGCACCAGGCGGTGAGCTCGGCGGTGGCGGTGACGTTCTGTTCGTACGGAAGCGCGGAGGCGTCCACCATGACCGAACCCACCCCCGCGCCGATGCCCTGATGGACCAGATCCGCATCGGTGATGTGGTCGAGATGCACCGCGATCCGGGCAGAGGAAGCCTCGGCCAGGGCGAGAGTGGCGCGGGTGATCGGCAGCAGGCTGCCGTGATAGCGGATGCAGTTCTCGCTGATCTGCAGGATGAGGGGGATGTCCGTGCGCTCGGCGGCGGAGACGAGTGCCTCGGCGGTTTCCAGATGGATGACGTTGAAGGCCGCGGCACCGACCCGCGCCTCACACGCGGCGTCGACGATCGATGAGGTCGGAACGAGGGGCATGGGGTCCTGACTCCCTTGCGGACGGGGTGAGTTGATGTCGGGGGAGTGGAGCGTCTACGGCGCGGCCGGGGCCTCGAGCATCACGGAACGGGTCAGGCTGCGCGGGTTGTCCGGGTCCAGACCGCGAGCCCGGGCCCGCTCCAGAGCCACCCGCTGCACCAGCACCAGATCGGCCAGCGGATCGCGGGCATGGCACACGAACCGCGCACCGGTCCGTGCCACATCCGCCTCCAGGCCCTCCGGCGCCTGGCCGAACAGCCAGGTCACCCGGCCGGGCGCGGCTATCGCGATCGGGCCATGGCGGTACTCCATCGCCGGATAGGACTCCGTCCAACTCTGCGACGCCTCCCGCATTTTGAGGGCCGCTTCATTGGCCAGTCCGAACGTCCAGCCCGTCCCGAGGAAGGAGAACTGCTCGGCGTCCACCCACTCCCGGTCGATCGGCGCGGCCAGCGCCTCCTGCGCGTCGCTCACCGCCCGCGAGACGTCCTCGCCCAGGTGGGCGCGCAGCAGCGTCAGCGCCGTCGTCGCGAACCGGGTCTGCACCACGGACTTCTCGTCGGCGAACGGCAGCGCGACCGTCTCATCGGAGACCTCGACCGCCGGAGTGTCGGTGTCGCCGAGGACCGTCACCGTCGGGATACGCCCCTTGACCGCGTCGAGGACGCGCAGCACTTCGGTCGTGGTGCCCGAGCGGGTGATCGCCACCACCGCGTCATAACCGCGGGCGCTGCCGAGGAACGCCTCCGAGGCGGCGAAGGGATCCGTCACACCCAGCCCGGCGCCCTCGCGCAGTGCCGCATACGACTGCGCCATGAACCACGAGGTGCCGCAGCCGACGACGGCGACCCGCTGTCCGGGCTTGGGCAGCGGGCCTCCCGCAGCTCCGTTCCGTGCCGCTGCCCGCCAGGTTTCCGGCTGGCTCCGCAGTTCCTGCTCCATGTACGACGTCCCGCTCATGGTCACCCTCCCGTTTGTGTGGCTCCGACGCTCAGATCCGATGCATGGATCGGATCGCCTGCGCGGAGGTCATCTGTTCCGGTGCTCCGGATCCCGACCGCTGACGCTGTGCTGCACGATTCTGCAAGTTTCAGCTTCACTGCAATCGACTGTACGCATCTTTCGCGCAGGGATCCATCCCTCGTGAGAGTGAAGCGGCAAGGGGGAGCGTCCCCACCGTGGGCTTGGAGAGGCTGGGTGGCTAGCCCAAATGGCCGTGCTGGCCTGTGCGTCTGCCTCGTCCGCCTGCGCGTCGGTTCGTTGAGCGGCTGAGCGAAGGAATCTGTTGACACTTGCGAGAAAGAGGCCCAATACTCGCAAGATCAGTCACGAAGGCAGCGCCACGATTCGTCACGACCGTCATGCAGCAAGGCCGCTCCGCCGTCCGAAGGACTCCCCATGTCCCTTGCCACGCTCTCCGCGACGCCCCCACCGCCGGCATCCAGGACCTCGCACCGCACCGGCAAAATGTTCGCGCTCACCGGCGCCGTCGTCGGCGTCATCTACGGCTACGACACCGGCAGCATCTCCGGTGCCCTGGTGTTCCTGAGCAGGGACTTCCACCTCACCGAGGCCGAAAAGGGCCTGGTCAACAGCATCCTGGTGTTCGGATCCATCGTCGGCGCACTGATCGGCGGCAAGCTCGCCGACGCCCTCGGCCGCAAGGCCGCGATGCTGATCGTCGCCGGCTCGTACGCCGTCTTCGTCGCACTGTCCGCGCTCGCGCCCAACGTCGTCGTGCTCGATGCGGTCCGCTTCCTGCTCGGCGTCGCCATCGGCATCTCGATCGTCGCGGCCCCGCTCTACATCGCGGAATCGACCCCCGCGCGCATCCGCGGAGCTTCCGTCGCCGCCTATCAAGTGGCGACGGTCGCCGGCATCGCCGTCACCTACTTCGTCAACTGGGGACTGTCCGGCGGCGGCCACTGGCGGTGGATGCTCGGACTCTCGGCGATCCCCGCGGCCCTCGTCCTGATCCCGCTGCTCAGGCTGCCCGACACACCCCGCTGGTACGTACGCAAAGGCCGCACGGAACGAGCCGTCGAGGTCATGGCCACGACCGACCCGGATGTCGACGCACGCGCCGAGGTGGCCGCCGTGGCGGCCGCGCTCGCCGAGGAGAGCGGCGGAACGGTGCGCTCACTGCTGCACAAGCCGTACGCGCGTGCCGCGCTCTTCGTCGTCGGGCTCGGATTCTTCTGCCAGATCACCGGCATCAACGCCGTGACCTACTACAGCCCGCAGATCTTCGAGGAAATGGGCTTCACCGGCAACGGCCAGAACTTCCTGCTGCCGTCGTTCGTCCAGCTCGCCTCACTGGCCGCGACCGTCCTCGCCATCGTCATCATCGACCGGCTCGGCCGGCGCGCGGTCCTGCTCTCCGGGATCGGCACGATGGTGGCTATGCTCGCCGTCCTGACCGCGGTCTTCGGCTTCACCGATCTCCAGGGGGCCACCACCTGGATCGGTTTCGGCGCCATCCTGCTCTTCACCGCGGCCTTCAACTTCGGCTTCGGATCGCTGATCTGGGTCTATGCGAGCGAGGCGTTCCCCGCTCAGCTGCGTTCCACAGGGGCGTCGGTGATGCTCACCGCCGACCTCGTGGCCAATCTCCTCATCGCCCAGTTCTTCCCCTCCCTGATGGCCTGGGCCGGCGCGGCCCGGACCTTCGCCGGCCTCGGGGTCCTCGCCCTCGGGGCGCTGGCCTTCGCCGCCGTCACCGCACCCGAGACCAAGGGCCGTCAACTGGAGGAGATCCAGGGTTACTGGCGCAACGGGGGGCGGTGGCCCACGCCGGCGCCCGAGACCGCCCCGTAGCGCGGGGCGGCGGCTGCGGCTCCGCGCGGACCACGGCGCCTCAGGACGGCAACTGCTCCCGGTACGCCTCCAGTGCCGGGGCGGTCGTCGTCGCGACGAACTCGGTGATCCGGTACGCGCACACTCCCTCGACGCTGAACGGGTCCTCCGCCACGAGCCGCTCAACGGCCGCGCGGTCCATTCCGGCGGCGAGGATGACGCCCCCGTCGCGCGGCACCTTGCGGCCGGCGGCGATGAAGTGTCCCGCGGCGTACTGCTCCTTCAGCCACGTCACATGATCCTCGAGGGCGGCGTCGACGCGTTCGATGGGGGCGGTGTAGGTCAGCTCAAGTACGAACATGTAGGCAATATAGAGGGCTCCCGCGGGCGACGCCGTCGCGCCCTCCCGGTGCGGAATGCGCAGGCCAGAGAGGCGCGGAGCCGGTGCTGACAGATCACCGGCCCACGGGTCACCGGCCACCGGGCCGCGGAGCACCCGCCCCCTCGCCCGATCATGGGTTCGGTAGCGTGGCCGTCACCATGGACACTCCCGGAACGATCTCCTGCGACGACGAACTGCGGCACTGGCCGGCCGACGAGGCCCAGGCACGCGCGGTCCAGGACCGCCTTCGGCCGTACGTACGCCTCGACGAGCCAGGGCCGGACCTCGGATTCGAGGGCACCGTAGTGGGCGTGGACGTGGCCTACGACGACGAGCGCGACGTCGTCGCCGCGGCCGCCGTCGCCCTGGATGCCCGCACCCTCGCCGTCGTCGACGAGGTCACCGCCGTCGGCCGGGTCTCCTTCCCCTACGTCCCGGGCCTGCTCGCCTTCCGTGAGATTCCCACCGTGCTGGACGCGCTCGGCCGCCTCGCCCGGACACCGGATCTCGTGGTCTGCGACGGGTACGGGCTGGCCCACCCGCGCCGCTTCGGGCTCGCCAGCCACCTCGGGGTTCTGACCGGGCTGCCCACGATCGGCGTCGCCAAGAACCCCTTCACCTTCCGGTACGCGCCTCCGGGACCGGAACGGGGCGCGACCTCACCCCTGTTGGACGACACCGAACCGACCGCGCCCGGCGCCCCTACGGGCGCCGAGGAGGTAGGACGTGCGCTGCGCACCCAAAAGGGCGTCAAACCGGTCTTCGTCTCCGTAGGGCACCGCATCGACCTGGATGGGGCCTGCGCCCACACGCTCCGGCTCGCGCCCAAGTACCGGCTTCCCGAGACGACCAGGGCCGCGGACTCCCTGTGCCGGAGGGCGCTCGCCAGCGTGTGACGTGCGGACTATCCCCGGACGACCCGGAACGTCAGCCCCGCCTTCTGGAGACGTTCTGTCAGCGCGTCCCCCATGGCGACCGCCGTCGTCACCTGGCCCGCCGTCTCCGGCAGATCGTCGAAGGCCAGGCTCAGCGCCGACTCGGCGAGCATCTTCGCGGTCTCGTCGTAGCCGGGATCGCCGCCGGAGACCTCGGTGATCAGGCGTTCGCCGCCACCCATGCCCACGAAACGCACCGTGAACCAGCTCTTGGCCCGCCGCTCCGCACTCGGCCCGTCGCCCGGCTCCAGACGCCCCGACAGCCACCGCCGGGCGGGCGGCACCTGGGCGAGCGCGCAGATCGCGCCCGCGCCCAACGCCCCGCCCACGGCGACCGGCAGCCACCGCACGCCCGCGTAGTGGCGATAGCGGAAGTCGGGCCCATAACGGTCGAGGGCCGCGGCCGAACGGGCGATGATCTGCGGATCGATGGTCGGCAGCGGCACGCCCCAGGCGCGCGTCGCACCGCTCCTGAGGGGCGGGCCCAGCGGTGCCCGCACCGTACGGCCGGCCGGCCGCGGCTCCGCCCGCTGCCGCTCGCGGGCGACCCGCGCCATGGCCAGCGGACGCGAGGCGACGGTCAGCGCGGACGCCAGAGTGCCCCCGGAGAAGGTCGCGTTGGTCCGTACGAAGCCGTCGATGCGCAGCGGCACGCCCTCCGGGAGGAGGCCCACCGTGTAGAGCACGCCCAGATCGTGCGGGACGGAGTCGAAACCGCAGGCGTGCACGAGGCGCGCGCCCGAAGCGCGGGCCGTCGCATGGTGCCGCAGATACATCCGGTCGACGAATTCCGGCTCGCCGGTCAGATCGACGTAGTCCGTGCCCGCCGCGGCGCAGGCGGCGACCAACGGCTCCCCGTAGGTGAGATACGGGCCGACCGTTGTGGCCAGCACCCGGGTGTCCGCGGCGAGTGCGCGCAGCGAATCCGGATCGCCGCTGTCGGCGTGCAGGAGCGGCAGGTCGGCGCAGGCCGGGTCGATGGCGGCCAGCCGGTCGCGCAGCCGCGCCAGTTTCGTGGTGCTGCGCCCGGCCAGCGCCCAGCGGCAGTCCTTGGGTGCGTGCCTGGCCAGATATTCCGCTGTGAGCGCCCCGGCGAAACCGGTGGCGCCGTAAAGGACGAGGTCATGGGCCCGCCCCGAGGTGTCCTGCCGTCGCATCGCACGTCCTCTCGACTGAAGTCCGGACCTTAGGCAGTCGCCGCCGTCCCGTCAACGACCGCCCTCCGTCAGGTCGGTTGGTGGCCGGGGCGCGGCCTGCCGTCTTGACACGGCGTCGGAGCGGGGCGACATTCGCCCCTGACCTAGGACGTCCAATGTCCGGATTGCCGGGCGCGCGATCCGACCGCGGCACCGACCACCGCTCTCCCGGACTGGACCGTACGGCAGAAAGCCGGACGCCATGCCCCTTTCCACGCCCCTTCCCGCACCGCTCACCGGAGTCGTGCCACCGCTGTGCACCCCGCTCACCGACAGCGGCCAGGTCGACGTGCGGTCGCTGGCCGCGCTGACCGAGCGTCTCGTCGCCGCCGGGGTGGACGGCCTCTTCGTGCTCGGCTCCACGGGGGAGGCCGCCTACCTGCCGGACATCCAACGACGCACCGTCATCGAGACGGTCGTCGACGCCGCCCGGGGCAGGCTGCCCGTCCTGGCCGGGGCCATCGACATGGCGACCGCCCGGGTCCTGGACCACGCGCGCACCGCCCAAAAGCTGGGCGCCGACGGCATCGTGGCCACCGCACCCTTCTACACCCGCACCCATCCGGCCGAAATCGCGGACCACTACACCCGCATCCGCGACACCGTCGGCCTACCACTCTTCGCCTACGACATTCCGATGGCGGTGCACACCAAGCTGCCCGCGGACACGGTGCTCGCCCTCGCCGCCGACGGTGTGCTCGCCGGGCTCAAGGACAGCAGCGGCGACGAGGGCGCGCTGCGCCGCCTGCTCGTCCGGCTGCGCACCGTCGACCGCGGTTTCTCTGTGCTCACCGGTTCGGAACTATCGGTCGACGGGGCCCTGTTGGCCGGGGCGCACGGCGTCGTACCGGGGCTGGGGAACGTCGACCCGGCCGGCTATGTGCGGCTGTACGCACACGCCCGGGCCGGGCGGTGGCGTGCGGCCGCCGACGAACAGGACCGGCTGGCCGCCCTGTTCTCTCTCACCGACGTCGGCGACGAGTCGGCGATGGGCCGTAGCTCATCCGCCCTCGGAGCCTTCAAAGCCGCGCTTCACCTGCTCGGCGTCATCGACAGCCCGGCCACCGCCGCCCCGCAGCTGCCGCTCGACGACGACGCGATCCGCACCGTCCGCCAACTGCTGGAGGAGGCCGGACTGCTGTGACGACGCGCTCTACGGGCCATGCCGCCGGGCCACCGCCCTGGTACCGGGAGATCAGCCCGCGCCAATGGAAGGCGATGGTCGCCGCCTGGATCGGCTATCTCCTCGACGGCTTCGACTTCGTCCTGATCACCCTCGTACTGACCGAAATCGCCGACGATTTCCACCTCAGCACCGTCACCGCCGCCTCGCTCATCTCCGGCGCCTTCATCACCCGATGGCTGGGCGGCGCGCTCCTGGGCGCGATGGCCGACCGCTACGGCCGTAAAGCAGCCATGATCGCCAGCATCCTGCTCTACTCTCTCGGCACCTTCGCCTGTGGTTTCGCCTGGGGCTACCTCAGCTTGTTCGCCGCCCGGCTGGTGATCGGCCTGGGCATGGCGGGGGAGTACAGCGCCAGCGTGACGTATGTGCTGGAGAGCTGGCCCACCCGGGTGCGCAACCGCGCCTCCGGATTCCTCATCTCCGGTTACGCGGGCGGCACCGTCGTCGCGGCCGAGCTCTACAAGTGGGTGGTCCCCCAGTGGGGCTGGCGCTGGATGTTCTGGATCGGCGTACTGCCCGTCCTGGTCGCGCTATGGGTGCGCCGGTCGCTTCCGGAGGCCGGCGACTGGGCGGCGGAGATCGGCCGTCGGTCGGCTGCATCGGCCGCGTCGATGGGCTCCGCCGTAATGACCGGCCCGGCCCCCGCGCCCGGCCCGGCCGCCTCGAAGCCGGCACGTCCGAACCCGTTCCGGCCGTTGTTCACCGGCCGTGTCCGTTCCTGGGTCAACGCCTCGCTGGCCGCGGCCGCCTCGGGCGCCCTGTTCGGCGTCTTCACGCCCGCTGGAACGGGACACGTCCCCTGGCTGTCCGCAGTCGCCGCGCTCTGCCTGATCGCCTTCGCGGTGCAACTCGGCGGACGCAGGGGATGGCTGCTGTACGTGTCGCTGATGGCGACGGTGTTCTGCGCCTTCCTCTACAGCTGGCCCATCCAGGCCTTGCTGCCCACCTATCTCAAGACCGACCTGGGATACGCCCCCTCCCAGGTCACCGACGTGATGTTCTACGCGGGCTTCGGCACCATGGCGGGCTGCTGGCTGGCGGGGTTCGTCGGCGACTGGATCGGCACCCGCCGCGCCTACGCCTGTACCCTCCTCGCCTCCCTGGCCTTCGTCTTCCCGGTCTTCGCGGTGCAGGACAGCCTGGTGGGGCTCGGGGTACTGCTCTTCGGACTGCTCGCGCTCAGCCAGGGCATCTCCGGGATCCTGCCGAAATACATCGCCGGGCACTTCCCGACCGCGACCCGCGCGGCCTCGTTGGGCTTCGTCTACAACGTGGGGGCTCTGGGCGGAGCGGTCGCCCCGGTCCTCGGCGCGCGGCTGGCCGAGGGCATGTCCCTGGGCCGCGCGCTGGCGGTGCTCACCTTCGGGCTGACGCTCGTCGTCGTCATCCTGGTGGGCGGCAATGTGCCGCAGCGGCTGGCCCGCCTCGCGGACCCCGATGCGCCGGACGATCACCTCGTGCCGGCGGCCGGGGGAGCGGAGATCGGATCCAAGGAGACCACTCCCGGTTCCGTGTAGCCCGGCGGGTCGGGCGCATTCCTTCCAATACCCGCCCCGGCAGACCGGATTGCGGTCGGCCGGCATGCCGCGGCTCGACGCGCGCGAAGGTCATAGGTGCCCTCCACACCGCCGCTCGATCCGCCGCGGGCACATGGCCGTGCGCCGGCCCGGCGGACTGCGCTCCGCGGGCCGTTGTCAGTGGTCGCCGTTAGCGTGGAATGCGATGGGAGCGACGCGCCGGCAGCGCGGCGCGTCGGGGCATCGCGTGCGGTGCCGGACGGGGGAACGGACGTGGAGGAGCTCATGGCGAAGGCAGCGGGCCCGGCGGCGGTGTGGGAGCGGGTGCGGACCTTCGCGCTCGGGCTTCCCGGGGCGGTGGAGGAATTTCCGTGGGGCGAGAGCGTCGTCAAGGTCAACAAGAAGGTCTTCGTCTTCCTGGGCACCGATGACGGGAGCTATCCGCTGGGGATCACGATGAAGCTCAAGGATCCGGAGGCGCATGCCCATGCGCTGTCCTCGCCCGGCGCCGAGCCCGCGGGCTACGGGCTGGGCAAGTCCGGATGGGTGCGGGTGCCGCTGGAGGAGACGGACGCACCGGCGGCGGATCTGCTGTGTGACTGGACCGAGGAGTCCTACCGCGTCATAGCCCCGAAGAAGCTCATCGCCGAGCTCGACGGGGAATAGCGGCGCAGCAGCAGGCGCGCAAAGGCCCGTGGCGGCGATGGCAGTTGAACATCGCCGCCACGGGCTTTTTCGACGGTCGCCACGGAGCTCGGGGGCTTGTGGAAAGTGGAACACGTTCTTAACATCGCGAGTGTTACATCAGAAGTGTCACAGTCGGGCACGTCTCACGATCGGCGGGAGGCAGGGGGCGCGATGGCAGAGTCAGGGAACGGCCCGCTCAGCGGGGTGCGGGTGGTCGAGCTGGCCGGCATCGGCCCCGGGCCGTTCGCGGCGATGCTGCTGGCCGATCTCGGCGCCGATGTCGTCCGCGTCGACCGGCCCGGAGGGGCGGGGCTGCGCATCGACCCCGCGTACGACATCACCAACCGCAACAAGCGCTCGGTGCTGATCGACCTGAAGAGTTCCCAAGGGGCGGCGCAGGTGCTCGACCTGGTGGAACGCGCCGATGTGCTGATCGAGGGGTACCGTCCTGGCGTCGCCGAGCGGCTGGGCGTCGGCCCCGAAGCGTGCCTGGCGCGCAATCCCCGGCTCGTCTACGGCCGGATGACCGGCTGGGGCCAGCAGGGACCGCTCGCCGACACCGCAGGACACGACATCGGCTATATCGCCATCACCGGCGCCCTCGGCATGATCGGGTCGCCCGACGGCCCGCCTGCCATCCCCGCCAACCTGGTCGGCGACTACGCCGGCGGCTCGCTCTACCTCGTCATCGGCGCCCTCGCGGCCCTCCAGCACGCACGGACCGAGGGCGGCAGGGGCCAGGTCGTGGACGCCGCGATCGTCGACGGCACGGCCCATCTCACCGCGATGATCCACGGCATGCTCGCGGCCGGCGGCTGGCAGGACCGGCGCGGCGCGAACCTGCTGGACGGCGGCACACCGTTCTACGGGGCCTACGAGACCGCCGACGGCGGCTATATGGCGGTCGGCGCGCTCGAGAAGCGGTTCTACGCCGAATTCATCCGGCTGCTGGGCATCGAGGAGGACGCCCCCAGCCGCGACGACCTCGCCGCCTGGGGAGAGCTGCGCACCGCCATCGCCGCCCGCTTCAAGACCCGTACGCGCGAGGAGTGGACGGCGGTCTTCCAGGACTCCGACGCCTGTGTGGCGCCGGTGCTGTCGCTGCGCGAGGCTCCGGCGCACCCGCATCTCGTCGCCCGCGGCACCTTCGTCGACCACGCCGGGATCACCCAGCCGGCACCCGCACCCCGCTTCTCCGAGACCCCCGGCGCGGTGCGCAGACCGCCCGCCCAGCCCGGCGCGGACACCGCGGAGGTCGCCCGCGACTGGCAGACCCCCAGTCTCACCGCCGAGCAGAAGGACGCAGGCAGCTGATGGAACTCGCCACCACGCTCCAGTACGCGGGCGATCCGCGCCAGGCCGCCGAAGAGGTCGCCGCCCTGGAAAGCGCCGGGCTGGACGCCATCTGGGTCGCCGAGGCCTATGGCTTCGACTCACCCACGATCATGGGCTTCCTGGCCGCCCGCACCGAGCACGCCAGGATCGGCTCGGCGATCCTCAACGTCTACTCCCGCACCCCGGCCCTGATCGCCCAGACCGCCGCCGGGCTGGACGCGATCTCCGGCGGCCGCGCGCTGCTGGGCCTCGGTGCCTCCGGCCCGCAGGTCGTGGAGGGCTGGCACGGCAAGCCCTACGACAAACCGCTGGGCCGCACCCGCGAAACCATCGAGCTGTGCCGCCGCATCTGGCGTCGCGAGATCATCGACCACCACGGCATCACCGATATGCCGCTGCCCGAGGAGAAGGGCGGCAAGCTCGGCAAGCCCCTGAAGATCCTCACCAAGCCGGTCCGGCCCGAGATCCCGGTGTATGTGGCCGCACTGGGCCCGGCCAATGTCCGGATGACGGCCGAGGTGGCGGACGGCTGGCTGCCGACCCTCTTCATCCCGGAGAAGGCCCACGACGTCTGGGGCACACCGCTCGCCGAGGGCGCCGCCAAGCGCGCCCCCGAGCTCGGCCCGTTGCAGACCGTGGCGGGCGGACTGCTGGCCATAGGCGCGGACGCCGCGGCCGTACGCGACCTCGCCCGCCCCCTCATCGCCCTGTACGTCGGCGGCATGGGCGCCAAGGGCAAGAACTTCTACAACGACCTGGCCGTCGCGTATGGCTACGAAGAAGCCGCCCAGCGAATCCAGGAGCTGTACCTCGCCGGGAAGAAGCGGGAGGCCGAAGCTGCCGTCCCGGACGAATTCTGCGAGCTGATGTCGCTGTGCGGGCCCGAGGGCTACGTCCGCGAGCGCATAGCGGCCTTCCGGGAGGCGGGCGTGACGATGCTCAACGTCCACCCCGTCGGGCCCGAGCCCGCGAAGCTGATCGAAACCGTCAGGAACTGGCTCTGAAGAGGGCCCCGGCCGGGAAGCTCCGTCGCCCGGAAAGATTCTTCGAAGGGAAAGCAGCGTGAAGCGCCAGATCTTCACCGAGGACCACGACGCCTTCCGTGAAACGGTACGCACCTTCCTCACCAAGGAAGTCGCACCGCACTACGAGCAGTGGGAGAAGGACGGCATCGTCAGCCGGGACGCCTGGCGGGCGGCCGGCAAACAGGGGCTGCTGGGCCTGGCCGTGCCCGAGGAGTACGGCGGTGGTGGGGAGCCCGACTTCCGCTACAGCGCCGTGCTGGCCGAGGAGTTCACCCGGGCCGGCGCCGCCGGACTCGCCATCGGCCTGCACAACGACATCATCGGCCCGTACCTGACCACGCTCGGCACCGACGAGCAGAAGCGCCGCTGGCTGCCCGGATTCTGCTCCGGCGAGATCATCACCGCGATCGCGATGACCGAGCCGGGCGCCGGCTCCGATCTGCAGGGCATCCGCACCACGGCCGAGGACCGTGGCGACCACTGGATCCTCAACGGCTCCAAGACCTTCATCTCCAACGGAATCCTCGCCGACCTCGTCATCGTCGTGGCCAAGACGACACCGGAGGGCGGGGCGCACGGCCTCAGCCTGCTGGTCGTGGAGCGCGGCATGGAAGGCTTCGAGCGCGGCCGCAACCTCGACAAGATCGGCCAGAAGTCCCAGGACACCGCCGAGCTGTTCTTCAACGACGTGCGGGTCCCCAAGGAGAATCTGCTCGGCGAGCTGAACGGCGCGTTCGTCCACCTGATGACGCATCTCGCGCAGGAGCGGATGGGCATCGCCGTCGCCGGTATCGCCGCCGCCGAACACCTGCTGGAGATCACCAGCCAGTACGTCAAGGAGCGCGAGGCGTTCGGCAGGCCGCTGTCCAAACTCCAGCACATCCGCTTCGAAATAGCCGAGATGGCCACCGAATGCGCCGTCACCCGCGCCTTCCTCGACCGCTGCATCGCCGACCACTCCGCGGGCGAACTGGACGCGGTGCACGCGTCGATGGCCAAGTGGTGGGCCACCGAGCTGCAAAAGCGCGTCGCCGACCGCTGCCTCCAACTCCATGGCGGCTACGGCTATATGACCGAATACCGCGTGGCCAAGGCCTTCACCGACGGCCGTATCCAGACCATCTACGGAGGCACGACCGAGATCATGAAGGAGATCATCGGCCGCTCCCTCCTCGGCTGACCCCGGACCGGCCCGCCCCCACCCGCTGCGACTGCCCCACCCTCATGCGAAAGGCTCCCTGACGTGAGTACCGAAGCGTACGTATACGACGCGATCCGCACCCCTCGCGGCCGAGGCAAGGCCAACGGCGCACTGCACGGCACCAAGCCCATCGACCTGGTCGTCGGCCTCCTCCACGAGGTGCGGCGGCGCTTCCCCGGCCTGGACCCGGCCGCGATCGACGACATCGTTCTCGGCGTCGTCGGACCGGTCGGCGACCAGGGCTCCGACATCGCCCGCATCGCGGCGATCGCCGCCGGGCTGCCGGACACCGTCGCGGGCGTCCAGGAGAACCGCTTCTGTGCCTCGGGCCTGGAAGCGGTCAACATGGCCGCCGCCAAGGTCCGTTCGGGCTGGGAGGACCTGGTGCTCGCGGGCGGCGTCGAGTCGATGTCCCGGGTCCCGATGGCCTCCGACGGCGGCGCCTGGTTCGCCGACCCGATGACCAACTTCGACACCGGCTTCGTCCCCCAGGGCATCGGCGCCGACCTCATCGCCACCATCGAGGGCTACGGGCGGCGCGACGTCGACGAGTTCGCCGCGCTCTCCCAGGAGCGCGCCGCCGCGGCCTGGAAGGACGGTCGTTTCGAGCGGTCCGTCGTCCCGGTCAAGGACCGCAACGGGCTCACGATTCTCGACCACGACGAGCACATGCGGCCCGGCACCACCGCCGAATCGCTGGGCAAGCTGAAGCCGTCCTTCAAGGACATCGGCGACCTCGGCGGCTTCGACGCCGTCGCGCTCCAGAAGTACCACTGGATCGAGCAGATCGACCATGTCCACCACGCCGGCAACTCCTCCGGCATCGTGGACGGCGCCGCACTGGTCGCCATCGGCTCCAAGGAGGTCGGCGAGCGCTACGGCCTCACCCCGCGCGCCCGCATCATGTCCGCCGCGGTCTCCGGCTCCGAGCCGACCATCATGCTGACCGGTCCCGCCCCCGCCTCCCGGAAGGCGCTGGCCAAGGCAGGGCTGACCATCGACGACATCGACCTGGTCGAGATCAACGAGGCGTTCGCCGCCGTCGTGCTGCGCTTCGTCAAGGACATGGGCCTCTCCCTGGACAAGGTCAATGTCAACGGCGGCGCCATCGCCCTGGGCCACCCCCTCGGCGCCACCGGCGCGATGATCCTCGGCACCCTCATCGACGAGCTGGAGCGGCAGGACAAGCGCTACGGCCTGGCCACCCTGTGCGTCGGCGGCGGCATGGGCATCGCCACCGTCATCGAGCGCCTCTGACCGCCCGTCCTTAACCCCCTTACGGAGAAGCCACAGTGAGCGAGCCCACCACCATTCGCTGGGAACAGGACGAGACCGGCGTCGTCACCCTCGTCCTGGACGACCCCAACCAGTCCGCGAACACCATGAACCAGGCGTTCAAGGACTCCATCGCGGCGATCGCCGACCGCGCCGAGGCCGAGCGGGACTCCATTCGCGGCATCATCTACACCTCCGCCAAGAAGACCTTCTTCGCCGGCGGCGACCTCAAGGACATGATCCAGGTCGGCCCCGAGAACGCCCAGCAGGCGTTCGAGACGGGCAACGCCATCAAGAGCTCCCTGCGCCGCATCGAGACCCTGGGCAAGCCCGTCGTCGCCGCCATCAACGGCGCCGCCCTGGGCGGCGGTTACGAGATCGCCCTCGCCAGCCACCACCGTGTCGCGCTCGACGCGCCGGGCTCCAAGATCGGCCTGCCCGAGGTCACCCTCGGCCTGCTCCCCGCAGGCGGCGGCGTCACCCGCACCGTACGCCTCATGGGCATCGCGGACGCCCTGCTCAAGGTGCTGCTCCAGGGCACCCAGTACTCCCCGCGGCGCGCCCTCGAGAACGGCCTCGTCCACGAAGTGGCGACGTCCGAGAACGACATGCTGGCCAAGGCGCGGGCGTTCATCGACGCCAACCCCGAGTCGCAGCAGCCCTGGGACGTCAAGGGCTACAAGATCCCCGGCGGTACGCCGTCGAACCCGAAGTTCGCCGCCAACCTCCCCGCGTTCCCGGCCAACCTGAAGAAGCAGCTGGCCGGCGCCCCCTACCCGGCACCGCGCAACATCCTCGCGGCCGCTGTCGAGGGCTCACAGGTCGACTTCGAGACCGCGCTGACCATCGAGGCCCGGTACTTCACCGAGCTGGTCACCGGCCAGATCGCGAAGAACATGATCCAGGCGTTCTTCTTCGACCTCCAGGCCGTCAACTCCGGCGCCAACCGCCCCAAGGACATCGAGCCCAAGACCGTACGCAGGGTCGCGGTGCTCGGCGCCGGGATGATGGGCGCCGGCATCGCCTACTCGTGCGCCCGCGCGGGCATCGACGTCGTCCTCAAGGACGTCTCCGCGGAAGCCGCCCAGAAGGGCAAGGGCTACTCCGAGACGCTCTGCGCCAAGGCCGTCGCCAAGGGACGCACGAGCCAGGAGAAGGCGGACGCGTTGCTGGCCCGCATCACGCCCACCGCCGACCCGCAGGACCTCGCGGGCTGCGACGCCGTGATCGAGGCGGTCTTCGAGGACACGGCGCTCAAGCACAAGGTCTTCCAGGAGATCCAGGACATCATCGAGCCGGACGCGCTGCTCTGCTCCAACACCTCGACGCTGCCGATCACCCTGCTCGCCGAGGGCGTGACCCGGCCGGTGGACTTCATCGGCCTGCACTTCTTCTCGCCGGTCGACAAGATGCCGCTGGTCGAGATCATCAAGGGCGAGCGCACCGGTGACGAGGCGCTCGCCCGCGCCTTCGACCTCGTACGGCAGATCAACAAGACCCCGATCGTCGTCAACGACTCGCGCGGCTTCTTCACCTCGCGTGTCATCGGGCACTTCATCCACGAAGGCGTCGCCATGGTCGGCGAGGGCATCGAGCCCGCGTCGGTCGAGCAGGCGGCGGCCCAGGCGGGCTACCCGGCGAAGGTCCTCTCCCTGATGGACGAGCTGACCCTCACCCTGCCCCGCAAGATCCGTAACGAGACGAAGCGGGCCGTCGAGGAGGCGGGCGGCACCTGGCAGGACCACCCGGCGGACGTCGTCATCGACCGCATGGTGGACGAGTTCAACCGCCCCGGGCGCAGCGGCGGCGCGGGCTTCTACGAATACGGCGAGGACGGCAAGCGCGCCGGTCTGTGGCCTGGTCTGCGCGAGCATTTCGGGGGTTCCGGGGGGCGTCCCCCGGGCAAGGGCAGCGGCAATCCCGGGCACGAGATCCCGTTCCGGGACATGCAGGAGCGGATGCTGTTCTCCGAGGCGCTGGACAGCGTCCGCTGCTTCGAGGAGGGGGTGCTGACCTCCGTCGCCGACGCCAACATCGGCTCCATCCTCGGCATCGGCTTCCCCGGCTGGACCGGCGGCGTGATCCAGTACATCAACGGCTACCAGGGTGGGCCGGGGCGGGAGGAACTCGTCGGGCTGCCCGGCTTCGTAACCCGCGCCCGTGAACTCCAGGCGGCGTACGGCGACCGGTTCGCGCCGTCCCCGCTGCTGATCGAGAAGGCCGAGAAGGGCGAGAAGTTCAGCGACTGACCGTGTGTGCGGGGCGGGCCGCCGCGGCCCGCCCCGTCACCCCTCGTTCTGCTCGTCCGGTCCCCTGTCGCCCTCCTTGCCGAACCACTCCCGCAACTCCTGCTTCATCGACCGCTGGAAGGCGGTGACCAGTGCCTGGACCACCATCGGCTGCATATGGGCGGACAGCGACTTCATCCGCGCCATCTCCTCCGCATCCGGCCCCCCGTCCCGGTACGGCCCCCATACCTCGTCCTTGAAGAGCCGGCTCAGCTCGCGCGCCGCCGAGCGGGTGTGCTCGATGACGACGGTGCGTGCCGCGAGGATCGTCTCCAGCGCGATCGGGACGTCGAGCAGCCGCGTCCCCAGATGCAGCAGGCCCGGATCGACCTGGAAGACCCGCGGGTCATCGGTCCGTACGAGCACACTCATGGCCGCCAGCCGGTCCAGGTCCTCCTCGGTCAGCTCCCGGCCGACCCGGCGCTCCAACTGCTCCCGGGTGGCGTCCTCCGCCTTGTCCGGGATCCAACTCGCCACCAATGCACGGTGGATGGCGAGGTCCTGGGCGCTCAGATCGGGCGGCAGCTGCTCCAGATAGCGCTCGATCGCGGACAGCGTCATGCCCTGGTGCTGGAGTTCCTCGATGAGCGCGAGCCGCGAGAGATGGTCCGGACCGTAGCGGCCGACCCGACGCGGGCCGATCTCGGGCGGTGGCAGCAGCCCGCGCGTGCTGTAGAACCGGATCGTGCGGACGGTGACGCCGGCGCGGGCGGCCAGTTCGTCGACCGTCAGGTCGGTGGCGGACTCCATCATGTTCAACAGTATTGCTGTCTCACCACTCTTGTGAAACCTTCGGAACCTTCTCGCCCGTGCAGCACCGCAGACCCTGCCCGGAGCCAGTGCCCTCGGTACGGTCCGCAGATCAGGCCCACATCATCAGGAGGCCGCGTTGACCACGATCCTGCGATTGCCCGGCGAACCGGGCGAACTCACCCTTCCGGCCCTGTTATCACGCAACGCCGAGGACCACGGGGAACTGCCGGCGCTCTCCTGGTGCGACGCCGAAACCACCGGCTGGCACACCCTGAGCTGGGCCGAGGTCCGCGACCGGGTCGCGGAGCTGGCCGCCGGATACCGCTCGCTCGGCGTACGGCGCGGCGAGATCGTCCTCCTCATGATGGGCAACCGGCCCGAGCACTGGCTCAGCGACCTGGCCCTGGTGCACCTCGGCGCTGTCCCGGTGACCGTCTATGGAACTGCCGCGCCCGAGCAGATCGCCCATATCGCCCGGCACAGCAGGGCAAAGATCGCCGTGCTGGAGGGTGCGCGGGAGCTCGCGCGCTGGGAGCCGCTGCTCGACGACACCGCCGCCCGGCTGGAGAAGCTGGTGATCATCGAGTCGGACGACACGGGATCGGACGACACGGGAGAGACGGGCAAGCACGAGACGTACGCAGCCCTGGCCGGCCGGGGCGCCGAGCTGCACGACCCCCGCGCGTTCGAGGCGACATGGCGGCAGGCGGACGCCGGCGACACGCTGACCGTCGTCTACACCTCCGGTACCACCGGCGATCCCAAGGGCGTCGTGGTCAGTCACCGCAATGTGCTGCTCAACGCGCTGGCGCTGGATGGCGCGGTGGAGCTGCCCGATCATGTCGAGCACCTCTGCTATCTGCCGTTCGCGCATATCGCCGAGCGGATGCTGGGCATCTACCTGCCGGTCTTCCGCGCCTCGCACGTCTATCTCTGCGCCGACCCGGCGATGGTCGCGGCGACCGCGCGCGAACTGCGGCCGGCGCAGTTCTTCGGTGTGCCGAGGGTCTGGGAGAAGCTGGCGGCGGCGATACGGGCGCTGCTCGCCCAGCTGCCGGAGGATCGGCGGGCGGCCGTCGAGGCGGCCGCGGAGACCGCCCGTGGCCAGGTGGAATTCCGGGAGCGGGGGCAACGGCCGCCGGAGCGGCTGGCGGACGCGTATGCCGAGGCCAAGGCCGGGGTGCTGGACCCGTTGCTCGCGCGGGCCGGCTTCGACCGGCTGGTGTGGACGGCGAGCGCGTCCGCCCCGATGCCCCCGGATGTGGTGCGGTTCTGGGCCGGTCTGGGCATCGTGATCATGGATGCGTGGGGGCTGACCGAGACGGTGGGGGTGGCCACGACGAACAGCCCGGGAGCCTTCCGGCTGGGCTCGGTGGGCCGCCCGCTCGACGGCCTTGAGGTGCGTACCGCCGAGGACGGGGAGATCGAGGTCCGGGGGCGCACCGTGTGCGAGGGCTATCTGCGGGCCGACGGATCGGTCGAGCCGGCGGCCGGCGCCGACGGCTGGTTCGCGACCGGCGACATCGGCCGGGTCGACGAGGACGGATTCCTCTGGCTGACCGACCGCAAGAAGGAAATGATCGTGACCTCGACCGGCAAGAACGTCTCGCCGGCGCTGGTGGAGAACACCCTCAAGGAGCACCCGCTGATCGGACAGGCGCTGGTGTACGGCGACGGCCGGTCGTATCTGGTCGCGCTCCTGGTGCTGGACCCGGAACTGGCGCCGGCCTGGGCCGCGCAGCAAGGCATCGAGGGCACGCTGCGGGAGCTGGCCGGGCATCCGGCCGTACACGAGGAGATCGAACGAGCGGTTTCGGCCGCGAATACCCGGCTCAACCGCACGGAACAGGTCAAGCGGTTTTCGCTGCTGAGCGAGGAATGGGGCCCGGAATCGGGTGAGCTGACTCCTTCCTTGAAGCTCCGTCGGAAGTTCATTTCGGACAAATATCGCCAAAAGCTGGATGGCTTGTATCACTTGTGATCTTGCCCACAGACGGGGGGCGCCTCTTCGTGGAAGGTGTGCCGTCGGCCGACTTCGCGCGATCCGCGAAACCCACGGCCACAGCGCCTGCCCGAAAGTGAGAGAACCAGCAGTGAGCACAGAAATCCTCACGGATGAAGCACAAAAGTCATCCGACGGGGGGAGCGGCGTCCCACAGGACGCGGGCGACGCGGGATACAGCAAGGGCCTCAAGGGCCGGCACGTCAACATGATCGCCATCGGTGGAGCGATCGGAACCGGCCTGTTTCTGGGCGCCGGCGGCCGACTGCACTCCGCCGGCCCCGCGCTGGCAGTCGCCTACGCGGTCTGCGGCATCTTCGCCTTCTTCGTCGTCCGGGCCCTCGGCGAGCTGGTGGTGCACCGCCCCTCGTCCGGTTCCTTCGTCTCGTACGCCCGTGAGTTCCTGGGGGAGAAGGGCGCGTACGTCGCCGGCTGGATGTATGTCGTGAACTGGTCGACGACCGGTATCGCCGACATCACCGCGATCGCGCTCTACACGCACTACTGGAGCCTGTTCACCGACATCCCGCAGTGGGTGATGGCCCTGATCGCGCTGGCGGTCGTGCTGACGGTGAACCTGATCTCCGTGAAGATCTTCGGTGAGCTGGAGTTCTGGTTCGCGATCATCAAGGTCGCCGCGCTGGTCATCTTCATGTTCATCGGCATCTTCCTGCTGGCCACCCAGCACCCCGTCGGCGGGCACACCCCGGGAATCAATCTGCTGACCGACCACGGCGGCCTCTTCCCGACCGGTCTGCTGCCCGTGGTGATCGTGCTGCAGGGCGTGGTCTTCGCCTACTCCGCCGTCGAGCTGGTCGGTGTGACCGCCGGCGAGACCAGCGACCCGCAGAAGGTCGTGCCGAAGGCCGTCAACTCCATCATGTGGCGAGTGGGCGTCTTCTACGTGGGCTCGGTGGTGCTGCTGGCGATGCTGCTGCCGTGGAACAAGTACGTCGGCGGCGAGAGCCCCTTCGTGACGGTGCTGTCCAACGTCGGAGTGCCGGCCGCTGGCGACGTGATGAACCTCGTCGTGCTGACCGCCGCCATGTCCAGCCTGAACTCCGGGCTCTACTCGACCGGCCGCATCCTGCGCTCCATGTCGATGGCGGGCTCCGCGCCCAAGTTCGCCGGGCTGATGAACCGCAACCAGGTGCCCTACGGCGGCATCATGCTCACCTCGGCGGTGTGTGTGCTCGGTGTCGGGCTCAACTACCTGATGCCGGGTGAGGCGTTCGAGATCGTGCTGAACATCGCGGCGCTGGGCATCATCAGCACCTGGTGCACGATCATGATCTGCCACATGGTGTTCGTCCGCCGCTCCAAGGAAGGCCGGGTCGAGCGCCCGCGCTTCCGCCTCCCGGGCACGCCGGTCACCGACATCGCGACCATCGTCTTCCTGCTCGGCGTCATCGTGCTGATGTGGTTCGACGACGGCGTCGGCCGCCAGACCGTGATGATCATCCCGGTCCTCGCCGCCGCGCTGGTCGCCGGCTGGTACGCGGTCCGCGGCCGGGTCAGCCGGATCGCCGAGGAACGCGAGCTGACGAAGTAATCGCGCAACTACTGGCGCCTTGAAGAACCGAGGGCGGCCGCGGAGTCCGAGAGACTTCCGCGGCCGCCCTCGCGCTTGCCGCCCCCGCGTCGGCCGTCCCCATCGATTGTCAGTGGTCGCCCTTACCGTGGAGGCATGACTGAGAACACGGGGATCTCATACGTCAAGGGGGACGCCACCGCGCCGCAGGGCAAGGGCGTCAAGGTGATCGCGCATATCTGCAACGACCTGGGCGGCTGGGGCAAGGGCTTTGTGCTCGCGCTCTCCCGCCGCTGGCCGGAGCCGGAGGCCGCCTACCGCAAGTGGCACCGCGAGCGCGCGCGGAACGACTTCGGGCTGGGCGCGGCCCAGTTCATCCAGGTCGGCGACCGGCTGTGGGTGGCCAACGTCGTAGGCCAGCGGGGCATGTTCCCCCAAGCTCTCGACCCAGCTCGAGCAGGGGGGACCCCCATGGGCAGCAAGGGCGTGCCCGTACGGTACGAGGCCATCGCGGCCGGGCTCGGCCGGGTCGCGGCCGAAGCCCAGGAGCTCGGGGCATCGGTCCATATGCCGCGCATCGGCTGCGGGCTGGCGGGCGGCAAGTGGTCCCGGGTGGAGCCGCTGATAACCGAGCGACTCGTCCGGCGCGGCATAGCGGTGACGGTCTACGACCACTGACGGTCTACGACAACTGCCGGTCGACGACCACGGACCGACGGTCTGCGGTCCTGGACCGTTCACGCCTGCTTGAACTCCGCGGAAACTGGCCGAGGGTGTATCTGGGTACACCCCTGCCCGGCATCCAGACGCAGTGGCGACGGGCCCGCCGGACGGCATCGTCGATGCCATGCGAAGCAAACCTGTCGACATCAAGGCGATGGCTGCCTTGTTCCTCACCGTTGCCTTTCTGGCGGCCGGAGTGCTCGGCGCGCTCCAGCCCGCGACCGGGATACCCAGTGAGGTCATCCAGCTGACACAGTTCGGACCCGCACTCGGGGTCGGAGTCGCCGCGCTGCTATGGCCGGGGCGGGTACGGGAATTGCTCGCCGGCCTCGTATCGGCCCGCAGCGGCCAGGGGGTGCAAGGGGCGCTCCTACTCCTCACGGCGCCTCTGATCATCGCGCTGAGCGTCAGTGCGTACGCGGCGCTCACCGGGGACGCGCGCTTTGCGCGGCCGGGCGCCCCGTTCGTGTTGATCGCCGTGGCGCAGCTGATCGGCGCGTGTGGCGAGGAGATCGGGTGGCGTTGCTTCCTGCAGCCGCTGCTGCGCACCCGCCTCGGCCCTCTTACGGCGTCGGTCGCGGTGGGTGTGGCGTGGGGTGTCTGGCACATCCAGGTTTTCGTGAGACACCCTGTCTATGCGGGGGCGTTCATCATGGCGGCGGTGTCCATGTCGGTGGTGATGGGATGGGCCCTTGAAGGCATACGGGCTTCCCGGCTGCCGCTCGCAGGGGGCTTTCACGCGCTGATCAACCTCGGCATGCTGCTGTTCATGGACGAAGAGTCCGGCGCGGTGCTCCCCATGGTGCTGTTCGGCGTCTCGTGCCTGGCGGCGGCAGGACTGTGGACGTGGACAGACGTTGGCAGGCAACGGTCGGCGGCTTCCACATCGGCATCCACACAGGCATCCAGGCAGGCGTCCACACAGCCATCCGCATCGACATCGGTATCCGCACCGGCACCCGCACTGGCACCCGCACCGGTACCGGCACCGGTACCGGCTAGGATCCCCCCGATCATGGACGATGTTCGATAAGCCCCGTACGGTCGCCTGCCGCGCCTGTGTCGCCGTCGGTCGGTGCCAGCTGGCGAGCCTGCATGCCATCGCGGTGTCGGCGGTGGGCTCGCTGGTGGTACTCGCCCTGTTGCTGGTGCCCGTGGGCCTGGGCTTCCGGTTGCTGCCGCCCGCCGCGCGGGCCCTGCGCGCACTGTCCGACCGTTCCCGTTCACGCGCCGACCGGTGGACGGACGCCCGTATCAGTCCACCGGAGCCGCTGCCCGTGGACCGGGTGGACCGTGCCCTCAACTCCCGTAAGAGGTCGGGCGCGATCATCGCCGACGAGGGGTTCTGGCGCGACTTGGCATGGGCCTGGCTGGAGCCGGTGACCGGCGGGCTCCTCGTCGCCGTTCCCCTCGCCCTGATCGAGTACGGGGCCTTCGGCGCGCTGGTGCAGCCGTTCATCTGGCGACGCATCGACGACGGCAATTGGTACGCCTTCGTCCCCGTGCACAGCACCATCACCATGTGTCTCGCGCTCGTGCTGGGACTGGCCTTCATGGCCGGTGGGCTGCTGGCCGCCCCCGCCATGCTCCGGCTGCACACCCGGGTGAGCCGACCGCTGCTTTCCGCGCCGCGCAGCGTCCAACTCGCCCAACGGGTCGAGCGGCTCACCGACACCCGTGCCAGGGCCCTGGACGCCCAGGCCGCCGAACTCCGGCGCATCGAGCGGAACCTGCACGACGGGGCGCAGGCTCGGCTCGTCGCCCTGGGAATGACGCTGGACCGTGCCACCCGCCTCGTGGAGACGGACCCGGCGGCGGCGCGCGAACTCCTGCTGGACGTCCGTCGAACGTCCGAGGGGGCCTTGCAGGACCTGCGCGAGCTGGTACACGGCATCCACCCGCCGGTCCTCGCCGACCGGGGCCTGGGCGACGCTGTCCGGTCGCTGGCGCTCGACAGCTTCCTCGACGTCCACGTCGAGACCCGGCTGCCGGCTCGGCTCCCGGCACCGGTCGAGTCCGCCGCCTACTTCGCGGTGAGCGAGGCGCTGGCGAACGCGGCCAAGCACTCCGGGGCCGGTGAGGTCGGCGTCGTCTTGACCTACGACAACGGCCTGCTGCGCGCGACCGTCACCGACGACGGTCACGGCGGCGCCGACCCCTCACGGGGCACCGGGCTGACCGGCGTGCGACGACGATTGGATACCTTCGACGGCACCCTCGACCTGCACAGTCCGCAGGGCGGACCGACCACCGTGACGATGGAGATTCCGTGCGCGTTGTCCTCGCCGAAGACCTCTTCCTCCTGAGAGACGGGCTGATACGCACCCTCCGGGAACACGGCTGCGAGGTCGTCGCGGTGGACAACGGTCCGTCTCTGCTGCGCGCGCTCCTCGCAGAGGGGGACACCGCACCGGATGTCGCCGTGGTCGATGTGCGGCTGCCGCCGACCTTCACCGACGAGGGCCTCCAGGCCGCACTCGAAGCCCGTCGCCGGCGGCCCGGACTGCCCGTCCTCATACTCTCCCAGTATGTCGAGCAGCTGTACGCGAACGAGCTGCTGGCCGGGGGCGAGGGCGCCGTCGGGTATCTGCTCAAGGACCGGGTCACCAACACCGAGCAGTTCATCGACGCGGTCCGGCGCGTGGCTGCCGGAGGCACGGTGATGGACCCTCAGGTCATCTCCAAACTGCTGGTGCGCAGCGACGCCCGTGGCACGATCGGCAGCCTGACACAGCGCGAGCGGGACGTCCTCGAGCTGATGGCCGAGGGCAGGTCCAACGCCGCCATCGCCGGCGGCCTGCACATCAGCGAGAGCGCTGTCGCCAAGCACACCGCGAGCATTTTCACCAAGCTCCGGATCAACCCGTCGGCGGACGACAACCGCAGGGTGCTGGCCGTTCTGGCCTATCTCAAGCGCTGAGAGGCTTGGGCGTGGAGCGGGGCACGCTCACCGGACAGCGCGCCGAGCTCCCGAAGGAACTCGACGCGCTGCCGGACAACGAACGACGACGAACGACAACGAACGACGACACAAAACGACGAACGACAACGAACGGCCGCGGTTCGGCCCGGTGCGCCGGCCAGGCCAACTAGCCGCCGATCACCGGATAGTGGTCGCTGAGGTTGGTGTAGGTGTAGTCGGTGCCCCAGCTGGAGACCGTCCAGGGGTCCGACTGCTCCTTGACCACCTCGTTCTGCCAGCCGGCGGGCCGGGCGTGACCGTTGCGGTGCAGGACGTAGTCCAGGTCCTCACGGGGGTCCGTCGGGTAGCGGTACTTGGCGACGGAGTTCTCCTGGGTGTCGAACGAGTACGGGTGGCCCGTGCGGCTGTCGGCGGGGGCCAGATCGCCGTTGCTGAGCAGCGCGTCGTACTCGGGACTGCGGGAGTCGACGTTCAGATCGCCCGCGACCATGACCTCTTCGTCCGCCGGGATGTTCTTGGCGTCCAGGAAGGCGTCCATCTCCTTGAGCTGCTTGGCGCGGTCGGCGGCCGCCTCGCCCGACGCGCAGCCCGAGTCGGTGGACTGGGTGTGCGTACCGACGACATGCACCTTGGTGCCGTCGACGTCCAACACCGCGTAAACGAAACCCTTGTTGGAGTGGGAGTCCGATCCGCAGGCGTCCTTGTAGATGTACTGCTCCTTGCGGAGGACCGGCCACTTGCTCAGCAGCGTCACCCCGCCGTCCTCGGGGGTGACGGAGGAGTAGGCGCCGCCGGTGGCGTCCCAGCCGTCCTTGCTGCGGCCCACCACCGGGGTCTGGTGCGGGTACTGCGCGGCCGCCTTGGACTTCAGCGCGTCGGAGGAGGAGTTGTCGAAGGCTTCCTGGAGGACGACGACGTCCTTGCCCTGGAAGAAGTCCGCCGCCGCGATCGCCTGGGCACGGTGGTCCTGGCCCCAGTTGGGATAGAGGTTCTTGCTCATGAGGAAGGCGTTGTAGGTGAGCACCTTCAGATGCGGGGTGGCGGCGGCCGACGCGGTCGGGGACGCGGCGGTCACGGTCACGGCGGCGAGGGCGGCGGCTATCGCGGCCGCCCGGGATGCGCGCGAGGCTGAGAACGACACTGAATCTCCCTGTGGGGGTGGGGAAATGATGTGGCGGCAGACATCAAATCAGCTGCGGTTACCTCAAGGTAACCATTGGGTGGGCGGCAGATTTACAGGCCGCGTCCACGAGCCGCCGCGGAGGCTGTCACAGGCCGTGCGCCGATGACTTTTCCTGTCGCTGACGAAGTCCTCCGTTCCCGGCAGGGCGGCCTGAGTGCCGAATACCCCCTGTACAGGCCTGAGTTACAAAGTCATTCGGTTAGTGTCTGTGTTGCGGAGAGGAGAGCGCCGATGGCTGCGCCAGGTACGGATGCCACACCGGCTGCTGCCGGACAGGGGCCGGTGGATGAGGGTTCTCTGCTGGCCCGCGCGCTGGAGAGCGCACCCGACCGTGACCCGCTGACCGAGAAGATTCTCGACGCGGCCCGCGAGCAGTTCATGACGTTCGGGCTGCGCCGCTCGACCGTCGACGATGTGGCCAAGCGGGCCAAGGTGTCACGGGTGACGGTGTACCGGCGGGTCGGGAACAAGGACGAGCTGGTGCAGCAGGTTCTGCTGCGCGAGTACCGGCAGTTCGTGAGCGAGGTGGACGCGGCGGTCGCGGGGCTGCCGACGATGGAGGAGCGGATGGTGGAGGGGTTCGCCGCGATCCTGCGGCTGATCCGCGGCCATCCGTTGATCGGGGGGCTGATGCGGTTGGAGCCGGAGACGATGCTGCCCTATCTGACGCTGGAGAGCGGGCCGTCGTTTCTGGCGATGCGGGGATATTTGGCGGGGCACTTGCGCAGGGCGCGGCGGGGGGAGGGGAGCGCGGCGGGGGATCCGACACCGGTGGCGGAGCTGATGGTGCGGATCACGGTGTCCTTTCTGCTCAACCCGGTGAGCTGCTTCGAGCTGGATGACGATGAGCAGGCGCGGGCGTTTGCGCGGAGGTATTTGATGCCGCTGCTGGATCGATGAGGCTGTGGCACTGGCCATGTCACGTTTTGGGGAGCTGCCTCCGTCCTGGGGGCGAGTAATCAACCGTCGTTCTCGCGCAGAAGGAGACTTTCGTGTTCGCCCTCTATCTCGTGGTCACCCTCCTCGCCTCGGCCGTCAACGGCCTGGCCGCCATCGCCAACTTCATCGGTCACGAGTACCCCAAGAGCCAGGCGGACAAATTGCGCGTGCCCCGGTCCTGGATGCGCCCGCTGGGCGCAGTGTTGGCGGCGGGCGCGCTGGGGCTGCTGGCCGGGTTCGCTGTGCCGGTGCTGGGCACGCTCGCCGCCGCCGGTCTTGTGCTGTATTTCCTGGGTGCGCTCGGTGCCCATCTTCGGGTCGGTGACTACCAGTTGGGCCCCTGGGGCGTGTTCTTCTGTCTGCCGGTGGCCGCTCTCACCGTGAGCCTGGCCTACCACGGAGCCTGGTGAGCCGATGGCGTGATCGGCTTCGCCTCGGAGATCAAAGAGGGGAAAACGTCATGAAGCGTCCTCGCCGGGGAGCGGTGTGAGTGGGCGGTGCTGGGCCCAGGCGGGGCCGAGGTCGTCGAGTGTGTAGCCGAAGGGGTACGAGCGGGGTGCGGTCAGGCCGGGACGGGATTCGGGGCGGGCCGGTGTGAGGCGTATGAAGAGGGAGCGGGCTCGTAGTGTCCGCTCGGCCAAGGTCCTTAGCCAGGCAGGTTGTTGGGGGAATCCCAGGGCGTGCAGCAAGGGTTCGTCGAGCAGAGCCAGGGAGAAGCGGGCGATGGCGGGGCGTAACGCGGCCGGGTACCAGGCGGCCATCACCCGGAAGGTGGCGTTGGCGACCCGGTGGTTGGCCGGGTCGTAGGCGAACATCTCGGCTTCGTAGTCGTCGAGGAGTTTCTCGAAACCGGCCATGGTGCGGGGCGCGCCCTCGATACCCATCATGGCGGCCATTTTGTGCCCGACCAGGGCGAGCGCCTGGTGCTCGTTGGCGCACAGCGGCCGCCAGCCGAAGCGGTCGATCCAGCGCTTGGGGCCGACGACGGTGGTGGCCAGGACGTAGCGGTAGTCGTCCATGTGGATGCGGTATTTGGCGTGGATGCGGTTGAGGTGGCGGGCGGCGGCCCGGCCCCGCTCGGAGTCGAAGCCCTCGACGGCCATCTCGTAGCCGAACAGCACCGTGTCGTCGTAGCGCTTCTGTCCGACCCGCTCGAACTCCTGGGTGCGGTCGAGGAGTTGGGAGATGCGCGGGACGGCGTAGTCGCGCAGGAAGGCGATGGAGACGCCCTGGGCGTAGTCCCACGGGAACTCGTACTGGGTGATCCAGCGGAAGATCTGCTCGAAGTCCCGCTCGGGGTCCATCCGGCGGATCTCGCGCAGACGGCTGTAGCGGCCCATGGCGGGCACCTCCTGAAAAAGTGGCCGGGCGCTCGAATGGCTGCTTCGCACTAATGGCTGTTTCGCAGGACCGTGTAGTGGACGTCGGCGGCGTCGACGAGGACCTGGCTCGCGGTGACCGGCTCCATGGTCAGTTCGGGGAGCTGGACGGCGAGGGGCAGGTTGGCCGGGATGACATCCGCGCCGACGCAGATCTGCGGGGTGTTGACCTTCAACCAGGGGATCTCCACGGACCCCTTGAGGTAGGTCGCGTAGACATCGACATTGCGGATGTCGAGCTGGACGTCGAGCCGGTGCGTGGTGCCGTCGGGGCCCTTGACCTCGAGGTGGTAGTCGTCGGCGACGATGCGCGCGGCGTGTACCCAGAGGACCTTCATCCGGCCGCCGCCCACGGTGGGCAGATAGGTCGCGCCGTGGATGATCGCGTCGGTGGCCGTGAGGCGGGTGGCGCGCACGGTGGGGTGGTACGGGCTGATGGGGTAGCCGGCCCGGCCGGGGCCCGGCTGGTCGCCGATGACCAGCGGGGGTTTGAGTGCGGTGAGGTCGTCGGGGTCACCCACCGTGCCGGGCTTCGCCGTCTTCGTCGGCGGGGTGGGCCGGTCCTGGCCGGAGGGCGGCGGTCCGGTGGGGGCGGGGTTGTCGGCGCCTCCGGTGTCCACGCCGGTCAGGCAGGGGAGTGCGACCTCGGCGGGGGTGTCACGGGGATCGCCGGGCCGGGCTGTCGCCCCGCCGGCCGTGACACCCGGCGGGGCGGCGGCCGCCGTCGGTGCCGGAGCGGCCACGACCAGCGCGGCGGCGAGCGCGAGCGGCAGTGTCAGCGCGATGACGGCGGTGCCGGGACCGGCCCCGGCACGCTCGGTCTCCAGGGTCCCGGCATCGCCTGCCCTGGCGCCCCAGGCCCCGGCACCCGCGCCCCCGTCCCGTTCACCCGCACCCCCGCCCCATCCGCCCGCACCTTCGTCCCGTTCACCCGCGTCCGTCGCGTCCTCCTCCAGCCCGTCCCCACCCTCATCCCCCTGCTCGTGAGGCAGCCACCCAAAGGCCATGGACGACCCGAACAGCCCCAGCCCGCACCCGATGCCGAAGCCCCCGAGATTGGTCGTGGCGAGGGAGACCAGCGAGGCGATGGCGGTGACGACGGAGATGAACATCCGCTGGGCGGGGGCGAAGAGGAAGAAGAGTCCGCCGGCGATGAGGACCAGGCCGACGCCGATCGCGGACATCGCGCCGATGCCGACCTTGAGCATCAACGGGAGCGGCGCGAGCGGCAGCACGATCAGTTCCACCCCGCCGGCCGCCGTCCACAGCCCGGCCCAGAACGGACGCCGTCGGCGCCAGTGCCGCAGCGATCTGCGCAGCCGGGCGGCGGGCAGCAGCCGGTCGAGCCAGCTGCCGGTCTCCTTGGCGAGTTCGGCGAGGAAGCCGAGGACAAAGGTGATCACGAGGCGGTCTCCTCCCGGCCGGTGGCCCGGCTAGTAGCACTCTTTGCCGGCATGGCTCAGCTCGATCTCGACCTTGTCGAGGGTGAGCGAGCCGCCGTTGGAGGCCCAGGCGGTGCTCCGCACATCGCGTGCGAGGGCGGTGCGCGCCTGGACGCCGAAGAGCCCCTGTGGGCCGCTGACTCCGGGCGTCGCGTCGAGCGTCGACGCGTCGCGGCCCGCCTGGACCCCGGTCACCCGCCCGCCGCCGCTGGTCAGCGCGTCGGCGTTGACCACCAGATGCTCGCCCGAGATGGGCCGATGGGAGCCGGACCGTACGATCAGCGACACCTCGCCGACCAGCGGCAGACGCTGCTTCATGGAGAGGCAGACCCCCTTCGCCGTACCGGACTCGATGCCCGCCAGCAGTACGGCGTGCCCCTTGCCGTCCTTGCTGCCCAGCGAGGACGGGAAGCCGGAGACGCCGCGGCCGGTGATCTCGTCGGCGGAGACCTTGAAGTTCTTGCCGGAGACGGCGAAGGAGGCCGCCATCGCGCCCTGGGCCAGGGCGATGACCACCGCGCCGACGCAGGCCACACCGGGCACCAGCATCAGGGCGGCCCGCTTCCAGTGCGTACGGCCCTCGGGGTTCGACTTGGTACTCAACTCACGTGCTCTCGCGGCCATTTCGGGGTTCCTCCCGACGGGTGAGTCAAAGTTACAAAGACTATTGACTTGTTTCACGAGCCGCGTCAACACTGCTGACACGGATTCAGCAAGGAGGCCGGATGAGCACCGAGGCATCAGCCGAGACCCCTCCCGACGCCCACCCCGACGCCCCTGTCGGCAACCCTCCCGGCATCTCTGCCGGCAATCCTCCCGACGCCTCATCCGGTGCGCCTGCCGTGCACGCACCCCGGCGCGGCGGCGTGGTCTGGCGCTATTTCGGCGACACCAGGGGCTTCCTGACGGCACCTCAGTTACTGCTGCTCCAGGTCGCCCACCCCGTGGTCGGCGCCGGTGTCGCGGACCACTCCGCCTTCCGTGCCGAGCCCTGGCAGCGGCTGATCCGCACGGTCGGCTCGCTGAGCACCGTGATCTACGGAGGGCAGGCCGCCGCGACCGCGGAGGCCCGGAGGCTGATCGACGTCCACCGGCCGATGAAAGGCGTCGACGCACAGGGCCGCCGCTACCACGCACTGCACCCGGAGGCGTACCACTGGGTGCATGCCACCCTCGTCCGCGGGCCGGTCGACGCGCTGCGCCTCTTCGGCAAGGGGCTGACGGCGGCCGAGACGGAGGAGTACTACCGCGAAATGCGGGACGTGGGACGGATCTGGGGGCTGAAGGGCCACCATCTCCCGCCCGACTGGGCGTCGTTCTGCGCCTACTACGACGACATGGTGGCGGAGCGGCTGGAGATGAACCGGTCGGTCCAGGACGTCCTGGACGAGCTGGCCCATCCGCAGAAGCCGCCGGTGTGGTGGGTGCCGGCGCCGCTGTGGCGGCCGTTCGCCGCCGTCGCCGCCCACTACGCGCTGCTGGTCACCATCGGCGTACTGCCACCGGTGCTGCGCACCCGCCTCGGCCTCGCCTGGACGGCGAAGCAGGAGCGCCGGCTGCGCCGCTTCGCCCGGCTGGTGCGCTGTCTGATGGCGCTGGTGCCGCCGCCGCTGCGGATCGCCCCCGCCATGTTCATGGCGTACTGGAACACCCATCGGCCCGGCGCCGATCCCCGCACTCGACGCCCGCCGGGGGCCGCCGTATGATCATTAATGCCATGAATGACGCACGAAACGACCCGGAACCCCCGCCGCCCGGAGGTGTGCTCTGGTCGCTGGTCGGGGACATCCGCACGCTGCTCACCCTGCCCGCCGCGCTGACGATGCAGGTCGCGCACCCGGCGGTGGGCGCGGGCGTGGATGACCACTCGGTGTTCCGTACGGACCCCTGGGGGCGCGGTGAGCGGTCGCTGACCTCGTTGCAGCTGTGGGTGTACGGCGGGCAGGAGGCGGTCGAGGAGGGGCGCAGGCTGCGCCGGCTGCACAGGACCATTCAGGGCACCGACACCCGCGGTCGGAAGTACCACGCGCTCACCCCCGCCAACTACGCCTGGGTGCACGCCACCGGCTACCCCGTCTTCCGGCAGGGACAGCGGTATCTGAGCCGCCGCCCCTTCACCGAGGCGCAGGAGCGCCAGCTCTACGCTGAGTGGCTCCAGGTCGGCCGGATCCTGGGCATCAGCGACCGCGATATGCCGCAGACCATCGAGGAGTTCTGGCCGTACTACCGCAAGGTGCTCGACGACGAGCTCGAAGAGACCGCGGTGGTCAGGGAGTTGATCGCGACGGACCTGCCGCTGCCGGTCCCGGACCGCGGCCCGCGCTGGCTGCGGCTGCTGCTCCGGACGGCCTGGCCGGTGATCCTCCCGGGCTTCGTCCGCTTCCGCCGCTTCGTCACCATCGGGCTGATGCCGCCGGACGCGCGGCGCGCCATCGGCCTGGAGTGGACGGACGCCCAGGAGCGCCGGCTGCGCCGCCTCGGCAAGGTCGTGCGCGTGGTGGTGCCGGCGCTCCCGGAGCGGTTGCGCTATATGCCGATCGCCCGCCGGGCCCGGCGGGCGGCACGGGCGTGAGCGGAACCGCGGAATGACCGGAGCCGGGGGACCGTGCCCCCGGCTCCGACCAGGTCAGTGCTTGTGCGTCTCGTGCGTGGTAGCCGCGATCTGCTTCCAGGACTTGGGCTCCGCGACCGGCGCCCGCTGCGCGCCGAGCGCCTGCTTGGCAGCACCCGCCGCCGGCTTCGACGGCTGGAACAGCCAGGTGTCGAAGAAGTCGGCCAGCTGCTTACCGGACTTCTTCTCGGAGAACTTCACGAAGTCGGCCACCGAGCCGTTGCCGTACTTGTTCTCCGTCTGCCAGGACTTGAGGATGTCGAAGAACGCCTTGTCGCCGATCTTGTTGCGCAGCGCCTGGAGCGTCAGCGCACCACGGTCGTAGACCGCCCGGTCGAACTGCTTGTCCGCGCCCGGGTCGCCCGGCTTGACGGTCCAGAACGGGTCGTCGGCCGGGTGCTGGGAGTAGACCCAGTCCGCCAGTTCCTGAGCGGTGCCCTCGCCCTCCTTCTCCGACCACAGCCACTGGCTGTAGGTGGCGAAGCCCTCGTTGACCCAGATGTCCTTCCAGTCCTTCACGGACACGTTGTCGCCGTACCACTGGTGCGCCAGCTCGTGCACCACCACGGAGACGTTGGTGCCCCGGTCGAACGCCTTGCTCCCGTAGAAGGGGCGGGTCTGGGTCTCCAGCGCGTACCCGGCCGGAACGTTCGGCACATAGCCGCCGACCGCGTTGAACGGATACGGGCCGAAGACGCCTTCCAGCCACTCGGTGATCTCGGTGGTGCGCTCGATGCTGGCGCGCGCCGAGCCCTCGTTCGCGCCGAGGTCCTTGCTGACCGCGTTGATGACCGGCAGGCCGTTGGCGGTGGTGTCGGTGGTGACATCGAACTTGCCGACCGCGAGTGTCGTCAGATACGTCGCCTGCGGCTTGTCCGAGCGCCAGTTGTAGCGCGTCCAGCCGAGCTTGGAGGTCTGCGAGGCCAGAACGCCGTTGCTGAGCGCCTGGGTGCCGTCCGGGACGGCGATCGACACGTCGTAGGTCGCCTTGTCGGTGGGGTGGTCGTTGCTCGGGAACCACCATGCGGAGCCGTGCGGCTCCTGGGCGATCACACCGCCGTCGGGCGTACGGGCCCAGGCGGTGAAGTCGTCGATCTTCAGCTCGGAGGGCTTGCCCGCATAGCGCACCACGACGCTGATCTTCTTGCCCTTCTCCAGGGGCGCGGGCGGGGTGACCTCCAGCTCATGCTGGCCGGAGGTGGCGAACTTCGCCTTCTTGCCGTTGATCCGTATCTCGCTGACCTTGAGACCGAAGTCCAGGTTGAAGCGGGAGAGATCCTGGGTGGTCGTGGCGAGCAGCGTCGCCGTGCCCTCCAGCAGGTCGGTCTTCGGCTGGTACTTCAGCCGCAGATCGTAGTGGGAAACGTCGTAACCGCCGTTTCCGCTGTCCGGGTAGTAGGTGTCGCCCACACCCGGAGAACCGGGCGTGAAATCGGCCGCCGATGCCGGGATCGCCAGCAGCAGGCTGAGCGCGGCCGCGCCCGGGACGAGGAGTCTGTGACGCACGAGTCCTCCAACTCGTAGGGGAGATGGCGCTTCAGACCCTATGCACCCGTACGGGTCAACGTCATGTACATAACCCCATCTGACATATGACCGACATGAACCGTCATCAGTCACCGGTCCCCCGCACGGGCTCAACCATCACGGACCGCCACCCCGACCTCACCGACACCCTTACGTCCGGCAGTTGGTCGCGCTAACGTCCGGCGCGTGACGATTTGTGCGCGGGTCACCCGCATTCCCTGGAAAACAGTCGTGGTGGCGGCCGTCGTCGCCCTCATGTCCGCCCTGATCGGGCCCACCGCCGCGCAGGCCGCGGCCGACGAGAGCAGACCCGTCTACTCCTACGACCGGGCGATACGCGAATCGGTCTGGGTGGACACGCGGCTCGACGGCGACGCGGACGGGAAGACCGACCGGGTCGCCGTCGACATCGTGCGGCCGCGCGAACCCGCGCAGGAGGGCCGGCGGATCCCCGTGATCATGGACGCCAGCCCGTACTACTCCTGCTGCGGACGCGGCAACGAGAGCCAGAAGAAGACCTACGACGACCAGGGCCGGCCGGTCCAGTTCCCGCTCTTCTACGACAACTACTTCGTGCCCCGCGGCTATGCGACGGTCCTCGTCGACCTGGCGGGCACCAACCGCTCCGACGGCTGCATCGACGTCGGCGGCCGCTCCGACATCCAGTCGGCGAAGGCCGTCGTCGACTGGCTCGCCGGCCGGGGCCGCGCCTACAGCGCCCGCACCGGAGGCAAACCCGTCGCCGCCGGCTGGTCCAACGGCAGTACCGGCATGATCGGCAAGAGTTGGGACGCCACCATCGCCAACGGTGTCGCGGCCACCGGCGTCAAGGGCCTCAAGACCATCGTCCCGATCGCCGGGATCTCCTCCTGGTACGACTACTACTTCGCCAAGGGCGCCCCGCTCTACGACGGCGGCCCCGACGGCCTCGCGAGCCGCGTCGAGAGCGACGGCGCGCACCAGCACTGCGCCGCCGTACAGAAGAAGCTCGCCGACGGAGCCCCGCGCACCGGCGACTGGACCGACCTGTGGACCGAGCGCGACTACGTCCCCGACGCCGGCAAGGTCCGCGCCAGCGTCCTCATGGTCCACGGCATGCAGGACCTCAACGTCCGCACCAAGCACTACGGCCAGTGGTGGGACGCGCTCGCCCGGCACGGCGTCGAGCGCAAGATCTGGCTGTCCCAGACCGGCCATGTCGACCCGTTCGACTTCCGGCGCGGGGCGTGGGTCAAGACCCTGCACCACTGGTTCGACCACTACCTGATGGGCTACGACAACGGCATCGAGCGCACCCCGATGGCGGACATCGAACGCGCCCCCGGCACCTGGTCGACCGACTCCCGCTGGCCCGCGCCCGGCACCACGGCCACCACCCTGCGGCCGCAGAACGGGACCAAGCCGGGCGTCGGCGTCCTGGGCACCGAGTCCGCGCCACACGGCGCGACCGAGACGTTCACGGACGACCCGAAGCTCAGCGAGGCCGACTGGGCGGCCCATATCGACCAAACGACGGCCGCCAAGGCCGGGTTCAGCACCCGTCCGCTGAGCGCACCCCTGCGGCTGTCCGGCTCCGGCAAGGTGACCGTGACCGCCACCCCGACCACCTCGACCGCCCATCTCTCGGCCGTCCTGGTGGACCTCGGCCCCGACACCATCCGCAACTACGCGGCCGACGGCGAGGGCATCACCACCCTCGACAAACGCACATGCTGGGGCTCCGGAACCACCGGCGACACCGGCTGCTTCAAGGAGACCGCCGCCGACACCCAGAAGGTGGCGCACACCGTCTTCGGCCGCGGCTGGGCCGACCTCGGCAACTACGCCGACGACCACAAGGGTCGGCCGCTCACCCCCGGCAAGCCCTACACCATCACCCTGGACCTGACCGCAAGCGATCACATCGTGCCCGCCGGACACCGGCTGGCGCTCATCGTGGCCGGGACCGACGCGGGCCTGATCGAGCCGCCCTCCTCCCGCCCGCGGCTCACCCTCGACCTGGCCCGCACCTCCGCCGAACTGCCGCTGACCGGCGGCGCAGCGGCCTTCGACCGGGCAACCGCCGGCCCCTCGCACCGCGCGGGCATCACCGGAGCGCCGCTGGACGGGATCGCCCCGCCGCGCTCGCCGAGCCACCTGCCGTCCGCAGGATGACCGCCCCGGGGCCGCCCCAGCACGCGGGCGGCCCCGGACCGCTCCACCTCCCGCCTCACCCGCCTCACCCGCCTCACCCCGCACCACCCGGATCGCCTTGCCCCCCCACCCCCCGGCTCCTCCTTTCCCACCCCCCGCCCATGGGAGGCACCCCGTGACACTTCGCTCCCGCGGTCTCGCCCTCGGGGCGCTGGCCGTCGGCCTGACGGCCACGCTCGCGGTGAGCCCGGCCCCGCCCGCCGGAGCCGCCGCGCTCCACCCGCCCCGCACCGGCTTCGAGACCAGCGACGGCGCCCGCTGGACCAGCCAGCCCGAGGAAGCCGCCTTCCTGACGGCGATCGACCGCGCCACACCCCGGGTACGCGTCGACCGGATCGGCACCACCGAACAGGGCCGCCCCCTACGGCTCGTACGGATCGGCGCCCCGGCCCCGCAGCGCCCCCAGGACATACGGCGCGGCAACTCGGTCCTGCTGATCTGCTCGCAGCACGGCGACGAACCCTCCGGGCGCGAGGCCTGTCTGAGCACCGTCCGGGACCTCGCCTACGCCGAGGACCGGGCGACCCGGCGCTTCCTGGAGCGCACCAGCGTGCTGGTCGTACCCACCGCCAACCCCGACGGCCGGGCCGCGGACACCCGCGAGAACGCGGCCGGCGTCGACATCAACCGCGACCACATAGCCCTGAAGACCTCCGAGGGCCGCGCGATGGCCGCCGTCATCCGCGACTACCGCCCCGACACCATTTATGACCTGCACGAATACGGGCCGACGGTGCCGTACTACATGAAGGACGTGCTGTCCCTGTGGCCGCGCAACCTCAACACGGCGGACGCGGTGCACCGCGAAGCCGGCGCGCTGTCGGAGCGGTTCGTCGAGCCCGCCGTCCAGCAGGCGGGATTCAGCACCGGCGTCTACGGCATCTGGACCGACCCCGAGACGGGCGACCCCGTCAAGCAGGTCGCGGGCGACGGCCAGGAGCGGATTCTGCGCAACACGGCGGGCGTCAAGGGCTCGGTCGGACTGCTCGTCGAGACCCGCGTCGACGCGATCACGGACGCCGAGAAGGCCGATCCCGCGCTCAACAACCGGCGCCGGGTGACCTCACAACTGGCGGCCCTCAAAGGAGCGTTCGCCTTCCTCGACGCGCACCGTCAACGCGTAGAAGCGGCCACCACCTCCGCGCGCCGGGCCGGATACGCCGACCGCGGCCCGGTCTACCTCGGCGGCGCGGACAACGAACCCGCCACCGACGAGCAGACCCTGGCCGACCCGCCCTGCGCCTATGGTCTCGACTCCGCTCAACTCGCCGCCATCCACGATGAGTTGGCCCTCCACGGCGTGACCTGGAAGCGGGCCGGTGAAGGCGCCTTCGTACCCCTGCGCCAGTCCCTGCGCGCCCTCGTGCCGCTGCTGTTGGACGCGCGGGCCGGTTATCACCTTACGGTCGCGACGCCCCTGCCGGGCTGCCGGCGTGTGGTAGCAGGTAACGGGTAGGGAAGCCATGGTCAATTGATCAAGGGAAAGGTTCAACACGTGTCGGACACAGTCAAGGGCAAGGGAGACGGGGGTGGCTCGTCCGCAGCGGCGGACCAACCCGATGACTCCCACCGGACCGGGCCCCCACAGACCGACCGCGTGGTCTTCGGCGTCACCGCGCTGCTGACCCTCGCGTTCATCGCCTGGGGAGCCACTTCCACGGAATCACTCAAGAACGTATCGACCACGATGCTGAACTGGGTGATCGACAACGGCGGCTGGGCCTTCGTGCTCGCCGCCTCCGGCTTTGTGATCTTCGCGATCTGGCTGGCCGTCAGCAAATACGGCCGGATCACCCTCGGCAAGGAGGGCGAGGAGCCCGAATTCCGTACGGTGTCATGGGTCGCCATGATGTTCAGCGCGGGCATGGGCATCGGCCTGATGTTCTACGGCGTCAGTGAGCCGCTGGGCCACTTCATGACGCCGCCGCCCGGCACCGACCCCAAGGACGCCGCCCAGGCGATGGACACGGCGATGGCCACCACGCTGTTCCACTGGACGCTGCACCCTTGGGCCATCTACGCGGTCGTGGGTCTGGCCATCGCGTACAGCTGCTTCCGGCGGGGGAGGCGGCAGACTATCAGCGCGGTGTTCACGCCCTTGATCGGCAAGCGGCGGGCGAACGGCTGGGGCGGCCAGGTCATCGACATCCTGGCCATCTTCGCCACCCTCTTCGGCTCCGCGGCCTCGCTGGGCCTCGGTGCGCTGCAGATCGGCAGCGGCATCAAGGTGCTGGGCTGGATGGACAGCGTCAGCACCACCCTGCTGGTCGGCGTCATCACCGTCCTGACCATCGCGTTCATCCTGTCCGCGGTCTCCGGCATCGCGAAGGGCGTCCAGATCCTCTCCAACATCAATATGGTGCTGGCGCTGATCCTGGCCGTCTTCCTGTTCGTCGTCGGGCCGACCATCCTCATCCTCAACCTGCTGCCGACCTCCCTCGGGTCGTTCATCGGCGAGCTGCCGCAACTGGCCGGCCGCACGGAAGCCAGCAGCGGTGACGAGGTGGGCGGCTGGCTGCGCAGCTGGACCGTCTTCTACTGGGCGTGGTGGATCTCCTGGACGCCCTTCGTGGGCATGTTCATCGCCCGGATCAGCCGGGGCCGGACGATCCGTCAGTTCATCGGCGGTGTCATCCTCGTGCCGAGCGTGGTCAGCCTGGTGTGGTTCGCGGTGTTCGGCGGCTCGGCCATGAAGCTGCAGGACGGCAAGAAGCTCGCCGGGTCCACCACCGCTGAGGGCCAGCTCTTCGATGTGCTGCACCAGTACCCGGTGGCGACCGTCACCAGCATTCTGGTCATGATCCTGGTCGGCATCTTCTTCGTCTCCGGTGCCGACGCGGCGTCCATCGTCATGGGCACCCTGTCGCAGAAGGGATCCTTCGAACCGACCCGGCTCGTGGTCGTCTTCTGGGGCGTGGTGACCGGCGCGGTCGCCGCGATCATGCTGCTGATCGGCGGCGGATCGGGCGATGCGCTGACCGGACTGCAGAATCTGACGATCCTGGTCGCGGTGCCCTTCCTGGTCGTCATGATCGCCATGTGTTGGGCGCTGATGCGGGATCTGCGCAGCGATCCGCTGATCGTGCGCGGCCAGAAGGGCGAGGAAGCCGTCGAGATGGCCGTGATCGCGGGCCATGAGCAGTACGACGGCGACTTCGAGTTCCGGATCGGGCCGGCGGACGGCGGTGAGAGCGCCGCCGCCACGGTCGTGGTGAAGGAGCCCGACGGCGGGAAGTAGCCGACGGAGCTTTCGGGGCGGAGGGCCGGTGCGACCGGTCCTCCGCCCCTTTGCGCCAGGCGGCCCGGCCGCGCCACCTCGGGCCCCGGGCCCTCGCCGTCCGTCACGCGGCGCCGGCCCCCGCCGCCCCCACCAGCCGGACCACGTCCTCCGCGCACCCCCACGCCACGGTCACGCCCGCGCCCCCGTGGCCGTAGTTGTGCACGCACAGCGCCCCGCCGGGCAGCCGCTCCGCCGCCAGCCGCACCACCGGGCGAGCCGGACGCAGCCCCACCTTGTGCCGCAGCACCCGGGCCCGCGCCAGCTCCGGGAAACGCCGGGCGCAGCGCGCCACGATCGCCGCCGCCACCGCCGGATCCGGCTCCAGCGACCACGCGTCCTCGCGCGCCGTACCGCCCAGAACCACACCGTACGGCTGCGGCAGCACATAGGTCGTGGTCGCCGCACCCGCGTCGGCCGCGACGAACCACTCCTCGACCCCGGGATTCTCCACGATCACCAACTGCCCCTGCACCGGGCGCACTTGAGGATCCGGGACAAGTTCCCGAGCGCCCATCCCGGTGCAGTTGACGATCGTCGCGGCCTCCTGCCCCGCCTCCTCCAGAGAGGCGACCGTCCGCCGCTCCACCCTGCCGCCGGCATCCGCCAGCCGCCGCTCCAGGTAGCGGAGATGCACCGGCATATCGACGAGGGGAGTGCGGGCCCGCCAACCCGAGGCGCACCCGTGGGGCAGCTCATGGGGAAGCGCACGACGCAGCCCGGGGACGGCTTCGTACCAGGCGGCGAAGGGGTCTTCGGCGGAATCGGTGGTGTCGGCGGTATCCGCATCGGCGGCATCTGCCGCGCCCGCTGTCGTGCCCGCTGTCGTGTCCGCCGTCGTGCCCGTCACCATCCGGGAGCCGGTCGCGTCCGGCCGTCCGGCGAGGTCGGCGAGCACCGCAAAGGTGCGTACGGACCAGCGCACCGCCTCCTCGTACGGGTGGATGCGATAGGGCCAGCACAGCGCTCCGGCCACCGCCGAGGTCGTATCGCCGGCCGCGTCGCGGCTCACCACCCGCACCCGGTGGCCGCCCTCCGCCAGCGCGATCGCCGAGGTCAGCCCGATAACGCCGGCACCGATCACCAGGACCTCACCCGCGTCGCCCGTCATCTCGCCCGCCATGTTGCTCGTCATGTCTGGAAGCTAACCGCTGGGGCGCATGTGTACGAGGGAGCGTTCTGGGCGGCCCGCAGGCGGGGATACTCCAGACATGTCTGCGGAATCTGCGGAATACGCGACCTTCGGGCTGGCCCCGGCCATGCGCCCCGGTGGTGTGCTGCCCACCGGGGCCTATCAAATGCACCGGGATTTTCTGGACTTCAGCATCGACGGCAGGCCGCTGCTCTTGCGGCTCGCCGACCTCGACGCGGTCTCACCGCTCGCCGCCGACCTCGGCCCCTCGCTCCTCGCCGCGCAGGTCCGGCGGCTTCTCCTGGAGGACGGCCCGCCGCTCGACGGCGGACGCCGCGTCATCTACGGCTGCCCCGAGTGCGAGGGACCGGCCTGCGGCGCCGTCACCGCGGTCATCGAGCGCGACGGTCCCGACTTCGTCTGGCGCGACTTCGCCTGGCAGACGGACGACACCGTGGACCTGCGGCTCAACGGCTATACGGGACTCGGGCCGTTCCGCTTCGAGGGTGTCCAGTACCGGGCCGTGCTGGAGCGGCTGCTGGAATCCGACGCCGAAAGCCCCGAGCGCCCCGCCCGCCGGGTGCTGCTGGTCGGGCGGCGGGCGGCCGTACTGACGAAGCTGGCCGCGGCGCTGCGCGGCACCGGCATCGGCGCGGAGATCACCCACGACGCGGCCGGCGCCGCACCCGACGAACTGCGCTCCTACGGTGCGGTGGCCCTCGGCCGCGGGGTCGACGAGGCCGAACGCGCCGCCGTACGGCAGGCATTCGCGGACGCCGGATCCACAGCCGTCCTCGTCGACGGCCTGGCGCCGATCGTCCCGCTGCTCGTCGCACAGATCGAAGAGGCGCTGGACCGCTGCCCGCAGGACGAGCGCCGGCTGCTGCGACTCGTCGCTGAGCGCGACGGCGACACCCTCACGGCCACCCTCACGGTCGCCATCCCCTGCCGCGTCCGGCTGACCGGCTACCGCCTCGACCGGCTCTACCGCACCCGTACGACCGAGCTCTTCGACGGCCAACTGGCTGCGGGAGAGCATGAGTTGGCCGTGGACGGACTGGCGGGCGAGGCGTTCGTGGTGGCTCGGACGACGGGGGGTGTGCTGGTGGCGCGGGTTGGGCGGTGATCATGTCGGGGCGGGCCCGGAAAGCTGAGGAGGGCGGGGGAGCGGGACGGCGGTCGGCTCCCTCCCTGACCCGCCGGACGGGCCCTGGCGGATCCCCGGTTCGGGCTGCTGGTCACCGGTACCGGCCCCCGACGCCTCCATGAGCACCTCCCCGGCCGCGGTCCGCACGTACAGCACCGAACGCCCGGCCCTCCGTCGCTCCAGCAGCCCCGCGTCCAGCAGCACCCGCAGATGCCGCCCCACCGACCCCAGCCCCTGCCCGGTCGCGGCGACCAGCTGGGTCGTGCTCATCGGAGTACCGAGCAACGCCAGCAATCCGGCCCGTGCGGTCCCGATCAGCGCCCCGAGCCCGGCCGGGACGGGCCGCCGGTCGTGGTCCTCGGCGAGCACCCCGAGACACGGGTAGACGACGGCGTACCGCTCCCGTCCCTCCCACGACACCCACCCGGCCCTCGGCGTCACCGGCATGAAGAGCAGCTCGGCCCCGGCGGCGATCTCCCGCGGCGGATACGCGTTCAGGTTGACCTGGAACCGGCTCTCCCCGAGCCACCGCGTCCCAGGCCGCAGCGAGTCCAGCACGGCCACCCAGCCGCCCTGGCTCACCCGCGCGGTCCGCGCGACCACATCGGCCTCCATGACGCGCCGCCGACGCTCCCAGTCAGGCCGTACAGTCTCCTCCCAGACGTACGTCAGGAGCGTGGTCGCCCGCTCGGGCAGGTCGTCCCGCTCCAGGGCGGCGGGGAGCGGGCCCCGGAGGGACACCCGAAGGTTGGCGCGCGCCTCCCCGGCCGCCGCCGCCCGCACCCGGGCCACGGTCTCCTCGAAGCTCTCCCCGACGCATGAGGTGGGGCAGAAGAAGTCGGCGATCCAGGACGTGCCGAGTGCCGCCCGCACCACCAGCGCGGTCACCGGATCGGCCGCGAGGCGCGCGCGGTAGCCCGGCAGGTGCGCGCGCAGCCAGGCGTCCTCGCCCGGATGGGCCCCGGTCCCCGCGTGCAGCAGCTTCAGGCTCGCGAAGGTCTCGGCGAACGGCGAGAGCACGAACCGGCTGCGAGCGAGCGTGTCGGTGTCGATCCGCCATAAGCCCATGCGTACGACCTTAAGCCCATGCGCGTACGACCTTTCGCGTGTCGGCGAAACAGTAACCACGGCACCCGGGCCGCTCCGAGACTCCGACGCATGCGAAGCTACCGAACCCTGTTCCGCACCCCGGAGTTCAGCCCGTTCCTGCTCTCCTTCGCCGCCTACGCCGCGGCCCAGACGATCGGCGGACTGGCCCTCGGCACGCTGGTCTTCCAGGCCACCGGCTCCCCGCTCCTGTCGGCGGTGAGCATGTTCGGACCGCAGCTGGCGCAGTTGCTGGGAGCCGCGTTCCTGCTCTCGGGCGCCGACCGCCTGCCCCCGCGCGCGATCCTCTCCGGCCTCGCGCTCGCCTTCGCGGCCGGTACGGCGGTGCTGGCGCTGCCCGGCCTGCCGGTCGGGGCGATCTTCGCCGTCGTACTGGCGCAGGGCCTGATCGCGTCCCTGGGCGGGGGAGTGCGCGCGGGGCTGTTGACCGAAATCCTGCCGAAGGACGGCTATGTCCTGGGGCGCTCGGTGTTCAACATGCTCTGGGGCCTGATGCAGGTGGCCGGTTTCGCTACGGGCGGCGCACTGCTGGCGCTCCTGACCCCCAGGACGTGCCTGCTCTTGGCGGCGGCACTGTACGTGATGTCGGCCCTCGCCACCCGCCTTGGCCTCACGGCCCGCCCGCCGCGCTCCTCCGGCCGCCCCTCCTTCTCGGCGACCTGGCGCACCAACGCCCTCCTGTGGTCCTCGCGCCCCCGCCGCCTGGCGTACCTGGGCCTGTGGATCCCCAACGGCCTGGTGGTCGGCTGCGATTCGCTCTTCGTCTCCTACGCCCCCGGGGCGGCCGGGATGCTGTTCGCATGCGGGGCGCTGGGCATGTTCGTGGGCGACGTGACGGTGGGCCGCCTGGTGCCGCCCGCGTTGCGCCCCCGACTCGCGGTCCCGCTGCGCCTGCTGCTGGCGACGCCGTACCTGTTCTTCGTCCTACGGCCGGGAGTGGCGCTGTCGGCCGTGGCCACCGCCGTCGCCTCCGTCGGCTTCGCCGCGAGCCTGGTCCTGCAGGACCGTCTGATGTCCCTCACTCCCGACGACCTCGCGGGCCAAGCCCTCGGCCTGCACTTCGTCGGCATGTCCACCCTGCAGGGCGTCGGCGCGGCCCTGGCGGGCACGGTCGCCCAACTGACCTCCCCGGCGACGGCGATGACGTTGCTGGCGGTCGGATCGGTCATCGTGACCCTGACCCTCGCGGCACTGGGCAGGCACGAGGAACGGCAGCCGGCCGTTCCGGGTACGCGTCCGGGCGTACTGTCGGAACCTGCCGCCACGGAGTAGGGCCTGTGCGGCGGCCCCGGCGACGGCCGCCGCCGCGAGCTGCCGGGGGCGTCGACGCGATCGTCGTCTCTACGTGATCTTGGCGTAACCCTCCCGCAGTCATCGGGACAAACCCGGACCTTAGGCTGGTGGCAGCACCGTCGGCCGATGACGCCCCTCGGACCCCGTACGCCACCGTGCGTCGACGTCTCGCCGGCGTTTCGTCGGCGTCCGTCTCCGCCCGTCTCACCCCTCCTTTCCGCCCGTCTCCCTTCGTCCTCAGTTCGTCCTCCACTCGTCACGTCGTCTCACGCCTGAGGAGGCCCATGCCCCGCGCGCAGCGCGCCGTGCCCGCCTGGCTCGCCCACCCCTTCCGCTGGCAGCGGCTGCCCGTCCCGTGGGCGGCCGTGGCGCGCGGCGCCCTCTGCGCGGGGCCGCTGCTCGGCGTGGGGATGGCGACCGGGCACCCGGCGGCCGGCGTGCTGGCCGGTCTCGGCTCGATGCTCGCGGGCGTCAACGACCGCCCCGGAACCCGCCGCACCGGCATCGTCCACATCGGCCTGCCCGCCATCGCCTCCGCGCTCGGGATGCTGATCGGCGCGACGCTCCAGACCGCCGGCGCGGGCTGGTGGCTCGTCCCGGCCCTCTTCGCCGTCGGCTTCGTCTCCGGCGCGGGCAGCGTGGCCGGGCCCGTACGCTCCAACGCGGGCATGCAGATGCTGGCCGCCACCATCCTCGGCGCCGGCATGCCACTGCCCGGCGCCCCCTGGGCGAAAGCCCTCTACGTCCTCGCCGGATGCCTGTGGCTGCTCCTGCTCCGTCTCGTGCTGCGTTCACCACGTCCCGTGGGCGGTGCGCTCAGCGGTGAGCGGGCGGCGGTCGCCACGGTCTTCGACGCACTCGCCGACGCCCTCGGCGCGGCGGGCGGGCCCGGCGCCGAGCCCGCCCGACGGCGCCTGACCGCCGCGCTGGACCGGGCGGACGAGGCCCTACGACTGCATGCCCTGACCAGTCGGCTGCTGCGTCGCCGGGCCCGTGCGGAGGAACTCCTGCTCGCCGAGCGGTTCGCCGCGGCGACGGCGCTGTGCGAGGCCAGCGTCGCGCTCCTCTGGGAGGCCCGTCCGCTGCCGCACCGCGTCGCGGAGAGCCCCCGGCGGTTCGCCGAGGCGCTGCGCACCGGGCGCCCGCCGGGCCGGCTGTCCGCCCCGGAGACCAGCTCGGCCGCCCGCGGCGCCTTCGACCAGGCACTCTTGGACGCCGCGGTCGCCTTCGCGCGCCCGGAGCCACTGTCCCAGCCGTATCCGGCGTCGGGCGCCCATTCGGTGGTGAGTGCCGTTTCGACGGCCGGCGCCGCAGGGGAGGCGGCGGCCGACTCGGGTCCGGAGCCCGGCTCCGCGTCGTCCGCTTCCGCCTCGGCCTCCACCATCCCCTCGTCGTCATCCCGCCGGCCCGCCTGGATGCCCGTGGCCCGCCGGATGCTGGGCGTGATCAGCCGGCGGACGCGGCGTGGGCGCAGCATTCTCGGGCCCGCCGGGCGCGACTACGGCCTACGGGTCGCCGTCTGCATCGCCGCCAGCACCGCCGTGGCCCTGCTGCTGCGCGCCGACCACTGGTACTGGCTCCCGGCGACCGTCACCTTCCTGGTCAAGCCCGACCTGGGCCCGCTGTTCTCCCGTACGGTCAACCGCTTCGCCGGGACCGTCGCCGGCGTGCTGGTCTTCGCCGGGGCGGGTCTGCTGCTGACCGGCTCGTGGTGGCCGGTGCTGGCGGCAGGCGTGGGCGGCGCGCTGCTGCCGTTCGCCACCCGCCACTTCGCGCTGCAGACCGTCGCGATCACCCTCATGGTGCTTTCGTTCGTGCACGTCAGCGGCGATCCACAGGCCGCCGCCGAACGGATCGTCGACACCTCGATCGCCTGCGGCATCGTGCTCGTCGTCGGCCATCTGCCCCGGCTCGCGGACCCGCGACGCCGGATCGGCCAGCGGGTCACCTCGGCGCTGCGCGCCGCCGAACGCTTCCTCCGGCACGTCCTGGAGTCGGAACCGGGGCAGGATCCCACCGAGCGGCTGGCGCTTCGCCGGGCCGCCTACCGGGCGCTGGGGGAGGCCCGTGCGGCGGCGGAGACCGGCGCGGCCGAACTCCTCGTCGCGCGCGACCGCAACCCCGACTGGCTGACCGTCGTCACCGCGGCCGAACGCATCGTGGACGCCGCGACCGCCTGCGCCGTCCGCCTCGACCACGGCGCCCGCCGCCCCAGCACCGACGACGCGCGCCGGCTGTGCCAGGCGCTCTCCGCCATGGCCGACGCCCTGGAGGACCCGCGCCGCGACACGACCGGGACACCCGCGGCTCCCTCACCCGAGATCCGGCCCGTACCGGACTGCGCCACCCTCACCGACGTGGCCACCGAACTGGAACGCCTCCGGGGGCACGCGGGCGCGATGTGAGGGGCGCTGCGTGAGGGGCGCTGCGTGAGGGGCGCTGCGTGGCGCGCTGCGTGGCGCGCTGCCTACCGCCCACGGCCCGATCCCGGCGGCCGGATACGATCTCCGGCAATGCCCGGACGTAGCGCAGAGGCAGTCGCACCCGCCTTCGCAAGGTGGAACACGCCGGTTCGAATCCGGCCGTCCGGGCAGCCGTTGACCAGGTATGCGCGCCCCTGACCTCCGGTGGCCGGCCGGTGTTCGGAGCTGAGTACGAGGGCTCATGCGCGGGGACCGGCGCCGAGGTTGAGTGGCGTACATGAACGACCACATGCCGCTCGGACCCACTCCGGTCCCTTACGTGCCGCTCGGCGGGACGCCGGCCAATCCCCGGTCGCCTCACGGCACACCGGGCAACCGGGACGACGAGCCCGACCCGAGTGCGTGGCTCGCGCCTCTCATCTCGACCGCCGTCACCGCGTTCCTGGGCTTCTTCGCCGTCATCGTGGGCATGATGTCGCCGATGGTCTGCGACTCGTGCTCCCGCGCCGAGGCGGACCGCTTCGGGGTCCTGTTCCTCGGCTACTTCGCCGGAATGCTCGTTCCCGCGGCCCTGTTGATCGTCAGCTGGATTCTGCCCTGGCGCAGGAAGCACGCCGCCAACCGCATCGCCTTCGCGGCATTCGCGCCATGCTCCGTCGTCGCGCTCGTGCTGCTCTATTTCACGCTGCTCGGCGACGTGACGGGGTGAAGAGGCAAAGGGGCGGAGGTGGGGAGCCCTGAGGTGGCGACCGGCTCGGCATGGCGTGTGTCGCGTTCGCCGGACACCGACAGACCTGCCTCCGGAAGAGAAGCATCCCTCTAATCTGGTGCCGTCATGTTGTCAGCACGGGTGGCGGACGATGATGATCCGCCTACCGCGCTGTTGGGTGGCGCGATGGGCGCGGAAGCGTCCGCGCCAAGGGCACTGGGGGCGGTATGCGGGTACGTATCGACAGCGGTGATCGCGACGGGGACGTGGGTGCGGGGCTGACCGCGCAGTTCGCTCAGTGGCTGGCCCAGGACCGCAGCGTGAACCAGTACGTGGAGATCCGCCCGGTCCGCCCAGAACAAACCGACGGCGCCATGTCCGCAGACCTCGTGGAGTGGCTCAACCTCGTGGTCTCCACAGGCTTTTCGACAGCCGCGCTGGTCTACGCCCATCGTTCGTTCCGCGCCTCCCTTCCGCCGCGCCTGAGGCGCGCAGCGCGGATGGTGATCGAGAGTGACGGCGTCCGCGTGACGGTCGAGGACGGTACCGAAGACGACGTCGCCCGAGTTGTGGCAGCCCTGGACGGCCGGGCAACCGGACGCGATCCCGATGCACTTCATGCCCCCGAGCGTCCGGCAGGAGATGCCGCGCAGGTGGGCACCGAATGAGGGTTCCCGCGCCGGCGGCAAGCCGGGCGGTTCTGATCGGCGTCGGCAGTTACACGCATCCCGACCTCGCACCGCTGCCCGCGGCGGAGACCGGCGCAAGCCGCCTGGCCACCCTGTTAGGCGACCCGACCATCTGGGGGCTGCCCGCCGGGCATGTCTCGGTGCTGCCCGCCGACGCCACCGCGGAGGACGTACTCGGAGCGGTCCGGGACGCGGCACAAGGTGCCACGGACTCCCTAGTGGTGTACTTCGCCGGACACGGTCTGCGGGATCGCGAAGAACGGCTCTTCCTCGCGCTGAAAGGGGCCGACGCGGACTACCCCCAGATCGGAACCCTCTCCTACCGCGTGTTGCGCGATGTGTTGCGGCAGGTCGGCTACCGGGCACGCCGTCGGGTCACGGTGCTGGACTGCTGCTACAGCGGCCTGGCCGGCAGCATGTCCGCCACCGGCGACCCGACCCGGTCCGAACTCGCGCGCGCCCTGGACGAGCCCGAACGCACGGACGGAGCCCCGATCATGGGGCCGACCGTCGGCATAACAGGACATGAGGACGACTACGGCGACTGCATACTCACCTCGGCTCCACCCACCCAGCGTTCGTTCGCCACGCCAGGCGCGCCGTTTCCGGATTTCACCGGAGAGCTGATCGACGTCCTCGAGCACGGCATCACCAACGCGGGGGAGACCATCAGCCTGGACGACGTATGGCGCCGGGCCCGGAATCGTCTGCGCGAGCGAGGCAGCCCCGAACCGCAGCAGTTCACTCAGAACGCAGTCGCTCGCCACATCCGCCTCCGCAACCGGAGTCACGGACAAGAGGTCCGCACACTGGAAAGCCGCTTTCACGGTGCACAGGAACTCGGCAGAGCGGGTGATCCCGCCGGTGCGGTGGCCGGCTTCTCCGACCTGGTAGTTGATCTGGAGCGGGTGCTGGGCCCCGATCACCACACCACTCTGGTCGGCAGGTACGAGCTGGCGCTCTGGCGCGGTCGAGCCGGTGACCCCGCCGCCGCGGTGCACGGACTCACCGAGGTGGTGCGCGACCTGAAGGGAGCGCTGGGCGACGACGACGCCGAGACGCTGACAGGACGTCAAAGCCTGGCGCTCTGGCGCCACATAGCGGGGGATGCCGCTGGTGCCGCAGCGGATTTCGCCGACCTGGTCCCCGCTCTCCAGCGGGTGCTGGGCCCCGACCACCCCGACACCCTGACCAGCAGGCAGAACCTGGTCTCCTTGAGGGGCGAGCACGATCCGGCGGCTGCCCTCGTAGATCTCGCCGACCTGGTGCCCGTCCTCCAGCGGGTGCTGGGCCCCGACCACCCCGACACCCTGACCAGCAGGCAGAACCTGGCAGTCCTTCGTGGTGAGGCGGGAGACCCTGTCGCTGCGGTACGGGAACTCGCCGAGGTGCTGTCCGCCCGCCGAAAGGCCCTGGGCTCCGACGGCCCCGACGACCCAGACCACCCCGACGACCCCGACACCCTGACCAACCGCTTCATGCTGGCGCGCTGGCGAGGAAAGGCGGGCGATCCCGCCGCCGCGGTACGGGTTCTCGCCGAGGTGCTGTCCGACCGGCAACGCGTCCTGGGCCCCGACCACCGCGGAACGCTGACCAACCGGCAGGAGCTGGCCCTCTGGCGCGGTGAGGCGGGCGATCCCGCCGCCGCGGTACGGGAGCTCGCCGAGGTGCTGTCCGACCGGCGACGGGTGCTGGGCCCCGACCACCGCGACACCCTGATCAACCGGCACGAGCTGGCGCGCTGGCGAGGGATGGCGGGAGACCCTGCCGCCGCGGCAGAAGAATTCGCAGCCCTGTTGGCCGACGTCGAGCGGGTGCTCGGCCCCAACAGCCCCACGACACTGACGACTCGGCACGAACTGGCGCGCTGGCGTGGCGAGGCGGGAGACCCTGCCGCCGCGGTACGGGGACTCGCCGAGGTGCTGTCCGTCCGGCTACGGGTGCTGGGCCCCGACCACCGCGACACCCTGACGAACTGGTACGAGCTGGCGCGCTGGGGAGTTGAACAATGGCCGGCCTCGCGATCCGGGTTCGAACGAGGTGCGCCAAGTCTCGTTCGCGCCATTGCCGTTGGGGCGGACTGGCGGTGAGGTGATGCAGCCGCCTTTTGGCGCGGGACCCTGGTATGGGCAGGCGGCCGGCTTGTAGCCCGGCTGACGAGACCGGCGCAGGGTCGCCGGGCGCGCGGTCAGAACCAGTGCAGGCAGTGCGGGGAGCGCTCGGCGCGGAAGAGGGCGTCAGCGAGGGCGGCCGCGCCCGGACTGTGGGCCCGGATGTGTCCGGCACGCACGAGCGTGCTCGGGGCGGTGCCGCCGAGGTAGACCGAGCCCAGGTCGCCCACGTCCAGGGACAGATCGGGCTCCCGACCCGTCGGGACGCAGTCGGCCTTGCCGTCCCGGACCGTCAGCAGATAGCGGCCGTGCTCGCCGAGGAACGGGTCTCGGACGTCGAGGACGAGCTCGCCGTCCATGAACCAGCCGCGCGCGGTCAGAGCACGTGGGACGTCCAGCAACCGTACCCAGAGCCAGTCAGTGTCGCCGCTCACCTTGCCGGCGCGGAAGTCCGCGAACTGCCAGCGCAGCGGGTGCTCGGGCGGGACGTGCTTGAACACGACCTGAGAGATTAGGTCGTGTCCGAGTACGAACCTGGCCAGGGCCGTGAAGACGGTGTCGTCGGTGGCGATGGTCTCGTCGACCGTCAAGGTCTCGGGCTGGCCGATCGAGTAGCTGGCGTACCCGTCCGGGACGCCGTCGGCGTCCCGGTGAACGGCGACGTAGCGCGGCGCCGGCGAGATCGGGGGCTGCCCCGCGCGCAAGGCCCACCAGCGGTGCGGCCGGGAAAGCGCGCCGGGCTGGGCCCGGCGATACCGGTCGTAGACCTCTTCCAGAATCTCTCCGCACTCGGCACGTCGCAGCACCTCGACCGAGCTGGGGTCCGGGCCGGTGCCCGAGCCGGCTGCTGATGCGTCGGCCATTCCGCGCGCCCGGGGAACGGCGAGGGCGGCCTTGTGGCGCGGCACCGTCAGCCGCGCCGTGTACGTCGCCGGTCCGTAGCCGAACCTGCCGTAGATCTGCGCCTCGGAGGCCAGCAGCACGGAGAGGAACTCCCCGCGGCCACGCAACTCGGCGAGCTGATGCCGCATCAACGCGCTGAGCACGCCCTGCCGCCGGTGCGAGGGCAGGACGCCGACGGCGGTCACCCCGGCGGCCGGGACAAGGGTCTCACCGGGCAGGGTGAGCTCGAAGGAGTGCGCGGCGGCGGTGCCGACGGGCCGCCCGTCCGCCGTCAGGGCGAGCAGGCCGCGGTCCATTTCGAGCGCCGACCACCAGAGCCCGCCGCCCTCGATCGGGGTCTCCGGGAAGCGCCCGAACGCGGCATGGACGGTGTCGACGAAGACGTCGAGGTCCTCATCGGTCGTGGCACGAATCTCCATTGCCGCCGCTGCTCCTCGAAATCTCGAAATCTCGAAATACCGGCACCACGAGTCGTGGTGTCCCGGCCACAGTGCAGCGATGACCAGTGGCCAGGGCAAGCGAATTACGGCCGGGGCCGCGGCCCGGGGTGCATGATCGCTGAGGCGCGACCAAAGGCAGATTTGTTACCGCTGCCAGCGGTGGCTCAATCGGCACTCTCCACGTGATCCCTACCAAGAAGTACTGTGCGTCGGCGCGAGTTCACCAGGAACGGGGGTCATGAGGGAGGGATCGCTGCCATGCTCTACTGCTTTGTCAGGGTCGTGCTGTTGGTGCCGTTGTTCCGGTGGCTCTTCCGGCTACGGGTCGAGGGGATGGAGCACATTCCGGAGACAGGCCCGGCGGTCATCGCGGGCAATCATCTGTCGTTCTGCGACCAGTTTCTGACGGCGACGGTGACCAGACGCAAGCTCACCTACCTGTGCAAGAAGGAGTACTTCACCGGGCGCGGCATAAAGGGCGCGTTGACCCGCGGATTCTTCCGCGGCTGCGGGCAGATACCGGTGGATCGCTCGGGGCAGGGCGCCGGTAAGGCCGGGGTTGCGGCGGGTCTGAAGGTGCTGCGCTCGGGCGAGTTGCTCGGCATCTTCCCGGAAGGGACACGCTCGCACGACGGGCGGATGTACAAGGGCAGGGTCGGCGTGGCCGCGATGGCGCTTGGGTCGGGTGCGGCCGTGATCCCGTGCGCGGTGATCGGCACATTCGAAGCCCAGCCGACGGGACGGCGGTTGCCCCGTCTGACTCCTCTCACGATCCGCTTCGGGGCGCCGCTGGACTTCTCCCGGTACAAGGGGATGGAAGAGTCCCGCGAGGTGCTGCGGGCGGTCACGGACGAGATCATGTACGCGATCATGAAGCTGTCGGAGCAGGAGTACATCGACAAGTACGCGGCCGAGGCGAAGGCCGAAGCGAAGGCGCAGGGGCCGGCGCAGGAGCCGGCGGTAGGGCAGAGCGTTCCGCAGGCGGGGCGCCGTAACCCGGTCAAGGTCGTTTCAAAGTCCGTCAGTTGAGGTGACCCCGCGGGGGCGGGCGGTTCGCGACGGACCGGGCTCGTGGGCTGCGCTCCAGCCCGGCGTGGCGCGTCCTACCGCGCCACGCCGGGTCCGCCGCGGCCACAGGTGGTCCTCGGACATCGTTTCCGACGCTGGCTTACTCGTCCGGATCGAGCCTGGTGGACGAGGGCTCAGCAGGCCATGAAACGGCCCAGCTCGTGTGACTTCCGGTGCAGGGCGGCCGCCCACGCTTCCTGGTCAGGGGGCGTAGGCGCCGGCACCTGGACGTCCCTGCGTTCGTTGTCCGTGGCGAAGCTGGCCGACCTCCAGCTCACCTCGATGCCTGCCCTCTCTGCGAGTACCAGCAGGGTGGCCACGAATCCTTCGGACAGGGCGACCATGACGGCATGGCTCGTTCCGCGGTGTCGTGCCAGCAGGGCGTCGACGAACGCTGTGAAGGCGGTGGGGTCGATCTGGCACTCGTCGGCTTGCATGGGCCCGATGCCGGACGGCAGTTCCAGTTCGGCCTCGTAGACCGCCACGTGGCGCAGGAACAACCGGGACGCGCCGTTCGACGGGTTCCACAAGGTCTGCTCGCCCATGTCGTAGGACTGGCTCACCGCGGCCTCTTCTTGCTGGTCTTCCTGCTGGTCACCTTTCTGGTCATCGCGACAGCGTAGCCAGCGAGCCGCGCGCCGCAACGCGAAGTTGAAGCGCGCGGCTTTTCGTATCAAAGACTGTGGGTCACGCGGCTCCGGCGACGTTCTGCACCCAGGCGTCGAGCAGGGCGAGGTCGGTGTCGGTGAGTCCGGTCGCAGAATCGACGCGGTGAAGCAGGGCCTGTCCGGGGTGCTGTGCTTCGACCCATGCGCGGTCGAGATCGCTGATCTCGTCGTCGACCCAAGCGAACGGGCGACCGGCCGCGGTCTCCACGAGAGTGCGCGTCTTCCAGTGCAGCACGCCCGTCTCATCCTCCTCCGGCGCGTCCGGCAGGTCGACCACCGGAAGCCTCGGCAGGCGGAGCAGCGGGGCTATCACCTCGTTGGCATCGTGCATCCACGCCGTGGCCCACATCAGGTCACAGGGCATCGCCAGCAGGCGTGAGCCGTGTGCGGGGACGAGCTTGGCCAGCTGCGGATTGGATACATGCTGCCACTGGCCCCATTGTTCGAGGGTTGACGGCAGATTCGCTCCGCCGTAGGGCAGGAGCGTTCCGTCGACGTCCAGGAACAGCAGCGGGCGCTGCGCGGGATCGATCACGACGGCACAGTATCGGCCCCAGGTCCCAGGCCTCGACGGGGGATCAGGCTTGAGCCCACTCACGTTCGACGATTCGACGAGCTGTCCGCGTTCGAAGCCGGGCAGGCCTTAGCCGGGACGACGAGGAAGCCCGGGTGCCTGGTGCGACGACGGCCCGCCGCGGTGGCCGAGCCGAGCCGGGCTAGGGTTTCCGGCGTCACCGTGTCCGGTGACGACCACGAGACTGAGGGGGATCTCTGTGGCTACCCCGCCACCACCGCACGGCACCGGTCCGTACGCCGGGCCGCAGCCGCCCGGCCCGTACATATCGCCGCAGGCCCCGCAGATCAGCGGTCCCTACGCCCCGCAGCAGGCGCCGGGCGTCGGCGAGCCGTACGCCCCGCAGGCCCCATACGCCGCGCCTCAGGCGGGCACCCCATACCCGCAGCAGTCGGGGCCGTACACGGCTCCGCCGCAGGCCGGCCCCTATCCGCCGCAGCCGCACGGCCTGTACGCCCCGTCACCGGGCTCGCCCGCTTGCGGTATCTGCGGGGCGCTACCCGCCGTGCCCGCCACCGTGCGCGGTCACCAGGGCTTCCTCGTCCTGATGCGGTTCCTGAGCCGGCGCGGAGCGTTCTGCCGCGACTGCGGGCTCGCCAGTGTCCGCGACATGTCCGCGAAGACGCTGTGGCAGGGCTGGTGGGGTCCACTGTCCGTAGCCATCACTCCGCTCACCCTGTTGATGAACATCGGCCCCGCGGGCCGCTTCCGCAAGCTCGCCGCGCCGACGGGGGGTTTCCGGCCCCCGCTCGATCCGGGCAAGACCCTGCTGCGACGTCCGGAGGCCCTCCTTTTCCTTGTGCCGATGGTGTTTGTCGCCGTCGCGATCCCGGTTCTGATGGTCATCGGCCTGCTGGCCGGCGGCGACCAGGGACGCGCAGGGCCCGGCGTCGAGAAGGCACCGACGCTCGCCATCGGCGCCTGCGTGCGCAATGACGGCGACTGGGAAGACCAGGACTTGCAGGTCACGGACTGCGGTGCGACGGACGCCCAGTACAAGGTGACGCGCCGGCTGGAGAAGGCCGGGTCGACATGCGCCGACGGTGAGTTGTACGCCCACCTCAAGTACGGCCCCGGCGGCACCACCGTCTCGTGCCTGAAGCCTCTTCGCTGAGCTCCTCCCGCCTGGCTCCCACTCCTGGCTCCCACTCCCGGCTCCGAGTCCTCGGCTCCTCACCCCTGGGCGGGCCGCCGTGGCGAATAGCTGAGGATGACCATCCCGGTGCTGTGTACCTCCGTGCCGTTCAGCGTGAACGCCGTCTGTAGGCCGTCGCGGTAGAGGAGTTCCGACGGCGCGGCCTTGCCCGACAGGACCGGGTGCAGCCAGATGCGGAGCTCGTCGAGCAGGCCGTTGTCCAGCAGCAGCCGGGTGACCGGGCCGAATCCGTACTGGAGGATGTTCCCGCCGGGGCCCGCCTTGAGATCGCGTACCTCGGCCACGACATCACCGCTGACCACGCTGGTGTTCGTCCAAGCCGGGTCGCGCAGCGTCGAGGAGACGACGTACTTCTGGATGCTGTTCATCCGGTCGGCGAACTCGTCCGTACCGGCCCGCTGCGGCCAGGCGTCGGCGAACGCCTCGTACGTCTTCCGGCCCATGATCAGCGCATCGCTGCCGGAGAGCTGGGCTGCGGCGGCCTGCCGCGCTTCCTCGCCGAAGTAGTGGAAATGCCAGTCCTGCATGTTCGTGATGTCGCCGTCGAGCGTCATGTAGGTGGCGTTGATGATCTTCCGCATGGCTCTCGTCCTCTGGTGGTGTGCCGTGGGTGTGTTCCCGGGCTGTCGGAGAGATAGACGGCTACTGCCGCCGATACTCATCGGCCGCGCTTCGTCAGCCGCGCGGACCTGCGGAAATATCCCTTACGGCGGCGAACGCCTGCTCGGATAGGGTGATCGGGCAGGTCGTGGAACGGCGCGCGGCCACGGGGGCAGGGGTAGGGGCAGGGCTTCATGGGGGCTGGGGTGGGCTGGCGCAGCCAGGACGAGGCCGGTGGAAAAGAGACCACTGGACAAGAGGTCACCGGACAAGAGGTCACTGGACAAGAGGTCACTGGACAAGAGGTCACTGGACCAGAGGTCACTGGACCAGAGGTCTGCGGAGACGAGGTCGGTGGGGCAGGCGTCGCCGTCGGTGGGGGCTCCGATGGCGGCGTCAGTGAGGGTGAGCTCGCCGCCCTCGACCGGACTGTCGCACGGCTGCGGGCGCTGCCCGTCGACGATCCGGTGCGGCTCCGTGCAGAGCGGGTCGTCGGCTCGTTCGTGCGGGACGGGCGGCTGGCCCGGCGCAAGGCGGTCAAGCGGGAGCAGGCCATGGCCGACGCGGCGGTGCTCGCCGCGACCGCTACGGGTGCGAGGGACCGGCGCGAGGACGCACCGCTGGACGAACGGGTCGGCGAGAGCGGCGAGTTGTCCCGTCCACGGCGCTGCTATGTCTGCAAGTCGCTCTATCGAGAGATCGACTCCTTCTACCACCTGCTGTGCCCCGCCTGTGCCGCGGACAACACCGCGCGCCGTTCGGCGCGTACGGATCTGACCGGGCGTCGGGTGCTGCTCACCGGCGGCCGGGTGAAGATCGGGTTCCAGCTGGCGCTGATGATGCTGCGCGATGGCGCGGAGCTGCTGGTCACCACGCGTTTCCCGCAGGACACCGTGCGCCGGTTCCGCGCCGTGCCCGGGAGCGGCGACTGGCTGGACCGGCTCACCGTCGTCGGCATCGACCTGCGCGACCCGCGCCAGGTGCTCGGCCTGTGCCAGGAACTGCGGGACGAGGGGCGGCCGCTGGACATCCTCGTCAACAACGCGGCGCAGACGGTACGCCGGCCGCCCGAGTCGTATGCGCTGCTTGCGGCGGGGGAGCGGGGTGAACTGCCGCAGGGGGAGGGCGAGTTGGTGCGCTGCGCTCCCGGGTTCCGTACCGAGCTGGCGCTGACCGGCGCGACCGAGAACGCGCGCGCCCTGGAACTCGTGCTGCCTACGAGCGCGCCGGGGCCCCAGAGCCTCCCAGGATCCCAGGGACTCTCGGGTACCCAGGCCCTTCCGGGCCAACGTGACATCTCCGGTCGCCCCGCCACCGTGGACGAGGCCGGCCTGTTGCCGGACCCCGCGCCTGTCAACTCCTGGTCGGCCCGGATCGGGGAGCTCGACCCCGCTGAGCTGCTGGAGACCCAGCTGGTCAACGCGCTGGCGCCCGCCCTGCTCTGCGACCGGCTGCTGCCGCTGCTGCTCGCCTCGCCGCACCCCCGCCGTTACGTGGTGAATGTGACCGCCGTCGAGGGACGGTTCACCGTGCGCAGGAAGACCGGCGGCCATCCGCACACCAACATGGCCAAGGCGGCCCTCAATATGCTCACCCGCACCAGCGGCCCCGAACTCGCCGCTCAGGGTGTCCATATGTGCAGCGTCGACACGGGGTGGATCACCGACGAGAACCCGCTGCCAACGAAGGACCGGATCGCCGAGGCCGGTTTCCGTACCCCGCTGGACATCGTCGACGGCGCGGCCCGCGTCTATGACCCGATCGTGCGGGGCGAGGCGGGGGACCCGGTCGCCGGCGTCTTCCTCAAGGACTACCGGGAGGCGGAGTGGTGATCGAACCCCAGCCGGAGCACCAGCCAGAGTCCCAGCCTGAGCCGCCGCCAGAGTCCCAGCCGGAGACCCGGCCGGAGGCGCACCCCGAGCGCCAACCGGAGGCCTCCCCTCACCTGGCGTCAGGGCCCGTGCCGCGGCCCGTCGCCGACCTGGCGCCGCTGCTCGCCTGGTTGCGGGACGGTCGCGTGGCGGGCGAACGGACCGACTTTCCGGCCGGGACCGCGCTGCCCGACGGGCGACTGGACCTCTGCAAACAGCAACTCGGGCCGAAAGGTGCCGAGTTGGTGGCCGACGCACTGCGCCCCGGGCCGGTGCGTCACCTTCTGCTCGGTACCGACGGGCTCGGCGACGCGGGTGCCGGGGCGGTCGCAGGCAAGGCCGCCGAGGCGGCGGTCGAGACGCTCTATCTCGGCTGCAACGGCATCACCTCCGGCGGCGCCTGCCGCATCGCGGACCGGCTCAAGGCGTCCCCGTCGGTGGTGACCGGGCTGTGGCTCAAACGCAATCCGCTCGGCGCGGGCGGTGGCGCGGCGGCCGCCGGGCTGGTCGAGTCGGCGCGTACGCTGCGCACGCTCGACCTCGTCCAGACCGGTCTGGACGTGCCCGGCCTGACGGAGCTGTGCACGGCGCTGCTGGCCGCCGCGCACTCCGGCCGGCGCGTCCACCGGCTCTACCTCGGCGGCAACCCCCTCGGCCCCGAAGGCGCCGAGCCGCTGTCCCGGCTGCTGTCGGCCGGAGCGGTCGGCGAGTTGTACGTCTCCGCGGCGCGGCTGGGCGACGGGGGTGCCCTGCTGCTGGCGGAGGCGCTGACCCGGGCGCCGTACGGCGGCCTCAACCGGATCTCGCTCGCCAGCAACGGCATCGGGCCGCAAGCCGCCGCACAGCTGGTGACCGCCGCTGCCGTCGCCGGGGTGGAGGTGTGCGACCTGGGGCGCGTACGAGCCGCCGGGGCGCTCGGTGCGGCCGACAACCGGATCGACGAAGCCGCCGCCCACACCATCGCCGCCACACTGGGCGACGGCCGCCCCCACCGGCTCAGCCATCTCGTACTGACCCATACCGGTATGCGCAGCCGGGAGGCGCACCGCCTGCTGGACGGGGCACAGCACGCCGCCACCCCCACCCGCTACCTCCTGGGCAAGGGCATCGCCGGCTCCGTCCGCGGCCGACTGAACGCCCTGGCCGCCCCACTGCCGCCGCGGCCGCCTCTCCCGGCCGATGTGGCCGCCGTCCGCAGCGTGCACCGTACCGCCATGACCCCCGCGGCACCTGCGGACGACGACCCGCTCACCCCCTAGGTATCGACGCGAACGTCTCGATCCAGAACCGCTGCACCTCGCTCGACGCACCGACCAGGTACGTGGAGCGCAACTTCGGCGGCAGCAGGGCCACCAGCCGGGCGACGACCTTCGGATGCTTCTTCAACTGGGACAACTCGGCGTTGGCCAGCACCTGGTGCACCACGTCGGTGTCGTTCGTCCCCTCGCTCGACGCGGCCGCCGCCTTCCGCAGCCGTGCCTCCCAGGCGTCGATGTCCTCGGCGATCTCCCGCAGCCCGGTCACCGGACGTTCGTTGAGCCGGTCGATCAGGGCGGTCAGCGGCACCGGCGCGTACTCGCCGTCGCCCAGATAGACCGTGCCCATCTCCAGCGGCAGCCCCCGCTCATGGAGCTTGATCAGCCGCTCGATGGTGCGCTTGGTGATCCAGGCCCGGCCGTCCTCGTCGATATCGTGCTTCCACCACTCCAGGACCGTCTCCGCGACCGCGCCGTACTTGGCGATCAGCCATTCATTGGCGGGGATGTCGCCGGGCGCGACCATCAGAGAAGCCGTGAAGCGGGTCGCCTGCGCGATGTTGTTCCGGGCGACCAGGAGCTTGCGGCCAAGGTGGTACGGCGGATTCTGCACCGCGATCTGGGCCCGCAGATTCTCGATCCGGCGCCCCGCCAGCGACCACTCCTGAGTGATCTCCATCAGCTTCGCGAACGCCGCCTTGTCCTTGGGGCGGTTGTACTCGTCCCATACGATCGCCTTCGGCTCCGGCCCGAGGAACGGCCCCGCCAGGAGGTTCTCCAGCGCACCGTCGGTGGTCGGAATCGGCGCGCACAGGTCCTCGACATTGGTCACCGGCATCGAGAAGTAGAGCGGCTCCCGACCGCCGAGACCCTCGCGGACCGTCTCCCGCACCAGCTCCGTCTTGCCGCAGCCCGGCGGACCCTGGAGCAGCACCGACCAGCGGTTGCGCAGCGCCGCGCGCACCACCGCGCGCACCGGATCGGGGATGGTGGCCGGATTGTCGGCCCCGACCGCGGCCGCGATCCGGTCCAGTATCTCCGCCGTACGGTCCTTCCCCCGCCGCCCGTCGGCCCGGGTCTCGACCAGCCGCAGCCGCTCGCCGTTGACCAGCGGAAGACCCCAGCTCAGCGGGAATCCCTCGCGGGCGTTGGCCAGGATGTGGTCGATGGTGCGCGGCGAGAGCAGCTCGCGCAGCGCCGGGCTGAGAGTGGACCAGGTGGTGAACACCTCGCGCAGGTTCCAGTCGCGGTACTTCGCCGCGAGCTCATGCCGCCAGGACGTGTCATTGGCGGTGAGCCGGATCGTCACCATCCGGTCCAGGACCGCCAGATCGCTGCGCCGGGCCGCCGTCTCCGCCAAGGATTCGTTGTCCGTCAGGAAGACCCCGATGCAGCCCAGCGCCCGCAAATCGAATTCGCCCAGCGTCCAGTTGCAGGCGATCTGCATCAGCTGTGACTGGATGGTGGCACCGGCCTGTAGCGAGTCGTCGATCAGCAGGACGAACGGCTTGCCCGGCCGGAGCTGGCTCATCACCAGTTGCCGCAGCACCAGTTCACCGGTCCTGGCGTCACGCACCGGGGCGTTGGCGAGCAGATCGTCCGGCGTGAGATTGGCGGCCGGCACGAAGACCAGCTCGGCTTCGGGATACGCCTTGGGCAGATACGAGAAGAACGTCGCCGTCTTCCCGATGCCGTGCTCGCCGAAGACCTGGCCGGTCTGGCCCATGTCGATCATCGCGTCGATGAACGACTCCAGCCGGGACACACCCGTCCAGCCCTCGGGCGGCTCGGGGTAGGTGGCGCTCACCCGCCAGCGCGCTCGCCTTGACGGCGCGGCAGCCCCGGTCGGTCCGGCAGCACCGGTCGGCGCGGGAGCCCCGATCGGCGTCGCGGAAGCGGTCGGCGTGGTCGTGCTCATCGGTCTCCTGTCGTCACTCGATGGCAGGCCATCGGCGTGCTGTGGTGGTCGGGCCAGTCGTCGCCGCCCTGGGTGATCAGCCAGATCCATTTGTCCGGCTCGGCGGGGGTGAGGTGCGGGGCATAGCCGTCGGTGAGCATCACGACGGCGTCCGGTATCTCGTCGAAGTACGCGCCGTTCACTGCCGTACGGCCCTCGACGTAATCGGCCACCGCCTGGAAGCTGGTGCCCCCGCCGCCGTAAACCCGCTCACCGGGCTTGAACGGCATCACCACCCCGTCGAACGACAGCCAGTGCGCCTCCACCCCGTCGATCGCGCCCACCAGCTCCGTCAGCCAGGACACCACCCCATCAGGCATCGACCCCGAGGTGTCATAGGCGATGACCAGCACCTTTTCACGCACCGGCCCGCGCCGCGACAGCATCGGATCATGGCCCAGAGCGGCCAGCAGGGCGCCGCGCTTCTTCGGATAGACCAGCCGCTCGCCCTCCCTCAACTTCGAGGCGAGGACATCGACCAGCCAGCGCTGCCACCAGTCCACCTGCCCTGTGCGGGCCGTCTCGCCGCGCAGCGCCCCCGCGCCCAGCCGGCCCCACACCCGGCTCGCACGCTCCGACGTCCCGTCCGTACGGTCCATCAGGTCGAGCAACTCCTGCTCCGCGCCCGGATGCCCGCGCCGCGCGGCGAGCAGCGCATTGAGCAGCGCGGACGAGACCGTCTCATCGATGGTCTCCTGGTCGCCCGCCATCCCGGGATCGATGAGATGCACACACGACGCGGCGGGCACCGGCGGCCGCCGCATCCTCTTGAGCTCGGCGAAGACGCTCATATCCGTCTCGACGAAGTCGTCATAGCCGAGGGGCGCCAGACCCTGCTCCTCAAGGTCGGCGACATAGCTCTCATGGATCGCATACGGATCCACGCCCACCGGTTCGCCGTCGATCAGCGGCAGGCTCGTACGCCCCAGCCGCACCAGGGCGACATGGTTGATGGAGACCTCTGCGGCGATCGTGAAGACCGGGTCCTCGCGCAGCTCCTGATCGGCGAACAGATGCCGGTGCACCAGATGACGGGACTCGTGGAAGAGGACGAACTTCACGCCCTCCAGGCCGAGTTGGACGAAGAAGTCGGGGTTGTAGAGCAGCGGGCAGGTGCCGTCCCCCGAAGCCACCACGGCGGCCGTCGCGACCGCCGTCGTCGGGATCTGATGATGGCACTTCGCATAGATCCATGACGCGACCACGGAGTCCGTCAACCCGAAATCCAGCAGCGCGGCCTCCTTCAGCCGCCGCGCCTCCGCCACCACACCCGGCGCCGCCGGCCGCCAACTCTCCAGCGCCCTCCGGTCGGTCAGGTCGACCACCGGCCGGTGCCCCGCGGTCTTCGCGTCGAGAGCCAGAGCGGAAGCCACGTCGGCAGCCCTGTCGAAAGTCATGTCCCACCCCCGTTTTCAGCCGCCCCCATTCGTATCAGGCGCCACTGACAATTAAGCTTGTCGGCAAGGGGCGGGGTCGTAACGCAGAGGCAGACGAGCCCGGTCTCCAAAACCGCGGAAGACGCTGGTTCGAATCCAGCCGCCCCGCCCCCCCCACCAGGCCGGCCGCCGTGGCCGCGGCCGTCAGACCCCGGCCGTCGCGATCGCCCCCGCCGTCCTCACCAGCTCCGGCAGCGTCCCGTCGAACGTCGGCAGCAGCTGCGCGAAGACCGCCCAGGCTTCCGGGTGCCCGCCCAACTCCGTCCGCACCAGCGGCCGCAGGACGTCCAGCGCCTCCGGCATCCGGTGCGGGAACGCCCGGCGTCCCACATCCAGGACCTCCAGCGCACGCTGCGGCGAGCGGCAGCGCGAGACGAAATCCCACGGGCCGGCCATGATGCCCGCGCTCCGCAGCCGATGGCGGAACTTCGGATGGGAGCCGAACTGTTCGCGCAGCGCGGGCGGGCAGTCGATCCGGATGGCGAGGTTCCATCGGGCGTACCCGGGCAGCGGCTCCGCGCGGTCCGCGGCGGCGACCGCTTCCCAGTCGCCCCGTGTCACCGCCATCGCGGCTCCCCGCCCCTGGCTCATCCGGCGGGCCCGGCGCAGCTCGCCGACGACGCCGTGCGGGCTGTCCGCCAACGGGATGTGCGGCGGCTCGTCGCCGGCGATGCTCTCGTGGACCGCGACGGGCCCCGGATGCGGGCCGAACGGGACGCCCCGGAGGATGTCCCGCCGGATGGCCGCGGTCGCCGGCTCCGAGGCGTACACCTCGCGGTTGATGTCCGGATCATCGCATTCGAGCATCCAGAGCATGAAGCTGTGCGCGGACCAGCGGTTCAGGACCCCGCGGACCTCCGACAGGGGGACCTCCCGCTCCGCCCCGTCATCCGCGGCGAGGCCGAGCCGGTCGCGTACCCGCTCGGCCTGCGCCGCGTCGACCAGCCCCAGCAGCAGCGAGAGTCGCTCCCGCTGCTGCCGGTCGCCGTCGTCCCGCATCAGCGGCCGCCCCGCTCCTTGCCCAGGAGTCCGGCCCGCCGCAGGGCGTCGGCCATCGCGTCGTTGGCCGGCCCGGCATCGCGGCCGCCACGCCGGTCGCCGCCGCGCGGTGCGCCGCCGCCCTGCCGCTGCCGAGGCGCGCCACCACGACCGCCCTCGCGTCCGCCGCCGTTGCCGCCCCGGCGCTCGCCGCCACCACGGCGCTCACCGCCGCCCGCCGACGCGCCCTTGCCGTGCTCGTCGTCCAGCCGCAGCGTCAGCGAGATCCGCTTCCTGGGAATGTCGACATCGAGCACCTTGACCCGCACGATGTCACCCGGCTTCACCACATCCCGCGGGTCCTTGACGAACGTCTTCGACATCGCCGAGACATGCACCAGACCGTCCTGGTGGACACCCACGTCCACGAACGCCCCGAAGGCGGCGACATTGGTCACCACGCCCTCCAGGAGCATCCCCGGCTGCAGATCGCCGATCTTCTCCACGCCCTCCTTGAACGTCGCGGTCTTGAAGACCGGACGCGGGTCGCGCCCCGGCTTCTCCAGCTCCTGAAGGATGTCGGTGACCGTCGGCAGACCGAAGGAGTCGTCGACGAAATCGGCGGGCTTCAAGGAGCGCAGCACCGTCGTGTTCCCGATCAGCGAGCCGACCTCGGCACCCGCCGACTTCACCATCCGGCGCACCACCGGGTACGCCTCCGGGTGCACGCTGGAGGCGTCCAACGGGTCGTCGCCGCCGCGGATCCGCAGGAAGCCCGCGCACTGCTCGTACGCCTTCGGGCCGAGCCGCGCCACATCCTTGAGGGCCTTACGGGACCGGAACGGACCGTTGCTGTCCCGGTGGGCGACGATGTTCTCCGCCAGGCCCGAGCCGATGCCCGACACCCGCGAAAGCAGCGGCGCGGACGCGGTGTTGACGTCCACACCGACACCGTTCACACAGTCCTCGACCACCGCGTCCAGAGAGCGCGACAGCTTCACCTCGGACAGATCGTGCTGATACTGGCCGACCCCGATCGACTTCGGGTCGATCTTCACCAGCTCGGCCAGCGGGTCCTGGAGCCGGCGCGCGATGGACACCGCGCCGCGCAGCGACACATCCAGCCCCGGCAGCTCCTGCGAGGCGAACGCGGAGGCGGAGTACACCGAGGCGCCCGCCTCGGACACCATCACCTTGGTGAGCTTCAGCTCCGGCTGAGCGGCGATCAGATCGGCCGCCAGCTTGTCCGTCTCCCGGGAGGCGGTGCCGTTGCCGATCGCGATCAGCTCCACGTCGTGCTCGCGCGCCAGTCGCGCCAGGGTGGCCAGCGACGCGTCCCACTTCTGCTGCGGCACATGCGGATAAATCGTTTCCGTGGCGGCCACCTTGCCCGTGGCGTCCACGACCGCGACCTTCACACCCGTACGGAAACCCGGGTCCAGACCCATCGTCGCGCGCGTCCCGGCGGGCGCCGCCAACAGCAGATCACGCAGATTGGACGCGAAGACCCGGACCGCCTCGTCCTCGGCGGCCTGCCGCAGCCGCAGCCGCAGATCGATCCCGAGGTGCACCTGCACCCGGGTGCGCCAGGCCCAACGGACCGTGTCCTGGAGCCACTTGTCGGCCGGACGGCCCCGATCGACGATAGCGAACCGCCCCGCGATGGACCGCTCGTAGGACGACGGCCCCTCGACCGGCTCGGTGTCCGGCTCCAGCGCGAGGTCGAGGATCTCCTCCTTCTCGCCGCGGAACAGCGCCAGCACCCGGTGCGAGGGCAGCTCGGTGAACGGCTCGGCGAAGTCGAAGTAGTCGGCGAACTTCGCGCCCGCCTCCTCCTTGCCGTCGCGCACCTTCGCCGCGACCTGCCCGCGCGACCACATCCGCTCGCGCAGCTCGCCGATCAGATCCGCGTCCTCGCTGAACCGCTCGGTCAGGATCGCCCGCGCGCCCTCCAGAGCGGCGGCCGCATCGGCGACGCCCTTGTCCGCGTCCACAAACGCCGCGGCCGCGGCCGCCGGCTCCACCGACGGGTCGCTCAGCAGCCCCTCGGCCAGCGGCTCCAGGCCCGCCTCCCGCGCGATCTGCGCCTTGGTGCGCCGCTTGGGCTTGAACGGGAGGTAGATGTCCTCCAGCCGCGCCTTGGAGTCGGCGCCGCGGATCTGCGCCTCCAGGGCGGCGTCCAGTTTGCCCTGGGACCGTACGGACTCCAGGATCGCGGTCCGCCGCTCCTCCAGCTCCCGCAGATAGCGCAGCCGCTCCTCCAACGAGCGCAGCTGCGCGTCGTCGAGCATCTCGGTCGCTTCCTTGCGATAGCGCGCGATGAACGGCACGGTCGAGCCGCCGTCGAGCAGTTCGACCGCGGCCTTCACCTGCCGCTCCTTGACGCCGAGCTCCCCGGCGATCCTCGCTTCGATGGACCCGAGCGTCCCGATGGGCTCAGTGGATGCCGTCACGTTGATCCTGACCTGCCTTCCAGCGCTTGCTTGAGCCTGCATTGTGCCGGGTGGCGGGCCGGAGTGTCGCACCGCCCGGCCGGGAGCGCCGGAGTGCGAGTCGCCGCACGCACCCCCGGCACCCCGGACGGTGGCTCAGCCCTTGCCGAACAGCGCCGCCGGGAACGCCCCGGCGTTCATGGCGGCCGTGGTGAAGCCGGCGGCCAGCTCGCTGAGCCGGGCCACGCCCTCGGCGCCCAAGTGCTCGTACGGAGCCCGGTCCAGCCGGTCCGTGGCGGTCTCCAGGTTCTCGCGCAGCTGTACGCCGGCCTCGGTCAACTCGCCCTCGGCGTCCAGGATGCCGCGCTCGCGCAGTCGCTCCCGCGCCGCCGCCCAGTCTTCCTCCGCCCAGCCGCGGGTCGCCATGATGCCCTTGTAGCTCATCCCGCGGCCGGTGGCGACGTGCGAGACCAGCGCCTCCAGGCCGTCCAGTCCGGCGTCCAGCAGTGCCATCAGATGGCCGTCACCGCGGTGTTCCCGCAGCAGCGTCGCGGCGTGCCAGTAGGCGAGGTGCGGCGCCTCGGGCACCGGCAGATCGGCGTGCGCGGCGTACAGCGGCCGGGCGTGGCGGGTGCACGCTTCGGTGGCGCGCAGGGCCAGCTTCGCGGCCGTGGCCATCTCCGGGGACGCGACGGCCTCGTCGCCGAGCAGCCGGCGCAGGCTGACGTCGACGGCACGCAGCCGCGCCTCCAGGACGGCCTCGGGCGAGGTGACCGACCAGATGTGCGGGACGTGCTGGGCGATCAGCTCGTGGTTGAAGTTGTAGAAGGTGGCCGAAATGGTGCCCGGTCCCACCGCGCCCATGGCCGCGCCCCGAGCGGCGAAGTACGCGGCGCTGCGGTTCTCCAGGCCGAGCTTGGCCAGCTCGGCGGGGAACTCGGGCGCGAAGTAGTGCGTGGAGTGGAACGGGTTGATGGCGTTGTGACAGTGACGTCCCGCGTTCTCGGGCAGTGCGCTCGTAGCAGTCATGGCAGCAGGTTACCGACCGCTCGGTATGAGGCTAGGGGGAGGGTCCCTCCGGTGCGGCCCGGCCTGGATGGCGCTCTGATGGCAGCAAAGGTGGGTAATTCGTCATTGCCGCCATCCTCACGACTGCCCAGGATGGATGGCATGGAACAGCGCGATGTGCTGGTCGTCCTCTTCGACGGCCTCCAGAGCCTCGATGTCACCGGCCCCGTCGAGGTTTTCGCCGGTGCGAACCAGGGTGTCCCGGGCGCCTACCGGATCCGCACCGCGAGCCTGGACGGCGGACCGGTCCGCACCTCCAGCGGCCTGACGCTCACCCCGGACCGCGCGCTCGCCGGCACCGAACCGCCGCACACCCTCCTGGTGCCCGGCGGCGACGGCACCCGCCACCCCGACCCGCGGCTGATCGACTGGCTGCGGACGCACGCCCCCCGCGCCCGCCGGAAGGTCTCGGTGTGCAGCGGCGCGCTGCTGCTGGCCGAGGCCGGGCTGCTGGACGGCCGCCGCGCGACGACCCACTGGGCGCTGTGCGACGAACTCGCCGAGCGCTACCCGGCCGTCCGGGTCGTCCCGGAGCCGATCTACGTACGGGACGGCGATCTGACCACCTCCGCGGGCGTCACGGCCGGTATCGATCTCGCGCTGGCGCTGGTCGAGGAGGACCTGGGCCGGAGCCTCGCCCTGACCATCGCCCGCCATCTCGTCGTCTTTCTGCGCCGGCCCGGAAACCAGACCCAGTTCAGCGCCCAGCTCTCCGCGCAGACCGCGGAGCGGCGGCCACTGCGCGACGTCCAGCAGTGGATCACCGAGAACCCGGCCGCCGACCTCTCCGTCGACGCACTCGCGGCCCGTGCGGGCCTGTCACCACGGCACTTCGCCCGCGCGTTCCGAGACGAGGTCGGTATGACACCGGGGCGCTATGTCGACCGGGTGCGACTGGAGGCCGCCCGGCGGCGACTTGAGGACACCGTCGACGGCATCGAGCAGGTGTCGCGCCACTGCGGTTACGGCACCCCGGAGGCGATGCGCCGCGCCTTCATCAAGGCCCTCGGCGCCGCCCCGGCCGAATACCGCCGCCGGTTCCAGCCGGCGCGTCCGGCGCTGTGAACCAACGGCCGACCACCGGTGCGTGACCACCGGCACCGACCACATGCCGGTGAACCACTAACCAGTGGCCACCAACCACCAACCACCAACCACTGACCACTGACCACTTGCCACCAACCACCACCGACAGGACCCCACCATGCAGATCGCGATCCTCCTCTACGACCGCTTCACCACCCTGGACGCCGTCGGCCCCTACGAAACCCTCGGCCGCCTCCCGGGCGCGGAGACCGTCTTCGTCGGCGAACGCACCGGCCCGTACCGCAACGACCTCGGCTCGCTCGCGCTCACCGCCGATGCCGCGCTGTCCGACGTCACCTCGCCCGACATCCTCGTCATACCGGGCGGTCCCGGCCAGCTCGCGCTCATGGAGGACGGCCCGCTGCACGAGTGGATCCGTGCCGTGGACGCCACCACCACCTGGACCACCTCGGTGTGTACCGGCTCGCTGATCCTCGGCGCCGCGGGCCTCCTCAAGGGCCGCCGGGCGACCTCCCACTGGCTCGCACTGGACCAGCTGCCCGCGCTCGGCGCCGAGCCGACCGGGGAGCGGGTGGTCTTCGACGGCAAGTACGTGACGGCGGCGGGCGTCTCGTCCGGCATCGACATGGGACTGGCACTGGCCGGCCGGATCGCCGGGGACGTCGTCGCCCAGTCCATCCAGCTCGGCATCGAATACGACCCGCAGCCGCCCTACGACGCGGGCGCCCCGGACAAGGCCCCGGCCGAGATCACCGCCATGATGCGGGAGCGGAGCCGGTTCGTGCTGGCGGGGGAGGAGTAGCCGGCCCGCGCAGGCTCCCGCCCGGCGTCAGCCCGCGGGCCAGGTGAAGCGCGGCGCCCTGCGCTCCAGGAAGGCGGCGGCACCCTCCGTGGTGTCGCCGCTCTCGCGCGCCTGCGCGGCCCAGTACGCACCCCGCTCCTCGGCCTCCGCCGGCGGCACGTCCCACGTCCCGTTGGCCAGCTCCTTCGCCGCGGTCTGGGTCAGCAGCGACCGGCTCGCAAGTACGGCCGTGAACTCGGTGACCCGCTTGTCCAGCTCGCCCTCGGGCAGTACCTCGTCCACCAGACCGGTGCGCAGCGCCCGCGCACAGTCGATCAACTCCCCTGAGAACAACAGGTACTTGGCGGCGGAGGGGCCGACCAGCCGGACCAGGCGCCGGGTCGCGGACGCCGGATAGACGACGGCCAGCTTCGCGGGCGTCACACCGAATAGCGCCCCCTCCTCGGCGAACCGCAGATCGCAGGCGGCCGCCAACTGGGCGCCGCCACCCACGCAATAGCCGCGTATCGCCGCCAGGGTAGGCCCGGGGAAGGCTGCCAGCGCCTCCTCCGCCACCACCGCCAGGCCCTGCGACTCACCCGCCGGGTCCCGCAGCGTCCCGATGTCCGCCCCGGCGCAGAACGTCCCGCCCTCGCCCGTCAGCACCAGGGTCCGCACGGCACGGTCCCCCGCCAGCCGCTCCAGCAGCGACGGCAGCTCCCGCCACATCCGCACGGTCATCGCATTGCGCTTCTCGGGATTGCTGATCGTGACGGTCGCAGTGCCGTCGCTGACATGCGTCTTCAGAGCCGGTTCCATGCCCCGGATATTAGGGGGCGGGGCGATGACCGGGCCGGATACGATCGACGGCCTGATGTCAGCAACTCTTGTCGCCAAAGATCTCGCCGCCGGCCATGGCGAGCGCGTCCTGTTCTCCGGTCTCGATCTGGTCGTCGCACCCGGCGACGTGATCGGCCTAGTCGGCGCCAACGGTGCGGGCAAGTCCACTCTGCTGCGGCTGCTCGCCGGGCTGGACACCCCGGAGGAGGGCAAGCTCGCGCTCAGCCCGCCCACCGCCACCGTCGGCCACCTCCCGCAGGAGCCGGACCGCCGCCCCGGAGAGTCCGTACGGGCCTTTCTCGCCCGGCGCACGGGCGTGGCCGACGCGCAGACCGCCCTCGACGCCGCCACCCAGGCGCTGGTCGACGAACGGCCCGGCGCGGACGACGCCTACGCCATCGCCCTGGAGCGCTGGCTCGCGCTGGGCGCCGCCGACCTCGACGACCGTGCCGAGGAGACCGCCGCCCAGCTCGGCCTCACCATCAGCCTCGACCAGCCGATGACGTCCCTCTCCGGCGGCCAGGCCGCCCGCGCCTCGCTCGCGTCGCTGCTGCTCTCCCGCTACGACGTCTTCCTGCTGGACGAGCCCACCAACGACCTCGACCTGGACGGCCTGCACCGGCTGGAGTCCTTTGTCACCGGGCTGCGCGCGGGCACCGTCCTGGTCAGCCACGACCGCGAGTTCCTGACCCGTACGGTCAACCGCGTAGTGGAACTCGACCTCGCCCAGCAGCAGGTCAACACCTACGGCGGCGGCTACACCTCGTACCTGGAGGAGCGCGAGCGGGCCCGGCGGCACGCGCGCGAGCAGTACGAGGAGTACGCCGACACCAGGGCCGCCTTGGAGACCCGCGCACACACCCAGCGCAACTGGATGGAGAAGGGCGTCAAGAACGCCCGCCGCAAGGCCCCGGACAACGACAAGATCGGCCGCAAGGCGCGGGTGGAGGCCACCGAGAAGCAGGCCGCCAAGGCCAAGCAGACCCAGCGCATGATCGAGCGGCTGGACGTTGTGGAGGAGCCACGCAAGGAGTGGGAGCTGCGGATGGAGATCGCCGCGGCGCCGCGGGCCGGCGCGGTGGTGGCGACCCTGCGCGGCGCCGAGGTCCGCCGCGGTGACTTCCACTTCGGGCCGGTGGACCTCCAGATCGACTGGGCGGACCGGGTCGCCATCACCGGCCCCAACGGCTCCGGCAAGTCCACTCTGCTCGCCGCGCTCCTCGGCCGGCTGCCGCTGGACGCCGGGCAGGCGTCCCTCGGCCCGGGGGTGGTCGTGGGCGAGGTCGACCAGGCGCGTGGTCAGCTTTTCGGTGGACACAGCCTGGGGGACGAGCCGCTGATGGACGCCTTCCGGGCCTCCGTACCGGATCTCTCGCCCGCGGATGTCCGCACCCTGCTGGCGAAATTCGGCCTGAAGGCGGCGCATGTGCTGCGCCCGGCGCGCACCCTGTCGCCGGGGGAGCGCACCCGGGCCGCCCTTGCCCTCCTCCAGGGCCGTGGGGTCAACCTCCTCGTCCTGGACGAGCCGACCAACCATCTCGACCTGCCGGCCATCGAGCAGCTGGAGTCCGCGCTCGCCTCGTACACGGGCACCCTGCTGCTGGTCACGCACGACCGGCGGATGCTGGACGCGGTGCACACCACGCGGCGCATCGAGGTCGACCGCGGAAGGATCGCGGACCGGGCGGTGTGAGCCCCGGCGGACCCCCGCTCCGATAATCGATTTGGTCCTGGGTCCGGTGGCCCGTAAGGTGGGGTTCACCGACGCGGGGTGGAGCAGCTCGGTAGCTCGCTGGGCTCATAACCCAGAGGTCGCAGGTTCAAATCCTGTCCCCGCTACTCAGATGGAACGGAAGGCCCGGTGCTCAGGCACCGGGCCTTCCGTCCTCTACGGATCTTCGGGTGTTCCCGCGCTGATCTGATGGCGCGTACCGTGCGGTGCTTGCTTCGGCGCAGGCCGTAAGTAAGGAACAAAGCGCGCGGAAACGGTCGCCAGATCGATCAATTCACTCAGAATCGGTCATAAGGCGTCGATAAGTGCTGACTTGTGTTCAGCAGGCCGGTCCGGACCAACGCATTCTCAACACTCTTCCTGTGAGGATGCCTTCCGGACCCCCTGCAGAACCCCCCGAGGAGCTGACCTCCCCGCTCGCGTACGAAGGTGTGTGGCGGTTCACCGCCCCGGCGCTGGAGTCGTCGGTGCCCCAGGCGCGCCACGCGGTCCGGGATCTGCTCGAAGAACAGCGTGTGCCCGTCGCCGCCGACATCATGGACGGTCTGCTCCTGATCGTCTCCGAACTCGTCACCAACGCCGTGCGGCACGCCGCACTGCTCTCGCCCCAGATCGCCGTGCAGGTCACCATCGGGGCGAACTGGCTGCGGGTCGCGGTCGAGGACAACCACCCCTACCGCCCCAAGGCACTGGAGGCGGATCAGGGTGATGTCGGCGGTCGGGGCCTGTGGCTGGTCAAGACGCTCACCGCCGAGGTCGGCGGCAAATGCGACGTCGAGCACACGGTCAACGGCGGCAAGGCCATCTGGGCCGAACTGCCGCTGGTTCCGCTCGCTACCAGCCCGCCGAGTTCCCGGTGAGCTCACGGACCGCCGGGCGCGCCGCGTCCAGCACGGTCATGAACCACGCGGAGAACGGCACCGCGGCATGCCGCTCGGCCAGTTCGTCCGGCGTGACGAACGCGATCTCGCCGATCTCCTCCGGGTCCGGTGCGGGCTCGGCCCGCACCAGCCCGACGAACAGGTGGTTGTACTCCTGCTCCACCAGGCCGGACGCCGGGTCCGGGTGGTTGTAGCGCACCGTTCCTGCCTCGGCGAGCAGCGCGGGCGCCAGGCCCAGCTCCTCGGCGACCCGGCGGGCGGCGGCCGCGAACGGCGTCTCGCCCGGGTACGGGTGGCCGCAGCAGGTGTTGGACCACACACCGGGGGAGTGGTACTTCGACAGCGCCCGCCGCTGGAGCAGCAGCCGGCCCTTCTCGTCGAAGAGGAACACCGAGAACGCCCGGTGCAGCTGTCCGGGGGGCTGATGTGCGGCCAGCTTCTCCGCGGTGCCGATCGTTCTGCCGTCCTCGTCGACCAGCTCCAGCATGATCGGCTCGGCGGCGCCGTCCGGTGAGCTCACCGCTGAGATCCCGGCGGTCTGTCCGTTGGCAGGTGTGATCGGCATGCCCATCCTTGTCGTCGGTCTACCACGCCAGTCTGCCCTAGCCAGGCGCCCACACGTGGCAGAGCGGTGCCGTCCGGCTACGCGGCGCCGACGTGTTCGAATGCGAAACGATCACGAGGCCGGGGGCCGGCCGCACGGGACCGACGGACCGCCCGACGCGCCGCCGCCGTGAGATGGTCCACACCACTCGCCGTGCCCGCCCGGCCACTCCGGGGCGGCGGCCCTCGCCGTCAGCAGCGGGAATGGATCTCGCCACACCCGTCCCCGGCACAACCCGCCCACCCGTGACCAGCCCTCCCATAACCGGCACCGGATCGGGCTTCGCGATCGGACGCCAGTTGTTCCCGCCCCACCCGATCCACCATGATGATCGCGGCAGGCGCAGCCGACGGTCACCCGATCGTGCGGTGAATGCGCGGTGAACGGCCGCATCCGGCGATCCGATAGCCTCTGCCGACGTGCCACCGGCCCTCCGGGGCCCAGGTGTGCCACGCCCGCTGCCCGGGTAGTCCGTATCGAATACGGGTCGACTCCGGGCTGTCCCGCGCTGCCTTGTCAGCATCCAAGGAGTGAGTTCGTCTGTCGACCGCCATCCTCACCGGTCCGCCGGTAGCCGGGTCGCCGCTCGAGGGCGACCTGCGCACGCTGGGCTTCGACGTCCGTACGGCGGACGACCCGGCGTCCGTCGCCGAGCTGATCGCAGCGGTGCCCGCGCACGAGCGGGTGGCCGTCGTCGACCCCCGCTTCGTCGGCCACCTGCACGCGCTGCGGCTGACGCTGACCGACCCGCGCTTCCCGGCCGCGGCCGTGCAGGGCGCGCTCACCGTGCAGCCCGAGGCGCGCGCCGCACTGGTCCGCGCGGCCGGCCGGATCCCGGTCGGCGCCGGCACCGCCCACCTCACGGACGTGCTGACCGGCACCCTGACCGAGTCCCTCGACCGTGAGGACATCGGCCTGCACCACGTCGACCTCGGCAGCCTGGTCGCGACCGTCGCCCTCACCCCCGCGCAGCGCGAGAGCGCCCGGGAGGCCGTGGCGGCCGTCGACGACGAGGCCGTACGGCTGCGCACCGCTGTGAAGTCCCGCGACGGCTTCTTCACGACGTACTGCATCAGCCCGTACTCCCGCTACCTCGCCCGCTGGTGCGCGCGCCGCGGCCTCACGCCCAACCAGGTCACCACCGCGTCCCTGCTCACCGCGCTGATCGCGGCGGGCTGCGCGGCCACCGGAACCCGCGGCGGCTTCGTCGCCGCCGGCGTCCTGCTGCTGTTCTCCTTCGTCCTGGACTGCACCGACGGGCAGCTCGCCCGCTACTCCCTGCAGTACTCGACGATGGGCGCCTGGCTGGACGCCACCTTCGACCGGGCCAAGGAGTACGCGTACTACGCGGGGCTCGCGCTCGGCGCGGCGCGCGGCGGCGACGACGTCTGGGCGCTGGCGCTCGGCGCGATGGTCCTCCAGACCTGCCGCCATGTCGTCGACTTCTCCTTCAACGAGGCGAACCACGACGCCACCGGGAACACCAGCCCCACCGCCGCGCTCTCCGACAAGCTCGACAGCGTCGGCTGGACGGTCTGGGTGCGCCGGATGATCGTGCTGCCCATCGGCGAGCGCTGGGCCATGATCGCGGTCCTCACCGCGCTCACCACCCCGCGCATCGTCTTCTACGCCCTGCTCATCGGCTGTGCGCTGGCCGCCTGCTACACCACGGCCGGCCGGGTCCTGCGCTCGCTCACCCGCCGGGCCCGCCGCACCGACCGGGCCGCGCAGGCGCTGGCCGACCTTGCCGACTCCGGGCCGCTGGCCACGCTCTTCGCCAAGGGCCCGGCGGCGCGCGGCAACATGACCCCGCCCCTGATGGCGCTGGCCGGCGTGGCATTCCTCATGGCGCAGCTGGCGTGGAAGGACGGCGGGAGCTGGTGGCCCGTGCTCGGCGCGGCCGTCTACGCCGCCTTCTCCGGCGCCGCCGTCGCCCGTGCCCTCAAGGGCCCGCTCGACTGGCTGGTGCCGCCCCTCTTCCGCATCGGCGAATACGTCACGATCCTGGTCCTGGCGGCCCGGTCGGACGCGCACGGAGCGCTGCCCGCCGCGTTCGGGCTGGTCGCCGCGGTCGCCTACCATCACTACGACACGGTCTACCGCATCCGCGGTGGCACCGGAGCCCCGCCGCAGTGGCTGGTCCGGGCGACCGGCGGGCATGAAGGACGGATCCTCGTGGTCACGGTCCTCGCCGCTCTGTTGTCCCCCACAGGTTTCACAATCGCGCTGACGGCCCTTGCTGTGGTCCTGGCGCTGCTGGTGCTCATCGAGAGCATCCGCTTCTGGGTGTCCTCCCAAGCACCCGCCGTACACGATGAAGGAGAACCCGCATGATCGGCCTCGTGCTGGCAGCCGGCGCCGGACGGCGTCTTCGCCCCTACACAGACACCCTGCCCAAGGCTCTGGTGCCGGTCGATGGCGACACGACCATCCTGGACCTGACCCTCGGCAACTTCGCCGAGATCGGCCTGACCGAGGTCGCGATCATCGTCGGTTACAAGAAGGAGGCCGTCTACGAGCGCAAGGCGGCGCTCGAGGCGAAGTACGGCCTCAAGCTCACCCTCATCGACAACGACAAGGCCGAGGAGTGGAACAACGCCTACTCCCTGTGGTGCGGCCGTGACTCGATCAAGCACACCGTGATCCTCGCCAACGGCGACACCGTGCACCCGGTCTCCGTCGAGAAGACCCTGCTCGCCGCCCGCGGCAACGGCCAGAAGATCATCCTCGCCCTCGACACGGTCAAGCAGCTGGCCGACGAGGAGATGAAGGTCATCGTGGACCCCGAGAAGGGCGTCCAGAAGATCACCAAGCTGATGGACCCGTCCGAGGCGACCGGTGAGTACATCGGCGTCACCCTCATCGAGGGCGAGGCCGCCGAAGAGCTGGCCGACGCCCTGAAGACCACCTTCGAGCGGGACCCCGACCTCTACTACGAGGACGGCTACCAGGAGCTCGTCAACCGCGGCTTCAAGGTCGACGTGGCCCCCATCGGCGACGTCAAGTGGGTCGAGATCGACAACCACGACGACCTCGCGAAGGGCCGTGAGATCGCATGCCAGTACTGACCCGCCTCATTCCGTCCCCGGTCGTCGTTGACATCAACGCCGGCGCCCTGGACGACCTGGCGGGCCTGCTGGCCGATCAGCGCATCTCCGCGTCCGGCAAACTCGCCATCGCGATCAGCGGTGGCTCGGGGGCACGGCTGCGCGAGCGGCTGACGCCCGCCCTGCCTGGCGCCGAGTGGTACGAGGTCGGCGGCGGCACCCTGGACGACGCGATCAAGCTCGCCGACGCCATGAAGAAGGGGCACTACGACGCCGTCGTGGGCCTCGGCGGCGGCAAGATCATCGACTGCGCCAAGTTCGCCGCCGCCCGTATCGGCCTGCCGCTGGTCGCCGTCGCGACGAACCTGTCGCACGACGGCCTGTGCTCGCCGGTCGCCACCCTCGACAACGACGCGGGGCGCGGCTCCTACGGTGTGCCGAACCCGATCGCCGTGGTGATCGACCTCGACATCATCCGCGAGGCCCCGGTTCGCTTCGTCCGCTCCGGCATCGGCGACGCGATCTCCAACATCTCTGCGGTCGCGGACTGGGAGCTCTCGCACCGCGAGACCGGCGAGGACATCGACGGGCTGGCGGCCGCCATGGCACGCCAGGCCGGCGAGGCCGTGCTGCGCCACCCCGGTGGCGTCGGCGACGACAACTTCCTCCAGGTGCTGGCCGAGGGTCTGGTCCTCACCGGCATCTCGATGTCCGTCGCGGGCGACAGCCGCCCTGCCTCCGGTGCCTGCCACGAGATCAACCACGCCTTCGACATCCTCTTCCCCAAGCGGGCGGCGAGCCATGGCGAGCAGTGCGGCCTGGGTGCCGCGTTCGCCACGCACCTGCGCGGGGACAAGGAGACGTCCGCGCTGATGGTCGAGGTGCTCCAGCGGCACGGCCTGCCGGTCACGCCGGGTGAGATCGGCTTCACGGACGAGGAGTTCGTCCAGGTCGTCGAGTTCGCCCCGAAGACCCGCCCCGGTCGTTACACGATCCTGGAACACCTGGACCTGTCCACCGACGAGATCAGGGACGCATACGCCTCCTATGCCAAAACCATCAGTAGCTGAACTACGCCCGGTCGTTCACCCCGAGGGCGTGAAGGACCGGCGCAGCGGTGAGCACTGGGCCGGCCGGCTCTACATGCGCGAGATCTCGCTGCGCATCGACCGCCACCTGGTGAACACGCGGGTCACGCCCAACCAGCTGACCTACCTGATGACCGTCTTCGGCGTCCTCGCCGCCCCGGCACTCCTGGTGCCGGGGCTGCCGGGCGCCGTGCTCGGCGTGCTGATGGTCCAGCTCTACCTGCTGCTCGACTGCGTCGACGGCGAGGTCGCCCGCTGGAAGAAGCAGTTCTCGCTCGGCGGTGTCTACCTGGACCGCGTCGGCGCCTACCTGTGCGACGCCGCGGTCCTGGTCGGCTTCGGCCTGCGCGCCGCCGACCTGTGGGGCCCGGGGCGGATCGACTGGCTGTGGGCCTTCCTCGGCACCCTCGCCGCGCTCGGCGCCATCCTGATCAAGGCCGAGACCGACCTCGTCGGTGTCGCCCGCCACCAGGGCGGACTGCCGCCGGTCAAGGAGTCGGCGTCCGAGCCGCGCTCGTCCGGCCTGGCGCTGGCCCGCAAGGCCGCCGCGGCGCTGAAGTTCCACCGGCTGGTCCTCGGCATCGAGGCGTCCCTGCTCATCCTGGTCCTGGCGATCCTCGACACGGTCAGGGGCGACCTGTTCTTCTCCCGCCTCGGCGTCGCCGTGCTGGCCGGCATCGCGCTCGTCCAGACCTTGCTCCACCTCGTGTCCATCCTGGTTTCAAGCAGGCTCAAGTGACCCACACTCCTCAGACGCTGAAGGTCGGCGCGGTTGTCCTCACCATGGGCAACCGCCCCGAGGAGCTGCGTGCGCTGCTGGACTCGGTGGCCAAGCAGGACGGCGACCCGGTCGAGATAGCGGTCGTCGGCAACGGTTCGCCGCTGCCCGAGCTCCCCGACGGCGTACGGACCGTCGAGCTGCCGGAGAACGTCGGCATCCCGGCGGGCCGCAATGTCGGAATCGAGGCCTTCGGGCCCGGCGGCAGCGACGTCGATGTGCTGCTGTTCCTCGACGACGACGGGCTGCTGGCCAGGGAGGACACCGCCGAGCTGTGCCGGGAGGCCTTCGGGCGGGACCCGGAGCTCGGCATCATCAGCTTCCGGATCGCCGACCCGGACACCGGCGAGACCCAGCGCCGGCACGTGCCGCGGCTGCGCGCCGCCGACCCCATGCGGTCCTCCCGGGTCACCACCTTCCTCGGCGGCGCCAATGCCGTCCGTACCAAGGTCTTCCAGGAGATCGGCGGGCTGCCCGACGACTTCTTCTACGCCCATGAGGAGACCGACCTGGCCTGGCGGGCCCTGGACGCGGGGTGGCTGATCGACTACCGGTCGGACATGCTGCTGCTGCACCCCACCATGGCGCCCAGCAGGCACGCGGTCTACCACCGGATGGTGGCCCGCAACCGGGTCTGGCTGGCCCGCCGCAACCTGCCCGCCGTGCTGATTCCGGTCTATCTCGGTGTCTGGTTCCTGCTCACCCTCGCCCGGCGCCCCTCCTGGCCCGCGCTCCGGGTGTGGCTGGCCGGCTTCAAAGAGGGCTGGACGACCCCTTGCGGTCCCAGGCGCCCCATGAAGTGGGCTACGGTTTGGCGACTGACCCGACTGGGCCGCCCTCCCGTCATCTGACAAGCTCGTATCTGAGAGCATCAGCCGCGAACCGGGGCGTGGCCCCGGCAGCGCACCCTGAGGACGAAAGTGTCAACTGTGAGCGAGACCACGCACGACAGTGCGGTCGCCATGAGTGCCCCGCCATCTTCCGACGAGGGGCTCACCCCCGCCGAGCGGGCCCAGAAGTACGGGCTTTCGCAGAGCGGGGCGCGCCCCAGCCTCCCGCAGTACATCCGGGAGCTGTGGGACCGGCGGCACTTCATCTCCGCCTTCGCCAGCGCCAAGCTGACCGCGCAGTACAGCCAGGCCAAGCTGGGCCAGGTCTGGCAGGTGGCGACGCCGCTGCTGAACGCGCTCGTCTACTACCTCATCTTCGGTCTGCTGATCGGCACGCGGAACGGTGTCCCCGACTTCGTGCCGTTCCTGGTGACCGGCGTCTTCATCTTCACCTTCACGCAGAGCTCGGTGATGGCCGGTACGCGGTCGATCTCCGGCAACCTGGGTCTGGTCCGCGCGCTGCACTTCCCGCGCGCCTGTCTGCCCGTCTCGTTCTGCCTGATGCAGCTCCAGCAGCTCGTGTTCTCCATGGGTGTGCTGATGGTCATCCTGCTGGGCTTCGGGCAGCTGCCGACCTGGTCCTGGCTGCTGGTGCTCCCCGCGCTGGCGCTGCAGTTCATGTTCAACACCGGCCTGGCGATGGTCATGGCGCGGCTGGGTGCCAAGACCCCCGACCTGGCGCAGCTGATGCCGTTCATCATGCGGACGTGGATGTACGCGTCCGGCGTGATGTTCAGCATCGACGCGATCCTCAAGGGCAAGCACGTCCCCTCGTTCGTGGAGTTCCTGCTCGACGCCAACCCGGCCGCCCTCTACATCGACCTGATGCGTTTCGCCCTGATCGACAGCTTCACGCTGGACAAGCTGCCGCACGGGATGTGGGCGTGGGCGTGGGCCGGCGGCTGGGCGCTGGTGATGGGTGTCGTCGGCTTTGTGTACTTCTGGAAGGCTGAGGAGCGGTACGGACGTGGCTGAGCAGAAGAACGGCGTTCAGCCGACCAAGGCGGCAGAGGCCCGCGTACCGACCGTGATCGCGGACGAGCTGCACATCGTCTACCGGGTCTACGGCACCGGTGCGGGCAAGGGCGGCGCCACGGCGGCGCTCAACCGGATCATCCGCCGCAAGCCGTCGGCGGGCGTACGCGAGGTGCACGCGGTCAAGGGCGTCTCCTTCACCGCGTACCGGGGTGAGTCGATCGGCCTGATCGGATCGAACGGATCCGGCAAGTCGACGCTGCTCAAGGCGGTGGCCGGGCTGCTCCCCGCGGAGCGAGGCAAGGTCTACACGCACGGTCAGCCGTCGCTGCTCGGCGTGAACGCGGCCCTGATGAACGACCTGACCGGCGAGAAGAACGTCATCCTCGGCGGGCTGGCCATGGGCATGTCCCGCGACCAGGTCCGCGAGCGCTATGACGGCATCGTCGACTTCTCGGGCATCAACGAGAAGGGCGACTTCATCTCGCTGCCGATGCGCACCTACTCCTCCGGTATGGCGGCCCGGCTGCGGTTCTCCATCGCCGCGGCCAAGGACCATGACGTCCTGATGATCGACGAGGCGCTGGCCACCGGTGACCGCAGCTTCCAGAAGCGCTCCGAGGCGCGCATCCGGGAGCTGCGCAAGGAGGCCGGCACGGTCTTCCTGGTCAGCCACAACAACAAGTCGATCAGGGACACCTGTGACCGGGTGCTGTGGCTGGAGCGGGGCGAGCTGCTGATGGACGGTCCGACGGACGAAGTGATCAAGGCATACGAAAAGGAGACGGGCAAGTAGCCCCTCCCGCGTCCGAAGGCCCCCGCGAGCCCGGCTCGCCGGGGCCTTCGAGCGTTGGCAGATGGTCAACTCCGCCGGGTTCGGGATCAGTTGAACCCCTTTTGATGGTGACCGGATCGTTGTCCCAAGCCTCGGTACCCGCTCGGACGTGGACGAGACGTACGGCGTAAGCTGTACGGGTACTGAACAGCACAAGTGGTATAAGTCGGGCAATGATCACCTGATCGGGCGAGCGGAAGCCCGAACAGGGGCGCGTCGTGACCAGCGGCGTGTCCGAAATAGGATGCTTTAGCTTGGCGGTGTAGAACGGGAGACGTGACGGCAATGGCTACTGGTTCGCTCCGGCTCCGAAACGCGCCGGGCAGCCCCCGGTGAGCGGAGGGAGGCGCAGCGTCTTCGACAGGCGCGCGGTGGTCTCCGGCGGGCCGGCGGACGCCCAGTCGCGCACCGTGCTCGACCAGGCCGCACACGAGAACTTCCCGGTGGCGCCGTTCTTCCTGCCCCGCGCCTGGCGCGCCGACCTGATGGCCGTCTACGGCTTCGCCCGGCTCGTCGACGACATCGGCGACGGCGACCTCGCCCCCGGTGGCGGCGATGCCGTACTCCTCGGCCTCGACCGGGCGCAGCATGGGGGTACCTCCCGCTCGAGCGCAGCCGAGAGTGGGGGAGACCGGCCGGCGCTGCTCGATGCCCTGGAAGCCGACCTGCACCGCGTCTTCAGCGACCGCGCGCCCGGCCCCCGGCATCCGCTGATGCGCCGCCTCGGCCCGACCGTCCGCCGCCGCGCGCTGACCCCCGAGCCGTTCCTCGACCTGATCGAGGCGAACCGGCAGGACCAGCGGGTCTCCCGCTACGGCACCTACGACGACCTGGCCGCCTACTGCCAGTTGTCCGCCAACCCCGTCGGCCGGCTCGTCCTCGCCATCACCGACACCGCGAGCCCCGAGCGCATCCGCCGGTCTGACGCCGTCTGCACCGCGCTGCAGATCGTCGAACACCTCCAGGACGTGGCCGAGGACCTGGCCCGCGACCGCATCTATCTGCCCGCCGAGGACATGAAACGCTTCGGCGTCACCGAAGCCGATCTGGCCGCCCCGAGCGGGGGCGCATCGGTGCGCGCACTGATCGCATACGAGGCGGAACGCGCCGGTGAGCTGCTGAATGAAGGCGCCCCGCTGGTGGGTAGCGTCCACGGCAGACTCAAGCTGCTGCTGGCCGGCTTCGTCGCCGGCGGACGCGCCGCACTCCAGGCGGTCGCGGCCGCCGATCACGACGTACTTCCTGGACCGCCCAAACCGACCACGCTCAGCCTGCTGCGCGCGGTGGGGGCGACATTGCGAAGAGAGGGGTGAGCCGGACCGTGGAGGCAACCGCACCCGCGTCCGCGCCGGTGCTCGCTGCGTACCGCTACTGCGAGGCCATCACCGGGCAGCAGGCACGGAACTTCGCCTACGGCATCCGGCTGCTGCCCGCCGACAAGCGGCAGGCCATGTCGGCGCTCTACGCCTTCTCCCGCCGGATCGACGACATCGGCGACGGCATCCTGGAGCCCACCGCCAAGCACGAGCGCCTCGCGGAGACGCGGGCGCTGCTGGCGCGCATCCAGGACGGCCGGATCGACGAGGACGACACCGACCCGGTGGCCGTCGCGCTCGCCGACGCCGCCCGCCGCTTCCCGCTGCCCCTGGGCGGCCTCGACGAACTGATCGACGGCGTACTGATGGACGTTCGCGGCGAGACCTACGAGACCTGGGAGGACCTCGAGGTCTACTGCCGCTGTGTCGCCGGGGCCATCGGCCGGCTCTCGCTGGGCGTGTTCGGCACGGTGCCCGGCGCGCCGGACGCCGAGCGAGCCTCCGAGTACGCCGACACCCTCGGGCTCGCCCTCCAACTGACCAACATTCTCCGGGACGTTCGCGAGGACGCGGGCAACGGCCGCAGCTACCTGCCGGCCGAGGACCTCGCCAAGTTCGGCTGCGCGGACGGCTTCCACGGCCCCGTCCCGCCGGCCGGCTCCGACTTCACCGGCCTGGTCCACTTCGAGGTCAGCCGCGCCCGCGCGCTGTTCGCCGACGGCTTCCGGCTGCTGCCGATGCTCGACCGGCGCAGCGGCGCCTGCGTGGCCGCGATGGCCGGCATCTACCACCGGCTGCTCTCGCGGATCTCCGCCGACCCCGAGGCGGTGCTGCGCGGACGGGTCTCGCTGCCCGGCCGGGAGAAGGCGTTCGTCGCGGTGCGCGGACTGTCCGGGCTGGACGCCCGCGCCATCGGCCGCAAGCAGGCCGTCAGGAGGCGCGGATGATGCGCCGGACCGCGAACGACAACGGAGATCCCGCATCAGCGCGGCGGGCAACCCTCCCCCGGACGGCTGCGTCCCTCACTGACGTAAGGGGGGAGAACGCATGACATCCGGAGCCACCGGGCGCGATCCGCACCGCGCACGGGCGGCGGACCGCCGCCGGGGAGCCACCGCGGTGGTCATCGGCGGCGGCCTCGCCGGCACCACGGCCGCGCTGGCGCTGGCCGACGCCGGGCTGCGGGTCACCCTCGTCGAGGGCCGGCCCCGGCTGGGCGGACTGGTCTTCTCCTTCCGCCGCCACTCCGCCGCCGGCGAGCTGAGCGTCGACAACGGCCAGCATGTCTATCTGCGCTGCTGCACCGCCTACACCGCCTTCCTGAAGCGCATCGGCGCCGCGCATCTGGTGCCCCTTCAGGACCGCATGGACGTCCCGGTCCTGGACGCCGACCGGATGCGGCTGGGCCGGCTGCGCCGCACCGCGCTGCCCGTCCCGCTGCATCTCGCCAAGAGCCTGGCCGGCTACCCGCACCTGTCGCCCGCCGAGCGGGCCGGCGTCGTACGCGCCACCCTCGCGCTCAAGGGACTGGACCCGGCCGACCCCGCGCTGGACGGCGTCGACTTCGGCAGCTGGCTGCGCCGGCACGGCCAGTCGGCCCGCGCGATCGAGGCGCTCTGGGACCTGGTCGGCATCGCCACCCTCAACGCCACCGCCGGCGACGCCTCCATGGGCCTGGCCGCCAAGGTCTTCAAGACCGGACTGCTCTCCGCACCGGGCTCCGCCGACATCGGCTGGTCCCGCGTCCCGCTCGGCGAGGTCCATGACACCGCGGCCCGCACGGCCCTGGAGAAGGCCGGCGTCCGGATCGCGCTGCGCACCCGCGCCGGCGCCCTCACCCGTACCGACGGCGGCTGGCAGGTCTCGGTGACCGACGGCCCGCACAGCACCGAGCAGCTCACCGCGGACACCGTCGTCCTCGCCGTGCCGCAGCGCGAGACGCACGCCCTGCTGCCCGAAGGAGCACTGGCCGACAAGGACCGGCTGCTGGACATCGGCACCGCGCCGATCCTCAACCTCCATGTCGTCTACGACCGCCGGGTGCTGCGCCGCCCCTTCTTCGCCGCGATCGGCTCTCCCGTCCAGTGGGTCTTCGACCGTACGGCGGCCTCCGGGCTGCCAGGCCCCGCCGAGCAGTCCGGGCAGCGCGAAGGAGCCGGCAGCCAGTATCTGGCCGTCTCGCAGTCCGCCGCGCAGGAGGAGATCGACCAGCCGGTCGCCAAGCTCCGCGCCCGCTATCTGCCCGAGCTGGAGCGGCTGCTGCCCGCCGCCCGGGGCGCCAGGATCCGCGACTTCTTCGTCACCCGCGAGCGCACCGCGACCTTCGCGCCCACCCCGGGCGTCGGCAGACTGCGCGCCGCCGCCCGCACCCAGACCCCCGGCCTGTTCCTGGCCGGCGCGTGGACCGCCACCGGGTGGCCCGCGACCATGGAAAGCGCTGTTCGCAGCGGCACCACAGCCGCTCGCGAGGCACTCACCGAACTCGGCTGCCCCCAGGGCCAGTTGCCCCAGGAGGCGGCATGACAACGGGTACGAGCACTCGCACGAGCACGAGCATCGGAAACAGAGGAGAAACCGTGCATCCGGCTTCCCCAGCTATCGACACCGAGAGCGTCACCGCGCTGCTGGAGCGCGGGCGGACACTCGCCACTCCCGTGCTGCGTGCCGCCATTGACCGGCTCGCCCCGCCCATGGACACCGTCGCCGCCTACCACTTCGGCTGGATCGACGCCGCGGGCCGCCCCTCGGCGGGCGACAGCGGCAAGGCCGTCCGCCCCGCGCTCGCCCTGCTGTCCGCGGAGGCCGCGGGCCGGGCCCCCGAGGTCGGCATCCCCGGCGCGGTCGCCGTCGAGCTGGTGCACAACTTCTCGCTGCTGCACGACGACCTCATGGACGGCGACGAGCAGCGCCGGCACCGCGACACCGTCTGGAAGGTGCACGGCCCCGCCCAGGCCATCCTCGTCGGCGACGCGCTCTTCGCGCTCGCCAACGAAATACTGCTGGAACTGGGCACCGTCGAGGCCGGCCGCGCCACCCGCCGGCTCACCGTCGCCACCCGCAAGCTGATCGACGGTCAGGCCCAGGACATCTCCTACGAGCACCGCGAGCGGGTCACCGTCGAGGAGTGCCTGGAGATGGAGGGCAACAAGACCGGCGCGCTGCTGGCCTGCGCCGTCTCCATCGGCGCGGTGCTCGGCGGAGCCGACGACCGCACCGCCGACACCCTGGAGAAGTACGGCTACCACCTCGGCCTCGCCTTCCAGGCGGTCGACGACCTGCTCGGCATCTGGGGCGACCCGGACGCCACCGGCAAGCAGACCTGGAGCGATCTGCGGCAGCGCAAGAAGTCGCTGCCGGTCGTCGCCGCGCTGGCCGCCGGCGGACGGGCCTCCGAGCAGCTGGCCGGCATCCTCGCCGCCGACGCCAAGAAGAGTGAGACCGAGATCGCGGACTTCACCGAGGAGGAGTTCGCCTTCCGCGCGGCCCTGATCGAGGAGGCCGGCGGCCGCGAGTGGACCTCCGAGGAGGCCCGCCGGCAGCACGCCACCGCCATCGCCGCGCTCGACGAGGTCGAGATGCCGGAAGAGGTCCGCGCGCAGCTCGTCGCGCTCGCGGACTTCGTCGTCGTACGGGAGCGATGATCACTATCGACAGTAAGTAGTTCGCAGTCGCCGGCCGGTGCCCGCCGGGCGCCGGCCGACGGAATCCCTGAGCACGCTTCACAGTTCACTGCAGAAGGGGAAGCCATGACAGCGACGACCGACGGAAGCACCGGGGCGCTGCCGCCCCGGGCCCCTTCGGCCAGCGATGCCACCGCTGAGAACACCGCGAGAAGAGAAGAGAGACGGCCCGCGGCACCGGATGCGGCGCCGCAGGACACGGCCGCCGCCGCACGGCGCGCGACCGCCCTCGCCACCGAGCATCTGCTCTCCCTCCAGGACCCCGCCGGCTGGTGGAAGGGCGACCTCGAGACCAACGTCACGATGGACGCCGAGGACCTGCTGCTCCGTCAGTTCCTGGGCATCCAGGACCCCGAACTCACCGAGGCAGCGGCCCGCTTCATCCGCGGCGAACAGCGCGCCGACGGCACCTGGGCCACCTTCTACGGCGGGCCCGGCGAACTCTCCGCCACCATCGAGGCGTATGTGGCCCTGCGGCTCGCCGGTGACGCCCCGGACGCACCGCACCTGGCCAGGGCCTCCGCCTGGATCCGCGAACAGGGTGGCATCGCCGCCGCCCGCGTCTTCACCCGTATCTGGCTGGCGCTCTTCGGCTGGTGGAAGTGGGACGACCTCCCCGAACTCCCCCCGGAACTCATCTACTTGCCCAAGTGGTTCCCGCTCAACATCTACGACTTCGGATGCTGGGCACGGCAGACGATAGTGGCGCTGACCATCGTCTCGGCCAAGCGCCCGGTACGCCCCGCGCCGTTCGCCCTCGACGAGCTGCACACCGATCCGCGCAACCCCAACCCGCCGCGCCCGCTCGCCCCCGCCACCAGCTGGGACGGCGTCTTCCAGCGGCTGGACAAGGCGCTGCACGTCTACCACAAGGTCGCCTCGCGCAAGCTGCGCGGCGCCGCGATGCGCTCCGCCGCCCGCTGGATCATCGAGCGGCAGGAGAACGACGGCTGCTGGGGCGGCATCCAGCCACCCGCCGTCTACTCCATCATCGCGCTGCACCTTCTAGGCTACGACCTCGACCACCCCGTGCTGCGCACCGGCCTGAAGTCCCTGGACCGCTTCGCCGTCTGGCGCGACGACGGCAGCCGGATGATCGAGGCCTGCCAGTCCCCGGTCTGGGACACCTGCCTCGCCACCATCGCCCTGGCCGACGCAGGACTGCCCGCCGATCACCCACAGCTGGTCAAGGCCGCCGACTGGATGCTCGACGAACAGATCCACCGGCCCGGCGACTGGTCCGTCCGCAGACCCCGACTCCCCTCCGGCGGCTGGGCGTTCGAGTTCGAGAACGACAACTACCCGGACATCGACGACACCGCCGAGGTGGTGCTGGCACTGCGCCGGGTCGCGCACCCCGATCCGGGCCGGGTCGACGCCGCCGTACAGCGCGCGGTCCGCTGGAACCTCGGCATGCAGTCCAGGAACGGGGCCTGGGGCGCCTTCGACGCCGACAACACCAGCCCGTTCCCCAACCGGCTGCCGTTCTGCGACTTCGGGGAGGTCATCGACCCGCCATCGGCCGACGTCACCGCCCATGTCGTCGAGATGCTCGCCGACGTCGGCCGTACGCACGACCCGCACACCCGCCGCGGCATCGACTGGCTGCTCGCCGAGCAGGAACCCGGCGGCGCCTGGTTCGGCCGCTGGGGCACCAACTACGTCTACGGCACCGGATCCGTCCTCCCGGCGCTCGCCGCGGCCGGCATCCCCGGCTCGCATCCCGCCGTCCGGCGGGCCGTCGGCTGGCTGGAGCGGGTGCAGAACGACGACGGCGGCTGGGGCGAGGACCAGCGGTCCTACCAGGACAAGAAGTGGGCAGGGCGCGGCGAGTCCACCGCCTCGCAGACCGGATGGGCGCTGATGGCGCTGCTCGCGGCCGGCGAGCGGGACGGCGAAGCCGTACGGCGCGGGGTCCGCTGGCTGGCCGAGACCCAGCGCCCGGACGGCTCCTGGGACGAGCCGTACTTCACCGGCACCGGCTTCCCCTGGGACTTCTCCATCAACTACCACCTGTACCGCCAGGTCTTCCCGCTGACGGCCCTGGGCCGGTATGTCAACGGCGGGCCGGCCGGTGCGCCCCTGGGGGCCTGATGCCGAGACGGCCCCCGCCGGACGCGGATCCGCCGCTGCTGGTCGCCTGCGCGCTCGGCATGGAGCGGCTCGCGCTCAGGGGCGGCGGCCGCGGCGGTGCGAGCCCGCCGCTCGTCATGCTCCGTACCGGCATGGGCCCGCAGGCGGCGGAGCGCGCCCTGGCGAAGGCGCTGCGCGAAGGCTCCGCCACCGCCCGTTCCCCGGTCGTCGCCAGCGGCTTCTGCGCCGGCCTCGCCCCCGGCATGCGGCCCGGGGACGTCGTCGTCGCCGAGACCACCCGCGACCACCGTCCGGCCGCACCGGAAGTGATCTGCCGCGACAACGGCCCCTTGCTGCGGGCCCTGCGGCAGCGCGGCCTGACCGTCCACACCGGTCTGCTGCGCGGCTCCGACCACGTCGTACGCGGCGCGGAGCGGGCCGCGCTGCATGCCGCGGGCGCCGTCGCGGTGGACATGGAATCCGCCGCTACGCTCCACGCCGCGGTGCGCGCCGGAATCCGCCCGGTTGCCGCCGTCCGGGTGGTCGTGGACGCTCCAGAACATGAACTCATGCGAATCGGCACCGTGCGCGGTGGAATATCGGCCTTCCGTGTGCTGCGCTCCGTTCTTCCCGTCTTTTTTGAATGGCACCGTTCTTTGCTGCTCCCCAGGAGGTGAGCCAGATGGCAATGCCGCTCCGTCAGTCCATCCGGGTCGGGACGTATCTCTTTGAACAGAAAGTGCTGCGGCGGCGCGAGAAGTTTCCGCTCATCGTCGAGCTGGAGCCGCTCTTCGCCTGCAACCTGAAATGTGAGGGCTGCGGCAAGATCCAGCATCCGGCGGGCGTCCTCAAACAGCGGATGCCGGTGGCACAGGCGGTCGGCGCGGTGCTGGAATCCGGCGCCCCGATGGTCTCCATCGCCGGCGGCGAGCCCTTGATGCACCCGCAGATCGACGAGATCGTGCGCCAGTTGGTTGCGAAGAAGAAGTACGTCTTCCTGTGCACGAATGCGATGTTGCTGCGCAAGAAGATCGACAAGTTCACGCCGTCCCCGTTTTTCGCGTTCGCGGTGCACATCGACGGGATGCGTGAGCGGCATGACGAATCCGTCGCGAAGGAAGGCGTATTCGACGAGGCGGTGGAGGCCATCAAGGAAGCCAAACGCCGCGGCTTCCGGGTCACCACCAACTCCACCTTCTTCAACACCGACACCCCGCAGACCATCATCGAGGTCCTCAACTACCTCAACGACGACCTCCAGGTCGACGAAATGATGCTGTCGCCCGCCTACGCCTACGAAAAAGCACCCGACCAGGAGCACTTCCTGGGCGTCGAGCAGACCCGGGAGCTGTTCAAGAAGGCGTTCGCCGGCGGCAACCGCAACCGCTGGCGGCTCAACCACAGCCCGCTCTTCCTCGACTTCCTGGAAGGCAAGGCGGACTTCCCGTGCACCGCCTGGGCGATCCCCAACTACTCGCTCTTCGGCTGGCAGCGCCCCTGCTACCTCATGAGCGACGGCTATGTCCCGACGTACCGGGAGCTCATCGAGGAGACCGACTGGGACAAGTACGGCCGCGGCAAGGACCCCCGCTGCGCCAACTGCATGGCGCACTGCGGCTACGAGCCGACCGCCGTCCTGGCCACCATGGGCTCGCTGAAGGAGTCCCTCCGGGCCGCCCGGGAGACCGTCGCGGGAAACCGCGGGTGATGTGAGGCGCGGCGGCGGGCCGGCGGCACCGGGACTCCCCGGCTCCCCGGCCGGCCGCCACCGCCGGCGCGGCACAGCTCGCGCGCGATCCACCGAACCATCAGAGGGGGACCGAACATGACGATGCTGGAGCACATCCGCGAACCCCGCGACCTCAAGATCCTGCCGGGGGCCCGGCTGGACGAGCTCGCCGAGGAGATCCGCCAGTTCCTGGTGCAGGCGGTGGCCCGCACCGGCGGACATCTGGGACCCAACCTGGGCGTGGTCGAGCTGACCATCGCCCTGCACCGGGTCTTCGACTCGCCCGCCGACCGGATCCTGTGGGACACCGGCCACCAGTCCTACGTCCACAAACTGCTGACCGGCCGCCAGGACTTCTCGAAACTGCGCGCCAAGGGAGGCCTCTCCGGCTACCCGTCGCGCGCCGAATCCGACCACGACATCATCGAGAACAGCCATGCCTCCACCGTGCTGAGCTGGGCCGACGGCCTCGCCAAGGCCAACGAGGTACGCGGCAGGAGCGACCACGTCGTCGCCGTCATCGGTGACGGCGCGCTGACCGGCGGCATGGCCTGGGAAGCCCTCAACAACATCGCCGCCGCCAAGGACCGCCCGCTGATCATCGTCGTCAACGACAACGAGCGCTCCTACGCCCCGACCATCGGCGGCCTCGCCAACCACCTCGCCACCCTCCGCACCACCGACGGCTACGAGAAGTTCCTCTCCTGGGGCAAGGACGTCCTCCAGCGCACCCCGGTCGTCGGACAGCCGCTCTACGAGTCGCTGCACGGCGCGAAGAAGGGCTTCAAGGACGCCTTCGCGCCACAGGGCATGTTCGAGGACCTGGGCCTGAAATACGTCGGACCGATCGTCGGGCACGACATCGCCGCCGTCGAGTCCGCGCTCCGCCGGGCGGCGAAATTCCACGGTCCGGTGCTGGTGCACTGCCTGACCGAGAAGGGCCGCGGCTACCAGCCCGCCCTGGAGGACACCGCGGACCGCTTCCACACCGTCGCCAAGATGAACCCGCTGACCTGCGAGCCCGTCGCCCCGCCCAGCGGCCCCTCCTGGACCTCCGTCTTCGGCGACGAGATGGTCAGGATCGGCGCCGAGCGGGAGGACGTCGTCGCCCTCACGGCCGCCATGCTGCAACCGGTCGGACTGGGCAGGTTCGCCGCGGCGTATCCGGACCGTATCTGGGACGTGGGCATCGCCGAACAGCATGCCGCGGTGTCGGCCGCGGGCCTGGCCACCGGAGGGCTGCATCCGGTCGTCGCGGTCTACGCCACCTTCCTCAACCGGGCCTTCGACCAGGTCCTGATGGATGTGGCGCTGCACAAGTGCGGCGTCACCTTCGTCCTCGACCGGGCCGGTGTCACCGGCGTCGACGGTGCCTCCCACAACGGTATGTGGGACCTGTCGGTGCTGGGCGTCGTCCCCGGCCTGCGGATCGCCGTCCCCCGCGACGCCGAGCAGCTCCGCGCCCAGCTGCGGGAATCCCTCGACGTGGACGACGCGCCGACCGTCCTCCGGTTCCCCAAGGAGTCGGTGGGCGAGCCGATCCCCGCGGTGGAACGGATCGGCGGCACCGATGTGCTGCACCGCACGCCGCAGCCGGACGTCCTGCTGATCGCGGTCGGGGTGATGGCGCCGGTCTGTCTGCAGGTCGCCGAGCTGCTCGCGGCGCGCGGCGTCGGTACGACGGTCGTCGACCCGCGCTGGGTCAAGCCGGTGGACGAGGCCGTCGTCGAACTCGCCGCACAGCACACCCTGGTGGCCGTCGTGGAGGACAACAGCCGTAACGGAGGCATCGGCTCGGCGGTCGGCCAGGCGATGCGCGACGCGGAGGTGGACGTGCCGCTGCGCACCTTCGGCATCCCCGAGCAGTTTCTGCCGCATGCCAGGCGCGGCGAACTGCTGGCGGACCTCGGCCTCACCCCGGCCGAGATCGCCGGCCGGATCAGCGGTGCGCTGGCCGCCCGTAAGGAGAACCCTTCATGACCGGATTCGACCTGGCCGAACTGCTCGCCGAACGCGGCGGCGAGCGCTACGACCTGCACACCCGCCACCTCAACCACCAGTTGCCGCGGATGCTGCACACCATCGGCTTCGACAAGGTCTACGAACGGGCCGAGGGCGCCCACTTCTGGGACGCGGACGGCCAGGACTACCTGGACATGCTCGCCGGATTCGGCGTGATGGGCCTCGGCCGCCACCACCCGGTCGTCCGGCAGGCGCTGCACGACGTGCTGGACGCCGCCCTGCCCGACCTCACCCGCTTCGACTGCCAGCCGCTGCCCGGCCTGCTCGCCGAGAAGCTGCTGACCTACGCGCCCCATCTGGACCGCGTCTTCTTCGGCAACAGCGGCACCGAGGCCATCGAGACCGCCCTGAAGTTCGCCCGCTACGCGACCGGCAGACCGCGCGTCCTCTACTGCACCCACGCCTTCCACGGCCTGACCACCGGCTCGCTCTCGGTCAACGGCGAGGCCGGCTTCCGGGACGGCTTCGCGCCGCTGCTGCCCGACACGGCGATCGCGATGGGCGATCTGGCCGCTCTGGAACGGGAGTTGAAGCACGGCGACGTGGCGGGGTTCGTGGTCGAGCCCATCCAGGGCAAGGGCGTGCACCCGACCCCGCCCGGCTTTCTGCGGGCCGCGCAGGAACTGCTGCACCGGCACAAGGCCCTGCTGATCGCCGACGAGGTGCAGACCGGCCTCGGCCGCACCGGCGACTTCTTCGCCTACCAGCACGAGGACGGCGTCGAACCGGACCTGGTCTGCGTGGCGAAGGCGCTCTCCGGCGGCTATGTCCCGGTCGGCGCGACACTCGGCAAGGACTGGATCTTCAAAAAGGTCTACTCGTCCATGGACCGCGTCCTGGTGCACTCCGCCAGCTTCGGGTCCAACGCCCAGGCGATGGCGGCCGGCCTCGCCGTACTCGCCGTCATGGAGGACGAACAGATCGTCGCCAACGCCCGGCACACCGGCGACCTGCTGCGCACCAGGCTCGCCGCGCTGACCGACAGATACGAGCTGCTGCATGACGTCAGGGGCCGCGGCCTGATGATCGGCATCGAGTTCGGCCGCCCCAAATCGCTCGGCCTGCGGAGCCGCTGGACGATGCTGCAGGCGGCCCGCAAGGGACTGTTCGCGCAGATGGTCGTGGTGCCGCTGCTGCAACGCCACCGCATCCTCACCCAGGTCTCCGGCGACCATCTCGAGGTCATTAAGCTGATCCCGCCGCTGATCATCGGCGAACGGGAAGTGGACCGCTTCGTCGACGCGTTCACGGCCGTCATGGACGACGCCCACAGCGGCGGCGGCCTGATGTGGGACTTCGGGCGCACGCTGGTCAAACAGGCGGTCGCCCAACGCTGACAACTCGGGTGGGGGAAGAGATGGTCGCCGAGACGACGGTACGTTCCGTCAACGACATGACGGCGCGCTGGGCGCGGGACGCGGTGGGGGAGCGGGGCACCGTACTCACCGCCGCCGGTGTCTGGCCGCTGCTGGCGCTGCTCGCCGGCCCGGCGACCGGCCCGGCCCGCAAGGAACTCGCCGACGCGCTGGGCACCGACGCGGAGCACGCCGTATGCGAAGGCTGCGACCTGCTGGCCGCGCTCGGCGCGGCGGACGGCGTCGATGCCGCACTGGGGCTGTGGACCCAGCGCACGCTGGCGCTGCGGCCCGAGTGGCTGTCCGGCCTGCCGCTGGATCTGCACGGCGAGCTGACCGGCGACGCCTCCGCCGACCAGGAAGCGCTGAACGCCTGGGCGCGGCGGCACACCGACGGCCTGATCGAGCGGATGCCGGTGCGGGTGACGCCCGACATGCTGCTCGTCCTGGCGAGTGCGCTGCTGGTGCGCACCACCTGGAAGAGGCCGTTCCGGGAGAGCCCGCTGCAGGTGGCGGAAGGCCCTTGGGCAGGACGGGACCTGACCGGCCTGAACTGCTACCGCCTGCCCGCGGAGCAGCTGCGGGTGCACCGTACTCCGGCCGGTCCGCTGACCGCCTTCGACGTCCTGGGGGAGAACGGTCTGGACGTCCAGCTGCTGCTCGGTCCCGAGGACATGACGGGTGGTGAGGTGCTGCACCACGGCCTGACGGTGCTGGGCGGCGGATATCCGACGGTGCCCGGCGCGGAGCTGACCGAAGGCGCAGGCCCCGGGCTCACCGTGACAACCATGCCGAGCTGGGACGGCTCATCGCGGGCGGACCTGAGCACCGTACGGTTCACCGTCGACGCCGAACACGACCTGCTGAAGCGGCCCGAGCTCTTCGGGCTCGAAACCGCCACGGACAACTCGCGAGGGCACTTTCCCGGCATCAGCGAGACGCCGCTCGCGGTGTCGTCCGCCCGGCAGGCGGCGACCGCGACATTCGGTCCGCTCGGCTTCCGGGCGGCCGCGGTCACGCCTGTGGCGATGAACGTGGCGGGCGCGCCCCAGATCCCCCCGAACGAGGCGCGGCTGGTGTCGGCCCGCTTCGACCGGCCGTTCGGCTTCCTCGCGGTGCACCGGGCGTCGGGGCTGGTGCTCGTCGCCGGATGGGTCACGGATCCGGACGGGTGGGACCACAGCCGTCCGTTCGGTCCTGGCATGTGGTGACGCGCCCGGTGCGATGACACGGCAACGGCCCGGTGGGACTGCCACCGGGCCGTCCGTCTCGGATGGTTCGCGGAACGCGCCGGTCGGCCGGTCGGCGGCCGTTCAGTCCGTCAGCAGCTGGGTGCGCAGCCGCTCGCGGGTCGCGGGCGTCAGCCGCAGCCCTTCGGTGAGGTAGTTCTCCGTCGATCCCCAGGTCTCGTCGATCGCGTCGAACGCCGCGTCGAGGTATTCCGTGTGCGCCCCGAACAGCGGCGACAGCAGCTCCATGACCTCCTGGGACATACCGGCCGCGGAGTTGTCGGAGCGACGGATCTTGTAACGGCGGCTGGGGTCGTTGGACTTGAGGTAGTCGGCTTCGATGGCGTCCCGCTCGACACCGACCGCCAGCAGCGTCACGGCGACGGACAGTCCCGCACGGTCCTTGCCGGCCGCGCAGTGCATCAGCGCGGGGACGCTGTCCTCGGCGAGCGCATGCAGCACCCGGCTGTGGTCTTCGGTACGCGTCGTGATGATGTTGCGGTAGGTGCGGGTCATGCGGGCCGACCCCTGGCCGTCGCCGAGCGCGGTACGCAGCTGGTCCAGTTCGCCGTCACGCACCATCGCCCAGAATTCGGCGCCGTCGGCCGGATCGGTGAGCGGGATGTTGACATTCCGTACGCCGGGAAGCGTGACATCGGGGCCTTCCAGCCCGATGTCCGAGGCGTTGCGGAAATCAAAGATGGTGTGCAGCCCGAGACCGGCGAGAAATGCGGCGTCCGCCTCCGTCGCATGCGCTAGGTGGCCGCTACGGAACAGGCGCCCGTGTTTCAGCCGCCGCCCGTCCGCCGTCGGCAGCCCGCCCACATCGCGGAAATTGCGCACCTCCGTGAGCACCGACTCGGTCGACGGGATCTGCGGCGTCTGCGTCACGGGCGCTCCTCGGGGTCGGCCGCCGACGCTGCTCGTCGACAAAAGCGGGCCACCTCTGACGATACGACATTCGTTCAAGGGGCAATCAAGCCGTAATAGCGTCGATGTGCGAGGTGTCGCCATTCGTGGTCCCTGGCGGAGTGATCGATGAACGGTCGGGGAGCCGTCCTGAACCGATCATTATTCCAACTTGGCGAGAATTTGACCGGGTGGCATTAATCACCTGCCGTCAACCCCTGGTTACGGTGGCGTAAGTCACTTCTCACGGTGAAGTATGTCCTGGTGGCAGACGATTCGAAGAACATCAAGAGCGGCGCCCATGGCGCCATCGGGTCGTACGCAGCCGTCGGGGACAGCTTCACCGAGGGGGTCGGGGATCCCGGCCGTGACGGGGCGTACATCGGTTGGGCGGACCGGCTGGCGGTCCTCCTGTCGGACGGGCGGGCGGAGGGCGACTTCCGCTACGCGAATCTGGCCGTCAGGGGACGGCTCCTCGACCAGATCGTCGAGGAGCAAGTGCCCCGGGCGAAAGAGCTGGCCCCCGCGCTGGTCACATTCTGTGCCGGCGGAAACGACATCCTGCGACCGGGCTCGGACCCGGACGCGGTGGCCGACCGCTACGAGCGGGCCGTCGCCGACCTGCGCACGTCGGTCGGTACGGTGCTGCTCTGCACCGGCTTCGACACCCGCGGCGTCCCCGTCCTCAAGCATCTGCGGGGCAAGATCGCGACCTATACGGCGCATGTCCGGGCCATCGCGGACCGGCACGACTGCCCGGTCCTCGACCTGTGGTCGCTCAAGTCGGTGCAGGACCGCCGGGCGTGGAGCGACGACCGGCTGCATCTGTCCGCCGACGGGCACACCCGGGTGGCGCTGCGCGCGGCCCAGGTGCTCGGTCTGCCGGTGCCGGCCGACCCGGACCAGCCGTGGCCCCCGGAGGCGGAGCGATCGGCCGCCGAGGCCCGGCGGGACAACATCCACTGGGCGCGCGAGCACCTCGTACCGTGGATCGGCCGCCGCCTGCGTGGCGAGTCCTCCGGCGACCATGTCGAGCCCAAGCGCCCCGATCTGCTGCCGCTGTAGGCCCGCACTCGGGTAGGTACGCACGACGACATGAGGCCCCGACGTCCGCCGATGGCGGAGCGGGGCCTCAGTGCGTTGCGGCGGTGTAGGGCAGATCCGCCCAGACGGTCCGGCCCAGGCCGCTGCCGTCGGGCCTCGACCCCCAGCTTTCGGACAGTGCGCCGACGAGGAACAGTCCCCGTCCGCACTCCTTGTCCACGCTGCCGGGCTGGACCTGCGGGGCCGATGCGCCCCCGCCGCCCTGGTCCGTGACCTCTATACGTATGTGCGCGCCGACGAGGGCGAGCTCACAGCCGACCTTCTCGCTGCCGGTGTGCCGTACCGCGTTGGTGAACAGCTCGGTCACCACCAACTCCACGTCGTCGCGGACTTGTTGATCCGCGCCCCATGCGCGCAGCAGCGCGCTGACGCGTCTGCGCGCCTCGGGAACGGACGTGCGTCGCGCCGGCAAATGGAACGCGTCCTGCGGGTGCTCGGCGACAAAGCCGCTACAGCGCCCTAACAGAGGAGCGTTGTTGGAGGAAGCCACTCCGTAACTATGTGCGATGTTGGTCGCCGATGGCAAGGATCACTCTGTAATTTGCAGAATTAGATATGCAGTCTGTTCGTGTAGCTGACGGCATGACACACTGCTGATCACATGAGCTAGTTGGAGGGGATCGGACGTGGCGGATCCACGGTCGGCAGGGGCGGCGCCGACCGTCCTGCGGGTGGTGCTGGGCAAGCGCCTGCAGGACCTGCGCGAGAAGGCGGGACTGTCGTTCGAACGGGCCGCCAAGGCCCTCGATGTGACCCATGCCACGATACGGCGCATGGAGAAGGCCGAGGTCGGCCTCAAGATCCCCTACGTCGAGAAACTGCTGGCGACCTACGGCGTCACCGACCAGTCCGAGATCGACGGTTTCCTCTCCCTCGCGCGCGAGGCCAACAAGCCCGGCTGGTGGCACAACTTCCGGGACGTCCTGCCCGAGTGGTTCAGTGCTTTCGTCAGCCTGGAGAGCGAAGCCAACCTCATCCGGGCCTACCAGCCGCACTACGTCCCCGGTCTGCTGCAGACCGAGGACTACGCCGCCGCCGTCCTGCGGGCCGGCATGCCGCACGCCCCGGCCGAAGACATCGACCGCATCGTGGCGCTGCGCCTGGAGCGGCAGTCCCTGCTGACCCGCGAGAACGCCCCGATGCTCTGGGTCGTCATGGACGAAACCGTCCTACGGCGCCAGATCGGCGGCCCCAAGGTGATGCGTGATCAGATCACCCGGATGATGGAGGCCACCGCGCTGCCGAACGTCCGGCTCCAGGTCATGCCCTTCGCCGCGGGCCCGCACCCGGCCATGTACGGGCCGTTCCACATCTTCCGTTTTCCGATTCCGGAACTCCCGGACATCGCGTACGCGGAGAGCCTCGTCGGCGCCGTGTACTTCGACCAGCGCAACGACGTCTCTCAGTTCCTGGAGGCCCTGGACCGGATGTGTGCACAGGCCGCGCCGGCACACACCACCGAGGCCATTCTGGGTGGCTTTCGCAAGGAGATCTGAACCCCCCATGGATCGCATACGTATCTACAACGGCATGCCCGCCAAAGAACTGGGCAACGAGGGCTGGCACAAACCGTGGAGCGGCGGAAACGGCGGTGAGTGTGTCGAGGCCATGCGGCTGGGGGACGGCAGAGTGGCGCTCCGCCAGTCCACCGACCCGGACGGCCCGGCGCTGATCTACACCCACCACGAGATGGTGAGTTTCATCGAGGGCGCGAAGGCGGGGGTCGCCGACTTCCTGGTCTCCGCGGCGCCGTGCCGGCACACCGAGCGGAGGACGGCATGAGCACGCAGGACATACCCCAGGGGGACCAGACCCCGGACGTTCCGCAGTTCCCGCACTATTCCCAGGCACCGGAGCACTCCGGCTTCTCTGCCGAGGAGATCGACACCAGCCGGCCGCATCCCGCCCGGATGTACGACTACTACCTCGGCGGCTGGGACAACTACGAGGTCGACCGGGTGGCCGCCGAGCGCGTCATCGAAGTCCACCCCCAGGTCCGGCTCAGCGCCCGCGCCAACCGCGCCTTCCTGCAACGGGCCGTACGCGAACTCGTCCGCGGCGGCATCCGCCAGATCATCGACATCGGCACCGGCATCCCGACCTCGCCCAACACCCACGAGGTGGCACGCGAGATCGCTCCCGACACCCGCGTCGTCTACATCGACAACGACCCGATCGTCGCCACCCACGCCGGGGCCCGGCTGACCAACACCGAGCGCACCAGCTTTGTGCTCGGTGACGTCCGCGACCCCAAGGCGGTCCTGGACCACCCGGCCGTCCGCGAACTGATCGACTTCGACCAGCCGGTGGCACTGCTGCTGGTGGCCGTTCTGCACTTCGTCCGGAGCGACGAGGACCCGGCGGCCCTCGTCGCCACCCTCGCCGACGCGCTCCCCGCCGGCAGCCACCTGGTCCTGTCGCATGCCACCGATGAGCCCTACGAGGCGTACGAGGCGGGCCGGACGGACGTACGGGCACGCGAAGGCGTGGTGAACGTCTACAAGAGCGCCACCGCCACCCTCAACCTCCGCTCGAAGACCGAGATCCACGACCTGTTCGGCCCGTTCACCCTGCTGGACCCGGGCGTCGTCCGAGTGCCGCTGTGGCGACCGGACGGCGATGTGCCCGGCCCGGAAGAGCTGAACAACATCATCTTCTATGGCGGGGTGGGCCGAAAGGACTGAGCGCGCCGGAAGGGCGCCGGGGCGGCGAGTTGTTGATTGCCTGCCCGTCGCTCGTCCCTCGTTCGCCGGTCGACTGTGAGGCGGGGGACCGCCAGGCCCGGGGAAGGCTGTGCCTGGGGAATAAGGCTGTGCTTGGGGAATCAGGCTGTGCCCGGGGAAAACAGGCTGTGCCCGGGAATACCGCCCACCGCCCCGGCGTTGTGGAACTGCAAGGGGGCCTCGCATCCCCTAGGGGATCTGTTCGAACATCCCCTAGGGGTATGACCGGGGCGTTTGTCGGTCTCCGACGTTAGGACACCGGGCAGGTCACGGACGAGTGGCCATCAACAGATCGACCACGTAGGTCTCCTCCAGCGTCTCGTCGGGGAACATTTCGCGCAGCTGCCCGCGCTCCTCGGAGAGAAAAGCCCGCTTGTCGTCCTCGGGAAGGACAAGGAACGACGAGTGGCTGCTGATATTGGCGAGGTGAGTGTCGAGGGTGACCATACGGCTCCACCGAACCTGGCGGCGGGCGACCCGGAGCCCTGACAGGCCCGCCAGCCGGATGGCGTCGCTGTCGTCGGGAAGCGCCCGAGGAGACGACTTCACTCCGCAGCGGCGCGCGATTCGCTCATGTTGCCCCCGGATCCAGGGCACGTCAAAGGCTGTGGTGTTCCACCAGATCGCGAGGGCACCGCCCGGAAGCAGCACCCGCAGCACCTCTGGGACCGATCGGGCGGTATCGGTCCACTGCCAGGACTGTGCGTAGGTGATGAGGTCATGGGAGGTATCCGCGAGGGGAAGAGCGTTGCCGTCACCTCTGAGGATCGGCACATCCGGGAGCAGAGTACGAAACTGGGCGGCCATGGCGCCGCCCGGCTCAACTCCGATCACGTCAGCCCCGCGCTCACGCAGCAGAGCGGTGGCGATTCCGGTGCCCGCGCCGATATCGGCGACGCGGGCACCGGCCAGGGGACGGCTCATGAACTGCGCGATGAAATCGAAGAGCGCGGGCGGATACGAAGGTCGGCCGGCCGCGTACTGGTCAGCGGCCGTGTCGAACGAACGGGCGCGCGAGCTGGCGGTCATCCCCACATCATCACCCTCTGCCCCGCTGACCGCCCGCCCGATGATCGATTCTGGTCACCGCACCAGCGGGCCGGGCGCCTGTACTCCAGCAGCCGTGGCCGTGTGAACGCGAGGCTCCGCCGCCGGGACCCGCTCCAGTACACCGCCCGCGAACACGTCGTACAGCGGCAGCGTTTCCAGATGGACGTAGCCGATGTGGCAGTCGCAGACGGCCAGCGGGCAGGTGCGCGGGCGGAGCGCCGCGCGGTAGCTGCCGTCGTAGAGATTGCCCAGCTCGGCGCGGACGAAATGGCAGCGGCGCACGGTGCCGTCGCCGTCCACGGAGATCACCGACTCACCCGTCCGGCACGGGAGACCGGCGCTCTTGTGCGGATGGCGGCTGAACGGGAACAGCGGATCCAGTTCCGTCCACAGGGCGGCCTCCGCATCCGTGTAGTCGCGGCCCTCGGCGGCGTTGACCCAGAGGTAGACCCCCTCGGGGAGGTCCGCACGCAGTCGGCGGGCATGTGCGAGGTGCTCGGGGAAGCCCACGATCCCCACGCTGAACCGGGCGCCGCGCTCGGCCAGCTCGCGGGTCTTCGCCAGAAAACGGTCGTACGGGGTCTGCCCGGGGTGGTACGTGCACCACAGGGCCAGCGTGTCCAGATCCGCCTCGGCCAGCCAGTCGGTGCGGCAGCTGAGATTGGTCTGGATCGCCACCCGCCGGATGTGCGGGAGCCGGCTCAGCTCGGCGAGGGTGCGGCGGTACCAGGAGCGGACCAGGCCCTCCCCCCAGGGCGTGAACAGGATCGACAGCCGGTCGCCCGGCCCGCTCTCGGGATCGTCCCCTTGCGCCGCGGCCCAGTCGGCGAAACGGGTCAGCGCCGCGCGGTCGGCACGCAGCTGCTCGCGGCTGTCCCGCCGCTTGGCGAACGGGCAGTACGGACAGTCGTAGTCGCAGGACGCCAGCGGGCCGCGCGGTACAGAATCGTCAAGTCCATGAAGCGGCGCCTTACTTGAGGTCGTAGGCGGCCATACGGGCCCGTACGGCGGGGGAGAACAGCATCGGTCCCAGGGCGTCGGAATACGCCAGTCCTTCCGCGGACAGCCGCAGCCGCCCGGGAGCCGCGGCGGTGTCCAGCCAGCCACGGTCGGCGAACCGGGCCAGTTCCGCCGGGAAGTCATCGGCGGGCGCACTGCCGAAGCGGGCACGGTAGTCCGCCGTCGCCATCCCCTCCGCCTGGAGCACCGACTGCAACAGATTCCGGCGCCGCGCCTCGTCCTCGGTCATCTCCCAGCCGAACTCGGCGTGCGCGAACGCCGAGGCCGGCCGGGATATGTAGTGGTCGATGATCGAGCGGATATCCGTCATGCCCACGGCGTAGTCGAAGGAGTAGTGCAGGCGGGAGGTGTAGGACCGGGCGCCGCAGCCCAGGCCGATCATGCCGTCGGTCTGGCAGGCGTGGTCGTCGCCGCCCGAGGCGGGCGTGGCGGCGCCCCGGCGGCGGAACATCCGCATGGACACCTGCTCATAGCCCGCCGCCAGCAGATGGTCACGGCCGTGGCGGTAGAGCCGCAGCCGCTGGGCGTCCCACTCGGGGTCCGGCGCGCCGGGATCCCGGCGGCCCAGGCCCGTCAGCGGGCGCACGTACAGCGGGTAGAGGTAGAGCTCCTCGGGGCGCCAGGTCAGCGCGGTGTCCAGGGACCGCTGCCAGCTGCGTTCCGTCTGGCCGTCGATGCCGTAGATCAGATCGATGTTGAGGACCGGGACGCCCGACTCCCGGATACGGTCCAGCGCGGCCGCCACCTCGTGCGGGTCCTGCGGGCGGACCGCCGCCCGCGCCTCCGCCTCGATGAAGCTCTGCACTCCGATGCTGATCCGGGTCGCACCGCGCTCGGCCAGGACACCCAGACGGTCCGCCGTGGCAGTCGACGGGGAGGTCTCCACGGAGAGCGGCACCGCACGCAGATCGGCGCCCATCCGCAGCTCCGCGATATCGCACAGCCGCGCCAGCTCACCGGCGCTCAGGAAGGTAGGGGTGCCGCCGCCGAAAGCCGCCGCGGCGAAGCGGGCGTCCGGGTGCAGGGCGTCCCGGACCGCGGCCGACTGGCGTTCCAGGGCGTCCAGATACTCCGAGGCCATGTCCCCGGGGGCGCCGATGCGGGTGAAGAGATTGCAGAAGCCGCAGCGCACCTCGCAGAACGGTATGTGGAGGTAGAGGGAGAGGGCGTCCTGGGGCTCGCTCGCCCAGAGGTCGCGCAGCGTGGGGCGGTCCGGGCGGGGGCGGTAGGCCGTTTTGTGGGGGTAGGCGTAGACGTAGTTCTCGTAGGGGGAGATGGGGCTCTCTTGGGGTGAGCCGGTGGGTGGTGGGGGAGGGGCGGGCGCGGTCCTGGTGGTGGGATCTGCTGCGTTGGTGGGATCGAGAGCCTTGCTGGGATCGGCAGCCTGGGCGGGATCGGCCGTGATCTGCGGGGCGGTGTTCATCGGGCTCATCCGGTGGCCCCGATCGTGAAATGGGCGTACGGGACGGTCCATACGGCCTCGTGGCCCAGGCGGTGGCCCGTATAGCCGTCGTCTCCGTACGTCGTGCCATGGTCGGAGCACACGATGGCGAAGCACGGACGGCGGCTGCTCGCGGCGGCGAGGAGCCGGCCGATGTGGCGGTCCACGTACTCCAGCGCGGCGGCATGCGTGGCGCGGCTGTCGCCGGCCTCCCGGGTGGCGCCGGGCAGATGGAACCAGTTCGGCTGGTGCAGTGCGGCGACGTTGACGAACAGGAACAACCGCTGCTCCGCCGGGAGCGCGGCGACCACCTCTTCGGCGCGGGCCACCTGCGCCTCGAACGAGGTCGTGGAGGCCACACCGAACTCGGGCTCCCAGTGGCTCTCCTGGAACAGCCCGGGGAGCACCGAACCGAGCGCGGCCCGCTGGTTGAAGAAGCCCACCCCGCCGATGCACACCGTCCGGTAGCCGGCCGCGGCCAGGCCGGAGACCAGGTCGGGGGTGTCGAAGACCCAGGTGCCGGGTGCGGTGGTCTCGCTGCCCGCGAACCGCGCCGCGAACAGCCGCGGATGCGGTCCCGGAGCCGCCGGGGTCGGCAGGAACCCGGCGAATATCGCCTGGTGGGAGGCGTAGGTGAAACTTCCGGGGGCGTGCCGGCGCTCCCAGCGGCCGCCGGGCAGATGGCGGGCGAGATGCGGTATCCGGCCGTCCGCCGCCAGCTCCTGGGCCACGTCGTAGCGCAGGGTGTCGAGCGTGACCAGAAGGAGGTCGTGGCTGCCCACGATCTCGTTCATGTCGGGGGCGGCGACCGCCGGTTCGAGGGCGTACGGCGCCGCTTCAGGGGTGCGCGGGACGGCTTCAGAGGTGTGCACGGTGCGTTCCGATCTTTCTGTTCTCGCTCGCGTGCACGCTCTTGCCCGCGTTCACGTCCGCGTTCTTGCTCAGCACGGCGGCGACCTGCGCGCCGTATGTGTCCAGGTCCTCGGCGCCACTCCCCGGCAGGCCGGTCAGCCGGGGCAGCAGATCGCCGAAGGCGTTGACCTCGCCCACGACGAATCGCCGCCAGCCCACGACGGGCAGCAGATCCACGCCCACGCACAGAGTGCGCGGGAAGCACGCCGCTGCCGCCTCGCAGACCGCCGGCGCATCGGCCCAGCGGGCCCCCGACGCCTCGACGGACGCACGCGCCGCCTCCAAGTCGCCACGCATGCCACCGAGATGGAGGTTGGTCATCGGAGAGCGGCTGGTACGTACGACGGCGTGGGTGGCGCGGCCGGCCACGACCACCACCCGCAGGTCGGCGACCCGGCCGGTCTGCGCCGCTTTGGGAATCCAGCGTTCGATGTGCAGACCGTCCGGCGCCAGCGCGTCGACGATGGCCGCGATCTGCTGCTCGCCCGTATAGCGGCGGACCCGGAGCGAGTTGAACAGGCTGCCGTCCGGGCGTAGTTCGACGGAGGTGGTGGCCCGAAACCGGTTGCGGCCGTCGGTCTCCAGCGCCAGCACGCCGGACGCCGAGGAGCCATGGGCCGGCTTGAGGAAGGCCCGCCGCAGACCCGCGTCCCGGAGCAGTTCCCTGGTCTCCGCCCACCCGCCGACGGTCGGCGCGGCCGGCCCGGAGGTGGGCGACTCGGGAACCGGCACCCCCGAGGCGCGCAGCACGCCATGACATCGCCGCTTGTCGAACAGCACCGCCAGTTCGCCCGGATCGTCCAGGAGCCCGGCGCCACCGGCCGAGGCGGCACGGGCGACCTCGCGCACGGCCTCCGTGAACCGGGCGTACCACCGGGCCGTGCCCTCCACCCTGGTCGGATCGACGACGCCCCGCAGCAGCCGCTCGACCTCGGCGTTCTCCCCGGGTGAGTCGATCCGTACGATCTCGTCGGCCGCGAACTCCGCACCCGAGAGGAGCACTTCGGCCCAGGGCAGCACACGCGGCGCGGGCAGTCCGGCGGCGCGCACCGCATCGGCGAACAGCGTCACCCGCCGGTTCTCGGGATTGCCGACCACGGCGAATCGGGGCACCGCGAATCCGGGCACGGCGAACCGGGGCACGGCGGTGCCGGCGTCATCGGGGCGGCCGACGGTGCTCACCTCCTCATCACCTGCCTGTCGCCTACTCGGTCACCGCGGCATACCGCCACACCGTGCCGTCGTCCTCGTCTTCTTCGCCCCGCTCATTGATCACGACCTCCACCCCGCTGGGCTCCAGGGCCACACGGATCCGCCGCACCATGGCATCGGTGAGGAAGTGGTGGTCCAGGTCGAGCCACTTGAGGTGGGTGAGCGGCTGGCCGCCGAGCAGCGCCTCCGCGCCGGCGTCCGTCAGGATGCCCATCGACAGGTCCAGCGTCTCCAGGCCCGCCACGACCGGAGCGGCGGCAACGGCAGCGGCGATCTCATCCTGGATCTCGCTGTTCTGCAGGCCGAGGTGGCGCAGCGCGGGGAAACGACTGCCGGCCAGCGCGGCGGCCAGATCCGTGACCTCGTAGTCCCCGCCGTACTCCGGAACACCCAGCCACAGCGTCAGCGACTCCAGCGCCGGGAAGTCGCTCTCGCATATCCCCCGGACCGCGGCGGCCGGCAGCCCGCCCGATTCGAACCGCAGCTCGCGCAGCGCCTCATGCCGTACGGGCGGGAAGACCAGGCCTTCCCCGCCCCGGACGGAGAGGCTCCGCAGCGCGGGGAAGGCTGTGAGCAGCGGCGTGACATCGGACTGCTGGATCCAGGAGATCTCAGACTCCTCCATCACCATGTCGCCGAGGAAGATCGCGCGCAGGCCGCCGAGCCGGTCCTTCGCGGCGACGATCGCCTCCACCACCACGGCCGAGGTGTTCTCGTACGTCTCGCCCCACGGACCCACGACCAGCGCGCGCACGCCGGAGAGCTCCACGGTCTCGGTGAAGCGCTGCCAGCGCTCCGCGAAGGTCTCCTCGTCGTCGTACGGATCGACGGACAGCCGCCAGGCGACCGCGCCGGGCTCGGGGAGGGTTGTCGTGTCGGCCGTGGCCTCGCGAAAGTCGTAGACGGGCAGGCCGTCCAGTTCTTCCACGTGTTCGTGGATGCTCATGGTCGATATTCCTATCAACAGCCACTGACAATTCCCTGCCTTGGCCTGCCGTGCCTCGTCCGCTCACCATCCCCACAGCCCCTTGCCGAGCGTGACCAGCGCGCCGGCCAGCGCGAGCAGCAGCACCAGCCGCCGGGCGGGGCCTTCCGGAATCCGTGCCGCGAGAGCTTTGCCGGTCACCGAACCGGCTGCGACGGCAACCGCGACCAGCAGCCAGGCGGCGGTCGAGAGTCGCGGCGCTCCGTTGGCCGCCAGGGACAGGGCGTTGACCAACAGGCCGTAGAACTGCGCGTTCGGTATGAACTCCCGGACCGTCCAGCCCGCGTTCACGGCGTAGAGGGAGATCGCCGGACCGCCCACACCGGCCGCGGAATTCATGAATCCGCTCGCGGCACCGGCGGCGAGCGCACCCTTCGTGCCGCGCAAGGAGGCCACCCGCACGCCGCGCATCACCACGAGTACGGCGGTGGTCATCAGCGCTCCCATCCCGGCCAGCAGCTGGGGTTCGGGGAGACGCCGTGCCACCCATGTGCCGACGGGTACACAGCAGCCGGCCGCGAGGACCAGCGGCAGCATCGCGCGCAGCCGTACGTCCCGCCAGCCGTCGGCGAGCCCCACCGCGCTCACGAGACCGGCCCCGCAGTTCGCCAGAGCGACGCCCTCGGACGGGCCCAGCAGCAGCACCAGTGCGGGCACCGCCACCAGCGCGAACCCGATGCCGGCCAGCCGCTGGACGGAGGACGCCGCCAGGACGATCCCACCGAGGAGCAGTTCGGCTGCCCAGGCACCGGTCACGGACGGCTCCTCACTCGTGGACGACCTCGCGCAAGCTTCGCCCTCCCGTCTCGATCTCTTCAACGGTTGGGGCGGCAGAGGTCGTTGGTGCCGGACGAGATCGTTGGCCCGAACGCGGCGGTTGACGCGGCGCGGTTCCTGCCGCCGTTGCCCCGCCCGCGCGGCGGCGACCCCCGCCACAGTCAACTTTCCGCAGGTCAGGGCGGATTGTCAGACCCACCCCCTAACGTTTTCGACATCGGCATCGCGGCGGACGAATGCGAGGGACGCGGACGAGCGCGAGCGGTGTGGATGTACGCGGACGGTACGAACGGGTGCCAACGAGGGGGAGGAACGGTCGTGTACCGACAGGGAGATGTGCTGATCGTGCCGGTCGAGGAATCGGCGCTGCCGGAGCATGTGAGCGGCCTGCCGGAGGAACCACGGGATGCGCGGGGGCGGATGGTGCTGGCGCTGGGCGAGGTCACCGGCCATGCCCATGCGGTGGTAGGCGCCGGTGCGCTGAAGCGCGAGACCGGGGCGTTCGGGCCCGCGCTGCTGCATCTGCCCGACGGCGGCCGGGTCGTGCATGAGGAGCATGCGGCGATATCGCTCCCCAAGGGCTGGTATCGCGTGGTGCGCCAGCGGGAGTACGTGCCGGGGTCCGTGCGACTGGTGGCGGACTAGCCGGGCTGGCTGGACGAGCCGGATGAGTCGGACGAGTCGGGCGAGTCGGATGAGCCGGGCCGGCGGGCGGACGGGGCGGTAGAGGCGACGGGTGGGCGGTAGAAGCGGCCGGTGGGCGATAACGAGGGCGTGAGCAAAGATGCGGGTGAACGGGGAGTTGGACATGGAGACGGCTGGGGGAGCGAGGGGCGGGGCCCCGGGCAATGGGGGCGCGGCCGCCGCGGGCGTACGGCCTGCGGAGGTCGAGGAGTGGCGCCGGGTGGCGGCCGCGACCGGTGCGGCGGACCGCGAGGCGGCCGAGGCCGGGGTGCGGATGGCCTATCGCCTCGCGGGGCTCGCGGAGCCGGAGCGGGTGGAGTGGGCCGGTTCGCCGCGGGAGGCGACGGCGCGGGTGCTGGCGTCCTCGCAGGCGGAGCTGGGAGCAAGCGTGCGTGACGCGGTGCGGACCTGTCCTTGGGCGGATGAACGCGCTGCGTTGCACGCCGAGTTGGGCCGCACGGCGTGGGCCGACCGGTGGAGTGTGACCGGCGGCCGCCTGTGGGATACCACTCGCGCACTGGCCGAGCGGATACGGACCGGGGTCGTCGAGGCTCTGGCCGAGACGCCGCAGGACGAGCCGGCGGTGCGGCTGGCGCTGCTGGACGTCGTGCTCGGGCAGCATGACGCGCCCTGGCTGGCGGCGTTCGCGGGGGCGGGCGAACGACTGGCGGGTATCGCGGCGGTGGCACGCAGCGCCGGGTGGTGGTGGCCGTACGAGAAGGTGGCGATCATCACCGAGCGGCCGGTCGAGCTGCATCGCGACGAAGCCGGGCGGCTGGATCGCGGCGACGGCCCCGCCCTCGCCTTCCCCGACGGCTTCGCCCTGCACGCCTGGCGCGGAATGCCGGTCCCGGCGACCTTCCTGGACGGACTCTCCGACCTGACGCCGGACCGCATCCGAAAGGAGGAGAACGCCGAACTCCGCCGGGTCATGCTGGAGTTCTACGGTTACGACCGCTACCTCGAGGAGTCGGGAGCGCAGCCGCTGCACCGCGACGAGACGGGCGTTCTCTGGCGTATCGACCTCGTGGACGACGAGCCGGTGGTGATGGTCGAGGTGGTCAACTCCACGCCCGAGCCGGACGGCACCCGTCGCACGTACTGGCTGCGGGTGCCGCCCAGGACCCGTACGGCGCGGGAAGGCGTCGCATGGACCTTCGGACTGGGAGAGGCGGTCTATGCACCGGTGCGGGAGACCTGATCGCCCGTGCGGGCGGCTGGGACGGTAGTGGTGAGCGTGACGGGGATCGTTGCTGCGGCTCCGGTCGAGTTGAGGGCGTAGCTGAGTTCGTCCGGCTTGATGAGAGCGGTGTGGGTGCCGCGCGCGGTGCACGCGTGGGCTCCGGCGATGGCGCCCAGGCGTGCGCACTCCTCCAGGTCCCGGCCCTCCAGCCGGCCGTAGAGGAAGCCGCAGGTGAAGGCGTCGCCCGCGCCGTTGCTGTCCAGGACGGGGCCGGGCGGGACCGCGGGCGGGATCAGCCGCGGGGTGCGGTCGTCGGGGGTGAGGAGATACGCGCCGCCCGCGGCGGCCGTCGCGATCACCGCCTGGGCACGCCCCTTGCGGAGGATCTCCTGCATCACCGCCCCGATCCGCTCACCCGCCCCGGCCGTGCTGAGGAACACCAGATCGGAGCGGAGCGCGAACTCCCGGTGGTGGGGGGTGGCACCGTTCCAGTCGTGGAGGTCTGTGGAGACGGGTATGCCGAGGGCTTCGATGTCGTCGTACAGATAGCGGGCGAAGTTGGTGATCGACAGATGGACGTGGCGGGCCCGGTGAAGACGGGGCAGGTAGTGCTCGGCGGGCATGCGCAGGTCGAGCGGGTCGCGGGCGTCGTAGAAGGACGTTCGCCGCCCGTCGGGGCCGACGAGGTTGACTGCGCGCCGGGTGCCGTGCGGGGAGATCAGGGGCCAGAAGTCGACGCCGGTGCCGGCAAGTCGCTCACGGATCAGGGTGCCTTGGTGGTCGTTGCCGATGAAATCCAGGAATCCGGTGGTGAGTCCGAGCGTCGCGCAGCCGAGCGCGACTCCGGTGCCCGTGTGTCCCGCCCATTCCTCGATGGGCGGCACTCCGTATGAGTCGGCGGACGGCACGTGAAGTGCGTCGACGCGCACGATGGTGTCCACGCCCGATCCTCCGACGACCAGGACGTCGTACGGCTCATTTTCCTGCTGGAATGTCACAAGCGTCCTTGTATCCCTTGCTGGTGAGACCGCCTGCGGACGTCGCGTCCGCGCAGCCGGATTCTAGACGCAGACCCGGCTCATAACGGGACGTTAGGGACTGGCGTGACGGGAGAGAGGAAACAGCTTCCGAGGAGTTGCGACGGGCTGTCGGCGAGGGGTGATCAGCGGCCGATGGCGAGTGACCGCTGAGCTATCTGAGCCGGATGGCAGGAAGATCGTCGACACGGATGTGAGGCGCACTGAATTCTGAGACCCTTCTGATCAAGTCAGTGATCAATCCAGTGATCAAGTCAGCGCTCGAGTTGGTGATTGAGCGAGTGATCGAGCGAATGGGTCAGTCGGTCATCACGTCGGTGGTCGACTCACCGCTCGAGGCCGGCGAGAGGCGAGGGCGTCAGCGCCCGGCCGACGGGAGCGGAGCGGTAATGGCAGTGCGCGCCGAGGAGGACCACATCGGTGCTGAGCGCGCCGACGCCGACCGGACCGCGATCGTGATCGGTGGCGGACTCGCCGGAATGCTCGCCGTCACCGCCCTGTTGGGGCATGTCGACACCATCACGGTCGTCGAACGCGATCGGTATCCGGCAGGGCACACCTTCCGTAAGGGCGTCCCGCAAGCCCGCCATCTGCACATTCTCCTGAGCGGTGGCCAGCGCGCCCTGGACGCCCTGCTGCCCGGCACGGTCGCCGCGCTGACCGGGGCCGGGGCGCGGAGCATGTATCTGCCGCGCGATCTGCTCACCCGCACCGCCACCGGCTGGGAGCGTCGCTTCGACGAGCGCCGCCACCCCACGCTGTGCATGACCCGCCCCGTCCTGGACGTGGTCGTACGGGAGCACGCACTGCGGGCGGCCGCCGGCTCCGCCACCCGCGTCGACGTCCTGGAGGCCACCGAGGCGATCGGCCTGACCGGCGACGCCCAGCGGGTGACCGGAGTCCGCGTACGGTCCCGGAACGGCGAGCGCGGCGACCCGGCCGAGCGCGTGCTCTCCGCGGCACTCGTCGTGGACGCCTCGGGCCGTGGTTCCCGTGCGCCCCAGTGGTACGCCGAACTCGGCCGGACCGCACCGCACGAGGAGACCGTCGACGCCGGCCTCGCCTACGCCACCCGCATGTACCGCCCCAGCGACCCGGCCGGCGCGCCGGACGCGGGCGTCAACATCCCTGGCTGGCCCGAGTGCCCGCGTGGCGGTGCCTACCTACCGGTCGAGGACGGCAAGTGGCTGCTGACGCTGTCCGGCGTGCGCGGGCACCACCCGCCCACGGACGCGGCGGAGTTCACCGAATTCAGCGCCACGATCGGCGACCCGTATGTCCGCGAACTGCTCGCCCACGCCGAGCCGATCTCGCCGGTGCACGGCTTCCGGGACACGGCCAACCGCCGCCGGCACTTCGAACGCTCCGGTGCCGTTCCCGAGGGGTTCCTCGTTCTGGGCGACGCCAACTGCACCTTCAACCCCGTGTACGGGCAGGGCATGTCGGTCGCGGCGCTCAGCGCGCTGGCGGTCCGCCGCACCCTCGACGCCGACGGCGGCCTGCGCCCCGGAACCGCCGCCGAGGCACAGCGGGCGGTGGCCCGCGCCTCGGACCCCGCCTGGGTCGCCGCGGTCGGCGCGGACCGCCCGTACGCGAGCGGCGATGACACCAAGGCGAGCCTCGGCGAGCGCCTGACCACCTGGTACTTCGACCGGCTGACCGCCCGCGCCGCCATCGACCCCATCGTCGGTGCGACCTTCCGCGACGTCTTCTGCCTCACCGCCCCGCCGTCCCGTCTCGCCGCCCCGCGCATCGTGCTCCGCACCGTCTTCCTGCCCCGTCGACCCGGCCTCCCCACCCCGCCAACCGTCATCGAGAGCGTGTAAACACACCATGACCTGGACAACCACACAGGACCTCGACGCCTTCGAGGCGTCCGCAGGCGCGTTCCTCCGGGCCCGGCCGGCGGAACACACCGTGCTGCTCTCGGTGACGGCCTCCCTGCGCGCGATAGGGGCGGATGCGTACGGGGCCGGCGCGCCGTGGTTCGGATGGTGGCGGAGAGGCGGCGCCGAGACGGTCGGAGCCGCGTTCGTATGGACGCCGCCACGGACCGTACTGCTCTCGCCGATGCCACAGGAGGCGGCGGCGGAATGGGCGGATGAGATGTCGCGGCGACGGCTCGCCGTTCCCGGGGTGAACGCCGGCCGGGCAGCGGCCGAGGCGGCTGCCGCGGCGTGGCAGCGATCCCAAGGCGGCACCGTACGGACCGCGGAGCGCGCCCGGCTCTACCGGCTCGGCGCACTGATACCCCCGGCACCCGCACCACCCGGTGCGGCTCGGCTCGCCACGACGACCGACCGCGACCTCCTGATCGACTGGTTCACCGCCTTCGCCGCCGAGGTCGGCGATCCACCGCCCCGGGACGCCCGCGCCGTCGACGACCGGATCGCCCACGGCCGCTGCACCCTGTGGGAGGTCGACGGGCACCCCGTCGCCATGGCCGGCGTCACCCGTACGCTCTTCGGCACGGCCCGCGTCGCCCCCGTCTACACCCCGCCCGACCTGCGCGGACGCGGCTACGCCGGGGCGGTGACAGCGGCCGTGTCGCGCGCCGCCCAGGCCGCCGATGCCGCCGAGCTGCTGCTCTTCGCGGACCTGGACAACCCCACCAGCAACGCCCTCTACCAGCGTCTCGGCTACCGACCGGTCGAAGATCACCTCGTCCTGGAGTTCGATCCGGAACCGGACCGGCCCTGAAACTGGACCGGCCCTAAGGAGTGTCCGACGGATATCTGCTGGGTCCGCAGCGCCCGACGCCGCAACTGGCCCGCCGGGCGGGTGCTGCATGGCGAACCCGCCGGGACCCCGCCCGTGCCGCCGGGCTGCCTTTACAGGTCGAGTTCGGCGACGATGGCAGCGTGGTCGGAAGCCTGGTTGCCGGGTCCGGTCACTTCTTCGAACGGGGTGCCGAACTCGAAGATCCCACGCCGCTCCACCTCGACCTTGTCCACCTTGGCGAAGAGCTCCGGCGAGAACATCAGGTAGTCGATCTTTTCGCTGGCCGTGCACTTCCCATGGGTGCCGAGCGGGCCCTCGTAACTGTCGTGGGTCATCGCGTCCTTGAGGCTGGTGGCCTCGAGGAATGTGAGCGGCGGGCTGCCCGGGGTGTCATTGAGATCCCCGGCGACTACGACATGGGCCGAGCGCTTGAGCGCGGCCCGGTAGAGCTTGGCGACGCGCTTGCCCTGGAGCTTGCGCTTGTCGGCGCCTCCGCCGCCGCGCTTGCTCTTGAAGTGGTTCCCGAGGAGCCAGAGCGGTTCGCCATCGATGTCGATCTCGAATTCCGGGCAGTCCCGGCTGAAGATGTCCTGGGAACCCTCCTTGTCGAAGATGTGCGAGCGTACGGAGGTGATCGGGCGCCGACTGAACAGCCCCACGTCGATGCCGCGAATGTCGTTGCCGTCGATCAGCATGTTGAACGGATACGGTTCCGCGTCGAACTGGCCCGCCAGCACCTGTTTGTTGAAGCGGTGCAGGGTGAGCCGGTCCTCGACTTCGACGGTCAGCAGTATGTCGGCGTTCACCTCGGCGATCACCCTGGCGGTGTTCTTGACGGCGTCCCAGCTGAGGTCGTCCTTGACCAGTTCGACCCAGCCGACCCAGGCGGACCGTCCCGTGGCCTCGGCCCTGACCTCGATGTTCCTGCCCTCGCCCTTGAGCAGCCGGGCTTGTCCGCGCGTCTCGTTCACCCTGATCGTCTGGGTGGAGATTTCCTGGGAGACATCGACGCTGTGCTTCTTGAGAAGCTCGATGATCTTTGTCTTGTCGTTGTCCGTATACGTGCGGTGATCGAGGATATCGACAAGTTTCCTGAAGTCCGCGAGCACGGCGTCGCGTATAGGGTCGTTTCCGCTACCGAAGACGACGGGCCTCCGGAAGAGGTTTTCGCAGTTGAACGTGGCTATACGGATGCTCATGGCCCCTCCTTACACACATCCGATTTTCCGGCGGCGTGCCAGGGCTGTCGAACGGAGCGGGGCCGCTCCTGGGGGAGCAGCCCCGGGGCCCCAGCCGCGGAGCGGGCCCTCGCAACGGTGGTCCGCCGGCCCGACGGGCGCCATCGGACACCCCCTGGAGCGACGCACCGATGACCGGCACACCGATCGCCGAGGCGCCGTCCGCGCAGGCACCGGTCCACGGAGGGCACCGACCACCGAAGCACCAGAGAGGCACCGCCCCCCCCCCAGTCCCCCACATCGCTCCACCCCGGAGAACTGCCCCCGAGCCGGGAGAAGTCCCCCCACCCCGGAATGCCCCGGCCCGTCGCGCGGTTTGCATCTGCGGGTGATGGTGTGGAAGCGCGGGCGGTGTGTGGCCGCCCGGCGTGCCGGAACCCGCCGTCCGCGCGGTGCGTTCACTGCTCGACTGTCCCGACCATGGAGGTGCCGTGACCGGTTCCCGACCCCGCCGTACCCCGCTGAGCGCCCTGCGTCCCGCGAGTTTCGGCGCCGAGCCCACGGGGGAGCGGCTGGCCAGGATGCGCCGGTCGCCGCAGTTCGTGGACGGCCAGTTCCGCAATCCGAGACAAACCAGACAGCTGCTCCGGGGGGCCGGGCTGCCCATGGCGCGTGCGCAGCTGAGTCGTGAGGGGCGGCTGCGACGGGCACCGGTCGGACGGATCCCGGTGCATCGCCCGACCGCGGCCGAGTGGGGCCGACCGCCGGCCTCCGGGCTGCGGCTCACCTGGATGGGGCATTCCAGCGTGCTCGCCGAGATCGACGGGCAGCGGGTGCTCTTCGACCCGGTCTGGGGCGAGCGCTGTTCGCCGTTCAGCTGGATCGGCCCCAAGCGGATGCACCCCGTCCCGGTCGCGTTGGCGGATCTTCCCCCGGTCGATGTCGTGGTGATCTCGCACGACCATTACGACCACCTCGACATGTCGACGATCCGGAGCCTGACCAGCACCGGAGCGGCCTTCGTCGTGCCGCTGGGCGTCGGCGCCGACCTGGAATTCTGGGGTGTCCCCCCGGCGCGGATCACTGAGCTGGACTGGCACGAGTCGACCAGTGTCGGCGGCCTGACCCTCACGGCCACGCCCGCGCAGCACTTCTGTGGTCGCGGACTGCGCGGTCCGCAGCACACGCTGTGGGCGTCCTGGGTGGTCGCCGGACCCGAGAACCGCATTTACCACAGCGGCGACACGGGTTACTTCCCCGGTTTCGCGGAAATCGGCGCGGAGCACGGCCCGTTCGACGCGACGATGATCCAGATCGGCGCGTACAGCGAATTCTGGCCGGACATCCACATGACGCCGGCTCAGGGCACGCAAGCCCACCTTGACCTGCAAGGACGCACACCCCACGGCGTGCTGATGCCGATCCACTGGGGCACGTTCAACCTCGCCCTGCACCCGTGGGCCGAGCCCGCAGAGTGGACGAAGGACGCGGCAGACGAAGCCGGGCAAGCCGTGGCGTTGCCGCGGCCGGGCGAGCCTTTCGAGCCCACTGGGAAGCTCCCGGTAGAACCCTGGTGGCGAGCAGTGGCTGCCCCCATCGCACGCTCTTGGCGCCGGCCCCAGCCTCTGGCCGTTGCGCAAGAGGTCAGAAGCGATCTCGACTTGGCGAGCGAGAAGTGACGCGGGGCATGGACGACCTCAGCAAGATGGCTCGGATGCCGGGGGTAATGCCGAGTTGAGGAGTGCGGCCGCGTAGCGAAACGGTGGACGGCCCACCTCGCCAGGAGCGCTCGGCGGTGCCCATCAATTCAGGCCACGTGGGCGGCAGAGGGAAAGGCCGGAACTTTCTGTCGCCCCGGCTCGTGGAAAGCGGCGCTGCGCGCCAAGGTGCACAGCGCCGCCAATAGCGAACACTCACTGGAGTGTGACTGTCAGCCGCCGTGGCGTCGCCGGTAGCGACGAGCCGCCCACAGTCCAACGAGAATCCCCGGAACGATGAATCCCCACGCGTTTGCGGTTGCTTCACGCCCGCCGAGGGAAACGATCCAGAGGAATGCCAAGACGGCCGTGCATGCCGCAGACACCGATGCGAACACCGCGAATTCGGTCCACCAGTGGCGAGAGCGATAATTCATATTCGTCATCATCGGCTACTTGGTGATGAAGTGGCACTGCACAGCGCGCCGCGAACCGTTGACGAACAGCTGAGCACACGCCTTCCCGTACTTGGGAAGCTTGCGCTTTCCTACCTTGTACACAGGTACCGTCCCGGTCTTGCATGTCGTGTTCAGTGGACCGCGCACGATCTTGTACGTCTTCCCGGCGGTATTGGCGTAGTGGAATTCCAGGCGAGTGTTGCAGAAACGGGTGGCCAGCACTGCCGGGCCGACACAGTCCACACCTGCGATCTGGCGGTCGATCTTCTTACCGGAACCCTTGACCGAGTGGGTCAAGAAGCAGCCGGTGGGAACGTTGAAGGTGGCTCCGCCGATGGAGTAGCTGAACGAACCGATAGCGGTGGAGCCGGTTGCTGAGCGCAGCATCGGGTTCGGCGCCTTTACCAGTTTCTCGTCTTCAGCGGTGACAGCGTCGCCAGGAATATCGTCTATGACGACGTCGTCAGCGAGTGCCTCGCCCGAGTAGTCGGACGGAATATCCTCTGCCGCTTGGGCCGAGGAGGCGCTAGCAGCGAGGAGTGCCACAGCGGATATGCCGGCCATGGCGACAGCGATGATCTTACGCAATGGGTTTTCCCCCGGGTGTTGCAAGTTGAGCGGCCCCGCGGGACATTACCTTCCGTTTACCAGCGAAATCTAATCGATCTTCTCGGGGTGACGTGATCTTGTGGGCACCATCACATGCCGGGTTGTTGCCGCGTGGCACGCCCTGGAGGAATTCAGAATCCGCAGATCGCGCGGAGCGGGCGCGGCGCGAGCAAGTGCGGATCGCTGGCACAACTCAACGTCGAGGCCCTTGACGCCGTGGCTGAGTGCGTCCGCCTGCGCGACCTCGCGAGCTGCTGTGGGTCGTCGCCGTCCCGCACGCCGAGTACAAGCTCTGACCCACCAGTGAGCACACGAGCGCAGGAAGTGCGGGAGGCGTTGGGTGCCCGGCTTCGTGGGTTCCGTAAGGACGCGGCAAGAGCATCAAGAAGCCCCTCACGCGAATGAGGGGCTTCTGTTTATGTAGCAAGGATGCGCACGAGGAGCAGGTCCTAAGGCTCTTGAGATCGCAAGTGATTCAGTTCCACCAGCGGACCAATGGAATCCATAAAGTCCGCCCAGCGGTGAGTCATTACGACGACGAATCTGCAGTCAATACGCCGAGACTGGTGAGCACCAGCACCATCAAGGTGAGGGAGATGCCGAAGGCGGCGCTTCCCCGAGTGACGCAGGCCGGCGCGCTCGCGCCGTCCAGTCGGGCCAGCAGTCCCGCCGTCATGCCGACCACGATCGCTGCCAGCGCCGCCGCCAGGACGAGCAGCAGCCTGACGCCGAATGACAGTTCCACCTGAACCTCCGCTAGATCACAGTGACTTGATGCACTCAGCGTCTGCGCAGATGGGAGGCCTCGTCTAGGATTCTGGACTATCTCAGAACATCATCGGACTCTCGCAAGACAACGCAGGATTACTCGGGATTCGGGGGGCTGACGTGGGGCGACGGTCGAAGGCGCTGGACCCGGACCTCCCTCTCCATGCCTTCGCCATTGCTCTCCAGAGCCTGCGCGACGAGGCAGGCGATGCTGGACACATGGCAACGACCTGCACCGAGGCCGCAATCAGTCGTGCCACGTACTACGCCATCCTGAACGGCACTCAGCTACCGAACCGCGACACGCTTTCACGGCTTGTTCGGGCCTGGGGGGCGGAGCCGGCGCCTTGGCTGGAACGACGAAGTCGTGCGGAACGAGCACTGGCAGGGCTGAACAACGACTCTGCGGTAATCGCCGAAGAGGCCGGGGAGGAGTCCACTCGTCAGGTCTGGCCTCAGTTGTCACAGGCCACCCTGGCTGGGTTGGAACCGTATCTCCCCACGGATGACAAGGCCTTCGACAGGCTCACCTCGGCCTTCCGCTCGGAACGGGTCACGCTTCTTTCCGCTCCCCACCTGCCTGCACGGTGGCTGGGGGCACTCATGCTGTTCCGACGTACCGGGGTGGCGCCAGTCCACGTTCTCCCCAACGACACTGCGCCGAGTGATCTGATGGGGCGTTTTGAAGGCGAAACACCCTCAGCTCAAGGCTATGTTTTGTGCGACTTGGCCACCAGCGGGCGGGATCCCCTTCGGGAGCGCCAACTGGCCGAGCTTCGCTCACGAATGTTCAAGGGCAACTCGTTCTTGGTGATCACGGTGCCTCGGGACGCGGCTCTGGACGGGGGGATGCAGGCCAGACACTGGCAGCCGCCAGTCTCCCAGGGGGCCTTGGCCGCAGTTGGAGTCCGAACCAAGAGCTCTGGTGCGGGGGTTACGGGGGTTGGGGGTGAGGTTAGGTCCGCGCCGGCGCCCATCTCGGTGCCACCCGCGCCCATCTCGGTGCCGGAGGCCTTTTCCGTGCCGGAGCCCCGTGAGATTACGCCCGTGCCGGCGTCTGTCTCCGCGCCGGCGCCCGAGGTGCCCCAAGCACACGAAGCATGCGAACCACATGAGCCACACGAAGCACGCGAAGCGCGCCCGCCCACCGTCCTCGTGGTCGCCACCGAGTGGTGGTCCCGGCACGGAGGTCTGAGCACCTTCAACCGGGAGCTGTGCCGGGCGCTCGCCGCGGTCGGCGCGCAGGTGTACTGCGTGGTGATCAACGCCACCGACGGCGAGATCGCCGACGCCCAGGCCGGGAACGTCACTCTGCTCTGTCGGCCGGCGACTCCCGGCGTACCGGAATATGCGCAGCTGACCCGCCGTCCGCAACTGCCCAACGGCATCGTCCCCGATCTCGTCATCGGACACGGCCGGATCACCGGACCCGCCGCCGAGGTACTGGTCTCCGACTACTTTCCGGTGGCCAGGCGGCTGCACTTCATCCATACGGCGCCGGACGAAATCGAATGGCACAAGCTCGACCGGGCTCACGACGCCGCCCTGCGCGCGGAGGGCAGGACGGAGGTCGAGCGCCTGCTCGGCGCGGGCGCGCACCGGGTGGTCGTGGTGGGACCCCGGCTGCACAACCGCTTCCTGAGGGAGTTTTCCGGCATGGGGGCTCCGGATCCGTTGCGGATCGACCCGTGGTTCGACACCGCCGATCCGACGCCCCGCACCCCGCCCGCCGGTGCGCCGCTGAACGTCCTCCTCGTCGGGCGGACGGAGGACGCACAGCTCAAGGGACTGGACCTCGCGGCACGGGCATGCGGCAAGGTGGCGGTGTGGCGGGAGAATGCCAGGGTCTCGCCGATCAGCCTGCTGGTCAGGGGAGCGCCCCGGGACGCCGCCACCGACCAGCGCGAACAGCTGCTGTCCTGGGCCGCGAACCCCAGGCTGGATGTCATGGTCCGCCCGCTCTCATCCGACCAGCAACGGCTCGCCGCCGATATGACCCGGTCGAGCCTGGTCATCATGCCGTCCAGGTCCGAGGGTTTCGGACTGGTCGGGGCCGAGGCCATCACCATGGGCGTGCCCACCCTCGTCAGCGAGGCGAGCGGGCTGGCGGACTTCCTGCGCGAGAAGCTCGACGGCGAGACGGCGGCCCGCGTCGTCGTCCCCATGTCGGGCGATGACGACGAGGACACCGCGAGGTGGGCGCGTGCCATCGACGCCGTCATGAACGACCGGCCCAGCGCCTTCCGACGCGCCGCCGAACTGCGCAATGCGCTGGCCGGCAAGGCGACCTGGGCGGATGCCGCCGCGAAGCTGTTGGGCGAGGCGGCCGGCCGGGGTTGAGCGCGGCGCGGCATCGGGCACAGCCGCGGCCTTCCTCGGGGGGCGAGTCGGCCGGGGCGCATGTCGCGTCGCCCGGACGCCCGGCAAGAGTTCCCGTTGGATACGCCAACTCCCTCCGCCTGAACGGGAGTTCGGATTTCTTCGTACTGACGTGCCCGTGACGCCCACTTACGGAGGTGGCGTGGGGTAGCGAAACCCCGAAGACGGTCTGAACCCCACCCCCGCAACAACTAGCGTGCGTGATCCGTGAACTGCCAACGGCCGATCCGGAGGGCGCAGATGCCTACCGCTTTCCCCCTGGGGACGCAGTCATCCCAGGAGGCACACAGGCCCTCGGGGACCCAGGGTTCCCCGGGGGCTGCTCCCGTCCCCACCTCCGCGCGGCGGCGGGAACACGAGGGCGGGCGGCACGGACGGATCTCCTTCCCCGAGTCGGCCGCCGACTCGGCGATACGCTCCCGCCTGGTCCGGCTCGCCGCCGTCCCCTGCCTCCTCGTCGCCGTCACCGGCGCCGCCGTCACCGCCTTCGTCGTCCAGGCCGGCGGCGCCCAGCTGGGCAGCCGCGAATGGGCGGTGCTCTCCGGCGGACTGACGCTGATCTGCGTCATCGTGCTCACCGCGGGCGCCGCCGCCAACTCCGAGGCGCGCGCCACCGTCACCCGCTACGCCCGCCTCCGCCATGTCTGCGCGCGCAGCCAGTCCGACCTCTACGACCTGCTCGACCGGGTACGGCAGGGCGAGTGGACGCCGCACCGCGACCCCGATCCGGAGCTCGTGCCCACCGGCGACACCCTCGACCTGCTCGCGCACGAAGTGGCGGCCGCCGGCCGGGCCGCGGAGGCCGCCGTCATCGACGCGGTCGCCATCGCGCGCAGCAACGCCACCGGCAGCGAGCAGAAGGTCGAGGTCTTCGTGAACCTCGCCCGCCGCCTGCAGTCCCTGGTGCACCGTGAGATCGAACTGCTCGACGAGCTGGAGAACCAGGTCGAGGACCCCGACCTGCTCAAGGGCCTCTTCCACATCGACCACCTGGCCACCCGTATCCGCCGGCACGCCGAGAACCTCGCCGTCCTCGGCGGCGCCATCTCGCGCCGCCAGTGGAGCCGCCCGGTCAGCATGACCGAGGTGCTGCGCTCCTCCATCGCCGAGGTCGAGCAGTATCCGCGGGTCAAGCTGGTCCCGCCGATCGAGGGCACGCTGCGCGGCCACGCCGTCGCCGACGTCATCCACCTGCTCGCCGAACTCGTCGAGAACGCCTCGATCTACTCGGCCCCGCAGACCAATGTCCTGCTGCGCGCCCAACTGGTCACCGCCGGTCTCGCCGTCGAGGTCGAGGACCGCGGTCTGGGAATGTCCGCGGAAGAGCAGACGCAGATGAACGCGCTGCTGGCCGACCCCGAACACATCGATGTCGCCGAGCTGCTGAGCGACGGGCGGATCGGTCTGTTCGTGGTCTCCTCGCTCGCCCGCCGGCACGGCATCGTGGTGAAGCTGCAGAGCAACATCTACGGCGGTGTGCAGGCCGTCCTGGTCCTCCCGCAGGAGCTGCTCGGCGCGGAATCGAGCCGGGCGGCCGCCGCCCGCACCGGGTCCCCGGACAGCGACCCGGCACGCGAGCACGACGACGGCCACGACGACTGGCCGGACGACTGGCAGGACCTTTGTGCCGAGCCGGGCAGCGGCAGCCGGGACTCCGTCCCCGGCCCCGACGCCGACCGAGCCCTCGAAGCACCGCGTCGCGGCCACGACCACCAGTCGGTCACCTCCCGCGCCGAGAGCAGCCGCGCCGGCGACGTCGACGGCGAGCACGGCTCCGGCACCACACACAGCCGAGCCGTCCCCGCCCGCGACAGCGTGACCGGCCGCGACGACGGCCCCGCCGACCCCGGCCCGGTCGTGCTGCCGCCCCCGCCCGCCCCGCTGGACAACTCCATCCGCCCGCGGCTGCCGCGCCGCCGCAAGCAGGAGCATCTCGTCCCCGAGCTGCGCGGCGAGCCGATCCTGCCGTCCGCCACCCGCCGTACGGAGCCGGAGCCCATGGCCGACCCCGGCCTGATGGCCGCGTTCCAGCGCGGCTTCGGCCTCGCCGACGAGACCTACAAGGCCCGCCGCCGCTCCCAGAACACCCCCGGCGACAACGGCAACGCCGCAGGCCAGGGCGACCGCGGCAGTGCCGGCGGCGCCGAGCCGTTCTACGACCGTGACCACGACGCCCCGATGACCCGCCCCCGAGGAGACGACCCCAACCATGGTGAGTGATGTGCACGCGCAGCCGCATGCGCCGCTGCAGCGAGGTCAGAACACCGATCTGTCCTGGCTGCTGACCGGACTCGTGCAGCGCGTCCCGCATGCCCGCAGCGCGCTCCTGTTGTCATCCGACGGCCTGGTGAAGGCCGCCGACGGCTTCGACCCCGACAGCGCCGACCACATGGCGGCACTGTCCTCCGGGCTCTACTCGCTCGCCCGCAGCACTAGCGCGCGCTTCGGGGAGGGCGACAAAGTCCTCCAGGTCGTCGTCGAGCTGGAGTCCATGTTCCTGTTCGTCTCGTCCGCCGGGTCCGGCGCCTGCCTGGCCGTGCTGGCCGGCCGCGAGGCCGATGTCGCCGTACTGGCCTACGAGATGGGCATGCTGGTCAAGAGCGTACGGCCGTATCTGTCCACCCCCGCACGCCAGCAGGCGCAGGCGGGCGGCCACTGAACATGGCGCTGAGTCGCCGACGGCGGCAGAGCGGCCAGGACACACCGTGGTACGACGACGAGGCCGGCCGGCTGGTCCGGCCGTACACGATCAGCAACGGCCGGACCCGTCCGACGGCACACTTCGATCTGATGACCATGGTGATGGCCACCGGACGCCGGCCGGCCTCCTGCCAAGGGCCGGACTACGCCCAGGTGTTGGGGCTCTGCGAAGGGCCGGTCTCGGTCGCCGAGATCGCCGCCCACATACGGCTGCCCGCCGTGGTCACGAAGGTGCTCCTCGCCGATCTCGTCGACTGCGGGGCGCTCACCGCGCGGGCCCCCGCAGCCGTTTCGGCAGGGCCCGTGGCCTGTACAGACCGAGCCCTACTTGAGGCGGTGTTGAATGGACTTCGCAAACGACTGTGACGCTCAGGCGCCGGGGGATCCCTCGCCCGACCTCTTCCCGACCGCGCTCAAAATCCTGGTCGCGGGCGGCTTCGGGGTCGGCAAGACGACCTTCGTCGGAGCGGTGAGCGAGATCGAACCGCTCAGCACCGAAGAGCTGCTCACCCAGATCAGCGTCGGCACCGACGATCTGGCGGGCATCGAGGAGAAGAACACCACCACCGTCGCCATGGATTTCGGGCGGATCACCCTCAGCCCGGACCATGTCCTCTACCTCTTCGGGACACCAGGCCAGGAACGCTTCTGGTTCATGTGGGACGAGCTCTCCCACGGGGCGCTCGGCGCGGTCATCCTCGCCGACACCCGCCGCCTGGACCAGTGCTTCGCCGCCGTCGACTTCTTCGAAACGCGCGGCATCCAGTTCATCGTCGCCGTCAACGAGTTCGACGGCTCCTACCACTACGAACCGGACGAGGTCCGCTCCGCCATAGACCTCGAACCGGGGACCCCGGTCGTGCTCTGCGACGCCCGCCAGCGCAGCTCGGCCACCCACGCCCTGGTCTCGCTCGTCCAGCATCTGCTCACCCCCGCCCTCGCCGCGCCCCCGGAGCTGCCATGAACCACCCCGCGTCCCGCATCCCGTACCCGTCCTACGACCCGACACGGCATCTGCTGCTCACCCCCCAGGACGACGAGGCCCCGGCGCGCGTCGCCCGGCTGCGAGCCCTGGGCATCGGGGATTCCCCGCTGCCGGCGTTCGACGACTTCGCGCGCAAACTGGCGCACACGACCCAGGCGCCGTACTCGATGGTCAACTTCATCGACGAACACCGGCAGTACTTCGCCGGGCTCTACGCACCCGCCCAGGACCAGGCCGTCGAGCTGGGCCCGGCGCCCGCCAGCGCCCAGCCCGGCCGGGTGATGGACCGCGACCACGGCTACTGCCCGCATGTCATCGTCCGCCGCAAGGCCCTGGTCCTGGAGGACGTCTGTGACTATCCGCGGTTCGCGGGCAACCCCGTCGTCGACGAGATCGGCATCCGCTCCTACCTCGGCGCGCCGCTGATCGACCATACCGGCATGGCGCTGGGCACCGTCTGTGTCGTGGACCTCGAACCGCGTCCCTGGGGGCGGGAGGGGCTTGCGACGATCAAGGCGATGGCCGCCGAACTCGTCGAGCAGATCCATGAGATGGAGCGGCGGCAGGCCGAGAGGTCGACGGGTGAGGAGCCGGCCGACGGCCCCTGATCCGGTGCCGTGCCGGTCCGTACGGGCCGGGGCCGGTGCGCAGCCCGAGGGCCGGGAGCCGGGGCCGCCGGTCAGGACTTGTCGCTCGTCCGGAAGGGCGCGAACCAGGAGCGCCGCCCTTCGGAGGAGCCGGTGCGCTGGCTCGGCACCGTGGCGCCGGCGTCCTCCGCGGCGGCTGCTTCCTCCGGGTCGCCCGTCTCCCGCCGGGCGCTCGCCTCTTTCGGGTCGCTCGCCTCTTGCGGGGCGCTCGCCGTTTCCTCCTCCGGCTCTTCCGGCTCCTCGGGCCATTCGGACGGCTCCAGCCGCAGCAGTTCCGCGAGCCGGCCCGACCAATCGCCCTTCGCCTGCCCCAGGGCCAGCTCGCCCAGACGCAGCAGCTGGATGTCCGAAGTGCCGGCCGGTGCGAACATGTGGTGCGCATCGCGCAGGAAACGCTCCACCGGACGGTCGGTGAACAGCCCGGACGCGGCGTGTATGTCCATCGAGTCCCGCGCCGACTCCAGCGCCGACTCCACATTCACCAGCTTGGCGTTCATCAACTCCGCGTCACACGGCTGCCCCTGGTCCAGCAGATGCACCGCGTGGTACGCGGACAACCGGGCGAGCAGCAGGCGTGACTGGATCCGTCCGAGCTTGAGCTTGATGTTGCCCAGATCGGCCAGCGGTCTGCCGTAGCGCTGCCGCTCGGCGCAGAACTTCGTCGTCTCGTCCAGCACGGCCTGGTGGATCCCCAGGGACACGGCGGTCAGATTCGGCCGTCCGTACAGCACGCTGGAGGAGTACGCCACGGACAGCCCGTCGCCCTCGCTGCCCAGCAGATTCGCCGCCGGCACCCGGCAGTCGTCGAAGAACAGCTCGCCGAAGCTGAAGCCGTGCAGCCCCATCGCCGGTTTGTGCGCGCCGACGCGGAAGCCGGGACTGCCGGACTCCACGAGGAACGCCGACAGCCCCTTGGAGCCTTCGCCGGTGCGGACGACCACACCGTGCAGATCGCCGACATGGCTGTTGCCGACGTAGATCTTGCGGCCGTTCAGGATGTAGTCGTCGCCGTCGCGGACCGCGGTGCTCTCCATGCCCAGGACATGGCCGCCGGATTGTGGTTCGGTGACGGCGATGGTGGGCAGGCAGTCGCCGGACGCGATGGCCGGCAGCCAGGTCTTCTTCTGCTCCTCGTTCCCGAAGTGGACGATCTTCGCCACGCCCAGCTGCGAGGCCTGCACCATGGCGCCCATCGCGGCGCTCACCCGGGAGAGCTCCTCGATGATCAGGGTCTTGGCGAGGTGCCCGGCGCCCATTCCGCCGTATGCGCGCTGTACGGTCGCGCCGATCCACCCCTGACGGGCGATCAGGCGCGCCAGGTCATGGCAGACGGTACGGCTCGCCTCCATCTCCGCGACCCGGGGGCGGACCTCGCACTCGGCGAATTCCCGGACCTGGTGTCGGAGCGTTTCATGTCGCTTGTCGGTGAAATAGCGATGCAAGACGAGCCCTCCTACGCGATCTCCCGCGCTGTTCGCTCCCCGTCTCGGGACGGCAATGGCGATGCCGTCTGCTGTGGTCATTCCGGAACGTGATCCGGTGCTTACTGCGCGCAATACCCGTTGGCATACCTACTGCGGACCGTGTGAAACATCAACTGGGTGCGTTTGAGCGCGAGGTGAGGCGCGCGGCGACTCCGCACCACCCCCTGATCCGAGAGGGGCCGAGCCACCCCACGCCACCCCATGCCGCCCCGGTCGTTCGGTCAGTGACCGGTGCCGCAGCAGGACTCACGACGCTGCTGCCGGCCCACCTCCAGCCAGTCGACGGCAGCGGCCCGCAGGGCGCGCCCGGACGGAGCGGGGAAGGAGCCGACCAACTCCCGCTGCTCGAAGAGCCGTCCACCGCGCAGCACGGCCGAGGTCCGCACCAGCGAGTCGAAGTCGGTGAACGGGTCGCCGTCCACCAGCGTCATATCGCCGAGCTTGCCGACCTCCAGCGTGCCCAGGTCCCGCTCGGCGCCGAACACCTTGGCCGGCAGCGCGGTCGCCGTGCGCAGCGTCTGCGGCACACTCAGACCACCCCGGTGCAGCGCGCGCAGACACAGATGCAGGCCCAGACCCACCGCCGTCAACGGCTGGTCGGTGCCCAGCGCGACCAACCCTCCACCGCTCAGCACCCGCCGGTATATGGCGACCTCGGTGCGGATGTCGGCCAGCTGGGCGGGCGTCGGGCGGTGCCCGGCGTGCTCCCGTACGAGCGCGACGTCCCAGGGCGGCATCAGCGTCCCCACACGGGCGTCCTCGGCCAGCGCCGGATCGTCGCCGAGCAGCGCGGACGCCGAGAACGGCGTCGCCAGCAGATGGAAGTCGCTGCCCGTGTAGACCTCTTCGACGTCCTGGTAGGAGTGCGCCGAGCCGGACACTGCGTGCCCGAACTCCAGCCGCTGGGTGGCCTGCAGATGGGTCGTGACGTCCTGACCCAGCTGTATGCCCGGGCTGAGCAGATGACTGCCCGCCCGGACCCCGAGCCGCTCATGGGCGAAGCGGGCGGCCTCCTCCATCACCCAGCCCGGCGCCCGTACATAGGTCTTGACGAAGTCCCACTCCAGGGCCGCGCCGCGGGCCAGCGAACGGCGCAGCCCGGCGCGGGTACGGTGCGCCCGCCCCATGCTGTACGCGACCCGCCCGCCGTCCAGCAGCTCTCCGCAGGTCAGCAGCCGCGGCCCGGCGAGCGCACCGGTCGCGACGGCCTCCCGGAGGCGCGCCTGCTCGTAGGAGAAGCCGCCGCAGGAGACCGCGGTGGTGATGCCGTACGCGAGCTGCAATGCCGTCTGCCGGCCGCCGTACGTCGTCTGCCACGGGTGAGTGTGCGCGTCCCACAGGCCGGGCAGCACGGTCTGCCCGGAGGCGTCCACCCGGAGCGCGCTACCGGGGCGGCCCGGCCGGTGCGGCTCGACGGCGGTGATCCGCCCGTCCCGCACCACCACGTCGACGTCCTCACGCACCTCGTCGCCGGTGCCGTCCCAGAACCTGCCCGCGTGGACGACGGTGTCCCGGGCGCGTGACCCGCGGTGTTCGAGGGACAGCGGCACGGTCCGCGCCGCACCGCCGGACACCCCGATCAGCCGCAGCTTCCCGGCCGAGAGATACAGCAGCGTGCCGGAGTCCCCGGACCACGACGGGTGGTCGGCGCTCTCGTCGGTCAGCCGACGCGGAGCCCCGTCGGGCGTACCGTCGGGCCGCACCGGCAGCACCCACAGCGCGGACTCGGCGATCACCGCCATCCACCGCCCGTCGGGCGACCAGACGGGCCCGGAGTCATAGCGGTCGGCGAGCGAGACATGCGCGGCGAGCGCATGCAGCCGGCTCTCCCCGGACTCGGTGTCGACGACCCGGATGACGTGGTAGCCCTCGCGGAAACGCCGGTTGAGGCGATTGCGGTCGCAGAACGCCAGATAGCGGCCGTCCGGCGACCAACTGGGACGGCCCGGCAGCCCGCCGCCGCCCATCGGGGCGGCCAGCACCTTCTCCGTGCCGTCGGCCAGCGTCCGTACGACGAGATTGCCCGACATGTCGAGTGCCGCCAGCCGCCCGCCATCGGGCGACAGCGCCGGCTGGACCCGGCCGCCGGTGGCCAGCACGGTCTCCTCGCCGGAGGCGACATCGCGGCGGCGCACCGCGAACAGCCCGTCTTGGTCGTCCGCGTACAGCAGCGAACGGCCGTCGCGGGACCAGCTCGGCGCGAGGACATAGCGGGTGGCGTCGGCGTGCACGATCCTGCGCGGCGCACCGCCGCCCGAAGTCGGCGCCAGCCAGAGCGAGTTGAGCGCGGCGAAAGCGACCTTGCGGCCGTCCGGGGAGAGCGCGGGCAGATGCACCCCGCGCACCGGCCGCGCCGCCGTCCGCTCGAAGCCGTAGTCCTTGACGCGGTATGCGGGGCGGTCCAGCGGCAGCTTCGCGGTGAACGGGATGGTCTCGGCACGCCGGGGCGCATCGGCCCGGACGATCCGGAACTGCCCGCCGACCGTCAGCAGCAACTCGTCTTGCGAAACCCACCGCGGCGGCACCGGCGCCACCTCCCCGTCCACCGCGAGCGGCTCCCCGTCCACGACGAGAGTGCAGGTGGGGCCCGGATAGTCGGTCGTCCGCAGATACGCGAGCCGGCCGGCGGGGGAGAGGGCCGGCGCCATCACCTGGGCGGCCGCCGCCTCGGTGTGCTCGGTGCGCACCGGGCCGCCGCCGTCGGCCGGCACCGAGGCGACCGTACGGGAGAGCAGCGCCGTATCCGCCACCTTCCCTCGCACGAACAGGATGCGGGAACCGTCCGGCGACCAGCAGGGATCGAAGTCCTCCCAGGCGCCGTCCTGATGGGGCCCGTCCTGACCCGGCAGCCCGGTCACCCGCGTCAGCCGCCCGGACTCCACCTCCAGCACCCAGATCCGGTAGGGACTGCCGGCCACCGGGTCGCCGCCCCGCTCCGAGGCGAACGCGATCCGCGTCCCGTCCGGCGACCAGGCCGGTCCGCGGTCGTCCCACGGGCCGTCCGTCAGCTGCCGGAGCCCGGACCCGTCGGCACGCAGCATCCACAGGTGGAAGCCGCCGCCCCGGTAGGCGCAGACCGCGATCCGGCGGCCATCGGGGGAGTACACCGGGCGGGTGGGTTCCAGGTCGGGCGGGGTCAGGGCGACCGCGTCACCGCCCGCGCGCGGCAGCGACCACAGGACGTTCTGGACCTCGGCGATCAGCCGGTCGCCGGACGGTGCCAGCGTCGCGGCGCCATTGGTGGCGGCGGTGAAGGAGAGCGCCGCACCGGGCGCTCCGGCCGCCGGCCGCGCCGACGCCCCGGGCGCGGCGACCCCGACCAGCCCCGCCGCGGCGGCCGCCGACGCAGTGCCCTGCAGAAAACGGCGGCGGGACAGCGGTAAGGGGACGGCGGAGGCATTCCTGCCGGGGGACTGCTCGCCCGAAGACTGCTCAAGGGGGGTCTTCTCACAAGGGGACTCAAAACGGCCCGTGGTGTCCAACTTTCCTCCTGGGACAGGGGGTTGCGGCACAAACGCCGGAAGCGAACCGACTGATCGTGTCACGCCCGACGAGCGCACGGGTAACCCACCGCGCGCCCCTTGGCGCACCGACGCGAGGAAGGAGAGAGTGGGCGCCGACGGCTCGTCAGAAACCGCCCGCACTCAGGAGATGACGCCATGGTCGACGCCACGCAGCCCCTGCGGCAGGACTTCCACCAGGCCCTCGACGGCGCCCGCATCGCCACCTACACCTGGCTCCCGGAGTCCGCACAGCCGCGCGCCCTCGTACAGATCGCCCACGGCGCCGCGGAACACGGCAGGCGCTACGACCGCTTCGCGCGCTTCCTCACCGGCCACGGATACGGCGTGCTCGCCTCCGACCACCGGGGCCACGGCGCCACCGCGGCCTCCACCGGAGGCCGCGGGGTGGTCGGCGAGAACGCCTGGCGGGCGATCGTCGCCGACCTCAAGGGCATCGGCGACCACCTGGCCGCCGACCACCCCGGCGTCCCCCTCGTCCTCCTCGGCCACAGCATGGGGTCGATGCTGGCCCGCGACTACGCCCAGGAGTACGGGGCCGATCTCGCCGGACTCATCCTCACCGGGACGTTCCGCACACTGCCGGGCGCGGAGCTCGACACCGCCGTCGCCGAACTGGATCGGGAGATCTCCGTACACGGCCGCACCCACCTCTCCACCTTCATCCCCCGCACCTTCAGCTCCTTCAACGACGCCTTCGCCCACCGCACCGGCTTCGAATGGCTCTCCCGCGACGCGGCCGAGGTGGACCGCTATGTCGCCGACGAGGACTGCGGATTCCCGTTCTGCGCGGGCCTGGCCGTCGACTGGGTACACGCCATCCGCAAGATCAACGACCCCGGCAACCTCGCCCGCATCCCGCGCGGCCTGCCCGTCCACATCGCCGTCGGCGACCAGGACCCCTGCCACCAGGGGATGACCCTCGTCTACGAACTCCTGGAGGACTTCCGCTACCTCGGCACCCGCGATCTGACCTGGAAGGGCTATCCGGACGCCCGCCACGAGATCCTCAACGAGACCAATCGTGAGGAGGTCCAGGACGACCTGCTGGCGTGGCTGGAGAAGCACGTCTGAGTCCGGTGTCTGCTGCGTTCGGGACACAGTGCATCCGTTGTCACTGCCGGGCGGACACCCGCCTGCCGAGCAGCACCGCGCAGGCCCCGAACGTCAGCAGCCCGCCGGCGAGGAAGGCGCCCCGCACATCGGCCAGCGTAAGGATCAGCCCCCCGAGCGCGGCGCCCGCCGCGATACCGGCGTTGTAGGAACCGGAGTTCGCGGCGAGCGCGCTGTCCGTGCGGCCCGGTGCGCAATGCAGCATCGCGTTCTGGGTGGTCATGAACACCGGCCCGAGCGCACCGCCCATCAGTACCAGGAACACCACCGCCGCCACCGGATGGGTGCCGGCCGCGTACAGGCCGAGCATGCCCACTGCCTGCGTGGCCACGGCCGTGGTCAGCGCGGCCTGTGGAAAGCGGTCCAGCAGCGCTCCGGTGATGCTCACCCCGGCCAGACACGCAACACCGAAAGCCACGAACAGGGCGCTGACCGTGCCAGGGGAGAACCCGCTCACGTCGCCCAGGAACTTCACGATGTAGGTGTATCCCGCGAACGCCCCCGTGGCGGACAGCGCCCCGGCCACAAGCACCATCGCGAACCGGCGGGCGTCGGGACTGGTTCCGTAGGCGGCGGGCTCTTCTTCCGGACGCGAGGTCGGCAGCAGAACGGCGATCGTCACCAGAGAGATCAACCCCAGAGCCGCCGGCATGGCGATGGGCACCCGCCAGTCGCTCTGTTGCCCCAGCCAGGTTCCGGCGGGAACACCGAGCACGAGGGCGAGCGAACCGGCGACGGACAGCGCCCCGACCACACGCCCACGGACCTTGGGCGCGAACAGGCCGACCGCGACCGGCCCCATCACGGCCCAGAACAGCGCCTGGGCGAGCGCGGTCAGCAGCCGCGCCACAAGGAGCAGCCAGTAGGAGGCAGCCAGCGCCGCAACCAGGCTGGACACGACGAGCGCGGCCAGCAGTCCCGTGAGCACATGTCGTCGGGGCACGGCCCGCGTGACGTGGGCGAGCGGCACAGACACGACGGCCACCGTCACGCCGTAACCGGTGACCAGGAGACCGACCGCTGACAGGGATACCCGCAGACTCTCGGAGATGAGCTCCAGAAGGCCGACCGGCAGGTTCTCCGCAGTGTTGAAGGCGAAGGCGGCCAGCATCAGGGCTACGAGCACCGCCGGCCCGCGCCATGGAGCCGGTTGGCCGGTGGTCGCACGGTGTCTTGCTGCCCTCGCCCGTTGCGCGTGCTCCGTGGCACCGTCCATGGAGGTACCCCACCCGGATCGCCGGCCGGGCCGCAACCCAATTCATCTGCCGTGTGCGGGTGAGTTCACCTGTCGCCGGCCTGGCCTGGCCTGGCCTGGCCTGGTCTGGTCTGGTCTGGCCTGTGCCGCCGTTCGGTCCGCCGTCGCCGGTCCGGTCCGGGCCGCCGACATCGGCCGTTGTCAGTGGGGCCCGCTACCGTCGGGAGCATGGTCACCGCTGACGATGCCCGTGTACGCGTTCGCCCTCCCGGAGACGGAGGACAGGGCCGCCCGGGGCGCGCCCCGCGAGAGTTCGCGGATGCGTGCCCCAACCCCCGGGAGCGGGCGGCCCGTTGACGTCCGCGAGCCGCGATGGGCCGACGGCCGTGCTACCGCCCCAGGAAACCGGTGATGCGCTCGCGCAGCCCGTGCGGGTCGAGGCCGTGACCCGCCAGATGCTCATCGAGCTGTCCGTAGCGGCGCAGCTCCTGGCGTCCGACGCCGAGCCCCAGCACCCGGTGCGGACGGTCCTCCAGTGCCTCGGTCGCGAACCGCGTCGAGGTCCCCGCGAGATACGGCTCCACGATCACCACCTCCGCGGCGTCGGCCGCCCCGGTGGCCGCCCGCAGCGTGCCGGCGTCGAAGGGACGCACGGTCGACGCGTACAGCACCGTCACATCCAGCCCCTCGGTGGCGGCGAGCACCGGATCCAGCATCGGACCGACCGCCACCACGACCCCGCCGCGCCCCTCCCGCAAGGTCAGGAAACGGGCCCCGTCCACCGGCCGCGGCGCCTCGTTGACCTGCACCGAAAGCCGCACATACACCTTTTCGTCACCGGCCGCCGCGGCATGCCGCAGCAAGGCCTCCGCCTCGTCCGGATGGCCGGGGACATGCACGGTCCAGCCCTCCAGCGTGTCGAGCAGACCGACGTCACCGGGCGCCATATGTGTGAAGCCGCCACTCGGCCAGTCGTACGAGCCGCCGGCACTCACCAGCACTCCGCCCACGCCCTGGTGCCCGAAGTCCAGCTTCACCTGCTCGAAGGGCCGCTCCACCAGAAAGCTGGCGAAGGTGTGCATGATCGGGCGGAGCCCGGTGAGCGCCAGTCCGCCGCCCACTCCGACCAGCAGCTGCTCCCTGATACCGACATTCACCACCCTCTCCGGATGCCGTTGCGCCGCATCGGCGAAGCCGTCCTTGCCGATCTCGGCGAGCACGGCCGCGAGCCGCGGGTCCTCGTCCAGCAGCCGGGAGGTGACCGAGGCGAAACGCTCACGCATGGTGTCCATCACTGAAACCCTCTCGAAGTCTTGGTTGGTGGGGGCGGCCGCTGCCTTGGCGGCCGGCATGCGAGTCCCGCTCTGCATGCGAGTCCTGCTCTGCATTCGAGCAGTGCTCTGCATACGGGGAGGACGAGGCCGGTCAGGCGTCCTTGGGCTCGACGCGCGCGACGACCGCGTGCGGACGGCCCGGGTGCGGCGCGCTGTACGCCTCGTACAGCGCCTGGTGGTCGCGGCCGTCCACGGTCGTCGCGGACCAGCCGGCGGCCTGGAAGCGGGAGGCGATACCGCCGCGCCAGCCATGTGTGGCCGAGGAGTTGTCGATGACGAGGGTGTGCAGCCGGTCCAGCCCGGCGGCGCCCGCATAGGCCAGCGCCTCATGGTTGCTGCCCTCGTCCAGTTCGGCGTCGCCGATCAGCACCCAGACGGCCGGCTCGGGGCGGCCCTGCGCCCGCAGCCCGAGCGCGGTGCCCACGGCCAGCGGCAGCCCGTGCCCCAGCGAACCGCTGCCGATCTCGGCCCCCGGCACCAGCATCCGGTCCGGGTGGTGCCCGAGCGGGGAATCGTACGAACCGAAGCCCGGCAGCCAGTCGGTGGGGAAGAAGCCCTTCGCGGCCAGCACCGCGTAATAGGCCATCGGGCCGTGCCCCTTGGAGAGCAGAAAACGGTCCCGCTCCGGGTCGGAGACGCTGTCGGGGGAGACCCGCAGCACCCGGTCGTAGAGGACCCAGACCGCGTCGAGAGTGGAGGTGGCGGCCGGGCCGTGCTTCTCATCGCCCGTCATCAGGCTCATCAGGCCCGGCAGTTCATCGAACCTGACCGGCTCGATGCGCGCCGGGCCGTGCGCGCTCGGGGACAGGTCCGCCGTCGCATTGGTCATCACATTGGTCGTCGCATTGGTCGTCGCGTTCGTGATCGCGTTCGTCATACGACAGAGGTTGCAACCTCAAGCATGCTTGAGGTCAAGCGGAGGCTGGCAGGTCCCGCGCGGCGCGGACCCGCCGCTCCTCCCAGCCCCCGGAAATCAGAGCTGACCCGGCTTGAACACATCCTGTTCGATGAGGATCTTGTCGATCCGGGCCTTGTCCACCCGGTTCGTCACCTCCGCGACCTCCTGCCGGTCGCGTACGCACTTGGCCAGCGTGAACGCCGAAGACACCACGAAGACCAGCCCGAGCGAGAGAAACCCGCGCTCCCAGGGCCCCACCGGCAGCTTGATGATCCCGATCACCAGCGCCGCCAGCGACAGCCCGAACGAGATCGCGGCCTGCACGAAAAAGGCCGTGGTCGTCGGCCGCTGAATCGATGGAGTAGTCATGCGCGTAGCGTGGCGGCGCCATGACGCAGGCGCATGAGTACGAGTACTCATCTGCGCCGCCCGGCCGCCGCACCGCGCCGGAATATGGCAACGCCCACCCTCTGACATGCGGTATTGTTCTCGTGCGCGGTCAGCCGGGGAACTTCCCGCCGGAACGCGCACCGGGACGTGGCGCAGCTTGGTAGCGCACTTGACTGGGGGTCAAGGGGTCGCAGGTTCAAATCCTGTCGTCCCGACTGGGAGCTTGCTCCATAGTCGTAGGTCAGGGCCTTGTTTCACTTCGGTGAGACAGGGCCCTTGATCGTTTATGTGCTCTCGCCATCCAGGGCAGGGAAGGCGTGGCGCGCCTCGTAGAGACCCGCCCGACGAATCAGTTCGCCCATGGGCCCGCAACCGGCCCTCCTGGGCCCTCTGATGACGTCAGGGACCACGCCGAACGCCCGATGGTGGGGCTCACGAGCGATCACGCGCGATCGGATCCGTCGCGAGGTCAGAACTCGAGCTTGGCAAATACCGGCGCATGGTCGGAGGCCGGCTTGCCTTTCCGCTCCGCCGGATCCTCGTTGATGTCCGGCAAGGGCCCCAAGGCGCCGACAAACACCTTCTTGACGTGCTTCAGGAGCGAGTGGCTGACCAAAATGTGGTCGATCAACTCATGCTGGCCCTTGAAGACACGAGAAGACTGCTTCTTTTCATCGATCAGCGGTGCAAGGTTCCACAACCGCTGGGCGTCATCGTTTTTGTCCGGGCGATTGAACCCGCCGGTTCCGATCTGAGAGCCAGGCGGACCGTAAAGAATCTGCGTGGTGGCTGCAGTCGGCCCGTCATTGAAGTCTCCGAGAACAATGACGTTGTTCGTCCGGCCATTACCGTCAAGCAGTTGATCAGCCAGAGCGCGCAATGCAACTGCTTCGGCTCCCCGCCGGAACAGTGCGTATGCGGTGTAACGAGCCCGTTCCTTTTCGCCGTGGGGGAAATGGCGCTTCGGGGGAGGTGGCGGAAATGTCAACAGCTTGGACTTGAGGTGGCACACAGCGACCTTGACGGTAGGGCCATGAGCAGGCTTCACGCGCACCGCCAGGGCGCCACGGCTCATGGCATCGGCTGTCTCGCCGTCATCCTCAACCTGTACCGGGCCCAAAGGGGCCGGGAAGGCTGTCGGTTCTTCGATAGTGGTCAGCGGCAGACGGCTGATGAACCCGACGCGGATTCCGCGCTGGTCCGGGTGCTTGGACAACGCTTTGTGCCAATTCCCGTCCAGCAGGTCCAGAAGGTCATCCAGCGCATGTGGGTTACCAACCTCCTGGACACCGAGGAGGTCAGGAGCATGCCGGTCAATCGTGTCGGCAAGGCCCTTGAGCTTGGCTTTGTACTCGGCTTCGGTCTCGGGCCCACCCTCTTCGCCAGGCCGAAACAGGTTCTCCAGGTTCCACGTACCAATGACTGTCATGACTCTCCGGTTGATCGTCGACCAGCAGCTTCTGCCAGTCTTTTCGATCACGACGAAGTCGAAGGCCAAGAGAAGCCGGGCTCGCCAAGACAATCACTCGCGCGGCTGCCGATGCGGCTCCGCTTACCCCCGCAGAGGTTCTCCCGTATGGCCCTGCCACTCGTGTGTGGGCCGGTCACGGTTGTGTTGGCCGTCGGGGTGGCAGAAGACCGGGCCGGTGAATGGATCGGCAGTATCGCCGTGCGTACGCGGAGCCGCTCGTGGCCGGTGGCGGAGAGTGGTGGCCCCCTGGGTGAGATGGCGGCCCAGCTGCGGCTGGCCCGGGTCTTGCCTACGGGGGCCGACGCGACCGACTGGCCGACGCGACCGACTGGCCGTCGCGGGCGACAGCGCCGGTGCGAACGGCCGCCGCCGTGATCGCCCTGACGACCAGGTCCGGGGCTCCACGGCGGGCTGATCACACGCGGATGAGCGCCGACGGCCGGTGTGCCGGGGCGCTGCCCCGGCACGCGACGTGGGTGTCACTCGCGACGCCAGACCGTCACAGCCTGCCGAACAGCCGCCCGGAGTGGTCCAGTGCGTACCGGGCCACGTCGCCGCCGAGGACGACACCGGCCTCGTCGGCGGACCGGGTGTGGATGCCGGACCACACGCGGGCGTCGACGTTCTCGGACGTGAGCCGGCGCCAGCTCGTGTAGCTGCGGGTCACGCCGGGCGCCGTTGGGCTGGTCAGCTCGAAGGGGGCGGTCCGCGCGCCGACGAGCGCGGTCAACACCGTCTCGGCCGCCCCGGCGTACGTGGCGTGGCCGCTCGGGTAGTCCGGGTGCGCAGGTGTGATGTGGCGCGGCGTCCACGCGGGGTCGGGGTCGATGGTCCCGGTGCGCAGGGCGGTGACCGGGCGCCAGCGCAGATACGCGTACTTGCTGTCGGAGGTCGCGATCTGAGTGTCCACCAGGGCCGCATGGAACAGCGCCACGAGCCCGGCCCGCCGGTCGGTGGACTGGCCCGAGCGGGCCAGCGCGACGCGCAGCGGCTCGGTGTACAGGGTGAGCGAGGAGCCGAACCAGAAGTCGGCGGTCTCGGACTGCCGGGAGGTGCGGACCGTGCTGTCCGCCGCCCCGTATGCCCGTACCTCGGCCAGGTCGGCCCGGTAGCGGGCGGAGCCGACGGCGGGCGGCGGGCCCAGCCGGAACAGGTCGGCGCGCTCCAGCAGGAAGGGCTTGGCGAGCCGGTTGCCGTACTGGACGGCCGGGGCGTACGCCGGCGGCGTCGGCTGCCAGACGCCAGGCCCTGCGGGCGGCACCGTGAACGGCGCGTTCACCGAGGCCGGGTCGAGGCCGTCGTCCTGCCGGGCCGCCAGCACCTGCGCCGCCTGCCGGGTCCCGGCCGCCACGCCGCGCTCCTCGGCGTACCCGTCCGGGATCGCGTCCAGCGTCCGGTCCAGCGCGGCGTCCAGCGCCTCGGTCCGGGCGGGCGCCAGGGCGACCAGCGCGTCGTGCACGGCCGAGGCGAGCGCCGCGTCCTGGAACGCGCCGCGGTCCACGCCGGCCGGCGCCTGCCGGGTCGCCCTGGCGGCGGCGAGCCAACTGATCGCCCACGTACGGCTGTTGGTGATCTGGGTGGGGGCTCCTGCAGCGGCGACGGTCTCGGCCGTGGTGTCGTACCAGTCCAGGACGACCGAACTGCGGGCCGGTGCGGGCGAGGCGGCAACAGGGGCGGCGGGGGCCGCGGAGGCGACGGTCAGCAGGGCGGCCGCGGAGAGCGTCACCAAGGCCGGCCGGAGGCGGGGCGGGGTCACAGGGGTTCCCTCCAGGGGGATGGGGAGAAGGACGAGCGCACGCCGACATGGCAGCGCCGGCACGGCGGCTCCTACGCGGCCGCCGGAACGTCAGGGACGACAGAGGCCGCTGCTGACGCGGCGCGCATCGACGTTCACCTGCGGGGCGGGGTGCACGAGGCGGAGGGCGGCCGCAGCGGGCGAGGGAACCCGGCTCTCACACATCACCGCTCCCCTCACTGCTTGGCTCGACCAGTCGTGCGCATCTGTCGATCGATAGTCGTCATTGATCGCTCGTCCCGTCAACAGCCCTCTGTTTCGGGCCCATTGCAACCTCGTGTAGCCGGTCGGCCCGCTCGGCTCGGAACAGGAATGCCGGCGCCGGAGCCGAGCGTTGCGGCGTACCTGACTCTCGGAGTTGTTGCCGCAGCATGGCGAGCTCGTGGCGGTCGCGCGAGGTTCCGGACGAGGGCTTCCGCAGTGCCTAGTATCCCCGGCAGGGCCCTGACCTCGTGCGTCGTGCCGCGACCCGGCTGCCGCGACGATGCCGGCGCCGCCCCGTTCCTCGTGCCCCTTCGCCCTCCGCTCTCTGCAAGGACGCGTTCCGCCATGACCGTTTCCCGTGCCACCGGAGTCAGCGAGGCGCAGCCGCGCCTCGGTGAGCTGACCGTGGTTGACGTCCGCACTCCCGGTGATTTCGCGGTCACCCACATCTGCGGCCCGGCCGTGCTGCTCGGCCGGCTGCCGTTCAACCGCCGCGGCCCGGAGGTCTCCGCATGACCGCCCTCCCCAGGGACCCGGCCGCCGCCGGCCCGGCCCGCCGCGACCCGTACGAGGGCTTCGCCGGGCGCGTGGGCCGTACCTTCGCCGAGTCCGAACCGGCCTGGCCACCGCGGCGCACGCCCGGCGGCCAGGGCCGCCGCGCCCCGAACATCGTCGTCGTCCTCGTCGACGACATGGGCTACAGCGACATCGGTCCGTTCGGCTCGGAGATCGCCACCCCGGTGCTCGACGAGCTGGCCGGGCGCGGCCTGCGGCTCGCGAACTACCACACCATGCCGCTGTGCTCCCCGGCGCGGGCGGCACTGCTCACCGGTCTGAACCCGCACCGCGTCGGATACTCGACGGTCGCCAACTTCGACCCGGGCTTCCCCGGTTACGGCATGGAGATCGGCGACGACGTCCCCACCCTCGCCGAAGTGCTGCACGACGCGGGGTACGCCACCTACGCGGTCGGCAAGTGGCACCTGACCCGCGACTCGGCGTCCAACGCCGCCGACGACCGGCGCAACTGGCCGCTGCAGAAGGGCTTCGACCGCTACTACGGCGTCCTGGAGGGCCTGACCAGCCTGTTCCACCCGCACCAGCTGGTCCGCGACAACAGCCCCTTGGACATCGACGAACTGCCCGACGGCTACTACTACACCGACGACATCACCGACGAGGCGATCTCCATGGTGAAGTCGCTACGGGCGCACGACCCCGACAAGCCGTTCTTCCTGTACGTCGCGCACAACGCCGTGCACGGCCCCCTGCAGGCCAGGCCCGAGGACATCGAGCGGCAACGCGGCCGCTACGACGGCGGCTGGGACACGGTGCGGGCCGGCCGCTTCGCCCGCCAGATCGCCGACGGGCTGTTCCCCGCCGGCACCGCGCTCCCGGAGCGCAACTCCGAGGCGGGCTTCGACGTCGGCCCGTGGGGCGAGCTGACACCCGCCCAACAGGCCCGCTACGCCCGCTACATGGAGGTGTACGCGGCCATGGTCGAGAACATCGACCGCAACCTCGGCCGGCTCACCGACACACTGGCCGCGCTCGGCGAACTCGACGACACCATCGTGCTGTTCACCTCCGACAACGGCGGCACCGGCGAGGGCGGTGCCGAAGGCACCCGAAGCTACTTCAGCCGCTTCGTCCACCAGCCCGTCCCCGAGGACTGGGACGGGGACGTGGCACGGGACACCGAGCTCATCGGCGGACCGCGGAGCCTGGTGCACTACCCGCGCGGCTGGGGCATGGCCTCCAACACCCCGTTCCGGCTGTACAAGGGCCAGACCTACGCGGGCGGGGTGCGCGTCCCGTTCGTCCTCTCCTGGCCCGAGGGGCTGCCGCGGGCCGCGGAGGACGCCGGAGTGCGGCACCAGTACCAGTACGTCACCGACGTGACCCCGACCCTGCTGGACCTGGCGGGCGTACCGAGACCCGAGCGGTGGCGCTCGCGCCCCGCCCAGGAACCCGACGGGGCCAGCTTCGTGCCCGTGCTGCGCGACGGGCGGACGGAGAGCGCCCACCGGGAGCAGTACTGCGAGATGTCGGGCAACCGCAGCTTCTACCGCGACGGCTGGAAACTGGTGACCCTGCACCGGCCGGGCACCCCGTACGACGACGGCGAGTGGGCGCTGTACGACCTGCGCACCGATCCGACCGAGACCACCGACGTGGCCGCCGACCACCCGGAGGTGGTGAAGGAGCTGGCCGCGGCCTGGGAAGCGGCGGCCTGGCGCAACGGCGTCTTCCCACTGGGCGACGGCAGCGGCGCGCTGGCCCGGCGGCATCCCGCCGAGGAGCGCTTCCACCGCCCGCTCACGCTGCTGCCGGGCACCCCGGAGCTGGAACGCTACCGCTCCTCCCGCTTGATCTCCTTCCGCTCCTTCGACGTCACGGTCGAGCTCGACGAGCACGCCGCCGACGACCGGGGCGTGCTGGTGTCGCACGGCGACCAGGGCGGCGGCTACAGCCTGTACGTGGAGGACGGGCGGCTGCGCTTCGCCTACAACGAGTACGGGAGGCTGCACGAGGCCGACGCCGGGCCGCTGCCCGCGGGCCGGCGGACCGTCACCCTGTCCGCCACGGCGGTGGAGGGGCTGCGCTGGGAGTTCCGGCTGCTGGTCGACGGCACGGAGACCGGCCGGCTGGGCCGCGGCGTGCACCAGCTCATCGGGATGGCCCCGCTGCAGGGCATCAGCGTCGGCGTGGACCGCAGGTCGCCGGTCTCCTGGCCGGTGTACGAGCGCCACCGGAGCTTCCGCTACACCGGCGGCCTGCGGTCCGTGACGTACACGCCGGGCGCCCAGGCCCCGTACGCCCCCGAGGTGGTGGCCCGCGCGCTGGGCGAGGCCGCCGCCGCGTTCGAGTGAGGGAACGTCCATTACCGGATCCTGGACCGATTCACCCGTCGTCATCACCTCTCCTCGTCACCTGACCTCATCGCCCGTCCTCATCGCCCGTGCTCGGCGGGCCGTCGGGCCCGCCGGGACCTTCCGGGCCGCCCGCCTGGGCGAGCGGCTGCTGCCGCTGCGGCGGCACGAGCGGGCCAGGTGGCCACCGCCGTCGTGCCGCAGCGGCTGCTGATCATGCTGATGGGCGGTGTGGTGTCGGCCCTGGACCGCTCCCGGGGCCGGGGCGCTGACCGTCTGGAACGGCTCCCGGAGGCCATCGGCCCGGACGAGCTGCTGATCACCACGATCACGCATGCCCACGCACTCCCACGCCGACGGGGTGCGCTCCTACCGGCTGTCGCCGAGCAGTGGCAGCGCCGCCGAGCGTGCGCGCCGGGCGTCAACCGGCCACGGGGGACGCCCGCCGGGCGAGTTCCTCGCGCTGCCGGGTGAGCCGGGCGATCTCCTCGTCGAGGGCGGCGATGCGGCGGTCGACCACGGGAGCGAAGCCGTCGCCGGAGCTGCCGGAGCCGCCGGATCCGCAGGGCGGCGGCGGGTCCTGCGCGAGCAGCGGGAGCCGGTCGGCCCGGGTCCGCAGGTCCTCGATGGTCAGGCCGAGGGCGAGCAGCTCCCGGATCACCCGGACCAGGGCGACGTCCGCGGCGCCGTACTGCCGCTGTCCGGTCGGGGTCCGGGCGGGCGGGGGCAGCAGGCCGCGCTGTTCGTAGAAGCGCAGGGCCCGTGCCGTGGTCCCGGCCGCTGCCGCCGCGTCGCCGATTCGCACCGTCCGCCCCCCGTCCCTTGCCGCCGCCGTCGTCCGCTGCCGTGGCTACAACCGCACGACCACCGCCCCGAAATGGCGTCCGGCGATCAGTTCGGGCAACGCCCGCGCGGCCCGGTCGATTCCCTCGACCGTCGAATACGGGAAGCGGATCGCGCCGGAGCGCAGCCAGCCGCCGAACCGCTCGAGCCACTCGGCCCCCACGCCCGGGTGGTCGGTGCCGAGGTATCCGCCCAGCGAGACACCGCGGACCAGCAGCCGGAAGGTGTCGATCTCCACGGGCGCGGTGCCGCCGCCCCGGTCCGCGTCCAGCTGCCCGGCCAGCGCGCCGACGACGGCGACTCGCGCGCCCTGCCGGGCGGCTCCCAGTGCGGCGGCGAGCTGCTCGCCTCCCACGCTGTCGAGGACCACGTCCACTCCGTCGGGGGCGGCGGCGCGCAACTGCTCGGCGAAGGGCGGGTACTCCGGGCCACACAACAGGACGTGGTCGTAGCCGAGTTCGCGGACGAGCCGGTCGGCTTTGTGCGGCGAGCCGGTGCTGCCGATCACCCGGGCCGCGCCCAGCAGCCGGGCGATCTGCCCGGCCAGCGTGCCGACCGCGCCGGCGGCCCCGGTGACCAGGACGACGTCGCCGGTGCGGACGGGAGCCACCCGGGTCAGCGCGCCGTACGGGGCGGAGCCCTGGGCGAGGTGTGCGACCGGCGTCGGCAGGGCCGGGTCGACGGGGGTCACGTCGGCGGCGGGGAGCAGGGCGTGGTCCCGCCAGCCGGCCATGTGGACCACCCGGTCCCCGGGCCGGAACGGGCCGTCCCCGGGCGCGGCGAGGACCTCGCCCACGGCGGGGCCGAAGAGGGTGTCCCCGGACGCCAGGGCGGGCAGCGGCAGCCCCTCGGTCTCGCCGCCGATCAGGGTGCGCAGCCCAGGGAAGACCAGGAAGTGTTCATTCCGCACCAGCACACGGCCGGGTACCGGATCGGTCAGGGGTCTCCGGACGACGGCGAAATGCCGGGGTTCGGGAAGGCCGTCGGGGCGAGCGGCGAGACGGACCTCGCGCGCAGTGCGGGGCAGGGCTGCGGTCGCCATGGGCGGCCTCCTACGGATAGTCATCTACCGGATAGTCATCTACGAAAAGTCATCGCGTCGGGACGGCGGGGACGCTAACCCCTGACCCGCGGGTCAGGGTCAAGCCGCGGCGTGATCCGGAAGAGACGGACACGCCCTGGCCGCGCTCCGGCAGCGCCGGGGCGGGCCCGGCTCGCCTGACGCGTATGAATGCGCCCCAGGCGCGATTTCCGGTCACTGTTGTCCTTGGCCGGATTGGCCTCGCCAACCGTTTCGACTGGCGGGCGGCCGTGGTGGCAATGGCGCGTTTGCCATGCGTCGGCGGCTGTTGCGGCCGCTCTGCCGGGGTCTCGCGGCTCAGCGAGCGCCGCTCAACTCCCGGTTAAGTCGGTCGGCCTTCACTGTCCGTATGTGGACTGGTGCGGCGTGTTCCCTGCATGGAAGTATGGTGGTTGCGGCTCGGGTGACCTTAACTGCTCGTTGGGGACGGTCGATTGAGCGGCTATGCGGTAGCGGAACGCGTGGGGGGCGTGGCGCGGTGGTGTATTCCCCCGGCAGCGAATGCCGAGGTTCCACGGCGGTCGCGGGGAATAGCGGTGCTGCCGCGCTGGTTTGCATGGTCGGGATCAGGCGCAGGCCCTTGCGGTCTGTGGGAGTTCAAGGGGCGGTGGCATGACAGCGGGGGACGACGGTCGGTCCAAGGGGGCGGGCAGTGTGCTCGCGGAGCGGCTGAATCATCTCTTCGCCAACATGCATCCGCCGGGGGCTCCGTACACCAACGCCTTTGTGGCCGACGAGATCAGCGGTGGGGCGGCGGAGTACGGCGGGGCCAAGGTCACCGAGCAGTATCTGTCGATGCTGCGCAACGGCCGGCGCACCAACCCGAGTCCGGAGCTGCTGCGCGCGCTGGCCAAGTTCTTTGGCGTACCGGTCGGTTATCTGCTGGGCGACCTCTCGCAGCCGCAGGCCGCGCGGGTGGAGGAAGAGGTCCGCTTTCTCGCCGCCATGCGCGATCAGCGGGTGCGCGCCATCGCGCTGCGCTCCGTCGGGCTGCCGCCGGAGGTGCAGGACAGCCTGACGACGATCATCTCCCAGTTCCGGCAGCAGATGAATCTGCCGGCGGATCCGCCAGGCCAGGGCAGTCACGGCGATCACCGCGGTCAGGGCGGTGATCGGCATGGCCAGTGACCTCTTACCGACAGCGGAACGCGACCGGATCTTCTACACCTGGCGGCCGGGCGGAGCCGAGGACGGGACGAGCATGCGAGTGGGGCAGATACGCAGGCGGTGCAAGCGGCTCATCAAGGAGCTGGCGCTGCCCGCCGCAATAGATCTGCGGGAGTTGTGCGACATCGTTGCCACGCGTGTGGGCCGGCCTGTCCACATGGTGCCGATGAGCCTGGGCGGTGTGGTCTCGGGCATGACCGCCGCCACCGACGACGGCTACTGGGTCTTCTTCGAGCTCAAGACCTCGCCCTGGCATCAGGCGCATATCGTGCTGCACGAGCTGAGCCACCTGCTGCTGGGACACGGTCAGGATCCGGCCATCACCGAGGACGCGCTGCGGATGTGGACCCCGTCGGTCGACGTCGCCACCGCGATGCGTCGGATGGGCCTGACCATGGGCTTCGCCCGGCACCACGGCTACGACAACCTCGCCGAGCGGGAAACCGAGGTGCTGGGCACGCTGCTGATGGAGCGGGTGGTGCCATCGGCAGGGGAACGCGAACTGCCGCTGGAGGGCCAGGCGGCCGAACTGGCGGCGGCCCTCGGGCCCGCGCTGCAGCACATCCGGCGCCAGCAGGAGGGCCCGGACGCCGACGCCGACGGGATGGGCAGGACCGGCGGGGTCGACGGACCGGCCGGCGTAGGCGGGGGGCCGCGTGTTTGACCTCATCTACCTGTGCTTCGCGGCCGCCGCCTGGACGCTCGTCGGATACAAGGCCGTCGCCTGGTTCCGCGACCGCGGCAATGCGGACCTCGGGCTCGCCTGCGTGATGACCGGCGGTGTGGCGACTGTTTTCCTCTTCTCGGCGCCCAGCCTCTACCGCGCCTTCGACCGGCTGGTCGGCGTGGCCAACCTGGCCATGGTTTTCCTCTACTCCTCGGTCGTGGTGTTCGCCGCCGGCGCGCTGGTGCTGCTGCTGCGGTGGACGGCAGGCGAGGGCGATGCCGCGCGGGCCCGCGCCCGGGGCAAGGCCCGCACCGCGGTCGGAAGCGTGGCCGCGCTGTGGGCGGTGGCGATAACCGGCTTCGCCGTCGGCCGCCCGGACGCCGTCGAGCACCCCCGCGACTTCAGCACCGCCTATACGGACTCTCCCGGAGTCATGCTGTTCCTGGTGCTGTATTTGGCCATCTTCGGATCGAGCCTCGCCGGCCTCGGCACGCTCTGCCCCCGCTACGCGGCACGACTCGGCCGGTCATGGCTGGCGCGCGGGCTCCGGGTGCTGGCGGCGGGCTGCTGGCTCGGCCTGGTCTACTGCGCCTGCAAGGTGATCGGCTTCGTCCTGTCCTGGGCGGGCCACGAAGCGCTCTGGCTCTCCAACGGCGTTGCCCCGCTCAGCGCCTCCGTCGCGGCGATCCTCGTCCTGACCGGATTCGCGCTCCCGGCCGCCGGTCCACGGGCCGCCGCCTGGCGCCGGCTGCGCCGTCTCTCCCCGCTCTGGCAGACCGTCACCGAGCAGACCCCCGAGGTCACGATGGAAAGCCCGACATGGTCCGTACGGTGGCCGTTCGCCGACCTGGAGTGGCGCGCCAACCGGCAGATGGCGGAGATACGCGACGTACAGCGCGGCATCCGCCGCCATGTGGAGTCCGACGCCGTCGACATCGCACGGGAACGGGCCCGCGCCGTCTCGCTCGACGACCGGCAGCTGGCGGCCGTCGCCGAGGCGGCCGCGCTCCGCCGCGGGCTGGAGAACCGCGCGGTGGGCCATGTGCCCGCCCACGGCGCCGACAGCGTGGTGGTCGCCACGGGCGCCGATCCGGCCGAACTCACGCAGGAATACGAGCACTTGGCGCTCGTCGCGGATGTCTACCACTCGTCGCTGGTCGAGACCGTGCTCACCGAGCTGAGGCAGCGCAGCTCGGTGTCCCGCGGCTGAGCGGCGACCACCCAGACGGGGTGGCCCGGCACGGGGGTCCGGGCTGCCCGCGCCGTAGGGGCGGCATCGGTCCAATACGGGCCGATGCCGCCCGCGTACGGCCTACAGGAAAGCCGGACCGTTCGGAGCCGGTAGCCGGACTGTCCGGAGCCGGTAGCCGGACTGTCCGGAGCCGGCGGCCGGAGCGTCCGGAGTCGACGGCGGATCGGCCGGCTTCGACGGCCGGACCATCCAGCCGACGGCGCTGAGGCTGACAGGCCATCGGCCCCGAGGCCCGCCTGACAGGCCGTCCGATCCGCTCGTCTAGAGTCGGGATCCATGCAGAACACCGCCGAGACCGGCCCCGATGCCCCCATCGATGTGACCCCCCTCCTCGACGATCCCTACGCCGCCTACGCCGCCCTGCGCGAGGCCGGCCCCGTACACCGGATCGCCGGCACGGACGGCAACCCCGCCTGGCTGGTCACCCGCTACGACGACGTCCGCCGCGCGCTCGCCGATCCGCGGCTCTCCCTGGACAAGCGGCATGCCACGCCCGGCGGTTACCGAGGTTTCTCGCTGCCACCCGCGCTGGACGCCAACCTGCTCAACATGGACCCGCCGGACCACACCCGGATCCGCCGCCTGGTCGTCAAAGCCTTCACCCCGGGGCGGGTCGACGCGCTGCGCGAGCCCGTACGGCGGGTCGCGGACGACCTGCTGGACGCCATGGCGGACAAGGGCCGCGCCGACCTGATCGCCGACTACGCCGGACCGCTGCCGATCACCGTCATCTGTGATCTCCTCGGCATCCCGCAGAACGACCGCCGGGACTTCCTGGCCTGGTCGGACGCTCTCATCACGCCCGATCCCAGCCGTCCGCACCTGATGAAGGAGGCGATCGGGTCGATGCTGGAGTTCTACACCGGTCTGATCGCGACCAAGCGCGCCGAGCCGGGCGACGACCTGCTGTCGGACCTGATCGCGGTACGGGACGATCCGCAGTCGGGCGATGACGTCTCCGGTACGGGGCCGGGGGGCGACCGGCTCACCGAGGACGAGCTGACCTCGCTCGCCTTCCTGATCCTCTTCGCCGGCTACGAGAACACCGTCCACCTCATCGGCAATGCCGTGCTCGCCCTGCTCGACCACCCGGAGCAGCTCGACGAGTTGCGGCGCAATCCGGCCGAACTGCGCCCCGCGGTGGACGAGTTCCTCCGGTTCGACGGCCCTGCTCCGCTGGCGATCCGTCGCTTCCCCAAAGAGGACATCGAGATCGGCGGCGTACGGATCCCGGCGGGGGAGAGCGTGCTGCTGTCGATCGCGTCCGCGAACCGTGATCCCGGCCGGTTCCCCGACCCGGACACGCTGGACCGCGGCCGCGACCTCTCCGGGCACCTCGCGCTGGGCCACGGCATCCACTACTGCCTCGGCGCCCCACTGGCCCGCTTGGAGGCCGAGACCGCGCTCGGCGCTCTCATCAGCCGCTTTCCGGGACTCCGGCTCGATATCCCGCGCGGTGAATTGCGGCATCGACGGGCACTGCGTGCACGTGGCCTGATTTCGCTCCCCGTGACCTGGTAATCGGCAAACGAACAAGTTTTTGAGGCGTAACCGTCCTCGGATGCGGTAGAAAGGTCTTGAGACCCGCCCGGTGTGCATCCCCCGTCGCACCGGGCGGGTCCTTCTTTGCAGATGCGACATGCCGGAGCAGCTGCGACATGCCGAGCGCGCGGCGGCTTCCTTGGGCCGACTGGCGCACCCGCGCTGCGGGCCGAATTGCCCCTACTTAGCGTGACGGCATGGCAATTGACGCTCTTTCGCCCAAGAAGGCCACCAAGAAGGCCGGTGCCGTGGCGGTGGCCGCCGCGGCCGGCGTCTCCATGATGGCCATGCCGGCCGCGGCACACCCCGACGGGCCGGCAGGCACCCGGTCCGCGCCGACCGGAGTACGGAAGGCTGCCGCGCCCCACGCGCCGCAGCTGCCCAAGGGCCTGTCCGCGCTCTCCTGGACGGTGGCCGACGCGGAGACCGGGGACATCCTCGCCGCCAAGAACCCACACCGCAGGCTCGCGCCGGCCAGCACCCTCAAGACGCTGTTCGCGATCACCGTCCTGCCGAAGTTCTCGGCCGGCGCCGTCCGCAGGGTCAGCGCCGCCGACCTCGAAGGCATCGGCGTCGGCAGCAGTCTCGTCGGCATCCAGCAGGGCCGCCGGTACAGCGTCGGCGACCTGTGGCGCGGCGTCTTCCTGCGCTCGGGAAACGACGCGGTGCATGTGCTGGCCTCGATGAACGGCGGCTGGAAGACCACCACGCGAGAGATGCAGAAGACCGCCCGCAAGCTCGGGGCGCGCGACACGACGGTGAAGTCCCCGGACGGCTACGACACGCCCGGCCAGTCCTCGTCCGCGTACGACCTGACCGTCTTCGCGCGCGCCGGGCTCGCCAACGACGACTTCGCGCGCTACTGCCGCACCGCGCGCGCACGGTTCCCCAGCAACGGCGGAGCCGAGATCGAGAACACCAACCGCCTCATCACCGGCGCGAACGGCGTCCCCCGCTACCCCGGCATCATCGGCGTCAAAACCGGCTACACCACCCAGGCCGGCAACACGCTGATCGCCGCCGCGCGGCAGGGCGGCCGCACCCTGCTGGTCACCGTGATGAACCCGCAGTCAGGAGAGGCCAACGGCGTCTTCAAGGAAGCCAGTTCCCTGCTGAACTGGGGCTTCCGGAACGCGGGGAAGACCGAGCCGGTCGACACACTGCCGGAGATGCAGACGGCGCCGGCCAGACATGATCAGGCGCCGGGAGACGCACGCGGGGCGGCGGAGGCGCGCGGTGGTGCGCACAAGCGTGGCGGTACGCACGGGCGGGACGGTGCGCACACGCGTGGTGGTGCGCATGGGTGGGACGGTGCGCGGGAGCGGGAGGGTGTGCACGAGCGGGGTGGTGCGCACGAGCCGGGTCTGCACGACTGGGAGGGCATGTTTGAGTCCGACGGTGCGTATGACTGGGGTGGTATGTACGGCCTCGCCCGTGCGTATGCAGGCGACGATGCCTTGTATGCCGGTGGGGCGATGCCCCGCAGAGTGGTCGCTCGGATCCCCGGGGCTGCCGAAACGACCGCTCGGGCGGGTGAGGCCGGCTCGCACCACCGGCCCGCCATCGCCGCCTGCACCGGTATCGGCTCCGCCCTGCTGGGAGCGGGCGGCGGCATGCTCGCCTGGCGGCTTCGCAGCCGCCGCCGGGAGTGCCGGGAGGCGGAGGCTTCATGAGGAACAGGGGAGCCATGTGCCAGGTGCCGGCGGACAGCTCCCCGGATCAACGCACCGGGAGATAGGAGAAACTCCCACGCCCTGATCCCCGGCGCCGCGCAAAGGCGGCGCGGGCTCGCGGTCCCTGCCGGCCCGGCCCCTGCCGGCCCGGCCCTCCGGCGCACGGAGGGACGGGGCGTACCCCTCTAGCCGCCGGCAGCCCGCAGCCGGGGCGCTGTCTCGGCCGCGGGCACCGGGCCATTCGGGGGTTCGTTCAGTCGACCCGTCAGTTGCCGGGCCCAGTCCGTCAGTCCGGAAATGTCGATGCCGTACGGGGCCGCGTTCGCGTACGGAGCGATGGCGGCCGAGCCCCGGTCCAGCAGCGCCGCCGCGCCGGACGCGTTACCGCGTGCGGCGTGGGTGAGGCCCACGGCGAGCTGGGCGAGCCCGCGCCACAGTTCGCGCTCCGGCTCCGGCGCCGCCTTCCAGGCGTCCTCCAGCACCTCGTGCGCATGGAACGGCATCCCGGCGTCGAGCAGCCGCTGCGCCTCGGCCAGCGACTCCGCCGGCGTACGGGGCACGCCCTCCGGCTGCCGCGCCACGCCCGGGGAGCCGTACGGCAGCGGGCGGCCGAGCCCGTCGCGTGGCCGGGCGCTGCGGGCCCGGCCCTGCTCGTCGCGGTCCCGGCGGAGCGCGGGGCGGTCGGGAGCGGGCGGCTGCCTGGACGCCTCCGGTGCCGTGGGCAACTGTGCGGTGTCCGCCCCGGCGCCGCAGTACTCGCATACGTCGCTGCCGGGCCGTTCACGGATCCGACCGCAGGCGTCACACACCTGGTCCAGCCAGCAGGCCGGATCGCCACCCTGGTCGCCGATGGCGCCCGAGTTCCGCTCGTCGGACCTGTCGTTCGTTTCCTCCGCATCGCTCACCCTTCGATTGTGCGCTGTGTGGGGCGTACGCGTCGCAGCGGGGCGGGCGGGCGAAGGGGGACGGGGACGACTGGGCGACGAGGCGGCCGGTCCCTAGAGGATCTCCCAGTCCAGTTCTCCCTCCGGCGTGACGACGCGCTCGTAGTAGTCCAGGACTTCGCCGGTCTCCATCGCGGTGGCCGACAGGTCGAAGAGCACCGGCAGCGACGCCCACATGCTGTGCCGCTCGAAGAAGCAGCCCTGTTCGTGGTCGGCGCTGCCGACCCTGCCGCGGCGGGTGGTCGGGCGCTGGTCCAGCACCAGTTCGTCCCCGCACCCGTCAGCGGCGAAGGGTATCCACTGCCGGTGCCACCACGGCCCGAAGTCCGCCTCAGGATCCTCGTCTTCGTGGTCCGGCGGCTCCGGATCCGATCCATGGATCTTGGTCCGGATACGCCAGGTGTCCACCATGCGCTGGGTGCTCAGCAGCATCCAGAACGGCGGCAGCAGCACGCGATGCCCCGTACCGTCGTGCCGGAGGACGGATTCCACCAGTGGATCCGGTATGGACAGGCCCATTGCCTCCTCGGCCGCGGCGATCGCGGCACGCTCCGCGGGAGGTGCCAGCGCGGCGGCCGTGGCAGGTGCGTACGCGGCGAGCCATCGCTCGATGCGGATCCAGGACTCGGTGATGGACGGCGTCATGCGATCGATGGTGCCACCCGCCACTGACAATCCCGCCGGGACGCCGAGACGCCCTCTTCCCTACGGGATGCGGGCGGGTGAGGAGGCATTTGGTACGCGGAGGGACGGCGAGCCGCCGCCGTTCGCCGGGACGGTCCAGATGTCACTCTGACGGCCGTCGTGCCCCGGCAGGGCGTAGGCGAGGGTGTCGTCGTCCAGCCAGGCGGCCTGGTCGTCCACACTGTGTGTCTCCGCGAGCGGGTGTTCGCGCAGGGTGCGCAGGTCCAGGACGTACAGCCGCCAGGGGGCGTCGGCCCCGTCGCGGACCCGCTTCTTGAAGGCGAGACGGGTGTTGTCGGGGGAGAGGGACGGGCATTCGACGTTCTCGCGGAGGGTGTGTGCGGCCCACTTCCGCATATCGCCCGCCACGAGATAGGTCTTCCCCTTCGTCGAGACGGTCGCGTAGAAGCGATTGTCGTCGCGGGCGAAGGTGACGCCCCAGTAGTTGACGTCCGGGGAGTGATAGCGGCGGCCGCCGAGGGTGAGCGGGATTTCCTCCATGTTCTTGATCAGGTAGCCGGTGCGGGTGTCCAGGATCGAGGTGCGCGTGGAGAACGACGTGGTGGCGTACGAGTCCCCGGTGGCGAACATCGTCCAGGACAGCATCCGCCCGGAGGCCGAGACCCGGGCACGGTTGGGGATGCCGGTGAGTGCGATACGCCGCTTCTCGTGTAGCCGGCGGTCCAGGACGACGGCGTACGACCGGGGCGGGATGCCGGGGCGGCGCTGCAGGCAGAGGCCGGTGCCGGCGGCCGCGTAGAAGCGCTCGCAGCTGGGGCCGCCGGTGGTGCGGTGGTCCGGCCCGGGGGCGCGGGCCGATGTGTGGGCTGCCGCTCCCGACCGGGCCGCCGGTGCGGGCAGCCTGGCCACCCGGCCGGCCCCGGCGCCGGTGCTGCGGAAGTACAGGAGGCCGTGGTCGAGGCCGAAGGCCGAGTGGGCGTCGGCCGGTTCGGCGCGCCGGGCGGCGCCCACGGTGTAGACGACGGCGACGGTGGCGAGCACCGCGGCGGCGACCGCCACGGCGACGATCCGGGCGCGGAAGGACAGCGGGGCGAGTGGGGCAAGTGAGGAGAGTGGGGATGGGCGGCTCGGGGCGGGCATGTCCTGGTGCTCTGTCGACGGCGTCGACGGCATCGACGGCGTCGGGGGAGCCGCCGGAGTCGGGGGCGTCGGGGGCGTGTCAGGCGTCGCGTGCGTCATAGGTGGGACGGCTCCGTTCCCGGGCGGTTCGGTCGGGCTGGGCGGTCCGGGTGGTCAGGGTGGTCCGGGCGCTCAGGGCGCTCAGGGCGGTCCGGGCGGTCCGGGCGGTGGTCCGGGCGGTCCGTGCGCGGAAGCAGGACGACGGCCGCCGCCAGCGCGACCGCCAGTGCGATGACGGCGGCGATCAGGGCCGGCCGGGTGCCCCACAGCGTCCAGGCCGCTCCGAAACCGGCGGCCGCCAGCAGCCGGCACAGTGCCTGCCCCGTCTGCAGCAGTGCCATCCCGCTCGCCCGCCGCGCGGCAGGCAGGACGGGCCCCGCGAGCGCCATCAGTACGCCGTCGGTGGCGCCGTAGAACACGCCGAGCAGCAGAAGCACGCCCACCAGCAGAACCGCCCCCGCGTCCGTCGTCAGCAGCAGGACATAGCCGCCGAGCAACGCCGCATGCCCGCACAGGAACGGGATGCGGCGGCCGATGCGGTCGCCGAGCCGCCCTGCCGGTACCGCGAGCAGCAGATAGACCGCGGCGGAGCCCAGCGGCAGCAGCGGGAACCAGCTCACCGCGAAGTCCAGCCGGCGCTGCAACAGCAGATAGAGGAACGAGTCGCCGATGGTCGCCGCGCCCAGCAGTGCCGCCGCCGCGAAGATGCGCCGAAAGGCGGGATCGCGTAGAGGGGAGAGGGGCCGTGCGCGCGGCCGGGTGCCGGCGGCCGGTGCCGGGTGGTGCGTGGGCAGGGCTGCTCGTCCCGGTACGAAGGCGACCATCAGCAGTACGCCGAGCAGGCCGAAGCAGAAGCTGACGACGAAGACGGCGTCGTAGGCGTCGGCGGTGGCCCACAGCAGCGCGAACGCGGCGAGCGGGCCCAGGAGGGCGCCGGTGGTGTCCATCGCCCGGTGCACGCCGAAGGCCCGGCCGAGCGCGTCCGGCGGGGCGCTGAGCGAGATCAGCGCATCGCGCGGTGCGGTGCGCACGCCCTTGCCGATGCGGTCGGCGGCGAGCGACGCGCCGATGCCGGCGGTGCCGCCGCCCGCGAGCAGCAGCCCGAGGCGGGACAGCGCGGACAGCGCATAGCCGGATCCGGCGACGAGCTTGTGCCGTCCGCCGCGGTCGGCGGCATGGCCGCCCAGCAGCCGGACGACCGCTGTAACGCCGTTATAGAGGCCGTCGAGAAAGCCGAACTGGAGTGGTGACAGCCCGAGTTGGAGGACGAAGTAGAGGGGCAGCACGGCGGTGACCATCTCCGAGGAGATGTCGGTGACAAGGCTGACCGCGCCGAGGGCGAGGACCGGCCCGCCGACGCGGCCGCGCGTCACCTTTGTCGCCGTGGCGGCCGCGTCCGTGGTCGCGAGATACATCAGTCAGACTGCCACATCCCGAATCCCGGTAGCCCGGGGCTCAGTGGCACTCGTAGGACGGGCTGCTGTCCTTCGTGTTGCCGTCCGTGTCGACCAGGTCCCAGGAGAAACCGGTGTCGGTGAAGTTCAGCTTCACCACACCGAAGGTGTCGGTCAGCCGCTTCTCGCTGTTCGGCTGGACTTCCTCGATCTTGTACGGGTTGGCGCCGCCGACACCGGCGAGCAGTTCGACCAGCCCGTTCTTGTCGGCCTTGCCGTCCGGGTCCTGCGCGGCGAAGCGCTCGTAGTGGTGGTCGTGGCCGTTGAGGACCAGTTCGGCCTTGGCGTCGTAGAGCAGTTTCCAGACCGGCCGGCTGACCGGGTCGTTTCCGTGCTCGCCGGAGGAGAAGAGCGGATGGTGCCAGTAGGCGGCCACGCACTTCTTGGAGTTGGCGGCGAGGTCGGACTTGAGCCAGTCGAGCTGGCTGGAGTCCAGGCTGTTGGAGTCCAGCGCGATGAAGTGCCAGTTGTCCTGGTCGAAGCTGTAGTAGCTCTTGCCGTCGGGATAGGCGACGGACCCGAAGTAGGCCTTGTAGCCCGCCAGTTCACCGTCGGGATCGTAGGTCTCGTGGTTTCCGGCGACGGGGTGCGTCTTGTCCTTGAAGGTGCCCCAGCTCTTGTCGTAGTAGTTCTGGAAATCCTTGAGCCGGGCGTCGTCGTACTGGTTGTCACCCATGGTGAGGACGAACGCGGGGTTGAGCTGCTTCATCAGCGCCGCGGTCTTGGGGTGTTCGCAGCCGCGGTTGCTCGCGGTGCACTGTTCGGCGATATCGCCCGCGGCGGCGACGGTGAACCCGGCGGCCTGCGCACCGGGCGCGCGGTCGGGGGTGGCGTCCGCGCGGCCCGCGGTCGACCAGAGCGCGACACCGCCGACGAGCGCGAGCGCGGCGCCCGCGGCGGGTATCGCCAGGCGGGGGTTGCCGAGCAGCGGCTTCGTGAGCTGCTGGGCCGTCTTGGCCTTGTGGGCCTTCTCGGCGCGAGGGGTGGAGGTCATATCCGTCTCCTGAATCGGCGTGGGGGAGCCGTCCCGAGGAATCCTGGCGCTCGAACATGTACGCGTCAAGGAGGCGGAGGGATTATTGTTAGGAAACTTTCCTACTGAGGTGTGCTCGGTCCTGGGCCGCGGTGCTACTCGGCCAACTCGACCTCGTAGAAGCAGAGATGGTCCTTGATCTGCGCGACCTCGGGGCGCGGCTCAGGGTAGGCCCAGACGATGTCCTCCGGGCCACCGGCAAGTGACCAGTAGGAGGCGGTTCCCTTGAACGGGCAGACGGTATGCGTCTCGGACGGCGTCAGCAGCTCGGTCCGTACGTCCTCGGGCGGCAGGTAGTAGCGCACCGGATAGCCCGTCTCGAAGAGGAGGAGAGGACGACGGCTGTCGGCGAGAAGCCGGCCGTTGTGGACGACACGGACGTGGTCCGTGCCTTCTTTGATCTCGATGTGGTGGCCCTTGGTGGCGGTCACGGTCGTCGCTTCCTGTCGGGGGAGATGAAGGATGCTCTGCTGCCAGGGTCGCACCCGTTGGGGGTGGAGCGGCGTTCCGGAACGGGCTCGGCGAGTGGCACTCGGGTAAGCGCGGTCCGCAGGGTCTCGCCGATGTCGGGGACGGGGATACCCAGCTGGGTGAGCCAGGAGGCGACCTGGGCCAGCCGCTCGGGCTCGCAGAAGGACAGGTCCAGCAGCCTCCGCAGGGACACCTCCGACTCGGCATTCAGGAGCTCGCCGCTGTAGGCGCCGGTGGTGAGCAGTTCCAACGCGTCGCCGTACGACAAGCCCTCCGGCAGGTCACGGCACGAGGTCCGGACCCCGAGGGACGCCAGCCGCTCGGCGAGCTCCCGCGGACTGGTGTGCAGATCTCGCGCCGCGCCGATGAGGTGGGCGAACGGCAGCGCATCGGCCGTGGTCACACCGGACCACTGGCACGGGCCCAAGGGCCGGAACAGCTCCTCGTCCAGCGGTGTGAGCGGATCCGGTAGCCGGAGCGGGATCTCGAAGCCGTACGCGCGCAGTCGCGCCACGACCACGTCCAGAGGGCGGCGCAGCCGGTGTGCGGACAGGAGCAGGTGCTGGTAGGGGACCGGTCCGGGCGGCCGGAGAAACCCGGCCCGTTTGTCGTCGTGCAGAAGCGGCAGATCGTCGATATGAGCGTCGAGGGGGAAGACGGCAGGTGTCCTGAATCCGTCGGCGACCAACTTCCGGATGGCTCGCTCCGGACCGATATCCAGTTCTTTCGCGGTCGCGAGCACTTCACCCGGCGGAACGACTTCGCCCGGCGGAACGACCGCTGGGCGGGACGACCGGGGTTCCGTACCGTCCGCGCTCACCGGTGCCGGCGCCCCGGAGCCGGATACCTGCGGCCGTGTGAGGCCGAGTCGGGCGGCACGTTCTCTCGCGGCTCTCAGCGGAATTCCCATCCGGGCTCCGGCCTTGGCGATGTGGTGTGCCAACCGGGATCCGGTGTCGTCGGTCCACTGCCAGAAACCGGCTGCGTCCTGGTGGGTCAGCAGAAGCTGGTCGGAAGGCAGCGCCGGGAGCACCGGGCCGACGGTGCCGAGTTCGGGGCAGAACGCGATCAGTGCGTCGAGTTTCGCATTGGGGCGGTGGGCGAGCAGTCGCCACAGGTAGATGTGATCGGGCGGACCGTCGAACAACATCATCCAGGGCGATGTGGGTCCGGTGCGGAAGGCGGCGGACGCGTCCCCCGGATCCAGAAGGGCCACATCCGCGGGCAGGCATCCCGTGCGCGGGCTGTCGAAACTCACCGTGCCGAACGTCAGCCGCCGGCCCGCCGCCATGGTCTCCGCCGCGAGGACATCCGCCAGCTGCGCGCCGTACTCGGCCACCCTGGTGATCCACGCGAAAGAGGGCAGCGGCCCCTCGGCCGCCAGCAGGTCGGTCGCCGCCCGCTCCAGCAACTTCCGGATCCGGCCGGAGACATCGTCGAGAATCTCGGTCCGGTCGGCGGACAGCCGCTCGGGCGCGTACGCACCGGAGAGGTTCACCACGGCCCCTGTGAGGCCGGAATCGGCCGTCGACAGCACTCCGCGCCGAACCGAAGGGCGGACGAGGAGACCGTCGACGAGCAGGGCACCGCCCTCCTCGCACCAGATCACCTGCACCCCGGGTGGCGCGCCACGCCAAGTGACCGTCTTCCGATGGGCGTTGAGGCCGAACCGCTCTCCCTCGAAGCCCTCCCTGGTCTTCAACTCGCCGGCCGGCCAGTCGCTCCTCCGGGACTCGTCGCGCGCAACGGTCGGAAACTCCGCGATCCCCAGCACCCGTTCGAGCACATCCACGCACGACCAGTCAGGCGACCTCTCATCCCCCTCCCGCAAATACAGCCGCACGCGCGTGCCCGCTTCGTCGCCCCGCTCCGCGACCTCGACAATCCTGAACAGGTGGCCGGGCCCGAAGATCGAGACCTCCAGCAGCGGCCCCGGCAGGCCGTCCGGCCCCATCCGGCAAGTCGTCAACCGGATCTCGTCGGCCAGCATGAAGTAGCTCAACACGCCAATTCCGAAACGGGAGTTGGGGAAGAACTCGACAGGCGGATCGAGCTGTCGCCAAGCCGACTGCTCCAGCTTGAAGTCGGGCTGCTCGGCGAAGCGGGCGCCCGCGCTGGCGAAGACCCCGCGCAGCTCCGCGTCACCCATGCCGATGCCGTTGTCGCGGCATTCGACGTACTCCCGGCCGTCGTCGTCCCTGCCCTGCTCGAAGGCGATGCCGCCTTCGTAGGCGTACGAGGCCGCTTCCGTCCTCCGGTCCAGATACTCGGTACGGGCACGGCGATAGCGGCAGGCGTCCAGCGCGTTCTGATACAGCTCGCGGATGGCCAGATCGCGGTCCTTGTAGAGCTGGACGCCCATCAGGAGGTCCCGGACCCGGCGCTCGTCGAGGCGGAAGCTCGCCCAGCCCTTGAGGACGCCCTCGGCGGGGACCACACCGTCCGCCGAGAGACGGGTCGGCAGGGGCGGCATGGGCTCGGTGATGCGTTCGCGGACCGTGCGGTGCACCGCGTGGAGGAGTTCGTCCACGCGGGTCGTGTAGCTGCGCAGGGCCTCGATGACGGCCTCGTGGTGGCAGTCCGTCCGGAGCACGGGCAGGTCGGGGGAGCCGCCCCAGCCGGAACCGTCGAGGGTGTGGCGCAGTGCGGGCAGATCGACCGGGTGCGGGATGCCCAGGTGCTCCACCACGATGTCGGGCAGGGCCGTCATCTCGATGGCGGTGCCATGGGCGAGGGCGAGGAGGAGGGCGAGACGGCGGTCCCTGACGCGCTGGTGGCCGGGCCCGCGGAGGCGGTCGTCGGCGGGCAGCTGGTCGAGGAATTCCGGGTTGCAGACGCCCGGCCCGCGGCGCAGCCCGTGCAGGAGCCGGCTCACCCTGAGCGGGGTGAGGGTGTCGCGCAGCGCCGCGGTCGTCTCAGGGATGAGGGCCAGGAGCCGTCCGACCGCGGCCGGGGCCGCGAACTCCGTGCGCTGGGCGAGCCAGCGGTGGAAGAGCCACCAGCCGATCGGCGCGGCCGCGTCGGGACGTAACCGCGCGCGTTTGACGAGGAGTTCGTATTCCTCGGCGAAGGCGTGGAAGGCGTGGAAGGCGTGGAAGGGGTGCGAGGAGCGGAAGGAACGGCGGGGCGTGTCCGTGGGGTCCGGCGAACGGCCGAGGGTCTCGGGGCGGACCGAGGCGCTCTCGACCGTCAGGTGCAGCGAGTGCACGCGGTAGAGGAACGGGACGAGGGTCAGCAGCGCGGCCTCGGCTGGGTAGAGGCCGAGGCTCGTGCCCTGGCCCGGCTCGCCGCAGAGCCACTCGATGCGATCGAGGAATCGGGCGGGGTGGCCGGGGTCCTGCCATGGGTCGGCGGTCAGCAGCCGCTCCGCCTCGTCCCGGGCCTGTGCCAGCAGCCGTACCGCAGTGGCGACATGCTGCCGGTGGAGGGCGGCGTCGCGGTCCGCAGGGACGTGCTGCCAGATCGTGGAGTCGGCGGTCAGCCGTACCCAATGATCCTCCGGGAGCACACCGGGCCCGGCCGGCTCCGGGGTCGTCTGATGGATCGATACGTGGTCGATGCGCCCCGCCTGCACCACCGGGCCCGCCACCCAACCGCCGGACGACGTGTTCAGCGTGTTCCTGGTCTCGCCTTGCTGCTGCATCGCGCCCTTCCCCCAGCCTCGTGGAGCCAGCCTAGGAGGGCGGGGGATGCGGGGCGGGCGGTCGCCTGCGGTACGAGTACGGCCGCGGTGCGATCCGGCGGGCGATCCAGCGGGCGATGCGGCGGGCGAACCCGCGACGGCTCCAACCGAGGCCGTCGATCACCTGGCGAACACGTTCCGTGACATTCCTAGCGTCATGGGTGACCGACCCGCAGGGTGCAGAAGCCAGTGCTGCGGGCAAGCGACCAGACAACTGACCAGACAAGTGACCAGACAACTGGCCAGGTGATTGACCAGGCACCGGACCAGGCACCGGACCAGGCTGTTGACCAGGCGATTGACCAGGTCGTCGACCAGACGATCGGCCGGCAGCGGCCGCGCAAACCACCGGACCAGGGCACTGGATCAAGCCACCGGATCCAGCACTGGACACGCCGCAATCCGGGTGAATGTGGCAAAGTGACGACATGGCTGACCGGGCGGCACAGCAGCCCACCGTGTCGGTGCCGGACGACTGGCCCGCGCACCCGGACGTGACCCTTGCCCTCAACGGCATGGGCGGCTTCGACTGGGACCTCGACAGCGGCCTGATGCACATGGACCCGCACGCCCTCGAGGTCTTCGACATGCTGCCGGGCGAGTACAACGACCGCCCGGAAACCCTCAGCGACCGCGTACCGTCCACCGAGGCCGCCCGCCTGGACGCGCTGGTCGCCCGCGCCCTCAAGGACGGCAGCCACTCCTACGGCGCCTACTTCCGGGTCCGGCTCAGGGACGGTGCGCTCCGCTGGACCCACGCCCAGGGCAGCATCCGCCGCGACGAAACCGGCCGGCCGCGCCGCATCATCGGCGTGGTCCGCGACGCCAGCGACGAATACGCCCAGGCGGCCGAACGGCTCGCGGTCGACGAGGAGCGCCGCCGGCACACCAGCGTCGTCGAGCGCACCACCGCCGCCCTCGCTCACGCCAGAACCGTCGGCGAGGTGATCGCCGTCCTCGCCGACGAGCAGGGCCTGAGCCGGCTCGGCGCCGAGAACGTCATCCTCGGCCTGGTCGAGGCCGGCCGCATCCGGCTGGTCTCCGAAGGCAAGGCCGGCAGCTTTGTGCCCGACCTGGAATACACTCGGGTCGGCGACGAATTCCCGATGAGCGAGGTCGTCCGCACCCTCGCCCCGCGCTACGTCCGCACCCGCGCCGAGTTCCGGCACGGCTGGCCCCGGCTCTGGCCGGCCATCGAACCGCTGAACATCGGCTCCGCCGCGTACCTGCCGCTGATCGCCCAGGGCCGCCCCATCGGCGTGATCGGCCTGTTCTTCCAGCGCGAGAGCGACTTCCGCGACCAGGAGCGCAACGTCCTGGTCGCGCTCGGCAGCAGCATCGCGCAGAGCCTGGCCCGCGCCATGCTCTACGACCAGGAGCACGACCTGGCCGCCGGCCTCCAGCAGGCCATGCTGCCGCGCCGCATCCCCGGTGTCGCCGGCGCCCAGGTCGCGGTCCGCTACCGCTCCGGGCGAATGGGCCGGGACATCGGCGGCGACTGGTACGACGTGATTCCGCTGCCCGACGGCCGGGTCGCCGCCGTCATAGGCGACGTCCAGGGCCATGACACCCAGGCCGCGGCCCTCATGGGCCAGCTGCGGATCGTCCTGCGCGCCTACGCCGCCGAAGGGCACGCGCCCGCCACCGTCATGGGCCGGGCCTCCGCCTTCCTCAACGAACTCGAAACCGACCGCTTCGCCACCTGCGTCTACGTCGACGCCGACCTGAGCACCGGCGCCGCCCGATTCGTCCGCGCCGGGCACATCGACCCACTCCTCCGGCACGCCGAGGGACTCTGCCGCCGCCTCCCGGTGGCCGGCGGGCTGCCGCTCGGCATCTCCTCCGAGTTCCGCCGCCTCGACTACCCCGTCACCACCGTCCACCTCGCCCCCGGCGACACCCTGCTGCTCTGCACCGACGGCTTCGTCGAGCAGCCCGGCATCGACCTCGACGAAGGCATGCGGGAGTTGGCCCGCGAAGTCCGCGACGGCCCGCAGGACGTCCAGCAACTCGCCGACGTCCTCTGCGAATCGGCCGGCGGCCGGATCGGCGAGGACGACATGGCACTGCTCCTGCTGCGCCGCCTCGGCGTCCCGGAGCACGACACCATCGGACGGTTCCGGCAGCACATCGCCCCCGCCGACCCCGAAGCGCTGTCCGCCGCCCGGCATATGATCCGGGCCGCGGTACGCGCCTGGGGAGCACGGGAGCGCTCCGAGGAGATCGAGCTGGTCGCCGACGAGCTGATCACCAACGCCCTGCTGCACACCGACGGCGAGGCGGTGGTCAACATCCGCATGCCGCACAGCGCCGAACGGCGCCTGCGACTGGAGGTCGAGGACCAGAACAGCAGCCTGCCGCGACGCCGCGAACCGGGCGAGGCCGGAGTCTCAGGGCGCGGGCTGCTGCTGGTGGACCGGCTCGCGGATGTCTGGGGTGTGGAACCTCGCGGCGGAGGAAAGTGCGTATGGTGCGAGTTCAACTGCTCGTGACCGGCGGGGCCCTGGGCCGCACCGGCGACGGCGGCATCGGGCGCCGAGGAATCGGCACGGCCAAGTGAGGACGGCTCTATGGGATCGCGGGCTGCGGAACAGCGCGTGGACGCCCGCCAGTTGGCGGCGGGAATGGACGCGGAAGGCGTCCGGAATGTGGCACTGACCTGGGTGGACAACGCGGGCATCACACGCGTCAAGGCCATACCGGTACAGCGCCTGGCGGCCGCCGCCGAACGAGGCGTCGGAATGTCACCAGTCTTCGACGTCTTCACCTCCGACGACGCCATCACCCAGTCCGACGACCTCGGCGGCCCCGACGGCGATCTGCGGCTCTTCCCCGACCTCGACCGGCTCACCACGCTCGCCGCACAACCCGGCTGGGCCTGGGCCCCCGTGGACCGCTACGACCAGCTGGGGCAACCGCACCCCGCCTGCCAGCGGCTGTTCGCCCGCAAAATGACCGAACGGGCCACCGCCGCCGGCCTCGACCTGCGGATGGGCTTCGAAACCGAGTGGGTGGTCACCCGCGCGCCCGCGAGCCTCACCCCGGCCCCCGAGGACGAGTTCGAGGTCCTCGACTACCCCTGCGCCGGCCCCGCCTACGGCATGACCCGCATCGTCGAACTCTCCGACTACCTCCGGGACGTCACCGAAGCACTCACCCTCCAGGGCATCGAGGTCCTCCAGGTCCACCCCGAATACGCGCCGGGCCAGTTCGAGGTCACCACCGCACCGGCCGACCCGGTACGCGCCGCCGACGACGCGGTACTCGTCCGCGAAACCGTCCGCGCCGTCTCCGCCCGGCACGGCCTGCGCGCCTCCTTCGCCCCCTCGGTCGTCGCCGGACAGGTCGGCAACGGCTGCCACCTGCACCTCAGCCTCCATCGCGACGGCACGAGCCTGCACCGCACCCCCGACGCCGAATGGGGCCTGGCCCCCGACGCGGTGTCCTTCCTCGGCGGCATCCTCGGCGCCCTGCCCGCCCTCCTCGCCATCGGCTGCCCCTCACCCGCCAGCTACCTGCGGCTACAGCCCTCCCGCTGGGCCGGCGTCTACCAGTGCTGGGGCCTGGAGAACCGCGAAGCCGCGCTACGACTGATCACCGGCGCCCCCGACGACCCGGACGGCGGCCAGGCCGAGGTCAAGACCTTCGACGCCGCCGCCAACCCCTACCTCGCCGTCGGCGCGGTCATCGCCGCAGGCCTCCACGGCATCGAGCACGGCACCCAGCTGCCCGCCCCGGAACGCGGCGACCCGGGCGTCCTCGGCGTCCGCGAGCGCGCCCGCCGCGGCATCATCCGCCTGCCGTCCACCCTGACCGAGGCCACCGACCGGCTGGAGAAGTCGGCCCCGCTGCACGAGGCGATGGGCAAGGTCCTGCACGGCGCGGTACTCGCCGTCCGACGCGCCGAAGAGGACCACTTCGCCGAGAGCGACCCCGACGAGATCGCCGCCGCCACCCGCTGGCGCTGGTGATGACCGCGAACGCCCCGGGGCCCGGCACCGGCACCGACGACGGCCTCCCGCCGCTGGTCGACCACCACTGCCACGGCATCATCCGGCACCAACCGGACCCCGGGACGTTCGCCGCCTACCTCACCGAATCCGACCGCCCGCCCGCCGCCGGCACCACCTTCTTCGACACCCAGACCGGCTTCGCGGTCCGCCGCTGGTGCCCGCCACTGCTCGACCTGCCCGCACACTGCCCGCCCGACGCCTACCTGGCCCGCCGCCGCGACCTCGGCCCCGACGAGACCCGGCGCCGCCTCCTGGGCGCCACCGGCATCGGCGCCTACCTCCTGGACACCGGCCTCCCCGGCGACCTCACCGGACCCGCCGAGACCGCCGAAGCAGGCGGCGGCACCGGATACGAGGTCATCCGACTGGAAACCCTCGCCGAACGCGTCGCGGCCGGCTCGCACGACGCCGAGGACTTCACCGACACCCTCGACCACGCCGTACGGAACGCCGCCCACACCGCCGTCGCCTTCAAAACCGTCGCCGCCTACCGGCACGGACTCGCCCTCGACCCCCAGCCGCCCACCTCCGAAGCGGTCCACACCGCCGCCCGCGACTGGCTGGCCGCCGGACCGCCCCGCCTCACCGACCCCGTACTGCTGCGCCACCTCATCTGGCTCGCCGTCGCCACCGGCCGCCCCCTCCAGCTGCACACCGGCTTCGGCGACCCCGACCTCCGCCTCGACCACGCCGACCCGACGCTCCTCACCGGCCTCGCCCGAGCCACCGCCGACACCGGCACCGACCTGGTACTGCTGCACTGCTACCCGTACCACCGCCAGGCCGCCTACCTGGCCGCCGTCTTCCCACACATCTACGCCGACGTCGGCCTGACCCTGACCCACACCGGCCCACGCGCCACCGCCGTCCTCGCCGAATTCCTGGAACTCGCCCCCTTCGGCAAACTCCTCTTCTCCACCGACGCCTACGGCCTCCCCGAGCTGTACACCGTCGGCAGCGCCCTCTTCCGCACCGCACTGACCTCCGTACTCGGCGACTGGACCGCCTCCGGGGCCTGGTCGGCGGAGGACGCCGGGCGGGTCGGCGCCATGATCGCGGCGGAGAACGCACGGCGGGTGTACCAGCTGCCGGCCCGCTGACCCGCGGCCCACAAGGGACAGAACACAAAGGGTGATCCGGTAAGGGGCGAGCCACCCGAGCGCCACTTCCGGACCTCCCGCCCGCCCCACCCGCCCGCCGTGCTTTACTGCGCCGCGTGGCACCTACAACGACCTCCGACGCGGCCTCCGACGCACCCTCCGAAAAGGGCGAAACACCCCTGCGCTCCCGGATATTCGCCGATCTGACCCCGCTGCGCAGCTCACCGGACTACCGCCGCCTGTGGTGCGGCAACACCATCTCCTGGATGGGCCAGCAGATGACCGCCCTCGCGGTCTCGCTCCAGGTCTACGCCATCACCAAGTCCACCTTCTCCGTCGGCCTGGTCGGCCTCTGCTCCCTCGTCCCACTGATCGTCTTCGGCCTCTACGGCGGCGCCATCGCCGACACCGTCGACCGCCGCAAACTGGGCCTCTTCAGCGCCATGGGCGCCACCGTCATGTCCGTCGTGCTGGCCACCGCGGCACTGGCCGGCTACCACCACGTCTGGCTGCTCTACACCGTCGTCGCCCTCCAGGCCGTCTGCTTCGCTATGAACGCCCCGGCCCGCTCGTCGATGATCCCGCGACTGCTGCCCACCGAGCAGCTGCCCGCCGCCAACGCCCTCAGCTCCCTCACCACCAACCTCGGCCTCATGGGCGGCCCGATGCTGGGCGGCGTCATCGTCGGCCTCTGGGGCTACCAGGCCGCCTACCTCATCGACGTGGCGGCCTTCAGCGCCGCCCTCTACGCCATGTGGCGACTGCCCGCCATGCGCCCCGAACAGGGCGACGGGCCGCGCCGCCGGGCCTCCGTCCTCGACGGACTGCGCTTCCTCGCCACCCGCCCCAACCTCCGGATGACGTTCTTCTCCGACCTGGCCGCCATGGTCCTCGCCCAGCCCCGGGCGCTCTTCCCCGCGATCGCCGTGCTCTGGTTCGCCGGCGACGCCAAGACCGTCGGCCTCCTGGTCGCCGCGCCCGCGGTCGGCGCCGTACTCGGCGGACTGTTCTCCGGCTGGCTCGGCGGCATCCGCCGGCACGGCCTGGCCATCCTCCTCGCCGTGGCCTGCTGGGGCGCCGCCATCGCCTCCTTCGGCCTGTCCCGCCACCTCTGGCTCGGCCTGTTCTTCCTCGCCGTCGCCGGCTGCGCCGACACCGTCTCGATGGTCTTCCGCCACACCATGCTCCAGGCCGCGGCACCCGACAACATGCGCGGCCGCCTCCAGGGCGTCTTCATCGTGGTGGTCGCCGGCGGCCCACGCCTCGGCGACTTCCTCGCCGGCTCGGCGGCCGACCTGACCTCCCCGGCCGTCGCCGTGGTCGGCGGCGGCGTGGCCTGCATCCTGGTGGTGACCGCCCTCGGACTCGGCCGGCGGGCGTTCGCCCGGTACGACGCGCGGGATCCGCAGGCGTGAGGACGGGGCGTCCGGGCATCGGGGCACCTTCACCGGGGCGCCCCACTGGGCCACCGGGGCGTTCTACCGGAGACCTTTGCCGGCGTTCTCTACAACACCACCGCCCTCAGATCCGCCTCCTCGAACCCCTCGTCGTCGAACGGGTAGAGCGGCCGCCGCACCTTGTGATGGCCCAGCCGCAGCAGGTCCTGATCCACCCCGCCCGGCGTGAGCGCCAGCAGCCAGTCCGCCGCCATCGCGTACAGCTCCGGTTCCAGATAGCCGATCTTGACGACGACCAGGTCGTACGAGAGCGGGTCCAGCGTCCCGAAGTCCGCGCGGGTGTGGAACGGCTTGCGGCGCTCGGTGAGCACCACCGTCACCCCGCCCGAGGTGACGGCCGCGGACCGGCCACCGGCGTCATAGGCCGGATTGCCCCGTGAGGCGTCGGAGCCGGAGCCGGAGCTGGAAGAGCCTTCCAGGGCGGTCACGGTGCCGGTCAGCTCGTACGGCTCGGCATGCCGGCCGGTACCCGCGCTGACCTGGCCACCCACACTGAGCTTCACCTCGGCGCCCACCCCCGCGTCGAAACAGGCGGCGACGGCCTTCGGGTCGGTGACGCCCGGATGCAGCGCCGTCACCCGGCCGCTCGCCAGCTCCTCGTGTGCCAGCAGCCGGCCCAGCATGTACGCCAGGTCGCCGGCCCCGCCCGCGGTCGGATTGTCGCCGGAGTCGCTGATCAGGAACGGGCGGGCGGCGGAGCCGACGGCCCGCGCGATACAGGTGTCCGCGTCGCCGGTCGGGCCGACGAAGACGAAGTCGCGCCGGGCCTCCCAGTACTCCCGGGCCAGCAACTCCGCCTGAGATACGGCGAGTTCGGGATCATCCGCGGTGACCACGACGGCCGCCCGGCAGCGCTCCTCATCGGCCCAGGCGTAACCCACCCACATCGCCGCGTCCACGACCCCGTCGAGCGCCTCGACCGAGGCCAGCCGCCCGTACAGCGACCTGGCCGGTTCCAGCCGGGTGCTGGTCTTCTCACCGGGCAGAAGGACCGGGATCTGCACCCAGGCGCGGTACGGCCGGCCCCTGCCCGACACCAGCCGCTCGACGAGCTTGCGCGCGGCCCGCTCCCGGGTCTCCCAGGCATCCTCATGCGGGGCCAGACGGTGCGCGGTGAGCAGGTCCAGGCGGTCGGCGAACCGGCGCGACACATTCCCGTGCAGGTCCATCGCGGCCGAGATGAGCGTTCCGGGGCCGGTCGCCGCCCGCACCGCGTCGTTCAGATCGGCCTCCGCGTCATCCATGCCGACGACGCTCATCGCACCATGGATGTCGTACACCAGGCCGTCCAGCGGCCCCGACTCCCTTACCCGCACGGTCAGTTCGGCCTTGATCCGGTCATACGTGGCGCGCTCGACGGGGCCACCGGGCAGCGCGACGGCATGCACCAGCGGCACCCATTCGACGAGCTCCGCCAGATCCCCGTCCGACCGGGTCCAGGTGTAGCGGGCGAGCAGTGCCTCATCCCGGGTGACACGGAAGTCGTCGTACGTCGAGCGGTGCGGGCAGAACTGGCTGGACTCGATGGCCATACCGCCGATGCCGATGCGAAGGCGGCGGGGCGGGGGAGAGCTGGTCATCCGGGTGGTCATGGGGCCTCGCTTTCCCTGGGGGCGAGTGGCCGGCAGGCGGCCGGGGAGTGGTCAGGAGTGGTCAGGCACAGTGGTCAGGAGAGGAGTGGTCAGGAGTGGTCGGGCACAGTGGTCAGGTGCGACCCGCGGCGCGGCTCCGCAGCCCGTCCGCCGGTGCCGGCTCGCGCAGCGCCGCATGCCCCGCGCCGAGCAGCCCCGCATCCGGACCGCACGTCGCGGCGTCAATGGTGAGCTCGCGGGTCGCCATCGGCAGACAGCGCTCGTACAGCACCCCGCGCACCGCGGCGACCAGCGGCTCCGCGCCGGACAGCGCGCCACCCAGGATCACCGCCTCGGGGTTGAAGAAGTTCACGACGACGGCCAGCACCGCACCGATGTCCCGGCCGGCCTGCCGTACGAGGGTGGTGGCATGCGGTTCACCGTTCTCCACGAGGCGGAGGATGTCGGTGGTGGAGTCCGCGGCGATGCCCCGGCCGCGCAGCGCGGCGGCGATCGCGGCGCCGCTCGCCACCGTCTCCAGGCAGCCTATGTTGCCGCAGGAGCAGGGGCGTTCGGCGGCCGCGTCCACCCGGACATGGCTGATGTCACCGGCCGAGCCGCCGGCCCCGCGGTAGAGCCGGCCGCCGCTGATGACGCCGGAGCCGATACCGCGGCCCGCCTTGACGACGACGAGATGCCGCAGCGTCGGATGCGCGGCACGTTGCTCGCCCAGTGCCAGCACATTGGCGTCGTTGTCGAGCAGCACCGGCAGGCCGAGGCGGTCGGCAAGCCGGTCGCGCAGCTCGTAGAGATGCCAGCCGGGCATCCGCGACGGGGCGATGATCCGCCCGCCGTCGGTGTCCACCGGGCCGGGGAAACCGACGCCGACACCGCGGACGGTACGACCGGCCGCGTGCTGCCGCTCGGCCAGCGCCGTCAGCCGTTCGGCGAGCACGTCCAGGGCGGGTTCGGGCCCGGCGGTCAGATCGAAGGTGTACTCGTCGATGTCGAACGGGGCGCCGGTCAGCCCGACGGCCCCGGTACGGATGTGATGGCTGCCCAGGTCGGCGGCGAGCGCCACGGCCCCCTGGGCCACGACCCGCAGCAGCCGCGGCCGCCGGCCGCCGCGCGACGCACCCTCGCCGGACTCGGTCAGCAGCCCGGCGTCGACCAGCTCCTGCACGCGCGTGGAGACGGTGGAGGCGGCCAGCCCCAGTTCCCGCACGAGGTCCGCGCGGGAGGTGGCGGAGCCGCTGGCGACGAGTTCGAGGACATGCGCGGCGGAACCGGGCAGCTCGTCCGAGGGGGGCATGGGGGCCATTCGGCACGGGGCCTTTCGGCTCGGGACCTTTCGGCTCGGGGTGGCGATCACTTACTTCGGCGATCGAAGTAAGTGTGTGGCTCAACTCCCTTACAGTAGAGCTCAGTTCGCGTCGCCTCACCAGATCCCGCCAGATCTCGACACCTGCTCCGTCAAGCCCTTGACTTCCTTTCACGGCCGTCCGTACTTTGCTCGCATTCTTCGACCGGCAGACCTCTCGGAGGCAGCATGGGCCTGCGCAGCACACGGATACGCGGGCCCGTGGAACGCATTCTGGTCGCGGCCCTGCTCGGCATCGTCGTACTCGCCGGCTGCGGCCCGCGTGGCAACGTTGTCACCGATGTCGGGCCCACCGGCGGCACCCGCATCGAAGGCGGCACCGCCACCATGGCCCTGCCGCCCGCCTCCACCCCCAACTGGATCTTCCCCATCGGCGCCCCCGGCTATCTGGCCTCGCACAACAGCGCCATCCAGAACCTCCTCTTCCTGCCGCTGTTCCAACCCGTGCAAAAGGGCGCGGCGCTGACCATGGACTCCCCCCGCGGTCTCGCCGAACAACCCCACTACAGCGACGGCAACGACACCGTCAGCATCACCCTGAAAAAGGGCTACGAGTGGTCCGACGGCACACCCGTCACCACCCGCGACGTGAAATTCTGGTTCGACCTGATCAAGCACAACAAGAAGGAATGGGCCGGCTATTCACCCAAACTCATGCCGGACGACGTCAAGGCATTCGAGATCGTCGACGACCGCACCTTCCGGCTCCGGCTCGACCGCCCCTACAACCCGACATGGTTCACCGCCAACGAACTCCAGGACTTCGTCGCCCTCCCCGCCCACGCCTGGAACCCCGACCACCAGGACCCGAAACACGCCTTCGCCCGGCTGATGCGACACGCCAAAAAGCTCTCCACCTTCGACAGCGACCCGCTCTGGAAGACCGTCAACGGGCCCTGGCGCATCGAAAAGTGGAGCACCTCGGGACAGGTGTCCCTGGTACCCAACAAGAAATACCGGGGACCGGACAAGCCCCACCTCGACCGGGTGATCCTCAAACCCTTCACCACCGCCGACGCCGAATTCAATGTGCTGCGCGCCGGCGGCGTCGACTACGGCTACATCCCGCCCTCCGTCATGGCACAGTCCGCCAAGTTCAAAGAAATGGGCTACCGCATCGACCCATGGGAAGGCTGGGCGATCACCTACATCGTCCTCAACTTCCACCACCCCACAGCCGGCCCACTGCTGCACCAGGCCTACCTGCGCCAAGCCCTCCAGCACCTCATCGACCAGCCCACCATCTCCAAGGTCATCTGGCACGGCAGCGCCGCGCCCACCCTCGGCCCGGTCCCCGCCGGCCTCCTCGACGGCAACCCCTACCCGTACGACCCCAAGAAAGCCAAGGCGCTGCTCGCCGCCCACGGCTGGGCCGACCATAGCGGACAACTCCGCTGCGTACGGCCGGGAAACAGCACCAGGCAATGCGGCGCGGGCATCAAAAACGGCCAGGAACTACGGCTCTCGCTGCTCTCCCAATCCGGCTCGACCGAGACCTCCAACACCATGCAGGCCATCAAATCCGAATTCGGCAAGGCCGGCATCACCCTCGACATCCGGCAGCAGCCACTCAACACCGTCCTGGGAACCACCGTCCCCTGCAAGAAGTCCGAACCCATCTGCTCCGAATGGCAGCTCGGCTTCTTCGGCACCCAGGGCAGCTGGTACTTCCCGCCCGACCCCAGCGGAGAAAAAATCTTCGCCACCAACGCCCCCTCCAACATGGGCAATTGGTCCGAGCCACGCACCGACCGGCTGATCCGGAAAACCGAATACTCCGACGCCCCGACCGCCATGCGCGATTACGGCCGCGAGGTCGCCCGCCAACTCCCGGTCCTATGGACCCCCAACCCCGCCTACCAGGTCTCCGCCATCCGAAACGACCTGCGCGGCATCGACCAGAACCCGACGCTCAGCCTCGCACCCCAGTACTGGTATTTCGTAAAGAAAACGAAGAACGGGGCGCGGAGCGGGGAGGGCAAGGGGGGAGCCGGCAAATGATCCGCTTCCTGACCAAGCGCATCGCGCAGGCCGCCACAGTCCTGCTGCTCGTCTCCGTCATCGTCTTCGTCCTGCTGCACATGCTCCCCGGCGGCCCGGCCCGCGCCATCCTCGGCGTCCAGGCCACCCCCGAAGCCATCGCCCACTTCAATCACCAACAGGGATACGACCGCTCACTGCCCCAGCAGTACGTCATGTACCTCGGACGGCTGCTCTCCGGCGACCTCGGCGAGTCATACAAACTCAACCAGACAGTCGCCTCCCTGCTCGGCGAACGACTGCCCAAGACCGCCCTGCTCGCAGGCCTGGCCCTCACACTCGCCGCACTCCTCGCCGTCCCGCTCGGCATCCTCCAGGCCGTACGCCGCGGCAAAGCCGCCGACTACCTCCTGACCGGCGCGGCCTTCCTCGCCTACGCCACCCCGGTCTTCTTCCTCGGCCTCGTCCTCATCCTCGTCTTCAGCCAGCAACTCCAGCTGCTCCCCGCCGAGGCACCCCAGGCCGACACCCTCGGCGGCATCCTCACCGACCTGCCCGCCCTCGTACTCCCCGTCGTCACAGCAGCGCTCGGCATCATCGCCGCCTTCAGCCGCTACACACGCTCCGCCGTCCTCGACAACCTCAGCGAGGAATACGTCCGCACCGCCCGCGCCAAAGGCCAGTCCAACGCCCGCATCATGGCCCGCCACGTCCTCCGCAACGCCCTCATCCCCCTGGCCACCCTCCTCGGCCTCCACCTCCCCACCCTCTTCAGCGGCACCCTCGTCGTCGAGTCGATGTTCAACTACCCGGGAATGGGGCTGCTGTTCTGGAACGCCGCCCAGGGCTCCGACTTCCCGGTCCTGCTCGGCGTCACCCTCGTCGCCGGCGTCGCCACCGTCCTCGGCTCCCTCCTCACCGACATCGCCTACGCCGTCCTCGATCCGCGCATCAGGAGCGTGACATGACCGCCACCGATGCCCCCGTCTCCGAGACGGCCCCCGCCACCCCCGGACCGGCCCGCCGCACCCTCGCCGTCTTCACCCGCAACAAGCTCGCCCTGACCGGCGCACTGGTGCTGCTCGGCCTGCTCACCTTCTGCTTCCTCGGACCACTGATCCACCCCACCGACCAGATCCACACCGACCTCTCCCAGGCCGGCCTCGCCCCCGGCGGCAACCACCCCCTCGGCACCACCGACCTCGGCTACGACCTGCTCGGCCGCCTCATGTACGGCGGCCGCACATCCCTCGAAGTCGGCCTGGCAGCAGGACTGTTGGCCACCCTCCTCGGCACGGTCTACGGCGCGGTCGCGGGCTACCTCGGCGGCTGGGCCGACGCCGCCATGATGCGCATCACGGACGCCGCGCTCGCCATCCCGGCCCTCTTCCTGCTCGTCGTGGTCGCCGCCATCGTCACACCCAGCAAACCCGTACTCATCCTGATCATCGCCTCCGTCGCCTGGCTCTCCCCGGCCCGACTGATCCGCGGCGAGGCGCTCGCCCTGCGCAGCCGCGACTACCTCCACGCGATGCGGCTGATGGGCGGCGGCGGAAGCCGTGCGGTATTCCGGCACATCCTCCCCAACGCCATCGGCACCGTCATCGTCAACGCCACCTTCCAGATCGCCGACGCCATCCTCTACGTCGCCTACCTGTCCTTCCTGGGCCTGTCCATCCCGCCACCCGCCGCCGACTGGGGCTCGATGCTCTCCGCCGGCATCACCTACACCCAGGTCGGCCACTGGTGGCTGATCTTCCCGCCGGGCATCGCGATCGTGCTGGTCGTGGCCGCGTTCAACTTCATCGGCGACGGGCTGCGGGACGCGTTCGACGTACGACTCGAGAAGAGCTGACGTGCACGTCCGGACATCATGCGCACGACTCCAGAAGAGCCGAGGCAACCGACCATGACCGACAAGCTCCTCACCATCGAGGACCTGCACGTCGACATCACCGGCCGCCGCGGCCGCACCATCCATGCCCTCGACGGCGTCGACCTCGACCTCGCCCCCGGCGAAGCGCTCGGCATCGTCGGCGAATCCGGCTGCGGCAAGACGATGACCGCACTGTCCGTCCTCCGCCTGCTCCCCAACGGCGGCAAAGTCACCGGAGGCCGGATCCTCTTCGACGGTACGGACCTGGCCACCACACCGGAAACCGCCCTGCGAGACATCCGCGGCAACACCATCGGCATGGTCTTCCAGGACCCACTGACCTCCCTCAACCCCACCCTCACCATCGGCGCCCAGGTCGCCGAACCCCTCCTGCTCCACACCGAGTTGACGAAAACCGAAGCCTGGGCGAAAGCCGAGGAAACGCTGCGGCTGGTCGGCATGCCCCGCCCCACCGAGCGGATGAGGAACTATCCGCACCAGCTCAGCGGCGGTATGCGGCAGCGCGTCGCGATCGCCATGGCACTGGTCTGCGAACCCCGCCTGCTGATCGCCGACGAGCCCACCACCGCCCTCGACGTCACCACCCAGCACCAGATCCTGGAACTCATCGACGAGCTGCGCGAACGCCTCGGCATGGCGATGATCCTGGTCACCCACGACCTCGGCGTGATCGCCCGCCGGGTCGACCGAGTGGCGGTGATGTACGGCGGCCGGATCGCCGAACGAGCCCCCGTACGCCCCCTGTTCGCCACCCCGCGACACCGCTACACCCAAGCCCTGTTCGCGGCGCTCCCCGAACGCACCACGGACGGCGCCCGCACGTTGCTCACCATCCCCGGGCTGCCGCCGTCCCTCGCCACCCGCCCCGTGGGCTGCCGCTTCGCACCACGCTGCGGCTTCGCCACAGAGATCTGCCGCACTGCCGAGCCGGAGCCGACCTGCGACAGTGGCACCGGGCATGCCGTCGCCTGCTTCCATCCGGGCGGCCCGGAAGCCGGCGCCGCCGCCTCGGTCGACGTGATCGACGTGGCTGTCGGGGGTACCGAGACCACCGAGACCACCGCGACCACCGAAGCGGCTGAGGTCCGCCCGCGCCCGGAGCAGCCCGCGCCCGCCGCGCCCCCGGAACGCACCGAGGAAACGCTGCTGCGGCTCGTCGGCGTCACCAAGTCCTATCCACTGCACGGCGGCCCCTTCGTCCGCAGAAGAACCGCCGCGTCGCAGGTCAGCGCCGTAGCCGGGATCTCGCTCACGGTGCGGCGCGGCGAGACCTTCGGCATCGTGGGGGAATCCGGCTGCGGCAAGTCCACCCTCGGCCGGATGGTCGTCGGCCTGGAGGCACCCACCAGCGGCACCATTCGTTTCGCCGACCGCGACATCACCACCCTGACCAAGCGGGAGCTCCGCGCGCACCGACGCGAGGTGCAGCTGATGTTCCAGGACTCCTACGCGGCCATGGACCCCCGGATGCGGGTGGGGGCCATACTGCGCGAACCCCTGGCCATCCAGCGCATCGGCGACTCGGCCGAGCAACGGCGCCGGATCGCCGGACTGCTGGACGACGTCGGGCTGCCGCGCGGCTCGGTGAACCGCTACCCGCACGAGTTCTCCGGCGGCCAGCGCCAGCGCCTCGGCCTGGCCCGCGCCCTCGCACTGGCACCGTCCCTCGTCGTCGCCGACGAACCGGTCTCCGCGCTCGACGTGTCCGTCCAGGCCCAGATCCTGAACCTGATGCGCGACCTGCAGCGCGAGAAGGGACTCAGCTACCTCTTCATCTCCCACGACCTGGCGGTGGTGCGGCACCTCGCGGACTCGGTCGGCGTCATGTACCTCGGCAAACTGGTCGAGACCGGCCCCGCCGAGCGGGTCTTCGCCCGCCCGCTGCACCCGTACACCCGAGGGCTGCTCGACACGGTCAACGCCCCGGACCCGGACGCCACCCCCGCCGGCACCCCACTCGCCGGCGAAACCCCCTCGGCCGCCGCCCCACCCTCCGGGTGCCGCTTCCGCACCCGCTGCCCGTCCGCCACCGAACTGTGCGCCACCACGGAACCACCACCCGCCGAGCCCGAGACACCGGGCCACCGAGTGGCTTGCCACTTTCCGCTGAGCGGGGGAGCGGTCGGCGGCAGGTGACGTCAGGTGGTTGGGGCTACTGGCACTGACCAGTGACCACTGACCTCCGACCACTGGCCAGTAGCCACTGGTCAGAGGTCAGTAGCGGGTGATGGCCGTCTGCCCGTGCGCCGTGCCGATGGCGATATGGGGGTGCGCGGACGGCCGTACCCACGACAGGATCTGCGCCATCGCCCCGGCAGGTACGGACACACAGCCCGCCGTCGCGCCCTTCCCATTGACATGGAGGAAGATCCCGGCGCCGCGGCCGTGCACCGGACGGTGGTAGTTGAACCCGGTGACCAGGGCCCGGCTGTACTGCACCGGATAGTCCGCCAGCCGCTCGGACTCGGCGGCCGCGCAGTCCCGCGGCAGTGGCTCCACCCAGCGGTTGTAGGAGGTGGAGGCGTTGTCCTCGCACCACCAGGAATCCGGGCCGACACGACGGTACGGGGTGGTGGTGCCGTCCGGCGCCGGAGCGATCCCGAAGGCGAACGGCAGGTCGTACAGCCCGGTCGGCGTGGTGGAGGTGCCCTGCTCACGGGTGCTGCCCTCGGTCAGCCCGCGGGACCCGAAGCGCGCCGGCGCCGAACCGGCCTGCCGCCAGCGGCCCTTGTGCCACTGCCACCACGTCACGGTCCCCGTGGTGGAACCCGTCCCGGGCGCGACGGCGGTGATGAGCTGATCACCACCGCCCGTGTCGGCCATCAGATAGGGGAGCGGGACACGGCCGGCGGGCGCGGCCGCTACGGCCGCCGGGACGGTGGTGGCGCCACCGATCACCACCGACAGGGTCGCGACGATCGCCGCGATCCTGCCGCGCGTCCCGCTCCTCCTGCCGCTTCGATTCCTGGTCGTACGCGTACGCGTCATCGGCATGCCCGCAATGTAGAGCGCGGGAGCCCCGCCGGTCGCCGCCCAAACAGGTCACATGCGCGGGCTACGGGGGGCGGGGTCGCTCCGGGCCGGGGCGGCGCGGGCGGCCACTCCGAAGGGTGGTGCGGGCCCCACTCCAAATCCTGCCCGAACCGGCCCCTGATCCCGCCCGACCCATCCCTGATCAGACCCGGACCTCACCCTGACCTCACCCCCGATCCCATCCCTGATCCCATCCCTGACCCCGCCCCTGACCCCGCCCCCGATCTCGTCTCTGGCCTCGTCCCCTGCCCTCACCCCGACCTCGCCCGATTCCCGCCAGCCCCCAATTCCCCCCGCCCCCGGTTCCTCTCCCGCCCCTTCCTAACCCCCGCCGGATGCCCCCACCCCACGCCGCACGGATCCCGCCCAGCTCCCGCTCCCGGCCCTACGGCCCCGGCCCCGCCGTGATCCTGGCCGGCCCGCCCCTAACCCGTACGGCCCCCCGCCCCCACTCCGGACCCGCCCGGCCACGTCCCGCCCCCGGCCGCCCCGCCCGGCACCCGTACGGCCCCACCCCACCCACCAAATCCACCGTGCGTCGTGGCCATGGACGGGCCAGACTCGGGTACGGGGGCTTATGTCCCATGTGCTCAGCCGTCCCACCCTGGAGGCCCGCAGTGCAGCGGCAACCGCTTACCCGCAGTGACCGCGCCCTCGAACGCGATCCTCAGCCCGTTCCGCCTCCGGACCCCGGAGGCCCCGGTCCCGGCCCCGCCCCGGAGCCGCTCCCCGGTCCGCCCCCCGTACCCGGACCGCCCGGCCCCGGAGAACCGGAACCGTCCCCGATACCGCGTCCGCCCGGACCCGACCCGGACCCGGTCCCCGAGCCGTCCCCCGCCCCCTCTCCGCTCTCCTAGAGCCACGACTCCCACACGTCAGACACCTGCCCCTTACACCAGCCCCAGGGCGAGCCAGGAGCGACTTCACTCAGAAGCGACTCGACTCAGGAGAGACCCAGGGGCACCAAGGAGCCGTCCGCCCACCGAAGGAGGTGCAGACCATGGCCATCGCCACGGTCAACCCGGCCACCGGCGAGACCCTCAAAACCTTCGACGCGCTCAACGCGGGCGAGATCGAAGACCACCTGATCCGGGCCGAGCAGGCCTTCCAGCAGTACCGCGACACATCCTTCGCCCATCGAGCCGACCTGCTGCTCAAGGCCGCCGACCTGCTCGACGCCGACCAGGACACCATCGCCCGCACCATGACCACCGAGATGGGGAAGACGCTGGTCGCGGCGCGCGCGGAGGCCGCCAAATGCGCCAAAACCATGCGCTGGTACGCAACCCACGCCGAGGAACTCCTCGCCGACGAACAGCCCGACCCCGCCGACGTCCAGGACTCCGGCGCGGTGCGCGCCGTCGTGCGCTACCGCCCGCTGGGCACCGTCCTCGCGGTGATGCCGTGGAACTTCCCGCTCTGGCAGGTCGTACGGTTCGCCGCACCCGCCCTGATGGCGGGCAACACCGGACTGCTCAAGCACGCGTCGAACGTCCCGCAGACCGCGCTCTACCTCGACGAACTCTTCCGCAGAGCCGGCTTCCCCGAGGGCTGCTTCCAGACCCTGCTGGTCGGCTCCGGCGCCGTCGAGGACATCCTGCGCGACCCGCGGGTCGCCGCCGCGACCCTGACCGGCAGCGAGGTCGCCGGCCGCTCCGTCGCCTCCATCGCCGGTGACGAGGTCAAGAAGACCGTCCTCGAACTCGGCGGCAGCGACCCCTTCCTCGTACTGCCGTCGGCCGACCTCGACAAGGCGGCCCGCACCGCCGTCACCGCACGGGTCCAGAACAACGGACAGTCCTGCATCGCGGCCAAACGGTTCATCGTCCACACCGACGTCTACGACGCGTTCGCCGAACGCTTCGTCGCCGGGATGGCCGCGCTGACCGTCGGCGACCCGATGGAGGAGGACACCGACGTCGGGCCGCTCTCCAGCGAGCAGGGCCGCTCCGACCTGGAAGAACTGGTCGATGACGCGGTGCACCGTGGCGCCCGGGCACTCTGCGGCGGCCGCCGCCCGCCGGACCACCACAGCGGCTGGTTCTACGAGCCGACGGTGCTCGACGGCATCACCGCCGAGATGCGCATCCACCACGAGGAGGCGTTCGGCCCGGTCGCCACGCTCTACCGCGTGGAGGACCTCGACGAGGCGGTGACGGTCGCCAACGACACCACATTCGGCCTCAGTTCCAACGCCTGGACCCGGGACGCCGATGAACAGACCCGACTCGCACGGGACTTGCAAGCAGGCGGCGTGTTCTTCAACGGCATGACCGCCTCCCACCCCGGCCTGCCCTTCGGCGGCGCCAAGCGCTCCGGCTACGGACGCGAGCTGTCCGGGCACGGCATCCGCGAGTTCTGCAACATGACGACGGTGTGGTACGGCCCCGAGGAGTGAGACGGGGGAGTAGGCCCCGATGGGTAGGAGCCCGAGGAGCAGGAGCCTGACGGGTGAGGAGCGTGAGGAGTGCGGGGTGAGTGCCATCTCACCCCGCACCGCCCCCAAGTGCCTCCCCGCACCGGTTCCCGCACCCACCCCCGAGGTGTACGTTCCCGTCAGGTCGAGCCGGCCTACGGCCAGGTTGGTCGGCTCGGCCCCAGCGCCCCCTGACCGAATCCGCGGACACGCCGACCCGAATCCGCGGACGCGGTGATGCGCGCTGCGGCGCCCCGACTCCGCCCACCCCCTGGCCCTGCCCCTCACGCGTCCCCCAACTCCCTCCCCTCACCATCACCTGACTCCCGCGACTCCCGCCCATCCGCCACCACGAACTCGCACCACAGCGCCTTGCCCGAGCCCCGCGGCTCCGCGCCCCAGCGGTCCGCGAGTGCCTCCACCAGCAACAGGCCCCGCCCGGACGTGGCGGTCTCGCCGGGGCGCCGGCGACGCGGCCACTGGCTGGACCGGTCCTCGACCTCCAGCCGGATCATCCGCCGCTCCCGCCGCTCCGTGCCGGGCACCAGCTCCACGGTGACCAGGGCACCGCTCTCGGTGTGCGTCAGCGCGTTGGCGATCAGCTCGGACGCGGCGACCTCGACGTTGTGCGAGACCTCGCCCGCCCGCCACTGGTCCAGCGTCCGGCGCAGCGCCGAACGCACCTCCGCGGTGCCCGCCGGATCGGCCTGATGGACATGCAGCCGCATCCGGGGCGTGATGGCGGCACGGTGATCGGTCAGCCGGTGCAGCAGCAGGAGCGCCATATCGTCCTCCGAGCCCGGCTCGGCCCACAGATGATCCGACAACTGGTCGGCGAGCGCGTCCAGCTCAGGCGGCCCGGCCCGAACCGCCGCGGACAGCGCGTCGATGCCCACAGAGATGTCCCGGCCGGGATGCTCCACCAGGCCGTCGGTGCACAGCAGCAGAGTCGACCCCGGTTCCAGGAACAACTGCGTCTCCGGAAAGTGGTCGTGCCCGAAGCCGGTGGCCAGGCCCAGCGGCAGCCCGCCGCGGATTTCGGGCCAGTCGATATGCCCGGAACCGTCGCTGATCAGCGGGCCGAGATGGCCGGCCCGAGCCACATGCAGCGCCCCCGACTCCAGGTCCGCCTGGATGTACGTGCAGGTCGCGAACCGCTCGGTCTCCAGCTCGGCCAGGAACCGCGAGGCCCGCACCAGCACGGTCTCCGGCGAGTGCCCCTCACTGGCGTACGCGCGCAGGGCGATCCGCAACTGGCCCATGACGGCGGCCGCATGGGTGTCATGACCCTGCACATCGCCCACCACGAGCCCGGTCCGCCCCTGAGGCAGCGGAACCACGTCGTACCAGTCGCCACCGACGTCCCTGCCGACGCTCGCCGGGTGATAGCGGACGGCGACCTCGCCGCCGGTGATCGCCGGCACCCGGCGCGGCAGCATCGTCGCCTGCAGCCCCGTCGCGAACTCCCGCTCCTGGTCGAAGAGAGTGGCCCGCTGCACCGACTGCGCGACGACACCGGCCAGCGCCAGCGCCAGGTTCTTCGCCTCCGCCGACTGCACCGACGGCTCGGCGTTGAACAGCCCCAGCGCCCCGATGACGGTGTCCTGCGCGATCAGCGGCAGAAAGGCCGCACTGCCCGTCGGGAGGACATCACTGTAGGGACGCAGCCGCGGATAGCGGGCGATCAGTTCGCCCCGGGTGCCCAGGAAACAGGGCCGCCGGGAGATCGCCGCGTCCGACAGCGGCAGCGTGTCGTCCAGACGCGAGTTCATCATGTCCTCGGGCACCTCGCCCTCCAGCCCCGCGGCCGCGATGACCTCGAACCGTCCGCCCTCGACCAGCCCCAGCACCAGCCCATCCGCGCCGAACCGCCGCGCGCCCCCGGGACCGGTCAGCACCCGCGTCACATCCGCCACCGACAGCGCGCGGGCCAGCTCGGCGGTGATCTGCTGCACCATCACCGTCTGCCGCTGCCGCTCCTGCTGGAGCGAGCGCAGCAGCGCCGAGTCCGCCAGCTCGCTGGAAGCCTCCCGGACGATGCCGATGATCCGGTACGGCAGCCCGCCGTCGTCATGCAGGATGCGCCCCTGGGAGTGCGTCCAGCGCATGGTCCCGTCGCGGCACTGGATGCGGAAGTACGCGCCGTAGGAAGAGCTGCCGTCCTGCAGGGCCTGGGACAGCGCCGAGTCCAGCCGCATGCCCTCCTCGTCCGGCACCCGTGAGACCAGGGACAGCGGCGCGCCGTCGTATTCCTCCGCGCGCAGGTCGAACACGTCCAGCGCACCGGGGTCCAGCTTCATGGACCCGGTGTCCAGGTCCCAGTCGAACGTGCCCATCCGGTTGAGCGCGAGACGCTCCCGCAGGCCGATGGGCTCGTGGTGCGACACCCCGGGCACTTCCTCCTCGACCCGGCGCGGCTCCCGGTCGGCGCGGGGGTCGTAGCCCTGGTCGTCCGGCGGTCCGGTCTGCCTGGTCACGCGTTCGGTCCGGTCTGACTGGTCACGCGTTCTGTCTCCGCCTCACGCGCTCTGCCTCCGCCTTGTGCGCTTGGCCTCCGCCTCGGTGCCCTTGCCTCGCGACGCCTCCTTTATCCGGCAACAATTACGCAGCGTAATTCATTCCCGGACTCTCAGTGAGCGGGGCCGTCAGGGCAATCGGTCCCCAGGGGGCGACCTCCCGGGGTCCGACCGGGGCCGATATCCACCGGAACGCGGCCATGCGCTCACCTTAGGCGCGCCCTCGAAACCCCGCATTTCAGGTGCTCCGGCCGCCGGTGGACGTTACGGAGGACGGGTGAGGGCGGGCGGGGGAGAAGGGGCGGGGGAGGAGGTGAGAGTGTGGCTCGCGTTCCGGGGGGTGAAGAGGCGCGGGGGCGGCTGGCGAGGGGGAGGGGGAAGGGTACGAGTCACGCCCGCCGGGAGACCGCGGCCTCCACGTGCACGTGCCTCTACGCACACCCGGGCCCTACCTGACCCCACCCCCCTCCCCATCTCCATAAGTTGAATGCAATACGCGGCTTTGCCTAGACCAACTTCCGTATCGTGCATGACTCTTGACGGCACATGTTCAACTACCGAACCATGTGGCCGAGCGGTCGGCCGTCCCCACAGCGGCCGGAAGCAGTAGCCGGGCCGTGATCGCGGCGGCCCGGTGGGCAGAAGCGGGTGTACGCGAGCTTGCTCTGCCCTTTGCCACAGAAAGGCAACCCCCCACATGAGATCGCGCCCCCCATCGCGCCTCCGCATGACATCGCGCAGAGTCCGCCGGGCCCTGAGCGGCATGGCCGGCGCGGCCGCGGCCGCCCTCGTACCTTTCTGGTCGGTGGTAACCGGACCACCGACCACACCAGATACCACCCCCCACCAACAGGTCCAGGTCCACCTGACGACCACGTCCGACCCCGGCGGCCGACATGTCGTCAAGGGACTGGAAAAGCAGCACCCCGTCCGCTTCCGGCCGGGCGGCGGAGGCAATATCACCGTCGACGAGTCGAAGACGTACCAGAGGTTCGACGGCGGTGGCGCGGCCTTCACCGACACCGCCGGCTGGCTGATGAACAGCAGCGGCACGCTGAGCGATGCCACCCGCGACGCCACCATGCGGAAGCTCTTCGACCCCGACAAAGGCATCGGCCTCAGCTTCATCCGCAACCCCATAGGCGCCTCCGACCTCGCCCGTTTCGGCTACACCTACGACGACATGCCCGCCGGGCGGACCGACCCGCGCCTCGAGCACTTCTCCATCCGGCACGACCTCGCCGACGTCCTGCCGCTGACCGCACACGCCCGCCGCCTCAACCCGGACGTCAAGGTGATGGCCTCGCCGTGGACCGCGCCGGCCTGGATGAAGGACAACGACAGCCTCGATCAGGGCCGGCTCCGGGCGAAGTACTACGGCACCTACGCCCGCTACCTCGTGAAATACCTGCGGGCGTACAAGGCCAGGGGCGTGCCCGTCGACTACGTCACCGCCCAGAACGAGCCCAACTGCTGTGCCGGCTACCCGTCCATGCAGTGGAACGGCTCCGGCCTGGCCTACTTCACCAGGAACGACCTGCTGCCCGCCCTGAAGAAGGCCGGCCTGACCACCAAGGTCCTCGCACTCGACTGGAACTGGGACAGGTACCGCGACCTCGCCGCGCCCACCGTCGACGACCCGGCCATCCGCCGCCACCCCAACTTCGGCGGCCTGGCCTGGCACGGCTACAGCGGCGATGTCACCGAGCAGACCCGGGTGCACGACAAGTACCCGGAACTGGTCACCTACGACACCGAGCACTCCGGCGGCTGGTGGATCACCAACCAGCAGAAGGAGGACATGCACAACCTCATTGACTACACCCGCAATTGGGGCAGTAGCTGGCTCAAGTGGTCCCTCGCCGTCGACCAGAACGGCGGTCCGCACCACGGCGGTTGTGACGGCTGCACCGGCCTGGTCACCGTGCACAACGGCGACGGGAAACACGGCACCGTCGGCTACACCGTCGAGTACTACACGATGGGCCACCTCACCAAGTTCGTACGGCCCGGAGCCCGCCGGATCGGCTCCACGGGCTCCACCGTCGTCCCCAACGTCGCCTGGAAGAACCCCAACGGCTCCAAGGCGCTGATCGTCTACAACGACACCGGCAGCACCCGGAAGGCCGACATCAACTGGGGTGGCGAGCACGCCTCCTACGACCTGCCGACCGGCGCCTCGGCCACCTTCACCTGGGACGGGAAACCCACCGACGGCCCACGGGCCGCCGCGCACGGCCCCGTCCTCGCCGCCGTCTGTCAGCGAGAGCACGTCCATCACCGAAGGCAGGAGTGAACGCGATGCGCATACGCATACACATACGCAAAAGGCCACCGACGGCCGTAAGAACCTCTGCAAGAAACACCCCAACAACCGGGTCGCATTCCGGGGCGGCTTCCGGCCGCCCGCCCACCGGGACCGACCGCGCCCCGATGCGGGTGCCGCGCCGCGCCACCGTCCTCGCCGTCCTCATGGCGGCCTGCGCCGCCACTTTCACCCTCCCGCACGCCGACGCCGCCGCGGCCGATCCCGACCTCGGCCCCAACGTGCGGATCTTCGACCCCTCGACGCCCAAGGACCAGATCCAGGGCGCCGTGAACGACGTCTTCAAGGAACAGGAGACCAACCAGTTCGGCGCGGCCCGGCAGGCGCTGCTGTTCAAGCCGGGATCGTACGACGTGGACGCCAACATCGGCTTCTACACCCAGATCGCCGGCCTCGGGCTCTCGCCGGACGACACCACCATCAACGGCGCCGTGCACGCCGAGGCCGACTGGTTCGACGGCAACGCGACGCAGAACTTCTGGCGGTCCGCGGAGAACCTGGCCGTCAACCCGGCCGGTGGCGCGGACCGTTGGGCGGTGTCGCAGGCGGCGCCGTACCGCCGGATGCACCTCAAGGGGGATCTCCAGCTGGACGACGGCGGCTGGTCCAGCGGCGGGCTGCTGGCCGACACCAAGGTCGACGGTCAGGTGCGCTCCGGCTCCCAGCAGCAGTGGCTGTCCCGCAACACCGAATGGGGCGGCTGGAGCGGCGCCAACTGGAACATGGTCTTCGTGGGCGCGGCGAACGCCCCCGCCGGGAACTTCCCCGATCCGCCCTACACCCGCGTCGACCACACCCCGGTCTCCCGCGAGAAGCCGTTCCTGTACGTGGACGACGCCGGTGCCTACAAGGTGTTCGTACCGGCCGTCCGCAAGGACTCCCAGGGCACCAGCTGGTCCTCGGGCAGCCCGCAGGGCAGCTCACTGCCGCTGAGCGACTTCTTCATCGTGAAACCGGGCGCGACCGCTGCGCAGATCAACACGGCACTGGACGCTGGTAAACACCTATTGGTCACACCCGGTGTCTACCACCTTGACCAGACATTGAAGATCACCAAACCGGACACCGTGGTACTCGGCCTGGGATTGGCCACCCTCATTCCCGACAACGGCATCACCGCTGTCTCCGTGGCCGACGTGGACGGGGTGAAGCTCGCCGGACTGCTCCTCGACGCCGGGACGCAGAGCTCCCCGTCCCTCATGGAGGTCGGCCCGCAGGACTCCGACGCCGGCCACGCCGACGACCCGACCTCGCTGCACGACGTCTTCTTCCGCGTCGGTGGCGCCGGAGCTGGTAAAGCCGCCAAGAGCCTGGTCGTCAACAGCTCACATGTCATCGGTGACCACCTGTGGATCTGGCGCGCGGACCATGGCGACGGCGTCGGCTGGAACACCAACACCGCGGCCAACGGCCTCACCGTCAACGGCGACGACGTCACCATGTACGGCCTGTTCGTCGAGCACTACCAGCAGTACCAGACGATCTGGAACGGCGAGCGCGGCCGGACGTACTTCTACCAGAACGAGATGCCCTACGACCCGCCGGACCAGGGCTCCTGGATGAACGGCGACACCCGCGGATACGCCGCCTACAAGGTCGCCGACCACGTCAGGAACCACGAGGCGTGGGGGCTCGGCAGCTACTGCTTCTTCAACGCCAACCGCGACGTCGCCGCCGAGCACGCCTTCGAGGTCCCCGACACGCCCGGCGTCCGCTTCCACGACATGGTGACCGTCTCCCTCGGCGGCACCGGCACCATCCACCACATCATCAACGGGACCGGAGGCCCCTCGAACGCGAACAGCAATGTCGCCAATCTGGTGAGCTATCCGCAGTGAGGTGAGCGGGGTGAGCCGTCCTGGGTGTGAGCGCCACGCAGGGACGGCTCACCCGCTTCAGGTGTCACCCGCTTCAGGTGCCACCCGCCTCAGGCGTAGGACCGCGCCGCCGCGACCGGCGCGGTCTGCCGCGTCCGGTGCCGCAGAGTCGCCTTCCGGGTCGCGACATCGACCGTGTACGCCTCGATGGTCAGCCGGGCACCGGACACCTTCAGCACCATGAACCCGTTGTCGGAGAAGTTCTGCCAGGCGGCCGGATGGTTGAAGTGCGCCTTGCCGTCCTCCGTCTTGGCCGACGCCCCGCACACCACCTGACGGGTGCCGCCGGTACGCGCCGTCGGCTCCAGGATCTGCAGCGTGTGGTCGTGACCGGACAGGATCAGGTCAGCCCGCCCGCATACCACCTGCTCGTACATCTCCTTGAGGTGGATACCGCTGGTGTAGTTGCCGATCTCGAAACCGTCGTACGAACCGGCGCTGCCGTGCTTGCCGTTGTTGAGATACGGATGATGGCCGATGACCACCTTCCAGCGCGCCCGCGACGCCTTCAGCGCACCATCCAGCCAGCTCCGCTGCTCGCGCATGTACGGCCCGTCCCACCGGTAGTAAGGGTCGAGCTGCGCGACGTACGAGGACCACGGAATGGTGTCGATCGCGAAGAACTCCACCAGCGGATCGGCGGCCGGCAGCGGCACGCTGTAGTAGCGGCTCGGCATGTACCAGCGCTTCGAAGTCTTGGCGTACGCGACCTCGCGGTCACCACGGGACGGGTCGCCGCCGCTGCCCGGTATCAGCCCCGAGCAGTCGTGATTGCCCAGGACCATCAGCCACGGCACATCGATGCCGTTGTTGGGCTTCTCGAACTTGTCCTGGAACTCCGAGTCGTCGTCGGACTCCGGGCCGTTCTCATAGATGTTGTCGCCGAGACCGACCGCGAGGCCTATGCCCTCGGCGCGGCAGAGGTCCCGGGCGGCGGCCGCCACCGCGTACTGCGCCTCGTCACCGGTCCCCGCGTCACCGGTGATCAGAACGCTGAACTCCCCGTTGCCATTGGGGTGTTCGGGGAACGGAAAGGCTCCCGGAGCGCCGGGACGGGATGCCGCGGACGCGGGCGCCTGCGTCTGCGAAGGCAGCACGGCGAGCGCCGCACCGGCCATCGCGCCGCCCAGCAGCGTCCGCCGGTTCACAAACTGCGGTACACGCCCCGTGGTGCGCATCGGCGGCCCCCCGGCCGTCGTCTCCGAGCCGGTCCGCAGCCAGTCCTGCTCGGTCATGTCCGCCTGCGGCGGGATCAGTTCGTCGTCGCACATGCCTGGTTTCTCTCATGGCCGCCAGGGGAGATGGTGACGATTCAATGAACGACAAGTGGACGTATGGAGATCAGGTGCGTGCCGGCTACGCGTCGGTAACAAAGTGTTTCCGGAGGTCAGCAGGGTGTGAGGGAAGAGCCCTCCCCATCGGGCGAGAGGCTGCCGCGGAGACCTACGAGGATCGCGAGGGCGGTGCCGGCGCGACCCGGTTCGTCAGCCGTCGTAGCGTCCGGCCGCAGTGGCGGGCGTACCAGCGCTGGAAGACGGGCACCAGCGGCCCGCCGAGGCGGGTGGTGAGCCGGGCGGGGCGGCTGAAGGCGGTGACGGTGAACCAGACCGAGTCGTCCGCGCGCCGTTCCACCACGAACGCTTCCTCGCCGCACTCGGGATGACCGTCCAGGGTGCCGTACGCGAAGCCGACACGGTCCTCCTCGGCCACGACCCACACCACCCGGCAGGGTGCGCGCAGCCGTAGCGGGCCGATGCCGAGGGAGACCTCGACGCTCATGCCCGGTGCGGCGCGCCGGCCCCCGGCCCGGATGCCGACGCCCGCCGCGCGGTGCATACGGAAGGTGGTGACCGCCTCGCCGGCCGCCGCCAGCGCCGCGCGGCCGTGCCCGATCAGCACCTCCTGGCGCAGGTGGCTGTAGCCCGGCGGCAGCGGGGTGCGCCGGGTGCCGCCTTCTTCGGGGTAGGTGAGGTCGGGTCGGTCGAGGTCGGATGGGTTGAGGTCCCGTTGGCTGTCGGGGTCCCGTTGGTTGTCGGGGTCGGGGTGGGTGGGCTCGTTCATCACGCCGCCTTCCGTGATCGTCCCGGCGTTCCGCGGCCGACAGTACGCCCGCTAGCGTGGCGATCATGGTGGACTGGGGTCTCCGGCCGGCATCTGTGTCGGACGTCGCGGCAGTGGCAGAGCTGCGTGCCGTGGTGTTGCGGGCGGATCTGGAACGGCTCGGGCGGTACGACGAGGAGCGGGTGCGGCAGCGGCTCCGGGACGGGTTCGAACCGGCGCACACCTGGGTCATCGAGGTGAGCGGCGCTTTGGCCGGCTGTGTGGCGCTGCGTCGGGCCGAGGACGCGCACTGGCTGGAGCACTTCTACCTGGCCCCGCATCTTCAGGGCAGCGGCATCGGTTCGGGCGTGCTGCGCGAGCTGCTGGCGCGGTGCGACCGCAGCGGCGTCCCGGTCCGTTTGAACGATCCCAGCCGGCTCCACAACCGTGTGTTAAGTCCCTGTTGAGTGGAGCGTAAGAGCCATCCGGATCTTTGTGGCCCGAGACGCCTTGTGGGCCGCGGCGTCACCCGTGCCTGAGAGCAGCGTGGATGGAGCACATGCCGGTGCGTACGAACATGCGATTCATGAGCGCGGGGCGCCGTGTCGCCGTCCCGCTCACCGCACTCCTGACCGCCGCCGTCCTGCTGTTTTTGGCCGGCTGGCCCGGAGCGGGTGACGGCGACAGGGGCGGGAAGTCGGTGAACGTGCTCATGGTGAACAACCCTCAGATGCTCGATCTGCAGAAGCTGACGAAGGAGCATTTCACCAAGCGGACCGGCATCAAAGTCAATTACACCGTTCTGCCCGAAAACGATGTACGCGACAAGATAAGGCGGGAGTTCTCCAGCCAGGCCGGCACCTATGACGTGGCATCACTCAGCAACTTCGAGGCGCCCCTTTACGGAAAGTACGGCTGGCTGGCCCCGCTGGACCACACCGTCGCCCGGGCCCCGTCCTTCGACCAGAACGACATCCTCACCCCGATCCAGGTGGGTCTGATCGGGGACGACGGCAATCTCTACGCTGAGCCTTTCTACGGCGAGTCGTCATTCTTGATGTACCGCAAGGACGTCTTCGAGGCCAAAGGGCTGCGCATGCCCGACCATCCGACCTGGAAGCAGGTTGCCGGTCTGGCGGCCGAGGCGGACGGCGCCCGGCCGGGTATGAAGGGCATCTGCCTGCGTGGCCTGCCCGGCTGGGGTCAGGTCATCGCCCCGCTGACCACGGTGGTCAACACCTTCGGCGGCACTTGGTTCACCAAGGACTGGAAAGCGCAGGTCAACGGCCCCGGCTTCACCGAGGCGGCCAAGTTGTATGTCGACCTTGTGCGCGCTCATGGTGAGCCCGGTGCCGCGAAGGCCGGATTCGCCGAATGCCTGGCCAACTTCCAGCAGGGCAGGACCGCCATGTGGTACGACGCCACCTCGGCTGCCGGACCCCTGGAGTCCAGGGACTCGCCCATCGCCGGCAAGGTCGGCTACGCCATGGCCCCGGTCAGCAAGACCAAGAGCTCGGGGTGGCTGTACTCGTGGGCCTGGGGCATCCAGAAGGCGAGCCCGCGCCAGGACGCTGCGGCGCGGTTCATCGCCTGGGCCTCCGGCAAGCAGTACGAGGAACTGGTCGGGGACCAGCTCGGCTGGGCGAGGGTGCCGGCCGGCAAGCGCGCCTCGACCTTTGCCAACCCCGACTACCGCAAGAGCGCCGCCGCCTTCTACACGGCCACCAAGGAGGCCATCAACAGCGCCGCCCCCCACAACCCCGGGCTGCAGGCACGTCCGACCGTTGGCGTCCAGTTCGTGGACATCCCCGAGTTCCCGGACCTGGCGACCAAGGTCTCCCACGAGATCGCCTCAGCCATCGCCGGCCACACATCGGTGACCTCCGCTCTGGACAAGGGGCAGAAACTCGCTTCCGATGTGGCCGCGAGATACCGCAAGGATTGACCGCCCGACCGCCCGACCGCCGGACGGACTACCACGCCGTCGTTCCACCCCCCTTTGTCGCTGGTGATGGGACAAGGGTCGCGAGTGCGGCCCCACCTCGTGGCGGCCGCGCAGGTACCAGGTCTTCCCAGCGGACGACCTGCACCAGCCGCCTCCGGAGCCCCGTCCTCGCTGACCTTCGGCGACGGAGTGGGCGCGGCCGTGGTCGGCCCCGGCGAGGAACCCGGGATCGCCCCGGTGGTGTGGGGCTGTCCGGGTCGGCCGGTCCGGACCGGCCAACCCGTCAGGCAGGTCGGCGCCGTCGGTAGTAGGCCCAGGCCAGGGCCAGTACGATCGGCCCCACAGCATCGCCGGGGTGATGCACACCCGGGCCAGGGCCGTCCACCATCCGTTGCTGAACCCCGCCTCGGGCAAGATGCCCACCCAGGCGAGTGGGTAGAGGTCGAACATCGCCACCAGGGCCAGGCAGCCCAGGACCGCCGGGATCACCGCGGCGAGCGGCGCAACCCGCCGGCCACCGACGAACGGTATCCAGCGCGGCACCACTTCGCCCCACCCGCTCACCAAGCCGGTGGTGAGCAGGGCGAGTGCCTCGGTGAGCACGCTGAGCCCGACGACGCAGAACGGAGTCCACCAGGGAGCTTCCGCCGGGTCCGCCGGGTCGAGCATGCCCATGGGGAAGTCGACGGCGAACGGCAACCGCCACAGGCAGTGCGGCAGCACGACGAACGGGAGGGCCTTGGCGAGCCTGAGGGCCCAGACCGGGACGGGACGCTCGGTGTCGCCGAGTGGCAGCGCGAGACGGGTGATCGGCATGCCCCCTGCCGTCGCCGAACCTCGACGACACCGCGTCGGCCACCCGCACGATCAGGATCCGCCACGAGAGCTACCCCTGGATCGTTCTGGCGGCCGACCGTCGGCGGAACCCGGGCGGCCAGCTCGGAGGTCAGTTATGGGACGGCTCTCGGCCGGCCGAGTACGGGAGCTGAGCCGTAGGTGAAGAAGGGGAGCGGTCAAGCTGTTCGAAGGACTCAGCTGACTGCGCCTGGGCGGTGGTCTTTCGCAGCGGCGCGTACCGAGAGTGGTCGGGCAGCTGGTCGGGCAGCGGTCGGCCAGGGCGGAGACGGAAAGATGTTCCCGCGCCGTGAAGCCGAACCCGCTGAGAGCGCCGTACTCATCACAGAGGCGACACGCCGAACGCCGTTGATAATGGCTACGGGGTCGGCCATTGGGGATCCCGGCATGCACGATCGGGCGGCGCGGCCAGGTCTGCTCCTGGCGCGCCGGTGGTGCTGCGGACCTGGGCGGCCAGTGCCTGTGCGCTGGGGGCGGGGCGGTGGGCGAGGCGGTGGATGCGCCAGATGAGGACGTGTGCCGGAGACCGGACGCCAGCCAAGTCGCAGTGGCGGGCGGCCTGTTGAAGGAGACGGGCCGGCTGGTGGCCCACGGCTTCGGCCTCCGCGAGAACGGCGAACAACGCGCCCCATGCCGGGTCGAACAGGACCTGCTGCGCGTGCTCGGGCACGGCGGCGCGCAGGAGCTGCGCGTAGCGCGTGGGGGTCTCCGTCGTCGGCATACGCAGGGCGAGGGCGGCCAGGGGCTTGGCGGCGGCCAGATCGTAGGCGTCCTGCAGATGCTGCAAGGTCCGGCGGGCGGCGATGACCTGAGCGTCGTGATCGCGGAGCTGATGCCAGCGGATGGCGGCGATGACGGTGAGGACGGCTGAGCCGAGGAACATCGCGAGCGCCGCCGCATGCCCCTTCACCGGCTCGCGGCTCATGGCACGGACGGCGCTCCGCAGTGCGCGGGCGTGGTGGTGGTCGGCGCGGATGCGGGAGCGGGGCCGGGTCACCCGCTCGAAGGCGAGGGCCGCCAGCTGGAGTTGGGGTCCGATGCTCTGGGGAGAGAGGGACGGAAGGGCGGCGAGTGCGGCGCCGAAGGCGGCGAGGTGGGCCTGGGCTGCTGCGTCGTCGTCGCGGTCGAGGAGCGTGGGTATGCGTTCGACGGCGGCGGTGGCCTGGTGCCAGGGGTTGGGTTTGGGCCGGCCCGGGTGCGGGCTGATGAACTGCGGGTCGATGGCCTCGAGATGTTCTCGGAAGGTCGGCTGATGGTCGGCGTGGTGGGCCCTTTTGTGCTCGGCGCCGACGGCCTGGTGCAAGCCGTACTCGCGCTCGATGAGGGCGAGTTCCCGGTCGGCAGCCTGGTGATCGTTCTGGTGCCGGGCGGGCCGGAGGTCTCCTCGTACGGTGGTGGCGAGGATATGGATGTGGTCGTCGGCATGGCGGACGGCGACCCACCGGCAGCCGGCGCCGCCTTCGGGGGCGATACCGGTGGCATGCACGAGGCGGCGGGCGATGGCCGCCCAGTCCTCGTCGGGGAGGCTGCGGTCCTCGGGTGCGGCGTGGACGGAGCAGTGCCACACGTGCCGTACGGGTGCGCGGTCGCCGGCCTGCTCGACCCTCAGGTTCAGCGCCGCGATGAGCCGGTCCTGGGCGCGTGGAAAATCTGCGGAGCGGCCGGGGTCGGGCGCGGAGTTGTGCCATGAGGCGACCAGGTGGGGGTCGGTGTGCTCGTTGGCGAGGCCGGGTCCGTAGAAGTGGGTGATCAGGTCGTGGGTGTTCTTGGCGTGGGTGATGTCGGCGATCAATCCGGCCGCCTTCTTCCTGCTTCTTCCTGAACGCCGTGCGGTGCGCGCAGGCGTCGACGGGGGCGAGTGTGCCCGGAACGTGGCCGCCATTGTTGTGGCGGGTCAGAAGTGCCGTAACGGCCCACGAGGCGGCGGTTCGGGAACTGTTCGTTCCCGATGGGGCGTCGCGGCCCCACCGACGGCTGTACGCCGCGCTTCTCTGGGTCGACGGCGCTGGCCGTGACCAGCGAGATCGGCTGCCGCCCTGGAGTGAGGGCGGTGCGACAACCGCGCGTTAAGTCCGTGTTAAGCGGTCGCCCAGCGCGACGAGGACGCTTGTCCTCCGAGACGCCGCATGACCGGCGGCGTCCCTGTGCCTGACGAGGAGCATGGATGGACCGCATTCCCGTGTGTATCCACGCGGACGATCCGATCTCACAGCTCGGAGTGACCGCGGAGCTCAGGCCGCGGCCGGAGGTGCGGGTGCTCGGAACCGATGAGACGGACGAGGCGAGGGTCGCCGTGGTCGTCACCGGCGCGGTGACCGAGGAAACCCCACAGGTCCTGCGGTCGGTCACCGCCCGGATGAGCGAGGCTCGACTGGTGCTGGTCACCCCGGAGATCGAGGAGTCGGACCTGGTGCCCGTGGTGGAGGCGGGTGTGGTGGGGGTGGTCCGCCGCAGGGATGCCACCGCGGAACGGCTGGTCACGGTGCTCCGATCGGCCGCGGCGGGGGAGGGAGCCGTACCACCGGATCTGTTGGGCCGGCTGCTCGACCAGGTCGGCCGTGTGCAGCGTCAGGTGCTGGCGCCACGCGGCCTCAACTTCAACAACCTCACGGAACGGGAGATCCAGGTGCTACGGCTCGCCGCGGAAGGGCTCGACACCGCTGAGATCGCGGCTGCGGTCGCCTACTCCGCACGGACGGTGAAGCAGGTCCTCCACGACTTCCAGATGCGCTTTCAACTCCGGAACCGCTGCCATGCCGTGGCATATGCCACGCGGAACGGCCTGATCTGAAGGACGCCCGGACGACGCTGGTTCCCGGGCAACGACGACGACCGCTGGTTCCCGGGCAACGACACGACTTCCCCATGGTGCCGGGACGTCTCCCCATGGGGCGGCTTTCGCGGAACACGGCGTCAGCCATGAACCACGCGACTAGGGTCTCTCGGACAACGCTGGGCTGCTGGGACCCGCGCGCCGAGCAGCCGGAAGGCGTGTCCGGCTGGGTGCAGAGGTTGGGTGGGATGGCGGGGAAGTCGAGCCAGGGGCGAGAGCCCGGGGAGTTCACGGAGACAGGGCCCGGCGCACAGGGCGAACAGTGCGACGCGGAACTCATAGTGCGCGCCCGGGCCGGGGACGACACCGCCTTCGGTGTCCTCTACACACGCCATGTGGAATCGGCTCATCGGCTGGCCCGCCTCTACACGTCCACTCCGGCCGATGCGGAAGACATCGCGTCCGAGGGTTTCACCCAAGTGCTCAGCGCGGTTCGCGCCGGTGGCGGCCCACGGGAGGCGTTTCGGCCCTACGTACTGACCACGGTGCGTCGGATCGCGGCCAGGAGAGCCGCGGGGGCGAAGCGGGATATGCCCACGCCGGAGCTGGAGAGCTACGCGCCCCTGATCCCCTTCGAGGACCCCGTCCTGGCCGATCTGGAAGCGTCGCTGGTCGCGCGCGCTTTCGTGGCGCTGCCCGAGCGCTGGCAGGCCGTCCTGTGGCACACCGCGGTGGAGGGGCAGAGCCCGGCTCAGGTGGCGGAACACCTCGGGTTATCGGCCAACGCAGTCGCCGCGCTGGCCGTCCGCGCCCGCGAGGGACTGCGCAAGGAGTATCTGCAGGCGCATCTGTCCGCGGAGAAGATGGAGCGGGAGTGCCGCAGTTGCGCCTCGAAGCTGGCCGCCTACGTACGCGGGTCGCTCAGCGCGCGGGCTCGACGCCGCGTCGAGGAGCACCTCACCGAGTGCGACCGCTGCGCTTTGCTGCTGCCGGAGCTTCGTGAGATCTCCGGCCGGTTGCGCGGCATCCTGGCCCCGCTGATCCTGGGCCCGGTCTTCGCCGGGTACTTCACCACACTGGCCGACGGATCACCGGGCGAGACGGCGGACGGTGACGAGGAGCCGGACGACGACACCGGACTTGGCGAGGCGATGGCAGGCGGCGGCGCTTCATCGGGAGCCGCGGGCGCCGTTACCGCGCTGGCAGCCATCGTCGTCGCTCTCGCGGTGGCCGGCACGCATCTCCTGCCCGAGGGCTCCGCCTCGCATCCCCGCACGGCAGGCACAGCCCCCGCCACCGGTCCCGGTCCCGGTCCCGACCCATGGCGCACGACCGCGCCCGCATCACCGGAGCCCGACCCGTCCCACCCGAAGCCGCCCGCACCGGCGGAATCCCGGCCGGGCCACCGCGGGGTCGAGCCAGGTACGAAGCCGGCCCCGAGCACCTCCCAGGACCACACCGACGCCCCGTCCGACTCCCTGTCCAGCACCCCGTCGAACGACCCCGGCCCCGCCCCCGACCCCCCGCTGAGCGACGGCGCCTTCGAGTCGCCCTCGGTCGGCGATTCCCCTCATATCCCTTACAGCAACGGCCAGTTCATCGGCGGATGGCGGGTCGAGAACTCCGTGAACCTGACCGGATCAAAGGCGTGGCAGCCGGAGAACGGCACGCAGTCACTCGATCTGAACGGCGATCCGCCCGGCGCCGCAAACGGAGCGATCAGCCAAAGCCTGGCCACCGAGCCGGGTCAGCGATACAAGGTGAGCTTCTACCTGGCCGGCAATCTCACCTGCGGGCCCGCCGTGAAATCCCTGACCGTCCAGGTCGCCGCCGTCTCGAAGAACTTCTCCTTCGACACCACCGGGCATTCGGCCTCCGCGATGGGGTGGCGGCAGACGACCGTGGGCTTCACCGCGGCCGGTGACAGGACCACGCTGCGCCTGGCCAGTACCACCGACCCGAACAGCGCCTGCGGGCCGGCCATCGACAACATCAAGGTCACTGCCCATAAGAAAGCACACTGAGCCGGCCGAGCCGTCCTGCGGGACAGGAAGGCCCCGTGACCGGTGAAGATGCGACACATCCAGCACCCGCACGGGGCCTTGCCGCGATCAGGACCAACGAGATTCCGATCAGGCCCACGACACTCCACAACACCGATACAACGCCGATGCTCAGGACACCCGGTGCGGTCGGCCGGCGTACTGCCGCTGCATCGGGGTTCCCCTCCGGGAGGTGGGGGACGAGGTGGCGGTGACGCCGACAGCCGGTTCGTCGGTATCGAGGCCGAGTGAGGCGAGCGTGGCGGCATACCGCCGTCGGGCCTGCTCGGCGGCGGCGGGTGCGCCGATGCGGTGGTAGGTCCTGAGCAGCAGGTGCCACCCCGTGTCGTGAAAACGGTCGATGGCGAGACATTTCTCGGCCGCTGCCACGGCTTCCTGCAGATTGCCGGCCTGGAGCTCGACGGCGGCGAGTTCCGCAGCGGCGTCGGCCGCCTGGCGCCGGTAGATCTCGCGGTCCTGCTGTAGCCACTCGGCGGGGCCGTCCTCGGGGAGCAGCTCACCGTGGTACTGGGCGAGGGCGTCCCGCAGGCCCTGAACCGCCGCGGCGGTGTCCCCGCTTGCCTTGGCCTGCCTGCCGCGGGTCAGCGCGGTCTGGAACGCGAGGGTGTCGAGGTAGGCGTCGGACGGCAGGTTGAGCAGGTAGGCGTCACCGACGCGGACCACCAGTCGTGGTTTGCCCCGATCCCTGTCGGGTTCCAGGACACCGCGCAGGCTGGAGACGGCCACTTGCAGATTGGCCGTGGCCGACTTGGGGTGCACGTCCGGCCAGAGCGCCTCGATGAGGGCCTCCCGGTGCATGGGCCGGCCCGCACGCATGGTGAGCAACCTCATCGCGGCGCGGGCGCGGGGGCGGACCTTCGTCCAGTCGATCACCAGGTCACCGACGGTCATCCGGAATCCGCCGAAGCACCTGATCGCTACCCGGGGATTCCGCTCGCCCGGGTACGCGGACACCGCCGGTGGATGCCATCGGCCGGACGGTCCGTCCGGGCCGCTCTGTACGGCGGCCGGTGATGCGCCGGCGGAGCCCGGCGCGGGAGTGCACCGCGGCTCCTCGTCGGCATCGAGCAGCGCGAGGAGTTCCCGGGCCCAGGACCGGATCAGGTGGGCATCCGTCGCGCGGCGGCATCCGGCCGCCGCGGTCAGATGTTGCCCGCAGCCTTCGCAGGAGGGGTCGGTCGGGGAAGCCCCGGAGCCGGCGGGCGCCGGTCCCGTGTGGTCGTCACGACAGCCGCACCCGGCGGTGGCCGAGACGGCGTCCGGCCTCTGGGCCGCGATGCGCCAGGCGCTGCGGACCGCTTGGCTGGACCGGGGCATGCCGGTCGAGTCCAGGCGACCGGCCACCTGCTTGAGCGTTCTCGTGCCCTCGTCGCCGCCGTCGGCATCCTGAATCAGGCGCAGGGCGACCCGCAGCAGTTGCAGTCCGACATCAGCCCCCGACAGGTCGGTCGGCTGTGTGCCGGTGGTGCAGTGGCCGCCCGCGTCATGGACGAGTCGGCTCCTGGGCAAGGGCGCGTCACGCTTCCGCACGTCGGCATCCTTCTCCCTCCCTGGCTGCGCATCACAGTTTGTGTCCACACCTACACAGAGACGTCCGGTGCCGCGCTATGACGGGAAAACACCGAGAAATTTCTGACCCGACGCGCCCGGCCGTGGCCGCCCTTTCGTGCGACTCGGCCACCCCGAAGACCGCCCCGAATGCGGCTGCGGAAGGCGACCCGGACGCCAACCATGTGACGGGCGGTCGATGGGCGGTGACCGCGCAGGAGAAGCGGACCGTGCGACAACGACGCCGGACGAGGGACACCCCCCGTGCCCTGTGACGTCGGCGGTCGCCGTACGCCTTCTCCTCGCGGCGCCGTCGCGCCGCCCTGGCCCGCTCGACGCGGCCGGTCACCTGATGTGTGGGCGGGAGGAGACCGGCCGGTCGGGCGGCGCCGGGCATCTGGTGGGAGATCTCGTGACCGTCCCCGCGCGGTGCGGAACCGGACGCGAACACGTCGGTTGTCCCGCCGCTGCCGCACCCCATCGGCTGTGCGAGAACGACGAGCCGGTCCGGACATCGGTCCTGCGCGACGGACACTGTGAGGAGCCGCTACCCATGCACACCAAGGCATACAGACCACCTGCGCTGCCCACCATCGGGGGCTGCGAGTTACGGGCCGCGGGCGTCGACTGGGACGCGGTCCGCGTGCCCCGCCGCATCGGCATACACGCCCTGGCGTTCCTGGGGAACCGCAGCGGTGCCGTGATCGAGGACCCGTGCGAGCCCGTTGTCTACTGGTTCGTCCGCGAGGGTTCGACAACCGGGTGGGACGTACCGGAAACCCGGCCGCTCGGCGTGACGCAGCACCTCGTGGTTCCGCCTCCGCATCGCGTCGAAGGGCCGGGGCCGCACTGGCGGATCCGGCCCGCCGACGGCCGGCTGATCACCGACGTCCGGGCACTGCGAACGGCTGTCGAGGCCGCGGTCGCACAGTTCGCCGGCCTCTGAGACGAGGCGGCGTGAGTGCCGCCCCGGACGCCGTCCTTTCCCGAAGGACGGAACGGCCCGCCCCTCACCGGCGGGCCACCGCGGCCGAAACCGGTCGTGGCCAACCGTGTGTGCGCCGAGGGAGAAACAGGTGGAGCTGCGGACCGCCGGACCGGCAATGATCGTATTCGGGATCTTCATCATCGTGGTGATCATCGTGGGGATCTGGGCCTACTGGGAGACCCCTACCTTCCCCGACTTCGCTCTCGGCGGCCGACGAATCAACGCCCTGGTCACCGCCCTGTCGGCCGAGGCCAGCGATATGTCGGGCTGGCTTTTCCTCAGCCTTCCGGGCGCCGTGTACGCGGCGGGAATCGGGGCCGCATGGATAGCCGTCGGCCTCATCATCGGTACGTATCTCAACTGGCGATGCGTCGCCCCGCGTCTGCGTACCTACACCGAAAAGGCCGACAACTCCCTGACCCTGTCCGCATATCTCGAAGAACGATTCGAGGACCGCAGCGGGAATCTTCGCACGGTCTCGGCGACCGTCACCGTCGTGTTCTTCACTCTCTACGTGGCGAGCGGATTCGTCGCGGGTGGCCTGCTGTTCCAGCAGATCTTCGGCGTCGACTTCGCATTCGGCCTCACCGTTGTCGCCGGAGTGATGGTCGTGTACTCCGTACTCGGCGGCTTCCGCGCCGTGAGCACGACTCATGTGGTGCAGGGCGCGCTGATGGTCTTCGCGGCCTGCGCTCTTCCCGTCATCGTCTTCGGGCACCTCGGGGACCTCTGCTCAGTGCACCGTGCGATCGCGGAAAAGAGCCCGGCACTGCTCGACATGAGTGCGAAGGCCTCCTTCGCCGACGGCCGTTGGGGGGCGGGCGAGCCGCTGGGTGTCATCGCGGTCGGCTCCCTGCTCGCATGGGGGCTCGGCTATTTCGGACAGCCGCACATCCTGGCCCGCTTCATGGCCATCCGCAGCACGAAGGACATCCCACTGGCCCGGCGTATCGGGGTGAGCTGGGTCGTCGCCTCGCTGACCGGCGCGAGCCTCGTGGGACTCCTCGGCATCGCCTCGCTCCACCAACCGGTCCGCGACCAGGAGATGGTCTTCATCGAACTGGTCAAGCAGTCGGTCAACCCATGGTTCGGCGGAGTGCTGTTCGTTGCGGTGCTGGCTGCGATCAAATCGACCGCGGACAGCCAGTTGCTGGTCGCGGCGACCTCCCTCACCGAGGACTTCTTCCGCGCGTTCCACAACCGGCGTGCCTCGGACGCGACATTGGTGACGGTGACGCATGCGGCGCTGCTCGGAGTCGCGGTGGTCGCCTACGGGATCGCCCTCAGCGGGGGCGCCGTGCTGAACATCGTCGCCCATGCCTGGGCGGGCTTCGGTGCGGCCTTCGGCCCGGTGCTCCTGCTGTCGCTCTACTGGCCGCGCATGACCAGGGCGGGCGCGTTGGCCGGCATCGTCACGGGTGCGCTCACGGTCGTCCTGTGGAAGCACATCGACCCGCTCCTCGGGCCGTTCCGGACCGGCGTCTACGAGATGGTGCCCGGCGTACTCGCGGCCACCGCCGCCGCCCTGCTCTTCGGATCCTTCGCCGGCCGCCCGCCACGGCGCTCATGGGCCGGGACGATGCAGGAAGCGGGCTCCGCCACGATGACCGGACCGCGCTGAATTCCTCGCGAGCCCGCACAGTCCACAGCCGCACTTCTCACCACAGGCAACCCCTACGGGGCAGCAACCGAACACGGGCACGGCAGACTGGAGTGACGCCAGGTGATCGTTCCCTTCACCCTCTGGCAGCGGTACGGCGACGTGAAGCTGGTGCGGGACCACTACGCCGCGATGGCCGCGTGGATCGACCGTCTGGAGTCGCACGGCAGCGGTCTGATCCAGCCGGCCGGCGGATACGGCGATTGGTTGGACATCGACGACGGCACACCGCTCGACCTCGTCGGCACCGCCTACTTCGCCGAGTCCACCGCGATGATGGCTCAGATGTCCCGCGCCCTGGGCAGGAGCTACGACGCCATGCGGTACCTGGCGCTGTGGTCGGACATCCGCGATGCCTTCCATACGAGGTTCGTCGGAGCGGACGGACAGGTCGGCAACGGCAGTCAGACGTCGTACGTGCTCGCTCTCGGCTTCCGTCTGGTTCCCGACGGGCTCGTCAAGGCCGCGGCCGACAAGCTGGTCGCCGTCATCAAGGCGCACGGCGGGCAGTTGACGACCGGCTTCCTCGGTACCGGGGGGCTGCTGCCGGTACCGACCGCCACCGGGTACTCCGACGTCGCGTACCAGCTGCTGGAACAGAAGACCGTTCCTCCATGGGGCTGCCAGATCGGCAACGGCGCGGCGACGGTCTGGATGCGCTGCGACGTCATCCCAACCGCCGGAATTCCGCACGCCCCGGTACCGAACTCGCTCAACCATTTCGGGCTCGGCGCGGTGGGCGACTGGATTCACCGCACGGTAGGCGGTATCGATCCCGACCCCGAACATCCCGGATACAAACACTTCTTCCTCCGCCCCGTCCCCGGCGTGGGGACGTCCGGCTCCGGCCCCGGGTGGGCAGACGAGAGATACCTCTCGCCGTATGGACAGGTCCGCAGCTGCTGGGAGCGGTCGGAGGGCGCATTCGCCCTGCGCGCGACCGTGCCGGGGAACTCCACGGCGACCGTGTTCGTGCCGGCGTCCTCCCGTAACGCGGTCAGCGCACCGCCGGGCGCGTGTTTCGTCCGCACAAGCGGTGGCGCGGTCGTCTACGAGGTCGGCTCCGGCACGTACACGTTTACCGCCCGCTGGTCCGGGGATTCCGCGGCGAAGGTTCAGGGACGCGCCCGGTAAACCGAATTCTGTTGCACGCATGGCGCCGCCCCATCGGGCGCCGGAGAGTTCCCCAACCGCCGCCCACTCGGCCTTACCGGCACCAGTGGCACGTCACCACAATTGTGTTGCCAAAGCCGCTCCGGCGAATCAACCCGAAGAGTCGACCAAATGAAGAGTCGACCAATCGAAGAAGAGGACTCATGAAACGTCGTAGCTTAACCGCGTCAGCATTAGCGGTCTCCTCGGCCATTGCTGCCACCGGAGCATTCGTCGGAATCCAGTTCGCCTCGGCGCCGGTGGCCTCTGCGGCCGGCAGCGCCGTCAGCCGCTTCGACGACGGCAGCTTCGAGACTCCCAAGGTCGCACCGAACACGTTCCAGACCTTTACCGCAGGGGAGTTCGTCGGCCCGTGGAAGGTCACCAGCGGATCGGTGGACGTCAAGGACGCCGGATACTGGCAGGCAGCCGAGGGAGACCAGTCCCTGGACCTCAACGGCACCGAAACGGGCGCTGTGTCCCAGACCTTCGCCACGAACCGCGGGTCCACGTACACCGTTACCTACTCGCTCGCCGGTAATTCCGACGGCCAGGCCCCGACCCCGAAGACCGGCAAGGTCCTCATCGACGGCCAGAACGTCCAGGACTTCTCCTTCGACGCCACCGGCAAAACGCACCAGAACATGGGCTACGTGACACGGGAGGTGGGCTTTGTGGCCACCGGCTCGTCCACCACCCTGACGTTCGCCAGTACCACCCCCCACAGCGCCGGCGGGCCGGTGATCGACGACGTCCAGGTCGAACGCTGCAAGTCCGTCTGCTGCCCGTCCGATTGCGGCGACTGACAACGAACCCGGGCACCCCACAGCCCTGACGCAGCGATCCGCTGCGCGAGCAATCAGCCGTCAGGCCGATTAATCCCAGGCCGATTACTTCGCACATCACTTCAAGGTGATAACCCGAGAGGATCTCATGCTGGTCTCACGCACTTCCCTCACCGCCCTCACCACGGCGGCCATCCTGCTCGCCGGTGCCGGCACCGCGCTTGCCTCCCCGGCAGACGGCAGCGGCCGGACGAGCCACCCGGCTGCGTCATCCACCGCCGCCGTGAGCCGCTTCGACGACGGCAGCTTCGAAACCCCCAAGGTGAACACGAACACCTTCGACGAATTCGCGGCAGGGCAGTCCTTCGGCCCCTGGAAAGTCGCCAGTGGAACCGTTGATCTGATAGGCGCCGGATACTGGCAGGCAGCCGAGGGCGATCAGTCCCTGGACCTCAACGGCATGGACGCGGGGGCCGCGTCCCAGACCTTCAGCACGAAGCCAGGGGCCAGGTACACGGTGACGTACTCGCTCGCCGGAAACCCCGAACTCGACCAGGTCCCGCCCGTGAAGACGGGCAAGGTCCTCATCGACGGCCAGAACGTCCAGGACTTCTCCTTCGACGTCACCGGCAAGACCAAGACGAACATGGGCTACGTGAGACGGCAGGTGACCTTCGTGGCCACCGGCCCGGCCACGACCCTGACGTTCGCCAGCACCACTCTCCACAGCGCGACCGGACCGGTCGTCGACGACGTCACGGTCGAACGCTGCAAGCCCGACTGCTGCGACTGACCCTCACCGATGGTGACAGTGGCCCCGGCGAAATCGGGGCCACTGTCTCGTGGACGGGTGGCCTCGACGAGCTGGCCCAGGCCGTTCGTCCGGACGAACCCCGCCGGTGAAATCCTCGACGAAGCCGGCCCCCTACCGCCACCGAATCTCTGACTCAGGTCACCGGCGATCCGCCTCCCCATGCTGCCCCGCCCCCGCCGCGAATCGCGCCGCGCCCGCCATCGCGTCCGGCAACACCGCCTGCCCGTAACGGAGTTCCGTAGCCATCGCGGACTGTTCGTCCCTGCCCTCCTGGTCGAGCAGGGACGCGCGGTCGCTGCGCAGACACGCCTGTGGGAGGCGGGCGAGCTCCGCCGCCAGCCGTTCCGCCGCCGTGCGTGCCGTCCCGGCCGGTACCACGCGGTGGGCCAGTCCGATGTCCAGCGCCTCCGCGGCCGCCACCGGACGGCCCGTCAGCACCAGGTCCATCGCGCGGCTCGCCCCGATCAGCCGGGGCAGCCGCACCGTGCCGCCGTCGATCAGCGGCACTCCCCAGCGCCGGCAGAACACCCCGAAGACCGCGGTCTCCTCCGCCACCCGCAGATCGCACCAGAGCGCCAGCTCCAACCCGCCGGCCACCGCATGCCCGGCGACCGCGGCGATCACCGGCTTGCTCAGCCGCATCCGGGTCGGCCCCATCGGCCCGTCGCCGTCCGGCGCGACGCGGTTGCCGTGCTCGGTGCCGACCGCCTTCAGATCGGCACCGGCGCAGAACGTCCCGCCCTCGCCCCACAACACCGCGACGCTCGCCTCGTTGTCCGCCTCGAACTCCCGGAAGGCATCCGCCAGTTGGGCCGCGGTGGCGCCGTCCACGGCATTACGGGCCGCCGGCCGGGACAGCACCACCGTCGTCACCGGGCCGGCACGCTCCACCCGTACGGCCATCAGGCCCCGCCCCGCGCCACGTCCGCACCGGATGCCCTCGGCCGGGCGCGCTCCAGGACCGGTGTCAGATCGGCGCCCGAGGGCAGTGTGCCGAAGGCGTGGCCCCACTGCCCGTCCAGCCGCGAGGCGCAGAACGCGTCGGCGACCGCCGGATGGCTGTACCGCACCAGCAGCGACCCCTGGAGCACCAGCGCCAGCCGCTCCGCCAGCGACCGCGCCATCAGCTGCGCCCGCTCCGGATCGGCCAGCGAGCCGAGCATCTTCCGTACCCCGGCCACCGCCGCGTCCAATCGCCGGTCGGCGCCCGCCGCGGTCTCCACCTCGGCGAAGAACGCGTCCAGCGCGGCCGGCTCCCTGCCCAGCGCCCGCAGGACGTCGAGCGCCGCGACATTCCCCGAGCCCTCCCAGATCGACAGCAGCGGCGCCTCCCGATAGAGCCGGGGCATGCCCGACTCCTCGACATAGCCGTTGCCGCCCAGGCACTCCAGGGCCTCCGCCGCATGGGTACTGCCGCGCTTGCACACCCAGTACTTGCCGGCCGCCAGCGCCAGCCGGCGCAGTGCCGCCTCCGCGGCGTCCCCGGCCTGCGACCGGTCCACCGCCGCCGCCAGCCGCATCCCCAGCAGCGTCGCCGCCTCGGACTCGATCGCGAGATCGGCGAGGACCGAGCGCATCAGGGGCTGCCGGTCCAGCTCCCGCCCGAACGCCTTCCGGTGCTCGGTGTGGTGCAGCGCCTGGCGCAGCCCGGCCCGCATGCCGGCCGCCGAGCCGAGCACACAGTCCAGCCGGGTCATGTTGACCATCTCGACGATGGTCCGCACCCCGCGGCCCGGCTCGCCGACCGGCCACGCCACCGCCTCGTCGTACTCGATCTCGGAGGACGCGTTCGAGCGGTTGCCCAGCTTGTCCTTGAGACGCATCAGATGCATGCCGTTGCGGCTGCCGTCCGGCAGTACGCGCGGCACCAGGAAACAGCTCAGCCCCTCCTCGGTCTGCGCCAGCGCCAGGAACACATCGCTCATCGGTGCCGAGGTGAACCACTTGTGGCCGGTGATCCGGTACGTCCCGTCGCCGGCCGGCACCGCGCGGGTGGTGTTGGCCCGTACGTCGCTGCCGCCCTGCTTCTCAGTCATCGACATGCCCGCGATCAGGCCCGCCTTGGTCAGCGGCGGCCGCAGCCCGTAGTCGTACGTACGGGCGGCCAGCAGCGGCTCGTATCGCATGGCGAGGTCCGGTGCGGCCCGCAGAGCCGGGACCGCGGCATAGGTCATCGAAATCGGGCAGCCGTGCCCCGGCTCGGCCTGTGACCAGACATAGAATTTCGCGGCCCGCACCAAATGCGCGCCGGGACGGTCATCGGTCCAGGGCGCGGCATGCAGTCCGTGTTCCACTGCGACGGTCATCAGCCGGTGCCAGGCCGGATGGAATTCGACCTCGTCGACACGGTGTCCGTACCGGTCGTGAGTGTGCAGGCGGGGCGGCTGTTCCTCGGCCCAGCGGGCCTGTTCCTGGACCTCCGCGGAACCGGCCAGCGCACCCAGCTCGGATACCTCGCGCTCGCCCCATTCGGCGCCTTCCCGGCGCAGCGCCTCCAGCAGGGCCGGTTCGTCCGCCGTGCTGAATCCGGTCAGTGGCGGGGCCTGATTCACGACTTCATGGGTGACGGTCATAACATCGACATTACAGATATACGTTAACTGAGGGAAGACTGTAATGGCCGGGCCGATCACCTTGGCTAGAATTTCGGGCACATATGAACGACGACTCCCTCGCGCTGCGGCCGCTGACGGCCCGGTCCATCGTGCTGAGCACCCTTCTCGGGCACCATCCACCGCAGTTGCCGGCCCGCGCCCTGGTGCGCGTCGGCGAACTTTTCGACATTGCCGAAGGCACCATCCGCGTCGCGCTCTCCCGGATGGTGGCCGCGGGCGATCTCCAGCAGCGCGAGGGGGCGTACGGGCTTACCGACCGGCTGCTGGAACGCCAGGCACGGCAGGACGAGAGCCGGACACCCAGAACCCGCCCCTGGAACGGCGACTGGGAAATCGCCGTCGTCACCGCCGAGCGCCGCCCGGCAGCCGAGCGCACCGCCCTGCGCCAGGCCATGGCCGCCCTGCGCCTGGCCGAACTGCGCGAGGGCAGCTGGCTGCGCCCCGCCAACCTCGACCGGCCACGCCCCGCCGTCGTGACGGGGCAATGCACCCTGCTCACCGGCACCCCGGACGGCGATCCGGCCGCGCTCGCCGGGCGCCTGTGGGACCTGGACGGCTGGTCGGCGCGGGCCCGCGCGCTGCTGACCGCGCTGGACGGGGCGGCGACGCCCGCCGACCGCTTCACGGTCTCCGCGGCCGTGCTCCGCCACCTGCTCGCGGACCCGCTGCTCCCGCGCCCCCTGCTGCCGCCGAGCTGGCCGGGCACCGAACTCCGGCTCCGCTACGACGCATTCGAGGACGAACTGCGCAATCTGCTGCGGCAGTACGTGGCGCCCACCGGCGCGGGCTGAGCGCCGCCGGCCGCACCGAGAGATCACCGGCGGCGGTGACCGGGGCGGCCGGTCGGGCGGGCGTCCAGGAGGGCGCACTGCGGCGCGGTGACTCCTGCGGACACGGCGGGCGGCGGAGCGGCCGGCGCGGCGGACGGCCTCGCGGATGCCGAAACCCGTGCGCCCGCATCGTCCGACGCGCCCGCTCCGCTTACCGCATCCGATGCGACCGCCGCCCCGCACCGCGCGCACCGACGCCCCCGGCGAATGCCTCTCCGCCCCCACGGACCCCAATCGTCCCGGCGGCTCCCAACGGCATCGCTGTCAACGGCCAGGGCCCGCCGCGCCCGCATGTCACGGACTTCCACCCGCTCACCGTCCCGGCCGCCCCAGACGCCACGATGCTCGCCTCCCGCCCCCATGGCGCCGGGAAATCGATCCGGTTGCGCGCCCCGCTCGGTCTGCGCCCCGCGGGCGCACGCCGCACCGGCCCCCGGTTGGCACGAGTTCGCCGTCTCCGCCACGCCGTGCGCCCCCACCGCGCCGGCCCCGGGCCCGGCCCTGGACCGCCACCCCCGCCACGTTGACCCCACCCTCCCCCATTGCCTTAAGGGCATGGGAGGTGCCCCCACCACCGGCCTGCCGCAAACCCTCCGTTCGGCGTGGTCCGTAGCACTGCCGCGCAGGGGCCGTGCGCGGTGCGTGCGGCCCCTGCCGCGCATGTGCACCGAGTCCGGCGGATGCGCTCGGCGGACGCCCCGGGATCGGTCAAATGCTCGAAACGTTCCGGGGGGCGCGGCATCCGGGGCACGGGGGGTGCGCCCCTCCCCGCCCAGGAGTGCGCCATCCGCGGAGATCGGCCCCCGCCCCCACGGCAAGGGAGCAAGCCGGGCCGCGAAGGCGCTACCGCGCGCTCTGCCGGTGCGATCGACGGCCGTGGTTGTCTCTTACTCGTCGAATTCACGGCGTCTCTCGGAATTCGCGGCACGAAGGCAACGGGCAACGCAAAGAACCAGAAACACAAAAGCAGTAAGAGCGCCGCACGGAATCAGCACGAACGCGAATAACCCGAAAGACGTCACGTTTCCTCAATAGCCGCCAGGAAACTGAGCGGCGAGCGACGGGAGCAAGAAAATGGAATTTCCTCAGGTGCCGGAACCGACTGTCCGAAGTGAATTCCGGTCCCGCGGGGTCCGGAGCGTCACGGCGGCCACGGTCCTGCTGGCGGTCGGCGCGCTGAGCCTGGCGGCCGAGGGGACCGCCGAGGGCGCGAGCGGCGGGACGTGGGACCGCCTGGCCGGCTGCGAGAGCGGCGGCAACTGGCAGATCGACACAGGGAACGGGTTCTCGGGCGGCCTGCAGTTCGCCCACTCCACCTGGCGCTCCTTCGGCGGCGGTGCCTACGGGACACGTGCGTCGCGAGCGACCAGGGAGCAGCAGATCCGGGTCGGCGAGAGGGTGCTCGCCCGTCAGGGCTGGGGCGCCTGGCCGGCCTGCTCGGCCCGACTGGGCCTCCGCTCCGGCAGCGCGCCGAGCGCCACCACACCGCGGCGCATCGTGCCGCGCACCACCACACCGCACCGCCACACCACCGAGCGGATCCGTAGCCCGCACTTCCAGCAAAAGCAGTACAAGGCGCGGCCGCACCGGAAAACCGGTGGCGTCATCGTCGTCAATAACGGCGACACCCTGAGCGGCATCGCAACCTCCTGCGGATGGTCCTGGAAGAATCTCTACGAGCTGAACCGTGGCGTGATCGGCTCGAATCCGGACCTGATTTTCCCCGGCATGCGACTGTCCGTACGGCACTCCAGCGGCGGCTGAGAACATACGCCGGCGCCAGCCGAGCACACCCGGAATACACACGTATTCCATCGCCCACCCATGGGGAATCCCGCTGAAAACTCAGCTGATTTATCAGTCGAATTCTCAGCCCGTTCTCCGCTGAATCCCGGCAAGGCGGCTCGTCCGGAGGGGGGATGAGCCACCCTGGGGAGTGGTGGGCAGGGCAGGCCGTTCCGCGGCTCCGCGGACGGCCTGCCCGCGCAGCAGTCCGCCGTTCCGGTTTCCGCCGCATCCCGCACCCAGGGGCACATCGATCACCGGATAGACGAACAGGCAATGGATCCATAGGAGTTGAGGAGGAAGAAGGAAGGAGAAGGAAGGAGGAGGGAGGAAGGGGAGGAAGGGAGAGGGATGGGCCGGGGGAAATCCGGGGCGCGATCAACGAGGAATGGCCGGCCGAAGTCCCGCCGGCCGCGCCCGCCGCGGTACGCCCTTCGCGCTGACCTCGGCGAAAGCGCGCGCCGCATCCCGGCGGTGCAACCCGTGACGGGTCTGCGCGGACAGCAGCGAACAGTAACTGGGAGGACGTATAAGAGGACGCATAAAGCGCGGAGTTCGGACCGGGCGGCCGTCAGAGGGGCAGGACGCACACCGGGATGGGGGCGGCGAACGGCTCGCCGACCTGATTGACCGCCCCGGTCCGCGCGTCGACCGCGAACACCGTCACCGACCCCGACTTCTGGTTCGCCGCGAACAGCCAGCGCTGGTCCGGCGAGAACGCGATCTGCCGCGGGAAGTCCCCGCCCACCGGCACGGTGTCCAGCAGCCGCAGCCGCGCCCCACCGGCCTCCACCGCGTAACGGGTGAGGCTGTTGTGACCCCGGTTGGCGAGATAAGCGAAACGGCCCTCCCGGGTGACCAAGATCTGCGCGGGAAAGCTGGTCCCCTGGCCGGTCCCCGTGGACTGCGGCTCGCCGGGCGCGAGCCGACCGCTGTCCGGGTCGTAACCGCAGACCACCACCGTGTTGTCGACCTCGTTCGCCAGATAGGCGAAGGTCCCCGACGGGTGGAACGTCAGATGACGGGGGCCGGCCCCGGGGCGCAGCGTCGCATACGACACCGGGGTGAGCTTTCCGGCCGACGGGTCGAGACGGTAGCTGTAGACGGTGTCGTTGCCGAGGTCGACGGCGAGCAGATGGGCGCCGTCCGGGCTGGTGATGATCTGGTGGGCGTGCGGACCGTCCTGGCCGGGACCGGGCGGCGGGCTGGAGTGGACGAGCAGATCCGTACGCGGGCCCAGGGCGCCGCTGCCCGGGTCGATCGGATGCACGGCCACGCTGCCGGAGAGGTAGTTGGCGCTGAGCAGCCAGCGCCCACTGGGATGCACCGAGAGATGACAGGGCCCGGCGCCACCGGTGGACCGGCTGCCGAGCACCCTGGGCGGGCCGCCCGGCGGCAGCGCGAGGGCGGTCACCGCGCCCTCTTCCCGCTCATCGACCGCGTAGAGCGTGCGGCCGTTCGGGGCGAGTGCCAGGTAGGAGGGATCGGCGACGCCCGCAACGACGCCGGTGGCGGTGATCCGGCCGGTCGTCGCGTCGTACGTGCCCAGGCCGACGCCGGTGCCGCCGCCTTCCTTGGAGGTGTACGTCCCCAGGAAGAGCGGCCGGGTGGTGCGCGGGCGGTGGCGGGGGCGGTGTCCGGCCTGCACGGGGGCCGCGTCTTCGGCCGTGAACAGGGCGGTACCGACCGCCGCGGCCAGCCCGCCCGCGACCGTGCCGAGGAACCGCCGGCGGCCGATACGGGTGCCGGACCCGGGCGGCCCGGTCGGTGACGTCGTCCCGGTCCGTGCCGTCCCGTTCCGTGCTGCGCTCATGCCACACCTCGGCGTTCGGCGATCTCGTGGGGGAATTCCCTGGGTAAGTCCATGGGGCGATCTTGTGAGGGGTCTCGTGAGAAGTCTCGTGAGGGGGTCGGGTCTCGTGAGGCGCTCTCCTGCGTGCCAGCCAGGGTGGCCCGTGCCGCACGCTACGGCAAGGAGCGCAACGCGGCGGTCCGGCCCATGGAGCGCCCGTGGAATGCCCCTGCGCTGCCCCTGAACTGCACATGGGCTGCTCATGGTGCTCATCGGCTGCCCCTTGATCCCTACTGGACGTCGCCGCTGGTGGACGAGGTGAGCGGGGCGCGGCGCGCGAGGTCGCCGGGTGGGATGCCGGGGTGGTGGCTGCCGTGGCCCGCCATGGAGGCGGCAGCCGTCATCGAAGTGGCATCCGCCGTTGAGATGGAGTCCGCTGTGCTGGCATCCGTTGTCGTGGCATTCGCTGACGTGGTGGCAGCCGTCGGTGGTGACGGTCGTCCGGCGTCGTCCGGGCCGTCGAGGGTGAGGCGGGAGACGATGCGGTAGCGGTCGCCGCGGTAGAGGGAGCGGACATATTCGACCGGGCGGCCCGCGGTGTCGGTGGTCAGCCGCTCGAAGAGCAGCGCGGGGGACAGCACCGGGACGTCCAGCAGCCGTGCCTCGGCCTCGTTGGTCACCGTCGGCTCGATGGACTGGACGGCCTCGTGGACCCGGACCCCGTGCCGCTCCCGCAGATGTCCGTACAGGTGGCCCTCCTCCAGCTCCCGGGCGGACAGCTTCGGCAGCAAGGCCACCGGGAGGTGCAGATGTTCTATGGCGATGGGGGCGCCGTCGACCAGCCGGAGGCGGGAAGCGGAGTAGATCCGGTCCGCGGGGGAGAGGCGCAGCTTGCGGCCGACGCGGGCGCCGGCCTGGGTGGTGGTAAAGGCCAGCAGTCTGCTGGTCCATACGCCGGACGCCTGCGGGACGCTGCACGTCCGCTGCCCGGAGACCAGTTCCTGGGTGATCTTGCCGGGTGCCACGAACACCCCGCGGCCGTGCTCCCGTACGAGCAGACCGGTCGCGACGAGATCGTCCACGGCGGCGCGCAGGGTCGGCCGGGAGACGCCGAAACGGGTGCACAGGGTGCGTTCGGAGGGGATGGCGTCGCCTGGCTGCCGGACGTCGATCAGCTCCAGGACTCCCGCCCGTACCCGCTCCCGCTTGAGCATCGCGCCCCGCGTCTCACCGTCCATGTCCGCCGCCTTCCGCCCCCGGCCGACGGAACGCGTCGGGCCGCAACTGGTCTGCTGGTCAAGTGGAGTTTATCGATCGCGAGGCTGAGGCGGGGGAGTGGGCGGGGCGCCTGTGGATAACCCGCCTAGCCGTAAAAACCCTCCAAGTGGGGGCGCTTGACGGGTACTTGACGACCGCATTGGTCTATGCCACCTTCGCAACCACGCCGGCATCGCACCTCTATCGCCTTGTCCAGTAAGGCATAACTGGTCAGCTGGTGGGGCCTGTTAGGTGGTCAAACTGGTCAACTGGTCAGGTGTCGGCTAGCCAGTCTCAGCATCCAGCCACCCAGCCACGCAGCCACCCAGCTGTTCCCACCTGAGTCCCACTCGAAGGAGAGGTCCTCGTGTCCGGAACCCCCCACACCCCGGTTGCCATAGCCGCAGCGCTGGCCGCCGCGCTCGCCCTGACCGGCTTCGCGTCCACCGCCACCGCCACCACCACCACTGTCACCGCCGGGCCACCGCCTGCGGCCGACGAAGTGCTCTTCGACGACTTCGACTACACCGGGCACGACGACCCGGCCCTCGGCGCCCACGGCTGGACCGTACGCTCCGGATCCGGCGGCCCCGGAGTTCCGGGCGCCACCTGGGCACCGGAGAACATCACCTTCGCCAAAGAGGGAGGAGCGGGCGGCGGCAACTCGGTGATGACCCTGCGGACCGCCACATCCGGCACCGCCCAGAGCACCGAGCAGGCCGAACTCCACACCCAGCGCATGAAGTTCGGGTACGGAACGTACGCGGCACGGGTCAAGTTCAGCGACGCCCCGGCCTCCGGACCCGATGGCGACCATGTCAATCAGGCCTTCTTCGCCATCAACGAACTCAAGGCCCCGATGGACAAGGACTACGCCGAGTACGACTTCGAGTATCTGCCCAACGGCGGATGGGGCGAGAACGGCAACATCCTCTACACGACCTCCTGGGACACCTTCAATCCCGACCCCTGGGAGGTGGTCAACCAGCACACCGAGGAGCGCCGCAGCGTCGCCGGCTGGCATGACCTCGCGATCACCATCGACGCCACCGGCATCACCTACTACGTCGACGGACGGCAGTTCGCCCGGCACGACCCCGAGTACCTGCCCGAGAAGCCGATGTCGATCGACTTCAACCAGTGGCTGATCGATCTCGAAGGACAGACCGGCACCGAGGCCCGCGGCTACGACCAGCAGGTGGACTACGTGCTGCACGTCAAGGACCAGGTCCTCACACCCGCGCAGATCAAGGCGGCGGTGGAGGAGCGCCGCGCCGCGGGGACCACGTTCGAGGACACCGTCCCGGCGGCATCCCCGGCCGCCCGACCCTGACAGACCCGTACATCCCGTTGATGACCACCACCCCCGTCCGTAGAACTCAAGTCGTACGGCACAACCCATACGCGGACGGATTCGCCGCACCCCGGACGACTCGTAGCGTCTTGATCAAGCACGAGAATGATCGAGAGGCCACGGAAATATGTACGGCAAGGCATTCGCTCCCGAATACCAGGGTGAGCTGGGCTCGGCACTGGGCGTGAACTCCTCCTACGAGGAGGTACTGGCGACGGCGAACCGCGCCCGCTCCAGCGCGGGCACGGCACTGGAGCGGGCGCGCGCCGCGCTGGCCGTCGCCGAGGCCAATCGGCGGCTGGGGCGGGTGGACGACGCCGGCGCCGCCTGGCGGGAGAGCTACCGCAGCGCGCGCACCGCGGACGACGCGGCCGCCATGGCCTGGGCGCTGTGGAGCGGCGGCACCCTCGCCCGCCAGTGCGGGACGCTGCCGCTCGCCCGCCGTCTGCTCACCCACGCCGTCACGCTGGCCGACGGCAGCGGTGACCGCCTCGCCCACGGCTACGCGCTCGCCGGCCTCGCCGAGACCGGCCGCATACAGGGCGACTACGCCGCCGTCGCCGAACTCCACGAGCAGCTGCTCGAACAGGGCCGGGCGCACGGCGAGGCCCGGCACATGGTCTGGGCGATGTCCGGTATCGCCCAGATGCATCGCAACACCGGCGACTACGACAAGGCCCTGGAGCTGTTCGAGGAGTCCGTCCGAATAGCGACCGAGGCCGACGACGCCCGCGGCCGCGCCTGGTCGCTGCGTGGGATAGCCGACGTCCTCTCCGTACAGGGCCGGCCGGACCGGGCGCTGGAGCTGCTGTCCGAGGCGGAGGTCATCTGCCGCAGCATGGACCTGGCCAGTGCGCTCGCCTACAACCACAAGATGCGCGGCAATGTCCAGTACCGCGCCGGGCGCTACCAGGAGGCCCGCGAGACCTACGCCCTCTCGCTCCGGGAGTTCACCGAGATGCAGGAGCCGCGCGGCGTCGCGCTGTCCCGGCTCGGCCTGGTCAAGTCCCGCGCCCGCCTCGGCCGCGACCCGCACGAGACTCTCGCCGAACTCGCCGAACTGGAAAAGGACTTCACGCGCATCGGGCTGCGGCACGCCCGCGACATGGTCATCGCCTTTCGCGCAGAGGTGACAGCCCCACCGGCGGCAGAAACTCCCGCACCTCACTGCGATGCCACCACGCTCCGGTCTCCCGCAGTTCCCGCCAGGTCGTAAAGCGGTACCGGAAGATCCGGGCCCGCACCCGCGCGGGCGGCACCTCCGGGAACGGATTGCCGCGCAGCAGCCGCAGCGTGTCACGGTCGTTCTCCAGCAGCCGTTCCACGAACGGCAGAAACCACGAGCGCGCATAGGCGGGGGACAGCGCCGCGAACCACATCAGCCAGTCCAGCCGCAGGTGGTACGGGGCGAACTGGCGCGGCAGCCGGCCCACCGCCCCCGGCTTGCCGTGGAACTCGTACGCGATCCAGGTGGTGTCGGGCCCGGTCACCGCGTCCGCCGTGCCCTCGACCACGATCTCCCGGCGGATCCGGGTGATGGTGCCGAACGCGCCATAGGAATTGACCAGATGCAGCGACTCGTAAGAGGTGTTCATCATCTGCTGCCGGGTCAGCAGATTGCGCGCCGGCCAGTAGCTGAGGACGACGACGAGCACGGTGGCCGTGATGACCAGGACCTCGAACCACACCGGGGACGAGGGGAGGGGCGAGCGGTCGGACCAGAGGGGAGCGGCGGCCGACATGGCAAGCGCGATGGTCAGCCAGTTCAGCCAGGCGAAATTACCGGACAGGACCAGCCACAGCTGGGTGACGACCATCCCGGCCGCGGCCCAGCCGGCCACCGGCTGAGGGGTGAACAGCAGGACGGGGAGGGCGAGTTGGGCGAAATGGTTGGCGGCCACCTCGGCCTTGTGCAGCGGCTTGGGCAGATGGTGGAAGAACCAGCTCAGCGGGCCCGGCATCGGCTGGGTCTCGTGGTGGTAATACAGACAGGTCAGATCGCGCCAGCAGCTGTCGCCGCGCATCTTGATCAGTCCGGCCCCGAACTCCACCCGGAACAGCACCCAGCGCAGCAGCCACATCACCAGCACCGGGGGAGCGGTCTCGGCGTTGCCGAGGAAAACGGCGAGCCAGCCCGACTCCAGCAGCAGCGACTCCCAGCCGAAGCTGTACCACGTCTGGCCCACATTGACGATGGACAGATACAGCACCCACAGCACCGCCCACATCACCATCGACGCCCACAGCGGCACGGCATCCGCGGCCCCCGCCGCGACCGCGGCCGCCAGCAGCGCCCCGCCCCACGACCAGGCGGCGAAGAACCGGTCGGAGTAGTGCCAGTGGAACACCGACGGCGAGGAGCGGAACGCCACACGGGCCACGAACTCGGGAATCGGCAGCATTCCGCGCTCACCGATGAGCGCCCGGAACTGCCGGAGAGCCGCGATGAACGCGATCAGATAGAGGGCGGCCAGCATCCGCTGGAAGACCAGCCGGCCGAGCCAGTAGTTGCTTTCTGCGAACCATTCCACCCGCCCATGGGTAGCACTGCGGCCGTCGGCCCGGCCGAAAGACGCGCGGCGGCGAAGGCTGATCCCCGGCGGCGGACACAGCGGCGGACGGCACCCCGCTCACCGGTCCCCGACACACGGAGAGGGTGGTTTTTTCGCCATTCGTCGACATGCCTCTATCGCCGGAAAACGTCGCGCGCGCCAGGTGTGACGTCGATAGTCTGGTGGGGACGGACGACCTTTCTGGGAGACGCCAACACCATTGGCCCGTCGCGGGAACGCCACAAACCCTGGCTGACCTCCCGGTTTGTGAAGAGGCGCCACCGCGTCGGAACCAATACCTCGATCAAGGAGTGCGTGGTGGCAATGCGCAAGGCTCAGTACAAGCAGCCCCGCTCGAAGCAGGGCGACCGGCAAGGCCGCATCAAGGAAGTCCGCAACCTGGAGGTCTGGGGCCGCTGCGCCCCCGTGCGTCTCGCCGGCTGTGACGACGACCCCGCCGAGCCGTACATCATCCGCGGCATCGACTGACCCGCGCGGCGTCGGCCCTGACCCACTGATCAGGGCCGACGGCCCAGCAGACACAGCAGCCTGGTGAGATCGTCGGCATCCGCCGGAGGCTCCACCGGCGCGGCGAACAGCCCCGACATACCGAGGTCCGAGGCATACGGCTCCACCTCGCGCAGCGCCGCCGTCGCCAGCCGGCCCGGCAGCCGCTCATCGGCGCCGATCGCCCGCGAGAGATCCCAGGAGTGCACCACCGCATCGGCCATCATCTGCGTGCAGTACGCGGCGGCCGGGCTGGACCCGTAGGACAGATGCACCGTACGGTCCAGCGCGCCGGGCGCGGAGAACGCCGCGACCGCGGCCACCGCCGCCCGGTCCCAGACCGCGGCCGGGTCCACGCCGAGCTGGTCGCCGTCGAAATCCGTGCCCACCTCCGCGACCGAGGCACCGTCCCGCACCAGGCGGGGCACCCACAGCTGTTCGGCCGTCAGATGATTCACCAGGTCGCGCACGGACCACTCCGTGCACGGCGTCGGTGCCTCCCACTGGTCGTCGCGGACGGCATGGACCCGGCTCCCGAAGAGCGCGATGGCCTCGCCATGGGTGCGCAGGATCTCGTCTTTGTTCATGCCTCCCGAGGATAGGAGCGGGCACTGACAACGGCGCTCCGACGCACGGCCATCACCCGTACCCCCGCGACGACCCCGGCGACGACCCCGGCGACGACCCCCGCGACGGCTCCCCTGCCGCACTCCGATGACTCGTTCGGCCCAACCGGCAGCGCGCGTTTTCCGTGCCGGCCGCCGGCCGCCGGCCGCCAGCCCGGACGCGGTGCCGGCCGACCCCGGAACACCCCGCCGGCACCACATCGACGACGACGCCGGTCAGCCCGCGTACAGCTGACGCCGCGGCACGATCTCCTGGGCCTGGCTGGGGCTGGACCACAACAGCTTCATATGCGCCTCGCCGGTCCCCTCCGTATGGTCGATCCGGATGCGGTGCCGCTGACCGGCCTTGAGGGCGACGGTTCCCTTGTCGGCCTTCGGGCCGTGCGGCACGGCATTGTCGATCACCAGCCTGCCGTCGATCCACAGTCGCACGGTGTCGTCCGAGACGGTGGTGAAGGTGTAGGTCTCGTCGAAGCGTGGCTGGATGCCGCCGGTCCAGCGGGTGCTGAAGTGTTCGGCGGGGATCTTCGCGTCCGGTGATCCGTCGAAGCGGTACGACTCGTTCACCGTCGGGTCGACGCCGGTCACCGCGGGCGGCCCGCTGAAGGAGTCGTTCGCCCAGCTCTGCGCGGTCAGCCCTGTCCCGGTGCCGGCGGGCGCCGCCTGCGGAGGGACGATCCTGAGCCGGATGACGCTCGCTACGACACCGGTGGACGCACCCGACGGGGTGAGGTCGAAACCGTCACCGGACGGGGTGACCGCCACCCGCTGGGAGCTGCCCAGCACCCGGGCCGAGGCGATGGTGAAGGGCGCCCTGGCCGTCAGATGCAGCGGACGACCGGCCTCCGGCCAGGAGGTGACGGACGCGTACAGGTCGTCGCCCCGCCGGGAGACCGCGCCCCAGGAAGGATCCGCGACCAGCCCGGTGTGCCCGGCCCCGTACACCGCTCCGCCCCGGCCGTGCGCGCCCAGCCACTCGCCGGCCTCGCGCAGCCGGTCCACGGACGGCTGCGGAACGCGTCCCCGCTTGTCCGGGCCGACGTTCAGCAGATAGTTGCCGCCACGGCTCGCGACGTCCAGAAGGTTGCGGACGACGGTGGCCGACGACTTCCAGTTGGTGTCGTACCTGGCGTACCCCCAGTGGTCGTTGAGCGTCATACAGCTCTCCCACAACTGTCCGTCGACCGGCTCGGCGGGAATCTCCTGCTCCGGCGTGCCGAAGTCGCCGTCGACCACCTCGCGCTTGCCGACCCGGTTGTTGACGACCAGCCCGGGGTTCAACTCGTGCAGATACGCCTGAAGCTCCGCGCCGTCCCGACGTGACCAGTTGTTGGTCGGGTTGTCCGCGTCCCACTCGCCGTCGAACCACAGCAGCGCCGGATCATAGTTGTCCACCAGCTCCTTGAGCTGGCCGTACATCCGCTTCTTGTAGCGCGGGAAGGTCGACGGGTCCGCGAAGTCGGGGTCGTGCCAGTCCCAGATCGAGTAGTAGAAACCGAGATTGATCCCGGCGGCGTCGGCGGCCCGCTTCAGCTCGGCGAGGATGTCGCGCCGCTTGTCGAACGACGAGTGGTCGCGCAGGTTCCACTCGTTCTGCTTCGTCGGCCACATCGCATAGCCGTCGTGGTGCTTGGAGGTGATGACGATATAGCGCTGGCCGGCGTCCTCGGCGGCCCTGACGATCGCCTCGGCGTCGAAGTCCGCCGGATCGAAGGCGGCGGCCTGCTTCTCGTACGCGTCGTCCGGAATCCTGCACTCCCGCTTGATCCACTCCGCGTTGCGGCACACCGTGCCGTCGGGCGCGGTGTACTCGCCCTCCAGGTTCGAGTACGCGCCGAAGTGGATGAACATCCCGAACCGGTCCTGACGCCACCATGAGGTGCGCTCGGAGGTGAAGGGGTCGTCGGTCGCATGGTTGGTTCCCGGGCCCGCGGCGGACCGCGCCGGCGCCTTCGCCGCGGTCGCGGGGCCGCCGACGGCCAGCAGCAGGGCGCCCAGCAGCCCCAGAACTCCCAGTAACCGGGCGGGTCTTGTGCGGCTGTGCATCACTCGCTCCTTCGGTCGGTCGGGTGCCTTTCCGTCCCACCGGCATGGTGCAGGCGTCGCTACGCGGACGGGAAGCCCTCAGACGCGACAAACATCGGAGCACCTTCGCCAAACCATCGGCAAGTTGGGGGAGTTGGAGGCCATGAAGGTCAAATTCCTCGGACCTAAGAGGGGTACTGGCGACGACCATCGGTGTCGACGCCTTCCACCGCTCAACTCCCCTTCCCCAAGCAGGAGTTCGCTGCCAAGATGACGGTGAACTCTCACATGACGGAACTGCGTTCATCCATTTGAACTCGCTTGTGAACTCACCACCGGGGAGGCCCGGGCATGGAGCGTCGGCACATACTCGCGATCGGTGCCGCGCTGGCGGCCGGCACCGCACTGCCCGTCCGGACGGCCGGCGCCGCCACCGGGCCCCGCCCCTCCCACCGACCGCCGGACCGCGCCGAGATCGTCGCCGTACTGCGCCGGGTCGCCGACCACTGGATCGGCGCGCACTCCGACCCCGGCGACAACCAATGGGCGCGCGCCACCTTCTTCAGCGGGCTGATGGCCCTGTACCGCCTCACCCGCGAGCCCCGCTACCTCGCGTACACCCGCGGCTGGGCGGAGAAGCACGGCTACGGGCTGCACAACGGCGTCACCACCCGGCACGCCGACGACCACTGCGCCGGGCAGGTCCACCTCGACCTGTACGCGCTCGACACCTCGCCCGACCAGGCGAAAATCGCCGCCATCGAGGACTCCCTCCAGCGCATGGTCCAGTCCTCCGCCGAAAAACACGACGACTGGTGGTGGGCCGACGCGCTGCACATGGCGATGCCGCCGTTCGCACGGCTCGGGGCGCTGCGCGACGACCCCGCCTACGGGGACGCGATGCACGCGCTCTACACCCACACCAAGAACGCCGAGGGCGGACCCGGACTCCATGACCCCGACACCGGCCTCTGGTACCGGGACAAGCGGTTCCTGCCGGGCGGTATCGCCTCCCCGAGCGGCAAACCCGTCCTGTGGTCGCGCGGCAACGGCTGGGCCGCGGCCGCCCATGCCAAGGTGCTCGCCGTAGCGGACAACTCCCACGTCGATGACTCCCACGCCCCGGAATGCCGCGCCACGCTCGTCCGCCAACTGGCCGCGCTGCGGGCCGTCCAGCGGTCCGACGGGTTCTGGAATGTGAACCTGGCCGACCCCGACCACCTGCCGGGACCCGAGACCAGCGGCACCGCCTTCTTCACCTACGGGACGGCCTACGCGCTGCGCGCCGGCCTGGTCCCGCGCGAGGTCTTCCGCCCCGTCGCCGCTCGCGCCTGGAACGCGATGGTCGACACCGCGCTGCACCCCGACGGCTTCCTCGGCTACGTCCAGAACGTCGGCGACCGCCCCGAGTCCAGCCAGCCGGTCACCTACGACTCCACCGCCGACTTCGGAGTCGGCGCGTTTCTGTTGGCGGGTACGGAACTCTGCGCTGCGCTTCGCCTGGGCCGTTTTTAGCTTTCCCGCCTCGGGGACCGGGGACCAAACTCGCGCACGATGACCTGCACTCGGCAACGTTCCGTCACGCACCACCTACGTTTCCCGTCCCCACCCCAACGGGAGGGGACGGGCCGCGGGACGGAGTCGTGCGGCCCGTCACCGCACCCGACAGCCCAGCGCAGCTGCAACAGCCCGCCGCAGGCGCAACGGCGACAAACCCCCACGGCGGGAAAGCCAAAGACGGCGGGGACCAAGCCGGCAGCCCAGACCAACCCGGCAGCCCAACCCAAGCGCAGCGATAAAGTAGATCGCCATGAGCCGCCGTTCCCATGGATTAATGGCCGTCTGGGCCGAGGCACAGCGTCAGCAACAACGCCAGCAGGAGGCCCAGCAGCGCGCGCAGGCGCAGCACCAGCGAGATCTGGAACGGCAGCGGCGCGACGCCGATCGGGCCATGGCCCGGATGCACCGCGAGCGGCAGGCGGCCTACCGCCAGCAGCGCGAGGCCGACGCCATGCGGCGGACGGAGGAGCTGGACGCGCGCGTCGCCGCCCTGACGGGACTCCTCGCGGACGGCTGCCGCGCCCCCGCCTTCCAGGCGTCCGCCCTGCTGCGGCCCGAGCGCATCGAGGAGTTCGCGCCCGGCGCTCTCGCCACCCCCGTCCCGATGCCCGACCCGGCCCGCTACCAGGCGTCGATGAGCGGCTGGCACGGCGCCACCCGGCGGGCCCACGCGCAGGAGGAGGCCCGCGCCCAGTACGAGCGGGACTGGTACGCCGCGCAGGCCGCGGAGAACCAGCGGCAGGCCCAACTGGCCGCGTACCGCCACCAGTACGACCAGTGGGCGGCCGGCGCGCTGGCCGAGATCCGGCAGCACAACGCCGGCATCGAGGAGCTGCTCGCCGGCCTGCGGACCGGCGACGCGGACGCCGCCGTCGAATACTTCTCCGCCGCCCTGTACGCCTCCACCGCCTGGCCCGAGGGCTTCCCGCGCCAGGTTGCCGCCGCCTACGACCCGACCGCCAGGCAACTCGTACTGGACTGGGAACTGCCGGGATTCGACATCGTCCCCGAGACCAAGTCGGTCCGGTACATGCCCACCGCCGACCGGGAGAAGGAGACGGCCAGGCCGGTCGCCCAGCGTCGCGCGCTCTACCGCGACGTACTGGCGCAGAGCGTGCTGCTCGTCCTGCGCGACCTCTTCGCGGCCGACGCCTACGAGGCGCTGGACTCGGTCGCCCTGAACGGCTTCGTGGACGATGTGGATCCGGTGACCGGCCGCCCGGCCCAGGTCTACCTCGCCACCGTCATGGCACCCCGCACCGCCTTCGACACGTTCCACTTGGCGCAGGTCAGCGCGGTGGACTGTCTGACCGACGGGCTGCGCGGCCAACTCGCCGCGCGCCCCGACCAGCGGACCGCGGTCCGCCCGGCACGGCTGCCCGGCGATGTCGGCGGCGGGGTCGTCTCGCACGGCGGCGAGGGCGAGCCCGATCTCTACGAGATGGATCCGATCGCCTTCGAGAACCTGATCGCCGAGCTGTTCCGCGGCATGGGCATGCAGGCGGTGACGACCCAGCGGTCCGGTGACGGCGGAGTGGACGTGGACGCGCTGGACCCCGACCCGATCCGCGGCGGCAAGATCATCGTGCAGGTCAAGCGGTACCGTAACACCGTCCCACCCACCGCCGTCCGCGATCTCTACGGCACCGTTCAGTCCGAAGGCGCCAACAAGGGCGTCCTGGTGACGACCTCCCGCTTCGGCCCCGGCGCCCACACCTTCGCCAACGGCAAGCCCCTCACTTTGATCGCCGGCCCCGAACTCGTCGACCTGCTCGGCCGATACGGGCTGCGCGGGCGCCTGGGCGGCGGCGACCAGACGGGCCCCGCCACCGACGAGACGCCCGACCACAACATCCTCGGCATGAACTGGTCAGGAGACGTCGCCCTGGACGTCTGCGCGCTGGTGTGCAAGGGCACCCGCGTCCTCAGCGACGACCACTTCGTCTTCTACAACAACCCACGCACCCCGGACGGCTCGGTACGCATGCTGCCCGGCTTCGGCCCCGACCGCGCCGCGATGCAGGTACGGTTCGAGTCCCTGCCCGCCGACGCCGACCGCCTCGTCCTCGTCGCCGCCATCGACCCCGAGGCCAACCCCGGCGCCGACCTCGCCGGTTTCACCGACGCCCGGATCCGCCTCCTCGACGCATCGGGCACGGAACTCGGCGAACTGGAGGTCTCGGACGGCCGCCGCGGCGAAACCGCCCTGGTCCTCGGCTCCTTCCGCCAACGCGCAAGCGGGGACTGGGACTTCGTCATCGGCGGCAAGGGCTTCGAGGGGGGGCTGGAGGCGCTGGTGCACGATTACGGGATCGAGGTGGCCTAGGCGGTGTTCGACGGGCCGGCACCAACCCACATCCCCACATCTGGGATCGTTCATGACCGCGTGGGCCCACAGCGCCAGGACGCCAAGGTCGCGCCCCTGAGGGGAGACCCGCCCGTTGGCGCGAGCCAAGTCGCCTCCCCCGCAGGTAGATTGGGGCGGTTGTCGCCCAGCGGGGGGCGCCTGGCGGAGGGGACGGAATGGCCGTGGACACGAGCAAGATCGAGATCATCCGAGCGGACGAGTCACATCTGCCGGAGGTCGTGGCACTCGCCGGGGCCCGCAGCCTGGACCCGTCCGACCTCGCCGCGGCCGGCCGTGACGGCTTCCTCGTCTCCGACTACACGCTGGACGACTACCGGTCCCGGCTCACCCATGCCGAGCACTTCTGGGTGGCGGTCAGGGACAACGAAGTGCTCGGCTTCCTCCTCGCGTACACCGACGAGCAACTGGAGCCGGAGGAGTGGCTCAACCACCGCATCAAGACATCACTCGGGTCGTTCCTGGTCATCAAGCAGGTCTGCGTCTCGCGCAACGCCGCCCGGCGGGGCGTCGCCTCGCGGCTCTACCACCACGTACTGGAGCAGTGGCCGGCCAGCCCGGTGATAGCCGCTGTGGTGAGCGAACCGTACAACCACGCGTCGGCGCGGTTCCACCGCAAACTCGGCTTCGAGGAACTCACCCGGCTCACCCCGCCCGACGGGCGGCCCCGCACCGTGTGGGTCTGGCGCAAGCCACGCGAATCCATGCTCCAGGTGCAGTACTCGGTGGCGGTCGACCTCTACAAACACGAGGACACCACCAACTGGCACAAGCTGAACAACTTCTTCTACATCACGGCCGCGATGGCCGCCGCGGTGGCGGTGACGCTGGGCAAGGACGGCGCCGCGTCGAAGGAGGTGGCACGGAGCCTCGCACTGATCATCGCGGCGATCGGATTCGGCTGTTCGCTGGCCTTCTCGCAGATGCTGCGGTTCGGCCGGCGCTACCTGCTCGCCCGCAAGAGCGCGGTCATGGAGCTGGAGGAGCACATGGCCTGGCACGGCGGCCAACGGATCGTCGGCAGGGACACAGGGAGCGCGGGCAACAGCTGGCTCAGATCCTCGCCGACGGGTCTGATCATGATTGTGCTGCCACTGCTGGTGGCGGTGTGCTGGGTGGCGATGGGCGTGGTGATCGCCGCGATGTGATGCGGTTCGTCCCACCAACACCGCGCCGCTCCACCGGCTCCCGCGCCTCCCCGCGCGATCAGCAGAAGCAACCCTTCCGGGCGTGCGGCGGTCCTACCGGGCGTCGTGCCCAGAGGTCAGCCTCGCGCGACTCGTACCGGTGAACCGACTGGAAGGGACGTAGTCCATGGAGCACGATCCCGGCCTCTGCCTGGACGTTCCGGAGGGTTTCGACGATTCGGATGCCGACTCTCAGGTCCATCCCATGGCCAGGAAGCTGTTCTCCGCCTCAACTGCCGCGGGAGCTTTCGGGAAAGCCCAGGAGTGGGTGGGGGAACAAAGCCTCTTGGTGGTGGACGTGTCATGGGACTACGCGTGGGGCGAGGACGAGCCCTACACGCTGAGCGTCTATTTCACGTTCGAGCTGGATCCCGACGACGCCTGAGCACGGCTGTGCGACGCGGTCGAGCGGCCGCCCGCGGTGTTCCTGCGGGCGGCCGCTCGACAACTTCTACGGTTCGGCAGGGCGCTCCTACGGCTCCCTACGCCTCCCTACGGCGCCATCTCGTACGCCCCGGACAGTGCCTCGACACGCTCCCAGACGCGTGCCGAGCGGGCGGTGTCGATGACCGGGCGGCGGACCGCGCCGAGTGCCCACTGCTGCTGTTCGGCGGTGGCGGAGTCCTTGCCGTGGAGCTCGACGGCGTGCGCGGAGAAGTCGCGTACGAGGACCGCGAACAGTTCGTCGAGCACGTCCTGCTCCAGGCCGGTCAGGCGGGCCTGTTCCAGGATCAGCTGACCGTGTACGACCAGCGCGAAGAGCTGGCCGACGGCGAGCAGCAGGTCGAGGTCACGGCTCTGGGCCTCGTCGGGAGCGGCGGTGGTGACGAACTCGCAGAGGGCGTCGGCCTGTTCGCGGAAGCGGGCGACGTTCGGCACCTCGGCGTAGGCGTCGAAGGCGGTGCGCCAGTCGTGGAAGCGGATGGAGCCCAGGCCGCGGGCCGGTCCCTGCCGGAAGAGGAACGCGTCGTCGGCGGCGTCGAGGCGGGTCGGGACGGGCGCGTACTCGGCCGGGGCCAGCAGGTGGTTGCCCATGAACTTCAGGATCAGCGCGAGGTTCACATGGACCGTGCCCTCCAGCTTCGGCAGGCCGCGGATCTCGGTGGCGGCCTGGGCGAAGTAGGTGTCCTTCTCGAAGCCCTTGGCGGCGATCACGTCCCACATCAGGTCGATGACCTTCTCGCCCTCGGTGGTCACCTTCATCTTCGTCATCGGGTTGAAGAGCAGGTAGCGGCGGTCGTCGGGACCTGCGGACCGGAAGTAGTCCACGGCGCGGTCGCTGAACAGCTTCATCCCGACGAGACGCACGTAGGCGTCGGTCAGCTCGCGGCGCACATGCGGGAAGGCGGTGACGGGACGGCCGTAGAGGATGCGGTTCTGCGCATGGGTGACCGCCTCGTACATCGCGTGCTCGCAGATGCCGATGGCGCCGGTGCAGAGGTTGAACTTGCCGACGTTGACGGTGTTGAGGGCGGCGTCGAAGGCGGCGCGGCCGGTGTGCAGCACGTCCTCCGGGGCGACCGGGTAGTTCTCCAGGCGGAACTCGCTGACGTACTTCGAGGAGTCGACGACGTTCTTGACCAGGTGGTACGCCTCGTGGCGGCTGTCGGCGGCGAAGAAGACATAGCCGTCCGGGCCCTCGATGTCGGTGCGGCGGCCGAAGACGGAGACGAGTCCGGCGGCGTTGCCGTTGCCGATGTAGTACTTGGAGCCGCTGGCCCGGAAGCCGCCGTCACCGTCCGGCTCCAGCAGCATGTCGGTGGAGTAGATGTCGGCGCCATGGGCCTTCTCGGACAGACCGAAGGCGAACACCTCGCCCTGGGCGAGGAGTTCGGCCGCGAGGGCACGGGCGGCGGCGTTGTCGCTCTGCCAGACCGGGCCGAGACCGAGGATGGTGACCTGCCACGCGTACCAGTAGTCGAGCCCGTAGAAGCCGAAGATCTCGTTGAGGGCGGCGATGCGGGCGGTGTCCCAGCGCTTGTCCGCCTGCCCCTCCTCAGCCGCGGAGGCCGGGGTGAGGAAGGTCGCGAACAGCCCTTCCTTGGCGGAGAACGCGAGGAAGTCCGACAGCCAGGCGCGGGAGCGGTAGTCCTCGATCAGCTTGCGCTTGCCGCGGTCCTCGAACCAGTCGACGGTGGCGCGCAGCAGCCTGCGGGTCTCGGGGTCGAAGTGCGCCGGGTCGTAGGTGCGCGGGTTGAAGAGCAGCGGGTCGGCCATGGAGGTCGCCTTCCAGGGGAGGGGTTCGGGTGGGTGAGTGGGTGGAAAGAGGCTCAGTCGAGTGGAGTTCAGTGGTCGGAGGCCAGCCGGCGGAGGGTGGCGAGTACGTCGTCGAGCCAGTCGAGCGTCATCCGCTCGTACGCGATGCCGCCGCGCAGCACGACGTGCTGGAGCTCCTGCCCGGCGTCCGGCGCCGAGGGGGCCTCGGGCCCGGTGAAGTCGCGCAGCTCACCGGCGAGATAGTGCGCGAGCCGGTCGGAGTGCGCCTGATGGTGCCGCTCGACCTCGCGGATCAGCGCGGCCGGGTCGTCGAACGCCGCGCCGCGGATCTTCACGGCGAGGTCGTGCCGGACGCTCTCGGGCTCGATCGGCTCGTGCAGCCATTGGGAGAGGGCGGCCCGGCCGAGGTCGGCGACGGAGTACTCCTTCTTGTCCGGCCGGGCCTGCTGCGGCACCTCGCGGACGTCGATCCAGCCGTCGCTCTCCATGCGCTTGAGGACGCGGTAGATCTGCTGATGGGTGGCGGTCCAGAAGTAGCCGATGGACCGGTCGAACCGCCGGGCCAGCTCATAGCCTGAGCCCGGCTGCTCCAGCAGGGAGACGAGGATCGCGTGGTCGAGCGCCATACCCCGATCCTTCTATGCAACTCGTTGCATAGACAAGCGGCGCCACGCCGGTGAGACACGGCTCACGCCCCGGAGCCGCGGGTGATCGATGACGGCCACCCGGGCCCCCGTCACAACCCGGCGAGCTCCGCCAACACCCGCGCCTCCGCCAACAGCTCCGCCCCGTCCTCCACTTCGTCATGGTCCGCGTACCACAGCGCGCTCTCCACGCCGCGCGCCACCGCCCACGCCATCAGCCGCGCCGGATCCTCGCCCAGCACCTCCGCGACCAGGGCGTACCGCTCGCGGAGCAGCGGTCGCGGATCCGGGTGCTCGAAGGGGTCGTCGATCTGCGTCAGCAGCGGCCATGGGTCGTACGCCGGGTCGCCGACCATCGGCTTGGGATCGATGGCGAGCCACGGCCGGCGCTCCGAGGCCAGCACATTGCCGGGGTTGAAGTCACCGTGCACCACGACCTCGCGGGTGGCCGTCGCCGGCAGCTTGCGCAGCAGATCGGCGCCCAGCGCGACCAGTCCGGGGTCGTAGCCGGGTTGCAGCCGGATCATCCGTTCCTGCACCAGGTCGGCCCACTCGGCGCAGACCATGCCGACGTGTTCCAGCCGGCCGTCGGGCGGCGTGGGCGCGGCCCACAGGTCCCGCAGCAGCCCGGCGGCGATGGTGAGCCGCTCGGTGGGCGGCAGCGGGGAGTCGTCGAGCCGGGTGCCCGGGTCGCAGCGTTCGATCAGCAGCGCGCCGCGCTCGCGGTCCCAGCGGTGCAGCCGTACGGCACCGTGGCTGCCCCAGGCGTGCAGCGCCGGCGCCTCGCCGTCGGCCTCGCGATGCGGCCAGGTCACCTTGAGCACAGCCGGCTCGCCGTCCGGCCCCGCCGCGGGCGCCACCCAGGAGCAACTGCCGCCGTGGAACGGGGCGCCGAGCCGCAGCTCCCACCGCTCCTCGATCTCCCGGACGATCCCCGGCAGCCGGTCGAGCCAGGCCCGCCCGGACGGGGTCCGGCGCATGGCACCGACCACGGGCAGCGCGTCGGGGAAGCGGTCGGGGAACAGGTCGGGGCAGCGCGGCTCGTCGTACGGCTCGTCGTACGGCTCGTGCGAGGTGTGGGCCATCCGGGCAGCCTAGGCGTCGGTCCATGACGAGGCGGTTCCATTTCGCCACGAGGCCGGGGTCCGGATGCCTGGCAGCACGCCGTGGCTCCGCACGAGGACAGCGCTCCCTGGCTGCCTACGAGGACAACGCTCCGTGGCTCCGTATGAATGCTCCGTGGCTCCGTATGAGGGACAGCGTCGAACACCACCCCATTTAGCCAATTTCATACATAAGACAGTTGATATGTGTCGTGGATGAGCGCGTACAAGCACAACCGCTGTGCGGCGATCGTCCTGCTCGCCGCACTGGCCGCGGGCTGCGGCGGTGGGTCCCACGAGGCCCCGCACGGCACTCCGCACGGCGCCCCGCCTCCGCAGCCGGAATCCACGCCACACGGCCACGCCGGCGCCCCCATGATCAAGAGCTCCCCCCAGCGACCGTTCACCCTCGTCGCCTCCGGGGAGATCATCCCGTCCGTCCCCGAAGTCCTCGGCACGGCACAGCGGGACGCCAGGGGCGTCGGATACGACTTCCGGCCGATACTGGCCGGCGTCAAGCCGGTCGTCTCCTCCGCTGACCTGGCGGTATGCCATCTCGGCGCGCCGCTCGGCCTGCTCTCCGGACCGTTCACCGGCTATCCCGTCTTCCAGTCCCCGCCACAGCTCGCGAGCGCACTGAAGGCGACCGGATACGACTCCTGCTCCACCGCCTCCAATCACGTCCTGGACCGCGGCATGCCGGGCGTGCACCGCACACTGCGCGCGATGGAAACGGTCGGGCTGCGGCACGTCGGCTCGGCCCGCAGCGCCACCGAAGCCGCCCGCTCGGCACGGGTGCTGGCCCGCACCGGCGCCAAGGTGGCCCACCTCTCGTACACCTACGGCACCAACGGCGCCCAGCGCCCGGTGTCCGCCCCATGGACGGTGAACCTCCTCGACGAGGAGAAGATCATCGCGGATGCGCGGGCCGCCCGCCGGGCCGGCGCCGACATCGTGATCGTCAGCGCGCACTGGGGCACGGAGTACCGGACCGTCCCCAATCAGCAGCAGATCAGGCTCGCCCAGGCGCTCACCGCCGCGCGCACCGGGGACCGCCCGGACATCGACCTGGTCCTCGGCACCCATGCGCACACCCCGCAGCCGTACGAGAAGGTCAACGGCACGTGGGTCGTCTACGGGCTCGGCGATCAGGTCTCCGGACGCATGAAGCGGCCGCAGGGCAACTGGGGCACCCTCGCCCGGTTCCGGTTCAAGCCACCGGACCGGCCCGGCGAGCGCTGGAAGGTCACCAAGGCCGAGTACATCCCGCAGCTCGCCGTGCAGGGGCCGCCGTTGCGGATGGTCAACCTTGCCCGGACCCCCGGTTACGCGAGCATCCGCAAGGCGATCAGCAGGGCGGTGCTCAGCCGGGGCGCCGCGGACGAGGGGCTGAAAATGGGGAGATGAGGACGGGACGCAGGGATCGGGACGTAGGGATCGGGACGTAGGGATCGGGACGTAGGGACGGGGACGCGCGGACGGGGGAGTACGTCCCGTCCTCCCGGTGTGAAACGCTGGTGCGCGACGACATCGGCCAGGTCAGGGAAGGACCGGAGGCAGTGAGCGACAGTGCGGCCGTCCGGCCCCGCAATCCGCGTGGACAGGGCGAGCGCCTGCGGGAGGAACTCCTGCGGGCCACCGAACGCCTCCTGGAGGAGGTCGGCAGCGAGGACGCGCTGTCGCTGCGCGCCGTGGCCCGTGCCGCCGGCGTCGCCGCCCCGAGCATCTACCGCCACTTCGCCGACAAGACCGAGCTGGTCTGGGCGACCCTGGAGGTCAGCTACGAGCGGCTGGGGCAGGCGATGACGGCCGCCGCGGCGAAGGCGGACGACGGTGACCCGGTGGCACGGCTGCGCGCCCAGCTGCGCGCGTACTGCCGCTACGCGGTCGGGCATCCCGCCACCTACCGCCTGCTCTACGAGACCCGGCAGACCCCGGTCGGCCCCGAGCGGCTGGCCGGACACCCGGCCGGGCTGCTGGTGCGCAGCTGGGACGAGGCGCTGACGGCCTGTGAAGAGGCCGGCTGGCAGGTGCGCGGCTCGCGTTCCGAGGCGCCGTATGTGCTGTGGTCGTCGGTGCACGGCCGGGTCATGCTCTGGCAGGTCATGCCGAGTCAGAAGGACACCCGCCGGCTGGACCGGTTCGTGGACGAGATTCTGCGGCTGCTGCTGGAGCGGTGAGGCGGCCCCGCCCCCCGCCTTCTCGCCCCGCATCCACCACACCCGCCAAACCCACCCCTCACCCCTCCTCCGGGCCCCGTTCCCCTGAGGCTCCGTCATTTCCGCCATCTCCGGTACCCCGCCGCACACGTCCGTGTATTACGCATGTAAGTTTACGCGTGTAAGGCGAACGTTCGACTCAGGCGCACGCCGTGATCCGGTGTGCGCGCGAGAAGCGAGATGAGCGAAATGAGCGAGACCACACTTTCCGCCGCCCCGGCGCCCCTGCCCGTGCAGCCGCCTCCCGGCTGCCCCTTCGAGCCCCCGGCCGAGTTCGCCGCCCTCCGCACCGCCGAGCCGATCTCCAGGATCTCGCTCCCGGACGGCGGTTGGGCCTGGCTGGCCACCCGCTACGCCGACATCAGGGCGATCTTCGGCGACACCCGCTTCAGCTCCGACACCACCATCCCCGGCTACCCGCTCGGCGGCATGACCGGCGGCCACACCACCGACCACCGTGGCTTCATCCGCCGGGACCCGCCCGAGCACACCCGGCTGCGCCGGATGGTCACCCGGGAGTTCATGGTCAAGCGCGTCGAGGCGCTGCGCCCGGAGATCCAGCGGCTCACCGACGAGCTGTGCGACGCGATGGAGCAGGCCCACGGACGCGAGGACGGCGCCATCGACCTCGTCGAGGCACTCGCGCTGCCGGTGCCCTCGCTGGTCATCAGCCTGCTGCTCGGCGTCCCGTACGACGACCACGACATCTTCCAGCGGCTCACCGGCAAGCTGCTCTCACGCACCATTCCCGACGACGAGCGCGAGACGGCACGCGGCGAACTGCGCGGCTATCTCCACCAGTTGGTCAGCTCGAAGGAAGCCGAACCCGGCGACGACATCCTCGGGCGGCTCATCGTCGAGCAGCAGCGAACCGGCGAGATCACCCACGACGATGTGGTCGCCTTCGCCGCCCTGCTGCTGATCGCGGGGCATGAGACCACCGCCAACATGATCGGCCTCAGCGCCCTCACCCTGATGCGCGACCCGGAGTCCGCCGACCGGCTGCGCCGGGATCCCGGCCTCATCCGCGGCGCCGTCGAGGAACTCCTGCGCTTCCACAGCATCATCCGCAACGGACCGCGCCGGGTCGCCACCACCGACGTCGAGATCGACGGGCACCTCATCCGGGCCGGCGAGGGCGTTGTGGTGGCCGTACCGTCCGCCAACCGCGACGAGACCGTCTTCCCCGACGCCGACCGCCTCGACGTCCGCCGCCCCAACGCCCAGCACCATGTCGCCTTCGGCTACGGCATTCACCAGTGCCTCGGGCAGGCACTGGCCCGAGTCGAACTCCAGGTCGTCATCGGTACGCTGCTGCGCCGGTTCCCCACGATGCGGCCCGCCGTACCCGACGAGGAGATTCCGTTCCGCACCGACATGGCGATCTACGGGTGCCACGCCCTGCCCGTCACTTGGTGACGCCCCGCGCTTGGCACCGCTGAGCCCAGCCCCAACCCAGTCCACCCCCCAACCCACGGAGCTTTGCCATGAAGATCACCCTCGACGCCGACAAGTGCTGCGCGGCGGGTCAGTGCGTGCTGATAGCCCCCGAGGTCTTCGACCAGCGCGATGAGGACGGCATCGTCGTACTCCTCGACGACGCCCCGCCCGCCGAGCAGCACGAAGCGGTCCGCGAAGCCGCCGCCATCTGCCCGGCCGCCGTGATCGAGATCCACGCATGACCGCCCCGGATGACGACGCCAGGCCCATCGCCGTCGTCGGCGCCTCGGCGGCCGGCCTCGCCGCCGCCGAGGCGCTGCGCCGCTTCGGCTGGGCCGGCCCGCTGATCCTCATCGGTGACGAGCCTCATCTGCCGTACGACCGGCCGCCGTTGTCCAAGCAACTGCTGCACGGTGCCTGGGAACCGGACCGCCTGCTGCTGCGCACCAAGGACCAGCTCGAACCACTCGGCCTCGACCTGCGGCTCGGCACCCGGGCCACCGGCCTCGACGCGGCCACCCGCACCCTCACCCTCGACGGGGGCGAGCGCCTCGACTGTGCCGGCGTCATCATCGCCACCGGCGTCGCCGCCCGTACGCTCCCCGGCGCCGACCGTATCGCCGGCATACACACCCTGCGCACCCTGGACGACGCGCTGGCGCTCCGAGGCGAACTGACTGGTACTACCGGTAGCACCGGTACTACCGGCACTACCGGTAGTACCGATGTCACTGGTCAGGTCGGTACTTCCGGCACCGACCGGCGCCTCGTCATCGTCGGCAATGGGGTGCTGGGTTGTGAAGCCGCCGCGGTGGCACGGGAGTTGGGCCACACGGTCACCCTCGTCGGCCGTACGGCGATACCGATGGCCGAAGCCGTCGGCACCGAGATCGGTGAACTGCTCGCCGAGGAACACCGAGCCCGCGGCGTGGAACTGCGAACGGGAGAGGCCGATGGCTTCGAGACGACCGGGGAAGGGGCCACGGAAGGAGAAGGAACCGGGGGAGCGAACCCCGTCCGGGTCACCGCCGTACGCCTGACCGACGGCACCCGGCTGCCCGCCGACCTCGTCCTGCTCGCCATCGGCTCCGAGCCAGCCGTCCAGTGGCTGGCGGACCCGGCCCTGGACACCACCGACGGGCTGCGCTGCGACGCGTACTGCGCCGCCGCGCCCGGCGTCTACGCCGCGGGCGACGTGGCCCGCTGGGACCACCCGGCCCACGATCGTCCGCTCCGCTTCGAGCACCGGATGAACGCCACCGAACAGGGCATGGCCGCCGCCCGCAACCTGCTGGCCGAGCTGGCCGAGGCATCCGAGTTGTCCGAGCCGTCCCAGTCGGTTGGCGCCGGCACTGACCACCCCGCCCAGGAGCGCCGCCCGTTCGCCCCCGTCCCCTACTTCTGGTCCGACCAGTACGCCATCAAGATCCAGGCGTACGGCGTCACCGGGGGCGCCGACCGGGTCGAGACCACCGTCCTGCACCGGGACGAGCGCCGCGCCGTCGCCCTCTACGGCCGGGACGGCACAGCCACCGGCGTCCTGGCCGCCGGCCTCCCGCCCCGCCAGGTCCGGGCGCTGCGTGCGGTGATCGCCACGCCCCTCCCCTGGGAGGAGGCGCGCGACCGGCTCCGGGCCGCCACGGCCGGCGCCTGAAGGTGCCCGAGGACGGAGTCCTGACCAACTCGTACGTGGGGGTCCGCGGCGCCCGTGGGCACAACCTCCGCACCATCGATGGGGACACCCCGAGGGACGCGCTGGCCGCGTTCACCGGGGTGTCCCGATCGGGCAAGTCCTCGCTCGCCCCCCAAGGCGCGCCCCCACCTAGGACCCGTCGCGGATTGCCTCAAAACCGGGTGAGTGGAAGAACACCCGATCGGCGATCGGAAAGCCACCCGTTCGATGCCGGCCGGGGTCGCTTACGCAACGTCCACCACGCCAGTCCCGGACCGACTCAAGGTACGTAGACGCTGCTCCCGAATTCGGAAACCGTGCTGGCGCCCGGAGCAACGAATTCGATGGGCGTGCCCCCGCAGTTCGGCTCGGCGAAAACGAGCGCGGGCCTGTCTGTGTAGTTGTCCACGGTCAGCGGCCAGCTGTCCGTGTCATAGCAGCCGCTAGGGTCCACGTATTCCACGCCACCGACGACCAGCGAGCCCTCCGCCGCGTAAGCGGAACCTGGACCGCTGACCACCAGCGTGACCGCAGCTGCAACGACTCCCAGCGTCATGACAATGCGTCGCATTGATATCCCTCCCCATTTGGGCCAGTTGGGCCGTTTTGCATACTGCCCGTGGCCTAGCTCGGCACACACCGAGTCACCCGCACGTGGACGAGGAAACGATCCTTCGACCCTTCAAGGCGCCGGCGTGCGACCTGTGGATTCTCCGGGGGACAACGTCAGGCCGACCGGCAACGCGGAGCGGAGCTCTCTTGGCTTGGCACAGCAGCAGCAGGCATTCGCGCCTACCGGCGGATCTGCCGTTCCGTCACCTGTCCTGTCCGTCCTGAAGGCGGGAAGGCTTCCAGCGCGTGGCTGTCCTGCGGGACGGCGGAGGTGAGTGTCCAGGCGGAGGCCGGAGCGTCCCCACCCTGGCAAGTTGTGACACGCCCGTTGGACCCGGCTGACGCCGGCCCCAACGGGCGGTAGTTCGGGTTTCGAGTTCCCCCGTCATGGTTGCGCTATCTCAGTGCCGTCCAGATCAAGGAGCGAGACAGCTGGCGCCCGGGATTTCGGCGGGGATACCGGGGTTGGCAGGGTCTACCAGGGCCGTGACGTCACCCACGGATTGAGTGAGACAGGTGACAGTTCCCACCGGGTCCGGCACGGCGCTGGCTGGTGACGCGAGGACCCCGAGAAACGCGAGGGTGCCAAGCAGGACGGTGATGGCTCGACGCATGAACTGCCTTCCGCTGCAGGGGTGTTGACACACTCTGGTTGCCCCTGCCGCGGGCGCTGATGCGTGGTGTCACTCATGTGGGTTCAGCCGGAACGCCTCAGTACACCGCTGTCATGGGCGAGAGGCCAGCGCCTGTCAGGCCTGGGGGCTTCCGGCAGTGCGTGGAGACCGAAGTGTGATCCAGGCGGAGACAGCACTAGCGGACGCCTTCGCCGCCATGCGGACGGCACACCGCCACACCGGGGCCTGGCCCCCGAGGTCAAAGTGATGTTCTTCGGTCCGAATCGTCAGCCGAGGCTCGTCCTCCGCTGATGTACGCATCTGGAGCTCTCCCGTCACCAGACACCTACTTAGACCGTGTCTCAGTTGGTGGGGTAGGGACTGTCACCTGAGACGCGTTGAGCCATTTGGTGCAGCCGATGCCACCTTTGAGGGGCGTCTGCCTCGGTGAGCTGTGGCAGGACCTGCTCAAGCTCGCGGATGCGCCGGTTTAGGGTCCTGCGGCGCCGTGGGTCTAGGTAGCCACCGTTGTTCAACCAAGAGTGCACGCACCCGGCGAGGTCGGCATCGAGAGTCACGAGTTCGATGCCGACCAGCTCGGCACCGTTCAGCCGGGCGGGCCACGGCTCACTCCTGAATTCCTGCCACAAGCGGGCCACCACGGCCTCGGACTCATCAGGTGGGTTCACAGCACTGATTATCGTGTAGCCGTCTCGGGGGCGTCACGCGGTTTGGGGCACCGTCGATAGCAGATCAGCGCGCTGGCGATGCCGACGAAGGCGAGGAAGTGCGCGGCCTTGCGCTCGTAGCGGCGATGGAGACGGCGGCAGCCGGTGAGCCACGACAGGGTGCGTTCGACCACCCAGCGGTGCCCACCCAGCCGGTCGGAGGCATTGGTACCGCGGCGAGCGATGCGCGGCACGATCTGCCGCTGCCGCAGCCAGGCGCGCAGGTGCTCGACGTACTCCGCCCTGCGGCCGTACCGGCGCCTCCGGCGCCACATGCTGGAACAGCTCCCACAGTTCGTCCGGCACCAGCCGCTCAACTATCCCCATGCCTCGACAGCGACCAACCACCAATCAAGGTACCGCCATTATTTAATGGAAGGCCTCGCCGGACATCTCATAGGCTCGATTGAAGGCCACCATCAGGTCCTTGACTACCTCCGCCCACGCATAGCAGATCTGTACTTGCAGATGTGTCGCCATTCCATCGATCTCGGGTGGCCGGAAGGGACTGTGCTCCAGGGCTTCAATCACCTTCACGCACTCACGCAGTTCGAGAATATTGACGGTCTCGGTAGTCAAAGCAAGCGCAAACTCTGCGCTTGTGAGCTGGGTGCCGAGGGCGAGCGCAACAGGGCTGGCGTCGGGAAAGCCCTCCGCGAGGCGTTTTAGTTGCGCCTTGAACTCCCTCTTTGCCGCCTCCTCTTGGTGCATCAGTTCACGGATGTCGATCTGGCGGTATCTGGAGTGTCGTGCGAGTTGCAGATTCAAGCGGTAATCCGGGCCGCTGTTCAGCCTGTTTTCCAGGATGAATTCGTCTGTGAGGGGGGCGTCCCCCGCCTGGAGCGCCTGCTCAAACTCCGCCAGTGACTCCTCGGCCTCTTGCCTACGCGCAAGCCACAACGCAGCCTCCCCGCCCCACGCCTTGGCCAGTTTCGCCACGGTATGCCTACTGGGGATGCGCGCGCCGCCCAGTGCCGCGTAGTACGTGGATCTACTTATCCCGGTGGTCCTGCATGTCGCCTTCTCGTCCCTGGCGTCGGCTGCGCTGTTTCGCAGCGCTCGAAGCTCCCTGGCGAAGGCTTCTCGGGGGTCTTCTGAATCTCGCGATGCGCGAGGTCGTCCCATGCCCGCCCCCCCCGTAGTCCCGAGTAGTCCAAGCGGCGTCTTGAGTAGTCCAAAATCCTAGACCAACCGCGCCACCTGCGCAGACGCTGAGGTAAGTCAACTCGCATTGATCTACCGGAGGTTGAAGTGGAACTGTCGTTCGGCGTCAGGCTGCTGCTCGTCCTGGCGGCTGCGCTGGTCGCGGTCATCGTCGGCATGGTGGCCGGGCTGCTGGCACGATGGGACGGTGCGCGCGTCCCTGCCTGCATCATGCGCGGATCAGCGGCCTTCGGTGTCTCCATGACGCTTTTCGTCCTGGTGCTGACGAGCCTCGGCGCCTTCGTTTAGGTCGTCTCTTGGCGGCCGGCTATAAGGCAGTGGTGGGCCGACAAAAGGTATGGCATATGGCATCGTCCATGCCCCTTCCCGAAGGTGGGGGAGGGGCCACCGTTATGCCCAGAGTTTCAGGCTGCGGACTCTTCCAAGAGCGCGGCCACTTCACGCACGTCCCCAAGCCGCTTCAGTTTCTGTATGGCGACCCGCGACCCGCGACCCGCGACCCGCGACAGTTCGGCGGTCAGCAGCATGCTGATCGGCGAGCGCGCCGTGCGCGCCTCGGTGGGAGGCAGGCAAACGAACACCGCGCCATGGCAAGCGAACCGGGCACGGACGCGGAAGCACCGGAAGGCAACGGCTTGACGCCGTTGGAGAGAACCATCCTCCGCTGGGAATTGCGGCGGGTGCGTCCCGACTCGCGGATCCGGCCCGTAGCCCCTATCCCGCATCCCGTATGCCATATCCCGCACGGGAAGCCGAACCGTGCCCTCGTGGAGCGCACGCAGGCCTGGGGCTTCTATCCGCGCACTCGTTATGCCCCCGAGACTCGCAGGCGTCGCCACAGGCCACCACCCTCACGGCCCGCCGATGTCCCTCCGGCTGGACATCGCATACCGCGCGATCGTCGACAAGGTCAGTTCCCGGTCCTTCTCGATGACAAGCCAGCCCTTGTCAAGGAGGGACTGCAGGAGTGGGCGGACTTCGTCGCCCAGTTCGTCCGCCAGGTCATCATCCGTGGGGGAGGCGCCGGTCCGAAGGAGGGCGGCCACGTGGCGGACGACCGCTTCCTCCTCCGTGGTGATGTTGAAGTCCATGAGGCGAAGGTATGTCCATGAGGCGAAGGCATGCGCGTCCTCGGTCCGCGGCACGCCGACGCCGCCGCGTCGCATGCGCGGGGCTTCGCGCGGTGGCTGCCACGCCCCTCCCCTGGGAGGAAGCCGGCCGGCGGCCACCAACCGGTTCGCGCGACCGGCTCCGGGCCGTCACAGCCGGCGCCCGAGGGTGGCCGAAGATGGAGGCATGACCGACTCGTACGTGCGGGTGCGCGGCGCCCGTGAGCACAATCTCCGCAGCATCGATGTGGACATCCCGAGGGACGCGCTCGTCGCGTTCACCGGGGTGTCCGGATCGGGCAAGTCCTCGCTCGCCTTTGGCACCATCTACGCCGAGGCACAGCGCCGCTACTTCGAGTCGGTCGCCCCCTACGCCCGGCGCCTGATCCACCAGGTCGGCGCCCCGAAGGTCGAGGACATCACCGGTCTGCCGCCCGCCGTGGCCCTGGAGCAGCGGCGTTCCGCGCCCACCTCCCGCTCCTCGGTCGGCACCGTCACCACCCTTTCCAACACCCTGCGCATGTTGTTCTCGCGCGCCGGCGACTACCCGGAGGACGCGACCGAACGGCTGGACTCGGACGCCTTCTCGCCCAACACCGCCACCGGCGCCTGCCCGGAATGCCACGGCCTGGGCACCGTCCACCGCGTCACGGAGAGCTCCCTCGTCCCCGACCCGGCCCTGTCCATCAGAGAGGGCGCCATCGCCGCCTGGCCTGGTGCCTGGCAGGGCAAGAACCTCCGCGACATCCTCGCCACCCTCGGCCATGACATCGACCGCCCATGGCGCGAGCTTCCGGAGGCCGACCGCGACTGGATCCTGTTCACCGACGAACAGCCCGTCGTCACCGTCCACCCGGTCCGTGAGGCCGGCCGCATCCAACGCCCTTACAAGGGCCAGTACATGAGCGCCAAGCGCTATGTCCTGCACACCTTCGCCGACTCCAAGAGCGACACCCTGCGCAAGCGCGTCCAGGGATTCATGGTCGCCGAGCCCTGCCCGGTGTGCGCCGGACGACGGCTCCGCCCCGAGGCCCTGGCCGTCACCTTCGAGGGCAATGACATCGCCGTCCTCGCCGGCCTGCCGCTGAGCGCCCTCGCCGACCTGCTGCGTCCCACGGCGGCGCGGCCGGACGACGGCGTCGCGCCGACGCTCGCCCGCGACCTCGTCGCCCGTATCGAGGTACTCACCGAACTCGGCCTCGGCTATCTGAGCATGGACCGGCCCGCGCCCACCCTCTCCGCGGGCGAACTCCAGCGGCTGCGGCTGGCCACCCAGCTGCGGTCCGGCCTCTTCGGTGTCGTCTACGTCCTGGACGAGCCGTCGGCCGGACTCCACCCGGCCGATACGGAGTCCCTGCTGACCGTGCTGGGCCGGCTCAAGGAGGCCGGCAACTCGCTGTTCGTCGTCGAGCACGACATGGACGTGGTTCGGCGCGCGGACTGGATCGTGGACGTCGGCCCGCGCGCCGGGGAGCACGGCGGGCAGGTGCTGCACAGCGGGCCGGTCGCCGGGCTCGCGGACGTCGAAGCGTCCGCCACCCGCCGGTTCCTGTTCGACGGTCCCGTCGCCGTCGACGCGCTCGCTGGCTCCTCCTCAGACCTTCACCCCAGCCCTCCCTCCGGCCTCCCCTCAGACTTCCACCCCGGTCCTCCCTCCGGCGCCCCCGCCCCCGCCGCCACCGAGTCGTTCAGGGATGGGGGCCGTCGTACGGCCCGCAGGCCAACGGGAGAGCTGACTCTGCACGGCGTCACCCTGCACAATCTGCACGGTCTGGACACTGCCTTCCCGCTGGGCGTCTTCACCGCGGTCACCGGCGTCTCGGGATCCGGGAAATCGACGCTGGTCAGCCGAGTCCTCGCGGAGGCCGTACGGGAGCACCTCGGCGTGGACCGGGCCGATGCCGGTGACGTCTCCGACACCCCCGAAGCGGAGACGGGCACGGGCTCGGGCTCGGGCGCCGGCCCGATGGCGCGCGTGCAACTCGCCGGCGCCAAGGGGCTGGAGGCCATCGACCGCCTCGTACGCGTCGACCAGAAGCCGATCGGCCGGACCCCGCGCTCCAACCTCGCCACCTACACCGGGCTGTTCGACGCCGTCCGCAAGGTCTTCGCCGCCACCGACGAGGCCCGTGCCCGCCGCTACACCGCCGGACGGTTCTCGTTCAACGTCGCCGCCGGCCGCTGCGAAACCTGCCAGGGCGAGGGCTTCGTCGCCGTGGAGCTGCTGTTCCTCCCCGGGACGTACGCGCCCTGTACCGCTTGCGGCGGCGCCCGCTACAACCCCGAGACGCTACAGATCACCTACCGGGACCGCAGCGTCGCCGACGTTCTGGCGATGACCGTCGACACCGCCGCCGGCTTCCTCGACGACATCCCGGCCGCCGCCCGCAGCCTGTGCACCCTCCAGGACGTCGGCCTGGGCTATCTGCGGCTCGGACAGCCCGCGACCGAGCTGTCCGGTGGCGAGGCGCAGCGCATCAAACTCGCCGCCGAACTCCAGCGGGCCCGCCGCGGTCACACCCTCTACCTCCTCGACGAGCCCACCACCGGACTCCACCCCGCCGACACCGAAGTCCTGCTTCGCCAGCTGCACGGGCTCGTCGACGCGGGCAACACCGTCGTGGTCGTCGAACACGACATGGGGGTGGTCGCGGGCGCCGACCATGTCATCGACCTGGGGCCGGGCGGTGGCGCCGAGGGGGGCCGGATCGTGGCGGCAGGAACGCCCGGCGAGGTCGCGGCCGCACCGGGGAGCCGTACGGGGCCCTACCTGGCCGCCCGGCGGAGGGGGCGGCGGGGCCCCTCATGACGTTCGGTTAATGTACGCAGGTCACATCACCACCGGACCACATCACCACTTACCAAGTGATCGCCTACCACCTGATCACTTACCACTTCACCAAGCAACGACGTGCAGTACGACGAAGGGGGCACTCTCGTGGCAGACATCGAGCAGGCCAGGGCGGCATTCGACCGGTTCGACGCGGACAAGGACGGCCAGGTCACGCCGGAGGAGTTCAAGCGGGCGATGGCCGAGATGGGCGACCCGTTCGTCACCGGCCCGGTCGCCGAGGCCGTCATCAAGGCCAAGGACAGCGACAGCGACGGCCTGATGTCGTTCGACGAGTTCTGGCAGGCACTTCAGGACTAGGCAGGACTGGGCAGGTCCAGGGCAGGTCTAGGGCAGGGCTAGGCAGGACCAGGGGTTTGGCCGGCGGGTCATGGCGAGGGTCAAGGGCCAAGGGCTTGTCCGCGGGTTGTCCGGGCCGGTTTCCGGGCCGCCGGTTTCCGGGCCGGTCAGGCCTCCATCGCGGTAGCGCAGGCGGCGCAGACCCGGTCGCTGTAGTCAGGGTCGTACCACTCGGGGCCCGGATGCTCGGACGGCCGCCATCCGGCGGCTTCCATGGCGAAGGTGTCCTTGCCGCAGAGGGTCCGCGGGCCGGGGACTTCGGGCGCCCCCGGGGCGGCGGGCGCCGCATGCACGCGGCGGACCGGCCGCTCCCCGTCCCGCGGCCTGCCGCCGGGATCGAGCGCCGTCACCGGAGCGCCGAGCTCGTGGACCACGATGATCTCGCCCATATCCCGACAGTAGGCCGCTTCGCTTAGATCCGCCGGGTGGAGCTCCGCCGGGTGGAGCTCCGCCGGTCGGCTTCGGCCGGCGGTGCGCGGCCGGCACCGCGGCGGGCGGATGGCTGGGCGGGCGGGCGGATGGATGGACGACGGGACGTCCTCGGACGCTCGGACGGGACGCCCTGGGACGCTCGGATGCCCAGCCGCCCGGACGCCCCATCACCGGGACGCCCGGCCCCCGGACGCCCCGTCCGGGCTCACCCGCCTGACGTACCCACCGGCGACATGTCCTCCCGGGATGCGCCGGCCGACGGCGTACCCACCGGTGGTGGCGCGGCCTGGTCACCGGTGCCCCAGGCGGACGGCTCAGCGCCCACGGAGAAGACCAGTTCACGGCCCGACCGCAGCTCGTCGGTGGTCAGGTAGGTCCGGTCCCAACCGGTACCGTCCAGGCCTACCGACTGGATGTACCGGTTGGTGCCCGACGTCCCAGGTGCCTTGATCGTGAAGCGCCCGGCCGGGTAGTAGCGCTGGTCAAGTGTCAGGTCGACCCGGTCGAAGACCGGTGTGCTCAGCCCCCAGCTGTCGGTGCCCGGCTGCACCGGGAACACTCCGATGGACGACAGCACCATCCATGCAGACATGGTCCCCAGGTCATCATTGCCGGTCATGCCCGAGGGCGTGTCCGTGAACAGGGTCAACGCCGCATGCACCACATCCGTGGTCTTCCAGGGCCGGCCGGTGGAGAGATAGGTGTACGGCGCGATCAGGTCGGGCTCGTTCTGCGGGTTGTACTTGTCCGCGTTGTAGTAGTCGTACGGACCGTTGACCCACACCTCACGCGCCGTCTTCTCCGGATCCTTCAGCAGCTCCCGGTAGGCGAAGAACGAATCAAGACGCTCGTCGGCCTTGTCCTTACCACCGATCAGCTTCAGCATCCCCGGCAGATCCTGTGGTACCAACCACTGGTACTGCCAGGAAGTACCCTCGTGGAAACCCTCGCTCTTGGCCGGATCGGCCGGGCCGGTGAAGGCGCCTTTCGCGTTCCGGGCCCGGAAGAACCCCGTCGAACTGTCAAAGATATTCCGGTAGTTCTGTGCCCGGGCCGCATACCGGTCGGCGTCCGCGGTATGTCCCAGATCACCGGCCATCTTCGCCAGCATCGCGTCCGACAGGGCGTATTCGAGGGTCGCCGAACCCCCGTGGTCGAAATCCGAGTCACCGGGCTTGGTGTGCTCACGGCCCTTGATGTAGGGGACGTAACCACCCTTCAGATACTCGACATTGGCCTCCCGCCCCAGAGCCGGCGAATTGCCCGGCGGCACACCGTCGGCATTCTTCTTCAGCGCCGCGTACGCAGCCTCTGCCTCATCCCCGCGCAACAACCCCTGCTGGTAGGCATTGGTAAGGAACGGCGTGACCGGATCACCCGTCATGATGTTGGTCTCGACCGTTCCGTAGCCCCACTTGGGCAGCCAGCCACCCTCCTTGTCGATCCGCAGCACCGACAGTGCCATGTCGTGGGACTCGCGCGGCGCGAGCAGGGCCAGCAGCTGCGCCTGCGTCCGGTAGGTGTCCCACAGCGACCAGTTCTGGTAGTAGGTGAACCCACTCGCCCTGTGAGCCTTCTGATCCCATCCGGTATAGCGCCCGTCGACATCACTGCCGATATTCGGCGCGAGGAAGGACCGATAGAGCGAGGAGTAGAAGGTCCGCCGCAGTGTCCGGTCGCCGCCCTGTACTTTCACCAGCGACAGCCGCCGCTCCCAGGCGGCATTCGCGGCTTCCTTCGTACGATCGAAGGAACTGCCGCCCTCGGCATGCAGATTGCGAGCCGCCCCGGCCGCGTCCACATAACTGATGGCGGTGGTCGCCTCGACCGTACGGTCCTCACGGGTATCGAACCGCGCATAGGCGCCATGCCGCCCGCCGGCCGTGGAGTCCTTCGCCCCGGCCGTCACCTTTTCGCCGACCCACGTCCCGTACGACGCGAACGGCCGGTCGAAGCGGGTGATCGTGTAGACCGTGTACGGCTTGGTGTCCTGACAGAAACCACGCCCCGTAATGGCGGTACGGATGGTGCGCGAATCCAGCACCTCGACCCGCGTGGAGACCGTCCTGTGCAACGACTGACCAGTGTTCAGCAGCACATTGGCCTTACCAGTGGCCGGGAAGGTATACCGCTGCTTACCAGTACGGGCGGTCGCGGTCAGCTCGGCCGTGATACCGCCATACGACTTCAGGCCGACACGGTAGTAGCCCGGCCGGGCCGACTCGTCATCATGCCCGTAGGACGCCGCGTACTTCGCGTAGTCGGTCTCGGTGATGTCTCCTGTGGTGGGCAGCACCGGCAGATCCCCGCCGAGCCCGCAGCCGACACCGGAAATATGCACCGAGCCGAAGCCCCGGATGCGGTCGTCGTCGTAGCCGTACCCGGTGGTGTGCCCGGTGTCGGGGGAGAGCTGCACCATGCCGAACGGAACGGCGGCCCCCGGGTAGGTGTTGCCGTCTTTCTGGCTGCCGATGAACGGATTGACCAGGTCGGTGAGCGGGCCGCCGGGCGACTCCGCATGCGCGGCGGGTACCGCGAGCGCGCCCCCGATGAGCGCGGCCGCCAGCACCGCGCCCGCGGTGCGCGACCGGCTGCGTCTGAACCATGGCATGGGCGGGGACCTCCCCATTCGACAACGTTGTCAGAGCGCGCTCATTCTTGGTGCCGGCCAAGTACACGTCAAGGGTTCGCACTTGGCCACGCCGGGGCGCGTAGGCCCCCAGACCTCTCGCTCAACCTCTCGATCAACCAGTCGCTCGACCTCTCGCTTAACCTCGCCTCATGCAGCAGCATCAGCAGAAGAAGGAGTACGACGCGGCGACGGCGAAGGAGGCCGACGTAGCCCCGTCCCGCATCCCGGCCGAGTTCATTCGGTACGCCGTCGCTTTGGAGGCGCCCGAACTCGCCTGGGGCTACCTCCACTCCCGGCTGACCGCCGAGGCCACCGTCGAACTCGCCTTCCTGCGACGCTGCGACCTCGGGGAGCGCGGCGAGGTGTTCGCCCGGATCCACGCACGGGGACGGGACGCGACGCCGGCGCTCCACGCCCTCTGCCAGGAACTCGTCGACGACGCGGCCGAGCCCCACCGCATCTGGCACCACCTGGCACTCGCCTGGCGCTACGCCCGCCCCGAAGCCGGCGCCCCCAGCCCCCGCGACGCACTCCAACTGGCCGCAGGGCGGGACGAATTCCTGCTCGCCCGCGCCGCGTCCGGCCGAGCCATGAACTGGCAGAACAGCTCCGCCCTGCTGGGCACCGACCGCCCCGAAGAAGTGGACGCCGCCTTCGACCGGGGTGAGGAATTGCTCGGCGTCGCCCTCATCGGCCTCGCCCTCACCCATCCCGACGCCGCCGCGATCCTCCCCAGGGTGGCCCGAACGCTGGAACACGCCCTGACGTCGGACGATGCCCGCCTCCGCCACCAGTCCATCGTCGCCCTGGCCCACACCGCCCGGCTGCACCGCACCATCGACCAGCGCTGCCTGGCCTTGCTGCGCCGCTGCCCCCGAGGCAGCGAGGCAGACATGGATGTGTGGGGCTATGTGCCGCATCGCCGCCTGCCCCTGTGGCTGTGGCGGCATCAGTTCGGGGAACGTGCGCGGTGGCTGCTGCGCGACAGGTGGCGCCGCCGCCCGTAGAGCTGACTTCGGACGGCGGCGGGAGCGACCCTCGGCGGCGGAGCGACCTGGCGGCGGAGCGACCCGGCGGCGCAGTTGCCCGGTTCGCCCGCTCCCTGGGGCCCGTTCAGCAGCCCCCGGGCTGGGGAGGCTGCGCGATCGGGTGACGGTGGACGGGAGGCAGGTCGGGGAGGAGTCCGGGCCAGACCGTGTCCAGCACATGGGCGCTGGGGACGAAGATCTCCGCACCCAGGGTCGGCAGGTCGGCGACCTCGTGCCACTCCCACCGGCGGATCAGTTCCGGCTCCCGCACGGTCGGATTCCCCGAGAAGGCCGTGACACCTACGGCGGCGGTCACGCGTGGGACGCCGTGGCTGGCGTCCATCAGGATGGCGAGCAGCGCGGTGTCGGCCACCTCAGCCCTCAGCCCGGTCTCTTCATGCAGTTCCCGCAGCGCAGCCTGCACGAAGGACTCGTCGCCGTCGTTTTTGCCACCGGGCAGCTCCCACACTCCGCGCACCGATCTGCCCAGCAGCACTCGGCCCGCCTCGTCCGTCACCACCACGCCGGCGCCGGTGAGCGCATGCGGGGTAGCGCGACGCTTGTTTCCGAATGCCACGGGGCTCGGCGCGGCGTCGCGCAGCACGAGGACGGCCAGCCCCTCCGCGTCGCGCCGTTCGACCGAGTGCCATGGGGCGGACAGCAGGCCGATCTCCTCCTCGTCAAGGGCTATGTCCCGCTTGCCGGCGGGTACGGCGTCCGCCACCGGGGTGATCACGCACACCGCGCCGCCGGGGCGCAGCCGTTCGCGCAGCCGGTTCATGACTCTGGTGCGGTCGCGGATGAACGCGAAACTCAGGCGGAACGTGATCAGGTCGTACGCGGCGTGGGGCAGGCCGGCAAGCGGGTCACGCTCGATGTCGAAGTGCACGAAGGCCACTTCGCCGGTGTCGGGCGGTTCCGTGGTGGCTGAGGTGGCTGAAGTGGCTGAGGCGACGGCAGAGGCGACGGCGGAGTGCGCGTAGTCGATCGCGTCGACGCGGTAGCCGGTGGTCGCGAGGTGCCGGGCGAGTTCACCCTGGCCGCAGCCCACATCCAGAGCGAGGCCGCCGGGCGGGGCGGGTACGAGTTCGTCGAGCACGTCGTCGAGCACGGTGCGTTCGGCGTCGCCGAGCGGCCTGAACGGCGGGCTCTCGCCGTCATGGGCGTCGTAATGGGCGTTCCATTCTTCCTGCGTGGTGTCTCCCACCGTGAAAAGCTCCTCGAAGTCGGGGTGATGCACGGGTTTCCCGGGCGACTAGGAATTCTCCGGCTCATTCGACGAAGACGGAGACGGAGACGGAGACGGAGACGAAGAGACCGACGTCCGTTCCGCGCTGCTCCCCGCCGACGCGGTGGGGTCGGCGTTCGATGCCTGCTGCGACGTCTCGCGCGTGTGCTGGTAAGTCCACAAGTCCCGGAAGAGTCCTCGTTGTTTGACCAGTTCGGCGAAACCGCCGTGCTGGACGATGCGGCCCTTGTCCAGTACCAGGATGCGGTCCGCGCAGGCGACATTGGTAAGCCGGTGGGTGATCAGGACGACGGCCCGATTCGCGGCCAGCTCGCGCAGGCCGGCGAAGATACGGTGCTCGCCGAGCGGGTCGAGGGCGGACGTGGGCTCGTCCAGGACCAGGAGGCCCGCGGGCCGGTAAAACGCCCTCGTCAGCGCGATGCGCTGCCACTGGCCCCCGGAGAGTTCCTGACCACCCAACCAGTCCCTTGCCAGCACCGTGTCCAGCCCGGACCGCAGCTCGGTGACCACTTCGTCGGCGCCGGACCGGGCACATGCGGCATGGATGTCGGCGTCACCACCTTCCGTGGGCTGGCCCAGGGTGATGTTGTCCCGGGCGGTGAGTGGCCAGCGCGCGTAGTCCTGGGGCACCAGGGCGACATGCGACCACATGGCGTGCGCATCGAGGTCGCCGGTCGGGACGCCGTCCCAGGTGACCGACCCGCTGGTGGGCAGGTACAGACCGCTCAGGAGCTTGCCCAAGGTGGTCTTCCCGCTGCCGTTGTAGCCGACCAGTGCGACGACCTCGCTACGCCGCAGGCTGAAGGAGACGCCCCGTAGAGCGTCGGCTGTCGCCTCCTCGTAGCGGAAGACGAGATCCTCCACGGCGATCTCCTCCGGCGGCTTGGGCACGGTGGTGCCGCGGGTCAGGCGATAGCCGCCGGCTTCCTGGAGGAATTCGGCCCAGTCGTCCATGTACAGGCCGGTGCGCATGATGCGGGCACCGCCGACGATCAGACCACGCAGCGCCGTACCGACCGCCTGGAGGGCGAAAACGGCGGTGCCGGCGTGGCCGACGCTCATGCGGCCGGTGGCCAGCAGCCACACCAACGCGGCCCACACGACCGCCGAGGCGATGCCTCCGCAGACCGCGCCGACCACGGACATCCGCGCCCCGGTGTCCGCCGCGCGCCGGTCGGCGCGGTTGATGCGTTCGGTGACGTGGCGGTAGCGGTCGATCAGGAAGTCGGCCATGGTGCAGGCGCGGATCTGGTCGGCCGCGTAACGGTCGGCCACATGCCAGCGCAGGATCGACAGCAGCCGGTAGTCGCCGCCGGCCCGCAGCCTCGCCAGGTAGCGCACGCGAGCGGCGCTGACCTGTGCCACTGCCTGAGGGAAGCTGGCCAGGGCCAGCAGCGGCAGCAGCGCCGGATGCAGTGCCGTAAGCACGCCGGCGCTGGCGATCAGGGAGGCGAGCGAGGCGATCAGGTCCTGTCCTTCGCTGACCAGACCCTGGGCGACCGAGGCACCGCGGTCCGCGGCCTCCTTGCGGTGGTTGAAGCCGGGTGCGTCGTACGCGGACAACTCAACTTCGGTGGCGGCCCTCAGCAGTTGACGCTCGGCCTCCCGGGACATCTGCGGACCCAGCCGGGAGGACAGCCAGGCCACGGTGATGCCTAACATGGCCCGCACCGCGGCCGCGCCGGCCAGCATGACCAGCGAGGGCCAGGCGGTCAGCAGACGGGCGTAGATGTCGCCGCTGGACAGGAGAGCAGCGATCGTCCCGCTGACCGCCAGGAGCCCCAGCGCCTGCATCGCGCCGGCTGCGGCCTGGCAGAGCAGCAGCCCCAGAGCGGCCCAGCGGTCGATGCTCCAGGCCAGGGCGATGGAACGGCGCACCAGTTGGGGCAGCCGCCGTGCCATGTCCACCAGCCGGATCCGACGCCCGGCCGCCTCCCGGCTACCGGTCTGGTCGACGAATTGCAGCTCCTCGCGACTGGTCTGCTCCTGACCGGCCTTCGTCTTACTGGTCTGGTCCCTACCGGTCTGGTCCCTACCGGTCTGGTCCCTACCGGTCTGCCGCTCCTCCCCGGTGCTCACCTCCTTACTCGTCTCGTCCCTGCTCGTTTCCACCCTGCTCGTCTCGTCCCTGGTCTGCCCCTCCCTGGTCTTCTCCTCGTCAAGGGACAGCTGTCGTTTGAGGCGTCGTCGGGCATTACGAAGTCGCGTCCATGACACTGCTGTTGCTCTCCTACTCGGTCGATCGGCCGTACCAACGCGTACGTCAACTGCATGCCGGGGCCGGGGCCGACGCGCTGGGAAGAATTCGAACGAAACAGGGGTGTCGGCAGCGGCGTCCCGTGATTCCTGATTCCTTCGGGAAGGCATGCGGTGGGTACAGGTGCTCTAAAGAACGGTCTGATTTGCCCCCCGTAACGGGTGGCCGAGGAGCAGATAGTGGATACATGTTCTAGTAATCGCCGGAGGCTATGGGAGTCCTGCCATCCAGCCGCCGACGGATACTCGAACAACTCGCGTCACTCTTTCGAGGTATTGCGGCGCGCTGATCTCGGCGGTCCCCTTCGTGCTGGTCCGGCGGGAATGGCTGATTCGCGTCCTATTTCCGAAGCCGTTCGCATACCTAGAGTGATCTTCGGTCTTCCAGGGTGCACGGATGGCCTGGGAACCGATGCGTCACAGCAGGTCCGAGGAATTCGACCGGGAGGGGAGAGCCTGTGGCCAAGGAGAAGTTCGAGCGCACCAAGCCCCATGTGAATGTGGGCACGATCGGTCATGTCGACCACGGCAAGACGACATTGACCGCGGCCATCACCACCGTGCTCGCGAAGACGTACGGCGGCAGCGCCCGGGCTTTCGATCAGATCGACAACGCCCCGGAGGAGAAAGCGCGCGGGGTCACGATCAACACCAGCCACGTCGAATACGACACTCCGGCCCGCCATTACGCCCATGTCGACTGCCCCGGCCACGCCGACTACGTCAAGAACATGATCACCGGCGCGGCGCAGATGGACGGCGCGATCCTCGTGGTCGCCGCGACCGACGGCCCGATGCCGCAGACCCGCGAGCACATCCTGCTCGCCCGCCAGGTCGGCGTGCCCCACATCGTTGTCTTCCTCAACAAGTGCGACATGGTCGACGACGAGGAACTGCTGGAGCTCGTGGAAATGGAGGTCCGCGAACTCCTCTCCCAGTACGACTTCCCTGGTGACGATGTCCCCGTCATCCGTGGCTCCGCCCTCAAGGCCCTGGAGGGCGAAGCCGAGTGGGAAGCCAAAATCGTCGAACTGGCAAGTTCTCTGGACTCCTACATTCCCGAGCCCGAGCGCGCGGTGGACCAGCCATTCCTCCTGCCGATCGAGGACGTCTTCTCCATCTCGGGCCGCGGCACCGTCGTCACCGGCCGGGTCGAACGCGGCGTCATCAAGGTCGGAGAGGAAGTCGCAATCGTCGGCATCAAGGACACCGTCAAGAGCACGTGCACCGGCGTCGAGATGTTCCGCAAACTGCTCGACGAGGGCCGGGCCGGTGAGAACGTCGGGGTACTGCTGCGTGGCATCAAACGCGATGACATCGAGCGGGGCCAAGTGCTGGCCAAACCCGGATCGATCCAACCACACACCAAGTTCGAGTCCGAGGTCTACATCCTGAGCAAGGACGAGGGCGGCCGCCACACGCCGTTCTTCAAGGGATACCGGCCGCAGTTCTACTTCCGCACCACCGATATTACGGGGACCATCGAACTGCCCGAAGGCGTGGAAATGGTGATGCCCGGCGACAATATCCAGATGGTCGTCACCCTCATCCACCCGATCGCCATGGAAGACGGACTGCGCTTCGCGATCCGCGAAGGCGGCCGAACGGTCGGCGCCGGCGTTGTCGCCAAAGCCATCGCTTAGACGGGAAAAGTGTCGCCTCGAACGTGAAAGGGAGCCGGATGGACCGGCACATACGCACGGTCGACGATGTGCTGAAGCTCATGGACGACCTGTTCGCCCCGGAGGCCGACCGGTGGACGACCGATGCGGCCACCTGGTGGGACCGCTTCTACACCGACCGCTCCAGGCCCGTGCCCTTCTTCGTGGCGAAGCCGGACGAGAGCCTGGCCTCGTACCTCGACCGACGTCTGATCACCCCGGGCCGGGCTCTCGACCTGGGGTGCGGTCCGGGCCGGAACGCGCTCTATCTGGCCTCCCTGGGGTTCCGGGTGGACGCCGTCGACCTCTCCCCGACGGCCGTCGACTGGGCCGAGGAGCGCGCCCGCGAGGCTGGAGCGGACATCCGGTTCCACCGCGGCGACGCCTTCAGCCTGGGCGTCGGCGCGGCCGAATTCCGCGGGCCCTACGACCTGATCTGCGACTCGGGCTGCTTCCACCACCTTCCACCGCACCGCCGCATCAGCTACCTCGCCCTACTCGACCGAGCCCTCGCCCCCGGCGGTCACCTCGCCCTCACCTGCTTCGCGGCCGGGGGAAGGGGCTCCGAACTTCCCGACGCGGATTTCTACCGCGAATCCGGCCTTCATGGCGGACTCGCGTACACACCGGAGTCCCTACGCTGGATCTTCTCCGATCTCACGGAAGTGGAACTGCGCCGTATGCACGACGAGCCGGCCAATTCCCCGTACTTCGGTGAGCCCTTCCTGTGGACGGGGCTGTTCCGCCGCGACGCCCAAGCGCTGGCCGGCGGAAGCCATCCGCAAAATACGGGGTGCTGAAGTACGCGAAGAGGTAGGGAAGTCGCCCGTCCCATAACGGCGCCCCCTCCCGAGCGAAACCCGGAAGGGGGCGGGGGACAAGCACTCATCTCCGCAGTGAACCGGCGCTACTCCGGCGCTACTCCGGCGCTACTTCGGTGCCACTTCGGTGCTACTTCGGTTCGGGGATGAAGTGCGGGTCGATTCCGATCGTGCTCAGCCCCATCCGTACGCTCTTCACGAAGTTTCCGACTTCGGCCTCAAGCGTCTGCCGGTCGACGGGGCGGGTCCAGGAATCGGGTTCGAAGATGGAGCCCACGACCCACCCGTCCTGATGCTTGACGATGCGGACCAATCCGGGGTCGGCCGACATGGAGTCGAGTTCGAAATCGTCGGATTCGCCTGCCGTGTTGAGCCATGTGCTCAAGTGGAAGGCGAGTTCGGCCACGGGGAAGTCCGACTCGGAGAAGATCTCGTGGTCGTCGTCGGAGATGGTCAGGTCGGCCTCAAGGCTGAGGAGGAGTTCGGCCAGGGTGGGGCCGCTCGGTTCCTCGGCGTGGAGGTTCTTGTAGGTGATCTGCACGGTTACTCCTGGTCAGGGGTTGAAGGGAAGGGTGTTGAACACCCGGCCATCCCCGGTGACGATGATCCTGATGCCCTTCTGGCCCTTTGTCCCGATGGGGCGCCCGAGGTTGACCTCAACCTTGAACGTGTCTTCCAAGTTGTTCGGCTTGAAGACCGCGTCCTTGGACTTGAGTCCCTCGACGACCCATTCCTTGACCTGATCCTTGGACGTGGTGTCGAACTTGGCCCATTTGCCGCCCGCACTTGAGAGGTGCTTGTCCTTGACCGTCATCTTGGACAGGTCCTTGGCCGCATTGAACGCCGTTTCCGAGACCGATGCGAGCTTACCGACACGCGTCGCCTTGGCCAGCTCGTCGACGCCCTGGATGACCTTCCCGAACTTCTTGACCTTGCCGACGGGCGTGACGGAAACGGCGAAGGCGGCGCACCTTCCCACGGTCGGGTCCTTGATGCATTCCTCAAGGTCCGTGAGGCCACTGAAATCCTTCAGTACCTTGAGCTGCTGCTCGGGGTCGGCCTCGATCAGGTAGGCGCCGTCCAGCTGGAGACACCAACCGACACCCGGCCCCGGGGCACACGGAATGCCCTTCTTCTCCTTCGCCTTTTCCTTCTCCTCCTGGAGACGTCGCGCGTCCTCGGCCGCTTCGGCGGCTTCCGCGCGCCGCATTTCCTCGACCTCGCTCCAGGCGTTCGAGGCGGCCTTCTTGGCTTCCTTGGAATCCTTGCCGGCCTGCTTGGCGGAGCTGCGGGCCGCGTCCGCCGCGCTGTGCGCCTCCCTTGCGGAATCCCGCGCATATCCGGCGGAGAACTCCGCGCGGGCGGCGGACGCTTCGGCGTTGCCGGCGTCCCGGGCCGCGTCCGCCGCGGCGTTACGTGCGGTCACCGCGGACTTGGCGGCCCGCGCGGCGGACGCCTCGGCGCTCGTGGCCGACTGGTCGGCCTCCTCGGCGTACCCGCTGGCCCGGTCGGCGGACTTCCGGGCCTCGGCCGCGGCCTTGGCCGCATCCGCCTTCGCGTTGTTGGCCGTGGCCGCCGCCTTGGCCGCCTTCCAGGCGTTCGCCCTGGCCTTCGCGGCCGTCCCGGAGGCCTCGGCGATCAGCCGCCGCATCTGGGCGGTGTGCGTCTCGGCGAGCAGGTCCTTGCGGACGGCCATGTACTGACCGGCCTGGATGAAGGCGTGCAGCTGCTCGGGCGTTCCGGACAGGGCGATCTTGGCGGCCGCCTTGGCCTCCGGGCCGCCGACACTGGTCAGCTGGACTGCGCGGACCCGCTCATCGGAAATCCGGGCCAGATACTGGCCGCTGTTGAGAAAAGCGGCGAGCTTCTTGGGCGAGCCGTCCTTGAGCGCGTCCTTGGCGGCTTCCTTGACGGCCGGTCCGCCGACGCTGTTCACCTGGACGGTGCGCAGACGGTACTGGGCGGCCGCGGCTTCGTACTGCCCGTTGGTCAGGAAGCCGCTGATCTGCCGGGCGTCGCCCTGGAGGGCCTTTTCGGCCGCCGCGCGGACGGTGTCGTAGGGGCTTTCGTAGGCGAGCTGCTCTACCTGCTGACGGATGTCGTCCTGCGCGGCCTGCTGCACGCCGGTACGGAGATAGTCCAGCATGGACGCGTCGGAGCCGGCCAGCGCCCTGGCGGCGGCCTCCTGGCTCCAGGGGCCACGGCTCTTCATCACCCGGATCGCCAGCTTGCGGCCCTTGAGCGCCACGGCCTTGACATCGACATCGGGCTTGCCGGCCTCGGTGGCCAGCCGTCCGGCCTCCGTGTCGAGTTCCCGGTCGTCCCGCAGAGTGTGACCCAGACCGACGGTGAAGTCGTCATCGGCCTTCTTCAGGTCCTTGGCCTGCTCGATCGCGGCGGACGTCCGCTGGGCGAGGTCCGTGGCCTCGGCCTCGCGGGCGATCTCGTACACCGACTTGGCGGCCTTGACCGCCCGGTCGGCAGCATCGGCCGCGTTCTTCGCCGCGTCTGCCTGCCGGCCGGCTTCCGCGGCGGCGCCGGCCGCCTGCCCGGCGTGCGTGGCGGCCTTATCGGCGTCGTCCGCGGCGCGCTGCGCGTGGCGCGCCGCCGACCTGGCCGCATCACGCGCCTCGAAGGCCGCGTTGGCCGACTTGTCGGCGAGCGCCTGGGAGGCTCCGGCCGCGCGCCTGGCCTCGTTGGCGTGGCGGCGGGCCTGAGCTGCCGCGTTACGCGCCTCGCTGGAGTGCGCACCCGCGGCGGCGGCGAACCCGTCGGCCTGCTCGGCAGCGACGGCGGCCGCATCGGCGTTTCCGGCGGCACTCAGGGCCGCACTCGCCGCCTTCCCGGCCTCCTTGGACGCGTTGCCCGCCGACCCCGCCGCTTCCGCGGCGTCGTTGGCACCCTTGACCGCTTCCCGCGCCACCTGCGCGGCCTTCCTGGCGTCGGCCGCCTTGCCCGCGTCACCGGCGGCGGCAGTGGCCGCGTTACGCGCCCGGGAGGCGGCATCGGCCGCGGCCGCCGCGGCGTTGGCCGCCTGGGCGGCGGCGGTGGCGGCGAGGCGGGCGGCGTGGTTGGCGGCGTTCGCGGCGCCGATGGCCTGCCGGGCCGCGGCGGCCGCACCGCGCGCCGCGTCCGCCGCGCGGCCGGCCGCGTTGGCGGCCCGCAGCGAGTCCTTCCCGGCCTCCTTGGTTTCCGTGGCCGCGTGACGCGCGGCCTCCTTGGCCAGCTCCGAGGCCGCCACCGCGCGCCCCGAGGCCGCGGTTGCCGCATCGGTCGACCGTTTGGCCAGCGCACCGGCCGCCTTCGCCTGCAAGGCCAACTGCGCGACCGTGGCCCGTTCTTGGTCCCGCGCGCGGGCCACGTTCTGGCCCACGTCCAGGAATTCCCGTATGTCGTCGGGAGAGCCCTTGAGCGCGACCTTCGCGGCCTCCTTGGTGGCCGGCCCGCCCACGCTCAGGATCTGCACGACCTGCACCCGCTCGTCCTGCTCCCGGGCGCCGTACTGCCCTTCGTCGAGGAACTTGCGGACGGCGTCCGGCGACTGCTTCAGCGCCGCCTTGCCCGCCTCCCGGACGGCCGGACCGCCGACGCTGATGGCCTGGACGGTCTGGACCCGCTGGTCCTGCTCCAGCGGCTCCTTCCAGCCGTCCTTGAGGAACGCGCTCAGATCCTCCCGCTGAGGGCTCTTCAGCGCCTTCTTCGCGGCCTCGCGCACCGCGCTGCCGCCGATGGAGACCATCTGTACGGCCGCGATGCGGTTGTCGTGGTACTCGGCGAGGTCCTTCTCGCCGTCCAGGAAGCGGCGCACATCCGCGTCGCTCCCCAGAAGGGCGGCCTCCGCGGCGGCTTTGACGCCCGGCCCGCCCTGCTGCCACAGCTCCACGACGCGGCCGCGGTCGGTCTGCGGACTCCCGCGGTCGTTGCCGCTGCCGTCACCGCCGCCGCGGTCACTGCCGCTGGCGGCTCCCCGCTCGGCCGCGAAAGCGGGAGTCAATCCGGGCGCACTCGCCAGCACCGCCAGCGGGAGCAGGCTCACCGCCGCGGTACGTATCCCGCGCGACCATTTCCCTCTCGCTCCGTTCGAATGGACTCTTCGCCTCACGAAGCAGACACCTCTTGCTAGTTGCTCGTTGGTTGTGGCCGGCTGCCAGCCGTGCGCAGCCGCCTTTCAGCGACGCGAGCATAACTGCCGTATTTGGCATACGAGAAAAGGGAGTTGGGCATGCCCGGAGCGCCGCTCATAACCCTGAGGGGGTGGATGCACTTCCCCCCTCTGCCTTGTCAGACCGGCCGTGCCACAAAGGGTTGCACGACACTTTGACGACGTAACTGATTCGTTATCGAAACAATCTTGATTAACTCGCCGACTTTTATGGGTGGTACGTTCGCTGCTGCCCATTCGGCCGATTCCCCTGCGGCTGCCAACGTTTCGCCGCAGTACACCCGGAAGGAATCTCTGGTGATACTCCGCGCGCGCAAGACGCTGATAGCCGGCGTTATCGGCGCCGCCATCGCTGTTATGGGGGCCGCCACCCTCGCGGTTGCCCAGGACACCCCGCAACACACGAACAGCACTGGTCAGCAGGCCTCCGGTGGTAACCCGCCCCCTGCGGTGGAGGACTTCACATACCCGGATGCGGACCGGATCCTGAAGGAAACGGGCCTCAAACTCATCAAGGGGGACGGTCATATCCTCCTGGCCGACTGCGATGCCTCCCCGGACTTCGACGTCATGGCGGAGAAGGCGAACCACACCCCCGTCAACCACTGCTTCAAGGTCACCGGGAAGACGGGGCATCTCACCCTCGAAATCCCTAAGGTCAACAGTATTTGGGAGAACGCGGGCCACTCCGCCCGTGCCACTATCAGCACCGAGGGCAAGAGCAAGACCGTCACCCTCAAGAAGAACGACATCACGCCTCTTGGTCAGGGCGACCTGAGCACCGGCGGCAAGGAAGCCACCCTGCTCGAACTCCGCGTCACGGGCTGATCCGGAAACCGCGCGGCGCATAGCTCCGACTCAATTCCAAGGAAAGAAACATGTCTGGCATACGTCCCCGCACAGCGTGGGTGACAGCAATGGCGGCGGCCCTGATCGCCGGTGGCGCCCTCAATGCCGCTCCGGCACAGGCCGTCGCCGGTACCGCGGCCGCCACGGACGGGGCGTACGCATTCGCCGCCAAGCTCGATATCGGCGCGGGCAAACGCAGTTGCTCCGGCTCACTCGTCGACAAGCAATGGGTGCTCACCGCCGCCAGCTGCTTCGCCGATGACCCCGCCAAGGGTTTCCGGGTCGCCGAAGGCGCGCCGAAGTGGCAGACGAAGGCGACCGTCGGTCGTACCGATCTGGCCGGCTCGGCCGGCAGCGTGACGGATGTCGTCGAGCTGGTGCCCTACGAGGGGCGTGACCTGGTGATGGCGAAGCTGGCCACGCCGGTCGCCGGGGTCACACCGGTGCCCGTCGGGAGCACCGCGCCCACCAAGGGCGAGGAGCTGAAGGTCTCGGGCTTCGGCCGTACGAAGACCCAGTGGGTGCCCGACAAGCTGCACGGTGCCGCGTTCACGGTGGACTCGGTGCAGAGCGACTCGATCGGAATCAGCGGCCTGCGGACGTCCTCGGTCTGCAAGGGCGACACGGGCGGGCCGGCGCTGCGGGAAGCGCCCGGCGGCGTGGAGCTGGTCGCCGTCAACAGCACGTCCTGGCAGGGTGGTTGCCTGGGCACCGCCCCGTCCGAGACCCGTACGAACGCCGTCGACGCCCGTGTCGACGACCTCAACACCTGGGTGCAGAAGGTCCGTTACCGCACGGTCTTCCCCCACTCACCCTGGAACAAAGCGACACACATCGCCTCCGGTTACTTCACGGGCGGCTCCGCCGGCGGCACACGGCATATGGACATGATCGTGCGCTGGATCGACGGTGAGGTCACCCTCTACCAGGGCGCTGACGACAAGGACGCCCGGCACCCCTTCACCGCCGAGTTCCAGCTGGCGAAGGCGAAGAGCACCTGGAAGTACGCCAAGCAGATCACGGGCGCCGGCTTCGGCGGAGGCTCGGACGGCCTGGTGGTGCGCTGGATCGACGGGGAGCTGACGCAGTACACCCATGTGGACCAGAAGGGCTTCCACGGGGAGAAGAAACTCGCCCCCGCCAAGAACAAGACCTGGCCGAACGCCAAGCAGATCACCGGGGGCAGGTACACGGCCAACGCGCAGCGCGACGACCTGATCGTCACCTGGGCGGACGGTGAGGTCTCCCTGTACACCGACCTGAACACCAAGGGCCTGAGCGGCAAGAAGAACCTCGCCAAGGCCAAGAACAAGACCTGGCCGCACGCCGAGCAGATCAGCGCGGGTGAGTTCACCGGGAAGAAGACCGCGGACCTGCTGGTGCGCTGGTCCGATGGCGAGGTCACCATCTACCCGGGCGTCGACACCGCCGGATTCCACGGCGAGATCAAGGTCCGGCCGGCCAAGTCGCCGTGGATCAAGGCGACGGTGGTCACTGCTGGCGCCTTCGTCGCCAACGACCGTCCCAATGATGTGCTGGTGCGGTGGGAGAACGGCACGCTGGGCCTCTACCCGGGCGTGAACGCCGCCGGCACACATGGCGAAATCAAGATCGTCGGCTGACAGAGCGAAGCTGCGGGGGCGGCCGATCGCCATACGCGGCGGTCGGCCCTTCCTCCCCCTCCCGAATTCCCCCGAACCTTCCCTCCCCATCGGACATCACGTGCGACGAATACCCTGGCTGCTGCGCGCCGCCGTGCTCGGCATCTGCGCCTCCCTTGCCCTTGCCATCCCGGCGACCGCCATTCCTCCTACGAAACCGGCTCGGGACAGCCCCTCCACCGCCGCCAATGCACCCACCGCCAATGCCCCCACCGCGCCCCCGCCCTCCAAGGGGGTGACGCAGGAAGAGATCCGCAAGGCCCAGGAAACGGAGCGGTACTGGACGCCGGAGCGCATTCGTAGCGCCGTCCCGATCAACGCGCCGCAGCCCCGAGACAGCGCCTCAGCTAACCCGGACACCTCGATTACTCCGGATAGTGGGGGCATCGCGGACGACGACTCGGGTGAGCAGCAGGCTCCGCCCGTACGCCGCAAACGCTCCCTGCGCCAACCGACCCACCCAATCGACGCCGGTATCCCCACCGTCGGTGTGTTCCTGATCCGCGGTGCCGACGGCTCGGCCACGCCCAATCAGTTCTGCACCGCCGGAGCCGTGACCTCGTCGACCAAGAGCCTCGTCATTACGGCGGCGCACTGCCTCAAGGGCGACAGGCGCAACCGTGACATCGCCTTCGTACCCGGATACCGCGTGGGGACCTCAAAAGCAGGCCAGGCGGGCGAAACGCCGTACGGCATCTTCCCGATGAAGCCCGGCAAGGTCTGGATCGACCAGCGCTATCTACAGCCTGCCCCCAACGACGACGTGGATTTCGCCTTCCTACGCGTCGGCCCGAATGCACGAGGTCAGCTGCTGGAGGAAGCCACCGGCCGCGGAAACCGACTCACCGCCGTTCCGACCGCGAAGCTGGCGCGAACGAATGTGACCGTTGTCGGCTACCCCGGCGGTCAGAAGACCCCGTTGCAGTGCACGAACGACACCAGCGCCTTCCAGGGCCGGTTCATGGAAATCAAGTGCGCCGACTTCCGCGCGGGCGTCAGCGGCGGCCCGTTCCTGGAGAATTTCGATGGCAGCCGCGGCGACCTCGTCGGCGTCATCGGTGGCTATAAGACCGGCGGCCTGCACGCCCACACCTCGTACACGTCGCAGTTCGACGATGACGTGTTCCGTCTCTATCAGCAGGCAGCGAGCGACACCACGCCCGACGCGCCCAACCCCCTGGGCAGCGCCGAGACCTGGAAGAACGCCAGGGCCATGACCACTGGTAAATTCCACACCACCTCGGTGGGCAACAACACCAGTGACCTGGTCGTGCGCTGGTCAGATGGTGAGCTCTCCCTCTACCCCGGAGACGGCCAGTACGGCTTCCGCAAGGACATCCAGCTCACCAAGCGGAACGAGACCTGGAAGCGCGCGGCGGCCATCACCGCAGGCAACTTCACCGGCGACAACACCTACGACCTTCTAGTCCGCTGGACGGACGGGGCGCTGACCCTCTACCGGGACGTCAACGAGACCAACAAACTCCGCAACGAGATCAAGCTCCAAGGCCCGAACGGAACTTGGACGCACGCCAGCGGAATGGCCGCCGGACGCTTCGGCGGCGGCAACACCCGCAACGACGACCTGGTGGTGCGCTGGTCCGACGGCGAGGTCACTCTCTATACCAATATCGATGCCAAGGGCCTGCACGCCGAGAAGCAGCTCGCCAAACCCAACAAGACCTGGCCATACGCCCGTGACATCACAGCCGGCGATTTCGGCACCGCCACCACGGGAGACCAGGACCTGTTCGTCCGCTGGGTGGACGGCGAAGTCACCGTCTACGCAAACATCACCACCAAGGCCCTCAAGGCCGAACACCGTCTCCGCCCGGCCAAGTCCCTCTGGCGCCAAGCCTCCCTCGCCACCGCCGGCACCTTCGGCGGCGACAGCCGTCAGGACGACATCGTCACGCTCTGGCCCGCCACCGGCAGACTGACGATCAACCCGGACACCACGGTCAAGTCCCTGGCCCGGGAACGCACCCTCGTCCCCTAGCCCGCAGGCTGACCGGGGACCGGGGACCGTCCGGCCGTACGCGTACGCCCGAGGCGCTCGCCCGGCCGACACGACGATGCCGCGAGCCGAACCAAGACGGGTTCGGCCCGCGGCATCGTCGTGTCGGCCGCCCGTACCTCACTCCCGCGACACTTGCGGTGAGCCGTACTTGCGGCGCTTCTTCGCTGCGACGTCCCAGTCCGAGCGCCGCCGCTGGCCGGCGTAGAACATCGCCGCACCGGTCACCGCGAACAGCCCGCCGGTGATTCCCAGCCCCAGGCCATCAAGAGTGCGGTCATCCGTGGCCTCCACCCAGGGATCGAGGGCGCCGAGCGGGTCCTTGAACAGAATGACATGCTGCCTCGGCGTGAATTGGCCGTGGCAGTTCTGCTGTTCGGAAAGGTCCTGGACCTCGCCTGAAGTGTCGACCACACGGCACACGGCCAGCTCGGACCCCTTGAGGTTCACACGCTTCCCGGTGTCGGCCACCAGAGCATCGACCCGCTCGCCGACCTGCTTCACGTACGTCTCATAAAGGTTGGACCCGGCGAAGAGCGAGAGGGCCATAGCGGCGAAGGCCGCTATGGTCGCGGCACCCGAACGGTTCCAGATACCGCCCGCCACAATCGCCGCGGCTGCCGCCGTGCCGAGCGTGATGATGACCCCGACCCATATCAGTCCGTAGGGGTACTGCGCGAGAAATCCGGCTCCAGTGGCCACCACGGGAATCAGCACGGTCCACAACAGAGTGTTCAGCACACGCCGGTGCGTGGAAACGCCTTCTTCCTCTGCCTTTTCCTCCGTGGTCCCGGATATTCCGGACGTTCCCATGCTGATCCCCCTGCAATAAGTGGCACGCCTTTCGGGGCACACTCTATGGGTCTCGCGAACAGCCAAGTCACGCCCGGGGCAATGCGTTTGCTCGCCCCTGCGAAGCCAGCGTCGTTGATGAAGACGAAGAGGCACCCCAGGTAATCAGTCGGCCATCAGGCGGACCCGTCCCCCCCCGCACCGCGCGGCCCGGCCACCCCTCCCGCTGCAGGGACCCACCACCCCCACGTCCCACACGCCACGTCAGCACCACCACCCGAGGCGCCCTGGTTTCGCCGGCCGATACCGTCCTCGTCGCTCGATCCTCGCCTCTTTGCAGGTCAACGGCCTCGTCCGCCAACGCGGCAGCCGATCACGCAATTCCCCACTAGGTTGAATCCCTGGGGCTAAACGATTCTTCTGCATTTCGCACATGAGTGCATTTATGTGTTATACGCACTCAGGCCACGGAAGCCCCCTCGTCCCCGCTATGCTCGCTGTCGCGCAGCGAGTTGCGGCGATTACCGCACGTCGCCGCTGGCTGTCGTGTGCCGCTAATCGCACAAGGGCTCGGGAGTCCTGGGACCCGGCCTCATGCGTGCGGAACGCCGCCTTGGAATGCACTGAGGCCAAGCAATTGGTGAGCGTGCCCCCACGGTCGTCGATCTCGTTCAGGCGGCCTTCCCCTGGTGCCCATATACGCCATGTATGTCGCCCTATCCATTCCATTAGTGCTTTGAGGATGCCGATGGTTCGTGCTGGTTCGTCACCCGGAGGGCCGGAGTCTGCCTCCACCCCAATATGGCTGTTGCCACCCGTACTCCTGGCCGTGTGCACGGCTGTGGCCGTGTCGTTGACGCCCTCGACCGCCCGCGCCCAGGTCGTCTGGATCGGCGTCTTGGCGACGGCCGCTGTGGCCGTCGCGGCCTGGCAGGCAGCCTGCCGGGCACGCACGCTCGACGAACTGCGCCGTCAGTACGCCGGCAGAGAGGCGATCCTGCACCGGCACCTGTCCGAGCAGGAAGCCGAAACGGTGCGGATGGCCAAAGAGACGCTGCCCGCGGCCATGGCCCAGCTGCAGAAAGGCAGTACAACCGAGGAAGTACTGCACAACGTCGTCCATGTGTCCCGCGTCAGCCCCGAGTTCGAAGCCGCGCACAAGGCAGTGCTGCGTTATGTGCTGGAAGCCGTCGAGGCCGAGGAAGACCTCCGTGACTCCGCCCAGCGCGCCTTCGTCAACATCGCTCGGCGCGTTCAGGCCATCGTCCACCAACAGGCCCAGGAACTAAGGGAGCTGGAGGACAAGCACGGTCAGGACCCGGAAGTCTTCGGCGACTTGCTGCGCGTCGACCACCGCACCGCGCTGGTCGGCCGGCTCGCGGACAGCATCGCCGTACTCGGCGGGGCCCGACCGGGCCGTCAGTGGCAGCAGACCATCCCGCTGTTCAATGTGCTCCGTGGCGCCATGTCCCGGATCACGGACTACCAGCGCGTCGATCTGCACTCCGTGGCCGAGGTCGGCATTCTCGGACGCGGCGTCGAGCCGCTGATCCACGCCCTGGCCGAGCTGCTGGACAACGCCACTCGCTATTCACCGCCCCAGACACGGGTCCATCTGACCGCGACCGAGATCCAGACCGGTGTGGCCATCGAGATGGAGGACGCCGGCATCGGTCTGACCGATGAAGCCCGCACCCGTGCCGAACGGGCCCTGGCGCAGAGTTCCCCCACCGGCATCGACCTCGACGACCTGGGCGAGTCACCACGACTCGGCCTGGCCGTGGTCGGCCGGCTGGCCCGCACGAACGACTTCAAGGTCTCCTTCCGGGCCTCCGCGTACGGCGGTGTACGCGTCGTCCTGATGGTCCCGCAGGAACTGATCACCGCGACTCCGGTTCCCGGTGGAGCGATGGCCAAGGCCGCCACCCTTCCGCCCCCCAGGCGCCGCGGCGGTCCGTTGCGCCGCTCGGAAGTCACCACCGAGGAGCCGGCGCCCGTCGCCTCGTCACGCACCGCGAACGGGCTCCCTCAGCGCAGGCGCCGTACACGCGCCGTGATTCCGCCCATGCGACAGAAGCCTGAGGCCGCCACCACCACTGAATCCAAAACCTCTGTGTCAGCCGCTCCACCCCCACAGGCCGGGATGTGGCTGGCCGCCTTCCAAGAGGGCATCTCCGGCGAGTCCCGAGCTGAGTCCCCAGACCTTCGTTCCGACGGCCTGAGCGACAAAGAGTCCGAGCGTAACTGAGTCATTAGGTAAGGATGAGTAAGTAAGTGGTGACACAGCAGCGGCTCAATATGAACTGGATGCTCGAGGGGCTGGCGTCCAGCGTTCCGCACACCCGTGACGTCGTGGTGCTTTCCTCGGACGGCCTGTGCATGGCTCAGTACGGTACGGACGAGGACACCGCGGATCGCCTCGCCGCCGCCTGCGCCGGACTGCAGAGCCTGTCGGCGGCCATCGCCACGGAATTCCCGCACGGCGACGGGCGAATGAAGCTCGTCGTCATCGAGGTCAACGGCGGCTTCTTCTATCTGATGGCGGCCGGCGCCGGAGCGTATCTGGCAGTGCTGGCCGATGACGACGTGGACGCCGGGCTCATGGGCCAGGGAATGCGGGACCTGGTCGCCCGTATCGGACAGCACCTCACCAGCCCGCCGCGGGCCGACCGGCAGGTCCCATGAGCGACCCGAAACCGGAAAAGCGCCAGAGCTGGGAAGAAGGCGGTCCCGAGCGCCTTTACGTCCTTACGTCCGGCCGGAGCACTCCCTCCGATCCAGCCCCCCTGGACATGGTCACGCTGATCGTGACCCGGAACGGCCCCGGTTCGAGCATGCAGCCCGAACAGGCCGGCATCCTCCGGATATGCGACTACCCGCTGTCGGTCGCCGAGATCTCGGCATACCTCCACCTGCCGGTCAGCGTGGTCACGGTACTGCTCGCGGATCTGCTGGGAAGCGGCCATGTCGAAGCCCGGGCACCGATCCCGGCCACGTCGTTGCCCGATGTCGAACTTTTGGAGGCGGTGATGCATGGACTGCAAAATCTCTGAGCCCATCGTCGGTCCGCGGAGCGAGGACATCCTGCCGGCCTCGGTCTCCACCGCGGTGAAGGTAGTGATCGTCGGCGGCTTCGGGGTGGGGAAAACCACCCTGGTCGGATCGGTCAGCGAGATCCGTCCGTTGACCACCGAGGAGACCATGACGCAGGCCGGCGTCGGGGTGGACGACACCGCCGGAGTCGAGCGCAAGACCGAGACCACCGTGGCCATGGACTTCGGCCGGATCAGTCTCAGCGAAGAACTGGTGCTGTATCTCTTCGGAACTCCGGGCCAGCAACGCTTCTGGTTCCTGTGGAACGGCCTCTTCGAAGGCGCGCTGGGGGCGGTGGTCCTGATCGACACCCGCCGCCTGGAAGACAGCTTCGACGTGATGGGCCGCCTCGAGGAACGCGGTGTGCCCTTCATCGTCGCCATCAACGCCTTCCCGGACGCCCCCCACTACGCGGTGCCTGAACTCCGAAAGGCCATGGACCTCCCGGAATCCGTACGCATCATCGACTGCGATGCCCGCGACCGTGCATCCAGCCGCGATGCCCTGCTCACACTCATGCGTTACCTGTACTCCCTCAACACCACAACCACGGAGCCCCAGTGACCGCCTCTTCCCACGACCAGGCCCGCACCGAGTCTGCATCTGTGCCGCCTCCGGAGTGTCCGGCGCATGCCCGTGCCGTGAACGGTGATGGAGTAGCACGACTCTTCGGGCCCGAGGCAGTTCACGATGCGCCGGGCTTTTATGAACGACTGCGGGCCGAGCACGGCCCCGTGGCGCCTGTCCTGGTGGACGGTGACCTGCCCGCTTGGCTGGTCCTCGGCTATCGAGAGAACCTCGAAGTGGCACGCACACCCTCCCGCTTCTCACGCGACCCCCGTCTCTGGCACTGCTTCCAGGAAAACAAGGTTGCGGCGGACTCACCACTACGGCCAGCCATTGCCTGGCAGCCCGTATGCCTCTTCCTCGACGGTGAGGAGCACGAGCGGCTTCGCGCTGCGCTCACGGACAGCATCGCTCGATTCGACCGTCGCGGGATGCGCCGCTCCGTCACCCACTTCGCTAACCAGTTGATTGACGAATTCGCCGGTGACGGGGTGGCCGATCTCGTCAGCCAGTTCGGGGAGCAACTGCCCCTGCGAGTAATCACACAGCTCGTTGGAATGTCCGACGAGAGCAGTCCGCAGTTGGTCGAGGCCATCAATGACCTACTTAAGGGCACGGAGACGGCCTTCAAGAGCAATGAATACGTCGTTGAGGCTCTGCATGATCTCGTGCAACGCAAACGAGCAACTCCTGCGAACGACTTCACATCATGGCTATTCAGCCACCCTGCAGAGCTCACTGATGAGGAGGTTCTACAGCATGTACGGATCGTCCTCCTCGCTGCCAACGTAAATACCATTAATCTAATGGTGAGTACCATGCGTATGGTGCTCACCGACCCCCGCTTTCGCGCGTCGCTGACGGGGGGACGTATGACATTGCCTGACGCGCTGGAGCAAATGCTGTGGGATGAGCCGCCGACCGCAGTGGTACCCGCCAGGTGGGCCACCGGCGACACGGAACTGGCCGGCCAGTCCATCAAGGCCGGGGACATGCTTCTGCTTGGTCTAAGCGCTGGAAACAGTGATCCTGCTATCCGTCCTGACCTCTCAGTGCCCATGCACGGTAACCGCTCGCACCTGGCCTTCAGCGGCGGCCCGCACGAGTGCCCCGGCCAGGACATCAGTCGAGCCATCGCTGACACGGGAATCGACGTTCTGCTAATGCGTTTGCCCGACATCGACCTTGCGGTCCCCGAGAGCGAGCTGAAGTGGGTGTCCACGTGGATCCACCGTCATCTGACGGCACTTCCCGTGAAGTTTGCTCAGAGTTGCCCTGGGGTTCTTCCTGTATCTTCCAGCGCAACGGGCGATGGACAGAGCAAGCGACCCTTCCCGGGCTCCACTGCTCGCAGTACGGACGGAACAGATGAGACTTCTGAGCCAGCCTCGGCGGCCGTGTCGCCGGGGAGGCGTTCGTCTTGGTGGGGCTCGTTGAAGGGATGGCTGCGAGGAACCCAACCTCGTTAGCGAAGACGCACGTTGTGGCTCTCTCGTAACATAAGGTCAGCACGTCGAGGCACTGATGCATAGCAACAGTGCCTCGGCGTGTGTGTCTTGGCGCCTCAGTCAAACGCCGGACGTGACTACTGTGCGTTAAAGATCTCCCCATGTTTCCTTCGGCAGCTAACAGCGGCTTCCGCAAGATGCCCTCCGCGTGTCCCGAGGGCGGTCAGGGCGTTCCAGAGCTCTTCGCGCTCCGCGTTCCTACCGGACTTCTTGTCGGCGTAGATGCGTACGCAGCCGGCGGCTTCGAGGGCGAGGATCTGGCGGTCGAGGAGTTGACCCTTGTCCGTTATCCTCGCACATCTGATCGACTTACCACTGGGAACGGAGGGGGCCGGCGCGAGAGGATCTGTGTCGTCATCGAGAGGCTGCGGCACCCCGGAAGGTACAGAAATCGGGGTGGTTAAGTTGTTGAGCGCCGCGACTTTCTGACACCGCTTTATAAGCATGATCCATGCGGATCGGCGATCATTCGGGCCGATTTTTAACCTTGCCCAGGTATCGACCGATACATGAACAAGATCGACAGCGGCGGGGGTGAATATGTGTCTGAGTATTTGCCTTGGTCTCACCGCAGTGACATGGACCCGCCTACTGAACGGTTCTCCCTGGCTTGCTCGGCCAGGGCAGTGAGGACGTGGATGTCGGCGAGGACGGGATAGTCGAAGGGGATGGGGCGCGGGCCCACCTGGTCGGGTGGCGCGGTGAAGCCGCCGTCCGGGCGGCGGTGGCTCAGCAGGTAGGCGGCGGCCCGCGCCCGGGAGACTTCGGATCCATGGCTGGCCGCGACGGGGAGCGCATGGGCTGTGGAGATGGCGTCGGAGGGTGCGCCCGGTTGGTGACCCCAGCCGCCGTCGGGGTTCTGGGTCCGGGCCAGGTACCGGGTCGCGGTGGCGATGGCCTGAGGAATGCGGGGGTCGCCGGGTGGGGCCTGAGTGAGGGCCTGCAGCACGTGCGCCAGGACACTCGACGCGCTTGCGGTCCAGCTCGGGGCGAAGGAGCCGTCTTCGCGCTGGGCGTCGAGGAGGAAGGCGAGGGAGGCGTTGAGGAGCGGGGCGTGGCGGGGCCAGGACGGAGCAAGGGCGATGACGGCCCCGGCGGTGAGGTCGGTCTCCGCGGCGTGTCCGGAGAGGTAGGTGGAGTAGCCGCCGCTGGAGTCGGCCATGGCGACGAGGTACTTCTCCGCTTTGCGGAGCGCTTCGGCGTAGCGCTGCGGGGCGAGTGTGCGGAGGAAGTGCATGCATCTGGTGGTGTCGTCGACGTCTGTCTGAGTGGTGGTTTCGGTGTAGCCCCAGGCGCCGTCGATCTGCAGGTCCGCAAGGTAGTCGGCCATGCGGAGCGTGATCGGCTCGGGAGCGCCGGCGAGGGTCAGCGCGGTGCCTGCCAGAGCGGTGACCCAGACCGTCTGGCCTTCGATGAAGGGGATTCCGCCGTCGGGGTTGGCGGTGCGGGTGATGGCGTCGATTCCCTTGGAGAGGAGCGGGCTGTCCGGTCGGCAGTTGTGCAGGGCGTGCAGCGCGATCAGATGGGCGAGGACGTTGCCCTCCCACACGCTCTCTGCTCCGAACCCTTCGAGTCGGCTGATGAGTTGGGCCAGGTCACGCGGGTCCGGCGGCAGGCCACGCGCGTGACCGTGGAGGAGGCCGATTGCGCACAGGGTGAGTTCGGTCCAGCTGGCCTGCGGGCCGTAGTGGGGCGGCTCGGGGCGACTGGTGAAGGGAAGCTCGCCTACGATCCCGAGCACCGCTTCGATCAGGACGCGCTTTCGAGGCCCCGTGACGTGCTGGTAGCTCTGCAGATAGGTGAGGACCGGCCCGGGGTCGCCGGGGCCGTGCAGCGTGGCGTGTGCGAGGCGTTCGTCGAGGAATCCGGACGGACGCGCCGAGTCGAGGAAGGCGCCGAGCTTCTCGTTGCGCAGATCTGTCTTGTCGAGGAGCGCATACAGCAGGGCTGATTCCAGAATGCGGCTTTCGCACGGGGTGCGGACGGCGCCGTCAGCCGCGATCTGGCTGACGATCCGGTCGATGAGACGGTTCACACCTCCCACCACCAAGCGACCGACGGGAGGGCGGTCAACGGCGGATGGGGGTGGCCGCTGGGAGCGTCGGCGAAGACGACAGGCCACCTCACGCGGGTCTTGCGCTGGAAGTAGGAGAAATCGCTCCGATTCCGCATCAGGTCTGACGCCCAGTCCAGATGGCCCCGGATCAGGGCGGTCAGATTGAGCAGATAGGCCCGCAGTTCGGGTCGCGCCGTGGTCAGCACCCGGTCCCTGAGCTTCAGAAAACGGCCCACTAGGAGATCGTGCGTTCCGACAGTCTGGGCTAGCCCAGCGTCGAACGAGCCCACCTCGCGTGCAAGGGTCGCGACCAGAGAGCTCTCGATGTCGCCGTCCAGATCCCTGCCGTAGCTGTACAGATCGTTGTCGATCCTGGCGATCAGGCAGGTGAGCTCAGTCAGGGCCCGCACCTCCGGCCGTTCCAGGTCGTCCGGCGCCACCGTCGGTCCGTCGATGACGGCCATGACGTTGGTGAAGATCTGCAGCAGGCTGGAGCCGATGCCGCGGACGAAGTATTCGTCGAGCGAGGGGAAGCGGCCGCGCTTCTGGTAAGCGGCTTCGTGGAGGCAGACGAAGAAGGTGATTCGCACGGAGGCGGCCCACCGGCCGACCTGCTGATCGGAGGTGCGTTCCTCCATGCGTCTGCGCAGGTCCCGGGCAGCCGCCAGATGGCCAGACCCCGATTCTGGGCCGTCCGGCAAGGGCATTGCGGCGGGAGTGTCGAAGGCGCGCTGGATCCGGGAGAGGAACCCGCACAGGTCGGCCAGATCCGGCGCCTTGGGCTGGGCGTCGTTGGATTGGGGGCTGGGATCTGTGTCGTCGTCGATGATGAAGGTCCAGTAGGCGACGTCCGAGAGCAGTTGCAGACCCTTCAGATCCGCCGCGGGCGCGAAGCGTCCCGCCAGTTCGCCAATCCGGAGCTTCTCCGGCTTAACTTTGACGAGTTGCGGATCGCGAGGAAGTCCGAACCTGCGGGCGAACTCCGCGGTCCCGCGGTCGGCCGCGCGCCAGGCCGGGTTGATCGCGGGCTCGATTGGACACCACAGTGGCGGAATCGTGTACGCCGCATCCGCCATGCCGCCTCCCCTCACTGACCGTGTCATCAGGATTCTGGCGTGATCAGCCTTAGCCAAGAGTCTGATCGTCACCAAACGAAGCAGAAACGTCACCAAACGAAGCAGAAGTAGCACAGGTCGGCGCACATCACGAGTACTTACGCGCCCCCCCGAGTGTCACAGGGGGCACCGGCCCCGGCGCCGTCCCTCCCCTGGGGTGCCGCCGGGGCCGCCCGCTACAGTCCGACTCCGGGCTCGTCGATGGACACGGTCCACAGGGGCGGTGTCCATCGACGAGCTGGGCGAGTTCGCGCGGAACTTTCGCAGGAACGGTGAGGGCGAAGTAGCGGATCAGCTCGTCCTTGCCGATCGTTGGGAAGGACCGTAAGCCCTCCAGTTCCTCATCCGAGAACACCCGCGTTGCCATCGGCCCCTCCCACCCCACTCGATCAACACAGACGGGCACCACCGGTACCCGGCCAGCTGGTGCGGACAGAAGAGAACCCCCAAAGTGGCCTCAGCAGTACGGGGGTTGCGTCAGCCTACGGCATCCGCGACGTGGGCCGTCCCCTTAATCCCGGAGGCTCGCCACGGTCGGGTCGGCCTTGATCCGCTTCGAGCTGCGCACCGCGCCGAGCACCCGCGGTCGGCCGTTCGTCCGGCCATTCCTCGGGCTCGACCATAGTCTGCCGGCCGACCGTGAGTACGGACATCAGCAGCCCCTTGTCTGCTCGTCGTTCAGGTCGTTCAATGGTGGCTCGTCGGCACTCAGCATGGCCGCGACGCTACCGACCCGCCCATGGGCACCACGCCGTTCCCCGAGATCGCCCAGATCAACGGCTGCCGCATGGCTCAGCGTTGTCTCTTCCGCGAGAACTACCGGGATCCCGACGGTGGCGGCCAGGCTGAAGATGCCGACCCCGATGCCGATCATCGTCAGCTGGGTGAGGCCGTGTGCTGACTGGCTGGCTGCTCGTGGGGCAGCGTTCGTCTGAAGACTCCCTGCGGTCCTCTTCCCAGCAATGGGGGAAGGTGCAATTTCGGGGTGTGGTTGGGGGACATCGCTCGCTGCCTGTCAGGCAACGGCGGCACGACGACGGGCCACCGTCGTGGCGTGGTCACTACAGGCCTGAAACCATCGCCCAGGTTCATTGCCCGCAAAGAGATCCCAGCGCGAGCACAGCTGATGAGGCTGTGGATGCGCTGCGATGCGGATGCGTCTGTGTCCGGGCCTGCGCCTGCGCCTGCGCCTGCGTCAGAGCGTGCCCGCTAAGTCGGGCTGCCGCGCCGGGTTTCGGCCACCGCCCGCAGGACGTCGACCAACGCCGCAACCGTCGGTCGGCGTTCGGTCGAGGAGCGGAACACCACGACGATGTGCCGCTCGATCTTCTCGCGCAGCTTCACCACGTCGAAGCGGGAGGCGCGCAGTCGGAGCATGAGGTCTGTCACCGTGCTCACGCCGATGCCCGCCTCGACCAGTGCCAGGGTGGCCGCGGTGTCCGTCACCTCGTGGCGCACGTCGGGTTCGATGCCGGCTCGTCGGCAGGCGGTGCGCACGGCGCGGCCGTAGTAGCTGTCGGCCGACGGGAGGATCCAGCCCAGGTGTTGGGTGTCGGCCAACGAGATGTCCTTGCGGCGGTCCATCGACCCAGCCGGTACCGCGAGTGAGAAACGTTCCCGGTAGAGCCGTCTCACCCGAAGGGCCGGATCGCGGGGGATGGGCACATCCGGGTAGTCCAGGCCGAGGGCCAGGTCGACGGCCCCGGAGGCGACCGCGTCGTACACCTCGTCGACGTCCATATCGCGGCTGTGCACGGCCAGCCCCGGATGGGTCTCGCGCGCCCGTTGCAGGGCCAGCGGCAGAATCTCGGCGGCGGCGGTGGCGAACAGGCCGACGAGCAGTACCCCGGAGATCTCGTTGCGGGTGCGCTCCAGGGCCTCGACCGCTTCGGCCTCCGTGGCCAGGATGCGCTCGGCGTGCGAGGCCAGCGTCCTCCCGGCGTCGGTGAGTTCCACCCTCCGTCCCACCCGCTGCAACAGCTCCATGCCGGTGGTCTTCTCCAGCGCGGCGATCTGCTGGGAGACCGCTCCGGGGGTGTATCCCAGGGCGTGGGCCACCGCGGTGATGGTTCCGCGCCTGGTCAGCTCGACGAGGGAGCGCAGCTGGGAACTCGTCCAGTCCATATAGAGACCCTAATAGATCAGTCGCATTAATTATTCATGGACGTCAATGGTTGGGTGCGCCACGATGGCGGGCAGGCAGCGGGGAGTGGGCAGTGGCTTGTCGGCGTTTGGGGTTGCCTTGTGGAAGGGATCGGCGTTTTGTCCAGCTCACCTACCGCGTCCGCCTTTCGTGCCGTTCCGTCGGCCGCCGATGTGGTGATCATCGGTGGCGGGGTGATGGGTGCCGGCATCGCGTTCCATCTGGCCGAGGCCGGGGTGCACGACATTGTCGTGGTCGAGCGGGGCGAGCTGGGCAGTGGCAGCTCGGGGAAGCCGATCGGCGGCGTACGGGCCCAGTTCTCCGACCCTCTCAACATCGAACTCGGCAGCCGGAGCCTGCGGGCCTTTCAGGACTTCCCGCAGCGCCCCGGCGCGGATATCCGGCTCGACAACGTCGGCTACCTCTTTCTGCTCACCACCGACGAGCAGGCCGCCGAATTCGAGAACAGCGTCAGGATCCAGAACGGTCTGGACGTGCCCAGTCGCATGGTCACACCCGAGGAGGCCCGCCGGCTGTGTCCCTATGTCGGCAGCGAAGGTCTGGTGGCCGGGGTCTTCTCACCCGCCGACGGACACGCCCGGCCGGGCCTGGTGGTGCGGGGATATGCCGCAGCGGCGGCCCGTGCCGGGGTCACCTTCGTGACGCATACCGGAGTGACCGGTATCGACACGGCCGGCGACCGTGTCACGGCCGTGCACACGGACCGGGGCGTGATCTCCTGCGCCACCGTCATCTGTGCGGCGGGTGCCTGGTCCGGGCAGATCGGCGAAATGGCGGGGATCGACCTGCCGGTACGGCCGGTACGGCGCCAACTCGCGTTCACCGAGCCGCTCACGCGCCCGGTGCCGCGCATCCCGTTCACGATCGACTTCACCTCGTCGGCCTACTTCCACAACAGTGACGACGGGCTGCTGTTCGGCCTGGCCGACCCGGACGAGCCGGACGGGTTCGACACCACCTGGACCCCGGAGTGGCTCGGACTCTTCCGGGACGTCGTACGGCGCCGGGCCCCCGCCCTGGCCGACATGGGGACGGCGAGCGGCTGGGCCGGGCTGTACGAGGTCACGCCCGACCACAACGCGTTGATAGGTCGGTCCGGTGAACTCGTCAACTTGCTTTACGCCACCGGGTTTTCCGGTCATGGCTTCCTGCAGGCGCCCGCGGTCGGGGAGATCGTGCGTGACCTGTACCTGGACCGCGCACCGTGCGTCGACATCTCGCCGCTGAGCGCCGACCGCTTCCGGACCGGGGACGGGACCCGCCCAGAAGCCCATGTGGTGTGACCCTCTCGTGCGAAAGGCAGAACCTTCCATGATCAGCCAGTGGCAGCTGCGCGCCGCCTTCGCCGCGCGGCTCTCGGAGATGTACGGGCGTGAGGTCCCCGCGTACACCACGCTCGTGGACGTCTCGCGCGAGGTCAACGAGGGCGTCCTGCGCGCACGGGGCGCGGACGCCGAACGCCTCGGTTCCATCGGCCGGGTGACCTCGGAACGGCATGGCGCCATCCGGGTCGGCACCCCCGGTGAACTGCGCCAAGTCGCCCGTATCTTCGGTGCGTTGGGGATGCGCCCGGTCGGGTTCTACGACCTGCGGGAAGCCGCCGCCAGCGCGGTGCCCGTCGTGTCGACCGCGTTCCGCCCCGTCGACGGAGAGGAACTGGCCCGCAACCCGTTCCGCGTCTTCACCTCCCTGCTCACCCCCGCCGACCCCCGGTTCTTCGACGCCGGTCTGCGCTCCCGCCTGGAGACGTTCCTCGCCGGCCGAGAGCTGTTCCCGCCGGAGCTGCTCGCACTGGCCGACCGGGCGGAAGCGGAGCGGGAGCTGCCGGACGCCGAGGCCGAGCGGTTTCTCCAACTCGCCGTCGGGGCCTTTGAGTTGTCCACCGAGCCGATCGACAAGGCCTGGTACGAGACCCTGGAGAGGGTCTCCGCCGTCGCCGCGGACATCGGCGGCGTACGCAGCACCCACATCAACCACCTCACCCCGCGCGTCCTGGACATCGACGAGCTCTACCGGCGGATGACCGAGCGCGGCATCGAGATGATCGACACCATTCAGGGGCCGCCGGCCTGGAAGGGGCCGGACGTCCTGCTGCGTCAGACGTCCTTCCGGGCGCTCGCCGAGCCCCGGTCGCTGCGCCTCGCGGACGGCAGCGTGACCCGCGGCGCCCTGCGGGTGCGGTTCGGCGAGGTCGAGGCCCGCGGTATCGCCCTGACCCGTGAGGGCCGGGCGCTCTACGACCGGCTGCTCGGCCTGGTCGACCGCCGGGCTTCCCGCCAGCCGGACGCTGACCGTGGCGAACTCGCCCGTGCCGTGTGGGAGGAGAACCTGCCCGGCACCGAACGGGAACTCGCCGCACGGGGGCTGGGCTACTTCACGTACCACGTGGTGCCCGGTCGGGCGCGGGACGGAAGCCGTCCGCCGGGCAGTGTCGGCGAACTCGTGGAACAGGGCTGGGTACGCGCCGAACCCCTCGTCTACGAGGACTTTCTGCCTCGCTCCGCGGCCGGCATCTTCCAGTCCAACCTCAGCGGCGAAGGCTCCAGGGACAACGAGCGGGAAGGCGCCGCCTACGACACCGAGTGGCTCTCCGGCGCCATGGGCCGCGAAGTCCTGGACCCCTTCGACCTCTACGAGCAGCAGCGGAACGAGTCCCTCGCCGCGGTCGCCCGGCAGCTCGGCACCGACACCCCGCTCGTCCGACCTGTCACCTGACCTGTCATCCGACGTGTCACCTGACCTCTCACCTGACCTCTCATCCGACAAGGAGCGCTGTGACCACCACCCGCACTCTCCCCACCACCGACGACCTGCGCGCCCGTGCCCGAGCCGCCCTGAAGCGGATCGGAGTCAGCGTTCCGGAAGGCACCGACTTCGCCGCCCGCACACCCATCACCGGCGACGAACTCTTCGGCCTCGCGGCCGCCGGCCCGGCAGACACCGAGGCGGCCATCGCCGCCACCCGCGAGGCCTTCCTCACCTGGCGCACCACACCGGCGCCCCGGCGCGGTGAACTCGTCCGCCGGCTTGGCGAGTTGCTGCGTGATCACAAGAGCGACCTGGCCGACCTCATCACCATCGAAGCGGGCAAGATCCGTTCGGAGGCGCTCGGCGAGGTCCAGGAGATGATCGACATCTGTGACTTCGCGGTGGGCCTGTCCCGTCAGCTCTACGGCCGCACCATCGCCTCCGAGCGTCCGGGCCACCGTCTCGCCGAGACCTGGCACCCGCTCGGTGTCGTCGGTGTCATCTCCGCGTTCAACTTCCCCGCCGCCGTGTGGTCGTGGAACACCGCCGTGGCCCTGGCCTGCGGCGACACCGTGATCTGGAAGCCGTCCGAGCTCACCCCGCTCATCTCGCTGGCCTGCGACCGGCTGCTGGACCAGGCGGCCGAAGACGTCGGCGTGCCCCGCGATGTGCACCGTCTGCTGCTCGGCGACCGTGCCATCGGCGAGCAACTCGTGGACGATGCGCGCATCGCCCTCGTGAGCGCCACCGGCTCCACCCGTATGGGGCGCGAGGTCGGCCCGCGTGTCGCGGCCCGCTTCGGGCGCAGCCTCCTCGAACTCGGTGGCAACAACGCGGCCGTCGTCGCGCCCTCCGCCGACCTCGACCTCGCCGTACAGGGCATCGTCTTCGCCGCGGCCGGGACGGCGGGACAGCGCTGTACGACCCTGCGGCGCCTGATCGTCCACCGCGACATCGCCGACACCCTCATCGCCCGGCTGACCGCCGCGTACGCCAAGCTCCCCATCGGCGACCCCTTCGACGAAAGCACCCTGGTCGGACCGCTGATCACCACCAAGGCGCTGGACGGCATGCAGGACGCCCTCACCCGCGCACAGGCGCAGGGCGGCAAGATCCTCGCGGGCGGCGGCCGGCGCCTCGCCGACGCCGCGCCCCGGGCCGCGTACGTCGAGCCGGTCATCGTCCGCGTCGACGAACAGACGGAGGTCGTCCGGGAGGAGACCTTCGCCCCGGTCCTCTACGTGCTGACGTACGACTCCCTCGCGGAGGCCATCGCGCTGCACAACGACGTTCCGCAGGGCCTGTCGTCCAGCATCTTCACCCGCGACCAGCAGGAAGCCGAGCTCTTCCTCTCCGCCGAGGGCTCCGACTGCGGCATCGCCAACGTCAACATCGGCACGTCCGGGGCGGAGATCGGCGGTGCGTTCGGCGGTGAGAAGGAGACCGGCGGGGGCCGCGAATCCGGCTCCGACGCGTGGCGTGCCTATATGCGCCCGGCCACCAACACCATCAACTACTCCGGCCGGCTCGCGCTCGCCCAGAACGTGAGCTTCCTCTAGGGCCGGAGCCGGAGCCGGGGCCGGGCGGCGGTGCGGGGGGCTAGTCGGCGCGGCCGGTCGCTGCCACGGTCACGCCCAGGCCGATCATCGCGAAGCCGCCCGCCCCGCCGACCATCGACAGGCGGCGGTCCGAGCGGGCGAACCAGGAACGGGCCGCCGCGGCACCCAGGCCCCACAGGGTGTCCGAGATCATGCCGATGGCGACCGGGACCAGCCCCAACACCATCATCTGGCCGGGGACATGGCCCGCCGAGTGGTTCACGAACTGGGGCAGGACCGCCGCGAAGAAGACGACGCCCTTCGGGTTGGTGACGCCCACGAAAATGCCGTCCAGGATCGTGCGCAGATCACCGCGCCGCTCGGCGACCGGGGCCTCCAGGTCCGCCGCGCGCATCTTCTTGCGGTGCCGGAAAGCCTGCACGCCGAGGTAGACGAGATACGCCGCGCCGGCCAGCTTGACGCCCATGAAAACCGCCGCCGAACTCTCCACCAGCGCGCCGAGGCCCCACGCCACAGCGATCACCAGGAGGTACGAACCGACCAGGTTGCCGAGGACCGTTGCGAGCGCTGTGCGGCGGCCGTGCGCGAGGGCCCGGCCGATCACGAACAGCACGCTCGGCCCCGGAACCACGATCACCAGCAGCGACATCGCCGCGAACGCGAGAATGCTCTCCACGGACACCATCTGTCCGACACCTCCTGGATTACTTCCAGTGGTCATACAAACAGATGGCGGGCTGTCCGCTCTAGGCTCGTCCACCTGCCGATATCGCCGGGCGCCGACATGGCGGTGGCGCCCGTCGCTTGGCGGGGGCTCGTCGTGGCGCGGTCAGATCCAGTACGGCGCGGCCGGGAGCGTATCGGCCCCCGAAGCGGTGAGTTCGGCGCCGGGCGAGCGGCCGGTGAGCCAGGCGAGGAGAGCGGCCTGGGTGCCGGTGACGACCGGGCCGCCGGTGCCGAGTTCATGGGCGAGGCCGGTGTCGGTCGCCTCGATCCGCAGGGGCGCGATGCCGTCGCGGCGGCGCTGGGCCGCGATGAGGTCGTCGATGATCCAGCGGGCGGCGGACGGTGGGACATCGGCGAAGGTGTAACCGGCGGCCAGATCGGCGTGATGCACTTCCAGTTCCCGCAGCCGCGTGGGCACCAGGGTCGCGGGCGTGCGCAGTTCACCGGTGCGCATCCGCACTTCGGCCCGCCAGGCCTCCGCGGGCAGGGCGCGTACGGCCTCCTCGAAGCGCGCGGCGCCGGCGGTGACATCGTCGACGAGCTCCGCGACCGGTCGCGCGGCGCCCGCCTCGATCTCCGCGGCACGTGCCGCCATGCTCGGGTACTGCGGCGTCTCGACTCCCGTGCGGGCCCAGGTGAGCAGCCGGCAGAGGCTGTCGCCGGCACGCGCCACATGGGTGATCACATGGCCTCGGGTCCACGGTGGTACCAGTGTCGCCGCACCGATCTGCTCGTCGGTGAGGGCCCTGACGGTGGCGACGAAACGGTCCGTGGCTTCGGCTATCGGGCCCAGGGCCTCGGTGACCTGCATGACTCCCCCCCGCAGCTCTTCACCTCTGTCCGCCATGCGGGATATGAAATCCACATGGCGGTAGGAATGTGACCCTAAGTGGCGTGCCGACAGACGTCAACGGAAGGTCGGGGACGTGCCACTTCCAGCCCGTCCGCAGATGCCGTCTCGGCGGTTTCTGCCACGATGAGGGGAGTGCGGTCCTTCCCCGGCCAAGGAGGCGGAGGTGCACGACGCGACGGACGCCGACCGCTCCGCGGAGCACAGCCGGGCACCGGTCGAACGCATCGACGCGGTGATGTTCGACATCGGCGGAACCGTCTACGACGACGAGCGTTTCGTCCAGGCGCTGTACCGGGCGACCTGCGACCTGGCGGGCGACATCGACGAGACCGAATTCTGGGATTTCTACGACTCCGTCCGCGCCGGAGGAACCCCGCTCCGTCCCGCGTTCGCCGACCGGTTCGTACCCGGCGGCGATGTCACCCTGCTGCACAAACAGATCGTGAAGCACTGGGAGTACCCCGTCGAGGCGCTCTACCCCGACGTGCAACCGGTGTTCGCGGTACTGGCGCGGCAGTACCGGCTCGGCATCCTCTCCAACTCGCCGCCGCAGGTCCGGGACGCGCTGCGCCGGGACGGCCTGGACGTCCTGTTCAAGGCGATCCTGCTGGGCGGCATCGACACCGCCGAAAAGCCCGCTCTCCGTGCCTTCCGCGATGTGCTGGAGAGGATGGACGTCCCGCCCGAGCACGCCGTCTACGTGGGCAACCGCCTCGACGCCGACGTCCGGGGCGCCGCCCGCGCCGGGATGCGCACCGTATGGCTGCTGCGCGGCGAGGCCCCGCCGGCCCCCGTCCTCGATCAGCTGGCCCAGGCCGACGGGGTGATCACCTCACTGACCGGACTGCCGCTGGCACTGGCCCGGCTGGAGAACCGGGCCCCGCCGGCGGCACCGCGGGTACGGGGCGTGTCCACCGCGGCGCTCGACATCACCGGGCAGTACCGGACCCGGCAGCGCCTGGCCATCGTGAACGCGGCCAGCGTACGCATCGGCTCCGCCCTCGACATCACGCAAACGGCCCAGGAGCTGGCGGATGTCGCCACCGAGCACTTCGCCGACTTCGTCGCCGTCGACCTGATCGAGGACGTCTTCCGCGGCACTCCGCTGCCACCGGAACCGGCCAGCGAGCCCGTCCTGTGCCGTGCCGCGCAAGGGTCCGTCCTCGACGGCTGCCCGGAGTCCGTCATCGCCCCGGGCCAGACGATCCGCTACCCGCCCGACTCGCCCATGGCCCACGTCCTGACCACCAGGAGGCCCTCGCGGCACTGGGTCGACGACCAGGACATCCAGCGATGGCTGGCCGAGGACCCCTCGCACGCCCGCAGCATCGGCCGGCACGGCACCCATTCGCTCATCATGGCGCCGCTCCTGGCCCGCGGGACCCTGCTGGGCATCGCCCAGTACCTGCGGCACCGCGCCCCCGACGCCTTCGACGCGGACGACCTCCGCCTCGCCGAGGAGATCACCGCACGGGCCGCCCTGGCCATCGACAACGCCCGCCGCTACGCCCGTGAGCGGGACACCTCGCTGACGCTTCAGCGCAGCCTGCTGCCCCGGCACGCACCCCGGCAGGCCGCGGTGGACGTCGCCTCGCGCTACCTGCCGGCCGGCTCCACCGCCGGCGTGGGCGGCGACTGGTTCGACGTCATCCCGCTCTCCGGCGCGCGGGTCGCCCTGATGGTCGGCGACGTCGTCGGCCAGGGCATCCAGGCCTCGGCGACCATGGGGCGACTGCGCACGGCGGCACTGACCCTCGCCGACATCGACATGCCGCCCGACGAACTGCTCACCCACCTCGACGACGTCGTACTGCGCCTGGACCGCGAAGAGGCGCCGCAAGGGGCCCGGACCACCGTGCCGGAGGCCGAGGTCGCGGGCGCCACCTGTCTCTACGCCGTCTACGACCCGGTCTCCCGTATCTGCACGTTGGCCCGCGCCGGACACCTCGCACCCGCGATCGTCTACCCGGACGGCATGGTCGACCTGCCCGAACTGCCGCCGGGACCGCCGCTGGGCCTCGGCGGCCTGCCCTTCGAGTCCGCGGAACTCCGCCTGCCCGAAGGCAGCCTGATCGCCCTGTTCACCGACGGCCTGGTCCGATCCGCAGGCCGCGACATCGAACTCGGACTCCAGCAGCTGCGCCACAGCCTGGCCGGCGCCACCACCTCGTCCCTGGAGCAGACCTGCGACGACCTGCTCCGGACGCTGCTCCCCGAGAGCCCCACGGACGACGTCGCCCTCCTCGTCGCCCGCACCCACTCCCTCGACGCCTCTCAGGTCGCGACCTGGGACCTGGACCCCGACCCGGCCCTGGTGGCGCACGCACGTGAACTGACCACCCGTCAACTTTCCGACTGGGGACTGGACGAGACGGCGTTCGTCAGTGAACTGGTCGTCAGCGAACTGGTCACCAACGCCATCCGCTACGGCCGTCCGCCGCTCCAGCTGCGTCTGATCCACGACACCGGCCTGATCTGCGAGGTCTCCGACGCCAGCAGCACCGCACCCCACATGCGCCGGGCCCGGGTCTTCGACGAGGGCGGCCGCGGTCTGCTCCTCGTCGCCCAGCTGACCCAGCGCTGGGGCACCCGCTACACCGGCACCGGAAAGACGATCTGGGCCGAGCAGGCGCTGGGAACGGGGGCGGGGGTCGGCTCCGCGTAAACCAGCGCATCGCTTCGCCATAACGCCCTCGATAAAAAGAGAGGCGCCATTCCACTTTCCGTCGGAGACGGAATGCAGAACTCCACTCGGAATGTTCAATTCGGAACGAAGTGGGCTCAAAAAAATTTTCTGGACGAATCGTGTGTACTCGTGTGATCCTGCAGTAGCCGCGGTCGGGGGACACCTAGGCGGTGAACGGGGGGATCACCATCTCTTCTGCATGCCTGCGTTCGACCAAGCGCAGTAATCACGCCCATGGGCTCACGCATTTCGGCGTGCGCCGCGCATCCGCATGCCCATCCACACACAGCGTTGGATTCCAGTGATAGCAGAGGAAGTTTATGATCTGGTGCTGGATGACGTGTTCATCCGGGCCGATCACCTAGTACCTGGAAGCTCAGTCTTCCTTAAACTCGAGGGCCTCAATCCGGCCGGCTCGGTGAAGCTCAAGACCGCAGTCGCCCTGGTGGCCCAGGCAGAGGAATCGGGTCGCGAATTCCCGCGCACCCGGCTCATCGAATCGACGTCGGGAAACCTCGGTGTGGCGCTGGCCATGGTCTGCGCCGCAAAGGGTTACCGCCTGACCTGCGTGACGGATCCCAATGCCAACGCCCAGTCGATGCGCCTGATGGAGGCGCTCGGCGCCGAGGTGGTGGTGATCGACGTACGCGACGGCAACGGCGGCTACCTGCAGTCCCGCATCAACTACATCCGTGACCGCGTGGCACGCGAGCCGAACACGTACTGGCTGAACCAGTACGCGAACCCGGCCGGCCCGCAGGCACACCGCGACCGCACGGGACGGGCCATCTTCGACGAGCTCGGCCACGTCGACTACGCCTTCATCGGGGCCGGCACCACCGGCACCCTGATGGGCTGCGCGGAGTTCTTCCGGCAGCACAGTCCGGCCACCCGGATCATCGCCGTCGATTCGGTCGGATCGGTGTCCTTCGGCGGTCCGCCGGCCCGGCGCCACATTCCCGGGCTCGGTACCAGCAGACGTCCGGAAATCCTCGACGAGGGGAAGATCGACGAGGTCGTCATGATTTCCGAGGCGGCCGCCGTGGAGATGTGCAGAATGCTCGCGGAAGAACGCGGGCTGCTGCTCGGCGGATCCAGTGGGACGGTTCTTTCCGCGGTCCAGGAAAAGGCCAAGGAAATCCCCGAGGGCAGCGTTGTGGTGGCGATCTCGCCGGACCTGGGGGAGCGCTATCTGGAGACGATCTACAACGATTCATGGGTCGCCGACCGATGGCCCGAGCTCACTTACCAAGAAATATCTGAAATTTCTCAGGCCGGCGCCTGAGGAGAGGTGTATGAACATGTTCGACTTCGATGTGGTCGCGGGCGAAACCGTACGCGAGGTGCTCAGCGACAAGCGTGCCGAGGTCCTCGGCATCGTGAGCCAGGCCTATCGCAGCCATGAGGCCGGAGAAAGCGTCAACCCCGACAGCTACTTCCTCCGCTTCCCCGAAAAGCCCGACTCCCGGATCATCGCGCTGCCCGCCTACCTCGGCGCCGACGTCCAGCTCGCGGGCATCAAGTGGATCGCCAGCTTCCCGCAGAACACCAAGGCCGGAAAGCCCCGCGCCTCGGCCGTGCTCATCCTCAACGACTACGAGACCGGCTACCCGGTGGCCTGCCTGGAAGCCGCCAACATCAGCGCCGCGCGCACGGCCGCGTCCGCCGCCGTCGCCGCGACCACGCTGCGCCCCGGCGGCTTCGAGGGCACCCGCATCGCGGTCATCGGCGGCGGCGTCATCGCCCGCAACATCTGCGACTACCTCCACGCCGCCGGCTGTGCCCCGGACGCCTATCTCGTGCACGACCTCCACGAGGAGTCCGGCCAGGCCCTCGTCGAGCATCTGCGCGGCACCCAGCAGCGCCCCGCCTCGTTCACCGCCGACCTCGGCGCCGCGCTGGAGGCCGAGACCGTCGTCTTCGCCACCACCGCGCTCGAACCGTACGTCACCACGCCGTTCAAGCCGGGCCAGCTCGTGCTGAACATCTCGCTGCGGGACCTCGCACCCGAGGTCGTGCTGGCGGCGGACAACATCCTCGACGACGTCGACCACTGCCTGAAGGCCAACACCTCGCCCCACCTGGCCGAACAGCTCACCGGCTCACGGGACTTCGTGACCGGCACGCTCGCCGGAGTCCTCAACGGCGAGGTGACCCCGACCGAGGGCCGCCCGGTGATCTTCTCGCCGTTCGGCCTCGGCGTCCTCGATCTGGCCGTCGGCGCCTACGTCCTGGAGCAGGCCCGTGCCGCCGGCTCGGCCATCGCGGTCCCCAACTTCTTCGGGGAGACCCGGCGATGGTAACCACAACGCAAGACGCGACCACCGAAGCCGCCCCGCGGAACACCGAGCGGCACCCCACCATCGCCATCGTGGGAGCCGGTTCACGAGGGCTGGGCATCGTGGAGCGGCTCGTCGGCCACTGCCTGGCGAAGCCCTTCCCGGTCACCGTCCTCCTCGTGGACCCGCAGCCCCTCGGCCCCGGATTCCACCGCCAGGACCAGCCCGACCACCTCCTGCTGAACACGGTGTGCGCGCAGGTCACCGCCTTCGCGGACGACGCGATGGTGGACGGCCCCACCGGGGTGGGCGGCCCCTCGCTGTACGAGTGGTGTCGCGAGCGGCAGCTGCGCGTGGGGGCCGACGGATACACCGTGCGTGCGGGGGACGGACGGGAGATCCGGCCGAACGACTTCCTGCCTCGGAGGCTGCTCAGCGAATACCTGACCTGGGCCGCCGAACGCATCGTCGCCGCAGCGCCGCCTGGCTTCGCCCTCATCCGGCACACCGCGACGGCCACCGACATCCAGCCGGGACCTGACGGCGGGGAGACCGTCGTCCTCGACGACGGCACCCGCCTGGAGGCCGACGCGGTGTTCGTGACCGTCGGACACCACTCGCTCCACCTGCCGGCCGAACCGGCCGACGAGCCACGGCTGATCACCCGTCCCTACCCGCTGCCCGCCGCCCTCGAAGGCATCGCCCCCGGCGACGAGGTCGCGGTCCTGGGCATGGGACTGACCGCCATGGACGTGATCGCCAGCCTGACCCTGGGGCGCGGCGGCCGGCACGAGCCGGCGGACGACGGCCGGCTGCGCTACGTACCCAGCGGCCGAGAGCCGCGGATCGTCCTGGCCAACCGGTCCGGCATACCCTCGCGCAGCCGCCCGCACCTCAACCCGGGCCGGACCCGCTTCGCCCCCCTCGCACTGACGCCGGACCGGCTCCGGGAGCTGCGCGGGAACCGCGACAGCGGACTGCTCCACTTCACCGACGACGTCCTGCCGTTGGTCGAGGCGGAGATGGAACTGGCCTACTACCGGGCCGTCATGGCCCGCACGACCGGCGACGCCGAAAAGGCGGGCGCGGAATTCGCGCGCCGGGTGGCCGAGTCGGGCGTGGACGGAGCGCTGGCCACCGTCCGCACCGAGTTCGGGCCCTACCCGCTGCACGGGGTGCTGGTCGACGAGCTGACCGACCGTCAGTGGGCCGACCTGGGCGAGTACACCGGCTGGTTCACCGCCCAGGTCGCCGAGGACCTGGCGGAGGCCCGCGAGGGGCTGGGCGTCAGCCCGGTCAAGGAAGCCCTGGAGGTGCTGCGCGACCACCGCGACGCCCTCCGGGCCGTCATCGACTCACCAGGTGTCGACGACACCTCCCTGGAGTACTTCTTCGGGGAGTTCACCTCCACGGTCAACCGTCTGGTGATCGGCCCGCAGCTGGACCGTTCCGCCGAGCTGCTGTCGCTGCTGGACGCCGGAGTGCTCCGGCTCGGCCCCGGCCCCCGGCCCAAGGTCATCGCCCCGGCCGGAGACGGCCCCTGGCGACTGGAGTCCACCTGCCTGGCCAGGCCCGAGAGCATCGAGGTGGCGCACGTCGTGCGCGCACACGTCGCCGAACCGAGCCCGGACCAGCTCCCCGGCTCGCTGCTCGGCCGCCTCGTCACGGCGGGCCGTGTGGCCACCCTGGCCGCCCGCGGCAGCCGGATCCCGGGACTCCATGTCACCCGCGAGGGACAGGGCATCGGGCCCGCCGGGGAAATACGCCGCACGCTGTTCTTCCTCGGTCCGCACACCGAAGGATCCAGCTACTACAACCACTACGTTCCGTCGCCCGGCGCGCCTTCCCGCGCGCTGAAGGACGCCGAACTCGCCCTCCGTACCGCACTGCCCCTTTCCGTGAGGACATCATGAGCAACCGCGAGACCTACACGCCCTGGACCCGCGAGTACCGCGCCGAGACCCGAGCCGCGCAGGGCGACGGCTGGCGCTGCCCGACGACCGGAGCGGTACCCCCGCCGGTGAGCATGGGCGCCACCTTCGCCCGCGACGACCAGTACCGCACCCCGGCCGGCCTCGCCTATCTGCGCGACCAGGGCACCCCGGGCTACGAGCAGGTCGAGGGCGTGGTGGCCGGGCTGGAGGGCGGCTCCGACGCGCTGGTCTTCGCCTCCGGCATGGCCGCCGCCACCGCCGTCTTCCAGGTTCTGCCCGCCGGGGTCCGGGTGGTGGTGCCGCAGACCATGTACTTCGGGCTCACCAAGTGGCTGCTCGAATTCGGCCCGCAGCGCGGACTGGAAGTCGTCCGCGTCCCCATGGACGACCTGGACGCGGTCACCGAGGCGGTGAACGCCGCGCCGACCGCCCTGCTGTGGGCGGAGTCCCCGGCGAACCCCACCTGGCTGGTGACCGACCTGGCGGCCTGTGCCGACATCGCGCACCGGGCCGGCGCTCTCTTCGGCGTGGACAACACCGTCCCCACCCCGGTGCACACCCGGCCGTTCGAGCTCGGCGCCGACCTGATCATGCACTCGGGGACGAAGTACCTCAACGGCCACAACGACGTGGTGGCGGGCCTCCTCGTCGCCGCGCCCGACCTCACCGAGGAGCGCCAGGCCCTCTGGGAGCGGCTGCGCCTGCACCGCCGCCTCACCGGTCCGATCCTCGGCCCCTGGGAGGCGTATCTGCTGCTGCGCGGGATACGCACGCTCTACCCGCGGATGCGGCAGATATCGGCCACCGCCATGTCGCTGGCCGAGCACTTCTCCGAGCACCCGCTGGTCAGCCGGGTGGCCTACCCCGGCCTGCCGAGCGACCCGGGGCACAAGGTCGCCTCCCAGCAGATGACCGGCGGCTACAGCGGAATGCTCTCGCTGCACGTCGCCGGTGACTGGAAACGTTCCCTGCGCGCGGCGGAACACTGCGAACTGTTCATCCGTGCCACATCCTTGGGCGGTGTGGAAAGCCTGATCGAACACCGCTACACATTTGAAGGACCGGACAGCACTTCACCCAAGGACATGCTCCGGCTGTCCATCGGTCTCGAGGACCCGGCCGACCTCGTGGCCGATCTGGAGCAGGCACTGGAACGCGCCGCGAAGGACGTACTTTGAGCTCTGAGAGCAGTAACACCAGTACCACCGTCGAGAGCAGCACCCTCGACGAACCCGCCGTCGCTCCGGCGACGGCGGGTGAACCGCCCCATCGCCCGGGGCTGTTGCGTGACATGTCGCTGTCGGCGGTCCTCGCCGGGTTCGTGGCCGTCGTGGTCTCGTACTCCGGACCGCTGGTCATCGTGCTCGCCGCCGCCGCGGCCGGGCACCTCGACAAGGCACAGACCGGCTCCTGGGTCTGGGCCATCTCGATAGGCAGCGGCCTGACCTGCATCGGACTCAGTCTGCGGACGAAGATGCCGGTCATCACCGCCTGGTCGACGCCGGGCGCCGCCCTGCTGGTCACCAGCCTGGGGGCCTACTCGTACGCGGAGGCCATCGGCGCGTTCATCGTCACCGGCGTGGTGATCACCCTGGTCGGGCTGACCGGGGTGTTCGGGTGGCTGATGCGGCAGGTGCCCACGGCGGTGGTGTCCGCGATGCTCGCGGGCATCCTCTTCTCCTTCGGCACCGGCGTCTTCGCCTCGCTGAAGACCGCACCGTGGATCGCCGGCGCCGTGCTCCTCGCCTATCTGCTCGGCAAGCGGTGGCTGCCCCGGTACGCGGTGCTGATCGCGCTCGCCGCGGGCGTGGCGGCGGCCGCCGCCACCTCGCGCCTGGACATCCACCTGGACAGCATCGAGCTGGCCCGCCCGGTGCTCACCACACCCGAGTTCTCCGTCGCCTCGCTCATCGGCATCGCGGTGCCGATGATCCTGGCGACGCTGGCCTCGCAGAACGCCCCCGGTATGGCCGTCCTCACCGCTTCCGGCTACCAGCCCAAGGACCGGCTGCTGATCGGCTCGACCGGCCTGGTCTCCACCGCGCTCGCCCCCTTCGGCTCGCACGCCATCAACCTCGCGGCCATCACGGCGGCGATCTGCACCGGCCCGGAATCCCACCGCGATCCCAAGCGGCGCTATGTCGCCGGTATCGCCTGCGGAGCGTTCTACCTCCTGATCGGGGCCTTCGGCACCACCCTCGTGGTCTTCTTCGCGGGCCTGCCGAAGGAACTGGTCGCCGCCATCGCCGGCGTCGCCCTGTTCGGGGCGCTGGCCGGCGGCCTGAGCGGAGCGGTCAAGGAGGAGAAGGACCGGGAGGCGGCCCTGATCACCTTCCTGGCCACCGCCTCGGGAGTCACCCTCTTCGGCATCGGATCGGCCTTCTGGGGGCTGGTGTTCGGTGTCGTGGCCCATCTCGTACTGACCCGTTGGCGCAGCGCTCGATCCGCCGACAGCTGACCCCCTCGGGAAAACGGCCGCCCCGGACATCTGGCCGGGGCGGCCGTCCGTTGCGCCCACGTGCGCCTTCCACGACAGGACGTTCCATGAGCAAGCCCGTCATCCTCCTGGCCGACCGACTCTCGCCCGCCACCGTCGACGCCCTCGGCTCGGCATACGAGGTCCGGCACTGCGACGGCACGGACCGCGCCGAGCTCCTGGCACAGGTCGCCGCGGCCGATGCCCTGCTCGTGCGCAGCGCCACGCGGGTCGACGCCGAAGTCATCGCCGCCGCACCGGGTCTGAAGGTGATCGGCCGGGCCGGTGTCGGGCTCGACAACATCGATGTACCCGCCGCGACCGCCGCCGGGGTGCTGGTCGTCAACACGCCCACCGCCAATGTCGTCAGCGCCGCCGAGCTGACCTGCGCACTGCTCCTGGCGGTGGCCCGCCATGTCCCTCAGGCGGACGCCACACTGCGGAACGGCCGGTGGGAGCGCGGCCGGTTCACCGGCACGGAGCTGTCCGGGAAGGTCCTCGGGGTGGTGGGCCTGGGCAGGATCGGCCTGTTGGTGGCCCAGCGCATGGCGGCGTTCGGCATGACGGTGATCGCCCACGACCCCCATGTGGCCCCCGAGCGGGCCACCGCGCACGGCATCGAGCCGGTGCCGCTCGACGACCTCCTGACCCGCTGCGACTTCCTCACCGTCCACCTGCCGAAGACCGCGGAGACCCTCGGGCTGATCGGCCGCGAGGAACTCAAGAAGGTCAAGCCGTCGGTACGCGTCGTCAACGTCGCCCGTGGCGGCATCGTCGACGAGGACGCCCTGTACGAGGCCCTCACGGAGGGGCGGGTGGCCGGGGCCGCGCTCGATGTGTACGTCACGGAGCCGTGCACCGAGTCGCCGCTGTTCGCCCTCGACAATGTCGTCGCCACCCCGCATCTCGGCGCCAGCACCGAGGAGGCACAGGAGAAGGCCGGCGTTTTCGTCGCCCGGTCCGTCGCCCGCGCCCTGGCGGGCGAGCCGGTGGCGGAGGCCGCCAACGCTCCGGAGCGGGCGCTGAGCCTGCGGGCGTAAGGCCGTCGGGCCCGGCCCGTGGCGACGGAGTTCCCCGACGCCGAGGAGACGCCCAGGCGTCGGGGAACCCACCATCAGGAGGCGGCGCGGCCGACGATCGTGCCGCATTGCCGGCGGCGCCGCCCCGCGGTCACTCCCGGCTCTCGCCGCCCCCCGCGTCGGAGACCTCGTGCTCCGCCTTCGCCATCTCGGAGCGCCGGTAGGAGTACGCGAAGTAGATGACCAGGCCGATGGCGAACCACACGGCGAACCGCACCCAGGTCTGCCACGCCAGGAACGTGATCAGCCAGATGGAGAAGGCGACGCCGATCGCCGGGACGATCGGCATGCCCGGCGTACGGAACGTCCGCGGCAGGTCGGGGCGCTTGTAGCGGAGGACGATCACCGCGACGCAGACCACCACGAACGCCAGCAGGATGCCGATGTTCGTCAGCTCGGCGGCCTCGCCGATCGGCAGGAATCCCGCGATCAGGGCCGAGGCGACGCCGACGATCCAGGTCACCCGGGTCGGCACATGGTGTTTGGGACTGGTCTTGGCGAACCACTTCGGCAGCAGCCCGTCCCGGCTCATCGAGAACCACACCCGGGTCACACCGAGCATGAAGGTGAACATGACCGTCAGAATGCCGATGATCGCGCCGACCGCGATGATATCCGCGAGGCCGCTGAGGCCCACCGACTTGAATGCCGTGGAGAATCCGCTCTCCGGGTCGATGTCCTTGTAGTTCTGCATACCGGTCAGGACCAGGCAGGCCAGCACGTACAGCACCATCGAGATCGCCAGCGAATACATGATGGCTTTCGGCATGTGGCGCTGGGCGTCCTTGGACTCCTCGGCGGCGGTGCTCATCGCGTCATAGCCGAAGACCGCGAAGAAGACGGTGGCCGCGCCGGTGAACGCGCCGCCCACACCGAACGGGAAGAACGGCTGGTAATTCCCGGACTTGATGTGGAAGAAGCCGACCCCGATCACCAGCAGGACCACCAGGACCTTCAGGCCCACCACGATGGTCTCGAAGCGCGCGGCGTTCTTGATGCCCAGCGTCAGGAGATAGGCGATGAGCAGGCAGAGCAGCGCCGCGAAGAGGTCCACCCGGTGTCCTTCACCGGTTCCGGGCGCGCCCAGCATCCATTTCGGCAGCTCGGCGCCCATCTCGCCGAGGAGGAAACTGAAGTAGCCGGAGATGCCGATCGCGACCACCGCCACGATCGCGGTGTATTCCAGCAGCAGGTCCCAGCCGATGAACCAGCCGGCCAGCTCGCCGAGGACCGCGTAGCCGTAGGTGTAGGCCGAGCCGGCCTTCGGGATCAGGCCGGCGAATTCCGCGTACGAGAAGGCGGCCGCGGCGCTCGCCACGCCCGCGACGAGAAAGGAGATCAGGACGGCGGGGCCGGCCGTCCCGTTCGCAACGGTGCCGGCGAGGGTGAAGATACCCGCGCCGATGATGCCGCCGACGCCGATGGCCGTCAGCTGCCAGAGGCCGAGCGCCCGGGTGAGCTGCTGACTCGCGGCGCCTTCCGCCTCCGTGATGTGTTCGATCGGTTTCCGGCGCAATACGCCCTGTCCCGCGCGCAGCCGCATGCGTGATTCCTCCGTATGCTCCGTCGTTCGTCCGTTCGTCTGACGGCCGATCATCATGGCCCTTCGACGGCCCCTAAAGGAAGGCAACTCCCTGAAGCGGGTGGGAGAAGCCTGTGAACGAACAGGTCGGAGCGGCATAACCCGTGCCGGTCAACAGGGATTTCGGCCTGCCGGGTCCTTCACCACACGAGAAGCGCTCAAGGAGTCTCCGGAACGGCCTCCCGAGACTCCCTGGGTATTCGGTCGGGGATTCAGTCGGCTTCCTCCAGCCGGAATCCGACCTTCAAGCCGACCTGGTAGTGGTCGATCTCGCCGTCGACGAGATGCCCGCGGACCTGGGTGACCTCGAACCAGTCCAGGTTGCGGAGCGTCTCCGACGCGCGCTTGATGCCGTTGCGGATCGCGGCGTCCATGCTCTGCTGGGACGTCCCCACGATCTCCGTCACGCGATAGGTGCGGTCGGTCACGGTGGTCTCCCCTCGTCAGGGCGGCGCCACCCCTCGTCAGGGCGGCGCTTCGCCCGTCCACCTTCCACCGTGCCTCAGGGCGGCCCGCCCCACCAGCGGAGCGGGGGGGCAGGGCGCACCGCCGGCTACGGGACGACCGTGACCGGCCAGCGCCCGGCCTTGACCAGGCGTACCGCGACCGACCCCATGATGCGATGCCCGGCCGACTCCGAAGCGCCGACCACCACCGCGTCCGCCTTCAGCTCGTCGGCCATCTGCACCAGACCGCTGTAGGGGTCGCCGCGCAGCGTGTGGAACTCCCAGCGCACTTCGTATATCCCCTGCAGACGCTCCGTGGCCCCGCGGATTTCGGCGATCAGCTCGTCGGCGATCTCGTTCGTGGTGTCGACGACGGGGGCGCCCATCGTGGCGCCGGCCGGCATGACCGGCTGGACATAGACCAGGACGAGCTTGGACGCCTGCCGCCTGGCCAGCCCGGCCGCGTAGGCGGCGGCGCGCCATGAGGAGTCGGAGCCGTCGACGCCTACGAGGATGACTTTCGGGCCGTCGGTTCCGCGCTCGAAGGGCGCGGCTGGGTTCTGCTCCACACCTGGGAGGTTAACCGGACGTGCGTGCCGATGGATCGGCGGGCGCGCGCAGCGCTGTCCCGCCCCGGGTCAGGCGGGGGCCGGCGGCCAGCTGTCCGGGGCGAGCACGCCGAGCACATACGCCTTGGCGACCAGCGCGGTACGGCCCTGCACCCGCCAGCGGCGGGCCAGCCGGGTGAGGTGGTAGTTGACGCCGTCCACGGTCAGCCCCATGGCCGTGCCGATGGCGGCGGTGGTCGCGCCGGCGGCGGCCAGCGCCAGGATGCGGGCCTCCACGGGGCTGGCCGTGCCGCGCGGCGTGGGCGGCGGCGGGGTGTCGCGGACGCGGAGCAGCGCCAGCAGCACGGGCGGCCGTAGGGAAGGGTCGCCGACCGGATCCACCGTCAGCTCCCCTTCCCGCTCGGATCCGTCGGCGGCCGACTGCCAGTGGACCTCCACCGGGTAGCGCGAGCGATGACCCAGCCGTAGCGCCTCGGCGATGCGGTGGACCTGCTCCTTCGCCCGTGGCCGGAACAGGTCGAGGAGATTGCGGCCACGGAGTTGTCCGGGCGCCGCGCCCCACTGAGCGGCCATCGCCGGGTTGGCGATCAGCACGTCGCCGTCGGCGTGGCAGACCGCGATCGGGGTGGGGATACGGTCCAGCAGGATCAGGAAGTAGTTGCGCCAGGGGTCCTCGGCATAGGGGCCCGCCGGGTCGGGCGGCCCTGCCGTGCCCGCGCCGCCGGTGCCCGTACCATCCGCCATGCCGTCGCCGCACCCGTCGTCCATTGCTCATCTCCCGTCCGACCGCAAGGGCCGGCAGCGAAATACCACTGCACAATCATGCAGTTGTCCCGTCGTGACCTGCGCACCGGGCCGGTCACGCTGGAGACATGACCGACACCATCGCGCTCCACACCGATGAACACGCCGCCGACGACGCCATACCGGTCGCCGACATCTCGGCGGTGGGTCTCACCAAGACGCCCATCCAGCACGCCATGGACCTCGCCCGGGTCCACGGCCCGCTCTTCAAGCGAAAGCTCAACGAACGGGAGACGCTGTTCGTCTCCTCGCTGGAGCTGGTCACCGAACTCGCCGACGAGAGCCGCTTCGCCAAGGGCGTGTCGGTCATCCTGGAGGACGTCCGGGAGTTCGCCGGTGACGGTCTGTTCACCGCCTACAACGACGAGCCGAACTGGGCCAAGGCGCACGAGGTCCTGATGCCGGCCTTCGCGCTCGGCTCGATGCGTACGTACCACCCGGCGATGCTCAAGGTGGCCCGCCGGGTCATGGCGAGCTGGGACCGGCGGGTCGCCGACGGCACGGCCATCGACGTCGCGGACGACATGACCCGGATGACCCTGGACACCATCGGGCTCGCCGGTTTCGGCTTCGACTTCGAGTCGTTCGCCCGGGACACCCTGCATCCCTTCGTCGAGGCGATGGTGCGGTGCCTCCAGTGGAGCATGGCGAAGTTCGCCCGCAAGCCGGGCGCCGACCACTCCGAGGAGGACGCGGCGTTCCGGGTCGACGCGGACTATCTCGCGTCCGTCGTCGACGAAGTGATCGCCGCCAGGACCGCGAGCGGTGAGACGGGCGACGACGATCTGCTGGGCCTGATGCTCGGTGCCACGGACCAGGGACGCGCGGACGGCAAGGGCACGGGCGGCGGCCCCACCCTCGATCTCGCCAACATCCGCAATCAGGTCATCACCTTCCTGATCGCCGGCCATGAGACCACCTCGGGCGCGCTCTCCTTCGCGCTGTACCACCTGCTCAAGGACCCGGTGGCGCTGCGGATGGCGCAGCGCGAGGCCGATGAGCTGTGGGGCGACCAGACGGACCCCGACCCGTCCTTCGAGGACATCGGCCGGCTGCCGTTCATCCGGCAGGTCCTCAACGAGGCGCTCCGACTGTGGCCGACGGCCGCCGCCTTCACCCGGCAGGCGCGCGAGGACACCCTGCTCGGCGGCCGCTATCCGGTGCGGGCCGGAGGCCTTGTCACGGTGCTCACGCCGATGCTGCACCGCGATCCGGCCTGGGGCGACAACCCCGAGATGTTCGATCCGTCCCGCTTCAGCCCGGAGGCCGAGGCGGCCCGCTCGCCGCACGCCTACAAGCCGTTCGGCACCGGTGAACGCGCCTGCATCGGGCGGCAGTTCGCGCTGCACGAGGCGACCATGCTGCTCGCCCTCCTGGTGCACCGCTACCGTCTGGTCGACCACAGCGACTATCGGCTGCGCATCAAGGAGACGCTGACCCTCAAGCCGGACGGGTTCACACTCACCCTGGCCGCCCGTACGCCCGCGGACCGGGCCGCGAACCGTGCCGCGCTCGCCGTGCTCCCCGGCAGTGCCACCGGCACGGACGACACGGCGGCCGACGACGGTCTGCCGACCCGGGTGCCCCAGGGGACCGGTCTGCTCCTGCTGCACGGCACCAACTACGGCACCTGCCGCGAGTTCGCGGAGCGGATCGCCGACGAGGCCACCGGGCTGGGCTTCGCCGCCGATGTGGCGCCGCTGGACGCGCACGCCGGCGGGCTGCCCGCCGACCGGCCCGTCGTCATCGTCGCCGCCTCCTACAACGGGCAGCCCACCGATGACGCGGCCGCGTTCGTCCGATGGCTCGACACCGCACCTGAAGGCGCCGCCGCCGATGTGCCGTACGCCGTCCTGGGCGTCGGCGACCGCAACTGGGCCGCGACCTACCAGCAGGTGCCGACCCTCGTCGACGACCGGCTCGCCGCGCTGGGCGCGCGGCGCCTGCTGCCGCGCGCCGAGGCCGATGCCTCCGGCGATCTCAGCGGCACAGTGAAGGACTTCACCGCCGCACTGCGCACCGAGCTGCTGACGCGCTACGGCGACCCGGCGAGCATCGGCGCCGGCGCATCGGCCGACCAGGACACCTGTTACACCGTTACAGAGGTCACCGGCGGGCCGCTGGACGCGCTGGCCGCCCGGCACGACCTCGCCCCGATGACCGTCACCGAGGCCTACGACCTCACGGCGCAGGACTGGCCGCGGCCCAAGCGCTTCCTGCGGATCGCGCTGCCGGAGGGCGTCACCTACCGCACCGCCGACCACCTCGCGGTGCTGCCGGCCAACACCCCGGCGGCCGTCGAGCGGGCGGCCCACGTCCTCGGCGTCGACCCGGACACCGTCCTCGCCCTGCACGCAGGACGCCGGCCTGGCCGCGACACCCTGCCCGTCGACCGCCCGCTGACCGTACGCCAACTCCTCACCCACCACCTGGAGTTGGGCACCAGGCCGGCACCCGGACAGGTCGCCCTGCTCGCCGCGCACAACCCCTGCCCGCCCGAGCGCCTCGCCCTCGAAAACCTCGCCGACGACGACCCGCGCACCCTGATCGACCTGATCGAGGCGCATCCGGCGCTGCGCGGCGCACTGCCCTGGCCGACGCTCCTGGAGCTGCTGCCACCGCTGCGCCCCCGGCACTACTCGATCTCGTCCTCGCCCACCCCCGACGCCCGGCACGCCGATCTGATGGTCTCGCTGCTGCCCGGCGGCACCGGTTCGACCTATCTGCACACCCTGCGGCCCGGCGACACCCTGCTCGCCCGCGTCCAGCCCTGCCGCGAGGCGTTCCGCCTCGACCCGGCCGATGCCACCCCCGTCATCATGGTCGCGGCGGGCACCGGCCTCGCGCCCTTCCGCGGCGCCGTCGCCGACCGCGTCGCCGCAGGCCAGACCGCTCCCGCGCGGCTCTACTTCGGCTGCGACGACCGCGCGGCGGACTTCCTGCACGCCGCGGAACTCGCCGCCGCCGAAGCGGCCGGTGTCATCTCCGTACGCCCGGTCTTCAGCGCCCGCCCCGAGCACGGCCACTGCTTCGTCCAGCACCGCATCGCCGCCGAGGCCGACGAGGTGTGGGAACTGCTCCAGGCCGGTGCGCGGGTGTACGTCTGCGGCGACGGCAGCCGGATGGCACCCGGCGTCCGGGCCGCCTTCCGTGATCTGCACGGGGCCCGTACAGGCGCCTCGGCGCAGGCATCGGAGGCCTGGCTGCGCGAACTGACCGCGTCCGGCCGCTACATCGAGGACGTGTACGCGGCGGGCTGAGCCGCCCGCCCCCCGGGGCCCCGGCCGGCGCGTGGTCTGGATCTCGCGACCCGCCGGGGTCAAGGTGGTGGGGGGTGCGGCCAACGGGGCCGCACCAGCCGGCGGCCGTGACCGAGGCCGCCGGCCCGACTGGGGGGAATTCCGGCATGACCGGTACGACGAAAGCGCTGATCATCGGGGGCGGCATCGCGGGGACGGTGACCGCGATGGCCCTGCGCAAGGCGGGCATCGACGCGGAGATCTTCGAGGCGTATCCGACCGGCGCGGACGACGTGGGCGCCTTCCTCGTCGTCTTCGCCAACGGCCTCGAAGCGCTCCGGGTGATCGACGCGCACGGCCCCGTCGTCGCCCATTCCTTCCCCGCGCAGCGGGTGGAGTTCCTCGGCGACCGCGGCGAACGGCTGGGGGAGCGGCCCATCGCGGGCACCGAACAGGGCGACGGCCTCGGCCCGCGCACCCTGCGGCGCGCCGCGCTCTACCAGGCCCTGCACACCGAGGCGATACGCCGCGGGATATCCGTACGGCACGGAAAACGGCTGGTGGGCGCCGAGACCGTGCAGGCGGCGAGCGGCCGACGGGTGGTGGCGACCTTCGCGGACGGCAGCCGGGCCGAGGGCGACCTGCTCGTCGGCGCCGACGGCCTGCACTCCGTCACCCGCACCCTCATCGACCCGGGCGCGCCAGGCCCCCGCTACACCGGCCAGAACACCGTCTGCGGCTACACGCGCGACGCCAAAACCACGCTCTCGCCGGACACCTACACCATGATCTTCGGCAAGCGGGCCTTCTTCGGCTGTACGGTCGCCCCCGACGGCGAGGTCTGGTGGTTCGCCAACGTCCCGGGCAGCGAACTGGACCGGACCGACCCGGTGGCCGTCACCCCGGCCGAATGGCGCAGCCGGGTCGCCGGCCTCTTCGACGACGATGACACCCCGGTCGCCGGCATCGTCCGCGCCACCGGCGACCGGATCATCGCCTCCAACGCCTACGACATCGCCACCACCCCGACCTGGCACAACGACACCATGGTCATCCTCGGCGATGCCGCACACGCGGCCGCGCCCAATGCCGCGCAGGGCGCTTCCATGGCCATCGAGGACAGCATCGTTCTCGCCAAGTGTCTGCGCGACCGGCCGGACGCGCGCAGCGCCTTCGCCGCGTACGAGGAACTGCGCCGCGAGCGGGTGGAGGCGGTCGTCGCCGCCAGCGCCGGAATGGCCAAGCTGACGGCGACGGGAGCGGCCGGCCGCCGTGCGGCACCCGAGAGCCGCATGGAGCGCGGCAGCGCGGGCGCCGACAACTGGCTCACCGGCTATCGCATCGAGTGGTAAATCGAGTAGTACGTCGGGTGGTTGGGTGCTGCCGCTCCCTACTCCGCTGCGGGGCCTTCCGCCGGACCACCTGCCGGGCTGTCCACCTGAGCACCCGCCGAACCACTGGCTGAGCCGCCCACCGAACTGGACACCGAACCACTCGGCGAACCACTTACCGGACCACTCACCGAACCACCCGCCAACTGGACAACTACCAGCACGATTCCCGCGACGGTGAAGTTCCGGGTCGCCGCGTCCAGCCCGTTCCAGTCCTCGGACTGCCACATCGCGAACCACTCACCGCCTATGGCGATGAAGCCCGCACCGAAGAGCAACAGCACCATCACCAGACCCACGGTGGTCACGCGCCGGGCCAGGGCCACACCGCCTGGTCCGCGCCTCACACCGAGGCCCCACAACACGGTGGCCGCGATCAGTACCACCGCGGCCACCGTCTCCCAGGCGATTATCGCCAGATAAGCGGCGTCCTGGAGCGAGCGGGAGGTGATGGCCCGCCACATCAGATCCTCGTCCTTGAACGTGGTGTCCATCGAAAGGACATGGCGGACGAATTGCTGATTGGTGTCGAAGTCGGTGATATTCCCGAAGGCGACGAGCGCGATATAGAGCGCGACCGTTCCCGTGAGTGCCGCCGCCGCGAGCGGCAATGCCGTAGCCGATTTCCTGCTGTTCATAAGTCCTCCGGTTAACGAAACTCTGGTCACTGTCCCAACTCCCGTACTCTGCTGCCTACTCGACCGTATGACCGAACGGGCGAGGGGCCGGGGCGGCTTGTGCCGACCGGCCGAGGACCTAGGGGAGCGGGGAACATGAAGAAGACGCGGTGCGTAGGGACGGTCGCTGTCGCGGCGGCGGCGGTGATCGCGGTGACCGGCCCGGCGGACGGTGCCGAACCGGCCGCCACGGCGTACGACACCAGCACGTCCGTGGGCGTCCACAACGCATACGAGAAAGACAAGTACCCATACTTCGCAGATGCGTTGGACTCCGGTGCCGCACTCGTCGAACTCGACGTCTGGGCAAACGGACTCGGCTCGTCCTGGCGGGTCTCGCACAGCAACCCGCTCGGGAACAATAACAACTGCGTGGGCGCCTCCACCGCACAGGAGCTGCGGACCAAGGACCGTGACCAGGACTTCGGCGGCTGTCTCGCCGATATGAAGGCCTGGCACGACGCCAATCCCGGCCACCGCCCCATCTTGGTCAAGGTCGAGATGAAGGACGGTTTCAACGCCAAGCGCGGCCGCGGACCCGCCGAATTCGACGCGCTGGTACGGCAGAAGCTGGGCGACGCGGTCTACGGTCCCGGTGACCTGACCGCGGGCCACGCCACGCCGGACGAGGCGGCACGGGCCGGCGCCTGGCCCGCACGTTCCGACCTCGCCGGGAAGTTCCTCTTCGAGCTGATACCGGGCACCGTCGAGGAGAGCAACCCGCTCGACAAACTGTGGACCGACGTGGAGTACGCCGGCCATCTCAAGGACCTTGCCGCGCAGGGCAAACTGGCGCAGTCGACGGCCTTCCCCGCGGTGCACGGCGCGGCCGCCGGCGACCCCCGCGAGCGCTACGCCGACCCGGCGCTGCGCCCCTGGTTCGTGGTCTTCGACGGCGACGCCGCGACGTACCTGAACGGCACCATAGACACCGCCTGGTACGACACCCGCCACTACCTCCTGGTCATGACGGACGCGCACAACGTCCCGCCGGTGATCGACGGCACCCATCCGACCGAGGAAGAGGCGCTGGCGCGCGTACGCCAACTCGCCGCCGCGCACGCGAGTTTCGCCACGGCCGACTGGTCCGCGCTGCCGAATGTGCTCAAGACGGTGCTGCCGCGCGGGGCCTGAGAGGGCTGACGGGACGGGTCGACACCCCACCTATGACGTCGCCCTCCGGTAGAGCGCGGCCACGCCCTCGCCGAACCTGCTGCTGTACGACGTGGTGTCGTCGCCGCCTCCGTCCAGTCCGCCGATCACGCCGATGAGGGAGCCGGTGCCGGTGGCCGGATCGAGGTCGGTGAGCAGCGGGCCGCCGCTGGTGCCGTCCGGGAATCCCGGGCAGGGAAAGCGGAATTGGGACGGGCCCTGCGCGTCCGCGGTGTGCCGGCAGCTGAGCGGTGTGTCCCGTTCGATGGGATAGCCGGTCAGCTGCGCCGGGCGCCCGGACGGGGCGTGGAACCGGATCCGTTCCGCACCGGTGACGGCCTCGATCCGGCGGTCCGCACGGCCGGCCCTGCGGACCCGGAGGAACGCCACGTCATGGTCGGGGTCCTGATCGCTGATCCAGCGGGGGTCGACATCGATGCGGGTGGGCACCCACAGGCCGTACGGCGCGATGCCGTCGTGCAGTCCGGGCGCGAACACCAGCCGGGTGCGGAAGCCGCCGTCGTGCACACAGTGCGCGGCGGTGACGACGAGATCTCCGGCGGGGGAGTGCACGACGCTGGCGGTGCAGTGGTGCGTCGGGCCGTCGACGGTACGGGGGGCGGCGTCGGCTTCCGCATCGGCCTCGGCGTTGGTGTCGGCGTCGGACTCGGGGGAGAAGAGGACGCCGATGGCGGGAGAGGGGGGCGCCGGGGCGGCCGTGAGGGGGCGGGACGCCGGGAGCGGCGCGGCGGCACGGCCCCGGACCGCCGTCACCCTGGGCCCCGGTCGCTCCTCGTACCCGCCGGCGAGTACCGCCGCCGCGGCCGCGTCGCCCGCTGCCGGGTCCGCGGCGTAGGTGCCCCTGACGGGATCCCCGTCCGCCAGATACAGAGAGCCCGACCCGGCCCTGAGCACCAGCGCGGTGCCGCCCACGACCACCGCCAGCAGTGCCAGCGCCACCGTCACCCGCAGCGGAACTCCGGCACGGGCGCGTCCCGTGCAGGCGGAGCCGCCGCGGCACGGCGGCTCTCCCGGTGGCCGGTCCGCCGGCGCCCGGTCTGTCTCGCCCGTCCGGCCCGCGCCCTCGGGCCGGGCGGGATGGTGCTCGCTCGTCTCCACCAGCTGTCGCCTCGTCGCATCAGCCGGCGCCACCCCGCAGGACGGTCGGGGTGGCGCCGTAACCAGACATTTCACCCAGTCTGATGCACGATCGCCCGCCGGGGTTCGCTGCCACGACGGATCATCATCCGACTCACCGAAACCGACGCCCCGTGCGGGCCACGGTGACACCGCCGGCCCAAGGCGAGATCAGATGTGCGCCGCGTTGTGCCCGATCAGCGTCTCGGCCAGGCCGAACTCGTTGGGGAAGTCCATCGGGACGATGCCCAGGCCCGTCCAGCCGGCGCCCTCCGACCCCTCCAGCAGGCCCTTGACCTGCGGGTTGAGGCGGTCCGCGTTCGAGCGGGGCGGCAGCAGAGCGGCGGTGCTGACATAGTTGACGAAGAGTTTGCCGGGCTCGGCGACGGCCTTGCGGAACTGTGCCTCGACCTTCGGGTACTTGGCGAACGGCTCCGCTTGGTAGTCGTCCTGGATGTCGAAGAGCTGCGGATCGGCGTACCGGATGCCGCCCAGGCCGTCGGAGTCGGCCAGCAGGACGACCTTGCCGCGGGCCTGGCCCAGGGTGGGCAGGTCGCCGTCCAGGCGGAACAGCGAGCGGTAGCCCTTGTCGTCGAGATAGATGTCGAAGATCCGGCGGAACTCCTCTGCGGCGACCTCCGAGTACTCCTGCTTGACCCGCATCAGCACCGTCTCGGAGGGGTGCGCCCCCAGGAACGCCCGGCAGGCGTTGAGTACGTCGCCGAACATCAGCTCCTGGTAGAAGGCCCCGTGGTGAATGGCGAAGACGTCGTCGATGGCCCGGCAGCGGACGTCCAGGAAGCGTATGCCGCTCGCGAGCTGCGCGTCGACGGTGGTGTTCTGGCAGGCGACCCACGGGCCGCCGAGGCGGGCGCCGGAGTCATGGGTGCCCGGGATCGTCAGCCGCTGGACGGGCGTGTCGTCGCCGATCCCCGCCATCCAGTCCTGGACGGAGCGGACGGCCGGCGTCGGCGTCCGCCGTCCGTTGCGCTCCGACGCGCCGGCCGTGAACTGGGTGCCTCCCACGCCCGCCAGCACGCCGGCCGCCGACAGTCCGGCCGCGCCCCTGAGGAATCCCCGTCGATCCAGCCCCGGTCCCATGTCGCCACCCACCCCTGTCTCAAGCGAACAAGTGATCGGGGCATCGAACCACATCGGCCGCGAACATGGCACCGGCCGGTGCGCCATCGGGCACACCGGCCGGGAAACTGGCGCCGTGTCAGGTACGGACCGCCAGCGACAGCGCGAAGCGGTCCGCGCTGTCCGTCCACCACTGGGTCAACTCCAGCCCGGCAGCGGCCAGTTCGGCACGCACGCCGTCCTCGCGGAACTTGGCGGAGACCTCGGTCCGCACCTCCTCGCCCGCGGCGAAGGACACCGCCAGATCCACCTCCGGGATCTTGACCGTCAGATCGGTACGGGCCCGCAGCCGCATCTCGATCCACTGCTGCTCGGCGTTCCACAGGGCCACATGGTCGAAGTCGGCCGGATCGAAGTCGCCGTCCAGTTCGCGGTTGATGACATGCAGGACGTTCTTGTTGAACTCGGCGGTCACGCCCTGCGCATCGTCGTAGGCGGCGACCAGCGTGGCCTCGTCCTTGACCAGGTCGGTGCCCAGGAGGAGGGCGTCGCCCGGGGAGAGCATGGCGTGCACGGAGCGCAGGAAGGCGGCCCGTTCCTCGGGCAGCAGATTGCCGATGGTGCCGCCGAGGAAGGCCAGCAGTCGGGGGCCGGGCGTGTCGGGGAGCCGGAGGCCGTGCTGGAAGTCGGCGACCAGTGCGTGCACGGTCAGCCCCGGATGCTCGGTGAGCAGCGCCTCGCCCGCCGCGGCCAGGGCGGATTCGCTGACGTCGATGGGGACGTAGCTGTCCAGGCCGGTCAGCGCGCCGATCAGGTGGCGGGTCTTGTCGGAGGAACCGGAGCCCAGCTCGACGAGGGTACGGGCCTGGGTGGCCGCAGCGATATGCGCGGCGCGGGTGAGCAGGATCTCCCGTTCCGCGCGCGTCGGGTAGTACTCGGGCAGCTTGGTGATGTCCTCGAACAACTCGCTGCCGCGCGCGTCGTAGAACCATTTGGGCGGCAGCTGTTTGGGCGTACGGGCCAGGCCGTCGGCGACATCGGCGCGCAGCGCGGCCGCGGTGGCGTCGGCGGGCAGGGTGCGGGTGATGCTGAGCGGGCTCACGTTGCGGGCTCCTTGAGCGGGGTGCGGTGGACGTCGGTCCGGGTGGCGACGAGCAGGCTGCCGTCGGGGACGTCGGTCCAGTGAGGGGAATCGTCGTACGGTTCGGAGGCGACGACCCGGCCGCCTCCGGGAATGGCCAGGTGGGAGAGCGTGTCGCCCCAGGTGGTGGCGGCGATGGTGACGCCGTCGGTGAGCAGCAGATTGAGCCGGGAACCGGGCGCGGCCTCGGCGACGGCCGTCACGGTGCCGGCCAGCGCCGTACCCGGGTCGTCGCCCTCCGCCAGCCGGTGCTGGACCAGCGCCCACAGGAACGCCGCATCGCAGCGGGCCTGGAGCCGCAGCAGTTCCACCGGCGGGAGGCCGGCGGCCAGCGGGGCCAGCGAGTCCGGCCAGCCGGCCACCGCGCCGTTGTGGCTGAACAGATAGCGGCCGGCGGCGAACGGCGCGGCCGCCGCCTCGGCGTCCGCGCCCGACTCGGTGGCATCGCGTACGGCGGCGAGCAGCGCGCCGGTGCGCACCACCCGGGCCAGGTCGGGCAGCAGCTCGTCGGCCCAGATCGGTCCTGCCCTGCGGTAGCGGGCGGGTATCGGGTCGCCGGGCGCGTACCAGCCGACGCCGAAACCGTCCGCGTTGACCGTGCCGTGATTCTGGCGGCGCGGCGCCCAGGACTGCCGGTAGAGGCCGTTCGGCGGGCCGAGCACCACCTGGCCGAAGGGTATCTCCGGTCCCAGGTAAGCGAGATGACGGCACATCAGCCGGCGGCCCCCTCCTGACGGCTCGCCGCCCTCATGCTTCCGCCACCGGGTCGGCGTCCCGGGCGGTGCGGAACCCGGAGAAGATCTGCCGCCGGATCGGCAGGTCCCAGTTGCGGAAGGTGCCCCGGCAGGCGACCGGGTCGACGGCGAAGGACCCGCCGCGCAGCACCTTGTACGAGCTGCCGAAGAACACCTCCGAGTACTCCCGGTAGGGGAAGGCGGCGAAGCCCGGATAGGGCAGGAAGTCGCTGGCCGTCCACTCCCACACATCGCCGATCAACTGCCGTACCCCGAGCGGCGATTCGCCGTCCGGATAGCTGCCGACCGGGGCCGGCCGCAGATACCGCTGGCCGAGGTTGGCATGCGCCGGCGTCGGATCCTCGTCGCCCCACGGGTAGCGCATCGCCCGCCCGTCGGCCGGACCGTGCCGGGCCGCCTTCTCCCACTCGGCCTCGGTCGGCAGCCGCCGGCCCGCCCAGCGCGCGTAGGCGTCCGCCTCGTACCAGCTGACGTGCAGCACCGGCTCGTCCGGCGGCACCGGCTCGGTCACCCCGAACCGGCGGCGCAGCCACTGGTTGCCCTCGCGCCGCCAGAAAAGCGGCGCATGCAGCCCGTGTTCCCGCACATGCGCCCAGCCGTCCGCCGCCCACCAGCGCGGATCGTCGTACCCCCCGTCCTCGATGAACCGCTGATACGCGCCGTTGCTGACCGGTGTGGTGTCGATCAGGAAGGAAGGCACCATGCGCCGGTGCGCGGGGCGCTCGTTGTCCAGCGCCCATGGCTCGGTGGAGGTCCCCATGGTGAACGGGCCCCCGGGGACGAGGACTTCGGCCGGGAGGATGCCGTCGACCAAAGCGGGCAGCGGCTCCGCCTCGGTGAGCACGGCGGGCCCGCGTCTGAGTTGGTGTGTGATGAGCATCGTCTCGTCGTGCTGCTGCTCATGCTGCGCGATCATGCCGAAGGCGAAGCCGGCGTCGAGCAGCGGGCCGCCGCACAGCGGGATGCGCTCCAGGATGTCCAGTGCACGGGCACGGACGTCGGCGACATAGCCGTGCGCCTCGGCGGGCGCCAGCAGCGGCAGCGAGGGGCGCGCGGCGCGCGGGTGCTCGAAGGCGTCGTAGACGGAGTCGATGTCGGGCCGCAGCGCGTCGCGCCCGCCGACGGTGCGCAGCAGCCACTGCTCCTCCTGGTTGCCGATATGCGCCAGATCCCACACCAGGGGCGACATCAGCGGGGAGTGCTGTGCGACGAGGTCGGGTTCCTCGACACAGGTGGTCAGCAGCCGGGTACGGTCACGGGCGGCGAGCAGGGCCGACGCCGCGCGCTCCCGGAGCGCCTCGGGATCCATGGTCATGTGCTGTCCCTCCCAAGGATGAGGTCGACGTCTTCCCGGGCGTGTCCGGTGTCTCCGGCGTACGCGCGCTCCGCCGCGTACAGGGCGTCGAGATGGTCGTCCGCGGGGCAGCGGCCGCGGGCCACATAGCGTTCGGTGAAGTCCGCGACGGCCGTCTGCACGTCTGGGGAGGCGCCGAGCCGGGGCAGCGCCTCCTGCGCGGCGGCGAAGCAGGTCACCGCGGCGGCGTGCAGCTCCGGGTCGGTCAGCGCGCCACGGGCCGCGTGCCGCCACAGCGGATTGCGCGGCGCGGGACGCGAACCGGCCGTCTCCGCCAGGGGTTTGACGGTGCGATAGGCGGTCTCCGCGGCCTCCGGGTCGTCGAAGAGCGCGGCCGTGACGGCCAGCGGCACGATCCAGCCGCTGTCTCCCGCCTGTGCGTCGATCATGCGCAGTTCCAGATGGCCGCGCGGCCGTACGGGTGGGAACAGCGTGGTCACGTGGTAGTCGAGGTCCTGCTGGGTGGGCGGTCTGGGCTCGCCGGTACGGACCCATTCGCGGAAGGTGAGGCCCTCAGGGGCGTCCCAGGGCCCATCGTCGGAACGGATGCACATCACCGGCGCGTCCAGGACATAGCGGGCCCAGGCGCCGCGCGGGTCCGGCCCTTGGGGCGGGGCGAGCGTACGGTCCGGATCGAGCTGGGACCAGACGAGCTGCCGGGTGGTGCGATAGCCCGTCGGGCAGCCCTCGCTGGTCGGTGAGTTGGCGAAGGCGGCGGCCAGCACCGCGCCCAGCAGATGGGCCAGCAGCCAGCGGCGCCCGAGGCCGAGCGGCCCCGGCTCCTCGTACCCGGCGTCCACACACACCTGCACGGACGCGGTCCCGCACATCATGGACCGCCCGGCGGCGCCCCAGCGGTCGAAATAGGCCTCCATGGCGTTGTAGCGGGGATCGGTGAGCACGCGGTTCGGGGCGTGCCAGGGATTGTGGCCGTGACCGGCCATGCCCAGACCCATGGCGAGCATGGCGGGGCGGACCAGCGCGAGGTCGGCCGCGACGGCGTCGATGCAGGCGCTGAGGGAGGTGGCGGGGAGCGAGCTGAGCTCCAGCTGCCCGCCGGGTTCGAAGGTCAGAAGGGAGTCGAGGGGGAGTGCGCGCAGTGCGGTGGCCGCGGAGTGCAGCCGGGACGGTTCGACCGGACATCGGGGGTTGCGCGCGTCGTGGACCAGCCATTCGATCTCGACGCCGATACGGCGTGGCGGACCGGTCTTGAAGCAGATTCCACTCAGGTGAGCTTCCAGATCCGCTTCCGACAGCGCAGGCCGTACGGGCATGGGTTCCCTCTTCCCTCCGGGGCGGCGGCGGGATTGCCGTCCTCCACCTAAGCGGGTGTGAGCAGTGCGCTCAAGGGGGCGTCAGTGTCGTGCGCGGCGGCGGGCGGCCACCCGCCGGGCGAGGTGGGCGGGCCAAGGGAGGGTACCGGCGAAAGGGTCCACGGCGGCCGTTCGGCGAGCGGACGGCCTTCCCGCCCGCCGCCCGACCCGGGACCGGGCCGGCGGGCGGCGGACGCGCCCGTAGGGCCGTGGTACGGCTGTTCGGGTGGCCCGAAGGCCCCAGGCCCTGTCCGACGGGTCATGGCCGGGCCCTGAAGTCGCGTCACTGCCGGTAGCCCGCCAGGAACCGGCCGATCCGGCTGATCGCCGCGTCGAGGTCGTCGGCGTGCGGGAGGGTGAGGATGCGGAAGTGGTCCGGACGCGGCCAGCTGAAGCCGGTGCCCTGGACGACCTGGATCTTCTCCCGCAGCAGCAGGTCGAGGACGAACTTCTCGTCGTCGTGGATCTTGTGCACCGCGGGGTCCAGACGGGGGAACGCGTACAGCGCGCCCTTGGGCTTCACACATGACACGCCCGGGATCTCGTTCAGCCGCTCCCAGGCCCGGTCGCGCTGCTCGCGCAGCCGGCCGCCGGGCAGTACGAGGTCCTTGATGCTCTGCCGGCCGCCGAGCGCCGCCTGAATGGCGTACTGCGCGGGAGCGTTCGGGCACAGCCGCATGGAGGCCAGGGTGCCCAGGCCCTCCAGATAATCGGCGGCGTGCTCCTTGGGGCCGGAGACGACCAGCCAGCCGGAGCGGAATCCGGCGACTCGGTACGACTTGGACAGGCCGCTGAACGTCAGGCACACCAGGTCGGGGGCGAGCACCGCCGCATGGTGGTGGACCTCGTCGTCGTACAGGATCCGGTCGTAGATCTCGTCGGCGAACACCATCAGCTGGTGGCGCCGGGCGAGATCGAGCATGCCCTCCAGGAGTTCCCTCGGATAGACGGCGCCGGTGGGGTTGTTCGGGTTGATGATGACCATCGCCCGGGTGCGGTCGGTGATCTTCGAGGCGAGGTCGTCGAGATCCGGCAGCCAGTCGGCGGACTCGTCGCAGAGATAGTGCACGGCCTTGCCGCCGGCGAGCGTGGTGACCGCCGTCCAGAGCGGGAAGTCCGGGGCCGGGATGAGCACCTCGTCGCCGTCGTCGAGCAGCGCCTGCACCGCCATCGAGACGAGTTCGGAGACGCCGTTGCCGAGATAGATGTCGTCGACGTCGACATCCGGGAGCCCGCTCTGCTGGTAGTGCTGGGCCACCGCACGGCGGGCGGAGAGGATGCCGCGGGAGTCGGTGTAGCCGTGCGCACGGGACAGATTGCGGATCACGTCCTGGAGGATCTCTTCGGGGGCTTCGAAGCCGAACAGTGCCGGATTGCCGGTGTTCAGCCGCAGCACGCTGTGGCCCGCGTCCTCCAGGGCGTTCGCGTGCTCGATCACCGGCCCGCGGATCTCGTAGCAGACGTCGGCCATCTTGCTCGACTGCTTGAACTGCATGCGGCGGCCTCCCAGTCCCTCGCTCACCGCGCGGCGCGGCAGCATTCGTAACACCGTACTTGGTTTTACCAAGCAGCCACTTGGAAAGTCCAACCGTTACTCGTCTATGCTGACGCCATGTCGCGCCGAAGCTATGACCAGTACTGCGCCATCGCCCGAGCCCTGGACGCCGTGGGCGACCGCTGGACGCTCCTGATCGTCCGGGAACTCCTCGGCGGCTCCCGGCGCTACACGGACCTGCACGCCGACCTGCCGGGCGTCAGCACCGACATGCTCGCCTCCCGCCTCAAGGACATGGAACGGGACGGCCTGGTCACCCGCCGCCGGCTCGCCCCGCCCGGCGCCGCCTTCGTCTACGAACTCACACCGCGCGGCCGCGCCCTGCTGCCCGCACTCACCGCCCTCGCCGACTGGGGTGCCCCCGACCTCGGCGAGCAGCGCCCGACCGACGCCCTGCGGGCCCACTGGTTCGCGGTGCCCCTCATCGCTCGCCTCGCCCGGCACTTCACGCAGGACGTCCGGGTGGTCGAAATCGCCCTGGACGAGGGCGAGTTCCATGTCATGCTCGGCGCGGAGGGGGCCGGCGGCCCGGACGGGGCGGGCTACGGGGACGGGGCGGCCGAGAGCCCCGACGTCCGTCTCCGGATGGACACCGCGACCTGCGCCGATGTCGCGTACGATCGCCTCTCCCTCGCACAGGGCATCGATTCCGGCCGGATCGTTGTCGCCCTGTCCGAGGTGCCGGCGGAGAAGACCGCCGCGATCTGAGGACGACACCGGCCGAACGGCACGGCAGAAGAGGACGAACACGGCATGACGACGCGCCCCTTGGCGGTCTTCGACCTGGACGGCACCCTTGCCGACTCGGGTCACCGGCAGCATCTGCTCGAACGGCGCCCGCGCGACTGGAAAGCCTTCTTCGCGGCCGCCGTCGACGACCCGCCGCTCATGGAGGGCGTGGAGCTGGCCCTGACCAGCACTGAGGACTGCGAGGTCGGCTATCTCACCGGCCGCCCCGAGCGCTGCCGCCGCGACACCCTCGCCTGGCTCGCCCGGCACGGTCTGCCGGAGGGCCCGTTGTGGATGCGCCCCAACAACGACCGGCGCCCGGCCCGGGAGGCCAAGCTCGACATCCTGCTGCGGATAGCCGAGAAGCGCGAGGTCCGGAAGATCGTCGACGATGACGAACTCGTCTGCGACGCCTGCGAGAAGGCCGGATTCCGGGTGGTACGGGCCCGGTGGGCGAAGTCGTCCGAGGCGATGAAGGACGCCCAGGAGCGGACCGGGCGTACGTAGGGGCTTTGTGCCGGGACCGACACGGACACGGCAGGCGCGTCAGGCGCCCGTGTGGCGGAAGGCGGCCCAGCGGGACGGGGCGTGCGGAAGCCGGTCGCGCAGGGCGCGGACCGTGTGGTGGAGCGCCAGGGCGGTCGGACGGCCGTCGGCGCGTAGCGCGTCGGCGACGGAGAGCCTGTCGTCGACGGGCCAGAGCGTGCCGATGGAGTCGGGGAATACGGTTCCCGAGGAGGAGAGCGGCAGACCGTCCCGCGGCTGGCCGTCCTGCTGCTGACCGTCCCGCTGCTGCCGGGCATGGCGCAGGGCGCCCACCGTCGGGGTGTACGAGGAGACCACCCGGTCCAGGACGGTGCGTCGCTCCGGTGCGTCCTCCGGGTCGCCGTGGTGCCCCGCGGCATGCAGCGGCAGCCGGCCCAGGAGACTGCCCGGCGCCCACCACACCCGCGGCCAGTCGCCTCCGGCCGCCGGCGGACCGTGGTGACCGAGTGCCCGCAGCACCGGCTCGGCCGCCACGTCCCACAGCCACTCCAGCGTCGTGTGCAGCGCGGCCTGGGCGGCCCGCTGCCGTCGGCGGTGCGGGCTCGCCGCCGCCGTGTGCAGCGCCTGGTGGAACGAGGCGACCGTGTGGGTCAGCGTGTCCTGCCGCAGCCGGGGCAGCGCGACGGAGGCGATGCCGTTCTTGGTGAGCAGCAGGGCGTCGCAGTGGTGCTCGCTGACGCTGAAGGCGACGATCGGGCCGTGCGCCGCCTCGGCCAGCAGCTCACGAGTGGTGGGTGGCAGACCGAACGCGGCGAAGCCGTCCAGCGCCCGGATTTCGGCGAGCGTCGCGGCGAACTCGGCGGCCAGCTCGCGCCGTTCGCGTACCAGGCGCTGCCGGTCCGCCGCGAGCGGTGCCGCGGTGGGCGTTCCGCGGCCCGTCCCGTCGCCGGCGGGCCGGTCGAGACGGTCGCGGAGCGCGGCGAACCGGGCCGCCGTCTCCGGGTGCGCGGCACGCAGACCGGCCAGTCCGCCATGTACGTCCGGCGCACGGGAGAGCAGTGTCGTCCGGCCGGCCTCCAGCAACCGCAGCGCGCGGGCGGCGCGCTCCCCAGGGGTGCCGCGGAGGTCGGCGAGGGCCAGCGAGGCCGCGTCATCGGACAGGCCGGCGTCCTCGGACAGGTCGTCGAAGGCGCCCGGCGCCCGCTGCCGGTCGTCGCGGTCCGGCTGTCGCGGGGCGGTGTCGGGCAGCGTCCGTACCGCGGTCTCCAGCAGGTCGGCGGCCCGGCCGGGCGCGGTGGCGGCCAGCAGCCGGCCGGCCGCGGAGGCCGCCGTGGCGCGGACCGTGGGCGCCGCCGCGCCGGCGTCCGCTGCCTTCGTGTACGCCGCCACGGCCGTGTCCCGGTCCGCCGGGTCGCCGGTACGGCCGAAGCGGTGGCGCAGCGCGTCGCCGAGCTGGGCGCCGTACGCGGCGGTGTCGGGCAGTCCGGCGGGGGAGGCGGCGACGGCGGAGCGGAGGGCGTCGATCGCGGTGTCCAGGTCGGCGCGGTCGCCGGTGGTCGTGAACCGCAGCCGCAGCACGTTGCCGAGGTGGGACAGATACCGCGCCCGCGTGGGGTCGTCCTCGGCGGTCGCCCGTGCCGCGGCCCGGAACTCCCGTGCCGCCGCGGCCAGATCGGCGGCGTCCCGGGTACGCAGATACCGCGACCACAGCGCGAGTCCGAGGTTGTCGAGCACGGCCGGGCGGGTCGGCCGACCGTCGTCCGGCATGATGGCGAGGGCGGACCGGAGGAGATCGATCGAGGTGTACAGATCGGCCGCGTTCGCCGTCGCGTCGAAGCGGAGCAGCAGCGCCAGCCCCAGGTTCGACAGGCGGGCGGCGCGCTGAGGATGGTGCACGGGCGTCGCCGCCAGCACCTCCTTCCCCGTGGTCACGGCCGTATCCAGGTCGCCCAGGCCGGCGTCGCCGCCGGTTTGTTGATAGCGGGCCCGCAGCGCGTTGCCGAGGTTGGCCAGTGCGGAGAGCCGGCTGGGGTCGTGCGCGGGGAATCCGTCCACCGCGCACTGGAGAAGCTCGATCGCGCGGTCCAAGTCGGCTGCCTCGCCCGTGTGCTGGGCCCTCGTCTGGAGTGCGACGGCGACATGGCACAGTGCCACAGGGCGTTCCGGCAGACCGTCCGGGGCGGTCTCCGCCGCTTCCGAACCCGCCGCGATCGCGCCCTCCAGGTCCGCGATATCGGCCAGCCGCCCGAACCGGACCATCAGCGCGTTGCGCAGGCTGCCCAGATGCGCCCCGCGCTCGGGATGGCCGACCGGGGTCTCGGCGACCGCCTCCCGCAAGGCGTCGATCGCCGCGTCCAGGTCGGACGGCTCCGCGGTGCGGTGGTACCGCCCCAGCAGCGCGATCCCGGGACCGGACAAATGCCGCACCCGGCACGGGTGGTCGGCGGGCAGCGCCGCCAGGATGCGCCGCCACAGGTCCGCGGCCCGCCGCAACGCCTCCGGATCCCCGGCATCGAGCGCCTCCCGCAACTCCCGCTCGGCCTCGGGCACCGCGGCGCCGGCGAGATCCGGCAGCAGTGGCGCTGGCACCCCGTCCGCACCGGCCAGAAAACACGGCCCGAGGACGCGCACCGCCCGCTCCCGGTCCCCTTCCGCGGGCAGCGACCGCGATCGCAGCCAGTACAACCGCCCCACCGCCACCCGGGCGGCCAGGACCGTCGCCACTTCTGCCCCCAACTCCCTTTCCTCACCAAGGAGTTGCTCCAGCCACCGTGCCTCGGCGAGTGCCTCCGGCTCCAATGCCGCACCGATGTCGCCGGCCTCGTCGATCCGTCGCAGCCGCAGTCGTACCGCGGCGAGGTGCTCCTCCAGCATGCGGCGAGTCCCCGTTCGTCCCATGTCATTCCCGTCTGAGCGACCCCGCTCGCTCATGCCCACAGAACGTAGCCCCAACGGCCAACGCTTTGACCGAGTCGCCCGATCAGGCCGTGTGCGGCGGGACGCTGTGGTAGTGACGGCGGGATCCCGGGACGCCTCGGCCGAACACACCGTCAGGGTGGGTCAAACACACCGTCAGGGACGACCACCTGTACGGCGCAGACGGTGCACGGTGCCGAGTGGCCACCGGGTCCGTTCGGCGGAACTCGCGGAGCGGGCCCGGGAACGGCGGGCGAGGCTCGGGGAATGGAGCGAGTATCGGCGTCCCGGGCGCGGTCAGGGGTCGGGTTTGTGCTGGGTGTGGTGGCGCTCGCCGGAGCTCTCACACCGGGGGCGTGGCTGGGAGGGGCGGCCACGGCGGAGGCGTCCGGAGAGGCTCGGGCGGCCGTCGGCCGGCGCACGTCGGCCTGGCTGCCGTATTGGGGCGACACGCTCGCCGCCTACCGCGACGCGTTGCGGCACGCCTCCCAGCTGCACACCGTCAGCCCCTTCTGGTACGAGGCGTCCGCCGACGCCGTCAAGGCGCAGCCGGGAGCGGGAAACCGCTCCATCATCGACGGGCTGCACGACGCCGGTATCGATGTCGTGCCCACCGTGACGGAGACCCTCGGCGCCAAGGCGATGGGGGATCTGATGCGGGACCGGGGGCGCCGGGCCGCGCATGTCGACGCGCTGCTGCGGATGGTCGAGAGCCGCGCGTACAACGGAGTCGATCTGGATTACGAGACCATGGCGGTGACCGGCAGCAAGGCCGACCGCGAGCGGGTGAGGAGCGGCTACAACGCGCTGACCAGCGAGCTGTGCGCGCGTCTGCACGACCGCGACAAGCAGTGCGTGGTGACGGTGATGGCCCGGGTCCGCGGGTCCGGTGACGCCTTCGACTACGAGCACCTCGGCAGGGTCGCCGACCGGGTCCGGATCATGGGCTACGACCTGCACTGGGCGGGCGGCGCGGCGGGCCCGCTGTCCTCCAAGGGCTGGTACGAGGCGTTTCTGCGCTATGCCACCGACGCCATTCCGGTCCACAAGATCGAGGTCGCGTTCCCGGGTTACGGCTGGAACTGGACCACCGGCAGCCGCGACCGGGCCAAGCATGTGACCTGGAAGGAAGCCGAGGCGCTGCGCAAGCGGCAGGCGGCCGGCTATCTCTTCGACGCCGAGTCCGGCACCCCGCACTTCCGCTACCGGGAGAACGGCCGGGCGCACGAGGTCTGGTACCAGGACGCGCGCGGGGTCCGTGAGCAGCTGCCGTTGCTGAGGAAGTACGGGGTGCGGGGCACCGGCCTATGGGCGCTCGGATTCGAGGACCCGGACTTCTGGGCCGCGCTCCGTGGCAAGTAGCCGCAGTGCCGCTTCGGACGGCGAACCCTCCGCGGCGGTGTACATGATCACGCCCTGCCCGGAACCGTCCGGGGTCTGCATCATCTCGAAATCCAGCGTCAGCTCACCCACCAGCGGATGGCGGAACCGCTTGGTGCCGAAGGTGCAGTTGCCGACCGCGTGCCGGGACCACAGGCTGCTGAATTCGGTGCTCTTCATGGACAACTCGCCGATCAGCTCGGCGAGTTGCTGGTCGTCGGGACGCTGCCCGGCGGCCACCCGCAGCGCGGAGACCGCCCTGCGGGTCTCCTCGTCGCGGTCCGGGTACAGCTCGCGGGTGTGCGGGTCGAGGAACAGCAACCGCTGCGTGTTGGGACGGTCCAGTGGCCGGCCGGGACTGTCGAAGTCCAGATGCCCGGCGGCCAGGGCGTGCCCGAGCCGGTTCCAGGCCAGCACCTCGAAGCGGGGGCCGAGGGCGATGGCCGGTACGTCGTCCATCGCGGCGAGCAACTGCCGTATTCCGGGGCGGACTTTGTCGTGACGGACGGCGGGGCGGCGGCGGGCCCGCGCGGGCCGGGCGAGTGCGCGGAGGTGCGCCCGCTCGTCGGCGGTCAGCCGCAGCGCGCGGGCCAGGGCGTCCAGTACCCCTTCCGAGGCGTTGTGGCTCTGCCCCTGTTCGAGGCGGGTGTAGTACGCGACGCTGACGCCGGCCAGCTGGGCCAGTTCCTCGCGGCGCAGACCCGGTACGCGGCGGCGCGCCCCGTAGGAGACCAGACCGACGTCCTCGGGCTGGAGCCGGGCGCGGCGGGTGCGCAGAAAGTTCCCCAGATTCCCCAGGCCGGTCGAGCCCGCTCGCACGGTCGCCGGGTCGGCGGGGGTAGGTGTGGGGGGTATGTCCGTGGCGGGTGAGTCCATGGCGGACAGTCTCCGTCATGCGGCGGGCGGCAGCCTGACCCTGCCGGTACCAGGATCGCCGACACCGGGGACCCGGCCGATATGGTGTTCCCTCCGGGATACCGACCGCTTAGTATGTCGACTGCGGCGGAGCTCCGGCACCCACCGGGCGCCCCGCACCACCCGCGTATCCGAGGCTTGTGGAGGCACCAGGTGAGGGCATGGCGCGTACACGCGAACGGCGAGCCGCGCGAGGTGATGCGGCTGGAAGAGGTGCCGGATCCGCAGGCGGGACCCGGGCAGCTGCTGCTGCGCGTACGGGCCGCCAACATCAACTTCCCGGACGCGCTGCTGTGCCGCGGCCAGTACCAGGCGCGGCCGCCGCTGCCGTTCACCCCGGGCGTGGAGATCTGCGGCGAGATCCTGGCGGTGGGGGAGGGCGCCGCCGGTGAGATCGGCGCGCGCGTACTCGCCCAGCCGCCACTGCCCGACGGCGGCTTCGCCGAGCTCGCGGTCGTCGACGCGGCGACCGTACGCCCGGCCCCGGAAGAGCTGGACGACGCGGAGGCGGCGGCCCTGCACATCGGCTACCAGACCGGCTGGTTCGGGCTGCACCGCCGGGCCCGGCTGCAGGCGGGGGAGACGCTGCTGGTGCACGCCGCGGCCGGCGGAGTCGGCAGCGCCGCCGTCCAGCTCGGCAAGGCCGCGGGCGCGCGGGTCATCGGCGTCGTCGGCGGCGAGGACAAGGCCCGTATCGCCCGCGAACTGGGCTGCGACGTCGTCCTCGACCGGCGCACCGACGACATCGTCGCGGGAGTGAAGGAGGCCACCGGCGGCCGTGGCGCGGATGTGGTCTACGACCCGGTCGGCGGCGACGCCTACGCCAAGTCCGTCAAATGCATCGCCTTCGAGGGCCGGATCATCGTCGTCGGCTTCGCCGGCGGAGCCATCCCCACCCCCGCCCTCAACCACGCACTGGTGAAGAACTACGCGATCCTGGGCCTGCATTGGGGCCTCTACAACACCAAGCACCCGGCCTCGGTCGACGCCTGCCACGAAGAGCTCACCAAGCTCGCCGCACAGGGCGTCATCAAGCCACTCATCGGCGGACGAGTGCCGCTGGACGGCGCCGCCGAGGCCGTACAGCGGGTCGCCGACGGCACCAGCGTCGGCCGCCTCGTCGTGGTCCCCGGAGAGGAGCGGGCCTGATGCCCACCGACGCCGCCGACCTGCGCCGACGCACCGCCGAACTGCTCGCCGCGCATCCGCCCACCCGTCTCCCACCACCCCAGAACGAGGGCCCTGCGGGCCAGCACCTCTCGTCTGACACCGAGCCGCTGGACTTCCTGCGCGCCCGCTTCGACGCCGGGCTCGCCTGGATCCACTTCCCCGAGGGACTCGGCGGGCTGGACGCGCCGCGCGCCCTGCAAGCCGTCGTGGACGCCGAACTGGAGGCCGCCGGCGCCCCCGGCAACAACCCCGGCCGCATCGGCATCGGCCTCGGCATGGCCGCGCCGACCATCCTGCGCTTCGGCACCGACGAACAGAAGCGGCGCTTTCTGCGTCCCCTGTGGACCGGCGAGGAGGTCTGGTGCCAGCTGTTCAGCGAACCCGGCGCCGGCTCGGACCTGGCGGCGCTGGCCACCCGGGCCGTACGGGACGGGGGCGGGGACTGGATCGTCGACGGCCAGAAGGTGTGGACGTCCGGCGCGCACCAGGCCCGGTGGGCGATCCTCATCGCCCGCACCGACCCTGACCTGCCCAAACACCGCGGCATCAGCTACTTCGTCTGCGATATGACCGACCCGGGCGTCGACGTACGACCGCTGCGGCAGATCACCGGTGAGGCCGAGTTCAACGAGGTCTTCCTGACCGGCGTCCGCATCCCCGACGCACACCGCCTGGGCGAGATCGGCGAGGGCTGGCGGGTCGCCCAGACCACGCTGATGAACGAGCGGGTCGCCATCGGCGGCGCCCGCATGCCCCGCGAGGGCGGCATGATCGGCGTCGCCGCCGCGGACTGGCGCGCACATCCCGAACTGCGCACCCACGATCTCCACCAGCGGCTGCTGAAACTCTGGGTGGACGCCGAGGTCGCCCGGCTCACCGGCGAGCGGCTGCGCCAGCAGCTCACCATGGGCCAGCCGGGACCCGAGGGCTCGGGCATGAAGCTGGCCTTCGCCCGGCTCGCCCAGGAGATCAGCGGCTGGGAGGTGGAGTTCCTCGCCGAGGACGGTCTCACCTACGACGACTGGACGCTGCGCCGCCCCGAAGGCGTCGACTTCACCGGACGCGAGGCCGGCTACCGCTATCTGCGCGCGAAGGGGAACTCCATCGAGGGAGGCACCTCGGAAGTGCTGCTCAACATCGTCGCCGAACGTGTGCTGGGGCTGCCGCCCGAGCCGCGCACCGACAAGGACGTCGCGTGGAAGGACCTGCCCCGATGACCGCCCCGCAGACGCTCGCAACCGCCGGCCCGGACCCCGATCTCCTCTACTCCGAGGACGAGGACGCGCTGCGCGACGCCGTACGGTCACTGCTCGCCGACCGCAGCGATCCGGCCACCGTGCTGGCCGGTCTGGAGTCGGACGTCCCCTACGACACGCGGCTGTGGCGCTCGCTCGCCACCGACATCGGCACCGCGGGGCTGCTGGTTCCGGACAAGCTCGGCGGACAGGGCGCGAGCGCCCGCGAAGCGGCCGTCGTCCTGGAGGAACTGGGCCGCTGTGCCGCCCCGGTGCCCTATCTGACCAGCGCCGTCGTCGCGGTGACCGCACTGCTCGGCTGCGATACGGCGGACCCGGAGACCGCCACGCTGCTCGGCGCGCTCGCCGGCGGCAATACGGTCGGCGTGCTCGCGCTCCCGCTGACCACCGGGCCGGGCGGAGTGGCCGAGACCGCGGTCCGGGCGGACGCGGGCGGTGCCCTGACCGGCCGGGTGACCTCGGTCGCGGACGCGGCCTCCGCCGAGATCCTGCTGGTGCCGGCCGAGGGACCGGACGGCCCTGCCCTGTACGCGGTCGAGGCGACGGCGGACGGCGTACGCAGCGACACCGTCACCCCCCTCGACCTCACCCGGCCCCTCGGCCACCTCACCTTCGACGGGGCGCACGGCCGCCTTCTGGCCACCGGGGACCGCGCCCGCGCCGCCGTCGAACGAGCGCTGCTGGCCGGTGCCGGGCTGCTCGCCTCGGAACAGCTCGGCGTGGCGGAGTGGTGCCTGGCCGAGACCGTTCGCCATACGGCGGAGCGCACCCAGTTCGGCCGCCCCATCGGCTCGTTCCAGGCGCTCAAACACCGGATGGCGGCCCTCTGGCTGGACGTCGCCTCGGCCCGCGCGGCCGCCCGCAACGCCGCCGACGCGCTGGCCACGGACAGCCCCGACGCCCCGGTGGCGGTGGCGGTCGCCCAGGCGTACTGCGCGCCGGTCGCGGTACGCGCCGCGGAGGAGTGCATCCAGCTGCACGGCGGACTCGGCATGACCTGGGAACACCCGGCGCATCTGTTCCTCAAGCGGGCCAAGAGCGACGAGATCGCCTTCGGTACGCCGGGGCGCCACCGGGACGCGTTGGCCGGCCTGGTCGGGCTGAGCGCCCCGTAGCAGGCCGTAGAGAACTGAAGAGGGCAGGAGAGAGCAGAAGAGAGCCATGGAGAGGGGCGCTGTCCCGGCCCGTCGAGGGGGATCCGACGGGCCGGGACCAGGGTCCACTCGTTGCCGCCCATGGTTGAGATGTCCGGAAAAAGTCGTGTTCGGGTAGCGTCGTAAACATGAAGACCGCAACCCGTCGTGTGCTGTTCGGACCGCTGCTCCTGCTGGTGGCCGCCCTGCTGGCGGTGGTCACCGTGCTGGCACCGGGCGCTCATGCCGCCGACGGCCTCGACGAGGCCGCGGCGGCCCTCAAGAAGGGCCCGGTCTATGTCGATCCCCGGGCCGCGGGCGAGTTCTCCTCGGGCCAGGCGGACGCGCTGGCCAAGAAGATCAAGGACGCCGACAAGCCGGTCTTCGTCGCGGTGCTGCCGAGGGCCCCGGAGTATCCGCCCCAGACGGTGCTGCGTGATCTGCGCACCAAAGTCGGCATCAGCGGTGTCTACGCCATCGAACTCGGCAACGGCTTCAACGCCGGCGCCGACACCCGTGTGATGTCCCACAGCTCCGTCCAGAACCTCGTGGGAGCCGTCAAGCGCTCCCAGTACCCGACGGTCTCCGAACGCCTCAACAGCTTCGTCGACTCGGCCGACGCGCAGGCCAACGGCCATGCGCCCACCGCCTGGGACGCCGGCAGCAGCGGCTTCGACGTCGGCACGGCGATCGGCCTCGGTGTGCTGATCGCCGTCGGTGGCGGCGGCGCGTACGCCATCGCCCGCCGCAACCGTCGCCGGAAGGAGGCCGCGGAGCGGGCCGCGCTGGAGGACCTGCGGGTCGTCGTCGACGAGGACATCACCGCCTTCGGCGAGGAACTGGACCGGCTCGACTTCAGCCCTGGTGAGCCCGGCGCCGACGACGCGATGCGCGCCGACTACAGCCATGCGCTGGACGCGTACGAGACAGCCAAGTCGGCGATGGCGGCCGCGCAGCACCCCGGCGATGTGCAGGGGGTGACCGAGGCGCTGGAGGACGGGCGGTTCTCGCTCGCCACGCTCGCCGCCCGTCGCGCGGGCGAGCCGCTGCCCGAGCGCAGGCTGCCCTGCTTCTTCGACCCGCGGCACGGCCCGTCCGTCGCCGACGTCCAGTGGGCACCGGCCGGCGGGGCGGAGCGCACCGTGCCGGTCTGCGCCGCGGACAAGACCCGGCTGGACGAGGGCCTGGAGCCGATGGCCCGTACGGTCAGGACCGCGGCCGGTGACCGCCCGTACTGGGACGCGGGCCCGGCCTACGCCCCCTGGGCCGGCGGCTACTTCGGCGGCGGCCTGCTCCCCGGCCTGCTCGTGGGCACCATGCTCGGCAACATGATGATGGCCCCGCACGCCTATGGCGCCGGCTTCGGCGGCCCCGAGGGCGGCGATGTCTCCGGCTCCGACTTCAGCGCCGACGACTTCGGTGGCGGATTCGGCGACGGTGGCGGCTTCGACGGCGGCGGGGGCTTCGACGGCGGCGGCTTCGGCGGCTGAATTCGGTAGGCGAACTGGGTCGCGGGGTGCGCGGGCGCCGACTCGTAAGACCGACAGGTGAGTGGTCAGCCCAGGCCCTGACTGGTCAGCCCGGTCGCCGGACGGCCCCGCTCCCCCCGTCCCCTCCCTTGCCGACCGCCCGCTTGGCGCCCAGGAAGCGCGCATAGCGCGGCCGCGCCGCGAAGTCGGCATAGGTCCATACGGCCGGGCGGCCGATCTCCCGGCACAGGTGCAGGACCCGGTCGGGGCCCAGGTGGACGCCGACGTGCGCGCCGTACCCGGCAGGGCGCCCCTCGGCCCGGCCGCCGTCGAAAAGCACCAGGTCAAGCGGCTGTGGCGGATCGGCCTTGCAGGTTGCTCCGGTGTCCGCCCACAGCTCCGCCGAACGCAGCGGCGGGATCAGCAGGCCGAAGTGGCGGAGCACCGCGTAGGCGTAGCGCTGACAGTTCGCGCCCCCGGCCAGCCCATGCGCGCAATCAGGTGTCTCCGCTCCCGGATAGCGGGCGCCCGAGTAGGGGACGTTGCGGAGGGCCTCCGGGAGGTCGTGCAGGCCGTACGGGCCGTACTGGGGCGGGACTTGGCGGCCGCTGTCGGATATCACCGGGTCATCATGCAAGGGATCTCCTCATGCCGCACGCGTCGAGGTCGAGGACGCTCAACAGGCCGGATCCGACGACGTGTAGTCGACACCGCGAGGAGATCCCCGATGCAACGCCGCTTTCAGACGCAACGCCGCTTTCAGATGCAACGACGCTTCCGAAAGGCAGCTCTCTGGGGCGCGACCGTGGCCGCCGTGATGGCGGCCACCAGCCCGCTCAGCCCGGCCCGCGCAGACTCCGACCCGACGCCCCAGCCCGCACCGCGCGGCATGCTCGACGCGATGCGCCGGGACCTGGGCCTGACGCCGGACCAGGCGCGCAGCCGGCTGGTCCAGGAGGCCGAGGCGCAGCGTGCCGCGCTGGCCGTACGGCGGGTGCTCAGCAGACCGCCGGCCGGAATGTGGTTCGACAAGACGGCCGGCAAGCTGGTCGTCGCGGTCACCGGCGCCGATGACGCGCAGCGGGTGCGGGCTGCCGGGGCGGTGCCCAAGACGGTCGCGCACAGCCGCGCCGAGCTCGCCGTGCTGGTACGGCGGATCGGCAACCGGGCCGGCGACGGTGTGCCGGGTGTCACCGGCTGGGGCGTGGACGACCGCAACAACGGCGTCGTCATCCGCGTCCACCGCAAGGCCCGCAAGCCCGAGACCGCAGACTTCGAGCGCGCCGTCCGTGAACTCGGCACCCGCTCGCGCATCCCGGTGCGCATCGAGGAGAGCGACCAGAAGCCGATCCAGCAGGGCGGCCGGATCGTCGGCGGCGAGAAGTGGATGCCGGGGACCGAGGGCATCTGCTCCATCGGCTTCTCGGTGACCGGACCCAACGGCCTCAAGGGCTTTCTGACGGCCGGTCACTGCACCAACGACGCGGATCAGCTCGCGTACGGCAAGGACGGCAGCCGCGTGGGCATCTCCAACCAGGGCGGGCGGCTCAGCGTCAACGGGCGCGAGGGGGACTTCGGCGTGGTCGGGGTGGACGGCGACGACTGGACCCTGACCCCGGATGTGGTGGGCGAGGGCGGCAACCCGGTCGCCGTCACCGGAACGCAGGAAGGCATGGTGGGGATGTCCGTATGCCACTCCGGGGAGGCCAGCGGCTGGCACTGCGGCGAGATCACCAAGGCCGACCAGACCGTGGACTACGGGACGGTCGTCATCGAGGGGCTGTCGTACACCGACGCCTGCTCGGCGCCCGGGGATTCGGGCGGCTCGTATGTGACCCAGCCCAGCTCCCCGAAGGCGGTCGGCACACATTCCGGTGGCGGCAGCACCACCTGCAGCAAGAGCACCGGCTCCGGCGACACCATCACCATCTTCCAGCCGATCGGCGAGCCCCTGGCCAAGTGGGACCTGACCCTGATGACGCAGTCTTCGAGGGGGACGCCGACGCGGTGAACGGGGGGTCGTGAGGGGGACATGGCGGGGGCATGCCTGGGCGAGCGGCACTCCGCTCGCCCAGGCGACCTGCGTCCACGGGCGACTCGGCGCGAGTCGTCGCCCTTGTGTGATCCGTCGCCCCTGCCCGAGCCGTCGCCCCAGCCGTGCTCCAGCACGGACAGCCGTGAAATAACCGCCGGCCGTTGATCGTTGACGCCTACGATGCGAGAAAGCCGACGGCCGACGAGGCCGGCGCCAACGGGGAGCGGAGAGATCGTGGCAGAGGTAGCGGGTGCGGCAGCCGGGGCGGGCGGGGCGGAGCCCTTCACCGTAGGAATCACCGTTCGCGGCTATGAGACGGACACGCAGGGGCATCTCAATCAGAGCGTCTATCTCCAGTACGCCGAGCACGCCCGCTGGACGCTGCTCCAGGCGAGCGGAATCCGGCAGAGCGACCTGGTGGACAAGCGCGTCGGCCCGGTGACCGTAGAGACGACCATCCGCTATCTGCGGGAGCTGCGGGCCGGCGACGAGGTAGCGGTGAGCTGCGAATTCGTCTGGGGCGAGGGGAGGACGTTCCGGGTGGAGCAGACCGTCCGCAAGCTCGACGGGACGGTGTCCGCCGAGATCAGCGCCGTCGGCGGCCTGCTGGACCTCACCGAGCGCAAGCTGCTCAAGGACCCGCGGGAGGTGTTCCGGGAGCTGGCGGACGACCCGTCGCTGCTGGGCCTCGGCGGCGGCCCCGGGAGCGCTCGCGGCTGAGGGCGCCGCCAGGGGCTTTCCGACCCTGTCCGGTGGGTCAGGGTCGGACTCGGCGTCGGACAGGCCCTACCCCCGTTCCGCCACCACCATCACCTCGGTGCCGCCCGCCCGCACCGCCCGTACCTGCTCGGCCGGTAGCCCGTCGTCGACGATCAGCAGATCGAAGTCGGTCAGCGGCGCGAGCGCGTACAGCCCGTCCTTGGTGAACTTGGTGTGGTCCGCGACCAGCACACTGCGTGCCGCGCTCTCCATCATCGCCCGCTTGACCTGCACTGTTTCCGGTGAGGTGTGATAGCAGCGGCCGTTGGTCACGGCCGTGGTGGACATGAACAGCACATCGGCGCGAAAGGCCCGGACCGCGTCCGCGGTGTGCAGCCCCATGAAGGCGTCATAGGCGGGGAAGTAGGCGCCGCCCAGGGTGATGAGGGAGATACCCGGCTCCTTGGACAGCGTCGTGATCGCCGGCAGCGAGTTGGTGATCACGGTCAGCGGGGTGTGCTCGGTGGCCTCGTTCGCGAGCAGCAGACAGGTCGTGCTGTCGTCGAGCAGCACCGTCTGGCCGGGGACCAGCAACGTCGCGGCGGCCCGTGCCAGCAGCTGCTTGGTCTGCGCCATGGTGGCCATGCGTTCCGCGACGCTGCCGTGGAACTGCGCCGACGGCAGCCCGGTCGCGCCGCCGCGCACCTTGCGCAGCCAGCCCTGCGCCTGGAGAGCGTCCAGATCGCGGTGCGCGGTCATCAGGCTGGTGCCGAACTCCTCGGCGAGGTCCGCGGTGCGGACGAATCCGCGGGCGATGACGCTGTCGCGAATACGGCGCCGCCGCTCCTCCTGGGCCTCGACCCGGTCCATCGCCCCGCTCCCTCCGGTGCCCGCGCCAGGTGCCTCCGCGTGTGTCACCCGGCACGGCGTGTGAATTCGCCGCGTTATGTTCGCACGGATTTAACGTACGGACTCACCGTAGCGCGCCAGCCGGTGAGGGCGTCTCCCTGCGGCTTCCGCGTACGCAACATGGCAGGTCGCCGCCCTCATGCGAAGAGTTCCGGCCACCATTGACGCCCCTTTCGGCCAGGCGGTTCCCTCATCGCATCCATCCCGCCTGCCGCCGCAGAAAGGGGAGATTCGATGACGAACCTTCCGCCGCGTTCGCTGATCACACGCCTGGGCATCCCGCCGACCCTCGCCTGGGGCTACCTCGGACTCCTGCTCTTCATGATCGGAGACGGTGTCGAGTCCGGCTATCTCTCCCCGTACCTGATCGACGAGGGCATCTCCGAGTCCCGCGTCGCGCTGCTGTTCACCGTCTACGGAATCGCCGCCGCGATCGCCGCCTGGCTCTCCGGAGTGCTGTCCGACCTGTGGGGCCCGCGCCGGGTGATGTGGACCGGACTCGGCATCTGGGGCGTCTTCCAGCTGGTCTTCCTCGTCGCGGCCATCCCCGCGACCAGCTATCCGCTGATGATGCTCGGCTACGGCCTGCGCGGCCTGGGGTATCCGCTGTTCGCCTACGGATTCCTGGTGTGGATCGCCGGAGTGGCACCGCGCGCCCGGCTCAGCACGGCCATGGGCTGGTTCTGGTTCGCCTTCACCGGCGGACTGCCCACGCTCGGCTCGCTGGTCGCCAGTGGCCTCATCCCGCAGATCGGCGCCTACGCCACGCTGTGGGCGGCACTGGCGCTGGTCCTCGTGGGCGGCCTGATCGCCCTGCTGCTCGTCCGCGACGAGCGGGGCGCCAAGCGGGTGCCGGCCGAGGGGGAGAAGCCGCTGGCCACCCTGGTCGGCAGCGTCACCATCCTGTGGCGCAACCCCCGGGTCGGTGTCGGCTCGCTGGTACGCGTCATCAACACGGCCTCGCAGTTCGGCTTCTTCGTGATCATGCCGATCCACTTCACCAGGACCGTCGGCTTCAGCCTCACCCAGTGGCTGCACCTGCTCAGCGCGATGTTCGCGACCAACATCTTCGCCAACCTGCTGTGCGGGATGATCGGTGACCGGCTCGGCTGGCGCCACACCATCGCCTGGGTCGGCGGCGCCGGCTGCACCCTCAGCACCCTGCTGCTCTTCTACGTGCCGGACGCGGCGGGCGCCAACTTCCCGCTGGCCCTTGTGGTCGCCGCCTTCTACGGCGCTACGCTGGCTGGATACGTCCCGGTATCGGCGCTGATGCCCTCGCTGGAGCCGAAGCACAAGGGGCAGGCGCTGGCCGCACTCAACCTGGGCGCGGGCGCCAGCACCTTCGTCGGCCCCGCCGTCGTCGCGGCCTTCGTCGGGCCGCTCGGCGTGGAAGGCGTCGTGTGGATCTTCGCGGGGATGTATGCGCTGAGCACTGTGCTGGCCCTCTTCCTGAAGCTGCCGGACGATGCGGGTAGGGGCGAAGAAGCGGCTGCCGCCGGCGCCCGGCCGGGCACCGCGTCCACCGCCTCCGCCCCGGCGTGAAAGGACCCCACAGATGTCCGTACTGACCATTGATGTCGGCACCACGATGATCAAGTCGGTGGTCTTCGACGACCAGGGCACCGAGATCGCGGTGTCCCGCCAGGCCACCGAGGTGCACCGGCCGCACCCCGGCTGGGCCGAACAGGACATGGACGCCGTCTGGAACGCCGTTGTCTTCACCGTCCGCAGTGTTCTCTCGGACGTGTCGGAGCTGGCCGACCCGGTGTGGCTGGTGTCTTTCACCGCCCAGGGCGACGGCGCCTGGCTCGTCGACGAGCGCGGCCGCCCCACCGGCCCGGCGATCCTGTGGTCCGACGGCCGGGCCGGCGACCGGCTCACCGCCTGGCAGCGGGACGGCATCCTCGAAGCGGCCTTCCGCCGCAACGGCTCGCTGACCTGCGCCGGCATGCCCAACGCCCTGTTCAGCTGGCTCGCCGAACACGACCCGGACCGGCTGGCGCGCTCCGCCACCTCGCTCACCGCCGCCGGCTGGCTCTTCCTCCGCCTCACCGGCGTCCGCGCCACCGACGAATCCGACGCCTCCGCCCCGTTCCTCGACCACGCCACCGGCGATTACGACCCGCAGATCCTGGAACTGTTCGGCCTGACCGCCTACGCGCGGCTGCTGCCGACCGTCCTCGGCGAGTCGGAACGGATCGCCGAGATCACCGCCGAGGCCTCGGGACAGCTCGGGCTGCCCGCCGGACTGCCTGTCGTGATGGCCCCCTACGACATCGCCTCCACCGCCCGCGGCGTCGGCGTCGTCAACCCCGGCCAGGCGTGCAGCATCCTCGGCACCACCCTGTGCACCGAGATCGTCCGCACCGACGTCGACACCACCGGCGAACCGTCCGGCATCAACATCGCCTACCGCGGCCGCGAGCGGGTGCTGCGCGCCTTCCCGACCCTCAACGGCGCCGAGGTGCTCGGCTGGGCCGCGGAGATGCTGGGGCTGACCGGGCCTCCGGAGCTGGCGCGGCTGGCGTTCCAGTCGGAGCCCGGCGCCCACGGGCTGATGTTCCTGCCGTATCTCTCCCCGGCGGGCGAGCGCGCTCCGTTCCTCGATCCGCGCGCCCGCGGCTCCTTCTGGGGCATGTCCCTGGAGCACTCGCGCGCCGACATGGCCCGCGCCGTCTTCGACGGGCTCTCCCTCGTCCTGCGGGACTCGCTGGCCGCCGCCCGTACCGACATCAGCGAGCTGCGGCTGTGCGGCGGCGGCGCCAACAGCGACGCCTGGTGCGCGCTGATCGCCGATGCGACCGGGGTGCCGACCGCCCGCGCCGGGGACACCGAACTGGGCGCCAAGGGCGCGTTCCTCACCGGTCTGGTCCGCTCCGGCGCGGAGAGCAGCATGCACAGCGCCGCCACCAAGTACGTCCGGATGCGGAGCAGTTGGGAGCCGGACCCGGAGCGCGCGGAGTTCTATGCCGCGCTCTACGAGGACTTCCTCGGCTGGCGGACGATCGCCCGCGAGGCCGGCTGGCGGGGCGGCGCGGTCTGGCGGGGGAGCACGGCGGGACGCCGCGCGGCATCCGGGCCGCCGCCCGCGGACGACGGCATACCCCGCCAGGGCGCCGGCCCCACACCCCCGGCCACCCACGCAGTCCGCCCGGCCGCCGGCGGCACCACTGTCACCACCGGCCCCCGCGCCCCCACCGCCCCTGGAGGCACCCGTGTCTGACCCGCACACCCCCAGCCGCACCCCCACCCTCGACGGCACCTGGCTCGGCCTCGACCTGGGCACCCAGAGCGCCCGCTGTGTCGCCGTCGACGGCACCGGACAGGTCCTCGCCTCCGCCTCCCGCCCGCTGACCAGCCGCCGTCAGGGCAGGTGCCACGAGCAGGACCCGGAGGAGTGGTGGACCGCGCTGTCCGGTGCCTGCCAGGAAGCCCTGCACGGCATCGACACCCGCCGGATCCGCGGACTGGCCGTCGACGGCACCTCGGGGACCATCCTGCTCGCCGATGCCGCCGGCACCCCGCTCACCCCGGGGCTGATGTACGACGACGGGCGCGCCACCGACCAGACCGAGGCGGTCAACAAGGCCGGCGCGGCGGTCTGGGAGGAGCTGGGCTACCGCAGCATGCAGCCGTCCTGGGCGCTGCCCAAACTCCGCTGGCTGCTCGACCACGAACCCGCCACCACCCACCGGGGCGACCGGCTGCTCCACCAGGTCGACCTGATCACCTGGCGGCTGGCCGGACACCAGGTGCCGAGCGACGCCAGCCACGCCCTCAAGACCGGCTACCACCTGGTCGAGGAGGGCTGGCCGCACAAGGTGATGGCCGAACTCGGCGTCTCCGAGAGCCTGTTGCCCGATGTCGTACGCCCCGGCAGCGCGCTCGGCACCGTATGCGCCGACGCCGCCGAGGCCACCGGCATCCCCGAGGGCACCACCATCGTCGCCGGTATGACCGACGGCTGCGCCGCCCAGATCGGCGCCGGAGCCCTCGCCCCCGGCGCCTGGAACTGCGTACTCGGCACCACCCTCGTCTTCAAGGGCAGCAGCCCCCACCTCGTCCGCGACCCGGCGGGCGTCGTGTACTGCCACCGCGGCCCGGACGGCAACTGGCTGCCCGGCGGTGCCTCCAGCAGCGGTGCCGGCGTCATCTCGCAGTACTTCCACAGCGAGAACGTCGACGTGCTCACCGAGCAGGCCGCGGCACTCGACCCGGACGCCGTCGCCTACCCGCTGGTCTCCACCGGCGGCGAGCGCTTCCCGTTCCGCGCACCCGAAGCCGAACCCTTCATCCTCGGCCAACTCCCCACCCGCGCCGCCGAGTTCCACTCGTATCTGCTCGGCGTCGCCTGCCTCGAAAGGCTCTGCTTCGACTACCTCGACCACATCGGCGCCCCCGTCGACGGGCCCCTCACCTTCACCGGCGGCGGCACCCGCAACGCCTACTGGAACCAGCTGCGCGCCGACGTACTCGGACGCGCCGTACGCCTCCCCGAACAAGCCGAAGGCGCCATCGGCATGGCCGTACTCGCCGCCACCTCCTCCGGAGCATCCCTCCAGGAGGCGGCGACCGCCATGGTCCGGATCGCCGAGGAGCTGCATCCCGCCCCCGACCGCACCGCCCGCTACCTCCCCGTCTACCTCCGCTTCATCGACGAACTCACCCGCCGTGGCTGGCTCGACCAGACCGTGGCCGACCACGCCCGCAGGAGGGCCACGCAGTGACCGACTTCATCCTGGTACGCCACGGCGAGACCGTGTGGCATGCCGAGAACCGCTATGCCGGCCGCACCGATGTGCCCCTCACCGACCACGGTCGCGAGCAGGCCGCGACACTCGCCAACTGGGCGACGACCGCCGACCTCACCGCCGTCTGGAGCTCACCGCTCTCCCGCGCCCGCCTCACCGCAGGCCCCGCGGCCGAGGCCTGCGGCCTCACTCCGCGCATCGACGAGCGCCTCTACGAACTGGACTTCGGCCAGGGCGAGGGCCTGACCAGGGACGAGATGCGGCACCGCTTCCCGCAGCAGCTGGACGCCTTCCTTGCCGACCCGGTCGAGCACCATCTCCCCGGCGGCGAGGACCCGCGCCGGGCCGCCGGACGTGCCGCCGCCTGCCTGGCCGACATCGCCCGCGAGCATCCGCACGGCCGGATCCTCCTGGTCGCCCACTCCACCCTCGTCCGGGTCCTGCTCTGCCATCTGCTGGGCATACCGCTCGCCGACTACCGCCGGGTCTTCCCCGAACTGCACAACGGCGCCCTCACCGAGATCCGCGTCGAGGACGGCCGGACCGCGCTGCTGCGCCTCAACACCCCGGCGATGACCGCCATCCCCGTCTACCACTGACCCGCGAACAGCCCCTGCCGCACCGCCACTTCAGGAGAATTTCCCGATGACCACCCCCGTCCTCGTCGCCGGCAACCACTTCATCCGCCCGAGCCTGTTCGCCGACGCCGTCCGCCAGGCTGCCGGGGACCTGCCCCTCAAGGTCCGCGAGCATCAGTTCCCCTGGCCGCACACGCCCTTCGGCCCGGTCGCCGAGGTCATCGAGGCATCCGGCACCGAGGACGAGATGATCGAGGCCCTCCAGGGCATCGAGATCTGTGTCACCGAGCACGGTCCGCTCACCGAGCGCATCCTCGCCAACTGCCCCGACCTGAAACTGTTCTGCACCAGCCGCGGCGGCCCGGTCAACGCCAACCTCGAAGCCGCCACCCGGCACGGCGTCGCCGTCTGCTACGCCCCCGGCCGCAACGCCACCGCCACCGCCGAACACACCCTCACCCTGATGCTCGCCGCCGCCCGCGGCGTCGGCGACACCCACACGGACCTCCGCCGCGGTGTCTGGCGCGGCGACTACTACGACTACGACAACTGCGGCATCGAGATCGACGGCGCCACCATCGGCCTGATCGGCTACGGCGCCATCGGCAGCCGCGTCGCCAAGGTCCTGCGCGCCATGGGCGCCGAGGTGCTCGTCCACGACCCCTACGTACGCCCCGAAGCGCTGGCCGGCATCGCCGAGCAGGTCTCCCTGGACGAACTGCTCCGCCGCTCCCGCATCGTCTCGCTGCACGCCCGCGTGACCGCCGAGACCAAGGGCATGATCGGCCGCGCGCAGATCGCCGCCATGCCCCGCGGCTCCGTCCTCGTCAACTGCGCCCGCGGGGCCCTCCTGGACTACGACGCGGTCTGCGACGCCCTGGACTCCGGCCAGCTCGCCGGCGCCGGCCTCGACGTCTTCCCGGAGGAACCGCTGCCCGCCGACTCCCGGCTGCTGACCGCCCCCGGTGTCGTCCTCACGCCGCATATCGCGGGTGGCAGCCAGCAGGTCGCGCACAAGGCCGCTCGGATCGCCGCGGCAGAGGTCGGCCGCTATCTGCGCGGCGAGGCGCTGGCCCACTGCGCCAACCCGGAAGTTCTCAAAGCGAGTTGACGCGCGGGGCGGCGGCCCGTTCAGCACCCCGGAGTGGCCTCGGCCGGCAGCGGCACACGCCAGATCCGGTTGTCGTTCTCCGAGCCCGCGAGCAGCGAGGTGCAGTCGGCGTAGGTGACGGCCTCGCCCTGCGGCTGGGAGGGCAGGGCGACCTCGGCGAGCTCGGTGCCGGCCGAGTCGAAGACATAGCCGGTGTTCGGCCCGAACGGACCGCCGCTGCGCAGGACGTATGACCTGCCGCTGGGGGAGTACGCCCCGTCGGTGGCCCACACAGGACCCTTGCCCACCGGGGTGAGAGTGTTGACCTGTCCGGGCTGCGGGGGCAGCGGCGCCCGGTAGAGCCTGCCCCGCGAACCGAGCACCTTGCTCGCCACATACAACCGACCGGACGCCGGGTCGACGAGCAGCGACTCGGCGTCATGCCTCCCGTCGGAATAGGCGAAACGGAAGGTGGCAGGGGACACCGTCGCGTCCGCCAGCCGGTCGGGCTCGGCAAAGCGGTGGACGGAGATCTCGGTACGGCTGGAGAGGTTGTCGCCGATGTCGCCCACATGAACCGAAGGCCGCCCGTTCTCGTCGGGCCCGACGGCGATGCCCTCCCAGTCGGTATTGGTCACTCCGCTCAGCGTGAAAGTGGCCTTGAGCCGACCGGTCGCGCCCGAACAGTCGATGGCCAGAACCTGATGGGGGTTGCCACTGTCGTTGTGCGCGTAGAACACGCCCGGGTGCCTGGCGCTCATCGCGATACCGCTGAGTTCGGCGAGCCCCGCGGGGAGCGTGCACTGGGGCTCGGGCGCGACGGATCGAGGCGCCGCCACGGCGGACGGCGCGGACAGGGGACCCATACTGAGCGGGATGACGAGCGTGACGGTCGCCATCAGCATGGCAGGAAGTCTCGACATGGCCTCAATGTGACGCCGACCGCGCCAGGCGCCAATCCGCAACACGCCACCCGTCGGGCATGCCGGCGATAACCGGCCGGCATGGGAGTGGCCAGGACGCCGCCCTGAGAGGGTTCAGTGAACGGAGAACCCGCCGTCGACGAAGATCGCCTGCCCGGTGACATAGCCCGAGGCGCGGCCGGCCAGGAACACCGCCGCTCCGGCGAAGTCCTCGGCCAGGCCGTTGCGCCCGACCATCGTGCGCGCGGCCAGCGCCGCCACCTTCTCCGGGTCGGACGACAACCGCGCATTGAGCGGGGTCATGACGAACCCGGGCACCAGCGTGTTGCAGGTGACGCCATGTGGCGACCACGCCTCGGCCTGAGAGCGGGCCAGCGACTCCAGGGCTCCCTTGGAAACCCCGTAGGCGCCGCTCTGGACGAACGCCCGGTGTGCCTGCTGGGAGGTGATGTGGATGATCCGCCCGAAGCCCCGCTCGGCCATGCCGGGCCCGAACCGCCGGCCCAACAGGTAGGGCGCTTCCAGGTTCACCGCCATCGTGGTGTCCCACACGTCCTCGCTCAGCTCGCCCATCGGCGGCCGCAGGTTGATGCCGGCGCTGTTGACGAGAATGTCGGGCTCGCCGAACACCTCGGCCGCCTGCTCCGCCGCCGCGCGGACCCCGTCGCGGGTGCTCAGGTCGGCGCTCACCCAGGCCGCCCGGCAGCCGTCCGCCGCCAACTCGTCGACCGTGGCGGCCAGTTCCGACTCCTTGCGCGCCATGATCACCACGCTCGCCCCCGCCCGCGCGAGAGCCCCGGCGATGGCTCGGCCGATGCCGGAACTGCCGCCCGTCACCACGGCGACCCGGCCGTCCAGCGAGAAGAGTTCGGAGAGGTAGCCATGCGAGGTCATGTCCGCACCCTAGACGGCGCGTCCACGGCGACAGCGCCCGGGGCGGGACCCTCCGGGTGGGGAAACACGCCCCCCCTCGAACTACGCGCCGGGCGAAAGACCCCACCGCTCGGCTGTGTTCACCCCACAGTGGTGACCATGCTGAACCGAGTAGCGGTCCTGTCCGACATTCATGGAGTCCTGCCGGCCCTGGAGGCAGCGCTCGCCGAACCGGACGTCCACACCGCGGACCGCATCGTGCTCACCGGCGACATCACCGCCGGCCCGCAGCCGACCCAGGTTCTCGACCTGCTGACGAGTCTCGGCGACCGCGTCGCCTGGATCAGCGGCAACGCCGACCGCGAACTCCTCGAATACCGCCTGGGGCAACGCGACACGATCCCCGATCCCATCGCCCCCTGGGCGGCCGAACAGCTCCGCGCCGACCATCTCGACCTGCTCGGCTCGCTGCCACGATCACTTTCGCTGTCCGTGCGTGGCCTGGGGAAAGTGCTGTTCTGCCATGCCACGCCCCGTGACGACGAGGAGGTCGTCCTGGTGGACTCCCGACTCGACCGCTGGAAGGAGGTCTTCGACGGACTCGACGCCGACATCCGCACCGTGGTCTGCGGCCACACCCACATGCCGTTCGTCCGCCTCGCCCACGGTCGACTCGTCGTCAACCCCGGCAGCATCGGCATGCCCTACGGAAGAACCGGAGCCCACTGGGCTCTCCTGGGGCCAGGCGTCGAACTGCGCACCACGGACTTCGACATCGCGGCGGCCGTCACCCGGGTCGGCCAGGACTCGTCCTACCCTGAAATCGCCGAGTGGGCCGACTACTTCCTGCACGCCCGCGCGACCGACGCGGAAGCCCTCGAAGCCTTCGGCCCACGGGACGGACGCGACCACACACCGTGACTGCCACGACCGGCCCGGAGGTGCCATGACCCTGCGGATGAAGTTGACCGCGATAACACTCGACTGCCCTGATCCGCTGGCTCTGGCGGCGTTCTATCAGCAGGTCACCGGCCTTGAACCGCACCCGAAATCAGACTCCGAATTCGCCGGCCTCAGCCGTGCCGACGGTCTCCTCATCGGCTTTCAACGGGTCGACGACTACCGGGCTCCGCGCTGGCCCGACCCGACCCTTCCCCAGCAGTTCCACCTCGACTTCGCGGTCGAGGACCTGGACGAGGCCGAGGCCCGGCTGCTGGAACTGGGCGCGGGCAAGCCGGAACACCAGCCGGGGAAGGACAGGTGGCGCGTCTTCACCGACCCGGCCGGGCACCCCTTCTGCCTGGTCAGAGGCTGAGAAGAGGCCGCGACGAGGTCACCCGGCGCCCCCTTGCCCGACTGCCTGCCGCTCACGCGGGCACGGCACCGACCAGGCCGCCGTCGATGACGAGGTCCTGGCCGTTGATGTAGGACGCGTCGGAGGAGGCGAGGAATGCCACGGCCGCCGCGACCTCTTCCGGGCGTCCGAAGCGGCCCGCGACGATCTGGCCGGTCAGCGCCTCCTCCTCCGCCGTGCTCAGCGCGGCGGCGGGGTACATCGGGGTGTCGATGTAGCCGGGGCTGACGGAGTTGACGCGGATACCGCGCGGTCCGAGCGCGGCGGCGAGCGTCCGGGCCAGGTTGTGCGCGGCGGCTTTGGCCGCCGAGTACAGGGTCAGCACGCTGTTTCCCCGGTGCAGGGTCCAGGACGCGTTGATGACCACCGAGCCCCCGGCCACCAGCAGCGGCAGCGCCTTTTGGACGGTGAAGAACACCCCTTTGAAATTGACGTCGACGCCGTGGTCGAAGTCCGGCTCGGTGATGTCCTCGAACGGCAGGAACGTGCCGATGCCCGCGTTCGCGAAGAGGCTGTCGAGATGGCCGTGACGCTTCCGTACCGTCTCCATCAGCGCGTCCACCGCGCCGAGGTCGGCGGCGTCGGCCACCACCCCCGAGGCGTCGGGGCCGAGCGCACGGGTGGCGGCGTCCACCCGGGCGTGGGTCCGGCCGGTGACGATGACCTGGGCGCCTTCGCTGATGAGGCGGTGCGCGGTCGCCAGGCCCATGCCGCTGGTGCCGCCGGTGATGAGGACGGTCTTCCCGGTGAAGCGGTTCATGCCGGTGCTCCGATCAGGGTGTGCGTGAGGTGGTCGGCGAGGCGGGGGAGCCAGTCGGGCCGCGCGTTGCCGAGCAGGTGATCGCCGTGGGGGACGGACAGATATGTGCCGTGCGGTGCCAGACGGGCCAGCGGCTCGCCGTTCGTCACGCCGGGGATGACGTCCTGGCCTCCGTCGACGACCAGCAGCGGGGCCGCGATGCGCGGGGCCAGGGCGGCAAGGTCCACCTGCCCGGCGAACTCGCGGGCGGCGTCGGCCCCTCCGGTGCGTCGCGCCATGATGTCCCGTACGGGCGCGGGCAGTTCGTCCCAGTCGAGGCGGAAGGGACCGCTGACGGTGGCGACCGCCGCCACGCGCGACTCCAGTGCCGCGGTCCTGGCCGCGAAATAGCCGCCCAGACTGAGGCCGACGAGCCCGATGCGTGTGACGCCGAGCGCGTCGATGACCCGGCCCACCACCCGCTCGTACTCCGCCCTGAGGGACGTCGTCGCCGCCAGCACACCCTGCCCCGGGCCGTCCATCGCGAACACCGCCAGCCCTCTGGCCAGCAGCGCGGACACCAGATCGAGAAACTCCTCCTTCGCCGAGTCCAGGCCGGGGACGACGACCACGGTGCCCGGCGCATCGGCGGGGCCGCGCAGCCAGCCGGTGAATCCCGCACCGCTCACCCGCCGCGCACCGGGCTCCAACACCGCGAGCGCCCGGCTCAGGGCGTGGTCCGCCGCGACGGCGGCACGGCCTGCCTCCTCGTACGGCGCCAGCGTGGCGAGATGGAACCACCGGGCCGCCATCAGCAGATGCTCACCGGCCGAGACGGACGATCCCGCGTCCGCCGCGCGCTCCAGGTAGGCCTGTCCGGTGCGCAGGAAGCGGGGTCCCCAGTCGGCGACGGAGGTGAGGCCGTCGGTGACCCGCCGGTACTCATGGGGGTCGACTCCCGCACCGGTGGCGCGCGTCCACTGCGCCGCGGCGAACTCGGGGGCGCTCATCGTCCCTCTCCCGTCAGTAGTACGGCCTTACCGCGTATCCGGCGCTCCCGCAGATCGACCAGTGTGTCGGCGGCCTCGGTCCAGTCGGCGGTCCGGCCGATCTCCGGATGCAACCGGCCTTGCTCCACGAGGCGCACCAGTGCCGCGAGATCGGAGCCGTAGGGGGCGCCGGCGTAGTGGAAGTGCTGGATCGTGACGCGCTCGGGCCCACCCAGCAGCTGGAAGAAGTCGAGGGTCACCGGGGTGCGGCTCGCCTGGCCGAACCACACCAGCGTGCCCCCCGGACGCACCTTCGAGAGGGCGACCGGCAGAGCCGGCCCGCCCGTGGACTCCAGCACGACGTCGAACGGCCCCTGAGCCGCCGCGACGTCGTACACCACCTCCGCGCCCAGCGCGGCGAGCCGCTCGCCGCGCACCGGCGTGGCCGTCACCGCGGTCAGCTCGGCTCCGGCCCCGACGGCCAGCTCGGTGACGAAGTGGCCGACGCCGCCCGAGGCACCGGTCAGCAGCACCCGTCGCCCTGCCGGGGAACCGGCCGTACGCAGCAGTCGGAGGGCGGTGATCCCGGCCAGCGGCAGGGCCGCCGCCCGTACGCTGTCGATGCTGTCCGGGAGCACCGCGAGCGAATGCGTGGGCACGGTGGCGTACTCGGCCCAGCCGCCCTGCGCCGGATGCCCGACCACACGGGTGCCGATGCCGGGGCCCGAACCGTCGGCCGCGGCCTGCACGACGAGACCCGCGATGTCCTTGCCGGGCAGCAGCCCCGGCCGGGGATGTTCAAGGAGGAAAGTCTCGCCCCGGTTCGGCGCGAACGCCTCGACCTTGATCAGTGCCTCACCGGGCTCCGGGACGGGCTGGGGGACCTCGGCGAAGGCGACGGGACGCGCCGCTTCCCCCGTGGGAATCAGTCTTTGCATGAGCACGATGCAACCCCCGCGGCCGCCCCGCGATCCAACAACGAACCAGCACAGCCGACAACTTTTGGTTGTCACCTATGGTGGGAGGCATGGATCTCGACGTGGCGCAGGTACGTGCCTTCATCCGCGCCGCCGAGGAACTGCACTTCGGGCGGGCGGCCGGGACCCTTGCCATCTCCCAGCAGGCGCTGTCCAAGAGGATCGCGCGGCTGGAATCCCTGCTCGGGACCGAGCTGTTCCGGCGCGGCGGCAACGGGGTACGCCTCACCGAGGCCGGCCGGCGTTTCCTCCAACCGGCCCGGCACACCGTGGCCGCCGCCGACGCCGCGGTCGCGGCCGCGGTCGGCAAGGACCGTCCGCTGCGCGTGGACGTCTGGGGACACCTCTACGCGCCGATGCGGACACTGGCCCAAGTGGCCGGGCGGGCCGGGGAGTTGGCGTTGGGCCACGGTCGCGATCTGCCGTCGGTCACGGCGGCACTGCTGCGCGGCGACATCGACGCGGCCTTCGGCCGGGTCCACCCACCGCTGCACACAGGACTGACACACCGCCTCGTCCGCCTCGAACCGGTCGACGCCGTACTGAGCACGGACCACCCGCTCGCGGCCGAACCGGCGCTGCGCCCCGACCAGTTGCGCGACGGCGTGCTCTGGGCACCCGGGTCGCTGGACCGACTCGACTTCCTCCACCAGTTCACCGACCGATTCGACATCCGGAACCGCGCCGCGAGCGTCAACCTGGGCCTCACCCACTTCCTCGCCGAGGTGGCGGCAGACCCGAACCGCTTCTCGCTGCTGCCCGCCGACGTGCCCCTGCCGGAGACCCCCGGGCTGCGCTCCGTCCCGCTGGTCAACCCCACACCGCTGTACGCATGGTCGCTGCTGTGGCGCACCGGCAACGGCCACCCGGGCCTGACCGGCCTCACCACCGCCTGCGCGGAAGAAGCAGGACGAAGCCGATGGCTGGAGTACGACCCGGCTCGCGACTGGCTGCCCGAACCACCCGAGAACCATCCCCGGCACGGGGGCGAGCAGTAAGCGAGCAGTAGTGGTGTGGTCGCGGGGGGGGGAGTAGCCACAGCCACGGGACCGGGGCGAACGGGTTCGTGGCCATGGCCATCGCCGACGTCGCATGGGCGCGGCGAATGGCGAGGCCGGCACAGTAGTGCGATCATCGAATCAGCTCTGCGGGCCGGTGGGCACCGGCATGCGGAGTGAGAGGCCGCGAGGCCGGGACCGGGGGCCCGGACTGACGACATCGATAGCGACATCGATCATGCGCGGCTGGATCTTTCTCCCCGGAGGGGGACAGCATGGCCAAACGTCTGATCGTCTGCTGCGACGGCACATGGAATCTCGCCGACCAGCCCAGCAAGACGAACGTCACCAAAGTAGCCCTGTCGGTCCGACCGCAGGCCGCCGGTGTGGAGCAGCGCGTCTACTACCACAGCGGTGTCGGCACAAGCCGATGGGAGCGCCTGCGCGGCGGCGCGTTCGGCGCGGGGCTGTCCGGCAACATCATGGATGCCTACCGCTTCCTCATCGATGCCTACGAGCCCGGTGACGTGCTGTATCTGTTCGGCTTCAGCCGGGGGGCGTTCACCGCGCGCAGCCTGGCCGGCCTGGTGCGCAACTGCGGCATCCTGCGCCGGGAGAACGCCGATCGGATCAAGGAGGCGTGGGCCCTGTACCGCGACCGGATCGAGAAGCCGACCGGCACGGCGTCCACTCTCTTCCGCCGGGCGTACGCACACGAGACCGGGATCCACTTCATCGGAGTGTGGGACACGGTCGGTAGCCTCGGCATCCCAGATGCGGGCCCCCGGTGGCTCAGGCCGGTCGTGAGCCGGGCCAACCGTCGTTGGGAGTTCCACGACACCGGGTTGAGCAGCTGGGTGAAGGGCGCCTTCCACGCGCTGGCCATCGACGAGCAGCGCACACCCTTCCGCCCGACACTGTGGCACCAGCGGGCCGCCGACGCCGACAGCGGCCAGGAACTGAAGCAGGTGTGGTTCTCCGGAGTGCACACCGACGTCGGCGGCGGATACAAGGAGACGGGTCTGTCCGACATCACACTGCTGTGGATGGTCCATCAGGCCCGCCGGTACGGGCTGGAGTTCGACGCCGAGGTCCTCAGCGAGACCGGGCCGCGTCACATGACCGCGGACCGCAGCATCGACTTCCGGGTGCTGCCCGACAGCCTGGGCATGGTGCACGACTCACACACCGGCCTGTACCGACTGGACGCACCGTGGCACCGGCCCATCGGACAGGCCGCGGACAAGCAGGGGCGTCTCGACGGGTGCGAATATCTCTCGCAGTCCGCCAAGGAACGCCACGACAAGGACACGTCCTACCGACCGCCGGAGCTCGACCGCTATCTCGACCAGGGCCCGGTACGCCTCGAAGAACCGGTGCCCGTGCCCGCAACCAGCGCGCAACTGCCGCCCACCAGCACGGACCGGACAGCCGCTGCCTGATGCAGGCGCCCCCTGCCCGAGGTGTTGGTGTGCCGGTCCCTGGTGGAGTCCCCGGTGGGATCAAAATGCTCGCCGCGGGAGGGATGCGTCAGAAGCCCCAGACCGGTGAGCCACAGGGCGCCGTCGTCGCCCGCGCTGATGTCGTGCGCCCGCAGCTCGTCCGGACAGCCGGCTTTGCGGGCCCGACACTCGGCGATGGCGAGCCGCGCCCGTGCATCTGCGCCCGTCGCTCCGGGGTCCGTTCGGCGTCCCGGTCGTCGAGCCCGACTGCGGCTTCGGGTGCGCACGGACTGTGGGCGTACCCCAAGGGGACGGGATGGGAGGGTTCGCCATCCGGTCGGCTGTCGGCAACTATTCGGTTATTCCGTGGGCCGGCGCACCTGCCTCAACTCGCGGTGGACTGCCCAGGCGTCCCCTACCGGGCCCACGTGCCCGAGCTTGTCGGGGTTGACCACCGAGCGGATCGTCTGAATCTGCCCGTCGAGTACATCGAGGGCCAGGGTGTGGAGCACCTTCCCGTCCCGGTCTCGGAAGATCGCGCCCGGCTGGCCGTTGACCTCGTGCGGCTCGAACGTCACGTCGATCAGGGCCAACCGGGGGAAGACGGAGGCAAGCAGCCGGGCCACGTTCTCGGCACCGATGACGGCCCTGGCCAGCTGCGGGGCCTTGCCGCCGCCGTCGCCGACCATCGATACGTCCGCGGCGAGCAGTTCCCGCAGACCGGCGACGTCGCCTTCGCGCAGGGCGTCGAAGAACTGCGCCGCCAGTTCCTCCCGCTCCTCGCGAACCGCTTCGAAGCGCGGCCGTCCGGCCTTCATATGGCGACGCGCCCGCACCAGTAGCTGCCGGCAGGCCGCCTCCGACCGACCCACCGCCGCGGCCACCTCGTCGAACCCGAAGCCGAACACCTCCCGCAGCACAAACACCGCCCGCTCCAGCGGGCTGAGCCGCTCCAGCAGCAGCAACGCCGCCATCGACACCGAGTCGGCCAGTTCCACCGACCGCGCCGGATCCTCATACGGATCGCTCAGCAGCGGCTCGGGAAACCACGGACCCACGTACTCCTCCCGGCGCACCCGCGCGGAACGCAGCACGTCGATCGAGAGCCGCGTCACCGTGGCCGACAGAAAAGCCTTGGTCGACGTGGGGCGGGTGGACGTGAGGTCAAAGCGCAGCCAGGTCTCCTGCACCGCGTCCTCGGCCTCACCCACACTCCCCAGAATTCGATAGGCGATCGAGAACAGCAGCGGTCGCAGCTCCTCGAACTCCTCGACCTTGCTCATGCCGAATCCCCTCCCCCTGAAGCCCCTTTGGAGCTCTCCCACCCGGCAGTAGTCGCCGGCCGCAGACATCTGAAGGCACCTCAAGGCATAGGCAGACACCTTCGTTGATCATCCGGACCACCGGCAGGCAGAGTAACGCCCCCGAGCCCGGGGCCCGGAGTCCACAGCGGACCCCGAGCCAAGTGCCGATGTCCCCTCAGTGGAACTGCCCAGCCTCGTAGTTGCCGGCCGGCTGCCGGGTGATGACGTTCACCCGATTCGCCAAGTTCATGAAGGAGATCAGCACCACCAGTGCGGTGAGCTGCTCCTCGTCGTAGTGCTTGGCGGCATACGCCCACACCTCGTCGCTGACCCCACCGGCCGCGTCCGCGATCCGGGTCCCCTCCTCCGCCAGCTCCAGCGCGGCACGCTCGGCCTCGGTGAAGACCGTGGCCTCCCGCCACGCCGCCACCAGGTTCAGCCGCACCGAGGTCTCGCCGGCAGCGGCGGCTTCCTTGGTGTGCATGTCGATGCAGACGGCGCAGCCGTTGATCTGGCTCACCCGAAGCGCCACCAGCTCCTGCGTCGTGGCCGGCACCGGCATGTCCTTGAGCGCCTGGCCCGCCGACATCATGTACTTGAAGGCCTTGGGGGCGTCCGGGCCGGTGGAGAAGTTCAGTCGCGCGTCCATGGCGTGCTCCTTCGTGGTCGTCAGTGGCTACACCCCCTGAGACGGGGTAGCCCGACCCCCTGTGACACGGACGAATGTGGCCTGCGTCACTCGGCCGTCGGGTGCACATCAGTCGACGACCTCTCGGCACCTCCTTGCGTAGGATCCCGGCACTGTAGGAGCCATGGGAGCAGCAGGAGTGACACCACAAACGGGCGCCGGCACGCGCAGTGGCCGCATGTCGCTGCGGGAGGTGGCTTGGCGTTATCAGGCGGACGAGGTCTTCCCTGCGGACTTGGGGCCTGGCGCGGCGGTACGCGCTGCGCCGACTGGCGGCCAGGCTCGTCGAGGGGGAGATTGCCCTCGACCAACTGACAGCGGTCGAAACCGAGGAGGAGCGATCGTTCGTGTCGCTCATCCCGCAATGCGTGTGCTGCATCGAGTACACGTTGGGGTTCGATCAGCGGACTTGGGTGGCCGAGCTACGGGCTGCCGCGCTCACTCTGACATCGGCTCCGCCGATCGGCCCCGGCTACTTCGCCTGAGTTACCGCCACACGAACGAGAGAAGTCCCTGGCCACGAGGGCCGGCACGCAGGGGCGACAGCGTGGGAGCTCGGGGGGCGTGCATGAGGCGAGCGCATCCCGGACTGCCTGGGCCGATGGTTCGAGCCGCTCCGGGGCCCGGCTCAGGGCCCGTGAATGGCAGCATGATCGGCATGACGCGCATACTCACCCGCCGCGATCTGCTCGCCGTGCTCGATCCCGGTGCCTGCCTTGAGGTGCTGCGTGACGGGTTCCGTCGAGCCGGGGCCGGAGCGGTCCCCGGGCAGCGGATCCGTACCGACCTTCCGTTCCCGGGGACCGCCACCGCGCTGATCCCCGGCCTGCTGTCCGGCATCGATGCGTACACCGTGAAGGTCAACGCGAAGTTCCCCGGCGCCCGCCCGGCCCTGCGCGGCGTCATCTGCCTGCACAGCGGGCGAGACGGCGAACTGCTCGCGTTGCTGGACTCCGCGACTCTCACCGCCTGGCGCACCGGGCTGGCCGCCGCCCTCGGGACCCATCTGCTCGCCGCTCCCGACCCAGACGGCAGTGCGGTGCTGGGCGTCATCGGGGCCGGCGCACAGGCGGAACTCACCCTCCTCGGGCTGCGCGAGCTGCGTCGCTGGGGCGGGCTGGTGGTGCACGACACCGACGCGGAGCGCGCCGCCGGCTTCGCCGCCCGCCACGGCGGTACCACCGCCGACTCCGCCGCCGAAGTCGCCGCCCGCGCGGACACCCTGCTGCTGGCCACCTGGTCCCGAACCCCACTGCTCGCGCTCACCGACATCCGCCCCGGACAGCACCTGACCACTCTCGGCGCCGACGAACCCGGAAAGCGGGAACTCGCCGCCGACCTCCTGGATGCCGCCCTGCTCGCGGTCGATGACCGTCAACTTGCCGCCGCTACAGGTGCGTTGGCGAACGCCGGACTGTCGGAATCGGCCGCGGACGCCACCCTCGGTGAGATCCTCCGCCGTGATCACCCGGGACGTACCCACCCCGAGGAGATCACGGTCTACGCTCCGGTCGGCCTCCCTTGGCAGGACCTCGCCGTCTCCTGGGCCGCCCATCAAGAAGCCGAACGCCGGGACATCGGGGTCATCATCGATCTCCTTGGCTGACGGGTGACGGCTGACGGCTGACGGGTGAGGGGCGCCGGCTGGGTGGCTGCGGGTTTGTGCGCGCCGCCCGCTCCCAGCTATTTCGTCCAGGGCGGGCTGAACTCCACATGGAACTGCTCCACCTCGTGGGCGTGCACATCCGACCAGTAGTAGAGCCCCCTGCAGACGTGGTAATTGCAGCCACCCGGGAGGTACAGCCTGGTGGCGGCTGCAGGCGGCCCCTCCTTTGTCACCGCGAACACGTCTCCCGCGGCGTCCCGAAATGCCGACGTATCACCGGTCAGGAACAGTGTCTCGGCGAAGAAGTGCTGGCGGAGAAAGGGCTGGTTCCGGTGATTGCGGGTGGTGGCGTAATCCTTCTCCTTGTCGGCCTTCTCGTTCTCCTCGTCGGTCGGCAGATCGCTCTCCGGCACGCTCGCCGTCCGTATCTCCCGGGCGGCGTTCCCCGCGTTGATACGCTCCCGCAACCGCTTCCAACGGGACGGCCGGAACTGCACCGACCTGTGGGCCAGCACGAGATCGAGCGGCTGTTCCTCTCCCCAGCCGATCCCCGGCGCGGGCGGGGTGGTGCGCATCGGTAGATAGAGCAAGGTCCGTGGGGAGCGTGCCGCGAGCAGCCACAGCGTGCCGATGCGTCGGCCGTCCGCCCGGTCGACGTACATGTCGTAGGAGTTGCGGGTTTTGTAGAGTGCCCCGTTCTTGAGGGGTTTGGCCGGGCGCATCACCCGGAATTCCTCGCCCCCCATCCGTACGTGCTGTACGGCGACCTTCAGCCGCAGGTCGTCCCGTCCGATGGCGGCCCTTGATGCGGGCATCCAGTTCTCTCCTGCCTTTCGCGTGATGTTTCAGACCGTGATTGTTCCGGTGGGTGAGTGGTATGGCACCCGGAATTTCGGAATGGCCGCGCCGCCGCAGGTGCGGAACGAAGGGGGCCCGTCGGCCGTCACGATGTACGAAAGTACGGAACGGAGGGTCCGTCGACGACCAGCGGCCAGCACGGTGTCCGAATACCGCCAGACCTGTGGGTGAGCTGCGGGCACACTCGGGTCTGTAGCAGCCCGTGCCGCGGTTGAAGCCGGACACAATCGGCCGGCGCGGCCCCGTCCTCTGGAGCGACTCATGAGCACCATCCAGCCGGCGGCCGTTCCGCGTTTGGTAGGGGTCACGGCTAGGGGCGCCTGGGTGCTGTCGGCCGCGGTGAGTGAAGACGTATGACGAGCGCCGCAAGCGGAACGTACACCCTGATCGGGCCTGACGGCCGGGCCTACCGAAGCGCTTCGCCCGGCTCGTTGGGCGGTCACCGGCCGGGCAAGTTGTATGGGCGGCTCGACTGCCCCTCCGCGTTACGCGCCATTGCCCGCGGTCACTACGTACGCCATCGGGTCTTCTTCGCCGACGAAGACACCGCTGTCGCGGCCGGATATCGACCGTGCTCGGTGTGTATGCCCCAGCAGTACGCAAAGTGGAGGGCTCGGAGAAACGGGTTTCCCGGCCAGGGGAGCCCCGGAAGAGAGAGTGAATGCGTGATCAGTACATCTGGAGCCGGCGATGCGTTCTGCGCGTCCGACCCACCTGGCGATGTGGTGACCGACCGGTCGACGGAGGGGCAGGCCGTGGTGGGGGAGGACGGACTTGGGCGCTGTGTGTGGGCCGTCTCGCATCCGCTCAACCTGCACTATCACGACACCGAATGGGGCCTGCCCGTCCGTGGTGAACAGGCTTTGTTCGAGCGGATCACGCTTGAGGCCTTTCAGGCGGGGCTGAGTTGGCTGACGATTCTCGCCAAGCGTCCGGCTTTCCGTACGGCGTTTGGTGGTTTCCAGCCCGAGGCCGTTGCGGCGTACGCCGACGGGGATGTCGAACGCCTCATGAGCGACGCCGGGATCGTGCGTAATCGCGCGAAGATCGAGGCGGCGCGCACCAACGCCCGCGCCGTGCTGGCGTTGCGTGAACACGGCGGGCTGGATCGGCTGATCTGGTCCCACCAGCCGGCTCGCACCCCCGTGCCCCGTACCGTCGCCGAAGTGCCCACCAGCACGGCCGAGTCGAAAGCGCTCGCCGCCGAACTGCGGTCGTACGGCTTCCGGTTCGTCGGTCCCACCACGAGTTATGCCCTCATGGAGGCCATTGGCATGGTCGACACACATCTTGTCGGTTGCCATCGGCGCGGGTCCTCGGGTCAGTATGACGACTAGAGCGGTCTACGTCTGCGGCTCAGCCAGATGTATTGCCGGGCTTGCAGAAAGTGTGCGGGAATATCTGCTACCGGCTTGAAAATCGGCGGCCCGCGATTCATTATCGCGGGGACTCCGGTTCGTACGGGGCTGTTGAGCCCTATGCCACAGGAGTCCAGGATCCGGGGGGAGATCTGTTCTTTTGGCGATTCCTTGGCGTTCTTCGACGCCCCTGTGCGTTCTCTCTGTCTGCGGCATGACATTGATCGCGATGGTCGCACGGTTGCGCAGTCTCAAGGTCGCCCCCTTCGGTTCTGGTGACGTTTGCACTCATCATCCGCCGCTGCATTGCGGAGAGAACAAAGATTCCCGTCTTGCGGGGATCGGATAGATCCGGGGCAATTCACCGAGGAAGGGCTCGACAACACACATGACGAACGATCACAAGGATGCGGCACAGGGCGGGAACCCGGGAGGGCCCGGGCCCGAGAAGGCTCCCGCGGCCGAGTTCGGTGCGACGAAGATCGCGGCAGCCGACCCGCGTTACGGGGACCTGGTGCGCGGTATGAACCAACGCTGGGTGGGGCGACCGGAATCCGTGCGCATGGTCGACTCGACCCAACAGGTCCTGGCCGTGGTTCAAGAAGCGGTCCGGGACGGCAAGAAACTCACGGTCCGCGGTGGCGGGCACTGTTATGAGGACTTCGTCTTCAATGCCGACACCCAGATAGTGCTCGACATGTCGGAGATGACCTCGGTCTACTACGACGAACGGTTTTCCGCGTTCGCGGTCGAGGCGGGCGCGACACTGCTCGATGTCTACGAGCGGCTGTACAAGGTGTGGGGCGTCACCGTTCCCGGCGGAATGTGCTATTCGGTGGGCGTGGGCGGTCATGTCAGCGGTGGCGGGTGGGGCATGCTCGCCCGCCAGCACGGCCTGGTCGTAGACCACCTGTACGCGGTCGAGGTCGTCGTGGTCGACGCCCGCGGGAAGGTCCGTACGGTGGTCGCCACACGTGAGGAGTCCGACCCCAACCGGGAATTGTGGTGGGCCCACACCGGAGCCGGCGGCGGTAACTTCGGGGTGATTACCCGGTACTGGTTCCGCTCCCCGCACGCCAGGGGACGCAGACCGGAACAGGCCCTCATCAAGCCGCCGAGCGAGGTGTTAATCAGCGCCATCGCCTGGTCCTGGGACGACATCACCAAGGAAGAGTTCACCAGGCTCACCCGCAATTACGCCGCCTGGCATGTGGCGGACGAAAACTCCGCGCCCGGCAGCGAGTACAGCGGGCTGATGAGTTCGCTCCTGCTCAACCACAAATCGAATGGCCAGATAGGGCTGGTGTCCGTGCTGGACGCCACGGCTCCGCACGCGGAGAAGCTGCTGGAGGCGTATATCGCGGCCGTCACCGAGGGCGTCGACATCGAGCACGGCCCCGTCACCAAGACGATGGGCGAGCACAAACCGATGCCGCAGTACCACAAACCCCAGCGGATGCCGTGGCTACAGGCCACGCGGTACTTCGGCACCACCAACAACACACTGGTCGATCCGACGCTGCGTGCCGACTACAAGTCCGCCTACAACAAGCGCATGGTGACCGATCAGCAAATCGCGAAGATTTACCAGCACTTGGCGAATGCGGGCCTCAACAACCCCCGCGCCATGGTGCAGTTCAGTTCTTTCGGCTGCGCGGTGAACAGCGTGAAGCGGTCGGACACCGCGACCGTACACCGTGACTCGCGTTTCAAGCTGCTGTACCAGACGTACTGGAACAGTCCGGCCGACGACAAGGCGAACATCGCATGGCTCAGGGACTTCTACGAGGACGTGTACGCGCAAACGGGGGGTGTACCGGTCCTCGACGACACCACCGACGGCTGCTACATCAACTACGCCGACATCGACCTCAACGACCCGCGGCGCAATAGGTCCGGAGTGCCGTGGCACACCCTGTATTTCGGGGACAACTATCCCCGGCTGCAGGACGTCAAGGCGAAGTGGGACCCGGGCAACCACTTCAGCCACGGGCAGTCGGTGCGTCTGCCGTAGGCCGGCACCGGCGAGACCCCCTCGCGTGGGTCTCGTCGCGGCTGGACGGTGATGTCGTCTCGCCCGGGGCTGGGCGCCCCGGGCGAGACCACGGAGGAGAGCGGTTGGCGGCTCAGGCGCCGAAGCCGCCGTCGATGTCCAGGCTCGCGCCGGTCACGAACGCGGCCTCGGGGCCGGCGAGATAGGAGACCATTGCCGCTATCTCCTCGGACCTGCCGAACCGGTCCAAGGCCATCCAGCCGATCATGCTGCTGGACATCGGGCCGTCCGCGGGGTTGGCGTCTGTGTCGACCGGGCCGGGCTGGACGTTGTTGACGGTGATGCCGCGGGGGCCCAGTTCACGGGCCAGACCGCGGGTCAGCCCGGCCACCGCCGCCTTGGTCATGCCATAGACGGAACCACCGGGGAAGGGCATACGGTCGGCGTTGATACTGCCGATCGTAATGATGCGGCCGCCGTCCGGGAGATGCCTGAGCGCCTCCCGGATTCCCACGACCACGCCACGGATATTGACGTTGATCATCGTGTCGATGTTCTCGATGGGCAGTTCTTCCACCGGACCGAAGGTGCCGCCCCCGGCGTTGTTCACCAGGATGTCCAGGCCGCCCAGCGTCCGCACCGTCTCGTCGACGGCGGCCGCGATGTCCTCGTCGCTGCCGCTGTCGGCCTGGACGACCGTCGCACGTCCGCCCGCTGTGCGGATGCCGGCGGCGACCTCCTCGGCACGGTCTTTGGAGTGGGAGTAGGTGAGCGCCACGGCGGCGCCATCGGCCGCCAATCGCTGTGCGATCGCCGCGCCGATGCCACGGGATGCCCCGGTGACCAGGGCGACCTTGCCGTTGAGCGTGTCCGTCACGTGAAGTGTCCTCTCACAGTTTTTCGCTGGTGTTGCGATTGCTCTGATGGTTCGCCGGCTTGGTCCGGCGAATCAGCTTTCTGCGGGGGCGCTGCCGCGCTCCGCGCTCGGCAGGAACAGGGCGACGACCGCGCCGACCACGCAGAGCCCCAATGTCCACCAGAAGGCGGCGCCGAAAGCCTCGGTGATCGGCCCGGCCAACTGGGGGGAGGTGGCGACCGAGGCGGAGGCACCGGTCCGGCCCACGCGGTCGGTGAGCTGTTGCTGGACGACGACGGCGAGCAGTGCGGTGCCGACGGAGCCGCCCAGCTGGATGGAGGCGATCAGCGCGCTGCTGGCCCGGCCGGTGTTCTCCGGGGCGATGCTGGTGAACCCCGTGGACAGCGCCGGGGCGAGGGTGGTGCCCAGGCCGACACCGCGTATCAGAAGGGCGACGACGAGCAGTCCGGTGTCGTCGGCGGGGTCGAGCTGGGTGTACGCGAGGGTGCTGGCCGCCGCGAGGGCCATACCGGCAAGGACGACGGCGCGCGGGCCGAAGCGGGCGACGAGGCGTCCGACAGCGGGCAGGATCAGTACGGTGCCGACGCCCTGCGGGGCGAGCAGCAGGCCGGAGGTCCATGCGTCGAAGCCGCCGGCCTGCTGGAAGAAGAGCGGGAGCAGGAACATCACGCCGTAGACCGAGGCGCCGAACAGGAAGGAGCCGAGGGCGGCGGCGGTGAACCGGCCGGTGGCGAACAGCCGCACATCGATGAGGGGGACACCCCGCATGCGGAGAGCGTGCACCACGTAGGCGATCAGCAGGACCGCGCCGACGGCGAACGAGATCAGCACGACCGGGGCGCCGACACCCCCGCCGGTGGCCAGCTGGGAGAAGCCGAGCAGCAGTCCCGCGAGGGCCGCGGGCAGCAGGGCGAGTCCGGTCACATCGAGCCGGGAGACGGCCCGCTGTTCACGGGGCGGGTCGGTGGGCAGGATGCGGTGGGCCATCACCGCGCAGAGCAGGCCCAGAGGCACGTTGAACCAGAACAGCCAGCGCCAGTCCAGGCTGTCCATCAGGACGCCGCCGATCATGGGGCCGAAGACCGGGGCGAGCGTGATCGGGATCTGGATGAGGCTCAGTACGGTGGTGGCTCGTTTCGGGCCGGCCGCGCGGGCCAGCATCGTGAGCATGATCGGTTCGAACATGGCGCCGCCGATGCCCTGGACGACGCGGGAACCGATCAGGGTCCCGACGGATGTGGCGACGGCGGCCAGGACACAGCCGATGAGGTAGACGACGAGGGACGCCTGCCAGAGGGCCTTCTCCCCGAACCGGTCCATCGCCCAGCCGGCGATCGGGATGGCGACGGCGATCGCCAGCAGATAGGCGGTGCTCACCCATTGCACGGTGGACAGGGACACCGAGAACACCTCGGACAGCCGCCCCATGCCCACCGACACGATCGTGGTGCTGAGCAGGGCGATGACGGCACCGAGGGCCAGCGTCGAGCCGATGGGCAGCAGCCGCGTCTCCGCCGGTTCACCCCCCTCGGCGGGCCGATCTGGGATCGGAGCGCTGTCGACTTCCGGCGGTCGGGCCGCCGCGGTCTCTTCCATCGTCACCTTCCGTGCGGTCAATGCGTTCCCTGCCGCGGGCTCCTCGCGTGGGCGCGTGGCAGGTGGGGACGTGTCGTTCAGTGCGGGCCTCGGGATTGCAGGCCACCAGACCGTCAGGCCGTCGGGGCAGTCCGGGGCGTCGGCAGAGTCCGGGTCGTCGGGCGGGCCGGCACCCCGCCGTGTCAGCCGGCAGGTTCTTCTCCCAGCTCCCAGCCGTAGCGCGAGCCGATCTCCGCGACATGCGGGAAGCGCTCCGGGGGCCATGGCTGCGGATGTTCACCGGGCCTGGCCGGGTCGCCGGCTTCGAGGAAGAACTTGTCGAAGCCGGCCGGGGTGAACAGGAAGACCATCTTCGCCACATGCAGTCCGGTGTTCTTGAACCGATGGGTCACCCCGCGGGGTATGAAGACGAAGTCGCCCTGATGGGCGGTGAAGGTGCGTCCCGCGTCGAGGACTTCCAACTCGCCGGAGAGCAGGTAGTACGCCTCGTCCTCGAGGTTGTGCACATGTGCGGCCGGGCCGCAGCCGGGCGGCACGGAGGCCTCCAGGAAGGCCAGGGAACCACCGGTGTTCTCATGGCTCGCCTTGACGGTGTAGGTGTCGCCGTCGACCCAGACGGTGGGGCCCTGCCCCGCGGGGACGTGGAGTACCCGTTGGGGGCGCTCCGGGCGGTCCTCCCTTCCCTGCGTCAGCGTTGCCTCGGTCATGTGGTGGCCTCCAGCTCGGATGCGGTTTCGGAACGGATTCGGTGTGCTGCGGAGCGTCCGGTTCAGTGGAATTCACAGGGGAAACACCACCCGGGCCGAACGGGTTGCATCCCGGACCGACCGCCGGCCCGGAACGCCTCTTTCACACCGGCAGCGAGCCGCCGCGGCCGAGGTGACGGACGACCGTGCGGGCGGCGAGCTGCCGTTGGGCGGTGCCGGCCGTCAGGCTTCGTCGGTCGGCCGGCGGATCGAGCCGGCCGAGCAGCCTCAGCGCCCCGTCGGCCGGGTCGACCTCGACGAGGTCACGGGTGCACAGCCAGCCGCCGGGGTCGCGTCCGCCGTCGGCGAGGAAGCGCGCGGGAGGATCCTCCTGCGCGAGATACGGCGAGCCGGGCAGCCGTACCTGGAGCTCTCCGGAGACCAGCCTGATCTGGACGCCGGGTGCCGGGACGCCGACCGTGCCCGGCCCGTGCTCGCCCGCCGCGTCGACGGCGATGATCCCGGTCTCGGTCGTTCCGTACGCCTGGCCGACGCGCACTCCGAAGAGTTCGGCGAAGCGCCGGTGGACCCGTCGGTCCAGGACGTCACCCGCGGAGATGGCCACCCTCAGGCGGGGCAGCGGCGGTGCGTCGTCCTGGGCGGCGAGGGCGGCGAAGTGCGCGGGCGCCCCGAGGACGGCGGCGATGTGATGGGTCCGGCAGGTGTCGAGCACCGACCGGGCGCCGGTGTCCGGGGCGAAGACCGGGACGGCGCCGGTGTTCATGGCGTGCAGCAGGCCGCCGATGAGCCCGAAGGAGTGCTCGGGCGGTGTGAGCAGCAGCGTCTTCTCGCCGTTGCGGGGCATGCCGCCGATCGCGCGGAACCGGCCGAGTTCGGTGGTGAGGGACCCGGGGGTCCGGCCGATGGCCTTGGCGATACCGGTGCTGCCGGAGGTGAACTGGACCAGGCAGTAAGGGGTCCTTGCCGGCCGGCCGCCGACCAGGCGGCGTACGAGCACCTCGCACTCGTCGTGGAAGGTGCCGGCGGCCCACCCCGGAGCGTCGAAGGAGAGGTGGTACTGGGGCCGGCAGCGGTCGAGGACGGCGCCCAGCTCGCGGCCGCGCAGACCGGGCCCCATGAGCATGACCTGGGCCCCGCACGACCACAGCGCGAGCAGCGCCCACATCTGGGTGAAGCTGCGGGCGCCCTGTAAGGCGACGGTATTGCCCTCCCTGATGCCGTACGACCGGAGCGTGTGCCGCAACGCCGCGACCTGGGTGCGCAGTTGACCGTAGGTGACCGTGCGGCGGGCGGCCGCCCATGGAGCGTCGGTGGGGGGCCCGGCGAGCAGCCCGGCGCCCCACCAGTCGGTTTCCCGGAGCGTCACGGTGGTTCAGCCTTCCCGCTCGCGCCTGAGCTCCAGCCGCTGGTAGCCCTCGTGCCACGGGCGGCGGCGCTCCATGGCGGCGCAGGCCGCGACGACCTGCGGCTCGTCGAAACGCCGGGCGGCGACCTGGAGGCCCACCGGCAGGCCCGCCGGGGTGTAGCCGGCCGGGACCGTGGCGGCGGGGCTGCCGATGAAGTTGTACAGGCCCGTCAGACACCATCCGACCAGCGGGTTGACGCGCTGTCCTGCGACCTCGGAGGGGCCCACGGTGGTGCGGTCGGGAGCGTTGGCGATCCGCGCCACCGAAGTCACCGGGCTCACGATGAGGTCGTACTGGTCGAAGACGTCCTCAAGGGAGTCGAGGAGTTCGGTGCGCAGGATGTCCTCGAGGCGGTAGTCGACGGCCGAAGGGCGGGCGCCCATGTCCAGGAGCTCCAGATAGGTGGGGGCCATCCGCTCGCGGTGGGCGAGCACATCCACGCCGGCGCGGCGCATCCGGGTGATGAACTCGACCTGGCGGACCGCCTGAAGGCGTCGCCACAGGGCCGTGAACTCCTGGTGGGGCCGCGGCAGTTTGATCTCCACCTCGACGACCTCGGCGCCGTCGTCGATGAGCGCACCGAGCGACTCCCGTACGACCGAGGCCACTTCGGGTTCGACGGGAAAGCCGCCGAGGTCGGGGGAGTAGGCGACGCGCATTCCGGTCAGCGGCCGCCGCAGGGCGTCCGAGAGCCGCCCGGGTGCCTCGGGGAGCGAGTAGGGGTCCCGGGCGTGCGGGCCGGCCAGCACATCGAACATCAGCACACCGTCTTCCACGGTGCGGGCGATCGGGCCGTAGCACACCATGGGATTGAGCAGGCCGAACGCGTTGGGCCGCACCACGGTGGGCACCCGGCCGAAGGTCCCCATCAGGGCGAACACCCCGCACAGGGAGCCAGGGACGCGCAGCGAGCCGCCCGCGTCGGAGCCCTGGGCGAGAGGCACCAGCCCCTCGGCGACGGCGGCGGCGCTTCCCCCGGAGGAGCCGCCCGCGTTGGCGGCCAGGTCGAAGGGCGTGCTGGTGGGCCCGAACAGGAAGTTGTCGGTGATGGCCTTGTGGCCGAACTCGGGCGTGTTGGTCTTGCCGACGACGATGGCGCCGGCCTGGATCAGCCGTTCGGCGCTCACTCCGCCGGCCTCGGGCACCTCGTTCTCGAAGGCGTACGACGCCTGGGTGGTGCGGATCCCCGCCACCGGGTCAAGGTCCTTGATCCCTATGGGCAGTCCGTGCAACGGGGGCAGCGGCTCGCCGGTGAGCACCTCGCGCTCGGCCCTCCGGGCGGCGTCCAGGGCCTCCTCGGCACATACGGTGACGAAGGCGTTGACGGCGGGGTTACGGCGCTCGATGCGGTCGAGGCACGCCTCGACCAGTTCGACCGGGGACAGTTCACGTCGGCGGATCATCCCGGCGAGGCGGGTGGCCGGCTGATAGGCGAGTTCATCCATGGTGCGACATCCCTCCACTTGATGCGCTGCCGGCTCGGGCACCCCATACGGGCCCGCCGCACCGAAGGGGGCGCCCATAGAGGGCGCCCGAGCCGGCGCGCCGGCCTACTTCTCGACGCAGAACTCGCCCACCGGCCAGCCGACATGGCGCTGGTCGGTCGCGAGATAGCCCATCAGCTGGTCACCCTGCTTGAGTTCGGTGACATTGCGCACCGCGTCCCCGGGGCCGAGGACCCGTACATGCCAGTCGTCCTGGACGGCGAGGCTCACCAGGGTGCCGTCGTCGGCGCGCGTCTTGATGGTGAGCAGCGGGCGGGATTCGAGCTTGACGCGTCCGACGACGACGCGGCGGGTGCGCCCGGTGGTGCTGACGGCCAGGACGGTGTCACCGGCGCCGAGTTCGCTCAGGTAGTTGGTGCGGTTGTCGGTGCCGAGGACATACGACTGCAGGGCGCCGGCGTTGACGCGGAACGGCCGGGTCGGCATGTAGGGCAGGGGGTGGGTCTCGCTGGAGCACAGGATGAAGCCGTGTGAGTACGAGCCGACCAGGATGCCCTCGTCCTTGTGCAGATAGCTGCAGGTGTCGACGCACACCCGGTCGCCGAGTCCGCTGTGCTCGATGGACTCCACGGTCAGCTGAGTGAGCGTCAGCGGCGGGGTGTCGGTCCGGAGGAGCTCGGCGAGTTCCAGCACCTCGGCGACGGATTTCGGTGCGAAGAGGACGCCCTCCGAGCCCTTCTCCAGCACATCGAGGATGATCTTGGCTTCTTCCAACGAGTCCGCCCGGCAGATCAGCTGCCCGGGAGCCTTGTCGGCCGCGGCGATCACGATCTCCAGCGGGATCTTCGTGGGGTCCTTGAAGGTGACCGCGGTGTACGGCAGGGCCCGCGCGGCCGAGCACGCCAGGGTGAGCGAAGCGTCGTCGACCACCGGCACATGGGCGGCGACGGAGTCCTGGCCCTCAAGGGCCCGGCCGTGCAGCATGGAGAGGCCGTCGTCATCCGTGATGTCGGTGAGCAGTACGTCGTAGCCGTCCCAGCCCTCGGCTGCCCCATCGCCGGGCGCCGCGGCGACCAGCACCTTGCGCACGGTCGGGGGGAGGCCGGCCAGGATTTCCGGTCCGTCGTCGACGATGCCGTCGATCCGGGCATGCACGGCCGCCTCGACCAGCGCCGCACGCCGGTCGGCGGGGACGGAACGTATGTCGATCCAGGCGAACTTCACATCGCACCTGCCAGTTCGGGTAGGGAGGTTGTCTTCGGGGCGGTTTCCGGCCGTGGGCCGTGGACGGCGGCGGTGAGGGTGCGTACCGCGGCCGCCGGGTCGGGGCTGTGGAACACCTGACGGCCGACGGCGAGTCCGCGGCAGCCGGTGTCCATCGCGAAATGCGCGAAGTCGGAGAGGCCGCGGCCGCCGCCGGGGCCGCCGGCCAGGACGACCGGGACCGGAGTCTTGGCGACGATTCCCGCCATGTCTTCCGCGGTGTCCGCGGCGACGGTTTTCACCAGGTCGGCGCCGAGGTCGACGGCGATGCCCACCACATGCGCCAGCAGCGCGGGGTCGCGCGGATCCTGGATGCGGGGTCCCCGTGCGTACATCATGGCCAGCAGCGGCATACCCCATCGGTCGCAGCTCGCCGAGACGGCACCGAGATCGGCGAGCTGCCGTTTCTCGGTGTCCGAACCGATGTTGATATGCACGCTGACCGCGTCGGCGCCGGCGCGCACCGCTTCTTCGACGCCGCCCACCAGGACCTTGGCGTCCCCGTCGAGGGCGTGCGGAGTGCTGGCGCTGAGGTGGACGATCAGGGCGGCGCCCTTCAGCAGGCCCGGTTCGATGGACCGGGCGCGCCCCTTGTGCACAACGATGGCGTCCGCACCGGCGGCCACCACGTCACCGACGATCCGGCTGAAGCCCGCGGCGTCGGCAATGGGGCCGTCGGCCACGGAATGGTCCATGGGCACGATCAGAAACTTTCCGTCGCCGGGCCTTGAGAGCCGCGTGAGGCGCAGCGATTTTCCGCTCAGAGGTAGTAGGGGCACAGCACCCTCCGTAAGCACGGGTGATACGGGAACCGTCAGTCGGAACTGCGGATTGATAAAGACCCGGGAATGACGAACTCATGGAAAACGGGCCGGCACATTCCGGGTTGGGTGACTTAAGGGAGGTCCGGCTTCAGCCCGTGTACGTTCCGGCCGGATACTGATTCTTATGTCCCTTCGGCGTCCTGGGCAACATCCTTGGGGCCGCCATGCCGAACGGAGAAGAAGTTTGCGGCTACAGCGGTACTTCGCCGGGCGGATGACCGCCAATTTCCCTGAGAAGGCAACTCGGTCGGGCTCTTCGGTGTTCTGCGGGTGTCCGTGTCCTGAGGGGCACCGTGCCTGTGGAGGAGGGGCCGATGAGGAACGACACGCCGCCGCGTATCGCTGTGGTCGGGGGAGGGCTGGCGGGTCTGACGCTCGCGCTCGCGCTGCATCGCGCCGGGCTGGAGTGCCGGGTGTACGAGCAGGCGCCCCAGTTGGGCGAGGTGGGAGCGGGCATACAGCTGGCGCCGAGTGCGACCAGGCTGCTGCACCGGCTGGGGCTGGAGCCCGCGCTGCGGTCGCTGGCGGTCGAGCCTGCGGCCATGGAGTTCCGGCGCTGGGCGGACAGTTCGGTGATCAGCCGTGGGCTGCTGGGGGTGCACTGCGAGCAGCGGTATGGCGCGCCGTACTACGCGCTGCACCGGGCCGATCTGCATCGGGTGCTGGTCGAGGCGCTGCCGAGGGGCACGGTGCGGCTGGGCGCCAGGTGCACCGGGGTCGAGGAGGATCCGGACGGGGTGGTGCTGCGGTTCGCTGATGGCTCGGAGGCGGGCGCGGATGCCGTTGTGGGCGCCGACGGTATCCACTCCGTACTGCGCCGGGCCCTGGTGGCCGACCGGCCGCGCGCCTCCGGCCAGTCCGTCTACCGGGGCTTGGTGGAGAGTCGGAGGGTGCCCGCTGTGGTGGCGGAGCCCAGGGTGTTGCTCTGGCTCGGGCCGGGACGGCACTTCGTGTGCTACCCGGTTTCGGACGGACGGCTGGTCAACTTCGTGGCGACGGTGCCCACCACCGGTGCCACGGACGAGTCATGGTCGGGGCAGGGCCGGGTCGAGGATGTGGTCGCGGCGTACGACGGGTGGTGCGCGGATGTCACCTCGGTCATCGGCGCGGCGGACGAGGTGAGTCTGTGGGCGCTGCACGACCGCGCCCCGATAGAGCGGTGGAGCACCGGTCGACTCACGCTGCTGGGCGATTCGGCGCATCCGATGCTGCCCTTCCTCGGCCAGGGCGCCAATCAGGCCGTCGAGGACGCCGTGGCGCTGGCGGGCTGTCTGCGGGACGCCACCTCGGGCACGCTTCCGGCGGCTCTGGAGCGCTATGAATCGATGCGCAGGCCCCGGACCACCCAGGTGCAGGAGCGTTCCCGGGGCAACAGCACGGCGTTCCATCTGCCGGACGGTGATGCGCAGCGCGAGCGCGACGCGAGGATGGGCACGCCTGCGCCGGAGCGGCAGGACTGGCTCTACGGGTATGACGTCGAACGCTCTCTGGCGGCGCATCAGCCGGCCTGACTCCCGGCTCGACAGGTCTTCTGGGGGGCTCCCGTCCTCCAGAAGACCGGGGTGCTTAACGAGCCCCATGTGGTGACGTCTTATCGCGCGCCTTGCAGGATGTGGCTGGAATCAATCTGCGCCCCCGGTAGTAGCCATGGCCAAGTGATCAGGGTTTGCGGGGGAGTTCACAGAGGTTGGATCCCTTCTGCTGTTTCGGCGAACTCCGCCGTCAATTCTCCGCCCTGTCCTATGGAACACCGAAGCGCCCCAGAAGGTTGCATGCAGCTTGTTTCAGGAACGTCATTCGAGTCGAAGCAACTGGAGTGATCGTTTCCGCGACCGGTGTCGATCTTGGCCCGTCACGATGTCGACACCCCGCCCACCAGGAACTACCAATCGTCGCTTGATCGTTGAAGCATCCCGACCTTGGCGATTGCTTTAGTTTCACTTTAACTACCTTTTAGTTGCCGGATCTTCAGCATGTGGGGTTCGCTGGGTTGAGTCCGGAAAATGCACGGGGGGTCTCCGGTCGATCAAGAAACAAGCTGACCCATCAGATCGTTTCTCATCGCCGGCCGGGCTGTTGGAGGTAACGGGGGATTCACCACGGTCCTGGGGGCAGAGCCGACCGACGTGTGGCGATCGCATATCCGCGCTCGCCACACCGGAATGCATCTGTCCGTTTTCGTGTGCTCCGTGAGCGGCATTTCCCCGCTGTAATCAAGCACGTACGCGCCAGAGCGGGCCCGCGGCCATGCCGCCGTGCGCCCAACGGAGGAGCTCTAGTGATCGTTACCGAGTGCGCCACCAGACCGACGGCCGTCGCGTTACCGACCGCGATGCCGGCTGCGGAGACCGTCCGGAAACCCGCGCCCGCAAAGGCCGTCGACGTTCACTTACCGGACCCGCTGTCCAAAGGCAGTGCCTGGAGGTCATCCGCCACCGCGGGACAGCGGGTTCCATGCGTCCGAGACGGCCAACTGGCGGAGGTTCTGGCCGAATTGGGCAAACGGATCGGGCCGCTCTTCGCCCGACCAGAGCCGCGGGCGCAGGCGATGCAGTACGCCCTGGGGCTGCTCGCCGTCGGCGGTCGCAGTAATACCTGGCAGCTGGCCCAGCGGGTGGGCGACGCCTCCCCCTGGCGGATGCAGCGCCTGCTGACGCGCGCCCGCTGGGACGCCGAAGCCGTCCAGGACGCGGTCCGCGGCTATCTCTCCGAAAACCTGGGGCACCCGGGGGCGATGCTTGTGCTCGGCCAGAGCGACGCCCTGAAGAAGGGCGCGCAGACCGTCGCCGCGGCCCGTCAGTACACCGAGCTCACCCGCCGGGTCGAGAACTGCCAGACCGCCGTCGTGACCGCCTATATCTCCCCGCGGGGACAGGCCCTGATGGACCGTGAACTGCATCTGCCGACGTCCTGGACCGTCGATCCGCAGCGCTGCGTCAAAGCCGGGGTCCCCGAGGGGCGCCTCGCGTACCGGACCAAGGCCGAGCTGGCGCGGGCGATGATCGAACGCACCATGAAATCGTCCGTGCCGTTCCAGTGGGTGTGCGGCGGGCAGGACTACGGGCAGGACGAGGCGCTCCGCGGCTGGCTTGAGAAGAAAGGTATCGGCTATGTCCTCGCCGTACCTGCCGGACGGCTCGACGCCGCATCGCTCGCAGCCGCCCCGCCGAGACAGCGCTGGTGGCCGTCCCCCGGAGTTCCTGGCGACCCCGCCACCGCCGGCCTATGGGCCCGGGTGCCGGCGCCGAGCGCCCCGAACTGGGGCCCCACCGCGCCTCCCTGTGAGGGCTTTGCCCGCTTCCTGCTGCTGCACCGCCGCCCCGACGCACCGCGGACCGAGTGCTATCTGGTGCACGCCCCCAGGGACACCGGAACTCCCGCCATGGTGACCGCCGCCCAGGCCCGCGACCAGGCTCGGCGCTACCTGGACGCGGCCCGGCTGCACACCGGGCTCGACCGGCACGAGATCCGCACCTGGACCGCCTGGTACCGGCATATCACGCTGTCCCTCATGGCCCTGGCGGCCCATACGGTCGCCATGAACCGGGCAGGCTGAGAGCCGCCCCGACTTCGGCCCGTACGCCCTGTCGTAGCGGGCGAATTCGACCGCACGTCACCCGGTTCGACGCTTATGGCGCCGCGCCGGGATGACCCCTGCCCGGAATGCGATTGCACCTCATTTCCTAGTGGGCGTCTGGGCGTTGATCGCCGGGAAGTTTTGCCAAATCCCGGACAACCGATTCACGAAATCTCCAAGTACCGCAGTAGGAACGCACTCGGCAGGCGCAACCCCTTTCCCCTTGCCCGGTCCCCGCGGCGGATGGTGTCCTGAGCGAAGAACGACCCGCTTTGCCCCCATGGGCATGCCGCATCCCAGCGGCCGTCATTTCGGAATTCCTTCCGGAGGAGCGTGCACACACTGTCATGAGTATTTCCGCCAACTCCCTGACCAACGGGAATACAGAATTCCGGGACGAGGAATTCACCGCGCTCGATGTCGACGGGTCTCCGGGGCTGCGTCTCGCGCTCGCCTCGTTGCAGACACAGGCACAGGAGCTGGACCGGCTGGTGACGGCCACGCTCGACACCATGGCCCGGCCCCGGGAGCAGCTCTCCTCGCACTCCACGGCCTTCGCCGAGATCGCCACCCGCTCGATCCCGCGCTGGCACTTCGCGATGCTCAACGACACCGAACGCAATGACGCCCTGATCGTGGCACTGGAGCGCCGGATCCCGGCCGGCGCCCATGTCCTGGACATCGGCACCGGCACCGGCCTGCTGGCCATGGCCGCGGCCCGGGCCGGCGCCGGCCGGGTCGTCACCTGCGAGGAGAATCCGCTGCTCGCCGAGATCGCCCGGCAGATCATCGCCCAGCACGGGATGTCCGACGTCATCACCGTGGTCAACAAGCGCTCCACCCACCTGGTGATGGGCAGCGACCTGGAGCGCCCGGTGGACGTCATCATCTCCGAGGTCGTCGACTGCGGACTGATCGGCGAGGGACTGCTGCCCACGATGCGACACGCCCGGGAGCATCTGCTCGCCCCGGGCGGAGTGCTGATCCCCGGTGCGGCGCGGCTGTACGGGCAGCTCATCCAGAGCGAGGTGGCGAGCGGCCTCAACCGGGTGGGAAACGCCGGCGGGTTCGACGTATCGCTGATGAACGTGGCCTCGACCCGCGGGCACTTCCCCGTACGGCTGCACACCTGGCCGCACGACGTCCTCTCCGGCCCCGTCGAACTGCTCGACTTCGACCTGCTCACCGGCCCGCTGGCGGCCGGCAGCCGGGTGGTGCCGGTGCCGGCCACCGCCGCCGGACCGGCCCATGCGCTGGTCGCCTGGTTCGAACTGGACCTCGGCTCCGGAGTCGTACTGCGCAACTCTCCCGACAACGTCGGGTCCCACTGGATGCAGGCACTGATCCCGTTCGACAAGCCGGCCATGGTCGGCCCGGGAGACCGGCTGGACGTGGAACTGCACTGGACGGACTACAGCCTCTCCGCACGCTGAGCATCCGCAACCACCCCACAGGAAGGCCTACTCGATCCGATGAGCCACACTTCGTTCCCCTACGAGCCGTACGAGCTCCACGGCAAGGAACTGCGCGACGCGGTCGTGCGCTATGCGAGCAATCCCATCTATCTCGACAACGAGGAGTGGGAGAACAGCGACAACCCCTACCGGCGCCAGCTGCGCCCACAGGTGCTCGCGCACCTGGACCTCGACCGCGTCCCGGGGCGCGACGAATTACTGGACTACAGCAGCCTCGCCGTGCAGCGGCTGCTCACCACCGTGTACGAGGCCGACCTGGTGTTTCTGCCCAAGTCGGGCCTGAAGGGCAAGTGGGAGGACTTCAGGCGGTTCTACAGCCCGACCAACCGGGCGCTCGGGGAGATGATCCGGCCCGCGCTGGAGCGGTATGCCTTCGGTTTCCTCGACAAGGAGGTGGAGACCTCCGGGGCATGGACGATCGAGAGCCTGGAAGCGTATCTGGTGTCGCTCAACGCCCATGAGCCGATGGATGCTTCGCTCTCCGAGAAGGCCATCGCCCGCTCCACCGACCGCGAGCGCGCGGCGCGTATGTGGCTCATCCAGTTCGCCCCGGACTTCCTCTCCGAGGCCTCGCCGATGATCCGGAACGTGCTCGGCTACTACGGGGCCGCCCAGTCCGAATGGTTCAAGATCATCATCGATGAGTACGGCTACGGCGTCCATGACACCAAGCACAGCAAGCTCTTCGAGCGCACCCTGGAGTCGGTCGGACTGGAAGCCGACGTCCACCGGTACTGGCAGTACTACCTCAACAGCAGTCTGCTGATGAACAACTACTTCCACTACCTGGGCAAGAACCACGAACTCTTCTTCCGCTACGTGGGCGCGCTCTACTACACCGAGGCCACGCTGGTGGACTTCTGCCGCCGGGCCACCGCACTGCTCAAGGAAGTCTTCGGCGACCGCGCCGACACCCAGTACTTCACCGAGCATGTGCACATCGACCAGCACCACGGCCGGATGGCGCTGGAGAAGCTGATCCGCCCGCTCGTCGCCGAGCACGGGGAGGAGATCATCCCGGAGATCGTCCGGGGCATCGAGGAATACCGCCGCATCCAGGACCTCGCCGACGAGGACTTCGCCATGCAGATCGGCTGGATGGACAACGGCCCCGAGTTCAAGAAGCTGCACGCGCCGGTCTGGGACGCCATCAAGAGCGGCCGCGTCACCGCCCCGGTCGCCGACATCGTCGAGCCGCACGGCGAACTCTCCAACACCCACTGCCACGACGGAGACGAGCTGTGCCACATCGTCTCCGGGACGATGAAGTTCGTCTCCGGCTTCGACTCGCACCAGATCCTCGAAGCGGGCGAGGGCACCGTCATCCAGCGCAACCGTCTGCACGGGGCGATCATCGAGTCCGAGGAGTGCGTCTATCAGATCCACTCGGTGGGGGACTACAAGAAGTGCATGTAGTGACGTTCTCCGTGGCCGGCCGGAACAACTGCGCGGTGGTGGCCGGTGAACCGTATGTGTACGCGCGGACCGACGAGGGGTGCTTTGTGATGCGGGCCCGCTGCCCGCACCGCGGCGGCCCGCTGCATTTGGCGGAGCTGGCCCCCGAGCGCAACCGGCTGGTGTGCCCCTGGCACGAGCGCAGGACGTCGCTGACCCGGCTGCGGCAGGAGATCCCCGCCGTACGCAGCGGCGACACCGTCACCGCGGTCTTCCCCGGGCGGCCCGACGCCGGAGTCAGTCTCGGGCACCGGCCGTTGTCGGTGGACCTGGCGGGGTGACTTCGCAGCGCGGCCGGGACCTGGGACTCGCCCGTCCGGACGGTCCCGGCCGCGGCTGATCGCCGCCGAACCCGGAGCAGAGCTCCGATCTGACCGAGACTCCGAGACTTCACCGAGCGGACAAGGAATCCTGCTGTGTCTCCGTATCCTTCCGGCAGCCCGGCCGTCATCGTCGACCCGTTCTCCTCCGGCGGCCTGTACGGCCCGGCCTTCCGCGCGGTGGGGGTCCCGACGGTCGCGGTCGTCTCGTATCCGGAGATCCCGCCGGCCTACGCCGGGTCCTTCCGCCCCGAGGACTTCGACGAGGTTCTGACCTGGAGCGGGGAGGAAGGCGCGCTGGTGATGCGGCTGCGCGAGCTGCGGCCGCGCTGTGTGCTGCCGGGCGCCGAGATCGGCGTGGAGCTCGCCGACCGGCTGGCGGCGTTGGTCGTCCCCGAAACGGCGAACGTGCCCGCACTGGCGGCGGCTCGGCGCCACAAGTACGCGATGGCGCGGGCCGTTGCCGCGGCCGGGCTGCCGGTGTTGCGGCAGCTGTGCTGCGACGACCCTGACGAGATCGCCGCCTGGATCGACCGGGAGGGGCTGACCGGCCGCGACCTGGTGGTGAAGCCGCCGAAGAGCGCGAGCACGGACGGCGTGACACGGATCGTCGGCGGGCGGGGCTGGCGCCGGGAGTTCGAGGCACAGCTCGGACAGCTGAACCAGTGGCGGATCCGCAACGACCAGATGCTGGTGCAGGAATACGCGACGGGCACCGAATACGTCGTGGACGTCTTCAGCCACGCGGGCACCCACACCGTCACCGACGTGTGCCGCTATCGCAAGGTCGACAGCGGTGGGCAGATGGCGGTGTACGAGTCCATGGACTGGCTGCCCGAGGACCGGCCCGAGGTACCGGAGCTGGTCGGCTACACCCGGGGCGTGCTGGACGCGGTCGGCTTCCGATGGGGGGCCGCACATGTCGAGGTGATGATGACCGCCGAGGGGCCACGGCTGATCGAGGTCAATGCCCGGCCGCACGGCGGTGGCCACCCCCGTTTCTGCCGCGCCGCGACCGGCGGCAGCCAAGTCGACCGTGCGGTGGCGTACTTCACCGGCCGGACTCCGGTGCCGTCCGGCTACCGGCTGCGCCGGCGGGTGCGGGTGGTGTTTCTGATCAGCCGGTCCGCCGGGGTGGTCCGCAATGCCGAAATTCTGCACGGTGTAAAGGAGATGACGAGCCATCACTTCTCTGCGGTGCCGGTGCGCAACGGCGACCGGATTGCCCCGACGAAGGATCTGCTGGGGACGCTGTCCCTCGGGTTCGTGGTGCTTGCCCACGAGGACCCGGCGCAGCTCGACGCCGATCACGCCGCCATCCGGCGGATCGAGTCGCTGCTGAAGGTGGATCCGCAGGCGGACGCGGCATGAGCCGTCCGGGGCCGGGTGCCGGCGGCTGCTTATCCGTACTACACGCCTTCGGCCATGACCGCGGGCGCCTGCTAGTGCGCTGTGGAGAGCGCTGGGGGAGGCGGTCGTGATCAGCGGGTGGTTTCTGGGCAGTTCGCTGCTGGTGATCACCACTCCTGGACCGGACGCGGCACTGGTCGCCCAATTGGTGCTGCGCACCGGGCGGCGCGCCCCCGCGCTCGCCGCGGCGGCGGGCATGCTGACGGCGGGCGCCGCCCATGCGGCGCTGGCCATCAGCGGGGTCTCGCTGGTGCTCGCCGGCCGGCCTGAGCTGTTCACCGCCGTCCGCTGGTGCGGCGCGGCCGTCATGCTGATCTGGGGGATACGAGCGCTGCGCACCGCGCTCCGCCCGCACGGCCCGCACCCGCAGGACAGGCAGGGGCATGATGCCGGGCAACCCGCCCCGGCATCCCTGCGGCGCTGCTGGCTGCAGGGCCTGCTGTGCACCGGCACCAACCCCAAGGTCGGACTGTTCCTGCTGGCGTTTCTGCCGCAGTTCGTGCCGCCCGGGGACCCCCCGGCGCGGACCATGGCGGTGCTTGCCGTCGTCCATCTGTCCCTGGCGGCGCTGTGGCTCGCCTTTCTGAGCGGCGCCGTGCATCTGCTGCGCCGCTGGATGGCCGCGCGCCGGCCCGATGCGGGAGCCGGTCTGGCGCGAGTGGTCGAGGCGGTCGTGGGGACGGTGTTCATCGGTTTCGCCGTCCGGCTGGGACTCGGCGGATGAGCGATCGCGCCATCGGATCAGTCCTGACACTCCAGGTCGAGCAGGAAACGCTTGGCGGCGACACCGCCCGCGTAACCCGTGAGCCGGCCCGAGGCACCGACGATGCGGTGGCAGGGCAGCACGACGCACAAGGGGTTCGCCCCCAGGGCCTTGCCCACCGCCCGCGCCGCGCTGGGGCGCTGCACTGCCGCGGCGAGCTCCCCGTATGTCGCCGTCTCGCCGTACGGAACGTGCTCGGCGACCGCCAGCACCACCTCCTTGCTGAACGGTGTGGCCAGGCTCGGGTCCAGCGGCACCGAGAAGGAGCGCCGTCTCCCCGCGAGGAAGGCGTCGAGCTGACCGCGCGCCTCCTGTATCACCCCGAGCCGGCCGGGGCCGGCCGCGGACTCGTCCACGCAGACCCGCGCACCCGCCGCGAGCCGTTGCCGTACGGCGTCCGGCGGGAAGAAGCCGCAGTACAGCAGGGCTTCATCGGTGGCGGCGAGCGCCAGACGACCGATCTGCGTGTGGTGTTCGGCGACCACCACGGTGTCCACCGCGGCGTTCGCCGCGCTGCGACTACTGGTCTGCATGACGTGCTGCATGACGTCTTCCTCCCGGCTGGGCGACATGGCTGGCTGTCTCTTACTCCGCGGCACCCGACGCGCCGCTGTATGGCACACGCGGCTGCATCCCCCACGGTGCTGATCCCGAACGCTGCTGTTCCCGCACTGCGCTGCTTCCCTCTTGCCGCGAGAGAGCTCACACCGCCATGGAGCCCACCCCGTGAGGGACTCACGCAGCTATCGGCCGGCAGCTCTTGCAGGCGCGGTATCCCGCCTCGCGGGCGGCCCGTGCCGAGCGGAACGGCACCTGGTGGGGTGGGGTGATCCGGCGTGCGTGGGCACAGGTCGGATGGCAGTAGATACGCGTGGTGTCGCTGCCGAGGAACACCGTCCCCATACGGGACAGCCCCACCAACGCGTCGTCTATGCCCTCGGCGCCGCGCAGTACCGCGCCCACTATGGGGCCGTACCGCAGATCGCAGGGACCACTTTCGTCGAAGGTGACCCGGTGGCAGGGGATCAGCAGCGGCACCGGGTTGACCTCAAGGGCCTCGGTGACCGCGGCGGTGCCGGAGACAGCGGCCTCCCGCGCCACCCAGGCGAGCGGCCGCAACTGGCCGCGTGGAATGGTGCGTACCGCATCGAGCACGGCCCGCTCCGCTTCGGTGAGCTCCGGCAGATCTATCCGCAGCCCCTTGGCGCGGCCGGTGCGCAGCGCGGTCCGCAATCCCGGCAGGGGCCGCGTCGTGCGGATCGCGCTCCGTCCCGTGCGCGCGAGGTGTGCTTCCTCGAACGCCTCGGGACCGGGCACCGTTTTGCCGAGTGCGGCGCCCGTCACGGCCTGCGGCCCATACGCGACGTACAGCCCGCCGGCGGGTGCTTCAAGGTGCAGATACATGTCGTACCGGTTCCTCGGGATTCCCACCCGCTGCAGCACCCGTGCCGCGAAGTCCGCCGGAGCGGGACCGGCGAGGTCCGCCAGGGCCGCCTCCACGCCACCCTCCGGCCGCGGGGTCCTTTCCCCACCTCGGTTCACATCGTCACCTCCCTCAGCAACGCGACTTCCGGTTCCAGCAATTGACGCAGGGTGGCGATCCCTCTCGACACCTGAGCCTTGACCGTACCGACCGGGCATCCCTGCACCTCGGCCACTTCGGCGTAACTCATCCCGACCACATGCCGCAGCACCACCGCGACGCGGGCCGGCTCGGGTAATCGCGCCAGCGCCGCGACCAGCAGCGCCCGGTCGGCTGCCGTTTCGGCCCGTTCCTGAGGGCCCGGTCCCTCGGCCGGCCAGCTCTCGCAGGAGTCCTCCACACGCGCGGCTGCGACGGGCCTGCGGACGCAGGTGCGCACATGATTGCGCCATACGTTCGCGGCGATCGTCATCAGCCAGGCGCGTGGACGCAACGCACGGCGACGTTTGGCGGAGTATCCCTGCAGAGCCGTGTAGGCGCGCAGGAAAGTCTCCTGGCCCAGGTCGTCTGCTTCGGCGGCGAATCCCGTCACCCGGAGCAAGAAGGCATGGACCGCTGAGGCGTGGACCCGGACCAGTTCCGTGAAACCGTCGTCCAGATCCGTCGCCAGGCGTTCGCAGAGTGGCTCGGCTGTCTCGTCCATCACTCACAGAAACACCGACGGGCTTCGCATGGTTGCACAGCCCCGCCCGAGCCTTCACTGTCCTGCGTCAGCTCCGGGACCGTAAGCTCCAGGACCGTCAGCGCCAAGACCGCCAGCTTGAGACGACCGGCCTCCGGCCGTCCGCGCCCCGAGCCTCAGCGCCGGCCGTCCGCGCCCCACGCCTCAGCCGCCCCACCGCAGCACCGCGCCGAGTCCGCCCGCCGGCCCCTGCATGCCGGCCGGGACCAGCAGCACCTCGGCGTCGGCCGCCGCAGCGGACCGCAGCAGGGCGTCATCCGCGCGTGCCCGCTGCGGCTTGCTGACGCCCAGCGCCCGCGCCTGACCACGCTGTACCGCGACCTGGTCGACGCCCGGCCCGATCCAGACGTCGCGGCCCCCATCGGACGCGTCCTGGCCCAGGAACAGTGTGTCCACCTGATGGCTGCGGGCCGCGTCCACGACGGCGGGCACTCCTTCCGCCGCGCCCCCCGGACTGCTGTCGACGCCGAGCGGACCGTGCTCGCCGGGGCGGCCGCGTTCGGCCCGGAAGCGGTTGAGGGCCTCGTCGAGGCGGGCGCGCGCATACTCCTCGCAGGCCTGCGCGATCTGGCGGTCCAGCACGCTCTTGGAGGCGCCCGGGGACCTGCTGCCGTTCTCGGCCTCGACGGCGGCGGCCCGGAGCTGTTCGGGCAGCCGGTTGTACACGGCCCGCCGCTCGCGGGAGTCGCCGGTCAGCACCAAGAGCTGCGCGCCGCTCTCCGGCCACTGCCGGGCGAGCTCGTCCGCGATGATGTCGGCAGTCTCGTTCCAAGTGTTCTCGACCTTGTTCCGGTAGTGCCACTCGTACCGGTCCGCGGGGATGCTGCGGTGCCCTCGGCCCCGCCACTCCTTGCCGTTCGCCGTCGCCACGGCCTTGCTCCGCTGCGCCTCGCGCAGCTCGATATCGGCGCCGGTGCGGTCGATGTACGCGACCAGGCACGCCGGCTCCTCGCCGATCAGCCAGGGGAGCGGGGCGATGTGCGGCAGGAGGGACCAGGTCGCCTCGGTGCGGACCGGGGGCACGCTGAGCGGGATGTCGAGGACGACCTCGGCGCCCGCGGCGAAGACGGCCCGGCCGGGAGGCGCCCCGGAGGTCGGCTCGTGGGCGAGCCGGTCCGCCACCGCCCGGCACGTGTACGGGTCGGCACCCCCGTCGATGAGCTGAGAGGCCACGGAGCGCTCACGGAGCTTCTGCTGCCGCTGCGCGTCCTCGGTCGCGCGCGTGGTGTCGATGTACACGGAGGCCCAGGGGCCCAGATGGTCGAAGAGCGGCTTGAGAAAACCGAGTTCCATGATCTTCCCCCGGATCGGGGACAGTGGGTACTACCAGGTTAGGACGTGGACGAGGGGCCGGCAGAGCCGTCCTTGTGGAGGAATCGTCGCAAGCGTGCCAGCGGCCAGGTGTTGATCACATCTTCTGTGGTCAGCCAGCCCCGTTGTGCGGTGCCCACCCCGTAGCGCAGGTACTCCAGGTGGAGCGGCGCATGCGCGTCGGTGTTGATGGCGAACTTCACGCCGTACCGCTTGGCGCGCAGGATGTGCTCGTCGGACAGGTCGAGCCGGTCGGGGTGTGCGTTGATCTCCAGCGCCGTCCCGGTGCGGGCGCAGGCGGCGAACACCGCGTCGAGATCCATGTCGAGGCCGGGTCGTTTGCCGATGATCCGGGTGGTCGGGTGCCCGATGATGTTGACCTCCGGATTCTCGCAGGCGGCGACGAGCCGTCGGGTGAGGGCGTCCCGTCCCTGGTTGAAGTGGGAGTGCACGGCGGCCACGCAGAGGTCGAAGTCCCGCAGGAACTCCTGCGGCCAGTCCACGTTCCCGTCCGGGTCGATATTGAGCTCGGTGCCGTGCAACAGGCGCATCTTCCGGTGCCTGCCGTCGAGTTCGCGTACCCGCTCACGCTGGGCCAGCACTTTCTCGTCGGTCATCCGCTGCATGTAGAGGTTGGGCGCGTGGTCGGTGACCGCGTAGTAGCGCAGACCCCGCCGGGCGGCCGCCGTCACCATCTCGTCCAGCGGGGCGAGGCCGTCGGTGAGGTCGGTGTGGGTGTGCAGGTCGCCCCTGATGTCGGCCTCCGTGACCAGGTCCGGCAGCTCGCCGCGCAGCCCGGCGGCGACTTCGCCGCGGTCCTCGCGCAGCGTCGGGGGGATCCAGGGCAGCCCGAGCCGTGCGTAGACCTCCTCCTCGGTCTGCGAGACGATCTTCTTGCCGCTCTTGGCGTGGAAGAGGCCGTATTCGGACAGCTTGAGCTTGTGGTGCACGGCCATCTCGCGGGTGCGGATGTTGTGCGCCTTGGAACCGGTGAAGTACTGGAGTCCCGCGCCCCAGGAGTCCGGCGGTACGACGCGCAGATCGATCTGGAGGCCCTTCGTGGTGCGGATCGATGTCTTCTTCGTGCCGTGCGCGATGACCTCGGCGGTGTCCGGCAGCCGTGTGAAGGCATCCATGAAGGGGGCGGAGCGGCCCGCCGCCACGAGGATGTCCACGTCCCCGATGGTCTCCCGCATACGGCGCAGCGACCCGGCGTATGCGCAGCTCACGCAGCCCGACAGGGCGGACAGCTCGGCCACGATCTCCTCGGCGACCTCCATGGCGACGTTGATCGGTACCCGGTCGCCCGCGGCCTGCATCAGGTCGATGCCGTGCAGGATGTTCTCCTCGGTCTTCGGCCCGAAGCCCTTGAGGTCGCGCAGCCGCTCCTCATGGATGGCGTCGAGCAGCTCGGGCACCGAGGAGATGTGCAGGTCCTCGTAGAGCGTCATGGCCTTTCTGGGGCCGAGGGTGGGGATGGCCATCAGCTGGCGCACGCCGGCGGGGATCTTCGACCTGACCTCCTCCACGGCGGGCATGCGGCCGGTCCGCAGATACTGGAGCACCTTTTCGGCGATGGACTTGCCGACGTTCGGGATCTCGTGCAGGCCCTCGGCATCGAGTTTCGACACATCGGCGTGGTAGCCGCCGATGGCACGCGCGGCCTTCTCGTAGGCGCGGGCCTTGAACGCGTCTCCGCCGGTGATCAGGACGAGGTCCGCGTACTCCTTGAGCAGCGCCTCGACCTCCTCGTTGGGCCGGACCACACGCTCATTTTAGTGCGGGCCCGCGCAGGGGGCCTTTCCGCGCCCGGTGGCCGTGGCGCGAGAGGCGCTGTATGGGTGCCTCCGGGCACCGTCCTCCGTCGCCTTGGTCTCACGGCACCGCGGTCTCCCGGGTCGCGAGCGACCCGTCGGTCCCGGGGGCGGCTGTACCGAACGGTGGAAGGGGCTACGCGCCATGAGCGGCGGTGCACGTGTCGATCAGGCGTGCCGGTTTCGGCCGCCGATGTACACACATGCCGCCATGCGCGTGTCCGCCAACTACATTGGTTCCGCGCGCAGTTGTTGTCGTGGTCACGACGTGAGCGGAGGCGGCGCCGGTGAGTGTGGACGTACGGGGTGTGGTGTCCGACGTTGTTGCCCAACAGGCGCCGGAGGAACTGCCGCTGGTAGACGGACTGGCCCGGCTCGATCACGACGAAGCGGTGCGGCTGCTCAGGCGCCGCAACACCAGCGCGCCGCTCGGCTTCGGCCTCGCCGAGATCGCCACGGTGATCACCCCGGTGGTGTGGATCGCGGTGGACGAGGTCTGCCGCACCTCCGTCGGGTCGCTGATGGGCCGAGCCATACCCGGGCTGGGGGCGCTGGTGCGCCGGATGCTGCACAGACCCCCGGCACCACCGCCCGAAGTTCCCGCTCTCACCGCCGAGCAGTTGAATTCCGTACATCGCCGGGTGCGCGAGGGGGCGGCGCGCTCGGGGGTGGAGGAGGCCGCCGCAGAGACACTCGCGGACCGCGTGGTGGCCCGCCTCGCCCTCGACCGGGCCGGGGCGCCGACGGTACCGCCCGAGGCCGAGCCGGAACCCGCGGCCGAGCCGGAACCCGCGGCCGAGCCGGAACCCGCGGCCGAGCCGGAGCCCAGGAGGACGTCCTGAGCGCCGGCAGCACACCACCCACTCAGGGTGGCGCCCCGCCCACCCCGCCCACCCCGGACGACGCCCCGCCCCGGAAGATCGACCCAAGGGTCCTGCCGATGGGCACCACCCTGCGCTTCGCCCTCCTGGTGCTCGTGATGATGGTGGCGACCGTCGAGATGGTCAACTCGATGTTCGCGCTGGCGCCTTGGGACGACAAGGCGATTCTGTGCAAGTTCGCGGCGGGCTTCGATCCGAACGTCCGGATGCTGAACTCGATGCAGCTCGACACCCGGGGGCTGCGGGAAATCAAGGACTGCGTTCCTCCCAGCGCCGTGATCACCGCCCTGCCCGGCATCGCCGGCGCCGTGCTGGTGCTGCTGTCGGCCGCCGCGCTCTACGCCTGGCTGCCACGCTGGAAGACCAGGCGCGGACGGGTGATCACCGTAGACGAGGCGGACCCCAGCGGGGAATTGCGGGCCGAGCTGATGCGTCTGGTGGCCACGGCGCGGCTGCGTACCGTGCCGGCCTTCGTGGTGGACCCCGCCTCCTTCGATGCCGGTGCCGAAGTGTTCGGCCGGGCCGGGCGGCACACGGTCTGTCTGCACGCCGGACTACTGGCCACGCGGCGCGACGGCCCGGAGGGGCAGGCCGGATTCCACGCCGTCATGCTGCACGAGATGGCTCATCTCCGTAACCGGGACGTGGACCTCGCCTACGCCGTCACCGCGCTGTGGCGGGTCTTCGTGGCACTGGTCGTCGTGCCGTTCATGGTGCTGTACGGGGGCAGCTTCGTCGCGGCGCAGTTCTTCGGCGCGTTCTACGGGGGCGACGAGCTGTTCTGGCCCGCGGGGCGCGCAAGTGTGCTGCGGGCCATGGCGAGCGCGCTGTTCATGGTGCTCCTCGTGGTGCTGGCCCGAGCCGACGCCCTGCGCCACCGTGAGCTGTACGCCGACGCGGACGCCGTCGCCCTCGGGGCGGAGCGCCGGGTCTGGGACGGTTCCCGGGACCGCGGCCACAGCGGCCGCCCCACATCCCTTCAGAAGGTGCGGAGCCGGGTGTCCGCACTGTGGAGCACCCACCCTTCCTGGGCCGTGCGCAGACGCTCCCTGGCCGATCCGGCGGCGCTGTTCTCCCTGGGCACGGAGCAGATGTTCCTGGTCGGCTGGGCCGCCCTGGTCTCCGCGCACACCCTCTCCGCGCTGTGCGGCAGCACGGCGGCGACCTGGGCGACCGCCCTGCCCGCCGCGGCACTTGTCACCCTCGCCGCCTGGCGGTCGCTCGCCTATGCCGAGGACCACGGTCTGCGCGGGCCGGACGGCGTGCGCTCGGGCCTCGCGCTGGGGCTCGGCCTGGCCTGCGGTGAGCTGATGACCGGCATCACCAGCGGCGCCGGGTGGCTGCCCGAGCACCCCGAGATCCTGCTGGCGCTGCTGGCCTGTGCCGCGCTGTTCACGCTGTGGACGGTGACCTGCGCACGACTGCGGCTGCGGACGCTGGGCGGCGCCTCGCTGCGTACGGCGATCTGGCTGCCGCTGCTCGCCTCCTGCCTGCTGGCCGCGGCCGGCTTGAACTGGTGGCTGCGGTACGGCTTTCTGTACCTGGCGGGAGACATCCTCACCGGCAGCGGCCTCCAGCAGCAGATGACACAGGCATTCCCCGGTCCGTGGAACACTCACACAGCGGAACTCGACTGGTTCACCGCCACGATGCCGCAGGCGGCGATGCTGGGCACGAGCACACTGTTCGTCGGCGCGACGCTGGTGCTGTGGGCGTATCCGCTGGCCCTCTGGCTGCGGCGCACCCGGGTGTACGGACCGGCCACCGGTCTGCGGTCGGCCGTGGCGGCCGGGATGCTCGGCGGCGTCGCCTGTCTGGCGGGGCTGGCCGGCGTCATGGCCAGTATGCACACCTGGCAGCCGCCGGTCGGCGGGGCCCTCGGTGCCTTCTCGATCCTGTACCTGTGGTGGGCGGCCACCGCGATCTGGGCGGGGGTGGCCCTGACCGGCGCGGTGGTTGCGGTCACTTCCCGATACCGGTGGCTGCCGCGCGCGCTCGTCGCATCGGCGGTGGCCCAATCCGTCGCGATCGTCGGGCAGTTCGCGCTCGGCTCCGTGGACGGTTGTCTGGGGCCGCTGCGGACCCTGGGCCACACCTGCCACTGGCTGCCCACCGCGAGCTGGCTGTTCACCCAGTCCCTGGCGGGTCTGGTGCTGCCTTCCGTCATCGGCGCGGCACTGCTGGCCGTCTCCGCCAGAGGCGTGGCGTCCGCACTGCGTCTACGGCGCCCGACACGACAGCCCCGGCCGGGCCCGGCCGCCCCCTCGACACCCGTGCCCCGTTCCCGCACACGCTCGCCGGCCGCGCCGGCCGGCCTGGCTCTGCTGGTCGCCGTCGCGGCGGTCGGTCCGGCGGCTGTCGCCAGTCAGCGGCCGGCGGCACGGACACCGTCCGCCATGACACCACCACCGCCGCCCAAGGCATCCGAACGGATCCGGACCTTCCAGCTGCTGGCCTGGTTCAAGGTGGGTGGGCAGCGCAGCATTCTGCAACTCACCTCCGATTACGGCGAGTTCCGTAAGCAACTCGACGAAATGGTGCAGGCGGCGAAGTCCCGCCCGAACGAGATGGTCCGCTTCGACTCGAAGCGACTCCGCAGGACCTGTGCCGCGCTCACCAGGGATGCGACCACCGCACGCCACCTTTCCATCCCTGACCGGGATCTGCAGGGCCCCTGGGCGTCCTGGCTCGGGACAACCCTCAATGCGGGCCGGAACTGCGTGAGGCTGGTGGACAGCGAGCGCAACAACCCGGACGAGAACGACGCCATGCTCAACGGGCTCTTCCAGGGCTACACCCAGTCGACCAAGGCCGTCGGGCCGGTCGTCCGACAGGTCGAGGCCGCCGCCCGCCTCTGGCCACAGTGGGCGCACATCGACAAGCGCTGATAACCGGTCCTGCCGGGGCCCCGAGGTCCCGGCTGCTCGAATCCATCCCGGCGCGTGCGAAATCGCTATTGCCGGGGCCGTTGATGGAAGAAATCTGCCATCTTCGGGCTCTGGCTGGAACCGCGCCGAGCGGCCACCGCACGCTGACGTCCGACCGGGAGACGTTCCGACGAAGGGCCTCCGACGAAGGCTCTCCGACGAAGGAACTGCGTCCCGGTACGAGATATCAGCGGAAGGGACCCCATGGCCAACAAAGCCCCAATGACACAGAAATCCGCCACGCCTGTCAGCACGCAGAAAACATCCGCCCCGAAGACGGCCTACCGATGGCGATGGCCGGCACTGGCCGCATTGCTGCTCGGCGAGGCGATGAATTTGCTGGACTCGACCATCGTGCAGGTTGCCGCGCCGGAAATACACGCCGATCTGGGCGGTTCCGTATCCGACATCCAATGGTTCACCACGGCCTACACGCTCCCCTTCGCCATGTTCCTCATCACTGGGGGTCGTCTCGGCGATATCGCCGGGCGACGGCGAATCTTCACGATCGGCGTCACGACCTTCATGCTGGCATCGGTCGCCTGCGCGCTCGCCCCTTCGGCCGGTTCGCTGATCGCGTTCCGTATCGCGCAGGGCGCCGCGGCCGCGGTGATCATTCCGCAGACCATCGGCCTGATCAAAGCGATGTTCACGGCTGAGGAGACCTCCAAGGCGCTCGGCAGCATCGGCCCGGTGATGGGACTCGCCGCGGTGTGCGGCCCCGTGCTGGGCGGAGTGCTGACACACGCCGACCTCTTCGGCTCCTCATGGCGCGCCTGCTTCCTGGTCAACGTTCCGCTTTCACTCGGTGTCCTCGCCATGACGCCGAAGCTGCTCGAAGACCGTGCCCCGAAGCGGCCGACCCTCGACCTGATCGGCACCGCCCTGGCGATGACCGGCGTCGCGCTGATCGTGTACCCGTTGATCGGCGCCAATGTGGCCCGTATGTCGTCATCGAGCTGGAGCTCCATCGGCGTCGGCCTCGCCATCCTGATCGGATTCGCGCTGCATCAGCGCGGCGTCTCGGCACGCGGCCGTAGCCCACTGGTGGAGCCCAGCCTCTTCACGCGCCGTGGATTCCCGGGTGCTCTGGTGACATCCACCCTGTTCTTCTCGGTGACGACCGGCCTGATGATGGTCGTCGTCCTGCAACTGCAGCTCGGGCTGGGAACCGACGTCCTCACCGCGGGACTCTCGCTCGCCCCTTGGTCGTTCGGTCTGGCGGTCGCTTCCTGGATCGCCGGCGGCCATCTGACGAAGCGATACGGACACCGCGTCATGACGGCCGGGCTCGCGCTGCTGCTGGTGGGCCTGGTCGCCGCCGTGGCCGCGTACCGCTCGGCCGGTCCCACGGAGTATCCGACGGCGTTGCTTGTCGCACTCGGCGTGATCGGTCTGGGCATCGGTGTCTTCACCCCCGCGTTCTTCACCATCGCGCTGCGTCCGGTAAAGCCGCACGAGATCGGCTCGGCGGCCGGTCTGCTCAATGCAGTCCAACAACTCGGTGCCACACTTGGCGTCGCCGTCCTCGGCAGTGTCTTTCTCAATGGTGCCGTCGGTTCCGGTGGCCCCCTCGCGGCACTTCACGCCGTCCAGACGACTTTCTGGGTTGCTGTGGGACTAATCCTCGCAACCATTCTCAGCAGCAGGCTGATGGTCGAGCGGCGAATGCGGAGGTGAGGTCGGCCGCCTTGCCGGCTGCCCGTCAGCCGGCGTGAGAAGGAGTGCGTGAGGGGCGGCGAGGGGGGCCGAGGCCGCTCAGCGCCGGACTCGCCGCCTTGAGATTACGCATTACCGGAGTGGTTTCCAGCGATTGAACGGCATCGAGAGAGCCGAGCCGTTGGACAAGGTAACGGTGCAGGTCCGCGGGATCGCTGCACAGCGCCAGAGCGACCAAATTGGTGGGACCCGTGGTGGCGGCCACAAAAGCCAGTTCGTCGTGGCCCGCGAGGGTCGTCGCGACGAACTCCAGGTGTGCCGGGCGTACGGACATCCACAGCATCGCCCAGGTGTTGGCACCGAACAGTGCCGCATCCACCTCGACATCGAAGAAAATGCCACCGCTCGCCTGAAGATCCGCCAGCCGACGGGCCACAGTGACCGGCGACCACCCGGTTGCTCGGGCGAGTTCGGCGTGACTGGCACGGCCGTCCTTCTGCAGGGCAGTCAGCAGCGCGTCGTCGTTCGCGGAAAGCCGCCGTGAATTCGGCCGGTCCGCGGCGTCGGCGGCGTCTGCCGGATCGGACGGGCAGAGCAGGCGCTTCTGCTCCTCGCTGAGGGCGTTGGAGCTTCTTCGCCATTTGGTGGGGCCCCCGAGGTAGGTGTGCAGCAGGCAGTGGGCGGAGACCGCGGTGATGTTGTTCGTACGGGGAATGTCGCGCAGCAGAAGCGAATTGTCGGCCGTCGCATCGGTCGGCGTATGGACGATCGCGAAGATTTCGGTGCCGCCGGAACACAGCTTGACCCAGGAAGTGTCGGGCCGACGGCCCAAGGCCTGGGCGAGGTCCTGCGCGGCACCGGCGGCGGCCGTCAGCCGCACCATCCACTGCGTTTGACCCGCCCGGTGTGGATCGGCCAGTCCGACCACGCGCAGCGACGTCTCCGTCCGCAACCGGCTGTAGCGGCGTGCCACGGTCTGCGGGGAAACACCCAGAGCGCCGGCAATCCGACTGAACGGTGCACGACCGTCGATGTGCAGGGCATGGATCAGGGCGCGGTCCAACGTATCAAGCATGCGCACATCATTCCGTCCGGGAATGAGGCCTGCGGGGCGGTCGACGAGGACGGCAACGAGCGCCGCGAGCGCCGTCTGGCCGCGCTCCGGCTGGTCGGCTCCGAAACCACTGGCCGTGCCGGGTGCCTTCCGGATCGACCCCGGCGCCGTCATAGGTGTCCCGGAACTCGGAGTGCCCGGTCAAAGCCGCCGGCATGTCCTCGCCGTCGGGCATATCGAGCCCCGTCGGAATCTGACGCCCTGTGCTCTGCGCCCTTCCCGTTCTTTTCGCTCCAGCAACAGACGAGGGGCTGCCGGTATCCACGACCCCGGCAGCCCCTTCGCTCGTTGCGTACGTCCTGCTTGAACTGCTACGCCACCAGGCCTACTTGCTTGCCTTGGCGTACGCCTCACGAATCTCGGCCGGTACGCGACCACGGTCGCTCACGGTGTATCCGTTCGCCTTTGCCCATGCCCTGATTTCCGCGGTGTTCTCTCCGCTCGGGGCGCCCTTGCGAGCGGACTTCTTCCCCTTCCCGGTCTTGCGCCCGACCCTGGTGAAGGGTGCCACGGCTTCCAAAAGCTGGTCATAGCTGTCCGGGCTCAGGTCGAGCTCGTAGGTCACACCGTCGAGGGAGAGGGTGTGGGTGCTGACCTCCGAGGTCTCTTCGCCTGTGAGGTCGTCCATATAGATGGTGATGATCTTCTGTGCCATGGCCGGGATTCTACGGCCATCCGAGTGCGTTGCCGCCACTCAGCTCACCACTCATCCAATCGAGATAGGAAGGTTTCCGCACGAGCTATGGGATTCCTTACAAGCAGCCGACGTTACAGGCGATACGGGCGACACGTGCCGACCGGGTCGTTACGCTCGATGTCGACGGGACTCACCCCGTACCGGTCTCCAGGTCTCATCAAATTTCGCACCTTTGGTGGGGTGTTAGACAGATCAGCTGGTCTTGTGCCAGTGTCGTTGGCCGGCTCCGGTCTTCCTGCAAATTCATGGGGATTCCGCCGCCCATGCGGAATGCCCATCCCATGCGGAATCCTCAGCCCGTCAGATCTTCCGAGAAGGTCGGCCGTCAGCGGCCGGCAGACCTGACGGGCAGCGTTCTGGGCGTGGGCCTACGCTGGGTGCTCGTGGGGGTCAGTAGCTGTCGTCGATCTCGATCACGCCTATTCGTTCCGGCCCGACCATCAGGAGGCAGGCCCCGTCCCCTGCGAACTCCAGGGGAAACCCGGCGCAGTAGACCAGCGTCGGGGTTTTGCCGGGGGCCCCGGTGACAGCCGTGGTGACCGTATCCAGGAGCTCCCGGCCGAGCCAGGAAACGAGCTGGTCGCCGGGTATCTCGGGGGATGCCTCATCCTCGTAGTCACCGGCCAGCCCTCGCGCCATGTCGACCGCGTTTCGCTCGGACTCGGCCAGCACAGCGGCGAAGGACGCGTCGTCCAGCCGCCGTAGCCTGCCGTAAGCGTCTGCTTCCTCTGGAGTTTCCCCGTCCTCGAATTCCAGGTCCACGCCAGGGGATTTGAACGACACATGGAAAGTCACCTGGTTGTTGTTGTTCATCCAGAGGCACTCACTGAGCAGGGCGGTGGTCAGGGCGATGCGGGACGTGAGGGTGGTGGCTGGGCGCGGACTCGTCGCCGGCAGCGACACGGCGGGGGCCAGTGCCAGCCGCCGCGTACGACCGTCGAAGTCACGCACCAAGAGGTGCAGCTCGTTGTTCAGCGGGAGGCCGCCCGGCTCGGCCGCGACGGCGATCCGCAGCAGGTCCATACCCTCCGCGGTCAGCGCTCCGGCAAGGTAGCCGACCAGGCACCGGACCCGTCGGTCGAGCACGCCGGTTACGGACTCCAGAGCGCCGGTCAGGAGCGCGATCGCCTGCTCCGCACATGGGTCGGGATTGCCCGCCGCGGCCCGCAGCGCGCCGCACATATCGGCCTCGTCCTCGATATCGAAGTGCTCGACGGACACCGGGTAGCGGTGGCCAGCGGGTCCCGCGTTGGCGAAGGCTTCCGGGAAATTCCCGTATGCGGTTACTTCCGTGGTGGTTGGTAGGCAGGCCTGAGGGCCTTGCTGCCACTCCTCCTCGTACGGAGCCGGTGCCTCGCCGAAGACGAGTGCGCACCGCCACGCGGGCGCGCCGGTGGCCGGGTCTGCCGGCAGCCATCGCTCCAGCAGGCGCGCCGCGGCCTCCACCGGGCCCGTCCAACCCTCCTGCTCCTCTTCCGTGCTGTTCATCGCGGTTCTCCGCCCCCGTCCCGCTGGATCGATCAAGTGAAGCCAGCCTAGGACACATTCGCGAACGAATGTTCGGCCTGTGGATAACTCCGCACGCGCAGCCCGTACCGAGCCCAACCCCCTTGCCGTATCACCGAGATGGCCGTCGGGTCCCCGTGCGAAAGGCGTTGGGCTGACGCCCTATCATGGCCGCATGTCCGCCCCTGAGCTGATCCGTATCGTCTCCCGTGACTCCCCGATGGCCCTCGCCCAAGTGGAGCGGGTCCGTGCCGAACTGGGGGCGCTGCACCCCGGTACCGCCACGGAGGTCATTCCGGTGAAGACGACCGGTGACCGGTGGATGGGGGCTCTCTCCCAGGTCGAGGGGAAGGGCGCGTTCACCAAGGAGGTCGATGCCGCGCTGCTCGCCGGCGAGGCCGATCTCGCGGTGCACTGCGTCAAGGACATCCCCGGCGACCGGCCGCTTCCCGTCGGCACGACCTTCGCCGCCTTCCTCAAGCGTGACGACGTCCGCGACGCCCTGATCCACCCGGAGGGACTCACCCTCGACGAGCTCCCCGCCGGAACCCGCATCGGCACCTCGTCGGTCCGCCGGATCGCGCAGCTCGCCGCCTCCCATCCGCACCTCGACTGCGTCCCGATGCGGGGCAACGCCAACCGGCGTATGGAGAAGCTGGCCGCCGGCGACGCGGACGCGCTGCTCCTGGCGGTGTCCGGTCTGGAGCGGATCGGCCGCACGGACGTGATCAGTGAGATCCTGTCGGTGGACTCGATGTGCCCGCCGATCGGCGCGGGCGTCCTGGCTCTCCAGTGCCGCGAGGACGACACCGCCACCATCGACGCCGTCAGCGGCCTCGGCGACCCGGCCACGTTCCGCGAAACCACCGCCGAGCGGATGCTGCTGCACGTACTCCAGGGCCACTGCAACAGCCCCATCGCCGGTTACGCCACAACCGACCGGCGCGGTGAACTGTCCCTGCGGGCTTGTGTCTTCACCCCGGACGGCAAGACGGTCCTCAACGCCCACGAGTGGGCCGGTCCGCTGACGCCCGAGACGCTCGGCACGTCCGTCGCCGTCGCCCTTCTGCGCCAGGGCGCTCGCGAGCTGATCGACAACATCGCGCACTAGTCAAGCGGTTTCCGCCGCAAAGTCCAGCGCGCGGCGCCACTACAAATGCCGCCCTTCTGACGCCGTATATACCGTCAGAAGGGCGGTGGTGAGTGCGATAGGCGATGGGGAATCCATTCGCCGAGCCAATCCAGCGGCAGCTTTCATATCCGCTCATGTTCGCTGATTACTATGTGAATCACATCGGAACTCAGGGTCACGGACCTGCCCTCGGTCTGCTGGATTCTCGGGGTGATTCTCGGTACTCGGCCGACGAGATGCGCGCGTCACCCGCCTGTGGAACCGTGGAAGAAAAGCCCGACCGCCGGCCGGAGCAGTGCGGGATGTCGGCGATCGAGGGTCAGGTTCTCGAGTAGGGAGCAACCCCCATGGCCTCTCAGCGACGTGCCCACGGGTGGACGCTATTCGCCGCTGTCCTGATGATTTTCGGTGGTGTCATGACCTTCCTCGAGGGTATTTCCGCCATCGCCAAGGACGATGTCTTCGTCACGACCCGGAACTACGTCTTCTCGTACGACCTCACGGGCTGGGGCTGGATCCACCTCATCCTGGGCATCGTTATCTTCCTCGCCGGCATCGCACTGCTCAGCAACGCACTCTGGGCGCGCATGGTCGGCGTCGTCCTCGCGGGGCTCGGCGCGGTCGCGAATTTCCTGTGGATTCCCCACTACCCGTTCTGGGCCATCACGCTGGTAGCCATCAACATCTTCATCATCTGGGCCCTGTGTGCGGGTGATCGCCGCGCAGTGACCTGAGCCATGAGCTCCGGAACCGGGCTTTTCAGCGCGCGGGAACGGGCGGAGCGGGGCAGGGCGCTTCGCGCCGAGGTGCCCCGCTCCAGTCATGCGGAATACACGCCGACGGCCACCCGAGCCGATCCGATCGACATCATCGAGGAGCAATCGGCCATCCGCGTCCCGGAGTTGGTGCCGATCCGCTACGGCCGGATGATGGAGTCGCCGTTCCGCTTCTACCGGGGTGCCGCCGCGATCATGGCGGCAGATCTGGCCACCACCCCTTCCACAGGCCTGACGGCTCAACTGTGCGGGGACGCGCATATGCTGAATTTCCGGCTGCTGGCATCCCCCGAGCGCCATTTGATGTTCGATATCAACGACTTCGACGAGACCTTCCCCGGGCCGTGGGAATGGGATGTCAAAAGGTTGGCGGCGAGCCTGGTCATCGCTGCGCGCGGAAACGGATTCGGTGACGGCGTGCGCGACGACATCGTCCGGGCGGCCTGTGCGTCCTACCGCGAACAGATGCGCCGCTACGCGGATATGCGCACCCTCGATGTCTGGTACGCGCATGCCGATATGGACGATGTCCAGGTCCAGGTGGCGCGGGAACTCGGGAGCCTTGGCCGTAAACGGCTGTCGCGCGCCGTGGAGAAGGCCCGCTCTCATGACACCCTGCAGGCGTATCGGAAACTGACCCGGGTGAGCGACGGTGAGGTGCGTATCGTCGCCGATCCGCCCCTGATCGTGCCGTTGGCCGATCTGCTGCCGGGTTTCGAGCGAGACCAGGTGGCGGAGGCGTTTCGTGCGGTGGTGGAGGGCTACGGGCACAGTCTCCGGTCGGACCACCGCAGCCTGCTGAACCAGTACCGGGTCGTCGACATGGCCCGGAAAGTCGTCGGCGTCGGCAGTGTGGGTACGCGCTGCTGGATTTTCCTGTTGCTCGGCAAGGACGCGGAGGATCCGCTCCTGCTCCAGGCCAAAGAGGCCGACGAGTCCGTACTCGCCGCGCACACCGAAGCGAGCCCATACACCCACCAAGGCGAACGGGTGGTCACGGGCCAGCGATTGATGCAGGCCGCGAGCGACATCTTCCTCGGCTGGGAACGGACCACGGGGATCGATGGCCGTCAACGGGACTTCTACGTACGGCAGTTGCGCGACTGGAAGTGGGTCGCGGAGCCGGAGATCATGGTGCCTGTGGGTATGCGGTGGTTCGCCGTGCTGTGCGGGGCCACGCTGGCCCGTGCCCACGCCAGGTCCGGGGACCGCATCGCCATTGCCGCGTATCTCGGACGGGGCGATGTGTTCGACAGGGCCCTGGTGCGCTTCGCGGAGAGCTACGCGGACCAGAACGAGCGCGACCATCAGGCGCTGGTGGACGCGGTCCGCGAGGGGCGCGTCACGGCCGAGCCCGGCTGAGCCCGCCCAGGCCGAGGGCAAGTCACGAAAGTAACGGGCGGGAGCCCGTGCAACAGTCGGGATTTGGCACCGCTGCTTCCGCGATTCGGTATTGCTGCTTTCGCATTACTCCTCGCGCGACTCGACCAAGGCGGTGGGAAACGGTTCGCCGGCCCGGACCGGACAATGGCATGCTGTCCGGCGTGAACGGACCGGAGATCCACCTGAGTTTCGCCTCTGAGCTGCATCTATTCGTCGCCGCCGGCCGCCGGACCGGCCGTGTTCCCCTGGTGACCGATGGGTCGTCGACACTCGGCCATGTGGTCGAGTCACTCGGCGTCCCGCTCACCGAAGTCGGCCGCCTTGTCGTGGACGGCCGTGAGGTCACCGCCGCGCACATCCCGAGTGCCGGCGAGCATGTCGAGGTACGCGCCGTGGAGCGTCCGCAGGAAGTCCCCGGCGCCCCGCTGCGGTTCCTGCTCGACGTCCACCTGGGCACGCTGGCGCGGCGGCTGCGCCTCCTCGGTGTCGACGCCGCGTACTCGAACGAGGACCCGGGCGACCCCGTTCTCGCCACCCAGTCGGCCACGGAGCGGCGCGTCCTGCTCTCGCGGGACCGGGGGCTGCTGCAGCGGCGCGAGATCTGGGCAGGGGCGTATGTCTACAGCGACCGGCCCGACGACCAACTTCGCGACGTACTCGGCCGTTTCGCGCCCCAGCTCGCCCCGTGGACCCGCTGCACCGCCTGCAACGGCCCGCTGACCGAGGCCAACAAGGATTCGGTCCAGGATCAGCTCCAGCACGGCACTCAACGCACCTATGACGTCTTCGCGCAGTGCACGGAGTGCAAGCGGGTCTACTGGCGGGGCGCGCATCATGCGCACCTGGAGGCGATCGTGGAGGAGGCGCTCCGGGAGCGGAGCGTCTGACGGGGGCGGGGGAGACAGGGGAGACGGGGCAGTGCGCCCTCATGGTCTGCCCGTTATCTACCCGTTCCCATTCCCACGAGCAGGGTCACCAGTCGCCGTGTCTGTTCACGTGGGTCCTCCGTCGCGGCCCAGCCGGTCATCAGGAGATGGTGGACGGTTCCGACGAGGGCGAGCGCGACGGTGGCGGTGTCGGTGCGGTCCGCCAGGCGGCCGAGGCGTTGTTCGGCGTCCAGGTAGGTGACGATCGCGTCCTGAACCGTAGTGAAGCCCGGTGCACCGGCCTCCAGTGCCTGGCGCACCCGGAGGGAGGCGCCGGGGCGGGTCATCGCGAGGCCGACGACCGTGGGTTCCATGGACGTCAGGAGCGCGACCGCGACGGTGCCGAGGTTGTCGGTGACGGTGGCCTGACCTGCTCGGTCCGGGAGTTCCCCGGCCTGTGCCGCCGTGCGGCCGAGCCGATCCAGAACCAGTTCGGCGACGAATTCATCCAGTCCGGCGAAGTGGGTGTGCAGCATGCCCTTGGCGCACCCCGCCTCGCCGGTGATCGCCCTGCTCGTCAGCGCGCCGGGGCCCTCGCGCGCCAGAACCCGCTCAGCGGCGGCGAACAGCCGCTCGCGAACATCCGGTATCGCTACACCACGCGGTGACATGGGGCCTCTCCTGGTACGTGCGGGTGATGGGGCCTGTGACTTTTGATCTTGCCAGTTTGGGCGCCCGCCCATACTGTTTGGGCGCACGCCCATTCTAGTCGGCAGGCCCACAGCCCAGCAGGAGGCATCCGATGCATCCGACGGACCCCATGCGCCCGATGGACCCCACGCACTCCACGGAGACGAGTTCCACGGACGGTGCACAACACATCGTCAACATCGATCAAGCGCAGGCATGGAACGGCTACGAGGGCACGCACTGGGCCCGCAACCGGGACCGTTGGGACGCCGTCAACGCGGGCTTCAACGAGCCCCTGTTCACGGCCGCCGCCATCGGGGAGCGGGATCGCGTCCTGGACATCGGCTGCGGATCCGGGTGCACGACCCGCCTGGCCGCACGCCGGGCAGTCAACGGCCGGGCCCTGGGCCTGGACCTGTCGGGGCCGATGCTGGCGCGCGCACGCGAGTCGGCCCGGCATGAGGGCCTCGGCAATGTGGCCTTCGAGCAAGGCGACGCTCAGGTCCACGACTTCGAACCGGGCGCGTTCGACGTCGTGATCAGCCGCTTCGGAGTGATGTTCTTCGCCGACCCGGTCGCCGCCTTCGCCAACATCGGGCGTGCGCTGCGGCCCGGCGGCCGTATGGCCTTCATCTGTGGAGCCGATGCGGAAGGCAACGAATGGCTGCAGACCATCGCGGGACTGCGCGATCTCCTGCCCATCGGGGACTTCGGCGCGCCGGGACGTCCGGGAAACCCGGGCATGTTCTCTCTGGCGGACCCGGACAGGACCACCGAGGTGCTGTCCTCCGCCGGATACGAGCACATCGACTTCGCGCGCGTGGAGGCGTACGGAATCTGGGGCGAGGACGCCGCCGACGCGGCCGCGTTCCTGCTGGACTCCGGCCCCGGGCGCCACCTGACCAGCCAGGTCGCACCCGAGGTACGGGACCGGGCCCGCCAGGCACTCACGGAGAGCCTGCGGCCCCACGAGGCGAACGGCGCGCTGCGACTGCGCAGCACCGCCTGGTTGGTGACCGCCGATCGTCCGAAGTGACCCGGTCGGTCGCCCCCTCCAGCACCAAGACCTATGACCGGTGCAGTGAGCTGACGGGTGCAGCCACCACCACGCCATCTCCCGTCCGCTGTACACCCTGCTGTACGGTCGAAGCATGTCCAAATCAGTGACGATCAGGATCGACGACGAGCTGCACGCACTGCTGAAGGAACGCGCCGAAGCCGAGGGCACCACGGTGACGGCGCTCATCACCCAGGCCGCGCACAACGCCGTACGCGATCCCCGTCTCGAAGGCGCCACCGCCACCTTCCGCGCCTTCATCGACAGTCATGCGGACGCGTTCGACCAGGCCTTCCCCGATGACGCCCCCGCCCGGCTGGACGGGCCCGGCCGGGCGGCCTGACGTGGAGCTCTATATCGACCTGCGCTGGCTGCTGGAGCGCCAGGCGGATGTGCTGCCCAAGCACCCCACCGTCCATGACTTCTCCAGCCTCGTGGCCGCGGTCGGCCGCCATCGCGTCGGCACCCCGCGGGTCGGCGCGATCGTCGACAACGCCTGGCGGGCCGCCGCCCTGATGCACGCCATCGTCCGGCTGCGCCCGTTGCCCGCCCGCAACGCCCTGTTCGGCGCGGGCATCGTCACCGCCTACATGGACGCCGTGGGCGAGAGTCTCGACGTTCCGTACAGAGCGTTGGTCGACCTGGCCCGCGACATCGACGCCGGGCGGTCCGACGCGTACGACGCGGCGGACCGCATCCGTACCTGGAAGATGTGACCCGCACATGGTGGAGCAGCAGCAGTAAGCAACAAGCAAAGGGAGGCATCCATGGGCCGGGCCGCCACAGCAGTGGACGGGGCACTCGAAGTACCCGCCATCGACATCTCCAGCTGGACGACCGGAACCGAAGCCGACCGTCGGGCGATCGCGACGGCGGTCGACGAGGCGGCGCGCACGGTCGGATTCATGCAGATCCGGGGGCACGGCATCCCCGAGGGCACGATCACCGCCTTCGCCGACGCGCTGGACGCGTTCTTCGCGCTTCCCCTGGAGCAGAAGAAGGAACTGCGCCCGCCGTCCCCCGACGTCAATCGCGGCTACACCCCGCCGCGCACCGAGAAGCTCAGCCTGAGCCTGGGCGTTCCGGCAGCTGTCGAGGACCTCTTCGAGGCGTTCAACGTGGGCTCCGAGGCCGTCGCCTTCCCCGGGCTGGATCTGCCGGAGGAGCACTACCCGGCCAACCTCTGGCCGTCCGTGCCGGGCTTCCGACAGGCCGTGGGGGAGTGGTGCACCCGAGCAGGCGGGCTCGCCGAGCGGCTGTTGGAGATCTTCGCCCACGCCCTTGGCCTTGAGGACGGCTACTTCGCCCCGTTCACCGACCACTCCATCGACGTGCTCCGGATGAACCACTACATGCTCCCCGAAGGGGAGTTGGTGATCGACCGCGACCAGATGGGAATGGGCGCACACACCGATTACGGCATCGTCACCGTGCTCTGGGCCGATCGTGTCCCCGGGCTCCAGATCCTCGACGCCGGCGGCGACTGGCACGATGTGCTGCCGGAGCCCGGCTGCCTGCTGGTCAACCTCGGTGACCTGCTGGCCCGTTGGACCAACAACCGCTGGCTGTCAACGATGCACCGGGTCCTTCCGCCCACCGATGACAGGGGCCGGGTCGTCCGGCGTCGCTCCGCCGCGTACTTCCACGACGGGAACTGGGACGCGGAGATCAGCTGCCTGCCCGGCTGCGTGCCGGCAGACGCCGAGCCGCTGTACCCGCCCACGACGGTGAGCCGGCACCTCGCCGAAAAGCTGGCCGGCTCACGAACCGGCAAACTCAACGCGAACTCACCTCGCGAGGCCGCCCGGCTGCGCGCCGCCAAGGGCGGCTGAGAGCCGGCGACGTCCGCGATGACATGCCCGTCGATCTCCCGGCGGAGTCGCTCCTCGTCCGCTTGGTGGAGCGTGATGGTTCTCCGGCGGGAAGCGGGCGGCTTCGGCACTGGACAGCATGGAGTCCATGACCGTTGAAACGTATGCCACCCTGATCCGCCGCAAGCTCCTCACGCCCGCCGGGCCCGTACCCGCGCGGCCCTTCGTCCGACTGGCCGCGGGCCTGGCGATCGTCGAGATGCTGGTGTACACCGCGCAGAAGGTGTACATGGCGGCGCGAGGCGAGGTCGGCATGCCTGGACACCCCGCTCCTGCGGCCGTGCAGGCACAGTTCGAGCACGCGGGGTTGGCTCAGGCGGGCAATGCGTCGCTCGGCCTGATCGCGGCGCTGGTGGCGCTGGCGACCGTCACCCGCTGGGGCTCCCGCATCCCCCGGTGGATGCTGCTCTGCGCCGTGTCGCTCGCCTCGGTGATGCAGTCGTTGGGAGCGGTGATCATGATCCAGCGTGCGGACCTCGACCTGGCGCACCTTGACGGGAGCGCCGCGTTCGAGGTGGTGTCGGGAGGCGTCCAGATCGCGGCGTGGCTCGTAGTGGCGACGTCCTACTACGTGCGCAGCCGCCCGGCCCGCGTCGGCCTGACGACGGGTGCGTTCCGGTGACCTCGATTCCATCGGTGGACGGAGTGCCATCGGTGGACGGGGTGACGTCGTCGGACGCGGAGACGTCGGTGGACGCGGTGTCAGCCACTCCTCGCGTGCAGACGGCAGCGGCCTACGTGGCCTTGGTCTGCGCACTCGCCTACGGTGCGATGAAGCTCGACTGGGCATGGGGCGGCGACTTTCTGATGCGGCAGACTCCGCTGCCCCCCACCGCCAGGGACGAGCTGCTGGGTCACACCACGGGCTCGGTCATCCAGGACTGGGCGTCCGTGGCGCTCTCCCTGGTGGGCATGGCGGCCGCGCTCCATCTGGCGGGCCGCTTCCGGCCGCACGGGAAGATCCGCCGGTGGGCGCTGCTCGCCGGCTCCTGGGCCGGGTGCGCGTTCATGGTGGCGCGCGCGGTCGGGATCCTGGGCTACGGGTTCGTCAACGACGTGCGGCTGCTGGCCGGCGCGGTCCCCGTCCCTCCCGCGTACGCGGATCTGGCGCGCGACCAGGCCCGTTGGGACCTTCTGCTGTGGTCGCCGTACTGGCTGCTCTTCGGTACGTGCTGGGCGGTCGCGGCCTGGCACTATCGGCACGAGGGGCGGGGACGGCGGCGGGGACGTGCACGCGGACGTGGACGCCTACGAGGACGTGGACGCGGATGAGGACGTGGACACGCCTCGGCCATTCGTGGCGGCGCCTCAGCCGGCGCCGGCTTGCGTCATCCCCTTTACACCATGGCGGTGACACCGCCTCGGTGATCCGGGCCATCCAATGGGTGATCATCGGGCGCCTCGCCACTCGAAGGGCCCATGCCGTAACTCCAATGCGGCGATCTCCGGTGGTGCCGGACCGTAATCCGGCCGACGGTGATCACGTCGCTACTGCGATTCGTGCGCTGACGATGTGTCGGCCTTCGCGGGCGCGGCGAAAGGAACATCCCCATGCGCGCTATCCGAACGCTGTATAGCTCCGCCGCCTCCGCCGCCATCACCGTGGCCCTTGCGATCTCCGCTCCCGCATCCCATGCCGTGACCGCGTCGGAGGACTGGGGCCAGGATGAATCCGGCTATTCCACCGGCAGCGACCAGCAAGAGGACCCCTGGAAGGGCGCCCAGGAATCGTCTGGGACGGGCGACCGGGACAGGTCTGGGGCGGCTGGGCACAACGAGTCCGGTGCGGCTGGTCAGGACAAGTCCGGCGCGGCCGGGCAGGAGAAGTCCGGTGCAGCTGAGCAGGACAAGCCAGACGCGGCTGGTCAGGACAAGTCCGGGACGGCTGGGCACGAAAAGCCCGGGGCGGCTGGACACGACAAGACCGGCGCGGGCGGGCACAACAAGTCCGGGACCGGCGAGCGCGACAAGTCCGGGACCGCCGACCGCCGCGACGGGTCTTCGAAGGGTGCTCACGACGAGTCCGTGAAGGGCGGCCACGACAAGCCCGGCCATGGCAGGAAGCCGCACGGTGGCGTCCACACGGGGGGCGGTGCCATGGGCCTCTCCGGCGGCAGCCTGGCGGCCGGGTCGGTCCTGATGGTCGGTGGCCTCGGTGCCGGCGTGTACATGTTGCGCCGTCGGCGTCAGGTCTCGGATGCTGCGGCGTCCTGATCCGGCTGTCCCGCCGTATATCGCCGTGCGTACGTGGCCACCGTTGCTCCGCCGACGGTGGCCACGGCGATTCCGCTTACGCCGTCCGTGGCTCCGTGAGGCCCGTTCGACACCGAGGTGACGCCCGCTCACGAAAGGCACCACCTGATGACCATCCACCAGCAGAGCCAGCCGACCCAACCAGGACAGCCGAGCCAGCAGAGCCAACCAGGCCAGCCGGGCCAGCCGGGCTCCCCGTCCCCAGGTCACCCGACCCAGCCGGGCCCCCCGCCCCCAGGACCTCAGGGCCAGACCGCGCAACTGGTTCCACAACACCAACCGAGGCAACCGAAGCCGTCCCGCAGCGCCCCCACGACCGCCCCCACGACCCGTTCCCTTGACCACGGCCTGGTGTGGTGCGCCGCGGCCGTGCTGCTGGGCGGCTTCCTCGTCTACAACTCCGTAGAGGTGGCCGAGGATCCCCCACCGCAGGACCGCCCCCCGAAGGTCGCCTCCGCCACCCCCAAGGCGGCCGCCCGCCCTGTCGGCCCGGCGCTGCCCCCTTCCGTCCCGAAGCGGCTCATCATCCCGGAACTCGCCATCGACGCCCCCTTCGCCCCGTTGTCGATCGGCCCGTCCGGTCAGCTCAACGCACCCCCCGCGGGGAACAACAACCTCGTCGGCTGGTACCGCGACGGGGTCTCGCCCGGCGAGCGTGGTTCGTCGATCATCGCGGGGCATGTCGACACCAAGACAGGACCGGGAGTGTTCTTGCAGCTCAGCACGCTCGGACCCGGGAGCATGCTCGACGTCGCCCGTGAAGACGGCAGCACCGCCACGTTCAAGGTCGACTCCGTCGAGACCTTCAGTAAAGCGGACTTCCCCAACGACCGGGTCTACGCGGACACGCCGTCCGCGCAACTCCGTCTGATCACCTGTGGGGGAGCGTACGACCACAAGGCAAGGGACTACGTCGACAACGTGGTGGTCTTCGCGCACCTGGTCTCCTCGAAGCGGGCCTAGTGCGCCGCCGCTGCCTTGGCAGCGGACCGGTCAGGTCGTCGCCCCTGTCGCCCGCCGTCGAGCGCGTGCGGCGAGGGCGCCGTTAGCATGCACAACCATGATCACTCGCCGAGCAGACGGCTACGAAATCGATACCGATCCGGACCGTCTCGACATCGACCTGATGCACAACTGGCTCTCGACCGACGCGTTCTGGGCTCTGGGCCGAAGCCGTGAAGTGGTGGAGCAGTCGGCTCGCGCTTCTCTCAATTTCGGTCTCTACGATGCGCACGGGGCCCAAGTCGCCTATGCGCGCGTCGTCACCGATCTGACGACCTTAGCCTGGCTCTGTGATGTCTACGTCGACCGCGACCACCGCGGCTCAGGTCTTGGCACCTGGCTGGCCGCCGCGGTGCGCGACCACCTCGCCCCGTACAAGCTCAAGCGGGTGCTGCTGTCCACCCTTGACGCGCACAGCGTTTACGCCAAGGTGGGCTTCGTCCCGTTCCCGGACCCCGAGAAGCTGATGATCATGGGCGCTGTGCAGTGATCATGAGCTCTGTGCAGTGATCGCGGGCCACGTCGCCGGGCGGCCGGTCTGTGTGTGAAGCCGGGCGTCCCTGCCAGGCGGCAGACCGGCTGTTGTCAGTGCCGGCGTCTAGGGTTCTCATATGAGTTCCTTGGCCGACCCGAGCGTCGCGTTCCTCTGGCAGACGGTTGTCTACCGGGACTTCGACGTCGAGCTCGACGAACCGGGCCGCCGCAGCGGTGCGGCGCTCGAGTTGCTGATGGCCGACCTCGGGATACCGGACGATGCGGAGGGCTTTGACCTCGTAGGCGAGTGGGCGGATCAGCTGTCCAGAACTCTCACGGCGGGGCTCCCCGCCCTTCTGGCACGGCTCTCCCACCCGGACACAACGGTGCGACGCATCCTGCCCGTTGTCTTCGCCTACGCGGACGCGCCCGCGGACGAGGTGGTCCCCGCCCTCCTGGCCCACAGCGCGAGCGACCCCGATGCCCCGGTGCGGCTCGGCCTGCTCTTCGCCCTGGGACTGCACTGCGATATTCCGGAGGTGCGCGACCACCTGCTCCGCCGCATGCGTGGCGAGCAGCCGGCAGACGCGCTGGGTGCCGCCCTGGGGCTGCTGCTCCCACCGGTCGCGGAGACCGACGACGAAGTGATCGAGGAAGTGCTCGACGTCCTCACACTGTGCGCCGGCCCGGCCGGTGAAGCGCTGTCGGAGCTGGCTTGGTGCGACCCGGAATGGGTCGGCCGCCAGGTGCCCTACGGCCCGGTGTCCGTGGTCGATGACTGGCTCACTCCTACACCCGAGCTGCGCTCCCGGTGGCTGACCCGCATGCTGTCCGGTCTGTCGGACGGCCGCCTCGATGCCGCCACGGCACCCATACTGATCGAGGCCGCGGACCGGTTGTTCCAGAAGGACCGCGACCTCTACGCGGACCATGCCGCGACCGTCGCATCGCTGGTTGAACACCCGCATCCCGTGGTGCGGCGAGAGGCCGTCGCGACCAACTACCTCCCCGCAGACACCGGCTATACCGAAGCCCTGGCGAGAGTCCTGCAGCGCCCGCCCCAGGGCCCTGCCCCGGACACGCAGGACCCTGACCCGGACATACAGGGCCCCGACCCGGACATGCAGGGCCCTGACCCGGACGTATTCGACAAGGCGCTGTACGTCCTGGCCCGGCGCGGCGATCCCCGGTGTGCGGCACCGATACGGGAGAAAATCGGGCGGGGCACGGCGCATGCCGGACTGCTCGACGTGGCGAAGGACTTGGCCGACCAGCTGTGGCCGCACGTCCGGGCGCGGCTCGGCCAAGAGCTTGCGGCCGCCGAGGTCTGCGCGCTGTTGCGTGGCACCTCACCATGGCGCGGGGGCGAGCCGGCCGTCCCGCAGGTCATCACCACACTGGAGAGGTTGAGCCGCGGCATCGACGCCACGGAAAGCCCCGAGTTCGACGAGCTCGAAGCGGCCTCCGCGGCCTGCATGTTCCTGCGCAAGTGGGGGCTGTCCGACCCGCGTGCACTGGCGACCCTGCGGAGAGTCTCCGTCGGAGAAGACCTGGAGATCGGGCTTTCCGCCATCCGCGCACTCATGGGACTTGGCGAGTCCTCGGACGACGAAGTCGTACAGCTGCTGCTGAACGTACTGGCGCGCCGTGCTCGTCCCGGCCGTACCGCCGGACGGCGGGGGTGGCGATTCGACACCAACGCCTGTGGCTGGCTTGGCGAGTTGGGCCCGCGCGCCCAACTCGCCGCCGCTTCCCTGCGCCGCATACGCGACACCACGACAGAGGCACACGAACTGCGCGTAGCCGCGGCCCATGCGCTCTGGAGGATAGACGGTGATGCGGATGGCGCCCTGCCCGTCCTCCGCGAGTACGCCACCTCGGAAGACCGCCTCGGCGCACGTGCCCGGGACGCCGTCAGACGTATCGAGTCCGCGCCATAGGAGCGTGCCAAGCCCCGCGGAGACGCTTCTACGGCGTGTGGCAGACCGCTTCGATGTTGTTGCCGTCAGGGTCGCGTACGAAGGCCGCGTAGTACGACGCGTGGTACTCGGGCCGCAGCCCCGGCGTGTGCAGGGACTCGGCCCCGGCGGCGACAGCGGCGGCGTAGAAGGCGTCGACGGCCGTGCGATCGGCAGCCGCGAAGGCGAGATGCACTTCACGGGCCTGGCCGTCTTCGCTTGTGGGGACCAGCCAGAAACTGTGGTGCTCGGAGGTGCCGAGGCCGAAGCCGACGAAGTCGCCGAATTCCTTGGACCGCTTGCCTCCGAGTGGCGCGAGAGCGGCTTCGTAGAAAGCGGAGCTCGCGGCCACGTCCTGTACCTGGATAGCTAAGTGATCAAACATGCAGCCAGCTTTCCATGAACTTCGTCAGTCTGTCTTCCGGATATCCGGTCTGTCTTCTCGATATCCGGCCGGTCGGCGTCCCAAGAGTGCCGCCGATTCGGCGAACTGCGAGCGCAAGTCGGTGCGCGCCCGAGCGAACGAGAGCAACGACGTGGACAGTGGCGATGCGGAGAACGATGATGCTGTCCGTCTACAGCGAAGGGGAGAATGACGATGCTATCGGTGCACGTCGCCCGACTGGGTGGGGGAGTTCACCTGAGTCGGAACGCCGACCGTACGTACTACGCCGCTAGCACGATGAAGATGGCCGTACTCGCGGCCCTGTACCGCAGCGACCTCGACCTCGACGCGCCGGTTCCGGTGCGCAATCGCTTTGAATCGGCCGTGCCCGCACCTCCCTTCGGTATCACCCCGGACTGGGCGGCCGACTCCGACACGTGGCAGCTGCTGGGCAAAAGCGCGTCACTGCGTTGGCTGGCGCGGCGCATGGTGACCCATTCGTCCAACCTCGCCACCAACATCTGTCTTTCCCATGTCGGCATCGACGCCGTGAACGAGGTCTGGCAGCTGGCCGGCGCCCGGCACAGCGTCACCCATCGCGGAATCGAGGATTCTGCCGCCCGCGCGGCCGGAGTCACCAATCTCGTCACCGCCGCCGATCTCTCGCGGCTCCTGTGCTGGCTCCCCCCTGAGCTACTCGATCAACTCGCCGCCAACGTGCACCGCATCGATCTACCGGCCGGACTGCCGGCGGGCACCCGGATCGCTTTCAAGAACGGCTGGGTCCGGGGCATCCGGCACAGCGCCGGCATCGTGTATCCGCAGGCCGCCCCACCGTATGTCATCGCCATTTGCTACTCGGGTCCGCTCGCCATGGGGAGGGATTCGGACGACCCCGCGGCACGGCTCCTCGCCAGGATTTCGGCCGGAATCTGGTCGCACCGACGCTCGTTGCCGGCAATTGGCGATGCGTTCTGACCGTCGTCCGACTATTGCCGTGGAGCGCGGTGGTGGTCGGGTCGTACGTGCAATGTTCCTTCAACTGATCCGTAGTTCAGGAGAAGTCATCTGGGGATCATTTCGGATTCCGGTGGATCCCCGGTCCTCATGGATGGCAAGGTGCTTCAGGGCCGCGGAGCTCTGCTGTCTACTGCCCTGCCCTGCCCTTCCGGTAAACCTCTGAAGGAACAAAAGTGTCCGTCAATATCAAAGAACGGCTCGTGCTCAAGCCAACCGTCACCGATTCCGATATTCGCAAAATGGCGTTGGACGGCGGGTGGGATCTCTACGATATAGGAGACACTTCGTCAGGTGTCTATGTAGACGTATGGTTCAGCGGAACTGTTGAGATCCGCTACGTGGAAGATGAATTCGTTGGCCAGCGCTACTTCACGCTGTGGGGCGATGGCAGCGGTGATGGAGATGGCGCTGGTGCGGGCAACGTGAAGCGGGACATCCAGGACGGTCTCGATCTCTGGTCGGTCGGCGAAGCGTTGGCCGCTCTTCGTCGAGCAGTCGACCGTGAGGAAAAGTTGCTGGCGATCTACGCTGCGGCTCTCTCGGCCACCGGCGAGCCGGACCAGCGGCTGATCGACGCCTTCCGAGCGATCGCGCGGGAGGAGGAAGACGCCGGCATCCGGCAAGCCATCGTCATCGCGACCGGATATCTCCCCTGGCCCGGACTCGTCGAGCTGGTCGAAGGGTTGCGTGATTCCGATCCTGTGGACCACGTCAGGCGTAACGCGCAGATCCTCCTGGACGGCCTCAGCCTCTATCCCCAGACGGCAGAGGGGGATGCACCACCCGTGCTGCTGCCCACGACCAACTGAAGGCGATTACCCGCAAGGCGGCTCGTACGGAAGATCCGGTGAAAGGTAGCGCTCCCACTGTTCCCGGCTGAGGGTGTTTCCCGTGCACAGGGGCCGTAGAAGTCGGCGCGCAGGCCGCATACGACGAGCGCTACGGGGGCGTGCTGGGGGAGAGGGCGGCTGAGTTCGGGATTGGCTTCTGGGGTTGGCTTCGGGATTGGCTTGGGGGTTGGCTTCTGGGTTGGCTTCTGGGTTGGCGGCGGGATCGAGTTCGTGGGTGAGGTTGCTGTCGACGTCACGATGGGGGCCGTCCCCGGGGCCGCTTTCAGCCACCGACAGAACAAGTCGACGAAGTCGCGCCGTTCTTGGCAGTTGGTGCACATGGTGAACATTCCCTCAAGCTGGTCAATGAGCACGACTAGCCGGACACCCGACCTGCGCAGCATGGCCACGCACTCCTCCGGCCCGGCAGCCACCACTGACGCCACGGTCTCCAAGTCCGCCTGGAGGGCCGCCGAGAGAGAGTCGGTGAAGGCCGTCAGCGGATGGGCGGTGGGGGTGAACACCAGACGCGGCCAGCGCCGTGACCCGGGCAAAGCGCTACCCGCCAGGGCAGGTACCAGCCCCGCTCTCAACAGTGACGACTTTCCTGCCCCGGAGGGGGCGACCACCATCAACGGGCCGCCATCGTGGAGACGTCCGTCCAGCCGGGTGGTGAGCTCGGCGATCAGCCGGTCACGTCCGAATAACCACCGTGCGTTCTCCGGCCCGAACGCGGCCAGGCCGGGGTAGGGGCACTCGTCCACCACGGTGCCCGAATCGACCCGGCGGATCCGGTGCACTCCGTCGTGGCTGTGTATGTGTACGTCCCGACCAGCCTGGTTGACCTGCGCATTCCCGGCTGCCTGCGCTTCGAGTCGGATCCGCTCCCCGAAAGGCGGACGCTCACCGGACCGCTGTACGCCCTCAGCGGCGTCCTCGGGTGGCTGCCCCATAACGCACCCCCGTAGCCCGAATCGCTCGGAGCCGAGAACGTCTGGTCAAGAATTCGGGGTCGGCAGGGCGCCACGGGAGGGGGAGGCACGGAAACCGGACCTGAGACTCGGGCCCGTTGAATGGACCCGGCGGCCACTCGTAGCATCGCCCAGTGTCGAGTGGAGTGGACCCAGGAGGGTGTGTTGAAGATCTTCGTCTCCTCCGACATGGAGGGCACCGCGGGTGTCGTGGACTGGTCGCAATGCACACCCTCGGAGCCTGAGTTCGCCTACTACCGGGGCCTGTTGCAGGAGGAGGTCAACGCCGCGATCGAGGGGGCGGCAGCAGGTGGCGCGACCGAGTTCCTGGTCAACGACTCGCACTCGAAGATGGCCAATCTGCGGCCCGACGCCCTCGCGGGCCGAGCCCGCTACCTGTCCGGACGGCACAAGCCCCTCTACATGATGCAGGGCTTGGACGCCTCGTTCGACGGCGTCTTCTTCGTCTCCTACCACGGCTCGATGTCGGGCACCCCGGCCACGCTCTCGCACACATACAACCCGCAGGCCATCAGCGAGGTGCGGCTGGGCGGTGTGGTGGCCGGGGAGAGCGGCATCAATGCCCTGGTCGCGCTGGGCCACGGCGTCCCGGTGGTGCTGATCACCGGTGACGACACGACGGCCGCCGAGATCGAGCCCTTCTGCCCCGGAATCCGCAGCGCCGTGGTCAAGTCCTCGGTGTCCCGATTCGCAGCGGACAGCCTTCATCCAATGGAGGCGCGCGAACTGATCCACGAGGCGGCACGCGACGCCGTACGTGCCCTGCCGCAAGCCGCCCCGCCACACATCACGCTGCCCGCGACACTGACCGTGCGGTTCCGCAATCCGGACCTCGCCGAGATGGCCACGTGGATCGCCGGAGTGGTTCGTATGGACGCGGTAACCGTCGGGCTGACCGATGAGGATCCGATCCGCCTCTACCGCAAGTTCGTGACGGTCGTCATGCTCACGCGAGGCATCGCGGAGTAGCGACGGAGGACGGCTCGACGTCGGCTGCGGCCCGCTGAGGGAGCTCGGGCTTCGTCCCCCGTCCGTGAGAAGATCCTTTCGCCGTGTGTGCGCTGGTTCCGAGCGTGTGCTGATTCTGACTGTGTGCTGATTCCGACTGTGGAGGGCGGCCGTGTACGCGATATCCCTGGGCGACGACGGCGCCGAGCTGCGCCCGCTCGAACCATGGCGGGCCGAGGAACTCCTTGCTCACATCGACCGTGGACGGGAGTTCATCGGGCAGTACATCGCGCTGCCGGACGCGGTCGCGGACCTGGAGTCGAGCCGCGCGTTCCTCCAGGCGTACGCGGAGAAGGCCGCGGCCGACACCGGGCGGATCCACGGCATCTGGACGGACGGCAAGCTCGTCGGCGGAGTCCTCTTCCGGACCATGGACATCCAGCAGGGCACCGCCGAGGTGGGCTGCTGGCTGGAGCCGTCCGCGGTGGGCAAGGGGCTGGTGACCAGGGCCGTACGCGTACTCATCGACTGGGCCGTCGGGGAGCGCGGCATCCACCGCGTGGAGTGGCAGGTCTCGGCGGCCAATGAGCCCAGCATCGCCGTCGCCCAGCGGCTGGGGATGACGAAGGACGGGGTGCTGCGCGAGAGCTACCTGTACCGGGGCAAGCGGCACGACATCGAAGTCTGGTCGGTGCTGGCACCGGAGTGGCGGTCGGTCGGGCGGGCGGCCTAGAGCGCCTGGCGCCGCGGCCGTCCCACATACGTGCGCGTGCGGGTGTACTCGGCAAAGCCCATGGATTCATAAAGCCGCTTCGGCACCGGGTAATCGGCGTCGCCCCGGGAACAGACGACGGCGCGATGCCCGCCCGCATCGGCGAAGGCATGCAGCACCGCGATGCATACGGCCCGCGCGAGGCCGAGACGGCGGTGGTCGGGATGCGCGCCGACCGGTTCGAACGTACCGATGCCATTGGCCTCGTCGTACCAGCCCTGGCAATAGGCGGCGACGGCACCCTCGGGAGACACCACGACGAGGTCGAACTCGGCGCGGTAGGGCCATATTTCCCTCATGCGGGCATGGCGTTCGGTCGTGACGCGGGTCGACCCGAAGGCGGCGCGGTGTGCCGCTGCGCGGCCGGCCACGTCGGCATGGCTCTGCTGGGCGCGGATCGTATAGCCGTCCGGCAGGCGTGGGATGGCCGGCAGGCCGGTCAGCGGACGGCCCAGGCACGCCATGAACGGGCCGTCGACGACGGGGGTGCCCCCGCTCGGGCGAGTCCGAGACCGAGACCGAGATCGGGGGAGCGTGTAGCCACGTCGCTCCAGTACGCTGACCAGGTGCGGTTCGGTCTCCGCGACCTCCACGCTCAGCGTGCCACCGGCGGTCCGCTCGGCCCAGGCGAGCACCTCGTCGGCCAACTCCGGGCGGCTCGGATCGACCTGCAACATCAAGTTGTCGGGGAGTTCCAGCCAACCCCAGGCCAGCGTCTCGTCCCCGTGGCTCCAGACCGCCGTCGGGCACTCGTCGGCCCGGTCGAGGGACAGGCACCAATTCCAGGTGAGGTCGCCGACGTGCCGGTAGCCGGTCATCGGGAAGGTCCGGGTGGCCAGACTGTGCATGGCAGGCAGCGCCACGGGACCGAAGTATTCATGGCGTCGCATGGGCGCCATGGTGTCCAAGCGGCTCGTGATCAAGCAACGGAATATCGGCCAACGCGGCTGCGTCAGATGCAAACGCCCATCGCCGACCTGGAAGGCCGGCAGAAGATGGCCAGTCGGGATGCGGTGCCGCCAACGACCCCTCGTCGGACCGCAGATCGGCGTACGTACGCCGGGCCGCCAGTGCGGCCATCGCCGCGAACTGACAGCTCCCAGGTATGAGTTGAAGTTTCCCGATTCGGTACGAGCGCCCGACACGCTACTGTGCGGACGTGCTCAACACGGGGAGGCAGCGATGCAGGTGAGGCGACAGCAACGTACGGGGCAGGGCGCTTCGTGAGCAGACGGCGGTACGTGGCCAGGGGAGTACCGGGCGGTTACCGGATCTGGGACAACAGGGGGCGTCGGTGGTGGGGCGATCACTACGAACTCTGTCCTGACGATCTCCTCAGCGAACTGAATGGCAAGGCGGACTACGAGAAAATCACCGCACTTCTCAAGCGCTATCGGGCTCAGAAGCGTTAGGGCGTTTCCGGTAGACCATGAACGGACTGGTCGACGCCATTGTCAGCGATGGGAAATGTCGTGAGGAATGCGATGCGGTCGTGGGGAATGCGATGCGGTCGTGGGGAATGCTATGAGGTCACGGGGAATGCGATGAGGTCGTCGGGGTGTTCCGTCACCCTGTTCGCCGCCGCATTCGACCACGCCACCGGCACGGCACCTATGTCCGCATTGGTAGCCCTCGGCAACTGACTCCGCCGGTGTCGCGCGGCCTAAGGCCTACAGGTGGAAAAGCTCCCGGAGACTGGGTCCGGCCTCTTCCCCGTCGCGCATGGCTTCCACCACCGCCTGATGGAAATTGCGGCTGGCCTCTTCCGATTCGCATGGGACGGGGCTGCCGACCATGGTGAACCAGTCCGCCGATCCGGTGTACTGCACCGCTACGTGCGCCTCGCCCTCCGACCAGGTCGTATGGACGGTCAGATCGCCTTCGATCACCCCGGCCTCTTCCGTACGGACCGTGCCGGGGCGTGCGTGGATCCCGACGGTCGTCCAGGATGCCCAGGTCATGATGCTCCCCCTTGGGGCTGGGGGCCGCGGCCGGCGGCCGGGCGCGATGCCTTAAGTCTGACACTGGCGGTACGGAGACGCAGGGGATCGACAGGCGGTTTTTGGGCTCACACACGATCCGTGTGTGACGGAAGGAGCGCTCCGGCGTAGCGGTTGGGTAACACGCTGAATGCATTGAATTGGCGATTCCGAAGGTATGGGACCATGATCGGGACACCTTTCAATGCTCCATGCGGTAATCGCTCGCCGAAACATAGGTGAATTTGGATTCGCCGGGTTGGTGGGATTGGTGGGAGGGGAGCGCTGCCCCCGTCAAACCGTGTCGCGCCAAAGAGACGGTCTCAGCCTGCGAGTCCGACCCGCTCCCTCCCACCGTTTGCCCCAGCTGCCACCGGATGGCGTGCTGTGTCACCCTCCGCTGGCGCTTCAAGACGATGAGTGCTGCGGCCTCTAGTGGGCCGGCAGCGAATGCAGCCACTCGGCCAACAGCCGATTGACGTCGTCGCTGCGTTCCTGCTGGACCCAGTGCCCGCAGCCTTCGAGGATGTGCGAGGAGGAAAGGCCCGGAAGGGTTGTGGGATAGGCCTTGATGGCGTCGGCCAACCAGATGGTGGGGCCGTCGTGCTCTCCGCCGATGAACAGCGAGGGCTGGCTGATCGGCGCCCCCTCCCATGCGGCGAGGTCTTCCCAGTCCCGGTCGACATTGCGATAGCGGTTGAGCGCTCCGGAAAACCCGGTCCGCTCGAATTCATTCGCGTAGAAATCGAGGTCGGCCTCGGTCAGCCAGGCCGGGAGGCCATCGCCCAGGAAACGGTCGGAAAGCTTTCCGCCCTTGGGAACGAGGAAGAGGCTGCCGGCACCGTCCGCCGGCATCGTGTCGCCCGAGAGGCCTGCGTAGAACCCCGCCAGCCACCCGCGGACATCGAGCTCGATCTCCGCCTCCGCCCGGCCCGGCGTCTGGAAATAGCTGATATAGAACTCGTCCTCGCTGCCACCCATGAGAGCGAAGGCATCAGTCGGTCGGAATGCGCTGCGAGGAGCATAGGGAACGCTGAGAAGTCCTACGGCGGTGAAGACATCGGGCCTGAGAAGCGCCGAGTTGGCGGCGATGGGGGAGCCCCAGTCGTGGCCGACGATCACCGCCGTCTCTTCTCCGAGTGCCTGCACGACCGCGACATTGTCGTCGATATGAGCCAGCATCCGGTATGCCTCCACGTCGAGAGGCTTCGCGGAACGTCCGTAGCCGCGAACGTCGACCGCCACCGCGCGATAGCCCGCCGCGGCGATGGCCGGGAGCTGGTGGCGCCACGAGTACCACGACTCAGGAAACCCGTGAACCAGGAGAACGAGGGGGCCACTGCCCTGCTCGACCAGATGAATACGGCCTGCGGGGCCGTTCACCAGCCGGTGTTTCACATCCAGCTCCGGTGCGGAGGACGGTCCTTGGTCGTCCGTCAGTGGGGCGGACGAATCGGTGGGCGGCAATTCGGCGGACTGAGTCATGGGCCGAGGTATGGGCTGCGACATATCGCTCCTTGAGGGCCAGTCATGTCGGTGGTAGCGGTGCGGTGGTGGCGGCCATGTCGGTGGTAGCCGTGACGGAGTGCACCACCCACCCCGACCATGCCCTAGTAGTAACAGGCAACGCGAGACTTGTTGGCGCTTCAGCAACGACTGGGCGTCCGCGCCTCACAGGCCGTTCACGCTGGCCCGGCCGGCCATCGACAGGGGCTTGCGCGGCTGCGGTGTCGCACGCGCGCGGCGCTTGACGTCCGGCTTGCGTCGACGCCCACCTGCCAGCAATTGACGGCTCCGAAGCGCCATTTGAATTTCAAACCGGGTACGCGGGTCACGCAGCCGGGACCCGAACAGCTTCTCAATCTGACGCATGCGATAGCGCACCGTCTGCGGATGAATGCTGAGCGCCTTGGCGATTTCCGGTGCCCCGCCGCCACCCAGCCATGCCAGCAACGTCGCCTCCAAGCGTGCGCACCGCTCCGGCGTCAGCCCCGCGAGCGGACGAAGCCGACGGGAGACGAGGGCGCGTGCCAAGGACTCGTCCTGGAGGATCACGAGGGACGACACATGGTCGTCGACGAACACGACCCCGGCACCGCCCCCACCGCCGACTCCGCTGCCGAGCCCGCTCCCGGCTCCGCCACCGAGCCCGCCGCCGAAACCGTCAACGGCTCGGCCACCCATTCCGACTCCATTGCCGGCCCCGCCATGCCCGGTCCCGTCACAAGGCCACGCCATATCCAGTAGTCGGCGCGCCCAGCGCACAGAAGCGGCAGCGTTGTCAGGGGAAACAGCGTGCCCGACCGCGGCAGAACGACAGCGCAGCACTCCGAGGAGCCGGGCCTTTTCATCGGCGAGCGGGCCGGGAACGAGCAGGCACGGTGTGCGCTCGGGCGCTCCGACGAGACAGTCGCCCAGTGCGGAAGCCACAAGGTGGATATCGGTGCCGGTCCTGAGCGCGACGGCTCGCACCCTTTCGGGCAGGGGCCAGTTGGCCAGCCGGCTCAGTTCATGCAGTGCTTCCGGGGGCATCGAGCCATCCCCGATGAGAGCGGCGAACAAGGCCCGGCGGGCTTGTTGGGTCGTCGCGGATCGCGGCTGGCCCAAGCCGACGCCATCATCCGTTTCGTCGTCAAAATCTTCGTCAAAATCGTGAGGTGCGCCGCCATACGTACCGCAATCCGCCGCACCCTCATCGGCTACACCGCCCTTCATCCCGCCCTTCATGCCGTCTTTCATCCCGGCCTTCGCGCCTTCGCCGTCCGCGCCGACGTCGCCCGAAGGCCGCGGCCCGCAGTCGACGGCGTCGCGGAGTACCCCCTCGACCAGCCGCGTGACCCGTACGTGCCCAATGCGTTCGATGAGGCCCCGGAAACCGAGGGAACGGTCGGCCAGCGATTGCGTGATCAGCTCGGCGAGTGCCGCGCGTTGGCCGCAGTCGTCCTGCGTGCCGCCGCGCCGGATTAAGCAGGCGCTGTCGAGTGCGCTGCCGATGATTGCTTCACCCATAGTGACCTCATTCATCTGGATTCATCCCGGAAGCCGCCGAACACGGCCGGTTCCTGGAGCCGGCTGAAATTTCGACGCTCGGCCCGGCCGCAGTGCATCCGCGGTCAGGCGCCGGCCAGCGCACCTCCGCCGGCCAAGATGCGCTGTTGATGGGAGGGTATTCCCTACCGTTGCGTAAGCAATGGCCAGCATCGCAAGCGCCCTGCCGATGTGACCGAGCGGGTGCCGGTCGTCGATCGATCCGCTCCGGCATTTGTTCTACATGACCGGGCACGTGCCTTTGGCACCTGACGGAGATCCGTCACATTTGAGGTGGAGTCTGCCTGAATTAAGGTGCCGTTAGAACGTTCCTGACACCAGAAATCCCTTTGTGGCGGCGGGAGTACCGCCGGGTCTGTCGTCCGGGGCCCTGAGTCCCTCTGACTCCCCGTCGGCCGCACCGAAGCCGTTCAACTCGTGCACGCACCGTAAACGACAGCAAACATCCTGGAGGTCTGCAGTCCATGCGACCTCCGGCGGACGCCGTCATGCCCCACCATCGGGGCGGCGCAGGCAGCGGCGATCACGCGGTGACGTTGTGTGTCGGTGGCGTCTGGCACGATCGAGGCATGCCTGACACGTTCAAGACTCGAGTGATCGACGTGACGACCGGCTCACGGGAGACGGTCTATGACCTGACCCATGAGTGCGAGCGCTTCCTCCGGGATTCGGCCCAGGGACAGGACGGTTTCCTGAACGTCTTCGCTCCTCACGCGACCATGGGCGTCGCCCTGCTGGAGACCGGCGCGGGAAGCGACGACGACCTGCTGGCGGCCCTCAAGAAACTGCTCCCGGCCGACTTCCCCTGGCACCACAAGCACGGCAGCCCGGGCCATGGCAGGGACCATGTGTTGCCCGCACTGGTTCCACCACACGCCACACTCCCTGTCGTTGGGGGGAGGCTGGCGCTGGGTACGTGGCAGTCCGTCTGCCTGGTGGACACCAATGTCGACAACGTCAACCGTCAGGTTCGGTTGAGCTTCCTGGGCTGACCAAGATCGCCCTGGGGGCAGGATGTCCTCTCGGCTGCCGCGGCCGTCGGCGCCCACATCATCGGCCGGGCTGACGACGGGGGAGGTCTCGGGCGCCACGGACCCGATGATGCGGCCGAAGCCGGGTCCTGTCCTGCGCCAAGGGCGCCACCGGTAAAGCCACTGTCATCGCGGGCGGCGGCTACCGTGGCACCGATCTGGTTAACCCGTACCGATGTGAGAAAGGGCGGACTGGACTCCCGGTTTGGAAGGAGAAAACATCACGCCTCCCACAAGGCCCGCGCATGCGTCGAGCACGAATTCGCCCGGATGAAGGGCTGGGAGACGCCCCGCGATTCCGGTCGCCGGAGTACCGCGCGTTGGCGAGAGGTATGGCGTCTTTGAACCGCGGGGGCGGTCCGCAGTAGCCGCGGGATTCCCACTACCTGCAAGGCGGGTGAGGTCAGGACTGCTGTAGCCAATGTCCGCGGCAGCGGCCAGGACAGCCCTGCCGTGGCTCGATGACGGAAAACCGCTCAATGATGCCGATCGAGGGGATGGCGACCGAAGGAAAAGATCCTTCAGGCCTTGGGACGGTTTCCATGACGATCGATTCGCAATGCGCCTGGGCGCAGCACAGCCCGTTCGAGGGCTCCCGGACGGGAACAGCGCCGAAGGCCGGCGGCCGCAGTGCTTGGGCCGCTGAACGGGACAGCGCCGCGGTGGGGACGCATCTTCGGCGACTGGGCCTGGGGCACGTTCGTCCTCACGGTTGCGGTCGGATCCGCCGTGTTCATCATTCTGGCAGCCGCCTGCCACATGTGAACTCCCGCTCCTGTCGGACGCAGCCGAATCCTCTTCGATCCGGAATCCCGGCAGGGGCGGGACCGCGCTCACGTGCGGTGCTCGGAAGAGACGAGGTGTCAGATGGCGGAGGAGTACGCTCAATTGTCCCTGAAGGCCATTCTCGCTCTGTTCGAGCCCAGCGAAGCCAGACTCCTCACCCCTGAGCCGCAGGCCGACGTCCAAGTGACCGCACACGCGGTCCTGGATCTAACGGAGCGAGCCGGGACCCTGCACCGGGGCGCTCTTCTGATCGCGGTCGGAATCTCTACCGCCGACACCGGACTGCTCGACGCACTGCCCGCTCTTGCCGACGCGGGTGTTGTGGCGATCGCGCTGAAAACACGTGGTTCACGGGCCGAGCCGCTGGTCGAGACCGCCACAGCGGCGGGCGTCGCCGTGGTGGACATCGCCGAGGAGATCCCGTGGCGGCATGTCGACGCGCTACTGGGCGCCGCCATGGGCGGGGTCCGGAATGGCACACCCAACTCCTCCCCGGCGGACGCGGTCGGTGACCTCGCGGCGCTGGCCGATGCCGTGGCGGCGAGGGTGGGTGGTGCCGTCACGATCGAAGACCCGCAGATGCGGGTGCTCGCCTACTCCCATATCCCCGGTCAGCCGATCGACGACCTGCGCCGCGAAGCCATCCTCAGGCGCCAGGCCTCCGATGATTTTCTGCAGGCGTGGCGACGAGTCCAGGTCACCCAGGGCGTGATCCGGATCGACGACCTCTCCCCCCTGCCCCGCCTCGCGGTGGCCGTGCGGGCGGGAACGGATGTGCTCGGTTCCATCTGGGTGCTCCAGTCCCCGGGTACACGGTTCAGTTCCGTGACAAAGCGAGTTCTGTGCGAGGCCGCCCAGAGTGCGGCACTGCAGCTGCTCAGGCTCCGCTGTGCCACGCACCGGGAACGCCGGGCACGCGGTGAACTGCTGCGCGCCCTGATGGCAGGTGAGTTCGACTCCTCGCCGACGGCCAGGCTCGGCATCGAGCGCGGCCGCATGACCGTACTCGCCTTCAGGCTGCCGTCCTTGTCGGAGACCCCCGCCGATGTCGTAGGCCTTCAGGCGGCCGACCTGGTTGCCGCCTGCGCCGAGACGATGGCACGCCGCTCCTCCTGTGTGGTGGAGGGCCACGTCGTCTACGCCCTGCTTCCGCTGCCGGACGAGCTGTCCGCGACGCACGGGGCGGTCGCGCTGGCCAGGACCGTCCTTGGCCGGGCGGAGGCGTCCTTGCGTATCCGGTTGCGCGCGGGCATCGGCTCGGCCGTGGCCCACCTCACGGAGGTTCCGCGCTCACGTCAGGATGCCGACCGGGTGCTGACCGTGCTCGCAACCGGGCATCACGGCCGCCGGATCGCGTCCATCGAGGACGTACGCTGCCAGGCGATCCTGCTGGAGCTCGGCGACACCGCCGTCCGCGACCCGCGGTCGCGGCTGGGCTCGGTGGCCGCGATTCTGCGCCACGACTCGGAGAAGCAGGCAGAGTACGCCAAGTCCCTGCTGACGTACCTCGAGGCGTTCGGTGACATCGCCGTTGCCGCGGGCCGGCTCCATGTGCACGAGAACACCCTCCGGTATCGCCTGCGCCGGATCACCGAACTGTTCGGCGTGAATCTCTCCGACGCCGACGAACGCCTTGTGCTCTGGCTGCAACTGCGGCACCTGTGCCGGGTCCGGCATCAGAAGAAGCGCCATGCCTGCTGAGGAACTCCGCTGCACGTCTGCATCTGGATCGGTGTTCCGTTCGCGGTCGCAGGACCTCTCACGTCCAGGCACATGCCCTTGTACCCGACGAGTCTGCTGTCGGACGTGAGACTCCATCGCTGGGCAGGAGTGTCCGCGCAGGACCAGAGCTGCACCGGGGTACCGCCTGCCGCGCGCGGGCCGCGCACCTCGAGACACTTGTCGGCGAATCCCTTGATGTGCCCATCGCCGGTCAACACCCATCGTTCTTCGGGCACATTGATGCAATCCCACAGCTGGACCCCCGTCCCTGTGTCGGAAGACGGACCGAGGACGGTCATGCACTTGCTCGCATAGAGACTTTGCAGTTGAGACGTGACCGTGGCGGTCGCGGACGAAGCCGGTGTGGTGGCTTTTCTTGTCGTCGACGGAACGGGGGAGCCGGAGTGTGCGGCCGAACCAGCATGAATCGTCGGGGACTTCGTGCTGGCTCCCGCGCCGGCGTTGTGGTTGCCCAGCCTGGATTCCAGAAAGGCCGTGGATCCGGCCGCGGCCGCGATCACCGCGAGCGTCATGAGTGCGCGACGGACCGAACGCGGGGGAGAGCTGTCGCCTGGTCGGCGCTCCCGTGGCTTGGTGAGTGGCGCGGTAGCGGATGGGCCGACCTCGGTCTGTTTCGCCCTGCGGTTGCCGCGCTCTGCGGGCCGAGGGGCGGTTTCCGCCGCGGCGGAGGCGGTGTACGTGGCGCGCGCAGCCTGGAGGCGATCCAGGAAAGCGCTGGCGTCCGCGGGCCGGTCCGCGGGTTCGCTGGACGTGGCACGCGTCAGCAGACGTTCGACGCCATCTGGTGGGTTCTCGCCGAAGATCCCGTAGAGAGTGACCGCCGCTGAGTAGACGTCACTTCGGGTGTCGGGTTGCCGACCTCTGCCCAATTCCGGGGCGAGGTAGCCCGGTGATCCTGCCGGCGCGTTGAGCGTGTGCCGGTCGACGGGTTTGGCAATTCCCATGTCGCACAGGACGGCCCTTCCTTGCCGCAGGAGAATGTTGCCGGGCTTGATGTCGCGGTGGATGTGACCTTGCCGGTGGATCTCGGCCAGGCCCGACAGCACGTCCTCAGCGAGTTCGAATGCGTCCTCACGCGACAGGGGAGGGCAGCGGTGCAGTCGATTGTCGAGCGACTCGTCGCACAATTCTGTTGCGATCCACGCCGAGCCATCAGCCGGTGCATCGGCCCACAGAAAGCGAACGATGTTCGGATGGCCTGACAGCCGACGGTGCAGGGAGCATTCTTGCCGAAATCGGATGTGTTCGTCCTCGGTGAGCGACCGCTGCCAGACCTTGAGCGCCACGACATCGTCGAATGTTGTGCTCTTCGCCCGGTGGACCACGGATGAAGAGCCCCTGCCCAAAACGCCCAGACTCACGAAATTGGCGGGCCCCAGCGGCACATGACGATCCTGGCCTGGTATGGCACCCTCAGTCATCCCTGAACTCCTCCGCGGGGGAGCCGTTCCACATCGGCGGCCGTGATCCGGAAGTGCGAGACGAGTATCTGCGCGACCTCGTAGTAGTCGGGCAGAGCAAGTGCCCGCCGTCGGTTGCCCTCCTCCGCGCCCCGCTCTTCGGTGGTTCGAGCCCGGTCCTGTCCGAACGTCCACAGTCCGCGGCGCAACTGCGGATCCGCGGGTATGCCGAGTTGTTCCTGCTCCCGAACCAGCCGCAGCAGTAAACGGTCCTTCAATTCGGGAGAGGCATCGGTGTAGTGCGTGCACAGCTCGCCGACCAGCATGCGGACCTTTTTGAGGCTCGGTTCACCGATGCGTGACATCACCTCGCGGTACGAGGCCGGCAAATACCCGCCGGCAAGGAGAGGCTCGCAAAGAGCTGCGGCTATGTGCCGCAGATGTCGGGGAACTTCGGGGACCCTGGAGAGGGTGGGGATGTCCAGGCCGTAGGTGAGCATCTCGGGTGCGGGCTGGTTCACCTGGCGTACCTGAAGTTCGCAACCGTCCGGACCCAGCACGGTGCACACGGGCCTGGGAATGCTGCGGGCGTCTCCGCGTGCCTGCTCGTCACGGCGGCGACGCAGTGGCTGTTCCGGCGGCATATGAGGTATCCGCAGGTGGAGTTCGTGAGTCGTGGACAGGTTCCGCAACCACAACTCGCCCTCCATCCGCCAGATTCTTCCGGCGACCCTGGAGAGCTCGCGGCCATTCAGCGCTGACCAGATCACTATGTCGCACGAGGTGTCGTCCCTGCCGAACAAACGGGAATCGCCCTCTTTGGCGAACTCGAATGAGATGTCGGGTTCACCTGTGTAAGTCACTGTTAAGAACGGCTCAGTCATGGACCTGTTCCCCTCGCGTAACAGTGCGCCAAGCTTAGCCCAAAGGTCGCCTTGGCCTGTCGTGGTCGGAGAGCAAGATGCCGCCACCTGAGACGCTCCGAACGGCAGGTGGCACCATTCCCGAACGTTCCTCAGGTGCGGACGTACCGATCCCGTCACCGGCGATGTGACGTGGCAAGGCAGCTCCCAGAGCGGCGAGTTGAAGTGTCCTCGGGGCAGATCCGACAGCCGTCAGAAGGGCTCTTCTGAACGCGGGCCCGGCCTTCTCGGCAAGTTCGAGGACGGTGTGCGTGGTCACCTGGACGTCGGTATGAGGCGGTGCGGCGAGGAGGCCGGCCTCGGAGGGCCCGAACAGAGCGAGCAGCTGCTTCAGGATGTGTATCCGTGCCGGCTCGTCAAGTGCCACCCCCTTGGACGCTGTGATCCGGTTCGGCGCAGAGGCCCCCGCGAGGCCCGTCCCTTCGCCCATGCGGTCGTGCGAATGCAGGGCAGCCGGATGCGCGGGCATCTACGGCGCCGCGAAGCGGCTGGGCCGGGCTGCACGCTTCCGCGTGCGGCCCGGCCCAGCCTCAGCTCCTAGCCTCCGCAGTACGCCTTGGCTTCGTCAGAGGTCATCGTCCGGGTGTGCTGGCTCACGCTGCCGGCGTCCCCCTTCGGCGCGGTTTCCGTGAAGGGCAGATACCAGTAATAGTGGCCGTGGTACCGCTCTCCGAAGTGCATCTCGAACGTTCCCGAGGTCTCCAGCAGGGTCGGCTGGCGGGTTACCCAACCGACCTGACGCGCGGGCACGCTGATGGAGGTGGTCTGCTGCTCCGTGTGAGCTTTCGACCACTCGTGCCCGTACGACACCTGGAGGGAAGTCTTGAAGACCTCCCAGAAGCCGGCCTCGACGCCCACACTGACGCCGACGCTGTTGGACTCGGTGTCCGTGTCCGACCAGCTGACATTCATCATCTGCGAAACATCCGTGCAGTTGAAGACGGACGTTCCGACCTGGTGACTCTCGCCCGGGACCTCCTTCGGCGGACCGTCAGGGTGGAAACCGCAGAAGTCGGTGCCTGCGCCGCACTTCTCCAGCAATTCACGCGAGGATGGAGTGTCGTCGGCCTGTGCGGAGGGCGCGAGCAGGATGCCGCATATGGGGATGAGCGCCACCGCGAGGGTCGCGGCGCGGATTGACGTACGCATGAAGTCTTTTCTCCTTTTGGGTTGGTCGGGACTGATCCGGGCCATGAGGCGTGAATCCGAAGGGATCAGTCGAATCTGACGGACCTTGCGCGGTCGTTCATGAACGGGCCGATGTCGGGCGTGGGCGCCTTGATCGGGCCGTCGCGGTCACCGCCGAGGTTCGCCTCGGAGAAGAGATTGATCCAGCAATTCGCCCATGGTTGCACCGAGCTGATCACGTCGGACCATTCGTCCAGGTTCACCGCAAAGTCCGAAGCTCCGTTGCCCCGACACGGGTGGCTGCCCGTGAGGGTCAGGGTGGTGCCGCCGTAGTCCTTGTCCGTGAAGAACGTGCCGATGATGACATCGCCGTTCGCGCCGCCGACGTCTTCCATGAGTCGTGACGTCTCCGCACGGAGTTCCTGGAGCCCCGAGCCCCCGGAGGCCGCCTTCAGGTTGTCCGGTGCGTCGGTGATCCGGCCGCCCGATGCCGTGGAAATCGCGGCCGAGAAATTGCCGTAACAGGTCTGACGGCCCGTATCGAGTGCCAATACGCAGTGTTCGAGGGCTGGTTGACTTGCCCGGGCGGGCGGCGCGGCAGCCAGGCAGCCCAGCCCTGCGGCCGCGGCCGCCACGGCGGCCAGGGCGCAACGCGGGAGTTTTCTGATCATGAGCAGACTCTCTTCTGCGGGGGGGCGCTTGCTGTTTCATCAAGCGCTTCCTGTGCAGCCCACCGTGGTGGTGAGCGATCGGGAGAAGCCTGCAACGATCAGGGGGCTCCGGTCTTTGTCGTCCGCTCTCAGACAGCCGCGCCGGATTCGTCGCCGATTCCTAAGACAAACGGCGGCGCAGTTCACCGGTGCAGCTGACCTCGGCCATCTCGCGTACGCGGCCCTGACTGGCCGCCCCCAGGGGGGATTTGAAGGCCGCCGGCAGGGAAATCTGCTGTTCGGGAGCGCTGCATGGACATTGACAGAAAGCCTTGGCTGCCGCGCTTTCACCGGATTTATGGGACCGTGTCGACAGAAGCAAAGACGATCACCTGTCAGCGGCTGAGCGGTTCGGCGGCAGCTGGAGACCATGCGTTGATGCGAAGGCTGCGGAGGCAGGGCGCCTGTCGTGGTTGCCGGTGCTGCTTATGGCAGGGAAGCGCAGCTCCGCGTACTCGCTGCGCAGCGAAAGACCCTCAGGCCGCACGCAGGGCCGCGCAGTTTGCATGGTTGATCACCATGCCGTGGCTGTTCCCACGCATTTCCCGCTTGAAGGTCGCGTTGAACGACTCCACGAGTGCGTTGTCCGCTCTGCTGCACCACGCTCATGGACTGGCGGATGCCGGACTTGTGGCAGGCAGCAGCGAACGCGGCGGATGTGTATTGCGCTCCCTGGTCGGTGTGTAAGACGGCCCCGGCGAGGCTGCCGCGGGTCCGCTCGGCCGCCGCCAGGGCGTCGATGACGAGCTCTGCACGCATCTGATCGGCGATCGCCCAGTCGGCCAGACGGCGGGAGGCGAGGTCGATCACGGTCGCCAGGTAGCAGAGATTCCCGCTGCCGACGCTCAAGTAGGTGATTACTCCCTGCCGGTGGATCGTTGCCGCCGCCCAGAAGAGCAGGGGAGCCCAGCCCAGGTGGACGCCCGCCAGGAAGCGGTACAGATTGTCCGCGTCCGCCCCGCCCGCCGAACCTCCCTGCGCCAATTCCTCCCGACCGCCGCCGAGCGCGATGGCTGTGGGGCCACCAGCAGGCAGACACGGACGATGATGTCGGCCGGTGTGAGAGGGGCACGGGCGGTCACCATGCATCCCTGCCCGTCTCGGAGTTGGCGTTGGGCTTGTCGCTCAGACCTGCTCGGTGGGACGTACGAGCAGCTCGGCGACGGCCACGTGCCGGGGGCGGGTGACGATGTAGCCGACGGTGTCAGCGATGTCCTGGCTCTGCAGCCGGTCGATGTCGCCCAGAGCGGCGGTGATGTGCTGTTGGATGACGTCTGGGTTGTGGGTGCGCAGTTCGGTGTCGACGCTGCCCGGCTCGATGACGGAGACGCGGACGTGCTGGCGTGCCAGTTCCTGGCGCAGGGATTCGCTGAAGGCGCCGACGCCGAATTTGGTGGCGCTGTACACGGCGGACATGGCGTAGGCGTTACGGCCGGCGAGTGAGCCGATGTTGACGATGTCGGCGACCCGGCGCGGGGCCTCGGCTGCTGCTTTGACCAGGTGGGGGACGGCCGCGTGGGCGGTGTACATCAGGCCCATGAGATTGATGTCGATCATGCGCCGCCAGTCATTCAGGTCCGCGCCGGGGGCGGGTCCGAGCAGCATGAGACCGGCATTGTTGACCAGGGTGTCCAGGCGGCCCAGGCCCTCGACGGTCCGCTCGACCGCCTCGGCGGCGGCCTCGGCGGTGGTGATGTCGGCGGGCACGACCAGGGCCTTGCCGCCGGCGTCGGAGATTTCCGCGGCGAGACCCGTGAGCCGGTCCTCACGCCGGCCGACCACCGCCACGGAGGCACCCTCCCGGGCAAGCTCCAGGGCGGTGGCATTCCCGATACCGCTGGATGCTCCGGTGACCAGAGCGACGGTTCCTTCAAGACGACGAGTCATCGTTCAAACCTTTCGAAACGCGGCACGGCCACCTCGCTGCGGGCCGTGCGGGTAGAGGAAAGACAGCCTTCCTGGCGCGGGCCGTACGGGGTGGCGGCCGCTCAGTGCCGGGGCCAAGGGCAGAATGGGGAAGTGAGCACCACTGGGCAGAAGACCGTCAATGCCAACCATCGGGAGAGCGAAATCGAGGGAGACCTGCCGCCTCGCGAACGCCTGGTCCGGGCCGCGTCACGGCTGTTCTACTACGAGGGCGTCCGCGCGATCGGCGTGGAGCGGCTGATCGCCGAGGCCGGAGTGACGAAGGCGACCTTCTACCGGCACTTCGCCTCCAAGGACGACCTGGTCGTGGCCTATCTGCTGACCAAGGACGCCTACTACAAGGAGGTGGCCGAACCGCTGGCCGCCGGGCACCCGCCCGCGGAGGCGATCGACCTGATTTTCGAGGCGATCGCCGAGCACGCCCGCGAGCGCGGCTTTCGCGGATCGCCGTTCATGAACGCGGCCGCCGAGTACCCGGCCGCCGACCATCCGGTCCGCGCCCTGGTGACGACCCACCGGGACTGGATCCGCACCCTCTTCCAGGAGCTGCTCACCCGGCTCGGCCATGCCGACCCGGAGTCGGCCGCCGGTGCGCTGCTGATGCTGTACGACGGCGCGATGGCAGCCGGCTACCTGGACGACTCGACGGCCGCCCACAACACCCTGCAGGACGCGGTCCGGCTCATCCGATCGGGCGGCTGACCCCACCGGGGCCATGCGAAACACCGACCTTCTGCTGGACCCCGGACAAGCCGGGGCGCGGACTGGTTCCATGAGGCTTTTCATCTCTGTTCGACGTGCACCGGGATTCACTGGCGGTTGCCCGCCTGGTCGGCAGTCCCGTCCGGGAGGCCCGAAGCGCCACCCTAGAGGTAGGAAGACCGGTCGTTCTCCCTGTCGACGATAACCCCGTCGAGGTCCATGCGCCAGCAGGGCGGCCCGTTTGCGGGCGCCCTCACCGGCCGTGACCAGGGAGGACGGAAAGAACGCATCGCGGGCAGGTTCGCCCGGTATGAACCCCGCCTGCGGGCTGGGCGGTTGGTACTGGATCTGCTGTCGGACCTGCCGCGCAAAGATTGCTGGACCATCGCCGAGTGGTCTGGGGGGTGATCCGCTCACCGTGGGCGCCCGCGCGACCGTAACAAGGTGACCTCGGCTGTCGTCTCGTTTTGCTGGTGACACAGCGTGAGGTGGTGTGCCGTCGCTCCGGCGGTTGCGGCTGTGGCGGTGAATGAGGAGCTGCTGGCGTTCTACGACTTCCCGGCCGAGCACCGGATCCATCTGCGGACCACGAACCCCACCGAGTCGACGTTCTCCACGATCAGGCTCCGAACCAAGGTCACCCGCGGCGCCGGCAGTCCGGCCGCCGCCCTCGCGATGGTGGTCGAGCTGGTCGAGTCCGCCCAGGCCCGCTGGCGGGCGATCACCGGCGCCCACCTCGTCGCCCTGGTCCGCGCCGGCGCGAGGTTTGAGAACGGCGTCCTGGTCGAGCGCACGGAGACCGCCGCGGCCTGATCACGCCGCCGAGGTGTGTGCCCAGCCGCGGCGAAATCAGCCCAGAACGCCGGTCAGGGCGCGGACGAGTACGGCGTCGAACCGGTCGATGGGGTTGCGGTCGGGCGGGGGAGCGGTGAGCAAGGCGGTGATGCGAGGGTGGCTTCCTGCGGCGGCAACGTGGCGGAGGTAGGCGGACCGGCGCGTGGCGCTGGTGTCCGCGGCGGCCATCTCGTTCTGGACGAACAGTGCGGTCAGGCCGCTGAGGAGGGCGAAAGCCTCGAGTTTGCGGGCGGGGTCGGCCGGGTGGTCGGCGAGCACGTCGAGTACGTGCTCCAGTAGGTCGATCCCGTGGGGGCCGAGGGCCGGGCGGCCCATGACCATGGCGGGTAGCCAGGGGTGGCGGTGCATGATCTGCCGGGCCTGGCGGGCGATGGCGAGCAGGTCGGCCTGCCAGTCGCCGGTGGGGGCGGGCAGGCCGTATTCGCTCGCGGTGCTGTCGGTCATCAGGTCGAGCAGGTCGTCGCGGGTGGCCACGTAGCGGTAAAGCGAGGCGGCGCCGGTGCCCAGGACCGATGCGACGCGGCGCATGGAGACGGCCTCCAGGCCCTCGCGGTCGGCCAGTTCCACCGCGGCAGAGGTGATCTCGGCGCGGCTGCGCTCGGCCGGGCGCCCGACCGGCGCTTGCTCCGGCCGCATCCAGATCACCGGTTCCTGCTGTCTTGCCACTGCCACCTCCCGCGTTGTCACCAGCCTACCTATCGCATACGGTGTTCGCGAACGATGTTTGCGAATGGTGTTTGTGCAATGAGAGGGGGCGCGATGACGCGCTTCGCGCACAACGGCGAGATCCAGATCGCCTTCGAGGACCTGGGCGGCGCGGGCGGCGACCCACTGCTGCTGGTCATGGGACTGGGAACCTCACGGTTTTGGTGGCCGGACGGCCTGGTAGCCGAACTGGTCGGCCGCGGCTTCCACGTCGTGGCCTACGACCAGCGCGACGCAGGCGAATCCACCCACCTGCCCAACCGGCGCATCGGCCCGCCGGTCAAGGCCCTGCTGCACCGCAAAGCTCCGGCCTACAGCGCCGAGGACCTCACCGACGACGCGGTCGCCGTCCTCGACGCCCTCGGCTGGGAAGGCGCCCACCTCTTCGGCCACTCGATGGGCGGGCTCATCGCACAACGCACCGCCATCCGCCACCCGAAGCGCGTGCTGAGCCTGGCCACCTCCTCCGCCGTCCCCAGCGACACGAAAGGCCTGCGCGTCCTGCGCTACCTTCGCCTGACCTGCCTGCCCCGTTTCGCCCGGCTTCACCACCCCGAGACCCCTCAGGGCAACCTGGACCTGGCCGTGGCCCTCGCCCGCATCCTGGCCGCACCCAGCCAGCACATCGACGAGCAAGATGTGCGCGAGTTCGTAGACAAGGAGACTGCGCATCAGGTCACCAGCTTCCGCGACCAGAAGGCGCAGAGCCGCCAGATCGGCGCGAAGTGGCACGGCAGACCACTCGCCCAGATCACCGCGCCGACCCTGGTACTGCACGGCGAGCGCGACCCGCTCCTGCGCGTGGCGGCCGCGCGCGACATCGCCGACGCCGTCCCCAATGCGCGTGTGCGCACCCTGCCCGGAGTCGGCCACTTCCTCGCCCGCGACACCTGGGCCACCTACGCCGACGAACTGCGTGCGCTCGCCAACCGCGCCGACGAGCAACCGCAGATCGACGGGGTCACACATGGATAACCGGCGACCGCCGCCAGGCGCACTCCTCCGCAACCAACTGAAACCGAACTACCCCGTCGAGGAGATCCGAGGACATCCCACCCACAACTCTCGACAATTGCTCGTCAATATCAGGTGGTGGAACTGGAGTTCCGTGAAAGACGTTGAGGTAGGCATGCGGATCTCTTTAAGGCGTGTTGCGGGGGTCGTCGCCGGCATAGCAGTGGTGTGCGGCGGGGTCTCGGCGTGCGGGGCGACCTCAGGCGGTGAGGGCGGCCGGAGCGGGGGTGTTACGGCATCCGCTTCCCCCGCGAAGAAGGGGCCAGGAGGTCCGGGAGGCAGACTGTTCGATGGGATCTGGACCTTCGACGACGACACGCTCACGGTGGACGGACAAGAGGTGCGCGCCCCCGAGAACGCCAGTCCGTGGATCGAGTTCCGTGACGACGGGACGGTTGCAGGGGATTACGGCTGCACGCCGTTTCGAGTGAAAGCCGAACTTGAGGCAACCACGTTGACGTTGGGTGAAGACGCTCCGGCGCTGGCCCCTCCACCGACGCCTGCTTGGCACGACGAGACGACCTCATGCCCGAAGCCGGCACAGCAGAAGGACATCGCGAGTTCCGCGAGTCCGGACGCGCAGCAACCGAAAGCGGCGGGCCTCGTACAACGGAGCCCGGAACTGTCGGATTTCGAGGCGAAGGTCAAGAAGTTCTTCCACCGAGGCCTGCTGAAGATCGGCGAGAAGAAACTACCGGAGGAACCTGGAGGTCCGCCTCCCGGCTCGTTGCCGCAACTGCGGAACGAGCACGGTGACGTAGCCACCCTGACCATCATCAGGTCCCCGGCCTTCTTCGACACCGAGTTCCAACTGGACGCGTGGATGGAGTACGACCACACCGAAGGATTCCAGTCCGCCAAGGACACCTCCTTTGTGTTCCATCGCGACGGCACCGTCACCGGCAAGCTCGGCTGCAACGACTTCACCGCAAGGGTCTTCTTCAACGGCTTCCACCTCTTCTTCCGCGACACCCGCCTCACCACCCACCGCACCTGCGCGGCACAGAACATGAGAGACGAGGCATTTGTCTTCGGGATGCTGAAGCGTTCATTGAACTACTGCTATGTCGGTGATAGTGGCGGGATCTACATGAGGGACGACGTCGGCGACGAGCATCGGGCGACAGGTTTTCAGTTCAGGTCCGTCACAGATCAGTAGGCCACAACCGCCCCCACACGCCGGGCCGGCTGCGCTGGAAGGAGCCACGCAGCAGGGCCGCCGTGGAGGCAGGAAAACTGGACGAGAGTAAGCCGGAGCAGTCTCACGCTCTGGCTGCTGCCCGTCGACGTCTGGGCAGTGTGGCACCGGATCGATGCCGTTGGACCCTTGCGCGTCCGACGGGCGTCGTTGTTGACAAGGCCGCGGATTTGCTCATCCACTGCTAACTGACGGCCTTCATTGGCGACGAAGTCGCGGATCCTAGATCCGTGTCACGTGATCTCTCCTCGGTGTGATCAGAATCCATCGATGCCGATTACGTTGCCGAACGGATCGGTGAGCTGGGCGATTTTGCGGCCGGTGCCGACTGGCGCCGCCACATTCAGAGGCAACGCCGGCAGGTTCGGTCAGCAGTGCACTGAACAGGGCATTCGTCTGGTGGGTTCCTGGCGTTCTCGAGTCACTCGATGGCCTACGCGAGATGCTGGGACAGACCAGCTCTCACCGCACCGCTTTCCGTGCGGGTGGTGCGGGTAGGTATGGCGCACTGTCGGCCGGGCGCTCGGCCGACAGGCCGGCCCCGGTGTCCCGTACTGGGACGTCAGCCGGCAGGGTTTCCGGCCGCACCAGGGAGAAGAATGCAGACCGGGCCAGGGCGAACGGCGGGACCTTCGCTGTTCCGCATGCTGGAGTGGCACGAACACATCGAGGCGGAGCGGCAGCAACCGGGTGCCCGCGTTTTCCTCTCCGACTACAACGGCGGCCACCCCTACGTGGAGCGGTATCTCGGCGAGCTCGCTCATACCGCGCCACGTCATCTGGCAGACATCACCCGGTACTCGGGTCTGGACGAAGACCTGAAGCTCCGGTCCAAAATCGCCGCGATGCATGAGCGGTACGACGGGGTGGCCTACGGCGAGCGGAACGTCGTCCCGGCCGGCGGTTCGAGCAGCGTGCTCGGCACATTCGTCACCTGGCTCGCCGTGAACGGCCACCGGCGAGTCCACTACGTGGCACCCGTCTACTACAAACTGGCCTATCTCTTACGGGAGTTCGGTATCGAGCCGGTCCCGGTGGCCTCTGGGCACGCGTATCAGTCGGAGTTCGACCTGAGCCTTCCCGACGAGCGAACGGTCCTCGTGCTGACCGACCCCGTCTGGTATGCCGGGCGACGGGTGCCGGTGGATGTCCTGGACGCGATCGCAGCGTGGCAGCAAACCACTGGGTCGCTGGTGTTCATCGACGGCACCTTCCAGTACATGCCCTGGGACGGAAGGCTGGGCGAGGCCAGCGCCCGGCTTCCGGCCGAGCACACGCTGCGCATGGTGTGCCCCACCAAGTACCTGTCCATCCACGGATACCGCTGCGCCCATCTGCTGGTGCCCGCCGCGCTGCGTCAGGAGCTGGCCGACCTGCACATCAACCTGCACGGTGACATCTCCGTCTCCGACCGGCTCTTCGCCCACCGCGCCGCGGACCTCATGAGCCGGCACGGCAATGAGGGCTTGGTCGGGCACATCCGTGACAACCACGCGCGGCTCATCGCGAGCGGTGCGCTCGCCGCCTGGACACCGGTCGAGACCGGCTTCTTCCTCTTCGGTCGGCCACGCGTCCCGCACCGCTGGTTCCTGGCGCTCGACGAGCGGTACTTCGAACTCGAGGGTCACCCTGGCTACGTCCGCATCAATCTGCTCAACCCCACCGCCATCGAGGCGCTGGCGGCCACCGTCTCCGACCGCGGAGCCTCCGTCACGTCCGGGAACGGCGGGTTCCTGGGCCACTCGGAGTCAGGTGCCGGGGCCGGCGAGGGCGTGCCGACGTCGCCACACTCCGGCTGAGATACGGGCCAGCAGCCGGGCGGCGGGGTCGTCGACATCGCGGCCGTTCGCCAGCCGCCCGGTGTAGCAGACGGCGAGAACGTACGGTGCCGAGTCCGGGGGACGGACGACGGCGGCGCTGTGGCGCAGGCCGGGAAACCAGCCGTTCTTCCCGGCCATGGGCGTCCCTGGGGGCAGCCCGGCCGCGATGTCCACGCGGTGCACGTTGCGCTCCAGCAACGCCAGCACCTCCGGCTCCAGGGACTCCAGCAGCCGGACCAGGTCCCGGGCAGAGACCCGGTTGTGGACACCGGCGTCGCGCCCCGCGTAGTCCTCGACCCCGCGCGGGCTGCCACTGGCCGTGGCACCCGCCCGCCGCCAGACCCGGGCCACGGCCTCGTGTCCGACCTGCGCCAGGCACAGGTTCGTCGCCAGATTGGAGGAGTGGGTGACCATGCGCCCGGCGAGCCAGCGCACCGAGGCGCAGCCGCCGATCCGCTCCCAGGGCAACGGATCGCTGTCCCACTCGGGGCTGTTGCCGTAGCTGCTGCCCGTCACCGACCGGAACTCGTTGACCACCGGTATCTGCGTGTCCATGTCGAGACCGCTGCGGTACAGAGCCGTCAGAACGGCCACCTTCATCATGCTCGCCGCATCATGGGAAACGTCCGCATTGCGCAGCACCACCGGATCGCGCCCCCACGGTGCCACCACCATCGACAGCATCCCAGCATCGTATCCACCGCCCCTGCGCCCCGCCCTGATCCGCGGAGTCCAGGCACTGTCCTATCGGTCGTGTGACCAGGCCTGCGTTCACATCGTTCGGCGGATGTGGGGCGGGGTGATCTGTCGGATCAGGAATGGGCTCGACTGGAGCAGCGGAGCTTCCGTAGGAGGCGTCTCGCCACGCCCTCGAGGCTATCGGCCGAAGTCAGGGTCGATAGAAGTGCGCTGGTAGTGACATGGGTAGGAATGGTCGGGCTCCCCATACACCGGGACACTCCCATGCATCTGCAGCTTTCCATGCTCCAAAGTGAATGGCAGAAACTTGACGTCTTTCTGCTTCTCGAAACGAAGCGCCAGATAGGGAGTCAGGCCAGGATCTTTGTTGACCGCATGCCATTTCCCGTCGGTTGAACGGCGCGTCACCTGCGAGTCCGACCCGGGGCCGTCCCACCCGACCGGAAAGTCCTTGACGGAAAAGGTGTAATCGTCGCGCAGTCGAATGACCGGAAGCGGCGATCTGCATTCCCGCCCCCCGTCCCATCGGCCGACCAATTCGGAATGACGTACGGACTCCGGATGGGCGTAGGCCGGTTTGTTTGTCCCGCAAGCGGTCGAGGCGAGCACCGTCAAGGTGGGAGTCGCAAGGCTTGCACTGATGCGAGTGCGTCAAATCTCACGCTATCTGCTTCCAGTCGTTCCGGGCGGCGGGGCTGCCCCCAGGGATCCCTGGGGGTAGGGAGTAGTGGTGCCCGCATCGCCCATCTCGCCGCCGGTCCGCAGCCCCGCCTTCATCTCCCCAAGGATCCGTCATTTCCGAACTCCCTACTTTCCGGGCGATTTCACCAGGCGCCGGCATTCAGGCCAGTGCCATGCTCTCCCCGCGCCCTTTCCGACCTGACGGCGTGGCCTGGCGGTTGGCGGGCTGTGCGAACCGACGAAGCTCCTGGTAGACGGGTTCACGACCAAGATCACCCGTGCCGACCAGGAGCTCCGTGTGCTTGTCTATCCAGCGGTGATCGATCTGTCCAGGGCCCACCTGCGCCACCTCGCTGGCCAGCTCACGCTTCGCCGTCGCGAGACCGGCACCCGGTGGCGCCGCGTCACGCCGGGCCGTCAGGCACTGCCGGTCGCGGCCCATCTGCGGTGCGGACCGCGAGTCGCCTGGCCTTCGTGATCCTCGACGGGACACTGCTGCCGATCGACGGGATCGCTGCCGACACCCCGTACTACTCGGGCAAACATCCGCGTCACGGCATGAACATCCAGGTCCTCACCGATCCCTTCGGGCGGCTGCTGTGGGGCTCGCCCGCGCTGCCAGGCTCCACCCGCGACCTGACCGCCGCCCGCACCCACGGCATCGTCGACGCGCTCACCGAGGCCGACCTCAACTGCTGGGCCGACAAGGTGTACCAGGGTGCCGGCAGCTCCGTCCGGATCCCGTTCCGAGGCCGCCACCTCAAGCGTTGGCAGCGCCGGCGCAAGGCGCACACGCCGTTGCGCCGGCGCCGCGAGGAGCCCGTAGCCAATACCGCAGCAATTCGGGTCGTAACCTTTGGCGCGCACTGCACCCGATGGACCTCTGAAAAACGGGAGGCGGTGGCGCAAATCACGGCCACAGAGCCCGAGCGGCGCAAATCGACTCCACCCAGTAGCAAAATCCCTGGTGGGAGCCCACCGGGCGCCCAGTCACAGGAATTCCCCTACTTGTTCCCGGCTTGTGCCGATCGTCCATTCTTGGGAGCCCGGAGGATCCCTGCGTGGCTCGACACGAGGATCTCAGCGTGTTTAGAGTGCGCCGCGCAAACGCACGTCACCGGTCGTTTAAGAGAATCGAGATACTGCAGGAGTTTCTCCATGGGGAGTCGCGGCAAGCCGAAGCGGAGCGGCGCGAAGGTCGCCGTCATCGCCGGGGCGATCGCCGTGACGGTGGGGGCCGGCGGGTACGGCGCGTACAGCCTCATGAGCACGAGCGACACCGCCTCCGGCGAGAACCAACCCGCACCGGTGAAGACCGGCCCGCCCAGCGCGGTCGAGGTACGCGCCACCGCGCGGGACTTCCTCGACGCCTGGGCGGCGGGCGAACCGGACCGCGCCGCGGCTCTGACCGACGACCGTGAGGCCGCAGCGACCGCGCTGACCGGCTACCGGAAGGACGCCCACATCTCAAAGGTGTCTCTGAAGCCGGGCACGCCCACTGGCACCACCGTGCCGTTCGGCGTAAGCGCCGAGATCTCGTACGACGGAAAGCGCGCCACCTGGACGTACGGATCCGAACTCGAAGCGGTCCGCGAGAAGAAGACGGGCAAGGTGCTGGTCGGCTGGCGGCCCACCGTCCTCCATCCGGACCTGCGCGGCGGCGACACCCTCAAGACCGGCAGGGCGCAGGCTCCGCCCATCAAGGCCGTGGACCGCAACGGAGCCGGCCTGACAGGGAAGGAACACCCGGCGCTGCGCGAGGTGTTCTCCAGCCTGCGCGAGCGGTACGGGGATAAGGCCGGCGGGACGGCGGGCGTGGAGCTGTGGATCGCGCGTGCCGACAAAACGGCCGCCGATTCGGGCTCTGGTACGCAAGCTGACGGCAAGGACTCCGAGCGCCCTGACGAGACCCTCAAGGTGCTCTCCAAAGGCACGCCGGGCACTCTCCGTACGACGCTCGACACAAAGCTCCAGACAGTGACCGAGGAGGCGGTGGGCAAGCGCTCGAAAGCCGCGGCGGTCGTCCTCGACCCCGCCACGGGCGAGGTCCTCGCTGCCGCCAACTCCCCTGCCGACGGATTCGACATGGCCTTCCAGGGCTCCTTCGCCCCCGGCTCCACGATGAAGGTCATCTCGTCGGCGCTGCTGATCGACAAGGGGCTCGCGGCCTACGGAGAGCCCCACCCCTGTCCCAAGTACGTGACATACGGCGGCTGGAAGTTCCAGAACGACGACAAGTTCGAAATCAAGAACGGCACCTTCGAGCAGAGCTTCGCCCGCTCCTGCAATACCGCCTTCATCAGCCAGGCCGAGAAGCTCGACAACGACGAGCTGACCAAGGAGGCGCGAGACGTCTTCGGGATCGGGCTGAGCTGGGTAACCGGCGTGCCAAGTTTCGACGGTGCGGTTCCGGTGCAGACCGGTGCCCCGAAGGCCGCCTCGCTGATCGGCCAGGGTGGAGTCCGGATGAACCCACTCACCATGGCGTCGGTCGCGGCCACCATCCGTTCGGGAGCCTTCCACCAGCCGTACATCGTCGCCCCGTCGGTGGACGACCGGCAGCTCGCCAAGTCGTCCCGCCCGCTGTCCGCGGACACCGCGAAGCAGCTGCGCTCCCTGATGCGGCTGACCGCGACCTCCGGCACCGCGGCCGAGGCGATGGCGGGGCTGGACGGGAAGATCGGTGCGAAAACCGGATCGGCGGAGGTCGACGGGCAGAAGAAGCCCAACGGCTGGTTCACGGCCTACCGGAACGACCTGGCCGCGGCAGCGATCGTCCCCGCAGGCGGGCACGGCGGATCTTCGGCGGGCCCGATCGTCGCGCAGATCCTGCGCTCGGCGGACTGAGCTGCGGTAGGCGAGCTAGGGAGCTCACAGGTATGCGAGACGTCGCGGCAACGCCGACCTGATATCCCGGGTCGGCGCTCGCAGCCGCGGTTGAACCAAGCAGCTCCGGTGCCTGTCGGGGCGACGGGTCGGTCAGAGCCCGCTTACGGAACCTCGTCGGTCTCCATCGCCTTCAAGCGGCTACCAGGATCCTGGTGCGAGAAGGATGTGATGGGCCGTCAAAGGAGATGGGCGTCCCGCCACAGGCTTTGGCTAGCAGAACCAGCCTCGGAAGGACTCCTCGCCCTCCTCCTCCGCGTTGGAGTTCCGCCGCGCCACCACCGCCAGCAACCGCTCGACCGAGCGCTGCCATGCAGCGGCACGTGTCGGTTCTCCCGCCTGCGCCCACGACGGGACGAAACGCTTGCGCCGCCGCGGCTGGTACGGAGGGCGGTCGGGGGCGTCGGCCGCCGCGCCGAAGAAGTCCCCGCCCTTGCGCTTGAAGCCGTCCGTGCCCCACGCCTGGCTCTGGCGCTGCTCGGCCGACGCCTTCCGCAGGTGCGGAATGTGCTTGGCGCAGTGGATGTACGCCTCCTCAACCGTGATCTCGACCCACAGCTGGGCTCGGCGCCCAGGCACGGGGTCGACCGGCAGCTCGCGCTGGGCGCGGCGCATCTCCTCGTCGGAAACGATCCGGGCCCGCCCGTTGACGTGCAGGCCGATCCGGTCCTTCAGGAAGTCGATCATCAGGATGCCGACGTGGGGGTTCTCCTCGATGTTGCCGAGGCTGGCGAGCACGCCGTTGCCCCGGTACTCGGGGTAGACCAGCGTCCTGTCGTCGAGAACCTGGAGGAATCCGGGCGGACCGGCCCGGAAGGTGTTGTCGCACTCACCGTGCCGGTCGGAGGTGGCCAGGAAGCACATCTCCTGGCGCGCCACGAAGTCCCGCATCCTGGTGTTGAGCCGGTCCAGGACCTGCTCGTCGTAGAACTTGTCCGCGCGTGCGTTGGTGCCCATGCGCTCCTGGAGTTCGTGCTCCCCATCGCTGCCGGGTCGGATCCGGCAGCCTGCATCGGGCATGGGATCCACCGTGGGCATCCGGCCTGCCGTGGACATCTGGTCCGGCACTCCCACCTGGTCCGCCCTGAGCTCCGCTGGAACGCCACTGGCTGTCTCGGCGTTCACTTGTATGTTCACGTCCGCATCTCCTCCGTTCCCTAATCCCGTGCCGCGACGGGGCTCTTCGAGGGAGTCGTGCCGCATGCGGTGGGCCGGTACGCCGATCTCCACCAGAGTGTCGACGCCACTGCGGATCTGGCCGGGCGGAGACAGTGACAGTCGCGACGTCGGGGGTGCGCAGCTCGTGGGAGACGGCCTAGGCGTGCCACCAGGCTGGCGCGTGCCGCCCGTCTTCGGCGGCCGTGTCGATCACGATCTGCGAGATCGCGGTGTACGCCTGCTCCCAGGCGACCTCGGTCTCCTCGCTCCAGGTGTTCGTCGCGTAGCGGTTGAGGACGCCGATGAAGCACTCGCCGACGGCCGGGTAGTGCGCGGGCTGGGTCCCCTACTTGCCGTGGCCGCGACCGAGGTTGGTGAGGTACTCGGTCAGGACGCCGGCGTCGTCGGCGTGTTCGGTCGCTGTGACCAGCGCCTTGAAGAGGCAGTGGCGTTGAGCATCCATGGCGGCTGGTAACAAGTCCCCGCGTCTCGGGATGATGCTCGAACAGCATCGCGTAGAAGTGCGAGGTCACCTTGCCGGCGATCGGCTCGATCCCTGCCATGGTGCGGCGGATCAGGACCGCGTCCGGCGACGCGCCGGCGGCTTTGAGGCTGCCCTCGGCACGAGCCTGCCCCCGGGACCCGGAATCGTGCGGGGGCTCCGCTGCGGCGGCCGACGCGGGCGTCTTGCGCGGCCTCGGAGCGAACAACTCCCCACCGCCATTGCTCATCTCGGTGATGCCGCTGCCGGCGGACCTGGTGGTCGGAGCGTCCATGGCCTCCCTCACCTCGAACGTCACCGTGCCACCCCGAACTATCCCTTCGGACAATGCCAAGAGTTCGGGTACGGACGCCTCGCCCTCAGTAGGCGGGCAATCCGGCTTTGGGACAACTGCCACCCCCGGCCGGACCAAGCTCGACCATACCCGACCAAGGGCAATTCACAAGCTCGGCTCTTAAGAGCATCCGAAAGGCCGAGAATTTCCCGCATTTCCACGAGCAACGGACGGCTGCCATTCACGTACATCCACCGCACATATCCGTTACGACACGCACACGCAATGGACACAATATCTGCGCCGACAACTTCGTCACCGACAGAGATTCGCTACTCGTTGCACGCCTCGACTGACGGCACTGCCGAATCGTGCGACTACGGCCATTCTGTACATGGGTGCACCCATAGGACTCGCAAACGCACCTGAGCCCTATGGGTAGTTAACAGTGCTCGTATCTCTTCGTTTCTTCGCAGCCATGCCTCTATCGTTCAGCGTGGAGAAGGCGGAGACCAATGGCAGCGGAGCCGTGCAGCCGGGGAACGTCACGGTCGAGGTCACGGACGACGCCTGCAAGCTGGGCAGGGTCGGTGAGGGGGCACGCGTGGCAAGTTCACCGTGAACGCGAAGCGGCATGGATGGCGCCTCTCCACGTACCGGTCCCCGGCGACCGGGAGGCTCCAACCGCCGAGCTCCGGCTTCGGCGAAGCGCATGGCGCACCGATACCGAGAAGTAGATGCCGGACGCGGGCGGGGGCTGGGCCGGGGGGGCTCCATCCCCGCCCGCGTCGCGCACGGATCCTGTAGCCGGGGGGACCTTGGATCCGTCGTGTGCCGACGAATCAATTCGGCACGCTCAGTTCTGCGCCGTCGGCGGATCAAATGTCACACCCGCAGGCCGAGCGAATGGCGGAATTGTCGTACGCGCACACATCGGCGAGAGACACCCCTGCTGTGACCGCATAGGGGTCGCCGCACACACGCTCTTCGTCGAGTTTGTGGAAGGCGTGGCCGACACGCTGGCCTGATGGTCACAGGGCATCTTCACCATGGGCACAGAGAGCGTTCGCGTCCTACTCAATTACGGTCTGCCGGCCGTGATCTATCTGCCGGTCGGACACGAAATAGCCGCATGGATACGCCGCCTCTGACCCTGTTGCCGCCAATCCAGACCTGTGAAGAAACGAAGTCGGCTCAGCAACCGGTCTGAAACCGGGCTACTTTCACACACTCCAGAAGAATGTGGGCGATGGTGCAGCTGACGGACGTGGACCGACGCGGCTTGACTGCGCTCTCCTGGTCGAACGTCAACTCGTACGGGCACCGTCCGCTCGACGTGGGCCAGCGCCTCGAACTCTGTGTCTCCGCCACCGTGCCCGGACCACGCCACGTGGCCCACGCCAGCAGCCTGCCGAGAACAACGTCCTGAGGATCAGCGCCCATACCTACCCAGCGCGCAAGTGGGGCTGCGGATGAGCTGGGTATCGGCGTCGATGACGGCCTGGTGGTTGCTGGAGTACCGATAGGTCAACGACAGATGAAACTGGACAGCACTCAACGAACCTGCGCAATTCCATGTCAGAGTTGGACTGCGCAGATTCACCGACCGACGACACTCACCTCGACGAGTCGGTTGGTGGATACCAGCCAGGCCACACTGCGGTAGGGAACTGGGGTGCGCGCCGTCTACGGGCTTCGAGCACGAGGGACGTGACTCCCGAGACGAGCGTCGCGGTGAACGACAGCATCACGATGACCGGCCGCCAGATGTTGGAGGCCCCCACCACGACCAGCCACATCGCTGCCGAACCCGTCGCCAAGACCAGCAGCAAGGGGACCCTGACGCTGCGTGACAGCCTGCCGCTCACCGCGACGAATGCGTATCCCAGGATCGCGCCTGGCGTTACAGCCACGGCCAGACCCAAAGCCATAAAGGCAAGGAAGGCGATGATCACGTTCTGACCTCCGGATTCATGACAACCGGTCATAAGGGCAGGCAGACCCGCATTCCCCGCTGCTCCGGCAGGTTTACACGCCGACAATACGACGGCGCCCGACGGGTACGCCCAGCAGGCCCCGGGCCGTCCACTGGTCGGCGCTCACCGCAGCGACTTAACGTTCTGGGGCGCGCCGGCTCGGCAGCCTCGCCGCTCCCGGGAAGTACCGCAAGTGGCGTGGGGGCCGGGGCCCCCCCGCCCCCCCCCCCCCCCCCCCCGGGGGGGGGGGGGGGCGGGCCCCCCCCCCCCCCCCCCCCCCACGACTGCTGGGGGCGCTACTGCACGTCGACGTAGTCGCCGGTCGCCTTGACGGCCGGAGTGGTCGAGGTGCCGGCGAAGTTCCAGCGCCAGTAGCCGTCTGCGGACGCGGTGGCCGTGGCCTTCACGTCACCGGTGCTGGAGGTGTTCACCGTCTGGAGGGTTGTGTAGGTGCTGGTGCCCGCCTTGCGGAACTGGAGCTTGACCGGCTGGGCGGTGTAGCCCGCGTAGGTGTCGGTGTCCCAGTTGGCCCGGGTGAGCCTGCCGGTGACCGTGAGGGGCTTGCCGGCGGCTATCGGCTCCGGGCTCGCGTTGACGGTCAGCTTGGAGAAGCGCTGGAGTCGGACGGTGGTGTAGGCGTCCCGCACCGCCCGGCTGTCGTCATTCGCCCACACCTCGACGCCGACCTTCCAGGTTCCGGCGTCGGCGTTGGTGAGCCACCAGTCCGGTTCGAAGGTGAAGGTCTTCGAGCAGGTGGAGGTGGTCGCTGAGGAGGCGACGCAATCCGCCGGGGTGGTGTCCTCGTTCGGCTTGATGTAGCCGTCGGGGTTGTCGGGGTCGGTGCCGCGCCAGAGGTGGAAGTCGGCGTCCCAGATACCCGACGGGTCGGTGGCGGTCACAGAGACCGTGATTGTCTTGTCGGCGAGGCCGATCGCGATGTCTTTGCCGCCGTTGACGGTGACATTGGCGATCTGGATGTCGCCGACGGTCTCGTCCGCGTACGCGGCAGGGGCGGTGGATCCGCCCAGCGCGGTGGCAGCGGCGAGTACAGCGAAGATTGCGCGCTTGCGCATGAATCTCCCCACAATGTGAAGACGCCCGCCGGATGCATGACACGGCAGGCGAAGGAGCGGCCAACTGTAAGCAGTCGAACGTTTTTTCACAACGGCCGTCGATCACACCGATGCCATCAGCGCACCCGCCCGACAGCAGCATTGCCTACGAGGAGTGCCGCTACGCCAGCCCAGACGGGCACCATCCGCCATGTTGAGCGGCGCACCGGCAACACCGTGATAGCCCGGCCCCGGAGTCGGTCACGCCGCGACCGCCTGAGGGACCCAGGCGGCTGCTGGGGAACGGGGCGCCGAGCAGGTAACCGAGCTGCGCCGCGACCCGGCATCCGTGCTGGGTCAGAGGCGGCGTACCCGCCCGGCGATCAGGTGTCCGGCCAGCAGATAGATCGCGGCAGGCAGGCCGTAATTGAGGACGACGCGCAGCCTTTCGGTGTCCATGGTGAAGATGTCCCGCGCCCACCAGGCGAGCCAGTCCGCCACGCCCCAGGGCCGCCCGCTTTGCGGCGGTGCCGGCACGACTGCCGCTGTACTGATCATCTGCGGGTAGGGATTCGCGTCTGTGACTCATGGGAGTCGCAATCTGACGTACGGAGCACCTCGACAGCGGGGAAAGCGAGCACGGCCAGGGTGGCCACCCCCCACAGGAGTCACCCCGGCCGTGATCACGTACGGGGCGACTGTGCGCGCCCGTATGCAGTTCTGCGCCGCAGCGTGCTGTCGCGTTACCCGACGAAGCGATACGTCCCATGTGCGCAGACACATGCGCACTCCCAGACGCTTGGTCGTGCGGGTGTGACAAACGATCAACCGGTGGCGCAGTAGAAGTAGCCGACTGGTCATCGGCTCAGCGGACCCGAGGGCTCCCCCCGTGCCCGGCGGGTCCGCCACCCGGCGAGGGCGGCGCCACCCACCTCTGTGGCCCCGCCCTCGCCGGCCCCCGCCCACCGGCTGGATCGGTGTCGGTCACCTGTCGCTGGTGCCCGCGCTCATGACCGGGTAGAGCGTGAACGGGTTGGGGAGGGTGCCAGGCGTGGCCACCTGGCTCGCGAGCGTCGAGAGGAACCTCTGCTGGTTCTTGGCGCGGTCCAGGTCGCTGCCGACGAAGGCGTGCTGGGTACGGACGTACGCGAGCGCCTGGGCGCCGTCGAGGGTCTGTGTGCCGGCCTTGAAGTCGGCGCCTGACCACTTGTCCGTGAAGCCCTTGTCGAGGTTCATCTCGACGCCGCCCATGGCGTCGACGATGTCGGCGAAGCCGGTGAAGCCGATCTCGGCGTAGTGGTCGATGTGCAGCCCAGTGTCGTACTCGACCGTGCGGACCAGCAGCTGCGGACCGTCGAAGGCGTAGGAGGCGTTGAGCTTGTTCGCGCCCATCGCGGGCCTGATCTTGCCGGACTCGGAACCGCGGAACTGTGGGATGGTCACGTTCGAGTCGCGCGGCAGGGAGATCAGCGTCGGGCCGTTGGAGCCGACGTGCAGGATCATCATCGAGTCGGTCCGCTGACCCGCCTCCGCGCTGCCGCCGGTGTGCAGGCTCTTGCGCCGGGCCGCCGACATGCCCTTGCGGCTGTCCGAGCCGACGATCAGGTAGTTGGTGCCCTCGCCCTCGGCCGGGCGGTCGATGACCTTGCCGAGGTCGACCTCCTTGCGCAGGTTGGAGTCGCCCAGAGGTACGTGCCGGCCAATACCACGAGCAGGAGGACGAGGACGGATATCAGAATCCGCTTGACCTTGCCGCCCCGGCGCGGGGACGGCCCGGCTTCGTACGGCCCGCCGCCTCCCGGCAGGTGCGGCGCTGAGTGGCGCTGGCCGGGAAGGACACGGGCGAAATTCGGATGAGGCGCGGCATTTCCGCGCTCATGCCGGTCCTGAAAGTCGGCGTACCTGCCGTCGGGCCTCTGATTCATGCCCCGCAGTGCGCATTCCCCGGCTCCCTCAGACGCAAATCGAGGATGGGATTCCAGAAAGAATGTTTCACGCCTGAGCACAGCACCCGAGGGAACCGCCTGCAATGTCCTGCCAAACATGCAAGGGGGCGAATGAACGGGCAGTCGCGGCTGATTGCCATAATTCGGGCACGTCGAAATGATCACACGTACCGACTTTGATCACCACGTTACTCCCTGCGGCCGCAGGATGAGCGTGGGGCTGCCGGCTCGTCACCGGATCACGTATCGCCACTTCCGTGCAATGTGCACTCAGCGGGGGGCTGTACTGGGAGAGCGGGGTTTGTCGCGCGGCGGAACGTGCGTATCAGAATGCACACCGGGGTGCGCACCGGGGTGCGCATCGAGATGCGTACCGGGACGGAATTGTCAGTGCACCGCGCATCGATCGCCGACGGACACGGTGCCATGCTCGACGGCAATGATCGGCACGCGCCCTTTGCGCCCCGCAGCGGGGTGAGACCGGCGTGCGGAGTGCTGAAGGGGGTGGTTCGCGCTCAGGGGGCACTGGCGGCCTGCACCCCCTGAGCTCGAAGGAAGCCCCGTCAGAGGCGGCGAAGCCAGGCTGCTGCGCCGTGGCCGATCGCGAGGTAAATCAGCGCGGGCAGGGCGTAGTTGAAGAAGACACGCAGTCCTTCGGTGTCCATGATGAAGATGTCCTGCGACCAACCGGCAAGCCAGTCGGCCACACCGTGCACGAAGTCGACAAAGACATTCGCCTGATTTGCTTCGAGCAGATACAGCAGGATCCACAGCCCGAGAAATACCGCGGCGACATCCGCGATGCTGTGAATGATCAAGGCCATTCGGCCCCTGTCGATGCCTCCGCGATTGCCGCTCGAAGGCCTTCTGCCGTGGTATGCCGCGTTCGGAACGTCGCCGTACGGTCCGGCCGGGGCGGAGTTGTAGGGAGGGGGCGAATTTCTGGGGCGCGGGGCATGCACTCCGTCAGCAGGCGGCAGCGGGGCCGTATCACCGACATCCGGCGCGTTTGATCCGCCGCGGTAGGGAGGGTTTGATCTGGAGTCGTATGGGCGATTTTGCGGTATGCCGTCATTGGGGTAACTCACGGTCCCGCGCATTGCCCGTTGGGAGAATCCGAAACTCCCTTCACTGCTTTTTCACATGACTGCCCTCCGACCGCCACCTCGCAATCGAGGGACCAATGGCGCGGGCGGCCCGTCAGGGACCGCCCGCGCCGCGCACGGCAACTTGAGACGGGGGGACCGCAGATATCAAGGCACCGCACGACCGATAATGATCGGCACTTCCCCCTGCGGCGCAGCGGACGGAAGTGTCACACCCCGATGCGACTGCCTCACTGCGGACGTCTCGTCGCCGGGAGGGCACCACGGACGGAGTCGCTGAGTTTGAACTCGCGGAGTTGTAGGGGCTGACGGCTGACGGCGTACACGCGAATGTGCACAGGCCGCTACAGCTCGAAGTACACAACCTCCACCTGGTTCCGGAGTGCTGGGGAGCGGTACCACCAGAGTCGTCAGCGTGCGGCATCGTGCCCGCCGTCAAGGACGCCTATGGGCGTCGCGGTGCGATGCCGCCTTCGGCCCTGCCGGCGTGCCAGTACTGCGCGTATCCCACCGGTGTTCCGTGGGCCAGTACGAGGAAGGACTCCACACGGGACCGGCGCCGCCCCACGTACTTCTCGGCCACCTCTTCACGCGACTTCGGCGCTCCTCCCCAGTGCTCGACGAAGTCCGGGGTCGCGAACCATGCGGCCAGCAGATCCAGGTCATCCTCGCTCGTCGGGACCAGCCGGGTCAGCACCCCTTCGAGGGCAAGGCCATCAGGCATCGCTCACACTCCAACTCGAACTCGCTGCATCGACGTTGGTCCGCCGACGGTGCCGGGAGATGATCCTGCGCCGGGTGCGGGCCGATCATCGGTTGGGGCCCCGGTGCTCTGGTGTGCGGCGCGTTGTGCATGCAGTGCACTATCACGGGAACGCCGACACACCCGCGCCGCGACCGTTCACCGTTGGCGTCTCCGAGCTCATCGTGCTTCCAGTAGATCTGGCGATGGCCGGAAGCCTGCCCGTCGGTAGACCGGCACGCTGCGCTCGGACGGCCAGACGATGAGCACCTCCGCACCCAGCTCCTGGGCGTGCTGCCGTAGGGCCTTGAGAAGGGCAGCCCCGAACCCGAGATTGCGGTGCGCGGGGCTCACGTAGAAGTTGGTCACGTAGCCGACGGGGGTGTTGTCCTCATAGGGGTCCGGTACTCGCTCGACCAGGTGGAGGAAGACATGCCCGCAGATCTCTGCGCCTGTCTCGGCCACCCAGGCCAGCCACTGCCCGCCGTCAAGCCGCTCCCGGATCCACTGCTCAGCCTGCGTCATGGACCTGGCCGGAGCCGAAGAACCGCCTTCGTAGTCCTCCTGCTTGAATGCCCATCGCAGCTGCGCCAGTACGGGAGCATCAGCGGCTTGGGCCTGGCGCACGCGGAAGTCTGTGGTCATGGGGAAAGTCTTACGTGTTCCGATCTCGGTCGGCTCCTGGTTTTTCTGGCTTGCCCCGGCAGGGAACCCAGGCACCCCCGGGTCGGCGTCGCTACCGCGGCTGAGCGAGCAGCAGTTCGCGCGGTTGGAGCAGGAGCTGGCCAGGGGGCCGGCCGCGCACGGTTGGGAGTACCAGCGGTGGACGCTGGAGCGTGTCAAGACCGTGATCGGCCGACGTTTCCACCTGACCTACACCATCCAGGGCGTGCGGAAGCCAGGCGGCGGCCCGTGGAGCCTGGCTCGTCTTCGAGGATGAAGCCGGCTTCTCCATGACGCCGCCGCACGCCAAGACCTGGGGCAGGCGAGGCCGCAACCCGGTAGTCCGAGTCCGCGGCCGCTGGCACACGGGTGTCGATCGCCGCACTGACCTGCTACAAACCCGGCCTCACATGCTGCCTGACCTGGGTGCGGGCGAGGTCAAGCGCGAGCTTCCCTGTATGGGTGAAACGACCTCCGGAGCAATCCAGATTCCCCCCGATGAGGGATCCGGGTAGGGCCTGTCCGATGGGTCAGGGTGAGGGGCCGCGGCGTCTGGTGTGGATGTTTCGGCAACAACGGGGCCCGGCGGCGTTCAGGTGTGGGGGAGAGGTGCCGTGCCAAGCGTCACAGGCCCAGCCCTGACCATCGGCCGGGCCGTAGTGGGCATGCTGACTACTTGTCGACGGATGGCTCGGGCTTCGCCCGGAGTTCGTCGAGCCGCAGAAACGCCAGCGCGCGGCGTATCAGATCGACGAGTTCTTCGGGCTCGTCCTGCCAGGCCCAGTGCTCCATGGTGACGGTGAACGCATCCAGCACCGCGGTGGTAAGCAGACGCACTTCGAGACTGTCGACGGGGGCCTCCGCGCGGGACGCCAGCGCGGGCGCGAGCCGTTCCTGCATCTCCCGCCCCGCGGCGAGCCAGCGCATCTTCAGGACGGGGACGGTCCCCAAGATCCGGACCAGCCGACGGGCCCGGGCGGCGTCCTCCAGGCGCCGCTCGGCCATCGCCGTGCCGAAGGACGCCTCGATGGCGGCGCTGAGCGGTTCCTCGACCGGATGTTCCGTGAGGACGTCCACGAGTTGGCCGACGCTGGAGGCGAAGAGGGGGGTGAGGGCGTCCTCCTTCGCCGGGCAGTAGCGGTAGAAGGTGCGCAGGGAGATGCCCGCGGCCGAGGCGATGTCCTCGACTGTCGTCGTGTCATATCCGCGGTCGGCGAACAGGGCCGCCGCGGTCTCCGCGATCTCCAGCTGAGTCTGAAGGCGCCGATGTTCCGTCAGGGACGGACGGCCCCGCGCTGCCGCCATTGTGTGCTCCTTGCCGTGCTTGACCTCGGCCTTATTGTCACAGACAGAATTATTGGCACGCCATGCCAAAAAAGCGTATGTTGATCAACGGCTGATCAGGAGCCGATCGGACAGTGGTCGATTCGTCTGCTACGCCCGTGCTGTCGCGCTATCCCTGCCTGCCCGCGCGCAGGTGGGGGCCGCGCGGCGAACGGCGATTGCCGATCGGCGGCGTACGGCCAACGGCCGACGCGTGGTGATCAGTGACCGGTGAACGTACAGCGTCAGCGAAGGAGCCGACCATGTCCCGCACTTACCTCATCACCGGAGCCGCCTCCGGTATCGGCAAGGCCACCGCAACCCGGCTCAAGGAGCAGGGGCACACGGTCATCGGCGCCGACCTCAATGACGCCGATATCGTCGCGGACCTCGCCACCCGCGATGGCCGGGCCCATCTGGTCCAGCACGCAAGCGAGTTGAGCGGTGGGCGGCTCGACGCCGTGATCGCGGGCGCCGGCCTCGCCGGTTTCGCACCGCGCGCCGTCAGCGTCAACTACTTCGGCGCGGTCGCCACCTTGGAAGGGCTGCGCCCTCTGCTCGCCGCCGGTACGGACCCGCGTGCCGTGGTCATCGCCTCGGTCGCCTCAGTCCACCCCCACGACACGGCCATCGCCGACGCGGCGCTCGCCGGTGACGAGGAAGCGGCGCTGGCCGCCGCCCAGGCAGCGGTCTACCGGGGAGAGGGCTATGCGATCTACGGCTCGACCAAGGCCGCCATCGCCCGATGGATACGCCGCACCGCCGTGACCGCCGACTGGGCGGGCGCCGGTATCCCCCTCAACGCCATTGCCCCCGGAACCGTCGTCACCCCCATGACGGAACCCATGCTGGCCAGCCCCGATGTGCGCAAGATCGTCGACGCGACCGTCCCCATGCCGCTGCACGGCCACGCCCAGCCGGCACAGATCGCTCCCCTCCTGACCTGGCTCACCTCTCCCGAGAACGAACTGGTCACCGGTCAGGTCGTCTTCATCGACGGCGGCGCCGACGCCGTACTGCGCGGCGACGGCACTTGGTGAGCCGTCGAGGGAAACGGCCGATCAGAGACAACCCGCGGTCATCGCAATCCGCAATCATCGGAGGCCCGTCTGTGCACACGCTCACTCGTACCACCGTCGTCACTGCCGACCCCGATGCCGTCTGGCAGATCATCGGCAAGTTCGGCGGCCTCGCCGACTGGCACCCCCTGCTGCCGCCGTCGGTGATCGAGGACGGCGCCGATCCCGAGACGCCCGGGGCGGTACAGGCGTTCTCCGTCAACGGCCAAGTGGTCATCCGGGAACAGCTCCTGGAGAAGGACGACTCGCGCCGGATGTTCCGTTACACCATTCATGAATCCGTCGTCCCCGTCTCCGACTACGTCTCCATGCTGTCCGTGCACCCGCACGAGGCGGGCGCCGAGATCCGCTGGGCTGCGACATACGAGGCCGCCGACGAACACGTCCCCGAGATCGAGAAGCACTTCGGCGACAACATCTACACCACCGGCCTGGACGCCCTCAAAGAACGCTTCGCCCTACCTGCCCCGGTCCTGTCCGGCGTGTCATGCGCAAAGCCAGAGGCGAAGGGCTGCGACGGTGACGGTGACGGTGCTGTGAAAGACGTACGCCCTCTTGTCGAAGCGCGTGTCTCGATCTGCCGCCGCCGCGGGTAGCGGCGGTTGCGGCGTGATGAGTAGGCCTTGTCGCCGCCCAGATGGTCCGGCCGGGTGCGCGAATGGCCGCCGGCCGGGGTGCGCTTGCCGGGTTTCCACGGTGGAGACCCGAGGCCGCCCGAGCCGCCGCTGCCCACACTGCGGGCGGTGGCTCCGGCCCTGCTGCAGCGCGACCTTGTCCCGAAGGAATGGGCGAGGACGACGATGCCCGCGCCTGATCACTCCCGCCGGCGCCGGTCAGGAGCGTATGCAGGGTGGCCTGATGGAGCTCTCCGCGGAGTATCTGGCCCTGGCCGGCGGCCGCCCGTACTGGCCCGGTGTTCGCGGTCGCGGACTGTGACGCCGCCGGGGGGAGTGTCACCGAGAACGGCGGCAGCCTGCAGATGGGTCCCGAGGATGCGGAGGCGTCGGGCGGCCGGCTGTCTGCCTCGACCCGGCCGGCGCGGTTTTCGTGGTGCTCAAGCCCATGGACGGCCCTGATTAAAAGCGGAAATTGCAGAGCAAAGGCATAATTTCCCGGCTGGCTCTCCAAGGGCCGGTGCCGGATCGCCATGAGGTCGGCGCTTGATCCGGGCCTACGGGATGGGGCACCGGATCATGCTGCGTCGCACGCTGATCGTTGCGCATCGCCCCGGAGATCCCGCAGTCGTATCCGCTCCGGTCCCGGATTGAGTCCGTCCTACCCCTCCCCGCCAGGGGGTACCCGGCGGTAATGTCACCGCCCTCCTCCTAGGAGGAGGCGGCGCTTCCGGGGCCGGGTATCGATCTCGACAGTGCGAGGGGCCTGATGGCAGCGAACAATCATCCCGCGCATTCTCGTGGGTCGTACGGCGGTTCCGAGGAGCGCTGGCAGCGGATGTGGAGCCATCGCGAGCAGTTGCTGAAGGTGGCTCGCCGGAGGTCCATGAGCCTTGAGGACGCCGAGGACGCGGTGCACGAGGCCATGCTGCGCGCGGTGGAGAACCCCCATGTCGACGAGGAGCGGCTCGGGGCGTGGCTGACGACCGTGACGATGCGGCTGTGTGCCGACCGGTACCGGCAGGTCAACCGCGAGGCGCAGGTGGGCAGTCGGTCGACGTTCGCCGTCCCCCCGCCCCCGGCCGTCGAGGAAGAGGTGTGCGACCGCGCGGAGGCCAAGTGGCTGGCGAGCCGGAGCGGTGAGCTGCCCGCACGGCAGGCCGAGGCGCTCTGGCTGAAGTCGGAGGACCTGGACGTCGGTCAGGTCGCCCGGAAGATGGGGCTGAGCTACCGCACGGTCGAGTCGCTGCTGGCGAGGGCGCGGCGGACGCTGCGCAACTCGCTCGCCGCGACGCTCGGGGCTGCCCTGTGGCTGGTCTCGCAGGGACGGCAGCGAGCGGGCGGTGGTGGCGCGCAGGCCGCGACCCTGGTGTCCACGGCGGCGACGCTGGCCGTGCTGGGATTCGCCGCGCCCCACTACCCGTACGCGCCGGACGAAGCCCGTCCCGGGCCGGTCTCCCCGGAGGAGGCGGAGGAGTGGCCCACGGCCTCGTACGACAGCGACGCGCCGTCGTCGTCTTGGGGTGCCACCTCCGCGCCCGGCCGTGCGGGTGGGGAGCTCGGCATCGATCTGACCGCGGAAGTGCCGGCGATGCTGCCCGAGGCGGTGATGCTCCCGGGGCTGGCGGTTCCCTCCGTGCCCGCCGTCCCGCCGGCTCTGCGCATACCGTCGGTTCCGACCGTTCCCTCGGTCCCGTCCGTGTCGTCGCGTCCCGGCATCCCGGACGTTCCCGGCGCCTCGTCGGCCGGTGACGTTCCGTCGGCCCCCTCCGCCGACTCGGCTCGGTCGCAGATCTCGAATATGTCCGATCTGTCCGGTCCTTCCGCTTCGGGCTCCCCCTCGAGCGTCGTCCCGTCGGCCGGCCTGGGCGGCAGCGCCACCGAGCCGCTCGCCGACCCGCTGCCCACGGGCTCCTTGCACACCGACGTTCAGCCCTGATCAGAGCGCGATTACCAGCCCGTTAAAAAAATTCGGATTCCTAGCGACGGACGGGCCGCCCGCCCCCGTAGAGCAGATGACAGAGCTGCTCCCGGGGCTGAAGGGCGGACCGAATGGGTGTCGAGATCTGTGTGGAAGGGTTGACGAAATCCTTCGGACACCAGGTCATCTGGCAGGACGTGTCGCTCACGCTGCCCGCAGGGGAGATCTCCGTCCTGCTCGGCCCGTCCGGCACGGGTAAGTCCGTCTTCCTCAAAACGCTCGTCGGCCTGCTCAAGCCCGACAGAGGCTCCATATGGATCGACGGGAAGGACGTCACCCGGCTCCGCGAGCACGACCTCTACGAGGTGCGGAAGCTGTTCGGCGTCCTCTTCCAGGACGGTGCGCTGTTCGGCTCGATGGATCTCTACGACAACATCGCCTTCCCGCTGCGCGAGCACACCCGCAAGTCCGAGCGCGAGATCCGGCAGATCGTGCTCGAAAAGATGGACATGGTCGGCCTGCTCGGAGCCGAGGGGAAGCTGCCCGGTGAGATATCCGGGGGTATGCGCAAACGGGCCGGTCTTGCGCGGGCCCTGGTGCTCGATCCGGAGATCATCCTGTTCGACGAGCCCGACTCCGGCCTCGACCCGGTGCGGGTGGCCTATCTGAACCAGCTGATCGTCGATCTGAACGCCCAGATCGACGCGACGTTCCTGATCGTCACGCACGACATCGCCTCGGCCCGCCTGGTGCCGGACAACATCGGGCTGCTGTTCCGGCGCGAGCTGGTGATGTTCGGGCCCAGGGAAGAGCTGCTGTCCAGTGGTGAGCCGGTGGTCGGCCAATTCCTCAACGGGCGCATGCAGGGCCCCATCGGCATGGCCGAGGAGAAGGACGCCGCCCAGGTCGAACAGGAGCTGGCCGAGCTCGATGCCGGCAACCACCGCGGCCCCAAGGGCGGCAAGGGCGCGTCCGGCGCGGGTGTCACCCCCCGCCTGCTGCCCAGCGAGGGCATCGTCCGCCCACCCCGCTGGGAGGAGATCGCCGAGTACGAGGAGAAGATGCAGCGGCTGCGTGACCTGCGCGCTGCCTCGAAGGGTGCGGTCGGCGTGGACGGCCCGGGGGTGACCGGCATATGAGCCTGTCGCCCACCAACGCGCTGAAACATTCCGGCAGCCTGTTCGCGCTGTTCCTGGACGTCCTGCGGACCCTTCCGCGACGGCCGCTCCAGATACGCGAGTTCATCCAGCAGTCCTGGTTCATCGCGAGCGTCACGATTCTGCCCACCGCGCTGGTCTCCATCCCCTTCGGAGCCGTGATCGCGCTCCAGATCGGCAGTCTGACCCGGCAGCTGGGGGCGCAGTCGTTCTCCGGCGCCGCCTCGGTCCTCACGGTGCTGCGCGAGGCGTCGCCGATCGTGACCGCGCTGCTCATCGCGGGCGCCGGCGGCTCCGCGATCTGCGCGGACCTCGGGGCGCGCAAGATCCGCGAGGAGATCGACGCCATGGAAGTGCTCGGGATCGACCCGATCCACCGACTGGTCGTCCCGCGGGTGGTGGCCTCGATGGCCGTCGCGGTGCTGCTCAACGGACTGGTCTCGGTGGTCGGCGTGGCCGGCGGCTACTTCTTCAACGTGGTCCTGCAGAACGGGACCCCCGGCGCCTATCTGGCCTCCTTCACCACCCTCGCGCAGTTGCCCGACCTGTACTGGGCCGAGCTGAAGGCGCTGCTCTTCGGCGCCATCGCCGCGATCGTCGCCTCGTACAAGGGCCTGACGGCCAAGGGCGGACCCAAAGGCGTCGGCGACGCGGTGAACCAGTCGGTCGTCATCACCTTCATGTTGCTGTTCGTCGTCAACTTCGTGATGACGGCGATCTACTTCCAAGTCGTTCCGCAGAGGGGTTAGTCGATGGCGCTGTCGGAACGATTCCTCTCAGGCCCCCTCCGCTCCCTTGAGGAGCTCGGCGGCCAGCTGTCCTTCTACGGCCGCTCGCTCGGCTGGACCGCCCGCACGCTGCGCCGCTACAAGAAGGAAGTCCTGCGCCTGCTGGCCGAGGTGAGCTTCGGCCGCGGAGCGCTGGCGGTCATCGGCGGCACCGTCGGGGTCATCGCGTTCCTCACCTTCTTCACCGGAACCGAGGTCGGCCTCCAGGGGTACGCCGCGCTCAACCAGCTCGGCACGTCGAACTTCGTGGCGTTCATCTCCGCCTACTTCAACACCCGGGAGATCGCGCCACTGGTCGCGGGGCTCGCCCTCTCCGCGACGGTCGGCGCCGGATTCACCGCCCAGCTCGGCGCGATGCGGATCAGCGAAGAGGTCGACGCGCTGGAGGTGATGGGCGTCCCCTCGCTGCCCTTTCTGGTCACCACGAGGATGATCGCCGGTTTCGTCGCGGTGATCCCGCTGTACGTGATCGGGCTGCTCTCCTCGTACTTCGCCGCCCGCACGATCACCACCGGCTACTACGGGCAGTCGGCAGGCACGTACGACCACTACTTCCAGCAGTACCTGCCGCCCATCGACGTGTTGTGGTCCTTCGGCAAGGTGATCGTCTTCGCCGTCGTGATCATTCTCGTCCACTGCTACTACGGCTACTACGCGAAGGGCGGCCCGGCGGGCGTCGGCGTCGCGGTGGGCCGGGCGGTGCGCACCTCCATCGTCGCCATCAACATCATGGACTTCTTCCTCAGCCTGGCGATCTGGGGAGCCACCACGACTGTGCGGATCGCGGGGTAGCAGACAGATGCCGATACTGACACCGACACGGAGGCCGGCGCCGGCGCCGGCTCCGTCCCCGGGGAAAGCATGGACGCCCGCCGCCAAGCTGCGGCTCTACGGCATCGTCTTCCTCGTCGTCCTCGGGTTGCTGCTGACGCTGGCGGTCGCCGTCTACCAGAAGGCGTTCACCCCGTCCGTCCCGATCACCCTGCAGGCGAGCACGACCGGCAACCAGCTCGATCCGGGCGCCGACGTCAAGCTGCGCGGCCTGATCGTCGGAGAGGTCCGGGACATACGGGCCGACGGTGAGAAGGCGACGCTCGACCTCGCGCTCAAGCCCGAGCGCGCGTCCCACATCCCGGCCGACGTCCAGGCCCGGCTGCTGCCCAAGACGCTGTTCGGCGAGAAGTACGTCGACCTGGTCGTCCCCGCCCACTCCCCGCAGCGACCCATCCAGGCCGGAGACGTCATCACCCAGGACCGCACCAAGGCCGGCATCGAACTCCAGAAGCTGATGGACGACCTGCTGCCGCTGCTGCGCGCGGTCCAGCCGGGCAAACTGAACGCCACGCTGTCCGCGTTCGCCGACGCGCTGGAGGGGCGCGGTGACGAGATCGGCACCAACCTCGCCCGGGTGGACCGCTATTTCCACGAACTCAACCCGCACATGCCTGCCATACAGGCGAACATCTCGAAGCTCGCGGACGTGGCCGAGATCTACGGGGACGCCGCCCCCGACCTTTTGCGGACCCTGCGCAACACGATCACCAGCAGCAAGACGCTGGTGGAGAAGAAGCAAGCGTTCGCCTCGGCCCTGACCGGGACCACCACCTTCGCGGGCACCGGGGAGAAAGTGATCGACGACAACTCCGAGCGGCTCATCGGCCTGTCCCGGGTCTCCCGGCCCACCCTGGCGCTGCTCGCCCGCTACTCGCCCGAATACCCCTGTCTGCTGCGCGGCCTGGTGAAGTCGGAGCCGCTGTCCGAGCAGATCTTCGAGGGCGGAAAGATGCACATCACCCTGGAGGTCGCCCTGCCCCGCCCGCCCTACCGCCCCGGCGAGGAGCCGCGCTACGCCGATCGCTCAGGACCGAGCTGCCGGGGCCTGCCCAGTCCGCAGAAGCCGTTTCCAGGGACCGCGTTGAACGACGGCACCAAGGGCTCCGGCGGTGCTTCCCCTTCCACGCCGGGCCCGCTCGGCGGCATCGCCGGTACGGCCGCGGAGCAGCAGGTCGTCGGTTCGCTCGTGGCCCCGGTCATGGGCGTGCCCGCCGATGAGGTGCCCGGCGTGGCGACCCTGCTCTTCGGCCCGATGGCCCGCGGAACGGCGGTGAGCGTCGCATGAAGGCACGGGAAACGGCCGCACCGCTGATCAAGTTCAGCCTCTTCGCTGTAGTGACCGTCCTGGCGACGGCGCTGCTCGCGGCCACGATCGTCAACATCCGGTTCACCGACGAGGACACCTACCAGGCGGTGTTCAGCGACGTCACAGGCCTGGAGGAGGGTGACGACATCCGGGTGGCCGGGGTCAGGGTCGGCGAGGTCCAGGACATCCGGATCAAGGACCGGACGCTGGCCGAGGTCGAGTTCACCGCCTCCAGCGACCGGCCGCTGCTCGCCTCCTCAGGCGCTGTCATCCGCTACCGCAATCTCGTCGGACAGCGGTACATCGCGCTGACCGAGGGCGCGGGCAAGAGCAGCGAGCGACTGCGGTCCGGAGCCACCATCCCGCTCTCCAGGACCCAGCCCGCTCTCGACCTCAACGCGCTGCTCAACGGCTTCAAGCCACTGTTCGCCGCGCTGAGTCCCAAGGACACCAACCAGCTGGCCACGGAGATCATCAAGACCCTCCAGGGTGAGGGCGGCACGATCAACAGCCTGCTCGCACACACGGCTTCGCTCACCACGACCCTCGCCGACCGCGACGAGCTGATCGGCTCGGTGATCGACAACCTCAACCAGGTGCTCGGCACGCTGGACCAGCGCAGTGCGCGCTTCTCCGGCCTCCTCAAGCAGCTGCAGCGGGTGGTGTCCGGGCTGTCCGCCGACCGTAAGGCGATCGGCGACTCGCTGGCAGGCATCAGCGACCTGGCCGGCGCCACCTCGGGCCTGCTCGAAGACGGACGTCCGGCGCTGAAGTCCGACATCGCCCAGCTGTCCCGGCTCACCGGAACGCTCAACAAGAACGAGAAGACCGTGGAGGGCGTCCTGAAACGGCTCCCGCACAAGCTCAACAAGCTGACCGCCACCGGCTCGTACGGCTCCTGGTTCAACTTCTACCTGTGCGACTTCGACGGCCGTGTCGTGCTGCCGAACACCGCGCAGGCCATCACGCCGCGGCTGCACGTCGACCAGGCGAGGTGTGGTCGGTGATCCCTTTCCGCGAACGCAACCCCGTAAAGATCGGGGCGGCCGGCCTCACCACCATCGCGCTGCTGCTCGCCGCGGCGTTCAATGTGGACAGCCTTCCGCTGATCGGCAGCGGCGATCAGTACAGCGCCGCCTTCTCCGAGGCGGGCGGGCTGAAGGGCGGTGACGAGGTCCGGATCGCCGGGGTCAAGGTCGGCAAGGTCGACGACGTCGAGCTGGACGGTGACCACGTCAAGGTCAGCTTCCGGGTCAAGGGCGAGCCGCAGTTCGGGACCAGGACCGGCGCCGCCATCCGGGTCAAGACGATCCTCGGCGCCAAGTACCTCTCCCTGGAGCCCAAGGGGACCGGGCAGTTGGAGCCCGGCAGCCAGATCCCGATCAACCGGACCGTCTCGGCGTACGACGTGGTGCAGGCGTTCAGCGACCTCGCCACGACCAGCGAGAAGGTCGACACCAAGCAGGTGGCCAAGGCGATGGACGCGATCTCGGCGACGTTCAAGGACTCGCCCCCCGAGGTCAAGGCGTCGCTCAACGGCCTGTCCCGGCTGTCCAAGACCGTGGCCTCGCGCGACAAGGCGCTGGGCGATCTGCTCAAGCGCGCCAACGGCGTCACCGGGGTGCTCTCCGACCGCTCGGACGAGCTCACCTCCATGATGAAAGATGGCAACGCACTGTTCGAGGAGATCAGCAAGCGGCGCCAGGTCATCCACACCCTGCTGGTCAACGCCACGACGCTCGGGGTGCAACTCTCGGGGCTCGTCGAGGACAACCGGAAGCAGATCGGTCCGGCGCTGGCCCGGCTGAACACGGTCGTCCAGATGCTGCAGCGCAACGAGAAGAGCCTCAACCGCAGCGTCAAGCTGATGGCGCCGTTCGCCCGGGTCTTCACCAACACCCTCGGCAACGGCCGCTGGTTCGACACCTACATCCAGAACATGGTCGCGGCTCAACCCGCCTCGCCCCGCAGCGGCGGATCCGCGCAGACATCCCCGGGAGGGTCGCAATGAAGGCCGCCTCCAGGAGGAACCGACCGCAGCTGGCGCCGCGCAAGCTGCAGCGCCGTATCGCGCTCGCCGTCGCGCTGGCGCTCGTCACGGGACTCACCGTCGCGCTGTGGCCGCAGAAGGACAACGTGCGGGTCACCGCGTACTTCCCGCGTACCGTCGGCATCTACCCCGGCTCCGACGTCCGCGTGCTGGGCATCCGGATCGGCGAGGTCAAGAAGATCACGCCGCAGGGCTCCCGGGTGCGGGTGGATCTGGAGTACGAGGCGGACAAGAAGGTCCCCACGGACGCCAAGGCCGCCATCATCAACTCCTCCGTGGTCAGCGACCGTTACGTCCAGCTGCTGCCGGTGTACCGCGGCGGCCCGGAGATGAGGAGCGGCGACGTCATCCCGGAGAACCGCACGGCCGTCCCGGTCGAGCTGGACCGGATCAACGACAGCCTGCACACCACGGCCGAGGCGCTCGGCCCGCGCGGCGCCAACAAGGACGGCGCGCTGAACCGGCTGCTCGGGGTCAGCGCGGACAACCTGAAGGGGCAGGGCGGCAAGATGCACCAGACGGTGAAGGACCTCTCGCTGGCCGTCTCCGCCCTTTCGGACAGCCGCAAGAACATGTTCGGGACGGTCCGGAACCTGCAGGTGTTCACGTCCGCGATGGCGGCGGACGACAAGAGCGTCCGGACCTTCAACGACAGCCTGGCCGGCGTGGCGGGCCAACTCTCCGGTGAGCGTAAGGAACTCGGGGAGGCGCTCAGGCAACTGTCGATCGCCCTGAAGGACGTGGCCGGATTCGTCAAGGGCAACAAGAAGTCGCTGACCTCCAATGTGAAGGGTCTCAGCGAGGTGACGCGTGTGCTGGTCAAGCAGCGCGCCGCGCTGGAGGAGCTGATGGACGTCGCACCCGCCGGTCTCGGCAACCTCAACAACGCGTACAACCCGGAGTCCGGCACGCTGGACACCCGCAACAACAGCGAGCAATCGCATGACCCGGCCAGTGCGCTGTGCTCGATCCTCAAGACAACGGGAGACAGGTCCGACTGCGGGGAGCTGCGGAAGCTCTTCGACTCGCTCCCCGAGGTGCCGAAGGGCGACCCTCTCACCGGAGCGCCCCAGCAGGCCTCCGCAGGGACTGCCACAACGGACAAGACGCTTGGCGGGATTCTGGGGGTCAGCGCATGACCGCCCCGAACGCGGCCGCCTGCCCCGCACGGCGGCACAAGACCGGCTTCGCGCGGAATGCCCGGCGCACGGCCGCCCTGTGGGTGGCCGCCGGGTCGGTGCTGCTGTCCGGCTGCGAGTTCAACGGCCTGTACGACGTCCAGCTGCCGGGCGGCGCCGCCGCGGACGACGACGCGTACCACGTCACCGTCGAGTTCCGGGACGTTCTCGACCTGGTGCCGCAGTCGGCGGTGAAGGTCAACAACGTCACCGTGGGCGCTGTCGAGAAGGTGGAGCTCAAAGGCTGGCACGCCAACGTCCGCCTGCGTATCGCGGACCATGTGAGGCTGCCGGAGAACGCGGTCGCCGAAATGCGCATGACCAGCGTGCTCGGCGAGAAGTACGTGTCTCTGGCCGAGCCGGCGGGCGTCGAGCCGGTCGGGAAGCTCAAGGACGGGGCGCGCATCCTGATGTCGCGCAGTGGCCGCACACCGGAGATCGAGGAGGTGCTTTCCGCCCTCTCCTCGCTGCTCAACGGCGGCGGTGTAGCCCACCTTCACACGATCACCAAAGAGCTGAACAACACGATGGGAGGCCGCGAGGAGCGGATCAAGAACCTGCTTGAGGAGCTGGACACGTTCGTCGGCGGGCTCGACCGGCAGCGCTCCCAGATCGTCCGCGCGCTGAACGGCATCGACCGGCTCTCCAACCGGCTCCGGGAGGAGAAGGCCGCGATCGGCGAGGCTGTCGACGCCATACCGCCCGCGCTCAAGGTGCTGGCCGACCAGCGCCGGAACCTCACGCGGATGCTGCGGTCCCTCTCCAGTCTCGGCAAGGTCTCGACGAAGGTGATCAACGCGTCCAAGGACGATGCCATCGCCAACCTGCGGAACCTGCAGCCGATCCTCGCCAAGCTCAACCAGGCGGGCAACGACCTGCCGAACGCGCTGGAGCTGCTGACCACCTATCCGTTCCCGCGCAACGCCCCGGACGCCATCAAGGGCGACTACACCAACCTGCACATCACTGCCGACCTCGACCTGAAGAGCATCTACGGAAACGTCACCGACGAGCCGAAGAAGCCGGGCGAGGGCAAGAACGACGACGGCGGGAAGCCCGGCGTGCCGGAGGCACCGGACGCGCCGAAGCCGCCGGACGTGCCGGACTTCCCCGGTCTCGTCAATCCCACCTCGCTCCCGAAGTTGGACGGTGACGGGGGCCAGGACGACGGTGACGGGGGCCAGGACACGGGCGGTGGCGACGTGCAGTGCCTGCCGCTGTGCACCGGAATCCAGGCCTCGTACGGCGCCTACTCCGACGCCGGCGGGTCGGCCTATCCCAGCGGTTTCGACCTGGCTCTCGCGAGGCTCATGACGAAGGGGATGCTGTCGTGATCACCCGTACGGTCAAGGCGCAGCTCATCGCCTTCTCTGCCGTCACCGCCGTAGGCGTGTCCTACGTCGGCGCGGAGTACGCCGGCCTCGGCGACCGGATCCTGGACCGCGACTACACCGTGCGGGCGCACTTCGCCGACTCCGGAGGTATCTACTCGGACGCCGAGGTGACCTACCGAGGGATCCCGGTGGGCCGCGTGGGCGACCTGCGCCTCGGCGACTCCGGCAGCTCCGTCGGTGTATCGGTGGACCTGCACATCGGGGACGGCTCGCGCATCCCCGCCGACACCCTCGCCGTGGTGGCCAACCGCTCGGCGGTGGGCGAGCAGTACGTCGATCTGCAGCCGCGCTCCAGGAGCGGCCCCTATCTGCGCGATGGCTCCGAGATCGCCCAGAAGGACACCCGTACCCCGCTGCAGACGACGCAGCTGATCAAGGGTCTCGACCGGTTCGTCGCGTCCGTCGACAAGAGGGACCTCAAGATCACGGTCGATGAGCTGGGCAAGGCGTTCGCGGGCACGGGGCCGCACCTGTCCCGGATGGTCGACTCGGGCAACTCGCTCGTGAAGGAGGCGAGCGACTCGCTCCCCCAGACGATCAAGTTGATCGAGGACTCCCAGGGTGTGCTGCAGACCCAGATCGACAAGGGCTCGTCCATCAAGTCCTTCTCCCGCGATCTGGCGGACCTCACCGAGCAGATCAAGAACAGCGACGGCGACTTCCGCAGGCTGATGGACGGCCAGACGTCGGCCGCGCACGAAATGGACTCGCTGCTGAAGGCCAACCAGAAGGCGCTGCCGGTGCTGCTGGGAAACCTCATCAGCGGAGGCCAGGTCAGCGCGGCACGGCTGCCGGGCATGGAGCAGACCCTGGTGACCTTCCCGGCCGTCGTCGCCGGCAGCTTCACGGTGCTCCCGGGCGACGGCACCAGCCACTTTGGTCTGGCCCTCAACTCCGACGAGCCGCCGTCCTGCCGGCAGGGATACGGCAGCACCCAGCGCCGCTCCCCAACGGACACCAGCGAGCGGCAGGCGAACACCTCGGTCCGCTGCACCGAGCCCCGCGGCAGCAAGACCTCGGTGCGCGGTGCGCAGAACGTCCCGCGGCCGGGCGGCTCCGGGAGCCAGGCCGACCTGGCGTCGTATGTCGCGCCCTACGATCCCGCGTCCGGCCTCATCCAGGGACCGGGCGGAGGGACCGTCCAGATCGGCTCGACCGGGGGAGAACAGAACGTGTTCGGAAAGGACTCATGGCAATGGATGCTCGTTGGACCGATGGCATGAATGCCATGAATATCCGGCTCCTGGCCGCCCGCGGCGGCGGGCCGCCGCTTCGCCTCCTCGTCAAGGGGGTGCGCTCGGCCCGCCGCAGCAGGGTGCTCCCGATGGGGCTGGCCGTCGCAGCCGTTCTGCTGGTGGCCCTCTCCGGCTACCTCGGCGTGCAGAAGTATCAGCACCACCAGCTGGACCAGCGGGAACAGCAGGCGCTGGCCGCGGCCCGGCAGTCCGTGCTCAACTTCACCTCGCTCGACTACCGGCACTACGGCCGGGACAGCAAGAACGTCCTGGACGGCGCCACCGGTGACTTCAAGAAGCAGTTCGCCGAGCAGAACAAGCAGCTCACCAAGCTGGTGGCCGCCAACAAGTCCGTCTCGCAGGGGCAGGTGCTGGAGGCGGGGATCATCCGGGCCGACGAGAAGTCCGCGCGGGTCCTGGTCGTGGGTGACAGCAAGGTCACCAACGTCGCCGCCCCGAAGGGGCAGGCCCGCAACTACCGGCTGCAGCTCGACCTCGTGCACGAGGGCGGGCGATGGCTGACGTCCAACGTCGAATTCGTCGGCTGACCGGCAAGTAAGGAGAAAGACCGTGGCGAAGCTGTCCGTTCGAGGGAGTGCCGGCAGCGGCACGACCCGGTCCCGTTCCTCCTTCGCCGCGGCTGCCCGTGCCGCGGCGAAACGAGCCGAGAAGGCACACGGCTCAGCCGCGGAGGAGCCCGCCGGGGAGCCGCGGCGCAGGGGCCTGATCGACGCGCTGAAGGCCGACACGTCCGCCGACAAGGCGGCCGCCGAGCCGAAGCCGAAGGCGAAGTCCGGGTCGGAGGAGGCGACGGCGGAGCCGAAGCGCCGTCGGTCCGGCCTGCTCGGCGCCGGACTCGCGCTCCTCGTCGTGGCGGGTCTCGCCGCGACGACGGTGCTCGGGCTCGACTACCGGGACGCCGAGAGCGCCGGCGAGGCCCGTACGGAGGCGCTCGCCGCCGCGCAAAAGGCGGCCCCGGCGATTCTGTCCTACGACTACCGGCACCTCGACAAGGACTTCGCTGCGGCGCGCAGCCACATCACGGGCGACTTCGAGGACAAGTACCGCAAGACCACGACGACGGTGGTCGCGCCCACCGCGAAGCGCTACCACGGGGTGGTCAAGGCCACGGTGGCGAAACCGGCGTCCGGCGACCCTGCGGCGTCGGTGGTGTCCGCGTCGCCGGACAAGGTGGTCGTTCTGCTCTTTATGAACCAGGTCACCAACAGCACCCAGGTCTCAGGCTCGCGCGTCGACCTCAACCGGGTGCGGATGACCCTGCAACGGACGTCCGACGGCTGGAAGGTCAGCGCTGTCGACGCGCTGTAGCCCCTGTACGAGACGTGGCGGCCGTGGTCAGGCGTCCTCGATGTCGAACGGGAACGACACCCGCCCACCCCGCATGCGCATGTGTCGAAGTCGGAACCGGAGTAGCCGCCGCCACCGTAGTCCTGCCGCCCCCGTACCCGTCATACCCGTACGTTCGGCCCGGTCTTCAGGCTGCTCGGCATCGTGCGCAAGGGGCAAGCGGTGGCGCATATGGTCGGTCGCGACCACAACGGCGTCGCCGCCGTTTCTCACTGCTTGTGGGTGAACCACGAGGCCACGCGCTCGCGCCGACCGAAACTGGACGATCGCGCCCGCTATTGTCACGTCTCGTGCCGTTGAGCTGTGCGTTTGTGAACCTCAAGCCCGGCGTCGGAAAGACGACGAGTGCTGTGTGGCTGGCCCACGCGCTTCATGAGTCGGGACTGTCGCCGCTGCTGGTCGACGGTGACCCAGCCGCTTCCGCGCTGCGCTGGAGCGAGCTGGCCGGCGGGTTTCCGTTTCCGGTGATCGCTCTGCCGGTGGGGGACGTCCACCGTCGCGTGAACGACTTCCTCGGCAACCGGCAGGCCGTCGTGCTCGATGCGCCCCAGCTGGAGGACCATCCCCGCATTGCCCGCAGCATCATGAGGTACGCCGGCGAGTGGATCGTGCCCGTGACCCCCGCCCCCATCGAACTGGACCGGATGGCACCCATCCTCGGCGAGATGGCGGACGTGCAGTCCCTGCGTGCCGAGCCGGCCCGCACGGCGGTCCTGCTCAATCGCACCAACCGTCCCGAGGCCACGCGCACCGGGCCCGATGCCGACGCTCGCGAGGCACTCACCGAGCGGGGTTTCGAGGTGCTGGACACCCAGATCGCGCGGCTCGACCTGTACGCCCAGTCCTTCGGGAACCCGGTCCAGGCCAAGGGCTCTGCGTACATGGACTTCGCGGAGGAACTGATCAAGCGTCAGGATGAGGTATGAGCCAGCGCAAGGAAAGCTACCGCGCGGCATTGCAGCGCGGACAGGACGTTGCCGCCCCACGGTCCACCAAGGTCACCACGCTGCAGAGCAGATACGTCCGGGTGACCGTCGAGGTGGATCCCGACTTGCGAGACGATCTGACCCGATGGGTGGGAGGGCCAGTCTCCTCAGTGGTGCTCATCGGCTCGACCGTCCTGCGTACCCTGGCCGCCACCGTCGGCAGGGTGTCTCGGCCCGGAAGCTAGGCTGGTTCGACTGGTTCGACTGGTTCGCCTGGTCACCGCAGGGGAGCACGTCTTTTCTCTTCAGGCCAGTGCGGTGCAGCCGGGGCACGTGCGTTCGGTTAACGTGGCTGTGTCGGGGTGGCTTGGCGCGAGCGACCGTATCCGGAAGGCCCCGGGTGCACCGGTACTCCGCGTCGGGCTCGGGTACCGGCGTTCCTTCCCTGTACGACGCAGGGACGGAACTCGCAGAAGCAGACCGCAGGTGAGATATGGAGACCAGCTTCGTGCCCGTCGCGAGCCCGCTACGGCGACCGCGAAACAGGGGGACGGGGGCAGCGGGGCACGGTCCGGAGGGGGCGAAGCGTCATGGGTGAGGTCGCGCTCACGGCCGCTGGTCTCTACGTCATCGTTCTGCTGCGGGCCGGAGGGACGTTCGCCGTCGGGTGGCTCGCCGGTGCCGGTACCAGGCGCAGCAGGTTCGCCGAGCGGATCTCCGCGGCCAAGTTCAGGCGTGCCGAACGGGCGATCCAGCGGTGGGGCGCGCCGGTGGTGGCCGTCTCCTTCCTGACCGTCGGTTTCCAGACCGTTGCCAACTTCCTCGCGGGGAGTATGCGCATGCCCCTGTCGCGCTACCTCCCCGCACTGTTCGTGGGGGGAGCGGGCTGGGCGCTGGTCTACGCGACCGCCGGGATCGGCGCACTCCACATGCTGGCAAGGCTGTTCGCCGAGCGGACGGTGCTCGGTGTCGCCGCGGTCGCCGGCCTCCTCCTCGCGGTGTGCGGGGTGGCGGTGTACCGGCGAAGAAACGCTTCCCCGGCACGCGGCGACGCCGAGGCCGGGGAACCTGAAGGGCCGCACCGCGCCGTGTAGCGCCGCCCCTGTCGGCCGGAAACTGGGTGCCGTTCTCCCTTCGTCCTGCGCCGGCCTCACGGGCCACCGACGGCCGGACGCCCCGCACGAAATCGAGGCCGCCTGTGGTGTCCGCAACTCGCATACAGCCGTACAGCCGTGGCTCCTGACCTGACGGCAGCCCTTCCTTTGGAGTACTAGCCGTCTTCGGCGACGAGCAGTCCGACCTCGGCCGCCTCGCCGCACGCCTCGACCTCGACGACCCCACGCCCGTACTCGCCATCACCAGCCGGTCGGATCCCACGGCCGAGGGCAGGCTTCACCCCTCTGCGTACGGTTTTCAGCTCCGCAACCCTTGACGTCGCGCTGGTCCGGGGCAAAACTTCCGTTCGTTGGTCGGCATTGCCGAACACCTACCGGTAATGCGCGATGCAATGCTGAGGGCCAGCAACGCCCTCACCTGAGGGGACCCGGGTGTTCCCTGGCATCACCCACCGCTACGGTGCCGCGTCCGGTCAGGCCGATCGAGATCCGATGGGTCCTCAGAGCCGATTCCCGCATGTCCCGCTGCCTCCGCGCCTGTCGTACTCCCTTCGTGAGGACCTGATGACACAACACATACCGGAGGCGGTGTTCTGGTGCCTCGCCGTGGTCACGCTCGCCGGAGTGTCGCTGCTGGTACGCCAGTACCGGATCACCGCCGCCCTGCGCGGTCGACTGACGCTCCATGAAGCCGGTCTGCTCGCCAGGGAGGAGGAGGTCCGGCATCTCTCCGAGGTTCGGCTTCCCGCGCTCGTCGAGGCGGCCCACGGCAGCGCACCCGTACCCGGGCCTCTCGATGCTGATCTCGCCGGAACGACGTACGGAAAGAATCTGCAGCAGATCGTCGAGCAGTTCACCGGGGCCGCCGAGGCCACGCGATCCCGGGCGGACAGGTCGGCGAAGGCGACACTGAAGGCGGCGATGCGTGCCCTGCAGGCCTTGGCGAACGAGCAGCAGGTGTCGATCTCCGACATGCAGGACCGGCACGACGACCCCGATGTGCTCCGGGACCTCCTGGAGGTCGATCACACCAATGCGCAGTTCGGCCGGAGGGCGCAGGCCATCGCCATGCTCTGCGGCTCGTGGCCCGGACGGCAGCGGGCCGCGTCACCGCTGGTCGACGTCGTACGCGGTGCGACATCGAGGATTCGGGACTACCGACGCGTCACGGTGCACTCGCGCGTCGACATGGACGTCGTGAGCCGAGCCGTCGAACCGGTCGTCCTCGCGGTCGCCGAGCTGCTGGACAACGCGGCGCGGCACTCCCGGCCCAACACCACCGTCGAAGTCGGCATCCAGGCCGCCCACAACGGCGTCAGCATCGTCGTCGACGACTCCGGCATCGGCATGGACGCGCGCGAAACCGAGGAAGCCGGTCGGCGTCTGTCCGGGCTGGTGGACATCGACATCAACAAGCTCGGCAACCCGCCGCAGTTCGGCTTCGCCGTCATCGGCGCACTCGCCGCCCGGTACGGATTCAGCGTCTCGGTCAACACGCAGTCCCCGTACGGCGGTGTGCGGGCCGTGCTCTTTCTCCCCAACGCGCTCCTCAACCGGGTGCGTTTCATGGGCCCGCCCATTCCCGGGCTGGGAGGCGAGACGCCGCCCGCCCCGGAGCCGGCCTCTCCCGGCGCGTCCGAAGCGGCGGCAGCGCCGTCGGCCACCGCAGGCGGCCTGCCTAAACGTCGTCGATCCACGCAGCGGCACCAGGCAGCCGACGGCGGCCCCGAGGCCCCGGCCGCCGATCCCGCGCTGGTCCGCCCCGCCGCCGAGGCCGCCTCCCGTATGGGCGCGTTCGCCCGCGGCACCCGCTCCGGCCGCGACTCCTCCCACGACACCGAAGGAACCCCCCAGGAATGACCGGCCAGATGACCAACGAAGTCGGATGGATGCTCGACGAGGTCCTGAAGGTCCCGGAAGCCCGCCACGCGATCCTGCTCTCCGCGGACGGCATGCTCCGCGCCCACTCCCAGGGCATGGCGCGCGACGAGGCCGAGCGGCAGGCCGCGGCGTTGTCCGGACTGCAGTCCATCAGTCGCAGTACCGCCGAGTTCTGCGGGCTGGAGACCTCGCCGTGGCAGCAGACACTGGTCGAGTTCGTCGACGGGTACGTCTTCCTGGTGGCCGCCGGCGCGGGCGCGTATCTGGCGGTCTCGGCCGGCCAGGACGTCGACATGGAAGCCGTCACCTACAGCATGCACAAGGTGGTCGACCGGCTGGGTAAGGAGCTGACCAGTCTGCCGCGGCAGCATTCCGTACCCGGCAGGCCGGACGACTCCGGTACGGCATGACCCCGCCGCGCCCCCGTCATGACAGAGGGCTCGTACGGCCGTACGTCGTCACGGAGGGCCGCGCCCATCCGACGCGCAACACACTGGACCTCGTGGCACTGGTGACGGCCGTGCCCGACCGTCCCCTGAACGGGCTGAGCCCGGAGAAGCGGCGGGCGATCGAACTGTGCCGGCCCGGGGCGCTGTCGGTCGCCGAAATGGCCGGACATCTCGCTCTGCCGATGAGCGTCACCAAGGTCCTGCTCAGCGACCTCGTCGACAGCGGCCATGTCCATGTCCGGCCTCCCGTCCCCAAGGCACAACTGGCCGACGCCCGACTCCTGCAGGAGGTGCTGGATGGGCTCCGCTCCCGTTTCTGACCCGGTCGACCCGATCGATCCGATCTACGTCTCGGACACGGTCACGACCGCGATCAAGATCCTCGTCGTCGGCCACTTCGCCGTCGGCAAGACCACGTTCGTCGGCACCCTCTCCGAGATCCGGCCGCTGCGCACCGAAGAGACCATGACGCAGGCCGGCGAGTTCGTCGACGACCTCACGGGCATCCCCGACAAGACCACGACGACCGTGGCCATGGACTTCGGCCGCCTCACACTCAACGAGTCCCTGGTGCTCTATCTCTTCGGCGCCCCCGGGCAGAAGCGCTTCACCCAGCTGTGGCAGGACATGCTGAACGGAGCTCTCGGCGCACTGGTGCTGACGGACACCAGAAGGCTCGACCAGTCCTTCGACATCATGGGCCTGCTGGAAGAGCACGGCATGCCGTACGCGGTCGCCGTCAACCAGTTTGACGGCGCGCCGATGTTCCCCGAGGCAGAGATCCGCGAAGCTCTCGACCTGCTCCCGGAAACCCCCTTGGTCACCTGCGACGCGCGCGAAGCCACGTCCGGTGCCGGAGCGCTGATCTCCCTCATCGAGTACCTCCAGACCCGCACCCCTCAGGAGCAAGGATGACGACACCCCGGCCCGCACACGACGCGGCGCCTCCTCGCGGCTGCCCGGCGCACGCCGACGCACGTACGGTGGAGCGGCTGTACGGCCCGGAGTTCGCCGCCGACCCCATGGCGTCGTACACCCGACTGCGCGCCCAGGGCTCCGTCTCGCCCGTGGAGATAGCGCCCGGCGTGCGCGCTTCTCTGGTCGTCGGCTATGACACCGCTCTGGAGGTGCTGCGCAGTCCGGAGCGCTTCTCCAAGGACCCGCGCCGATGGCGGGCTCTCGCCGACGGGACGGTGCCGGCGGACAGCCCGGTCGTGCCGATGATGGCGTACCGGCCGAACGCCCTGTGGACCGACGGCGACGAGCACAGCCGACTGCGCGGCGCCATCACCGACAGTCTTGGCCGAGTGGACCCCGACGCGCTCACCCGCCACGTGGAGCACAGCGCCGACACCCTCATCGACCGGATCGGCCCCAAGGGTCGGGCGGATCTCCTCCACGAGTACGGTGCCGTCCTGCCGTTGCTGGTCTTCAACCAACTCTTCGGCTGCCCGCCCGCCACCGGGGACAAGCTGGTCGAGGGAATGTCCGGGATCTTCGACGCCGACGCCGGCTCCGAGAAGGCGAACGCGGTGCTGGCCGAGGGCGTCGCCGAGCTGGTGGCACTCAAGCGGGCGAAGCCGGGGCCGGATGTGACGTCCTGGCTGATGGCCCATCCCGCCGGGCTGACCGACGAGGAGATGGCGCACCAGCTGGTGGTGCTCATGGGCGCGGGCACCGCGCCCCAGCTGAACCTGATCTGCAACGGCCTGCGGCTGCTGCTGTCCGACGACCGGTTCGCCGGTGACCTCGCACGCGGCACCATGCCCGTCGAGGACGCCATCGACGAGGTGCTGTGGACCGACCCGCCGATGGCGAACTACGCCGTCCACTATCCGATTTACGACCAGGAGCTCGACGGAACCCTCGTGTGCGAGGGGGAGCCCATCCTCATCAGCCTGGCCGCCGCGAACACCGACCCGGGCCTCGGCGGCGAACGCCGGACCGGCAACCGCGCGCACCTCGCGTGGAGCGCGGGCCCGCACAGCTGCCCGGCGAAGGGCCCCGCCCGGGTGATCGCCGCGGTCGCCCTGGAGAAGCTCCTCGACCGGCTCCCCAACATCGAACTGGAAATCCCGGTCGAGAAGTTGGAATGGCGGCAAGGCCCCTTCCACCGGGCTCTGGCCGGTCTGCCCGTCCGCTTCCCGCCGATCAGCCGCACCTAGCGCGGGGGAGCACTGGCCGCGGAATTACTCCTGGGACGGGAGGGAAGGGCTGTGAGCCGGGCACACAAAGCTGGAGGGGGAGGACCGATGGCCGGTCGACTGCTGCGGGTGGGGACATTCTTGTCCACGGGGCCAATTGGAACGTCCGAGGCCTTACGACGATTGCCGGCCACCCCCGCCGTGCCCGCCCAGGCCCGGGAACGCTGTCTCGAACTCCTCGCCCGCCTGGAGCAAGTGGAGTTCGTGCACGATCTGAATCTCGACCGCACTCACATCCGCGGCGGCCGGGTGTACCACGGCGAGCTGTGTCTCAACGAGCTCGACCTGTACGTGTGGTACGCGCAGATCGACCGCGGGCCCGGCAGCTACCACATTGAGGCGCTGCGGACGCTCAGCCATGACACACGGGTGGTCATCGCCCCTGAGAGTTTCGCAACCGGCGTGGACAAGTTCCGCTCTCACCTACTGCTGGAACGCGCCGGGGTACGGGTACCCGACACCGTCCTGCTGCACCGGGGCAACGTGGCCGCGGCCGAGCCGGTTCTGGCAGAGTGGGGCCGCGCCCTGCTCAAGCCGCGCGGCGGCTACTTCGGCCACGGCGTGCTGCTCATCGAGGACTACGCCACGCTGCGGGACGTCGCCGACTACGTGACCGCCGCAGCGCCGGGCGCCGCCGACGAGACGCTGCTGCTGGAGCGGTTCTACGACAACGATCTCGCCGACTGGGTGTCGGTGACTCTGGTGGGCGACTCGGTGATGTACGGCTACCGCAAGCGCCCCTCCCGCTGGGCCGCGATGCCCGGCGGCACAGCGAAGGTCTACGACGCGACGGGATCCGGCGGTGAGGTCGACCTCTGCGAGGTGCCGGCCGCACATGAGGAGCTGGCCCTGCGCGCCCAGAAGGCGTTGGGAGCGCAGATCATCGGATTCGACATGATCCTCCACCAAGGAGCGCCGATCATCGTCGACGAGAACACTTTTCCCGGCCTCTACCCCGAATTCTTCCGCGCGGCCGGGAAGGACCTGGGCTTCGAACTGTTCCGGGTGATCGCCCGAGCCGTCGACGAATGCAGGACCAGCACACTGGCCGTACGCCATCGCTGACGTCCGGCGGATTCGTGCCAGTGGTGGGCTGGTTCACCGGCCTGCGGCCGCCCGGGTCCACGCGAGTGGGACGACCGGCTCCGCCTGTGGGCCATCGGCCACTCCACACCCACAGCGGCCGCCGTCCTCCAGCGGGCGACCTTTCGCGTCCGGTCACTGGCCCCGGACTAGAGCTTGGCGCCGATGCCGGTCAGGGCCCGTACCTCCATCTCCGCCTGCTTGTCGGGGTCCGCGGGGTGCTTGCTGAGAACCGTGCCCAGGTACCCGCAGAGGAAGGAGAGGGGGATCGACACGATGCCCGGGTTGGTGAGCGGGAACCAGTGGAAGTCGACGCCCTGGACGATGGACGTGGGCGAGCCCGAAATCGCCGGGGAGAAGGCGATCAGTACGAGTCCGGACACCAGCCCGCCGTAGATGCTCCACAGCGTCCCTGTGGTGTTGAACCGCTTCCAGTAGAGGGAGTAGAGCATGGTGGACAGGTTCGCGGACGCGGCGAGGGCCAGCGCCAGCGACACCAGGAAGGCGACGTTCTGCCCGTTGGCCACGATGCCGCCGATGATGGCCAGGAAGCCGACCACGATCGCCGTCAGGCGGGCGACTCGGATCTCGGATCGCGGGTCTGCCTTGCCATGCCGGAGTACGTTGGCGTAGACGTCGTGCGCGAACGACGCGGAAGCGGCGAGCGTCAGGCCGGCGACCACCGCCAGGATGGTGGCGAACGCCACCGCGGAGACCACCCCGAGCAGCACCGTGCCGCCGATCCGGAAGGCGAGGAGGGGCGCCGCGGAGTTCTCCCCGCCAGGGGCATTGAGGATCTTTTCCGAACCCACCAGGGCGGTGGCGGAGTATCCGACGATGAGGATGCCCAGGTAGAAGGTGAACATCGACCAGGAGCACCAGACCACCGATCGGCGCGCCTCCTTGGCGTTCGGCACGGTGTAGAAGCGCATCAGTACATGTGGAAGGCTGGCGATGCCGAGGACCAGCGACAGGGAGAGCGAGACGAAGTCGAGCTTGGTCATCGCGTTCCGGCCGTACCAGCCGCCCGGTTCCAGCAGGCGCTCGCCCAACGGGCTGTTCTGCGCCGCTTTTTCCAGCAGGCCGGAGAGGCTGAAGCCGAACTTGCCGAGGATGAAGACGCTGATGAAGGTCACGCAGAGCAGCAGCAAGGTGGCCTTGATGATCTGCACCCAGGTCGTGCCCTTCATGCCGCCGACCAGGACGTAGAAGACCATGACGACGCCGACGCCGGTGATGACCAGGGCCTGCCCGCCCTTGCTGTGCACGTTGAGCAGCAGGGCGATCAGACCGCCGGCGCCGGCCATCTGCGCCAGCATGTAGAAGAACGTGATCACCAGGGTGGCGTTGGCCGCCGCCGCCCGCACCGGGCGCTGTTTCATCCGGAAGGCCATCACGTCGCCCACCGTGAACCGGCCGGTATTGCGTAGCCGCTCGCCGATGAGCAGCAGGGCGATCAGCCAGGCGACCAGCCATCCGACCGAGTAGAGGAATCCGTCGTAGCCGTGGACGGCGATCGCTCCGGAAATTCCGAGAAAGGAGGCCGCGGAGAGGAAGTCGCCGGACAGGGCGATGCCGTTCTGCATACCGCTGAAACCACTGCCCGCCGCGTAGTAGTCGGAGGCGGTGGGACTGCTGCCGCTGGCCCGGTAGACGACGAACAAGGTGATGCAGACGAAGACGACGAAAATGCTCACATTGAGCGCCGGACTGCCGGTCGTACCGGCTGCGATCAGCACCTTCATTTCCTGCCGGCCTCCGCGTCGGCTCGAACCAGCTCGTGAATCCGGTCGGTTTGGGGGTCGAGCCGCTTCTTGGCGAAGCGCGCATAGGTCACCACGATCGTGATCGTGGTCAGAAATTGCGCCAGGCCGAAGAGGGTCCCCACGTTGATCTCGCCGGTCACCTTGCGCCGCATGAATTCGTTGCCGTAGGCGGAGAACAGGGCGAAGGTGAGGTACCAGCAGAGGAAAAGTGCGGTCATCGGGAACACGAAAAGCCGCAGCCGACGACGGAGTCGGGCGAACTCCGGGCTGGCCTGGATTGCCGCGAAGTCGGGCTCGCCCGAGGGGCCGCATAAGGGCCGGTCGCCGGCTTCCGGGAAGGGGCCCGCTGTTCCGTCGTCGACGGCCCGTGCCGATGGGGGTGGAGCGGGAGGCTGCCTGTCTCTCGTCATAAGTCCCTCCAGGTCTCGGTGAGTTGACCGGTGCGCCTACCGCCGTTGAGGGAGGGAGTGTAGCGACCCGCCCGGTGCAGTCAAACGCGGGGGGACCGGTAAGGAGCGGCCCGTTGCGGGCTGGTCGCTACTGGCCGGTTCTGGCCCGCCACGGGGCATTTTGACGGTTCTCCCCGGGGCCCGGGGCATTCGGCCCGTTTACCGATTGCCTGGGGTGTCGGGCAGCTTCCTGACGGGCCATCACCGAGGAGCTTCTCGCCGGGCATCTCGCCGGTGGTCAAAGTCGCTCGTAAAGCGGGGTCTACGCGCGGAGTGGTCCCCTCCGGAAACGCCGGACGCGGGACAGCGGAACAGGTCAAGCCATTGGCACGGACGATCAGTTGCCCTACACTCGCCACCGCTCGACCGCTGGACATACATCCAGGAAATTCGCGATTCAATTAAATTGCTGCCCAGACCCGGGAGGTAGACCCGCCGGTGGGACTCCTTGAGCATTCCCGCATCATCGCGCGACCGGGATGGAATCGCTGGCTGGTCCCTCCGGCTGCGCTGGCGATCCACCTGTCGATAGGTCAGGTATACGCCTGGAGCGTTTTCAAATTACCGCTGGAGAGCGCCCTGCATATCTCGGGGGCGGCCAGCGCATTACCCTTCCAGGTGGGCATTCTCGTGCTGGGGCTCTCCGCGGCCTTCGGCGGCACCCTCGTCGAGAGCAGGGGCCCGCGCTGGGCCATGCTCGTCTCGTTGGTGGCCTTCTCCTGCGGATTCCTGATCGCCGCACTCGGCGTCGCCACCCGCTCCTACTGGCTGGTGGTCTTCGGCTATGGCTTCGTCGGCGGAATCGGCCTGGGCATCGGCTACATCTCGCCGGTGTCCACCCTGATGAAGTGGTTCCCCGACCGGCCGGGCATGGCCACCGGCACCGCGATCATGGGCTTCGGCGGCGGCGCACTGATCGCCTCGCCCTGGTCGACGCAGATGCTCTCCGCCTTCGGCAGCGACACGGGTGGGATCGCGAAGACCTTCCTCGTGCACGGCGTGACCTACGCCGCCCTCATGACGCTCGGCGTGATGCTCGTGCGCGTGCCGCCCCAGGGATGGCGGCCGGCCGGCTGGCGGCCCGGCGAGGACACCGGAAAGCGGCTCGTGACGACCGCGAACGTCTCCGCGAAGAACGCCGTGCGCACGCCGCAGTTCTGGTTGCTGTGGGTCGTGCTGTGCATGAACGTGACGGCCGGGATCGGAATCCTGCAGAAGGCCGCGCCGATGATCCAGGACTTCTTCCGGGACACCGCAACCCCGGTCAGCGTGACAGCCGCCGCCGGGTTCGTCGCGCTGCTGTCCCTGGCCAACATGACCGGCCGGATCCTGTGGTCGTCGGTCTCCGACGTGATCGGCCGCAAGAACGTCTATCGGCTGTATCTGGGCGTCGGCGCTCTGCTCTATCTGACCCTGCTGCTCGGCAAGAACAGCAGCGTGACGCTGTTCATCGTCGCCGCCATGGTGATTCTTTCCTTCTACGGCGGGGGATTCGCCACCGTCCCCGCCTACCTGAAAGACCTGTTCGGCGGGTACCAGGTCGGTGCGATCCACGGCCGGCTGCTGACCGCCTGGTCCGTTGCCGGAGTTGCGGGGCCGGCCATCGTGGACGCCATCGCGGACATGAGGCAGCAAGCCGGACACACCGGGCCGAGCATGTACACCCTCTCGTTCTCCATCATGACCGCGCTGCTCATCATCGGATTCCTGGCCAACGAACTGGTGCGCGCGGTTGATCCGAAGTTCCACGAGCCCGAGACGACGGTCCGCAGCGAGCCCGACCCCGTCCCGGCCAAGAACGTCTAGAAACGCGGTGCATAGCGACGGAACAGGTACGGACGGGCCCTGACGAATCGCCGGTTGTTCGTGAACTGAAGTAGGGATTCCAAAAAGTGCGTGGTGGGCTCGGTCCGACGGAAGGCCTCGCCGAGACGATGCGAGGGGGCGAAGCGCTCGCGGTACGGCCCCGAGTGGTGCCGGGGTACGCGGTACTCGCGCGGGAGCCGGCTTCGCCCTCAGGAGAACCCCGCATCGCGAAACAACCTCGTGAGCTCTTGGTGCGCGGCACCCGGTTCCAGGGCGGGGGACACCTCTCGTGACCCCGGCAAGGCATGCGTGCCCGCGGGTGCGCCGGGTGCCGCAGTGGTCCACCGTCGTGCAGTGGCGCAACTGGCGGCTGCCCGTCAAGTTGGCCGCTGTCCTGGTGGTGCCGGCGCTGCTCGGCGTCGCCTCGTCGGTGGTGCAGATCCAGCGAGAGGTCGCACGCGCAGAGGAGTACGCGGACATCCAGCAGCTGGTCGAACTGCGGGGTGACCTGACGTCGTTGATCGGCGGACTGCGGCAGGAGCGGACCCTGTCCGCCGAGAGCCTGGGCGGCCGCTCGCCCGTGGATCAAGCCACACTCCGGCGACAGGCCCTCGACGTCGATCACGCCGAAGCGTCCGTCAGGCGCACGGCCACCAAGCTCTGCCGCCTCGACCAGGTCTCGAAGACCCGGTACGACGAGGCGGGCACGTTCCTGCGACGGTTGCCCGCGCTGCGCTTCCAGGTGGGCTCGGGCAGCATCGCGGCGCGGAGCGCCACGCAGCAGTACAGCGCGGTCATCAAGAGCGTGCTGGATCTGGACCAGGCCCTGGTCAACCAGTTCGGCGACCCCCAACTCTCCCGGCCGGCGACCGCGTCCTACGACCTGGAGGTGGCCCAGGAGCAGATCGGCCTCCAGCACGTCCTCATGCTGGAGGCGGCCAGGCCCGGCGGCCTGCGGGACCGGGAGCTGGGCCGGGCGCTGCAGGACTCCGACACCAGGTTGCGGGACAAGCTCGCCGACTTCCGGGCCCTGGTCACCCCGGTACAGGAGAAGGCCTATGCGGAAACGGTGACCGGCACGGCCGTCGAGCGGCGCGCCCAACTGGTGAACATCGCACTGTCCCAGCCGGAGGCGTCCGACGACGCGGGGCGGGGCACTTCGTGGGAGATCCCGGTCAAGGACTGGAACGACAGCTCCGAGCGCACCGGCGAGCTGATGGACAAGGTGCAACTCGGGCTTGCCCATGACCTGCGCACGGTCTCCGCCGAGCTGCAGGACCAGACCAGCGACCGGGCGGGCGCGGCGTCCGTGATCCTGCTGGCGGTGCTGCTGCTCGCCGTCGGCATCGGTGTGCTGATCGGCCGCTATCTGCTGCGGTCGCTGGTCGTACTCCGCTCGACTGCCCTCGACGTGGCCGAGCGCCGGCTGCCGGACGCGGTCGCGAACATCCGCGAGGGCCATCTGCCGAACGCGGCGGTCGAGTCGGTGCCGGTGCACACCACCGAGGAGTTCGGGGAGCTCGCGCGGGCCTTCGAGGCAGTACACGGCCAGGCCGTGCGGCTGGCGGTCGAGCAGGCCACGCTGCGCAGCGATCTGCGGAACACCTTGGTGAACCTCTCCCGGCGCAGCCAGAGCCTGGTGGAGCGCCAGTTGCAGCTGATGGAGCAGTTGGAACGGCACGAGGAGGACCCGGACCAACTGGCCAGCCTCTTCAAGCTCGACCACCTCGCGACGCGGATGCGGCGCAACAACGAGAACCTGATGGTGCTCTCCGGCAGCGAGCTGGCCCGCCGCTTCGATCAGCTCGTGCCGATGGGAAACGTACTGCGGGCCGCGGTTTCCGAGATCGAGCACTACCAGCGCGCTGTGGTGCAACTCCCGGCGCCCCTGGAGGTGATCGGGTACGTGGCCGGTGACCTGGCGCGGCTGGTCGCCGAGCTGATGGACAACGCCACCAGCTTCTCCCCGCCGGACACCCAGGTGGTCATCGGCAGCAGCTGGCGGCGCGACGGCTCGGTGCTGATCGACATCCTGGACCAGGGCATCGGGATGAACGACGCCGAACTGGCCGAGGCCAACCGGCGGGTGGCGGCGGGCACCTCCGCTGACGTGCCCACCTCGCGGCAGATGGGCCTGTTCGTGGTCGGCCGGCTGGCAGCCCGGCACGGCCTCAGCGTGAAGCTGACGATGGACCAGAAGGGCAGCGGCGTCCGCGCCTTGGTGCGCGTACCGGCTGAGCTGGTGAAGGCGGACGCCTCACGTGATCTGGGCCGAGAGGGAACCCTGCTGAGCACGCCGGCCACCAAGCCCGCCTCGCGGGTGGCGGCACTCCAGGCGAACAACGCGGTCACCGCGGGCACGTTGCCGCGCCGGGGCGGTGGCCGGGCGCCCGCCGCAGCCCGCGTCGACGACCCCACTACGGCCCCCGAGCGCACCCCCGACGCCGCCGAGCCGGACCACTGGGCCGACTCCGGGGCGTATGCGGACCTGTCCGCGACAGCCCCGCCCACACCAGTCACCGAGGACGCGCCGGACGTCACCGACACCGGCCCTCCCAACGGGACACCCGTGTACGGCCACGCCCTCCAGGACGCCACGCACCGGCCCGCGCCGCAGATGCCGTCCGGACCCGCAGACCCACGCGACGCCGAGACTTCGTGGTTCCAGCCGGCCACGCCGACGTGGCCGGGCGCCACCCCCCAGGACATCGCACGCCCACCCGCGCCGCCCGCCGCGAACGCGCCCGAGCCGCATACGTCGAAGGACACCGACGGGTTCTCCTGGTTCGCGTCCGAGGCGGCCCGCCCTCCCACGGCAGAGCCGCCGGACACCCCGCAACCGCCGCCCACCGTGGGCCCGCCCGAACCCGCAGCGCCGCGCCGGCCGCCGGCGCCCGAGCCAACGGGCGATGCGGAGACGGGCGATGCGGAGACGGGCGATGCGGAGACGGCCGACCACACGCCGGTCGGACTGCCCAAGCGGGTACCGCGCGCGAACCTGGCACCCGGGCTGGCCGCACCGCGCGCCGGTGCCGCCGGCGACGTACCCGCGAGCCAGGACGCCAGCCGGACCCGCGGGTTCCTCGACAGCTACCAGGCAGGAATCCGTCAGGCTCGCCCCGACGAGACGTGACAGCACCCCGACGAGCCCGGCAGGAGAACCTCCCATGACCGCACCCCAGCTCCGGCAGATGAGCAAGTTCGGATGGCTGGTCACCAACTTCACCGAGCGCGTGCCCAACGTGGCCCACGCCGTGGTGGTCTCGGTCGACGGGCTGATGCTGACCGCGTCGAACCGAATACCGGATGCCCATGCCCAGCAGCTCGCCGCGATCGCGGCAGGCGCTGTCAGCCTGATCCAGGGCGCCGCGAGCTGTTTTGAGACCGGTGGCATACGGCGGACCGTCGTACAGATGAAGAACGGGATCATGCTCCTTATGTCGATCAAGGACGGCTCGTGCCTCGCGGTGCTGGCAGCGCCGGACTGCGAGATAGGCCAGATCGCCTACGAGATGACCGTGCTCGTCGACCAGGTGGGCGAGATCCTGACCCCGGAACTACGCGCCGAGTTGTACGAACTGAACCAGGCCGCCGCTCAGCAGCCGGGATAGGGCGACCATGAGCACCGGTGGAGGCCCACTCGGACCCCCGGGGGAGGGCCAGGGGCCGGAGGACGACCAGACGTTCGCCGACGTGCTCAACGCGTTCAGCTGGGACAACGCACGACGCAGGCGGAAACGCTCCGAGCCCGGCGACCAGCCCCAGGCCGCGCCTCGCCAGGAGACGGACACCCCGCCGACGCATCCGGCGCCGGGCTCCCCGGAGGCCGCTCCGCCCGCGGACCCGCTCAGCGCCTGGACGCCCGAGCGCCAGTATCAGGACACCGACCAGTACGTGGCCTCGATCGTCCGCGCCTACACCTGGACCGGCGGCCGGACCAGGTCGAACCATCACTTCGAGATCGAGACCCTGGTGACGGCCACCGCACTGGGCTACCGCTCCACGGCCATCGCGCAGACGGAGTACCGCGCGGTGATCGGGCTGTGCGGACAGCCGGTATCGGTGGCCGAGGTGGCCGCGCTGCTCTCGTTCCCCCTAGGGGTGGCCAAAGTGCTGCTCGGTGACATGGCGGAGCGCGGACTGATCACAGTGCATCAGACCGCCACCACCAACGGCACCACCCCGGACTGCGCGCTCATAGAGCGGGTGCTGAGCGGACTGCGGCGGCTCTAGGCGTACACAGATTCGCGGGCCATGGGGCGGGGGCTTCTTCCGGCCCTATGACGTACAGGCCACGAGCTGCGCTGCATACGCGGACTCGAAGAAACAGAGGTTTCTGGTCACCTTTGCCTTGCATGTGTCCAGGTGTGTCTCTCATGTGCGATATCTTCTATGGCGTTCCCTCGTGACGGGACGTCAAATGCGACGACGGCACGACGCCGGGAGGGCCGTACACACGCCCCCCGCGGAACGACCACGAAAACCGGTACGTGACGCACGGGCGCCTCTCTGCGCCCTCGTCACAGCTTCGCCGTGCCGGCAGACCGTACCGCCACCGTCCGCATCACCTAGGCAAAGGCCGCATGTCCGTTCATCCGCTAGCGAACCTCATACATCACGCCCGCCATAACTCGCCCTTCTACTCCGATCTCTACGCGGCGCTCCCGCCGGCCGTGACGGACCTCACCGCACTGCCCGTCGTGGACCAGGACTCCTTCTGGGCGGCCAACACCGTCCAGGGCAACCGCGTTCTGACCGGCCCGCTGGCGGAGGCGGTCGTCTACAAGACCGGCGGAACCACCGGCGCGCCGAAGTTCTCGTACTACAGCCGTGAGGAGTGGCGGGAGTTCGTCACCGCCTTCGGCCAGGGTCTCGTGGACGCCGGGCTGCGGCCCGGCCACCGGGTGGCGGACCTGTTCTACGCCGGGGATTTGTACGCCAGCTTTCTCTTCGTCCTGGACTCCCTGGCCCACGCGCCCGTCGAGAACGTGCGCCTCCCCATCGGCGGGGCCGCTCCTCTGGAGACCACCGTTCCCGCACTGGAGGACTTCCGGGCGCAGGTGGTGGCGGGCACCCCGACCACGCTGTGCCGGCTCGCCGCGCACCTGGTGGCCACGGGCCGTCAGCTGCCCGCGGTGGAGCTGCTGTTCTTCGGCGGCGAGCCGATGTTCGCCGACCAGCGGCCACTGCTGGCCGCCGCGTTCCCCAACGCCGAACCGCGGTCGCTGGGTTATGCGAGCGTCGACGCCGGCCTCCTCGGTCGTCCCGTCCCCGGTCCTGACCCGCGCGTGCATCGCACCTTCACCCCGCACACCGTCGTGGAGATCCTCGACGAGACGACCGGGGAGCCCATTCGGGAGACCGGCCGACCAGGGCGCGTCGTGGTGACCCAGCTCTACCGCCGCCTCATGCCCGTCCTGCGTTACCCCGCCGGAGACCGCGCCGAGTGGACGGACCCCGAGGCCGGCTGCTTCCGCATCCTGGGCCGGGCCGACGAGGGCGTGCGGGTGGGACCCGTGTCGCTGTCCGCGCAGGACGCGCAGGACGCCGTCGCCGAGGCGGATTCCGGCGGGCGCATCGTGAGCACCCAGCTTGTGGTGCGGCGCTGGGAGAACCGCGACGGGCTCGTGCTGCGCCTGGTCACAGTGCCCGGGGGCGCCGGCGCGGATGACGATGCAGTGCTGGAGGCCCTGGGCCGTACGGTCGTCGACGGGCTGAACCGGGCCCGGCCGCTGTACCCGGAGAGCGTGGCCGCCGGGCACGTCCACCCGCTCACCGTCGAGTGGGCGCACCACACCGACCTGGTGGTCAATTCCCGCTCGGGCAAGCTGGTCCGGGTGGTCGACGAGAGGCCGACCTCGTGACCGCCCCCACCGTGAGGAAGCGGCGCAGGCTGCCGCTCGTCCTGCGCAATCGTGCCTTCGGTGCGGTCTGGCTGGGCCAGGTGCTGACCCAGGCCGCGGTACGCATGTTCCAGGTCGGCGTGTCCTGGTGGCTGGTGGCGTACGCGGTCGGGGCAGGGCGGGGGCTGGCGTCGGGGCTGTTCATGGCCGTCAGCACGCTGCCGGCCGTGGCGCTGGCGCCCGTGGTCGCCCGAGCCGTGGCCGGACGCGCGCACCGGTCGGTGTTGCGCACGGCCGCGGCGACGGCCGGTGCCGGCGTCCTGCTCCTGGCTCTGGTGGCGTACGGCAGCGCGCCGCCGGCGGTGGCCGTTTACGCGGCGACGCTGGTGCTGGCGTCGTGCCAGGCCTTCTTCGACCCCTGCCTCACCACCTCCGTTCCCGAGCTCGTCGACGACGAGGACATCGAAGCCGCCACCGGTTTCGAGCTGTCCACACAATCGCTGGCGAGCCTGGGCGGTGCGCTGCTGGGCGCGTTGGTCGTGGACGCGGCCGGTGTGGCAGGGCTGGCCACCGGCTGTGCGGCCGCTTATCTGGCCGCGGCACTCCTCGTCTCGACGGTCCGCTTCCGCCCGGCCGTCGCGCCCGAGCCGCAGGACGGTGCGGAGGCGGGTGCCGGCAAGGCGCGCGGGTTGCGCGAGGTGCTGGCCGGCCTGCCGGCCATCCGGAAGATCCTGGTCTGCTTCACCGCGGCCAACCTGTTCACCACGGCCGTCTTCGTGGTCATCCCGCTCTACACCAAGTCGGAGCTCGGTGACGGCGGTTCCACCGTGGCGTTGCTGGAAGCGGGGCTGGGCACCGGCACGCTGCTCGGCTCGATCACCGGCGCCCGGGTGCCCGGCCGGCCCACGCGCCTGGGAGCCGGTCTGCTGATGGTGATGGCCGCGGCGTTCGCCGTGGCGTACCTGGTGGCCGGGCGGCTGGTCCTGGCGGGCTGCCTGGTGGTGGCCGGCTGGTGCGTGGGCGTCATCGGCGTGCGCTTCGTCGCACTGTTCCAGCGGCTCGTCCCGCCCGCGGACAAGCCCGGCTTCTTCGCCGTCATGCAGGCCGTGCTCGGCGCGTCCTTCCCCGTCGCCTCGCTGCTGTTCGGCCTGCTCGGCGACCACCTTCCGGCGCGGACGCTGTGCCTGGTCCAGGCCGCGGGGCTGGTGCCCGCGGCGATCGCGCTGGCGCTGCTGCGCGGGCCGGGCGCGGACGGCCGGGACCGAGGACAGGCGGCCGATGTGAACCGGCAGCCCCACCCGTCCGATCAGTCCCCCGAGTTCGTGGCCACCGGAGGAGAACGATGACCGCCACGATCGACCCGGCGTCGCCGGCCGACATCGCCGAGCTGCGCCAGCTCTACTACGCCGTCTACGGGCCGCACTACCCCAGTGCTCTGGGTACCGACCCCGCCGAGATGTCGCGCCTCATCGACGACCCGGACACACTCTGGCTGGTCGCACGCTGCCCGGACACCGGCGCCCTCATCGCGTCGGCCGCGATCCACGGCGAGCCGGGCGGCCGCGTGGGCCGGCTGGAAGGCCTGGCCGTACACCCCGGTCACCGGGCCGGCGGGCTGGCCTCGGCCCTCACCGACGAACTGTGCCGGCGCACACTGGGGACCGGTCGCCTGGACTCGGTCTACGCCACCGTCCGTACCGTCGGCGCCGGTCCGCAGCGGGTCGTCGCCCGCAACGGCTTCCGGCCGCTGGGCCTGCTGGCCAACGCCGTGGACCTCAGCACCCGTGAGAGCCTCGCCCTCTACGCGCGCCACTCCGCGGGCGTGCTCGACCGCCGCGTCCCCGTCGCCGAGGTGCCGGCCCCGTTGACCCCCCTGCTCCGTGCCGCCGAACGCAGCCTGGGCGTCGACTACGGACTCACCCGCACGACCGCACCGCGTCCCGTGCCGGCCCGCCCGGTCGCTCCGGTCGACCGGCTGGAGATGATCGAGGCACCCGGCTTCGTCCGCCGCCGGTTCCGCGACCGGTTCCCCGACGCCGAGCGCTGGTTCTACCCACTGCATCTGCCCAACACCCTGCTCGTGCCCGATGACGACGGTTTCGAGGTGTACGCCTACCTCAACCGGGCCGGGCGCTACTGCTCCCTGGTCGCCGCGCATCCCGAACCGGAGGCGGCGGCCGCCTGGCTGGAGCCCATCCACCGGGTCCTGACCAGGGCCGGTGCCGGTTACGTCGAGGCGCTGCTGCCGCTGGCACGGCACGACCTGCTGTCGACGTTCCTCGCACAGGACTTCATCCCCAGCGCGCTCTATCCGGCGATGCGCCCCGAGCCCGACGGCGACGGCCGTCACGACTACGTGGTGATGTCGCGGACCGCCGAACACATCGATTTCCGCGGCGTGGTGGCCGACGGCCCCCTCCAGCCCTACTTGGACGCCTACTTGTCGGCCTGGGCGTCGACCTACCTGCCCCCATTCGAGGTTGCCTCATGACCGTGAGCGGTTTCCCCGTCGTCAATCCCCACCTCGCCCCCGTCGAGGTCCCCGACCTCGCCCTCCTGCCGCGGGTCCAGGAGCTGTGCGATCTCACCGATCCGTACACCTGCGGCCCCCGGCAGGACGAGCTGTTCGCCGCGGCCATGGCGGAGATCAACGCATGGCACGCGGAGCACTCCCCGTTCTTCCGCTCGCTGGCGGAGCGGGCCGACCGGGGTGCGCCCGAGGCATACGGCGCTCCTCTCGTGCACGCCAACTTCTTCAAGCGGCACGAGGTGCTCTCGATCCCCCGGGACGAGGTGGAGTTGCATCTGACCTCCTCGGGCACCACCGGCCAGAAGTCGCAGATGTTCTTCGACCGTTGGACCATCCGCTCCGCCCAGCGCATGGTCGCCCGCATCTTCGAGCGCAACGGCTGGATCACCCCCGACCAAGAGGTCAACTACCTGCTCTACAGCTACGAGCCGGCACCCGGCCTGAAGCTGGGCACCGCCTTCACCGACAACTACCTGTGCGACTTCGCGCCCGCCCGGCAGGTGGAGTACGCGCTGCGGCACACCGGCGGCGGCCACGAATTCGACCCGTTCGGCACCGTCGCGGCGCTACGGCGGTTCGCCCAGGACGACGTACCGGTACGCATCCTGGGCTTCCCCGCCTTCCTCTGGTTCACCCTGGAGCGGATGCGGGCGATGGAGCTGCCGCCGCTCTGCCTCCCGGAGGGCTCCCTGATCGTCCTCGGCGGTGGCTGGAAGGGCCACACCGACCGGCAGATCGGCAAGGAGGAGCTCTACGCACGCGTCACCGAGCAGTTGGGTGTGCCGTCGGAACGCATCCGCGACACGTTCGGCTCGGTCGAGCACTGCGTTCCGTACATCGAATGCGACCACCACCGGCTGCACGCCCCCGTGTGGTCACGGGTGTTCGTCCGCTCGGCACGCACTCTGGAGCCGCTGCCCCACGGCGAGCCCGGTTTCCTGCACCTGGTCTCCCCGTACATCACCTCCGTGCCCGCGCAGAGCGTCGTCATGGGGGACCTGGCGACCCTGCAGCCGGGCCGGGAGTGCCCGTGCGACCTGGACACACCCTGGTTCACCGTCCTCGGCCGGGCCGGAGTGAGCCGCAACCGAAGCTGTGCGGTGGCCGCCGCAGAACTGATGAAGGGACTGTCGTGACGACCCCCATCGCAGAGCACCAGCATTACTGGCAGGGTGCGTTCGTCGGCGACGAGGAGGCGGGCCGCCGCCTGGCGACCCTGGCCGACACCGTCGAGGCGGTCCTCGCCACCCCGATCGACACCGCGGCCGTGCTGTCCGCGTGCGACGCGCTGGCCGCCGCCCTGCTCGACCCCGCGCACCCGACGTGCATACGCCTGGCCGCACAGCTGCCCGCCGGCGAGGACGAGGGCGTGCTCGCCGAACTGGGCCTGGCCCTCACCCGCGCCGAGCTGACCCGCAAACTCCGTCGCGAACTGGGCGGCACGGCGCCCCAGCGGCTGACCCGGCCCGACGCCAAGGAGACCGTCTACGAGGCGTGGGCACCGGTGGGTCTGGTCGCCCACATCGCGCCCGGCAACGCCGCGACCGTCGCCCCGCTCAGCGTCGTCGAGGGTCTGCTCGCCGGCAACGTCAACGTGCTCAAGACCAGCTCCGGCGACCCGCTGTTCGCCCAGCACGTACTGGCCGAACTGGCCGCGCTGGACTCCACGGCAGCCATCTCCGAGCGCGTGATCGTCCTTCGCTTCCCCTCGTCGCGGCAGGAGTGGCTGCGCATGATGTGCGCGCCCGCGGACGCGGTCGCGGTGTGGGGCGGAGAGGCGGCGGTCGCGGGCGTCGCCGAGCACGTACCGCCCGGTTGCCGGCTGGTGGAGTGGGGCCACAGGATCTCCCTCGCCTATCTGGCGCGCGCCGCCTGGCACGACGACCAGGCGCTCACCGCACTGGCCGCCGACGTCTGCGCGCACGAGCAACAGGCGTGCTCCAGCCCGCAGGTGGTCTACCTCGACACCGAAGACGAGGAGGAGGTCTTCGCGTTCGCGGAGCGCTTCGCCGACGTCCTGGCCGCGGAACCCGCCCCGACCGCCGACGCGCCCGGCATCGCCGAGGAGGCGGAGGTCACCACCACCGAGCTGATCGCCCGGCTGGAGGAACACCTCGGACTCACCCGCGTACACGCGGCGGCCGACGGCTCCTGGCGCGTGATCGCCGATACCCGGCCGGCGCTCACCGCGTCCCCGCTCCACCGGAGCATCTGGGTCAAGCCGCTGCCCCGCAAGCGCGCCCTGGCCGTGCTGCGCCCGATGCGCCGCTACCTGCAGACGGCCGGCGTGGCGGGCAGCCGCACCGACGTCGCCGAACTCTCCCACCTGGTGCTGGCCGCCGGCGCGACGCGGGTCACGCCACTGGGCGGAATGCCGTCCGGCTACTCCGGCGAACCGCACGACGGCGTGTACGCGCTGCAACGCTACAGCCGCCGCGTCGCGGTGCAGGCCGACGAGCGGTTCGCCACCGTCGCCTGCCTCGACGATCTGGTACGCCCGGTGCCGCCGCCCGCGCACGGCGGACCGCTGCGCGACAAGGCCGCGGTACAGGCACTCAACGAGCAGGTCTCCCGGGCCGACGCCGAGCTGTACTTCCGCAGCGGCGGCAGCACCGGCACCCCCGCACTGTCGCTGTTCACCTACGAGGACTACGACGCGCAGATGCACGCCGCCGCCCGCGGCCTGCTGGCAGCCGGCTACGACCCGCGCCGCGACCGGACCGCCAACCTCTTCTACTGCGGCGGCATGTACGGCGGGTTCATCAGCTTCTTCTCCATCCTGGAACGGCTGGGCGGCGTGCAGATTCCGCTGGCGGCCGGCCCCGACCACCTGGCGACGGCGCAGGCGCTGGTGGAGTGCCAGGTCGACACGCTGTTCGGCATGCCCTCGTACCTCTGGCAGCTGCTGCACGACCAGAGCGACCTGCTGCGCTCGTACGGCGGGATCCGCCGGATCTTCTACGGCGGTGAGCACTTCACCGCCGAGCAGCGACGGGTGCTCATGGAGGACTTCGGCATCGAGACGGTCCGCTCGCTCACCTACGGCAGCACGGACCTGGGCCCGCTGGGCTACCAGTGCACCGAGAGCACCGGGGGTGTGCACCACCTCCACGCCGATCTGCACGCCCTGGAGATCCTCGACGTCGACGAGGACCGACCGGTGGCCGACGGCGAGACCGGCCGGCTGGTGTTCGCCACGCGTGCGCGGCGGGGGCAGGACCTGGGCCGGTACGTCATCGGCGACTTCGGCCGAGCCGTACCGGGCCCCTGTCCCTGCGGCAACCGAACCCCGCGCTTCGAACTGCTGGGGCGGCTCGGGGAAGTGATGAGGGTGGCAACGTACTTCCTCAACTACCGTCGGTTCGTCACGCTCGCCGAGGAGTTCCTGGGCCACCGGGGCGGGACGCAGATCGTGCTCGCGCACGACGGGCTGCGGGAGCGACTCACCGTCCGCCTGGAGCGGGCAGATGGCGAGCCGCGCGCACTACGGGCGCGCGAGGTGTTCCTCGCGGGCTACCCCGAGCTGCGGACGGCCGTCGCCGAGGGGCTGCTGGACCTGGAGGTGACGGAGATGGCCGGCGCCGGTCTCGAACGGACACCCGGGACCGGCAAGCTGCGCAGCGTGGTGGACACACGTCAGCAGCCGATCACGGCTCCTGCCTGATTCGCCGTCCTGATTCACCGTCCTGATTCACCGTCACAAAACCGTGTTCACGGCCGCGCGGGCGGTCTTCCTGACGGCGTCCACAACGGCGCAGTCGAAGGAGGCCCGGTCCGCGCGGCCGACGAGACGATGTCCCGCCGGGTTCGCTCGCCGATTGCGCACGCCACACCGCCGCGCTTCACGATTGACCATGATCGCGGTGTGGGCCTGCGGCGGAGGCGGTGCGGAGCAGGTAGCCGGAGAACCAGGTGGGGAACGCCCGTCGCAGCGTGCTCGGTCCGGTCAGGGTGACGGCTCCGGAGCGCAGGAGCGGTGCCCAGGAGATCTCGCCGAGCCAATAGCGGGTCAGCGCCTCCAGGTCGGCCTCCACCCGCAGGGCCACCTCGAAGCCGCCGTCGTCGGTGCACAGGTCGATCTGCGGCCGGGCGACGTGCAGAAAGTACGGCCCGCCGTCGGCTCCGCGGAAGCGCAGCTCGACGATGGTCCGCCGCTCCGGCAGGCGTTCGGTCACGGTACGGCGGCGGATGTCCCACACAAGGACATCGGGGTCGAGGTGTTCCGGCCGAAGGCCGCGCCGGTCCCACTCCATGGCCCAGCCGCCCAGTTCCCGCACCACCGGCGCCAGATTCTCGCCCGCATCGGTGAGCCGGTACCCGCCTCCCTCCCGTGCCACGATCCCGGCCTTCTCCAGGGTTTTCAGACGCGTCGACAGCATGGTCCGTGAGATGCGCGGCAGGCCCCGGCGGATGTCGTTGAAATGCCGCTCGCCCAGCAGCAGCTCCCGGACGACCAGCAGCGTCCATCGCTCGCCCAGAACCTCCAGCGCGCGGGCGACCGCGCAGAACTGCCCAGATCCACTCATGCGGTCCACGGTAGCGGTCCAGAATCCGTACTTGCCGCGTAGCGGAGACGATCTAGCGTTGGGTGCCATGAGCAGCGAAAACACCGAAATCACGGCTCCTTCCGGCTTGGACTTCCTGCGTTCGATCATCGAGGGACGTACGCCGCAGGCACCCATCTCACACACGCTCGGCTTCAGGCTCGTCGGCGCCGATCCCGGCGTGGCGGTATTCGAGGGCGAAACCGGCGAGCACCTGTACAACCCGATGGGCACCGTGCACGGCGGCTACTTGACCACCCTGCTGGACTCGGCGCTCGGCTCCGCGGTCTTCAGCCGCCTGCCCGCCGGTACGGGCTACACGACCGCGCAGATCAACGTGCATCTCATCCGTCCGGTGACCGCGCGTACCGGCAAGCTCCGGGCGACCGGCACCGCCGTCCACGTCGGGCGCACGCTCGGCACCGCCGAGGCCCAGGTGGTCGGCGTCGACGACGGGAAGGTGTACGCACACGCCACCACCACGTGCGCGATCTTCGCCATGAGGTGAGAGCGGCGCACGGCTGACCGGTGGCATCCCGGAAACGCGCTGGTCAACCGTCGCCCACGAGGCGCGGCGGGGCTGCCTGGCTCCACGAGTCCACGATGATGTCCCGAAGCTCGCCCATGTCCTCCAACGCGGCAAGCCGCACCCTCACCCAGTTGGAAGCGGCCTCGTGCGGCGGTACCCAGAACTTCTGCGGTTCCGCCGCGATCAGCTCCGCCCGCTCGTGGATCGGGCATCGCACGGCGAACGACGTCTCATCGTCAGGGAGGGTGAGGAACATCTTCCCGGCGACCCGGAACGTGGGCATGTCCCAGGCTTCCTTCTCCGCCGTCTCCGGGAGGGAGAGGGCGATCCGGCGGACGTCATCGGAATCAGTCATGATCACACGTTACGGCGAGCCGAGTGGCCGGGGGCGGCCGCGGGGGACCGCCCACGGCGGCCTCGCGCCGTCCCGACCTCGGTGACGGGCCCGTCACCTGCGTGAACCCGGCCCTGCCCGGCATGCGCTCCCTCGGCCCCGGCACGCTGCTGCTCGTCGACGGCGGCAGCGCGGTACGCCCGCACCCTGAGCGGGCCGGCACCTCGATCGCGTTCGCCCGCGAGAGCGCGCGCATGCCGGCCGACGCGGAACGGGATTTGGGCGAGCCCGGTTGGCGCTCGGACCCCCGCGCGCCCAAGGCCCGTTCACAAGGGAAGGATCGCGCCAACCGTGTCCGACCCGCCCCTTCGAGGAACGCCCGTACGCGGACATCACCTTCACGGTGACCGACACCCGCTACCCGAAGCACCTCACACCCGGCCTCCGCCGGCGCACGGCGATCTGGCGATAGGGATGCCCTCCTGGTGTTCGATTCTGCCGCCTGATGGGGCATCAAGTCAGGCTGCTAGTACCGGAGATGTCACCGGAGATGAAGGCGGTGTGTGGCCGCCCTGCCGTGCACTGAACGTGTTCAGGATCAAGACAGTCCGAATGCCATCGGTCGTCCGGACAAACCCGGTGCGGAGCGAGATCACTGCATCGAAGTAACTCCAACGGCCTCACGGGACAAGCGGGGCGTACCAGCCGTTTACTGGTCTCCGGGACCTGGATGGATCTCCAGAAGTTCACCCTCCTTTTCTTCGTTCATTCGTTGCCGCCGCGTACGCCGATCACTGCCCCCGCGAAGGAGAGCCCGCCCGATGACCGCTGAGACCGGCATGGAAGCGCAGCTGGAGCCGCCTCGGCAGTCCAGCCCGAGCAGTTCAACTCGCTTCCCTTCCGGCGGCAGAACCGTTACGGCGAGGCCGGCATCGCGATGTCGGCCGGTCACACAGGCGAAGTCGAGCTGCCGGGCTCCTTCGTCGGGTACGAACTCACGCCGCGCGCGTACCTACCCGCCGTCGCGCAGGCGGTCAAGACGGTCAAGACGGTCCAGACGGTCGCGAAGACTGTGGAGGATCTCGACGAGTTGATCTGCCGCCGTCGCGGCACCGAGCTCCTCCTCGCCCGTGCAGGCACCGGCCTGACGCGGGGGCCCGATCCTGCCCTGGAACAAGGTCCCCTGAAACAAGATCCACTCAACAAGATCCCCATCAGCAAGGAGAGCACCAGCTCGACCCTCACCTCGCGAACCGGCAAGGACGAGGACGAGGACGAGGACGAGGATGAGGATGAGGACAACCTAGGCGTCGTCGGTCTGCGGCGGTCCCGCTCGCCGGAGGAGTGCGGGCCGGGTCTGTCCGTGCGCTTCATGGACATCGGCGAGCAGGCGATCATCCCGTGCCGGGTCACCAGGCGTTACTCCGCCGCCGGCCCGGCGCCCGACGCGCCCGACGTGCTGGAGACCGAGCAGATCGCCGGCAGCCGCGACCAGAGAACCCGTCCGACGGCCGTGACGGCCCGGATCTCCCCGAAACCCGGGCGAGCACGGCCGGGGCCGGAACAGCCAACCCATCTCACCAAAGGAGCTACGGATGCCCGATCCTGGGTCTTCCCCGCTGCAGTCGAGCCTGCCTGCCGCTGCGGCTCGGGCCCATGCCCACCCCCACGCAGCCGGCGGCGTCGCTCTGCCCGGCCCGCCCTCCGTCCCCGTCCCCGCCGCAGGGGCCGTTCCCGTGGGCGCGTCCGTACCCGTAGACGTGCCCGGACCTGGCGATGTGCCCGCACCCGTAGACGTGCCGGTACCCGACGACGGCCCGGTTGGCGGCCTGATCGATCGGCACGTGGGGGAGGGGGCCGGCGCGGTGACGCGATCGAGCCCTGCCGCCCTGGAGCGGATCCTGCGTGGTCCCAGTGGTCTGGGCACGGCGAGCGTGCATCTGGCCCGACGTGAAGAGCCTCCCGTGTCGCCGGCGCCCGAGACACCGGAAGAGGGCAACCCGATCCCGGGCCTCTACTACCACCCGGTGCCGGAGCCCGACCCGGCGCGAGTGGCGGAGGTCGGCCGCAGGATCAAGGAATGGGCGGTGGACGAGGTCCAGGCGTACCCCCCGGAGTGGGAGGACCAGTTCGACGGCTTCTCCATCGGCCGCTACATGGTCGCCTGTCATCCGGACGCTCCCACCGTCGAACACGTGATGCTCGCCGCGCGGCTGATGGTCGCCGAGAACGCGGTCGACGACTGCTACTGCGAGGACCACGGCGGCTCGCCCATCGGTCTCGGCGGCCGCCTCCTGCTGGCGCACACGGCCCTCGACCCGCTGCACACGACGGCGGAGTACGAGCCGGAGTGGGGGAAGTCGCTCTGGTCGGACGCCCCTCGGCGCACCTACCGCTCCGCCATGGAGTACTTCCTGGAGATGGCCACCCCCTCCCAGGCAGACCGGTTCCGGCACGACATGGCTCGTCTGCACATGGGGTACCTCGCGGAGGCCGCCTGGGCCGAGACGGACCACATGCCCGAGGTGTGGGAGTACCTGGCGATGCGCCAGTTCAACAACTTCCGCCCCTGCCCGACCCTCACCGACTCCGTCGGCGGCTACGAACTGCCGGCGGACCTGCACGCCCGGCCCGACATGCAGCGGGTCATCGCGCTCGCCGGCAACGCCACCACCATCGTCAACGACCTGTACTCGTACACCAAGGAACTCAAGAGCCCCGGCCGGCACCTGAACCTGCCCGTGGTGCTCGCCGAACGAGAGGGCATCTCCGACCAAGAGGCCTATCTCAAGGCGGTCGAGGTCCACAACGACCTCATGCGCGGTTTCGAATCCGAAGCCGCCACGTTGGCCGCCGCCTGCCCCGTCCCGAACGTGCTGCGCTTCCTGCGGGGCGTGGCCGTATGGGTCGACGGCAACCACTACTGGCACCAGACCAACACCTATCGATACAGCCTGCCCGACTTCTGGTAAGGATGGACCTAACTGTGACCACCACCCAGCTCACCACCGTCAACGGCACCTCCGCGTTCGTCCCCGCCCCGGCGTCGCCCTACCAGGGTGACATCGCCCGTTACTGGGACCAGGAGGCCAGGCCCGTGAACCTGCGCCTCGGCGACGTCGACGGGCTTTACCACCACCACTACGGCATCGGCGACGTCGACCACGCCGCCCTCGGGGACGTCGAAGACAGCGAGTACGAGAAGCGGCTGATCTCCGAGCTCCACCGCCTGGAGTCGTCGCAGGCCGAAGTCCTCTTGGACCACCTGGGCTCCATCGGGCGTGACGACACGCTCATGGACGCCGGCTGCGGCCGGGGCGGTTCGATGGTCATGGCCCACCAGCGATTCGGATGCAAGGTCCAGGGCGTCACCCTGTCGGCCAAGCAGGCCGACTTCGCCAACCGGCGCGCCCATGAACTCGGCATCGACGACCACGTCCACGCCCGCGTGTGCAACATGCTCGACACGCCCTTCGACACGGGGCAGGCCGCGGCCTCCTGGAACAACGAGTCGAGCATGTACGTCGACCTGCACGACCTCTTCGCCGAGCACTCCCGGGTCCTCGCGGTCGGCGGCCGCTATGTCACCATCACCGGCTGCTGGAACCCGCGTTACGGCCAGCCCTCGAAGTGGGTCTCCCAGATCAACGCGCACTTCGAGTGCAACATCCATTCCCGCCGCGAGTACCTGCGCGCCATGGCCGACAACCGTCTCGTACCGCAGGCCGTCATCGACCTGACTCCCGCGACGCTGCCCTACTGGGAGCTGCGGGCGACCTCCTCCCTGGTCACCGGCATCGAAGAGGCCTTCATCAACTCGTACAAGGACGGTTCCTTCCAGTACCTCCTGATTGCGGCCGACCGCGTCTGACCGACTGCTGACCCGAAGGGCCGGGACCGTCACCCAGACGATCCCGGCCCTTCCGGGGCCGGGAGCCGGGGGGCCAAGCGAAGTGGGCCTGGCCTCACGTTTCTTGACAGTTCGAATGCCCGCACGACAGCATCCGGCCGGTGGAGATCACCGACCTGACCCCAGCGGAACGACGTGTTTGGCAGGCGTTCCCCCTCGGCGAGAGCGTCGACTTCCGGGAGAACGCCGACGAGGACACCGCCACCGGCGCCACCTGGGGCCCCGAGCGGACCGTACGCGCCGCCGTGCTCCGGGCGCTGCTGCTCAACGGACCGTCACGAGACGGCGAGATAGCGGGGCTGAAGCTGTGGGGAGCCCGCATCACGGGGGAACTGGACCTCAAGTACGGCAAGGTCGAGCACCCGGTACGACTGCGGTCCTGCTACTTCGAGAGAGCCCCGGAGCTGTACGGTGCTCAGCTCTCCATCCTGGCCCTGAACGACTCGGTCCTCCCGGGTCTCACGGCCGGACACCTCCACGTCGACGGGGTGTTACGCATCACCTGTTGCCGTATCAAGGGTCCGGTGCGGCTGGCCGGGGCGCAGATATCCGGTGCGGTCTTCGCCAACGGGGCCCACTTCGGTGATCCGGCGGCCACGCAGCCGCCCGAGGAACCGGTTCTCCAGCTCAACCACGCCGACATAGGCACCGACATCTGGGCTCCCGACCTGGTCGCCCACGGCGAGATCCGGCTGAACGGCGCCACCGTCGGCGGACAGATCACGCTTGACGACGCGCGGCTCAACGCCCCCGGCGGCCATGCGCTGCAGGCCGAGACCCTCAGCGTCGGCACCGACGTGCATGCGATGCGGCTGCGCGTCCACGGCAGGGTCGACCTGCGCGGGGCCAGGATCGGCGGCCAGCTCAACCTCGCCTATGCCGCCCTTTCCAACCCGGGCGGCGTCGCGCTGCGCGTCAGCAGTTGTGTGGTGGGCGAGATGTGGCTGCGTGAGGCGAAGCCCGTCGTGGGCACGATCAATCTGCGCCGCGCCCAGTTCGACGTGCTGTACATCCCGCCGGAGGTCTGGCCGGACGAGGTCAAGCTCGACCGGCTCACCTACGGTTCACTGCTGCCGCATCTGCCCGCCGAGGAACGGCTCCCGGTGCTGGACCGCGAACGCGCCGGTTATGTGTCGTACTCGTACGAGCAGCTCGCTGCCGCGTACCGCACGGCGGGCGACGAGGCGGCCGTACGCGCCGTCCAGCTGGCCAAACTCCGCCGCCACCGCCGCACCCTGCCCTGGTACTCCAGGGTCTGGGGCCATCTCCAGGACACCACCGTCGGCTACGGCTTCCGCCCGATGCGTGCCGCAGGCTGGCTGCTGGCCCTGCTGCTCATCGGCGCCCTCGCCTTCGCGCTGCACCATCCGCGCCCTCTGAAGGCCGACGAGGCCCCCGACTTCAACCCCTTCTTCTACACCCTCGACCTGCTGATGCCGATCATCGGCTTCGGACAGGAGGTGGCCTTCGCACCGCGGGGCTGGTACCAGTGGCTCTCGTACCTGCTGGTGGTCACGGGCTGGACGCTGGCCACGACGATCGCGGCGGGCATCACCCGCTCCCTGACCCGTCAGTAGACGTGGGCGGCCGGGCGGGCGTCCGCCACGGCATGGACGTGGACGTGGCTGTCCAGCGGTTATCGGCGCGGCACTACGGTCCTTCCTCAGCAGCCCGCGCGGCCCGCCTTCGCAGCCAATGGTTCCGGAGGCGGGCGCTGGGCAGGCGGGGTCAGCAGCCGACGGACCAGGTGTGGGAGCTGCCCCGGTCGTTGGCGCCGCCGTCGTAGCCGACTTCCTGGCCGGGTGCGAGGCACAAGGTGACGTCGCCGATGAGCTCGCGGCCGTCGTAGATCTTCACATGGTCCGGCACGTTCGGTCCGGAGATGCCGTGGTTGGCCCAGGAGGAGTCTTCGTTGGACATGTCGCCCTCCCACCAGTGGTCGTCGCCGCCGTGCTCGATCTTCATGCCTTCGAAGTTGGCGTCGGTCCAGACACAGAAGTAGCCGCTGCGGCAGGGGGCTGCCTCTGCTGCCGTCGAGGTGGCGAGGGCGGTGCCGAGGGAGACGGCCAGGGCGGTGAGGAGGGTGGTGAGTCGCTTCACGGGGCGTGTCCTTGTCATCCGGTGGGTGGGGGTGCGGGCGGGTGGTCGAGCAGGGCGGTGGCCCGGTGGTGGGCACGGGCCCTCATCCGCTGCCAGGCGGCGATCTCGGCGCGGTGCCGGGCGCGGACGTCGGCGAGGGTGCTGCGGGTGCGTTTGGCTTCCGGCTTGAGGTTGTTGACGACGACCGATGCGCGGAACCAGGCCCGCTGGTCGCCGTACAGCTTCTGCTGTGCGGAGGCGAGGCAGCCGTCGGTGTGGGCGCGAACGGTGTAGCCGGTGGGCAGCTTCAGCGAGAGCTCCGTGGCGCCGGCCCCGAAGAGCGCCGCGTCCACCCGGCGTGCGTCGGCGGCCGACGCGCGAGGCCGGTGCGGGGACGGCGTGGTGAGTCCCTGGCGGCGCAGGCAGCCGTCGGTCAGCAGCAGGGTTGCCGCCTTGACGGCAGCGTCGGGGTCCCGTGCAGGGCGGTCCGACGGCCGTGACGGGGTGGAGGCGCATCCGGCGGCCGTCACCGCAGCGGTGAGCAGCAGGGCCAGCGTGGCCAGTTGGGGGCGGGGGACACGACTGAAACGGCCGTTCGGGCGCACGGCGTCAGGGGGTGAGGAGGCGGTTGGCCGGGCTGGCGGTCACAGACTGGAGTTGTAGTCGCTGCGACATGGCCGTGACAGGCGGGAGACGGTTCGCCACCCGATCGGGTGGCGAGCTGCACAGCAGAGGCGGTGGAGCACAACTACCGTCGCAGCTTCGATGCGTTGATTGCCCATGACGGCCCATGACGGCCCATGACGGCCCATGACCGCCCATGCCAGCCCTGTGCCAGCCGTCGTCATCCTCCGGTCGCACCTCGCCATCGGCCCTACGGCGGAGCCGAGTTCGCCCGCGGAGCGATTCTCGACGACTGCCCGGCTGGGATCTTCATTACGGAAGGGTCAGCCCCGGCCCACGGAAGCGAGGACCGTCCATGAAGCAGCTTCGCCGGCATACCGAAGAACCCACTGCCGCCCGTCCCGGACGACGCCGCGCCGCATGGCGGGCCGCCCATGATCCGGTTTCCGGAGTGTCCCGACGGATGCAACTCATCGCCTGCGCCGTGCCGTTCACCGTCCTGCCGGCCGGCATCTGGCGGCTGCCGGCCGCATTCGACGAGGGGATCGGGCTCGGCGAGCGGGCCTACGTCGTCTTCCTGTCGATCCTGTCCGAAGTCCTCGCCTTCACCGCGATCGGTCTGATCGCCCGCTGGGGCGAGGTGTTCCCGCGCTGGATCCCGTTCCTGCGTGGACGCCGGGTCCCGACGATGGCGGCGGTCATCCCCGCCGCCACCGGGGCGACGATCCTCACACTCGTGTTCACCCTCCTGTTCATCGTCTCCGAGATCAGGGGCACCACGATCCAAGGCGACGAGCTGCCGGCGGGCTCCCCGGCCCTTGCCACCGGCTGGGAAGCCGCCTGGTACTACGCCTGCTATACGCCGCTGAGCTTGTGGGGGCCGTTGTTGGCCGTGCTGACCGTCGCGTACTGGAAGCGCCGTCGTGGGGTCGGGAACGTGCCTGGGGCTGCCTGAGTACCGGAAGTGACCAAGCCTGTCGGTCAAAGAAGGCACGGCGGCCATTTTCGGCTGGTTTCCCGCAAATGATCTTTGCGCTTGGGGAATTTCTGGATTTCGCAGGTGTCACTCGAATGGCCGCGTCCGAAATGAAACCTGCCGCAGGGGCATGCAGGGTTATCCACATGACCGCGACACACGAAACCCACCGGGAGATATCCATGTCACGAGTACTCGCGATCGGCGCCACCCTCGGTCTCGCTCTCGCAACCGGGCTGACCACGGCCGGATACGCAGTCGCCGCGCCCTCGGCCCATCACGCCGCCACAAAAACCACCACGGTCCAGTCCAGCCCAAGCACCGTCGTTCACCCCGGCGGCGGGCATGGTGGCGGCGACTGCAGCGGTGGCGGCAGCATCTGTAACTGACGCCTAATCCCGCGAGCCAGGGGCAGGCGGAGGAGGAGGGCTTTATGCCTGCGCAGTTCCTCCTCCGCCTGCCTACGCGTAACACCCGAATGCGCCAACTCCCCAGATCGTCCGCCTGCACAACCTCACCTGGAGGTGCCCGCCGGCCACGCAGGCTTCACGCAGGGCAGTGTTTTGTTCCCTGACCCACGCAGCGATCTCCCGCATTCCTCATGCAAACGCAATGCTGTATGGAGATCCCTTCGGTAGCTCCATTCGTCTTTGACGGACGAGTCCAGAATCGCACTGAAGAATTCTATGGAGCCTGATGTCGGAGCCTCTGAAACATCCTTCCCGTGACTCGAAACGGCGCCCTTATCTTCTCGGTCCATGAACTTCACCAAGATTTTTCCGCGGCCCACACTTTTTCAGGCCGAACGTAAACCTGCGATCGGGAAAATCAAGCACCCCGTTCCAACCCATCATGAAACCTTCGATATCGGTAAGGAGCGCGAGTCAGAGTGCATCGATCGTGTCGGTGTCGCTGCGTTTCTTGAGAACCGGATGCGACGACGGCATTTTCGGCTACCGGCAGCACCGCACCATAGGGGCGCCGGTCTGTGGAGGCGATCATCCACGCCACCCTTCAGTCGCTGTGTGACACGAGGCGAAGCGAGTGCGCCGATGAGCCTCTGACAGCCCGGACACCGGCGCAACCGCCCCGTTTCGGCCCTGACTTCCCCGCATCCGCGCAGAAGCCGGCAGGTCAGGCGAGGGAGACCAGGTCCCGGTACTCCTCGTTCCACAGGTCCTCGTCCGCGTCCGGCAGCAGCAGGACGCGGTCGGGGCGCAGGGCGTCGACGGCGCCTCCGTCGTGGGTGACCATCACGATCGCGCCGGGATACGAGCCGACGGCCGCCAGGACCTCGTCGCGGGGGGCGGGGTCGAGATGGTTGGTGGGCTCGTCGAGGAGCAGCACGTTGGCTCCGGAGTGGACGAGACCGGCCAGTGCCAGGCGGGTCTTCTCGCCGCCGGAGAGCACTGCGGCCGGCTTGTCGGCGTCGTCCCCGGAGAACAGGAACGCGCCCAGTACCCGTCGCGCTTCGCCGTCGGTGAGGTGGGGCGCGGCCGCCGCAAGGTTCTGACGTACGGTGCGTGCGGTGTCCAGGGTGTCGTGCTCCTGGGCGAAGTAGCCCAGACGCAGCCCGTGTCCGCGCACCACCCGGCCGCTGTCCGGGTCCTCAGCACCGGCCAGGATGCGCAACAGGGTGGTCTTTCCGGCCCCGTTGAGGCCGAGGACCACCACGCGGCTGCCCCGGTCCACGGCCAGGTCCACACCGGACAGCACTTGGTGGCCGCCGTAGGACTTGGCCAGGCTGATCGCGCCCAGTGGCATGCGGCCGCACGGGGCGGGTTCGGGCAGCCGGATCCGGGCGGTCTTCTCCGTCCGCCGGGCCGGTTCGAGGTCGGCGAGCATGCGGTCGGCGCGGCGGGCCATGTTCCTGGCCGTGACGGCGGTGGCCACGCGCGCCTTCATCTTGTCCGCCTGCGCGTGCAGGGCGGCGGCCTTGCGTTCGGCGTTCGCCCGCTCCCGGGCGCGCCGTCGCTCGTCGTACTCGCGCTGCGCGAGATACGCCCGCCAGCCGGTGTTGTGGACCTCGATCGTGGTGCGGTCGGTGGCTCCCCTGCGCATGGGGGTCCCCCCTGCTCGAACAGAGTTGAGAGATTGGGGGAGGAGTGGAGAGCTCGGGGAAGTGTCGAGGTGGAAGACGCGGTTGACCACGTCGGCGAGCAGTGAGGTGTCGTGGCTGATCAGCATCAGTCCGCCCGGGTGGCTGCGGAGGAAGGTGCGCAGCCAGGCGATCGAGTCGGCGTCGAGGTGGTTGGTCGGCTCGTCCAGCAGGAGTGTCCCGGAGTGTCCGGCGAACAGGATCCGCGCCAGCTCCACCCGGCGCCGCTGACCGCCGGACAGCGCGCCGACCGGCTCGCCCAACACCCGGTCGGGCAGGCCGAGTCCGGCCGCCACACGGGCCGCCTCGGCCTCTGCTGCGTAGCCGCCCCCGGCCTGGAACGCGGCCTCGGCGTGCGTATAGCGGTTCATCGCCCGCTCCAGTTCCGCGGGGCCGGTGGCGTGGGCCATCGCGGCCTCGGCCGTGCGCAGTGCACGCAGAGCGCGGTCGAGGCCGCGGGCGGACAGGATCCGGTCGGTCACGGTGACGGTGGGGTCGGCGGCGCGGGAGTCCTGCGCGAGGAACCCGACAGGACCGGTGCGGGTGATCGTCCCGGCATCCGGCTCGGCCTGTCCGGCGAGGGCGGTCATCAGGGTGGTCTTGCCCGCACCGTTGCGGCCGACCAGGCCGATCCGGTCGCCGGGGGAGATGGTGAAGGAGATGTCGGACAGCAGCAGGCGCGCGCCGGCGCGCAGCTCGACTCCGCGAGCAGTAATCATGGGGTGACGCTCCGAAATAGCAAAAGGACACACTTCTGGCGGGGAAGCGGGTCCTCGGCTAGGAAATTCGGGGCGTAGACATGCCGCCACGGTAACCGGGCCCCCTGGAGCAGCGCATGCGTTTTTCTCCGGGCTCGGTGCGGTACGTCGTCGGGGCGCTCGCGTGTCCTGGCGATGGTCGACCGGGGCGCGAGCATGCTGCTGACCAGGCTCATCCACGAGAGCCAAAAAAATCGGACGGGGATGTCGAGAACCCGTGACCGGCTCCGTCCCCGCTGTGAACGCGACCACAATGGGTCGCACCAGGACCTAGGAGAACCATCATGGCCAAGTACCTGCTGCTCAAGCACTACCGCGGTGCCCCGGCCGCGGTGAACGACGTTCCCATGGACCGGTGGGCGCCCGAGGAGATCTCGGCCCATGTGCAGTACATGAACGACTTCGCGGCCCGGCTCGAGAAGACCGGCGAGTTCGTCGACGGTCAGGCGCTCGCCCCCGAGGGGACGTGGGTCCGGTACGACGGCGAGGGCCGCCCGCCGGTCACCGACGGCCCGTTCGCCGAGACCAAGGACCTCATCGCCGGCTGGATGGTGATCGACGTCGACAGCTACGAGCGCGCCGTCGAGCTGGCCGGGGAACTGTCGGCCGCCCCCGGCGCGGGCGGTAAGCCGATCCACGAGTGGCTGGAGGTGCGCCCGTTCCTGGCCGCCCCGCCCACCACCTCGGACTGCGCCTTCCATGGATGAGGCTCTGCTTCGGAGCCTTACGCCCAGCGTGCTTGCCATCCTCGTCCGCCGCGGAGCCGACTTCGCGGCGGCCGAGGACGCCGTGCAGGACGCGCTGGTCGAGGCGGTCCGCGTCTGGCCGGCCGACCCTCCGCGGGATGCGAAGGGCTGGCTGGTCACCGTGGCCTGGCGCAAGTTCCTCGACGCGACCCGCGCCGACACCGCCCGCCGCCGGCGCGAGGACCACGTCGACCAGGAGCCGGCCGCCGGTCCCGCGCCCTCGGCGGACGACACGCTCCAGCTCTATTTCCTGTGCGCCCACCCGTCGCTGACGCCGTCGTCCGCGGTCGCGCTCACACTGCGCGCCGTCGGCGGGCTGACCACCCGTCAGATCGCCCAGGCCTACCTGGTACCCGAGGCGACCATGGCGCAGCGCATCAGCCGGGCCAAGCGCACCGTCTCCGGCATACGGTTCGACCGGCCCGGCGACGTCGCCACCGTGCTGCGCGTCCTCTATCTGGTCTTCAACGAGGGCTACTCCGGCGACATCGACCTCGCCGCCGAGGCCATCCGGCTCACCCGGCAGCTCGCGGCCGGAATCGACCACCCCGAGGTGGCGGGGCTGCTCGCCCTCATGCTGCTCCACCACGCCCGGCGCGCCGCCCGGACCGCGCCCGACGGCAGCCTGGTGCCGCTCGCCGAGCAGGACCGCGGCCGATGGGACACCGGGTCGATCGCCGAGGGCGTCGAGATCCTGCAGGCGGCCCTCGCCCGCGACCGGCTCGGCGAGTTCCAGGCCCAGGCCGCCATCGCGGCACTGCACGCCGACGCGCCCACCGCCGAGGAGACCGACTGGGTGCAGATCGTCGAGTGGTACGACGAGCTCGTGCGACTGACCGACAGCCCGGTCGTCCGGCTCAACCGTGCGGTGGCGGTCGGCGAGGCCGACGGACCGCGCGCGGGCCTGGCGGCGCTCGCGGCGCTGGACGATGCCATCCCCCGCCATGCCGCGGTGGCGGCGTACCTCCATGAACGCGACGGCGACCTGGTGACGGCGGCACGGCTTTACGCCGAGGCGGCCCACAAGGCCCCCAGCCTCGCCGAGCGCGACCACCTGACCCGCCAGGCCGCCCGACTCAACGCCCGCCGCCGTCGCTGACGGGGCGCGCTCTTTTCGTTCCGGAGGTGCGGGTCGGCTCAGGCGCGGGCGCAGTCGGGGCACAGACCCCGGTAGGTCATCTCGACGTCGGAGACGGTGAAGCCGAACCGCTCGGAGGCGGGGAGATCGGCCAGCGGGTCGCCGTCGGGGTGGACGTCACGGATGGCGCCGCAGCGCGAACACAGCAGGTGGTGGTGGGGGTGGTGGGCGTTCGGGTCGTAGCGCTTGGCGCGGCCGTCGGTGGCCACCTCGACCACCTCGCCGAGCGAGACGAGCTCACCAAGGGTGTTGTAGACGGTCGCGCGGGAGATCTCCGGCAACCGGTCGGTGGCACGCGCGAGTACCTCGTCCGCGGTGAGGTGGACGTGCTCGCCGTCGAGCACCTCGGCGACAACGCGGCGCTGGGCGGTCATACGCCAGCCGCGTCCGCGCAGCCGTTCCAGGAGGTCGCTCATGCCCATCAGCCTAACTGTGCATCGTCCGACGAATGAATTCGTATGGGTTTGGTCATCGTATTGACTTAGATTTAGTCCATCGTAGGATCGGTTCCGGCGACAGCCAAGGGACAGGACACAACCGCAGGGACAGCACTTGACGGTTCACCAGACGGGTCTGCTCACCACAGCACCCGGTCGCACCGGTCGCGGACAGCCACTGCGGCGAGCAGACGAGCGTCGGCGGCCCGATCGCATGGTCCACGCATGCGGCGCCGTCGCCCGGACGGTGACCAGTACGGCGTCGAGGCGATCACCTCCGGGGCACGCGGTGGCGTAGGACGCCCGCTCGTCACGCACCCCTCAGGGCCGTGTCACCACCACATGTGTCGGTCGAGTGGCGTCTTCGCCCCCAATTCCTGTTCCACCGCCCCCAGATCCTGAGCACCGTGATCCGCCCATTTCGGAGGGATTTCCTTGTCTGAGAACCAAGACGCAAACGCCGTAGACGCGAAGGTGGAGGGCGGAGGTGGCTGCCCGGTCGTGCACGGTCGCGCCCCGCACCCGACCCAGGGCGGCGGAAACCGCCAGTGGTGGCCGGAGCGGCTCAACCTGAAGATCCTTGCCAAGGACCCGGTCGTCGCGAACCCGCTCGGTGCGGACTTCGACTACGCCGAGGCGTTCAAGAACCTCGACCTCGCCGCCGTGAAACAGGACATCGCCGAGGTCCTGACCAGCTCGCAGGACTGGTGGCCCGCCGACTTCGGCAACTACGGCCCGCTGATGATCCGTATGGCCTGGCACAGCGCCGGCACCTACCGCATCAGCGACGGTCGCGGCGGTGGCGGCCGCGGTCAGCAGCGCTTCGCGCCGCTGAACAGCTGGCCGGACAACGGCAACCTCGACAAGGCCCGCCGCCTGCTGTGGCCGGTCAAGAAGAAGTACGGCCAGTCCATCTCCTGGGCCGACCTCATGATCCTCACGGGCAATGTCGCGCTGGAGACGATGGGCTTCGAGACCTTCGGCTTCGGCGGCGGCCGCGCCGACGTCTGGGAGGCCGACGAGGACGTGTACTGGGGTCCCGAGACCACCTGGCTCGACGACCAGCGCTACACCGGCGACCGTGACCTGGAGAACCCGCTCGGCGCCGTCCAGATGGGCCTCATCTACGTCAACCCGGAGGGCCCCAACGGCAACCCGGACCCGATCGCCGCGGCCCGCGACATCCGCGAGACGTTCCGCCGCATGGCGATGAACGACGAGGAGACCGTCGCCCTCATCGCCGGTGGTCACACCTTCGGCAAGACCCACGGCGCCGGCCCGGCCGACGCGGTCGGCAACGACCCCGAGGCCGCCTCCATCGAGGAGCAGGGCCTGGGCTGGAAGTCCACCCACGGCACCGGCAAGGGCGGCGACGCCATCACCTCCGGTCTAGAGGTCACCTGGACCACCAAGCCCACCCAGTGGAGCAACGACTTCTTCGACATCCTCTTCGGCTACGAGTGGGAGCTGACCCAGAGCCCCGCCGGCGCCAACCAGTGGGTGGCCAAGGACGCCGAGGCGATCATCCCCGACGCGCACGACTCGTCGAAGAAGCGTCTGCCCACGATGCTCACCACCGACCTCTCGCTGCGCTTCGACCCGGTCTACGGTGAGATCTCGCGCCGCTTCCATGAGAACCCGGCCGAGTTCGCGGACGCCTTCGCCCGCGCCTGGTACAAGCTGACCCACCGTGACCTTGGTCCGAAGTCCCTGTACCTCGGCCCGGAGGTCCCGGAGGAGACGCTGCTGTGGCAGGACCCGCTGCCGCAGGCCGAGGGCGAGGCCATCGACGCCGCGGACGTCGCGGCCCTGAAGGCCAAGCTCCTCGACTCGGAGCTGTCCGTATCGCAGCTCGTCTCCACCGCGTGGGCGTCGGCCTCGACGTTCCGCGGCAGCGACAAGCGCGGTGGCGCCAACGGCGCCCGCATCCGCCTGCAGCCGCAGGCCGGCTGGGAGGTCAACGAGCCCGACGAGCTCGCCCAGGTGCTGCGCGTCCTTGAGGGCATCCAGTCGGCGTTCAACACCGGCGCGAAGAAGGTCTCCCTGGCCGACCTGATCGTCCTCGGCGGTACCGCCGCTGTGGAGAAGGCCGCCAAGGACGCCGGCGTCGACGTCGAGGTGCCCTTCACGCCGGGCCGTGTGGACGCCACGCAGGAGCACACCGACGCGGAGTCCTTCGCCGCGCTGGAGCCCGCCGCCGACGGCTTCCGCAACTACCTGGGCAAGGGCAACCGCCTGCCGGCCGAGTACCTGCTGCTCGACAGGGCGAACCTGCTCACCCTGACCGCCCCCGAGCTGACCGTCCTCGTCGGTGGTCTGCGCGTCCTGGGCACCAACTACCAGGACACCGCGTACGGCGTCTTCACCGAGACCCCGGGCAAGCTGACCAACGACTTCTTCGTCAACCTGCTCGACCTGGGTACGACGTGGAAGTCGACGTCCGAGGACCAGACCACTTTCGAGGGCCGCGACGCCTCGGGCCAGGTTAAGTGGACCGGCACCCGTGCCGACCTCGTCTTCGGATCGAACTCCGAGCTGCGGGCGCTCGCGGAGGTCTACGCGAGCGATGACGCGAAGGAGAAGTTCGTGAACGACTTCGTCGCGGCGTGGGACAAGGTGATGAACCTGGACCGGTTCGACCTGGTCTGATGATGTCGTCCAGGTCGGCCCTGCCCGGCCGACCTGGACGACATCCGCTCGGACCGTGATCCTCTCGGCGCCATCCGCCTCCGGCGGGACTCGAGAGGGCCACGGTCGAGCAAGGGGCCGTCGACGCCCAGATCTTCGTCATCGACGTGGCGGGCGGCGACGGCCTTCCGCGTTTCGAACCGCGGTGGCTGCACCCGCGCGGGAACGTGGCGCGGGTGTGCGTCATCGGAGCCATGAGCGCCCCGCCCGGCGGCGACCGGCTGCGCATGGAAGCCACCGCGCAGCAGGGCACGGCGCTGCACATCATCTCCGCCGCCGCGACCCTCGCCGTGCGGGGCCTGACCCCAGAGCCCGCCACCTACGACGTGCAACTGACCGTGGCGGAGGACGCACAGCTCCACTGGCGCCCCGAGCCGTCGACCTGCGCGGCCGACAGCGACCTGCGCCAGCCCCGGACCATCGACCTCGCCCGCACCGCACGGCTCGTACTGCGCGAGGAACAGATCCTCGGACGCACAGGCGAATCGCCGGGCCGTGTGACCACTCGCCTCACCGTCCGACGCGGCGGGTACACGCTGCTGGACCAACAGGCCGCCTACGGACCGGGCGCACCCGGCCGGGAGGGCCCGGCCGTCCTCGCCGGTCACCGCGTGACGGGACAACTCCTCGTCGTCGACCCGGCTTTCGAGAAGAAGCCCCCGGGAGTACGCCTGCTCGGCGGCGCCGCGAACGACGGCTTCCTGAGTGCGCCCCCCGCGCGCGGGCGTACTCCCACAGAACTCGAATGGGGCAGCGCAGGCTGGAATCGGCTTGGGCAGGATCCCGGGCGGTGATCTTTCCCTGCCCGGCATGCCGGTAAGAGCCGCGCCGCAGTGGCGCGCGCCCTGCGGTGGTCCTGCCACCCATGCCGTAGCCGGGCCGCGGATTCCATTGAACTGATTGACGAGTAAGGGGTTGTGCCGTGGCTTTGACGATTGCGAACATCTCGGCCGAGCTGGAGGCCGCGAACAAGGTCGGTGATCCGGCCGCCGACGCGCTGGTGTCCGACCTGATCGACAACCGAGAGGTCGACGGCGTCAACGATCTGTTCCGCACCATCAACAAGCTGGGGCCCGGCCAGGACCTCTCCCAGTTGCCCGAGCGCCTCGCCCAGTTCTTGCGGGAGGCGGAGGCCGCGCCGCCGGGCTGGAGCGAGGCGGACGTCAAGGCGGCGGAGAGCTTCTTCGGCCACCATCACGGGGAAGCGTCCATGCTCCAGGGCACCGTCGGCCTCATCGGCACCTACCTCTCGCCCACCGGCGCCTTCACCCTGCGCTCCACGGGCCGGCTCGGCGGCGTGGAGGGCCCGGGCCGGCGGCTGTCGCAGTCCTCGCGTCTGTTCCTCGACATGGGCAAGGACAACGCCATGCGCGACGGCAGCCTCGCCGCCACCGTGACCAAGGTCCGTATGGTCCATGCCTCGGTGCGGCAGCTGCACAAGAAGAGCGGCGAGTGGGACTACGCCAAGTGGGGCGAGCCCGTCTCCCAGAAGTACACCACCGGCGCCGCCTGCGTCTTCAGCACCCAGATCCTCCAGGGCATGGCGAACCTGGGCCTGCACGTCTCCAAGGACGACGCGCACGGGTTCATGTGCGCCTGGCACTACGTCAACCACTACCTCGGCACCCCGGAGAAGTGGCTGCTGCCCAAGGACGCGGCTGAGGTCGAGCGTCTCTGGAACCAGGTGCGGGACGAGGAGTGGAAGAAGACCGACGATGGTGTGTTCATGACGGCGCAGGCCATCAAGTTCTACCGGGAGCTCGTCGGGCCGGGGGCCAGTGACGCGTACATCGCTCTGACCCGCGTGGCGCTCACCGACAAGTACGCCGACATGGCCGGCATCCCGAAGAGCCCCCTCGACATCGCGGGCAAGCCCCTCGCCGCCGGCCACGGTCTCCTCAGCAGCACGGCCGGCGGGCTGTTCGGCGAGACCGCGAAGCAGACCGTCGGAGTCAATCCCTACAAGGACATCCTCGGAGTCGCTTCCAAGGCGTTCAACCAAGTCGAGAGGTACGCCCTCACCCACGACAAGGACGATCAGCCCCAGATGCACCAGGAACTGCACGACAACCGCTGACCGAGCGGTAGGACCCGACGTGGGGGACTCCTCGGAACGAGGTCTCCCTCGCGTCGTCCGGCCACCCCAGCAGAACGGGGGTGACGCAGGTCACAGGGCTTCGTGTCACAACTCGCTGAGCTGCTCCGTCAAAGGTGTGTAACCGCCAGACAACGGCAATGGAGCGCATCATGGAAGCACGCCTGAACCCCTTCACCAACCCGGTCCTGGGCAAGGTCTTCAAGCACATCATCGCGGCGGGGAAGGTGCTCGAGGAGTCGACCTTGCCGGCCTCGACGCAGGAACTGGTGAAGCTCCGCGCCAGCCAGATCAATGGCTGCGGCTTCTGCACCGACATGCACTTCAAGGACGCCGTGCACGCCGGGGAGTCGGCGGAGCGCCTCAACCTGGTCGCCGCTTGGCGGGAGGCCAAGGTGTTCACCGAGGCCGAGCGCGCGGCGCTGGAGCTGGCGGAGGAGGCCACTCGCATCGCCGATGCGGCCGGCGGTGTCCCGGACGAGGTCTGGGAGAACGCCGCCAAGCACTACGACGAGGATCAGCTCGGCGCCCTGGTGGGTGTCATCACCGTCATCAACGCCTTCAACCGCGGGAATGTCATGCTCCAGATGCCCGCCGGTGACTACCAGCCCGGCCAGTTCGGGTAACCGGGAGCGCGACGCCTGAGGCGACCGGGTCCGCTCCGGACCCGGTCCTCATCACAGAGGGGCATGGCTCTCCACCCTCCGTGCTCCGTACTCCCGGCCGATCCTGCCGACGGCATCGCGCGGCTGTTTGCGATGTGTGTTCACTCATCGGCGCTGAGTAAGTCTTCCGCCGACTGTGACGGGGCCAACAGCGGGGTGACGTCGCCTGTGCGCATGCTCTTCGGGGGAGTAGTGAGAGAGCGAGCGAGAACGGCCGATGTCCATACCCCGCAAGTCCATACCCCCCTTGACCGCCGGTGCACTGGCCGCCGCCATGGTGGTGGTGACGGGCTGTGGCGTCGGTGGCGCCGCAGCCTCCCAGCCCGACGGCGCCAAGGGCATGAACCCCTCCGTCCCGGCGCTGCCCGCGAGCTTCACGCAGCAGAAGGTCCAGTGGACGAGCTGTGGCACGGACGTCACCCCCGAGGCCGTGCCCGGCGCGCAGTGCGGCTGGGTGAAGGTCCCTGTCGACTACTCCGCCCCGGACGGGAAGACCGTCAAACTGCGGGTGTCGCGGGTGCCGGCCAGAGACCACGGTCGTCGACTGGGGTCGCTGCTCTTCAACCCCGGCGGGCCCGGCGCCGGCGGTGCGGCCGACGTGGCCAACGGAAACTGGCAGGCCGGCGGAGAGGCTCGGGCCCGCTACGACCTGGTCGGCTTCGACCCACGAGGCACAGCAGGTTCCGGTCAGATCAAGTGTCCCGACGGTGTGGCGCAGGAGCCCGAGAACCCGCCGCGTACCGAAGCGGGGGCCGAGAAGGCGTTCGCCGACGCGGCCAGGCGTGCCAGAGCCTGCCAAAAGGCGAGCGGCCCGGTTTTCGCGCACATGGACAGCGTGAGCGTCGCGCGCGACCTGGATGTGCTGCGTACGGTCCTCGGGGACGCCAAGTTGAACTACACCGGCATCTCCTACGGCACCTTCATCGGCCAGCAGTACATGAAGCTGTTTCCCGACAAGGTGGGCCGCATGGTGCTCGACGGTGTCGTCAACCCCGCGGCCGACATGCGCCAGGTCACCCGGCTCGACGTCAAGACCTCCGAGGACGCGATGCGCCGATACGCCCAGGACCTCGTCGCGCGCGGGGATCACCGTCTGGGAGCCACGGCCGAGGAGATTCTGCGGAGGCTCACCGGGCTCGCCAAGAAGCTCGAGCGGGAGCCGCTGCGGGGGGCCGACGGTGAGCGGTTCACCGACGCCACCCTGTCCTCGTATCTGGGGATGGCCGTGACGGCCGAAGAGAGCTGGAAGCGACTGACCGAGGCGCTGGTGGCCGCCCTGCGCGGGGACGGGACCGCCTTCGAGCGCTTTGACGCCGCAACGGCCGGAGAGAGCGGTGGCGAGAGGCCGACGTCGCAGGAGGAGCAGACCGAGGAAAACGTGTCCGCGAGCCTGCCGGCGGTGCTGTGCCTGGACTCCCCGTCCGCGCCGAAGTCCCCCAAGGAGATGCTCAACACCGCCGAGGCGTTCGCCAGGCAGTCGCCGCTCTTCGGGCGTTCCTACGCCTGGCAGATGATCGACTGTGCGACATGGCCGATCGCCCCCACCGGCGTGGCCGAGCCGGTCAACGCGACCGGGGCGGCACCGGTGCTGCTGGTGTCGTACACCGACGATCCGCAGACTCCGCTGGCGAACGCGCGGGCGGTGCACCGGCAGTTGGCGAACAGCTCGCTCCTCGTACGCAAGGGCCAGGGGCACGGGGCGTACGCCGCGGAGAATCCGTCCACGTGCACCGACCGTGCCGTCGACAGGTATCTGGTCGAGGGAAGGCTGCCGGACAAGGTCGCCACCTGCCCGCGCTGACCTGTGGCGGCAGCCGCAAGGAGTGTGGAGATCCACGACAGGTGGGCAGCCCGGTCGCTGACGCGCAAACGCCATGCGGTCACCGTTGAGGCGACCGCATGGCGAGCGTTCGGCGCGGACTTGTGTGCTCTACGCGTGGCTCTACGGGTCTCCTTCGCCAGGCCCGGATTTCCTCCGTGCTCCCAGAGGTCGGCAGCCGCTAGTCCGCCGCCCCCGGGGCCGTCCGCAGCGGCACCTCGCGGATCAGCCAGGCGGCCGCGAAGGTGACGGCACACAGCGCGGCCGTGCCGATCATGACGCCGTGCAGTCCGCCGGTGACCGCGGCACGGAAGGAGTCCCGCACCGCGTCGGGCAGCCCGCGCAGCACCGCGGGGGTCATTTCGTGGCCGCCGGCGAGCCGCTCTCCGTCCCGGCCGAGCCGGTCCGTGAGGGCGGCGGCCATGCGGCCGGTGTAGACGGAGCCGAGCACGGCGACGCCGAGCGAGCCACCGATGGTCCGCAGCAGCGTGGTGGTGCCGCTGGCTGCGCCCATGTCGCGGGGCTCCGCGCTGTTCATGGTGATGAGCATCGCGGGCTGCATCAGACAGCCGAGGCCCAGGCCGAGGACGAGCGTCAACGCGGAGGCCACCGCCGTGGCGGTGTCCGCGCCGACCATGAGCAGTGCCAGGGCGCCCGCCGTGGCGACCGCGCCGCCCGCGATGGGGTACCCGCGGTACCCGCCGCCGTTGCCCACCGCCCGCCCGATGAACAGCTGCGCGCCCATCATGCCGAGCATCAGCGGGAGCAGCAGCAGCCCGCTTTCCGTCGACGACATGCCCCGTACGAACTGCATGTACTGCGGCAGATAGCTCGCCGCGGCCAGCATCGCCGCGCCCACCAGGAAGCTCAGCACCTGGGCGAGCGTGAAGTTGCGGTCGCGGAACAGGCGCGGCGGGATGATGGGTTCGGGTGCTCGTCGCTCCACGCGGACGAACCAGCCGAGGGCGGCCACCGAGAGTGCGGCGAGCCCCGCGATCTGCGGTGAGACCCAGTCGTACGTCGTGCCGGCCCAGGTCCCGATCAGGGTGAGCGCCAGAACGCCCGCCGTGAGGAGTGCGGCGCCCAGGTAGTCGATGCGGGCCGGGCCGCGCTCGCCGCGCAGTCGGATGCAGAGCCCGACGATCAGGAGTGCGGCGGCGCCGACGGGCACGTTGACGTAGAAGACCCAGCGCCAGTCCAGCTGGTCGGTGAGGAAGCCGCCGAGCAGCGGGCCGCCGATCATGGCGGCCGGCAGCAGTACGCCGATCATCGACTGGGAGCGCCCCGCCTGCGCGGGCGGCAGGAGCGTCCCGAGGAGGGAGAGCGCACCCACGAAGAGGCCGCCCGCGCCGAGCCCCTGGAGTGCGCGGAAGGCGATCAACTGCCCCGTGTCCTGGGCGAGTCCGCAGAGCGCCGAGCCGACGAGGAAGACCCCGATCGAGGCCAGATAGCTGCCCTTGCGGCCGTAGAGGTCGCCGACCTTTCCCCAGATCGGGGTGGAGACGGCGGTGGTGAGCAGATAGGCCGTCACCACCCAGGAGAAGTGGTCCAGGCCGCCCAGGTCGCCGACGATCGTCGGCAGGGCGGTGCCGACGATCGTGCCGTCGAGTGTCGCCAGGATGATGCCGAGCAGCAGTCCCAGGACGGCGAGACGCGAGGGTGGTGCAGTGGCCGGCGCCGCGGCCGGCGGTTGGTCGCCGCCGGGCTCCGCGATCTCGGGCGCGGCTTCTTCCATACGCTGATTACGCTGATTCATCACTTCCCCCACCGCTATGTGACGCCGCATCAGGCGGCGTACGGACGGGCGTTCCTGGCGTCCCGCAGTGCCTGGCCCCACCAGGCGAGCTGGTCGAGCATCGTCTTGGCCGCGGCGTCGCTCTGCGCGTCCTTCATCGCGTACTCCTCGTCGAACAGGCCCCAGGCGTTGTGCAGGCTGACCGTGTTGCGGATGGTGGTCGCATGCAACTCGGCCATGACGAGCCGGAGTTGCTCGACCGCGCGCAGGCCGCCCGAGATGCCGCCGTAGGAGACGAAGCCGATGGGCTTGGCGTGCCACTGCTCGTTGTGCCAGTCGATGGCGTTCTTCAGGGATGCCGGGAAGCTGTGGTTGTACTCCGGAGTGACGAACACGAACGCGTCGGCGGCCGCCAGGCGCGGTGAGACCTCGGCGAGGGCCTCTTCGGTGCCGGGCGCGGGCGGCTGACCGAAGGCCGGGAAGACGGTGGGCAGCGGGGTCTCCGCCAGGTCGACGACGTCGACGCTCATGTCGTCGCGCTGGTCGACGTGGCTCTTGATCCACCGTGTGACGACGGGTGCGAAGCGGCCCTCCCGGGTGCTGCCGACGACGACCGCTACGCGGAGCTGCTGCGGCTGCTCGCTCATGGGAAATCCCCCTGATGTGTACGACGTATTGGGATGCGTACAACGTACACGTCGCTGTGTACGACGTCTACTGGCGATACGCTGTACACGATCGGCCGGCCGGAGAGGAACCCACGCGTGGCAGCCCAGAAGAAGAGCAAGGATGCGGATTCGCCCGTGCTGTGGGAGCGCCTGGAGCGCCCCGCCGCCGCGCCCCGCGCCTCACTGACGCCGCAGAAGATCGCCGCCGTGGCCGTGCGGGTCGCCGACGCCGAGGGCTTCGCCGCCGTCACCATGCGCCGCCTCGCCACCGAACTGGGCGTCGCACCCATGGCCGCGTACCGCCATGTCTCCGGCAAGGACGACCTGTGGGCGCTGATGGTCGACCAGGTCACGGCCGAAGTCGCCGTCCCCGACGAGGTGACCGGCTGGCGCGACAGCCTGCGCGCCTACGCACTGGCCAACCGCGCCATGATGCTGCGGCATCCCTGGCTGGCCCAGCTGCCCACACCGCACTTCGTGCTGACGCCGAACCGGATGGCGGCAGCCGAACGCCAGCTTGCCGCGCTCGACGGCCACGGCATGGACACCGACACGATGATGGCCGCCTTCCGCGCGGTCAACGCCTATGTGCACGGCGCTGCGCAGTCCGAGGTGGCGCTGCGCCAGTACATGGAGGACAACGGCTGGGCCAGCGGCGACGAAACACGCCGCGCGCTCGCACCCCAGATGACCTATCTGATGGAGACCGGCCGCTACCCGACCTACCGGCGCTACGCCCTCGGGGCCGGGCGCAAGGACGACGCGGCTTGGCAGTTCGAGACGGGGCTCGACTACGTGCTGGACGGCATCGCGGTCAGGATCGACGGCTAGGCCGATTCGTTCGGCTCACGGGGAACGTCCGCCTGCGGGAACGCGCGGACGGGCCTCACACCGCTCACAGTCGGTCCTTCGGGCGCTCACGCAGGGAGGTGTAGTCATGGTGCGGGAAGAGGCGGGGAAACAAGCCGACCATGGCCTTCATGTCGACTGCGGTGTGATGGAACGACTGCGGCAAGGACACCCGTACCGGAGTGCGGATGACTGTCGATCCGCCGCAACTGGCCGAGGAATTGCCGTTCCCCGGCCGAGTCGTCATCCCAGGCGAGGGGCGGGGCCGGTTCAGAGATCGCGCGCTAGCAGTGGGGAATGCTCGGCACGCTGCGCTGGTGAGAGGCCGTTCAGCCCCTCGGCAGCGCTCTCGACGGCGATCGCGTCCCGGTGAACGGTGACGGCCGAACAACTTCGGAGTTCCGCCACAACCTGAGCGAGAACCTGTTCGTACCGGTTGGGGGACATCAGTCCCTCGGGGCCGTCCATGTCTGCTCCTCCGTAACGGACTTCACCTTGCAGACATCTTCCTTCTGGCCCGTCGGTGATCCAAACGAAGCAGCCTGCGTTTGGGCGCCCCGCGCCTCCCGTCACGTCGGTGTATCCGGCAGGAGCAGCGGTTTCATCCCCCTTTGAGGGCGGTTTCATGGCGCCCTTCTAGCGTCCTTACCGACGTGTTCGCGGCGCTCAAGCAGTAGGGCACGGGCGCGGGCGCTGCCTGAGCGGCCGGGCCGGCCGAACGGGCTGGCCGGCTGACGCAACAGGCTCTGGACCAGGTCTGACTGACGCCCGGTCACTGGCGCCAACCCACCGCGAGTACGTCCAACCCCACGCACTTACAGAGAGGAAGAACATGACATCCGGAAAGGCGCGTAGCACGATCGTCAGGGGCATGGTGGCAGCAGCGCTGGCGATACCGTCCCTCATGCTGGCCGCAGGCCCCGCGTCGGCCACCCCCGACGACATAGTCGCGATCGCGAACGCGAATCTCGACCATCATGCCTGCGACACCAACAGCGCGGGCGAACAGGGGTACAACTCCAGCTGCACGGGCGCAGATGGCTCGCCGGAAAACTGGTGCGCCGACTTCGCGGCATGGGTCTGGGCGCAGGCGGGCTACAACGTCTCCGGATTGACCCCGGCGGCCGGCAGCTTCGGACAGTACGGTGCAGGACTGCATCCGGACCCCCACGTCGGTGACGCGGTCGTCCTCAACTACGACGGCAACGGCTACGCCGATCACGTCGCCATCGTCACGGCGGTCAATCCCGACGGGACCATCGAGAGCATCGGCGGCAACGAGGTCACCAACGATCCTGCGACCTCCTCCGCCCACCACGATGGCCCATACAACGGCGCGGTGGGTGACAGCTCATACTGGGGCATGCCGATCAGCGGCTACGTCTCTCCGACCAACTAGCCTCAACCTTCCGTGACGGTTCGCCGGTTCGGCCAGTTCGCTGGCTCGTCCGGCGAGCCGTTTCGGCTTGGGGGTGGCCGCCGGGCGATCGCCCAGCGGAGGTCTCGCGCGATCTGGCGGCACGAGCCGCCTGCCGAGATGCCGGACTGGTTCAAGCCCGTGAGCACATGGTGCTCACAGCGTCAGAGCCGGTCGTTCAGGCCGCTGACGCCGCGTTCCAGGCCTTGCGCGCGTTGCGCGACCGCATTGCTCAAGGTCAAGACGTGCATTCGCCGGGCTACGAGGCTGACCTGTCGAGCTACGACGACAGTCTCCGCTCCTTGCGCAACGCCATCCGCGAGGACTTGCATGCGGATGCCCTGAGCTTCCGGATCCCGATGTGATCTCCGTCCAGGAACAGTTCCCACAGCAGCCCGCCCGGCACGGGTTGCTCGACTGTCGCCACGCCCGGAACAACGAGCTAGAGCTCCCGGAGAGTCAGGATCACGCAAGGCGCAGGTCGATCCAGGGGATGCTGTCGCCAGGCAGCAGGTATCGGTCGGTCTCGACGAACCCATGCTTGCGTGCGAACCGCAGACCGTCTTCGTTGGAGGACAGGACGACGGTCTCGATCACTTCGGCGCCGAGCTCCCGCGCCCGGCTGAGCCCGCGCGCATAGAGTTCCTCGCCGAATCCCTGTCCACGGTGAGCGGCGAGCACCCGGGCGATCACTGTGACCGTCAGCGTGTCGTCCGTGGGCGGGCGGACCGTGCTGCACCCGATGAGGTCGTCACCGCGATACGCGACCTCCAGGTGGTGGCGCTGTGCGCGTTCCCGTACCTCATCCAGCGAAAGGAAGTGGGTAGGGATGATCACGTTGTGGACGTGCTGCCAGTCCTTGAGGGTGGCCTCGCCGTCCGGCTGCTGGATACGAAGGTCAGACATCGCAGCAGGAGACCCGAGTTCACCTCGAACGTCAACTCTGTTGCCGCGCCGGCGGGCGCCGGTGCCGCTGGAGGCGCTCGCAGGCAGGTGACTGGGACACCCTCAGCGGCCGGCAGGTTGCCGATGTTCGATGGCTCTACTGTCTTCGCCCGCCCCGTCAGCGCGGCCAGCATGCGTCGTGCCTGCGCGGTGGGGGAGACCCGTCGTGGCGATGACCGATGCCGGCCGTCGGCCGCCGAGCTGTGCGGGGCTACCTGCTCGGTGCGGGCGCGGCCGCGGTGGAACTCCCCTCTTGTTCGGGTGGCGCTGTGGTATCCGCCTGCGGTTGCCCATCGGATGCCTCGGCGGCCCGTCTCCCCCACGCCGTTCCGATGAGAATCAGTGCCGCACCGGCATAGCCCGCCGCGCCCAACTGGTCCCCGCCCAGGGCGACACCGATCACGGCCGCCCACAGCGGTTCCGTGCCCAGCAGCAGGCTGACACGGGACGGGTTGGTGCGGCGCACGGCCCACAGTTGGACGAAGAATGCGAACAGCGTGCAGAGCAGTCCCAGATAGAGGAGATCCAGCCACTGGCCCGCCTCCAGAGCGGAGGCCACACGCAGGGGCGGGGTTCCTACACATGTGGAAAGTGCGGCGAAGCAGATGACTGCGGTGGCCAGCTGGACGAAGGTGAGAGCACCGTCGTCAGCGCTCTTGATCGAGGCGAGCCGGTGTGTGGTGAGCACATTGGCGGTCCGGGCGAGGGCTGCGAGGAGCATGAGCAGGTCGCCGACCGAGGGCGCGGTGAACCCGCCGCCCTGGGTGAGGAGGAGCACTCCCAGAACTGAGCCGGCGGCAGCCATGAGGAATGATCCGGGGGGCCGCGTGCGGCACAGCGCCGCTTCGGCCAAGGGGGTGAAGACCATCGTCAGACTGATGATGAGGCCGGCGTTCGTCGCCGAGGTGTGCACGACACCGTAGGTCTCCAGGAGGAAGACGCCGGTGAGGATCAGGCCGATGATGACTCCACCGCGCACCTCGGCCACCGTCAGCCGTCGGATGGCGCGGAGGCGAAGAAGCCCGAGTACGGCAACGGCCAGGAGGAAACGCAACAGCAGCGTGGCCATGACGGTCGACGGGGTCGTGATGCTCTTTGTGGCCAGATAGCTGGAGCCCCAGGCGATGGCGACCGCCAGCACGGGTGCGTCGGTCAGCCAGCTGCGGCGTGATGAGGGGGCAGGTGTCATGGGGTTCCCAACGATGACTGCGGTGGCGGGCCGTGCGGGGAGTGATGCCGCGCGGCCCGCCACCTGGATGATCAGCGAGCCGTGTAGGCGATCACCAGGACGTCGCGGTGCGCGGGCTCCTGGGCGTTCACCGGGTGGATCGGCGTTACGTCGTGGAATGTCGTGCGGTCATCGCCGAGGTACAGGTCCCCGGGGCTGCTCAGAGTGCCGCGGACGAGTTCGTCGCCCTCCACGGTGAATGCGGAGCTCTCCCCACCTGCCACGTTCACCCGATGGATGAGCAGTGTGGTGATGAAGGTGACCCCGTCCTGATGGCGGCCCTCCGGGGCCGGCTGCCCCATCTCGCGTCCAGCGACGATCCGGTAGGGGTGGAGCTTGATGTTCCACCTGTCCGTTCCGTCCACCGCGCGGAAGATCCTGCCGAGGTTGACCAGGATGTTCGCCAGCAGAGGGTCGTTGGTGAACTGGTCCGTGAGCGGTTCGAAGACTCGGTCGACGCCGCCGTTGAGGGGGTTGACGCGGCTCTCCTGACGATAGGGCTCGTGCGGGAGCAGCGTCAGGGATCCCTGTTGCGGGTCCAGGTCGTACTGGCCGTAGCGCCGGTAGCGGTAGGTTCCGCCATCGGCCATGTACTGGTCGCGCAGCAGGTCATCCCAGTTGCGGCCGAAGCGGGTCCAGTCCTCGGGAGTGGCGTCGAGGATGCGGGAAAGCTCGGCGGAGGGCAGTACGCACGCCCCCGTGGTGGCCAGTGCCTCGACGGTGGCTCGGGCCTCGGCGGTGAGTGTCGCTGTGTCGTTCATGGTGGTTCCTTGGAGTGTCGAGTCAGACCGTGGCGGGGGCGAACAGAGCGTGTGCCGAGGACTCCGCAGCGATGGACTGCTCCTCCCACCGCTCGCGGTCCCGGAGGTACAGGGAGCGTGGGGCCACGATGGAGCGCGTGTCAGCGCCCCCTGTGTGCAGTTCCCAGGTCACGTTCCCTGTGGTGCGCAGCGCGCAGTTGTCCATGAAGGTCTGCAGGGCAAGGCGCAGATCCCCGAACCAGCGCCCCTCCAGTGCCTCACGCACCCATACCTGCTCCAGATGCTGTTTCTCGCGCAGGAGCTCGGCGTCCAGGCACGCGGCCTCGATATGCCGATAGGTTCGCAGGAGAATCCAGGCTGCCGGCATTTCCCTGAGTTCGAGAACCTTTTCTCCGTTGTCCAGGTGTTCCAGGCCGGAATAGCGTCCGATGCCGTAAGCCCCCACACGCTGGTTGAGTTCAGCGATCAGCTCGACCAACGTCATCGGTCGCCCGTCCACCGCGACCGGGATACCGGACTCGATGCCGATGGAAATTTCACTCGGGGCCACGCCGGCCCGTACGCTGCTCCACCGGAACAAGTCGCCCGGGACGCGGTGATTTTCTGGATCGTCGAGGATTCCGGATTCGAATTCGCGGCACCAAAGATTGGAATCACCGCTCACTGAGCGGTCCTTGAGGAGGTCGACACCGGCTGCTGCGAGGGCCGCTTGTTTGTCGTCGCGGTCGACCGGTTCGAGGTCGTACGGACTTCCGTACAGCCCCGAATAGTTCAGAAGCCGCAACGCGCCGTTGAGTCGACGAAGCGTGTTCTGGGACCGGTTCGCGGTGTGGATCACGGCCTGGGCACCCAGCCTCTCGGCCAGCTCTGTGGCCCGCTGCGCGATCAGCGGGCGGCTCAGAGTGGAGCTGACGGGGTGGAGGTCCAGGTAGACCGCCTGCGCGGAGATCGCGGGGGCAACGAAGTCCCGGGCGAACTCCTCTTGGCAGTCGAGAATGTGGAGCTTCGCTCCCAGTGCTTCTGCGAGCTCGGCCTTCTGATCGCTGGTCTCGGATTCTGCCAGGTCGATGCTGACGGCGTGGATATCGGTAAAACCGTTATCCCTCAGCCACAGGAGGAGATAAGCACTGTCGAGGCCGCCACTGAACAGGGTGACGACCGGCGCATCGCGCCTGAGCTTTCGTTCCATTTCGCGAAATGAACGAATGGTGGGGGGTGTAGACACACGACACCTCTAGTGTCAGAAATCGCGGACGTCTCTCAAAATCGTGGAACCACGTCGTTGTAGCCCGCTGATGCCGAAGATCAACTCGGCAGGGTTCACCGTATCGGTGCATGATCATCACGCAAGGTGCCCTATGTCACACCATGCTTCGCCAAGGTGTAATCGCACACCGATGGCAGCGCCAACTCGCCGGAACGAAAGCAAAGTTGTCGAGTTATGGCCCACCTGTGCAGATGGTGAATGAGTGGCGGATCCTGCCCAACATTCGGACAAGTCTCCTACCTCAAGCCTGAGATGAACCTATCGATGCTGAATGGCCGCCCGCAGCCGAGTTGTTCGGATGTGCCCGATATCGCACACCGTGCTGCGTGGAAGCGCAGCGGACCGCACCGAGAGACGGGCTCAAGGCCGGCAAGCCCGCGCGGAGGGCGATCGGCGGGAAGCTGGTGGGAGTCTCGGGAAGCGGTTGGACGACCAACGGCTGTCCCGCAACTGGTATTTGAGGTTCGGTGGTACGGAGCCTCTGCGCCTCGGCCGCAGGGTCGTCGAGGCGTAGCTCGCGCGGCGAAGGTTGAAGGCTCCAACGCCGTGATCACACCAGTCACAGCGTGATCATTTCAGGGCCGGCCGGTGCTCCCTGCCGGTCATGGGGACAGCGCGGCGGACACACGCGCCAGTCGGTCGTCTGCAAGGGCGAACTCGTTGACCGGGTTCCGGAAGGAGTACCTGCCGTTGTTGATGCGGACGCCGCCCTGGACGGTGGCCCACTGCGCAGGGCCTGCCGGCCCCTGGCTTTCCAGGAGGGCGGCGGCGAGGGGCTGCGGGGCCTTCACCCCCAGGCGGGCGCTCAGTGCGGCCGCCAGACGGGAGACGGCTTGCTCGGGGACCGCGTTGTCGCCGAGCGCGGGCAGGAGGAGCAGAAGATTGGCATGGGGGTCGGCAGTGGTCCCGCCGGGTAGGGCATGGTCGGCAGCGGCGACCAGTTCTGTCCAGGACAGGCCGGGGCCCATGAAGTGCCCGTCGTCCCGGGCGATCGGATCGGCCCGGTCCCAGTTCGGGTGGTGCAGGAGGTAGTCGACGCCCGCGTCGCCCGCGACGGTGCGGTGGACGACGTGGAGACGGTGACCTGCGGCGAGCGGGATCGTGAAGGCCGGCCAGTCGCCTCGCTCCCACAACCGTCGCTGGAAGTTCCTGTGGTCGGCCCACCCGTAATCCGCGCCCCGCAGCAACCTGCCCGCGTCGCCCTGAGCGCAGGAGTAGAGGTGGCCGTGCCAGAACAGCCTCTGGTCAAGAAGTTCGAGACGCCGGGCGAAGGGGCCGTCGTGGTAGCCCGGTATCCGGTCGGGGTGTAGGTCGGCAGCGTTGGTCACGTCGGTCATCATGCCGCTCGGCTAGGCGCCCTTGTTTTCCTTGAGCTTTTGCCACACCGTGCTGAGCGCCTGAAGATCGTCCTGGTCGAGGAGATCCGTGAAGACGGGGGCGAGGCACTCGCGGCGGGTGGCGTCGGCCGCCTCGAAGAGTCGGTGGCCCTCGGGGGTGAGTGAGACCTCGACGGAGCGGGCGTCGCGGGCCGAGGGGGTGCGGGTGACCAGCCCGCGGCTCTGGAGGGCGTCGACGACGCGCGAGACCTGGCTGCGGCTGAGCATGGTGCTGTTGCCCAGGACCGAGGCCGGAACGGGGTCGGGGCTGGACGCCAGCCAGAGCAGGACCTCGAACCAGGAGACCGGGAGGTCGTGCGCCTTGCTCAGTGCGCGGTCCACGCGGTCCGTGAGGACGGTCCCGGCCCAGACCAGCCCGTAGAAGGCGTGGTCGGCCACCGGCATCTCCGCCTGTGTGAGCTTCTTCTTCGGCATGCCCCCAGTTTAGCGGTTGCGTGTACACGCACGTAATGGTTATGGTGTGTGTACACGCACTCAAATGTGCTGACACCCCCGCGCCACGAAGGGTCTCCCATGACTTCCCAGACGTCCCAGCCCCCCAAGGTCGTCCTCATCACCGGCACCTCCTCCGGCATCGGCCTCGCCGCCGCCGTTTCCGCCGCACGCGCCGGCTGGACGACGGTCGCCACGCTGCGTGACCCCAGCCGCTCCGACGCCCTGCGCAAGGCCGCCGGCGAGGCGGGCGTGGATCTCGACATCCGTCGGCTCGACGTCACCGACGAGGCCTCGATCACTTCCGCGATCGATGGTGTGCTCGCCGACTACGGACGCCTGGACGCCGTCGTCAACAACGCGGGCGCCGGACACCTCGGCACCCTGGAGAACGAGTCCGTGGCCGAGGTCCGCAAGGTCATGGAGGTCAACTTCTTCGGCGTGCTCAACGTCTCGAAGGCCGCCATGCCTCACCTGCGCGCCTCCGGCGGCCGTCTGATCACCGTCACCAGTGTCGGCGGCGTCATCGGACAGCCCTTCAACGAGGCGTACTGCGCGGCCAAGTTCGCCGTCGAGGGATACATGGAGAGCCTGGCCCCCGTGGCCGCGGCGCACGGCGTGTCCGTCTCCGTGATCGAGCCCGGCGCCGTGGCCACCGAGTTCGTCGCCAACGTCGGCGTCGACCTGGAAGCGGCCGTCGCCGGTGCCGGGGCGTACGCGCCCCAGCTGAGCGCCTACCTGAACCGCACGATCGCCCAGTTCGGCGACGGCGCGCAGACCGCCGAGGGCGCCGCCGAGTCGGTGCTCGAGGCGCTGACCGCGGACGAGCCCGCCTTCCGTCTCCAGACCTCCGACTGGGCCCGAGGCTTCGTGGGAACCAAGCTCACCGACCTGGACGGCTCCGCGGTACTCGGCATGACCAACGGCTGGGTCGCCTGACCGCACCCACCCGGCGAGGGGGCGGCACCCCGCAGATGCCGCTGAGTGGGCCGCGCCCGCCCTCCGGCTGAGGCGCTTTCGCGCGGCTCAAGAGGAGCAGGTTGCCCCTCTCGGTTGCGCGGCGGTGTAGTCCACGACGGGGACTGGCCGGGTGTGTATTCCCGGATTCAGTGATCGGATAGTTCGACAGAAACGGCCTGGTCTTCCTGGTCCCCGTTGTCGTCCGAGTCCTCCCAGTCCTCGCACTCCTCTCGTATTTCTTCCAACAGGCCTTCCCAGAGGGCTGATTCGTCCGGGTCCTGACCCAGCTGCTCCAGCAGGGTGGTGAACTCGTCCAGCGCGGTCAGGGCAGCCGCTGCGGACGACGCGTCAGCGACGTCGAATCGATGCTCGTAGAGGGTGAACAGCCCGAGCGCCCCGATGAACTTCCGCAGCGACGGGGCCGCGTACCCGCCGTAGCCCGCCGCGTGGTCCCAGCCGTCGGGGTTGTAGATCTCGACCGCACCGGTGTCGCCGTCCACCATCAGGTGCAGTTGGCTGACCTTGCCTATGCAGTAGGAGTAGCGGGTTGGAGGGGAGTGGTCGTCCGGGTAGCGTTCGCCGAACAGCTCGTCCGGGTCCTCTTCCCACATGCCCCGCTCGGGCAGATCGGCTGAGTCGTAGTCGATGGCGGAGAGGCGCACCGCGGGGATCCCCGTCTCGGTCAGGAACTCGCGGGTTTCCTTGTCCTCCAACCGGGCAGGCAGATCGGCCTGGTCGGGACGCCACAACGTCCTCGGCCCGAAACAGGACTCCAGCCACTCGACGGTGGGGCTTTGGGCGGCGGCCAGCAGGTCAGACATACTCGGTGACACTCCCCGATGAGGACGGCAATAGGTCCATTCAACCGTGAGGCACTGACAATCCGGCTGTCGGCCGAGCCGTCGGGCGGGGGCAGCGCTGCTGCACGGTGCGGGAGAAGAGGGTGGCGTCGGGCCCGGTCCACGGTGTCGACGGCCGTCGCACATGCGCCGGCCGTCGCCCGTAGAGCGGTACCCCGGAGGCAGGGTCAGGCCACGCGGGGCGCGAAGTCGCCAACACGAGGCACGGGGAAGGCTAAAGCCCCCGGCCGCCCCATGTCCGGGTGTGACGGAATCATCTGTCCATGGTGATGGAAGCTCGCCGTCCCGAGGTCACTCTCATGGCAGAGTGATTCGCATGCCCATAACGACGCATCAAAGACGAAGACACATTGCCGCTGCCCTTCTCCTGAGCGCTGCAATACCTCTGACTGCGTGCGGTCAGCAGCGTGTTGCTGCCGACGCGCCAAGCGCATCAACCAGTGCCACGCCCGGTTCCGACCCCAGTGGCAACCCCAGTCCCTCCGAACCCGGGGCCTCCCCGTATGTCGAACCCGGAGCCCACGACGGAGCTCCGCACTACAACGAGAACAGCGCCGGCCGCCAACCCCGCGAAATGTCTCCGGCCAGCGAGAAAGACGCCCGACGGGAAGCCAACCGCATCGAACCCGCACTCAAACGCCTTTGGAAACAGGGGAAGTGGGATCCCAAGAGCGTCCGCTCGGCGATGCTCGGGCTCGGGTACAAGGAACAGCGGACCGGCCCCAAAGGTGAGCAGCGCGGCGGGCAACTGGAAGTGCGGGGTATGGAACGCCGCTTCGAGGGGGACCACTACGTCACCCACGAAGGCGCCCGGATCGGCCTCCGCGTACACAAAGACGCCTGCGTCACCGCATTCGTCCAGAAGACCAACTACCAGGTGCAGGTGAACGGTCCCTACCTGGAAACCGGCTGCTTCGCACCACCCTTCGCCCACTGACGAAAAGCCCTTGGTCCCGGTGGGCGGCAGGCCGGCCTGAAACACATGCCAAGCAGGGCGCTTGGAATGCTGGTTGACCGCCGGCATTCCGGGGCGGACGGCGGTCCATCGCTGTTCCTCGAAGGAGCAGGGCGAGATGCGGCGACAGGAGACGGGCGGGCATGGGTGACCCCTCGATCACATGAGTTTCGACAACTCGCAGGATTGGGGAATCCATGCCCGCCCACGAAAAGACGTCCTGCGCTATGACTTTGCCGGAGCACTGACGACTCTGTCGGGGCCCTGGAAGGCACGTCGGGAGATCCGCCACAGCTGGCCGGCATCGGGGGAGGGGCGACGGGGGCCGTGGGTCAGGAAACGGGATGACGTCCGGATCGGGTTCGGGTCGGGTGCGGATCAGGTGCCGCCAGCAGTCCGCGCCGGCCGCCACCCCTGGGGCAGGGCGATGAGGGATCCGCGCCGTGAGGGGCTGCGAACCGGGTGGGAATTCCCGCGGCCTTCCGGCTATCGGGCGGGCCGGGACGGAGTGGAACCGGAGCGCGGGCCGTAAGCGGTGAGGAAGCGGTCGCGGAAGGTGTCCATGCGCCAGACCGGCGCCTTCGGGCCGGGCTTCAGGCCGGGCGTCCACTGCCAGTCGGAAATGCGCTTGAGCACCGCCGGGTCATGGGCGACGAGCGTGACCGGGACGTCACGGCTCGCGTGGTCGCCGGAGACCTTTGCGACGGGCTGGTGGTCGCCGAGGAAGACGAGGACGGTGTTCTTGGTGCCGTACTTCTGCAAGTACGAGATGAGGCTGTGCAGCGAGTACTGGATGGACTTGCCGTACTCGGTGCGCACTTGGTCGGTGCGCTTCCAGACGTCCACGGGGTTCTTGCCCGCCTCCTTGATGTCGTTGTAGACGGAGCCGTCACCGATCTCGTCCCAGCCGATCGTCTTGGGGAGGGGCGCCCAGGGGTTGTGGCTGGAGGTGAGGATGACGAACGACATCAGCGGCTTCGATTGTTGCTCGGCCCGCTGCTCGGCCTGTTGCGTAGCCCGCTGCTTGCCCCGGGTCCTGCCGTGTTCCAGGCGCTCGAAGGCCGACAGGGCGTACTGATCGGGCATCGTCGACCAGCTGAATTTCGGGCCCTTGTAGCCGAGGTCCCGGGAGCCGTAGACGTGGTCGAGGCCGTAGAAGGAAGCCTCCGGCCAGCCCTTGGTGAGACCCGGCATGATGCCGACGGTTCGCCAGGCGCCGGTGCGTTTGAAGGCGCTGGTGAGGGTCAGGTGGTCGCCGGCGGTGAGGGTGCGGTAGCGCTGTTGGTTGTCGATCCACAGGCCCGACATGAACGTGGAGTGGCCCAGCCAGCTGCCACCCCCGTAGGTCGCCGAGGTGAGCCAGCCGCTCCGTGCGGAGTACCCGGCCGCGCGCAGCTGTTTGGTTCCGTCCGCGAGGGCTGCGTCGACTCCCGGTGCCATCAACGGGTCCTCGATGGCGCTGCGTCCGTAACTCTCTATGAACGTGAAGATGACGTCCTTGCCGCGCAGCCCGGTCAGCAACTGGTCGCCCGGGGTGTCGCGGAACGCGTCGGCGGCGGCCTCTTTCGCGAACGCCTGCTCGTCCTCCAGGCTCGCCCGCACCTGCTGCGCACGGTTCTGTACGAGCCCGGCCGCGCTCTCTGCGGCTATCGGCACACCGGCCACCTGCACGCCGAGCGCCGTGCAGACGACCCAGACGGTCCCGAGCCCCAGGGTGGTACGGGTCGCGGTGGCGCTGTGCCGGGCCATGAGATTGGTGAGCCGGACGGCCGCCAGCGTCATGAGGACGAGCAGGGCGAGAACGAGGGCCAGGGCTCCGATCGCGACACCGATCGCCTTCGTCCGGCCGATCGAGTCCTGGAGAAACGATTCGCCATCGTCGAGCAGAACCCAGTCGAATACCGGGTTGAACCCTCGGCCGAGAGTCTCGTTGAAGCCGATGTCGAGGAGGTTCAGCACGGTCAGCAGGCCGAGGCCGGCCCCGGCGAATACGGACGCCACCCGCCTCGCCTTCGGTGGAAGGGCGAGCAGCAGAGCGGCACCGAAGATGCCCTCCACCGGGATCCGCACGAACTGACTGGGCGTCAGGAGGATGAGTTGGTTCGGCAGGAGGAGGGCGAGGAGGACCAGGGCGATGGAGAGGGCTGTGGTGGCGTGTGCGAGGGCCCGCGCGGTGGCCGGGTGACGGTCGCGCCAGGTGGGCCTGCGGCCGTCGGTGGCGTCGTTACCCGCGGAGGTGGCGTCCGGGGTGCGCTCCGGAGGGCCGTCCGGCAGCAGGCCCGCGTCCGATATCGGCCCTTCGGCTGTGGCCGCCTCGTCAGCCGTAGCCGCTGCGTCCGCATTCGGCTGCTGATGAGAGCGCGTGGAGAGTGACAACGCGAGGGTCCTTCCGTGCGGGGCGCGGTGGTGGCACGGCAGACCAGACCCGCGAGACCGGGCCGCCGCTCCTATCTGTACGGCTGGGCGGCGGATTTGGTTCAATCACCGGTCCTGAGACGGGGCGGCGGTCCGACCGTCGTCACTGTCCGGTGTCGAGTGGGGGTTGCCATCACGTCCATTCATCCTGAAGGGGCCGCATTGCGCAGGTCCAAGCGGGATATCTGGAGGCGGATTTTCTCAGAGGTCCGAGACGACATTGAGGTGCACAGGACGGCCAGGGCGGGGGATCTCGGCAGCCGGCCAACAGCGCCGCCAGGACTGGCAGTTCGTCAACGAAACCAGGTTCAGGTCACCCGTTGCCACATGCCGGCCCGTGCATGGTCGGGCTCCTCAGGAGGGAAGGGAGAGCGGCATGAGCAACATCGACAGCACTCCGGCAGTGTCCACTCTGCTGGATGTCACCGACCGCATCTGTGTGACGCCCCCCTACTTCGCGCTCACTGAAGTACGGCAGTCCGCCCCGGGCGAGGTCACCGCGGTCGTCCCCGTTGAAGTCGGCCCCGGCAGCCAAGCGGCCGTCATCGGGGGCGCCGAGTCCGGTCGGCACCTGGCCATCCTGGGCCTGTGCGCCGCCGCCACCCTCAAGGAAACCCCGGGACGGCATTACTATCTCGCCCGTACCGCACGCGGTACCTGGATCGCTCCCGCGACCACCGCGACCTCCACCCCACCGACCGTTCTTCACAACCACGCGCGAGCCACGTTCACCAACCCGCGCCGCGCCTCCGCCCACACCCGCCTGGGCGCCCCCGACGGCACCGCCGTCGTGCAGGTGTCGTTGCCCAGGGCACTTCGACGGCTACCCGGGTCTGCCCGTCGCCCTCACGGCCACCGCGATGACCACCCTCACCGGGCGGCTCGTCACCCGCCACCATCCCGCCGCCCGCTGGTACCTGGCCGCCTGCCACATCGAAGCGCAGCAGATCCCTTGGGCCGGCCAGGCCCTGACCGTCACTGTCACCCACGCCCCTGGTGACCTCACCGGGGAGGCCATTCTCTGCACCGCGCGGTCCGGCAGCCAGACAATCACCACCATGACGATGGATATCGAAGTTCTCCACGACGCTTCTTAGGCACTTAGGCACTTAGGTACTTAGGCACTTGTCGGTTGCCCGTCGGCGGGACGGGCGGTGCCCACCGGGGCTGGGGTGGGGACGCACCCCAGCCGGCATTCCTCCCTCACACGCCGCTGCTCGTTCAGGTCTGCTGTTCGCTGATGTTGACCAGCCAGGTGATGCCGAAGCGGTCCGTACACATGCCGAAGACGTCGCCCCACATCTGCTTGTCCAGCGGGACCGAGACCGTGCCGTCGCCGGAGAGCTTGTTCCAGTAGCCGCGCAGTTCGTCGGCGTCGTCCCCGCTCAGGCTGACGGAGATGTTGTTCCCGGGCTTGTGCTCCATCCCTGGCGGGACGTCGGCGCCCATGAGGGTGAATCCGCTGTCGGTTTCGAGCATGCTGTGCATGATCTTGTCGGCGGCGTCTCCGGCCTCCTTCCCGCCGAAGTCACCGTAGGTGTGCACGCTCAGGGTGCCGCCGAAGATCCCCTTGTAGAACTCCATCGCCTGCCGTGCACTGCCGTCGAAGCTGATGTACGGGTTGAGCCGAGAAGGCATGAAAGTTCCCCTTCATGGTGAGATGCCGTTTTCTGGCACATTAGGCGATGCGCTGCCGGTGACCGGGGCGACTCCCCGGCAGTCGGACGCCGTGCACCGCGGACCACCGCGCCCGTCAGGCGCGCCGCGCGTAGGCGCGTACGTCCGCGTCCGAGTCGTCGGTGACCGCGGCGAGCGCCTCGGCGACGGAGGGATCCGTGTGCGCGTGGGGGAGGAGGGAGAGTACGGCCGCCCTGCGGACGTCGGCGTGGGGATCGGACAGGGCGCGCCGCAGGGCGGGTACGGCGCGTTCCGGCGCGGCCGCCGAAAGGGCGGTGGCGGCGGCTTTGCGGACTTGCCAGAGCGGGTCGCCGAGGCCGTCGACGGCAACGTCGTCGTACGGGCGCGGGCAGCCGGCCGGGGCGAGGGCGGCCAGGGCGGCGGCCCGTACCAGCGGGTCCGAGTCGGCGAGCAGTGGCGCGAGTGCCGAAGCAGCGCCCACCGAGCCGAGGGCCTCGGCGACCGCCACCCGTACCTCGCGTGCCGGGTCGCCGATGGCGTGCTCCAGGGCGTCGGCGGCCCCGATCGAGGTGAGCGCCCGCACCGCCTGCAGCCGCACCGCCGTGTCGGGGTCGTCCAGCGCCGGGCCGTAGCTCTCGGCCCCGCCCAGGCGCAGCACCCGCAGCACCTCCAGGGCGACCGCGCGGGACAACGGGTCCGGCAGGGTGAGGCCGGACAGCAGCGGGGTGCGCAGGGCCTCGCCGGCGGGCAGCACCTCCACCAACTCCCGCAGTGACGCGGCGGCGGAGGCCCGTACGGAGCTGTCGTCGTCGGCGAGGAGCCCGGCCAGTGCGGGACCGGCGCCCGGTGGTGCGCTCTCGGTCAGCGCGGCGATGGCGGCGCGGCGGACCGAGGGGTCGGGATCGGCGAGGTAGGGGTGCAGCGTGTCGAGACGGGGTTGTTCCTCGGCGAGAGCGAGGACTTGGAGGAGGCGGGGTGAGGCGTCGGCACCCGCCGACGGTGTCGCAGCCGAGGGGTCCGCGTTCCCGGTCGCTTCGGTCGCTTCGGTCGTTTCGGACGCCCCGGAGGCTGCCGCCGGAGCCGGTTCCGTGCCGCCCGCCGTGGCCACCTGCTCGGGTGCCACCTCGCCGATCAGCTGCGACGGGCCGCCGCGCGGGTCGAACCCCTCGACCGGCACCAGATAGGGCGCCACCGGTCGCTGTGTGAACTCCATTGCCCCGGAAGGCGACTTGCGCAGATCGAGGTGGTGCAGCCAGCGGGCGTCGTCCCGGTCCGGGTGGTCGGTGCGCTCGTGGTACAGCCCCCAGCGGGACTCCGTACGGGCGAGGGAGGCGCGGGCGGCCATCTCCGCGCAGTCGCGGATGAAGGTCACCTCGGCGCAGCGCATCAGCTCGTGCGGGGTATGGGCCCCCATGCCCGCGATCTCCCGCTCCATCCGTGTGAAGGCCTCGACGGCGAGGGACAGCCGGGCGCCGCTCTTGGGCGGGGCGACGTAGTCGTTGACGAAGCGCCGCAGCTTGTACTCGACCTGCGGCTGGGGCGGCCCGTCGGGATTGCGGAGGGGACGGTAGATGAGTTCGTGGGCCTCGGCCAGCTGGTCCTGCGGGAGTTCGCCCGTGTAGCGCTCAAGGGTGGCGGCGTCCGCGCCCGCCAGGTCGCCGAAGACGAAGGCGCCGATCATGTAGTTGTGCGGTACGCAGGCCAGATCGCCCGCCGCGTACAGCCCCGGCACGGTCGTACGCGCCTGGTCGTCGACTCTCACGCCCGATGCCGAGTGGCCGCCGCACAGGCCGATTTCGGAGATGTGCATCTCCACGTCGTGGGTGCGGTAGTCGTGCCCGCGGCCCGTATGGAAGGTGCCGCGGGTGGGGCGTTCGGTGGTGTGCAGGATCGACTCCAGCGCGGAGACGGTCTCCTCGGGCAGGTGGCTGACCTTCAGGTAGACCGGGCCGCGTTCGGAGGCGGTTTCGGCCGCGAACTCGGCCATCATCTGGCCCGACCAGTAGTCGGAGTCGACGAACCGCTCACCGAGCCGGTTGACCTGGTAGCCGCCGAAGGGGTTGGCGACATAGGCGCAGGCCGGGCCGTTGTAGTCCTTGATGAGCGGGTTGATCTGGAAACACTCGATGCCGGTCAGTTCCGCGCCCGCGTGGTAGGCCATCGCATAGCCGTCACCGGCGTTGGTGGGGTTCTCGTAGGTGCCGTAGAGATAGCCGCTGGCGGGCAGGCCGAGCCGGCCGCAGGGCCCGGTCGCCAGAATCACCGCCCCGGCCCGCACGGTGACGAAGCGGCCGGTGCGGGTGTGGAAGCCGGCCGCACCCACCGCCCGCCCTCCGGAGGTGAGTACCCGGACCGGCATCACCCGGTTCTCGATCCTGATCCGCTCCCGCATCTCCCGCCGCCGCAGCTGCCGGTAGAGCACCTTCTTGACGTCCTTGCCCTCCGGCATGGGCAGCACATACGAGCCGGAGCGGTGGACCTGGCGGACCGCGTACTCGCCGTACTCGTCCTTCTCGAACTTCACGCCGTACGACTCAAGTCGCCGCACCATGTCATGACCGCGGGTCGCGGTCTGGCGGACGGTGGACTGGTCGACGATGCCGTCGTTGGCACGGGTGATCTCGGCGACATAGTCGTCGGGCTCGGCGCGGCCGGGGATGACCGCGTTGTTGACGCCGTCCATGCCCATCGCGAGTGCGCCGGAGTGGCGAACGTGGGCCTTCTCCAGGAGGAGGACGTTCGCGCCGTGCTCGGCGGCGGTCAGCGCGGCCATGGTGCCTGCGGTGCCGCCGCCGATGACGAGGACGTCGCAGCTGATCTCCTCGGCGTCGGTGAGCGCGGGGATCTCCAGGGGCGTGTTCACGGGGGTGGTCACCGGGGGGCCTTTCAGGTGCCGAGCGAGATGAGGACGTCGCGGCGCAGTGCCACGCGCGCGGGATCGTCGTGCGCCGTACGGTCGTGCGGGCGCGGCACGTTGCGTACGGCGGTCAGACGGCCGTTGCCGAGGAGGGCCACACGGTCGCCGAGGAAGAGGGCCTCGTCCACGTCGTGGGTGACGAAGACGACGGTCGCGCCGGTGCCGCGCAGCACCTCCACCAGCAGGTCCTGCATGCCGGCGCGGGTCTGGGCGTCGAGGGCGCCGAAGGGTTCGTCCATGAGGACGGCGCGGGGCGCTCCCGCCAACGCGCGGGCCAGCTGGGCGCGTTGGCGCTGTCCGCCGGAAACGCGGTGCGGCAGGTGCCGGGAGTGGTCGGCGAGGCCGACGCGCGCCAGCCAGGATTCCGCCTGCCGCCTGCGCTCCGCACCTCGCAACCCCTTGATGGCGAGCGGCAGTTCGACGTTCGCGCGCAGGGTACGCCAGGGCAGGAGGGCGTCCTCCTGGAAGATCAGGGCGCGGTCGGCGGCGGGGCCGGTCAGCGGGCGTCCGTCCTGACCGACTTCTCCGGCGAGGGGGGACAGCAGTCCGGCCAGCGTGCGCAGCAGGGTCGACTTGCCGCATCCCGAGGGGCCTACGACGGTGAGGATCTCGCCGGGGGCGACATCCAGGTCGACGTCCGCGAGGACCGGGGCGTCGGGCCGGCCGAGGCCGGCGCCGCGGAGGGTGAGCCGCGTGCCGCGTACGGCTGTCGGCGCCTTGGCCTCCGTACCGGTGGGAGGTGCGCTGGTCACTTCAGTGTCAGACGAGGTGCTCATCGCGCGCCTCCTCGGTCGACGGGGCGGTCTCGGTCTTCGTGGGTGCGGAGGTCCGGGCCGCCGGGGCGGCCGCCCGGAGCGGTCCGGGCCTGCCGGCGGGGACGTAAGACGTGCGCGGCAGCCAGCGTGTGAGGCGGCGGCCTAGGAGTTCCACGGCCGTGGAGGTGATCCAGCCGAGCACGCCGATCGTGACCATGCCGACGAACACGCCCGCGTAGTTGACGACGGTGTAGTCCTGCCAGGTGCGGTAGCCGACGCCGTACTGCCCGGAGATCATCTCGGCGGAGATCACACAGATCCACGAGACGCCGATGCCGACCGACAGGCCGCCGAAGATGCCGGGCAGTGCGCCCGGCAGGACGACCGAGCCGAGGATCCGCCACCGGCCGCCGCCCATCGTCAGCACCGCCTCCTCCCATACGGGGGTCAGGGCGCGGACCGCGTGCCGGGTGGAGACCAGGACGGGGAAGAAGGCGGCCGTGCAGGTGATGAAGACGATGCCCTGTTCGTTGGAGGGGAAGAGCAGGATCGCGACCGGGACGAGGGCGATCGCCGGGATCGGGCGGATCACCTCCAGGACCGGGCCGAGCAGGTCCTCGGCGAGGCGGGAGCGCGCCACGAGCACGCCCGTCGCCACGCCGAGCACGGCGGCGAGGAGGAAGCCGGTGAGGATGCGGGTGAGGCTGTCGGTGAGGTCCGTCCAGTAGTCGGGGCCGGACAGCCGGTCGGCGAAGGCGCGCGCCACGTCGGCGACCGTCGGGAACTGCGAGAAGCGCAGCCACAGGTCGACTTTCAGGCCGGCCAGCAGCTGCCAGGCGCCGAGGGCCGCCGCCAGCGAGGCGAGCCGCAGGGCGAACCGGCCCGCGCGCCGCGGATAGCGGAGCGCGAACCTGCCCTTGCGTTGCGGTTGCTGCTGGGTCACGACGCCTGCTCCAGCGCGTCGGCATAGGTGATGACGCGGGCGCCTCCGTGTGCGGCGACGTACTTCTTCGCGGTCGCCGGCGCGACGAAGGGGAGGAGCCGGTCGCCGTCGGCCACCCAGACCGCCTTGTCGGCGAACCACAGGGTGCCGGTGGTGGCGTCGGGGACGTAGGCCGCGCGGATGCCGTCCTTGTGCTTGTCCACGTAACTCAGCAACTCGGCGGGCGACTTGAAGGAGGTCGTCTTCTCGGCGCCCTTGGGCCACACCTCGCTCGCCGCCGCCGGAGGCGTCGTGTTGAGGCGCTTGGTGTAGCTCGTGCCGAGGGCCTTCTTGACGTACTGGTCGTCTACGAAGGAGTCCACGTCGATGTCGCTGGTCAGCTTGGCCGACTTCAGGACCGAGACGTCCTTCATGAGCGCGGAGACGAGTTGCGGCTTGACCGCCGGGCCGAAGGTGGAGATGCCGTGGGCGCCGTTGTAGAGGTAGACGACCTCGGCGGGCAGGCCGGTGGCCTTGGCGACCTTCTCGGCGGCGGCGACCGGGTGGTCGTTGAGGTAGTCGGTGGCCTCGGCCTGGGCCTTGAGGAAGGCATTCAGGACGACGGGCCGCTGCTTGGCGAAGTCCTCGCGGGCGGTGACGCCGTGGAAGGTGGGGAGGTTCAGCTGGGCGCCGTCGTAGATGGCCTTCGCCTTGCCCTGGAAGGTGAGCAGGCCCGGCCAGGCGACGAACTGGGACAGGGCGTCCGCACTGCCCGCCGACAGGGCCGAAGCACCCACCGCGGGCTGCTGGTTGAGCTTCTCGATGCCCTTGTCGGGGTCGATGCCGGCGCGCTGCAGGGCCCGTACGAGAGTGCCGTCGGCGGCGGAGCCGACGCTCGTGGAGACCTTCTTGCCCTTCAGGTCGGTGAGGGACGCCAGCTTCGAGTCCGGGGAGGTGACGATCGTGTTGAGACCGCCGCGGAGGTTGTAGCCGGTGACCGAGACCAGGTGGGTCGGCCTGCCGAGCTGCTTGCCCCGGGCCGCGTTGATCAGCAGCGGAAAGTCGCCCATCGAGCCGATGTCGACCTTTCCTGCGGTCATCTGGGCGGTGATGGGTGCACCGGTGGCGTAGTCCTGCCACTTCACGTCGTACGTCCGCCCCTCCCGCTTGCCGAGCGCCCGCAGTTCGCGCTCGAAATAGCCGAGGGAGCGCAGCAGGGTCCCGGCGGTGGTGGTGTTGATGGTCTTGGACTGATAGCCGATGGTGACGGTGACGTGGTTGCCGTCACTCCCCTCGGCACTGCCGCCGCAGCCCGTCAGGGCCAGGGGGAGGAGCACCGCGGCGGCTGCGGCCGGGACGGTCGTACTGGTTGTGCGTGATCGCATGGCGGAGGGACCTCTCAGCGGAGCAAGTAGGGCATGTTGACCGTGACCGCGCCGGTGGGACAGCGCGCGGCGCACGGCCCGCAGTACCAGCACTCGTCGACGTGCATATACGCCTTGTCGGTGTCGGGGTTGATGGCGAGCGAGTCGAGCGGGCACATCTCGACGCAGAGCGTGCAGCCGTCGATGCACTTGGACTCGTCGATGGTCACGGGCACATCGGCCCGCTGCGGCACCAGCGCCATGGCGTACTCCTTGGGTCCGAACTGGATCAGGCAGATCAGGCAGATCAGGCAGATCGGGCGGGTGAAATGGATCAGGTGGATGAGGCGGATCAGACGGTTCCGGTGGTTCCGGCGGTTCAGAGGGAGCGGTGCACCAGCCCCTGCATGGTGATGCGGTCACCGCGGAACCGGATGAACTCAAGGTCGACGGGGCGGCCGTCGGCCAGATGCGTCAGCCGCTCCAGCATCAGCACCGCCGCACCGCGCGGCGCCTGCAGCACGGCCGCCGAGTGCGCGTCGGCGTTGACCGCCTCCAGGGTGATCTCGGCGGTGCCGAGCGGCTGCCCGGTGAGCTCCTCCAGCAGCCGGAAGATGTCGGTGTTCTCCAGGTCGGAGCCGAGCAGCCGCACGCCGATGTCCATGGGGATGTAGGTGAGGTCCAGCGACAGCGGCAGTCCGCCGAGCCGCCGCAGCCGCTCCACGTACAGCACCTCGCTGCCGTCCGGCACGCCCAGCCGCTCCGCCACACAGCCGGGAGCCACGACCGGACCGACGGTGCGGACCTCGTTGCTGACCCTGCCGTGTTCGTGCAGCGTCTCGGCCAGGCCCTGCAGGCGGTTCAGCGCGTGCGGGTACTTCTCGGCGACCACCACCGTGCCCACCCCCGGCACCCGCTCCACCAGCCCCTCGGCGCGCAGCAGATCCAACGCCTGGCGGACGGTGTTGCGGCTGGCCAGGTAGTCGGCGCACAGGGCCGACTCGTGCGGCAGCGCCCCGTCAGGGAACGCGCCGCCCAGCACCTGGTGCCGCAGCAGATCCGCGAGCTGCCGTGCCTGGTCGGCGCGGAGCCGACGGCGCCGAGCGGCGGCCGCGGTCGGGCTCGTCCGGTCGGCCCCGTGCTGGTTGCGGAGGCGTTGGGTGGAAGGCATGGCAGGGACCGTAACCGCGTTTGCCGACCAGATGTGTTGCCAGAGTATTGCGCCATTTCATCTCGCCACGGCGGGGCTGTGACCTGCGTGGATGTGCCTATCCGAGGGAGATGCGCCACATCGGACGCGCCATCGGCGGCGATTCCGGAACACGCCCCGGCCTTGTCGGCATCCCACCAGGTTCGTCCCGACTCGTTTTGTCGTCCCACGGGTCGGGCAGGCTTTGACAACTATGACCGAGATCTGTCTAACCTACGCGGCATCGGTCATGAGCGTCAGCGACAAGCCCTGGCTTGCTGACCGGCAACCCTCGCGCCGCGGTGGGGTGCCCCAGGTGACGACCGGACCGGAAGATTTCGGTAAGCGCGAGGCCCCCAGGGGCCGGAACAGTGACGGTGACGCAATGTACGCAGCTTTCGGGACAGCCGCATGGCGGCGCCGTGGCTGCCTGCTGCTGTGCGCGAACCGGTCGGTCGATCTGCTCCGCGTCAACAGTGCGCTGTGTACCGGCAGCTGCACCCGCCGTGCCTTCTGCCAAGGCTGACGGTCTTCTGAATCTCTGATGCCACCGCTGTCGCGGTGTGCGTCCTTCGTTCCCAGCCCCCGTACCGCGTGACCCCGTGCGCATCGTCACGCAGAGCCCTGCCGGCTCTGCGGTGCCGTTGCCGCATCCGTGGTCCGGGGTGTCCGAATTCGCTGGAGCCCTCCATGAGTGAACCCCCTGGCGCTGCTGTATCCCTCGCCCCAGCGCCGCCGGCCGAGGAGACCCCCGAACCCTCCTCCGCGCCTCGCACCGCACGCCTCGCCGAGGCCGAACGACCGGGCGACGACACCGCACCGCGGCCACTGGCGGCACAGCGGGTGCTGCCGCTGCGCAGACCAGGCCGCTGGATCGCCACGGCGATCGTGCTGGTGCTGGTCGCCCAGATCGTCCACGGACTGGTGACCAACCCCTTCTACCAGTGGGACCGGTTCCAGTACTGGTTCCTGCGCCCGACGATCCTCGACGGTCTGTTCATCACCCTCGAAGTGACGGCGTACAGCGCGGTGTTGGGTCTGCTGGGCGGCATCCTGATCGCCCTCGGCAGGCTGTCCCGGAGCCCGGTGCTACGGGTCGTCAGCTGGACCTACACATGGCTCTTCCGCTCGGTTCCGCTGATCGTGGTGCTGCTGTTCCTCTACAACTTCAGCGCGCTGTACAGGACGCTGAGCATAGGGGTTCCGTTCGGGCCCGCCTTCTTCACCTTCGACGAGTCCCGGCTCGCCACCGACATCGTCGTCGCGGTCGTCGGACTCAGCCTGAACGAGGCGGCGTACGCGTCCGAGGTGGTGCGGAGCGGCATCCTCGCGGTCGACCAGGGGCAGCACGAGGCGGCATCGGCACTCGGCCTGCCGAAGCGCTACCAGTTCAGGAAGATCGTCTTCCCGCAGGCCCTGCGCTCCATCACCCCGAACTACGTCAATCTGCTGATCAATTTGATCAAGAGCACCTCGCTCGTCTTCTACGTGTCGCTGCTCGACCTGTTCGGCTCCGCGCAGAGCATGGGCAGCACCTACCCGGGTGACATCGTCCCGCTGCTGCTGGTCGCCACCATCTGGTACCTGATCCTCACGAGCGCGGTCTCCGTCGTCCAGTTCTACGTCGAGCGGTACTTCTCCCGGGGCGCCACCCGCACCCTTCCGCCGACGCCATTGCAGAAGTTGCGTACGGGTCTGCGTGATCTGCGCGCCCGCGCCCGGAGGGAGGCGGCGATATGACCACCGAGACCGCTGAGAGCACCGGGACCACCGAAGACACCACCGAGGTACGACCCGCTGCCGTCGAGGTCCACGACGTGCACAAGTGGTACGGCGCCCACCGGGTGCTGGACGGCGTCGAGTTGACCGTACGGCCCGGCGAGGTCACCGTGATTCTCGGGCCGTCCGGGTCCGGCAAGTCCACCCTGCTGCGGGTGATCAACCACCTGGAGAAGCCCGAGGTCGGCTACGTCAGCGTGAACGGCGAGCTGATCGGCGTACGCCGGCACGGCGAGGGCAGGGAGACGGGGGTCCTTCCGGCGAAACGCCGGGGGAGGCTCAAGGAGCTGAGCGAACGGGCCATTCTGGGCCAGCGCAGCCGGATCGGCTTCGTCTTCCAGAACTTCAACCTCTTCCCGCATCTGACCGCGCTGGACAACGTGGCCGCCGCTCCCGTGGCCACCGGGAAGCTGACCAAGCCGGAAGCCCAGGAACTGGCCCGCCAACTGCTCGGCCGGGTGGGCCTGGCCGACAAGGCCGGCGCCTATCCGCGGCAGTTGTCCGGCGGCCAGCAGCAGCGGGTGGCCATCGCCCGCGCCCTCGCCCTGCGGCCGGGGGTCATCCTCTTCGACGAACCCACCTCCGCGCTCGATCCCGAACTGGTCGGCGAGGTACTGGCCGTCATCAAGGACCTGGCCACCAGCGGCACCACCCTCATCATCGTCACCCACGAGATCGGCTTCGCCCGTGAGGTCGCCGACCAGGTCGTGTTCCTCGACGAGGGCCGGATCGTCGAACAGGGCCCGCCCACCGAGGTGCTGGACCACCCGAAACACGAGCGGACCAGGGACTTCCTGAGCAAGGTGCTCTGACCCGTCCCCCACCCCCACACCCCCTCGAAGCGCCCCCCCCACACCACCCGAAGAACCGGCAACACACCACCACAACCACAACCACAACCACTCACCGAACAAGGACAACCATGCGCATCCCCAGCCTTCGCAGCAGACTTCTCCGCGGCCTCACGGCGGGCACCGTCGTCACCGCCCTCGGCATCGGCCTCGCCGCCTGCGGTGGCACCAGCGAAGCGGCCGGCACTTCCGACGGCAACGGGACGGTCACCGTGGGGACCCTGTCCAACGGGGCCGCCAAGGAGACCAAGCTCAAGGTGTCCGAGGTCAAGTCCATCAGCGCCAAGCTGCCCAAGTCGTTCGCCAAGAAGGGCAAGCTGGCCATCGGCGTCGGCGCCCTGCCCACCGGATCCGCGCCGATTCAGTACGTGGGGGATGACCAGAAGACCCTCACCGGATCCGAGCCCGACTTCGGCCGGCTGGTGGCCGCGGTCCTCGGTCTCAAGCCCGAGCTGAAGAACTTCACCTGGGAGAACCTGTTCGTCGGCATCGACAGCGGCAAGGTCGATGTGGCCTTCTCCAACGTCACCGACACCGAGGAGCGCAAGAAGAAGTACGAGTTCGCCTCCTACCGCAAGGACAACCTCGCATTCGAGGTACGCAAGGAGAGCAACTGGAACTTCGACGGCGACTACAAGAACCTGGCCGGCAAGACGGTCTCGGTGAGCCGGGGCACCAACCAGGAGAAGGTCCTGCTGGAGTGGAAGGCGAAGCTGAAGAAGGAGGGCAAGGACGTCACCGTCAAGTACTACCCGAGCGTCAACAGCGTCTACCTGGCACTGAACAGCGGGAAGACCGACGTCCACTTCGGCCCCAGCCCCAGTGTCGCCTACCACATCACCCAGGTGGCGAAGACCCCCGACACGACCCGTAACGCGGGCAGCTACTCGGGCGCCGGAGCGAAGCTCCAGGGACTGATCGCCGCGACCTCCAAGAAGGACAGCGGGCTGGCCGAGCCGGTCTCCGAGGCGATCAACTACCTGATCGAGCACGGCCAGTACGCCAAGTGGCTGGCCTCCTGGAACCTCTCCAACGAGGCCGTCAAGACCTCCCAGGTCAACCCGCCCGGCCTGCCGCTCGACAACTCCTGATCAACGGTCGCACGGGTGTCCGCCGCCCGGGACTCCACCGTCACGTCGGAGTCCCGGGCGCACCGGCCCGCCAGGTCCGCCACGAACGCCACCGGTGCCGCGGACGACATCGATGCCATGGATGACACGGAGCCTTCTCACGCTATGTCCACCAGCGTCTCTCCCTCCCCCGCGCAGAGCCCGGTCGAACCGCACCTCCTGGACAACGCCGCCTGGGCCGCGCTGACCGGCCCGCACACCCGGTTCGCCGAGCGCGTCGGCCGCGCCGCCCGCTATCCCCTCGACGTGTGCCCCTTCACCGCCCTCGCCGACCCGGCCGACCCGGGCGCCTGGGACGACCTGGCTGCGCTGGTCGGCCCGGACACCGTCACCGCCGTCACGGCAGCGTGGGCGGTCCCGGACGGATGGGAGATCGTGGAGCGAGGGCAGGGCGTCCAACTGGTCGACACCGGGCTACGCGCCGAACCCGCGCCCGAAGCGGTACGGCTGGGCCTCGACGACATCCCCGAGGTCCTGGACCTGATCGCCCTGACCAAGCCGGGCCCCTTCCTGCCCCGCACCGTCGAACTCGGCACCTACCTCGGCATCCGGCACGGCGGACGGCTCATCGCCATGGCCGGGGAACGCCTGCATCCGCCGGGCTGGACGGAGATCAGCGCCGTCTGCACCCACCCGGCACACCGTGGGCAGGGTCTGGCCACGCGTCTGGTCCGGGCGGTGGCGGCCGGGATCAGGGAACGCGGGGAGACCCCCTTCCTCCACACCCACGCGAGCAACAGCACCGCCATCCGCCTCTACGAGTCGATCGGCTTCACCCTGCGCCGCCGTACGAACTTCCTGCTGGTGCGCACCCCGGGCCGTCAGCCGGCACCGACGCCGTGAGCAGGCGGCCGCTGCCCGACGACGCCCTGCCCGACCACGCCCAGACGCCGAAGGGAACCGACATGATCACTTCCGAGAACCGACCCGCGCGACCCTCAACGGCGGTTTCCGCCACGAACGCTGCGAACCTTGCCACCACGAACCTTGCCGCTACGAGCGCTGCCACCACGAACCCTGCCGCCGACGACATACTCCGCCGCACCCTGCGGCGCCACGCCGCCGGAGTCACGGTGATCACCGTCCCGGGCCCGGCCGGCTTCACGGCCACCTCCTTCACCTCCGTATCGCTGCGGCCGGCTCTGGTGTCCTTCTGCCTGGGCCTCGGCGCCTCGACCGCGCCGGCCGTACGGGAGGCCGACCGGTTCGCCGTCCACCTCCTCGGCACCCAGAACGCCGAGGTGGCAGGGCAGTTCGCGCGCAGTGGTGTCGACCGGTTCCACGGCGTCGCCTGGACCGAACAGGAGGGCGGCCTGCCCCTACTCGACGACGTGCCCGCCTGGCTCACCGCCCGGGTGACGCTGCGTCAGCCCGTCGGTGACCACCTGCTGGTCGTCGGCGAGGTCGAGACCGGCGCGGTGCATCAGGAGGCGACGGCACTGGTGCATCACGACGGGGCCTTCGCCGCGGCCCGTCCGCTGCTCCCGCGACGGATCCGCCGCGCTTCATGACGATCACGATGATCGCGACCCTACGACGATCGCGACGAGATGAGCCCACTCCCGGTACGTACGTCCCAGTCCCATAAGGAAGGACCCCCACCGTGTCCTCATCATCCCCTTCGCTACCCTCCTCGCCCGCTTCATCCGCTCCGCTGCACCTTGCCGTCGCACTCGACGGCGCAGGCTGGCACCCTGCCGCCTGGCGCGAGCCGGTGGCCCGGCCCCGGGACCTGTTCACCGCCGGCTACTGGGCCGACCTCGTCGCCGAGGCCGAACGCGGCCTGCTCGACTTCGTGACGATCGAGGACTCGCTAGGACTCCAGTCCGCGCACTTCCTGGAACCGGACGGGCGCACCGACCAGGTGCGCGGACGGCTGGACGCCGTCCTCATCGCCGCCCGTGTCGCCCCGCTGACCAGGCACATCGGGCTCGTGCCGACCGTGGTGGCCACCCACACCGAGCCGTTCCACATCTCCAAGGCGATCGCCACGCTCGACTATGTGAGCAACGGTCGCGCGGGCCTGCGCGTTCAGGTGACGGCGCGCCCGAACGAGGCCGGGCACTTCGGACGCCGCACGTTCCCCCGTATCGACCTCCGGGAGGACAGCCCGGCCGCACGGGACCTGGCGACCGACCTCCTCGACGAGGCCGCCGACTACGTCGAGGCGGTGCGCCGGCTGTGGGACAGCTGGGAGGACGACGCGGAGATCCGGGACGTCGCCACCGGCCGTTTCGTCGACCGCGACAAGCTGCACTACATCGACTTCGAGGGCAAGCACTTCAACGTCAAGGGCCCCTCGATCACGCCCCGGCCGCCGCAGGGCCAGCCCCTGGTCAGCGCGCTCGCACACGAGCACCCGACCGGTGCCCCGTTCCGGCTGGTCGCCCGCTCCGCCGACGTCGGATACGTCACGCCGCACGACACCGAGCGGGCACGCGCCGTCGTCGCCGCGGTGCGGGCCGAGAAAGACACTGCCGGGCGTGCGGAGGAGCCGCTGCACCTGTTCGGCGACCTGGTGGTGTTCCTGGACGACGACTCCGCCGCGGCGGAGGACCGCCGGGACCGCCTGGACGCCCTCGCGGGACACGCGTACCCCAGCGACGCCCGTGTGTTCACCGGGACGCCCGCTCAACTCGCCGATCTGCTACTGGAGTTGAGGACGGCCGGACTGTCCGGCTTCCGGCTGCGCCCCGCCGTTCTCGGACACGACCTGCCCGCGATCACCCGGCGGCTGGTCCCCGAACTGCAGCGCCGAGGCGCCTTCCGGAGCTCCTACGAGGCCGACACCCTGCGCGGGCTGCTCGGACTCGGCCGTCCCGCCAACCGCTACGCCGCTACCGCCTGAGCCGGAGGGACCTACTCATGAGCACGTCGTCAACGGACAAGCCACTCAAGCAGATTCACCTCGCGGCGCACTTTCCCGGTGTCAACAACACCACCGTGTGGAGCGACCCCGAGGCCGGCAGTCACATCGAGTTCAGCTCCTTCGCGCACCTCGCGCGGACCGCCGAACGGGCCAAGTTCGACTTCCTGTTCCTCGCCGAGGGGCTGCGGCTGCGCGAACAGGGCGGGGAGATCTACGACCTCGACGTCGTGGGACGGCCCGACACCTTCACCGTCCTCACCGCGCTCGCCGCCGTCACCGAACACCTCGGGCTGACCGGCACCATCAACTCCACCTTCAACGAGCCCTATGAGGTCGCCCGCCAGTTCGCCAGCCTCGACCATCTGTCGGGCGGGCGCGCCGCCTGGAACGTGGTCACCTCCTGGGACGCCTTCACCGGCGAGAACTTCCGCCGCGGTGGTTTTCTGCCGCAGGAGGAGCGCTACACCCGGGCCAAGGAGTTCCTGGCCACGGCCCATGAACTCTTCGACTCCTGGCGGGGCGACGAGATCATCGCCGACCAGGAGACCGGCACCTTCCTGAGCGACGCCAAGGCCGGATCCTTCGTCCACCAGGGTGAGCAGTTCGACATCAGCGGACAGTTCAACGTCCCCCGCAGCCCCCAGGGACGACCGGTGATCTTCCAGGCCGGCGAGTCCGACGAGGGGCGCGAGTTCGCGGCCTCCAACGCCGACGCGATCTTCAGCCGGTACAGCAAACTTGAGGAGGGGCAGGCCTTCTACCAGGACGTCAAGGGCCGCCTCGCCCGCTACGGGCGCAGACACGACCAGCTGCTGATCCTGCCCGCCGCGACCTTCGTCCTCGGCGACACGGACGCCGAGGCGCGGGAACTCGCCCACGAGGTAAGGCGGCAGCAGGTCAGCGGCGCGACCGCGATCAAGTACCTGGAGCACATCTGGAACCGGGACCTGTCCGCCTACGACCCGGACGGCCCGCTGCCCGACGTCGACCCGATCCCCGGCGAGAACACCATCGCCCTCGGCCGGGCGAGCGTACGACAGTTCCGTGACCCGCTCGCCGTCGCCAAGGAGTGGCGCGAGCGCGCCGAGGCGAAGCACCTCTCCATACGCGAGCTGGTCATCGAGACCACCGGCCGCCAGGCGTTCATCGGCTCCCCGGCCACCGTCGCCGAGACCATCAACGAGTTCGTCCAGGCGGACGCCTCCGACGGCTTCATCCTCGTCCCGCACATCACCCCCGGCGGCCTCGACGCCTTCGCCGACACCGTGGTTCCGCTGCTCCAGGAGCGCGGAGTGTTCCGCACGGAGTACGCGGGCACCACCCTGCGCGACCACCTCGGCCTGGACCACCCCGACGCCGAGGCGACGGCACAGCAGGTGGCGTCATGAGCGCACCCCTCGGCGTCCTCGACCTGGTCCCGATCTCGTCCGGCTCCACGGCCACCGAGGCGCTCCGCAACTCCATCGACCTGGCCCGGCATGCCGAGCGCTTGGGCTATGCCCGCTACTGGTTCGCCGAACACCACCTCAATCCGGGCGTGGCGGGCACCTCACCCGCCGTCGTCCTCGCCCTGACCGCCTCCGCGACCTCGACGATCCGGCTCGGCTCCGGCGCCGTGCAGCTCGGTCACCGCACCGCGCTGTCCACGGTCGAGGAGTTCGGCCTGATCGACGCGCTGCACCCAGGGCGGCTCGACCTGGGCCTCGGGCGCTCCGGCGGCCGCCCGCCCGGAGCGGCCACCACCCCGGTGCTGTCCGCGACCCCCGTCGTCGACGGCCGGGCCCCCAACGGGCTGCGGATCCCGGAGCGCTTCTCCTTCGCGCACCTGCTCGGCTCACCGAGGGTCGCGCTCCAGCGCAGACTGCTCCAGCTGCCGGGCGCCGAGTCGCAGGACTACGGCGAGCAGATCGACGACATCCTCGCGCTGCTGGCCGGCACGTACCGGTCCGCGGACGGCATCGAGGCACGCGCCGTCCCGGGGGAGGGCGCCGACCTACAGGTGTGGATCCTGGGCAGCAGCGGCGGGCAGAGCGCCGACGTAGCGGGCCGCAACGGTCTGCGGTTCGCGGCGAACTACCACGTCAGCCCGGCCACCGTGCTGGAGGCGGCGGAAGGCTACCGAGCCGCGTTCCAGCCGTCCGACGTGCTCGACAAGCCGTATGTGAGCGTCTCGGCCGATGTCGTCGTCGCCGAGGACGACGAGACCGCTCGCGAACTCGCCACAGGCTACGGCCCGTGGGTCCGCAGCATCCGCACCGCCGAGGGCGCGATCGAGTTCCCCACACCCCAACAGGCCCGCTCCCATGTGTGGACCGACGCGGACCGGGCACTGGTCGCCGACCGCGTCGAGACCCAGTTCGTCGGCTCACCGGGCCGGGTGGCCGACCAACTGGAGCAGCTCCAGGAGGCCACCGGCGCCGACGAACTGCTCATCACCACCATTACGCACGGCCATGCCGACCGGGTGCGTTCCTATGAACTGCTGGCCGAGGAGTGGCAGCGCAGATGAGCCGGGAGCCCGTGCGCGGTGGGGAGGGACCTTCGACGAACCGCCCCACCGCGCACCGGGCTGCCGCGTTCCACCGCACAGCCACCGGTGCCGTCAGCGGCGGCGATTGTGAACGAAATGCTGCGCGCGCATGGCGGGATATTCAGAAAGTGAGACAAGGCCTGTGGCCTCATTGACGTGGCTGAATTTCGCTGCCAGCCTCCCAGGTGTGAACCACTCGGAGCACTTCACCGCACGCCTGCACGTCGATCTGCGACGCCAGGCCAGTGCCATCTGTGCCGCTGGCTGCTAGAGCTGCCGACCAGCGTCAGCTTCTGAGCGACCCCTGATTCCGGGGCATTGTCTGCCGGTCCGGAATTCCCCCGTCGCATGGTGATTTCTCGCCGCGTACCCCTCCGGACTCCGCCAGATTCGGTACCCGAGCCGCCCCGTTTCCTCTCACCCTTCGCATTTCCCTTTCGGTTTTTCGCGCCTCGGGCCGGCCTCATGCCCCGGGCTGTTTCTCCGCTCCAGTAGCCGGCGGTCATCACCACCGCCCCCCACTTGCGTACCGCCGCGGCTCCACCACCAACTCGAACAGGACCCTTCCATGAGCTCCATGAGCAAGCTGACGACCGCATCGAGCCGACGACAGTTCCTCACCCTGCTGGGCCTCTCGGCGGTAGCGGTCAGCTGCGGCACCGGGGGCGGCGGCTCGGCCAAGGACCAGAGCAAGACCCTGCGATACCAGGGCTGGGCGGGGTCCGTCATCCTGCCCGAACTGGCCGAGGACCTCGGCTTCCTGGAGGACGTGAAGCTGAAGTGGGTCGGCAACACGATCAGCGGGCCGCAGGACATCCAGTCGGCGGCCACCGGACAGGTCGACTTCGGCGGCGCGTTCAACGGAGCCGTCGTCAAACTCGCTGCGAGGAAGGCGCCCATCACGGCCGTCGTCAGCTACTACGGCGTCGACAAGGCCGCCTACAACGGCTTCTACGTCCTCAAGGACAGCCCGATCCGTTCGGCCCGTGACCTGATCGGCCAGAAGGTCGGGATGAACACCCTCGGCGCGCACTCCGAGGCGATGCTTGACATCTACCTGCAACGCCACGGCCTGTCGCAGGCGGACATCAAGAAGGTCGAGCCGTTGGTGGTGCCCCCGGTCAACACCGAGCAGTCGCTGCGGCAGAAGCAGATCCAGGTGGGTGTCCTCGGCGACATCCTGCGCGACAAGGCCCTGCAGACCGGCGGGATCAGGCCGCTGTTCACCGACCACCAGCTGCTCGGCGACTTCTCCGCCGGCACGTACGTGGTGAACAACCGATTCCTGAAGGAGAACCCCGACACCACGCGCACCTTCGTCACGGGCATCGCACGCGCCATCGAGTGGGCCCGCGCCACACCGCGCGAAGAGGTCATCGAGCGGCTGATCGAGATCGTCAAGAAGCGTGGCCGCAACGAGGACACCGGTCCGCTGAAGTACTGGAAGTCCTTCGGCGTCGCCGAGACCGCCGGACGCATCACCGACAAGGACCTCGAGCTCTGGATCGACTGGCTCGCCAAACGCGGTGACATCGAGAAGGGCCAGGTCAAGGCGTCGGATCTCTACACCAACGAGTTCAACGAGTACAGCCGGAAGGACAAGCAGAAGAACAAGCCGTCCGCGGCCAAGCAGACCTCCAAGAGCGGGAGCTGACCCCATGTCAGAAGCCACCACACCCAAGATCGAGTTCGATCAGGTGCGCAAGACCTTTCCCGCCAAGAAGGGGAGGGCCCAGCGCCGTGGATCGGCCTACGGGGACGGCGAGTTCACCGCCCTGGACGGTGTCGACCTGCGGATCGACGCGGGGGAGTTCGTCGTCGTGGTCGGCCCCAGCGGATGCGGCAAGTCCACCCTCCTGGACCTGCTGGGCGGACTCGCCCGGCCGACCGGCGGACAAATCCTCCTGGACGGGGAACCGGTGACCGGGCCCGGCCTGGACCGCGGCATCGTCTTCCAGCAGTACGCCCTGCTGCCCTGGCGCACCGCCCTGGGCAACGTCGAGTTCGGCCTGGAGGCGACCGGCGTGCCACGGCGCGAGCGCACCGCGCGTGCCCGCGAGTACCTGGACCTGGTCGGGCTCTCCGGATTCGAGAACCGTCACCCGCACGAGCTGTCCGGCGGCATGCGCCAGCGCGTGGCCATCGCCCGCTCGCTCGCCTACGACCCCGACGTCCTGCTGATGGACGAGCCGTTCGCCGCGCTGGACGCGCAGACCAGGGAGTCGCTCCAGGACGAGCTGCTGCGCATCTGGGAGCGCACCGGAAAGACCGTCGTCTTCATCACCCACGGCATCGAGGAGGCCGTCTACCTGGGCCAGCGGGTGGCCGTCATGACCTCCAGGCCCGGCCGCATCAAGCAGGTCGTACCCATCCACTTCGACTCCCGTACGGAGACGGACGACCTGCGGTCCAGCCCCGAGTTCGCACGGTACCGGCACGAGATCTGGACGCTCCTGCACGACGAGGTGACCAGGGCCCAGCTGCTGGAGAAGGAGGAGGTCTCCGTATGAGCCTCGTAAGCGGTTCGCGCACTCGGAGCAAGCCCGAGGAGGAACTCAAGCCCCAGCCGTCCACCGAGAAGCCCGCACCGGTCCTGGCCATCGCGCTGCGCAAGTCACGGCTCCACCGCGCTTCCGTGCTGCCCCGCATCCTGCGCGCGGTGCTGACCGCCGCCACCAAGTCGGCGGCGATCGTCGCCCTGCTGCTCGCGTGGGAGCTGGCGCCCCGCTTCGGCTTCGTGGACCGGACCTTCCTGCCGCCCTTCAGCGAGGTCGCCCAGGCATGGTGGGAACTCGTGGCCAACGGGCAGCTCGCCGACAACGCCCAGGCGAGCCTGGTGCGTTCGTTCAGCGGATTCGGCATAGCCGTCGGCGTGTCCGTACCGCTGGGCCTGCTCATCGGTTGGTACCGGCCCGTTGCCGATCTCCTCAACCCCCTGCTGCAGGTCTTCCTCAACACCGCGGCCCTGGCCCTGCTGCCGGTGTTCGTACTGCTCCTCGGCATCGGCGAGACGTCGAAGATCTCCATCGTGGTGTACGCGTGCGCGTGGCCGATCCTGTTCAACACCATCAGCGCGGTACGCACCGTCGACCCCACCCTGCTGAGGTTGGCGAAGTCCATGGACCTGTCGGCGCCGAGGCTGTTCCAGAAGGTGATCCTGCCCGCCTCGGTGCCGACGATCTTCACCGGAATCCGGCTGGCCGGGGCGATCTCCATCGTCGTCCTGGTCGCCGCCGAGATGATCGGCGCCAAGGCCGGCCTCGGCTATCTGATCAACGCGTCCCAGTACAACTTCGCCATTCCGCAGATGTATGCGGGCATCGTCACGATCTCCGTCATCGGCGTGGCCTTCAACCAGCTGCTGGTGACCGTGGAGAAGCGGCTCAGCGCGTGGCGCGTCCCCGTGACGAGCTGACGTCCCTAACCGTCCCCGCGCAAGGAACCCGGAAGGACTCTCCATGCCCGCAACCAGCACTCCTCGCCCCCGCCGCCTTCATCTCAACGCCTTCCTGATGAACGCCGGCCACCACGACGCCGCCTGGCGACATCCGCGTACCCAGCCCGAACGCGTCACCGACCTGCGCTACTTCCAACACCTCGCGCAGACCGCCGAACGCGGCAAGCTCGACTCCATCTTCTTCGCCGACGGCCTGGCCCTGTGGGGCAAGGTCAAACACAACGCGCTCGGCGGTTTCGAACCGCTCACACTGCTGTCCGCCCTGGCGACGGTCACCGAACGCATCGGCCTGATCGCCACCGTCTCCACCACCTTCAACGAGCCCTTCCACACCGCCCGGAAGTTCGCCTCCCTCGACCACCTCAGCGGCGGGCGCGCCGGCTGGAACATCGTCACCTCCGGCACGGCCGACGAGGCCCGCAACTTCGGCCAGGACGAGCACCTCGAACACAGCCTGCGCTACGACCGGGCGCGGGAATTCCTCGAGGTCGCCACCAAGCTGTGGGACAGCTGGGAGGACGACGCGATCCTGCTCGACCGTACGCGCGGGATCTACGTGGACGACGAGAAGGTGCGGCCCATCGACCACTGGGGGGAGCACTTCGTCGTACAGGGCCCGCTCAACGTGCCGCGCAGCCCGCAGGGTTACCCGCTGCTGGTGCAGGCCGGGTCGTCCGAGGACGGAAAGGAGTTCGCCGCCCAGTACGCCGAGGCCGTGTTCACCGCACAGCAGAGCCTCGCCGACGGGCAGTCCTTCTACAAGGACGTGAAGAACCGCCTCCCCCGCCACGGACGTTCCGAGGACGACCTGAAGATCCTGCCCGGGATCTGCCCGGTCATCGGCTCGACGGAGGCGGAGGCCCGCGCCCTTGAACAGGAGCTGACCGACCTCCAGGTGCCGGAGTACGGACTCGCCCAGTTGTCGGGGATGCTCGGCACCGACCTGACCGGGCTGCCGCTGGACGGGCCGCTGCCCGAGCTGCCCGAGGAGCGGGACATCAACGGCAACAAGAGCCGATTCACGCTGGTCGCCGAACTGGCCCGGCGCGACGGACTGACCCTGCGCGAACTCATCGCACGCCTCGGCGGCGGGCGCGGCCACCGGGTGTTCGCCGGGACGCCGGACCAGATCGCCGACCAGCTCGAAGAGTGGTTCACACAGGGCGCCGCCGACGGCTTCAACGTCATGCCGCCGCATCTGCCGGGCGGCCTGGAGGACTTCGTCGACCACGTCGTGCCGATCCTCCAGGACCGGGGCCTGTTCCGCACCGAGTACACCGGACGCACCCTGCGCGAGCACTACGGCCTGCCCCGCCCCGAAGGCCGGCTCGCCCCCTCCGCCACCGCCGCCGAGGGACAGCCGGCATGACCGGCCTCGACCTCACCACGGACGTCCTTGTGGTCGGCGGCGGCCCCGCCGCCACCTGGGCGGCGCTCAAGTCGGCCCAGGCCGGAGCGGATGTCGTTCTCGCCGACAAGGGCTACTGCGGCACCAGCGGCGCGACCGCGTCGGGCGGCACCGGCGTCTGGTACGTCCCGCCGGACCCCGTCGCGCGCGAGGCGGCCATGACCAGCCGGGAGAAGCTCGGTGGATACCTCGACGACCGCCGCTGGAAGGAACGCGTCCTGGACCAGACGTACGCGGGCATGAACGAACTGGCCGCGGCGGGCCGGTACCCCTTCCCCACCGGGCCGGACGGCACCCAGCTCAGAAACGGCCTCCAGGGGCCCGAGTACATGCGCCGGATGCGCATTCGCGTCCAGCGGGCCGGCGCGCGCGTCCTCGACCACAGTCCGGTCACCGAGCTGTTGACGGACCCGTCCGGAGCGGTCGCCGGGGCCCGCGGCTACCGGCGGCAGGCGGGTGAGGCCTACCGGGTGCGGGCGGGCGCCGTGGTCCTGGCGACCGGCGGCTGCGCGTTCCTCAGCGGAGCGCTCGGCTGCAACGTGAACACCGGAGACGGTGCCCTGTTCGCCGCCGAGACGGGTGCCGAGCTGTCCGGCATGGAGTTCTCCAACGCCTACGGCATCGCCCCCGAGGGCACCTCGGTCACCAAGACCGCCTTCTACTCGTTCGCGACCTTCTACCACGAGGACGGGACCGTCCTGGAAGGCGCGGCGAGCCAGGGCGGCCGGTCGGTGATCGCCCGCGCTCTGCTGCACGAGAAGGTGTACTGCCGCCTCGACCGTGCCGACGCCTCTGCCCGGCGCGGAATGCGGCTGGCCCAGCCGAACTTCTTCCTCACCTTCGACCGGCTCGGCATCGATCCGTTCACCGACCGGTTCGCGATCACACTGCTCGCCGAGGGCACGGTGCGGGGCACCGGTGGCATCCGCCTCACCGATGACGACTGCTCCACCACCGTCCCCGGGCTGTACGCGGCCGGGGACGCCGCCACCCGCGAGCTGATCTGCGGTGGCTTCACCGGGGGCGGCAGCCACAACGCCGCCTGGGCCATCTCGTCGGGCATCTGGGCGGGCCAGGGGGCGGCACGGTACGCGCTGTCGTCCGGGCGCCGGGCCGGCACCCGCCGACTCACGCCGACCGGCGGGGCGGGTCTCCGGCCGACCCGGACACCGGGCCCGGCAGCCGCCCACCGCGAGGTGATCGCGGCGGTGCAGGCCGAGATCCTGCCGTACGAGAAGAACTACCTGCGCCACGGCACGACCCTCACCGCCTCGCTCACCGCCCTCGACGCCACCTGGGACGAGGCCCGCTCCGCACTGCGCGGCACGGGACCGGATGTCGTACGGGCCCGCGAGGCCGCGGCGATGACCGCACACGCCCGCTGGATGTACGCCTCCGCGCTCGCCCGCACCGAGAGCCGCGGCATGGCACGGCGACTCGACTTCCCCGATCAGGACCCCGGACAGCGCCACCGCATCGTCAGCGGCGGACTCGACGAGGTGTGGACGCGGGCCGAGCCCGTGGCCGCACTCCTGGAGGCGGCCTCGTGATCGAATTCATCTCCGCCGAGCGCTGCATCGCCTGCGACAAGTGCATCAAGGTCTGCCCGACCAACGTCTTCGACCGGGGCGAGGACGGTATCCCGGTCCTGGCCCGCCACACGGACTGCCAGACGTGTTTCCAGTGCGAGGCGAACTGCCCCGCCGACGCCCTCTACGTGGCCCCGCAGTCATACCCCCTGCCCGACGAACCCGCCGTCCGGGACGAGGACGGTCTCGACCGGGCCGGCCTGCTCGGCAGCTACCGCCGCCGCATCGGCTGGGGGCAAGGCCGCACCCCCGGCGCCCGACTGGCCGTGGGACCGCCCCTCAACCCGCCCGGCGCCAACGGAACCTCCCTGCCCATCACCTCCTGACACGGCCGAAACCCCTGAAAGGAACCTGCACATGACCACCAGCACAGGATTCGACATCCGCCGGATCGGCGGACGCATCGGCGCCGAGATCGTCGGCGTCGACCTCTCCACCGACCTCGACCCGGCGATCGTCACCGAGATCAACACGGCACTGCTGGAACACAAGGCGCTGGTCTTCCGCGGCCAGCAGCTGGACGACGCCGGGCAGCTGCGCTTCGCCTCCCTCTTCGGCGAACTCACCACCGCCCACCCCACCGTCCCGTCCGTGGACGGGCAGCCCAACATCCTGCCGGTCGACGGGGACGAGGGCATCCGCGCCAACCACTGGCACACCGACGTCACCTTCGTCCGCACACCCCCGAAGGCCTCGACCCTGCGCAGCATCGTCGTCCCGCCCTACGGCGGCAACACGCTGATCGCCAACTCGGCCGGGGCCTACCGGGACCTGCCCGAGCCGCTGCGCGAGCTGGCGGACAAGCTGTGGGCGGTGCACACCAACGACTACGACTACGCCGCCCCGAAGACCGACAAGGCGGCCGAGCACCGCAAGCAGTTCGTCTCGCGCAAGTACCGCACCGCCCACCCGGTGGTACGCGTGCACCCCGAGACGGGGGAGCGAGGCCTGTTCATCGGCGGCTTCGCGCAGACCATCGAGGGCCTCGGCCCGTCCGAGTCCCGGGACCTGCTGCGTATCTTCCAGTCGTATGTGACACGCCCTGAGAACATCCTCCGGGTGGCCTGGACACCCGGTGACCTCGTCCTGTTCGACAACCGCATCACCCAGCACTACGCCCCCGACGACTACGGCGACCTGCCCCGCCTGCTGCACCGGGTGACCGTCGCCGGGGACGCTCCGGCGGGCATCGACGGCACCTCCAGCCGCGCCATCGAAGGCGATGACGCCGGCCACTACACACCCGCCGCGGCCTGACGCACGCGGGACGCCCGTTGATCACTTGGCTGATCGCCTGCGCCGCCCTGGCGGAGGCGGTCAGCCAGGGCCGGCGGCCGACCCCGTTCGCGCGCACCGGCCGCGAGGAAGATGTAGCCGCACTGTGCGGGCCGGTCGGGTGAAACCGCTCCGGCTCGTAAGCTTGGGCCATGGATCTGATCTTGGCGGAGGAACTCCTTCTGGTCGGCCGCGATTCCGACGGCAGAAGTCTGCTGAACAGCATCACGGCCACCCGGGGTGTCGCGGGGGCGCTGCTGATCGAGCTGGCGCTGCGGGGCGAGATCGGCGTCCGCGACGGGCGCCTGGTCGCGGACGAGTCCGCTGGCGCGGACGCGGAGCGCGCGGCGCATCCGGAACTCGACCGGCTGGTGGCCCGAATCCGGGCCGAGTCGCGTGCACGCAAGCCCAAGTGGTGGGTGGAGAAGGCCGAGTCGCGCGAGGTGAACACCCGCCTGCTCACCGGCCTCGCGCAGCGAGGGGTGCTGGCGGAGGAGCCACACCGTGTGCTGGGCCTGTTCCCGGTGCCCCGCTGGGTCGACAACGACCCGCAGCCCGCCGCCGAGGCGCGCAGGCGACTCGTGGGAGCGATGGGGGCCGGCCCCGTCGAAGCGCGGACGGCCGCGTTGGTGGCACTGGTCGACGCCTGCGGTCTGTCCCGGCGCCTCTTCCCTGATGTGCCCGCCGCCGGCCGCAAGGCCCGGATCAAGGAGCTGTCGAAGGGCGCGTGGGCCGCGACAGCGGTGCGGGACGCCGTCCGGGCCGTCCAGGGCGCGGTGGTCGTGGCGGTCACCGTGGGCGCTGCCGCGTCTGGCAGTTAGTGCGTCGATGCCGTGCCGTCGGCTCAACCGACATGCACGCGTGGGCGGCGCTCGCGGTCGGGTTCCGCTTCGCGGAGGACTTCGCGGGTGACGGGGGCGACTTCGCCCTGGCCGAAGAGGAAGAAGCGCAGGAACTGCGCCAGGGGGTTGCCCTCGGTCCACTCGAAGTAGATGTGCGGCCGCTGCCCGGTCTCGTCGCGTACGTGCAGGAGCAGCGCGGCCAGGGCGTTGGAGACGGTGGAGCTCTCCAGGCGGAGCACGCGGTAGCGGCCGTGCTGCACTTCACCGCGTACCCGCAGTTCGCTCTCGAATTCGGAGGGATCGCCGAGGGTGACCTCGACGAAGATGCAGTCCTCCGACGTCGGCAGGTCGTTGTCGGTGCGAATCTGCTGGAGCTTGTCGCGGTACTCGGCCACATCGCGCGCGTCGGGTTCGTTGGCGATGAAGCGGATCTTGCGGTGGGCGGTATCGCGTACAAAGCGTTCGGCCATCTCGTCCAGCACCACGCTGGTGACGCGCAGCTCGAAGGCGCGGGCCAGGCGGGAGAGGAAGGAGACGAGGATGATGCCGGCGATGAAGCAGGCACCGATCTTCACACCGTCGGGCCGCTCGATGATGTTCGCCACGGTGGTGTAGAGGAAGACCAGGGCGATGACCGCGAAGCTGATCGTCCAGCCGTGCTGGCGGGCGCGGCGTGCGGCGATGGTGACGGCGATGGCGGCGGAGCTGATGAGGACCAGGACGCCGGTGGCGTAGGCGCCGCCCTGGGCGTCCACGTCGGCGTTGAAGATCCAGGTCACCAGGAACGCGACGAGGGTGAAGACCAGCACCATCGGGCGCACGGCTCGTGCCCAGTGGGGCGCCATGCCGTAGCGCGGCAGGTACTGCGGCATGAGATTGAGCAGACCGGCCATGGCGGAGGCGCCGGCGAACCACAGGATGGCGATGGTGGAGATGTCGTAGACGGTGCCGAAGGCGGAGCCCAGATACTCATGCGCCAGATAGGCCAGCGCGCGCCCGTTGGCCTCCCCGCCCGGCTTGAACGCGTCCGCCGGGATGAGCAGGGTGGTCACGAAGCTGGTGAGGATCAGGAAAACACTCATGATCACGGCGGCGGTGGTGAGCAGCTTTCTCGCGCCCCGGATCCGCCCGGTGGGACGCTCCTCGGTGTCGCCGGTGTCGCCTTCGATATGCGGCATCACCGCGACACCGGTCTCGAAGCCGGAAAGGCCCAGCGCCAGCTTCGGGAACACGAGCAGGGCAACTCCGACCATCGCCAGCGCGTTGCCGTGCTCGGTGGTCAGCGCCTGGGACCAGTCGGTGATGACATGCGGAGCGGAGCCCACATGCCACAGCCCGGCGACGACCACCGCCACGTTGAGTACGAGGTAGAGGCCGACGAGCGCCACCGCCACCCCGATCGCCTCCAGGAACCCCTTGAGGAAGACCGCGCCGAGCAGGGCCACCAGGACGAGCGTGATGAGCATCTGCCGGCCGTGCAGGGCGCTGCTGACATGCGGGTTCTCCACCAGGTGGGTGGACGCGTCGGCCGCCGACAGGGTGATCGTGATGAGGAAGTCGGTGGCCGCGAACCCCAGGAGGGTCAGCACGAACAGCTTGCCCTGCCAGAAGGACAGCAGCCGCTCCAGCATCGCGATCGACCCCTGGCCGTGCGGGCTCTCCTTCGCCACCCGCCGGTAGACCGGCAGCGCGCCGGCCAGCGTCACGATGACCAGCACGATGGTGGCGACCGGCGACAGCAGCCCCGCGGCCAGGGCGGCGATACCCGGCTGATAGCCGAGGGTGGAGAAGTAGTCCACACCGGTCAGGCACATCACCCGCCACCACCGCTGCCCCTCATGGGCGCCCTGCGGTCCGGCATGCGGTCCGGGGCGGCGCTTGGCCATGTCGGCCAGGCCCTCCAGCATCCAGGCGCGCAAACGATGCCGCACCGCGGCCCCGGGCGACGGACCGGCAGGGGCGGAGGCGGCCATCGTGTGCTCCTGTCGTACCGCGAAAAGATCCAGCCATCGAGGAGACGGCCAGGTCAGGGTACGCATCCGGAGTGGATTCGCCTTGGTGTTCGTGACTTCGGCGGCCGTGTGTCCCCGGATGGATGGCGATGGCGACTGCACTCGGGTGGTGCTCAGCCGATGATCCCGGCAACGCGCCGCGCCGGTCGTCCGGTGAAGTGGTGGACGTACTCGTGCTCCAGCCGGAATCCGGCGGTCCAGGCAAGGAGCCGGCTGGGGCGGTCGTCGCGGGAGCATGTCCAGCTCGGGGTGTGGCCGCGGGCGGCGATGTCCTTGCACAGGGCGGTGACACAGGCCGGGGCGAGGCGCCGGCGGCGGTACTCGGGAGCCGTCACACAGGCGACGTCCTCGAATCCGCTGCCACGGAAGTACGTACAGGCCGGCGCGAGAACACGGCCATGCGCGAAGGCCGCCCAGCCGTGTCCCGACCCGGCGAGGCCTGCCGGGCCGCCCCAACTGGCGTGAATCCACGCCGTGTCAGGACCCAGTGCGGCGAGCGCGGGGGCGTCCTCGGGAGTCAGCCGACGCACCGTCACACCAAGGGGCGGGCGTGGCGGCGACACGGGGACGCGGTGGACGTACGCCATGCGCTCCCAGGGCAGCGGCAGATGATCGGCGCAGGCCACGGCTATGGCACGCGGATCGACGGCACGGTCGGCCCACCAGCGACCGACTCCCGAGACCAGCGCATGTTCGGCCAGCGCTGTCGCCGCCGGGGGACCGGCCGCGAACCAGCGGTGGAGGGCGGGGAGTTGGTCGGCGGACAGTTCGATCACACCGGCGTACAGACCGTCGTGCATACCGGGTTGGGCGGTGCCGTGGCTGCGACCACCGCCCAACCCGGAGCTTTCAGGACCCGGAGCTTTCAGGACCGGAGCTTTCAGGCCTGCGCGACCAGGCCGAGGTCCTGGCTCTCGTGCTCGTGCTCGCAGGCGTCGTCGATTCCGTAGGTGTCCCAGAGGGGGAACGGATCGTCGCAGGGCAGCTCCCCGCTGGTCAGGAGGCAGTCGGCCAGGGCCGCTCGCAGCGCTTCGGCGCGCAACTCCGTTCCGATGAAGACCAGTTCCTGGCCCTGGCTGTCGCCGACGGCGCGGGCGCCGGACGGCTCGAAGCGGGCGACCGCGCCTGCCTGCGACCACAACCCGGTGACGTGGGGGCGGCTGGCCAGCCAGAAGAAGCCTTTGGACCGCAGGATGCGGCCGTAGGCGCCGCTGTCGAGTTCCTCGGTGACGAAGGTCCACAGGCGGCCGGGATGAAAGGGCGCGTCGGCACGGAAGACCGTGCTGGAGATGCCGTACTCCTCGGTCTCCGGTACGTGGTCGCCGTTGATTTCGCGCACCCAGCCCGGGGCCAGCTGGGCCCGTTCCAGATCGAACGACCCGGTGCCGAGGATGTCACCGGCGTTCACCTGCCCGTGCCGAGCGGGCACGATACGCGCGGCCGGGTTGAGGCGGGCGAGCGTGGCCTGAAGACGGCCGGCACTGTCCGCATCGACGAGATCCGTCTTGTTGAGGACGATGACGTCGGCGAACTCGATCTGGTCCATCAGCAGGTCGCTGACGGTGCGTTCGTCCTCCTCGTACTGGTCCAGGCCCCGCTCCGCCAGCCCGTCGCCGCCGTTGAGCTCAGGCAGGAAGTTGGCGGCGTCGACGACGGTGACCATGGTGTCGAGCCTGGCGAGGTCACCGAGGGTCGCCCCGTCATCGCGCGGGAAGGCGAAGGTGGCGGCGACGGGCATCGGTTCCGAGATGCCGCTGGACTCGATGAGGAGGTAGTCGAAGCGGCCCTCGCGGGCGAGCCGGTCGACCTCTTCGAGCAGATCGTCGCGCAGGGTGCAGCAGATGCAGCCGTTGGTCATCTCGACCAGGCGTTCCTCGGTGCGGGAGAGGGCGGCCTCGCCGCCGCGCACCAGGGTCGCGTCGATGTTGATCTCGCTCATGTCATTGACGATGACCGCGACGCGCAGGCCCTCCCGGTTGGCCAGGACGTGATTGAGCAGGGTGGTCTTGCCGGCTCCGAGGAAGCCCGACAGGACGGTGACGGGCAGTCGGTTGTGCGTCATGCCGCCGGCTCAGCTCTCCGGTCGCAGCAGCCCGCGCTCGTACGCCTTGGCCAGCCGCTGCGGTACGAGGTACGGGGTGCCGTCGACGGTGACGGGCACGAGCTGGGGAGTCGTGGCCTTCCACTGGGCGCGGCGGTGACGGGTGTTGCTGCGGGACATCTTCCGCTTGGGTACGGCCATGACGACCTCCTGCGTTGTTGGGGTGAGGCCACGCTATATGAAAATGGATGCCATTATCAAACTGTGCCCCGGAGGTGGTGAGGCTCAGCCGTCGAGGGCGAGGTGGACGCCGAAGCCGGCGATCGCCGTCCCGCTGATCCGATCGAGGACACGGCGCGCCGACGGGCGTCGCAGGGTGCCGCGGAGCGCTTGGGCGCATGCGATCAGTACGCCCGACCAGAGTGAGGCGAGCACGATGTGTACGCCGGCCAGCAGGGTGCCGGCCAGCAGATGCGCGGCGCCGGCCGGGATGAGCTGCGGCAGGACGGCCATGTAGAAGGCGCCCATCTTCGGGTTGAGCAGGTTCGTCACGGCCCCTCGGCGCCAGCCTCGGGCGAAGCCGTCTTTCGCGTCCGGGGCATCCGGCTCATCCGCGGCGTCGGTTGGGGCGGTATCCGTCTTGGGGTGTCGGCGCAGTGTTGGCAGCAGGATCCGGCTTCCCATCCACACCAGGTATGCCGCTCCCGCCCACCGGAGTATCGCGTAGGCGAGGTGGGAGGCGGTCAGTACGGCGGTGATGCCGAGCGAGCTGAGCACACCCCAGGCGAGGGTGCCGGTCTGGATGCCGAGAACGACGCCCCAAGCGCGTCTGCGGTGGCCCAGGGCGGCGGTGCGCAGTATGAGGGCGGTGTCGAGACCGGGTGTGAGGGTCAGAAGTCCCACGATCAGCGCGAAGGACCCCAGTGCGGAGGCAGTGATCATGAGCGGTCACTGTACTGCCGGAGCCGTCAACTTCCCATTTTCTGCCCGAAATCGGGCAGAAAACTCTTGGCTGCGGTCGGGCGGAGGCGGCGGGTCAGTTCGCCGTGGTGTCTTCCGCGCGGGACAGGGCGACATCGAGTACGACCAGCAGGGCGTCGCGGACCGAGCCCGTGTGGCGGGCGTCGAAGACGGTCAGCGGTACGTGGTCGGAGATGTCCAGCGCCCACCGCACCTCGTCGAGGTTGTGGTGGACCTCGCCGTCGAAGGCGTTCACAGCCACGGCGAACGGGATGTCCTTGTGCTCGAAGTAGTCCACCGCGGCGTAACAGTCGTCCAGACGGCGGGTGTCCACGATCACCAGACCGCCGAGAGCGCCCTGGACCACGTCGTCCCACATGAACCCGAACCGGTCCTGACCGGGCGTGCCGAACAGGTAGAGCTTCAGCGTCGGGTCGATGGTGATACAGCCGAAGTCCATGGCGACCGTGGTGGTGGTCTTGCCGGGGGTGTGGGAGAGATCGTCCACGCCCGCCGCGACTTCGGTGATGGCGGCCTCCGTGGTCAGTGGCCGGATCTCGGAGATCGCGCCCACGGCCGTGGTCTTGCCGACGCCGAAGCCGCCGGCGATGACCAACTTGACCGGCAGCGGCGGCTGTTCAACCGCTGTCACGGAGTGTGCCTCGTGAGTCGGGGACGGCACGGAGACCATCGATAACCCTTCGCAGTACGGAGATGTCCTGGGTTGTCCTGGCGTTCGGGACGTGCACCGCCAGATGCCCGGCGGTGCACAGGTCCTGCGCCAGCACCCGGACCACATTGAGGTGGAGGTGCAGCCGGGCGGCCAGTTCCGCCACCGACTGCGGGTGTCGGCAGGCGGCGACCAGGTCGTGTTGTTCGAAGGCGAGCGAGTCCAGGCCTGAGAGCCCGGACGAGGTCGCCACGACCTGGGTCTCGACCGGGAGCGGTGGGCCGGTGCCGCCGCCCGCCACCCGGCCGGCGGTCAGCAGGAAAGGCCGGATCGCGGGAGCCCGGCCGGCCGGCTCCGAAGAGCCCCGGGTGCCGCCGTCCCCCAGGCTCTCGGCTCCTCCCCCACTCTCGGCTCCGCTCGAGCGGGGGGACCCCCATGCGCAGGGGGGACCCCCATCCTCGTTCGGTCCTGGTTCACCGGCGGTCATCATGGTCCTCTTCTCGGCGCCCGCACTGGTTCACCGGCGGCGGTCATCGTGATCCTCTCCTCGGCGCCCGCATCCCTGCCTCCGTGGTGTGCGACGGGTCAGCGGGCCGGTGCGGCGCCGGCGTTGTTCTTGAGCTCCAGCACCAGTTGGGGAGTGAGCGCGCTCCCGGCCCGGTTGGCGAAGAGGGTCATCTCGTAGGCGATGTTGCCGAGCTTCGCCTCCTTCGAGGTCACCACCCCGAGGACGGCACCGCAGCCGATCGCCGACACCAGCACATGGCCGCCCTCCAGGTCGATGATGACCTTGTTGAGGCCACCGAGTCCGTAATTGCCGGACGCACCGGCCGCCAGACTCGTGACGCCCGACACGATCGCCGCCAGCCGCTCGGAGTCGGCCTGCTCACGGAGTCGGGAGACGGCGATCAGCAGGCCGTCGGAGGACACCGCGATGGCGTCGACGACGCCGGCGGTCTGGGTGGCGAACCGGTCGAGCAACCAGGTGAAGTCGGCCGCGGCGGCTGTCAGATCCATGGGCTCGTCCCGCTCGGAACCGCTCTTACCTGTCGGCGTCGTCACTGCCCGACTCCTTCCGGGGTTGCTGGTGTTGCGCTGGGGCTGGGTCCGTCGGGGCAGCAGCGGTCTCCTGCTCTGCCCTGTGTACGGCGGCTTCGAATTCGTCGAGTTCCGAACGGACCGCGTCGGCGTCGACGGGCCCGCGCACGGCCTGGGCCCCTCGGTCGGCCGTCGGTGTGGTCATGTCGAGCGTCGCGCCCCGTACCCGCCGTCGCAGCGGACGCGCGGACTGCGCCGGCCGGGGCTCGGACGCGATGGCGGGGACCCGTACCGGCAGCGGCACAGCGGAGGCTGGTGCGGACTCGGACTCGGACTCGGACTCGGACTCGGGATCTGGCTCGGACTCGGGCTCTGGCTTGGGCTCGGGAACCAGCTCGGGCTCGGGCGCGGCCAACTCCCGCTCGGGCGTTGTCGGTTGCTCCGACACGGCCGCGGCACGGCTCGCTGCCGGGGCCGGCGCGGTGGCCGGGCCCACGTCCAGCAGCAGCGTGGCGGGAAGCCAGACGGTGCCGGTGACCCCGCCGCCCGGCGTGCGGCTCAGGGTGACCCGAATGCCCGAGCGCCGGGCGAGGTTTCCGACCACGAACAGGCCGAGGACCTTGGTCGGTACGAGGTCGAGCCGCTCGCGGTGGACCAGCCGGGAGTTCTCCTCGTCGAGGCGTTCCGCGCTCATTCCGAGTCCGTGGTCGATGACCTCGATCAGGGCACCACCGTCCGAGGTGATGTCGGTGCCGGGCCGGACGACCACTTCGACGGGCGTGTCGGACGGGGAGAACGAGACCGCGTTCTCCAGCAGTTCGGCGAGCATCAGCGTCAGATCGTCGACGACGTCGGGCGCGACGGTGACCTCCGTCTCGGACCGCAGGGACACCCGCTGGTATCCCTCGATCTGCCCGAGCCCGGCCCGGATGACGTTGACCAGGCTGGTCGGCCTGGCCTCCACCTCGGGATCCCGGATACCGGCGAGCAGCATCAGACTGTCGGCGTTGCGCTGGAGCCGTACCGCGATGTGGTCGATGCGGTACATCCGCTCCAGGACGTCGGGGTCGGTCTCCTCTCGCTCCACGGCGTCGATCAGCAGCAGCTGGCGTGAGGTGAGGTTGCTGACCCGGCGTCCGACGTTGCCGAACATCTCGGCGACGTTGCGGCGGCTGAGCACCTGCCGCTCCAGCAGTGCCGCGGCGGTGACCTGCACCTGGTTGAACGCCTCGGCCAGGTGGCCGATCTCGTCACGGACCGGGACCGGGATCGGCCGCGGCCGCAGCGGGGTACTGTCCGCCGACTCGTCGTCCTCGACCTTGCCGAGCTCCTCGCCGGCCACGTCGACCACCTGCTGGGCGGCGCCGGTCAGGGCTGCCAGGGGACGTACGACCGAGCGCCGGACCAGGACGGAGAAGGCCAGCCAGCAGGCGAAGCCGAGCAGGGCGAGGCCGAGCATCACCAGCGCGTTGTGCAGGGAGCCGCGGGAGAGACCGTCGGCGCGGGCGGCGATCTGGTCGATCAGCGAGCGGGTGATGTCGAGGCGGGCCTGGGCCTGCCGGGTTCCGGCGCTGATCGCCGTGCGCAGCTGCTGCGGCGTCTGGCCCTGCAGGGAGCCCGGATCGATCTGGAGCTCCGCGAACTGGGCCTCGACGCCGTTCTCCTCGGCGGCTCGCTCGATCCCGCCCAGGCGCAGGACCTGGTCGGGGTCGGCGATCCTGCCGAAGCGCTCGGTCTGCTCCTCGTAGAGCTTGTGGGCGCCGACCGCGCGGGTGTACTCGGTGAGCGCGTTGGCATCCCGGGTCTGGGCGGAGAACACCCCGCTCTCGAAGGCCGCGTGGGCGGCGTCGGCACGCAGTACCGCGTCGAGAAGACGGGTGACCGAGGACGACGAGGTGCCGACGAAACGATCGAGGCCGATGCCGTCGATCAGGTAGCCGACCGCGGCGGCGTACGCGGGGTCGATGCCGGCGGCCGGCACCGAGCCCCGCTCGACCTTGTCGCGCAGCACGGCAAGGCCCCGGATGTACTCGAGGGCCTGTGCTTCCTTCTTCGGCAGGCCCGCCCCGAACGCCGAATGCACCGCGTTGACCTGCTCGTCGGTGTCCTGCTGCGTCCGACGGTAGTCGGCGGTGGACGGCAGCGCGGTGCCGGGCCTGGCCGACTCCTGCTCCACGGACAGCAGCAGCGCCTGCCGGTGTTCGGCCTGGACGTCGTTGATCAGCCTGGTGACCTGCTCGCTGTCGCGCACCAGCTCCGCGGTCCGCCTGGCGTCCAGGGCCTTGTCCACCTGGGTGTTGACGCCGATGCCGAGCAGCACGGCGACGACCGCGACGGGCGCGATCACCAGAACGTTGAGTTTCCGTCGGAACGGCCATCGGTCCAGGACGGCGCCCATCCGCTCACTGAACCGCGGCCGCAACGGTGAACGCCCGGACGGGTCCGGTTCGTGTGGTGGCGGGTCCACTGTGTCCACGGACACCCAGGCCTCCTTGCGATGTGCTTCTGAGCGGTGACCGAGGTGTGGTTGCCGACCGCCGACGACGGGGGAGTGACGCATGCGAAGTTCGCCGCAAATGCGAGCGAATAGATCACGCCACATGCCCGACCGGCCGCGAACATTACCGCTTGTGCATGCGCATGCAACACATGACCAGCAACGGTCCAGTGGTATTCAACTCTTTGTCACCTTTGGCCCATTGCCCCCATTGGATGTGCCATGCCGGCATTGGGGCGGTGTCCGTGGGGGAGCGGGGTGGTGTCCATAGGGGAGTGGGGCGCAGGTGGCTTGTTCCTCACCCCGGTTCGGCGCCGGAGACGTACGCGGTCCCTTCCGGAGGCCGATGCTCCGCTCCGCCTCGGCACCCGTAACCTGTCTCCCCCACCCCAACCCGTAATCCTCAACCTGCCCTGCGAGGAGACCCGTGCATCCCAACCGCAAGGCGGTCGCGACAACCGCCGCACTCCTGCTCATGGCCACCGCCGCCTGTGAACCCGGCGCCGGCTCCACCGCATCCCACACCAGCTCGTCCAAGCCCGGATGCCCCACCGTCCTCGCCAGGGCCAAGCACGCCGTCAAGAAAGCCGAGGAGGCCAACGCCCCCTGGAAGGGCCCCACGACCGGGCCCCAGGCCGTCCACGGCAAGTCCGTCGTCTTCATCGCCCAGACCCTGACCAACCCCGGTGTCGCCGGCGTCGCCCAAGGCGTCCAGGAAGCCGCCAAGATCGTCGGATGGCACGCCCGCACCATCAACGGCCAGGGCACGCCCAGGGGCATCCGGGCCGCGTTCAAGCAGGCCATCGGCCTCAAGCCGGACGGCATCGTCATCGGTGGCTTCGATCCCGAGATGGCCGCCGAGGAAGTCAAAAAGGCCAACAAGGCCGGGATTCCACTGATCGGCTGGCACGCCACCGCAGCTCCCGGCCCCAGTGAAGATCCGCGACTCGTCAGCAACATCACCTCCCGCGTCGAGGACGTCGCGAAGATCAGCGCCGACTGGATCATCGCCCGGTCCAACGGCCGCGCGGGCGTCGTCCTGTTCACCGACGCCTCGATACCCTTCGCGAAGCGCAAGTCCGATCTGATCAAGAAGGAACTCGCCACCTGCTCCGGCACCAAGCTGCTGAGCTACACCAACATCCCCATCCCTCAAGCCAGCAGCCGCTCCCTCAAGGAAGTCCGCTCGCTGCTCTCCCGTTTCGGCCGCAAGTGGACCTATTCCGCCGCCATCAACGACCTGTACTTCCGCGCCGCCGCCCCCGCCCTGGGCGCCGCGGGCAAGGACGGCGCCGGCGCCCCGTTCAACATCGGTGCCGGTGACGGCGACCCGTCCGCCTTCCAGCGGGTCAACGGCAAGGAGTTCCAGGCCGCCACCGTGCCCGAGCCGCTGTCCGAACAGGGCTGGCAGATCGTCGACGAGTTCAACCGCGCCTTCGCCGGCGCCCCGGACAGCGGATACGTCGCCCCGGTCCACATCGCCACCGCCGCCAACAGCGGTGGTGCGGTGTCCTGGGACTCCGAGGGCTACCGCCAGGCCTACCGCAGGATCTGGGGCGACTGACGTCATGAGGGTGCGCTGCGGTCAACCGGTAATGCTGTCCAGGTAGCTGAGGACTGCCAGGACCCGACGGTGCCCGCCGTCGGCGACCGGCAGTCCCAGCTTCACGAAGATGCCTCGGGATCCTGCTCTCCGGACCCTTACGCGGTTTTTGCGGCCCGCCGGTCGCGGCGCTGCTTGAGATGGCCTGCGGCGGCCAGCGCCGTCACCACGGCGGCCGTGCCGGCGAGTTGGTGACGGCCGTCGGGGCCGGCGGCCATGACGGCGAACACGCCGAGGATGGCGGTGAACGCGAGCCAGGTCAGGTAGGGGAACCCCCACATCCGCACCGAGAGCAGTTCGGGTGCCTCGCGCTCCAAACGGCGGCGCATCCTCAGCTGGGTGAGGCAGACGATGGACCAGACGACCAACACCGAGCAGCCGGCGATGTTCAGCAGCCAGGCGAACACGGTGGTCGGCCACACGATCCCGGCGACCACGGCCGCGAAGCCGAACACGCAGGACGCCAGCACCGCCGCCGCCGGCACGCCCCTGGTGACCCTGCCCAGAATACGAGGGCCCTGGCCCCGGTTGACGAGCGAGTACGCCATGCGCGACGAGCCGTAGATATTGGCGTTCATCGCGGAGAGCAGTGCCACCAGCACCACGATCTGCATGATCGTGCCGGCTGCCGGGATGCCGAGCCGGTCGAGCACGGCGACGTACGGGCCGTCCGTGGCGACCTTCGGGTTGTTCCACGGCACCAGGGTGACGACCACGGTCATGGAGCCGATGTAGAAAACGGCGATACGCCATACGGCGGTTCGCACGGCGCGGGCCACGTTCCGGCTCGGCTGGTCGGACTCCGCCGCCGCGATGGTGACGGTCTCCAGACCGGCGAACCCGGAGATGGTGGTCAGCAGCCCCGCGGCGAGACCGGCGGCGCCGGTCGGGAAGAAGCCGCCGTGGCCGGTGAGATGACTCGTACCGGGCGCGTTGCCGAACACCCCGAGAATGCCGAGCACACCGAGCACCAGAAAGGCGACGATCGTGGTGACCTTGATGGCGGCGAACCAGAACTCGAACTCGCCGAAGTTCTTGACCGCGGTCAGATTGCTGGCGCAGAAGAACGCCATGAAGATGGCCACCCAGCCGTAGGCGGGGATGAACGACACCCAGGTGTGCATGATCGCGCCCGCCGCGGTCGCCTCGGCGGCCACACCGGCGCAGAGCATCAGCCAGTACATCCAGCCCGAGGTCGCCCCTGCCCAGGAGCCGAGTTCCTCCTCCGCATGCACCGAGAACGAACCGGTGGAGGGCCGGGCGGCGGACATCTCACCGAGCATCCGCATGATCAGCATGACCAGCGCGCCGGCACCCACGAAGAGGAGGACGATGGCCGGCCCGGCCGCCGCGATGCCGGCTCCGGAGCCGACGAAGAGGCCCGCGCCGATGACGCCGCCGAGCGCGATCATCGACAGATGGCGCTGCTTGAGGCCGTGCGACAACACGGACTCGTCGTGCTGCACGGCCTGCGAGGGGGCGTGGGGTGACCGGGTCTGAGGTGACCCGGTGGTTGTCCGACTCATGGTCGTGCCTGTTCATTTGAGACGTTCGTAAGCCGCACGAGTCTGCGGGGAGGTGTGGCCCGTATGGCGTTAACGCCCGCTATTCGGACGAACCGTTCACACATGGTGAAGGAGCTGACACGTATGGAGATGTCAGATCTGAGGGGGAGTCAGCGCCGCCGTCGGATCAGTCCGCTTCGGCCTGGGCTTCGACGTCCTCGACGCCCCTGGGGCGTCCGGCGCGGGCCCATCGGACGTAGAGGGCTCCGGCGATGAGCAGGGTGGCGGCGAGGGAGAGCATCGGCCAGCCGCGCAGCAGGTTCACGACGAGGGTGAACGCGACCGCGGCCGCGGCGAGGGCGTTGACCCAGGCCAGGGCCGGTTTCTTTTCCGTGCGGGCGAAGCGGGCCATCGCCACCAGGCCGACCAGGAAGCTGACGAAGACGGCGACCGCGTAGAACAGCACCAGTTCCTGCTCCTGACCCGCCGCGGCCATGATGATCACGCCGGCGGCGAGCAGGTAGACGACGACGGACCAGTACGGGGTGTGGTGCCGGTTCGTACGGCCCAGGACCGGCGGCAGTACCCCGGGCGCACCGGCCGTACCGGCCAGGGCCTTGAGCAGACCGGGGCCCGCCTGGAACGAGGAACTGGCGGCGGCGAGCAGCAGCAGGGAGCTGGTCAGCTGGAACGCCCCGTAAAGCCAGCCGGGTCCGGCGGCGGAGCGTGCGATGTCGGAGATCTGGGTGGATTCGGCGACCGGGATGCCGATGTGCAGACGCAGCGCGAGGACGGTGAGCGCGATCGTCAGCCCGCCGACGATGACCAGGAGCAGGGCGAGGGTGCCGCGGCCGAACCGGCGGCGCCGGGCGTCGTCGAGCTGGCCGAGCTGGGCGATGGCGGTGGAGGGCGCTTCGACGCCGGTGGCCAGGGCCATCGCGACGGGGAAGGCGAGGACGACGGCCAGCGCGGCAGGCCGGCCCGCATCGGTACCGGCCGGGGCGTGGCCGATCTCGTGCGGACCGACGAAGCCGAGGACCAGGACGGCGACGGAGACCGCCACGAACAGCAGGGTCATCGCAGCGAACAGCAGACGACCGCCGTGCCCGAACCAGGTCAGCCCGCCGACCAGCACCAGCAACACCAGCGCCAGCGGGACACGGGCACCCGCGAGTGCGGGAAAGAGCGCGATCGCCGCACTGGCCGCGGCCGAGATCGAAATACCGATGGTCAGCACGAAGTCGACCACCAGCGCGCCGATCGGCAGGAAGGTCCACCGTGGCCCGAAGGCCCGCCCGGCCGCGGCGGCCGCGCCGCCACCCTTGGGGAAGCGGCGTACCAGCTGCCAGTAGTTGGCGGTCACCACTACGACCAGGCCGACCACCAGGGATATGGTGGGCAGCAGCAGCGCCAGGTCACCGTGGAGCGCGCGCAGGGCGGCCTCGATGGCGTACGCGACGGAGGAGACCGGATCCGCGATCACCGCGAACGCGAAGGCGATGAAGAGCACGGAGGTGCGCGGCCCGCGGCGGGACCGCACGGGCGGGGTGGCCGCGGCCACATCGGCCTGGGGGAGAGTCATACCAGGAAGGCCTTTCACGGCGGACGACGAGGACGAAGTCACTTCGTGCCGACCAGACTTCCCGGCTCACCTGGTGTCAACGATACGTCAGCGGATCGCTATGAATGCGCTGAGGAAGCGTCAAGATCGAGGGGGGAAACGGGCGGCTCCGCCGCAGGCAGGCGGGCCCAGTGGGTGGTGAGGTCCCCGTGGCTGCGGGTGCCGTGCGCGGTGGCCAGAGTGTGGACGATATCCATGCCGCGGCCACGCTCGTCCCGGTCGCACGAGGCCGCCCACGCCCCCTTCAGCGTGGCACCGAGGCGGCCGCGTCCTCGGCGAGCTGCCAGCAGTGCAGCAAGGACCCGACGATCTGGCGGGCGTGCCGGACCGCCTCCGGACGGTGCGCGAGCCGACACGACGTGTGGTGGGGGAGAGACGGGTGCGGGATTTCCATGATCGTCTGCCGAGGGTGGGGGCGCGGGTGAGCGAACACATCCAGCCTGCACAGCGCCGCCCGACGACACAGGCGGGGATATACGCGGACCACTACCCGGATCCTCGCTACCTGCCCCCGACCGGACGAGTGGTCGGTGCCTCATGGGTATCCCGCGAGCGCGTATCCGTACGGGTAGTTCTCCCCTCACAGGATTCGGGCCCGGCACGCATGATCGCGGACATCGCCGCCGGTGCCGCCGAGCGCATCGGGCTCACGACGCCGGCCACCCGCCCAACCGAGGGGGAATCATCAACGCGCCCGATCTGCCCGACGGATCCTGCTCGCCCTACCGGGCTGCCCGGCTGCTGCACGACCAGGACGGTCCGCTGGAGGAGGTCGCCGGGCATCTGCTCGCCGCCGAGCCCGCCGGCAGGGCATGGGTCGCCGGCGCATTGCGTGCCGCCGCACGCCTGGCCACCGCGGATGGTGACACCGAGACGGCCGTGACGTACCTACGGCGCGCGGTGCGCGAACTGCCCGCGGCAGGGCGGGGCGCGCTGCTGGCCGAACTCGGACGGACCGAGGCACCGGCCCACCCGGCAGCAGCGGTCCGCCACTTGTACGCCTCGCTGGACGAGCTCACCACCCCGTCGGCCCGCCTGGAAGTCGTGCCCGTACTCGCCGACGCGCTGGCACGAGGACAGCGCGGCTGCCAGGCAGGCGAGCTCCTCGAACGCGAGGCCCGGCTGCTGGACGCAGCCGATCCACCGCGCGGCGGCGCCGCGTTCGGCCTGCGGCTACGGCGTGCGCTGATCGAACTGAACGATCTGAACAAGCGGCCGTGGCCGACCGAGAGGCTGACCGAGCTGACGCCCGACGGCGATCACGACGGTGCGGGCGACCGCGCATGCGAACGGGCGGTGCAGGCGCTGCGGGCGGCTCTGGCGGTCGGCCGTCCCGCCGACGCGGCCACCGTCGCCAGGTGCGCTCGGGACGCGCTGGACGCGCTGGACGCCGCACAGCCGCACGACGACGCCTTCACGGCCGCGACCGGCCTGGCCGCCCTGGCCCTGGTCTGGTGCGACCGGCCGGCGGAGACGACGGACTTCCTCGACCGCCTGTCGGAACAGAGCCAATGGCACGACTGCGCTCCGGCGCAGAGGCTGCTCGCGATGGGCCGGTGCGAGGTGGCCTACCGGACCGGACGCCTTGCTGCCGCCCTCGACGCGGGACGCCGCTGGCTCTACCTGACCTCGGCCGTCCGCGGAGACGCCATGGTGCCCCTCGCGGCCGCCGGTGTCGTGCGGGTACTGCTGGAGACGGGCCGGCACACGGAGGCCGAGACGCTGCTCCTCGATGCCGACCCCAAGCGGTACGGCGGCGTGTGGCAGTGGGCGCACCTGCTGGAGGCGCGTGCGCGGCTGCGTCAGGCGCACGGTGACCACCAGCGGGCTCTGGAGGACCTGCTGGAGTGCGGGCGTCGTCAGATCGCCTGGCAACGCGACAACCCCGCCATCCTCCCGTGGAGATCCCTCGCCGCCCTCGCCCACCTCGCACTGGGCCGCCCAGGGCAGGCCGCACGCCTGGCGCACCAGGAACTGGAGCAGGCCCAGGACTGGGGCACACCGCGCACCCTCGGCATCTGCCTGCGCGCCGTCGGCATGACGACGCGCGGCCGGGCCGGCCTGAAGCCGCTGGAGGAATCCGTCGGCCTGCTCGAAGAAGCCGGCGCCACCCTCGAACAGGCACGATCGCTCGTCGAGTACGGGACGTTGCGCTTCGAGGCCGGGCACGCCCGGCTGGCCCGTGAGGTGGCCCTGCGCGGGCTGGTCCTCGCCCGGCAGTGCGGGGCCGTCGGCCTCGCCGACCTGGCCCGTGACCGACTGCGTGCCTTCGGCGCACGGCCCCGCAGAGCACATCTGGTCGGCGTGGCGGCGTTGACCGACGGCGAACGCCGTGTCGCCGTGCTCGCCGCCCGGGGGCTGACCAACCGGGAGATCGCCGAGACCCTGTTCGTCACCCGGCGGACCGTCGAGAACCATTTGACCAGTGCCTTCCGCAAGCTCGGTATCGGCGGCAGACGCGAGTTGGCGCCCTTGCTCGACAGCGGCGGGTCGTGACCGGGCGGCAGATCTCCGTCGGCGGCCGGGGGCTGTCACTGCCGGGGTGGCGGGCCCGTTTCCGTGTCACGGGCCGTTTCTGTGGGACGGTCCGTTTCTGTGACACGGTCCCGCCACCCCGCCCGTCGCCGACGGCCTCAACGGCCGTCGGGGCAGGGCCGGTTGTCGGCTTACCTGGCCCGCCCCAGCCCCGCGTACTGCATCGCGCCGAACACCATCACGGCGAGGCCGATGAGGCCGACGTAGGCGTCGCCGAGGACGGTGATCGGAAACCATGCGGGCCCGGCTGCGATGATCGCTATGCAGCCCACCGCCCATATCGCGTTGAGGACGACGGCGCCGGCGGCGATCCACCGGATGACGGCTGGGCGGGTGCCCGCGTACCAAAGCCCTGCGGCATAGACCGCCAGGAACCCGCCCTGGGCCCAGTGCAGCCACGACGGCAGACCGAGCAGCGGGTCCAGCGCCCTGGCGCCCAGCAGACTGAGCGCTGCGACGAGTCCGGAGACGGTGCCGTCCAGCTTGAGGGCGAAGCGCAGCAGCGCATCGTTGTTCGCCGCCCCCCGCGTGCCGGATCGCTTGATCACGTCAACCATCTGACGCCCCATCAGGCCGTGCTGACCGCGGCGCGGGTGATGAGGTCGGCGACCTCCCGCGCACGGGAATGCGGCGCGGAGTGGCTGGCCGGCACCGACGTGGTCACCGCCCCCATCCGCTCGGCCATGAAGCGCTGGGCCACCGGCGGCAGGGCACGGTCCTGCTCGGCCACCTGGTACCAGGAGCGGATCGAGCGCCATGCCGGCTCGCCGGAGGAAGTCTCCAGACACGTCAGAGCGGAGGGCTTCTGCACCGCCGCCAGCACCTCGGCGCGCACCGCCGGCAGGTCGGCAGCCCACACCTCCCGGTAGCGGTCCGGATCCAGCCCGCAGAGCCCGTCCTCGTACGGCTGGACCGCCTCGCCCACCGTGGCCCCGAAGTTCTGCAGGATCTGGAAGCTGCTCTCGCCCTTGTCCGGAGCGAAAGCCGCCACATACACCAGCGCCGACACGTTGGACGCCGCCACCGCGGCGTTGGTGATCACCGTGCCGCCGTACGACCAGCCGGCCAGGACGACAGGACCCGACATCCGCTCCAGCACCCGCCGGGTCGCCACCACGTCGTCCTCCAGGGAGGTCAGCGGCAACTGCACCGCCACCACCCGGTGCCCGGCGTCGTGCAGGAACGGGATGACCTCGCTCCAGCTGGATCCGTCGGACCACAACCCATGTACCAGCACCACATCTGCCACGGTCATCGATTCCTCTGTTCGTCTACGGACGGCCCCCGTCACCCGGCGGGAGAGGGGGCTTCTCACGAGGAACAAGACTGCCGAGACCAACGCCCCCGTGGATCACGGAAACACCGTGAGAATTGGCCTCCCCGTGGGCCGGTCGGCGGGAGATTGCCTGGTCCGCGGCGGACGTCTACGGTGTGGGCATGGGCGGCAATGTCCGGGGCGCCGGCACGCTGCCGGTTGAGATGACCCGTTTCATCGGGCGACGGCATGAGCTCTCACAGGCCAGGACGTTGCTGTCGCGCGGGCGTCTGGTGACGCTGACCGGGCCGGGCGGGATCGGGAAGACCCGGTTGGCGCTGCGGGTCGCCGCCGAGGTGCAGCGGTCCTTCCCCCGTGGAGTGTGGCTGGTGGAGCTGGCCGCGCTGGAGGACGGGAACCGTCTGACGCAGACCGTGGCGGCACGCCTGCGGCTGGGCAACGAAGCAATCGGTGATCCGCTCGCCAGGCTCGTGGACCATGTGGCCGGCGAACGGATGCTGCTGGTGCTGGACAACTGTGAGCATGTGCTGGACGCCAGTGCGGCGCTGGTCGCCACCTTGCTGACGGCGGCTCCGGACCTCCAGGTGCTGGCGACGAGCCGTCAGACGCTGGGGGTGGCCGGGGAGCAGGTGCTGCCGGTGCCCTCGATGGTGCTGTCCGGAAACGGCGGCCCGTCCCCCGAACTGTGCGACGCGGTGGCCCTGTTCGCCGACCGGGCGGCCGCCATGCGCCCCGACTTCGCCCTCACCGGGGAGAACACCTCCGTCATCCACGAGATCTGCCGTCGGCTGGACGGCGTTCCCCTGGCCATCGAACTGGCGGCGGCCCGGCTGCGGGCCCTGTCGGCGCAGGAGATCCTGCTGCGCCTCGATGACCGGTTCACCCTGCTCACCGCGGGATCCCGGGCCGCACTGCCCCGTCAGCAGACGCTGCGGGCGGCGATCGACTGGAGCCACGACCTGTGCACGGACCAGGAACGCCTGTTGTGGTCGCGGCTGTCGGTGTTCTCCGACGGCTTCGACCTGCCGGCGGCCGAGCGGGTCTGCAGCGGAGACGGCATCCGGCAGCGGGACGTACTCGACCTGGTCATCGGCCTGGTCGACAAGTCCGTCCTGGCCGGCGAGGAGCGCGGGGCGCGGATGCGGTACTGGCTGCCGGACACACTGCGCCAGTACGGGCGGGAGCGGCTGGCCGCGTCGGGTGAGGAGCAGAAGCTGCGGGAGCGGCACCGCGACCACTACCGGGCGGTCGCCGAGCAGGCCGAGGCCGAATGGTTCGGCCCCGACCAGTTGGCCTGGTTCACCCGGCTGCGAGCGGAACACCCCAACCTGCAGGCGGCGTTGGAGTTCAGTCTCGGCGAGCACGGGCAGGGGCGGGAGGCGATGGGCTTGGCCGCCTCCATGTGGATCCACCGGCTCGGCTTCGGATCCTTCGACGAGGGCCGCCAATGGCTGGGCCGCGCCCTCGCGATCGACGAGGAGCCGAGCCCGCAGCGGGCGAAGGCCCTGTTCGTCGACGGTCTGCTGGCCGTACTGCAGGGAGATATCAGCGCGGCCGACAGCCGGGTACAGCAGTTTCGGGTGCTCGAAAGCGCCCTGGGGGAGGACCCGGACCTGATCCGCGCCAGGGTGACGCTCGCCGGGCTCGTGGCACTGTTCCAGGGAGCCTTCGGCCAGGCCGTCCCGCTGCTGGCCGAAGCACTCACCAGACATCAGGCGGCCGAGGACGCCGGTAACGCCGCGGTCACCTCCTTCATGCTCAGCACCGCCTGCCCCGATCCCGACGATCCCGCCGGCACCGTCCACGCCGAGCGGTGCCTGGCACTGTGCGAGGCCCACGATGCCCAGTGGTCGCGCACCCACGCGCTGTGGGTCCTGGGGCTGGATCACTACCGGCACGGCCGTCACCGGCGGGCCGGCACGCTGGTCCGGCATGCGCTGAAGGACAAACCGCTCTCCCACGACCAGTGGGGTGTGGCCCAGTGTCTGGAGGTGCTGGGCTGGTGTGCGTCCTCGGCGGACCGCGCCGAACGAGCCGCCACGTTGCTGGGCGCGGCCGACGCGACCTGGCGGGTCGCCGGGTCCGCGCTCACCGGGCTCGGCCATCTCCAGGCCGGCCACCAGCAGTGCGAGGCCGCCCTGCGCAGCGAACTCGGCGACACCGCCTACGCCGCGGCAGTCGAAGCGGGCGGGCGGCTCACCCTGGAGCAGTCCGTCGCCTATGCCCTGGAAGAGTCCTCGGCCCCCACACCGCCACCGCCCGCCGACGAGGCGTCGGCGCCGCTGACCCGCCGCGAACGCCAGGTCGCCGGGCTGGTCGCGCAGGGCATGACCAACAAGGAGATCGCCGCCGAGCTGACGATCTCCAGGCGCACCGCCGAGGGACACGTCGAGCACATCCTGACGAAACTCGGCTTCACCTCACGGGCCCAGATCGCCGCCTGGGCCGCCAGGAACCACGGATCCGACGCCCACGACAGCGCTCCTACCGCTCCGTGACCGCGACGCAGCCGCCCGTTTCCGCCGCCCCGGAGCCATGGCCGCGTGGTGCGACCCGCGGTTACACTCCGGCCGTGACCAGCGCAGACGCGGCGCGGACAGCGTCACCCGGCGCACCGGCTCCGAGGGAACCCGAGAGGTGGGCCGGGGCGGAACCATGCCGGGGGCTCGACCGCCGGAGTCTGCTGGGGCTCGGCGTCGGCGGGCTCGCCGCCGTCCTGACCGGATGTTCGGCGGAGTCCGACCCCGTGCGTCGGCTGCGGTTCGCCACGGGGCCACCGGGCGGGCCGTACCACGCCTTCGGCCGGGCGTTGGCAGCGGCCGTCGGCAAGAGCGGTCACCGGCTGGAGATCGTTCCCGTAACCACCTCGGCGAGCGTCGACAACCTGCGCAGGCTCGAACGGGGTTCGGTGGAGCTGGCACTGGCGATGGCCGACGTCGCCGAGGACGCGGCGCACGGCCGGGCGGAGTTCTCCCGGCCGGTCCCGGTCAGGGCGCTGGCCCGGGTCTATGTGAACTACACTCACCTCGTCGTCCCCGCGCACGGACCCGTGCGAACGGTGCGGGATCTGGCCAGGCGACCGGTCGCCGCCGGGGCGGCGGGGTCGGGTGTCCAGGTGCTGGCCGGCCGGCTGCTGAAGGCGGCCGGGCTGACGGGTGACAGAGCGGTGCGCGAGCTGCGGCTCGGCCTCACCGAGTCGGCGCGGGCACTGCGTGAGGGCACGGTCGACGCGCTGATCTGGTCCGGAGGCGTGCCGACTGCCACGCTGTCGGAGCTCGCACGGACCATGCCGTTGCGCTTTCTGCCGCTGGACGGCTTCGTGGCCCCGCTGCGCGAGCGCTACGGCCCGGTGTACACGACCGTCACGCTTCCGGCAGGGGCGTACGGACTGCGGGAGCCCGTGGGCACCATCGGTGTCGGCAACTACCTGACGGCGCGGGCCGATGTGCCGGCAGATGCGGTGCAAGAACTGCTCCAGGTGGTGTTCGACCAATGGCGCGACCTGCTGCGGGACGTGACGGCGGGGGCGCGGCTGGAGCCCCGTTACGCCATCTCCACCGGCGGCGTGCCGCTGCACAAGGGCGCGGTCGCCTACTACCGCTCCGCGTACGGTTAGGGCCCTGCCCTGACCCATCGGACACGCCCTAGGCCCGCTCCTTGCCCTCCGGCAGCAGCAGTTCCACCGCGAGGCCCCGTGGAGTGTTGCGGCCGACGGAGAGCCGGCCGCCGCTGACACGGGCGATCTCGTCGGCGATGGCCAGCCCCAGCCCGCTGCCGGGCGTGTTCTGGTGCTGGGCGCCGCGGACGAAACGCCTCAGCAGCGTGGGCAGTTGCTCCTCGGGCACTCCGGGGCCGTCGTCGGCGACGGACACGACGACGTCACCGTCCCGGAGCGCGGCGCGCACCTCGACGCGGCCGCCCGGCGGTACGAACTTGGCGGCGTTGTCGAGCAGTGCGTCCAGTACGCGGCCCACCGCGTCGGGCAGGACCCGCACGCGCAGGCCGTCGCCGACGTCCTCCGTCAGATCGATACCGGCCTTGCGGAAGACGGAGCCCCAGGCCGTCACCCGCTCCCGTACCGCCGCCGACACGTCCTGGTCGGCCAGTTCGGCGGTGCCGGACTCCACCCGGGCCAGTGCGAGCAGTCCGTCGAGCAGTTCCCCCAGCCGTTCGGCCTCGTCGAGTGCGCGGGAGAACTCTGCCTGTCCGGGGCCGGGGCGAAGGTGCGGCTCGATGTTCTCCAACTGGAGCACGAGGGTCGCCAGCGGGTTGCGCAGCTGGTGGGAGGCGTCGGCGACGAAGTCACGCTGACGGCTGAGGGAGTCGGCAACGGCCTCCGCCATGCTGTTGAAGTGCCGCCGCAGACGACGTAGTTCGGGCGGTCCGGTATCGGAGGCGGCCCGCGCCTGCAGGCTGCCGGCGGCCAGGCCCTCCACGGCCCGGTCCAGGTCACGCACCGGACGCATCAGCCAACGGGTGATCCCCACCGCGACCAGCGCCGCCGTGGTGAACGCGGCGATCGCGCCCACCGCGATGAGCGTCGAGCGGACGGCCACATCCCGCCGCGCCGCGTCCGTGGGCGCGGCCAGCACAACGGCTCCGCTCACCCGCTCGTCCTGGCCCACCGGTTCGGCCAGCACCACGCTGGACGGGCCCCAGGGCCAGATCGTCGGCAACTGAGCCGTCGGGCGGCCGGTCAGTGCCTGGTTGCGGGCGTCCACCGCCAGGGCCGCGGCCGCCGCCCTGGCGCCCGGCCCGGCCCGCGCGACCGGGTGCCCCACCGCGTCCACGACCAGCACACCCGCCCCGTACAGCTCGGCGTACCGGCCGATTTCGGCGGACAGCTCGGAGCGGTCGGTCGCGGTGCGCACCCGGTCGGCGAGATCGGCGAACCGCGCCGCGTCGGCACGCCGCTGGAGCAGCAGACGCTCGGTCCTGCTCTGCGCGAGAGTGCCGGCCAAGGGCACGGAGAGCAGCAGCACCGCCGCTCCCATGAGCACGATCAGCACGGCCAGCAGTCTGCGCCTCATGGGCCGTCGTCCTGGTCTGCCGCGCCGAGCTGGTAGCCGAAGCCACGGACCGTACGGATCAGGCCCGGTCTGCCGGTCTTGGCGCGGACGCCCGCCACATGGACGTCCAGCGAGCGCGAGGCGGTCAGGTACACATCGCCCCAGATGCGGTCCAGGATTTCCTCGCGGGAGTGCACCTCGCCCGGCCGCGCGGCCAGGAACGCCAGCACGTCGTACTCCCGGCGGGTCAGCCGTACCTCGGCCCCCGCCACCGTGACGGTACGGGCGGCCGGGTCGATCTCGACGTCACCGGTGCGCACCGGCCCGCCGGTGTCCCCTCCGCCGATGTCCTTCCCGCCGGAGGAGGGGTCCGTGCGGCGGCGTACGGCGTCGATACGGGCCATCAGCTCGACCGTCCGGAACGGCTTGACCACGTAGTCGTCGGCGCCCGCGCGCAGCCCCTGCACGATGTCGCGCTCCCCGCAGCGTGCCGTGACGACGATCAGGGGCGCGTCGCAGACAGCGCGCAGTCGGCGCAGCAGCTCAAGTCCGTCCAGGTCGGGCAGCCCCAGGTCGAGCAACACGAACTCGGCCTCGTGCGCATGCTGCAGCGCGTCCGAGGCCCGGCCGACCCTGCGGACGGTGTGCCCGCGCTGAGCGAGAGCGGTGACGAGGGCGTGGGCCATACGGTCGTCGTCCTCGACGAGAAGTGCATGCATGCGACCCCTGTCATCCCCCTGTCACCTGGGACAGGTGTGCCTTCTGGCATATCCCATCGGCGGGCGTTGCGGAAGAGGCGGACGTGCCCGCAGGCTGCGGCACGGTCGGCGCCGCGCCACAGCCTGCAACCGCAGTCGCTGAAAGATCAGCTCTTGGCTTCTTGCAGGGGAGAGCCCGGCTCGACGGCCGATCCGGCCTCGGCCTCGGCCTCGGCACGGCTGAGCGCGACGTTGCGGGTGTCCGGCATCAGGACGTACGTGATCAGGGAGACCAGCGCACACCCGGACACGTACCAGAAGAACATGCTCTCGTGGCCCGCGTCCTTGAACCACAGCGCCACATACTCCGCCGTACCGCCGAAGAGCGCGTTGGCGATCGAGTAGGGCAGTGCCACGCCCAAGGCACGGACCCCGGTGGGGAACAGCTCCGCCTTCACGGCCGCGTTGATCGAGGTGTAACCGGTGACGATCACCAGGGCGAGCAGTGACAGGCTCAGCGCCGACCAGTACGACGACGCGGACCGCAGCGCGGTCATGATCGGGTACGTGCCGACGGTGCAGCCGACCGCGAAGGTGATCAGCAGCGGGCGGCGGCCTATACGGTCGGACAGCGCCCCGGCGAAGGGCTGCAGTACGGCGAAGACCGTCAGCGAGGTGAAACTCACCAGCGTCGCGGTGGACTTCTCCATGCCCGCACTGCCGATCAGGTACTTGGTCAGATACGTGGTGTACGTGTAGTAGGCCACCGTGCCGCCGAGGGTGAGCGCCATCACCAGGAACGCCTGACGGCGGTGCAGCCACAGCGCCTTCAGCGTGCCGCGCGAGTCGTCCCGCCGGCCACCGCCCGCCGACATCTCGGCGAACGCCTCCGTCTCCTGCAGACGTCGCCGCAGCCAGAAGACGACCACCGCGAAGAGCGCGCCCAGCACGAACGGGATCCGCCACCCCCAGCTCTCCAGCTCGTCCTTGCTGAGGGTGTGCTGCATGGTGATGAGGATGCCCAGACCGAGCAGCTGGCCGCAGGTCATCGACACGTACTGCATCGACGACCCCAGCCCCCGGCGCCCGCGGGCCGACGCCTCGGTCAGATAGGTGGCGCTCGCAGCGTATTCGCCGCCGATGCTCATCCCCTGCAACAGCCGGGCCAGCAGCAGGACCAGCGCGCCGAAGTAGCCGGCCTGCCCGTAAGTGGGGGCGACGGCGATGAGCAGGGCCGCCAGCGACATCATGGCGACGGTGAGGGTGAGCGCGCTCTTCCGCCCGTGACGGTCGGCGGCACGTCCGAGGATCCAGCCACCGACCGGACGCATCAGAAAGCCGACGGCGAAGATGCCTGCCGTGTTCATCAGCTGCGTGGTCGGGTTGTCGCCGGGGAAGAAGGAGTCGGCGAAGTAGATCGCGAAGGTGGCGTAGACGAACCAGTCGTACCACTCGACGAGATTTCCGAGCGACCCACCGATCAGGGCGAGACGGCGTTTCGCGCGCTCACCGTCGGGTCGTGTTTCGCGCATGCTGGCGGACGGTGACATGGCGGCTCCCGATGAGAAGACCCCTGGTCGGAGGGGTGATGACGTGCCCAGAGCATGCGCGCGTAAGGATGCCGTAACAAGGCCGTTCGGGCAGATCTAACATCCCGTTAAGAAAGGGTGTGAGGGAGCCAGGTACCCGCGTCAGGCCCCGCTGGTTGTCCGCGCAGCCCCCGCTGGTTGTCCGCGCAGCCCCTGCCGGTTGTCCGCTCAGCCCTCGGCCCAGGCTTCTTCCGCCTCGCGCGCGGCGTCGTAGGCGCGACGGGCGGCGGAGACTGCCGGGAGATGCGCCTCGGACCAGTCCGTGATGGCACGGAAGAGCGGCGACAGGGTGCGGCCCAGACCGCTGATCTCGTACTCCACCCGCGGCGGGATCTCGGCGTGGTAGGTGCGGATGACCAGGCCATCGCGTTCGAGCTGGCGAAGGCGCTGGGTGAGGACTTTGGGGGTGATGGTCGGCAGGTGCCGCTGCAGCTCGTTGAAGCGCAGCCGGCCGTGGTGTTCGAGGACCCACAGGATGGGAGTGGTCCAGCGGCTGAACACCAGGTCCACCACCGGGTTGATCGGGCACGCCTGCTCCACGGGGTCGGCCACGGCCGCCTCCTTCCGCTCCTGGCCCGCGATCATCGAGATCCGACAAGGGCACTTCCCTGCCGAAAACCACTATATCGAGGAAACTACCCCGCAGAAGTCGAGCCGAGGGGAGTCGAACCGATGGTCACCACTCGTGCCCAGGCGGGAGGCGAGTTCGGGATGTAGTCGGGGTTGTCCTCGTTCCACGACCGGGACTGCCGAGGGAACAGGCCCACCACTGTCCGGCACGCTGGTTGTCTGCTCGGCCAGGGCGTCTGTCCGTCCGTCAGGACCACGATGACATCCGGTCCAGGCCGCGCTCGGAGCGCCCTGGCGAAGCCCGTACGGAGATCCGTACCCCCACCGCCGATCAGCGGTATGCCCTCGGCACGGCACAGCGGGTCCGCGATCCTGGCCGCCGCGTCGCACGACAACACGGTGACCAGGTCGCGGCGGCCGCCCACCGCACGGGAGATCGCGGCGACCTCGAGGATCGCGCTGCCCAGTTCGGTGTCACTGACCGACCCGGACGTGTCGATGACCACGGACACCCGAGGCGGCCTGCGCCGCAGGCTCGGCAGCACCACCCCGGGCACCCCGGCCGAGCGCCGCGACGGCCGGCCGTAGGAGTAGTCCTCGCCCGCACCGGGGCCGGAGGCCGCCGAGCGGACCGCCGCTCCCAGCAACTCCCGCCACGGCTGCGGCGGATGGAACGCCTCCTCCGCCCACCGCCGCCACCCCTTCGGGGCGTTCCCCGGGCGGCCGTTGATGCCCTGCGCCACCCGGAACCGGACCGCGTCCCGTTCCTGCTCGCTGAGGCCGTGCGCGCCGTCCGGCCCCAGGTCCCAGTCCCGTTCCAGTCCGTCCGCGCCACTGCCGCAGTCCAGCCAGGCCAGGCTCTGCGTATACGGGCCGAGCCGGAACTGGCGCAGATAGTCCTCCATGAGCTCACCCGTGGGCAGCCCCAGGGACTCCGGATCGACAGCGCCTTCGGGCCGGGCCAGCCCGTCCCCGAACACATCGTCGTTGATCTCGAAGTCCGCGGCGATGTTCATCCGCAGGCGTTCCCCCGGGCCGGTCAGCCCGCGCTCGCGTGCGACCCGGTCACTGCGTCCGTGATGGTCGCGCAGCAGATGGGACACCTCGTGGACCCATACGCCCGCCAGTTCCTCCACCGGCATCTGGTCCACGAACGTCGGCGAGACGTAGCACCGCCAGTGCTGGTCGACGGCCATGGTGCGTACCCGCTGCGACTCCACGGGGTGCAGGGCGAACAGCGCGGTCGCCAGGTAGGGCCGGACCCGGGCGGCGTGCAGCCGGGCGGCGAAGAGCTTGTCGAGGTCCAGTGTCGGCGTCTCGGGTGCGTCCGCGGTCATCGGGCGAGGACCTCCATCGGTGTCCGTGGTCATCGGCCCACCTTCTGTCCGGCCCTCGTGCCCTGACCGGCCTTCGCGGTGACCGAGGTCCGGGCCGCCGCGTCGTCCGCCCGCCGGGACAGCGACACCACTCCGGCGAGCCGCTCGATCGATGCCGGAACGTCCCAGTCCGCACGACGCAGGCTGGCGAGAGTGTTCGCGGGCACGACCACCAGGTCGGGGGCTCCGGTCTCCACCGCCCGGACCAGAATCGCCCACGCCGCGTCCCACCGGGGCCTCTCGGGGCGCTTGCGGACGGCCTCCACCACACCGTCCAGCACGGCCTGGCGCAGATCCCCGCGCTCGGGCAGGTCGGCACCCGCCGGGTCGGCGAGCAGCACCTCGGGGTCCGGGAGATCCATCCGGTCCAGGCTCGCCAGCAGCTCCAGCCCGGGACCGTCTCCCACCGTGCCTCTGACCAGCAGGGAAAGTACGTCCCGGGAGGAGCCCGCCGCGGTCGCGAAGGCGATCAGGCGCAGGGTCATCTCCCAGCTGCGGGGGGACGGCCAGGCACCGCCCCGGCGGGCTTCGCTGCTGGGCAGTTGATGCACGAGTTTGGGGCGGGCGCCGAGGAGCCCGCACACCGCGCGGCGGGCGAAGTCCACGGCCTCCGGCAACTTCTCCGGGGCGAGCCGAGGCAGGGTCGCCCGCGGCCAGGTCCCACCCAGACCACGTACGACGACGTCGTGGTCATGGGCCCACTGAAGGTGAACGAACCGGTTGGCCAGCGGCGGACTCAGCTCCCAGCCGTCGGCTGCCGAGGAGCGCGGGTTGGCGGCGGCCACGATCCGGACCCCGGGCGGCAGTTGCAGGGCGCCGATCCGTCGCTCCAGCACCAGGCGGAGCAGGGCGGCCTGCACGGCCGGCGGTGCCGTGGACAGTTCGTCGAGGAACAGCAGCCCCCGGCCGGCTCGTACGAGTCGCACCGCCCAGTCCGGCGGGGCCATCGGGACACCGTGTTCCGCTGGATCGTCTCCGACGATCGGCAGCCCCGAGAAGTCGGACGGTTCGTGCACACTGGCGATCACCGTGGTCAGCGGAAGGTCCAGGGCCGCGGAGAGTTGTGTCAGTGCCGCGGTCTTGCCGATTCCCGGCTCACCCCACAGGAGCACGGGCAGGTCGGCGGCCACCGCCAGCGTCAGCGCCTCCAGTTGGGTGTCGGGGCGCGGTTCCGTGGTGGCGTCGCTCAGCAGGGTCAACAACTCGTCGGCGACGTCGAGTTGGGAGGCGGTGGCCGGGGCGGAGGCGGTGTCGGCCGGGGCGGACGGAGTGCATGTGGGCATGTTTGATCACCTGTGGGTTGGTGGGGAAAGTGAAGTGGGTTGCGGGGGAGGAGCCCCGGTCAGCTGAAGGTGGCGCGGCGTGGGCGTGAGCGGCGGTCACGGGGGCGGCGACGGTCAGGGTGGACGATGCGGCCGGGCGCAGGTCCGATCAGGCCCGCTCTGAACAGTCCGTAGGTGATGCGCCGCTGCGCGGCCGCCTCCAACTCGTCCCGGAGCGCACCGTTGCGCAGCAGCGCGTCGGGGCCCAACAGACCCTCGACGACGGCCAACGCACCGGCTGTGTCGCCATGGTCCAGGCGTTCACGTACGTCGGTGAGGCACTCCGGATGGCGGTGCGCTTCGTCGATCGCCTGTAGGCAGGGCACTGGAGTTCCGGTCAGAGCGGCCAGCAGTTCCTCCCGCCGGATCTCGGCCGGGTCGTGATCCAGCGGGGCCAGTACGCCGTTCACCAGGCCGATCCGATGCCGAGCTCCCCGGCACTCCACGAGGTGTGGTTGTCCTGCCCGATCCGCAATCCGGGGCGAGCCGGCCGGTGAGTGGTCCGGTGAGTGCTCTGGCGAGTGGTCCTGTGAATGGTCCGGTGAGTGGTTCGGGACGAGTGCCGAGGCGACCAGCGGGTGCAGCCGATCGACCTCGATCGAACCAGTGCGGAGCAGTTCCAGATCGGGCAGCACCCAGGTCGCCGCGTCGGGCAGTACGGGCAGCGCGGGCAGCGCGGAGACAACGCCATCCGCGGACGCCGCCGAGAGCCGCAACGCGGGCGGCCCCACACCGTCGTTGTCCGCGACCAGGTCCAGCACCAGCCGATGCCGGGCCCCGAACCGTACGAGGAAAGTGCCCTCGGACCGTCCCTCGGCGCGGAGCAGAATGCGCGCTTCGGCGGCCCAACGGTCAACGGCACAGCGACGCCCCGGCGGCACCATCCCCAACACCTCTGGGTCCACTGGCAGTTCCGGGTCCGTCGGCAGTTTTGGGTCCACCGGCAGTTCCGGGTCCGTCAAAAAACCGCCGTTGTCTTCGGCCGGCCGATCGGCCCCGGACCGGATCCGCAGTTCATCGGTCCTGCGTACGTCCCACAAGTGGCGGTGCAGGTCGAGGCGGAACCGCCGGTTGGGGCGGGGATGCGGATGGCGGCGGTCGCCGGCCTCGGAGTGGGATCCGTCCCACAGCGCGAGGCTGATCCGCTGACCGGCATCCGCCCAAGCCGGCGGAGTCCGGGCCACGAGGTGTACCGCGCATGTGCCATCACGCCCTGGAGCGTCGTACCGAGCCAGCGAGAGGGTAAGACCCGGGCGCAGCAGCCCGTCAGGAGCGATCCTCGGCATGTGCCAGCGCAACAGATCAGGAGCCAAATGGCGGAGATCGGCCCGGACTTGCGCTGCCAGTTCCTGGCCGTGGCTACGCGCCACGGAACGCAGATTGAAGTCGATATCGATGCCTGCGGCGGCACATGCCCCCGCCCAGTCCCCGGCACATCGGCGGGCGGTCGCAGTCTCGATCATGGAGGGCGGCACGGCGAACTCGCGCACGCGCAGCCAGAAGGAATAGCGGGAATCCCCAGTCGCGGTCTGAGTGAGCATCAGCACTCACCTTGCGCGGACGGGGCCCCCAATCTCACAACAGAAGGAGTCGTCATCGGTGTGATCATAACCATCCTCGCCTGGATGTGCCAGGGCCCCCGTTGTGCGCCACATCGTGAAGCGATGAGACTCACGGTGGGAGGAGGGAAGACGCCGAGGTGACCAACCGTCAGGCGATCGCCGACTACAGGGCGGGGAGTCCCCCCAGTGCGGGAATGATGCCGGCGTTGATTTCCGGACCTTCGTTGAAGGGCTGGGCCGGTGCGGCGAGGGCGACGCTTCCCAGGGAGAGCAGAACGGCGGTTGCCAGGACGGTGAAGGAACGGCGAATGTGCTTCATTGAGTCCTCTCGCTGCGTGCGCACTGCGCCAGTACGCACGGCATGTGGTTTCGGTTGAGAGGCCCCGGGGCTAGCGGAGCGACCGCCAGGAGGGTTTCCCTCACTCCACCTGCGCAAACGCACAGTCACTCGGGTGATGCAGAGGGTGAGGGAAGAGTGCGGGGGACCGCAGGCCCATCGGAAGAATTTCGCGGAAGCGCCATCCATTAGCCGCTCTCAGACGTATCTCCACACGGGGGGATGGGTTCAGGAGGGAAGCTCATGGCGATTTTCCATCACCTTATTCCCGCGAAACACAGGCACCACAGGAAGGACTTCTTCACCTCAAGCGGCAGTGACACCAGTGACCGTCGCCGTCGTCGTCGGCGCCGCCGTCGTCGTCGCCGTACCTCTCACGGCCGCTGGTAACCGTGTATGACGGCTGAGCGGGCCGGAGCCCGGAGTTCCGGCCCGCTGGGCCGCGATCTCTGAGGAATGCATGCCCATGGTGCGTGTCCCGCGGCATGTCCTGCGGCGTCTGCTCTCGGTGGGCGAGGATCCCGACGCCATCGTCGCCGCCGCCCCACCGGTGCCCCTGCGTGCGGTTTTCCGGCGTTTCTGGCCTTACACGCGCGGTGGTCGGCGCTGGATGGTTCTCCTCCTCTGCTTCAGCGTGATCGGGCCCGTGCTCGACGGTGCCGAGATCTGGCTGTTCAAGCTCGTGGTGGACGATGTGCTCGCGCCGCGCGATCTGAGCCCGTTCCTGTGGATCGCCCTGGCCTACCTGGGGCTCGTCGTCGGATCCGGCGTGCTGGGGTTCGCCGACGACGTGCTGTCCACCTGGGTCAGCGAGCGGTTCCTGCTGGCCCTGCGGGCGGATGTGTTCCGGCATGTCCAGAGTCTCTCGCTCGGGTTCTTCGAACGGCGCCGGCTGGGGGACGTGCTGTCGCGGGTCACGGGCGATGTCGACGCGGTGGAGACGTTCCTGCTCTCAGGCGTGGCGAACGCCCTCTACTACCTGATCCAGGTGGGCGTGTTCCTCGGCCTGCTCTTCTACCTGCAGTGGGACCTGACCCTCCTCGCACTCGTCATCGTGCCGCTGTTCTGGAGGGCGGCCCGCCACTTCTCCCGGCTGATCAAGGACGCCTCACGGGAGCGCAGACGCCGCAGCGGCTCGATCAGCGCGATCGCCGAGGAGTCACTCGGCAATGTCGCACTGGTCCAGGCGTACAACCGGCAGGGCTGGGAGCAGCGCCGCTTCGAACGCGAGAGTGTGGGCAAGTTCCGGGCGGCGATGACGTCGGCCCGGATCCGTGCCGTCTACGGGCCGATCGTCGAGGTCGTCGAGGTGAGCGGCGCACTGGCCGTCATGGCCTTCGGGACGTGGAAGCTGGCGCAGGGCCAGCTCACGCTGGGCGGTCTGCTGGTCTTCCTCGCGCTCATCAGCAAGCTCTACAGTCCGCTGCGCGATCTGTCCCGCCTCAGCAACACCTTCTACGCGGCGTCCGCCTCCGCCGAGCGCATCATCGAGTTGCTGGACCAGCGCCCCCAGGTCGTCGAGGCCACCGGCGCCCGGCGGATCGGGCGCGCCCGCGGCGATGTGGAGTTCGACGGTGTCTCCTTCCGCTATCCGGGCACATCCCGGTGGGCACTGTCCGGAGTCTCGTTCCACGCGGCGCCCGGCGGGACACTGGCCCTGGTCGGGGCGAGCGGCGCCGGCAAATCCACGGCCGCCAAGCTGCAACTGCGCTTCTACGACCCGGATCGGGGCGCGGTCCGCCTCGACGGTGTCGACCTGAGGGACCTGCGGCTGTCGGAGCTGCGCGAGAGCGTCGCGGTGGTACTCCAGGAGACGCTGGTCTTCCACGGCACCGTGCGGGAGAACATCGCCTACGGCCGCCCGGAGGCGACCGAGGCGGACATCGTCGCCGCGGCCCGCGCCGCCGATGCGGACGAGTTCATCCGGCTGCTGCCTGAGGGCTACGACACCATGGTGGGCCAGCGTGGCCGGATGCTGTCGGGCGGGCAGCGCCAGCGACTCGCCATCGCCCGCGCGATGATCAGGGACGCGCCCATACTCCTGCTCGACGAACCGACCACGGGGCTGGACGCCCAGTCCGGTCGGCGGATCATGGAACCGCTGCGCCGTCTCATGGCCGGCCGCACCACCATCGTCATCTCGCACAACCTGCTCACCGTCCGCGACGCCACCTGCATCGTGGTGCTCGACCACGGCCGGGTCATCGAGTGCGGCACACACGAAGAACTGCTCGCGCACGGTGGGGCCTACGCCCGGCTGCACCGCCTGACCGCGGCGACAGCTCCCACGCCTGTCGGCACGCCACCCATGGGGAAGGTGCTGTCATGAGCCGAACCATCGCACCGCCCGCACCGCCGGCCGCACCCCTGGCGCCCGGAACCCGACCCGTGCCGGGCTACGAGGTCCTGGTGCACCTGGCGCGGACCGGCTGGCTCGACCTGTACGACGCCTGGAGCGAGGAACGGGACTGCCGGTGCGTGGTCAAGGTCCTACGCCCCGACCGCCGCCACGAGGAACGGCTGCGCGCGCAGCTGCTGCGTGAGGGCCGCTGGCTGCGGGCCTTCACCCATCCGCACTTGGTCCGTGCGTACGAGACCTTCGAGTCGCCCGAGCCGCTCGTCGTGCTGGAAACACTGACTGGCGAGACGGTGTCCCACCTCATCGACCGATTGCGGCGCCGCCCGTCCGCCGAGGACATCGCCCTGCTCGGTGTGCACCTGTGCTCCGCGATCCACTACCTCCATGGGCAGGGCCTGCTGCACCTCGACCTCAAGCCGTCCAACGTCGTGGTCGACTGCGGGCACGCCAAGGTGCTGGACCTCAGCGTCGCGCGGCCGCCCGGTATCGCTCCGGCGGGCGTCGGTACGTTCTGCTATCTCGCTCCTGAGCAGGCGCGCGGTGGAATGCTGACGGCCGCGGCCGATGTGTGGGGCATCGGTGTCACGTTGTACGAGGTCGCCACCGGAGACCCGCCGTTCGACTGCGGTGAGGTGGTGGACGAGACGGGGGAGGGGACGGGGAGCGGCGACGTCACCACCGGCGATGACCCGACCGGCCGGGACGACTGGTATCCGCAGCTGGAGGAGAGTGCGCCACCGGTCGGGTCGCGCCGGCGCCTCCCGCGTGATCTCGCGGCGGCCATCGACGGCTGTCTGCGGCCCGATCCGGCGGCCCGGCCCACGGTCCGGGAACTCGCCGCCGCCCTCGACGCGATCCTGCCATGGCAGCGGCGCCATGTGGCACCTGCGTGACGGTTGGGCGTTCCCGAGTGACGGTCGCGGGTTCCCGGACTACCGTGCCGTTTCGAAGTGTGCGGTGGCGAGGAGAGTGCCGTCGGCGGAGGTCAGGCGAGCGCCCGAGATGGTGGACGGGTCGACCGGCACCGGGGCTCCCCAGTAGCCGTAGCCGTCGTGGAGCGCGAACGTCCCGACTCGCACGGTGGTGCCGTTCGTACGCTCCAGCACGCAGGTGACCTTCCCGCTGTAGGAGATCCCGGCCTCGTCGAGGTCGACGGACATGTACATCCAGGCCGGTGATTCGGTATGGACGAAGACCTCACCGCCCGCCTGCCGATCGGTACCGGCCACCGTCAGATCGCCGCGCAGCAGGCCCGAACCGACCACGACGGACCGCGAGGGGGACGCCAGGTTCTCGATCGCCGTGCCGACGGCCCAGCCACCGAACCCGAAGGCCAGCGCGAAGGCGGCGAAGGCGGAGGCGACCTTCAGCCGTACCCGCCCACGGGACCGCTTGCGCGCGCGACCGGGCCCGCTCGGGTGCCGACGGCCGTCGCGTGCCGCCGCGGACTGGGCCAGTGACCGAGCCACCCGGGTCTCGAACCCGACCGGGGGCTCGCGGTCCGGCAGCAGGCCGAGCAGCCCATCGCCGACAAGCGTCAGCTGCCCCACGTACTCCCGGCACTCCGCGCAGCGGTCCAGATGCGCGACGGCCTCCGCCCGCTCGCGCCCCGGCAGCACTCCCAGAGCCAGCTCGGCGCCGATCTCCATCAGCTTTTCGCAGGTCACGTCCTTAGCCATGGTCGCCTCGCTTCGGAGACGTGAGCGTGGTCCGCAGTTTGCCCATCGCCGTCCTGATGCGCGTCTTGGCCGTGCCCAGCGGGACCTGCTCCCAGTCGGCGATCTGCTGAGCCGTCATTCCGTAGATGCCCGCCATCACCAGGGCACGGCCCTGTTCGCGCGGCAGTTGTGCCACGGCCGCCCGGAGTGTGGACGACGCTTCGTCGGCGAGCGCATGCTCCTCCGGGGTCTCGCTCACCACACCGAGGAGCGCGTCGAGGTCTTCGGGTGCCACCGGCTCCGGCCGGCGCGAGCGCATGGCGTCGATGGCGAGGTTGTGCGCGATGGTCGTCAGCCAGGTCGCCACCGAGCCTCGCCGGGAGTCGTAGACCTGCGCGTGCCGCCAAGCTCGCTCGAACGTCTGCTGCGCGATGTCCTCGGCGAGCTGTGTATCGCCGAGGACGGCGAGGGCGACACCGAAGACCCTGTGCTGGAACCTTCGTACGAAGGTCACCGCGAGTTCCGGGTCACCGGTGGCCAGACCGGACAGCAGAGCTTCGTCCGGGAGGCGGCCCACTGGGAACCCAAACGCCTGCATACCCATATATACGGACCGTCCCGGCCAGCGGATTGCCTGGCGACGGCGAGAGCTCACCTCCCTATTCTCCTCCGGTCCCACCGCCCAATCCATGCGGCTCGGCGCTCCGTATCCCGTACGAGCCGTGCGAGTCGTACGAGCCGTATGAGTTATGCGAGCTATTCGAGCTCCACATGGGACAGAGCGCTTCGGAGGCCGAGATGCCAAGGACAACTGCCCGGACCCGGACCCGGACCCGAACCCGGATCGTGATGGGACTGACGGCCGGGGTACTCACCGGTGTGCTCGCCGCCTGCGGCGGCGGGGCGTCGACCGGCGGCGGGACGGCGCAACACGACGGATCGGCCGAGAAGCCGAAGGCCAGTGGTCGGCCGGCGGTGACGAAGGTCGACGTCACGCTGGCCGACTTCCACATCACGCTGTCGAAGAAGACCTTCACCGCCGGACACTACGACTTCACCGCCAGGAACAGCGGTCAGCATGTGCATGCACTGGAGATCGAGGGCCCCGGCGGCGAGCAGCGCACCCGGGCACTGAAGCCGGGGGAGTCCGCGAGCCTCGACGTGACCCTGAAGCCGGGCACGTACAAGGTGTACTGCCCCGTGGACGGGCACAAGGACCTGGGCATGCAGACGAAGATCACTGCCGGGGACGGTGGCGGGTCGACGAGCAACGGCACAAAGAACGGCGGTGGTTACTGAAGGTGGTCGGCTGATGGGGCATGGGGCATGTCGGGTTCATCGCGGAGTGATGGCGATGCCTTCGGGCTCGTGTCCGGTGGGCAGGGTGTCGCGGACCTCGGGTGCGAAGGGATCGATGACGGACACGGTGTCGGATTGTTCGTTGGTGACCCACACCCGCCGACCGTCAGGGGTGACGGCGACGCCCTGCGGCTGGACGCCGACATGAACGTGGGCGATGACGTGGCGGGTGGGAATGTCGATGATCAGCAGGCAGTCCTTGGCCGAATCGGCGACGTAAAGGCGCCTGCCGTCGGGGCTGACCGCGTTTCCCAGCGGCGCGTGGCCGCCCGGCAGAGTAGCCACCACGGCGTCCTTGCTGGTGTCGATGACCGACACCGTGCCGGATCCGGTGTTGGAGACGTACACCCGGTGGCCGTCGGGCAGCGAGCTGATCCCGCTGGGGAAGTCTCCCACCTCGATCTCGCGGATCGCATGCGAATGCGGGTCGAGCACGGTGACCGCACCATCGCCGTTGTCGGTCACATACGCGCGTCCGTCCGGCACCGTGGTGATGCTGTGCGGCAGCCGCCCCACCGGCACGGTGTCGACCACATGCGGGTCGGGATCCTGGACGTTGATGACCGAGACCGTGTCCGCGCCGAAGTTGGCCACCAGCACACGGTCGCCGTCGCGGGTCGGCATCGCCGCGAAGGGCCGGTGCCCGACCCGTACGGTGTCCGTCACCAGCCGGGAGGCGGTGTCGATGAAGGAGACGGTGTCGGCTCGGCCGTTGGCGACATAGACCTCGTCACCGTCCGGAGCCGCTCCTACGCCGGTCGGGCCGCGGCCCACTTGGACGGCACCGATCCGGCGTTCCAACCGGGTGTCATAGGCCGAGACGGTCGTCGAGCCGCTGTTGGCCACGTAGGCGCTGACCCGCAGGGGGTAGTGGCCCAGCTGCCGGGTCGTCGGGGTCGCCGGAGTGCCCGCCGCGACAAGTAACCAGGCCAGCAGCATGGCGGTGGCCGCGCTCCAAGCGAGGCGACGCCTACGGCGGGACCGTGGCGGTGTGCTCGGACCGTACTGGCAACGTGCCTTGCCGGGAGGGGCGCCGGCCAGGGGGAATCGATGCATGGCTCTCCTGGATCAGTAGTGATCATTGTGGCTCCACAAGATCAGGGATCTTGGGATCCCGCGGCGTGCTACCGGCCAGCCAGCCCTCGTCGGTACCCCGGGCGAGTGAATCGTCCCTGGGTCGTTGCTGCGGGCATCCACCTGGCCGGCCACCGGCAGTCGGCGGCCGGCCGGGCCACCGCCGAGCGGTCCGCGCCGCCCCGGTGGCCCCTTGTGCCGACCCGTATGGCCATGCCCCTTGAGTGCGTTTTCATCGCCCTTTCATTGGCCCTCGCCAGGCTGCACCTGTCCCGGGCGACTGCCCGGACTTTTCTCGCAGCCGTGACGCAGCGCGCGCCAAGTGATGCCGCGACGGCGGCTACCGGAATGCAAGGAAGCACCAGCACATGGAATTCACCGACATACCCGAACTGAGGGTCCGGCCAGGGCAGTTGAGCATCTGGCGCCCGGTGCCCGGCGAAGGTCGCGAGTCGTCCTGGTTACCCGATGCGCGGCCCCCGTCCTACGTCCAGGAAGCGCATCTCACCCGTCGGCCGGCGACGTCCCCTGCCGCACCGTCCTGGATCGCCACCACCTTCGAACTCCCGGGAGCCCTGAACACCCGGGCCCTGGAGACCGCACTGCTGGCGTGGATCGACCGGCACGAGTCGCTGCGCAGCCGCCTCCTGCCCTACGGGCCCCACCTGCGCCGGGCCACGCTGGAACCGGGAGCGGTGGCCATCCGGCGGACCGTGGTCGGCGGCCATCTCACCGGTGACGCGCTGTCCCGCCGTATCGAGGCGCTGTTCGACGGCGAAACGGACCCGCTGGCCTGGCCCTCGTACCTCTTCGCCACCGTGACACACGCCGACTCCAGCACGCTCTACCTGGGCTTCGACCACTCCAACGTGGACGGCTACTCGCTGGCTCTCGCCGCGTACGAGATCCGTCAGCTGTACGCGGCCGCGCTGCACGGGGTGCGGCCCGACCTCGACGACGTCGGCAGCTACCTGGACTTCGCCGCGTACGAGCGCCGAGCGGCCGTGCAGGTGGGCAGCGATCACGAAACGGTCGTCCGGTGGCGGGAGTTCATGACGGCGGCCGGCGGTGAACTGCCGGCCTTCCCCACACCGGTCGGCGGGGACGACGCATCCTGCTTCCCCCAGCTCAACGGCCTGGAGTGGCTGCTCGACGCGGCGCAGACGACCGCCTTCGAAGTCTCCTGCCGACAGGCCGGCGGGAGTTTCTGCGCCGGATTGCTGGCCTGCCTGGCCGGCGCGGGCGAGAAGAAGACCGAACTCACCACGGAGCAGGGGCAGTTCAGTGCCCTCATGCCGTTTCACACCCGCAACCAGGCGCGGTGGGCATGGTCGGTGGGGTGGTATGTGGGTCTGGCGCCGCTTCGGTTCACCGTGCGCGCCGAGGACGACTTCGCCGCGTTGGTGGGGCGTGCCATGACAGCGCTCAAGGCGGCCCGGCCGATGGCGGAGGTACCCATCACCAGGGTCACCGAACTGCTCGGAGTGCCGCTGGAACCACGGTTCGTGGTCTCGTACATGGACTTCCGGCACGTCCCCGGAGCCCGGCAGTGGGCCGAGTGGAAGGCCGCCATGGTGCGCAGCCGCCGCATCCATCCGTACGAGGTCTATCTGTGGATCAACCGCTCGCACGAGGGGACCTATGTGAGCTTCCGATACCCGAACACGGAACGCGGCAGGGAGACCATCCCGCGCTACGTCGACACCATCCGCCGGGCCATGGTGAACGTCGTCGCCGACGACCAGGAGGAGGCAGCCGCATGAGAATGATGGAGATAGCCGACTACATGCCTCGCCCCGGCGAACTGGTCGAGTTCCGGGCCGTCGGCGCTGCCGTGGCCGCCGCGGCCGCGGCGCCCGTGCACCCGGCCCCGCCCTCACATCTGCAGGAGAACCACATCCGCCGGATCCTGGCCAACCAGGCCGCCGGCAGAACCCACTCGCCCTGGGTCGGCGTCGTCTTCGACGTGCCCGGCAGACTCGACAGCGCCGCCATGGCGAGGGCCCTCGCCAAGTGGGCACGGCGCCATCCGACGCTGCTCACCTGGTTCACGCTGGACGACGACCGGCTGATCAGGCACGCCGTACCGGCGGACACCTTCGCCCTGGAACCCGTCCCGTGCGGGACGTACGACTCCGGCGCAGCGCTCCGGGAGCAACTCCTGACGCGCTTCACTTCGGGTACGCACCCCCTGCGCTGGCCGTCGTTCGTGGCGGGTGCGGTGCTGAGGGAGGAGGACAACGCGTCGACCGTCTGGTTCGGCGTCGATCACACCCACTCCGACGGATACTCCGCGACACTGGTCTTCCCTGAGCTGCGCGCTCTGTACGAGGCGGAACTCAGCGGCGGCGAGGCACACTTGCCGGCCGCCGGCAGCTATGTCGACTACTGCACCCTGGACCGGCAACGCACCGCGCTGATCGGGCCCGACGACCCGGGCGTGCGCCGCTGGGCGGACTTCTACCGTGCCGGGCCCGCCCCCGGGTTCCCGTTGGACCTCGGCACGGAGCCAGGTGTCAGCTACCCCGGAGTCCCCTTCGAAATGGATCTGTTCGACGCGACGGAGGCGGAGGCGTTCGCGGCGGCCTGCAAGCGCCGGGGAGCAGGAGCCATGGCGGGGATGCTCGCCGCGCTCGCCATCACCGGACACGAGCTCGGCGGTGTCGAGGACTACCGGGGGCTGAGCGTCATCCACACCCGGACCGAGCGGCGTTGGCAGCGCACCCAGGGGTGGCTCGTCAATCTCGTACCGGTCGAGTTCCCGGCCACGGACGGCTTCGGGAAGGCCGCCATCGGAGCGCAGCAGGCGATCGTGGCAGCGAAGGACCTCGTCGGGGTGACACCGATGAGAGTCATGGAGCTGGCGGCCGACCTGGCCGACACCGTGCAGTCCGACACCGCCGCCGCCTACCCCATGGTTTCCTACCTGGACGGCCGGCACGTGCCGGGCTCACGCGACTGGACCGCCGCGAACTGCAACGGTCTGGAGGGCCCTGCCACCAGCAGGGAGGTGCATCTGTGGATCAACCGGCTGTGGGACCGCACCTATCTCAAGACCCGCTACCCGGACACGCCCGACGCCCGGCGGAACGTGCCCCGCTTCCTGACCCATCTGCGCCGGGTGCTCCGTACGGTCGCGCGGACGGGAGACTGGCCGCCGTCCGGGTAACCGGGCCGCGGCGGGCCATGTCTCGGCGGACCAGGTTTCGACGGACAAGTGGAAACCGGCCGCATGCCCCTGGTGCGGCCATATACTCCTCTGCGTGTCGTCAACGGGGGCGCTGTCCAAGGGAGTTCACCAGCTCCGATTCACTGTGCTCGGTCCGCTCCAGGCATGGCGCGACGACGAGCAGCTGGAGCTCGGTCCGGTTCGCCAACAGGCCTTGCTGGCTTCCTTGTTGCTGCGACCGAACAGGACCGTAAGCCGGCAACAACTCCTCGACGGGGTATGGGGTTCGGAGCAGCCCGGCACGGGTGCCAAGGTGATTCCGGTCTATGTGCACCAGCTGCGCAGACGGCTGGGCGCCGGGGGAGAGGCCACGGGCGACTCCTTGATCGTCACCGATCGCGGTGGATATCGCTTCGTCCCACGGAACGTTCGGGTGGACGTGGCGCGATTGGAGGAGACCGTCGCCGAAGCCCGTTCGGCGAGGGAATCCGGCGACCTGGACGCCGCGGTCGACGCCTGGTCCACGGCGCTGGAGCTGTTCCGAGGTGATCCCCTGGCCGGAATCCCCGGCCCGTTCGCACAGGGGGAGCGGCTCCGGCTGACGGAACGCCGGCTCGCGTTGGCGCAGGACAAGCTGGCGTGTCAGCTCCGGCTGGGCCGGCACATCGAGGCGCTGGGCGAACTGTCCGCTCTGACCGCGACCCACCCCTACCACGAGGCACTGGCCGCCCTGTTGATGCGCGCCCTCTACCTCGGCGACCGGCAGTCCGATGCGCTGGACGTCTTCGCCGAGGTACGCGGTCGTCTGGTGCGGGAGCAGGGGGCGGAACCGGGCAGCGAACTGCGACGGGTGCACGAGGCGGTGCTTCGTGGCGATGACGCGTTCCTGCTCGGCTCCGCCGTACGACCGCACCGGCCGACGGATCAGCGGCCCGCGGCCGCACGCCGGAAGCGCCGGGTACGCAATGAACTGCCGGCCGACGTCGGCAACTTCACCGGCCGGGACCGCGAGCTCGAACTCCTCCTCGCACCGGCCGATGACCAGGTGGTGACGGTCCGCGCGGTGGACGGCATGGCGGGGGTCGGCAAGACCGCGCTGGCGGTGCGCGCGGCACGGGCGCTGCTGGAGCAGTGCCCGGACGGCTGCCTCTTCGTCGACCTGCACGGACACCGCGAGGGCCGGGAAACGGCGGTGGCACAGCGCGTGTTGCGCCGGTTGCTGCGGGCGGTCGGCGCCGATGAAGGCGACGAGTCGGAGGATCTGGACGAGTTGGCCGCGTCCTGGAGGACCGCGACCGCATCGCTTCGGCTGCTGCTGGTCCTCGACGACGTTTCGGGTGCCGAGCAGGTGCGCCCGCTGCTGCCCGCCGGTGCCGGCAGCATGGTGTTGGTGACGAGCCGTCAGCGTCTGCCCGGCCTGGACGTCGACCGCAGGATCTCGCTGGCGCCGCTCGACATCGACCAGGCGGTGGGCCTGCTGACCCGCATCGTGGGTGGTGAGGGGTCCGACGACGAGCGGGCGGCGGTGCGCGAACTGGCCCGCCTGTGCGATCAACTGCCGCTGGCCCTGCGCATCGTCGGAGCCCGGATCCAGAACCGTCCGCTCTGGGCGGTGGAACGCATGGCGGCCCGGCTGGCGGACGACGAGCGTCGGCTCGGCGAGCTCACCGTGGAGGACCGCAGCGTGGAGGCGGCCTTCCAGGTCTCCTACGACCAGCTGCCGGCTGCCGAGCGCCGTGCGTTCCGCGCACTGGGCCTGTCGCCGACCGTCGAGCTCGACCGGCTGACGCTGGCCGCCATGCTCGACCGGACACCGTCCGAAGCCCAACGCGCCCTGGACAGCCTGGCCGATACGAGCCTCGTACAGCAGGTGGCCGCCGACCGCTACCGGATGCACGACCTGGTGGCGGTCTACGCGCGGCGCGTCGCGGGCGCCTACCCCGACGAAGTCGCCACCTCCCGGGCCGGCGTGTTCCGGCTGTACGTCGTCGCCGCCCGCCGGGCGAGCGACTGGAGCCGCACCGCCTTCCCGACCGGTCCGCAGCCGGGCGACGCGCCCTTCGCCGGCTGGGCGGAGGCGTCGGCCTGGCTGGATGCGGCGGGCAGTGAGCTGGTCGACGTGGTGGGCCACGCGGCTGCCGCGGGCCACCTGGACGAGGCCTGCTGGATCGCCGAGGCCCTCTGCGACTACCTCACCCGGCAGGGCCGGTACCACGAGTGCCGTACCGCCATCGAGATCGCCCTGCCCCTGGTGGAACAGGCCACCGACCGGCGGATGGTCTCCACACTGCGCACCTGCCTGGGCATTTCACACGGAATGCAGGGCCACTACGCACAGGCACACACCTGGCTGGAAGACGCCCTGAAGCTCAGCCGCCGTGCCGGAGACCGTCTTGAGCAGGCTCGCGCCTTGGGCTGCCTCGGGATCTTCGCCAATGTGGTGGGGCAAACGACCGACGCCGCGGGCCACTTCGGCCAAGCGGCAGAGCTGATCCAGGGGGTGGACGACGACTGGCTCAACGTGCTCTACCTGGCCAACGTCGGCGCCATCCACCACCAACTGGGAGAGCACGAGGACGCGCACAACTGCTACGCGACAGCGATCATCCTCGCCGAGAAGATCGAAAGCCCCCGGGCACTGGGCAAGACACTGTTCCGCATGGGGGCGCTCCAACTCGACAGCGGCCGGCACGACGCCGCGGCCGACGTGCTCGGCAAGTCCGCCGAAATCGCCGAGCGCATCGGGGACGTCCCGCTGTACGCGGCTGTCCTCGGCAGACTGGGCACTGCCCAGGAACGCCTGGGCAACCTGGACACGGCGCTCGAACTCCGCCGCCGGGCACGCACAGTGATCAGCGAACGCAGCAGCTCCAGAATGAAGATCGAGATCCGCAACCTGCTCGGCTGGAGCAGCGCTGCGGTGGAGGACATCACCCGGGCCCGCGACCACTTCGAACTTGCCATCGCCCGACCCGAGAACGACGGCAACGGCCCGGCCGTGCATCGCCGGCCGGGCCGATAGCGCCACCCCCACCCCCGCGGGGCGCGGCGGTGCCTGCTGTCAGATCAGGACGCGTCGTACCAGAAGACCCCGTCATCGCCGTCGTGGCCGATGGTGCGGGCCATGATGCCGCCCTCCTTCGGATAGGCCGGGTGCTGGGCGAAGAAGCCGCCGACCGACTGGAGCGATGTCGCGTCGCAGACCGCGTCGGTGCGGATGCAGAACCGCGCCACCGGAACACCGGGGAACTTCTCCGGGCCCGCGCCGGTGGAGGTGAACCCCAGCGCGCTCAGGCCCTTCGGCGTACGGGCCCAGATACCGGTACCGGGCTGCATGGGGTCGGCGTAGAGCATGCCGTTCACCTGCTCGCGCGGAATGCTGGTCTCGTTGTTGGCGATCTTCTGGAGCACATGGTCGGCCGCCTGCGCACCTTGCGAGTAGCCGACGATGGTGAACTTGGCGCCCGGGTCGCGGCGGTAGGTGTCCTCCGCGGCGGCCAACAGACGCTCGTACCCCTCCTTCACGCTGGCGTCGAAGCTCGGTGCGTTCAGGTCCGGGACGTTCTGACCGTTCAGCCATGGCCCGGCGCTCGCCGGATAGCAGACCGGAACCGGGATACCACCGTCGAGGTGCTGGTTCGCGTACCCGAAGGTGATGCTGCAATCGGGCGCCGACGCCGCGGCGCCCGTGCCGCCGATCTCGATGTAGTAGTGGTGCACGGAATCGGCGTGCGCGACGGTGGGTGCGACGGCGGCAGCGGCCACCATGGCCGCCGTCATGGCCACAGCGGTGACCGCCCGCTTGAGCCTGCTGGGTCTCGACATTGCCCTGGGATCCCCTCGCGTTGAGGCACGCATGGTGGGACATGCGTGCACTTGACGGCGACGAAGCTAGCCACGGCCGTTGATATCGCGCTCACAAAGCGATGAATGCGCTGGTGGCGGGGGGGATCAGGGCCTGGTCCCGACCCGTCGTACAGGCCCCAGTGCCGCGCGCAGCGCCGGCGTGAGGACGCGGCGGGTCTCGGACGGAGTGAGGGCGGCCGGGGTGGGGAGGGGATTGAGGTAGCGGGTGTAGATGAGGCCGCCGAGGATCGTCACCACTGCCGTGGCGCGGGCGGTCGCGCCCCGGCCGCCGAGAAATTCAACAAGCCGGGTCAGCAGCTCGCGTTCCAGGTATTCGCGGATCACCTCGGCGGCCTCCTCGCCCCGGGTGGTCAGCTGCCGGAAGTCCGCGTCCTCCCACAGGCCCGTCACCGCGTCGATCAGCCGGTCGGGGAGGGTGGCCGGATCGCCGCCGAGAACAGCGTCCACCGTCAGCGCGTTCGCGCACTGGAACTGCATCACGTCCGCGAACAGGCCCTTCTTCGACCCGAAGTGGTACGCGATCAGCGCCGGATCGACCCCGGCGGCCCTGGCCACCGCGCGCAGGGTGGTGCGCCGGTAGCCGTGCTCCAGGAACAGCGCATGGGCCGCGGAGACGATGGACTCGCGGGTCTGCGGGTTGCCTCGGGGGCGGCCTCGGGGGCGGGCGGGGGCAGGGGCGGCGTTATTCATCAGCGTTGAGCCTGCGATTCATGATCGGCACAGTCAAGGGCATTCCGGGAACCACACGAAGGGATGACCGACACCATGCGTATCGCCGTCTTCGGCGCCAACGGACCGACCGGCCGTCAGCTCACCGACCAGGCCCTCGCCACCGGCCACGAGGTCGTCGCCGTGACCCGCCGACCCCGCTCGATCCCCGCACGGCCCGGCCTCACCGTAGCCGTCGCCGACGCCACCGATCCGGAGGACGTCGACGCCACGATCGGCGGCACGGACGCCGTCCTGTCCGCGCTGGGCGCGCGCTTCAGCAAGGAGACCATCACCACCTACTCGGCGAGCGCCACGGCCATCACCGGGGCCATGGCCCGCCACGGCATCAAGCGCCTGCTCACCGTCAGCTCCAGCATCGCCGACCCGAACTGGCGCCCCTCCGGCGCCCACTTCTTCAACCACGTACTCGACCCGCTGGTGAACCGACGCCTCGGCCGTACCCTCCACGAGGACATGCGCCGTATGGAGGCCGTGATCCGTCGTACGGACCTCGACTGGACCCTCGTCCGGCCCTCGGGCCTCTTCGACCACTCCGCCGTCACGACCTACCACACCGCCGAGGACAGCGCCGACGGCGTCTTCACCGCCCGTACCGACCTCGCCGCGAGCATGCTGCACGAGATGGCCGAGCAGCGATATGTCCGTACGGCCATGGGCGTCATCACCACGGCCGTGAAACCGAACATCGCCAAGCTGATCTGGAACGAGGGCGTGAAGAAGAAGTGAGCCGGGCGCGCACCGAACTCGCCGCCGCCGCAAGGGCATTCCTGGCCCGCCCCCACACGGCCACCCTCACCACCCTCCGCCCCGACGGCACCCCGCATGTCACCCCCGTCCGCTTCACCTTCGATCCGGCCTCGGGCCTGGCACGGGTGACCACCCGGGCCGGAGCCCGCAAGGCCCGGAACGTGGCGTCCGGGGGCCCGGCGGCCCGCGTCGCGCTCTGCCAGGCGGACGGCTTCCGCTGGATCACCGTGGAGGGTTCGGCCGTGATCAGCGACGACCCCGAGCGCCTGGCCGAGGCCGTCCGCCGCTACACCGGCCGCTACCGGGTGGCGCCGCCCGCCCCGCCGGACCTGGTCGTCCTCGAAATCACCGTCGACCGCGTCCTGAGCCTCAACCTCTGACTCCCCGTAACGAGTCTGGATCCCCGCACCGCATCTGGATCCCCGTACCGAACCTGCATCCCCATACCGAATCTCCATCCCGTACCGAAAGCGATGTGACACCGCGATGCCCACCACTCCGGTCCTCGACTCCACCCTCCACCACCGTGAGTCAGGCGACCCCGACGGGCTGCCGTTCGTCTTCCTGCACGGCAACCCCACCTCCTCCCACCTGTGGCGGAACGTCCTGCCGGGCGTGGCCGCGCCCGGCCGCCGCCTACTCGCCCCCGACCTGATCGGCATGGGCGACTCCGGCAAACCCGACCTCGCCTATTCCTTCGACGACCACGCCCGCTACCTCGACGCCTGGTTCGACGCCCTCGGCCTCGACGAGGCCGTCCTCGTCGGCCACGACTGGGGCGGCGCCCTCGCCTTCGACCGGGCCGCCCGCCTCCCGGGCCGCGTCCGCAGCGTTGCCTTCACCGAAACAATCATCAAGCCGCTTTACGGTGACGAATTCCCCGCGGCGGGAAGGGAGTTGTTCACCCTGCTGCGCACCCCCGGCGTGGGCGAGGCCATGATCCTGGAGAAGTCGCTGTTCATCGAGGGGCTCCCGGACACGCTCGCCACCCCGCTCGACCCCGCCGACCTGGACGTCTACCGCCGCCCTTTCCCGACCCCGGAGAGCCGCCGCCCGGTGCTGGCGTGGACGCGCATGATGCCGCTGGACGCCGAGCCCGCCGATGTCGTGGCCCGCGTCGAGCACTACGATGCCTGGCTGGCCGCCAGCCCCGAAGTGCCCAAGCTGCTGGCCGCGTTCGAGCCGGGCCCTGGCGCCATGACCGACCAGAGGGCCGTGGACTGGTGCGAGGAGAACATCGCGGCACTGGAGATCTCCCGCCACGGCCTCGCCGGCCACCACACCCCGGAGGACCGTCCCGAGGAACTGGCCGCGGCGATCAACGCCTGGGCCGACCGCCATGGACTGGCGCGCCAGTAGGCGCTGACGACGCCTACGCCATCTGGTGCCGGAGATGGTCGTAGGCCCAGGCGGCGAGGGTGGTCGGGGTGGTGGTCCGGAGGGTGCGGCGCTGTTCGGGGACGAAGTTCTCGCGCAGTCCGGTCGACATTCCGAGCACCGCCTCGACCAGGCTGTCGGCCATGCCCGCCTGCTGAAGCCGGGTGCGCATGGCGTCGTCGGTGATCCGCTCGACGCTGATCTGCCGACCCGTAGCAGCGGTGAGGGTCTCGCCGACCTGTCGCCAGGTGAGGTCGGCGGGCCCATGAACCGCCTGCACGCACCGTCCGGACCAGGCCGGAGAGAGCAGACGGGTGACGGCGACCTCGGCGATGTCGCGAGGCGCCACCCAGGCCATGGGCTGGTCGAGCGGGAGGATCACCTGGAGGGTCCCGGCGCGTAGCGCATCGAGTTGAAGTTCCAGGTTGGTGAAGAAGTAGCCGCAGCGGAGATGGGTGACGTCGACGCCGGTGCCGTCCAAAGCGGTCTCGGTGTGTGCCAGACCGTCGATCTCGCCGGCACCGTGGCGTTTCTCGGCGCCGACGCTGCTCTGGAAAACGACGCGGCCGATCCGGTTCTCGGTGACGGCACGTACCACGCTGCGGGTGGCACGGGCGCAGTCGGCGAGGGGATCCGCACTGCCCGTGGTCGGGTCCACCCAGAACAGCGCGTCAATGTCGCCGGTGGCGGCCACCACCGCGTCGGCATCGTATTGGTCGACCGGCACGGCATACACCTCGTCCCGTACGTCGGGAGCCAGGCGGCGGGGGGCGCGCAGCAGGACGCGCGGCCGGACCCCGGCGCGGACCAGCGTGGCGACGACATGGCGGCCGACGTTGCCGGTCGGGGTGGTGACAGCGATCCGCACAGTTTCTTCCTCTCGTTCAATGGCTCGCCTGCAGACGGTGGCTCGCCTGCAGACGGTGGCTCGCCTGCAGACGGTGACTCGCCTGCGGACGGTGACTCGACTGCAAGTGGTGACTCGCCTGGATGTGATGGCTCGCCGGGCTGTGGTGGCCCGAATGCAGGTTAGGAGCCAAGGCGGCCTGAACCTGTCCGCCTCTCCTGGGACGCTGAGGGCATGGACCTCGACCCGACGATCAGGACCTTGACCCTGCTGACCCTGCTGCAATCGGGCGGCGAGTGGACGGCCGCCGACCTGGCCGAACGGCTCGGCACGAGCGCCCGCACGGTACGACGCGACACCCAGCGGCTACGCCGCCTCGGGTACACCGTCGAGGCCCGCCCGGGACCGGGCAGCGCCTACCGGCTGAGCCCCGGGGTCAAGGTCCCGCCACTGCTGTTCACCGCCGACGAGATCACCGCACTGGTGGCCGGGCTGCACCTGATCCGTGCCTGGCTCCCCAACGAGGCGGTCGCATCGAGCGCCCTGCTCAAACTGGACCAGGTACTGCCGCGCCCGCTGCGCCGCCGCGCGGCCGCCACCGACCTCGCCACCGAGGTGCTCCAGCAGCCCGGCGCCATGGTCGCGGCAACAACCGTCGGCGTGATCGCCGACGCGGTGGCCGAGGACGGCAGGCTCCGGTTCCGCTACACCGACCAGCACGGCCGGCCGTCAACCCGTCTGGTCGAGCCGTACCGCCACTTCCTACGCGCCGGCCACTGGTACCTCGTGGCGTTCGACATCGACCGGGACGACTGGCGCACGTTCCGCCTCGACCGGATCACGGACATCTCCCGGGTGGCGGGCACCTACCGCCCCCACGCATTCCCTGACGCGTCCATCGAACACTGGCTGACCACCGACTTCGGCCGCACCACTGCTCCCTCGTCAGGCTCTGCCGCCAAGCCCGCCCGCTGATGTCGTCGGTCGCGAACGAACCACCCGGCCATCAACGTCATGCGCCCATGTCCGACGACCTGTTGCTCGTGCGCGCCCGGGAGATGTGGGTGGAACTGGCGGGCACACCTGTCGAGTTCTGTCCCTCGGGAGGGGTAGGGGAGTTCTCCCACGAAGAACTCGTCGACGTCGCTCGTCTGCGTGCGGTGCTGCCTGTGCTCGATGTCCTCGGGCCGGCATCGCTCTTCTAGGTTGCCGGTCGGTGGCGATAGCAGTGGCTTGTCCGCACTACTCGTCCTGTCCGGGGAGGAGGAGGCCGCCGAGAGCGGTCTTGCGGACATCTCCTCTCCCGCGTTCCTGCTCCGCCAGGGCGACGAGGTGGTGGCCGCAGCCGGGTACCGGTCCTGGCCTCGGTCGGTAGCCCACCTGAGTGTGCTGGTTGCCCCGCGCAGTCGGGGGCGACACCTTGCTCGGGCCGTGGCGTCCGCAGCAGTGGCACATGCCCTCGACGCCGGGCTGCTGCCCCAGTGGAGAGCACGGCTCCGCACCTCGCAGCGTGTGGCGGCAGCTCTGGGGTTCCAGGAGCTGGGTACCCAGCTCAGCGTCCGCCTTGGCGACACTCCAGTCGACCGGCACCACTGATTTACGTTCCGACACTTCCCGAAGGCCAAGCCAAGCCCCTGGCTCCGTCAGTAATGGAGGAGCTGTACATCCCGCCAAGCTGGTGGATCTCTTCCAGCGGGTACGGGGTCTGCCTGCTCTGACCCTGGAACTTGCGGTTGAAGTCGGACATCGCTGTGGCGATCGGCGAGTGCCGGGCGATGATCGCCGCGGCCTCCTCCGGGATTCCTGTGGGGCGCTTGCCCTCTGCGTAGGCATGCACCAGCGCGTAGCGGCCCTCCCGGTCCTCCCTCTGGTACCCGTACAGAGCGGTGACCAGCCAGTTCACCAGATACGTGGCGGTGTAACAGCGGTCGTAGGTCTGGTGCCGGTCGAAGAAGTCGGCCTCGTCCTGCGACAGCTCGAACCCGGAGGATAGGGCGAGGCCGTAGTCCGCGAAGTAGAGGCGCTGGCCGTCGGTCAGGATGTTCTCGAAGTGCGCGTCGAAGTGCAGGAGCCCGCGGCTGTTCATGAAGGAGGTGCCGGCTGCCAGTTCCCCCTCCACCATGGCACAGGCTCGGTTGGCGGTTTGGTCTCCTGCTTCGACCTGGGTGCCCAGCCACTGGTGCAGGTTCTGCGGGATGTACTCCAGGAACAGTGCGACGCTCGCCGAGGACTGCTGGAGAGCCTGGATCCGGTTGCGCACCTGCGATCCGCCGCCCCAGTAGGCGACGGCCCGTTCGATGTCGGCCAGTTCCTCGGGCAGGGGCGTCGAGTCGGGCAGTACCCGCCAGTGGTACATCAGGGGAAAGCTCTCGTATTCCGCCGCGAGCACCCAGTTCGTCGTCATGGCGTGCACGGCGAGTTCCCTCCAGGCCCCGAAGCCCGGCCCGCCTATGGTGCCGATGCCGTACTGGCAGAAGACGGGGAGATCGAACAGATTCGAAGTGGACCGGACGTGCTCAGGTTGCCTCTCCGGATCGGTGAGGGGCACCCGTTTCACGAAGACCGGGGTACCGGCGACCTCCAGCAGGGCCGACTTCCCGCCGATGCCGGATCCGATCGGCACGGCCGCGTCCACAAGCTCGCGCAGGGTGCGATCACTGCACAAGGCCAGGGATGTCGAGACAGCGCTATGGGCGGTCAGACGCGCACCGCGCGACATGTCAGGGCACTTCACTGCGGCCTCCACCTTGGTTCCGACCTCGACTCTGCAATGGCTACGCAGTCCCGTCGAGCGCAACGACGCCGGCTCTGCGGTACGGCCTCCGGAGCGAGCAGAGGGCGCCGCGCCCAAGATCCGTGTGTGACGACAGACCTGAACACCCTCCTGACCGCACTCTACGTAAAGATCGACGACGAAATTTTCTGGGCGATGTGTCACGCCCGCACACATCCGCGCCCCAAAAAAGTCCGGCGCGGTGTCATACAGACGGGCCTCGTCGTTCGTGTGGGGAGTGTCCGGCCGGACGCAGAACAGACCGTGTACTCGCCAACCTGAATCACCAAGAACGGGAGAACGAGATGACGAAGACCCGTGCCCGGATCGTCGGCACACTGTCGGTGTTGATGCTCACCGGCTCGCTGTTCGGCGCCGGTTCGGCCGCCGCCGCGGACGGTGCGGAGGCCAATGGCGCAGCCGACTGCGGAGCGAACGAGATCTGCTTCTGGGCCGACAACGACATGCCGGGGGCGCCGACTTGGCGCTGGTCGCCGGGCAGCGGCACCCTGAACCTGCCGCCCGAGCTGCACGACAACGTCGGTTCCTTCCAGGCCAACGCCGCCGGCTGTTTCATCGACACCGACCCGTCCGAGAAGCGCGGTGTGATCGTCGGTGATTACTCCAATGCCTACAAGGACGACGGCAAGTTCGGCAGCCGCATCGACCAGGTGGCACCCGGCTGCTGATCCGCGGAGTGTGACTTCGGTCCGGGGGGTGTCCCGGTGGTCCGGGCGGTGTTGAGGCAGAACCGGTGACGCCGTGGACAGAACGGCGGCGCAGACTTCATGAAGTCTGCGCCGCCGTTTCGGGATGCGGTGCGTGTCAGCCGGCGGAGCCGCTGCGCATCGCCTTGCGCAGGTCGCTCGTCTGCTGCGCGAGCGTCTTCAGGTCGACCTTCTTGAGGGAACGCGAGGACGCGTCGCCCACCCCGATCACGTCGCCGACCGAGGTGCTGTCGGCCCAGACGCACAGCGGTACGTAGAAGCCGTCGCCCTTGGAGATCCCGCAGCGCAGGACCGCTCCCTTCGCGTCGGGGTCCTGGAGATCGAAGTCCTTCGGCGCGACGGCCATGTCGTTCGGGGCGAACGCCGCCTGCACCCGCTGCGCGGGGTTGGACACCGTACCGGCGGCGGTGTGGACGCCCAGGGTGACCGAGGGGTTGTTCTTGGGGTGGTACGCCGAGTCGACCTGGGGCAGGCCCTTGAACTCCGGGTACAGCGAGGGGTCCCGCTTTTCCGGCGGATACATCTCGGCCGTGGCCTTCGCGTCGTAACGGAGTTCGGCCGGCGTCGACTTCACCACCTTGGGGGTAGTCAGCTTCACGCCCTTGGGAGCGTCCTGCCCCTGGCCCTTGTCCTGCCCCTGGCCCTGGTCCTTCTCTTGGCCCGGTTCCCGTTCCTGGCCCTGCTCCTGCCCCTGTCGCGCCTCGGTGTCGTCCCCACCGCCGAGGTTCGAGAACAGCAGAAAGCCGCCCCCGGCGAGCAACACGACGACAACCAGGACGACGGTCACTATCAGTCCGGTGCGGCGCTTGGGCGGAGCCGGGGGCTGCGGAGCGAAGCTCCCGCCTCCATAGTTCGGCAGTCCGACCGGCGGCGTCGGGCCGTGCTGCTGCGGCGTCGCCCCGTACGGCGGCGTCGCCCCGTTCTGCGGCGGAACCGGTGCGCCGGGATATGGCGGCTGCGGGGCGCCCTGTCCCGGCTGAGGCATCTGCGGTGGCTGGTGGGTCACGGTTGCTGGTTCTCTCACTTCATGGGTTGCAGGAGCCTGGACATCCTTCCTCATCCCACGAAACCGCAGGCGCCGGGGTGCTGGTGCGGGAAACCGGGCAGGCACCGAGGCCGGGGGCGGGACCGTTTTCGTCTGCCGGGTTTGTCTATCGGCGGCGAGGATCTATCGGTGCAAGGACGCCGAACCGGTCCTCGATCACCTCGGCGGCCTCCAGGCACAGGTCCTCGCGGTACATCTGCCCGATGAGCTGAACACCCCGCGGCATACCGTCCGCAAATCCGCAGGGCACGCTCACCGCGGGCACGCCGACGAAGGAGGTCGCCGTGCACAGGGCCAGCGGCAGCATCGCCTGGGCATGGCTCTCGGTGTCGTCGAACCGGACCGCCACGGGGACCGGCTGGGTGCTGGTCGCCGCGAGGAGCAGCGGGTAGTCGGCCTGGAGCCGGGACCAGTCGCGCTGGATCCCGAGGCGGACCGCGGTCTGCCGGACGTACTCGGCGAGTTCGGTGTGCGGGACACGTTCCAGGAACAGGTCGATGTGCCGGCGGCCTTCCTCGGAGAGCAGCTGCCTGGTGCGGTGCCAGTTCAGGCCGAACTCGGTCATGATGAGCTTGCCGTAGCCCTCCAGCGTCTCTGCCAGGCGGGGAATCTCCACCTCTTCCAGGACGTATCCCGCCGCTTCCAGCGCGGTGGCGGCCTCGTCGATTCCGGCGCGTATCTCCGGGTGGACGCCGGCACCGACCGGGTCGATCACCACACCGACCTTTACGGGTGTGGCGAGCTGGGGCCCGGCAAGCGGTGCGGGGACCGCCCGCGGGTCCTCCGGGTCGGTACCCGCGAGCGTCTCGAAGGCGGCCCGGAGATCGGCCACCGTACGGGCGAGCGGGCCGTCGACCGGGATGAGCTGGGAAGCGAGCGTGGGCTCCTGGCCCCTGACGCGGTGGTCGGCGGCGAAGCGGCCGTAACTGGGCTTCAACCCGGCCACCCCGTTGAAGGACGCGGGCAGCCGGACGGACCCGCCGGAGTCGTTGCCGAGGCCGAGCGCCGCCATGCCGACCGCCACGGCGACGCCGTCTCCGCTGCTGGTTCCGCCGGGAGTCTTCTCCGGGGCCCAGGGGTTGTACGTCTTGCCGTAGAGCTGGCTCGCCGGGTCCGAGGAGAGCGCCAGGTCGGGCATGTTGGCGTGGCCGATCGGAATGGCACCCGCGTCGCGCAGCCGACGCACCGGCGGGGAGTCGGCCTCGGGCACATGGTCGCGGAGCTTCTCCACGCCGTGGGTGGTCGGCCAGCCGGCCACGTGGATGTTCTCCTTGACGGTGAACGGCACTCCGGCCAGCGGTCCGAGCCGCTCGCCCGCCGCCCGGCGGCGGTCGGTCTCGCGCGCGGCCATGCGGGCGTCGTCCGCCATGAGTTGGGTGACGGCGTTCACGGCCGGATTCACCTCAGCGATACGTGCCAGGTGGCTCTCCACCACCTCGGCCGCGGTGACCTCGCCGCGGGTGACCTCCGCGGCCAGTTCAGTCGCCGTCGACTTCCAGAGTTCAGTGTCCATGGCTTCGTCGGGGTCCGGGCCCTTCGGCGGGCGTGCGACCCCTGCGCCCCCTTCTGTGCGTGGGCTCGGCGAGTTCCGATGCAAGTGCATCACATCGCATTCCGGGAAGCGATGTAAGCGCATCGCTATGTGGGCATGTGCCAGGGGCTGGTAGAGGGCGGCCAGTTGGTCGCGGAGCACGTCGAGAGGTGGGTGGCGGAAGCGCGCGGGGCGGCGGCAGAGCAGGACGGCCCCCCGACCACCGTCATGTAGGCGCAGCCCCCGGCGGCATGGCATGATCACGCAGTCGACCGCTCTCGAGCCAACCGCCGGGAAACGGCCGACCTCTTGTGCGTTCTTGTTCGTCCCCTTTGTTTGTTCCCTCTTTGTCCCGATGACGTGTGACGCGGACTCAACATCACCTTGCCCGTGGTGCCTTGCGGTCCGTCCCCACCTCACGCCCCCGAGGATCAGCCAACGTGCCCCACATATCCAGAACAGCCTTACTGCCGACGCTCACCGCCCTGGCGCTGCTCGCCGTCGGCTGCTCGGCGACCGGAACATCCGAGCCGTCCGACGGCGAAAAGCCCGCCGCGCGGTCCACGACCTCCGCCCAGGACGTCCCCGACTCGTCCGCGGCCGGGCAGCTCACGGTCGGCAGGGCGCCGGCCGCGTCGGCCACCCCGACCGCCGTCTCCCAGGCCGCGGTTGGCGGGCGCCGCGCTCAGAAGTCCTCGCTGAAGATCACCTCGTTCGACCGGCGCAGCGGCCGGGCCGTCGTCTCCGCCCCCGCCCGTTCGGAGAAGGCCACCCCCTCGGGCCGGCCCAGCCGGACCCCCGGGGCCGGCGGCGGAGCGGACGACCAAGGCCCCCTCGCGGTCGGCGACGTCGTCGCGAGCGGGCCCGCGCCCGGGGCCCCCGACGGTGTCCTCGCCAAGGTCACCGACGTGCTGGGCACGACCGAGCACAACACCGAGGTCCAGACGGCCCCGACCACCCTCAGTGCCCTCCTCGGCAGCCGCAAGGCTGCCGGCAAGGTGCCCGTCGACCCCGCGTCCGTGCAGGTCGAGCCGCTGGTCAAGGGCGTCAAGGTGTCCTGGTCGAAGAACGGCGGCGTGCACTCGGGGCCGCGCGGTACCAGCGTTCCGCTGGGCAACCTGCGGTTGGACGTCGGTGCCGCGATCGCCACGGCCCCGGATGCCCCGGCTTCCGCGGCCGCGTCGCTCTCGGGCTTCGTCCAGCTGGCGCCCGAGGTCGAGTTCTCCTACAACGGTGCCGACGGCGCCGGTTCGCCAGGGGGCGCCTACCTGGGGCTGTCCGGCGACTGGTCCTCGCAGTGGCAGCTGAAGGGCCAGGCCGCCGCACACACCCCGGACGGCAAGCCGCTGCGGCTGCCCTTCGCCAAACTGCACGCCGACCCGGTCATCCAGGTCGGGCCGGTCCCGGTCGTGGTCAACCTCGACCTCACCTGCTACGCCCAGGTGGATGCCGACGGCCGGGTCAGCGTCGAGGTCAAGGAGGACCTCAAGGGCGACTTCCGGGTCGGCGGCAGCTACAGCCGGGCCAAGGGCTGGCAGGCCATCAGCGAGTCCGACATCAAGGCGTCCCCGGTCAAGGCCACCGTCGCGGCGGCGGGCAAGGTCAAGGCCGCGCTCGGCGCCGAGGCGACCCTCGGGCTGTACGGCGTCACCGGAGTGACCGCCGAACTGACGCCGTATCTGCGTGGCGAGGCCGAGGGCAGCGCCACCGGAGCCGGCGACGGCAGCGGTTCGGCGGTGGGCCACTGGCTGGTCGCCGGCGGGGTCGATCTGTCCGGTGCGCTGCTGTTCCATCTGAAGATCTTCGGCACACCGGTCTTCGAGAAACGCATCCCGCTGGGCGCCCTCCACCGGGAGTGGAAGCTCGCGGAGGGCGGCGGATCGGCCTCGTCCGGCAAGCGCGGACGCTGACCGGCAGCGGCGGACGGCGGCGGAGGAGCGTCGCCGCCGTCCCCGAGCCCCTGGTGTCCCGAAGGTGATGGTGCCCCGGCCCCTCCAAGAGGAGCCGGGGCACAACCATGTCCGGGGCACAACCATGTCCGGGGCACAACCATGCCCGGGGCACAACCATGCCCCGGGGCGCTTCAGGCCGCTTCGGGGAAGTGGCACGCCACCTGCCGCGCCGCGCCCGGTTCCATGCGCCGCAGTGCGGGTGTCCCGGTGCGGCAGACCTCCTGGGCCTTGGGGCAGCGCGGATGGAAGGCGCAGCCGGGCGGGGGAGCGGCCGGGCTGGGCAGGTCCCCGTGCAGCGTGATCCGCTCGCGGGCCCGTTCGGCCGCCGGGTCGGGCAGGGGTACCGCCGACAGCAGCGCGCGGGTGTACGGGTGGGCCGGGGCGGCGTACACCCTTTCCTTCGGGCCGATCTCGACGATCCGGCCCAGGTACATCACGGCGACCCGGTCGCACACCCGCTTGACGACCGACAGGTCGTGGGCGATGAAGAGGTAGGCCAGACCGAGTTCGCGCTGGAGCCGGTCCATCAGGTTGACGATCTGGGCCTGGACGGAGACGTCGAGGGCGGACACCGGCTCGTCGGCGACGACCAGGCGGGGGCCGGTGGCCAGCGCGCGGGCGATGCCGATGCGCTGGGCCTGCCCGCCGGAGAACTCGTGCGGATAGCGGTCGATGTGCTCGGGGATGAGCCCCACCAACTCCATCAGCTCGGCGACCCGTTTGCGGGCGTCGGCCGCCGAACCGCCCTGCACCAGCAGCGGATCGGAGATGATCCGGGCCACCGTCTGGCGGGGGTTGAGCGAGGAGTGCGGGTCCTGGAAGACCATCTGCAGGTCCTGGCGGAGCGGTTTGAGTTCACGTTGCGAGAGATGGCTGATGTCGCGTCCGTCGTAGGTGACCGAACCGGCGGTGGGTTCCAGGAGCCGGACGATCATGCGTCCGGTGGTGGACTTGCCGCAGCCGGACTCGCCGACCAGGCCCAGTGTCTCGCCGGCCGCCACATGGAAGGTGACGCCGTCGACGGCCCGGACCGGCGCGGATCGCCGACGTCCGGGGAATGTCATCGTCAAGTCCACTACGGACAACAGGGGTTCGGTGAACGTCATGGAGCCACGCCTTCGTATGCGGGGAAGTGACAGGCGACCATGGGGGTCCCCCCTGTGCATGGGGGTCCCCCCTGCTCGAACGAAGCTGAGAGCTTGGGGGAGGAGTCGAGAACTTGGGGGAGCCCGGCCGGGCCGTCGAGGAGCGGAAGTTCGGTCTCGCAGCGTGCGCGCTCCTGGGCGGGGGCGTCGGCGAGCCGGGGGCAGCGGGGCGCGAACGCGCAGCCGGGGGCCGGGGCGAGCAGGGACGGCGGGCTGCCGGGGATCGCCCGCAGCGGTTCGTCGTCACTGTCGTCGAGGCGGGGCAGGGAGTCGAGCAGGCCGCGGGTGTAGGGGTGGGCCGGGACCGCGAACAGGGTGTCCACGTCGGCCCGTTCGACGGCTCTGCCCCCGTACATCACCAGGACCTCGTGGGCGACGCGGGCGACCACGCCCAGATCGTGCGTGATCATGATGACGGCCAGTCCCCGCTCCTCCTGGACCCGCGCGATGAGCTCCAGGATCTGGGCCTGGACGGTGACGTCCAGGGCGGTGGTCGGCTCGTCCGCGAGGAGCAGATCGGGTTCGCAGACCAGGGCCATGGCGATCATCACGCGCTGGCGCATGCCGCCGGAGAACTGATGCGGGTACTCGCGCGCCCGGCGTCGCGGGTCGGGGATGCCGACCTCGGCCAGCGCTTCCACGGCCCGCTCACGGGCGGCCTTTCTGCCGCTGCCGAAGTGCACGCGGTGGTGCTCGGCGATCTGTTCGCCCACGGTGTAGTACGGATGGAGGCTGGAGAGCGGGTCCTGGAAGATCATCGCCATCTTCCGCCCGCGCAGCCGGTTCAGCTCGCGCTCCGGGAGACCGGTCAGCTCCCGGCCGCCCAGGGAGATGGATCCGCTGACCGAGGCGCCGGTGTGCAGCCCCATCACCGCCAGGGAGGTGACGGACTTGCCGGAGCCGGACTCGCCGACGATGCCGAGGGTCTCGCCCCGCCGCACGTCGAAGCCGAGGCCGTCCACGGCCCGCACCGGACCGTGCGGGGTGGGAAAGGTGACCGTCAGGTCCCGTACCGAGAGCACGGGTTCGGGGGCGCCCATCAGTACCTCACTCGGGGATCGACGACGGCGTACAGCAGGTCGACGGCCAGGTTGGCGACGACGATGAAGGTGGCGGCGAGCAGGGTGACGCCGAGGATGACCGGCTGGTCACCGGTGGACAGCGCGCCGTAGAAGAGCCGTCCGATGCCGGGGATCCCGAAGATGGACTCGGTGATGACGGCGCCCGCGAGCAGGCCGCCCAGGTCCATCCCGAAGATGGTGAGGATGGGCGTCATCCCGGCCCGCAGCCCGTGTTTGACCACGACCGTCCGCCGCGGCAGACCCTTGGCGCGGGCGGTGCGGATGTAGGGCTCCGCCATCGTCTCGATCATCGAACTGCGGCTCTGACGTGCGTACATGGCCGCGTACAGGATGGCCAGCGCCAGCCAGGGCAGCAGCAGGTTCGAGGCCCAGGCGAGAGGGTCGGAGGTGAACTCCACGTACTTCGGGTAGGGGAGGAGGCCGGCCACCCGGATCAGCCCGTAGATGAGCATCACCGAGGTGAAGTAGACCGGCAGGGAGGCGGCGGCGACCGCGCCGACCATCAGGGTGCGGTCGGTGAGGGTGTCCTTGCGCAGCGCGGCGGTGACGCCCGCGGTCAGGCCGAGGACCAGCCAGAGCACCGCGGCGCCCAGCGCGAGCGAGGCGGAGACCGGCAGCCGGTCCATGAGCAGACCCCAGACGGCCTCGCTGTTCTCGTACGAGTAGCCCAGGCACGGGAAGTCGCAGTGCAGCTCGTACTGGCCGCTGCCCATGGTGCGGCCGGTGAAGATGCCGGTGGTGAAGTCCGCGAACTGCCGCCACAGCGGCTGGTCCAGGCCCATGTGCGCGCGGATCGCCGTCAGCCGCTCGGTGCTGCACGACTTGCCGCAGGCCGCGGCGGCCGGGTCGGACGGCAGTACGTAGAAGATGGTGAAGGTGACGGCGGCGATGGCGATCAGCACGCCGATCACTCCGAGCAGCCGTCGGCCTATGTAGACGGTCATATGCGGCTTCCCCTCGGGTCGAGCACGTCCCGCAGTGCGTCACCGAGGAGGGTGAAGGCGAGCACGGTGAGGAAGAGACAGATGCTGGGGATGACGAAGTACATGGGGTCGGTGTCGTAGAAGGCGACGCTCTCGGCGATCATCTGGCCCCAGGAGGGCGTGGGCGGCCGGACGCCGACCCCCAGATAACTCAGGGCCGCCTCGGTGGCGATCATCCCGGGGATGATCAGGGTGGTGTACGCGATGACCGGACCCGCGGCGCCCGGGAGGATGTCGCGGGTGAGGATCCGCCAGGCACCCGAACCGCCGACGCGGGAAGCGTCCACATACTCGCGGTGCTTGAGCGAGAGTGTCTGACCGCGCACCACACGGGCGATACCGGGCCAGCCGAAGAGCCCGATCACGGCGATCATCAGCGCGATCCGGTTGACGTCCCGGGCCACCGACATCATCGCGATCATGAAGATGAGGGAGGGGAAGGACATCGTCAGGTCCATCAGCCGGGAGAGCACCGTGTCGGTGCGCTCCCCGAAGTAGCCGGCCGCGATCCCGGCCGCCGTGCCGGTGAGCACGACGATCGCGGTGGCGGCGAAGGCGATGAGCAGGGAGACCTGGGAGCCGTGGACGACTCGGGCGAACAGGTCGCGGCCGGTGACGGGTTCGACGCCGAGCCAGTGGTCGGCGGAGATGCCGCCGAGCGGGCCGATCGGCTGCCCGCCGAGATAGGGGTCGACGGCGTTCTTGTCGAACTCCTCGGGGGACCAGCCGCCCAGCTTGCTGAGCAGCGGGGCGGCCACCGCCGTGATCACGAAGAGTGCGATCACGACGAGGGAGATCTGCACGGCGGGGCGGCGCCGCAGCTCCCGGCGGGCGAGCTGCCAGGGCCCGCTGCCCGCCGGAGTGGTCGTGGCGGCGGGTGCGGACATGGAGGTGGTTGCCATGGTGGGGGAGCTCCTCAGCCTTCGCTCTTGGCCGGGTCCTTGAGGCCGACGGTGGCGTAGTCGAGCTGGCCGCCGAAGGAGGTCTGCCCGTACGCGCCCGCGATGTTGGTCCCCACCACCAGCGGCCAGCGCCGGACCAGTACGGGAACGGTGGGGGCCTTGGCGAGGATCTCGCCGTCCAGCTCACGCCAGGCCGCCCCGGCCTTCTCGGCGTCGGTCATGGCGGCGATCTCGTCCATCCGCTTCATGGTCGCCTCGTCGCGGAAGAGCGAGTGGTTGCCGGAGTTGCCCTTCTCCTTGATGTAGCGGCCGTCGAAGACGAAGGGCAGGAAGGTGGAGCCGGACGGATAGTCCGGGCACCAGCCGGTGTAGACCATGTCGGTGCGGGTGGTGGTGTCGCCGATGGCGGCGTAGAACGCGGACGGGTCGACCGTCTCGATGACGACCTTGATTCCCGCCTTGGCGAGCGACTGCTGGATCGCCTCGGCCCTCCCCTTGTCACCGTTGGAGACCGTCATCTTGGTGGTGAAGCCGTCCGCCTTGCCGGCCTCCTTCAGCAACTTCTTGGCCTTGTCCGTGTCGCCGGTGGTGGGGATCTTGAGGGTGTCGGGCTGCTTGCCGTCGAAGAGGGTCGCGGGCATGTAGGCGGTCGAGACGTCGTTGAAGGCGGGGCCGCCGGAGGAGGTGATCACGACCTCCTTGTCGAGGGCGTACTGCACGGCCTGACGCACCTTCACGTTGTCGAAGGGGGCCCGCCCGGTGTGCATCTGCACCATGTCGGTGCAGTTGGTCGACTCGGCGAGCAGCCGCTTGCGTACGTCGGCGCGGGGCAGCACCTTCGCCGCGCTCTCCGGCCGCAGCGCGTACCACGGGACGGCGGAGGCGTCCGCGCCCTGGCTGGCGATCATCCGGTCGTCGATCTGGTTGGGCTTGAGCCCCATCACCATGACCAGCTTGTCCGGGTACGCCTTGCGTATGGGGTCCGTCTTGGGGTCCCAGTGGGAGTTGCGGACCAGGACCAGCTTCTTGTTGCGCTGGTACGTCTCGATCTTGTACGGGCCCGAGGAGAAGGGCCGGTTGTCGTACTGGGGCCCTTTGTCCTTCGCCTTCGGTACGGGGGCGAAGGTGGGCATGACCGTCGCGTTGGGGAACTCGGCGAAGGGTTTGCGCAGTTCGAAGACGATGGTCCGGTCGTCCGGTGTCTTGATGGAGTCCAGGTGCTCGCCCTTGGCCGGGCCCTGGTAGCCCTTGGCGTCCTTGAGGTAGCGGGCCGCGTAGTCGGAGCCGCCGGGCAGGTCGGGGGAGAAGGACCGTTCCACGTTGTACTTGATGTCCTGGGCGGTGATCGGCGTCCCGTCCTCGTACGTGATCCCCGGCTTGAGGTGGAAGGTCCAGGTCCTGGTGCCGTGCGAGGGCGTGCCGAGGTCGGTCGCGAGGTCGGGGACCAGCTCGCCGCCGGCGGTCCCCGGAGCCGCCTTGTAGGACACGAGGGTGCGGTAGAGCAGCCGGGTCCCGAAGTCCATGTCGTTCATCACCCAGTTGCGGGCCGGGTCGAGGTGGGTGAAGTCCTGGTTGGACAGCACGGTGAGGGTGCCGCCCCTCTCCGGTGTGCCGCCGATCGTCCGGCCGTTGTTGGCGGTGGCGAGGTTCTTGCGGCCGCGGGTGCCGTCCTGGGGTCCGCCGGAGCAGCCGGTCGCGCCGAGGGTCAGGGCCGCCACCAGGGCGGTGGCCAGAGCGGTACAGGTGCGCTTTTCCATGTGGGGTCACTCCGGGAAGCAGTCGGACAGCCTGGGGGAAGGCTGGAATGTGACCGGTAACATAGTAATGTGAAATTGCACTGACAAGGTGTCGGTCGCTTCGTTATCCACCCGTGCCCGAGGGGGCTGCCATGAACGACTCCATAACCACGGGAATCCGTACGGCAAGTCATGACCTGCCGGTCTCACCGGAACTCGCCGCGTTCCTCTCCGGCCAGTGGGCCCCGACGCCGCCGCCCGGCGACATCCGGCTCCCGGTCGCGGAGCTGACCCCCGCCCGCCGCGCCCGCCTCTCCGCCCGCTTCCCGGGCGAGCGGCTGATCATCCCCGCGGGCGGGCTGCGCGTCCGCTCCAACGACTGCGACCACCGCTTCCGGCCGCACAGCGGCTATGCGTGGCTGACCGGACTGACCGGCGAGGACCAGGCGGGTCATGTGCTGGTCCTGGAGCCCGACGGGCCGCAGCGGCACGAGCCGGTGCTGTACGTGCGCCCCCGCTCACCCCGCGGCGACGGCGACGAGTTCTATCGCGACCGCCGGTACGGGGAGTTCTGGGTCGGACGCCGCCCCGACCTCGCCGAGGCCGAGCGGATGACCGGCATCCGGTGCGCGCACCTGGACACCTGCCGTGCGCTGCCGCCCGGCCGCGACGCCTCATGCGACCCCGAACTCGCCTCCGCCCTCAGCGAGTTGCGGCTGATCAAGGACGCCTGGGAGGTGGCGCAGCTGCAACTGGCCGTCGACCACACCGTGGCGGGTTTCACGGACGTGGTGCGGGCGCTGCCGCAGGCCCTGGTCCATCCGCGTGGTGAGCGCTGGATCGAGGGGGTCTTCGGGCTGCGGGCCCGCGCCGAGGGCAACGGCACCGGCTACGAGACGATCGCCGCCTCCGGCGCCCACGCCTGCGTACTCCACTGGATCCGCAACGACGGCCCCCTGGACCCGCGCCAGCTGCTGCTGCTCGACGCGGGAGTCGAGACCAACTCGCTCTACACCGCGGACATCACCCGCACGCTGCCGCTCTCGGGCCGCTTCTCACCCGTACAGCGGGAGGTGTACCAACTCGTCCTCGCCGCACAGGAAGCCGGCATCGCCGCACTCAAGCCCGGCGCCCGCTTCCGCGACTTCCATCAGGCCGGTATGCGGGTGATCGCCGAAGGGCTCGCCGAATGGGGCGTGCTGAAGAGCGCCGACGTCGACTTCCATCGCCGCTACACCTTGTGCAGCAGCGGGCACATGCTCGGCCTGGACGTCCATGACTGTGCCCAGGCGCGTGCGACGGCGTATCTCGACGGGGTGCTGGAAGAGGGGCAGGTGCTCACGGTCGAGCCCGGTCTCTACCTCCAGCCCGACGACGAGACGCTCCCCGCCGAGCTGCGCGGCATCGGCGTACGTATCGAGGACGACCTGGTCATCACGGCGGAGGGCGCACGCTTGCTGTCGGGTGCGCTGCCGCGCACACCGGACGAGGTCGAGGGGTGGATGGGAGAACTGATCGGTGATTGAGCGCATTGGGCGCCGCAGCCTCTTGGCGTGCGGCAGTGCAATGTGAAATATTACTGAGGTGCTCACGAGGAACTCCGCAGACGTCATCGTCGTCGGGGCGGGTGTGATCGGCGCGGCCTGCGCCTACTACGCCGCCCGGTCCGGCCTCCGCGTCACCGTGCTCGACCGTGGCCCCGTGGCCGGCGGTACGACAGGGGCCGGCGAGGGCAACCTCCTGGTCTCCGACAAGGAGCCGGGCCCCGAACTCGAACTGGCCCTGCTGTCCACCGCGTTGTGGCGGGAGCTGGCCGAGGAACTCCCGCCGGAAATCGAGTACGAACCCAAAGGCGGGCTGGTCGTCGCCTCCGACGAGGCGGGGATGGCCGCACTGCGGGACTTCGCGGCCGGGCAGCGCACGGCAGGCGTCACGGCCGACGAGGTCACGGGCGACCGCCTGCACGACCTGGAACCCCACCTCACCTCAGGCCTGGCGGGTGGCTTCCACTACCCCCAGGACGCCCAGGTGATGCCGGCGCTCGCCGCCGCGCATCTGCTGCGCGCGGGCGGCGACCGTATCCGGCTTCGCCTCGGTGAGGAGGTCACCGGACTTCTCACCGGGGCGGCCGGCGAGATCCGGGGCGTACGGACGGCGACCGGGGAGCTCCACGCCCCGTATGTGGTGAACGCCGCCGGGTCCTGGAGCGGCGACCTCGCCCGCCTCGCCGGTGTGGAGCTGCCCGTACGGCCCCGCCGCGGTTTCGTCCTGGTCACCGAGCCGCTGCCGCGCGTCGTGCGCCACAAGGTGTACGCCGCCGACTATGTCGCCGACGTGGCCAACGGCTCCGCCGCGCTGCAGAGTTCGGCGGTGGTGGAGGGCACCGCGGCGGGGCCGGTCCTGATCGGCGCCAGCCGGGAGCGGGTCGGCTACGACCGCACGCTCTCCGTCGAGGTGCTGCGGCGCCTGGCGGCCCAGGCCACCGCGCTCTTCCCGGTGCTCGCCGGGGTCCGGGCGATGCGCACCTACGTCGGCTTCCGCCCGTATCTGCCGGACCACCTGCCCGCCGTCGGCCCCGACCCGCGCGTCCCCGGCCTGCTGCACGCCTGCGGCCACGAGGGCGCGGGGATCGGGCTCGCCCCCGCCACCGGGCTGGCCGTCGCACGCTCGCTGACCGACGGTGAACCACCGCTCGACCTCACCCCGTTCAGGCCGGAACGCTTCCCCTCGGCCGCCACCTGAGACCGCCCACCCGCCCCGACACCGACGTCACCGCCATGACGGCATTGACCGCACGACCGCAATGACAGCAATGACCGTACGACCGCAATGACCGCCAAGAGAGGACGACCCGTGGCCCGTACCCCCGCCGAGCTGGTCGGCGCCCAACCCGGTCCGCCGTTCCAGATCACGTTCGACGGGCGCGCCGTGACCGCTCTGCCCGGCCAGTCCGTCGCCGCCGCACTGTGGGGAGCCGGGATCCTGGCCTGGCGCACCACCCGCGGCAGCGGGCGCCCGCGGGGGGCGTTCTGCGGCATCGGCCAGTGCTACGACTGCCTCGCCACGATCAACGGAGAGCCCAACCGGCGCGCCTGCCTGGTACCGGCCCGGCCGGGGGACGCCATCACCACTCAGGAAGGACACGGCCGTGCCGCTCTCGGCGTCTGAACCGTACGATCTCGCGGTGATCGGTGCGGGCTCCGCCGGCCTCGCCGGAGCCGTCGCAGCCGCTGAACTCGGGCTGTCCGTAGCCCTGTTGGACACCGCCGTGCACACGGGCGGGCAGTTCTACCGCACCCCGGCGCCCGTCATGGGAGCCGTCCGGCCCGAGGCACTGCACCACGACTGGTCCCCCTACGCCGACCTGCGTCGACGGCTGGCGCGGAGCGACGTCCGGCATCTTCCCGGACATCACGTGTGGAGCGTGACCAAGGACGTGGACGGGGAAGGGACCGGGGAAGGGGCCGGGGAGGGGGCCGGTCCGGCAGACGGGCCGTGGGCGGTGCACGCCGTCACCGGGGCCGACGGCGGCGGCGAGCGCCCGGTGCGCCTACGGGCCCGCACGGTGCTCCTGGCGACCGGCGCCTACGAACGCCAACTCCCCTTCCCCGGCTGGACATTGCCCGGCGTCGTGGGCGCCGGAGGAGCGCAGGCCATGCTCAAGTCAGGGCTGGTGCTGCCCGGCCGGAGGGTCGTCGTGGCGGGCAGCGGCCCGCTACTGCTCGCGGTCGCCTCCTCGCTGGCGGCCGCCGGCGCGAGGGTGCCGGCCGTCGTCGAGGCATCCGGCTATCTGCGCTACGCCCGGCACCCGCGGGCGCTCGTCGCCAATCCGCACAAGGCGGCCGAGGCGCTGGTCCACGGTGCCGCGCTGCTGTGGCACCGAGTGCGGGTGCGGCTGCGCAGCGCGGTCACCGAGGTGCACGGCACCGATCGGGTGGAGGCCGTCACCGTCACACGTGTCGATCGCGACTGGCGTCCCGTACGGGGGACGGGACGGCGGATCGAGTGCGACGCGCTGGCCGTCGGACACGGCCTCGTCCCGCAGATCGAGCTGGCCACGGCGCTCGGCTGCACCACCCGCCCGCTGCCCGACGGCACCACGGCCCTCGCCCTCGACGGCCTCCAGGAGACCTCGGTGCACGGCCTGTGGGCGGCGGGCGAGACCGGAGGCGTAGGAGGCGCCCAACTCGCCCGAGCAGAAGGCGAGTTGGCGGGCATCGCGGCCGCTGCCCGGGTGCTGGACCGCCCCGCCCATGGCGGCCGGGTCAGAGAGCTCCAGCGCCGCAGGGACCGGATGCGTGCCTTCGCCGGCGCGATGGCCGCCGCCCACGCCCCCGGGCCCGGGTGGTCGGGCTGGCTCACGGACGACACCGATGTGTGCCGCTGCGAGGAGGTCACCGCCGGGCAAGTCCGCGAGGCGATCGAGGACCTCGGAGCGCGGGACGCCCGCACCGTCAAGCTGCTGACCCGAGCCGGTATGGGCTGGTGCCAGGGGCGGATGTGCGGTCCGGCGGTGGCCTGCCTCGCGGCCCGCGGCCGAGCCGCCGAACCGCTGGTCGAACGCCGCCCGTTCGCCGTGCCCGTCCCGCTCTCGGCGCTCGCCGCACTCGACGACCCCGCCATGCCTCGGCCCGACGACCAGGGCGAGACCCCGTCCGAGCCCGGAGCCGCCCCCGGCGGCGACGGCTGACCGCGTGCCGAGCCACCCTCGGAACGCCGCACCACTGAGTAACATGTCACATTACGAGAGAGGTTTCGTCGGCATGACCAACACCACCTGGAACACCGCCCGCCCCTGGCGCGGCATCATGGTCGCCACCGCCCTGCCCCTGCGCGACGATCTGTCCGTCGACTACGACGCCTACGCCGAGCATGTCCGCTGGCTGATCGCGAACGGCTGCGACGGAGTCGTACCCAACGGCTCGCTCGGCGAGTACCAGACCCTCACCGACGAGGAGCGGGCCCGCGTCGTGCGGACCGCCGTCGAGGCAGCGGGCGACGGGGCGCGCGTCATGCCCGGCGTCGCCGCCTACGGCAGCGCCGAAGCCCGGCACTGGGCCGAGCAGGCCGCCGAAGCGGGCTGCGGCTCGGTGCTCCTGCTGCCCCCGAACGCCTACCGGGCCGAGGAATCGGGCGTACGCGCCCACTACGCCGAGGTCGCCAGGACCGGGGTGCCGGTCGTCGCGTACAACAACCCCATCGACACCAAGGTCGATCTCACCCCCGGCATGCTGGCCCGCCTCCACCAGGACGGCAGCATCGTCGCCGTGAAGGAATTCACCGGCGACGTCCGCCGGGCCTACGAGATCGCCGAACTCGCCCCGGAGCTCGATCTGCTGATCGGCGCCGACGACGTACTCCTCGAACTCGCCCTCGCCGGTGCCGTCGGCTGGATCGCCGGCTACCCCAACGCCTTCCCGGACGGCTGCGCCACCCTGTACCACGCCGCCGTCGCCGGCGACCTGGGCACCGCACTGCCGCTCTACAAGTCCCTGCACGGGCTGCTGCGTTGGGACTCCAAGACCGAATTCGTCCAGGCCATCAAGCTGTCCATGGACATCGTCGGGCGGCCGGGCGGGCCCACCCGGCCGCCGCGTCTCCCGCTCACCGGGGAGACCGAGGCGGCGGTGCGGGCCGCCACCGAGAAGGCCGTCGCCGACGGCCACCGCTGACCCGGGAGTACACCCATGCGTACGCGTCACGTCTTCCATGCCGTCGACTCGCATACCGAGGGCATGCCCACCCGCGTGATCACCGGTGGCGTCGGAGTCATCCCCGGGGCCACCATGGCCGAGCGACGGACGTACTTCATCGAGCACATGGACCACCTCCGCACGCTCCTGATGTACGAGCCGCGCGGCCACGCCGCGATGAGCGGCGCCATCCTCCAGCCGCCCACCCGCCCCGACGCCGACTACGGAGTCCTCTACATCGAGGTCTCCGGGCTGCTCCCGATGTGCGGGCACGGCACGATCGGGGTCGCCACCGTCCTGGTCGAGACCGGCATGGTGCCGGTGGCCGAACCGGTCACCACCGTCCGGCTCGACACCCCGGCCGGGCTGGTGACCGTCGAGGTCCAGGTGACCGACGGCGCCGCCAAGGCGGTCACCTTCACCAACGTGCCCGCGTTCTGCGTCGGGCTCGACCGCAAGGTCCAGGTGCCCGGTCACGGCACGGTGACCTACGACCTCGCATTCGGCGGAAACTTCTACGCCTTCGTCGAACTCGACGCGCTGGGCCTGCCGTTCGACCGCGAGCGCAAGGGCGATCTGCTGGCCGCCGGACTCGCCATCATGGACGCGATCAACGCCTCGCCCGAGCGGCCCGTGCACCCCGAGCGGCCGGAGATCGCCGGAGTCAAACACGTCTACCTCGCCGCTCCCGGCTCCGGCGCCCGCCACTCGCGGCACGCGATGGCCATCCACCCCGGCTGGTTCGACCGCTCCCCGTGCGGCACCGGCACCTCGGCCCGAATGGCCCAGCTGTACGCCCGCGGCCAGCTGCCCCTCGGCCGCGACTTCGTCAACGAGTCCTTCATCGGCACCCGCTTCACCGGCCGTCTGATCGAGAAGACCACGGTGGCCGGACTGCCCGCCGTCGTGCCGACCGTCACCGGACGCGCCTGGATCACCGGCACCGCCCAGTACTTCCTCGACCCGGACGACCCCTTCCCCGGAGGTTTCCTCCTATGACCGACGCCGACTCCCTCATCACCTCACGCAACCCGGCCGACCCGACCGACGTGGTCCTCCAGGTCCCCGCACCCGGAGCCTTCGCGGTGGCCGACGCCGTGGAGCGGGCCCGTGCCGCCCAGCCCGACTGGCTGCTGGGCGGGGCGGCCGCCCGCTCGACCGCCCTCGGCGCGGTCGCCGACGCCATCGACGCGGCAGCGGCCGATCTGGCCGCGCTCGCCGTCCGCGAGGTGGGCAAGCCGCTCGCCGAAGCCAGGGCCGAAGTCGCCCGCACGGCCGCGATCTGGCGCTACTACGCCCAGGCCCCGTACGAGCCGGTCGGCGCCGTCCACGAGACCGCCATGGGCCCCGGCCTGCTGCTCACCCGCCGTCGACCGCATGGCGTGGCCGGGCTGATCACGCCCTGGAACTTCCCCTTCGCCATTCCGAGCTGGAAGGCCGCCCCGGCGCTCGCGGCCGGCAACGCCGTCGTCCTCAAGCCCGCACCCGAGGCCACCGCCTGCGCGCAGCGGCTGGCCGAGATCGTCCAACAGGCCCTGCCCGACGAGGTGTTCACCGTCATGCCCGGCGGAGCGACGGAGGGCGACGCGCTCGTATCGTCCGCCGACGTGCTCTCCTTCACCGGCTCGACCGCCGTCGGCCAGGCCGTCGCCCGCGCCGCCACAGAACGGGGCGCTCCGGTCCAGGCCGAGATGGGCGGCCTGAACGCGGCGATCGTCCTCCCGGACGCCGGCATCGAGCAGGCCGCGGCACACATCGCCGCTTCCATCGCCGGGTACGCGGGCCAGAAGTGCACCGCCACCAGCCGCGTCATCGCGGTCGGTGCGGCCCTCGACCCGCTGCGCGAAGCACTCTCCGAAGCGCTGCGCGCCGTCCCGGTCGGAGACCCGGCCGAGGCGACCACCGTGAGCGGGCCCCTGATCAACGGGCGAGCCCGCGATCAGGTCTCCGAGGCCTGGCACGGCCTGGGCGCGCTGGCGGGCGGCACCGTACCCGACGGACCCGGCTGGTACGCGGCCCCGACACTGGTCGAAAAGGTCCCCACGGGCCACCGCCTGCTGCGCGAAGAGGTCTTCGGGCCCATCGCGGCCCTGCTGCCCGCCGACGACCTGGCCCACGCGGTACGCCTCACCAACTCCGTGCCGTACGGTCTGGTCACCTCGGTCCACACCACCGAACTGGACGCGGCGCTGCGCGGACTCGACCGGCTCGACACCGGGATGATCCGGATCAACGCACCGTCCACCGGCGTCGACTTCCATCTGCCGTTCGGCGGCGCCAAGGCATCCAGCCAGGGACCGCGCGAACAGGGCCGGGCCGCGCTGGAGTTCTACACCTCCAGTCAGACCTACACCCTGTCGCCCGCCGGGGCAACGTGACATTGTACGGTGGTGGTCCATACCAGACCGAAGGGGCACGACCGCCATGGCGCACCTCAAGCATCGCGACCTCAACGTTGGCCGGGAGCGGCTGCGCGACCAGGTGAGCAACGCCCTGCGGGCCGCCCTGATCTCCGGCGAGCTGCGTCCGGGGGTGGTCTACTCCGCGCCCACGCTCGCCGATGACTTCGGCATCTCCGCGACCCCTGTGCGCGAGGCGATGCTCGACCTGGCGCGCGAGGGCCTGGTCGAGCCCGTCCGCAACAAGGGCTTCAGGGTGACCGAGGTCAGCGAGCGCGACCTCGATCAGTACACCGAGATCCGCGCACTGATCGAGATCCCCATGGTCGGCCGGATCACCCGCAGCGCCACGCACGAGGAACTGGAGACGCTGCGCCCGGTCGCCGAGGAGATCGTCCGGGCGGCGCGCGACCATGACCTCATCGGCTACCTGGAGGCCGACCGGCAGTTCCATCTCTCGCTCCTCGCGCTCTCCGGCAACGACCGCCTCGTCGAGACCGTCAGCGACCTGCGCAAGCGTTCCCGCCTGTACGGGCTCAACGGCCTGGACGAGCGCGGCGAGCTGATCCCTTCGGCCGAGGAGCACCTGGAGCTCCTCGATCTGATGCTCGCGGGTGACCAGAAGGGAGCGGAGAAGTGCATGGCCAAGCACCTGGGCCATGTCCGCGCCCTGTGGGCCAGCAGCGGCAGCTCGTCCTCCAGCGGCAGCTCGTCCTCGCCGGAGGCGAAGGAGCCGGCGCGGCGGACGCGGAAGCGCTCTGCCTGAGGGCTGCTTCTGAGGGCTGTGCCTGAGGGACGGCTTGAGGGGCTGCGGCGGGGCGGGGTCCGGGTGGCGCGGCGCTGTGCGTAGGTCAGTGCTCGTGGATAGGTCAGTGCTCGTGGGAAGGGGGCGGCTGGTCACGCCGACGTACACGCACCTATGCAATGTCACACATCACCAGTACTCAAGTCGCCAGCGAAAGGCCCCGCCCATGCACCCCGCGTACGCCACCACCGATCACTCCTTCACCGTCCCGCTGGACCACGCCCGTCCGGACGGCCCGACCATCGAGGTATTTGCACGCGAGGTCGTCGACCCCGCTCGCACCGGTGATCAACTGCCCTGGCTGCTCTACTTGCAGGGCGGCCCCGGCGGCAAATCGCCCCGACCTTCGGCGGGTTCGCCCGGATGGCTGCCCCAGGCACTGGAAACCCACCGGGTACTGCTCCTGGACCAGCGCGGCACCGGTCGCTCCACCCCGGTCACCGCGCGGATGGCCGCCCGGTTCTCCTCTTCCCCCTCCCAGCTGGCTACGTATCTGGCGCACTTCCGCGCCGACTCCATCGTGGCCGACGCCGAACTGATACGCCGTCAACTCTGTCCTAACGGGGAGCCCTGGGAAACCCTCGGCCAGAGCTACGGCGGCTTCATCACCCTCACCTATCTCTCCCAGGCCCCCGAAGGCCTACGGGCCTGCTACGTCACCGGCGGACTGCCCGGACTCACCGCGGCCGCCGACGAGGTGTACGCCCGCACCTACCCACGGGTGCGGGACCGGGTCCTCGACTTCTACGACCGCTACCCGGACGACGCCCCTCGACTCCGCAAGATCGCCGATCTCCTCGCGGCCGGCGATGTCCGGCTGCCCGGAGGCGACCGCCTCACCACGCGCCGCCTCCGCACCCTCGGCCTCGCCCTCGGCATGGGCGACGGCTTTGAGCGCATCCACTGGCTGCTCGACGAATCCCAGGACAGGGACGGCAAGTTGACCGACACCTTCCTCCACCAGGTGCAGGCCCTGACCGGCTTCACCGACAATCCGCTGTTCGCCGTCATGCAGGAGACGCTGTACGGGCAGGGGGCGGGCCCGACCGCCTGGGCAGCCTCCCGCGCCCTGGACGGCTCCCCGGGCTTCTCCGAGGAGGCCGACCCCCTCCTCCTCACCGGAGAAATGATCTACCCCTGGATGTTCCGGGAGATCGCGGGCCTGCGCCCCTTCGCGGACGCCGCGGATCTCCTCGCCCAGCGCACCGACTGGCCCCCGCTCTACGACGCTCACCGCCTGGCCGCCAACCAGGTCCCGCTCGCCGCGATCGTCTACCACGACGACATGTACGTCGACGCCGGCCTCTCCCTGCGTACGGCGCGCGAAGTCGGCGCCACCCGCGTCTGGGTCACCAATGAGTGGGAGCACGACGGCGTCGCCGCCTCAGGCGGCCGCGTCCTCGCCCGCCTGATCGACATGGCCAAAGGCCGCGCTTAGCCGAGGGCCCCCTGCCCGTCCGCAAAGCCGAATATCCCTGCCCATCCCCTCCCCATCCCCTCCCCATCGCCCCCAACGGGAGTGACATGTCTGCCTCTGCCTCTGCCTCTGCCTCCTCCTCTGCCTCACCGAGCCGCCTGCGCCGCTGTGCCGCGGCCCTCACCCTCACCTCCTGCCTCGCCGTCCCCGCGACTGCGGACGCCGCCCAGGCCCCGCCATCCCACCGGGACTCGTCTCCCGCCGCCGCTTGCGCGCTGCCCGGCAGGACCGGCTGGACCGACGAAGGCCATGACACGGACCGGGCCCAGTTCCAGCCCGCCACCGGCACCCGGCGCGTCCTGACCCTGTTCGTGGACTTCCCCGACGGCCGGGCCACCGACTCCACCGACGAGTACGCCGCTCAACTCGCCCCCGCCGCCAACTGGATGCGCACGGCCAGCTACGGCCGCGCCCACCTCGCCTTCACCTCCTTGTCCCGCTGGATCCGCATGCCGTCGACCTCGGACTCGTACGGCTTCGAGCGCGGCCTGACCTTCGAGGCCCACGAGAAGTACGTACGCGACGCGATCACTGCCGCCGACCCCCACGCCGACTTCTCGCGCTACGACATGGTCTATGTCGTCCCCACCAAGGCGGCGTCCGCGATCTCCTTCTCCCCGACCTATCTGTACGACCCCAGCACGTCCGGTGTGACCGCCGACGGCACCCGCATCAAATGGGCCGTGACCTTCGGTCAGGACCTGTGGCGGTGGGGCCCCAAGGTCGCCGCCCACGAGACCGGCCACACCTTCGGGCTGCCCGACCTGTACTCCTTCACCGGCGCCACCCACCAGTACGTCGGCGGCTGGGACGTGATGGGCAACATCGCCGGCCCCGCCCCGCAGTACCTGGGCTGGCACTCCTGGAAGCTCGGCTGGACCCGCGACACCCAGGTCAGCTGTCTGGCCGCAGCCGGCCGACGTACCGTGCACCTGACTCCGGTGGAACGACGCGGTGGCACCAAGATCGCCGTGCTGCGCACCGGCGAAACGACCGCATACGTCGCGGAGTCCCGCCGCGCCGAGGGCAACGACCGGAACGCGTGCTCAACCGGAGTTCTCATCTACAAGGTCGACTCCGCCTCCCCGACCGGCGAGGGACCGGTCCGTGTCATGCACGGCAACTCGCCCACGACCACACCCAGCGGCTGCACCGAGCTCGACCTGGCGGCCTACCAGCCCGGCCAGTCCTTCACGGACCCGGACAGCGGCGCCCGTATAGACATCCTCGCGGGTGGCAGCGCGGGCGACACGGTGCGGCTCACCAAGTCCTAGCTACCGATGTGTTTGGAAGTGGGGATTGCGGCCCATGGCGGCGAGGGCGCGCTGCGATGCGGGGTCCCTGTCGAGGGCGTAGTCGCACGAGTTGCCATGGCCGTGATCATTCCAATACAGGACGGCGCCGATCTTCGGATGGGCGACCACGTAGCGGGTCATCGCGTGGAGGTATGACGGCCGGACACTGCGGTCGGTGAACGGGACGCTGCCCCACTCCGGGATGAATACCGGCTTGCCCGGCGCGTGGGCGGTGCTCCAGGTAAGTGTGGGGCCGAAGATGTCGCCGGGTTTCGGGGCGCGTTCGGCAGGGTCCACGTACGTGCCGCTCGCCTTCTTCGTACAGCCGCCGGAGACGTAGCCGTCCGCCCCGACGACGTCCACGAATTGGGTCCCCGGCCAAAAGCTGTTGGCGATATCGGGCTTATGGAAGGCGCTCGCGGTCAGGATCCACACCCAACGCAGGCGGCCGCCGGATCGGGCGTCCAGCTGTGCCCTGGCTGCCAATTCACGGACATGGCGCCAGGCCGCGACGAAGTTCGCCGGACGCCCCTTCCGCGCGTTTATCTTCGCGTTGGGTTCGTGGTTGAACGACACGTAGATCGCGTCCAGATGATGCGTGGTGGCCGCCGTGTTCACCGCACGCAGGAATTTCAGCACGACGGCGTCCGACTTTCCTGCGGCGATCGACGCCCAATCCCGGTGCCGCCCCGTGCCGAGGCTGGTCAGCAGCGTGGCCCCAGAGCGCAGCGCACCGGTCTCATCCGCGGAGGGAAATGCGCCGGCGTTGTCGATGGTGTCGTAAGTACGCACCATCGCCGGCGACCGGCCGAGATGCGGCAGCCCGGACAACTGCGCGTCGCCACCGAACAGCACACCGGACGATGCTGCCCCCGATGCATCCGAAGCACCCGAAGTATCCGAAGCGCCCGAAGCGTCTGAAGTACCTGAAGTATGCGTGGCCCTCAGCGGCGCTCGTGACGTCCCGGACGGCATCAGCGCGTTACGGCCGGACCAGCTGGTGATGACTACCGCGACCAGGGCCAGGAACGCAGCCACAGCCAGGGCCTGCCGACGGATACGGAACAGTCTGCATCCATGCATGGTTCGCTTTTCCCCTCGGGGAGATCACCGATCGGGCTCTGGTCCGGAATCTGCGTTACCCAGATTGGGCTCCACAGGTCACGCGCCTGGCAAGAGTCGTCGCGCGATACTTCGGTGTCCCCTGGTGTGCTGGGGCCGAGCATGCTGCGGAGGGCTCCGAAATACCTAGGGAGCCGGGCTCAGATACCTACGGGGCCGGATGACGCGAGACACGCTCCCTAGCCTGGAGCGTGGTGCCGGGCTCGCGGAGGGCACAACAGCGAGAGTGGCATTCGCGCCGGAGACAGACCTGCCACTGCTCCTCGGCGCGATCACCAAGCAGCAGTGGGTGGAATCCATCGTGATCGGCCTCGCGGGGCAGGCACCGGAGGCACAGGCCCGCGAGCTGGGGACGGCGCTCGCCGAGGCGCCGTTCTGGGCAGACGACGTTGTGGTGGCCATGCTTCTTCGGGCGCGGGCGCACATGCCCTTGGTGCTGGTGACCAACGCGACCTTGGAATTGGAGGACGATCTGGCAGCGTTGGGTCTGGCGGATTTCGCAGACCATGTCGTCAGCAGTGCACGGATGGGGGTGGCCAAGCCGGACCGAAAGATCTACGAGATCGCGGCCCAACTGGCGGGTGTCGCCATGGACCGGTGCCTCTTTGTGGATGACCGGCTTGAGAACATCGAAGCCGCGGCCGGGCTCGGGATGACCGGTGTGCACTACCGCGAACCTGCCGACCTCCGCGGCCCGTTGGGCTTCCTGCTGGGCGGCTGAGTCACCTGGCCGCACTCCACGGCCGAGCAGACCCCCTCGGGGCCGACTTCGTCCCCGGCGGGCCACGTCGAGCTCAGCGACCTCGACGTAGCCCGGTTCGCACCCCGTCTGATGGGCGATCAGAGGAAGCCCACCGTCATGGCGTACAGGCCCACGGCGCTCAGCTCGTCGGCTGAGCCGGCTCGGCCCCGTACGCCGGCTCGGCCTGCCTGCCGCAGAACACCTTCTTGAGGAGCTTTTCCAGCACCTTCGGGAACACCTGCGCCTGGTCGATCGCGGCGTCCCCCATGGTTATCGAGGCGGTCATGGTCATCTTGCCGTCCGGCGTGCTGTACATCAGCGCCCCGTAGCCATTGTTGCTGCCGTTGTGGTTGAGGAGGGTGCCGACGCAGTTCGGGCCCGTGTCCTGCACGTACAGCCCAAGGCCGTAGCGGCCGAAGAGGCCGGCGCTCTTGGGGTGCGGCTTGCGCATCTCGGCCAGCAGCTCGGTCGGGATGAGCTTGCCACTGTTCAGGGCGGAGAAGAACGTGTGGAGATCCTTGGTGGTCGAGATCATCTCACCGGCGCTGGAGATCCAGGAGGGGTTCTGGCGGGTGACGTCGATGACCTTCCACTGGCCGGCGTCCTCATACCGGTGGTAGCCGTGGGCGTGCGGCCCGGGGATGTCCGTCCGGGTGCCCGGCACCATGGTGTCGCGTAGGTGGAGCGGCCGCAGGATCCGCCGCTTCATCTCCTCGCCGTAGGGTCGGCCGGTGACCTTCTCGATCAGCAGCCTGGCCAGCACGTAATTGGTGTTGGAGTAGCTCCAGTTCGTGCCCGGCTCGAACTTCGCCGGCTTGGACAGCGCCAGCCGTACCAGTTCTTCGGGCTGGTAGGTGTGGAACCGCTTGTCCACCCACTCCTTGCCCTGCCAGGGGATCCCCGGCACATACGTCCCGTCGTCGTAGACCTCGCCGCCGGCGAAGTTGAACAACCCGCTGGTGTGCTGCAACAGCATGCGCACCGTGATCCGCCGGTCCAGCCTGAACTCGGGCAGGTAGTCGGCCACCGGCCCGTCCAGCCTGACCTTGCCGTCGGCCACCAGTTGCAGCATCAGGGTCGCGACGAAGTTCTTGGTGGTGCTGCCGATCCGGAAGCGGCCGTTCGTCGGAGGCTTGGCGCTCTGGCCCAGCTTGCGCACCCCGGCGCTGCCGACCCACTCACCCCGCTGATCGTTCACGCGCATCTGCATCCCGGCGTAACCGGCGTCGACGAGTTCCTGGATGGCCTTCTGCAGCTCCGGGCGATCCTGCTCGGCTGCGGCCTTCGGCACGGCCCTGCTGCCCGCGGTGGCCACCGCGGGTGTGGCCGCCCCGGCCAGCAGCGTGATCGCCAGCGCCGTGATCCCTACTCGCCGGAAGATACGTGGCATTCGGGCCCTGTCGTTTTTGGCACCCCTGGCTATTCCTGAGACCTCGTGCCCGGCCTTGCCGAGCGTGGTGTGTGCCATGGCCCCAAGGTCGTTCACATTCGAGGTTAAGTTCATGGCGCCAAGATGGCACATGTGTGGCGCCAATGCAAGCCACTATGGCTCAGGTTGGCGTCGAAGTGACGTTCACTTGGCTTCGCGTAAAGAGAAGGCCCTGGTCAGTCGCGTGAAGGTTGGTGCCACGGTTCATGCCGGAGCCCAGTGCCGCAAAGCCGGCGTTGGGGTGGCGGCTGCGTCGCGTAACGCAGCAAGGTTCGCCTGGGGAAAGTTCTCTGGCCGGACTTCTGGTATTCACCCGTGGGATCGACCGCCGCTCGCGATCTCGCGTTCGCTGCGCATGAAGTTGCGTCTGGCGCGCATGGACGCGCGTTCCCGGCGCCATGTCAACTGAGCAAGCCATCCGTGCACTTGAGCCGTGCAAGTGAGTAGCCCGAGTGGGTTGCGCAGGTGAGTTGCGCAAGTCAATCGTGCAAGTCAGCCGTGGAGGCCAGCCGTGCACGCGATGTCCGTCCGCGATCCAGGAGTGCCCGTGGCCCTCGCACCTAGTTCGTTCAGAGTCGCCGTGAAGGCGTCGGTGGTTGCCGTCGCCGCGGTGGGACTCGTCGCCCCCGGTGTCGTCGTCGACCAGTACGGAGACACCGCGGTCGCCGCTTCGACGACCGTCGTTCCTCGGCCGATCGCCGGCTGGCAGCACGACCGTCTCACCTCCGGTGTCGATCTGTACCGGGGGACTGCCTCGGGCCGCCCCGGCGCGGACCACTGGACCGTCACGGTGCGGGCGAACGGCGCTCACCTCGCCACCGAGCAGGGCGCGGAGACGCTGACGGAGCGGCTGCGTGGCGCCGGGTTCAACGCTCGCAGCGAGCGGGTGGAATGGCCGCGGGGCTCGGACCGCAAGGGGCTGGTCGGTGTGCGGGTCCGGGTGGGGGAGTACGACATCCAGTCCGAGGCAGACGCCCAGCGTCAGGCCCTGGCGGCCGCGGGGTTCGAGGCGGTCAGTGAGTGGACCGGCGCAGACGGTGTGCCCGGCACCGGACTTGCCCAGGTCAAGGTGGCGATCGTCGACCCGAGGCGTTATCGCGGCGCGCTGGACGCCACGTACGGCACAGGTGTCGCCGGCCGGGAGAAGGTGAGCGACATGGCTGTTGCCAACGACGCCCTGCTCGGCGTCAACGCGGGCTTCTTCGTCATGGAGGGCAAGGACGGCGTACCGGGCGCCTCGGCCGGTATCGCCGCGTACGACGGGGAGTTGCAGAGCGCGGCGACCAACGGTCGGATCGCGGCGGTGCTGCGCGGTGACGGTCTCCGTCCGGAGTTCAAGAAGCTCAGTACGGAGCTCAGGGTCCGTGCCGGCGGGGCGACCGCGATGGTGGACGGCGTCAACCGCGTTCCTGGCCTGGTCCGCAACTGCGGTGGTGTCGGCGGCGACTCCCCGACCGAGCGGCCGCAGCACGATGTGACCTGCACCGACCCCGACGAGATCGTTGAGTTCACTGACGAGTTGGGCGCGAGCACCCCGGCCGGTGACGGCGTCGAGGCGGTGCTCGATGAGGGCGGCCGGGTGCGGGAGGTGCGTGCGCGCGGCGGTGCCGTGCCGAAGGGCGGCAGCGTGTTGGCCGGCATCGGCGAAGGCGCCTCCTGGCTGCGTACGCATGCGAAGCCGGGCACGGAACTGACGGTGCGACGGCGGATCCTGGACGAGCGCGGCCGCGAGCTGGAGCTCGGCCCGCAGGACGACATCGTCAACGGCGGCCCCGAGCTGGTCCGCAACGGCGAGGTCGCGGTGAACTACGGAGCCGACGGCATCGAGCGGACCGGCGACCCGTCCTTCGCGTACACCTGGGGCATCAAGCGCAAACCGCGGATGCTCCTGGGCGTCGACGGGTGGGGCCGAGTCCTCCTGGTCGCCGTGGACGGCCGCCGGCCCGGCCACAGCGACGGATTCGGGCTCAGCGAAGGGGCGGAATTGATGAAGTCGCTCGGCGCGGTGCGCGCCATGGCCCTCGATGGCGGTGGTTCGGTCAGCACGGTGGTGAACGGCAAGCTGATCAACTCGCCGTCGGACGGCACCGAGCGGCCGGTGGGCGACGCGTTGCTGCTCACCCGCTGAGCGAACGCATCGGCGTGAGCCCTGTTGGCGGGCGATCGCCGTCCGGGCCGGCCCCTGTAGTTGGCAGACGGGGGCCGGGGCCTGGGGGCCGGTGGTGTGCCTGCTGGCGACTCCGGCCCCCTCCCGTCAAGCGGCGTCGAGGGCTTCGGTGATCTTGCGGGTCATGTCAGCCAGCGTGGGGCTGGGCTCGCCCTTGTGGGCCCGGGTGGCTGCTTCGAGGGCGACGATGACGGTGCTGCGGAAGTTGTCGGCCTCCGCCGGATCCTGCTCCCTGAGCAGGCCCATCGCTGCCGTCAGGGCGGGCAGCACCTGGTCGGCGATTGAGGCTACGGACTTGTGGTTCAGCTTCGCGCCCTTCGGCTTCTCGGCGAGCACATGCCCGACCAGGCCGGTCGCGGAGTACAGGGCGATGGAGCCCTCGGTGGCGATCTTGCCGGGCGAGCTGGTGGCACCGGCGGCGCTCATCAGCTCGACGGCGCCGTAGGCGGCGGTCCGCAGGGTGAGCTTGTCCTGGTCGGTGAGGGTGATGGACATGGTGGTGTGCTCCTTCAGATCTGTTACGAGCGTTCATTGAACGGACGGGTACGGACGGGTGTGGAATGCCGGCCTCAGGCAGACCGGGCCAAGGCGACGCAGGCCCGGTGTCAGTCGTCGATCGCCTGGTACACCGTGGTCCAGAAGTCGTGGATGAGCCGCGCCGAATCCGCGGTGGTCATCCCGACCTGGGTGAGCAGGGTTCCGGTGAGCTGGTTGTCCGGGTCGGCGTAGGTCGTCGTGCCGGTTCCGCCGTCCCAGCCGAACTGGCCGATGGGCGCGTAGTCGCCGCGGTAGGTGCGCACCGCCATCCCGAAGCCCCAGCCGCCTTGCTGCCCCTGGCCGAACGACACATGGACGCTGTTGCGGGCGAGGGCGGATCGGGCGGCCTCCTGCTCGGGCGTGAGGTGGTTGGTGGTCATCAGCTCGACGGCGGGCCGGGACAGGACGCGTTCGCTCCCGTGCATCCCGCCATTCAGCAGCATTCGGAAGTAGGCGTGGTAGTCGTCGACGGTGGAGACCAGCCCACCGCCGCCGCCCTCGAATGCCGGAGGCCGGCTGTACCGTCCGCCCGCTGCCTCGTCCCATACGTGAAACTCTCCGGTCTGCGGATCGGGGACGTAGCTGGGCGGCAGTCGGTCGATCTTGCCCGCGGGCACATGGAAGCCGGTGTCCTTCATCCCCAGCGGATCGAGGACGCGTTCGCGCAGAAACTCCTCGTACGACTGGCCCGTGACCCGCGCGACGAGCACGCCCAGGACGTCGTGACTGATGTGGTACTGCCAGTGCTCTCCCGGCTGGCGCATCAGCGGAAGCGTGCCCAGGCGGCGCATCCACTCGTCCGGCTCGGGCATCGGCTCCTCTCCCTGGGGGGTGAGGTTCTGCTCGAAGATCGCGTTCATGATCGGGGCGCCCAGCGACGTCAGATCCATGCCGAGCCCGAACGTGGAGGTCAGTAGGTCCCGTACGGTGATCGGCCGCCGCGCCGGCACGGTGTCGTCCAGTGGGCCGTCGATCTGCTTCAGCACCTGTCGGTCGGCGAGTTCGGGCAGCCACGGGTCGACCGGGTCGTCCAGCCGCAGCCTGCACTCGTCGAGCAGGACCATCACCGGCGCCATCGCGACCGGCTTGGACGTCGAAGCCATCCGGAAGATCGTGTCCCGGCGCATTGGCGCGCCACCGTCATGACGCATCGTCCCGATCGCTTCGACGTGCGTCTCGTCGCCCCGGCTGACCAGCGCGACGAGTCCGGGAATCTTCCCCGACTCGACATGCCGTGCCAGCACCTCGCGCATCCTGCGCAGCCCTGTCTCGGAGAAGCCGCTGTTGTCTTTCCCCATCGTGATCCCCCTTGCGTGCAGATCTCCAACGTTCAGCAATCGCTGAACGACTGCGACAGTACATTGCGTTTACCGATCCGTCAAAGTTCAAAGAGGCCAACGAGGCCTGAAATGCGAGCTGAATCGGCTTACGTTGCAATGGGCCTGAAGCTGAACGCAATGAGGTCGGGGTCCCGTATTGCAATGGGCTGTGCGTGAACGCATACTGAGCAGCGGGGTGCTGCGGACACGGGCCCCGCACACGTCGACAGTCGACAGATAGGAGACGAGCGCCGATGCCCGGAGGCAGGCTCACCAACGAGGAACGTCAGCACATCGCCGCGGGGTTGGCCGAGGGACTCGGATACACAGAGATCGGCCGGCGTCTGGGGCGGCCCGCCTCGACCATCATGCGGGAGGTCACCCGCAATGGCGGATCCGACGATTACGGGGCGGACCGGGCACAGGAGGCCACACGGCATCGTGCGCGCCGGCGCAAGCAGGCTCCGCCTCCGACGCCGCCGGTCCTCGACAGCGGGCACGGGCGTGACCCCCAAGAGGTCCAGGACTTCACGGAGTCCTTCACCGCTCTCCTCGTTCAGCAGGGCCTGCCCAAGATGGCCGCCAGGGTGCTGGCCTGCCTGCTCGTCACCGACTCCGGCACCCTCACCGCCGCTGACCTGGTCCAGCGGCTTCGCGTCAGCCCGGCGTCCGTCTCACACGCCGTCACCTTCCTCGAACAGCAGGGAATGCTCAGGCGGGAACGAGCTTCCGGCGCGCGCCGCGAACGCTATGTCATCGACGACGAGATCTGGCTCCGGTCCACCCACGCAGCTCTGCAGATGAACGACGCCCTGACGGCCGCATTGCAGCGCGCAACGGAAATTCTCGGGGCCGCAACCCCGGCGGGCGCCCGCTTCGAGTCCTCCGCCGAATTCCTTCTCCTCGTGAGCGAGTCCCTCCAGAAGGCCATGGAACAGTGGCGGCAGAGCCGGCCCGCCCAGAGCGCCGGGAGCGCCGGGCGACAGTAATGGTCTCTCGCTGGACGCCCGGGAGTCCGTAACGGCCCGGAACCCCGCTGCCACGACGTCGCCCGGCTCCCGACTCCCGGCTCCCGGCCGAGTATGACTTCAGGCCGTCCGGGGGCGGTCGTGGCGGCCCGTGCGATGCTGACGGCATGTCTGTCCTTCCGGCGCCGCCTGAACCGATATCTGCCGACCCTCCCGGTTCCACGTGCCGCGCGTTTCTTACCCAGTCGTGGCTCGACCTGGCCTTCCTGCACTGGGCCGTCGATCCCACGGACGTGTCCCAACTCCTGCCGACAGGCACCGTTCCCGACACGCTTGACGGAGCCACTTACGTGGGGCTCGTCCCCTTCCGTATGCACCGCGTCGGCTGGTTTCGTCTCCCCGGTGTGCCCTACTTGGGTACCTTCCCCGAGACCAACATCCGTCTGTACACGGTGGACGCCCAGGGCCGCCGCGGCGTGGTCTTCCGCTCGCTCGACGCCTCCCGCCTCATACCGGTGGCCATCGCCCGTACCGTCTTCCAACTGCCGTACCTCTGGTCCCGTATGACCATCCACCGCAGTCGCGACACCATCACCTACACCAGCGCCAGGCGCTGGCCCGGGCCCCGAGGCGCGTACAGCCGGATCACGGTCCGCCCTGGAGAGCGGATCCACCAGCCCACCGAACTGGAACACTTCCTGACCGCCCGCTGGGGGATGCACAATTACGCATTCGGACGTACGGCATACCTTCCGAACACCCACCCGCGCTGGCCCCTGCACCGGGCCGAGCTGATCGAGTGCGACGAGGACCTCACCCTGGCCGCAGGGCTTCCGAGATCGCTCGGCGCCCCGGTGAGTGTGCTGTACTCGCCCGGTGTCGCGGTCCGATTCGGTCGCCCCAATGCCTCAGCCGGCGCCTGCGCAGACCGGCGCGTACAGGAACCCGGCGACGTTCCCCCATCCGCCTCCAAACGCTGAGATGCTGCGATGCTGCTGCGATGCGGCGGAAGGCATGGCATGGCACGGCATGGAATGGAATGGCCGGCGTGGCACTGCACGGTTGCCCCAGACGAACACGGCCTCCGCAGCGTGAACTTCGACCCGTCCAAGTCCTGACGGGCCGCACGGTCCTTCGGTTCTTCCGAAATCCTTTGACCGCGGCTCTTTCCTCCCTGGTCCGGGACGGGCAGGCTGGGGACATGAACCTGGCCGAACACGCGAACGCGCGTCTCGCCGACTGGCCGGTGCTCTCGCGGGGGAGTGCGTGCTGCGGAGCACAGCACTGCCTATGCGCCGGCTCCCAGGAAATCGTCCACTTCCATGGCGACAACGAGGTTGACGTTCACCTGACGCACAACATGATCGACAAGCTGCGTCCGGCTCTCCGGAATTCCAGCGCCCTCAAGCTGTCCGCGGCATCCGGATGGATCACGGTCCGGCTGGAAATGGGCTCCGACATCGACCTGCTCGCCACGCTCGTCAGTGCCGCACTGCTGGCGACCGGAAGCCAGCCGGGGGCGGCCGAATCGGCTCGACCCGACCCCTGCACCCGGGGATTCTCGCAGGCGTCCCATCACCTTCATCTTCCCTCGCGCTAGTCGCGGCGGCCCCCCGGCCGGTTTCGGAGGCAGCGGGAGAGTCGTCTCCGGCTGACGGGTCGGCGGCTGGCATGGCGTCGGGAGAGCCAGGTCCCGCGTGGTGTATGTAGGAGGCATGGACCTTCGTCGACTCCGTGGTGCTCATCGATGGCCGGGACAGGCGAACCGTGCGCTGGTGGCTGTGCCGCTCATGCTCATCCTGGTCGTCACGTTGGTCGACATCCTGGCTCCGCCCGAGGTCCACCTCGGTCCCTTCCTGGTCGCCGCTCCCGCCATCACGGCGTCGTTCGGCAGCCCGCGGATGACGGCATTCGTCGGCGCGGTGGCAGTACTGGCACAGGCTGTCGTCGCCGTCACGAGGACCAGCCTGACGGATCTCAACCACTCCTTCCAGATCACCGCTCTGATCCTGATCTCAGCGTTCGTCACGTTCTTCGCGTACCGCCGTGAGCGGCACGAGCGGGAACTGACGCAGCTCAGATCGGTGGCGGAAACGACCCAGGAAGTGTTGCTGAGGCCTCCTCCGGAGCGGATCGGCCCGCTGCGTATCGCGTCGGTCTATCTCGCCGCCGAGGCCGAGGCGCAGATCGGCGGCGATCTCTATGCCGTCGCCCGCACCGCCCACGGTACGCGGATCATCATCGGAGACGTGCGGGGCAAGGGGCTCGAGGCCATCGGGGACGCCGCCCTCGTACTCGGTGCCTTCCGAGCTGCCGCCCACCGGCAGGCGGAGCTGCCGGCCCTGGTCGAATACCTGGATGGAGTCGCCTCCTCAGAACTGACGGACCCCGGCACTCCCCAGGACGAGCAGGCAGACCAGGGGGAGAGCTTCATCACCGCGGCGGTGCTGGACGTGCCTGACATCGAGTCGGCCCTGCGTCTGATCAACTGCGGACACCCCCCGCCTCTGCTGCTGAGGGACGGCCGGGTCACACCGCTGGAGGTGAGCCAGCCCGCGCTCCCTCTGGGGCTCACCGAATTCGTCCGGCCCGACTTCGCCGTGGAGTCCTTCCCCTTCGAGGACGGCGACGTCGTCCTGCTGTACACCGACGGCATCATCGAGGCGCGCGACCATGCCGGCGCGTTCTATCCTCTCGCCGAACGAATGACCACCTGGTCAGGCGACGGGCCTCGGGCCCTCCTCCGGTACCTGTGCGCGGACCTGATGACACACTCCGGCGGAACCCTCGGCGACGACGCTGCCATGGTCGCCCTTGAGCGCCATCCAGCAGCGGAGACCTGAGACTCTACGGAACGCCCACTCCCGAAGAGGAATGTCCCGGGCAGGCAAAACCGCTCATGAGGCGGGAGGTTACGGGGCGCAGGGCCACCAACCGGGGGACGGGGGAGCTCCGAGGCGGGCCGTACACTTCTGGATCATGCCCATGCCACGATCGGCCCCTGCCCTCGACGCGACCGTTGTACCCACGGGACGCCGGAAGCTGAAGATCCGCCTCCTCGTCAGCCTTTCGCTGGCCGCCCTCGGGCTGGGGGCGGCCACCGTACTCCTCCTGATGGTCTTCGGTGTGCTGGAGAAGGCCAAGGGCCCGGCGAGTGCGTGTGCGCTGGCATTGTTCTTCGGGCTGGGCGGCGTGCTCGTCGGTCTGGTGGCCTGGCAGGGCCGAAACATCGCGGTGATCATCGATGGCGCCGGCCTGTGGCTGGACACCGGCAAGGCGCGGCAGATCATCCCCTGGGTCGCACTGGCCGGAGTCGGCATGCACTGGAGCGACATGGGCAAAGGAGCGCGTCAGTACTCCGTCGAACTCTGCCCGAGCGGCCCGATCGAGGGCCGTGATCCGGTGCTCTGGGCCCTGATCCGCGACGAGGAACCGATCGCCCCCGGTCTGCCGAGGCTCCGCTACCGGCTGACGGTTCACGCGGACCACCAGGAACAGATCATGGTGGCCATCCGCCGCCATGCGCCGTCGCACCTGTGGCTGGGTGTGGCCCAGCGCGAGCGTGGCCACATCGGCCGACCGGACCTCAGCCGTCGCCCCCGGCGCTGACAGCGGCAGACGTCACCGCTTTCGAAGAGGGTTCTGTTTCACCGGGGTGCTTGGCGGCGGATCTGATCGTCGGCACTTCGGCGGGCGCGGCCTTGGGGCGCCCGCCATCCGCGCGAACCACTGACGGTGGTCAAGTCCCCGCTGTGCAGCCTCAGTTCTTGCTCGGATCGCTACCGGCTCCGGCTTGCCCTGCGTTCCGTACGCTCGAAGCGCCGACCACAGCAGACTCAGGGAGGTCAGTCGGTGATCGTCACGCAGGGCAGGCCGACGCTGTCGTCGCCGCGGAAGCCTTCCGCGCACAACCGGGTGCCCGCCGGGAAGTGGCGCTGCGGATATGCCTGGTCGCGGTAGGTCCGGAACGCTGCAACGTCCTCGACCTTGGTGTTGGCGCTCCACCCATTGGTGGCCCATACCCTCGCGGAAATCCTGTGGGGCTGGTTGGTGTTGGTGACGGATACCTCCACCCTGCCCAGGTACGTCCCCGTGTCATAGGTTTCAATGCAGACGGAGTTGTTGCACCACTTGCCGGCGGCTGTCGCGGGCGGCCCGGCGGCGAAGACGATACCGACGGCCGCAGCCGTCGTCCCAATTCCTGTGACGATCTTCCGAAAGGTATTCATATCTGGATCAACGACTACCCCAAGCCCGTGTTACGTACGGTCAGCCACTGCCTGGATGAACATCTGCCACCTACCGAATCGGGCCGGTGGATCAGTCCCTGGAATCCCCGAGTGCAGCCGGAACAGGACCCGTTGACGACCCTGCGGTGACCTCACACGGCCCACCTCGGACGACCCGGCACGACTCCCGAGTCGTTCGGACGTGTGCCTGGGCTCGGCGAGGGCGATGCCTCCCGGGCGAATCACTGCTACACCGGTGTGCAGGTCCACGGAGCTGCGCGGCGGCGCACCGGACTCCGCATCGTCACGGAGGACGAGCCGGCGTTCCCTCTCCTCCTGGACATGTTGTCTTGAGGGTTGGAAGAGCTCGTCCCATGCGCCGGACGTTGCGCCGCGCGCTCCGAACTTGCGCCGACGCCAGGGGGCTTCGCTTCTGAAGGCCGGTCTCCTGGGAGCTGGAGACCGATGTCCTGGTCGCTGCTTGTTCGTTGCTCCCTCGCGGGAATCGTAGAGGAGCTGGCTGGCCTCGGACGATCTGAGGGGCTGTTCGGGGATGTGGCACGCACCTGAGACGCTGGGGCGCGATCGGATACAGCGCCTCGTGCGACGGGCCTGGGGCCCAGCTCTTCGACTATCGGCCTGGTCAACGGTGCGGAAAGATCGTGGTGTTGCAGCGGCGGCCCCCTCGCCGCCTCTCTCTCCGACCATCCGATCCGGCGGCAGTCTCATCACACCTCCCTCCGGATCGGAGCACGGCTCCTCATGAGAGGCTGAACGGCATGGGCGGAGTGTCGGACGAGCAAGCTTCCCGGACTTTCCTGGCAACGATCCGCGTCGGTGACCTGTGCAGTGGGACCGTAGCGGAGGTGACACGCTCTCACGGGGGGGGGACGGTGACCCTTGACGGCTTTGCCGCGCGACCTCTGGGGTTGGTTGGGCCGTTGGACCGGTCCTGGGGGCGGCATCCGGATGCGGCTGTGAAGGTCGGCCAGCGGATCACCGCCGAAGTGACTGCGGTTGATCTGGATGAGGGGCGAGCCTCGCTGTCACTGGCTGCCACTGAGCACCCGGAACTCTGGGCGTTCCTGAAATCGCTTCACGATGGCGAGATCCTTTCCGGCACGATCGCGGCGATCGAGCGGTTCGGTGTGTTCGTGGCGCTGGACGATGGCCCCGATCACCCGGTCTTTCCCGGCGTCGGGTTCATCACCATCCCCGAGCTGTCCTGGCGACGCTTCGAAGCAGCCTCGGATGTCGTTCAGGTCGGGCAGCGCGTGTCCTGCGAGTTCCTGCAGTTCGACACATGGAACGGGGAGGCCAGGCTGTCCTTGCGGGCGATGCAGCCGGACCCCTTCCAGACGTTCGCCGATGGCGCTGCGGTGGGCCGGACACTGCGTGGGCAGGTCACCAAGCTGGTCCCGTTCGGCGTCTTCGTTCAGGTCGCCGATGGGATCGAGGGACTGGTCCCTCTGGGGGAGCTCACTTGGACGCCGGTGGAAGCTCCGGGTGATGTCGTACGGGTCGGCGACGAGGTTACGGTCGTTGTTGTCGAAATCGACCGAGAGCGGCGCAGGCTGGTCCTCTCCCGACGACAGGTGCCACCCGACCTTCGTTGATTCCTGCCGGGAACTCCTGCCGAGGAGCCTGCCTGCCGAGACCTCCTCGCGTCCACATCACACGGAGGTCCGGTCAGGTCGGCGGCCTGCTCCGATGTTCCCGCAGCATCAACCGTCGTCGAATCACCGTCGCCGAGTCACCCTCGTTGAATTGCTGCGGGGGCGGGGGCGGGTCAGTGCTCTCCGCGGAGTGTCCGCGCAAGCACGGAGCGGTGGGTCGGCTTCGCGTCGCTGTAACGCTGGTGGCCTTCGTCGGTGAGGACGACGAAGATGCCGCGGCGGTCGAGATCGCACATGACGCGCTCGACGAGGCCGCCTCGTTCCAGCCTGGCGACCAGCCGGGATGCGGCGCTCTGGCTCAGGTGCACCACATTGGTGAGGTCCTGGCCCCGGCACTTGCCGTGGTCCGAGGAAGCGAGGAGTTCGAGTGCCTCGAACTCGCTGACGCTGATGTTGTGCTGCGCCTGTAGCTCGGTCTCAAGAGCGTTGTGCACCGTGGCGTGACGGGCGAGAAGCCCACGCCACTCCTCGACCAGTTCCTGCTCCGAGCCAGCGTTCATGCGGCCAGAGTAGCATGCGCCAGCATTTGATGCACGAAGATTAAATGCACTTGCATTCGATGCGCGTGCATGTGAGAGTCATGGCATGACTTCCTCCGCACCCCTGTCCGCCTCCACACCTACGTGGAACGCCAAACTCTGGGGAGTTCTCCTCACCGTCTCCCTGGTGATCGGCCTCGACGCGCTCGACGTCTCGATGGTGGGCGTCGCACTCCCCTCCATCCAGGCCGACCTGGGCCTGTCCACCAGTGCACTTCAGTGGATCGTCAGCGGCTACGTCCTCAGCTACGGCGGACTGCTGCTGCTTGGCGGACGCGCCGCCGACCTGCTCGGACGCCGCAGGGTCTTCCTGACCGCGGTTGCCGTGTTCGCGGCCGCCTCGGTGCTCGGCGGTCTGGTCGACGACGGAGCCCTGCTGATCGCCACCCGCATACTCAAGGGCATGGCGGCAGCGTTCACCGCGCCTGCGGCACTGTCCATCATCACCACGACGTTCGCCGAAGGACCGGCGCGCAACAAGGCGCTGGGCGTCTTCTCTGTCTTCGGCGCCAGTGGTTACTCGGCCGGCCTGGTGCTCTCCGGCCTGCTGACCCAGGTCGGCTGGCGGTGGACGTTCTTCCTGCCGGTGCCCGTCGCGGTCATCGCGTGGATTGCGGCCAACCGCCTGCTGCCCAAGGACGGCCCCCGCTCCTCCGGCGGCTACGACATCCCCGGCGCGATCACCTCGGTCGGCGCGATGCTGCTGCTCGTCTACACCGTCGTCGAAGCGCCGGAGGCCGGCTGGGCCGCGCCGAACACGCTCATCCAGTTCGCGATCGCCGCGGTGCTGCTGGTCGCCTTCGTCGTGATCGAACGTCGCAGTGCCCACCCGCTGGTCCGCCTCGGCATCCTTCGCTCGGGCTCGTTGGCACGTGCCAACCTGGGTATATCGGTGTTCTTCGGCGGCTACATCGGCTTCCAGTTCGTGGTCATGCTCTACTTCCAGTCGGTGCTGCACTGGTCGGCGCTCCAGACCGCGCTCGGCTTCCTCCCGGCCGCAGTGATCGTGGCCTTCGGCTCGCCGCGGATGGATCCCCTGATCGAGCGGGTCGGCACCTCGCGCACCATCGCGGGCGGTGTCATCGCTCACCTCATCGCCTACGTGCTCTTCCTCGTCATCGACCGGGACGCCCCGTACGCCGTCGGTGTGCTGCCCAGCATGATCCTGCTCGGTATCGGCTTCACCCTGGCCTTCGCGTCCTTCAACATCCAGGCCACCGCCGGCATCCCGGACCATGAGCAGGGCCTGGCAGGCGGTCTGCTGAACACGTCGACGCAGGTCGGCGGCGCGATCGGACTCGCCATCGTCACGGCCGTCCTCACCGCTGGAGGCGAAGGCAAGACCGGCTCCGACGCCCTGCTCGCGGGCTTCACCCCGGCGCTGCTGACGATCACCGTCCTCTCGGCCATCGGCCTGCTCATCGGACTGTCAGGAGTGCTCGGACGGCGCAAGATCGACAAGCCGGAGAGCGAGTCGACGGCCAAGGTGGACGACAAGCGGGAGAACGAGTCGGCGGCCAAGCCGGAGGGCGAGTCCGGCAAGCCGGCGGACGAGCCGGAGCTCGCCCTCGTCGACTAGCCAGTCGGTCATGTGGACCGCGATCACGGCACATCCCGGGGTACGGCACCAGCCGACGCCGGGATGTGCCGTTCTGGGCAGGCACCCGTACGACCCCCGCCGACGGCTCACTTCGAAGACGGGCTTCCCGCTTCCCGCTGCCGGCGCGGTCGGCGCGGTCGGCGCGGTCGGCCAGGGGTCTGACGTGGAGTCAGCAGGGCAGAGAGGCGCAGTCGTCATGAGCGCGATCGTGCCAATCGGGTCTGGCCTGTCGGCCGAGGCTGGGATAGGAAGCTCGAATGAGTCGTATGCCTGTCTGCGGTCCGGAAGGGCCCATCCGTGCCACAGCTGCCCCGGAGGGGCGCCGAGTCGCCGTGCGGGCCGTTCTCTTCGACTTCTCCGGCACGCTGTTCCAGGTCGCCCCGTACGCGGACAGAATTCGAGCCGCGCTGTCGCAGCCGGTGGACGACGCGGCGATGGACCTCATGTTGAGCGGGCTCGAAGCCGGCCTGTCCGACCCTGGTGTGGTGGAGGCCCAGCGGGCCAGGGACGTGTCGTCGAAGGCGCATCGGCACGCCTTCACCACCTGGTATTCCTCCGTCCCAGAGCTGGCGCCGATCGCCGACGCGCTTTATGCGCAGCTGAAGGCTCCTGAGTGCTGGGTACCGTATGCGGACGCCGAGTCCACCCTGCGCCAACTGACGTGCACTGGCCTGGCCCTGGGAGTGGTCAGCGATGTGGGCTGGGATTTGCGGGCCACCTTCGCCCATCACCGCTTGGACCACTACTTCACATCCTGGGTCCACTCCTACGAACACAACACGGAGAAGCCGGACCCCCTGCTCTTCGATCACGCATGCCGTGAGCTGGGCGCCGAACCGGCCCAGACACTCATGGTGGGCGACAATCCGGCCAAGGATGGCGGCGCCGCCGGGGCGGGGCTGCGGTCCTTCGTATTGCCCGGGGGAGCCACCCCCGGCTCGTATCGGGGACTGGAAGCCGTGTTGCGGCTGGCCGGCCTGTGAACGGAGGAGGGTGAAGCCGTCAGTTGGAGTGCTGGCGAAGAGCTGAGGCAGGCCGCCGTCGAGGACGTAGGTGCCGTACGGGGTGGTGACGACGGTGGTCGGGGTGGTGTCGGCTGAGGGGCTGTGGCGGTCCGTGATGGTGGCTGAGGCCCAGTGGTCGGTGGAGCGCAAGGTTGTCACTGCCGTGGGGCTGCTGGAGGCGAGGCGGTTGGTGACGACGGTCAGCGAGCCGTCGGGGCACAGGGTGAGACCGTCAGCACCGGTCAGGGGATGGGGCAGAGTGACCGGGCGGGCGCGGTGCGGGGCGTGGACCGGGATGCGCAGCAGGGTGCCGGCGTCGTAGCGGGCCACCAACAAGTGGCGGGCAGGGTGCCAGACGATGCCGTTGGGGCCGACTCCTCGATGGCCCAGCAGGTCCGGGTCGCGGAGGAGCAGTGACGGCTGCCCCGCGGGGTCCACACGGTGGAGCTCTCCGGTGACGATGTCGGTGACGTATGCGTGGCCGTGGGCGTCCACGGTCACGTCGTCGGCGCCATGGATACCGCGCGTGGAACCCGGTACCGCGCTCAGGTCGACGTGGTGCAGGGGAGTTCCGGTGCTGAGGTCGAAGATGCCGAGAGACGGTGCCGTGACGGACGGATCCGGCGAGGTGGCGGGCGAGGGCACGGTGGGGGAGTGCAGCCACCGCTGCGGCGCCGCCCAGCGCGGCGAGCACTGCGCGTCGGGTGAGTGAATGGGGAGCCATGGTCATATGGCAACTCCCGGGCAGGTACCGGGCGCTCGGGATGGTTGTGGTGGCTCGCCCCGGGTCGGCCGAGGCGGGGTCGTGCGCTGCCCGGCCGGGCAGGCCGGGCAGCGCACGAATTCGTCAGTGAGTGAGCCGCGCGACCTGCTCCAGTTCGTCCACGAGCAGGCCGGGGTCTCGGGGGCCGATGTGAGGCGCCGCCAGAGAACGTATGCGGAAGTGGTTCGTCGGGGTCAGTTCGTCGGCCTCCTTGATCATCAGGTCTTGGAGTGCGAGCGGGATCGTCCGGTCCTCCGTGAACCGCAGAAAGGTCCGCGGGATTCGGCCCCACTTCCCCGGCAGGCCACGGGCGTCGGTGCCCGATATCGCGGCCGACTCATCCGGCTCCAGGGTGTTGAGCAGGGCCCGGGCCTCGTCGTCCGTGAAGTCGGCGGCCAGCCCTTCCTTGACGACCTCGAAGAACGCCGGGTCTCCGGAACGCCAGTTGACCCGGTTGACGCCCAGCTCCGGCGCTGTCTCGACGCTGGCTATCCGGAAAATGGCGCTGGAGGACCCCTCCGGGGTCGTCATGAGGTCCGTTATCGTGGCCCGCTTCGTCGGGCAGAAGGCCGAGGCGTAGACAAGATGCGAGATCAGCTCGGGCACCTCGTTGGCGACCGCGTTCAGGGTCACCCCGCCCATGCTCTGACCGACCAGGATCACCGGACCGTTGCGGTGTGCCCGCCGCACCACACCGACCACATGCTCGGCGAAGTCGGCCAGCGTGACCTTGCCGAGCGGAGAGCGCTCGGTACGCAGTCCCGCCAGGTCCTGCGGCGCCTGATAGGAGACCGGGAAGTGCCCGCCGAAGCCATGTCCGGGCAGGTCGACGGCGGCCGCGCGGTGACCGCGTAACGCCAGCTCCGCCAATACGGGTGACCAGCCGAAGGAGTTGCTTGAGGCGCCGTGCACCAGCACGAAGGTGGGCGTGGAGGAGTGGTGGTGTGGCGTGGTGTCGCCGGTGGATTCAGTAGTGAGACTCATACGGCCAACACTACGATTGTGGTGGTCTGTTGAGGGCCTGTGTCTGTGCCTGTGCCTGTCAGGTGCCTGCGTCTGTTTTTGAGTGTGTGGTCAGCCCTTACGGACGGCCGAAGCGGTCTTGGGCCGCCAGAACAGCGTCCGCGTGGGCCCCTGCCCACGCACCCAGTGCGCGGATCGGGTCGAGCAGAGCGGTGCCGGCCTCGGTGAGGGTGTAGTCGACGCGGGGCGGGGCCTCGGCGTAACGGCGGCGCTCCACCAGGCCGTTGTATTCGAGCCGCCGCAGCGCCTCGTTCAGCACCTTGGGGCTGATCCCCCCGATCCGGGACAGCAGGGCGCGCGGTCGCATCGGTCCCCCCTCGCCGAGGACGAAGACCACCACACTGTCCCAGCGGTTGGCCAGCACCTCGAAGGCGATACGGGCCCGGCAGTCCGCCGCGAACGGATCCCCGCCCAGGTCGTCCGTCGCATAGGCCTCGTCCTGCTCTCCGAGCTGTCCCATGCGTACATCCTGCCGTGCCGATGCCTACCAAGCGGTAGGTATCGGCCCGCCTACTGTCCCCGGCATGACATCCCACAACGGCATGACATCCCACAACGCGAACGATGTGAACGACGCCGACGGCGCCACCGACCTGGACAGCGCGAAAGACCTGAACAGCACGAACGACCTGAGCAGCGCGAGCGCTGCGGACGACGAGATCAGGAGCAGGACTCTGCGTATCGGCATTCTTGGTACGGGCGCCATGGCGGTGGCGCTGGGCGGAGCCTGGGTACGGGCCGGACACGAGGTCATGGTGGGTGGTCGGAACGCTGCGGCCGCGGCCAAAGCGGCGGCCGGCATCGGAGCCGCCGGCCATGGCAGCCTGGTCGAGGCGGCGCGGTACGGCGAGGCAGTGCTGGTCGCCGTACCAGCCGACGTAGCACCGCAGTTGGCCAAGGAACTGGCCTCCGACCTCGCCGGGCGGACCGTGCTCGACTGCACGGTGCCGATGGCCCTTGCCGCCGACGGTCCTGCTCTGACGACGGCCGGTGGCACGGATTCAGTCGCCGTACGTCTCGCGGACGCCGCACCGGATGCCGGCGTCGCCAAGGTCTTCGGGGTCCCGCACGAGAGCATCTGGACCCTGCGGCGGCCCGCCTTCGAAGGGGCGCCGCTGGCCGTGCCCTTCTGTACGGACGCCCCGCTCGCCGCCGCACTGACGGCAGAGCTGATCACCTCGATGGGCTGCGTCCCGCTGCCCTGCGGCGGTCTGCACCGTGCGGCGCTGCTGGAGGCGGCCGCGGTCTTCGCCATCGGCGTGTGGTGGTCCGGGGGCGAGGCCCGGCACGCGTTCCCCGCCCCCGCACTGGCCCCCGGCGCCGTCGACGACGCGCCCTGAGGTCTGTCCGGAGGCTGAGGCCTGTCCGGCGGCTGAGGTCTGTCCGGCGGTTGAGGACTGTCCGAGCGTTCCAGTTCCAGGGCCTGAGACGGGCGGTGCCACCTGCGACCGGTGCACCGCCCGTCCATCAGACGCGCTCTGCCTCGCCCACGCAGGCGCGCTTTAGCTCGCCCGCGTCGCGTACGAGGCTTCGAAGGCGGCGAGGTCGGTCTCGTACTGCCACTGCAAAGTGGCCTTGGGGCTGGAGAGGAGCAGGGAACGGCAGATGGGGGTGAGGTGTCCGGTGTGGGGATCGCTGGTGGCGCACTCCCAGGTGGGCCGGTGATCGCCGGGGGAGCGCCACAGGCTGCGGCCTTGGATGAAGGCGTGTTCCAGCGACGTGCGGGCGCTGTCGCGCAGTTGCCGGTAGGTCAGGCCGTGGACGGTGGTGGCCTGCCGGTATTCATCCGTGATGTCGATGCGGGAGACGCCCTGGTCGTCGGTGGACAGCGCGACGGGGACCCGGGCGGCCAGGTAGCGGCGTAGCGGGTGTTCGGGGCCGCAGACCTCGAGGATCTGGCAGTTGCTGGTCAGCGGCACTTCGACCGCTACCTGCCGGCGGGCCATGGTGGCCAGCAGCTGCTGCGGTCGGTCCTCGTTCATGACGTCCACGCCGTGCCCGATACGTTCCGCCTGCGCGGTTTCGATGGCGTCGCGGATGTGGAAGCGCAGCTCCTGGCGTGGCACGAGCTGTTCGGTGAGTTCGCCGGCGTGCAGGGTGACGTGAGCCGTGCGGTAGACGCTGCGGAGGTAGCGGATCATGCGCATGTGCAGGCGGTAGTCGCGCAGGGCGACGGGGTGGTCCTCGGCCTGCACCATGTTGACGCCCACGTAGCGGGGGTCGTGTTCGGCGAGTTCGAAGCCGGCGAGCAGCTCGGTGAAGATGTACTTCGGGTCGTAGGTCCGCCCGACCTGGAAGTCGAAACGCACCTTCACCGCACACGCGGGCTGTGGGGTGGCCGTGTCGCAGCCCAGGGCGGCGCGGTGTTCGGCGAGTTCGGAGTCGGTTTCCTTCTTGGCGGCCCGGATGATCTGCTGCATCCGGTCGCCGGCGAGCAGGGAAGCACGCATGCGGTCAAGGTCGGGATTCCATCCGACGCTGTCGGCAAGCCCGACCAGGGCCGGGCCCTGCGGGGTGAACAGCGGCTCCACGTAACTCTGGCGGTTTGCGGCGGCGACCTTGGCCACCTCTGCGAGCAGTCGGCCCCGATGCTTGGCGGTCACGGCCTTGAACTTGCTGAAAGCGGCGAAGAAGTGGTCGTGTCCGGTCTCGCCGCCGGTGTCCTTGAAGTCCTCCATGGACCAGGCGCGGATCACTTGCTGACGGAAGTCATGGTCGCTTACGGCGTCCTGGGCCGGGCGCGCACCGGCGGGGCACGGTGCCGCCACCGCCTTGGACGTGGTGCTGTCGATACACAGCCCGTCGTCCGCGGCGAAGGCGATCAGCGACTCGGCCGGCACCGCGCCGGACAGGTGCGTATGCAGGTCCCCGCCCTTGGGCATCGACCGCAGGAAGGCCCGCAGCCGGGCCGGGTTGTCCCGTACTTGCTCGAAGAACCGCTCGACGCCGGAGTCCTGAACAGGCCACGATCTGCCGGTCGTTGGGGCGTTCGGTGAGAGAGCGGAGGATGGCGAACTGGGCATCGCCACGAGTGCGGCGGCCGCGGCTCCGGCGAGCAGTGCCGTCGCCAGGCGTACGGCGGGGCCGCGCTTGTGTGAGTGAGTCGAGCCATGAGGGCGGAGACCGGGAATGTTCACGTGGACAGGGGTATCGGATCTGCCGGGGGCCCTCACCCAAATGCGGAGAAATATCACCCGATCGGCGGCGTGCTGAGGTTGTTCATGGCGCGAACTTCGGCTGCTGGGTGGCGCATTGGAGGGGGTCTTGGTTCCCGGCGCGGGCCGCCCGCCCCCGGCTCGGGGCATGGGGCCACGATGACAGGGGCGGGCAGGCCGACGTCGTACGGCCGCTCCGTCAGCCGAGGGTGATCTTGTCGACCTTGGACTGGACGTAGGCGCGCGCCGTGACCGGCGGATATGCCACCCGGCCGGTCGGTGCGGGCAGTGAGTCGATGATGGTGTGCGGGTCGCAGTCGTAGAAGTAGACCAGCGACGTCAGCTCTTCGGTCGTGGCGTCGGCGGGCGGTGGCAGTACGCGGTGTCGGCCGGATCGCCAGCGGTCACCGGTCCACCGGGCCATCAGGTCACCGATGTTGATGGTGAGAGCCTCCGGATCGTAAGGGGCGTCCTCCCAGCCGCCTTCTTCTGTGTGGATCTGCAGGCCGCCCTTGCCCGATTGGCGGTTCAGGACGGTGACCGTACCGAAGTCGGTGTGCGGGCCGACACGGAACTGGCCAGGCTTCGGCGCTCCGATGGTCTGCCTCGGGGGGTACCAGTTGAGGGTCAGAGTCCAGTCGGGGTGGGCGGTGTGACGGGTGAAGAAGTCCAACGGCTGTCCCAGCGCGGCGGCCAGCAGTGCCAACAGTTCGTCGGCGAGCACACGCATCCGCCGTGTGTAGTCCGCGACCAACGAGTGCAGCGATGGGACCTGGGGCGGCCAGGCCTCCGGCAGCAGCCGCTCGGCAGCGGTGTCGCTGGGGCTGGGGCTGGGGCTGGGGTTGGAGTTGGAGTTGGGGGTGGGGTTGGGGCCAACCGTCCAGGTCTCGACAAGGTCGGGCGGCGTCTCCGTGCCTTCCGCCCGGCCGGCGGCCACCGCCCCCGCGCCGCTCCAGCCGCGTCCTCCCGTCCGCCCCAGGAACGGTTCCTTGGCGTCGGCGGGCAGATGGAAGAACGTGCGGGCTGCCGTACGAAGGCTGTCGGGCAGGTCCGGGTGTATGCCATGACCAGTGACCAGCAAGAAGCCCGATCGCTGTAGTGCCTGGTCGACGGTGGTGGCGAGCTGGTCGCGGTCCGAGTGGCGATCTGCCCGCCACAGGGAGAGGTCGATCGTGGGAATTCTGGAAGCGCTCATGTTTCCCTCTGTTGCTGGTGTCCTGGCAGTTGTTGGCCTGTGCATGGTCGTCGCGGGAGTCGGTCCCACCCGAGCCATGCGCCTGGAAACGGGAGGATCAGGCGCGTCCAGGCGAGTAGCCGTCAGATTCCGTCAGGTGAGGGGTGAGGGGTGAGGGGTGAGGGGTGAGAAGTCAGGGGCGGCATCTGGGATGTTGGACACCGGCGGTGCGGCACAGCAACGGGAGGTCACATTGGTTTCGGTCACGCTCGACGCCCTGGACCGAGGTCTGCTCCAGGTCCTGCAACTCGACGGGCGGGCCGCGTTCAGTGGCATCGCCCGGCAGCTGGGCGTCTCGGAGCGGACCGTGGCCCGCCGCTACCGTCGGCTGTGCACACTGGGGCTGCGCATAGTCGGTCAGCCCGTCCCCCTCCGGCTGGGGATGACCCGGTGGCTGCTGCGTATCCACTGCACCCCCGACGCCGCCGGTACCATCGCCGAGGCCCTGGCTCGCCGCCCCGACACCAGCTGGATCTCCCTCGCCTCCGGCGGCACCGAGCTCTACTGTGCCGTCACCGCCCGCACACCGCACGACCGTGACGCCCTGCTCCTGGACAAGCTGCCCCGCACCCCGCGTCTCGTCTCCGTCAGTGCACACTGTCTGCTGCGCCTCTTCACCGGCATCACCAGCACCTGGTACGCGTCCGGGCTCCCCTTCGGCCGCGCCCAAGAGACCGACGTCCTTCTCCCGGCAGCCGAACTCCACGAGCCCGTAGGCCCATTGACGCTGGACGCCACCGACCGCGCGCTCCTGGCCGCGCTGGCCAAGGACGGCCGTGCCGGCCTGCCCGAGCTCGCCGCGGCCACCAGCCGCTCAACGTCCAGCGTCCAACGCCACCTCGACCGTCTCAGGGCCGACGGCGCGTTGGGCTTCTCCGTGGACTTCGACCCCCAGCACCTGGGCTACCAGATGATGACCCATCTCTGGCTACGGGTGGCTCCGGGTGAACTCTCGACGATCGGCACCACGTTGGCCGCCCACCCCGAAATCGCCTTCGCCGCCGCCACGACAGGTCCCCACAACCTGGTCGCCAGCGGTGTCTTCCGTGGCAGCGACGACCTCTACCACTACCTCGACCACCGAGTCGGCTCCCTCCCCGGCATCCAGGCCATCGAGACCGCTCCCATCCTCCGCGAGGTCAAACGACTCACCCCCGCGGTCGCGTAACGCTCACTTCCCCCAGTTCACTTTCCCCAGTTCTTCCGGTACGCCGCGCGATAGCCCGGCGGATCCCATTCAGTGGCGCCGGCGCTGTTGGCGGCCGTGGCGATGTGCACCGGAGCGATATATCCGCTGGCGGGCTTTCCGGAGAAAGCCCGGTTGAACTCGTCGAGGATTTGCCAGCCCTGTTGGGAGAGCGGCTCGGGAACGGTGGCCGCCTGGAACTGCCTGCTGTTGATGCGTTGGAAGGCAGAGGGATCGCCGTCGCCCGCGCCGATGTTGAAGGGGGCGGCATCGCCCTTCTTGCCCGCTGCGCGCAGGGCCGGGGCGGCGTCGGCGAAGTACACGTCGTTGATGGCGACGGAGTGGGTCCACTTGTCGGGGAAGCGGGAGAGGAGTGAGGAGACCTTCTGCGGAGTTCGGCTGCTCGAGTCGGAGATCGGGATGTTTTCCTCTGACAGAAGTTTCACGCCGGAGCAGGTGGCAAGTCCCTTCTTGATGAGTTCGGACTTGTTCTTGGCGAACGGGATCGAGGCGTCGGTGAAGACCACGGTCCCGGCGCGGCCGTGGGAGTGCGTGATGATCCAGTCCGCGCTGATCTTCGCGACATCCTCGACCCTGGTGGTGATGTTGCTGAACAGTTCGGGGTCCTTGCTCGGACCGGGCGCGTCGACCGCGTGCCAGCCGATGAGCGGGATGTGTTGTGCATGGGCCTTTGCCACCTGTTGCGACGTCAGGTGGGGATCGAAGCCGCCGATGACGATGCCCGAGGGCCGGAGGGCGATGGCTTGACTGAACGCGGCCTGGATCCCGGCGGGGGTGCCTTCGCCGTCGATCACCCGGACGTTCCAACCGATGGCCTTCGCGGCTTCCTGCACGCCCTTGGCAGCGCCCGCGACACCGGGATTGGTCATGGTCTGCGCGACGTAGACGATCTTCTTGCCGGAGACTGCCGTGGGGCCGCCGATGGGGCCGTGCCATGTGAAGTTGGTCTTCTCGGCCTGCCGGACGGCTGCTTTGGCTCTGGCCAGGACGGCGGGGCAGCCGGTCTTCTCCGGTCCCGCCGAGGAGCCGGTGCCGTTCGACGCGCCGTGCTGGCAGCCGAGGATCACGGTCGACGCCACTGCCACTGCCAGTGCGACTGCGCCGCCGAGGGCGGTCCTGCGGACAGCGGTCATGACGCGGCCTTGGACATCTCATGCGGTGTTCGCGGAGGCTCCGTCCGTCGCAGGCGCAGCTGCCGGCGCGCCGCATAGCCGGCCATGCCGACGGCGATGAGCAGGGTGACCCCGTTGAACAGCGGGGTGACCCAGAACTGGGCGCCGAACTGGCCGATACCGGCGAGGCCGATGGCGAGGACGGTGACGGCGACCAGGGTGCCCAGGGCGTTCGGGCGGCCGGGTCTGATCGCGGTGGAGCCGAGCAGCGCACCGACGAAGGCGGGCAGCAGGTAGTCCAGGCCGACGCTGGGGTTGCCGATGCGCTGCTGCGCGGCGAGCAGGACCCCGGCGATGCCGACGACCAGGCCCGACCCGGCGAAGGCATAGATGACGTAACGCCTGGTGGGGATGCCCACCAGGTCGGCGGTACGGGGGTTGGAGCCGATGACGTACAGGTACCGGCCGAGGGGCAGCCGTTCCAGGAGCAGCCACAGTACGGCGGTGAGGGCGAGGACGTAGAAGGCGGGCACCGGCAGGCCGAGGAACCTGGCGTCGTAGATGTCGGTGAAGGCGGCCGGCAGGCCGTGTGGGCCGGGGACGATGCGGGCCCCGTTGGTGATCCAGCCGGTGAGGGCGTACAGGATGCTGCCGGTGCCGAGGGTGGCGATGAAGGAGTCGATTCTCGCGAATTCGACGACGACACCGTTGAAGATGCCGAAGACCGTCCCGCCGAGGATCACCACGAGACAGGCAAGCGGCCAGGACCAGGCTTCGTTGACGATGAGCTGCATCGTCATGACGTGCGCGAGGCCGAGGCCGTAGCCGATCGACAGGTCGAACTTGCGGGTGACGATGGGGATCATCGCGCCGAGCGCGAGGATGGCGGGGATCGACTGGTTGGACAGGACCGCGGAGATGTTGTCCAGGGTGGGAAAGGTGTCCGGCAGGGCGAGGGAGAAGGCCAGGAACAACAGGGCGGTGAGGGCCAGGAGGCCGTAGGCGCCGACAAGGTGCCCGATCCGGCGGGCCAGCGGGGAACGGGGGGAGCGCGGCGTCGTCATGTCGTCCCGGTGAGGCATCATGACGTCCCGGTGAGGGGGGCCATGGCCGACGAGGCGCGGGCGAGTCCGGGGACGGTGAGGGTTTCGCCGCTCAGCTCCACCGTCATCGCTCCGCGGACGAATACCAGGGCCCGATGGCACACATTGGCGACCTCCTCGAAGTCGGTGGAGATGAGCAGGACGGCGAGGCCGTCGGCCAGCGCGTCCTGGAGCAGGCGGTAGATCGAAGCCTTCGCGCCGACGTCCACGCCGGCGGTGGGCTCTTCGAGGATCAGCAGGCTGCGGCTCAGCCCGAGCCACCGGCCGACCATGACCTTCTGCTGGTTTCCGCCGGACAGGGTGGCGAACGGCGCCTCGCTGTCCTGGGGGTGCACCGCGAACCGCTTGACCAGGGCGGTGGCCTCGGCCCGCTCGCGCCGGGGGCCGATCCAGGTGAAGGCCGGCAGACCGCCGGCCCGGGGGTTGGCCAGGAAGTTCTCCCGTACGGTCAGTTCGGCGGCACAGCCCTCTTCCTGACGGTTGCTGGTCACGAAGCCGACTCCGGAATCGACGGCGGCTGCGACCGTGCTCGGTTTGTACGGCCGGCCGTTGAGGAGGGCCCGTCCGTCGACGAGGTGCCGAGCGCCGGCGAGAGCGCGGCCCAGTTCCATGTGTCCGGCGCCGGTGAGGCCGACCATGCCGAGGACCTCACCGGCGCGCAGTTCCAGGCTGACCGGTGCCGTGTTCTCGGTTCGTACGCCGTCGAGGCTGAGCACGGCCGGGCCCGCGGGCGGGGCGAACCGGTAGCCGCGCGGGTGGCGGCCCACGATGTCGTGCACGAGCCGGGTGGGGCTGTAGTCGGCGAGCGGGCCCTGGCTGATGAGGCGGCCGTCGCGCAGGACGGCGAAGACGTCGGCGACCTTGTACACCTCGTCGAGCCGGTGGGTGACGTGGACGATGGCATGCCCCTGGTCGCGCAGGGTGTGCAGGACGTCGAAGAGGCGGGCGCAGTCCGCCGCGGGGAGGCTGGCGGTCGGCTCGTCGAGGACGATGAGTTCGGCCTGTGTGGACAGTGCGCGGGCGATGGCCACCAGAGAGCGTTCGGCGCGCGGGAGGTCGGCGAGGGTGGTGCGCGGGTCGAGGTGCGCGGCGACGATGGCCAGCGCCTCGGCGCATTGTTCGCGGGTCTTTCGCCAGGACAGCAGCCCTGCGCGGCGGGGATAGCCGGTGCCCAGCGCGATGTTTTCGGCGACGGTCATCCACTCGACCAGTCCCAGGTCCTGATGGATGAAGGACATGCTGCGGGCGGCCGCCTCGGTGCCGAGCGGGTGCCCGGCGACCGACACCTCGCCCTCGTCCGCGTGGTGCACGCCGGCGAGCACCTTGATGAGGGTGGACTTTCCGGCGCCGTTGGGACCGAGCAGGGCGAGGATGCTGCCGGAGTTGATGTCGAGGTCGACGGCGTCCAGCGCGAGGGTGCCGCCGAACCGCTTGCTGAGACCTCGCATGCGGACGAGAGGCGCGGGGCCGTGGCGCGGGGGAGGGGGGAATTCAGGAGGGTCATGCACAGACTTCTCCGGAGGTCGGCCTCTTGGTTCTTCCGAGTTCTGTCCGAGTTTCGTCCGGGGTCTTCCGGCGGTCTTCCGGGGGCTTTCCGAGTCTTTCCGGCCGAATCGGCAATGCTGCACCTGTTGTCGCCCAGCACCCGCCATCACGTTTCCGTCATGCTACGGCCCCTTTTGGCTCCCAGGCCTGATAGGCCATTAGATGGCGGGAATGTCGTCGAAATCCACTTCGACCGCGCCGGGTTTTCCGCCGGGCACTTCCAGAGCACACTCGGCCCATATGACCTTGCCGTCGGCGGTGTAGCGGGTGCCCCAGGCCTGGCTGAGTTGTGCCACGAGGAACAGGCCGCGGCCGCCCTCGTCGGTGGTGGCCGCATAGCGCAGGTGCGGGGCGGTGTTGCTGGTGTCGGAGACCTCGCAGATCAGCGTGCGGTCGTAGAGCAGCCGCACCCGGATGGGGCCGGTGCCGTAGCGAATGGCGTTGGTGACCAGCTCGCTGAGCAGCAGTTCGGTGGCGAAGGCCAGCTCGTCCAGCCCCCATGCGGCCAGTTGGCGGGTGACGGCGGCGCGGACGCCCGAGACGAGCGCCGGGTCGGTGGGCAGCTCCCAGGTGGCGATGCGGTGTGCGTCGAGGGCATGAGTGCGGGCGACGAGCAGTGCGATGTCGTCGGCCGGGTGGTCGGGCACCACGGTTCGGAGAACCGCCTCACAGGTGTCCTCGGGTGGCCGGTTCGGGTGGGCCAGGGCGTGGCGCAGTTGGCCGAGGGCCGTGTCGAAGTCGCGCCGGCGGTCTTCGATGAGTCCGTCGGTGTAGAGGACGACCTGGCTGCCTTCGGGGAGGTGGAATTCGGCGGTCTCGAAGGGGAGTCCGCCCAGTCCCAGAGGCGGTCCTGCGGGCAGGTCGGGGAAGGTGACGAGGCCGTCCGGGCCGACGAGCGCGGGCGGCGGGTGGCCGGCCCGGGCCATCACGCACTGCTGCGAGGTGGGGTCGTAGATGGCGTACAGGCAGGTGGCGCCGATGATGCCGGTGCTGCTCCCGGAGGGATCCTCGCCGCCTTCGTCCCGGTCGAGGCGGCCCACCAGATTGTCGAGCTGGGTGAGGACTTCGTCCGGGCCGAGGTCCAGTTCGGCGAAGTTGCGTGCCGCGGTGCGCAGCCGGCCCATGGTCGCGGCGGCGTGCATCCCATGGCCGACGACGTCCCCGACGACGAGGGCGACACGGGTGCTGGAGAGGGGAATGACATCGAACCAGTCTCCGCCGACACCCGACTCGGCGGGCATGTAGCGGTAGGCGACCTCGACGGCGTTCTGCTCGGGGAAGCTGGTCGGCAGCAGGCTCCGCTGCAGAGCGAGGACCATGGTGTGTTCGCGCGTGTAGCGGCGGGCGTTGTCGATGCAGATGGCGGCGCGGGTGGCCAGTTCCTGGGCCAGCGAACGGTCGTCGTCTCCGAAGGGTGCGGGGTCCCGCGAGCGGTAGAAGCTCGCGATGCCCAGGGCGATACCGCGGGCGACGAGGGGGACGGCGATGAGGGAGTGGACGCTGTGTTCGAGGAGCCGCTGGGCATGCAGGGGATCCTGGGCGATCCAGCCCGTGGCGGTCCTGAGGTCGGGCTCCAGTACCGGCTGCCTGCTGGCCAGACAACGGACCTGGGGTGTGGTGGGACGGAGGTCGACCGGCTCACCGGCGGGGTAGAAGGGGCAGTCGTCGCGGATGCCGTGGACCACCGTGCGGTGGAGGCCGGTGCGCGGGTCGGTCGGCTCCTCGCCGCGCAGTACCGCCTCGGGAAGGTCGATGGTGACGAAGTCGGCCAGGCGCGGCACGGCCATCTCGGCGAGTTCCGTGGCGGTACGGCTCACGTCCAGGGTGGTGCCGATGCGGGTGCTGGCTTCGGACAGCAGCTCCAGACGGCGCCGGGCCGCCACCGCGAACGTCCCCACGCCCGGCTCTCCGACCAGCACCAGGCCGCTGGTCACCCGGTCGGCGGTACTGCTGGGGGTGCCGGGGCCGCCGGGCCTGTCGGGCTCTCGGGTCGTCGTGGTCGTCGTGGCCGTGCTGGTCGTCGAGGCGGTGGTGGCCGTCAGGCCGGGTGCGGCGCCGGGAAGGTGCCCCGGCAGCCGGACGGTGGGCGCAACGGGCTGCCGCGACGGGAGCCGGGGCGCCGCGCCGGCTTCGGCGGGGACGGCGAGGCGCTGACGAGAGGAGGGGAGGATCGCTTCGATGACGAGCCCCGCCACCCCGCAGGGGCTGGTCATCGGTCGGCTCAGCAGGGTGACCCGGCGGCCGCCGGGCAGCGATACTTCGACGGCGGCTCGCTGGCCCGAGGAGATCAGATCGGCGGCCGTCTCCTTGAGGATCATCTGGTCACGCCAGTCGAGTCCGCTCTCGGCGAGCTCGCCCGGCTGTCCGTCCGCCGTCGGATCGTCGGCCGACGTGCGGCGCCTGGCGTCGAGGTACGCCCTCAGCAGCGCGCGCTCCCGCGTGGAACTCTGCTCCAGCATCCGCCGTTCGATGGCGCCGGCCGCCCTGCGGATCACGGTGTTCAGCGTCAGGTCCGCGTCGGTGAGCGGAAAGCCGAGGCAAAGGATGCCTTCTATACGCCCACTGAGCAGGTCCCGGACGGGAATTGCGGCACACGCACTGGACTGGGAGCGTTCGGCGAAGTGCTCGGCGCCGTGCACGTTGACCAGTTGCCGTTCCGCGAGCGCCAGACCGATTCCGTTGGTCCCACCGAATTCCTCGGCGAACACGAAGCCCGGGACGCTCTGGATCGCGGCCAGATGTCTGACCAGGGAGGCGTCGCCGAAACGGCGTTGCAGTACGGCGCCGCGCCCATCGGCAAGGGAGACGTTCATGTTCCGGCCGGCGAACATGGACTCCAGCCGGTCCAGTACGGGCTCGGCAGCGTGGACGAGCCGGCCGTGGAGATCGAGATCCTGGCGGTACGGAAGCTCGCATCCCTCCGGTGAGAGCCCCAGCGACCGGGAACGCTGCCAGGAACTCAGGATCGGGCCGCGCACCGTCCCCTCGACCGCTCCACCTTGCAGGAACTGCTCACGGGCGCGCGCGGGGCTGATGCTGTCTCCCACGAGCCCCATCCCAATCACTTCCCGTATCGGCACGTGCCGCCATGGCCGCCCGTACGTCGGAGCAGCCGCACCGTTTGATCCAATTGTAGAGCTTTGCACTATTAACGGCACTTATCGTGGAGTGGCGCAGGCGGTCCGAGGTGCCTCGGCGCCCAGACGATCAAGGCGATGACCTGGCCTTTTGACCGGACATTTGCCTCGGCCTTGCGGTGTGCTGTCGGCCGTCACAGCACCGCGATCGGGTTGACGGGTGAGCCCGTGCCGCCAGGGATGTTCAGCGGCGCCACCACCAGGAGGAACTCGTATCGGCCCGTCTCCGCGCCCGCGGCGGAGAGCGCTTCGAGGTCGAGGTTGTCCAGCAGCGGCACCCCCATCGCGACGATGGCGAGCACATGGACCGGCGAATGCACACCGTCGACCGGCGACGGCCGTACGTCACTGTCGCCGTCGCCGCCGAGCAGCGCGATGCCGCGCTCGGCCAGTAGGGGCATGGCATCCACGTGGAAGCCCGCGCCGGCCGCGCCGGGGTCCCAGGCGCCCAGTTCCCGGCGGCGGCGGAAGCGGCCCGACCGCAGCAGCACCGCGTCGCCCTCGCCGATCGTCACGTCGAGTGCCCGCTCCGCCGCAACGATGTCCGCCGCGTGCACGGCCCGCCCGGGTTCCAGCCATTTGTCCCCCAGAACGGCGGGCAGATCGAGCAGCACGCCTTTGGTCACGAGCGGGCCGAGCGCCGACACGGCGCCGAAGCGGGCGCCCCCGGCGTCGATGAGCTCACGCGCCGTACGGCCGTCGTAGAGCTGCCCGCGGTAGGCGACGTGGGACAGTGCGTCCAGATGGCTGACGGCCTTGCCGTGGTAGTCGACGGCGATGAAGTCCTTGTGAGTGGCGGGTTCAGGAGCCTCCACGTCACCGAGGTCGGACATGTAGTGCAGGGCGGGCCTGGTGTTGTCCGGTCCGGGGGCCGTGTCCCAGGGGCGCGCCATCGGGACGACCGTTCCGGACCGGACCAGGGAGGTGGCCCGCCGTACGTGCTCCGGAGTCACCCGATTCCAGGCACCGCGGTCGGCGGGGGCCCAGCGGTCCCACGCACGGACCGTCTCGAACAGTGCGTCGAAATCCCGGCGGGAGACGGCGGGCCCGTTGCCGGCACCGTCCGGCGGCGGGGGAGTCGGTGCATCGAGGGGAGTCGGTACATCGCTGGGAGTCGGAGCATCGCGGGGAGTCGGTGCATCGCTGGGATTGCTGGTCATCGCTCGTCAGCACTCCAAACACGGCCGTGGCCATGGTCATTGCCACACAGGCACGCCCCAAGTCTCCCTCAGGTCAGGCGTCCGTGCGGTGCCGGGCGGGTACGCTCCCGGCGCCCACAGCCCCTGATCTTGAGGAGTGGTGACGTGCCGCCCCAGCCCGCCCGTCGCATGGCGTCCACCGACGACTACCTCTTCGCCTTCATCGACCGCGCGCGGGCCCTGGCCGAGGCGGCCGGACGGCAGCCCGTTCCGCTGGCGGTCGGCGACTGCGACCTTCCCACTCCGCCGCATATCGTCGCGGCGATGCGCACGGCCGTACGGGACCCCGCGCTGCACCGGTACCCGCCCTACGAGGGCGCGGCCGAGCTGCGGGAGGCGGCGGCCGGGTTCCTCGCCCGGCGCTTCCAGGTCGCCGCGGACCCGGACACCGAGTTACTGGTGACGCTGGGCAGCAAGGAGGCCATGGCCCACCTGGCCCTCGCCTACCTCGACCCCGGCGACCTGGTCCTCGTACCGGATCCGGCCTACCCGGTGTACGCGACCTGGTCGCGGTTCTGCGGTGCCGAGGTCGTTCCGGTACCGCTGCGGGAGAAAAACGGATTCCTCCCCGACCTCGACGCGATAGACCCCGAGGTGGCGCGACGGGCGAAACTGTTCTGGGTCTGCTACCCCAACAACCCCACCGGGGCGCTGGCCACCCCGGCCTTCTACGACGAGCTGGCCCGCTTCGCGCTGCGCCACGACATCCTGGTGGCCTCGGACGCCGCGTACAGCGAGATCTACTACGACTGCCCGGCCCCGCCCTCGTTCCTCCGCTCGCCGGGCGCGATGGACTGCGGGATCGAGTTCCATTCCCTGTCCAAGGCGTACAACATGCCGGGCTGGCGGGTCGGCTTCGCGGCCGGAAACCGGGACGCGATCGCGGCGCTCCGGACGGTCAAGACCCACACGGACTCGGGCACGTTCGGCGCGATCCAACAGGCGGCCGTCGCGGCACTCACCGACACCACCGGCTACCCGGATCGGCTGCGGGCCGTTTACGGGGCACGGATGCGCCTGCTGTGCGACGGCCTGGAGGCGGCCGGCCTCGAAGTCCTGCGCCCCCGTGCCACCTTCTACGCCCTCGTCCGCACGCCCGCAGGTACCACCAGCGAGGAATTCGCCCGCCAACTCCTCCACAAAGCCGGAGTCCTGACCATCCCCGGCACCGGCTTCGGCCCCGGCGGCGAAGGCTACATACGCCTCACCGTCTGCGCGGGAAACGACCACATCGAAGAAGCGGTACGGCGGATAACCGAAGCAATGGTGCGGTCAGGGCACACCGAGGACAGGGCTTTGTCGAATGACCACTGACTCGGCCCCGCGTTGTGCCGAACGCGGTCGCCGGGCACTGTCCATTCAGGCCAGATGCGGTAGGACACCGCGAGATCGCACACATGAACGGAGCGACTGCTTCAGGCGAGGAATGAGCCCCGAGCAGGCTCGGATTTCCCTTGCGGGCTTGGGGGAGAGAAGACCACACAGGGGGAGCCCGGGACGGTCGGTTTCCACTCTTCCTGGGGAGGGGGTGGGACGGCCGGAGTGGATGTTGGCCGGGAGCGCGTACTTCCGTTTCATGATCTGTGCAGGAACAAGCGCCGAATCCGCGGAAAGACATGCCACTCGGCTGAGCGATGGCCGGAAGGTGACTTCATACCCCCATTGCCAGCTGTAAAGATCGTCAACGTTCATCCCCCCGACCTCTGTCGGTGGGTGTCTGCACGTCAACGGGAGGACGTTCCATGAAGAGAGCCGGAAAGTTAGTGTCACGGGCAGCTGTGGTGATCGCGGGGGTCGCCATAGCGGCAGGGTCCACTACCGCCTTCGCGGACATGGACCGCTACACGTCCGGTGCGCATTCCTGGCGTACGGGGGGCGGCTATCAGGTCGGCCTCCAGGACACCAAGGGAGACGGCAACTCCGTAAAGGCCGAGTACAACCGCAACGGCCATGGCAGTGAGGTGTACACGCTGTGGAATCACAGCGGAGAGGGCACCAAGGCCTACAGCAACAAGGGCGGCAAGGTGTGGGACATGCGAGTCTGCACCGAAATCGACAAGTGGCCCGACGACTGCTCCAACTGGTGGAGCGACGACCACTGAGCCATAACGGCCCGCTGTGACATCGCGCTGCCCGGGACGCTTTTCGCCCCGGGCAGCGCACTGCTGATTCTCATCTCCTGAAAGGCCGATGGCGTGTCGGATGCGTTTGCGTTGCCCCTTGAAGTACGTGAACTGGGGTACGAGGTAGGGGGCCGGCGCCTGCTCGACGGACTCGAACTCGCCGTGTGCGCCGGCGAATCCGTCGCCGTAATGGGCCCTTCCGGATCAGGGAAAAGCACTCTGCTCTCCATCCTCCTCGGCCTCGTGCGACCTGATTCCGGATCGGTCATGGTCGCCGGCCGCGATGTCGTCGCTTTGCGCGGCCGCCACCTGGCAGAGCACCGTAGAAAGCGCCTGGGGATGGTGTTCCAGTTCGGGGAATTGCTGCCTGAGCTCTCTCCTGTCGAGAACGTGGCGTTGGCCGCCCTGCTGGACGGTGTGGAACGCGACCATGCGTACGACGAAAGCCGAAAACTCCTGGACGAACTCGGTGTGCCCGTCACCGAAACCGCCACCAGCGAACTCTCCGGTGGTGAACGTCAACGAGTGGCCGTGGCACGGGCGTTGATCGGCAATCCCGTGCTGCTTTTGGCGGACGAGCCCACCGGCGCACTGGACGAGTCGTCGCGCGACCATGTGGCCGAGACACTGTTCGCCGTGCCCGGCGCCCGCGGGTGCGGACTGCTCGTCGTCACCCATGACCCCGCCGTGGCAAACCGGGCCGACCGGGTCATGCACCTGGAACAGGGCGCCCTGGCAGGTGCCCGATGAAGCGCGGTCGCATCCGCCACATGCTGCACATCGGCAGGGCAGCCGGCCGGACCGCCGAGGGCGGCCGGGCGCGCTTCTGGGCACTGCTGGCCGCTACCGCGGTCGTGGCCGTGACGCTCAGCTCGCTGTCCGCCACGGCCGCGACCTGGCAGGGGCGTGAGCAGCGCGGAGCGGCGCGCGTACCCACGCTCGCCCAGCACGGGCAGCAGGGCTCGGCCCTGTGGAGCCGGTACTGGGACAGCTACCAAGGGCGCCAGTTCACCGTCGTCGTCATCGCTCCCCTGACGAAGGACGCGCCCCTGCCGCCTGGGGTGGCACGCTGGCCGGGCCCCGGCGAGGTGTTCCTGTCGCCGGCGCTGGCCCAGGGGCCCGCGGACGAGGACTTCGGCCACCGGTACGGCACCCGTGTCGGAACCATCTCGGCCGAGGGACTGGCCTCACCCGGCGAACGGCTGGCCTACGTCCGACCCACCACGTCCATGCTCGGCACGGCGCGGATGGAGAAGATCACCGGCTACGGAGGCGCCGGCGCGGCCTTCGGGGACCTGCGGATCGTCGGCCCCCAGTCGTCGATGCTGGCCATCATCGGCGTACTGCTCGGGCTTCCTGCTCTGGGCCTCGCGGCAGCGGCCGCCAGGATGGGCGCCGCCGGACGCGACCGGCGCGATGCCCTGCTGCACACCCTCGGCGCCGGGCGGGCGGCACGCGCCTGGATGGACATCGGAGCCGCGATCCGACCCGCCTGTATCGGAGCGGCCGTCGCGGCCCTGCTCACCGCTCCTTTCCTGCTGGTGGACGTGCAACTGCCGTGGATCGACTACACCCTGTACGCGCCGGACCTGCGCCGCGTCGGTGTGACACTGGCGGCTGCGATCGCCGCCTCCATGGTGATGATGCTCGGGCTGGTCCTCTTGTTGCGTCCCGCCGCGCGCACGGGAACATCCACCAGGCCACGCTCGGCGGGCAGCGGTCTGTTACGCCTCCTCGCCCTGGGTTCCTGTCCCGCGTTTCTCGTCCTGGCTCTGACGTCGCGGTCCTTCGGCGCACAACGCTCCGCGGCGGCCTATCTGTTCGCGGTCGTCGGTGTGTGGATGACGCTTCCGTGGGTGATCGGCTGGGCGGCTTCACACATCAGCCGCCGGGCGTCGAAGTCGCCGCACCACAGTGGTACCCCCGCGCGGTTGATCGCCGCCCGCACCACCGCGGCCCGGCCCGGAATGGTGGTCCGCCTGGTCGCCGCGATGATCATTGCCATCGGTGTCATCGGGCAGACCCAGATCATCACCAGCCTCCTCTTCGCCCGTTCCGGGGACGAGGAACAGCTGAACTCCGCGCAGGGCCGGACCATGGCACTCGTACAGACATCGGCGACGCGGCTCACCGACGCTTTCACAGCCGCACTTCCTCATGGCGCGCACACGGTCGCCATCGGAACGGGGAACATCCAGCCCGACGGCTCCAGCGGCAGCCGTGTCCTCCAAGCGCCGTGCAGCAGCCTCCACGCTCTGCGGCTGCCCTGCCCCGCCGCCGGTCAAGAGGCCGAGGTGCCGTACGGCGCCCTCGACAAGCGCCTCAGAGTCACCGGCTACCAGACGTTCGGCGAAACACCCGCAGTGGTCCGCACCGGCCCGGTCAGTGCCATCGGCTCCGCCCAAGGCCTTCAGGCCGTGGTCTTCACCGCCCTCGACGAACCCATGAACATCCCGGCCGTCAAACGGGCCGCACACCTCTACCTGAGCGTGAAAGCCCTCACCGAGCCGGTGGCCGAAGACGGAGCCAAATCCTTCACCGTCGGCTATCAGTCCCGCTGGATTCCCTTCCTCGGCACCATCGGCACGCTCGTTCTGCTCACGGCCATGGCACTCGCCGCCCTCTCGGAATTTCTGCGATTCTCCCAAACGCTCGCCCCGCTCACCGTCCTCACCGGACGCGGCCAGGTGTTCCACACCACGGCCTTCTGGTGTCTGGGAGCTCCGCTCCTGGGCGCCGGTGCCATCGGCACGTTCGTTCATGTCGTCCTGGTCCAGCCCGTCACCGGAGGAGAGAGCGGAGCAACCCTGTCCTGGAACCTCATCACGGCTGTCCTGACCGTCACGGCCCTCCTCGCCGCAGCCGCCACTGCCGCAGGCGGTGCGACGGCCGCACGACGCGCACTGACGTGGCGGCCCCGTGCCGACTGACGCCCAGGAGTGGATGCCCCGGCCTCCTAGCCCGGCCCCTAGCCTTCCTCTTCCTCCTTGTCTTCGTCCTTGTCATCTTCGTAGTCGTCGTGGTCGCCGTAGTCGTCGCGTTCGGTGAGGAAGTCGTAGAGCTCGTCGACGAGTGGAGAGTCGTCGGCCCACCAGAGCTTTGCCGTGCGCTTGCCGGAGCCGCCGACTACCAGTGAGGGATCGACGGCGTCCATCCACGGGTAGGCCTCGTCCTCGTCGAATCCCTCGTCGAATTCCTCGATGTCGGCCTCGGAGACCTGGCGGATCATGGGGACGGGGACGGTCGACTGCTGGTGATTCACCATCCAGGTGTTCCGGAAGAAGTCGAACTGCAGGTGGTAGCAGTCGTCCGACTCGGTGAAGAGGATCGGCGGGACGAGGAAGTGCGCAGCGCCGACGGTGGCTGCGACGTCGATGTAGTTGTCGGGGGTTCCGCCGGAATTCCAGCAGGCGGCAAAGTTCACGGGTGTGAGCGGCTGCTTGCCGAGCACATGAATCTGGTTGCCTCGAATCACGAACTTCTCCGGATCGAGGACCACGTCTTCCCCGAGCATCAGGATCGGCGCAGGCATGATGTGCGCCTTCGCGAAGGTCTGAGTGCGCTCGTAGAGGTCGACGATCTCGTCGAGTCGCGTGGGATCGAACCGGCCCCCGTCGTGGAACGGGCAGCACACGTCGTCCGTCTCCTCCGGCTCGGGGAAGAGCCCGGACTTGTCGAACGGCGGGACTGCCGACTCGCCGCGCCTGGCGTCGAGGAAGGCGGGTATCCAGCTGCTGTCCGCGCCCTCGGCCTCGATCACCTCCGAGTCGCACAGATCGTGGAACGCGGCGTCGCCGAGCTTGCAGTTGAAGTAGTCGAGCAGCGTGATCGCGGCGCACTCGGCGAGCGAGAGCGCCTCGCTCTTGGGGAACCAGAAGTCATAGCCGTTCGCGAGGAAATGCACCCCGCGGAACTGCTTGTGGACGAAGGGCTCGCGCGCGGCACCGGGGACGAGGCCGCTCCAGTGTGCCGCGGCGACCTGGTTGTAGTACGCGTCGGCGTGGCGGGCGAGCTCCGGAGCGAAGACGCTCTCGCCGGTCCAGTAACAGGCCTTGCTGAACTGCGCGCCGATGTCGGGATCGTGGGTGACCTCGGGCTGGCTGAAGACGAGTTCGGTACGCAGGAAGACCTTGCGGCCGTCACGGTAGGGCGCGCCCTCATGCTCGTACCGCTGATCGAAGATTACGCAGGTGAAGGGCTCGATGTCCGTGACGGCCGGGCCGCCGGTGAGGTCCAGGGCGGGCTCGGCCGAGCCGCCGGTGAGGTAGAGCAGAACTGTGTATCGGGAGACATGCCCGCGGGCGGCGTCGTAGTAGGGCGTGTCACGGTGGTGGTGGAAGTTGCTGTCGCCGGGCTCGAAGCGATTGCAGCGGAACACGGGGTTCACATGCGAGAAGCCGTCGAGCATCGCCTCCGGCAACCCCGCCGCCACGGCTCTGGTGAGGGCCTCGGCGAGCAGCGCCGAGTGGAAGATGAACCGTTCGCCGCCGCGCGAGGAGGCGTTCAGCGGCGGGACGTAGAGGTCCAGCGAGTCGAGGCGTTCCAGGCCCGCGCGGGCGGCATCCGGCAGCTGCACCGACGACGCGTACGCGCCCTTGCCAAGCTCGTCGGGCTCGGTGAGCCCGAGCTCCAGAGGGACGTCCGCGAACAGGCGGTCCAGCGGAACGATGTTCTCGAACGTACGGAACGACAGCTCGCGTGGGTCGACGAAGACGGCCGCCAGATGCGGCGCGCCCTCGCTGGGCCGGGCGAACAGCTCGCGCACATCGGCGTCGATGCGCTCGGCCTCGATGAAGCGCACGGCTTTGTGGCGCGAGGTGGGGTGCCAGGAAATCCCCAGCCCATCGAGCGTCGCGGCGGGCTCGCTGTCGGTCGCATCGACCTCGGCGCGGTAGCGGGCAACCTCACCGTCGGCGGCCTGACCGGACGACAGGGCAAAGAAACGGTCGCGGAGTTCGACGCTCACACGCTCCTCCAGAAGCTGCGCAGGGCGGTAGGAAGCTGAGGGGCAGACGCCAGTTTCTGCACGCCTGTATCGGAGACATCGTCGCGGTACAGCAGAAGGCGCTTGAGCGAGCCAATGAACGGCGCTGCCAGCAGAGCGTCCACCCCGTCCTCGCCGATCCGGTTGTACCGAAGGTCAAGCTCGACGAGCTGCCGGAGACCGCCCAGCGAGCGCACGCCCTCCGCGGTGACCGTGTTGCCCTGCAGGTGCAGACGACGGACCGCGGCGAAGTTCGGGGACGCGGTGAGGGCCGCCAGGCCGACGTCGCCCATGCCGCAGTACCGCAGGTCGAGCGTCTCGATCCGTCCGTCGCCGGCCGCGGCCGTGAGGGCCTTGGCGCCGGGGTCGCCGATGCGGAAGTACGAAAGGTCGAGTTCGACGAGCCGGCCGAGGTCGAGGGTCGCGAGGGCGTCGGCCTCTATGGGCGGCGGCGCGATCGGTATGCCGTCCTCGTCGTAGTGCTCCTCCTCGTTGCCCCAGTCCTCACCCACCTCGTCAACGCCCGGCTTGATCCGCAACGCGGTCACAAAGCGGCTCCGCAGGGCCCGCTCAATCAGTGCGGGCGCCTCGTCGGACCATTCGACGGCGACCTTCGTGGCGAACCCGTGCCGGCGCGCCTCGACGGTCACGTCCGTTGGCAACTCCGCATCCCAGCCTGCTCGGTGTTCCTCCATCAGCAGCCCGATCTCACCCGCCAGTTCCTCGCGCCGGGCGGTGTCAGCGACGCACGCGTGCCGCTGTTGCAACTCGATCAACTTGCCCCGGGCATCGCCCTGTTCCCGCAGCGATACGCCGTAGGCGCGCCACGCGGCAACGTCGTCGGGGCGGTCTCGAAGTCTCTGTTCCAAAGCCGTGGCGTCCATGTCGATCACACTACGACCGACCACTGACAATCGAGTTCGTTGCCGGTTGCCGGTTGCCGGTTGTGGGTGGGGGAGGGGAGAGCGTCGAGTCGCTCCGCAAACGCCCGGAGCGTCACCACCGACGCCCTCGACCACCGGACCACCGAACCGCCGGACCACAGGTCTGCCGGGTCTCTGGTCCGCTCGACACGCTGCCGAGCGTCGGCCGACCAGCCGCGCCGGCACCCCGCCCGGCCCGGCAGGGCCCGCCGAGCCGGCTGATGACGCGGACCACGTCGACACCGGGCTCAACACCGGGCTCAACGCCGGGCTCGACAACGCCGATCAATCGGGTGTCTTTGTCGCGACAAATCCGCACAAACAGGAATGCTCGTGCCGGCTCAAGGGGCACCGATTAAAAGATCAAATTGGCAGGGGCTAGCATATGAGCACCGCCTAGCTCGAAAGATGAACCTGTGACTGTCAACGACGACTCGTTCACCAACTGGAAGACCCGCGAGGAGATCGCGGAGTCGATGATCCCGCTCATCGGGAAGCTGCACCGCGAGCGGGACGTCACGGTCCTGCTGCACAGCCGCTCCTTGGTGAACAAGTCGGTGGTCAGCATTCTCAAGACCCACCGTTTCGCCCGGCAGATCGCCGGCGAGGAGCTCTCGGTCACCGAGACCCTGCCGTTCCTGCAGGCGCTGACCTCGCTTGACCTGGGCCCGTCGCAGATCGACATCGGCATGCTCGCCGCGACGTACAGGACGGACGACCGCGGTCTTTCGGTGGAGGCGTTCACCGCCGAGGCCGTCGCCGGTGCCACGGGCGCCAACAAGATCGAAGGCGGTGAGGGGCGCGACGTCGTCCTGTACGGCTTCGGTCGCATCGGCCGCCTCGTGGCCCGTCTGCTGATCGAGAAGGCCGGCTCCGGCAACGGCCTGCGGCTGCGCGCGATCGTCGTGCGCGGGGGCGGCGACCAGGACATCGTCAAGCGGGCCTCGCTGCTGCGCCGCGACTCCATCCACGGTCAGTTCCAGGGCACGATCACCGTCGACGAGGCGAGCAGCACGATCTTCGCCAACGGCAACGCGATCAAGGTGATCTACGCGAACGACCCGTCCGAGGTCGACTACACGGCGTACGGCATCAAGGACGCCATCCTCATCGACAACACGGGCAAGTGGCGCGACCGCGAGGGCCTCTCCGAGCACCTGCGCCCCGGCATCGACAAGGTCGTCCTGACCGCGCCGGGTAAGGGCGACGTCCCGAACATCGTGCACGGCGTCAACCACGACACGATCAAGCCGGACGAGCAGATCCTGTCCTGCGCGTCCTGCACCACCAACGCGATCGTGCCGCCGCTGAAGGCGATGGAGGACGAGTACGGCGTCCTGCGCGGCCACGTGGAAACCGTCCACTCGTTCACCAACGACCAGAACCTGCTGGACAACTACCACAAGGCCGACCGCCGCGGCCGCTCCGCGCCGCTCAACATGGTGATCACCGAGACCGGCGCCGCCTCCGCCGTCGCGAAGGCACTGCCCGACCTCAAGGCGAAGATCACCGGCAGCTCGATCCGCGTCCCGGTGCCGGACGTCTCGATCGCGATCCTCAACCTGCAGCTCGCGCGCGAGACCACCCGTGAGGAGGTCCTCGACTACCTCCGCGACGTGTCGCTGACCTCGCCGCTCAAGCGCCAGATCGACTTCACCACGGCCCCCGACGCGGTCTCCATGGACTTCATCGGCTCGCGCCACGCCTCGATCATCGACGCCGGCGCCACCAAGGTCGAGGGCGACAACGCGATCCTCTACCTCTGGTACGACAACGAGTTCGGCTACTCCTGCCAGGTCATCCGCGTCGTCCAGCACGTCTCCGGGGTGGAGTACCCGACGTACCCGGCCCCGGCGGTCTGACGTCGGCCGAATGCCCGATCCGACGTCCCAGTAGGCGGGCGGCGGCCACCAGCGGCCGCCGCCCCCCACTTGCGGGGCGTGGCGGCCGGCAGCGGGGCGGGCCCGCGGAGCCGAACGGCTCGCCGCCCGCGTCCAGTGCCTCGGTCGCCTCGGTCGCCGATTCCACACAGCGATGCAGACGCCGCGGCTCAGCGCCGTTCGCGATCTTGCCCCCGCACGCGATCTTCAACGGACGCCAGCGGATCCGCGCGCCCCAGCATCTCCACAAGTGGAGTGCCGGTTCGTGCTGCCGCGATTCGACGTGCCCGCAGCTGCGCTCGGGTGCGGGGGCGGAACTTGGGTTCCTTGCCGCAGCCGCATGGCTCCCGGCCCTCGTAGCGCAATCCGGCGTTCAGGACCGCGGCCACGACGTTCCATGCCTTGGTGTCTCGGCGGCGCGGTGCCGCGAAGTCGTGACCGGCACAGGCCATCGGTCGGCAGCATCGGGGGCATCGGTGCTCGTCGAGGCCGGGGTGCCGCTTGAAAGCGATGCGGCAGCTCACGCACGCGTAGTGCAGTTTGTAGGGCTTCGCGGCGTAGTAACACACAGCGCGACCGTACCCGGCGATGTGGCGCGACGCATCCAGCCGGCCGTACGCAAAGGCGCCGCGCTGAGGAGCCGCACTGAGAACTCAGGGCATCGCACTCAGCCATCGCACTCAGGCACCGCACTGAACTCAGCGCCGCAGCAGCCTCTTCTGTACCGATTCCAGCGGCCCGTGCTCAAACCGTCGCAGCCACAGGCTCGCCCCCGTTACGAGCACCAGGCAGATCGCCGCCCAGAGTCCCATCACCCACCACGGGCCGTTGTCCGCCCAACGGGACGCCAGGCCAAGGCCGATGCCGTAGCAGGCCAGCATGGCGAGCACGTTCTGCAGTACGTAGCAGGACAGGGCCGTACGGCCGACGGAGGTCAGTGCGGAAGTCACGGCGGAGGCCAGTGGGCCCGGGTGACGGAGCCGGTCCATCACCATCCCGATGAGGCCCAGGTAGCCGATCGCCAGGACCGGCGCCGCCCCGTATCGCTCCAAGAGGAAGAAGTCCGAACCGCCCAGCACCGTAAGGGTGGTGAGGGGAAGGCCGATTCCCAGTCCCCACCCGGCCAGCCGACGCCGAATCCGTCGTCCTGCCTCATCGCCCTGAAAGGCTCCCGCCCTGAAGAGCCGTACGCCGAGCAGGAACAGGAAGACCAACAGCGCGAAGGAGAGCACCGGTTCCATGCGCAACGCCAGGGCATGCGACAGCCGGAAGGCGATCTGCTCCGTGTAACCCCCCTCGGCGTACAGCTTCACGGTGCTGGCATCGGGGCCACTCCCTGCACCACTGCCCGCACCATCACCCGTCTTCCCGCCCGGGGCGAGCAGGGTGGCAGCTGTGAGCAGCGTCATCGCCGCCAAGTGGAGCCCGCCCATGGCGATCCACGTGACGCGCTGGGCTCGCGCGGAACGCGTGAGCAGCCAGGCCACCAGCAACGCGACCACCGCGTACCCCATCAGTACATCCCAGGCGAAGACGAACACGAAGTGCACGGTGCCCTCGGCGAAGAGGAACAGCGCCCGCCACTTGTACCGGCCCGGCCATGGCTGCCCGCGCTTGGCGGCCGACCGGAACTGGATGGCCAGCCCGACTCCGAAGAGAATCGTCAGCATCGACAGGAACTTGCCGTTCGCGAGCGATTGGAAGACCGTCTCTGCCATCCCGGCCAGGGAAGTCAGGTCTGCCCCCGCCGATATCCCGGTGTTCCCGCTGAGGACGCCCCACTCGGCGCCCGGCCCGGCGAAGATCCAGACGTTGCTCATCAACGTTCCGAGAATTGCCACCCCGCGCAGCACATCGAGTAACGGCAGGCGCGCCCGTGCCACGCCGCCCGCATCGCCGGCGGCCCCCTCCGCCGCCGCGACCGCCTGCGTTTTCCCCACCTCGACCACTCCAACTCCCTCCCCTGATACTCGCTTTCGCACCATGATCGGCGCGCCCAGGGCCGGAATCCTCGTCCGCAGCGACGAATGCCGGCTACATCCTTCGATGCAGTGCGGACGAAGAGTGCGGGACGTGGACCTCACAGGGAAACATCTAATCAAACTTGACTAGAAGGCTCATGTGTCCTACCTTCTCCTGCGTAGTCAAGTTTGTCGAGTGCGCTGAGGCGCATCCGAAGACCATGAGGAGTCTGTGTGACCTTGCTGCCCGACACCGGGTATGTCCCGACCGCTGAGGACCGCGCGAGCCTGGACGCCTGGTTCGCCGAGTACGACGCGCAGAGTGCGCAGCGCAATGTTGAGCGCATGGCCGACATGGCGGTGTTCCCCCTCAATCTCGTGAGCGATGACGCGGCCGGCAACGGACGTTCGGCGCAGTGGGACCGCGAGCAGTTCGTCGCGACGATGACGCAGGTGATGGGGGAGGGGAGCGCGGACATCACGTTCGAGTCGACGCGGACGCCCGTCTTCCTCTCGTCCTCGATGGCCGTGGTCTTCACGGACTCGGTCATGACGATGGAGGGGCAGGCCCGGCAGCTGCGCTACGCCGACATTCTGATCAGGCGGAATGGGGTGTGGGCGTTCCAGACCATGATTCAAGGCGGCTGGGGAGACAACCTGTAGCCGAATCCGTCACCCACTGGGCGGAACTGCCCACCCTGCCGGGCGTGACCCGGAACGCCTGGGATGGATGAGGGATCAGTCGACGGAGTCGATGAAGGCCAGCATCCGCCCGTTGGTCAGCTCCGCGTGGTCGATCTGCGGTCCGTGACCGGTGTTCGAGATGACCTCGGCGCGGGCGCCCGGTATCAGGCGCGGGACGCGCTCCAGTTGGCGTTGCGGGTGCACGAGAAGGCTTCGCCTGCCGAGCAGGAGGTGGAGCGGGGTGCGGATGGTGCGCAGCTCGTCCTCGGTGAGGGGGAGGGGGGCCGGGCGACGAATGCGGTAGGCGCGTACCGCGAACCTGATCATCGTGCGCAGCTCGGACACGGTGATCACCTGCTGCTCCAGCCAGGCCGCCAGGCGCGGGCGCAGTGCCTTGGGCGCGGAGGTCGCGATGAGGCTGGCGAATATCCAGACGAAGAAGCGCAGGCCGACCTTTTCCAGGCCGCCGGGGTCGAGCAGAGTCACCGAGGCGAGGCGGCCGGGCCTGCGGTGTGCCTGGTTCAGTGTGAGCCAGCCGCCGTATGAGGACCCGATGAGGTGGACACGGTCGAGGTCGAGAGCGGCGAGCGCCTCGTCGAGCCATTGGGCGGCGCGTTCGGGCTGGTGGATGGGCTCGCGCTGGATGCTGCGGCCGGGGTCGCCGGGAGTGTCGAGCGCGTAGACGGGGCGGTCGGCGCTGAGTGCGGCGGTGTTCGGGTACCACATGGCGGAGCAACTGCCCGCGCCGTGCACCAACACGATCGGCGTGCGGGATTCGGCAGCGGGGTCCGTGGGTCCGTACCGGTAGACGTGCGTCGTCCCGAAGCTGGTCTCCACGTCGAGTTCCGCACGAATGGGTGCGCCCATCGCGTAGACCGCGTCGCAGGCCGTGAAGTAGCGGTCGCGCAGGGCGTCGTCGACGTAGCGGCCGACATCGGCGCGGGTTTCGGTCCTGGTCACGGGCACGGCAAGCCACCTCCGGAAGCGTTGGTTTTCGTGGTACGAACGTATCACGTTGATGATACGGCTGTACCATGACGGTCCCTGGTAGGGACGTGGCGTGGCCTAGCAGGGACGTGGCGGTGGCCCAGCAGGGACATGGCGGTGGCCTGGTAGGGCCCCAAGTCAGCAAGCGACGAGCGGAGATCCAGCCGATGCCCAAGCGTGTGGACCACGAGGAGAGGCGCACCGAAATCGCCGAGGCGCTCGTCCGGGTCGCCGGACGGCGCGGCCTGCATGCGGTGGGGATGCGCGATGTGGCGGCGGAGGCGGGGGTGTCACTGCGGCTGGTTCAGTACTACTTCCAGACCAAGGAGAAGTTGCTGCTCTACGGACTCCAGCACCTGGCCGCCGGATTCGGCGAGCGGGTCGCCGCACGGGTCCGGTCCGCCGGCGAGAATCCGGGGCCGCGCGCGATGATCGAGGCAATGCTCCTGGCCTCGCTGCCGACCGACGAGGAAAGTCGCACCTTCCACCTCGTCTACACCTCGTACGCCGTCCTCGCCGTCACCGACGACGCGCTTGCCGCGCAGCCCTTCATGAAGAATCCCGAAGCCGCGGAGGACGCCGTGACCGCCCTGCTCCAGCAGGCGCACGAAGCGGATCTCACCCGGCCCGGTATCGACTCACGTGTGGAGGCGATCAGCCTGCTCGCCATGTCGGCGGGACTCGGTACCAGCATCCTCGTCGGCCAGCGCAGCCCGGAGTCCGCCGCCGCTGTCCTGAACCACCACCTGGACCGGATCTTCCAGGACGGCGGACGCGACGACTGAGCAGGGAATGGACGGTCGGGCGAACTCGTCGCTGCCCTTCCGACGGGTTCCGGACGACGCGCCGGCGACACGATGGGTTCTCAACTGAGGGACTCATACGGCACTACGAGGTGGGTGGGATCCTCCTCGATCCGGATGTCTTTCGCTCCTCTGGCGAACCGGTGACAGAACTCCACGTCCTCTTCGAAGGCGACCGACGGCACGGCCTCTTCACCTGGCATGGGTATCGCAGGCCCCACGGTGTAGTGATGGCGCGTCACTTCGTCCACCTGTCGCACCGACGCCGTCGAGCCGAACGCAGGGAAGCCGTCGTCCTCGCTGGATGCTTCCTCCACGACCCACTTCGCATGCAGCTCTACAACCCCCGGCTCAGGACACCTCCAGCTCAGCCGGGTGACACACAGCGAGTCGAAGTTGAACCACACGCTCCACCCCTGACCGTCGGGGAGAAACCCCAGCTCGGAGGCTTCCATGACCCCGTAGGAGAACGGAACGCTGCTCCAGTGGCCTACCAGCACATCATCCAAGTCCATCCGCGGATTCTCGCTCACCGGGGGATTGCCCTTGTCGGACGCCCACCTCGGGTTCGGTGACCGGGCGCGTCTGCGGAATCCGGCCACGGGCGCGCTTTACTGCCAATCACCGGCAACTCGGTCACAGCAGTGCCGGGATCGGGCTACACAAGAGGACTGCACGCGACGGCTACGCACGAGGACTGCACGCGAGGACTGCACAAGAGGGCTGGAGTGGGCGTCCGCTGCCTTCGGGGCAGGGCGGTCGTGGTCTGACGGGAGGTCTGGGCTATTGCTGACGATCAATGTGACCCAGCTCGTGAACGGCTTTTCGCGAGCCGGCCAGTGAGTGCGGTAACGGACGCTGCAACAACCCAGCACTTCACCCGGGGGACGCATGACCGCACCGGCACGACGACGCTCATCCACTCGAACCCGCCGCTCATCGACTCGTACCCGCCGCCCCGTCACGAGGCCCAAGCGCCGCACCGTCCGGACAACTGCCAGGCGCCGTAAGCGTGAGACCGCCACCGGCCGCCTTGTCGCTGCCGCCATCGTTCTGGCCACCATCATCGCAGCGGCCCGCGAATACCCCGTCACCGTCAGCATCCTGGCCGCCTTCTGCCTGGCCGCGACCGTACTCGTTCTCCTCGTCCGCAGCGGCCGCATCCAGCTACCCGCGCTGCCTACCGCTGCGCGGGCGGACTTCACCAGGCCCTCATCGTCACCACCAGTTCGTTCACCCCGGACGCCCAGCGCGCCAACGCCGAACTCGACCACCCCCTGCGTCTTGTCGACGGCCGCGCCCTCGGCCGCTGGGTCTCCGGAGGCCGCCCACCCTGGCTTGCTTGAAGGCCTGAAGGCCTGACGGGAGGGTGCGCGTGGGGGTGCGCAGGGAGAGCCGGTCAACGGGGCTTGTTTCCGTTCGTTGGCGCGTCTGCGCTCGTCAACCCCCTTTCCCATCGGGGGTGTTGGGTCAAAGCGGCGTTCGCGGCATCGAGGATGTTGCCGAAAGTGCGGGTGATGATCGGCCGGGCGATGTGCCGGGTGAGGAGGGTGCCGAGCAACGGGACGGGGATCTCGGCGCGGGTGGTCCAGCGCACCTGGGTGCCGCCGTCGACCTCCGTGAACGTCATGCGCCCGAGTTCATGCCTGGAGGGCGGCAGACTGCGTTCGACGACGTAATCGGTGGCGTACGGCGGGTCGTAGTGGGTGATGCGCTCCCGGAACCAGCCGATCAGCCAGAGGTGGTTGCGCACCGCACCGACGCCGTAGGGCGCGGTCTCACCGTGTCGAGTCAGGCGGCAGCGCAGCACCAGGGGCGAGCTCGTGTAGTTGGTGGTCGTGGTGAGCCAGGCGAACACCTCGTCGATCGGGGCGTCGATGACGCGTTCAACGGTCATGGTTTCCATGTGTGGGTCCTCCTCTGTCGAGCGCCCGCACCGTATCGGCGCGGTGCAGCTTGTCCGGATTGCGCATGCCGTAGAGACCGGTGATCCGTCCGTCGTGGATCTCGAACGCGACCAGCCAGTCGAGTTCGCCGCCGGTGAGGAACCGTGCTGCGGGCATGCCGTTGTAGGTGGCGGGCTCGACGCGGGTCGTCGCGGCGCTGGTGCGGATCACACCGAGAACGAACCGGGCGACCTCGTCGCGGCCGATGATCGGGCGACGTGCGGCGACCACTTTCCCGCCGCCGTCGGAGATCTGCACGACATCGGGCGCCAGCAGGTCCATCAACGCCTGGACTTCGCCGGTCGACGCCGCGAGCAGGAACCGCCGGACGATCCCTCGGGTGGCATCGGAGTCGGGTTCGAAGCGGCGACGCCGCGCGTGGACGTGCTGACGTGCGCGGTGGGCGATCTGCCGGACGCTGACCTCGGTCCTACCGATCGAGGCGGCGATCTCGCCGTGGGTGTAGCCGAACACGTCATGCAGCACGAGCACCGCGCGCTCGGTCGGATTCAGCGTCTCCAGGACGAGCATCATGGCCATCGACACCGATTCGGCCAGGATCGCGTCCTCGCTCACCTCGGGTGCGGTGCGGATGGGCTCGGGCAGCCAGGTCCCCACGTACTCCTCACGCCGTGCCTTGACCGCGCGCAGGTGATTGAGGGACTGCCGGGTCACGATGCGGACCAGGTAGGCGCGTGGATGCTCGACCGTGGCCGGATCGACCGCTGCCCACCGCAAGTAGCTCTCCTGCAGCACGTCCTCGGCGTCGGCGGCACTGCCCAACAGCTCGTAGGCGATGGTGAACAGCAGCGGACGGTGCTCGGTGAATGCGTCGTCAGCCATGACCTGCCCTCACCTTGCATACGTGTTGGCTGGCCACGAGAACACGTGGGCGCCCTGTGAGTACGCTGTGGCGTCCCGGCATCAGACCCGGCTCCTCTCTCCCGATGTCCATCGAGTCTCTTCGGATGTCCATCGAGACACCCCACACCCGAAAACCGTGACAGCCCAGCACTGTGATGTGCTTCACAGGATGGGTTCGATGCGGGTGCAGCCTCCAGCTGCCGGTTCGCGTCCGGGCTCGGGCTCGTCCACTACGCTGCGCCCCACGGCGCGCGATGCCCCCGTCCCAACTTGCCGCCGCGCGCTGGTGGTTGACCGGGCGAGCCACCTGGGCGGCGGGCCCGGCGATGTCAGTCCCCTTCGCTACGGTGACCCCCATGACCGACCGTACAGACGACACCCCCGCCCCCCAGCGTCACCCGGAGCTGTTGGAGTGGCTGTCCAAGAGATCCTCCGCCTTCGAGCACTGGGCTCGGGCCACCGGAACCCCCGAACTCTGGGACTTCAGCCCGACCTCCCTGGACGCGCTCGAAGACCTCCTGCGACGGACGTACACCAGCGACGAGGAGGTCTCCGAAGAGCGGTGCGGCGAGTTCGTTCAGGGCGCGGTCTGGTACGTCGGGGAAGTGGCGTGTCGATCCAGCGGGGTGGTGTGGAGGTACGAGCCGTTCGCATGCGACGGCGAACCCCTTCCGTCCCTGTTCGCCGAAACGTACGCGGCGGGGAGCGTCGACACGCCCTGTGTGAGCCCGACAGGCGACTGCACCGAAGACAGGCTGTACGTGATGGCGGCGATATACAGGTTGTTCTTGACTCATGACGAGGTCGACAACCCGATCGATGAGCGCCTGTGTGATGTGCCGTATGACTGTGACAGGTATCAGCGCCTTGCCGAGTGGCTTCAGGCGCGGGCAGCGGGGTTCGAGGAGTGGGCCCGCGAGACCGGGCGGGCGGAGACGGAGAGCTGGGACTTCAGTCCTGAATCACTGGATACGCTCGAAGAACTCGTGCGCGGTCGGTACGGCAGCGAGGAGGAGCTCAACGAGGAGCGGGAAGGACTGTTCGTACAGGGTGCCGTCTGGTACATCGGGGAAGTGATCCGCAGGTCGACGGATGAGACGTCGTGGGGATACGCCCCTTTCTATATCGAGGGCACGGGCGACTTCTCCAACCACATGTTCGTGCCGGGCGCGGACGACGAGCTCGACACTCCATACCTCAGCCAACCGCACTTCCAGGAAGAGGACTTCGTGTATCCGATGAACCACCTGACCCTTCTGTTCTGGAAGGAAAGCGTGAAGTACTACGGCCAGGAAGCGCATCTGCGCGACGCGTTCGACGACTTCGAGTAGCCATCCGGCCACACGGGCCGACCGCTCGAAATGCGCTTGTCCGCCGTGGGGCACCGCACTACCTTGCCGATGTGGATCTCTTCTCACGCTCCTGGGCAGCGTTGCGTACGGCGGTCGCCGAACTCACGGACGAGGACTTCGCGCGGCCGTCCGGCTGTACCGGCTGGCTCGTGCGGGACCTGGTGTGCCATCTGGTCATCGACGCTCAGGACGTCCTGATCACCCTCGCGACCCCGGCCGAAACGGAACCGACCCGCGACGCGGTGACCTACTGGGAAGTCGCGGATACGCCTCCCACCGGCGACGACCCGCTCGATGCGCTGATCGTCCGGCTGGCCGCCGCGTACGAGGAGCCTTGGCTGCTCAAGTTCCACTTGGACGACGTCGGCTCGGCGGCCGGCCGCGCCGCGGAACTCGCCTACCCGGGTCTCCGGGTAGGCACCCGCGACATCGTCCTCACCGCGGGCGACTACCTCTCCGCGTACGTGCTGGAGTGGACGCTGCACCACCTCGACCTGATCGCGCATCTGCCGGACGCGGCGGAGCCGCCCGCGGAGGGGCTCGCCCGGACCCGCGAGATGCTGGAGAAGATCGCCCGGACCGCGTTCCCCGCATCGTTCTCCGACAAGGACGCGCTGCTGATCGGTACCGGACGGCGGGCCCCGACCGAAGCGGAGAAGGCCGAACTGGGCGACCTGGCCGCGAAACTCCCGCTCGTCATCGGTTGATCGTCCGAGTCACTGAGTCACTGACTCACGGCCACGTCACCAAGCTCGCCGAACTTGAAGAAGCCGTCCCGGACACCGACATGGCACACCCGAGCCTCCTCGTCAGCCCGGTACTGCGCATCGGCGAGCTGGCGATTCTGGGCGGTCCCGGCGGGCTCTTCGCCTTCGCCCCTGTCAACGGTTGTGAGGAACGCGCCGGCACCACGTACCGTGCACCGCCCCCCGGCACGGGCGGATCTGCGCTTCGCCGTCGGCGACGATGCCTTCCGGACGTTCAAGGACGAGCCTGCTGGTGGCCTCCACCCTTGAGACCTTGTTCGCCATGTTGGTGCGGTGGCTCGTCGGCCTGCGAATCAACGCCACCATCGACGGGATAGACGAACAGTAGGCGCTGCGTCAGCACGTCAGCGGAGAACTCTGGATGCTCGACGACGCCGGCTCCGAGTCCGAGGCCTGGGTCTATCTCTTCGAGAACGACTGGACCAGGCCACGACCGGGACCGGGACCGGGACCGATGTGCGTAGAGCGGTGCCCGTTGGACCGTCGACGCCCTTCGCCCGTTACCCGTTCTCAAGCGGCGTCAGCTCGGTTGTGAACGCTTCGAGGAAGGCGCGGCGGGAGGTCACCGGGCCGGCCGGGCGGACCACGAACTTCGACAGGCCGGCGTCGGTGAACCGGCGCAGGTGTTCACGGGCGTCGTCCCAGCCCCAGCAGAGCAGGGTGCGTGGGTCGGCCGCGTCGGGGCGGTCCTGGTGGAGGCGTGCCAGCAGGGTGTCCACGGCGTGTTCGTCGGCGTCGTCCTGGACGATCGTCAGGTAGGTGCCGTAGTGGTCCTCCTCGATCGTCCGGTCCGCGTGGTCGGCGGCGCTGATGATCCGGGCGCGGCAGACTTCGGCCTCGGCTGGGGTGATGTTGCTGCCGAGCCAGCCGTCGCCGAGCCGCCCGATCCGGTCCAGCGCGGCGGGGACCCGGCCGCTCAGCCACAGGTCCAGGGGCTTGGCGGGCAGTGGGGCGACCGAGGCCTCGTCCAGGTGGAAGAAGCGGCCGTGATGGGTGACGAGCGGCTGCGTCAGCAGTGCCCGCACCACGTACAGGGCCTCCTCGAACACGGCGGCGCGTTGCCCGTCCGGCACGGGGAACACCGTCCGGTCGGCGGGGCGGGCGGGGCGGACGCCGAAGACCGGCAGGACGCGGCGCGGGGCGAGCGCGGCCAGGCTCGCGAGCTGCGCCGCGAGCACCGCCGGGTTGCGTCCGGGCAGGATCAGCACGCTCATGCCCAGCTTCAGCCGCTCGGTGCGACCCGCCGCGTACGCCACGCCGACCAGCGGATCGACCACACCCGGCGCCGAGACCAGGTCCGATAACCAGACCGAGTCGACCCCGTGCGCCTCCAGATCCGTCACCAGACCTGCCAGGTCGGGATCGTCGCGCTGCGCGCCGCGCTCCGGCACGTTCCCCACACCGATGCGAATCTTCATGGCAGCATCAGATGGCCTTCCCCGCCGACCGTCAAGGGCGGCACGTCGCGGAAACCGGGCGCCGTACGAACCGGACCGGTGTTTCGGCGGGCGCCCGGGTTACCGGCGAGGTCATGACTGACCCTCGGTGCCGGCACGCCGGAGCAGCCTTCCGAGCGTGGTGGCGGTGGAGAGGACGGTGCCGTTGGTGGTGTGGTTGGTCCCTTCGGCCAGCGCGATGCCGTCGGTGATGGTCGCCGACGTGGTGAGGCGACGCCACGCGTGGATGGGGACGTGCCGCGTCCAGCGGACCCCCAGATCCAGGGTGATCGGCTGGACGGTGCCGATTCCTTCACTGCGGAACACGCACTCCAGCAAGAAGCTGTCGAAGACCAGCAGGTCCACGGCGGCCCCGTGCGTCGCCTCACCGATGAGGTCGGGGCGGCCCCGCACCCAGACCTCGCATCGGGGGACGCCGTCGCCCAGCCCGGCCGGGGTGAGCGGGTAGTCGATCGCCCGGACCTCGAGATTCTTGAAGAAGGCGACCTCGTCTTCCAGCCAGGTCACCAGAGGGGCCGACTCCGGGGGTTCCGCGCCGGCGACGGGCTCGTCGGTCGTCGGCACCAGTCGGCCGTCGAGCATCCAGGCGTCAGCCGTGAAGACCAGTTCGTCGCCTTGGATCAGGTCGATGCGGAGCAGGTGGGAGCTCTTGCCCTCCCGGATGGTCTCGACGCGGCCCTCGATGGGGCCGGGGGAGGCCGCTCGGGGATATGAGCCCTGGATGCCGCCGAGGACGAGATGCGGTGCGGCGGCCCTGGCCACCTCGCTCGCGAACGCCGCTACGCAGCCGCCGAAGACACGGCCCGCGAACATCCATTCCTCGCCGACCGTACCTCGGAAGCCCGAGCTCGCAGGTGTGACGGCGAAGGCGGTCTCAAGTGACAATGGTTTCTCCCTTGACTCGGAGGACAGCGGCGACCGCGATGCCCTGGGGTTCGACCGAGGTCAGCAATGCGAGTCGGTCGGCGGGACCTGAGGCGGCGGCGTGGCTCAGAACGGCCGCCAGCTGGAAGGGACCCGAAGCGGAATGGACGTGGCCCAGCGATTCCGTGATCGGCGGCAGCAACGTCGCATCCGGGCACACCATGGCCAGGGCCTTGGACTCCGCGTCATCCGTGGTTCCCGAGCCGATGGCGGCCCACACGCGGTCGGGGGATGTCGACGTACGGGTAAGAACCCTGTTCGCTGCTTTGAGCACCGCCGCACCCAGGTCGCCGTCCGTCACCACCAGTGAGGTGACGGCGAGTACTTCGGCCAAGCCGTGGGAGGCGCTCGGCTCCAGACCGCTCGCCCCCGGACTGCTCGGTTCCGGACCGCTCGGCTCCAGTCGGAGCATGGCGCAGCCCTCCGCCAGCGGGGCGGTGTCGTCACGAACCCAGGAACGGGCCTCGGTGAGCTCCTCGGCGGCACCGGCGAGGATGGTGTCCGCACGGCCCGTCAGCAGCAGGCGTCGGCAGTATCCGAGGGCCGACAACCCGGTCGTCCTGCCCCCGGCGAGGGTGGCGTTCGGTCCCCTGAGGCCGTGCCAGATCGCGGTCTGGCCGGCGATGCTGTTCATGGCCGCGTTCTGGATGGTCGACGGCTGGATGAGGAACGGCTTGTCGCGCAGCCGCGAGGCACGGTTGACGTCCAGGATGCTCTGCGCGCTGCCGTTCGTCGTGCCCAGCACCAGCCCCGTACGCGCGGGGTCGTCGTCCTCGGTGAGCAGACGGGCGGCGGTCGCCACGGCGAGCGCCGTGGCGCGGCTCATGGCCCGGGTGCCCTGACGTCCGAGGAACTCTCGCGGTTCGAAGTCCGGCACCGGCCGGGGCCCGTCGGGAAGCGGACGGCCCGACACGGCGCTCTGCGCGAAGTCCGTGTCGCTGGTGCCGTGCGGGGACATGGCCGACCAAGCAGTAATGATCATTGAGGTTCCTCGTAGCGGCCCAGCAGGACGATGGCGTTGTTGCCGCCGAAGGCGAAGCCGTTGTTCTGCACGATCCTCAGATCAGCCGGAACCGACTGGTTGGGGACGCAGTTGATGTCGCACTCCGGGTCCGGCGTCCGGTGGTTGACCGTCGGCGGGATGAAGCCCTCGGTGATCGCGATCGAGGAGGCGATCGCGCCGAGCGCGCTGGACGCGCCCATCGTGTGACCGAGCATCGACTTCAGGGAGACGACGGGTGGCGGCCGGTCGCCGTAGACGGATTTGATCGCGCGTACCTCCGTCTCGTCGTTGGACTTGGTGCCGGTCCCGTGTGCCGAGATCAGGTCCACCTCGTCCGGCCGTACACCGGCGTCGCGGAGTGCCATTTCCATACACGCCTGGATGCTCTTCTCCTCGGGTGCGAACGAGTGGTGAGCGTCGCAGTTCAACCCGTAGCCGAGCACCTCCGCGTAGATGGTCGCCCCGCGAGCCCGTGCCGAGGTCAGGCTTTCCAGAAGCAGGATCCCCGCGCCCTCGCTGCTGAGGATGCCCTGGCGGTCGGCGTCGAACGGGCGGCACCGGTCGGGAGACATGATGCCCAGCCGGTAGAACGAGGCGAACGACCGGCGGCAGATCGCGTCGACGCCGCCGACCAGGGCGTAGTCGGCGTCGCCGAGCCGGATGGCGTCGAGCCCGTCTCCGATCGCGTAGTTGCCCGCCGAGCAGGCGGTGGCGAACGTCATCGGGGCCACGTCCTCCAGCCCCAACTCCCATGCGATGGAGGCGGACAGCCGATGGGTCCCGGCGCGTTCGACGAGCGCCGGGTCCACCGCGTCCACTCCGCGCGCGACCGTCTCGGCGGCCAGTGCGTCGATGTCCTGCGATTCGCCGTCGGCGGTGCCGACGGCGATATGGCCCGGACGGTCCCGCAGCTGCTCGCCGGACAGTCCGGCCTCGGTCAGGGCCATGTGCGCGGCGGCGACGGCGAAGGCACTGGCCCGGCCGAGCGTCTCCACCGGGGTCCGGGTGATCCAGCCGGCGGGATCGAACCCCGTTACCTCGGATCCGTTGGCGTAGGCGAATCCCGTGGTGTCGAACGCGGTGATGGGCGCGACTTCGTTCCGACCGGCCCGCAGCCCCTCGGCGAATTCCGCCGCGCCGATGCCGATGCTCGACACCACGCCACGGCCGGTGACGACAACCCGCTCAGGCCTGGCGGTCATGCCTCGGCCAGGACTTCGAAGATGGTGGCCAGGTTCACCATGCGCTTGGCCTCGGCCTGGTCGATGGCTATGCCGAGACTGTCCTCGATGGTCGTCAGGATCTCGATGATCGCGAGTGAGTCGGCGCCGATCTCATCGACGAACAGCGTCGTTTCCGTGAGGTCTTCGGGCCCGACTTCCAGAACGTCGTAGACGATCTTCTGCACATTTTCCCGAACATCGTCGGTGATCTCTGCCATTGTCGATCTCCTTATCCGAAATAGAGCGTGACGTTCAAAGCGTGATGACCAATCAGGCGCCGATGACGTTGACCCCGCCGTCGACGTGGACGATTTCCCCGGTGGTCGCGGGGAACCAGTCCGACAGGAGCGCGACACACGCCTTGGCCGCCGGGACGGGATCGGAGGTCTTCCAGCCCAGCGGCGCACGTTCGGACCAGACATCGGCCACATCGTGGAATCCGGGAATGCCCTGGGCGGCCGGAGTGTCCAGCGGACCGGCCGCCACCAGATTGACCCGGACACCCTGAGGCCCGACATATTTCGCCAGGTAGCGGGCGCAGGATTCGAGTCCCGCCTTGGCGACGCCCATCCAGTCATAGAGCGGCCATGCCTGGGACGCGTCGAAGTCCAGGCCCACGATGGAGCCGCCGCCGTCCTTCATCAGGGGGAGGCAGGACACGGCCAGAGATTTCAGGGAGTAGGTCGAGGCGTGTATCGCCGAACCCACGTCCTCCCACGAGGCGTTGAGGAAATTTCCGCCGAGCGCCGTCTGCGGAGCGGCTCCGATCGCATGCACCACGCCGTCCAGGCCGGATACATGTTCGCGTATCCGGTCCGGCAGCTCCGCCAACTGCGTCGCGTTCGTCACGTCGAGTTCGATGACCGGCAACGAGGCGTCCGGCCCCGAGGGAAGACGCTTGGCGATGCGTTCCGTCAGCGTGCGGCGGGGATAGGCGGTGAGGAGTATCTGCGCCCCTTCCTCCTGCGCGATTTTCGCGACATGGAACGCTATGGAGTTCTGGGTGAGCACTCCGGTGACCAGAATTCTCTTGCCCTCAAGGATTCCCATGAACGGCTTCCTCTCAAAGTCCCATGGCCAGGCCGCCGTCGACCGGGATGACGGTTCCGGTGACGTAACCGGCGTCGGGGCCGGCCAGGAAACGCACGACCCCGGCGACTTCCTCGGGGGAGGCGGTGCGGCCCAGCGGAATGCGATCCCTCGCGGCCGCCTTGATCTGGTCGCTGAGTCCCGCGGTCATATCCGTGTCGACGAAACCGGGCGCGACCACATTCACGGTGATGTTCCGCGGACTCAGTTCACGGGCGAGCGAGCGAGCCAGTCCGACCAGCCCCGACTTCGACGCGGCGTAATTCGCCTGGCCGCTCTGACCGGTGAACGCGACCACCGAGGAGACGAAGATGATCCGCCCCGCGCGTGCGCGGATCATGTTCCTCGCCGCCCGCTTGGCGACTCGGTAGGCCCCCGTCAGATTGGTGTCGAGCACCGCCTCGAAGTCCTCTTCACGCATCATCGGCAGGAGCTTGTCCCGAGTGATGCCGGCGTTGGAAACCAGTACCTCGACGGGCCCCTGCTCCGCTTCGACCTTGGCGAACGCGTTGTCCACGTCCTGGGTCTTCGTCACATCACACTTCACACCGAACAGTCCGTCCGGTGCCTGGTCCGACCGACACGTCACGGCCACCGCGTCGCCGGCGGCGGCCAGTTCTCGGGCGATGGCGAGTCCTATGCCCCGGTTCCCGCCGGTCACCAATACCGATCTTGTCATCACTGCCCCTGAGTACGAGGTTCATTTCCCGTCGACTGATGCGCGGTCGCGAAATCCGAGCTCTTCTCGGATCGGCACGCGCCGAACTACACCGTCCGCAGCAGCGACACCTCGCCCAGCGCCTCGACCAACCGAGGGGGCAGCGGAGTACTGCCCGATCCATCGGAGGCCACCGCGACATAGACGATGCAGCCCGTCGCGGTGATCTCACCGTCGCAACGGAAGGCGAAATCCAGGGTGAAGCTCTTCTTCCCGATCCGCGCGGTGCTGACCAGCACCTCCGGCCGATCGGCGTACTTGATGGCCCCCTTCCAGTCGATCTCGACATGGGCGACGTGCACGTCGACGCCCAGCTCGGACCATGAGTCGTACGGCAGCTCACGCGCGAGGAAGAAGCCGTCCACCGCCTCGTCGACGTGTGCCAGGTACCACATGTTGAACATGACGCCCTGACGGTCGATCTCGTAGAAGCGAGGCGACATGGGGTGTGTGAACACCGCGTCGTCCTGTGTCATGAGGTGTCTCCCTTCGTTCGGTTCACCAGGAGAATGATTTTTCGTCGCGGAGGTCGACACCGAAGGCGGCTTTGCCGAGGTATTCCAGACACTCTTCCGGTTTGGCCGGCATCACCGCCCCGTACTGGAGCTCACGCAGCAGCCGCTCGATCGGCCTGGAGCGGCTGACGGCCGCCGAACCGCAGATCGAGACGACGATGCGGGCGAGTTCCGCGGCGAGGTCGCCCACGGTGTACTTGGCGGCGTGGATCAGGGTGTTGGCCCTGGCGCCACCGCGTCCGAGGTCGACGGCCTCACCCGCGCTCTCGACCAGTGCGCGGGCCGCGTGCAGGCGGGCGGCGATCAGCCCGACATTGCGCTGGACGACGGCCGATTCCGCCCGCTTGGGCGAGCCCGCCAGGTAGTCCACGACGGCCTGCTGCAAACCTTCGGCGATTCCCAGGTACGCACCGGTGTAACCGGCGACCATCCAGTGCGGTTCACGGATCACCTTGGGCAGCGACAGGCCCTCGATGCCGAGGAACAACCGGAAGCGGGGCACGGTGACGGAATCCAGCGTCATGTTGGCGGTGCTCGTCCCGTACATCGCCGTCAGGTTGTGGATCTCCCCGAACGAGACCCCGGGGTCGTCCTTGCTCACCAGGAAGTGCGAGATGCGTCCCGGATCATCGGAGTCCTCGGGCCGGGCGGGGACCGCGTAGTAGTCCGCGATGCCGGCCAGCGACACGAACGATTTCTCGCCCGTGATCACGAAACCTTCGCCGTCCTCGGTTCTCCGGTACCGGGTCCGGAGTCCGCTCAGCTTCGCTCCGCTGACGGGTTCGGACGCGGCGGACGCGAAGATCTTGCGACCGTTGACGACCTCGTCGAAGAGCCAGCTGCGGAACTCCTCGGCCATCGGCGGCAAGCGCGACTCCGCCGATTCGCAGAGCGGTCCGATGACGGCGTTGTGCATGTTCAACCCGAGGGCCGCCGCACCGTTGTGGAACCCGACGGCGGACAGCACCCGCCAGTAGTCGGCGAATCCGAGCCCGGCGCCGCCCGCCCGGCGCGGTACCAGCAGGGTCAGAAAACCCGCCTCGGCGAGGATGTGGTACGGCTCCCGGAGGTCGCCGGTCCGGGCGTCCACGCCGGCTGCCAGCGGCGCCAGCTTCTGTCCGACCTGGTGAGCGGCCTCAAGGATCTTGTCGAAGTCGTCGGGAAGCGTCATCGTGTCTCCTTCAGCGGCGAGGATTCCGACGTCGCCTCCGCCGCGAGCGTCAGGCGGTCGATCTTTCCGCGGGCGTTGAGCGGGAAGGCGGAGACCACAACCGCCCGGTCGGGAACCATGTACAGCGGGAGTTGCGTGCGCAGCAGCCCGAGGACCTCCCGTTCGGACACCGTGCCCTGCGCGTACGCCCAGAGCTCGCCCTCGTGCGCACCGGTCTTGGCGACGACGGCGGCCGCCCGGACCTCGGGCGAGTCGAGCAGCACGTTCTCGATCTCCCCGATGTCGATGCGGTAGCCGTGCCGCTTGATCTGGGAATCCTTCCGGCCGGACAGCACGATCTCGCCGCCGCTCGTGCGCCTGCCGAGGTCTCCGGTCGGATAGGCGCGGCGGACGACCCCGTCACGGAAGCGCAGCTGCCGAGTCGGATCGTGGAGTACGCCGTCCACCAGGTAGCCCAGGAACACCGTCTCGCCCGCGACGTGGATCTCGCCCCTCTCGGACGTGAGCTCCCCGGTCTCGTCGAAGACGTCCACGACATCGCCGGGAATCGCCGAACCGATCGTGGCCTGCTGCGCCGCCGTCCACGTCGCCGGAAGGCGCAGGAACGTACAGACGTTGGTCTCCGTCGGCCCGTAGAAGTTGTAGACCGGCCGGTCGGCGGCGAGCCGCAGCCATGCCTCCAGCGCACGCGGTGGGAAGGGCTCTCCCGCATACAGCAGCGTCCGCAGACCGGGCGGGAACGCGTCGCCTATGCCGCCCCGCTCCAGCATGTTGACGTAGAGGGAAGGCACCGCGTAGAGGACGGTGATCCGTTGTTCGGTGAGCCAGTCGACGACATCGGCGGGGAACGCCTTCAGCCGTTCCGGCATCAGTACCGTGCACGCGCCGGCGACAGCGGCGGCAAACAGGTCGAAGGTGCTCAGGTCGAAGGTCAGGGCGGCCTGCGACCCGATGCGGTCGCTGGGACGCAGCCCCGTTTCCGCGGCGGCCCAGACGGCGAAGTGCGCGACGTTGGAGTGCGACAGCAGCACGCCCTTCGGCACTCCCGTACTGCCCGAGGTGAACAGCACATAGCCGCCTTCGCGGGCGGGCTCGGGAAGCGGCTCCGCCGGCGCCTTCTCCTGCGTGTGCAGAAGACCGATGCCGCCTTCGAGGGGAAGGACCTCGGGAGGCTCCTCGCCCCCCACCGCCTTCCGGGCGACGTTCTCGGACGCGGCAACGGTGAGCAACCGGGTCAGGCCGCCCTGACGCACCATGTGGCTGATGCGGACTACGGGATTGCGCACATCGAGGGGCGCCACGACCGTCCCGGCCCGCAACCCCGCATGGATCGCGATGACGGCTTCGGCCGACTTGGCGATGAAGACCCCGATCCGGTCGCCGGGCTTCACCCCTTGTTCGGCCAGCCGTCCGGCAAGGCTACTGACGGCCTCGTCCAGTTCCCCGTACGTCCAGGAGCGGTCGCCGTCCACGAGAGCCGGCCGGTCCGGGTGCGTGCGGGCGGCGCGGGTGAGCAGATCGTCCAGCCGTTCTTCCGCGTTCATCGTCACAGGCCCCCCAACTGATCCGGTCATCGAGGCTCACCCAGATGCAGATGCAGCCGACGCTCACCCAGTGCGGAGCCCACGTCGACCGCGACCGTGCCCGAGGCGGCCGCCGCACGCCGCGTGCGGACCGTGAAGTAGAGCTGGGCGAGACCGGCCAGGCTCCCGAAGGCCGCCAGCCGCTCATCGGCGACGGGGGCCACGGAGACCTCCGCCGACTCGGGCGCGGAGTCGGCACGGCGTACGAAGAACGCGACGGCGGCATCGACTTGTGACGCGCCGGCGTGCGGCCCGCCGTCCGTCAGCTCCGCCTGGGCACTGAGCGCCCTGTCCTCGGCCGCCAGGTCGATGCCGAGCAGCAGCACCTGATCCATGCTGTCGTCCAGGATCGTGTCGACCAGGTCGAGGGCTTCGGAGCGCAGGTCGCCGCGGAGAGCGACACAGGTCGTCGGCCCGGTGATGCCGTAGTCGCGGGCGATCACGCCGAGGATCGTCGTCGGCACCGACTGGAAGAAGAGCAGGGGATTGGCCACCTGCCCGGACGCCAGCAGCCGGCTCCCGAGATCGGCGGTGGTCGCGTCGCCGCCCAGGGTCGCCAGCACGATGCCGGTGCGCGCGCCCTCGTCGCCGAAGGCCGCGCCTCCCGTGACATCGGCCAGACAGCGGTCGATGACGGCTTTGACCAGGGGGCTGAATGCCGATTCCACGAAGCCGGGCACGCGGCGCGCCTCGGTGGGCTCGACCGTGATGTCGCCGGCCGTGACACCGGACGGCACGACGAGAGCCTCGGAGACGAGGAGGCGTTCGGTACGCGTGTCGATCATGCTTGCTCCAACAGCAGCGCCGTGTTGGCCCCGCCGAAGGCGGAGTTGGTCGTCATCGCGCGTCGCAGGCTCTTGCGGCGCGGACCGTCGGTCACATAGTCCAGGTCGCACGCGGGGTCTGGTGTGGTGAAGTTGGCCGTGGGCGGGATGAGTCCCTGGTTGAGGGCCAGCAGAGTGATCACGGCCTCCACGGCCCCGGCGCCTTCGAGGGTGTGTCCCGTCGTGCTCTTGGTCGAGCTGACGGGAAGGTGCGCGGCCCGGTCCCCGAACACCCGGCGCAGTGCCGCGGTCTCGGAGGTGTCGTTGGAGGCGGTGCCCGTACCGTGCACATTGACGTAGTCCACCGCGTCGGAACCGAGCCCCGCGACCCGGAGCGCGGACTCCATCGCCTGTGCGGTTCCGCGGCCTTCGGGATGCGGCCGGCTGGCGTGGTAGGCGTCGGAGGTGATGCCCCAACCCGCGACACGGGCAAGGACGTTCGCGCCCCGCGCCGTTGCGCTGGCCTCGGATTCCAGCATCAGACACGCCACTCCGTCGCCGAGCAGCAGGCCGGTCCGGTCCTTGGAGAACGGGCGGACGAAGCCGTCCTTGGCCAACGCGCGTGCCGAGTCGAACTTGGCGAACAGCTCCCTCTCGACCAGATACGCCCCGCCGCACAGCAGCGCGTCGGCGCGTCCCCGGCTGATCAGGCGGCTGGCGTGAATGATGCTGTCGGCGGAGGCCACGCAAGCGTTGATGAAGGTCATCCGCAGCGGCCCCAGGCCGAGCGCATCCCCCAGGCCGTGGGCGAGTTGGCCGGGCACGCTGTCCTTCAAGAACGCCGTGTCAGGTGTGTCCGCTCCGCCGGTCACCGAGCGCCAGTACCGGGTGATCGGCGTGTAGTCACCCTGGCTGCCGACGAGCGCGCCGGCGATCTTCGACGGAGCGATGCCCGCCATGTCGATCGCGGCGCGTGAGCAGGCCAACAGGGCGTCATGCTGGCGCGGTGGTGCGTCCTCCGGGAAGCTCACGTCGGGGATCTCCGGGCCGTCGCCCTCGTAGACCCCCGCGGACGAGCAGCGGAACGGCGAGGTGTCGAACCGTGTCACATCGCGGAAGGACGGACGGCCCGAGAACACCCCGTCGAGCAGCGCCTTCTCACCGAAACCGAAAGCGGTGAAGATGCCGAAGCCCGTGACGACAACGCGATGGGATTCAGTCATCGGCTTTCTCCTGACTTCGCAGTGTTCCCTGCGGCCAGTGCGTTGACGTAGTCCGTGATCCGGTTGATGCTGGAGAAATCCTCGACCCTGACTTCCCGAAGGTCGAGTTCGACGCCGAAGTCGGTTTTCAGGTTGTGGTCGAGCCAGGCAAGCGAGAAGGAGTCGACCAGGATTTCCGCGTCGTCCTCGACGTCCTCCACACCGGCCAGAGTCCTGCCTTCGATGAGGATCGTTCTGATGTCGTTTGCTGTGATCACCAAGAACCACTGTTCTCCGTGCTCGCGCCGGTGGCTACCGCCGTGCGCTGCTTGACGACCTCGTCGATGAATTCCCCGAGCGTGCCGCGGAGCAGGGCCTCCAGCGTTTCGTCGGCGAATTCGATGTTGTACTCCCGCTCAAGATGAACGGTCACCTCCAGGATGCCGATCGACTCAATGCCGATCCCCTCCGGCCCGATCGAGGTGTTCAGGTCAACGTCGTCGCCCAGTTCGATCCCGAGGGTTTCGTCCAAGATGGTTGTCACCAGTGCGAGAATTTCTTGCCTTTCCGCTGCTTGCCCTTCTGCTTCCTGGCTTTCAATAGGCATTGCTGCCTCTCCTCTTGGCTCGATGGGGTCTGTTTGGGGCCCGATGGTCTGTCGCGTGATTTTGGGCAGCTCGTCAGTCATCTTCCGGGAATGCGCTTGAGCATCCCTGGAAGGACCTGCGGTGAAGCGGGGGCCTGCGGTGCGGCAGGGCGGGGGCGCTCGGCGCGTGCCGGGCCGCGGGGCGCAACGAGTGGGCGCCGGCGTGGGCGGCGTAGGCGTTCGCGCGCTGGAACGTGCCGTCAGAGGGCGCGCCTTCAGCGAACGTGCTGCCGGCGGACATCGGATTCAGCGACTTGAGTGCCATCAGCGGGCGCTTCCCGGGAAGGGTGGCCCGCTCGGCCGGCCGGTCGGCGCAACGGCGCGCTCCTGGCCTCCGTGGACGGCACCGGCACCGAGTTCTCTCAGGCGCCGGGCGGTCGGTTCCTCGTAGCGGAACGAGATATTCGCGATGTCGTCACTGGCGTGGGACAGCAATTGGGACAGAAATGAGGACGCGGTCCGGTTCTTGTTGCTCCGTAAGTGAACAACGTTTGCCCTCGGGTGGGCGAATTCAACGAGAGGTAAGTTTCCTGCCGATTTGTTGATCACGGCGCCAGATAAGCTAAAGATCATTTTCTGTGGATCCCTTAAGCGCGGTGCGTTGAAGTGGCTCCAGAGGCGGGTTACTTGGTTCGTCCGGATCGTCCTCGTGTTCGAGAAGTTGATCACAGGCCCGTCTCGCGACACAAGTGTTGCCAGTTGTGACCTGGATCACTGCGCAAGCCCGGGTGGCGAAAATTCAGCCAAGGAAAGGCGGTGGCCTTCGGGGATTTAAAAGGTCGGGGTCAATGCGTTCTCAAGAAGTGATCTTGAGGAGCGTGAGGGCATGGTCGGGGAGACTCCTCGCCGAACGTCCCTCGTAGCGTGGAGTTCACGATTCCAGGGGAATTGAGACTCATGGTGGCCAAGCATCGATGTACGATGCCGAGTTCCCTGAGGGGCGGTACGCATCGCGATCGGGACGGGGAACTCATCGCCACCGTCACCACCAACGCGCCGGCTGGGCCTGGTACCGGGAGATGACCGAATATCGTCACCGGCCCCGGAACCCGTAGCCAGTCCTACAACGCACGGAGCAGATTTGACCACATCCGCCCGACCGAGCCTGCCCCCAGCCCACACCCGACGGGGCGTGGCCGTGATCAGAGGGATCCTGCCGGCCCCGGTGGCTTCCGCGGAGGTGTTCCGCGATCTGCCGCACGCGGTCCTCTTCCCCGGCGAGGAGGCCGCGATCCGAGGTGCACCGGAGGCGCGGCGCACCGAGTTCCGGACCGTCCGCCACTGCGCCCGCACGGCACTCGGTGAACTGGGCCTGGCTCCCGTCCCCATCCTGCCCGGGCCGCGCCGGGAACCGCAGTGGCCGGAGGGCATCGTCGGCAGCATGACGCACTGCGCGGGCTACCGGGCCGCCGCCGTGGCCCGCGCCGGCGACATAGCCTCCCTGGGCATCGACGCCGAGCCGCACGAGGCGCTGCCCGACGGCATGTTGCCGGCGGTGGCCCGGCCCGAGGAGGTCGACCGGCTCGCCGGGTTGTACGTCCGCCGCCCTGAAGTGCACTGGGACCGGCTCACCTTCAGCGCCAAGGAGTCGGTCTACAAGGCATGGTTCCCGCTCGCCCGTCGCTGGCTCGGCTTCCATGACGCGAGCCTGACCCTCCACCCCGACCGGCGGACGTTCGACGTCTCCCTGCACGACAACCGCCTGCCCCTCGGAGGACGGTCCCTGACCACCCTGAGCGGGCGGTGGACCGTCGAGGACGGCCTGATCGCCACGTGCGTGGTGGTCGACGCGGCAGCAGCCGCAGCCTGAGGGCCAGGCTCAATCACGCTCTATTTGCCGCGAGTTGAGGTGGCTACGGTGCCGCGCGTGGCCAACTCATACACCGCACTCTCGCAGCACTACGACCTCATCATGACCTCGGGCTACTACGACTACGGTGCCTATGCGCGCACACTCCTCGCCCAGCTCCGTGACCGTAAGGACGTCCTGGAACTCGGTGTCGGCACCGGACTGGTCTGCGAAACCCTGCTGGAGCTGTGCGGCGCCGACCTGCGAATCACCGGAATCGACCACACCGAGAGCATGCTCACCCAGGCGCGCGCCAGGCTCGGGGACCGGGTGCGGCTCATCTGGCAGGACGTCGTGGAGATGACGACCCCACCGACCTTCGACGCCGCCTACTCCGTCGGCGGCGTCTGGTACTGCGTTGAGGACGAGGGCAGCACCTTGTTCTGCAGCCACCTGCTGGCGGAGGACGACGAAACCCGGGCGCTCAAGAACCTCGCCGCCGCCCTCCGGCCCGGTGCGCCATTGCTGCTCGCAGTCCAGCAGGCCCACCGCGACTACCAGCGGCCGTTACCCGGCGGGCTGGTGTACGCCCAGGAAATCCGAGCCGCGGAGGAAGCCGTGGCGGAAAACCTGTACGTCAAGGACTACTTCGTCCGGCGGGACGACGAGGTCGTGGCGCACCAGCGCTGCCAGTTCCGCGCCTATCCGCAGAACCAGGCGGACCGGCTGCTGGCGCAGTGCGGTTTCCGCTTCCAGCACACGACCGCCAACGGCCTGATGCGCAGCTACGTCCGGCTGTAGGCCGCTCACCCGGGAACCAGGCGAGGCCCAAGCCAAGGTGATGCACATACGAAGGTGAGGCATAAGCCAGGTTGAGGCGCTCACCAAAGTGAGGTGCGAGATCCGACTCGTCGGCCGTAGCGTCCTGGGATGAGCAGCTTCACCACGCACCGGAGACGGGTCCACGACAGGGTTCTGCCTGCGCGCGTGCGGCACATCCCGAAGGAGAGCTGCCCGCAGTGGTGGACCAGGTCCTGCGTTCGTCAGTCCCTCCCGGAGACACGGCTGCCCTGACGTGCCGAGTGTGCGAGGGCCGGGACAACACCCGAGCCTGGTTCGACGGCTCCTACTGGGTCCATCAGCTGTGCCGGGTCTGCGGGGTCAGCCTGGCGGTCGAACGCGCTGAGGCAAGAGCATCCACGGCCGCCGGCCTTACCGTCACCGAACGGTTCACGCCAGACCTCGCAAACCGGTGGCCCGCTTTGTTACCGCCTCGTAGTGTCGGGGCGTCTTGGTGCTGCACCGGCCGGAACCCACCAGTCGAGAAGAGCCCGGGACAAGGGGGAGCAACTCGTTGATGAGTCACACCAAGCGCGCCGCGGCCTCGGGGCTTACGGCGTTCGCCTTTCTCGGCACCTGTGCGGCGGCGGCGACGGCCACTCCGGAGCGGAGTGTGAAGCACGCGCTGACGACCATCGTCGGCACCGTCACGACCAGCACTGTCACGGCCGGCGCCGTCACGACCCGTACCGGCACGGCCAACCCCGGCACCGCCAACCCCGTTACGACCAGTGGGGCGACGTCGACGGCCGGGCAGCTCGTGTGCGGGGAACCGGTCATCAAGAGCGACGAGTTCATTCGTACCTTCAAGTGCGAGACGCTGGACGCCGAGATCGAGGTGGTCAGGATTGTCGATGGGGTGCCGAAACACGAAGGCACCGCGTTCTTCCGGATCCAGGACGAGATGCGGCTCAACATTGGGCAGACCACCTGGGAGGAGAAGCTGACCGTCTCCAAGGTCCGGCTGGTCGGCAAGGCCGACGGCATCCGGATCACGCCCAGCCACTCCGCCGGCGGAGCCTCGGCGAGCGCCGGTGGCGCGCTGGCACATCCCTTTGTCCTCAGCGAGGGATCGACACACTCCGGCACCGTGACCTACAACGCCGGAGCCATCGCCGGGGGAACGAAGGAGAAGAGCCAGCTCAGCCACACCAACCCCAGCCACACCTTCACCGGCACGAAGGCCGGATACACCCCGGCCCGGCTGACGTGGAAGTTCGAGAAGGCTCGCTGCGACGACATGTGCGGTGAGGACGCTCAGCATCATGATGGGGCCCTGATCACGGAGTGATCCTGATGTGGCCGCCCCGGTGCTGGTCTCCTGTGCCGAACCAGCAGCCGGGGCGCCGCGTCCGCGCCTGACGAGTCCGGCCGTCGGGAAAAGCGTTTGACGCACATCGGCGTCCGGCGATCGGATAGCGCCCCATGAGCGCAGGGCCCTCCCAGATGCATCCCGGCCAACACCCCATCGACGACGACCTCGTACGGCGGCTGGTCGCCGGGCAGTTCCCGCAGTGGGCGGGGCTGATGGTCAAGCGGCTTCCGTCCGCCGGCACGGTCAACGCCATGTACCGGCTGGGCGACGGCATGCTCGTACGGCTGCCGCTGGTGAAGGGCGGAGCGGGGGACATATCGATGGAGCAGGAGTGGCTGCCCCGCCTCGCACCCCGACTGCCCACGGCCATCCCCGAGGTGCTCGGGGCCGGGGAGCCCGCCGAGGGGTACCCGTGGCCGTGGTCGGTGTACCGGTGGCTGGCGGGGGAGAACCCCGAGGTGGGGGCGTTGGGCGAGCCCGTGCCGCTGGCCGAGGATCTGGCCGGGTTCGTGGCGGCGATGTGGAGCGTCACCCTGCCCGGCGCGCCGGCGGCCCACCGTGGCGGGCCACTCGCCTCGCTCGACGCGTCGACCCGTGCAGCGATCGAGGAACTGCGCGGGATTCCGGAGGAGGCCATCGACTGCGATGCCGTGACCCTCGTGTGGGAGGACGCGCTCCGGGCCCCGGCCTGGGACGCGCCGCCCGTGTGGCTGCATGCGGATCTGATGCCGGGCAATCTGCTGGTGGACGGTGGCAGGCTGACCTCGGTGATCGACTTCGGGTGCATGGGGGTGGGCGATCCGGCCTGCGATCTGTTTCCGGCGTGGAATCTGCTGCCGGCCGCCGCACGGGAGGTCTTCCGCGAGGCGCTCGGTGTGGATGACGCGACCTGGAACCGTGGCCGGGGCCGGACGCTCTCGCAGGCGCTGATCGCGCTGCCGTACTACCGGAGGACGAATCCGGCGATGGCGCACAACGCCCGGCATGTGATCCGGGCGGTACTGGGGGAACGGTGAGGGGCGAGTCCGTGGTTCATGACTCTCGCCCGCCGAACTGCCAGTCGTGGACCTCCACTTCGGCGTACCGGTCCGGGTTCAGGACGGCACGTGCGGTGTCCGGGTCCGAGGCCCGTATCAGCACCGCCGTACCCAGCCACGTGGCGCCGTCATCGGACAGCAGCGGACCGTATGCGATCAGGTCGTCCCGGTCGTGCGGCACGGCGAGGTCGGCGGGCTGCCCCGCGCCGAGGCCGAGCACCAGGTACCGGTTGCCGCCGTCCCGGCCACCAGGGAAATCCCACATCGTGCGCCCCAGCATGTTGCGCCACCGGCGCAGCAGCACGTCCCGGTACACGCCGGCCTGGTAGTTGGGCTCGTCGAAGGCGAACGCGCGGGCGGCGGCGGGATCCGGCAGGTCGAGGATGTGCACGCTGCCGGTGGGCGTATCGCCGTCGCTGGCGAAGGTCGGGCCGCGAGCGATCATCTCCGCTGCGTACTCGTCCATGTAGGACCAGTGGTTCTCCAGCAGCTCGTCGCGCAACGGGAGGGAGCCGGGCCGATCGCGGTGGTAACAGAAGAACTCCATGCGCCCAGACTCTTCCCGACATACGGCAGCATCTCAACCGGCTTTGGTGACGGTGACCGGCGGCGATGACCGCACGCGTTGAGGATCGTCCATGCCGGGGGAGGATCAACCCGCCGTCGAGCATGTCGGGGGAGTCTCAACCCGTCTTCGAGCTCACGCCGAGAGCGCCTGCTCACCGTAGTCGCCGTCCTGGCAGTCGCCGGCCTGCGCACAAGCGGCGGCCAGTTCGTCCAAGGAGACTTCCAGTGCCGCGGCCAGAGCGGCCACAGTGAAGAACGCCGGAGTCGGCGCCCGACCGGTCTCGATCTTGCGCAGCGTCTCCGCCGACACCCCTGCCGCCGCAGCGACCTCCACCATGCTGCGGTCGCCGCGCGCCTGGCGCAGCAGCGCGCCGAACTGCTCTCCGCGCTGTCGTTCCCAAGGAGTCAAAGGAGTTCTCACCATACCCGTGATACTAATACCGGTATAAGAATTGGTGCACGGCAAGGCAGGGAGTCGCACGACATGGTGGAGATCAAGACCGATGCGGAGCTGGATGCGATGCGGGAGGCCGGGCGCGTCGTGGCCCATGCCCTCGCCGCCGCCCGGGAAGCGGCGGGCATCGGGGTGTCACTACAGGAGCTGGACGAGGCGGCCCGCGCCGTTCTGCGGAAGGCCGGGGCGAGCTCGCCCTTCCTCGGGTACCAGCCCTCCTTCGCCCCCACGCCTTTCCCCGCGGTGATCTGCACGTCGGTCAACGACGCCATCGTCCATGGCGTCCCCACCGACTACCGCCTGTGTGACGGTGACCTGGTCAGCGTCGACTGCGGCGCGGAACTCGACGGCTGGACCGGTGACGCCGCCATCAGCTTCATTGTCGGCACCCCGCGCCCCGCCGACGTGGAGCTGATCAACGCCACCCAGCGCGCTCTCGACGCCGGCATCGCCGCGGCCACCTCCGGCAATCGGATAGGCGACATCTCGCACGCCATCGGCGCCGTCGCCCGATCGGCACGCTGTGGCATGCCCGCGGACTTCGGCGGCCACGGCATCGGCCGCCGGATGCACGAAGACCCGCATGTCCCCAACCGAGGACGCCCCCGCCGCGGCTTCCCCCTCCGACACGGCCTGACCCTCGCCATCGAACCGATGCTCATGGCCGGCGGACGCGACGACTACCGCACCGGCGGCGACGGTTGGACGCTGCACACCGTCGACGGCAGCCGGGCGGCCCATATCGAGCACACCGTGGCCATCACCGAAGAGGGGCCGCGCATTCTGACGCTGCCCTGATGCGGAGGGTTGGGCGGTGAACCGGCGCAGCACCGACGACCTTTCGTGAATCCGTCGACCCCTCGTGAAGCCGACCAACCTCACCTGAAGCCGACCAGCCTCACGTGAACCCCGCGGGTCGTGCGAACCCGCGGCTCCGTGAACCCGGCGGGCCCCGCGGGCCCCGTTCTCAGTCCGGCTTCGGCCGGGAGCGCAGGTGTCGCATCTGTGCGTGGCTGAGGTCGTGCGCCTCTCGCATGTGACGGGTGATCACCTTGAGCTCGTCCTCGGTGTGGCCGTCGAGAAGTGCCTGCCAGGCCGGAAAGAGGTCGTCCCACACCGCCGCGACGCGGGCGACGCGATCCGGCACCGGGGCGACCAGCACCCGGCGGCGATCCTGCTCGTCGGGTTCACGGACCACGTAGCCGCCACGTTGGAGCCGGTCCACGAGACGGGTTGCCGAGCCTGTGGTCAGGCCCGTCATATCGGCGATCTGCCTGACGGTGAGCGGCTCGGGCTCGGCCGTCAGCAGGCTCAGGCACTGCACGTCTGTCGGGTGCAGTCCGAGGTGGTCGGCGACGGCCTGGTTGAACAGTACGTACGCCGCCATGCAGCGGCGGGACTCCAGCAACAACTCGTCGTACAACCGGGTCCGAGGCGAGTCCGTCATCTGGATCACACTCCTAATCACTGCGCGACGCAGCAATATCGTCTACTCTTCTGCGTGACGCATTAACTGCGTCACGCAGCTAGTTTACCTCTATCCGTCTCCATCTCCAGGAGTTGAGAAACCATGCTCACTGTCGCCGTCACCGGAGCCACCGGAGCCCAGGGCGGGGCCACCGCCCGCGCTCTGCTGGCCGCCGGCCACCGGGTGCGCGCCCTCACCCGCCGCCCCGACTCGCCCGCCGCCGACGACCTGCGCCGCCTCGGCGCCGATGTGCGCCACGCGGACTTCGACGACGCCGCCTCCCTCGACGCCGCACTCGCCGGCGCCGACTCCCTCTTCGCGGTCACCACCCCGTTCGGCACCGACACCGCCGCCGAAACCCGGCAGGGAACGGCCCTCGTGGACGCCGCGACAGCCGCCCGCCTCGGGCACATCGTGTTCACCTCCGCCGCCCATGCCGACCGCGGCACCGGTGTCCCGCACTACGAGAGCAAGCACCTGGTCGAGCGGCATCTGCGCGCATCCGGCGTGCCCTGGACGGTGATCGCTCCGGCGGCGTTCATGGACAACTACACCGGCGGCTGGACCCTTGACGGGCTGCGCGACGGCACCTTCGGCTGGCCCATGCCCGACGACCGGCCGTTCGCTCTCATCCCCGCCGTCGACATCGGAGCGTTCGCCGCGCTGGTCCTCCAGCGCGGCGACGAGTTCACCGGACGACGCATCGACATCGCCTCCGACGAACGGACTCCCGGCCAGATCGCGGAGGCCCTCACGGCGGCTGTCGGCCGTCCGATCGCCCACAAGGAGGTGCCGCTGGCCCACGTCCGGACCCGGTCCACCGACCTGGCCGCCATGTTCGAGTACTTCACCACCTGCGGCCTCGACGTCGATGTCGCCGGACTGCGCCGCGACTACCCCGAAGTCGGCTGGCACAGCTTCACCGACTGGGCCGCAGGCCAGGACTGGACCGCGCTCCTGTCTTCCGCGCCGACGCATGCGTGACATTCCTCGACCGGCCCGTAGGCAACGCGGAAACCGACCCACCGGGCCTGACGGCCGAACCCGGTAGGACCGGGGCGTCATCGGCGGTCGGCTGTCCGGGAGTTCAGCCCGACTTGGCGAAAGCGGCGCGCAGACCGGCTCCGTTGACGAGGAAAGCGGATGCGCCGAGGGCGAGGGCGCAAGCCACCTGCATCACGACGAACCACGGCGGAAGGGCACCCGGGATCATGTCGATGGCGATGATCGCGATCGGCACGATGACGGAGATGAGGCGCATGCGGAGATAGGCCCAGCGCGCTCCCCGCGAGGCGAGGACGGTCAGCCAGTAGGTCACCGCGGCGCTCGCGAGCACTCCGGCTGATCGGCCCCACATGAACGAGGTCACCGTTCGTCCGGTGACCGCGAGGACGACGACCGTGATGAGGACCGCGGCGCTGAGCGCGCCATAGGCCGCGACCAGGAACTTCGCCTTGCCGAAGGTTCGTTGGGCGTCCGGGTGGCTGTAGTGGGCGGGGGCGTTCTCGGCCGTGGTGGGGCTGGCGGTTTCCATGTCTCTCTTCGTCCTCTTCACTCGTGTTCTTCGCTCATGCCGTCGCGACTCAAGCCGTCTGGACTCATGCCGACTGGACTCATGTCGTCTGGCGTGATGTCGACGCTAGGGAGCGCATGGGGGGTGCGGTATGGGCCTGGACGTAAGGGTGGGTGGGTCCAGACCTACTTCCGCGCTGAACGAGGGGGCATCGGGCGCCGCGCGGTGCAGAGTTGGGGCACCGAACGGGAAGCGAAGGAAACAACATGAGACAGCTGGGTTCGTGGCCGGCACGCGCCGGTGTGGGGTTTGTGCGGGCGTGCGTCGTGGCGGCCGTCAGCATGCTGGTCCCGGCCGTGTGGGCCGCTGCGGTGGCGCTGGGGATCTGGTGGGGGGCGGGAAACCCGTGGTCGTGGGTAGCGCCGTTCGTGCTGGTGGCAGTGGGCACGCTCGCCCTGTCCCGCCCGGTCTGCCGGATGTTCCGGTTCCTCGTCGCGCGGTGGACGGCCACCGTCATTCCCGCCGGATACCGGAAGGCCCCGCCGGTGACGCAGCTGTCCACCGGGTACTGGTGGAACGGTTTCTCCTACGAGCGCAGCAGTCGGGACGCCCGCATGGACCAGGGGTGGCGAATCCGCTGGAGCGATCCGGCCAACTGGCGTGACCTGCGCTTCACGGCGATCGCACCGATCACCGTGGGCGTGATCGCGGCCGTCCCGCCGGCCGGACTCGCGGGAGCGGTCATCGGGCTGTCCCAGCCGGCACTCCCCGCGCGTGCCCTCGGGCTGCTCGGACTGGTCGTGGCCGTCGCCGGTGCCCCGTACGCCTGGCGGTCCGTCGAGCCGGTCACCGCCCGCTTCCTGCGTGCGTCGCCCGCGATGGTCCTCGCGGACCGGGTGGAGGAGCTGACGGCCCAGCGCGCGGACACGACCGTCGCACAGGCCGCCGAGATCCGCCGGATCGAACGGGACCTGCACGACGGGGCGCAGGCCCGCCTCGTCGGGCTCGGGCTCTCGCTGGCGACCGCGGAGAAGCTGATGGAAACCGACCCCGAGCAGGCCAGGGCGCTGATGCGGGAAGCGCGGTCCGGCGCCGCCACCTCACTGACCGAGCTCCGCGAACTGGTCAAGGGCATCAACCCGCCGGTGCTGACCGAGCGAGGGCTCGTCGATGCCGTTCGCGCCCTCGCCCTGGACAGCCCGCTCGAAGCGGCCGTCAGCGCCGACGTGCAGCTGCACCTGGACCCGCCGATCGAGTCCGCCGTGTACTTCGGAATCGCCGAAGTGCTGACCAACGCGGTCAAACACGCCCGTGCGACCCGGGCGCGGATCTCCCTCACCCGGGACGACACCGGCATCGTCGTCGACGTGGAGGACAACGGCCGGGGTGGGGCCGGTCTGCGCACCGGCGGTGGACTCGCGGGGCTGCGCCGCCGCCTGGCGGTCTTCGACGGCATTCTGGAGATCACCAGCCCGGTAGGCGGTCCGACCCGCGTGAGGATGATGGTGCCGTGCGAATCGTTGTAGCCGAAGACCTCTACCTCCTGCGCGACGGGATGGTCCGCCTCATCGAGGCGTGCGGACACCAGGTGGTGGCGACGGCGACCACCGGGCCCGAGACGCTCGACGCGCTGCTGACATGGCGGCCGGACGTTTCCATCGTCGACGTCCGTATGCCGCCGACCCAGTCGGACGAGGGCCTGCGCGCGGCTCTTGCCGCCCGCGCCGAACTGCCCGGACTGCCGGTCCTGATCCTCTCCCAGCACGTTGAACAGCTCTATGCCCGCGAGCTCTTGGCCGATGGCGGCGGTGGCATCGGCTACTTCCTCAAGGAGAGCGTCTTCGACGCCGATCAGTTCATCGATGCCGTGGAACGCGTCGCCGGTGGCGGGACCGCCATGGACCCCGCCGTCATCGCCAAACTGCTGTCCAGCGGGTCCTCGAACCGACGACTCGGAGGGCTCACCGAACGCGAACACGCCGTGCTCGCCCTCATGGCCCAAGGACTGTCCAATCGGGCGATCGGCGAGCGGCTCTTCCTCAGCGAAAGCGCCATCAGCAAATACACCACCTCCATGTTCGGCAAACTCGGCATCGTCGACGACGACAACAACAACCGCCGCGTCCTCGCCGTCCTCACCTACCTGAACGAGCCCTGACGTACGCAGCGCACGAAGTCGGGGCACCCGCCCGGTGGGTTGGCCTAGCGTGGACGCCGTTTCGGGCATCGTGCCCGGAGCGGCGTTGCGCTGTGGGGGAGGGGTGCACATGGGCAAGGGCAAGAGCATGGGGATGGGCAAGAGCATGGGGATGGGCAAGAGCAGGGGCATGGGCCAGGACCGCTATATGTCCTCGTACGAGCCGCTGGGAGACCGGGAGGCGGACACCGGGGCGCGGCATGCGGAGGACCAGGCGGTGGCCCGGTTTCTCCAGAGCGTCTCGGACATGGCGTTCAAAGCCGGGCCGCTGGGGATCGAGCTGACGCACCTGGACGTCGCCGGCCGGACGTTCGCCTTCCGTGAGATGCCCGAGGCCGATCCTCGGGGCCTGGCCGGCGCGGCCGGTGCGGTGCCGGTGGACGATGCGGAGCGCGGCGAGATGCTGTGGGTGCCGGATCCGGCTTCTCCGGCGTGGGCGCATCTGGCGTGGCTGGTGCGGGAACTGCCGTTTCTCCACACGTTCAGGGAGTACGGTCCCGAGGGCGGCCCGGAGCTGTGCGGGGTGGATGCGCCGTCGCGTGAGTGGGCGGATGTGCTGGTGGCGCATCGGGGGGAGCGGTGGCGGGTCCGGGTGGCGCTGGAGGGCCGCACGGAGCCGATCGAATTTCCCGGGATGGTGATCGGGGAACTGTTCGGTGCGGGCGGACACCGCGAGCGGGTGGTGAAAGGGGCACCGAATCTGGTGGATTCGGGGATCTAGGCGTGCTGATGGCCCGGCCGTCCGGGGGCTGGAAAACGAAGGCGGAATCATGAAGCTCGGCCACGCTCAGCTCAGTGACGAGCCGGACGGGACGACGATCCCGTAGAGGTCGGCGATGGTGGCGAGCGCACTGTGGTGGATCTGTTCCGCGGACAGGTCGGACAGCACCGTCCGGAGAGGCCGGGTCGCGCAGGCGTCGGCGACTACGGTGGGCTGGTTGCCACGCAGGAAGGCACCTTCCGCGGTGAAGGTCACGCACATGTGGGTCATGAACCCGGCGATGATGACGTTCTTGTTGCCGGCGGCGTCGAGGTGGTCGCCCAGATCGGTGCCGACGAACGCGTTGGGAGCGGTCTTGACGACGACGGGTTCGCCCTCGACAGGAGCCACGCGGGGGTGGATCTGGCCTATTTCGGCCTGGATGTCGTACGGGCTTCCTGCGCCGCCGTCGTTCATGACATGGATGACCTTCGTCCCGGCCTCCCGGGCCCTGGCCAGCAACGCGGCGGCGGCGTCGAGGGCGGGATCCCAACCCGTCAGCTCCATCACGCCCGTGGTGTAGGTGTTCTGATAGTCGATCAGGATCAGTGTCGCATCGGTCAGCGATGCCGGGGTCTCGTCGAAACCGTTGAGCTCACGCAAGGTCGTGGTAGCCGTTGCGGTCGTCGTAGTCGTGGTCGTTGCGGGTGTCGTGGTCATTGAACTGCCTTCCAGGAGCGCTGTGTTGCAGGGTTCGGGCCACCACGTGGTGGTGACGTCTTGAACGCTACGACCCACCAGGCGTGTCGGCAATGTCATCTAACATGCAGATACAGACATCGCCCGCGGCGCCGGACCGCCGGCACCGACCGAACGGAGAGCAATGAGCACCGTCAAACGACTCGTTGTCGTCATCCTCTTCGACGGCGTGGACCTGCTGGACGTCACAGGTCCACCGGAGGTGTTCTCCCTGCTGCAACGTGAGGTGGGCGACGAGACGGGTTACGAGGTCGTGCTGGCCGCCGAGACCATGGCCCCCGTCACCACCTCGGCCGGGGTGCGGGTCCTGCCCGACACCACCTTCCAGGAGGTGTCCGTGCGACGTATCGACACCCTCCTGGTTCCCGGCTCCGTCGAGGTCGACGGCCAACGCCGTGTCCAAGCCCTCACCGACCCCGCGGTGGTGGAATGGGTGAAGTCACTCGCCGGCACGACACGGCGCGTCGCATCCGTCTGTGTGGGAGCACATCTCCTCGCGGCCGCAGGGCTGCTGGACGGCAAGCGCGCCACGACCCACTGGTCGACCGCGCAGCAACTCGCCACCGATTACCCGTCGATCGAGGTCGACGCCGATCCGATCTTCATCCGCGACCACGACGTATGGACCGGCGCGGGCATCAGCGCCTGCCTCGACCTGTCGCTCGCCCTCGTTGCCGACGACTTCGGGGAGGCCACCGCGCTACGCGTCGCCCGGCAGCTCGTGATGTACCTGAAACGGCCAAGCGGGCAAAGCCAGTTCAGTGTCCCGCTCGAACCCGTCTCGACGACGCGACGCATGGAGGATCTCCGCCACTACATCACGAGGAACATCGCCGGGCGGCTCACGGTCGGCGACCTCGCCGATCATGCGCATGTGAGCGAACGGCAGGTGACCCGCATCTTCAAGACCGAACTCGGCATGACCCCGGCCGCCTACATCGAGTCGGCCCGCGTCGAAGTCGCACGCAACCAACTTGAATCCACGGATGCCACACTCGAACGCATCGCATCCACCTGCGGTTTCCACACGACCGACACCCTTATCCGGGCGTTCCGCAGGAAACTCAACACGACGCCGACGGAGTACCGGAACCGCTTCCGGCATTCGAGGGGGGAGGCGTTTCCTTGCGGAAGTGCGTGAGTGGGAGCGGGAGAGTGGGAGTGTGTGAACCGACTACCTGAGTCACAGGCCGAGGAGACGGCCGATCACTCCGAGGTGGGCCTCCTCTGGTTCCTCGTTCGCGGCAGGAGCGGGGGCAGGACCGGAGGCAGGGGCGCCCGACGCCCCGGGACCCGGAGCGGGGGCGGGGGCGGGAGCGGAGTTGGTGGATGCCGCACCGTCATCGGCGGCGGCGGTACCCGCGCCGCCGAGCAGGGCGGCAGTGGTCAGGGCAACTGCGAAGAGCGTGGTGCGGCGACGCATGAATCCTCCTGAAAGTCGAGACATTGATCAGCCTCTGTACTTCCCCTCACCGTCGCCGAGATATGACGCATACTCAAAGATCACCCCACTGGACCCTTGCAGCGTGTTTTCTTCGCTGTTCGCCGTTCGCCACCGCCGTTCCCGAGTACGACCCCAAGGCACCGCATCACCGGACTACAGTCCTCGGTAACCGAAGGTCTCGACGAAGGGACGTGGAGTGATCGAGTTAGCCAGTGTGATCAAGGACCTACGGGAGGAACTGGAGCGCGCGGTCGCCGCGGCGGAGGGTGAGGCACTGCGCTTCGAGTTGGGGACGATCGAGCTGGAGGTGTCGGTCGCTCTGGAGCGCACCGGGCACGCGGGGGCGAAGGTACGGTTCTGGGTGGTGGAGTCCGGTGCGGACGCGACGGTGGCCGCCGCCTCGACCCAACGCATCACACTGGCCTTGCAGCCGACCCTGGCAGGGGAGCGTCCGGCGGTGTTCATCTCGGGTTCCCCTGACAAGCACGAGCGATGAACCCTGCGGACAGCAGGGCGGCCGCGCCGGCCGGACTTGAGCTACGGCGAGTGGTCCAGGTCCTCACCGAACTCCGCGCGGGCGCGGCGCGGCGCGGGTCGGGCTACCGGGTGAGTGGGGACGCGGTGCTCACCGCCGCGCATGTGGTGAGTGACGCGGAGTCCGTACAGCTGCGTTTTCTCACCGAGGACGGCGACATCACGGAGTTACCCGGCGAGCCGGTCTGGGCGGACTCCACCGCGGATATCGCGGTGCTCAGGATCGCCGGCGACCCGAGCCCCGGCGGATCGGCCACCGCCGAGGTTCCGCCGGTGCGGTTCGGCCGGGTAACCCGGCCCGTGGACTGCGAAGCGCTGGGATTCCCCAGGTTCAAGCTGCGTCCCGATGCCGCGTCGGCGGACGGCGCGGATCCCACCTGGTACCGGGATTCCCACCACGCGCGCGGCGAGACCACCCCGTTGTCGAATCTGCGCGCGGGCAGCCTGGAGATCTCCGTGGATCCTCCCGAGTACGACCCCGAACGGGGCCGCTCCCCTTGGGAGGGGATGTCGGGCGCCGCGGTGTGCAGCGGCGGGTGTGTGATCGGGGTGGTCAGCGAGCATCACCGCTCCGACGGGCTCGGCCGGCTCGCGGCAAGCCAGGTGAAGCGCTGGTACCGCCTCACCCAGGCCCAGATCGACGAACTCAACGAGCTGATCGGCCTGCCGGCCCACGCCGACGAACTCACCCAGCTCCCGCCTCCGCAGCTCTCACCCCCGACGCCGGATACACCGAATCCGGATACACCGAAACCGGACGACGCGCCGGAAGTGCAGGAGGCGGCCAGGAGACTCGCCCGCGACGTGGACAAGCAATGGCGCCACGAGAGGAAGCTGCGGCAGGTCTACGAGCCCTTCCCGCTCGCCGTGCGCTTCGGGTGCACCGAGCGGAATGTGTTCGATCACTGGGCCAACATCCTCCGGACACCGCCCGGGACGGACCCTGATCCCCTTCCGCTGGACGATCGGCTCGACGGGATCGTGGCGGTGTACAAGTCCATCCCGTCCTCTCGGCTGGTGGTGTTGGGCGAGGCCGGGTCGGGCAAGACGATCCTGACTCTGCGATTCGTCCTCGATCTGCTGAACGCCCGCGCCCCCGGCGACCGGGTACCGGTGATCTTCGGTCTGGGTTCATGGGATCCGACCGGCACCTCCCTCGACGACTGGATGTGCGACCAACTCGTACGCGATTACCCCTTCCTGGCGGCTCCGGCGGAGCAGGGTGGCAATCTGGCCGACGTCCTGCTCGACGAGGACAAGATCCTTCCCGTTCTCGACGGTTTCGACGAGATCGCAAGCGGCCTGCACGGGGCGGCTCTCCGGGCGTTCAACCACACCAGCACGCCGCTGCTGCTCACCAGCCGCCCCGCGGAATACAGCCGGGCCGTGGCGGAAACCCGGGTGCTCGCCCGCGCCGCCGTCATCGAGCTGGCGGACCTCACCGTCGACGACTACGCCGCCTATCTGCACCGGGCCGCCCGCCCGGTCAGAGACAGCGGCGAGGACCGTAGCGACTGGGAACCCGTACTGGACCAGCTGCGCGAAGAGCCGCGCAGCGCGGGCGCGGCGAACCTCGCCGAGGTGCTCACCACCCCGCTGATGGTCGGCCTGGCCCGCACCATCTACAGCGGAACTCCCGGACACCACCCCTCAGAACTTCTGGACACCGAGCGGTTCACATCCGCCAAAGCCCTGCAGGACCATCTCCTGGCGGCCTTCCTCCCCGCCGTCTACGACCCCACACCGACCCGCCGCGGAATCAGCCGACGGTGTCGCTGGAAACCCGAACGTGCCGAGCGCTGGCTCGGCTACCTCGCCACACATCTGGACGGACTCAGCACCCCGGAACGGAGGGTCCACAACCTCGCCTGGTGGGAACTGGGCACCACCATGCGCCGCTCCTCCCGCATGCTCATAGTCGGGTTCCTGGCCGCACTGGCCCTCGGGGTGCCGACCGGGATCGGGAACCTGCCCGTCGACTTGGTGGCGACTCAATACGGGTTCGAGTTCGCGCTGGTACGGGGCCTCCTGGTCGGACTTCTGCACGGGCTCGTCGCCGGGCTGGTCTTCGGAGTGGTGTACGGGGCCACGTCCCGAGGCGGGCCGGTCGAGCCGTCGCGCCTGCGCATCCAGATCTTCGGCGGGAGCAGCGAGCGGAACGCCAGGTTCGCCTCCAGATTCCTGCTGGGGCTCAAGTTCGGCGTCCCTGCCGCGCTCGTGCTGGTGCTCATCGACAGGGGCGTGGTCGGCCTGCTGGGGTTCGACGACGGACTCGGTGGCGGACTCACGGGCGCCGTCCTGTTCCCGCTCGAACTCGGGCTCGGGGCCGGGCTCGTGCTCGGAATCATGGCCTGGCTCGAAGCTCCCATCGACCTCGGAAGCGCGGTGAGCGCCTCGGACCTGTTGAGCACGAACCGCAAGAACGTGGTCTTCCATATGCTCGTGTGGATGCTGGTGCTCGGAGTCCCGGCCGGGCTCGGCATCGGTCTCACGGACGTGCCGGTCCGCGGCCTGCCGGCCGGACCTGTCCGTGGGGTCCTGGTGGGCCTCGTGTTCGGGCTGGAGGCGGCGTTCGGCGGCGGTCTCGGGTACGGGCTGAGTTTCACCGCATGGGGCCAGTGGGTGGCCCTGTCGCGTATCTGGTTGCCGCTGACCGGCCGGCTGCCCTGGGCGGTGATCGCTTTCCTGGACGACGCCCACCAGCGGGGGGTGTTGCGCAAAGCCGGCGCGGTCTACCAGTTCCGCCACGCTCGACTGCAGATCCATCTGGCCCGCGTCTTCCAGGCGCACCACACCCCGCACCGACCGACTTCGCCGGACGTGTCGAACCCGGAACCGTCCGTGACCGGAACGGCGTCTTGATACCAGGGAGACCGGACACCGATTCCGGGACCCCTGATACCGGAAGTACCCGACAGTCGCATACCGATGGAAAGTGCAGAGGAACAACTCACGGGGTGGTGGCGTATGACTGCCAAGCACAGGACGAGAAAGCCAGGGGTGAGGACGGCCCTCGGGGTCGCGACGGCGTTGGGAACCGCCGTCGGGGTCGTCGGAGTCACCGGAGCCGGCACCGCGGCCGCGCAACAGGTTTCGCGCACCCTGAGATACACCTGCGACGTTCCCATGCTCGGCGACCAGCCCTTCACGGCGAAGATCGACGCGGATATCCCGGAGTCGGTCGAGGTCGGCGAGCCCAGCCGGAAATTCGCCATCGAAGCGGGGACGACGGTGGACGCGGAGCTCACACCGCTGCTCGACCGGATCGGTGTGAAGTCCGTTGAGGGCACGGTGAACGCGAAGATCGGAGTGACCGCGCCGCAGGGCAACAGGCACCTCACGGTGCCCCTCGACATCGCCAGGACTCCCGTCCCGGCATCCGGTTCGTTCACCGTCACAGGGACCGGATCCGCGCCCGCTCTCACATTCCGTCAGCCGGGCCACGGACGCATCACCGTCGGCGACATCGGCGTGCACGTCGTCGGACGGAAGGCCGACGGCGACGTGCGGGGCAAGGTCGACGTGCGATGCACGCTGGACGACGGGCAGAACGACGTGGTGGGGTCGTTCGAGATCACGGGGGCCGGGACGGGGACGACGACCGGCTCGACGACGTCGGGCACGTCAGGCACGTCGGGTTCGGATTCCGAGGGCACGGACTCCAACGGCACACACGCCAAAGACCCGACCTCGGACGGCGGCACCATCGCGAACACCGGCGAGGACACCAGCGACCTGATTCTGCCGGCCGCCGGCATTCTCGTCGCGGGCGTCGTCGCCTTCTTCCTCGGCTCACGACTGAAGAAGCGCGGCCGCGCCGGTGACGACGGCTGAGGCGACCTGTTCTCATGGTCGTTGACGGAGAGCGGGTGGGCCGGGGGATCACCCCCGGCCTTCCGCTTGTTCCACAGGCGACTGGTTCCGCAGTCGACTTGTTCCACACCCGACGCTTCGCTCCGGACCTCCTCGAAATCCAGTAATGCCTGAGTAAAGCGACTGATAGTGTCGGCGGTTCGTCTCTTTCTCTTCATTTTTTCGAGGACGTGCATGACCGCGCCCACTCCGCCCGACGGCCAGAAGTCCGGTGACCAGGCACCCCAGGATTACGATCCGTGGCGCCCGCCGCCGCCCGGACAGGCCGAGCCCTACCGGGCGCCGTACCCGATGGCGCCGATGGGCGTGGTGCAGCCGCGCAACGGCATGGGTGTCACCGCCCTGGTGCTCGGCATCGTCGGCGTCGTCCTGGGCCTTCTCGTCATCGTGTTCTGGATTTCCTGGCTGCCGGCCCTGTTGGCCGTGATCTTCGGCGTCGTCGGGCTGAGCCAGGTGCGCAAGGGTCTGGCGACGAACAGGGGGATGGCACTGGCCGGTGTGATCCTGGGCGTGGTCGGCCTGCTGACCGCGCTCGGCGGCGGACTCTTCACCGTCATGGCGGTGAAAAGGGCCGTCGACGACCGGCGCGCGAAGGTGGAGCAGAGGGCGAAGGACGCGGAGGAGGCCAAGGCCTCCGAGTCGGCGGCGGAAAAGGCCCGGCACCTGTCATTCGGAGAGTCGTACACGTTCGAGAACGGACTGAAGGTCACGGTCGCCAAGCCGCAGCCGTACACCCCGGACGACTACGTCCTCGGTCACGCAAAGGGCAACAGGGCTGTCCAGGTGACCGTCTCGGTGGTCAACACCGGCAAGGAGCGGGTCGAGGTCGAGACCGGCCTGCCCAATGTCAGCGACGCCGACGGAGCCTCGACCGAGTTGGTGATCGACGGCAGCGGGCGGCAGAAGGTCATCACCGGTTATGTCCTCCCCGGCAGGAAAGCCGTCGGGAAGTACGCCTTTTCGCTGCCGCCCGATGCCGCCGACAGGATCGAGGTCGAGTTCAGCCCCGACGCGATGCGGTGGCAGGACGCCTACTGGAGTGGCCCCACCGACTGAGGGGCCGTGCGCACCACCGGTCAGGCAGCGGTCGGCTGCGGGCGGAAGGTGCGGCGGTAGGCCTGGGGGCTGACACCGATGGCCGTGTGGAGGTGCTGGCGCAGGGAGGTGCCGGTGCCGAAGCCGGCCCGGTGGGCGACCAGGTCGATCGGCCAGTCGGTGGTCTCCAGGAAGTGCCGTGCGAGGTCTACGCGTTGCCTGGTGAGCCACTGGCCGGGTGTGCTGCCGACCTCGTCGCGGAAGCGGCGGCTGAAGGTGCGCACACTCATGGCGGCGTGGGCCGCGAAGTCGGACAGCGTGAGCGGCTCGGCCAGGCGCTGCATGGCCCATGCCCGGGTGGCCGCGGTGCTGCCGACGGCTGGATCGGGGACCGGGCGCTGGATGTACTGGGCCTGGCCGCCGTCGCGCCAGGGCGGTACGACGCAGGAGCGGGCGACCTCGTTGGCGATGTGACTGCCGTGATCGAGGCGGACGAGGTGCAGACACAGGTCGATGCCCGCGGCGACTCCGGCGGAGGTGAGGACGTCGCCGTCGTCGACGTACAGCACATCCGGGTCGATGCGGGTGGCGGTGAACATCCGCTGTAGCCGGTCGGCTTCGCGCCAGTGCGTGGTCGCGGGACGACCGTCGAGGAGGCCAGCGGCGGCCAGGACATAGGTGCCGGTGCAGATCGCGACGATCCTCGTGCCGGGACGGATGGCCGCCAGGGCCCGACGCAGCGGGTCGGGCAGCCGGCCTTCCTCCCGTATCGGCCCCAGTCGGTGCGAAGGCGGGACGACGACGGTGTCGACGGTGGCCAGTAGGGAGGCGTCGTGCGAGACGGCGAGGTCGTAATCGGCCTCGGCGCGCACCGGGCCGCCGTCCAAGCTGCATGTGGTCACGGAGTAGAGCGGATTGCCTTCGCCGTCCCGGGCGGCGTTGAAGATACGGCCGGGGATGCCGAGTTCGAAGGGGACGACGCCATCCAGGGCCAGAACGCCAACGCGGTGCATGGCCAGATCCTTTCAGGACCTGGCCATCACGCCACCACCGGGGGCTTCGCCCGGTGGGCAGTCTGGAGTCGTGCCCATCACCACCGGCACGACAACCCCATGCACCTCCGGAGAAGGAACGCCTTCATGTCCCAGCCGATCACCGCACCCATCACGACCATGCGCGCCGTAACTCAGGACAGGGCCGGAGCCCCCGACGTCCTCAAGGTCGTCGAGACGAGGCGACCGCAGCCGGGCCGGGGCGAGATCCTGGTCCGTGTGCACGTGGCGGGCGTGAACCCCGCCGACTGGAAGACCCGCGAGCGCGGCGTGTTCGCCAACGGAGCGACACCTCCCTTCACCCTCGGCTTCGACGTCGCCGGAGTCGTCGAAGCCGTCGGCGCGGGCGTGACACTCTTCCGGGTCGGCGACGAGGTGTTCGGGATGCCGCGCTTCCCGCACCCGGCGGGCGCGTATGCGGAGTACGTCACCGCACCGGCCCGCCACTTCGCCCCGCGCCCACGCGGCCTCGACCACGTCCAGGCCGGTGCCCTGCCGCTCGCGTCGCTCACAGCCTGGCAGGCGCTGGTCGACACCGCTCAGGTCCAGCCGGGGCAGCGCGTCCTGATCCATGCCGCGGCCGGCGGTGTCGGCCACCTGGCCGTGCAGATCGCCAAGGCCCGCGGCGCCTACGTGATCGCCACCGCCAGCGCCGCCAAGCACGACCTGTTGCGCACGCTCGGCGCCGACGAGCTCGTCGACTACCGCACCCAGGACGTCGGAGACACCCTCCGCGATGTCGATGTCGTCCTCGACAGCATCGGCGGACCCAACTGGGCCCGCTCCCTGCGCACCCTGCGCCCAGGAGGCACGCTCGTCTCGATCCTGCCGTTCGACGACACCTTCCCCACCCGGCACGCCGAGGAAGCCGGGGTACGAGCGGTCTTCATGCTCGTCGAACCGGACCAGCAGGGGCTGCGTGAGATCAGCGCACTGGTGGAAACCGGACGCCTGCGGGTGATCGTCGACGCGGTGTTCCCACTGGAGGAGGCCGCTCGGGCCCATCGGGTGGGTGAGACCGGCCACACCACGGGAAAGATCGTCCTGACCGTCGCCGCCGACCCCGAGCACGGGTGACGGGTCGGTAATCACCTGGACGGTGAGGCCGGCGTGCCAGGACGGGACGCCGTTGAGAGATGTGCGACCTCGCGGAACCGTCGGCCCACGGAACCGGAGGGTCCCCTGATGAGTCTTGTTCTTGTAGAAACCGCAGTTCCGCCCTGCGCTGCCCGTCACCAGGCGCGGCCGCCGCGGCGGGGCGAATCGAACGTGGACAGGGCTGGTGGAGGCACGCTGTGTCGGACGAGGGGCGACTCATCGCCGGGCGCTACCGGCTCGCGGAGCACATCGGCCGGGGTGGCATGGGCACGGTATGGCGTGCCGCGGACGAGGTCCTCGGCCGCCAGGTCGCACTCAAGCGGCTGCACGCCCAGCCACACCTGTCCGCCGACGAGCTCGCCACGCTCTACGAGCGCACCCGGCGTGAGGGGCGCAGTGCCGCCCGTATCACACATCCCAACGTGGTCGTCGTCCATGACGTGGTGGACGACGGCGGGCGGCCCTGCATCGTCATGGAGTACGTTCCGGCGCCCACGCTCGGTGAGCTCCTCAAGAGGGGCCGGACCGCACCACCCGAAGAGGCCGCCCGTATCGGCCTGGGCATGGTCGCCGCCCTCCGGGCCGCTCATGCCGCCGGCGTGCTGCATCGCGACGTCAAACCCGGCAACGTCCTCCTCGGCTCGGGGGACCGGGTGGTGCTCACCGACTTCGGCATCGCGACGACGGCCGGCACGTCGACGCTGACCAAGACGGGCGAGATGGTCGGGTCCATCGACTACATGGCGCCGGAGCGGATACGCGGGCGGAAGCCCGGACCGGCTTCGGACCTGTGGGCACTGGGCGCGACGCTGTACCAGGCGGTGGAGGGACGGCCGCCGTTCCGCCGCGACACCGCGGTGGAGACCGCGTACGCCATCGCCGTCGACCCGCCGGAACCCATGAGGCAGGCTGGCGCGCTGGCACCGCTCATCGAGGCCCTGCTGGTCAAGGATCCCGACGAGCGGCCGTCGGCGGAACAGACGGAGCGGGCCCTGTGGGACACGCGGTCGGGTCGGACGACAGCGGTGCTGTCGTCGGCCCCTGCTGCGGGCTCCGCCGCCGAACGGGAAGCCGCCGCACGCGAAGCCCCTGACAGGGAAGCCACAGGCCGGGAAGTCCCCGAGCGGGAATCCGCCCACCGGGAAACCGTGAACAGCAAAGACGTGAGCCCGGCCCCCGGGCCGCGCCGGACCCGCAAGCGCCGCGTCCTCGTGTCGACCGCCGTCGCCCTGACCGCCGCGGCCACAGCCGTCGCGGGCACGCTCTACGCGACATCGCACCATGACACGGACACATCCAGCACATCCAGCGCCCCCAAGGGCCACCGTGCCGACCCGCCCTCGGACGCGCCCTCGCCGGTGCCCCAGGGGTATCACTTGGTCAAAGAGAAGAAGCTCGGCATCTCCTTCCCCGTTCCGGACGGCTGGAAGGTCGACAAGCGGACGGCCGACACGGTCATCTACACCAACGAGAACGGCCGGGTCGGCATCACGATCGGCATCGTCGAGCCGGCGGGTGCGAACCCCATGCCGCACTTCACGGACATCGAGGCGAACACAAAGGTCAACTACCCCACGTACCGCAAGCTGCGCATGCAGCAGACCACCTTCCGTAGCCGGCCGGCGGCGATATGGGAGTTCACCTTCAAGGGGCGGGAGCGCGGCTACCGCGCCATCGATCTCGGCTTCGGCCGCGAAGGCGGCCGCGAGTACGACATCTACTTCTCCGCACCGGAAGCGGAGTGGGACACCTACCGTCCCGTCTTCGACAAGGTCACGGAGGGGGCCATCACGGCCGGTTCCTGACACGGCCGACATCACCGTGTGGGTGGGGTCCCGACGTACGCTCGTACCCGGTCAGATCGCGCCAGGCGACGCCGACGGAGCCCGCGAAGGCGGCCCCGCCCGACAGAGGGAGACACCATGAGCACGGTCCCGAGGAAGGACACCCGGTCGCCTGCGCCGCATGTCGCCGACAGCCATGGTCTGATCCGGGTGCACGGCGCGCATGTGAACAACCTCAAGGGCGTCAGCGTCGAGATCCCGAAGCGCCGGCTGACGGTGTTCACCGGGGTCTCCGGCTCGGGCAAGAGCTCGCTGGTGTTCGACACGATCGCCGCGGAGTCGCAGCGGATGATCAACGAGACCTACAGCGCCTTCGTCCAGGGCTTCATGCCGACGCTGGCCCGGCCCGAGGTCGACGTGCTCGACGGGCTGACGACCGCGATCATCGTCGACCAGCAGCGGATGGGTGCCGACCCCCGCTCCACGGTCGGCACCGTCACCGACGCCAACGCGATGCTGCGCATCCTCTTCAGCCGGCTCGGGAAGCCGCACATCGGCCCGCCCAGCGCGTACGCCTTCAACGTCCCGTCGGTCCGGGCGGCGGGTGCCGTCACCGTCGACCGCGGCGCCAAGAGGGCGGAGAAAGTGACCTACTCCCGCACCGGCGGCATGTGCCCGCGCTGCGAGGGCCGGGGCGACGTCACCGACCTCGACCTCGCCCAGCTTTACGACGACTCCCTCTCGCTGGCCGAGGGCGCGATCACCGTCCCCGGCTACAAGGGCGGCGGCTGGAACTCCCGGCTCTACATCGAGTCGGGTTTCTTCGACCCGGACAAGCCGATCCGCAGGTTCACCAAGAAGGAACTGCACGACTTCCTCCACCGCGCGCCGACCAGGATGAAGATCGCGGGCATCAACATGACCTACGAGGGTCTGATCCCGCGGATCCAGAAGTCGATGCTCTCCAAGGACAAGGAGGCGATGCAGCCGCACATCCGGGAGTTCGTGGAGCGCGCGGTCACCTTCACCACGTGCCCCGAGTGCGACGGCACCCGGCTCGCCGAGGGTGCCCGTTCGTCGAAGATCAAGAAGCTCAACATCGCCGACGTCTGCGCCATGCAGATCACCGACCTCGCGGAGTGGGTGCGCGGCCTTGGCGAGCCTGGGGGCACCGCCCGCGCGTACGGTGGCGGCAGCCACGCGCGGGGGACCGTGGCCCCGCTGCTCACCGCGCTGGGGCACACCCTCGACTCGTTCGTGGAGATCGGCCTCGGCTACCTCTCGCTCGACCGGCCCTCGGGCACCCTGTCGGGCGGCGAGGCACAGCGCGTCAAGATGATCCGCCACCTCGGCTCCTCGCTCACCGACGTCACCTACGTCTTCGACGAGCCCACCACCGGCCTGCACCCCCATGACATCCGGCGGATGAACGACCTGCTGCTGCGGCTGCGGGACAAGGGCAACACCGTGCTCGTCGTCGAGCACAAGCCGCAGGTGATCGCGATCGCCGACCACATCGTCGACCTCGGCCCCGGCGCCGGCACGGCGGGCGGCACCGTCTGCTTCGAGGGCACCGTCGAGGACCTCAAGGCCGGCAAGACGGTCACCGGCCGCCATCTCGGCGACCGGACGGCCCTGAAGGAGACGGTGCGCAAGCCCACCGGCGCGCTGGAGATCCGTGGCGCGAGCGCGCACAACCTCCGGAACGTCGATGTCGACATCCCGCTCGGGGTGCTGACCGTCGTCACCGGCGTCGCCGGCTCCGGCAAGAGCTCGCTACTGCACGGGTCGCTGAATCACCGGTCGGAGGCGGCCGATGAGGGTGTGGTGTCGGTCGACCAGGGCGCGATCCGCGGCTCGCGGCGGAGCAACCCGGCGACGTACACCGGACTGCTCGACCCGATCCGCAAGGCGTTCGCCAAGGCCAACGGCGTGAAGCCGGCGCTGTTCAGCGCCAACTCCGAGGGCGCCTGCCCGAACTGCAACGGTGCCGGGGTCGTCTACACCGACCTGGCGATGATGGCCGGCGTGGCCGCCACCTGCGAGGACTGCGAGGGCAAGCGGTTCCAGGCAGCGGTGCTGGACCACCACCTCGGTGGCCGCGACATCAGCGAGGTGCTGTCGATGTCGGTGACCCAGGCTGAGGAGTTCTTCGGCGCCGGTGACGCGCGCACACCCGCCGCGCACCGCATCCTCGGCCGGCTCGCCGACGTCGGTCTCGGCTACCTCAGCCTCGGCCAGCCGCTCACCACGCTGTCCGGCGGCGAGCGGCAGCGGCTCAAGCTGGCCACCCACATGGCAGAGAAGGGCGGCGTCTACCTCCTCGACGAGCCGACCACCGGCCTTCACCTCGCCGACGTCGAGCAACTGCTCGGCCTGCTCGACCGGCTCGTCGACTCTGGCAAGTCGGTCATCGTCATCGAGCACCACCAGGCGGTCATGGCACACGCCGACTGGATCATCGACCTCGGTCCGGGCGCCGGCCACGACGGCGGCCGGATCGTCTTCGAGGGCACACCCGCCGACCTCGTCGCCGCCCGCTCCACCCTCACCGGCGAGCACCTCGCGGGCTACGTCGGCGCCTGACGTCGGGGGCCTATGTCGGCACCCGACCGAGGCCCGCCCGACCGAGGCCCGCCCGACCGAGGCCCGCCCGACCGAGGCCCGCGCGGACACGGCGAGACGAGGAACGAGAACGCAGGGTCAGAAACTCGGCGGGGTCTCGGCCCAGACGCAGACGGCCGGGACGTCACCGGGGTTGCTGTAGCGGTGCGGGGTGGCGGAGGGGAAGCTGACGCAGTCGCCGGGCCCCAGGCGGTAGTGGACGCCGTCCACCCAGTAGTCCAGTTCGCCGCTGAGCAGGACGCCGACCTCCTCGCCGGTGTGGCTGTGCGGCCGGTCACCGGAGGAGGCTCCCGGGGCCACCTCCAGCATCATCATCTCCAGCCTGCCGCCGTGCTCGGGGTTGAGGAGGGTGTAGGTGACCCCGTCCACGCCGGCCCGGGTCAGCTCGACGCGCTGGTCGGGGCGGGTCAGGACACGCTGCTCCCGGTCGACGGCGTGCAGCAGGCGACTGAGGGTGGTGCCGAGGGCGTTGACGATGGTGCGCAGCGTGTTGATCGTCGGGCTGTTCACGTCCCGCTCGACATTGCTGAGATAGCTCCGGGACAGCCCGGTCTTCTCGGCGAGCTGCTCCAACGTCAGCCCCCGCGCCTGCCGTTCGCGGCGCAGGTGCCGGCCGATTCCCTCGTCCGCGTCGGGTGCCGCGTCCTGGACGCCGTCTTTCGCCACGCGCCCTCACCCCTCTCCCGTGTCTAGTAAACAGGACGTCCCGTCCACTATATCGTTTGCCCGTCCGTCTCATATCCTCTACTGTCCGTCGTCTATAGAAGACGCCGAGGTGAGTGCCTGCTCGACGGACGTACCGCCGCGAACCCTGTGAGGACAGATGGACTCCGCTCCCGCTTCCGCTGCCCGCCGCCAAGCCCGCGCACTACCCGAACTCCGCCTCCATCTGGGCGCGTTGGAGCACAACGTGCACCTCATGGCGGACTGGTGCCGCGCACGCCGCCTCGAACTCTGCCCCCACATCAAGACCACGATGACCCGCCCCGTCGTCGAACGGCAGCTGACCGCCGGGGCATGGGGCGTGACCGTGGCCACCGCCCGTCAGGCCGGCATCGCGCTCGGCTGGGGAGTGCGCCGGATCCTCATCGCCAACCAGGTGGTACACCCCACCGACCTGGCGCTGCTGCGGCAACACCTCGACGCCACACCCGACCTGGAGCTCTACTGTCTGGTCGACTCCGAGGCCGGACTCCGCCACGGCCGCGAGGCCTTCAAGGGCGCCGGCAATCCCCTCAGGATGCTGGTCGACGTCGGCGTGCCGGGCGGCCGTACCGGAGTGCGCGGCGCCTCGGAGGCATACGAACTGGGGGCGGCCGTGGCGAAGCCGGGCGACGGGCTGCGGCTGGCCGGTGTCGCCGGATACGAGGGCGTACGGCCCAACCGCCGGGACGCCGGCACGCTCGCTGCGGTCGACGACCACTGCCGAACGACGGCCGACGCCTTCGCCTCCCTCGCCCCCCTGTACCAGACCCCGCGGCCCGTCTTCAGCATGGGCGGCTCCGCCTTCCCCGACCGCGTCGCCGACTTCGCGGCCGACCTCGCACACCGGGCCCCCGACCGGCCCCTGATCCCGGTGCTGCGCTCCGGCTGCTACGTCACCCACGACCACGGCACCTACGCACAGGTCTCACCCCTGCCAGGGCTCCGCCCGGCCCTCACCGTCCGCGCCGCCGTACTGTCCGCCCCCGAGCCCGGCACCGTCGTCGTCGGCGCCGGAAAGCGCGAACTCCCCTACGACGCCGGCCTGCCCGTCCTCCTCGCCGCCTACATGGCGACGGGCACTCCGCGCCCCGTGGCACAGGCCACCGCGGCCCAGATCTACGACCACCATCTGGTCCTCACCGACGCGCAGGGCCTGGATGTGGGCGACGTCGTCGACCTCGGCATCTCCCACCCCTGCTCGGCCTTCGACCGCTGGCCCGACATCGCCGTCACCGACGACAGCGGAGACGTACGCGACGTGTGGCACCCGCGGTTCCACCCGTAGCCACGATGTCGGGCCGGTCGGTCGTACCGCGGCTCAGCGGTGGAAGAAACCGAGGATGGTGCCGGTCGCGTTCAGGGCGGTACTCGTGCGCCCGAAACCCGCGGGCGGAGTGATGCGCGAGCCCGGCCAGGTGTGTCCCGCGTCGTGCATGACAAGGAGCTGAACGGTGGCTCCCGCATTCCTGAGACGCCACACCGTGCGGTCGTAGCCCGCCTCGGCCTTCGTGACCGGTTTGCCCGCCCCGCCCGCGGTCGCGAACGCCGCGGCGCTGTCCCGGGCCGACATGGTCGGGGTGACCGGTTCCTCGCCGGCGGGGGCGGGGGAGGGGCTGGGCATCCCGGCGAGTGGGCGCACCCTGTCGTCGGCCCCGTAAATGATCATTGTGGGCACCGGTCCGGTGGGCTTGACCGCGGCCGCCCCCGTGGGGAGTTCACCGGACACGGCGGCCGCTCCCGCCACCAGTTCGGGGTGCTGGGCCGCCACCCGCAGCGCCATCGAGCCCCCGTTGGAGAACCCGACGACATAGACCCGCTTGCGATCGGCCCGCTGCGTGCGCACCAGTTCGTCGATGAGCGCCTTGGCAAAGCGTACGTCCAGGTCCGGATCCGGCCGTTTTCCGGTGGCCCGGGTGCCGGCGCCCCACAGCTTGCCCAACCCCTCGGGATAGGCGATCAGCATGCCGCGCGCCTTGGCGTCCTCGTCCAGGCGGCTCTGCTCGCGCAGGTACGAGGCGGTGGAGCCGCGGCCGTGGAAGGCGATGATCAGGGGCCGCGGCCCGCTGCCGTCCGCGGCGGGCCGGTGCAGTAAATACTCCCGCGTACGGCCGTCCACGCGCAGTTGATGCCGGTTGTCGGGTGCGGTGCTCGGAGCCGGGGAGTCGGCAGCGCTGCTCGGTGGCGCGGGCCGCTCGGTCGGTGTGCCACAGCCGGTCAGTGCGAGGCCGAGCAACAGCACATGACACCAGGCGCGCTTGGCGCGGACCCGGTGCGAAAGGGCGAAGGAATTCATGTCCTGAGGACAGCAATGTCTCCTGGCATCTGTCCAAGACGCATATCGATCCAGGATCGATCAACTATCTATATGATTGCTGCTCATGGACCTGGTTCGGCACCTGGAGTGCTTTGTGGCTGTTGCAGAACAGTCACACTTCGGCCGTGCCGCCGAGCATCTGGGCATGGCCCAGCCGCCACTGTCGCAGCGCATCCAACGGCTGGAACGGGAGCTGGGAGTCCGGCTGTTCGAGCGCACCAGCAGACAGGTGACGATCACCGAAGCCGGGACGCTGCTGCTGGCCGGAGCCCGTGAACTGCTCGCCGGACACGAGGAGTTCATGGCCACCGCGCGCCGCATCCGGGACGGCGAGACCGGGCTGCTGCGCGCCGCCCTGTCACCCGACATCGCGGACGAGACCGTCGCCGCGGTGCTGGCGGATTTCCCGCGTCGTCAGGCCGGCCCCGAACTGGAGCTGCACGAGCTGTCCACCGCTCAGCAACTCGCCCGGTTCGCCTCGCACGACCTCGACGTCGGCGTCATCCACCACCCCTGTGACGTCACAGGACTGGAACTCGGCCCGGTGCTGCGCCGCGAGTTGGGGGTGCTGCTGCCGCGCGGCGCCGCCGCGGCCGCGCTCGACGAGGTGCCGCTCGCGTCGCTCACCGAATACGACCTGATCCTCTTCCCCCGCAGCCATGCTCCGGCGCTGTACGACGACCTGCTCACCACCTGCGCCCGCAACGGCTACACCCCCGCCGCCGTCCGGCACGGCCAGGGCGCCGGTTTCGTCCGAGGCCTGATTCTGTCCGCCGGCGCTGTGGCCTTCGGCCCGTACGACGCCCAGCCCGCGGACGTCCGCGACCGCGACACGGAGAACGGCTCGGGCGTCATATGGCGTCCGCTCGCCGGGGCCCCGCTGGCCTGGCGGCACTCCGTGGCCTGGCCCAAGGGCCGCGGCGACGCCGCCGTCAGCGCCTTCGCGGCAGCGGCCACGCACGCACTGCGTACGACCGCCGGCGCACGGGCCGACGCGCCCCAGCGGCCGCTGCACCTTCGCCCGGCATCGGAGTACTGGCTGTGACCGACACCCCCGCCCGCATTCACGCGGCCTTCGCCGAAGCCGGCGTCACCGGCTGGCTGCACGCCCTCGACATCGACTCCGGGGCGCAGATCGACGCCGGCGCCGACCAGCCGGCCTGCACCGCCAGCGTCCACAAACTCTGTCTGCTCGTCGCCCTCCACGAACTGGCCGCCGAGGGCGGGCTGGACCTCGCCGAACAGATCGAGTGCCCGCCGGCCGGCCGCACCGCGGGACCTACCGGACTGGCCGCCATGCTCGACCCCGTCCGTATGTCCCTGCGCGATGCCGGCTACCTGATGATGGCGGTGAGCGACAACGCCGCCGCCGACCTTCTGCTGCGTCGCGTCGGTCTCGATGCCGTCAACCACGCCATGAACCGGCTCGGCCTCACCCGCACACACGCCGTGCACACCTTCGGCGAACTCTTCGCCACCATCCGGGAGGACGCCGGCCCCGGCGGCGCCCGGGCGCTGACCGACCCACACGTCATCACCCGGCTCAGAGCCCTCGACCCGGCCCGCACCAACCGCAGCACCCCACGCGATATGACCCACCTGCTCGGTGCCGTCTGGCGCGACGAGGCCTGCACCCCCGAACACGGCGCCGCCATCCGCCGCGTCCTCGGCCTTCAGGTCTGGCCCCACCGCATGGCCTCCGGCTTCCCCTTCGACGACGTGCATGTCGCGGGCAAGACCGGCAGCCTGCCGACGCTGCGCAACGAAGTCGGCGTCGCCGAGTACCCCGACGGCGGCCGCTACGCCGTCGCCGTCTTCACCCGCACCGCCAACACCGCCGCCACCCTCCCCGCGGCCGACGCCGTCATCGGCACGGCCGCCCGCATAGCCGTCGACGCGCTGCGCGCCCGCCAATAGTGCCCTTCGCTGGAGGGAGCACCGTGAATCAGCCGATGCCGTCGGTCCGGACCGGGTGGGGATCCGATGTGGTGCGGCGCAGGCCCACGTGTGGACCGAGGGTCAGATAGACGCCTGCGGCCGCCTGCGAGGGGCTGGTGGGCAGGGGGAGCATCTGACTGGTGCCGTGTCCGCCGAGCCCGTACGCCTGATGGCCGTCCAGGGGCCGGCGCAGCTGGTCGTGGAGAGTCCCGACGGCGTCGTCCTGGGCGTCGGCGAGGTCCTCGGCGCCGGTCACGATGTTCAGGAACGACTCGTCCAGCCGGAGCCCCTGCTGATCGCGGTGGCTGAGTGCCTGCGCCCGGCGGAAGTAGGCGTCGCGGCCCTCATGGATCCGGTAGAAGGCGCCGACGAGGACGAGCAGCCGTTCGTAGGCGTGCTGGTAGGCGGTCTGGTAGAAGCGCTGGGCGGTGGTCTCGTCCAGGTCGCCGCGCAGCACACTGCCGATCGCGGCGGCGGAGAGCAGGCCGCTGTACATGGCCAGGTGCACACCGGTGGAGAGCAGCGGGTCCAGGAAGCAGGCGGCGTCACCGGCGAGGTAGTAGCCGGGGCCGCAGAACTCGTCGGTCACATAGGAGTAGTCGCTCTCGGTCTTCAGGGCGGAGACCAGCTCCGCACCGTCGAGGAGGCGGGCGAGCAGGGGGCAGTGGCCGAGCGCCTCGTGATAGACGGCCTCGATGGAACCGCGCCGACTCCGGGCCTGGTTGAAGGAGCGTTTGTCGGTGACCAGGCCGACGCTGAGCGTGCCGTCGTGGAGAGGGATGGCCCAGAACCAGCCGTGATCGGGCAGTGAGAAGACGCCGATGGCTCCCGCGGGGGCGCCCTCCAGCGGTGCGGCTCCGCGCCAGTAGCCCCATGTGGCGACGTTCCGGAAGACATCGTGGAACCGTCGAGTGCGCAGCTGCCGCGCGGCCAGCACCCCGGCCCTGCCGGAGGCGTCGATCAGCCACCGGAAGTCGGTCCGGCCGTCTTCCCGGTCCGGAGCGGACCACGAACACGAGGTCGCGCGGCCCTCGTCGAACGTGACATGCCGGACGTTTGTCTGCTCCCGTACGCGTACGCCCTGGCCCCGGGCGTGGTCCAGCAGGATGTGGTCGAACTCGGAGCGGATCACCTGGAAGCTGTAGTCCGCGGGTCGGCCGGGTGCGTCGAACCGCAGCTGCCACTCCTGCCCGCCCCAGCCGTAGAACGCCCCTGTCTTGCGGGTGAACCCATGCCGCTCGACCGCCTCCCGGGCGCCCAGCACATCCAGAATCGGCAGCAAGGACGGGAGCAGGGACTCCCCGATGTGATAGCGGGGGAACCGGTCCCGCTCCAGAAGAGTCACGTCGAAGCCCTGCCGTGCCAACACCGTGGCCGCGGTCGTGCCGGCCGGACCACCACCGGTGACCAGTACCTGCGTTCGCTCGCGCATGTCCCGCCCCTCACTCGGCTCAAAAGCCGTTCTTCTCCTTCCCCCGTACGTCGATTACCTTCTGCGCTGACATGACCGCTGAAGACAGTGAAACCGACGGCACTCCAGACGCGGAAGACCACCTTTCCGGCGCCGGTGGTCGGCACCATGCCGCCGCGGCGACGCCGGACCTGCTGACAGTGGGAGTGGAGGAGGAGTACCTGCTGGTCGATCCCGTGACCCGGGAAGTGAGCCCGCAGTCGCAGAAGGTCGTGACTTGGCTATCCTCTGCCGGACTCGGTGACCGGATCAGCACCGAACTGACCTGTTATCAGATCGAGGCGCGGACCGAACCGCACACCGCCATGGCCGACCTCGGCGAGCAGATCCGGTCGATGAGAGCCGCCGTCGCACAGGCCGCCGCCGGGCAGGGCCTGCGCATCATCTCCAGCGGAACTCCCGTCCTCGGCCAGTCGGTTCCGCCACCCTTCTCCGACGGGCCCCGGTACGCGCGCAGCGTCGAGACCTTCCGCGCCCTGGACGACGAGCAGACCGCCTGCGCCTGCCACATCCACGTCGGAATGTCGGATCTGACCCGGGCCCTCCAGGTCAGCAACCACCTACGCCCCTGGATCCCGTCTCTCATCGCCCTTTCGGCCAACTCGCCCTACTGGGCCGCCAGAGACACCGGCTACGCGAGCTGGCGCACGATGACCCTGGCACGCTGGCCGATCGCCGGCCCGCCGCCGTACTTCGAGTCCCCCGCGCACTTCGACGACCTCGTCAGCCGCGGCATAGAGGCCGGCGCCATCATGGACCGCGGCGGCCTGTACTGGGACATCAGACCCTCCAGCCATGTGCCGACCCTGGAGATCAGAGTGGCCGACGCCACCCCCACCGCCGAGGAGACCCTGCTGCTCTCCGCAATCGTCAGGGCCATGGTTGCGACCGCGCTGAAGGCCATCGACGCGGGGGAGCCGGCACCGCGTCCGCGGCCGGAGATCCTGCGCGCGGCCTGCTGGCGCGCCGCACGCGACGGCCTGACCGGGCACGGCATCGATCTGCCCACCAGCCGCCCGGTTCCCGCGACGGCCCGTGTCGACCGGCTCCTGACATGGATTCAGCCGGCTCTACGACACCACGGCGATGTGGCGCTGGTGCGCGCCGGATGGTCACGACTGCGCACCGACGGCAACGGCGCCGACCGCCAGCGCGCCGCCTACCGCCGCCGGGCCCGCTTCACCGATGTCGTCGACCACCTGATCGCCGCCACCACGCCGAACGGCCACGTACCGGGCTAGGGCCCGTCCGGCGGCTCATGGCCGGGCCCGCGTCACCCGGCACCTCACCGCTCACATAATCGATCGCGCTCACCGATCTCCCCGGGCACAATCCGACCAACTGGCCCGGGACGGCGGAACCGTCACCGGCCCGCCGGCGGACGGACTCGGGACCGGGACGGGCAACGGCCTCGACTGGCCCGAGGAGTGGCGGTCCCCGCTGCGTCTGCTGTGCCGGCACCCACCCTGACGTACGCCATGAGGCGTACCGGACCGCAACGGAGACGGAATGACCACCGACCGGCCGACCACACCCGCCGACCACCACGGTCCGGCACACCCCGAGGTGATCGTGCTCAACGGGGGTTCCAGCGCGGGCAAGTCGGGCATCGCCCGCTGCCTTCAGGCGCTGCTGCCGGAACCCTGGCTGGTGACGGGTGTGGACGCGCTGATCGAGTCGATGCCGGCCGCACTGCGGGAGTCGGACGGCGGGCTCGCGATCACCGCGGACGGCGGCGTCAGCGTCGGGGAGGTCTTCCTGGAACTGGAACGTGCCTGGATGCAGGGCGTGGCGGCGACGGTCGGGGCCGGTGCGCGGGTCGTCATCGACGATGTCTTCCTCGACGGTCCGGTCTCCCAGGGGAACTGGCGCCGGGCACTGGACGGGCGGAATGTGCTGTGGGTGGGCGTCCACTGCGACGCCGCGGTGGCGGCGGACCGGGAGGTGGCGCGCGGCGACCGGGTCGCCGGCATGGCCGCGGCACAGGCGGAGCTCGTGCACCGAGGCGTTGTCTACGACCTGGACGTCGACACCACGACAGCCACCCCCATGGACTGCGCGCGCCTGATCGCCGCCCGTGCCGGAGGGCCGGGCGTCGGGCGCCGCTCCTCCGCCGTGTGAAGCCGGCGCCCGCGCCCTGGTAGGACGCCCGTGCCGGCTCAGGCCCGCATGCCGCCGTCGACCCGGAGGACCGTGCCGGTGACGTAGGAGGCGCGGTCGCTGAGGAGCCAGGCCGCAGCCTGGGCGATCTCGTCCGGCTCGGCGGCACGGCCCAGCGGGGTCTGCGAGTTGAGGTGCTCGATGACGCCGGGGGTCTGCTCGTCCCACTCGTGCAGCATCTCGGTGAGTGTGGTGCCCGGCGCGATGGCGTTGACACGAATACCCTCCGGGCCATACGTGGCGGCGGCCGACGCGGTGAGACTGTTGACCGCCCGCTTCGCCGCGCCGTACGCGGGCAGCCACGGGTTGGCCATCAGGCTGCCGACGCTGGAGGTGTTGACGATGGCCCCGCGCTTCGCGGTGGCGCGGATGGCGGCGATCTCGGCATTCATGGCCAGCCACGGGCCCTTGATGTCGACGGCGCAGACCTGGTCGAAATCGGCCTCCGACAGCTGGTCCATCGGGCCGGGCGGCTGGCCCGTCGCGCCGTTGTTGAAGGCGATGTCGAGCCGGCCGTACAGCTCCACGGACCGGTCGACGGCGGCACGGACACTCGCCGGTTCTGCCAGGTCGCACACCACGAAGTCCGCGCTGCCGCCGGCCGTCCTGATCTCCTCGGTCACCGCCTTGAGCTGGGATTCCGTGCGGGCCGCCAGGAGCACCCTGGCACCTTCCCGGGCGAACAGCCGCGCCGATGCCGCGCCGATGCCGCGACCGGCACCGGTGATGAAGGCGACCTTGCCGGCGAGCAGGCCCGAGGACGTGGTGGATGTGATCGATGTGTTGTTCATGCCGACGAGCCTGAGTACGGGCGCACCGTTCATCCAGGCACCGGTAGTACCTGGCTGGGGACCTCGGCGCCGCGCACACTGGGGAGGTGGATCGACGAGTACGACGAGAACTTGGTGACTTCCTGCGCAGCAGGCGCGAGCGCATCACCCCCGCCGACGTGGGGCTGCCCGCCGGGCCGCGCCGCCGCACCCCGGGACTGCGCCGCGAGGAGGTGGCGCAGCTGGCGTTCATCTCGACCGAGTACTACACGCGACTGGAACAGGCCCGCGCCCCACACCCGTCCCGCGAGGTGCTGGCCCAAATCGCCCGCGCACTGCGCCTGTCGGACGCCGAGCGCGACCACCTCCACCACCTCGCCGGTGCCCCGCCGGGACCACCTCCCGGCCCGTCGCGGGAGGTACGGCAGAGCATCGTCGACCTGCTGCACCGGCTGCCGGAGGCCGCGGCGATCGTGATGTCCGCGACGTACGAGGTCATCGCCTGGAACGAGCTGGCCGCCGCTCTGATGGAGGACTTCTCCGCCCTGTCGCGCCGGGACCGGAACCTCATCCGACGCGCCTTCCTCGGCCCGTACCGGGACGACCGACGACTGTACGGCGTCTCGGACGCGGACGAGTTCGCCCGCACCTCGGCCCAGCACCTGCGCGCGGCCGCCGCTCGCTACCCCAACGACCCGGAGGTGACCGCTCTGGTCGACGAACTCCTCGCCGGCAGCGAGGAGTTCGCCCACCTCTGGGCCGCCCACGATGTGACCGCCCGCCCCACCCTCTGCAAGACCTTCGAGCACCCGCTCGTCGGCCGGGTCGCCGTCAACTGCGACGTCCTGGACATCGCCGACCGGGACCAGCGAGTAGTCATCTACACCGCCGCTCCCGGCTCGCCGTCCGCAGAGGCACTTCGGCTGCTGTCGGTCGTCGGCACGCAGCGTATGGACGTGCCCGACCAACCCTTGCGCCGGCCGTGATCAGGAGGTTGCCGCCACCGGGGCCTGAAGCTCGGTCACCCAGTCGTCACGGTCCTCCGGGCACTCCAGGGTGATCTCCCGGGGGTATCCGGTGGACCGATACCCGTTGCCGTCGATCCAGCGGGCCAGGGTCTGGGCGGTGGGAAGCACGCCGTCCATCGAGCCCCGGTGCACGATGGTCGCCGCCTGGCCGACGGGCGGCAGGTCGAGCACCCGGAAGTCGCCGTCCTGGAGGGGTGCCGAGACGTGGACGGCCGCGTGGACGGTGATCAGGCCGCCGCCCTCCGCGGCGTCCTCGTAATAGGCGACACCGGGTCCCGTGGGGGTGACGCCCGCCGCCTCCAGGCGTGGGAACAGCTCGTGGTAGAGCGGCCCGATGACCGGGCCGATGTCCTCGGGCGCGAAACTCGCCGCGGTCGCGGTCAGCTCCGCCACCCGGATCGCCGGGAGGTACTTGGTGACGACGTCGTTCGTGGGCATGTGCCCCTCACTCTCGATCGATCGGAGCCTCGCCTCGACCCGGCCCAGCCGCGCCGCCGCGGCGGCCATGGTGGCCTCCAGTTCGGCCCGCCGCAGCCGCAGCATGCCGCGCAGTTCCTCGGTGCCGATCTTCTCGTCCACGATCTCCCGCACTTGTTGGAGAGTGAAACCGAGGTCCTTGAGCGCGATGACCCGGTTGAGACGAGTGAGCTGGGCGGCGGAGTAGTACCGGTAGCCGGTGGCAGGGTCGACATGGGCCGGGCGCAACAGTCCGGTCGCGTCGTAGTGACGCAGCATCCGGACCGAGACACGGCCGTGCCGGGCGAAGTCTCCGATGGTGAACATGATGTCTCCGAGTTCAGCACCTGACACGATGTGAGGGTCAACAAGAGGATTCGAGGGGTTGCACCACGGTCGTTGCGGTCGCAGACCGACGACCGGCCACGGGCGGACTTGGCAGACCTTGGCGGACCTTGGCGGACCTGTACCGGGGCATGTGCACAGGTCAGTGACGCGCCCGGTAGATTCCGAACCCGCGGTCGGCCTGCGCCGGCCGACTTTCGATGTCGTCCGACGGGGGTTTCTACATGTTCGGAATAGTCAGGCCCTGTTCCCATCGTCTGTCCCAGGGGCTCAAGGCGGAGTGGATGGCCCATCTGTGCGGTCTCTGCCTCGCGTTGCGGGCGGATCACGGGCAGTTCGCCCGCGTCGTCACGAACTACGACGGGCTGATCGTATCCGTGCTGACGGATGCTCAGACCGGCCGGGCGGACGCCGCGCGCCGCACCGCCGGGCCCTGCCCGCTGCGCGGGATGCGGACCGCTTCGGTGGCGAAGGGGGAGGGCGCGCGGCTCGCGGCCTCGGTGTCCCTCGTCCTCGCCTCGGCGAAGATACGCGACCACGTCGCCGACCGGAACGGGCTGCTGCGCCGTCGGCCGGTGGCCGCCGCCGCGCGCAAGGTCGCCGCCGGCTGGGACCGGGCCGGGGCGCGCACCGGTGCCAACCTCGGCTTCGACACCGCCGTCCTCGTCGACGCGGTCGACCGCCAGCTGGGCATCGAAGAACTCGCCGGGCCCGGCACACCGCTGACCCTCATCACCGAACCGACCGAGACGGCGACCGCCGCCGCCTTCGCACACACCGCGGTGCTCGCGGGCCGGCCCGGCAACGCCGCGCCGCTCGCCGAGGCCGGGCGGCTCTTCGGGCGGCTGGCGCACCTCCTCGACGCCGTGGAGGACCGCGCGGCGGATGCCGCCGAAGGCGCCTGGAACCCGCTCACCGCGACCGGCGCCACCACCGCCCAGGCCCGCCGACTGTGCGACGATGCGGTGCATGGCATCCGCCTCGCGCTGCGCGATGTGGAGTTCGCCGACTCGGCGCTGGTGCATGTGCTGCTGGTGCACGAACTCCGGCGCTCGGTGGATCGCGCCTTCGGCACGACGGCGTGCTCCCACCAGGGGCACGGTGCACCGGGACCCGGCCTGCCGCCGCAGCACGGGCAGCAGCCGCCGCAGTACGGACAACCGCCGCAGTACGGGCAGGCGCCGGCCGGCGGTCCGTACGTCCAGGGACAGCAGCACCTGAACGCGCCACGGTCCCCGTACGGCGGTGGCCCGGTGCCGCCCGGCGGCCCCGGAGGCGGCGACGGGGGCCATGGTGGCGGCTCCGGCGGCGAGGGCGGGCGGCCCCGGTTCCCGCAGCCGCCGAAGAAGCCCCGTGGGTTCCTCGCGGGCTGCGCGGTCGCCATCGGACTCTGCTGCACCTGCCAGGTCTGCTGCGCCGATCACTACGACGGGCCGTGGTCGAGGAAGAGGCGCGAGGGATGCTGTAGCGACGGCTGCGATTCCTGTGACTGCTGCAACTGTTGTGATGGTTGCGATTGCTGCGACGGTTGCAGCTGCTGCGACTGCGGTTAGGCCCTTCCGATCCTGACCCATCGGCAGGACAGGACAGGACAGGCCCTGGGGCGTTTCGTTCTCTGCCGGTGCTCGCCCCACGCGCACGGTACCCCGCCATGTCGGCGTCGCCGCCACAGCGGGGTACCACGCTCCCGTTTGCCGCTCCCTGCTCGGCGCGGCCGGTCAGAAGACCGTCTGCCGGCGGGGGCTACCGGCTCTCGCGGGTCACCGCCTCCTTGACCCGCTCTGCTTGCATCTCGATGTATCGCTGCACGGAGGGGCTGCTCGTCCTGCGGCGGAACACCTCGACCATCTGGTCCATCGTCCGCCGGGCCCGCTCGGGATCGCCGGCCCTGGCCTCCATCCGGGCGCGGCGTCGCATCGTCCACCCCAGAGTGATGTTGTCCACGCCCCGGTCCTCCAGGGAGGCGCGGATCACCGAGTCCAGTTGCTCGATGCTCTCGTGGGGATTGGCGGCCCTCGTGCTCAGCGTCTTGTCCGCGCTGAGGTATTTGAAGTCCCGGGCGGCGTTGGCGCCCTTGACCAGCCGCGGATAGACGGCGAGCGGGTGGTCGGAGTACCGGTCGATCATCTCCTCGAGAGCCGCGTTTCCGGAGCTCAGTGTCTCGCTGTGCGAGCCGAGCAGGTAGAAGAGCATGCCCTGCTCGTCGCCCATCATCAGCTCGGCCACGTTCTCGTCGTCGTCGGTGCGGGGCATGCGGACCGTCACCTGGTGGATGGGGGAGAGCACCCGGGAGCCGTCGGACGAGACGTACTGTGCGCGCAGCTGGTACCGGCCGGGCTGCTGGAAGTACTGGCCTTCCTTGCCATAGCCGATGTAGCAGCTCTTGTAGATCGCCGGCCGCTCGGCGTCCAGCCGGATCTCGGCGTCTCCGTCCAGACAGCGTCTCATCGGCGGCCGATAGAGCTTTGTCTCGCCCGAAGGGTCGCAGATGGCGATGGAGAGGAAGCCGTCCTTGGGGTCCAGATGCCCATGAGTGGTGCGTCCGCGCAGGTCGGACGTGGACAGCTTGAGTTCGACCACGACCGGCTGACCGAAGCGGAACGTGTTGTCGGAGCGCAGCTCCAACGCGAGACCGGAGTTGTCGATGACGGGATCGGCGAAGAGGTCCATGTCGACCTCGGCCGCGCCCCTGCCGAACGGCTTCCCTCCCATGACCACGTCACGGAAGAAGCCGTGCCGCAGGTGGATGAGTTCGTTCTCCGTGAACTGGAACGGGAACGCGGCCCAGTAGGCGGCGGGACCGCCGATCGCCGGCGGCGGTGGCTGGAACTTTTGCACGTAGTTCATCCACGACAGGTCGCCGAAACCGCCGTTGGGGCCCAGAGGCTGCGGCGGATCGCCGAGGTTCTTCTCGAACGAGTGCAGCAGATTGAAGGCGTGGCCCAGCTCGTGGACGTAGGTACGCAGCTGGGCGCGCTGGCTGGCCGGGTCAGAGCCCTTGATGTTGTCGTGGAAGACCGCGCAGCCCTGTCTCTGGAAGGCTCCGCTGAAATCGAACATGATCCCTCGGACGAGGGGGTCCACATGCGAGGTGGCCACCAGCTGCCACACCTGCCACAGGGGAGCATCCCGCCAGAGGCTGAAGTGGTTGACCATCGCGTTGTGCAGCTCGGCCTCGTCCCACTTGGCGTTCGGTCCGGCGGCGGAGGTGTCGATGATGTTGGGGGCCCCGGCCATCTGCACCTCGACGCCGGCCTCCTGGTACGCCTTCGGCACCGTCAGGGTGCGTGAGGGACTCGTAGGGGGCTGCGGCAGCGAACCGGTGTCGTACGAGAGGAAGGGAACCGTCCCGGCCACCGAATCCTGCTCCAGCTGGACGCTGCGGAAGTGCGGTGACACAAACGAGCACACGAATGTCGCGGTCGCACCGGGCGCCGCGGCACCTGCCGAGAACTGCACGGTTGCCATCGCCGGCCGCGGCGGGAGCCCGGCCGCGCGCGGAATGGTCACCCGCACATGCCGTGAGGCAACGGGGAAGCTGAACCTTCCCTGCCCTTCCAGCTTCACCACCCCGGGCTCGGAGGTGATGGCCGGTGCCTCGACGACGAAGGACCCGACATAGCTGGTGGTGGCTCCGCTGGTCTGGAAGAAGTCGCCGCTCACCCGCATGGTGGGCCGTAGGCCGTCCACGTCGACACGTAGCTCCAGCTGATGCCCCGCATCGGTGCTGCGATAGCGGCCGCGCACCAGACGCGGTACGGGAGCTGTCGCGTCCCTGAGCGCGGTATGTGCCTCGAGCTGCACTACCTGTGCCTGAAGCTGGGCGGTCTGCTCAGGTCCTTGGGGCCGGGTGGATGCCGCCTCCGACAGCTGTTCCACCTCAGAGGGTCTGATCAGGTCCTCGATCTCGTAGACCTGGGGTGGTTGCGCCTGTCCGTCGAGCGACGTGGGGTCGGTAATGACTGCCATGCGGTTCGTGCTCCTCTGCTCGTGATCAAGGCCCGTCACATAACGGGCCGGCATTCACAGCCGAGCACGGCTGAAGAGCGGCGGCGCGGCGAGCGCCCCTGTCCGAGTGGCACACCCACGCGGCGTGGCTTACGTCGATGAGATCGGGGCGCGCGGCCGGGCCCTGAGCGCCGACGCGGCCGCGTCCCGCTCAGACGACCGGCTGGCCGATGCCCAGCATGTTTCCCTCGCTGTCACGGAACCAGGCGCCGCGTTCACCTCGTGCGCCCTTGCTCGGGTAGTTCCCGTCGATCTCGACGATCCCGTCACCGCTCTGCCCGCCGCCCAGCTGTCCGGGCAGGTCGACCCTCTCGAATACCACTCCGCGCTGCTTGAGTTCCGTCACGACCGCATCGATGTCGTCGACCTCCCAGGCCATCTGAGTGAACGTGCCGGGCGAGGCTCCCGCCGATTCGAACAGGGCGAAGTCCGCGCCGCCGCATCGATACAGCAGCCCACCGGGCCGTTCGTCGACGGGCTCCAGCCCGAGCCGCTCGGAGTAGAAACGCCGTGCCCGGTCCAGGTTCTGCGCCGGAAGCCTGGTCGCCACCCGTCCCCGGGCCAAGAGGTCTCTGTCGTCTGCGTTCATGGCTCCACTGTGCCGTGAGCAGTGGCCGCCGGGGCGGAGGCGACGCCGGGGGACACGGGGCGCCCGGCCTCGCCCCCGACGAGGTACGTCATGCCGAAGGGCGGCCCGCGCGCTGCGAGCCGCCCTAGGCATTTCGACGGAGTTGTCAGTCCGCGGTGATCGGCCGTGTCGCCTCGACCAGGACCTTCCCGCCATCCTGACCGGTGATCACCAGCCGGGCCAGCCAGGGCCCGGCACGGTCGTAGGTATGGGTGACGGCCGCCTCGCCGGTCTCCTGCTGGGTACCGTCGCCGAAGTACCAGTGGTAGCGGTACCCGGCGGCGGGCGGCTTTCCGTCCACCGTCACCGACATGCGCACCTCATCGCCGACGTGGGTGTTCGTGGGGACGTTCAGCTGCGCCCGGGGACCCTGCCGGGGGAGGTGGAACCACTTGCGCACGCTCGGGTTGAGGAGAAAGGCGTCGGCGTACTGCCGGGCACCCTCGATGTCGGGGTGACCGACGGCCGCGCTCAGACACTGCGCCGGAGTCGAGCTGAGCTCGGGGCAGGCCCGTGTGCGCAGCGGGAACGCCGGGTCGGTCACCGGAGTGTTCCAGACCTTGGAGTCCCGGGTGAGAAGGGCGTTGTCCACGGTGAACAGCCCATCGGCCGCAACCGCGTACGGACCGTCCGTGGACGCCTTGTTGGCGGCGGCCGCGGCCTGGTGGTAGGCGGCATTGGCCAGTTGTGTGTACTGCTCGTAGCGCTTGGCGACGCCGCCGAGGGCGCCCTTGCAGGAGGTCAGCCACCATCCGGTGGCTCCGGGGGTCGAGCAGGTCTTCACCGGGATCGGAGAACTGCTGCGGCTCAGCGCGTAGTAGAAGTCGGCCACGATCACCTTCGGCCGCCCCGGCAGGGAATGGGCCTTCTCGATCGCCGCCCGCATCCCGCGCCCGCCGTATCCGACCTTCGCGCCGCTGAAGTAGGGCACGTCCTTGGCCGGGTTCTCCGGTGCCGCGCCGATGCCGGAGCACTCGCGCTTCACGGCCTTCGGCAGGTCCTCCGAGCCGGGGGTGATGCCGGCGCCGATACCGAAGAACGGGTCGAGGTCGTTGATGCACCCGTTGATCACGACCAGATCGAGACCGTAACCGCCCTTCCGCGCCTGCGCGCCCGCCTTTTCCAGTTGGCAGAACACGTCCGGCGTCTGCTGGGTGACCTCGCCGAATTCCATCTCCCCGTCGCCGTCCGGGTCCTGCCGTTCCGTCGTGTGCAGACACGCCGCGTCATTGTTGCCGGCGGGCAGATCGGGTGCGTCGAGCACCGCGCCGGAGATCGAGTAATCCAGGTGCTGATGGCCCCGTCCGGTCTCCCGGCCGAGCAGCTGCCCCGTCAGATAGGGGAACTTCTGGTCGTGGTCCAGGCCCTGCCCCCAGACCACGGAGTCACCGACGGACGCCACCCGCACCGGGTCGCACCCCCTGCGTATGGTGTCCCGCCAGACCTTGCCGTAGCGGCCTGCCGGACGGCCGTCGGCGGAGGCAGCGAGGCGGGCGTCGACCTGCAAGGCGGTCTCGGCTGCGGGCACCCGGTCGAAGGGGATGCTGAACTTCGCCGTGCCGACACTCGCGGTCATGTCGAGGCGCCCGCCGGCCAGTTGCTCTGCACCGGCGCGTATGCGCCACTCCACGGCGGCTCCGGCCTTCGCCGCGGCGGGGTCGTAGATCTGCACCCGGCCGCGTACGGCTCCGCTGCACACCGGATTCGGCGTCAGGTCCACGTCGAGGACGAGGGGAAACGCCGATCCCGCCAGGGCGGCCCTGGTCTGCGCCGCGGCGGGAGCCCCGCCGAGGAGCTGGCCGAGGAGCAAGGCGGCCGCGCCGACCGCCGCGAAACGCCCCGTGACCGAGCGACGGGCCACCCCCGGCCCGCTCGTAACGGAACCCGCGCCGGTGCCCGCCCTTCTCCGCACAACCCACCGCGACCACGCCAATCTCACGCCAACACCCCTGCTTTCGCTGTGATTTCGGACCGTGCGGAATCAACTGAATCCCGCACCGGTAGGGATGATGGCAGTCAAAAGAGCGGTATGGACTGCGAGTGGGACCCTGTGCGGGGTGAAACTGATCACTTACCGACAGTTACGGGCCATGTGTGAGGGCTTGCCTCGGTGGTGGCTGCTCACCGGCGGGGTGGGGTGGGCCGGAGAATTCCGGCCGAGCAGGCGGCCGCGACACAAAAGGCCACCGGGAGGAGGAACGTGAAATTGAGCGGAACGGCATGGGTGAGCGGCCCGATAACGGCCGGGCCCGCCAGCATTCCGACGTACCCCATGCCCGCCACCTTGGACACATTCGCCCCGGACGATGCCGGATCCACATTGCCCGCAGCGGTGAAGAACTGCGGAATGCACCCGGAAAGGCCGATGCCGAAGAGCGTCCAGCCCGCCAGGGCCAAGGGCACCCAGGAGGTCAGTGCGGCAAGTGCCAGCCCCGCCGCGGCGAGGCCGGCGCCGTAGCGGACCACGAACACCCGGCCGAACCGCGCCACGACCCGGTCGGTGGCGAACCGTCCGGCGGTCATCGCCGTCGCGAAACCACCGTAGGCCAGCGCGGCGGTCGCGGCGGGAGCGTCCAGCACATCCTGCAGGTGAAGAACGCTCCAGTCGTTGGCGACGCCTTCGCAGAGCATGAGCATCAGGGCGAGCGCACCCAGTGCCCAAATCCGCGAGGGTGTACGGCGCTTGGCGGCCGGCGCGTCCGCGGCCGGGGGAGTTCCGGTCGGCGGCGCGGACTCGGCACGCAGCAGGCCCGGCATCGCGATGAGGGTGACCACCACCCCGAAAAGGGCCACACATGACAGCGTGAGTCGGATATCCGCATCCCAGCTGATCGTCCGAGCCCCCACCAGCGCGGCGATCACGCCTCCAATGGAGAACACCGCATGGAACGCCGACATCACCGGCCTGCCATATCCGCGTTCGACCTGCACGGCCTGGGTGTTCATGCTGACGTCCAGACAGCCGTTGCCGAAACCCAGTGCCAGCAACGCCGCGGCCAGCGTCCAAGGAGCGTGGGCCAGGCCGGGGAGGATGACGGCGGTGCTGCACAGCACCCCGCCGACCAGCACGACGTTACGGCTGCCGAATCGGTCGGCGAGAGCACCGCACAGCTGCATCCCTGCGAATGCCCCGCCGCCCAGGAAGAACAGCAGCCATCCCAGTACCACGTGAGAGATGCCGACCTGGTGCTCGATCGCGGGGATGTGGACGATCCACATCCCCATGACAAAGCCGTTGAGCGCGAAGAACACGAAGGTGCAGATGCGCGCCGTACGGAGGCGTCGCGTCGGTGGTGCGGAGGTGGGGGGAGTCGATTCGATCGATTCAATCATCGGAGGTGATGGTATCTCACATCATTGATGTGCGCCCTTCACAGGTCGGGCGTCCGGCATGGATCCGGACAGACGGCCTCGGGCAGCTGAATCCAGCAGACGGTTCAAGACAGTCAGACATGGATGATGTCCACGCCCGCCGCGCGGAGTTCCTCGATCGCCGGAGCTCCTTGCGGCGCGTCCGTCACCACCAGGCTGATCTGTTCGACGGAACAGATCCGGCCGAGGGCCACCCGCCCCAGTTTCTCCGCGGTGGCCGCCACGATGGTCCGGCGCGCCGATCGCGCCGCCACCCGCTTCACATGGACGTCGTCGAGGCTGTAGGCCGTGGCTCCATTCGCCGCGTCGAGGCCGCAACACCCGAGGATGAAGGTGTCGTAGCGAAGGTCCTCGAAGGTACGCAACGCGGTTTCACCGTAGAACGCCAGCTCCCCGGGCCGGACCTGGCCACCGGGAAGGAGGAGCCGGATGCCTTCGTTCTCGGTCAGCGGGTAAGTGGCGTGCAGCGAAAGCGGGGTGACGGTCAGTCGGCGGCCCGCCATGGCCTGGGCGATCGCCACGGCGGTCGTCCCGGTGTCGAGCGCCACGGTCTCCCCGTCGTTGAGCAGCTCCACCACCACCTTGGCCAGCTTCGCCTTGCTCTCACCGCCGACCATGGCCCGCACGGCGTACGGCGGTTCCACTCCGCTGAGCAGTGCGCTGACCGCCCCACCGTGCACGCGCCGCAGCGCGCCCCGGGATTCCAGCACCTCCAGATCCCGTCGGATCGTCATCTCCGAAGCCTTGGCGGAACGGGCGAGTTCAGCCACTGAGGCCCGGTTGCGGTCTGTGAGCAAGGACAAGATGAATCGGTGACGCTCGGCAACATTCATGCCGTTGGCTTAGCACATCAACAGGCCGACTGCGAGTCTTGCACCCTTGGTTCGTTGGGATCGGCAGCCGAGTACGGTCCTCGTGGTTGACTAACTCTCATGTTGAGTGTGTACTCACACGCATTCGATGTGCTTTTTGCTTCGGAGAGGTCGTCGGCACCGCCGGCGCGCCCTCGCCGGCACACCGTTCAAGATTCCACCAAGCCCACCCACATTTCTCCTCGAAGGAGGACATCGATGGCCACGCCCGGCAAGGCTCTCCCCCCGAGAGGAAGCACGCCACCGCTGTTCACCCGTGCCGCCGTCGTTGCGTCCTGCGTCGGCTTCGTGGTGATCGGTGCCCTGCAGGCGCTGTACGGACCGGCGATCCCCGCGCTCCGCGAAAAGTTCGATCTCACACCGGCCGCAGCGGGACTGGGACTCAGCGCCCACTTCATCGGAGCGCTGCTGGGCGTCCTGGTCTTCCACCTGTTATGCGGGAAGACCGGGAACCGGCAGCTGCTCGGCGGCTCCTACCTCCTCATGGCGCTCGGCTCCCTGGGCTTCGCCCTGTCACCGGCCTGGCTCCCGGCGCTGGCCTCGGCGTTCGTCGCCGGCCTCGGGTTCGGCGGCATCGACTACGGACTCAACCAGCTCTTCTCCCTGGGCTTCGGCGATCGCAGCACGGCGATGCTGAACCTGCTCAACGCTCACTTCGGCATCGGAGCGGTGGCCGGACCCGCGCTGGTCGGCTGGCTCGGCGCCGAGAACTATCTCTGGATCTTCGGTGCCACGGCGGCCATCTCGGTCCTTCTCATGGCAACCCTGGGTGGCGTGGCGCAGAAGGAGCCGGTCAGCGAAAGCCAGACGCACCGACCCTCCGGGCAGTCCAGGATCCTGCCCATCGTCGCGGCGTTCATCGGCATCTACGTCTTCCATGTGGCGATCGAGACCGGCGTGGGCGGGTGGGAACCGACCCACCTGGAGACCTTCGGCTATGGAGCCGCGGCCGCCGCCACGGCGACCTCCGCCTACTGGCTGGCGATGACCGTGGGCCGGTTCCTCGCCGTACCGCTGACCCTGCGCTTCTCCGCTCCGGCGATCGTCATCACCTGTTGCCTGGGCATGGCCGCCTCCCTCCTGCTGGCCACCATCCCGGCAGCGGCCCCGTACGCGTACATCGGCGTCGGCCTCACCATCGCTCCGATCTTCCCCACCTGTCTTCCCTGGCTCAACCGCGCCGTCCCCACCGTCGCGGCGGCCGGCGCCTATGTCATCGCCGCTTCGATGATCGGCGGGGTCGCCTTCCCGCCCCTGCTGGGAACCGCCATCGAGAAATCCGGTGTCCGGTCGGTTCCCCTTCTGCTGTTCGCCCTGGCGGTGTTCTGCGTACTGCTGAGCCTGTGGCTCACCAGGAAGACCTCGGCGGCCAACGCCCCTGCACCCCGATCGCCGCTGGACGAAGCGGTGTCCCCCGACGCGGAGGTGACCACATGACCGCCGTCCTCTTCGACATGTTCGGTGTCATCGCCTGCCATCAGCCCGCCGACGCATGCGCTCGGCTGGAGGCCACGGCCCAGGTCCCCGGCAAGGATTTCTGGGACAGCTACTGGGGCCTGCGGCAGCCCTACGACCGAGGTGACCAGTCCGGCCCCGAGTACTGGCGGACGGTCGCCGATTCTCTCGGAGTGTCCTTCGACGAGCGGCGCACCGAAGCCCTCATCGCGGCCGACACAGCCAGTTGGAGCGAAGTCGATGCCGAGATGGTGCAGTTCATCGGCGAGCTGGCGGACGGCGGGACCAGGATCGGTCTGCTCTCCAACATTCCCGAGGAACTGGCCGCGCACTACGAAAAGCACCAGCCGTGGCTGCGGAACTTCGAATTCCTGGCCTTCTCCTGCCGGATCGGACACGCCAAGCCGGAGCCGGGCGCCTACACATGGTGCAGCGACGCATTCGGCCTGGCACCCGAGGACGTGCTGTTCGTCGACGACCGGCAGGACAACGTCCGAGCCGCCGAGGCCCTGGGGATGCGGGCCCACCTCTTCACGTCACTGGCCACGCTCAAGCCGGCACTGGCGGAATCGGCGCTCAGACCGGCAGGTGGCTGACGTATGAAGATGCGCCACCAGCAGTTCAGTCTGATCGACCCGGTCTTCTACGAGACCCCCTACGGCGTACGCCCCGGGGACACCTCCTTCGCGGTCGGCACACTCACACCGCCCGACGGATGGCAGCGCCACGAGGGCGAGGCATGGCTCCATCTCGCCCCCAAGGACCGGCAGTTACCCGATCAGGGCTGGAAGATCCATGTATCGGCCCGCCCCGAAAACGCCGAACGCGTCCTGCGGAAGGTCTGGCAGCACTGCACCCGCCACCGCCTGGCATTCAAATTCCTGCGGACGCCCCGCCTGCATCTGCTGCAGAACTCCAAGTACGCCGACCGGAGCTCCAGTGGAAAGCTGGCCACCCTCTACCCCTGTGACGAGCAGGAGCTCGAGGCCACGCTGAACGGCCTGGCGGCCGAACTGGGCGAAGAGCCCGGCCCGTACATCCTCAGCGATCTGCGCTGGGGCGCGGGGCCCCTCCATGTGCGCTACGGCGGATTCGCCGAGCGCTACTGCACGGACCTGCACGGTGAACCCGTGTTGGCGATCGAACGGCCCGACGGACAGCTGGTTCCCGACGAACGAAGACCCGCATTCCACCTGCCGTCCTGGGTCCCTCTGCCCGACTTCCTCACACCGCACCGGGACGCCCGTAACGACAAGGCGGGCGCAGAGCAGTTCCCGTACGACATAGACGGCGTACTGCATTTCTCCAACGGCGGCGGAGTCTATTCGGCACGCGCGAAATCCGACGGGACGCGAGTGGTGCTCAAAGAGGCCCGACCGCACATCGGGTCCGACAGCCGGCAGCGCGACGCCCAGGACCGGCTGCACCACGAGGCACGCATGCTGCGACGCCTCGACGGGCTGCCCGGCGTGCCGGCGTTCCACCGGCACTTCACCGAGTGGGAACACCACTTCCTCGCCATGGAACACGTCGAGGGCACCCCCTTGACCCAATGGGTCGTCCTCCACCATCCGCTGACCAGGGCATGTCCCGACCCCCAGGAGATCCGCCGGTACGCCGATCAGGTGCGCGCCATCATCGAGCGGACGCGGGTCATCACCGACTCCTTGCTGGAGCGCGGAACCGCGCACGGTGACCTGCACCCCGGCAACCTCATCGTGGCCGACGACGGGTCGGTCCATCTGGTGGACTTCGAATTCGCCAGGGACCGGGGAGAGGACCCCGAGCCGGGGCTCGGCGCGCCGGGTTTCGTGCCACCACCGGGGCTCACCGACGAACAAGCCCACCGGTTCGCGACAGCGGCGATCTGGCTCCACTGCATGCTGCCCCTGAGCCCGCTGCTCGAACTCGCCCCGGAGAAGACCGAACGCCAGGTGCGGGAGGTGCAGCAGCTCTTCGAGCTGCCGCACGACATCTGCGAAGCGTTTCTCGACGACCTCCGCCCCACGCCGAAGGACGCCGCCCCGCCCCGCCGTGAGGTCGGCGACTCACCCCTCCGCTTCGGCCCGCAGGCACCGCCGTGGTCCGAGATCCGCGCCTCCGCCGCCCGCGCCCTCACACTCAGCGCCACCCCACACCGTCAGGACCGGCTCTTTCCCGGTGACGTCAAGCAGTTCCCGCACGGCGGTTCCGGATTCGCCTACGGCGCCGCCGGTGTGCTGCACGCCCTGGCGACCGCCGGGCGGCGAAGAGATCCACGTCTGGAGGAATGGCTGCTGGAGTCCGTCACCCGGCGCACCCCGCTGCTGCCGGGGTTCTACGACGGCGCCCTCGGCATCTCCTATGCGCTCGACGGGCTCGGCTACCGGGACGCGGCCGACCGGCTGGTGGCCCAGGCGCTCGGCAGGCTCCCCGAAGTCACCGGCGCCAATCTCTTCGACGGCCTGGCCGGAACGGGGCTGCAGCTGCTGCGCCGGACCCGTTCGGGCCAGGAGGACCACCGGGCGGTGATCGGCGAGATCGCCAACCGGCTGGCCGGCTCCGTCGAGAGCGGCGTACTGCGCGGCTCGCCCGGAGGGGCCGGCGGACAGCGGCAGGACCCGGGCACCCGGCGTATGACCTACGAAGCCGGGCTGCTGTACGGCTGGTCCGGCGTGGCGCTCTTCTTCCTGCACCTGCAGGAACTCACCAAGGACGAGGCGTGCCTGGACCTCGCCCGGCGCGCACTGCACCGTGACCTCGACTCCTGTGTGGAGCTCGCGGACGGCTCGGTGCAGATCCGGGACGATGCCAACCGCGCCCTGCCCTATCTCGCCAACGGCGGCGCGGGCATCGCGCTCATCGCCGATCTGCTGCTCGCCGTCCGCCATGACGACCGATCGGCCGAGGCCCTCCCCGGGCTGCTGCTGGCCTGCACCCCCGAACTGGTGCTGGGCAGCGGTCTCTTCCACGGGCGCGCCGGCCTGCTGGCGGTCCTCAGCCGTCTCACCGCGCGCCGTCCCGAACTGGGGCACGGCACATCGAGCCACCGGCTGCTCGGCACGCTCGACCGCCATGCCCTCTCATACCGGGGGCACCTCGCCTTCCCCGGTGACCACAACCTGCGGCTTTCCATGGACGTGGCCACCGGGACCGCGGGAGTGCTCCTCGCACTCAAGACCGCCTACGGAAAGGAGGACACCGAGTTCCTGCCTTTCATCAGCCTTCCGGGAGACACCCCCGGCCCTGACACCGAGGGCTCTCCCCGTTCCGACAGTGCAACTGAATTCACAGAGAGGTGATCACCATGGGTTTCATTCTGGACCTTCAGGAGATGGAGTTCCCGCAGGAGTCCTCCCAGCTCGTCTTCAGCACGCAGAGCGTGTGGTGTTCGGTCTTCGGCTACTGCAAGTAGGAGCCTGACCGACCCTCAGACCGGCGCTGGGGCGGGGGACCTGACCCCCCTGCCCCAGCGCCTTGCTGTGTTCGCGCGCGGCCGGGCCGGAGCCCCTGGCACCTCACTCGGCCAAGAAGTGAACATCATTGACGCAAAAAGAAGCACGCATAATGTTTGAAATGATCACGCTCCATGCTCAGAAGGCGCTTTCCTGGTGGCGATGACGCCCCTTTTGGGGCGTCAGAAACCCCGTCGGATCGTCATTTACGCAGGTCAACCCGGCGTCTCCAGGCGCTTACCGGTGAAACCACGGGCATGTCGGACGAACTCCCGCAGATGATCTAGGCAATCGAACATTGAACCTGTTAGAGTTCTGGCGTCGGGAGCTGAAAGGCCCACAGAGCTGGACACATCTCCCGGGCGTATTCCCAGATGCCGCGCAGACCAGCGCATCGTTACACGGGGGAATCATGAGCAGCAAGATCTACTTCATGCGGGATGGCGTGACCCGATCGGCCATCGCTGTGCGACATCACACCCAACCTGCATTCCTGTCACTCACACAGCCCTGAGCGATGCTTGGCCGGCCCGGGTGCCGGCTTAGCAGGTGGCACCACCGGACAACGCAACAGAGTTTTTGTCGCATCCGGTCAACACCCATGTTCAGGCGGCGAGTTCGTCCGTCCCGCATCGAGACCCGCTGACGGGCGTCGGTGGCTGCGCAGAAACGTTCCGGCCAGCCGATGCCAAGAGCGGCTTCCCCTCAAGGAGCACTCATGGACGTCAAAGACGTACGCGACTTCATCTACTACCCCGTCAGCGCCCAGAAGATGGTGCGCGGCGAAGGGATCTACCTCTACGACGAGGACGGCAACGAGTACCTCGACTGTGCGTCGGCCACCTTCAACCTCAGCCTCGGGTACTCCCACCCGGCGGTCATAGCGGCGATGAAGGAGCAGTTAGACCTCTTCACGCACCTGACCTCGTCCATGCAGAGCGACCCCATCAACGGGCTGGTCAAGAGACTGGTGGAGGTCTCCCCGGACAATCTCACCAAGGTCCACCCGAAGGTCTCCGGCGGCTCCACCGCCAACGAGGGCGCCATCAAGATGGCGCAGCACGCCACCGGCCGCTCCGAGGTCATCTCCCTGTTCCGCAGCCACCTCGGACAGACCATGATGATGACCTCGATGTCCGGCAACGCCTTCCGCAAGGAGCCGTTCCCCTCCCTCTTCCCGCGCACCCTGCAGGTGCCGGACCCGTACTGCTTCCGGTGCTTCTACGGCCAGAAGGAAGGCAGCTGCGGGATGATGTGCGTCGACCGCATCGAGGACTTCCTGGAGTACGCCAGCACCGGTCAGGTCGCCGCCATCGTCGTCGAGCCGATCTCCGGCAACGGCGGCAACATCGTCCCGCCGGACGGCTACTTCCAGAAACTGCGGGCCTTCTGCGACGAGCACGACATCGTGCTCATCTTCGACGAGATCCAGACCGGGATCGGCCGCACCGGGGAGATGTTCGCGGCCCAGCACTTCGGGGTCGAGCCCGACGCCATCACCACCGCCAAGGGGCTCGGCGGTTCCGGCGCCCAGGTCGCCGCGATCCTCACCAACGAGCGGCTGGGCGGCCTGCCGGCCAACCACCACTCCTTCACCTACGGCGCCAACCTGCTGGCGGCCGCGGCGGCCAACGTCACCCTCGACATCATCCGGCAGCCGGAGTTCCTCGCCAACGTGCGCGCCACCGGCAACTACATCCTCGGCCGCCTCGCGGACATGAAGACCCGCTACCCGGCCATCGTCGACGTACGCGGCGTCGGCCTCATGATCGGCTTCGAGATGGCGGAGCCCGACGGCAAGCCCGCCGTCAAGCTCACCAACCACCTGGCCGGCGCGGCCGGGCAGCACGGACTGATCCTGCGGACCTCCCGCTACGGCTACGGCAATGTGCTCAAGATCCGCCCGCCGCTGATCCTCACCCTCGACCAGGCCGAGTTGCTGTGCGACCGGCTGGAGAACCTCTTCCTCGCGGAGCTTTCCTCATGAAGAACCTTCTGACCGGCCTCGGACAGCATGTGCGGTCCGAGCTGATGGCCTACGCGGACCGGGGACTGGCCCGGCAGGTGCACGGCGACTCCCCGGGCGGCGACGCCCAGTTCGACGTGGACGAGGTCGCCGAGCGCGCCGTGGTGGAATATCTGCGCGCCCATGCCGAGATCCCGCTGGCGGTCTACACCGAGGACGGCTCGCTTCTGGAGCTGGCGCCCGACCCGCAGTATGTACTGGTCGTGGACCCCATCGACGGGACCCGGCCCACCTCGGCCGGCCTGGAGATGGGCATGGTGTCGATCGCGGCCGCACCGCTGGAGAAGGACTCGCCGACCCTGGCCGATGTCACCGCCGCGTATCTCCTGGAAATCAAGTCCGGCGCCTGGATCTACGGGGACGACGACGAGGGGCTGTCCAGCGGCGGTTACGCCCATCCGCTGCCGCGGCTCAGCCGGACCACGGACCCCGCGAAGATGTTCTGGTCGATCGAGTTCAACGGCCACCCCATGCACCTGATGAACGCGGCCTACGCACATCTGGTGGACCGGTCCGCCAACACCGGTGGCGTCTTCGTGTTCAACAGCGCCTCCTTCTCCATCTCCCGCGTCATCACCGGCCAACTCGACTCCTACGTCGACATCGGCAACCGCATCCTGCGCGACCACCCGCACACCGAAGCGGAGTTCCTCAAGGCCGGGCGGGGTTCGATCCTGCACCTCTTCCCGTACGACATCGCCGCCGCGGTCTATCTCGCCAAGCTCAGCGGGGTCACGATCACCGACGCCTACGGCGAGGACCTGGGGACCACCGAACTGCTCGACCTGGACCCCATGAACCAGAAGTCGTGCATCGCGGCGGCCACCCCCCAGCTCCACAAGGAACTGCTCGGCGCCATCCGCTGGGACATCCCGGGCGCCACCCCCACGACGGCAGGAGACGCGGCATGAAGGCACTGATCCTCAACCAGCAGCGGACCATCTCGCTGGTCGACCATCCCAAGCCCGAGGCCGACGCTCCCACCGACATCGTCGTCCGGGTCGTACAGACCGGCATCTGCGGCACCGACCGCAGCGTCTTAGTGGGCAAGTTCCCCGCCGAACCCGGCGTCGTGATGGGCCATGAGGCGGTCGGCTTCGTCGACTCGGTCGGCTCCGCCGTCACCGGGCACCAGCCGGGCGACCGGGTCATCATCAACCCCACGCTCTACTGCGGCGGTTGCCCGTCCTGCCTCAAGGGCCACTGGGACTTCTGCGTCAACAAGGCCGGTACGGAGGTCGGCCTCGACCTCGACGGCGCGTTCGCCGAGTACATCCGGCTCCCCGAACGATTCATCCACGCCATGCCGGAGGGTATGGACTTCGACCGCGCGGTGGTCGTCGAGCCCCTGGCCTGCGCCCTCAACAACATCGAGGCGGGCGACCTGCGGGCCGGCGAGACCGCGGTCATCGTCGGCGGCGGCCCGGTGGGCGTGGTGTGCGCGATGGCGGCCCAGCACTACGGCGCCCGGGTGCTGCTGATCGAGCCGGACCCCTACCGCCAGGAACTGTGCCGCAAGGTCTTCGCACAGTCCGACGACGGGCGGGTCAGCGTGCACGCCCCGGACGAGGCCGAGCTGGCCGAACGCGGCGATGTCGTCATCGACACCGTCGGAAGCCTGCTGGAACAGAGCCTGGGGTACGCGGCCACCCGCGGCCGGGTCGTCATCATGGGATACAACAGCAATGCCGCGGCGACCGTACGGCCGCTGGAGCTCCTCCAGCGCGGCCTGCGGATCATCGGCGCCGGCGACTACAACAGCCAGCTGTTCCCCAAGGCGATCGAGCTGGCCCAGTGGCTGCCGCTGGAGAAGCTGGTCACCCACCGCTTCCCGCTGGAGGAGCACGAAGCGGCCTTCGCCGCCCTCGCCGCCGCCCCCGGCACCCCGTACTCCGCGCTGAAGGTCGTACTCGTACCCGACTCGTCCGGAGACCCCGCGTGAACTCTCCCCGTCTTTCGCTCCTGCCCGGACTCAACCGCCCGGTCGTCATAGGCGAATACCCCTACTACCGTGCGCAGCCCGAGCGGTGGGCACCCAATCTGCGGGAACTGCGGCGCCTCGGTGTCGACGTGGTCTCGTGCTATCTGCCCTGGCGCTTCCACGAGACCGATGGCGAGCGGCCCTTCGACTTCACCGGGGCCACCGACCCGCAGCGCAATGTGATCGGCCTGCTGGACGCGGCCGCCGAGGCCGGGCTGGGCGTCCTGCTCAAGCCGGGACCGTTCATCCACGCCGAGGTGCAGCTCGGCGGCCTGCCGGACCGGCTCTGCACGCCGGAGCGGACGCCCTACACCGGGCTCCACGGCTGGGCCCTGACCTCGCAGGGCCGGCCGCTGCCCAGCCTGTTCGACCCGGCCGTCCGGGAGGAGACCGCGGGGTGGCTGCGGGCCGTCGCCGACGAGGTGATCGCCCCACGGCTCTCTCCCCACGGGCCTGTTGTCGCCGTCCAGCTGGGCAACGAGGGCATCTGCGGAGACGCCCACCTGCCGATCACCAGCCAGGACGGCGGCCCGCACGCCCGCGCCGCGTTCGCCACCTGGCTGGCCGGACGGGGCCTCGCCGACGCCTCGCAGCAGACCGCGCGCGACGTCGAACAGTGGTCGCCCGAGCTGCGCGCGCTGTGGTCGAGGTGGTCAGGACGGGCCATCGCCGACGTATGGGACTGGTTCAGCGCCCTGCTGCCGGAGGGCGTGGCCAAGGTCGTCAATGTGCCGCTCGCGCCGGTCGCGGGGCCCGAACCCACCATCGACGCCTGGGCGGCGCGCACCAGGGGCATCGCCGGCGCCGGGTACCACGTGGGGCACACCGAGTGGGTGGGCAATCCGAGTACGGACCCGGACGCCTTCCGGGCCCATCTGCTCGGCATCCGGCTCAGCCGCTCCGACGTCCTGGAGGCCAACTGGGGCTTCACCTGGACGGACAGCGGCTTCGCCGAGGCCCGTACCCCGGTCTTCAACTCGCTGCTCGCCCTGATGCTCGGGTCGGGAACGGTGAGTGTGTACACGGCCGTGGCGACCGGATCGTGGGGCGCCCACATAGAGATGGACGCACAGGGACTGCTGGCCGAGGGGGTGGATCCCGCGCTGCACGCTCCGCCGTACTGCCCGGGGGCGCCCACCACCGAGAGCGGCGAACCCGGCGCCACCGGCCGGGGGCTGCGACTGCTCGCCGCGTTCCTGGACCGCTTCGGAGACCGGCTGCTGGCGAGCGAGCTGGTACGGGACGCGGTGCTGGCCATCGACCGCGCCCTGCCCGAGGCGGAAACGTGGGCGCCGGAGGCCGACACCGCACTGCGACAGTCCGCGACAGCACTGCACGATGTGCTGCTGCGGCGGTCCCTCCTGGTGGATCCGCAGTGGCTCGACGAGGACGGCACCACGCCCGTAACACCTCCGGAGCTCCCCGTGGCCGTACTCCGCTCGACGCCGAACGCCGCCGGGACGGACGCGCCCTCCCATGAGGTCGCCGAGCAGCTCGACAAGCTGCTGTCGGCCGTCGGACGCCCGGTGTGGACGAACGAGGAGGGCAGGGCGGCCGTCCTGCGCCGAGTGGACCGGCATCGCCACGTCGAGTTCATCGCGGTCTTCAACTCCACGGACGTCGCCGACCGGGTGACCGGTCGGGCGGGGGAGGAGCGCTACGAGATCACCGTTCCTCCCGGTGGCGCGGTGGTGGCCGTGATATCCGGCGGCGTCCTCGAAAGCTGGCTGGCCACCCCGGCGGAACCGGACGGCCCCGCAGCCGCCCTGTCCGTCGACGGCCGGCCGAGGGACGACCTCAGCCTCCTCGTCACGACCTGAGCGGAGCCCGGTTGCCGGTCGCATGTGGTCGGCAACCGGGCCCGCACACCGATCCACCGGAACAGGTCGCCTCAGGCCCGGTACAGCGCCTCTTCGAGGCGTGCCTTCACGACCTCCTCGTACTCACGGCCCTGGCGCCTGTCCTTGCGCCGGTTGGCGTCCAGGGCTCGTTCGGCATAGTCCTCGGACTTCTTCAGGAGGTCCCTGACCCGTTCCCGGTGGTGTGCGTTCCGGCAGGCGGGCAAGGCGTGGCCGATCTCCTTGACGGTGGCGTCGTTGTACCTGGCGGCCTCTCTCGTGTCCCCGTCGTCGCTGGACATGATGGCGTAGTAGTTGCGTGACTTGGCGAAGTCGATCCTGCCCTTGCACTCCGAAGCGGCAGCGGCCGGCTGGGCCGCGGCAAGGGGAATGACGAAAGTGGCGGCGGCCAGCGCAAGCGCCGTGGCCGCCCCGGCCGTCCTGGAGTTCCCCGCTATCCCACGCACTGTGACTCTCCCTGGATTCCGGGACCCCTGCCGGGCCCCGTGACTGTCGGCCGGCGGTCATCCGGCCGCCACCCATCATGCCGATCCTGGAGAAGCGCTCACCTCCTCTTCAGGTCGGAGTTCCCTCCGCCGCACGGCGGAGGCAACTCCGGGGCCGACGCGCGGCGGGACGCCGCCTCGTCGGGGTGTCTCCTGCACGCGATGCTCCGCCGCGCACCGCTCGCACCGAACCGGAGACCACCTGAGCCGGAGCGAGTCCGCCATCGGCCACAATCGGCGTGTGCAGATCATGTCCTTCCCCGAAGCCGCCACCCCGCCCCAGCTGCGCGCTCAGGTCCTCGACCTGCAGCGGGAAGCCTGGCCCCCGGCGGAGCCCGTCGACCCAGCGGCCGCAGCATCCGGTGACGCCGCAGGACCTGCGCCCGACCACGTCCACGATCCCGCGCTGGAACCCCTGTCGATGCTGCTCGTCGCCGACGGCACGGTGCTGGCAGCGCTCGACGTCCTGGCCAAGCCGATCGTGCACGCCGGCCGGCGCTACCGGGTAGGCGGGCTGAGCACCGTGGTGACCCGGCAGGCGGTACGAGGCCAGGGCCACGGCCGGCGCCTGGTGGCCGCCGCCCACGAGGCGATGCGGGCCTCGGATCTGGACCTGGGAGTCTTCACCTGCGATCGCCCCCTCCAGGCCTTCTACGAGAGCGCGGGATGGCAGCACCTTCCCGGCACGGTGCTCATCGGAGGTACGCCGCAACGCCCCTTCCCCAGCGACCGACCCGGCTTCGACAAGGTCACCATGGCCGACTTCTTCACCGACCGGGCCCGACACGACCGCCCCGCCTTCCGGCACGCCCGCATCGAGCTGTATCCCGGCGACATCGACAAACTCTGGTGACGGAGACGGCTATTGGCGCGGCGCCGCCGGTGCTTCGTCGCGCAAGGGGCGCGGCTCCGCCGGAGTGTCGCCGCGCACGGCGTGCCGATAGAGCCGCAGCGTGTCGAGTGTGAGGTACGAGCTGTAGGAGAGGTCCGGGAAATCGCCGCCCGTGTGGTAGCCGCCGATGACGCCGATCAGGGCGAAACCGCCGAGACGCGGTACCAGGAAGGGCCCGCCGGAGGTGCCACCGATATAGCCCGCACAGGCGATCTCCAGAAAGTCACCGGGCACGGCCGGTTCGGTACTGGTGTACCGGTGCGTGGAGGAGGTGCAGTCCAGTGGTTTGGGGTGGGTGGCGTCGTCGTTGCCCGGGTAGCCGATGAGCCGCACCCGGCGGTGGTCGTACCCCGAGTTGACGAGGAGGTCGTAGCCGCCGGTCACGTCCTCCACCTCGGTCCCGTCCTCGCGCACACTCAGCCGTACGACCGCGTAGTCCCAGCGTGCGCCCGCGTTCGTCCCCAGGTCGTAGTACCGCTGGTCGATGTAGACACGGTCGATGGGGAAGACCCCGTGCGGCTTGAGGCCGTCGTGATACTGGGGCACGAAGGACAGATGGCGCTTGGGGTCGGCGCCGCGCAGGCAGTGCGCGGCGGTGATGACGAGGTCGTGGTGCGGGCTGCGGACGACCGTTCCGCTGCAGAACCGGCCGGTGTTGTTCTCGTCCGTCCAGAAAAATGTGCCCACCTGGGGGACACCGTCGAACGGGTGGCTCGGCGGAACCGGCTCCGCCGCGGCTCGGCGGGGTGCCGGCGAACGACCCGCGGCGGCGGCCGGTTCGGCGGCCCGCATCCGCTGCGGGGTCCAGTACGCCCGGTCCGGAGCTGACGAGGCGTCCGTGGCGCCGGCGGCGTGTGCGAACGGTCCGGGCAGGGTGCCGGCGAGCGGCAGCGCGAGAAGCGAGGTGGCGAGCAGCGTCGGGACGAGGCCGCGTACGGCGAGCGGTCTGCGCACGGTGGGGATCCTTTCGCGAGGACGGCGTACGGGGGACGGGGAGCGGGAGGACCGGCGAGAGGAACGTAGCGAAACTCCGCGTGAGTCGTATGGGTTGATGCCCGGGTTTGTTCGCCGCATGTCGCGGGGCAGTCATCCTCTCCGATGACCGTTCCCGACGTGGCCGTCCCCGCCGGAGGAGTACCCCGTGCGTGTGTGCCTGCCGCAGCTGGCTCGCGGCCGCCGAGTCCCCGAGCCGCGCCACTGCACGGACATGGACGTCGTGTGGGTGCTCAACTACCCGCAGCCCACGGGACGACCGGGCCGTTCGAGACCTAGGCCTGGCAGCTCCTGTGGCGGCTCAACCAGCGGGTGCCCTTCGTCAACGACGTCACCGGCATTCTGATGCTGGGCAACAAGACGAACCTGGACACCGTCGTCCCGCCGGGGCATCTGCCGCGCACCCTGATCTCGCACTCCTTCGACCAGCTGTGGGCCCACTACCAGCGGGAACCCGGCGCCACCTGGCTGGTCAAACCGACCGACGCGGACGCCGGCGCCGATGTGTACCTGCTCCGGCCGGGATCGTCCAACAACCGTGTGCTGCTCCAGTCCATGACCGGGAACACCGGGGTCACCGAACTGCTCACCAAAGGCGGCCTGAGGGGCTTCGGCAACCGGTACTGCGCGCTCCAGGAATACCACCCGCACACCGACGAGAAGCGCGTCATCCTGGCCGCCGGGCGGCCCGTGGCCCAGCAGCTCCACCGGCTCGCCCCCGACGAACATCGCGGCAACACCGCCCATCGTGTCCACTGCGCCGAAACCGCCCTGACCGCCGATGAACAGCAGCTGTGTGAGCGGATCGGCCGGCGGCTGGCCCGGCACGGCATCCGCTTCGCCGGCATCGACCTCGCCCACCCCTACGTCTTCGAGGTCAACCTGGTCAATCCCGGTGGTCTCGACGAACGCGTCGCCCTGGGCCTGCCCGACCGCAGCCCGGACATCCTCCAGGCGCTGCTCGACCAGGCCCGGCGTGACTTCTCCCGTGACGCTCCTGGTGACTTCCCCGACGAGGTTCCCAGCGACCATCCCGGTGACGACCCCGGAGGACTCCAGTGACCGGATCCCACACGGCCGCCGACGCACCCGACCCCCTCACCGGGCTGCTCGCGGAGGCACGCCGGCTGCTGCCCGGCATCATCGCCGTCCGCCGGACCATCCACCGCGCACCGGAGCTGGGCCGGCACCTGCCGCGCACCCAGCAGACCGTGCTGCGCGCGCTCGACGGGCTGGGCCTGACGGTGCGTACCGGAGAACGCCTCAGCTCGGTCGTCGCCATCCTGGAGGGCGCACGGCCCGGCCGTACGGTCCTGCTGCGCGCCGACATGGACGCCCTGCCCCAACACGAGGAGACCGGTCTGGCCTTCGCCTCCGAGACACCGGGGGCCATGCACGCCTGCGGCCACGACACCCACACCGCCATGCTCATCGGCGCCGCCCGGCTGCTGGCCGCCCGCCGTGCGCGGCTGGCGGGCCGGGTGGTGTTCATGTTCAGCCCGCCGAGGAGTCCGGCGGCGGAGCCGAGCACATGATCGACGAAGGCGTCCTCGACCCCCCACCCGCTTCGGACAACCCCGATGCCCCTGACGGTCACGGCGTGGACGCGGCCTTCGCCCTGCACATCACCACCCGCTTCGAGACCGGAACGGTGCATCTGCGGCCCGGCCCGATGTTCGCCGCCTCCGACCTGATGCACCTGACCGTACGCGGCCGCAGCGGCCACGCCTCCGCCCCGCAACTGGCCCTCGACCCCGTCCCCGTGGCCTGCGAGATCGTCCAGGCCCTGCAGACGATGGTCACCCGCACCGTCAGCGTCTTCGACCCCGCCGTGGTCACCGTGGCCGCCATCCGGGCCGGCACCACCACCAACATCATTCCCGACACGGCCGAGATCCACGGCACCGTCCGCACCCTGTCCCCGGCGACCCGCCAGACGGTGCGCGACGGCATCGCCCGCGTCGCCCACCATGTCGCCGCCGCCCACGGCGCGTCCGTCGAGGTCGACCTGCCCGAGAGCTACCCCCCGGTCGTCAACGACTCCGCCTTCGCCGCTTTCGTCCATGACACCGCGGGCGCCCTGCTCGGCCAGGACCGGGTGCGGAGGCTGCCCGAACCGTCCATGGGCGCCGAGGACTTTGCGTATGTGCTGCGCAGAGTGCCCGGCGCGATGGCCTTCCTCGGGGCGCGTCCCGGCGGCGCGCCGCACGGCGGCGTCCCGGACTGCCACTCCAGCCATGTCGTCTTCGACGAGGAGGCGCTGGCCGTCGGTGCCGCGCTGCATACGGCAGTGGCCATGTGCCATCTGACGCACCGTCCGTAGGGCGAGGCACAAGTGTGCCTCCCGCCCCGGGGGGACGGGAGGCACTACGGCCGGCGGCCGCCTTGACGACGCTTCGTCAGCGCTTGACGACGAACGCCTGGCCCTGCTTGGCATCCGCCGAGCAGGACTTCTGCTCCGCATCCGTCATCTTGCGCGTCTTGACGATCACCGCATTGCTCTGCCCGTCCGTGCCGTTGGGCGCGGGACCGGTGACCGTGTCCGGCACGTACCAGTAGTAGTGACCCCACTTGGGGCTGTCGTAGTGGGTCTGCCAGGTGCCCGAGACGGTCTGCATCACCTGCGCACGGGAGATCCAGCCCACCTCGCCGGGCTTCACCGTCATGTTCATGGAGCTGTTCTCGGTGTGTGAGCTCGACCAGGTGTGGCTGTAGGTCGCGGTGACACTCAGGTCGATGAGACCGGCGATCTTTCCGCCGGCGGTGACGGAGACGCCCGCGGAGTCAGTGGAACCCACCGTGTCCGCCCAGCCCATCGACTGCGTGGCATCCGAAGTGCTGCAGTTGAAGAGCGAGTTGGAGACCTGGTGGAAGTCGCCGAGGTACGCCGTACCGAGCTTCGGCTCGTTGAAGCTGCACTTGCCCTCGCCGGAAGCACAGTCGGCTATCAGCTGCTCCCGGGTGGGCTGGTCATCCGCGGCGGCCGGCGCCGCCATCGCCGCGACCAGACCGAGTGCCGCGGTGGACAGCGCCATCAGCCGGCTACCGCCGCGGATGGCCCTGCTCGCCCTGCTGGTTGCGCCAGTTCCGCTCATCGAGCTTGTCTTGAACTTTTTGGTCATCTTGCTTGTTGCCTCTCGCCCAGCTTCGTGGAAGCGACGAGTCCGGTGGGGGGTGGTCGTCGCTGTTCCGTTTGAGACTGGAGTGAAATTTGATTCAACTACACCAAGAATCAGTAAAGTTGTAGTTGATGGTGAAACAGGTACTTTGCGGTAATAAGAAACGGAGGCAGCGTCAGGTCGGTCGAGGGCTGAGGCGGCGTCAGATCGGCTGGCGATCCCGGGTGGCGACCACCAACCGGCACCGCGGGCTGCCGTCGGGGCGTCGGCCGAGTTCCGGGAGCGCGTGCAGCCGTACGTCGAAGCCGGCCCCGGCCAACTCCGCCCGCACATCCGCGAGACGGAACGTCCTGTAGTACATGACGAAGTGCGGGCGCCACAGCGCGTTGCGGATCCGCATCGCCGCGTCGAAGGCCAGCATCATCCAGTAGCCGGGCGACCCCGGACGGGCCGGTGCGACGACGGGGAACACGAAACGGCCGCCGGGGCGCAGCACGGAGTGAACCTGCGCGAACAGTCCAGGACGCTCGCGAGGCAGGAAATGCCCGAACGCGCCGAAGCTCACCACGAGATCGAAGGCAGGCCCGAACGGCAGGGCCCGCGCATCCGCGCGCACCCACTCCATGCGCGGCGCCGCGGCGGCCACCGGCTCACGGGAACGGCCCACCGCGAGCATCCCCGCGCTGATGTCGACCCCGGTGACCCGCTCCCGGCACACCTGGCGCAGGACGTCCATACCGGCGCCGGTGCCGCAGCAGAGGTCGAGGCCGCTGTCGAACGGGCCGAGGGTGCGCAGTACACGGGAGACGGGAGCCAGCACCGAGGCCGGGGTCCGGAACGGCGTATGGTCGAATTTGGGCGCGAGCAGGTCATAACCGCGCTCGACGGAGGACAGCGCCTGGACGGCGAGTTCACGGAACGTGGGGCCCTGGGGTGCGAACATCGCACTCAGCATAGGCCCGGTCGGATCCCTACTTGTCCGTACCTCGGCAACACACCGCGACGCGACGACATCCCGGCGCCCGCCCCCTCGACACCGGTCCGATCCGTAATCCGCTGGACCGACCACGCCGGGCGGGTGGTACTCTCCGAGAGGGACGCACTCATGCTCGCCGAAATTCCGGCGCGGGTGCCACTTTCCCCTTCATATGGCTGTCGAGCAGCCACCTTGAACAGTCACTGTGAACCGCCGGCTTGAACGGCTCTCCCTGTGCAGCCGTGCCTCTGGGCCAGCAATGCAGCACCGGCTGACCGGCTGTTTCCCTCTTTTCCGGCCGCGGGCCATCTGACCGCCCGCCCGGCGCCGAGCGCGATCTCGTCGCGCCGCCTCCCGCCTTCCCAGGCCGGCCTCCCACCCACTTCAACCCATCCTCACCGCCCTTTCCCACCTCCCTTTCCCACCTCCCTTTCCGAACATCCACGTTTCTGCGAACGTCCCGAGAGGACAGCCCACACCCATGACCATGACGCCAATCCACCACACCATCAGCACCGACCGTCCTGTTGAGCCGACTGAGGCGCAGCCCTCCGTGTCGGCGGCCGGAATCCTGGATATCGCCGACGAAAGGCAGGGATCCGGATTCCTTCGCGCCGAGGGGCTCCTCGCCTCGTCCGAGGACGTCCGAGTGTCCCTCGCCCTGATCCGCAAATTCGGCCTGCGCAAGGGCGATTTCATCGTAGGGAAGCGCACCCGCCAGCGCTCGCTCGTCCAGGTCGAGTCGGTCGACGGCCGCCCGCCGGAGGCATTGCGCGGCCGGCCGCATTTCCGTGACCTCACACCGCTGCATCCGCGAGAGCGTATGCGTCTCGAAAACCCGGCAGGCGGGCTGACGCCACGCATCATCGACCTGGTCACGCCGGTCGGCAAGGGCCAGCGCGGGCTGATCGTCGCGCCACCCAAGACGGGGAAGACGGTCCTGCTGCAACACATCGCCGCCGCCATCGCCGACAATCACCCCGAATGCCGGCTGATGGTGGTCCTGGTCGACGAACGGCCGGAGGAAGTCACCGAGATGCGCCGATCCGTACGCGGAGACGTGTTCGCCTCGACCTTCGACCGGCCGGCGAAAGAACACATCGCACTCGCCGAAATGGCAGTGGAACGCGCCAAACGACTCGTCGAGGACGGGCAGGACGTTGTGGTCCTCCTCGATTCCCTCACCCGGCTGTGCCGTGCGCACAACAATGCCGCGGCGTCCGGCGGACGGACGCTGAGCGGAGGTGTCGACGCCGCGGCCCTGTACGGACCCAAGCGGCTTTTCGGAGCAGCGCGTCTCGCGGAGGAGGGTGGTTCGCTGACCATTCTCGCCACTGCGCTGGTGGAGACCGGTTCCCGGGCCGACGATTACTTCTTCGAGGAACTGAAGAGCACCGGAAACATGGAACTCCGCCTCGACCGGACGCTCGCGCAGAAGCGCCACTACCCGGCCGTCGATATCACCGGATCCGGCACCCGCCGCGAGGAACTGATGCTCTCGATGCCGGAATTGACCGCCACCCGCCTACTGCGACGTGCCCTCCGGACCGGTGACGTATCGCAGAACACGGAGGCGTTGCTCGACAAGGTCCGGAGTGCCCCCGACAATGCGACATTCCTGCGGCAGGTGCGGCACACTGCGCCGGGTGAATGATCCAGCAGTACCCACAGAGCCGCGGTCCCCGGGCCCCGCGGCCGCCGACCACCTTCCGGAGGGCCGAACGATGGACGAGATGCGCGTACTGGCCCCCACGGCGATCCTCGGCTACGGATTCCCCGAGGCGTCGTTCGCCGCCGGCCTGGCCCGCCGACCGCATGTCATCGCCGCCGACGCAGGGTCCAGCGACCCCGGCCCGTACTACCTGGGTGCGGGCACCTCGTTCACCGACCGTACGGCGGTCAGGCGCGACCTGGAGCGGATGATCACCGCCGGGCAGGAGCTGGGGATCCCCGTGGTCATCGGTTCCGCGGGCGGTGCCGGGGCCGCACCGCACCTGGACTGGCTCCGCGGCATCGTCGACGACATCGCCGCCGAGCAGGGGCTCCGGCTGCGCGCGGCCGTCATCCCCGCCGACATCGACCGGGACACCGTCCTTGAGGCCCTGCGGGACGGCCGGATCAGCGCGGTTCCGCACGGCCCGCAGCTCACCGCCGACGACGTTCAGGCGAGCACCCACCTGGTGGCGCAGATGGGCACGGAACCGCTGGTGGCGGCGCTGCGCGCCGGCGCCGACGTGGTTCTCGCCGGGCGCGCCTACGACCCCGCGGTCTTCGCCGCGATGCCGCTGCTGCACGGCTTCGACGAGGGACTGGCCCTGCATATGAGCAAGATCCTGGAGTGCGCCGCGATCGCCGCCGTACCCGGCAGCGGAAGCGACTGCATGCTCGGCACCCTGCGCCGAGACCACTTCGTCCTCGAACCGCTCAATCCCGACCGCCGCTGCACCCCCACCTCCGTATCCGCGCACACGCTCTACGAGAAGAGCGACCCCTACCGCCTGCCCGGCCCCGGCGGCTACCTGGATCTCAGCGACTGCGTCTTCACCCCGGAGGACGACCGCAGCGTTCGGGTCACCGGCTCCCGCCACCTCGCCCAGCCCTTCGCGGTCAAGCTCGAAGGCGCCCGGCTGCGCGGCTATCGCACCGTTTCGGTGGCCGGCGCCCGGGACCCGTTCTTCATCCGCGAGATCGACACGATCGTCCAGGGCGTACGGGACCGCGTGGCGGACAACTTCCCCGACATCCCGGCGGACAGCTACCACCTGCTCGTCCGGGTCTACGGGGCCGACGGCTGCATGGGCACGCTCGAACCGTCCCCCCGGCCGACCGGTCACGAGGTCGGCATCGTCATCGAGGCCGTCGCCGACACCCAGGACCTCGCCGACACACTCTGCGGCTTCGCCCGCTCCACGATGCTGCACTTCGGCTACCCGGGCCGCATCTCCACGGCCGGCAACCTCGCCTTCCCCTATTCCCCGTCCGACTTCCACGCCGGCGAGGTCTACGAGTGGAGCGTCTACCACCTGATGGCAACCGACGATCCGCTCGCACCCTTCCCGATCAGCTACATCGACTACCCCGGAGACCCGTCGTGACCGCAGACACCGCTCCGCTGACCGAACTCGCCGACGTCATCCGCAGCAAGAACTGCGGACCGTACGAACTCACCATCGACATCATCTTCACCGGCCAGGACCAGTACGACCTGGTCAAACGGCAGCGGGCCATCAACCGGGACCTGGTGGCGGAGCTCTACCGGATGCCCGTCGACGACGTCAGCGAGCCGATCTTCTACGATCCGGCGAAGGCCGTGAAGATCAACCTGCGCCGCCCCCTCGTCTCCGGGAACGTCGGCGAACGCGACGTCTACGGAGCGCAGCAGCACGGCCCCTTGCTGGCGATGCGTCTGCCGACTCCCTGAGCTCCCGTTCCGCGGCCGCGCACCCGGGTAAGGGATATATCCGGCTGAGCCGGCAGCTGCCGCCGACCCGGCCTGCGCGCCACCCCACCCGCACCCGCCACGGCACCACCCGCACTCCGAGGAGCCCCCATGACATCGGACCGGCACGGGCACGTGATGAGCGCCACCGGCGCCGAAGCCCTCCCGCACTACGAACAGGCCCTGGACGACCTGCTGTTCTTCCGCCCCCAGGTCCTCGACACAGCGCAGTCGGTCCTCGCCGCCGCGCCGCACTCGGTCATGGGGCAGGCGCTGGTCGCGTATCTGGGCGTCCTGGGAACCGAGGAGAAGGACGCCGCCGCGGCGCGGGAGAACTTCGGCCGCTTCCGCTGCGGTCTCGACACACAGCGGCTGACGCCCCGGGAGCGGATGCATGTCGCCGCCGCGACGGCATGGCTGGACGGTGATCTGCACCGCGCCGGCGATGCACTGGGCGACCTCACCGTCGACTTCCCACGCGATGCGCTCGCCCTCTTCGCAGGCCACCAGCACGACTTCCTCACCGGGAACGCCCAGCGCCTGCGCGACCGCGTCGGCGGCGCCCTGGACGCCTGGGACGAGGACGACCCCCACCATGGGCCGCTGCTGGGCATGTACGCGTTCGGCCTGGAGGAATCGGGTCACTACGAACACGCCGAGGAGACCGGCCTCGCCGCCCTCGCGCAACACCCCGACGACGTGTGGGGGATCCACGGCGTGGTGCACACCTACGAGATGCGGGGACGTTTCACGGACGGCATCCGCTTCCTCGACGCCCGCACCGACCACTGGGCGAGCGGCAGCCTGCTCACCGTCCACAACTGGTGGCACTACGCCCTCTACACGCTGGAGACCGGCGACACCGCACGTGTGCTGGAGATCTACGACTCCGCCCTCCACCACGAACGTTCGGCGGACGTGGCGATGGAACTGCTGGACGCCGCGGCCCTCTTGTGGCGGCTGTACCTCGCCGAGCACCAGCACGGCGCACGGTGGGGCCGGCTCGCGGACGCCTGGGAGCGCCGCCACGACGGACCCCACTACGCCTTCAACGACGTGCACGCGGTCATGGCGTACGTCGGCGCGGACCGTGTCGCCCAGGCGCAGCGCCTCGTCGAGGACCGCGAACGCTGGGTGGCGGCGCGGCCGTCCGGCTCCAACCACGCCATGACCGCCGAGATCGGCGTCCCGGTCTGCCGCGCGCTGATCGCCTACGGGCAGCGCGACTACGGCCTCGCGGCCGACCTGCTGCTCCCCGTCCGCCATCGCCTCCACACCTTCGGCGGCAGCCACGCCCAACGGGACGCCATCCAGCGCACCCTCGTCGAAGCATCCCTGCGCGCGGGCCGCACCGACCTGGCGCGGACCCTGCTCAGCGAACGCATCCAGCTGCGGCCCGTCTGCCCGTACAACTGGACGGCCAAGGCCAGGCTGGAGGACATGCTGGGCGATCCGGTACGGGCTGAGGCCGCCCGCGAACGCGCCGCCGCTCAGGCGGCTCTGTCGTGAACCACGGCAACTAAAGTGATCGGATGACCGACATCTGGAAGGCGACCGACACCGGCGTCCTGCGGCTTCCCTCCGGACGCCTCATCCGGGGCCGCGGGCTTCGTCACCCGCTGCCGGACGGCCCGACCCCGACATACGGCGTCTACCTGCTCGGCAAGCAGCCTCCCGAGTTCCCCTGGGAGGTGGAATGGCTGCGCTGGCCGGACTTCCGGCTGCCCAGCGACCGCACCCGGGCCCGAGCCCTCCTCGGCGACGTGTTGGCCCGCGCCGGCACCGAACGCGTCGAGATCGCCTGCGGCGGCGGCCGTGGCCGCACCGGCACCGCCCTGGCCTGCCTCGCCGTCCTGGACGGCGTACCGGCCGACCGGGCAGTGGACTTCGTACGCGAGCACTACGATCCCCGCGCGGTGGAAACCCCCTGGCAGAAGCGCTACGTTCGCCGTTTTACCGAGTGACCGCTCTCCACGACCACGTCGCCGCCTGCCCCGTTTCGCCGGAGCTTGCCGCGCACATCGTGTGTCTGGCCCGTTTCGTCACCGGGGCCGGTTCTGACATGCCCGGCACTCCGGTCGAATGCCGCGCCCTCGCCCGGCAGTGTGCAACCGGCATGTGCCGACGGCACGAAATTTGCTGACGCATATCGCAAAGTTGCTCGACGAGTGTGCTGGTACGCGAGATGATGCGGTCGTCGCCGATACCGCGACGCGGTGCCGTTGTTGCTTTCGTGCACCCGATGAACGGCCTTTCCGCTTTCGTGACGGATCCGTCGCTCTCCGTGTAAGCGAGGGGTTAGGGTCGGCATGCGAAAGGGCCCCGAGGTGGCGTCCAACCTTCCCGCAGGGCCCTTCCGTTCATCTGTGACAACGAAGCAAGGAGAACTGGATGCCCCATCGTCCGCGTCCTGCCGGTCCGGCGCTCGCAGCGCTGACCAGCGGGTTCGAAGCTAGCATGCACCGCCTTTACCGATGGCAAACATCAGGCGTAGTCGACATGACTGTCAGCCTCGGCGCCGGCGTCTTCATCGCCGTGGCTTCGCTGGGCATCGTGCTGATCTACGGCCCGGCTGCCGCGCCCGCCGTGGCGCTGGCGGTACCGCTCGCTCTCGCGGCCAACCGCTCTCACCTCAGCTATCGCGCGGTGCGCTGGCGGTAGTCGATGCCGGGGGCCGGCCGCCACGGCCGCGCAGCGCGCCGCACGGACCGGCCCCCGGCACCCTCCCGCCGCACCCCAGCCGGCGAGGGCCCCGGCGGTTTCGTTTCACCGGACACCCCACAGCGCCCGCCCTCGCGTGACGAAAGCCACCGACCGTGTGACACCACGCCAGGGCGTCACGCAACCCCGTACGCAAACACGGAACTTCGATGACGAAGAGCAACGCGCACATCATCTGCGGCTACTGCCGCCGTACTTTCCAACGTCCCAAGCCCACCGGCCGCACCCCCCGCTACTGCAGCGCCAGATGCCGCAGCGCCTCCTACCGTGACCGCACCGCCACCCCGGCCGAGCCCCGCCGCTACGACGACGATGTCGTACGCATCAGCCGAGCCCTGCTGACGAAGGCTCAGGTCCTGGACCACATCGCGCGCAACCGCGTGCAAGCCCTCCCACTCGAAGCCGTCGAGCAGTGTGTGGCCCTGCAACGCGACCTGGGCGACGTCACCGCCGTCATCATCCGCCAGGCACTGTCCTACGGGGCGCCCTGGCCCCAGATCGCGAACGCCATGAACAGCTCGGCGAGCACCCTCAAGGGCAGCTACTCCGCGGAGAAGGTCGACAAGATCCTGGCCAGGCGCGCGGACCGGGGCCCCGCCCGGCTGCGGCGACCGGCCGGTCTCCAGAACGGCAAGCCCGCGAGCACCGTGTCGCGGGCCAGCTGCTGGCTGCCCGGCCAGCCCGGCTACGCCCTCTCCCGCGCCCTGTCGCACCTGGGCCGCGCCGGCGGGCAGCCGACCGTACGTGATCTGGCGGCCAGCACGGGCGTCTCCACCTCGTACATCTACCGGATCATGTCGGGGGAGCGGACGCCCACCTGGGAGGTCGCCGCGGGCTTCGCCCGAGCCTGCGAAGCCGACCCCGACGACCTGAGCTTCCTGTGGAACACCGCCCACGAACTCCCCTCGGACCCGCCGCCCGGCCAGACCTACCCGGAGGCCGTCCATGCGCTCCAGGCCGCGCTGCGCGGACTCCGCCTGGCCGCCGCCTGCCCCGAGATACCCACTCTCCTGCGGCAGGCGCCGGCGCCGCTGACCGCCGGCGCGGCCACCGCCCTGCTGTCCTCCCAGACCCCGGCCGCCGGCTTCCTGCGATGGCCGGTGGTCGGCGCGCTCGCAACGGCTCTGCAGGGCGATCCGGACGCGATCCGGCCGCTCTGGGAACGCGTCGACGCACTCGCCCCCACCGCTGACGACGCCGACCGCGGCCGCTCGTGGCCGGCGGAGGCATTCGGCTGACCCCCATGGACCGCGCCGCACGGATATCCGACCACCCGCGCCCCACACCGATTTCCCCCGGGGGAAACATGCCGTCCGCACCCTCCGCCGCTGGCACCACGACGCACACCACCCCCGTGCGGCCGAAGCTCGGCGAGGCAGCGATCACCGTGGTCCTGCCCGCCGACTTCACCGCTTTCTGCCAACTCCACCACGACGTCTACCAGCACTACGCCCACCACCTGGTCGCCGATCGCGACGCGGCGGCCCGTGCCGTCCAGCACGCCCTCGGCGACCTCGCCGCGTCCTGGACGCAGGCCCTCGCCGGCCACCACACCAGCGCCATCGCCTGGACGGCGCTGACCAGACGCGTCCACGACGCCGCCCGCACCCCCTCCAGCACACCCGCCCAGGCCCTCTACGACCTGGTGCCCGCACCGGAAGCCGACGCCGCCGTTCTCCACCGCGTCATCGGCCTCAGCATCACGAGCACGGCCGACACACTCGGCACCGAAGCCACCGCCGTCACCTGGCTGCTGAACACCTTCGGCCGACGCCTGGGCGCCGACGCCGCCGGGACCTTACGCGCCTGCTGGACGGCAGCCGGAGGGGCCGTCGGGCCACCCTGCTCATCCGGGCGCTGACCTGCGGGTTCGCTCATGTGCGCGGAGCGCCGCCGCCCAGGTTCGGTCCGCCGGCGACTGGCTAGCCTGAGGAGAGAGGCATACGTCATCGGCACCAGGAGGCCGACGTGACCGCTGAGGCCGGCACCAGCCGCTACCTGCCCGTCGCCGAACACGGACTGATCGGCGATCTGCGCAGCGCCGCACTGGTCGGCACCAACGGCACCATCGACTGGTACTGCTGCCCGCGCTTCGACGCCCCCAGCATCTTCGCCTCGATCCTCGACGCCGACCGTGGCGGGTCCTTCGAACTCGCCGCGGATGTCCCGGCACGCACCAAGCAGTTCTACTTCCCCGACACCAATGTGCTGATCACCCGCTTCTTCGCGGACGACGGAGTCGGCGAGATCCAGGACTTCATGCCGGTCGTCGACGACTCCCGGGAGGCCGACCGGCACCGGCTGATCCGCCGGGTGGTGTGCGTACGCGGATCGCTGCCGTTCCGGGCCCGCATGGCGCCGCGCTTCGCATACGGGACGCAGCCGCACAGCGTCCACGTCCAGGACGGTCAGGCGGTCTTCGAGACGCCCTCCCTCACCCTCGCGCTGACGGCCACCGTGCCGATCGAGGTCAGCGGCCCGGACGTCTGGTCGCTGTTCAAACTGCACGAAGGCGAAGCCGCCGTCCTCGCCCTCGACCGGGTGGGCGGCGACGTGGCACCCCGCTTCTGCGCGCTCTCCGAAGCGGAGCACGAGTTCAACGCCACCGTGACCTACTGGCGGCGGTGGCTGTCCCGCTCCCGCTACCGGGGCCGCTGGCGGGAGATGGTGCACCGCTCCGCCCTCACCCTGAAGCTGCTCACCTACGCCCCGACCGGCGCCATCATCGCCGCGCCGACCACCAGCCTGCCCGAACAGATCGGCGGCGAGCGCAACTGGGACTACCGCTACGTCTGGATCAGGGACGCCGCGTTCTGTGTGTACGCGCTGCTCAGACTCGGTTTCACCGAGGAGGCCGAAGCGTTCATGGGCTTCCTCTCCGAGCATGTCCACCTCTCCGAGCAGGCCCACCCCGCAGCGGCAGGCACGCCCCGCCCCACCGGCCCGCTGCAGATCATGTACGGCATCGACGGGCGGCGGGAACTGGCCGAGCGCGAACTGTCCCATCTGGAGGGCTACCGCGGCTCGGCCCCCGTACGCGTCGGCAACAGCGCCGTCGACCAGCTGCAACTGGACATCTACGGGGCACTCATCGACTCCCTCTATCTCTACGACAAGTGGGGGCAGCCCATCTCCAGCGCCCACTGGGACAGCATCGGCGAGCTGGTCGACTGGGTGTGTGACCACTGGGACCAGCCCGACGAGGGGATCTGGGAGACCCGCGGCGGACGCAAGAACTTCCTCTACTCGCGGCTGATGTGCTGGGTCGCCATCGAACGTGCCATGCGGCTGGCCGGCCACCGCGGGCTGCCCGCCGACATGCCGCGCTGGGGACAGGCCCGGGACACGATCTACCGCCGGATCATGAGCCATGGCTGGTCCGACCAGCGGGACGCCTTCGTCCAGCATGAGGACGGCCATGTCCTCGACGCGTCCGTCCTGATGATGCCGCTGGCCAAGTTCATCTCCCCGACCGACCCGAAGTGGCTCGCCACACTGGACGCGTTGGGCGATGACCTGGTGTCCGACTCGCTGGTCTACCGCTACGACCCGCAGGCCAGCCCCGACGGGCTACGAGGCGAGGAGGGCACCTTCTCGATCTGCTCGTTCTGGTACGTCGAGGCGCTGACCCGCGCCGGCCGCCTGGACGAGGCCAGGCTCGCGTTCGAGAAGATGCTCACCTACGCCAACCACCTCGGCCTCTACGCCGAGGAGATCGGCCACACCGGGGAGCAGCGCGGCAACTTCCCCCAGGCGTTCACCCACCTCGCCATGATCAGCGCGGCCTTCAACCTCGACCGGACGCTGGGATGAGCGGGTGGCAACGGACTCCGCTGCCACCCCTGACCGCTGCGCCGACCGCCGTTACCGCTGCCCGCGAGAGGCCAGCGCCTGGCCGATGCGATCGATCGCCTCGCGGACCGTCTCCTTGTCGAAGGCCGTGTAGCACAGCCGGAAATAGCCCGGTTCGACGTTGGACATGGCCTGGCCCGGGAGCAGTTGTACGTGCGCGTTCTCCGCGATGTACTTCCGCAGGTCCTCCTCCGCGCTGTTGATCTCGGAGAAAAGGACCGGCAGGCGGAGATCACCGGGCTTGGCCGGCTCCCCGTTTCCGTTCTGCGGGAAGTGCGGCCCCCGTTCCCACGGAATCTCCGGCACCTCGTGCTTCAGGTACTGCCGCAGATCGAGCCAGAAGAACTGGGCCGGGTTCTGCCCTTTATGGAAGACGTACTTGATCTTGTTGCGGTCAAAGGCCGCCCTGGCCGACTGGAATGCGTCGGTGAGGGTTTCCCGGTACTCCGCCATCAGTTCGAGGGCGAAGCTCCCGCCGTCCTTTCGCGTCTCCAGCAGCTTGCCGAGGACGTAATGCTTGAGCGAATCGAACGGGCTGAACCAGGAATACGGTTCGCCGCTCTTCTCCGTCAGCACGTCCTGGACCACGGACGAACGGGAGATGACGACACCCGCCTTGAAGCCCGAGAGCCCGAAGTCCTTGGCGAACCCCCAGGTGACATGGACCCGCTCGCGCGCCGCCGGGTCGTTCCGGTAGGCATCCAGCGACAGCGCGCTGACGAAGGGCAGCTCCGAAGTCCGGATCTGGGAATGCGCATACATCTCGTCGGAGATGATGTGCATCTGCGTTTCCTTGAGGGCCCAGTCGTAGATCTTCTCCAGCAGATCCTTGGGATAGTTGACACCCAGTGGATTGTTGGGGTTGGTGAGAACGAGCAGCTTGGGCGGTTCCTTTTCCGCGTGGTACGCCCGTTGCAGGTCCTCCAGCGTGAGCTCGAAGTTCTCCGAGCCCTTCGAGGTCAGCGGGGCGGCGACGCAGACCAGGCCGGGCCGTTGCTCGAAGCACCACTTGAAGCCCGGCCAGAACGGAGCCGGAAGCAGCACCCGGTCGCCGGTCTCGAGGACTTCGCCGTGCTTGAGCGCGAACGCCAGACATTCGAGGGCTGCCGAGACCCCCGACGTGCCGAAGACATCCTCTTTGCGGAGATCCGAGTCGAACAGCGGTCGGAGCAACTCCGCGATATCCGTGCGCAGTTGCTGGGTCCCGTAGATGGGCACGGGATACCTGATGTCATGTTCGCCGATGCCGGGGAGCTCGTCGAAGACATTCTCCTTCAGCCGCGGATAGAGCAGCACGTTCTCCGCCGTACCGAGATTGAGCAGATCGGGGAACAGCTGCTGGTGGACGGCCAGTCGGCGCTCCGGGTCGGCGATCCGGGCGAGAATCGCGGTCACCCGGTCCGGGGTGAGACCGGTGATGCCCTGTTGCGTCAGGCCGTCCGGTTGTTCGTGAGGAGCCATCGTTTTCCTCCTGTTGAGCCGGTGCGGTGGGAGGTTCGCGGTGAGAGTGAGGAGCGGGGGGCGGTGGGTCTTCCTGGGCCTTGTCGGGCCTCATGACCCCGGGCGTCGTAAAAGCCATCCTTCGCAATTCCCGAGCACCCCGGCAGAGCGCGGTTCAGCCACCCGCCCGCCCGATGCCTTTACAGGCCAATGTGTCCGTGGGCGGTAGACACCGAATTTTCGGAAACTCACTGGACATGAGCGACTTCCCGCCAGAATTCCAAACATATGTCCGACGTGATAATGGCTCGAACGTCGCGTTAGGGCTCCGGTGCGGAAATTCCGGTGCCGCTGCCGAAAGGGCCGAGAGCCGAGGCGCGGTCCCGGTAGCCGTCCCCGGCGGCGCACGGCCGACGCTTCCTGTATTCGTCTGATCACCCTGGGCGACTTCGTTGCTGTTGTCGCTGGCGAAAAGTCGCGGTCGTCCCAGGTGTGAGCGATTCGTCAGCGGAAGATCTCGCTACGGAATTTCGTTGATCGGCGTTGGCCAGTCACAATCACCCAGTGACCTTCCCCGTCCTCTAACGGACTCGGTCCTGCCCGCGCGCGGTGACGCCTGCCGCAGCTGCCCGTGGGCCCGGGTGCCGTGGATACGGGGTGGGCGCTTTCGGATGCGTGAAGGAGATGATCTCCCTTCGAGGAGGCATGTTGGTGGAAGGAAGGCTGGCCATGACGGCGGATGCGCGTGGTGAGGTCGAGGAGTTCATCCTGGGGGAGCGGTTCTCCTGTCTGGCGGGTCGCTCCGCCTGGCGCCAGGGCGGTATTACACACCGGCACTACGACCTTCTGGGGAGCGAGGAGTCCGCCCGCCTGATGGCACTCGATCTCGCGGAGTTCGTGGGATCGGCGGACTGGAGCGCCCGGTCGTTCACCAGCTTCATCGCGACCTTCGAGCAACCTCGCGGGGTGGATGAGCTGCGGTTCGAGGAGCTTCTCTGGCAGCAGCTGCAACTGCTGCACGAACAGGACGCGGAGTCCCATCGCTGGGCCGAGGGCTATTCGTCGGACCCGCAGTCCAGCAGGTTCGCCTTCAGCGTCGCCGGCCATCCCTTCTTCGTGATCGGCCTGCACGAAACCCACCGCCGGTGGGGCCGTCGGCCTCCTTTCCCGATGCTGGCCTTCAATTCCCACGAGCAGTTCGACCGGATCAAGCTCGCCGGTATGTGGGACCGCCTGGCGGAGAAGATACGCAAGCAGGACATCAAGCTGCAGGGCGATATCAACCCCAATTTGCACGAGTACGAGGAACTCTCCGAGGCTCGCCGCTACTCCGGCCGCCCCAAGCCCGCCGATTGGCAGTGTCCCTTCGCCGCCCGGGAAACGGAGCACGAGCTCGGGCCGGAGCGGGAACTGACCGTCTCGGGGGCGTGAAGCACGCCGCCGGCTCCGCCTCCCCAGGGCACCGGGTGCCCCGGGGAGGCGGATGCGGGGGCTGGTCGCACGCCTCCGCGAGCGGTTTTCTGGAGGTGTGACTCCGGGCGGACGAGAGACGGCGGGCGCGACCGGAGGCCGTCCGAGCGAGGATCTCGTACGGGCCGTCCGAGCCGCCGGCATCGTTGACGAGCGCCTGCTGGAGGCCGTACGTACGACACCACGAGCGGAATTCGTCCCCGCCGAGCATGTCTCGTACGCCTATCACGACGCGCCGCTGCCGATCGGGCACGGTCAGGTGACCACCCAGCCGTCCCTCTCGGCCATCATGATCGACGGTCTCGGGCTGCTCGGCGTCGAGCACGTCCTCGAAGTCGGCACCGGTTTCGGCTTTCAGACGGCTCTGCTGTCTCGTCTGGCCGACGACGTCGTCAGCGTGGAGCTGTGGCCGGACATCAGCCGGCAGGCGCGGCGCAATCTGGACCGCCGGAGAATCAAGAACGTGGAACTGCGCGTCGGCGACGGCAGCGCCGGCGTGCCGGACCGCGCCCCGTACGACGCGATCCTCGTCTCCGCCGCCTTCCCGGACGTTCCTGCGCCGCTGGTCGAGCAGCTGCGGGTCGGCGGCCGCCTGGTGCAGCCCCTCGGCCCTGGCGGTCGGGAGGAAGTCGTGTCCTTCCGGCGGACCGCTGCCGGACTGGAGCGTCGGCGAACCCTGACGCTCGCCTGTTTCGTCCCCCTGCACGGCCGCTACGGCTTTCCCCCTGATTCCCGGAACGGGTTATTCGGCGCCGCCCCGGAAATTCCGGTAGCCGATTCCGTCAACCGAGGCACCGGAATTTCTTTTCGCAAGCGCAAGGGGAAATTCACTGTCCCATCGCGCGGGCGCCTCGGAACGTCAGCGAGCGTCCGTCCTCAGGAACTGGCCGATAGTGATGGCGAGGGCCTGGGGCGATTCCTGGGGAGCGTAGTGCCCGGTGTCCGGGAGTTCCTTGAGCTGGGCATGCGGATACCACTTGAGCCATGTGCCGTGCATGGCCTCGGTTCCCAGTGCGGGGTCGTTCACCCCGACGACGAGAAGGACCGGGATCGGGTTGTCCGCCACACGGGTGTGGAAGTCGGTGCGCGACCAGGAGTCCAGATAAGCACGGAAGGCCGTCGGCGAGGAACGTCCCACGGAGCGGCTGACCATGGCGTCGAGCCAGGGGGCGCTGCGCCGTCCGCCGGTGGTGTTGTCGATGATGGCCCTGCGGTTGCCGGGGCTCTCCGCGGCGCCGGCGAAGAGTTCCCAGGTTTCGCCTTCGAGGGGAAAGCCGGAGGCGGGGACGGGGGAGACCCCGAGGAGGGTGCGGATACGAGAGGGGGCCTCCAGCAGCATGAGCTGGGCCGCCTTCGCGCCCATGGAGTGACCGAGGACGGAGAACGTGTCCCAGCCCAGGTGGTCGGCGACGGCGAGGGCGTCCGCGGCGACCTCCTCCATCGTGTACGCGCCGTCGGTCTGCTTGGCCTCGCCGTATCCGCGGCAGTCGACAAAGGCGTAGCTGTACGCGTCCCCGTCCAGGTGTTCTCGCAACGGGTCGAAGCTGGTTCGGTCGCCGAACCAGTTGTGGAGCAGGAGGATGCGTTCCGCGCCACGGCCCTGCACCTCGTGTGGAAGAACCTGTCCGGCCACCATGCTCCCTCGTCGCGGGGCGGTCACCCGCGTACGGATGCTGGCGGTGACCTGCGGCCGAGTCTTGCGGGCGGCGGTGGGACCGGTCAATGTGCCACGCTGAGGCGGGCTCACGCGCGACGTATGAGGAGTTCGGTGTTGCGGTCCGCGGGGGTACCCGCCATGGCTTCGTGGACGTCGCCGGTCGCACCCGTGATGCTGCCGGCGAGGCCGGGCGCGTTGTAGGACAGCTCCCGGTAGAGGGAGCCGAGTCCGACGGCGGAGAGGTCGTCGAAGTCGGTGCGGTGCGGGGCGGCGGATTCGATGAGGGTGGTGAAGAGGGACAGCGTCCCGTCGTGGTTGTCGGCGAGTTCGACGAGGCGTGCGTGTTGGGGGTAGTCGATGTGCGAGGCGGTGTTGATTTCCCAGAAGGAGCGCTGGGGCGTGGCGTGCGGGTGCGGGGTGATGCGGTTGACGTGGCTGTGACCGTTGATCCATGCCGCCACGTTGGGGAACCGGCTGAGCAGGGCGATGACCTCTTCGCCGTCGTGCCGTCGCTCTTCGGTGCGCGCGGCGTCACGGCGCCTGGTCATGCTGGGGCTGTGGTGGTGACTGAAGATGAGGATGTGTGCGTCGTCGGCGCCGATGTTGCGTACCGGCCGACCGTCCGCGTCGTAGTAGCGGGAACTGTGGGCGGCCAGTGTCCGCTCCAGCCAGTCCAGTTGCCCGCTGCCCAACGACCCTTCGTAGTGACCGCTTCGGTAGGTGGTGTCGATGCTGATGCCGATGACGCCTTCGGCGACGGCGAAGGAGTAGTACGTCTGGTCGCTGTCGAGGTGGTTCTCGGAGTATCCGTGCCCTGCAGGGCCCGCCCCGGCGTGGGCGGGGTCCAGGTGCGCGCTCAGGTACTCGTGCGGGGTGAACATGCGGCGCCGCTCGTCGGCGGTCACGGTCCGTGCCCTGGTGGCGTTGCGCTGCAGGATGTCCTTGAGCACGGTGCCTTTGGGGTCGTCGCCGGTCCGCAGTACGCGGGCGTAGGCGGCCACGTCGGTGTCCGGCACGGAGAAGAGTTTGCGGCCACCGGTGATGTAGTCCCGCAGCATGGGGTCCTGCGGTGACAGGCATCCGCCCGGCAGGTCGTCGTGGTTGCCGGGGGTCGAGTACCACGGGATGCGCAGGCCCGGACTGGTCAGTGGGCGCATGGCGGCATGGAGGTAGCCGGGTATGTGCGGCAGGCCGCGTTGCTTGTCCTGGTCGCGCAGCGCGGCCTCCGGGTGCCAGTACAGCGGGAGGCCGCAGTTGTGGACCCCTTCGTACGACGCGGCGTCTCCGGTGTTCGGGGTGATCCGGCCGCCGCTCATGAGGGTGAGGAACCACTCCAGCTCCACGGACGAATGGTTGTCGATGTTGTCGCCGGTGGACATGACGAAGGCGGGCGGCCGGCCGGTGTGGGGCCCGGCATCGAGCGCGTTGACCTGCTCCACGAGTGAGACGGCGCCGGGCACCGACAGCGCTTCCTGTGTCCGCCACGATCCCGGTGATCCGGCGCGCAGGAATTCGGTGCGCAAGGGGCTTTGGACGTCGGCTATGTGCAGGTCGGTGAACTGCACGAAGCAGGCGAGCGGAGTGCGCCGGTCGCGGCGCCCGGGGCTGGTCGCGGCGAGTTCGGAGCGGACGACCAGGGGCCAGCCGGGGCCGGAGACGATGCGCCGGTAGCCGCTGCCGCCGGTGAGGCGCGCGGCGGTGTCCAGGGTGGTGAGCCCGTACGGTGCGGCCCGCCGTACGCGGGGGCGTACGAGCGGGGGACGGGGGTCGGCCGGCCGGTGCCCGGCGGCCGGAGACGTGCTGCCGGAGCGCTGGCCCGGCAGTGCCCATGCGGTGCCGCTCGCGGCGAGGGCGGCACCGGAGGTGAGAAGGAAGCGGCGGCGGTTGGTGGTGGTTTCAGTTCCGGCCATGAGGCCCTCCGTGCTGTGGCCGGTGTGTGCGGCCACAGCGTGATCACCAAGCGGAATATCTCACTCCGAGAGGTTGCGGGGTGAGCCTGGCCGCAAGTTGAACGGTGCCGGAACGTGGAACGCCGATCGTGGGTCGGGTGCGGTCGGCGACCCGGGTGGCGGGTCGGCAGGCCGTGCCGGTGAAGCGAGGTGCCCGGCCGGAGCGGTGGGGCGCCTGGCCCCGATCAGTCGGTGTCCAGGCCGTCGATCAGGCGGTCGAGGAACCGGGTGAACGTGGAGTCCGGGTCCAGCGGGCGCCCGGGTGCGGCGAGGGCCTCGGCGAGTTCCGGGTGCCGGCCGTCGGCGGCGACGGCGGCGAGATAGCGGGCCTCGGCCGCGGTCCGCTCGGGCGACTGCGCGGCCGCGGCCTGTGCGATCTCGTGGGCGACCTGCGCGGCGACGAATCCGGTGAGCTGGGCGAACACTTCCAGCTTCGCCGCGCCGTCCAGCCGGGTGGGCCGCAGGACGGCCAGGGCGCGTTCCAGGAAGGCCAGCGTGTGCGGGCCGAGTGTCCGGCGGGCGGACAGCGCGGTGGGGAGCCAGGGGTGACGGAGCATGAGGGCGCGCTGGAGGTGGCCGATCGCCTTCAGGTCGGTGCGCCAGTCGCCGGTGAGCGGGTCTGCCGTCGGGAGCTCTCCACTGACGTGGTCGACCATCAGTTCCAGGAGTGTCTCCTTGTCGGGGGCGTAACTGTAGAGCGACATGACGCCGGCCCCGACCTCGGAGGCGACGCGCCGCATGGTGACCGCCTCCAGCCCCTCCGCGTCCGCCAGCGCGACGGCCGCGGCCGTGATCGCTTTGCGGCTGAAGGCGGGCTTGCGCCCTCTGCTGGGCTGACGGGGGCTCAGCCAGAGCTGCTGGGGGTCGACGCCTGTGGCGCGTGCCCCTTCACCACGGGTCACGATCTTCTCGTTCCTCTCCTGGCCACTGGCAGTCGGTCACTGGCAGTCGGTCAACGGCGGCTGGGAGTTGCGTAGTCCATCCAAGCATCAGCTATTCTCGTACAAGGTACGAGAATAGCGAGGGGAACCATGACAGCTCACCCGCACCACGTCATACCGAAGCCCAACTGGACCGCGCCGCCCGGCAAACCGCCGTTGTCCGCACGCATGATGAGGGCGACCTGGCGCGGCCTGCCGGCCAAACGGCACCGAGCCGGCTGGGAACCGGGGCTCGTGGTACCGGCCGCCGACGGCACCCCCTTGCTCACGGACCACTACTTCCCCCGCGCGGAGGGCGACTTCCCCACCCTGCTCGTGCGCTCGCCCTACGGCAGGGGCCTGCCCTGGTCACCCATGTACGGCATCCTCTTCGCCGAACAGGGCTTCCACGTGATCCTGCAGAGCTGCCGCGGCACCGGCGGCTCGGGCGGCCGGCTGGAACCATGGCGCAACGAGCCCGCAGACGGCCGGGCCACGGTGTCCTGGCTGCGACAACAGCCCTGGTTCAATGGAACCCTGGGCACCGTCGGCCCCAGCTACCTCGGCTATGTGCAGTGGGCACTCGCCCTGGACCCGCCACCGGAACTCAAGGCGATGGCGGTACAGGTCGGCCTGCACGATCCCCATGCCTTCTTCTACGCGGGCGGTGCGTTCCACCTGGAGAACGCCCTCGCCGTCGGCGCCGGCATGACGTACCAGCACCAGGGGACAGCACCCCTCGTGAAGGCGATGCTGCGTCTGCGGCGCCACCTGCGCGACATCACCACCGCACAACCGCTGCGCGGGGCGTACGAGTCCGCCCTCGGAGAAGTGCCCTGGCTGGACGAGGTCATGACGCACCCGGACGCCGACGACCCGTACTGGCACGGCATCTCCCTGGGCGAGGCAGCGGAACGGCTGACCGTGCCCACCAGCCTGATCGGCGGCTGGCACGACGCGCTGGCCCACCAGACCTTCGAGCAGTACGGCCGACTGCGGAGAGCCGGCTGCGAGACCGCGCTGCTCGTCGGCCCCTGGACACACACCTCCGCGTTCCAGCAGGGCTGGCCCGAGGTGTTCGCCGAAACCCTCGGCTGGCTGCGCGCACACCTCTGCGACGACCCGTCCGGCGTACGCCCCACCCCCGTACGCGTGCACGTCGGCGGCGAAGAGGCATGGCGCGACCTCGACGACTGGCCGCCGACCCCGGCCACGACCTCCTGGTTCCCCACCCCGGACGGGCACCTCACCCGGCAGCCCCCCGCCGACTCCACACCGCTGACATCCTTCCGCTACGACCCCGCCGACCCCACCCCTTCGGTCGGCGGTCCACTGCTCTCCCGCACCGCCGGCTCCCGCGACAACAGCGCCCTGGAGGCCCGAGAGGACGTCCTGACCTTCACCGGACCGCCGCTGACCGAGCCCGTCGACGTCCTCGGCCCGGTCTCCGTGCGACTGCGGATCTCCACGGACACCGGACACGCCGACGCCTTCGCCCGCCTCTGCGACGTGGACACACAAGGCCGCTCCATAAGCGTCTGCGACGGGCTGGTCGGGCTGCGGACGGCCGGCTCGACCCCCTCGGAGGTCACCGTTCCGATGAGCCCCACCGCCCACCGCTTCGCCGCCGGGCACCGTATTCGCCTTCAGATCAGCGGCGGCGCCCATCCCCGCTACGCCCGGAATCCCGGCACCGGGGAGACATCGACCGAGGCCACCGGCCTCATGCCGGTACACATCACCCTGCACACGGGATCGGCATTGACTCTTCCCCAGGTGAGGTGAGGTGAGGTGATGTGAGGTGATGTGGCGGCGATCAGGTCATGTTGCGTGCAGGGTTGCTGAGTTCGGAGTGGAGGGCCGTACTGGAAACTGGCGGTGCGCAGGATCTGGCCGTCCTCTTCCGGCATCGCATCCACCAGGGTCGTCCTGGACGTCTGCCCCGGCCAGGACTGATCATGCGGCGCAGCCCGACCGCCAACCCTCTTCGTCCGACAGAAGTCATCACATATCAGCGGCTTCCGACGGCAGTTGAACTCCCCGGCTCTCGGCCTCTCGCGCTGCGCGGCCCACCCCGACGGACTGATGTCGGTGCCTTTGACCTGGTGGCCGCGCAGAGCGAGAGCGATCGCCTGGGTGCCGATCCCGCGGGAGCAGTCCATGACCGACGCGGCACTCATACCGAGGCGTGAGCCGGTCGCCGCGTTCAGGGCTTCACCCTGCCGGGACATCCTGCGTACCCATCGACATGGATGAGGTGACAGTCAGCCGTGAGCCGACCGTGGAAACGTGCCACCGAAGCCTCAGGCAGGAGGCTCGGGTTGGCGGCACCACCCTCATCGTTGAACATTTCGGTGACTCCGGCCGCCGACCGACAACGGCCGCATCAGCGGACAGGAGCGAGCAGCCCTGGTGTCAGGCCAGGGCGGGCGCGGCCTCCCCATCGTCATTCGTGGCCCCGGCTTCCGGTGCTTCGGAGCTCGCCGTAGGAGCGGCGGCGGGAAGGGAGTAGAAGACGGTCCTGCCCTGCTTGCTGCGGTGTGCCAGGCCCTTGGCGACGAGCGAGTTCTCCAGGGTGTTGCGTACCGCGGTCTCCGGTGCGGTGTGGTCCGGGTGCTCCTGCGCCAGCAGCTTCGTCATCTCCGCCACCGTGCGCGGCTGCTCGTCGAGCAGCCCGAGAACGCGGTCCGCACGAGTGGAGTTCCCCTGCCGCGCCTTGCCCCGCGCCGAGATGGCCTTCCGAGTCTTCTTCGCACTCCCCGCCGCCTTGGCCGGAGCCTTCTTCGCCGGCTTGGCCTTCGGCGAGGTGGTTCCCGAGCGTCGTGCCGCGGGGATGGTCACCGGCTTCGTCACCGGCTCGGTCACCTCGGTGTCGACCTCCGTGGTCGGCGATGTGACAGCTTCCTCGCCGGGGGCCGTTGCGAGGTGCTGCTGGAGGTCCTCCAGCTTCGTCCTGAGCTTCTGCAGCTCATCGATCTCTTGCGTGATGCTGCTCAGCTTCGCAGTCACTTGTGCAGCGAGTTCCGCGTCGGACATGGCACACCTGCTCTCTATTGCCTGATCGACCTGTGGTTGGCTGGATATTACTCACGTTTCCAGGGAACTAACCCTCCCCGCTTCCCTCACGATCACCGGCACGTGGTATCCGAAGCTCAGTATCGGAGCTGAACAGGCCCTCAAGTACGAGGTGTTCGAGAGTGGCCTGAACATTCGTGTCAGTTATGAAGGGGAGTTGAACGAGCCAGGCGATACCCCTCCGCGCACCGCTACCGGCACGTTTGCTGCGGCTTTCCTACTCGCCCGGCCGGCAGCCCGATGGACGGGCAACGTCGTCCAACACATTCATCACAGCGGCGGTCAACAGGGCAGCTGCACGCGATCAACCGTACTGCCGGGGAAGGCGATGATGTCAACGTCGTGTGCCGGGATGAAGCCGATCAGGGGGTCCCACCCGGCAGCCCCGTTGGCGCACTCGGCCTCGAAGGTCTCATCTCGGCTCGGCCGTCGGCAGCACAATCCCGCGGGAACACCAGTCGTTCAGCTGTAGTCGGCGTTCCGGAACGCCGCTTCGAAGAGCCGGTCGGCCAATTCGCCGAAGGCGGCGCACAACTTCTCGTCGGCGATACCGTCGGCGTAGCCCTGAAACGCCAGTCCGGCGGCCGCCTGGACAGCGGGTGTCGCCAACTCCGGATCGACGGGGGAGGGCTCACCGGGCGGCCAGGGCGCCGGCCAGCGCTTGGGCCAGGGAATCGTCCGATGCGGCGGCGTGGGACACCAGTCGTCGCCGATCTCCTGCACGATCTCGCGAATGTCACGGCCTGACTGGTGCGCCCCGATCGTCGCCTCGGCCACTCCGTGGGTCGTCCGCCGGATGGCGAACCGTAGGAGTTCACGCGGCGGGAGCGGCTGCGGATTGAGGGCGACCTCCGAGCCACCATCGAGGGAACGGATCTGTGCCGCACCAGTGGTGAGGACCGGTCCGTGCGGGTGAAACAGATCCCAGAGCTCGGGGTGGAGACGCGCCAGCATCCGCATGATCCGCGCGGTGTGTGCTGCGCTGGTCGGACTTCCCATGCTCCGCCGCCTCCACTCTCACCAGCTGACGAGGCGTAAGCATATTTCCTGTATACGCTTGAAGTCGCATTTCGGAGGCGGTCGTGTGTCGTGGAGACGTACGGCTACGCCACGCCCGCGCGCCAAAACTATGCCTGTCCCTCCCCGAGCGCAGGCTCTCCCCGGGTGACCGCCAGCAGTGCCATGTCATCGTTGATACGCCCGCCGGTGTGGCGGCTCACCTCGGTGAGAAGAGTGTCGAGCAGTGCGTCCGGGCTGGGAAAGTCACGTCCGGTCAGCCCGGCAGCGGGGTTGTAGAAGTCCCCGGCACGATTGCGGGCCTCGGTGAGGCCATCGGTGTAGAGGAGAAGAGTCGCCCCCGGAGGGAAGGGCACCGTGTCGGTCCGGTCCTGGCCGGCGGCCAGCTCGGCCAGTCCCAGCGGGAGCGCTGGCTCGGATGGTTCCGCACTGCGCACCTGCCCGGCGTGCAGCAGCAGTGGCGCCGGATGGCCGCGGTTGACCAGCCGCAGTTCATCGCCGCGGTGCGGGATCTCGACGAGAACGCCGGTGACGAACCCCTCGGTCCGCTCGACCCCCGCCCGCCGCTCCGTTTCCCGTATCAGTGCCCGCTCGACCCTGGCGGCGATCCCGACGAGCGTGGCTTCCTCCTCGGCGGCCTCCCGGAACACCCCTATGGCGACGTCCACCGCCTTGACCGCCTCCATGCCCTTGCCCCGCACGTCGCCGACCAGGCAGCGTACGCCGTACGGGGTGTCCTGGGCGCTGTACAGATCGCCACCGATCTGCGCGTCTTTCACGGCTGCCTGGTAGCGCACAGCGATCCGCAGGGGCCCGATCGAGGTCGGCGGCCGCGGCAGCACGGCGCGCTGCACGGCGAGGGCGACTCTGCGTGCGGACCGCAGCCGCACGTCGCTGTAGTACATGAGACGGTTGACGACGATGGCGAAGGCCGAGACGGTCGCGACCGCCGCCAGCTCGCTCCGCCCACCGGTACCCCCGATGAAACCGAAGTGGGTGAGCAGCGCGAAGTCGGCGGCGCAGGCACCGAGGCCCGCCAGGACCGTCGCGCGCAGCGACAGCAGTGCGGCGGCCGTCATCGGCGCAGCTGTGTAGAACGCCTCTCCGCTGGTATGCGCAGAGGTGTTGTAGTCGAAGAGGACACCCCCTACGAGCACGATGACGGGCAGCAACTGGAGGTGGCGCAGACACCAGCGTCCGACGGCGGTGCGCCCCACGCTCGGTGCCCTCACGTACCCGCTCCCGCTCTGTCGTCCGTCCACCATGCTCAAGCATCCTCGGGCCGGATTACGGCTGCCAGTCGTGGAGCGGCCGTATGGGTTGGCGGCAGAGGAGCAGGTGGCCCTACGGGTACCCGCCGCGGGCGCCGCCCCGAATAACTATTCGATCGATGACGGTGCTCGCTGTTATCTTTCCGACGTGGCGAAACTCAATCAGATCATTGCCGTGGAGAAGGGCGTCAAGTCCAAGTCTCATCAGGACCTGACGGCCGCTCATCATGGGCTGCAGAAGCCGGCGCTGCTGGCCGGGATTTCTCGTACGTATCAGCCCAAGGACGAGGACGGGGAGCAGCTGCCGCCCGAGGCGACGCGGGTGCAGGTGAAGGCCGAGGACGTGCTCCGGGAGACGGCCCGTACGCTGACCCGGCTGTTTGACGTGACCGCCACCAAGGACTGGGCCAACTGCGCGGCGCGGGCCGATGTGAAGGTGGACGGGCGGACGCTGCTCACGCAGGTGCCGGTGTCGTATCTGCTGTTCCTCGAGAAGCAGCTCACCGATGTGAACACCTTCATACGCAAGCTGCCGGTGCTGGACGCGTCCGAGTCCTGGGTGCAGGATCCCTCGACGGACGCCTGGAAGACCGAGCCGGTCCGGACCGTGCGAACCAAGAAGGTGCCCCGCAACCATGTGAAGGCGGAGGCCACCGACAAGCACCCGGCGCAGGTCGAGGTGTACTACGAGGACATTCCGGTCGGCTACTGGACGACGGTGAAGTTCTCCGGCGCACTGCCCGCGCGACGGGTGAACGAACTGCTGGACAGGGTGGAGAAGCTGCAGCAGGCGGTGAAGTTCGCCCGTGAAGAGGCGAATGCGGTCGAGGTCACCGATGAGCGGGTGGGTGAGGTCGTCTTCGGCTACCTGTTCGGGTAGCGTCTACAACTCCCCGGGCGCCACAGTGCGGCCGGGGTGCGCTAGGAGCGCAAGCTGAAACTGAAGTTTGTCGTGACGAACGCGGTCTCCAGTGGAGGTTCAAGCCCTCCCCGCGGCTTTTACGCGCCGCGGTAGCCCAACTCGGCAGAGGCGGACCGCATCAATCTCAGACTCTTGCTCCAGTCTCAGTATTCGCCACCGATCGCCGGATCGACCGGGCCGGGCCTGGTCGTCGGATGCCGGTTCAAGTCCGGCCCGTGCAGCTCTTTTCCCGATGCACGGTAGTTCAAAGGCAGAACACGACGACATGATGACTGACCCGCGCTCTTCACCGTGCCGGCGTGCGCAATTGGGTGGCATCACAGGGCTCGGGGGCAGGCTACGCCCCCGGGCCCGCTCCTCATCTTCCTGAGTGCCCGCACGATGACACTCACCCCGAGACCGATCTCCCCCCCCCGCCACAGGTGACCCATCGCCCGGCGAGGCGTTGGCTGGATCGTCTCTTACTTCCGGGCGTTGCCAGGCCTACCTTTGACTGCATGACCGGATTCGAAATCTGGTCACGCGGTCAGGGAGAGGAAGGCTGAGGAGACGGTGGAACAGGCGGAGCGTGGTGAGCGCATCCTGGAGGCCGCGGCCGAGCTGCTGCTCGCCTGGGGCTATCGGCGAGTGACCATTGACGAGATCGCTCGACGTGCCAAGGTCGGCAAGGGCACCGTCTATCTGCACTGGAGGACCAAGGAAGCTCTCCTGCTGGCCGTCCTGCTCAGGGGCAAGTTGCAAGGCCAGCGGCGGGAGTTGGAGCGTATGCGTGCCGACCCGCTGGAGATTCTGCCGAGCCGGATGATGTGTGGGCACTACCGCGACTTCACCGAAGATCCGGTGCTGCGCGCCGTCTACACCGACGACAGTGACATCCTCGGCCGGCTCAACGACGTCGCGAAGAAGGAACTCGCGGGACTGATCACCGAGGGCGAGCGGGCCCTGAACCGCCATCTGGAGGTGCTGCGCGAGCACGGTCTCGTACGCGACGACATGGACGTCATCCACCAGCGGTACGCCCTGATGGCCGTGGCCACCGGTTTCTTCATGGCCGAAGCACTGCTCTCCGACCGAGCCCCGGACACCCCGGAGACTCGGGCCGACATCCTCGCTCACACGGTCCGCAGCGCGCTGGAAACCCCGGCGGGCTCCGACCCCGCTGCCGGCCGCAGCAGCGAAGCCGCAGCTGCCGCCGCCGCGCCCGAGATCATCGCGCTCTACGAGCACCTGGAAGAGCTCAGCGCGCAGGAGATGCGCCGGCAGTTGCGCAACTGATCCCCACAACCTGGAGGAGAACGAACGATGACCGAAGCACCCACTGCCTCACCGCTCGCCGCGCACGTCGGCAAACACCCTGGCGAGCCGAACGTCATGGACCCCGCACTGCTGACCGACCCGTTCGGCGGCTACGGCAAGCTGCGTGAGCAGGGCCCGGTCGTCCGTGGCCGGTTGTTCGACGACTCGCCCATATGGTTTGTGACGCGTTTCGAGGAGGTCCGCGAAGTCCTGCGCGACCAGCGGTTCGTGAACAATCCGGCCGCGGCCGCGGCGGGCCCGGGGGAGGACCCCCTGTCCCGGATGATGGACATTTTAGGTTTCCCCGAGCATCTGCGTGTCTACCTGGCGGGCTCCATCCTCAACTGTGACGCCCCCGACCACACCCGGCTCCGCCGCCTGGTGTCGCGGGCCTTCACGGCACGCAAGATCACCGATCTGCGGCCGCGGGTCGAGGAGATAGCCGAGGACCTGCTGGCCCGGCTTCCCGAACATGCCGAGGACGGTGTCGTCGACCTCATCCAGCACTTCGCCTACCCCCTGCCGATCACGGTGATCTGCGAGCTGGTCGGCATAGCCGAGGCGGATCGCCCACAGTGGCGGGAATGGGGGGCCGACCTCATCTCGCTGGAGCCGGACCGGCTCAGCAGAGCCTTCCCGGTCATGATCGACCACATCCACGAACTGATCCGCGAACGCCGCGGCTCGCTGACCGACGACCTGCTCAGCGAGCTCATACGCGCTCATGACGACGACGGCAGCCGCCTGAGCGACGTCGAGATGGTCACCATGGTCCTCACTCTCGTCCTGGCCGGCCATGAGACCACCGCCCACCTCATAAGCAACGGCACGGCCGCGCTGCTCACCCACCCCGACCAGCTCGGCCTGGTCCAGGCGGACCCGGGCCTGTTGCCGCGCGCCGTCCATGAACTGATGCGCTGGTGCGGACCGGTGCAGGCGACCCAACTGCGCCATGCCACCGAGGACGTCGACGTCGCCGGCACCCGTATCAACAAGGGCGACTCGGTCCAACTGATACTGGTCTCGGCGAACTACGACCCTCGCCACTACACCGACCCCGAACGCCTCGATGTGACCCGCCACCCCGCCGGCCACGCCGAGAACCACGTCGGCTTCGGCCACGGCATGCACTACTGCCTGGGCGCCACACTCGCCCGCCAGGAGGCCGAAGTCGCGTTCGGCAGGCTGCTCGCGCGCTACCCCGGCATATCGCTGGCCGTGGAACCGGATGCACTGGAACGCGTACCGCTGCCCGGCAACTGGCGGCTGGCTCGTCTGCCGGTGCGTCTGTCGTAGCGGCTCAGGCAGCGACCAGCACGGCGAGGTCGTAGCGCTCGACGACGGGAGCCGGCCGACTCCTCGACCCGCTTCGGGCGTCCGCCTCCAGGCGTCGCAGGCCGTCCTGGAAGTCCGCGGGAGTGAGCTGGGCGAACTTCGACTGCGGCTGCGAAGTCATACGGGCGTAGTACTCGTGGAGGCTGGTCGCTGCCGGCCGGGCAAAGGAGGTGACGGTCCGAACCGTGAACCCGGCCGCCTCGAAGTCCCCAAGCACCTGGGACTTCGAGGGAAACCTCTGTTCGTCCAGCTCACGAAGGCGCGGCCAGTAGTCGTAGACCAGCGCGTCCAACCGTTCCCGGAAAGTGGTCCGGATGACCACCACTCCCTCGGGACGCAGTACGCGGGCCAGCTCGCGAGCCACCCGCGACCGGTCGGGCAGATGATGGATCACACGTGACAGCAGCGCGAGGTCGAACAGGTCGGAGCGGGTGGGCACGGCTTCCGCAGTGCCCAGCAGGTAGTGGACCGAGGGGTGGGCGTTGAGACGCCGAGCCTGGGCGAGCATCGGTACGGACGCATCAACCCCGACCACGGTCGATCCCATCAGCCAGCGGGCCATGGCCGAACAGAACATTCCGGTGCCCGCCCCGATTTCCACGATCGAGGGAGAAGGGCGGTCTGTGAAGGAACCGATCAGCCGTGTCCAGTCGCGGAGCGACTCCTCGGGCATCGCATTGCCACCCTGATAGACCCCGGCCAACCGCTCGTCGTCATAGACCCTGTTCATGCCAGCCAATGCTGCGGGCGCCGCCGCCCCGGAGCAAGAGCGCCGATCCTTCCACGCCCCGTCCTCCCCGTCTCCCACCTCCCCACCTCCCCACCTCCCCACCTCCCCACCTCCCCACCTCCCCACCTCCCCGCCTCCGCACCCCACGGCGCCGCGCCAAAATGAGTGCCGTAATGGGCGATCCGATGTGTGGTGGAACGTTAGAATCCGGTAGGGAGGTGGATTGATGTCCACGCAGGACGAGTTGTTCTCGAGGGTTGATGCGTTGCTGGCTCGTCCCGACGAGTTGCCCCCGCCGGCGGAGCGTAAGCGGTTGCGGCGGGCTGCGAAGGTGACGCAGGACGAGCTGGCGGCTGTCTTTGAGGTGCGGCGGGAGACGTTCGCCGCCTGGGAGGCGGGTCGTAACGAGCCAAAGCCGGCGAAGCGGGCGGCCTACATTCGGCTGTTGGCCGGCTGGGCGGCGAAGTACCCCGACCTGGCCGAGGACGAGGCCGGGGCTGAGTCCGAGCCTGGGCTCGTGGAGGGGGAGGCCGGCCCCGGTGTGGGCAAGCCGGCCGGGCCGCCTCCTGAGCCGTTGGCGGCCGCGGTTCCGGATGCCGCCGCTCCTGCTACCGCTCCTGCCCCGGCCCCTGCTGCCGCTGCCGCTTCCGTGCTCGCTCCTCCCGCCCCCGCTGCTGCCGTTTCCGCTCCGGTGGCCCCGGCAGGCCACGCAGCGGCGCCCGTCGCGCCGTCGACATCGCACCCTCCCACCCGGCCGGCCGCCCCCCAGCTCACCCCGCCGGCCGCCAAGCCCGCCCCGCGAGCCACCAAGCCCATCCCGCAGCCCACCGGGCAGCCCCTCCCGAGGCCTGCCCGGAAGCCCGCGGACGCCGATCCGCGGTTCCCGCACGGTCCGTTGGCCGTCGTCGATGCCCTGGACGGCGAGGTCACGGCGTACTGCGCCGGCGGCCTGGTTCTGGACTGTCCGGCCAAGAGCGTCGCGTCGCTGGTGGCCTGGGCACTGGAGGACGCCGGGCTGGGCGCTCCACGGCTGCACCGGCACGGCAAGGACCAAGATCCACTGATCGTGCTGACGGCGGCCGCGGCCGAGCGTTTCGGCCTGCCGGCTGAGCTGGCCGACCAGCGCGGCTGGCGGCTGCCGGACGACCACAAGGTCATCAAGCAGCTGACCCGCTCCCGGTGGAAACTGACCCAGCGCGGCTTCGGCCCCTGGGCGAGGATCTACCGCCCGGCCCAGGGCGGCCGGCGCCAGTGCGTCCAACTCTCCGTCCTTCCTTGGGACGCACTGGACTCCCGCGCCTGGCCGGGCGCCGGCGGCCTGACGCCGGACGAGCTCGCCCATGTCCTCGGCCTCTATGCCGCCCGCGTCCTGACCCCACGTGGCTCCACGGCCGTCTGCGGTCTGGAGCTGATGACGGCTCTGCGCCCGGCGACCCGCCCCGTCAAGGATGAGACGGCCGGTTCCTATGTTTCCGGCCCCAATCCCGTTGCGCTGACCCGGCCGGTGGATCCCGCGCCGCCGGAGGCCCCGCCCGAGCACCCTGTCGCCGTCGGCCGGGCCCAGGAGGACTTCCTGGACGAGGAGGCCTACCAGTGGGTCCGGGATGTGCAGTTGCTCTCGGACCAGGAGTGCCTGCTGCCCTGGGCGGTGGGCATGGACATCAACACCGCCTTCCTCGCGGCCGCGCCCCGCCTCACCGTCGGCCTGGGCGACCCGGTCCATGTCAGCGCCCCCGTCTTCGACAAGAAGACCCCCGGCAGCTGGCTGGTCGACCTCTCCCACCTCGACCTCGACCCCCGCCTGCCCAGCCCCTTCACCCCCACCGGCGAACGGCCGACAGGCCCCGGCTGGTACGCCACGACCACCGTCGCCTACGCCGCCGAACTCGGCGCCGATATCCGCCCCTTGGAGGCCTATCTGCGCCATGAGAAGGGCCCGTACCTCGACCCCTGGCACGACCGCCTCAAAGACGCCTACCTCGCCACCATGACGGACTTGTCCATCCCGGTCGCCAAGGACGCCGACCCTTCCGAAGTCCTCGCCGCGATGGACCTGCACAGAGCCCTCAGGAACGCGGACGGCAACGACCTGACCGCCATCCGCACCCTGTACCTCCACCTGGCCACCTGGGCCGACGACGACCTGCGCTCTGTCATCCGCCGGCACGCGCAGGGCGCCATGGTGCTCTCCGCCATCAAAGCCACCGTCAAGGGCGGCATCGGCAAGCTCCGCGAACGCCCCCAGGGCCGCGGCTACCGTGACGGCCAGCGCTGGCCTGCCCTGGAGCGTCCCACGTGGAGCCCCCACATCCGGGCGGAGCTGATCGGCAAAGCCCGTACCAACATGCACCGCAAGATGCACAAGCTCGCCCAACTGACCGGCCGCTACCCCCTCGCTGTCCTGTCGGACTGTGTGGTCTACCCCTCCGCCGGCCCCTCACCGCTCGATCTCCTGCCGCGCAACGACGACGGCACACCCGTCTTCGGTACGTTCCGCATCGGCGCCACCCCGGGCCTGGCCAAGCACGAGGGCACCCAGCAGATGATGTGGGCCGTCGACATCATGGAACAGGGCTACAACCCCGCCCGTCACATCAAGGGCGACGACCATGACGCCGTCGCCGAAGGCGAGTGACAGTGAGCGACATCGACGACGCCCTCGAACGTGCCGACCACGAGGCCTTCACCCGCGAACCACCCAAGTCAACTCAAAAACGTGTCGAGTTCCTGCTGCACCAGCTCAAAACCACCCGGGCCGTGGCCGACCTCCTCTCCGTCAGCCAGCGCTCCGTCGAGCGCTATCTCAAGGCCCAACGCAAAACCCCACCAAAAGCCATCGCCGACCGGATCGAGACCGAAGTCCGGCGCCGCTGGCAACCCCGCGTACGCCAACGCCGTCGCCGACAAGCCGCCACCAGCACCGGCCTGACCGTGGAAACCCGCGCACGCTTCGGCTACACCGCCCCGATCGGCACCACCGACGATCCCCGGCAGCGGCGCCTGACCGTGCACCTTCCCCCCGAGTACGCCGACCGCCTGTTCCAGGCCCAGCAGCAGGGCGCCAACGAGCAACGACTCCGTGAAATCATCGCCGAGGGACTCCAGGAGATGTACTTCAAGGACGGCGGACGACGCGCGCAGGGCCTCGATGTGGAGATCACCGATATCGACTACCTCGATATCTCCTATGCGCCGTGAGTCACATCCCGTCGCCCCGGACACACGGCGGGGGAGACGTCAGCTGCGGCCCGGCTCCTGCGCGGCCTCGCGACTGAACGCTCCGGAGCGACCGAACGCGTCGGAGCGACCGAATGCTCCGGAGGCCGCCGACCAGTAGGCGGCCTCCGCGCTGGTTTCCGTCAGCCGTGCGTCGATCGGCCGGCGCATGACCATGAGCCGGTAACAGAAGGCGGCGCTCAACGAGTCGATCACCTCGGTTGCGTCCGTATCGGGCGGAACCTGGCCGCGGGCGACGGCCCGATGCACGATCTCGGTGGCCTGACCGGTCCAGCCCAGGAAGGAGTCCCGCAGGACCTCGGCGGCCGGCTCGTCGTGCACGGCCGCAGCGACCATTCCCTCGATCAGGTTCCGATTGCCCGCATCGGCATGGAACCCGGCGATGGCCAGGGCCAGTTCCCTCAGATCGCTTCTGAGGTCCCCGGTGTCCGGCACGGGCAGCGTCTCCGACATCTCCTTCAACACCTCGGCGACCACGGCCTCCACGGTGTGCCACCGGCGGCGGATGGTCGAGACGTGCACCCCCGAACGATCCGTCAGCGCTCTCATCGTCAGCGCGCTGTAGCCGCCCTCTTCCAGGATCGCCGACGCCGCGTCCAGGACGGCCGTACGGGTCCGGGACGTGCGTCCTCCGGGCCGCACGGTTCCGTGCGGCGGCCTGCTACTCACATCAACCTACTCACATCAACACCTTACGTCCCGAAGTCACTGACCTTAACGCGCCGATGCGCGCATTAGTGTTAGTGTGACATCCGCACCACCTCCCCGAGAAGGCGCAACGCGGGCCTCTGCGCAGGCATGTAGCCATCGCCGACCACCCGTCGCCCTCTCGGGTGCCGAGTCGATCTGACACCTGAGGGTCACCGGTGTGCCTGTGCCACGACGACGGGGGTGTTGTGGCACAGGCACACCGGGACACCTCAGTCAGCGGCTGGCTCCGGCGGCCGGCTGTGGTGGTCCGGCGTCTCCTTGTTCCCTGCGTGCTGGTAGTCGAGCACCGCATCGAGATACTCGCCGATAGCGTCCCGGTTGCGCGTCAGACACCGGATGCGCTCGCTCATACGGTCCTGCTCATGCCGCAGCGTGGCGAGCATCTGCGGTGTGGCGTCGGGAAAGTAGATGGTCCGGGGTTTGTCGAGGCAGGGCAGGATCTGCTTGATGATCCGGGTCGGCAGCCCGGCGTCGAGCAACCCCCGGATCTGCAGGACCCGATCGACGAAACGCTCGTCATACTCCCGGTAGCCGTTCGCGGCGCGGTCGGCGGCGATCAGCCCCTGTTCCTCGTAGTAGCGCAGCAGCCGGCGCGGTGTACCCGTGCGCTCCGACAGCTCCCCGATCCGCATGCCTCACACCTCACACAAACTCACTTCGGACCTTGTCGCCTTGACCTTCACATCAATGTGAAGGTTTCAGGATATCCCTCGTACGCAACCGCACCGCCCACGCGAGGTGAGTTCTGATGGACAACCGGCTCTTCGACTACAGCCCCATCGTCGAGCGCGCGCCGCTCCACTGGCCCGACGGCGCCCGGGTCGCCTTCTATGTCGGACTGAACGTCGAGCACTACCGGATCGATCGCCCTTCGACGAGCACGTTCCCGGGTACCACCCACCTGACGCCGGACCCGCTGAATTACGGATGGCGCGACTACGGCCCCCGCGTCGGCTTCTGGCGCCTGATCAAAGCCCTGGACCGGCACCGCATCCGCGCCAGCGTCCTCCTCAACTCCGATGTCGCCGACCGCTATCCGCAGATCATCCAGGCCGGCCGGGACCGGGACTGGGCATGGCTGGCCCACGGCAAGAACAACTCCATTTTCCAGCCCGACGTGGCACCCGACGAGGAACGTGCCTATCTCACCGAGGTCGTCGACACCATCGAAAAGGCCACCGGGAAGCGCCCGCGGGGCTGGATGGGGCCGGCACTCACCGAGTCCTTCCGCACGCCGGAACTCCTCGCCGAGCTCGGTCTGAGTTATGTCCTCGACTGGACCAACGACGACCAGCCCTACACGCTGAACGTCCCCGGGATGCTGAGCGTCCCGTACTCCGTCGAGCTGAACGACATCGGCCTGTTCGTCGGCAAGCGTCTCAGCGGCCCGGACTTCGTCCAGATCGTCAAGGACCAGCTGGACCAGCTTTACGAGGACGCGGCGGACGGCGGGCGTGTGATGGCGCTGGCCCTGCACCCGTTCGTCATCGGCCAGGCCTTCCGGCACAGGTATCTGGACGAGGCCCTGACGTACGTGGCCGAGCATCCCGGCGTATGGCTGACTACCAGTGACGAGATCGCCGACCATTACGTACGGACGGTCGGTCAGTAGGTGTGGTGTGAAGGAGTCGTCTCGTCTTCATTCGGCTGACGGCCCCGTCGGGGAGACGTTCCGGACCCCCATGTCCACAAGCGGATGGTTCCGCTCTAGGATCGTGCTCCTGCACGATGCCTGGCTTATGGGGCTGTCCGCCCGGCCGGGCACCGGAACACTTCAAAACGGGGGAAGACATGCACACGTGGGCTCGTACCGTTCCGGCGACGATGGGCGCCGTGGCGCTGGCTGTCGCGCTGACCGGTTGCGGCAACTTGGGTCCGGGGAAGGGCTCCGGCTCCCCCTCACCGGAGACCAAGACGGCCTACCAGCTGGGTGAGGCCAGCCCGCCGCAGAAAAGTCACATGCAGAAGACCGCGAACAGCACGTTCACGGTCACGCCCACCAAGGTGCAGACCGGAACAAAGGCCGACATGGACAACTCCGGCCTGGAGAAGAAGAAGGGTGAGAAGCCCACGATTCCCGTGTACGTGTGGTCCACCCTCACTCACAAGAGCGGCCAGGCCCTGGACATCAATGACATGGACAGCGACCTGATCGTCAGAACGAACGGGGGCCAGCGCACCCGCGCCCTCATCGTCATCATGGGCGACGCCAAGTGGCCGAACTGCCCGGCACCCGACAGCGAAAAGAAGCTGAGTGCGGGGCAGTCGGAGAAGATCTGCACGGCCTTCCTCATCCCCGAGGGCCAGAAGGCCGCCGCGGTCGAACTGAGTCAGGGCTTCCAGGCGGCGCCGCTGGAGTGGCCGGTCAAGAATTGAAACGCCCGGCCGGCGGGCCGGCTGATTCCGGGGTCGGGCTGTGGGCAGGACCAGCGGCCGTTGGCGGCACCGCCGCTCGGCGGCCGCTGTCCTCTCGGCCCGTCTCCCGCCCTCAGCCCATCGCCCGTCCCCAGCCGACCGTCGGCCGGCTAGAAGTTGCCGTAATTGACCTGCCAGGTGGGCAGGCCCATTCGCCGCCAGACAGCGACGACGCGGTCGCGGTCGTCCAGGGAGACGCGCACCGCGAAGCGCCGACGCACATGCCGATCGAAGAGTTCGGCCTTCACCACGTCGTCACGGCGGCCGTCGCCTGCGGCGCGCATCCACAGTTCGTCGTAGGGCACCTCGTGGTGACGCAGCCACGCTTCCGTCTTCTCACGGTGCTCCTCACCACGGCCCGAGAGCAGCACGATCACATCGCCGTCCGCGCGCCGGAAAGAGCACAGCGCTCCCCGTACGGAGGCGTTGAGCAGGTCCTCGTCGCAGTGGGAGAAGTCGTAGGGACCCCGCTCGCCCCTGATGGCCAGCGTGCCGTCGATGTCGCACATCACCGCGGCCGGCAGCGCGAGGTCGGCGACATACGGTTCGACCGTGGGCTCGTCGTTCAGCCATGCCTCGGTGAGCCGCCAGCCGCCCTTCGCGGCCTTCACGTGCTTGTCGGCGAGGATCCGGATGATCTCCTCGCCGACCGACCGGTCCCGGTCGGCGTCGCGCCGTATGCACTCCTCCACCGGCACGTCGGTGAAGTCGTGCACGACAAACGTGGCCTGTCCGGCCACCGCGGCCTTCAGGCGCTTGGGGATGTGGGACGTCAGATGAGTGTTGTCCACGACAACGTCGAACCCGTCGTCAACCGCCGCCCGAACCGCCGCGTCCTGGATCGCCAATACGGTCTGCTCGTGCGCGTGCGACCGGCCACGCTCGGGCGCCGGGACGTCGAGCATCGCTCGCAGGTCGTCGAGATTGACCCGGCGCATCCGGCCCTCGGACTCCGCCTGCAATTTGCGCGCGGCGGTCGTCTTCCCGGAGGCCGGGAGCCCCGTCATGACGTGTACTACGGGCACGGTCAGTTCTCCTCGTCGGTCTTGAACGGGTCGGCCGCTTCCGGCCGGACGGAACGGTATGTCGTGAGCTCCGTGGGGCGCCCGTCCAGGCGCTGGAACATGGCGGGACGGACGGCGGCGGCATCCGGCAGTGCCTGTACGGCGCGGGCGAAGGCGCCGCGGTCGGCGGCGAGATGGGCGACGGACCGGAACGCCTCGTCGATCGCACGCTCGCGGTCGGCCACGCCCTTCTCGATCCGCGTGATCACCTCGCGCACCCAGACGTCGAACTCGTCGGGCACCTGCTCCAGCAGCGCGTCCAACGGCCTGCCGCCGGACGACTCGATGTCCGCCACCGAGGAGCCCAGCGCCTGTGCCACCTGCTTCGCGGGCAGACCGGCGAAACGCTGGATGCCGTGGCTGCGCCAGATGTCCCGCTCGGTGACACCGGTGAGCACCTTGTGGAGCCGTATGTACTCGGAGAGCTTGGCCTTCGCCCGTATGCCCGAGGCGAAGCGCAGGACAAAGCCCTCCGCGTCGGTGCCCGTGGCGGTCCGGCCGCCCGGCAGCTGGTTGGACTCGGTCAGGCCCAGCAGTTCGTCGAGCGGCATGGCGGGCCAGACCGTCACGACCGAACCGATGCCCTTCCAGCCGGCCGCGGCTTCGGCCAGGGGGATTTCCCTGCCGTCCATGCCCAACGCGGCGAAGAGCACCAGGTCCCGGCGGTCGCCGTAGTCGACGACTATCCGGTTCTGGGGGTACAGGATCTCCGCAAGGTAGGTCACTCCCGGAACCAGGGCAGAGGTGTCCCGGCCGTCCAGCAGGCGCTGGGCCCAGGTGGCCTGGGTGCTGATGAACGATCCCTTGGACGCGACCCGCCACCGGCCGGCGTAGTGGAAGATCACCGCGAGGCTGCCGTCGACCTTGTCGTACACCTCGAACGGCTCGTCCGGCAGAGCGGGCGCGTACGGCTGACCGGCCTCGTGCTCGCCGACGTTGAAGAACTTCGGCAGCGGCAACGCCACTATCTCGCCCGTGACATCGTCGGCGACCAGCCCTCGACAGCGCGTGGTCACCTGGTTCCACACGCGCTCGTACTGGCACCTCCTGGTGTACGTGTAGAGCGAGAGCGGCAGTTCGGGGTGCGACTTGCGGGTGACGTGCCCGGCGTCGAGAGCCGACGCCAACTCCTCGGGCGGCAGCAGCTCGTGCAGAGTCAGGTACGCCTGGCTCATGTGTTCCTCCTGGTAGCGGGCCTTGATTGTCACCTGCGGGGGGTGCGGGGGAGTACCGAATTAGCGGCGGGGGCGACACCCCCGGCCGTGGGAGGTCAGAGTTCCCCGGCGGCATCTGGGACGCACCGAGCACCCGGGAGGAGTTCGTCAGGCAACCGCTGGCGGCGCTCGGCCGAGCCCGCGCCGCCAGGTCCGGCGCCGGGCCCGGTGTCGGGCTGCTTCTCCGTGATCAGGGCACGTGCCGCATGCCGCGGCATCTGAGCGCGCCCGATCGACCTCGAACAAGGTTGTTGATTCGTAATCTATTCCGGCACAACCTTCTGTACGGCCGGTCTGTCACACCCCAGAACGATCGATCATCCTCGCTCTTCTGGGAGACACTGTTGCGCATAAGAACCATCGCAGCGATCGCCACGGTGACGGGCCTGGCCGCCACGGGCCTGACACTGCCGCTTGCGGGGCCCGCCGAGGCCGCCCCGACCACGCGTGCCGACTTCAATGGCGACGGCTATGACGACGTTGCGGTCGGTATGCCGAAGGCGACCGTGGACGGCAAGGCCAAGGCGGGGTATGTGAACGTGCTGTGGGGCAGCGCGAACGGTCCGGCCAAGTCCACCGTCGTCAGCCAGTCCACCACCGGGGTGCCGGGCACCTCCGAGGCCGGCGACCTGTTCGGTACGGCCGTGGCCATCTCCGACCTCAACGGTGACGGCTACAGCGACCTGGCCGTCTCCGCCTCGGGCGAGTCCCTCACCAGCTCCACCACCGAGCACCATGGCACCGTCACGGTGGTGTGGGGTTCCGCGTCCGGCTTCACCAAGGGCGGCCTCACCGCCGCCAAGGGCGACTCGGAGTTCTCCAAGCTCGGCGGGAAGATCGCGGCCGGCGACTTCGACCACGACGGTGACCAGGACCTGGCTCTGAGCGCCTCCGGTGAGGAGGGTGGCAGTACGCGGATGCGTCCGGGCCCGTTCACCTCGGGCTCGTCGACCAGCACCCAGCTCGTCGACGGGTACGCCTTCGGTGGCGCCCGTGCCCTGGCCGCCGGTGACTTCGACGGCAACGGCACGGACGACTTGGCGGTCACCTTCAAGGGCGTGGAAAGCTCCGGTACCCGTGTCTACAGCCGGACCTCGGGCGCCTGGTCGACCACGTGGAGCACCAGCGACTACGGCAGCGCGATCGCCACCGGCGACTTCGACGGCGACCACACGGCGGACCTGGCCATCGGCCTGGTCCAGCCCAACCCGGAGGCCGACGGCACCTTTTGCGAGGACCGCCTCGGCGGTGCGATCGCGGTCGTCTACGGCAAGGAGGGCACCACGCTGGGCGGCAATGTCGCCTGCACCACGCAGTCCTCGCCGTACGTCGGCGGCACCGCCGAGGCCGAGGACGACTTCGGCGCGTCCCTGTCGGTGGCCAACCTCGACCGGGACAACATCGATGAACTCATCGTCGGTGTCGGCCACGAGGCCGTCGGCTCGAAGACGAACGCGGGCTCCTATCTGTGGCTCGCCGCGAGCCACACCGGTGTGATGACCGGCCCCTCCTTCAGCCAGGACTCGGCCGGCGTGCCCGGCACCGCCGAGACGGGCGACCTCTTCGGCGCGGCCGTCTCGACCGGGGACTACAACGGTGATACCTACCCGGACATCGCGATCGGCGCCCCCGGCGAGAACAGCAAGTCGGGCGGCGTCTGGTTCGACCCGTCCAGTGAGGAGGGCACCCCGCCCCCGATCACCGCGGTGACCCCTGCCGGTCTGGGGCTCAATGGCGCGGTTGAGTACGGCGGCGTACTGGGCCGCTAGGCGACCGGACCGGGGCCGCTGGCCTTTTGCTGGCGTGCCCCCGCAAGCCGTCCCAAGCCGCTGCGTGCCAGCTGCCAGCTGCGAGCTGCGTGCTGTGAGTTGCCGGGTGGTGGTTTTGCCTGGGTGGGTTCGCCGGCCTGTGTTGACTGCCCCCGCCGGTCAGACCGGCGGGGGCAGTTCAGGTGTGTCAGAGCATCAGCAGTAGCCGCGTGTGCGGTACCAGCTTCCGGTTCACGCTGGTGCTCTGTACAAAGATGGTGAAGTCGTCGTTGTGGTCGGGCTTGACGCGGACTTCCTGGTCCGGCAGGCCGAGCAGGGCTCGGGCCTCCGGTCCGGTGTAGACCCGGTCTGTTTTCTTCTCCAGCACCGCAATTTGCTTCTGCGCCTGGACTTTCTCCGACTTGCTGAGCTGGTAGAAGGCGCAGCCGGTGCGGTAGGTGTGTCCGCATTCGACGACCCAGTTTCGGATTGTCGCTTCGCGAGCCACGGGGATCAGTTGGTACTTGGAGGGGTTTACCGGGGTGAGCCCGGCGGCCTTTATGGTGTCCTTGTTGACGGCCTCGGCGCCCGTGGAAAATACACGCTCGTGATCCGCGGACGCCGCGGGCGCGGCCCACCATGAAATTCTCGGTTGCCTGCTGGATGACCTGCCCGGCCTCCTCCAGACCCCGTGTGCTTGTGGCGTCCCAGATGGCGATGTTGTCCTTCGGGAAACCGCACTGCATGGCCTCGCGCTTGCCCATCTGGTCCGGTACGAGGACGGCCAGTGTCCAGTTGTCTTCCTGCGTCTCGATCATTGTGGCCACGGCCTGCACCAGTTCACGGGGATTGCCGGCAGGGGAGTCCACGCAGCGGTGACTTGCGTTTTCCTGCCCGTCGGTCAGTACGAACGTCAGGAAGCTGTGGTCGCCGTAAAGTTGAGCGGTCTGCGCCAGCTCCCGCTGCGAATTCAGTGTGGCCGCCAGCAGAGCTGTCATTCCTCCAACCTGGTACAGCTGCTTCAGGGATGGCATCCGCAGCACGTCCTTGTCGTAGATGACGCACTTCACCTTGTCCGCGAAGACGTACACCGTGACGCGGGTTTCCTGGTCGAGTTCCTTCGATCGGCGCGCCAGGTAGGCAATCTGCTGGTCGGCGACTTCGACGACCTTGCGGCTCAGGTGTGACATGGACGAACTGGCATCCAGTACAAGAGCGACGTGATTGATGTAGTTCTGGCTTCCGGACATAACTGCTCCCCCTCTTCCGACTTGGTGTACTCAGCCTCTCACCCACCACTGACAATCGATCTTGGATCCAGGCGGAGGCAGATACGGAGGCCTGAACTCCACGAGTGGACGTCCCCCGGCCTGTGCCTTCACCCGTGCCGTATCAGCGGGCTGTCCAGGCGAGAGCCGACCGCCTGAACCGGGTGCTCCGCACGGGGGCGGGAAGCGGCCCGCAGGCCGCACGGTGGGCGGGGGCCAGTCCGCAGGCCGCACCACGGTTCACCAAGACGCGGCAAGCGGCCGCAGGGTGCCACATCTGCCACCGGGGCCGGCACGCCACGTCTGCCGTTGGTCCAGCACCCTGGCGTCGCGCGAATCGGCCGGCGCTTCCACCCGCCAGGACACCTGCCGGGGTCGTGCTGAAACCCTCTGAGCTCAAGGCCCTGGGCAGCTCGGCGGGCAGCTGCTGTGCCCGCTCCGGCAGCACTTCTCTCCACGTGTCCTGCACCCCGCGACTCGCGTCCCGCGGCACCGCGACCATCCCGGCCGCCGGCGCCCCTCTCCACTGTCGCGGCCACCGACACCCCGCACCGGCACTCCCAAAGGTCGCCCCGGCAGCAACCCCGAATCCGCGACTTCTTTGGGAGCGGGTGGCCGGCCATCAACCGGGCAAGCCGGGGTTCGGCGGGGCGTAGTGCCATACCAGGGGCGCATCGGCATACCTCGGGCCTGGAGAGGGGGCAGGGTGGGCCGGACATCGCTGCGTGAGTAGGGTGGTCCGCCACCCAGGGGGCTGGGGCGGCGACCGGAGGAAACGGACAACCGCATGGACTACTGCGTTGGATGCGGGAGCTATCTCGGCGGAGCAAAGGCGTGTCCGGAGTGTGCCGGCGCGCACGCTGGCGCAGCCACTGGGAGCCCCCCACCACGGCCGCACCCCCTCTACCAGAGCCGCCTCCCGCTGATGCCCGAGCCACCGGGCTACGAGCACACGGGAACGCACGGGTACGACGGGGGTTTTGAGGCTCCGCACGCCTACGAGCAGACGCAGGCGTACGAGCCGATGGAGTCCTACGAGGCAGGCCCGCTTCCCGAACAGGACGGCGAGCCCGGACCCGGCCCGGCCGACCCGGACCTCGACTCCGGCGCAGCCACCGGCTATGCCGCTGCGGGTGCGGGTGCGGGTGCGGGTGCGGGTGCGGGTGCCGGTCCCGGTGAGAGTGACGGTGATGGTGACGGCACCGACGGGTACGCCTCCCGTCGGACGTCGGCGACCCGCCGCCGTGGCAAGGGCCCGCGCCGGGCACGACGACGCAAAAACGGGAGGGCCAGGCTGGCCCTCGGCGTCGCGGGCGGGATCGTACTGGTCGGTGTCGTCGCGACAGGCCTGTCTGGGGAACTGCTGCCCACCGGGCTCACGCCCAGCAAGGAGACGGAGTCACAGGCGTCGGCCACCCCCGTCGACGCGTCCGCCACCGCGCACCCCTCACCCGGCGAGACCGCGGAAGGGTCGGCTCGTCCGTCGCATTCCGCGAAGCCGTCCGCATCAACATCGCACGCCGTGTCCCACTCGGCGGTTCCCGTATCCGCGACCACGGCGCCGCCCGCCGCCACCCGGGCCACGACCAAGGAACCGCCCCAGCCGGCGCCGTCGCCCACGAACGCGGGGACGAAGCCGACGCCCACACCCCGCCCCACGCGGCCGCCGTCCTGCTTCCTCTTCTGGTGCTCCTAGACGACCGCCCGAGTCGCCGGTGACGTCGCTCACCTGTGCGGGTCCTGCGGCGCGGGGCGGGTACGAGGATCATGGGTGAGGCGCTGAAGCAGCCGTCCTTGGCGGCGTCGGGTCCGTCGGTTCCGCCGTCCGCCGCCGCGCGGGTGCTGCTTCGCGCCGCACACCACACCGCTCCACTCCATCACGGCATGAAGGATGCAGTTCGACGATGACGAACCCCGCCGACGTACCCGCCGTCCGCCCGAGCCGTCGTTCGATACGGACCGCCACGGTGATGGCGACGGCTGCGGCGCTCGCCGTGGCGCTGCTCGCCGGATGCTCGACCGACGTCCAGCACAAGCCCGGTCACCCACGACCGACGCCCTCCCCGCACGCGAGCCACAAGGACCGGGCCAAGCCCGAAGCTCCCAAGCCAACACCCACCCAGCACCCGAGCCCTTCGCCCACCCCTGAGCCGGCGGGCTTCTCGCCGTACGTGGACACCTTGCTCAAGCCCTCGTTGGACCTCCTCAAGGGCGCCCAGGAAACTGGGGTGAAGGAGTACACCCTGGCCTTCGTCTCCCCGGGGGGCGGCTGCGTGCCCAAGTGGGGCGGCCGGCAGCCGCTGGACGCCAACCCGGTGGCACGGCAAGCAGACCGGCTTAGGGCCCGGGGCGGCAACGTACGCGTGTCCTTCGGCGGACAGAGCGGCAACGAACTCGCCAGGGCCTGCGGCTCGGTGGACGCGCTGATGAAGGCATATCGCACGGTCATCGACACCTACGATCTCACGAAGGTCGACTTCGACCTGGAAGGCCCCGCTCTGACGGACACCCGAGCCAACGAGCTCCGCGCCCGGGCCGTCGCACGGCTCCAGCAGCAGCGCAGGAACCTGGACGTCTCCTTCACCCTCCCCGTGATGCCGTCGGGTCTGAACCGGCACTCCGTCGCTGCGCTGGCGGCCGCGAAGAAGTACGGGCTGCGAGTGTCCACCGTCAACATCATGGCCATGGACTACGGCACCTTCTACGACGGCGACATGGGCGCCTACGCCATCGCCGCCGCCACTGCCACCCACAAGCAGCTCAAGACGGTGCTGGGCATCCGGGACGACGCCACGGCATGGCGGACCGTCGCCGTCACGCCCATGATCGGTGTCAACGACGTCAAGGGCGAAGTCTTCACCACCGCCGACGCGGCGCAGCTCAAGAGGTTCGCCGACTCCAAGGGACTCGGCCGGCTGTCGATGTGGTCGGTCACCAGGGACAAGCCCTGCGCCAAGGGTGGCGAGGCGAAGGCGTTGGCGACCTGTTCGAGCATCGGCAAGGGCGCGAACGCATTCGCCCGCATTTTTGCCGGCTGACCCACAATCCAGACGGCGCTGTTCAGCCCCGTCGGCGGCTCCGGTCGGTCCTGTCCGCGCGCCGCAGACGTCCACGCCTGACCCGGACTGGGTCCGACGCACGCCGCGATGGGCCCAGGTCTGCCGGGCGCAGGTACCGCGCTGGCGCAACGGCCGTTGACGGCAACGCCGGCCATGAATGCTCCCGCCCTGATCGGGCGGGCAGACCGTGCTGGTGTGTCGGAGAGACTGGCCGCACTCCGTCTCGCTGCCATCCTCGCCATCCTCATCACCGCGCTGAGGAAGAGGCAGGCCCGGTAGGGCTCTGGATGCGCTTGGCCGACTTCGGTGGCACAGGACAACGGTGTCTTGTGCCACCGAAGTTTGAGCACGTGCCATCGAACGTTGAGCAACGGAAGTTCGTGACACCTAATGAGGCACTTATCGCCTCCCCAACTATTGACACATAAAGTATGCAAACGGCTACCATCAGTCGCGTAAGGGATGCGCAGCCGCGCAGCCCGACCCCCTACACCTCTCATGCCCCACCCGCTACGGGTCCACAAGCGCCCCGGAGCAGATCTGCTACCGGGGCTCGCCGAGGAGAAGGGGGCCGGGATGCATGACGGCTGGACCGGGGTCGCGATCGGGGTGATTGGAAGTGTGACGTTCGTAGTCACCTACGCCCTGCACGTGATGTCCGGACTGGCGGAGAGGACGGCCAGGACCGTCCGCGCGCTGAAGACCGCCAAGGCGGAAATCAAGCGCCCCGCCAAGGATGACAACGACACGGGTAACAACGCCCAGTAGTCGGGACGGCCCCCGCAAGCATCCCGCGGGGGCCGTCAACTCGTTCTGGGCCGCCAGTAGTTCTCGTAGAGCGTCCTGCGCCCTGGGGTTGCCGCGCCAAGCGGCGCCCCCAAGCCACGACCTGCCGTGAATGGCTCAGCCTTCTATGGCACAGGACAAACGGCTGTGACTGAGTGCTTCAGCTGGCGGACATCGCCAACTGAAGCACTTATCCAACACATCAAATTTGTCAAGTAGGGGTGTCTTGAACGGTTGTGTCACGCGCCCCAATTGGGGCGCGTGACACAACCGTTTCCCCCAAACGCCCGCACTCGCCGTGCGCGCCGGGCGCGTCCCCCTGCACAACCCTCGCCTGCTCTGGTCAACCGAGCACTGCGGGCGCAGTGTGTTGATCACCGGTGAGCCCGCACGCGCGGGAGCGCTCCTCCCGATGGCTGCTGGAGCCCTCGGGATGGTAGGGGGCAGGCCTGTGGCCTGCATGTTTCTGTCTTCGGCTCAGCTCAGCAGCCCCTGGCTGCCGTACTACGGAATGTTGAGGCACATGTGACCCGATTTCGAAATAGCGTGCGAGTGCGGTGTGTTCTCGGGCTGGCCGCGCTGCTGGCGGTGTGTGTGCCCAGCGGGGCAGCGCAGGCAGCGCCGGCCTCGTGCCAGGGCGCCGACATCCCCGTCACCGGTGTCGTGTCGGCGACGATGCACGGCACCCTGTGCGTGCCCGCGGGTGGTACGGCCGACACGGTGATGGTGCTGGTGCCCGGAGGGACGTACAACCACACCTACTGGGACTTCCCGTACCAACCCGAGACGTACAACTTCCGCCAGGCCATGAACGGTGCCGGCTATGCCACCTTCGTCGTGGACCGGCTTGGAACCGGCGCGAGCTCACGCCCGCCCAGCATCCTGGTCACCGCGTCCGTCCAGGCCGGGGCCGTGCACCAGGTGATCCAGGCACTGCGCGGCGGCCGGATCGGCGGCACGGACTTCCGCAAGGTCATCCTCGGCGGCCATTCGCTCGGCTCGCTGATCAGCGTCATCGAAACGGGCACCTACAACGACGCGGACGCCGTGGTGCTCACAGGCATCACCCACCGGATCGTCGCCCAGAATCTCGTGGACATCTTCACCTCGTCCCTCTACCCCGCGGCCCTGGACCCGGCATTCGCCGGAAAAACCTACGACCCGGGGTACCTGACCACGAGGCCCGGCACCCGGGGCACCGACTTCTACGCCCCCGCGACCACCGACCCCGCGGTGCTCGCCACGGATGAGGACACCAAGGACGTGTTCAGCGCGGCCGAGGCGGCCGACGGTCTCGGTGTGGCCGCACTCCTGCCGTACTCCCGTCAGATCCAGCACCCGGTCCTGCTCGCCGTCGGCGACCAGGACCGATTCTTCTGCGACTCCCTGGCCGGCAACTGCGCCAGCGCGGCGACGCTCAAGGCCCAGGAGGACCCGTACTTCGGATCTGCGGCCTGCCTGCACACATACGTTCAGCCCGGGGCGGGCCACGACCTGAATCTGGCCACCAACACCGTCCCGTACCAGCGGGCGGTACGGGACTGGGCCGACACATTCGTCGGAACGGGGCCCGAACCGGTCACGCCGCCCGCCAAGGCCTGTGTCTAGGGGGCTTTAATGGTTGTGTCACGAAACCCAATTGGGGCGCGTGACGCAACCATTGAAGACACCCCAAGTAGTTGAGCTTTTGCCCTGGTTGACCTCGACGATCGGCAGCAGGGATGCTGACGGCGGGATGTTCAGTTCCCGTGCCGTCGGGCCCGATGACGTCGGCACATCGGCGAGGTGTTCGAGCAGGTCGTCGAGGGCGCCTTGGCCGTCCTCGACGCCAGCGTGTTCTTCGTCTTAGGTACTGCCGCCGCGTTTGCCGTGCCGCAGGCGGTGGATGCCCTGCAACCGGCGGTGGGCGGCCCTCCGTACGCGTGGGCCGTCACCGCCTGTGCGGTCGCCTATGGGGGCACGGCGGCGGCCTATGCGGTCGCCTCGGTGCCCGTGGCGGGGCCGGTGGTCGTGCAGCCGGGTGCGTCGGCCACTCGGCGTTCCTGGCGTACGGCGGCCGTAGCGGCAATGGCGCTGTTCGTGACCGCGGTGGGCTGTGGAGTGCTGGCTCTGGCCTACCCGTCGTGGGCGCAGGTGTGGCAAGTGGCCAGCGCGGTTTCCGGTGTTGCCAGTGCCGCCGCTGCCGTTCGCGGATGAAGCCTTCGACCTGGTGGTCGGGTGTCACCCGGTGGCCACCTGGTGGGAGGAGGTCGCTTGTGTCCTGCAACCCGGCGGCACGTACCTCTCCCAGCAGGTCGGCCCGTCCAGCGTTCTCGGGCTCGTTGAGTAGTTCCTTGGACCGCAGTCACCTGAGCCGCGAGGCAAGCGCCGCGCAGACGACGCCGTGCCGCTACTGAGGCCGCCGGCTTGTCTGGAGGTCCTCGGCCTGCGCTCGGAGTCCTTGCGTACCGAGTTCTTCGATGTCGGCGCGGTGATCTACTTTCTGCGGAAAGCGATCTGGATGGTCCCCGGGTTCACCGTCTACCAGTACCTACCAGTACCAGTGCCTACCAGTACCAGTACCAGTACCGGGACCGGCTCAGGCAGCTGCACGACTGTATCCGGAGCGGCGGCCCCTTCGTAGCATGCACCACGCGCTTCCTTGTCGAAGCCCGCGAACCCTCCTGATGTAGGCGTCTGTTGGTCTGTGCTGATCGCGCCTGATGGGCAGCCGTCAGGGATTTCTCGAACACGCCGGGTTGGGTGGGGCGGCGGCTGGCACGGCCCTGGCGGAGCCTCGACATGGTGCTTCTCATGGGTATCGGGGCCGGCCGACGAGGCCGGCGCCGGCTCCAGCAGCCGCATGTTCCCTCGAAGCCGCTCGACAGTAGTTGTCCATGGGTTTGCTCCCCTGTCCCTGGTCCTCACCGGGGATGGCAGGTTGAGGACTCGCGGGCGGGATGCTCGTCGGGTAGAGGTTGGAGGGGAGTCTGACTCCTGCTGCGTCGGCCCGCGCGTGTGGGCCGGCCCAGGACGACTCCGGCCAGGACGAGTGCCAGCCCGCACACTTGCTGTACGGTCAGCACCTCTCCGGCGACTGCTGTGCCGAGCAGCACGCCGGTAACGGGGTTGAGCAGTCCGACCAGGCCCACTGTCCCTGCGGGCAGATGCCGCAGCCCGGTGAACCAGGCCGCAAAGGCCAGCGCGGTGGCGACCAGGGTGACGTAGCCGCAGGCGAGGAGCGCCGGTGTGGAGAGTGCGGGCGGAGGACCCTCCACGGCTGCGGCGACCGGCAGCAGGAACAGTCCTCCTGCGGTGAGCTGCCAGGCGGTCGAGGCGAGCACATCGGCACCGGTGTTCCATCGCTTGGTCAGGATGTAACCGAAGGACGACACGAGCATGGCTGCGGCCGAGGCGAGGATTCCCGGTACGCTCACCCCTCCCGCCCCTGTGAGCAGCATGAGACAGACCCCGCCGAGCCCGATCGCGGCGCCGGCCAGGTGCGCGAGGCCGGGGCGCTCGGATACCAGGGCCCAGGCGATGAGCATCATCGCCAGCGGGGACACCGCCATGACGGTCGAGGCGATGCTCGTCGGGAGCAACTGGGAGGCGGCATAGACGAGCACGAAGAACACGCTCACGTTGAGCAGCCCGAGCACCGCGGACCGCCACCACCAGGCGCCGTGCGGTCGCTGCCTGCACAAGCCCAGCAGGACGAGGCCGGCGGGCAACGCCCGCAGGGCCGCCCCGTACAGCGGGCGGTCCGGCGGCAGGAATTCATGGGTGACGAAGTAGTTGGCTCCCCAGGCCACCGGCGCGACAGCGGTCAGTGCGACCCACCGCATATTAGCTTCCATGGAAGACAATATATCTTCTGGGGAAGCTATTATGGTGTCCATGGATGACCCGCAGCCCCTGGACCGCGTAGCCCGCATCCAGGCCGACTGGCGCCGCGAACGGCCCGACATCGACATCGCTCCGCAAGGCGTGATCGGCCGACTGCACCGCCTGGCCGACCAGCTCACCGAGGAACTCTGCCTCGTCTACGGACGCTACGGACTCAGCGAGGGGGAGTTCGACGTCCTGTGCGCACTGCGCCGCGCCGGTGAGCCCTACGAACGGGCACCCGGCGAACTCGCCGCCCACACCATGGTCACCACCGGCGCGATGACGAAGAGAATCGACCGCCTGGAGCGCGCCGGACTCGTCACCCGCCGCCGTTCCGACGACGACCAGCGCGGCCGGATCGTCGCCCTCACCCGGCCCGGACGCGAACTCATCGACCGGGCGTTCACCGACCACATGCGCAACGAACGCCGCCTGCTGGACCTGTTGACACCCGCCGAGACCCAGGCACTCGAAGGGCTGCTCACAACCTGGCTCTCCCGCGTGGAAAATCCGCGTCCGTCCGACAGCAAGTGACCCACCGTCCCCATGAGATGGATGGGGTTCCGGCTCAACTTCTCTGCTGGGTGACGCTCTGTTATTGCTGGGCATCGAGCAGCGGGGCGGAAGGCGGAGGGCGAGGCACTGCGCGAAGGCGGTTGATGTCGGCGACCGGCGGACACGCCCGACCCAGCCGGCTCGCCATCGCGTCTCGTACGGTGAGTCAGAGCGTCCGCAACGACGGCGGTCGAGGTGCCCAACGCATATATCCTGCTGCGGGAGTTGCAGGTGTACGGGACGACCGGACGGGCCTTCAGGGGGTACTTGGTGCGCATGCGGAAGGGCGTCGTCCCAGCCCTCGCCCTAGTGGTGGTGGCGGTGGCGGCGACGGGGTGTTTCTCGTCCGAGGGCGGGGACGAGCAGCGGCTGACCGGGCTGCGGGAGAACTACTGCCTGAAGCTGGGGGCGTGGCAGAAGGCGCGGAACGCCGCCGGCACGATCACACCGGAGTCGTCGGCTCACGAGAAGGCCGGGCTCGCCGCTCAGGAGGCCTCCCTCGCGATGCAACCACTCAGGGACGAGAGCGTCAGCGGAGGTCGCACCTTGGGCGAGGAGACGGGGTGGGCGATCAATGACGGTGACTCCGAGGCGGAGGCGCGTGTCGTGCAGTACTGCGACGATGCCGGCTTCGAGACGCTGACCCGCTAGGTGTATTGATCACGAGCGTTGTTGACTGTGCCAGGTCTTGATCATGGTGAAGACCTCCGGCGTGGTGGAGCTGTCTAGGACTGCACCGCACGGAGGTCTTCGTGTATCACCGTAACGCCCGGCTGACGTCTTCGGCAGACGGCTGCTGGTTGACCGTGTCCGTTCCGGGCGCCCGAGCGGGCATGTCGCCGCTGAAGCGCAGGGCGGTGAACTGGGCCTCGATGCGGTTGAGCCAGGAGGAGTTGGTCGGGGTGTAGGCGATCTCGACGTTGTTCGCTGCGGCCCAGGTGCCCACCCGCTGGCACTTCTTCGTGGTCAGGTGCGGGGAGAAGTTGTCGCAGACGATCGCGATGCGGATCTCGGGCCGGTAGAGGGTGCGGGCGGTAGCGGCAGAACTCCAGGAACTGGGTACGTTTCTTGACCGGTTTGATGTGGCCGTAGCGCTTGTCCTTGGCCAGGTTCAGGGCGGCGAACAGGTGCCGGGCCCCGCCGTAGCGGTTGTAGGTAGCCCGCTGCCTACGGCGTGGTTCGCGGCCGGTGTCCTTGTGCCTGCCGCCCCGTTCGGCCCACTGCCACCCGGGGTGTGGCATCAGGTTGAGGGGACCGAACTCGTCCACGCAGAAGACCACTTCCGGTTCGTCGGCCTCGGGTATGACCTCTCCTCGGCGATCGCGTAGAGGTGCTCGACGCGGGCCTTCTTGGCGGCGTAGTCCGGGTCGCGGGAGGTCTTCCAGGTCTTCAGCCGTTGAAAGAAGACGCCTTCCTCGCGGAGCAGGATGCGCAGGCCCTCGTGGCTGGTGTCGTCGACCACCCCCTCGGCGACCAGGAAGTCCGCCAGCTTGGTCAGACTCCAGGTCGAGAACGGCAGGTCGTTCTCGGTCGGCTTGGACATGGCGATTTTCTTGATCTCGCGGCGTTCGGGCAGCGTGAACGTCTTGGGCCGGCCGCCGTGAGTACTTCGGATACTGCGAGTCGAAGCCGTCGGTGTTGAAGTTGTGGATCATGTCCCGCACCCGGTCCGCGCTGGTGAACGTCACCTCGGCTATCTTCGCCACCGGCATGCTCTGCGCGGACAGCAACACCATCTGGGCCCGCCGCCAGGTCACCACTGATCCGCTGCCTCTACGGATGATCCGCAGCAGCCGTCGGCCCTCATCGTCATCGATCTCCCGAACCTGAACTCTGTCGGCCACGCCGACCAGTGTTCGCTGAACGCGCCGATCGGGAACGGATCCCGATCGGCGCGTGGCGGACTGCAGGCAGCGCTGTCAGCCGAGGTGCCGGGTGAAGAACCGTAGTGTGCTGTCCAGTTCGAATGCCGGGATCTCCCCGTGCTTGCCAGGGTTGGCGTGCAGAGTCTTCTCAGCTGAGGTCAAGGCGTCGAACAGCGCCAAGCTCTGGGCCCGCGGCACTCGCTCATCGTCCCACTGCAGCAGGAACTCCACCGGGACGGTGATCCGCGCCGCAGCCTCGGCCGTTGCCAACGCCCCGCCCAAGCCCAGTACTGCCGCACGGACCCGAGGTTCGGCGGCTACGAATGGAACGCCGAGCCCGCAACCCAACGAGACCCCCCAGTAGCCCACCGGACCAGCACCGACGTGCTCAAGTTGCTGGACCGCGTCCAGGACCGTTCGCCATTCCGGGACGGTCTGGCGGGCTACGAGCGCCTGGAAGCCAGCGATCAGTGGAGCCAACTCTTCACCGGCCTCCACGCGAGCCTGGTTCTCGGTCGCGATCCGGTCGTACTCCTCATCCGTTGGCCGGTCACCATGGCCAGGCACGTCGACCGCCACCACCGCGAAATCGCACTCCGCCACGAAGCGGCGCGCACGGCCCAGGATGTCTGGAGCTTTCTTGTGCTGGCCGCCGCCGTGTCCCATCAGGATGAGGGGCCGAGCACCGGCGGCACCTACTGGCGTCCACAGCACACCGGGAATCTCACCGAGGGTGAAGAGCTGTTCGCAGACGCCGTCGGACGACGTCTCAGAGGTGAAGCGCATAGCGTTTCAAGCCTTTCGGGATGCCTTCTGCGGGCACTCCCTAGGCCATGCGAGAGAGGGAGCCCCGACCTGTCACAGCGTTGATCGGTCTCACCTCCTCAGTTCGCAGCAGCGCACAGCGACGCAGAACGTATCACGGAGGGCTCAACCGCGTCTGTGCAAGGTCATCAACAGTGCGAACGTTGCTTGATGCGGCACTAGGTCTATGTTGAGGTCGAGGTCAGGGGTGCGTGGGCGACCTGGTTATGGTCGTAGAAGAGCCAGGCCCCGCCGCCCGGGTCTGTAGGGGTTCACCATCCTGCGTATGAAGGCGGGCTTGCCGGCTGGTGCACCGAAACCTCAGTCCCGGGTCCACAGGCCAGCGGTTGGAAGAACCGTCGCACGGCCTCCGTCATGACGCGGGCCGCGTCCTCGCCAGCGGGGAGGTTTGCAGCCGACCTACCACCACAAGATGGCACCGAGCCCAGGCGAATCCGCATCGCGCTGCTGACCCACACGTCTATGACCGAGTAGCTACGGCAGCGATGCCGGACGCCCGCAGCTTCCGAGCCAGGAGTTCCATCTCAGGCAGAGTCCCCAGGTGGCCACCGTTCAGCACACGCCGCAGCACAGCCTTGGCATTCACCAGGTCGATGCCGAGTTCAGCGCGCAGCAACCGCATGATCACGACACTGTTCGCCGGCGGACTGATCACTTGCAGTTTCGCCGGTCCATGCTCGCAGAGCATCTGCTCCCGCCGTTCGCTCGGCAGGTCCCCACCACACACGGCGACCGCGAATCCGCAAGCGGAGCACGTTGACTCGACATCCCACCGCAAGCGGCCGTCCACGAGAGCCTGGACACCGCAGCACTCCAGCTGCGCACCGCATTCCTGGCACACCGCGGGGTAATGGACGGATTCGAAAACAGGCTGCTCCATGTCACCTCCAACGGGACGAGGTTAGACGACATGCTGAGTGCGTCTGGTTGAACGTGAAGGCTGGGGGCTGCCGTGGGGTAGCAAGTCAGGGCATGTATGAGAGTTGCCACGCCTGGCTGCATCGGTGCGTGTCGGCGTGCCCTGGACGTCAGCCTGTCGTTGAGGAGCCGCTACACCATAAGTCTGCCGGTGGGTGTTCAGGCCGCGTGGCTCTAGGTCGTGTCCGATGGGCCAGGGCCGAAAGGCCGCAGCGTCTGGCATGGCACCTCGCGGCGTTGCCGAACCGTCCTAGTAGCTCCGCTATCAGGCCGCTCCGGTGCCTTGCGATGCATTGCACCCGACGCCGAGGCTTTCCCGACCCTGACCCTCGGACAGGCCTAGGGTGGAGCGATGCCCGCGCTGATCGACCTCGCGTACACCACCGGTGGCGGCATCATCGGTGCTGCTGTGACCACCTACCTTGCCCGCAATCACGAGCGGCGACGCTTGCGTGCCGAGGTCCAGCAGCAGCTCCACCGGGTCGGTGCCGTACGGGACGGTGTGTGCGACATAGTGCCCAGTCCTGTCGCCGACAGACGTCGGCCCGTCCAGTACATGGTTGGCGAACGCCTGCTCGCCACCGGTGAGTTCGGGCTCTCGGCGCTGTTGGACGACGGCACCGACGCCGAGCGTGCGCTGCGCGCAGCACTCGAAGATCTCATCGTGGCCGCGCTCTCCGCCGGAATTCCCCGCAGAGTCCTCGACTTCGCGGGAGGCGGAGAGGAACGTGCCCTGCAGTGTGAGGTCATACGTCTCATCGACCTGCGCATCGGCGGCGTCCTGGGCGACGAGAACCTCGATGCGCTCATGGATGCGTGTGACGACTACCGCGAGGCAACCGTCCAACTTCTTCTGCAGGCGCTCTGGCACCCCTGGCAGAACCGGCTTCGCATGCGCGCCCGCATACGCACCTTGCGTGGGCAGGTAGCGGCCCTGCACCGCCGCCAGGAGACAGCTATCGCATTTCTGGCCCGGCCTGAGCACACCCGCGCTCTCGCCCAGCGCATCGCCTCCGCTCCGTAAGCCTTGTCACCCAGTAAGTGGATCTGCCGGTAGGTGATCAGGCGGCAGGCCGGTGGGAGGAGCGCTTGATGGATGGCGGCCCTGTGTTCCCAGTGGCCGCGAAGGCGCCGGAACCCGTCCGGTTAGGCGAACGCGCGCTCTTCCCCCCCCACCACGGGTATACACCAAGTCCGTTGCCGCGCCGTGTACTGCGTCGGGCGGTGGCAGGCCGGATGTCCCGGGCCCGTACCTGATCGCGGTAGATGTTGGGGGCGTAGCCGCGGTCGGCGATGAGCGAGGCCGGGCTTGCGGCGAGGCGTCCGACGCGGCCCGTGGAGGGGCGCAACAATTTATCCGCTGCTTGGCGTTTGATGCCGGGGCCGGGGCCGGGAGCGGGGGCTTGATCTGTGCTGGTCCGGGGTGGTGGTCGTGTCGGCCCAACTGTTGCGGCTGCGACGGGGATGGCGGCCCGACCCGCGTCCCTGACACGCCTCGCGGCGCCGGCGGATGGACGGTTCGGCGGCGACCACACCCTGGGATCGGCCCGATGTCGAACCGGGTCCGGCAGGCGCACGTGCCGGACCCGGCCGGGCATGTGTGCCGGACCTGGCGGGTCCAACTGCCGGGCCTGGCAGTGTCAGCTATTCATGGCCGCCCAGAATTCCTCGAAGGACATCTGGCGGTCGCCGTTGGTGTCGAGGGAGTCGATCAGTTCCTGGGCCTGCGCCTCGGTGATTTCCGAGCCCTCCAACTCCGCCACGACCTGCCGGTATTCGTCTGCGGTGACCTGGCCGTCCCCGTCGAGGTCGTAGCGCTCGAAGACCTTCCGCGCCGCTGTCTCCACGATGTCTGCCATGTGCTCTGCCCTTCCGTGATCTTCGCTGACCAGTCCAGAGTAACCTCAGCCCCGAGTGAGGCGGGCGTGCCCAGCCTGCCTGGCTGTTGCCGACCGAACTCGGGGTGTGACCCAGATACGCTCCAAACGGGCCATGGGATGATCTTGGCGGCGTGAGGGGCGCCACCGTCACCCGTTCAGCCCAGCGTCGTTGATGGTGACGTTGGGCTGTCGTCTGGGGCCGGGGTGGGCTGTGACCTCGATTGAGCGGACCGCGTATCCACGGTTCAAACAGCTGATCAGTGCGTATGAGCTGCACTTGTTCTTCGCGCCGAGTCGCGAGGAGGCGGCCTGGGCCGCGGAGAGCACGCACTCCGAGGGGCACCAGCTCGCGCTGCTGCCGGCGCTGAAGTCGTATCAGCGCATGGGGCGCTTCCCGAAACCGGAGGAGTATCCGGCGGCGGTGGTGGACTTCGTTCTCCGGGCGGTGGAGCTGCCGGAGGGCACGGTGCTGCCGACCTTGGCGGACAAGACCGCGAAGAACCATCGCAGCCTGGTACGCCGGCACCTGGACGCGCGGTACGAACCGGGTCGGGCGGGAGGTTGCCGAGGAGGCGATCCGGGCGGCGGCGGCATCGAAGAACCGCCCCGCCGACCTGATCAACATCGGGCACATCCGGCGCTTCGGCGAGTACTCCACCCACGAGCTCGGCGACGAGCCCGACGCGTACGACCCGCGCCTGGACGTCGACTTCACCCCTCTGCGCGGCGACGAGCCAGCAACCGAGGGTTTCTCGCAGGCCGCGTGAGCCCGTGTCCCGAGTCGGCGGCCGTCACATCACCGCTCCACCTGGTCGGGCGTGACCTTCACGTCTCCGTGGGCTCCTGATCGTTGTGTTCTTGCTCCTGCGCCCAGGCGATCGCCCATTCGTCGAGCGGACGAAGGGCATCACGGAGTGCTGTCCCCAGCCGAGTGAGCTCGTAGCCATCGGCCGAGGGCGCGATGATCCCGCTCGATGTGAGTTCGCGGAGCCGCTGGTAGAGGACGCTGGATGACAGCCCTTCGCACCGTCCCAGCAGCGCGCGGGCACCGAGCGGACCCGCACGCAGCTCCCAGAGAATTCGCAGCGCCCACCGACGGCCGAACAGGTCCATCGCGGCCATGACGGGACGGCCGGTCGTCGATCCACGAACCGGTGTTCCTGGGCGCGGCGTCGGCATGACCCTCCTTGCGTTTCTTTATTCGAAACACTAGCATCCATCCGGCGTTTCTGATTTCGAAACGAACTCGACGGGAGAGCCGATGTCGCGGATAGCCCTGCTGGAACCGCCGTGCAACGACCAGGCCGGCGCACTGCTCGCGCGCATGATGCCCGGGGACGCCCCGCCGATCGGGCTGTTCCGCATGTTCGCCAGAAACCTCCCGATGGCCGGCGCCATGCACGGGCGGGGTCGCTACGAGTTGGGCAGCCGGCTGACGTCCCTGGGCGGAGGTCGTCATGCATAGGTCGTTGGTCCTGTATTACGAGCCCGCCGACCCTGACCACTTCCGCGACTACTACGTGAACAACCACCTTCCGCTGGTCAAGAATTGGCCCGGCCCGCTTGCGTGGCGCTACAGCTTCGACGTGGCGGCGACCGAGGGAGAAGCGCCGTATTTCGCGGTCTTCGAAGCCGACTTCGCTGACGCCGCCGCCATGGCCGCGGCGCGGGCGTCGCCGCACGGCCAGCGGGTGGCCGCCGATGTCGTCAACTACGCCACCGGCGGTTTGGTCGTCATCCACTATCCGGTGCAGGACGGCACCGGCTGAGGCATGCCGGTACGCTCTGGGACGCGTTCGGTCGGCCGCTTAAGGCCAGGTCCGGCTAGCGGCGGACGCCGTTGGCGGTTGCCGGTTCGTTGAGCGTCAAAGGTGGGCCGATGTCCTGGCGGGATGTCACGGTGGTTGATGCGTGCGTGCGGCGTGACGGTCGGGGCGGTAGCCCCACGGCCGTCACCGACGACGACCCGGCGGCGACGGACGCTAACCGGCGTGCGCTCGCCGCTGCGGCCGGCACCTCGCACGCGGCGTTCCTCGGCCCGGGGCGGGCGGCGGACGGTGGCCGGCCGGTCCGGTTCTTCACCGCCACCGCCGAACTGTCCGGCTGCGGGCACGGCACCGTTGCCGCGCAGGCCGTCCGGTTGACCCGCACCGCGCTGGGCGAGCTGAACGACCGCCAACACACCGGCGGGCGCACGTTCGACACCGTCGCGATCCGCCGCCCCGCCGGCATCGAGGTGTGGTTCGACCAGGGCCTCGTCGCGCTGCGACACCCGGCACCGGACGAGCGCGCCGCGATCGTCGCTGCGCTCGGGCTCACCGCGGACGATCCGCATCCGACCGACTCGCCACGGATCGCCGCGCCCGGCGCACCACGCATGCTGGTACCGGTCCACGACAGGTCGGCGCTGCTCCGAGTCCGCCCACACCTCGGCAGGCTGACAGCGGCGTGCCGGCGGTACGGGCTCCTCGGCTGTTTCGTGTACGTACCGCCGGTGGGCGGCCGACCGGGTGCGGCGCGGATGTTCGCGCCGGCGATCGGTGTCGACGAGGACGTCGCCAACGCCAACAGCACCGGCTGCCTGGCCGCCCACCTGCTCGACACGACAGGGGCGCAGACGGTCGTGATCGAGGTGGAGCAGGGCGACACCCTCGGTCGACCGGCCAGCGTGCTCGCTTCGGCCCGACGCGGGCCGGCGGGCATCACGACCCGGGTCGGCGGGTTAGCGGTGGTCCGCGACGGACACTGAGGCGACGACTAGACCGTCCTCTTCTGCGATCCGCGCATGGGGCTGGGGCTGTCCGCTGCGGTCAAGCGTTGGCAGCCGGTGGCGGCCGCAGCCCCGACCGACGCACCGAGCCAGAGCCGGTCGAGACGATGACCGGCTCGCCGGAAGGGCGGCGGCCCGAACAAGAACGAAAAGGAGACGACAAGTAAGTACGAGTCGCACCAGTACCACGTGATCGGCCATCAACCCCGAGCCCCTGCCACAGATGTCGCCAGACCTGGCCGAGCTCTTCGAGGACGGACACTGATGTACGAGGTCCGCGACTCTCACAAATGACCATCTGTGAGAGTTCTGCGAGAGGCCGGTTCGTGATCACGTTTCCGCAGGTCGCCATTCGCAGATGCCCGCGACGTGCAGTCCGGCCAAGTAGATGGCCGCTGTCTTTCTCGTAGCGGGTGGCGATCCCGTGCCACTGTTTCAAGCGGTTGATGCACCGTTCGACGGCGTTGCGCTGCTTGTATGCCTCGTGGTCGAAGGAGGGTGGCCTGGCACCCAGGTTGCCCCGCCGCAGGCGGTGTCCGCGTTGGTCGGCCGGAACGGGGATGACCGCCTGGATGCCGCGCCGCTGCAGGTGTTCACGGATGGCTCTTGACGAATACGCTTTGTCAGCCAGGACGGCCTCTGGCCGGGTTCGGGGCCGTCCACGCCTTCGGGGAACGCGCAGAAGGGCCATCACGTCAGCGAAAGCAGGCGCGTCACCGGCCTGTCCGGCGGTGAGATGGGCGGTTTTTTTTGCGGGCTCCGGCCGCGTGCTGGTGAGCTCGCACGATCGTGGAGTCCACCGAGACAACCCAGTTCAACTCCTCGTCGGCGTCAGCCTGTGCCAGAAGCTCGGTGAACACCCCCTCCCGGGTGCCGTCTGCGCACCACATCCGCAGTCGGTTGTAGATGCCCCGCCAGTTGCCGTACTTTTCCGGCAGCTGCACCCACTGTGTCCCTGTCTGAAACTTCCAGGCGATGGCGTCGAGCACCTCTCGGTGGTCCCGCCACCGGCCGCCCCTCGTCGGTGGCCGGTTCGGAAGCAACGGCTCGATCTGCGCCCACTGGGCGTCAGTCAACGGCACACCCGGACAAACGAGCAGACGATCCGGAGGGAGCGACTACGTGTAGTCGGCGCCATCGATCTTGCCGGCAGCTGTCCACCAGGAGATCACTCGAGCAGCCATCGCTTCAGGATCCGACGGCAGAGGGGTGAGACCGAAGTGATCCTCCAGCTCGTCCCGCAGGAACTCGCCGATCTCCGTCTGACCGGCGCCACCACGGAGCCGCTGGAGGAGAGGGGCGAGCATGCAGTTGTATTCGTCCTGTACATCATCAGCGACGCCGATCGGATCCCACTCATTGAGCAGGTGCTGCAAGCCGTTCACGGTGACGTCGGTTCCAGGTTGCATCGCTCCAGGGTGCCACCCGGGATCCGCCGTGGTCACTCACCCCCATCATGATCCAAACGAAACCGCCTAGCCGTGGTGACCTCCGAGCCGTCCTTGGTTGACCGCACCGCCGCACCTGCTGTTCCTCGGGTGATCGTCTACTGCCCGCCCCGCAACGTATCCAGGACACTGACGGCCATGACTGAAACCGTACTGAGTGCCGATCAGACTCGCCAACGTAAGCAGCGCACACCCGGCGTGCGCCAGATCGGCTCCGCGGGCCGTCTCGCCGACATCGGCCACGAAGATCCCCAACACCCGTCTACCGTCGCTGCTGACGCTCCTCTCAAAGCCCGGCCGTAGCCCTCGCCGCGATCGAGGGCATCTGGGACGCGCTGGTCGGCGCGGCCGATTCTGCGGCGGTGTCCTGGCCGACGACGACCCAGCCCGGTGCCCAGGCCGCCGACGCAAGCCTCCGTCGGCAATTACGCGACCACTGCCGTCCCCCCGTTGGCACCTAGCCACCCTCGGCGCACCTTCAGCGCGGATGACCACCGTGTGGCAGGTCGGCCTTCTGCGATCTGAGGCCCGCACCGCCCGCGGGCTTCGCGTCCCCGCCCGCAATGTGCTCCAGGCGGACAGCGGCCCCCATCGCGCCTCCCGGGAGTGCTGCGCGGGACCCATCAGCAACACACGTAGGGAGACGTGAGCGCAGCCAAGCGCGCATTGCAGGCAACCAGTACGCAGGACCGGCGAAACACATCACCACAAGGAGCCTCAACCATGCTGAACGGCTGCACCCCGCTCCCACCCCACGCCATCGGTCGCTATTACAACCACGGCTTCTACCAAGGCGCCGCCCTGCCCCAACTCCTCTCCGACGCCGCCCGCGCATACGCCACCTGCACCGCCCTCATCCACGGCGAGCACCGCCTCACCTACCGCGAGCTCAACCGCCGTGTCGAGCGCATGGCCGCCGGCCTCACCCTGCGGGGCATCCGCTGTGGCGATCGGGTCATCCTCCAGCTCCCGAACGTGCCCGAGTTCGTCATCACCGCCTACGCCCTCATGCGTGCCGGCGCCCTCCCGGTGTTCGCGCCCATCTCCCACCGCGCACGCGAGATCGCACATCTCGCCCACATCACCGAAGCCGCCGCCTACATCGGCCCCGGCCTCCATCACGGCTTCGACCACGCCAAAATGGCCGCGGAGATCAGCGACGACCATCCACGTCTGCGCCGTGCCTTCACCCTCGACGGCCCCGAAGGCACCCAAACAGGCTTCGCCACCGCCCCCAGCGGATGCCTGTTCTTCCCCCTTGGCTCCGTGGACGCTCCCAGCGACCGGGACCGCACCTACCACCCCAACGATGTCGCGTTCTTCCTGCCCTCGAGCAGAACTGCCGGCTCACCCAAGCTGATTCCGCGCACCCACAACGACTTCGCCTACCAAACCCGAGCCGCAGCCGACCTCATCAACCTCGGCCCCCAAGACGTCTACCTCGCAGCCCTCCCGGCCGAGTCCAACCTCACCCTCGGTGCTCCCGGCATCCTCGGCGCCCTCGCCGCCGGCGCCACCGTCGTACTGATCGACACCCCCGACCCCGCCGACGCCTTCCCCACGATCGAGGCCGAGAAGGTCACTGTCACCTCCCTCCTGCCCGCCGTCGCGCAACTGTGGTTGGACACCCCCCTCAACGGCCAGTACGACCTCTCCAGCCTGCGTCTCATCCAGATCGGTAGCGCACCTGTGCCTTCCGAACTCGCGGCCCGCATCCAACCGGCCTTCGACTGCCGCCTCCAGCAGGTCTACGGGACGGCTGAAGGGCTGCTCTGCCTCACCCGCCTCACCGACACCGACGACGTCATCCACCACACCCAGGGCCGCCCCCTCTCACCCGGCGACGAAATCCGCATCACCAACGCACACGGCACCGACCAACCGACGGGAACCCCCGGACAGCTCTGGATGCGCGGCCCCTACACCCTGCGCGGCTACTACAAAGCCCCCGACCACAACACTCACGCCTTCACCCCTGACGGCTTCTTCAAGACCGGCCACACCGCCCGCCTTACCGAAGACGGCAACCTGCTCATCGAAGCCCACACAGACGCCGCTGACTCCAGCCTCCCCGAACCTGCCAACCCACCCACCGAGCCCCCACACCAGCCCGCCCGACCCCGCCTCGACCCATGAGGACGACGAGGATGACGAAGACGACGAGGATTACTTCACACCGGCCCCCTGCCCCGCCGACAACTCACACCACCAGACGACCAGCACCCCAAAGCGGCAGCGCTCGGCCGGCGACCGGCCGTTCAGCCAGCGGTGGCACGAACCTGGCCATCGAGCCCAGCCGGGCACCGGCCCTGCCTGCCAGGGCGAGACCGACTGCGGCCAGGGTGGAACGCACTCGCTCGGTGCGCTGGCTATGCCTGCGCGTGAGGCCGGGTATCTGTTCCGCGAAGGTCCGGCGGGGGCACATGTTGTTCCCGCATCGAAACCGCCGAACTCGTAACTGGAGTGCGACGCGTCGTCCGGCGCTCGGCGCGTCAGCGGGAAACCGCAGGTAGGAGCTGTGAATCCGACTCGACCGAGCCCCGCACGCCGGGCAGACGGCGCCGACCCTAGTGCAATGCGCGTCAACACGCACTATCGACCACCACTCAGAGTGGCCGCGGCACGGAAGGTGTGCCAGAACCGTGATCCGTGAACAAAACCACGACGCCCGTTGCATGTACCTCTCCAACTTGGCGGACAGGACACGGGCGTTGGCCAGTGGGATGGTGAGGTCGGTTTCTTCCTTCAGTTTGCAGGTGACGGCGTCGGCGAGGGACTCGTCGGGCTCCGGGCATGCTCCGACTGGGCCCACCGAGCCAGCAGGTGCCTTCGAAAGTCGTCAGCCTGGCCCACTTGGGGAGACGCGGGATTGAACCCAAGATCTCTTCGTCGCGAATGAGGTTCGGGCACTGATCGTGCCTGCGCGGATGGCATTTGCGCTGGTCATCGGCGTGGTCCCGGTTGGTCTCGCGTGGTGTGGAAGGGGCTTGGGGAGCGGATCGGCTCCCAAATGGCTCCCAGGAGCGGCTGGCGGGCGACGGTGTCACGCGCTGGCCGCCGTTTGGACGATCAAGACACCCTGGCGGTCGTCACCAATGACCGCCGGATGCGTTGCTCATGTGCAGGTCCCGTGCCGCGCCCTTGGTGACCGCCTTTGACTGCGTCGGTGGGCATGGGCTATTGGGCACAGCTACCAGTTGCTCCCGGCCCGAGGGCCGGTATGGGCATGGTGCTTCCGCGCCGGCACTCAGACGCTGGCGGCGGCCGTCGCGTCCCGTGTACTCAACCGTCCGCACAGCAACACCGCCGATGTGGAGATCCCGGCCTCGGCGCCGAAGGCGTAGTTCGAACCGACCGGCAAGCCCGACCTCGCCACAGGCAAGGGCACGCCAGGGCACGCCGAGCTCTTCGTCGACCGTCACCGCGTCGGATCGGCCGACTTCCCCACGACCACCCCCGTCATGTTCAACCCCGGTGGCCTGAGCTGCGGAGCCAATCCCGGCCCCTCGGTCACGCCGGAGTACGCCTCTCCCTTCCGGTTCACCGGCACACTGCACACCGTGACCGTGGACCTGTCGGGCGAACTCATCATCGACGCGGAGTGCGAGATGCGGATGCATCTGGCACTCCAATGAACAGGACGGGGCCGGTCCAGGCGCCGACCGGTCCAGGCACCGTTAGGGCCCTGGGGCCGTCTTGTCGGCTGACTTCCTGGGGTGAATTCATTCAGCCACCGGTCAGCACTCTGGGTGCACACTACATCCGATTTTGCCTGAATTTTCATACATGTCTGTTTGGTTGCGATTCGTGCCGCGGCGTAGCGTGGGAATTGGTCCAGTCAGAGAGGACTGGTCCGTGACACGAGCTCCAAGGAGGCGATCATGAGCTTCCGCAAGGTGATCCGTAGGCGCAGGCATGGCTGCGACGGCTGGGACTACGACGACTGGGGCGACTGCGGATGCCGCCGTCGCCGTCGCGGATACGGTCGTGGATTCGGGTTTGGCTGGGGTTTCTTCCCCTTCATCTGAGGAGCGTCTCCTCACCACGCCCTAGTCTCGTGAACCAACTTCGAGGCTGGTCCTTCGTTCCACGAGGGCCGGCCTCTTGATGTTGCAGGCGGACGTGGCTTGTTGTTGACGCGGCGAGCGGCGGCGCACGGGTGTGGTGGTGGCCGGCCGGTGTGGACGAAATGCACGGTCGTCCGTACGGCGAGCATCTGAGGGCTGTTGCTCGGTGGTTGGGCGCCCGCGGTGCAAGCCCGCCGTGGGCCGAGACCGGCTGCGGTGAGTGCCGGCGGTGCACAGGGACAGGACGTGTCGTTGGGGTAACGGGTGAGCCCGACGGGGCCGTTGGTGGCTCGGGTCAGGACACCCCTCACGATGCAGGCCGTCGCCCGCCGCCTGGGCTGGGCTCTGCGCTCTGCCGTTGGGTGGGCGGCCGTGAGGAACTGCTCGAACCGGTCAGTGCCGAGCTGAGCCGGCGGATCGTGCCCGGCGCGAGCCCACGGAAGCCGACTGGCGTGACTGGCTGGCCGAACCACACCACCGGGTCGAGGTCGGCAGGGAAGACAAGCTGGACTTCCAGCCGTTCGGTGGGCAGGCGGACGCCCCACTGGAACCAGTTGCCCACTTGTCGTCTTCGACGGTGTAGGCGTACTCGATCCATACGGATTCGCCCGGGTAGAGCGGGAAGCGGCCGCGTTCGTTGTCCAAGAGCAGCCGGACTTCCTTGAAGGCATCGCGGTCGTGTTTGGCCTCCCATCGCCCCGGCACGTGGCCGTCAGATCGAGTTCATCCCAGGTCAACAGGTGGGCTCGGTAATGCGTGTTGGACCGCTCGGGGCCGCCGGGGTTGCGGTCGACGGAGATGCGGATCAGGTAGCGGGTCACCGGTTGGTCGCTGGTGCTCTGCAGCTGCCGGCGCATGGCCAGCCGGTGGTTGCTGCCGTCGTACTGGAGCCTGAGCTTGGGAAAATCAGGGGGCCTACGGGTGCCCTGCGCCTTCCTGACCAGGAAGAACGCTGCAGCTGGGATGGGTGTGCTCGGTTGAATCTCTGGCCCTTGTTGAACCGCTGTTTGCCCCTCTGTCTGGCACGGCAGTGGCACGGTGGCCGGCAAGCCCCGGAATCGGGGCCTATCCGGAGGGGCCGGAGCGCTGCGTGTCACGGGAACTGCTGCGGACCATGTGCGGATTGCTTGGGCGAAGAGGAGTAGTCCCCGAGTGATCGTCCGTTGTCAGCTCCTGTCCGAGCCATCGTGGCGGGCGGTCGGATGTGGCGGCGGAGCGTGAGCCGACGAGGAATAGGCGCAGCACGGCGATTCCGGCGATGCCGCCTGCCAGGACGAGCAGCGGGTCGAGTGGCCGGGCGGCACCGTTGCATCAGGGCGGGCCCGAGGTCCTCTGTCACCTGGCGGCAGCGGCCTTGCCGATCAGGTGGGCCGCCGTCTCGATTTCCTCTGGTGTGCTCCAGCGGCCCAGTGACAGTCGCAGCGTGCTCAGGGCTCGCTCCGGCGGCAGGCCCATAGCGGTGAGGACCGGCGAGGGGGTGTGCTCGCCGCTGTGGCAGGCCGAGCCTGTCGACGCCGCCACCTCCGGCACGGTGTCGAGGAGTTCGTGGCCGCGGATGTGGTCGATGCTGACGTTCAGGGTGTTCGGCAGCCGGGTTGTACGGGGTCCGTTGAGGTGCACCCGGCCGGGCAGGGCGGCGGCCAGGCGCTCGTGAAGGTCGTCGCGCAGCGCGGCAACGCGGTGGTGGGTGCCGGCGGCGAGGTCGTCGGCGGCCAGCTGCGCGGCTTTGCCGAGCGCGACGGCGAGGGCGACGTTCTCTGTGCCGGCCCGCAGCCCGCGCTCCTGCCCGCCGCCGTAGACGAACGGTTCGAGGACGGTTCCGTCGCGCACGTACAGGGCGGCGATGCCCTTGGGGGCGTACATCTTGTGCCCGACGAGTGTCAGGAGGTCCACGTCCCACTGCCGGACGTCCAGCGGGATCTTTCCGGCCGCCTGCGCGGCGTCGCAGTGGAAGAGCGTCCCGTGGGCGCGGGCGATCCGGGTCAGCTCGGGGATCGGCTGGAGGGCGCCGGTCTCGTTGTTGGCGGCCATGACCGAGACCAGCACGGTGTGTTCGGTGAGCGCGGCGGCCAGGTCCGCGGGGTCGACCAGGCCGTGGCGGTCGACCGGCAGGTACGTCACGTCGGCGCCGTGCAACCGTTCCAGCGCCCGGCAGGTTTCCAGGACGGCGGGGTGTTCGGTGACCTGGGCGATCACATGGGGCCGGTCGGTCTTGGTCGCCAGGACGGCGCCGCGCAGGGCGAGGTTGTCCGCCTCGGAGCCGGAGCCGGTGAACACGACCTCCCCGGCGTCCGCGCCGATCAGGGCGGCCACCTGCGCACGGGCACTGGCCAGGGCTGTCTTCGGCTCGTTGGCGTAGGTGTGGCCGCTGGAGGGGTTGCCGAACCAGTCCGCCAGATACGGGAGCATCGCGTCGACCACCCGTGGGTCCACGGGGGTGGTGGCGTTGTAGTCCAGGTATACGGGTCCGCCCCGCAGCCCGGGGCGCGCGGGGATCACGCGGCGGCCTTTGTGGCGACCGGCAGGTCGGCCAGCCGCCACTCCAGCATCCCGTCCGTCAGCCGCATGGCTCTGCGGCCCCGCTCGTGCAGCAGCCGCACCGCGTCGTAGGCCAGGACGCAGTACGCGCCCCGGCAGTACGCCACCACCTCCGCGTCTTTGGGCAACTCGGCGATACGGTCGGCGAGTTCCGCCACCGGGATGGAGAGGGCGCCGGGGATGTGTCCGGCGGTGTACTCCTCGGCGGGGCGCACATCCAGCACGACGATCTCGCCCGTCGCGGCGCGGGCGAGCAGTTCCTCCCGGTCCACTTCCTCCGCCTGGTCGGTGCCGAGATAGGCGGTGCGGGCGGGCTCGACGGCGTCCTGGTGGGTCTGGGCGACCTGGCGCAGCAGTGCGAACAGCTGCGCGACGTCGTCTCCGGCGAGCCGGTAGTGGATGCGTACGCCGTCACGGCGGGTCGCAACGAGGCCGGCCTGTTTGAGGGTCTGCAGGTGTGCCGAGGCCGTGGTCAGGTTGAGCCCGGCGGCCTTGGCGAGGGCGTCGACGGTGCGCTCGCCCTGGGCCAGCAGGTCGAGCAGTTCCAGGCGTTTTCCGCTGCTCAGCGCCTTGCCGGTGCGGGCGAAGGCGTCGTACAGCGCGGCCTTGCGGGCGGCATCTCCCATGGCATCCTCCATAAATCCATGGAATATTGTAGATGTGGGTGAGCGTGGAAGCCACACGGCCCGTACCGTGACACCTGGAGGACGCCATGGGCTTCGCCGACGGCCACCTGATACCCCTGGTCGACGCCGGGCTGGGCAACAGTGCCTACCTCGTCGACCTCGGTGACGGACGCGCCCTGGCGGTGGACGCGAGCCGCGATCTGCGCACCCTGCGTGCGGCGGCCGGCCGGCGCGGCCTCACCGTCGCGTTCGCCGCCGACACTCACCTGCACGCCGACTTCCTCTCCGGGGCCGTGCAGCTCGCACACGACGACGGCGCCACGGTGCTGGCCTCCGCCGCCGGGCACCGCGCCTTCGAGCACACCGCGCTCGCCGACGGCGACGAGAGGGACCTGGGCGGGCTGACCCTGCGGGCACTGGCCACTCCCGGACACACCGACGAGCACATGTCGTTCCTCCTCCTGGACGGCACCCGCGAACTCGGCGTGTTCACCGGCGGCTCGCTGATCGTCGGCTCGGCCGCCCGCACCGACCTGCTCGGCGCCGACCGCGCCGAGGAACTGGCCCGAGCCCAGTACCGCTCGCTCAGGCGGCTGGCCGAACTGCCGGACGCCACCGCCGTGTGGCCGACCCACGGCGCCGGATCGTTCTGCTCCGCCCCGCCCGGCGCCGAACGCACCACCACCATCGCCGCCCAGAAGCAGGCCAATGCGCTGCTCGCCGCCCCCGATGAGGACACCTTCGTACGGGAACTGCTCGGCAGCCTCGGCTCCTACCCCGCCTACTTCGCCCGGCTCGGCGAGATCAACCGACGCGGCCCCGCCGTCCTGGACTTCGAACCCGCCCTTCCCGCACTCACCGCGGACCAGGTCCGCAACCTGCTCGGCCAGGGTGCCCGGGCCGTCGACGTACGTCCCGTCGCGGACTTCGCCGCCGGCCACATCCCCGGCGCGCTCTCCATCCCGCTGCGCGAGGCGTTCGCCACCTGGCTCGGCTGGCTGCTGCCCGACGACACCCCGCTCGTCCTGGTCACCGGCCCAGGACAGGACCTCGCCGAGATCACCTGGCAGGCCCTGAAAATCGGGTACGAGCGGCTGGCCGGACACCTTGAGGGCGGCATGGCCGCCTGGACCGCAGGAGGCGGAGCGCAAGAACGCATCGAGCTGGTCACCGCCGACCGGATCGCCGGCCGCCCCGTCCTCGACATCCGGCAGGCCGCCGAACACATCGCCGGGCACATCCCGGACGCGGTCCACATCGAACTCGGCGACCTCGCCGCCCGTTCCGATGAAGCCCCGCAGCGTGCCGTGGTCGCCTGCGGTCATGGCGAACGTGCCATGACCGCCGCCAGTCTTCTGGCGCGCGCCGGGCACCGCGACCTCGCTGTTCTCCACGGCGGACCTGCCGACTGGGCCAAAGCCACCCACCGCCCCCTGGAGGAGGGCGCGTGACCACCGCCCGCACCGCACGCGCTGACAGCCACATCCGCCTCGGACTGCGCGCCAATCTCGCCCAGTTCACCCTGCTGGTCGCGGTCAACGCCCTGGTCGGCGGCATGCTCGGCCAGGAACGCATCGTCCTGCCGCTGCTGGCCGACGACGTCTTCCAGCTGTCCGCTTATACCGCGGCGCTCACCTACATCGTGGCCTTCGGCGCCACCAAAGCGATCACCAACTTCTTCGCCGGCACCCTCTCCGACCGCTATGGCCGCAAGCCCGTCCTGGTCGCGGGCTGGCTGATCGCCCTGCCCATTCCCGCCATGCTGGCCTGGGGCCCGTCCTGGGGCTGGATCGTCGCCGCCAACGTCCTGCTCGGCGTCAACCAGGGCCTGACCTGGTCCACCACCGTCATCATGAAGATCGACCTGGTCGGCCCGGCACGCCGCGGCCTTGCGATGGGCTTCAACGAGGCCGCCGGATACCTGGCCGTGGCCGCCACCGCCATGGCCACCGGAGCGATCGCGGAACACGCCGGGCTGCGGCCCGAGCCCTTCCTGCTCGGCGCCGCCTACGCCGCCCTCGCCCTGGGCCTGTCGCTCTTCGCCATCCGCGAGACCCGCGACCACGCCCGCATCGAAGCCGCCCGGCACCCCGGCCGGAACGGGGCAGACGCGGACCTGACCACTGGTCAGATCGCCTGGCGCACCAGCATCCGCGAGAGGGCGCTGTCAGCCGCGAGCCAGGCCGGGATGGTCAACAACCTCAACGACGCCCTCGCCTGGGGAATCTTCCCCCTCCTGTTCGCCGCCCACGGCCTGTCCCTCGCCCAGATCGGCCTCCTCGCCGCCCTCTACCCCGCCGTCTGGGGCGGGGGCCAGCTACTGACCGGCTGGTGGTCCGACCACATCGGCCGCAAACATCTGATCACCGCGGGCATGCTGCTGCAGGCCGCCGCCATCGGCCTCGTCGCCGAGGGCACCGCCTTCGGCGTCTGGGCAGCGGCGCAGGTACTCCTCGGCATCGGCACCGCCCTGGTCTACCCGACCCTGCTCGCCGTCATCGGGGACGTCGCCCACCCCGCCTGGCGCGCCCGCGCCGTCGGCGTCTACCGCCTGTGGCGCGACGGCGGCTTCGCGATCGGCGCCCTGCTGGCCGGAGCCCTCGCCGACGCATACGGCCTGCGCCCCGCCATCTGGGCCATCGCCGCGCTGACCGCCGCCTCCGGGCTGCTGGTAGCGGTGCGGATGTACGAAACGCATACCCGGGCCCCGGGATGATGACGGGCACGGTCGTCTTGCGGTCGGTGGGGTGGCGGTGCGCAATGCGGTGGCCGGAACCGGCGTGCGCCTTGCGGGCCGGATCCCGCCTCCGGCGCCCCGGTTCAGTGCACCTTCTCCATGGGGCGCCCGCAGCAGCAGGTCACCTCGCTTTCGACGAATCCCATGAGGTGACCTCCTTCTGGCTCCGTGCCTACGCCGGTGACCGCAAAACCTTCCCCCAGGGGGCGAGGTCAAGGAGTCGGTGATGCGGGTGTCACCGGCCGGTGCCCAGCCTTGATGAGGGGTGCTCTTCCGGCATATCCGAGTGTGTGTCGACGCAGTTGCGGATGTCAGCGTTCTCGGTGGTCACTTGGCTGCCTCGGCGTCGATCTCGGCGATCAGGGCCTCGATGCGCGTCTTGATCTCGTCGCGGATCGGGCGGACGGACTCGACACCCTTGCCCGCCGGGTCCTCCAGTGCCCAGTCGAGGTACTTCTTGCCGGGGAAGATCGGACAGGCGTCGCCGCAGCCCATGGTGATGACGTAGTCGGATGCCTGGACGGCTTCGGTGGTGAGGACCTTCGGCTTCTGCTCGGAGATGTCGATGCCGAGCTCCCGCATCGCCTCGACGGCGGCCGGGTTGACCTGGTCGGCGGGGACCGAGCCGGCGGAGCGGACCTCGACGCGGCCGCCCGCGAGGTGGGAGAGGAATCCGGCGGCCATCTGCGAGCGCCCGGCGTTGTGAATGCAGACGAACAGCACGGAGGCGAGCGGGGTGGACGACATGAGTTCTTCCTTCAACGAGGGGATCAAAACGAGGGGTTCAACGTGGATCAAGAAGCGGGGTGAGCGGCGGTTCAGGGGTCGGGCAGGGTGCCCAGCAGGGTGGTGATGTGGGCGTCTAAGGCATCGCGGATGTCCCGTACGACGGCGATGGGGGCGCCGTCGGGGTCGGGGACGGGCCAGTCCAGGTAGCGGCGGCCGGGTACGACGGGGCAGGCGTCGCCGCAGCCCATCGTGATGACGATGTCGGCGGCTTGGACCACCTCGTCGGTCAGCGGCTTGGGGTAGGCATCGGCGAGATCGACGCCCGCTTCCGTCAGGGCCTGGACGATGCCCACTTCCACCTCGGCCGCCGGGGCGGCGCCCGCGGAGGAGATCGTCACCTGTCCGCCGGCTCGGTGGTTGAGGAGGGCGGCGGCCATCTGGGAGCGGCCGGCGTTGTGGCTGCACACGAACAGCACCCGCGGCAGGCCCGCGCCGGGAGCTCCCTCGACGTGGGCGAGGGCCTCCAGCCGTTCTGCGGTGAACCGCTCGGCCAGCACTACCAGGTGGGTGTGTACTCGGGCGTGCTCGGCGAGCAGGCGGTAGGAGTCTGCCAGGAGCGCCTGCACGGTCTCTGCGCAGAAGCGTCCGGAGTGCTGGGAGGCGAGGCGGGCTGCTCCGGCGGCGAGGCGGTCGTCGGGCAGGGCGGGGGACGGGGATGCGGGCATGCGAACCCTCCGCGGGCTCAAAAGATCAGCACAGGCTGGTATCAGCTCGGGGTGATGTGACAGTATCAGTCCATGATGACGTCAGTCGACACTGACCTGATTCGGGTGCTGGCCGACCCGCTCAGGCTCCAGATCGTGACCCTGCTGGCCAAGGAGACGCTCTGCACCACGCACCTGGTCGAGGAGACCGGTGCCAAGCAGACCAACCTCTCCAACCACCTGCGGGTGCTGCGCGAGGCGGGCGTGGTCGAGACCGAGCCGTGCGGCAGGTACACCTACTACAGGCTGCGCCCGGACGCCATCGCCTCTCTCGCCGGTCAGTTCGCCGACCTCGCGGAGGCCGCGCGCGCCACCGCCGAAGCGAACCTCAAGCGGTCCTGCCCCTGATCCTCGCGCCGTACCGCCGCGACAGCACCAAGGAGTCCCGTTGACCGCCACCGAGGCCGCCTCCTCCGAGGCCACCCCGCAGACCGCCATACCCACCACCGGATCCCAGAGCGCCCCGGAGGCCACCGCGCCGCCGCTGGTCGCGCGGGCCGCCGCCGAGCTCGTCGGTACCGCCGCCCTGGTTGCGGTAGTGGTCGGCTCCGGCATCCAAGCCACCGAGTTGACCCGGGACGTCGGCCTTCAACTGCTGGCCAACTCCATTGCCACCGTCTTCGGACTCGGCGTCCTGATCGCCCTGCTCGGCCCGGTCTCCGGCGCGCACTTCAACCCGGCCGTGACGCTGGCCGAGTGGTGGACGGCCCGCCGCGCTGGCGGCTCCGGAGTCACCCTGCGCGAGGCGGTCGTCTACCTTCCCGCCCAGATCGCGGGTGCCATCGCGGGGGCCGTGCTGGCCGACGCGATGTTCGGTGAGCCGCTGGTGAAGTGGTCCACCCACGACCGGTCCGACGGGAACCTGCTGCTGGGCGAGGTCGTGGCCACCGCAGGGCTGATCCTGCTGATCTTCGGCCTCGCACGCACCGACCGCCTCCGCTTCGCACCGGTCGCCGTCGCCTCGTACATCGGCGCCGCCTACTGGTTCACCTCCTCCACCTCCTTCGCCAACCCGGCGGTGACCATCGGCCGGGCCTTCACCGACACCTTCGCGGGCATCGCCCCCGGCTCGGTCGCCGGCTTCATCGGCGCCCAGCTCGCGGGCGCCGTGGTCGGTCTGGCCCTGGCCGCGGTCATCTTCATGAACGGCAAGACCGGCACGAACGCCGGACAGTCCACCGCCGCATGACCCAGCGGGCCGATGTGGTGGTGATAGGCGGCGGCCAGGCAGGGCTCGCGGCCGGTTACCACCTGCGCCGCCTTCGCGTGGACTTCGTCATCCTCGACGCCCAGCCCACGCCGGGCGGCGCGTGGCAACACACCTGGGACTCCCTGCGCCTGTTCTCCCCGGCCGCCTACTCCTCACTGCCCGGCCGCCTCATGCCGCCCCAGTCGGGTGAGACGTATCCGGACGCCGGACACGTGGTGGAGTACCTCGCCGAGTACGAGAAGCGGTACGAGCTGCCCGTCCAGCACGGCGTCCATGTCCAGGCGGTACGCCGCGACGGCGACCGGCTGTGGGTGGAGGCCGACTCCGGCAGTTGGCGGGCGCGGGCGGTCATCAGCGCCACCGGCACATGGTCGCGCCCTTTCCGGCCCGCCATTCCCGGCTGGGAACTCTTCGCCGGGCGGCAGCTGCACACGGTGGGCTACCGGCGTCCGGTCGGCTTCGCCGGGCAGCGCGTCATCGTGGTCGGGGGCGGCAACTCCGGCGCGCAGATCGCCGCAGACCTCGCCAGCCACGGGGAGCTGACCTGGGTCACCCAGCGGCCCCCGCGCTTCCTGCCTGACGCGATCGACGGCCGCGTCCTGTTCGACGTGGCGACCACACGCCGTCGCGCCCTCGACAGCGGTGCGGGGGACACCGGCGGAGTGGCCTCGCTGGGTGACATCGTCGCCGTCCCGCCTGTACGGGATGCCCGCGACGCGGGACTCCTCAAGGCCGAGCCCATGTTCACCCACCTCGACGCGCACGGCCCCGTGTGGGCCGACGGCACGAGCACCGCAGCCGACGTGATCATCTGGTGCACTGGCTTCCGCCCCGCCCTCTCCCACCTCGCGCCACTCGGCCTGCGTGACCAGCGCGGACACATCCCCACCGGCGGCACCCGCGCCCTCGGCGAGCCCCGTCTGCACCTGCTCGGCTACGGCGACTGGACCGGTCCCGCTTCCGCCACCCTCATCGGTGTCGGCCGCCCGGCCCGCGATGCGGCCCGTGAGATCGCCCAGCGGCTCGGCATCGTGGAGAAGTGCCGCCCCGCCTGAGCGTTCTGCCGTGCAGTCAGCAGGGCTCTCGCCTCATGATGCCCGAGTGGGCATCATCGAATCCCCGGCTGACTCCAGCCAGCTGGTCGTTCGCGGAGAGCTGGTGGATCCATGACGGAGCGGCAACCTTTGAACAAACAGACCGTCCATGACGAGCTGGAGAGGGCCCGCGCGGACTTCCATGCCCTGATCGGCGGCTTGGGCGAAGCCGACTGGGCCGGGCAGACGCGAGAAACCCGCTGGAACAATGAGCAGCTGCTCTTCCACATGCTATTCGGGTACATGGTCGTCCGGGCACTGCTGACGGTCGTGCGCATCTTCGGCCGACTGCCGCGCGGCGTCAGCAGGGCGTACGCACGATTGCTGGACGCAGCAGTCAAACCCTTCGACGAGATCAACTACGTCGGGTCGTGTATGGCCGCCAAGGTCTTCAACCGGCGGCGGATGGGGACGAAGTTCGACCGCGTCATTGCCTCGTTGCACTGTCGCCTTGATGCCGAATCCGAAGCCGACTTGGCGCGCGGGATGCACTATCCCGTCCGCTGGGATCCTTTCTTCAAGGACTTCATGACACTCGCGGACATCTACCGCTACCCAACCCAGCACTTCGACTTCCATCGCCGGCAACTCACCCTCGACGCGGCCGGTCGCGGCCGTTGAGCCGTGACGCGGCCCCAGGGCATGTGATCAGGCGGCGAACTGTCCCAGCATCTTCCCCATCGCAGCCACCACCGACGGTGCGACCCGGTAGTACACCCAGGTGCCGCGCCGCTCCGAGGTCAGCAGGCCAGCCTCGCGGAGCTTCTTGAGGTGATGGGAGACGGTCGGCTGTGAGACGCCCACGTCGGAGATGTCGCAGACGCACGCCTCGCCGCCCTCGTGGGAGGCGACCAGCGAGAACAGGCGCAGCCGGATCGGGTCGCCGAGCGCCTTGAACATCGCAGCCGTACGGACTGCCTCCTCCGCCGACAGCGGCCGCTCGGTCAGAGGCGGGCAGCACGGCTCAACGTCGGACTCCACCAGCGGCAACGTCTCGGCATTCGACATGCGTCTATGTTGACACACGTCGAATCAGAGCCTCCGGGGCTGCGGGCGAGGGTCTAATTCGATTCATGTCTATGTTGACGTCTATCGAATCAGGTGTCACGCTGGCGGCATAAGCCATCGACGGATGTCGAATCAACGCGGGAGTCCATCGTGAACGCGCCCACCGCCGCCCTGCCCACCGTGGTGATCGGAGCCGGCCCCGTCGGCCTGGCATCCGCCGCCCACCTCATCGAACGCGGCATCGAACCGCTCGTCCTGGAAGCCGGCCCCAGCGCGGGCAGCGCCGTACGCGACTGGAGCCACGTGCGGCTGTTCTCCCCGTGGTCCGAGGTCGTCGACCCGGCCGCCGAGAAGCTGCTCGCCCCCACAGGCTGGATCCGCCCCGACGGCGCCACCTACCCATCCGGCGGCGACTGGGCTGAGCACTACCTCCAGCCACTGGCCGACACCCTCGGCGACAAGGTCCGCTACGGCACCCGCGTCACCGGCGTCTCGCGCGCCGGACGCGACCGCGTCGTCGACGCGGCCCGCGAAGACCAGCCCTTCACCGTCTACGTACGCAATGCCGACGGAACCGAGGAGCGCCTCACCGCCCGCGCCGTCATCGACGCCTCCGGCACCTGGACCACCCCCGGCCCACTGGGCGGCGACGGTCTCCCCGCCCTCGGCGAGCGCACCGCCCCCGACCGCATCTCCTACCGCGTCCCCGACCTCAAGGACCCCGCCGTACGCGCCCGCTACGCCGGCAAGCGCACCGCCGTCATCGGCTCCGGCGCCTCCGCCTTCACCGCCCTCGCCTACCTCGCCGACCTCGCCAAGGACGCCCCCGGCACCCACGGCGTGTGGATCCTGCGACGGGGCATCAACGGCTCCACCTTCGGCGGCGGCGAAGCCGACCAGCTCCCCGCCCGCGGCGCCCTGGGCCTCGCCGCCAAGGCCGCCGTCGACGACGGCCACGCCGACGCCGTCACCGGCTTCCGCACCACCGCCGTGGAGAAGGCCGGCGATCAGCTCGTCCTCGTCGCCGAGGACGGCCGCCGCCTCGACCCGGTCGACGAGATCATCGCGCTCACCGGCTTCCGCCCCGACCTCTCCGTGCTCTCCGAACTCCGCCTGAACCTTGACGAGCGTCTCCAGGCCCCGGTCGAGCTCGCCCCGCTCATCGACCCCAACGTCCACTCCTGCGGCACCGTCTATCCCCACGGCGCCAAGGAGCTCGCCCACCCCGAGCAGGACGTCTACGTCGTCGGCATGAAGAGCTACGGCCGCGCCCCGACCTTCCTGGCCATGACCGGCTACGAGCAGGTCCGTTCCATCGCCGCCGCCCTCGCCGGCGACCACGAGGCCGCCGAACGCGTCGAGTTGACGCTGCCGGAGACCGGCGTCTGCGGCGGTGCGGGCCTCTTCGACGAACCTGAGGCAGCACAGGGAGACGGCGGAGGCTGCTGCGCTGCCCCGTCCACCCTCCAGATCGGCATTGGCGCCCATCCCGCTACCTCTGAGGGCTGCTGACCGCGATGACGCAATCGCGTGCGGGGGAGGCTGCGCCCGGTACGGGGGACCGGCCGCGGCCTCACGCCGTCCTGCCCGCCCTATGCGCCACTTAGATCACCAGCTGGGGCGTCGTCTGTTACGCGTTTCCCGTCCTGCTCCCGCACTCGACCGCCGACACCGGCTGGTCCACCGGCGTTACCGCCGCCGCGTTCTCCGCCGCACTCCTCACTTCGGCCGCCGATGGCATCCCCGTCGGCCGCATCCTCGCCCGCTACGTCCCCCGCACGGTGATGACCACCGGCTCCGTCCTCGCGGTCCTCTCCTTTCTCGCCCTCGCCTACGCGCCGAACCTGGCCGTCTTCACGGTGGCCCGGATGCTTGCTGGCCTCGCCATGGCCGCACCTTCTACCAGTCCGCTTGGGCGGGGCCCCGGTTCGAACTGCGTCCGCCCTCGGCAAGCCCCGAATCAACCCATGCCTCGACAGGTACCGAGCGTGTTCAGGCCCCCTTCACGGTTGGACGGGCTCCGCGGCGGCCTCGGCTCCGGCTGGCCGGCGGATGGGGTCAGCGCCAGTCGTCGATCACGTACGCGTCGGGATGGCTGTAGCCGGGCTCGTTGGGCCGATGCATCGTTACGCCCTGGAGCCAGGTGCGGAAGCCGCGGTCGATCATCCGCCGGTACGCGTCCGGGCGGCCCAGGTTCATGCCGGCGTCCAGGTGGCCGAGGCCGCGCTCGGTCGCCAGCTGCTCGCAGGCGTCGAGCAGCAGCTCGAAGCGGTCTGCCGCTCCCGGCCCGGGGCGTACGGCGCCGAACTTGACGAAGCACACGTCCTCGCCGGCCTCCGTTCCCGCTCCGTAGTGGCAGATGGCCAGGCCGTCCACGGCGGAGCCGTTCCGGAAGGGGACGGTGTCGCCGAGCGCCAAAGTGTGAACGGCGACGATCTCGCGCTCCAGGTCGAGGCCCTCGTACACGGCTCCGGTCAGCGCCCGGCATTCCTCCAGGCAGGCGGGCCGCTCAGCTGCGGGCAGCTCGTTGTACGCGTGGCGCGCCCGGGGACGGCGGCACGGGTCGTGATCGGTTTCTTCATGATGGCGGTGAGGAAGCGGGGCCAGAAGCCGTACTTGCGGTAGAGCTCCAGGTGCTTGGGGCTGTGGGAGAAGGTGAACAGGCCGAGGTGGCGGTTGCCCCATGTGGTGAAGCGGTCCATGACCGGTTCCATCAGGCGCTTGCCGATGCCCTGGTCCCACATGTCTGGGCGCACGGTCAGTGGGCCGAAGCATCCGACGCTGCCCCAGTTGGTGGCGAAGTTCGATGCCACCAGCTCGTCGTCGACGGTCTCGGCGAACGCCGATTCCGGATCAGCCGCCCATCGGACGTGGATGAAGTCGGCGCTCTCGAAGGTCTTCTTCGGGTCGGGCACGCCGAGGAACGTCCCGAAGGCGACCCTGCAGATCTCGTCGGCGAGGTCAAGGTCCGTCTTCTCCAGGGGCCGGACTGACACCTTGCCCGTGAGGGCTGTATGCCCTGGCGTCGGTGAGGTCATGGTGCTGTCCCCCTTGTGCCGTCTCTCCTTCGAAGGCGGCCGTCGCGCGGTGCTTTGGGGGAGTCATTGCCCGCATCCCGGAGCCGCCTCGGTGTGTATGCCGGCGATCGTGCCGTCGGCACCGGGCGCGTCAGGTGAAGGCTTCGGCGATGTCCGGCGCGCGACCGTTCCACGCCCTTTTGATTACTCCCCGTAACTCACGCTACGCCTCGTAGCCGAGCGGTCAAGACCCGAGAGACGCCGCGGCGAGCGGTCATCAGACGGCCTCCCCAGGGGATCTTGAAGCGTTCTCCCGGAGCCTCAGCCGGTGACCGACGCCCCGCAGATGACCGAGGTCTTGGATGGCATCCGAGTTCCTCGCCCGGACGGGGCCGTCCGGGTACCCGGCTGGAACGCTTGTGTGCGGACCGGGCCGATGGCTCACGCGGCAACCGTCGCTACTTGCGCCGCCGGCAGATCAAGCACACCATTCCCGAGCCGAAGAACCAGCGGGCCAACTGCCGGGCCGCGGCAGCGTGGGTGGCTGGCCCTGTGGGTTGACCAGCGAACCTACCGTCGCAGGAATGTAGTTGAGCGCACGATCTTGGCGCTCAAGGGGTTCCGGGCAGTGGCCGCCAGATACGAGAAGCGGGCGTACGTCTTTCACGGCACGCTCACCGTCGCCGCGATCCGGCTCTGGCTCCGCCCATGACCGCCGCGGCCCTGCTGAAGGCTCCTCCGGGAGGTTCACTTACCGGTGTCCTCGGCGAGGGTGTGGGCAACCAGGGCGTTGGCGTGGCCGTGGCCCAGGCCGTGTTCGGTCTTCAGCCAGCTGACGAGCTCCATGTGCTTGGTCAGGGGTGAGGAGCGGATGAGATCCATCCATTCGGTGATCGGGCGGCCGTACTTCTTCTCGATGGAGGGGAAGTAGCTGGCAGGGCCTTTCGCTGCTGCGGTCATGTCGGGGTTCTGTCCTTCTGTCCGTGTGTTGCGGGGGCGTACTTCGGGGACGCGACGGTAGGGCGGGTGCGGGAGCCTTGTCAGCGGACGACGTCGAAGACGTTCTTCTGCAGGCCGTTGGCGTAGACCTCGTGCTCGATCAGCTTCAGCTTCTGGGTGTCCTTGTCCGTGGCGCTGAACAGGCGCTTGCCCGCGCCGAGCAGGAGCGGGAAGACGAGCAGGTGATAGCGGTCGATCAGGCCGGCGTCCGAAAGGGCCTGGTTCAGGGCGGCGCTGCCGTGGACGATGATCGGGCCGCCCTCGGTCTCCTTCAGCGCGGCGACTTCGTCGAGCGAGCGCAGGATCGTGGTCTCGCCCCAGTTCGACACCAGGTCATCCTCGGTGAGCGTGGTGGAGACGACGTACTTCGGCATGACCTTGTAGTCGGCGAAGTCCGCCATGTCCGGCCACACCGGGCTGAACGCCTCGTAGCTGGTCCGGCCCATGAGCATGGCGGTGGCTTCCTGCTGCTCGCGGCCCTTGATGTCGAACGCCTCGGGCAGGAACTCGATGCCCTTGAAGGTCCACCCGGAGTTCCGGTATCCGGGCTCACCGCCCGGGGCCTCCACGACGCCGTCGAGAGAGATGAACGCGGTGCTGATCAGGGTACGCATCTCAAGGTTCCTCGGTATCTCGTGTCTGGGTACAAGAGGGTTCAGCCGGTGCACGCTTCGATCACACTCGCTGCCGCGGCGCACCCGCTGTGATCTCTGACTGCTGACCACGGCGAAACTCATCGGTCGCCGCCCGCCCGTCGGGGCGGCTTGAGCGAGCGGTCTAGCTGGTCCGTTCGTGACGGAGGAGAACGACCTGGGAGTCGAAGGTCCTGGTCTCGGCCAGAGTCAGGTCGAACCGCTGCTGCGGGGTGGTGAAGACGGGCTTGCCGCCGCCGAGTACGACGGGGTGGACGAAGATCTGGTACTCGTCGATCAGCTGGTGTTCGGTGAGGAAGCCGGCCAGCGTGGCGCCGCCGAACAGCAGGAGATGGGCGCCGCTGTTCTTGAGGGCGGTGAGCTGCTCGACGACGTCGGTGTTGATGACGCGGGTGTTCCAGTCGGCCTCGGTCAGTGTCGAGGAGACGACGACCTTGGACGCCTGGCGCCAGACGGGCGCGAATGCGAGGTCGTGCTCGTGGGTGGAGAACTCCTCGGCGCGGGGCCAGAAGCCGGACATCATGTCCCAAACCTTGCGGCCGTAGAGGAAGATGTCGGCGCCCTGGGTGAGGGCCTGCGAGTAGGCGGACAGCTCGCTGTCCATCCGGGGCCAGTCGAACTCGCCGTTCGGTCCCTCGATGAAGCCGTCCAGCGACTGGTGCACAAAGTGCGTGATCTTGCCCATGAGAAGCGGAATCCTCCTGGTGAAAGAACGTCCGGGCGGTTGACGGCCACCCATTGTGTACGATGTTCACATTTGGAGGATGTGGCGATCCGCGTCCCCCGAGTGATCACGCAGGAGCCTAGACGACCTAAGTGGATGCTGTCCACATTGGAGGCGGCGGCCATGACAGCAGTCGGGAATAACAAGCCGAAGCGGGAGACGTACCGCCACGGCGACCTCCGCAATGCACTGGTCGAAGCCGGCCTCGAACTCGCCCGCCAGGGCGGGCCGACCGCCGTTGTGCTACGCGCCGCCACCCGGCAGGCCGGAGTCGCCCCCAACGCCGCCTACCGGCATTTCACCGACCGCAACGCACTGCTCCATGCCGTCTCCCAGGCCGCCATGGCCCACCTCGCCCGCACCATGGAGGCCGAGCAAACCACCTTGCCACCGACCACGGACGCGGCGGCTGCCGCCCGTGCCCGCTTCCGTGCCGTCGGCACCGGCTACCTGCGCTTCGCCCAGGAAGAACCCGGCCTGTTCCGCACGGCCTTCCACGTCCCCGGCGACATGACTCACGCCGCCGCCGACACCGCCGCAGGCACCACCGGCAAGACCCCCTTCGAACTCCTCGGAACAGCCCTCGACGGCCTCGTGGAAGCCGGCCTCCTGCCCGAAGACCGGCGCCCCGGCGCCGAGTTCCTCGCCTGGTCGGCCGTCCACGGCCTCGCCTGCCTCCTCATCGACGGCCCCCTCCGCGGCCTCCACCCCACCCGGGTCCACGACGCCGGCCAGCACGTCATCGACATGATCGAGCGCGGTATCTGACACCACCAAGCGCGGCTCTGACGTCGAAGGAATTGGCCTGGGGCCACGGCTCAGAAGGAGTCCGTCTTGTCGGACACGCCCGGACGGGGTGGGTATCGGGATGGGTGCGTTGGTATTCGGTGTCGACTTATTGGACGCCGGCTCACTGCGCTGCTGGTGGGAGGCATCGTGAGCTCGTGCAGCGCTCACGCAGAAATCGGTCGACAATGGAAGCGGCCCAGTGTTGCGAGATACATGGTTCCTCCGTTTTGAGGTCGCATGTGAGTGATCAATCTGCGCAGATGAACGGCCCTCCACCCGTCGCAGGGCTGGTCGGGGAAGGAATCCTCCCCATCACGGACGAGGTGGAGTGGGCGTCCGTGTCGCCGCGGCAGATCACCACCGAGGAGTGGCAGCGGTTCGAGGACTACCTGAAGGAAATCTTCGGAGCGCTGGGTATGGCCGTCGGGTCGGCGGCCACGGCCGACACCCCCCGCCGCTTTCTGCGCGCCCTCTTCGACGCCACCAGCGGATACGAAGGCGACGAGAAGCTGGTCACCGCCTTCGAGACCGAATGCCACGGCGGTTCGGACTGCCGGATCAGCCAGATCGTCGAAGGGCCGATCCCTTTCTTCTCGCTGTGCGAGCACCACAGCCTGCCCTTCTTCGGCAAGGCGTACGTCGGCTACATCGCCCACGAACACATCCTGGGACTGTCCAAGCTGACCAGACTGGTGCGGCTGTTCGCCCGCCGGTTCTCGATGCAGGAGCGCATCGGTCGCCAGCTCGCCGAATCCTTGCAGCAGATCCTGCAACCACATGGCGTCGCGGTCCACCTGGAAGCGGTGCATCTGTGCACGCAGATGCGCGGGGTACGGGAGATCGAGTCCAGCACCCGTACCACCCACTGGCGGGGCACCTACGACGAGGATCCGCAACTGCGTGCCGAATTCTTCACGCTGTGCGGCCAACGGGGCCTGGCCGGACATGGCTGAGCACAACACCGCGCCTGCCGCCGGCGGAACGCCAGGCTTGCTGGAGCCACTGGAGCCGCTGTACGAGGATGCCGGACAGCCCCGCTTCGGTCTGCCTCCGGCGCTCGCAACGGCCTATGGCGGGGATCTGGGCTTCACCCCGCCGTGCGTGTACGCGAACTTCGTCTCCTCCATCGACGGAGTGGTCGCCCTCGGTCCCGAATACCCGTCCTCCGGGTCGGCGATCAGCGGGCGTGCACCGGCGGACCGATTCGTCATGGGACTTCTGCGCGCATGCGCCGACGCCGTGCTCATCGGGGCCGGCACGCTCCGGGCCACGCCCGGCCACCAATGGACACCCGACCACGTCTTCCCGCAAGCCGCCCCCGACTTCGTCGAGCTACGGCGCAGCCTGCGACGCGCCACTCAGCCGGAACTGGTCGTGGTCACAGCGAGCGGCGACGTGCCCACCGAGCACCCGGCCCTGCAGTCGGGCGCGCTCGTGGCCACCACAGCAGACGGCGCCCGCCGACTGGACGGACGCCTGCCGGCGGCATGCGAGATCCTCACCCCGGTCGAAGGATCCACCCTCCGTATGGCCGACGTACTCGCGGCTCTCCGCGCCCACGGACACACGGTGGTGCTCACCGAGGGCGGGCCGCACCTCATCGGTCACCTCCTAAGTGAGGGCCTGCTGGATGAACTGTTCCTCACCACTTCGCCGGTGCTCGCCGGCCGGGCCGACACCTCTCGCCCCGGGCTGATCGCCGGTCTCGAACTGCTGCCGAACCGGCCGGTGTGGACGGACCTGGTCAGCGCGCGGCGACGGGATTCGTACCTGTTCCTCCGCTACCGGCTTGGGCCACCACGCGCACACGTCGCCCCGCACTCAGCGTTGTCCAGTTGACGCAGGTCGAGAGTGGGGCGCCGATTTCGCGTGTTCAGGCCGTGCCGTCGGCCGGACCTTCCTCGGCGAAGATGCGGTAGACGGTGGCCACCGAGGGTGCTGGCCCTTGTTCTTGCCGGATCGGACCCCCACGATTCCGTTGAGGACCCTGCGGTCGTCCTTCCCTTTTGCAGCCCCGATCCGACCGAGGCAACGAGGGCCGGACGTATTCCCACTCGGCGTCGGGCAACTCATGGCGACATATCGCCCGACCATGATCCACCACTCAAGATCATTTGACGACGGATCAATTTCACGGTCAGGGAACTGGCGTCACGTCGATGACGACGGCCCCGTTTCCGCCGACGTTTCCGGACACGCCGTTGTCCCCGGCACTACCGGCAGACCCGTTGGCGGCGGAAGCACCGCCGCTGGTGGCGCCGGCGCCACCAGCCCCGCCGGCGCCACCCTTGCCGCCACCGCCACCGCTGCCTCCGGCTCCGAAGGTGAACCCGTCGGCGGTGATGCCTGCGCCACCGGTCCCCCCGCTGCCGCCGTTGCCGCCCGTGCCACCACTGCCGCCGGCCCCACCCGTGCCGCTCTGCTGGCTCGCGCCACTGCCGCCGGCCGTACCGGAGTTGCCTACGGCGCCGGCGTTACCGTCATTGCCGTTCAGCGAGGCGGCGGGGATACCCAGACACCGTGACACTCGACCGCCGGTACCGCCGGAACCGGTGATGGTGCCGCCGCCCCCACCGCCGCCACCAATCCCGCCGGCCCCGCCGAGCCCGCCGACAGCGCCGCCGAAACCGCCCCTGCCGCCCGTCGGGGTCCTGGTGCCGGCGGTGCCGCCGGAGGCGAAGGCCAGATTCACCGCCGGGGTGAGGCCCACCGTGCTGTCCTGACCAGCTCCGCCGAGGGAGGCGGAACCGCCTGCGCTGCCAGGACCGCCGCCGAAGGGACCGCCACCGCTGCCGCCGGAGCCGCCATTGCCGCCGGCGCCCGCGCCGCCGGCACTTCCCCCCGCGCCCACCACGACGGTCAAGGTCACGCCGCCGACAAGTACCTCAGTGCACTTCACGAAGCTGCCGGAGCCTCCGCCACCACCGCTGGCACCTCCTCCGCCACCACCGCCCCCGCCACCGCCTCCCCCGCCCAGCGAGAGAAGGGCGTTGCCGCCGCCACCTCCTCCGCCACCACCGCCGCCACCGGCTCCACCGCCCCCGCTGGCCCCGGCGCCCCAGACCCTGATGGTCAGGACTTTCACGTCGGTGGGGCTGCCGGGAACCGTGAAGGTGAACACGCCGGGATTCGTGAAACTCGTCTGCTGCTTCGTCTGCGCAGCCGCGCTGTCAGCACCCACCATCGGTGGGAGAAGTCCGCCCACCAGCACTGCCACGCCTACGCCGACGCGCATTCCCCGACCCGCGTGCCTCTGCCGGTTCATCAAACCCCGCACCATGATGTGCCTCCCCTGACTCCTAGGCGTTGTGGGCGAGAGCGAACGTGACGGGCATCGCCGGCCAATCCCAAGAACGCCCCATGGGAAGGTTTGCCTGGCCGAAACGTGCCGCCAATGCCACGAAAGGGGGGCGGGAAGGCTACGAGGGGGCAGGAAGAAGCAGAGGAGGGACTGCAATTCGGCCACTGCCGCACGGATGGTGCCCCTGAGAGTCGCGAGGCAGGCAGGAGTTGGACGACACGACCTAGTAGGGCTTTGTCAGGTGGTGTCGTAGGGCTGCCATGGGGTGGGTTGGTGGCAGGTGGGGCAGGTGCCGGCCCAGGTGGCCAGGTGGCCAGGTGGCCAGGAGGTGTTGGAGGAGGTCCAGGGCCTGGTAGAGGGTCAGGCCCTGGCAGGGGCTTTTGGGCTCCTCCGCTGTTCGGTCAGGAACAGGTGGGCGGCGGTGACGAGGGTGACATGGCGGTGCCGGCCGGCGAACGAGCGGCCTTCGAAGTGGTCCAGCCCCAGTGCGGTCTTCACCTCGCGGTAGTCGTGCTCGATGCGCCACCGCAGTTTCGCGATGCGGACCAGATCGCGGGCGGGGAGGTCGGCGGGCAGGTTCGAGATCCAGTACTTGACCGGCTCGTCCTCGCCATCGGGCCACTGGGCGATCAGCCAGCTCAACGGGATCGTGCCGTCCGCGGCGGGTTTGGGCCGCCGCCCTGCGAGCCGGATGCGCACAAGCACGAAGTGTGAGCTCATCGCGGCTTTGGAGTCCTTGCGCCAGGTCAGGGTCCGTCCCTCGCCTCGCCCTGCAGCCAACGCGCGGTCACGCAAGGACACCGGCCGGGTGCGGTTACGCGGAAGGGGCCTGGGCCCAAGTCCGCTATAGGCAGGCTGGTGGGGTTCGGCAGCCTCATCATGGGCGGTCATCTCGGCCTTGGCCTGCAGGACATAGGCCAATCCGCGGTCTTCCAGGCCACGGCGGAAGTCGGCATCGGCGCCGTATCCGGTGTCCGCGACCAGCACAGCGGGCCTGAGGCCGGCGCCGGCGAGTTCATCGAGCATCCCCAGGGCGAGCTGCCACTTGGGACAGTGGTGTTCGTCGTCGGGGATGCGACAGCGTTTTCTGCGACTGTCCGCCTGGGGCATATCCCAGCTTTTGGGTAGGAACAGCCGCCAGGACAGCGGGCACGAGGCGGTGTCGGAGGCGGCATGGACGCTGACTCCGATCTGGCAGTTGCCGACCTTGCCAGCGTGCCGGAGTACTGCCGGGCCACACCGGGCGAGGAGATGCCGTCCTTGGGGAAACCGGTGTCGTCCACCACCCACGCCTGAGGACGCACCACTCGCACGGCCCGCCATGCCAGCCGGGCCCGTACAGCATCAAAGGGCCAGGTGGAGGAGGTGATGAACTGCTGGAGTTGTTGGTGGTCCACCCCCAGACGCTCAGCCATCGGCTGCATCGACTTGCGTCGGCCGTGCAGCAGCAGCCCCCCGCAGATACAAAGCGCCCTTCTCACGCTGATCCCGCCGCACCAGCGGCGCGAACACCTCCCCGGCAAACTCCTCCAACCGGCCCCGACACGCAGCAAGTTCCCCAGCCCTCGTACAACCAGCGAACTACCAGCCACCCACCGTGACAAGACCACGTAACAAAGCCCTACTAGGAGCTGTCCGGCCGATCATGTGACCGCCTCCTCATCCGGTTTGTTCCTGGCATGGGTGGGCATCGGCGTGGTGAGCTGTCGGATGCCGAGTGGGAACGACTGCGGCGGTTCTTGCCGGTGAGCAACCGTCGGTGTGGGCGGTGGCGTGACCATCGCCAGGTGATCGACGGGATTCTGCACCGGGTGCGGACGGGGGTGCATTGGCGCGACCTGCCGGAGCGGTTCGGGCCCTGGAAGACCGTCTACGAGCGCCATCGGCTGTGGTCGGCGGACGGTACCTGGGAGCGTCTCCTGCAGCAGGTCCAGGCTGCGGCCGACGCGGCTGGCGGGATCGATTGGGATGTCTCGGTGGATTCCACCAGCGTGCGGGCCCACCAGCAGGCGGCTGGCGCCCGAACCGCTCCACCGCCTGCCCCGGCGGAGTCAAAGGGGGCCGAGGCCGTGGAACACCAGGACGAGTCGCCCTGGCAGAGCCTGGTCGCCCGGCTGGTGGAGGTGGTGCGGGAGGTGAGGGCCTGGGCCGCTCGCGCGGCGGCTTCACCAGCAAGATCCACCTGAGTGCGGACGGCCGCTGCCGCCCGCTATCGCTGATCATCACGCCCGGACAGCGAGCTGACTGCACCCAGTTCGTGCGGGTGCTGGAGAAGATCCGAGTTCTTCGGCAGGGGCTCGGCCGGCCCCGCAAGAAGCCGGACAGCGTCGCAGTTGACAAGGCATACAGCAACGGGTCGTGTCGTCAGTACCTGCGGCAGCGCGGCATCCGGCACGCCATCCCGGAGAAGGCCGATAGTCAGGCCGCCCGCCTGCGCAAAGGATCGCGCGGAGGGCGGCCACCGGGCTTCGACGAGGAGCGGTACAAGAAGCGCAACACCGTCGAACGGGCCATCAACAAACTGAAGAACCACCGCGCAGTGGCCACGCGCTACGACAAGCGCGGCTACGTCTTCCTCGGCACCGTCACCGCAGCATCCTTGGTCATCTGGCTTCGGACGTGATCCGCCGGCCAGAACTCGATTGCTACTCGACAGTCATGTCTTCGTAGGTGATCGTCACCTGTTCCGTCGCCGACCCGGACTCGGCGGCTCCCAGCGATGGTCCCTCCCAGCGGGACGCCCAAGCGTTGCTGAGGTGAATGCGGCGGATGGTCTGCTTCTTCGCATCCTTCAATGCGATCGTGATGTTCTGGCGGGCAGCGTCGAGGTCGGCGTTAACCAGAGTGGCCTTGATCCAGTCGGTGAACGCGGTGCTCTTGTCCGCGCCACGGGTGATCGTGATCTCACCGGTCTTGCGCGCCCCCGGCTGGGGTGGGCCACTGTCTCAGTTCGGTGTCCTGGCCGGCGATCTGCCTACCTTGCCCGCCGTTCTCGTCCTGGGCCGGGACGTCGAGGTCAACACTGGTGAATCCGGCGCTCGTGGACGGATATCTGAGG